>NZ_JAIWZC010000001.1 GCF_020297485.1 Enterocloster clostridioformis
TGTACATGAGGGTAAGTCTGCAAACACAAGATGAAGCCCGATAGCTACACGGAATCGTGTACAGTAAATGCGGCAGATAGATGGAGGGAAAGAAACGTGTGGTACCCAGGGAGGTCTGTACGGAATGCTCTGAAAGGAGTAACCATTGCCGAGAGGTAATGCTGAGCGTACAGAAGTCAGCAGAGGTCATAGTAGCTGTTTTCAGTGAAGGACCGAATCAATAGGAGTCTTTAGTACGACAGGGAAAGGAGGAATGGGCAGATGGGTACAGAAAACAGAGAAAGCTGCTCGCAAAGAGATAGCGCGGAACGCAAAGGGTATGTGAGAGCGCACCGCTCATTCAACCGGATATGGAAGGAAAGAGACAGTGCAGAGCCAGACATCTTAAGTAAGATACTGAACAAGGAAAATCTGAACAGGGCTTACAAAAGAGTGAAGGCAAACAAGGGAGCGCCGGGAGTGGATGGAATGACCATTGAAGCGGCGTTACCATGGCTGAGGGAGAATAACTATGAACTGGTAGAGAGAATCAGGAAGGGGAAGTATACCCCATCTCCAGTCAGGCGTGTGGAGATTCCGAAGCCGGAGGGAGGGATACGAAAGCTTGGTATCCCCACCGTAATAGACCGTATCATCCAGCAGGCAATGCTTCAACAGCTCATGCCAATCTACGAACCATTGTTCTCGAAAGACAGCTTCGGCTATCGTCCGGGACGAGGAGCAAAAGACGCCATTCTCAGGATAAAGGAGTATATCGAACAGGGATACACGAGGGCAGTAGTTCTCGACTTATCGAAATACTTTGATACGCTGAACCATACGATACTGCTGAACCTGTTGAGGAAACAAGTAAAAGACGAAAGAGTGGTGCAGATGGTGAAGCGGTACCTGAAAAGTGGAGTGATGGAAAACGGTGTTGTGACAGAAACGAAGGAAGGCTCCCCGCAGGGAGGAAATCTATCCCCACTCTTAGCAAACGCGTATCTGAATGAGTTCGACTGGGAGTTCCACAGACGGGGCGTACCGTGTATCCGCTATGCAGACGACATCGTACTGCTGGCAAAGAGCGAACGGGCGGCAGAACGACTGCTGGAATCCAGCACGAAATATCTGGAGGCAAGGCTGAAACTGAGAGTGAATCGGGAAAAGAGCCGAACGGTCAGTGTGTTCGCAATCCAAAATTTTAAGTTCCTTGGTTTTTGTTTTGGGAAGAACGGAACAGGGACCTATATCCGTGTCCATGGAACGTCATGGAAGAAAGCCAAGGAGAAACTGCGCAGGCTTACTTCCCGGAGCAGGTGCGGGAGTATCATCCGAACCAAGGAAAAGATAAAAGTCTACATGAGAGGATGGCTGAACTACTATGGGATAGCGGACATGAAGAAAAACATCGAAAGCCTGAATGGATGGTTGTACCGCCGGATACGGATGTGTATCTGGAAACAGTGGAAACTGCCCAAAACCAGAATGAGGAAACTCATAGGACTGGGAGTAGACAGCCATTATGCGGCAACAATAGCCTACGACCGCAAGGGATACTGGTTCAATGCCGGAAACAAGGCGGTCAACTGGGCATTAAGTAAAGAAAGACTGATAAACTGGGGCTTTTATGACTTAGCCGCAGCCTATCAGTCTCTGCACACCAACTATTGAAAGCGCCGTATACGAGAACCGTACGTACGGTGCTGTGAGAGGACGGCGGTTAATCACCGCCTCCTACTCGATTATACGCAGACAACTCCTGTTTCTCTTATTTCTCCTGCTTCAAAGCTTTCAGCAGCTCTCCAAATCCCAGGCAATACATACATGATCAAAGGGTTCAAAATCCCGGGACGACTTTGTTCCTGTCAACACACCGGCAAAATCCGCACCGGCTCCTGCCGCTGTCTTTGCGTCCACCACGCTGTCCCCTGTGTACAGGACTTCTTTCTGGTCCGTCCCCGGCTGCTTTATGGCAATACAGAACCGCCGCGCCTCCTCCTGGTCCCTGCTTTGTACTTCACGCTGCTCCTCTCTCCGGCCGGAACCTGAGATAATCCGATGAAACCAGCTTATACCCAATTCCGTCCACCTCCCCCAGTAAGAACATAATGAATTGGCTGTAGCCGTCCGCAGCAGCCAGCTCAAAGGAGATACGGAGCCGGTCCAGCTCCCTCCTCACCAGCTCCTCAAAATGTTCCGGGGAATCCTTTCCCTCATAGCAGTACCCCTTTGTCCCCACCAGGGCGTACTCCCTGTAGGCATAAAAATTATTCTGGAGAAAGGACAGACGCCCCCGGAACATCTCATTCAGACGATAGGTTTTCTTGGCATCCCAGAACATGTCGTGATTTCCTCTCAGCAGGATTTTGCGTCCGGCAGGGACTGGATGAAATCCAAATCAGCCAGGGCTTCCTCCAGATTCAGCCCCATGAATGGTCTCCTGTGATGACCACCGTATCCTACCCGTGATCCTTCCCCTCCAGTTTTTCATAAAACATCCGTATCCGGCCGGAGGATGAGCCGGTTTAAATCAGCTCCTCCAGTTTTTCCTTATCCCAATCCTGCATCTCCCGTCCCGTAATCCTGAAATAGCCCTCCTTCTCCATCAGCTTCAGCTCTTGGTTCAGGGAGGACCTGCTGACATGGAGCATATTGTCCAGCATCAGCTGGGAGCCGGGCATGCGGATGGTCTCCGCGGGAGCGATGTCGTGCATTCCCACAATCCAGTAAGCAATCCGCTCACGGATGGTCTGGTAATTGAGGCAGTAATCTTTGTACCCTGGGGATGAATGCACTGGGAAGTCTCGTAGGTCTTTCTTATAAAATAGGTCCTGAACTCACTGTTTCTCCTGCAAAGGTCTGCAAAGGGGACCCTGCAGGACGCTCCGGGAATTGAAAAATGCTTATACATATGACGCCTCAAAAATCGAGTAGGAGGCGGTGATTAACCGCCGTCCTCTCACAGCACCGTACGTACGGTTCTCGTATACGGCGCTTTCAATAGTTGGTGTGCAGAGACTGATAGGCTGCGGCTAAGTCATAAAAGCCCCAGTTTATCAGTCTTCTTTACTTAATGCCCAGTTGACCGCCTTGTTTCCGGCATTGAACCAGTATCCCTTGCGGTCGTAGGCTATTGTTGCCGCATAATGGCTGTCTACTCCCAGTCCTATGAGTTTCCTCATTCTGGTTTTGGGCAGTTTCCACTGTTTCCAGATACACATCCGTATCCGGCGGTACAACCATCCATTCAGGCTTTCGATGTTTTTTCATGTCCGCTATCCCATAGTAGTTCAGCCATCCTCTCATGTAGACTTTTATCTTTTCCTTGGTTCGGATGATACTCCCGCACCTGCTCCGGGAAGTAAGCCTGCGCAGTTTCTCCTTGGCTTTCTTCCATGACGTTCCATGGACACGGATATAGGTCCCTGTTCCGTTCTTCCAAAACAAAAACCAAGGAACTTAAAATTTTGGATTGCGAACACACTGACCGTTCGGCTCTTTTCCCGATTCACTCTCAGTTTCAGCCTTGCCTCCAGATATTTCGTGCTGGATTCCAGCAGTCGTTCTGCCGCCCGTTCGCTCTTTGCCAGCAGTACGATGTCGTCTGCATAGCGGATACACGGTACGCCCCGTCTGTGGAACTCCCAGTCGAACTCATTCAGATACGCGTTTGCTAAGAGTGGGGATAGATTTCCTCCCTGCGGGGAGCCTTCCTTCGTTTCTGTCACAACACCGTTTTCCATCACTCCACTTTTCAGGTACCGCTTCACCATCTGCACCACTCTTTCGTCTTTTACTTGTTTCCTCAACAGGTTCAGCAGTATCGTATGGTTCAGCGTATCAAAGTATTTCGATAAGTCGAGAACTACTGCCCTCGTGTATCCCTGTTCGATATACTCCTTTATCCTGAGAATGGCGTCTTTTTGCTCCTCGTCCCGGACGATAGCCGAAGCTGTCTTTCGAGAACAATGGTTCGTAGATTGGCATGAGCTGTTGAAGCATTGCCTGCTGGATGATACGGTCTATTACGGTGGGGATACCAAGCTTTCGTATCCCTCCCTCCGGCTTCGGAATCTCCACACGCCTGACTGGAGATGGGGTATACTTCCCCTCCTGATTCTCTCTACCAGTTCATAGTTATTCTCCCTCAGCCATGGTAACGCCGCTTCAATGGTCATTCCATCCACTCCCGGCGCTCCCTTGTTTGCCTTCACTCTTTGTAAGCCCTGTTCAGATTTTCCTTGTTCAGTATCTTACTTAAGATGTCTGGCTCTGCACTGTCTCTTTCCTTCCATATCCGGTTGAATGAGCGGTGCGCTCTCACATACCCTTTGCGTTCCGCGCTATCTCTTTGCGAGCAGCTTTCTCTGTTTCTGTACCCATCTGCCCATTCCTCCTTTCCTGTCGTACTAAAGACTCCTATTGATTCGGTCCTTCACTGAAAACAGCTACTATGACCTCTGCTGACTTCTGTACGCTCAGCATTACCTCTCGGCAATGGTTACTCCTTTCAGAGCATTCCGTACAGACCTCCCTGGGTTACCACACGTTTCTTCCCTCCATCTATCTGCCGCATTTACTGTACACGATTCCGTGTAGCTATCGGGCTTCATCTTGTGTTGCAGACTTACCCTCATGTACAGCCTTCTATACGGTTTCTGTCCGTCAGACCAGAGGTTTGCCCATGGGTTCGTTCCCCACATCCGGCTTCCTTCAGATTTGCAGTCACCTGCAACACCCTTGCCTTCGGCTATATCCTTCCCGCTACCAGGTGGATTCAGGACTTTCACCCGTTAGAAACGTGCGCCGCCAGGCGCACAACATGAAAGAGGGCTGCGAAAAACAGCTCCCTTTTCTCCAATTGTCTGAAGTGACAGGGCGGAAGAACTCAATATCTACCTCGAATATTTTTTCGCTGTTTACGACATCCGTCTCATCATCCGTGGCCACACAGAGTGCTATATCATCATAATAAGGCTAAGTCCCGGCAGCATCAACCACTTTTTTGCCCCGAAGGCACCGGCTCCCGGCACACGGAAGGTCACATTACGATTTCATGGTCCGGCGTTACCTCTATCAGCCTTCCGTCCGCTCCCTCCGGTCACCGCTCTCCACCTGGAACGTCGCGTAATAGCTGGTGGACGTGGTGGAATGGTAGCCATGGGTTCCTGTGGCATCTCCTGCATTGGGATGGCTGTGATGGCTGACATTGGTCCTTTTGGAGACCACGGAAGCTGTTACCGACAGCCTGGGGGACTGATTGTTCTTGTTCCACTGGCTCAATCCCTTTACTGCTGTAACCACAAATACTCCAATGATAATCACAAATACCAGGGTAAACATGATTTCAAAACCGCCTCCCCAGAAAAAGGAATCCATGTACATAAATACCCGCCTCTCTTTTCCGTTGTATATCCCAATATTATCACAGATGCAGCCTTATTTATGGATATTCATACCGGCTTCCCACAGACAGCAGCCGCCCTTTTTCAGCCTTGGCACGTTACAGGGCCTGGTCCGCATGCTACTGTCAATGGCCGTATCCAGATAGGTCCGGGGCATGTAATAATCGCAGCCCAGTTAATCTGTTCCATTATACGCTTCAGGCGTACCTTAATACAATCTCTTACAAAGGGCGTCTCCCAAAACTCATCCGCCGCCTCAAATTCTTCCGATGGAAATGTACCGATGCGCTGACGGCTGCCACAGAATATAAGCGCGGCATCCTTACTGAAAAACAGCTATCTTCATCCTGCATCGGTACATATGATTTCCTCCCGCAAAACATCAGCTTTTCCCAAATATATATTATTTAATTGTAGCATAAGCAAAATCTTTAATCAACAATATTTACCAAATAGAGCGGCAATTAAAAGGCTGGCGCAAGGCAGGGAAAGGCAATCCAAATTTCCCGGTTCAAATCCTCCTATCCAGGCAGCCCCAAATCCCCTATATGTTTTTTCAATTTCAAATCAAATCTCATTCAGAATATCAATTGGGACTATTTTTCTCAGTTATTTATACTCAAATAGGTATAAAAGCGAAAAATAAGGGAGTTTCTATGTTTAGTTTAGGGATTGATTCAGGCTCAACCATGACCAAGGGAGTCCTGTTTGACGGAATGAATGTGGTGGGATGCCACATGCTTCCCACTTCCATACGTCCGGGCGAGATTCTAAGGGACATTTACGACCGGCTTTACACGGAGGACACGGGTTCGTGGTGAGTACCGGATATGGCCGGGAGCTTTTAAAGGAGGCAGACGCAAAAATCACGGAAATCACCTGCCACGGCGCAGGCGCATCTCTTAGGCCCCCGGCTGTGATACAGTCATTGACATCGGGGGACAGGACTGTAAGGTCATCACTCTTGACAGCCACGGACAGGTAAATGACTTTTAATGAACGACAAGTGTGCGGCCGGCACCGGACGGTTCATGGAAATGATTATGGCCCGGGTAGGAAGCGACATCTCACATCTGGACGAGTTCGTCCATGGATGCCGGCCCGTACCCATTAACAGCATGTGCGCCGTCTTCGCGGAAAGCGAGATTGTAGGGCTGATGGCCAGGAGACACCTCCGGGCGACATCGTACTTGGATGTGTCCACTCCATCTGCCACAGGACCGCCATCTTTGCGCAGCGTCTGACAGGCGGACATCCTGATATTTTCTTCTCAGGAGGCCTGGCACAGTCAGAAGTCATGCGGTCCGTACTGGGAGAATATATGAAAACTTCCCATATAACCACTCACCCCTCTCTCAGTATACCGGCGCCATAGGGGCTGCCGTTCTGGGATATGGAAAACTAAAGAAAAGGAGCCGAAGCTGACATGGAACTGAAAAAAGAACTGCCTGAAATTTTTGAAGAATTTGCGGACGCAAGGAAGAATTCATTTCTTGCAATAAAAGAATTAAAGGAGGAAGGCATACACCTGTAGTCGGTGTCTTCTGCACCTATCTTCCCAGGGAAATCCCAATGCCATGGGCGCCTCTGTTGTGGGACTCTGCTCTGTTACTGACGAAACCATACCTGACGCTGAAAAGGATTTGCCCAGAAACCTCTGTCCCCTCATAAAATCCAGCTACGGCTTTGCCAAGACGGATAAATGCCCCTTCTTTTATTTCTCCGACCTGATTGTAGGCGAGACAACCTGCGACGGCAAAAAGAAAATGTATGAGATTCTGGCTGAGTTTAAGCCCGTTCATGTCATTGAGCTGCCAAACTGCCAGACAGAGGCCGGAATAGGTCTTTACCGCCAGGAACTGATACGTTTTAAGGAGGTGCTGGAAAAGAAATTCGGCACTGTCATCACAGAAGATGCCATCCGCCGCCAGATACATAACAGAAACCAGATTCTCGCGGCCCTAACCGTCTCCAGTATGTGATGGCCCTGGATCCGGCCCCTGCCCTGGGTCTGGATATCGTCAACATTGTTTACGGCACAGGATTTAAGATGAAAATTGATACATTGGCGGAGGAAGTCAATGCCATCACGGATAAGATTGAGGCTGAGTATGCCCAGGGAAAAAATATGGGAAAAAGGGCCAGAATCCTTGTGACCGGTTCTCCATCCGGCGGTGCCGCCCTCAAGGTGGTGCGCGCCATTGAGGATAACGGCGGCGTGGTGGTCTGTTTTGAAAACTGCTCCGGCATGAAACCTGGACCCCATTGATGAGATAACCCGGGGACGTATATGACGCCCTGTGCCAGGAAGTACCTGACACATCTGCTGTTCCTGCATGTCCCCTAACCCCAGGCGTATGGAACTGTTAGACAGGCTTATTGACGATTTCCATGTAGGAACGGCGTGGTGGATTTGGTTCTGCAGGCATGCACACCTACAATGGTGGAGGACTTCCCTGGTCCGCAAGCTGGTAAAGGAGAAAAAGGACCTTCCCTAGAACGTTGTGGAGACAGACTTTCCCAGGCCGACGGGTGGACAGCTGAACACCAGGATGGCGGCTATTTCATTGAGTATGCTGTCATAGCTGTAATGTAAGAAAATTAAATTTAAAAGGACAGCCTCAGGAAAAGTGAGACTGTCCTTTTTCACATATCATGTTTCTTCCGTCTCAATGCAGTGCAGCGGGCATCTGATGTGAGGAATCCTGATTCCATCTCATTACCACAATAGGGACATTTCATTTCTTCCACTGCCTCCTTGTCTTTCTTTCCATTGAGCATAACACAGATAGAAGAAAAATACAACAAACATCCGCATGGGCCGAAGGATGTGCCGGAGGGAGCAGGGACCGCAGGAATGCCTAGTACGCATTGCCAAAATAATAATGAATAGACGTTGCTTTTTTATTGTAGTCGGTGACATAATAATCCTATCACTAACAGAATGGATGTGTTATTATGCGAAGGAAAACATTGATACTATCCCGGTTTTACGTGAGCCAATAAAGCCGGAGTAATGGAGGACGGAGGATTTCACGCAGCGACCGAGGGCGTGCCGCAGGGAGGCCCGCTAAGTCCCTCGTGTGGAAATGTCATGCTGAATGAGTTGGACAAGGAACTGGAGAGCAGGGGACACAAGTATGTGAGGTATGCGGATGACTGCCTGATTCTGTGCAAAAGCAGGAAAAGCGCAGAGAGGACGATGGAAAACATTGTGCCATTCATCACAGGAAAACTGTTTCTGAAAGTCAATCTCCAGAAAACGACAGAGAGCCACGTCAGCAAGATAAAATACCTGGGCTACGGCTTTTACCGGCATAAAGGGAAATGCCGCGCATGAGGATACACCCGAAGTCGGTGGCAAAAATGAAGAACCGGATACGGGAGCTGACAACCAGAGGGAACAAATGGAGCAATCAGGAGAGGGAAGAAAAAACGCCGAAGCTATGCAAGGGGATGGATTAACTATTATCGATATGCAGACATGAAAAGCCTGATGGAACAGACGGATGAGTGGCTGCGCCACAGAATCCGAGCGGTGTACTGGAAACAATGGAAGAAGGTACGCACAAGATATAAAATGTTGCGGGCGTTACATTTACCGGAGTGGAAGGTGCATGAGATGGCGAACTGCCGAAAGGGAGTGTGGAGAGCGGCGGGAATGCTCAACTCGGCACTCACCAAAAGAATCATAGTGGACAGACTTGGTTATCCCGATATGACTGCCCACTATCTGAAAGTCCGAGTAAACTATTGAACCGCGTAGTACCGAACGGTACGCTACGTGGTGTGGAAGGGGAGGTTAAAATCTCCCCTATCCGATTATTATAATCATTTTGCCAGTCTGGACGTCAGGAAGCTTAAGGACGCACCAAAAGTTTGGCGGCCGTCATGCGTTCCACAATCTCATACATGTTGGTGACGCTGCCAACCTGAAGCTTTTCGCTTAATCCATAGAAATTCAGGCAGGTTCCGCAGGTGAGAATCTCCACTCCCTGGGATTCCAGGGATTTCAAATCCTCCAGGTTGTCGGAACCTTCGCAGGAAAGATAGGCGCCGCTGTTATACAGAAGAATCGTTTCCGGCAGAGCGTCCTGCTGGGTAAGCGCGTAGACAAACCCCTTCATCAGAGCCTTTCCAAGTTCAGGGTCGCCGTGACCCATAAGGTTGGAGGACAGAACCACTGTCATGCCCTTTTTGCGGCTGTCCGGCTGGCAGGCCACTGGTTCCTCACCTGAATCATCCGCCGCACCGGAGACAGGGGTTACTCCCTGGCCAACTGCGATTTTTACGGAAAATTCATTATCGCTTATTTTCTCGGAAACAGCCGAAAGGCCTTTGCTGGCAGCCATCTTGCTCAGGTTCTGGACTGCAATCTCGTTGTCTACCAATACCTCAACCGTCTCTCCCGGATTGCAGGATTCCAATGCCTTCTTAGTGTCAATGACAGGTCTTGGGCACTGCTTTCCGCGTTCATCTAATTTCATGATTCGTATCCTCCTTAAATATGTATCTGATTCTTCCTATTCCCGGAAGTGTGCTTTGAAATTATCATCACATGTCTCTAATTATAGCAGGTTTGGAAGTGTATGCAAACGCTTTTGCCCCTTTACAGGGCCTGCATTTATTTTTTCTATAGTGAAAAGATAACTATATTTTTTATCTATACGGATGCGGTTCTGTTTCCTGTTTTCCGTACAGTTTATTCCGGTAAGTCTGCACGGGAGCCGCCCCGTCCGGAACCGTGTAAAAATAATTCAGGGCAGCCGGTTGTTGACTCCCACTTAACGGGAAAATCCGCTAAAAATCCGCAAACGGTTATTAATCGGGGGCATCGGAGCTGAGGCAGCTCTCGCGTTCCACCATATGGTATGGAAGTACGATTTTCATAGGAAGATGATGTCCTCCTTCAATCCTGTCGATCAGGATTTTTGCGGTCATCCGTCCCATTTCAGCCAGGGGAAGATGAATGGTAGTCAGCGTCGGGTCTAAGTATTGCCCCACATTGATATCGTCCATGCTGATAATGGATATATCTCCGGGGACAGTCAGCCCGAATTCCCTGATTGCGCGCATGGCTCCGATTGCGATAACATCATTGGAGCATAAACATGCCGTGGGGCTTAATCCGGATTTCAGAAGTTCGCCTGCCCCCAGATACCCGCCTTCCATGGAAATGGGGACAAGCTTTACACAGGATTCACGGCAGGGAATGCCATGCTCCTTCAGGGACGCGCAGTACCCCAGGAAAGGGACGCTATATCCGCGGCCGCCTATATAGGCAATTTGCCTGTGGCCTGACAGGATCAGGCGGTCTGCTGCATCGGAGGCAGCCCGTTGTCCGTCACAGACAATCTGGTCCAGGCCGGCGTCCAGATATTCAAAGCCCGTGTAGATGATATGCCGGGGAGTCCGTTGGGAAAGGTATTGCCCGGTGGAATCCGTGTCCGCAAGGCTGCTGCCGATTATGGCGATTCCGTCCACGCTGGAATTTGCCATCATGTCAAAAGCCGGGGGAAGGAAGCCGTCAAGGGAAGACAGGCTGTATTTCAAGCTGTAATCATGTATGCGTGCTTCCTCCTCCATGCCTTTCACCAGGACGGCGCGCGCCAGCTCGCTGCCAATGTCGGCAGCCTGGGCGAACAGGCATGCGATGGAGCGGCATGCATTACCGTTCTCGCGGACGGAATGCATTTTTAAATTCCGCGCATGAGCATTGGGGGTATAGCCGGTCCTCTGCGCGATTTCCAGTATTCTTTTCCGGACTTCCTTGCCTGCGGGGGACTTTCCGCTTTTATTGATTACGCGGGAGACCGTGGATACGGAAACTCCGGCTTCGGCAGCGATTTCTTTCAGTGTCATGGAATCTGCCTCCAGATGCCCTTATCTGCCAACAGCGGCGTACGTTTAATCATAATAACCTCCAGGAACATAAAAAACGCCGGAAGAAGCAGACTGTTTCAACAGTCCGGTGCGTCTTCGTGGCGTTTTATCCATTTTATTTTAATGTTGCTGCGTTCATTTCAAATCGTAAACAGACTTCTCTTGGAGAAGGACATGGTCTTCGTGACAATGATTGATTTAAGTATATAGAGCCTTATATGATTTGTCAATGGAAAGACCGGGAGTGTTTACCCGGTTTTCTTTTACGGTTGAAATAAAGGCGATAAGGTTCCGGGAAGAAGCAGGTATTGATGCCTGAAGCTGGGGGACTGCCGTGAGGAGGAGAATCCACATGTTAATTTTCATCCAGCTTGTCAAGCGCCTGGGCAATGTTGAACGCATGGTCGCCGATGCGCTCATAATCGGTCAGGATTTCCGAATACAGGATGGAAGTTTCCACATGACATTTCCCCTTTCTCATGCGCTCAATCTGGTTGGAACGGTACCGGGCTGTCCGCCTGTCAATGTCCTGTTCCAGAAGCAGAGCCTGTTCCGGAAGGGAGTCCTGCTCTGGCCGGGGTTTGGACTCAGCGATGCAGGCGCTGCAAATCAGGCGTACGGCGCCCATGCATGAGGTCCTCATATCGGCCAGCTCAGCAGATGCCTGGGAAGAAAGCTCCAGCCTGCGCTCCATCATGGTCCGGGCATAGCCCGCGATATTTGTTGCGTGGTCGCCAATGCGTTCCACATTTCCGATGATGGAGAACATGCGGTTAAGCGCATTTACCTCGGACGGGGAATTTTCCACGGCAAGTACCCTGGAAATCCTCCTGGACAGCCGGGCATTGTAAAGGTCAATCTCTTCCTCGCGTTTTTGAATCTGCTCCAATTCGTCCTCATCCCTATGCACGAACGCCAGAAAACTGGTTTCAACATTGGCGGCAGCCAGAGCAAGCATCTGACCGATGTCCTCATTCAGCTGCTTCCTTGCTATGACAGATACGCCAAGTACATGTTCAGAGGCCAGCAAATCCTCAAACCAGCGCTCATCATCCGTTGTATTCTGTGGCTTGTCCGGCAGAAGCTTTTCGGAAATCCGTGCAAGCTGCGTGCCGAAGGGCAGCAGAAGCAGGGTTGTAACAATGTTGAACAGGGTATGCACATTGGCAATCTGTGCCGCGGGATTATCCGGCGTGAACGAGGCCATCCACTGGGTAAAGGGTGACACCAGACAGACCAAAGTAAACACAGCTGTGCCAATGACATTGAATATCAGGTGAATCAGGGTGGTCCGTTTGGCGTCGCGGTTTGCCCCGATAGAGGCCAGGACAGCCGTGATGCAGGTGCCGATATTCTGACCGAACAGCACAAAGACCGCGCTGTCCAGTCCGATTAATCCGCTTACGGCCAGGGCCTGAAGAATACCAACGGATGCAGAAGAAGACTGGATGACAGCAGTAAAAGCAGCTCCTGCCAGAATCCCCAGAAAGGGATTGGAAAACTTTGTCATCAAATTGACAAAATGCCGGGAATCACGCAGCGGTATCATTGCGGCGCTCATCATTTCCATGCCAAGAAAGAGGATACCCAGACCCGCAATAATCCCTCCGGCAAACTGGACCTTTTTTTGCTTGACAAAAAGAATCAGAGCAACACCTGCAAATGCAATCAACGGCGCGACGGCCCCGATGTCCAGGGCTATGAGCTGCCCGGTCACGGTGGTTCCGATATTGGCACCCATGATGATCCAGACAGCCTGCTTAAGCGTCATGAGCTGGGAGTTGACGAAGCCCACCACCATGACGGTTGTGGCGGATGAGGACTGGATGATTGCCGTGATTCCGGCCCCCACGAACACGCCTAAAAACCGATTGGCAGTCAGGCGCTCCAGTATCTGCTTCATGCGGCTGCCGGCTGCGGCCTCCAGATTGGTGCTCATCATCTGCATCCCGTACAGAAATAACGCCAGCCCTCCCAGCAGACTGAAAAACGATTGAATACTCACAATGACTCCTCCTTTTACATGTTTGACAGTGTTGTGCGGAAAGAAAAAGGCATGACCCGCATCCATGTGAATGAATGCGGGTCATGCCTTTTTTTGAACATATGAAGTGTGGTTATGGTGAAAATTTGGTCATCGTCGTTGACGGTGGCGTCCATATGTATGTCATTTTCCTTCCGGTGTTTTATATATGGAAATATCCTGTCCTGCTGGAATTATATGAGGATAAAGGGACAATGTCAACGGGATGGGAGGAATATTAACGATACTTTAATGCAATATAATTACGCCTGGTGCTTTTCACTGCAGAGAAACAGAGGACGAGTTCACCAGCTCATCAATCGGAATCTGCTCAACCTCATGGAAATATTTCAGTATTAATTCCTGAAAATACTGTGTATAGGTGGAGAGGTAACGGTCCTTGTGATGAATCACGGATATCTGCTGAAGAAGGGGCATCGAATTCTGGTCCCGGTCCCAGGGCGGATTTGCAGGAATCACGGATGAAACCAAGTTTTATATGAATGAAAATGGAAATCCGAAACCCCTAACATTATATTCGGGGTATCCGACGGAGTGCTGGCTGTAAAAGGCATTAATTATTGATGGCTTTATTCGTTCCAATCACACCCAGGATGTAACTGCTCAGCAGGAAACCGGCGCCGGCGCACACAGCCATGATGAGAAATACAATGCGGTAGCCGCTGATACCCGGATTGCGGTCCAGAATGTTTCCGTAGACGGAGTACAGAAATGCGCCCGGCAGATAACCGATGAAGGAACCCAGCGACATGGCGGAGCCGGTTATCTCCCTGGGAACATTGATTTCGTCCATGGGTGCGAAGAATATGGCGCGCATGCTGAATACACAGGCGCCGATGCTGAGGGTCATGAGCATGCCGAAGTATACGTTCATGCTGCTGTGAGGCAGGAAAGCGAAGACAGTCAGGGCCGCCCCTGTAATTACGAATACGACCCGAAGATATCTGGTTGCTGAATGGAAGACCTTGTCGGTGAGATAGCCGCCGACAGGGCCTCCCAGCATTTTAAGGGCATATTGGTTGATGATTCCGTAGGCGCCTGCCAGGACAGCGGGCATGGCATAAAGGTCCTTGAGGAAGGGAATGAAATATGTAAGTCCGCAGTAAACACAGTAGACGGCAAATACATTAAATGATACCAGCCAGATGTTCCTGTTCTTAAGGGCGAGCATGACATTATCCATGGCAGCCTTGTTTTTGCTTACCTTTTCACCGGCAGCATTGACAGCCTTAATCTCATCCGGTTCAAGAAGGAAATAGGCGATGATGCCGATTACCATGGGAACGGCTGAGTAAAAGAGAATGGCTGCCTTCAGGCTGGCGGCATTGCTCCCTATTAATGCGAAGACACCCAGTGCGCCAAAGGCAATGATGGTATCCACAAGCCCGCGTCCGGCTTCCATGATTCCGAACATGCGCCCCTGCTCTTCCTCTGTTCCCAGAAGCCGGACCGCCTTCAACATGGTGGGCCAGTAGAGCATGTCCGCGCAGACGGCAAGACCGCAGTTGATTAACAGAAAGAGCCAGTACGGCGGGAAGGCGGAAAGACCGATGCCCAGTAATCCGATACCCAGCAGGGACATGGGAATCATGATTTTTTTAGATACCCGGTCCGTAAGATAGATGGAAATCAGGAATCCGAAGGTGGAAATCAGCCCTGCCACGCTCATGGCCGTACCAATCTGTGTGTGGGACAGCCCCATGAATTCCTGCATGGGAACATAGAACGCGTCCTTTAAGCATCCCAGCTTATAAATGGTCCCGGCGCCCAATACCAATGTACCAAATGAAATCCATTTCTTTGATTGACTGTTGTCTGCATTTGTTTTCATTTTTTCATCTCCTCATTATATTTACCATTTGTTTCCGTACTCTTAGTATATGTGACGAAATGAGCTGAGTCAAGCTAAGATGAGTTAAAACGAGCTGTTTTGTGGAATATATACGAAAATAAATAAGTTAATTTGTGGCGTTTTGCGGAGAAAAATAGTTGAATGATGTGCTTACATGTGCTAAAATAAGTTAAACTAAGCAAAACCAGAGGTGAGCAGGGAAACAAAACAGAAAGGAGCGTTTGCGGATGCTGGCAGAACAACGGTATCAAAAGATAATAAGCCTGATGCAGACAGACGGAAGCGTCAGGGTCGCGGATTTAAAAAAGAAGATGGGAGTCTCTCCTGAAACAGTCCGCAGGGACCTGGAGAACATGGAAGCCCTTGGACTGATACGCCGTACAAGGGGAGGGGCTTTTCTGGCGGATAGGGAAAATATGCCTGGGGAGCAGAACATCCAATACCAGAATTTTTCAGCCAGGGAAAGGGAAAACCTGGAGAGCAAGGTGGAGATTGCAGAATTTGCGGTCCGTTTTATTAAGGAGGGTCAGTCCATAGCCCTGGACTCCGGAACCACTTCCTATGAGCTGGCCCGCGCCATAAAGAGGACATTCCGTTCACTGACCGTGGTCACCAATTCCATTGCTATTTTAAATGAACTGGCTGATGCAAAGGGAATCACACTCATTGCAACGGGCGGCGTATACCGCCCTGAGGAGCTGGCCTTTGTGTCTGATATTGCAGGCATGATATTTTCCAAATTAAGCATCAACTTATTTTTTCTGACCACCTGCGGCATTTCGGTTGACCGGGGAATCACCTACCAGCGTATGGATGAAATCATTGTGCAGGAAAAGATGATGGAGGCCTCAGACCAGACCATTGTCATTGCGGACAGTACCAAGCTGGGCGTGAATTCACTGGTAAAGATGTGCGACATCGACCGGGTGGGGATGATTATTACGGATTCCGAGGCAGCAAAGGAGCAGATACAGCCCTTTGAACAGGCAGGCATCAGGGTCGAGAAACCGGAAAAACAGGGGGATAAAGGTCATGGAGCAAAATAAGGTAAGTGTATTGCTGGTATCGGTGGACGCATTGAAGCCGGAGTTTGTTTTTGAACAGGAACGTCTGGGAATCAGCCTTCCTAATATAAGTAAATATTTTGTGGAGAATGGTACCTTTGCAGGCCAGGGCGTGCAGAGTGTGTTTCCTACCTTTACCTATCCCTGCCACCAGAGCATCATCACAGGTACCAATCCCGCTGTCCACGGCATATATAACAATGGAATATTTGACCCCATGGAGGAGCATATGGGAGCATGGCATTGGTTTACCAGCAGAAAAGTGGAAAATCTGTGGGAGGCTGCCGGAAAACACGGATATCTGTCTGCCAGCGTGGCATTTCCCACATCAGTGGCTGCCGGGGGAGATTTTATGGCGCCGGAATTCTGGTGGGATGGAACAGAGCTGGACAGCCGGTTTATCGACGCCATGTCCGTGCCGCAGGGCATGGTTCTGGAGATGGAGGAGGAAATTGGAAGGTATGCAGGAGGCCTGGACCTGACGGAAGCCGGGGACAGGCAGCGGTACAAGGCAGCCATGTGGGTATTGGACCATAAGCTGGCGCCCAGGGTAAAGGAACAGCCTTTTTTCATGTCAGCCTACTTTGCGTCCTTTGACGAGATGGCCCATGAGTATGGGGTATACAGCAAAGAGGCTGCCCATGCGGTTGAGGCCATTGACAGAATGCTGGGAGACTTGGTTGAGAAGGTACATGGAATAACGGATGACCAGGCGGTTGTCTGCGTTGTTTCCGACCATGGGACACTGGACAATCGGTATAATATCCGGCCTAATGTGAAGCTGAGGGAAGCAGGGCTTATCACTACAGATGAAAATGGCAGGGTAACGGACTGGAAAGCCTGGTCCCAGCGTGCAGGGGGCATGTCTGAAATCCGGCTGAAGGACGGGCAGGATGAAGATGCCGGAAAAAAGCTGGAGCAGGTAATGAAGGAGCTGTCATCCAATCCGTATTTGGGCATTCTGGAGGTACTGGACCGGAAACAGGCCATAGAACGAGGCGGTTTCCCTCTGGCTGACTATGTGCTGGTCTCTCAAAAGGGATATGAAATACGGGACGATGTGCAGGGGGATTACTGTACGGAAAAACTGCACCAGAAAGCCCAGCATGGCTACTGTGAAAACTTCGAGGAAATGAGGGCGTCTTTCATGATAGAAGGATGCGGGATAGAACGGAAACACGATATAGGCTCCATGAAGCTGATTGACATAGCGCCTACTCTGGCAGCTGTCATGGGATTTCATATGCCGCAGGCAGAGGGAAGGAACCGGTTGGAGTGATGAAAACAGCAGAGGCAGTTCTGGGGAATCTGGCCGGCCTGCTGTGGGGAAACTGGATGCTGTTTGTATTGCTGGGGCTGGGCGTGTTTTATACCATTGCCACGGGCTGCATCCAGTTCAGGTCCATCCCCTGGATTATAAAGGAATTCTGCAAAAAAGAAGATAGAACAGAACCATCCCGGAACCATAAGGGAACCGTGTCCTCCGTCCAGGCTCTTTATATGGCAATCGCAAGCTGTGTGGGAAGCGGGAATATCGTGGGGGTTGCCACTGCATTGATTGGTGGAGGTCCGGGCGCCCTGTTCTGGATGTGGGCGGCTGCATTTTTAGGAATGGCCACCAAATATGCGGAAATCGTACTGGGTCTGGTGTTCCGTCAAAAAGGCGTGGACGGAAGCTATTACGGCGGTCCCATGTATTATATTGAAAAGGGACTCCATACACGGTGTCTGGGCGTGGCCGCGGCTGTCCTTCTGTTTTTCCAGAATGCAGGCGGAACCCTGATTCAGTCCAATACCATATCAGGCGCAGCCTATCAGGTGTTCGGGGTCCCGAAGCTGTGTACCGGTGTTGTATTGGCGGCTGCCATGATTTTTATCATTGGCGGAGGGTTGAAACGTCTGGCGGATACAGCCCAGAAAGTCGTGCCAATCATGGCGTCGCTGTATATTGTGGGAGGCGCTGTGGTGGTGTTTGCCAATCTGGAATCCATTCTGCCCATGCTGAACCGCATTTTCCGGGAAGCATGTTCCATGAAGGCGGGGATGGGGGCCGCGGCAGGGCTGACAATGAAGGAGGCCATGCGGTTCGGCGTGGCCAGGGGACTGTATTCCAACGAGGCAGGCGAAGGTTCTGCGGCCGTCATCCATTCCGCGGCCCAGGTAGACCATCCGGCCAGACAGGGCTTTTACGGTGTGGCGGAGGTGCTGGTGGATACCATGGTTATATGCAGTACCACTGGCTTTTCCATCCTGGCAAGCGGTGTGCCCCTGGAAGGGGCAAATGCGGCATCCCTGGCAGCGGAGGCATTCGGAACCATATTTCCTTTTTTGAAATATGTGGTTTCTGTCAGCCTGATTTTATTCGCTTCCACCTCCATCATGAGCCAGTGGTATTTTGGACATGTGAGTCTGATGTACATAAAGAGCTTGAAGGGGGACTGGTTTTACCGTATGCTGTTTCCTGTATTGATTTTGGCAGGAAGCCTGAGCACGGCAGGAATCGTGTGGTCTATCCAGGACTGTATGCTGGGGCTTTTAATCATTCCCAATGTGCTGGCCCTTTTTAAGCTGTCTCCGGTAGTCATGAGGCTGACCAGGGAATTTTTTAAGGAGAATCATACATAACGGTGCAAATATATATTTCATTTACATTTACAAACAGGAAGGAAATGATATCATGGATTCAAGAATAGAAACATACATCAGACAGATACCGGCATTGGCTGAGGCTGCTGCCGGAAAAGAAATGCTGTGGATAAATGACAGGGAGTGCCCGGAGAACGGACAGGGAGAAAAAACAGTATCCGGGGAGCAGATTGAAGACGCGGCAGGGAGGCTGGCCCGCTTTGCGCCTTATCTGGCGGAGGTTTTCCCTGAGACTGCCGGCCGGAATGGCATGATAGAATCGGAGCTTCGGGAAATCCGGGCCATGAGACAGGAACTGAACCAGGAGTGGAGAGCGGGAATCTCCGGGAGACTGTTTTTAAAAATGGACAGCCATCTTCCCATATCCGGCTCCATAAAAGCCAGGGGAGGTATCTACGAGGTGTTAAAACATGCGGAGGACCTGGCTTTCGAGGCAGGGCTTCTCACGGAAAAGGAGGATTACCAGAAACTGGCTTCCTGTGAAATGAAAGAGTTTTTTGGACGGTATAAGGTTCAGGTGGGGTCTACCGGCAACCTGGGACTCAGCATCGGCATCATGAGTGCCAAACTGGGATTTCAGGTAATTGTGCACATGTCGGCGGATGCCAAACAGTGGAAAAAGGATTTGCTGAGAAGCAAGGGAGTCACGGTTATGGAGTATGAATCCGACTACTGTGCGGCCGTGGAAGAGGGAAGAAAGAGTTCCAGCCAGGACCCAATGAGCTATTTTGTGGACGATGAGAATTCCGTCAACCTGTTTCTGGGCTATGCAGTCGCGGGAGAGCGCCTGAAAAGCCAGCTGGAGGAACAGGAAATCCAGGTGGACAGCCGTCATCCGTTGTTTGTATATCTGCCCTGCGGAATTGGCGGGGCGCCGGGAGGCGTGGCCTATGGCCTGAAAGAGGTTTACGGCGATAATGTCCACTGCTTTTTCATGGAACCCACCCAGGCATGCTGCATGCTGGTGGGAATGGCCACAGGCGAGCACGACAGGGTCAGTGTCAGGGATTTTGGAATCAGCGGCAGGACGGATGCCGACGGGCTTGCAGTGGGAAGGCCGTCCGCGTTTGTGGGAAAGGTGATTGAAAAGCGCCTTGCAGGTATCTGCACAATTGAGGACAGAAAACTGTATGAGCTGATGCGCGCGCTTATGAAAACGGAGAATATATTCATAGAACCGTCTGCATGCGCTTCCTTTGCAGCATTCTTCCATCCGGATGAGATGGAAGGATACATCAGGAAAAAGGGACTCTGTGACTGCATGGGACAGGCCGCCCATATAGCCTGGGCAACAGGCGGTAGCATGGTTCCCCAGGACATGGCGGAAGAGTATCTGAATACATGGAAACAGGCTTAATGGGGTTCACATATTACTTCGTGGCCTTCCAGTATCAGTTGGCCGGTGCGTTCGTTGACACGTTTCCTGCTGCCTGCTCTGAAGGTGAGCCGCACCGCATAAGGAGGCCGGGTTTCCGGGAAGGATGGTATGACGGATGGAACGGCGGGCGAAACAGCGGATGGGACTCCCAATGAGCCGGGCTGTTCCGGTATGAGCTTGATTTTACTCCTCCGTCAAAAGACAGGCTGTATACGGTCCCGTATGACGAGGGGGACGCCACACGGTTATCCTTTCCTGAACCGTCCCTGTCAAAGGGACGTGCATCATCCACGACCGCTCCTAAATATTTTATATAAAAATCTTTCATTATCTCCGGTTCCATGGTATGGATGGTAATATAAGTCAATTTCATTTCCATCATCACTCCTTTGAACAAAATACCTTGCATATGTCCTTTTTTTATTATAATGGAATTGTAGAGATATTTGTAATAAAATCACGGCTTAAAATAACAGAATCCTGTCTTGCCTGTAAAGGAGATTTCGATATGCAGTTAAACTATCTGGAGGTAAACGGAAACCTGGAGGAAGTCACCTGTCATGGCACGCCTGCTTTTCCAATGGAAGTATATCTGGATGATCTGGATTTGTATCCAAACCGGGTCATACCCTGGCATTGGCATAAGGAATTGGAGCTGGTTTATGTGCTGAAGGGGGACATTGAGTTTCAGACAGGCGGCTGTTCCTATGTGCTCTCTGCCGGGCAGGGCGGGCTCCTGCCGCCTAATATGCTGCACATGGTCACGCCCTACCACCAGCAGCACGGCAGCGTTTACTGCGCTGTGCTGGCTGCCCCTTATCTGCTCCACGGCCTTTCCGGGGGACTGGTGGAAACGCAGTATGTTTCCCTTATTACAGAAACAGAGAGGGATTTCTTTCTGTTTGACAATACCTGTCCATGGCATGGGGAGGCATTGTCCTGCATCCATGACATGTATCAGTGTGACTGCAGGCGGCCCAGGGGATATCTGTGGCGCCTTCAGATTCTGCTGCAGCAGATGGGGCTTACGCTGTATGAAAATCTGGATTTAAGAAATAAGCAGCAGCCGGCCTTTTCCGATGTCCAGTACAGGCGGGTCCGTTCCTGCCTGGAATTCATTCACCAGGAGTATGCCGGAAAAATCCGGCTGGAGGATATTGCAAAGGCAGCCAGTGTCAGCGCCAGCGAATGCTGCCGGGATTTTAAGGAAATACTGGGGCAGTCCCCTGTGGATTATCTTATTTCCTACCGGGTACGCATGGGAGAGTATCTGCTGACCCACACGGACAAGAGTATCCTGGAAATTGCATTGGCAGCCGGGTTTTCTGGCAGCAGCCATTTTTCCAACACATTTTCCGGATATATGGGATATACACCTCTTTATTACAGGAAAAGAGAACGTACGGCAGGAAGTTCTGGCAGCGGACAATAAGAAGGTAAATCCATGCGGTTTTACTCCATGGACCTGCCGTATTCACTTTTAATGATTTCGCATATATCTTCCGGTGTTTCCCGGCATCCGTTCCGCAGCCACATTTTCAGGATGGTGGTCAGTCGAAGGGAACGCTGGATTTGGGGGTGTTTTATGAAACGGTAGGAGGCTTTGGCACAGGACTCTGTACCAGGTCCATGGGAGAATATCCTGTTGTTTTAGTTGCCTCGCCCCAGGTTAAAAAGTCCCATCCGTCTGGACCATACCATTGAGCTGTGGAGCATCCCTGCCATAAAAAATCTGGTAAAAAGTGAGGTAGGGATTTCCTTTCTGCCTGAATTTACGGTGAGGGAAGAACTGGAACAGGGAGAACTGGAGATAGTCAGGACAGATTTGGGGCGTCCGGTCCTCTCGGCGGTGTGCGCATACCATAGGAACAAGTGGGTCAGCCCATTGATGCGGCTGTTCATGGATTTGTGTGAAGAAGTGAACTATCATGAAAGGACAGGGGATTAGGCCTGAAATGGAGTAAAGAATGAAACTGATAAGTCTGTTTACCGCGCTTGCGGTCACAATTGGATTGTTTGCCAATGCGGGGCGGAAATTGTACCAGTGGCTTGGACCGCTTTTTCCGGGCATGGGTTCCCTGGCGTATGGAATTGTCTATGGTCTGGCAGTTACCGGGATTTTGGGAGCGTTTGTTGTCAGCCGTATTCCAAACAACCATATACCTGCGCCTGTTTTCTATGCTGACCACTATCTCCTTGGATTCATTGTCTACATGGTGATGTTCGTTAATCTGGCAGGATTTCTGGTGTTCCTGGCAGGACTGCTGCGTATTCTTCCGTCACCCCTGTCCTTCCGGGCAGGCATTGCAGCGGGAACCATACCGCTGTTTCTTTCAGCTGCCCTGTCCGTATATGGTACTGTCCATGGGGCGGTAATACAGATAAAACCCTACGAAGTTCAGATGGGCGGCAAGGATGCAGAAAAGGCTCCGCTCCGGATTGCCCTAATCAGCGACCTGCATCTGGGGTATGTCATAGGAGAACACCATCTTGAAAAGGTCATTGACGCGGTAAATTCCACAAAGCCGGATATTGTCTGTATTGCCGGAGATATATTTGACGGCGATGCCGCTGTCCCGGCTGACCCTGAAGCTCTTAAGGCATTGTTTCTGAAAATGGATACGGTTTACGCTGTTTACGCCTGCCTTGGAAACCATGATGCAGGCCCAAGCTATGGCCGCATGCTGGAATTTCTCTCAGAAGCAGGCGTTCATGTGCTGCGGGATGAGGCGGTTGTCATAGACGGCCGTTTTGTGCTGGCGGGCAGGAAGGATTCCTTTCCCATTGGCGGGCAGGGGGATAAGCGGGAAAAGCTCACGCTGCCTGCAAAGGCAGGGGAGCTGCCTGTCATTGTAATGGACCATCAGCCGGGAAATATCCGGGACTATGGGGAAGAGACGGATTTGATTCTCTGCGGACATACCCACCAGGGACAAATGTTTCCTTTTAATCTGATTACCAACGCTGTATTTGATGTGGATTACGGATATTACCGGGCATCGGATGATTCGCCCCAGGTCATCGTTACCTCAGGCGCAGGAACCTGGGGACCGCCCCAGCGGGTTGCCACGGATAATGAGGTGGCGGAAATTCTGGTCATGCTTCCAGCCGGACCGTAAGTGGACCAGGATACTTACTGGAACCAGTGGCTTGAGGGCATCGGAGCGTATATCGACGTGATGCATATTAAAGACTACAGTCTGGGAAAGGACCGTGCATATCAGCCGGAACAGCTGGGAGAAGGCATCCTGGGGTATAAGGAAATCAGCCGATGGCTCCATGAAAATAAACCGGATATGTATCTGCTCCGGGAGGAAATGAATCCGGCAGCCGCCAGGAAGGATATTGAGTTTATGAAGCGGCTGTAGAGGAAGACCATGAGGCTACAGGAGAATCACATCCGCCGTCCTTCTGGGCGCCGTCCTTTTATATGTGATATCCGGATAACCCAGAAGGGCACAGGCCTCTATCCTTTTTTTTCCCACGCCCAGCCATTCCATCACCTCGTGGTTCATTTCGGCAGCCCTGCGCAGATAGCCATTATAGAGGAATCCAAGCCCCAGTGACACTCCCATCAGTTCCATGTTCTGGGCAGCCAGTCCAGCGTCTATATTGGACTCAGACGCGATAAACAGCACGGCAGGCGCGTTGCGGAAAAGATAATCCTGTTTTGCATCAGCCATATGAGCCTTATAGAAGCCTCTGTATGGCTGGGCCGGCCCCGGGACAGGACTGTCCAGAATACGGCCGATTCCGTCCCAGATAAGGGCTTTTAAGGTTTCCAGCTCCTCCTGGACAAAGATGAAGCGGCAGTCCTGCATGTTTTTGGCTGTAGCAGTATACCGTCCGGCCTGCACCAGCATATTCAGGTCACCGGTGCGGACAGGCTTCTGCTTAAAATTGCGTACGCTGCGGCGGAATTTGATTGCCTTAAGAAGACGGTCTGAATCCAGCCTGGCCTGTTCCTGACTCAGCTCCTCCACATCGGCCATATCATATTCCGGGATGGATACGGCGTTTACAGGACAGACAGCAACGCAGTGGCCGCAGAGAATACAGGTCCCGGAAACCTCTGCTTTTCCTTCTCTCAGAGACAGGTTTTTTGCGATACAGTCCCTGGTACACTGCCCGCAGCCGGTGCAGGCGCCTCTGTTAATTTCTACCATATGTATATCCTCCTTTGATTCTTTGTTCTGCATACTAAATATTATAACCCAGGGAAAATCACACTGCAACACCGGTTCCTGAAACCAGCCGGTTAATACCTGGGATACCCTGCACCCCTGGGAAACCCTGCAATACTAGTACAGCATTGCTTAAATATCAGTGATTAAATTACTAATGGTATCCCGGCATATGTCCACTTAAATGGGTGTGCTGTAAGATTGTATTGTTCAATAAAGCGCAGGATGCTTGCTTCCAGTTCTTCTATTGATAGGTAGCTTTTCCGCTTCAGCAGCTTCCGGTTAATGATGCCAAACCATATCTCAATCTGGTTCATCCAGGAACTGTGTTTCGGAGTATAGACAAAGCGGATCCGGTGGGAAGGGTCATGCAGGAAATCCGCTCGGCTTTCCATACTTTTAAGGATCCCTGTTTTCCCTTTTTTGCCCAGTTCCACGCCAAGGGCACAGGCTTCTGCCACAAAGCGGACAAGGGCTTCCGATTTATGGGTGTTTAGGCCATCGCATATAAATGTCCATGGGGCTTGCGGGTCTGTCCCTACCAATGCTTTCACGGCTTCCACAAAATCCTCTTCTGTGCGTGTGGAGTTTAAATACGGCATTTCCATACGGCCCGTTGCAACATCAAAGAACCCGATGAGGCTGGTCGTGCCATGGCGGATATACTCAAACTCCATTTTGGCGCACTGGCCGGGTAATGGGAGCTTGTCAGGATATTTATGTTCCAGCGCTTGTACCCCGGTCATTTCATCCGTGGAAACAATGTGTGCACCTTCCCGGCTTTGTTCCTGGGCACTCTGGTACAGGCCGCAGATTTCGTTTACTTTCCGCGCAAAAGATTCCGGGGCTTCCGTCTTTTCCGAAGAATGAAGCCAGTAACGGATTTTGTGGGGATGTAAATCTACCTCATTTTTAAAAAACGGCTGACAGATTTCTCAGAAATCTGTTCAGCGATCCCCTGCTTTTTAATTTCTGCCACTAACAGCGGGAGACTCCACTGGCTTACTTCGTACCCAAAATCATTTGGGCTGCTGCAGGCAAGGTCGATGATCCGCATGATCTGGTCCGGCGTAAAAACAGACGGGGCACCGGGGCGTTTTTTATCGGACAGGACTGCCCGTATCTCATCTTCAAGCTTTTTCGGGTCGTCCATTTCAATCCTCCGCAAGGCTGGGAGCGCCGCGAGGAACCGACTGCGCCAGGTGGCAACATTATTATAATGAAGCCCGACCTGTGGTGCAATATTCTGGTTGAGTTCCCCCTGTGACGCAAGCAGGACAATGCTGGCTCTTTTGACCAGTCCTGACGGAAGGGAGCGGCTTTTTGAAAAAGCAGATAATATGTTTTTCATGGCATCAGATAAAACCGGGATAGTATCAATTGTTTTCCTTCGCATAATAACACATCCATTCTTTAGTGATAGAATTATTATGCACCGACTACAATAAAAAAGCAACGTCTATTCATTATTATTTTGGCAATGCTGTACTAGGCATTCCTGCGGTCCCTGCTCCCTCCGGCACATCCTTCGGCCCATGCGGATGTTTGTTGTATTTTTCTTCTATCTGTGTTATGCTCAATGGAAAGAAAGACAAGGAGGCAGTGGAAGAAATGAAATGTCCCTATTGTGGTAATGAGATGGAATCAGGATTCCTCACATCAGATGCCCGCTGCACTGCATTGAGACGGAAGAAACATGATATGTGAAAAAGGACAGTCTCACTTTTCCTGAGGCTGTCCTTTTAAATTTAATTTTTCTTACATTACAGCTATTACAGCATCTCAATGAAAGCCGCCATCCTGGTGTTCAGCTGTCCCACGTCGGCCTGGGAATAGTCTGTCTCCACAACGGTATAGGGAAGTCCTTTTTTCTCCTTTACCAGCTTGCGGACCAGGGAAGTCTCCACATTGTAGGTGTGGCATGCCTGCAGAACCAAATCCACCACGCCGTCCACATGGAAATCGTCAATAAGCCTGTCTAACAGTTCCATACGCCTGGGGTTAGGGGACATGCAGGAACAGCCGATGTTCAGGTACTTCCTGGCCAGGGCGTCATATACGTCCGGGTTATCCTCATCAATGGGGTCCAGGGGTTTCATGCCGGAGCAGTTTTCAAAACAGACCACCACGCCGCCGTTATCCTCAATGGCGCGCACCACCTTGAGGGCGGCACCGCCGGATGGAGAACCGGTCACAAGGATTCTGGCCCTTTTTCCAATATTTTTTCCCTGGGCATACTCAGCCTCAATCTTATCCGTGATGGCATTGACTTCCTCCGCCAATGTATCAATTTTCATCTTAAATCCTGTGCCGTAAACAATGTTGACGATATCCAGACCCAGGGCAGGGGCCGGATCCAGGGCCATCACATACTGGAGACGGTTAAGGGCCGCGAGAATCTGGTTTCTGTTATGTATCTGGCGGCGGATGGCATCTTCTGTGATGACAGTGCCGAATTTCTTTTCCAGCACCTCCTTAAAACGTATCAGTTCCTGGCGGTAAAGACCTATTCCGGCCTCTGTCTGGCAGTTTGGCAGCTCAATGACATGAACGGGCTTAAACTCAGCCAGAATCTCATACATTTTCTTTTTGCCGTCGCAGGTTGTCTCGCCTACAATCAGGTCGGAGAAATAAAAGAAGGGGCATTTATCCGTCTTGGCAAAGCCGTAGCTGGATTTTATGAGGGGACAGAGGTTTCTGGGCAAATCCTTTTCAGCGTCAGGTATGGTTTCGTCAGTAACAGAGCAGAGTCCCACAACAGAGGCGCCCATGGCATTGGGGATTTCCCTGGGAAGATAGGTGCAGAAGACACCGACTACAGGTATGCCTTCCTCCTTTAATTCTTTTATTGCAAGAAATGAATTCTTCCTTGCGTCCGCAAATTCTTCAAAAATTTCAGGCAGTTCTTTTTTCAGTTCCATGTCAGCTTCGGCTCCTTTTCTTTAGTTTTCCATATCCCAGAACGGCAGCCCCTATGGCGCCGGTATACTGAGAGAGGGGGTGAGTGGTTATATGGGAAGTTTTCATATATTCTCCCAGTACGGACCGCATGACTTCTGACTGTGCCAGGCCTCCTGAGAAGAAAATATCAGGATGTCCGCCTGTCAGACGCTGCGCAAAGATGGCGGTCCTGTGGCAGATGGAGTGGACACATCCAAGTACGATGTCGCCCGGAGGTGTCTCCTGGGCCATCAGCCCTACAATCTCGCTTTCCGCGAAGACGGCGCACATGCTGTTAATGGGTACGGGCCGGCATCCATGGACGAACTCGTCCAGATGTGAGATGTCGCTTCCTACCCGGGCCATAATCATTTCCATGAACCGTCCGGTGCCGGCCGCACACTTGTCGTTCATTAAAAAGTCATTTACCTGTCCGTGGCTGTCAAGAGTGATGACCTTACAGTCCTGTCCCCCGATGTCAATGACTGTATCACAGCCGGGGGCCAGATAAGAGGCGCCTGCGCCGTGGCAGGTGATTTCCGTGATTTTTGCGTCTGCCTCCTTTAAAAGCTCCCGGCCATATCCGGTACTCACCACGAACCCGGTGTCCTCCGTGTAAAGCCGGTCGTAAATGTCCCTTAGAATCTCGCCCGGACGTATGGAAGTGGGAAGCATGTGGCATCCCACCACATTCATTCCGTCAAACAGGACTCCCTTGGTCATGGTTGAGCCTGAATCAATCCCTAAACTAAACATAGAAACTCCCTTATTTTTCGCTTTTATACCTATTTGAGTATAAATAACTGAGAAAAAATAGTCCAATTGATATTCTGAATGAGATTTGATTTGAAATTGAAAAAACATATAGGGGAATTTGGGGCTGCCTGGATAGGAGGATTTGAACCGGGAAATTTGGATTGCCTTTCCCTGCCTTGCGCCAGCCTTTTAATTGCCGCTCTATTTGGTAAATATTGTTGATTAAAGATTTTGCTTATGCTACAATTAAATAATATATATTTGGGAAAAGCTGATGTTTTGCGGGGAGGAAATCATATGTACCGATGCAGGATGAAGATAGCTGTTTTCAGTAAGGATGCCGCGCTTATATTCTGTGGCAGCCGTCAGCGCATCGGTACATTTCCATCGGAAGAATTTGAGGCGGCGGATGAGTTTTGGGAGACGCCCTTTGTAAGAGATTGTATTAAGGTACGCCTGAAGCGTATAATGGAACAGATTAACTGGGCTGCGATTATTACATGCCCCGGACCTATCTGGATACGGCCATTGACAGTAGCATGCGGACCAGGCCCTGTAACGTGCCAAGGCTGAAAAAAGGGCGGCTGCTGTCTGTGGGAAGCCGGTATGAATATCCATAAATAAGGCTGCATCTGTGATAATATTGGGATATACAACGGAAAAGAGAGGCGGGTATTTATGTACATGGATTCCTTTTTCTGGGGAGGCGGTTTTGAAATCATGTTTACCCTGGTATTTGTGATTATCATTGGAGTATTTGTGGTTACAGCAGTAAAGGGATTGAGCCAGTGGAACAAGAACAATCAGTCCCCCAGGCTGTCGGTAACAGCTTCCGTGGTCTCCAAAAGGACCAATGTCAGCCATCACAGCCATCCCAATGCAGGAGATGCCACAGGAACCCATGGCTACCATTCCACCACGTCCACCAGCTATTACGCGACGTTCCAGGTGGAGAGCGGTGACCGGAGGGAGCGGACGGAAGGCTGATAGAGGTAACGCCGGACCATGAAATCGTAATGTGACCTTCCGTGTGCCGGGAGCCGGTGCCTTCGGGGCAAAAAAGTGGTTGATGCTGCCGGGACTTAGCCTTATTATGATGATATAGCACTCTGTGTGGCCACGGATGATGAGACGGATGTCGTAAACAGCGAAAAAATATTCGAGGTAGATATTGAGTTCTTCCGCCCTGTCACTTCAGACAATTGGAGAAAAGAGGAGCTGTTTTTCGCAGCCCCTCTTTCATGTTGTGCGCCTGGCGGCGCACGTTTCTAACGGGTGAAAGTCCTGAATCCACCTGGTAGCGGGAAGGATATAGCCGAAGGCAAGGGTGTTGCAGGTGACTGCAAATCTGAAGGAAGCCGGATGTGGGGAACGAACCCATGGGCAAACCTCTGGTCTGACGGACAGAAACCGTATAGAAGGCTGTACATGAGGGTAAGTCTGCAACACAAGATGAAGCCCGATAGCTACACGGAATCGTGTACAGTAAATGCGGCAGATAGATGGAGGGAAAGAAACGTGTGGTACCCAGGGAGGTCTGTACGGAATGCTCTGAAAGGAGTAACCATTGCCGAGAGGTAATGCTGAGCGTACAGAAGTCAGCAGAGGTCATAGTAGCTGTTTTCAGTGAAGGACCGAATCAATAGGAGTCTTTAGTACGACAGGGAAAGGAGGAATGGGCAGATGGGTACAGAAAACAGAGAAAGCTGCTCGCAAAGAGATAGCGCGGAACGCAAAGGGTATGTGAGAGCGCACCGCTCATTCAACCGGATATGGAAGGAAAGAGACAGTGCAGAGCCAGACATCTTAAGTAAGATACTGAACAAGGAAAATCTGAACAGGGCTTACAAAAGAGTGAAGGCAAACAAGGGAGCGCCGGGAGTGGATGGAATGACCATTGAAGCGGCGTTACCATGGCTGAGGGAGAATAACTATGAACTGGTAGAGAGAATCAGGAAGGGGAAGTATACCCCATCTCCAGTCAGGCGTGTGGAGATTCCGAAGCCGGAGGGAGGGATACGAAAGCTTGGTATCCCCACCGTAATAGACCGTATCATCCAGCAGGCAATGCTTCAACAGCTCATGCCAATCTACGAACCATTGTTCTCGAAAGACAGCTTCGGCTATCGTCCGGGACGAGGAGCAAAAGACGCCATTCTCAGGATAAAGGAGTATATCGAACAGGGATACACGAGGGCAGTAGTTCTCGACTTATCGAAATACTTTGATACGCTGAACCATACGATACTGCTGAACCTGTTGAGGAAACAAGTAAAAGACGAAAGAGTGGTGCAGATGGTGAAGCGGTACCTGAAAAGTGGAGTGATGGAAAACGGTGTTGTGACAGAAACGAAGGAAGGCTCCCCGCAGGGAGGAAATCTATCCCCACTCTTAGCAAACGCGTATCTGAATGAGTTCGACTGGGAGTTCCACAGACGGGGCGTACCGTGTATCCGCTATGCAGACGACATCGTACTGCTGGCAAAGAGCGAACGGGCGGCAGAACGACTGCTGGAATCCAGCACGAAATATCTGGAGGCAAGGCTGAAACTGAGAGTGAATCGGGAAAAGAGCCGAACGGTCAGTGTGTTCGCAATCCAAAATTTTAAGTTCCTTGGTTTTTGTTTTGGGAAGAACGGAACAGGGACCTATATCCGTGTCCATGGAACGTCATGGAAGAAAGCCAAGGAGAAACTGCGCAGGCTTACTTCCCGGAGCAGGTGCGGGAGTATCATCCGAACCAAGGAAAAGATAAAAGTCTACATGAGAGGATGGCTGAACTACTATGGGATAGCGGACATGAAGAAAAACATCGAAAGCCTGAATGGATGGTTGTACCGCCGGATACGGATGTGTATCTGGAAACAGTGGAAACTGCCCAAAACCAGAATGAGGAAACTCATAGGACTGGGAGTAGACAGCCATTATGCGGCAACAATAGCCTACGACCGCAAGGGATACTGGTTCAATGCCGGAAACAAGGCGGTCAACTGGGCATTAAGTAAAGAAAGACTGATAAACTGGGGCTTTTATGACTTAGCCGCAGCCTATCAGTCTCTGCACACCAACTATTGAAAGCGCCGTATACGAGAACCGTACGTACGGTGCTGTGAGAGGACGGCGGTTAATCACCGCCTCCTACTCGATTTTTGGAGGCGTCATATGTATAAGCATTTTTCAATTCCCGGAGCGTCCTGCAGGGTCCCCTTTGCAGACCTTTGCAGGAGAAACAGTGAGTTCAGGACCTATTTTATAAGAAAGACCTACGAGACTTCCCAGTGCATTCATCCCCAGGGTACAAAGATTACTGCCTCAATTACCAGACCATCCGTGAGCGGATTGCTTACTGGATTGTGGGAATGCACGACATCGCTCCCGCGGAGACCATCCGCATGCCCGGCTCCCAGCTGATGCTGGACAATATGCTCCATGTCAGCAGGTCCTCCCTGAACCAAGAGCTGAAGCTGATGGAGAAGGAGGGCTATTTCAGGATTACGGGACGGGAGATGCAGGATTGGGATAAGGAAAAACTGGAGGAGCTGATTTAAACCGGCTCATCCTCCGGCCGGATACGGATGTTTTATGAAAAACTGGAGGGGAAGGATTCACGGGTAGGATACGGTGGTCATCACAGGAGACCATTCATGGGGGCTGAATCTGGAGGAAGCCCTGGCTGATTTGGATTTCATCCAGTCCCTGCCGGGACGCAAAATCCTGCTGAGAGGAAATCACGACATGTTCTGGGATGCCAAGAAAACCTATCGTCTGAATGAGATGTTCCGGGGGCGTCTGTCCTTTCTCCAGAATAATTTTTATGCCTACAGGGAGTACGCCCTGGTGGGGACAAAGGGGTACTGCTATGAGGGAAAGGATTCCCCGGAACATTTTGAGGAGCTGGTGAGGAGGGAGCTGGACCGGCTCCGTATCTCCTTTGAGCTGGCTGCTGCGGACGGCTACAGCCAATTCATTATGTTCTTACTGGGGGAGGTGGACGGAATTGGGTATAAGCTGGTTTCATCGGATTATCTCAGGTTCCGGCCGGAGAGAGGAGCAGCGTGAAGTACAAAGCAGGGACCAGGAGGAGGCGCGGCGGTTCTGTATTGCCATAAAGCAGCCGGGGACGGACCAGAAAGAAGTCCTGTACACAGGGGACAGCGTGGTGGACGCAAAGACAGCGGCAGGAGCCGGTGCGGATTTTGCCGGTGTGTTGACAGGAACAAAGTCGTCCCGGGATTTTGAACCCTTTGATCATGTATGTATTGCCTGGGATTTGGAGGAGCTGCTGAAAGCTTTGAAGCAGGAGAAATAAGAGAAACAGGGAGTTGTCTGCGTATAATCGAGTAGGAGGCGGTGATTAACCGCCGTCCTCTCACAGCACCGTACGTACGGTTCTCGTATACGGCGCTTTCAATAGTTGGTGTGCAGAGACTGATAGGCTGCGGCTAAGTCATAAAAGCCCCAGTTTATCAGTCTTTCTTTACTTAATGCCCAGTTGACCGCCTTGTTTCCGGCATTGAACCAGTATCCCTTGCGGTCGTAGGCTATTGTTGCCGCATAATGGCTGTCTACTCCCAGTCCTATGAGTTTCCTCATTCTGGTTTTGGGCAGTTTCCACTGTTTCCAGATACACATCCGTATCCGGCGGTACAACCATCCATTCAGGCTTTCGATGTTTTTCTTCATGTCCGCTATCCCATAGTAGTTCAGCCATCCTCTCATGTAGACTTTTATCTTTTCCTTGGTTCGGATGATACTCCCGCACCTGCTCCGGGAAGTAAGCCTGCGCAGTTTCTCCTTGGCTTTCTTCCATGACGTTCCATGGACACGGATATAGGTCCCTGTTCCGTTCTTCCCAAAACAAAAACCAAGGAACTTAAAATTTTGGATTGCGAACACACTGACCGTTCGGCTCTTTTCCCGATTCACTCTCAGTTTCAGCCTTGCCTCCAGATATTTCGTGCTGGATTCCAGCAGTCGTTCTGCCGCCCGTTCGCTCTTTGCCAGCAGTACGATGTCGTCTGCATAGCGGATACACGGTACGCCCCGTCTGTGGAACTCCCAGTCGAACTCATTCAGATACGCGTTTGCTAAGAGTGGGGATAGATTTCCTCCCTGCGGGGAGCCTTCCTTCGTTTCTGTCACAACACCGTTTTCCATCACTCCACTTTTCAGGTACCGCTTCACCATCTGCACCACTCTTTCGTCTTTTACTTGTTTCCTCAACAGGTTCAGCAGTATCGTATGGTTCAGCGTATCAAAGTATTTCGATAAGTCGAGAACTACTGCCCTCGTGTATCCCTGTTCGATATACTCCTTTATCCTGAGAATGGCGTCTTTTGCTCCTCGTCCCGGACGATAGCCGAAGCTGTCTTTCGAGAACAATGGTTCGTAGATTGGCATGAGCTGTTGAAGCATTGCCTGCTGGATGATACGGTCTATTACGGTGGGGATACCAAGCTTTCGTATCCCTCCCTCCGGCTTCGGAATCTCCACACGCCTGACTGGAGATGGGGTATACTTCCCCTTCCTGATTCTCTCTACCAGTTCATAGTTATTCTCCCTCAGCCATGGTAACGCCGCTTCAATGGTCATTCCATCCACTCCCGGCGCTCCCTTGTTTGCCTTCACTCTTTTGTAAGCCCTGTTCAGATTTTCCTTGTTCAGTATCTTACTTAAGATGTCTGGCTCTGCACTGTCTCTTTCCTTCCATATCCGGTTGAATGAGCGGTGCGCTCTCACATACCCTTTGCGTTCCGCGCTATCTCTTTGCGAGCAGCTTTCTCTGTTTTCTGTACCCATCTGCCCATTCCTCCTTTCCCTGTCGTACTAAAGACTCCTATTGATTCGGTCCTTCACTGAAAACAGCTACTATGACCTCTGCTGACTTCTGTACGCTCAGCATTACCTCTCGGCAATGGTTACTCCTTTCAGAGCATTCCGTACAGACCTCCCTGGGTACCACACGTTTCTTTCCCTCCATCTATCTGCCGCATTTACTGTACACGATTCCGTGTAGCTATCGGGCTTCATCTTGTGTTGCAGACTTACCCTCATGTACAGCCTTCTATACGGTTTCTGTCCGTCAGACCAGAGGTTTGCCCATGGGTTCGTTCCCCACATCCGGCTTCCTTCAGATTTGCAGTCACCTGCAACACCCTTGCCTTCGGCTATATCCTTCCCGCTACCAGGTGGATTCAGGACTTTCACCCGTTAGAAACGTGCGCCGCCAGGCGCACAACAGATAAAGAGAGGATGTCCATCAGAGCGGACATCCTCCTTTTTGAGCGGATTCAGCTGCTTCCTATACAATCTGATACTTTGCCACGTACACCGGGAACGTATCAGTACCTTTTATATCCTTGCCTTTTGTGATGGTCACATTCTTATCAGTCACGGCATATTCTACGCTGGCCCCAGCTTCTATCACCGTATCCTGCATGAGCACACAGTTCTTTACCCTGGCGCCCATTCCTATCTTCACACCGCGGAACAGGATGCTGTTTTCCACCTCGCCCTCAATGATGCATCCATCGGCAGCCATGATGTTGGCGGCCTTTGAACCGTTGATATACCGGGCGGGATTGTCGTCGCGAATCTTGGTATAGATGGGATTGCCGGCGGAGAAGAGCGCGTTAACATTGGCATCGTCCAGCATCTTCATATTCTCGTCAAAATAGCTCTTCATGCTGCTGATTCGCGCCACATATCCGTCGTAGCGGAATGCCTGCACGTTCAGCCTTCCTATCTGGGGCGCCAGGATATCGCGCTCAAAGAATACCTGTCCGCGCACATAGGCAGTGTTTATCTGGTCAATCAGGAGCTCCCGGTCAATGATGTAGATGTTCATGGAGAAATTCTGCACTCCTGGTTCTTTGGAGTTCATGTACATCTTGGTAACACGGCCATTGTCAATGGCCAGGGTATAGTAGAGACTTTTTCCGATGTCCCGGTGTCCGGTGAGATCGCCGGGAAGGGGTTCCTCCCTGTAGGCAACGGTAACATCGGCCTGACTGTCCATATGGGCCTGAATCAATGCGTTGAAATCAAAGTTGACAGCCAGGTTTGTATCGGCCATGACCACATACTTTTCTTTCTGCTCCTTCAGGAAATCCAGGATGCTGGCCAGCGCTTCCACGCGTCCATTGTAGATGCTCACTGTTTTTTCTGCAAAGGGCGGGACCAGGTTAAGGCCGCCGTTCTTACGGGTCAGGTCCCATTCACGGCCTGAGCCCAGATGGTCCATCAGGGAGTGATAATTCCTGCGGACAATCAGGGAAATATTATCAATTCCGCAGTTCGCCATGCTGGAAAGGATGAAATCCACCAGACGGTAACGGCTGGCAAAAGGAATGGAGGCCATCAGGCGCTCGCTGACCAGGTCGGGAACCAGGGAATCATAGCTGTTGGGAAAAAGGATGCCAAGGGCATTTGCATTGGAATTTACCATTGTTCTTCACCGCCTTTTACATTATTCTTTACCATGGCACTGGGACCAATCTTGGCATCGGGTCCGATTTCAATGCCGGGCCCGATGGTGGCCACACCTTTTTCGCCGTCAGAGGGCATGGCTCCAACCACTGCGTTTTCTCCAATTACCACGTTTTCGGCCACAATACAATGTTTTACCATGGCGCCTGCCTTGATGGTGGTGCCGCCCATAACCACGGCGTCCTCCACCTGTGCCCCGGCCTCCACCTTTACGCCTGAGAAAAGGATGGAGTGCCTGACCTGTCCGTTGATACGGCATCCGTCGGTAATCATGGAATTCTCCACCAGGGCATCGCCGCTTATCCTGTGTCCGGTCATGCCGCTGTTTCGGCTGTAAATCTTCCAGTTTTCATCAAAGAGATTGATGCCGCTGTGCTCCGGGTCCAGGACCTCCATGTTGGCCTCCCAGAGGGAGGAAATGGTCCCTACGTCCTTCCAGTATCCGTTGAAGTGATAAGCATACATCCTTCGTCCGTCACGCAGCAGGTTGGGAATGATGTTGTTGCCAAAGTCATTTTCAGAGTCCGGGTCAGCCTCATCCTCTATGAGATACTGTCTGAGGATGTCCCAGTTGAATATGTAGATGCCCATGGAAGCCAGGTTGGACTTTGGATTCTTTGGCTTTTCCTGGAATTCGGTGATGCGGTCATCTCCGTCAGCCACCATGAGTCCGAAGCGGGACGCGTCCTCCCACGGTACTTCCATGACAGCCACGCTGAATTCGGCTCCCTTTTCCTTGTGGAATTTAAGAAAGTCGCTGTAGTCCTGTTTGCAAATCTGGTCTCCTGAAAGGATGATTACATACTGCGGGTCGTACCGTTCAATAAAGGAGATATTCTGATAGATGGCATTGGCCGTGCCTTTGTACCAGTCTGAACCGGATGCCTTCTGGTAGGGCGGGAGTACATGGACACCGCCGTAGAGGCGGTCCAGATCCCAGGGCTGTCCGTTGCCGATATACTCGTTCAGGACTAGAGGCTGGTACTGGGTCAGGATGCCCACTGTATCGATTCCGGAATTCACGCAGTTTGAAAGCGGAAAATCGATGATGCGGTATTTACCGCCAAAAGGAACCGCGGGTTTTGCCAGTTTTTGGGTCAGTGCGTAGAGACGGGAGCCCTGGCCGCCGGCAAGAAGCATTGCAATCATTTCTTTAGCCATAATATTTCCCCCTGATTGGTGTTGGATATTTATACATATTGTACCATATATTGGAATGAAAAAACAGTGATTTATGCAAAATAATTAAGAAAATGATGAAAAAGTGAGAATAATATAAAAAAATGCCAAGAATATTCCGCTAGGCAGGACAGAGACAGTACAAAGCTACAAAATATAAAAAAGAAGGTGACATATAATAGAAAGTGTTGTATAATATCGTTATACTCATAAAAGAATAACGATAACCAAAAAACTATGGCTGAAAGAAAAAACAGAAATAAAAAAGGAGCTGCTGCTCCATAAATGATGACTCATCTATTTCGCAGCAGCTTCCGCAGCCAATCTTTACCCTTCCAGGGCTTTGATATCCATATCTTTTGGAAGCACCAGGCTTAAAAATACGGAGACGACAAATACAACTGCCACCACATTGGCTGAAAATACGGACTGGACCAATTCAGGGAAGATGTTCCAGATCCCAATTTCACTGGCTGTTGTAAAGCCGATTCCCACTGCCAGGGAGAGGGAGACAATGACTATGTTTCTCTGGGAAAATCCGCATTTGGCAATCATCTGTACGCCGGAGGTAAGGATGGTGCCGAACATCATAATGGTGCATCCGCCAAGCACTGCCTGGGGCAGGGAAGCAAAAAAGTTTCCCACAGGCGGAAGGAGTCCGGCCAGAATCATACAGGCAGCCCCTGTCATGATAGTGAAACGGTTGACCACCTTTGTCATGGCCACCAGGCCCACGTTCTGGGAGAATGAGGTTACGGGCGGACATCCGAATACGGTGGAGAGGGCGGACGCGTAGCCGTCGCAGGCCAGGGATCCGGATATTTCCTTTCCCGTGATTTCGCGGTTTAAACCGCCTGAAACCAGGGCAGAGGTGTCGCCTATGGTCTCTGCCGCGGATACCAGGAAGATGATGCAGGCAGAGATGATGGCCCCTGCGTGGAACTCAGGCATAAAGGGCAGCAGATGGGGGAAGGAGATGATTCCGCCGGACATAATCAGGCTTAAATCCACTTTTCCGAGGAAAATGGCGATGACATACCCCACTATCAGGCCGGCCAGTACGGACAGCTGTTTTAAGTATCCTTTGGCAAAGATGTTCCACAAAAGACAGGTCAGCAGGGTGATGGTACCCAGAATCAGGTTCTGGGCGGAACCGAAGTCGTCTGCGTATCCGCCGCCAAAGGACCTGGCGCCCACCGTAAAAAGGGAAAATCCGATGGCTGTAACCACAGAGGCAGCCACCACTGGGGTAATGATTCTGCGCCAGTATTTGGCCAGAAGTCCCAGGGTTCCTTCAAAGATACCGCCTATGAGCACGGCTCCCACCACGGCTGGATAACCGAAGTTGGCGGCAATGGTACTGAGGACTGTGACGAAGGTAAAGCTGACGCCCATGACAACGGGAAGCTTGGATCCTATCCGCCAGATGGGATACAGCTGAATCATGGTGGCGATTCCTGCCACAAACATTGCGTTCTGGAGCAGGATGGCTGTCTGGGCCTGGCTTAGGGCCGGCTGGGCAGCGCCCGCTATGATGGTAATAGGCGCAAGGTTGGAGACGAACATGGCCAGGATGTGCTGGAGGCCGAAGGGGATGGCCTTGGCGATGGGCACCCTGCCCTCCAGTCTGTATATGTTGTTGATGCTGCAATTCGTATTTCTGTTCATAATTGGTTCCCCCTGTTATAATGATAGTTAATCAGCCCCGCTGGTTTTGCGGCTGACCTGGTATACCTCCTCCACGATGCGCTCCATGGCGTTGAGGATGTTCTCATAGCCGGTGCATCTGCACAGATGCCCGGATATCAGCTTCTTAAGCTCTTCACGGTTGTATTTTTTTCCGGTTCCCACGATTTCCACCGCGCTCATGATAAGACCGGGAGTACAGAAGCCGCACTGTACGGCTGCCTCCTCGATAAATGCCTTCTGAATCGGTGACAATTCCCCATTGGGCCCCTTTAAACCTTCCACTGTCATGATGCTTTTCCCCTCGGCCCACAGGGTCATGTAGATACAGCTGTCTATGGCTTCTCCGTTTACCAGTACGGTGCAGGCGCCGCATTCCCCGACCTCGCAGCCCTTTTTCACGGATGTAAGCCCCAGACGCTGGCGCAGGGTATCCAACAGGGATTCCCTCTCATCCACAGCCAGCTCCACTTCCCTGCCATTTACTTTCATGTGTACAATCTTAAGCATTGACAGCACCTCCTGCTTTTTTTATTGCTTCTGCCAGGGCCCGTTTGGACAGTTCTTCGATGAGCTGCAGACGGAATTCCTTTGACGCCCTCCATGAGGAACGGGGGTTCACTTCTTTCAGGGCAGCCTTGCCGAAGGCCAGGATTGCTTCCCTGTCATTGACCGCGCGCCCTTTTAAACCATTCTCCGCCTCACGGCAGCGCAGAGGAGTGGGACCGGCCACGCCGTATCCCAGCCTGACATCCTCAATCCGTTCTTTATCCCGGCTCAGCTTTACGCGCACCGCACAGCCCAGGGTGGCTATCTCCATGGCCTTTCTCTTGCCGTACTTGATGTAATGACCGCTCCAGCCCTCGATGCTGCTTTTGTGTACCAGGAAACCGGTACAGACCTCGGTCCGCTGGCGGACGGTCCGGCCGGGGCCTGTATAGAATTCGCAGACCGGCACGGTGCGTTTGCCCTCCGGGCCCTCCAACAGAACATCTGCCTCCAGTGTCCACATGGTGGAAGCGGAGTCGGCCGAGGTGGCGCCGTTGCAGATATTGCCGCCGATGGTTCCGGTGTTGCGTATCTGTGGTCCGCCCACCATGTCCACGGCGTCCCCCAGCATGGGTATGTATTTCTGGATCAGGGCGTCGTTGGTGATATGGGAAAATGCAGTTCCTGCTCCTATCCACAGGCCGCCGTTATCAAGGAGGCGGACTCCCTTTAATGCTTCTATATTATGGATGGATACAACGGACCTTCCGGCATCCTTTCCTTCCCTGACACGAATCAGAACGTCTGTGCCGCCGCTTATGATTTCGGCGTCAGGATTTTTCACCAGGGCATTTATGGCATCAGCCACATCCTTGGCCTCATAAAATGATTTGATATCAAACATAACCTTCTCCTTATATCAGACCTTTTTCTTTGAATTTTTCTATGAGCCGCTGGGCGGTCATGGGAGTCACATCCATGTGGACTCCGGTGGCGTTTAAGATGGCGTTGCGGATGGCTGGGGCCACCGGGATGGCAGGAGGCTCGCCCAGGGATTTGTTTCCGTAAGGGCCGGTTGGGTCCTCCAGCTCAATGAACGCCACGTTTAAGTCCGGCGTATCCATGGCAGTGGGAATCTTGTAATCCAGCAGGTTATTATTTAAGGGCCTGCCTGTCTTTTCATCCACCAGCAGCTCCTCCGAAAGCCCGTATCCCAGTCCCATGCTCATGCCGCCGTGGACCTGGGCCCGCGCGGTCATAGGATTGATGAGTACTCCTGAGTCATGGACATTGATGATATCCTTCACCGTCACCAGTCCAAGGGGAATGTCCACCTCGATTTCCACAAAGCAGCAGCCGGAGGAAAATGTGTTGTCTTTGCACTGGTTAGTGACCTCGGCTGTGATATGTACGGAGCGGTCCAGGGAATAAAAGGCAGTGTCAGCTACCACGGACAGGTCGAAGAGCACCGGCTCCCCTCCGCTTACCACGATTTTGCTGTTTTCTATGTCCAGCATATCCGCCGACACCAGTTCCCCTTCCTTAAGTCCAAGAGTCTCCCGGAGCAGGGCAGAGGCAGCCTTTACCTCGTCCGCGTACACGGTTTTGGAGAGATCGCTTACATCATGGCTCAGCATGTAGGCGGCATACTCCAGTATCTTAAGGCGGAATTCCTCGCCGCATTTCTTGCAGGCCATGCCGGACACATAGGTCTGGCGGGATGCATAGGCCCCGGTGTCAAAGGGAGTCACGTCCGTGTCCTGGGTGGATACGATGTAGACCTTGTCAAAGGCGATGCCGGTTGTCTGGGAAGCCATCTGGGTGAATACGGTGTCGGCTCCCTGGCCGATTTCCGTAGCGCCCATGCACAGCTGCATGGAGCCGTCCTGGTTGAGTATCATGCGGGCGGAAGCTGTTTCCAGGGAGATGGGGTGCACGCCTGTCTTATAACAAAAGATAGCCATGCCCACACCCTTTCGGACCGGGCCGGTCTGATTCCGGTAGGAGCTCCACTTCTCGTCCCAGCGGATGTGCCTGCGTCCTTCCTCGATGCATTTCTTCAGACCGTAGGAATGGAAGGTGATGCCGTTGGCCGGATCCACGAAACCGTCCTCCATGCAGTTCTTCAGCCTGAATTCACAGGGGTCCATGCCAATGGCGTCTGCCAGGTCATCGGTGAGACATTCCGCAAACCATGCTGCCTGGGGAATGCCGTAGGCCCTCATGGCGCCGGCTGTGGGAGAGGAGGTGTATACGGTGAAGCAGTCCACCTCGGTGCCAAGCTCATCTCTGTAAAGATCCTTGAACACATTGCCGCAGTTGGCGCAGATGGCATGGCCGTGGGAGGCGTAGGCGCCGTTGTTGGCATAGGCATCCAGCTTCCTGGCAAGAATACGTCCGTCCTTTGTCACCAGGCCTTTACATTTTCCCTTGATGGCGTGGCGGGTGCGGGTGCCGGAGATGGTTTCCTCCCGGCTGATTTCCAGCCTGACAGGCCGTCCCCCCACGGACATGGTCAGGAATGCGTTTAAGGGTTCATAGAGCACGTCCTGCTTGTTGCCGAAGCCGCCTCCGATGTAAGGCTTTATGATGCGCACCCTTCCGATTGGAACCCCCAGGGCCTGTGCCGTACAGCGCCTGACGATGTGGGGAATCTGGGTGGAGGATACCACGGTTATCTTGCCGTTGGTGTCCACATAGGCCCATGAAACCGGCAGCTCTATGTGGCAGTGGGAAATCCTTGGGGTATCGTATTCCTTTTCCAGGGAAATGATTTCCTCCGGTCCGTAACAGGACCCGGCTTTCTTAAGTCCGTCCTCATAGGTGAAATCACTGTCACCCATGGTCATGTGGGAGTGTACGATTACATTGTCCTTCCTGAGATCCGGATGCAGGGGAGTGGCGTCCTCTGCCATGGCTGCCTCCACTGTAACAATGGGAGTATATTCTTCATATTCCACTTTAATCAGGCGGGCTGCCCTGGCTGCGGCCACCTCATCTTCCGCGATGACAGCCGCTATGTCATCCCCGTACAGACGGACCCTCTGGTTCAGTATTTTCCTGTCACAGATATCCTGATGCTTTTTTTCCACGCTCCATGGATGGCCTGCCGTAGGAAACTGGCAGTCGGGAACATCGAAGCATGTGACAATCTTCACCACACCAGGTACCTGATAGGCCTCTGTCAAGTCAAAGCTTTTGACCAGGCCGTTGGCGATGGTAGAGTGCACGACCTTACCGTGCAGGATGTCTCTTGGTTCCAGGTCCGCGGTGTACTTGGCCTCCCCGGTCACCTTCCCGTAAGCATCTACACGTTTTACTTGCTGCCCTACAATATTCATTTTTTGATTTCCTCCTTACTTTTCCTGCCAATTTCAGTACGAATCTTTACACAAATAGAAAAAAAGAGCTGGCTACATTAAGATATGTAGCCAACTCTTTGCGGTAGTTGGTAGAGACTCTGGGCCAATCCCCAGGATATACATATTGGCAAAAGAAATGTTAAATTGTTATCTTAAAAAGAATTATAGTACCTAAAAAAGTTTTAGTCTACGGCAATAATTGAGAAAATTACTGACACAATGTTGTGCAATTTGCACAAAACGGTGCCGGGATAATAAAAAGGTGAATACTTATATAATGTGGTTTCTTTGGCGTCCTATTGCATTTTCTACCTGTTTTTGTTATATTTAAACCATTGGAAATTTGTCAAAAGAACGTCTATTTTGGTGAAACCACGATATATATGTAAGAAGGAAATGAAGAGGAAGCCTGGTTTTGCCGCGGGATAAGCGGTTTCACCGGCGGATAAACGCCGGGCAAGAGTATGAAGCGATGATTTTACAGAAGAAAATGTTGGTCGTGGAAGACAATGAAAAAACCGAATGATATTAAGGAAAATTCTGTCATCCAAATATAAGGTGCTGGAAGCCGGCAATTGTCTGGAAGCACTGTCTCCTTAGGGAATATGGAGAGATGGTTTTTCTTATTTTACTGGACATCGTCATGAGTACCATAGCGTCCCAGTCCATAGGGAAAGCCGTGAAGCTCCAGCAGGTGCTCATCAATATCCTGAGCAATACCATCAAGTTTACCAAGGAGGGAGGTAAGGTCGCCTTTTCGGCCTCCCAGCGCAGAAAGACCAAGAATGATGCACCAAGTGCTGGTTCGTTCTGGTATATCGGGATGTCCAGGATGAACTTCTGCCGGAGCGGGAGCGGAATGTGTAGATCAGCCGGCTGGCCACGGCAGCTAAGGCCGCATACCAGATGCTGATTGCGGTTAACCTGACACAGAATACTTATCACATGGTGAAATACCAGCGGTTTCCGGTGAAAGCACCGGAGCCGGAGGACCGCTTTGACGATCTGATTGAATTTGAGCTGGAAACAGTCCATTATCGCCATGACGGCTGACGCCTTTGCGGAGGATATAAAGAGGACCCGCCTGTCCGGCTGCTTGGATTTCAAGAGGCAGAACAGGTGGGATGAAATGATGGATATATCCGGTCCGAATTAATGGAAGGGATGGGGTTACAGTGATTAGGAAACAGATATACAGGGCTGGATGGACCGCCATGGTCCTGCTGGTTTTGACATCCTGCCGGCTGAAGGATACGAGGCAGGCATATCCGGAGGATGAAGGCACCGCGCAACAGCAGCAGGCTGTCAGCCAGTCCGGAAAACATGAGGACCCGGAAGCGGAACAGGGGCTGCCACGGGAGTCCGCGGCCGGGAATGCCGGGGCACCCGGAAGGGCCGGGGCATCGGGAAGGGCCGGGACACCCGGGAATGCCAAAGCAGCCGGAGGCGCCGGACTGGAAGAGCCGGGAACCGCTGTCAGGGCAGTACAAAACCTGGGAGCCCGCAACCAGCTTATAACAGGCAGGTTCTTTAAGGCGGGGGATATACGGTGCGGCCTGTCCTTTGAACTCACCGGAGAAGGCTGGGAGTCAGAGCGGCTGAAATGTGTCTTTACCCTTCCGGATGAGATGCATACCAGCTATTATGACAGCATGAGAAGCGCGGAAATCCTGACTGAGAGGGGCAAAAAGACATACAAGATAACACCGGAGACCATGGAAGAGGTTCCGCGGGTCCCGGCGCTTACATATACCATTAAATTTGCCATGGATGATGAAGCTGATCCTCATATTTCAGTGAAGGGTGAGGGAGGACTGGCCGGCGACTATTATCTGTTTGAGGACAGTCTGACCTTTCCGGATGTGTTTTCGCGCTATCTGTCCAGGGCAGATCTCTGTCTGTGGCCCACGGAGAATTTGTGGCTTCTTCGGAATGAAATTTATGCGGCCAACGGACGGCAGTTTAAATCCGATGTGCTGAGCCAGTATTTTTCGGAAAAAAGGTGGTACAGGGGTATCATAGCACCGGATTCCTTTTCAGATTCCATTCTGTCGGATGTGGAATCCGGAAACATTTCCTTAATACAGAAAATGGAAAATGATACGGACAGAGACAAGCTGGACGGGCGGAACCAGTATGGCCTGGAGGACCTTCCACCGGCGTCCTATCTGCCATATCTGGGCAGGTATGATGAAACCGGACTGAGAGGTGACCTGACTCAGGCCAGGGATATGGGGGCATACTACGCTGTGCCGGGAGAGATATCGGTTCCGGCTTCCATTACCAGAGAGCAGCTTCAGACGGTTATGGAGGGCGGCCAGGCAAAAGTGACTCTGGACGAGCTTACAGGCGAGAGCCGGATGCTGTCGCTGAATCCCGGCCAGGAAGATACGCCTTACGGCTTCCTGCTTCATGATGCGGGGGAAGAACCGGCAGGCCAGGGATACGAGACAGGAATCAGGCCGGATTACAATACGGATGAATACCACCTGTGGCAGACCAGCTGGGATACGTTGATGAAGACGGTCTACAGAGGAGATATCTATATCATGAAGGGAGCTGTCTCTGGCGCGGATACCGGGCTTTTGAGGGCATCGCAGTATCAGCGGGAGATTTTACCCGGTCCGGTGGACCCGGAAACAGGCCAGGTTATCTGCAGCCAGTTGACGGGGAACCGGCTCTTCTACAATTCCAGGGGACACTTTACCGCCATATACTATCTGGGGGATTGATATAAAAGAGGCAGCGAAAAATGGATGCGGTAAAAACCGGATTTTGTGAATAAAAAACGCCCTGTAAGCCCAAAGCTATACTGGAAGCGAGGTTTTGCATATGCAGATAAATGAAAATGAAGTCCTGGATGAGCAGACGAGGGAAATTCTGGACTACTACCGCGGGCTGCCGGAGCGTTCTTCGCAGGAGGCCATTGTGGAGATGCTGAGGGAACTGCAGGGCGTTCATGGCTGCATCAGCCCTTATGTGCTGGAGCAGGCAGCAGAGGCGGCCGGGGTACGGGATTCCATGGTACAGGCCATATGTAAGCGGTATCCCAGTTTAAAGACAACACCCTATAGCCATGAAATTATACTCTGCACAGGAAGGAACTGCGCGGCAAAGGGCAGCCTCACCGTCATGGATGAACTGAGAAAAAGGCTGGGAGTGGGTAAAAACGGCATATCAGAGGACGGGACCGTGTGTCTCAGGACCAGGAACTGCCTGAAGAACTGCCGGAAGGCGCCCAATGTCATGGTGGACGGACGTATGTACTCCGGTCTGGATGCAGAGGCCATACTCAGGGAACTAAAACACCGATGATGTAAAGCTTTATATGGTTTCCTGTCCTGCTTTTTTTCAATTCCCGGCCATCTGCACATTGAATCCTGCTGCTGTCAGTCAGCAGGTCCAGACTGCGCTGGGACAGGTGCAGTTTACTTTTTAATATGGCATGTGCCCTTACGGGAAGCGGGTATGGATTATCAATCCACAGGACGATGGAGGAAACCGGTTCGGCTGAAGCAGGTGAATCAGATTGTAACATCCTGACAGGCGGATACCAACCTAATTCTTGTTTGATAAATAAGGTTGAGACATACAGATGGAATATAAAAAGCCCGGACAGATAATCACTGTATATCTGTTGATTGCGGAAACGAAGCTCCTGCCGGGTGGAGGTCCCTTCCCCCCAGCGTTTTTTGTGCCCGGCAGTCTTCGGTATATATATCAGCGCGCCGTCCACGTATTCCTGTACTTGCTCCAGCAGTTCACGGAGCAGGATGACGGATGATATCATGAAAGAACATATGGCCTACACCGGGGCGGCTATGGAGCGTGGAATGACCTTTATGTCCGGCCTGTAGGCGGATATAAGCGGCAGCCTGTCCGTTATGAGGGCAGAGGAGGAAGATTGTTAAAAATTTACCTTTATTTGTATTTGGTAGCAATAGTGTTAAGATTGTGTTATAATTATAATTGCATTTATGCAAAAATACTAAAAAAGGGGAATTGTGCGTATGAAAAAGAAACCGCTTGCACTATGGATTTTTACTGGATTGGCTTTGGGTATTGCGGCAGGTATGCTGTTGATGGGCCGGCCGGACATTGCGGAAATTTACATCAAGCCCTTTGGCACCCTGTTTCTGAACCTGCTGAAATTCATCGTAGTCCCCATTGTCTTGTTCTCCATCATGAACGGTGTTATTTCCATGAAGGATATTAAGAAGGTGGGAAGCATTGGAGGTAAGACAGTCATCTACTATATGTGCACTACCTTTTTTGCGGTTACCATGGGACTTTTGATAGCGAATCTGTTCAAAAAGGGATTTCCGGTGCTGTCCACCAGCTCCCTGGAGTACACGGCGGCGGAAACGCCCAGTTTTATCCAGACCCTGATTGGCATTTTCCCAAGCAATATCATACAGCCCATGGCCGAGGCATCCATGCTTCAGGTAATCGTGGTGGCTTTGCTCTTTGGCTTTGGCACCATTGTGGCGGGAAAGAAGGGAGAGGTATTTGGAAACTTTGTGGAGAGCGCCAATGATGTGTCTATCGCAGTTATGTCCTTCATCATCAAGCTGAGCCCCATCGGTGTGTTCTGTCTGATTACGCCTGTGGTGGCTGCCAACGGACCCCAGATACTGGGCAGCCTGGCCTTTGTGCTTCTGGTGGCTTATATCGGGTACATACTCCACGCCTCATTGGTGTATTCGCTGACCGTAAAGTCTCTTGCGGGCATCGGACCCCTTAAGTTTTTCAAGGGCATGGCGCCGGCCATGATAATGGCGTTTTCCAGCGCGTCCTCTGTAGGCGCCCTTCCTCTTAACCTGGAATGCACGGAAAAGTTGGGGGCCAGAAAGGAGGTGGCCAGCTTTGTGCTTCCGCTGGGAGCCACCATCAATATGGATGGAACCGCCATTTACCAGGGTGTGTGCGCTGTGTTTATCGCTTCCTGTTATGGAATCAACCTGACCCTGTCCCAGCAGATTGTCATTATACTGACAGCTGTTCTGGCTTCCGTGGGCACGGCCGGTGTGCCGGGATCCGGTATGATTATGCTGGCTATGGTGCTTCAGAGCGTAGGGCTTCCTGTGGAAGGAATTGCACTTGTGGCCGGTATTGACCGCCTGTTTGACATGGGTCGAACCACGGTGAATATTACAGGGGACGCTGCCTGCGCAGTGATTGTTTCCCATCTGGAGGATAAGAGGTTAAAGAAGGCTTAAGCCTGAATTTCATCAAGGTAAAAGAAGGGCCGCGCTGTGATATGATGTCGCACAGCGCGGCCCTTCCCTGATACACATATTTTATACATAATCTATTTTATACATAACCCATTAGACCCGGAAGCCACAGTGACAGCTGCGGTATATAGGATACCAGCATCAGCACGATAAAGATGGCGCCAAAGTAGTAGAGCAGAGGACGGATAACCTGTTCTATCTTTGTCTTTCCCACCTTTACTCCCACGAAAAGTGTAGTTCCCACAGGGGGAGTGATGGTGCCGATACACAGGTTGAATATCATCATGATTCCAAAGTGGATGGTATTCATGCCCAGCGCCCGGCAGATGGGAAGGAAAATAGGGGTGAAGATAAGGCAGGCAGGCGTCATGTCCATAAAGGTTCCCACAATCAGCAGCAGAATATTGATGATAAAAAGTATTACATAGCGGTTGGTGCTGATTCCCAGCATGGCTTCCGATACAGCGGTGGGGATGCCGGTGAAGGCCATGACCCAGCTCATGATGCTGGATACTCCGATAAGGAAGATGATAATGCCTGTCATCTCTGCGCTGTCCAGGAAAATTTTAGGCAGCTCCCTCAGCTTGATGGACGTTGGTCAGGGCCAGCTCATTGTTCTCGGCGCCGTCTATAACGCCCTGCTGAATGGCAGTATACACCTCACCGAACCCCATAGGAGCAGCGGCCGTGCCAAAAGCATTGACCATGTCCACGCTGGCCGGGCTTTGCTGTACACGTATTTTCCTGCCCTTTAAATCATCCGGCGTGTTGATGGGAGTCTTGGCGTAGAAATTACGGGTTCCCGCATTGTACCAGGTCACCACCCTGAAACCGGCCTCGTCCGTGGACTTGTATATATTTTCCATATAATCCGTGTCTTCCATCACAGACCGGTAGACTTCTTCGGAGTCAAAAAGATAGGGCATGCTGAAAATCTCATAGACATCCGCAAATGTCTCCAGATTTGCCGTACCCGCAATAACAAAATCAATTGCTCCTGTCTGGGTCAGCTCGATTGCCTTCTGGGCAGATCCCAGTATTTCATTGGGGAATATCTGTACCTCATATTTGTCTCCCAGACGTTCTTCCACATATTCCTTAAATGCCAGCATTCCCAGATGCTCAGGATGGGTCTCCGACTGTGCGTGCGACACGCGGATAATTCTTTTACCTGAGGAAACCAAGCTGCATCCGGAAGCCGAAACCATGACAGCGCCGGCCACAGCTGCAATTGCAAGCCTTTTCATTAAAACACTCACCATTTCCAATCCCTCTCTTTATTTGCGTATGTCAATGTCTGCAGAACATGTAACTGGTTTTTATTATATCGACAAAATTGTGTATAATCACTGGAAAATTTTAATATTTGAGAGTAAATTATTGTCATAAAGCAGTAATTGTATTAGCAATAATTTAACGGATTTTTAACGTGATATTAACGGCACAGATAGCAGACAGACGGAATCAATGGTATAATGGGAAAAAGGAGGAGAGGAATGCGGTGCTCCTGGGAGGATATCAGATGCGGGCGTATTTTTTCTTGTAATGACTCAGCGTACACGTTATAATGGATAGAATTCTTTGACTGTTATTCTCAAACAGGGGGATGTGGTAGGAAGGCAGTAGGTGCGATAGTAGGGAGGAGGCAGGATAATATTGGATAAACAATTGAGAATAATGGTTGACAAGCAGATATTTTCCATATAAACTGACAGAGTGAGGTGAAAATGCCTTTCGGATACAGCGGGAGAACTGCCGTATTCAGTCATATTACAACAGGGAGCTTGTGGGGCAGGCTGAGAGGAAGTAATCGAACTTCGACCTATTAAACCTGATTTGGATAATGCCAACGTAGGGAAATATGGAGTATGTACAAGCTTGCATGATATGAATGGTCCATTCCTTACCGGTATGGGCCTTTTTTGTGTCCTGAAGTATATCCGGCATGACGCGGGCAAACGAACACGGTTTAATAGATTGCATGTGAAAATTACTTTTAACCACATGCGGGCTCCGGGCGAAGAGGAGGAAAATATGGATTATACCACGCAGATGGACGCGGCCAGGAAAGGTATCCTGACAGAGGAGCTGAAAAGGGTAGCGGATAAGGAACTGTTTGAACCAGCTGAACTGATGCGGCTGGTGGCTGAGGGGAAGGCTGTCATTCCTGCCAACCGGCTGCATACCTGTCTGGAACCAAATGGAATCGGATCCAGGCTTAAGACGAAAATCAACGTAAACCTCGGCACTTCAAGGGACTGCAAGGACTTGGAAATGGAATTACAGAAGGTAAATGATGCGGTGAGGATGGGGGCAGAGTCCATCATGGACCTGAGTTCATGGGGGGATACCCGCACATTCAGAAGAAAGCTGACTGCCCAGTGTCCTGCAATCATAGGCACTGTTCCCATCTATGATGCGGTGGTTTATTACCACAAACCGCTGAAGGATATTACTTCACAGGAGTGGCTGGATATCGTAAGGATGCATGCGGAGGATGGGGTGGACTTCATGACCATCCATGTGGGAATCAACCGGCAGACAGCGGAGCGCTTCAAGAAGGCGAAGCGCCTTACCAATATTGTGTCCAGGGGAGGTTCTATTATATTTGCATGGATGGAAATGACGGGAAAGGAAAATCCGTTTTATGAGCATTTTGAGAAGATACTGGATATCTGTCAGGCCTATGATGTGACACTGAGCCTGGGAGACGCCTGCCGTCCGGGATGTATTGAGGATGCATCGGATATATCCCAGATTGAGGAGCTGGTGACGCTGGGGGAGCTGACCAGAAGGGCGTGGGAAAAGAATGTGCAGGTCATCATAGAAGGACCGGGACATATGCCTTTGGACCAGATTCAGTCCAATATGAAGATACAGCAGACTATCTGCCAGGGAGCCCCTTTTTATGTCCTTGGTCCTCTGGTGACAGATATTGCTCCGGGTTATGACCATATTACCGCAGCCATAGGCGGAGCCCTTGCCGCCGCCAGCGGAGCGTCTTTTTTGTGCTATGTTACGCCGGCCGAACATCTGAGACTGCCGGACCTGGACGATGTTAAGGAAGGCATCATGGCGTCCAAGATTGCCGCCCATGCAGCTGATATTGCAAAAGGCATAAAAGGTGCGGCACAGTGGGACCGCGAGATGAGTACGGCCCGGAAAAAACTGGATTGGGAGCGCATGTTTGAGCTGTCTATTGACCCGGAAAAAGCCAGGAAATACCGGGAATCGGCCAAACCCGAAAAGGAGGACACCTGTTCCATGTGCGGTAATTTCTGCGCCGTGAAGAACATGAACCGGATATTGGATGGGGAAATAGTGAGTATTTTTGATGAGTAATGGAGTTGGAGGGAAGGAGGCTGCCGCCTGGATACAGCCCTTTGCCAACAGCATTTTAATAAAACAATGGGAAGGAAAATCCGAGTTTTGGATTTTCCTTCCCATTAACTGTTGTGTAGCCGTAAAAAGAATTCGGCTTTGAGATTAAATTAATCCACCAAACCGCAGGAACAAAGGAGCAAATACCAGAGACACAATCGTCATCAGCTTAATAAGAATGTTGATGGAAGGACCTGAGGTATCCTTGAAAGGATCGCCTACGGTATCGCCAACCACAGCAGCCTTGTGTGAATCACTGCCTTTGCCTCCGTGATGTCCTTCCTCGATGTACTTCTTTGCATTATCCCATGCGCCGCCGGAGTTGGACATGAAGATGGCCATTAATACGCCGGTTACCAGAGCGCCGGTCAGAAGCCCGCCCAGAGCAGAAGGTCCCAGGATGAGACCGGTTGCCAGAGGAGCCAGCACTGCCATCAGACCTGGCAGGAACATCTCCCGAAGGGCGGCTTTGGTGGAGATGGATACGCAGGAAGCGTAGTCGGGGCGGTCCGTTCCTTTGAGAATGCCGGGTTTTTCCCTGAACTGGCGGCGTACCTCCTCAATCATCTGATGGGCGGCCTTGGATACGGATTCCATGGTCATGGCGGAGAAGAGGAAAGTCAGCATTCCTCCAATGAAAAGTCCAACAATGACATGCGCGTTAAGGATGTCAATTGTGGTGAGTTTTACTGCCTCAGCGTAGGATACAAACAGGGCCAGAGCCGTAAGAGCAGCGGAGCCGATGGCAAAACCCTTGCCGATGGCAGCGGTTGTATTGCCCACTGAGTCCAGCTTGTCAGTTATATCCCTGACGTTTTTATCCAGACCAGCCATCTCAGCGATTCCGCCTGCGTTGTCAGCGATAGGACCGTAAGCGTCAATGGCAACGGTGATTCCAGTGGTGGACAGCATGCCTACGGCTGCCAGGGCAATTCCGTAAAGGCCCATAAGCTTGTTGGAAATCAGAACACCCACACATACCAGCAGGATGGGGACCGCGGTTGACTGCATTCCCACGGCAATTCCGCTGATGATGGTGGTAGCGGAGCCTGTTTCGGACTGCCCGGCTATTTTCTTGACAAAACGATAATCGCCGGATGTATATATTTCAGTGACAGCTCCGATCAGAACGCCTACCAACAAGCCTGTAATGATGGTAAACGCAGCCATGAAATTACCGAAGAATATACGGCTGAGGACAAGGGAGCAGACCACTACCAGGGCGGTTGCGCTGTACTCGCCTGTCTTTAAAGCCTTGTGCGGATCGGAATTGCCGATGCTCTTGACTAACAGGGAGCCTATGATGGCGGCAATAATGCCGCAGGCTGAGAGCATAAGCGGGAAAACGATGCCGGCTTCCTGATAAAATACAAGGCCCAGTGTCAGGGCTGAAATCAGGGAACCTACATAGGATTCAAACAGGTCAGCGCCCATACCGGCCACATCGCCTACATTGTCGCCTACGTTGTCGGCAATTACGGCAGGATTACGGGGATCATCCTCGGGGATGCCGGCCTCTACTTTGCCTACCAGGTCGGCGCCGACATCAGCTGCCTTGGTGTAAATGCCTCCGCCCACACGGGCAAAGAGTGCGATGGAAGAAGCGCCCAGGCTGAAGCCTGATAAAACGGATACGTCCCTTGTAAGTATGTAGAGGACGCCTACGCCCAGCAGGCCCAAGCCTACCACGGCCATTCCCATAACGCTTCCGCCGGAGAATGCAAGTGCCAGTGCACGGTGCATACCGGATGTACGGGCAGCGTCAGCGGTACGGCTGTTGGCGCGGATAGCGGCATTCATGCCCAGATAACCGGCCATGGTGGAAAAACCGCTTCCCACAAGGAAACATCCGGCTGTAATCCAGTTCCGTGTTCCAAAACCGATGACAAAGAATAACACGGCTACAAAGACGACCAGTATGCGGTACTCAGAAGCCAGAAACGCGTTGGCGCCCTCTGCGATTGCGTCGGCAATCTCACGCATCCTGTCAGTGCCTGGATCCTCCTTGACGATCTGCTGCCTTAGAATGACAGCAAACAGGAGTCCCAGCAGCCCCACTACCGGGACTAAGAATAACATTTGTTCCATAATACCCTCCTAATTATTGGTTAAGATAAGATCTTCTTAATGGGATTGTAGCAGAGTTACTGGGATTTTTCAACAAAAAATATTAGAATACCTTAAAATAATTGTAAACCAAACAATATCTTTAAGATACTATAGCACTGTCAGGTACCTATCCCACTTTTAAGTGCGTTCTTGCGGGTGCGCTGTGCACATTTTATAATACCGGTATAAGAAATAAGTCACTGGTATAAGAAATAAGTCAAAGAAAGGATGGGAATTATACGGCGTTCGGAGTATGTGAAAATATTGGAGGAAGCGGTCAGTTACATTGGATACGCCGTGTCACAGGCCAAGACGGGCAGATATTCTGTGGAAACCAGGCAGTTCCTGTATGCGGAGTCTCTGATGCGTATGAACCACTCCCCAATAGGACCGGTCTATCCAAATAGGATACAGGGGTGGAACAGATACAGGGATACTATTATTCCAGGCCTTTGTTTGTGGGGGAGATGGAGGAATTTCTTATTTTGCAGCAGGCATACCAGAGGAAAGAGGAGAGCAGTCAGTGACGGCAGATATGAATTATGTCTGTATCAGATTCTGAAAATATGAACGGAATGCAGAATGTATCCGGAAAAATTACATGATTTACCTGGATTTTGCCATGGTTCATTGGACTGGCTGGTGTTATGCTTAACTGCACAGTATGAATTTGCCCTGAAGGAGGTAAAAGCAGATGCAGATATTCCGGCCAATATGGTACACCATTCCTGAATTCTCAAAAGAGATTCCGGTCTGCGTATACCACAAAGAGAATGAATCAGCTGACAGCAGAAAGAGTCAGAAGAATGAACCTGTGCGCAATCTTCATGTGTTAGCCAGGTCCGGCATGGAATGGGACGGAATCAAGAGAGTTATTCTGCGGATATCAGCAGACGATTACTATAAACTATATATCAACGGAATCTTCATCGCCCAGGGACCGGCGCCGTCATACCCGGAACATTATTATTACAATACACTGGACATTACGCCTTTCCTTCATCAGGGAAAGAACATAGTGGCCGTCCATCTCTATTACCAGGGCCTGCTCAACCGGGTTTGGAACAGCGGGGACGGCCGTTTTGGCGTGGCGGCGGAACTGATTGCGGCGGATGGGATGGCGGAGCTGACCGCTGGGGATGAGATGGCGGAGCTGACCGCTGGGGATGGGATGGCGGAGCTGACCGCGGCGGATGAGCCCGCGGGAGCGGCTTTCCCGGACTGCGGTCTGCGCTGGAGATACCAAATCTGCCATGCCTACTCAGGAGATGTCATCGGATATGATACACAATTTCTGGAGAATTTTGACAGCCGGAAATGGGATGATGGATGGAAGCTTCCTGAGTACGAGGACAGGGACTGGCCATACATGGTACAGGCAGAATGGGCGGATTACCGGCTTACAAAACAGCCTGTGAAGATGCTGGATATATATGAGATTAAGCCGAGGCAGATAAAGGAAGAGCCAATACCGGCAGAGGAAGAAACCTCGCCGGCAAAGGAAGAACTCCCACCGAACAAAGAAAGGTCCCCACAGTCAAAAGAGAATCCATCCCGTTCATCCTGGTTCGTAGACATGGGACAGGAGATAACCGGGGCCCTGGTAATACGGGCAGCGGGGAAGGCCGGGGACAGGGTCATCATACGATGTGCGCAGGAGTGCCGGGACGGGGATGTCCGCTATGATATGCGCTGCAACTGCCGTTACGAGGAGATATGGACCCTGGACAACGGCGTAAGCACCCTGGAGCCTTATGATTATAAAGGATTCCGCTACGCCAGAATCATACCGGATACCGGAGTGAGGATCGAGAATATAAAGGGGCTGGTGCGCCATTATCCTATGGACACAGGTCTCTGTACCGTAAAGAGCAGTGACGGAAATTTAGACCGCATATTTGCCATCTGTAAAAATGGGGTAAGGCTGGGCACCCAGGAAGGATACCTGGACTGCCCTACCAGGGAAAAGGGACAGTATCTGGGCGACGCCGTGGTGACGGCCCATTCCCAGGTATGGCTTACGGGAAGCGTGGAGATGCTTCGCAAGTGTATAGGACAGTTTGCTCTTACCAGATACATTTGCCCCGGTCTTATGGCGGTGGCGCCCGGTTCTTTTATGCAGGAAATTGCGGACTTTTCATTGCTGTGGCTGGAACTGCTTCTGATTGACTACCGGTTTACAGGGGATAAGGATTTCCTGCGGTCCCATTACCGGACGGCCGCCGGCGTGCTGGGGCATTTCAGAGCATATGCCAGGGAGGACGGACTGCTGGTTCGGGCAGGGGATAAGTGGAATCTGGTGGACTGGCCGGAAAATCTGCGGGATGGATATGATTTTGAGCTGAGCCGTCCGGTGGTGGCCTATGGATGTCATAACGTCATAAACGCTCTGTATACCGGGGCGGCGAAAAATCTGACAGAGATAGAAGAAATACTGGGTTTGGCTCACTCCATGGATTGGGAAAAACTGCGGAATTCCTATATAAAGGCATTTTACCGTCCGAAAAAGGGGCTTTTTGCGGACAGTGAGACAAGCAGCCACTGTGCCCTGCACTCCAATGTTTATGCTGCTTATTATGGATTAGAGCCCGGGGAAGCCTCCGGCGGGATAGGGGATTTTCTGGTAAAAAAGGGACTGGCCTGCGGTGTGCTGGTAAGTTATTTTTATCTGAAGGCCCTGGCCAGACTTGGCCGGTATGAAGATGTGTTCCGGTCTATTGTGAATGAATCCGAACATGGATGGGTGAATATGCTGAGAGAGGGGGCAGATACCTGCTTTGAGGCATGGGGCAAGGAGCAGAAGTGGAACACCAGCCTCTGCCATCCGTGGGCAAGTGCTCCCATACCTGTGCTTATTGAGGAGATTGCAGGTTTTGTGCCGGACCCCGGCCAGGCGCGGGGGTTTGGGCTGTTTCCACATATTCCGGCAAAGCTGAGCCATTTCACAATGAGTGTGCCGTTCAGAGGAAAACGGTATGCGGTCAGGAAGGACAATGGGAGGGAAAAGATAAAGTTTTACAGGATAAAGGACGATATGTCCATGGAAGAGATGCACCGGTAATGCTAAGACAAATGGAAAGTAAGAGCCGGGTACGGGCAGTTAGGAGGGCTATAATAACAGACAAGGCTATCACCGGAATCATCCGCATTCATCCTTATGAAAGCTAATGACACAGCGGCAGGGACGATGAAAAAAAGCATACAGGATACCTCCGTGGCGGTGCCGCCGCTAGATGCGGCAGAACCGGATAATCCAACAGGATGGGAGGTCCCTGTGTGCTTCTTTTCTATTTCTCCCCGTCATCCTCCATGCTCCCCGGCATATGGGACTGCATAAACTCCCTTGGGGAGATTCCTTCCACCTTCTTAAACACCTTGCTGAAATAAAAGGCGCTGTCAAAGCCCAGACGGTCAGCCACTTCATATATCTTCACGTCCTGGTCCAGCAGCAGGGACTTGGCGCGTGTAATCTTTTTCTGGGTGATATATTCGGAGAACCCAATGGTGCAGGTCTTCTTAAAAAGAGAGCTTAGGTAGTTGGGACTTAAGCCGAATACGGCAGCCACCTCGTTAAGGGAAAGGCGTTCCTCGATATGGTTCTGGATGTACTTCTGGACATTGGTGACCACATGGTCCTTATAGGTCTTTCTCCGGCTCTTTAACACCTGGCACAGGCCGTCCCTAAACTGGGCCAGCCAGCCGTTGATCTGTTCTGCCTGCTGCATTTTATAGATGGACCGGTAGCCGTCTGTGCATCCCGCAAATACCTGGTCCATGGTATCCTCACCGTCCGGGAGAAGGGAAAGGGCCAGGTAGAGGATGTTGCAGGCGCCATCCAGAGCCTGAATGTAGCGCATGGGATGGGAGGAAAAAAGCTCTATGATTTGGGAAATGGCGGCATGGAGCACATCCGTGTCAAATTCCTCAAAGGCCTTGGTCAGGTCTTCCCTGAAAATAGCGATGTTGAAGGCATTCTTAATGGAGTCCTCCGCTATCCCGGCAAAGGATATCACTGGTGTTTTGCCGTCCGCCATGGCGGATGCCTGGCGGGCTTCCTGGTAGGATTCGTTGATTTTAAGGGGGTCCTCTACCGGAGTTCCCAGGCCCACGGCGAGCTCCACAGAAAAGTAATTGTGGACCATATGGCAGGTGTTTTCCCAGGCATCATCCATCACGCCGGAATTTAACTCCTCCTGCCTGTCCAAACAGAAGATGGCGGCAAAATGCTGTTTGTCCAGGGATATGACATGGCAGGAGGCATACTTCGTGAGGATTTCCCGTATCATTTGAAGGCTGCTGGAATAAAGCTTCATCTGCTGGTCCGGGTTCATCTCTCCTGCCTTTTGACTGTGCATCTCCCCATGGGCGGCCAGGAAACAGCGGGCGGAAAAGTCCAGCTTTAAATCCCTGGCCTGAATCTCAAACTGCTCCCTGCTGTCAAACAGGTTATGGAGGAGCCGCATAAAAAATTTGTCGTTATAATTCTGCAGCAGGGGCCTGCCTTCCCCTTCCTGGCGGTAGGCCTGGCTGGCCCGCAGTTCCTCCAGACGATCCAGAGCCTTTCTCACCGTGTCCTTAAGGCCCTCCGCATCCAATTCCAGTTTAATCAGATAGTCTACGGCCCCGTAGGAAAGAGCCTGCTTGATGAGAGGAAATTCCTCATAGCTGGTAAGGAAAATAAAGAGGGGGATGGGTCCATAGGTATCCCGGCATTTTTTTGCCAGCTCCAGGCCGTTCATAATGGGCATTTTGATGTCCGTGATGACTAATTCCGGAGCATATTCCTCAATCATTTTAAGGGCAGCCTGTCCATTCATGGCAGCGCCGCACACCTCAATGCCAAATTCCTCCCAGTTTATCATGGATTTGATGCCAATCTGCACCAGTGGTTCGTCGTCTGCTATCAGTATTTTAATCATGTCATATCCTCTCCGATATCATATAAGGCAGGGTGATTACCATGGTGGTGTATTCATCCACTACACTTTCTATACGGATTCCGTATTCCGGTCCGAAGCTGTATTTGATCCGTTTATCTACATTATTAATGCCCACCTGTTTAAAGAAATCAGCGCTGGGTGATGCTTCGCCGCTTAATACGCTGCGGATGGTCTCCGGACTCATGCCCACGCCGCCATCCGTAATGGATATGACGAGGGCGGGGCGGGAGCCGGTTACGGCAGCCTTTTCAGCCCGTATAACGATTTTTCCCGCGCATCCCTTTGGCTCGATACCGTGGAACAGGGCATTTTCCACAAGGGGCTGCAGGGTGAAGCGGTGAATCTGGCATTGGTACAGAGCTTCATCTGTTATCTCGTATGCAATGGAAATGCTGCCTCCGTACCTGTATTGCTGGATGAGAAAATAATCTCTGACCAAATCCAGCTCTTCTCTGAGAGAAATTCTCACATCCGTTCCCTTTGATACGTTCTTCATGAGCCGGGCCAGGGCAGTGGTCATTTCCGCGATGCCGGGGGCATTCTGTATGGTGGCCATCCATTTGATGGAGTTCAGGGTGTTGTAGAGAAAATGAGGATTGATCTGGCTTTGGAGGATTCTGTATTCCAGGTCCTTTTTCTGCTTCTCATCCTCCACCTTTCTGTCCATGAGGCTGACCACGTTTTCCGACATCTGGTTAATGCCCCGCCCGATAACTCCCAGCTCGTCCTTCCATTCTATGGACGGATCCCTGGAAAAGTCCCCTTCCGATATAAGGCGGATTTTGTCCCGAATCTGGTTCACGGGCTGGCTGATGGTGCGGTTCAGTATATAGGCCAGCATCAGTCCCATCAGGCCGATGATGATGACAATGGTGCCGATAAGCAGCAGATACATCTGGTTCTGGGCATTGTAGTCCTGCTCCGAGAGTACCAGGGAAATGCTCCAGCCCTGGTCCCACAGGGGACGGGATATCATCCTCCGGGTGGTGTTGTCTGCCATGCGTATTAAACGCACCGTGGTGCTGTTGTTCAGAACATCCTTATTTATTTCCCTGACAGCGGTATAGTCAGGGGAGGCCTCTGTAAACAGACCGTCCTTGTACTGGTAGGAATGTGTCCCAATGGTTATGTAAAGGAGACTGTCCGGTTCCAGGGGAAATGCCTTCAGGTAGTCCAGAAAAATGCGGTCGGAAACAGCCAGGTAGGTCCAGCCAACGGTTTCCGTATTGTACTGGTTTTTTACAGGACGTGCCATGGGGATACACAGGGAGGAGTCGGAGGCTGGATAGAGAAAGTCCTCCAACCCCATCCAGACATACTGGCCGGCAGTGACCAGCTCATGAAAATAAGGCAGGTCCTGTACTGTGGACGCGGCTCTGGGAATGGAGGCAGCCGCCCTGTCATTGACCTGGAGGTAATTCATGCAGTTTTCAGGGCTTACAATGGCCCGGATGATATACTGGGAGGAAGAAGTTTTAAAGAATTCTTCTTTCAGCCGGTTATAGGCATTTAAGGCCATGGAGCGCAGGGGCGCCTTTGCGGATGAGATGGACGGCATTTTAACCTGGTTCTGGAAGCCCTCCAGATACTGGATGATATCCGTGCTGGAAGTGCACCATTTATTGAAGTAGATAATATTATCCATGTCATTGGATACATTGTGGGATACCACCTGAAGGTTATACTCAGCCGACTGAATCTGATTGCGGCGAAGGAAAGACTGAAAGACCACAAAGCAGATGGATACCGTGACCGCTGCAATCAAAAGGGTGATGGCCCCGGTGCAGAGCATGATTTTGCCGCGTATGCTGGATGGCATGATTCGTTTTATCATAGGAATACCTGCCTTTCACCAATACTATAGACAATGGAAAATCATTTGTCAAATAGAATCAAAAAACGTGGCGGCCTATTTGAATGTATTGTAAAATATTACTTGTTTATCGTAAAAAAATACAGATATTATCCAGGTGTTCCTGTAAAATGTCCTTATTTGTGAATAAAAAATAAATCTTTTTTCACAGATATTCCATTCAGGATCCAGAGCCCGGCAGCTATAATATAGACATAACAAACAAGCTGTATAAAGACAGGAGGAAGAAGATGAAGAAACGTTTAATCAGTCTTATGATGGCAGCAGTCATGGCAGGTTCCCTGGCAGGCTGCGGAGGGGGAGCGGGAGCAGATACAACGGCCCCGGGCACAGCCTCAGGCGCTGAGTCAGGAACCACGGAAGGTACACAGACAGGTACACAGGCGCAGGATGCCCCGGGACAGTCCACCATCAAATGGGCTATGTGGGACAAGGACCTGACCGCTTACTATAAACCGCTGATTGAGGCATTTGAAAGCGGCAACCCGGACATTAAGGTGGAAATGGTGGACCTGGGAAGTTCTGATTACAACACGGTCCTGACCACGCAGCTTACGGGCAGCGGATCCGGCTTTGACGTGGTGTCCATTAAGGATACACCCGGATATACCACATTGGTGAACAAGGGAATTCTGGAACCGCTTGATTCCTATATCGAGAAGGACGGAGTGGACTTAAGCGGATATAAAGGCTTAACCGATCAGATTGCGGTGGACGGTAAATTGTATGAGCTGCCCTTCAAGAGCGATTTCTGGGTAATTTATTATAATAAGGATATATTTGACAAGGCCGGAGTGGAATATCCCACAAATGACATGACCTTTGAGCAGTACGATGAGCTGGCCGGAAGGATTGCCAACACGGAACCGGGACAGGAGGTCTATGGTTCCCACTACCATATATGGAGAAGTACGGTCCAGATGTTTGCGATGCTGGATGGAAAGCACACCATCCTGGATGGGAAATATGATTTCCTGAAACCGTATTATGAAACCATATTAAAGGAGCAGGAGGACGGAATCTGCCAGGATTACGCAACCTTAAAGACATCCAATCTCCATTACTCAGGCGCGTTTTCACAGGGAAACATCGGAATGATGAACATGGGCACATGGTTCATTTCCACCCTGATTGAAAAGGTGGGAAGCGGGGAGTACGCGGACTGCGCAAATTGGGCTATTGTGAAGTACCCTCATGCTGAGGGCGTGGAGCCGGGTTCCACCGCGGCCCAGATTACATCCCTGGCCATCCCTGCCAGCGCTCCCAACAAGGATGCGGCATGGAAGTTCATGCGGTTCGTATGCGGTGGAGAGGGGGCAAAGGTCCTGGCGTCCACAGGCAATTTCCCTGCCATCATGACGGATGGCATTGTAAGTACCGTGGCATCTACCAGCGGATTCCCCACAGATGATGCCAGCAGGGAAGCGCTTCAGACTGCCAATCTCTATCTGGAGATGCCTGTCAATGCCAAGAGTTCTGAGGTGGAAATCGTGCTGAATGAGGCTCATGACAACATCATGACCGGCAACATGACCGTAGACGAAGGTATTGCAGACATGGAACAGAAGGTGGCGGCTGTACTGGGACAGTAGGCCCATATCACATCAAACAGGATTCACCAGGAGGCAGACGGGACATCAACCGTCTGCCTCATTTAAAGAAAGAAGAACATGAGGAATGGAGGAGCGATATGGCCAAGGTAACAACAACCGACCCGGCAGAGGCCGAAAGGAAACTGGCTGTCCTGAGGCCGCAGCTGGAAGAACTGGAGCTTAAGGTACAGCAGGCAAAGGATCCGAAGCAGAAGAAAAAGCTGATTAAAAAAATAGAAAAGACAGAGGATAAAATCAGGCAGGCCAAGACAGGAGAGCGGTTCAGCCGTCAGACCAAGAGGGATTTTGTGGCCTATTCCTTCATAGCGCCTAATTTCTTAGGATTTGCGGTATTTACCCTGGGACCTGTTATATTTGCCTTTGTTCTGGCTTTTCTGCAGTGGGACGGGAACAGTCCCATCCAGTTTGCGGGACTTGATAATTTCGCCAAGATGATTGGAAATACGCGTTTTCTGGCATCCCTTAGAAATACAATCATCTATTGCGTGGCCACGGTTCCCCTGACCCTGGCCGTCGCCCTGGGGCTGGCCGTGGTCCTGAACCAGAAAATAAGGGGAAGGAATTTCTTGCGCACCGTGAGCTTCTTCCCTTACGTGGCGTCGCTGGTTGCGGTGGCAGCTGTCTGGAACATGCTGTTTTCCCCGGCAAAAAGCGGCCCTGTGAACATGATTTTATACAACCTGGGTGTTGCCGCCAAATCCCTCCCCAAATGGTCGGCGGGCAAGGACTGGGTCATGTTTACGGTCATCACCTTTTCAGTGTGGAAGAACATGGGCTACTATATGGTCATTTATCTGGCCGGGCTTCAGGGCATCAACGCAGAGCTCTATGAGGCATGCAGCCTGGACGGAGCCAATGTATGGCAGAGGTTTTGCTACATAACCTGGCCGCAGCTTCGGCCCACCACATTTTTCGTGACCATCATACTGACCATCAACTGCTTCAAGGTGTATGACATTGTGTATATGCTGGCAGGAGGCAACACCGGCGTGCTGAACGAATCCGCCATTGTCCTGGTGTACCATATCTACGAAGAGGCGTTCCGCAACTGGAATCTGGGATATGCCAGCGCGGTTGCCATGGTGCTGTTCCTCATCGTTCTGGCCATCACCCTGGTCCAGTTTTGCGGCGAGAAAAAATATGCGAATTAGGGAGGAGAGCCGGAATGAAAGTTCAGAATACAAAATCAAAGATATTTAAGGTGGTTCTCTACATCGTGCTGACAGCCATGGCCCTTATCATGCTGGTGCCCTTTGTGTGGATGCTTTCAGCTTCCTTTAAACTGGATAAGGACGTATTCATCTTTCCCATCCAGTGGATTCCCACCAACCCCAGATGGCAGAATTATCTGGATATCTGGACCAGGATACCTCTGGGGAAATTTGTGCTTAACACTGTGAAGCTGACTTTGATTGTCACCTTCTTACAGCTTCTTACCAGCAGCTTTGCCGCGTATGCCTTTGCCAAGCTGAGCTTTAAGGGAAAGGAACTGCTGTTTATGGCCTACATTGCCACCATCGCGGTGCCGTGGCAGGTATATATGGTTCCCCAGTTCATGATGATGCGTTCCATGGGACTGGCAGATACCCATTTGTCCATCATTTTTCTGCAGGCGTTTTCGGCTTTTGGCGTGTTCATGATGAAGCAGTTTTATGAGGGAATCCCCACGGAACTGTGTGAGGCGGCCAGAATCGACGGTATGAGCGAATACCGCATCTGGAGCAAAATTATGCTGCCGTTGTCGAAACCGGCCCTTTCCACGCTCACCATATTTACCTTTGTAAATACATGGAATGATTTCCTTGGACCGCTCATTTACCTGACAACGGAGTCAAAAAAGACATTGCAGCTGGGACTGCGCATGTTCATCAGCCAGTTTGGTTCTGAGTACGGATTAATCATGGCCGCATCTGTCCTGAGCCTGATTCCTGTGCTGATTGTGTTCCTTTCACTTCAGAAGTATTTTGTGGAAGGCGTGGCAGCCACCGGCGTGAAGGGGTAGACATGATGAAAAAATGGATTGATATGGACAAATTGGCTGATATGCCGGAGATAACGGAAGGAGAGGCCAGGGAGGCGCTCGAAGCGGCAACCGGGCAGGTGCTTCGGGTATTGCCCCGGTTTACAAGCCGGTTCCCCCGGGCCTACAGCGAGAACGGATTTTATCCGCCCGCGGACAATGTGGACTGGACGCCCGGATTCTGGACCGGCGAGATATGGCTGGCATACGAATACACCAGGGACAGCCGCCTGCGCGCTGCCGGTGATATTCAGATGGAAAGCTTTCTGAAGCGAATCAATGAAAGGACGGATGTGGAGACGCATGATCTGGGCTTCATGTACTCGCCCTCCTGCGTGGCCGGTTATAAACTGACAGGCAGCGGCGTGGGAAGGGAGGCTGCCGTCAAGGCGGCTGACCAGCTGACCACACGGTTCCATGAACGGGGGCAGTTCATCCAGGCCTGGGGTCCTTTAAATGCCCCGGACAATTACAGGCTGATAATTGACTGTCTTTTGAACCTGCCCCTTCTTTACTGGGCATCTCAGGAGACAGGGAAGTCCGTATACAGGGATATAGCCCAGGCCCATATCCGCACGGCCCTGGCCAATGTAATCCGCCCGGATTTTTCCACCTGGCACACCTTCTTCTTTAACAGGGAAACAGGGGAGCCGGACCATGGCGCCACCTGCCAGGGCTACAGGGACGGCTCTGCCTGGGCCAGAGGCCAGGCCTGGGGTATCTACGGTACGGCCATTGGATACAGGTGTACCATGGAACCGTCTTACGTCAATCTGTTCAAAGGCGTGACAGATTATTTTTTCAGGCGCCTTCCAAAGGACCTGGTACCGTTCTGGGATTTGGAATTTGGGGATGGGGATGAGGAGCCAAGGGATTCCTCGGCCGCCTCCATTGCGGCCTGCGGTCTCCTGGAGATGGCGCGTTACATGGAGCCGGGCGAGGGGGCCGGATACACCGGTATGGCAAGAAGGCTGATGAAATCCCTGGCCGACAATTATGCCGTGAAGGATTACAGCAAGTCCAACGGCCTTGTGCTCCACAGCACCTACTCCAATCATTCGCCCTACAATACCTGCAATCACTATGGGGTAGATGAGTGCAATCTGTGGGGGGATTATTTCTACATGGAGGCCCTGACCAGGATATGCAGGGACTGGAATCCCTACTGGTAAATCCGGCGCGGCAAGAGAGGTATATGAAATGACTCAGATTGAAATGGCTCAGATTGGAATGACACAGATGACGAAACAGATATTTTTTGACAGAAAACAGGGGACCATGTTCATGGATGACCCGGCTGCCATAGCGGATTACTGCATGAGGGAATGGCCCGGAGAATGCAGCCACATCCTCAGGGTGGCAGACCAGGTGTGCCGGAGCTCTTTTCTCTTTGACTTAAAACAGGACCTGGAGAGGACCTGGGAGCCGGTGGAATTTCCGGAGGGAAGGATTGACTGGGGGTATATGCCAGGGGATGACAAGGAATTCATTTTCCAGTTTAACCGTCACAGGTTCTTTATCTGCTTAGGTCAGGCTTACCAGATGACCGGGGACGAGAAGTACGCCGGAACGTTTGTGAACCTGCTTATGGACTGGATCGGCACACAGACGCTGACGCCGGAGACGGAAAATACCACATGGAGAATCCTGGAGGCTGGTTTCAGAGGGGAGTTCTGGGTCAAGGCCATCTGGTATTTTAAGGACAGCCAGGCGCTGACAGACCAGGTAATGGACGCGTTTTATAAGTGCCTGATTCAGCATGCCGAGTACATTATCCGCATGCATTCCCCATACCGCTACATAAGCAACTGGGGTGTCATTGAAAACCATGGTCTCTTTGAAATAGGCGTTGCCATGCCGGATGACGCACTGAGGAAACGGTATGTGGACACTGCCCTTTCCCATCTGGAGATGGAGGCAAGAATTCAGATTATGGGGGACGGGGTACAGTGGGAACAGTCGCCCTCTTACCACAATGAGGTGCTGCACTGCTACGAGGATGTGCTGGTTCTGGCTCAGAGAAACCATATCCATGTGCCGGAGTCCATCCGGTCCGCTGTCAGGAAAATGGCCTATGCCAATCTTGCCTGGAAAAAACCGGACCACAGGCAGTTCCTGATGGGCGACAGCGATGATGGGGATATACGGGACACCATTTCAGCGGCAGCATGGCTGTTTCACGACCCGGTACTGAAATTTGGCGCATCGCCCTGCCTGGAGTATGACATGGCATGGGATCTGGGAATCCGGGCGGCAAAGGAATACCGGGACATGGAAACCGCCATGCCAGAGTTTCAGTCAGCCGCCCTGGAGGACAGCGGAAATTACTACCTCAGGGACGGATGGGGAGAGGAGGGAAACCTGCTTCACTTCCACTGCGGGACCATGGGGGCAGGACACGGACATTCAGACCAGCTCCATGTGGACCTGGTTATAGGCGGGGAGGATGTGCTGACAGACGCAGGCCGGTTTACCTATGTGCCGGGACCGGACCGCTTCGCCTTTAAGGACCCTACGGCCCACAATACCATCACTGTGGACAACCGGTTTTTTACCGTGTGCAGGGATTCCTGGGAGTGCTCCAAGCTCTGCGCTCCCGTGAAGCGGCAGCACCGATTTACGGAACAATACGAGCTGGTACAGGGCGCTCACCTGGGATACATGGACAGGGAAGACGCAGTGGCGGTAAACCGCAGGATTATCCATATCAAACCTGATATCTATATTGTGACGGATGAGCTGTACACAGGGGGAAGCCACGAATACAGACAGTACTGGCATTTCAGTGAAAAAGGCCGGGTTACGCTGCGGGCAGCGGATAAACGCGGGCAGGGCCGGACTGCTGCGGACACGGCGCAAACAGGAGCAGGAACAGGGCCGTCTCTGGAAGCAGAGTTTTGGACCAGTCATACCCGTGCGCTGTTTTCCTTTCTGGGAAGCGGGCTGGAGGCAGAAAAAGGCGCCAGCCGTATTGCCAGGGATTATAACAGGGCCGTGGACAGGGACTGTATCACGGTGAAGGCGGACAGGAAGGGATTTTCCTCCCTTCTGACGGTCATCCAGGGCGGTCCCGGGGATGGCTACAGGCCCTGCGAGGTGGAAAAGGTGCCTGTAAAGTCTGCTCTTAAGGGGATCACATATCCGGATTCCATGGCGGAAGCAGTGAGACTGAAAGGCAATGGACGGGATTATGTGGCTGTAATCTGCCACCAGGAGGTGAATTCCCCTACGGATATGGTGGAGGCAGAGGGCTGTATGGGATTTGGAACCATAATCGTATTTGACCGGACCAGGGAAACATTGGCCGGAACAGTCCTGGATTATTAGATAAGGAGGATATCACCATGTTAAGCGTGAGACAGAATGAAAGCCGCATGGCCGTTGAACTGGGAGGAATATGGAATTTTAAGCTGGACCAGGAGACTTCTGCGGCACGGGCCCCCATGCCTGGACTCTTAAGAGACGGGGAGCCTGTGGCGGTGCCGGCCAGCTACAATGACCAGAAGGATGTAATGGAATACAGGGACCATTATGGGTGGGCCTATTATCAGAGGACGCTTACCGTGCCCATTCTGCTTAAGGGGCAGAGACTGTGGCTGCGGTTCGGCGCGGTGGCCCACAGTGCCATGGTGTGGCTGGGGGATACCCTGCTCTGTACCCATAAGGGCGGATTTCTGCCCTTTGAGGCAGAGATAACGGATTTGGCAGAGCCTGGAAGCAGCCTGCTTCTCACCGTTGCAGTGGATAACCGGCTGGACCATTCCACCCTGCCTGCCGGAAATGACCCCACAGAGACAGCGTTTTTCGGTTCTGACAATGCGGGCATTCCAAGCGTGGAGCAGGCCAAGCGGGAGCAGAAGCTGCAGAACCGCCCAAACTTTGACTTTTTCAACTATGCAGGTATTTTCAGACCCGTGTATCTCTACACCACGCCCCGGCAGTTCATTAAAGACATTACTCTGGTGCCTGATCTGGAAGGAAACGTGGAATATGAGATAGAGACAGAGGGACAGGGAGATGTGGAAGTTCAGGTCCTTGACCGGGAGGGGAATGTGGCCGCCCGCTCCCGGGGAAGTAAAGGAACCATGACCATCCGGGAGCCACGCCTGTGGGAGCCATGGCCGGGAACACCCTACCTGTATACTGCCCGCGTCACACTGACAGGGGAAGATGGAGCGGATATGTATGAACAGCCCTTTGGCCTGCGCACTGCGGAGGTAAAGGGAAAACAGTTCCTGCTCAACGGAAAGCCTTTTTATTTCAAGGGATTCGGAAAACATGAGGACTCTTTTTTCCGGGGGAGGGGATTGGACCTCTGTCTGAATGTAAAGGACGTGAACCTGATTCACTGGCTGGGGGCCAATTCCTTCCGCACCAGCCATTACCCATATGCGGAGGAGATGTACGACCTGTGCGACCGTGAGGGAATCGTGATAATTGACGAGACAACTGCGGTGGGGCTGAACATGGGCGGAAATGGAAATCCCTATGCCTGCGGCACCGGGGAACACCATGAGCAGGTTATAAAGGACTTGATTAAGAGGGACAAGAACCATCCCTGCGTGGTGATGTGGAGCCTGGGAAATGAGCCGGATCTGGAGCACTATCCCCAGGAGGCATATGACTACTGGCATCCCCTCTATGAGCTGGCCCACAGAGAGGACCCCCAGGACCGTCCTGTGACGCTGGTGTGCTGCCAGAATGACTACACAAAGGATATCACCACCAGGACCATGGACGTGGTATGCCTGAACCGCTACTATGGCTGGTATAACCTGGGCGGCGACCTGGATGCTGCCTGTAATGGATGGAACATGGAACTGGATTTCTGGGCGGAACAGGAAAAGCCTGTTATGCTGACGGAATACGGGGCCGACGCAGTGGCGGGCATCCATCAGATGGTGCCGGGAATGTTCAGTGAGGAATACCAGGACCAGTACTATGAGCGGATTAACTGTGAGAATGATAAACGTCCCTTCTTCATAGGAGAACAGATATGGAATTTCGCTGACTTTGTAACGGTACAAGGGCCCATGCGTGTGGGCGGCAACCGCAAGGGAATCTTTACCAGGGATCGTACTCCCAAGCTGGCAGCCCATGGCCTCAGGCGCAGGTGGAATGGGATTCCGAATTTTGGATATAAATAAAAGGAAAGGCTTTTCAAAGTGTCTGCCTTTTGTTATACTAATTTGTAAGCAAAATGACAGCGCCGTTCAAGGAGATTGAGATGAAATTAAGAATTAGGAATGTTGCCAAAATAGAAGAAGCGGACCTGGAGTTAAATGGAATCACTATCATTGCGGGTAATAATAATACAGGAAAAAGTACGATTGGCAAGATTGTATTTTCGTTGTTTAATTCATTGGTAAACTTAGAAGAAAAAATCGTAAAGCAGAAACGGGATTTAATATATCAGGTATTGAAGAGAAAAATGGAAGATATATCAATGCAGAGTGACGGGTATTTTGGTTCGGCTTCCAGATTTCATAACCGGATGATACGCTATGCGGAAGAACTTGCCATACTGGATTCGGAGGAAGAAAAGCAACAAATCCTCAAAGAATTTGCTGGTATGTTAAAAGATAAAAAAACAAATGAAGATGAAACTTTAGAGGACATTAACGGTGAAATTGACAGGATCAGACATTTGCCGATAGAGAGATTGACAAAATCGGTAGTGTCAGCTTATTTCAATCGTATTTTTTATTCGGAGATAAATAATATTTATCAGCCATCAGCCAGTGCTGCGATTGATGCGGTAATTGGCAATAAGACTATTTCGATTATATTTTCAAATAACAATTGTACTGAGTTGCGGCAGCAAGTGAATATATTGAACGAGGCAGTCTATCTGGATAATCCTTTTGTACTGGATTCTTTGAATACTATTCTGATTAGAACGGATGAAACGGAAAGGAATACAATTAAAAAACTGCAAAGAAAGTCTGATGTGGTTGAGGATATTGTACAGCTGGAGCTGATTGAAGATAAAGTACAGGAGGTACTGCAGAAAATCAACCAGATATCATCGGGAACCCTTTTAATGGATGAGAGCCATTCCTATTATTATAAGGAGCGTGAAATTGGTGAGAGGTTGAATATAAATAACCTGTCCACAGGGTTGAAATCGTTTGTAATAATAAAAACCTTATTGGAAAATGGAAGCCTGAAACAGAAGGATGTACTTATTTTAGATGAGCCGGAAATTCATTTACATCCGGATTGGCAGCTTCGTTATGCGGAGATTATCGTACTTTTGCAGAAAGTATTTGAGCTTACCATAATACTTACAACCCATAGTCCGCATTTTGTGGAGGCATTGCAGTATTATGCTGAGAAGTATGAAAGGGACGATAAGTGTACCTACTATTTGTCTGAAATATCTGAATCGGGGTGTAGATTTAAGAATGTGACAGAGGACCCAGCCGAGATGCTTTCTCAACTAGTAGACGCCAGTATTGCACTTGATAAATTGAAATTTCAGATGGAAGATACAAAGGATGAGTAAATTTGATGATTTTATGAAACTCATGAATCAATATATGTCATATCATGGGTTTTCATTAGAAATATGTTCGGATATGCGGTTAACATCATATAGCGGCGAGAGTAAGGTTTCGTTGGTTGACAGTGACATCCGGGTAATGGATATGGATATCTTTGCAAAAAAGGCATACCGGAAAATAATTTTACCGGATTCTTTGAGTGAAGCTGATTCAATCAATACGGCTGACGCCTTTTTAATTAATAAGTGTGATGAATGGTATTTCGTTGAATTCAAGGATGCAAAGATGTCTAACGCTAAAACAGGTGTGTTAAAAAAGGCTTATTCTAATGTTTATGCGGTGATGGATGTCTTGTATGCAATGAAGGAGAAAAACATAGAATATCCTCCATTTGATTATGGTAATCCAATCCAATTCTTTCGGACCCATGTCAGATATATATTGGTTTTTCGTGGGACATTAAACCCTCATCACGCCATGCAGTTAAAGAACCACAGACTGAAACATGAACATTATCTTCCTGAATTCATGAAGCGTCTTGAGGGATACATTTACAAAGAAGCTTATGCAGTGACAGAGGATGTGTTCGAACATACATTTCTGCGGGACTTCGCGTTCTAGTGTTACCCGGCGTATTTACGCCGGGGGCACTAATGTGTGTCTGAAAATTGCTTTTTATCAGTTTTCTCCAATACAGAAAGGGGATTTACATGAACCAGGAGCTGATTCAAAGCCTAAGTGTCATTACGGAAGAAGAACAGAAGATACTGGGAGGCAGTTCGGATATTGACAGAACCCTGTATATGGACCGCGGGGACATGGTCATTGACAGCGATAAGCTGCTGGAGGCCGGACAGCTTATTACCATCCGTCCCCATACCCGTTTCGTTCATTTTCCGGAGCACACCCACAACTATGTGGAGGTAATCTACATGTGCAGGGGGGAGACCACCCATGTGGTGGACGGCAGGGAGCTGAAGCTTAAGGAAGGGGAGCTGCTGTTTTTAAACCAGCACGCGGTCCAGGAAATCCAGTCTGCCGGGCTGGAGGACATTTCGGTGAACTTCATCATTCTTCCTGAATTCTTTGACACGGCCTTCCGTATGATGGGGGAGGAGGAGAACCTGCTGCGGGATTTTATTGTGGGATGTCTCTGTGATGATACCAGGTATGGACGCTATCTTCATTTCCAGATAGCGGATGTGCTGCCGGTCCAGAACCTGGTGGAGAACCTGGTGTGGTCCCTTATGCATGAGCGGGAGGGAATGCAGGCCATGAACCAGACCACCATGGGCCTGCTGCTGCGCCATCTCATGCATTATACGGGACGGATCCGGGTAAACCGCGACAGCGGACAATCCTTTGAGCAGCAGCTCACCCTGCAGGTGCTGCGTTACATAGACGAGCATTACCGGGAGGGCAGCCTGACAGAGCTGGCAGCCCTGACGGGATATGACGTGTACTGGCTCAGCCGGGCCATAAACCGCCTGCTGGGCCGCAATTACAAGGAACTGCTGCAGATTAAGCGGCTGAACCAGGCCGCTTTTCTCCTGCACAATACGCGTATGCCGGTGGCGGATGTGAGCTTTGCTGTGGGGTATGACAATACCAGCTACTTTTACAGGATATTCAGGACCTATTACGGTATGTCGCCCAGGGAGTACAGAAAGACAGGATAGAATATCCCGGGGATGAAATGCCCCTCGGTTTCAAATTGTGTTTATGTGCAAATAAGGACGCATTTTTTCATAAATGACGTTCTTATTTTTTTGCTTTATCTGTTATATCATGGAAGCAATGAGTCACTGCACTAAGCTCGTAAAAGACCTCGCTAAGTGCCAGTGACATGTATCGCACGTAAGCGTCTAAAGGACAGACGCTAAGTGCTCATAACGAGGAGGTAGGACAGTGAACCGTTATTATCTTGCGGTGGATATAGGGGCGTCCAGCGGCCGCCATATCCTGGGGCGGATGGAGAATGGAAAGATGAAACTTCGGGAAATCTACCGTTTTTCCAATGGAATGAAAATGGTGGACGGTACCCTGTGCTGGAATCTCAATGGGCTTTTTGAGGAAATCAAGGCTGGAATGAGAGAATGTAAAAAACTGGGTATCAACCCGGAGAGCATGGGCATCGACACCTGGGCCGTGGACTTTGTACTTCTGGACAAACAGGGACAAGTGCTGGGCAAGACGGCCGGCTACAGGGACAGGCGCACCGAGGGAATGGATTTAAAGGTATATGAACGGATTTCCAGGGAGGAGCTGTTCCGGAGGACCGGTATACAGAAACAGATTTTCAACACGGTTTACCAGCTTATGGCTGTAAAGGAAAAACAGCCGGATATTCTTTCCAAGGCGGAAAGCTTCCTTATGGTACCGGATTACTTAAACTTCCTGCTGACCGGGGTAAAGAAACAGGAGTACACCAATGCCACCACCACCCAGCTGGTCAATCCCTCTGAACGTACCTGGGACAGGGAACTGATTGAAACTCTGGGATATCCGCAGAAGCTTTTTGGCGGGCTGTCCATGCCGGGAACCGTGGTGGGAAGGCTCAGTGAGGATGTGAGGAAAGAGACAGGTCTGGATTGCCGGGTGGTGCTTCCGGCCACACACGACACTGGTTCCGCCGTGGCGGCCGTACCGTCCAACCGCGGCCATGTACTCTATATCAGCTCCGGCACATGGTCCCTGATGGGGACAGAGCTTAAGGACGCTGACTGCCGGGAGGTGAGCATGGAGGCCAACTTTACCAACGAGGGCGGATATGAGTACAGGTACCGTTTCCTTAAGAACATCATGGGGCTGTGGATGATTCAGTCCGTGAGAAAGGAGTGGAAGGAATCAGGGGAGGATTACTCCTTTGGCGAGATATGCGAGAGGGCTTCCCGCGAAACCATTTCCTCCATTGTGGACTGCAATGACAGCCGTTTCCTGGCTCCTGAGAGCATGTGCGGCGCGGTGAAGGCATACTGTGAGGAGAGCGGACAGCAGGTTCCTGAGACTAAGTGGGAGATGGCGGCTGTGATTTACAACAGCCTGGCGGACTGCTACCGCATCTGCTGCCGGGAAATCCAGGCCCTTACAGGCGTGCGCTATGACTGCATCCATATCGTTGGAGGCGGGGCCAACGCAGACTACTTAAACCGCCTGACGGCAAAGGCCACAGGAAAGACCGTATACGCGGGGCCCACGGAAGCCACGGCCATCGGCAATCTGGCGGTGCAGATGATAGAGGGGAAGGAGTTTGAGAGCCTTGAGGAGGCCAGGGACAGCATTTTCCGCTCATTTGAAATAAAGACCTATGAACCGTCTGAGAAGGTTTGCTAAATGGTAACAGCCCGGGCTGTTACGCTGAAGGATTCGATGAAGGGAGAGAACCGTATGGTAAGGAAGGGATTTAAGATGTTCCTCAATCCGGGTATGGCAGAGGAATATGAGAAGCGCCACAATGAGCTGTGGCCTGAGATGAAAGAGATGATACACCAGTACGGCGGACATAATTACAGCATTTTTCTGGACAGGGAAACCAATGTGCTCTATGGGTATCTGGAGGTGGAGGACGAGGAGCTCTGGGCCAAATCAGCAGATACGCCCATAAACCGCAGATGGTGGGACTATATGGCTGACATCATGGAAACCCGTGCAGACAACAGTCCGGTATGCGTGGATTTTGTACCAGTGTTTCATTTGAATTAACAGTTGACCGATATTTGAGTAAGATTTGATGGTGAAAAGGAGAGAACCATGAATATACAGGAAAGATATGAATCAGCAAAAGAAATTTACGCCGGATTAGGGGTTGACGTGGACGCTGCAGTGGAGCGGCTTAAGAACATCCCTGTCTCCATGCATTGCTGGCAGGGGGATGACGTTATGGGATTTGAGGGCGCGGACAGTCTGTCAGGCGGCATCCAGGCAACGGGCAACTATCCGGGAAAGGCCAGAAATCCCCAGGAGCTTATGGCGGATATTGACAAGGCGCTGAGCCTGATTCCGGGCAAGCACAGAATCAATCTTCATGCCAGCTACGCCATTTTCACGGATGGGGAAAAAGCGGACCGCGACGCACTGGAGCCAAAGCATTTTGCAAAGTGGGTGGAGTTTGCCAGGAAGAGAGGACTGGGACTGGATTTTAACCCAACCATGTTCTCCCATCCAAAGGCTGAGAATGCCACCCTGTCCAGTGAGGACCCTGAAATCAGAAAATTCTGGATTGACCACTGCAGGGCTTGTGTGCGCATTTCCCAGTACTTTGCCGAGGAGCTGGGAAGTCCCTGCTCCATGAATATCTGGATTCCCGACGGCTTCAAGGATATTCCGGCTGACCGCATGAGCCCCAGGGCCAGGCTTAAGGATTCCCTGGACCAGATTCTGTCCATGGATTACGACAAGAGCAAGGTGCTTATCGCGGTGGAATCCAAGGTGTTCGGCATTGGCATGGAGAGCTGTACCGTGGGCTCCCATGAGTTTTATATGAACTATGCGGCCGCCAGGGGAATCATGTGTCTGCTGGACAGCGGCCATTTCCACCCCACGGAAATGATATCTGATAAGATATCCTCCATGCTGCTGTTTTCAGACAAGGTTGCCCTCCATGTAAGCCGTCCCGTGCGCTGGGACAGCGACCATGTGGTGCTCTTTGACGACGAGACAAGGGAGATTGCCAAGGAAATCGTCAGGAATGACCCGGACAGAGTGCTTCTGGCCCTGGACTTCTTTGACGCCAGCATCAACCGAATCTGCGCATGGGTGGTGGGCATGAGAAACATGCAGAAGGCCCTTTTATACGCCCTGCTGATGCCAAATGAGAAGCTTGCAAAGCTTCAGGAGGAGCGCAGGTTTACGGAGCTTATAATGGAGCAGGAAGAGCTTAAAACATATCCATTTGGGGACGTATGGGATTATTTCTGCCAGATAAACCAGGTTCCGGTGAAGGAGCAGTGGTTTAAGGAAGCCGAAGCCTACGAGAAGGAAGTGCTCTCAAAGCGCGGATAATACGGTTCAAGGAGCCGGAGACGGTTAAGCCCTGTAACATAAATTCAGAAGAATGAATCTCAGCAAAAGAAAGAGAGTGAGGATTAGAAAATGAAGGTATTGGACACAGCCTTTGCAAAAGGCTTCATACGTGTATGTGATGATGGTTTTAACCAGAACTGGCATGAGAGGAACGGCGGCAACTTAAGCTACCGCATCAAACCGGAGGAAGTGGAGTCCGTGAAGGAGGAGCTTTCTTATGACGGGAAGTGGCAGCCCGTCGGCGCCAGTGTTCCTGCCCTGTCAGGGGAGTATTTCATGGTGTCGGGAAGCGGCAGGTTTATGCGCAACATGATTCTGGAACCGGAGACCAACTGCTGCATCATAGAAGTAGACCAGACAGGGGAGAACTACCGCATCTGCTGGGGGCTTGTAAAGGGAGGAATGCCCACCAGCGAGCTGCCCACCCATCTGATGAACCATGAGGTGAAGATGAAGGCAACAGAGGGAAGATACAGGGTGATTTACCATGCCCATCCGGCCAACATCATTGCACTGACCTTTGTCCTGCCGCTGACAGACGAGGTGTTTACCAGGGAACTGTGGGAAATGGCCACGGAATGCCCGGTGGTATTTCCGGCCGGCATAGGCGTGGTGGGCTGGATGGTGCCGGGCGGCCGTGACATTGCCGTGGCCACCAGCAGGCTGATGGAAGAGTACGACGCAGCTGTATGGGCCCACCACGGCCTGTTCTGCGCGGGCGAGGACTTTGATTTGACCTTTGGCCTGATGCATACCATTGAGAAGTCGGCGGAAATTCTGGTAAAGGTGCTGAGCATCCGTCCGGACAAGCTCCAGACCATCACACCACAGGATTTCAGAAATCTGGCAGTGGATTTCCATGTGAACCTGCCTGAGAAGTTCCTGTACGAGAAATAGGCGGAATCGGGAAGATTAAAGAGGCAGCACTGAGGCAATAAAGAAAGAGGGAGCGTTCCTGAAAGGGGAGTACGCTCCTTCTTTTGGTGCATGAAGAAAATCATACAAAGTTGTGGTGGATATACGACTGCCGGTGAGAGGAAAGCCGCTCTGTGTCCTCCTCAAATTCTGTGGTCTGTTCATTGGTATAGGTCACTGTGTTCAGGGTCTTGCGGTACTTTAGAGGGGAAATGGTCATGAAGGACTTGAACATCCGCTCAAAGTAGGTCAGGCTTTCATAACCCAGCTCATGGGCAATCTGCGAGATGCTCATGTCCGTTTCCTCCAGAAGGCGTTTGGCCTTGCGGATGCGGTGTATGTTGGTGTACTCCGTGACCGTGTATCCCGTAATCTCCTTAAAGGTGCGGCAGACATAATATTTGCTGAGATAAAAGTGGGCGGCCAGCTCCTCCAGGGAAATGTTCTGTTCGCAGTTCTCGGACAGATAGTCTGCAATGGCGTAGGCTGTGCGGTATTTGGGATGGTCTGAGGAGTGGGGGCTGGCGCCCTCCTGCTTTGACACATAGGAGGTTATCTTAAAGAGCCACGTAAGGGTCTCAAGACCAATGCCAACTTTGTAATTATGGGCTTTTTCAGTCATGGCAATGCGCAGGTTGCGGTAGAAATTGAGAAACAGGGCCTGCTGCTCCTTGTCCAGGTGGTAGACTCCGTAGTGTTCATGAAAGAACCGAACCAGCTGCAGGGAAGGATACTGCCCGTCAAATGCTTTCATTCTGTCATAGCTGACGTACAGGATGACGCGGTTATGGCCCGTATCCTCCGCTGTGACGGACTTTGTCATGTGAATAAGGTTGGTGTCCACCAGAATCAGGTCCCCGGAGCGGGCCACATATTCCCTGTTATTGAAAAAGAAAAGGCGTTCCCCTTCAATGATATAAAAGATTTCATATTGGTTGTGGAAATGCTTTACGCGCATGTCAAATTTGCCGTACCGGACCATCTGTTCCAGGGAAATGCCCTCAATCTCTCCGTAAAATGTAACTTTTTCCATATGCCGGTCATATCCTCCTGTTCCCATGTATCCATCTATAGTATAGTTGTAATAAATAAGGGCAGACATGTCAACAGAGGAGAGCAATATAGTTTGAAAAATTAAAAAAGACTGCAACAGGGAATAAGAAACAGCCGCCTTCCTGTGATACAATCTAGTCAAACAAAAGCACAGCAGCAAATTCAGTATGAATCACGTATGAAAAGGAGAGAGAACATGAAATCTTGCAGGAAAACAATCGGTATCGCGGCAGCGCTTTTAAGTATAGCCGTAATATGTGTGACCTTTTTCCGGGTGACAAGTGCAAAGGCCAGCGACAAGCTGGTAATCAGACTGGCCCACAACCAGGCGGCCGGCTCCGAGATAGCGGATTCCATTGCCCTGATATCAGATATCACGGCAGAGGATGCGTCCATGAACATGGAGGTGCAGATTTATCCCAGCGGCGTCCTTGGGACAGAGAAGGATATCATCGAGATGGTGAAGGCGGGAATCCTGGACATGGCAAAGGTCAGCTCCAACACCCTGGGGCAGTTTAAAGAAGAGTACTCCATTTTTGCCGTACCATATCTTTTTAACGGGCAGCAGCATTATTACGATGCCATGCAGAAATCAGAGAAGGTGAAAGAGCTGTTTATGTCCACGGAGGACGATGGCTACATAGCCGTAGGCTACTATGCCAATGGCGCCAGGAACTTCTATCTGAAGGAAGACAGGCCCTGTGTGGAACCGTCAGCATTAAAGGGCAAGAAGATACGTTCCATGCCCAACACCACCTCCATGGATATGATTGAGGCCATGGGAGGAACCCCGGTGCCCATGGCGGCGGGAGAGACATACGCCTCTCTGCAGCAGGGAATCGTGGACGGAGCGGAGAATACAGAGCTGGCCCTTACCGTGGACGGTCATCAGGATTTGGTGAAATCCTATACATATACAGAGCACCAGTATTCCCCGGACATCTACATCATCAGCACCAAGACCTGGAACCGTATGACGAAGGAGCAGCAGGACTACCTGGTAAAGGGATTTGAAAAGACCAACGAGAACTTCAAGCGGCTCTACAACGGAATGATGGACCAGGCCATGGAAGAGGCTGAATCCAACGGCGTGCACGTTTACAGAGACATTGACAAGACTGCGTTTATACAGGCGGTACAGCCCATCCATAACAAATTCTGTGCAAAGGGCGAGAGCTATAAAGCCCTGTATGACGATATCCAGAAGTATGCAGAGTAAAAGGGGGATAACAAGATGATGAAAATATTGAACCGATTCCTGGAAACCGTTCTGGCCTTTCTGGCGGCGCTTATGGTAGCGGGGTGCTTCTGGCAGGTAATCACCCGCTTCCTGCTGCACAATCCCAGCAAATATACGGAAGAACTGTTAAGATACATGCTCATATGGCTTACCATGCTGGGGGTGCCCTATGCCTACGGCAAGGAAAGCCACCTGTCCATTAACCTGATTACCAGGACATTTAAGCCAAAGAACCTGACCAGGACAAAAATAGGAATCGAATTTCTGGTCCTGTTCATCAGCGTCTTTGTGATGATAGCGGGAGGCATCATGGTGACCCTTAACTCGGCCGGACAGATATCACCGGCCATGGAACTGCCCATGCAGGTATATTACATCTGCGTACCCATAAGCGGCGTTTTGATGGTGTTATACTGCCTGCAGCGTCTCATCATGTTTACAAAGGAATTAAAGGAGGAAAAATAGTATGGAAATTCAGGCAGCCATTGTTCTGGTTCTGGTATTCTTTCTCATGCTTGCCATGAGCGTACCTGTATCATTCAGCATCATTTCAGCGTCACTGCTGACCATCATCATGTTTCTGACTCCCGGGTTTGGAATGTTTGTCTCTGCCCAGAAGATTGTCAGCGGCATCGACAGCTTTACACTTTTGGCCGTGCCCTTCTTCGTGCTGGCAGGACTGCTTATGAGCAGCGGCGGCATAGCAAAACGGCTGATTAACCTGGCCATGCTTTTTCTGGGCAAGGTTCCCGGCTCCCTGGCCATGACCAACATAGCAGGCAATGCCATGTTTGGTTCCATATCCGGCTCAGGCATTGCGGCGGCAACAGCCATCGGAGGCGTCATGCTTCCGCTGGAGGAGGAGCAGGGATACGACAAGGGTTTTTCAGCAGCCGTGAACATAGCCACCGCGCCTGTGGGCCAGCTGATTCCCCCCACGGCCTCCTTTATCGTGTATTCAGCTGCCAGCGGCGGCGTCTCTGTTGCGGCCCTTCTCATGGCGGGCTGGGTGCCGGGACTTTTGTGGGCAGCCCTTTGCATGGCAGTGGCCTGCGTCTATGGCGCAAAGCACGGATATGTGATGAAGCGGGATAAGATGAGCGCGGCCGTCATTGTAAAGACCATATGGGAGGCCATTCCCAGCCTGTTCCTCATCGTCATCATCATTGGCGGCATCCTTTCCGGCTATTTCACACCCACCGAGGCATCGGGCGTGGCAGTTGTGTACGCCTTCCTTTTGTCGGTATTTGTTTATAAGAGTATTCAGATTAAGGATATCCCCAAGATACTGGTGGACACGGCGGTTATGACTGCCATCGTCATGCTGATTATCGGCGCGTCCTCTGTGCTGTCCTTTGTTCTGTCCTTCACAGGACTGCCGCAGGCCATCAGCAGCCTGCTTTTAGGAATCTCCGATAACCGGATTGTCATACTGTTAATCATCAATATAACGCTGCTGATTGTGGGAACCTTTATGGACATGGCCCCGGCCCTGCTCATATTTACGCCTATTTTCCTTCCCATTGTAAAGAGTCTGGGAATGGACCCCATCCAGTTTGGCGTCATGATTGTCATGAACCTGTCCATCGGCACCATCACGCCTCCGGTGGGAAATGTACTCTTTGTGGGCTGCAGCGTTGCCAGACTGCAGGTGGAGGACGTGATGAAAAAGCTGCTTCCGTTCTTTGCAGCGATTGTCGCGGCATTGATGTTCATAACCTTTGTGCCCGGATTCAGCATGTGGCTGCCCGGTGTCCTGGGATTGTTAAAATAGGAGGATAGGAAATCAGAATGAGGAGTGTAAAAATGAGGACGGCAGATAAAAAGAGAGTGCAGGAAAAGCTGGACCTTGTCATTGAAAAGCTCATGAATCTGGGCGGACCGGAGAACGGGGAGGAGCTGGCTGAGGGCGGTGAGGCCATTGGCTTTTTCAAACGGGATTTTGGAATCCGGGAATGGGACTGGCCCCAGGGCGTGGGACTGTACGGCCTGTTAAGAATCATGCAGGCCCGGAAAAACGAAGATTATAAGGAGTTCCTGTACCAGTGGTTCAAGGACAACATGAGGGAAGGCCTTCCCTCAAAAAATATCAATACCACCACGCCCCTTCTCACCCTGGCAGAGCTTAACGAGTATTATCACGACCAGGAATTTGAAGCGCTGTGCTTTAAATGGGCGGACTGGCTCATGAACTGCCTGCCCAGGACCATGGAAAGGGGATTCCAGCATGTGACCAGCGCCAACGGGGACCGTCAGGGAGTGAGGCTCAATGAAAACGAGATGTGGATTGACACCATTTTCATGACAGTGCTCTTTCTTAACCGGATGGGGCAGAAATACCAGAACCAGTCATGGATTGACGAGTCCATCCACCAGGTGCTGATGCACATCAAGTATCTGTGGGATAAGGAGACAGGACTGTTCTACCATGGATGGACCTTCAATGAAAGGAATAATTTCGGCGGTATCTTCTGGTGCAGGGGAAACAGCTGGTTTACCTTAGGAATACTGGATTATATCGATATGTTTAAGGGTACCATGAATGCCGGTGTAAAGGAGTTTGTGGTGGATACATATAAGGCCCAGGTGGAGGCCCTTAAGGGACTTCAGGGCAAAAGCGGCCTGTGGCACACGGTGCTGACCGACGGGGACAGCTATGAGGAAGTGTCAGGCAGCGCCGCCATCACCGCGGGAATTCTCAAGGGAATCCGGTACGGAATCCTGGACGATTCCTATCTGCCCTGCGCCTGGAAGGCAGTGGAAGCCATTCTGGACAGCATTGACAGGGACGGCACTGTGCTCAATGTGTCCGGCGGCACCGGCATGGGGTATGACGCGGACCACTATAAGAATATATTGATTGCACCCATGGCTTATGGGCAGTCGCTGACCATATTGGCGCTGGCAGAGGCCTTGCTGCACCTGGACTGATATTTGCCTGGCGTGAGCGGGAAGCCTTATTAAAAGTTATATGAGTTTCATGAAAAGTGTCTGTAACCGTCAACAGGCACTTTCTTTTTTTCTATATTGATAATATAATAGGCACATGTATATTACGGCCGGGCTGTGATGATTTTGTTGAAAGAGAGGAAATGAATCCATGAAAGTATTGAAACAGGGAGATATATATGCGCCGGAGCATCTGGGGAGGAAGGATATCCTGATAGAAGGAAGCAGGATAGCCAGGATAGCGGACCACATAGACGAATACGACCAGATAGAGGAGGTGGAGAAGGTGGACCTGGGCGGGCGCATTCTGACGCCGGGATACATGGATATCCATGTCCATATAACAGGCGGAGGCGGCGAGAGCGGACCCGCCACCAGGGTGCCGGAGGCAAGCCTCAGCGTGCTGGTCCGAAACGGCATTACAACGGTGGTGGGACTTTTGGGCACAGACGGGATAACCAGAAGCCTGGAGAACCTTCTGGCAAAGGCAAGGGCTTTCAATGAAGAGGGAATCACCTGCCGTATCCTCACCGGGGCATACGGATACCCGTCCCCCACCATCACAGGGAGCGTGGAGCGGGATATAGCTCTTATTGACCTGATGGTGGGTGTTAAAATCGCCATGAGCGACCACAGAAGCTCCAATCTGACAGGAGAACAGCTGATTTCACTGGCAACCCAGGCCCGAAGGGCCGGTATGCTCTCCGGGTGCTGCGGCTATGTGACCATCCATATGGGAAGCGGAAAGGCCAGGCTGGATCCTCTGTTCTATGCAATCGACAACAGCGATGTGCCCGTTCAGAAATTCCTTCCAACCCATATGGGGCGCACCCGGGAGCTGTTTGAGCAGGGCCTGGAATTTGTGAAGCGCGGCGGAACCATTGATATGACGGCCGGACTTACAAGGGAGGAGTTGGAGGAGACGGCGGACCAGATTCTGAGCTATCTTAAGCAGGACCCGGAGGGGCTTAACATGACCATGTCCAGCGACGCATACGGAAGCGCGCCCAGGTTCAATGAAAAGATGGAATGCATCGGCCTTACCTACGCGTCGCCCAAAAGCCTGCATGAACAGCTGAAGGTGCTGGTGTGCGAGAGAGGAGCCAGCCTGGAAAAGGTGCTGAACCTTCTGACGAAGAACCCTGCCAGAGTGCTGGGACTGACTGGAGTCAAGGGGACCGTGGCAGAAGGCGCGGACGCTGACTTTGTGGTGTACGATGATTCCATGGATATCCTCCACGTCATGGCCGGAGGCAGGAAGGCTGTGTGGGATAAAGAAGTTATTATGAAGGGGACGTTTGAAGAATAGGGAAGTTGGTCTTTAACTGCGGCAGGGTACGGATTCATGGCCGGGCTTACTTATGCAGCCCAGACAGGGGCGCACGTGATTTTTATATGTATTTTCCGTTCCCACCTGCCTCATGCGGCAAGAAAAAAAGAGGCAGGGAGGTTTTGGCCGGCTTCTGCCAGACCTGGGATGGCTATAAGACAATTTCCATGCCGTCATAGGCAAATGATACATTGTCCAGTTTTTTTTCAAATTCCCGGTAGTAAGCATAGGATTTGCCCCAATACTCATCAATGTGAGTAATGATAATGCGCTTTATCCTGTATGCGCGCTTGATCTCCATCATCTCATCCAAGGTGAACATATCGTCTCTGAAAGGTGCGGAATCAAGTTTTGACCCGTCTTTAAGTATGCCGTCGTCGGAAACAAGCCCGATTATTAAAACATCCGCATCATAGCAGACAGAGCATTTACAAAAAGGATTGGGAATTAGAAACATTCCGCCGCTTCCTACAATCTTCAACTTCATCCGTGTTCACCTCCTGGCGTCATTTTTTATTTTACTAACATCGCCCTGATTTCGCTGATCATGCCCTTTGGTATATTATCGTCGTCCAGCGGCATGATACTGCTCAGCATCCGTACGCCCTGATAAGAGAATAGCAGCAAATCCGCAACCGCGTTTACATTGGCCTGCTTAAACTCGCCTTTGTCAATGCCGTATTTAATCAGGCTGCAAAGCATTGTCTTTGAAATGTAATACTGCTTCAGCATGGCGTTGTCCTCTGATAATGGCATGCCGCTGTAATACTCATAGAAAGCAAGTCCTAACGAACCGCTCCTGTCAAGCATCTCGGACTGGTAACGCTCTAATAATTCATCCAATATGAGGGCTGCCGGCAGGTCCCTTTCCATCTTTTCAGCAACCTGGCTTTTAAGGCCCGACATAAGTTCATTTATGATGTCAGCAAATACCTGACCGGTACTCCCGTAGTGCGTATATAATCCGCCGCGGCTAAGTCCTGCTGCCTCACAGATATCTTTCATTGTAACATCCTTAAATCCCTTTTGGACAAATAAAACCAGTGCCGCTTTCCGTATGGCTGTCTTTGTTTTGTCCCCTTTTTTGCCCATGGGCCTACCACCTGCCTTTTATCCTGCCTATTTCCGACATTCGTGTCTGTTTTTAATATACGACACATGCGTCGGAAAGTCAATGAGGAAGTTCCTGCATCGCCGCGAAGCCAAAAAAAGAGTATCCGTCATTTCTGCCGGATGCTCTTTTGATATACTGCATGTCTGAAACGATATTCTTATTTAAGAATGTCATCCTTCTTTTCAAGAATTGCCTCTGCGGCTGCGCAGGCAGGACAATCACAGTATTTTGCCCCTGCGGCCTTGAGTTCCTTTGCATGGGCTGCCACGTCCTTGGCCTTGTCTGCCCCGAAGACCTGGGCGCACATATCGGATTCAGCAAAACCAATCAGGCCGTCAACCGGCATGATGTCTGTTTCCAGCTCAGCAATGTATGTTTTTGTTGCTGCGGCCTCGTTCTCAGTGCCAACTGCATCCAGCCAGGTCTGGGCTGATGCCTTTGCCTCTTTGCTGCATGATGCTGCATTCATTAATTCGTGAGTTTTTTCAACGATGAAACTTAATACTACCTTATCCATAATTGATAGCCCCGCTTTCTTCTGAAATTTACCTATATTTTACCATAAATGTCCGACATTTGCAATTTAAACATATGGTTTGTCATATAGGTTTGTCCTATATATCAGGACCGCTCTTTTGTAACAGTTCAGACAACAATGATTCCCGCAATGGGGAATCACCGCAAAAAATTCATGTTCAGAAGTTCTGAGGAAAGAGCATTGGATGCCTGCTGCATCAGACGGGCGCGGATAGTTTTGGGACAGCTTTGGGACAGCTCAGGGAAAGTTCCGGGAATGATAGTTCCGGGATATAAGCCGCAGGTTGACAAATCCGTGGATGCTGTGTATAATAGTTGACTGATGCAACAGTTGTATAATACAATAGAAATAGCAGGGAGAACGGAATGAATCAATATACGGGAATATACCGGCGCTGTGAGCTCTGGTTTATCCGGAGGGAGTTGGAGCAGTTTGGACTGCAGCCCCTGGAGGGGAAAATCATCATGTTTCTTCAGGACAACCAGTGTACCCAGGAGGATATCGGCGCACATTTTGACCTGGACAAGGGCAGGATTGCCAGAAATCTGTCTGTGCTGGAGGAAAAGGGACTGGTGCGGCGTCTTATCAACGAGAAGAATAAAAGGCAGAAGTTTGTAAGTCTCACCTGCAGGGGAAATCAGGTCCTGGAAGAGATACACCGCATATCCGGCAGATGGGACGAGATTTGTTTTTCGGGATTCACAGAGGAAGAGCGCAGGCAGCAGCAGGATTATCTGCGGCGGATTGCTGAAAATGCAATTGAATATAAACACAGAGTAGGAGAATGTACATATGGTAAACAATTTGACTGAGGGAAAACCTCTTAAATTGCTGTTTTTCTTTGCAATGCCCATGGTAGTGGGCAATCTGTTCCAGCAGCTCTACAACATGGTGGATTCCATGGTGGTGGGACGTTTTGTGGGGGAGGATGCCCTGGCAGCCGTTGGCTCATCCTTCCCTGTGGTCTTTTTGTCCGTAGCCATTGCGGCGGGCCTGTCCATGGGATGTACCGTGGTTATTTCCCAGTTCTTCGGGGCAGGTAAGATACTTGAAATGAAGATAACTGTTTCAACGGCCCTCATATCGCTGGGGGTCATCGGACTTATTATCATGGGAATCGGGGAAATCATCGCGGGACCTCTGCTGTCTCTTCTGGGAACGGACCCGGATATCATGGCTGACTCCCTTGCCTATCTGAGGATATATTTCGGGGGAGCCGTATTCCTGTTCCTGTATAATTCACTGAATGGTATCTACAATGCATTGGGAGACAGCCAGACACCTCTTAAGTTCCTCATAGTATCCGCCCTGACCAATATTGTCCTGGACCTGCTGTTTGTCATTAAATTCAACATGGGTGTGGCAGGTGTGGCCTGGGCAACCCTTATTTCCCAGGGAATGTGTGCTGTATTTTCCTTTTTTGTATTGATTGCCCGCCTGAGGAAGATGGAGAATGAGGAAGAAGCCAGAGGAAAGGCATTTACCTTTTTCGACATGTCCTCAGCTGAGCGTATTGCCAAGGTGGGCGTGCCTTCCATGCTCCAGCAGTCCATTGTCTCCGTCAGCATGATGCTGATGCAGGGGCTGGTAAATTCCTACGGAAAGGTGTTTGTGGCCGGTTACACGGCTGCCACTAAGATTGATACCCTGGCCATGATGCCCAATATGAACTTTTCCAATGCTATGTCCAGCTATGCGGCCCAGAACATTGGAGCCAGGAAAATGGACCGTGTGAAGCAGGGATACAAGGCCAGCATGTTCATGGTGGTGATATTTTCACTTATCATTACCAGTATCATTTTCCTGTTCGGGCCGCAGCTTCTGGGACTTTTCCTGAAACAGGGGTCTGAGGGAAGCGCCATGAGCTACGGACTCAGTTACATGAAGACCGTATCCGTGTTCTACATACTGATGGGAGCCCTGTTTGTAAGCAACGGTCTGCTGCGGGGAGCCGGAGATATGGGGGCGTTTATGCTCAGCTCCGTGGTAAACCTGTTCTCCCGCGTGGCCATTGCCTACCTGCTGGCGCATTTTATCGGTTCCAGCGCCATATGGTGGTCCATACCTACAGGATGGGCTATCGGCGCGTTGTTCTCCTTCCTGCGCGTAAGGAGCGGGAAGTGGATGGCAAAGAGACTGGTGGATTAAAGATTGACTGTGCTGCATATATTGTATAAATTCAGGTTGAGGAATGAAATGCATGAAAATATATGTAGTGAAACAGGGAGACAGTGTTGACTCCATCGCAGATTCACAGGGGATTCCCGTAGAGACCCTTGTTTGGGCAAATCAGATAGAATACCCATACCGCCTGGCCGTTGGCCAGGCTCTTTATATTTCTGACGGGGAGACTGGGGAGGGACGAAGGCCACTGTTTTCCAGCGGTTATGCATACCCCTTCATTGACAGTGGGGTATTGGAGGAAACCCTGCCTTATCTGAGCGCCATCAATGTATTTTCCTATGGTTTTACAGAGAACGGAAATCTGGTTCTTCCCATGGAGGATGACACATGGATGATAGAAAAGGCGCTGCAATGGGGCGTCCGCCCGGTACTTACTCTGACGCCCCTGGGAGAGGACGGGCGCTTTAACAATAATCTGGTATCAGCCCTGGTGAGAAGCCAGGAAAACCAGCAGCGTCTTATCTGGGAGCTGGGACGTACGATGCAGGAAAAGGGATACGAGGGCCTGGACATTGACTTTGAGTATGTGCTGGCAGAAGACCGGGTGGAGTATGCTGATTTTGTGCGCCGGGCTACCCGGGTCCTTAACATCTTCGGCTATACGGTTACGGTGGCCCTTGCGCCTAAGACTTCGGCTCAGCAGAGGGGGCTTCTCTATGAGGGTATTGATTACCGGCTGCTGGGGGAGGCAGCTAACCATGTCATGCTGATGACCTACGAGTGGGGATACAGTCAGGGGCCTCCCATGGCTGTGGCCCCCATCAATATGGTGAGAAAGGTAGTGGAATATGCAGTGAGCGAGATTCCGCCTGAGAAAATCATTCTGGGAATCCCTAACTACGGCTATGACTGGCCCCTTCCTTTTGAACGGGGAGTAACCAGAGCCAGGTCCCTGGGAACCCTGGAGGCGGTGAAGCTGGCAGTTGACTTTGGAGTGGATATCCGGTTTGATGAAACTGCCATGTCGCCCTATTTCCGGTACTGGCAGTACGGTATCCAGCACGAGGTATGGTATGAGGATGCAAGGAGCATCAGGGCAAAGTTTGACCTTATTAAGGAGTTCAATCTGTATGGGGCCGGTTATTGGCAGCTCATGCGGTTTTTCAGGGCCAACTGGCTGCTGATGGATGATATGTTTTACATTGAGCGGGATTGGCCTCTTATGGAGTATGAAGATATGTCATAAAAGCTGTTTCTGTGGTATAATCCTTCTGTAGCAGGCCATTAAGTGAAATATGTCCCGGATTATGGGACTTCAGGAGGTAAGACATATGGAGACAGATACAGGCAGAGTCATTGAATTGGTAAAATCGGTCAGGCTCCTTTTCATGGACCATGAGAGGGCATCCGGGATAACGGTAAAAGGGACGGCGGCTCTGTCCGGTCCGTCGGACATCCTGTCGTCCAACGGCAGGATTGGAATTTTGCTGGAGGATGAGCTGCTCCCTTTGTGATACAGTGTGAAAGGAACTTAAAGGATGAAAAGAATGGACAGAGACACGGGGGGAAAGAGGAGAGGCAGGAAGAAAGGCGGGAAGATCGTAAGGCTGGCTGCCGTGGTGTGGCTGCTGTGCGTGTTAAGCGGCGTAAACGCTGCGCGCGGGGAACCGGGAGTGACAGGACTCACTGCCTTTACAGCCCTGGCCGATGCGCGCGGCTCTAATGCGGATACATCTGCCGGGACAGGGGAAACACTGGTGAACATTGCCGATGAAGACCAGCTGAAGCAATGGTACGACCAACGTTTAACGGGAGGAGACAGCATAGGAGTCCTGCCAAAGAACATGGTAATTACCAAACCTGTTACCCTGGGGCTTCCTGACGGCCGGACGAATATCAGCCCTGTTGAAATCAGGATACCTGAGGGACCCATAAAAATCCTGGCGCCTAAAAACCTGGCCCAGGCAGGCGTTGTCATTGACAATCCGAATCTGTTTATAACGGGAACTAAAAGCATGATATCGGTTGAGGGGGAAGGATGCCTGACACTGAAACGGGGACAGATACAGAGGGACGCGTCAGATGAACCGGCCATCATCCTGAGAAATCAGGGAACGCTGGTATGGGAGGAAGGAAAGGACTTCAAGGGGCTTAAGAAAACCGACATCCGTGACGAGCGCATAGATCCCCCGGAGCCGGTTCCGCCCGGTGAGAGCCAGACAGGGCCGGAATATGGCGGCACACAGCCCCAGCTGACAGAGGCGGTCCTTTTGAATATTGGAGCTGACGGCAGCGGCTCTGCCAGACTGGAATTTAAGAACCTGCCTTCTGATATCAATGCCCTCTACATACTGCGCAGTGAAAGCGGACATTCCTGGAAAAAGGAAAAGAACAAGGTGACGGCCGCGTCCTCACAAAGCGGACAGGAGACAGTGGAGTACGAAAATTTCCTGAAGGAGACAGGAAACACGCTGAATACAAGTATTGTAGCGGACGGTTATCTCATATACAGATTCCAGTCAGGGGAAAGCTCCTTTTATGTGAAGGCCGGCATCGAGTGGCCCGGAGGAAGCTATGAGACGGACAAAGTAAAGATTGCCATACCGGAGACCGTTGGCCAGGGCCTCACCTTTTCATACGGCGGAGGAAGCTACAGCTATGGAGGAGAATACGCAGGCGGCTACGGCAGCGGTTTCGGCGGGTATGGAGGAGGCAGTACATCAGGGGGAGATTCCTCCACCCAGCCAGGCACGCAGGAGGAGTCTGACGCGCCGGAGGGACCGGTGAGAGGCCGGGGAGGCCGCAGGAGGGATTCCTATACCCCGTATTCCGTCCCCGGCTATAAGGATGGAGGAACAGCCGCCGGACGGACCACAGAGGAAATGATTCAAGAGGCCACGCCTTCGGAGGCCCGCGGCCCGGGCGAAAAGGATGGGGACAGTGATTCGCAAATCCAGCCAGCCGCCGGATGGGAGGATACAGATACAGCCGGTCAGACGGGGGAAGAGGATGAAATCATGGATACGGAGCCGGACCCGTCACAGGGGGAAGTGCGGGAAGGGGAAGATTCTGGTATATCGGGATTAAAATGGTATGCAGGCGCTGTCCTCTGCGCTGTGATGATTGGCTGCGGAGTTGTCTGTTTCCGCCGGAGAAAGCGAAAATAAATGCGCGGCGTCAAGGTGCGGCGATAAAAAATGATTTGCCAAGGAAAGAAGGCTGTAGTATAATCTACAAAAACCAAAAACCCACACTATTACGTTACAAAGGAGAATAAAAGTATGGCAATCAGAGTTGGAATTTTAGGCTATGGAAACCTTGGAAAGGGTGTGGAGTGTGCCGTTAAGCACAATCCCGACATGGAGCTGAAAGCAGTGTTCACCAGGAGGAACCCGGACAGCCTCAGCATATTGACAGAGGGGGCAAAGGTTTTTCGGGCAGAGGAAGCCTTGTCCATGAAGGACGAGATTGACGTGATGATACTCTGCGGGGGAAGCGCCACGGACCTTCCCGCGCAGACCCCGGAAATGGCAGCACATTTCAATGTGATAGACAGCTTTGACACCCACGCCAATATCCCCCGGCATTTTGAGGCAGTGGACAAGGCGGCAAAGGAAAGCGGCCATGTGGGAATCATATCCGTTGGCTGGGATCCGGGCATGTTCTCCCTAAACAGGCTCTATGCCAATGCCATCCTGCCGGGCGGCAGTGACTATACCTTCTGGGGCAAGGGCGTGAGCCAGGGCCATTCCGATGCAATCCGCAGAATCAAAGGCGTGAAGGACGCAAGGCAGTATACCATTCCGGTGGAGGCCGCCCTTACGGCTGTGAGAAGTGGAAAAGCGCCAGAGCTTACCACCAGGGATAAACACACCAGGGAGTGTTTTGTGGTGGCGGAGGAGGGCGCTGATTTAAAGGCCATCGAGGAAGCAATCGTCACCATGCCTAACTATTTTGCCGATTATGACACCACGGTGCATTTCATCAGCCAGGAAGAACTGATGCGTGACCATGCCGGGATTCCCCATGGCGGTTTTGTCATCCGCACCGGCAGCACCGGATGGAATGATGAGAACGGCCATGTGATTGAATACAGCCTGAAGCTGGACTCCAACCCGGAATTTACGGCATCTGTCATCGTGGCCTATGCCAGGGCCGCATACCGCCTGAGCAGGGAAGGACAGTCCGGGTGCAGGACCGTATTCGACATTGCGCCGGCTTATCTGAGCCCGGCGGATGGGGCAGAGCTTAGGAAACATCTGCTTTAGAGCGTATTTGAAAAATACATACTGAGTATTCAGATAATGGAAAACAGCCACATGGGCAGGCTTGCAGGGGCACGGATATGCTCCCTTCTGCGCATAGGGCTGTTTTTTTGCCGGTTTATTACGGCTTGATTTGTGTGAATGCAGAATAGTTACCGCACCAAACAGAACCATTCCTCATATCCTATCAGTAACAGACTTTCATATTAGCCTGTAGAAAGACACTCTTTGCGCTGCATATCTAATCTACAGTACAAACTGAGCAGGCCGGAGGCGGGAAAAAGCCTTGGGAGCCGGGCCGCGAACAGCGGCAGCAGACCGTAACGTCTGTGGGACAGTGGTTTACTTACATTGGCCCACAGACGTTTTTTCTGTTTTGGGGCAGGATGAAAGATTGGGTGATTGCCATAGATAGGGGAGGTAAAGGCAGATGGGAGAAGGAAATGAAAAGAATATATTGGAAAAAGCGATAAGACGTCACGGTACGGGTCTGGCCATGCAGGTGTCCTGTGTCAGCATCGTCATCAACGTAGTGCTCTCCGCCTTTAAGGTGGGTGCGGGCATCCTGTCCCATTCAGGTGCCATGATATCGGACGGGATCCATTCAGCCTCGGATGTGTTCAGCACACTGATTGTTATGGCGGGAATCACCATGGCTTCCAGGAAGTCAGACAGGGAACATCCCTATGGCCATGAGCGGATGGAATGCGTGGCGGCCCTTTTGCTGTCAGCCGTATTATTTGCCACAGGTATCGCCATCGGGGTGAGCGCTGTGGAAACCATTGGTTCCGGGCCGGAAAAGGGCGGGGTGATTCCCGGAACGCTGGCTTTGGGGGCCGCGGTTATATCCATAGTGGTAAAAGAATGGATGTTCTGGTATACCAGGGCTGCTGCCAGAAAATTAAAATCAGGGGCTCTGATGGCGGACGCATGGCACCACCGCAGCGATGCACTGTCCTCAGTGGGCGCTTTAATCGGTATCCTGGGAGCCAGAATGGGAATGCCGGTCATGGACCCGCTGGCCAGCTTCATCATCTGCATCTTCATAGTCAAAGCAGCTCTGGATGTGTTCAGGGATTCCATGGATAAGATGGTGGATAAGGCGTGTGACGATGAGACGGTCAGGTCCATAGAACAGGCGGTGCTGGACACCCGGGGCGTGGAACGGGTGGGTTCCATGAAAACCAGACTTTTCGGTTCCAGGATTTATGTGGACCTGGAGATTGAAGCAGATAAAAGCCTTATGCTGGAGCAGGCTTTTGGAATCGCCAAGGAGGTCCACGATACCATAGAAGAAAGATTTCCCCAGGTTAAACACTGTTCGGTGCAGGTAAGTCCCGAAGGCAGCACGGGCCTGGAGGGAAAGGAAAATTAGTTTGACGGAAAAGCGATTGCTGGCTATACTTAATATCAGATAACAGCGTCCGGAATACGGGAAGAACCAGGCCGGGCTGTGTACCGGGCGCAGTAATAGAGGGAGTGACATAAGATGGCATCATATATAAGAAAAACAATCTGTCCCTACGACTGTCCCACGTCCTGCGGACTTTTGGCAGAAACAGACGGAATCAGGATTCTGGGCGTAAAAGGCGATCCGGACCATCCGGCGGCAAAGGGGCTGATATGCAGGAAGATGCGGCACTATGAGAAGTCTGTCCATTCACCTGAGCGCATCCTTATACCTATGAAACGGGTGGGCGCCAAGGGAGAGGGAAGGTTTGTACCCATGACCTGGGATGATGCGGTAAAGGAGATTGCCGGCAGGTGGAGCCGTATTCTGGAGGAAGACGGCGCAGATGCCATCCTGCCCATGTATTATTCAGGGGTCATGAGTGTCCTGCAGCGCAAATGCGGGGATGCCTTTTTTAACCGGATGGGGGCTTGTGACATGGTCAGAACACTCTGTTCTTCAGCAAAGGGAGCGGGCTATGAGGCGGTCATGGGCCAGACCGGCTGTCTGGATCCAAGGGAGCTTAAGGACAGCAGTTTCTACCTGGTGTGGGGAAGCAATATGAAGGCCACCAGGCTTCAGTCCATGCCGGCGCTGATTCAGGCACGCAGACAGGGAAAACGGGTGGTGCTCATAGAATCCTGCGCAGCAGATATGGATGTCTACTGCGATCAGACCATTCTCATTCGTCCGGGCACAGACGGAGCCCTGGCATTGGCAATGATGCATGTGATGGAGGAAGAAAACCTGGCGGACAGGGATTTCCTGGCTCATCGGACAAATGGGTATGAGGCGTTCAGGAAAACCCTTGCCCCATATACCTCTGCCTGGGCGGAAGAGGAGACGGGCATCCCCGCAGAGGTGATTGCTGGCCTGGCAAGGGAATACGCCTCGGCTCCGGCTCCGGCCATCATTTTGGGAAGCGGTCCCTCCCGTTATGGCAACGGGGGAATGACCACACGGCTTATCACCATTTTGTCCGCTTATACAGGCGCGTGGGGGCGTCCGGGCGGCGGTTTGTGCGGCTGTAATCCGGGGGCGGGTCCTTATGTGGACGACCGGCTGGTCACCAGGCCGGATTTCAGGAAGAAACCGGGGCGCAGGGTGAATATCAATGAGATTGCCTCCGCCCTTACAGGAAGCAGGGGAGAGAAGCCCATACGCAGCTTTTACGTCTACGGAGGCAATCCGGTGGCCTCTGTCTGCTGCCAGAAGGGAATCCTGGAGGGCCTTTTGCGCCCTGATTTGTTCACGGTGGTCCACGAGCGGTTCATGACAGATACGGCCATGTACGCGGACATTCTTCTGCCCGCCACATTTTCCGTGGAGCAGACCGATGTGTACACGGCATACGGATACTGTACCTTTGGGACAGCCAGAAAAATCGTCGAGCCGGCAGGGCAGAGTAAGAGCAATTGGAACACCTTCCGCCTGCTGGCCCGGGCCATGGGATACGGGGAGGAATACTTTAAAAGGACAGAGGAAGAAATGGTTGAGGAGCTGCTGGCCCATCCCATGGAGGGATTAACCCGTATCTCAGAGAAGGAATGGCGCATATTAAGGGAAGGGGGAGTCATATCCACGGCCTTTGCAGACCACGGAAGCTTCAGGACGCCTTCCGGTAAAATGATGATTTATAATGAAAACCTGGAAGAGGCCATGCCCAGATATATGAAAAGCCATGGGGGAGCATACCCTCTGCGGCTGGTGGCAGTGCCCAGCGCGTATACGCTGAATTCGGTCTTTATGGACAGGGAGGACTTAAGCTCAGGCAGAGGCCCCATGACGCTGATGCTCCATCCAAGAGACGCGGCGGCGAGAAAAATCGCGGACGGCAGTCACGTTACAGCCTTCAATGAGCTGGCAAAGGTGGAGTTTACCGCGAAAATCACGCCTGTGGTGGCGGAAGGAACGGTTGCGGCCGGGGGCGTTTACAACAGGACCTTTACAAAAGACGGGCTTCTGGTCAACGCCCTCCACCATGAACGGCTGTCCGATATAGGAGCAGCCACCACCCTTAACGACAATACGGTGGATGTGCGGCCATGTTAAGGGAGACAAGACAGCAGGAAGAGAGACAGGATATGAAATCAATAGTACTTGGAATTCTGGCCCATGTGGATGCCGGGAAAACTACATTATCGGAAGCGCTTTTGTATCTGGCGGGAACCATACGTAAGATGGGAAGGGTGGACAACAGGGACGCATTCCTGGATACCTATGCCCTTGAGAGGGCCAGGGGCATCACCATTTTCTCAAAGCAGGCGGCCCTGACATGGGAGGGAATGCCCATGACGCTGTTAGACACGCCGGGCCATGTGGATTTTTCCGCGGAAATGGAGAGAACGCTTCAGGTACTGGATTATGCGGTTCTGGTTATAAGCGGCGCGGACGGAGTACAGAGCCATACCATAACCCTGTGGCGTCTGCTGGCAAAATACAGGATACCAGTATTCCTCTTTGTCAATAAAATGGACCAGCCCGGCACGGACCGGGAGCAGCGGATGAGGGAGCTGCAGAAGCGTCTGGACGACGGATGTGTGGATTTTGCCGGTGCGGGGACAGAAGAATTCATGGAACACGCAGCCATGTGCGACGAGAAGCTTTTGGAGCGGTATCTGGAGACCGGGGATGTGGAGGATGATGAGATCCGCCGCCTGATTAAGGAACGCAGGCTTTTTCCATGTTTCTTTGGCTCTGCCCTTAAACTCACCGGGGTGGAGGAGCTGTTGGATGGAATCCGCAGATGGGCCCTGATGCCGGAATATCCGCAGGAGTTCGAGGCGAAGGTGTACAAGATTTCCAGGGACGACCAGGGAAACCGTCTGACCCACTTAAAGATTACAGGCGGAAGACTTAAGGTAAAGGGAACCGTATCCGGCGGGAATACCGAAAAGCCATCCGAGGCATGGCAGGAAAAAGTAAACCAGATCCGTGTATATTCCGGGGACCGGTATGAGGCTGTGCCTGAGGCGGAGGCAGGAACCATCTGCGCTGTTTCCGGCCTTACCAGGACCTATCCGGGACAGGGACTGGGAGCCGGGGAGGATTCCATGCTCCCGGTGCTGGAGCCTGTGCTCAATTATCAGGTAAAACTGCCGGAGGGCTGCGACGGGGCTGTGATGCTGCCCAAGTTCCGCCAGCTGGAGGAGGAGGATCCACTGCTGCGGGTGGTATGGAATGAGGAGCTGAAAGAGATATCCATGCAGCTTATGGGAGAAGTGCAGATTGAGGTGCTGAAGAGCCTGATTGAAGAACGTTTCGGAGTTCGGGCAGAATTTGGCACAGGGAACATCGTGTATAAGGAGACAATCGCGGGCGCCGTGGAGGGGGTGGGGCATTTTGAACCCCTGCGCCACTATGCGGAGGTCCATCTGCTTATGGAACCGGGAGAACGCGGAAGCGGACTCCAGTTTGAGGCAAGATGCAGCGAGGATGACCTGGACAGGAACTGGCAGCGCCTGGTGCTGACCCACCTGGAAGAGAAGGTGCACCGGGGGGTTCTGACCGGAGCAGCCATAACAGATATGAAAATCACCCTTGTGGCGGGCAGGGCCCATAACAAGCATACAGAGGGAGGGGATTTCAGGCAGGCCACCTACCGGGCCCTGCGCCAGGGGCTTATGGAGGCGGCCTGTATCCTCTTGGAACCGTGGTATACCTTCCGTCTGGAAGTGCCTGAGGCGTCCATCGGGCGCGCCATGACCGATATTGAGAAGCGGTGCGGGACCTGTGTCATCGAGGAAAACAGGCAGGGACAGGCCGTTCTCACGGGACAGGCGCCGGTTGCCTCCATGCGTGGGTATCAGTCAGAGGTCATGTCGTACACCAGGGGACAGGGGAGGCTGGCATGTACGCTCAAAGGATACGAGCCCTGCCATAACAGCCGGGAAATCATTGAGCAGACCGGCTATGATCCGGAGAGAGATACGGAAAATCCCACAGGCTCCGTGTTCTGCGCCCACGGGGCCGGATTCGTGGTGAGCTGGGACCGGGTGAAGGAGTATATGCATGTGGACAGCGGTCTTGTAATAGAATCCCCGGATGGGGAGGAAATGGATGAAAAAGGGGATTTGGCTTTTTGCAGGAATCCGGGAAAATCCTCTGCCGGACAGGAAGAACACGTGGAAGCATGGCTGGGCACGGATGAGATTGACGCCATACTGGAGCGCACCTTTTATTCCAACAGCCGGGATAAGTCACCGCGCAAAGGATATCCCGGCAGGAGCAGAGAAAGCAGGAACGCCGTAACCTATAGCGGCCCGGTGACCCGAACCTACCAGAAACAGGAGGCCAGACAGGAATATCTGCTGGTGGACGGTTACAATATCATCTTTGCCTGGGAGGAGCTGCGGGAGCTGGCCCGGGATAACATGGACGGAGCCAGAGGACGGCTCATGGATCTGCTCTGCAACTATCAGGCCATACGCAGGTGCTGTCTCATGGTGGTGTTTGACGCCTACCGCGTGGCGGGACATGTCACAGAGGTTTCCGAATACCACAATATCCGGGTGGTCTACACAAAGGAAGCAGAGACAGCGGACCAGTATATAGAGAAGTTTGCCCATGAAAATGCCCGCAGATTCGATGTGTCCGTGGCAACCTCAGACGGAGTGGAACAAGTCATCATACTGGGTCAGGGATGCCGCCTGATATCGGCCAGGGAGCTTAAGGAGGAGCTGGACCGGGTAAACGGCATGCTGAGGGAAGAATATCTGGAACAGCCCCCTCTTAAGCGGAACCGTCTGTATGACATACTTCCGGAGGAGGTAATCCGGCAGATGAGAGAGGCGGCCGGGGAGGATAATCAGGATCCGCCGGCAGAAGCGCCTTCATCGGCCGGAAAACAGGAATCGCGATAAAATAAGCAAAAAATGTATGGAATTCCACAAACCGGTACATACTACCAGCGTATAGCAAGCTGCATATGTGTCTGGAAAGCAGACACGAAATGCTCATGACAAGGAGGTAGCATGCAATGGGTAATAAGGCATTGGATTATACCGCTCTGACAATCGCCCTGATTGGGGCTGTGAACTGGGGGCTGGTAGGATTCTTTAATTTCAACCTGGTTTCATGGATTTTCGGAACAGCCTCCTGGGTGACCAGGATCATCTATGCGCTGGTAGGGTTGTGTGGTCTGTATCTGATTACATTTTACTCACATTCAGGCAGAGAGGCATAAAAAGAACAAGGCAGGACCAGGGAGTCCTGTCTTTTTCTTTGGGATGTTCCTTATTAAACCAGAATAGACAGCAGGCTGTTTCTCGTGTTATACTTAAGATGTGGCGTGTTCGGAGTGTGGCGGCATCTGTGTCTGCCATGGAAAGACCGCACGGGGAGGAAATTCATTATGAATCGCAGACCATACGTATACATATTGGCGGCTGTCGTGGCCGCTGTTTTGGGGCTTGGCGGATGCATGGCCGGAGATGGAAAAAAGGAAGATGAGGGAAAACCTGCGGTGGTAGTGCTCTGGCATGCCCATAACGCAGTGGCCAAGAGCGCGTTTGATGACCTGGTGATGGAATTTAACGAGACTGTGGGCATGGAACAGGGAATCATAGTGGAACCGGTGGGATATGGCTCCGGCAATGAACTGGATGATGTGCTGTACGCGTCCGCCAGCCATGTCATCGGCTCAGATCCGCTGCCGGATATATTTGCATCCTATCCGGACAGCGCCCACAGGCTGGACGGGATAGTGCCCCTGGTCCATCTGGATGACTATTTCTCGGAAGAAGAACTGGACGCTTACCGGCCTGAATTCCTGAAGGAGGGAATCTGGGAGGGGGACGGCATCTGCCGGATGATTCCGGTGGCAAAATCCACGGAGATTCTCTATCTCAATGAAACGGATTGGGAACGGTTTGCCGGGGACACAGGAGCGGACAAAGAGATGCTTAAAACCTGGGAGGGCCTGGCACAGGCAGCGGGCATGTATTATGAATGGTCCGGGGGCAGTCCGTTCCTGGGGATGAACGCATTCAATGACTTTGCCTCTCTGACAGCCGCCCACTATATCGGTTCCTCGGCAGGCGCGGGTTTCTTTCCGCAGGTGGTAATTGAGGATGAAAAACAGTCCCATCCCATCGCCTGCGGCAGCTATGCCTATCCTGTTTTTCAGGGCGGTACGTCTTATATGGGACAGAGAGGGGCCAACATGGCGGTGTTTTCCACGGATGAGAGTCACCAGCAGGCCGCGGTCCGGTTCCTTAAATGGTTCACTGAGCCGGAGCAGAATATACGCTTTGCAATGGCTACAGGATATCTGCCAGTGCAGGAGAAGACGCTGGAATCCGTATCAGACCCGGTGGCCCATGTGGAAAGCCGGGACAATGTCCAGGCAGTGGAGAAGAGCATCCGGACCTCATTTGATGCCCTGGAAAACCATAATGTATATGTCCGCGAAACCTTTCAGGGGTCTTATGACATGGACCAGATATTTTCCGTATCGCTGGAGAACTGTATGAACGCGGATTTGGAAACCCTGAAGCAGCGGATGGAAAAAGGTGAGAGCAGGGAGTCGGTGGAAAGGGAGCTGCTGGACGAGGAGCATCTTAACCGTTGGTATGAAACACTCCTAAAGGAAATGGCTGGTAAGACAGATGGACAGAAAATTCAGAAGTAAATCCATAGCATTTAAGCTGAGCATAGCATTTGTGGTATTATTGGTACTGCAGAGTGTTCTTCTGGTGTCCTTCATGGTGGCAGGGGGAGTCATGGAACAGGCAGAGGCCAACCAGTACCGTATATTTGCGGAAAAGGTAAAGGGCCGCAGGAATAATCTGGAGAACCAGATGAAGAATGTCTGGACTAATTTCAGCCATCATACAGATACCATAAGCCGGTATTTTGACAGTCCGGACGGGCTGGAATACCGGGGACAGCCGGACCGCCTGCTGGAGGCGCTGGCACCCGAGGTCCTGGATGCCCTGTACGACACAAAGACCACAGGCGTGTTCCTGATACTGCCGGACGAAGGGGAGACGGACGGCTCTCTGACCGCCCTGTATTTCAGGAATAACAATCCGGACCGCAACAGCAGCCAGAATGAATAACATGTAAAACAGCGGCCCATCCCATCCGCTGTGTGGTGGAGGATGTGACCGATGAAATCCTTGAGACCAAGGCGCTGAAGGTGGAGCGTGACAGGGACGGACTCACGGGTGTTGGAAACCGGCTGGCTTATGAACACATGCTGCGGCACAAGAACAGCCATACGGAGGAGATACCGGGCAGCGGTTTCCTCATGTGCGACCTCAATGACTTAAAGGGGGTCAATGACCGCTTCGGCCATGACAGGGGGGACGAATACATCCGCAGGTCCGCGGACATTATACGGGAAGCATTTCCGGGGGCGCCCCTGTTCCGCATTGGCGGGGATGAGTTTGTGGTACAGTTAGACGGTTTGGGGCAGGATCAGGTATTCCGTGGAATCCTGGCCATGGAAAGGGCCGTGAAGGCATACAGCGACGGGAATGTATTTCCGGCTGGCATTGCAGCAGGCTATGCCTTCTTTGACCCGGGTAAGGATGTGAGCCTGGAGAGCACGCTGGCCAGAGCGGATACTTAGAGCGTGTTTCGGACGCGTTTCATAGTAAATTGGAATATTGGCAACCGGAATCATAGCGGCAAAATTCGCTGACACGGTAAATGGAATGAAGGGGGAGGAATATGTTCTGGACTTTCCCTTTGAGGTAAACGGCTTTGAGTATCAGATACAGGAGGTGAACCGGTGCGTCCGGCTGGGCATGTCCTCCAGAGATGTACTTAAAGATGTACATAAAAAAGAAGATACTCTGGACATCCTGAGGCTCATGGACGATATACGGGCCTCCTGGGGACTTGTATTTGATTGTGAAAAATAATGGATTTCGGAATTTTTTTTCGGCCACAAGCCACAAAACAGAGAAAATACTTTGTTTTGTAAGGCTGTGTGGCCGTTTTATTAAATGAAAATGATGGAAAAATTAAAAAAATTAATGCAATTCATACCATTTTCGCAAAAAATGTGGAAATTTTTTCTGAAGGATGCTATAATTACGGGGATAAGATACAAGCCGTCCTGTTTAGGCAGGGTTGGCTTGTATCTCACGTAAGAGCCAAAATATTTGGTTTTTATGTGGTCAATACGAAAGGAGCGATAGATACATGAAAGATGAAAATGGTTTCAAACCATTTATACCGGCTGACAAGGTGGTTCCGGAAGTCACTGCGGTTTCCGTGATCCTGGGTATCCTTCTGGCCGTCCTTTTTGGCGCTGCCAATGCTTATCTGGGCCTTCGCGTGGGTATGACCGTGTCCGCGTCCATACCTGCGGCAGTTATCTCCATGGGCGTTATCCGGGTCATCCTCAGAAGGGATTCCATTCTGGAGAACAACATGGTGCAGACCATTGGTTCTGCCGGTGAATCTGTGGCAGCAGGAGCTATCTTTACCCTGCCGGCTCTGTTTATGTGGATGAGAGACTGGGGAGAGGGCGCGCCTTCCCTGGTTGAGATTGCGCTGATTGCGCTGTGCGGAGGCGTGTTGGGTGTGCTGTTTATGATTCCGCTGCGCCAGGCGCTGATTGTCAAGGAGCATGGGGTTCTTCCTTATCCGGAGGGACAGGCATGTGCCGAGGTACTGATTGCAGGAGAGCAGGGCGGTTCCAAAGCGGGCGTTGTATTTGCGGGTATGGGAATTGCCGCTTTGTACAAGTTTGTGGCTGACGGCCTGAAGCTGTTCCCCGGCGATGTGGATTATGATATCCGCAAATACGGCGGCGGCGTGGGAATTTCCGTACTCCCCGCCCTTGCGGGAGTAGGTTACATCTGCGGTCCAAAGATTTCCTCCTACATGTTTTCGGGAGGCATTATATCATGGCTGATTCTGATGCCGATTATTAAGCTGTTCGGAGGCGGGCTCACAACGCCCTTTGCACCGGCAGATGTGCTGATCAGCGAGATGAGCAGCCAGGCTATGTGGGGCTCTTATATCCGTTACATCGGCGCCGGAGCTGTGGCAGCGGCAGGTATCATAAGCCTGATCAAGTCCCTTCCCATGATTGTAAATACCTTCAGGGATGCTATGCGGGACTTGAAGGGCGGACGTCAGGTTTCCACCCTGCGTACGGACAGGGATATCCCTATGAATGTGGTACTCATAGGCGTCCTCATTGCCGTGGTAATCATATGGCTGGTGCCGGCTGTTCCTGTAAGCTTTGTGGGCGCTCTGCTGATTGCCGTGTTCGGTTTCCTGTTTGCGGCCGTGTCCTCACGTCTGGTGGGATTGGTTGGTTCCTCCAATAACCCGGTATCCGGTATGGCCATTGCCACTCTGCTGGTATCAGCGCTGGTGCTTAAAGCTGTGTCCGGAGCCACCCATGAGAGCATGATGGGCGTTATCTCCATCGGCGGTGTCATCTGCGTCATTGCGGCCATTGCCGGGGATACCTCCCAGGATTTAAAGACAGGTTATCTGGTAGGTTCCACACCAAGGAACCAGCAGATGGGCGAGTTGATTGGCGTGGTTTCTTCCGCCATTGCCATCGGAGGCGTACTGTACCTTCTGAACCAGGCATGGGGCTATGGCTCGGCAGAGCTTCCTGCTCCCCAGGCCATGATTATGAAGACCGTGGTAGAGGGCGTTATGGACGGCAACCTTCCATGGAACATGATTCTGGCAGGCGCGGCCATTGCCGTTGTTATCGAAATCCTTGGGATTCCGGTAATGCCGGTCGCGGTAGGTTTATATCTGCCTCTGAGGACCACGGCAGCCATCATGGTGGGAGGACTTATTCGCCACTGGTATGAAAAGCGTAAATACGCAAAGGAAGAGGATAAGAAAGAGGCTATTGACCGGGGCGTGCTCTATACATCAGGTATGATTGCGGGAGAAGGTCTGGTGGGAATCATGCTGGCCGTATTTGCCATCATCCCTCTTTCAAGCGCAAGAGGCGGGTATCTGGGCGATTTCATCAACCTGTCTGCCCTGGATAACGGATTGGGCGCTTTCCTTGTGAGCCCGGCAGCAAAGATTGTATCACTCATTGTCTTTGCTCTGCTGATGCTTACCATGTGCAAATTTACCATCTGGCATAAAGAGAACAGGAAATAAGCATACTGGTATAACATGGTGTGAGTTCCGCGTGCATGGGGTGTCAGGTATTCCGGCGCCCTGTGTATGCTTATGATATGACGGAGATGGAAGGAAGGATTACATTGGGCTTCAATAAGAAAAAGGACCATAATTATCTGGAAAAGGTACCGGTCAGAAACCCCGAGTTCTCGTGGAAAGAGGACGGACAGGGAATAGTGACCGTGGACATGGTGCACAAGGGAATCTTTGATAAGCTGGCCCAGAAGCTGTGGGTCACGCCCAAAGTGAGCCATGTGAAGCTGGACCGGTTCGGAAGCTTTGTCTGGAAGCAGATGGACGGAAACAGGAATATCATTGACATCGGAGTGCTGGTCAGGGAAGAATTCGCAGACCAGGCCGAGCCGCTGTATGAACGGCTGGCTGAATTTGTGAAGATGTTAAGGGATAATCGGTTTGTGACATTTGGAAAATAGAAAATGTGAGATGTGGATGCCCGGGTGACCGGGCGCTTTTTGTTTTGGGACGGCGGTTGAAAGATATCCCTGGACTGCCTTTCTGTACCTGAACCGTAAATATACCGGGACATGCCGGACCCGGCCCGTAATAATAAATTTTCCAACAGAAGTAAAAAATGTCTTTGCCAACCGGGGGTCTATCAGTTATGATAGAAAAAGAATGCTGATTGGGAGGTATTTATGAAACATCTGGAACATTTTCATGAACTGAAATCCCTGACCAGGAAGCAGAAGTTTTTTCTTCTGTCCCTGCTTCCTGTTTATTTTATGGTCATTGGGCTGTTTTTGCAGCCAATCCAGGAAATAGGTCCGGGAATCGTGCGTCTGATAAAAGAGCCCGATTTTCTGATTACGGATTATTTCGTTGTGGGCGGTGTGGGGGCGGCCCTTATTAACGCCGGTGCACTGACGCTTATGAGCATTGGTATCATCTACTTTATGGGTATGGATATGGACGGCCACACCATCACATCCAGCTGCCTGATGTTCGGCTTCTCACTGTTTGGCAAAAATCTGCTTAACATCTGGGCCATTTTGGCCGGAGTGTACCTGTACGCCAGGTACCACAAGACGTCCATGCGCAGGTACATCTACATCGGCCTGTACGGAACCAGTCTTTCGCCAATCATCACCCAGATGATGCAGGTGGGCAACCTGCCGTTGGTGATGCGGCTGGCCATAGCTCTGGCCGTGGGGCTGGTTATAGGCTTTGTTTTGCCGCCCCTTTCCACCCATGTGCATTTTGCACACAAAGGATACTCTTTGTACAATGTGGGGTTTGCCGCGGGCATCATAGCCACAGTCATTGTGTCAGTGCTAAAATCCTTTGGAGTGGAGATAGAATCCAGGCTCATCTGGTCCACGGGAAACAATGAGGTTTTTGGTATCGTGCTGTCTGTACTGTTTGGCGGAATGATCGTCTTTGGGGTTGCGGTGCGGGGCAGAAGTATCTGGGAATCGTACAAAAGAATCATCAAATCCTATGGAATCGGCGGAACGGATTATCTGAGAGATGAAGGCGGCGCCAGCACCGTGTTCAATATGGGAGTCAATGGACTGTTCGCCACCTATTTCGTGCTGGCAGTGGGAGGTGAGCTGAACGGACCCACCATCTGCGGTATCTTTACCGTTGTGGGCTTTGGGGCCACGGGAAAACATCTGAGGAACATAGCTCCGGTGATGATGGGGGTATATCTGGCCAGCTTCACCAAGACATGGAACATTTATCAGCCCTCTCCCATGCTGGCCCTTTTATTCTCCACCACCCTTGCGCCGGTGGCCGGGGAGTTTGGCGTGGTGGCCGGAATCGTGGCAGGTTACCTGCATTCCTCCGTTGCCCTCAATGTGGGAATCGTGTATGGAGGCATGAACCTGTATAATAACGGTTATGCAGGCGGAATTGTTGCAATATTCATGGTTCCGGTCATCCAGTCTGTCATGGACAGGCGGGCAAGGGCAAGAGGCGGATTGTCGCTGTAGGAGTTCTGGGAAATGAAAGGATCTTGCTTACAGGAACAGTTCCAGCAGGAATACCATGGCACATGCGGCCAGGGACACCTGGAACAGGCTCTTGCCCTTCCAGGCCAGGATAACAGCCACTGCCAGGGCTGCTGCGCCGGACCACACAGAGGCAGTGGCGTGGAGGATGGCAGGAAAGGTCATGACGGACAGGGTGACGTAGGGGACGTAATAGAGAAAGGACTTTATATATACGTTCCTTATCTCCTTCTTAATCAAGGTCAGCGGAAGGAGACGAATCAGGTAGGTTACGCCTGCCATCACAAGGATATATAGGTACACATTATGATTCATGTTCATTATCCTCCTTTACAGGAAACAGAATGGCTGCCGCGCCGGCAATCAGGATGGTTAACAGGATAATTTTAAAGCCGGATGAGAGACCTGCCAGGAACGGCACATGAGCAAACACAAGGCTTAAAGCCATGGAGGCCAGGATGACGCCGGTGTGAATCCTGCTTGTCTTGGCCGGCGGAATCACCACAGCCAGGAACATTCCGTACAGCGCCACGTTCAGGGCGCTTAAGAGGCGCGCCGGAAGCAGTTCCCCGGAAACGGCTCCCAGCAGGGTGCCAAGGGTCCAGCCGGGTACGGCAACGCAGATAAGCCCATAGCTGTAAAAGGGACTCAGACAGCCAGGACGGCATACGGACACGCCAAATATCTCATCCGTAACCCCATAGGACATGAAGAAACGGTGGAAGAAGGGCATATCTGCGCTCAGCTTCTGGGACAGGGAGCAGGACATGAGACAGTAGCGCAGGTTGATGATGAGCTGGGCCATTGCCATTTCCATAAAGGGGGCTCCGGCCTGTATGATTCCCAGGGCTGCAAATTGCCCCGCACTTGTCAGGTTGGTAAAGGACATGACAACGGACTGGAGAGTGGTTAGGCCGGCTCCCCTTGCCATGATTCCAAAGGTAAAGGAAACGGCCAGGTATCCCAGCCCGATGGGTACGCCATCTTTTAGTCCGCAATGAAATTGATGTGAATTGTATTTCATGATAACCTCTCAGAATATGAATTGGGATAAGACACCCCTACCAATTATAGCAGGAAAATCCAGGTTGTAAATGCGCATTTTATCAAATCCAGGGGAAACTCCCAGAAACCCTCCGGGGTCTGTCTTGTCTGCTGCCGGAGCCGTTGCAATTAAATCCAACCGTCCGCCTTATCGCCGCCCCACAGCCACGGAGATTCTGAAGCTGATGGAGCGAAAGGGCCTATGGCTGCCACGGGGCGGCACCGTCTTAGCCAGACTCATTGTGGGAAGCAGCATGACCACAGGCGAGCTGACAAGCATGATTATCTACGCGGTCCAGATATTGTCCGGCCTGATGATGCTCTCCATGATGTTTGGCATGGTCATCATGGCCCGTTCCTCGGCAGAGCGTATCGTGGAGGTGCTGGATGAACAGAGCAGCCTGTCAGACCCGGACGACCCGGTACAGGAGGTGGCGGGCGGAAGCATTGACTTTGAACATGTGTCCTTCATCTGCATAGGGGATAAGGAGAAGCTGGCCCTTAAGGATGTGGATATCCATATTAAATCAGGAGAAACCATAGGTCTCCTGGGAGGGACGGGATGTGAAGGAGTATGGGCTTAAGGCCCTGAGAGATCAGGTGACAGTGGTTCTGCAGAAAAATATCCTGTTTAGCGGCACCATCCGTGATAACCTGCGGTGGGGCAATAAAAATGCCGCGGGCAGGGAGATCTGCGATGCCGCGGAGCTGGCCAATGCCGGCCAGTTCATAGAGATGCTTCCGGAAGGATATGATACCATGCTTACGGGAGACCACGAGAGCCTGATAAAGGAGAGGGGAATGTATTACCAGCTGTATACAGGCGGATTGGAGCTGGAGTAGGTGAGAAGGTCTGAACAGGAGAGGCGGGACGGCGGCCGGGCCGGGGCGGTGACAAGGCCTGCTCTGTCAAACTGCTTTCCATGTATTGACTTTCCACGGAGAATACAGGTATAATTTTCTGTATTGGATTCTGCTCAACGGGAATCCGGAAAAAGGAGGAAATCTATGAAGAAAAAATTAAGCCTGTTACTGTGTGCAGCCCTGGCTGCCACCACCCTGGCCGGCTGCGGAGGAACACAGAGCGGTCCTGCCGGGTCAGATGCCGGCACAGAGGTTTCGGCAGATGCGGCTGCCGGGTCAAAAGAAGGAGAGAAAATCCTTACCTATGCGGTGATGGAGGAACCGGAAACACTGGACCCCACCCTGAATAACTACAGCACATCGTCCACCTTCCTGCAGAATATGTTCTGCGGTCTGTTCCAGCTGGAGGCAGACGGAAGCCTGAGCAATGCCATGTGTGACACATATGAGGTAAGCGAAGACGGACTGACCTACACCTTTACATTGAAAGACGGACTTAAATGGTCCGATGGAAGCGATTTGACGGCAGGAGATTTTGAATATTCCTGGAAACGCGTCCTGAATCCAGATACGGCTTCCCCGGCCGCATGGGAACTGCACTATCTGAAGGGCGGGGAAGAGTACAACACACAGGGCGGTTCTGTCCAGGATGTAGGGGTAAAGGCTCTGGACGATAAAACCCTGGAGGTAACCCTGAAAGCACCTACGCCATATTTTCTTTATCTGACTGCATCCAGCAACTTTTTCCCTGTTAAGCAGGATGTGGTGGAGGGACAGGAGCCATGGACCAAATCCGCGGATACCTATGTGTGCAACGGTGCATTTACCCTTGAGAAGATAAATCCCCAGAGCAGCTATGTACTGAAGAAAAATGCCAATTACTATGCCGCGGACTCCGTTAAACTGGACGGAGTGGAAATCGTAATCATCCAGTCTCCGGAGTCAGCCCTGTCTGCATATAATGCAGGTGAAATTGACGCAATGGGCGATAACCTGGTAACTTCCCAGGCCATTGACCAGTATGAGAACACGGAAGAACTGAAGGGATATGACAAAATTGGAACCCGGTATTATGATTTCAACTGTTCCAGGGAGTATCTGTCCAATCCGGATGTGAGAAGAGCCCTGGCCATGGCTATCGACCGCAGGACAATCTGCGAGTCCATTGTTCCGTCTAAGCCTGAGCCAGCCTACGGATTCGTGCCTTATGGGATACCATATGAAGGCTCCTCTGACGACTTCCGCACCGTGTCAGGCGACTTGATTAAAGAGGATGTGGAGGCTGCAAAGAAACTTCTTGCAGACGCGGGATATCCCAATGGAGAGGGACTGCCAGTTCTGACCTTCATCGTTACCAACACAAAAGAGAACAAAGAAATTGCCCAGGTAATCCAGTCTATGTGGAAGGATAACCTTGGAGTACAGGCAGATATTGTTACCTTTGAGTCCAAGGTGTACTGGGATGAGCAGAAGGCCGGAAACTTTGACGTCTGCTTTGACGGATGGACCGGTGACTACCTGGATCCGGACACCAATCTGAACTGCTTTACCCAGGCCCGCGCCTACAACCAGAACCGCTGGAGCGGAGACAATGCCATGAAGTATGACAGCATGATAGAAGAATGCCGCAACCTGGCGGATAACAGTAAGCGTATGGAGATATTTAAGGAGGCGGAGTCCATCCTGATGGATGAGATGCCCATTATACCTCTATATTATCTGAATGCCGTTATCCTGGCAAAGCCTGATGTGACTGGTCTGGTGAAAAACGCCAATGGCCATACCCTGTTCAGAAATGCGGATAAACTTTGAAGGCATTAAAGCCCTTATAAAAGATGACCTGGAAGAGGCGGGGGCCTATTTTGATATGTATAACAATATAAGATAGGGAGCAGAACCGGCCAAAAGGCCGGTTCGCTGCTTCTCTATACTGTGTTACCATAGGAATAGAACAATCACTTTTCTGTATGAGGCAGCCTCCCTCTGAGAAAACGTTTTTTTAATTCTGAAAGGCTGAATGGAATCAGCGGATAAATATAGCTTTTGCCGGCAATGGTTCTGTTGAATATGATAGCGCAGGCCGACAGGATGATTCCGATGACAAATCCCCATATATTCAGGATGGCTGTCAGTATTAGAATGATGATGCGCATGAATTTCATGGCATATCCCAATTCGAAGCTGGCCTGGGAGTAATTGGCAATGGTAACAAAGGCCATGTAGAGCATGGTCTCACTGTTGAACCACCCGGATTTTACCGCGTATTCCCCCAGAACAATACCGGCAATCACACTGAGGGGGGTGGTCAGCATATTGGGAGTATTGACAGCCGCCAGCCGCAGGCCGTCAATGGCAAATTCCAGTATAAGAAGCTGCCAGATTAAAGGCACATTAAGCGGGTCTGACAGCTGGATAAAGGCCAGCCAGTCCGGTATGAGCTCCGTATTCTGCATAAACAGAAGCCATGTAGGGGTTAAAAGCAGGGACAGCAGGGATATGGTCATCCTGGACAGACGGAGGTACGTGCCTGTAATAGGAGGAAAGTAGTAATCATCTGCCTCCTCTATGATATCAAAGACAGAGGAGGGAAGTATCATGGCAGAAGGGGAATTGTCTACCAGGATAATGATATTTCCTTCTAAAATAGAGGCGGCAGCGGTATCGGGCCGTTCTGAAAACTTGAATTTGGGGAATGGATTAAACCATTTATGGGGAAAGATACACTCTGCCAGGCTTTCCTGATTCATGGTCAGCGCATCTACCTTCAGATTCTGAATCCGTTTCTTGATTTTATCCAGAAGCTGCTTATCCACCCGGTTTTCCATATAACATATGGCAATGTCGGTGTGGGAGCTCTCTCCGGCGGATGTGATTTCCATGGTAAGCCTGGGGTCCCTGATTCTCCGGCGAATCAGGGCAGTATTAAAAATCAGGGTCTCCACAAAGCCATCCCTGGATCCACGCATGACTTTATCCTTTTCCGGTTCGCTGACGCCGCGGGCTGGATAGGTGCGGCAGTCAATCGTAATACATTTATCATAACCGTCAATAAAGAGGCAGGACACACCGGACAACAGCTGGACGGTCATATCCTGGTCATTGGAAAGCAGTCCAATCTCGCCGTAAGGAACATACTGTTTGGAGAAGCCGTGGGCGTCCTTTGGCATATCCTCCGGCTTGATGGTGGAGAATACCTGCAGAATTTTTAACAGGGATTCATCCTTTGTAAAACCATCTATGAAATAAAGACATGCTTCCCGGCCGCCGATGTGGACTACGCGGTATACCACGTCAAAATTTGTCTGTACATTCAGCTTCTTGTGAAGGTAAGTAATGTTGTCCTTTAAATTTTGGGAAAATTCCATGGTTTCTTCCTTTCTGTGTGACTTCAGATAAAAATTATGGCTTAAGTTAGTATGTACCGATGAAAGATAAATATACAGGAGACATTTGTCTTTGAACTGTGGAAAAATGGAAGAATTTTATATAAAAACTTGTTTATAGGGGAAAGAAATTCACTAATATGCACAAAGATGATTGACAAATCATGGAAGCGGTGGTATAGTGTCCATGTAAGAAGCACAAAGGAGTGCCTTACAGGTTTTTGTTTGGTATGGGGATGCCAGATAAACTAATAGTGTGACGGTTTTTGATCGTGACTGAGAGCTGCCTTCTGTGGGGGAAGGGCGGCTCTCATTTTTGTCCGGATGTTTCCGGCACTTTGCCCGGGAAACAAAGGCGGGCAAAATCAGACTGATTTTTTCCACAGCCCATGGAGATTGCAGTAAGCGTAAGCCGCAGCAGGAGCATCCCCCTCCTCCAGGGTGAAGGATGCCACCGGCTCGCAATCAGGGGTCAGTGGAACGCGCATGATACAGCCGGCTTTCGTCACAAGGCACACCCATCCGATGCTGTGCTCCTGGTCCATGGGATGGAAAATGTTTCCAACCTTGACTGTCACACGGAGTCCATTCTGCTCCACTACCGGAAGATGTTTTTCCGCTGCGCCTTCAGCGGTTGTGGGCTCCAGGATTTCAAAGGGTTTGCAGGAATCGGGGAGAGCTGCATTGGGAGCCGGTGAAAGGGCCTCCAACACTATGTTGTGGTTTTTGTCAGTCAGGAATACCGGTTCATTCTTCATGAAAATCCTCCGTTCTCAATGATTAGCAGGCCGGCTACATGGAATCAGGCCTGCAATTTTTCTCAGTTTCCATATTATTTTCCCGAAAATGGCGCACTCTATTCATAAAGCAATCCAACAGACCTGGCAGGAACAATAACTTGCTATTGACATATTTCCTACGGGAATAGTATGATATACTCATGTCAGGATAAATTGTAAGATAAAGGACGTGAACATATATGCTTGTATCGACAAAAGGCCGTTATGCCCTCCGCACCATGGTGGATTTAGCCATTCACGGAGACGGCGAGCCTGTTAAAATAAAGGACATAGCCAACCGTCAGGGAATATCCGGCAAATATCTGGAGCAAATTATCTCCATCTTATCCAGGGCCGGCTTTGTGCGCAGCATCAGGGGAAATCAGGGAGGATATTACCTGGCCAGACCGTCTTCGGACTATACAGTGGGTTCTATTTTGAGAATCACAGAAGGAAGCCTGGCCCCGGTGGACTGCTTAAGCGGGGATGAGAACCCCTGTGCCAGGCAGATGGACTGTGTGACCCTGCGCCTGTGGCGCGAGCTGGATGAGGCCATCAGCGGAGTGGTGGATAAATATACGTTGGAGGATTTGGTCCAGTGGCAGAAAAGCATGAAGGATAATTATGTGATATGATAACTAAATGAAACAGGAGCGAAATTTCCTATGGGACAGATTCTGAGAATTTCAGCTTTTATCAATCAGTGGAAGAAAGACAGGAGGGTAAGAACCTGCATTACAGTGGCTGCGGTGTTTGTATCCGCGCTTATCCAGTCTTATGCGCTGCAGGTTTTTGTGCGGCCGGCCGGTATCATATCCGGCGGATTTACTGGCATGGCCATGCTTGTGGAACGGCTGGGGGAATTGAAAGGGCTTAATATTCCCATGCAGGTCACCATGCTTTTGCTGAATATTCCGGTGGCAATCCTGTGCTGTAAGGGAATCAGCATCCGTTTTACAATATTTTCCCTGGTCCAGGTATTTTTAAGCAGTATTTTCCTGCAGATATTTAACTTCAGCCCCATCTTTACAGATGAAGTGCTGAATGTTATTTTTGGAGGCGTCATTTTTGGAAGTGCAATCGTCATTGCCCTCCGGGGAAACGCCTCCACCGGAGGCACGGATTTTATAGCCCTCTTTGTATCCAACCGCACCGGGCTTTCCATCTGGTCCTATGTGTTTTTTGGAAATGCTGTCATGTACTGTTTTTACGGCGCTATTTTTGGCTGGAAGCACGCGGGATATTCCATTATTTTCCAGTTTATCTCCACCCGCATGATTTCCGCCTTCCATCACCGCTATGAGCTGGTTACTCTTCAGGCAACTACCATAAAAGGACAGGAAGTGGTGGATGCCTATATCAGTCATTTCCGCCATGGAATGTCCTGTGTGGAAGCCATGGGAGGGTACAGCAAAAAGAAAATGTACCTGTTAAATACAGTCATATCAGCCTATGAGGTAAACAACGCCATCCACATCATGCAGGAAGCAGATGAGCATATCATCATCAATGTGCTGAGGACACAGCAGTTTGTAGGCAGGTTTTACCGGGCGCCCTTGGAATAGGACTGGGGATGAATAATTATAAAAAGAGAGCAGAGGGATATCTGCGGCTATGCCAGAATGTGTTTAAAAATTCATTCCAGCCCGCAGATATCCCTTATGATTGCTCCGGCAATCACAAGTCCTGCCACAGGCGGCACAAAAGATATGCTTCCGGGAGTGGCGCGGCGGCACCCGGTATCCTCCGCCGTCTGTCCGGGCGTAAGGGGCTGCTCCGGTGACCAGCAGACCTTCAGTCCGGAGATATTCCTGGCTTTTAATTCCTTGCGCATCACCTTGCAGAGAGGGCACACAGAGGTCTGGGAGATATCGGATATCCGGAGGAGTTCCGGGTGAAGCTTGTTGCCGGTACCCATGGAAGCAATCACAGGGATACCGTGGGAGGCGGCAAAGCCTGCCAGGGCCAGCTTTGCGGTCACTGTATCGATGGCATCCAGGATATAATCCACAGAGTTGCCCTGCCCCATCTGGAGCTCCATATGTTCAAAAAGGCTTTCTATATTATCGGGTAGTACGAATTCCTCAAAGGTAATAACCTGTGTGCCGGGACAGATGTCGGCAATTTTTTCCTTCATGACCCGGGTCTTAAACTGTCCGATGGTACTGTGGAGCGCAATACTCTGCCGGTTAATATTTGTAAGGGAGACCGTATCATTGTCCACAAGAATCAGGCGGCCCACGCCGCATCTGGCCAGGGCCTCCACTGCATGGGATCCAACTCCGCCCACCCCGAATACGGCTACTGTGGAGTTCTTAAGGGTATTCATTTTTTCGGCGCCTATGAGCATTTCAGTTCTGGAAAATTCATTTATCATAATAGAAATAACTCCTGTATTTTATTTGTTTTTATGATTGTATAATAGAATTGGCGGGATGTAAATGGGGATTTTCCCCCAAAACCATACACCGAAACCTTACAGGGTCCCAGTGCCCATCCGGCCCAATTCCTCCCTATATTTTTCTGCCAATCTGTGGTATATTAAATCAAAACAATTATTTTCAATGGAGGCCAGAGATGAAAGATGGATTTTTAAGGGTAGCAGCTGCCACGCCAAAGGTCAGGGTGGCTGACCCACAATATAATGCACAGCAGATTATGGATTTGATTGGCCAGGGATACAGCAGGGGAGTGAAGCTTATGGTATTTCCGGAACTTTGCCTTACTGCGTATACATGTGCGGACCTGTTTGGCCAGAAGGCCCTGTTAAGAAAGGCCAGGGAAGAACTGGACCGTATTGTCCGGTTTACGGACGGAAAGGATATTCTGGTGTTTTTGGGGCTTCCCTGGGAGCGGGATGGCAAGCTCTACAATGCAGCGGCAGCCATCCAAAAAGGGAGGCTTCTAGGCATAGTGCCAAAGAGAAACCTGCCTAATTATTCGGAGTTTTATGAGGCCAGGAATTTTTGCCCGGGCAATGAGCGGGCAGTGATGACAAACTGGAATGGAGAAAAGGTTCCTATGGGCACAAACCTCCTGTTTAAGTGTAAGAACATGCCGGAACTTACGGTGGCGGCTGAAATATGCGAGGACGTGTGGGTGCCATGCCCGCCCAGTATCAGACACGCGCTGGCCGGGGCCACAGTGGTGGTGAACTGCTCTGCCAGTGATGAGACCACAGGCAAGGACATGTACCGCCATGATCTGATATGCAGTCAGTCGGCCAGGCTGGTGTGCGGTTATGTCTATGCCAATGCAGGGGAGGGAGAATCCACCCAGGATTTGGTATTTGGAGGCCAGAATATTATAGCTGAAAACGGGACATGCCTGGTAGAGTCCAGACGGTTTATCAACGAGAGTATATGTGCTGACATGGATTTGGAACGTCTGGACAGTGAGCGCAGACGTATGAGCACATTTCCGGACCCGGCGGCTGCCAGGGAGGAAGGCGGATATCTGGCTGTGGAATTTAACCTTGACGCGGTTTTGGAGGACAGCCCCGGGAGCCAGAATGCCCAGGCCGCGGGTTCTTCACAGCCAGGCGGTGATGTGCTTCGGTATGTGGACCCGGCTCCCTTTGTGCCCAGGGATGAGAGACAGAGAAACAGGCGCTGTGAGGAGATTCTTTCCATTCAGGCCATGGGCCTTAAGAAGCGCCTGGAGCACACGGGATGCCGTGAAGCAGTGATAGGATTGTCGGGAGGACTTGACTCCACGCTGGCTCTGCTGGTGACCGTGAGGGCATTTGACAGTCTTAAGATACCCAGGTCCGGCATACATTGCATAACCATGCCCTGCTTCGGGACCACGGACAGGACTTATAATAATGCCTGCACTCTGGCGGGAAAGGTGGGGGCGGAACTTCGTGAAATTAATATCAGGGAAGCGGTGACACGCCATTTTGAAGATATCGGTCATGATATGGACAGGCATGATGTGACCTATGAAAACAGCCAGGCCAGGGAAAGAACCCAGGTCCTCATGGATATTGCCAATGAGGTGGGAGGTCTGGTAATAGGAACCGGTGACATGTCGGAGCTTGCGCTGGGATGGGCTACCTATAACGGCGATCACATGTCCATGTATGGTGTCAATGGGTCGGTTCCCAAGACCCTGGTCCGCCATCTGGTCCGCTACTATGCGGATACATGCAGGGAAAAGGAGCTGGCGGATGTGCTTCTTGATGTGCTGGACACACCTGTGAGTCCTGAACTTCTGCCCCCGCAGGACGGCCGGATTTCTCAGAAAACAGAGGATTTGGTGGGGCCTTACGAGCTTCATGACTTTTATCTCTATTATATACTCAGATACGGATATGCCCCGTCCAAGATTTACCGTCTGGCGTTCCAGGCGTTTAAGTCACAGTATGACAGGGAGACTATCCTAAAATGGATGAACGTGTTCTACAGACGTTTCTTCAGCCAGCAGTTTAAGCGTTCCTGCCTTCCGGACGGGCCTAAGGTAGGTTCTGTGGCGGTTTCTCCCAGAGGGGATTTGAGGATGCCCAGCGATGCATCGGGCAGGCTGTGGCTGGAGGAACTGGAAGGCATCAAATAAGCAGTGTCAGGAGAATGGATACGGATGATTAACAGTACATCGAACAAGCAGGTAAAGCGTGTTGTGAGCCTGAGAAGCAAAGCAAAGGCCCGGCGGGAAGAGGGCATGTATGTGGTGGAGGGCCTCAGAATGTGCAGGGAGCTGAACCCGGAGGATGTGGATGCCCTGTATGTTACGGAGAATTTTGCAGGGAACCGGGATAACAGGAAATGGATGGAGCGGTTCCGGCCGGAGACAGTCAGCGATGCGGCCATGAATGTTATGGCAGATACGCGGACGCCCCAGGGAGTGCTGGCCGTGGTGAGGCAGAAGCGCTATACCATGGATGACATTGTGAGACCGGCGTCAGGCGTCAGGCCATTGGCTATCATGGTCCTGGAGACCATTCAGGACCCCGGAAACCTTGGAACCATTATCCGGGCAGGGGAGGGCGCCGGTATCACAGGCATTGTTATGAATCATGCTACGGCAGATTTATATAATCCAAAGGTTATACGCTCTACGATGGGGTCCATATACAGAATGCCCTTTGTGTATGCGGATGATCTGCAGGATGCCTGCCTGCTCATGAAAAATAAGGGTGTGCGTCTTTTTGCGGCCCATCTGAAAGGCATGAATAATTATGACCAGGAGGATTATACTGACAATGTGGGCTTTTTAATTGGAAATGAGGCCAATGGTCTTACGGAGGAAACCGCCTCGCTGGCAGACTGCCTGGTGAAGATTCCCATGGAGGGAAAGGTGGAATCCCTGAACGCGGCGGTTGCTGCTTCCGTTCTTATGTTTGAGACTGCCAGACAGAGAAGAAGCTGCCGGCAGTGACAGAACCGCGTCAGGAATGAGCGTTCCGGTGGAAACAGCGTAAGGAAAGGACTTCCGGCCATATCTGCCCGCAGGAAGGAGAAGGTGCATATGTTATCAGTTGGATGGCTTGTATCATTTTTGATTTTTCTGGGAGTGGAGCTGGCCTTTGGCTGCCTGACGTCCCTGTGGTTTGCCGCAGGGGCCATAGGCGGATTTGCGGCAGCCCTGGCCGGGCTGCCTATGGAGGCGCAGCTGGCAGTGTTTGTGGCCGTATCATTCCTTACGCTTATTCTTATACGTCCTGTGGCATTTATGCTGGGCAGACGGGAAAGGGCAGGTGGACATCATTAAGCTGCGGCTGGACTTGAGTAAGGAATATGGAATTGTCCTGGAGGGAGGAGGCGCCAAAGGCGCTTATCAGGTGGGGGCCTGGCGTGCCCTCCGGGAAGCGGGCATCCGGATAAAGGGCGCCGCGGGTACCTCCGTTGGCGCCTTGAACGGTGCCCTTATTTGCATGGATGATTTTGAAAAGGCGGAGCGCATTTGGGAGAATATCAGCTACTCCAGGGTCATGGATGTGGACGACGAGCTTATGGAGCGTCTGAGAAAGTTCAGCCTTAAGGATATTTCCAGTCTGGCATCCCTGAATGTGGGGGAACTCATAACGGGGGCCATACGGGTCCTGAGGGACGGCGGATTTGATATCGCTCCCCTCAGGGCTTTGATTGAGGATGTGGTGGACGAGGAGAAAATACGAAACTCGGACAGGGAGCTGTATGTGGTAACCTACTCCATTTCTGACCGGCAGCCCCTGATTGCCAATGTAAAGGAGGCTCCGGAAGGCACGGTGGCGGACCTGCTTATGGCCAGCGCCTATCTGCTGGGCTTCCGCCAGGAACGGCTGGGCGGCAAGTATTATATGGACGGCGGCGGAATCAATAATGTGCCGGTGGATGTGCTGCTGGACAGAGGATATAAGGACGTGATTGTCCTGCGGATATATGGTTATGGCGTGGATACGGAAAAGAAGCTGGAGGTACCGGGAGGGGTAAACCTGTACCATGTGGCGCCCCGGAGGGATTTGGGCGGCCTTCTGGAGTTTGACAGACGCCGGGCGAGAAGAAACATGCTGTTGGGATATTTTGACGGAAAACGTATGCTTTATGGTCTGGCGGGACGTGTCTATTATATTGACGCGCCGGAAGGTGAACCATATTACCTTGACAAGATGATGTCAGAGATACAAAGCCTCCTCTCTTACATGAAGCCGGAGCTGGAAGCGGCAGGGGAGGTAAAAACCGGACGGGAGGTGCAGAAGGAAACCATCGCGGGATACCGCGTATACACAGAGCAGATATTTCCGCGGCTGGCAAAGGAACTGAAACTGAAGGAGGGGTGGGACTATAAGGAGCTTTACCTGTCCATACTGGAGGATTTGGCAAAACAGTACCGCATAAGCCGTTTTAAAATTTATACAGTGGAGGAACTTCTGCGCCTGATTCACAAAAAAGCCGGTACCGCGGCATTAAAAGCCATGATTCCGGTACTTGACAGCGGCACTCAGGTGTAGTATATTATGCATAAAGATGCATAAATATAAATAACTATGCGTTTTTAAACAGGAATGCACGTTTATTTATTGCAGAAAAACAAGCCGAATCCATGGCAGGACATGGGTGGCGGAATAGGGAGGACGCTATGAATTTAAAAGGAAGGCATTTTTTGACACTGAAGGATTATACACCGGAGGAGATTACATACCTGCTGGATTTGGCAGCGGACCTGAAGGATAAAAAGAAAAAGGGAGTGCTGGCAGATTCGCTGCGCGGAAAGAATGTGGCCCTTATCTTTGAGAAAACCAGTACCAGAACGCGGTGCGCCTTTGAGGTGGCGGCCCATGATCTGGGTATGGGTACCACCTATCTGGATCCGTCAGGGTCACAGATTGGAAAGAAAGAAAGCATTGCAGATACGGCGAGGGTTTTGGGAAGGATGTATGAGGGTATTGAATACCGTGGTTTCGGACAGGAAATCGTGGAAGAGCTGGCAAAGTACGCCGGTGTGCCTGTATGGAACGGCCTGACCAATGAGGACCATCCTACCCAGATGTTAGCGGATCTTCTGACCATCCGCGAGCATTTGGGATGTTTGAAAGGCTTAAAGCTTGTGTATATGGGAGATGCGCGCTATAATATGGGTAACTCCCTGATGATTGCCTGCACAAAGATGGGCATGCATTTCGTGGCCTGCGCTCCGGCTAAGTATTTCCCGGATCCATCCCTGGTCAAGGAATGCGAGGCCTATGCGGCGGCCAGCGGCGGTTCCGTTACCCTCACCGAGGATGTGGCGGAAGCTGTTAAGGGAGCGGATATCATTGATACGGATGTGTGGGTATCCATGGGCGAGCCTGACGAGGTATGGGAGGAGAGAATTAAGGACCTGACTCCATATAAGGTGACAAAGGCTGTCATGGACCTGGCTGGACCTAAGGCCATTTTCCTGCACTGCCTGCCCTCATTCCATGACCTTAAGACCAAGATTGGCAAGGAGATGGGAGAACGTTTCCATGTGTCCGAACTGGAGGTAACAGACGAAGTATTTGAGTCCGGCCAGTCTGTGGTGTTTGACGAGGCTGAGAACCGGATGCATACCATCAAAGCAGTTATGCTGGCAACGTTAGGAGAATCATAATATATGCAGGGACAGAGAGGACGGAGTGAACGCCATTCCGGGGTATTCCTGGACATGGTACACCTGATGCTTGGGATTGCCATTGTAATCCTGGCTGTGCTGTCATTCATTAACCCGGAGGGAAATCATATGCTTTTCCCTCTGGTGTTTTTACTGGCAGCCTTGTTAAACGCGGTAAACGGAATATTTGAGCTTAAGACCAGAGGAAGGGATAAGAAGAAGTTTGGCGCCAGCATCCTGCAGCTGGCTTTGGCGGCAGGACTTATGGTCCTTGGCATTTTAAGCGCCGTCAGTATCTGGGCATAGAGGAGCGGCATATGAAGACAGAAATTTTACGGATGCTTAAAAGCACCGGGGATTACCTGTCCGGACAGCGGCTGTGTGAGATGCTGGGAGTTTCCCGCACTGCTGTCTGGAAGGCAGTAGGTGAACTGAAGGAAGAAGGATATGTAATAGAGGCGGTCCGGAACAGGGGATACCGTCTTGTGGAAGGTGCTGATGTCATAACCCAGGCTGAGCTTGCATCCATGCTTCATACGCAGTGGATTGGGACCAGGCTGGTATATTTTGATGAGACGGATTCCACGAATACAAGGGCCAGAAAACTGGCGGAGGAGGGAGCCCCCCACGGAACACTGGTGGTGGCAGACCGCCAGACAGCGGGAAAGGGGCGGAGGGGAAAAAGCTGGGTCTCCCCGGCCGGCACAGGCATATGGATGAGCATGGTGCTCAGGCCGTCCATGTCTCCTATGAGCGCATCCATGCTGACTCTTATCGCAGGACTGGCAGTGGTCAGGGGTGTGAAGGAGAGTACGGGACTTGAGGCTATGATTAAATGGCCCAACGATGCGGTGCTGAATGGAAAAAAGATATGCGGAATCCTTACGGAGATGAGCACGGAGGTGGAATGCATCCGCTATGTGATTCCGGGAATCGGAATCAACGTGAATATGGATGGTTTTCCGGAGGAAATCAAGGCCACTGCCACCTCTCTTAAGCTGGAAGCGGGCAGGAGCATCAAGCGCAGCTTAGTCATTGCCGCGGTGGCGGATAATTTTGAATATTATTATGATATCTTCATGAAAACATGCGATATGTCAGGTCTTAGGGATGACTACAATAAGTCACTTGTCAATCTGGGCAGGGAGGTTCTGGTACTGGACCCCAGAGGCCAATATAAAGGAAAGGCCCTGGGCATTGACGGTGAAGGCAGCCTTTTGGTCAGACGGGAGGACGGAAATGTATCAGCCGTCATTTCAGGAGAGGTATCGGTAAGAGGTATATATGGATATGTATGATACAGGACATTTGTATGACCGCCTCCAGGTACTGGAGAGGGAGGAGATGCCCCTTGGACGCAGGGAACGGCTCAGCTTCATGGAACGCCCCCTGCTGGCCTGGTATTCATCCAGGGCCCGTTCCCTTCCCTGGAGGGATGACCCGGAGCCATACCGGGTATGGATATCGGAAATCATGCTCCAGCAGACCAGGGTAGAGGCGGTCAAGCCCTATTTTGAGCGCTTCATGGAAGCGTTTCCCACTGTGTCACATCTGGCACAGGCAGAAGATGATTATCTCATGAAGATGTGGGAAGGCCTGGGATATTATAACCGGGCCAGAAATTTAAAGGCAGCGGCCCGGATGATTATGTCAGAATACGGCGGCTGCCTTCCTGCATCCTTTGATGAACTGATCCGGCTGCCGGGAATCGGAAGCTATACAGCGGGGGCCATTGCCTCTATCGCCTACGGCATTCCGCTGCCGGCTGTGGACGGCAATGTGCTCCGCGTCATATCCAGGGTCCTGGGGGATAGGGAGGATATAAAAAAGGCCTCTGTGAAGGCTGGCATCGAGGCAGAGCTTAAGGACGTGATGCCGCGGGATGAGGCCAGCCATTACAACCAGGGACTCATAGAAATCGGAGCCCTGGTGTGCATACCGGGCGGCGAACCCAGATGCAGCCAGTGTCCCCTGGCATCCATCTGCCTTACCAGAAAAAACGGCTGGTGGAAGGAGATTCCGTACAAATCTCCGGATAAGGCGAGGAAGATTGAGGAACGGACCGTTTTTATCATAGAATACCAGGATAAGGTGGCCATACGCAAGCGCCCTCCCAAGGGGCTGCTGGCTTCCCTCTACGAGCTTCCCAACATTGAGGGAAAGGCTTCCGGGGAGGCAGTGCCGCAGGTGCTGGGACTTGACCGGGAGCAAGTGGAGTCGGTGGAGCAGCTGCCGGAGGCAAAGCATGTGTTTTCCCATGTGGAGTGGCACATGACCGGGTACAGGGTGGTTCTCTCAAAGGAGGAGAACCCTCTGTCCTGCTTCATGGTATCCAGGGAGGACCTGGAGCAAACCTACGCTTTGCCCAATGCATTTAATGCATATACAAAGCTGATTGGATAAGATTGACAAAAATGGTTACACTGAAAGGGAGGAATGCAGGATGAAAAAAATGTTGTTTGTATTCAATCCCCGTTCCGGTAAGGAACAGATTAAGGGACAGCTGATGGAAATACTGGACATCTTCACCAAGGCCGGGTACGAGCTTCGCGTCCATGTGACCCAAAAGCAGAAGGATGCCATGGACGTGGTGGCCAGGCTGGGCAAAAAGGTGGATGTGGTGGTGTGCAGCGGCGGAGACGGCACCCTCAATGAAACCATATCCGGGATGATGAAGCTTAAGAAAATGCCGCTTTTGGGCTATATTCCTGCCGGCTCCACCAATGACTTTGCCACCAGCCTGGGAATACCCAAGCGCATGCCTCTGGCTGCCTGGGATATCGTGGAGGGAACCCCCTTTGCCATTGACACCGGAACCTTTTGTGAAGACAGGAATTTTATGTATATAGCGGCCTTTGGGGCTTTTACGGAAGTGTCCTATCTGACATCCCAGGACAGGAAGAACCTCCTGGGACACCAGGCGTACATGCTGGAAGGTGTAAAGAGTCTGGCAGGACTGAAGCCCTATCATATGAAGGTGGAGTGGGACGGACAGGTGCTGGAGGAGGATTTTGCCTTTGGCATGGTGACCAATACCATCAGTGTGGGCGGGTTTAAGGGACTGGTGAATCAGTCTGTGGCTCTCAATGACGGTCTCTTTGAGGTGCTGCTCATACGGATGCCGAGGACACCGGTGGATTTGAGCAATATTATCTCCTATATGTTTCTCAGGGAAGAACCAAATGAGTATGTGCATAAGTTCAAGACATCATCCATACGCCTTACTTCGGAACAGGAGGTGGACTGGGTGCTGGACGGCGAATACGGCGGCTCCAGGACCGAGGTCACCATTGGAAATATCAGGGAGAACGTACAGATTCTGTTGAGGAATCATCCGGAAGAGGAATCAGGGCGGAAACAGATAGAATAAAAAATAATGTCGAAAATTGTTGAAATAAGGTTTTCGATAGTATATAATGATAAGTTGTGGGAGTTTCCACATTTACCTTTAAGCGAAAGGACGTTTATCAGTGGAAAAGGACGATTTTTTAAAGAAGCTGGAAAAGCTGGTCGAACATGCAAAAACCAAACACAACACATTGGATGCAGGGGAGATTAACGATTTTTTTACCGGGGATAATCTGTCACCGGAACAGATGGACCAAATTTACAGTTACCTGGAGGGCCGCAGCATTGATGTGGTTCCCGTACTGGACGAAGCGATGCTTACCGAGGACACTGTTCTGCTTGATGACATTGATTTGGACCTGGATTTAGACGACGACAGCTTCATTAAAGATGCAGAAGAGGAAGAAATCGACCTGGATGCAGTGGACCTGTTAGAGGGAATCGGAACAGAGGACCCGGTCCGCATGTATCTCAAAGAAATTGGCACCGTGCCCCTTCTTACGGCAGACGAAGAACTTGAATTGGCCCAGCGTAAGGCTGACGGCGATGAGTTTGCAAAAGAAAGGTTAATCGAGGCTAACCTGCGTCTTGTGGTCAGCATTGCAAAGCGCTATACAGGCAGGGGCATGAGCTTTCTGGACCTGGTACAGGAGGGCAATTTAGGACTGATCAAGGGCGTGGAAAAGTTTGACTATACAAAGGGTTACAAACTAAGTACATATGCTACATGGTGGATCCGCCAGTCCGTTACAAGGGCTTTGGCAGATCAGGCGAGGACAATCCGAGTACCGGTGCATATGGTAGAGACCATCAACAAGATGTCCAAGATGCAGAGAAAGCTGACGCTGGAGCTGGGCTATGAGCCTTCCGTTACAGAACTGGCAGAGGCTCTTGATATGACGGAAGATAAGGTTATGGAAATCATGCAGATTGCCAGGGAGCCGGCTTCCCTTGAAACGCCCATTGGTGAGGAGGACGACTCCAACCTGGGTGATTTCGTGGCGGACAACAACGTGGTGACGCCGGAGGGCAATGTGGAATCCGTTATGCTGCGGGAACACATCGACGCCCTTTTGGGAGATCTTAAGGAGAGGGAGCGCCAGGTGATTGTGCTGCGGTTCGGACTGGAGGACGGCCATCCACGTACATTGGAGGAGGTGGGCAAGGAATTCAATGTAACCAGGGAACGCATCCGCCAGATTGAGGCCAAGGCTCTCAGAAAGCTGCGCAATCCGGTGAGAAGCAAACGAATCAGGGATTTCCTGTAGGTCTTACCATACAGGTGCTTCTGACTCAAAAGGCTTCTGGTGTGTTTGTTATGGTCAGAAAATTCGGGAGCAATTCAAAAGAGAGGCCGTAAACGGGCGGCCTCTCTTTTTGGCAGGTAAAAATAACAGTGGATTCAGGAAAGGATGGCAAAGAAATGACACAGCCGGGACAAAAACGCAACTACCAGAAGGAATTGGACAGGCTCATAGAGGGACTGCAGAGAGAGGGCCGCATCCCTAAGCTGCTGCTGCACAGCTGCTGTGCTCCCTGCAGCAGCTATGTGCTGGAATATCTGAGCCAATACTTTGATGTGACCGTGTATTATTACAATCCCAATATTTTTCCTGAGGCGGAGTATGAGGCCAGGGTGAAGGAACAGGAGCGGCTGATACGGGAAATGGCTGCTGCAAGGCCGGTCCGGTTCCTGGCAGGCAGCTATGAACCGGAGGAATTTTTCTCTATTGCCAGGGGCCATGAGAAGGATCCGGAGGGAGGGGAGCGGTGTCACCGCTGCTATGAACTGCGTCTGGACCGCGCCGCCAGAGAGGCCGCGTCAGGGGACTTTGATTTTTTCACGACCACCCTATCCATCAGTCCCTTAAAGAATGCCCGGTGGCTCAATGACATCGGATGCAGACTGGCCGGCCAGTATGGAATCCCTTATCTGGTTTCGGATTTTAAGAAGAAAAACGGCTATAAGCGTTCTGTGGAATTATCCGCATTGTACGGACTTTACCGTCAGGATTACTGCGGCTGTGTCTATTCACGGGCTGAAGCGTAAAAATCGCGGCTGCGGGAATAATGCCGGCGCTTTTTTCTGACCCTGAGATTGTGAAAAAGTTGCTTAGGATTTTTCCGATTAACTTGACATAGGAAGTCAGATGTAATAGAATCTTTCATAAGGGACATGGGCAGTGTCCAAGAGTACAAAATAGTGAATAAGGAGAGTGTATTATGATCAGCAAAACATTAACGGTTGTAAATCCATCCGGATTGCACTTAAGACCAGCAGGAGTTCTTTCACAGACAGCTATGAAGTTCAAGAGCGACATCACAATTGAATGTGGGGAGAAGAAGATTGTTGCTAAGAGCGTTCTGAACGTTATGGCAGCCGGAATTAAGTGCGGCACTGAGATTAACCTGATTTGTGACGGCGAGGACGAGGAAGAGGCCATGAAGACCCTGACCGAGGCCATTGAGAGCGGATTGGGCGAGATGTAATCTGCTTTTGCAGCAACATAATTAAATGAAATTCACGAGAATGACCGCAGGCGGTACCTAGAGACAGGTGCCGTCTTTTTTTGAATTTAGTTTATAAAATCCCCCATTTATACAAAGAAAGGAAGAAATATTTATGGAATCCAAACAGAAACAGCCCGGACTGTATGAACCACGTTTTGAACACGACAACTGCGGCATCGGCGCCGTGGCCAATATTAAGGGTATCAGGAGCCACCACACAGTGGACCAGGCCCTTCATATTGTTGAAAATCTGGAACACAGGGCAGGAAAGGACGCCGAGGGCAAGACAGGGGACGGTGTGGGAATCATGCTCCAGATTTCCCACGGATTTTTTAAGAAGGTGACAGAACCTCTGGGCTTTCAGATAGGAGGCGAGAGGGAGTATGGCGTGGGCATGTTCTTCTTTCCCCAGGATGAACTGATTCGCAGCCAGGCCATGAAGATGTTTGAGATTATTGTGCGCAAGGAGGGTATGACATTCCTGGGATGGCGGGTGGTCCCCACCGCGCCTGAGATTCTCGGAAAGAAGGCCCTGGACGTGATGCCCTATATTGCCCAGGGCTTTGTGGGTAAGCCCGCCGGAATGGAGGCAGGACTGGATTTTGACAGAAAGCTTTACATAGCCCGCCGCGTATTTGAGCAGAGCAACGAGGACACCTATGTGGTATCCTTAAGCAGCAGGACTATTGTGTATAAAGGCATGTTTCTGGTGGGTGAGCTGAGGCTGTTTTTTTCAGATCTCCAGGATGAAGATTATAAGTCGGCCATTGCCATTGTACATTCCAGATTCAGCACCAACACCAATCCCAGCTGGATGCGGGCCCACCCCTACCGCTTCATTGTCCACAACGGCGAAATCAATACCATCCGCGGCAATGTGGATAAGATGGTGGCCAGGGAGGAGAACATGGAATCCGAGTATTTCAGGTACGACATGCACAAGGTGCTGCCCATCATAAACCAGGAAGGCTCTGATTCCGCCATGCTGGACAATGCCCTGGAATTTATGGTTATGAGCGGTATGGATCTGCCTCTGGCTGTCATGGTCACCATTCCCGCGCCCTGGGAAAATGACAAGTATATGGACAGCGAAATAAAGGATTTCTACCGATATTACGCCACCATGATGGAGCCGTGGGACGGTCCTGCTTCCATCCTTTTCACGGACGGCGACGTGGTGGGGGCTGTGCTGGACAGAAACGGGCTTCGTCCCTCCCGGTACTACATAACAGAGGACGGTTACATGATACTGGCCTCCGAGGTGGGCGCCATAGACATTGACCAGACAAAGGTGGTGAAAAAGGACCGCCTGCGCCCCGGCAAAATGCTGCTGGTGGACACAAGGCAGGGAAGGCTCATTGATGACGATGAGCTTAAGCACTACTACGCGTCCCGCAACCCATACGGGGAGTGGCTGGATTCCAACCTGTGCAGTATAAAGGACCTTCCGGTTCCCAACAAATGTATTCCCGCCATGAAGGACGAAGAACGTCTGAGACTCCAGAAAACATACGGTTACACCTATGAACAGTATAAGACCATGATTCTTCCCATGGCCCTTAACGGGGCGGAGGCAGTGTCCGCCATGGGTGTGGACACTCCCCTGGCCGTGCTTTCTAAGAAGCACCAGCCTCTGTTCAACTATTTTAAGCAGCTCTTTGCCCAGGTAACCAATCCGCCCATTGACGCCATACGTGAGGAAATCGTGACCTCCACCACAGTCTATGTGGGCGAGGAGGGCAACATACTGGAGGAGGCAGCGGAAAACTGCAAAATCCTAAAAGTGGAGAATCCCATCCTGACAGAGACGGATTTGCTTAAAATTAAGAACATGAAGAAGTCCGGTTTCAAGGTGGAGGTGATTCCCATTACCTACTACAAGAACACATCCCTGGAAAAGGCCATTGACCGCCTGTTCCTGGAGGTGGACCGGGCTCACAAGGACGGCGCCAACATCATCATACTCTCAGACCGGGATATAGATGAGAACCATGTGCCCGTTCCGTCCCTGCTGGCTGTGTCGGCCCTGCAGCAGTACCTGGTGAGGACCAAGAAACGCACCGGCGTGGCTCTGATACTGGAAAGCGGTGAGCCCAGGGAGGTCCACCATTTTGCCACCCTGCTGGGGTACGGGGCCTGTGCCGTCAACCCATATCTGGCCCACGAGTCCATTCGTTCCCTGATTGCCTCCGGCATGCTGGATAAGGACTATTACGCGGCTGTCTGCGACTATGATCTGGCTGTGCTCCACGGCATTGTGAAGATTGCCTCCAAGATGGGCATATCCACCATCCAATCCTACCAGGGCGCCCAGATATTTGAGGCCATCGGCATTTCAAAGGATGTGGTGGATAAATATTTTACGGATACGGTGAGCCGTGTGGGCGGTATTACATTGAAGGATATTGCAGGGGATGTGGATGCCCTTCACTCCGCTGCCTTTGATCCCCTGGGGCTGGATGTGGATTTGACCCTGGAAAGCGTGGGCAGTCACAAGTCCCGCTCCGGTGAGGAGGATCACCTTTATAATCCTCTGACCATCCACCTCCTTCAGGAGGCGGCCAGGACAGGTAATTATGATATTTTTAAACAATATACGGCCCAGGTGGACAGAGAAGATAAGATGTACCATCTGCGTTCCCTGATGGATTTTGACTTTCCAGAGGACGGAGGCATCTCCCTGGACCAGGTAGAGCCCGTGGAATCCATTGTCAGGCGGTTTAAGACAGGGGCTATGTCCTATGGATCCATCTCCCAGGAGGCTCATGAATGCCTGGCCATAGCGATGAACCGTATTCACGGCAAATCCAACACTGGGGAGGGCGGCGAGAGCCTGGACCGCCTGATTCCCGGACCGGCAGGGAACAACCGCTGTTCCGCCATCAAGCAGGTGGCATCCGGCCGTTTCGGGGTTACCAGCCGCTACCTGGTAAGCGCACAGGAGATACAGATAAAAATGGCACAGGGTGCAAAGCCGGGCGAGGGCGGCCAGCTACCCGGGGGAAAGGTCTATCCGTGGGTGGCAAAGACCAGACATTCCACTACGGGAGTAAGTCTTATCTCGCCCCCGCCCCATCATGACATCTATTCCATTGAGGACCTGGCCCAGCTCATATACGATTTAAAGAATTCCAACACCAGGGCCAGGATATCCGTCAAGCTGGTATCAGAGGCAGGAGTGGGCACTGTGGCCGCCGGCGTGGCCAAGGCAGGGGCTCAGGTAATCCTTATTTCCGCATACGACGGAGGAACCGGGGCAGCCCCAAGGAATTCCATTTACAATGCAGGGCTTCCATGGGAGCTGGGGGTGGCAGAGGCCCATCAGACCCTGATTATGAACGGGCTTCGCGACAAAGTGATTCTGGAGACAGACGGAAAGCTTATGACCGGAAGGGATGTGGCAATGGCCTGTATGCTGGGAGCGGAGGAATTCGGCTTTGCCACCGCACCGTTAGTAACCCTGGGCTGTGTGATGATGCGCGTCTGCAACCTGGACACATGTCCCATGGGCATCGCCACCCAGAACCCGGAGCTTAGAAAACGTTTCAGAGGCAAACCGGAGTATGTGGTGAACTTTATGCAGTTCATAGCCCAGGAGCTGCGCGAGTATATGGCAAGGCTGGGGGTGCGCACCGTGGATGAGCTGGTGGGCCGCACGGACCTTTTAAAGAGGCGTGAGAACCTTCCCCTTGGCCGGGCCTCTCAGGTGGATTTAAGCAGGATACTGGATAACCCCTATGAAGGCCGGGATGTGGCAGGTTACAGTGGAAAACAGGTCTTTGATTTCCACCTGGAGGACACCATGGATGAGCAGGTGCTTTTAAGAAAATTCAAAAGCGCCCTTGGAAGCGGCCAGAAAAAGAGTCTTCAGGTGGAAGTGTCCAATGTGAACCGCACCCTGGGAACCATATTCGGATCCGAGATAACCAGGAAATATCCGGAAGGGCTTTCTGATGATACGTTTACCGTCAGCTGCAATGGAAGCGGGGGACAGAGCTTTGGGGCATTTATCCCAAGGGGACTGACTCTGGAGCTGTCAGGGGATTCCAACGACTATTTCGGCAAGGGACTTTCCGGCGGCAAGCTGGTGGTGTATCCCCCGAAAGGCGTGCTTTTTAAGGCTGAGGAGAATATCATAATCGGCAATGTGGCCCTGTACGGAGCTACCAGCGGAAAGGCGTTCATAAACGGAATCGCGGGGGAGCGCTTCTGTGTCCGAAATTCAGGAGCAACCGCCGTGGTGGAGGGCGTGGGAGACCACGGCTGTGAATATATGACAGGCGGCTGCGTGGTTGTGCTGGGAACCACGGGCAAAAACTTCGGGGCCGGCATGAGCGGCGGCATTGCCTATGTGCTGGATGAGGACCGCAGCTTTTACAAGCGTCTCAATAAGGAGCTGGTATCCTTTGAGGAGGTGACCAACAAATACGATGTACTGGAACTGAAGGGCCTGATTGAAGAACATGTGGCCTGCACCAACTCTCTGAAAGGCAGGCGGATCCTGGAGCGTTTCAGCGAATATCTGCCCAGGTTCAAGAAGGTTGTTCCCCATGATTACCGGCGCATGATGAATGCCATTGTACAGATGGAGGAAAAGGGACTGAACAGCGAACAGGCGCAGATTGAGGCATTTTACGCCAATTTAAGAGGTTAAGGAGGCAGAACAATCATGGGAAAAGCAACAGGATTCTTAGAATATGAGAGAGAAGTGGGAAGGGGCGAAGCTCCTGAGGAACGGATTAAAAACTGGAATGAGTTTCACACAACCTTAAGTGAGGAGGAACAGAGACGCCAGGGGGCCAGATGCATGGACTGCGGTGTACCATTCTGCCAGTCAGGCATGACGATTGGCGGTATGGTCAGCGGATGCCCGCTGCACAATTTGGTGCCGGAATGGAACGACCTGGTGTATACCGGCAACTGGAAACAGGCCTACAACCGTCTTAAGAAAACCAACAGCTTCCCGGAGTTCACCTCCAGGGTATGCCCGGCCCCCTGCGAGGCGGCCTGTACCTGCAGCCTGTACGGGGATGCGGTGACCGTGAAGGAAAATGAGAGGGCCATCATCGAAAAGGCATACGACAGCGGATATGCCCTCCCAAATCCTCCCTCCATCCGCACCGGCAAAAAGGTGGCGGTTATCGGATCCGGTCCCGCGGGCCTGGCTGCTGCGGACCAGTTGAATAAACGGGGGCACAGTGTCACTGTATTTGAGCGGAACGATCGTGTGGGCGGCCTGCTGATGTACGGAATACCCAACATGAAGCTGGAAAAATGGGTTATTGACCGCAAAGTGGATGTGATGAAGAAGGAAGGCGTCACCTTTGTGACGGGAGCGGATGTGGGCAGGAATTACCGGGTCAACAAAATAAGGAAGGAATTTGACCGCATCATCCTGGCCTGCGGGGCCTCCAACCCAAGGGATATTGATGTGCCGGGCAGGGACAGCGCAGGCATATACTTTGCAGTAGATTTTCTGAAAGCCGCCACCAAGAGCCTGCTGGATTCCGGGCTGGAGGACGGAAGCTGCATATCGGCAAAGGATAAGCATGTGCTGGTAATCGGAGGCGGAGACACTGGAAATGACTGTGTAGGCACATCCATCCGGCACGGCTGCGCCTCAGTCACCCAACTGGAAATGATGCCCAAACCTCCCGTGGAGCGGGCGGAGAATAATACCTGGCCTGAATGGCCCAGAATCCTCAAGACAGATTACGGCCAGGAGGAGGCCATAAGCGTGTTTGGCTCAGATCCAAGGCAGTACCAGACCACAGTGAAGGAATTCATAAAAGACGGGGAAGGCAAGGTATGCAAGGCCATAATCACAAACCTGGTACCCAGGAAAGACGAGGAAACCGGCCGCACCGTCATGGCAGCCGTGGAAGGCAGCGAGCGTGAAATTCCGGCCGACCTGGTACTCATAGCCGCCGGCTTCACAGGAACCCAAGCCTACGTAGCAGACGCCTTCGGCGTAGAGCTGGACGCCAGGACTAACGTAGCTGCAGAACCCGGCGCCTACCGCACCAGTGCGCAACAGATATTCACAGCCGGCGACATGCACAGAGGCCAGTCCCTGGTAGTATGGGCCATACAAGAAGGCCGCGAAGCCGCCAAAGCCGTAGACAGGGATATGATGGGGTATACAAACCTGTCCTAGCTGCAGGCAGTGCGCATAGAGGCATGGAAGGCCGGGAAGGCAAGCTCGCTTACCTTCCCGGCCTTGCGTGACTCTATGCATACGGTGCCAGCCGTCCATCTTGAAGGAGCGCAGCGGACCTTTACCGAATCGGACTGGCACGCCCGGAGCGGCTTGATAAGGGAAGATATATTTATCTCACATACCACAGGTTGAGATATCACGGGAAGGCGGCCAAGAAAATGATGGATTTCGTGCTGAAACGAAGTCCGCTGGATGAGATATAGTCGATATTCAGACACTATGAAAAAGAGGAAGAATATGTTAGAGTAAAGCAATCAGAACACCTCAGATTATCTCAGAGCATCTCAGACTATATTAGAGCATCTCAGATAATATCAGTGCATATCGGACAATATCAGAGTATCCTGACACTAACCTCCCCCTCCGCATACCAATCCTGTCAAACGCATTCCGCAGAAAACAGCAGCCGGAAAAACGCCGGAAAACCGTCCGTGCGCCGCCAAAGAACCGCTAAAACACTTCCTGATATTATCAGAAAAATCCACACAGTTTCTATTTGACGTCAATAGTCAAAAACTGTATAATTGAGTAAGAATTTGGAAACCTGTGGTGTAACCCAGGGCAGGAGAATAATATGATTGCATTAAAAGCAGAGGATGTGAAGACATTTACATCCAAACTTTTCCTGAAGGAAGATTTTGACAGCTTCCTGGTTAAGGAAGTGAACATTGTCACCTATAATAATTTTACCATCGACGGACACATCAGGCAGGGATATTATACAGACGAGGAGCTGGAGGAGAACCGGATTGAGTCCTTTTCCTCCTGGAAGGTGCTCCGCCCCGTATGTTTTTCGCTGATTAAAGGAAAAAAGCTGCCGGGGAGCTTCCATATTGTCCTGCTGCTTCCTCCTTCGGACACAGAAAAATTCGCTTCCGCTTCCGGAAGCGGTATAAGCGGTGAACAGATACAGGGACTTTATCTGAATATCCGTTACGAAGACGGAGCATTATATTGTGTGACGGGAACTTCGCTGAACTTTTTTACCATGGACAAGGCCCTGGAAAATGAGTGGGACAAGGCGGTGGCAAAGTTCATGCGTTCCCATGAAATAATATGTACCTAACGTACCCGCAGACTCAATAACGGTACTGTGCTGCGTAAGCCCCGCTGTTCAAAGAGGGATTTACGCAATACAGTACCTATATTTAGTATGTCCCAGGAGAAGGGGGAGGATAACATATGGATAAAATGGAATTGTCTAAGAGAGTGGGGCAGCTGGTCAGTGAGGCGGCCTCCAAGGAAGGACGTCTGGAGATGACCCAGGTGCTGGATCATTTCCGGGATGTTCAGATGACACCGGAGGAGATGGAGGAAGTCTATCTGAAGCTGGAGCGCAAAGGTGTCCACATACAGGCTCCCGAGGAACCGGAAGAAGATTTGCCGGAGGGGGAGTTTCTTTTAGACGATGATGCCGAGCTGGAACAGCTGTCCCTGGTTAAGGAAGATTTCCGCTGGGGAAGAGACCGACTGGACCAGGATGATATGCTGGACGGGGGCAGTATAGGTTCCGGAGGCGAAGAAGAGGAAGAGGAGGACTACGACGGATATGGCCAGGAGCGGCTTCTGGAAGGTGTATCCACAGCCGATCCAATCCGTGAATACTTAAAAGAAATCGGCTCCATTCCGCTGCTTACACCAGAGGAGGAATCAGACCTGGCAAGACGCAAGTCAGAAGGCGATGTGGAAGCGGGCCGCAGGCTGGTGGAGGCCAACCTGCGCCTGGTGGTAAGCATTGCCAAACGATATACCGGCAGGGGAATGAGTTTTCTGGACCTGGTTCAGGAGGGAAACCTGGGGCTTATGAAAGCAGTGGAGAAGTTTGACTATGCCAAAGGTTACCGTCTCAGCACCTATGCCACATGGTGGGTGAAGCAGTCCATTACCAGGTCCCTGGCGGACCAGTCCAGGACCATCCGGCTTCCGGTCCACATGGTGGAGGCGGTGAACAAAATCCGCCGTGCCCAGCGCAGCCTGTCCGTGAAACTGGGACGGGAGCCGTCCATGGAGGAAGTGGCTGAGGAAGTGAACATGTCCGAGAAACGGGTGACGGAGCTGATTCAGGCATCGGGTGATACCGTATCCCTGGAAACACCGGTAGGTGACGAGGAGGGCTCCAATCTGGGGGATTTTGTGGCGGACGACACCAATGCTTCCACAGAGGACAAGGCGGAGAGCTTTCTTTTGCGGGAGGAGATTGACAGCATGCTTCAGGGGCTGAATCCCCGGGAGCGTGATGTCATCATTCTGCGTTTTGGCCTGGAGACCGGACATCCCCTGACCCTGGAGGAAGTGGGAAAACGGTTCAACGTAACCAGGGAGCGTATCCGCCAGATTGAGACAGCTGCTCTCAGAAAGCTTCGCAATCCCTCCAAGAGCAAGAAAATCAGGGATTTTCTCCCATAAAAAGGAATTCATTATAGCCCGTTGTATCCAGACGGGAAAATGGTGTAAAAAATGGTGTAAAATTGAGCCTTGACATGATGATTGAAAATTGAATATTTGTACAACTGAATAAGTCCATGAGTATGTAGCTGCATCGCATATTCACGGGCTTATTTATTACCTCTGCGGTGCGCTCATTCCATCTTAAAGGTCAATGTATATATGGCAAAGCGGTATAACACTGTCATGCTATACCGCTATCCCAAATCTGAAGGTATCCTTATGGAACCTACAAAATCAAGCTTCTCCAGGGTAAACGTACACTATTCCTATGTCTTTTTAATCACCTTCCATAACTCTTCATCTTATGACCTTTTCTCCTGCTGATTCAGACTCATATCATTGTAAGCTGTCATATTCAAACTTTCCATATATTTATCTACAACAAGCGCATTGGTCAGAGAACCCGTTACATTAAGCATTGTTCTTGGCATATCGATAATTGGGTCGATAGCCAGAATCGGACTTACCATTGCAAACTGTGCACCCATACCCACGCCAGACAGGCCTACGGAAGCCGCCATAGTTGCAGTACCTGGAATACCTGCGATACCTAATGAACCGATGGTTACAACGAAGATTGTCATTACAATCATGGTAATATCGACTGGAGTTCCAGTTACGTTACATACATAGATAATCAACAGAGATGGAAAGATACCTGCACACCCTTGCATACCTGCAGTCGTGCCGAAACCAGCCACAAAGCTTGCCGTCCCTTGGTTTACCCCCAGTTTCTTAGTCAGAGTTTCAATCGTCATTGGAAGGCAGCCAACGCTAGAACGAGAGGTAAATGCCATTAACATTGTTGCGTAAGATTTCTTTACGTAAGTCATAGGATTCAAACCATTCACTGCCAGCAGGATTAGTTGGATCGTAAACTGCACGGCTGCTGCAACGTAAAGTGCGATGATGAATTTACCAACCTCAAGGATAGAGGACAGACCTCTTTGAGCGATGGTATTTGCCAATAAAGCAATGACTGCCCATGGCATATAATCAAGAATCAGCAAAGCCATATTAATCATCGCTTTGTGAGCCGCATTAATCAGATGATACAAGGGTTTTGCGGCCTCCTTGCTCTCATAATTTATCCACCAGATTGCCAGACCAAGAAAAGCAGAGAAAATAACAAGACCAATGATGTTGCTGTCTACCATAGCTCCAACAATATTTCCTGGAATTAGGTTCTTAATTGTGGTAGCTACAGGAGTGATTTCTTTTGCTGTTGCAGCACCTCCTTCAACTAAGGTGGCTCCCTTACCAATGCCAAACAGCATGCCAATCACAATGCCAGTTACAGAAGCAACCAAAACCATGCCCATAGTAATGATGATAGGTTTCTGACCTCACCTACATGTATCTGTTTGAAAACACCATGCAGAATGTTAAGACCTACCAGTGCAGCCAGATTTACTACATCTCTTGCCGTGCCAAACAAAGGGGAATAGCAAAGCTCCAATTCTTTTAAATCCTCCAGTGTACCGTTCATAGCAATCAAAGTGGCGATGACATCAATCCGTTTGTCCACATTACCTTTTCCAATGGCCTGAGCGCCCAGGATTCTTCCAGTAGGCACTTCAAATACGAGCTTAAAATGGATAGGAGAACTATTTGGCATTAGTCCTACTTTATCCATTGCAATGGTATAAACAGAATCGCAAGGTATATTATTCGCCTTTGCATTTTTTTCATTTAGCCCCGTGGCTGCTGCATTAAGTTCAAAAATTCTGACTGCACAGGAACCAATCACACCTTTATTAATCCCATGCATACCATACATGGCATCAGCGGCAGCCCTCGCCTGGCGCAAAGCTGGTCCTGCCAGAGGAAGCCTGACTGGCTTGTGTGTTAGGCTCTGGTACACCTCAATGGCATCTCCCACTGCATAAATATGTGGATCGCTGGTACGGAAATCTGGTGTAACCTTGATTGCGCCCGTTTCACCAATTTCCAGTCCGGCCTCTTTCGCAAGCGTAGTCTCAGGCAGTACTCCAATTGCAAGTACTACTACATCAGCCGGCAGTTCCCTCTCAGAGTTTAGGATTACCTTGTCTTCTGTGATAGCCTTTATACCATCTCTTAAAATTAATTCCACGTCATTATCACAGAGTTCCTTATGCAGGATTTGGCTCATATCATAATCAAAAGGATTCATAACCTGACCGGCTGCTTCTACTACAGAAACATTCTTTCCAGCCTTTTTAAGGTTCTCTGCCACTTCAAGACCAATAAAGCCTCCGCCAACTACAACCACATCGCAGCTGTTCTCCCGGTTTAAATATCGATCTAGTTTAACAATATCGCTTACATTACGTACAGTGAATACGTGTGGAAGAGATACTCCTTTAATCAGCTTAGGGCAAATAGGGGCGGAACCAGGTGACAGAACCAATTCATCATAAGCCTCTTCATATTTCTGACCCGTGATTCGATTGTTCACCTGAATCTTTCTGCGGACACGGTCTATACCGCACACCTCATTGTTGATTCGCACATCGATATTGTAAGAAGTCTTAAAGTCTTCCGGTGTCATCAGTGTGAGATTATCTTTATCCTCCACAGTTCTACTCAAATAGTAGGGAAGGGCACAGTTGGAGAAGGATACATGCTCTCCTTTCTCAAATATGGTTATGCACGCATCTGCATCCAGACGCCTAACTCTGGCTGCCACAGAGGCGCCGCCAGCAACTCCCCCTACAACCAGCACACGTTTTCCCATGTTTTCACTTCCTTTACAATTCAATTATACTGTTGTTATTTCTATCAGATACGAAAATGGTAATCATAGTGCTTTGATGTTTGTAACGATACTCTCCACAGCAGTCCTGATATTTTTTGTATCTGTTGCAAGGTTAATACGTATAAAACCATGTCCTGTAAAGCTGAACCATTCCCCCACATCACAAGCCAGACGGCATTTATTCTGGATAAAGCTTGCTGTTTCTTTTTCAGGCACATAGCTGCGCAAATCAAGCCATGAAAGGTAAGTTCCCTCAAGAGGTGTCACCACAACATCAGGAAGCTCCTTGGCAAATTCCAGCTTCATATAGTTATAATTATGACAAATCAGTGATTTTACGTTTTCAAACCACTCTTCGCCATTACGAAATGCGGCTTCCATACCTGTAACTCCCAACAAGTTAACTTCCGGAGAGCCTATACTCTTTATATAGGCATCATAGGTTTCCATCAGCTTCCTGTCGTAAATAATCACATGAGAGTGAATTAAACCGGCTAAGTTGAAAGTTTTAGATCCGGAATTTAGGATAATCAGCATATCCCTATATTTTCCGCCCTTAACAATAGCTGAAGATATGAAAGGAATTTCTCCATATGTAAAATCCTGGTGAATCTCATCTGATACTACCAGCACTCCATGTCTGTGGCAGATATCTAACATAGCATTCAGTTCTTCTTCTGACCATACGCGGCACACAGGGTTATGCGGTGAACACAGTATGAACATCTCTACATTGTTATCTGATATTTCTTTTTCGAACTTGTCAAGATTGAGGCTGTAATGGCCCTTGTTATTATCCAGGTCACATGTTACCAGCTTTCTTCCGGTGTTAAGTATTGCATCATAGAATGGATAATATACAGGAGGGCAGATTATTATGGATGCATTTTCCTTAGTATATGCTCTTATTGCAGTATACAGTGAGCCTACCACGCCTGTGGCAAACCGTACATTTTCTTTGACCAAATCTATACCATGATGTTTCTTTTGCCATGCAAAAAATGCATCATAATAGGAATCTTCTACTTTACCATAGCCAAACACACCGTGTTCCACACGCTTTGTCAGTGCTTCACGGACTGCTGCCGGCGATTGAATCTCCATATCAGCGACCCATAACGGAAGCAAATCAGCATCTCCGAAGATTTCCTGCAGTGAGTCCCACTTTAAAGTGCCGGTGCCCCTTCGCTCAACACAATTTTCTCTACAGAACTTTTCAAAGTCCATCCAGATACCACCTTTCTGACACATATAATATAGTTTCGAAACTGAACAATATTATATTATATATTGTGCCTATTGTCAATATATCAAGTTATATAAGTTGATAATTCGCTGTTTTACACATAGAAAACCTAGTTTTGATTTAATATTGTTTTGTTAATTAACTATTTTAAGAGAATGGCTTGCATTGGACACCGTAAAATATCGTACAGGACGTTCTGATGCTTTTTCGCTCCTGTTTGGAACGGCAATAGGATGGTCTATCTTTCTGTCCCTCTCGGATACCGTATGTGGCAAAAAGAGTATCCAAGCTAAAGCTTGCGGCATCTATGGTACGCCAGGTGATGCCTGCCTTTTCTTCCATGAAAAATGTGATTATCCTCTGAGACAGCTGGTATACAGAGAAAGGTCTGCTCTCCATTGTGGATGAATATCCCAATCTGGATGTGAGCTGCAATGCAAGATTTGACTCTGTCATGTATGATCTTGCCCCTGAGCCAACAGGGAAAAGAGGAAGACCGGCAAAACATGGAAAACGTCTTTCACCAGAGGTCGATTTTACACTTTCCAACGAGAAGATTGGTAGTTATTACTTGGGACACGCAGAGCTGTTTCAAATGCTTTGAAACGGCTTAATCAGCAGCGGTTCAATTATTAATAAAAGTTGTAAAGTGGTGTTGTTTTAAAATCTTGCAACATAATTTTAAATATGATATTATTGATAATGTCTTAAATGTATGAATATGTAAGAATAAAAGGAGTTTATATGACCCACTTTACAGACATTGACAATGCATACCGCAAGATAACCGCTAGGGCCAATATGCTGTATGAGTTTGTAATTTTATATCACAATTATATCTATGGAAAACACACCTATGAGGCTGAAAATTGCAATATGATGCAAATACACACTCTTACCTTTATTGATGATTGTCCCGGTATTACAGCTACCCAGTTATCTAAAATTTGGCACAAAAGCAAGAGTGCCATATCACAGACCATCAAAAAGCTAATCGAATCCGGATATGTAGAAAAGCGTTATATGGAAAACAATGAAAAAACGGCCCGTTTATATGTGACCGAAAAAGGAAAACGGCTTTCCAGTGTTCACAAAGCATATGATATTGCAGATATTACACAAACTACAGCCTATCTTATCGAACAATGCAGCGAGGCTGATTTAGAGGCCTTTTATCGAATCGTTGAACAATACACCAAACTTCTCAAAGAGGAACTGTAACCTGGATTTGGAGTCCCCGCCCCTGTTTATTAGCACTCAACAAAAATGAGTGCTAATTTTTTATTGACATTTTATTCGTCTCGTACTAAAATGTAGTTTGTGAGTTAACATTGCAAAACATGAAGAACTAATTATTATATAAGAAAGAGGCGGATGAAAGATGGCAAAGAAAGGCAGTTTATCAATTACAAGCGAGAATATTTTCCCGGTAATCAAGAAATGGCTGTACTCTGACCATGACATTTTCTACAGGGAGCTGATCAGCAACGGCAGCGATGCCATTACCAAGCTTAAGAAGCTGGAACTCATGGGCGAGTATGAAAGACCGGAGGATTTGGAGTACAAAATCCAGGTGTCCGTGAACCCAAATGACAAGACCATCAAGATCACAGACAACGGACTTGGCATGACCGAGGATGAGATTGACAAGTACATTAACCAGATTGCATTCTCCGGCGTCCAGGATTTCATGGAGAAGTACAAGGACAAAGCCAATGAGGACCAGATTATCGGTCATTTCGGCCTGGGCTTCTACTCTGCGTTCATGGTTGCCGACAAGGTATCCATTGATTCCCTGTCCTACCAGAAGGATGCCAAGCCGGTCCACTGGGAATCAGAGGGCGGCATTGACTTTGAGATGGAGGAAGGGGATAAGGCTGAGGTGGGTACCACCATCACCTTATATCTGAACGAGGACAGCACCGAGTTCTGCAACGAGTACAGGGCAAGGGAAGTCATTGAGAAGTACTGTGCATTCATGCCTGTGAACATTTTCCTGGACAATGAGACAGCCGAGCCCCAGTATGAGACCATTGAGAAGGACGAGCTCACCGGCAAGGATACAGTGGTCGAGACCGTCATTGAGCCGGCCAAAACCGAGGAAAAGGAAAAAGAAGACGGTACCAAGGAAGTCGTGGAAATCGAGCCTTCCAGGGAAAAATATAAAATCAACAAGCGTCCGGTGGCCTTAAATGACACCAACCCTCTGTGGAACAGGCATCCCAATGAGTGCAGCGAGGAGGATTATAAGAGCTTCTACCGCAAGGTGTTCAGGGATTACAAGGAGCCTCTGTTCTGGATACACCTGAACATGGATTATCCATTTAATTTGAAGGGCATCCTGTACTTCCCGAAAATCAACATGGAGTACGACAGCCTGGAGGGAACCATCAAGCTGTACAACAGCCAGGTTTTTATTGCGGATAACATTAAGGAAGTAATTCCTGAGTTCCTGATGCTTTTAAAGGGCGTTATCGACTGCCCGGATCTGCCTCTTAACGTATCCAGAAGCGCCCTGCAGAATGATGGCTTCGTGAAGAAGATATCTGATTACATCACGAAGAAGGTAGCAGACAAGCTTTCCGGTATGTGCAAGACAGACAGGGAAAATTATGAGAAATACTGGGACGACATTGCGCCCTTCATCAAGTTCGGCTATATCAAGGATGAGAAGTTTGCTGAGAAGATGGGAGACTTTATCCTGTACAAGAACCTGGAAGGCAAATACCTGACTCTTCAGGACTGTCTGGATGAGAACAAGGAAAAGCATGAGAATACTATTTTCTATGTGACCAATGAAAAGGAACAGAGCCAGTACATCAACATGTTTAAGGAAGAGGGAATCGACGCTGTCATCATGCCCGCTGCCATAGACAGCCCGTTTATCTCACATGTGGAGCAGAAGAAGGAAGGCCTCAAGTTCCTGCGTATTGATACGGACCTTAACGCCGCGTTCAAGGAAGATGTAAAGGAAGACGACGAGGAGTTCAAGAAAACATCTGAGGAGCTGACGGAATGCTTCAAAAAAGCCCTGAACAATGATAAGCTGGACATCAAGGTTGAAAAGATGAAGAATGCGGGCGTGGCTTCCATGATTACCGTGTCCGAGGACACCCGCCGTATGCAGGATATGATGAAGATGTACAGCATGGGCGGCATGGATATGGGTATGTTCGGTGGAACAGGTGAGACACTGGTGCTCAACGCAAACCATCCTCTTGTGCAGTATGTATTGGGACATAAGGATGATGCCAATACATCCAAAATCTGCGAACAGCTGTATGACCTGGCAAGCTTAAGCCACGGCCCTCTGGCTCCGGATCGCATGACGGCATTTGTAAGCCGCAGCAATGAAATCATGATGATTATGGCCGGCGGAAAAACAGAATCCGAAAAAGCGGAATAATACTGCGAAACATATAAAATCGTAACAGGAGCGTTACAAAAGAATAAGAGACTGGTTTCAAGAGGAAACTTTTGAAACCGGTCTCTTTTTGCGTTGCACGGACATTCTAAATCGGTTATACTGGAAATATCTTACTAGTATGAAGAAAGGAGAGGAGTTGTATGAGAGGTAAACGTTTCGTGTCAGCGCTGCTGAGCGCAGTGCTTACAGCCGCAGGCGCAATGACAGCCTGGGCGCTTCCCACGGGGCTCAGTTCCATTGAGGGAAGCACGGTGAGAAGCAGCATGGCCGGATTTGAGGCCACATTTCCAGCCGGTTATGAGGTGGGAAGATATGGAGGAAACCTGGGGTTAGACTATCTGTCCTATATGGAGGAGGACGGGGTGAAGATTGATTTCATCGCCTCTGCCATTGACGAGGAGAATGAGAGCTTCCTTGCCATGACCGGCATTGTGGCAGACCTGGAAGGTGAGAGCCTGGAGGGAATAATGCAGGAGATGCTGCAGCTGCTGGGCCAGGACGCATCCTATGGTTCCTATGTATCCATGGGGACGGCCGGTATAGCAGGGGCTGGTTATTACTCTGTCAAGATCAATTACGGAGCCCTGATGGCACAGTATATGTCTGCCTGGATAGGCAGTTACGACATGACCCCGGAGGCTAGGCAGAAGTATGACGCCTATATGGGTAAGCTGGCCGCCAGCATGTTCCTGGATGTCTACATGAGGGAGATTAGCGGAAACTGCTACATGCTGGTCCAGATCTATTCCGGTGATCAGGCAGGAACGGCGGCCCTGCTCTTGAGTCAGATGCGCCCGTACGCAGGAGGCGGCTGGAACTATACGGAAGCAGGCGGCTGGCAGTATCTCCACGGAGACGGCACCTACGGGACCAACGAATGGGCTCTGGACGAGAACGGCCTTACATACCGTCTGGACGGCAGCGGCCAAATCATGTACAAAGCCTGGATTGAAGAAAACGGAAGATGGAAATACGTGGATGAGTTCGGCCACATGGTGACCAATCTGACCAAGACCATAGACGGCAGCCAATACACCTTTGATGCCCAGGGTTACATGGTAGAGGGAAGCGAGCGGCCGGCCGCGGCCTATGAGACAGGCGCCATATCAGGAAAGACCTACAGCAACCGCTGGGCCAATCTGTTTATGAAGTTCCCTGAGGCGGCAGAACTGATGCTGGGCGACGGAAGCTACTACAGCTATCCCCTGGAGGCCGGCGAGAATATGTACTACTGGTACGACGGCGGAACCGGCTATCTGTTCACCGTAGACTACACCGATTCCACCCAGCAGCTGGACCGTTACCTGGAATGGCTCATCGAATATGCGGGCTACTATGATTACGCCGTTGACAGCACAGGCACAGTAAACATGGGCGGCTATGAATACAAGTATGTAAAGACCTCCGGCCAAAACAGCGACGGCACCACAGAACACGAGGACACCTACTTCCGCCAGATAGACGGCAAGCTCATGGAAATCTCCATCGAATACACCGGCGACCGCCAAGCCACCATAGACCAGATACTATCAGCTATAGAGCAGGTGCACTAGAGTGTGTCTGAAATTTCACACAAATAATCACACCAACACCAGCCACCGGACGGAGAAAACCTCATGGGAGGGAGCGGGTGGGCGGGGAAGGGACGGGCGGGCGGGGGACGGGCATCTACAGGGCCTTAGACCTTCTTGCCCCGCAGCCCGTCCATGCCTCCCCCGCTCACCCGTTCCCACGAACGGACACAACCACCGTCCTCGTCCTCCTCTGCCAAAAAAACTCCCCAAAAAACTCCATAAAACTGGAAACACATAAGCATTGCATTTTACCATCCATACTGTTATAATAAGTAGTAATGAATACTACATGTGAAAACACATGGATAAGAAAAACCGGAGGACATAATTATGACCTATAAGATTATCGGGGATAGTTGTCTCGATTTGACAGAGGATATGAAGAAGGATCCCAGATTTCAGATGATACCGCTGACACTGCAGGTAGGCAGTGCCCAGGTAGTGGATGATGAGACATTTGACCAGAAGCGGTTTATAGAGATGGTAAAGGCGTGCCCGGAGTGCCCAAAGACAGCGTGTCCGTCGCCGGAGACTTTTAAGGCTGCATTTGCGGAAGCGGATGCGGAAGCGGTGTTTGTCATCACCCTGTCCAGCCACCTCAGCGGAAGCTATAATTCAGCGGCAGTGGCAAAGAAGCTGTATGAGGAGGAAATGGCAGAAAAGGGGATGGCGGAACAGGCAAAGAAAGTGGCTGTCATTGACTCACTTTCCGCGTCCTCAGGAGAGCTTAACATCGCCCTCTTTATCCAGAACCTGTGCGATTCAGGACTGGAATTTGATGAGGTGGTGGAGAAAACCCTGGCATACAGGGACGGCATGAATACTTATTTTGTGCTGGAGAGCCTGGATACGCTCCGCAAGAACGGGCGTCTGTCAGGCCTGCAGGCATTTTTCGCCACAGCCCTTAACATCAAGCCTGTCATGGGCGCGGATACAGGAACCATCATCAAGCTGGACCAGGCCAGGGGAATGAACAAGGCGCTTCATAGAATGTGCGACATTGCGGTAAAGGAAGTGGTGGACGCGGCCGGCAAGATTGCGGTTGTCTGCCATGTGAATAACCCTGAACGGGCTGAATACGTAAAGAATGAGCTGGCTAAAAGGGTGGGATTCAAGAAGATTGTGGTTACCAACGCGGCAGGCGTGGCCACTGTATATGCCAATGACGGAGGGATTGTATTGGCAGTCTGATGTCTGTCAGGAGAGGTTTTATGAAGAGAACAGGATGTATTGTGGCAGCAGCCTTATTATTAGGGCTGCTGCTGGCCGGTATTACGGGATATTTTATATGGCACTCAGGACAGGACAAATATGTCAGGGCTGAGATGGCAGGCGCCTCGGAAGGTGTGGGCATTGCCGGCGCAGAGGAGCCGGTCCAGGAGGAAACAGGCGGAGCAGGCGGCGTCGCAAATCCGGACAGCGTTCAAGGAACAGACGGCCCGGATGCAGCGGATGGCGGCCTATCGGATGCTCCAAATGGCGTTAAAGAACAGGACCCTGAAACAGGAACAGAGGATAAGGACCCGCCTCTGCAATTCGTATTTGCGGGTGATATCCTCCTGTCAGACCATGTGCTGAACGCATACCAGAAGGCCGGCAATATAGGGGGAGTGGTGGACAGCGGATTCCGCCAGGTGATTGACGCCAGCGACATTTTCATGGCAAATGAGGAATTTCCATTCAGCAGACGCGGCACGGCTGCTGCGGATAAGCAGTTTACCTTCCGGCTTCCCCCGGAAAAGGTATCCATGTTTCAGGAGCTGGGGATTGATATCGTGACACTGGCAAACAATCATGCCCTGGATTTCGGTACGGATGCCTTGCTGGATACATGCAGCACTCTGGATGATGCCGGAATCCTGCGGGTGGGAGCCGGAGCCAATCTGGAGGAGGCAAAAAAAACGGTATTCATGGAGGCAAAGGGCCGCAAAATCGGCTTCCTGGGCGCTTCCAGAGTCATACCGGAGGACTCCTGGAACGCTACTTCCAAGGGACCGGGCATGCTTACCACTTATGACCCGTCCCAGCTTTTGGAGGAGATCAAAAAGGCCAGGGAAGCCTGCGATTACCTTGTGATATATGTGCACTGGGGGATTGAACGTGACGAACGGCCACAGGAGTATCAGAGAATTCTGGGACAGCAGTATATAGATGCAGGGGCTGACCTTGTGGTAGGGAGCCATCCCCATGTGATGCAGGGGCTGGAATATTACAAGGGAAAGCCCATTGTATACAGCCTTGGTAATTTTGTGTTCGGCAGCAGTATTCCGAAGACGGCCCTTCTGAAGGTGGAATGGGATGGGGAGGACGCGCTGCTTAGGCTGGTGCCCGGCACATCCTCAGGAGGATATACCAGGATGCTGACAGATGAAGGCGAAAAAGCAGGTTTTTATCAGTATATCACATCCATTTCCTACGGCGTGACAGTTGGGGAGGACGGAATTGTGGCGCCGGGGGAGGAAAACGCGGCAGAGCAGGAGGAATCCGGGATATAATATTTTCCCTGCCAGGTATTTCTCTCCTTAAAACGGCGGTGGAGGGTGTTTAACACCAGCCGTTTGCTTCCGCTCCACAGAGGAGCCAGGAGAAGGGATTTTGGACCGTCCCCTGTCAGGCGGTGAATGGTCAGTTCAGGGGGCAGGCATTCCACACAGTCTATAACAAAATCAATGTATTCCTCCATTGTGAATATGGGAAAGGGATTGGCCTGGAAGTAATCTGCCAGACCGGTCCCTTTTAAAATGTGGAGAAGCTGGAGTTTGATTCCGTCTATAGGACATTGGGCCAGATAATTCACGGTTTCCGCCATCATGTCCCTGGTCTCGCCGGGCAGGCCTAATATGACATGGACGATGACGGTCAGGCCGGCTGCCTTAAGGCGTCTGAGGGCGTCCTCAAACACCGGCAGTCCATAGCCCCGGCGGATAAAGGCGGAGGTGGAATCATGGATGGTCTGGAGACCCAGCTCCACCCATACCGGTTTCACGCGGTTTAAATCCTTTAACAGGCCCGCGACCTCAGGCTCCAGACAGTCGGGCCTGGTGCCGATGGACAGGGCGGCTATGGCGGGATGGGAGACTGCTTCCCCAAACAATTGCTTCAGATAGGGCAGGGGAGCGTACGTATTGGTGTAGGACTGGAAATAGGCAATATATGAACCCTGTGAGCCGTCCGGCATCTTCCTCTTTACCTGTGCCATGGCCTGCTCTATCTGCCGGGAGACAGCCGTCTGTCTGGGAGCGGCAAAATCACCGGAGCCGCCTTCGCTGCAGAAGATACAGCCCCCTGTTCCCAGGGTACCGTCCCGGTTTGGACAGGTCATGCCTCCGTCCAGGGACAGCTTATAGATTTTTTGGCCGAACTGCTGCCTCAGCTCATAGTCCAGAGAGTGATAGGGTTTTCCGTTCCATTCCATTGTGAATACCTGCTTTCTTACATGATACTGTTTAAGAGATTATAACAGCAAAGCCTGCCCTATGTCATCCCCATTTAAAAAAAGTATAAAGACAGGAGAATATTGTATTGTTGTTTCTGCCCCGGGTGTGATAAACTGAATTCAGAAGTTTCAGAAAAGATAGGAGAGGTAAATCATGAAGGTAAACGAGACGGTAAAGCTGCTGGAGAGTGACGGCGCCAGGACTCTTATGGCGCAGCTCTACGGGGAAGACGGGGTAGAGGCCAATGTAAAGCGCTATGAGGATTTGCTGGCCGGATATGAGAAGATGTTTGGCGGGGAAGGGGATGTGATGCTGTTCTCCTCGCCGGGCAGGACGGAAATCAGCGGCAATCACACGGACCACAACCACGGCAAGGTGCTGGCAGGCAGCATTAACCTGGACTGTGTGGGCGTGGCCGGAAAGAATGAATCCAACCAGGTACATATTGTCAGCGAGACATATAACCAGGATTTTACCATTGATCTGAACCATCTGGAACCCAGCGAGAAAAAAGCGGGAACCGTGGACCTGGTAAAGGGCCTTCTCCAGGGATTTAAGGATTCCGGCTACAGCGTGGGAGGATTCAACGCATATATCACCAGCAATGTCATAAGCGCAGCCGGGGTCAGCTCGTCTGCCTCCTTTGAGATGCTGCTGTGCTCCATGCTCAACACATTTTTCAATGAAAGCCGCATGAGCACCGTGGCTTATGCCCATATCGGCAAGTTCGCTGAAAATAATTACTGGGACAAGGCGTCCGGCCTGCTGGACCAGATGGCATGTGCCGTGGGCGGTCTTATCACCATTGATTTCATGGAGCCGCTGACACCTGAGGTGGAAAAGATAGACTTTGACTTTGGTTCCCAAGACCACAGCCTGATTATTGTACAGACCGGCAAGGGCCACGCTGACTTAAGCGCGGATTATTCCGCGGTTCCCGCCGAGATGAAAAAGGTGGCCCGGTATTTTGGAAAAGAGGTATTGTCCCAGGTATCCGAGGAACAGGTGATAGATAACCTGGCAGAGGTACGGCAATTTGCCGGGGACCGATCCGTGCTGAGGGCCCTGCATTTCTTTGAGGAGAATAAGAGGGTGGAGGCAGAGGTGCTTGCCCTTAAGGAGAACCGTTTTCAAGATTTCTTAACCAATATAACGGCGTCCGGCAATTCCTCCTGGAAATGGCTTCAGAACTGCTTTACCAACAGCAATTACCAGGAGCAGGGAATCACAGTTACCCTGGCCCTTACGGAGCTGTTTATAGCAGAAAAGCAGAGGGGGGCATGCAGGATTCACGGAGGAGGCTTTGCCGGCGTCATCATGGCAGTGCTGCCCAATGAGCTGGTGGACGAATTCATACACTACATTGAAAAATGTACAGGGGAGGGAAGCGCCTACAGAATGAGCATTCGCCCCCACGGGGCCATCTGTTTCAATGACCTGGTTTAGCTGTGTTCTGTTTTTTCGACATAAAACGCCGTGATTTACGGGGCTGACGCTTACAGTTCCCGCGGATCCTTGTGGTAAGGCGGGGGGATTTGCGGTATAATGATGTCAGAGTGTGTGGGTTTTGGACACGCTCTGGAACAATCAGAATAAGAGGAGGACTGAGCGGGTATGATTGGCGAAAAAACATTGGAACTCCTGAAGCAGATTCTGGCAGACAGCAGTTATACGGTTGCCATCTGCGGTTCCGGGATGATGGAAGAGGGAGGCATTCTGGGACTTAAGCAGGAAGGACGGGCATATGAGATCGAACAGAAATATTCGGAATCACCGGAGGAACTGTTTCATATTTCCTGTCTGTCCAGAAGGCCGGAACGTTTCTATGAATTTTACCGCGAGGAGATACTGAAAAAGATTCCCAACATGACTCCGTCTGTCAGGGCGCTGGCCAGGATGGAGGAAGAGGGCAAGCTTCAGTGTATTGTCACCACCAATATTTTTGATTTGCCGGAACAGGTGGGCTGCAGGAATGTGATTTACCTTCACGGAAGCATTTACAAGAACAGGTGTCCCCACTGCAGCCGCCTGTATTCCATGGAAGAAATCAGGGATTCCAGCCATGTTCCCCGCTGTAAGGACTGCGGGACTATGATACGTCCCGGTACCTCTCTCTACGGGGAGATGGTGGACAGCAGTATCATGAGCCGCACCACGGAGGAGATAGCCAGGGCCGACGTGCTCCTGGTACTGGGAACCAGCCTGCGGTCAGAGGTTTACAGCAACTACATACGATATTTCCAGGGCAGAAAGATGGTCATTATCCACCGGATACCCAGGCCGCTGGATGAGAAGGCCGATATGGTCATATACGACCTTCCGCAGAATGTCCTTCCCCTTCTGGTGGATGGAGAGATATAAGAAGGCCGGGACCGCATCCCCTAATTTGAGAGGAGGCGGTTCCGGCCTTTACACGTTCCGGCCTGTTTATTTCCTGTGGAAGGAATCCAGCAGCTGGTTTTTTGTGTGCCACAGCTCATTGGACAAGTCCACATGGACTGTGTGCGGGTTGATGAGACGCTTGGATTCATCCCACAGGGTATCCAGCTCTTTTTTGCAGTAGGCCTGGATATCCATTACCTTCGGCGACTGGTACATGCATCTTCCGTTCAGGAAAATGGGAATCATCAGTTCCCGCATGGTATAGCTGTCAGGTGCCAGCATGGTCTTTTTCCATGTCTCTAAGGGGTCAAAGAGAAGGAGGGAATTGCGGGTGTCGAATTCCTCGCCCACCAGACAAATCAAATCTGCTATGATTTTGCCGGTGGCCCTATCGTAAATCCTCTGTATGGTTTTGTTGCCGGGATTGGTTATTTTCTCGGCGTTTTCGGACAGCTTGATTTTGGGTACAAATTGGCCGGTGGCCTTGTCCATGACAGCAGCCAGTTTGTATACGCCACCGAAGGACGGGCAGTCCTTGGCTGTAATCAGGTTGGTGCCCACGCCCCAGGAATTGATGGTGGCGCCCTGCATTTTCAGGGAGTTGATCAGGTTTTCATCCAGGTCGTTGGAGGCGGAAATCACTGCGTCCGGGAATCCGGCCTCGTTCAGCATCTTTTTGGCCTTTTTGGACAGGTAGGCCAAATCGCCGCTGTCCAGACGTATGCCATAGAAGGTAAGAGGAATACCGGCTTCCCTCATCTCCTTAAATACCTGGATGGCATTGGGGATGCCGGAACCTAAGGTATCATAGGTATCCACCAGCAGGATGCAGGCGGAGGGATAGAGCTTGGCATAGGTGCGGAAGGCGGTCAGCTCGTCCGGAAAGCTCATAATCCAGCTGTGGGCATGGGTTCCCTTTACCGGGACATCGAACATTTTTCCGCAGAGCACATTGGAGGTGCCGATGCATCCGGCTATCATGGCTGCCCTTGCGCCGTAGGTGCCGGCATCCGGTCCCTGGGCCCTGCGCAGTCCGAATTCCATAACGCCGTCGCCCTTGGCCGCATAGACGATGCGCTCTGTCTTGGTGGCAATGAGGCTCTGGTGATTGATGATGTTAAGCAGTGCCGTCTCGATGAGCTGGGCCTGCATGATGGGAGCAATAACCTTGACAAGAGGTTCCCTGGGGAAAACCACGGTTCCCTCCGGAATGGCGTAGATATCGCCTGTAAAGCGGAATTCGTGGAGATAGCTCAGGAAGTCCTCCTCAAACATATCCAGGCTTCTCAGGTATTCAATGTCGCTGTCGTCAAAATGCAGGTCCTCAATGTACTCAATGACCTGCTGTAATCCTGCACAGATGGCAAAGCCGTTGCCGTGGGGATTGGTCCTGTAAAACATGTCGAATACAACGGTTTCATTGGCATCTTTTTCTTTGAAATATCCCTGCATCATGGTTAGCTCATACAGGTCTGTGAGTAAGGTAAGATTTCTCTGCTCCATATAGGTTCCTCCCTGGGCGCAGCCGGTGTGCTGTACGCAGAGTATGCGGTGCGGCAGGATATTGACGGCTGTGCAGTAATATTGGTTAGTAGTATAACACATATTCTGGAAAAGGCAAACGAAATGATAAAATATTAACAATCCAAACGAAAATCAGATACACGGTTGACATTTTACGTGCGGGTTATTATAATAAAGAGGTTAAATGGAAAAGGCTTAGATGGAGACAGTAGGCCTGCAGGAACGCTACAGAGAGCCGGAGATGGTGGGAACCGGTGTAAGTAATGCAGAACTGAAAATCACTCCGGAGCTGTCCGGCTGAAGGGATGCGTCAGCAGCGCATGATAGGCCGGGACGCGTTTCCCGCGTTAAGGGAACTCATATGATGGTATGCAGTAATAGGTGGTTAAACGAAGCGGCTTACGGCTTTCGTCCTGTTCGGGACGGAAGCCTTTTTTGCTTCATGGAAGGATATACAATCTTTTTCACATACCAGAATAGAAATCTATCATGAATGGAACGGAGGAAGACGTTATGTATGACAAAGTCCCCACAGACCTTAAGTTTGTGGAACGGGAAAAAGAAGTGGAGAAATTCTGGGAAGCAGAGCACATCTTTGAAAAGAGCATCAAGATGAGGGAGGGCTGCAGGCCTTATGTATTTTATGACGGACCGCCAACTGCCAACGGCAAGCCTCATATCGGCCATGTGGAGACCCGTGTAATCAAGGATATGATTCCCAGATACCGGGCCATGAAGGGATATATGGTGCCGAGAAAGGCCGGATGGGACACACACGGCCTGCCTGTGGAGCTGGAGGTTGAGAAGAAGCTGGGACTGGACGGCAAAGAGCAGATTGAGCAGTACGGTCTGGAGCCGTTCATTAAGGAATGTAAGGAAAGCGTCTGGAAGTACAAGGGCATGTGGGAGGATTTCTCCAACACCGTTGGATTCTGGGCCGATATGGACAATCCCTATGTAACATATGACAACAGCTTTATCGAGTCCGAGTGGTGGGCTCTTAAGCAGATTTGGGACAAGGGCCTTTTGTACAAGGGCTTTAAGGTGGTTCCCTACTGCCCGCGCTGCGGCACCCCGCTGTCCTCCCATGAGGTGGCTCAGGGTTATAAGGATGTAAAGGAGCGTTCCGCCATTGCCCGCTTCAAGGCAAAGGGAGAAGATGCATATATCCTGGCATGGACCACCACGCCGTGGACCCTTCCCAGCAACCTGGCCCTGTGCGTGAACCCTAAAGAAGACTATGTAAAGGTAAAGACAGGCGACGGCTATACCTACTATATCGCCCAGGCCCTGGCAGATACCGTGCTGGGCGGGGACTATGAGGTATTGGAGACTTACAAGGGCAAGGACCTGGAGTTCAAGGAATATGAGCCCCTCTATGACTGCTCCGTGCCCCTGTGCGAGAAGCAGCACAAAAAAGCCTACTACGTGGTCTGCGCTGACTATGTAACACTGACAGACGGTACCGGCATCGTACACATTGCACCTGCATTTGGTGAGGATGATGCCAACGTTGGCCGCAAATACGACCTTCCCTTTGTACAGCTGGTGGACGCCAAGGGCGATATGACGGCGGAAACTCCTTTTGCAGGCACCTTTGTGAAGGATGCGGACCCCATGGTGTTAAAGGACCTTAAGTCCAGGGGACTGCTTTTCTCGGCTCCCAGCTTTGAGCACAGCTATCCCCACTGCTGGCGCTGCGGGACCCCTCTCATTTACTATGCAAGAGAGTCCTGGTTCATCAAAATGACTGCCGTGAAGGATGACTTAATCCGCAACAACAATGCCATTAACTGGATTCCGGATTCCATCGGCAAGGGCCGGTTCGGTGACTGGCTGGAGAATATCCAGGACTGGGGCATTTCCAGAAACCGCTACTGGGGCACCCCGCTCAATATCTGGGAGTGTGAGTGCGGACACCAGCATTCCATCGGAAGCATTGAGGAATTAAAAAGCTTATCCGATAACTGCCCTGATGAAATTGAGCTTCACCGTCCATACATTGACGCGGTAAACATCAGGTGTCCCAAGTGCCAGAAGCCAATGAAGCGTGTGCCTGAGGTGATTGACTGCTGGTTTGACTCCGGCGCCATGCCGTTTGCGCAGCACCATTACCCCTTTGAGAACAAGGAGCTGTTCGAGTCACAGTTCCCGGCCCAGTTCATCTCCGAGGCAGTGGACCAGACCAGAGGATGGTTCTATTCCCTTCTTGCGGAGTCCACCCTGCTGTTCAACAAGGCGCCTTATGAAAATGTAGTTGTCATGGGGCTTGTGCTGGATGAAAACGGACAGAAGATGAGCAAGTCCAAGGGCAATGCGGTGGATCCCTTCGATACCCTGGCAGCCCACGGCGCGGACGCCATCCGCTGGTTCTTCTACACCTGCAGCGCGCCCTGGCTTCCTAAGCGCTATCAGGATAAGGCAGTGACCGAGGGACAGCGCAAATTCATGGGTACCCTTTGGAATACCTATGCATTCTGGGTGCTGTATGCCAATATTGACAATTTTGACCCCACCAGATATACCCTGGAATACGACAAGCTTCCCGTCATGGACCGCTGGATGTTGTCCAAGATGAATTCCATGGTAAAGACAGTGGATAACAGTCTGATGAATTACCAGATTCCTGAGGCTGCCAGAGCCCTCCAGGAGTTCGTGGATGATTTAAGCAACTGGTATGTGCGCAGAAGCCGTGAGCGCTTCTGGGCAAAGGGAATGGAGCAGGATAAGATTAATGCCTTCATGACCCTGTACACGGCCCTTGTGGCCGTGGCAAAGGCGGCAGCTCCCATGATTCCGTTCATGACAGAGCAGATTTACCAGAATATCGTGAGAAAGGTGGATGGAAACGCGCCTGAAAGCGTACATCTGTGCGACTTCCCGGGGGTGAATGAGTCCTGGATTGATACTGAGCTGGAATCCGACATGGATGAAGTGCTTAAGGTGGTTGTCATGGGACGTGCGGCCAGGAATGCGGCCAACATCAAGAACCGACAGCCCATTGCCCGGATGTATGTGAAGGCTGACCACGAGCTGTCAAGGTTCTATGTGCAGATTATCGAGGAAGAGCTGAATGTGAAGCAGGTGATTTTCTCAGACGATGTAAGGGAATTCACCTCCTATACCTTCAAGCCCCAGTTAAAGACAGTGGGACCAAAGTACGGCAAGCTGTTAAACCGGATCCGGAGTACCCTGACCGATATTGACGGCAGCGCCGCCATGGACACCCTGAATGAAAAGGGACAGCTTACCTTTGACTATGACGGCCAGGAAGTGGTACTGACAAAGGACGACCTGCTGATCGATGTATCCCAGAAGGACGGTTATGTGACAGAGGAAGACAACTATGTGACCGTTGTGCTGGATACCAACCTGACGCCCGAACTGATTGAGGAGGGCTTTGTGAGGGAGCTCATAAGCAAGATTCAGACCATGCGCAAGGAGGCCGGATTTGAGGTCATGGACCATATCAGTGTATTCCAGGATGGAAATGACCGGATTGCCGGGTTGATTAAGGAGCATGCGGACGAGATCAAAACAGAGGTCATGGCAGACCATATCAGCATTGGAGCCATGTCCGGCTTTGTCAAAGAGTGGAACATTAACGGCGAAAATGTAATGCTCGGTGTTGAAAAGACCATGAAATAATGGTAAGATTGTGAGGCGGGGCGTATAAAACCCCGCCCCGTCTGATAATTTGGGAATGATTTACATACAATAGTTCTGTATAAAAGCGGAACTGAAAGCAGGAGGATAATGGCCGATGAATAAAGGATTTGATAAGGAAACCTTCAAGCGCAGCGTGGTGGACAACGTAAAGAATATGTTCCGAAGGACCATTGATGAAGCGACCCCTCATCAGGTATTCCAGGCAGTGGCCTATGCTGTGAAGGATGTCATCATTGACGAGTGGATTGCCACTCACAAGGAATATGAGAAAAAGGATGTTAAGACAGTATACTACCTGTCCATGGAGTTCCTCATGGGCCGTGCCCTGGGCAATAACATCATCAATATCTGCGCCAGGGATGAGATTAAGGAAACCCTGGATGAGATGGGCTTTGATTTAGATGTGATTGAGGATCAGGAGCCGGACGCTGCCCTGGGAAACGGAGGCCTGGGACGTCTGGCGGCCTGCTTCCTGGATTCGCTGGCAACCCTGGGTTATCCGGCCTACGGCTGCGGTATCCGTTACCGCTACGGCATGTTCAAGCAGAAGATTGAGAACGGTTACCAGGTAGAGGTGCCGGATAACTGGTTGAAGGACGGCAACCCCTTTGAAATCCGCAGGCCGGAGTATGCAGCCGAGGTTAAGTTCGGGGGCTTTGTGCGCATTGAGAACCAGGGCGGAGTGAACCATTTCGTACAGGACGGATACCAGTCTGTCCGCGCGGTGCCCTACGACCTGCCGGTCATCGGATACGGCAATAATGTGGTGAATACCCTACGTATCTGGGACGCGGAACCCATCAACACCTTTAATCTGGATTCCTTTGACAGGGGAGACTACCAGAAGGCCGTGGAGCAGGAGAACCTGGCCAAGACCATTGTGGAGGTCCTTTACCCCAACGACAACCACTACGCGGGCAAGGAACTGCGTCTGAAGCAGCAGTATTTCTTTATCTCCGCCAGCGTACAGAGGGCGGTGAGAAAGTATAAAGAGAAGCACGATGACATCAGAAAATTCTATGAAAAGGTAGTGTTCCAGCTGAACGACACCCACCCGACGGTTGCCATCCCTGAATTGATGCGGATTCTTCTGGACGAGGAGGGACTCACATGGGATGAGGCGTGGGAGGTAACCACCAAGACCTGCGCTTATACAAACCACACCATCATGTCAGAGGCGCTGGAGAAGTGGCCCATCGAGCTGTTCTCACGGCTTCTGCCCAGAATCTACCAGATTGTGGAGGAAATCAACCGCAGGTTCCAGAACCAGATACAGACCATGTATCCGGGCAACCAGGAAAAGCTGCGCAAAATGTCCATTATCTACGACGGCCAGGTGAAGATGGCTTACATGGCAATTGCAGCCAGCTTTTCCGTCAACGGCGTTGCGAGGCTTCACACGGAAATCCTTAAGCACCAGGAGTTAAAAGACTTCTATGAGATGATGCCGGAGAAGTTCAACAACAAGACCAACGGAATAACCCAGAGACGGTTCCTGCTTCACGGCAACCCGCTTCTGGCAGACTGGGTCACCTCCAAGATTGGAGATGAGTGGATAACCGACCTTCCCCATATCAAGAAGCTGGAACTCTTTGCAGAGGATGAGAAGTGCCAGTTTGAGTTTATGAACATCAAGTACCAGAATAAGCTGCGTCTTGCCAGATACATCAAGGAGAATAACGGCATTGACGTGGATCCGCGCTCCATTTTCGACGTGCAGGTCAAGCGGCTTCACGAGTATAAGCGCCAGCTGATGAATATTCTCCATGTGATGTATCTGTACAACCAGCTGAAGGATAATCCGGATATGGATATGATTCCCAGAACCTTTATCTTCGGCGCAAAGGCAGCCGCAGGCTACAAGCGGGCTAAGCTGACCATCAAGCTCATCAATTCCGTGGCGGATGTCATCAACAATGACAAGTCCATTAACGGCAAGATTAAGGTAGTGTTCATCGAGGATTACCGCGTATCCAACGCAGAGCTTATATTTGCGGCAGCCGATGTCAGCGAGCAGATATCCACGGCCAGCAAGGAGGCATCCGGTACCAGCAACATGAAGTTTATGCTCAACGGAGCCCTTACCCTGGGAACCATGGACGGGGCAAATGTGGAAATCGTGGAGGAAGTGGGTGCGGACAATGCCTTTATCTTCGGTATGTCCTCCGACGAGGTCATTAACTACGAGAACAACGGCGGCTATTACCCCATGGATATCTTTAACAATGACCAGGAAATACGCCGTGTGCTTATGCAGCTGATTAACGGCTACTATGCGCCGGATAACCCAGAGCTGTTCAGGGATATCTACAACTCTCTTCTGAACACCAAGAGCAGCGACCGGGCTGACACTTACTTTATCCTCAAGGACTTCCGTTCCTATGCCGAGGCGCACCAGAGGGTGGATAAGGCTTACAGGGACCAGGCATGGTGGGCTAAGGCAGCCATCCTTAACATGGCCAACTGCGGAAAGTTCACATCTGACCGCACCATTGAGGAGTATGTGAAGGATATCTGGCATCTGAAGAAAGTGACCGTAGAAATGTAAATGCTTGCTCCGGCAATCCTGATTATTGGGGTGCCGGAGCTTTTTTGGATGACGCAGAAGGAAGGGAAAGAAGATTGAAAATACGTGAGATACTGGCAGTAGGAAAGCCCACCCTCTCCTTTGAGGTGTTTCCCCCAAAGACAGAGGATGCATATGATTCCGTGGAAAAGGCGGCCGCAAAGATTGCAAAGCTGAAGCCGTCGTTTATGAGCGTTACATACGGGGCAGGAGGGGGAACCAGCGATTATACGGTGGGAATCGCCTCTGCCATCAAGGAGGAGTACGGAGTGACGCCTCTGGCGCATCTGACCTGTGTGTCATCCACCAGGGAAAAAGTGCACCATGTACTGGGCGAGTTAAAGGAGCGCGGTATTGAAAATGTACTTGCCCTGCGGGGGGATATTCCCCAGGATGGCAGTACGCCAAAGGAATACCACTATGCCTCCGAGCTGATACGGGAAATCAAGAAGGCAGGTGATTTCTGCATCGGGGCTGCATGTTACCCGGAGGGCCACGTGGAATCAGCCAACAAGTCTGTGGACATGGATTACCTGAAGCAGAAGGTGGAGGCCGGATGCGATTTTGTCACCACCCAGATGTTTTTTGACAACAGCATCCTTTACAGTTACCTGTACCGCATTCGTGAAAAGGGAATCCAGGTGCCTGTGATTGCCGGTATCATGCCTGTTACCAACGCAAAACAGATACGGCGGATTACCCAGATGTCGGGGACCTGCCTGCCATCCAGGTTTATGTCCATTGTGGACCGGTTCGGGGACAATCCGGCGGCCATGAAGCAGGCCGGAATAGCCTATGCCACGGACCAGATCATTGACCTGATTGCCAACGGGGTCAACGGCATCCATGTATATTCCATGAATAAGCCGGATGTGGCCATGAAGATAAAGGAAAACCTGTCGGAGATTTTATAGGGAGATTTTATAGGGCCGGATACAGAGCGGGAGAATGAATCTCAGGAGAAAAAACATCGGGAGAAAAACATCGGGAGAATGAACATATGGACATACATGACGTAGACAGGAGGGAGGTCCTCCGCTATCTGGGATACAGGGGGCAGGAGGCGGACGAGGCAGTGACGGCCATGGTGGAGCAGTCCATGGCGGAATTATGGGAGGCCGCCACGCCCAGGCATCTGTACCGGGAATATCCTCTGTCTCTGGGAGAGGATTACAGGATTGACGGGGGGTGTTTCAAGGCCAGGAGCAGGAACTTGTGGGGAAATCTGAAGGACTGTGACCAGATAATCGTGTTTGCGGCCACCCTTGGCTGCGGGGCCGACCATCTGATTCAGAAGTACAGCCGTCTCCAGATGAGCCGGGCCGTGGTCATGCAGGCAGCGGCAGCGGCCATGATTGAGGAGTACTGCGATCAGGTGTGTACCGTGATAAAGTCGGAATATGAAGCGAAAGGCCGGTATCTGCGCCCCAGGTTCAGCCCCGGTTACGGGGATTTTCCGCTGGAATGCCAGGGAATGCTTCTGGAGGCCCTGGAGGCGGGAAAGCGCATCGGCATCAAGCTGACGGACAGTCTTCTCATGTTGCCCTCCAAATCTGTTTCCGCGGTCATGGGAGCCAGCAGGAAACCATACCGTTGTGACGTAAAAGGCTGTGAAGCCTGTGCCAAGACGGACTGCCCCTACCGGAGATAACAAGGGACAGCCCCTTAAGGCGGCGGTATAAAAATAAAATAAAAAGGGGAATTATATTATGATTCGTTTTAACTGTGATTACTGCGAAGGCGCCCATGAGCGCATACTCAGGAAACTGGCTGAGACTAACCTGGAGCAGACTCCCGGATACGGGGAGGACCATTACTGCGCAGAGGCCGCGGGCATCATCCGCAGCCTCTGCGGCCAGGAGGACGCAGCGGTCCATTTCCTGGTGGGAGGCACCCAGGCCAATATGACAGTCATTGCGTCTGCCCTGCGTTCCCATCAGGGAGTGGCGGGTGCTGTGACGGCTCACATCAATGTACATGAGACAGGCTCCATAGAGGCCGCCGGTCACAAGGTGCTGGCTCTGCCCTCTGAGGACGGCAAGATTACTGCGGAGCAGGTGGAGGAGCTGTACCAGGCCCATATCCGGGACGAAAGCTTTGAGCACACGGTGCAGCCAAAGATGGTATACATCTCCAACCCCACGGAGCTGGGCACTATTTATACCAGGTCTGAGATGGAGAACCTGTATGAGGTGTGCAGAAAGTACGGGCTGTACCTGTTTGTGGACGGCGCCCGTCTGGCATACGGCCTGGCTGCAGAGGGGAATGACCTGGACCTTAAGTCCCTGGCGGCGGCATGTGACGTATTCTATATCGGCGGAACCAAGGCGGGGGCGCTTTTCGGGGAGGCTGTGGTCATATTGAACGACGAGCTGAAGGCGGATTTCCGCTACCATATCAAGCAGCGGGGCGGTATGCTGGCCAAGGGACGTCTTCTGGGCATACAGTTTGGAGAGCTTTTACGGGACGGCCTGTATTTTGAGCTGGGAGCCCACGCGGACAGGCTGGCAGACAAGATCCGCTGCGCCTGTGCCAAAAAGGGATACCCCTTCCTGGTGGAAAACACCACAAACCAGGTATTTCCCATCATGCCGGATTCCCTGCTGGAGTCGTGGAAGGACAAGTACAGTTACACCAACCAGGGAAGGGTGGATGAAAGTCATACGGCTATCCGCCTCTGCACCAGCTGGATTACCAGCGGGGAACAGGTGGACATCCTGGTAAACGACATTTTGAACAGTTAAGAGGACTTGCGGAGAATGACCATGAGAATATTAGAAGAGATGAAATTGCGCCGCCTGTTCTGCGACGGCGGAATGGGAAGCCTGCTCCAGGCCCGGGGCCTGAAACCGGGAGAGCTTCCTGAGCGGTGGAACCTGACCCACAGGGATGTGCTCATATCCATACACCGGTCCTATCTGGAGGCCGGCGCGGACATCATGACCACCAATACATTTGGCGCCAACGGGCTTAAATTTAAGGAGGATCTGGAACCCATCGTGACAGCCGCGGTGGAGAACGCCAGGACCGCGGTTAAGGAGGCAGGCCACGGATACGTGGCTCTGGACCTGGGCCCTACGGGACGGCTTCTCAAACCTCTGGGGGACCTGGAATTTGAGGCCGCGGTGAAGCTTTATAAAGAGGTGGTGTCCATAGGCGCCAGGGCGGGAGCGGACCTGGTCCTGATTGAAACCATGAGCGACAGCTATGAGCTGAAGGCCGCGGTGCTGGCTGCCAGGGAGGCCGGATTCAGGCCGGATACAGGGGAACGCCTGCCTGTGTTCGCAACCGTCATATTTGATGAAAAGGGAAAGCTTCTGACCGGCGGAAACGTGGAGTCCACCGTGGCCCTGCTGGAGGGACTGAGGGTGGATGCACTGGGAATCAACTGCGGCCTGGGGCCTGTGCAGATGAAGGGAATCCTGGAGGAAATTCTGAGGGTATCCTCCCTTCCTGTGCTGGTAAACCCCAATGCGGGCCTTCCGAGAAGCGAAAACGGAAAGACGGTGTACGATATAGACGCTGAGGGCTTTGCCCTTGTCATGGAGGAGATTGTGTCCATGGGCGCCGTGGTAGTGGGAGGGTGCTGCGGCACCACCCCGGAGCATATACGCCTGATGACGCAGCGGTGTAAGGACATGCCTGTGGTGTGGCCGGAGAAAAAACACCGCACCGTGGTGTCCTCCTATGCAAAGGCAGTGACTGTGGGTGGTAAGACAATCATCATCGGGGAGCGCATAAACCCCACCGGCAAGTCCAAATTCAAGCAGGCCCTGCGGGACCACAATCTGGAATATATCCTGAAAGAGGGCGTCAGCCAGCAGGACAACGGAGCGGATGTGCTGGATGTGAACGTGGGACTACCTGAAATCCACGAGCCATCCATGATGGAGGAGGCTGTAAGGGAGCTTCAGGCCATCATCGACCTGCCCCTTCAAATCGACACCTCGGACATGGAAGCCATGGAACGGGCCATGCGCATCTACAACGGGAAACCGCTGATTAACTCTGTCAACGGCAAGGAAGAGTCCATGACCCGCGTCTTTCCGCTGATGGCAAAATACGGCGGGGTGGCAGTGGGACTCTGTCTGGACGAGTCCGGTATTCCTGATACGGCAGAGGGACGTCTGGCCGTGGGAAGGAAAATCATAGACCGGGCAGCGGAGTACGGAATCGGACCGGAGGATATCATTCTGGACGGACTCTGCATGACGGTCAGTTCCGACAGCAGGGGGGCCCTTACCACCCTGGAGACGCTGCGGCGTATCCGGGACGAGCTGGGAGTGGGAACCGTGCTGGGGGTATCCAACATATCCTTCGGACTGCCCCAGAGGGAAATCATCAATGCCGCGTTCTTTACCATGGCAATGGAATGTGGGCTGGGAGCCGCCATCATAAACCCCAACTCCGAGGCCATGATGCGTGCTTACTACAGCTTTAACGCGCTTATGGACCGGGATCCCCAGTGCGGCCAGTATATCAGTGTGTACAGCGGCCAGAGCGCGGGCCTGGGCCAGACCATCGGAAGGGGCGGCAGCCAGGACGGGACAAAGGCAGACCATCAATCCGGGTCAGGAGAGGCCGGGGAAAGCCAGGGGCCGGCCCTGTCAGCAGCCATTGAGAGAGGCCTTAAGGAAGCAGCCCACAACGCGGTGAGCGCACTGTTAAAGGAGCGGGAACCGTTAGATATCATCAACAGTGAGATGATACCGGCCCTGGACCGTGTGGGAAAAGGATTTGAGAAGGGCACCGTGTTCCTGCCCCAGCTTCTTATGAGCGCGGAGGCTGCCAAGGCTGCATTTGAGGTCATCAAGGCAGCTATGGATGGAAGCGGACAGACCCAGGAAAAGAAAGGGACCATCATCCTGGCGACGGTGAAAGGTGACATCCATGATATCGGCAAGAATATCGTGAAGGTTCTGCTGGAAAATTACAGTTATGAGGTCATCGACCTGGGAAGGGACGTGCCTCCGGAGGCCATTGTAAAGGAGGCCGTGGAGCGCCAGGTTGCCCTGGTGGGCCTGAGCGCCCTCATGACCACCACCGTGCCCAGCATGGAGGAAACCATCCGCCAGTTAAGAGCCGCGTCCGCCACCGTGAAGGTGATGGTGGGAGGCGCTGTGCTGACAGAGGATTATGCCAGGACCATAGGCGCTGACGCCTATTGCAGGGATGCCATGGCATCTGTAAATTATGCGGAGCAGATCTTTGGCGCTTAGAGCGCCGGGAAGCTCCTCTGTTTTCACGGACTTACACGGGAATCCCCATCCACCTGAGGAACCATCTGCCCCAGCTGTTTCAGCTGACGGGTAATGTGGCAGACAGAGAATTTGTATGATGGCAAGCTCATCCTCCGCCTTGTGGAAATGGTCCCCGGATGAGGGATAGGAAAATATTACCAAGGTCATGAAAAATCCGCAAAAAAGACAAAGATCGTAGTTTTTCCAATAACTCCCAGACACAGAGCGCCTAAAATGTGATAATATAGTTTTGTAACAAAAAAGAAACAGATTTGTAACATCTGTAATAAAGAAAGCGAGGACATACTATGTTATCAGTTTCATCTATGGCACTTGCTGCAATGCTGGGCTCTGCATGCGGCACCAATATGGCAAATATAAATGACTGCAATGCAGCGCTTTACAATGCGGGAAATTGTCCCCAGGCAGTACAGTACCAGAAGGGCGGCCAGGACCTGAATTCCATGCTGTCACAGATGGGTGTCAGCATGATGCCGGGAAATTCCCAGTGCGGCATTAATTAAGCGTATTATTACATAATCATATTCCTCAAAAAATAAATCCCGGAGAAAGGTGTGCCAGCCTGTACTCCGGGATTATTTTCATGTCCGGGGCAATAATAAGCCGTATCCGGTCATAAATATATACAGAAAATTAATTCACTTTTCCTGCTGCATGGGGTAGAATATCGTTACTGCTGTCCCGGAAGGGGCGCGTGTGCAGTAAGGCTACAGAAGGTGAAAAGGAGTATATCCAATGAATCGTGACAATATGAATATCATATTAAAAGGAATGTGGATTGGGGGAACCATGACGGTTCCCGGAGTAAGCGGAGGTTCCATGGCCATGATTATGGGGGTCTATGACAGGCTTATTTCATCCATCAGCTCTTTTTTTAAGGAACCTGCAGAAAGCATGGCCTTCCTGCTCAAATTCGTCCTGGGAGCAGGAATCGGAATGGTGCTGTTCTCGCGCTTCATCAGCTATCTGTTCACCACCAGGGCCGATGTGCCTCTCCGGTTTTTCTTCCTGGGAGCAGTGGCCGGAGGTGTTCCCATGATATACAGGGAAGCAGGCGTGAAAAAGCTGGACCTGGGGGCGGTTGCCTACCCTGTCATAGGCATCCTGGGGGTGGTGCTCCTGGCCCTGATTCCCCCGGGGATTTTTACACCGGACGGAAGTTTCGGGCCCGGCGCCCTGGTCCTTCAGCTGGCAGGGGGATTCATCATAGCGGTGGGGCTGGTCCTGCCCGGAATCAGCGTGTCACAGATGCTCTACATGCTGGGAATCTATGAGACCATCATAGGAAATATCAGCTCCCTGAACATCCTTCCCCTGATACCGCTGGGAGCCGGCGTGCTGGGCGGCATTTTCCTGACCACAAAGGTGCTGGAGCGGCTGATGTCCCGTCATCCCCAGCCCACCTATCTGATAATCCTGGGATTCATGTTCGGTTCCCTGCCTGAACTTTTTCCCGGCATTCCCGCGGGCGTGGACCTGGCGGCAAGTCTTGCGGCCGGAGCTGCCGGTTTCGGAGCCTTGTATGTGATGTCCATGAAAGAACAGAAGGCTTAATGCGAGCGTGTCAGAAAGTGATTTTCAGACGCAAGCTACACGGTCCTTTCATCTCCCCAGAAAACCAGGCAGACGGTGCCGGGACCGGTATGGGAACCAATGACAGTGCCGATATCCACGATGAAAACCTTTCCGTTTAATTGGGGGAAGGTTTCCTCCACCAGGCCGGCCACTGCACCGGCATCCTCGGGACAGGAAGATTGGGACAGGAAGCATTTGCCGTTATAGGCAGTGCCCTGTTGTGCGTGTTCCTTCATCCGCTCCACCATTTCGCGGATCACGCGCTTCTTGCCCCGGTACTTGTCACGGGGAATCAGTTTGCCCTCCACATTCACATTCATCAGGGGACATATGTTGAGCATATTGCCAAAGAAGGCAGCTGAGGCAGAGATGCGTCCGCCCCGTCTTAAATGGGTCAAATCAGAGGTGAAGAACCAATGATGGACTCTTTTTTTATTCTCCTCAATCCAGAACACAAGTTCTTCGTATTCCGCACCTGCCTGCATCTTCTCCCAGGCCGTGTCCACCAGAAGTCCGTAGCCCGCGGATGCGCAGCAGGAGTCAATGACGGCAATCCGCCGGTCCGGATAACGCTCCAGCATCTCATCCCTGGCAATGACCGCCGAATTATAGGTGCCCGATATGCCGGAGGAGAGAGTCATATGGATGATATCCCTTCCTTCTTTTAATATGGGCTCAAACATGGCTTCGTATTGTTCCGGGTTCACCTGGGACGTGGTGGGCATGGCGCCCTGTCTGATGTTCTCGTAAAAATTCTCAATGGAAATGGACTTTCCCAGGTCGTCGTCATATTCCATGCCGTTCATACGGAAATGAAAGCAGGAGTAGGGGATGCCTCTCTCCGTCAGATAAGACGCCGGCAGATCGGCTGTGGAACAGCAGGTAATCATATAGGAATTCGTCATGGTTTGCTCCTTCTAATGTGGGAAAATTTAGCTGTCTTGTGTTGAAAAAAGTATAGCATGCCAGGGGTGCGGTGTCAAATGCAGTGGAAAAACAGAAGGAACTGTGCTATGATGTAGGTTGTGTCAAGACAGATTTACGTATATCCATGGAAAGGAATGGTAACCATAATGTATAAATGCTGTATATTCGACCTGGACGGGACCCTTGTAAATTCTATCTATGCCATCCAGAAGTCTGTGAATGATACCCTGAGTTATTGGAACATGCGTGAAATCAGTGTGGAGGAGAGCCGGCTCTATGTGGGAGACGGTTATAAGAAGCTGCTGGAGCGGTCCCTTATTGCCTGCGGGGATAAGGAGCTGGCCCATTATGATGAAGCGGTGGATCGGTATCAGGATATATTCCGGAAATGCTGCATGTACCGTGTGGAGGCATACGAGGGTATCAGGGAGCTTTTGGAGTTCTTAAAGTCACAGGGCATTTTGATTGCCGTGCTGTCCAACAAGCCACATCCCAGGACCCTGGACAATGTGGAGGGCGTGTTTGGAAAAGGCTATTTTAATCTGGTCTACGGCGAGAGGGAGGATAAGGGAATCAGGAAAAAGCCCTGCCCTGACGGCGTATGGGCCATAGCGGAGGAACTGGGACTTTCAAAGAGTGAAATCCTCTATCTGGGGGACACCAACACGGACATGGAGACCGGGGACAATGCAAAGGTGGATACAGTGGGCGTGACCTGGGGATTTCGGACCAGGGAAGAACTTATGGCCTTTCATCCGGCGCTTATTGCGGACCATCCGTCCCGGGTTGTTCAGTATATAAAGGATGTGAATGGAATTGAGTGACAGAATGCCCGTGGGATACAGGGGGATTACGTGGCTCATGGCACTGCTTGGCGCCGTGGTCATGGTTATAAGTATATGGGGATGCGCTGCCGGACAGAGACCGCCTGAATCAGAAAACACAACTGTCCTCAGCCAGGAGGGCAAGGATGAACGCCTACTCGTGGTGACTACCATCTTTCCCTACTATGATTTTGTGCGTCAGATTGCGGGGGACAGGGTGAAGCTTAAGCTGGTGGTGCCCGCGGGTATGGACAGCCATTCCTTTGAACCTACGCCCGCAGATATGATCGCCATGCAGGAGGCCGATGTGCTGATTTGCAACGGCGGCGAGATGGAGCAGTGGGTGAAGAAGGTGCTTGGCTCCCTGGACACCAGCCACATGAAGGTTTTGACCATGATGGATTATGTGGATGTGGTGGAGGAAGAGCATGTGGAAGGCATGGAGGAGAACGAACACCACCATGAGGACGTCTATGAGGAGGATGGTCATGAGAAGGATGACCATGAGGAGGAAGACGGCCATGAGATGCACATTGAATACGATGAGCATATATGGACCTCGCCGGTCAACGCTCAGGCCATCGTAAAAATCATAAGCCGGACCCTGGCGGAGGCGGCCCCTGGGGAGCAAAGCCGCTTTGAGGCCAATACCCAGGCGTATTTGCAGGAGCTTGAGGACTTGGACAGCCAGTTCAGACAGGTGGCAGACCAGGGACGCCTCCACATGATTGTGGTGGCGGACAAGTTTCCTTTCCGTTATTTCGCGGATGAGTACGGCCTTTCCTACCGCGCTGCCTTTTCCGGGTGCAGCGGGGACACGGAGCCCAGCGCCAGTACCATTGCCTATCTGATAGACAAGGTAAAAGAGGACCGGATTCCGGCCGTCTATTACCTGGAACTTTCCAGCCACAGGACAGCGGAAATCATTCAGGAGGAAACAGGGGCAGCGCCCCTTCTTCTCCATTCCTGCCACAACGTGACCAGGAAGCAGTTCGACGAGGGCGTCACCTATCTCCAGCTCATGAGACAGAATGTGGAGAACCTGCGGTATGGGCTGGAATAACCTGAGCCGGAACAACCAATGTAAAAGAGGTAAAATATGTCACCATTAATTCAATGCCAGCATGTGGATTTCGGATATGATAACCAGGATGCTGTAATCGATGTAAATATGGAAGTGGACCCGGGGGATTATCTGTGTATCGTGGGTGAGAACGGCTCCGGCAAGAGTACTCTGATGAAGGGGCTTTTGGGCTTAATCAAGCCTGCCGGCGGGAAGCTTGTAACGGCGGAGGAGCTAAAGAGGACCGGTATCGGTTATCTGCCCCAGCAGACTGCCGCTCAGAAGGATTTTCCTGCCACTGTCTCAGAAGTGGTATTAAGCGGCTGCTTAAACCGCAGGGGAATGCTTCCGTTTTATTCTAAGAAAGAAAAAGAGATTGCGGACAGGAACATGGAGAAGCTGGGTATTACGCCCCTCAGAAAGCAGTGCTACCGGGAGCTGTCCGGCGGGCAGCAGCAGCGGGTGCTCATAGCCAGGGCCCTGTGCGCCACCAGATCCCTGCTGATATTGGACGAGCCCATCACGGGGTTAGATCCCACGGCTATTCAGGAGTTTTACGCCATGATCCGGAGGCTGAACCGGGAGGATAAGGTGGCCATCCTTATGGTGTCCCATGACCTGAGAAACGCGGTGGAGGAGGCAAATAAAATACTTCACCTGCAAAAAAGGGTCCTGTTTTACGGACCGGCCCATGACTATATGAACAGCCAGGCAGCCGGTCATTTTTTCCATGAGAAGGAGCAGGGCAGATGCAAGCCAACAGCCGGATGCCACGCGGTGAAGCTGCATATGCACAAGGAGGAAAAATCATGAATCTGATACGTGAAATGCTTTCCTATCCGTTTCTGGTGAGGGCTCTTGCGGGCGGCATGATGGTATCCCTGTGCGCCTCTCTGCTGGGGGTGAGCCTGGTGCTCAGGCGGTACAGTATGATTGGGGACGGATTGTCCCATGTATCCTTTGGAGCCCTGTCCATTGCCCTGGCCATGGGCTGGTCCCCTCTCAGGATATCCATTCCCGTGGTGGTGCTGGCCGCCTTTTTCCTGCTCCGGATTACGGAGAACAGCCGGATTAAAAGCGATGCAGCCATTGCCCTTATATCAGCCAGCGCCCTGGCGTTAGGAATCATTGTCACCTCACTGACAACGGGCATGACCACGGACGTCAGCAGCTATATGTTCGGGAGCATCCTGGCCATGAGCAGGGAGGATGTATGGCTCAGCGTGGTGCTGTCCCTGGTAGTGCTGGGGTTGTTTGTGATATGCTACAACCGCATATTTGCGGTGACCTTTGACGAGAATTTTGCCAAGGCAACAGGGGTCAATGTGGGCCGCTACAATATCATCATAGCCGTTCTCACGGCAGTGACCATTGTACTGGGAATGAGGATGATGGGGGCCATGCTCATCTCCAGCCTCGTGATATTTCCCTGCCTTTCCTCCATGCGGGTATTCAAAAGCTTCGGAGGCGTCATGGTGTCCTCAGGTATCCTGTCCCTGGCCTGCTTTTTCGCGGGCATGGTGGCATCCTACCAGTTTTCCATACCGGCCGGGGCCAGCGTGGTGGTGGTGAACCTGTGCGCCTTCCTGCTGTTTATGGCGTGGCAGTCACTGGGCCGCCTGAGAGGCTGATGTCTCCGGCCGGCTGTTTTACCGGCCGGTTATTTCACCGGCCGGTAATTTCCTGTTTTTCAGTAGACAGTCCGGGGCTAAAGTGCTAAAATGCTCTTTATGCGGAGCGATTCGCCATAAAAATAACTTGTGGGATTTAAAATGAGGGGAACATGAATGAGAAGTTGTTTGGAAAAAAACCAAAACATTACCGTTTAAAAAAACATATATCACAGACCCAGTTCATTGCCTATGGATTTTTCCTGATCATCATGACAGGCAGCCTGCTTCTGATGCTTCCCATTGCCAGCAGGGATGGTCAGAGCGAGCCTTTCCTCAACTGTCTGTTTACGGCCGCCAGCGCTTCCTGCGTGACGGGACTGGTGGTGGCGGATACCTGGACCCAGTGGAGCCTGTTCGGCCAGATGGTGCTGCTGGTGCTGATTCAGCTGGGCGGTCTGGGATTTATCAGCATCGGCATTTTCCTTTCCATTGTGCTGAGAAGGAAAATCGGGCTTAAGGAGCGGGGGCTTATGCAGGAAAGCGTCAACACCCTGCAGATTGGCGGCATGGTGAAGCTGGCTAAGAAAATCATTATCGGCACAGCTATATTTGAGGGGGCAGGCGCTGTCATACTGTCCTGCCGGTTTATTCCGGAGTACGGTCTGGTCCGTGGTACCTGGTATGGAATATTTCATTCTGTTTCAGCCTTCTGCAACGCGGGCTTTGACCTGATGGGACACACCAGCCAATATATTTCCCTCTGCAATTATGAGGGGGACTGGGTGGTCATAGGAACCATATCCTTCCTGATTATCACGGGCGGCATCGGATTCATTGTCTGGGATGATTTGTCCAGGAAGAAACTGGATTTCCGCCACTACATGCTTCACACCAAAATCGTGCTGGTTACAACGGCGGTACTTCTGATCACAAGCACCATACTCTTTTACCTGATGGAGCGTGGCAATATCCTAGTGGGACTGAATGGTTCCGAGACATTCCTGGCCTGTTTCTTCAGCGCGGTCACTCCCAGGACAGCGGGATTCAACAATGTAGACACGGCGGCCCTGACAGACGGGAGCAAGTTCCTGTCAGCCATTCTCATGTTTATCGGAGGAAGTCCGGGGTCCACGGCCGGCGGTATCAAGACAAGTACCCTGGCAGTGCTTCTGCTTTACGTCCATTCCAATATCCGCCAGACATACGGGGTGGAGATATTCGGAAGAAGGCTGGAGGACGAGTCCATCAGGCAGTCAGCCTGTATCCTGACCATCAACCTGGGGCTGATGCTGGCAGCCACCATAGCCATTATGGTATCCCAGAACCTGCCCATGTCGGATGTGTTCTTTGAGACGTGTTCGGCCATTGGAACCTCAGGAATGAGCACGGGAGTTACCAGGAGCCTGAACTCATTTTCGCGGATTGTTATTATACTGCTTATGTACTGCGGACGAATCGGAAGCTTGTCCTTTGCCCTGGCATTTACCAGGTCCAACCGCAAGCCCCATGTGCAGCTGCCGGCAGAGCGGATTACCATAGGATAGAGAGGGGTATTAGAAATGAAATCAATACTTGTTATCGGAATCGGAAGGTTTGGCCAGCACCTGTGTGAGAATCTGGCCAAGCATGATAATCAAATCATGGCAGTGGACATATCGGAGGAAAAGCTGGAGCCTGTCCTGCCCTATGTGGTCAGCGCCAAGATTGGAGACTGTACCAATGAGGCAGTGCTTAAGAGCCTGGGAATCGGCAATTTCGATATCTGCTTCATATGTATTGGGAATAATTTCCAGAACAGTCTGGAGGTTACCAGTCTGATTAAGGAGATAGGGGCAAAGTACGTTGTCAGCAAGGCTAACCGAGATATTCACGCCAGACTGCTGCTAAAGAACGGAGCGGACGAGGTGGTCTATCCGGACCGGGATGTGGCCGAGAAGGTGGCGGTGCGTTACAGCGCCAACAATGTGTTTGATTATACGGAACTGGCAGACGGTATTTCCATCTACGAAATCAAACCCCTTCCCCAGTGGGTGGGAAAGAGCATAAAGGATTCCGATATCCGTCGGCTGTACGGCATATCGGTCATTGCGGTGAAGAGTCCGGACGGACACATGAGGTTCATGCCCGGCGCCGACCATGTCATAGCAGGTGATACCCACCTGATGGTGATTGGAAAACAGGAGGATGCGGAGAAAATCGTGAAGCATCTCACCAAGAATGTATAAGAAGGATGACAAGTCCAGCGGATAATCTGGCCGGAGGAATGGCTGCCTGTGCTGACAGGCTGCTGTTTTCTCCGGCTTTTTTCTTTCTCCGGCTTTTTTCGCGGTGGTTGTAAGTCTGCCAAAGAAGACTGGAGGATGATTTCCTTAAGTGTTAATTGTAAGACAAATTTTTGACAATACATCCGAAACATTATTGCCGGTATAAGGTTTTTTTAGTATAATTATGCTATATGAAACTAGAAAAATACGCGCTAGTTGGAAGTTATACATAATGAAAAGGTGGTGCATACTGTGAAAGAACTGTCAATAGGACAGATGGCCCGGCTGAACGGGCTGTCAGAGCAGGCATTGAGGCTATATGACAAGGCAGGGCTGTTTTCACCCATGTACCGGGATGCGGAAAATGGATACCGTTACTACGATATCCGCCAGAGCGCCCAGCTGGATATGATTCAGCACATGAAGGCTCTGGGCATGTCGCTGAAGGATATCAGGGAGCAGCTGACTCATTTTGAACTTGACATGTTCAAGACAATCCTGCACCGGAACCTGGAGGAGCTGGAGTTAAGATCCAGGGAGCTGATGTACCAGAGAAGGGCCATAGAGCGGACACTTGAAAGCTATGAATGGTATGAAAACGCGCCGCCGGACGGAACCATTGTACTGGAATACATACCCGGGAGACTGACGTATATGACGGATTCTGGGGTGAATTTCTATGATTATGACATTGATGTGTATGAAAAGATACTGAGGGATTTGAAGGAGAACCTGATTGCAAACCAGCTCTCCCCCATCTATTTTTACAACGCAGGCACCGTGATGCGCAGGGAATATCTGATGGAGAGGAAGTATTATTCCACGGAAATATTTGTGCTGGTGGACCGGGGCTTTGTAAAAGACAGCCTGATTACGGAGATACCGGCCAGTACATACCTGTGCATTTACTGCAATGGCTTTGAAAAGGAAAAGGAGTATATGGGCCGTCTGGTGGAGGAAATCAGGACAAGGGATTACCAGGTGACAGGCGACTACATCTGCGAGGTGGTGGCGGAGGTGCCCATGGATATGCAGGAGAGAGGTATGTTTCTGCGCCTTCAGGTGCCGGTATCTTTCAGGAAAAATAACCCTTGACCTGATACCGTGTATAAGCTTTATACTATTAACAGAAGCTAATAACACGTAACTTATTTTCAGGAAAGGGGTTTAAGAACCATGATGAATTGCGAGAAAATCCGTGTGGTACAGTATGGCTGCGGCAAGATGGCCAAGTACATTCTGCGCTATCTCTATGAGAAGGGAGCTGAGATTGTAGGGGCAATCGATGTGAATCCGGCCGTGGTAGGAATGGACGTAGGTGACTTTGCGGGGCTTGGGACAAAGCTGGGCGTGGTGATAAGAGACGACGCCGACGCGGTCCTGGACGAGTGCGACGCTGATATTGCCATTATAACCCTGTTCAGCTTCATGACGGACGTATATCCCCATTTTGAGAAGTGCGTGTCCAGAGGAATCAATGTAGTAACCACCTGCGAGGAGGCTATCTATCCATGGACCACGTCCTCAGCCATCACCAACAGGCTGGATAAGCTGGCCAAGGAAAACGGCTGCACCGTTGTAGGCGCCGGTATGCAGGACATTTTCTGGATTAACATGATTGGCTGTGTGGCAGGAGGTGTACACCGCATAGACAGGATTGAGGGAGCCACCAGCTATAACGTTGAGGATTACGGGCTGGCCCTGGCAAAGGCCCACGGCGTGGGGCTTACGGCGGAGGAGTTTGAGGCCCGGATTGCTCATCCGGAGACACTGGAGCCCTGTTATGTCTGGAATTCCAATGAAGCTCTGTGCAATAAGATGGGATGGACCATCAAGTCCCAGTCACAGAAGTGCGTGCCTTATTTTTACCCCACGGACTTGTATTCAGAGACCATGGGAACGACCATACCAAAGGGAAACTGCATCGGCATGAGCGCCGTGGTGACCACCGAAACCTTCCAGGGGCCGGTTATTGAGACTCAGTGCATCGGTAAGGTATACGGGCCGGATGACGGTGATTTGTGCGACTGGAAAATCATAGGAGAACCGGACACCACGTTCTTTGTGCAGAAGCCGGCCACCGTGGAGCACACCTGCGCCACGATTGTAAACCGCATTCCGACCATCCTAAACGCGCCGGCAGGTTATATTACGGTGGAGAAGCTGGAGGTTGTGGAGTATCTTTCCTATCCGATGCATATGTATTTGGATATTTAAGAAGGAGCAAAGAATGGGCTAGAGCCCCGCGGAATCGGGACAACAGCCAGGCAGGCATGAGGGTCTGCCTGGCTGTTTGCTGTGGTGCGCCTGGCGGCGCACGTTTCTAACGGGTGAAAGTCCTGAATCCACCTGGTAGCGGGAAGGATATAGCCGAAGGCAAGGGTGTTGCAGGTGACTGCAAATCTGAAGGAAGCCGGATGTGGGGAACGAACCCATGGGCAAACCTCTGGTCTGACGGACAGAAACCGTATAGAAGGCTGTACATGAGGGTAAGTCTGCAACACAAGATGAAGCCCGATAGCTACACGGAATCGTGTACAGTAAATGCGGCAGATAGATGGAGGGAAAGAAACGTGTGGTACCCAGGGAGGTCTGTACGGAATGCTCTGAAAGGAGTAACCATTGCCGAGAGGTAATGCTGAGCGTACAGAAGTCAGCAGAGGTCATAGTAGCTGTTTTCAGTGAAGGACCGAATCAATAGGAGTCTTTAGTACGACAGGGAAAGGAGGAATGGGCAGATGGGTACAGAAAACAGAGAAAGCTGCTCGCAAAGAGATAGCGCGGAACGCAAAGGGTATGTGAGAGCGCACCGCTCATTCAACCGGATATGGAAGGAAAGAGACAGTGCAGAGCCAGACATCTTAAGTAAGATACTGAACAAGGAAAATCTGAACAGGGCTTACAAAAGAGTGAAGGCAAACAAGGGAGCGCCGGGAGTGGATGGAATGACCATTGAAGCGGCGTTACCATGGCTGAGGGAGAATAACTATTATAACTCAATTTTAATAAGTTTACATTATTATCCTGAAAACCAAGGGAAACGTGCGCCCAAAGCACGGACACGTAAGCCAAGAAATCAGATTACTACCAATGCTTAAATTGTAAGCTTATTTAAATCGAGTTATACTATGAACTGGTAGAGAGAATCAGGAAGGGGAAGTATACCCCATCTCCAGTCAGGCGTGTGGAGATTCCGAAGCCGGAGGGAGGGATACGAAAGCTTGGTATCCCCACCGTAATAGACCGTATCATCCAGCAGGCAATGCTTCAACAGCTCATGCCAATCTACGAACCATTGTTCTCGAAAGACAGCTTCGGCTATCGTCCGGGACGAGGAGCAAAAGACGCCATTCTCAGGATAAAGGAGTATATCGAACAGGGATACACGAGGGCAGTAGTTCTCGACTTATCGAAATACTTTGATACGCTGAACCATACGATACTGCTGAACCTGTTGAGGAAACAAGTAAAAGACGAAAGAGTGGTGCAGATGGTGAAGCGGTACCTGAAAAGTGGAGTGATGGAAAACGGTGTTGTGACAGAAACGAAGGAAGGCTCCCCGCAGGGAGGAAATCTATCCCCACTCTTAGCAAACGCGTATCTGAATGAGTTCGACTGGGAGTTCCACAGACGGGGCGTACCGTGTATCCGCTATGCAGACGACATCGTACTGCTGGCAAAGAGCGAACGGGCGGCAGAACGACTGCTGGAATCCAGCACGAAATATCTGGAGGCAAGGCTGAAACTGAGAGTGAATCGGGAAAAGAGCCGAACGGTCAGTGTGTTCGCAATCCAAAATTTTAAGTTCCTTGGTTTTTGTTTTGGGAAGAACGGAACAGGGACCTATATCCGTGTCCATGGAACGTCATGGAAGAAAGCCAAGGAGAAACTGCGCAGGCTTACTTCCCGGAGCAGGTGCGGGAGTATCATCCGAACCAAGGAAAAGATAAAAGTCTACATGAGAGGATGGCTGAACTACTATGGGATAGCGGACATGAAGAAAAACATCGAAAGCCTGAATGGATGGTTGTACCGCCGGATACGGATGTGTATCTGGAAACAGTGGAAACTGCCCAAAACCAGAATGAGGAAACTCATAGGACTGGGAGTAGACAGCCATTATGCGGCAACAATAGCCTACGACCGCAAGGGATACTGGTTCAATGCCGGAAACAAGGCGGTCAACTGGGCATTAAGTAAAGAAAGACTGATAAACTGGGGCTTTTATGACTTAGCCGCAGCCTATCAGTCTCTGCACACCAACTATTGAAAGCGCCGTATACGAGAACCGTACGTACGGTGCTGTGAGAGGACGGCGGTTAATCACCGCCTCCTACTCGATTTTTATCAAAAACTCTTACATAACCCTTTGGAACGGTTAAAATATGGGTAAAATGAAAGTGTGATACAGCAGAATAGAAACAGAATGACAATAGAATAGGGCCATATGTCTTGACTTTATCCAGTGAATGTGCCACAATATTCAATTGACAGGCTTTACAACCAGGGCTTTGTCAGGACGGGGCGGCGGATGGTTTTGCTTGCTTTAGAGCCTGGCAGGGCTTCTGATATTGAGAAAGAGGGAAAGAATAAAATGACAAAGATTGATATTATCTCCGGATTCCTGGGAGCTGGCAAGACCACGTTCATTAAGAAGCTCCTGGAGGAGGCCATTTCCGGAGAACAGGTTGTCCTGATTGAGAATGAGTTTGGCGAGATTGGAATTGACGGCGGTTTTCTGAAGGATTCAGGCATTGAAATCCGGGAGATGAATTCAGGCTGCATATGCTGCTCCCTGGTAGGCGACTTCGGCACATCCCTGGCTGAGGTGCTGACACAATACAAACCGGAGCGTATCATCATTGAGCCATCCGGCGTGGGCAAGCTGTCAGATGTGATGAAGGCAGTCATTGACGTATCGGCTGACATGGATGTGGAGCTAAACAGCGCTGTGACCATTGTGGATGCGGCAAAATGCAAGATGTACATGAAGAATTTCGGAGAGTTCTTCAATAACCAGATAGAGAATGCGGGAACCATCGTACTGAGCCGTACGGACATTACCGATGCTTCTAAGATACAGAAGGATGTGGAAATGATTCGGGAGAAGAACGCCAATGCTGTCATCATCACCACTCCTTTGGGCCAGCTTGGCGGAAGCCAGCTTCTGGAAATTATTGAGAAGAAGGATACCATGCTGGATGATTTGCTGGCAGAGGTGCGGGAGAGCCGCCATGTCCATGACCACGGTGAGGAGAGCTTTGCTCATCACCATCATGACCACGACGGGGAATGCTGCGGGCACCACGACCATGACCATGGTGAGGAATGCCACGACCATCACCACGATGGCTGCGGCTGCGGTCATGACCACCACGACCATCACCATCATCATGCGGACGAGGTGTTTACCAGCTGGGGAATGGAAACCATTGTACCGGTGACCTATGAACAGCTGGAGGATATCCTGAAGCGCCTTTCCTCCACCAGGGAGTTGGGAGATGTGTTAAGGGCCAAGGGCATGCTCCCCACAGAGAATCCCGGCGAGTGGCTGTATTTTGATCTGGTGCCGGAACAGTATGAAATCCGCCAGGGCAAGCCGGATTATACAGGCAAGGTATGCGTGATTGGCGCCAGCCTGAAAGAGGAAGAGCTGAACAGCGTATTCGGCAGAGGCTGATTGGATAAGGGGAAACAGACATGGCTTATGAGATAGAAGACGATATCATGCCCTTGTTTTTGATCAATGGTTTCCTGGAGGCCGGTAAGACCCAGTTTCTGGATTTTACCATGCAGCAGGACTATTTTAAAACAGAGGGAAAGACCCTCCTCATTGTGTGTGAGGAAGGTGATACGGAATATGACGAGAAAAAGTTAAAGAAGAATAAAACGGCAGCGGTGTTTGTGGATGACATGAAAAAGCTGACTCCCCAGTATCTCAATGAACTGGAGGTTATCTATCAGCCGGAACGTGTGCTGATGGAGTGGAACGGCATGTGGAACCAGGATGATTTAAAGCTGCCGGATGACTGGACCATTTATCAGCAGATTACCATTATTGACGGTTCTACCTTTGAGCTCTACGTGCAGAATATGAAGCCGCTTCTGGGGGCCATGCTGCGGGGCTCGGAGCTGGTCATCGTGAACCGGTGCGACGGAATTCCGGACGACAAGCTGACCGCGTACCGCAGGACCATACGTGCCATGAGCCGGGAAAGCGAGATTGTCCTGGAGGACAAGGAGGGGGAAATTGAACAGGCTGCTCTGGAAGAGGACCTCCCCTATGACCTTGGCGCGGATGTAATTGAAATTAAGCCCGAGGATTACGGTATTTGGTATATTGACTGTATGGACCAGGCAGAGCGCTATAAGGACAAGGTGGTGGAATTCACTGCCATGGTTCTTAAGTCTCCCAAATTCCCCAAGGGCCAGTTTGTGCCTGGCCGCATGGCCATGACATGCTGCGAGGCGGACATGACGTTTCTGGGCTTCATGTGCAAATGGCCCGGAGCGGAGGATTACAAGACAAAGCAGTGGGTAAAGGTCCGGGCAAAGATAGGCATTGAATACCAGAAGGATTATCACGGTGAAGGGCCTGTCCTTTATGCCGAACATGTGGAACGGGCAGAAGAGATAAAGGACGTTGTGCAGTTTTAGGAATAATAATTTACAGTTTTGGTACTGGCCTTAGGGGCATTGAGAAACAGCAGCGGAACGGGGAATCCTGTATGGGAGGGATGCGGCCGGCTGCTGTTTTTAGCATCACATCCATTCCATATCCGATTTTATATCGCATTCAAAGCCGGCCAGAACCGGCTAAAACCGACAAGAAACCGCAGGACATTTATCTTGCAAAATCCGGGAAAGTCCATTACAATATAAGGAAAGGGCTTTCGCAAAAAACTGAAGCAGAATAAGGGGTGAAAGTACAGAAGCGTTAATCCATAAAAGGGGTGAAGGGATGAATATTTATGATATTGCGGCCGAGGCGGGGACTTCCATTTTCACGGGTGCTCAACAATAAGGGGAATGTGAATCCCAAGATAAGGGACAGGGTGGAGGCGGTTCTTAAAAAGTATGACTATAAGCCCAGCGCCATAGCCAGGGGCATGGTTTCCAAGACCATGAAGAATATTGCCATCCTGACGGTGGATGTGCGGGTGACGCATTATGCAAGGATGATATACGTGATTGAACAGGAATTCAGCAATCTGGGATACAATGTTTCCGTGTGCAATACAGGCGGCTCCGTACAGGAGTGCGACCGGTATTTTGAGATACTGTCAGAGAAGCAGACGGACGGAATTGTGCTTATTGGATCTGTATTCAATGAACTGATAAAATATCCTGAGATTACTGCCAAGATAAAGGATACGCCTGTAGTCATTGCCAACGGACAGGTGAAGCTGCCTAATTTTTATTCGGTTCTGGTAGATGATACAAAGGCAATCCGCATGGCTTCGGATTATATGTTTGACCATGGGCGCATGGATTTGTTCTATGTCTTTGACATTGCCACGGACAGCGGCAGGGCAAAGCGGCAGGGCTTTTTGGAGGCCATGAAGCTGAGGGATGTGCCTGACGGAAACGACCGGGTGGTGATTGTGGACGAAAGCAGTTTGGAGGGCGGAAGAAATGCCGCCGGAAAGATTCTCTCTACCGGCATGCCGGTCAACGGGGTGATATGTGGTGAGGATATCACAGCCATCGGCCTCATGAAGGAATTTAAGGAAAGGGGATACCGGGTGCCGGAGGATATAGCCATTACCGGCTGTAATAATTCGCCGGATTCCAGAATATGCGAACCTGAGCTGGCTACCCTGGACAACAAGCCGGAGCTTTTGGGCGGAATGTGCGCTTCCCTTCTCAGGGACAGGATGGAAGGAAAGGAGTCGGCCACAAGCGTGGCCATCCAGCCGGAGCTGGTGGTGCGGGGGTCCGCGTCATTTTGAGAGAGCGGATAAGCCGGCGCTGCATTGCGGCGGTTCCCGCGGATATCAGACGCCCGGTCTGCGTATATCCACACGGCATACAGCCGGCTGTGCTGTGGGCTGAGGCCGGCAGGGGGGAATCTGCTTTTGTGATTTGTTTTTGTAATATGCAATTGCCCATATAACGCGGTACAGGGCTCGGTATAACTGTATATAGAAAAGCGCTTTTTTATAATTGGAGTTGGTAAAAACAAAGTTATGTTTGTTCCGGCTCCTTTTAGTTTTGCCAAAATGAGAAAACGCTTTTATAAAGAATAAAAAACACAATTATAATGCACAAAAAAACAATGGATAAATAGTACATTATGCATAAAAATAAAGGGGATACACACTTGAATATTGACACAAATCTGATTGATGTTATAATGGTGTCATGAGAAAGCGCTTTCTTAAAAAAGAAAGCTAATATAAAAGGAGAGAGCCATGAGAGTACAGTATGAGGATTTGTTAAAGAAGTTTCAGGGGATTTTGGAGAGCAGAGGTTTTTCAGGAAAGCATGCAGAGGACGCGGCCACCGTATTTGCAAACAATAGCCTGGACGGCGTATATTCCCACGGTGTGAACCGCTTCCCCAGGGTGGTGGAATATCTGGATAAGGGAGAAATTGATTCCGGAGCCATTGCATCCTGTGAATCCTCCATGGGAGCCATTGAGCGATGGAACGGCCACAGAGGCTTCGGCCCCCTCAATGCAAAGCTGGCCATGGACCGGGCCGTGGAGCTGGCAAAGGAGTACGGCGTGGGCGTGGTGGCCCTTGGAAATAATAACCATTGGATGCGCGGCGGCAGCTACGGCTGGCAGGCAGCGGACAAGGGATGCATCGGTATCTGCTGGTCCAACACCATGCCCAACATGCCTGCCTGGGGCGGAAAGGACAGAAAGATCGGAAACAATCCATTTATCATGTCTATTCCCAGAAGCAGCGGGAAACATGCCGTGATTGACTGCGCTGTATCCCAGTTCTCTTACGGAAAGATTGAGGAAGCAAAGCTGAAGGGACAGCAGCTTCCGGTTCCCGGCGGCTATGATACAAAGGGCAACCTGACCACAGACCCGGCTGAGATTGAGAAGACATGGAGGGTGCTTCCCATGGGATACTGGAAGGGCAGCGGCATCTCCATTGCGCTGGACCTGATAGCAACTGTTCTGACAAACGGCAATTCCGTGAGCAGGATTGGCACCTTTGGAGACGAGGTGGGACTGAGCCAGATTATGATAGCCATTGACCCCTTAAGATTCAACACTCCGGAGGAAACGGACTCCATAGTGGATGAAATCCTGGCAGACATCAAGTCCTCAGAGCCAATCAGAGAGGGCGGGGAGGTGTATTATCCGGGAGAACTGGAACTTATCACCAGGGAAAACAATACAAGGGACGGAATTCCGGTCATTGACGAGGTATGGGAAACGCTTAACAGCCTTGAGCGCTAGAAGGTAACGTTTAAGAGCAATATAGAGGGGAGATTTAACTCATGGAATATATCATAGGAATACTGATTTTAGCATCGTTCTTTGGCCTGGCCGTCTACGCGGCCAGGGGCGGCAACCTGATGATGGGAATGCTGGTTATGGCCATTCTCTGGACCATTCTTCCCATGACCGGCAACCTTCTGGCGTCCAATCCTGATTTTATCGCGGCAAATGGGGACAGCATCCGGATCACATGGATACAGGCATTTTCCAAGGTGTTCCAGAGCGGTCCTGAGGGATGGGGCTCAGTGCTTGTGAATGTAGTGTTTGGCGCGTGGTTCGGGCGGGTGCTGTTAGAAACAGGCATCGCGGCAACCCTTATCCGCAAGACCACGGAGCTGGGCGGTGACAAGCCGGCCATCACCTGCATTCTCTTATGCATTGTTACGGCTGCCATATTTTCCTCCCTGTTTGGGGCGGGCGCAGTGGTGGCCATCGGCGTTATCATCCTTCCCATCTTTATGTCCCTGGGAATTCCCAAGGTGCTGTCCGTTGTATCCTTCATGCTGAGCATCGGCGCGGGCATGTTTTTGAACCCGGTGCTCTTCGGGCAGTACACCGCATTCTTTCTGGATGGGGACGGCAAGGTTCTGTACCCCTATGAGCAGTATGTGAAATGGGGCGGCATTGCGCTGGCAGTACAGCTGGTATTTATCATCATCCTGATTCTGTTCTGCATGAGAAAGAAATCGGTTCACTCCTGGGCAGCCAGAAGACCGGTCCGGCGTAAACTGGATTTTGCTCCCACGCCGTCCCTGCTGACACCCTTTATCCCTGTGTTCCTTCTGATTGTATTCAAGGTTCCCATTATCATGGGCTTTCTGATCGGCGGCTTCTATGCGCTGTTTGTATGCGGAAAACTAAAAAGCTTCCGGGCTGCCTGCAGGACCTTTAACAAGGACTTCTTTGACGGCGTGGTGGACACGGCTCCCCTGGTAGGGTTCCTGCTGGTGGTCCCTATGTTCAACAAGGCGGCGGAGCTGTGCATCCCCTATTTCAATGCGCTGCTGGGCAATATCATTCCACACAGCACCTTATTTATCACCGTTATCTTCTGTGTGCTGGCGCCGCTTGGAATGTTCAGGGGCCCCTTCACCCTTTACGGCTGCGGCGCGGCCACCCTGGGCATCCTAAAGGGGGTAGGCTTTGAGGTGGCCTTCCTGGCTCCACTGATGATTGCCGCCACCACGGTTATGAACGTGTCCTGCTGCATCACCCAGTCATGGATTGTATGGGGCATCAGCTACGCAAAGGTATCTACCAAGGAATTCTTAAAGATGAGCGTGGTGTGCGGCTGGATTATCTGCTGCATCCTGCAGGTTATTACATTTATCATGTTTGGTTAACGGGAGGAGAAGAAACATGGGAAACAGACTGGTGAGAATGGGAATCGATGTTGGAGGAACCCATACAAAGGCGGTTGCGATTGACAACGCCACACATGAAATCATAGGAAAATCTTCTGTCAAGACCACACACGATGACAGATACGGCGTGGCGGCCGGCGTGGTGAAGGCATTCCAGAACTGCTTAAGGGAAAATGATATTGCCCCTGAGGATGTTATTTTCGTGGCCCACAGCACTACCCAGGCCACCAATGCCCTGATAGAAGGGGATGTGGCCTGCGTGGGCGTGCTGGGCATGGGGCCAGGAGGAATGGAGGGCTTTCTGGCAAAGCACCAGACCCGCCTTAAGGATATCGACCTGGGATCCGGCAGAAGCATCCGGATAAAGAACCGCTATTTGAGCGACAGTGAAGAGGACGAGGATACGGTCAGGAAGGCGGTAAAGGAGCTTAAGGCGGAGGGCGCCCAGGTACTGGTGGCATCAGATGCTTACGGGGTGGACGACATTGCCGGGGAACAGTTTGTGTTTGAGATTGCCCACGATGAGATGGGCATGGAGACAACCGTTGCCTCGGACATTACCAAGCTCTACGGCCTGACCAGACGGACCAGGACAGCGGCCATCAACGCCAGCATCCTGCCAAAGATGCTGAACACGGCCAACTCCACTGAGGAGAGTGTCAGGAAGGCCGGCGTGGATGTGCCTCTCATGATTATGCGCGGAGACGGCGGCGTCATGGAAATCAATGAGATGAAGAAGCGGCCGGTACTGACCATGCTTTCCGGCCCGGCTGCCAGCGTCATGGGCTCTCTCATGTACTTAAGGGCGTCCAACGGCGTGTACTTTGAGGTGGGGGGCACCACCACCAATATCGGCGTTATCAAGAACGGACGCCCTGCCATTGATTACTCTGTGGTGGGCGGGCACAGGACATATATCAGTTCCCTGGATGTGCGGGTGCTGGGCGTTGCAGGAGGAAGCATGATTCGGGTGAACAAGAGCGGCGTCCACGATGTGGGTCCCCGTTCCGCCCATATTGCGGGGCTGGATTACGCCGTATTTACGGATGAGGATGAAATCGCGGAGCCCCGGCTGGAGTTCTTCTCCCCGAAGGAGGGGGATCCGGAGGATTACGTGGCCATCCGTTTAAAGAGCGGCAAGCGCATCACCGTCACCAACAGCTGCGCGGCCAATGTGCTGGGCCTGGTGAACCCAAAGGACTTTTCCTACGGAAATGTGAATGCGGCCAGAAAGGCCATGAAGCCCATTGCCGATTATCTGCACACCACGGTGGAGGATGTGGCTGCCCAGATTCTCACCAGGGCCTATGAGAAGATCGAACCCATTATCATGGAGCTGGCTGACAAGTACCGCCTGGAGCACGATCAGATATCCCTTGTGGGCGTGGGCGGCGGCGCCACATCCCTGATTGGGTTCTGCGCCAATAAGATGAATATTAAGTACAGCGTGCCTGAGAATGCAGAGGTCATTTCCTCCATCGGCGTGGCCCTGGCCATGGTCCGGGATGTGGTGGAGCGGGTGGTTCCCAATCCCACGCCTGAGGATATAAGGAGCATTAAGGGGGAGGCTGCGGAAAAGGCGGTGGAGAGCGGCGCCGCGCCCGGTTCCGTGGAGGTCCACATTGAAATTGACCCCCAGACCTCCAAGCTCACTGCCATTGCCATGGGTTCCACGGAGGTCAAGACAACGGACCTGCTTAAGGAGTGCACCGAGGAGGAGGCCAGGAACCTGGCGGCAGAGGATTTAAGGGCAAAACTGGGAGAACTGAACCTGGTGGGCCAGACGCCTAACTTCTATGTCTATAATATGGACAGCAGAGGACGCAGACCGTTGCGTATTCTGGATAAGAAGGGATTTATCAAGGTACAGAGGACGGATGGGAAGGCAGTCCTTGCCAAGGCGTCCTCATACCGCAGCATTGTTTCCGGGATGTGGGAGGAAATGGCCATTTTCAAGGCGGATGCCATTCTGCGGCCCGACTACTATCTGTGCGTGGGAGCCAGAGTCATGGACTTTAACGGCACAGGCGAGCTGGAGCAGATTCTCATGCTGATGGATGTGGAAATGCAGATGGTGGACCCGTCGGAAGATATTGTGATTGTCGGAGCGAAGAATCAGTTGTAGAATAGAAGAGGACGGGCGAGGAGGAGGTATTGGGGTGAAGAGAGAGGACGGAAGAAAGCTGCTGCACGCTTTTTTTGGAAACAGCAGGGAAATGGCAGGAGAGCAAAGGGTCATGATGAAACAGATGGCGGCTCCCACAAGGGAACGGTCCCTGTATTCCATGATGGAACACCTTCTGTCCCTGGATGATTCGGTCTGGCACCTCTACGCCTGGTCCAGGGATCCTCTGGAAGGAAAGTTTACCAGGGAACAGAAGCTGGCATACGGCTCCAGGGCAGCAGAGTGCGGGCGGAATGAGGCGGAGCTGCTTAAAAAGGGGGCAAATGTCTGGGATATTGCCGCCCGGATGGGCCTTAAGGTATCCACGCCCCAGGTGCCGGTGGGCGGAGGCCATGTGATTTTCGCCCAATACCGGGAACCGGATTCCGTCACCATTTATATGGACAGCGCCAGGCGGGCGCAGGAGCTGATTCGGAGAGAAAGGCTGGAGGGGCTTCTGGGTAAACAGGCGGTGGAGGATGTACTGCTGGCCCATGAGCTGTTCCACGTGACGGAGTACAGGAAAAAGGATACCATATATACCCGGACAGAAAAGGTGGAGCTGTGGAGAAAGCCATTTTCCAACCGTTCCCGTATGATATGCCTGGGAGAGATTGGGGGCATGGAGTTTGCCCGCCGCCTGACCGGAATCCCCTATACTCCATATGTCCTGGATGTGCTGCTCATGTACGGCTATGACAAGGAGGCAGCCACGGCCCTCTATGAAGAGATCGCGGCATTTGCCGGAGACGGTAAAGGAAAGGAAGGTTGATATGCTGGCCACAAGTATTGATTTAATCCAGAAATATGATTACCTGGAAGAAAAATTCAAAAAAGGCTATGAGTTCTTAAGAAAAACGGATTTAAAGGCGCTGCCCCTGGGCCGCGCTGACATTGACGGGGATGAGGTCTTTGCTTCGGTGCAGGAATATACCACCATGCCCGCGGATACCTGCAAGTATGAGTCCCACAACCGGTATTTTGATATACAGTATGTGGTGGAAGGCCAGGAGCAGTTGGGCTACGTCAAACGCGCGGGGCTTTTGGAGGATGCTCCTTACAATGAGGCGGACGATATTGTGTTTTTTAAGGAACCGGAGCAGGGCGGGACCATCCTCCTGGAGGCTGGGGACTGCGCCGTGGTAGCCCCTGAGGACGCCCACAAGCCCAGATGCGTTGCAGGCGCGCCCTGTAAGGTGCGTAAGATTGTAGTGAAGGTCAGGGTTTAGGAATTATACCGGGCCTCATTGCTTCCCTCTGTCATATTCGGCTGTGCCGGTGCATATGTACCTATTACCGGTACGGCGTTGATACGGGATAGGGCGGAGGGATTTGTTATGGGATATGGATTGGCACTGGCAGGCGGCGGAACCAGAGGAGCGGCCCATGTGGGGGTGTTTAAAGCCCTTGTGGAGGCGGGACTGCGCCCTGATGCAGTGGCCGGAGCCAGCGCAGGGGGAATTGTGGCAGGGCTGATCGCTTCCGGAATGCCCGTGTCACAAATGGAACAGGCAGTGCTTCACCTTGAGAAACACGGAGGTGATTATCTGGACCCGGATTACAGCGGCCTGCTGGCATTCATGCCTCAGCTGCTGGCCGGAAAGGGTGTAAGCCTGTCCGGCCTTATTAAAGGAGATAAGCTGCTGGATTATTTTTTTCAGCTGACCGGCCGGAGGCATATGGATGAGACTGTGCTTACGTTGGTCATACCGGCAGTGGACCTGGTCAGCGGAAATACCATCTGCTTTACAAACAGCGACCAGGTACGGGAGATGGAGCGCGTGACATGGGAATGGAACGGATATCTGTGTGAAGCCATGATGGCCGGAGCCAGTGTGCCTGCCATATTCGCTCCCAGGAAGGTGGGGCGGTATCTTCTGGTGGACGGAGGCGTCACGGATATACTGCCGGTAAATCTTCTGCAGGCAGCCGGTATCCAGGATGTGCTGGCGGTGGACATCGCAGGGGACTATGAAGCCCCTTCGGACCGTTCCGTCATGGAGGTGGCTTCCCACTCCTTTTCCATCATGAGCGGCCGCCTGAAGGAGTGCGCTTCCGCTGGGGAGATGCTGCTGAAGCCTCCCTTAAGTCCAAAGGCAGGTCTTCTGACCTTTGAACAGATGGGAGGATGTATGGAACAGGGCTATGAGTACACCAGGAAAATGCTTCCCCGGATACGCAAAGCCCTTAATAGAATGTGAAATTGTGTAAAAATAGCTATTTTAATCGGCTGTATGTCTGGAAAATTCATGAAAAAAGCGGAATTGGACCGTGAAAATCACTTCATTCCGGCATTTTCACGGGAACCGGCCCTAAAATTAGGATAAAAATCTATAGAGCCTCCATTGACACTAACTTTTATATCTGTTATAGTTAATAATCGTACGAAGCGAGAGGATGAAAGGCCCGAGACGTGCCTGTTTATCCCTCGTTTTTTTGTTCGCGTGGAGGACTTCGTTTCACGAAGAAACTAATAAATTGCGGTGCATGGTATGACGTATGCGTGGCAGCGGAGTCAGGGGATATGCACAAGGCGGCCTGCCGGAGGCTCTTTTATATGGAACGGCAGAGGAAGAAAGGATATTAACTTTATATGGAGACAGTTAAGTTTGACGAGTTACAATTAGACGAGCGGATTATCCGCGCCATCACAGAGATGGGGTTTGAAGAGGCATCGCCGATTCAGGCTCAGGCCATTCCGGTAGCCATGGAGGGACGGGACATGATTGGCCAGGCACAGACCGGAACAGGCAAGACAGCCGCCTTCGGTCTGCCTCTTCTTCAGAAGGTGGACCCGAAGGTGAAGAAGCTTCAGGCTATCGTGTTGCTTCCTACCAGGGAGCTGGCCATCCAGGTGGCGGAGGAGATGCGCCGTTTTGCAAAGTTCATGCACGGTGTGAAGGTGCTGCCTATATACGGCGGCCAGGATATCGTAAAGCAGATCCGTTCCTTAAAGGACGGAACACAGGTTATCGTGGGAACACCGGGCCGTGTCATGGACCATATGAGAAGGAAGACGATAAAGGCTGACCATGTTCTCACTGTGGTGCTGGATGAAGCGGATGAGATGCTGAATATGGGATTCCTGGAGGATATGGAGACTATCTTAAGTCAGCTGCCTGAGGAGCGCCAGACGCTGATGTTCTCAGCCACCATGCCCCAGGCCATTGCGGAGATTGCCAGGAAGTTCCAGAAGGATCCGGTGACGGTTCGCGTGATTAAGAAGGAGCTGACCGTGCCTAAGGTGACCCAGTACTATTATGAGGTTAAGCCGAAGAACAAGGTGGAGGTTATGAGCCGTCTGCTGGATATGTATGCGCCGAAGCTTTCCATTGTGTTCTGCAATACAAAGCGTCAGGTGGATGACCTGGTGCAGGAGCTGCAGGGAAGAGGATATTTTGCGGAAGGACTTCATGGAGATTTAAAGCAGGTCCAGCGTGACCGTGTCATGGACAGCTTCCGTAACGGGCGCACCGACATTCTGGTGGCCACGGATGTGGCTGCGAGGGGCATAGATGTAGGGGATGTGGAAGCTGTGTTCAATTATGATATTCCTCAGGATGACGAGTACTACGTACACCGCATCGGCCGTACCGGCAGAGCGGGAAGGGAAGGGAAGGCATTCAGCCTTGTTATGGGCAAGGAGGTCTATAAGCTCAGGGATATCCAGCGTTACTGCAAGACTAAAATCATTCCTCAGGCCATTCCGTCTTTAAATGATATCACGGAAATCAAGGTGGAGAAGATTCTGGACCAGGTGCAGGAAGTGTTAAATGACACGGATCTGACCAAGATGGTGAACATCATTGAGAAGAAGCTTATGGAGGAGGATTATACCTCCATGGATTTGGCCGCGGCCCTTCTCAGGATGAGTATGGGAGACGAGAGCGAAGACATCATCGACAGCTTTGAGACAGCCCGTTCTCTCGATGAACTGGACAGCTTTGGACGGGGAAGCAGCCGCGGCAGAGGCCGTGAGCGCAGCTCCTACGGAAACCGCCGCAAGGGAGCAACGGACCGCGCTGCTGTGGATTACGTGCTGGGCGAAGGGGACGAGAAGATGGCAAGACTGTTCATCAACATCGGCAAGGCCCAGAGAATCACCCCAGGAGACATTCTGGGAGCGGTTGCCGGGGAATCAGGAATTCCGGGACGCATGGTGGGAAGCATTGACATGTATGACGGATATACCTTTGTGGATGTGCCGGGACGCTATGCCGATGATGTGCTGAAGGCCATGGCCCATGCCAAGATTAAGGGAAAGAATATTCACGTGGAAAAAGCCAATACTAACAGAAGATAAGAGCGGGTCTTACAGACCCGTATGCTCACAGCCCGGCAGGACTTCTATCTGCCGGGCTGTGCCTGTATTTACATTTTTCCGGAGGTGTGATATGGTGAAGGTCAACAGGAAGGAGGCTGAGCCAATGAAGGAAGGATATGTGGACAACAGTTTTGCTTCCCTTTATTATAAGGAAATGGGCCAAGGGATGCCTCTCATCATGCTCCACGGCAATGGTGAGAGCCACGAGATATTTGCCAGGCTGTCAGAGCTTATGAGCCGGTATTACAGGGTGATTCTCATGGACAGCAGGGGCCATGGGTCCTCTCTTATGAGGGGAGATGCTGCCAGGGGAGAGCTGACCATCCCGGATATGGCGGCGGATGTGGTTCAGGTCATGGAATTCCTCCATGTGCCCAGGGCAGTGATACTGGGATTCAGCGACGGGGCAAACGTGGCCCTGGAGACGGCCAGCTGTTATCCGGGACGTGTGTCCGCCGTGGTGGCAGTCAGCGGAAATGCCCTGCCCAGAGGCATGAGCACTGCCTCGCTGTTGGAGGTGAAATTAAAATACGCCCTGTGGCGCGGTCTGGAGAAGGTACCGCTGCCGCGGGGCGTCAGGGATAAGGCGGTTAAAAGCCGCCAGCTGTTCGGCCTTATGGCCAGATGGCCCAGGCTGGACAAGGAGAAGCTGTCCTGCATCCAGGCGCCGGTCCTGATTCTTACGGGCCGCGGGGATATGATCCGCCCCCGCCACTCCCTGTGGATGGGGGAACAGATTCCCGATTCAAAGGTGGTGTTTGTCAAGGGAGCGGACCATTTTACCCTTCTTAAGAAGGAAAAGGCATATGGGGCCCACATTATGGCCTGGCTCAGGGAACGGGGGCTTTAAGAAAACAGGCCTATTGCCATTGATTGCTCAAAAACTCCACGATATCCGCTGCTTTAGGCGGGCAGCCGCCCAGGGTTTTGGCAAAGCAGGAGGTACATTGGCCCACGCCGATGGCGCCCTCCTGTCCCTTGTAGCCCTGGCCGATGCACACAGGAGGCAGGCCCTTTCTCAGATATCCCATGTCGTTGAGACGATCCAGGGCATATATAAGGGAACCGTAGCAGGCGCTGCACGCATTCTCCGGGGCCGTGTAGGCGGCCAGGTGCTGTACGCGCCTGGTCATGCGGAATTTGCTGTGGGCCTCTGTTGCCCTGTTCAGATAAATCATGTTGGCATGGGCCGTGTCCGTGCTTCCCACACCCAGGTTCCGGGCCATGGTTATGTAAGGCACATCGTCCACCGAGTAGCCCATGCAGTCGCATACAAAGGCGTCGCAGAGCACCGGATCTTTAAAGCCCAGCACACGGTTCATGACCACGGGATTGCCTCCCTCCTCAAAATCCAAATCACCGCAGATATTGTCCACCAGGATGAAGTCGTTGCGGGCAATGGTGTTTAGGTGGGCAATGGGCTTGTGAAGCCCCAGGGTGTGGAAGCGGCGCTTTTCCGAGTTGGGAATCACGCCCTTGTTGTTTTTCAGGGCGCAGGTCACGGTGGTCTGGCAGTGTCCCTTCAGCACGGGCATGTTTATCATGTAATCCACGGCAGCTGCCTTGTCGCACAGCTTGATTTTTATTCCTCCCGCATCGTATTCCTTCCAGGTATCGCGCTGCAAATCCACGAAGGGTACGCCGTACCGGCTGCACACCTGATGGTATCCTGCGGCCCGGAAGGCGTCTTCCGTGTGGTCTCCGACCCAGGAACCCTCCATGATGGTGATGTTTTGAAAGCCGTGTTCCTGGAGGTATTCTATGACACCGGCCAGCAGTTCGCCGTGGGTGGTGGCTCCGCTGGAGGGCGCCTTGGCAGTCACCAGATTGGGCTTTAATGCCACCTTTTTATTTGTATCACCAATATCTGCCGCCACGCCCGCCTGTTCCAGGACCCGCTTAGCCATGTTTTTGTAATCGGTTCCGTGTATGATGAAGATATCATTCTTTTCCATATATGAGATTTCCTTTCCTGTCCTTTGTGTATTTATTTCCCATTATAACCGTATAATATTGTTTTGTGAATACTCCATGCAGCTTTCTTTTGAAGGCTTTTTGGGGACGCTGTCCGGGATTGATTGACGGGCAGTGGAAAAAAGAGTATGATATTCCTGAAACATGGTCCGCGGGTAAAACCCGGGCCGGTGAAAAGGAGTGCTTGATATGGTTAAGACAAATGTGATGCGTCTGTTGGACGCGGCTCATATAGCGTATAAGACAGGGACCTATGAGGTGGATGAAAACGACCTTTCCGGCAGCCACGCCGCAGATCTTATGGGGGTGGACCACGACCGGATGTATAAGACCCTGGTGCTGAAGGGGGAAAAAAAGGGATACCTGGTGTGCTGTATTCCTGTGGATGAGGAGCTGGACCTTAAGAAGGCTGCCAGGGCCGCGGGGGAGAAGAAAGTGGAGATGATTCATGTAAAGGATATGCTGGGAATCACCGGCTACATACGCGGCGGGTGTTCTCCTGTCGGCATGAAGAAGCATTTCCCCACTTATATAGAAGAAATGGCCCAGCTTTACGACACCGTTATGGTCAGCGCGGGACAGAGAGGCGTACAGGTCACCCTGTCGCCGGAGGATTTGAGAAGCTATGTGGAGGGGCAGTTTGTTTCCCTTGTTTAAGCGGCTGGCTTATATTATAATAGAAGGAGAACATCCGGCCAGGGACCGGACCGCCGGCAGCGTCCGGGGATCCGGCTGGTCCGGGCAGAAGGAGGGGTAATTTGGAGAGAAAAGCATTGATACGGACAGCACTGGACGGTCTTGGGCGCTCCTATGCGCCTTATTCCCATTTTCATGTATCGGCAGCCCTGCTTTGCAGGGATGGGAAGGTGTACACAGGCAACAACATAGAGAATGCAGCATACAGTCCCGGTATCTGCGCGGAGCGGTGCGCCTTTGCGAAGGCAGTGAGCGAGGGTGAGAGGGAGTTTGAGGCCATTGTCATATGCGGGGGTCCTGATGGAAAGGCCGGGGATTACTGTCCGCCCTGCGGAGTGTGCCGGCAGGTCATGCGGGAGTTCTGTAAACCGGATTCATTTTGCATTATCCTGGCTAAAAGCGCGGAGGAATACCGGGAATATACTCTGGCCCAGCTGCTTCCGGAGAGCTTTGGACCGGACCATTTGGGAGGTGTGTGACATGAGAATGTATGACCTGATTGAAAAGAAGAAACGGGGCGGTTCTCTTTCCGCGGAGGAGATTGCCTATATGGTGCGTGAATTCGTGGCCGGAGACATTCCCGACTATCAGATGTCAGCCATGCTGATGGCCGTTTATTTTAAGGGCATGGATGACCGGGAGATAACAGATCTGACACTGGAGATGGCGCATTCCGGGGACATGGTGGATTTGACGCCCATAGAGGGAATCAAGGCGGATAAACACAGCACCGGCGGCGTGGGGGATAAGACGACCCTGGTGACAGGCCCCATTGTGGCTGCCTGCGGCGTCAAGGTGGCCAAGATGAGCGGACGGGGCCTGGGACACACCGGAGGAACCGTGGATAAGCTGGAGAGCATTCCAGGGTTTAAGACTGCCATACCAAGGGACGAATTTTTCCGTATTGTCAATGAAAACGGCCTGGCCCTTATCGGCCAGTCGGGAAACATGGTGCCGGCGGATAAAAAGCTTTATGCCCTGCGGGATGTGACGGCCACCGTGGACAGCATTCCCCTTATCGCCTCGTCCATCATGAGCAAAAAACTGGCGGCCGGCAGCGACTGCATTGTCCTGGATGTAAAGACGGGAAGCGGCGCTTTCATGAAATCCCTGGAGGATTCCATCAGCCTGGCCCGGGAGATGGTTTCCATCGGAACCCTGGCCGGACGGCGCTGCTGCGCCCTCATAACCAATATGGACGTACCGCTGGGCCATGCCATCGGCAATTCCCTGGAGATGGAGGAAGCCATTGAGACCCTGAAGGGCCGCGGACCGGAGGATTTGACCTGTGTATCCCTGGAACTGGCTGCAAACATGCTTCACATGGCAGGAAAGGGGGATATGGAGCAGTGCAGGAAGCTTGCCAAAGGCGCTATGAAGGACGGAAGTGCCCTTAAGTGCCTTAAATCCATGGTTGAGAGCCAGGGCGGGGATGGCCGTTACGTGGAACATCCGGATCTTTTTGCGAAGGCGCCCCTGAGCCGGGAGGTAAGGGCTCCTGAGGCAGGCTGTATCACTCATATGGATACAGAGGGAATCGGAGTGGCATCCGTGATGCTGGGAGCCGGCAGGAATAAGAAGGAGGATACCATTGATTACAGCGCAGGCATCCTTCTGCGGAAAAAGTATGGGGACCGTGTGGAAGCAGGAGAGACCATGGCAGTCCTTTACGCCTCTCATGAGGAACTGTTTGGACCGGCAGCGGAAAAATTCCTGGCCTCCTGTACCCTGGGAAAACAGAAACCGGAACCGGAGCCCCTTATATTTGCAAGGGTTTCTGACGCAGGTGTGGAAAGAGGGACCATCGAGGAAAAAATTCCATAAATGTTCAGAAAAATCAACTTGAAAAACCCAAGTGTTTGGGGTATAATAACACCAGATAAAAGAAGTGGAATTGTAATTTCCTGGGGTGTTCGATACTCTTACCAATTTTGAACCTACATTAGACAAAAGGGATTCCAATATTTTTAAGCGGATGTCAGGCCTCCGTCGAGTGGAAGGCAGATGTTTAAGTGAGGTTGCCCACCTAGCATTGCTAGGCGTCAATAAGTAAGAGACGGCATTCTGGGGTTACACATGATAAAAGCAGCGGTTACCCCGCTGCTTTACTTCGTTGTGCGCCTGGCGGCGCACGTTTCTAACGGGTGAAAGTCCTGAATCCACCTGGTAGCGGGAAGGATATAGCCGAAGGCAAGGGTGTTGCAGGTGACTGCAAATCTGAAGGAAGCCGGATGTGGGGAACGAACCCATGGGCAAACCTCTGGTCTGACGGACAGAAACCGTATAGAAGGCTGTACATGAGGGTAAGTCTGCAACACAAGATGAAGCCCGATAGCTACACGGAATCGTGTACAGTAAATGCGGCAGATAGATGGAGGGAAAGAAACGTGTGGTACCCAGGGAGGTCTGTACGGAATGCTCTGAAAGGAGTAACCATTGCCGAGAGGTAATGCTGAGCGTACAGAAGTCAGCAGAGGTCATAGTAGCTGTTTTCAGTGAAGGACCGAATCAATAGGAGTCTTTAGTACGACAGGGAAAGGAGGAATGGGCAGATGGGTACAGAAAACAGAGAAAGCTGCTCGCAAAGAGATAGCGCGGAACGCAAAGGGTATGTGAGAGCGCACCGCTCATTCAACCGGATATGGAAGGAAAGAGACAGTGCAGAGCCAGACATCTTAAGTAAGATACTGAACAAGGAAAATCTGAACAGGGCTTACAAAAGAGTGAAGGCAAACAAGGGAGCGCCGGGAGTGGATGGAATGACCATTGAAGCGGCGTTACCATGGCTGAGGGAGAATAACTATGAACTGGTAGAGAGAATCAGGAAGGGGAAGTATACCCCATCTCCAGTCAGGCGTGTGGAGATTCCGAAGCCGGAGGGAGGGATACGAAAGCTTGGTATCCCCACCGTAATAGACCGTATCATCCAGCAGGCAATGCTTCAACAGCTCATGCCAATCTACGAACCATTGTTCTCGAAAGACAGCTTCGGCTATCGTCCGGGACGAGGAGCAAAAGACGCCATTCTCAGGATAAAGGAGTATATCGAACAGGGATACACGAGGGCAGTAGTTCTCGACTTATCGAAATACTTTGATACGCTGAACCATACGATACTGCTGAACCTGTTGAGGAAACAAGTAAAAGACGAAAGAGTGGTGCAGATGGTGAAGCGGTACCTGAAAAGTGGAGTGATGGAAAACGGTGTTGTGACAGAAACGAAGGAAGGCTCCCCGCAGGGAGGAAATCTATCCCCACTCTTAGCAAACGCGTATCTGAATGAGTTCGACTGGGAGTTCCACAGACGGGGCGTACCGTGTATCCGCTATGCAGACGACATCGTACTGCTGGCAAAGAGCGAACGGGCGGCAGAACGACTGCTGGAATCCAGCACGAAATATCTGGAGGCAAGGCTGAAACTGAGAGTGAATCGGGAAAAGAGCCGAACGGTCAGTGTGTTCGCAATCCAAAATTTTAAGTTCCTTGGTTTTTGTTTTGGGAAGAACGGAACAGGGACCTATATCCGTGTCCATGGAACGTCATGGAAGAAAGCCAAGGAGAAACTGCGCAGGCTTACTTCCCGGAGCAGGTGCGGGAGTATCATCCGAACCATGGAAAAGATAAAAGTCTACATGAGAGGATGGCTGAACTACTATGGGATAGCGGACATGAAGAAAAAACATCGAAAGCCTGAATGGATGGTTGTACCGCCGGATACGGATGTGTATCTGGAAACAGTGGAAACTGCCCAAAACCAGAATGAGGAAACTCATAGGACTGGGAGTAGACAGCCATTATGCGGCAACAATAGCCTACGACCGCAAGGGATACTGGTTCAATGCCGGAAACAAGGCGGTCAACTGGGCATTAAGTAAAGAAAGACTGATAAACTGGGGCTTTTATGACTTAGCCGCAGCCTATCAGTCTCTGCACACCAACTATTGAAAGCGCCGTATACGAGAACCGTACGTACGGTGCTGTGAGAGGACGGCGGTTAATCACCGCCTCCTACTCGATTACAGGAGTTGGACCGAATATGAAGAACAGGATGATAGCATGGGTAAGCGGCGTGATACTGGTGGTGGTCACACTTATGGTGATAATCGTAAAGATGGAGCCGCCCAGGGACGGAATCATAAGGGCCCAGGCAATGAAGGCCATGGCTCTGGCCCTTACAGACAAGGAAGAGTGTGAAAAGAGGGCAGAGGAACGGGAAACCTCCCATTTTTCTGCAAAGGAAAAGGACAACTGGTTTGTCAAATATATGGATTATCTCTATGATGAGGGCTATCTGGACCCGGAGCTTACGCCTGCTTCCCTGGCCGCTGCCCAGGGATATCTTACATACGCAGAGGCTTCGTACATGGCCGCCCAGGTGTCCGGCAAGCTGAAGCTTCAGACCGGTTCCACCAGAAAAAACAGAGACCAGGCGTTTCCGGAGGAGGACTGGTGGAAACTGTACGATTCCATATTGAGGGAGACAGATCCGGAGGGGAAAGTGGAGGAGACGGAGGCCGTGCTCTACGGCACCCCGTCCAATCTTGAACAGGCCGAGAGCTGGACTGCCTATACCACAGCCGGCAACTTCGGGTTTCAGGGACTTGCTCTGGACGCGTTCCTGGACTGTGAGATACGGTTTCTGGCCAGGGGCGGGGAGATGATAACTTCCAGTCTCGTGTCCAGAAATGTGGTCTATGAGAATGTCTGGCTGGCTGAAAGTGACGGCAGACATTTTAAGGCGTATCTGGGTACGGCCTACCGGGAGTTTCCGGTGAGCGCCAAACTTGGCGGGGAAGACGGAATGGCCGGGAATCTGGCTGACCTTCACATGGAGGACGGCAAGCTGGTCAAAATTACTATGAAACGGGACCGGTTAAGCGGCAAGGTGCTGTCCGTAACAGAGGATGCCATTGAGATAGAAGGCTACGGGGAGATTCCCCTGGCTCCTAATTTCCATGTATATAAGGTATATGGGGATTTTAAGGTGCTGAAGGCGTCGGACATACTGGTGGGCTATAACCTTCAGGAATTTGTGGCGGCAGACGGAAAATTGTGCGCAGCACTTTTGGAGAGGGAATTTGACGCCAAGACCATCCGCGTCCTTTTGATGGACACGGGCTTTAAGAGTGTGTTCCATGCGTCCGCGGACCTGGTGTTGGGAAGCGGCGCTGATTTGGAATATGAGAATGCCAAGGGAAAGATGGTGGGAGAGCGCCTGGAGGCAGGTACGCAGCTTACGGTTGGTCCTGACAGCCCCTATCTGGAGTTTGGACGCATGATCATCACGCCGGATGAACCGGAGGCAATCACCATCCGTTCCATTGAGCGGAGCCAGGGCACGCCGGTTTACAGCGGGAGTCTGGAAATCAAGGGAATGCCGGAAGGGCTGGTTCTGGTCAATGATTTGTATTTGGAGGATTACCTGACAAAGGTAGTGCCCAGCGAGATGCCCCCATCCTATGAAAAGGAGGCCCTGAAGGCCCAGGCCGTGTGTGCCAGGACCTATGCCTACCGGCAGATCCAGGGCAATACTTACAGCCAGTATGGCGCCCATGTGGATGACAGCACGAATTTCCAGGTCTATAATAATACCTCTGCCGATGATAAATCCACCCAGGCCGTAAAGGAGACTTACGGAAAGATGCTGTTTTACGAGGATAAACCCATTGAGGCGTTTTATTTCTCCACCTCCTGCGGCCGTACGGCGGATGCCGGCGTTTGGGGTACTGACAGCGGAAAATATCCCTATCTGAGGGCCGCGGAGGTAAAAGAGGGAGGAAAGAGCCTGGGAAAGGAAGATAACGATGGCTTTGAATCCTATATTAAGAGGGAGGATGTGATTGCCTATGACACCTCTTATCCCATGTTCCGCTGGCAGACAGACCTTCCGGCCGACGTGGCTTCCGCCCAGATAAGCGGAGCGGGCCAGATACAGGATATGACCATAACAGACAGGGGACCGGGGGGCATAGCAGGCGAGCTTACAGTCACGGGCACTGACGGTACCGTTACAATCAAAGGACAGTCCTCCATACGCGCTACACTGGGAAATCCGTCCCTGATTATCACCAAGAAGGACGGGGGGACCATGACCGGAAACGCCACTCTTCCCAGCGCCTTTATCGCCATTGAGAAGAGGACGGGGGAGGATGGAGGCGTTTCCTTCCATATATATGGAGGCGGCTTCGGCCACGGAGTGGGCATGAGCCAGAATGGGGCTCAGGGCATGGCAAAGACAGGAAAAGGTTACAAGCAGATCTTAGACTTTTTCTATCACGGCACGGAGCTGCGGGAGTGCAGTGAGAGCTAGACCGTGTTTTGGAAATGAAAAGAACAACCCGGAAAAAGCCTTAAAGACTCTTACCGGGTTGTTCTTTTCATTTCTGTAAATTATGTTTTTGGTTAAAAGAATGCCTTATGACTGGACCAGATAGACCTCTGCGTTCTGGGTGCCGTGCTGACGTGTCTCGGCATGGGTGTTGAAGAAGATGTCAATGTGATTGCCTCTGACGGCTCCGCCGCGGTCCTCCGCTGTGTAGACCACGCCGTTTATCATTACCTTGGAGCCATAGGGAATTACCCGGGGGTCCACGGCAATGGTGTGGCCGGCAGTGGCCACGGCGCCGGTGCAGGTGTGGCGTCCCCAGCCCTCTGAACAGGCCCCGCATGGACAATACCCCGTTGTCTTGAATACGCCCAGTGGAATCAGGTTCTGGGCCTCGGCAGCAGGGGCTTCCTGTCTGGCATCGGGATTGCCGTTGGTGTAGGTCCTGGGGTTGGAGAAATCACTGTCTCCCACATAGCCTTCTACCAGATAGACGCCATCGGGCAGGGTGCTCCAGTCCATATTGAGGGTAAAGGCGTGGCAGCCATTGCCCTTGCCGCTGCCGTACAGCTCGTCGCTGTATTCCCCGGCTGTCATTCTCTGAGAGAAAACTTCCTCACCTGTATTCTTATCTTTGATGGATATCCGTACGTTAAGCGCATCATCAGGTGTGCTGCTGTTGTAAGCCCAACCGCTGATGGTGGTGCTGTTCACTGTTTTGAACCTTCCCTTTGGCGCTGCTGCAAGGACTGTGATGGCAGTAGCCGCAAGCAGGCTGACGGTAAGGATGGCTCCGGTCAGTAAGTGTCTTAATTTCATGGTGTAATACCTCCTATTGCTCAAGTAATAATTAGAAAAAGATTTTTAACACATTAATAAATAATATGTAATACTTTTGTAATATATGAGCAATAAACAAGTTTTTATCATATTTTTTTTACCTTGTCAAGGAAAAATATGGAAATAGCACCATTTTCGTCTGAAAATGACAGGATTTTGGTAAAAATTTCTGCTCCAGAAACCATTTCCCGGAGAAGGGCAAAAAACTACCAGGCTTATACGCCTGGTAGTTATTCCTCACATCATAAATCAATCCTGCACTAAGAATACCTCTGTAGTGTATGTACCTTTGGCCAGGGCTTCCTGGTGGGAGCCGTAATAAATATCGAGAATATTACCATTTACAAAAGAACCTTTGTCCTCCACCGTGTAGACGGTTCCGTCGATTTTCAGCTTAGTTCCAAGAGGAAAATAATTTAAATCAGCGGAAATGGTGTGGTTTGGGGTGGGAACCATGCCGGAGTAGGTAAGGTTATGACCGCCGGAGCACTGTTCGCAGCCGCAGTATCCTGTGATGGTAAACCGTCCAAGGGATGTCTCCCTGGGGGCCGGAGCTTCCTCCTTCTCTTCTTTTTGGACGCCTGGTCCCTGGGATATATATTCCTCTTCATCAACAACAGAGGCTCTGTGGTCTTTGGATTCCCGGGAACCGGAGGTTTCCTGAGACTCCTGGACATCCTGGACTGAGTCCTCAGACGTATCTGATGTACCGGCCTCCACTACGGTCACATCCGTTCCCACGGGCTCGTCGGCAAATGCCGGAAAGGCCGGCGTGAGACTGAATGCAGCCATGGCTGCGGCCAGAAGGGTTTTCTTAAAGTAATGCATACAACGACCTCGCAATCTTATGACATTGTTATGGTTTTATATGTCCTATAAAGTTGTATCTTCATTATATTACAAAAATGTTACTTGTCAAGTTAAAATAATTAAGCAAGTGTTACAAGAGTATAAAAAGTGGAGAGAAAAAGCTGCGAATTTGGAATATTTATGTAAAAAGTGGAGGGAGAACTCCATTATCTAGTTGATATGAAAGGGAAATGGCACATGATGTGCCGGCGGGTGAAGGGAAAACGCAAATAATATGAAAAGAATTTGGATTTATCTCTTGACAAATGACTCCAGAAGGAATATATTATGGAATGTAGATGTTAGCACTCCCGAACGTCGAGTGCTAATAATTGAAGAAAGGAAGGTGAGCAGATGCCATTGGATGCGCTCCTGGACGACAGGAAGGTCACTATATTAAAGGCCATCATCAAGACATATCTGGAAACCGGAGAGCCAGTGGGCTCCAGGACCATTTCCAAATATTCAGACCTTAAGCTCAGCTCTGCCACCATCCGCAATGAGATGTCAGACCTGGAAGAGATGGGGTATATCATACAGCCCCATACCTCGGCAGGGCGGATTCCTTCCGACAAAGGATACCGGTTCTATGTGGACCAGATTATGCTGGATAAGGAGAGCGAGGTAACCGAGTTTAAGGAGATGATGGTCCAGAAGGTTGATAAGCTGGAACTGGTTCTAAAGAAGATGGCCCAGGTGCTGGCTGCCAATACCAACTACGCGACCATGATCAGCGGCCCCAGTTATCACAAGACAAAGCTTAAGTTCATCCAGCTTTCCAAGATGGAAAAGCATAAGCTTTTGGTGGTTGTGGTGGTGGAAGGCAATATCATCAAGAACACCATGATTGATATTGAGGATAATCTCAGCGACGAGGAGCTCCTTAATCTGAACATCCTGCTTAACAGCAGCCTGAACGGGCTGACCATAGAGGAAATCAATCTGGATGTCATCAGCAAGCTGAAGGGCGATGCGGGAAATCACAGCCAGGTGGTGGACCTGGTCCTGAACGAGGTGGCGGAAGCCATCAAGGCAGGGGAAGAGGATCTGCAGATTTATACCAGCGGAGCCACCAACATATTCAAGTACCCTGAGCTTTCGGACGGCGACAAAGCCAGCCAGCTCATTGATACACTGGAACATAAAGAAGTGCTGCAGGAATTTGTGGCGGAAGTCAATTCCGGTACAGAGGAAGAAGCGGGCATTCAGGTTTATATCGGTGACGAGAGCCCGGTGCAGTCCATGAAGGACTGCAGTGTGGTCACTGCCAATTACGATTTGGGAGGAGGCCTGCGGGGAACCATCGGTATCATAGGACCCAAGCGAATGGATTATGAAAAGGTTCTTGGGACCCTGCGCAATCTGATGAATCAGCTGGATACAGCATTTAAAAAAGATGAAAGGTGATAAGCTGTGAGTGAAGATATGAAAGACGAAGAGTTAAAAAAGGAAGACGAGGCCCTGAAGGCAGAGCGGGCAGGGGGAAAAGACCAGGCTTCTGGGACCGGGGAGGCAAAGGAGACGGAAGCTTCTAATGATATCCCGGAGACACAGGAAAGCACCCCGGAGGAAACAGAGGAAACAGAGGAGAGCACAGAGCAGGCGCCTGCCAGTGAAACGGAAGAAAAAAAAGGATTCTTTAAGAAGAAAAAGGACCCCAGGGATGAAAAGATAGAGGAGCTCACTGACCGGGTGAAGCGGCAGATGGCGGAATTTGAGAATTTCCGCAAGCGGACAGACAAGGAAAAGTCCGCCATGTATGAGATGGGAGCCAAGGACATTATAGAGAGAATCCTTCCCGTCATCGACAATTTTGAGAGAGGCCTGGCAACTGTGCCTGAGGATGCAAAGGAAACACCTCTTGCGGAGGGCATGGAGAAGATATATAAGCAGTTCCGGAAAACACTGGAGGAAGCCGGCGTGAAAGCCATTGAGGCAGTAGGCCGGGAGTTTGACCCCAACTACCACAACGCGGTGATGCATGTGGATGATGATAGCCTGGGAGAGAACATAGTGGCGGAGGAACTGCAGAAGGGTTACATGTACAGGGACAGCGTGGTCAGACACAGTATGGTAAAAGTGGCAAATTGACATACCCAATAACAGAAATATATTCCACTAAAAATAATCAGGAGGAAAAGACTATGAGCAAGATTATCGGTATTGACTTAGGTACGACAAACAGCTGTGTGGCTGTTATGGAAGGCGGAAAACCAACTGTTATTGCCAACGCGGAGGGCGTAAGGACAACACCATCCGTTGTAGCATTCACAAAGACAGGAGAGAGGCTGATTGGCGAGCCCGCAAAGCGTCAGGCAGTTACCAACGCAGATAAAACCATCTCTTCCATCAAGCGCCACATGGGAACGGACTACAGAGTAGACATCGACGGAAAGAAGTACACTCCACAGGAGATTTCCGCTATGATTCTGCAGAAGCTGAAAGCAGACGCAGAGAGCTATCTGGGAGAGACTGTAACAGAGGCAGTCATCACGGTTCCGGCCTACTTTAACGACGCGCAGCGCCAGGCTACCAAGGATGCAGGCAAGATTGCGGGCCTGGATGTAAAACGTATCATCAACGAGCCTACGGCGGCAGCCCTGGCTTACGGACTTGACAATGAAAAAGAGCAGAAAATCATGGTATACGACTTAGGCGGCGGTACCTTTGATGTTTCCATTATTGAAATCGGCGACGGCGTAATCGAGGTTCTGTCCACCAACGGCGACACCCGTCTGGGCGGCGATGATTTTGACAATGCAATTACAAACTGGATGATTTCCGAGTTCAAGAAGGCCGAGGGTGTGGACCTGTCCAATGACAAGATGGCTCTCCAGAGATTGAAGGAAGCAGCTGAGAAGGCAAAGAAGGAGCTGTCCACAGCTACCACCACCAATATCAACCTGCCATTCATCACCGCAACGGCCGAGGGACCAAAGCATCTGGATATGAACCTGACCAGGGCTAAGTTTGACGAACTGACCCATGACCTGGTAGAGCGCACCGCCATCCCGGTACAGAACGCGCTTAAGGATGCGGGCATCACTGCTTCTGAACTGGGCAAGGTGCTGCTGGTAGGCGGTTCCACACGTATGATCGCTGCACAGGAAAAGGTAAAACAGCTGACAGGCAAGGAGCCAAGCAAGTCTCTGAACCCGGATGAGTGTGTTGCCATCGGCGCTGCTATCCAGGGCGGCAAGCTGGCTGGCGATGCAGGCGCAGGAGACATCCTTCTTCTGGATGTAACACCTCTTTCCCTGTCCATCGAGACCATGGGCGGCGTGGCTACCAGACTGATTGAGAGAAATACCACCATTCCAACCAAGAAGAGCCAGATTTTCTCAACCGCAGCAGACAACCAGACGGCAGTGGATATCCATGTGGTACAGGGCGAGCGTCAGTTTGCAAGGGATAACAAGACATTGGGACAGTTCCGTCTGGATGGAATTCCGCCAGCAAGAAGGGGTATTCCACAGATTGAGGTTACCTTTGACATTGATGCCAACGGTATCGTAAATGTATCCGCAAAGGATTTGGGAACAGGCAAGGAGCAGCACATCACCATTACTTCCGGCTCCAACATGTCAGACGATGATATCGATAAGGCAGTGAAGGAAGCAGCTGAATACGAGGCACAGGACAAGAAGCGCAAGGAAGCCATCGATGCAAGGAACGATGCGGACTCTATGGTATTCCAGACCGAGAAGGCCCTGGAAGAGGTTGGAGACAAGATTGCTCCTGGCGACAAGGCAGAGGTGGAAGCTGACCTTAATTCATTGAAGGAAGCCATTAACCGCGCTCCGGTTGAGGAGATGACAGACGCACAGGTAGAGGACATCAAGGCCGGCAGAGAGAAGCTGATGAACAGCGCCCAGAAGCTGTTTGCGAAGGTTTATGAGCAGGCGCAGGCCTCCGGCGCGGCAGGCCAGGCAGGCCCGGACATGGGCGGCGCTGGAAATGCAGCAGGCGGCGATGACGTTGTGGACGCTGATTTCAAGGAAGTATAAATCCAAGGAAGTAAATCCAGATAAAACAAACAGGGGGCTTAGGAGCCGGGAAACCGGCCACTACCCCCTTTGTGGCTGATAAAGAGTGCTTTTGAAACTGCCTGTCAGGGCCAGTTTTGCGGCGTTCAGATAGATTAAGAGGTAAACAACATGGCAGAGAGTAAGAGAGATTACTATGAAGTTCTGGGCGTTCCCAAAGATGCGGATGAGGATGCATTGAAAAAAGCATACAGGAAACTTGCCAAGAAATACCACCCCGATGCCAATCCAGGCGATAAAGAGGCAGAGGCCAAGTTCAAAGAAGCTTCCGAGGCATACAGCGTGTTAAGCGACCCTCAGAAACGTCAGCAGTACGACCAGTTCGGCCATGCTGCGTTTGAACAGGGCGGAGCCGGTGCGGGCGGCTTTGGCGGCGGCTTCGGCGGCTTTGACTTCGGCGGGGATATGGGTGATATCTTCGGCGATATTTTTGGTGATATTTTTGGCGGCGGCAGGTCCGGGAGGGCCAGGAGCGGTCCCTCGCGGGGCGCCAACATAAAGACTTCTGTTAGGATTACATTTGAGGAAGCTGTATTTGGCTGTGATAAAGAGATAGAGATTAACTTTAAAGAAAACTGTGCCAGCTGTCACGGCACGGGCGCTAAGGCAGGCACCTCCCCCCAGACCTGTTCAAAGTGTAACGGAAAGGGCAAAATCATGTACACGCAGCAGTCCTTCTTCGGAACCGTACAGAATGTGCAGACCTGTCCTGACTGTAACGGTACAGGACAGGTAATCAAGGAAAAGTGTCCTGACTGCTACGGCACGGGCTATAAGACCGTCCGCAAAAAATTCAAGGTATCCATACCTGCAGGCATTGACAATGGTCAGTGTGTGCGTCTGGCAGGGGGCGGTGAACCCGGCACAGGCGGCGGTGAGCGCGGTGATTTGCTGGTGGAGGCAGTTGTTTCCCAGCATCCCATATTCAAGCGCCAGGATACCAGTATTTATTCCACGGTGCCCATTTCCTTTGCGCGGGCAGCCCTGGGAGGCCCCATCCGCATAAAGACCGTGGACGGCGAAGTGGAGTACGATGTAAGACCGGGTACCCAGACAGATACCAAGGTGCGCTTAAAGGGCAAGGGTGTTCCCTCGCTGCGCAGCCGCAGTGTCAGGGGAGATCACTATGTTACCCTGGTGGTACAGGTTCCGGAACGCATGAACCAGGCGCAGAAGGAAGCCTTAAGGCGGTTTGACGATGCCATGAACGGCGTCACGTCCCAGGAGGAAGAGAAGCCTAAGAAAAAGGGGATTTTCAAATAGATAGGAAACAGCATGAGCCCGGACAGGCAGCACACAGAGCCTGTCCGGGCCTTTTTACGTCTATTCCCGGTTGTGCAAAAGGCAAAAAAGGGTTATGATAGAGATTGGGCGGTGACAGGGAAAATGGTCATGATAAGGAGAGGAAAATTCAAATGGACAACAGTTATTTTGAGACTCTGGCGGTTCCGCTGCCGGAGGACATAGAAAAGTTAAAGTGGAGAGGGGATTTTGACAGGGCTGTCCGTAGGATTGACAGCAGGCTGAAAGGGGATATTTCCCAGGCTTTGAGAAAGCGTCTTATGATTGAAAAGGAGATTCTTAAGCGCATGCCGGGACAATACCCCTATGCATGGTCAGAGGCCCTTGATATGCTGCGGGACAATGTAAGGGATTTTAAGGACAGTGAACTCGAAACCCTGTGGGAGGAGGATGCCGCGGATTGGATTTACGTGGATGGAGAGGTACGCTTCCGGAGCAGCTTCCTGAAAAATGTCTTAAAGACCAGGAAAGAATATGAGAACCGGGCACTGGACCGGGAACTGGTCCGGTCTAAGGCGGAAAACTTCGGGCTGCTTAACAGAACCATTGCTTCCATGAAAGAAAAGGGAGGCGCCGGATGCAGGTTTTGCATCCGCGGGACACTTGGGATCCAGGAGGAAGCGGAGCGGGAAGGTGAAGATATCAAGGTCTACCTGCCCCTGCCAATTGAATATGCCCAGATAAAGAATGTGAAAATCCACAGCGTAAGAATCGGGGAAAGGGAAGCCGAAAAACAGGAGTATACCATTGCGAGGGCAGATGCCTTCCAGCGCACCATCTGTTTTCATACAAAACACAGGAAGGGGCAGAAATATTCGGTGGAGTTTTCCTTTGAGAACCGGGAAGCATACCTGGATTTCTCCCATGTCGGTCTGGAATACAGCGAAGAGAAGCACGGCGGAGAGAAACAAGGAGCAAATGGTTTGGCGGAGCCCGCGGATGTCTGGCTGGCGCAGCAGCAGCCCCATATCCGCTTCACTCCCCTGATCCGGGAACTGGCGGCTGAAATCGTGGGGGAGGAACAGGATCCCTTAAAGAAGGCCAGAAGAATATATGACTATATCACCACCCATGTGATGTATTCCTTTGTGCGCAGCTATTTTACCCTGACCGACATTCCGCAGTATGCGGCCTCGTCCATGAAGGGAGACTGCGGCGTACAGGCGCTTTTGTTTATCACCCTGTGCCGTGAGACCGGCATTCCGGCCAGATGGCAGGCGGGACTCTATACATCGCCCTTTGAAATCAGCTGCCATGACTGGGCACAGTTCTATACAAACGCCCATGGATGGCGTTGCGCGGACTGTTCCTTCGGAGGTGCGGCCTACCGGGAGGGGGACACAGAGAGATGGGATTTCTACTTCGGAAACCTGGATCCCTTCCGTCTTCCGGCAGCCAGGGAGTTCGGATATGAGTTTGAACCGCCCATGACCCATTTGAGAAACGACCCCTATGATAACCAGATGGGGGAGGCGGAATATGGGGACAGAAGCCTTCTGGAAGAGGAATACAGCACGGGATATGAGATGATTTCCCTGGAGGACATAACATATTGACATAACATATTAAAGAAGAGCTTGTTAAAATATTAAGAAATCCGTAAAGAAATGTAAGAATTAGTAGGCTATAATGTTATCATATCTGTAGAAAGGCATAAAAACAGAATGAACAGACGCTTATTAATAACCGGGGCCGGGGGATTTCTCGGTTCCCGGATTTGTGAATATTTTAGTGGCAGGGACGGATATGAGGCAGTGGGGGTGACACACAGGGAACTGGATATTGAGGATTTTGTGGCGGTTTCCGCCTTTGTAAAGGCCATCCGGCCTGACTATGTCCTGCACTGCGCGGCAATTTCAAATACGGGTGTATGTGAAAGGAATCCTGTCCTTTCAGAGAAAGTCAATGTCAGGGGAACCGTCAATCTGGCCAAGGCGTGCAGGAAAGCCGGCAGCCGCATGATATTTACCAGTTCAGACCAGATTTACAACACATCCCATTCCCTGGAGCCCAACCGTGAGGGCAGCGAGGGAAAGCCGGGAAATGTGTATGGAAGAGATAAGAAACGGGCGGAGGAAGCCATGCTCACATACCTGCCGGATGCGGTGGCCCTCAGGCTTACATGGTTGTATGACGCCCCGTCCAGGGGCAGGGTAGCCGGCCAGGGCCTTTTGCAGAAGCTGACAGACGCGTTAAAGGAAAGGCGGGAGGTGGAGTTCCCTGTTCACGATTACAGGGGAATCACCTATGTGTGGGAAGTGGTGCGCCATCTGGAAGAAGCCATGGGGCTTCCCGGAGGCGTTTATAACTTTGGAAGTGAGAACCGGTACAACACCTTTGACACGGCCAGGCTGTTCCTCAGGGAATTGGCAGGAAGCGATTCCGGCAGCATATTGAAATGCAATGATGAGCGCTTTGCCTCCTGTCCCAGGAATCTGACCATGAATACGGACAAGATCAGGTCCCATGGGATACGGTTCTTCAATACCTCCGAGGGAATACGCAAATGCTGCCTGGAACACAGGGAAATGTCCCAGGCCTGGTGTTAAAAGGCTATGAAAGGACGCATTATATGAGCAGACGCAACATATCGTCCCAGGCTGTCAGAATCTGCGGCCTGACCCTGCTATGCCTGGTCATCATGTTCGGTGTGGCTGCGGCCAACAGGGCAAGGGGCGGAGAAAAACTGGTAAGTGAATATACGGTGCAGGATGAGGCGCTTCCAAGGCATGTGAAATTTGAGTCCATGCCCGCGGACATGCCTCAGATGACAGCCGCCTGGTTTTATAAGTATAAGGGCCTGGGGCAGTTTGATATGTGCAGGAGACTGTTCCCCCAAAATCAGCTGGAAGCCCTGAACTTTGACCAGGAGGACAGGGATTTTAAGGACGGATATTATATACAGGAGTACATTGTCCACAAATTTAAGACCCTGCCCCAGGAGGAATATGAGGAACATAAAGCCCATTATGACCAGCTGGCGGCCTCCTACGGATATAAGGAGTATAAGGTGGTCCGGGTTTCCTTTTCCCAGAAATGGTCTCCCAAGGCCCTTGAGAAGGCTTCTCAGTGGGGGGACGGCGAGTTCACCAGAGTTTTTGCGGTGGGCCGGGAAGCCGGGCTGCGGGAGAGATGGAAGATATTTGAGCTGGGCATGATGTGATTTGTCCGGAAGGCAGATTTTGATGAGACAGAAGGAGTGGAACAGATGAGACAGGGAAGCAGTACAGGAAGCCGTACAATGGTGCAGCGGCACGGAATAGCAAAAGACCTGACGGTATGCGGGCTGTTTACGGCATTGACGGCAGTGGGAGCCTTTATTAAAATTGTCATACCGGTGGGGGCGGACACCATGAATTTCACCCTCCAGTGGTTTTTTGTGCTTCTGGCAGGCCTTTTGCTGGGCTCCAGAAGGGCCTTTCTCAGCGTGTCCACCTATCTTCTGATCGGACTGATGGGAATCCCTGTTTTTGCGCGGGGAGGAGGCCCCTCTTATTTGATACGCCCCACCTTTGGATTTCTGCTGGGATTTGCCCTGGCAGCCTACGTGATGGGAAAGCTAGTGGAGTGGATGCACGCTGTAAAGCCTGGGGCCTGCCTGTTTAGCGCCACGGTGGGCTATGTGATTTATTACGGAATGGGAATCCTTTACTTTTACTTCATCACCCACTTTGTGGCGGTGACTCCCGACACAGTGGGATGGGGCGCCATTTTTGCGGTATACTGCCTGCCCACCATGATTCCGGACTATATACTCTGCATCCTGGCAGTGACGGTGGCAGGACGCCTGCGTCCGTCCATGGGGCGGCTTATGGAGTGACACAGCTCATTCCCTTCCTTGCCTGACGCTGCGCTCATAATAAAAAATGTATTGCTGCATGATGCCGGCACAGCCGCTGTATCGCCCGAACACATCCTCTACGATTGTTTCGCAGAGACGGTTTTTGGGGATACAGCGGTATTTTTTTCTGTCAAAATACTGTTCCATCAGAATTTTTTCAATCCATGTGTCCACTGGAAACGCGTCTATGTGGTGGAGGCCGAAAAGGCATACGCAGTTGGCTACCTTTTTTCCGATTCCGTAAAATCCGGTGAGATATTCCATGGCGCCCTCATAGTCCAGGGCACTCAGATGGGACAGCTCCAGCCTGCCGGAAACCGCGTCCTGGCAGAGCCTGTGGATGTACTTGGCCCGGTATCCCAGCTTAAGCCCCATTAAATCATCCAGGGAAGCAAGGCAGAGCTGGCTGGGGGCAGGAAAGGAGCAGGCCGGCGGAAGGCACCTTACAGGGTCCTTTTCTTTCCCCCGGTCATCTTCTTTCCCCTGGTCTTGTCCGTCCTCCAGGACAGTGCCGTACCGGCTGCTGAGGGCTTCCACCAGCTGACGTATGTTCGGAATGGTCTTTTGCTGGGAGATCACGAAGGTAATGATCATCTCCCAGGGGTCCTGGCGCAGGATACGGATGCCTGCCCCGCTCATGGCGGCGGCCGTAAGATAGGAATTTTCCCGGTCAATGGAGTCAATGACAGCCTGGTAATCCCGGTCCATATCCAGATAGGACAGCCAGAAGGAAAGGTCCTCATGGGGACAGTCCAGGCAGATGGACGTGCCGTCCTGCCATGCACGCAGGACGCGGAGGCCGCTGATAAGCCGGTAACCGTTCTTGGCCTCTGAAGGGTATGTATCCTCCGGCAGGGGAACCATGCGGAAACATTGGCCGGACTGGTGAATCTGCTGCAGGTCCATGCAGGGAGCTTCATAACGATGAATCATATGGGTACGCCTTTCTTTTGTATGGGATTTTGGAAGGACCAGCACAAAATGATCCCTGAATATAACTTTACCCCTTCTTTTTTTCAAAGTCAAATGTGATTTTCTGGCTTTCCGCTTGACATTTTCAGAAAATGTGACTAGAATGTAGGTTAGGTTTGATAATTCAAAAGCGATGAAGGTGCATAGTAGACGTTTATTTTCCATCAGAGAGGGGAGGCCGCCGGCTGAAAGCCTGCCCGGGTTCAGATAGACGGTTGAAATTCCCACCGGAGCCGTACAGGCAAAAGGATGCTTTCACCAATCTGTGGAAGGATTCCGGTAGTCTGTGACGCTGGCACACGTTACGTGCATCAAGTGTCTGTATATTCCGGGTGCAGGTCCGGGGATGATACAGGAAGCAGGGTGGTACCGCGAGTTTACAGTCTCGTCCCTTCAGCAATGAAGAGACGGGGCTTTTTTCTTTCCTGGAACGCGGGTCCCGTGAAACAATAATGCTTTCCGGGGATTGGGGCGTTAAAGAAAGTCTGATGCAGGCGGACCATCCCGGAAGCAGGATTCTATCTTGTTACAAAGAAAAGGAGAAGCCATGAAAGAGCAGTTAGAGAAAATCAAAGAAGAAGCGCTGAGGCAGATTGAATCTTCTGAAGCGCTGGAGAAACTGAATGACATCCGTGTATCTTATCTGGGTAAGAAGGGAGAACTGACGAACCTGTTAAAGAGCATGAAGGATGTTGCCCCGGAGGACCGGCCAAAGGTGGGCCAGATGGTCAATGATGTCAGGGGTCTTATCGAGGGAAGGCTGGAGGAGGCCAGGACTGCCCTGGCCAAGAAGGCCAGAGAGGAGCAGTTAAAAAGGGAGGTCATCGACGTCACCCTTCCGGCCAGGAAGAACAATGTGGGCCACAGCCATCCTAACACCATTGCCCTGGAAGAGGTGGAGCGCATTTTCGTGGGCATGGGATATGAGGTAGTGGAAGGGCCTGAGGTGGAGTACGACAGGTACAACTTTGAGAAGCTGAACATTCCCAAGGGCCATCCGGCCAGGGACGAGCAGGATACCTTCTACATCAATGAAAACATCCTGCTGCGCAGCCAGACGTCGCCTGTACAGGTGCGTACCATGGAGCAGGGCAAGCTTCCCATCCGCATGATTGCGCCGGGCCGCGTGTTCCGTTCCGACGAGGTGGATGCCACCCATTCCCCCTCCTTCCATCAGATTGAGGGCCTTGTGATCGACAAGAACATCACCTTTGCGGACCTAAAGGGAACCCTGGCCGAATTCGCCAGAGAGCTGTTCGGGCCTGAGACAAAGGTAAAGTTCCGTCCCCATCACTTCCCCTTTACGGAACCCAGCGCCGAGGTGGATGTGACCTGTTTCAAATGCGGCGGTTCGGGCTGCCGGTTCTGTAAGGGGTCGGGCTGGATAGAGATTCTGGGATGCGGCATGGTGCACCCCCATGTACTGGAGATGTGCGGTATTGACCCGGATGCGTATTCCGGATTCGCATTTGGCGTGGGACTGGAGCGTATTGCCCTGCTTAAGTATGAAATTGACGACATGCGTCTGCTGTATGAAAACGACATCCGTTTCCTGAAACAGTTCTAAGATCATGCGCCCTGATAAACATTCATAGCATAGAAGGAGAGAGAACACATGAACACAGCATTATCATGGATAAAAGCATATGTCCCTGATTTGGATGTCACGGCCCAGGAATACACGGATGCCATGACGCTCACAGGAACAAAGGTAGAAGGTTATACATGTCTGGATAAGAACCTGGAAAAAATCGTTGTCGGAGAGATTCTTGAGGTTAAGGGCCATCCGGATGCAGATAAACTTGTGGTATGCCAGGTTAACGTGGGAGAGGGAGAGCCGGTGCAGATTGTCACAGGCGCCCCCAATATCACGGAGAAATCCATAGGCGAAAAGGTGCCAGTGGTGCTGGACGGCGGCCGCGTGGCAGGAGGCCATGACGGAGGCGACCTTCCTGAGGAAGGAATCAGGATTAAGCAGGGCAAGTTAAGAGGCGTGGAGTCCTGCGGCATGATGTGTTCCGTGGAGGAACTGGGAGCCAGCAGGGATATGTACCCGGACGCTCCGGAGAGCGGCATTTACATCCTTCCGGGGGACAGCGTGCCCGGCTCCGACGCAGTGGAAATCATGGGTCTGCGGGACGTGGTGTTCGAGTATGAAATCACATCCAACCGCGTTGACTGCTACAGTGTGATTGGCATAGCCAGAGAGGCCGCGGCCACCTTTAGAAAGTCCTTCCACGCACCGGTGGTCACGCCAACGGGCAACGGTGAGGACATCCACGACTACCTGAATGTGCGGGTGGAGAACAGCGAACTGTGTCCCCGTTACTGCGCCAGGATGGTAAAGAATATAAAGCTTGCCCCTTCTCCCCGGTGGATGCAGCGCCGCCTGGCAGCCAGTGGTATCCGCCCCATCAATAATATTGTGGATATCACCAACTATGTCATGGAAGAGTATGGGCAGCCCATGCACGCCTTTGACTATGACCAGCTGGCAGGCCACGAAATCGTGGTGAAATGCGCTAAGGACGGGGATGTGTTCCAGACCCTGGATGGACAGGAGAGAAAGCTGGATTCCACCATCCTCATGATCAATGACGGGGAAAAGGAGGTGGGAATCGCCGGCATCATGGGCGGAGAGAATTCAAAAATCACGGACAATGTACGGACCATGGTATTTGAGTCAGCCTGCTTCAACGGCACCAATATCCGTCTGTCAGCCAAAAAGGCGGGGCTGCGCACGGATGCTTCCGGAAAATACGAGAAGGGGCTGGATCCCAATACGGCGGAGGAAGCAGTAAACCGGGCCTGCCAGCTCATAGAGGAGCTGGGTGCGGGAGAGGTTGTGGGCGGCATCATCGACCTCTATCCTGAGAAGAGAACTAGCAAGCGGATTCCCTTTGACTCTGTCAAAATCAACAGGCTTTTAGGCACGGAAATACCGGAGGAAACCATGCTTTCCTACTTTGAGACCATTGAACTGGGCTATGACCCTGAGACAAAAGAGGTGATTGCGCCTACCTGGCGTCAGGACCTGGAGCGCATGGCTGATTTGGCTGAGGAGGTGGCCAGGTTCTACGGCTACGACAAGATCCCCACCACACTGCCCTCCGGCGAAGCCACCACAGGAAAGCTTTCCTACAAGCTTCAGATAGAGGAGGTAGCCAGGGAGATAGCAGAGTTCTGCGGATTTTCCCAGGGCATGACCTATTCCTTTGAGAGCCCCAGGGTATTTGACAGGATGCTGATTCCTGAGGACAGCGCCCTGAGGAAAACAGTGGAGATATCCAATCCACTGGGAGAGGATTTCAGCGTCATGCGCACCACATCCTTAAACGGTATGCTGACCTCACTGTCCACTAACTACAACCGCCGCAACAAGAATGTGCGCCTGTACGAGCTGGCCAATGTGTACCGTCCCAAGTCCCTGCCTCTGACAGAGCTTCCTGACGAGCGCATGCAGTTTACCCTGGGAATGTACGGGGACGGCGATTTCTTCACCATGAAGGGCGTGGTGGAAGAGTTCTTTGAAAAGGCCGGAATGCATAAAAAGCCTCATTATGACCCCGGTGCAGAGCATCCTTACCTTCATCCCGGAAGAAAGGCCGACATTCTGTATGACGGCACGGTGGTAGGCTTCCTGGGCGAGGTGCACCCGGATGTGGCTGATAACTATAAGATTGGCGACAGGGCTTACATTGCCGTCATTGATATGCCGTCCATTATGGAGTTCACCACCTTTGACCGCAAGTATACCGGTATAGCCAGGTTCCCGGCTGTGACCAGGGATATCAGTATGGTGGTGCCGAAGGATATCCTGGTGGGACAGATTGAGGATGTGATTGAGCAGAGGGGAGGAAAGGTCCTGGAAAGCTACAAGCTCTTTGATGTGTACGAGGGAGCGCAGGTACTGGCAGGCCACAAGTCCGTGGCATATTCCATTACCTTCCGGGCCAAGGACCACACCCTGGAGGAAAAGGAAGTCACGTCTGTGATGAATAAGATACTCAACGGATTAAGCGGGCTGGGTATCGAACTCAGGGCATAAGACGGCTGATAATACCTTGAAACAGAACCGGCGCCCTGCACCACAGCCCTGCCGGGAAGGCGATTTGATTGCCCGCTTCGGCAGCTACCGGGATAATGAAATCATAAACCGTATGGAGTACGCGTTGAAGCACGGGGAATTCAAGGTTTATCTTCAGCCCAAGGTGGGACTGAATGATTTGGGGCTCATCGGTGCAGAGGCACTGGTGCGCCGGCAGCATGAGGACGGAAGAATCATCCCGCCGGGGAGCTTGAGATGCTTTGGAAAATGGGCTGCGAGTCGGGTCAGGGCCACTATTTTTCAAGACCTCTTCCAATGAATGTATTTTTTGAAAAATATTGCCGAAAAATGATTGACAAATCATAAATCATCCTTTATAATAACCTACGTTGCTTGCGAGAGCAGCGTAACGCAGAAGTGGCGGAATTGGCAGACGCGCACGGTTCAGGTCCGTGTGGTAGTAATACCTTGTGGGTTCGACTCCCATCTTCTGCACTGGTTCATGGAACAGGAAGCTGAATGGCTTCCTGTTTTTGCGTTTCCGGTATTTTTTGCAGTCCGGTTGTTTCTGATGCATTTGCAACAGACAAATCCCACCATAAGAGGTAAAGTTTTGATAGTAATTTAGTAGAAAATGGTATATACTGTAAGTTGTGGCTTAAAATAAGCAGTACAGTGTGTGAGAGAAAAGAAGAGAGGAAGGAACATCATGCTTACATTAGAGAATCTCTCCTTTGACGTAAATGATGAAAAGGGAGAAATAGGTATCATCAAAGATATAAGCTTTACAGTGGGCGACGGCAAGTTTGTGGTCATAACAGGCCCTAACGGCGGCGGCAAGTCCACTACGGCTAAACTAATCATGGGAATTGAACGCCCCACAGGAGGACGCGTCCTCTTTGACGGGCAGGATATAACAGATATGAGCATCACGGACAGGGCCAACCTGGGAATCAGCTTTGCGCTCCAGCAGCCTGTCCGCTTTAAGGGTGTGCAGGTAATCGATCTGCTCCGTCTGGCAGCCAGGAAGAAGCTGACGGTGTCGGAAGCCTGTCAATACCTGGCCGAGGTGGGGCTCTGCGCCAAGGACTATATCAACCGTGAGGTCAACGCCAGCCTGTCCGGCGGTGAGCTCAAGAGAATCGAGATTGCCACTGTCATTGCCAGGGCTTCCAAGCTTTCCGTATTTGACGAGCCTGAGGCAGGCATTGATCTGTGGAGTTTCCAGAACCTGATTCAGGTGTTTGAGCGCATGAGACAGAACACCAATGGTTCCATCCTGATTATATCCCATCAGGAACGGATTCTAAATATTGCGGATGAGATTGTGGTGATTGCAGACGGCAAGGTGGTGAACCAGGGCACCAGGGATGAAATCATGCCTCAGATCATGGGAACTGCGTCCGCGGTGGACGCCTGCAGTAAATTTTACGAGACAGCGCAGTGAGGGGAGGAGTGAGCGATATGGCAGACAGCATCCAGGAGAGAATATTAGAGGAAGTGGCCGACCTTCACGGTGTTCCGGCAGGGGCCTATAATATAAGGGCCAACGGCCAGACAGCCGGCCGCAATACCACGGCCAACATAGACATTGTAACAAAGACGGATAAGCCGGGAATCGACATCCGCATCAAACCCGGCACCAGAAACGAAAGCGTACACATCCCCGTGGTGGTCAGCGCCAGCGGTTTAAAGGAGATGGTCTATAACGATTTCTTCATCGGTGAGGACTCGGATGTGGTCATCGTGGCAGGCTGCGGCATTCATAACTGCGGGGACCAGGATTCAGAGCATGACGGAATCCACCGCTTCTTTGTGGGAAAGAATGCAAAGGTCAAATATGTGGAGAAGCATTACGGCGAGGGTGACGGCAACGGCAAGCGCATCCTGAATCCGGGCACGGAAGTCTACATGGAGGAAAACAGCTACATGGAGATGGAGATGGTCCAGATTGAGGGTGTGGATTCCACCAACAGGACCAACTCCGCTGAGCTTGCCGCGGGAGCCAAGCTTATAGTGCGGGAACGCCTTTTGACCCACGGCAGCCAGAATGCAGAGAGTACTTACATCGTGAATCTGAACGGAGAGGATTCCAGCGCGGATGTGGTGTCACGTTCCGTTGCCAAGGATACCTCAAAGCAGACCTTCAATTCCAAAATCGTGGGCAACGCCAAGTGCAGCGGACATACGGAGTGTGACGCCATCATCATGGATGATGCCAAGATTTTTGCCATTCCGGGACTGATTGCCAACAACATTGACGCGGCCCTGATTCACGAGGCAGCCATAGGCAAGATTGCGGGGGAGCAGATTGTGAAGCTTATGACCCTGGGTCTTACAGAGGAAGAGGCGGAAGCCCAGATTGTCAACGGCTTCTTAAAATAGTATATAGAACAATTGAACATGGATAAAGCTGCTGCGGCCCAACAGGCCGCAGCTTGCGTATGTACCGGTGTATATGATACGGGCGGTACGCAGCATATGATACAGGGGGACAAAAACATGGGGGAAGATCGTGAGGGAAGGGCAGCGGCCCTTCTGCCTATTCTGATATTTCTGTTGATTTTCTTGGGCTCCGGGTTCATTACCGGAGACTTTTACAGTATGCCGGCCATTGTGGCCTTTTTGATTGCGCTTCTGGCGGCCCTTGTGCAGAACCGGGAGCTTGGCTTTTCGGAAAAGATAAAGCTGGCCGCACAGGGCGTAGGGGATGAAAATATCATCACCATGTGCCTCATATTCCTGGCAGCAGGCGCCTTTACAGGAGCTGTGAAGGCGGCCGGCGGTGTGGACTCCACAGTTAATCTGGGACTTTCCATCCTGCCCTCCAACGTGGCTGTGGCAGGACTGTTTCTCATTGGGTGCTTCATATCCATATCCATGGGAACCTCGGTGGGCACCATCACAGCCCTGGCTCCCATTGCGGTGGGAATCAGCCAGAAAACCGGATTTTCCATGGCGGTCTGCGCAGGCGCCGTGGTGGGCGGGGCCATGTTCGGAGACAACCTGTCCATGATATCCGACACCACCATAGCAGCGGTAAAGACACAGGGATGTGAGATGAAGGACAAGTTCAGGGAGAATTTTCTCATCGTGCTGCCGGCAGCCATTGTCACGATCCTTTTGTTCCTGGTCCTGGGAAAGGATGCCTCGTTCCAGATACAGGGCAGCCTTGACTACAGCCTGTTACGGGTGATGCCCTATTTGGTGGTGCTGGCAGGCGCCCTGGCAGGAGTGAACGTATTTCTGGTCCTCATGACCGGCACGGTGCTGAGCCTGATAGCCGGAGTGGCTACAGGCGCCTTCGGGGTGGGGGAAATGTTCACCCATGTGGGAGAGGGAATCACGGGAATGTATGATATCACGGTGATATCCGTGATCGTGGCCTGCATCGTGGCCCTGGTAAAGGAGTACGGAGGGATTGCCTTCATTCTTTCCTTCATCAAAAAAAGAATCAACGGGGAAAGGGGAGGAGAGCTGGGAATCGCAGCCCTGGCTCTTCTGGTGGACATGTGTACGGCCAATAATACGGTGGCCATTGTCATGGCTGGCCCCATTGCAAAAGAAATCAGCGCTGACTTCGGCGTGACGCCCAGGCGTTCCGCGTCCCTCCTGGACATGTTCAGCTCCATGGGACAGGGACTGATTCCTTACGGCGCCCAGCTTCTGGCCGCGGCCGGCCTGACAGGCCTGACTCCCTTTGAAATCATTCCCTACTGCTTTTATCCCATCCTCATGGGAGTCAGCGGGCTGATATTCATATTCATTAAAAAAAGACATGGAAAGGTACTGGTATGAAGACTAAGAATCAATGGGCAAGTAAACTTGGATTTATCATGGCAACCGCAGGGGCGGCCATAGGACTGGGAAATCTGTGGAAGTTTCCCTATCTCATGGGACGAAACGGAGGAGCATCCTTCCTGGCGGTATATTTATTCTTTATCTGCATTCTGGGCGTACCGGTGATGATGCTGGAGATGTCACTGGGCAGAAAGACCCGCCACGATCCCGTGCTGGCATACGGGGATATCCACCCCAATGCCAGGATTGCAGGGGTGTTTGGAGTGGCGGCGGCATTTCTGATTCTGTCCTACTACAGTGTCATCGGAGGCTGGATCATCAAGTATATTGTAAGCTATGGAACCACCTTCCACGCTCCGGAGGATTTTGAGGCATTTATCAGCGCGCCGGCGGAGCCTGTGTTCTGGCATTTCCTCTTCCTCTTCATGACAACCGCTGTCTGCTATCACGGCATCAGCGGTATCGAGAATGTCAGCAGAATCATGATGCCCCTGCTGTTTGTGCTGCTGATTGTAATTATTGTGAGAAGCGTGACCCTGCCTGACGCTGTCCTGGGCCTCAAATTCATTTTTATTCCCAGCAGCGCGGCCTTTAACATGAAGGCGGTCAGCGCGGCCCTGGGTCAGGTATTTTATTCCCTGAGCCTCTGTATGGGAATTACCATTACCTACGGAAGCTATCTGGGAGATAAGGAAAATATTCCAAAAAGCTGCGCCAGCGTGGCGGGACTGGACACCATCATTGCATTGATGGCAGGTATAGCCATCTTTCCGGCGGTGTTTTCCTTTGGGCTGGAGCCGGGACAGGGGCCGGGCCTTATATTCGGCACCCTTCCCAAGGTGTTTGCCTCCATTAAAGGAGGGTCGGTCTTTGCAATCCTGTTCTTTGCACTGGTGCTGTTTGCTGCCGTGACCAGCGCCATTGCCCTGCTGGAGGTGGTGGTTTCCTTTGCAGTGGACAGCCTTAAGTGGACAAGGAAAAAGGCTACGGTCATCCTGGGCCTCCTTATTTTCCTGACAGGGGTTCCCAGCGCTCTGTCCTTCGGCACTCTGGGGAATGTGACCATACTCAATTACAGTGTATTCGACTTTGTGGGAATGGTGACGGACAACATCCTCCTTCCCTTTGGCGGCCTGGCCATGTGCTATTTTATCGGCTGGAAATGGGAACCCCAGTATCTGGTGGACGAGGTGGAGAAAAACGGGGTCACCTTCAAGCTTAAGAAGCTGTGGATATTCTGCATTCGTTTTCTCACCCCGATTCTGGTTGCGTCTGTGACCTTGACGGGATTTGCCGGTATTTATTCTATTGTGTGGGGATAGGAATACACATATAGGTAGAGGAGGTGCGCCCATATGGAAAATCAGAAACGGGAAAATCTGCTGAACCTGGCCCTGGATGCCACGGAGGAGGAACGGCTGAAATCAGTGAACCTGAATGTGGGGTATGACCCTGAGGAGAAGACATGGGAGCTCATAGTCAGGTACAATGGCTCACTTGAGGCCCTTCGGAACGAGGGTATCCGGGTGGATGAGCTGGCTGCCGGATACGCGGTCCTGGTGGTGCCGGAGAGCCGGATAGATCAGGTCAGCGCCATGGAGCAAATTGTATACATCGAGAAACCAAAGAGGCTGTTCTTTGCCAGCAACATGGCAAGGGCAGCCTCCTGTCTAAGCACGATTCAGACCAGCAGCGGGTCAGGAACAGGAGGCGTGGGAGCGGGAGCAGGCGTTATAAGCGGCCTGGAATCCGGTCTCACGGGAAGAGGCGTGCTGGTGGCAGTCATTGATTCAGGCATTGATTACTTTCATCCGGATTTCAGGAACCCGGACGGAACCACCCGCATCGGGCTGCTGGCGGACCAGGACAGGGACCGGATTTATACCAGGGAGGAGATCAACGCTGCCCTGGAAACAGGGAGCCGGTCATCTGCCCTGGAGCTGGTGCCTTCCACAGACCCCAGCGGCCACGGGACAGCGGTGGCAGCCATTGCGGCCGGAAACGGCAGGGAGGGAAACGGTGTTTACCGGGGCGTGGCCTATGAGAGCGAGCTCATGGTGGTGAAACTGGGAACGCCCCTGACGGACAGCTTTCCGCGGACCACCCAGTTAATGAAGGCTCTGGACCTGGTGGTCCGGCGGGCCCGGGATATGAACCGGCCCCTGGCTGTGAACATAAGCTTTGGAAATACCTATGGATCCCATGACGGGACCAGTCTGCTGGAGACCTTCATCAACGACATGTCGAACATTGGCAGAAACGTTATCGTGGCCGGCACAGGAAACGAGGGAACCGGGGCAGGACACAGGGCAGGAAGTCTGGTCATGGGACAGGAGGAAAATGCGCAGCTGTCCATCGCGCCCTATGAGACGGGAATGGGAGTGCAGCTGTGGAAGTCCTATGTGGACCAGTTTTCCATCCGCCTGGTCACGCCGTCAGGGGAGGTCATCGGGCCTATCGACAGCCGGCTGGGCCCCCAGACCCTGCGCTACGGGGGAACGCGGATCCTGATTTATTACGGCAAGCCCAGTCCCTTCAGCCGGGCCCAGGAGGTATACTTTGATTTCCTGCCTGTGAGGGATTATCTGGACAGCGGAATCTGGACCTTCCGCCTGACGCCGGAGCGGATTGTGACCGGGCGCTACGATATGTGGCTGCCTTCCAGGGGGATTTTAAACCCGTCCACCCGCTTTTTAAGGCCGGTGCCGGAGACCACCCTGACCATTCCCTCCACTGCTGCCAATGTGATATCCGTGGGGGCTTACGATGATTCTTACCGCGCCTACGCGGATTTTTCCGGCCGCGGTTTCACCCGCCAGACGCAGCAGGTAAAACCGGATCTGGCAGCTCCGGGAGTGGATATTGTCACAGCCAGGCGGGGAGGCGGATACGAGGCAGTGACGGGAACCTCCTTTGCAGCCCCCTTTGTCACGGGCAGCGCGGCCCTGCTGATGCAGTGGGGAATTTTGCAGGGAAACGACCCCTTCCTTTACGGGGAGAAGGTAAAGGCGTATTTTACCAGAGGGGCCAGGCACCTGCCGGGGTATGATGTGTGGCCCAATGAGAGGCTGGGGTATGGGACTCTTTGTGTGAGGGACAGTCTGCCGGTGTAGGGATGTTTATAAGACCAGCTTAGATACCCGGCTTACATGACCTGCGTCACATCCTCTAGGAAATAGTTAGAATTTATGATATAATGTGAGCATTAGGCAGCTGTTTACCGGTCTGATGCTCTTTTGCTTACGCAATATTTGAAATTTTTGTAGTAAAAACAGGAATCCGGCAATATAATAATAGAGATAGGGAGTGGATGGATGAATATCAGGGAGTCACTGGAAGCATTGGAAGAATCGTACATGAGCCCCTATGCGTCCCTTAGCAGCAGGACCAGGGGACGGGACAAGCCGGAGCAGCTGTGCGATATGCGGCCTGAGTACCAGCGGGACAGGGACCGCATCCTGCACTCCAAGGCATTTAGACGGCTGAAGCATAAGACACAGGTGTTTCTGGCTCCCGAAGGGGACCATTACAGGACCAGGCTCACCCACACCCTGGAGGTGTCCCAGATAGCCCGTACCATAGCCAAAACTCTGCGGCTCAATGAGAGCCTGACAGAGGCCATTGCCCTGGGCCATGATCTGGGGCACACGCCCTTCGGCCATTCCGGCGAATACATACTGAATAAGATATGCGAGGACGGCTTCACCCACTATGAGCAGAGTGTCCGTATTGTGGAGGTGCTGGAAAAGGACGGGAGAGGACTGAACCTGACCTGGGAGGTGCGGGACGGCATACGCAACCACAGGACCTCCGGCCATCCGTCCACCCTGGAGGGCGCCATTGTCCGGCTGTCGGATAAGATTGCCTATATTAATCACGACATAGACGACGCCATCCGGGCCAGGATGTTCACGGAGCACGAGCTGCCCAGGGTGTATACCGATGTGCTGGGCCACAGTGTCCGGGAACGTCTCAACAACATGATTCACGACATCATACTGAACAGCATGGACAAACCTGCCATAACCATGTCGGAGGGGATGGAGGAGGCCATGCAGGGTTTGCGCAAATGGATGTTTGACAATGTATACAAGAACGATATACCCAAGGCGGAGGAGGGAAAGGCCCAGAACATGATTACCCAGCTCTATGAGTATTATATGGGACATGTGGATAAGCTGCCGGTGGAGTATGTGCTTCTCATGGTCAACAAGGGGGAGAAGAAGTCCCGGGTGGTGTGCGACTACATTGCCGGTATGAGCGATATCTATGCCATTGACCAGTTTGAGGAATTATTCGTTCCAAAGCGGTGGAACGTGTACTGACAATCCGGCTGTGTTCGGACAGCCGGCATTAAAAGATACAGAAGGGAGATTATTGCATGTACTATCCCGATGAAGTCATAGAAGAAGTGAGAATGAAGAATGACATCGTGGACGTGATTTCAGGATATGTGAAACTGCAGAAAAAGGGGGCTAACTATTTCGGCCTGTGCCCTTTCCACAATGAGAAATCCCCGTCCTTTTCCGTATCGCCGGGAAAGCAGATGTATTACTGCTTTGGCTGCGGGGCAGGGGGAAATGTCATCACCTTTCTGATGGAATATGAAAATTATACCTTCCAGGAGGCGCTTTCGTCCCTGGCAGACAGGGCCGGAGTGAACCTGCCGAAGATGGAGTACGGCCGCGAGGCCAGAGAGCAGGCGGAGCTGAGGGCCAGGCTTCTGGAAGTGAACAAGCTGGCGGCGAATTATTTCTATTACCAGATGAAACAGCCCCAGGGAAAGCCGGCCTATGATTATTTCCACCTTAAGAGGGGACTGGCGGATGAGACCATCGTCCATTTCGGCCTGGGCTATTCCAATAAGACCAGCGATGATCTGTACCGCTACCTGAAGGGAAAGGGTTACGAGGACAGTTTCCTTAAGGATACCGGCCTGGTGACGCTGGAGGAACGGGGCGGAAGGGACAAGTTCTGGAACCGCGTCATGTTTCCCATTATGGATGTGAACAACCGCGTCATTGGATTTGGAGGCCGTGTCATGGGGGATGGGGAACCCAAATACCTGAATTCCCCGGAGACAAAACTCTTTGACAAGAGCCGCAATCTCTACGGCCTGAATTATGCCAGGCTTTCCAGGGAAGGATATCTACTGATTTGTGAAGGGTACCTGGACGTCATATCCCTGCACCAGGCAGGGTTTACCAACGCGGTGGCATCCCTGGGCACTGCCTTTACCAGCCAGCACGCCAATGTGCTGAAACGGTACACGGACCAGGTAATCCTTACCTATGACAGCGACGGAGCCGGGGTGAAGGCGGCGTTGAGGGCCATTCCTATTTTAAAGGAAGTGGGGATGTCCATTAAGGTACTGAACATGAAACCCTATAAGGACCCGGACGAGTTCATCAAGAACATGGGGGCAGAGGCATTCCGCCAGCGGATTAAGGAGGCCAAAAACAGCTTTCTCTTTGAGGTGGATGTACTGCGGCGGGGGTATGAGATGGATGATCCGGAGCAGAAGACCAGGTTCTACCAGGAGACAGCGAGAAAGCTTCTCCAGTTTGGCGAGGCCCTGGAGCGGGAAAATTATCTCCAGGCAGTGGCCAGGGAGCAGATGATTCCGGCGGACGAGCTGAGAGGTCTGGTCAACCGTATGGGCATGTCCATGGGGCTTAAGGCAGGTGAAAGCCTGAGCCATTCCGGCCGGGTGGTTCCCCAGGAGGCAGAGGAGGAGGTATTCCCCAGAAGCGGATCTGGCGGCAGCCGCAAACCCAGGCGGCCGGATAAGGAGGATGGAATCCGCCGTTCCCAGAGACTGCTTCTTACCTGGCTTATAGAGACCCCGGCCCTGTTTGAGAAGATAGAGGGCGTCATAACGGCAGATGATTTTGTGGAGGATTTGTACCATCAGGTGGCACAGTTGGTATTTGACGGACACAGGGAGGGAAATTTAAACCCCGCGGCCATACTCAGCCGGTTCATTAACGATGAGGACCAGTACAAGGAGGTGGCGGCCCTGTTTAACGCCAGTTTAAAGGAATCCCTGAACAATGAAGAACAAAAGAAGGCATTTTCGGAGACTGTGATGAAGGTCAGAAAGAACAGCCTGGATGTGGCCAGCCGCAATGCAAAGGATATAACCCAGTTACAGGAGATTATCAGGCAGCAGGCAGCCTTAAAGCAGCTGCACATCTCCCTGGATTGACAGCATTTCATAGGAAGGATGGACCAAATTATGGAAGGGACGGACGTGTTTGAGGAGAAACTGGCAGGACTTCTGGAGGAAGCCAAGAAAAAGAAAAATGTATTGGAATACCAGGAGGTCATGAATTATTTTGGTCAGGAGCCCCCTGCCGCCAACCAGTTGGACAGGCTGTTTGAGTTCCTGGACCAGAATAAGGTGGACGTCATCCGCATGGGGACAGAGGATGAGCTGGACCCGGACCTTTTTATCGAGGAGGAAATGGAACTGGATGAAGAGGAAGAAATAGATATGGAGCACCTGGACCTGTCGGTTCCCGAGGGCGTCAGCCTGGAGGATCCTGTGCGCATGTATCTGAAGGAGATTGGGAAGATTCCTCTCCTGGGCATGGAGGATGAGGTGGAGCTGGCCAAGAAGATGGAGCTCGGCGACCCGGAAGCCAGGAAACGCCTGGCAGAGTCCAACCTGCGCCTGGTGGTCAGCATTGCAAAGCGGTATGTGGGCAGGGGAATGCAGTTTTTAGACCTGATTCAGGAAGGAAACCTGGGGCTTATCAAGGCAGTGGAGAAATTTGATTATACCAAGGGGTATAAGTTCAGCACCTATGCCACATGGTGGATCCGCCAGGCCATTACCAGGGCTATTGCGGACCAGGCCAGAACCATACGGATTCCGGTTCATATGGTGGAAACCATCAACCGCCTGGTGCGCACCTCCCGCCAGCTTCTGCAGGAGCTGGGAAGGGAGCCCACCACAGAGGAGATTGCGGCCAGGCTGGACCTGCCGGTGGAGCGGGTATCTGAAATCATGAAGATGTCCCAGGAGCCGGTGTCCTTAGAGACGCCCATCGGCGAGGAGGAGGACAGCCACCTGGGAGACTTTATACAGGATGACAATGTGCTGGTGCCTCAGGACGCGGCAGCCTTCACCCTTCTCCATGAACAGCTGATGGAAGTTCTGCTGACACTGACAGAGCGGGAACAGAAGGTGCTGCGCCTTCGGTTCGGCCTGGACGACGGACGTCCCAGGACCCTGGAGGAAGTGGGAAAGCAGTTTAATGTGACGAGGGAGAGGATACGCCAGATTGAGGCAAAGGCCCTGCGCAAGCTGCGCCATCCCAGCAGAAGTAAAAAGTTAAAGGATTATCTGGATGAATAGTGACAAGTTAGAGACAAGAGATAAAAGAGAACAGGCGGGAACCGTAAAGCTGTCGGCCCGTCTTTTGACCGTAGCCGGGTTTGTGAGACAGGGAAGCCGCATTGCCGATGTGGGTACGGACCACGGCTATATACCTGTGTACCTGGCTCAGACAGGACGGATTTCCTCTGCCCTGGCCATGGACGTAAGATACGGTCCCCTGGAGAGGGCCCAGGCCCATGTAAGGGAATACCAGGCGTGGGAGAGGGCCCGCAGACAGGATTTTCCGGCGGTTCCCATCAAGACAAGGCTCAGCGACGGCCTGAAGGAGCTTAAGCCCGGCGAGGCCGACACGGTCATCATAGCAGGCATGGGCGGGGAGCTGATCATAAAAATCCTGGACGAGGGCCGTCATGTGTGGGACAGCGTAAAACAGTATATCCTTTCGCCCCAGTCGGATTTGGATAAGGTAAGGCGTTATCTGGCCGGACATGGTTTTGCCATTGAGGACGAAGCCATGGTAAAGGACGAGGGAAAGTATTATACGGTGATGAGCGTGAAAAGGGGCTTTATGGAATATGAAAGCCAGGCCCATTATCTCTACGGAAGGCTCCTGATTGGTAAGAAGGACATTACCTTAAGGGAATATCTGGACAGGGAGACGCTCAGAATAGAGAAAATCCTGGAATCCCTTCAGGAAAAAGAGGGGATTACCGACACAGAGACCAGGGCGGAGGCCAGAATAAGCAGGCAGAAGGAACTGTCCTGGATTAAGGAGGCACAAGATGAAATGCAGTGAAATCATGGAAGTATGCAGGAAACTGGCGCCGGAAGACTGCGCCTGTGACTGGGATAATCCCGGCCTTCTGGCAGGCAGAAGCGATAAGGAAGTAAGAAAGATATACATTGCCCTGGATGCCACGGACAAGGTGGTGGAGGCTGCTGCGGCTTCAGGGGCGGATATGCTTTTGACCCATCATCCCCTGATATTCAAGGCCATCAAGAAGGTAAATGACCAGAACTTTATCACCAGAAGGCTGGTGAAGCTGATACAGGAAGATATTTCCTATTATGCCATGCATACCAACTTTGATGCCGCTCCCGGCTGTATGGCTGATTTGGCCGCAAAACGGCTGGGCCTGTCTGACTGCGTTCCTCTGGAGGCGCTGGGGGAGATGGATGGCCCGGAGGGCGCTGTTTCCTACGGCATCGGCAAGAGCGGAGTCTTAAAGGAGGAAGTGACCGTAAGGGAGCTGGCGGCCCATGTAAAGGATGTGTTCGGCCTTCCCTTTGCCCTTGTATACGGGGATGAGCTTATGGAACAGAAGGTTTCACGTATATCCGTATGCCCCGGTGCGGGGGGAAGCGAAATTGAGGGGGCGCTGGCCTGGGGAGCCCAGGTCCTTGTGACAGGGGACATCAGCCACCATCAGGGGATAGACGCGGCGGCCAGGAACATGGCCATTATCGACGGAGGCCACTATGGGCTGGAGCGTATTTTTATCCCGTATATGGCTGAGTTTCTCAGGAAGAATCTGGGAAGCCGGGTTGAACTGGAGCAGGCGCCGCCTCAGTGGCCCGCCGTGATTGTGTGACAGGAGAACCGGATTCTTGAAAATGAGGGAGGTAAGTGGAATGGCACAGGTTAAGATACACGGCATCACAAAGGAATACCCGGAGGGGACCACGTGGATGGAGGTAGTCCGGGAGCACCAGAAGGGGTATGAATATGACATCCTGCTGGTACGGGTAAACGGAAAGCTCCAGGAGCTGCATAAACAGGTAAAGGACTGCGAGCTGTCCTTTGTCACCGCAAAGGATAAGCCGGGAATGTCCGCCTACCAGAGAAGCGCGTCTCTTATGATGCTGAAGGCATTCTACAGCGTGGCGGGACCTGGCAATGTGGAAAAGCTGATGATTGATTTTTCCATCGGACGGGGATTCTTTGTGGAAGCCAGGGGGAATTTTGTCCTGGACCAGGAATTCCTGGACGCGGTAAAGGCTAAGATGAGGGAGTACGTGGAGCGGAAGATTCCCATTATGAAGCGCAGCGTGTCCACGGACGATGCCATCGAGCTCTTTGAGAAGCTGGGGATGTATGACAAGGCCAGGCTGTTCCGGTACCGCATGGTATCCAGGGTCAATATCTACAGCATTGACGGGTTTGAGGACTACTATTACGGGTACATGGTGCAGAATACAGGCTACATCAAGCATTTTGACCTGATTCCTTACCACTACGGGTTTGTGATGGTGATGCCTGACAGGAATACGCCGGACATCCTTCACAAGTTCGCGCCCAGCGATAAGCTGTTCGCCACCCTGTCTGAATCCACGGAGTGGGGCAGGCGGATGGATCTGGAGACAGTAGGCGCCCTGAATGACAGGATTGCAAAGGGGGACATGTCCCACCTGATTTTGATACAGGAAGCCCTTCAGGAGAAGAAGATTGCAGAGATTGCAGCGCAGATAGCAGCCAGGAAGAACGCCCGCTTTGTCATGATTGCGGGACCGTCCTCATCCGGCAAGACCACATTTTCCCATCGTCTGTCAGTCCAGCTGGAGGCCATCGGCTTAAAGCCCCATCCCATTGCGGTGGACAATTATTTTGTGAACCGTGTGGACAGCCCCAGGGATGAACACGGCAATTACAACTATGAGATTCTGGAATGTCTGGATGTGGAGCTGTTTAACCGGGATATGACCGGCCTTTTGGAGGGAAAGCGGGTGGAGCTTCCCTACTATAACTTTAAAAAGGGGGTCAGGGAGTATAAGGGGAATTTCCTTCAGCTGGGGGAGGGAGACATACTGGTCATAGAGGGAATCCATTGCCTGAACGACAGGCTTTCCTACACCCTTCCGGCAGACAGCAAATTTAAAATTTACATCAGCGCCCTGACACAGCTCAACATCGATGAGCATAACCGCATTCCCACCACGGACGGGCGGCTTCTGAGAAGAATGGTGCGGGATGCCAGGACAAGAGGCTCCTCGGCCCGGGAGACTATCCGCATGTGGCCTTCTGTGCGCAGGGGCGAGGAGGAGAACATCTTCCCCTTCCAGGAGGAGGCGGACGCCATGTTCAATTCCGCCCTTGTCTATGAGCTGGCCGTGCTGAAGCAGTACGCCCAGCCTCTGCTCTTCGCCATTCCAAGGGACAGCGAGGAGTGGCTGGAGGCTAAGCGGCTCCTTAAGTTCCTGGATTATTTTATCGGCGTCAGCAGCGAGGATATTCCCAAGAATTCCATTCTCAGGGAGTTCATCGGCGGGAGCTGCCTGAACGTGTGATGCCCGCAGAGAGGGCACAGAGATGAGACAGACCGTTTCCTTACAATCACGGTACAGGAAACGGTCTTTTTTTGCGTATTTTGATTCGTCTATTTTATTTTTATTCTGCGGGGGAAAAATTTTAAAAGAAAAAGGAATGAGAGTGAATGTACAAAACACCTGCCCCAACGATATAATAAGGGTATTAAAGACGAGGAAACATGAATCCGGTGGCTGTGCCACGGGAATAAAAATTCAGGAGGGGAAGAAATGAAGAAGATACTGGCATTACTGGTAAGCTGCACACTGGCCGTATCCCTGGCAGGCTGCGGCAGCCAGAGGGACAGCGGTCAGACAGCAGAGAACAGCGGCAAGAAAGTCCGTATCATGATTGGCTATGAGAACAATCCGGGGGAACCCATTGACCTGGCCTGCCGTGAGTGGAAGAGACTGGTGGAGGAACGGAGCGGGGGGACCATGAGAGTGGAACTGTATCCTTCCAGCCAGCTGGGAAGCAAGGACAATATCATTGACCAGGCTGTGAACGGGGACTGCGTGGTCACTCTGGCCAACGGTCCGTTTTTCCAGGACAGGGGAATCCAGGACTTTGGCGTTCTCTTTGCCCCATATCTGTTTGAGGGATGGGAGGACCTGGACAAGGTGGTGAATAGTGACTGGTTTGACGGCAAGGCAGAGGAACTGGAACAGAATGTGGGATTGAAGATATTGACCACATGGAGATACGGAATCCGCCATACCATCACAAAAAAACCGGTGAATGCGGTCAGTGATTTAAAGGGCAGGAAAATCCGCGTTCCGAATCAGACCATACTGATCAAAGTGTTTGAGTCCCTGGGAGCAACGCCCACGCCTATGGCTATGAGCGATATCTACACGGCGCTGCAGCAGGGAACCATAGACGGGGCCGAGAACCCTCTTCCGGTCATTTTAAACGGCGCATACCAGGAGGTGGCCAAAAATCTGGTGCTGGATGCCCATACATATGATATGACCTGCTGGATTATGGGAGCGGATTACTTCCATACACTGACAGAGCAGCAGCAGAATATTCTGATGGAGTGCGGAGACCAGGCCGGTGTATTCAACAGCCAGCAGCTGGAAAAGGCGGATGAGGAAGCGCTGGAGGCTTTAAAGGAAGCGGGCGTAACAGTAAGTGAATTGACGCCGGAGGATTTCAAGGCAGCAGGCCAGGCATTTTATGAGGACCCGCAAATTAAGGCCATGTGGTCCGAGGGATTGATTGAAGAGATGAAGGCCATCATCGGCAGGCAGGATTAAGTGTACCGGGAAAGGGGTAAATATTTATGAAATCAGATAACAAGATTGGGAATCTGCTCCGCAACGCGGACGTGCTGGCAGCCTGTGGGGCCCTGATACTTCTGGTAGGAGTTACGTTCTTTGGGGTCATCATGCGCTATTGTCTGGGAGATCCATTTGTATGGCAGGAGGAAGTGCAGCTGGCTCTTATTATTTGGGTGGTATTTCTGGGAGGCAGGTATGCATTTGTATGCGGGAACCATGCGGCTATTGATGTGATTGTTGAAATGTTTCCGGAAACGCTTCAGAAATTACTGAGCGTGCTTATTGCGGCGGCGGCAGTCATCATCCTCTGCTATGTAGGCTATCAGGGAGTCCGGTATATCATGCAGATGGTCCGCTATGACCGTGTGACAAACATCCTTAAGATACCCTACAGCCTTATCTACGCGCCGCTGCCCATAGGATGTCTGACCATGGCGGTGCAGGTATGTCTGAATACATACAGGGATTTAACAGGAAAAGGGGAGGAAATGTAAATAATGGAGACAAGTATTATTTTAATATCGACTGTAGTGCTGCTGGTGCTGCTGTTCCTGAAGGTTCCGGTGTTCATCTCCATTCTTTCCGGTTCCATGGCATATTTTTTCCTGACAGGGGGTCCTTTCACAAAGATATTGGGCCAGAGAGTTCTGGCAGGCGTAGAGAGCATTCCGCTTCTGGCTATTCCGTTTTTTATCTGTGCAGGCGTGTTTATGAATTATTCCGGCGTAACCAAGCGTGTCATGGGCTTCTGCAATGTGATGACCGGGCGTATGACCGGAGGACTGGCCCAGGTAAATGTACTTTTGTCCACGCTGATGGGCGGTCTGTCGGGAAGCAATCTGGCAGACGCTGCCATGGAGGCGAAGATGCTGGTGCCGGAGATGGAGCGCCACGGCTATTCCAAGCAGTTCTCTACTGTGGTGACAGCTATGTCATCCATGATTACACCCTTGATACCTCCGGGGATTGCCATGATTCTCTATGGTTCCATTGCCAATATTTCAATCGGTAAGCTGTTCATAGCAGGTATCGGTCCGGGCCTGCTCCTGTGTGTTGCCATGATGATACTGGTGCACTTTATCTCCAAAAAAAGAGGATATATGCCCATGCGCACAGATCGTCTGACCATGAAACAGGCAGCTCCTGAGATTGCCAGCGCTATCCTTCCTCTGTGCCTTCCCGTCATCATCATCGGCGGTATCCGTTTGGGAATTTTTACTCCGACGGAGGCAGGGGCGGTGGCCATTGTCTATTCCCTGGTGCTGGGCGTTGTGTACAAGGAGCTGAAGCTTAAGGACATCGGCACAGGCCTTAAGGAGACCGTGGCTACCACGGCGTCTATTATGCTGATTGTGGGCGGCGCTTCTGCCTTTGCCTGGATTCTGACCAGGGAGCAGATTCCCCAGCAGTTTACGGCGCTGGTGCTGGGAACCATCCACAATAAATACCTGTTCCTCTTTGTCATCATCCTGTTTCTCATCGTGGTGGGCATGTTTATTGAGGGAAATGCGGCCCTTATCGTGCTGGTTCCCCTTTTGGCCCCGGTGGCCGAGGCATACGGCATCGACCCCATCCATTTTGCTATGGTCTATATATTCACAATGGCCTGCGGCGGCGTGACGCCTCCCATGGGAGCGCTGATATTTGTCACCTGCGGCATTACCAAGTGTAAAATAAAGGAGTTCATCAAGGAATCCATTCCGTTCTATGTCATGCTGTTTATCTGCATGATGCTGATGGCCTATGTGCCGGTGTTCTCCACAGGACTGGTAAACCTGTTCTATTAAAATAAGAGAATATGGGCAAGGAAGGCTGCCGAAGGGTTTATTCCCCGGCAGCCTTGGGTTTTTCCCGCTTATATTATCTTTTCTGTCTATTGGCGCGCTTTTCTGGTATAATTGGATTCAAATGAGACAGGGGCATTGGTATATGAGAAAGAAAATCATTGCGGCATGCCTTGCGGTGATGCTTGCATGCCTTTTATGGCTGGTAAAGGACAGGTGGTCCCTTCCGGCGGCACAGAATACAGAGCATGAGGGACTGAGAGTGGGGTTATCCCAGGCAGAACCTCTGACGCCCTGGAAAACAGCTCAGATTAAGAGCTTTAAGGAGGCGGCCAGGAGGAGAGGGGCGCAGCTGATTTACCATGCGCCGGAGGAGGAGAGCCTGGAGTGGCAGATTGAGGATATATATGGACTTCTGGATTCGGATATTGATTATCTTATCCTGATTCCCGGAGCCAGAAACGGCTATGACCAGGTACTGCTGGAGGCCAGGCAGAGGGGAGTGCCGGTGATACTGGCAGAACAGGATGTGGAGATGGAGCCGGAGTATGACCGGGAAGACTACATACTGGGCTATGTTGCTTCGGACTATTACGCGGAGGGAGAGCTTTGCGCGGATATCCTGGCCCGTCATTTCGGTATTGAGCCCTGCCATACCATGGTTATTCAGGGGGAAAAGTCCTCGGCCATGGATTGGGAACGGTATATGGGATTTATGCACGGTGTAAGGGAGCACTCCAACCTATACGTATCCAAGCGTGTGGAGAGCAGTGGGAACCGGCTCACGGCCCAGAAGGTGACCGAGTCCGTGATCGCGGACCAGGACGTTGTTTTTAACGCGGTATTTGCCCAGAGCGACGAGGACGGGCTGGGAGTTCTCCAAGCCCTTAAGCTGGCGGGAATGGAAACAGGCAAGGATGTGGTCATTGTGTCCATAGGCGGAATACAGGATGTGTTTAAGGCCATCATTGCCCGGGAATACCTGGCCACGGTAAAGAGCAGTCCGGAATACGGAGATGTGGTATTTGACATCATAAACAGGCACCAGAGGGGCGAAAAACCGGACCGGCAGACCATGGTGAGGCACCGGGAATATACCATGGATAACGCGGAGGAATTGTTTGAGGATGCATATTAGGGAAACCATAAAGGTTTATATGAATAAATGGACAGGCTTCAGGGCATGCCGGGACCTGGGAGCCCGTCTTATGCTGAAGGAGAAGATGATTCTTTCATTTGCCGCCACATCAACCGGTATTGTCGTGTTGACCGGCGTTCTCCACTATTATATGACCGCGTCCCGGATCCTTAAGGAGGCGGAGGCCACCACGGTCCAGATGGTGGGCAATGCATGCCAGGATATCAATGAACTGTTTCTCCAGACGTTTCAGGTATGTTCTGCCATGAATGATAATATCAGCATGCAGAAGCTCATAAGACGCCAGTTCCGGTCCATAAAGGAGATGTATTCCTATGACCTGGAGGGGAGCATGGAGATGATGGTGCTTCCTTCCTATAACCGGGATATCTTTGGCGTATATGTGCTGGGGGATAATGGGGGGCGCTATAAGAGCAATTCCTCCTCCTTCCTGGTGTCGGATCCCAGGGACACGGACTGGTATCGGATCATCCATGCCACGGGACAGGCCCAGTGGTTTCCGCCCCACGAGAACTCCTATGTGGTCAGCACCCCCTATACCTCCTATGTGTCCATGGGAATCCCTTTTATTGATAAGGCAACGGGCCGGACAAAGGGGGTGGTTCTGGCGGATATTGATTCCGACAAGCTGTCCGGCATCGCGGCCAGGGCGGTCAGCGGCGCAGGAGATGTGTTTCTGATGGATGAACGGAACCGGATCATGAATCTGACAGCGGGGGAAGGACCGTGGAAGGACAGGGATGGAGTCGAGAAGGCGCGCCGCACGGTGGAGGAAAACCTAAGTGAAATACCGGAATACGGCGTCTCCCATGTGCTGAAGGACAAAGGACAGCTGGTGGTCTACCAGACCCTGAACCAGACGGACTGGAAAATCGTGGGCGTCATACCAAAAGCATCCATTACCCGCTCCGCGGAATATATCAAGGTGCTCATGATAATGCTCCTGGCGCTGGCAGTGGTCATATCCATGATACTGTCCGAAATAGTGGCTGAGTCCGTTACCAGGCCCTTGTTCACCCTGGTAAAGTCAATGGAACAGGTGTGTGCCGGCAATCTGGAAACATCGGTTAAAACGGAGCGCAGGGATGAAATAGGGGTGCTGTATGATTCCTTTAATCATATGACAGGAGAGATGAGGAACCTCATTGACACCATTTACCGGGAACAGGAGAAGCTTCGCAGAGAGGAGTTAAAAGCCCTGCAGGCCCAGATTAATCCCCATTTCCTGTACAATACCCTGGACTCCATCATCTGGTCTCTGAGGATGCGGCAGGTGGAGGAGAGCATTGAGATGCTGACCGCTCTGACAGACTTTTTCAAGATAAGTCTCAGCAAGGGACGGGATATCATTACCATAGAGGAAGAGGTAAAGCACATAAAAAGCTATCTGAGCATCCAGCACCGGCGTTATCAGGAGAAATTTGACTATGACATCAATGTGGATCCGGCCATTTTGTCATGCAGGACCCCAAAACTCATATTACAGCCAGCGGTGGAGAATGCCATCTATCACGGAATCAAGCCCATGGAGGAGAAGGGGTATATTTATATCCATATCTTTCCGCAGGGAGGGGATGTCCTTCTGCAGGTACAGGATACAGGTATGGGGATGGATAAGGACGCATGCAGCCGCCTGAACCGGGAACTGGATACCATATCCTCGGATCAGCAGGGCACTGGTTATGGGGTGCGCAATGTGAACGACAAGATTAAAATTGTATATGGCAGGAGGTATGGGGTGACCATAGAGTCCGCTATGGGAGAGGGAACCGTGGTGACCCTGCGGATTGGAAAAAAGGGGGAGACATCCGATGAGAGCGATTATCTGTGATGACGATGAAATTATTTTACGGGGGCTGCGCAGCGTTATCGACTGGGCGTCCCTGGGGATAGAACTGGTGGGAACAGCCGGAAACGGAAAGGAAGGTCTGGCGCTCTTAAAGGAACAGAGACCGGAACTTCTCATGACAGACATACGTATGCCTCATGTAGACGGACTGCAGCTCATAGAGGAGGGGAAAAAGCAGAATCCGGAACTCATGGCCATTGTGTTCAGCGGTTATGATGATTTTGAATATGCCAGAAGGGCCCTTAAACTGGGAGTTCAGGACTATCTGACCAAACCCATTAACATGGATGAGCTGACCCATTTGGCTTCGGACTGCGTCAAGCGGTTCGACGAGGCCAGAAAAGACTCCTTTGAGGACAGAGAGGATTTGCTGCGCAAGCTTCTGATGTACGAGGTGAGCGACAGCGGCCCGTTAAAGGAGATGGAGCATGACCACTGTATGGTCCTTATCTTTGAATCCCCGGACAGCGGCCGCCTCATGGCAGCGGCCGCCGGCCATATGAGGGAACAGGGGGCCTATGTGCTGATGCAGAGGGAGAATCGCTGTGAGATTGCGGTCATTTCTCCCACCAGGATGACGGTGGAAATGCGGGCAAGCCTCTTTGTAAGCCATACCAGGCAGCTGTTCTCAGAACAGGGGCAGAGCCTGACCTGCGCGCAGAGCAATGTGCTGTGGGGCATCCGGCTGCTGGACCAGTGTTACCAGGAGGCCCATGAAGCCCTTAAATTAAAATATATAAAAGGCGACAACCAGAATCTGCGTTTTCAGGATATCAAGGGGGAGGGAAAGGAAAGCGACCCGTCGCCCATACTGGACATTGACCTTATCACCCCGGTGAAAAGCGGCAATGTCAAGCTTCTGGAAAAGCGCATGGGAGAGCTGGAGGCGCTGCTTAAGCAGGCCGGGATGGATTCCTATATCTATATGCAGTTTATGGTCAGCAGCCTTTACAGCACGGTCCTTAAGGAGCTTGGAGACGCGGGAATATGCGCGGAACTGGTGTTTGAGAATCCGGTGGAGGAATATAAGAAGCTGATTGGGTGCGAGACCATTGGAAAGGCCATCGGCGTGCTGGGGGAAAACCTGAAGCGTATCTGCGAGTATGCCGGCAGCCAGAAATCCGGCGCATATTCCAGGCCGGTGGTGAAGGCTCTTGCCTATATGGAAGAAAACTACAGCAGTCCTGCCCTGTCCCTGGAGGACACGGCCGCTGCCGCGGGACTCAGCAGCGCCAGGTTCAGCACATCCTTTAAGAGTGAGACCGGGGTGACCTTTACAGATTACCTTTTAAAGCTGCGCATGGAAAAGGCCAAGGAGCTGATGCGCGATCCCAACCGCAAGATTTATGAGATTGCCATGATGACCGGTTACAGCAACATTCCCTATTTCAGCACTGCTTTTAAGAAATATACAGGCTGTCCGCCGTCGGAATACAGGGAAAAGCGCCAGGGTTTCTCTGGACAAACCCGCGATTCTGTGATAGACTAATACACGTTGTGAGTAGGACAGGTGGCCGCTGCCGCGATACCGCAAGGCCGCGGGAGAGGAAAGTCCGGGCTTCACAGGGCAGGGTGCCAGATAACGTCTGGCGGAGGCGACTCCAGGGACAGTGCAACAGAAATGTACCGCCTTTTAGGCTGCGGCCTGGGAGGTAAGGGTGGAAGGGCAGTGTAAGAGACTACCGCCCGTCTGGTAACAGGCGGGGCACATGTAAACCCCACTCGAAGCAAGACCGAACAGGAAGCATATGGCTGCCCGTCAGCTTCCGGGTAGGTTGCTTGAGGCTGCCGGCGACGGCAGTCCTAGATAGATGGCCATCCAACGACATAACCCGGCTTATCGTCCTGCTCGCATACATTTTTTAATATTAAGAAAAGAGAAGATTATGGGATAGAATCATGTAATCTTTTTTCGTTTTAAGGGTGCGGATCCTTTACTGTTACTGGATAACGGTACGCTGGCCCATATCATCGGTAATGGGTATTATCGTTTTACCGACATCAAATTTGAGGAAGCCAGGGCAAGCATCGACATGGGGAGAAGATGTGGTGCGCCTCAAATAGAGGATGGACAGGCTGGACAACATCGGGAGGACCGCTGCACAAAAGGAGATGAATTCCGATTGTGCGGCGGGCTTTTTTTGTCGTGCGCCTGGCGGCGCACGTTTCTAACGGGTGAAAGTCCTGAATCCACCTGGTAGCGGGAAGGATATAGCCGAAGGCAAGGGTGTTGCAGGTGACTGCAAATCTGAAGGAAGCCGGATGTGGGGAACGAACCCATGGGCAAACCTCTGGTCTGACGGACAGAAACCGTATAGAAGGCTGTACATGAGGGTAAGTCTGCAACACAAGATGAAGCCCGATAGCTACACGGAATCGTGTACAGTAAATGCGGCAGATAGATGGAGGGAAAGAAACGTGTGGTACCCAGGGAGGTCTGTACGGAATGCTCTGAAAGGAGTAACCATTGCCGAGAGGTAATGCTGAGCGTACAGAAGTCAGCAGAGGTCATAGTAGCTGTTTTCAGTGAAGGACCGAATCAATAGGAGTCTTTAGTACGACAGGGAAAGGAGGAATGGGCAGATGGGTACAGAAAACAGAGAAAGCTGCTCGCAAAGAGATAGCGCGGAACGCAAAGGGTATGTGAGAGCGCACCGCTCATTCAACCGGATATGGAAGGAAAGAGACAGTGCAGAGCCAGACATCTTAAGTAAGATACTGAACAAGGAAAATCTGAACAGGGCTTACAAAAGAGTGAAGGCAAACAAGGGAGCGCCGGGAGTGGATGGAATGACCATTGAAGCGGCGTTACCATGGCTGAGGGAGAATAACTATGAACTGGTAGAGAGAATCAGGAAGGGGAAGTATACCCCATCTCCAGTCAGGCGTGTGGAGATTCCGAAGCCGGAGGGAGGGATACGAAAGCTTGGTATCCCCACCGTAATAGACCGTATCATCCAGCAGGCAATGCTTCAACAGCTCATGCCAATCTACGAACCATTGTTCTCGAAAGACAGCTTCGGCTATCGTCCGGGACGAGGAGCAAAAGACGCCATTCTCAGGATAAAGGAGTATATCGAACAGGGATACACGAGGGCAGTAGTTCTCGACTTATCGAAATACTTTGATACGCTGAACCATACGATACTGCTGAACCTGTTGAGGAAACAAGTAAAAGACGAAAGAGTGGTGCAGATGGTGAAGCGGTACCTGAAAAGTGGAGTGATGGAAAACGGTGTTGTGACAGAAACGAAGGAAGGCTCCCCGCAGGGAGGAAATCTATCCCCACTCTTAGCAAACGCGTATCTGAATGAGTTCGACTGGGAGTTCCACAGACGGGGCGTACCGTGTATCCGCTATGCAGACGACATCGTACTGCTGGCAAAGAGCGAACGGGCGGCAGAACGACTGCTGGAATCCAGCACGAAATATCTGGAGGCAAGGCTGAAACTGAGAGTGAATCGGGAAAAGAGCCGAACGGTCAGTGTGTTCGCAATCCAAAATTTTAAGTTCCTTGGTTTTTGTTTTGGGAAGAACGGAACAGGGACCTATATCCGTGTCCATGGAACGTCATGGAAGAAAGCCAAGGAGAAACTGCGCAGGCTTACTTCCCGGAGCAGGTGCGGGAGTATCATCCGAACCAAGGAAAAGATAAAAGTCTACATGAGAGGATGGCTGAACTACTATGGGATAGCGGACATGAAGAAAAACATCGAAAGCCTGAATGGATGGTTGTACCGCCGGATACGGATGTGTATCTGGAAACAGTGGAAACTGCCCAAAACCAGAATGAGGAAACTCATAGGACTGGGAGTAGACAGCCATTATGCGGCAACAATAGCCTACGACCGCAAGGGATACTGGTTCAATGCCGGAAACAAGGCGGTCAACTGGGCATTAAGTAAAGAAAGACTGATAAACTGGGGCTTTTATGACTTAGCCGCAGCCTATCAGTCTCTGCACACCAACTATTGAAAGCGCCGTATACGAGAACCGTACGTACGGTGCTGTGAGAGGACGGCGGTTAATCACCGCCTCCTACTCGATTTTTACCCATAGGGACATGATAAAAAATACAAAAACATTCAGAAATTAATCATAAGTTTTTAAGAATTGGACGGTATAATAGACACAGCTAAAACAGGAATTAAACAGGAAACTGATAAGAAACAGACAGGAAAGGGGGAAACTGGGATGAAACAGAAAAAGATGAACTGGAAGGAGATGTCCATTGGGCTCTGTCTGGTGGCTTTGCTGGCCTGGTTCACATTCTATGTGCTGTTGAGCGGTAATTCCGCCCAGACCCTGGGCAGTACCTTCGTGAGGGCGGATATCAGGTTCGTATCCATGGGGTTTGCCTGCATGTTTCTGTTCGTCAACTGTGAGGCGGCTAATATCCGGCTTTTGATGCGGACCTTCGGGAAAAAAGTACCTTACTGGCGCTCTCTTTCCTATGCGTTCACGGATTTTTACTTCAGTGCCATCACCCCCTCAGCCACGGGAGGGCAGCCCATGCAGCTTTACTATATGGTCAGGGACGGCTTTGGGGCAGCCCACAGTTCATTTTCCCTGCTGGCCACGGCCGCGGTGTATCAGATGACGGTGCTGGTTTACGGGTGTGTTATGGTTGGGGCTAATCTGCCCTTTGTCATGGGCCAGGGCAGAGTCATACGGCTGCTCCTGGTTTTTGGAATATTGGTAAATGGATTCTGTTCCGGCCTTATCCTGTTAATCATCCTCAATGGTCTTTTGGCGGAAAAAACAATGCTGTGGATTGCAGGCGCACTGAGCAGGGCCGGAATCATTAAGAACAGGAAACGCGCAGTGCAGAGGGTGGAGGGCCTGATTGATGAGTACAGCAGGGGAGGATCCTATCTGAGACAGTATCCCCTGGCGGCGGTCAGAATGTTCATCCATAGTGCCGTTCAGCTGACTGCCCTGTATCTGGTTCCTTACTGGGCCTGCCGGGCTCTGGGCCTGTCCGTCCAAATAAAAGATGTCCTGGCCCTTCAGGCTATTTTGAGCCTGGCGGTCACCGCGGTACCCCTTCCCGGTTCCGTGGGGGCTTCAGAGGGGAGTTTTCTTGCGCTGTACCGCACCCTTCTGGGGACAGGCCAGAGCTTTTCCGTGATGCTCTTAAGCAGGGGAATCAGCTTTTACGCAATGCTGTGCATAAGCGGGCTGGTAACCGCCTTCCTGCAGTTTGCGAGAAGGGGAAAATCTGCCTCACCGGTGTGAACGTGAGCGCAATCGATCAAAACAGGGGATTGCCCATGGAATCGGGCAGTCCCCTTATGCCGTTTCAGTTTACTTCACTTCATCCAGCTTAAATCCAAAATACTTCACAGCGTTGTTGTAGCAGATTCCCTTTACGATTTCCTCCAGGGCCTTCATGTCTGCCGGATACTCGCCGTTATCGACCCAGCCGCCAACAAGGCTGCAGAGTATGCGGCGGAAGTACTCGTGTCTGGTGTAGGACAGGAAGCTTCTGGAGTCTGTAAGCATGCCGATAAAGTTGCCCAGGCATCCTAAGTTGGCCAGGGATGTCATCTGCTCGGTCATGCCGGTCTTGTGGTCATTGAACCACCATGCGGATCCCTGCTGAATTTTGCCCGGGAATTTCTCCTGGAAGCAGCCGATGATGGTTCCGATGGAAGCATTATCATTTGGATTCAGGGAGTACAGGATGGTCTTTGGAATCTCATTATTGGTGCTCAGGGCATTTAAGAAATCAGCCATCTGCGCGCTGGGGGCGTAGTTGTTAATACAGTCAAATCCGGTATCAGCGCCCAGCTTCTCGAACATGTAGCCGTTGTTGTCCCTCTTGCAGCCGTAGTGAATCTGCATAATCCATTCCATGGCATTGTATTCCCGGGCCACAAACAGCATGAAGGCTGTCTTGAACTTCAGCTCTTCTTCCTTTGTTACTGCCTCGCCCTTTAAGCCTTTGGCAAGGATGGCATCCACCTCAGAGTCAGCGGCAGGTACATACATCACATACTCCAGAGCATGGTCGGATACACAGCATCCCATGGACGCAAAGAATGCCATACGCTTCCTGAGCGCCTCTTTTAAGGATGCAAAATCAGTAATCTGAACGCCGCTGACCTGGGAAAGCTGTGCCATGTAAGCGCCAAAGGCCGGCTTCTCAACGTTCATGGCCTTGTCCGGTCTCCATGCCGGAAGTACCTGTACATCAAAGGTGTCGTCCTCCGCAATCTTCTTATGCCATTCCAGGGAATCTACCGGGTCGTCAGTGGTGCAGATAAGAGTCACGCCTGACTGTCTGATCAGGTTGCGGACCGTCATGGAGTCCTCCTGGAGCTTGGAGTTGCACAGGTTCCATACCTCCTCAGCAGTATCGCCGTTTAAATAGCCCTGGTATCCGAAGTACTTCCTCAGCTCCAGATGGCTCCAGTGGTAAAGGGGGTTGCCGATGAGCTTTGGCATGGTCTCTGCCCAGGCCTGGAACTTCTCCCTGTCCGTGCTGTCGCCGGTTACATACTTCTCGTCCACGCCGTTGGAACGCATCTGGCGCCATTTGTAATGGTCGCCGCCCAGCCATACCTGTGTGATGGTGTCAAACTTGCGGTCCTCATAGATTTCCTGAGGATTGATGTGGCAGTGATAGTCAAGTATCGGCATATTCTCTGCAAAATCATGATACAGCGTCTTTGCCATATCAGTTGATAATAAGAAATCCTTGTCCATAAATTGTTTCATGTGTGATATTCCTCCTTAAGAATTAAAAATTTGTGGTTTTCCTTTTTATTAAATCAGAAGCGATTGTGGTCCTGCTGGGCACATTCACGCCGCTGAAAACCCCCATTAGAGTGTTGATAGTGGTGGTGCAGAGCGCTTCCACCTTACTGTCAATGGATGTAATCTCCGGATCCGTACACCGGGCCAGCAGAGAATTGTTATAGCCGATAATGCTCAGCCCGTGGGGAATGGAGATACCTGCTATATGGGCATACTTTACAGCGCCCACGGCCAGTGAATCGTCGGAGGTGATGACCGCGTCGAATTCCAATCCTTCCCTGTGAAGGGACAGCAGCAGCTCCCTGGCAGCCTCTATGTCCTTGGGACACTGGCGGATGAGTTCATCGGAAGGCGTGATGCCCTTTGCCTTGAGGGCGTCTTTGTATCCCGCCAGCTTATTGACCCCGCTGTAGGAGTAGCTGGTGTATACATACAGGATACGCCTGCGTCCGGAGGAGAGCAGCTGGCTGACAGCACTGTACACCGCTGCGTGATCGTCGCAGACAGTGCTGTATATATTCTCACCTTCCAGGAAGCCGTTGACCAGCATAATGGGAAGGTCGGAAGCAGCCTCGATGATATAGGCATTATCCTTGGCCCGCATCTCCACGAATTTGGAACCGGCCAGTATGATGGCATCCACCCGCTTGGAACGCAGCAAATCAAAATACTTCTGTTTGGCATCCAGGTCATAGCCAGTGCAGCAGAGAATGGCGTCATAGCCGTGGGAACGCAGTCCGCGTTCCAGGTAGTATATGGCGCCTGCCAGATACGGATCGGACGAATCGGAACACATGATTCCGATGGTCCGCATGGTATTTAACCCCAGGCCCCTGGCGAACACATTAGGAGTATAACCCAACTCGTCCATAACTTTCAAGACCTTTTCTCTTGTCTTTTCACTGACATTGGGATTGCCGTTAAGTACCCTGGACACAGTGGCGATGGACACCCCTGCATGCTCGGAAACATCATATATATTCATAAACTAACCTCACATTCTGAAAGCGCTTACAAGCTAAGTATATTATACATATTCCCTATGGATAATGCAATACTTTTCTATTTTTTTATTGACTTCTGGCCTGAAAATGAGTAGAATAATTGTAAGCACTTACAAGAATAAGTCACGAAACAGCACACAAGAGACAGGCACACAAAATCAAAGAAAACAAAGATGATAGGAGAATGAATGGCCATGCAGGATATTGTAAAAATTCATGAAAATGACAATGTGGCGGTTGCGCTGCGTCCCCTGGCAATGGGCGGGGCTCTGGATGTGGCAGGAGCAAAGGTCAGCCTTTTAGAGGACATACCCCAGGGACACAAGTTTGCCTTAAGGCCCATAAAGGCCGGAGAGGAAGTGGTGAAGTACGGCTTCAGGATTGGATACGCAAAGGAGGATATCGATGCAGGGGCATGGGTCCATGTGCACAATGTGAGGACTGCACTGGGCGATGTGCTTACCTATGATTATGTTCCCCAGGAAAATGATGTGGCTCCCACAGAGCACGTGTATTTTGAGGGATACCGCAGGCCGGACGGCAAGGCGGGAATCCGCAACGAGATATGGATCATCCCCACGGTAGGCTGTGTGAATTCCATTGCCAAGGCCCTTGAGAACCAGGCAAAGTCACTGGCGGTTGGAAATGTGGAGGACGTGATTGCATTTCCCCACCCTTACGGATGTTCCCAGATGGGGGATGACCAGGAGAATACCAGAAAGGTACTGGCGGACATGATTCATCACCCCAACGCGGGAGGCGTGCTGGTGCTGGGATTGGGGTGTGAGAACAGTAACATTCCCGTACTCATGGACTACATCGGAGCGTACGACGAGGACCGCGTGAAGTTCCTTCAGTGCCAGGATGTGGAGGATGAGATGGAGACCGCCATGGGGCTTCTTAAGGAGCTGGCTGCCTATGCGGGCGCATTTTCCAGGGAGAAGATAGATGCCAGTGAGCTGGTCATCGGCATGAAGTGCGGCGGATCCGACGGACTGTCCGGTATCACGGCCAACCCGGTGGTGGGCGCGTTTTCCGATTTGCTGGTGAGCAAGGGCGGAACCACTATCCTTACGGAGGTGCCTGAGATGTTCGGGGCGGAGACACTTCTCATGAACCGCTGTGCCACCCCGGAGCTGTTTGACAAGACCGTGGACCTGATCAATCATTTCAAGAACTATTTTACCAGCCACAACCAGACCATCTACGAGAACCCGTCCCCGGGCAATAAAAAGGGAGGCATCTCCACCCTGGAGGACAAATCCTTGGGGTGTACCCAGAAGTCGGGAAGCGCCCTTGTAAGAGGTGTGCTGGAGTACGGCGAGCCGGTGAAGGTGAAGGGCCTGAACCTGTTAAGCGCCCCCGGCAATGACCTGGTGGCCTCCACGGCCCTGGCTGTGTCCGGCGCCCATATGGTGCTCTTTACCACGGGAAGGGGAACCCCCTTTGCATCCCCGGTGCCTACGGTTAAAATATCCAGCAACTCCAGGCTGGCAGGCCATAAGGACAACTGGATAGACTTTAACGCGGGCCGTATGGTGGAGGACATGACAAAGGAGGAACTGGCAAAGGAGCTGCTGGATTACGTCCTGGCTGTTGCATCCGGAAGGAAGGTCAAATCAGAGGAAGCCGGATTTCATGACATGGCCATTTTTAAACAGGGAGTGACGCTGTAGGGAAAAAACGGTTTTTATGGCGGCAATTCTTGTAATTTCTTCTTGCATCTCCTGCCTGTCTGAGGTATACTGGATATTGGATATCGTATATACGGATAAAATTTGTATATGCGAATGATTAAGCAGGAGGTGTCCATGAAACTAAACAGAACCACGCTGCGCACCGTAGAGATACTGAAATTGGTGTCGAAAAAGCCGGACGGCATTACCCTGGATGAGATATGCGCAAAGCTGGACATGCCTAAGACCAGCGCCTACGATATCGTGACCACTCTGGTACAGACCGGCATGATTCATGTGGCAAGGGAGCAGAAGCAGAGATATACCATCGGCCTGACAGCCTACCGGATTGGAATTAACTATACAAATAACCTGGACTTTATCAGTACCATTGACCCGGTGCTCAAGGCATTTTCCAAAGAGGTGGGGAAGACCGTGTTCTTCGGGATACGTTCGGATGATTCCATTGTGTATATTTGCAAGTTTGAGCCGGAGAATCCCATCATCACCACGGCGACTGTTGGAACGAAGAACCCCATTTACTGCACATCACTTGGCAAGGCGATTATGGCCTACACGGAGGATGAGGACCGGGACGGCGTATTGTCCCGCATCAGTTTTAAGAAGCACACGGATAGAACCATATGCACCAGGGAAGAATTTGAGAGGGAGCTTGAGTCTGTGCGGGAAAAGGGATACGCCTTTGACGCCAGGGAACTGGAAGAACACATGGAATGTGTAGGAGCTCCCGTATTTGGGCAGGATGGTAATGTGATGGGAGCCATCAGTGTCTCCAGCCTGTATAAACCCACAGAGGATTATGATGCCCTGGGACGCCTGGTAAGCGATAAGGGAGCCCAGCTGTCACGTCTGCTGGGATACATCAGACATGTATAGGAAAATAAACTTACATTTTTACCTGTTTTGCTGTTGACAAATCATGTGACAGCGATTAGAATTTAAATATACAAATCGTAATTATGAAATTGATTCGCATATGCGAATTTAAAGAGAAGGAGAATGAAGATGAAGAAAGAACAAGTTTTAGCAAGAATGAAAGAAGACTGTCTGGTTGCTGTTGTTCGCGCAAAGAACTATGAGCAGGGCGAGAAGGTAGTTGACGCCATCATCGCAGGCGGCATCAACTTCATCGAGCTTACCATGACCATGGATGACGGAGATCCGGTTGGCTTCATCAAACTGATGGCTGAAAAGTATAAAGGCAATGACAAGATTGTAATCGGCGCCGGCACCGTACTGGATCCTGAGACTGCAAGGGCCTGCATCCTGGCCGGAGCCAACTACATCGTAAGCCCGGGCCTTAACGTGGACACCATCCGTCTGTGCAACCGTTACAGAGTGCCCATGCTGCCAGGCGTTATGACTCCAACCGAGGCCATCACCGCTATGGAAGCCGGCTGTGACATTATCAAGATTTTCCCGGGCAACATCGTGGGACCTGCAGCTATCAGCTCCTTTAAGGGACCCCTTCCACAGGGCGAGTTCATGCCGTCCGGCGGCGTAGACGTGGATAATGTTGACAAGTGGATCAAGGCCGGCGCTTACGCAGTGGGAACAGGAAGCAGCCTGACAAAGGGTGCCAAGACAGGCGACTTTGCAGCCGTTACAGCTAAGGCACAGGAGTTCGTGGCAGCTGTTGCAGCGGCAAGGGCATAGATTTTACCGTATATAAGAATTATTCCAAATATCATTAAGAAGAGATTAAAGGAGAATTATACAATGGCAAAGATTGTTACCATGGGCGAAATCATGTTAAGATTATCCACCCCAAACAATGAGAAGTTCATCCAGGCAGACGAGTTCGACATCAATTACGGCGGCGGCGAGGCAAACGTGGCAGTTTCACTTGCAAACTACGGTCATGAGGCTGAATTCATTACCGCGGTTCCGGCTAACCCCATTGGCGAGTGCGCAGTGGCCGCACTGAGAAAGTACAATGTAGGTACAAAGCACATTGCCAGAAGCGGCGAGAGACTGGGCATCTACTTCCTGGAGACAGGCTCTGCCATGAGAGCTTCCAACGTGGTCTATGACCGTGCTCACAGCTCCATCTCCACAGCGACAGCGGATCAGTTCAACTTTGATGAGATTTTTGCAGATGCTGACTGGTTCCACTTTACCGGAATCACACCGGCTGTCAGCGATGCGGCCATTGAGCTCACCGAGGCAGCATTAAAGGCAGCCAAGGCACACAATGTAACCGTGTCCGTTGACTTAAACTTCCGCAAGAAACTGTGGTCCTCTGAGAAGGCTCAGAAGGTCATGACCAACCTGATGCAGTACGTTGATGTCTGCATCGGCAATGAAGAAGATGCAGAGAAGGTTCTGGGCTTCAAGCCGGGCAACACCGATGTTACCTCCGGCGAGCTGGAGCTGGCAGGATACGTTGACATTTTCAACCAGATGGCTGATAAGTTCGGCTTTAAGTATATCATCAGCTCCCTGCGGGAGAGCCACAGCGCTTCCGACAACGGCTGGTCTGCCTGCATCATGGATGGAAAGACACGCGAGTTCTACCATTCCAGAAAGTACCACATCACACCTATCGTTGACCGTGTAGGCGGCGGCGACTCCTTCGCGGCAGGTTTAATCTGCGGTCTGGTGGATGGCAAGGATATGAAGGCAGCCCTGGAGTATGCAGTAGCTGCTTCAGCATTAAAGCACACCATTCCCGGCGACTTCAACCTGGTAACCAGGGCAGATGTTGAGAATCTGGCCGGCGGCGACGGTTCAGGCCGTGTTCAGAGATAAATCAGGATATTGACAATCAGAAATCAGAGACGGCTAATCCTTTTCAGAGGTATTAGCCGTTTCTTATATGACAAGGAGATATGATATGGTAGAGACAAACGGCAGGAATTTTGACCTTCTTACCTTGGGACAGGTGCTTCTCAGGCTGTCACCCCCAGATAACGAGCGTCTGTCCAGAGGCGACACCTTTGTCAAGCAGGTGGGCGGGGCAGAGTTAAACGTGGCAGTGGGAGCGGCCCTTCTGGGACTTCACACAGGCGTTATATCCAAGCTTCCGGCCCATGATATAGGAAGCTTTATGAAAGGAAAGATTCGTTCCTTCGGGGTCAGCGACGACTTCTTTATGTATGACCAGTCCTCCGCAGCCAGGGTTGGCATTTACTATTATGAAAACGGCGCTTATCCCAGAAAGCCCAAAGTGATTTATGACCGCAACCACAGTTCTTTTTTCTCCCTGGATATTGACGAGATACCGGAGGAGGTGTACACGGCTTCCAAGTGTTTCCACACCACAGGCATTACCCTGGCCTTAAACGGGGATATACGCGAGACCACCATAGAGATGATTAAGCGGTTTAAGGCAGCAGGCACCCTGGTATCCTTTGATGTTAACTTCAGGGGGAATCTGTGGACAGGGGACCAGGCCAGGGAATGTATCCTGAGAATCCTTCCCTATGTGGACATTTTTTTCTGTTCCGAGGACACCGCCAGGCTTACCTTCTTAAAGACGGGGACGGCCAGGGAGATGATGAAGAGCTTTACCGAGGAATTCCCCATCTCCATCGTAGCCTCCACCCAGAGAATCGTCCACAGCCCCAAACGCCACACCTTTGGCTCTGTGATATACGATGCTGCAAAGGATGAGTACTATGAGGAAGAGCCGTATCGGGATATTGAGGTGGTGGACCGGATTGGCAGCGGCGACGCCTATATATCCGGAGCTCTTTACGGGCTGCTCAGTACAGGCGGCGACTGTGCCAAGGCAGTTGCTTTCGGCAATGCTACGGCTGCTGTAAAGAACACCATCCCCGGAGATCTGCCATCTTCCAACCTGGAGGAAATCCAGACTATTATCCGCGCCCATAACCAGGCGGGACCTCAGAGCGAGATGGCCCGGTAAAGATAAACCGTATTTGTGTAAAACATTTTGTAACATTTGTCATAAGGTTCATTCTAAATTCAGAATTCTTAAGAAATACTTTATTGGATATGGACAGTAAATGATATATACTTCTCATACAGACATAACAGGTGCCTTCCGGCAGGCCCATGGCTTCCGGCAGGCAGATGAAAAGGAGAAGATAATGTTGAGAAAATATCATTTATATGCAGTGGGAATTTGTGCAGCCATAGCCCTGGGAGCAGCCGGATGCTCGGCAGGTGTCAACGCCGAGACAACGGCCGATAGCTCCGTGACAGCAGAAGCGAATAAGGAAGAGACCACCATGAATGACACCACGGTAGTGGAATCAGTTACCGGAGCCATTGAGAGTATGGAAGAGAGCCAGCCTGAGATTCCCCAGTCCATCCGGATTTACGGACCTGTGACAAAGATGGAGGACGGAAGGCTTTCCATTGACAATCAGTCCGGCATGAGTACCAGCGGCGAGATCATATTGAATGTGGCTGACGATATGACCTATATCCTGGACGCCATGACAGGTCTCCCGGTAGCTCTGGAGGATGTGAAGGACGGAGATACCATTTACGCCTACATAGGGCCGGCCATGACTATGAGCCTTCCGCCTATGACCAATGCCGTCATGATTTTCACAAACCTTCCGGCAGACGCCAAGGCGCCTGACTATGTGGAAGTCAAGTCCATGGTTACAGATGCGGCCACATCCAAATCCGTGCTGACAGCCGCGGACGGAGCCGAGTTCACACTGGCGGAGGACTGCAATATCTTCCCGTATCTCACCAGGAACATCGTGACTCTGGATGACCTGACGCAGGGAAAGAAATGTGTGGTCTGGTCAGATGATGAGAACACGGCCTCCAAGATTATGTTATTTGCAGAATAATTAAAATCCCGTCAGGGAATTTTACAGGACAGGAGAAGGGCTGATGCCCGGCATAAGTTCTTAGCCGGACATCAGCCCTTTTATATTGCGCCGTTATAATCTCCATTCCCGTCCCAGCCGGGAATCTTATGTCTCTGGTGCATCTTCCTTATATATGTGATATTGGTTTTTGCCTCTTCGTTTGGCATGGTACATGACTTCGTCAGCCTTTTCAAAGAGAAAGGAAAAATTCCTTCCATGGTCAGGATAAAAGCTGACTCCGATGCTGAAGCTGACCGCGTTGTCCGGCGCCGATGCCTTATCCGTCTTCCTGCCTGTCCCTGACATCTGTTACATTGTGGAAAATACAGCGGAGGCAGGGAAGTTCCTGCTCCGCTTTAAGGAGTTCGCCGCATATATGAATCCACCGCAGCTGGCCGTCCCCGGATATGATATGCAGTTCAGACATAAATACACGGCTGCGGGACAGCGGTTTCCGGGTCCTCTTTCCGTCTGATTTTTAAGTTTAATTGCCGCACTCGATACTGATTTCATTGAACTTTTCCAGAATGTCGTCAATGCAGATCGCCTGCTTTTCCTCGTCTTCTTTGTCTACCACGGCGCGGCCCTGGTGCATCATCAGGAGACGGTCCCCGTATTCCACTGCGTAGCGCAGGTTGTGGGTGACCATGATGGTGGTCAGTTTTTTTTCTTTTACAATCTTTCCGGTCAGCTCCATGATGGTCTCGGCAGTCTTGGGGTCCAGGGCAGCTGTGTGCTCATCTAAAATAAGAAACTCAATGGGAGTCATGGTGGACATGAGAAGGGCCATGGCCTGGCGCTGGCCGCCGGAAAGGACTCCCACCTTCACATCCATCTTATCCTCCAGTCCCAGTCCAAGGGAACGGAGGGATTCACGGTAATATTCCAGTCTCTGCCGGTTGGTTCCCGGCCTGAGGTTAAAGGCCTTTCCCTTGTTGTCTGCCAGAGACATGTTTTCCAGTATGGTCATGGTAGGGCAGGTGCCCATGGCCGGATTCTGATAAACCCGTCCGATGCGGCGCTGGCGCTTGTATTCAGGAATCCGGGTGATGTCCTTTCCGCCGATTATGATCCGTCCCTCATCCAGGGGAATACTGCCGCAGATAATGTTTAAAAGTGAGGTTTTGCCGGAGCCGTTGCTTCCAACCACGGACACAAACTGATGGTCCCTTATGGTCAGGTTGAAGTCCTCAAACAGGCACATTTCATTGACTGTACCGGCATTGTAGTATTTATTGATGTGCTTCAGCTCAAGCATGGCTCTTTACCTTCTTTCCCCTGGAGGAGCTTACCACCAGGATGATGAGGAATAAAATGGATGTAATCAGCTTTAAGTCCGAGGCCGTCACAGGGAAGGAGACAGTAATGCTTCCAAAGGTAAGCCTTAAGTCGCCTAAGAGCAGGGCCAGGGATACGCATGCCTTGTAGATGATGGAACCTATGATAACAGCCGTGGTGGACTTCACGAAGCCGAACCGTTTGAACAGCTGAGTGCCTATGATGACATTGGCCAGGCCGATGACAATCGTGCCTGTGCCGGTGGAAATCTCAAAGAATCCCTTCTGCTGGCAGTACACGCTGCCGGCCAGGGCTGCAAATCCATTGGCAATGGCCAGGCCGATAATTTTCACCATGCCCTTATCCTTGGCCAGGGAGGTGACCAGCAGATCATTGTCGCCCACAGCCCTGAGAAGATAGCCGGACCGGGTTTTCAGGTAAGCGTCCAGGAGCAGCTTGCAGATAAGGACGATTGCCAGAAGGATGATGGTCACTGTATAGGGCTTAAGGGCCTGGGGGATGGTGCGCTCCAGCCATGGATTGCTGAAAATCGTATCTTTGCTGAAAATGGGCAGGTTGGACTTGCCCGCAACCCTTAAGTTAATGGAGTAGAGGGCGGTCATGACAATGATTCCCGACAGCAGGTCCCGTACCTTCAGCTTGACATGGATAAGTCCGGTGACACAGCCCGCCACGGCTCCCAAAAGAAAGGAGAGGGGGAGGGCCGCAGTCGGATGGATGAAACCTCCGGCTATGCCGGTAGCGGTAAAGGCGGCTCCCAGAGGGAAGGTCCCGTCCACGGACAGATCCGGAAAATCCAGAATACGGTATGTGATGTATACGCCCAGGGCCATGATGGCGTACACCAGGCCTTCTTCAAAGATACCTAAAATAATCGTTGTCATGATGTTCCTCCAGATAATAATGATAGAGCTTTACTGGGCAATCTCAGTGAACAGCTCAGTTGCATTTTTGGTCAAATCTTCCGGCAGTGTGATGCCCAGATTCCCGGCCACCCGTGTATTGCCGTAGAAGGCGGCTTCCTTTATGGTTTCGTAATTCATTTCACTGGCTTTTTTCTTGCCGCGCAGTACCTGTGCGGCCATCTTTCCTGTCTGCCTGCCCAGTTCGATATAGTCCAGCCCCATGGCAGCCAGGCATCCAATCTTCACCTGCTCAATCTCACTGCCGAATACAGGGATATTCTTGGCGGCAGCCTTATCCAGGATAACGGGAAGGGAGGCAACTACCGTATTGTCGGTCAGGTTGGTGATGCAGTCCACCTTGTTTATAAGGGTGTCGGCAGCCAGGGCGATATCAGCGGAAGAGGAGATGCCTGTGTCCACGATTTCAAAACCATACTGGGGAGCCAGCTCCTTGTACTCGGCAATGGCGGATTCAGAATTCACTTCGCTGGTGGTGTACATGATGCCGATATTTTTTGCTTCCGGAAGAACCTCACGGATCATCTTGAGCTGAGCCTCCACGGGAAGTTTATCGCTGGTGCCCGTAACCTCGCCTACCGGAGTGCCGTCCGCATTGGCCAGCTCTGCGGCTACGGGGTCGGTTACAGCAGTGAAAATAACAGGAATGTCTGACTTCTTAGCCACGCCGTACTCTGCCTGCGCCATGGGAGTTGCGATGCCGCACATCAGGTCCACGCCCTTTCCGATGAAATTGGTTGCAATCTGGCTGGCCGTACCGCCGTCAGCCTGGGAATTATCATAAAGCACGGTCAGGTTCACGCCCTCCTCGATGCCTTCCTCTGCCAGGCCGGCCATGAAGCCTTCGCGGCAGTTGTCCAGAGAACCATGCTCTGCAAACTGTCCCACTCCGATGGTGTAGGAAGCGCTGTCAGCAGAAGATTCTGCCGTGGACTCACCGGTCTTGTCAGCGGATGAACCGTCGGCTGAGGATGTATCAGCGGACGAGGCTTCAGCGGACTGGGCTGCGGTGGTGTTCTGGGCAGTGGAGACGCAGCCTGATAAGAGGGATGCGCTTAAAGCCGCGGTTAATAGCATTGCAATTGTTTTTTTCATAATCTTGTTTCCTCCTGTTTTTAAACTATATTTGGATGATAAAAAATGTCGTTGGATAAGGGACTTTCTGACGGGGTGCTGTTTGAATAAAGCCGGAATAAAAAAGTCCCAATCATAGCTTATGCTACGATTGAGACGAATGAAATCCGCGGTGCCACTCAAATTGACTAAAAAGTCCACTTTACACATACCAACATATGCGCCGCATGTATAACGGTTGCGGAATCCGTCGGTCCCTACAGATGATACAATCCTTCAAGACCGCCCTCAAAAGTCCATTCAGCTGCCAGCCCTATACCGCAATCCCACCGCCTGCGGCTCTCTGTGTTAAAGCTTTGATAGCTTACTCCTCTTTCTCTACGGTTTATTTTATTAATCCGTATCTTAATACAATAAAATGAATTTGTCAAGAGTGTTTTGAAAATTCATATAAAGTCATGTAATGTCGCACAAAAGTGTAAAAGAACTTTTATTGGTTGATGAAATGTGGTAGACTGTAGGTGTGGAAAGGAACATTTTGGGTTCCAAACAAAGGTGTTTACAATAAAACGTGTTCGCAACAAGGAGGAAAGTTCTATGAGCCGGTTACTTGTGGTGGTGGATATGCAGAAGGATTTTGTGGATGGAGCTTTGGGCAGTCCTGAGGCCCAGGCCATTGTCCCTCATGTGCTGGATAAGATAAAGGCGTACCAGGATGCAGGAGACGAGGTGGTATTTACCCTGGACACCCATTTTGACGATTATATGGATACCATGGAAGGGAGAAAGCTTCCGGTGGTCCATTGCGTCAAGGGAACGCCGGGCTGGGAACTGATACCGGAGCTCAGGGGAATTTCAGGGACCCGTTTTGAGAAGCATACCTTTGGAAGCAGGGAACTGGCGGATTACGCAGCCGGGGGACAGTATGATTTTGTGGAGCTGGTGGGCCTGTGCACGGATATCTGCGTTATATCCAACGCCATGCTGCTCAAGGCAGCGGTTCCTGATACATCCATACAGGTGGATGGGGCCTGCTGCGCGGGGGTAACGCCTCAAAGCCATCACAATGCCCTCAGCGCCATGGGGATGTGCCACATAGACATTGTATAGACGTGAAAGCGACCACGGCCCTGTCATGGGCACGGCTGTGGATTAGGAATAAGGGGGATACTCAATATGAATGACAAGCATTTTGTAATTACCATTGAACGCCAGTACGGAAGCGGCGGCCGCCTGACAGGCAAACGCCTGGCCGAGGAGCTGGGCATTCATTTCTACGATGAAGAGATACTTAAGATGACCTCTGAGACCAGCGCCATAGGGGAGCAGTACTTCAGGCTGGCTGATGAAAGGGCAGGAAACAATCTGCTGTACCGTATAGTGACCAGCATGAAGCCGGAGCTGACAGAACCGGATAAGGACGGCCCAAACATTACTTCGCCGGAGAACCTGTTCCGTTTCCAGTCATCGGTCATCCGCGGGCTGGCAGCCTCTGAGACATGTATTATCGTAGGCCGCTGCGGCAACTATGTGCTTCAGGACCAGATGGATAATCTGGTGCGCGTCTTTGTGTATGCGGATACGGTCACCAGAATCCGCAGGGTCATGGACGTGGATAAGGTGGATGAGGCGGAAGCTCTCCGCAGGATGAGACGGATTGATAAGGAGAGGACGGAGTATCACCGCTACTTTACCGGCAGGGAGTGGATGGATATGGAAAATTATGATCTTCCCATCAATGCCAGCCGGATTGATTATGACCAGATGATTCAACTGATAAAAGACTATCTGAAGCTCAAAGGATTCCTGTAGAAGAGAGGGCCGGGGCTCAGGAGATGACAGAGGTGTATTGAGATGAGCGGTATATTTGCGGGAATCATGATTCCCTTTATCGGGACCACGGCAGGGGCAGCCTGTGTGTTCTTTCTGAAAGACGCATTGAAGCCCAGCGTCCAGAAGGCATTTCTGGGATTTGCGTCAGGTGTAATGGTAGCGGCTTCTGTCTGGTCCCTTTTGATTCCGTCCATGGACATGAGCGGGCACATGGGCAAGCTGGCATTCATCCCTGCTTCCGTGGGTTTTATTTTGGGAATTGGTTTCCTGCTTCTGTTGGATGAGATAATACCTCATCTGCACATTGATACAGAGCAGCCGGAAGGACCGAAGAGCAGCTGGAAAAAGAGTACCATGCTGGTGCTGGCGGTGACCCTTCACAACATACCGGAGGGAATGGCAGTGGGCGTTGCGTTTGCAGGGCTTCTGTCACAGAACGGGACGATCACCCTGGCGGGCGCGCTGGCCCTGTCCGTGGGTATTGCCATACAGAATTTCCCGGAGGGAGCCATCATATCCCTGCCTCTTAAGGAAGCGGCCGGGAAGGGGAAGGCGTTTATTTACGGCACGCTTTCAGGCGTGGTGGAGCCCATAGGCGCTGTCCTTATGCTGGTGCTGGCTGAGTTTTTAGGCCCGGTTCTTCCATACTTCCTGTCCTTTGCGGCAGGCGCCATGATTTACGTGGTAGTGGAGGAACTGATTCCGGAGTCAGGCGAAGGAGAGCATTCCAATGTGGCAACCATTGGATTTGCCGTTGGGTTTGTGGTGATGATGATACTGGATGTAGCGCTGGGGTAGGTTTTGAAAAAAGGTTAAAGATTTATTTCTTTTGCCTTTTTTCTATTTGCAGGTAACACAGAAAAGGCAGATTTGCATCTGCCTTCAAGAATTCTATTCTTTTTATCTACCATTTCTAATATAGAGAGCCTGGTTCTTGCCATCTTAACTTAATGACATTGGGTCTTGACACGGGTTTCCTTTTTTGCTAAAGTGAATTTACTTCTGCTGGATAATTCAGGTATTCCGGCAATCTGCTGCATCCTAAGATACAGTTTAGGAATCTTATTCCGTCCGGCCCTTTCGGCTGCTGAAATCACATCAAACTCATATTTGGAATCACACAGAAAAGACACAGGGAATACACAGGAAGGACAGGTGATGCCCATAAGAACAAGCCAATGGCGACGATCCGGCAGCGAAACCAGTGAGGCCGGAAACAGAGATACATATTGAATCGGCCTCGAAAAATGATTATAATAAAAAGAAAGAGGGAGGAGTGGAATTGTTGAATAATCAAGATTTATTGTTGGCTATATCCGGTATGATGGATGATAAGCTGGAGAAAAAACTGGAACAGAAACTGATACAGTCAGAGCAGAGGCTGGAGATAAAGCTAAAACTGGCGATGGAGCAAACGCTGGAAGAAAAGTTAGAGGAAAAGCTGGAACAAAAGCTGGATAGGAAACTGGATGAAAAGCTGGAGGAAAAGCTGGAGGAAAAGCTGGAGGAAAAGCTGGAGGAAAAGCTGGAGGAAAAGCTGGAGGAAAAGCTGGAGGAAAAGCTGGAGGAAAAGCTGGATAGGAAACTGGATGAAAAGCTGGAGGAAAAGCTGGATAGGAAACTGGATGAAAAGCTGGAGGAAAAGCTGGAACAGAAACTGGAGGAAAAGCTGGAGCAGAAGCTGGAACAGAAACTGGAGGAAAAGCTGGAACAGAAGCTGGAACAGAAACTGGATGAAAAACTGGAACAGAAGCTGGACGAAAAACTGGAACAAAAGCTGGATGAAAAACTGGAGCGGAAGCTGGATGAAAAACTGGCTCCAATCCGTGCTGACATCACCATCCTGAAGGAACAGGTCCTCTCGCTGACAGACAGGATGGGCCGTGTAGAGGCGGACATCGAAGATATCAGGAAGCAGCAGGAACGGACATCCAAAATCATTGAAAACCAGCTGATACCCAATATCCAGCTTCTGGCTGAGAACTATGTACCTGCCGCCAGGCGGTATCAGGAGTCAGAGCAGAAGCAAACTGCCATGGAGAACGATATCAAGCTCCTTAAAATCGTGGTGGCGGACCACAGCGCAAAGCTCTGTGAATTGGCAAAATGACAGGAGTCAGCGGACAGCGCGCAGTACCGTATCATCAAAACAAAACCGCATCCATCCCCAGAATGAGCCGGAGCGGATGCGGTTTCAGCTTAACCCTGCGCCAGCCTCTTTAAATCGCTGTAAAAGCCGGGATAGGATATATTGACACAGTCAGCGTCCTTTATCTCTGTGATGCCATCCGCACACAGCGCAGTGACAGCAAATGTCATGGCAATACGGTGGTCTTTGCGGCTGTCGATGACAGCTCCGTGGAGAGGAGCGCCGCCCCGGATAATCATTCCATCCTCTGTCTCGGTCACGTCAGCGCCCATGGCAGTCAGTCCCTGGACCATGACCGCAATCCGGTTGGACTCTTTTACCTTTAACTCTCCGGCATCCCGGATTATGGTCTCACCCTCTGCTAGACAGGCCATGGATGCGATGACAGGAAGCTCGTCAATCAGGGTAGGTATGACGGCGCCGCCTATGACGGTTCCATGAAGGCTGCCGTGGCGTACAAGGATATCGGCTGTTTGCTCTCCTGTTCCTCCGCTTACATTCAGCAGTTCAATGTGCGCTCCCATATCACGGCATACACGCAGGATACCGTCCCTGGTAGGGTTGATGCCCACATTGCGTATCAGAACTTCCGAGCCGGGCACCATAAGGCCTCCGGCGATGAAATAGGCGGCAGAAGAAATATCTCCCGGAACCATGACCTGATTGCCATGGAGTTCACTGGCAGGCTTTATGACTGCCGTGGTTCCTTCGGTGGATACCTGGGCGCCAAAGAGCCGCAGCATCAGCTCAGAATGATTTCTGGACACATACGGTTCGGTTATGCTGGTGGGGCTGTCTGCATATAAACCAGCCAGCATAATGGCGGATTTCACCTGGGCGGAAGCTACCCTGGAGTCATAGTGGATGCCGTGGACCGGGCCTCCCTTGATGAACAGGGGAGCACAGCCATTGCCTTTTATGCTGGTAATATGGGCGCCCATCATGGTAAGGGGGTCCATAATACGCTTCATGGGCCGCTTACAGATGGATTCGTCACCTGTGAGAGTTACGTCAAATTCCTGGGCGCAGAGGATTCCGGATATGAGACGTGTGGTAGTGCCGCTGTTTCCGCAGTCCAGGATTTCCCGGGGTGCTTTCAGTCCGTGCAGTCCGCGGCCGTGGACCAGCACCTGTCCGCCCTTATTTTCTATATCAATGCCCATCTTCTCAAAACATGCAATGGTAGACAGGCAGTCCGCTCCCTGGAGGAAATTGTGTATCTCCGTAAGCCCTTCTGCAATGGAGCCGAACATGACGGCCCGGTGGGAGATGGATTTATCTCCGGGGACCCTGATTTCTCCCTTTAAATGGGATGCTCTTTTCAATTCCATAATCTGTTACCTGACCTTTCTCTCCGGATTACATGCTAAACATCTCGTATTTGTATTTGTCCAGCCTCTGCCATGCGGCTTCCATGGAAGCCTCGTCATAGAAGGCGATTTTCAGTGCCCCCTCACCACGTTCGCGGTTGTTGTTGATACCGATATTCTTAATGCTGATGCCTTTGGCGGCCAGGATGACGGATATGGTGGAAATGGCGCCCACCTCATCGTTTACATCCACGGTGAACTCATAGGACGGTTCCACGGATCCCTTGGCCTTGTCTGTAATGGAATTGCGGTAATCACGGGAGGTCTCAAACAGCCTGTAGATATCCTGTCCCTTATGTTCTCTGATTTCCTCCAGCACCTTGTTTAAAGATGCGATGTATGCTTCCAGTATGTCCGATATTGGCTCCACATTGGTCATGCATATCTGTTCCCACATCTCAGGGGAGGAAGAGGCAATTCGGGTGATATCCTTAAAACCGCCTGCTGCCACCTGCTTCATGGTGCCGTCTGCTGTGTCGTGGTCCTTAATCAGATTCACAAGGCTGGAAGCCACCAGATGGGGGAGATGGCTGATGGCAGCCACCACCTTGTCGTGTTCCCTGTAATCCAGAACAAGGGGAATGGCGCCGATGGCTTTTGCCACCGCCATGATGCGTTCTGCATTGGGGCTTAAAGCCTGCGGGTGGGAACTGTTCTTTCCCTCAGGAGGAGTGACGATGTAGTAGGCATTTTCCAGGAGATGGTCCGTAGAGTTCTCATAGCCGGTCTTTTCCGAGCCAGCCATGGGATGGCCGCCCACAAAGCAGTATTCCAGGCCCTGGCGTCTGATTTCCTCATGGATGCCGCATTTTGTGCTTCCCACGTCTGTAATCAGGGCGCCCTGCTTCAGGTAGGGCCGTATGGCGGAGAGATAGCCCGCGTTGTATTCCACCGGGGTGCAGAGGAATATAAGGTCGCATTCACGCAGGTTCTCATCAATTCCATCCAGAATCACATCCACGATTCCTTCCTGCCGGGCCTGCTCCAGACGGGAGCGGGAACGCATGTAAGCCATGATGCGGATATCCGGCCGTGTTTTTCTGATAGCCCGGGCAATGGAGCCGCCTATAAGCCCCAGTCCGATGAATGCGATGGTGGAATCGGTCATGGTTATTTTTTCCATATTGGTATCTCCTCCTGTAAATGCGGGAACCGGATGCGCCGTATTTAAGATATTAAAAGCGGATGCCGTAACGGCCGGGGACGCGCATCGGGCATATGTAAAAGCACTCCCTGAAGTGAGAGTGCCGTAAAGTTCTGTTACTGTGCCTTAAAGGTCCGGCCTGACAGCTCTGCGTAAGGAGCCAGGTCCTTCATCAGCTGCTCAAAGGCATCAAAGGTCAGAGACTGGGGACCATCGGACAGTGCCTTGGCAGGACAGGGGTGGACTTCAATCATAAGGCCGTCCGCTCCGACTGCAATGGCTGCCTTTGCCAGGGGTTCCACATAGGCTCTGACACCTGTGGCGTGGCTGGGATCCACGATGATGGGAAGGTGGCTCTTCTGGCGGATGACCGGAACAGCGCTGATATCCAGGGTGTTCCTGGTGGAAGTTTCGTATGTGCGGATGCCGCGCTCACACAGCACAATATTGGGGTTGCCCTCGGAAATGATGTACTCGGCAGCATTGAGCCATTCGTCAATGGTAGCACACAAGCCGCGTTTTAACAATACGGGAGTGCCGGATTTGCCAGCCTCCTTTAACAGTTCAAAGTTCTGCATGTTTCTGGCGCCAATCTGCAGCATGTCAACATACTTCACAGCGGACTCAATGGCATGGGCGCTGGTGACTTCGCAGATTACATTGAGGCCCGTGGCTTCTCTGGCAGCCTTCATGTATTTAAGCCCCTCCTCCTCTAGCCCCTGGAAGGAGTAGGGGGATGTGCGGGGTTTGTAGGCACCGCCGCGCAGGAAGGTGGCTCCCGCCTTTTTCACCGCGTAAGCGGTCTCCAAAAGCTGGTCCAGGGATTCAATGGCGCAGGGACCGGCCATCACCGTCATGGTGCCGGGACCGATGTGGGTGTTGCCAACCGGAATCACGGAATCCTCAGGATGGAATTTTTTATTGACCAGTTTATAAGATTCCGTGACAGCCACTACCTTGTCAACGCCTTCGCTGATTTCGATGTTGGTGTCCAAAAGCTTGGTCTTGTCGCCTACCACACCTACAATAGTAACCTGGGAACCCTTGGACAGATGGGCTGTGAGCCCCTTGGATTCAATCAGGTTTGTTACCTTTTTCACCGCTTCATCAGAAGCATTGGGTTTCATAATGATAATCATAATTCAGTACTCCTTATGCAAATTTATAAATATACAGATTGTATGGACCATAGTATGTATTCTTCAGAATGATTCATATGCAGTAATAGTGTAAGCGACTCTGTCTGAAATGTCAATACTTTATTACTTTAAACTTTTACACTTTTAAGCGAAGATGAAAAATACGACAACGTATTATCATCACATTTGAAATATGAGAATCCTTTGTGCCCTGTTATTCAGCAATCAGGTTCCGCAAATTGGTATAAAGATGTATGTTGTAAAGGGTGAATATGAGATTTCACCTAATACAACATAGCGGCTTGCTCGTTTGTGGTGAATGAGAGCGCTATGGGAGGGGTGATAGCAATAACACACAGCTTCGAGCGTCAGCCTGACGCTCGAACCCGCTTGACGTGAGGTGCATTTTGCACTTCACGTTACTGCGGCGGTTCAAAGGCGCAAAATGCGCCTTTGAAAATCAGAAATGCAAAATGCACTTCTGATTTTGGCAACATCGTGGAAAAAATGTCCGCCACGTTGTACCAGGGACCAAGTTTGCATTTTGCAATCTTGATCTTCCTGGGAGGTGGCGGCGAAATGTGCCGCTACCTCCTTCTGCTGGTGCCGAACATTTTGACCGCCACCAATCAGAACGAAAATTTTTCGTCCTGGTTCTGGTCAGCGGCACAATGACGCAGGCCAAAGACGCAAACGGACAATTTGTCAACAACGTGGCCGACAAAATGTCGGTCACGTTGGTAACTATCCAATCTTGCATTTTTGCAATTTTTTCGAGGGTGACGGTCAAATCTTGCATTATCGCCATATTTTTGCGGTCATGGCCAACTTGACCGTATAATAGAGATGGGCGAACAAACTGGGCCGCTCCAAGAAATTTTCAAATTCTTTTTGAAAATGGTTCCGCTTTGCCCCCGGTTTTTCTCCTATTAGTGAGGGGATGCTTTGGGTGCTGTGAAAACCATCGTCCTTTCACGACAAAAGTACATAGGCACAATCAAGCCAGTTTTCGACTGCAAACGACATTATGCAGCCGGAGGCTGGTTTTCTGCTGCCTGGACAAGTCCACCAACATCATATCACGGGTTGCGGCCTACCGCAAGAAAGGAAGGCAAAATATAGCTACAATTCAACCAGCAGCGGAGAACACCGCCATTCTCTACCGGCGTATCGGGTCTACCACCTACAAGGTGCGTGTCCATTTCAGCGATACCGCCCAGGAAACCATGAACGACAAAATTCTGCATTTAATCAAAAAGAGGGTTTAATTCCCCGCAGCTTGCTGCGTAACAAACTTTTTCAAGACATGGAGGAAGTGATATACTAGAGGAATAGGTAATTGCGAAACAAGTAGGAAATCTTGATTCCAACAAGACAAAAATCTGGCATAGCCGGATTTTCGGGAGGTGTGTGTAAAAAACAGGATTTTCGGGTGCGAAAATAAAACAGATACGGGTATCTGACAGTAAAGGAATATGAACCACGGATACTTATGCGATCAAAGGTTTCAAGCTGCGGATATATTGATGTTTATGGATTTTATCCGCAACCATTACGGTAATCAGCTGGGCAATTCCGGCAAGGAGCAAATCCGCATGGAGTGTTTTCTCATTCTGTGTTTTACGCCCGGCAACACAAAAGCTGTCCTTAAAGTGGTTAATGGATTTTTCTACATTCACCCGGATTTTATATGTGGAGTCCCATTCTGATGTGCCGCGGATAGTCCCTGGATAAGCACGGAGGTTCTGTTCCGGATAGATGTAGATCATTCTTCCGCAGGAAGATGCTGTACACGGGTTGTCACAATGGCATACGCGTTTGGTTTTCTTTGTAATGTTGTCTCGTTCCCATTTCATTTTGGGACAGACAAATTTCATGGTTGGAAGACCACAGCGCAAATGAGATTTACTTCCTTCCCGTTTCATTGGGAGTGAAGCATCATGCGGGCAACAGGGAATGCCATCAGCATTTACGGTGTAATCGACTCCTTCGATTTTGAGTTTGTTTTTCAGGGGAATATACGCTTTTTCAAAGGATGTTTCCTGCAGTAGGTATTTATAAATCTCGATGGAATCGAAAGCGGCATCCCCCAGAAACGTTTTGGGGTTGATAAGCGGATGTTTCCGGAAGAAATCCTTCAGAGTCGGGATTAGCGCTTTGGAATCTGCAAGGCTTTTGTCCTCATCCGGAGAGTCAGATTTCTTTTCCACGATGATCTCAGGATGGGATACGAGAAAATCTTTGTTGTAAAAGGAAATATGTCTGACGATACCCAGCCCGTTTGTAACGATGCCGAATTTAAAGGCATAACAGAAATGCCCGTTAATGTACATCTGCTGAATCGCAGGATTAGCGGCAGCATGAGGCGGCATGGAACCATAGGCGGCTTTATAAGGGTCAAAGGAATCATCCAGCCCGTTCGCTTTTTTTAAAGATTTTAGCTGTTTGATGATACGGTTGGCGTATTTGGGATTATTTTCTGTTACCCATGCTTCAATACCGGAGGTATCAAAGAGAAGCATAGATGCTTTTTCCTTATCAATCCGTTGGCATATCGGTTCGGTCAGGTCAACCAGCCTGTCAAACATCGATTGTAAGTCCAATAAGAAATCCTGTTTGAAGCGTGTGAATTTAGACGCGTCAGGAACAACATCAAAGCCACAGAAATCCCGTAATTCCTGAGAGTATTTCAAAAATACAATCAGGAGGGAAGTAGTAGGAATCGAGAAAATAAGCTGTAATAACAGAGCCTTGAGCATTGGATAAAGAAGGTGCTTTCTAGGTCTGCCGGTGGCGGCGTGGAAATGGGAAACAAAAGACGTCGGGACAATTTCATCGAGGTTGATGGTTTCATCAAGCAAAGAAAGGAACTCATATTTATCGTTATCAAATTTATTTTGGCAATCGGTAAAAATATCTGCCAAAGAAAGCTGTTTGTATGTTATCATATAGGTACAACTCCTTTCTTGGTGGATTGGTAGATAGTTTCTGGACAATTCTATTTTACCATAAACCAGTGAGGAGTTGTTTTATTTTGTAAGAAAAAGAATCCCGTATTTATATGGGTTCTGGCGTTTCGCAAACGCCTATACTAGAGGAAAAAGGAAAGGAGAAATTGTGTGATGAGTGAAACAATACGCAAGTCACACAATGTATCAGTACTCATGTATCATTTCGTATGTCCAGCAAAATATAGAAGAGTAGTAATAGATGAAGATGTAGATAGGGTAATCAAAGAAACGTGTGAGGGAATTCAGGAAAGGTATGAAATAAGATTTTTGGAAGTAGGTACAGATAAAGACCATATACATTTTCTTATCCAGTCAGTGCCTGCATATAGTCCAAAAAAAATCATCCAAATAGTGAAGAGCATCATAGCCCGGGAGGTGTTCGCGAAATGTCCACAAGTGAAGAAAAAATTGTGGGGAGGAGAATTCTGGACAGATGGCTATTACGTAGCAACGGTGAGTGAACATGGGAATGAGCAAATCATAAGTAGATATGTGAAAGAACAGGGACAGGAAAAAAATTATAAAACAATCTATAAAAACGTAGAGAAAACAAAGCAGTATAGCATATGGGATTATATGTAGAGGTTGCAACCTTCGATACCCCGCAGCTTGCTGCGGGGTAGTTCATTTCGGCGCGGAGCCGTGACAAAGGTTGCTGACTGTGGTACAATAGGGATACCACAAACGAGCCAGCCGCTTGAAGGGAGTTCAACATGAACGAGAAGCGGTTGGAGACGGAGAAGATTACGGCATTATACGAGCGCCTTAGCCGTGACGATGAGCAAATTGGGGATAGTAACTCAATCGTGAATCAAAAGGCCATGCTTGAAAGCTATGCCGCCCAGCGAGGATTTACTAATATTTCCCATTACACGGATGACGGATGGAGCGGGGCTAACTTTGAGCGGCCCAGTTGGAAACAGCTTGTTGCGGACATTGAGGCCGGGAAAATCGGCTGTGTGATCGCCAAGGATATGAGCCGTGTCGGGCGTGACTATCTGCAAACGGGCTTCTATACCGAGGTTCTTTTCAGACAGCATGGCGTTCGGTTCATTGCTATCTCTAATGGTGTGGACAGCGAGGACCAGAGTACGGGGGAGTTTGCCCCGTTCATCAACATTATGAGCGAGTGGTACGTGCGCGATTGCAGCCGCAAGCAAAAAGCACAGTATCAGATACGGGGTAAGTCCGGCAAGCCTGTCACCAACACGATTCCCTATGGGTTCAAGAAGGACCCGGATGAAAAGCACCACTGGCTGGTGGACGATGAAGCAGCGGACGTTGTGCGCCGCATTTTCCATTTGAGTGCGGAGGGAAAAGGCCCTCTTGCGATTGCCAGAATCCTGATGGAAGATAAGGTGGAGCGTCCCTCTTACTATCTTGCCCAACGGGGGCGGGGAACGTGCCAGAGCAAAACGGATATGTCCCGCCCCTATGACTGGACGGATGCCACGATTCGGGATATGCTTGCCAAGCCGGAATATATGGGCCACACGGTTAACTTCCGAGCCTATAAGCCCTCTTACAAAGACAAGAAGATGATTAAGCGTCCGCCGGAGGAATGGCTGATTTTTGAGAATACCCACGAGGCCATTGTTGACCCGGAGACGTGGAAGCTGGCCCAACGAGTACGGCAGACGGTACGCCGGACGGACACCACGGGCGAGGCCAATCCCCTGACTGGGCTGATGTTCTGCGCCGACTGTGGAGCCAGGATGTATAATCATAAGCGGGGCGGCAGGGCATTAAGGGAGGGCTGGAAGCCTGACCCGGAAAGCGGTCTTTATGCTGGCGATAATTATAATTGCGCCACCTATATGCTGACCGCAAAACAGTCAGAACAAAAGTGTTGCAGTCACTATATCTCTACGAAAGCAGTTCGGGCGTTGCTGCTTGACACTATCAGGACAGTCAGTACCTACGCTATCTCTGATGAAAAAGGGTTTATGGAAAAGATTCGCGCCGCCTCCCAGCTTCGGCAGGAAAACGCCGCAAAGGAACTGAAACGCAAGCTGAACCGGGACCGCAAGCGTTCCTCTGAGCTGGATGGGCTGATTCAAAAGCTCTATGAATCCTTCGCCACGGGCAGTCTGACAGAGAAGCGATTCAAGCTGCTGTCGGATGGGTATGAGCGTGAGCAGGAAGAATTGGATGCGGCAATTGAACGGGAACAGGCTGCGCTTGATGCGTTCGCCGCCGATACAGACCGGGCCGGTCAGTTTTTGGATTTGGTCAAGCGGTACGCTGACTTCTCTGTGCTGACCACGCCGATGATTTTGGAGTTCGTGGACAAGATCGTTGTCCACGCGCCGGACAGGTTCAATGGCGAACGGATGCAGGAAGTTGATATTTACCTGAAGTTTATCGGAAAATTCGATGTGCCGCTCCCGGAACCTACGCCGGAGGAATTGGAGGAACAGGAGCGGCGACGGAAGATTCGGGAGAAACAGCGGGAATATTCCAGGCGTTCCCGTGAGAAGAAAAAGCGGGCGGCAGAGGCCCAGGGTTGAATATGCTGCAAAAAGGGGCGGTCTGCGGACCACCCCTTTTTTCGCCCTAAATTTCAATCTATGTGAAATCAGCGAACAAAACAGTATCAGCATAACGCTTTTTCGTGGAAACACGCAACGCCAAGCGGCGAACGCAATACGTCTTCCCCTGCTGGTATTCACCATTTCGCATGACTTTACGCTAAACGCTGAAATTCGATGTGCGCTCCTGTGACCTGGGCATGGTGAACGACCTGCCCGGTTTGCTGGGAGCGTTTTCTATTCCTACGCCGGAGGGCGAACACAATTTAGAAAGGAGTACAATAGGTTGAAAGAAAAAATCAAAAAAAATCGTAACTTAACAAGAGCACCAGTAAACTGCCGCCCCAAAGGATCCTATGGAATAAAGGGTATCAGGCCATAGCAGGAGGAGTAATCATATAGCCTCGTTTCTCTAAACGTTTGATGGCATTTCTGTCATACTGTTCCTGAAATTTCCGGTACATTTCTTCAGGAATAGCGGAATAATCCGTATCGGCAGGATTAAATACCTCCTGCTTTTGGAACATGTGGTAAATGCAAGTCAACACCATGCGTGCAATGGCAATGATTGCCCGTTTATGACCACGACGTTTTTTTATACGGTCATATTTGTATCTGAAGTAAGGGTTTTTACTCTTGATGGCAGCATTTGCACACTGAACCAGCAGAGGCTTTAAGTACACCCCGGCTCTTGAAACATGGACGCTCTTCTTTTTACCGGCACTTTCGTTATTTTCAGGAGCCAGCCCAGCCCAGGAGCACAAACGTTTTGAGGATTTGAATACCGCCATATCCACCCCGATTTCAGCAATGATAAAGGTGGCAGACTGCTCTGTAATTCCAGGAATTGTAGTAGCCAATTCGATAAATTTATGGTAAGGTTTAGCCAGGTCGGAAATCGTTTCTTCGAGAGTGGAGACGCACTCATTGATTTCATCGAAATGCTTTCTGCAGACCTTAATCTTAACGGATTGGTCACGGCGCAGTTCATAACCGATTATGGAGGTTACAACATCATCTGCCTTGTCCTTTGCTTTTTTAAGAAGCAGGGATTTACAGTATTCGGGGTCAAATACCTCACAGGTCAGGATATAGTCAACGATGGCGGTCGCTGATTTTCCAAAGGTATCTGAGAGGACGGATGCAAGGGCAATGTTGGAAACCGTAAGAGCATTCTGTAACCGGTTTTTCTCACTGCTGCGGTGGCCAATCAGTTTCTGCCGGTATCGGAACAATTCCCGAAGCATGCGAATTTCCTTACAGGGGATATAACTGGAAGGAACAATATCAAATTTAAACAGATCCGCAATCCAGGCGGAGTCTTTGTCATCGGTTTTCTGTCCTTTGATAGCCCTGACATACTTGGGGTTAGCAACGACAACGTGACAGGAATCCTCCAGGATATTAAAAATTGGAATCCAGTATTTACCAGTGGATTCGAGGCAGATCTCAGTGCAATTGAAAGAAAGAAGCCATTTTTTCAAAGAATTAAGATCGGAATTGAAGGTGGCGAACCGCTTTTTAACATAAGAAGTAACGCCCCTGTAGTCTGTCAGAGCAATGGTAGCGACAACAAATTTCTTGTGAACGTCCATGCCACAGCAGACAAAGTGTTTGATAGATAACATAAAACAGCCCTCCTAAGTAAAATAGACAGACATTGACTGGCTGTCCAGCAAAGAAAGACCTAAGGAATTGCTTTGACAATGATTAGGTTACGAGCTCAAGGCGTCACTGGTTTGTGCTTGAGAAGACAGCCGACACATGTTTTTATGCGGACTTGATCCCAAATGGAGGAACCGATTCTACTTCCTCCTCCGTGCTCTGTAGTGTATCTGTCTGAGGAGAGTTTAACATCAAAAATAAAATAGTGGAAGCACAAACTTGCTATTTCATAACTGTTTTGTGCCTAAGCGAAGCGAAAGGAATGAGAGTTTTTATGAATATCAGGAACGAAATCAAAGCCTATATTGTCCGGGAGGGCTTCACCATGAGCGAGTTAGTGGAAAAGCTAACGGAGCAATACGGATGGAGTCCCAGCGTCCCGAACCTCTCCGACAAGCTGCGCCGTGAATCCTTGCGCTATAAGGAAGCGGTCGAGCTGGCTGACGCTCTCGGCTATGACCTCGTATGGCAGAAGCGGAGATAAGGGGGATTATGGCAAAAGAGAAGACCAGCGGTATCTATTTCAAAGTTACAGACGAGGAACGGAGCTTAATCGAACAGAGGATGGCGTTGATGGGCGTTCACAATATGAGCGCCTATATTCGGAAGCTGTGTATTGACGGCTACATTGTCCAACTGCAAATCAAAGAGCTGGACGAGTGCACAAAGCTCCTGCGGTACACGTCCAACAATGTGAACCAGATCGCCCGCCGGGTCAACTCCGGCGGCGGTGTCTATCCTGACGAGGTGGACGAAATCTGCGGCAAGCTGACAGAGGTCAGCGGCCTGTTCGGCAGCATATTGGAGCAGTTATCGAAAATCAAATAGCGGTTTGGTGGTGGGCGAAGATTTTTCGTTCACCACCTTTTTCTTTTTGCGGGAGGTTTAGAAAATGGCAACAACACGATTGATGCCGCTGCACAGCGGCATGGGCCGAACCGTGGCCGAGGCCCTGGGCCGGGTGACGGCCTATGTAGAGAATCCAGAGAAAACCAACGGCGGCGATTTGGTCACGGCCTACCAGTGTAACCCGTCTATTGCTGACCAGGAGTTTTTATTTTCCAAACGGCAGTATGCTGCCATTACCGGCAGGGAACGGAAGGACAATGATGTGATCGCCTACCACATGCGGCAGTCCTTCAAGCCGGGGGAGATCACACCGGAACTGGCAAACAAGATCGGCTATGATCTCGCTATGTCGCTGACCAAGGGGAAACACGCTTTCATCGTCTGCACCCACGTTGACAAACACCACATTCATTCTCATATCGTGTTCAACTCGACTGCCATAGACTGCACTCGAAAATTCCGAAACTTCTGGCGGTCCTCATTTGCAATTCGTAAAATCTCCGATATGCTGTGCCTGGAAAATGGTCTGTCGGTGATCTCGGAGCCGAAGCCCAGCCGGGGCAGCTACGGCACATGGTTAGGTGAGGATAAAGCGCCTACCATTAGGGGACAGTTGGAGGTCCTGATTGACACCGCCCTCGGTCAAGGCTGCAAGGATTTTGACAGCTTCCTCGCCGCCATGAAAGCGGCGGGCGTGGAGGTAAAACAGGGCAAACACCTTGCGTTCAAAATTTCCAATGGCAAGAGGTTTCTCCGCTGTGATTCCCTCGGCGTGGATTACTCTGAAACGGCGATTATGGAGCGCATTTCCGGCAAACGGATTGTCACTCCAAGGGCAAAGGCGGCGGTGAAGTCCAAGCCTAATTTGCTGATTGATATTCAATCGAAAATGCAGCAGGCCAACTCTCCCGGATTCGAGCGGTGGGCGAAAATTTTCAATCTCAAAGAGATGGCAAAAACGGTCATGTACTTGCAAGAAAACAATCTGACCGACCTTGGAGAATTGGAGAAAGCCTGTGATGCGGCGGTTCAGAATTTCAACGATTTAGCTGACCGGACGAAAGCCGCCAGCGCAAGAATGAAGGACATCTCCGAACTGCAAAAGCACATCGGCGCTTACGGTAAGACATGGGAGATTTACGCACAGTATCGGAAATTGACGGGCAGGAAAAGGGAGAAATTTTACGAACAGCATAGCAGTGAAATCACGGCCTGTCAAGCGGCCAAACAATACTTTGATTCCCTCGGTTTGAAGAAACTGCCGCCCATGCAATCGCTAAAACAGGAGTATGCCATGTTGAAGGTGGAGAACAAAAAGCGGTATCCAGAGTACAAGCAGGCACGAGAAAAAATGTTAGAACTGCTCACTGCCAAAAACAATGTGGAGCGAATTTTAGGTGTGACAGAAACGGAGAAAAATCGTGACCGCCAGCAGGGGGCAAGATAATGATTTCCCCGCTTCCGGCAGGTAACGGCAGACGCCGAAGGCGGCTTAAAAGGACCGGCGCATTTACGCCGGTCCTTACGGGGGCTTGGGGGCGTCAGCCACCAACAAGATATAATTTATCTGTCATGAAAAACAATACCATGTCTTATTATAGTCCAAAGCAGGGAAGATTTCCAGTATTTCTTGCAGATAGTCTGGATATCTGCGATCCGGTATTGGTATTTGACCAGATCATGGAGGAGATCGGAATAGAACAGTATCTCAGGCCTGAACCATTATACCGCTATGGCAGGCCGAGATATAATCGGGTCAACATGCTTAAAACAATCTTATTCGGCTTTATGGACACGGGATACGCAAGTTTAAGGGAATTGGAGGACCGGTGCAGAACCAATATCCGTTACATGTACCTGATGGATTACGAAACACCCGGTTACCGCTCCTTCGGACACTTTATAAATGATGAAATCAACGGAAAGGCTGAAGATATTTTCCGTGCCGTTATGGAGTATATCCGAAAAAAAGACGCCGTGGATCTGGAACATCTCTATATAGACGGCTCAAAATTTGAGGCAAATGCGAATAAATACAGCTGGGTATGGAAAAAAGCAACGGAAAAATCCAGATACCGGCTGTTTGCAAAGATCACACAGCTGTTGGGTCAGATCAATGAGGATCTGGCCTATACCGGGCTGAAGGTTGAGACGAACACGGAATATACTCCGCAAGGTCTGGAGATGATTCTTGGACGATACGCTTTTCAGTGCCGGATCGACGAAAAAGCGTTTGTCCACGGCAGGGGACACCGAAAGACCAGGGAGCAGAGATATTACGAGAAGCTGAAAGAATACACACAAAAGCTGAAAGAATATGTGAAAAAGATCCGGATCTGCGGTCCAGAACGCAACAGCTATTCCAAAACGGACCATGATGCCACGTTTATGAGGATGAAAAAGGACTACATGGGAAACGACCAGCTGCTCCCGGCATATAACATTCAGATCGGGGTGGCGGATGAATATATAGCGGTCATCGACGTGAAGCAGTACCGCTCGGATATGGACTGCTTTGTGCCGTTGATGGAGAAATTTAGGGAACTGTATGGGTTTTACCCGAAATATCCGGTAGCAGATGCGGGATACGGCTCGTACAACAATTATATTTATTGTCAGGAACACGGGATGGAAAAGTACATGAAATTTCCGATGTACAAAAAAGAGACAAAAGATAAAGAATATCATGAGAACCCGTTTCGTGCGGTGAACTTTAAGCCGGGCCCGGATGGGACCCTGATGTGCCCATGGGGAAAGAAGTTCCATTTTGCATACAGGAAAGCAGTAAAAGGGAACCGATATGGACGCCAGGAAGAGTACTATACATGTGAGGACTGTGGAGGATGTCCTTATAAGGAACAATGTAAAAAGACAGATAAGAACCGTATGGTGTGTATGAACCGGGAGCTGAGCTGTATGCACCAGGAAGTAGTCGAAAACCTGGAAAGTATCCAGGGAGCGCTGCTGCGGATGAACCGTTCGATACAAGCGGAAGGGACGTTTGGAATCATAAAGTATGACCGATGGTACAAACGTGTGGTAAGAAGAAAGCTAAACCGAGTGAGTCTGGAAATATATTTGGTATCAATAGGCCATAATCTCTATAAATTCAGGAATAAAAAGAAAAGGGCTGCTGTTGCGGCATAAAAAAGAAGGGCCCGCTTTCTGTGGGGGTAAGGGGGAGGTATATGCTTTTTTAGGAAAGTAACAGACTTCTGGATCAAAAAGTGGGAGGGCTGTGGGAAATAGAGTCCATCTACTCTATTTCTTCACAGCCCCATTGCTTGCCCGTTACCTTTTACCCCGCCTCTTCCGCTGATTTCGTGGTATCTTTTCTGTTTAGCATTCCAGCTTCTCCAAGGTACAGGTCTTGGCAATGGACTTGCGTATCTCAGCCCGCAGGGGCAGCACAGAGGAGGGTGACACGGACAGCTCGTCGATACCGATGGCCAGGAAGGTCTCCAGCAGGGAGAGATCGGCACCCAGCTCACCGCAGATACCGATCCAGATGCCCGCCTTGTGGGCGGCGTCGGTGGCCATCTTCAGCGCCCGCAGCACGGCGGGGTGGTGGGGGTCGAAGAACTTGCCCAGGTCGTTGGCCTGACGGTCACAGGCCAGGGTGTACTGGGTCAGGTCGTTGGTGCCCACGGAGAAGAAGTCCACCTCGCGGGCTAGCTCCTCGGCCACGAACACGGAGGCCGGGGTCTCGATCATGATGCCGATCTCGGTGTCCTTGCGGTAGGGGATGCCCTCGGCGTCCAGCTCGGCCATGACCTTCTGGCAGGCCCGCTTGCACTCCCGGACCTCCCACACGGAGGTGATCATGGGGAACATGATAGCGACCTTGCCGTAGGCGGAGGCGCGGTAAAGGGCGCGCAGCTGGGTGCGGAACACCTCAGGACGGTTGAGGCAAATGCGGATGGCCCGCACGCCCAGGGCGGGGTTTTCTTCCTTCTGCATCTCGAAGTAGTCCACCTGCTTATCCGCGCCGATGTCCAACGTGCGGATGACCACCCGCTTGCCGTCCATGGCGGCGGCCACGTCCTTGTACGCCTTGAACTGCTCCTCCTCGGTGGGGTAGTCGGAGGTGGCGAGATACAGGAACTCGGAGCGGAACAGGCCGATGCCCTGACCGTCGTTGGACTTGACCGCCGCTACGTCCTCCGGGGAGCCGATGTTGCAGTAGACCATCATGTGACGCCCGTCCAGTGTCACATCCTCCTGGCCCTTCATGGTTTCCATCAGCTCTTTCATTTCCCGCTGCTTTTCCATCTTAGCCTGGAACGCAGAGAGGGTGATCTCGTCGGGGTCGATGGCGACTTTGCCCGTCTCACCGTCGATGTACGCCACACGCCCGGCCATATCCTGTTTCAAGGAGTCACCCAGGCCGCAGATGGCGGGGATGCCCATGGTGCGGGCCAGGATCGCGGTGTGGCTGTTGCCGGAGCCGCCCTGGGTAATGAAGCCGAGAATTTTGCTCTTGTCCAATTGCAGCGTCTCGGAGGGGGCCAGATCGTCTGCGGCCAAAATTACCGGCTCGTCGGAGTCGATACCACCCTCAGTCACACCCATCAGGTTGTTCAAAATACGCCGGGACACGTCCTTGATGTCGGCGGCCCGGGCCTGCATATAGGCGTCGTCCATGGCGGCGAGCATCGCGGCAAACTGCTCCCCGGCGATCTCCACCGCCCGCTCGGCGGAGCAGTTTTGCTCCTCCAGCGCGGCGTTCATGCAGTCGCAGAAGTCCTCGTCTTCCACAAACATGGCGTGGGTCTCGAAAAGCATGGCGGCATCCTCACCGGCCTCCTCCCGGGCCTTGTCCGCGAGGGCGTTAAGCTGCTCCATGGACTTTTCTTTCGCTTCCTCCAGACGCCGCTTCTCCTCCTCCAAATCGCCGGCCACAGCGTTGGACACCGCCGCCGACGCGCGCTGGAAGAAGTAGATAGGTCCCTGGACGACACCTTTGGAAACGCCTTTTCCCTGAATCAAAATCATGGTGATTTCCTCCTACAATATTTTTTGGTATTCTCCGTGCAAATAACAGAGAAACATGATTAGGGGCGTCTGCCGCAAGGCAGACGCCCCTTTTGTGCGGCGCTTACAGGTTATCCTTGAAGAACTTCTCCATAGCAGCGGCGTTGGTTTCCTCATTGCCGCCCTCAACGGTTACGGTAACGGTATCGCCCTGCTTGATGCCCAGGCCCATCAAAGCCATGAGCTTGGTCGCGGCGGCGGACTTGCCATCGGCCTTGGCGATGGTGACGGTGCTGTCCAAGGCTTTGGCCTGCTTGGCAAGCACCCCGGCGGGGCGGGCGTGGATGCCTACGGGGTCAGTGATGGTGTAGGTGAACTGTTTCATAAGAATACTTCCTTTCTGGTTGATAAAATGAATGGAAATCAATCCATGTTCTCGCCGTTGGTGGCAATGACCTTCTGATACCAATAGAAGCTGTCTTTGCGCCTGCGCTCCAGCGTGCCTTGGCCCAGGTCGTCCTGGTCCACGTAGATGAAGCCGTACCGCTTGCTCATCTGGTTGGTGTTGGCGCTGACCAGGTCGATGGGCGCCCAACTGGTGTAGCCCATCAGCTCCACACCGGCGTCGATGGCCTTTTCCATCTCCCGGAAGTGGGCGCGGAAATAGTCCACCCGGTAGGGGTCGTGGATGGAGCCGTCCGGCTCCACCGTGTCCCGCATCCCCAGACCGTTCTCCACCACGAAGAGGGGCTTGCGGTAGCGGTCATACAGCTCAATCAGGGAGATCCGCAGGCCCACCGGGTCGATCTGCCAGCCCCACTCAGAGGAGGGAAGGTAGGGGTTTTTCACGCCCAGGATGGTATTGCCCGGTACGCGCTCCACGTTGGGGTCCACCGACTCGGTGGAGGAGTTGTAGTAGCTGAAGGAGACAAAGTCCACCGTGTGCGCCCGGATCAGCTCCAGGTCGCCCGGCTCCATCTCCGGCGTGAGCCCCCGCTTTTCCAGGTCACGGAGGATCAACCGGGGGTACTCTCCGAACACCTGTACATCGGCGTAGAAGAAATTCTCCAGATTTTTCTTCTGGGTGGCGGCCACATCCTCTGGGGCGCAGGTGTGGGGGTAGGTGGTGAGCTTGGTGAGCATCAGGCCCATCTGCGCGCCGGGGACCAGCTCCCGCAGCAGCTTGGTTACCATGGCTCCGGCCACGAACTGGTTGTGCGCGGCCTGGTAGCAGCAGGCCAGCTCTCCCCGCTCCCCGCACAGCTCCGGGATGATCCCGGCGGTGGTGAAGCTGTGGCGGATCAGGCTGTCGATCTCGTTGAAGTTCAGCCAGTATTTGACGTATTTGCCGAACCGCCGGAAGCAGACCTCGCAGAACCGCACAAACAGCCCGATCACCCGCCGGTCCGCCCAGCCGTTGTACTTCAGCGCCAGCTCCAGGGGCATCTCATAGTGGGACAGGGTCACCAGCGGCTCGATGCCCAGGCGGTTCATCTCCCGGAGGACGTCCTCGTAGAAGGCGATCCCCTTCTCGTTAGGCTCCGTCTCCTCCCCGGTGGGGAAGAGGCGGGACCAGGCGATGGACAGGCGGAACACCTTGAAGCCCATCTCGGCAAAGAGGGCCAGGTCCTCCTTGTAGTGGTGGTAAAAGTCGATGCCCCGGCGCTTGGCGTAATAGGTGGGGTCGGGGTCCGCCATAGCTGCCTTGACGCCCTCCAGGGAGGTGTGGACGTTGGCCTTGTAGTCCTTTACGTCCACTTTGGGCTTGAAGGTGACCACATCCTCCACGCTCCAGCCCTTGCCGTCCTCATTCCACGCGCCCTCGATCTGATTGGCGGCAACGGCGCCGCCCCAGAGAAAACCCTTCGGAAAACTCATTTTATATCACTCCCATTTCAAAAGTTCGGTTCCGGCCTCGATATCGCCCTGGGCCAGGGTCGTGACCTCCAGCTCATCCGAGTTGGTAACCACCACGGGTGTGGTCAGATCATAACCGGCGGCGCGGATGGCGTCCATGTCAAATTTGATCAGGAGCTGGCCTTTGCGGACCCTGTCGCCCACCTTGACCTGGGGCTCAAAGTGCTTGCCGCCCAGCTGCACGGTATCCATGCCGATGTGCATCAGAATCTCGGCGCCGCAGGCGTCCACAAGCGAGATCGAGTGCTTGCTGTCGGGGATCATGGTGACGGTGCCGTTCACCGGGGCATAGAGTTCGCCCTTCGCGGGCCGCACGGCCGCGCCCTGACCCAGGACGCCGGTGGAGAACACCTCATCTTTCACGTCCTCCAGCCGCACCACGGTGCCCTGGAGAGGGCTTACCAGAGAGCCGGGCTTCACCGTGTCGTCCTCCGGCTCGGAGGACTGTGCGGAGAGCTCGCCGGAGAGCTGCCCGGCTGGGGCAGCCTCCGCCTTTGCCTCGTCCTTGTACAGGAAAAGCGTCGCGATAAAGGAGGATACCAGCGCGATCCCAAAACCGGCGAAGGCCCAGACGATGTTCATCGTATTTTCAGGGTCCACGAACATGGCCATACCGGCCAGACCGGGGCCCATGGCCACAAACGCCTTGACCGCCATCAGGCCGATGAAGGAACCGCTGATGAAGCTGCCCACCATCACGCCGTAGAGGACCTTTTTGCGCTGTATGGTGATGGAGTAAATTGCCGGCTCGGTGACGCCGAAAAGGGCGGACACGCCGCAGGAAAAGGCGGTGGAGCGCAGCTCCGGGTCTTTTGTCTTGAGGGCGACGGCCAGGGAAGCGCCGCTCTCGGAGATATTATGCGCCAGCGAAGCGCCGTTGTAAAGAATTTCGTAGCCCAGGCTCGGGTCGCCCAGGGAGGCGACCACATAGGGGATAAACGCCTTGTGTGCGCCGATGGAGATCAGCAGGGGCAGGACGGCGGCCACCAGGCCCACAGCCAGCCAGCCGACATACTTATACAGGGTGAGCATGACCGTGGTCAGCCCCTTGCCGATGGTTAGGCCGATGGGGCCCAGGACCAGCAGGGTCAGGGGGAACACGATGATGAAGCACACCATGGGGACAAAGAACACCCGAATGGGCTTGGGCGTGATCTTGGTGACGTACTTTTCCACAAAGTACAGCGCGGTCACCGCCAGAATGGCCGGGAACACTTGATAGGCGTAGTTCACGTTCTGGAGGGTGAGGCCAAACAGGGTGGGCGCAGGATCGGAAGCCAGCAGAGCCGCGGTTTTGGGAAGCACCAGAGCGCCCACGGTGGCCACCGCGATCAGCCGGTTGCAGTTAATCTTGCTGGACATGGTGACGGCCACCAGCACAGGCAGGAAGTACAGGGGCGCGTCCGCCACGTTGATCAGAACCTGATACAGGACGCCTTTGCTGTCCATGATCCCGACCAGGGCAAACAGGGACAGGAACGCCTTCAGGATACCGCCGCCCGCGATGGCGGGAACCAACGGCTGGAAGATACCCACCATGAGGTCCAGAACAGTGGCGCCGATATCCCGCTTTCCCTGGGCGACAGGGGCCGGAGTCCCGCCGGTAAAGGTGCCCAGCTTAAGGACCTCGTCGTAGACCTCGATGACATCGTTGCCGATGACCACCTGACACTGATTGCCGCTGCCCACGACCCCCATGACCCCGGGGACCTTTTTCAGTCCAGCCTGATCCACTTTGCCGGGGTCCACGATGGAAAACCGCAGGCGGGTGGAGCAGTGTTCAAAGTGGGATACATTTTTGTCCCCGCCCACCAGCCGGAGGACTTCCTTCGCAATATTTGCGTAGTTTTTTGCCATGTGAATATCTCCTCTCCAGAATGTAAATTTACTTTTTATAAATGAAATTTTACAATATAGATTGTAAATTAACATCACGGAAATTGCAAGCGTTTTTTTAGGATTCTCAGAACTTTGGAGAGGTATACAATTTTGACAGAGGCAAATTGTATATTTTTGCTACGCATTGTAAATTTACATTCCGGCCCTGCTGTGGTATGATAGAGAAGACAAGGAGGCGAGTTTATGGCCCAGAGAAAAGACGTGTCCATCCAGATGATCGCCCAGTGGTGCGGTGTTTCCACGGCCACGGTGTCACGGGTGCTGAACAGCGACCCCAAAGTGGCGGAGACCACCCGGCAGATGGTGCTGTCGGCGCTGGAGGAGAGCGGATACCGTCCGCCGTCTCCCTCCGCCGCCGGGATAAAAAAAGTGGGCGTCGTGGTCGACACCCAAATCAACGACTATTACCGGGCTCTGCTGATTCAGCTCCACGACACCCTGGCGGAGCTTGGCATCCAGACCATCAGCGCCAGCCTGGGCTACCGGAAGGAGGCCCTGCCGGATATCCTGCGGACCATCTACGACTGCAATGTCTGCGGCGTGATCCTCGTCACCTGCGGTTATCTCGCCGTCCGGAATATCCTGGACCCCCGTCTGCCCCATGTGTGGATCGACTGCACCGATCCCCCCGAGCAGACCGCCGGTATCTGCCAGGTCCAGAGCGACCAGCGCGTGTCCGGCGTCCTGGCCGCCCAGGAGCTCTATCGGAAAGGAAGCCGTAAGCCCATCCTGCTGGGGAGCAACCTGATCTCCCACCGGATGCGGGAGCGGTTTGAGAGCTTCCGGGGGGAGTACCGCAGGCACGGGATCGAGTTGGGAGAGGACCGAATCATCCGCACGCCCAGGGTCCGGGAGGTTTTAGACGAAAGCAAGCAAGCCATCCGCTACCTGATCAGCACTGACTATGAGTTTGACGGGGTCTTCGCTATCAGCGACTGGAGAGCCTTGGGGGCATATCTGGCCTTGGCCGAACTGGGCATCCGGGTGCCTGAGGAGGTCCGAATTATCGGTTATGACGGAGTATCCGTGGCAAGCCGGACGATTTTGAATATTACCTCCATCCAGCAGAATATCGGAGAGATTGCCCGCAACGCCTGTGATCTGCTCCTCCGGCAGATGGAGCGCAAGCCAGTTGAATACAAGCGGATTATCGTCCCCACCAGCATCCTGGCCGGGCAGACCTTGTAATAATAGAAGTAAAGATGAAAAGTTAAAGTCCAAATCTCACAATCCTCCTTGACAGCATCTCTATAAGCTTACTCTTGTTATGGTTGCTGAGGAGGCCATAGCGGCGTAAAATCCGAAACAAATGGAATAAAAACTTGTCTTTGATATCTAAATATAGTATACTTTAACAAATTGTTAATGACGAATACGGTGTATATCAAAACTAGGAGTATATTATGGATAAGAAGATGAAGAAATCATATAATGACGTAGAAGCAGTAGATATACTACATCAGGTTTCGAATTTTTATATCTCTACAAAAGTGCCTCATGATTATGGAACAGGCGAAGCCTATACTTCAGTAGAGGTACACACGTTAAAGCATATTGCTGATCATCATGGAATTACAGTAACTGAACTGGCAAGAGATTATGGAAAGACCAAGGGGGCAGTTTCTCAAATCCTGAAAAAAGTGGAAAGTAAAGGCTTAATATACAGGGAAGTGGACTCTGAAAATGACAATCGATTTCACCTGTTCTTAACTGAAAAGGGAAAGGAACTGAATGAAGCCCACCGCAAATATGATGAGATAGGATTTGGAGAGTCTATGGATATTGTTAGGGAACATTTTTCTGAGGATGAGATAAATACCACTTTCAGCGTACTTGAAGCATGGTTGGATATAAGACGCAAGGTTCAAGATAACAGAAACGCAAGAAAAAAGGCAAAAAAGAGATAAGTAAATAGTAAAATATCCATATAATATATATTCGTTAAGACGATTGAGGAGTCACAACAAATGTTGTGGCTCCTTTGCTGTATCAGAAATAGTCTAATTAGATGATACTGAATAGTTTTGGATATATTGTACAAAAAATAAATGCAATATTCGTGCATATAGACAAAGTGTATAAATGGTATTGACAACAAATTATAATTAGTTTAGAATCTAAACATAAGGTATACATACTAAACTATAGGTTAAGAATATAAACAAAATAGTTTGGTTTTGTATATCTGATTTAAACAACCCGGTACCGCGGTGGTTTGGGAAACTAAAAGACAGGAGAGATAAAATGAATAATGCTATAGCTGTGATGATAACGCTGCTGTACATAGTCATAGTTGCAACATTGGTGATTAAAAAGTATAATTCAGTATTTGTATTCCTGGTATCAGGCATGGTAATCCTGCTAATATTCGCAATCATTGGCGGCAATTCAATAATGGATGATAAAACGACTGGTAATGCTGTCATAGATGTGTTCGCTTATGCAGCCAACGCATTTAAATCTAATGCATCCGGTGTTGGACTGACTTTGATGATGGTAACTGGATATGCTGTTTACATGTCACACATAGGGGCATCCACAAAACTAGCATATCTTGCAACTAAACCATTATCAAAAATCAAAAATCCATATATTGTTTTAAGCATGCTTTTTGTTATTGGTACATTACTGAAAATGGTCATTACAAGTCATGCTGGCCTGGCTATGCTTTTGATGGCCATTGCCTTCCCTATACTTACATCCTTGGGAATAAGTAAACTAAGTGCCGCTACTGTAATGATAATGTGTGGCTTTGTTGACTGGGGACCAAATGATTCAAGCGCAATATTTGCGGCAGAGAATGTAGTTGGTATGCCTATGATGGATTATTTCCTTACTTATCAAGGGAAAACCGCATCTATACTTATTATAATCTGTGCGGTCTTTCTACCTATATATCTGAGACATATGGATAAGAAGGATGTATCAGATGGGATTTCCGTTTCAAAGGCGGATATGCCTCATGACGTCAGCTGTCCTGCGTACTATGCAATACTTCCCATTGTACCCCTGGTTTTGATTACAGTATTCAGTTTTATACCATCCATTAATCTTGATGTGGTTACAGCAAACTTGCTTGGACTGTTTTTCGTATTTATTCTGGAATTAGTAAGACGAAGAGATAGAAAAGAAGTAACGAGTGATTTTAGTGTTGTGATGAAAGCAATGGGAAATTCATTTGCAAATGTTGTGAGTATCCTGATTGGTGCGGCTGTATTTGCTGAAGCCATCAAAATGTTAGGTGGCATTACAATCATAAGCAACACTTTAGCGGCTGTTAAGAGTGCTCCCATTATTACCATGGCATTAATGTCAATGATAACATTCTTTGCAGGCATGCTTCTTGGTTCAGGTAATGCTTCATGGTATGCTTTTGGTCCGCTAGTACCGGATGTGACAGCTCAGATGGGAGTATCCACTGCTACAATCGCTCTTCCGATGCAGTTATCATCTGGTATCGGACGCTGTATGTCACCCGTTGCAGGTGTTGTAATTGCCATATCAGGTATGGCTGAACTGGATATTATGGATATTGTAAAAAGATGTTCTATTCCCGCAGTTGTAATGTATATATGTAATCTGGTTGTATCATACTCAGTTGTCTAAAATACATGAAAATATGTTATTATTCAAAGAAGAAAAGGAGAGTCCACTATGAGTAAAACAATATATGATTTTGATAAAGGCGTAGAGAGAAGAGGAACTGATGCAAAGAAATACGATCCTTCACTTTGCCCAGAAGATGTACTTCCATTCTGGATAGCAGATACAGATTTCCCAAGCCCGGTAGAGGTGACAGAGGCACTGATGGAGCGTGTAAAGATGAATCATTACGGCTATCCATATATTGATTCTGATTTTGAAAAAAGTATTGCCAGGTGGTACAAAGTAAGACATAATACAGTACTGAATCCAGAATATATTGATTTTTCCCCTTGTGTAATACCGGCTATGATATGGTTTACAGAAGAATTCTCAAGTATTGGTGATAAAATACTTTTACAGACGCCGGTTTATCCGCCTTTCCACGATTTGGTGAAAAATAACGGACGTCAACTGATTTATAATGAGATGGACCTGGTAGAGGGACGGTATGAAATCAACTTTGGGGATTTGGAAAGAAAATTAGCAGACCCTAAAGTGAAAATTCTTTTTATCTGTAATCCCCAGAACCCAACTGGTAGATGCTTTACTAAGGAAGAACTGGTAAGGATGGGAGAATTATGTATACGAAACAATGTAATGATTGGAGTTGATGAGATCCATGCTGACATTATTTTTGACGGGCATAAATTCGTTCCGTTTTGCGGTATCTCTGAGGAGTTCGCCAATCATTCTGTAACTTTTATCAATCCTGCTAAAACATTTAACGTGGCTGGTTTCCGCACAGCTGCGTGGTTTACACATAACAAAGAGATTTACCGCAGAATGATGAACCAACAGACTTATAAAAAAGGTATGGGACGAAATATATTTGGAAATGTAGCATTGATGGCATGTTACAATCACGGTGATGACTATGCAGACCAGTGCGTCGCTTACCTAAATGAGACAAAGAACCAGGCAGTTACATACATAAATGAGAATATCCCTAAAATTCAAGCAATTAATCCAGAGGCAACCTTTATGATTTGGATGGATTGTCGCGGACTTGGTTTCAAGACACAGAAAGAACTAAAGGACTTTATGTTTAAAGATGCCAGAGTATTATTAAACGATGGGACTACCTTTGGAGAAAAGGAAGGAACTGGATTTATGCGATTCAACTTTGCAGCGCCCAGAGCAGTAGTCATGGAGGGGTTAAAGAGAATCAAGGAAGCGGCTGACAGGCTGTAAAATTGAGAGCAGGTGTCATAATGAGAGATGATTTATTCCAGAAAGTGCTGGCCAAAACAGCATTAGCTATTCTGACTGATGACTCGGACAATATCATTTGGGAGACAGACAAAAGTCCGGTCTCAGGGATGTATCGCGCATACTTTAAGAACAAATTTTCTGAGTCAAAGGATATGATTCTATATGCCAGTCAAGCAGGTATTGCGATGGGAATTATGGCAGGACAGATACCAATCAGAGAATGCCATGCGGTAAAAGTGTCTGAAGGTGGATTGAGGTTATTAAAGGAAGAAGGAGTTAAATCTGCCTACGAAGAAATAATTCCTCTAATAAAATCATCCAAGGATGATAATATAATTTGTCCTATTGAGCAATTCCTATATGAACATGAAGAAAGACAGGAGCAATGGAGATTTCTTGAAGCGCGATTTAAAGGTAGAAATTAATCCAGAAGCCTGGAAAGATAACAGCATATTTAAAGAGAATGACAACAGGCAAAGGTATGGATAAGATGAAACGCTATGCGACCATTTTGCCTTGATTTTACGTTGTTGCCCGCGGCTGGACATGCAACCTCAAAAGAATGTTGTGCAAATCATATAAAATGCTTGAAAAATTCTGAAAAATTTAGTAAAATATACGCATAGGCTTAAATTTAATGAACAGGAGGGAAGTTTATGAACGTATATGGAACTGAACAAATCCGCAACGTTGTATTACTTGGACATGGAGGCGCTGGTAAGACAACAGTTGCGGAAGCATTGGCGCTGCTGACTGGTGTTACAAAACGTATGGGCAAGGTGCCGGACGGAAACACCATCAGCGATTATGACAAGGAAGAAATCAAGAGACAGTTTTCTATCTCCACCACCCTGATTCCGCTGGAATATGAGGGAGAGGACGGGCCAATTAAGATTAACCTTCTGGATACGCCGGGATTTTTTGATTTTGTAGGAGAGGTTGAGGAGGCAATCAGTGTTGCCGATGCGGCCATTATCGTTGTCAACTGTAAGGCAGGTATTGAGCCTGGTACAGAGAGGGCATGGGAGATGTGCGAGAAGTACAACCTGCCCAGGCTGATTTTCGTCACTAATATGGACGATGACCATGCCAGCTATCGTGAGCTTGTGGTTAAGCTGGAGACAAAGTTCGGACGTAAGATTGCTCCGTTCCAGCTGCCAATCCGTGAGAATGAAAAGTTCGTAGGTTTCGTCAATGTGGTAAAGATGGGCGGACGCCGTTTCACTAATTTAAGTGATTATGAAGAGTGTGAGATTCCGGATTATGTCCAGAAAAACCTGACCATTGCCAGGGATGCCCTCATTGAAGCCGTTGCCGAGACCAGTGAAGAATATATGGAGCGTTATTTCCTTGGAGAAGAGTTTACCCAGGAAGAGATTTCCACCGCTCTGAGGACCCATGTTATTGAAGGGGACATCGTTCCTGTCATGATGGGTTCCGGCATTAACTGCCAGGGCTTTAAGGTTCTGCTGCAGGCCATTGACAAATACTTCCCGTCACCTGATCATTTTGAGTGTATCGGCGTGGATGTTTCCACAGGCGAGCGCTTTACCGCCAAATACAACGACGATGTGTCCCTGTCCGCCAGAGTGTTCAAGACCATCGTGGACCCATTCATCGGCAAGTATTCACTGATGAAGATTTGTACAGGTACCCTTAAAGGCGATACGATTGTGTATAATGTAAATAAGGATACGGAGGAAAAGATTGGCAAGCTCTATATCCTGCGGGGCAAGGACCAGATTGAGGTGCAGGAGCTGAGGGCAGGCGACATCGGAGCCGTTGCAAAGCTGACCGTGACCCAGACCGGCGATACCATGGCTGTGCGCACGGCACCCATTGTATACCATAAGCCGCAGACCTCCACACCATACACATACATGGCATATAAGGCTGCGAACAAGGGTGAGGATGACAAGGTATCCACGGCTCTGGCTAAGATGATGGAGGAAGACTTAACCCTTAAGGTTGTCAACGACGCTGAGAACCGTCAGGCCCTGTTATACGGCATAGGCGATCAGCAGTTGGATGTGGTAATCAGCAAGCTGCAGAGCCGCTATAAGGTTGACGTGACCTTAAGCCCGCCTAAGTTTGCATTCCGCGAGACCCTGCGCAAGAAAGTAAAGGTTCAGGGCAAGCATAAGAAACAATCCGGCGGACACGGACAGTATGGCGATGTCATTATGGAGTTTGAGCCATCCGGCGATTTGGAGACACCGTACGTATTTGAGGAAAAGATATTCGGCGGTTCCGTACCCAGGAACTACTTCCCGGCTGTTGAGAAGGGACTGCAGGAATGCGTATTAAAGGGACCGCTGGCGGGTTATCCGGTTGTGGGCTTAAAGGCCACTCTTCTGGATGGCTCCTATCACCCGGTGGATTCCTCGGAGATGGCATTTAAGATGGCCACCATTCTTGCATTTAAGCAGGGCTTCATGGAAGCAAATCCAGTACTCCTTGAACCCATTGCCTCCCTTAAGGTTACTGTTCCGGATAAGTTTACAGGCGACGTCATGGGCGATTTAAACCGCAGAAGAGGACGCGTGCTGGGCATGAATTCCAATCACAACGGAAAGCAGGTCATTGAGGCGGATATTCCTATGTCTGAGCTCTTTGGATATAATACGGACCTACGCTCCATGACAGGCGGCCTGGGCGATTATTCCTATGAATTCAGCCGCTATGAGCAGGCTCCCGGCGATGTACAGAAACGTGAGATAGAAGCAAGGGCTGCAGCCAAGGACGGCGAATAAAAGTAAATGCCACAGCTGCCCGGAGTAAGTTTGGGCAGCTGTTTTTCCATGCATGTTTTCCGGAATATGTGGCAAATTAAATATTATATCAAAAAGTCATTTTAATGTTGCAAATATCACAGAAAAACAGGAATACTTATGATATAGTAATGACATCAAAGGAAATGATTCAAAACAAAGATAAATGATATGATAATTAAGGAGGAAATGATAATGAAAAAATATGTATGTGATCCATGTGGATGGATATATGACCCTGAGGCAGGCGATCCGGACGGCGGAATCGAGCCGGGAACCGCATTTGAGGATATTCCGGATGATTGGGTATGTCCTATCTGCGGAGTCGGAAAAGATATGTTCTCTGTTGTTGAAGAATAAGATGTGCGCTGGCGCCTCTTCCCGGATAAAACCCGGGAATAGGCGCCTTTTTATTTGATTTTCCCCTTGTACATAATCTGGAAAGAGTTTACAATAAAGAGAGAGCTTTCAAATATAGTAAAGAGGATTTTTTGAGATGGAAGAACAGCAAAACTCATTTAAGGATACATTCCTGGCAGCTGTTTTGGACCAAATGGACACCAATTTCTATATAACGGATGTAGAAACGGATGAAATCCTTTATATGAATAAAACCATGAAGGAAACCTTCGGGCTTACAAGGCCGGAAGGCTGTGTCTGTTGGCAGGTGCTGCAAAAGGATATGAAGGAACGGTGCCCTTACTGTAAAATCAGGCAGATGGAACAGATGGAGGGCAATAAAATCTGTGTCTGGCGCGAGACCAATTCTGTGACCGGCAAAAAATACAGGAATTATGACAGCCTGATTCAGTGGAGGGGGAAGATATACCACATTCAGAATTCCGTGGACATGACGGAATATGACAAGATTTCGGAGACGGCCCGCACCGATGAGCTGACACGCATGCTAAACCGCCGGGGAGGCAGTGAACGCCTTATGCGGGCCCTGGAGCAGGGGAGCCGTGAGAACCAGGTGGTGACCGTGGTACTGTATGATATCAACGAGCTGAAATCGGTCAATGACCGGTATGGACACAGCGAGGGGGACAGGCTTCTTCAGTACGTGGCAGCCATAGCCAAGGAGTGCCTTGGAAGGCTGGACTTCATGTACCGTCTCAGCGGTGATGAGTTCGTCATGGTATTTTATGGGCGGGACATGAAAGCGGCAGACGAAAGCATGAAGCGTCTCTTGACCAGGGCAGGACAGGAACGGAAACGCCAGCTCCAGGAATATGACGTCTCCTTCAGCTATGGAATCGCAGAGGTCTGTCCTGGGGATATGGGCTCGGTGGAGGACATCATATCCCGGGCAGACGAGCAGATGTATATACAGAAGAGAGGATATCACATAGAGCGTGCCAAGCGCAGGCTTGGGGAGAAACATGAGGACGGGGATGCCCCCTTTTATTATGACGGCGGAAGCCTCTATGAAGCGCTGTCTGCCAGCACGGACGACTATATCTTTGTGGGAAATATGAAGACCGGGGTATTTTGTTATCCCCAGGCCATGGTGGAGGAATTCGGCCTGCCGGGCCAGGTGGTCAGGGAGGCAGCCGCATTTTGGGGGCAGCTGATTCATCCCCATGATGAGGCCTATTTTCTGGAGAGCAATCAGAGTATAGCAGACGGAAGAGAAGAGTATCACAACATAGAGTACCGGGCCAGGAACGTGAGAGGGGAGTGGACATGGCTGCGGTGCAGGGGAAAGATGCTCAGGGATAAGGACGGGCAGCCTAAGCTGTTTGCCGGCATGATCAGCAATCTGGGCAAAAAGAACCAGATTGACCATATGACCGGCCTTTACAACAAATATGAATTTGAGGAAAATATAAAGAAATACCTGGCAGACCGCAAATGCATGGACACCATCGGCCTTATGGTGCTGGACATGGATTCCTTTAAAAATATCAATGCTCTGTATGACCGGTCTTTCGGGGACGAGGTCCTGCGGATTACGGCCCAGAAGGTGGCATCCATGCTTCCGCCCAATGCCATGCTCTACCGGCTGGATGGGGATGAATTCGGCATCCTCCTCCTGGGCGGAGACGCAAAAGAGGCGGCCCATCTATTTGACAAGCTGCAGCAGAACTTCTGCAAACAGCAGGAATACGGAGGAAAGAAATACTTCTGTACCCTGTCGGCGGGATATGCTGCTTATCCGGAGGACGGGGGCAATTATCTGGAGCTCTTTAAGAGGGCCAACTACTCCCTGGAATACTCCAAAATCATGGGAAAGAACCGGATGACCGTGTTTTCCAGGAATATTCTGGCCGACAGGGAGCGGCGGCTGGAGCTGATGGAGCTTTTGCGTGAGAGCGTGGAGCGCGGATTTGCGGGGTTCTCCATCCATTACCAGCCCCAGGCAGACACTTTGTCGGGCAGGCTCTGCGGAGCGGAGGCCCTGGCCAGATGGCACTGCGGCAAGTATGGGGATGTCTCTCCCGGAGAGTTCATACCTTTGATGGAGCAGAGCGGTTTAATCGTACCTTTTGGACAGTGGATACTGAGCCATGGCATGGCCCAATGCCTGGAGTGGCGCCGGTCAAGGCCGGATTTCCAGATTAGTGTGAATCTGTCCTATATCCAGCTTTCCCAGGGGGACTTTATCTCCTTCCTCAGGACGGCTCTGGAGGAAAACAGCCTGGATCCATCCAGGCTCATCATGGAACTGACCGAGACATATCTGGCAAAGGCAGAGGAGGACACCCTCCGCCTGATCGCACAGATGAAGGAGCTTGGGGTAAAAATTGCCATGGATGATTTCGGAGTGGGATATTCGTCTCTGTTTTCATTGAAAAGCATCCCCGTGGATGTGGTGAAGATAGACAGAAGATTTGTGAAGGGGATTACCTCAGAGCCCTTTAATGCCACCTTTATCCGATCCATCACCGACCTGTGCCATGATGTGGGCAGGAAGGTATGCCTGGAGGGAGTGGAGACAAAAGAGGAATATGAGGCTGTAAGGGAACTGGGAATGGAATATATACAAGGATATTATTTTGGGCGCCCTATGAGCGCCCGGCAGTTTGAGGACAGGCTAAAGGAATAAGCGGACACAGCGCTTGTCCATCTCAATCAGTCCCTCCTCCTTCATGCGTTTCAGTTCCCTTGTCATGGCGCTGCGGTCAATGGAAAGGTAATCGGCCAGGTCCACCATGGTAAAGGGGAGACTGAAGGAGGAGGCTTTGGCCTGGGCGGCCAGCTGCATGAAGTAGCATATGAGCTTCTCGCGGATGGTGCGCTGAGACAGGACCTCCACCCTGCGGCTTAAGTTTAAGGCCCGCTCCGAAATCAGGTCCAGCAGATTCTGGGTCAGCTGGTGGTGGTGGGCGCAGGACTTGGTGCAGGGAGAGCCGATGGTGGCATAGTGGATGAAGAGAATGTCACAGGGGCTGTCGCAGACAACGCTGATACCGGCATGTTCGCTGCCCTTGTAGGACAGCAGATGGCCGAAGATGTCCTGGGGGCCCAGGCGCTCCAGGATGGTTCTGGCTCCGTTGTATTCATAGCGGACAACGGAGGCAGTGCCTTTGCCTATAATGCCGATTTCATGAAAGCCCTCATCGTAATCGCATATGGTCTCGCCTGCCTTAAACTGTTTTGTCCTTCCGTCCAGGCAGGAGAGCAGTTTTTTATACTCGTCAATGGAAATGTCTTTAAATAGGTTTTTCTGAAAATATTCTGTCATGTTTCTTTTACCCTGCTATCTTTTATGGTATGATATTTATTATCATAATACTTTTTTGTTGCAATTGCAACACTAAAAAGAACTGTCTTTTGGCAGTTACCATACAGTGCGGTGTGACACATAGAACAGGAGCCGCACTGTATAAGATCTGATGAAGGAGACTGGATATGGCCTATGATATATGAATATGAAAACAGGGGAACGGCCTGGGAGCCGGACCCGGAGCAGGCAGCTGCCATGGAGCGGCGCCAGAGGAAGCAGTTCTCACATGTGGGGCTGGCGGCAGCGGCCTTTATGCTGATTACCCTGGCTGCCCAGATGACGGTCATGGTCCTGGTGGGGCTGCTTAATTCCCTGCTGGGCGATTTCATTGATTTTTACGGATTTACGGGGCGTATGCTTATGTCGTCCCTGCCCATGTACCTGGTGGCCTTTCCGGCGGCGGCAGGACTGCTCCAGCTTGTGCCGAAGTGCGGTTCGCCCCAGAAGGAGCAGTGGGGATTCTGGAAATTTGCGTCCTTTTTTGTCATTGCAGTGGGAATCGGGCTGGCAGGAAATATTCTGGGCAGGCTGGCAGGGATTTTACAGCCATCGGGACCTGACTCCGTTTTATTGGACCAGCTTATCAGAAATTCCAGCCTGTGGGTCAATCTGCTGACGACGGTCATCATGGCTCCTGTGGTGGAGGAGCTTTTTTTCAGAAAGCTGGTCATGGACCGGCTGCTGGGATATGGACAGAAAGCAGCCATCATCATGTCGGGCATTATGTTCGGCATGGCCCACGGCAATTTTTCCCAGTTTTTTTATGCCTTTGGCATTGGAATTCTTTGGGCCTACGTGTACGCAAAGACAGGGAAGGTGGGATACACCATTGGGTTCCATATGCTGTTTAACCTGTTGGGCGGCGTCATCACCGTGGAACTGTCAAAGGGCGCCCAGGGGCTGGCAGAGGGGCCGTGGATTATACGGCAGATTGAATCTATTCTGGGAATTGACATGGGATGGCTGGTGACCGCGTTTTCCTCTGTCATGATACTGGCATATTTCTTTTTCATGCTGGCCTGCCTCATTGCGGCCATTATCCTTATCATCATGTACCGGCGCCAGATTACCTTCCGGCCGGGACAATGGCCTCTGAGAAAGGGAAGAGCATTCAAGACGGCATTTCTGAATGTGGGGATGATTGTCTATTTTGTCATATGCTGCGGCTTGTTTATATTAAATTGGTGATTTACACCGGCGCTTTCGTATGATAAAGTATTAGCATGTGACAGCAATGGACATGTCAGAGTCAATATGATTTACAATGCAAAAGTTGTGGTGACCACAATAAAAATACTGGACAAATCGAATATTTTGTTTTATAGTAATAACCAACGAATGTAAGGGGGCAGGCGGAAATCCAAGCCGAGCCCTTTTTCATAAAATCAGACACCAGGAGGTAATGAAATGGTATCATTGTATGACAGCGGTATTTATCTGGTTAACGGCACTGAAATCGTACCGGAATCAGAGAGCGGAAAGGTAAAGAAACTGACCGGCAAGGACGCGGACCAGGCATCTGCCAGGAAAGGGACCATTGCCTACTCCATTCTGGAGGCCCACAACACATCCGGTGACATGGAACATCTCAAGCTGCGGTTTGACAGCATGGCATCCCATGACATCACCTTCGTGGGTATTGTACAGACAGCCAAGGCTTCCGGCATGGAAAAGTTCCCGATTCCTTATGTATTGACAAATTGCCACAATACCCTTTGCGCGGTAGGCGGGACCATCAATGAGGATGACCACATGTTCGGTCTGTCCGCGGCGAAGAAATACGGGGGCATCTATGTTCCTCCACATATTGCGGTCATTCATCAGTACATGAGGGAGATGATGGCCGGATGCGGCAGAATGATACTTGGTTCCGACAGCCACACACGTTACGGGGCATTGGGAACCATGGCCATAGGTGAAGGCGGCGGTGAGCTGGTAAAGCAGCTGCTTAAGGATACATATGATGTGGCGTATCCGGGCGTCATAGCCGTTTATCTGGACGGCGCGCCGCAGCCGGGAACCGGCCCCCAGGATATAGCCCTGGCTATCATCGGAGCCGTGTTTAAAAGCGGATATGTAAAGAATAAAGTAATGGAGTTCGTGGGACCGGGCGTGGCTTCCATGACGACAGATTACCGCAATGGCGTGGATGTCATGACCACGGAGACCACCTGCCTTTCATCTATATGGAAGACGGACGATGATACGAAGGCATATCTGGCCAGGCATCACAGGGAGGAGGATTATAAGGAACTGGCTCCTGCGGATATGGCGTACTATGACGGCTGCGTATACGTGGACCTGTCCACGGTAAAGCCCATGATTGCCCTTCCCTTCCACCCCAGCAATACATATGAGATTGACGAGCTGAAGGCCAGCCTGAACGACATACTGGGCATGGTGGAGGCAGAAGCAGCCAAGGTATCGGGCGGCAAGGCATCCTTCACCTTGAGGGATAAGATTCAGGGAGGACAGCTTATGGTACAGCAGGCAGTCATTGCAGGCTGTGCGGGCGGCACCTATTCCAACGTGATGGAAGCTGCCCGTGTATTAAAGGGAAAGAACTGCGGCTGCGACGAGTTCTCCCTGGCGGTTTATCCGTCTTCACAGCCTGTCTTTGCGGACCTGGTAAAGAAGGGGGCTGTGTCCGACCTGATGGACGCAGGCGCCATCATACGGACTGCGTTCTGCGGCCCCTGTTTCGGCGCGGGCGATACTCCCTGCAACAACGGTCTGAGCATCCGCCATACCACCAGAAATTTCCCCAACAGGGAAGGTTCCAAACCGGGCAGCGGCCAGATGGCAGCGGTTGCCCTGATGGATGCGCGTTCCATTGCAGCTACGGCAGCCAACGGAGGAAAGCTTACCTCCGCGTGGGAGATGGAGGGCTGGGGCAATGTGCCTGAGTATGAATTTGACGGCATTTCCTATAAAAACCGGGTATACATGGGATACAACAAAGGCGACGGGGAAAGGGAGCTGGTCTATGGACCGAATATCAAGGACTGGCCGGAGATGAGCCCTCTGGCTGACAACATTCTCCTGAAGGTATGTTCTAAAATCATGGACCCTGTGACCACCACCGATGAGCTGATTCCCTCCGGCGAAACCTCATCCTATCGGTCCAATCCGCTGGGCCTGGCAGAATTCACCTTATCCAGAAGAGATCCTGAGTACGTGGGAAGAGCCAAGGAAGTGGATAAGCTGGAAAAGGCCAGGATTAGGGATGGCGCGGCAAAAGAACTGGAGCTGGAGCCTGCTTTGGAGAAGCTCTTTGACGCCATACGCGGCATTGAAGGCAATGAGAATGTAACGGTTCAGGACACGGAAGTGGGCAGCATGATTTATGCTGTAAAACCCGGCGACGGATCTGCCAGGGAGCAGGCAGCCAGCTGCCAGAGAGTGATCGGCGGCCTGGCCAATATCTGTAAAGAGTACGCCACCAAGCGTTACCGTTCCAATGTGATGAACTGGGGCATGGTTCCTTTCCAGATGGAGGAGGCTCCCTGCTTTGAGGTAGGAGATTATATTTATGTTCCGGGCGTAAGGAAAGCCCTGGACGGGAATTTAAAGGATATTAAGGCTTATGTGCTGGGAAAAGAGGGGAGCAGCATAAGAACCCTGGATTTATATATTGCGGATATGACGGCAGAGGAGCGGGATATTGTAAAGGCCGGCTGTCTGATTAACTATAACAGGGGCAGACACTGATGGGGATATTTGGGAAAGGAGTATGGGCGCATGGTTAAGGAAAGTTTTCTTGCACAGTTCTATGGGAAGTCGCAGAATTATACGGATATTCCTAACAAATGGTATAAAGAGTACAATGTAAAGAAGGGCCTCAGGAATGAGGACGGAACCGGAGTGCGGATAGGCCTTACCAGGGTGGCCGACGTTGTGGGATATGAGGAGGCAGACGGAGGAATCAAGGCTATTCCCGGACGGCTGCTCTACCGCGGTGTGGATGTACTGGACCTGGTAAAGGGAAAGAAGGAGAGCCATTTCGGATATGAGGAAACCTGTTTCCTATTGCTGTTTGGATATCTGCCGAAGAAAGCCGAACTGGAGAAGTTCTGCAATGTGGTGAGGCACTGCTACACCATTCCGGATGATTTCGTGGAAATGAACCTGCTGCGCTTTCCTGGTAAGAATCTGATGAATAAGCTTCAGGACGCGGTCCTTACCCTGTATAATTACGATGATGACCCGGATAATACGGACGTATACCAGACACTGGTCAAGGGCGTCAATCTTTTGGCAAAGCTTCCCTCCATTGCCTGCTACGCGTATCAGAGCAAGGTGCATTATTATGACAGGGAAAGCCTGTTCATTCATTATGCAAATCCGGAATATTCCATTGCCGAGAATTTCTTAAGCCTTTTGAGAAAGGACCAGAAATTCACGTCCAAGGAAGCAAATCTGCTGGATACCATACTCATGCTTCATGCGGACCACGGCGGCGGCAACAACTCCACCTTTACCAATGTGGTGATTGCCTCCACCGGCACTGACATCTATTCCACGGTATGCGGCGGCATCGGTTCTCTTAAAGGACCGCGCCACGGCGGCGCCAATATCAAGGTGGCGGAGATGATGGACGCCGTGCTGGCTGAAACAGGCGGCTATGATGCGGACGATAAGAAAATCCGCCAGTCCGTAGAGAAGCTGATGGCAGGAGAGCTCTATGACCGTTCCGGCCTTGTATACGGCTTCGGCCATGCTGTTTACACGGTGTCCGATCCCCGTGCGGAGGTCTTGAAGGCCTGCTGTATGGAGGTGGCCAAGGAGCAGAAGCATACCAGGGAGCTGGACTTCTACATCCGTTTCGAGCGCATTGCCAAGGAGGTAATGGAGGAAATCAAGGGTAAGGCCCTTCCAACCAATGTGGATTTCTACAGCGGGTTTGCATATGGTATGCTGCGGATTCCAAGGGATTTATATACACCTCTGTTTGTGTGCAGCCGCGTTGTGGGCTGGGTGGCCCATAATATTGAGAATAAGTTGTATGACGGCCGCATTATGCGTCCGGCAACCAAGTATGTAGGCGACAATATGGATTATGTGCCTATGCCAGAGAGATAGGATGCCCGGTATTGCCATTCCGGTTTCCTGATATATGTGAATATGTGAAAAGACCTGATGCAGCCATCTGTGTGGCATGCGTCAGGTCTTTTGGCATTGAAGTGAAAAGCCGGCGTCCCGGTACTCAAAAGCTTACATGAAGTCAAAGAGGCTCAGCTGCTTCATCCCGCTGCCGGGTGCCTGGGCCTTTTCATCGCGGCAGGCATCTTTGGGAAGCTCCTCTAAGAACGGGGAGGGTTCCTCTGAGGTGGTGAGAATTAATTCGTCTCTGGCCCTTGTCATGCCCACATACATAAGACGGCGTTCCTCATACGGATCCATAGGTCCCTTTCCTGTTTTAAGGGGAAGGATTCCCTGCTTTAAGCCATAGAGAAAGACAACCGGGAATTCCAGGCCCTTTGAGGCATGAAAGGTCATGAGCGTCACTGCATCGGAGGGGCGGGAGTCCTGGCCGCTTCGCTTCAGGTCGTGGGCCTGTCCAAAGGCCAGTGTGTTCAGCATATCCTCCATGGTCTTGTGAAAATAGGACATGCAGACAAAGGTGTCCATGGACTTGTCTGCACCCAGTCCCAGGCATGAAATCCAGTTCTCCAAAAGCTTCCAGGGCTTGTCTTTTTTTAGTCTTGGCAGGAACCGTTCCTCCAGGCCTCTGTAATCAGCGGAAGGGGAAATGCGCTTTCTGCAGAGCTCCAGCGTGTCCCCATCTATCCCGGACTGTCTAAGCAGGGCTCCGAAAAAGGAGATGGTACCCTGGACAGCCGGATGATCCAGATAATCCTCCCTTCCTGCTACCACGTAAGGGATTCCCTCCTTTTGCAGGCATTGCTCCAGCAGGCGGGCCTGATGATTGGTGCGGTAGAGGACGGCAATGTCGGAAAAGCTCCTGGCAGTATCCCGCAGGCCGGGAGCCTGGCTGTGGGCATCCAGCATGTCGATGCCGCCGATTATGCGGTTGATTTCCTTGGCAATAAAGATGGACTCAGACAGACTGGTTTCCGCCGTCACCAGACGCACCGGATCGCCATGTGGACGGACGGCCGCAAGCCTGCGCTCACCGCCCGGATTGCGGGAGATGAGAAAAAGGGAGGCGGAGAGTATCTCCGGGGTGGAGCGGTAGCCGGCGGTAAGCCGTATGACGCTGGTTCCCGGAAAATCCTGTTCCAACCGGTCGAAGCACCGGCTGTCAGAGCCCCGGAAGCCGTAGATGGACTGATCCGGGTCACCGATGACAAAGAGTTCCCGTCCGCCTTTATTCCATGCCTTGATGAGCTGGTACTGGACCGGGTTGATGTCCTGGAATTCATCTACCAGCAGATAGGAAAAATGCTGCTTTCTGTATTCTGCTCTCTGCTCCTGCCGGAGAAGGCGCAGCATGTTGAGAAGAAGGTCGTCGAAGTCCATAAGCTTCCTGCTGTCCAGCGCCTGCTGGTACCGGGCTGCCGATTCCGGTGTCAGGGTAAAGCCGGTTTCCCCGGCGGAGCCATCGGCCATTTGGGCTTCGATGCCTTTAAGGGCGGACAGCCCTGCCTTGTGCAGAGAGACGGCAGTGAGAAACTGCCTGACCGTGCAGGCAAGTTCCAGGGCTGCTATGGTTTCCCCGGCGCATTCTTCCGCCTGGCCCTGGTCTGCCAGGGACAGCTCTATTCCGGACTGGGCTAACAGCCGGTAGCAGAGGGAGTGGAAGGTCCCGACCTGCATCTGGTTCAGGCTGCGCTTGCCGGGCAGCGCCTGGCGGATTCTCTGGGTCAGCTCTTTCGCGGCCTTGTTTGTAAAGGTGACGGCTGTAATCTCAGAAGGTTTTACGCCCCGATTCCCAATAAGGTATTCAATACGCGAAACCAGTGTCTTTGTTTTTCCTGTACCCGGACCGGCTATGACGGCTGTTACCGGAAACACGGACTCCACGGCCTGCTGCTGGTCCTGGTTCAGGGCAGAGGAAGGCATGGAAACAGTCGGGATATTTGAGACGGCTGTTTCGCGGGAGGCGGGTGTGCCGTGGGGGGCCGATGGGCCAGATGTGCTGCCGGAACCGGCAGCTTTGCCGGATAACGCTGTATAGGCCGATAGGTCCTCTTCCTCTGTATCAAACGTCATGCACAGCTGCCCCTCCACATTGTTAAGCTCTGCTGACTGGAACAGACACATGGTCCCGTACTCGCCGTCGTAGCCGGGCCTCCACTGGACCTTGCCGTCCCTGAGATGGCGTATGCCTTCGGCTGTCAGGGCTCCGGCCACATGGCTGATGTCCTCCAGCGGGGCCTGGCGCAGAATATAAAATTCATTGCCCAGTTCCTCCAGCAGGTGCTCATACTGCCTGGAAACCTTTACGCTGGAGGGGGAGGACCCCACGGAGGAGGCAATGACCTCGCCCAGGGGCACCAGATTTTCAAATGGACGTCCCTGGGGCAGCAGGAAATCTTCGTCCCGGTCGGCCAGCTGTTCAATCCGGTGAAGTACGCCTGTGGTCAGTTTTCTGCCGCAGACAGGACATATGCCGTTGTATTTTCTGGCCTGGGAGGGACTGAGGCAGAGATGGCATTTCCGGTGGCCGTCAAAATGATATTTGCCCTCTTCAGGAAAGAATTCAATGGTCCCCCTAAGGCCCTCGCCCCTCTGAATGGCGCCGTAGAGCCCTGCATAGGACATGGGGATGTCAAAAAGGCTGGCCTCCCTGCCCAGTTTGGCTGGAGAGTGGGCGTCAGAGTTGGAGATGAGCTGAAAGGAATCAAGGGCTGACAGTCTCCGGTTCATGGCCGGATCAGAAGACAGTCCTGTCTCCAGGGCATGAATCTGGGGAGTCAGCTCCTCATAGCACTCTTCAATGGTATCAAAACCGGAAAAAGCCCCGAACAGTGAAAAATGCGGAGTCCAGATGTGGGCCGGAACATAGATGGCATCCGGGCATGCCTCCAGTGTTATGGCCAAAAGGTCGTGACAGTCCAATCCCAGGATGGGGCGTCCGTCCGAATGTATGTTGCCGATGGCCTCCAGCCGCCTGGAAAGGATTTCGGCCGCTTCCAGGCCGGGCAGAAGGATAAGGCTGTGTACCTTGCGCACACGGCCGTTTTTCTTGTATATGGAGCTGATTTCCCCGCTGATAACAAAACGTGGGCTGCTCTGGCCCAGTATGGCCGGGCGCTGTAAGGAATATTCCTTTTTAAGCATGTAAAGACCCGGCTCGGCGGGCTCCAGCTTTTCAGCCAGCTCCGCCCTCCAGGCCGGATGGGTGAAGTCTCCCGTACCTACAATGTTAATTCCCTTTTTTCCCGCCCATAAGTCCAGATGCTCCGGCGTAAGCTCCTTGCTGGTGGCCCTGGAGTAGCGGGAGTGGATATGTAAATCACCAATGTACATTGCGATGCACCTGCTTTCCTTTGATAATATTTATTATAAAGGATTCATCCTAAAAAGAAAGCGGTTTTTTCTGCCATCATCAGCCGGCCAGTCCCTCCACTGCATCCACGGGCAGGGAAATTGCCACTGCATGTTCTCCGGTTTCCTTCATTACGGTTTCGCATATGGCCTTTAGTATGGGGATCCTTAAGTCCGCAGGGGTCAGGATCAGCAGTATGGCTTTTTCCTGGGAAAGGGTCATGCCGAACAGCTTTTTGCCGGCATCGGTACCTATTTCCCTGGCCTTTATCAGAGTGCCGCCCTGACAGCCGGCCTTTCTGGCGGCCTCCATAACCGGCGCGGACAGGTCGGTGTGGATGACGGAAGCAATTAATTCATAGGAATGGGAATTTGTCATGGAAATATCCTCCTTGTGTTCTGCGGTGTGGCTGTTTGGGGCGGTCTGGTCTTCATGCCGGCTTAAAATGTCCATGGCAGCGAGACTGATGCCTGAAAGGGACAGAGTGAAGGCTATGCCGTGTCCCGGCTTGTAAAATTCCATTTCCCGGCCAAGGGCATGGAGCAGGCGGTCCGCGTCCGATTTGTTTGAAAGGCCCAGAACCAGGTCCTTCTCAGGCTCATCCAGTCCCAGACAGTCCATGACAGCCGAGCTGGCTGTGCCGTGTCCCCTGACTGCCAGCAGTATTTCATGGTTGTATGTATGGAATATGGAAGCCGCCCTGTTTCCGGCTCCCCTGTTTACGATGGCGGCTGCCAGTTGTATGCTTTTATGGCTCATAAGGCTCCTCCTCTAAATTAATGAATTCCTGGTTCATATCCACCACAGGATGTCTGGAAACAGCTTTCTCCCTGCGGGTTTTCAGCTCATAGGACAGTCCGATAAGCTGGATGATGATGAGAGGAGTCATGGCTACCATGGCCACGATGCCAAAGGCGTCAGTCAGGATATTGCCGCCCAGGGCCTCGCAGGCGCCCATGCACAGCGGAAGAAGAAAGGTGGCTGTCATGGGGCCGGATGCGACTCCTCCTGAGTCAAATGCAATGGAGGTAAAGACCGGGGGTACCACAAAGGAAAGCCCCAGAGCCAGGGCATAACCTGGCAGCAGAAAGGCCATGAGAGGCAGTCCTGTGATGACCCGGAACAGGGAAAGGCCCAATGACAGGGCCATACCGATGGAAAGTCCGGTCATCATGGTCTTTTCGGATATGCTTCCTCCGGTCACGTCCGCCACCTGCTTGTTCAGCACCTGTACGGCAGGCTCTGCCTTGACGATGTAATAACCGATGAGCATGGCTACGGGCACCAGAATCCAGCGGTAGGGAAGGGATGCCATCTGTTTTCCCAGATAGCTTCCGGCGGGCATGAAGCCCACATTTACACCTGTAAGGAACAGCGTCAGCCCGATGTAGGAATACAGCATTCCAACCAGAATCTTCACCACCTGGCGTTTGCGCATATTCAGGAAAAATATCTGAAAGAGCAGGAAAAATGCCAGGATGGGGAACAGGGCTGTGAATACTTCCGCAGCATAGTGGGGGAGTTCACTCTGGAATGCCAGCCAAAGGTCCTGGGAATTGCTGATGCTGGGAATGGTCATGGGCTCATAGGAGCCGGAAGATGACTGGAACAGAAGTCCCAGTATCATGACGGAGAGGATGGGTCCGATGGAACAAAGGGATACCAGCCCAAAGCTGTCGCTGTCCGCGTTTTTTCCCTGACCGATGGAAGAAAGTCCCACGCCCAGGGCCATGATGAAGGGAACCGTAATAGGTCCTGTTGTCACACCGCCGGAATCAAAGGCTACAGCAAGAAAATCACCTGGAATATAGAAGGCCAGGATGAAGAGAATGATGTAGCAGACCAGGAGGATGTGGGAAAGGCTCCAGCCGAAGAGGGAGCGAAGGAATGCCAGTGCCAGGAAAAAACCGACTCCTGCGGCTACCGTGAGGATGAGCACCATGTCAGGTACTGCCGGTGTCTGTCTGGCCAGGACCTGCAGGTCCGGTTCGGCCACTGTTACCATGGCGCCTATGATGATACATGCGATGACGATGACCGGAAGCTTCGTTGCCCTGGCCAGCTGCGCGCCTACCTTTTCTCCAATGGGCATCATGGCCATATCCACTCCCAGGGTGAAGAATCCCATCCCTATAATAAGGAAGGCTGCCCCCGCCAGAAACAGCATCAGCGGGTCCAGGGGAATGGGGGTGATGGTGATCCCGAGGATTAATACAATGCAGGTAACGGGCAGCACAGATGATAAGGATTCTGTGATTTTTTCTTTTAGCTTCTGATTCAATAAATTACCTCCTGTTGTCCGTTATTTATGTTAACATATATAATTTAGCTTAACATAAGGACAAACGGAAAGGCAAGAGAAGGGACCGTTAGAATTATGTTAAGAAATTCATTGAATCCAGGACCCTGGGACCGGCAAAGCCCTCGCGCCATGAGACGCCGGCAAGATGGGCCAGAGCAGCCAGGCCGGTGAGACGGTCCGGGGAGACAAAGCGCTCCAAGACAGCTTATAAGGCAGCCTGGTCAGAGACAGCGGCAGGGGCAGGGGATTTTTTGTCGGGTAACAGTTGACACTGTTTGGGAAATATGTTAAATTAAGAATCAGTGCAAATACGCAGATAGGGAAGAGTAGACAACCGGATGGATGCAGAGAGCCGGCGGCTGGTGAGAGCCGGTGACGGATGGTTGTTGAACTGGCCCTGGAGTAGCCTGCCCCAACGAGGAAGGACCACCGGAAACGGGGACCGGGAGCCAGTAGGACAGGACGGAGACCTTACCGTTATAAGAGGATTAAGCGCATGCGTCAGACAGCATGAACCAGAGTGGTACCGCGCGGGGATTTTCAGCCTTGCGTCTCTAGCAGTAGAGGCGCAGGGCTTTTATATTTCACAAAAACCACGGGGAGGCGGTATGCTGTCTGGATAAAGGGGAATCATCCCCTTAGATAACCAATGGAGGAATGAGATTATGGCAACACAGTACAACCACAGCGCCATTGAGAAAAAGTGGCGTGAGAACTGGGAAGAGAAGCCCATCAATGTGAATGATGGCAGGAAGGAAAAGTATTACTGTCTGGATATGTTCCCATACCCCTCAGGCAGCGGCCTTCACGTAGGACACTGGAGAGGATATGTGATTTCCGATGTCTGGAGCAGGTATCAGCTTTTAAAGGGCAAGTATGTCATTCATCCCATGGGGTGGGATGCCTTCGGCCTTCCTGCTGAGAACTACGCTATCAAGATGGGCGTTCATCCGGCTAAGTCCACGGAGGCAAACATCAGGAATATCAAGCGCCAGATCAAACAGATTGCGGCAATTTATGACTGGGATATGGAAGTGAACACCACGGACCCGGATTTCTATAAATGGACCCAGTGGATTTTTGTCCAGATGTTCAAAAAGGGGCTGGCCTATGAGAAGGAATTCCCCATTAACTGGTGTCCTTCCTGTAAGACCGGACTGGCAAACGAGGAAGTGGTCAACGGATGCTGCGAGCGCTGCGGCACCACGGTTACCAAGAAGAATCTGCGCCAGTGGATGCTTAAGATTACTGCTTACGCAGAGCGCCTGTTAAATGACCTGGATAAGCTTGACTGGCCTGAGAAGGTCAAGAAGATGCAGACTGACTGGATCGGCAAGTCATACGGCGCGGAGGTGGATTTCCCCATTGACGGGCGTGAGGAGAAGATTACCGTATACACCACCAGGCCGGACACCCTTTACGGAGCCACCTTCATGGTACTGGCTCCGGAGCATGCTCTGGCTAAGAGCCTGGCAACCGATGAGACAAGGGAAGCAGTGGAGAAGTACATTTTCGATTCATCCATGCGTTCCAATGTAGACCGTATGCAGGCAAAGGAAAAGACCGGCGTGTTTACCGGAAGCTATGCAATCAATCCTCTAAACGGCGCAAAGACACCTATCTGGCTGTCTGATTATGTGCTGGCTGATTACGGTACGGGCGCCATCATGTGCGTGCCTGCCCACGATGACAGGGACTTTGAGTTTGCCAGGAAGTTCGGCCTGCCTATTGTACAGGTAATCGCAAAGGACGGCAAGGAAATCGAGAACATGACTGAGGCATATACAGAGGCAAACGGCATCATGATTAATTCCGGGGATTGGAACGGCTTAGAGTCTGCTGTCCTTAAAAAGGAAGCGCCTTACATGATTGAGGAAAAGGGCTTTGGCCATAAGACGGTCAACTATAAGCTGAGGGACTGGGTATTCTCACGCCAGCGTTACTGGGGCGAGCCTATCCCCATCATCCATTGCCCCAAGTGCGGCTGCGTGCCTGTGCCTGAGGACCAGCTGCCGTTAAAGCTTCCCGAGGTGGATAGCTACCAGCCCACAGGAACCGGCGAGTCACCTCTGGCCGCCATTGACGAATGGGTCAACACCACCTGTCCTGTCTGCGGCGCTCCCGCCAAGAGAGAGACAAATACCATGCCCCAGTGGGCTGGTTCCTCCTGGTACTTCCTGCGCTATGTGGACAGCCACAACAAGGAAGATCTGGTATCCAGGGAAAAGGCAGACAAGTATCTTCCGGTGGATATGTATATCGGCGGCGTGGAACACGCGGTGCTTCATCTGCTGTATTCACGTTTCTACACCAAGTTCCTGTGCGATATCGGCGCCATTGACTTTGACGAGCCTTTCAAGAAGCTGTTTAACCAGGGTATGATTACCGGCAAGAACGGCATTAAAATGAGCAAATCCAAGGGAAATGTGGTTTCTCCCGACGATTTGGTGAGGGATTACGGCTGCGATTCCTTAAGGCTTTACGAGCTGTTCGTGGGACCGCCGGAGCTGGATGCGGAGTGGGATGACCGGGGCATCGAGGGCGTATCCCGCTTCCTGAACCGTTTCTGGAACCTGGTGATGGACAACAAGGATAAGGATGTGAAGGCGTCCAAGGAAATGATAAAGCTGCGTCATAAGCTGGTATATGACATTGAATACCGCTTTAACCAGTTCAGCCTCAACACCGTGATTTCCGGTTTCATGGAGTATAACAATAAACTGATAGAGCTGGCCAGGAAGGAAGGCGGAATTGATAAGGAGACCCTTAAGACCTTCGTGATACTTCTGGCACCCTTTGCCCCACATATCGGAGAGGAGCTGTGGCAGCAGTTAGGCGGTACCGACAGCGTATTCCATGCACAGTGGCCGGAATGCGATGAGGAGGCCATGAAGGACGATGAGATCGAAGTGGCTGTCCAGATTAACGGAAAGACACGCGCCGTCATCAGCATCAGTGCGGACAGTTCCAAGGAAGATGCCATTGCCGCGGGCAGGGAAGCGGTGAAGGAGAAGATGACCGGCAATGTGGTGAAGGAAATTTACGTGCCGGGAAAGATTATCAATATTGTGTGTAAATAAATCAGATTCCGCATATCCGCGGGATGACAAAATGCCTGCGCAGCCGGTAACACATGGGCTGGGCAGGCATTTTTACGCAGGAGTTCCCGGCTGTTTCCATTCCGGGAAATGTAAGAAAAAAGAAATAACATTTCCTGTTATTGCAGGTTATAATAGGAAATGGACAAAACACGATATTGAGGTGACGGCGATGAGACATGAAAGAAGAGTATTAGGCAGGGCAGCGGCGGCGCTGGTTCTGACAGGCGTCATGATGGCAGCGGGAAGTCTTACGGCCATGGCTGCCGGCAGCACAGGCGCGGGTACAGCCCCTGACCCTAAGGAGCAGGGGCCGGGAGTAATGGCTGTTTCGGAAGCAGAGCCTGAGGAAAAGGGAGCGGCAGTGGAGAACGGAATCATACAGCCCCAGAATCTGGAAGGAGCAAAGGATGCGGACCAGCTGGTGGTGGTAGTGGGCACCGGCGGCTGCGGCGCGGATGTATATTATTATAAGAAGTCAGGGGAAGCATGGGAGATGGCCTGGAAGGAGGCCGGCATCGTAGGCAGAAACGGCATTACGGACCAGAAGGCAGAAGGAGACGGCAGCACGCCTTCCGGTACATATGGATTTACCATGGCCTTTGGGCTCAGGGAAAATCCGGGCAGCATCCTGCCCTACCATAAGATCGCAAAAGGCGATTACTGGGTGGATGATTCAGCCAGTCCCTATTATAACAAGCTGGTCAATACATCACAGGTTGCAAAGAACTGGAATTCCGCAGAGAACATGGCGTCTGCCTCCCCATACTATAATTATGCCCTGGCATTGAATTATAATGAGGCATGTGAGCCCGGAAAGGGATCTGCCATCTTTCTTCACTGTTTTACCGCATCCAGGGATAATGGCTCCGCGGGCTGTATCCGCCTGCCCCAGGAAAGGGCAAAGGAGCTGGTACAGTCAGCCACAGAGCGCACTAAGATTGTGATTGCGCCGGATTTGGAACGGTTAAAATGATTCAGGGTAAAATGACTCACGTTAAAATGATTCCATAAGGCAGAGGCAGGGGCGCCATCAGCGCGGCCCTGCCATTTTTTTGGAAAGCATTTTTAATAAATCAATTTTCTTTTTCTCAGAGGGAGGCATCCTGGAACTGAGGATGTTGACCAGAAGGTCTGTCTCCCTGTCGTTAAACTGTACGCCCTTTTGCCTGGCTTCCATGTTAATGGTCATGAATACCTCCATCAGGTTGTTTTTGTCTGAATGTTCGATCCGCTCCGCAAATTCAGTGAGCATGGCCAGTTTATCTTTGTTCATGGCCTTGAGCCTGGGGTCCTGTTTCCAGCTGTTATCCATAATTATGTAGTCCTTTCTGTAATGGGGTTCAGTGATTGGCCGTATCAGGCCATGGCCTGCATGGCAGTGAATATCATTTCCATGGTCTCAAAACGGGATTGCTGCTCCGGCGTCAGGAACCTGCGCAGCTGCTCCATGGGAGTCTGGCCTTCCATCAGGGTTTCGGCCATGTCAATTATATCCTGCTCCATGGGATTCCCATATGGACGTATGGCCTTCAGCAGGTCGCGCAGGGAGCCTTTGCCCTGGGGACGGTCCAGGGAGCAGATGCCCATGGATGCTACCTCCTCAGTCTCAAAAAGCTCCATTGTTTTTCTCAGTTCCTGAGCTTTGACAAACAGGGAGATGGCCTTTTGTTCGGGAACGCCCAGGTAGGGGAGGGAGGCCTTGATCATTTGCAGATGGTGGTCGCCTATGAGATAGTCCAGGTCGGTTAGTTTATAGTCATCAGATGGATTCATGTATTTCCACCAGCCTTTTCTTTCTTTGCTTCCAATTTATGCAGGAGGAGCCTGTTGCATGCCACTTATTTTCCGGCACAATGAGCCAAAGCCTGGACACTGCATATATTATAAGTATGGAAGGAGAGTGAAATCCATGTACAGCCGTTTGATTATAGATGGAAATGCAGTATATGAAATAGATGAGGAATGCTTAAAACAGAGACAGGGAAGAAAGGGGTATGGGGGTAAGAACCGGGGTACGAAAAGCCCTTTTTCGCCCCGGGAGACAGGTGAGGCCGGCAAGTAAGCCCGGCTTCCCCGCAAGAAAAAACAGGGAGTGGTGAAGCACTCCCTGTTCCTTCGATTCTTTGGTGAAGGATTTCTTAGAGGTGGAAATTAGCAGCAGAAGCCACCGCCACCGCCGCCACAGCAGCACAGGATTAAGATGAGCCAGATAATATCTCCGCATCCTCCTCCACAGCCGCACCCACAGCCACAACCGCCACCGCAGTCGTTATGTCCGAAGCCACCGCCGCCACAGCAGCACAGAATCAGGATAAGCCAGATGATATTGCATCCGCATCCGCTGCCTCCTGTTCCACATCCGCATCCACAGTCACAACTGCAGTTTGTTGCTGCTACATCACTCATGTTAATTCCTCCATATAAAGTTTAATTACACTGTATCATATGAAGCCCTGCTTGCTCATGTTTCCACAATTTGATAAAATTTAGTAAATTTTTGTTGGTACAAGGCAGGGATATATAGTATAATGTCGGCAGGCATGATACTGCGCGGACCGTTTTCTGACAAAGATAGGAAAAACATGGTCCGGCAGATGAAAAGGAAAAGAGGCTTTGAGAATGGACAAAAGCAGATTATATTACCAGACACCCTATGTAAAATCGTTTATGTGCACGGTGGAACACTGTGAGGAAAGCGGGAAGGGAACCTGGCTGGTGATCCTGAACCAGACTGGTTTTTATCCGGAAGGAGGAGGACAGCCCTATGATACAGGAACTTTAAACGGGATTCCCGTGCTGTCCGTCCATGAGAGGGGGGAGAAGGTGATCCATGAACTGGCGCAGCCCATAGAGGAGGGGACGCTGGCAGAGGGAATCATAGACTGGCAGAGGCGGTATGACAACATGCAGCTGCACACCGGGGAGCATATTTTGTCCGGTCTGGTGCACAGACACTTTGGTTACGATAATGTGGGCTTTCACATGGGGACCGAGGAGGTGACGGTGGACTTTAACGGCGTCATTGAGCCGGAGGATCTGGACCGGCTGGAGGACGAGGCCAACCAGCTGGTCTATGCCAATGTCCCTGTGAAGGTTCTTTATCCCACTGAGGAAGAACTCAGGACCATGGAGTACAGAAGCAAAAAGGAACTGTCCGGTCTGGTACGTATTGTGGAGGTGCCTGGAGGGGATGTGTGCGCTTGCTGCGGCACACATGTAGAAAACACCGGAGAAGTGGGCATTATTAAGATAAGAAGCATGATTCATTACAAGGGCGGCGTCCGCCTGTCCATGCTGTGCGGCCGCAGGGCCCTGTTGGATTACAGGGACAGGCTGAAGGATGAAATCAGGATATCCAACCTGCTGTCAGCCAAGCTCATCCAGGTGCCGGACGCAGTGGAAAAGCTTAAAAATGATTGCCAGGACAGGGATTTCCTGATTGGAAAGCTGGGAAGCAGCCTGGTGGCCCTGAAGGCAGGACAGTTCCCGGAAAGCACAGACCCCCTCATTGTATTTGAGGAGGATTTAACACCTGTTCAGGTCCGCCAGTATGCCACCCTTCTCTATGAAGAGAACAGGGCCGGGGTGGCTGCCGTGTGTTCCAGAAATGACAGGGACGGCGAATATCACTATGCCCTGGGCAGCAGCCGGATGGACATGCGCGCTCTCAGCAAAGCCCTGAACAGCCGCCTGAGCGGCAGGGGCGGGGGCAGCAGCCTCATGGCCCAGGGGACCTTCCGGGCGGGACGGGAAGCCATTGAGGCAGCCTTCCGGGAAGAGACAGAATGATAAAGGATGGTATGATGGAATTAAATAGCGATACAATAAAAAAAATCAGAGGACTTATTGTCTTTACCGTGGTGGTTGTGGTTGCGGGAATCAATTACAGACGTCTGGTGGATGTGGCGGCCGGACTGATGCACATTGTCTGGCCCTTTATTCTGGGGGCGGCCATTGCCTTCATACTGAACGTACCCATGCGCAATATCGAGAGGCATTTGCCCGTGTTTGGAGAGGGCAGCAGGCTGAGACGGCCTGTCAGCCTGGTGGTGACCATCCTCCTGGTTACAGGGGGCCTGTTTTTGGTCATCTTTGTGGTGGCGCCTCAGCTGGTAAAGACTTTTTTGAATCTTCAAAGCAGTATCCCTGTGTTTTTTGCGGGGGTACGCGATGAGGCGGAACGCGTCTTTGCCAGCAATCCCCAGATACTGGAATATATGAACCAGATGGAAGTGGACTGGCAGGAAGTGTTTCAGAACATGGTCGCGTTTTTAAAGAGCGGGGCGGGAACCATGCTGAACACCACCTTTTCGGCAGCTGTTTCCATTGTCAGCGGCGTGTCCTCATTCCTGATAGGATTTATCTTTGCCATTTATATTCTTCTGCAGAAGGAGACGCTGGGGCGGCAGATGAAGAAGGTGCTGGCGGCATTTCTGCCGGAACCGGCTGTAGGGCGGATACTGGATATCATGGCCCTTACGGAACGCACCTTCTCCAATTTCCTTACAGGACAGTGCGTGGAGGCCGTGATCCTGGGAACCATGTTTTTTGTGGCGCTGACCGTCATCCGTCTGCCCTATGCGCTGCTGATTGGGGTGCTGATTGCATTTACGGCTCTGATACCCATATTCGGCGCGTTTGTGGGACTGGCAGTGGGCGTGTTCCTGATGCTCATGGTAAATCCCATGGATGCCCTGGTTTTTACGATTACCTTCTTTGTATTGCAGCAGATTGAAGGAAACCTGATATACCCCTATGTGGTGGGGAATTCCGTGGGACTCCCATCCATATGGGTGCTGGTGGCCGTAACCGTGGGCGGAAGCATGATGGGAATTGTGGGAATGCTCATATTCATTCCGCTGTGTTCCGTTCTGTACGCGCTTTTAAGGGATGGAGTCAATGCCCGTTTAAGAAGAAAGGGCAGGGGAGAGTCTGCCTGTGAGCCTGTATGCGTGGCGGTCAGTGAGGAAAATGGGGACCAGGAGCATCAGGAATAAAGACTTGGAATAATAAAACGGCCCGGAACCTGTCAAATGGTTCCGGGCTTTGCCTTTGCCTGTATTCCTGCCTGTTTGGGGCTTATTCTCTTAGGCTTATTCTCCCTGATACATATATTTGATTAAACGCTCGATGTCTTCCTTCTCATGAGCAACCAGGTCTAATTCCTTGATATATCCGTTGGAGAAGATGGTGGCCATAGACAGATACTGGGCTAATTTGGATTTCAGATTGATGCGGTCGCCTTCCGGAGATACAAGCTCCACGGTTCCCTTGCACTGGTCAATGACAGAGAAAAACTTTTCTACGTCTGTGATATTCTGAATCTTCATGGCATATCCTCCTGTGTTTGTAAGCTTTTTCCCGAAATGGAAAAGGCTGGTTAATTTTTTAACATATATGATTATAGCAGAACGAAAGGGGAAGGGCAATTATGAACTTTCATAAAAAAAAAGGGATTAAAGGGTGTTTTTTATCGCATCTAACAGCAGGGAGGAGACCCGCAGGCCGCCCCGTCCTGTCCCTATGGAAATATCTGGTTTATTGCTGCCGTGAAAATCGGAGCCGCCTGTGGGGAGAAGATGGTGGCGCGCAGCCATTTCCTGGAGCTTGGCGCTTTCCAGGCGGTTGTGGGAGGAGTGATATACCTCCAGGCCTTTCATGCCCAGGCCGGCCAGATAGGCGATGAGCTCCTGCGTGTCCCTGTCCCCCAGCTTATACTGGAGGGGATGGGCCAGGGCCACAAAGGCATGGCTGTCTAAGAGCGCTTCCATGACTGCCTCCGGGGGCAGAAATTCCTTGGGCGGGCAGTATGTGCCTCCGTACTTCAGATATTTCTTGAAAATATGGTCCAAATCAGGCCCCAGACCCTTTGCCAGAAGGGCTCTTGCCACATGTGCCCTGGTGATGACCGTGTCGGGATTCCCGGCGCACAGTTCTTCGGCGGTAAGGTGGATGCCGTGGGCATCAAAGCGTTTCAGCATCTCCTGGTTGCGCTGGTCTCTGTGCTGGCGGAATTCCTTCAGCGCGGCCTGCAGAGAGGGGGAATCCGTGTCCACGAAAAGTCCAAGTATATGAATTTCGTGGTCCTTAAAGCTGCTGGACACCTCGATGCCGGGCACCACCTCCAGCCCCAGCTTTGTTCCGGCCTCCATGGCCACGTCAACTCCGGCCGTGGTATCGTGGTCTGTAAGCGCGATGGCTGAAAGTCCGGCCTCATGGGCCAGATGCACCACCTGTTCAGGTGACAGGGTGCCATCGGATGCATTTGAGTGGACGTGTAAATCAACGTAAGACATGATGCGACCTCCAAATTATAAGATGTAAAAACCTCGAAAAGGCTTGTAATTGATTTTTAATAATTTAATAATACTTACTTTATATATAGTAACATGAAATTCACAATAAGTAAAATTGGGCTGAAAAAAACAAAAAAGACGGTTCCATTTTACATAAAGTATGTTATACTACAATCTGTGAATAAATTTATAGGCAGAGATGACAGGTGAATAGAATGAATCAGTTAGAGAACAATCAGAACAGAAGAAGCTCCTCAGCAGGCAGAAGCCGCGGCAGGGGGTCAGATAAAGGCACGGGACGCGCAGCGTCCAGAAATACAGGCAGAAGCAGTTCGTCGGGCAGCGGTTCAAGGAGTTCCTATTCCTACCGTTCAGGAGGACAGGCCGGCAGGATGAACGCGGCCCAGACAGCCAGGCGCAACAGCCCTCACAGGAGAAAGAAGGGGCCGGATTATAAGAAGATTGCCATAGCCGGAGTTATCCTTATTATCCTTATTGCGTGCATATCACTGGCCATGAAGTTTAAGGGCGCCGGGGGAAGCGAACCGGTAGACAGCACGGAAGAGACAACCGGGACAGAGATGATGAAGGAAGTCAAGGTGGATGGAATCGCCATCACCGGCATGTCCAAGAACCAGGCCAGAAATGCGATCCTGAAGGAATATCCCTGGAGCATGACGGTCACCTATGACGGAGATACATATAATGTGACGAATTTAGCGGCGGAAAAGGTGGATGCGCTGCTGGAGGAAATCTACAGCCAGGAGCCGGCCGAGAGTTATACTCTGAGCATGGACGGACTGGAGGAGGCGGCTGCCAAGGAGGCGGAAAGCTGTGCCGCCAAGTGGAATAAAAAGGCCAAAAACGGTTCCATTGACAGCTACGACAAGGAAAAGGGCACTTTTGTGTTTGCAGGGGAAGAACATGGTTTTGCCATTGACCAGGAGAAGCTGGCGGCAGACATACTGAAGGCCCTGAAGGATAAGAAGTTCGACGCTTCCATCACAGCCACGGGAAGTGAGACGGCGCCGGATATCAGCGCCGCGGCTGCCAAGGAAAAATATAAGACCATAAGCACCTTCACCACAAAGACCACAGCCAATAAGGCCCGAAACACCAACATCAGGCTGTCTGCGGAGGCGCTGAACGGTACGGTTGTGCATCCGGGAGAGGAATTCTCCTTTAACGCAGTGGTGGGACAGAGGACAGAAGCAAAGGGCTACCAGGGAGCAGCCGCCTATAACAACGGAGAGGTAGTACAGGAAATCGGCGGAGGCGTATGCCAGGTATCCACCACCCTGTACAATGCAGTATACAGGTCAGGTCTGGGGGAGGAGAGCATTACCTTCAGACGCTCCCATACATTTGAGCCCAACTATATCACGCCGGGCCAGGATGCAACGGTGAGCTGGGAACAGCCGGATTTCCGCTTCAAGAACACCTCCAGCACATCCATCGGCATCAAGGCCAGCTACGCGGACCAGAAGATGACGGTTTCCATTTATGGAATTCCCATTCTGGAGGAGGGAACCAAGCTGGATTTGGTATCCGAGAAAGTGGAGGAACTGGATCCGCCGGCGCCTGCTTATGAGGAGGACCAGACCCTTGAGCCGGGTGTGGAGATTCAGAAGAGCGCAGGCAGCAAGGGAAGCAGATGGATTACCTACAAGGTGGTATATAAAGACGGAAAGGAAATTTCCAGGGAACAGGACCATAAGACCACATACAAAGGCCATGCCCCTGTTATCCGCCGCAACACCACCGGCGTGGTGCTGGCGCCTGAGGAGACTACCCTTTCCACAGAGACAACACCGCCAATCATTGACGGAATGCCGGACGGCTATATTCCGGGTGATGAGGCAACCTCCATACCTTCCGGGAACGGTTCACAGGAGAATGGACCCGGCACAGTGACCCAGCCGGCAGCGCCCACCACAGCGCCTGGGACGGCGCCAAATCCCTCCCAGGTACCACAGCCGTCTGAGAACGGGGCAGCCGGACCGGGCGGGGATAATCCGGTGATTGCACCGCTGAAACCGGAATAAAAAAGCAGACAGAAAAAGAGAAACCCGAATCATTGGTTTCTCTTTTTTTTGCTGCATTTTATACATTTTTAAAATTTGACATTGTATTTTTTGGCGTAATTTCGATTAAGCATTTGCAATTTGTTAAATAATTGCTATAATAGTAGACAGGTCAGTCTGCATAGGGTTGAAGCATGTTTATACATGCCCGGATCCAGGGCAGACTCACATGTATACCATTACATATTCACTATTTGTAGGAGGAAATCAAAATGGCAAGAAAAATGAAAACCATGGATGGTAACCATGCAGCAGCACATGCGTCATATGCATTTACTGATGTAGCGGCTATCTATCCGATTACCCCATCCTCACCTATGGCTGAAGCCACAGACGAATGGGCAACAGACGGAAGAACCAATATCTTCGGTCGTGAAGTACAGATTACAGAGATGCAGTCTGAGGCTGGTGCAGCAGGTGCTGTACATGGTTCTCTGGCAGCAGGTGCTCTGACCACCACCTACACAGCGTCACAGGGTCTGTTACTGATGATCCCTAATCTTTATAAAATCGCGGGCGAGCAGCTGCCAGGCGTATTCAACGTATCCGCACGTGCTCTTGCTAGCCATGCATTATCTATTTTCGGTGACCATTCCGACGTTTACGCGTGCCGTCAGACCGGATGCGCCATGCTGTGCGAGTCCAGTGTACAGGAAGTAATGGACCTGACTGTTGTTGCACATATGGCATCCATCAAGGGCAAGGTTCCATTCATCAACTTCTTCGACGGTTTCCGTACATCCCATGAGATTCAGAAAATTGAAACCTGGGATTATGAGGATCTTAAGGAAATGGTTGACATGGACGCTGTAGATGCTTTCCGCAAGCATGCACTGAATCCAAATCATCCATGCCAGAGAGGCTCCGCTCAGAACCCGGATATCTTCTTCCAGGCAAGAGAAGCCTGCAACCCGTACTATGATGCCCTTCCTGCAATCGTTCAGGAATATATGGACAAGGTTAATGCCAAGATTGGTACTGACTATAAGCTGTTCAACTACTACGGCGCTGCTGATGCCGAGCACATCATCATCTCCATGGGTTCTGTCAATGACACCATTGAGGAGACCATCGACTACATGATGAAGCAGGGACAGAAGGTTGGTGTTGTTAAGGTTCGTCTGTACAGACCATTCTGCGTACAGGCCCTGATTGACGCCATTCCTGATACTGTTAAGGTTATCTCCGTATTAGACAGAACAAAAGAGCCGGGCGCCATCGGCGAGCCTCTGTACCTGGATGTTGTTGCCGCCCTTAAGGGAAGCAAGTTTGACCAGGTTAAGGTTTTAACCGGACGTTACGGCTTAGGTTCCAAGGATACCACACCTGCTCAGATCGTGGCAGTTTACGGGAATACAACCAAGTCCCCATTTACCGTAGGTATCGTGGATGACGTTACAAACCTGTCCTTAGAGATTGGAGCTCCTTTGGTTACCACTCCTGAGGGAACCACAAACTGTAAGTTCTGGGGGCTGGGCGCTGACGGTACGGTTGGTGCAAACAAGAACTCCATCAAGATCATCGGTGACAATACAGACATGTATGCACAGGCATACTTTGATTATGACTCCAAGAAGTCAGGCGGCGTTACCATGTCCCACCTGCGTTTCGGACACAGCCCAATCAAGTCTACCTATTTAATCCGTACAGCTAACTTCGTTGCCTGCCACAATCCCGCATATGTACGCAAGTACAACATGGTTCAGGAGCTGGTTGACGGCGGTACATTCCTGTTAAACTGCCCATGGGATATGGAAGGTCTTGAGAAGCATCTTCCAGGACAGGTTAAGAAGTTCATCGCTGACCACAACATCAACTTCTACACCATCGACGGTGTAAAGATTGGTATTGAGACAGGCATGGGCCCAACACGTATCAACACCATCCTTCAGTCCGCGTTCTTCGAGCTGACCGGCATCATTCCTGCTGAGAAGGCAAATGAGCTGATGAAGGCTGCTGCAAAGGCAACCTACGGCCGCAAGGGCGAGGACGTTGTTCAGAAGAACTGGGCAGCTATCGACGCAGGCGCTAAGGGCATGCACAAGGTAGAGGTTCCGGAGAGCTGGAAGAACTGTGAAGACGAAGGTCTTGACTATGCAGTTGTAACCCAGGGAAGAAAGGATGTAGTTGACTTCGTCAACAACATTCAGACAAAGGTAAGCGCTCAGGAAGGTAACTCCCTGCCCGTATCCGCATTTACAGAATACGCAGATGGTTCCACACCATCCGGTACCTCCGCATATGAGAAGCGCGGCATCGCTGTTAAGGTTCCTGTATGGAATCCGGACAACTGTATCCAGTGTAACTTCTGTGCGTATGTATGTCCTCACGCTGTAATCCGTCCGGTTGCCATGACCGCTGACGAGGCTGCTAAGGCACCTGCGGACATGAAGATGAAGGATATGACAGGTATGGCCGGCTACAAGTTTGCCATAACCATCTCCGCACTGGATTGTACGGGATGCGGTTCCTGTGCAAATGTATGCCCAGGCATGAAGGGCAACAAGGCTCTGGTTATGGAAAGCCTTGAGGCTAACCTTGGCCAGCAGGCCATCTTTGACTTTGGCCAGTCCCTGCCTATCAAGGAAGAAGTTCTGGCTAAGTTCAAAGAGAACACCGTTAAGGGCAGCCAGTTCAGACAGCCTCTGCTTGAATTCTCCGGCGCTTGCGCAGGATGCGGCGAGACTCCTTACGCAAAACTAATCACCCAGCTGTTTGGTGACAGGATGTACATTGCCAACGCAACAGGATGCTCTTCTATCTGGGGCAACTCCTCACCATCCACACCTTACACCGTAAATGCCAAGGGACAGGGTCCTGCATGGGACAACTCCCTGTTTGAGGATAACGCTGAGTTTGGTTACGGTATGTTACTGGCTCAGAACGCAATCAGAGACGGCTTAAAGGCTAAGGTTGAGAGCGTAATGGCTAACGAGAAGGCTACTGACGAGATGAAGGCAGCCTGCAAGGAATGGCTCGATACATTTGGCATCGGCGCTCTGAACGGCACTGCTGCCGATAAGCTGGTTGCAGCTCTGGACGGCGTTGACTGCGATGTCTGCAGAGACATTGTTAAGAATAAAGATTTCCTGGCTAAGAAGTCCCAGTGGGTATTCGGCGGTGACGGATGGGCTTACGATATCGGTTTCGGCGGCGTAGACCACGTACTGGCATCCGGTAAGGACATCAACATCATGGTATACGATACTGAGGTTTACTCCAATACAGGCGGCCAGTCCTCCAAGGCTACCAAGACAGGTGCTGTTGCACAGTTCGCTGCAGGCGGTAAGGACGTTAAGAAGAAAGACCTGGCCAGCATTGCCATGAGCTATGGTTATGTGTACGTTGCACAGATTTGTATGGGCGCTGATATGGCTCAGACTGTTAAGGCAATTGCCGAGGCAGAGGCTTATCCGGGACCATCTCTGATTATTGCATACGCTCCATGTATCAACCATGGTATCAAGAAGGGCATGGACAAGGCTCAGACAGAGGAGAAGCTGGCTGTAGAGTGCGGCTACTGGAACAACTTCCGCTACAACCCGGCAGCTGAGAAGAAGTTCACCCTGGATTCCAAGGCTCCTAAGCTTGAGACATATCAGGACTTCTTAAAGGGCGAGGTTCGTTACATGTCCCTGGCTATGAAGAATCCTGAGAGAGCAGCCGAGCTGTTTGCACGTAACGAGGCAGAGGCTAAGGAGCGTTACGCTTACTTAGAGAAGCTGGTTGCACTGTACGGCAACGACTAATCTTTGGTCAGATTTTAAATATTTTATGAATGACAGACCCCGGAGGGCTTAGGCTCTCCGGGGTTTTGTTTGCCCAGCATGGGCGTTTTCTAATGGGTGAAAGTCCCAAGTGCGCGTAGGCAACAACGAAGCACATAGCCGAACAGCAAGGGTGTCCGCCGTGAGACGGAATCTGAAAGAAGCTGTAAGCAAACCTCTGACCTGACGGACAGGAACCGCATATAAGGCTCGGAAATACGGATAAGGTGGCAAAAGGCACTGAAGTCCAAAAGGTTGCCGGAAGTACGAGTAAATGCGGCAGGTACATGGAGGAAAAGAACACGCACCTTAACTGGGGAGGTCTCACAGGCGGTCTCATTAGCCGTAGTAACAACGAATTGTGAGAAGTCAGCAGAAGCCATAGTAGTGAGGAAGTTCCTGTAATGGGGACGGAGCGAAGGGCTGAACAATCAATCAGTTGAAGTACGTTCCACTTCGTAGCCGGAGCATACGCCTGTCGATGACTTCAAAGGCGGCAAAGGCAAAAGGGGCAGAAAGGAAACAACGCATGGACACAAGCAGTCTCATGGAGCAGATATTAAGCAGGGATAATCTAAATGCGGCGTATCTGCAAGTCGTAAGGAATAAAGGAGCGGCAGGCGTGGACGGGATGACCGTTGAAGAACTTGGCGCATATCTTTCGGAAAACGGCGAAAACATTAAGGAACAGTTGCGGACGAGGAAGTATAAGCCGAAGCCAGTCCGCAGGGTGGAGATACCCAAACCCGATGGTGGTACAAGAAATCTTGGAGTGCCAACAGCAGTAGACCGCTTTGTACAGCAGGCGGTGGCACAGGTGCTTACCCCGATATTTGAGGAGCAGTTTCACGACCACAGCTATGGATTCAGACCCAAGCGGTGTGCACAGCAGGCAGTCCTTAAAGCATTGGAAATGATGAATGACGGACACAACTGGATAGTGGATATCGACCTAGCGAAATTCTTTGACACAGTAGACCATGACAAGCTGATGACGATTTTCGGACGGACAATAAAGGACGGAGATGTCATATCGGTGGTAAGAAAGATTCTGGTCAGCGGCGTAATGATTGATGATGAGTATGAAGATACGGTAGTCGGCACACCGCAGGGTGGAAATATCTCGCCGCTGTTAGCAAATATCATGTTAAATGAGCTGGACAAAGAACTGGAAGCAAGGAGGCTGGATTTCGTCCGGTATGCAGATGACCTTATTATAATGGTCGGGAGCAGACAGGCGGCAGAGCGGGTAATGAAGAGCGTGGCTCGGTTTATAGAGGAAAAGCTTGGACTGAAAGTGAACGCGGAAAAGAGCAGGGTTGATAAACCAAAGGGCATTAAGTATCTGGGGTTTGGATTTTACTATGACTCATTTGCCAAAGGGTACAAAGCCAGACCACACCCGAAAGCGGCAGCAAAGTTCAAGGCGCAGATGAAGAAATATACAAGCAGGAGCTGGGGAGTGGGCAATGGTTATAAAATTGGGAAACTCAACCGGCTTATCCGAGGGTGGATAAATTATTTCAAAATCGGAAGCATGAAAAGGCTGTGCGCAAAAATGGACGGACAGATTCGGTATCGACTGCGCATGTGCATATGGAAACACTGGAAAACGCCAAAGAACAGGGAAAAGAATCTTATCAAACTTGGTCTGCCGCCAAATGCGGCACATGGCATTTCATATGCCAAAGGATATGCCAGAGTGTGCAGAAGCTGGAATCTCCACATTTGTATCAGTAAAGAGAGACTAGCTAAGTTTGGTCTTGTATCCATGGAAGACTACTACGCCGAAAAGGCTGTTACATGTTAAGTTGATTGAACCGCCGTATACCGAACGGTACGTACGGTGGTGTGAGAGGTCGGAAGGCGAAATAATCGCCTTCCTCCTACTCGATTGAATATTCTGTTTCCAGAAGGGGATAATACTGGAAGAAAGGATGTGTGATACCAGTATGTTAGAAGAGAAGGCAATGGTTCAATTTCTGAACCGATTTACGGATTATCCCTTTCTGGTAAAATGGAAGGACCACGAAGACCGGGTAGGCCATGGCAATCCCATGTTTGCCGTTGACATCAGGGAAACTATACCGGTGAAGAAGCTGATGGACAGCACCTCCCTGGCATTGGGGGAGGCCTATATGAAGGGCAAACTGGAGGTGGAGGGGAATTTGTATGAGGCCCTGGACCATTTCCTGGGGCAGATGGACCGATTTTCTGTCAACCGCCTGCATCTGAGGAAGCTCCTTTATCCCTCGAATTCCAGGAAAAACCAGAAGATGGAGGTGTCCTCCCACTATGATATCGGCAATGATTTTTATAAGCTGTGGCTGGACGAGACCATGAACTATTCCTGCGGATATTTTAAGTCGGAAAAGGATACCCTCTATGAGGCCCAGATGAATAAAACGGATTATATTCTGAAGAAGCTGGCGCTTAAAGAGGGCATGAGCCTTCTGGATGTGGGCTGCGGCTGGGGATTTCTGTTAATCAGGGCGGCCAGGGAATACGGAGTCAAAGGAACCGGCATCACCCTGAGTACGGAGCAGTATGACGGTTTTAAAAAGCGCATAGAGGAGGAAGGACTGGAACACCTTCTGGACGTTCAGCTCATGGATTACAGGGATTTGCCGAAAGGCGGCATGAAATTTGACCGTGTGGTCAGCGTGGGCATGGTGGAGCACGTCGGCAGAGAAAATTACGGCAGGTTCATGGACTGCATGGACAAGGTGTTGAATCCGGGCGGCGTATTCCTTCTCCATTTCATCAGCAGCCAGAAGGAACACGCAGGAGATCCCTGGATTAAAAAATATATATTTCCGGGCGGTGTCATTCCCAGCCTCAGGGAAATCATATCCCTGATGGCAGAACATGACTTCCATATTTTGGATGTGGAGAATCTGAGAAACCATTACAACAAAACATTGCTGTGCTGGGAAAAGAATTTCAAGGAACATGAAAAGGAGATAAAGGACATGTTCGACGAGGAATTCGTCCGCATGTGGGATTTGTATTTGTGCTCCTGCGCAGCTGCATTCCACAATGGGGTCATTGACCTTCATCAGATACTGGTGAGCAAGGGCGTGAACAATGAACTGCCCATGGTGAGGTGGTATTAAGCTAAAGCCGCGGTATGAAGCGTGAAGATGGAGGTTACACTCCGTCGGCACGCTCCATGTTTTGTTTCATAGAAATAAATCTGATATAATCTAGGAATATGAGACTGAATGTGCTGTCTGTTTATGCATATATAAAGCGGAGAATGAATACGGCCATAGTCTGATTGATAAAGGAGTGAGAACGAATGAAGACAAAGAAAGATTTGATTACATATTGTCTTACCTATAAAGATGTATATGAAGACTATCCCTTCCGGGATCACGAATGGACTGTCATACGTCACCGGGGCAATAAGCGGGTATTTGCCTGGATATACCGGCGGGAGGAACAGGTCTGCATTAACCTGAAATGCGCGCCTGAGTGGATTGAATTTTGGCGCAATGCCTATTCCGGCGTACGGCCAGGGTACCATCTGAATAAGAAGCACTGGAATACGGTGGTTCTGGATGGAAGCGTTCCGGATAAGGATATCAAAAGGATGATAGGTGAAAGCTATGATTTGACAAGAGGCTCCGGTAAGGAGAGATAAGCTTTGGGAATCACATGGTTTATATAGAAATGGACACAGGATAATGATACAGGACAGGAGAACCTCTGGTCATCTGTCAGGCGCTGTACGGTGAGTTTGGAACCTTTGCCAGGCCCGCTGATATGTTCTTTTCTGAGGCGGACAGAGAAAAACGGCAGAGCCGAAGCTGTGCCGTTTCCCGGAATTAACAGATCCTGTTTTACAGTGCCGCATCCATGAGTGGCTGTTTTATAGCTCAGAGACTATTTGATTAAATCATGATACTCCGGATGCTTTTCAAACCATCTGACGGCATAGGAACAGGTCAAAACAGCCTTCTTGCCCTGGGCACGCAGATGCCCTGCCAGGGCTTCCATCAGTTTGCCCGCGATTCCCTGACCCTGAAGGGAATCATCCACAAAGGTGTGGTCAATATCTACGGCGCCATCCGCAGTATCTGGAAATGTTACTTCAGCCAGCAGTTTGTCCTGTTCATCGTAAAGGGCAATCTGATTTGGATTATATGTGAAATTCATGGCAGTTCCTCCTGTATTGTGATTTGGGGACGTGTCCGTCCCTCTGCCATGTAATTATAGCATCACAGACCGGGTTAGGCAACGGGCAGAAGGAACTGCCATGGCTTCCCTGCTATGGCCTCCGGGAGGCTGCCGGAAGGCCGGAAACGCTCGTTTGGCTGTCAGGATTCAGATACTCAGGATTCAGATACATTTGCGTCAAAAGGCAGCAGGAATTCCGGTATGCCGCTGGAATAAGGGGCAATATCATACTGCTGGTAATAAATGACAATTCCCTCTGGCGTCATATAAAAATTTTCCGGATGGAAGGAATTGCGCAGGAGCTGGGGATAATTGTCAAAATAGGTACCGGGATTGGCTTTCAGTCTCTCCGCAATCTCAAGCTGGATCCAATTCTGGATATCATGGATATAAGAAGGATTATCCGAATAAAAGTCATTTAGCGTCATTTGTCTGCCGGATTCGGCATCCCAGGTCTCAGATGTCCGCAGCGTGGAGCCGTGAGCTCCGCCTGTAAAGGTATACTGTTCCGAAAAGAGACTGAAAATACAGTCCCGGCTATAAGTTACCACGTAGCTTACATTGAATTCATACGGAAAAAATGGAAAGCTGCGGTCACGGCTGTAATTTGCCTCTTCGGCTGCCTGGGGATACAATACAGTCCGGCAGTACCGTCCTTTTTCGCTTGCCTGTGTGACATAATATTGGTTTATGGTCTGAAGAGCTTCCTGATTGCAGGAAGCATTATTAAATTGCGGGTAACGGATCTGGCAGTTGAGTACAACGGAATTCTGGTAATCCATCTGGTCTGTCAGGATATGCTGGGTTATGGTTTGCATAAAAGCCTCATATGATATGTTTTTACAATATATGTGCAAGGTTGGCCATGTATGAGTGATTCATGGTTTAACCGGGACATTCCTGTATGTCAGCAGGAAAAGGGGACGCGTATTGCCATGATTTATGACTGCCTGCAGGTTACTGTCTGTAAGTGCCGGGAGCTGTTTTCTGTCTTGACACAAACGTACGTTTGTGGTATTATGAAAACATAAAAGAACATATGTTCTTTGCCGGGGACCTAAGATGGGAAAACCGTTAAACAGCAACCGTTAAACAGAATCTATAAAATACAGGAGGCAGCCATATGAAAATCACAAAGGACAATCTGAATGAAGTTTTATTTGAGAACCAGGATGCCAGGCTTTTGATTGCGGACGTTGTGGCCCATACCAGCGCTAACCTCTATTATTACCATGATGTGGAGATAACGGTTCAAAAAGCGCTGGATATCTGGCATAAGGCCCAGGCCGCGGACGAGGAAGAGGATGGATTTTACAGCGTATCCTTCCTGGATTTTTCAAAGGAGCGTATACTGTTGCCGTCAGGTTTGCGGCAGGCATTTTCATAGTGGTATTTTCAAAGAGGGTATCTCAAAGGACTGGCTTTTGGAGGCATACACCGGATATGGTAATCCGCCCCAGACCGGGACCTGCCACAGAGGAGAATTTGAATCAAGCAATACCCGGCATCATGATAAAAAAAGGCAGGAGGTATACAAATGGAAGATTGTTGCGGGGTCAACCTGGAACAGGAGATGACCATTGAAAATCTATATTGCTTCATAAGGGCGTCCCTGCAGGCATTGCAGGGTACCGACGGATATGGGGAGGCGGATTTTGTATGTCCCCTATGTGGAAGGAAGGCGCATATAAAGCGCTTGAAAGGCGAGATTTACAATACAGGAGAGATTGAGTGCAGGTGCGGGTACTCGTTTCACTTTTAGTCATGATCACATTTTCATTATTTCACATCTGTCTGCATTTATCTGTACCTATCTTTTGTCCACAGCCCCTAATTGGTTTGCTTTCATTCACCAGTCCTGCTATAATGGCATAAATGATACTGAAAAAGGAGAATTGCATGACCTTAGGACAAATAAAAGAAAGGTTGCAGACCCGTGAATATGATTTCTTAAGAACGGATGAGCATTTGGGCCGTCACTTTGTGGCGGCTTTTTTTTGCCATTAATTACCTTAAATATGTTTGGATTGCTAATTTTGGGACAGAATATAATAGAGAACAAATACCATGGGCAGGTGGCGAGTATCCTGCCCAGGCAGTTCAAACATTTTAAGGAGTAGATATGAAACGAATCGTTATATTGGGAGCCATGGCCCTGACCATATCACTGGCAGTGCCAATGACCGTGCAGGCAGAAGAAAACGGGACAGATATGGTGCTCGCCGCAAAAAGCGTGGTGAGTGGATTCAAAACCGCTCTTCAGGACGCGGCCCATAAGACAATTAAGTTTGCTAACCAGGATGGAATCAATATTTATCAGGAGCCCAGCACAGAGGCAGTGGTTTTGGACCAGGCATTTTTGAATACCTCCTTTGAGGTTTTGGGCGAATACGGCGATTGGTCAATGATAACAACAGAGGCCGGACATGCATATATAGAAACAAAATGTCTCTCCGGTATTGAGATACGGCGTCCTTCCTATTCGGAAGAGGACCTTTATATACTGGCTCATGTAATCTGTGGTGAGGCACAGAACTGTCCGGATGATGAGCAGCTGCTGGTAGGTTCCGTGGTATTAAACAGGGTGAATCACGGCCAGTTTCCCAACACCATCAAAGGCGTGGTATTTGCACCGGGGCAGTATTCCTGCACCAGGGACGGGAATTACTATCGTGAACCCACAGCAAGCAATTGGGCCAATGCGAAGTGGCTTCTGGAAAATGGAAGCATCCTGCCGGGAAATGTGGTCTGGCAGTCAGGCGGCAGACAGGGCAAGGGAGAATATCTGAGGACCAGATATCACAGCTACTGTTATTGATGGCAGATGGAATGGCGCTGAAGACAGGATACCGATGGATGGAGATATCAGGTACGGCAAGCTTGATGCGGCAGAATATCAGATGCCAGCACGGCATAAGCCGCACTGGCATTTGGGTTAGGTCACGATACGGGTCATCGTGAATTTTCCGGGTTCTGTTTGAAGTACGGCAAACTGACTGTAGGATGTTCCTGAGGATTCATAGGGAGTTGCCTTGGTATCATGGCCCGGAGTGTGGACAGTGGCGGATACTTCTGTAAGGAGGCAGACTCCGCGGCTGCCGGCGGTCCAGCTTTCCCATGGAGCTATCTCATAATTGTCATCAGAACAAAAGGCAGAGGCGTACTTCACTTTTCCCTTTACGCTGAAATTAGTTGAGTTGACGATATGAACTTTTGGATAAGCCATATAAATACACATCCTTTTCTGATTTATATAGAAGCTTGTCTGGCTTCTAACGTATAATATGCTGTCGGTAGGAATGTGTGAAAATGTCAATAACGAGGGGATAATAAGGTGAATAAAGTATCTTTTGGGTGTTTCGGGTAAAACAGGCAGGAAAATAGAGGGCGCCTGAATATGAGAGGAGCCGGCACGAAGGAATCGTGCCGGCTAAGTATGAGAGAAATCTATATCAAAAGGAGTAATTCCTTGTTATGAAAAAGAGTATACAAGGAAATTGTGACAAAAGTTTGAGCAGGAGCTAAATTAAGAATAAAATTCCTTAAGGAATAAAAGGGAGAAAGTTGACTTTTTATTTACGAATCTCTCTATTTTCAAAAAGTATGAATAATTGGAAAAATAGTACTTGATTTTCGTCTGGATTTATGGTATTATCTACGAGTGCTGGGGCATTAGCGCAGCTGGGAGCGCGCCACACTGGCAGTGTGGAGGTCACGGGTTCGAATCCCGTATGCTCCATTGTATCAGTCAAAAACCGGACTCTTTCATGGGAGTTCGGTTTTTTGGTTCATTATAATAAATTACTTTACCATTCGTTTCATAAAATGTTCAGAATTCTGTTTTGCCAGAAAAATGTAATAGATTCTTCAACTTATCGTATTTGACATTCAATATACAGCATGATATAATCAGTTCCAATAAAAGGGAGTAGCGAACCACCGGAAGGTGGATTTTAAATCGTCATCTCGGTGCCAGGGGCACCCGTATAAAATGAAATGTGCAAGACTTTTATTGTGGCAGGGAGCCAGCCACCATAAAGGTCTTTTTTTCTCTGATGCAAAGCTGGCGGTAATACCTGCCTCGCACAACAGCAAGGTATTGTTTATCGCAGAAAGGAGAACAGGATGGAGAGAAAAAGCAGACAACAGGAAATCAATGAGGCATTGATGGCAGCGGATATGGCATCCATGAGCCTGCAAAAGGCGGAAGAACAGCTGCAGAAGGCAAGCAGCTGGGGAATCTGGGATATGCTGGGCGGAGGATTCTTTAGTACCATGTTTAAGCATAACCGGATGGATGAAGCCCAGGCAGCCATGAATGAGGCAAGGGGACATCTGCGCAGGTTAAAGAAAGAATTGCTGGATGTAAATCTGACCGGGGATTTAAAGATGGATGTGGGAAGCTTTCTGACTTTTGCCGATTACTTCTTTGACGGAGTCATAGCTGACTGGATGGTGCAGTCCAAAATAGGGGATGCCCTGAATCAGGTCAGGGAAGCCAGACGGCAGGTAGGCTGTATTCGGAAACGGCTCCAGGAGATGAGGCAGACACTGGAAGCAGAGCGGGAAGGGAGGTAAGATATATGGGATGTCTTGGAAATGTATTATGGTTTATATTCGGCGGATGTATAAGCGGCCTGTCCTGGCTGCTGACAGGCTGCCTGTGGTGCATAACTATCATAGGTATACCGGTAGGGCTACAATGCTTTAAATTTGCGGGCCTGAGTTTCTTTCCCTTTGGAAAGGAAGTGGTCTACGGCGGGGGAGCGGGCTCCCTGCTCCTTAATATTATCTGGCTGCTGGTTTCCGGTTTGCCCCTGGCCATTGAGTCAGCTATCATCGGGGTACTGCTTTGCATTACTATCGTGGGCATACCTTTTGGGTTACAGCAGTTCAAGCTGGCCAAACTGGCTTTGATGCCCTTCGGAAGTCAGATTATCTAAAGGATTGGTATGAAAACAGGCCGCGGTAATTTTACAATAATGGAGGACAGAATGCCGAGGTTTTGATATACTAATGAATAAGAGATAGCAGGGAGGCGGACGCAGCTGTCAACATGCCTGTTTTACAGGGCATACTGGGAGTCTGCGTCTGTTGTATCCCACGTACAGCCGGCATACGATGCGCAGCCGGCCACACGGTTATTGAGCATACAGCAAACCAACGCACAGCGAATGAAAGTGAAGGGATGGATATGTCATCAAGAAAGATTACCATGGATGATATTGCAAATATGGCAGGGGTTACCAAGAGTACGGTGTCCAGATATTTTAATGGAGGCAGTGTAAAGGAATCCACCAGGGAAAGAATTCAGGAAATCATAAGGGAGTATAATTATGAGCCCAATACATTTGCCAGGTTAAAGGCCAAGGAAAGCAATGTGATTGGAGTGGTCCTTCCCACCCTTAATTCCAAGGTGTCCAGCCGGGTGGTGACCAGCATCGGGCGCTACCTGAGGGAGCAGGGGTATGAAACGCTGATTAAGGACTCGGACCACAGCGTGGACCTGGAGCTTAAGAATATCCAAAGACTGATTACGCTGAAGGTGGACGGCATCATACTGAGCGCCATTACCATAACAGAGGCGCACAGAAACCTGATACAGGAAAGTCCTGTGCCCGTGGTCGTGGCGGCCCAGGAATATGACGGGGGAATATCCATTGTCCACGATGACTACGGGGCGGGAAAGGCCATGGGAGTCCGTGTGGGAAGGGCTGCTCCGGCGCGGGTTGGATACATGGGAGTGTCCGGCCTTGATGTGGCGGTGGGGCTCAACCGTAAGCAGGGCGTGATGGACGGCCTGAAAGAGTGCGGCGTTAAGAATGTGGTCACGGCCACCGGCGATTACAGCTATGCCAGCGGAATTTGTATGGCTGAGGAAATTCTGGATCAGGGCCCGGTAGACGCAATCATATGTGCCACGGACCGCCTGGCTTTTGGCGCGTACCATGTTTTGGGGGAGAGAGGGCTGAGGATTCCCGAGGATGTTTCCGTGGCAGGATTTGGCGGATATGACGAAAGCACCCTGTTAAAGCCTGAGCTGACCACCCTGCGTTTTGATTCCTATGGTTTGGGCTATCTGGGAGCTGAAACCATTCTTAAGATGATACATCGGGAACCGGTGCCAAAGAAACAGATAGTGGATTACAGGATAATTGAAGGCGGAAGCGTTAAGAAATAAAGGGATTTTCTGGTGTTCAGGGTGAAAATGATGGAGATATGTGAAAAGTGAACAAATTTCAGGGGGATTATTCTACGTATAAAAATGGAATCGGTACCAATAAAATATTGACTTTATAGATTGAATGCCCTATTATATAAGTGTGGAACCGATGCCAAAACATTGAAGGAAAACATAGTAAGAAGAGGGGAAGGGAATATGATGGATTATGCAAAGACGGCAAGTCTGGTCATCAAGTATGTAGGCGGAAAAGACAACATTAAGTCAGTTACCCATTGTGCCACCAGGCTTCGTTTTCAGCTCAGGGACAACGGGCTGCGGAACGAAGAGGCAATCAGCGACCTGGAGGGGGTAAAAGGAGTGTTTCTCACACAATCCCAGTTCCAGATTATATTTGGTTCCGGTATTGTGAACATGGTCTGCGATGAAGTGCAGAAACAGCTGGGAACATTGGAGGAAAAGCCGGAGGAAAAAGAAGAGGGAAAGGGAAATGTGGTCCAGCGTTTCATTAAAATGCTCAGTGACATTTTCGTGCCAATCATTCCCGCCATTGTGGCAGGCGGTCTTCTCATGGGCCTTAACAACCTGCTGACTTCACCGCTTATAAACGGGCGGTCCATTATTGCGCTGTACCCCATGTGGCAGGGGCTGGCTTCGGCCATCAATACCTTTGCAAACGCGCCCTTTACCTTTCTGCCGGTACTCATCGGCTTCAGCGCAACCAGGAAGTTTGGAGGAAATGCGTTTTTAGGCGCGGCCATGGGCATGATTATGGTTCATCCCGATTTGCTGAACGCATATCAGATTGGACTGGCACAGCCTCCTGTTTGGGACATCTTTGGTTTTCAGATAGCCGCCATCGGATATCAGGGAACAGTCCTTCCTGTTCTGGCTGTTTCATGGATTCTTGCCAATATTGAAAAACGGCTTCGTAAGGTAACGCCATCCTGGCTGGATAACCTGACAACACCCCTTTTATCCATCCTGGTGACCTCTTTCCTGACCTTTATCTTTGTGGGACCTGTGCTGCGGGAAGCCGGTAATCTGCTGGCCGCAGGCATCACATGGCTGTACAATACATTGGGGCCTGTGGGCGGAGCTCTCTTTGGATTTGCATACGCTCCTATTACCATGACCGGCATGCACCACAGCTTTATTGCCATTGAGACACAGCTGCTGGCTGACAGCGCCCATACAGGCGGCAGCTTCATTTTTTCAACTGCAAGCATGAATAATGTGGCCCAGGGCGCCGCGGTCCTGGCAGTGCTTCTCATGACAAAGAATGACAAGATGAAATCCATCTGCTCCGCGTCCGGCATTTCTGCCCTGTTGGGAATTACGGAACCAGCCATGTTCGGTGTGACACTGAAACTGAAGTATCCATTTTACGCAGCCATGGCTGGTTCGGCGGCAGGAAGCGCCTATCTGGCGGCCACCAAGACACTGGCGCAGGCATTGGGCGCAGCAGGACTTCCGGGCTTTATCTCCATGAAGCCTGACCACTATATGAATTTTGCCATTGGAATCATTTTGTCCATGGGCGTTTCCTTTGCCCTTACCATGGTGTTCTGGAAAAGGTTTGCTCTTGACCAGCAGGACGGAACGGAGAAAAGGACGGGAAGCAGGGCCGGGGAAATAGAAGAGGCTTCGGAAATGGAAATGCCACGGGAAATCGTCACCCAGCTTTACGTTCCCATGAAAGGCCAGATCCTGGATGTGGGGCAGTCCGCAGATGAGGTGTTTGCATCCAAGGCCCTGGGGAGCGGCGTGGCCATCAATCCCGCGGAGGGCATGGTATGTGCGCCGTGCGACGGTACCATAAGCCTGCTGTTTCCCACAAAGCATGCGGTGGGAATCACATCTGAGACAGGTGTGGAGGTGCTCATCCATATCGGAATCAATACGGTACAGCTGGACGGGCAGGGGTTTGAGGCATTTGTGTCCCAGGGTGATAAGGTGAAGAAGGGCGATAAGCTTATTGCCGCTGACCTGGATCTGATTCGGGAAAAGGGAATGAATCCGCAGACTATGATGATTCTGCCTGAGGGAGGAAATCTGGATGTGACCGTATATCCTGGTGAACAGGCAGATGCCAAAAATGTGGCGGTAAAGGCAGTGAAGACAGAATAAGCATGGCGGTGGCAGAGGCTATGAAGACAGCGTAAACACATGGTGACGGTAAGGAGGAAGCAGCTTGAAAAAATATGAAAAGGTCCGAAGGGAGGACTATGAGGCATGGTACCGGGAAAACAGGGAGTACAGGGAAATGGTCAAGGCGGATGACAGCCGTCTGGCCTACCACCTGATGCCTGAAACCGGCTGGCTGAACGACCCCAATGGCCTCTGCCAGTTTCAGGGACTGTACCATATTTATTATCAGTATACACCCTTTGAGCCTACAGGGGAGATTAAGCTCTGGGGTCACTATACCACCCGGGATTTCATCCATTATAAACAGGAGGAGCCGGTGCTTTTTCCGGATCAGGACATGGACGCCCATGGCGTATATTCCGGTTCAGCTTATGTGGAGGACAAAACCATCCACTATTTTTACACAGGCAATGTGAAGCTGTTTGACCGGGATGATTACGATTATATCATGGGCGGCCGGGTGAGCAACACCATTCATTTTACCAGCCAGGATGGGTATCATTTTTCTGCCAAGGAACTGGTGATGAATCACGGAGATTATCCGGATGACATGAGCTGCCACATAAGGGACCCTAAAGTGTATAAAGAAGGGGAGTTTTATTATATGGTACTGGGGGCAAGGGATGTGCACAGCAAGGGAATGGTCCTCCTGTACCGGTCAATGGATTTAAAAAAATGGGGGTATTTTAATAGAATCACTACGGACAAAACCTTTGGCTATATGTGGGAATGCCCGGATTTGTTCTGCCTGGACGGACAGCTCTGTCTGGTCTGCTGCCCTCAGGGCGTGAAGCCAATGGGAACAGAGTATCAGAATGTGCATCAGTGTACGGTTTTCTGCCTGGACTATGATTTCAGGGAAAATACCTGCAAGCTGAAATCCCAGCTGCCTGGAATGGTGGACAGGGGATTTGACTTCTATGCGCCTCAGACCTTTCTGGATGAAAAGGGGCGGCGCATTCTCATAGGCTGGATGGGGATTCCGGATGCGGATTACACCAATCCGACGGTGAACGCCGGATGGCAGCATGCCCTTACCATGCCGCGGCAGCTCCATATGAGGGAAGGACGCCTTTTGCAGCAGCCTCTGGAGGAGATGAGGGAGCTTCGCAGGGACAGAAGGGATTACGATTTTGAGGAACTTGACAAGGGCGTGGAGCCAGGGCTTGTGTTTGAAGGACGCATATCCTTTGTGACCTGTCATGACATGTGCCTGACTGTCAGGGGAGATGTGACGTTATCCTATGAAAATGGTTTGCTGACCCTGGATATGGGAACCTGCGGAAGCGGCAGGACCAGACGGAGCGTCCCGCTGGAGAGGCTTACGGATTTGCATATTTTTTCAGACACCACTTCGCTGGAAATATTTGTAAACGAAGGCCGGGAGGTCTTTACCACAAGGGTATATGGTTCCCACCCGGGCATGCGGATGGAAGGAGATTGTTCCGGAAATGGGATTGTCTATGGACTGAATGGTTTTATATATGAATAAGGGAAAATGCAAAAGGACATTTGTCCAATGATTGCATCTGCATTTATAAAAAGACTGGCAGGAAGAAGGAGTTAGGAGACATAAATCCTATACTTTATTCCTGCTTTTCATATATAATAATTCCATGACCGGCCGAAAGGAATACAAAAATGGATGAAAATTTATTGAAGTTACTGGAACTTGTGGAAAAAGATAAAGTGCTGTTCCAGCTTCTGCGGCAGTGTCCTTATGAGATCCTGCGGAATTTTAAAGTAAGGAAATACAAGGATAGCCGGTTCGTGCTGAAACAGGGTGAGATATACAATACATTTTATATTGTAGCCTCTGGCTATGCGGATATCTATGTGGAATCTGAACACGGTAAGAAGTATCTTTTGTGTACCTACACAAAAGGGGATTACATAGGAGAGTTGGAACTGTTTTCCCAGGTTGGCTATATAAGCCGTGTGGAGGCCAGGGGTGATGTGACCATGCTGGAGCTGGACCGGACCTATTTTGTCAAATGGATTCGCATGGACAATAACTTCAATGAATATATGATTCGGACCCTGTGCAGCAATTCTTACCGGATGTGTGCGAATATGGGGCAGAACACCCTTTATACGCTGAAGCAGAGAATCTGCCAGTACCTGGTAGGCAATGCGGGAACAGACGGTAAACTGCGCTTCGTGGTCTCATCTGAAATACTGAGCCAGAAGATGGCAGTGACCCAGCGAAGTGTGAATCGCATTTTAAAACAACTGAAGGAACAGGGCCTTATTGAACTGAATAAGGGGAATATTGCCATAAAGGATTACGATGCCCTGAACAGAGAAAGAAATTAGGAGGAACAGTATGGATAGTTTACAGCCGCATATCAGATGCAGCAGGCAGGATGGCGCAGCCTACGCAATCCTTCCCGGAGACCCTGCAAGGGTAGAACGGATTAAGGGATTTCTGGAGGATGTTAAGGAGATTGCATTTAACAGGGAGCATAAAAGCGTCAGCGGTATCTATAAGGGGGTCCGGGTCATGGCCGTTTCCACGGGAATGGGCGGGGCGTCCACGGGAATCGCGGTGGAGGAACTGCATCACATAGGCGTAAAAAATATGATACGGATTGGAAGCTGCGGCGCTTTGCAGAAGGATATACATATGGGAGACCTGCTTCTGATTCATGGGGCTGTCCGGGATGACGGCGCTTCCAGATCCTATGTAGAGGAGCAGTATCCGGCGGTGCCTGATACGGAGCTTCTTATGTGCATGGTTGAGACAGCGAAAACATTCCATTTTCCCTTTCGTATAGGTAAATGCAGAAGCCATGACAGCTTTTATACGGACCGGGAGGATGAGATTGACGCCTACTGGCATGAAAAAGGAATATTAGGTGCGGATATGGAGACTGCGGCGCTGTTCACCATAGGCGCGTTAAGAGGCGTCAAGACAGCGTCCGTCCTGAATACGGTCAGCCTGTTCGAGGGGAATCTTGAGGAGGAAATCAATGGATACGTGGAGGGCATTTACCAGGCGGCAGAGGGAGAAAAGAATGAAATCCTTCTGGCCCTGGAAACGATTGTGCGCATGGAAGAAAAAGTCCGTGAACAGGAGGCGGGAAGATGAAAGAAAAAAATTATAACAGCCCCTGGTCCCTGAAATTTAATACGGCCGCGCTGGTACTGATACCTGCTGCAGTGGGGATTAATTATATCGGTAAGCTGTTTGCCGGCGTATTGAAACTGCCGCTTTGGCTGGACTCCATTGGAACCTGCCTTGCAGCCTGTCTTGCCGGTCCGGTTGTGGGGGCGATTGCAGGAGCTGCCAACAATCTGATATATGGCCTTACCATGGACCCCATATCTACAGTATATGCCCTTTCACAGGCGGCCCTTGGAATTGTGGTGGGACTGATGTCGTATTATGGTCGGATGAAAAACCTGAGGGGGACTATCTTAACCGGTGTTCTGGCAGGCCTGGCTGCTGTTATCGTATCCACCCCCCTGAACATGATGTTTTGGGGAGGAACAACAGGTAATCTGTGGGGAGACATTGTATATGCAGGAGCCTTGTCTCAGGGGCTTCCAGCCTGGATTGCATCCACGGCGGATGAAATCGTGGTGGACCTTCCGGACAAAATCGTGGTGCTTTTGCTGGTGGCGGGACTCTATAGAGGATTTCCAAAAAGCATTCTGTCCCTGTATCAGAGCAACAGCAAAATAGAAAGTCTGGACTAAGGAGAAGATGAATGAAAAGTATAAGTTTATATGAGGAAAAGAACTCTTTTTTAAACAGGCTTTCGCCTGAAAGCAAGATTCTGTATGTTCTGTCCGCTGTTTTCATCCCGATTTTCATGGGGAATCATATGGCCAGCACGGGATTCATCCTCTTAAGCGCATTGCTGCTGTTTGGTTCCGGTGTAATCCGAAAAACCATACCTATCTTAGGTGTGTCTGGTTTTGTGGTACTCACCGTGCTGCTGATTCAGGGATTGTTCCGGGCTGGGAACGAAACAGCGCTCTTTGGCATCTGGGGGCTTACCTTCTATAAAGAAGGTCTTATGTTTGCTCTGGATATCGCCATTAATGTGTTTAATATCATCCTTTGCTTCTGCGTACTGGTACTTTGCACCAAACCGTCCGACATGATTGAGAACTTTGTGCGCAGAGGATTTTCGCCCAGATTTGGATATGTGTTTATTTCCTTGTTCCAATTGATTCCGCAGATGACGGAAAAAATGGCAACCATTACGGATGCCCAGAAAAGCAGGGGAATGGAAACAGAGGGGAACCTTCTGGTGAGGATGAAGGCATTTCTTCCTCTGATTTCACCAGTTATTATGAGCTCTTTTATAGATACAAAGGAGCGGGCCATTGCGCTTGAGGTGCGTGGATTTAATGCAAAAAACAGGAAGACATTTCTTAATGAACAGCATACGACCACACTGGACAAGGTGATTCAGGGATTTCTGATTCTTGGTATTGTGGGAGCAATTGGTTGGAGGATTATGACATGGCTGAGATAAAAGTAACAAATCTGAAATACAGGTATCCCCACACAGACCGCCTTGCCCTGGACGGAATCAATTGTGAAATCCATGCGGGTGAGTTCATAGGTATTATAGGAAGGAATGGCTCGGGTAAGAGTACTTTTTGCCAGGCCCTCACAGGACTGGTTCCCAACTTTTATAGGGGTGCATACGGAGGGAAGGTCTTTGTGGATGACATCGAGGTCAGGCATGTGGAGGTGGATGACTTATGCCGGAAGGTGGGAATCGTGTTCCAGAATCCATTTAACCAGGTGACGGGTTCCAAACTGACTGTCTATGAGGAAATTGCATTTGGTCTGGAGAATTTCGGCATACCAAGGGATGAGATGATACGGCGCATTGACAGAAGCCTTGAGGAACTGGATATTGTCCGGTTTAAAGACAGGGCGCCCTTTGACCTTTCGGGGGGACAGATGCAGAGGATGGCCATTGCCAGCATCATTGCCATGGAGCCTGAGGTTATCATATTGGATGAACCAACCTCGCAGCTGGACCCGCAGGGAAGCGAGGAGGTGTTCCGAGCGGTTCAGAGACTGAGCCGGCAGGGAATCACTATCATTATGGCAGAACACAAGATGGAGAAAATTGCAGCCTACAGCGATCGGGTCATGCTGCTGGATGACGGAAAACTGGTGGATTTTGATGCACCCGGAGCTATATTTTCCAGGAATGATTTAAAGGAACATGGTGTAATCGCGCCTTCCTATACAAGGATATGCCGGGAACTTGGAATAAAGACAAAAGAGAAGGGCCAATATCCGGTTACCCTGGAAGAGGCAGGCGCGCTTCTTACATACGGACAGGAGGGGACGGTATGAACCAGATTGACATAAAGGGGCTGCATTTTTCATATACGGAAAAGGAAGAAATCCTAAAAGGAATCAATCTTGTTATTGACGAGCGCCCTACTGCCATCATCGGGCAGAATGGGGCTGGAAAGACTACCTTTGTTAAACTGTTAAAGGGACTTTTGCGGCCTACACAGGGGAACATTCTGTTTAATGGCCAGGACCTGTCGGGTTTTACGGCAGCTCAGTTGGCAAAGGACATTGGACTGGTGTTTCAGAATCCCAATGACCAGATATTTAAGAATACGGTAATGGATGAGGTGATGTTCGGGCCCCTGCAGATTGGCATGGACAGACAGGCCGCGGAAGCATCAGCCCAAAAGGCGTTAGCCATGGTGGGACTGGAGGGAACCGAAAAGGTAAATCCCTATGACCTGGGACTCTCCGACAGAAAAATGGTATCCATTGCAGCAATTATAGCCATGGACACGGATGCGGTCATATTTGATGAACCCACTATTGCCCAGGATTATATGGGCAAGGAGAGGATTAAGGCCATTATGAAGGCGCTTAACAGGGAACACAAAATTGTTATTTCCATTCTCCATGATATGGATTTTGTGGCGGAAACGTTTGAGCGGGCTATTGTATTTGCAAAGGGGAATGTACTTCTGGACGGGGATACCAGGGCTGTATTTGGACAGAAGAATATGCTGGAGCAGGCATATCTGGAGCAGCCCGGAGCCGCCAGATTGTGCCATGAACTGGGATACAGCGAGGTTTTTTTGTCCCCTGAGGAATTTATAAATTTCAAGAAGGGCAAGGAGCTGGCCAGCCCTGTTGTGTAATAAGGTATTTTTTCAGGCGTGGGCTTGCCTCCGAAAATGATGTGGGCTAAAGCCAGCGGGATTGCGGCCGCCCTATTTCAAGGCCTTCCTCGCTTTCCCACCGCTTAATCCAGGCTGCAACGCCGGATTCCTCCTCGCCAATTTCATAGCTTAGACAGCCCGGCGCCCGGCCCGGGCCTTATAACCGTTGGTACGGCGGCCGATCCGCCCGTCTGCCTCCTGATAACAGTTGCTGACTTCTATAAAAACTGGTCGTTTTCAGAACGTTTATAGGATATGATGTCATTGATGTCGCAGTCCAGGATGCGGCAGAGGTCATTGAGCGTCGTGGTGCTTAAGGGCTTGTTCTTCCGGAGCCTGTCTATGGTGGAGCTTGACAGGTTATGATTATAGATTAAGGTGTAGGTGGATTCATCAGAATTCTTGAGCGTGTTCCAAAAAGGTTCATATGTAATCACGGTGTATCCTCTTTTCTTACGTGTATATTATATAAATAGAAAAATAAGGTAATTTTAGTTTACCAAAAAAATGGCTCATTTTCCGGATATACAGAATTTGCCTACAAAAAAGGTGAAAAATTTTATTTTAGCCGTAAGGGGAGAGGGAACGGACGTATGTCAGGCGGACAGAATCCATTGCCCCATTGCCCTGCATTTTCCTTAGAATCTATCTAAAGAACGCTGGAATCAGAGTATTTCCCCCTTATGGAAAAAAATTCTAAAACAGGAAAGTCCGTTGAAATACAGGGCTTTTAAGGAAAATGTAAGACAGTGTAAGGGGAAAAGGACTTGCTTTTTTCATAAAAGTTTGTATAATGGGATAACGGAGTGAAACTAAGCGTGTAATCTTCAGTTATCAGGCTTATGAATCCAGGAGGCAGAGTAGAATGAAAGTCAGGAAGGTACTGGGCGGCTTTGCATGGGCCATGCTGGCAGCAATGCTGATTTTGGTGAACGCAATGGCGGCTGACGGGGATGAATTGTTCGACCGGACAGAGAATTCCAATGTATCAGCGGTGATACAGTATCAGCGGTGATGCAGTGACGAAGCAGTATTTTTTGAAGTTCAGCAGTTATGAGGAGAGACCGGCACGGTTGCTGGTCTTTTTTATTGCAATAAAAGCAGGCTCCATTGTTTTTAACAAATCACAGGGATGCTGACAGCAAGTTTTGCAATGTATTAAACAAAAAGGGATATGGATTATTCGCCCGCGGGGTGGTAATATTAAATCATGAAATCAACGAGCACAGGAGGGAAAGGTTATGCATTTATTAGACAGTGAACTGAGGAATAAGGAAGAGTGGGAAGCAGCAGGAATAGAACTTCCAAAATTTGACAGGGAAGCGATGAAGGCAGCTACCAGGGAGTGTCCGCAGTGGGTGCATTTCGGAGCAGGCAATATCTTCCGCGCATTTCCGGCAGCGTGTCAGCAGAAGCTGCTGAACGATGGTGTTGAAAAGACCGGCATCATTGTGGCGGAAGGTTATGACTATGAAATCATCAAGAAGGCATACAGGCCTCAGGATGACTTAAGCCTCCTGGTCACACTGAAGGCCAACGGTACCATTGAAAAGACCGTGATTGGAAGCCTTGCACAATCCCTGACCGTGGACCGCCATGATGAGGCCGACTGGAACCGTTTAAAGGATATCTTTGCCAGCAAGACGCTGCAGATGGTCAGCTTCACGATTACGGAAAAAGGTTACAGCATCACTTCGGCAGACGGTTCCTTCCGCCCGGACGTAAAGGCTGACTTTGAGGCTGGCCCGGAACAGGCAGACAGTTATATCGGCAAGCTGGCAGCCCTGTGTTACTGGAGATATACCCATGGGGCGGCCCCGCTGGCGCTGGTAAGCATGGATAACTGTTCCCACAACGGCGATAAGCTGTACGCGGCTGTGGACGCTTATGCAAAGGCATGGACAGAGAACGGCAAGGCTGACAAGGGATTCCTGGCGTATATTGAGAATCCGGCTCATGTTTCCTTCCCCTGGAGCATGATTGACAAAATCACCCCACGTCCGGATGACAGCGTAAAGAAAATGCTGGAGGAGGCCGGCTTCACAGATACAGAGAGCATTGTCACCAGCAAGAACACATATGTGGCTCCTTTTGTAAATGCAGAGGAGGCTGAGTATCTGGTTATTGAGGACGCATTCCCCAACGGACGTCCCCTGCTTGAAAAGGCAGGCGTCATGTTTACCGCCAGGGATACCGTTGAAAAGGTGGAGCGCATGAAGGTGTGCACCTGCCTGAACCCCCTTCACACCACCCTGGCCGTATACGGCTGTCTCCTGGGCTACACCAAGATCAGCGAGGAGATGAAGGATGCAGACCTGGTGAAGCTGGTGGAAATAATCGGTTATAAAGAAGGACTTCCTGTGGTTACGGATCCCGGCATACTTTCTCCTAAGAAATTTATTGACGAGGTATTACAGATTCGAGTTCCCAATCCATTTATGCCTGATACGCCCCAGAGAATTGCATGCGATACCTCCCAGAAGCTGTCCATCCGTTTCGGTGAAACCATCAAGGAGTATATGGCAAGGCCTGAGCTGGATGTGAAGTCCCTTAAGTTCATACCTATGGTTCAGGCAGGCTGGTGCCGTTACCTGTTAGGGGTAGACGATGAGGGCAATACCTTCACCGTGAGCCCTGACCCAATGTATGAGGGCCTGGCTGAGAAGCTGCAGGGTGTGAGGGTAGGGGAGCCTTGTAATGTACACGAGGTGCTTCAGCCTATTTTAAGCGATGCCAAGATATTCGGAGTGGACCTGTATGAGGCAGGGCTGGGCGAATATGTGGAGAGCATTTTCGCTGAAATGACAGCAGGCAGGGGTGCTGTAAGAGCTGCCCTTCAGAAACACCTGGCAGAGGCATAATCATATTTGATTTATAAAACATGGATTTAGAGGATTATGGGTTTATAAAAATATGGGTTCCGGCCCCAGGCCGGCCCGGCGCACGCCCGGACAATGGCATACAGCCGTTGCCCGGGCGTTCTGTGCAGCTGAAGGCAGACATTGGTATTTACAAGAAGTGGGAGAAATTAATGAAATTGTAACAAAAAAGTCATATTTTATATACAAAACAGGAAGAATATGGTATTATAGTGGGAACGAACGGATGTTTATGTCTGATTCACTGAACTTACAGGCATTTGCCTTTTTGATATAGATTAAGAATGGAAATGGGAATTTCCAGGAATCATAAGATAATTGGGAAAGACAGAGGTTACGTATGAAAAGGTGGATAGCAGCAGGCATATTAATTCTTGCATTGACAGGATGTTCCCGGTATGAACCGGCAAAGGAGATAACCAGGTCCCAGAAGGAAGCCGCGCGGCCTGAGGAAGCAGAGGCACAGTCCGGGCAGGAGACCCAGGAGGCGGAGGCGGTTGATTCGGAGGTCATTACCATTTCCTCATATCCCCCCAGGAACCCGGTAAAGGTTAAGGGTATCTATGTGTCCGCCTATGTGGCCGGAACCGGCGATATGATGGATAAAATCATTGAGGAGCTCGACAGGACGGAGCTCAATGCAGTGGTCATTGATGTAAAGGACGACCAAGGAAGGATTACCTATGCCATGGATTCCCCTACGGTAAATGAGATAGGGGCCTGCCATGTTTTTATCCGGGACATGCCGGCTCTTATGGCAAAGCTTAAGGAGCACGGAATCTATACCATAGCCAGGGTGGTGGCCTTCAGGGACCCCTATCTTGCGGAACAGAAGCCCGAATGGAGCCTTCATGTGGCGGATGACAAAATTTACCGGGATAATAAGGGCCTCGCATGGGTAAATCCCTATAAGAAGGAAGTCTGGGATTATCTGGTCGAGGTGGGGAAAAAGGCAGGCGAGGTGGGATTTGACGAAATTCAGTTCGATTACATCCGATTTGCCGTGGACAGGACCATGAATGACGTTGTGTTTGACGATGGGGATACCCAGGGGCGTAATAAGACCCAGGCAATTACGGAATTCATAAGCTATGCGTATGATGAGCTGGCAAAGGAAGGACTCTTTGTGTCGGCTGACGTATTCGGCGCCATCATGCGCAGCGAAGAGGACGCGGCTGCCGTAGGCCAGGAATACGAGGACATGGCGGAGCATCTGGATTATATATGTCCCATGATTTATCCATCCCACTATGGGCCGGGAAATTTTGGAATAGAGTATCCAGATACCCAGCCTTATGATACAATATTAAATGCATTGAATGGTTCCAGGGAGCTTCTGGCCGCATCCGCGAAGGATGACACGCCTCAGGCAGTGGTAAGGCCGTGGCTTCAGGACTTTACGGCGTCCTATCTGGAACATTATATTAGATATGGCGACGAACAGGTGAGGCAGCAGATTCAGGCTGTCTACGATGCCGGCTATGACCAGTGGATTCTCTGGGATGCAGGTGTCAGCTATCACTACGGCGGGCTGCTGACTCCGGAGGAAGCGGCAAAAGAGGACGAGCGAATAGCCCGGTAAAGCACCGCCCGGTAAAACGGCGGAACATAAAGCCATATGAAAAGGATGGTGACAGGCATTGTTCGATTTAGAGGAAGAACTGAAGAAACTCCCGGCCAGTCCGGGGGTTTATCTTATGCACAATGACAGAGATGAGATCATATACGTGGGCAAGGCCATCAGTCTTAAGAACCGGGTCAGGCAGTATTTTCAGAGCAGCAGGAATAAGACGGCTAAAATTGAACAGATGGTGTCCCACATTGCGTGGTTTGAATATATCCTGACGGATTCCGAGCTGGAAGCCCTGGTGCTGGAGTGCAACCTGATTAAGGAGCACAGGCCGCGGTACAACACCATGTTAAAGGATGACAAAAGCTATCCCTATATCAAGGCAACCATGGGGGAGGATTTTCCGCGCCTTTTGTTTGCCAGGGATATGAAGAAGGACGGCAGGAGCCGTTACTTTGGCCCCTATACCAGCGCGGGGGCCGTGAAGGATACGCTGGATTTGATACACAAATTATACCGCATCAGGACCTGCAGCCGGAACCTGCCAAAGGATACGGGAAAGGAGCGTCCATGTCTCAATTACCATATCAAGCAGTGTGACGCCCCCTGCCAGGGATATATTTCCAGGGAGGAATACCAGTCCAACTTCAGTCAGGCCCTGGACTTTTTAAACGGCAGATACGACCCTCTCATAAAGAGTCTCCAGGAAAAGATGCAGACGGCCTCCGACAGCCTGGAGTTTGAGCGGGCCATTGAGTACCGGGAGCTGTTAAACAGCGTGAAGCAGGTGGCGCAGAAGCAGAAGATAACCAGCAGCGGCATGGAGGACCGGGATATCTTGGCTATGGCCAGGGATGAGAGGGACGCGGTGGTACAGGTGTTCTTTATCCGCGAGGGCAAACTGATCGGCAGGGACCATTTCCATATATCGGCTGCAACGGCGGAAAATGAGGGCGAGATTCTGGACAGCTTTGTAAAGCAGTTTTATGCGGGCACTCCTTTTATTCCAAGGGAACTGTGGCTCCAGCACCCCCTGGGGGATGAGGAGGTCATCAGCCAGTGGCTGTCCGCCAAACGGGGGCAGAAGGTAAGGCTGGTGGTTCCAAAAAAGGGAGAGAAGGAACGTCTGGTGGAGCTGGCGGCCAGGAATGCCGCTCTGGTGCTGTCCCAGGATAAGGAGCGGATTAAGAAAGAGGAGCTTCGCACCATCGGGGCAATGAACCAGATTGGAGAGCTCATTGGCATTGGAGGAATCCGGCGCATGGAGGCATATGATATCTCCAACACCAGCGGAGTGGAGTCTGTGGGCTCCATGGTGGTATACGAGGACGGCAGGCCCAAGCGCAGCGATTACAGAAAATTCCGCATCAAGACGGTCCGGGGCCCCAACGACTACGCGTCCATGGAAGAGGTGCTGACACGCAGGTTTTCCCATGGCATGAGGGAAACGGAGGAACTGAAGGAAAAGGGAGCCGATTTGAGCCTGGGAAGTTTTACCAGATTTCCTGACCTTATCATGATGGACGGCGGCAGGGGCCAGGTGAATATAGCCCTGGAAGTCCTTGGCAAGCTGGGGCTTTCCATTCCGGTGTGCGGTATGGTGAAGGATAATAATCACAGAACCAGGGGACTCTATTATAACAATGTGGAGGTGCCCATTGACCGGCACTCCGAAGGGTTCAGGCTCATCACCAGGATTCAGGATGAGGCGCACCGTTTTGCCATCGAATACCACAGAAGCCTCAGGGGAAAGGGCCAGGTAAAATCCATACTGGACGATATTCCCGGTATCGGGCCGGCCAGGAGAAAGGCCCTCATGCGCCGCTTTAAGGATATAGAGGCGGTGAGGAGCGCCTCAGTGGAAGACCTGGAGCAGACGCCCCAGATGAACCGCAGGTCGGCCGAATCCGTGTACCGCTACTTCCATCCGCGGCCGGACGGGACTGAAACCGGGGCCGCCACAAACCCGGATGACGGGATTGAAATGGCTCCCCAGAATCTGGAAACACAATGATAAAAATACATGACAACCGAATCAAATTATGATAGTATGATAGAAGTTAAACGAGAAGTAAAACCAGGTCAAGGGGGTATTATCATGCATGGAGTAACTATATCGGAATTAATCGTAAAAATGAAGCTTAAAAACACCACGCCGGAGATTGACACGGACAAGATTGTGCTGACCCATCCGGACGTGAACCGTCCGGCCCTGCAGCTCACGGGTTTCTTTGACCATTTTGACAGGGAGCGGGTTCAAATCATCGGATACGTAGAGCAGGCATATATTAATACCATGGACCAGGAGCAGAAGCGCCGGATGTACGATAAGCTCACATCCAGCCAGATTCCCTGTCTGGTGTTCAGCCGCGACCAGGAGCCGGATGAAGACCTTTTGGAATTCTGTAATTACTATGGCGTTCCCTGCCTTGTGTCTGATAAGACCACCTCTGCCCTGATGGCAGAAATCATCCGCTGGCTTAACGTGAAGCTGGCTCCCTGTATCAGTATCCACGGCGTTCTGATTGACGTATTCGGCGAGGGCGTGCTGATTATGGGCGAGAGCGGCATCGGCAAGAGCGAGGCTGCCCTGGAACTGATTAAGCGGGGACACCGTCTGGTGACGGATGACGTGGTGGAGATACGCCGGGTCAGCGATGACACCCTGATTGGAAGCGCTCCTGACATCACCAAGCATTTTATCGAACTGCGCGGCATCGGTATCATCGATGTAAAGACCCTGTTCGGTGTGGAGAGCGTTAAGGATACCCAGTCCATTGACATGGTCATCAAGCTGGAGGACTGGAGCAAGGATAAGGAGTACGACAGATTGGGCCTGGAAGACCAGTACACGGAATTTTTGGGCAACCAGGTGGTCTGCCACACCATCCCCATCCGTCCGGGACGTAATCTGGCCATTATCGTGGAGTCCGCGGCTGTCAACTACCGCCAGAAGAAGATGGGCTACAATGCAGCCCAGGAGCTTTACAACCGGGTACAGGCCAATCTTGGAAAGGGCCAGGAAAATTAAGTCTTAAGCGAGGAATGTATTTTGAATCTGGAACATATGTTGAAAGAGGTGCTTGTATCAGAAGGGGCGGCGTGCCGTTTCATGGAACCCATGAGCAGCCACACCACCTTCCGCATCGGGGGGCCGGCTGAAGCCTATGTGTGCCCCGGCAATGAAGAGGAGCTGGGAAAGGTTATCTGCCTGTGCAGAGAACACGGTATTTCCTGGAGAGTGCTGGGAAATGGCAGCAATCTCCTGGTCAGCGACAGGGGAATCGAGGGCGTGGTCATTGCGATGGAAGGAAACTGGTGCTATGCCGGGGCAGAGGGAAACCTTATACGTGCGGGGGCAGGTGAACTGCTGGCCCGTGTGGCCCGCGTGGCCCTGGAACACGGTCTGACCGGTATGGAATTTGCCGCAGGCATACCCGGCAGCGTCGGCGGTGCCCTGGTGATGAACGCGGGGGCCTATGGATCTGAGATAAAGAATATCCTCAAATCAGCCAGGGTCATGACAAATGAGGGAGAGGTGCTGGAGCTTTCCCGGGATGAACTGAAACTGGGATACCGCACCAGCTGTATCCCCGACAGGGGATATACGGTTCTGGAGGCATCCTTTCAGCTGGAACCGGGGGACCGGGCGGCCATTGAGGCCCGGATGAAGGAACTGGCGGCCAGACGGAGGGAGAAACAGCCTTTGGAATATCCCAGCGCAGGCAGCACCTTTAAACGTCCTCAGGGATATTTTGCTGGCAGGCTCATAGAGGATGCCGGTCTCAGGGGATACGGCATGGGCGGTGCCAGGGTATCGGAGAAGCACTGCGGTTTTGTGATCAACGGCGGAAACGCCACTGCGTCCGATGTCATGGCCCTTTGTGGTCATATCAGAAAGACGGTGATGGAACAATCCGGCGTGGAGCTTGAGATGGAAGTGAAGCGCTGGGGGGAATTCTGATTTGAAATGCTAATCTTACGTAACTGAGGAGGATGGATGAAGCTTGTGATTGTAACCGGAATGTCCGGGGCAGGCAAGACAATTGCACTGAAAATGCTGGAGGATTTGGGCTTTTACTGTGTGGATAACCTGCCCATATCTCTGGTGGATAAATTTGCCCAGCTGGCAGCGGCCGGCAGTGACATCAGCCAGGCCGCCCTGGGCATAGACATCCGCAGCGGCGAGGAACTGAGCCAGCTGGATGCTATTTTCAGGGGATGGAAGGAACTGGGGATGGATTACCAGATTCTGTTCCTGGATGCCAATGACGGGGTCCTGATTAAGCGGTACAAGGAAACCCGCCGCAGCCATCCCCTGGCCGGGACAGGCAGGCTGGACAAAGGAATTGAAAAGGAGAGGGTCAAGCTGGCCTTTCTCAAGAAAGATGCGGATTTCATCATTGACACCAGCAAGCTTCTTACCAGGGAGCTGCGGCAGGAACTGGAGAAAATATTCCTCAAACACCAGGAGTACTGCAACATGTTCGTCACAGTCCTCTCCTTTGGCTTTAAGTATGGGATTCCGGAGGATGCGGACCTGGTTTTCGACGTGCGTTTTCTGCCTAATCCCTACTATGTGGAGGAACTGCGCCAGCTGACAGGGGAGGATCAGTCTGTCCGGGATTATGTGATGCAGGGAGGCACCTGCGCGCAGTTTTTGGACAAGCTCTATGATATGATGGATTTCCTCCTGCCTAATTATATCAATGAAGGAAAGAACCAGCTGGTGGTGGCGGTGGGATGCACCGGAGGCAAGCACCGCTCCGTGACGGTTGCCAGGGCCCTTTGCGGCCACCTGACCGCCAAGGCCGAATACGGCATCAAAATAGAACACAGGGACATCGACAAAGACAATAAAAGGAAGTAGCGGACATGTCATTTTCTTCCAACGTAAAAGACGAGCTGTCCAGGCAGATGCCCGGGGCTCGCCACTGCCAGATAGCAGAAACAGCAGCTATCCTGAGTCTGTGCGGCAGGGTAAAGATATCGGCCTCAGACCGTTTTTGGATTGAAATCCATACGGAAAATGTGGCAGTTGCAAGAAAGTACTTTACATTATTGAAAAAAACATTTAATATAAGAACGGATGTCTCGATTCGCAGTGGAATGAATCACGTGCGGAGCAGGACATACATCGTAGCAGTCAGAGAACATGAGGAAGCCCTCAAGGTCCTGCAGGCAGTGAAGCTTATTAATTCCCAGGGTGAAATTGGTGAAAACCTTTCCCTGATTCGGAATGTAGTTCTTCAGAATGCCTGCTGCAGACGGGCTTTCATACGTGGCGCCTTCCTGGCGGCCGGTTCCATCAGCGCCCCGGAGAAGTTCTACCACTTTGAAATCGTGTGTCCCACCGAGCCGAAGGCGGAACAGCTTAAAAACATCATTGCTACCTTTGATATCGAGGCCAAGATAGTGCCGAGGAAAAAGTACTATGTGGTCTATATCAAGGAGGGCAGTCAGATTGTGGACATCCTTAACGTGATGGAGGCTCCGGTATCCCTTATGGAGCTGGAGAATATCCGCATTGTCAAGGAGATGAGGGGCAGCGTAAACCGCCAGGTCAACTGCGAGACTGCCAATATCAATAAGACCGTGTCAGCTGCGGTAAAACAGATAGAGGACATCCGTTTCATCCAGTCTGCTGCCGGTCTTTCGGGTCTGCCTGAGAGCCTTCAGGAGATGGCCCGTATACGGCTGGAACGGCCGGAGGCGACCTTAAAGGAATTGGGGGAGGCCCTGGAACCGCCTGTGGGTAAATCGGGCGTGAACCACCGTTTGAGGAAATTAAGCCTTGTGGCTGAGGAACTGCGGCAGCAGTATCCAGACCGTAATACATCAAGTTTGCAATAGTTTTATCAAGTACGAATCAGTACGGGCACCTGAATGGCAGCCGGGATGCGGCCAGATTGGAACATGACCATTGGAACGTATCAGGGGCTGTGCACCATTCAAAGGAATGAGGAGGATTATTATGGTAAAGAAATTGATTACAGTTGAATTGGCATCAGGACTTGAGGCGAGACCGGCAGCAATGCTCGTGCAGGTAGCCAGTCAGTACGAAAGCGCGATTTACCTGGAAGCAGAGGCAAAGCGTGTGAATGCCAAGAGCATCATGGGAATGATGACTCTCTGTCTGACCGCAGGCGAATCCATTTTGGTGGAAGCCGACGGAAAGGATGAGGAAGCAGCTGTAACTGAAATTGAGAAGTATCTGAAAAACCAGTAACTACCGGTCCGTTTGTTTGGAGAGATAGATAATGGGAATCAGGCAGGACTTGCCTGGTTCTCTTTTCTTTTATCCGGATTTATGATAAACTGTTACTCGAATGATACCGCAAGGATAAGGAGAGAATAGGGAATGGCATTTACCCATTTGCACGTCCATACGGAATACAGCCTTCTGGATGGTTCCTGTAAAATCAAGGAGCTGACAGCCAGGGCAAAGGAGCTTGGCATGGACAGCATGGCTGTCACGGACCATGGTGTGATGTATGGAGTCATTGATTTTTATAAAGCTGCCAGGGAGGCCGGCATTAAGCCCATACTGGGATGTGAGGTCTATGTGGCCCCGGGCTCCCGCTTTGACAGGGAAACGGTAAGCGGCGAGGACCGGTATTATCACCTGGTGCTGCTGGCAGAGAACAACAAGGGTTATGAAAACCTGATGAAAATTGTGTCCAAGGGGTTTGTGGACGGATTTTACTATAAACCCAGAGTGGACTATGAGGTGCTGCGGACCTACCGCGAGGGAATCATTGCCCTCAGCGCCTGTCTGGCAGGGGAGGTGCAGCGCTGCCTGACCAGAGGAATGTATGAGGAGGCGGTCAGGGCATCCGAAAGGTATGTGGACATATTCGGAAAGGACAACTTCTTCCTGGAGCTTCAGGACCACGGGCTGCCGGACCAGAGGCTGGTAAACCAGGGCCTTATGCGCATGAGCAGGGATACGGGCCTTAAGCTGGTGGCCACCAACGATATCCATTACACCTATGCCGAGGATGAGAAGGCCCATGATATCCTTCTGTGCATCCAGACCGGCAAGAAGGTGGCGGATGAGGACAGGATGCGCTACGAAGGGGGCCAGTACTACTGTAAGTCCGAGGAGGAAATGCGGGCCCTGTTCCCCTATGCGCCTGAGGCCATTGAAAATACCCATATGATAGCGGAACGCTGCAATGTGGAGATTGAGTTCGGGGTCACCAAGCTTCCGAAATATGAGGTGCCTGAGGGCTTTGACTCCTGGAGCTACTTAAACCATCTGTGCCGTGAGGGCTTTAAGACCCGTTACCCGGATGATGACGGCACACTGAGCAGCCGGCTGGACTATGAGCTGGATGTTATCCGCTCCATGGGATACGTGGATTATTTCCTGATAGTGTGGGATTTTATCAACTATGCCCGTTCCCAGGACATTATCGTGGGGCCTGGGCGGGGTTCCGCTGCCGGAAGCATTGTAAGCTACACACTGGGAATCACCAATATTGATCCGGTGCGTTATAATCTTCTCTTTGAGCGTTTCCTGAACCCGGAGCGCGTGTCCATGCCTGATATTGATATTGACTTTTGTTATGAGCGGCGCCAGGAGGTAATTGACTACGTGGTGCGCAAATACGGCAAGGACCAGGTGGTGCAGATTGTCACCTTCGGTACCCTGGCTGCTAAGGGTGTTGTCCGCGATGTGGGGCGTGTGCTGGATTTGCCCTATTCCCTGTGCGACACCATTGCCAAGATGATCCCGGGGGATCTGGGGATGACGCTGGATAAGGCTCTGACCATGAATCCGGATCTTAAGAAGGCATACAATGAGGATGAACAGGTCCATTATCTCATCGACATGTCCAGGCGTCTGGAGGGACTGCCCAGGCATACCTCCATGCATGCGGCCGGAGTGGTGATTGGCAGCCGGTCCATTGACGAGTTTGTGCCTCTGTCCAGGGCCTCTGACGGCACCATCACCACCCAGTTTACCATGACAACCATCGAGGAGCTGGGACTTCTCAAAATGGATTTTCTGGGGCTGCGGACCCTGACGGTTATCCAGAACGCGGTGCGGCTGGCTGAAAAGGACTACTGCATAACCATTGACATTGACCACATTGATTTTGACGATAAGAAGGTGCTTGAATCCATCGGAACAGGCAGGACCGAGGGCGTGTTCCAGCTGGAAAGCGCGGGGATGAAGAGCTTCATGAAGGAGCTTAAGGCGGAGAACCTGGAGGATATCATAGCAGGTATCTCCCTGTACCGTCCGGGCCCCATGGATTTTATACCCAAATATCTGAAGGGAAAGAACGACAGGGCTTCCATCACCTATGACTGCCCCCAGCTGGAGCCCATATTAAGCCCTACCTATGGCTGTATCGTGTACCAGGAGCAGGTGATGCAGATTGTGCGTGATTTGGCCGGATATACTATGGGACGAAGCGACCTGGTGCGCCGTGCCATGAGCAAGAAGAAAACGTCGGTCATGGAGAAGGAACGCCAGAACTTTGTCTACGGCAACCAGTCGGAAGGGGTTAAGGGCTGTGTGAACAACGGCATTGACGAGAAGACGGCAAACCACATCTACGATGAGATGATTGACTTTGCAAAATACGCTTTCAACAAGTCCCACGCAGCGGCTTACGCGGTGGTGTCTTACCAGACAGCCTATCTGAAATACTATTACCCCAGGGAGTTTATGGCGGCCCTCATGACATCGGTTATGGACAATGTAAGTAAATTTTCAGAGTATGTGCTGACCTGCCGCCGCATGATGGGCATTCCGGTGCTGCCGCCGGATATCAACGAGGGCGAGAGCGGCTTCTCCGTGTCAGGGGACGCTATCCGTTACGGCCTGTCCGCCATCAAGAGCGTGGGCAAACCTGTGACAGAGGTAATCCTGGCAGAGAGGGAGAGAAACGGTCCCTTCCGTTCCATGGAGGATTTCGTGGGGCGCATGAGCATGAAGGAAGTGAACAAGAGAACACTGGAAAATTTCATCAAGTCAGGCGCTCTGGATACCCTGCCCGGAACCAGACGGCAGAAGATGGCAGTGGCGCCCACCATGCTGGAGGAGAAGGCCAGGGAGAAAAAATCCATGTTTGAGGGACAGTTAAGCCTTTTCGACATTGCGGGTGAGGAAGACAGAAACGAATTCCAGATTACATTTCCGGATGTGGGGGAATACTCAAAGGATGAGCTTCTTGCCTTTGAGAAGGAAATACTGGGAGTCTACATCAGCGGCCATCCCCTGGATGACTATGAGGATACATGGAGGAGGAACATAACAGCCACCTCCGCCCAGTTCATCGTGGACGAGGAGACGGACGAGGCAGGGGTGGAGGACGGCTCCAGGGCTGTCATCGGCGGACTGGTGGCAGGCAAGACCGTAAAGACCACCAGGACCAACCAGCTCATGGCCTTCATAACGCTGGAAGACCTTCTGGGACCGGTGGAGGTCATAGTGTTCCCAAGGGATTACGAGGCCAACCGGGACCTTTTTACCGAGGATTCCAAGCTGTTCATCAGGGGAAGAGTGTCCATCGGAGACGATCCGGTGGGAAAGCTGGTGTGCGAGCAGGTGATTCCCTTTGACAGTGTACCCAAGGAGCTGTGGCTCCAGTTCCCGGATATGGAGACGTATCAAGCCGGGGAGCAGCGCCTTCTGACATCTCTGCGGTCCTGCGAGGGAAAGGACCGGGTGGTCATTTATCTCCAGAAGGAGAGGGCCAAGAAAGTCCTTCCGGCCAACTGGAATGTACAGGTCACGCCAGGGCTTTTGGAAGAGCTGGGAAAAGGACTTGGTGAAAAAAATGTCAAAGTCGTAGAAAAAGGTCTTGAAAAGCTGGGGAAAATGAATTAGAATAGCGTTGGATATAGATGAGAGAATGAATGATTGAGAGCGACGTCAGCACAGAAGTAATGGATGTGCTTAATACAAGGAGGTAAATTGCTATGGCAAAGGCAGTGAAAACCATTGGAGTACTTACCAGCGGAGGCGATGCGCCGGGAATGAACGCAGCTATTCGCGCGGTTGTAAGGACTGCTATCAATAAGGGCCTTAAGGTAAAGGGTATCATGCGTGGATACGCAGGCCTGCTGGAAGAGGAAATCGTGGACATGGAGTCCACCAGCGTGTCTGACATCATCAACCGCGGCGGCACCATCCTTTACACGGCAAGATGTAAGGAGTTCACCACAGCGGAAGGCCAGCAGAAGGGCGCTGACATCTGCCGCAAGCATGGCATTGACGGAATGGTGGTCATCGGAGGAGACGGTTCCTTCCGGGGCGCGGGAAAGCTGTCTGCCCTGGGCATCAATACAATCGGCCTTCCGGGAACCATTGACCTGGATATTGCCTGTACCGATTATACCATTGGTTTTGACACGGCTGTCAACACGGCCATGGAAGCAATTGATAAGATTCGCGATACATCCACATCCCATGAGCGGTGCAGCATCGTGGAGGTTATGGGGCGCAACGCCGGATACATCGCGCTGTGGTGCGGCATTGGAAACGGCGCGGAGGATATCCTTCTCCCGGAGCGCTATGACGGCAATGAGCAGGCTCTGATTAACCGGATTATCGACAACCGCAGACGGGGCAAGAAACACAACATTATCATCAACGCGGAGGGAATCGGCCATTCCGGTTCCATGGCAAAGCGCATTGAGGCTGCCACAGGCATTGAGACAAGAGCCACCATCCTGGGCCACATGCAGCGCGGCGGAACGCCTACCTGTAAGGACAGGGTATATGCCTCCATCATGGGCGCCAAGGCGGCAGAGCTTCTGGCCGTAGGCAAGAGCAACCGTCTGGTGGCCTATAAGCACGGTGAGTTTGTGGATTTCGATATCCAGGAAGCCCTGAATATGACAAAGGACATCCCGGAAGAGCAGTATGAGATAGCCAAGATACTGATCCGCTAATCCGGTAGATGAGAACATAAACGACGATAGAATGGAAAGTCCGCCGCCTGTCACAGGCAGCGGACTTTTGTGGAGAGATGAGATGAAGGATACGACAGTGCTCTGCGGAGCCAATTCCTATGAACAAAAATATTATTTTAACCAGGATTTCAAATCCCTGCCACAGTCCATAAGGGACGAACTCCAGATCATGTGTGTGCTCTATACAGAGGATGTGGGCGGCGTGCTGACCATGGAATTTGACGAAAAAGGAAACCTGGAATTCAGGGTAACCTCAGAGGAAACGGATTATCTCTTTGACGAGATAGGAAGCGTCCTTAAAATCAAGCAGTACCAGGAAGAAAAAAAGGAAATGCTGGAAGCGCTGGAACTGTATTACAGGACATTTTTCCTGGGAGAGGACATAGATATAGAGGATGACGGGGAAGATTAGATGAAACTTAGGATTGGAAATACAGTTCTTGAGAATAATGTAATACTGGCGCCCATGGCGGGCGTCACGGACCTGCCCTTCCGTGTGCTGTGCCGGGAACAGGGAGCGGGCTGCGTGGTGACGGAGATGGTCAGCGCAAAGGCGGTTCTGTACAACAACCGAAACACCAGGGAGCTGCTGCAGATTGACCCGGACGAGCGCCCCGCCGCCGTGCAGCTCTTTGGCTCAGAACCGGATATTATGGCGGAGATTGCGGCCAGGCTGGAGGAAGGACCCTATGATTACATTGACGTGAACATGGGATGTCCTGTGCCGAAAATCGTCAACAACGGCGAGGGATCCGCGCTGATGAAGAACCCCGGGCAGGCGAAGAAAGTGCTGACAGCCATGGTGAAAGCGGTGAAAAAGCCTGTGACCGTGAAATTCCGCAAAGGATTTAACGACCTTTCTGTCAATGCGGTGGAATTTGCAAAGATGGCGGAAAGCTGCGGTGTCGCTGCAGTGGCTGTCCATGGACGCACCAGGGAGCAGTATTATTCCGGTAAGGCGGACTGGGACATCATCCGTCAGGTGAAGGAGGCGGTAAGGATTCCTGTCATTGGAAACGGGGATATCTTTACGCCGGAGGATGCCGGGAGGATGCTTAAAGAGACAGGCTGCGACGGCATCATGGTGGCCAGGGGAGCCAAGGGCAATCCGTGGCTGTTCGGCCGGATTAACCACTATCTGGATACAGGGGAGGTCCTTCCGGGCCCGTCCATGGTTGAGATAAAGGCCATGATTCTGCGGCACGGCCGCATGCTGGTCCGGTTTAAGGGAGAAAGTGTTGCCATGCGGGAAATGAGAGGCCATATGGCCTGGTATACAAAAGGAATGCCCCACTCAGCCACGCTCAGGAATGAAATCAATCAGGTGGAGACATTGGAGGGGTTCGTGGAGCTTCTGGACAGGAAAATCCAATCTTGACAATGGACACATTTTCCTATATAATACTCAGAATGTGTGGACATTAAGAATGATACTCAAGTGAAATCAACATAAATTAAGAATTAAAGGAAGGAAGCGGGTAAGATGGCAGATAAGAAACATATTTTGACATATGCCGGACTCAAACAGTACGAAGATGAACTGCAGAATCTGAAAGTTGTCAAGAGAAAAGAAGTTGCGCAGAAGATTAAGGAAGCAAGAGAGCAGGGCGATTTGTCCGAGAATGCAGAGTATGATGCGGCCAAGGATGAGCAGAGGGACATTGAGCTGCGTATCGAGGAACTGGAGAAGCTTCTTAAGAACGCCGAAGTCGTGGTAGAGGATGAAATCGACCTGGATAAAATTAATATCGGATGTAAGGTAAAGCTTTTGGATGTGGAGTATGACGAGGAGATGGAGTTCTATATCGTTGGATCCACTGAGGCCAACAGCCTTCAGAATAAGATAAGCAACGAATCACCGGTAGGCCGTGCCCTGATTGGCAAGGTAGTGGGTGACTGCGTAGACGTGGAGACCCAGGCAGGGGATATCCAGTATAAGGTGCTGGAAATCCAGAGGGTTTCATAAATCTAACACAAAGGAGTTAAGGACGTGGGAGAACAGCAAAAGGTTAATCAGGCAGATACAGATTTAAATCACGTGCTGAAGGCGCGCAGGGATAAGCTGGCGGAGCTTCAGGCGGCTGGAAAGGATCCTTTCCAGATTACAAAATATGATGTGACTGCCCACAGCATGGATATCAAGGATAACTATGAGCAGTGGGAGGGGAAGGAAGCAGCCATTGCCGGCCGTATGATGTTCAAACGCGTCATGGGTAAGGCTTCCTTCTGCAATGTACAGGATTTAAAAGGCAGCATTCAGGTCTATGTGGCAAGGGACAGCGTGGGTGAGGAGTCTTATAAGGATTTCAAGAAAATGGACATCGGCGATATCGTGGGGGTAAAGGGGAATGCCTTTACCACCAAGACAGGTGAGATATCCATTCATGCCACGGAGGTAACCCTTCTTTCCAAGAGCCTTCAGGTGCTTCCTGAGAAATTCCATGGCCTGACGGATACGGATATGCGTTACCGTCAGCGTTACGTGGACCTGATCATGAACGCGGAGGTGAAGGATACCTTCATCAAGCGTTCCAGGATTCTGGCTGCTATCCGGAAATATCTGGGCGGAGAGGGCTTCATGGAAGTGGAGACTCCTATGCTGGTTTCCAACGCGGGAGGCGCTGCCGCAAGGCCCTTTGAGACCCATTTTAACGCCCTGGATGAGGATTTAAAGCTTCGCATATCCCTGGAGCTTTATCTGAAGAGGCTTATTGTAGGCGGACTTGAGAGGGTTTATGAGATTGGGCGCGTGTTCCGCAACGAAGGCCTGGATACCAGGCACAACCCGGAGTTCACCCTGATGGAGCTGTATCAGGCGTATACGGATTACAACGGAATGATGGACCTGACCGAGAAGCTGTACCGTTTTGTGGCTCAGGAGGTACTGGGTACCACCACCATTACTTATAAGGGCGTGGAGATGGATTTAGGCAAGCCCTTTGCACGCATCACCATGGTGGACGCGGTTAAGAAGTATGCCGGAGTGGATTTTGACAAGATTCATACCCTGGAAGAGGCCAGAGCCATTGCCAAGGAAAAGGGAGTGGAGTTTGAGGGGCGTCATAAGAAGGGCGACATCCTGAACCTGTTCTTTGAGGAGTTTGCGGAGGAGCACCTGGTCCAGCCCACCTTTGTTCTGGACCATCCGGTGGAGATTTCTCCTCTGACCAAGAAAAAGCCGGGCAACCCGGACTACGTGGAGCGCTTTGAGTTCTTCATGAACGGCTGGGAGATGGCCAACGCCTACTCTGAAATCAATGACCCCATTGACCAGAGGGAGCGGTTTAGAGCCCAGGAAGAGCTTCTGGCCCAGGGCGATGAGGAAGCCAACCATACGGACGAGGACTTCTTGAATGCGCTGGAGGTAGGTATGCCTCCGACGGGAGGAATCGGATTCGGCATTGACCGTATGGTCATGCTGCTGACGGATTCACCGGCCATCAGGGATGTGCTGCTGTTCCCGACGATGAAGTCTTTAGATAAATAAATCCAGTAAAATCAAGGGTTTCAGCGATTACAAGTTGTGATTTACTACAAATTTACTACAAATTTGCTACGCATAATACGGAATAATACTTAATAATACGTTTTGTGCGACATTCAATTTTATATTTTGTACTTCAAGGACACTTTCCAAGTGAGAATTTGGGAGTGTCCTTTTTGCGTGTTGCAATGAGCCAAGTGCCATGCTTGCATGAGCATTTGGCGAATGCCGCGACAACGAGCAGCTATGCTGCGAGTGTGGTTATGGTCAAAAATAAAGAATTGGAGGAATAAAGCATGAATAGTACAGCGTTAGGAGCAGAAAACACAAAGAAAGAGAGCATTATTTTTATCAGTGAAGCACATGAGAAATTCTACTACGAGAAATTAGAAGAAGTAAGGTATCAGGATGTGTACCACAAGGCACTTTGCTATTGCCTCGGCATTAACGATGATACCAGAAGGAATGCGAATCGCATTTATGATTTTAAGACAGGCTGTGTAAAAACAGAATGTTTGCATGAAGGCTGGCAGACCAGCGGAAGCGTGAAAGTAGTCAGAATGGCATTTAATTTATATTGCAATGCCACACCAAGCGTGGATGATTACACGGACGCAGAGGAGCAGATTAACGAGTGCAGGCAGTACACAGTGGAGGAATTATTCTGCTGTGCCTATGCACCATATTTTTGGCAGGCAATACAAATCCGGTATCCGGAGTATGCAACCTATAACCGGAAACTGTATGCCCTGTTTGGAGGAGCAGATTGATGTTAAAGGTTCGATTGATGGGAACAAAGAATGATATTAAATGGTTTGGGAAGATTTTGCAGAGAAATTCCAAAATCGAAGTGACAGAGTTTTCAGATTTATACCCGAATAAAGGGACAAAGAAGTTTTACAGGGCGTATGTAGAAGTGAAAAAGACTAATGTAGCAGAAAGTTAGCAGAGAGTAAAGGAGAATGTATCATGTGTAAAATAATAGCAATCGCAAATCAGAAAGGTGGAGTCGGAAAGACCACCACAACAAGTAATTTGGGAATAGGATTAGCAAAGCAGGGAAAGAGAGTTCTGCTGATAGATGCCGATGCACAGGGCAGTTTGACTGCAAGTTTAGGATTTACAGAGCCTGACAAGCTGGAGGAAACACTTGCGACTGTGATGGCAAATATCATCAATGATGTGGAAATGGAAGATGATTACGGTATTTTAAGGCATGAGGAAGGAATTGACCTTATGCCGGGCAATATCGAATTATCCGGTCTGGAGGTATCCTTGGTAAATGTCATGAGCAGAGAGCTTGTGATGCGTTCCTACATAGAGCAGGTGAAAGACAGATATGATTATATCCTGATTGACTGTATGCCTTCACTTGGCATGATAACCATAAATGCATTTGCCTGTGCGGATAGTATCTTAATCCCGGTACAGGCGGCATATTTGCCAGTGAAAGGTTTGGAACAGCTTATCAAGACCATTGGTAAGGTGAAGCGTCAGATTAACCCAAAGCTGTCCATTGAGGGTATTTTGCTGACCATGGTTGACAGCAGAACAAATTATGCAAAGGACATTAGTGCATTACTGATTGAGAATTATGGCAGCAAAGTAAGGATATTTGAGAATAGCATTCCGATTTCCGTAAGAGCTGCCGAGATTTCGGCAGAGGGCGTCAGCATCTATCAGCATGACCCAAAGGGAAAAGTAGCAAGTGCCTATCAATCTTTGACGGAGGAGGTGCTTGGCAATGAATAAGGCAGGAAGTGCGGCAAAGGTAAAGCTAAACAGTTTTGATGATTTATTCGGTGCTTCTGATATGACAGTAGGCACCGATCAGGTGCAGGAGATACCTCTTTCAGAGCTTTATGAGTTCAGAGGACACCCTTTTAAGGTGCTGGATGATGAGAAAATGCAGGAGACAGTGGAGAGTATCAAAAATTATGGTGTGCTTATGCCCGGTATTGCAAGACCGAGGGCAGAGGGCGGTTATGAGATAATCGCCGGACACCGCAGAAAACATGGCTGTGAGCTTGCAGGTCTTTCCACAATGCCTATGTTCATCAGAGATTACAACGATGATGAAGCTACGGTGATTATGGTAGATACTAATATCCAGAGGGAAGATATTCTTCCAAGTGAAAAGGCAAAAGCCTATTCCATGAAGTATGAAGCCATGAAGCATCAGGGCAAAAAAGGAAATGGAAGCAGTCTTGATGAAGTGGGAGAAGCAGCCGGAGAGAGTGGCAAGACAGTTCAGCGTTATATGTGGCTTGCCCGTCTGTCAGATGAATTACTGGATATGGTTGATAAGAAAAAAATCGGTCTGGTACAGGGTGTTGACATATCTTTTCTGACAGAACAGGCGCAGGAATGGGTGCAGGTCATTCTTGAAGAAACGGGTGCAGCTATCTCGACTACCCAATCATCAAAGTTAAAGGAATATGGGAAAAAAGGCGAGCTGACTCTGCCAATGGTAAGACTGATATTGACGGAGGAAAAGCCAAAGGAAAGAAAAGTTACAATTAAGGCTGATAAAATCAGCAGATATTTTACGGAGGATTATTCCAGTGAGGATATAGAAAACATTATCTATCAGCTATTGGAAGAATGGAACACCGGAAAGGCGTCGAATAAGCAGTAAAGGAGGCACGGTAAAGTGGGCGATACAATAAACTTTGATTATTACTACGGAATTGAAGCAGAGCAGTTCTCTTTTTATCGTGTTCCCCGACTTTTGATTAAAGACGAGAGATTTAAGGGGCTTAGCAGTGATGCTAAGCTCCTCTATGGGCTGATGCTTGACAGAATGTCATTATCCATGAAAAACGGCTGGCTGGATGATGAAAACAGGGCTTACATCATTTATACGGTGGATGCCATTATGGAAGATTTGGGATGTTCCAAACCCACTTGCACAAAAATTATGCGTGAGCTGGATTCTGACAATGGCATCGGATTGATTGAGAAGAAACGGAGAGGTCTTGGCAAACCGGACATCATTTATGTGAAAAATTTTGCTTCCGTTCCGGATGAAAAAGAAGAAAAAGAGCCTTCAAACACTGATGTTTCCACAGAAGTAAAAGATTTTAACTTCAAGAAGCAAAAGAATTTAACTTCTGGAAGTAAAAAAATTGAACTTCAAGAGGTAAAGGAATCTGACCTCAAGAGGGAAAGAAATTTGACTTCTGAAAGTAAAGAAACTGAACCTCAAGAAGTAAACGATTTTGCCCCTAATTATAACAATACTAACTATAACAACCAGAGTCATAATGATATAAATTATATCAATCCAATCAATCAATCTGGTAGTGAAGATAATCCAGATAGGACTGATTTGATGGATGATGTCAATGCATACATAGAACTGATTAAGGATAACATCGAATATGAGCATCACATGAAGTATGATGACTGGCAGAACAAAGCTTTATATGAGGAGCTTTTTGAGGTTATTTGTGAGGTTGTATGTGTAAAACGTACAACGATCCGGATTGCAGGAGAGGATTATCCCTATGAGCTTGTAAAATCTAAATTCCTGAAGCTGAACAGTGGACATCTGGAGTATGTGATTGGCTGTATGCATGATACAAATACGAAAATAACCAATATCAAGGCATATATGGTTACTGCTCTTTATAATGCACCCTCAACGATAAACCATTATTATCAGCAGGAAGTGCAGCACGATATGTATGGAGGTGGCTGGCATGAAAAAGGCATTGTTTAAAATAATTATTCCGCTGTGTGTTCTTGTTCTGTGGATGATTACCTGTTATCCGGTTTGCAATAAAGCAGATAGGTTTGATTATTTTCTTTATTGGATTTTGGTAGGATGTCCCTATGGTATCAGAAAAATGTGTATGTTTCTTGTGCCGAAGAATTTTGGAATTGCAGGAAGTATGGGAATACTGGCACTGAATTGTATCGTTGGAGGTCTGATTGGTGGTATTATTGTTCTTGTGAGGATTATCGTTATATTTACGGAGATAATAAAAGTAATAGCAGGACACTTCTGGACACAATGTCCAAAGGTGTAAAAGAAAAAAGAGCAACAAAAAAGGCATTGTCAATCAATCATAAACAATACCTCTACTTGTCATCTGGAACATATTCCATAATATCTTCAATCCGGCAGTCAAGTATCTGACATAGCCTGTTCAGAATAATGGTCTTTACTACCATATTTTGCCGGAGCCGCTGAAGCTGTGCTTTGTCAATGCCATAATCTTTAATGAGCTGGTACTGACTGATGTTCTTAGCCTTAAGCGTTTGCCAAAGGGGATCGTATTTAATCATACAGGCAACTCCTTTCCTACCTTGTATTTTAATGGCAGGAAACTTATAATAATATGGTGCGTGTATGCACCATAAAATATGTAAATGGTAAAGACAATAATGGTTTATTTCTGGAGATTGAGGATATAGATGCAGTTAGTGTGGTTTTGAAACAGGAGGATGGTTAATTGTGAAAGAAATATACATTACAGACAGTGAAAGGGAAAAATGCAGAAAGGTTGCAGATGCTTTTGCAGAGCTGTATGAGATTGAGAATATACTTGTCGTGGATGCGGGAAGATACGGATTTGTTAAGTTACAGTATTATAGACCGCCACAGGGTTTTGAAGATGCAATAACCTTTACGGACAGCCAGAGCATGTTTGAGAACTTGTGGGAGGAATGGTTTGACACGCAGCTTTTTCTTTTGGCAAAAGGAACACCGATGGCAGGAATGGGATATAATGAGATATTCCGGTGTCTTCCAAAGGAGAAACAAGAGGAACTTATGAATAGAAAAGCCGGATTTGCAAAAACGGCAGGAATAGAATAATCAGGTAACAGCGTTAGGGCAGTTATGAGTGAAATACTTGTAGCTGCTTTTTTTGTGCTTTTGGACACGATGTCCAGAAGCGGGAAGGAGAGATATACAAATGGAATCAATGAGAGACATTAACAGGGTAATGGAGCGTGAGATAGCGAAAGGGAGCTGCCCTTTGAAGCTGGATCATATTGAATTTGGGGATTATTCGTATCAGGAGATAACATCAAAAGAGAAATTGCTGGAGGTGTTATCGTATTTGTTGCGGATAGGTAATTTCAAGCAGTATGCCGGAAAGACTATCCTAAATAATGTTTATATGGACCTGCGAGGAAAAAAGCCTGTATTTAAGAGAACCAAGACAGCTATGGAAAGAAATAATATATTTGCAACAATCAGAAGGTATGCAAAGAAGCTAAAGCCGCAGTATAATGGAGATGTATATCTGGAAACGGTCAGATGTTATTTCGATATACCGCAAGAAAATCTGGAAAAATGCCGATATACATATCAGGGGAACGAAACATACGCCTTTCTGATGTCGGATAAATATATCATGGCACTATATACGCATTGTCTGGTGGCAAGAAAAGAAGCTGCCATGCAGGATGTGCAGGTGGAAGGGCTTACAGAAAAAGAGTATGGAATGGTCAGGCTGGAGAATGCAGGGGATGTTTTGTTTCAGGCATTATTATTAGATAGTGTAAAAGGTGATATTAGTAATAATATGTATGCTGAACTGATAACAATTTTACTATGTTAAAGAAAGAAGGCTATATATGGAAGAATTTGATTTGGACAATATTACACCAGAAATGGTTTTAGAAAATATGAAAAAGAATGGGGAGATTGATGAGGAATCATATACAGAAGTTAAATTCCAGTTTGAGGATATAGAAGATGTAGGTGTGTTGAATGATTACCAGATATTTGAAAAGGCTTATAAAAATAATAGAATTCACAAATGTGTGGAGATGGTATTAAAAATAGCATTAGAAAATTCTAACAATTTAAAAAAATGTATGCTTAGATCTAATTGCTTAAAGAACCCGATGGGTATGAAGTATACCGAAACAGATTATAAAAAGACAATGCAGATTATGATAAATGCATTTAAAAAGGCTGAAGAAATGAAATTCGAAAATCAAATCGTGAGTCAGATTGGAGAGATGCTTTTATATACGCATTGTTTTTATCATAACAGCCAAACAAATACGCAAAAATTGGAAATGAACACATTTTCTCAATATTCTTTGTCAAAGCAATTGAGAATGATTTGTATATTTATACAGGATCAGAGTAGATTGATGAAAGAGGAGCTTTATAAAAGTAGGAAGAAATCATTTCGTACAGGAATGGAGATGAACATTGCTAATAGACCAGTGGATCACTTTCCTCAAGAGAAGATTTCGTTTTCGGATAATTATGAGGGGATGTTGGAATATTTCAATACAATAATTCATTTTGTGTACTATTCAAAGAAAAAGGATTTAAAGAAAAATGACATTGGTGAGCATGGGGATATTCATCCATTTGGCATACCTGAATTTGAGCAACTAACATATATCGCTCAACAAAGAAGGATGTATGAGCTATTAGAAGAAAAGTTTAGATATGGGGAATGGGGAGTAGAATTAGTACATAATCAAAATAATCAAAATGTATATTTATTTAAACCAGAAAGAAAAGATAAATTCAAAAGCCATATTACAGCTTCCATTAGGAGAGAATACCAGTATAAGTCAAATATTACTCGGTATGCAAATTTTCAAAAAGTTGAAAGGGCAATGGTTGCAGTAGAAAAACTTGCCCTACAAATTGAAATAGATAATATAGAGAAATTTAAAGTGGACAGAAGGCTATATAAGGAAGCAACAGAAGTTGTTTCTAGTCTGATTACTGTTTATAGGGATTTGACAAAGAAATATTATTTTCAGTGTAAGTTTGATGGTATTACAGTAGATGATTTGATAAATATGTATGAGTTTTTATATACATATAGTCAGATTTACATGGAATCTGCTTCAAAGCATTTTAATCAAGATGATTATACTACATATAAGTATATAGTTCCGGTAGTCAGTTTAGAGTATTTACTTAATGAGTTTGTTCTTTTATATGGGTATGAAAGGAACTTAGCAAAGAAATTATTGGATAATTTTGTATATCATGAACATTTGAAAAAAGAGGAGGGAGACATTTTTTCTAGACCCTTATTAAAAGTTAATAAAAGTCAGGTATTGCTATGTGAATCATTGATAGAACAAATCAATATTGAAAGAAATGTTGAACAATGGTTGAAGAAATATGATGTTGATTTAACTCCAGTAGGCTATCAGTTTGAGGATAAATTAAGAAAAAAATTAGGTTCAATAAATGGAATTGAAGTAAATACTAATAAATTTACGTTTAATGCATATGATGGCAAAGATGTTGAATTTGATTTTATAGGAACATTTGATGATTACCTATTATTATTTGAATTTAAGTCAGTTTTGATTCCTTATGATGAATCGGAAGTATTAAAGAGAGAGGGTGTCATAAAAGAAGGAGTTGAACAAATAAAAAGGCGGTGTGAAATTGTTAAATATGATTGGGATAAAATCAGAGAAAATGTGAATATTTCGTTGCCTGAAAAAACTTATCCAGAAGATAGAATTATAAAATTGGTGTGCACAAATGTATATGATTTTACTACATTAGTTATAGATGGAATAATGATTACAGATGAATCAACATTATTAAAGTATTTTACAGATCCATTTGTTGCTATATATTCAAAAGAGAGTAGAATGACGGAAGTATTAAGTGCTGAATTTCTATGGAAGGATGGAAAACCTTCCGTTTCGGAGTTTGTAGCATATTTGAAAAAACCCGTAACAATAGGACAAATAACTGAATGTCTGGAAGATGAAATAAAAACTATTCCAGCTTTTGAAGATGACTATTTGATAGCATTTGAGGATGTTTGCTTGTCTAAAGATCCGTTTAGAGAAACAATAAATCAAAAAAGACAAATTATAAAAGGAAAAAAGATATACCCAAATGATCCATGTCCATGTGGTAGTGGGAAAAAGTACAAAAAATGTTGTGGAAAATAATATAATATAACAGCGTCAGGGCAGTTATAAGTCGAGAGATTTGTAGCTGCCCTTTTTTATTGCTTTTGGACACGATGTCCAGAAGCGGAAAGGAGAATTATGAGGTATTTATTACATCGGCTGTATGTTCCACCTTAGCGGAGCATACGCACATGGAAGATGCAGATCGGAGGTACTTATGCAAGAGGAAGTAACGCAGAAAACAATTGCTCTTGTAATTAAGACCGCTAAACTGGATGCCAACGTCTTGAAAGCTGCAATGCGGATGTATCTGAACCACCGCAGGCAGAAAGCACAGAAAACGCATGGTAAAACTTCTGTGAAAAAGCTGGTTGGCGAAGGCGTGGGAGTTTCGTCTATCGAAGTGACGGACGGCAATATCAAATCCTTTGAGCGGGTAGCTCGTAAATATAATGTTGATTTCGCCGTCAAGAAAGACAAGACAACGGACCCGCCGAAATATGTGGTATTTTTCAAGGGCAGGGATGCCGATGCGGTAGCACAGGCATTCAAGGAATTTGTTTATGGTAATGAGAAACGAAAGAGCAGAACTTCCGTAAGGGAGAAACTGAAACGCTTCAGGGATGCAGTATCACAGAATAAGAACAGAGAACGGAGCCGGGAAAAGAATAAGGACAGGGGGCAGAGCCTTTGAGTAACATCATTGAGGGCATAACCAAAGACCTGAAAGCTATCCCGAAAAATCTGAAAGCAAAAGCAGGCGGTATGGATACCAAGAAGCTGGTGCTTTTGAATCTGCCCTATATCTTTGTTGGATATTTCTGTGATAAGGTTGCATGGCTGTGGAGAGTATCAGAAGGTACAAATGCTTCTGATAAGATGATGGCAGTCATGAACCGTTTTGATAAGCTGTTTGCCAATCCTTTGCCCAGCTTACACCCAAGAGATTTATTGATTGGTGTGGCAGGTGGCATAGCACTCCGACTTGTGGTGTATTACAAAGCCAAGAATGCCAAGAAGTTCCGGCAGGGTGTAGAATACGGCTCCGCAAGGTGGGGAAATGCCAAGGACATAGAGCCATATATGGACTCTGTGTTTGAAAATAATGTCCTTCTGACACAGACAGAACGGCTGATGATGTCCGGCAGACCGAAAGAGCCGAAGTATGCAAGAAATAAAAATATTCTTGTTATTGGTGGCTCCGGTTCCGGCAAGACTCGTTTTTTTGTGAAGCCAAATCTGATGCAGATGCACTCGTCTTATGTTGTCACTGATCCGAAAGGTACGGTACTGGTGGAGTGCGGAAAAATGTTAAAAAGGGGCAAGTACAAGATAAAAGTTTTGAATACCATAAACTTTGCTAAATCCATGCATTACAATCCTTTCGCCTACATTCGGAGCGAAAAGGATATTTTGAAACTTGTAAACACGATTATAGTCAACACCAAAGGAGAGGGACAGCAATCCGGTGAGGACTTTTGGGTCAAGGCGGAAAAGCTCTATTACATGGCACTTATCGCTTATATCTGGTATGAAGCTCCGGAAGAGGAGCAAAATTTCGCAATGCTGATTGATATGATAGATGCCAGCGAAGCCAGAGAGGACGATGAGAATTTCAAAAATGCCGTAGATTTATTGTTTGAGGAGCTGGAAGCGGATAAACCCAATCATTTTGCAGTAAGACAGTACAAGAAGTACAAACTTGCTGCCGGAAAGACAGCGAAATCAATTTTGATTAGCTGCGGTGCGAGGTTAGCACCATTTGATATTAAGGAGCTGCGTGACCTTATGGAATATGACGAGCTGGAACTTGATACTCTGGGAGAGGAAAAGACGGCATTATTCGTTATTATTTCCGATACCGATGCCACATTTAATTTTGTGGTATCAATCATGTATTCACAGCTCTTTAACCTGCTTTGTGATAAAGCAGATGATGTTTATAACGGAAGGCTCCCGGTTCATGTGCGTATGCTCCTTGATGAGTTTGCGAACATCGGGCAGATTCCACAGTTTGAGAAGCTGATCGCTACAATCCGTAGCCGTGAAATATCAGCTTCTATTATTTTGCAGTCAAAATCCCAGCTCAAGGCGATTTATAAGGACAATGCCGACACTATAGAGGGCAACTGTGATACCACCTTATTCCTTGGAGGAAAGGAAAAGACCACGTTAAAAGAGTTGGCGGAAGTATTGGGTAAAGAAACGATTGACCTTTATAATACCTCGGATACAAGAGGTACGAGCCAGTCCTACGGTCTGAATTACCAAAAGACCGGAAAAGAGCTTATGAGTCAGGATGAGATAGCGGTCATGGATGGCGGAAAATGTATCATGCAGCTTAGGGGTGTGAGACCTTTTTTCTCAGATAAGTTTGATATAACAAAGCACAGGCGATACAAGGAGCTGTCCGATTTTGACCCGAAAAATGCCTTTGACATTGAGGACTATGTGAAACATCTGCATCGCATGAAGGTCACACCGGACACAGAGGTAGATGATGCCTTTGATTGTGGAGAAGTTGGGGGCGATACAACGAAATAGCTACTTTTGGACAGAATGTCTAAAGGTGTAGAACTGACAACTGAATATGGAACCATTAGCCTCTGGACATTGTGTCCAGAAGTAAAAAGAGTTTTGTTGTGTATGCTGATACATCTCAAAACTCTTTCTTTTTGAAAAAATTAAGAGAAAGAACGAGGTAGATTAAAATGTCATTTTTTACAACAGCAGTAACAGGATTAAAGACGGTAGTAACCGCAATCGGAGCAGGTGTAGGCGTGTGGGGAGTTATCAATCTCCTGGAGGGTTATGGTAATGATAATCCCGGTGCAAAGTCACAGGGTATCAAGCAGCTTATGTCCGGAGGCGGTATTATTATCGTAGCACAGACGGTGATTCCACAGCTTTCAACGCTGTTCTCATAATTCATGGGGTCAATCATTGAGAAAATCACTGAATTTATAAAGGAAATGCTGCAAGGATGGGTGCTGGACAATCTTGAAACGATGTTTACTGACGTGAATACGAAAGTAGGAACAATTGCCGGAGAGGTTGGGCAGACACCCAGCTCTTGGAACGCAGGTATTTTTTCCATGATAGATAACCTGTCAGATACAGTCATGGTGCCCATAGCAGGGATGATCATCAGTGCGATTCTCTGCTATGAGCTGATTACCATGGTAATGGATAAGAATAACATGCATGAGATGGGAAGCGAGTTTTTCTTCCGTTATCTTGTGAAAGCATGTATTGCGGTATTGCTTGTCAGCTATACCTCTGACATTACCATGGCAATTTTTGATGTGGGCAACCATATCGTTACAAGTGCAGCAGGAGTCATTACAGGTTCCACGACACTTGATGTGACGAGTACATTACAGTCCATGTTTAACAGCCAGCTCTCCACCATGGGGATAGGCGAACTGATAGGACTTGGAATAGAGACCATGATTGTCAGCTTATGTATGAAGATCATTTCCCTGCTAATCACCGTCATGCTATATGGGCGAATGATTGAAATATACCTTTATGTTTCAGTGGCTCCGGTTCCGTTTGCAACACTCAGTAACCGGGAATGGGGCGGTATCGGAAGTAACTATATCAAGGGACTTTGTGCTTTGGCATTTCAGGGATTTTTCATCATGGTATGTGTGGCAATCTATGCAGTGCTGGTATCCAGTGTTGCAGTTGCAGGAAATCTTCACACGGCTTTATGGTCGGTGGCAGCATATACCGTTATCCTGTGCTTCAGCTTATTTAAGACAGGTTCCCTTAGCAAATCTATTTTTAATGCACATTAAAGCAGCGTTATACATCAGGAAGGAGGCTGTTTATGGCAATATCAGTCGCAGTGCCGAAGAATTTAAGCGGCATCAAGACAAAGGTGGCAATGAATCTGACAAAACGTCAGCTCATCTGTTTTGGTGCGGCAGGTGCGGTTGGAATTCCTTTTTATATCTTTACCAAAGATATCATCGGGACACAGGCATCCGCACTGATCATGGTGGCTGTCATGCTGCCGTTTTTCTTTCTGGCAATGTATGAAAAGGACGGTTTTCCGGCAGAAAAGATTCTGTACTTTATGATAAGGCAGAAATTCCTCACACCGGGAATACGCCCCTATAAATCAGAAAATCTCTACAATCAGTTAGAGGAACAGGAAAAAATGAAGAAGGAGGTGAGTTACCTTGAAGCAAAAGCCAAAGGCAAAATTACAGGGCAGTAAAGGGAAAAATACCAAGCCTAAAGCGGGCTTAAGTTTTTCTGAAAAGAAAAGGCTAAAAGAGCTTCAGCGTACTCTTGCGGGAAACCATAAGGAACAGGAGAAACCTACCACGGCACAGAATACCATTACATTCAAAAAGATGTTCCGTGATGGTATCTGTCAGGTGACTTCTGATTTCTACACAAAAATGGTGGAATTTTATGATATAAATTATGATCTTCTGGAAATAGAGGACCAGGGGGAGATTTTGGAGGAGTACAGCCAGCTCATCAATTATTTTGACCCGTCTATCAGATTTGAACTGTTTTTATTTAACAGGCAGGTCAACGAGCAGACGCTGATAGACCAGTTTGACATTCCTTTGCAGGGAGATGATTTTGACGATATCCGTGAGGAATACACGGAAATGTTAAAGAAGCAGGCTGCAAAGGGCAACAATGGTATCATTAAATCAAAATATCTTATTTTTGGTACGGAGTGTAAGGGATATAAGGAAGCGAAATCAAAACTGAATAACATTGAAAAGGATGTTATCAAAAACTTATTAAACCTTGGAACCCACGCCAAAAGCCTTGACGGAAAGGAACGTCTGCGTATCCTGCATGAGTATTTTAATCAGGATACCATGGAGCCTTTCCGTTTTTCATTTAAGGAGCTGGCAGAGTCCGGTAAGAGTGTAAAGGACTACATTGCACCGCCGGGCTTTGACTTCCGTTATCCAAGCCGATTTAAGGCAGGAAAGATGTATGGCAGTGTCCATTATCTGGATATTATTGCACCACGTTTTAATGATGAGCTGTTAAAGAAGCTCCTTGATATTGATGATAACCTGACCATTACCATGCACATGCAGACGATGGACCCCGTGAAGGCAATCAAGATGTTAAAGGGTGCTTTGACCAATATTCAGAAGATGAAGATTGAGGAGCAGAAAAAGGCAGTCCGCAGTGGGTATGACATGGATATTCTTCCTACGGATATTATCACTTATGAAAAGGATACGCTGGAACTGCTTGACGATCTGAACACCAGTAACCAGAAGATTATCAAAATGACTTTCTTAATTACCTGTTATGGCAGGAGCAAAAGGGAGCTTGAAAATATTACGCAGAGGGTGTCCGGCATTATTCAGCAGGCAAACTGTAACCTAAGATGTTTGCAGTATTTGCAGGAGCAGGGACTTATGGCTTCCGCACCGATTGGATGCAATGATACGGGAATTGAGCGTGTGCTTACCACAAAGAGTACCGCTATTCTTGTACCGTTCTGTACGCAGGAATTATTTATGCCTTCACCGGCAATCTACTATGGTTTAAATGCCCTGTCAAACAACATGATCATGGCAGACAGAAAGCGGCTTCGTACACCAAACGGAGTGATTTTAGGAACACCCGGTAGTGGTAAGTCCTTTAGTGCAAAAAGGGAGATTTTATCCTGCTTTCTTATGACAAGGGATGATGTGATTATCTGTGACCCTGAGGGCGAGTATTTTGCCCTTGTGGGAGCTTTGCATGGGCAGGTGGTAAAGCTGGCAACCAATTCCAAAGACTATCTGAACCCGATGGATATTCAGTTAAGCCATAAGGGGGATAAGGAAGCTCTGAAATTAAAGAGTGATTTTATCATTACCCTGTGTGATCTGATTGCCGGAGGAAAGGACGGTCTGGAGAATGATGAGAAGGGCATCATTGATGAATGTATCCGTCATATCTATGATTCCTATTTCGAAAATCCGGTACCGGAGAATATGCCTATCCTTGAGGATTTGTATAATGCCCTTTTAGACCATAAGAATGCGAAAGCAGAGCGTATTGCCAATTCCCTTGTGCTGTATGTGCATGGTTCGCAGAATTATTTTAATCACCGCACTAACGTGGACAGTAAGAACCGTATCATGTGCTTTGATATCAGGGATTTGGGAAACCAGTTGAAAGAGCTGGGTATGCTCATCGTACAGGATGCCGTATGGAACAGGGTGTCGCAGAACAGGGAGAGAAAAATCGCTACCCGTTATTACTGTGATGAGTTCCACCTTCTTCTAAAGGAGAGGCAGACTGCCATTTATTCAGTGGAAATCTGGAAGCGTTTCAGAAAATGGGGCGGTATTCCGACAGGTCTGACACAGAATGTGGGTGACTTCTTAAAGTCGGAGGAAATCGAGGGTATTCTTGGTAACTCTGATTTTGTTTATCTGCTGAACCAGAATGCAAAGGATCAGGCGATACTTGCTGATAAGCTGGGGCTTTCGGAAAAACAGCTTTCCCATGTGACCAATTCAGAGCCGGGTTCCGGTCTGATTCTGTTTGATAACGTGGTGATTCCTTTTGTGGATAAATACCCGACAGACACAAAGACCTATGCGATTATGAATACCAAACCGGAAGAAAGTGTAAAGCAGGAGGATGTTGATTAGTGGCAGAGAATAAAAAAGACAAGTCGGCTGAGTTTGCAAGGGATAAGAGTGCTTTTTCTAAAGGTGGCTCCGAAAAGGGAACTGCTTCGCAAAAAGTACAGCGTAAGCATTCCGGTACACATCAGCCAAGAGATGCAAATGACACTTCCGGAGATGTTCCGAAAAAGGAACAGTCTGAAACTTTTGGACAGAATGTCCAGAAGTCGGGGAATTCAGCAAAACGCAGAAATAAAAAGCAGTATCAGAAGCAGGACACTTTTGGACACAGTGAAAATCCTTCCGCAGAGCAGAAGGATTTGAAGTCTGAGAATACGGATGCGGACAGTAAGAGGAAAAGCGATTTTTCGCAGGAAGATAATACTTTTACAGAGGAAGGTAACAGGGAGCAGGAGGAACATCAGCAAAAGGATGATTACCACCGCAGGGATACCTACCACCAATCCGAGAAAAAAGGAAAATACCACAGACGGGAGTATCAGAACAGGGAACGTACAAAACAATCTGATTTTGAACGTGATTTCCAAACGAATGACAAAGCCTTTACGGAAGGGATGGAACCGGATTTTCATGGAAGCAAAAAATTAGACAGATTGCAAAATAAGGCAGAGAAAGCCGGGAAAAAGACCGAAGCTGCAAGAAAGAAGATACCTAAGAAAAAGGAGTATTCCTTTGAGCGTGTCTTTGATGAAAAGACAGGAAAAGCAAAATATGTGCTGACTGCCGTGGAAAAAGAAAAGCAATTCAAACCGGATAGTCCGGTAAAAGTGGTTGCAGGCAGGGTAGGTGCAGAATATTCCAATTTTGCCCATGGCAAGGTTGCCGAAGTGGAGAAAGAAAATTCTGCTGTGGAAGGAGCACATAAGACGGAACAGACAGCAGAGAATGTCTATCATTTTGTGAAACGCAATCATAAAAGCGGATTGCAAAGGAAGAAAGAGAAAGTCGCAAAGCTGGAGAAAAAGCAGTTTAAGAAAGAGGTCAATTTCCGGTATCAGAAGTTTTTGGAAGAAAACCCACAGATGCAGGAAAAGACCCTGAAAAAGCAGATGCAGAAACGATTGCAGAAACAGCGTATCAAGCGGGAGTATGCAAAGGCAAGGCGGGCAGGACAGGCAGCAAAAAATACAAAGGAAGCGGCTGCAAAATCAGCCAATTTTGTTACCAAGGTTGCCAAGAAAATACAGGAGATAGCAAGCAGGAATGTTTCGCTTCTGGTAACAATCGGTATCTTTGCACTGCTTCTGATTATGATCATGACAGCCATATCGTCCTGTGGAGCGATGTTCTCAGATGGTATGAGTACCACACTGGCAGGAAGCTATATGAGTGTTCCGGCAGAGATTGATGCTGCGGACCTAGCGTTTTCCGAGCTGGAAATGGAATTGCAGAAAGAAATCAATGACATAGAAACGGACTATCCGGATTATGACGAATACCGCTACAATCTGGATGCCATAGGGCATGACCCGTTTGTTTTAATCAGTTACCTGTCGGCAGTACATACGGAATTTACGGCAAGTGACGTACAAAGTGAGATAGAAAGCCTTTTTGAAGAAATGTATGAGCTGACCTTAAATCCTACCACGGAGACGAGGACAAGGACTGTAACAGATCCGGAAACGGGTGAGGAGACGGAAGAAGAATACACCGTAACCATACTTGAAGTAACACTGACAGCCACCGATCTGGGTGTGGTGGTAGCCGGACACATGAATGAGGAGCAGAAAGAAATCTATGCTCTTTACAATGAAACCCATGGACTGACACAGCAGTTTTATACACCGCTCAATCTGTATTGGTATAGCTATGTGTCGAGTTATTACGGCTACCGTATCAATCCGGTCACAGGGCAGGAACAGTTTCACCGTGGTGTGGATATAGCGGTGCCCACAGGGACAACCGTGCTGGCAGCGATGGATGGAACGGTTACAACAGCAACCTATGATGCTTCTTATGGTAATTATGTTGTGATAGAGGACAGCAATGGTTACTGCACCAAGTATGCACACATGGATACATTAAGTGTCAGTGCCGGACAGACTGTTACACACGGAACAACCATAGGAACAACGGGAAATACGGGAAGCAGTACCGGAAGCCACCTTCATATCGAGTGTTTGTATAACGGGGAGTATTATAACCCGTTATTTTACTTTGATGTGGGTGAGGGAACTCTTTATGGAGAAAGTCCGGGTGGTGGCGGTTCGCCGGGAAATGTCATACCACCTGATTCCTATGATGATGCAACAGTACAGGCACTAATGGAGGAAGCAGCAAGATATCTTGGCTATCCGTATGTTTGGGGCGGTTCTTCTCCGTCCACAAGTTTTGACTGTTCCGGCTTTGTATGCTGGGTATTTACCAACAGCGGCGTACATAATCTGCCAAGAACCACGGCACAGGGCATATATGACCAGTGTACTCCGGTGTCAGCGGCAGATGCCAAGGCTGGGGACATTATATTTTTTACAGGTACTTACAATTCGCCGGGACCTGTCAGCCATGTGGGTATCTATTGCGGAAATGGTGTGATGATACACTGTGGTGACCCAATCAAATATGCTTCTATCAATACACCATACTGGCAGAGCCATTTCTACAGTTTTGGAAGATTAAATTAAAAGCAGGAAGTGAGGATAAATGACAAAGGAAAGAATTGAAAAAGAGCTTCTGAAAGTCCGGGAGCAGCTTGCAGGATTGCAGGCAAGGCAGAAGGACTTAGAGGAGCAGTTACAGATGGCAGAGGATGCGGAGAAGATGAAATTCATTGAGAAAAATAAAATCTCTCTGGAACGGCTGATTTTACTGAACAAAGTCAGTGAGGAAGAAATCCTTCATCTGTTAAAGAAAAAGGAACAGGAAGAACAGATACAACAATCAGAAAAGGAGGCAGTAAGCCATGAAAAAAATGAAACTATCATCTAAGGCGGTGTTATCGCTTATTTTATCAGCGGTTTTATTCTGTATGCCCGCTTTGGGATTTGCCATGAACGGGAATTATGCAGTGAGTGTTCATGCGGAGGATACAGAGCCGGAAAGTAGTTCTGAGGAAAACAGAACCGAGAATGATACAGAGCCGGAAACAGAAAGCGGTTCTGAAGAAAACAGCACGGAAGAGCATACGGTATCCGGTGGCGATGTAAAAGAACCGGAGTGTACCTGTGAGGATAAATGTGGTGCGTATGAATACGACCATAATTGCGAAGTATGCGTGAAAGATTATAAGCTCTGTGCATATAAAAAGCCGAATGTCACAATCCAGATCAATCAGCCGGATGGGTGGCATAATGACAAAGCAACCGTGACATTTACGGTTGCGGATGTGGCACACACAGGAAATTTTGAAATTGCCAAGATTCAGGCGAAGGTAGGACAGAATGGAAGCTGGACGGATGTGACAGAGGACAGAAAGCTGGAGGTTTCTGAAAACTGTACGGTGTATGTACAGGTCACTGACCAGAAGGATCATACCTATGAGAGAAGCCGTGCAATCAAATGTTTTGACACCACAAAGCCTACGCTTAATGCTGCGGTCAGTGACGGACTTTTGAGTGTACAGGTACATGATACGGATTCCGGAGCGAAAGCAGTCTATGTTAACGGATATGAATTTACAGACCTTACAAACGGAACTTTGAATATCCGCCTGCAGCAATTTGATGCGGGGTATGAGTATTTTACCATTTCAGCAATGGACAATGCCGGAAATATGTCGGAGGTCTACAAGACGAAAAATCCATACTACAAAGACCCGGCAGATGAGAGTGATGAAAATCCGGCAGAACAGCTTCCGGTTAATGCAGAAGCTACCAAGCCGGGAAGTGCCACAGGAACCGTAACAGAGCATACAAAGACAGACAGTGATGGAAATACCACTTCACAGACAAGTCCTGCGGAGCAGAAAAAGCAGGCAATGGCGGAAGCGGATGCTTCGGAGAAAGGAGAGAATGAGGATAAGGAGAGTAAGCAGTCCGGGCAGGGCAAGGAATTTTATACCATTCAGACGGCATCGGACAAGGTGTTTTATCTGATTATCGACAGGGATGGTGAGGAAGAAGTGGTCTATTTCCTGACAGAGATTACGGAAAATGACTTGCTGAATACCACATCTGATAACAGCGAGACCTTACCGAAAAACTCTGCCGCATTAGAGTCTGCAATCCCGACTTCTGAAAGTGCATTGCCAAATAATAATGCAGAACAGGAAAATAAGCAGGAGGAAGCTGCGGAAGATACAGAGGGAACCGAGGAAGATACAGAAAGCACCGAGGAACCGGAAGAAACGGAGGTTAAAGAGCAGGCAAATCCTATGATTTCCTATATCCTTATGGGAGGTCTTGCAGTGGCAGTAATCGGAGGTGCGTATTATTTCAAAGTGGTACGCAAAAAGAAAGAGGATTTCATCGAGGACGAAGATGAGGACGAGGAAGATAACGAAGAATATGAGAACGAAGATGAGGAATCAGAGGGAAGTTCGGATGATGATTTCTTTGAGGAACAGGAGGAAGAATAATGCAGTTAGTGATAGCGGAAAAGCCGAGTGTGGCACAGTCAATTGCCAAGGTGCTTGGTGCAGATGAAAGAAAAGACGGATACATGGAGGGAAACGGTTCTATCGTTTCATGGTGCGTGGGGCATCTGGTTGAGTTGGCACAGCCGGATGCCTATTCTGATGCATGGAAAAAGTGGACTTACGACAGCCTGCCTATGATACCGGAGCATTGGCAGCATGAGGTCAAGAAAGACACGGTTGCACAGTTCAGGGTATTAAAGGAGCTGATGCATGATACTAAAGTAGACAGCGTGGTATGTGCCACGGATGCAGGACGGGAAGGAGAGCTTATCTTCCGTCTGGTGTATGAACTGGCGGGATGCAGCAAACCGATGAAACGCTTATGGATTTCATCTATGGAGGAAAGTGCCATAAGAGAAGGATTTGAGAACTTAAAGCCGGGAAGTGACTATGATCACTTATACCATTCAGCACTGTGCAGACAGGAAGCGGACTGGCTTGTGGGTATCAATGGGACAAGGCTTTTTACCGTTTTATATGGCGGCAAGGTGTTAAAGGTGGGCAGAGTACAGACACCTACCCTTGCAATGCTTGTAGAACGTGAAGCAAAGATTATGAATTTCAAGAAAGAGCAGTATTTTATTGCTCATATCCTCTGTGGCGGCGTGGATGCGGTCACAGAGAGGATTGACAGTAAAACAGAAGCAGAAAATGTTGCAGGAGCTTGTCTGAACGGACAGGCTCTTGTTACGTCTGTGGCAAAGGAAGAAAAGACGGTGGCACCGCCGAAACTTTATGACCTTACCACACTCCAGAGGGATGCCAACCGTCTATTCGGTTTTACAGCAAAGCAGACCTTAGAGTACACCCAGAGCCTTTATGAAAAGAAGCTGTGTACCTATCCGAGAACGGACAGTCAGTATTTGTCTGATGATATGGAGCAGACAGCCGGAAATGTGATTGAAGCAATTTTTGGTTCCATATTGTTTGAGGAAAATAGGATGTTCAATCCGGATATTAAGCGTGTGTTAAACAGCAAAAAGGTCACAGACCACCATGCGATTATCCCCACAATGGAGATTGCCAAAGCTGACCTTGCAGCCCTGCCGGAAACGGAGCGAAAGATTTTATCCCTTGTGGCCAACAGGCTGCTGTGCGCTACGGGGGAGAAACATCTTTATGAAACAGTCAAGGCAGAGTTTTCCTGTGGCGGTTACACCTTTGCTGCTTCCGGCAAGTCGGTCTTAAAAAACGGGTGGAAAGATTTTGAAGATGCCTTTAAACGTTCTTTTAAGACCACGGAAGAGAAAGAGCAGGAGGATAAGAAGCTGCCGGAGCTTTCAAAGGGGCAGACCTTTGACGGGGTACAGACGAAAATCAGCGAGCATTACACCACACCGCCGAAACATTTTACGGAAGATTCCCTTCTTTCTGCAATGGAGCGAGCCGGAAACGAGGACATGAGTGACGATGTGGAGCGCAAGGGACTTGGTACACCTGCCACCAGAGCAGACATTATAGAGAAGTTAGTCAAGGACGGTTTCGTGAAACGAGAGAAAAAGCAGATGATTCCCACAGAGGACGGAATGAAGCTGATTACGGTGCTTCCCGATGTGGTGAAGTCCCCAAAACTTACCGCTGATTGGGAAAATGCCCTTACCCTTGTTGCAAAGGGCGAGTATTCCATGCAGGAATTTATGGATGGAATTGCGGATATGGTAAAGAACCTTGTGCAGACCTATCACAGCATTAGTGATGAACAGAAATCCATGTTTGGAGGAAATCAGAGCGCACAGGAAGCCCTTGGAAAATGCCCGAAATGTGGCGGGGATGTGGTAAAGGGAAAATATGGAGCTTACTGCAAAAGTAAGTGTGGTATGAATGTTGGCAAGGCTATGGGGACTGTACTTTCTGATACGCAGATTAAGAGTATGCTAGAGGGGAAAAAGACTTTCGTCAAAGGTTTAAAGGGAAAGAAAGGCACTTACGATGCTTACCTGATTCCAGAAGGAATTGAGGATTATTCCTATACCAAAGATGGCAAGGAAATCAAAGGCTCACAGTATAAGGTCAAGCTGGAGTTTGCAAAAAGAAGTAAGTAACAGCATAGAAAATGGAGGATACGAACATGAATGAAGCAAATGAAAATGTAACTGTAAACGGAGTCGGAACACAGGATGAGGAGCCTGTGGCAAAGAATAATGAAACCAAAGCGGAGAAGTTCATCCGCCTTGGAGAATACCGCATGAACAAAGCGATTGATGCGATCGGAAGATTGGAACACCTTGCCAATAAGTCAGCTTATGAATATACAGCGGAGCAGGTAGAGGCTATGTTTGGTGCTTTAGATAATAAGGTAGCAGATGTAAAAGCAAAATTCAGTACAAAGAAACAGGATAATACATCTTTTTCTTTTGGAACACATGCAGAGTAAGGAGGAAACCAGGAATGAAACAGTTAGAAAAAGAAGTCACAGAAACAAACAAGCAGAGCATGATGAAACGTTATCAGCTATATGGAACGAAAGCATCAAAGCTGACAGACAAATCACAGAAGAATACCGGGAAGGGAGAGAGAAAGTAATGGAATATAAGGATTTTGTAGAACAGGTAAAAGAGCAGATACAGGATTTTTTACCGGAAAAATTTGCAGATGCAACGGTTTCTGTTCATCAGGTAGTAAAGAATAATGATTGTATTTTGGATGGTCTGACAATCCGGACAGAGGAAAGCAATATTTCTCCAACCGTGTATCTGAATCCGTATTTTGAACAGATACAGGATGGAGCTGAGATGGATGATGTGCTTGGGCAGATTGCAGCCACATATCAGGCACATTATATTGACCATGATATGGATGTATCTGCAGTTACTGATTTTGATAACGTAAAAGACAAGATTGTGTGCAAGCTCATCAATGAAGAAGCCAACAGGCAGTTCCTTGAGGACAAACCATACACCAAGGTGGAAGATCTGGCAGCTGTGTATCAGATTTTAATGGACAAAAATGCGGAAGGCACTGCAACCATAACGATTACAGATAATCTGATGGACAGGTATGGGATTACTCTTGAGGATTTGCATGAACAGGCTCTTTTGAACATGGATGTTTTACAGCCATACAGCTTCAAGGGAATGAGCGAGACCATTATTGAAATGATGGCTGGGGACATTGCAAGGGATACTGGCATGGACATATCAGAGGCAAGAGAAATGGCGTCCCAGATGATACCGGATGTTCCTGATACAATGTTTGTACTGACAAATGACACGAAGGTAAATGGAGCTGCCGCTATATTAAATGATGATACCAGACAGGAAATTGCAGACAAGGTTGGAGACTTCTATGTACTGCCTTCATCTGTGCATGAAACGCTGATTATCCCGAAAGATGCCGGAATGGAGTTAAGAGACCTTGAACAGATGGTGCAGGAAGTGAACCAGACACAGGTAGCACCAGAGGAACGACTTTCGGATCATGTGTATGAGTATGATGCAAAAGAACATGAGCTGTTCCGCAGTGACCGTGCCGAGGAACGTGCAAAGCAGAAAGAGGAAAAGCGTGATGAGAAGAAAGAACGTCCTTCACTAAAAGAGAGACTTGCAGAAAAGAAAAATGATGTAATTAAGATGGATGCTGACAGGAAACAGCCGACAGCAGATAAAAAGAAAGAAGCGGTGATTTAGCCACTTTATACATAAAACACAGGAAGGCAGCCACTTTGGGCTGCTTTTCTGCTATTAGGACAAAATGAATCGAAAGGAGTATCTATGGCAGGAAAATATCATTATATATCTGCACTGGCAGAAATGACAGCAGGAGATATTGTTAAAAACGAAAATGAATGGACCAGATTTCTGACCACGGCTGCAAGGCTGTATAAATATCCCTTTAACGAGCAGATGTTAATATACGCTCAAAGACCGGATGCAACAGCCTGTGCTTCTCTGGAAACGTGGAATGAAAAGATGAATTGCTGGGTCAACCGTGGAGCAAAGGGAATTGCCTTGATTGATACGGATAGCGAACGTCCGAGATTAAAATATGTCTTTGATGTATCAGATGTGCATAAGGCAAGGAGAATCGGGCGTGATCCTTATCTGTGGGAACTTAAGGAGGAACATAAGGCTCCTGTGCTTGCACAGCTTGAAAAGACTTATGGTGGAACCGATGTAAATATGCCTTTTGAAGAGAGGATTATGGAGATAGCTGACAGGATTGCCAAGGATTATTATGAGGAACTTTTACCGGAGCTAAACTATGTGAAAGAGGGCAGTTTCCTTGGTGATCTGGATGAACTGAATCTTGGAATCAGGTTGAGGGAAACGCTGGCTTCCAGTATCTCCTTTACCCTGCTATCCCGATGCGGTGCCGATATGGATTTGTGGAAAGATGACATGAATTTTGAATATATCCACGAATTTAATAATACAAAGTCATTAGCTGTCATTGGAAATGCAACTACGGAAATGTGTAAGCCCCTGCTTATGGAAATTGGAAGGACAATAGGGGCATACGAGCGTCAGATTGCAAGGCAGAATGCCTCAAATAAGGCAAGAGAAAAAGCGGCTGGGGAGTATATTGGAAGCCATGAGGAAAATGTTGAAAAAGGACTTGCAAATGCACCAGAAGCAGACTATAATGCTTTAAAGCGTGAAAGCGAAACAACTATAGAAAAACCAAGGGAAACTGAAAATTATACAGAAATGGAGGGCATTGCCAATGAAACTGACATACGAAAAGAACGGGGATTATCTGATTCCGAACCTGACAGCGAACGAGGAGCCGGAACAGGCACTGACCAAGTACGGACTGATGAGGAAGAACTTTCTGAAGGAACACAGGAGAGGGATTTATCAGGGAATGATACTGACAGGGGAACTGAAAGCACATTGTCTGCAGGTACAGGAGCAGGCAGAACAGAGAATGGAACTTCTGACCGGACAGATGGCGAAGTCGGAGGGAGTGAACGAGGAACTGAAAGCAGCCGATCAGATGGGCTGGGTAGCGAAGATGAACAACATCAGACACTCAGCGGAGGAAATCGTGCTGACAGAACTGATCTACATTTAAGCAGTGAGGAACAAGCTAATATTACCATGCAGGAGCCGGATAGTGACAGCAATTCATTATCCGGTTCTTTTTCGGATAAAACCGAAGATTTCACAGAGCTTCAAAAGGGAATCTTATGTTTTGATAATCACCTTATCCATAAAAGACCGGAGATTGCGGGATATTTCCAGTCAGAGCAGGATGCGGTTTTACAGACGGAGTATCTGAAAAATTCTTTCCGTATGGAGGAATTTACAGAGCTGTATATTGGGGATGTAAGAGCCGGGTATCGAGCTGATGAGGACGGGCTTACCATGTGGAAAGGCAATTATCTGACCCGTGAAGCAGAGAGCAGGTTGTCATGGGAAGATGCAAGATACTGGGTCGATTCTTATATCGAGGATGGTGTCTATTTACTTCCGGGGGAAGTGGCAGAGCAGATTGATACAGACGGAATGTTCAAACAGCTTGATCTTTTTACCATGTTTTCGGAGCAGGTCGGCAACATTGCCATGAAGCAGGCAGAAGAAAAAAGTGTTATGCCGACAGGCTTTGTACTGCCGGAGAAACAGATTGATGATATTTTAAGAAGCGGCGGAGGCAGGGATGACAGCCGCAAGCGTATTTATGCCAAGTACCAACAGAGAAAGACGGCGGAAGAAATGACTGCCTTTCTGAAAAAAGAGTATGGAACCACCGGAAAAGGCTTTGAGTTTGACGGAAAGCAGATAGCCGTATGGTTTGATGAAGGCGGCATGCGTGTTGGATACGGTACGTCAGCAACGGAGCATCCGATACTCACGATGGAATGGAAAGAGATTGAGCAGAATATCCGCAGGCAGGTAGAGAATGGCACATATATGGGTGCAAATGAAGCTTATCTTGTGGATGAGGTGGAGCGTAGCAGGATTGCAAACCATTTATTTTTCTTTTTCCGTGACGGTATGGGAGAAATGCCGGAAGAATTGGAATTAAAGGCGGGCAATTACCCGGATGCCCATGCAAGACTGGTGGAACTTCTTTCTACACCGGAAGAGGTGGAGAGGATAGCTGCCCACATGGATCATGCTCTGCATCAGTTGGAAACCGGAGAAAAAAGCCTGCGTTTCCGTTCTGTTATGCCAAAAGAGGAGCTTCGTGCCGAACTCGATAACCTTCTGGTAGACAGGCTGACATTTCCAGCTGCTGAACATGTGGAAATTAAACACGAGGATTTTATCACGCAGGATGAGATTGACCACAGGCTTGGCAGGGGAAGTGGTTTTTCAAATGGGTCTTTTCGTATTTATGATTATTTTAAGGAAGGGCATGACAGCAAAGAAGCAGCTAATTTCTTAAAGAATGAATATGGAACAGGCGGCAGTAGCCATGCACTTGCCGGAGCTGACCACAGCTATGAGGATCATGATGCAAAAGGAATAAAGCTGAAAAAGGGAAATATCGGAAAACCATACGCAGAAGTGCTGTTGTCCTGGAAGGTTGTGGAGAAACGTATCCGAAAGCTCATTGAAGAAGATAAGTATTTATCTACGGAAGGAAAAGAAGCCTATGTACAGTACAGAGTGGAGCAGGAGCAGAAGGCTTTGGAGCAGGCACAGGCAAAGATGGAGCATGAAACCAAGGTAGCCTGTAAGAATGCCATTGAAAAGGCAATCGCTGAGAAGTTTGACGGGTATCGTCTGCCAAAGGATACAGCGGAGGGAGTCATTCAGGAATATGGCTCTGAACGAGTAAGTTATGTGCTTGCCAATTCTGTCATGCACAAAAGGCAGGATGGACGGTTTTCTCCGGAGAATAAGGAGTGGGCAAAAGCTATTGAGCCTTATGCCATGGTGAAAAATGAGGATATGGTTGTGGATTCCCACCCGGCTGTATTAAATGGATTTATCAACCAGACAAGACGGTATATCGAGCAGGAGAAAGAGCTTGCGGCACAGGCGGCTGAGAAAATCACGATTGATGGACAGGAGTGCATCAAAGTCGATGAATGGGGGACTGAGGAAGAAACCTATGTGCTTGGAAATTCCGTAACAGATAATCAATTTTTTTATGCAGAGGTAAATGGTGTTGCCTTTGAGTACGATTATCAGCCACAGCGGGGAGAAGTCGAGGAAGATTATCTCAACGAGATGACGGAAAGGGATATAGACCGTCACGAAACAGAGGTGTTTACACAGATTGAAGGAAGCGAAGATTATCCTGAAGGTGTTGAGGAATCACCATTAACGGCAGAGGATGTGCAAAATCTGGTTCTGATTAACAGGGAGTATTCTGCAGGGACCAGAACCACGGTTTATGATTTTGGGTGCGATATTCGTGGAGAACATGACACATTGCAATATACCTTAGAGCATCACGATGATGGGGAAGGTTTTACCATTCATACGCAGAAGGATGATATTTGGGAACGGATGTCTGAGCCGGAACTTGAGCGTCTTGAGGGCATTATCAGCCGTGAAGCTTTGTATTTTAAATACCATGATAAAATAGCAGATGCAAAAAGCGTAGAGGATATGGAGGAGATTCAGTTCAGTATTATGGAAGATGAGTCTCCTTATTTTTCGGCAGTTTCAGATAGGGTATGGAAAGAATTTAGCCAGAAGGAAAAAGAGCTGTCTGGAGAAAATAGGGAAACTTCCGGACAGGATGTCCAAAAGCCGGAGGAAGTGTCAGACACACCATTAGAGCCGGATATCAAAGTACCCGTGAAGCAGGCAGAACCGCAGATTGATAAGACCGGAGCTGTCAATTTCCGTATCACGGATGATGATTTAGGAATTGGTACTGCAAAGGAAAAATTCCGCAGAAATGTGGAAGCCATACGCACGTTAGAGAAAATAGAAAGCGAGAACCGTATCGCAACACCGGAGGAACAGGAGATTTTATCTCAGTATGTTGGCTGGGGCGGGCTTGCGGATGCCTTTGATGAAAGCAAGAGTGCCTGGGCAAATGAATATCAGGAATTAAAGGGACTGTTATCGGAACAGGAGTATTCTTCGGCAAGGGAGAGTACCTTAAATGCCCATTATACAAGCCCTGCCATAATCCGCAGTATCTATGATGCCTTGGAAAAAATGGGATTTGAAAAAGGAAATGTGCTGGAGCCGGCAATGGGTATCGGAAATTTCTTCGGAATGCTACCGGAGAAGATGCAGGAGAGCAGACTATACGGTGTGGAGCTTGACGGCATTACGGGGAGGATTGCAAAGCAGCTATATCCGAATGCCGACATTAAAATCACAGGCTTTGAAAAGACAGATTATCCGAACGATTTCTTTGATGTGGCAATCGGAAATGTGCCATTCGGACAGTATAAGGTGGCGGATAAGCAGTATGACAAGCAGAATTTTTTAATCCATGACTATTTCTTTGCAAAGACCCTGGATAAGGTTCGTCCCGGCGGTGTGGTTGCCTTTGTTACCAGCAAGGGAACGATGGACAAGAAAAGTCCGGAGGTCAGAAAATATCTTGCACAGAGAGCAGAGCTTCTTGGTGCGGTCAGACTGCCCAACACAGCATTTAAGGAGAATGCCGGAACAGAGGTCACTTCTGATATTTTGTTCTTAAAGAAGCGTGACCGTGTGATGGATTTGGAGCCGGACTGGGTGCATCTGTCAGAGGATGGGAACGGCATTGCCATGAACAGCTATTTTGCCGAACACCCGGAAATGATCGTGGGAAAAATGGAAATGGTCAGCGGACCGTATGGCATGGAAAGTACCTGTATGCCCGATACTACAAGACCATTTGCACAGCAGCTGCAGGAAGCAGTCAGCCATATTGATGGAGAGATAGAAGCGGTGGAACTGGATGAGCTGGCAGATGAGCTTGCGGATACAACTATTCCAGCGGATCCGGATGTCAAGAATTACAGCTATACTCTTGTGGATGACAAGGTGTATTATCGTGAAAATTCCATTATGAAGCCTGTGGATATGTCCGATTCCATGCAGGAACGTATCAAGGGCATGGTGGGTATCCGAAACTGTACGCAGGAGCTTATCAATCTGCAATTAGAGGAATATCCGGATACAGTAATCAAGGAAAAGCAGGCGGAGTTAAACAGCTTATATGATGCTTTTTCCAAGAAACACGGTCTGATCAACTCGCAGACCAACAAAAGAGCATTTAATCAGGACAGCAGCTATTGTCTGTTGTGTTCTCTTGAAAAATTGGACGATGAGGGCAATTTCAAGGGCAAAGCGGATATGTTCACGAAGCGTACCATTAAAAAGGCAGAGGTTGTCACAAGTGTGGATACGGCAAGTGAAGCATTGGCAGTATCCTTGTCGGAAAAAGCAAGGGTTGATCTCGATTACATGGCAGAGCTGACCGGAAAAGATGTGGATACGGTAAAGGAGGAGCTGACAGGAATTATATTTCAGAACCCATTGACGGATAAATGGGAAACAGCGGATGAGTATCTGAGTGGAAATGTCCGTGACAAACTGGAAACAGCAAAGGTCTATGCAGAGAGCCACCCGGAATACGCCGTGAATGTGCAGGCACTTACACAGGTACAGCCGAAGGAACTGGATGCCAGCGAGATTGAGGTGCGTATCGGTGCCACATGGATTGACCCGAAGTATATTGAGGATTTTATGGGGGAGACCTTTGAAACGCCGCAGCATTTGTTAGACAGGAATGTCGTAGGAGTCCAGTATTCCGATGTGACAGGACAGTGGAACATAAAGGGCAAAAATGCGGACTATGGAAATTCCCTTGTAAATATGACCTACGGTACAAGCCGGAGAAATGCCTATACCATTCTGGAGGATTCCCTTAATTTAAAGGACAGCCGTGTTTACGATACCATAGAGGAGGACGGCAAGGAAAAGAGAGTCTTAAATAAAAAGGAAACCACCATTGCATCACAGAAGCAGGAAGCCATAAGGGAAGCATTTAAGGACTGGGTGTTCCGTGATCCGGAACGCAGACAGGTACTTGTGGCAAAATACAACCAGCTTTTCAATTCCACAAGACCAAGGGAATATGACGGTTCACATCTGAAATTCCCCGGCATGACACCGGATATTGAGTTAAAGCCTCACCAGAAAAATGCGGTGGCTCATGTACTTTACGGAGATAATACCCTGCTTGCCCATTGTGTGGGAGCCGGAAAGACTTTTGAAATGACAGCGGCAGCCATGGAGAGCAAGCGTCTAGGATTATGTCAAAAGAGCCTGTTTGTGGTTCCGAACCATTTGACGGAGCAGTGGGCAAGTGATTTTTTGCGGTTATATCCCGGAGCCAATATCCTTGCTGCAACAAAGAAAGACTTTGAGCCTGCCAACCGTAAGAAATTCTGTTCCAGAATAGCCACGGGAGATTATGATGCGGTTATTATCGGGCATAGTCAGTTTGAGAAAATTCCGCTTTCACAGGAAAGACAGGTAGCCATTATTGAAAGGCAGATTGATGAGATAGAGCTTGCCATTGCACAGGCAAAAGCCGACAACGGAGAACGCTACACCATTAAGCAGATGGAGAAATCAAGAAAATCACTTCTTACAAGGCTTGAAAAGCTGAATGATGCATCAAGGAAAGATAATGTAGTGACCTTTGAGCAGCTTGGCGTGGACAGGCTTTTCGTGGATGAGAGCCATAATTACAAAAATCTGTTTCTTTATACCAAGATGCGAAATGTGGCGGGAATCGCACAGTCAGAGGCACAGAAATCCTCGGATATGTTTGCAAAGTGTCAGTATCTTGATGAATTGACAGGCGGTAAGGGTGTAACTTTTGCGACAGGTACGCCGATTTCAAACAGTATGACAGAGCTTTATACCAATATGCGTTACCTTCAGTATGGTACGCTTCAGAAGCTGGGACTGGGACATTTTGACAGTTGGGCATCCTCTTTTGGAGAAACGCAGACAGCCATAGAGCTTGCACCGGAGGGAACCGGATACCGGGCAAAGACAAGGTTTGCAAAGTTCTTTAATCTCCCGGAGCTGATTGCACTTTTTAAGGAGAGTGCGGATATTCAGACACCGGATATGCTAAATCTTCCTGTGCCGGAAGCAGAGTATGAAAATGTGGTGCTAAAGCCAAGTGAATATCAAAAGGACATGGTGGCATCTTTGGCAGAAAGGGCAGAAGCCGTGCGTGACAGACAGGTACAGCCTTATGAGGACAATATGCTAAAGATTACCAATGACGGAAGAAAGCTGGCATTAGACCAGAGACTTATCAATGATATGTTGCCGGATGATGAAAATTCAAAGGCAAGCAACTGTGTGGAAAAGGCATTTGAAATATGGGAGCAGACAAAGGAGCAGAAATCAACGCAGCTTATTTTCTGTGACCTGTCAACACCGAAAGGAGATGGTACATTTAATGTTTATGAGGACATCCGAAACAAGCTGATAGAAAAGGGTGTCCCACCGGAAGAAATCGCATTTATACATGAAGCAAATACGGAGCTTAGGAAAGCGGAGCTGTTCGGAAAAGTAAGAAGCGGACAGGTCCGTTTTTTGCTTGGTTCCACACAGAAGATGGGAGCCGGAACCAATGTGCAGGACAGACTTATCGCACTGCACCACCTTGATGTGCCTTGGCGTCCTTCTGATGTAGGACGGATTTTGCGGACATTCAAAATAAAAAAGAATGTGGAGGTAACAGACAATGGCAAAATCATTATTTGAGGAACTGGGCGGCAAATACGAAAGGCAAGGGGATTATTTGATACCGTGCTTAACTGTACCCGCCGAAGAAGAACAGGCAATAGGCATCTGGGGGCAACGGCATTTAGATTATCTAAAACAGTACCGTAAAGTTACATACACCAATCTTCTTACAAGCGGCAGGCTAAACGCCTACCTTGCCGACATCAACAGACAGGCACAGGAACGCTTTGAAAGGCTCATAGAGGGTATGAAACAGGCACAGGGCATAACGGAACAGCTAAAGGCAGAAAACGCCTTAGAATGGACAGGATGCCTCAATAACATAAGGGCTTGTGCGAGGGAGATTGTGGAAAAGGAAATTATTTTTGCATAAACAGATGATTAGTGGCAGGGGGAAATCCTGCCGCTTTTTCTGCTTTAGTTTGTCAGCTTGACAAATAAAGGGTTAAGGAATATAATTAGATTCAGTATTATACAAGGAGTTAATAAATATGCGGCAAGGTATTCTTAAATAAACTGTCAATTTGATAGTGGGAACAAAAAGTAGCAGTCCCGTTTCACTTTTAATATGGGGCTTAGTTTTTTGTACCCAGTTTAAGAATACTTTTATCATGTAATTTTATATGCCCGAAAACATATAAGTGTTTTGGGGCTATTGGAGTTATTTACCCAGTGATAGGAGTATTTATCACTGGGTATTTTTATGCCCTTTTTTGGGTGTTGATAGGAGGAAAATCACATGAAAATAATTAACTTAGGCATTCTGGCTCACGTTGACGCAGGAAAGACAACATTAACGGAAAGTTTATTGTATACCAGTGGTGCAATTGCAGAACTAGGGAGCGTAGATGAAGGCACAACAAGGACAGATACAATGAATTTGGAGCGTCAAAGGGGAATCACTATCCAGACAGCAGTGACATCTTTTCAGTGGGAGGATGTAAAAGTCAACATTATAGATACGCCAGGCCATATGGATTTTTTGGCGGAAGTATACCGTTCTTTATCCGTATTAGACGGAGCAGTATTATTAGTTTCTGCAAAGGATGGCATACAGGCACAGACCCGTATACTGTTTCATGCACTACAGATAATGAAGATTCCGACAATTTTTTTCATCAATAAAATTGACCAAGAGGGGATTGATTTGCCAATGGTATATCGGGAAATGAAAGCAAAGCTTTCTTCGGAAATTATAGTGAAGCAAAAGGTTGGGCAGCATCCCCATATAAATGTAACGGACAATGACGATATGGAACAGTGGGATGCGGTAATTATGGGAAACGATGAACTATTAGAGAAATATATGTCAGGGAAACCGTTTAAAATGTCAGAACTGGAACAGGAAGAAAACAGGAGATTCCAAAACGGAACGTTATTTCCCGTTTATCACGGAAGCGCTAAAAACAATCTGGGGATTCGGCAGCTTATAGAAGTAATTGCCAGTAAATTTTATTCATCAACGCCTGAAGGTCAATCTGAACTATGCGGGCAGGTTTTTAAGATTGAATATTCAGAGAAAAGGCGGCGTTTTGTTTATGTGCGTATATATAGCGGAACATTGCATTTGAGGGATGTTATTAGAATATCTGAAAAAGAGAAAATAAAAATCACAGAGATGTGTGTTCCGACAAACGGTGAATTATATTCATCCGATACAGCCTGCTCTGGTGATATTGTAATTTTACCAAATGATGTTTTGCAGCTAAACAGTATTTTGGGGAACGAAATACTGTTGCCGCAGAGAAAATTTATTGAAAATCCTCTCCCTATGCTCCAAACAACGATTGCAGTAAAGAAATCTGAACAGCGGGAAATATTGCTTGGGGCACTTACAGAAATTTCAGATGGCGACCCTCTTTTAAAATATTATGTGGATACTACAACGCATGAGATTATACTTTCTTTTTTGGGGAATGTGCAGATGGAAGTCATTTGTGCCATCCTTGAGGAAAAATATCATGTGGAGGCAGAAATAAAAGAGCCTACTGTTATATATATGGAAAGACCGCTTAGAAAAGCAGAATATACCATCCACATAGAAGTCCCGCCAAATCCTTTCTGGGCTTCTGTCGGGTTGTCCATAGAGCCGCTCCCTATTGGAAGCGGAGTGCAGTATGAAAGCAGAGTTTCACTTGGATATTTAAATCAATCGTTCCAAAATGCGGTTATGGAGGGGGTTCTTTATGGCTGCGAGCAGGGGCTGTATGGATGGAAAGTGACAGACTGTAAAATCTGTTTTGAATATGGATTGTATTATAGTCCTGTAAGTACCCCCGCAGACTTTCGGCTGCTTTCCCCTATCGTATTGGAGCAGGCTTTAAAAAAAGCAGGGACAGAACTATTAGAGCCATATCTCCACTTTGAAATTTATGCACCGCAGGAATATCTCTCACGGGCGTATCATGATGCTCCAAGGTATTGTGCAGATATTGTAAGTACTCAGATAAAGAATGACGAGGTCATTCTGAAAGGAGAAATCCCTGCTAGATGTATTCAAGAATACAGGAACGATTTAACTTATTTCACAAATGGGCAGGGAGTCTGCTTGACAGAGTTAAAAGGATACCAGCCAGCTATTGGTAAATTTATTTGCCAACCCCGCCGCCCGAATAGCCGTATAGATAAGGTTCGGCATATGTTCCACAAGTTAGCTTAACAGCTTGCAAAAGTCATATAAAATGAGATTTGAAAGGATTAGAGACTAATTATGATGAAATGCGAATGGATATTGTGTCCTGTTTGTGGGAGCAAAACCCGTAATAAAATTAGGAAGGACACTGTTTTGGAGAATTATCCCCTTTATTGTCCAAAATGCAGACAAGAAAGATTGATTAAAGTTGACAACTTGAAGATAACTGTCATCAAAGAGCCAGACGCTTAAGACGCAGAGCCGATGAAATTGTGGAACAATTCACGAATCATCGGCTCTTTTTGTTTCGTATTTGAAAGAACAAACTCACCAAATAAAAAAAACGATATTCGGGTGGGTTATTTTGTTATACCCTAAATTACCCTCTGAATTTGTTTTTAAATTTGGAGGGATTTTTTTATGTCCTTTTTTCGGGCAGTTATCTATCTGCTCATACGAAGCAAAATTTATCAATACATAGCATATCAGAGAACGGCAGGAAACCAGTTAAAAAAATTTCTGCCAGTGCAACGGTACTTCTCACCTTGAAAGTAGAAGTACAATCTCCATACAATAGAATTACTATTTCCTATAACCGTAAAGGTCACAGAGCCTTTGCGGTTTTTCTTTTGTCGATTTTTGTTGGAAAGTGCCGTAGGGCTGTTTCTGATATGCGGTGTCGTTCTCCGCCTCTCCATCTGGATTTTTTACATTTCAAAAATTCAGATGGGAGGTATTTATGGTGAAATATGCACCAAGAAAGGTATATATCAGAGAAAGTGGCGGCTATGTGGAATTATCCTACACGGAGTTCTGCCGTTGCAGGGAATCCGACCAGACCTATATGGACAAGCTGTTTATCCCCATTCAAGGCTGTCTGCTTGAAGTCGTGAGGGAGCAATACACAGACTTCTACCGTGACAAGGAACGGTGGCGTTATCTGCAAAAATTAGATACAAAGAATAGACTGCTATCTCTCGACGGATTTACGGACAGCGAGGGGAATCCTCTGGACTTTATCACTGATGAAGCGGTGGACATTGCAGAAACCGTTGTCAATGCGGTCATGGTGGACAGGCTGAAAGCCGCCCTGCCTTTGCTGTCGGATAGTGAACAGGAGCTGATACAGGCAATCTTTTTTGACGGACTTTCCGAGCGTGAAGTCGGGGCGAGGTTGGGCATAACCCAGAGCGTTGTAAACAAACGCAAAGCCAGAATCCTAATAAAACTAAGAAAGATAATAGAAAATTAAAATTTAAGGCGTTCAGCCCCCTTGTTTTTTCCTTTGGGAAGATGAGGGGGCTTTTCTCTGCCCTCTCAATCAATTCTGATTGGAGGAAGTAAGAATGGCATACAACCACGGACGGGAGGACAGGAAATGGCGTATCTGGAAAGAAGCGGAGGAAAAGCTGCTGCGTGAGTGCGGCGTTGATGAAGCGACCATTGAGCAGATACGCATGGCGGACAGGGCAGACTTCAATTCCAACAGGCGGTTTTACCGATGGACGAATGACGTTGCGGAATATCTTGAGGACATGGCAGGCAGGGAGCGGCAGGCGGAAGTGGGTACGGTTGCGGAGTTACTGGAAGAGATTGAGAGCGAAAATCTCTATCAAGTATTAGTCACGGTGGACGGGCGTACCTTGAAAATCGTCCTGCTGAAAATGCAGGGGTATTCCACAAAGGAGATTGCCCCGCTTGTGCATTTGACGACTGGTGCCATCTATGCGAGGTTAGACCATCTGCGGAAGAAGCTGCGGAAAATTTTATAGCTTCTAAAACAGCCTGCCATCCTGCGGGCTACTGGGTGAGGGATGGAAATCCCCTCACTCATTTTTTGCAGGAGGACAACAGGATGGCATACAGGGTTAAGGCATACACGCTTCGGGAGGAATCCACGGAAAGCGGCACAAGGTATTTTATCAGCTTTAAGGACGGGCAGGGCAAATCCCACGAGTTGGAAGTGTCGGAACAGTTCTTTATGGAGTTTCGGCAGATGGAGCGCAGGAACAGGAATCTTTTCTAATGGGACGAGCGGCACAGGGAGTTTAACGAGGTATGGGACGAAACCCTTTACAGACGGGCGTTGCGTGTGCCTAAGAGCCTTGATGAACGCATGGTTGAGGAAGAACGGAATGAAACGCTCTATAAGGCGGTTGGGAGCCTTCCAGAGATACAAAGGCGGCGTTTCCTGCTCTACTACGAGTATGAGTTCAATTTTTACCAAATCGCCGCTATGGAGCATTGCACCGCTTCGGCAATACAGAAATCTGTTGCGATTGCAAAGGAGAAAGTAAAGGCGGAAATTGAAGAAATATCTCCAACCGTGACCGACACCGCCCGAAAAAGAAATCTGTTTTTTATTTGTGTGGGATTGGCGGCATTACATACTCTCACTTTTTTCCGTGGGAGTAAATCTATTTTTAAGGAGGTCAACGCCTATGTGCAACGAAAACAAAGACACCGCCCGAAAGGAGGAAAGCCATGCAGAAGTTACAGACAGTCAACGCCGAAACGCTCCTTTATGAACCGCTTGAGAAACCATCCTTTGTGGTGGACAGCCTTATCCCGACAGGCTTATCGCTGTTCTGCGGCTCACAGAAGATAGGCAAAAGCTGGCTCATGCTGAAGCTATGCTTATGCGTGTCGCAGGGAATCCCTTTATGGGATATGCCGACAATGGAGGGCGATGTGCTTTACCTCTGCCTTGAGGACACGTTCTGCCGCATACAGGACAGGTTATTTCGTTTGACGGACGAAGCAAGCGGGCGGCTCCACTTTGCCGTGGCAAGCTGCAAGCTGTCAGACGGTCTTATCGTGCAGCTTGAAGATTATCTGAAAGATTACCCAGACAGCAGGCTCATTGTCATTGATACCTTGCAGAAAGTCCGTACAGCTTCAAAAGACAATGCCTATGCAAGCGACTATGGGGACATCTCCCTCATCAAAGACTTTGCCGACAGGCACTCTCTGGCGGTCATTGTCGTACACCACATCCGAAAGCAGAATGACAGCGACGTGTTCAACAAGGTGTCTGGGACGACAGGATTAACGGGGAGTGCGGACGCTACCTTTGTTCTGGAAAAGGAGAAACGTGCGTCTGACACCGCCAAGCTGTATGTGACGGGCAGGGACACGCCTTATCAGGAATACACGCTGCGTTTCCGTGATTGCCGTTGGGAGCTTGTGGAGCGGAAAACGCAGGAGCAGCTTGCGAAAGAAACGATACCAGATGTCCTTTTTCGGTTGGTGGATTTTATGAGGGATAAGGAAGAATGGATAGGCACGGCAACGGAACTGTTAGCCGCTATGGGGGAAACGGAAACCATACCCACGGTGATTACGAAATGGCTGAATGAATACCGCACCACATTTTTAAGCGAGAACCGTATCTGCTACCAGTACAGCCGCAGGAAAGACGGCAGGCGGATTGCCCTTGCAAGGAGGGCGGGTGACAGCGGTGATGGTGGTGACAGCGATATTAGGATACCCCCCTGTTACTGTCATTGACGCTTAAAGCCATGTAAAGCTGGCGGCTCTGCCCTGCGGGTGACAGCAGTGACGGTGGTGACAGTGATTTTAGGATACCCTGCCGCTGTCATCCCTACGGGAGAACACCCCGTAAACGCAAAATGCAGGCGTGAGATTTACTCGCCCTTTTCGGTCGTGTAAAACCACCCCTGCGGTCAGAAAAATCATTCCGATTTTTCCGACTGCGTTTACAGGGTGTAACACACTACACTTTGCCCTGCAAAGTCGTGTGCCAGACGTTCCCTCTGGACTCCCTTAAGGCAGGGCTGTGCCCTGCTATCCTACGCCTTACGGCTTCGGATAAAAGAATGGCGGCATGACGGTGACGGCTCTTGCGAGGGGGGTATCCCAAAAACACCGTCATCATCGACATGACCGTCATGCAGGGGGTGAGGGTGACAGTTGCGGCAGTCGGCAGGGGGTATCCCAAAACTGCTGTCACCACCGTCACCGCTGTCACCCCAAAGGACGGTCACCCGCCGAAAGAAAGGAGGAATCCGCCTATGCCTTATGCAATCCTGCGTTTCCAGAAACGAAAAGCGGGCGGCGTTGCGGCTTGTGAACGCCACAACGAGCGGAAGAAAGAAGCCTACAAAAGCAACCCAGATATAGATATGGAACGCTCTAAAAACAATTACCATCTCATAGCACCACCAAAGTACACCTACAAGAAAGAGATTAACCGCATGGTAGCCGAAGCGGGGTGCAGGACAAGGAAAGACAGCGTGATGATGGTGGAAACGCTCATCACAGCTTCACCAGAATTTATGAACCAGTTACCGCCCGAAGAACAAAAAGCGTATTTCCAGACGGCTCTTGACTTCATTTCGGAGCGTGTTGGAAAGCAGAATATCCTCTCCGCTGTCGTCCATATGGACGAGAGAACGCCCCATATGCACCTCTGCTTTGTGCCGATTACGCCAGACAATAAGCTGTCAGCGAAAGCTATCTTAGGCAACCAGAAATCATTATCCGAGTGGCAGACCGCCTACCATGAGCGGATGTCCTCACGGTGGAATCAGCTTGAACGGGGGCAGTCCTCAATGGAAACCAAGCGGAAACACGTCCCCACATGGCTCTATAAATTAGGCGGCAGGCTTGATAAACAGTATGAAGAAATCGTGTCTGCCCTATCCGACATCAACGCCTTTAACGCAGGGAAGAAAAGGGATAAAGCGTTAGATTTACTCTCTGCATGGCTGCCAGACGTGGAGAAATTCTCTAAGGAAATCGGGAAACAGCAGGCGTATATCGACAGTTTGAAAGAGAGAATTGGGCAGGAATCAGACTATGCGGGGCGTATGCGTGATGAAAAGTACGAGCAGGAACTAAAGGTGCAGAAAGCGAATCAGAAGATATTTGAATTGCAGAGAACCAACGAGCAGATGGGGCGGCTGCTGTCAAAAATACCGCCCGAAGTGTTGGAAGAATTGCAGAAAAATCATAGAAGCAGAGCGAAAGAAAGGTAGATATGTGAATGAAGAAACAGGATTTTAAGGTGTTAAAGACCAAAGACTTGTACCCGTTCCCCGACAATCCGTTTCATGTGGCAGAAGATGAAACACTGTCAGAGTTAGCGGAAAGCATCAAGGAATTTGGCATTGTCACGCCGATAATCACACGCCCGAAAGAGGACGGGGACGGTTATGAAGTGATTGCAGGACAGCGGCGTGTCCGTGCTTCTGAACTTGCAGGGATAAATACCGTGCCTGCGTTTGTCCTGCCCTTAGACCGTGACCGAGCCATCATCACCCTTGTAGACAGCAATTTGCAGCGTGAGAATATCCTGCCATCGGAGCGGGCGTTTGCTTACAAGATGAAATCCGAAGCCATGAAGCGGCAGGGTTTCCGCACAGACTTAACCTCGTCACAAGTTGTGACGAAGTTGCGGACGGACGACAAGGTGGCACAGGGCTTCGGCGTGGGCAGGATGACCGTGCAGCGTTTTATCCGCCTGACGGAACTGATACCGCCGATTTTGCAGATGGTGGACGAGGGGAAAATCGCCCTCACGCCTGCGGTGGAACTGTCCTTCTTGAAGAAAGACGAGCAGGAAAACCTCTTTGCCACGATGGAGAGCGAAGAAGCAACGCCCTCACTCTCACAGGCACAGCGGATGAAACAGTTAAGCCAGAGCGGGCGGCTTGACATGGATACGATATTTGCGATTATGACGGAGGAAAAGGGCAACCAGAAAGAAACCTTGAAAATCAACACAAGCAAGCTGAAAAAATACTTTCCGAAGAACACAACGCCGAAGCAGATGGAGGAAACCATCATCAAACTTTTGGAGCGTGAGTTGCAGAGGAAACGCAACCGTGACAGCCGCTAATCTTCTTTTTTCGGGAAGTAAATACAGAGAGTTGAGGTATGGAGAATGAGAGAAATCCAGTATGAAATCGTAAAGGAAATCGCAGTATTGTCTACGGGCGACAGTGGCTACACAAAGGAAATCAATCTCATTTCATGGAATGGGAAAGAGCCGAAGTATGACATCCGCAGCTTTTCCCCGAACCGTGAAAAGTGCGGCAAGGGAATCACGCTGAACGCTGATGAAGCGGCGGCACTCCTTAAAGCATTACAGAAAGAATTAAACAGCGAGGATTAATGGTATCTGATTGGCAGGGCGGGGACATTTCCAAACTCTTCCCTGCCCTGTCTGGAAAGGAAGATTTAAGTATGGGCGAGGATAAGAAAGCAGATAAAAAGAGAAAGCGTATCGTGCCAAAAGCACCAGTGCAGATGATAATCAGCCGTGAATATGTCGGCACACAGACCGTTACAGAAGCGTTTGTCCCGATTATCTCCGAGGATATTCGGAAGAAGATTGCCGAGGGCGACACCTTCGACAATGAGGGGCTGTCCGCTTAGAATGTACGCAATGGGACATGAAAACAGATAGGACAGATACGGAGGTTTTACAGTATGGCAGGAATCAAAGAAGAAAAGAAAATCTATTTAGTCGGCATTTATTGCCGCTTATCTAAAGACGATGGTACGGATAACGAGAGTGCGAGCATTGCGACACAGAAATCCATCCTCACGGATTATGTGAAAAAGCAGGGATGGCACATAGCAAAAACGTATGTGGACGATGGTTATTCTGGTACAAATTTCCAAAGACCAAGTTTCCAGAATATGATAAAAGACATTGAAAGCGGTCTGATAAACTGCGTGATTACGAAAGATTTATCCCGTCTGGGGAGAAACTATCTTGATTGTGGGTTATATCTGGAAGTTTTCTTCCCAGAGCATAACGTGAGGTATATAGCGGTCAATGACGGCGTAGATACCTTGAATAAATCTGCTATGGACATCACGCCTTTCCGCAACATTTTAAACGAAATGTATGCCGCTGACATATCTGTTAAGATAAAATCGGCATATCGGGCGAGGTTTCAACAGGGGAAATTCATGGGAACTACCGCCCCTTATGGCTATATCAAAGACCCTGCCGACCACAACCATCTGCTGATAGATGATAAAGTGGCACATGTTGTAAAAGAGATATTCGACCTTGCATTAAAAGGGAATGGAGTTGCCAAAATTTGCAGACATCTTAATAAACAGCATATCCTACGCCCTGCCGCTTATGCGGCGGAGCGTGGCGAAACAGGCTTTGAACGTCATTTTGAGGGGAACGAGGACAAACGCTATATTTGGAGTGGGAACAGCGTGAGGAGCATTTTAAGAAGCCCGATATATGCGGGAAATCTTGTAGGCTACAAACGGATTGCCGCCAATATGAAAAGCAAGAAACGCCCCTCTAAGCTGCCCGAAGAATGGGAAGTGATACCCAATACCCATGAGGGAATAGTCACGCAGGAGGAATTTGATATTGTCCAACAGCTTATTACAAGTCGTAGGCTTCCACAGAACAAGGGAGGATTTGTAAATATTTTTGCAGGCGTTATCAAGTGTGTGGACTGCGGATGTGCTCTGCGGGCAATGAACGTACACAGGAGGAAACGCCCAGAGATTATCGACTGTGTACAGTATTCATGTAATAATTATGCAAGAAACGGAAGAAGCGAGTGTAGTGCCCACAATATAGAAGCAAGGGATTTATTCAATGCCGTTCTTGCCGACATCAACTGTTTTGCGGATATGGCAGTGAATGATGAAAAGGCGGTCAGGGCCATAGAAAAGCGGCTCACGGAAACAGACCAGAGCAGGGCGAAAGCATTAGAGAAAGAACGTAAGAAGCTGAACAAACGCCTTGCGGAACTGGACAGGCTGTTTTCCTCTCTCTACGAGGATAAGGTCATGGAGCGTATTACCGAGCGGAATTTTGAGATGATGTCGGGGAAATACCAGAAAGAGCAGCTTGAAATTGAAGCAAGGCTGAAAGAGGTGACGGAAACTCTTAATGAAAGCTACGAGAAATCACGGGGAATCCGTGACTTCCTCGCCCTTATCCGAAATTATCAAGGCTTAAAAGAACTGGATGCAACAGTTATAAACGCACTCATAGACAAGATACTTGTTTCGGAGCGTGAGAAGATGGCAGACGGAACAGTGAAGCAGGAAATCAAGATTTACTATAAATTCATCGGCTTTGTCGATGAATTACATATCATACCTACAAAACGGTGGGCAGCAATGCCCGCTAAAAATTGTACGGTGTGCGGCGTTGAATATGTCCCGGGCTCTGGTGCATCAAGGTATTGTCCTGCTTGTGCCAAGAAGATACGGAGGGAGAAATCAAACGAGAGCAAACGCAGGAGCAGAGAACAGAAAAGGATAGCATGTATGAACTGTCCGCAAAAAATGACCGACTGATATTGAACAGCAGGAAGGGCGTATTTTGCGACAGGGCAATCTTAATCCAAAGGTCAAGATTTTCCGCTATGTGACGGAAGGAACCTTTGATAGTTATTCGTGGCAGCTCATTGAGAACAAGCAGAAATTCATCGGTCAGATCATGACAAGCAAATCTCCGGTACGTTCCTGTGAGGATGTGGATGAAGCAGCACTTACTTATGCGGAGGTCAAGGCTCTGGCAACAGGAAATCCTTACATCAAGGAGAAGATGGACCTCGATATTCAGGTTTCAAAACTGAAACTTATGAAAGCAAACCATACCAGTCAGAAATACCGACTGGAGGACAACATCGCAAAGCATTATCCCCAGCAGATTACAATTTTAAAGGAGCGTATCAGCGGGATGCAGGCAGACATTCAGGCTGCGAAAGCAAACCTTCCGGTGGATAAAGAGCAGTTTTCTATGAAAGTGGGGGACAAGCTCTATACGGATAAAAAAGAAGCCGGAACAGCCCTTGTGGAGATGTGCAAAGAAATAAAAACAGTCAATGCCCCTGCGGTCATTGGCGAATATGCAGGTTTTAAGATGGCAGTATCTTTTGATGCGTTCAACCACAAATTTGTGATGAACCTGAAAGGTCAGCTTTCCCACAATCTGGAAGTCGGTTCAGACCCGATTGGAAATATTGCCCGTATCAACCATGCACTGGAATCCATGCCAAAGCAACTCATGGAAGCACAGACAAAACTTGAAACTGTGGAGCATCAGCTTGAAACCGCAAAGGTGGAGGTAACCAAGCCTTTTGCGCAGGAAGCGGAGCTTGCAGAGAAGTTGGAGCGTCTGTCTGCATTAAATGCCCTGCTTAACATGGATGAAAAGGGCAATGATGGGATTGATATGGATGATGAGCCGGAAGCTCCAAAGAGCGAAAAAGAGGTTGCAGACTGTCCGGCGAAGAATATTCCGATTGCAGAGAAAGCAGTGGGTACAGAGCAGGATAAGGGCATCAGACAGTATGCGGATGCACCTGCAGAAAGAGTGTCCCTGAAGGCGAAGTTGGAGGTGATGAAAGCAAAGGTTGCCGGAGCTGAAAAGCCGGGCAAACAGATGGACAAAGGAAAAGAGGTGACTATATAACTGAAAAGCATACTACAAAAAATTCACAAAAATTTTGTTGCAAAAGCTGGGATAACATCATAAAATATAGTTGAAGAAGTATGAATAAGAGAAGATAAGCCACACTAATAAAGGAGGTGTTTTTATGGCAACTTCAAGTATCACTAAGAATTTTATCATATCCGGTCAGAAACAGGTGGAGATGTTTGCTGATGCGATTGAAGCATCTGCCAAAAACCGTCCTGTACGTGTTCCGGTATCCGCAAGGGAAATAACGGAAGAAGCGGAATTGATAGAATTTATGGAAAAATGGGAGAAGGCAAATGTTGGAAACAAATAAATTTTCTGTTATCAACATACGGCGATATCTCAATAGTGATAACCCAAAACTCGGAGAGAGCAGGCTTCTTCAAGTTCTCTCCGGTTTTTCTTGTCCGAAGAACCCGGATGTTGAACGCTTTCTAAAGAAAAGCTCCATAGAATTTACAAAAAAGAACCAGTCTGTTACATATCTTGTCTTTGATGTAAGCAGCATGGAATTGGTAGGATATTTTACCATAGCATTGAAGCCGCTGACAGTCAGAGGTGAAACAGTAAGTAATACAGTTAAAAAGAAGCTGATGCGTGTCAGTGAGCTGGACGAACAGTCACAAACATATACAATGTCAGCATATTTAATTGCGCAGCTTGGAAAGAATTTCAAAAATGGAGCAGAAAAAAAGATTACTGGTGAGGAATTGCTTGAACTTGCTTGGGACATTGTTGAAAAGATGCAGTACATGGGTGGTGGAATGGTAACCTTTCTGGAAGCAGAGAACAGTGAGAGGTTGCTGTCATTCTATCAGGCGAACCGTTTCCAGACATTTGATACCCGGCAGACCGCAACGGATTCGGAAGAACCTCATGAGCTTGTGCAGCTTTTAAGGTTGCTCTAAAAGCAAACTAAATATTAACCATAAAGGTGTATGGAAAAAGAGAAATCAAGTCCATACACTTTTTTTAATTTTGAGATACCGTCTTGTGAATTTACAGGGCGGTATTTTTGCGTTTGAAAAGGAGAAAAATTATGGCAGACGAAAGAACAGAAAAACAAAAAGTACAGGAAATCACAGACAAGCTGGAGGAAGGGTTAAAGGAACTATTTGAGAGCGAAAAGTACAAGACTTATCTTTCCACCATGTCAAAATTTCATAATTACAGCTTTAACAACACTTTACTTATCGCCATGCAAAAGCCGGAAGCAACGCTTGTAGCTGGATATAAAGCATGGCAGAAAAATTTTGAAAGACACGTCAATAAAGGAGAAAAGGCAATCCGTATTCTTGCCCCGGCTCCTTATAAAATCAAAGAGGAACGGGATAAATTAGACCCTGTGACGGGAGAGATGATGTTTGACGAAAACGGTATGCCTCAAAAGGAGCAGGTAGAGGTCACGATTCCGGCGTTTCGTGCTGTGTCTGTATTTGATGTATCGCAGACAGACGGAAAGCCAATTCCGGAACTGGAAGCACAGGAGTTGTTATCTACAGTGGAGGGATATGAGGACTTTGTGCAGGCACTTATGAATGTTGCCCCGGTTCCTATTGGCTTTGAGGATATTCCAGGCGATTCCAAAGGATATTTCCATACAGAGGAAAAGCGGATTGCGGTGCAGGAGAATATGAGCGAGAGCCAGACTTTAAAGACAATGGTTCATGAGGTAGCTCATTCCATGCTACATAATAAGGAAATCAATCGGGATGATTTGATGGAAGTACCTGCAAAAGACAGAAATACAAAAGAAGTAGAAGCAGAAAGCGTTGCCTATACGGTATGCCAGCATTTTGGCATAGATACCTCTGATTATTCCTTTGGTTATATTGCAGGGTGGAGCAGTGGCAAGGATATGAAGGAACTGAAATCTTCCCTGGACACCATACGAAAGACAGCATCGGAGCTTATTACAGGAATTGAAGGAGCGTTACAGGAATTGCAGCTAAATCGTGCCATAGAGAAGGAACAGAGTAAAGAGTGTATCCTGCTGATACAGAATGAGGATTTGACGGAGTTCAGCCTTGTCAATGTCCGTGGAATGGATACGCAGGAGCTTGTGGCTGCTCTTACTAACATGAGTGAGGATGATAAACTCAGTATACAGGCATACTTGGAAAGTAAAGGTGCATGGACTACAGAGCTTGGCAATGAGAAATCAAGAGAATTTGAGGAATACCACCTTGATGTTCGTTACAATTTTGATACGGATGAGATTACTGATGTAAAAGCAAAAATGACTGAACAGATTGACAGTAACCTTTCTGTGATGGGACAGGCAGAGAAGCTTATCAATCAGTTGGAAGCGGAGAAAACCATATTTACATCAGATGAGAGTAACTTGATTGTAAATTATGCTTATAAGCTCGATGATATGAATAAGACAAGGGAGCTTGCAGAAAAACTGGCATATCAGCTTGAGTATGCACAGCAGGATGTGGGTCTGACTATCATAGATGCACAGGCAGAGATTGATGCACTTCCAGACCCGATGATTGGTTTGTCTGAAATGCGTGAGTACGGTTATACATGGAATGAAATGCTACCACTGACGCAGGAGAAAGCATTGGAATTGTTTGACCATGATTTGCCCGTGTATCTGTTACACAATGATGGTTCGGAAACCACGGTAGAAGATAGAAAACAGATTACGGAGCATGAAGGAATTTTTGGCATTGAAAAAGGTGATTGGGAAAATGAAAGAAAACTTCGTTCTATGCAGGCTGAACTTTCGGACAATGAAATAAATAAAGAAGCAAAGCTTTTGTACGGCAGTTCTGACAAGTACGGTATTTATCAGTTGAAGCATAATCCGGAATTAGATCATTTGCGGTTTGAGGGCACAGAGTCTTTAAAGCGTATGGGTATTACAAAGGACAATTTTGATGCTATCAAGCCAGAAAATTATGAACTGATTTATGTAGGAAATCTGTCTGAACTGCAAGAGCAGACAGAGGGCGAAATGCTGGAAGCAATCTATGAGAAATTCAATATAGACCACCCGGAAGATTACAGAGGGCATTCCCTGTCTGTCAGTGATATTGTGGTCCTGCATCAGAATGGGAAAAACAGTGCTCATTTTGTGGATTCCTTTGGATTTACCGGACTTTCTGATTTTATGCAGACTTTGGAGGGAGTAAAAGAGCAGGAAGCGGAGATTGACACCTCTGGACAGGATGTCCAGAAGTCAGAGCCGGAGAAACAGGAGCTGGAGACTTCGGACAACACGTTGGAAGATGGGGATGAAATCATTGACCTTGGTGATGAAAAGGAACAGGTGCTTGCAGATATGAAGAAATCCTTGGAGATTGGGGAAGAAACCGAGCTTGCCTTTCAGATTGCAGACCGCTATATCAGTATCCAAGAGGTGGATGGAGGCTATGATTATTCCATTATGGGAGCCGATTATAAGGAGATTGACGGTGGAGTTTATGACAATCCGGATGTGACAATTAGGGAGGCACTGACAGACATCATAGATGATTTGAAATCCGCTCCAGACCATAACGGAGCGAAAGGGAGTATTAAGGAAAAGGATGAGCTGATACCGATTGATTATGATGGATTGATGGAAAAGGTTGAGGAAGCCAATGAAGTTGTACCAAAAAATCAAGAGAGCAGCATCATAGCAGATTTCAGGGCAAAGACCAATGAAATGTTCCATGACATTAGTGAAATGAATCCGGCAGAAATAGAAGAAACGATAAAATGCCATGTACAGGCAAAGATTGATGAGTATGATATTGATGCCACAATCATTGATGCTGTTGTTGTAGGAAGCAGGTGTAGAGGTTTGGAGAAGGACAGCTCTGATCTTGATGTGGTAGTGGAACTTTCTACGAATGAGAGAGAGGATGACTTATTCAATGCGTTTAATGAGGACGGGTTACATATCGGTGAGGTAAAGGTTGACATCAATCCGATTACTGCCCAACGTACCGGGACACTGGAAACGTATCTGCCACAGGCTGAGAAGTATCTGGAGAGCATCCGGCAGGAAAGGGAGCAGGAGCTGACACAACAGATGCATACACAGGGCGAAATGAAGAAAGAAGAGGTTGAAGTAACATTGATGGTATCCGAGTGTGGAGAATTTCATAATTTGGGAGAATTTTATGAGAATATTCCCACAGTAGAGGAGGCAATCGCTATCTGGAAACAGATACCGCCAGAACAAATGCATGGCATTCCTGCAATCGGCATCAATGTTCACAGACCGGGAGAAGAAAACTATATGGATGACGAAGTTGACCTGTTATCGGGTAACCGGATTGATCTGGAGATATTAGAACATATCCCAAGTATAACCGGTGAACCGAAGGCTATGGAAGTCATTGCAGAGCTTGTAGCAAAGCTGCCTGAAATGGAGATAGATGGTGTCATGTCTGAAGATATGGAAGCAAAGGTATGGGAGAAACGTATGCCGGATTTGACACCTGCAGAACAGCTTGCTGTGGAAATTGACCGTTTCAGCCATGATTATGATATTTATTCCTACCGCAACAACAACCCAAATATGACGGAAAGCGTGTCAGAGATTTCCGAGATGATAGTTCAAGGGAATACGGAGCCTATTACAGACTGGTTGAACGAGGTTATTTCCGAGGGAGCTTTGCCAGACGAAATGCAAAGGGCAAAAGTATTGCTGGAAAAATTGGCTGAATACAAGCCTCTTGCCAAGATTGAAGAAATGGAAGAACAAAATTATAACATGATTGACAATGTGCTGAATAATGGTGCAGAGAAAGCACAGAGGGAAGCAAACAAGAAGAATCAGGAACAATCTGCGGTAAAAGTTTCCTTAAAAGCTAGATTGGCTGAGAAAAAAGCACAGGTGGAAGGTTGTGGACAGGAACATGAAGTACAGGAAAATACAAAGAAAAATCAGAGGGAGATATAAGCGATGAATAATAAATTTACAGTAGAAGAAGTTAATTTAATCTGCATTTTTGAGTGTAAGAGCAGGACAAAGGTTATAAGTGATATTAAAAAAGCGATTAAGCATTTGGATGATGGTGAAATGGTAGAATTGTCAAATCGGGTAGTTGCCAAGTTGAATAATATGACAGATAAAGAATTCGCAGTGATGGAGTTTGTAGTAACGGAATAGAAATAGTTTTGCTGGCAGAGCATGGAAATGCATGTGTTTTGCCAGCATAAATTATATTAGCTTGACACAAAAATATTACGGGTGTAATATTTAACACGAGAGAATTTTTTTTAGTTTAAAATCTTACAAGTGTAATATTAAAGGTGAGTAGGAAATATATTTTGTAAAGAACGGAGGTTAGACAAAGGTGAAGCGTAGAGTAAGAAGGAAAAAGAAACAAAGAACGACAATTTGTTTGACGGTATTTGTGTTGGGAATAACGTTTATTGGAGCTATTGTATGTATTGGCATTTTGTATAGAAAGCAAAATACATTGGTTTCTCCAGAAGAACTTTTAGTTGAATATATGAATCATATTCCAAAGCAGGAGTATGAAGAAATGTATGCGATGTTAAACATTGAAGCATCAAGAAATATAAGTCAGGATGATTTTGTAAAGCGAAATTCGGCTATTTATGAAGGTATTGAAGTGGACAATATGGAGATTGAAGTTACAGCATATGATGAGGAACGAAAAGCAGTAACTTATCAAACTTCTTTTGATACGGTAGCAGGTAATATCAGTTTTGAAAATGAGGCAATTTTTCAGAAGGACGAAGAGGGATATGAGTTGGTATGGGACGATTCACTGATCTTTCCGAAATTAGGTTCAACAGACAAGGTAAAGATTTCTACCACGCAGGCAAATCGAGGGGATATTTTGGATAGAAATGGGCGGGTTCTTGCCGGAAAAGGCGTTGCATCTTCGGTTGGAATTGTACCGGGAAAATTGGAAGATAGAGATGAAGCTATTCAGCAAATAGCAGAGTTGTTGGAAATTGAACCAGAAGTGATTGAAAAGATACTGTCTGCAAAGTGGGTAAAAGAAGATTCCTTTGTACCAATTAAAACGATTCCTAAAGTGGCAGAAATTGAGTTAATGAAAATCGAGCCGGATGAAGAGGTGTTGAAAGAGAATGAAAGACAAAAAAAATTGCTTGAAATTCCGGGAGTGATGATATCTGACACTGAGGTGCGAGAGTATCCATTAGGTGAGGCAGCTGCGCATTTAGTAGGTTATGTACAGAGTGTTACCGCAGAAGATTTAGAGAACCATGCGGGAGAGGGATATACAGCCAATAGCGTAATGGGTAAAAGCGGAATGGAAGGTTTATTTGAAAAAGAACTGAAAGGACAAAACGGCTGCGACATTTATATTGTAGATTCTAATGGGAACAAGAAAGCGGAACTTGCGAGCATATTTGTACAGGATGGAAAGGACATACAACTAACTATAGATGCTGAACTTCAGAGGTCATTATATGAGCAGTTTAAAGAAGATAAAAGTTGTTCTGTAGCGATGAACCCGTATACAGGAGAAGTTTTGGCTTTGGTCAGTACACCGTCCTATGATAATAATGATTTCATCATGGGGTTATCTAATGAACAGTGGACTGCACTGAACGAGGACGAGAATAAGCCGATGTATAATCGCTTTCGACAGGTATGGTGTCCTGGATCGACTTTCAAACCGATAATTGCAGCAATTGGGTTGGAATCAGAAGCAATTGATCCGATGGAGGACTATGGAAATGAAGGGTTAAGTTGGCAAAAAGATTCTTCATGGGGGTCTTATTGTGTGACTACACTTCATACATATGAACCTGTCATTTTAGAGAATGCATTAATTTATTCAGATAATATTTATTTTGCAAAAGCTGCATTAAAAATTGGTACAGAAGAGATGGAAAGCTCATTGACGGAACTGGGATTTAATGAAGAGATTCCATTTGATATTAAGATGGCAAAATCACAATACTCTAATACAGAAAACATTGAAACGGAAATACAATTAGCAGACAGTGGTTATGGACAAGGACAGGTTTTGGTAAATCCTTTGCATATGGCATGTATCTATTCTGCTTTCTGTAATGAGGGAAATATCATTAAACCTTATTTGGTTTATCAGAATGAAGCAGCTGTCACGTATTGGATGCCGGGAGCATTTTCTAAGGAAACAGCAAACCGGGTATTAGAAGGAACAAAAAGAGTTGTGAATGATTCTCATGGAACCGGATATGCAGCCCATCGGGATGATATTGTTTTGGCTGGAAAGACAGGTACCGCAGAGATTAAGGCATCGAAGGATGATACTTCGGGTACGGAACTGGGATGGTTTGCTATTTATACGACAGATAATACAGTGGAACACCCTATATTGATTATCAGCATGGTAGAGGATGTAAAAGGAAGAGGAGGAAGTGGCTATGTCGTTAAAAAGGATAGTGCAGTTTTGGAGGAGTGGTTTCATAGTAATTAGCATTATGACGTTGCTTAGCGTTTCTGGGTGTAGTGATATATCTTCGGAAGAAGTACCTTTTGTAGATAGTGAAGATGAGGTACAAGTTCAACAGCAGAATACGAAGGAAAATGAAGAGGAGATTATAAATACTTGTTTGCATCTTTATGAAAATGCAGCAGAGGAAAACAAGATTGCTGATTTAGAAGTGGTTCGCAGTATTGTAAATCAGTTTGGGGAAAATGGGTATTCCGCTGTTGACAGTAAAAACCAAGTTGATATGACCCAAGCGGATCAGGTAGTAGAATTTTGTGAGATTGTAGAGACACAGGGAGAAGCTGAAATAACAATTATTGAAGTTGGTTATTCAGGGGGATTTGTCAAATATGATTTGAATACAAAAGATGGAAAAGTCAATGTGGTCAATACCTGTTATAAATATGAAAACGGAAATATGCAAAGAGAGGCTACAATAAGCTATCAGGCTGAAAATTGGAGCTATACAAAAGAAGGATATCTTATGTTTTCAGGGGTCTGGTTCTCAGAAGAATTATATCTTCTTACATTAAGTGGAGCAGAGGAGCATACCGCATTACGAGTTCAGCCATTGGATGAAACATACCGGGAGTTGAGTCGGAAATATCTTCTTTCAATCGGATTTGAACAGAATAATATGTTTCTTGTAGATTGGAGTGAGGATGATTTTGGAGAATTGAATTTCTACGATATGTTTGACCTGCTCTATCCAAAAGTTTATGGGACAAATATTCCTTATGTTGCAGATGACAATTTGGGAGTTGGCGCTGTTTATCAAATACCCAAGGATGATTTTGAGCGTGTTATCCTGCCCTATTTCAATATTGATAGTGAAACATTGCAATCCAAAACCATCTATAATGCAGAGGATAAAACATATGAATATAAACCGAGAGGATTTGAGGAAGTAGAGTATCCGGAATACCCATATTCAGAGGTAATCGGATTCACAGAAAACGGTGATGGAACACTTACTCTGACAGCCAATGTGGTGTTTCCGTATGTGGGGGATTCTAAAGTATATGCACATGAGGTTGTAGTTCGTCCTTTAGAGAATGGAGGAGTACAGTATGTGTCTAACCGAATTATACCATCAGAGGATAATTGTGAGGAAACATGGCATACACCTCGCCTGACAGCGAAGGAATGGGATGAAATATATGGAGGTAAATGATGGAAGATGTGAAATGGCTGCTTAGAAAGTGCGGATTTCCAATTTTGATATTCTTGTTTGTTGTTATAGTTGGTACGGTCTGTTGGGAAAAATTGAAAACGGAGAAACCTCAAAATGTAGCAGAGGAAGTATGGGAACCTCCTGTAGAAATCGAGAACAGCGAAGAGGTATCGGTAGAGGAAGCAGATACGGAATCTTCTATGGAGTCTGTATATTGGTTCGTGCCTCAATCTGAGGAGTGTTTAATTACAGATGAGGAAAAGAAAGAATTACAAAGTATGGTATTATCAGCAGCTGAATCAGTCAGTGAAATATATGTGGATATAGTAATTTCAGATGCACCAAACTATTCTTCTGGTATTAGTGACTTCACTGGCGAACAGCGAAAAGTTGTTGTAGAACACTTGGGCAGTAAAGGATTGGTGAGTGTAGAAGAAGATACTTATATGCAAAATTCAGAACTAATTGAGAATTTTTATTCAGATTATTTGAATGGTCAAGATTCGATGATTACAGTGTTTGAGGTAGAGAAAGATGGATTGATTGGAGCAGTAACCTTTATTTATCGGAAAGGAAAGTTACAGAACTATTATATTGGGGTTCGATGGAAGCAAGGCGGAGTGCCCGAAATACAAGGAACTTCTGTAAGTGATGTGGCTGAAATAAAACTGACAGAAAAAGGATATTTTATCTATGCCTATAAAGAAGTTATGGCTCATGCAAGTCTAAGGCAGTATTGGAGGATAAAACCTCTTTCCGAAAGATGCAGAGAACTAACTGAGAAATACATTTCGGGATTAAGCTATGTAAATTATAATATGCTCGTTGTAAACTGGGATAGCAGCAATGTGGAAGACATATTGATGCCATGTATGTTTGAAGATATTTATCGTATTCACACGGGTGAAAATTTAAAAACTGAAGATTGGAAGATTCCAGCAAAAGAATATGAGAATATAATGACCACTTATTTTCCGGTATCTGTAGAACAATTAAGGAAAAATTGTAAATATGACGAGAGTAGTAATAGCTATGAGTATGAAATGATTTACGCCAGTCCATATCCACCTTTCGGGGAAGTTGTTGACTATACGGAAAATGCGGATGGAACGATTACACTTATCGTGGACGGAGTATGGCCGGATTACAATTCTGACCTTGCTTTTAGAAATAAGATTGTAGTTCAGCCTTTTGGAGATGGGACTTTCAGATATCTTTCTAATTCTATAGAGCAAATAGAATTGGAACTACCACCTATAGCAAGAAGGAAAGGGTGACATTATGGAATTAAGCAAAAAATACTTTATAGTGCTTATAATATTTATAATCGGGTACTTCATATGTGCATGTGGAAAAGAAGATAATAATGCAAGTGAATCACTTGTAGAAGATACAAAAGAATCAGCTTATATTGAGAAAACAAAAGGGGCTGAGGAAGAAGCGGCAGAGCAATGGTCAAAAGGCTATGACCTTCCTGTGGATGAACAGGAAGCGAAAGAAGCTGAGAATGATTGCATAGCGATGATTGAACTTATCTCTGATATTTATGAAGGGGCAGATAAAGGTTCGGCATCCAATGTTGTATTGAGTGATAAGATAGTCTTTGAAATGCAAAAAAAACTGGCAGAGACGAAATGTTCAATTACAACATTGATAACATACTCAAATATGGAAAATTATGAAAATGTGGACGATTTTCTTACTGAGAGTATGGAAGGAAAACGTGGTTCTGTAGTAGTTTATGAGATACATAGTGATGGTGGAATAGGTAGAATAAAATACATTTATGATGGAACGGATATGTATGTTGTAAGTGCAAGATGTGGGTGGGATGATAATAACAAGCCGGGAATGTCCTATATATCTTACACCAGAATAAAAGAGTGGAAATATACAGATAAAGGATGGTTCTGCTATGAGTTATGTGTGCCAGAACCGCCAGAGGTCAGTGAAATTATGGATGGAAGCTGCCTAGTCAGAGTAAAGCCAATGACAGAGGAACAGCGTGAAATGTCTGAAAAATGTGTGAGAGGTCTTGGTTATCAAGGCAATAACGTTTTATGCTCTAATTGGGATTATAATCATATGGAGAAATTAGATTACAACGGAATGTATGAATATCTGTATGCAATGAAATATCAGAAAGCGTTTAATTCAGAGGATTATCCGGATGGAATACCAAAAGAGGAATTTGAGAGTTTGATTATGGAGTATCTCCCTGTAACAGCAGAGCAGATACGGGAGTACGCAGAATTTGATGATGAAAACCAGACATATTATTGGGTGCGACTTGGATGTTTTAATTATGCACCTACTTTCTTTGGAACTTCCCTTCCGGAGGTTGTCGATATCAAAGATAACGAAGATGGGACAGTCACGTTAACTGTGGAGGCGGTTTGTGATATGGTCATTTGTGATGATGCGGTCATAACCCATGAACTTACGGTAAGGTTTGCAGAGGATGGCAGTTTTCAGTATTTAGGGAATCAAATTCTGAATGATGGAATTAAGCAGATACCAGATTATCAATATCGTATCAATGTGAATTAAGGAGGCAGAGTATGAAAAAAACAAAAATAGCGGGGATATGCTTGATTGTTTTGATACTTGCAGCATTTGTATCGGTTCCTGTTTACAATAATTACTGTGCATATAATGTAGAGAAAATGTTGTGTGAAACACCTTTGCCAGAACAGACAGAATTGATAGAAGCTATATCAAAGGCAGGAAAGCTGACGGGAAACGGAAATGGGATGCAATATTTCGGGGCAATTCTAATCAAGAGTGAATTGTCTTTGGAAGAATTGGATGCTTACTATTCAGAGTACAGGAGTAATGGATGGGAATATCTTGTGGAAGTTCAGGAAGGGCAGTCTGTTGAGATGCTTGAACACGGTGGACTACAATTTTCAGAAGAAATAAAGGGCAACAGTTATTATATTGTATATTCGTGGGGAAGTGGAAATTCTTTATTGAGGGAATTGGATATACGTGGACACTAAAATGGATTGGAGATGATACTGATTATGAAGAAATATTTCAAAGTTATTATTTGTTTTATAGGTTTAGTTTGTGCGATGATTTTAATTTTGGGGATATCCTTTTCTTATATTACAAATTATAAGAAGATAACTATTGATACCTCGAATTCGCCAGATAGAAAATACGAATTGACACTTCAGGCAGTCGGAGAACCAGACTGGCCTTTTGGTTCAGCAAGTGGACGATTAGTCCTTATGGAAAGCAAAGATAAGATATCTCAAACAGATTTTGAATTGGACAATGACGGTGGAAGCATCACCAGTAGTTGTTGGAAAGTTACATGGTATGAGGACTATGTAGAAGTAATCCTGTCAGGCGAAGAACAATTTGATGAGCAAGTCATTTTATATTTTGATGGTACGGTAGATATGAAACAGTTGCCTAATACAGAAGTTGCAGAGCAAGAAAATGATACATCTGTTGAATATACCACGAAGCCTGATAGCATTGATCTGGGAGAATCAAATCAAAAAAATATTACAGAGCAGGTAGATAAAGCGAAAAAAGCAGAAAGCTGGACAATGGATGAAAGTAATGGAACCATGTATTTCTTTTTGGATGAACAGAATGGATGGCGTTTAGTGGTAGTAGATGCGGCTGCTGGAAGTAGATTTTACGTTATGGAACGGACTGCTGATGGCGGTGATACTTGGGAGCGAATTAACGAAGATCCTTTTGATAATCAAGCAGGCGTTGCTGAAGGGGTGATGTTTTTGGATGATAATTTTGGAATTGCAGGACTTGCAGGTGCATCTCAGTCTGATTCTACACTATATATTACAAAAGATGGAGGAAGATCATTTGGTGAGATAAAATTGCCAATGAGTACGGTTACTGAATTACCAGAATCTGCAAAAGAATATGGATTTACAGTAGAGGATTATGATTATTTAAATATGCCTCAAATAGGTGCTACAACATTGATAATAATGGTTACAACAGATAAAGTGGAGAACGATGGAATTGTATTTGAATCAGAAGATGGTGGAGACACATGGAAATATAGAGGGGTAACTCAAAATTAGTAGTATTATTATAAATTGGGTAAAGGTTCAGTGGTATTGGCCTTTACCCAATTTTTTCCATGATAATAGAAAGTTAGCTGTACAGGAGATACTTTATTGTGTCCAGATATTCATGTCAGATAATATAGACATGGTTATTTCAGCAGCATTACTTCCGGTAGCGTTGTTATCGGCTCCAATATTAGTAGCAAAAAAGTATGTATTATTTACGATTTCGATATAGCCGATAAACCAGCCATTCACATCTTGTCCACCTACACGTCCGGTTCCTGTTTTTCCGTAGAATTTTCCAGTATTGGAAGAGGAAAGGCAGATGGAGTCTTTTACAGCATTGATATTTTCAGAAGAAAAACCTAAGCTATTGTTTTGCAGTTTCATCAAAAGTTCAACTTGCTCCACTGGGGAAATCTTTAAGGAGGATTCCAGCCAATAAGTGGAGAGATCGCCACTCACATTTTCATTTCCATATCCGATTTGCTGAATATAGTTGTAAATGTTAGTGGATGCAAGTTGTTCGTCTATTGATTGGAAATACCAGTTAACAGAGGATGTCATCGCAGACTGTAAGGTCTGATCAGCGTTCCATGCTTCAAACGGATAGCTTTCTCCATTCCATGCAATAAAGGAATCTTCTGGTGTAATGACACCTTCTTCCAATCCAAATAAAGCATCATATATCTTGTAAGTGGAATCCGGCGCAACTCGTAGCGTAGCATGTTCTATATCATGTATGCTCCAGGCATCATTTCCCAGATCGTATAAAACAAAGCTTCCTTCGTATTTTCCAAAGTATTTAGAAAAATCTACATATGAAATATTTTCTGAGGAAGATTTCCATTGGTAGTGACTTTCGTCCGCTGCATATGTAGAAATAAAAGGTGTAAGTCCCATTATTAGAACTGTGGTCAGTATAAAAGCAGTCATGCCTTTTAACTTCTTGTAAAACGTTGGTTTCTCATAAGAAGCGATGTTGATAATGCGACGCTTTATTTGTTTCATGTTTCCGCTAAGGTTGGCGGCAAATGGAAAAGGAGAAAAGGAGACCTTTTCTATAAAGTTGATCAGCGTATTTCCGTAATCCTCATAATCGTCCTCTTCAAGCATTTTTAGAACAGAAGTGTCACAGGCAACTTCTCTGTCATTACGCATTTCTCTTAGCGCAAACCAGACAAAGGGGTTAAACCAATAAAGCACTCCGGCAAAGTTCATAAGATAATTGGCAATGGCATCCTTATGTCTGTAGTGTTGCAGTTCATGTAATAGCATATATCTCATATCAGATTCGTGATAATCTGAGATTAAATGAATTGGAAGATAAATACATGGCTTCAAAAATCCTACGATAATAGGTGATTTCAAAAAAGCGGTACTGTACACAGGAATATTCCTTGTTATTTTCATCTCATTCAAGCATTTGTTATACAGTCTGCGAACCTCTGAGTTCTGAAGGGGGAGCGCAGATTTCTTTATTGTGCGTAAACGAAGAGAAGATTTGATTACCAATATCATCATCGCAAGCATTCCCACAATCCATATACCTAATAAAATGTATCCGGTAACTGATGGCGTGTCTTTATTTACAGAAAGGGCAAAGTCATTCATCCAATTTGTGGTACCAGATAAACCGGTATCCATAACATTATTTGCACCAACATCGGCATGAGAAGCGGAAGAGTTTCTTACGCTACTGAGCCATGAGAAAATTTGTGGAAAACTAACTAGACGGAAGGGGATAAAAGGCACTGCTAAAAGTCCGAGTAACAGCAACCACAGATTATACTGCATCCGGCTGGACAAGTTGTTTCTAAATACCCATTTGGCTATCAAAAGAATTCCAACGATACCGCTGATAAATACATTGCATAATAAAAAGCGTATCATGAAATTAGCCATGTTAATCGCCTCCTTTTTTCCCTCTCTTGGAAAGAAGAGAGCGAAGCGTTTCTATCTCTGTTTCGGATAATTTGTCATTTTCAATGTAGGCAGACAACATAGCAGTGATATCCCCATCATAATAGCGATTCAGGAAGGAATTACTTTCCTGACTAATATATTCACTTTCTTTTACTACTGGGGTGTAAACGAAAACACGACTCTGTTTTTCATAAGTGAGTACACCTTTGGTAACAAGACGCTTAATGAGTGTCTGTATCGTTTTAGGACTCCAATTTGTGGTCTGTAGTAGTCTGTCTGTGATTTCGTTGGTACTGATTGGAGCATGTTTCCATACGATTTTCATGACTTCAAATTCTGCTTCGGAAATCTGTGGTAAATCGCCCATCTAATATCCCTCCTTAAATCTTACGAATGTAATAAAATTATTATAAATGTTAGTATTCATACTGTCAATTCAAATAAATAGGTTGATTTTAAATCTTACTTATGTAATAATTAAAATATTACATAAGTAAGATTATTGAAAGGAGATAATAAGTACAAAAAATTGGAAATAAGAAACCCAATAGTTTCGCACAGCTACTATTGGGTTTATCAATAAGTAGGATTATCTTGTTTTCGCAGTAATTCAAGCAAATAGCGAACCATAGGTAATAAATCATTAGCTTCCTGTTCCGTGCAATCATTTAATAAGGTAAGGAGCTTCTGTAGATTTGGCTTCTGGTCGTTGCAATCCGGGTAGAAAATCTTGTCAGCTGGTATCTTCAAATATGTAATCAATGGATACAGCTTCTCAAATTTTGGGTTACCACGTCCAGCCTCTATGTTCAGTATGGTACGTTGATCAAGATTAAGAATTTCTGCCAGCTTTTCCTGTGAAAGACCGAGTTCTGTTCGGTATTCACGTACTGCATTGGCAAGATTTTGTTTTATATCCTGCATTGTAATTCACCTCGATAGTAGTTTACATTACACATCGGCAGGAGTGAATTGCGTTAGAATACAGAGTGAATATGGAGTACAGTACATGATAAAACGAAGGTGGAAAATACGAGGAAAAAAGAATATCAGTATAAAAAGCAGCAAGAGCTTACTACACACGTTAAGGTGTATCGTAACGAAGTGAAAAACTTCAATGCGATACACCTTTTTTGATGGGCAAAATCAGAGAGTAGTTTGGTCCTTTTCCGGTTTCCTGTCATTAGTCTGCTGAACTGACGAACTACGGTTAAGATATTGATTCAGATTATCTAATTTTCTGTTGAGAGCATGGATTTCTTTCTCCGCAGATTTATAGGTTTTCTGTAAGGTTTCTTTCTTGGAATACAAAGAATTGTATTCGTTACGGAGCTTTTCAATATCAAGCGTTTTAGGGTTGATTCCAAGACGTTTTAGCATATTTTCTGCACCGTCATGGAGCAGAAGTTCTGTTTCGTGACTTCGCAGGTAAGCATCAGGATTTTTAGATTTTCGATAACGGACATGATAGATATGATTCGTCTGATATTGCTCAACATATTTTAATATCTGCCCTAAATCCTTTAATTGATGCTCGGTTTCAACAAGACTGTTTCGTGCAGTTTTGGCAAGAACCGATTTAGCTGCAAGCTGTTTTTCCAGCTCGGCAATGGAGCCTGTTTCACTGTAACTGCTGGCAGCAATCTTTAGGTTTTGGATGTCCGCCCAAGCTTTAAGACCGGGACTTTGTTCAAACTTTTCTTCTGAGGTGTCAATGAGCTTTTGGGAAGAAAAATCTTTGACAAGCTGCTTCTTTTTTGTAGGAAATGGAATACGCTTTTTAGGCTGTACCAATGCCTTTGCTTCGATCCGTTCCTTAATTCGTTCTTTGGTGTATTCCACACCTAAAGAGTTGGCTCTGCCACGGATAAAATGCTCACGGTCAAGTGGTCGGAAGGAAATATATTTTAAAGATTTTTCATCAAAGGTTTCGCCTTTTATCTCATATCCTTTGGCATGGATAAGGTCAAGAAAGTTCTCATAAGTTTCAGCAGTTTGGATAGCTTCGTCAATGTCATTTTTGAGCTTGGTTTTCCATGAGGAATTGTTTTTGTTGGAGAGCCATTCCTTGTATGTTTTTCCACGCTGGTCAGTGGGTGGCAGGACGGATAACTGATGCTCGGAACACAGCTCATCATTCAGATGCCGGATGTGATAGTAGGTCTTTTTACAGTCATGGTATTTCTCATGATTGATGTTATCTGCAGCACAGAAAATGATGTGGTTATGAACGTGTCCTTTGTCAATGTGGGTAGCCACAATGTAAGAGTATTTTCCTTCCAGTAGTTTGTCGGCAAGCTCTATACCGATTTGATGAGCTTCCTTATAAGATACTTCTCCGGGCATAAATGCCTGTATTAGATGAAAGGCTTTGTTTGGGTCTGCCTGATTGGTTTTTGACAGGGCAAACTTGAAATCAAAAGCAGCAGTTTCCGGACTGCATCCAAAGGAAGAAATGAGAATGCTTTCATCTGTCTTTGCAGGGTTGCAGATGTAATCTACTGCTTTATTGACGGTTGCTTGGATAGCATGGATTTTTGTGATTGCCATACCTGTTTCATCAGCTCCTTTACCTCTTTTACATCGGCTTCATAGACGTTGCCCGTGGCGTTCATACGCTTGGCAATCTGGTTTAAATTGTTCCCGATGCGAGAGAGGATTGTGTTGTATTCCCGTAGGTGTTCATAGTTTACATCATAGACATATCCGTACAAAATCAGATGTCGGATAAAGACGGATTTGCTTTTCATATTGGAGGCTTTCCACTTCTGTTCTAGGATGTACTGTTCATCATCGCTAAGATATATTTTCAATTCATTTTGTCTTTCTCTTTTTGCCATTGCTTTGTCCTTTCCCTTCCTTATTTATGAAGAAGATTTTGTAATATGCCGTATCCGGCAGTGTGCTTTTTGAACGTAAAAATTCAGAAATTCCCGTGGAGTTATTACTGAGTTTTTGAGTGCAAAGGGGGTCAGGGGGATATGCCCCATGCAAGCCAATTTTCTCAAGTTTCTACTTGGAAGAAATTTGGGGAAATGGTGCCTGTGAGGGAACACAGGCAGTGCTTGCTATCTTTGGCAAATTGCCCGCAGGGAATTTGCGAGTTTTAGGCTGCATAGGCAGCCTGTCCAAAACTCATACGGGCGATACCGCCCATTTATGGACAGCGTCCGGCTGTCCGGCTTCGGAGAACGGCATAGGTAATAAAAAAACTGCCACGGTTCACAGCAGGCATCAGATGCCTGTGAAGTTCCATAGCAGTTTGTGTGTCTTTTTATGAATTTGTGATTTTATCCATAAAAGATTTTAGCAACCAGAAGCTGCAAAGTCAATAAGAGAAAGCAGGAGAGAAAAGAGTATTTATTTTGGGATAAGTTTAGTTGATTGTATCAAAAGTGGTTGCGGAAAAAAGCCTGCTTTAATATGAAAGGTTTTTTCCGGTTCGTTTTTTACAATGAGATTGGAGAATTTACAGAAAGGAGGTAAAGCATGAATACGGCAGATCGCAGAGCTGAAATAATAAATATTCTGCTTGTCAGACGTCGCATTACGGCGAAAGAACTGGCAGACGAATTTCATGTTACGGTTCGCACAATACAAAATGATATTCAGGCTTTATCTCTTGGTTTTCCAATCTATACGAAACAGGGAGGCGATGGTGGAATTTTTGTTGGAGAGAATTATAAGCCGTATATGAATACGCTGACTCCTCTTGAACTGAAAGTTTTACAGGAAATGTATGAACTGGCAGAGGGGATACATAAGAAAGTTTTATTTCAGGTTATCTGCAAGTATGGACCGAATAAGCTGGAACTCTAATCTTGTCATTCCGCTAAAGCACATAATTTTTACAACACCGTTTATAGCAGACGGAAGTGTGCTTATGTGCTTTTTGGACTGATAAGTCCAGAGTTGATTTTATCCCAAATGCAGGCAGAAGCCTGTGAATGTACCTTGACAATTTCATATACAAATGCGTACAGGACGTGTGGAATATGTGGAGCCACTATGCGGACACGCCAAGAGATACCTGCTTTCTTTTATAGAGAAGGTTCATACGAAGGAATACTGAAACTTGGTATTGAAGTTAAGGTAAGTAGCGAGGAATGTCTGGCAAAATGTGTAGCAGTTGCACGGGGCAAAGATACATATTTTTGATAATGATACTTCCGGAGAAATCCGGTCAATTTGGATGACGGTGCGATACCGATGTGGGCAGAGTAATGAACTGCCACCTGTATGGATTTTTTATTATCTGCTGATGAGAGATAGGAGCATGGGTTCCTGTTTGTCATGGGCAGATAAATTGCTGCCTATTTTATTAGGAAAGAGGTGATAGTTGTGGAGCGAATGAAAAATGGAAAGAGGTTTGTTCGCTACAAAGAGGGAGCAGAAATGTATAGTATGTGCCAGAGCAAGTTTGAGCAGATGGCAAAGGATGCAAAGGCAATCTATAAGGTAGACAAGCTGGTGCTTGTAAACTGCGATATTTTTGAGGAATATTTGGAAACTTTTAGAATGTATGTGTGATGATTTTTATTCAAGAGATTTTGCAGTAGAAAACACTTGACTTTTCGTATACGAAAAGTATAATGGTATATAGAAGTGATTGGAGGTGCATACAGATGGCTAAAATGGGTAGACCAAAATCTGATGCCCCAAAGCTGAATACATTAAGTGTAAGGGTAACAGATAGCGAGCTGCAAAAGCTAAAGGAATATGCGGACAGTCACGGAATGACCATAACTCAATTATTGCATACAGGTGTTGATTTATTACTTAGGACACCGGATGCAGAGGTGCAAAATCTCTTTCCTTGAAGAAAGGAGTAGAGATGGCAAAAGCAAGAAAAGACAACAAAGGCAGAGCATTACGGAAGGGGGAATCCCAGAGAACGGATAATACATATGTATATACTTACACTGATCCGTTCAAGAAACGCAGATTTGTATATGCCAAAGATTTGCAGACACTAAGACAAAAAGAAGCAGATTTGATAAAAAATCAGCTTGATGGATTAGATGTTTATGTAGCTGGTAGTGCGACTTTGAATTTTGTATTTGACAGGTATATGTCAACGAAGTATGACTTACGCAAGACAACACGTTCCAATTACAATTATATGTATGACCATTTTGTAAGGGACGGATTTGGACAGAGAAAAATCGGAGAGATAAAGTATTCCGATGTAATGTATTTTTATTACTATCTGTTGAATGAGAAAGACTTGCAGGCAAATACAGTCGATACGATTCATACGGTGCTTCACCCTACATTTCAGTTGGCAGTGCGTGACGGAATAATCCGCACAAATCCTTCTGATGGTGTCATGGCAGAAATCAAAAGAAAAGCAGGGAAGAACAAAGGCATTAGACACGCTTTGACGGTAGAGCAGCAGAGGGCTTTTATGAATTATACCGCAAACAATCCAATCTTTTATCATTGGCATCCATTATTCACAGTTTTATTGGGAACCGGATGCAGAATTGGAGAAGTGATTGGTTTAAGGTGGGAAGATTTGGACTTTGAAAACCGTCTTATCAATATCAATCATAGCGTGACCTATTATGCCAGAGAGGGCAGTAAAACACGCAAGTCAGAATTTGCGGTGTCACTTCCAAAGACAGAAGCGGGTATCCGGACTGTTCCGATGATGGATGCGGTTTACAATGCATTCAAAGAGGAATATGAGGTGCAGAAAGAAAATGGTTTCAACAGTACCGTGATTGATGGTATGACAGGCTTCATTTTTTGTAACCGCTTCGGTAATATTCATAATCCACAGACTGTTAATCGGACGATTAAGAGGATCTTGGAGAACTATAATGCTGAGGAAGTAGTCAATGCCAAAAAGGAGAGACGGCAGCCTGTTATTATCCCACATTTTTCCTGCCACCATTTACGGCATACCTTTTGTACGAGGTTCTGCGAAAAGGAAACAAACATAAAAGTCATTCAGGCTGTCATGGGACACGCTAACATCGAAACAACGATGGATATTTATGCGGAGGTCACAGACGCAAAGAAAAAAGAAGCAATTGAAAATTTATCACACAATCTTGATATATTTTAGGGAAGAGTCCTTAAAATTGAATGTGTGAATTACAACTACAAAATCATTGATTTACTACTTAGTTACTACGAATTTTGCTTGCATGGTACTGAATAATACATGATAATACGTTGCAGAGAGTTAGCAAATACGTGGTAATACTTCATAATAGGGAACAATACCTCTTCTTCTTGGGTATTCCCGACAATGAAAACGCTTGGCAAAGAAAACCAGTAAAATCAAGGGTTTGCGGTACTTGAACTTGTAAACTACAACAAATTTACAACAATTTTACAACGCATAACAAAGAATAATGAGCGTTAATGAATAGTTGTACTCATAAATCCAATTCAATATTTTGTACGATAAGGACATTTTTCTAAAAGAAAATTTTAGGGAAGTGTCCTTTTGTTATGGTCAAAACAAAATAAGAAATGGAGGAAATGAACATGAGTAGTACAGCGTTAGGAGCAGAGAAAGCGATTATTTTTATCAGCAATGCACATGAAAAATTCTACTATGACAAATTGAAAGAGGTCAGGTGTCAGGACGTATACCACAAAGCACTTGTATATTGTCTTGGCATCAGCGATGACACAAGAAGGAACATTTACAGTATCTATGATTTTAAGACAGGCTGCGTGAAAACGGAGTGCCTGCATGAAGGCTGGCAGACCAGCGGAAGCGTGAGAGTGGTCAGGATGGCGTTTAACCTTTACTGTAACGGTACGCCGAGTGTCCTTGACTATGATGATGCGGAGGAACAGGTGGACGAGTGCAGACGGTACACAGTGGAAGAACTGTTCTGCTGTGCCTATGCGCCCTATTTTTGGCAGGCGGTACAGATTCGTTACCCGGAATACGCAACATATAACCATAATCTGTACGCCATGCTTGGAGGACGGGATTGATGTTAAAGGTCAGGCTTATGGGAACGAAGAACGATATTAAGTGGTTCGGGAAGATTTTACAGAGGAACCCGAAAATCGAAGTGACGGAGTTTTCCGATATGTTCCCAAACAAAGGGACAAAGAAATATTACCGGACTTATGTGGAAGTCAGGAAAAGCAACGTAAAAGAAAACCAGTAGAAGAAAGGGAGAATTATCATGTGTAAAATAATCGCAATCGCAAACCAGAAAGGCGGAGTGGGAAAGACTACCACCACAAGCAACTTAGGCATAGGACTTGCAAAACAGGGAAAGAAAGTGCTTCTGATTGATGCGGACGCACAGGGCAGTTTGACAGCCAGCTTAGGCTTTACGGAGCCGGACAGCCTGGAAGTCACGCTTGCAACCATTATGGGGGATTTAATCAATGACGAGGAAGTAGAGCCGGGGGAAGGCATTCTCCACCATGAGGAAGGGATAGACTTAATGCCGGGGAACATTGAGCTTTCCGGGCTGGAGGTTTCCCTTGTGAATGTGATGAGCCGGGAAACGGTGCTGCGGTCATACATAGAGATTGTCAGGGAGAATTACGATTACATTTTGATTGACTGTATGCCTTCCCTCGGCATGATTACCATAAACGCCTTTGCCTGCGCTGACAGCATTTTGATACCCGTACAGGCGGCATACCTGCCCGTCAAGGGCTTGCAGCAGCTTATTAAGACGGTGGGCAAGGTAAAGCGGCAGATTAACCCGAAATTAGAGATTGAGGGGATTCTGCTTACAATGGTGGACAGCCGGACGAACTACGCAAAGGACATCAGCTCCATGCTGAAGGAAGCCTATGGAAGCCGGGTAAGGATATTTGCCAATGTCATTCCTATTTCCGTCCGGGCGGCGGAGATTTCAGCGGAGGGCGTCAGCATCTACAAGCATGATCCAGAGGGGAAAGTGGCGTCAGCCTATGATTCCTTGACAAAGGAGGTGCTTGCAGATGGGCAGTAACACAAAAGCGGGAAGCGCAGTAAAAATCAGGATGGAGAGTTTTGATGACTTGTTTGGCGGAAATGCCACGCAGGAAAACGGGGCAGAGCAGATTATCAATGCGCCGCTGGCAGAGCTTTATGCGTTCAAAGACCACCCGTTCCGGGTAGAGGACGATGAGAAGATGGAGGAAACAACCGAGAGTATCCGCCAGTACGGGGTGCTTGTGCCGGGGATTGCAAGACCGAGGGCGGGCGGCGGCTATGAAATCATAGCCGGACACCGCCGCAGGCGTGGCTCGGAGCTTGCCGGAAAGACAGAGATGCCTGTGGTTGTCCGCAACTACACCGATGATGAAGCTACGATTATCATGGTGGATTCTAATATCCAGAGGGAAGATATTTTACCGAGTGAAAAGGCGAGAGCCTACAAGATGAAATATGAAGCCATGAAGCATCAGGGGAAAAAGTCAGGCAGAAATACACTGGATGAGGTCGGGGAAGCTGCCGGGGAGAACGCAAAAAAGGTTCAGCGTTATATCTGGCTCTCCCGCCTGTCTGATGAACTCCTTGCTATGGTGGACGGTAAAAAACTCGGTTTCTCACAGGGCGTTGACATTTCCTTTCTGGCAGAGGAAGCGCAGCAGTGGGTACAGGCAGTCATAGAGGAAAAAGGCTGTAACGTCAGCATGGCGCAGTCAGCAAAAATCAAGGAATATGGTAAGACAGGGGAGCTTACCCTTGCAATGGTGCGCCTGATACTGACAGAAGAAAAGCCGAAGGAACGGAAAGTAACACTGAAAGCGGATAAAATCAGCGAATATTTTGCGGAGGACTGCAGCAGTGAGGAAATAGAGGGCATCATCATTCAGCTTCTGGATGAATGGAGTGCCAGAAATGGAATGAAAAGACAATAGAGGGGAGGTGCATCGGCGTGGATGGCGCAATAAAATTCGACTATTATTATGGCATCGAAGCGGAACAGTTCTCTTTTTACAGAGTGCCGAGGCTGCTGATAAAAGACGCAAGGTTTAAAGAGTTGTCCAGCGATGCAAAGCTCCTTTATGGTCTGATGCTTGACAGGCTGGCATTGTCAATCAAGAATGGCTGGCTTGACGAAGAAAACCGGGTGTATATCCATTACACCCTTGATAACATAATGGAGGATTTGGGATGCGCAAGGGAGAAATGCGCAAAGGTGATAGCGGAGCTTGACAGCAAAAAAGGCATCGGTCTGATTGAGAAGAAAAGACAGGGGCTAGGCAAGCCGGACATTATCTATGTGAAGAATTTTGCGACACTGGATACCGGGAAAGAACCGGGCGGAGAGCCGGAAAAGCCGGATAATGCTGACAGTTCCGCAGAAGTTCGGAAACCGAACTTGCGGAAGTTCGGGAATCGAACCCTAATTATAACAATACTAATTATACCGATCTGAGTTATACCAATCCTATCAATCAATCAGATAGTGGAACAGAAAAACAAAAAACGGGCAAGCCGGATAATGCTATGATTGATGTGATGGATGAAGCCAGCGCCTACATGGAAATCATTAAGAAAAATATTGAGTATGAGCATCATATGAAATATGGCGATTGGAGTGAAAAAGGTCTGTATGAGGAACTGTATGAGGTAATGTGCGAGATTGTGTGCGTGAAGCGTAAGACGGTAAAGGTCAACGGGGAAGATTACCCGTATGAGCTTGTAAAGTCTAAGTTTTTAAAGCTGGACAGCTCCCATTTGGAATATGTCATCGGATGCATGAAGGAAACCACAACAAGGATAACCAACATCAGGGCGTACATGGTGACTGCCCTCTACAATGCCCCGAACACCATAAACCATTATTACCAGCAGTTGGTTCAGCATGATATGTATGGCGGCGGCTGGGAGGAAAAGGGGATGTTTGAGCGCAAAGCGGAAGGAGATGGATAAATGGAGTCCATGAGGGATATTGACCGGGCAATGGAACGGGAAATCGCAAAGGGGAGCTGCCCATTGAGGTTTATAAGAATAGAGTTTGGAGATTCCCCTTATCAGGAGATTGCGTCAAGGGAAAAGCTGCTGGAGGTATTGTCCTATCTGCTGCGGACAGGCGATTATGGCAGGTTTGCCGGGAAGGGGACAGGGAATAATGTTTACATGGACATTAAGGGCAGGAAGCCGGCTTTTCAGCGTACCCGTTCTTTTCTTGACCGGAACAGCATATTTTCCGCAATACGCAGGTATGGGAAGAAAATAAAGCCGGATTTTGACGGGCATACTTATCTGGAAACGGTGCGGTGTATCTTTGAACTGCCGGAAGGGGAACAGGAAAAATACAGGGTAACATATGACGGGCAGGAAACCTTCGCTTTCCCTATGTCAGATAAATATATCCTCGGACTTTACACGCACTGTATCTCGGCAAGGCGGGCGGCATCGGCGGATATGGATATTCCCGGAGCAGGCTTTTCGGAGAAGGAACAGGGCATCGCCAGTCTGGAAGATGTGCGTGACGTATTGTTCCAATGCCTTTTATTTGACACAATAAAATGCGGGGAAGGCGTGTTATACGCTGACCTCTGTACAATCTACTGTTTAAAAGAGGATAGATAGCTTTTGGACTTTTTGTCCAGAAGTAAAATAGGAGGTGCGCTATGGCAGAAAAATTTATTACGGAAGAACAGCGGGCAAAATGCCGGAAGGTGGCGGAAGCGTTTGCGGAGCTGTATGAGCTGACCGATGTAATGGTGGCGGATGCCGGGAGGTTCGGCTTTGTCCGTCTGCAATGGTTCAGTGAGGGAGAAGGATTTGATTCGGCAATGGCATTTTCGGACAGCGAGGAACTGTTTGAGGAACTCTGGCGGATATGGTATGAACATGAAGTCTTAACGCCAGTGTTGGGTACGCCGCTTGCGGAGCTTGACTATGACGAGATATTCCAGACGCTTTCCAAAGACAGGCAAGAGGAAATACTGGAGAAAAAGAGATATTTCATTGCCCTGTGCAAAGACGCTTTCGGTTAAATTGTAGATAATCTACAATTCCGGCGATAAATCTGGTAAAATGGCATTAGCCTAAAAATACAGGAGATGGTCTGAATGATACCGGAAACAGGGAAAGCAAAGCAGAAGGGCAGGAGCAAAAAAGTATGCCCGAACTGCGGAAGGAAGATGAAACAGCAGTTTATCGGCTTGCAGCATTGTAAATGCGGCATGAGTTGGAAAAAGGATATAGGATATTTTGAGCGTACCGGGGATATGGTTTTCGCTCTGGAACGGAGGAAAGCAGGGAAAAAGACAAAGCAGTGTCCGGTGATCCGGTACAGATAATTAAATACCAGAAACAGCGTGAGGGCAGTTATAGACCGTAAACAGCGGTTTGTAGCTGCCCTTTTTGTGTTTATATAACTTTTGGACTTTTTGTCCAGAAGCAGAATGGAGGATGTAATGAAAAAAAGAGAGTTCCAGAAAAAAGCAACAGCGGAGCTATTGAAAAGGCTGGCGGCGGTCTGTGCGGAGTTGGGGGAGAATCCCAACATTACAGTATCGTCAAAGTTCCACAGCTCCTATTTTAAGCTGCGGAATGACTATAACCTGATGCAGATTTCCGTCAAGCAGACCGGAGAGCTTAGTTACCAGCTTACGGATATGCTTGGCAGCACTGGCGGGAAGCGGATTTACTATGAATATCGTGAGAATGATGATTTTACACGCATCATAGAAAAGTTTTGCAGCGATTTTGCAAGGTTTTATAAGGATTTCCTGTTATCCGGCACACTGCATGACTTCTGTGACATAAAGCTGTCATACGGGGAGGACGCAGGCGCAAGACTGGAAGAATACGAATCCTGTATCCGTTCCGGGTGCTTATAGGATAAATACAGCTTTTGGACTTTTTGTCCAGAAGTGGGAAAGGAGAGCTTATGAAATATTTAATCCACAGGCTGTACGTCCCACCCTGACGGGCGTACAGCAATAAAAAAAGAAGGAGGAAAACCATGCAGGAGGAAGTGACACAGAAAACCATTGCCCTTGTGTTTAAATCTTCCCGGCTGACTGCCGTCGTGCTGAAAAAGGCTATGAAGATGTATCTGGAACACCGGAAACAGGGAAAGCAGATGCCGCATGGGAAAATATCAGTGAAAGAGCTGGTCGGTCAGGGTATGGGCGCTTCGAGCATTGAGGTGACGGATAACAACATCAAGTCCTTTGAGAGAGTGGCAAAGAAGTACAACGTGCAGTTCGCTGTGAAGAAGGACAAGACGGAGAAGCCGCCGAAGCACATCGTATTATTCAAGGGCAGGGATGCCGACGTGATAACGCAGGCATTTAAGGAGTTTGTAAAAGTTAATGAGAAAAAGCATAACCGCATCTCCGTAAAGGAGAAGCTGGCGCAGTTCCGGGAGCAGTTGGGGAAAGACAAAAATCGGGAGAGGGCAAGGGAACACCAGAAGGACAGGGGGCAGTCATTATGAGTAAAATCGTAGAGGGCATTGCCAAAGACCTAAAGTCAATCCCGGAAAAGCTCAAGGCAAAGACAGGGAATGTTGACAAAAAGAAACTTTTCCTTATGAATCTCCCTTATGTGCTTGCCGGGTATTTCTGCGACAAAATTGCGTGGCTGTGGCGGGTATCGCCGGGGCAGGACGCTTCCGCAAAGGCGATGGAGGTCATGGCGGGGATGGAGGACTTATTTTCCAACCCGTTACCAAGTTTCCACCCAAAAGATTTGCTGATAGGGATAGGGTGTGGCATTGCACTCCGGCTTGTGGTGTATTTCAAAGCCAAGAATGCCAAGAAATTCCGGCATGGCATGGAGTACGGCTCTGCGAGGTGGGGTGCATACTATCAACTGTAAGGACGCATATATGGACGCAAAGGAGGATAACGCCATGACGCAGTATAACAAGATCACCGCGCTATACTCTCGCCTTTCAGTTGGTGACGAGGACAGGGACGGCGGCGAGAGCAACAGCATAGTCAACCAAAAGGCTTTTTTAGAGAGGTACGCAAGACAGGAAAAGCTGCCGAATATCCGACACTACATCGACGACGACGAAAGCGGTAGGTTCTTTGACCGCTCTGCCTATGTGCAGATGATGGACGATGTGGAAAGCGGCAAAATCGGTATTGTCGTTATGAAAGACATGACCCGCTGGGGACGTGATTATCTCCAGGTTGGAAACGCTATGGAAATCTTCCGCAGAAACAGGGTGCGCTTTATCGCCGTCAACAACGGCATAGACAGCGAGAAGCCCGACACATTGGAGTTTGCGCCGTTTATCAATATCATGTCGGAGTGGTACGCAAAGGACATCAGCAAGAAAGTAAAAACGGGTATCAAGACCAAAGGTGCAAGCGGAAAGCCAATCGCTACCGAAGCCCCTTACGGCTATATGAAAGACCCCGACAACAAGGATTTTTGGATTATCGACGAGGAAGCCGCCGCCGTTGTCCGCTTGATTTTCAGCCTTTTCATGGAGGGCAAAAACCGAAATCAGATCGCCGTATATCTGAAAAACGAGGAAGTTTTTACGCCCACCTTTTATTTGAAAGAGCACAACAGAGGAACATCGAAAAGCCGAAATCTGAACGAGGAAAACCGCTACAACTGGAACAAGGCGACCTTGACCCGCATTCTCACAAGGCAGGAGTATTGCGGCGATGTGGTGAACTTCAAGACCGCGAAGCATTACAGGGATAAACGAAACCACTATGTAGACAAAAGCCAGTGGCAGATATTTGAAAACGTGCAGCGCATATTGGAAAACGCGCCTGTCAAAAGGCCAAACGGGGACGGAGAAATCCACCCCTTGTCGGGCTTGCTTTTCTGTAAGGATTGCGGAGCGAAAATGCACATCCGCATTGATTACAGGAACGGCGGCAAGCGGCACATTGCATTTTGCAGCGAATACCGCAAAGGCAAAGGCAGGAATCCAAAGTGCCATTCCCCGCACAACATCGACGCCGATTTACTCATGCAGACCGTCGCGGACGTGCTGCGGAAAATCGCGGATTACTCTATCAGCAACAAGGCGGACTTTGAGGCATTGGTCAAAAAGAGCCTTTCCATGCAGCAGACGGACAAGGTGAAGAAACAGCAAAAGCGCATACCGCAGATCACGTCAAGGCTTGAACAGATCGACAAGGTACTGAATAAGCTCTATGAGGATATTGCCCTCGGCAGGATTGAGCAAGACCGCTATGAGCAGATGTCGCAGAAGTATTCCGAAGAATACTACACGCTGAAAGCGGAGCTTGCAGAAATCAAAGAGCAGCTATCCGCTTTTGAAAATGCAGACGGACGGGCACAGAAGTTTGTGAAGCTGGCGGAACGCTATGCCGCTTTTTCCACCCTTACCCCCGCCATCCTAAACGAGTTTATCAGCAAAATCCTTGTGCATGAGCGTGATGTAAAGGGAGCAAGATACGCTGTCCATCGTGTGGAAGTCTATTTCAACTATATCGGCAGATTTGAAAACGAACTGACCGAACAGTTAGAGCTTACGGAGCAGGATTGCCAACGCATAAGGGAAGAAATCGAGGCAGCCAGGCGAGAGAAAATGCGAGCCTACTTCCGTGCGTACTACAAGCAATACCGCGCGAAAAACCTTGAAAGGTGCCGCGAATATGAGCGAATGAAAGCGAGGGAGTACAGGGCAAGGAAGAAACTGCAAGCCACAACCCAAAACTGAATACCCAACATCAAAAAGAGGTTTCCTAACCACAGGAAATCTCTTTTTTCTATCAATACAAAAGGAGGCATTCAATGACAGATAAAACCGAAGTACAGACCGAAAAGGAACAGACCCCGCCCCGAAAGCCGGACGGCATTCTGACAAAGAAGAACGGAGAGAAAACCTTTGTCACCGAGCTTTATTTCGACCACGACAGCAAGGACACCTTTCAAGACAAGCTGTTAAAGGTCATTCGCTCTGAACAGGCAGAGTAAATAACCGACAGCTTTTTGTCTCCATTCCCTTCCCATCCCTTCCTATCCACCCAAAATCAGAAAGGAGAAAAACACATGGCAAAGACCAAAGCGGAGAAAATCGCCGCCATCGAATTACAAATGACGCAGCTTGAAAACCAGAGAAAGAAGCTGATCCAGGAGAAGAAACAGCAGGAACGCAAGGACAGGACGAAACGCCTTTGCAAGCGCATGGGGCTTTTTGAAAGTATGCTGCCCGAAAGCATATCCCTGACAGACGAGCAGTTTCAAATCTTCCTCGAAAAGACCGTAGCCACCGAACACAGCCGCCGCATACTGGACGGATTGACAGTGCAGCCAAGCGCACAGCCGCCCGCAAGAAATATAGCCAATGAGGAAGCGCAGGATGAAGTAGACGAGGACGAATAATCGTTATAGAAAAGCGGTCATGCCGTGGGAGCATGACCGCTATGCTATGTTAGCGCAAACGGGAATTTGTTAATCTTACCTAAAAGGTTTTACCAATGAACTTTAGAATATCCGAAACCGCTTTTTCGTTTGTCAACAGATCTCCCCGAATACTGCTTTTCTCATATTGCAATTCGCGTAGCATTACCGACCGTTTAGCTCCGCACCAGCGGCCGTTGGCCGCCGCAATATGCAGAAGACCTCTGGTTTACTCCTTTATTTTCTTTCCGAAAACTTGCTCACCATCGATAGTCGTGCGTGTTTGAACAAATCCATTGCGAACATAGAATGGCTGTGCTTTCCCTACAGGGATTAGGTCAACTTGCTTTGCACCAAGCTCCGACAGGTGGGTTTCTACCATGCGGTAAACAGTAGAGCCTATGCCTGTGCTTCTCTGTTCGGGGCAGACATAGAAGTTGTTTATGAACCCAAGAAAGCACTTTTCATTATAGGAATAGCTGATTAGACCCACACATTCTTCACTCAGCACAATACGCATGACAAAGTATGGGTTATGCTCTTGCTGTGTTTGCTCGATCATTTGACTATTCAGTGTTTCGTCATGTAAATCAGCGATATTTTCCTGGTATTCATCATCATCGCATACTTCTTCCAAATACGCAGAAAACAGATTGTAGAATTCATCCCACTCAGCAGGATTGCGCAGATCAAAGCGAACAAGTTTTAGCATTGAGCGTCACCTTTCACGGATTATCCCTCAGATAATCCTCTTTCGTAATCATCATCTGGAGGAAACCGTCCTCCACACCCAGTTCCTTAAAGCCTGCCTTGCGGTGTGTTTCCCAAGCGGCAACCTCGTTTCGATCAACGGCGAAATCATTGTGGATCAGTTTTCATTCTCAATATCTCCTCAACAACAAACTCCGATTGAACAAAATCGCTACGCGATGGCCTGCCAAGGCTGTGGCGCAGTTTTTACGTTCCTCTAAATAAAAAGCAGTGGAAAAATCTTCCGCAATACGGTATTGTTAAGTTACCACACAAAACAACCAAATACGGAAACCTCCACTGCCTATGAATACAATAGCATTTTTTGGTGTCTTCCGCAAGCGGAATTATGATGCCAATGCCCCTCCTGACAGGCAGCTGCCACGATCAACGCTGCTTATTTCAGGAGGTTTTATTATGTACGATGATATTTTTGAATCTATCCGCTATGAAGCGGAAAAACGGAACCTGCGGGAAAGTACCATAAACTTGTACTGTGCCAATGTCAATTACTTTCTCCGCTGTATTGGGAAAACCGCCTCTGAGCTTACACTTGACGATGCGGAAAGTTTCCTCTCTGCCAAACGTTTGGAAGGCAGGTCTCCCGAAACTCACAACCACTATCGGTCAGCAATTAAGTTCTTCTACAAAAAAGTGCTCTGGATCCTTTGGGATGATGACATAGTTCCTGCCATGAAAAGGGAACGGAACCTTCCCGCCGTCCTGAGCCGTAATGAGATAAACGCGATCATTGAGGCCACCCAAAACCTGAAGCATAAAGCTATCATTGCGACGATGTACTCTTCCAGATTACGCGTCTCAGAGGCTGTCCATCTCCATTACGATGACATTTCCCGTACCAACATGACCATCCATGTCCGTGAAACCAAAGGCAGGATCGACAGGTATACCATCCTCTCCCGGAAGAATCTTGACCTTCTTACCGAGTATTGGTACAAATGCGGCCGGCCCAGGGGGATACTTTTCCCAAGCTCCTGGACTGGTGGATACCTGGATATAACCAGTGTGAACCAGTTCTTTAAAAAAAGCGCCAGGCTTGCCGGTATTACCCGCCGTGTCTCTTCCCATGCGTGCCGACACAGTTTTGCCAGCCACCTGTTTGAAAGCGGGACCGATATCAAATATATCCAGTCCCTTCTCGGGCATGTGGATCCCCGCTCTACCGATGTCTACCTCCATGTAAGCAACAAGACCCTCCTCGGCATCCGCAGCCCGTTCGATGGTCCGCAAGGCGGTGAGGAATGAACACTGACTGCACAATCCAGGATGTTTTTAACCGTTTTTATCCTTCCTATGCATCTTCCCATGATGTTTCCCCTGCCCAGAGAAAGGCGGCTTACCACATCATGAACTGCAAGACCGGTGCTTTTGGCGTAAATGTGAGCGTCTGTGAGGATTGCGGCTGTATTTCCATCCACTATAATTCCTGCCGTGACAGATGCTGCCCTATGTGTCAGGAATTCCCGAAAGAAAAATGGGTTGACGCGCGCAGGGAGGATCTGCTGGACGCGCCATACTTCCATATGGTATTCACTGTGCCGGAAAATCTGAACCCTGTTATCTACAGCAATCAGAAACTTTTATATACAGCGCTTTACCATGCCGCGTCCGATACCCTGCGTGAACTTGCGGCTGACCCGAAATACCTTGGCGCTGACATCGGCTATATCTGCATTCTGCATACCTGGGGGAGCGCCATGAACTTCCATCCCCATATCCATGCCATTGTTCTGGGAGGCGGGCTGGATGCAGGAAATCACTGGAAAGGCAGCGGGGAGGACTTCTTCCTTCCGGTCAGGGTGGTCTCCCGGCTGTTCCGCGGAAAATATCTTGCTGAACTGAAACAGCTATGGAAAGATGGAAAACTCGAATTCCACGGTACGGCAGAGCCTTACAGGAACCATTATGCCTTACAGGAATTATTGGATACCTGTTACAAAAAAGAATGGATACCCTACTGTAAGAAGCCGTTCCATGGCGCGGAATCCGTCATCAGGTACCTTGGAAGGTACACACACCGGATTGCCATCAGCAATTATCGTATCAAATGCATGACGGATTCTATGGTCACATTTACTGCAAAAGATTATAAAAACCAGGGCCAGTGGGAGGAGATTACGGTTTTCGGTGAGGAGTTTATCCGCAGATTTCTGATGCATGTCCCGCCGAAGCGTTTTGTCCGGATACGCCACTATGGCCTGCTGTCATCCCGGAACAAGAATAAGAAGATCACCTTGTGCCGGAATCTCCTCGGCTGTAGAAAGTATATCGCAAGGCTGAAAGATCTGGATGCCCCTGCCATGATCCGGCTGCTTTACAATAAGGATATCTGCAGGTGTTCTTCCTGCGGCGGAAGGATCATTCCTTTACCGGCAGGGCAGCCTTGTACAATGCCAGAACCGCATCTTCTATGTTAAAAAAGGCAACTGAATATTTTTTAAGCTTCCTTTGGAGGCTTATTTCTGATGCCATAAACATGACACCGGACGCCGAATCTGGCTGCCATGCATCCATATGCAGTATACTTCGCTAAAAGGCTGGGGAAATTGAAAGTCCATATATAACGGCTACCCGGACGCGCCTTTGTTCAACCAGGAAAAATCGAAACTGATGCAAACGAAAGGGCAGTTATCGAAATATCAAAGCTGCTTTTTCGTTTGCACCACCTTCGATTCTTTCCTTAACGATTTATGCTATGAAGTATGCAGTATCTATAACCATGTGGAATTTAATGGTGACTATACACTATGGAGTTATATAAAATCGCTTCGCTGTATGCAAATTGCCATTCTGAATATGAACGGCGATAAGCAAAAAGCGGCTAATATTTTGCAAATATTGAGGGAACATGAGCTGCCAGAAGAAAATCGTATAAGAGTATGGAAAACCACAAACAAAAGAGCTTTGGAGTTTGCGGACACTTACCAAGAACAGAAAAGTAGTTCTACTCGATATGCAATTATGGGTACTGCTATGACTTACATGGAATATATCATCATGGGCTATTTACCCGAACAGAATGAAATCATGCAAGAATGGATAGAAAAGATATTTGAGCTTCTTCGTGCGGACGAAAAATAGAAAGTATATCAGGTAGCAAAAAAGACGGGACACGGCAGCTATTGAATAACCACCACGCCCGTCTTGTCCGTATATACGGTTTTGATTGTATGTTACGCAGTAGAACGCATTAACAACTGAATACCCACCGCCCCACCGAGCAGGAAATCACAAAACGGTTTCCTGCTTTTTTGTATTATAGGGTGCGCCCAGCTAAGGGCTTGAAATTTAGTGGGTGAGAGTCCCACGGTGTAAGGTACAAGCTATACCGCATCAAGCGAGTCTTGGGTGGACAGCAGCGATGTTGCCTGCTAAGCGTAGACAGCGGGATTGCAGGGCATAGCCGTATATAGCTTCGATATTAAAATGAAATTGGGAAGGCAGAAGTGCTCCTATACACTGAAAGCAACACAGCTGTAGTCGTTAAGAGCGAGAATGCAGCTGCTTCCCCGGGGTTTTAAGGCTGGTCATGTAATCAAGGATTTTAAGTCAACTGGGGAGGTCTGCCAGGCTCCGGGCAGGTTGCGTAAGCCCGGTATACGGAACAACGGTAGAAAGGAGAACCGTAAATGGCCGGCAGAAGTCGGATGGCCGAATAGTACACAGCAAAAAAAAGCGGTGGAAGTCGAGAGAGACCTGTCCTCGCAGGTCAGCCATGCAAAGTCATATCAAAGAGGAAACATAATCTGTACGCAGAGACAGGAGAAATTATGGAAACGAAATTGGCGAGAATATCACAGTTGTCAAGCGAACATCCGGAAATGGTATTTACGTCCATAGGGCATCTGATTAATAAAGAGTTACTGAAAGAATGCCACAAGGAGATGGATGGAAAGAAAGCGGTAGGAATTGATGGAATTACCAAAGAGGACTACGAAGTAAATTTGGAAGAAAACTTAGATGAATTAATCAGGAAAATGAAGAAGAAGGCATACAAGCCCAAACCGGCAAAACGGGTGGAAATACCAAAAGAAAATGGAAAGACCCGCCCGCTCAGTATATCCTGCTATGAGGATAAGTTAGTACAGGAAGCGCTAAGGCGAATACTGGAAGCAGTGTTCGAGCCCCATTTCTACGAAGAAATGATGGGATTCCGCCCAGGAAGGAACTGCCACATGGCATTAAGGAGACTGAATGGGATGCTGGAAAGGGAAAAGACGAATTGGGTGCTGGACGCAGACATTAAAGGGTTTTTCGACCATTTAGACCATGAATGGATAGTAAAGTTCATAGAATCGCGGATAAAAGACCCGACCATTATCAGACTGGTAAGACGGATGCTGAAAGCGGGAATCATGAGAGATTTCAGATATGAGGAGACAGAAGAAGGGGCAGGCCAAGGCTCGGACTGCTCCCCGGTCATAGCCAATATATATATGCACTATGTGCTGATATGGTGGTTCAGGGAGAAAGTACAGCCAGTGATGAGAGGATATGCGGGGCTGGTAGTCTATGCGGATGATTTTGTGGGATGCTTCCAATATAAATCAGATGCAGAAATATTTTATGAACACTTAAAGCGCAGAATGAAGTACTTTGGACTAGAATTGGAGGAAAGCAAGACAAGGTTGATTGAATTTGGCCGATTCGCAGAAAGTAACCGGAAAGACCGGGGAAAAGGGAGGCCGGAGACGTTCACATTCCTGGGATTCACGCATTACTGTTCGCATGGCAGGACGGGAAAGTTCAGAGTAAAGAGGAAAACCAGTAAGAAAAAGCTTGCAAAGAAAAGCAGGGAAATAAACGCCATGATAAGAGACATGAGGTTTCTGGAGATAAACAGGATAGTAAAGAAACTAAATGAAGTACTGACTGGTTATTATCATTATTACGGAATTACTGACAATTCAAGAAGCCTGAACTCATTCAATAATGTGGTATGGTTTAGGTTATTCTACTGGCTGAACAGAAGAAGTCAGAGAAGGAGCTATACGAAGGAAGGATATAAGGAACTAATGAGACAGTTCCCGCTTGTGCGGCCACGTATTTATGTCAGTATATACGGATAACTGTAGATGTATTAGCTTTGCAGGGAGCCGGATGCGGGAAAGCTGCATGTCCGGTTCTGAGAGGGGTAAGCCCTGTAAGGGGCTTACCTACTTACCAAAGTCCTTGCTGAAATAAAGTTATGTAAACTAATGATTCTGCCAAAGGAGGGTATAGAAAACAGACGGTGATTTAGAACAGGTCGATATAGAACCCTTCTTCCCATCCATCATCGTCGAGGTCGTCATCTTCAGTTAAAAAGTAATGCATATCCAATAAATCAGAATCGGTCATATTTCTGACCAGTTTGGGTGTCATTCCTTCTGGAGGATTTTTGATGTATTTTTGTCTGAGTTCATCCACATATCTTTGATTCATTTGCAACTGCCTCCCATCTGTAATAAATGTAGTATGAAGCAGATGGGAGAGAAAGTCAAGCAGAGCGGGACCGGGGATAAAGGCCATGCCTTATCCTTGTCCTTTTGTATAATTCATCCAGAGGAACCCGTTCATGTTTATGGTACAGCTCTAGAAAGACCATTTCATGTCTGCAGTTTGGGCATTGCAGGGGGTCGTACCCCATGGTAAGAAGGAAAAGCTTACGCCAGGTGTTGAAATCGAGGAGAATCCTGTGTTTGGATTTTGGGACTGCTTTATGGAGCTGATTGTCAATCTCCCGGTGTCTGGCATAAAGCCCATAGTACCGGGTCATCTTGAAGTTTTTTTCAGGTATATGCAGAATGAGCAGCTTAATGAAATCAATGGCGGGAAGAGTCTTTTTTACAAAAGAGTTGTCTTCATGCTTATTGTAATGGAAAGTCACCATCTCCCCATCGTAGGAATCAATCCTGGAAAGAGCAATGACAGGGCGGCCAAGATAACGGCTGACATATTTAATAATGGATTTTGGGTCGCAAAGATTGGGCTTGGCATAAACGTAGAATCCATTTCTGTCCCTATGGTAAACGGCGGCTTTCATCTTTTTAAAAGAGGGACCGATGCGTTTTTCCAGTTTATTTAACAAAACAGTCTGAAAGGATTTACGGAGGTAGGAATAATTGAAATATGTGACCTTGCGCCAGACACCATCATCAGAAAACCCGCCTTCGGTAAGGAGACAGTGGATGTGTGGATTCCAACCGAGAGGGCGACCGAAGGTATGAAGGACACAGATAAACCCAGGGACAAAGTTTTTGGATTTGTTCAGGGAGAAAAAATATTCTTTGATGACATCAGAAACAGCCTCGAAAAGGCAGTTAAGCAGAGTGCGGTCTTCGAGGAAAAAGCGGCGGAGGGATTCGTCAATGGTGAAGACGAGATGGCGATGGGTACACTGTATTAATTTAAAAGACATAGCGGTAGACCTGTCATTGGAATACTTAGCGCCGCAGGAGGGGCAAAACTTGGAGTGGCAGCGGAAAGGAACGAACTTGAGGTTACCGCAATGGGGACAGCCATACATGGCGCCACCATAAGAAGGATCCCCGCAGTTAATGACCTTATCAATGTTTTCCATGACGACAGGTCTGGGTTTTATATCGTATTCAATGATTTCGTAATAGTCTCTGAGCATCTTCTGAATCACATTCATGAGATTATTATGGAATAAAATGACGCAAAAAACAAGCCCTAATTCCCCTCATGAATGAGGGGCTAGGGGAGTTGAGGTGCCGAAGGCACTTTCTTGTTCAGTTGTTCCTCTGTAAAAAGCGGATCCATAACACAGCCTCAACTTTCTGAAATCTCTACCAGAAAGTATACCAGAAAAAGCATTCCGTTCCTATAGGAAACTGCATTCCGGGACGGAGGAAAATCCGCCCAAAACAAAGTGATTTTCGGCTTTTTGCGAATTGACAGGATCCGGGCTCATATGACGATCTTCGGGTGACGTTCTTCAAATGCGCCGCTGGGGTTCAGGGATAAACCATCGCACAGCCAATGGATCTCTTTCAGCGTAACTTTCTGCAGTTCATCCGGTGTGTCAGGCCAATGGAAGGAATCGCGGTCCAGCCGTTTCATCAGGATCCAAAACCCTGACCCGTCCCACTGAAGGATCTTGAGCAATGTGCGCCTGCGATTGCAGAACGCGAACATACAGCGGGAGTACGGATCGAGATGGAATTTCAGTTTGATGATGGCCGCTAAACCAGTGCAGCTCTTCCGGAGGTCCGTGCAGCCACATGCCAGATAGACTGTAGTACTTCCGTAAAAATCAAGCATAGTTCTTTAAGGCCTGAAGCAGGGCAGTCAACAGTCTGGCTGGACAGTCCGCAGCAACTTCAATCCGGATATTTTCCGGGAGACAGAGCATCACAGGAGGTTTTCCTGTACCTGCTGTACTGAAATGGAGTTCATGTTCCGAAGGGAGCTTTGCAAACACCGGATCAGAAGCACTTTCTGTCTCAGCTGCTTCTGACTGGAGCTTTCGGATCCAGTAACCCAGTGTAGACTGTGGGATTCCATTCTGCTGACACCATTCTTTGCGGGATAAACCGCTTTCCTGGAAAGCATGGAACCGGTCTGCCCAAAGGTCAGCCTTTGAGGCTGCATTGTCATTCGTATTTATTGGTATCACCTCCATCATTTGAACTTATCTTATCAAATGTGGATGGAAATTTGCAGATACTGATTATTACCTACTTACGGGCGTAAGGCCTATCCCCAGTCCTGTCAGTCCGGCCAGGCTTTGGGAGGCATCCCCCCGTACATGCCCTGTTCCAGACATATACCGCATTGGCGGATATGATTTTGTGCCGCTGTAGGATCAGGCTGTATTCCCCGCCTGTCTTTACAGCCTGCGGGTCCGTGAAATCGCAGAACAGAAGACGGAATATGCCGGCCTGTGAGCCGGTGATGGCCTGCCGGACCTGTGAGAGAAGCCTGCCCCAGGGAAACTGAGCAGGAGGGGAGGTTAAACGGGTGCTTTGGACTTCTTTTGGCCGTAACAGAAACGTCACCGGGGTTTCCAAAGAGGATATATGAATCCGGTCGCGGGAAATGGATACCTGCTGTCCCGGTTTAACCGGAAGCGCCTCAAAATCCCGTACCTCCATGTCCGTTAACATGCTGATGGGGGACATGGGCGAGGATGCGGCCTGGAGGGCCAGAAGGAGTTCTCCTGCCTGGATATTCACTGTTTTTTTGTAGACGGAGCGGACTGTCCAAAAACGGCGCACGTCCAGCTGCTGCAGCACATAGGTGGTAATGGCTGTGATGGTAGGACACATTTGTTCTCTCCCCGTATTAAAATAGTAAAATCATACGGTCTCTTATTGCATTTCTGACAATGTATCAACAATAAATTTTACCAGATTATCGAAAAAACACAACTTCCTGTTGGATCAGTTAGAGTGCAGGGTACCCGGAATCGTGGACAGCGGGCTGGTATCATCCTGGCTGTCATACCGCGCGGAGCCAAAGGATTTCCTTCCGATTCTGGGCAAGACACCGGTGGAGGGCTATATCCTGGCAACCGGTTACGGCGGGAACGGCGTTATCGAGGCACCTGCTGCCAGCAGGGACCTTGCAAAATTCATCATGCGCGGAGAAAAGACACCGTTATTGGAAGACTGGGCGTTTGAGCGTCTGTTAAAATAAGAAAGCGGCGGAGAGGAGAAAAGATGGATATAGCGGTTCTTATAAAACAGGTTCCTGTTTCCAACGATGTTTCCGTTGACCCCGAAACCCATGCGCTGATTCGTTCCGGTTCAGAAGGAATGATAAACCCTGCGGACCTGAATGCCATAGAGACCGCCATGGTCTTAAAGGAGCAGACCGGCGCAAAGGTGGCCGTATTCACCATGGGCCCCCCTGACTCGGAGAAGGCATTAAGGGACGCCCTGGCCCTGGGATGTGATGAGAGTTGTCTCATCACGGACCGGTGCTTTGCGGGAGGAGATACCATTGCCACAGCCAAGGTGCTGGCAAAAAGCATTGAGAAATACGGGAAATTCGACCTGATTTTAAGCGGCGCATTGTCCGCTGACGGCGCCACCGGACAGGTGGGAGCCATGGTGGCGGAATACATGGGTATCCCCCATGTGGCTGAAATACAGGGGCTCTCATACGATGAGGGTGACAAGGACTGTATCACGGCTGTGAAAAAGTACCAGGGCATGGAGTGGAAGATTAAGGCAGCCCTGCCGGCGTTAATGAGCGTGTGCTTCGGAAGCAATGAACCGCGTCTGGCAACCCTGCGCTCCAAGAGGGCCGCCAAGAACAAGTCTCTGGAGGTATATACCAATGCGGACCTTAAGATGGCGGCGGATGAGATTGGCCTTCCGGGCTCTCCCACAATGGTGACGGATTCTTTTCAGCCTGAGAGCACCAGGAGAGCTTGGATGCTTGCGGGCACTCCGGAGGAACTGGCAGCCAGGCTCAGGGAACTGATTGACATCGAGAAAGGAAAGGAATAGATGGCGAACGGAATTTGTGTTTTTGCAGAAAATTATGATGGGAAGTTAGAACCCGTTGTGGCAGAACTGGTCCGCGCGGCTCATTGTATCAAAGAGACCACCGGTGAGAAGATACAGGCCGCCGTCCTGGCTGAGGACTGCGGGAATCTGGCGGCCCAGCTGGAACAGCTTGGGTTTGACGAGATATATGCCGTGGAGACAGACAAAAACTGCCTGTTCCAGGACGATGCGGTAAGCCGGGCAATGGCGGAAATGCTGAAACGTATGGATCCGTCCAGTGTTCTGATTCCGGCTACTCCCACGGGACGCTCTGTTTTTTCCAGAGTGGCTGCCCGCCTTGGCTGCGGAATGACTGCGGACTGTACGGAATTAGCCGTGGATACCAGGGAGGACGGGACCTTTTTCATCAAGCAGAATAAACCTTCTTTTGGAGAAAACGTATTTGTCACCATTGTAACAAAGGAAGGGGTATATCCACAGATGATGACGGTAAGGCCAGGGGTGTACACCCCCTGTGAGGTCCGGGAGGGCAGAAGGGCAGATGTTACATATTACAAGGATATCACCCTTCCTGAATCCGGGATTCAGGTGATGTCAAGCGCCCCTGCAATGAATGATACGGACAGTATCCTTGCGGCGGAGGTTGTGGTAGTCGGCGGACGCGGCGCTGAGAGCGGGGAAAACTTTACACTCTTAAAAGCGTTTGCCGAAAAGCTGGAAGCTGCAATCGGAGGCACCAGGCCTCTGGCAGACACCGGATTTATACCGTTTGAGCATCAGATTGGACAGACCGGATTCACCATACGGCCCAAGGTCTGCATTTCCCTGGGCGTATCCGGCGCCATCCAGCACACGGAGGGCATTAAGGATACCAAGCTCTTTGTGGCAATCAACCAGGATGAGAGCGCGCCCATTTTCAATACTGCGGACTACGGTATGGCCTGCGATATGAAGGATGTGCTGGAAGCTTATCTGAAACTGTAAGCCGGCACCATATGGGTGCGGCAGCAGAAAGGAAGAAAACCATGGATTTATTTAGAGATATAAGCTGGAAGCCATCCTTACCCTTGGAATGCCGGCTGCAGAGGCGCCTGCCCATCAATTGGATGAGCTGCCCATGGAAAAGATAAAGTGGGAGAGATATTAGAAATAAATAAGATGATGCTGTCAGATTAAAAACAGACAGAAGGAAAAGGCCGCCGGATCAGTTTGAGTCCGGCGGCCTTTTCCGAGTCTTGTAATATCCCCCGGAATGTTGTATATTGTTAATACAATGCCTGAAACAGCCCGACAAAGGCGCACATGGGAGGAATGTATGGAGGATAAGGGAAAAAAAGCCGCCAGACGCACAGCGGATGTAACATGGGACAAAAGCGCGGTGAAGGACAGGAAAGCCTTAAGACCGGCCAGTATTGATCACCTGGCCCTGCCCGGCACCATTCACCTGGTACCCATGGACTGCATAGGAGAATATGAGGTCAGGCCAGGATTCTATGAGATAAACGGAGCCACCGCCATACCGGGGGGAGTCAATTTTACGGTGTATTCCCATGGAGCCACTGCCATTGAGCTGCTCCTGTTTAGGCGGACAGAGGAGGAGCCCTATGCGGTTCTTCCCTTTCCAAAGCATTACCGCATCGGCAATGTGTACTCCATGATTGTGTTCAAGCTGAACATCGGCGAATTTGAGTATGCGTACCGGGTGGACGGCCCCTATGAACCGGAAAAGGGGCTTATATTTGATAAGAACAAGTATCTGCTGGACCCCTATGCCAAGGCGGTTACCGGACAGAGCCGGTGGGGGGACCCGCTGCCGGGATGCCAGCACTATAAGGCCAGGGTGGTCAAGGATGACTTTGACTGGGCGGATATGGCCCAGCCCCTGACCCCCATGGAGGATTTAATCATTTATGAACTTCATGTAAGGGGATTTACCATGCACGGCTCCTCGGCCGTACTTCATCCCGGAACCTTTGATGGATTGGTGGAAAAGCTTCCCTATCTGCTGGAGCTGGGCGTGAACGTGGTGGAGCTGATGCCCATATTTGAATTCGACGAGATGCAGGATTACCGGGAGGTGGATGGCCGGAAGCTTTATAATTACTGGGGATACAACACCGTAAGCTTCTTTGCGCCCAACACCAGCTACACTGCCAGCACGGAGTACAACCGAGAGGGCAATGAACTTAAGAACCTGATACGGGTGTTCAACCAGCATGGGATTGAGGTCTACCTGGATGTGGTATTCAACCATACGGCGGAAGGAAATGAAAACGGGCCCTTCTTTTCTTTTAAAGGATTTGATAACAATATATACTATCTGCTGACTCCGGAGGGATACTACTACAATTTCAGCGGCTGCGGCAATGCCTTAAACTGCAATCACCCCATTGTCCAGCAGATGATTCTCAACTGCCTCCGTTATTGGGTTACGGCCTACCGGATTGACGGGTTCCGCTTTGATCTGGCCTCCATCATGGCGCGCAACGAGGACGGCGCGCCCATGAGCAAGCCTCCCCTGCTTCAGAGTCTTGCCTTTGACCCCATTCTGGGCGATGTCAAGCTCATAGCCGAGGCGTGGGACGCGGACGGCCTTTATCAGGTGGGGACTTTCCCGTCCTGGAACCGTTGGGCAGAGTGGAACGGCAGGTACAGGGACGACATGCGCCGCCATATCAAGGGAGAACAAGGCATGGCACAGGCGGCGGCCCTGCGAATCGCCGGCTCCAGGGATATATATGCGGACCACGACAGGAAGAACGCATCCGTGAATTTCATTACCTGCCATGACGGCTTTACCCTTTACGACCTGTTTTCCTACAATGTAAAGCACAATGAGCCAAACGGATGGAACAATACGGACGGCGCCAATGACAACAACAGCTGGAACTGCGGCGCGGAGGGGGAGACAGACGATCCTCAGGTGGAAGCCCTGAGGCGGCGCATGGTGCGCAATGCCTGCGCCCTCCTCATGTGCAGCAGGGGAATACCCATGTTTCTGGCGGGAGATGAGTTCTGCAACACCCAGTTCGGCAATAACAATGCCTATTGCCAGGACAATGAGATTTCCTGGCTGGATTGGGAGCGGCTGGGGCAGTATAAGGATATATTTTGTTTCTTCCAATATATGATACGGTTTCGCAAGACACACCGACTGGTACGCGCCAATGTGAGTGACGGGGCCTGCGGCTTCCCGGATGTGAGCTTTCACGGAGTGAAGCCCTGGTGCGGCTCCTTTGCGGAGTATGAGCGCTATGTGGGCGTCATGTTTGCCGGCCAGGAGGAGGGGGAAGGGCCCCGGACCGTGTACATTGCATCCAATGCGTATTGGGAACCTCTTGATGTAAAGCTGCCGGTCCTTCCGGATGGAATGGAATGGGAGCTGGCGGCAGATACGTGGGAGAATGTGCCTTGTCCGGGCCCCCTGGGGGGAAATGAATTTAGGATTCGTCCAAGGACCGTGATGGTGATGGTGGGAAAATAAAGTTGTTTTTTCCCGCCGCCCGGGTCCTGTCACGGTTCCGGTCCCGGTTTCTTAAGCCAAATTCCAGTTTCTTACAAAATCATAAAAATTGATTTATAGTGTCGCAAATCTGAAAAAGTTGTGGTATACTAAATTGATATGTTATGAAAAAGCCTAAGAGGTACCTGTATGCTGAACGAAGAAAAGGTCAGATATATGACTGGGCTGGCCATATTTGAAAAGAATGAGGGCAGGAAGATATTTCCCATCAACCGTTATTTTAAAAAGGATTATGTCGGCGGACAGATGTTCCGCTCCTTTTTCGGTTATACCTTCTGCTATCTGTTGATGCTTCTTCTGTGGATCCTTTACAAGCTGGACGTGCTGTTGGGCGGCATGGGCATAGAAGAATTGCTTAAGTGCGGCAAGAACTGGGGCATCCTTTATGTGGGGGGACTGGCATTTTACCTGTTTGTGACCTGGAGCGTATATTCCAGAAGGTACGACTACGCGTCCCGTTCCCAGACCATGTATGCCTCCAGACTGAGACACCTGGTCAAGAAGTATGACAACAAAGACAGGACCGACAGGACCAAGGACAACAGAGGAGGAAGGGTTCGATGACAAGTCTTCTGCTATGGAAAGAACATCTGAAAGGATTTTACAACCGCTACAGTTATGGAATACAGCCGGTGGTGCGCTTCCTGTTTGCGCTCTGTACCGTGGTAAGCCTTAATACGAATATCGGATATATGGCAAAGCTTAAAAGTCCTTTGGTCATCCTTCCGGTCTGTCTGGTCAGCGCATTCCTGCCCTACGGCGCCATCGTGTTCCTGGCGGGCTGCCTGATGATTGCCCATGTATATGCGGTTTCCCTGGAGATGGCCCTGATTGCCATTGTGCTGATACTGACCATTGCCATACTCTACTACGGATTCAAGCCCGGGGACAGTTATCTGATGGTCCTGACACCCCTTGCCTTCCTGTTTAAGATTCCCTATGTGGTTCCTTTGCTGGTAGGGCTGGGAGGAAGTCTGGCTTCCGTGATTCCCGTTGGTTGCGGTGTGTTCCTGTACTACCTGCTCATATATGTGAAGCAGAATGCGGGCATCCTGGCTGCCAGCGACGGCTCAGTGGATATTGTACAGAAATACAGCCAGATTCTTAAATCCATGCTCTTTAACCAGACCATGATGGTCATGATTGCCACCTGCGCGGTGGGCATCATCGTGGTTTATCTTATACGCAGGCTGTCCATGGATTACGCATGGGTGGTCGCCATTGTGGCAGGATCCGTGGCGGAGCTGCTGGCCATATTTGTGGGGGATTTTGTGTTTGGGGTATCTGTTTCCGTGGGACCGATGATTCTGGGACTTGTTTTATCGGCAGCTATAGCGGCAGTGTTCAATTTTTTTGTCCTGTCCGTGGATTATACCCGGACCGAATATGTGCAGTTCGAGGACGATGATTATTATTATTATGTGAAGGCGGTGCCCAAGATGACCGTGAGCACCCCGGATGTGAAGGTACAGAAAATCAGTACCCATAAACGCGGCACAAGGGAGAGAAATTCTTATTAATGAAGAAAAGTGAACATAAGGAGGTGAGAGTATGGCGGAAATACTGGTAAAAGTGACATCCTGGCTGTCGCTGCTGCCAAGGATATCAGTGGGAAATATTCTGGAAATCGTGATTATTTCCTTTCTGGTCTATGAACTTCTGGTGTGGATTAAGAACACCAGGGCTTGGAACCTGTTAAAGGGACTTCTGGTTATCCTGGTGTTTGTGCTGTTTGCCGCCGTGCTTCATCTGACCACCATATTGTGGATTCTGGAGAATACCACAACCATTGCGGTGACGGCCCTTCTGGTTATCTTCCAGCCTGAGCTTCGCAAGGCCCTGGAACAGCTGGGAAGCCGCAATTACATGTCCTATATCTTTTCCTTTGACGAGGGCAAGGATAACCAGGGATTTAACGACAAGACCATCAACGAGCTGGTCAGGGCCACCTTTGAGATGGCCAAAGTAAAGACAGGCGCCCTGATGGTGATTGAGCGGGGATCTTCCCTGAAGGAGATAGAGAGGACGGGAATCGAAATCAACGGCCTGGTGACCAGCCAGCTGCTGATTAATATTTTTGAACACAACACACCTCTTCACGACGGCGCAGTGGTTATCAGGGGCAACCGCATTACAGCGGCAACCTGTTATCTGCCGCTGACCGATAACATGAGCATCAGCAAGGCCCTGGGCACGCGCCACAGGGCGGCTGTAGGTGTAAGTGAATCCACGGACAGTATCACCATCGTGGTGTCGGAGGAAACCGGAAGGGTATCGGTAGCAGAAGGAGGAGTGTTGTCCAGGATACCAGATGCAGAAAGCCTCAAAAAGGTACTTTCCAACGTGAAAGAGGAGACTGTTTCATTGAACCGATTGAAAATATGGAAGGGAAGGCTGAAGAATGGAAAAAAAGCTGTCTAATAATCTTGGGCTTAAAGTACTTTCTGTCTTCCTGGCATTTTTTGTTTGGCTGGCAGTGGTGAACATCAATAACCCGGAGGACTCGGATTCAAAGGAGGTGCCGCTGGATATTGTCAATGAAGGAATCCTGACGTCCAACGGCAAGACATATGAGCTGCTGACGGATAAGGATACCGTTACAGTCAGCTACCGTGTAAGGACTCTGGATAAGGCGGGCATCAGCGCCTCGGATTTCAGGGCCTATATAGATTTGGCTGATATATATGAACCCACGGGCGCAGTGCCGGTGAAGATAGAGGTTAAGAACAACAAACGTCTTTTGGACACTCCGGTGGCAAAGCCGGGGGTCATCCGCGTCAAGACAGAGGATTTGCAGCGCAAGTCCTTTGAGATCAGGGCCAAGGTGATAGGGGAAGCTGCCGAAGGATACGATAGAGGAACACCTTCTGTTTCGCCAAACTATATCAATGTCAGCGGTCCCATGTCTGTGGTGGGCCAGATCAGCGCTGTGGGAATTGTGATCAACGTGGACGGCGCAGACTCCAACCTGGCAGACAGCGCTCCTGTAGTGTGCTTTGACGCCAATGAAAATGAAATACCCACTGACGAGCGCATCACCTTCAGCCGCTCCAGCGTGGATTATACAATGCCGATTCTCAAGCGCAAGAGCCTGGTGCTGAACTTTGAGCCGGAGGGCAGGGTGGCAGACGGATACCGGTATACTGGGATAGAGAGCAGCCGTCCTTCTGTGGCTGTCAACGGACTGAAATCCGATTTGGCCAATATTAATTCCATTACCATTCCTAGCTCTGAGCTGAATATGGACGGAGCCACAGGGGATAAGGAAGTCACCCTCGATATCAGCCAGTATCTGCCGGAGGGAGTTTACCTTTCGGACGAGTCATCCAAAGAGGTGAGGGTTGTCATCAAGGTGGAAGCTTTGGAGAGCAGGACATTTGAGCTTAAGACCAGCCAGATTAAGCGGGTGGGAGCCCACAGCGATTATGAATATCAGTATGACAGGGATTCTGTGAACGTAGTCATAAGAGGTCTGAAGGAAGATCTGTACCAGCTTTCGGCTGCCGTCCTGGGCGCTGAGATGGATGTGGAGGATATGGTGCCGGGAGAGAACAGCGGGGAGATTAAGTTCCAGCTGGGCGATGCCTATGAACTGGTGAGCTACGACCATATCCAGGTGACAGTGACAGAAAAAGGACCGTCGGCTGACAGTACAACGGCCAGCACGGATGAGGGCCAGGAGGGGACAGAAAGTGAGACATCAGAAGGACCTGTCAGCGCGTCTAAGGCAGAGACCGGTCAGTAACAAAAAGCAAGGAGAGAGGTATCATGGTAAGCAAAACAACTGTAATCAAGAATCCGTCCGGTCTGCACCTGCGGCCGGCGGGAGTCCTCTGCAAGGAGGCACTGCGTTATAAATCAAAAATATCCTTCAAGGTGCGCACCACCACGGCCAATGCCAAGAGTGTATTAAGCGTCCTTGGAGCTTGCGTGAAATCTGGAGACGAAATCGAATTCGTCTGTGAGGGGCCGGATGAGAAGGAAGCACTGGAAGCCATGGTTGGTATCGTGGAGGCCGGGTTAGGCGAGTAGATTGACGGCAACCAAAGGTTGTGAGTATAAATGAATTTTAATAAGGAGGTACAAGATGAGGTACAAGGGAACAAGCGCTTCTGCAGGAATTGGAATTGGAAAAGCGGTGATTGTGGAGGAGATCCGGCTGGTGATTGCCATGCAGGCGGTTACCGATGTGGAAGAGGAGGTGCAGCGTTTTAAGGGAGCGCTGGACGAGACCATAAAGGCCACAGAGAAGCTGGCAGAGGACCTGGCAACCAGGGTGGGCGAGAAGGAAGCGGAAATCATGCAGGGACATATGATGCTTCTGGCAGACCCCATGCTGACAGGGGAGATTGAGAACTCTATCAGAAATGACAGCGTAAACAGTGAATATGCCATTGAGAATGTGTGCAACATGTATGCGGATATGTTTGCCTCCATGGGAGACGAACTGATGCAGCAGAGAGCCACGGACATGCGCGACATCAAGACCCGTATGCAGCAGATGCTTATGGGAATCCAGTCCGTGGACATCTCCTCCCTGCCGGAAGGCAGCATCATCGTGGCAAAGGACCTGACCCCGTCCATGACAGCGGGAATCAATCCGGCCAAGGTTACCGGTATTGTCACGGAGCTGGGCGGCAAGACCTCCCACAGCGCAATCCTGGCAAGGGCCCTGGAGATTCCGGCTGTGGTGGCTGTCACAGGCTTTATGGACGGCGTAAAGGACGGGGACCAGGTGGTACTGGACGGCAGCACCGGGGAGGTGTATGTGAACCCTGACCAGGCTGTGGCGGCTGATTACGAGGAGAAGAGAAAGCGGTTCCTGGTGGAAAAGAAGGAGCTGGAGCAGTATATCGGCAAGCCTTCTGTCACAAGGGACGGCGTACAGGTGGAAATCGTGGCCAACATCGGAAGGCCCGAGGACGTAGATAAGGTGCTCCAGTATGACGGAGAGGGCATCGGACTGTTCCGCACCGAGTTTTTGTTTATGGACAGAAATGCCATGCCTACAGAGGAAGAACAGTTCGAGGCATATAAGAAGGTGGCTGCTGCCATGAACGGCAAGCCGGTCATCATCCGCACCCTGGATATCGGAGGCGACAAGGAGATTCCGTACATGGGCCTGGAGAAGGACGAGAATCCATTCCTGGGCTACCGGGCAATCCGTTTCTGCCTGGACCGCAGGGAGGATGTGTATAAGCCTCAGCTGAGGGCGCTTTTAAGGGCAAGCGCATTCGGCAACATCCGTATCATGGTTCCTTTAGTAACATGCATTGAAGAGTACCGTCAGGCGAAGGCTCTTGTGGAGGAAATCAAGAAGGAGCTGGATGAAAAGGGCATTGCATACAACAAGGACATCCAGGTGGGCATCATGGTGGAGACAGCCGCCGCTTCCCTGATTGCAGATATCTTTGCAAAGGAAGCGGATTTCTTCAGTATCGGCACCAATGATTTGACCCAGTACACCATGTCGGTAGACAGGGGCAATAAAAAGGTATCCTATCTGTATTCCACCTTTAACCCGGCTGTGCTCAGAAGTATTAAGCATATCATCGCCTGCGGCCGTGAGGCAGGCATCATGGTCGGCATGTGCGGCGAAGCGGCAAGCGACCCAATGATGATTCCGCTGCTTCTGGCATTTGGACTCAACGAATTCAGCATGAGCGCGTCCGCCATTCTGAAGGCCAGGAAGATGGTCACCCAGTACAGTGCAGAGGAACTTCAGGCAGTTGCCGACAAGGCCATGAGCTTTGCCACTGCGGCGGAAATAGAACAATACATGAGAGATTTTGTGGAGAAGGTTACGGATTAATGGCAGTTTATCTGGTTTGTTATATCATAAGCTTCATATTGGCCCGGCAGCATTTTTATATGCTGTCTGGGCTGGTTTTAATTACAGCGGCCCTGTGGCTGTATATAAAGGATTACAGGGAGACAGGCAACCTGATTCACCTGAGGGGGCTTTTCTGCCTCTTTTTTGTGGGAGGGCAGGGAATCTCCTGCTTTAAGCTCAGCCGCCTTCAGACGGATTGGAGCACCCAGACATGGGTCTGCCTGGGACTGGCGGTGTTCACCTTCTGGATTGTGTTTGAGGTGCTGCACAGGATATATGACGGCTGGAGCGCGGCGGATATGCAGTCCGTATACCGTTTTTATGCCTCGGCTGAATCCCCCTTGCAGGCAAAGCGCCTCCTTCACTCCATGGCGGCGCTGGTGGTCATATCCTTCCTTGCCTTTTTCTTTGAGGCGTGGAAGCTGGGCTTTGTGCCGCTGTTTTCCTACGGGGTACCCCATGCCTATTCCTATTTTCATGTCAGCGGAGTCCACTATTTTACGGTTTCCTGTGTGCTGGTGCCCAGTCTGTTCGTGGTGTACAGCCTTATGATATCCCGCAGGGGAAGAGGACTGACCAGGGATCAGGGATTCTGGCTGGGAGTTCTTATGGTGGTGCTGTCCCTGGCCGTGCCGGTGCTGTGCGTGTCCAGGTTCCAGCTGATTCTGGCAGTGGGCATGGCCGCCTTTACCTTTATTTCCATGAGCGGCACCTTCAGCCTGGTCTGTGTGGGAGTACTGATGGCCTGCATGATTCCCGCCTATCTGGTCTTAACTGTTATGCGCAGCCACAGTGTGGAATACCTGAACGGCATTTTTGAGATGAAGAACAGCCATATGCCCATATTCATCACACAGCCCTATATGTATATTGCCAACAACTACGATAATTTTAACTGCCTGGTGGAGCAGCTGGTATCCCACAGCTTTGGGCTTCGCATGTGTTTTCCGGTGTGGGCTCTTACTGGACTTAAATTCCTGTTCCCGGTACTGGTGAGCTTTCCTCTCTTTGTGACCAAGAAGGAGCTGACCACCCTTACCCTGTTCTACGATGCCTACTATGATTTCGGCATCTTTGGAATGGTGCTTCTGGGCGGGCTTTTGGGAGCAGCATGCTACTTTCTGGTAAAACGCAGGCGGAAGATGTCATGTCCGGCAGGCCATGTGATCTATGCCCAGATTGCCATGTACATGATGCTGTCATTTTTCACCACCTGGTTTTCCAATCCGGCCACCTGGTTTTATCTGGCGGTTACAGGTATTATTTACATGTACATCAAGTCCTGACAAGGGATGTGTCGGGAAATCTCACAACAGGAGTGGGGGCAAATATAAAAATTATATAAAATATTGTTGACTTTTATCTTAAGATTTGCTATGATGCTGTTAGTGAAGTAAATCTTTGGAAGTTATAATTAAATAATTAATAAGGATTGTTACTGTTCGGCAGGCAAAACCAAGTTTGTTAAGGGGATAGTGTGTACCCGTGCGTATACGTACACGGGTCTCTTTAACAAAGTTGGTTTTTTTGTTTTTATCAGGAGCAATTATGAAAATAGCGAAAATAATTAATAATAATGTAGTAAGTACCTGCGATGAAGAAGGCAGGGAAATCATCGTCATGGGAAGAGGCGTTGGTTTTAAAGCAAAGGAAGGCAGCACCATTGACGAGGAGAAGGTGGAGAAAATATTCCGCCTGGAGAGTCAGAACACCATGGATAAGTTTAAGGAGCTGCTTGTGAACCTTCCCATGGAGCATGTACAGATTTCAGCAGAAATCATCAGTTATGCCAAAGAGGTCCTTAACCGGCCTATTAACCCAAATGTGTATATCACTCTTACAGACCATATAAACTTTGCACTGGAGCGGTACAAACAGAAGATGATGTTTTCCAATCCTTTAATCAGGGAGGTGCGCAGCTTTTACCACGCGGAATATCTCATTGGCGAATATGCCATTGCCATGATTGAAAGGGGCCTGGGAGTGAAGCTCCCGGTGGACGAGGCAGCTTCCATTGCCCTTCACATTGTCAATGCGGAGTATGATGCGCCTATGGGTGATACAATTAAGATCACCAATCTGATACAGCAGGTATTGGAGGTGGTCAGGGAGTATTTTAGTATAGAGCTGGATGAGCAGTCCCTCAGCTATGAGAGGTTCATCACTCATCTGCGCTTTCTGGCCCAGCGGGTATTTACCGGGGAGCATATGAATCTGGATAACCTGGAATTCCAGGAGGTCATTGACCGTCTGTATCCGGAGGAATATGCCTGCAGCCAAAAAATACAGGCGCTCATCAAGCTGCAGTACAGGCACCAGGTAACAGAGGAAGAGGTGGCTTACCTGGCCCTGCATATTAAACGTATCAGGACTAAATAATTATTTTGGCAGGTCCCTTGGGGGACATGAAAGGAGAGCAGTAAGGATGTTTGGATCACTTAAGAAGTTATTCGGGGGAGAAGAAAAGGAAGAGAAGATAATCGCAGCGCCGGTCAGCGGAACAGCCATTCCCATGGGCCAGGTAAGCGACCCCACCTTCAGCCAGGAGATTCTGGGAAAAGGAACAGCAGTCATACCATCGGACGGCAGAGTGGTTGCGCCTGCAGACGGACTGGTGACCATGGTATTTGATACAAAGCATGCCATCAGCATGCAGACAGACAATGGCGCGGAGCTGATTATCCACATCGGTCTGGACACGGTACAGCTTAAGGGGCAGTACTTTGAGGCTCATGTGGCTGCGGGGGATAAGGTAAAGCAGGGCGATCTTCTTCTGGACTTTGAAATAGACAAGATTAAGGAAGCCGGTTACGATGTGACTACGCCGGTTATTATCTGCAACACGCCCCAGTTCCCGAAGATGGAATGTAGGAACGGAATGGAAGTAAAGGCGGGAGAGACGGCCATCATCAAACTGTAAGGAACAAAGGTGGGGATGAGTTGATAGAGCGGAGCTTTATCTTAAAAGATGAAATGGGGCTTCACGCAAGGCCGGCCGCCATGCTTATGGTCAGGATGCTTCATGTAAGCTCCTCCGTGGAAATCATCTGCGGGGACCGCAGGGCGGACGGGAAGGATGTCATGAGCATCATGGCCATGAATACCGTGGCAGGAGATGAGGTTACCTTCCGTATAGACGGACCCGATGAAGATGCTGCCATGAAAGAAGTGGAGTCTGTTCTGGCCGCCGATGCCTGATACATTGGTATGGTTTGTCAGGCAGGTCCGGAAAATAACCGGAAAACAGTAACCATGATTTAAGCCTGGGAACAGGATTAAATACATTATTTATCAAAATGTAATTCAGAGTACTCCTACAGGAAAAGTGTGAAAGGAGACTCTAAAAAAAGAAAGGGGATTTATGTTATGATGAAGTATTTGCAGAAACTAGGTAAGGCCATCATGCTTCCTGTTGCCGTTCTGCCGGTTGCAGCTATTATGATGGGTATTGGCTACGCCATGTGTCCTGCCACCATGCAGGGCGGCGACGTAACCGGTATCGTCCAGATAATCGGTTTTGCGCTGGTGAAGATTGGCAGTGCCGTAATCGATAAGCTGCCCATGCTGTTTGCAGTAGGCGTGGCAATCGGTTTATCAAAGGACCAGCACGGTGCGGCAGGCCTTGCAGGTCTGGTTGCATTCCTGACTGTTACCACCGTACTTAACAGCGGAGTTGTTGCCACTATGATGAATGTAGAGGAAGCTCCTCTGGCTTTCTCCAAGATTGACAACGCGTTTATCGGTATCATTTCCGGTATCACAGCGTCCATTTGTTACAACAGGTTCAGCAGCGCACAGCTGCCAACCGCACTTGCTTTCTTCTCAGGAAAGCGCTGTGTGCCCATCGTTACATCTTTCGTTATGGTTGCAGAGTCCGCCATCCTGTACTTTGTATGGCCGATGCTGTTCAATGCCCTTGTATGGGTTGGCGAGCAGATCATGGGACTGGGTCCTGTAGGCGCGGGTCTCTATGCATTTGCAAACCGTCTTCTGATTCCAACCGGACTGCATCACGCGCTGAACGCGGTATTCTGGTTTGACATTGCAGGAATTGCCGATATCAACAAATTCTGGGGCTTCGCAGAAGGCGGAATCAAGGGTGTTACCGGTATGTACCAGGCAGGTTTCTTCCCGGTAATGATGTTCGGCCTTCCGGCTGCAGCATTTGCGATGTACCAGACAGCAAAGCCGGAGAAGAAGCAGTATGCGGCAGGTATCCTGATTGCAGGAGCAGTGGCATCCTTCGTATCCGGCGTTACCGAGCCTCTGGAGTTCTCCTTCATGTTCCTGGCTCCCGGACTGTACCTTGTACACGCCGTTCTGACCGGTATCTCCGTAGCGGTAGCAGCCGCATTCCACTGGACCGCAGGCTTCTGCTTCAGCGCGGGTGTCACGGACTTCATTTTCAGCTGCAGGCTGCCAATGGCCAACCAGCCGTTCATGCTGTTAGTACAGGGCGTTGTATTCGCAATTATCTACTACGTAGTATTCCGCGCCGTCATCACCAAATTCGACCTTCCCACACCAGGACGTGAGAAAGAAGACTTAGACGCAGAAATGGCAGCCGTATTAGCAAACGACGATTTCACCAAGGTAGCTGCCATTGTCTTAGAAGGATTAGGCGGCAAAGGAAACGTAGTATCATTAGACAACTGCATTACAAGACTGAGATTAGAGATAAAAGATTACACATTAGTAGACGAGAAAAAGATAAAATCCGCAGGCGTGGCCGGAGTCATGAGGCCAAGCAAGACATCTGTACAGGTAATAGTAGGAACCAAGGTACAGTTTGTAGCGGATGAGATGAAAAAAATGTTATAGCAATGAGCCGGGCAAAAATATAGCCGGAAAGCCCCGGGAAAGAGAGCTCGCTCTCTTTCCCGGGGCTTTCCGGCTATATTTTTATGGGGCGAACGCCCCACAGCCCTGGGAACGCCTCGGCGTTCCCAGGGCTGCCGCCCGGCGGACCCGCTCCCTCCTGTACCCAGCCCCCCACCCCCAAGCGTCCCTGGCCTCCGGCCAGGCAGCCCACCCATTTTATTAAATTCCCCCCAAAATTCCCCCAAAATTCCCCCCAAATTCCACCCCACCCCATTGTCCCCCCCGCCCAAAATATGCTATCCTATAATTTAAAGCACCATTCAGAGCACAATCCACATCCCATCATTCAAAGAAAAGGAGGGTGCCGCAAAATGAAATGTATACCAGCGCCCGGGAAATGTTCTGGCAGGTAGGCCAAATTCTGGACCAAAACGAGAAAGAAGCTTTGTCTGATGAACGGGATTGATGTGCAGAATCAGGCAGTGAGGAGGTCGATGTCTTATGAAATTGATTAATAAGCGGCGAATTACCCCCAGATGGCACAGAGGCGTGCTGGCTGTGATGCTCCTGTCCGCTATGCTGGGGCTGGCGGCATGCGGCGCAGATACAGGTAGTAACTCCGGCGCATTGGACAGCTCCGGCACACAGGAAGATTACGTCAGTCCGGAAAGCTCCTTCGCACCGGAAAGCTCCACCACACCGGATAATATCGCGGGCCGGCCAGCGGAAAATGAACCAAAGCGGCAATTGACGGAAGATGAACTGCGCGGCTTTGAGGAATATCTGAACAGGACCGACAACTATGGATTTCTTATGTCTGACTACCAAAGCCCGGAATATATAAATCTGAATGAAGTGTTTTATTCCGGCGCGGGATTGGAACAGTCCCCGATGACGGAGGAGGAAAGGGATATGTACCTGAAAACCGTTGGACAGCCGGAACTCTACACAGATTTGGTGAGGCTGAGTACAGAGCAGATGGATGGGTTCCTCACAGAGAAAACAGGGCTGTCCCTTGACCGGATGAAGTCAGGGCTTGAATGGATATATCTGGCCCCCTTTGACCGGTATTATTCTGAACACGGTGATACCAACATGAGAAGCTTCTTCTGCCCCGGCGGCGAGGTGGATGGAGGGATATACAGGATACGGTGTCTTTCAGACGGATACAGCCAGTTTAATCTGGAAAGCATTGTAACCCTGAAAAAGGTATCCTCAGGGTATCAGTTTCTGTCCAATGAAATCATATGGGATTATCTTGGCGTCTATAAGGAGAATGCCAAGTCCCCCACGGCAGAGGCTCTGCATTACATCATATCGGCTTACAAAAAGGAGGTTGAGGAAGGCGGCACAGGCATATACCCTGCGGGAGAAGTCCCTGGTGACTATGACGCTCCTGTCTTTGATTCCGATGCCAGATATTATTCCATAGAGGAAATGCAGCAGATTAGCTGGAGGCCGGACCTGACAGCCGTATTCCGCAATGAGATTTATGCCCGCCACGGATACATTTTCAAGAATGATTTCTGGAATGACTTTTTCAGTACATTTACCTGGTATTCAGGCGAGTATCCCGCGGATGCCTTTGACTCAGGCGTGTTTAATGAATATGAGAAGGCCAATCTGAAGCTGGCGGTTGAAATGGAAAAATAAGCGGTGAAACAGTGGAGAAGCAGTGTGGAGAGAGCAGCATCTGCAGGATGCCGGGCGGCTGCGGATTATGTGGGAGGAAAGACATATGCCCGGGATATTTGCCCGTAAGGCATCATGTATTCCTACCTCTTGACATATGCCGGGAGCTTTGGAAAATACATTTAGATATCTAGATAAACATCTAAATAAAAGGAGCACTGGATTCGCAGTTGGATCATACAGTTAGTTTACATGGCTGGTTTGCACCGTCCACTATAAAAAGCACATAAAATCAGGCAAAGTGAAAGGAGGTATTCCGTCCATGTCCTTCGGTGATACATTTAAAGCCCTGTCCGACCCCACCCGCCGCGAGATACTCAACCTGTTAAAGCGGAGAAGCATGACCGCGGGACAGATTGTGGAGCATTTTGACACAACGGGAGCAACCATTTCCCATCACCTGAACATACTCAGGCAGGCGGGGCTTATAGAGGACCGGAAATCAGGCAAATATATTTATTATGAGCTGAATACCACTGTATTCCAGGAAGTTCTTTCCTGGCTGCAATCATTAATGGAGGAAGACAAAAAGCATGAAAAAAAATAACAGGAAGATTTCCAAATGGGATGTATTGTACTGGATTCTGGCTTTTGTGCCATTTATCGTTTCCGTATGTTTCTATAACCGCCTGCCGGAACAGGTACCCACCCACTGGGGATCGGACAATGTGGTAAATGGTTATTCAAGCCGTAACATGGCGGCATTTGGCATACCTGCCTTTATGTTTCTCATGGCAGTGATGGTAAATGTGATTTACCGGATTGACCCCAAACGAGAAAACATCAGCCGTTCCAGGGAATTGAAGGAGATTACACGGTGGTTCGTGGTCCTTCTGGCGGTTATGGTCCAGTTTGTGATTGTCCTGTCCGGAATCGGTATGGATATCAACGTGGGAAGCATGGTAAGCATTCCCATTGCACTGATGTTCGTGGCGGCAGGCAATTACCTGCCCAAATGGAGACAGAACTACACCATGGGAATCAAGCTTCCGTGGACCCTGGCAGATGAGGATAACTGGAACAGGACTCACCGTATGGCCGGCTATGTATGGACAGCAGGGGGCATACTGATGCTGATTATGGGATTTTTTCATCTGGCATCCCTGTTCTTCCTGGTTTTTATGGCAATGGTCCTGATTCCAAGTGTGTATTCCTATCTGATTTACCGAAAGAAGCTGAAAGGAATTTAACCGGTTCCATGATACGGCACCATAAAATTATACAGAAGGCCTGGCTTTACAGCAGGGTCTTTTTCTGTTGTGGGGATGATTTATGACGCCGTGGTGAAATCTGTACTAAAAATTCTGCGGTAAAATCTCCCGAAAAAAAATTTGGTGCCGTTGTCCGCACATACAGGATTGAATAAATGCAGGGTTTGAAGTATAATAAACAGGATAAAAATTAGAAGGAGGACATCATGGCAGTATCAAACGTATACTACACCAACATGAGGACTACACTTACGGAAAATCTCCTGCAGAAGCTGGAGAGGCTGGTAAAAAAGGCCGGCATGATGGATATTGACTTTAACAACAAATACACTGCAATCAAGATTCACTTTGGCGAACCCGGAAACCTGGCTTATCTGCGCGCCAACTACTCCAAGGTCCTGGTGGATTTAATCCGGACCCAAGGCGGTAAGGTATTCCTGACCGACTGCAATACCCTCTATGTGGGGCGGAGGAAAAATGCGTTGGACCATCTGGACGCTGCTTACGAGAATGGCTATAATCCCTTTACCACGGGATGCCATATCATGATTGCCGATGGCCTTAAGGGAACGGATGAAGCCCTGGTGCCTATTGACGGAGAGTATGTGAAGGAGGCAAAGATTGGCCGGGCCATTATGGATGCGGACATCATCATTTCCCTGACTCACTTTAAGGGACACGAGGCAACCGGTTTTGGCGGTGCCCTTAAGAACCTGGGCATGGGCAGCGGCTCCAGGGCCGGCAAGATGGAGATGCACAATGCCGGCAAGCCGTTTGTACATACGGATAAGTGTGTTGGTTGCGGCGCCTGTCAGAGAAACTGCGCCCACGGCGCCATCACGGTTCTTGAACGGAAAGCCTCTATTGATACAAACAAGTGTGTGGGATGCGGCCGCTGTATCGGTGCCTGTCCCGTGGATGCGGTGGACTCCATGTACGACGAGGCCAATGATATCCTGAATCGGAAGATTGCCGAGTATACCCTGGCAGTGCTGAAGGATCGTCCTAATTTCCATGTGAGCCTTGTGGTGGACGTGTCCCCCAACTGTGACTGCCATTCGGAGAATGACGCCCCCATTGTGCCTAACGTGGGTATGTTTGCCTCATTTGACCCGGTAGCCCTGGACATGGCCTGCGTGGATGCGGTAAACCGCCAGCCCGTGCTTGCCGGAAGCTTTCTGTCAGAGCAGGAGCATCACAGCCATGACCATTTCATCAATACACATCCGGATACCAACTGGGAGACCTGTATTGACCATGCTGTGAAGCTGGGCCTTGGCAACAAGGAATATAATCTCATCACCATTTAGAACCTGACCATAAGGAGGACACGGGAAACATGAGCAAACAATCATTAGACACAATCTGCATACAGGGAGGATGGGAGCCGAAGAACGGCGAGCCCAGACAGCTGCCCATATATCAGAGCACTACCTTTAAATACACTTCCAGTGAGCAGATGGGACGGCTTTTTGACCTGGAGGAGAGCGGTTATTTTTATACCAGGCTGGCGAACCCGACCAATGACGCAGTGGCATCAAAGATCTGCCAGCTGGAGGGCGGCGTGGGGGCCATGCTCACCTCCTCCGGACAGGCGGCTACCTTTTATGCTGTTTTGAATATCTGCCAGGCAGGAGATCATGTAATCAGTTCCTCCACCATATACGGCGGTTCCACCAATCTGTTTACCGTTACCTTTCCCAAGATGGGAGTGGAGTGCACGCTGGTGAATCCGGATGCGGACGAGGAGGAACTGGCAAAGGCATTCAGGCCAAATACCAAAGCGGTATTTGCGGAGAGCATTGCCAATCCTGCCCTGACAGTGCTGGATTTTGAGAAGTTTGCCCGCCTGGCCCACGGCCACGGTGTTCCTCTGATTGTGGATAATACCTTTGCCACCCCCATTAACTGCCGTCCCTTTGAGTGGGGCGCAGATATTGTGACACACAGTACTACAAAGTATATGGACGGCCACGCGGCCACGGTAGGCGGATGTATCGTGGACAGCGGAAACTTTGACTGGGAGGCCCAGCATGACAAATTTAAGGGTCTGACAGAGCCTGATGAGTCATATCACGGCATTGTGTATACCCAGAAGTTTGGTAAGCTGGCTTATATCCAGAAGGCCACGGCCCAGCTTATGAGGGATTTAGGCTCCATCCAGTCCCCCCAGAATGCGTTCCTGATTAATATTGGCCTGGAGACCCTTCATTTAAGGGTGCCGAGACACTGTGAGAGTGCCTTTAAGGTGGCCTCCTACCTTCAGTCCAGGGAGGATGTGGCCTGGGTGAAATATCCGGGACTTCCAGGGGATACGTATTATGAGCTGGCTCAAAAATACATGCCGAAGGGTACCTGCGGCGTTATTTCCTTTGGTTTAAAGGGCGGGCGTCAGGCTGCTTCCGTGTTCATGGATAAGCTGAAACTGTGCTCCATTGAAACCCATGTGGCTGATTCCAGGACAGCCGTACTTCATCCGGCCAGCCATACCCACCGTCAGCTCACGGACGAACAGCTGGTGGAGGCAGGCGTGGACCCGTCCATGGTTCGTTTCAGCGTAGGACTGGAGTCTGCCGGTGACATTATTGAGGATATACGCCAGGCGTTAGAAGATTAAGAGATTGAAAAAAGGAGCCTCCCGCTTACGATAAAGATTGATGTAAGCGGACCGGCTCCTTTTGTATTATTTACAAATGATTCAATGCGGCATGAATCAGGGCCTGCTTAGCGGGTCTCTGTTTTTCCTTCCTCATAACGCACTTCCAATGCATCTTCCATATTGAATTCTGTGAACAGCATATTTGCCGCCTCCGTTCCGTGCTCCCTGGACGCCCTGTGTGGGACCGGCTCTTGCCAGTGTCCTGCTCATGGCAGCGTCTGCCAGCACAAAGGCATTGGCCTTTGGTCTGATTGGGGTCTATACCCTGGGATTTGTACTGCCGTTCCTCGCGGTGGGACTTTTCACCACCAGCCTGCTGGAATTCTTTAAGACCCATGGCAATGTGGTAAAATACACGGTAAAGGTTCAGACCCAGTCATCCGTCCAGGGAAGCAAAGAGCCGGGAAACGGCGGCGGCAAGACTACGGGGCAGCAGGGGAGGTCATTATGCCGTTTGATTCATGATTTGGATTATGAAAGATTATGATATTAAAAAATAAGTGCATTTTTCAGGAAAAAATGGTATGATTTAATGAAAGACAGCAGCAGGCTGTTACAGGTAGGAAAGGGGAATCGAAAAAGTGACAAGTGAATTTACCATTGCGGTGCATGCGCTGGTTTTTTTGAATCACAAGGGAGCTGTGTTTTCCAGCGAAGGTCTTGCAGCGAATGTCTGTACCAATGCCGCCAGGATACGGAAGGTCATGGCAAAGCTTAAAAAGGCGGATCTTGTGAAAACAAAGGAAGGTGTGGACGGCGGTTATCTGTTCCACCGTGACAGCAGGGACGTGAACCTGTCCATGGTGGCTGAGGCTCTGGATACCCCCTTTGTGGCCGCCTCATGGAAGAGCGGCAACCCGCACATGGCCTGTCTCATATCGTCAGGCATGGCGGGAATCATGGACGAGCTCTACGGAGAGCTGAACCAGTGCTGCCAGGCGTATTTAGAGAAAGTGACCATTGCGGATTTGGACAGCAAAATCTTCACTGGCACCCCAAAGACTGTAACAGCCACATAAAGACAGAGAATAAACCCTGGTGAATCAGGTCGGCGGATGACGGTTTTTCACCAGGGATTTTTGAGCTGCATGATGCGTCACATGAGAGGAGACAAGGGACAGGATGAAGAAAATGAGGGGATTATTTCGGATTATATTTGGAAGGACGGCCTTTGTGGTGCTGTTCATGGCCATACAGGTGGGAATCCTGTTTGGCGCCTTCCGGTGGCTGGAAGAGTACATGCACATTGTATACGCCATATCTATCCTTTTGAGCGCGGTTGTCATCATTTATATTTTCAATGAACCCATAAATTCCAGCTTTAAGATGGCCTGGATTGTGCCGGTCCTGGTGATTCCGGTGTTCGGCGTCCTCTTGTACATATTTGTGCAGATGCAGTTCCAGACAAAGCTTCTGGCCCGGCGTCTGAAGAAAAACATAGGCGACACGGCCCCCTATCTCAAGCAGGACGAGGAGGTACAGGAGCGAATCAGGGAAGCCAGCAGGAGAAGCAGCCACCTGATAGATTACATGAAGGACCATGCGGGTTATCCGGCCTACGGCAACACCCATGTGGAATATTTCCCGCTGGGGGAGGACAAGTTTGAGGCTCTCATGAGAGAGCTTAAGGCGGCCCGGCATTTCATTTTCATGGAATATTTTATCGTGGAGCGGGGATATATGTGGGACAGTATCCTGAAGGTGCTGGAGGAGAAGGTGAAGGAGGGCGTGGAAGTCAGGGTTATGTATGACGGCATGTGCTGTCTCATGCTTCTTCCGTACCATTATCCCAGAGTGTTGGGAAAAAAAGGAATTCGCTGTAAGATGTTTTCGCCTGTCAGGCCCACCCTGTCCACCTATCAGAATAACAGGGACCACAGGAAGATTGTGGTCATTGACGGCCATACGGCCTTTACCGGAGGTGTGAACCTGGCGGACGAGTATATCAACCGCAAGGTGCGCTTTGGCCACTGGAAGGATACGGCCATTATGCTGAAGGGAGACGCGGTACAGAGCTTTACCATGATGTTTCTGCAAATGTGGAATGTGACGGAGAGGCAGCCGGAGGACTATGGGAAGTACGCGGTCCCCAAAGACTATGAGCATCCCCTGGCCGCGGACTATTCCGGTTTCATCCTGCCCTATGGTGACAGCCCTATGGACAGGGAGCAGGTGGGGGAGCGTGTATATCTGGATATACTGAACCAGGCCAGAAACTACGTCCATATAATGACGCCCTATCTGATTCTGGACGACGAGATGGTCAATGCCCTGAGTTATGCCGCCAAGCGCGGGATTGATGTTAAGCTTATCATGCCGCACATTCCGGACAAAAAATATGCCTACATGCTGGCCAGAACCTTTTATCCGGAGCTGACAAGGGCAGGCGTGAAAATCTACGAATACACGCCGGGCTTTGTCCATGCCAAGGTATTTGTCAGCGACGACGAAAAGGCTGTGGTGGGAACCATTAATCTGGATTTCCGAAGCCTGTACCTGCATTTTGAATGCGCGGCCTACATTTACCGCAATTCGGTGGTCTATGACGTGGAGCATGATTTTGAGGAAACTCTTAAGAAATGCAGTCTTATCACTATGGAGGACTGTAAAAATTACAGCTGGATGGGAAAAAAGCTGGGACGTCTCATGCGCCTCATTGCTCCTTTGATGTAATGGAAAATGAAAAAAATATGCCTGTGAAAATCCGGAACACATTCCTGTATTCACAGGCATTTTTTTGCGCTTATTTTGCGTGCTTATCACAAAATGAACACATTACTGTGATAAGGTAAAAAAATAAAGGATAATACCCATTGATTTGAGAGGAGCAAAAGCAATGAAAAGACCATGTGCAGCCTGCCGTTATGTATGCGGTTCCCTGGCAGCCGTTACTGCAGTGACCTCGGCTTTGCCTATGACCGTTATGGCCAATACATTATCCGCAAACTTTGATATGAGGAGACAGGTGGTGAACCTGACCGGAATCCTGAATGTGTCGGATTACACAGGACAGGTGACCAGAGGGGATTTTGCCAGAATGCTGGTGAATGCCTCCAGTTACAGGGAAAACCTGCCCACATCCAGCGTATCCGTGTTCGCGGATGTGCCAAGCACCCATCCGGATGCCATCTATATCCGCATAGCGGCATCCCAGGGGTGGATGACCGGTTTTCTTGGAGGACTGTTTAAACCTGAGGAGTACATAACATATAAGGACGCGGTGAAGGCGGCGCTGGCCATGTTGGGCTATTCGGATGAGGACTTTACCGGGGATCTGGCGTCCTCACGCATTTCAAAGTTCAATTATCTGGAGCTGAATGAGGAAGTGAACCGCCAGCCGGAGGAGGTGCTGAACCAGACAGACTGTATGAACATATTCTACAATCTGTTAAAGACAAAGAAAAAGGACAGCAGCGAGATATATGGAGCTGTTCTGGACTGTGAGCTTAACTCCGACGGGGAAATCAATCCCATCACCATTCTGGATGACGAGCGCAAGGGCCCAATACTGGTGCGCAAGGGCTTCAGCGTAATCCAGTCCGTGCCCTTTGGCTCGGAAAATGCCAATGTGTTTTTAAACGGAACAGCCAGCACACTGGAAGCAGTGAAGGCATCCCAGCAGGATGCGGGCTTTGCCGTTGTCTACTATAATGTGAAGTCCAAAACCATCTGGGCTTACACCACCAGGGGATGGGACGACGATGATCTGGAGGGCAACAACGCCTATGTGCTGTTAAAGGGCGAGGTCAAGAACATCTACTATAAATCCACGGACGTTATGACGCCCACTTCCATCCGTCTGGAGATTGATGACGATAATTCGGATGGCGATTTTGGAGAGGATGGAATTGACGAGGACGGATATCTCACCATCAGCCTGAATTCTTCGGAGCTTCAATACCTGTTTTCCATCTATGGCGGCATAGAGGTAGGGGACGAGGTGGTAATGGTATGCAATAAGAGCGGCAGCAGCTATACGGCAGTTGACGCCATAGAATATTAAGGGTGAGGTGCGGTATGGAAGAAAAAAAGAAAGATGCCCTGCGCTTTTTAATGCCCTTCCCTGGCAAACATAAGAGGGAAACAGCACCCGGCGCCCCGGCACAGGCAGGAAAAGGCAGAAACGGAGGGAAGAAATGGGTAAAACCCGTGGTATTCCTGCTGATTATAGGAGCAGCCGCAGCCGTGGCCATGACCTGGAGGGGGATGAAGGCAAAGGCAGCCGCTGCCCGGGCACAGTCCCATAATACGGCATCGGCGGAGCGCAGGGACATTTCCTCGGAGCTGTCCTCATCAGGCACCCTTAAGGCAAAGGACACCTACAGCATCACCTCCATGGTGGAGGGAGAGGTATTGTCAGCGGGCTTTGAGGAGGGGGACCAGGTGGAGAAGGACCAGGTGCTCTATGAAATTGATAAGTCCGGCATGGAGTCCCAGCTGACCAGCTCAGTGAATTCCCTGACCAGGTCCCAGTCCTCCTATGAGGACGCCCTGGAAGACTATAATGACGCCCTGAGCGACTACAGCGGAAACACATATAAAGCCACCGATACAGGATATATAAAGGAACTGTATATCAGCGTCGGGGATAAGGTGAGCGGAAATACCAAGCTGGCCGATGTGTACAGCGATGATATTATGGAAATAAGAATTCCCTTTTTGTCCGGGGAGGCAGCCGTCATAGGAGCCGGCATGCCGGCGGCAGTCACCCTGACGGATACAGGAGAGCAGGTGGCAGGAACGGTCAAGGCAGTGGCAAACCAGGAAACCGTCCTCACGGGCGGACGGCTGGTGCGGGTAGTCACCATACAGGTGCCCAACCCCGGCGGCCTGACCACATCCTTAAAGGCCACGGTTCAGATCGGGGAATTCATAGGCAGTGAGGACGGAGTGTTCGAGGCATCGGTGGATACCGCCATGAATGCGGACCTGTCCACCAGTGTGGAGGTGGAATCCCTGCTGGTAAATGTAGGAGATTATGTTACAAAAGGAACCCCTGTTTTTAAGATGACAGACAAATCAGCGGATAAGCTGGTTCAGAGCTATAAGGATGCCCTGGACAAGGCGGAGGAAAGCGTGGAATCAGCCCAGAACAAGCTGGACAGCACCCAGGACAGCTACGATAATTACACCATAAAGGCGCCGATTTCCGGTCAGGTCATCACAAAGAATTTCAAGGTGGGAGACAATATCACCAAAAACAGCTCCAGCACCACGGTTCTGGCCACCATATACGATTTGTCCAGCCTGACATTTGAGATGTCCATCGACGAGCTGGATATTAAGAAAGTAAAGGTGGGACAGAAGGTGGAGGTCTCAGCCGACGCCTTTGAGGGACAGACATTCTCAGGAACAGTGACCAACGTCAGCCTGGAGAGCACATACTCCAACGGGGTCAGCACCTATCCGGTGACCGTTACCCTGGATGATATGGGTGATTTGCTGCCCGGCATGAATGTGGACGGAGTCATTACGCTGGAGGAAGCGAATGATGTGCTGGCCATCCCGGCGGACGCCCTGATGAGAGGAAACCAGGTCTATGTGAAGGATGACACAGTGACGGAGCAGCAGGGACCGGTGCCCGCCGGATTCCGGGCCGTGAAGGTGGAGACCGGGCTGACAAGCGACACATTCGTGGAAATCAAAAGCGGCCTGTCGGAGGGAGACGTGGTTTACGTGGCTGAATCCAGCAAAAACAGCAGCAGCGTCATGATGATGGACGGCGGCATGGGCGGTCCTCCAGGAGGAGGCGGAAACATGGGAGGCGGAAACCGCGGCGGGTCCGAAGGCGGCCGGCAAAACCGCTAAAGAATGACCTGAAGGAACCAGAAGTAAGACAGAGAGGAATCAGGAACACATGGACAATACCAGTCAGAGGGAAGCTCTTATTGAGCTGAGACATATCCACAAGATATACTATCTGGGAGGGGAAGAAGTGCGGGCCAACGACGACATCAACCTGAAGATAGACAGGGGGGAGTTTGTGGCCATCGTAGGCAAGTCGGGAAGCGGCAAATCCACCCTCATGAACATCATAGGAGCCCTGGATGTGCCCACGGACGGCGAATATCTCCTGGGAGGAGAGGATGTGGGAGTCATGGATGACAAACAGCTGGCCCGCATCCGCAATAAAATGATTGGTTTCATTTTCCAGCAGTACAATTTGCTGCCCAAGCTTAACATACTGGAAAATGTGGAACTGCCCCTTCTGTACGCCGGGGTAGGAAATGCAGAGCGCCGGGAACGGGCCGTGGCTTCCCTGGAAAAGGTAGGCCTGTCGGAAAAATGGAGGAACATGCCAAACCAGCTCTCCGGCGGACAGCAGCAGAGGGTATCCATTGCCAGGGCCCTGGCCGGAAGTCCCTCGCTGATATTGGCAGACGAACCTACAGGAGCCCTGGATTCCAAGACCAGCCGGGATGTGCTGGGATTTCTCAAACAGCTCAACGGGGAGGGAAACACCATCGTGATGATTACCCATGACAACACCATTGCCATGGAAGCCAGGCGTGTGGTCAGGATAAAGGACGGGCAGATTAATTTTGACGGAGATGTAAAAGACTATGCTGCAATCATTTAAGCTGGCCCTGAAAAGCATTTGGGGCAACAAGATGCGTTCATTTCTGACCATGCTGGGAATTATTATCGGCGTTGCCGCAGTCATCATACTGGTTAGCCTGGTCAACGGGTACATGGGCAGCGTGGTGGAGAGCTTCGCCAGCATGGGGGTGAACCAGATCAATGTAAATGTGACCAACCTGGCCTCCCGTTCCCTGGATGTGGACCAGATGTACGCGTTTTATGAGGAACATACAGACCTGTTCGGAGAACTGAGCCCCAATGTGGCATTGTCCTCCACCATCAAATACGGGGATGACTCCATGACATCCACCTCAGTGGCAGGGCGCAGTGAACAGTATCTGGAAATCAAGTCTTATGAACTGGAAACGGGAAGGAACATCGCGTATTCGGATATTGTCTCACGCCAGAAGGTGTGCGTCATAGGCGCCTACGTGGCCAATGAGCTTTACGGAAGCGCCCAAAACGCCATAGAGCAGACCCTTAAGATAGACGGCTATGCCTTCAAAATAATAGGTGTGGCTAAGGCCCAGGACGAGGATAACATGGAGGACGGGGGAACCGATGACTTTGTGTGGATTCCTTACAGCGTAGCCGTGAAAATGTCCAGAAACGCCAACATCAACAACTACACCTTCACGGCCCTGGATACCAGCAAGGCGGACGAGTGCACCACAGTCATCAAGAATTTCCTGTACGAAACATTTAAGGATGAGGATTTATACCGTGTGACGGCCATGAGCGAGATGCTGGATTCCCTGAACGAACAGATTGCCATGATGAGCGGCATGCTGGGAGGAATAGCAGGAATCTCCCTGCTGGTGGCCGGTGTGAGTGTCATGAATATCATGCTGGTATCTGTGACGGAGAGAACAAGGGAAATAGGAATAAGGAAGTCCCTGGGAGCGGATAAGAGAACCATCATGCGGCAGTTTGTCATTGAGGCCGCGGTGACCAGTTCCATGGGCGGCGTCATCGGAATCCTGGCGGGGTGTGTTGCCGCCACTGTGGCGGGGGCCGCGGTGGGCGTGTCTGCCACCCCCGCCCTGTCGGCCGTCATCATATCCTTCAGCGTGTCCGTTGGAATCGGATTGCTGTTCGGATATATGCCGGCCAGCCGGGCGGCCAACTTAAATCCCATAGACGCCCTGAGAAGCGAGTGATACGTGCCGGCCGGACATCATGCCGGAAAGGCCCTATACCTGAACAGACAACCGCCGGATCTGACACGGGCGGCTGTTTTTTTGTATTATATTGGAAACATGGCGGAAAACAATTGATATGAAGCCATCCTTTCGCTATAGTAAAAAAGTATTAACATTTTATAAACACGAAAAGGATAAAGTTGAGATGAAAACGCTTATACCCCAGCTGTTTCTGTCCATGAAACAGTACACAAAGGAACAATTCACAAAGGACGTGGTATCGGGAATCATTGTGGCCATCATAGCCCTGCCCCTGTCCATAGCCCTGGCCCTGGCCTCCGGGGTCACACCGGAACAGGGACTTTATACGGCCATCATAGCCGGGTTCGTCATTTCCTTCTTAGGCGGCAGCAAGGTGCAGATAGCAGGCCCCACTGCAGCCTTTGCCACCATTGTGGCGGGAATCGTCATAAAGAACGGAATGGAGGGACTGGCCACAGCCACCGTCCTGGCCGGCCTCATTCTTGTCATCATGGGCTTTCTGCGCCTGGGCAGCCTGATCCGGTTCATTCCCTATACCATTACAACCGGCTTTACAACCGGTATCGCGGTGACTATTTTCATCGGCCAGATTAAGGATTTCCTGGGGCTCACCTTCATGGAAGCGCCGGTGGAAACCATGGAGAAGCTGGGGCAGGTTATCTCCTGCATAAATACCCTGAATCTTCAGGCCTTGGCGGTGGGAGCCGTGTCACTGGCCATTCTAATTCTGTGGCCCGGATTCTTTAAAAAGGTGCCCCCGTCTTTAATTGCCGTTGTGGCGGCAGCGGTGCTGGTAAAGGCTCTGGATCTGAAGGTCAATACCATAGGGGATTTGTATACCATATCCTCCGGCCTTCCCGCATTCCGCCTGCCGTCCATCAGCTTCAGCATGGTGCAGAGGGTGATGCCGGACGCCATTACCATAGCCGTGCTGGCTGCCATTGAGTCCCTGCTTTCCTGTGTGGTGGCTGACGGCATGATAGGCGGAAAGCACAACTCCAACATGGAGCTGGTGGCCCAGGGAGTGGGAAACGCGGCATCAGCGCTTTTCGGAGGCATTCCGGCCACAGGCGCCATCGCAAGGACGGCTGCCAACATAAAGAACGGCGGGCGCAGCCCGGTGGCAGGTATGGTCCATGCAGCGGTGCTTCTTCTGATCCTGGTATTCCTCATGCCGTATGCCGCCCTGATTCCCATGCCCGCCATAGCCGCCATCCTGTTTATGGTAGCTTATAATATGAGTGAGTGGCGGTCCTTTGCGGATGTGGTGAGGACAGCGCCCAAAAGCGACACGGCAGTGCTGGTGCTGACCTTTTTCCTCACAGTTGTGTTCGACCTGGTCATGGCAATCGGCGTGGGACTGGCCCTGGCCTGTCTGCTGTTCATGAAGCGCATGGCGGATGTGTCTGATATTTACGGATGGAAATATGCAGAGGATTACGAGGAGAGCACGGACGGGGAGCGCATTGACTTAAAACCAGTGCCCAGGCAGGTCATGGTGTTTGAGGTGAACGGTCCCATGTTCTTTGGCGCGGCGGACAAGATTGGACAGATTCCCCTGGATTCGGACAAGAAGGTGCTGATTCTGCGGATGAGAAGCGTTCCCGCCATGGACGCAACCGCCCTCAACAGCCTTAAGAAGCTGAACGCAAGGTGCCGCAAGGCCCGCATCACCATGATTCTTTCCCATGTAAACGAACAGCCCCTTTCTGTGATGGAGAAGGCAGGATTTGACAAGGAGATAGGCAGGGAAAACATAGCGCCCCGCATCGACGACGCAATCTGCCGTGCAGGAGAAATTCTCTCCGGGGCAAATCCTGTCGATTGACAGAAACAGGCAATCAGTATAGACTGGAACATAGTACTGAGTGACAGAATAATTTCGGTTATCCGGGAATAAATTGGGAATACCAGAGAACAGGAAAGAGGACAGGGATATGAAGGTTGTGGATATGCACTGTGATACCATTGCGGAAATTTTTAAGGACCATGAGAGGGGAGGCAGGCAGTCCATCCTTGAGAACCGGCTGATGCTGGATTTGAGGAAGATGCAGGCAGGGGATTACGGACTGCAGAATTTTGCCCTGTATGTCAATCTGGAACAGGCCAAGGGAAGACCCTTTGAATTCTGTATGGAACTTCTGGACACCTTTTATCAGGAGATGGAGGCCCATGAGGATATCATAGGAATCGTCAGAACCTACGACGATATCCGCAGAAACTGGGAGCAGGGCAGGATGTCGGCCCTTCTCACGGTGGAGGAGGGCGGGACCTGCCAGGGAAAAACAGCGTTCCTGCGGGATTTGTACCGGCTGGGAGTGCGCATGATGACCCTGACCTGGAACTTTCCCAACGAGCTGGCATTTCCCAATGCCAGGATTGAAGAGGCGGACGGTACCTTCAGGATGGCGCCGGATACGGAGCATGGGCTTACGGATACCGGGATTGCTTTTGTGAAGGAAATGGAGCGCCTGGGAATGATAATCGATATTTCCCATCTGAATGACGCAGGCATATGGGATGTGTTCCGGTATACCAGAAAACCTTTTGTGGCCAGCCATTCCAACGCAAGGGCCATGGCCTCCCATCCAAGGAACCTGACAGATGATATGATACGCGCCCTGGCAGAGAGGGGCGGCGTTATGGGCATCAATTACTGCACGGCCTTCCTTCGGGATTTCGGACCGGGGGAAGAGCAGTTAAGCCGCATATCCGACATGGTGGAGCACATGAAGCATATTCGGAAAATCGGCGGCATCGGCTGTATCGGGCTGGGCTCTGACTTCGACGGAATCAGCGGAAACCTGGAGATGGGGGATGCGGGAAAGCTGCCTATGCTGGCGGACGCCATGGAACGGGAAGGCTTTACCGCCTCGGAGATAGAGGCTGTATTCTGTAAAAATGTGCTGCGGGTGTATAAGGACATCCTGTAAGGGGAAAAACTTTACACAGATTTTACATTCCCATGAGGCGGATTTTACTTCTGTTTGGTATGCTGTTTACATAGGCGTATGCCGGGAAAGGCGGTAGTTGGAAAATGGAGCGGATTTATATTATAGAAGATGATGAAAACATCAGGAATCTGTTAAAAATTGCACTGGAGGGCTTTGGGTATGCGGCGGAAGGGTTTGAGACCGCAGAGGAAGGCCTGGCCAGGATGCGGGAGGAAAAGCCGGACCTGGTAATTTTTGACTGGATGCTTCCGGGGATGGACGGGACAGAGGCCATCAAGGAGGTAAGGAATACGGAGCAGTTAAAATATGTGCCCATCATGCTCCTGACTGCCAAGGAAAAGGAGCTTGACAAGGTGGTTGGGCTGGACTGCGGGGCAGACGATTATATGGTAAAGCCCTTTGGGGTGCTGGAGCTGTCGGCCCGTATCCGCAGCCTGCTTCGCAGGACCAAACGGGAGGAGAACCGGGATGTGCTGTCCTATCAGGATATCCAGGTCAACCGCAAGACCAGGGAGGTTTCAAGCGGCGGCCGGCTGGTGGAGCTTACACTGAAGGAATTTGAACTGCTGGTTTATCTGCTGGAGAACCAGTCCAGGGTGGTGACCAGGGATGAACTGCTCAACCGTATCTGGGGATATGAGTACGATGGAGAGACCAGAACCCTCGATATGCACATCCGTACCCTTCGCCAGAAGCTGGGAGAAGAGGGCGGTGCCTGTATTAAGACGGTTCGGGGCGTGGGCTACCGTATGGTGAGATAACATGACAGGAAACCAAGGAGGAAGGTATGCGTAAGGCATTATTGGAACGATTTATCCTGGTACTTTTGGCGGCGCTGTGTATCAACAGCGTCATCTTTTATATTGCCAGCAGCAAAATGATGTTAAAAAATTCCAAAAATGACATGACCTACACCATCAGGGCCGTGGACAGCATCCTGGATTATGACAGGGACTTAATGGAGCAGATGGAGCGCCTGGAGGCGTTTACGGACCGGGATTCCAGCAGGGTGACCCTCATAAATTCGGACGGTACCGTTGTGACGGATTCGGACGCGGACGCGGAGTATCTGGACAACCATCTGGGACGTGAGGAGGTACGGGCGGCTGTGGAGCACGGGGAGGGGTATGCCAGGCGTTATTCCAAAACACTGGGCAAGACCATGCTCTATGTGGCCTGCCGATCGGATTATTCGGATATGGTGCTCCGTCTGGCAGTACCCTATTCCGGCATACAGGAATACCTTCCCATGCTGTTTCCGGCAGCCATCTTAAGCTTCCTTATGGCTATGGCCTGCTCCGTGGTGACTACCAGACGTTTTGTGTCATCGGTCACCAGACCTCTGCGCCACATCTCAAAAGCCGTGATGAAGGTAAAAGGGGATTACACGGAGCTCCAGTTTGAAAGCTGCCAGTATCCTGAAATCAACGTCATCGCCGAGACTATCATGAATATGTCAAAGGATGTAAAGGAATACTTAAGCCAGATAGAAAAGGAAAAGCAGATACGCCAGGAATTCTTCAGCAACGCCTCCCATGAGCTTAAAACCCCCATCACCTCCATCCAGGGCTACGCGGAGCTGCTGGAGAGCGGCATGATTCAGGATGACGGCATGAAACTGGATTTCGCGAGAAGAATCAAGAAGGAGGCCGCCGGAATGACCGGGCTTATCAATGACATTCTGATGATATCCCGCCTGGAGTCCATGGATGCCGAGGTGATGTTCTCTGATGTGAGAATCAGCGTGCTTCTCCAGGAAATCATGGACAGCTTAAAGCCTCTGGCAGCCTCCTGCCAGGTGTTTCTCCATGTGGATGTGAAGCCGTTATGCATCCGGGCAAACCTGCAGCAGATGAAGGAGCTGTTTACCAATCTGGCCACCAATGCCATTAAGTACAACCGGCCCGGAGGCCAGGTGTGGATCACGGTGGGGGAACAGGGGGATGACATGCTGGTAAGAGTAAAGGACAACGGCGTGGGAATCCCGAAGGAGAGCCTGGACCGCATTTTCGAGCGGTTCTACCGGGTGGATAAGGGACGCAGCCGCAAACAGGGCGGTACGGGGCTGGGGCTGTCCATTGTGAAACACATCGTGAACTTTTACCATGGAACCATCCATGTGACCTCCGAACTGGACAAAGGTACGGAGTTTACGGTCACTATTCCTCTTGACATGCATAAATAATAACGGAAATAACTGCAAAAAACAGCGATTTTTCACTTTATTACTTTAAAATCACAGAAATTTAAAGTAATAAAATTGACGGCGCAATTTTTTTGTAGTATGATAGGAAAAGTCCTGATAGGGGACGAATTCTTAAGTGGAAAGAGGAGATAGTAGGTTGAAAGAAAAAATCAAAAAAAATCGTAACTTAACAAGAGCACCAGTAAACTGCCGCCCCAAAGGATCCTATGGAATAAAGGGTATCAGGCCATAGCAGGAGGAGTAATCATATAGCCTCGTTTCTCTAAACGTTTGATGGCATTTCTGTCATACTGTTCCTGAAATTTCCGGTACATTTCTTCAGGAATAGCGGAATAATCCGTATCGGCAGGATTAAATACCTCCTGCTTTTGGAACATGTGGTAAATGCAAGTCAACACCATGCGTGCAATGGCAATGATTGCCCGTTTATGACCACGACGTTTTTTTATACGGTCATATTTGTATCTGAAGTAAGGGTTTTTACTCTTGATGGCAGCATTTGCACACTGAACCAGCAGAGGCTTTAAGTACACCCCGGCTCTTGAAACATGGACGCTCTTCTTTTTACCGGCACTTTCGTTATTTTCAGGAGCCAGCCCAGCCCAGGAGCACAAACGTTTTGAGGATTTGAATACCGCCATATCCACCCCGATTTCAGCAATGATAAAGGTGGCAGACTGCTCTGTAATTCCAGGAATTGTAGTAGCCAATTCGATAAATTTATGGTAAGGTTTAGCCAGGTCGGAAATCGTTTCTTCGAGAGTGGAGACGCACTCATTGATTTCATCGAAATGCTTTCTGCAGACCTTAATCTTAACGGATTGGTCACGGCGCAGTTCATAACCGATTATGGAGGTTACAACATCATCTGCCTTGTCCTTTGCTTTTTTAAGAAGCAGGGATTTACAGTATTCGGGGTCAAATACCTCACAGGTCAGGATATAGTCAACGATGGCGGTCGCTGATTTTCCAAAGGTATCTGAGAGGACGGATGCAAGGGCAATGTTGGAAACCGTAAGAGCATTCTGTAACCGGTTTTTCTCACTGCTGCGGTGGCCAATCAGTTTCTGCCGGTATCGGAACAATTCCCGAAGCATGCGAATTTCCTTACAGGGGATATAACTGGAAGGAACAATATCAAATTTAAACAGATCCGCAATCCAGGCGGAGTCTTTGTCATCGGTTTTCTGTCCTTTGATAGCCCTGACATACTTGGGGTTAGCAACGACAACGTGACAGGAATCCTCCAGGATATTAAAAATTGGAATCCAGTATTTACCAGTGGATTCGAGGCAGATCTCAGTGCAATTGAAAGAAAGAAGCCATTTTTTCAAAGAATTAAGATCGGAATTGAAGGTGGCGAACCGCTTTTTAACATAAGAAGTAACGCCCCTGTAGTCTGTCAGAGCAATGGTAGCGACAACAAATTTCTTGTGAACGTCCATGCCACAGCAGACAAAGTGTTTGATAGATAACATAAAACAGCCCTCCTAAGTAAAATAGACAGACATTGACTGGCTGTCCAGCAAAGAAAGACCTAAGGAATTGCTTTGACAATGATTAGGTTACGAGCTCAAGGCGTCACTGGTTTGTGCTTGAGAAGACAGCCGACACATGTTTTTATGCGGACTTGATCCCAAATGGAGGAACCGATTCTACTTCCTCCTCCGTGCTCTGTAGTGTATCTGTCTGAGGAGAGTTTAACATCAAAAATAAAATAGTGGAAGCACAAACTTGCTATTTCATAACTGTTTTGTGCCTAAGCGAAGCGAAAGGAATGAGAGTTTTTATGAAAAAGATATCAAAAATCATGTCCCTGGTTTTAGCCGGCGTCATGGTTCTGTCCATGACTGCCTGCGGAGGCAATACGGCTGAAACCACGGCAGCTGCCACCGAGGCACAGAAGGAGACCGCGGCTGATACGGCTGCAAAGGCGGAAGAGACAACTGAGGGAGAGACCTCAGAGGGTGAGACTGCCGCGAAGGCAGAGGGAACCACCTATAAGATTGGCGTACTCCAGCTGGTGCAGCACACCGCTCTGGACGCTGCCAATGACGGTTTCATCGCTGCCTTAGACGACGCTGGAATCGTTTACGAGGTTGACCAGCAGAATGCTTCCGGCGACCAGTCTGCATGTCAGACAGTGGCATCCAAGTTCGCCAACGAGAAGAAGGATTTGATTCTGGCCATCGCCACTCCGGCTGCGCAGGCCATGGTGGGCGCGGTGGAGGATACGCCTGTCCTGATTACCGCAGTGACAGACCCGGCTGAATCCGGTCTGGTTAACACCAATGAAAAGCCGGGAGCAAATGTTACAGGAACCTCTGATCTGACTCCTGTGAAGGAGCAGATTGACCTGCTTAAGCAGCTGGTTCCGGATGCCAGGACCGTTGGCGTGCTGTACTGCTCCGCGGAGTCCAACTCCAAGATTCAGGCGGACATGGCCAAGGAAGCCATTGCGGCGGCAGGCATGCAGAGCAAGGAATATACGGTTTCCAGCTCCAATGAGATCCAGACCGTGGTACAGTCCATGGTAGGCGCGGTGGATGCGGTGTATGCTCCTACGGACAATGTAATCGCGGCAGGTATGGCCACAGTCGGAATGGTGGCAGGAGACAACAAGCTGCCGGTTATCTGCGGAGAGGCAGGCATGGTACAGAACGGCGGACTGGCTACATACGGAATTGATTATTACCAGCTGGGATACATGACCGGCCAGCAGGCTGTGAAAATCCTCACCGAGGGAGCGTCACCGGCCGATATGCCGATTGAGTACCTGCCGGCTGAGAAGTGCGAGCTGACAGTGAACGAGGAGACAGCCCAGACTCTTGGGATTGATGTATCCGGAGCAAGATAAACAGTCGGGCGGCTCAGATGATACAGGCGGTGCTGCGGGGCAGAGACGGTAAAAACCGCTTTGGCCCGCAGCACCCTCTTTTCAGTCATTGGGTAAATTGGCATCCGGCAAAGAGGGTAGATGGTTTGCTCAAGCCGTAAGGCTTCCGGGAACGGCGGTTTGGGCAAGCTATTTACATAATCAAATGATACAAAGGGACAGAGACAGGAACGGAGGTAAGTATAGATATGAATTTGGCGAATCTGATGCAGGGCATGGGCCCCAATCTGTTAGATGCAGTGGGACAGGGCGTGCTCTGGGGAATCATGGTGCTGGGGGTGTACATCACCTTCAAGCTCCTGGACATTGCTGATTTGACTGTGGACGGAAGCTTTGCCCTGGGGGGCTGCGTCTGTGCCACGCTGATTGTGGACAGGGGAATGAATCCGGTGGCGGCTCTGGCCATAGCCACCCTGGCGGGAATGGCGGCCGGTTTTGTGACAGGCATCCTTCACACAGTATTTGAGATACCGTCCATACTGGCCGGAATTCTGACCCAGATATCCCTGTGGTCAATCAACCTGTGGATTATGGGAGGAAGCAGCAACATACCCCTTCTCAAGTCCAAGACCATTGTGACCATGGTTTCTTCCTCCACCGGCTTTAACCAGGCCCAGGCGTCCCAGGTCATAGGAATCGCGGCGGCCATACTTATGGTGGCTGTGATGTATTGGTTCTTCGGAACGGAGATAGGAAGCGCCCTGAGGGCAACGGGAAATAATGAGGATATGATACGCGCCCTGGGGGTTAACACCAAGTGGACCAAGCTGCTGGCCCTGATGCTCAGCAATGGTCTGGTGGGCATGTCAGGCGCCCTGGTATGCCAGGGCCAGAAATACGCGGATATCCAGATGGGCACCGGAGCCATTGTCATTGGCCTGGCAGCCATAGTCATCGGGGAAGTGCTCTTTGGCTGGTTTTGCAACTTTGCCCTTAAGCTGTCGGCTGCGGTCATTGGTTCCGTGATTTACTTTGTCATCCGGGCCTTTGTCATCAAGATGGGCATGAATCCAAACTACATGAAGCTTTTATCCGCCATTGTGGTTACCCTGGCTCTCTGCATTCCGGTGGCTGCCAATAAGTGGAGGACCTACAAGGAATACTCGGAAGGAGGGAATGCATAATGCTGATTTTGACCAATGTGCGCAAGACATTCAACAAAGGCACCATCAATGAGAAGAAGGCGTTAAACGGCATTGACCTGACCCTGAACGACGGGGATTTTGTGACGGTTATCGGAGGAAACGGCGCGGGCAAGTCCACCATGCTCAACATGATAGCCGGGGTGTATCCCATTGATTCCGGAAAGATCGAGATTGACGGAGTGAATATATCCAGGCAGCCGGAATACAAGCGGGCCAAATACATTGGCCGGGTGTTCCAGGATCCCATGAAGGGAACGGCAGCCGGCATGGAAATACAGGAAAACATGGCACTGGCCTTCAGAAGGGGACAGAGAAGAGGGCTGGGCTGGGGGATCAGGGCCAATGAGAAGGACTATTACCACGACCTGCTGACCAGACTGGGACTGGGACTCCAGAACCGCATGAGCAGTAAGGTGGGACTGCTCTCAGGCGGACAGAGACAGGCGCTTACCCTTCTCATGGCAACGCTGCAGAAGCCGAAGCTTCTCCTGCTGGACGAGCACACGGCGGCCCTGGATCCCCAGACGGCCAGAAAGGTGCTGGACCTGACAAATGAGATGGTGACGGAACAGAATCTCACAGCCCTCATGGTGACCCATAACATGAAGGACGCCATCCAGATAGGAAACCGGCTTATCATGATGAATGACGGCCGTATTATCTATGACGTGTCCGGCAGTGAAAAACAGAACCTGACCGTAGATGACCTTCTGGCCAAGTTTGCGGAGGCCAGCGGAGGGCAGTTTGCCAATGACCGCATGCTGCTCTCAAAGTAATCCATATCAGCCGCTGACATTGCCGGTTTCCGGGGCATTTCATGTAAATACTTCGGGGACCGGCAAAATTTAAGAAATTTTTCACATTTTCGAGTCTGTTTTTATGATATACTTTACGCTATATGAGCTTTTATGGCGAAAAATGAGTTGGAGATTATAATAATCATGCTTGAACATAAGGATTATCTATCGAGCCTGAACAAGGCCAGAAAAAAACGGAATCAACGGCTGGACCCCAGATACCTTGTGCTCCTGCTGGCTGTCATCGCGGCAGTGGGAATCATCGTGCTGGGAGTAAAGGCAGTTAAGAAGCCGGTATCCGGCAAGGCAGCCGGACCGGCACCCACGGGACAGGTGCGAAACGCCACCCCGGCCCAGGCGGATCCGGCCAGTGTTTCTCCGGAGAAGGAAGCGGCCCTGAAGGAAGCCCAGGAGATTGACAATGTAATCAGCTCCTACAGCAATCTGGGAATCGTGCAGGTGTCCGGCTACCTCAACATAAGGGAGACTCCCAGCACCGACGGCAAGATCATAGGTAAGCTGTCAGGGGACGGAGCCTGTGAGATTCTGGCAACAGAAGGGGACTGGTCCCACATCACTTCCGGCGGAGTGGAGGGCTACATCAGCAACCAGTATCTTCTGACCGGAGATGAAGCCAGGGAAAAGGCAAAGGAGCTTGTCAAACTGCGCGCCACGGTGACGGCTGACAATCTGAACATCCGCCAGGCACCTGCCCTGGACCCGGGAAATGTCATCGGACAGGCCTTAAAGGGAGAGCGCTACGTGGTCAAGGGATTGGAGGACGGCTGGATTCAGATTGAGGAGGGATATATTTCCTCTGAATATGCCGAGGTGGCCTATTCCCTGAACGAAGGACGTAAAATGGACATGAAGGCCATGGCCATCAACCAGTATGACAATCTGGTCATATCCAAGGTGAACAACTACCTGAATGTGCGCCAGGAGCCAAAGTCAGACGGCAAGATTATCGGAAAGATGACCAGCAAGGCGGCAGGCGAGATCCTGGAGACCCTGGACGGCTGGTATAAAATTAAGTCAGGCCCCATCATCGGTTATATCTCAGCAGACCCCCAGTACACGGCCACAGGCCAGGAGGCAAGGGATATAGCCATGCAGAACGCCACTCTTAAGGCGGTTATCAACACAGACGTGCTGAATGTGCGCACGGAGCCCAACACGGACGCCAAGATTTGGACCCAGATTGTAAAGGACGAGCGTTATCCGGTTGTGGCGCAGTTAGACGGCTGGGTGGAGATTGACCTGGATTCTGTGGATGAAGAGGACACAAGCAAGGTGGATAAGGCGTTTATTTCCACCAGGGACAACAACGTGGAGGTGCGCTACGCACTGAACGAGGCCATCAAGTTCTCACCTGCCGAGGCGGCGGCCAACAATGCGGCGTCCAGGCGTTCCAAGGTGGTGAATTACGCCCTTCAGTATGTGGGCAACCCGTATGTATGGGGAGGAACCAGCCTGACAAAGGGCGTGGACTGTTCCGGATTTACCATGCAGGTCATGAGACAGTTCGGCGTATCCCTGCCTCATTATTCCGGCTCCCAGGCCAAGATGGGCAAGGCGGTGACCTCAGGCAACATGCGCCCGGGCGATTTGATATTCTATGCGGGCAGCGGCGGCCAGGTAAACCATGTAGCCATCTACATCGGCAACGGCCAGGTAGTCCATGCAGCCAGCCGTAAGAGCGGTATCAAGATTTCCACCTGGAATTACAGGTCGCCTGTGGCTATCAGAAATGTATTGGGCGACTAGATCAAAAATATTGTATTTTATTCAGAAAGCCGGTCAGCAGTCTCTGCTGGCCGGCAGTTTTTGTGTAAAACTCTGTGAAAGGCAGCGCATATTTTATGGTTCGCGGTACAGACTATCCTTAATTGATGAATGTTCACGAAAGGGTGGTCTGATTATGGGACAAGGAAAAAAAAACAGGAAAAAAAGAGACAATCAGGTGGAAAACGGAAACGGACAGGTACGCCAGCAGGACGATGAGGCTAAGAAGCTTGAGAAGGAAATAGAGGAGAAGGAAGACAATAAGCTGGAGGAGTATGGCCAGGTCATTTTGGAGGACAACCGCAAACAGAGGAAAATCCATCTCATCACCATCATTGGGGAGGTGGAGGGACACGAGAATTCCTCGGGAAGCAGCAAGACTACGAAATACGACCATATACTGCCGAAGCTGGCCGAAATAGAGGACGACGACAGTGTGGACGGACTTCTGGTGCTGCTCAACACGTCCGGAGGGGACGTGGACGCGGGTCTTGCCATTGCGGAAATGATTGCGTCCCTCAGCCTTCCCACCGTATCCCTGGTATTGGGCGGAAGCCATTCCATCGGGGTTCCCCTGGCCGTGTCCACCAATTATTCCTTTATCGTGCCGTCAGGCACCATGATGATTCATCCGGTGCGGATGACAGGGATGGTCATAGGTACGTCCCAGACCTACGAGTATTTTGAGATGATACAGGACCGCATACTGACGTTTGTATCAAATCATGCCGATATTGCCTATGACCAGCTGAGGGAGCTGATGCATAATACAAAGATGCTCACCAGGGACCTGGGCACTGTCCTGGTGGGGACCCAGGCCGTGGAGGCAGGGCTCATCAACCAGGTGGGGGGCATCAAGGAAGCGCTGGGAAAGCTCTATGCCATGATTGATGAGCGGGAACGCAGGCGGTAGATTCCGTCTTAAGATTCCGTCTTTTGGAACAATCCACTTGAATTTTAACCTCAAATATAGCATAATATAAGTTAACTGTATAAATGAGACAGCCTGCTGTGGGAATGGGAGGCTGATACGGTATGATAACTTGCAAGAGAATGACAGGAGGCTGTATCAAGTGGCTGAAACAACGAAACGACAGCAGAGTGGGAACAGAAAACCGGGAAGGCCAAAGGGAAGCACGTCCAAGAAGACAGGCACTTCCTCCAAGAGCCGGAGGACAACTGGGAAAAAGGCCTATGAACAGGATAATACGGAATTTATGAGAGCAGAAGTGGTCATCATCTGCTCTTTTGCTGTTGCCATTCTTTTATTTCTGAGCAATTTCAAGCTGTGCGGCGTGGTGGGCGATGTGCTGCGGGGGGTACAGCTGGGGATATTTGGAATAGTGGGATATATATTTCCTATTCTGATATTCGTGGGTACCTGTTTTCATCTGTCCAACCAGGGAAACATTCATGCCGCCATGAAGCTGGCAGCCGTGGCCGGGGCTGTGATTACGGTATGCGGGCTGCTGCAGCTGGCTTTCGGTACGGTTCCGGCCGGCGCCAAGTGGATGGAGTATTATAAGCAGTCCACCCTGACCGGTACGGGCGGCGGATGGCTGGGGGGCGTCCTTACCTCCTTCCTTACCATCGGATTGGGGAAGCCCGGAACCTTTCTGGTTCTGGTTGTCCTGTTCATCATCTGTATGGTATGTATCACGGAGCGTTCCTTTGTGTCCGCTGTGAAGCGGGGAGGGGACAAGGCCTATCAGTATGCCAGGGAAGATATGGACCGCCGCAGGGAGCTGCATGCCATACGGGAGGAGGAACGCAGACGCATTCGAGAGGAACAGAGAGTGCGGGGCGTTAACCTGAATGCAACCAGGCTGATGACGCCTGAGGATGAGGAGTACGACGAGGAGGCATTTGACCGCGAGTTTGGAGCGGATCTGGAAGAAATGCCGGATATGCCTGATACATATGGGGAGGACTGGGGACCGGCCCAGACAGCCGGCGCAAAGGAAGTCCTGCCGCCGGATGAGTTTGTGGGCAGGTTTGACCCGCCTCTGGAGTCTGAAGGGGATGACGGGGATTCCTATGACACGGATGAGCTGGGAGCGCTGGCCAGATCCATAGAGGGCCACAGCCGTACCGGACACCGGAGTGAAGCTCCTGTGGTCACCGGCATCCGGGTGGAGGACGAGTATGGGACACACGACGGGGATGATTATGACACCATCCATGTGAAAAAGGATTTAAAGACCCTGGAGGAGATGGAGTTTGATGTCAGGTCCGCCGGGGACGGGGATGCCATATCTTCTGAAGGCGCCGGCGTTTATGGGTCAGGACGGCCCGAAGCCCCGGGCCGTGAGACGGAAGTTTCTGAAGCAGGAATTCGCGAAGCGGGAATTCCTGAAGCGGATGGCCGGGAAACAGATATCTACGAGACAGACAGGTCGGAGCAGGGTATCAATTATGACAGCGTATTTGTGCCGGAGGAGCCCAAGCGGGTGGTTACGGCATCAGGCAAGGTCATAGAGACCGAGACAGAACTTCTCCAGAAGAAGATTGAGAAGAAGCGGGAGGAGGCCAAACAGCCGGATACCAATATGGCCGTGGCCCAGGAAATTAAGGAAAAGGAAGAGGCGGTAAAGAAGGAATATGTGTTCCCGCCCACCACTCTGCTTAAGAGGGGGGCTAAGAATGCCGGTTCCTTCTCAGGGGATGAGTATAAGGCCACGGCCATTAAGCTGCAGCAGACCCTCCATAACTTTGGGGTAGGGGTGACGGTTACAAATATCAGCTGCGGCCCTGCCGTGACCCGGTATGAGCTTTTGCCGGAACAGGGCGTGAAGGTCAGCAAGATAGTGGGACTGACCGATGACATCAAGCTGAGCCTGGCTGCGGCGGATATCCGCATCGAAGCGCCCATTCCCGGTAAGTCGGCGGTGGGAATCGAGGTGCCCAACAAAGAGAATAATATGGTATACCTGAGGGATTTGCTGGAGGCGGAGTCATTTAAGAACCACAAGTCACGTCTGGCCTTTGCCGTGGGCAAGGATATCGGCGGCCAGGTGGTGGTGACGGATATCGGAAAGATGCCCCATCTGCTCATTGCGGGCGCCACCGGTTCCGGTAAGTCGGTGTGTATCAACACCCTGATTATGAGCATCATTTTCAAGTCCAAACCAGAGGACGTGAAGATGATTATGGTGGACCCCAAGGTGGTGGAGCTCAGTGTCTATAATGGAATTCCCCATCTGCTCATCCCTGTGGTGACAGATCCCAAGAAGGCTTCCGGAGCTCTTAACTGGGCTGTGGCCGAGATGACGGACCGCTATAAGAAGTTCGCGGAGTGCAATGTCAGGGATTTAAAGGGCTACAATGAAAGAGTTGAAAAAATTAAGGACGTTGAGGATGACAAGAAGCCGGCAAAGATGCCTCAGATTGTCATTATCATCGACGAGCTGGCAGACCTTATGATGGTGGCTCCGGGAGAGGTGGAGGACGCCATCTGCCGCCTGGCCCAGCTGGCCCGTGCGGCGGGAATCCATCTGGTCATTGCCACCCAGAGGCCGTCGGTCAATGTCATCACAGGACTGATTAAGGCCAATGTGCCGTCCAGGATTGCCTTTGCCGTGTCATCAGGTGTGGATTCCAGGACCATCATTGATATGAACGGGGCTGAGAAGCTGCTGGGAAAGGGCGACATGCTCTTTTATCCGGCAGGATTCCCCAAACCCCAGCGCGTGCAGGGCGCCTTTGTGTCCGATGAGGAAGTGGGCCGCGTGGTGGAGTTTTTGACAGAACAGGGCATGGTGGCGGAATATAATCCGGAAGTGGAAAGCCGTGTCTCATCCCCGTCCGCGGACGGAGGCGGCGGGGCTTCTGAGCGGGATGAATACTTTGTCCAGGCAGGCAGATTTATTATTGAAAAGGAAAAGGCATCCATCGGAATGCTCCAGAGAATGTTTAAGATTGGCTTCAACCGGGCTGCCCGTATTATGGACCAGCTGGCGGAAGCGGGGGTAGTGGGCGAGGAAGAAGGTACCAAGCCCAGAAAAGTGCTTATGAGCATGGAAGAATTCGAGGAACTGCTGGAGCAGGGGGATTAAACCTGGTTCCCGGGAACGCGGTGCAGGTGAACCGGACCGGGGAAACAGGAATGTATGGGGAAACAAGAGCAGCGGCTGCCGGCATGGGCGGCAGCGGCCGGTGCTTTTGAATAAAACGTTGGCGGACCTGCGGGGCAGAAAGCCGCAAAGCGTAATATAAGAGGAGGAACAAATCATGAAATCAGATATTGAGATTGCACAGGAGGCCGTGATGCGGCCCATCAAGGAAGTGGCTGCTGCTTATGGAATCGGGGAGGATGACCTGGAGCTTTACGGTAAGTATAAAGCAAAGCTGACAGACGAACTCTGGGAGCAGGTAAAGGACCGTCCCGACGGAAAACTGGTGCTGGTAACAGCCATTAACCCGACACCGGCAGGAGAAGGAAAGACCACTACCACGGTTGGTCTGGGCGAGGCATTCGGAAAGATGGGCAAAAAGGCCATCATAGCACTCAGGGAGCCGTCCCTGGGCCCCTGCTTTGGGGTTAAGGGCGGAGCAGCCGGCGGCGGTTATGCCCAGGTTGTGCCCATGGAGGATTTAAACCTGCACTTTACAGGTGATTTCCATGCCATCACATCCGCCAATAACCTGTTGGCAGCGCTCTTAGACAACCATATCCAGCAGGGAAACGCCCTGGGTATTGACCCAAGGCAGATCCAGTGGAAGCGCTGCGTGGACATGAATGACCGCGTCCTGCGCAACATCGTGGTAGGCCTGGGCGCAAAGGGAGACGGTATGGTCAGGGAGGACCACTTTGTCATTACAGTGGCATCCGAAATCATGGCGATCCTGTGCCTGGCAGACAACATGGAGGACTTAAAGAACCGTCTGGGCAAGATTATCGTGGCCTATAATTTTGCGGGAGAGCCGGTGACCGCTGAGCAGCTCCATGCGGTAGGCTCCATGGCAGCCCTTCTGAAGGATGCCTTAAAGCCCAACCTGATTCAGACCCTGGAGCACACAGGCGCTCTGGTACACGGCGGCCCGTTTGCCAACATTGCCCATGGATGCAACAGCGTAAGGGCCACTAAGACAGCCCTGAAGCTGGCTGACGTGGTGGTGACAGAGGCCGGCTTCGGCGCTGACCTGGGAGCTGAGAAGTTCCTTGACATCAAGTGCCGCAAGGCGGGACTGAAGCCGGACGCAGTGGTTCTGGTGGCTACGGTAAGGGCCCTTAAGTACAACGGCGGAGTGCCGAAGGACCAGCTGTCAGCCGAGAATCCGGAAGCCCTTGAGAAGGGCATTGTCAATCTGGAGAAGCACATTGAGAACCTCCAGAAGTTCGGCGTACCCGTGGTGGTTACACTCAATTCCTTCATATCGGACACCGAAGCGGAATATGCTTATATCAGGAAGTTCTGCGAGGACAGGGGCTGTGAATTCGCTCTGTCCGAGGTGTGGGCAAAGGGCGGCGAGGGCGGCATTGCCCTGGCTGAAAAGATAATGGATACACTGGAGAACAAGCCAACCCAGTACCATGTGCTCTATCCGGATGAGATGAGCCTTAAGGATAAGATTAACACCATTGCCAGAGAGATTTACGGGGCAGACGGCGCATCCTTTGCACCGGCCGCTGCCAAGGCATTAAAGCGCATTGAGGATATGGGCTTTGGAAACCTGCCGGTGTGTATGGCCAAGACCCAGTATTCACTGTCGGATGACCAGACCAAGTTAGGAAGGCCCTCCGGCTTTACCATCAATGTAAGAGACGCCTATGTATCGGCGGGCGCAGGCTTCGTGGTGGCGCTTACAGGTTCCATCATGACCATGCCGGGGCTTCCCAAGAAACCGGCGGCAGACAGCATTGATGTGGACGGGAACGGTAAGATTACCGGACTCTTCTAAGAAATGGGCCTGGCCCGGCGCATCCAGGAAAGGAGCGCCGGGCCAGGATATATTTAGGCATAATATGAGATGCACGAAAAAGAAATGAGGTATTCAGATGATACTTAGAACCTGGTTAAATGAGCTGGATTATGAACTTGTCAGGGGAAGCCTGGATGCGGAGGTCACAGAGGTGGTCTATGACTCCAGAAAGGCAGTGCCCGGCGCTGTGTTTGTGTGTATGGCGGGGACCCGCGTGGATTCCCACTGTTTTGTTCCCGATGTGCTGCGCGCAGGCGTCCGCGTGCTTGTGACGGAGCGGGACGTTGAGGAGGAGCTGGCTGCCTCAGGACTTACGGAGGATGAGATGGGCCGGGTGACAATACTTAAAACAGCGGAGGGCAGGAAAAGCCTGGCTCTTCTCTCGGCAGCCAGGTTCGGCTATCCTGCGACAGGAATGATCACCATTGGCGTCACGGGAACAAAGGGAAAAACCACCACCACCCATATGATAAAAGCCATTCTTGAGGCGGCGGGAAAAAAGGTGGGGATGATAGGCACCACAGGCACGGTGATCAATGGCCAGGTGACCCCAACCATGAATACCACGCCGGAATCCTATGAACTGCACCAGTCCTTCGCGAAAATGGCGGAGGCAGGCTGCCAGTATATGATTATGGAGGTGTCGTCCCAGGGAATCAAGATGCACCGGGTGGACGGCATCTCCTTTGACTACGGCATTTTTACCAATATATCCCCGGACCACATAGGACCGGATGAGCACGCTGATTTTGCGGAATATCTTTACTGCAAATCGCGCCTTTTGAATATGTGCAGGATAGGGCTGGTGAACTTAAATGACGGGCATTTTAAAGAAATCGTGAAGGATGCGTCCTGCAGGCTCTATACGTACCGCGTAAAGGAAGACAGGGAGACGAAAGCTGACTTTGAGGCGTCCAATATCCGGTATGTGTCCCGGCCGGACTTTGTGGGCACAGAGTTTGACGTCGCAGGAAAACTGGACATGGACGTCCGCCTGGGAATCCCCGGCCTGTTTAACGTGGACAATGCCCTGGCAGCCCTGTGCGTATGCTCCTTTCTGGGACTTCCAAAAGAGAGGATTGTCCACGCCCTGGAGCACATACGTGTCAATGGACGCATGGAAATCGTCCACACCTCATCCAGGTGCACGGTCCTGGTGGACTATGCCCATAACGCGGTGAGCATGGAGAGCCTTCTTACCACTCTGCGCCAGTATCATCCCAAACGCCTGGTGGTTGTATTTGGATGCGGCGGAAACCGTTCCAAGGACAGACGCTACACCATGGGCGAAATCGGAGGAAGACTGGCCGATCTGAGCATCATCACGGCAGACAACTCCAGGTATGAAAAGGTGGAGGACATCATGGCGGATATCCGGGGAAGTATCGAGAAAACAGGCGGGGCCTTCCTTGAGATTCCTGACAGAAGGGACGCAATCCGCCACAGTATCCTTCACGCCAAGCCGGGGGATATGATAGCTGTCATCGGCAAAGGACACGAGGATTATCAGGAAATCAACGGTGTGCGCCATCACTTCCTGGACAGGGAAGTCATTGAAGAAACCATAAAAGAGTTGGGAGACGAGATACAGTATGACAGGAATAACGGTTAAGGAACTGCTTGAGGCGACAGGAGGAAACCTTCTGCTGGGGCAGGAGGATCAGCATGCGGGACACATCAGCCTGGATTCCAGAAAAATGGAGGGGGATGACCTGTTTGTACCCATTGTGGGTGAACGGGTGGACGCCCACCGCTTTCTCTGCCAGGCAATTGCCAGCGGGGCCGCGGCAGTATTTACCAGTGAACATCACTGCTGGGAGGATGTTAAAGCCTCTGTCCGGCAACAGTGCGGGGGAAACAGGGAGCAGGAGAAGAAAGCCCTTGGGGCCGCGTGGATTGAGGTGCCTGACACGAAAAAGGCCCTTCAGGACCTGGGAAGCTTTTGCAGGAAACGCCTTACCCTGCCGCTGGTGGGAATCACGGGAAGCGTGGGAAAGACCACTACCAGGGAAATGATAGCGGAGGCCCTGAGCGCCGGATTCCTGGTGTATAAGACTCCGGGCAACAGCAACAGCCAGGTGGGAGTGCCCATTACCATAGCGGAGATCCCGCAGTCTGCTGAGATTGGCGTCATTGAGCTGGGAATGAGCGAACCGGGAGAGATGGAGCGCATTGCCAGGGTTGCCAGGGTGGACTGTGCCGTCATGACCAACATAGGGGTGGCCCACATTGAACAGCTGGGCTCCCAGGAACACATTCTGGAGGAGAAGCTGCATATCCAGGACGGGATGCCGGCAGAGGGCATATTATTCTTAAACGGCGACGATCCCCTTCTGGCCTCAGTGGTTCCGAAGGAGGGCAGAAAGAGGGTACTCTACGGACTGGGCCGGGACTGTGACTACAGGGCGGAGGATCTGCACCTGGAAGAAGGCTATCCCGTGTTCACGGCGGTTCACGGGGACAGAAGCGTCCGGGTGCGTCTCCAGGTTATGGGAAGCCACATGGTGAGCAATGCCATGGCAGCCCTGGCAGTGGCGGATACATACGGGCTTTCCATGGAGAAGGCGGCTCTTGCCCTGGGACAGTTTAAGGGCTATAAGGGACGCCAGCAGATATTTCAGTGGGGCGGCGTCACTGTCATTGACGACAGCTACAATGCCAGCCCGGTGTCCATGAAGGCCGGACTGGAGGTGCTGGCCAGCGTGAAGGGAGAAGGACGAAGGATTGCGGTCTTAGCCGATATGAAGGAGCTGGGCCTGGAAGCCGTCAGGTTCCATGAGGAAATCGGCGCCTACATAGGAGAACATCCCCTGGACATGGTCCTTTTGCTTGGAGAGCTGGCATCCTGCATTGGCAGCGGAATGGATGCAGCCCGCGCAGTGACGCCCCATATTGAAATGGACCGTTTGGCCCAGGTAGAAGAGTGGCTGGATGAGCACATTAAGGAGGGCGACTGCATTCTTTTTAAAGGGTCCAACAGCATGAAGCTGTCCGAGGCAGTGAGGCATCTGAAGGAAGCCAGGGCATGATTCTATCTGGATGCTCATATCTTTCCCTCATTTTGGAAAGAATGTATGGTATGGACAGAAATGTCACAGACAGTACATTCTGAATGAGATAAGGAGAAACATTGTGATGCAGCAGAAAGATGATAAGAAGATTCTCTGGCATACCCTGGCTTTCATGGCCTTTTCAACAGTCTGGGGATTTGGGAATGTGATAAACGGATTCTCGGAGTACGGCGGATTAAAGGCCATTGTATCCTGGATTCTTATATTTGCCATTTATTTTGTGCCCTATGCACTGATGGTGGGAGAGCTGGGCTCCACCTTCAAGCATGCCGGAGGCGGTGTCAGCTCCTGGATTCGTGAGACCATAGGGCCTAAGATGGCTTACTACGCGGGCTGGACCTACTGGGTGGTCCATATGCCCTATATCTCCCAAAAACCAAATTCCACTGTAATTGCAGCCAGCTGGGCCCTGTTTCAGGACAAGAGGGCCAGCGGCATGAATACCACGGTGATGCAGATTCTGTGCCTGGTCATTTTCCTGTTTGCCATGTACCTGTCCGGCAAGGGTATAGGGGTGTTAAAGAGGCTTGCCACGCTGGCAGGTTCCGCCATGTTCATTATGTCCATGCTGTTCATTGCCATGATGGTGGCTGCTCCGGCCCTGACAGACGGTGCCTTCTTAGCCGTTGACTGGTCCCCCTCATCCTTCATACCGGACTTTAACGCCAACTTTTTCCTGAGCCTTTCCATCCTGGTTTTCGCGGTGGGAGGATGTGAGAAGATTTCCCCCTATGTAAATAAGATGAAGGATCCTTCCGGGGATTTTGCAAAGGGCATGGTGGCCCTGGCAGCCATGGTGGCTGTGACCGCCATCCTGGGCACCATTGCCCTGGGCATGATGTTTGATTCCAACCATATTCCCCAGGACCTGATGACCAACGGCGCCTACTACGCGTTCCAGAAGCTGGGCGAATATTATCATGTGGGGAATTTTTTCGTGGTGGTATACGCGCTGACCAATCTGATTGGACAGTTTTCCGTTATGGTCCTGTCCGTGGACGCGCCCCTCAGGATGCTCTTAGACAGCGCGGATTCCCGTTTCATTCCCAGCAGGATGTTTGAGAAAAATGAACATGGCACCTATGTGAACGGACACCGGCTGGTGACTCTCATTGTCTGCGTACTGATTGTGGTCCCTGCCTTTGGCATCAGGAACGTGGACGTTCTGGTGCGCTGGCTGGTCAAGGTAAACTCGGTGTGCATGCCCCTGCGTTATCTGTGGGTCTTTGTGGCATATATTGCCTTAAAACGGGCCGGGAATGCGTTCTGCGGCGAGTACAGGTTTGTGAAGGGGAAAGCAGCAGGTATCCTGGTGGGCGGCTGGTGTTTTGCATTCACGGCCTTCGCTTGCCTGACAGGCATTTACTCAGATGACCCCTTCCAGCTGGCTCTGAATATCGTAACTCCCTTTGTGCTGGTAGGACTTGGGTTCATTATGCCATGGATGGCAGCAAAGGAGAAAAAAAGTTAAACATCCCGCATTGCCGCGGAGGTGTGTTTATGGTACAGTAGAGGAGAAATAAAGAGACAAAGGAGATGTCATATGAATATAGACAGAGAAGACTGTTTAAGCACAGCCAAAGAACTCATCAGTTTTCTTGAAAAAAGCCCCACCTGCTTTCACGCGGTACAGTCCATTGCGGACTGTCTTGAGGAGGCGGGCTTCACACAGCTTCATGAGGGCGAGAAATGGGAGCTCACAGAGGGCGGTTCCTACTTTGTGACCAGGAACGGTTCATCCATCGTGTCCTTTAAGGTGCCGGGAAAAGCATTTTCCAGTTTCCAGATTATGGCCAGCCACAGCGATTCTCCTTCTTTTAAAATCAAGGAAAATCCTGAGATGGAGGCAGAAAATCACTATGTAAAGCTGAACGTGGAGAAATACGGCGGTATGCTGTGCGCTCCCTGGTTTGACCGTCCCCTTTCCGTGGCGGGCCGTCTGGCTGTGAAGGAGGGAAACCGCATTGCCACAAAGCTGGTAAAGGTGGACCGGGACCTGCTTATGATACCAAACCTGGCCATTCATTTTAACCGCGAGGTCAATGACGGATATAAGTATAATGCCCAGGTGGACATGCTGCCCTTATACGGCGGAGCGGACGCAAAGGGAACCTTCATGGAAACTGTTGCTGAGAGCGCAGGGGTTAAAAGGGAGGATATCCTGGGACACGATCTCTATCTCTACAACCGTGTGCCGGGAAGCATCTGGGGGGCCAGCGGGGAGTTCCTGTCCTGCGGCCGTTTAGACGATTTACAGTGCGCGTTTTCCACCTTGAAGGGATTTCTGGAGGGCGGCCATCCGGACTGTGTGAGCGTTCACGCGGTATTTGACAATGAAGAGATAGGCAGCCTGACCAAGCAGGGGGCTGACTCCACCTTCCTGGAGGATGTGCTGAGACGGATTAACAGCGCCATGGGAAGGAGCGGGGAGGAGTACCTGATGGCCATTGCCTCCAGCTTCATGGTTTCCGCTGACAATGCCCACGCAGCCCACCCCAACCATGGAGACAAATCAGACCCCGTAAACCGTCCCTACATGAATGAGGGAATCGTCATCAAATACAGCACAAAGTACGCCACGGACGGACTTTCAGCCGCCGTGTTCAGGGCGGTGTGCCAGGAAGAGGGAATACCCTGCCAGGCATTTACCAACCGTTCCGACAAGGCAGGGGGGTCCACTCTGGGCAATATTTCCAACAGCCATGTGGCTCTGAATACAGTGGACATCGGACTGCCCCAGCTATCCATGCACTCCCCGTACGAGACAGCGGGAATCAAGGATACCTGCTATCTGATTCGGGCCGCAAAGAGGTTCTACAGCACCTCCATGAGGGCCATGGGTTCCGGGAGCTACGAAATGCGGCAATAAATATGCGGCAATAACTATGCGCAACAGATATGCGGCAACAGATACCCAGCCATAGCCCTGAGAGGAAGAAAGGCCTCCGGGAATCATGGCTGGGTATTTGCTGGAACGATGAGAATTTGCTGGAACGATGAGAATTTGTTGGAACGATGAGAATTTGTTGGAATTATGAGAGAAAGAGGAAGGTAAGATATGTTTTCCAGAAAACAAATGATAAAGCTTCTGGCGCCCCTTATTGTGGAACAAATCATGGCGGTGCTGGTGGGAATGGTGGACGTGGTGATGGTGGCCGCGGTAGGGGAATCCGCGGTGTCCGGCGTTTCCCTGGTGGATTCCATCAGCGTCTTAATCATACAAATCATGGGAGCTCTGGCTACCGGAGGAGCCGTCATATCGGCCCAGTACCTGGGCAAGGAGCAGCCCAGGGATGCCAGGAAGGCAGCCGGACAGCTGATTCTGGTGACCATGCTTGTTTCTGTCATCATTGCCGGCACAGCTCTTGTAGGGGGACCCCAGCTGCTGGGAGGCATATTTGGAAAAGTGGAACAGGACGTCATGGACAATGCACAGACCTATTTCTGGATCACAGCACTGTCCTATCCCTTCATCGGACTCTACAATGCCTGCGCGGCCCTGTTCCGTTCCATGGGCAACTCAAAGGTATCCATGATGACCTCCTTTGTCATGAATATGATCAACATTATAGGAAACGCAATCTGCGTATTCGGTCTTAAAATGGGCGTGGCCGGAGTGGCGTGGCCTACCCTTATAAGCCGTGTGACGGCTGCTTTTATGATGTTCGTCCTCATACAGAGCAGGAACAATTCCATCCGTCTCAACAGCTGGAAGTTCCTGATTCCGGACCGTCATATGATAAAGAACATCCTGTCTATCGGAATTCCCAACGGGCTGGAAAACGGCATGTTCCAGTTCGGCAAGATATTCCTTCAGAGTCTGGTTTCCTCTCTGGGGACAGTATCCATAGCCAGCTTTGCCGTGGCCAGCAATCTGGTGACGGTCCTCTATCTTCCGGGAAATGCCATCGGCTTAGGCCTGGTGACCATAGTGGGCCAATGCGTCGGCGCCGGCCGTCTGAAGGAAGCAAGGAACGACACAAAGTCCCTTATTCTGGTGGTTTATGGAATCCTGGCCGTATTCAGCACTGCCATGGTCATCTGGTCCGGCCCGCTGGTGGGAATCTATCATCTGTCCCCCCAGGCAGCCCTCATGGCCCGTGAGCTGCTCCTGATCCACAGCATAGCCATGATAATATGGCCCCTGGCCTTCATCATCCCTCACGCCCTGAGGGCCTCCCTGGACGCAAAGTTCACCATGGCGGTATCCGTATTCTCCATGTGGGTATTCCGAATCGGGTTTGCATACCTCTTTGTATACATATTTGACCTGGGCCTTTCCGGGGTATGGTACGGCATGTTCATTGACTGGATATTCCGGGCATTGATGTTTTCAGGAAGGTTTAAGGGGTTTGAGAAGAGAGCGGGGGTTGTGGAGTGAGAGGTGAAGATGCGCGGGGAGGCGGGGGTGCCGCGTTCGTGGGAGCAAGGGGGAAGGAACCTGGGGATACGGCTGCGGGGCAAGTCCGGTCTAAGGGGGCGGAAAACGGCTAAAAGCAAGAGTCAGACCGCCCAAACTCGCTGCGCTCAGACAGCTGTGCGGTCTGACTCTTCACGCCTTTTTCCGCCCCCTAAGACCGACTAAGCCCCTGTAGATGCATCCCCAGCTTCCTTCCCCCTTGCTCCCACCCACTACATATGAATCGCCTCCCGGCACTTCACCTCACAATCGGAAAAAGTAAATGGCTGGCTGGGGGAAATGGTGCGGTCCTTCTATTGTTCAAAAATGAAAATCACTTTCCTGCTGGTATGTGCAGCTAATACGATTATTGATGGAGAAGTTGTACTTTTTGGATGGGTTTTGCCATAAAACGTATAAATATTACTAAATACTTCTAAATATCTCTTGACAGTTGTTGATTGCTATGCAACAATAGTTGCGTAACATATGTAATGCAACAAGTGTAATATAACAATTGTAGTGCAGCGTATGTTGCACAACTTGCTCAATGACCATGATGTGACATGAAAATGAGAGAGGTAAGCCTATGCCGCCCAAAGCAAAGATAACGAAAGAAATGATTCTGAATACGGTTCTGGACATTACAAGAGAGGCAGGGTTTGAGTCTGTCAATGCCAGGAGTATTTCAGGCAGATTACAATGTTCCACGCGGCCTATTTTTACATGTTATGAGAACATGGATGAGTTAAAAAGGGAATTTCTTGATTATGCTTATGAATTTTACAGTCAGTATGTTGAGGATTTCAGCGGTTCTGAAAACATAAATCCATGTCTGGTTCTGCCGGTTTCGTACATTGAGTTTGCCAAAGAAGAGACGCATCTGTTCAGGCTTTTATTCATAAACCATATGGAACTGAGCATGGAGGAGCCAAAGGATTTCTATAAGGAGGCTGGCAACGAAAAGAGGGAAAAGATATTTTCGGATGCCGTTGGAATTGAACCGGAGCCGGCAAAAGCAATATTCATGGATTTATTCCTTTATTCCCATGGCATAGCAGTCCTGGCAGCGGCGCAAAAAATAACATTAGACAGGAACCGCATAGAAAAAATGGCTGCAAACATGCTGACAGCTCTCATAAGACAGGAAAAACCGGACTGGACATTATCCCTTTAGCGGTATGTCCGAATCAATAAAAACATAGGGGTGCAATATGAAAACAAATCAATACATCATTGATTATTACAATAGCTATGACGAGGACAGCCGACTGAGTCCAAAGCATGGGACCGTGGAATTTCTGACAACCATGCGCTACATAGAAAAATACATAAAACCCGGAAGCCGTGTTCTTGAAATCGGAGCCGGAACCGGCCGTTATTCCCATGCGCTGGCGCGTCAGGGATACATGGTTGACGCAGTGGAACTGGTCCCCCATAACATCGAAGTATTCCGCAGGCATATGCTGCCAACAGAACATATAACAATTACCCAGGGCAATGCACTGGACCTATCTGCGTTTCCTGACAACCGATATGACATCACGCTGCTGTTGGGTCCCCTATACCATCTGTACAGCAAAGAAGAAAAGCGCCAGGCATTGGGCGAGGCCATCCGCGTCACAAAGCAGGGAGGCATAATCTTTGCCGCATACGTCATATCCGACGGCTGTCTCCTGGACGAAGGATTCAACCGCGGCAATATCAATGCAGCTGAATACATAAAAAACGGACTGCTGGACCCCGAAACATTTGCAGCCAAATCCGAGCCAAAGGATTTGTTTGAGCTTGTACGCAAAGAAGACATCGACGATTTGATGTCCATATTCCCAACAACACGCCTGCATTATGCGGCGGCTGACGGCTGTGCGCTGCTCATACGGGAAGCAATCGACAAAATGGACGATGAAACATTCAAATTATATTTAAAATACCACTACGCCACCTGTGAACGGAAAGACTTAACAGGCATCACCAGCCATGCAATTGACATATTCCAAAAATAAATCCCCGCCCCGCCGCCTTAGACCCTGCCACCGCGGAAACCATCAATCCATCCCCGCCCGCCTCCCTCTCACGGACGGAATCCCCCCGCCACGTCTGCGTCCCTATCCCCCATCCCCCACCCCATTTGCATTTTACTCAATTCTCATGTATAATAACCAAAGTACAAAATAACAAGACAGACAGGTGACGTAAGTGGCGCATAGATATGCCAGTATTATCATAGATATTTCCCATGAAAATGTGGACAGGACATTCCAGTACAGGATACCGGAGGAGCTCCGGGGAAAGATTCAGGTGGGGCAGCAGGTCCGCATACCCTTTGGGCAGGGAAACAGACAGCGCAAGGGGTATGTGGTGGATCTGACTGACCAGGCTCAGATAGATGTCCATAAACTGAAGGATGTGGCTGGGATTGTGCAGGGAAGCGTGGCTGCAGAGTCCCAGCTTATTTGGCTGGCCTGGTGGATGAAGGAGCGGTATGGATCCACCATGAATCAGGCCTTAAAAACAGTTCTGCCTGTGAAACAGAAGGTCAGGGAGGCTCCCAAGCGGAAAATCCGCACCCTGGTGGGCAAGGGGGTGCTTAAAGAGCTGGCGGAGGAAGCCGGGAGAAAGAAACATAAGGCTAAGCTGCGGCTTTTAGATGCGCTGCTTCAGACCGGCACCATTCCCTATGAGGAGGCCATGAACCGGCTGAGCCTTACGCCTTCAGCCATTAAGCCTCTTCTGGAGGCTGGAATCATAGCCGTGGAGGTGGTGGAGAAATACCGGAATCCCCTGGAGGAAATGAAGCTGCTTATGGGCAGCCAGGAGAGAAAACAGGACGTTTCGGATGAACAGGAATCAGGTCTGTGGGGCGCTCCGCCTGAGCTGAATCCGTTCCAGCGGGAGATTGCAGATGCTGTCATAGGGGAGTACGGCCAGGGAATCCGGCGGACCTATCTGCTTCACGGGGTGACGGGAAGCGGTAAGACGGAAGTTTACATGGAGCTGATTGCCTATGTGCTGTCGGCGGGACGTCAGGTGATTGTGCTGATTCCGGAGATTTCCCTTACCTGGCAGACCGTCATGCGGTTTTACAGCCGCTTTGGCAACCGGGTTTCGGTGATGAATTCCCGTATGTCTGCCGGTGAACGGTACGACCAGTATGAACGGGCCAGGACAGGGGATATTGACATCGTCATCGGTCCGCGTTCCGCCCTTTTCGCTCCCTTTGAAAACCTGGGGCTTATCATCATTGACGAGGAGCATGAAAACGCTTATAAGAGCGAACTGTCCCCCCGCTATGATGCCAGGGAGGCGGCGGCTAAGCGGGCTCAGATGAATGATGCCTCCCTTATACTGGGGTCAGCCACCCCTTCCCTGGAATCCTACACCAGGGCTTTAAGGGGAGAGTACGGGCTTTTTACCCTGAAGGAGAGGGCAAAGGAGGACGCCTGCCTTCCCCGGGTTGAGATCGTGGATTTGCGGGAAGAATTAAAGGAGGGGAACCGATCTGTTTTCAGCAGGCGTCTGAAAGCGCTGATAGAGGAACGGCTGGAAAAGAGGGAACAGGTCATGCTGTTTATCAACCGCAGGGGCTATGCCAATTTTGTGTCCTGCCGTTCCTGCGGCGAGGCTGTCAGATGCCCTCACTGCGATGTTACTTTGACACTGCACCGGGATGGCCGCATGATGTGCCATTACTGCGGGTACTCCATTCCCCAGCCAAAGAAATGTCCTGTCTGCGGTTCACCATATATTGCGCCTTTTGGCACCGGGACCCAGAAAATTGAGGCCATGGCAGCAGAGCTTTTTCCTAAGGCCAGGATTCTCAGGATGGATTTGGATACCACCTCCAAAAAAGGCGGACATCAGGAGATTCTTTCCTCCTTTGCCAGGGGAGAGGCGGATATACTCATAGGCACCCAGATGATTGTCAAGGGGCATGATTTTTCAAAGGTGACTCTGGTGGGGGCCCTGGCAGCGGATTTATCCCTCTATGCCTCGGACTACAGGTGCGCAGAACAGACCTTTGCCCTTTTGACCCAGGCGGCCGGGCGGGCGGGAAGAGGGCAGCTGGCCGGAAATGTGGTGATACAGACCTATCAGCCGGATCATTACAGCATACGCACGGCGGCCACCCAGGATTACGTGAGCTTTTACAGGCAGGAGATGGCTTACAGAAGACTGCTGGGATATCCTCCCGCAGTGGCGCTGCTCACCGTGCAGATGGCGTGTCCGGCAGAAGGGACCCTGGCCCGTACAGCGGATCTGGCAGCAGGGTGGGTGCAGCAGTGGGCGGATCGCATGGAGCAGGAAAAAGTACAGGGATACAAGTCCTTCCGGCTCATAGGACCGGTCAATGCAGCGGTATACAAAGTTAATGATATTTATAGAAAAATTTTATATATAAAGCATGAAAATTATGATATACTGATACAGATTAGGAAAATGACGGAAGAGGGCCTAAAGGGGTTAGAAGGCCGTGATGGACTGACTGTGCAGTACGATTTAACATGACGAAGGAGATTGAAAAGAGATGGCAGTTCGGCAGATAAGAATTATGGGAGACGAAATTTTAACAAAGAAGTGTAAGCCCGTGAAGGCGATGAATGAGCGCACCATGGAGCTGATTGAAGATATGTTTGAGACCATGTACCAGGCCAACGGCTGCGGCCTAGCCGCGCCCCAGGTGGGAGTGCTGAAGCAGATCGTAACCATTGATGTGGATGACGGGAACCAGTATGTCCTGATTAACCCCGAGATCACAGCCGCCGACGGCAGCCAGACGGGCTACGAGGGATGCTTGAGCCTGCCGGGCAAGTCCGGCATTGTTACCCGCCCCAACTACGTGAAGGTGAAGGCGCTTAATGAAAATATGGAGCCCTATGAGCTGGAAGGCGAGGGGCTGCTGGCGAGAGCCATCTGCCATGAGTGCGCCCATCTGGAAGGCCGGATGTATGTGGAGCTGGTGGAAGGCGAACTGGTGGATACAGCCGCCGACGAGGAAGAAATCACAGAATAGGAGTGTAGTTTATGCGCATTGTATTTATGGGAACACCGGATTTCTCCGTGCCTGCCCTTAAGGCGCTGGTGGAAGCCGGTCATCAGGTAATTGCAGTGGTCACCCAGCCCGATAAGCCAAAGGGGAGGGGAAAGGAAGTCCAGATGACACCTGTGAAAATACAGGCCATGGAATACGGCATTCCGGTGTATCAGCCGGCGAAGGTGAGGGAAGCCTCCTTTGTGGAGGTTCTTCAGGGGATGGAGGCGGATGTGTACGTGGTCATAGCCTTTGGCCAGCTTCTTCCGAAGGCAGTGCTGGAGCTTCCAAAATACGGCTGCATCAACATCCACGCGTCCCTGCTCCCGAAGTACCGGGGCGCTGCGCCTATCCAGTGGTGTGTCATAGACGGTGAAAGGGAGACGGGAATTACCACCATGATGATGGACGTGGGCCTGGATACGGGGGACATGCTGGAAAAGACGGTAATCCCCATAGAGGAAAAGGAGACGGGAGGCAGCCTCCATGACAAGCTTTCCCTGGCAGGCGGAGCTTTGATTTTATCCACGCTTAAGAAGCTGGAGGAAGGCACTCTGGTCCGTACGCCTCAGACAGATGAGGGCACCTGCTATGCAAAAATGCTGACAAAGTCCCTTGGGGATATTGACTGGAATCAGAGCGCGGTGTCCATAGAACGCCTGATTCGCGGATTAAATCCGTGGCCCAGTGCATATACCCTGTGGAATGGGAAGACAATAAAGATATGGTCGGCTGATGTGACTACAGGCCGGGAAGCTGCCGCCTTTCTGTCCGAATCAGGAGTCCCCTCAGAAACAGGGATTACTCCCGGCACAGTCGTGTGTTCGGATAAGCACAGCCTGGTGGTCTGTACCGGAGACGGCCTGCTGTCTGTCAGGGAGCTTCAGATGGAAGGAAAGAAACGCATGGACACCCCGGCTTTTCTCCGCGGATATCCCATCCCGGAGGGGGACGTGTTTGTAAAGAAAGAGAGTGATTGATGATGTTTTACCCTATGTTTTATTTTGACCCAACCTATGTGCTGATATTGATTGGCGTAGTCATATCCATGGCAGCCTCTGCCAAGCTTAACTCCACGTATCAGCGCTACAGCGCTGTCAGGAGCATGTGCGCAATGACGGGCGCGGAGGCAGCCAAGAGGCTTCTTGCCAATCAGGGAATTTATGACGTGACCGTGCGCCGCGTACCGGGTAACCTGACAGACCATTACGACCCCAGGAGCAAGACCGTGAACCTGTCCGACGCAGTGTATAATTCCACATCCATTGCAGCCATCGGAGTGGCGGCTCATGAGTGCGGCCATGCCATGCAGGACGCCAATGATTATTCCCCGCTGAGGATACGTGCGGCCCTGGTGCCGGCGGCTAATCTGGGGTCCCGGCTGTGCTGGCCTCTGATTATCATTGGACTTTTACTGGGAGGAAGCTCTGTCCTTTTGAATCTGGGCATCCTTTTGTTTTGCCTGGCAGTGCTGTTCCAGCTGGTGACCCTGCCTGTGGAGTATGATGCTTCCCACAGAGCGGTGAACCTTCTGGATTCCACCGGTATCCTGGTGGGGCAGGAAGTGGGACAGACCAGAAAGGTACTGAACGCGGCAGCCCTTACCTATGTGGCGGCAGCGGCAGCCTCCATCCTTCAGCTTCTCCGGCTGCTGATATTATTTGGCAACCGCAGGAATGACTAGGGTGGGAATTCATATTCAGACAGGCCCTGAGAGGAGAATATTCAGATGGCAAAGACCTTAGACAGAGGACTGGAAAACCGGGAGATTGTCCTGGACATATTGACGGAGGTGCTGGAACAGGGGGCTTTTGTTCACCTTGTACTGAACCAGGCCCTGCAGAAGTACCAGTACCTGGGCAAGGCGGACCGTTCCTTTATCACCCGGGCTGTGGAAGGAACACTGGAATACCTGATACAGATTGACGAAGTCATAAACCGGTATTCCAAGACAAAAATATACAAGATGAAGCCGTTCATCCGCAGTCTTCTGCGGATGAGCGTATACCAGATTTTATATATGGACCGCGTGCCGGATTCCGCTGTCTGCAATGAGGCGGTGAAGCTGGCGGTGAAACGTCATTTTTCCGGGCTCAAGGGCTTTGTGAACGGTGTGCTGCGGACTATTTCCAGGGAAAAGGAGAAACTGACCTTTGACACTCCTTCCCTGAGGTACAGTATCCCTGAGTGGATGTACGCCATGTGGGAAAAGGAATTTGGAAAAGAGAAGGCGGGGAAGATTGCCGCCTCTTTTCTTGAGGATAAGCCCACCTGGGTCAGGTGCAACCTGCACAGGGCGGACCGGGAGCGCATACTGGCTTCCCTTAAGGCGCAGGGGACTTTGGTCAGGGAGCTGCCTTTCATGGAGTCCATGATAGCCATTGACGGGTACGATTATCTGGAGGGGCTGGATGCCTTCCGGAAGGGCTGGATACAGGTACAGGATGTGACCTCTGCCTTTGTGGGGGAGATTGCGTCCCCGGAGAAAGGCAGTTATATTATAGATGTGTGCGCTGCCCCCGGAGGAAAGAGCCTCCACCTGGCGGATAAGCTGAGAGGCACCGGGATGGTGGAGGCCAGAGACCTTACATACCAGAAAACAGCCCTGATTGAGGAAAACATGGCCCGCTGCGGCGTGACCAACATGAAGACCCTGGTGTGGGACGCCCTGGAACCGGATCCGTCGGCCGCCGGGAAGGCGGATATTGTCATAGCGGACCTGCCCTGTTCCGGTCTGGGAATCATAGGGAGAAAGCCTGACATCAAGTACAACATGACGCCTGAGAAGCTTGAGGAGCTGGCGGGACTCCAGCGGGAGATCCTGTCTGTTGTCTGGCAGTATGTGAAGCCGGGCGGCCTTCTATGTTACAGCACATGTACCATTGACAGGCTGGAAAACCAGGACAATGCCGCCTGGTTAAGGGAGCGGTTTCCGCTTGTGCCGGTAGATTTGACAGACCGGTTTGGCGGCCTGCCTCAGGAGTCCTCGTTAAAGGAAGGTTGGATTCAGTTCCTGCCGGGGGTGAATCCCTATGACGGGTTTTTCATCAGCGTGTTCAGACGTGCGGAGGGTGAGTCAGGCCCGGATGGGATTTAGAGCGTGTTTTGGAGGGAGTTAGGTTGAAAGAAAAAATCAAAAAAATCGTAACTTAACAAGAGCACCAGTAAACTGCCGCCCCAAAGGATCCTATGGAATAAAGGGTATCAGGCCATAGCAGGAGGAGTAATCATATAGCCTCGTTTCTCTAAACGTTTGATGGCATTTCTGTCATACTGTTCCTGAAATTTCCGGTACATTTCTTCAGGAATAGCGGAATAATCCGTATCGGCAGGATTAAATACCTCCTGCTTTTGGAACATGTGGTAAATGCAAGTCAACACCATGCGTGCAATGGCAATGATTGCCCGTTTATGACCACGACGTTTTTTTATACGGTCATATTTGTATCTGAAGTAAGGGTTTTTACTCTTGATGGCAGCATTTGCACACTGAACCAGCAGAGGCTTTAAGTACACCCCGGCTCTTGAAACATGGACGCTCTTCTTTTTACCGGCACTTTCGTTATTTTCAGGAGCCAGCCCAGCCCAGGAGCACAAACGTTTTGAGGATTTGAATACCGCCATATCCACCCCGATTTCAGCAATGATAAAGGTGGCAGACTGCTCTGTAATTCCAGGAATTGTAGTAGCCAATTCGATAAATTTATGGTAAGGTTTAGCCAGGTCGGAAATCGTTTCTTCGAGAGTGGAGACGCACTCATTGATTTCATCGAAATGCTTTCTGCAGACCTTAATCTTAACGGATTGGTCACGGCGCAGTTCATAACCGATTATGGAGGTTACAACATCATCTGCCTTGTCCTTTGCTTTTTTAAGAAGCAGGGATTTACAGTATTCGGGGTCAAATACCTCACAGGTCAGGATATAGTCAACGATGGCGGTCGCTGATTTTCCAAAGGTATCTGAGAGGACGGATGCAAGGGCAATGTTGGAAACCGTAAGAGCATTCTGTAACCGGTTTTTCTCACTGCTGCGGTGGCCAATCAGTTTCTGCCGGTATCGGAACAATTCCCGAAGCATGCGAATTTCCTTACAGGGGATATAACTGGAAGGAACAATATCAAATTTAAACAGATCCGCAATCCAGGCGGAGTCTTTGTCATCGGTTTTCTGTCCTTTGATAGCCCTGACATACTTGGGGTTAGCAACGACAACGTGACAGGAATCCTCCAGGATATTAAAAATTGGAATCCAGTATTTACCAGTGGATTCGAGGCAGATCTCAGTGCAATTGAAAGAAAGAAGCCATTTTTTCAAAGAATTAAGATCGGAATTGAAGGTGGCGAACCGCTTTTTAACATAAGAAGTAACGCCCCTGTAGTCTGTCAGAGCAATGGTAGCGACAACAAATTTCTTGTGAACGTCCATGCCACAGCAGACAAAGTGTTTGATAGATAACATAAAACAGCCCTCCTAAGTAAAATAGACAGACATTGACTGGCTGTCCAGCAAAGAAAGACCTAAGGAATTGCTTTGACAATGATTAGGTTACGAGCTCAAGGCGTCACTGGTTTGTGCTTGAGAAGACAGCCGACACATGTTTTTATGCGGACTTGATCCCAAATGGAGGAACCGATTCTACTTCCTCCTCCGTGCTCTGTAGTGTATCTGTCTGAGGAGAGTTTAACATCAAAAATAAAATAGTGGAAGCACAAACTTGCTATTTCATAACTGTTTTGTGCCTAAGCGAAGCGAAAGGAATGAGAGTTTTTATGCTGGATTTATTGGACTGCAATGGAAAGAAAGATATAAAATCCATGACACTGGAAGAAGTGACAGCACAGATGGCTGCCCTGGGAGAGAAATCTTTCAGGGCAAAACAGCTTTATGACTGGATGCATGTGAAGCTGGCAGAGAAATTTGACGATATGAGCAGCCTGTCCAGGGAACTGAGGCAGAAGCTTAAGGAGAATTACAGCCTTACCTGCCTGAAGCTGGTGGATGAGCGCGTTTCCCAGGTGGACGGTACCAGGAAGTACCTGTTTGGCCTGGAGGACGGCCATGTGATTGAGAGTGTGTGGATGCAGTACCACCATGGCAATTCCGTGTGCATTTCCTCCCAGGTGGGCTGCCGTATGGGCTGCCGTTTCTGCGCGTCCACTCTGGACGGCCTGGAACGGAACCTGCGTCCTTCAGAGATGCTGGATCAGATATACAGGATCCAGTCCATCACCGGGGAACGTGTTTCCAATGTGGTGGTCATGGGGTCAGGGGAGCCTATGGATAACTATGACAATGTCATCCGCTTTCTGCGTCTGGTTTCCCATGACAAGGGGCTGAATATCAGCCAGCGGAGTCTTACCATATCTACCTGCGGGATTGTTCCGGGCATCCGGAAATTTGCACAGGAGGGTCTGGCGGTGACTCTGGCTCTTTCCCTTCATGCGCCCAATGACGAGGTGAGGAAAACCCTTATGCCCATAGCGGGCACCTATAAACTGCATGATGTGCTGGAGGCCTGCCATTACTATTATGAGAAGACAGGCCGCCGTCTTACCTTTGAGTACAGTCTGGTGCGGGGAGTCAACGACAATTTGGATGAGGCCAGGGCTTTGGTGAAGCTTATCAGGGATCAGCACGGCCATGTGAATCTGATTCCGGTAAACCCCATCAAGGAGCGGGATTACGTCCAGTCAGGCCAGAAGGCCATACAGGAATTCAAAAATCTTCTTGAAAAAAACGGTATAAATGTTACTATTAGAAGAGAAATGGGCCGGGATATAGGCGGAGCCTGCGGCCAGCTGCGCAGAAGCTATAAGGAAGCTTCGGCAGCACCCCAATGCACGGAAGGAGAGGGATGACCATGGAAGCATACGCTTTGACAGACATTGGCCGGGTCAGAACCATGAACCAGGACTATATTTATTCCTCACCGGAAAAGGTGGGCTCCCTGCCTAACTTGTTTCTGGTGGCAGACGGCATGGGCGGCCACAGGGCCGGCGATTATGCCTCACGGTTCGCGGTGGAGAATCTGGTGATATACATAAACAGGGCAGGGGACGGCTCTCCTGTCATGCAGTTAAAAAAGGGCATCGAGGCTGTGAATGGGATGCTGTATGAAGAATCCTTAAAAAGGGAAGAACTGAAAGGGATGGGGTGCACCCTGGTAGCCGGCGTGGTGGAGGACAATATCCTCTATGTGGCCAATGTGGGAGACAGCCGTCTCTATCTCATTCACGGTGATTCCATCCGGCAGATCACCAGGGACCACTCCTATGTGGAGGAGATGGTGGCCATCGGCCAGATGAGAAGAGGAAGCGAGGATTACAACAGGCGCAAAAACATCATCACCAGGGCTCTGGGAATCGGCAGGGAAGTGGAGCCGGATTTTTTTGAGGTGGATTTGGAGGAGGGGGATTACATCCTGCTCTGTTCCGACGGTCTCAGCAACATGCTGGAGGACCAGTCCATGTATGACATCATCACAGGAGAGGGAAGCCTTAAGGAAAAGGCAGCCCTTCTTATAGAGGCGGCCAACCGTCAGGGAGGCGTTGACAACATTGCGGTGGTACTTGTAAATCCGTCAGGAAGGGAGGCAGGCGTATGTTAACTCCCGGAACATATCTCCAGAACCGTTATGAGATTCTGGAACGCATTGGCTCAGGCGGCATGTCCGTGGTGTATAAGGCACGGTGCCATACCCTGGACCGTCTGGTTGCCATCAAGGTATTAAAAGAGGAATTTGCCTTTGACGAGAATTTTGTAAGCAAGTTCAAGATGGAGGCCCAGTCAGCGGCGCGCCTGTCCCACCCAAATATTGTAAATGTCTATGATGTTGTGGATGAGGATGTGTACCATTATATTGTCATGGAGCTGATTGAGGGCATCACCCTTAAGAATTATATAGAGAACAAGGGCTATCTGGAGAGCAAGGAAGCCATTGGAATCGCCCTTCAGGTGGGCCAGGGCATTGCGGCTGCCCATGAACAGCACATCATACACCGCGACATCAAGCCTCAGAACATGATTATATCCAGGGACGGCAAGGTGAAGGTGGCTGACTTTGGCATTGCCAGAGCCGTGTCTTCCCAGACCATGAACGCTACGGCTGTGGGCTCTGTCCACTATATTTCGCCGGAGCAGGCCAGGGGCGGCTACTGCGACGAGCGCAGCGACATTTATTCCTTTGGCATCACCATGTATGAGATGGTAACCGGGCGTGTACCCTTTGAGGGGGATAACACGGTTACGGTGGCCCTGGCCCATCTGGAAGAACCGGTGACACCGCCCAGCCAGTGCGTGCCGGACATGTCCCGCGCCCTGGAGCAGATTATATTAAAATGTACCCAGAAACGCCCGGACCGCCGCTATTCATGTGTAGCGGATGTGATTGAGGACCTGCGTACCGCCCTGATGGACCCGGACGCGGACATTTATGCCCGCAAGGACGGGGAAGAGGATGAGTTTGGCAAGACCAGGCCCATCACAAGGGAAGAGCTGAACAGCATCCAAGGAGGCAGGAAGACCTATCCTGAGGAGACCCTTGAGGAACCGGAGGAGGAACAGACGGAGCATCCGGACAGGAAACGGTCCAGGGATCAGCACAAAAAAGACGGGCGCATCCACACCCGGAAAAAGAATGATGGGGATGATGTAAGCACTCAGTTTGAGCGCATCATCACGGCCTTTGGCATCGTGGCTGCCATCATTATCGTGGCGGTGGTGCTGTTTGTATTTTCACGGCTCACCGGGCTTTTCAGGCAGAGCAGCAGTAAGCCAGCCACAGAGACCGTTGCCATGACCACCGAAGGTTCCACCACCGTGGTGGACATCAACACGGAGGACCAGATAAATATGCCCAGCGTCCTGGGACTGCCCCAGGATATGGCCAGGGAAAAACTGAAGGAGAGCAGCCTGGTGATGGAGGTCACAGGCAGCGAGTATTCCGATAACTATGCGGAAGGCCAGGTTATGGGCCAGGATATCCTGGCAGGAACGGTGGTGAAGAAGTGGAGTACCGTGGGAGTGACCATCAGCAAGGGAAGCGATAAGGTGGACTTAAATGCCATGGACCTGACCCAGATGACAGGGGAGGATGCCAGGCTTCTGCTGGAGCAGAAGGGACTGACTGTAGAGGTCAAAGAGGAGAACAGCGACACTGTCATAAAGGGCAATGTGATTCGTTTCAGCCCTCAGGTGGTGAAGGTGGGCGAGGGCGTCAGCCTCTATGTGAGCAAGGGTTCACAGAACGTGGAGGGACGGGTTCCCAATCTTCAGGGACAGACTTCCACATCGGCGGACGCCCTTCTGGCAGGAGCAGGACTCTTAACAGGCAATGTAACCGCGGAAGCCAGCGATACGGTGGAGGAGGGCCTGGTTATCAGCCAGTCAGAGCTTCCGGGAACCATACTTCCACCGGGCACGGCAGTGGACTATGTGGTCAGCGGGAAGCCTGCACAGACCCAGGCTTCAGATGAACGGTATTACATCGGCTCCATTGACGAGGCATGTTCCCTGAGCAACTATATAGGACCGGCTTCCCAGACCAGCAGCGTGCGTGTGCTGATCCGCCTGAACCAGACCAATGATGAGGGCGCTTCTGTTTATACGACCCTTATGAGTCCAAGGCTGGTTGTGGGCGCCCAGACCGTACCCGTGGTATTCCCCAGAATCAAGGGGGCGTACGGCGTGGACAGCGGTATGGTGGAAGTGGTGGATGCAGATAATTTAACAGTAATCAAGTCCTATCCGGTGGCATTTTTCCCGGTAGGATAAGAGGCGTATATGACAGGTAAGATAATCAAAGGAATTGCAGGCTTTTATTACGTCAATGACGGCAGGAACCATGTGTACCAGTGCAAGGCAAAGGGGGTGTTCCGCAGCCGCAAAATCAAACCCCTTGTGGGGGACAATGTGGAGTTTTCTGTTTTGGATGAGGAGGAGAAGGAAGGCAATATTGACGCCATCCTTCCCCGTTCCAACGTTCTCATACGTCCGGCTGTGGCAAATGTGGACCAGGCCCTGGTAGTGTTTGCCATCACCCATCCGGAACCCAATCTGAATCTTCTGGACCGTTTTCTGGTGATGATGGGAATTCAGAGCGTGCCGGTCACCATCTGTTTTAACAAGGTTGATCTGGGGGAGGCCGGGCTTGTGGATAAGTACCGCGCCATCTATGAGAGGGCAGGGTATGAGGTCCACTTTGTCAGCACCTACGACGATACGGGACTGGAAAAAATGAGAAAATTTCTCAGAGGAAAAACCTCGGTGCTGGCAGGACCCTCGGGCGTTGGAAAATCCTCACTGACCAACTGCATCCAGCCCCAGGCTGCCATGGAGACAGGAGATATCAGCCGCAAGATTGAGAGGGGACGCCATACCACCCGTCATTCTGAATTGTTTTATGTGGAAGAGAAAACCTACATGATGGATACACCGGGATTCAGTTCCATGTTCATTGACTTTCTGGAACCCGGAGAACTGAAACATTATTTCCCGGAGTTCGGGCCATATGAGGATGAGTGCAAATTCCTGGGATGCGTCCATGTGGGAGAGCGGGTCTGCGGCGTGAAGGAAGCCCTTAAACGGGGGGATCTGAGCCGCAGCCGGTATGACAATTACATCCTTATGTATGAGGAGCTGAAAAATAAAAGGAGGTACTAGACATGTATTACAAATTAGCGCCGTCTATTCTTGCGGCTGATTTTACCCGCTTGGGGGAACAGGTGAAGGAGGTATACGGGGCAGGCGCCGAGTATCTTCATTTGGATGTGATGGACGGGGCCTTTGTGCCCAGCATCTCCTTCGGCATGCCGGTAATCAAGAGCCTGCGCCCTTGCACCAGGGCTGTTTTTGACGTGCATATGATGGTGGAGGAGCCGGGACGCTATGTGGAGGATATGAAGGACTGCGGGGCGGATGTCATAACAGTCCAGGCCGAGGCCTGCACACATCTGGACCGTGTGGTGAACCAGATTAAGGAAGCCGGACTGAAGGCCGGCGTTGCCTTAAATCCCGCCACTCCGGTGCGTTCCCTGGAGTGCATCCTCGGGCAGCTGGACATGGTTCTTATCATGACCGTGAATCCCGGTTTCGGAGGCCAGAAGTTCATCCCTTATACCCTTAACAAGGTACGCGAACTCAGGAACATGCTGAATGAGCAGGGGTTAAAGACGGACATCCAGGTGGACGGCGGCGTAAATGCGGGAAATGTCCGGGAAATCATAGACGCGGGCGCCAATATATTTGTGGCTGGTTCCGCTGTTTTTGGCCGGGACCCGTCTGCCAGAACAAGAGAATTTATGGATATTTTAAAGGAATATGAGAAATGAAGCGTTGTCTGATTATAACCGGCGGAAAACTGGACCTGTCCTTCGCCGGTTCTTTTTTGGGACAGGAAACATTTGATAAAATCATTGCGGTGGATGCGGGACTGGAGGCCGTGAAAGCCCTGGGACTGGAACCGGATATGATAGTGGGTGATTTTGACACGGTAAAGCCGGAGGTACTGGCATATTACAGGAGGATGGAACATATTGTATGGGATGCCCGCCAGCCGGAAAAGGATGAGACAGACACGGAGCTGGCCCTCTTAAAGGCCCAGGCCACGGGATGCTCCGAGGTGGTGGTGCTGGGGGCCACCGGCGGCCGCATGGACCATACGCTGGGCAACATCCATCTGCTGTTTCCCTGCCTGCAAAAGGGAATGGAGGCATATATCCTGGACAGCCAGAACCGTATCTACCTTATTGACGGGGAACGGACCTTTAAGAGGAATGAGGCCTGGGGAAATTATATTTCCTTCCTGCCGCTTACCCAGGAGGTCAGAGGCATTACTCTCACCGGCTTTAAGTATCCTCTCCATGAGAAGGACATTGAGATAGGGACAAGTCTCTGCATCAGCAATGAGCTTGCGGGGGAGGAAGGTACCATTACCTTCACGGACGGGGTTCTGATTGTGGTGGAATCCCACGACTGACAACTCTGATAGAAACATTTGTTTTTGATAAAACTGGACTGGCCAAAACTTCTCAAACTGGATATTTAAAACATTCCACCTTAGTGATACCATAGGTGGCATGAATGAATGCAGTTGATGCAGAGAGAAATATACAATATGAGGAGAGAATTTATATGAAGACATCCAGTGCAGTGACAGCAGGCCATAGGGGCCTGGAGGACGGCCGTATCTACAAGCTGGCCCTGACCGGCCTGTTTGCGGCATTATCCTATGTGGTTTTTACATTTTTACAGATTAAGATTACCCTTCCCGGAGGCGACGCCACTTCCATCCATCTGGGCAACGCGGTCTGTGTCCTGGGAGCCCTGATATTAGGGGGCTTTTACGGCGGACTGGGCGGGGCCCTGGGAATGACCATTGGGGATTTATTTGACCCCATCTATGTGGTATACGCGCCAAAGACCTTCCTGCTAAAGCTCTGTATCGGCCTGATAACCGGTCTGGTGGCCCACAAAATCGGCAGAATCAATGAGAGCTCTGATAAGGGCCATGTGTTCCGTTTCGCGGTGGCGGCCTCTGTCTGCGGTCTGCTGTTCAACGTGATATTTGACCCGCTGGTGGGTTATTATTACAAGCTGGCGATTCTGGGCAAACCGGCAGCGGAGCTGGTGCTGGCCTGGAACGTTGCCTCCACCTCCATCAATGCGGTGATGTCTGCCGTTGCGGCGGTGGTCATCTACATGCCCCTTCGCAGTACACTTATAAGGGCCGGACTTTTTGACCGGTTCAGATGACAGGAGATTTGACATGAGTGTTTACCGACAGAAAAAGATTGCCATGATTAATGATTTATCCGGATACGGCCGCTGTTCCCTGACAGTGGCTATTCCCATTTTATCTGCCATGAAGGTCCAGTGCTGCCCCATACCCACCTCCATTTTATCCAACCACACAGGTTTTCCTGTCTATTTCTTTGACGACTATACGGAGAAGATGGGGGAGTTTATTCACAAGTGGAAGGAGCTGGAGCTGACCTTTGACGGCATTGTCAGCGGCTTTTTGGGTTCCGAAGCACAGATTGAGATTGTGATGGATGTCATACGGCAGTTCAGGCAGGAAGACACAAAGGTAATCATAGACCCCATTATGGGGGACCACGGGGAAACCTACGCCACCTATACACCGGCTATGTGCAGCCGTATGAAGGAGCTGGTATCCATGGGTGATATCGTGACTCCAAACCTGACAGAGGCGTGTATCCTGACCGGACGGACCTACCGCAGGGATGGATGGAGCAGGAAAGAGCTGGGGGAGCTGGCCGGGGAAATCCAGGCCATGGGACCGGAATGCGTGGTCATTACAGGTGTAAACCAGGGCGGCTTCATCATGAATGTGGTGGCAGAGGGCGAGAGGACAGCTTTCCCCAGAACCAGGCGGGTGGGCCATGAGCGGCCGGGAACAGGGGATGTATTTTCCTCCGTTGTGTCGGCTGCTGCCGTAAGGGGATGGAGCCTGGACAGCGCTGTGCGTCTGGCGGCCTCATTTGTAAAAGCCTGCATCGCCAGGTCGGAGGAGCTTGACATCCCCATTGCCAATGGCGTGTGCTTTGAGGAACTGATGGGTGTGCTGGTCCGCGCGGCGGACAGCAGACATGAGGCGGGAAAGCTGGCGGAACGCGCAGACAGTCCGGACAGTCAGGGCGGGCCGGGAAATGTTGAAAAACGTTGACAGCTTCAGCTTTAAATAGTATGATGTTAAGGCAATGTTAAAATATAGGATGCGATAGAGGCGCGGTAAGCATTAGTATCTGTGTGATAATGGATGCCATCCACAGGGTGGCCGACAGCGGGGATTTTTGTCCCGGAGGCCGGCAGGCCGGAGAACACAGGGAAAGGGATTACTGCCGAAACAGATTCTGTCTGCCGGCGGAATGTGTTGGGATGCAGTCAAACAGGCTGCATACTCTCACTTTTAAAGTGGTGGCGCTATTGGCTGGATTTTCTTAAGCAGATACATGATTATGGAAAGCAATGGCCTGGGGTCATTGCTTTTTCTGTACAGTGCCGGAACGTGTCTGGCAGTGCCCCATGGGCCGCCATGGTATCGCAATCCAGAACCAATAGGGGGAATTAAGAAAATGACAGAATTTTTAAACTGGTTAAACGGTGAAATCATATGGGGGCCTCCTCTGATTGCGCTCATCATCATTACGGGTATCTACGTGACGGTCCGATCCAGATTCTTCCAGGTATGCCACCTGGGGTACATCTTTAAGAGGACCCTTGGATGCATCCTGAGAAAGGACCATGCCGCCGATGAAAACGACAAGGGACTTTTAAGCCCTTATGAAGCGATTGCAACGGCTGTAGGCGGTTCTGTGGGCTTTGGCAATATCGCCGGAGTGGCGACAGCCGTCACCACAGGCGGACCTGGAGCAGTGCTCTGGATGTGGCTGACAGCCTTCATGGGCATGCTGATTAAGCAGGTGGAGGTTACTCTGGCCGTGTATTACCGCCGTACGGACGAGGAGGGAAATCCATACGGAGGACCTACCTATTACATGGAGTACGGTCTTGGGGAGGAGCGCCGCTGGGGTAAGAAATGGCTTCCTCTGGCCTTTGTGTTCGGCCTTGGCATATTCTCCACCTTCTTTATCAGCGCATCCAACTTTACCACGTCAGAAGTGCTGGCCCAGTCCTTTGGCATTCCCCAGGAACTGGCATCCCTGCTGCTGGTGGTGTTTATCTATGCCCTGATCTGGAGAGGCGTTAAGAATTTGAGCAAGATATTTGTGAAGCTGGTGCCGGTTATGAGTCTGGGGTACCTGATTTTCGGCCTGCTAATCATTGTGCTGAACATCGGCAACCTGATTCCCACCATTGGCTCCATCTTTACCCAGGCCTTTACGGGTACAGCCGCCATGGGCGGATTTGCCGGAGTCACGGTGTCCAAGGCCATTGCCACCGGAATGCAGAGAAGCGTTTATTCCAATGAGGCCGGCTGGGGTACAAGCCCCATGGTCCACGCCTCCAGCAAGACACGCCATCCCGTGGAGCAGGGACTCTGGGGCTCCTTTGAGGTATTTGTGGACACCTTTATTGTGTGTACTATTACAGCGCTCAGCGTGCTGATTACCGGTGAATGGACCTCCGGGGCAACCAATGCAACTCTTGCCCTCAATGTGTTCCAGCACAATCTGGGATTTTTCGGCACCGTGTTTATGACGGCCGCCATGGTGATTTTCTCCGTGACCACTTCCGGAGGCTGGTATGTGTACTATGAGGCGACCCTGCGTCATTTGGCCATGAACCATCCCACGGTGAAGAAATGGCTGCTGCGCATGTTTAAGTATTTTTATGCCCTTCCTCCCTTTTTACTTACCCTTTACCTGATTCATGTAGGTGATTTGAGCATATGGACCCTGGTGGACATCACCAGCGGTATCCCAACTTTCATCAATGTGTTCGTCGTGCTTATCCTGTCAGGCACATATTTCAGGCTTCTGAAGGATTACAAGGCCCGCTATATGAATATCGGAACACTGGAAGATAGGGATATGCCGCTGTTCTATGAGGATAAAAAGAAGCTGGAGAAGACGGAATAAGGAGAGGGACGACATGAGGACAATATACCGGAATGGAGCCGTATACACAGGGGAGCTTCCCCTGTGCCAGGCCTTTGTGGTGGAGGATGGAAGGTTCGTCTGCGCAGGCACCGACGAGGACGCCCTGGCCATGAAGGAATCAGGAGATGAAGTAAAGGACTTAAAGGGAAGGTTTGTGTGCGCGGGCTTTAATGATTCCCACATGCACCTTTTGAACTATGGAAATGCCTTACGCGCAGCGGATTTGTCACAGCACACCCACTCCCTGGCCGGGATGAAGGAATATATGAAGCAATTTATCCGGGAACAATCCCCAAAGCCCGGCGTCTGGGTAAGGGGCAGGGGATGGAATCACGATTACTTTGAGGATGAAAAGCGGTTTCCCAACCGTCATGATCTGGATATGATATCCACAGATTACCCTATCTGCCTCACAAGAACCTGCGGCCATGCCTGTGTGGTGAATACCATGGCCCTTCATCTGTCAGGCATCACAGGAAACACGCCCCAGGTGGAAGGCGGGCTCTATGAGGTGGACGAAAGCGGGGAGCCCAACGGAATATTCCGGGAAAATGCAATGGACCTGATCTACGGATGCCTGCCTGAGCCCGCCAAAGAGGACATAAAGGAAATGATACTGGCAGCGTCCAAGGCTCTCAACCGTTATGGAGTCACTTCATCCCAGACAGACGATTTGCTGGCTTTTAACAATGTGCCCTATGAACGGGTGCTGGAAGCATACCGGGAACTGGACGCAGAGGGAAGAATGACAGTCAGGGTTTATGAACAGTCCCAGTTTACGAATCTGGATGCGCTGAAGGGATTCGTGGAAAAAGGATATAACACGGGCTGGGGAAATCATTGGTTTAAGATTGGTCCCCTTAAAATGCTGGGAGACGGTTCCCTGGGAGCCAGGAGCGCCTATCTCAGCCAGCCCTATGCAGACGATGCCTCCACCCGGGGAATTCCCATTTTCACCAGACAGCAGTTCGAGGACATGGTGGGATATGCAAATTCCCATGGGATGCAGGTGGCCGTCCATGCCATAGGGGACGGAATTCTGGATGATATCCTGGCAGCCTACGAAAAGGCCCTTTCCCAGTGTCCCAGAAAGGACCACCGGCACGGCATTGTCCACTGCCAGATTACTAGGCCGGACCAGCTTGATAAATTTGCGAAACTGTCCCTGCACGCATACTTCCAGTCTATTTTCCTGGATTATGACATCCACATCGTGGAGGAACGAATCGGAAAGGAGAGGGCGGCGTCCAGCTATCATTTCAGGACCCTTTATGAAACCACCCATGCCTCCAACGGCTCCGACTGCCCGGTAGAGCTGCCGGATGTGATGAAGGGAATACAGTGCGCGGTCACCAGGACAACGGTGAAGGACCATGTGGGCCCATACCTACCGGAACAGGCACTGGATATAAAGCAGGCCCTGGATTCCTTTACCGTGGAGGGCGCCCACGCATCCTTTGAGGAAGAAGTGAAGGGGCGGATTGCGCCAGGGATGCTGGCAGATTTTGTGATACTGGGAGCCAATCCCTTTGAGACCTCTCCTGAGGAGCTGGCCGGCATTCCGGTGGAAGCCACTTACGTGGACGGCGTATGCCGGTACAGCAGGGAGGCGGAAGGAAAACAGCAGCAGGAAAACAGCAGCAGGAAAAACAGAAAAAGGGCTTTTATTTCATGGTAAAATGTTATATACTCTTTAACAGTACAGGAATACCTGTCCAGAATTGGAAGGTATTATATCAAGGAAATCCAGGAGGAATACCATGTTAGATTTAAGATTCGTAAGAGAGAACCCGGACATTGTAAAGCAGAACATTAAGAATAAATTCCAGGACAGCAAGCTGCCGCTGGTGGACGAAGTGATTTCACTGGACACGGAGGCAAGGGCCACACAGAAGGAAGCCGATGATTTAAGGGCCAGCCGCAACAAGCTGTCCAAGCAGATAGGCATGCTGATGGGCCAGGGGAAGAAGGATGAGGCAGAGACCGTGAAGCAGGAGGTCAACGCCAATTCCGCGCGTCTGGCGGAGCTTGAGGAAAAGGAAGGACAGCTTTCTGAGAAGATTACCAAAATCATGATGACCATTCCCAACATCATCGACCCAACCGTGCCCATCGGCAGGGACGACAGTGAGAACGTGGAAGTGGAGCGGTTCGGTGAGCCCGTGGTACCGGATTTTGAGATTCCTTACCACACAGATATTATGGAGCGGTTTAACGGTATTGATCTGGACGCGGCCAGAAGAGTGGCGGGAAACGGTTTCTATTACCTGATGGGCGATATTGCCAGACTTCATTCCGCAGTGATTTCCTATGCAAGGGATTTCATGATTAACCGCGGATTTACCTACTGTGTACCTCCTTTTATGATCCGCAGCAATGTGGTCACAGGCGTCATGAGCTTTGCCGAGATGGATGCCATGATGTATAAGATTGAGGGAGAGGACCTGTACCTGATTGGTACCAGCGAGCACTCCATGATTGGTAAATTTATTGATACAATTACGCCGGAGCAGCAGCTTCCCCTGACACTGACCAGCTATTCCCCCTGCTTCCGCAAGGAGAAGGGCGCCCACGGAATTGAGGAGAGAGGCGTTTACCGTATTCATCAGTTTGAAAAGCAGGAGATGATTGTGGTCTGCAAGCCGGAGGAAAGCCCCATGTGGTATGATAAGCTGTGGCAGAACACCGTGGATCTGTTCCGCTCCTTAGATGTTCCTGTCCGCACTCTGGAGTGCTGCTCCGGCGATCTGGCTGACCTTAAGGTGAAGTCAGTGGACGTGGAGGCATGGTCCCCAAGACAGAAGAAGTATTTTGAGGTGGGAAGCTGCTCCAACCTGGGAGATGCCCAGGCCCGCCGTCTGAGAATCCGCGTACAGGGAGAGGACGGAGGAAAGTATCTGGCCCACACCCTGAACAATACCGTGGTGGCGCCTCCGCGTATGCTGATTGCTTTCCTGGAGAACAACCTTCAGGCGGACGGCAGTGTGAAGATACCGGAAGTGCTGCGTCCTTACATGGGCGGCATGGAAGTGATGGTTCCCAAAAACTAAACGTATGAAACAATTGCCGGTCTGCATCCTGCGGTGCAGGCCGGTTTTTTAAAAGAGAAAGGAGCAACCTATGATTACATTTAACCATTTTAATTTTAATGTACTGGATTTGGAGAAGAGCCTTGCTTTTTATAAAGAGGCGCTGAACCTGGAACCGGTGAGAGAGAAGAACGCTTCGGACGGTTCCTTTAAGCTGGTTTACCTGGGAGACGGAGTGACGGACTTTACCCTGGAGCTGACCTGGCTGCGGGACAGGAAGGAAGCATATGATCTGGGAGAGTGCGAATTCCACCTGGCATTCCATGTGGATGATTTTGACGGCACCCACAAGCACCATGAGGAGATGGGATGCATCTGCTACGAGAATCCTGGCATGGGAATTTATTTCATCAAGGACCCGGACGGTTACTGGCTGGAAATCGTGCCTGCTGATAAGTAGGGGACATATTTGGAAAGGCGGGGGAAGCCGGATGGAAGGCCCTGATACCGATTTACACGGTTCGTATCCGGTCCCGGCCCTTGATAACTCTGTCTACATAGGACCGGAGGGAAAAAGGAAAACAGACAGGAAAATGTATCTGTAGGTCGCGCTATGGAAGGATAGGGTACGTGCGCCGTATATATGGATATGGATAATCGAGTAGGAGGCGGTGATTAACCGCCGTCCTCTCACAGCACCGTACGTACGGTTCTCGTATACGGCGCTTTCAATAGTTGGTGTGCAGAGACTGATAGACTGCGGCTAAGTCATAAAAGCCCCAGTTTATCAGTCTTTCTTTACTTAATGCCCAGTTGACCGCCTTGTTTCCGGCATTGAACCAGTATCCCTTGCGGTCGTAGGCTATTGTTGCCGCATAATGGCTGTCTACTCCCAGTCCTATGAGTTTCCTCATTCTGGTTTTGGGCAGTTTCCACTGTTTCCAGATACACATCCGTATCCGGCGGTACAACCATCCATTCAGGCTTTCGATGTTTTTCTTCATGTCCGCTATCCCATAGTAGTTCAGCCATCCTCTCATGTAGACTTTTATCTTTTCCTTGGTTCGGATGATACTCCCGCACCTGCTCCGGGAAGTAAGCCTGCGCAGTTTCTCCTTGGCTTTCTTCCATGACGTTCCATGGACACGGATATAGGTCCCTGTTCCGTTCTTCCCAAAACAAAAACCAAGGAACTTAAAATTTTGGATTGCGAACACACTGACCGTTCGGCTCTTTTCCCGATTCACTCTCAGTTTCAGCCTTGCCTCCAGATATTTCGTGCTGGATTCCAGCAGTCGTTCTGCCGCCCGTTCGCTCTTTGCCAGCAGTACGATGTCGTCTGCATAGCGGATACACGGTACGCCCCGTCTGTGGAACTCCCAGTCGAACTCATTCAGATACGCGTTTGCTAAGAGTGGGGATAGATTTCCTCCCTGCGGGGAGCCTTCCTTCGTTTCTGTCACAACACCGTTTTCCATCACTCCACTTTTCAGGTACCGCTTCACCATCTGCACCACTCTTTCGTCTTTTACTTGTTTCCTCAACAGGTTCAGCAGTATCGTATGGTTCAGCGTATCAAAGTATTTCGATAAGTCGAGAACTACTGCCCTCGTGTATCCCTGTTCGATATACTCCTTTATCCTGAGAATGGCGTCTTTTGCTCCTCGTCCCGGACGATAGCCGAAGCTGTCTTTCGAGAACAATGGTTCGTAGATTGGCATGAGCTGTTGAAGCATTGCCTGCTGGATGATACGGTCTATTACGGTGGGGATACCAAGCTTTCGTATCCCTCCCTCCGGCTTCGGAATCTCCACACGCCTGACTGGAGATGGGGTATACTTCCCCTTCCTGATTCTCTCTACCAGTTCATAGTTATTCTCCCTCAGCCATGGTAACGCCGCTTCAATGGTCATTCCATCCACTCCCGGCGCTCCCTTGTTTGCCTTCACTCTTTTGTAAGCCCTGTTCAGATTTTCCTTGTTCAGTATCTTACTTAAGATGTCTGGCTCTGCACTGTCTCTTTCCTTCCATATCCGGTTGAATGAGCGGTGCGCTCTCACATACCCTTTGCGTTCCGCGCTATCTCTTTGCGAGCAGCTTTCTCTGTTTTCTGTACCCATCTGCCCATTCCTCCTTTCCCTGTCGTACTAAAGACTCCTATTGATTCGGTCCTTCACTGAAAACAGCTACTATGACCTCTGCTGACTTCTGTACGCTCAGCATTACCTCTCGGCAATGGTTACTCCTTTCAGAGCATTCCGTACAGACCTCCCTGGGTACCACACGTTTCTTTCCCTCCATCTATCTGCCGCATTTACTGTACACGATTCCGTGTAGCTATCGGGCTTCATCTTGTGTTGCAGACTTACCCTCATGTACAGCCTTCTATACGGTTTCTGTCCGTCAGACCAGAGGTTTGCCCATGGGTTCGTTCCCCACATCCGGCTTCCTTCAGATTTGCAGTCACCTGCAACACCCTTGCCTTCGGCTATATCCTTCCCGCTACCAGGTGGATTCAGGACTTTCACCCGTTAGAAACGTGCGCCGCCAGGCGCACAACAAATAAAGACAGAGGGTGTCGCAAAATCATCAAATTAGATGATTGAGCGATACCCTCGCTCTATGCATAAAAAAATCCGGAAGGAATTCTTTTGTTTTGGGAGCCCTTTCGGATTTTTGGCGTACTTTAACAATGCCTTCGTTTCCTTTGCTTTTTAAGCAGTTTCCTTGACTGGAAAGCCCCTTTGAAAGGTGTATTGTGCATTTTGTGCGTTTTTGTAAAGCTGTGGTAAAATTACTGCTGCTCATCCGGAGCTGTTGGGCGGTAAGAGGAATGGTGGGAAATCAGCTTGTAGTCTGAAGGAGACATACCGCAGAATTTCCGGAATACCCGGTTAAACTGTGAAAAACTGGAAAATCCTGTGGATTCCGCTACCTGCGTAATGCGCAGCGGTGAATTGAGCAGGAGATACTGTGCATTTTTAATCCGGGTCAGCTGTATGTACTGTACAACCGTATATCCGGTGACATTTTTAAACTGGTGGGACAGATAGTAGGGACTGATGTAAAATGTATCTGCCAGAGCTGCAAGGGAGATATCTTCGCTATAGTGGGTATGGATATAGTTGGTGATGGTATAAATTTTTTCCTTAACTCCGTTTTCTACATTGGGGACATAATGGTTTAAACCCTGCATTTCATACAGGAGAAAGAGAAATTCCGTAAATTTGGTATGAATAAGCAGATTACGGATATTGACATTTGGCGTGTCCTGGGCAATGCTTACGATTTCGTTGAGCTTTTGATACAGACGGTTCTGTTCCTCTCTGTGGAAACGGAAAACAGGCACAGAGCTGTTAAATACGGAGAGGATCTCCTTGTAGCCGGAAGCGCCAAAATTCATCTGCTTTGGCAGCATAAAGCCAATGATAATGCGGTCGCTGGGCGGTCCGGGCAGATATTCTGACTGATGAAGCACAGAGGGAGGGAGGAGCACCAGGTCATTTGCAATGAGGTCATACCGTTTTCCCTCTACAAAGTGGTATGCTTTTGGGCTTAAGAGGATCATCAGCTCATAGAAGCTGTGAAAATGAGGAAAATCCATGTTGATTGCGTGGCTGCGTTTATCGTAGTCAAAGTAATAAAACGTGGAGTTTTCAATGGGTGTGGCTACTTCGTTGATAATAATGGAAAAGCCTTCTTCGTAGAGAAGAGGCGAGTTGTGATAGGTTTTCATGAGTTGTGCCCCCTTATTCACTGATGGTATCATCAGTAAATCATAAAAAAACAAAAAATGCAATACCTAAATAGCATAAAGACAAAATTGAAATAGTTATTGCTTTGAAAAGCAGGTATACTGTAATAAAAAAATAATAATCATAGGAGATACAGCAATGCAGATACCAGGTTATTTTGAGGATATGAACCATTTGCATGTAAATACAGAGCCTGACCGGGCGTATTATATTCCGGCTTCCGGCAGAGGATGTTATTTTCTGGACAGGGAGAAATCAGACCGTTTTTTCCTTTTAAGCGGAATCTGGAAATTTGAATATTTTGAAAGTGTATACGATCTGCCGGAGAATTTTTGGAATGAGGGAGTAATCAGGGGAAAGGAGGCAGAGGTTCCTGCTGTATGGCAGAGCTATGGTGAAGATGAGAATCAGTATATCAATACCAGATATCCATTCCCCTTTGATCCGCCCTTTGTTCCAAGGGAAAATCCCTGCGGACTGTATGAAAGGAGCTTTGAATATAAAAGCTGCCCGGATGCACCGGAGGCATTTTTGAATTTTGAGGGTGTGGATTCCTGCTTTTATGTGTGGATCAACGGAACCTTTGTGGGATATTCTCAGGTATCCCATTCAACCAGTGAATTTCATATTACCCGGTATCTGAAGGAGGGGGATAACCGTCTGACAGTGCTGGTGTTAAAGTGGTGTGACGGAAGTTATCTGGAGGATCAGGACAAGTTCCGTATGAGCGGCATTTTCAGAGATGTGTATGTACTGAAACGTCCGAAGGAAGCGGTTCGGGATTATTTTATCCGGCCCTATATCCAGGGAAATTCAGCTGAGATTTCTGTAGAGCTGTCCTTTTACGGCGCCAACCGGCCGGAGGGGCTGATTCGTGTGCTGGATCCAGATGGAGAAGTGGTTTTAGAGCAGAACTGGAGCAGAGAAACAGAGGAAGACAGGATTTGTTTTTGTCTGGAAAACTGCCGGTTTTGGAATGCAGAGACGCCCTGGCTTTACACCATTGAGCTTCAGACCGAAAAGGAATGGATCACCGACCGCTTCGGCGTCCGGGAGATTTATGTGGACAATGGAGTGCTGTTTATCAATAAAACAGCCGTAAAATTCCATGGTGTAAACCGTCATGACAGTGATCCAGTTACAGGCTTTGCCATAAACAGGCAGCAGATGGAAACGGATCTGCGGCTGATGAAGGAGCACAATGTAAATGCCATCCGTACAAGCCATTATCCCAACAGTCCCCAGTATTACCACCTTTTTGATGAAATGGGATTTTATGTGATGGATGAAGCGGACAATGAGAGCCATGGCACAGATAAGGTATTTAAAAAGGTGGATGACTGGGATACCCATGTGAGGCAGTGGAATCGGTGGATTGCAGATAATCCGGCATACACGGAGGCCGTTTTGGACCGTACGAGACGCTGTGTGGAGCGGGATAAAAACCATGCCAGCGTATTGATCTGGTCTATGGGAAATGAAAGCGCTTACGGGTGTGCCTTTGAGGCAGCTATGGCCTGGACCAAAGAACGGGATGATACCAGACTGTGTCACTATGAAGGCGCAAGATATGTGCCGGATGTAAAGAAATATGATTTCAGCTCCATGGATATGTACAGCAGGATGTACCCGGATCAGGAGGAAATATGCAGGTATTTTGAAGAGCCGGACAGCCGGATTTTTTCAGAAAATCTGCCCTTTATGATGTGCGAATACTGCCATGCCATGGGAAATGGACCGGGAGATATGGAGGACTATTTTGAATTAATTCACAGATACGATGGAATGTGCGGCGGCTTTATCTGGGAGTGGTGCGACCATGCGGTAAAAACGAAGGAAGGCTTTCTCTATGGCGGGGATCATGGGGAAGAACTTCATGACGGAAACTTCTGTGTGGATGGTCTGGTGTCTCCGGATCGGATTCCCCATCCGGGCTTACGGGAATTTAAAAACGTATATCGTCCTGCCAGAATACAGAGTGTAGACTGGGAAAAGGGGCTGGTTGTTCTTAAAAACCATATGGATTTTACAGATCTTAAGGACTATGTGTATCTGAAATGGGAAGCCGTTCAGGACGGAAAAATCGTAGAGACAGGCATACAAAAGGAGCTGCCCTCCGTGCCGCCTCATGGAAGTGCAGCAGTGCAGTATACAGGCAGGCTTCCCGAAGGAGGCAGATGCTTTTTGAGAGTAAGATATCTGCTCAGATATCCGGTTTCCGGACTGAAGGAAGGCTGGGAGCTTGGCTTTGATGAGGCAGAGCTGCCGGAGGCTGTGTCCGAAAAAACAGAGATCTGCGGGAAAGAAAAATTACCGGAAACAGGCAGAGCTGCTCTTATACTGGATCAGACAGAACGGCGGATTACCGTAACAGGAAAGGACTTCACCTATGTATATGATACGTTCCTGGGAGTCTTTTCGGAGATTAAAAAGGGAGAAAAAGAATACCTTACCCATCCCATGGAGTACAATATCTGGCGAGCTCCTGCGGATAATGACCGCCGCATCCGTCTGGAATGGGAGAGAGCCGGTTATGACCGCACCAGGGTACGAACCTATTCAACGGAAGCACATTTGCTGAAAGACGGATCAGCAGAGCTTGTAACAGAGCTGTCTTTATCAGCGGTTCATATTCAGCGCATCTTAAATATTAAATCCAGATGGCAGATTCACACGGACGGGCAGATCCGGGTGGAGCTGAACGTAAAGAAGGATATGGAATTTCCGTTCCTTCCAAGGTTTGGCCTGCGTCTGTTTCTGGATAAGAGTTTCTGTCAGGTGCGTTACTGCGGAATGGGGCCGGAAGAAAGCTATCCGGATAAGCATCGGGCATCCTGGCACGGCATATTTGAGGGAAATGTACGAACCATGCACCGGCCTTATCTGAAGCCTCAGGAGTATGGCGCTCATTGGGACTGCAGCTGGTGCTCTCTCAGCGGAGAAGAGATGGGGCTTAAAGTCACATCCGGGGAGGCATTTATGTTCCAGGCATGTACCTATACACAGGAGGAGCTGTCCGGGAAGGCCCATGATTTTGAACTGGAGGAGGCAGACAGCACGATTCTCTGTCTGGATCACAGTCAGAGCGGTATCGGTTCAGGAAGCTGCGGTCCTCAGCTGCTGGAAAAATATCAGTTCAATGAACCGGAATTTTCCAGAACCTGGATTATAACACCGGGAAGGACAGAAGAATAAACAGGAGAAAATCAGAAAATGAAACGAACAAAATGGATTGCATTTCTATGCTTTGCTTTTTTAATGGCAGGACTTGGAGCAAATGACGCCCTTCGGGGAATTTTTGCCCCTGTATTTCAGAACAGGTATGATTTAAGCGGGAGCCAGCTGTCTCTGATTGTCACAATCAGCTATGAGGGAAATCTGCTGTTTTTAAGTATTGGAGGAAAGCTTCTGGATCTGTTTCCAAGAAAGAATGTGGCCATGGCTGTAACGGCAGTCTGGGCGGGAGCTGTTCTTATTAATCTGGTGACAGACAGCTATATGTGGATTTTGGTTTCCATGTTTCTTGCTTTGGGAGCATCCACTCTTTTAAACACCACCGTGAACATATTGACTCCGGCTGTGTTTGCCGGCTATGCGGGACTTATGGTAAATGTGCTTTTTTTTATTCAGGGTATAGGAACCAGCGGAAGCCAGTTTTTGCTGGGAAGATATGCCTTTCACTATGAGGGCTGGAAATGGACGAACGGCATTCTTTCAGGAATCGCCGGTCTGGTAATGGCACTGTTTTTCTTTTTAAAGGTGCCCAGACAGGGGGAAGAGAAGGAGCAGGAAAAGGAAAGAATTAAAAAGGAGCCGGATTCAAAGGTATTCTGGATTTTTATTGCCATGATGGGCTGTTATTTTATCGGTGAACATGGCATAATGAACTGGCTGATGTCATACTGTATTTCTGCATTTTCCATGGAAGCTGCCAGTGCTTCTGCAAGCCTGTCCCTGTTCTGGGCCGGTATGACAGCCGGACGTCTGATTTTCGCTCCTGTGGTTCAGAAAATGGGAGCAGTAAGAAGTATGAAGCTCTTTGGAGGCATTGGAACAGCTATGTTCTGTGCAGGCTGTATTCTGGGAGAGGGCGGTGTATGGATTCTGGGAGCATCGGGATTCGCACTGGCAATTCTGTATCCGACCATGGTGCTTCTGATCCAGCAGATTTACCCGTCCGGCACAGCGGCTACCCGCACAGGTGTTATTATCAGTGCGGCTACAGTGGCAGATATTGTATTTAATATGCTCTTCGGCGCAGTTTCATCCAGATGGGGCTATGGTATCAGTTTTATGATACTTCCCGCAGCTATGGCTGTTTTTTATGGCCTGTACCTGAAGCTTGCAGGTATTTTAAAGCAGAACTGACAGGAAAAACAAGAGGTGGAGGACGGATAGATGGATGTAATGAGAAACAGAATACGACCGGTTTTAGACAGCCTGAGACAGTGGCGCTACTCTCTGAAGGAGGAGCTGACAGAGGTAGAGATCCGTCCGGGAGACTACCATTTTTCAGAAACCCTTAATCAGGATCAGATAAGGGATGGATGGATGCCTTTTGGAAGCTGTGAAACCTGGGGCGGAAGGGACCGGCATTTCTGGTTCAGGACAAGAGTTGTTATAAAGAGGGAATGGGAAGGGAAAGAAGTCCGTGTAACCTTAAATACAGGCGCAGATGATATCTGGAACACGGATAATCCTCAGATTATGGCATATAAGGATGGAATTCTCGCAGGGACTATGGATATGAATCATCAGGATCTGATTCTCACAGAGAAGGCTCAGGAGAGAGGGAGATTTGAACTGGTGTTTTATGCCTATTCCAACAGCGAAAATCCTACAAACTTTTTCCATCTTACGGCTGCTGTCTATGACAGGGAAATCGCAGGCCTGTATTATGATCTGAAGGTTCCTTTTGAGGCAGCAGAGCTTCTTTCCGAGGAGAATCTGGACCGGATTGAAGTTATGAAATTTTTAAATACTGCCATTTCAGGCCTTGATTTAAGAAAGCCGGGATCAGAAGAATTTTTCCGGTCTGTAAAAGAGGTGCGGGAGTATGTGAAAAAGAATCTGCCGAAAATCTGCCGCAGCCAGCGGGTAACGGTCCATTCGATCGGTCATACCCATATTGATGTGGCATGGAAATGGCCCTTGAGACAGACCAGACAGAAGGCAGTGCGCAGCTTCCGGACGGTTCTGAACCTGATGGAGCAGTATCCGGAGTATAAGTTTATGTCCAGCCAGCCCCAGCTTTATGAATTTGTAAGGGAAGAGGCTCCGGAGCTGTTTGAGAAAATCCGGGAAAAGATACAGGAGGGGCGTTGGGAGGCCGAAGGAGGAATGTGGCTGGAGCCGGACTGCAATCTGGCGTCCGGCGAGTCGCTGATCCGCCATATTCTCTATGGGAAACGTTTTTTTGAAAAAGAGCTGGGGGCGAAAAAGCAGGAGGTGCTCTGGCTGCCGGATGTATTTGGATACAGTGCAGCCATGCCTCAGATTATGAAAAAAGCAGGTCTTTCCTATTTTATGACTACCAAGCTGGGATGGAATGAGTATAATGTTTTTCCTTATGATACGTTTATGTGGAAAGGGATTGATGGAAGCCAGGTTCTGACTCATCTGATTACGACCAGAAATTATCTTCCCGGATGCAGCCTTAAGGATATGCCAAATGGAAGCACCACCTACAATGGACTGCAGAACCCCAGTCAGATAAAGGGAACCTGGCAGAGATATCAGAATAAGGAAACCAGCAGTGATGTTCTGACCTGTTATGGCTATGGCGACGGAGGCGGAGGCCCTACAGAGGAGATGCTGGAGCAGAGCCGCAGAATGGAGGAGGGGGTCGCGGGTGTACCTCGTGTACACCAGACCTTTGCAAAGGACTTCTTCCATATTTTGGAAGATAATATGGACCGGAAATGTCTTCCCTCCTGGTGCGGAGAGCTGTATCTGGAGTTTCATCGGGGAACCTATACCTCTCAGGCAAAAAATAAGAAGTATAATCGAGCCTGCGAATTTTTGATGGGTGATGCGGAATTTTATTCTGTTTTGGCAAAGGTAATGGGAGCGAAATATGAGTATCCTGCAAAAGACCTGGAAAAAAACTGGAAGCTTCTGCTTATAAATCAGTTTCATGATATTCTGCCCGGTTCATCCATAAAGGATGTGTATGAGGATTCCGCTGTTCAGTATGAGGAAATCATTCAGTCAGCCGGAAGAATTGTAAACGAATCCCAGTCCGCTGTTCTGTCCGTGTTAGAAGAAGAGAATAAAAAAGAATGTCTGGCTGTCTTTAATCCCTTAAGCTTTGGACGGACCTCTGTTGCAGAGCTTTCAGGTGAAGAGGCTGTTATGGCAGAGGAATACCGAAACGGGAGCTGCCCGGAGAACATCAGCGTACAGAAAACGCCGGACGGCAGCACATTATTCCTGATAAAAGACGCGCCTTCTAAGGGAATCGGAGTATATGAATATTCATCTTCCGTCAGGGCGGAAGAAGAGCCGGTGATCACCAGCCTGATGACAGATGAACGAGGCTGGCCCGTAAGCTTTGATACGCCATTTTTCCATATGGAATTTGACGGTCAGGGGGAAATCTGCGGTATACGAGATCTGAGAGAGGACAGAGAGCTGCTTAAAAAAGGTGCTGTTGGAAATGAACTTCTGGTATATGAGGATCGCCCCATGGAGTTTGATGCTTGGAATATTGATGCAGGATACAGGGAAAAGAAATGGAAATTCGGAGGTGTCATGGAATTTTATCTGGAGGAAAATGGCCCTGTAAGAGGCTGCCTTTTTATCCGCCGCCGTTTCATGGATTCCGTTCTGGAACAGAAGATCTGCTTTTATCCCCATACCTCCAGAATTGATTTTAAGACAAAGGCAGACTGGAATGAAAGCCAGCTCCTTTTAAGAACCTCCTTCCCTCTTGATATACAGAGCAGTGAAGCAGATTTTGAAATTCAGTTTGGAAATGTGAAGCGCCCGGTTCACAAAAATACCACCTGGGATCAGGCACGCTTTGAGGTATGCGCCCACAAGTGGATGGATCTGTCCGAATATGGCTATGGAGCTGCAATCTTAAATGACTGTAAATACGGCTGTGACATTCATGATTCAGTGATGAGCCTGACTCTGATTAAATCCGGCATATTCCCGGATCCTCAGGCAGATCAGGGTCTCCATGAGTTTACATACTCCCTTTATCCACACAGAGGCGATTTCAGGAGAGGAGGGGTAATCCGGGAGGCATATGACTTAAATTGTCCTCTGATAATACAGAGAGAAAACGGAATAAAAACAGAAAGCTGGTCCTTCTTACGGATTGCCGAAGAAAACATTTTTACAGATACGGTAAAGAAGGCTGAGGAGGGGGATGACCTGATTATCCGCCTGTATGAGGCTTATGGAATGCGTACCAGAGTGCATCTGGAGCTTCCTTTACTTCCTGATTTTGAGGCAGCCGTCTGTGATCTGATGGAACAGACCGATTTAAAGACAATCTCATTTGTTCCGGAGACAGAGCTGTGCCGGAAGGGGCAGACGCTGGAATTTGAGATGAAACCATATGAGATTTTTTCCATCCGCCTTACACCGAAGGTTTGTACCGGAAAATAGGTCTGTAAGAGCAAAGATGGAAGTGAAAAGCAAAATATACAATATTATATATCGAAAAAGGCAAAAATGGCGTAGAAATTGATGTATTAAAATGATACTATGGAGTCATCGAAAGCAGTTGAGAGGAAATGCAAAAACAAGAGGTATTAAGGAGGATATTATTATGAAAAAGAGATCAGCAAGAGCATTGGCAGGCGTTCTGACTCTGACTCTGTCTATGGCAGCAGCACTGACAGCCTGCGGTGGTTCTGATTCAGCAAAAAAGGGAGAAGAAACAGCAGCAGAAAGTTCAGGCCCTATTACAGGACAGACTCTTTCCGTAATGCTTTCTGAGGAGCCGGGAGAGCAGGATGCTCTTGGAAATGCTTTAAACCACTGGGCAGAGGAAAGCGGAAATACCATTAAAAAGATTATCATTTCCCATGATGATATGAGAAGCAAGTTCCCGGCTATGGCTAAGAATAAAGACCTTCCGGATATTGTTTCCACTACCTTCCTTCATCAGATTTATCCAGATGAGTTCGTAAACATGGAGGATGTGGTAGATCTTTCCAGATTTAATCAGTCCGCACTTAATATTGTAGGAAAATCCTATTCTTCGGATGCGATTACAGGTATCACAGAGCAGTTTACAACAACCTGTGTTTTCTATAACAAGGATGCATTTGCTGCAGCAGGCATTGAGGCTCCCACACAGGAGAATCCATGGACATGGGAACAGCTGTATGAAAATGCGGCAGTGCTTCAGGAAAAGGGTGGCGTAAAGTACGGCTTTGCTGCTGATGTATCAAGAGCACGTTACGATATCCTGATGTACGGAAACGGCGGTTCTCTGGTAGAAAAGGATGGGGACAGCTTTAAGGTAACTGTAAACAGTCCTGAGAACGTAGCAACCCTGGAGCGTTTTGTTCAGGCTAACAATGAAGTAATGCCAAAGGCAATCTGGGCAGGAGGTACCACAGATAACCCGGTTGAGTATTTCAAGAATGGAGATGCAGCTATCCTGTTATCCGGCTCCTGGAATTACAACACCTTTACAAATGATATTTCCAAATTCGAATTTGGCGTAATGCCTTCACCAAAGGGAAGCGAGTGCCAGTCCGCAATCATCGGCGGTGCAGCTCTTGCAATTCCTCAGAACGGAAAGAATACTGAGCTGGCAAAGCAGTTCGTACAGTGGCTTTTCGAGGAGGAGCATTACAAAGAGTATCTGCAGCTTCACAAGGGTCTGTCTGTTATGAACGATGTTGCTTATGAGCCTGAGACAGACAAGGCGAAGGAAGAGTTTGCATTAATGCAGGCTGAGACTGATTTTGTTACAGATACATTTATGACAGATGAGAGCTCTTCCTGGAGAAATTATAAGGATAATGAGTACAGAGATGCATTAAAGCGCGCAGTATCCGGAGAGATCACAGCAAAAGAGGCACTGGACGGATTTGCAAAGCAGCTGTCTGAGGCTTCTGGCTGGAGCATGGCATACTAATTTTATTACACAGAAAACAGTTCATTCTTTGTGGGATGGACTGTTTTTTTATTTGCCTTTTTGAGAAATGATTGATAAAATAAAAAAGCAAAAACCTGCACGTAAAGCAAAATATGCAATGCTATTATAGCTAAAAGGCAAAATAGATGTAGAAATTGACTTATCAAAGTGTTAGGATAGATCCAGAAAGTGATGGAAGCGATGAAGGTCTTCCGATGAGAGGAGCGAGAGGATGAAATACACAGCAACGGATATTGACCGTTACATTGATCTGTATCTTAACAGCTTTGAAAAGGTTCTTTACGAGGAGGATTCCCAGTTTATGGAGGGAATGAAGACAAGGAGCCTTGCCGGAGATGATATCAGAAGGTACCAGTTTTGGGAGTGGACTCAGGGCGTAGGCCTTTACGGAGTATGGAAGCTTTATAAAGAAACAAAGGATGAGCGGTATATGAACATCCTGACTTCCTACTATGAAAGACAGTTAAAGATCGGGCTTCCCGCCAAGAATGTAAATACGGTAACTCCTCTTTTAGCCATGTCCTTTGTGGCAGAGGAAACAGACAATGGACGCTACATGGAGGTCTGCCGGGAATGGGCCAGATGGATTTACGCTGATTTTCCAAGAACAAAGGAAGGCGGACTGCAGCACATTACCTCAGATACCTTAAATGAGGGAGAGCTGTGGGATGATACACTGTTTATGACCGTTCTTTTCCTTGCGAATATGGGCCGAATTCTGGGAGAAAAGAAATATCAGGACGAGGCGGAATATCAGTTTCTGCTTCATATCAAATATCTTACAGACCGTAAAACGGGCCTCTGGTATCACGGCTGGTCCTTTAAGGAAGAGAGCCATTTTGCTGCAGCCTTCTGGGGAAGAGGGAACTGCTGGATTACAGCAGCGATTCCGGAATTTTTGGCACTGTGTCCCTGCAGTCCAAGTGTGGAAAAGCTTTTAAAAGAAACCTGGAAGCGTCAGGCAGAAGCGCTGATTCAGTATCAGGAACCCACAGGAATGTGGCATACTCTGATTGATGATAAGACCTCCTATGTAGAAGCCAGTGCTACCTGTGGTTTTGCATATGGTATTTTAAAGGGGGCAGAACTGGGACTGGCGGAAGCAGACTGGGCTGCAGGCGCTCTTAAGGCGCTTGAGCCTATTATGGAATATACCGATGAGACGGGCGTTGTAAATCAGGTATCCTACGGAACCCCAATGGGACGAAAGACAAAGGATTTCTACAAAGAGATTGAGCTTAAGCCCATGCCTTACGGACAGGCTCTGGCCATGCTGTTCTTTATGGAATGCAGAAAGCACATGAATGATTAAAAAGAAATCAAGGAGGAGATTGACATGAAAAAGAGTACAAGGCAGTCATTCTGCCATACACACAGCTTCTGGCTGTTCGTACTTCCATCGCTGGCATTATTTGCGGTATTTTTCATGGTGCCGCTGATCTTAAGCATCTGGTTTTCATTTACCAATTATGATGGCTGGAAGACCATGGATCTGATTGGCTTAAAGAACTATACAGATATTTTAAAGGATACAGATTTTTATAAGACTGTGGGAAGAACCCTTATATATACAGTCTGCAACCTGCCCTTTAAGATTGCCGTTCCCCTGCTTTTAGCGGCTCTGGTTACCTCTAAGCTGGTAAAGGGAAAGACCATCATGCGTACCCTGATTTATATTCCGGTTCTTTTATCTGCTCTGGTAGCCGGTATCACAATCAACTGGATGTTCGGACAGGAATACGGTTTAATTAACTTTATTTTGCAGAAAATGGGAATTGATCCCCTGCAGTGGTCATTAAATCCGATTCTGGCAACTGTGGTAATCAGTGTGGCCTCCAACTGGATTTCCGCCGGATACTATATGCTTCTTTATGTAGGCGGTATTAACAATATTAACCAGGAGCTGTATGAGGCAGCCAGCGTAGACGGTGCAAAAAAGATTCAGGCATTTATCAACATCACATTGCCGCTTCTGATGCCTACAACATTTATTGTACTTCTCCTTTCTACCGTATCTCTTTTAAAGGAATACGCACTGGTACAGGGTATTTCCCTTGGAGGACCGGGTTCCTCAACTACCTATATGGTACAGTATATTTTTGATCAGGGCTTTAACCAGTATAAGTACGGCTACGCTTCTGCAGCAGGCATCCTTATAAGCCTTCTGTTTATCGTAATCGCAGTGATACAGTTTAAAGCAACCAAAGGCGGAGGTGAAGTATAATGGAAGGATCTGTAAAGCGTAAAGTAGAAACCATATGTATGACGGTTCTGGGACTGGCCGTAGCAGGACTTATGGTTTTCCCGATTATCTGGCTGGGATTCAGCTCGTTTAAACCTTCTACGGAGCTGTTTGCCTATCCCCTGCATCTTTTTCCGCAGGCACCCAGCGGTGAATCCTATGTCAGCGTAGTAGCAGACGGATTTTTTACCTATGTAAAGAACAGCCTTTTTCTGGCAGTGGTAGGCACGCTGATTACAGTTGTTATCAGTGCCATGTGCGGTTATGCCCTTGCTATCTACCGCAAGGAAATTCCCTATGTAAACAAGGTATTTGCCGTATTCCTGCTAGGAACCTTAATTCCCGGTGAAATCCTGACCATCGCACAGTTTACGGTAGTCAGCGAAATGGGACTTTACAATAGTATCTGGGGCTGTATCCTTCCCGTTGTAACCACAACAACCGGTATTTTCATGTACAGACAGCATTATATGTCTATTCCCCTGGAGCTTGCAGAGTCAGCAAGACTGGACGGAGCTTCCGAATTCCGGATTTTCCGGTCGATCATGCTTCCACTGGGATCCTCCGTTACCATTACACTGACCATTTTCTCATTCATGTGGCGTTGGAATGACTATATTCTGCCTCTGATGGTGCTTTCCGATCAGGAGAATTTTACCATTCAGATTGCAATCAAGAGTTATATCGGAACAATGGGCGTAGACTGGAACTCCATTCTGGCAGCATCCATTTTGTCCATCCTTCCTATTATTGTTATTTTCATTATCTTGCAGCGTTATATCACCGGCGGTCTGGCTGCCAGCGGTGTAAAGGGCTAAAAACGGAGGCTTGCAATGGAACGTTATATGGCGCATCTGCTGAAGGGAGCAGAATACAGAACAAAGCAGTTTATGGGAAGTCAGGTAGGTGACCCGGCTTCCCTGCAGTATGGGGGAATCAAAGGCGATATCTGGGAAGCAAAGCCCACGATTTATGCCCTGACTTCTGCTCTGGCTGTATATTTTCACAAGGACAGCTGTTTTTATAAAAATGAACAGCTGTATGCAGCAGTGAATCTGGCACTGGATTTTATAGAAAGGACCCAGAGAGAGGATGGAAGCTTTGACTATCCCTCCTGCAATTTTAAATCAGCGGCAGATACCTCATTCTGCTTTAAACGGCTGATTGCCGCATACCGGCTTCTGGTAAAATATGGGGATTCTTCTGATGAGGCCATTACGGTTTTAAAGGAAAAGTATTTAACCATTATGCATAAGGCTTTGGATGCCATTCGCGAGGGTGGCTTCCATACGCCCAATCACCGTTGGGGAATCGCAGCAGCTCTTCTTCAGGGCTCTAATCTGTTTGCAGAGGAAGATGGATTTGCTGCAGGGCTGAAGGCGCGGGCAGATCAGTATCTGGCAGAGGGCATTGACGGAGATGAGGACGGAGAATATGCAGAGCGGTCTACGGGAAATTATAATGCAGTTGTAAACAATGCCATGATGGCTATGTATCAGGAAACAGGTGATGAGGCATTTTTGGGATATGTGGAACGCAATCTGTCCATGATGCTTACCTATATGGACCCTGACGATACTATTTTCACTCAGAATTCCACCAGACAGGATCAGGGAAAACTGGAATATGCGGATAAATATTTCTACCAGTATCTTTATATGTGCAGCAGAGAGCATTGTCCTGCCTTTGACGGAGCGGCACATAAGATCATAAAAGATAATATGGAGCGTGGAGATCTGGCGCCCGACTGTCTGCATATTGTGATGAACCATGATGAAATGATGGGATATCATTTTAAGGAATATGGATTTTTAGAGGAATATCGCAAATTTTTCCGTCATGCCGGTGTGCTGAGGGTGAGAAAGCCTTCCTATACTTACACAGTATTAAACGGAAAGAGCGCTTTTTTGTATTTTAAATCTCAGGGAACGATGCTTTGTGTAAAAATCGGAGAAAGCTGCTGCGATATCCGTAATTTCATTCCTCAGACCATAGAAGAGTTGCCCGACGGCTGCCGTCTGGAGGCAGAGGCAGAAAGCTGGTATTATCTGCCCTTTAAGGAGAAACAGGATACCTCTGACTGGTGGAAAATGGATCAGACCAAACGGGAAAAACTGATCAGCAGCCGGTTAAAAACAACTCTGGAGATCCGGGAAAAGGATCAGGGGCTGGAGCTGCATCTGAAGGCTGAGGGACTGGACCGTCTTCCTTTAAGATTGGAGATCTTCATTCCCGCAGGTGTAACTCTGGAGCATCCTGCATTTGCTCTGGAGGCAGCAGCGGGAGAGGGCATGATATTAAAGGACGGATATCTGGAGGTTCACGACGGATCTGTGACAATGGAAATTGGTCCCGGATTCGGAGAGCACTCCTTCAAGGGACATTACTCCGGAGAAGAGATCAACAGCGCCGGTTTCACCGTATATGCAAATGGCTATACTCCTCTAGAAAAGCATTTCTCCCTTATGGTAAAATAAACGGTAAATTATGAAAATAAAGGGGAAATTATATGCTGAGAATCGGAATTGATCTTGGAGGAACGAAGATAGCCGCTGGTCTGGTGGATGAAAACAGAGTGCTGGGGCCAGCCGTTCAGGAGCCAACAGGCCTGCCAAAACCGGCAAAGGAGCTGGCAGAGGCTATTTACAGGCTGACAGAACGCCTTTTAAAGGAACAGGGATTAACCTTTCAGGATGTGGAAAGCGTGGGGATCGGCATTCCCGGAACAGTGAACAAGGAAACAGACTGTATCGAGTATGCCAATAACTTCGGCTTTGAAAATGTGCCCTTTCTGAAAATGTTAAAAGACCTTTTTCCATGCCCTGTTTATGGGGAAAATGATGCCAAGGCTGCTGCCTGGGGCGAATATCTGGCAGGTGCAGGACGGTGCAGCCGTTCCATGACAGCCGTAACTCTGGGAACAGGAGTCGGCGGAGGTATTATATTGAACGGAAGGATACTGGAAGGAGACAATGGAGCAGCAGGCGAGCTGGGCCATATGGTGATCCATCAGAACGGACATCCTTGTACCTGTGGTCGGAAGGGCTGTCTGGAGGCTTATGCATCGGCTGCAGCTTTAGTGAGCCGGGCAAGAGAGGCTATGGAACGTTCGGATGAGTCCATGCTCTGGTCCCTCTGCAAAGGAGATCTGTCCGGAGTAAACGGCCGCATGATCTTTGAGGCATCAGAGAAGGGAGATTCCACAGCATGTGAGGTTCTGGACGGCTTTATGGAGGATTTGTCTGAGGGAATTGCCAATATTATCAATATTCTTCAGCCGGAGATACTCTGTATTGGCGGGGGCTTAAGCGGAGCCGGAGAGGCACTTTTAGCTCCGGTGAAGGAGAAAACAGCACCCAAAATCTATTCCAGAGCTTCCCAAAAGAACACCCGGATTCTCCTTGCAGAGCTGGGGAACGGAGCAGGCATCATCGGAGCAGCCTGCTTAAATGAGCAGAGATAAAGACAGAAATGTTAATAAGCCGTTAAAGTTCCGGCAAAACCTGTATTTTGCCATTGGAATAATTAAGGAGGCAAAGCCGGTGATTGGCCGGTCTGTGCTGTTGTCTGCTGCGGGGGTGGTTCTCACAGCAGGAATTACAGGGCTTTTTATCCATCTGATTTTGAAGCTTCCGCTTCTGGAGAGTCTTTTGACAGCTTCCGTGATCGGCTCCACGGATGCAGCCTCCGTGTTCGGCATTCTGCGGTCTAAAAATCTGAATCTTAAGGAGAATACTGCTTCCCTGCTGGAAATGGAATCCGGCTCCAATGACCCCATTTCCTATATGCTGACAGTGATTTTAACCGGACTTCAAATCGTCTTCATTTTGACATTGCAGAGGGAAAAACCATATTTGTATTCGCCGTGGCTGTTCTTGCCTATGCAGTTCCTGTGCTTTTGGGAGGAAACGGGTATTCAAAGGTATTTCTTCCCTCAGCGGCAATTATGGTATTCCTGACCCTGATTGGACGTCCACTTGCAGTGACGGTGCTTCTTGGAAGCTTCCGGTCTTTATGGGGACAGATCGGAACGGTTTCCTGGGCGGGGCTTCGCGGTGTGGCCTCTATTGTATTTGCCATTTATGCCGTACTGCGTCAGGTGCCGATGAAAAATAATCTGTTTAATCTGGTGTTTTGTATTGTTCTGTTATCCATTTCCATTCAGGGAACCCTGCTTCCATGGTTTTCCAGACGCCTGAAAATGATTGATGAAAAGGCGGATGTGCGCCGGACTTTTACGGATTATCATAGGTAATTGCGAAACAAGTTTTTAATTCTGATTAAAAATGTGAATTTTATCAGCAACCACTACTGTAATGAGCTGTGCAATTCCCGCAAGCAGCAAATCAGCATGCAGAGTTTTTTCATTCTGCGTTTTACGTCCGGCAACACAAAAGCTGTCCTTGAAGTGGTGAATGGATTTCTCAACAGCCACTGTCTCTTTCATGTATTTAAGGGCAGCGCCCCATAATCATCCTATTTAAATTCGCTGTACTTCTCTTCGCAGTACTGGCAGCGGTAAACCTCTGCCTTCTCATCTGCCAGGTAGAAGATATGGGGAAGCTCCTGTTCAATGGACGTGATGCAGCGGGGGTTCTTGCACTGAATCACATTGGTGATTTTCTTGGGAAGCTTTAATGCCCGCTTTTCGGCAATCTTGTCCCCGCGGATAATGTTCACCGTTATGTTGTGGTCGATGTAGCCCAATACCTTTAAGTCAACCGTATCCAGGCCGCCCTCGATTTTAATGATGTCCTTGCGTCCCATCTTGTTGCTGCGGGCGTTTTTGATGATGGCTACCTGGCATTCCAGCTTGTCCAGGCCCAGGTGATAGTAGATGTCCAGGCTCTTTCCTGCCTCAATGTGGTCCAGGACAATGCCTTCTTGTAATCCGCTGATGTTTAACATGGTTTCTGCACCTCCAGTAATCTCATGATTAATGCCATACGCACGTATACGCCGTACTGTGCCTGCTTGAAGTAGGCAGCCCTTGGGTCGTCATCCACTTCCACGGAGATTTCATTTACCCTGGGAAGAGGATGGAGCACATACATGTCTTCCTTGGCAAGTTTCATTTTCTTCTTATCCAGAATATAACAGTCTTTCAAACGGATGTAATCTTCCTCGTTGAAGAAGCGTTCCTTCTGCACACGTGTCATGTAGAGAATGTCTAACTGGCCCAGAGCGTCGTCCAGGTTGCCGACTTCCTCAAAGGGAACATTATTTGCAGTGAGCACGTCGTCACGGATGTTGTCCGGGATGCGCAGCTCAGGCGGGGATATCAGTATGAACTTGACGTTGGGGTAGCGGACCATGGCGTTGATTAAGGAATGTACGGTACGGCCGAATTTAAGGTCTCCGCAGAAGCCCACGGTCAGGTTGTCCAGACGTCCCTTCATGGAACGGATGGTCATAAGATCGGTTAAGGTCTGGGTGGGATGCTGATGGCCTCCGTCTCCGGCGTTGATGACCGGAATCTGGGCCTTCTGGGCAGCTACGAATGCAGCGCCTTCCTTTGGATGCCTCATGGCACAGATATCAGCATAACAGGAAATCATGCGGATGGTGTCGGCCACGCTTTCGCCTTTTGCGGCAGAACTGGAATTGGCGGATGAAAAACCTAATACACTGCCGCCCAGGTTCAGCATGGCAGCCTCAAAGCTTAAACGCGTCCGTGTACTTGGCTCATAGAAAAGGGTGGCCAGCTTCTTGCCGTCGCATACATGGGCGTATCCTGGAAGATTCTGTTCAATGTCCCTTGCAAGGGCCAGAAGGTCATCAATTTCTTCCACAGAGAAGTCTAAGGGATTCAATAAATGTCTCATGGGAGTCTCCTTTGCGCATTATATTGTAAAATATTGAATTTGGGAAATAGTTCGCACTCTACCAGTGCGATAGCCGGACCAGCCAGATATGGCACTGATTTGTGCCTCGTCATATTCTTACATAGAATGCGGTATAAGTCAAGTAAAAATTACAGGCTTTTATAAAAAATGATCGCTTTTTATTTGCAGGGTCTTCCCAGGACCTGTGTGATGTAGGCGCTGGGAGTCATGCCTGTTTTTTTCTTGAACAGCTGGGAAAAATACTGGGGGTTGTTTCCGAGTCCCACTTCCTGGGCCACATCCTGTATCTTATCCAGACCCTTGGAAGCCAGAAGCTGCTTGGCTGTTTTAATCCGCATGTCCGTCAGGTAGGTGGAAAATTTGGTGCCGGTCTCCTTCAGGAATTTTTTGCTGACATAGTCCACATTCATGAAGAGATAGTTTTTTGAAATATATTTAAGGGTCAGGTTGTCATCCTGCAGATTCCGGCTTACATAATCAAATATCTGCTGGGTCATGGTGCTGACGGACTGCCCGCTGTCAGGCTCTCTCAGTATTTCCTCCACCCGGTCAATGGCAAGGTTTTTTAAGTCCGTTAAGCACTGTTCATTTTCAATCCGGACCAGGAGTTCAGTCAGCCAGGTGGAGGAGAGGCAGGGACTGTTCAGGGTAAGCTTCATGAACAGGTTGCTGGCAATCTGTTTTAAAAAGGTGATGTCATTTATATCCTTTATGAGATCGGTCAGCTTCTGCATGGAATCCGGCTGCCGGTCCAGGATAGACTGGCATAGCTGCTCCAATTCATTGATATGGGTGTTGTAATTGCAGGTGTAGAGCAGATGAAAATTATTGATATAATAAATCATTCCAAAACGCCTTATTTTCTTGAGAACCACCACCAGAAGCTGTTCCAGGTTGGAATACAGTGTGGATTCGGTTTCCAGGGCTACGGCCTGGCCCGGATAGTGCCTCTGGCAGATGAAACGCTCCAGGTCCTGGTAGTTTGCGGCAAAGTCCTTAAAGAACAGAAGCAGTGTGTTATTGACGTATACGCCGTGGATGATGACGGAGGAAATATTTTGGCTGCAATACAGCCTTAAATCATCCAGAAACCTCTCCAGATGCTCAAAGGGCAGAAAATACACATAGTACAGCCTGTAGACCGTGAATTTAAAGTCAATATAGGATTCATAGGAACGGATGATATCCGGAAAACCCCGGTTCTGGCATATGCTGTCATTGATGATGCTGAAAATGACGTTGTGGTTCATGCTGTTGATTGCCATGAAGCGGTCTGATACAATCCGTTCCATGAGCTTCTGCTGGTAGCAGTCCTTCTTGCACTGTTCGATACAGTCAATGATCTGCAGCTCATTACAGGGTTTGAGAAGATAGTATTTAACCCCGTTTTTCATGGCTTCCTTGGCATACTCGAATTCCCCGTAGCCGGAGAGGATGATGAACTGTACGTTCAGGTCCGTACCGGAAATCCTGCGAATCAGTTCCAGGCCGTCCATGCCGGGCATCCGGATATCGGTCAGCACGATATCCGGCGTCTCGTCCATTATCATGTCATATGTTTCCATTCCGTTTTTGCACAGGCCCACCACCTCGATGTCGTATTCCTTCCAATTGATGATGGTGGATATGGTTTCGCGGATGATGCGTTCATCGTCCGCAATGATTAATTTAAGCATAGTCATCTTCCTCTGTTTTGTATGGTATAGTGATGATTGCAATGGCTTTTTCATTCTCGTTTTTAAAGGACAGTCCATAGGCTTCCCCAAAAAGCATCTGGATGCGCTGGTGGATATTGACCAGGCCGATGCCAAAGCCGTGGGCATTCTTGGTGCCGTCCTGAAGCTTTTCAAGAAGGCCGTCCTCGAATACAGAGCCTTCATTTGACACCTCCACAATCAGCAGGCCCCCTTCCTTCATGGTCCGTATGCTGATTTCACAGGTATCCATCATTTCCTCCATGCCGTAGCGTATGGCATTTTCCAGAAGGGGCTGGATGGTAAGGGGCAGTATAAGGGCTTTTCCCAGCTCTTCGGGACACTCCACATGGAACAGAAGCCGGTCCTCAAAGCGTATTTTCTGAATGGTCATGTAGCTTCCGGCCAGGCCGATCTCATAATCCAGGGTCACAAGAGGCTTTTTGCTGCTGAGGGTGGCCCGAAGCAGGGTTCCCAGGGATTCCACCATGGAGGAAATCTGCTGGTCCTTTAATGCCTTTGCCCGCCAGTTGATGGTTTCCAGGGTGTTGTATAAAAAATGGGGATTAATTTGGGATTCCAGCGCCTTAAGCTTTGCGTCGCGGCTTAAAATCTGATTCACATAATTGTTCCGGACCAGGTACTGGATACGGCCGGCCATGGTGTCAAAATGCTGGTGCAGCCTGCTGATTTCATCGGTCCGTTTACTGTAGTCCACCTCCACCTCAGGCATCTTAAGCTCCGTGCTGCTGAAAAACTCCATCTTCTGTATTAAAAGGTCGAAGTCCTTTAAAATGTAGCGGGTCAGGCGCCTGGAAAATGTCATGGCAGCGATGAAGCCTACAATGAGCATGGCCAGGATAAGGCGGTAGGCCATGCCTGTGGAATTGGAAATCTGGTCATAGGGGACCAGGTTTATGTAGGTCCAGTTGTAGTAGGGAATGGTGTTCTTAACTGCAAAATAGCTGTGACCGTTCTGGTGTACGATGCTGTAGGGCTGGCCGGTCTGTTTCATGAACCCATTGGCGGTTTCCGGGTCAATCCCGTCAGAGGTGTATATGAGCTGGTCCCCGTCAAAGAGAATGTAGCCGGAGTCGCCGTAGGTGGTTACCGCACGGTTGGCATCCCTTACAATCCGGTCCAGATCCACAAAGACCAGCAGGTCTCCCAGATGGTCCAGCTCCAGGTTGTATACCTTCCTGACGCTGCGGCTGAGTATATACAGGCCGTGGTCATAGTCAATGGTCCAGGTAATGGCTCCTTCCCGTTCCCTGGCCTTGTCCACCGCGTCCCGTACCGTGTCCGTATCCGCATTGTTTATGACCACGAAATTAGTCAGGTTTTGGAAATGCCGGTTATTTAACGCAATAGCAGCCACACCGTTATTTTTGTAGGCCTGCTGGTAATTGTTGATGGCTGCGCTGATTCGGGGGTTGTTGTCGGACCATATAAGGGGATCATCCGTACTGTCAATGCGGTTTAGGGAATCCTGAATCACGGAGGAGGAGATGATGACAGAGGAAAGGGTCTCGATGCTTTTTAAATTGCCGGAAATGGTCTGGGAGGAAAAGGACAGATTTCCGGCAATGGCCTTGTAGAGCTGTTCATTGTATGCATTGGAGGAAATGCGCAGCCCCATGAGCGCTATGAATAGAATCAGCACCACATTGGACAATACAACGGCCAGCAGTTTATTTTTCATGGAGAGATTTTCAAAATCACGTTTTATCTGGTTCAGGTATCTCATACGTTACTCCTGTTTTCAGTGGGAATTGACTGTCTTAGATTAATATAAACCATATCGTTCAACAGGACAAGGAAAAGTTGCATCCGCATAAACTGTATGAAAAAGTCGGAAAATTAACCATGGACATCGGTTTTATTGATTGGTTTGACAAGAAAAAGCAGGTATAATCAATTCATCAAAAGCAACTAAAGAACGAGGGAGGTTTTCAATCATGAAAAAGAAATTAGCACTTGTGCTTACAGCTGCCCTGGCGGCGGCAAGCCTGACAGCATGCGGCGGTTCCGGTACCGCAGATACAAAGGCGGCCGGTTCACAGGCAGAAGGAGCATCCGGGGAAAACGCTGCATCCGGGGAAAACGCTGCATCCGGGGAAAACGCTGCATCCGGGGATGGTTCGGAGATGGTGGTTGCCTGGTGGGGCAATCAGGTGAGAAATGTGCGTACACAGGCTATCTTAGAGCTGTATTCCGAACAGAATCCCGGAGTTACCTTTGACGGACAATTTTCAGAGTGGGCAGATTACTGGAACAAGCTGGCTACGGCCGCTGCCGGTCATTCCATGCCGGACATTGTCCAGATGGATTACAAGTATATCCAGCAGTATGTAAACAATGATTTGCTGGTGGACTTGACGCCTTATATTCAAAACGGAACCATCGACGTGGCAGACTGTAATGAAGATGTACTGAACTCCGGTAAGGTAGGGGACGGACTTTATGCAATCTGCAACGGCATCAATGCACCTGCGCTACTGTACAACAAGACAGCCCTGGATGAGGCAGGCATCACGGTAAAAGATAATATGACCATGGACGAGTTCATTGCACTCTGCAAGGAAATCAGGGAAAAGACAGGATATAAGACCAACATTGCATATAACAATGGTGAGAATTTCATCGAGTATTTCCTGCGCGCCAATGATGTAGTCATGTTCGAGGACGGAAAACTGGGCGGAACAGCAGAGGATTATGTATCCTATTTTAAACTCTATGAGGATGGCATAAGGGACGGATGGGTTGTGGATCCTTCCATCTTTGCAGAGAGGACCATCGGATCCGTGGAGCAGGACCCAATGGTGTATGGTTCCAATCCTGAAACCATGTCATGGTGTGCGTTTAACTATACCAACCAGCTCACAGCCATCCGAAGCGCCGCACCTGAGGGTGTGGAGATTGCCATAACCACCTGGCCTTCAGCAGACCCTGTCAAGTCCGATTATCTGAAGCCAAGCCAGTTTTTCGCCATCACAAAGGACAGCACAAATCCGGAAGAGGCGGCAAAGGTCCTGAATTTCATCACAAACTCAGTGGAATGTAATGAAATCCTTCTGGGAGAGAGAGGCATTCCTCTGTCATCAGCAGTGGCAGATTCCATTGCGCCTAAGATGGATGAGACCAGCCAGGAAGTGATTAAGTTCATCAACGAAGTTGTATCTGACAATTCTTCCCAGATCAATCCGCCTGCTGCCGACGGTTCAAGCGAGGTAAACGATCTTCTGAATAAGCTGGAGGAACAGGTACGTTACGGTCAGATGACGGCTGAGGATGCCGGTCAGCAGCTGTTTACAGAAGGCTCAAAGATTATGGAGTCCAAGAAAAATTAGCAAATTAAAAAAGAGCGGCTGTTGTAGGTCGCTCTTTTCATAAGGCGAGGAGGAGAGGCTATGAAGGCATTAAAGCAGCAGCTCAGCAAGGAAAGTGTGGCCGGTGTCCTGTTTACACTGCCATTTACCATTGGATTCCTGCTGTTCATGATTGTTCCAATGGGAATTTCATTGTATTATTCGTTCTGTGATTATGACATTCTTTCACCGCCTGTTTTTACAGGACTTAAGAATTTTATTTCCATGTTCCAGGATGAAACGTTTTTTAAAACACTGAAGGTAACTTTTTTCTTTGCATTTGTGTCTGTTCCGCTCAAACTTCTGTTTGCTTTGATTGTGGCCATGCTCTTGCTGGAAAATTCCAAAATGTCCGGTTTCTACAGGGCAGCCTATTATCTTCCCTCCATTATCGGAGGTTCCGTGGCAGTATCCATCTTATGGAAGAGGATGTTTGCCATGGACGGCGTGGTGAATAAGCTTCTGGGAATGGTGGGAATCCAGACCAGCTTTTCGTGGCTGGGAGATACCAGAACAGCTATATGGGTCCTCATATTGCTGGTGGTCTGGCAGTTTGGTTCATCCATGCTTATCTTCCTCTCATCCTTAAAACAGGTTCCGCAGTCCCTGTACGAGGCGGCAGAGGTGGACGGCGCCAGCGCGCCGGCAAAATTCTTTAAGATTACCCTGCCCCTGCTGACCCCCACCATATTTTTCAACCTGGTCATGCAGATGATTAACGGCTTTCTGGCCTTTACCCAGTGCTATATCATCACCCAGGGAAAACCCATGAATTCAACCCTGCTCTATACTGTTTACATGTATAAGCAGTCCTTTGAATTCTACAACACAGGATATGGTGCGGCCCTTGCATGGGTCATGCTGGCTGTGATTGGTCTGATAACCCTGTTCCTGTTTGCAACGAAACGGTTCTGGGTATATGAAGGAGGGCTTTAATCATGAAAGAGAAGCGAGTGGTTAAAAAAGCAGTATACCATATCATTGTTTTCGTCATCGGCATCATCATGATTTATCCCCTTATATGGATGGTCATGAGTTCTTTTAAGGAGAACAGCACCATATTCTCCACAGCGGGCAGCCTGATTCCGGAGAAATTTATAGTCAGCAATTATTCCACGGGATGGAAGGGCTTTGGAAAGATTTCCTTTGCCACCTTCTTCAAAAACTCCATCTTCATCTCAGTGGTGGCCACCCTGGGAACCGTGGCCTCCTCCGCCCTGGTGGCCTACGGATTTGCTAGATTCAAATTCAGAGGCAAGAGCATCCTGTTTGCTGTCATGCTGCTCTCCATGATGCTTCCCGCCCAGGTACTCATGATCCCCCAGTATCTGTGGTATCAGAAGCTGGGCTGGGTGGGCTCCTATATGCCGTTGACTGTTCCATATTTCTTTGCCATACAGGGATTTTTTGTGTACCTGATTTCCAACTTCATCAGCGGTATTCCTACGGAGTTGGATGAAGCGGCCAAGATTGATGGATGTTCCTATGCAGGTATTTTTACCCGCATCATGCTGCCTCTTATAAAGCCGGCACTGGTCACGGCCTGCATATTCTCCTTCATGTGGAGATGGGATGATTTCCTTTCAGCCCTGCTGTATGTCAGCAAGTCCAGCATGTACCCTGTCAGCCTTGCGCTTAAGCTTTTTTGCGACCCGGGCTCGTCATCGGATTACGGCGCCATGTTCGCCATGGCAACCTTGTCCATACTGCCGTCCATCCTTATATTCCTGTTCTTCCAGAAATATCTGGTTGAGGGCATCAGCACCTCCGGCCTGAAAGGATGATGAAAATGGAACATGAGATGAAGATAATAGACGGACATGTCCATCTGATACAGTGTATCGCCGGAACAGGGGCAGGAGGAGAGCTGCGCTTTGCCGGAAACGGCATGGCGGAATATGCATCAGGGGAACGGTTCCGAATGCTTCCGGATGAATTCAGCCAGGGAGTGGTGACTGCCGGGGATATTCTCAGGAAAATGGATGATAACGGAGTGGAGAAAGCAGTGCTGCTCCAGGGAAATTACTTTGGTTTCCAGAATCTCTATTCCATGGAGGCAGTGAAAAAATATCCGGACCGGTTTTGTGCCGCGGCTTCCTACGACCCTTTTTGCAGGGGCAAGGAACAGATACGAAAACACCTGTTTAAAGAGCTGGGTTTTCCAATTGTGAAGTTTGAGGTAAGTACCGGCTCTGGGCTCATGGCCAACCATTTCACGCTGCCCCTGGACGGGGATATCATGAAGGCCGAATATGATTATGCGGATGAACATGGTCTGGTGTTTGTCATTGATATAGGCAAATGCGGCAGTGAGAGCTGGCAGACGGACCGGCTTTTGAATGTGATAAAGGAGCATCCCGGCATGAAGTTTGTGGTCTGCCATCTGCTGGCCGTGTCCATGAGGGACGAGGATAAGCTTGTGGAAGGATTAAAGAAGCTGGCCCTGCCCAATGTGTGGTTTGATTTGGCTGCCCTGCCCCATAACTGCGGCCCTGACGCCTACCCCTATCCCAATGCGGTGAGGTATCTGAGGCATGGTATTGAGATAGCAGGGGCGGACAAACTCATTTTCGGAACGGATATACCCTCGGTGCTGAAGGAGGACAGCTATCAGCATTTTATACAGTACATCACATGCAGCGATGCATTTTCCCGGGAAGAAAAGGAACGAATCATGTACAGGAATGCAGAGCATGTATATTTCAAGTAAACATATTAAGGAGGAAGCTATGAAGTATAGCGATAATAAAGTTAAGGATATTCAGATTGCATATATAGGCGGCGGTTCCAGGGGATGGGCCTGGACCTTTATGACAGACCTTGCCCTGGAGGACCAGATCAGCGGTACCATACGTCTGTATGATATTGACGGCGGCGCGGCAAAGAACAATGAGGTGATTGGCAACCGTCTGATGCAGAGGGACGACGCCAAAGGAGACTGGAAGTTTGAGACCAGCGCAAGCCTTAAGGACGCCCTGACAGGCTGTGATTTCGTTGTCATTTCCATCCTGCCCGGCACCTTTGACGAGATGGAGTCTGATGTTCACCTTCCGGAGCGCCTGGGAATCTACCAGTCTGTAGGCGATACGGCAGGGCCGGGCGGAATGGTCCGCGCCCTGCGCACCATACCCATGTTCGTGGAGATTGCCGGGGCCATAAAAGAATATGCGCCAAAGGCATGGGTCATTAATTATACCAACCCCATGTCACTGTGTGTAAAGACATTGTATCATGTATTTCCGGAAATCAAGGCATTCGGGTGCTGCCATGAAGTCTTTGGCACCCAGAAGGTCCTTAAGGGAATCTGCGAGGAGAGCAGCGGGGAAACAGATATTGACTGGCATGACATCCATGTAAATGTGCTGGGCATCAACCATTTCACATGGTTTTCAAGCGCTTCCTATAAGGGGATCGATTTGTTCCCTGTTTACAGGGAGTATATTGACAGGCATTTTGACCAGGGATATGAAGTGGAAGGCGAAAACTGGATGAATTCCTCCTTTAAGTGCGCCAACCGGGTCAAGATGGATCTGTTTAAGAGGTACGGCCTGATTGCGGCGGCAGGGGACAGGCATCTGGCTGAATTCATGCCCGGAAATGAGTACCTGAATGACCCGGAGACAGTGGCATCCTGGAAATTCGGCCTGACCACGGTGCAGTGGAGAAAGAATGACCTGAAGGAGAGACTGGATAGGAGCCGCAGGCTGGCATCCGGTGAGGAAGAAGTCAAGCTGGAACCTACCGGCGAGGAGGGAATCCTTTTAATCAAAGCGCTCTGCGGCCTGACAAGGGTTGTCAGCAATGTGAATATCCCTAATACGGCCTGCCAGATTACCAACCTGCCCGCGGGTGCCCTGGTGGAGACCAACGCGGTCTTTGAAAAGGATCACATCTATCCGGTGGTTGCGGGAGCAGTGCCGGAAAATGTAAAGGAACTTCTGATGCCCCATCTGGAGAACCATGAGCTGATTATGGAAGCAGCCCTTAATCCGGATAAAGAAAAGGTGGTCAGGGCATTTATGAACGATCCCCTTGTAAAGGGAAAGAACTGCCGGGAAGAAGATGTCAGGCTTCTGGTGGATGACATGATCAAGAATACGCTTAAATATCTTCCAAAAGGATGGGAATAGACGAAAATGAAGCACGATGGCGAATTACTTAAATTCACAGACGCATTTATTATCAATCTTGCGCCGGTACCCCGGAAAGAGCCGTTTTACGATGCAACCGGAGGACCGTTTACCCATTCCAAGACATGAAATGGCTGAAGAAAAACGGCTATCTGCTGTCCTATGAACGCTGCTCCTGAACCGTACTGTGAAATATTAAGAACCCCTCAAAACCGGGCCCCGCTTAAAACCAGCGGGGCCCGGTCTTTTGCTGCGCTCCGGCCTGATTTACTTTACAATTACCTGTTTTCGTGTTACATTTGCTACTGAAAACGGATAGGGTGTAAGGAATTATTAAAGGAAGATTAAAGAAAAACAGAAGAACAAATCACCTTCTCTGTGCTATACTGAACAAAATCAGTAACAGTCTGTCCATAGAGGCTGTTATCCGGATTGGAGCGCTTTTACGCCCCGGAAAGGAGGCTGGATTTGGCACAGGAACAGTTGACCGTGTCGTCGGTCCCTGAGAAACAGGATGCAGGAGAAAAAGACACAGGAAAAGAAAATACTGGAAAAGAAAACAGGCCCGTGGTCATACGGGTAAAGAATTTATATAAGATATACCGGGTAGGCGATATCAAGGTCCGGGCCCTGGACGGACTGGATTTTGACATATATAAGGGAGAATTCGTTGCCATCGTGGGGGCCTCCGGTTCCGGCAAATCCACCCTTCTCAACATGCTGGCCGGATTGGAAAAGCCCACCAAAGGGGAGATTGAGATTGGCAGGGTCCATATAGAGAAGATGACGGAGCGCCAGCTGGTGAGCTTCCGCCGCGAAAAGGTGGGGTTTATCTTCCAGGCATACAACCTGTTAAATACCATGAATGCCCTGGAGAACGTAGCCCTTCCCCTTTCCTTTCGTGGTGTTTCCAGAAGACAGCGGCTTAAGGAGGCCAGGAAATATATGGATTTGGTAGGCGTGGGAGGCCAGGCCAGGCATATGCCCAACCAGATGTCCGGCGGACAGCAGCAGCGTGTGGGAATTGCCAGGGCCCTGGTGGTAAATCCCCAGATTATATTTGCCGATGAGCCCACGGGAAACCTGGATTCCAAGACCACCATGGAGGTGCTGCGCCTGATGCAGAAGATTGTCAGGGAGCAGAACCAGACCCTGGTCATGGTTACCCACGACAACAATCTGGCCTCCTATGCGGACCGGAGAATCCGAATCATGGACGGCCGGATTGTGGGAATCGAGACAGGCGGCAGAGAAGCGTTATATGAGGGGAATGCAGAGAAAAAGGAGTGCAATGAGAATGAGAGCAAATAAATGGTGCAAAGGCCTGACGGCGTTCCTGGCAGCCTGTATGCTGGCCGGGATGCATTCGTCCAGTGCGGCGGCCAGCGATTACAAATTGGGCTATAACACCAATGCCAGTGAAAATGATTATGTATTTACTACAAAATCACCCAAAGGGACCATAGGAAAATCCATGTCCATTCCCTTCCGTATCAGGGCCACGGATGAGGATATGGAGAACCTGCGCATCAGTCTCCTGCAGACCAATGAGTTCCAGCAGATAGAGGAGAGGGGAAACGGGGATTACTCCGTTGACTACTATCCCTTTGAAATCATGGAGACCACCTTTGTGGCCAAGAGCGTGGGAACCATCAAGAAGGGCAATGTAAAGAGCGTGTCCCTGTCAGCCAGGGTGCGGCGGGACGCCCTTCAGGGATACTACAGCATTCCTGTGCTGCTGGAATGGGACGGCGGTTCCGATACAGATTATATCAACGTATGGATTTCCACCTCATCCACATCCGGAGCGGACGAGGAGGAGGACAAAAAGGAAGGCAATTACTTTGTGGTGGGTGAGAACCAGCCCACGCCCAGGGGAGTCTATCCCAATGTCATGGATTACACCGTAAACTTCCGCAACAAGAGGGAGACCACGGCCCAGGATGTGACGGTCAGCATGCAGCTCTCAGAGGACGATGCCAAATTCCCCTTTGAAATCAACGACGGCAACTATGACCGCACCTTTGAGCGCGTGCAGCCGGGAGAAACCGTATCGGCTCCCTACAGCATGGCAATCCGCAAGGATTCCTACACGGGTTATTATCCAATCAAATACACCATCACCTTCCGCTTAAGCTCTGAGGGAGATCTGCACACGGAGGAGGGAACCTTTTACGTACATATCGTGTCCAAGGATAAAGAGGACGACCTGGGTGATTTTAACGCCAACGACAGGACCAGGGCCAGGCTGATTGTGGAGAGCTATCACACGGTCCCGGAGAAAATCTACGCAGGGGACGAGTTTGAGCTGATTCTTAACATGAAGAACGCATCCACCTCGGTTCCTGCCAGCAACATTCTCTTTAACCTGGAGTCGGAGAAGGTATCGGACAGCGCCGTGTTTACCACGGAGTCAGGCACCTCCTCCCTGGTAGTGGACAATATGGCTCCCGGACAGACCACCGAGGTCAGGGCCAGATTCACGGCCAGGGCAGGAGTGGACCAGCGCTCCTACGCCATCACGGTAAAGGAGAAGTACGACAGCCCCGAATTCAAGAACGCGGAGGAAAGCATTGTAGTGGACATCCCTGTAAAGCAGTATGCCCGGTTAAGCACCAGCACCATTGACGTTATGCCGGACAGCTTAACCGTGGGATCTGAGTCCAATGTCATGTTTGGCATCAACAACACGGGAAAGGTCATCCTCTACAACGTGACCGTGACCTTTGAGGCGGATTCCATCAAGACCACGGACGCCTATGTGGGAAACATCAAGCCGGGTGAAACGGGCAACGTGGACACCATGCTGACAGGCGTGGCCCCCACCCTGGATGAGGGAACGGTGCGCATCCGCATTGATTACGAGGATGAAAACGGCGTTCCCGCCGAACCGGTGGAAAAGGAGCTGACCCTCATGGTCATGGAGGAGATGGAACAGAACTGGGATGATACGGGAGCGGCCATGGATGCAGGCAGCATGGACGCCGAGGCAGCGCCGTCCTTCTGGAGTAAATATAAGTTCCTGGTGATTGCCGGTGTGGTGGCAGCGGCCGGTATTGCTGCCGCGGTTGTCATCCGAATCAGGAAGAAACGCAAGGCGGCAAGGGAAGAGGATGTGGACAATGAGATTTCCTGATCTCGTAATCATGAGCATTAACAACTTAAGACGCAGGAAGCTGAGAACGGTACTGACCGTGCTGGGAGTTATCATCGGTACGGCGTCCATTGTGGTCATGGTATCCCTGGGAATCGGACTGGACCAGATGTTCATGGAACAGATTTCCTCCTGGGGAAGCCTGACCACCATCAACGTGTATTCCGGCTCATCCTATGGCGGCGCGGTGATGGCTGGAGGGGGCGGGAGCAGCAAATCCTCGGATCCCACCTACATCACAGACGATGTCATAGCACAGTTTGGCCGTCTGCCCCATGTGACCGGGGTATCCCCGGTCCTGGAAATCAATGTGCTCATGCGCCAGGGAGCCTACGAGGCCCAGTATCTGTCCCTTATGGGCGTAAGCCAGTCCTTTCTGGAGCAGATTCCCCTGGGCGAAGGCAGGCTGCCGGAGCCGGGAGAGATGGGCATGGTGGTGGGCAATACGGTCCAGCAGAATTTTTATAATTCCAAGACAGGCCGCGGGTACTGGGACACAGGCGAGATGCCGGATGTGGACTTTATGAATAAGCCTCTTTTTGTGATTTTTGACGTGGATGCTTATTTCCAGACCAGAAATGGTTCCGTCGGTTCCTCGGAGGACGGCCAGACCCCGGTGAAACCGCCGAAAAAGTATATGCTGAATGCAACCGGAATGGTGGAGGGCGGTCCGGACGACTGGAATTCCTATTCCTATAATGTGTACACGGATATAGACGGCCTGAAAGCCCAGCTGCGCAAGGTGTTTAAAAAGGGAACCGTCATACCGGGGCAGCCCACCAATAAAAAAGGAAAGCCCCTTAACTATCTGACCTATAACCGGGCGCAGATATTTGTGGACGATATGGAATATGTCCAGGCGGTGCAGAAGCAGATAGCGGACATGGGATTCCAGGTCAGCAGCCAGGCGGACTGGATGGAGAGCACGAAACAGCAGTCCAGCATGATACAGGCTGTCCTCGGCGGCATCGGAGCCGTTTCACTGTTCGTGGCAGCCATCGGCATCGCCAACACCATGATGATGTCCATTTATGAGAGGACAAAGGAAATCGGAGTCATGAAGGTACTGGGCTGCGATATGGGAAATATCCGCAACATGTTTCTCATTGAATCCGGTTTTATCGGCTTCATGGGAGGTGTCGCCGGAATTCTTCTCAGTTACAGTATCTCGGTGGTTATCAACCGGTTTGTAAACCTGGAGGAAATGAATGGCCTGACAGGCAACCTGTCCAGAATACCGCCCTGGCTTTCCGTGGCAGCCGTGGTCTTTGCCATCTTTGTGGGCATGGCAGCCGGATTCATGCCGGCCATGCGCGCTATGAAGCTGAGCCCCCTGGCAGCCATCCGAAATGAATAGGGAAAATATGCCGGTATTGGAGACAGCTTTCCTGAACACTCTTGATTAGTAAAACTTCTAAAAAAGGGTTGCAATATTAGAAAAAAAGATATATATTAATGGTAGGGCGTGTGACTGGCGGATAGTGGAGCAACCACAGGGAGCACGCAGTACCATGAACTAGTTTGAGCCGACCGCCTGGGCATGCATATTTTTTGCGTGTCCGGGAGCCGGCTCTTTTAAGTTTCAGAAACCTATTAAGCCGAATGGAGGAATCAGTATGAATCAGATGTCACTGGAACAGGAACTGAAAAGCAATGCTTATCCCGGACGGGGAATCGTCATCGGGCGCTCTGATGATGGAACAAAGGCAGTAACCGCCTATTTTATCATGGGCAGAAGCGCCAACAGCCGCAACCGCGTGTTTGTGGCGGATGGGGAAGGGATCCGTACCCAGGCATTTGACCCCGCCAAGTTAGAGGACCCAAGCCTGATTATATATGCCCCTGTACGGGTTCTTGGAAACAAGACTATTGTGACCAACGGGGACCAGACAGACACCATCTACGACGGGATGGATCACCAGATGACCTTTGAGCAGTCCTTACGATGCAGGGAATTCGAGCCAGACGCGCCTAACTACACACCGCGGATCTCCGGCATCTTGCATATTGAAAACGGCAATTACAACTATGCCATGTCCATTTTAAAGAGCGACAACACAAATCCGGATTCCTGCCTGCGCTTTACCTATGCCTATCAGTCACCGGCAGCGGGAGAGGGACGTTTCATCCACACCTACATGCGTGACGGCAATCCACTTCCCAGCTTTGAGGGAGAGCCTAAGAAGGTGGGCATAAGCGGGGACATCGATGCCTTTACGGATTTGGTCTGGAACAGCCTTAACGAGGACAACAAGGTGTCCCTGTTCGTGCGTTATATCGATATTGCCGCCGGCACATATGAGACGAGAATCGTAAATAAAAACAAATAGGGAGCGAGGTAACATTATGAAAGAACTGGCACTTAAATACGGCTGTAACCCAAATCAGAAGCCTTCCAGAATATTCATGGAAGGGGACAGGGAGCTTCCCATCACAGTACTGAGCGGCAGACCCGGCTATATCAATTTCATGGACGCGTTAAACGGCTGGCAGCTGGTAAAAGAGCTGAAGACAGCCACAGGACTTCCGGCAGCCGCCTCTTTCAAGCATGTATCCCCTGCCGGGGCAGCCGTGGGCCTGCCTCTTGACGATACGCTGAGGAAGATTTACTGGGTGGACGACATGGGCGAACTCTCACCTCTGGCCAGCGCCTATGCAAGGGCAAGGGGAGCAGACCGCATGTCCTCCTTCGGGGACTTTATCTCTCTGTCCGATGTGTGCGACGCGGACACGGCCAGAATCATTAAGCGGGAGGTGTCTGACGGCGTTATCGCCCCGGGATATGAGCCGGAAGCCCTGGAAATCCTTAAGTCCAAGAAAAACGGTAACTACAATGTCATCCAGATCGATCCGGATTATGAGCCGGAGGCCCTGGAGCGCAAGCAGGTATTCGGCATCACCTTTGAGCAGGGACATAACAACCTGGAGATCAACAGGGACCTTCTGGAGGACATTGTCACTGAGAACAGGGATCTTCCGGATTCTGCCAAGATTGACCTGATGATTTCCCTCATCACCCTGAAATACACGCAGTCCAACTCCGTATGCTATGTAAAAGGCGGACAGGCCATCGGCATCGGCGCGGGACAGCAGTCCAGGGTACACTGTACGCGCCTGGCAGGCAGCAAGGCGGACAACTGGTATCTGCGCCAGGCTCCCCAGGTAATGAACCTTCCTTTTGTGGACAGCATCAAGAGGGCTGACAGGGACAATGCCATTGATGTCTATATGGGAGATGATTACATGGATGTACTGGCTGACGGAAGATGGGAAAAGACCTTCAAGGTAAAGCCTCCTGTATTCACCGCTGAGGAAAAGAGGGCCTGGCTGGACACCATGACAGACGTGGCCCTGGGCTCCGACGCCTTCTTCCCATTTGGTGACAATATTGACAGGGCCAGCAAGAGCGGCGTGAAATACGTGGCGCAGCCCGGAGGTTCTGTCCGCGACGACCAGGTCATCGAGACCTGCAACCAGTACGGAATGGTGATGGCATTTACGGGAATCCGTCTGTTCCACCACTAATGGTTTTATGCAAAGTTTAATAAAGTAAACAGACAGCGCCTGCGGCAAATTCCATAAAAGGGAATGCCATGGGCGCTTTTTTGCGCTGATTTGCAGCATTTTGTTAGTGTTTTGCTCCGCGTTCCCTCTGTATTTCCGGTTGCCCTAATGGCAGACCAAGGGTATAATGGTACATAAATTGTCATTGGGAGGAAAAAGGGTATCATGATTACAGATTTAACGGTGGAGCATCCGAAAAAAACACTGTGGCGGTTTGCGCTGCCCATGTTCATAAGCGTCATGTTCCAGCAGTTTTACAATATTGCGGACAGCAGCATTGCGGGCCGGTTTGCAGGGGAGGACGCGCTGGCAGCCGTGGGGGCCTCCTATCCCATTACGGTGATATTTATGGCCTTTGCTGTGGGAAGCAACCTGGGAGCTTCCGTGGTGGTGTCCAGGCTCTTTGGGGCAAAGGACATAGGCAGGATGAAGACGGCTGTCCACACGGCATTCATTGCCTGCGGCGCCATGAGCCTGATTCTGACCGTTCTGGGATATGCCTTTTGCGGGGATATGATGCGGGTAATCCATACCCCGGACAACATATTCGCGGACGGAGAGCTGTACCTTAAGATCTATGTGTACGGGCTGATATTCCTGTTCCTCTACAATGTATGTACAGGCATATTCACGGCCCTGGGGGATTCCAGAACGCCCCTTTATTTCCTTATCGGCTCATCCCTGGGAAATATAGCGCTGGATTACTGGTTCGTGGCCCGGCTGGGACTGGGGGTGGCCGGAGTGGCATGGGCTACCTTTATTGCCCAGGGGGGTTCCGCCATCCTGGCTCTGGGTACCCTGGCCAGGCGTCTGGGCGCCCTTAAGACCGACCGGAAGACAGTGCTGTTCAGCGCCGCGTTGCTGGGGCAGATAGCAGCCATCGCAGTGCCCGGCATTATGCAGCAGAGCGTATTGTCTGTGGGAAATATGTTTGTCCAGGAAATCGTGAACCGGTATGGATCCGCTGTCATTGCGGGTTATTCCGGCGCCATCAAACTCAATACCTTTGCCATCAATGCATTCATGTCCCTGGGAGGCTGTCTGTCCAGTTATACGGCCCAGAATCTGGGAGCGGGAAAGAAAGAGCGGATTCCCCTGGGCTTTAAGACAGGTGTCAGACTGTCCTTTTATGCCGCGGTTCCGTTTTTCCTGCTGTATTTTGTGTTCAGCCGCCAGATGATGGGACTGTTCCTGGGGGCGGGAAGCACCCGGGCCATACAGTCCGGCATGGAGTTCCTGCGCATTGTAAGCCCCATGTATTTCATGATTTCCATTAAGCTCATGACAGACGGCATCATCCGGGGCTCCGGTGCCATGACCTATTTCGTGATGGCCACTGTGCCGGATTTAATTCTCCGGATTATCGTGGCCAATATCCTTACGCGGCATTTCGCAAGCACGGGTATCTGGATGGCCTGGCCCTTTGGATGGATTGCGGCTGCCCTGCTGACTATGATATTTTACAGGAGGATTGTCACGGGGAAATATCGTATACGTATCTGATGGGGAAAAGTTGCGGTTAGAACCATTCAGCAGAGACAGTGGTTCATTGGCTGTATTACCACAAGGATTCCTATTATGTACTTTATGTTTCCCTGATAGAAGGCGCCCGCATTACACAGGTCCAGACCCATATCATCGTGCCCGGGGTCAAATATATCATGAATGGACAGGAAGGATAAAAGCGGCCTGGACAGTGATGGGATCTGCGCCCCCTGGCTGAGATGTGGGCATGGAACATGTGAAGGTTTTGCGAAATGTCTTTCATGGAAGTATTTGACTCTTGAATCATCAAATCCTTTATGCTAGGATAAGTTTATTAAAAATTATTAACAAAGCTCTAACAAAAGGCGGCAATGGTGACAAAAGAAAATAAGATAAAGATTATAAAATATATATGGTATATAGTGGGAACCGTGAGTCTGCTAATGGCCCCAGTGGTGTCATACTTTATGTTTGAGTATGTCACGGGGAACCTGGACACGGTTCCTTATTATATGGCGGTCCTGAACATAGGCTGGATTTATGTGCTGTATCTGGCTTTGTTTGCCGTCACGGGGAGGACCAGAATCGCCGTGCCCGCTGTCTCCTGCGTCCTCTATGTCATTTCCCTGGCTGAGACCTTTGTGGTGGCCTTCCGGAGCCGCCCCATTATGCTGTGGGATGTGATGGCATTCAGGACAGCCATGACCGTGTCCGGCAACTATGAATTTTTTATCACCCGCCAGATGAAGACAGCCTTTGTCCTGCTGTTGCTTATGAACGTATTCCTGTGGTTCACACCGCGCCGGGTCAGAGGCTGGAAGCTCCGCCTTGCGGTGGGAGGCGGCATCGCTGCGTCCATAGCGGGTTACGGGGCCTGGTTCTTCGCCGTTCTGGTCCCTTCCTGGGGGCTTGGCATCAACATGTGGGCCATCAACGGGACATACCAGGAATACGGTTATGTGCTGTCCACCGCGGTCTCCCTGCAGTATGTGGTAAAGAAGCCGCCTCAGGGGTACAGTAACGCCAGGCTTAAGGAGATATATAACCGCCTGGAGGAGAGTATATATGCGGAAGCGGGAAATGGTCAGGCTTATCCGGTAAAAAGCCAGGCCTATCCGGAGAGCCCGGAGAATCCGGAGAATCCGGAGAACCGGCCGGAGGAGGGGCAGCCTGTAACGCCGGTCAATCTAATATGCATTATGAACGAGAGCCTGGCAGAGCTTAAGACGGCAGGCGATTTTACCACCAATACAGAATATTTCCCCTTTATGGACAGCCTTGAGGAAAACACGGTCAGGGGCAGCCTTTGTGTGCCCGTGTTCGGTTCCATGACGAGCAACACAGAGTTTGAGTTTCTTACCGGGGACTCCATGGCCCTGCTGCCTGCCAATTCCATTGCCTACCAGTTCAATGTAAAACCAGATACCTATTCCATGGTCAGTACCCTGAAGGACCAGGGATATTACAGCGTGGCAATGCACCCTTATCCCGGAGAAAACTGGAACCGGGTGGAATGCTATCAGAATATGGGATTTGATGCGTTCCTGGACCAGGAATTTTACGAGGGCAGCGAGGAACTTCGCAACTATGTAAGCGATGAGGCGGATTACCAGAAGCTGATCCAGGTGGTGGAAGCCAAGGAAAATCCTGAGGATAAGCTGTTTATCTTCAATGTAACCATGCAGAACCACGGCGGATATGAGGGGACCTATGACAATTTTGAACAGGAGGTGTGGCTTACCGGAGAGTACGAGGGAAAATATCCAAAGACGGACCAGTACCTGTCCCTTATGAAGCGGTCGGACCAGGCATTCCAGTATCTGGTGGAGTATTTCAGCCGGATAGACGAGCCTACCATGATTGTCATGTTCGGGGATCACCAGCCCAGCGTGGAGGATGAATTTTACGATGACATAGCCGGCATGCCTAGTTCTGAGATCACGGTGCAGGAACATCTCATGTGGTACGAGACCCCATTTATTATATGGACCAACTACAGCATGCCCTCCGAGGATATGGGGCGTCTCGGGGCTGTTTACCTGTCCTCAGAGGTCCTGTGGAGGGCCAATCTTGAAATGACGCCCTATAACCGGTTCCTGCTTGCCATGAAGGAGGACCTTCCGGTGGTCCATTTCCTGGGCTGTTATGACAGGGAGGGAACCTACTATTACTGGGCCAAGGCAGAGTCGGAGCGTTGCCCCTATCAGGACACGGTACTGGATTATGAGGCCCTTGTGTACAACCACAGCCTGGACCGGAAGAAGTTTAAGGAGTTGTTCGTCATAGATTCGGAAAATAGTATAAGCCAATAAAAACTTGTAAAAGCACTTGGCAAGCTGCCCCCGCATAGAATAAGATTAAGAATATGCAGGGTGGCTTTCTTTGAAGACTTTTCCGAAACCATTATCAGCAGGAGAGGAAAAAGAGTATCTGGAACGCTGCAAAGAGGGCGACCAGTCTGCCAGAGATATGCTGATTGAGCATAATATGCGTCTGGTAGCCCATGTGGTAAAAAAGTATCAGGGCTCTGATTACGACATGGAGGACCTGCTGTCCGTGGGAACCATAGGCCTTATTAAGGCAGTGAATACATTTAACGCAGATAAAGGCTCACGACTGGCCACCTATGCAGCCAGATGCGTGGAAAATGAGATACTGATGCTTCTGCGGGCAAGCAGGAAGTATTCCAAGGAAGTGTCCCTTTTTGAGCCCATCGGAATAGACAAGGACGGGGAGACTGTCAGTCTGGTGGATGTGATAGAGATGGACAATAAAGAGACGCTGGATACCATGATTTTCAAACAGGATGTAAAGGAGCTTTATGAGGCCTTTGAGTCCTGTCTGACAGAGACAGAGAAGACGGTTCTGGGGATGCGCTACGGGCTGTACCGTGGGAAGGAGCATACCCAGCGGGAGATTGCCGGCAAGCTGGGCATCTCCCGTTCTTATGTGAGCCGGATTGAGAAAAAGGCAATTGAGAAGATACGGACAGAGTTTGCAAAACACGGTTAAGGGGTGCCATTCAAAAAATATTGTAAAAAGATAGAAGAATTGTGCATTGTTTTATTGCAGCTTTCCCTTTATACTAGTTATAACAGGCGGAACAGTCAGACAGCTTAACCTGTTCCGCCTTTTTGCAGCAATCAATTGTTCGTAAGGAGGAGATATCATGGCTATTTTAGTGACTGGTGGCGCCGGCTATATCGGAAGCCATACCTGTGTGGAACTGCTGACAGCGGGTTATGATGTGGTTGTAGTAGACAACCTTTATAACTCCAGCGAGAAGGCACTGGAGAGAGTAGAGAAGATAACAGGCAGGAAGGTAAAGTTCTACGAGACAGACCTTCTGGACCAGCCGGCCCTTAAAGAAGTGTTTGACAAGGAGGAAATTGATTCGGTCATCCATTTTGCAGGTCTTAAGGCAGTGGGGGAATCCGTGCGCAAGCCTCTGGAGTATTATCACAATAATATCACGGGCACCCTGATTCTCTGCGGTGAGATGCGCAGCCATGGGGTCAAAAATATTGTATTCAGTTCTTCCGCTACCGTGTACGGAGATCCGGCAGAAATTCCCATCACTGAGAACTGCCCCAAGGGAGAGATTACCAATCCTTACGGACGGACCAAGGGCATGCTGGAGCAGATTCTGACGGATTTACATACGGCGGATCCGGAGTGGAACGTGGTGCTGCTGCGCTATTTCAATCCCATCGGCGCCCATGAGAGCGGACTGATTGGAGAGGATCCCAAGGGAATCCCCAACAACCTGGTACCCTATATTGCCCAGGTGGCAGTGGGAAAACTGGACCATCTGAATGTATTTGGCGATGATTATGACACGCCGGACGGTACCGGGGTCAGGGATTACATCCATGTGGTGGACCTGGCAAAGGGCCATGTAAAGGCAGTGCAGAAGCTGCAGGATAAAGAGGGCGTCAGCATCTATAACCTGGGAACCGGCGTGGGCTACAGCGTGCTGGATGTGCTCCATGCATATGAGAAGGCCTGCGGCAGGACGCTGAAATACGAGATTCAGCCCCGCCGTGAAGGCGATGTGGCTACCTGCTATTCCGATTCAGCCAAGGCAAAGCGTGAGCTGGGCTGGGTGGCTGAGAAGGGAATCGAGGAGATGTGCGCTGATTCCTGGAAATGGCAGTCCATGAATCCCAACGGGTACAGGGATTAAAGATAAATCTAAATTCCGGACAGAATGATGTTTCATTGATTTTTCCGATAATTGAGAGGCCTGCGGCCGGATTCGCGTCATATGATATGGCGGGGATAGGCGCAGGCCTCTTTGTAATTGGGTTTCATCCATAGGGATGTCTGAAAATAATTGTTTGCGAATACTGGACTTAAAATAACAGCCTGAAAATAGTTGAATCATTGATAATAGCATCCCTAAAAATTTGCTGGCGAGCAAAAAGAACAAATGTTCTTTTTGCAATTGCATTTGCCTGAATTCTGTGCTATACTATCAGGACAAACATACGTTCCGGATGGTGATATCATGTTGATACAGGAGAATTTAAGCGTACAGGAAAAGTTAAAGATACTTACGGATGCAGCCAAGTATGACGTGGCCTGCACATCCAGCGGGGTAAGGAGAAAGGGAAAGGCAGGCAGTATAGGAAACACATCGGAAGCCGGAATCTGCCACAGTTTTTCAGCGGACGGCAGATGTATTTCCCTTCTCAAGATTCTGTTTACCAACCAGTGTATCTACGATTGCAAATATTGCGTGAACCGCTGTTCCAATGATGTGGTGAGGACTGCCTTTACGCCGGATGAGGTGTGTAAGCTCACCATTGAATTTTACCGCAGGAATTACATCGAGGGGCTGTTTCTGAGCTCGGGTATTTTGTATAACGCCAATCATACCATGGAGCTGATTTACGAGACCCTGCATAAACTCAGGAACCAGTGGCATTTTAACGGATACATCCATGTGAAGACCATACCGGGGGCTGCCCCTGAGCTGGTGGAGCGGATGGGTTTTTTAGCTGACCGCATGAGCATCAATCTGGAGCTTCCCACGGCCGAGGGACTTAAGAATCTGGCTCCCGGGAAGACCAGAGATAAGATATTAAAGCCCATGCGTCAGGTACAGCAGGGCATTGCGGTGTCCAGCCATCTTCTGGGATATGACAGGGAATTTAAGAAGACCTATGCCGCGGAGCGGGCTGGTTTTGCAGGCGGTGCTGCCCTGATTCGTCCGGAGCTGGCACAGCCAGACGCTCTTTTGCTGGGAAACCATGGTTTATCCGGCAGCGGTCAGGATGGTCCGGGTGATGGACAGAAGTCCATGGAGAGGGCCGGGAGAGAAAGAAGGCACCTTTCCGACTCCCGGTATGCCAGGACGCCCTTTGTGCCTGCGGGCCAAAGTACCCAGATGATTGTGGGGGCCACACCGGAGAACGATTACCAGATGATGGCTGTCACACAGGCCTTGTATGAGAATTACGGCCTTAAGAGGGTCTTTTATTCTGCCTATGTGCCGGTCAACGACGACAGCTGTCTGCCTTCCGTGACAGCCAGACCTCCTCTGTTAAGGGAACACAGGTTATATCAGGCGGACTGGCTGCTCCGGTTCTATGGATTTAAGGCTGAGGAGCTGCTGTCGGAGGAACAGCCGAATTTCAATGTATTCCTGGACCCCAAGTGCGACTGGGCCCTGCGCCACCTGGAGCTGTTCCCGGTGGAAATCAACAGGGCTTCCTACGGGGAACTTCTCAGGGTCCCCGGCATGGGGGTAAAGTCGGCCCAGAGAATTGTGAATGCCAGAAAGCAGGGCAAACTCCTGTTCGAGGACTTAAAGAAGATGGGGGTGGTCCTGAAGCGGGCCAGATATTTCATCACCTGCAAAGGACGCATGATGGAAGGCACCAGGCTGGACCAGGATTATATTACATCCTGTCTTGTGGGAGATGAGAGGCGCAAAGCCTGGGATATTGAGAACAGAGACAGCTTCCGCCAGCTCACTCTCTTTGATGACATGCATCTGGAGATGCCGGTGACAAGCGAAGACCATTATGCTTCTGTGACAGGAAGCCTGTAAGGATTGAGGAGGTGGACGATATGACAGTTTACATGTGCGAGCCATGGCTTGAGGGGATTCTCTGCGGCGTATACGATGCATGGTCTGAACCGGCCGGCCATGGGAATGTCCGGCTGGCCGTCAAGGGGGAGTATGAGGAATTGGAGCTTTTTGCGGAGTACAGGGAGGTACAGAGCTGCCCGGAGAAAGCGGAGAAGGTCATCCGTTCTGTGTGCGCTAAACTCTCTCAGGAGATATACAGGAAGGTGTACACCGCCTCCCTGAGCCAGGATCGGGATCGGGCAGATAAGATATACAGGTTCCTGATACAGGCCTTCAGACATGGCCCGTCGGTGCTGGACATGCTTCAGCTTCCGGCCTGCTATGACATATTCGGGCTGTGCCGGAATGTTTACAATGAAAATCATCTGCTGACAGAGTTTCTGCGCTTTTCAGAGACTCCGGGAGGCATACTGGTGTCACGTATCGGTCCGAAGAACGATATCATGACTCTATTGGCACCTCACTTTGCAGACCGGCTGCCGGAGGAAAACTGGGTCATTTATGATGAGAACCATAAAAGGGCAGCAGTCCATCCCGCCGGACGCTCCTGGTTTCTTGTAAATCACCCTCTTGAACCGGAACAGGAAAACAGCGACCAGGGGTGGAGCCACTGGCTGAAGGAGCGGACAGACGAGGAGACTTATGAGGACATGTGGCGTATGTTCTGCGATACCATTGCCATAAGGGAACGCCATAACCCGGTATGCCAGAGAACCCATCTGCCCCTGCGTTTCCGGCCTTATATGACGGAGTTTCAAAAATAGATGGGGCAGAAGGCGCAGTGGTCCCGCAGGAGACATGTTATGGAAAATATGTATGGAAAACATGTATGGAAAACGCGTATGAAAAACACGAATGGAAAACACCGGAATACATTCATAGAAAACAGTTTAGATTGCCCCTTGTAATTTTTTGTTCCCTTTAGTATAGTAATTATATCTTTCATTCAAGTGGATAGGATTCTTCCTATCCTGTCTTATATTTAAATCCGGTACGGTATCGTGCCAAAGTTCCACTGATTCATGAAAGTATAGTATGGCTACGATAACAAAGAGAAAGGGGCGGATGGATGTTTACGCGAATCAACAGCGGCGGTATATGGGCTGTGGAGGGAGTTCTGGTTTCGGTGGAGGCGGATGTGTCCGACGGACTTCCGGGATTTTCCATATCAGGACAGCTGGCTTCAGAGGTAAGGGAGTCCCAGGAACGGGTCAGGACAGCCCTTAAAAATTCGGGATTTCGTCTCCCGGCTAAAAAGATAACTGTAAACCTGTCTCCTGCAGGCATACGAAAGGGCGGCACAGCCTATGATCTTCCCATTGCGGTCGCCATATTGGGCGCGTTTCAGATGGTGGGGACGGATGTGCTGGAGGACAGCATGGTAATTGGAGAGCTGGGACTGGACGGCAGGGTGAAACCTGTAAGCGGTGTGCTTTCCCTGGCAGCCATGGCCAGGGAGAAAGGTATCAGGAGATGTTTCCTGCCATTGGAAAATGTGGAGGAGGGCCTGGTGATGGAGGGGGTAGACATGGTGGGGGTGAAATCTCTGGGCCATATGGCAGGTATTCTTAAGGGCGCTGTTTCCATGGAACCGTGCCATGTCCCGCCTCACCGCCCGGAGTACCGCCGTCAGAAGAAAGATGGCCTGGATTACAGGGAGGTCAACGGCCAGGCCATATTGAGAAGGGCAGCGGAGGTGGCGGCAGCCGGCATGCACGGACTGCTTTTGACCGGCAGCGCCGGAACCGGCAAGAGCATGATTGCCAGAAGAATCCCCACCATCCTGCCTGGGCTGACGCGGGAGGAGGATATAGAGATATCCAGAATCTACAGCATCTGCGGACTCCTGCCACCAGGCCGTCCCCTTCTGTCTGAGCGGCCTTTCAGGAGTCCTCACCACACCATAACAGCCAGGGCGCTGGCAGGCGGAGGTGTTCCTCCCAGGCCCGGAGAACTGTCCCTGGCTTCGGGAGGCGTACTTTTTTTGGACGAGCTGCCCCATTTTGGCCGCTCAGCGGTGGAAATACTGAGGCAGCCTTTGGAGGAACGGAAAATCACAGTTACAAGGGTATCTGGTAATTATGAATTTCCGGCAGATTTTATGATGGTAGCAGCCATGAACCTGTGTCCATGCGGGTTTTATCCGGACAGGAATCGCTGTAATTGTACGGAAAATCAGATCAGACGATATCTGGGGCATATATCCAGGCCCATACTGGAACGGTTTGATATCTGTGCGCAGGCGGCTCCGGTGACCTTTGGGGAATTGAACCTGGCTCAGGGAGAAAACGAGGATTCGGCATCCATTCGGAAACGGGTGGAGCATGCCAGAACGCGTCAGGAACGCCGGTTTTCGGGAACCAGGATACGTTTTAACAGCCGCATGGGCATGAAAGAGGTAGAACGGCATTGCTGCCTGGGACCTGAGGAGAAGGCCTTTGCCCAACGGATTTATGAATCAGGAGGCTTCAGTGCCAGAAGGTACCATAAGGCGCTGAAGGTTGCCAGGACCATTGCCGACCTGGAGGACAGCAAGGATATAAAAAAGGAACATCTGGCAGAGGCATTGGGATACGGGGGACTGGAGGAAAAGATATGGGGATAGAAAATAGTATGGAACAGGATTCAAACCGGAACGCTGATTCCGGCCCGGGGATGGCCCGGGTCCAAAAACTTGAAAAAAAATATCTCTACTGGCTCACCCGTATTCCGGGCTTTGGGGCAGTGACCATACGGCGCATATGGGAGACGGCGGGAAGCTTTGAGAATGCATATTATATAGAAGGAATGGAATTAAAGAAACAGGGAATTTTGCAAAGCGAGGAAAAATGCCGTACGTATGACCGGTGGAAGGAACAGTTTTCCTGTATGGTCCGGGAATATGACCATCTACAGGAGAAGGGAATCCGTTTCGTAACGCCCCTTGACAGGGAATATCCGAAACGGCTTCTGCATATTTATGACTATCCAATGGGACTTTATGTAAAGGGAGAGCTGCCGGATGAGGAATGTCCCACCGCGGCCATCATAGGGGCCAGGAACTGTACGGAGTATGGGAGGCAGGCAGCCGGATTTATGGGAAAGGAGCTGGCAAAGGCAGGCGTGCAGATTGTCAGCGGCCTGGCTCTCGGCATAGACGGGGCCGGGCATGAGGGAGCCCTTAAAGGAAAGGGGAAGACATATGGGGTCCTTGGGTGCGGGGTAAACATATGTTATCCCAGAAGCAATTATTATCTGTATGAGGCAATTCCATCTCAGGGAGGAATTATCTCCGAGTTTGGGCCGGGTGAGGAACCTTTGGCCAGGAATTTTCCTATGCGCAACCGTATCATAAGCGGCCTTTCCGACGTGATTTTGATAATAGAGGCCCGAAAGAAAAGTGGTTCCCTTATAACCGTCAGCCTGGGACTGGAGCAGGGAAAGGAGATATTTGCACTGCCGGGCCGGATTACGGATACCCTGAGCGCAGGGTGCAATGAGCTCATACAGTCAGGCGCGGGGATATTGACCAGCCCTGAGGATGTGCTGGAGTATATGGGCATTTTTCACGAAAAAAAGTGTATTAACCGTGAAAAAGACCAGAAGGGACTTGCCAAGATTGAAAAAATGGTGTATAGTTGCCTAGATTCCGAACCCAGACATCCGGACCAGATTATGGTACAGACAGGACTTTCGGCAGGCCGCTGTATGAGCGCCCTTCTGGAGCTGGAATTGGAAGGACTTGCGGTGAGAACATCAGGACAGAACTACATGAAAACAATCACATAAGTGTCAGGATTTTGGATATCCTCCGGCATTCGCCGGTGTGTGTCTCCATTTTGTGAAAATAAATGAACAGCGAGTAAGGAGTTTTACAATGGCGAATTATCTGGTAATTGTAGAGTCACCAGCAAAAGTGAAAACCATCAAGAAGTTTCTGGGCGCCAACTATGAGGTAGATGCATCGGGAGGCCATGTCAGGGATCTTCCAAAGAGCCAGTTGGGATTTGATGCGGAGCATGACTATGAGCCCAAGTACATTACAATCAGAGGAAAGGGAGACGTTCTGGCTAAGCTGCGCAAGGAAGTGAAGAAGGCAGACAAGATCTATCTTGCAACGGACCCTGACCGCGAGGGAGAGGCCATTTCATGGCATCTGATGAAGGCTCTTAAGCTGGATGAGCTTAAGAGTAAGGATGTTTACCGCATCAGTTTCAATGAAATTACGAAGAACGCGGTAAAGGCATCCTTCAAGACTCCCAGGGAGCTTGACATGAACCTGGTGAATGCCCAGCAGACCAGAAGGATGCTGGATCGAATGGTGGGTTACCGGATTAGTCCGCTTTTGTGGGCAAAGGTCAAGAGAGGATTGAGTGCAGGCCGTGTACAGTCCGTTGCTCTGCGGATGATTTGCGACCGCGAGGACGAAATCAATGCATTCATTCCTGAGGAATACTGGAATCTGGAGGCAGACCTTCTCCTGAAAGGAAATAAGAAGCCTTTGGCGGCAAAATATTATGGGACCAGGGATTCCAAGGGCGGTAAGACAGTTATCCGCAACAAAGAAGAGCTGGATCAGATACTGAGCCAGTTAGAGGGATGCAGATATGAGGTGGAGGAAGTAAAGAGAGGGGAGCGGGTAAAGAAGGCGCCCATCCCGTTTACAACCAGTACTCTGCAGCAGGAAGCCTCCAAGGCGCTTAACTTTTCCACACAAAAAACCATGCGTCTGGCCCAGCAGCTCTATGAAGGCGTGGAGGTAAAAGGCAAGGGAACCCTGGGGCTTATCACCTACCTGCGTACGGATTCCACCAGAATCGCAGACGAGGCGGACACAGCGGCCAGGGCATTTGTAAAGGAACATTACGGCGAGAAATATGTTGCTCAGGGAAGCCAGGCTAAAAAAGAGGGCGCTAAGATACAGGACGCGCACGAGGCCATCCGTCCCACTGACATAACATTGACTCCGACCATTGTAAAGGAATCCCTGCAAAGAGACCTGTTCCGGTTATACCAGTTAATCTGGAAGCGGTTTACAGCCAGCCGTATGGCGCCGGCCGTATATGAGACCACCTCTGTAAAGATTGGGGCGGGCAGCCACCTGTTCACCACATCGGCCTCCAAGCTGGATTTTGAAGGCTTTATGTCTGTTTATGTGGAAGCGGACGATGAGGAAGAGAAAAATCAGGTCCTTGGCAACCTGGAAAAGGGGGCCATCCTTAAGCTGGAGCAGCTGGACCCAAGCCAGCATTTCACCCAGCCTCCGGCCCATTATACGGAGGCATCCCTGGTAAAGGCTCTGGAGGAGCAGGGCATAGGACGTCCGAGTACCTATGCACCCACCATAACCACCATCATTGCCAGAAGATATGTGGTAAAGGAGAACAAGAATCTCTATGTGACTGAACTGGGGGATGTGGTAAACCGCATCATGAAGAATTCCTTTCCAAGCATCGTAGACCCTAACTTTACAGCCAATATGGAATCCCTGCTGGATAAAGTGGCGGACGGTACCGTTGCCTGGAAAACCGTTGTCAGCAACTTCTATCCTGATCTGGATGAGGCTGTTAAGACAGCTGAGAAGGAGCTGGAATCCGTAAAGATTGCGGATGAGGTGTCGGATGTGGTCTGCGACCTGTGCGGACGCCAGATGGTGATTAAGTACGGTCCTCACGGCAAGTTCCTGGCATGCCCGGGATTTCCGGAGTGTAAGAACACCAAGCCTTACCTTGAAAAAATCGGGATTCCATGTCCGAAGTGCGGTAAGGAGCTGGTGCGCAGGAAGACAAAGAAGGGACGTCTCTACTATGGATGCGAGGCCAGTCCTGACTGCGACTTCATGTCCTGGCAGAAGCCTTCCACCCAGAAATGCCCGGTCTGCGGATCTTATATGGTGGAGAAAGGAAATAAGCTTTTGTGTGCCGGCGAGACCTGCGGGTACCGCATGGATAAGACTGAAAAATAGAAAAATTTGTCAAAACAAAAAAGGAAAAATATCAAAATCTTAAAATAATCGAAAACTTCAAAAAACTCTTGTTATTGCTTAAAAATTGTGCTAAAATTCTAGTATTAGTAGAGTATTTTTGGGTGATATACAATTTGGATAAGGAGGCTTTCGGAGATGAGTGTTCAATTGTTGGACAAAACAAGAAAAATCAACAAGCTATTGCATAACAATAATTCTCATAAAGTTGTTTTCAATGACATCTGTAAAGTTTTAAGTGAGATATTGTTATCCAATATCCTGGTAATCAGCAAGAAGGGCAAGGTTCTGGGGGTGAGTATCTGTTCTGGGGTAGATGAGATAGAGGAACTTATCGAAGACCAGGTCGGAGGATACGTGGATAAGATGCTGAATGAACGTCTTTTAAGCGTTTTGTCCACAAAAGAGAACGTGAATCTTGCAACCCTTGGCTTTGCTGAGGAGAATGTAAAAAAGTATCAGGCCATCATTACTCCCATTGATATAGCGGGAGAGAGACTGGGAACACTTTTCATTTATAAGTCAGATTCCCAGTATGATATTGACGATATCATACTGAGCGAATACGGAACCACCGTGGTGGGCCTGGAGATGATGCGTTCTGTCAATGAGGAGAATGCAGAGGAAACCAGGAAGGTGCAGATTGTAAAATCAGCCATCAGTACCTTATCCTTCTCCGAACTGGAGGCCATCATCCATATATTCGAGGAACTGGATGGAAACGAAGGCATCCTGGTAGCCAGTAAGATTGCCGACCGCGTGGGCATTACCCGTTCCGTGATTGTCAATGCCCTCCGCAAGTTTGAGAGCGCCGGTGTCATTGAATCCCGCTCCTCAGGCATGAAGGGAACCTATATCAAGGTCCTGAATGACGTGGTCTTTGATGAACTGAAGGCAATCAAGGCATCCAACTCAAATTTAAAGTAGATATCAGGCGGCCGGATAAAGCAGATGGCGGATAGCCGGATAATATAGAGTCAGATAAATATATGGCAGTTTGCGGGAAAACTTATTAAAAGTGCTTGCAAGCTGCCATATTTTGTGATATATTTGAAAGGCTGACAAAAAACACGTCTGTGGATTCTGCGGGACGGTGCCTGACCAGTAGTTTGGCAGGTCTTCCGGGAAGTGTCAGAAGCAGGCGGAAGAGCCTGAACTCCCATACGCGACGGAGCAGGCTAAAAACCAAATGGAGGTAAATAACATGAGCGTAATTTCTATGAAGCAGTTACTGGAAGCTGGTGTACATTTCGGTCACCAGACAAGGAGATGGAACCCTAAGATGGCTCCATACATCTATACCGAGAGAAACGGTATCTATATCATTGACTTACAGAAGTCCGTAGGCAAGGTAGATGAGGCTTACAAGGCTGTATCCGACATTGCTGCAGACGGCGGCACCATCCTGTTCGTAGGTACAAAGAAGCAGGCTCAGGAAGCCATCAAGGCTGAGGCAGAGCGCTGCGGAATGTACTTTGTAAACGAGAGATGGCTGGGAGGCATGCTGACCAACTTCAAGACCATCCAGAGCCGTATTGACAGACTGAAAGAAATCGAGACCATGTCTCAGGACGGAACATTCGATGTTCTTCCTAAGAAGGAAGTAATCGCCCTGAAGAAAGAGTGGGACAAGTTAGAGAGAAACCTTGGCGGAATCAAGGATATGAAGAGACTGCCAGATGCAATCTTCATCGTTGACCCGAAGAAGGAGCACATCTGCGTACAGGAAGCTCACACACTGGGTATACCGTTAATCGGTATTGTTGATACTAACTGTGATCCGGAAGAACTGGATTATGTAATTCCTGGCAATGATGATGCCATCAGAGCCGTTAAGCTGATTGTTTCCAAGATGGCTGATGCTGTTATCGAAGCAAAGCAGGGCGAAGTTTTAGAGGGCGCAATGGAAATCGAGATTCCTGCCCAGGCTTTCGAGACAGAGGCTGTTGAGGCTTAATTAAAACTTTAAAATTGGAGGAAGATGAAATGGCAGCAGTAACCGCAGCAATGGTAAAAGAGTTAAGAGAGATGACCGGTGCCGGAATGATGGACTGCAAGAAAGCTCTTGCAGCTACTGACGGAGATATGGATAAGGCAGTAGAGTTCTTAAGGGAAAAGGGACTTGCCGGAGCAGCCAAGAAGGCCGGCCGTATTGCAGCAGAAGGCATCGTAGCTACAACGGTAGCTGCTGATGAGAAGAAGGCTGTTATCGTAGAGGTTAACGCTGAGACTGACTTTGTTGCCAAGAACGAGAAGTTCCGGACATATGTTGCAGATGTTGCAGCACAGGCACTTACCACTTCCGCTAAGGATTTAGACGCATTCATGGAGGAGAGATGGGCTAAGGACGAGACCTTGTCCGTAAAGGAGGCACTTGCTTCCCAGATTGCCATTATCGGCGAGAACATGAACATCCGTCGTTTTGAGCAGGTTGAGGAGGCAAATGGTTTTGTCGCATCCTACATCCATGCAGGCGGAAAGATTGGCGTTCTGGTAGACGTAGAGACAGATGTTGTCAACGATGACATTAAGGATATGGCAAAGAATGTGGCTATGCAGGCAGCAGCTTTAAAGCCAATGTTCACCAGCAGAGACGAAGTAAGCGCTGATTACATCGCAAAAGAGACAGAAATCCTTACAGCCGCAGCTAAGAATGAGAAGCCGGATGCCAACGACAAGATTATTGAGGGCATGGTAAAGGGCCGTATCAACAAAGAGCTGAAAGAAACCTGTCTGTTGGATCAGGTTTATGTAAAGGCAGAAGACGGCAAGCAGAGCGTTTCCCAGTATGTTGCAGCTGTAGCAAAGGCTAACGGCGCTTCTATCAAGGTAAAGAAGTTCGTACGTTTCGAGACCGGCGAAGGCCTGGAGAAGAAGAACGAGGACTTTGCTGCTGAGGTAGCTAAGCAGATGGGAATGTAAGCCCAATTGCAACCTTTATCCCGGAACCCCTGATACATGCGGAAAACCCGCATAAAATCAGGGGTTCCGGGTTTTTTTGTGAGTGTTGCAGACTGGTGCTAAATTGTGTGGTCTGGTATTAAATTTGTGTAGTAATTTGTGTAGTGATTTGTGTAAAACCCGTTACACAAACCCGAATTGCAAACTTTGCATTTTGGGAGGTTCCATTTTGGTTTCCGCTCCATTATATTATGATCTATACAGGAATGCGTATTGGAGAGGTAGGCGGATTGAAATGGGAGGATGTCCATCTGGAAGGCGGATATATAGAGCTGAAACAGGCACTGTCAGCAGAGTATAAGCAGGGGAAAAACTGATATCGCTCACAACACTAAAAACGACTAATTCCTATCGGAAAATTCCTTTTATGGGCCAGGTCAAAGAGATGTTCCTTCAGCAGAAAGAGCAGGTTGATTTCCTAAAAAGAGAACTGAAGGACAGATATCGGGGAAAGGGAGAGTTTGAAGATCTGGTATTTGTTACCACCATGGGTTCCCCGCTGATCAGGCATAACGCTGAAAAAACAATCAATAAAGTGGTAGATTCCATCAATACCAAAGAAGCTTATGAAGCAAAAAGAGAACAGAGAGAACCGGTTTTGTTTGAAAGGGTTTATCCACATGCGCTGAGACATACATTTGCTTCCATTTGTTACGCTGCAAAAATGGATGTAAAGACAACACAAAAGTTAATGGGGCATGCAAAAATATCAACAACTATGGATATTTATACGCATTTAGATGAAACATTTTTGGAGGATGATATTACTAAGTTTAATCAAAAAGAGGGTTTAATCAAAAAGAGGGTTTAATTCCCCGCAGCTTGCTGCGTAACAAACTTTTTCAAGACATGGAGGAAGTGATATACTAGAGGAAAAAGGAAAGGAGAAATTGTGTGATGAGTGAAACAATACGCAAGTCACACAATGTATCAGTACTCATGTATCATTTCGTATGTCCAGCAAAATATAGAAGAGTAGTAATAGATGAAGATGTAGATAGGGTAATCAAAGAAACGTGTGAGGGAATTCAGGAAAGGTATGAAATAAGATTTTTGGAAGTAGGTACAGATAAAGACCATATACATTTTCTTATCCAGTCAGTGCCTACATATAGTCCAAAAAAAATCATCCAAATAGTGAAGAGCATCATAGCCCGGGAGGTGTTCGCGAAATGTCCACAAGTGAAGAAAAAATTGTGGGGAGGAGAATTCTGGACAGATGGCTATTACGTAGCAACGGTGAGTGAACATGGGAATGAGCAAATCATAAGTAGATATGTGAAAGAACAGGGACAGGAAAAAAATTATAAAACAATCTATAAAAACGTAGAGAAAACAAAGCAGTATAGCATATGGGATTATATGTAGAGGTTGCAACCTTCGATACCCCGCAGCTTGCTGCGGGGTAGTTCATTTTGGGTGGAATGGTTTTTGAGTATGATGAAGAAAAGAATCGGAAAAATGTCCAAAAGCATGGGATATCATTCAGGAATGCAGCACGTGCTTTCTTTGATTATGATCGAATCGAGCTTTATGATGAGGAACACAGCGATGATGAGGATCGTTATGATACGATAGGTGACATCTCAGCGGGAAATCTATCACTTGGTGCTAACACAACGATTGGAAATATAGATCGGCTTGTAGGAACGGCTAATGATATTTTGTTTGTTGTATATACGGAAAGAGTAAGAACAGAGGAAAATGGCATACAGACAGATATCACCAGACTTATATCAGCAAGATTAGCAACAAGCTTTGAGAGGGGATTCTATTATGGTAAATATGAATAGTATAACAGAAGAGATGAAGAAAGAACTGGCATTTACAGAAGAGGAACTGAAGGAATTAGAGCAGGCAAGAAAAATGCCTATCACATTCGATGAGGACTGTCCTGAAATCAGCCCTGAAAAAGCTATAAAATTTCGCAGGGTGAATCCTCCGCATAGGTTGGCTGGCAAAAGTCTGGCATAATATACAATGATCTGCATGGCTTAAAATTTGTGTAGTACCACCAAGAAATATATTTTAAAAATTACTACACAAATCATTTCTGTGTAGTAACATGGAAATGATATTTGCAAAAGCCGAAAAAATCTTGATTTTATGCGGATTTCCGGACACAGTACTCAAAAAGTTCGCGAAGCAGATGGGAATGTAATTCCAATTTCATAAGATTAAGCAAGACGCTGGAAACCCGCATGGTTCCAGCGCTTTTTGCGTTTTTGGGGTGTCGGAAAATCGTGACGGCTTTTTTTATATGATTTCAATGCGGTGATTCTTATAATATAATTGGGAAAGAGCAAAAATACGGTAAGCGTCAAATAAGAACGTGTAGTGAAATATTTGGCGTTCTCTTGTAAACTTGGGGTTAGAGTTTTTAGAGTTCCCTCCCAAAACTCTAAATCCAGATAAAGGAGAATACCAATGGACATTTCCGCTTTAACTCCGGATAAACAGGTAAAACTTCAGTACTGGCTGGACGTGATCCGGCAATGCAGAGCCTCCGGTCTAACAAACCAGGCATGGTGCGAACAACATCATATCTCCCTAAAAAGCTATTACTACTGGATCGCAAAGATCCGGAAACTGGCGCTTGAAGAACTGCCCCGAAAGAGTCATGGATGCAGGCCGGTCATGGAGCAGACTGCGTTGATTCCGGATGCGGCTCCGGAATTTACGGAGGTATCCCTTCACGGCAGGCAGGATCCCTGTGCCGCTCCTGCAGCAGTACTCCGTGCCGGTACGGTGACTGTTGACCTCTTTGAAGATACGCCCCGCGAGTTGCTGGAGACCATTCTGAAAGCGGTGAGATCATGTTAGGTGACCTCTCCCGGGTGGAAAAGATCTATCTGCGCACCGGGTACACAGATATGAGAAAACAGCTGGACGGTCTGGTGGATATCATCCAGTACAGCTTTCAGCTTGACCCTTACAGCAATTCCCTGTTCCTTTTCTGCGGGAAACGGGCGGACCGGATCAAGGCAGTCTATTATGAAGGGGACGGCTTCTGCCTGTTCTATAAGCGCTACGAAAACGGCCGCCTCCAATGGCCGCGGACGGGCGAAGAAGCCAGACAGATCTCCCACCAGCAGCTCCGCTGGCTTCTGGAGGGCCTGAACCCGGAGCAGCCAAAAGCGGTCCGCAGCTGGGTTCCCCCGAAGCCTGAAAACCCCGGGAATTCCTTATAAATGCTGGAAAATCCTGCTGTTTTATGGTATAATTCTTAAGGAAAGTATCAGATTCAGAGCGACAAAAAAATGAACAGCTTATGCAAAAGATAAACTGCTCTGAATGTGATTCTTTCCAATTGTACCAAGTCGCGGAACTTTAGCCATAGGCTGTATGGGGATAGTATTTCCCCAGGGAAGCTTAAAATAGTGGATTATGGTGGTCTGCAATGCAGAAGCAGGACGATTTTAGCTGTATCCCATATTTTTGGGTATGCTTCGCAGACCTCCCGATGGCAGGTCTTAAAAAATATATAGGAAAGCAGCCTGTCAGGAAGAAGGAACATGACACCTTCCCAGCTGTTTCATGGCTGTATGACCACATTCAGGACACACACAGATATCGAAATTCCAGACTGCTTTTAAAAGCTCTGCCAGGGACATTCCGGCGTAACGCTGCTTGAAACGCTGTCCATTCTGAAGCTTAAAGATAACCTTCAGATTCTTATATTTCATCCGATTGTTCAGAAAACCATAATAGCGTATTTTCTGAAAGCCGGAAGGCAGCACATGCATCAGGTAACGGCGTATAAACTCCGTGTTGCCAAGAGTAATCTGACGTTTTGGTTCACCCGGCTTTTTTCCACGGGCAGAGAATGTTACCGTATCTTCCGTAACAGAAAGGATCCTGCTGTTAGAGATGGCGATTTTGTGGATGTAGCGTCCAAGGTATTCAATGACATTGCCGAAGCCGTTGAAGGTTTTCTTGATGTAGGGGCACCAGTCCATTTCATAAAGCTTATTTTTAAATTCCTTCCAGTGGTAAGAATTACGCAGGTTTTCACAGGAGGATGAAAAGTTAAGGGAGCCGCTTTCATAAAGGGAGACAAGGTGTGCCATATATTTCCCCTTAAACTTATCCCGCAGGACCTCCGTACGGATAAAAAACTTAGATGAGGATTTACGGATTTTTCCATCTCCGGTAAGCCCGCCGCCGGAAACAATGCAGTGCATATGTACATGGTAATCCAGCTCCTGATTCCAAGTATGAAGTACTTGGATAATCCCGGGTGTTGCCCCGAGCCACTTCTTATCAGCAGATAATTCCAGAAGTGTTTCGGCGCAGCATCTGTGAAGAAGTCCATACAGAAGCTTCTGGTTGCAGTAAATGAGGGGATTTAATTCATGTGGAAGTGTAAACACTACATGAAAATAGGGTGAATCAATGACCTCAGCACTGCGTTTATCTACCCAGATTTCTTTCTTCACAGCCTGACAGTTGGGGCAGTTGCGGTTGCGGCAGGAATTATTGTGGACTTCCACATGCCCACAGTCGGTACACTGACTTAAGTTGACACCAAGCCTTCCGGATTTGCAGTTTAAGATGGCTCGGGCGGCTTTGCGTTGGACATCCGACTGATAGTGCCCCGGTGCTGAGAAAGCTTCATAGGACTGCTCAAATATCTGCCTGATTTTGTAATCACTCATGGTATTCACCTGCCAATCGGTCAAAAGGGCTGACGGCATTGCGGATGGCATTACCGGAAAGATGGACATAAATAGTGGTGGAAGACAAAGATTTATGTCCCATAAGCGCTTTTATGGTAAGCAGGTCGGTTCCGTTTTCATACAGATGGGTACCAAAAGCATGACGAAAGGAATGACAGGTAAGCCTGCGTTCCCATCCGAGCCTGTCCTCATGGGCATGGATGTGTCTTGAAAGGAAGAATGTGTCGATGGGTCTGTCCTCGCCACTTTGCTTTGGAAAAAGAAAGCCTTTTGGTCTGCCGTATTCAAACCAGTAGCGTGTCAGCAGGTCAAGTGCCGCTTTAGAAAGAATGGCATAGCGGTCATTCCTGTTTTTGGAGTGTGTGATGTGAAGCCGCATGTTTTTGCGGTCAACATCCTCGTAACGCAGACGGCATACTTCACCGATACGAAGCCCTGAGGAATACATGAGTGTAACCATAGTCTTCTGCTTTAAATCAGGTATGGAAGAAATAAACTGCCATGTTTCCTGTTTCGAGGGAACATAGGGAAGGTACTCGTCAAACTTACGCATGGGAAGCTGTGTGTCATCCCATGTTTTGTGAAGAACATACATGGTGAAAAAGCGCAGTTGTGAAATGGCACAGTTGATGGTGCGGTCAGAAAGGTCTCTGGATTTCTGTAGCCATTTGATGTAGTCACGAAGTTCATCCCAGGAAACATCTTCTGGCGATTTGTGAAGAACATTTGCGAGGTAATCCAGATACGCCCGGATGTAAGTACAGTAATTTTTAAGGGTATGGTCGGTAAGACCGCGAAGGGAAATCATTTCCCTGAAAGAATTTAAATATTTGTCCATAGTAAAATCTCCTTTGAAATGCAATAAAAACAGTAGTTACATTTCAAAAAGAGGTGGTGGACGAGTAAAAAAATAAGATATATAGTTGTTGAGTTTAGAAATCCATGATAACATAAGCATAGCAGTTCTTAAAGTTATGAAGTTGTTTGGTGTGGTAACTTAACAATACATCATAAATTTAAAAACTGCTATTTTTTATAAAAAAAGTGGTGGTTTTATGTACCTTGGGCTAGCCGTCGCACTAGCGACTTGGTACAATGAATTTATCAGAACAGGAAGGTTTTCAGCCCATGCAGGATACAGAGCAGGAGTACCAAAAGCAGATCAAAGAACTGGAACAGCAGGTCCGGCTCCTTAGGGAGCAGGTTGATTTCCTTACCCGTAAACTTTATGGAACAAAATCAGAGAAGACGTCTGCCCTTGAAATAGAGGGACAGATGTCTCTTTTTAATGAAATGGAATCCTGTGCTGAGCCGGATGCCCATGAGCCGGATCTGGTGGAGGTCGAAAAACATCTGCGTAAAAGGAAATATGCCGGCCAGCGGGAAAAACTGATAAAAGACATTCCCCGCAGCAAAGTGCTCCACACGATCGATGAAAGTGAACAGATCTGTGAGAGATGCGGAGGTACCATGGTAAAAGTTGGTGAGGAGTTTGTGCGTACCGAGGTACAGTTCATCCCTGCCAGCCTCAAAGTGGTTGACCATTACCGGGAAACCTATGAATGCAGGGCATGCCGCAAAAACGGGACGCCTTATATGGAGAAATCCCCGGTGCCCCATCCTCCGGTCATGCACTCCCTTGCATCTGCTTCCACGATCGCATGGCTTGTCCATCAGAAGTTTGAACTGGGCATCCCCTTATACCGTCAGGAAAAGGAATGGGAAGCCATGGGGCTGTCTTTAAGCAGGGCAACGATGTCAAACTGGCTCCTGGCCGTCTGCCGGGACTGGCTTTCCCATGTGGTCTCCCATCTCAGACGGGAACTTCTAAAGCAGGGATATCTGCATATCGACGAGACCCACGTGCAGGTGCTGAAGGAACCAGGGAGGAAGAACACTTCGGATTCCTATATGTGGGTGTACTGCAGCACCAGGGACAGCAAACGGCCGGTCCGGTATTTTGAGTACCAGCCGGGGAGGGGTGGGAAATATCCGGAAACATTTTTAAAAGGCTATACCGGATATATCCATACGGATGCTTATTCCGGGTATAATGGGGTGAAAGGGGTTACGAGATGTCTGTGTTACACACATCTGCGCCGCGCTTTTGTGGACGCGCTGCCAAAAGACATCCATGGCCCGGAAGCCTCAAAACCTGCGGAAGCAGTCATTCGTCTGAATAAACTGTTTGAGATAGAAAAGGAACTGGACGGCCTTCCCCCGGAACAAAAGAAAAAAGAACGACTTGACCGCGAGAAGCCGCTTCTCGAGGCTTTCTGGTCGTGGGCAGAGATAAGCTCTGCCGGGGAATTGCCAAAGTCGAAGCTCCATACCGCTTTCCAGTATGCCCTGAACAACCGGCAGGAGTTCTTCAACTATCTTGGGGATGGAAACTGCTCCATCAGCAATTCCCTTGCGGAGAACTGTATCCGCCCCTTTGTGATCGGCCGGAAGAACTGGCTGTTTGCCGGAAGTCCGAAGGGTGCTGCCGCAAGTGCGGGAATCTACACCCTGGTAGAAACAGCCAAAGCCAACGGCCTGGATGCAATGAAATACATCAAGTATATCCTGGCAGATATGCCGGGGAGTAGATTTCTCGAAAATCCGGAATATCTGGATGACTATCTGCCATGGGATCCCATGGTACAGGAACGTTGCCGATAACCACTGCCCTTTTAGTATAGAGGGTTAGTGGTTATTTTTCTATCCACCATCTTATTTGACGCTTACAAAATACGGACAGAGGATGGAAAAACTGAAAAATTCATAAACTGATTGAAAAAGGGTGTATGAGGTGATAGGATATTTATAGAAACAGGAAAAGACGTTGCTGTAGAGGAGGTGACAGAATGGCTACATCAAGTATTACCGATAATATCGTGATTCGTGATCCCCAGCAAGTAGAAGCATTTGCGGATGCAGTTGAGAAGGCATCCCAGAATCCGCTTGGACGCAGAACAACATCTGTCCGTATGGTGAGAGATAAAGGTGAGTTTATACAGTTAATGGAAAAAAGGAGACAGCTGCATGGATAGAATGCCATCAGAGGAACAATTTGTTTGTGTTAATATAAGGGATTTTTTGAATCCAGAGGAAACGGGTGGAATCGGAGAGAATGACTTGGAAAAAATTCTCTCCGATTTTTCAAACCCGAAAAATTCAGATGTAGAGTTTTTTCTGAAAAAGAATGCCATTGAATTCTGTGAAACGAAAACTAAGCAGGTTAAGTCGCCTTGATCAACGCATAGGCAGCTATACCTTATCAGCGTATTTGATTGCTCAGTTGGGAAGAAATTACAGTGAAGAAGTTAGATATCCGATTACGGGAAAGATGTTGATGAATTTTGCAATTAATACTTTGAATGAAATTCAAAGACAGCTGGGTGGTCTTATGGTTTATTTGGAATGTGAAGAGAAGGAGCCTTTGATTAGGTTCTATCAGGAGCAGAATGGATTCCGGCTATTTGGTGAGAGGATGACGGATGGAGAGCAGGACGGAGAGGGGCATAAATTGTTACAATTATTGAATTTTTTATAAATATATAGTGTTCAGACTCTGAAATGGCATTTTTATAAGAAGTAGTCATCAAGGAATATAAACACCGACTATAATTGAAGGAGTCAATATGAAAAGAATTATAGTAACATTGATTATGTTAATGGTTCTAGTATAACTCGATTTAAATAAGCTTACAATTTAAGCATTGGTAGTAATCTGATTTCTTGGCTTACGTGTCCGTGCTTTGGGCGCACGTTTCCCTTGGTTTTCAGGACTTGCTGCTTTCGCATTTACAACTTCATAGACGATTGTGCCCACATCCTCTTCCGAAAGATCAATCGTGTCCAAGCGGTATTTCCATTTGTAGGGGACGGGAACCTCATTGATTTCTTCAAAGTATTTCAAAATCCGTTCCTTTAGTTCCTCTTTCGGGCCTACACGAATCCCGGACAACATCTGGCGGGTCATTTTGCTGAAAAAGCCTTCCACCATATTCAGCCAGGAGCCATGTGTGGGTGTGAACACAAATTCAAACCTTCCAGGAACTGTATTCAGATATTCCTGTGTCTCCCTGGATGTATGGGCGGAGTGGTTATCCAGTATAAGCCGTATTTTGTCCCCTTTTGGGTATTTCTCATCCAATATTTTAAGGAATGTTACAAAATCGCTGCTTTTATGAGTATTGCTTACCAGTAGGATAGCTTCCCCGGTCAACAGGTCAATCGCTGCCAATAGGGAGAGCGTCCCCAGACGTTTATACTCATAATCACGCTGTACGGTGGACATTTTTTCCGTACTGGCAGCCGGGGGCCTGTCCCCGGTTGTGGTGGCAATCGCTTGGATCCCGGGCTTTTCATCATAGGATAATGTATGTACCGGCTCTTCATCACCGGCAAACGGAATCAAACTTCCATTTTCATCAAAGCGGAGTTCAACCTGTTTGTAAATGACCAGCACATCATGCATCTTCTTTTCAAAGTCAGGATCCCGTTTTTCACAATAATAGGTGACCTTATGGGGATTAAGCATTGCTTTCCTAAGTATCTTCCGGATAGAAAACTCAGATGCTGTCGCCATACGGGGATATCCTTCCTGTTCAGCAACGGAATTGATGTAGCGGGTAAGGCTCAATGGATACCATAACTCTGCCGGGAGGCCGAATGCGGAAGGCTTTTGGCAGGCAATATTGATTACCCATGCCTTTGCATCATCGGTAATTTCAATCCTGCGGCCACGGCCTTTACTGTCTTCCATGGCAGCTTTTACGCCTGATTCCATATATTTTTTCAGGCAGAGCTTTACCGTCGGTCTCGAAATATCGAGTTTGTCAGCAATGGCTTCATCTGCCATGCCATCTGATTTTAATAAGAGGATTTTGGCTCTCCTGTGGACTCTGGCTTCAACAGTCCCCTTCTGTAGAATGGACTTTAAATATGACTTATCATCATTGGAAAGAAAAATAGGCGTAGCACTCTTTGGCATCATTTTACCTCCTGAAATGGTCTATAAGTATTATACCATTTCAGGATAATAATGTAAACTTATTAAAATAGAGTCATACTAGGCATAATGGGTTGCCAAAATAGTGTGGGTAGTAAATGAGTAAAAGCGCAACTTCTTCAAATGCAGCCATGTTCACAGCGATAGATAATAATGTTTCGGTAGCGGAGAGTTACGTAGCCGTAACCTATGAATGCGAGGATGGAGGTGGTACATTTCAAGTAAAATTGGCGACATACACATCAAATAATGGAAATGAGCAATTAGATTCAGTAATAAATAGCAATCCTGGAATATTTACAGAGAAAGAAATAGGAGGAATTCTTACATACTACTGTCCAGGCTCGCAATATGATTGGTTTGATTGTTATGCAATGGTAATAGATGAGAAAATGTTCGTTGTAAATATTGAAAAAGGCTATGATGAGTATATTGGAGATGTTTTAGCGAACCTTATATTGCAATAGAATGGGCAGATAAATCTACAAGGTAAATTTTAAAGTGTCTATGAGAAAGTAGATATCAGGTAAACAGTATCAGAGGGAGGGATTTTTGATGAAGAAAAAACAATGGATTGTGGCTGCGGCAGGGCTGGTTTTGGCAGTTGGTTTGGGCAGCGAATGCGGGCGTTCTATGGAAAAAATAGATGTGATTGGCGGCGTCGAGGAACCCATTGAGATTGTGCTGGACGGGGAATCCGGGGATGATGATGTGGAATCGAGCGAGGCGGGACTGACAGAGACGCAGATTCCGGAAGCTTCCGGGCTGATGGAACAACTTGCGGGAAGCAGTTGGCGGCTGGCTGACAAAACGGAGGAACATCTGAAACAATATGGTTCTCTGCAGGAAATATGGGGAACGGGCATCCACTACGGCTCCGGCATGGAGATCGGAACGGACGGCAGTTTTTCCTTTTATATTGCGATTAATTATGGAGGCAGCGGCACGGTGTCGGAGCAGGACGGGACGTTGGTGGCAGATATTACGCCTTATGGAGAGGAGTTTGGAGAGAATACGGCAGGTACGCCGGAGCGGCTCGTGATTACGCCCGTGGAGGAGGAAGGAGTGCTTTATCTGACCACTCCATATGACGAGGAAATCATGTATTGGGAGCAATTGGAAAGCTCCTGTTCCTTTGCGGATTTTTCCAATCTCCAGTTCTGGTTTTCCAGCGGCGCGGGCGCGTGGAGGACGGAGTTGGAGATTCATGAAGACGGCAGTTTTTCCGGCGAATATTACGACAGCGACATGGGCGTTTTGAACGAAAATTATCCCAATGGTATACAGTATCGGTGCGATTTCAGCGGTCAGTTTACGGAGCCGGAGAAGGTCAATGCCTACACCTATTCCATGAAAATCGCGGAGATGAATTACGAAAAAGAACCCGGTACGGAAGAGATCAAGGACGGGATTTTATATCGATACAGCGAGGCTTCCGGGCTGGCGGGCGCGGAAAATATTCTGATTTATCTTCCGGGTACACCCGTTGCAGAACTGCCGGAGGAGTTCCTGATGTGGGTTGGCTGGCGCGAGGATGCGACCAAACTTCCCTTTTATGGACTGTATAATGAGACAAAGGAAATCGGTTTTTCCAGCTTCCAGCGGGTTCCGGTTAATGACAGTCAATTGGCATCCCGCTTGATTGAGGAACAGTATTTTGACCAGTATTTGCTGGATGGATGGGAGAATGCAGCCTTTGCAACCTTTCGCCCGGATTTGTCTGTAAATCCTGATGGAGATGTGGAATTTATGCTGCTGAAGGATGGAGAAGTGGTATATCGGTTCCCCGGCTATAATTCGGAAAATACGGTGACTGCTCAGCCGTTTTGGGACGTGCGGGCGGTGGCATTTCGGGATGTGGATGAGGACGGCAGGTATGATATTCTGATCATTAATGGATATGGGACAGACGCAGGCAATGCGGTTTCTTCTGTGCGGATTTATTCTCAGAGAGAGGGCGAAAAGGAGTTTGTGCTTGATAAATTCGAGCCGTCTATGGAAGAATTTTTGAATCAAAATCATTATAATAATAGCATTACAGATGTGGAAAAAGGGATAGAAAAATATTGGGAATCTTGAGTGAAAGCAGGGGCAGCGGGTGTGCTGCCCCTGTTTTGTTTGCCCAGCATGGGCGTTTTCTAATGGGTGAAAGTCCCAAGTGCGCGTAGGCAACAACGAAGCACATAGCCGAACAGCAAGGGTGTCCGCCGTGAGACGGAATCTGAAAGAAGCTGTAAGCAAACCTCTGACCTGACGGACAGGAACCGCATATAAGGCTCGGAAATACGGATAAGGTGGCAAAAGGCACTGAAGTCCAAAAGGTTGCCGGAAGTACGAGTAAATGCGGCAGGTACATGGAGGAAAAGAACACGCACCTTAACTGGGGAGGTCTCACAGGCGGTCTCATTAGCCGTAGTAACAACGAATTGTGAGAAGTCAGCAGAAGCCATAGTAGTGAGGAAGTTCCTGTAATGGGGACGGAGCGAAGGGCTGAACAATCAATCAGTTGAAGTACGTTCCACTTCGTAGCCGGAGCATACGCCTGTCGATGACTTCAAAGGCGGCAAAGGCAAAAGGGGCAGAAAGGAAACAACGCATGGACACAAGCAGTCTCATGGAGCAGATATTAAGCAGGGATAATCTAAATGCGGCGTATCTGCAAGTCGTAAGGAATAAAGGAGCGGCAGGCGTGGACGGGATGACCGTTGAAGAACTTGGCGCATATCTTTCGGAAAACGGCGAAAACATTAAGGAACAGTTGCGGACGAGGAAGTATAAGCCGAAGCCAGTCCGCAGGGTGGAGATACCCAAACCCGATGGTGGTACAAGAAATCTTGGAGTGCCAACAGCAGTAGACCGCTTTGTACAGCAGGCGGTGGCACAGGTGCTTACCCCGATATTTGAGGAGCAGTTTCACGACCACAGCTATGGATTCAGACCCAAGCGGTGTGCACAGCAGGCAGTCCTTAAAGCATTGGAAATGATGAATGACGGACACAACTGGATAGTGGATATCGACCTAGCGAAATTCTTTGACACAGTAGACCATGACAAGCTGATGACGATTTTCGGACGGACAATAAAGGACGGAGATGTCATATCGGTGGTAAGAAAGATTCTGGTCAGCGGCGTAATGATTGATGATGAGTATGAAGATACGGTAGTCGGCACACCGCAGGGTGGAAATATCTCGCCGCTGTTAGCAAATATCATGTTAAATGAGCTGGACAAAGAACTGGAAGCAAGGAGGCTGGATTTCGTCCGGTATGCAGATGACCTTATTATAATGGTCGGGAGCAGACAGGCGGCAGAGCGGGTAATGAAGAGCGTGGCTCGGTTTATAGAGGAAAAGCTTGGACTGAAAGTGAACGCGGAAAAGAGCAGGGTTGATAAACCAAAGGGCATTAAGTATCTGGGGTTTGGATTTTACTATGACTCATTTGCCAAAGGGTACAAAGCCAGACCACACCCGAAAGCGGCAGCAAAGTTCAAGGCGCAGATGAAGAAATATACAAGCAGGAGCTGGGGAGTGGGCAATGGTTATAAAATTGGGAAACTCAACCGGCTTATCCGAGGGTGGATAAATTATTTCAAAATCGGAAGCATGAAAAGGCTGTGCGCAAAAATGGACGGACAGATTCGGTATCGACTGCGCATGTGCATATGGAAACACTGGAAAACGCCAAAGAACAGGGAAAAGAATCTTATCAAACTTGGTCTGCCGCCAAATGCGGCACATGGCATTTCATATGCCAAAGGATATGCCAGAGTGTGCAGAAGCTGGAATCTCCACATTTGTATCAGTAAAGAGAGACTAGCTAAGTTTGGTCTTGTATCCATGGAAGACTACTACGCCGAAAAGGCTGTTACATGTTAAGTTGATTGAACCGCCGTATACCGAACGGTACGTACGGTGGTGTGAGAGGTCGGAAGGCGAAATAATCGCCTTCCTCCTACTCGATTAAGGAAGCTCATGAATATGTGCCTGCAAATATTCGATAAACCGTTTGCTGGCGATGGGAAGGCTGTGGACGTCCTTGTATCCGATGGCGATGGTGCGGTAAATGGGCGGGTCTGTCGGCCGCAGGGCGATCCGGTAATTGGTCCGGTGAAGGATCAGTTCTGCCAAAATACTGATCCCCAATCCCGCCTCCACCATGGTCATAATCGCGTAATCATCATGGATCGTATACAATTGAAGAAATGGAAACTAATATACAAAAAATCCTTTAAATCTTGAAAATGAGATTTAAAGGATTTTGCTTCAGGTTATTTAATTTAAGTCAAATTCAAGTGTGCTGCCAAAGCCAATAAAGTGTAAGGGCTCGTTGCTATCTGCTTTATGTAAGAAAGTTGTTGTTGCTAAGCTGATTTGTCATCCATACTGCTCTGCTTGAATGTCAGGGACTTGCTCTGTATAATGTCAATAAACATTCTACAGAAAGAGAAAGTCCCAGAAGACCCTCCCGCTAAGTTGTGTCCTCTGAGACTCATGATAAAACCATGATTATTGTATCAGAGTACACGGAATCTGACAAGGGGGATGGCGTAATTACTATCCATTGTAACGAAAATTGTATATGCCCCATATGCCGGTCCCCTGTCAGCCACCGTGACTGGAAACCGCGAATCATAAAGCTGGATGGCGGACAGGTGGTGTGGCTGATGATTGAGCGGAGACGGTGTGACAATGAGAGCTGCCGGAGGATACCATGAACGAGGATTATCCTTGTGATGAAACCATACGGCGGCGGCACCACTGGCTTATGGCAAACTTCTCCCGGACAGAAGGTTACTGTCGGCAGGCTATGAGCCTCTTAAGGAATCCCGGACTGGCCGGCGCGGCCATTTTGGAAACAATTAGGAAATCCTGTGACAGGTGGCTTCCCGCTGTCCTGCGCATGGTCTATAACTCAGGCGGTTTCCTGGTATCCGTCTGAGTACATCTTATATGCACCCACTTTGTTTTGGCTGTCAGCGCTTTCTGCGGTATGCTGTCCAAAAAGGAGGTGCATACCATGCAGACAATCAAAAAAGATTTAAACGGGAGGGATAACGAGGCGCTCTCACGCTGTCTGCTCCGCTCAATCCTGCCACATCATCTGATGTAATATTTCTTACATTATAAACAGTTACTCATTATCGGTCAAGCTGTTTGCGGTTTTTAGTCGGGATACATTTATCTTCCCTTTTTTCGCACTCGGTTTTCCAAGAAATATTTTTCGTCAAGCGTCATAGGCAGACTGTTTTCTTTCCTGTATGTAAGTACGCCGCCGTAAAGTCTCCGTATCTTTATTCAGCGCAGTTTCCCGAATACCCCTGATATTCCGGTCAGACTGTCCGATACTCTCCGCGTACTCTGTTGTGGAATAGTCATGCACAAACAGGTAATAGAGCATATTTTTGAGATGCGGCTTTAGTTCCTTCAATATTTCCGACAGATCCGCATCCGTGACAAGCTCATGTATTGTTTCGGGGTGGTCAAATATGATATCGAGGAAATCACCTGCAAGCATGAGCCTTTTTAGAACCATGTCATAGGAAGGCTTGCCGGAAACATAAAATTCATCTGCACCCCATTCCAAAGGAACGGTGGAGCGCCCCGTCTCATGGTCTCTTTCTTTCCGTTCCCTGTTAGCGTCCAGCCTGTCCCACCACCTGATGACTTCCTTAAAATCTTCCTCTGTCCTTGCGCTTTCCTCAATACGCCGGATAGCAAGAGCGCGGGCTTCACGGTGGAGCATATCCCCGTCCGCTTCCGTTATGAAATCCTGTTCCCTGAATGCCGGGAGTTCAGCGTATTTTGGCATTTATGGTCAGTCCTTTGCAAAAAATAAAATTTTGTAGCTGTTTTTTCAAAAACACTTCCGTTTTTATAGCCGTTTTTCTCCTATTAGTGAAGGAGTAATTCTTTTTGATTAAAAATCAATTACATGAAAGGAGGAGCAGGCTATGAGGTACGGATAAAACAGAAATCCGGTTACTAAGTACGGAAGTTAGGGGACTTAACGGTTCCACGAACAATTATAAGGGAAATGCGCGTGATACGCAAGAAAGGATTGCATGATGGAGGCAGTAAAATTGAATAATGATATGGCAAAGTCCAGCCCTTCTGCGGCTGGCTTTTTTTACCGCAGGATCGGCGGGACGCTTTTCAAGGTCAGGGTATATACAGGTTCGGGATATGCCGACACGCCTGACGAAAAAATATCCCGCCTGATCTGCAACGAAATGATGACAGGGGGCGGAAACTGTGGTATGATGGATTCACCACAGATGATTCCTCCGTGAGTTTTGCAATGGCCGCATCCTTTTCCTGAATGGTTCCAGTCAGGGCTGCAATGGTCGTATTCAGTTGGGCGATCATGTCCTTAAGTTCTGCGAACTGGATGTCTTTTGCGTCCTGCGGCATTGGCTTTCTCCTCTGAAATCTGATAGTTAAATTATACCACCAAATACAGGAAAAATCCAGCAAAACCAATGGTTTTCGGCATCCCGCAGCAAGTATTATACAGCCATTTCCAGCGCCTTGGGCTGTTCGATCTCCAGGCCTGACATGAGCCAGTCGAACTGCTTCCAGGTGATCGGTTTCACCTCGTCCCGGCTGCGCGGCCACCGGAAACGCCCCTTTATGTTTCCGTCCAGACGCTTATACAGCAGGCACATGCCGTCTGGCTCTTTGATAAGGATTTTGATCCTGTCACACCGCTTCCCACAGAACAGATAGGCGGACATGGTATCTGGCTGGGAATGGAACATATCCTGCACGATGGCGCATAAGCCATCAATGGAGCGGCGCATGTCGGATAAGCCGCAGATGACGTAGAGGTTTGTTTTTATAGAGATATCACCGATCATAGCCGACCTCCGATCATAAGCAGGGTTTTTTCGTACAGGGAAGCATCAACCGGCCCGGAAAACCGGAAAGTGATTCCGTTCGCCGCTATTTCAATGGAAGGGCCGGCATTTTGCGCCGCCTGGACAGGAATGAAAGTATTTTCCTGCGGGGCCGACTTGCGGAGGGGATCCTCAGACAGAATATCCACTCTGACAATCTACTGAGCCGGACGGCTATTCGGAACAGATGAAATAGAAGGTTCCGGAATTGCATAGCACGCTTTCTTACGAAGCCTGCTGATCCAGGTATAAAAAGTGTTTGGGTTGATTCCGTTCTTCCTGCACCAGTCGCAGTCCGTCAGGCCGCTCCTGCGGCACTCCAATACCAACTGGTATTGTTCTTCAGGGGTTTTCTTTGCGACATACATATGGGTTACCTCCTTTGGGGGATTGCAAGCCAATTTGAACAGTAAAATACTTGCACTGTAACCATTATTGCATACTGGAGAGTGGATTGGAAGCCACCCTTAAATTAAGCGCTTACTTTCAGATTATGCAGAAAACAGCCTTTCATCACGGATATGGTGATTATGTCTTTATTATTAAGGACAACGGCATAGGCATGACGCCGGAATTTGTAAATCATATTTTTGAACCTTTTGAAAGAGAATCAAGCGCAACAATATCCGGCATAGAAGGTACGGGACTTGGTATGGCTATTACTAAGAATATTGTTGAGATGAACAGAACGCAGTGGGGCCAAAGAATTAAATATAAACTATAAGTTAAATTAAGAGTAACAATTAATATGAGTAATTTGACTTCATGATTCCGCATCCCTAAAATAAAAGGAGAGGAAGAGAGGTGGGAGAAATGAAGTTTGTAAAGGGAGGAAATGTTTCACGCCTGTTAGAGGGCATTAGTATTCCAAAAATGTTTCACGCAAAGCAGGCGTTTGATGACGCAAAGATTACTCCTGAGGATATTCCGGCGGTTGTGTACAGGGAACTGTCAAAGCCGGGGATTGGAGAGACAATTAAGCCGGGGATGAGCATTGCTGTTACGGCAGGAAGCCGGGGAGTGGCAAACGTGAATGTGATTACCAGAGCAATTGTGGATTTCTGCAAGGAAAAGGGAGCTCACCCCTTCATTGTACCGGCCATGGGAAGTCATGGAGGAACCCTGGCAGAGGGACAGAAGGAGCTTCTGGCAGGGTATGATATAACAGAGGAATCCATGGGATGTCCCATTAAATCTTCCATGGAAACCGTACTCCTGGGATATTCCCAATATGGAAAGCCCGTGTATCAGGATAAATATGCCTATGAAGCTGACGGAATCATCATTTCCTGCCGTATCAAACCACACAATGCCTTCCGCGGTCCCTATGAGAGCGGCGTGTGCAAGATGATGGTGGTGGGACTGGGAAAACAGACGGGCGCGGAGAGTGTTCACAGCGACGGTCTTGGAAACATGGCCAGGAATCTGCCGGCCAATGCCAGGGTGGTGCTGGAACGTTCCAGTATTCTGTTTGCCATTCCCTGTGTGGAAAATGCATACGATGAGACATCCATAATAGAAGCCATTCCCAGGGAAGCGATCATGGACAGAGAGCCGGAACTTCTGAAAACCGCGTTTTCCAACATGCCCGGTATTCTGGTGGGAGAAGCAGATGTTCTGATAGTCAATGAGATAGGGAAAAACTTCAGCGGTACCGGAGTGGACCCCAATATTTCCGGGACCTGGTCAACGGAGTTTGGCAAGGGAGGTCTAAAGGTAAAACGGACCTGTTTCCTGGACCTGACAGACTGCTCCCACGGCAATGCCAATGGAATGGGATTGGCGGACATCATTACCGCCAGGCTCTATGAAAAGCTGGATCCGGAAGTCATTTATCCTAACTGCTTTACCAGCACAGTACTACGCTCCGGCATGATGCCGCCGGTGGTTGCCACGGACAAGGAGGCAATTCAGGCATGTATCCGCACGGCTAACCAGATTGACCGGGACAATTGCCGGATAATAAGAATAAAGAATACGCTGCATGTGGGAGAGATCATGCTTTCACAGGCATACCATGAGGATGTGGTCAGGGGAAGATACAAAGGAGTGACAGCTGTGTCGGAACCAGAAGAGCTGCGGTTTGACCCGCAGGAGAATCTGATTACGCCAATGCTGTCTTAATGCGGATTAAAAAACTCATTGCATACAAAGGAAAAATCTGCCATAATATCATCAGAATTTGTTTACAGAAGAAGGGGGGCCATATGGACTATTTGTATTGCATGCCTGATTTGAACAGCACCAGGGAAAACTGTGAGAAGATACATAACATACTGGCAAGGATGTCCGACCGGTATAAACTGAACATTGTACCTGAGCCGGTTAAGGCAAAGTATTTCGGCGGCCTGGATTACTACAAGAAATATCGGATTTATAAGGAGATTCGGGAAATCGGGGGCAACAGCGGGGAAGCATACCTGCAGGCGGATGAGAAAGAGATGATTCTCAGCGTATGTAAGAACCAGCAGGAGCAGGAGCTTATGAAAGGCTGTATTTATGCGTATTGCTATCCGGCACAGATGGTGCTTAAATCATTCAATGACAGAGATAAAAAGAAATAACCAGCTGATATGACGGACAAAGAGAGGAAGGCTTGCCTGACCTCTCTTTTTTGACTCAGGACGTCTTCGGCCCGGTCTCTGGGCCCTGCATGGTCAAATCCACAAAGCGCAGTCCCGGAAGGGAAGATGACAGAAGGCCGGGAAGGGGATTCAGCCAGCTTTTGCAGTGGTCCAGGATAATGGCATCGCTGGTGATGACATGCTCCGTTTCCTTGAGGACCGCATCTGCGTTGGGGACCAGGTGCACCTGGCAATCAATGGCTTCCTCCCGTGCTGTGTCCAAAATCAGGGCCCTCAGCTTCCCCGAATTTGACACGGGACTGTCCAGATAAAATACAGCTCTTTCAGTCTCCAGTTCCTTCAGCCGGCACAGCAGAAGGCGGATGGCCTCATGGGTTTTGCCGATGATTCGGTATGTCCCCCGAAGTCCGGCCAAATCCCGGATAGTGCCATCCATACACTTAAGGAGCGTGGAGCCTGAAAGGGCGATTTCCAGCGTTATGATAATATTGAAGCCGTCTATGTGCACCTCCTTTCCAGGAACCGGGCCAATGACTTCCCGGTTTCTGCGTAAGGCGGCTGCCTGGCGGGAGGAGGTGGCCCGGACCAGAGCAAGGCGCTGCCGTTCGGACAGCAGATAGTGATTTCCTGTAAATACAGAGGCATTTTTCATGGGATATCCACGTTCAATCAGATACAGGAGGTCTTTTTGTGCCTGGCACAGCTTCCCCAGGCTTTCCTCCCTGTAAAAAAATGCCTCATCCTCCGGCACATAACCGCGTCTGACCTGTTCCATGTGTGTCCTCCTTTTTGACTGTTGATACAAACTGTTTATAGTATAAGATAATTGGAGAGGAATTACAATCCAAAGTATTTTATACTACAACCGGGCGCGGCATGATATAATACAGATAACAGCCAGAGAAAACACCGGAAAGACAAAAAATATTTTATCACAGAGGACACAGTCATGTTATACCAAATTTCAAACGGAACCGTATCAGTGGGCGGCGAGCTGATTCTCTCCCACATTGATTTTGAAATACGTGGAAATGAAAAGATAGCAGTGGTGGGTAAGAACGGAGCAGGCAAGACAACCCTGTTAAAACTTGTAGCAGGGGAACTGTCCTTGGACCGGGATGACAGGCGCGAGGGGGCGGGAATACGGCGTTCGCGCCAGCTCTCAGTAGGGATGCTTTCCCAGCAGGCTTTTAAGGACGGGAGCAGGACCGTGGAGGAGGAACTTCTGGAGGCATGTCCCTGTCGGGATACCTTTGAGAGGGAACGCTTTGAATACGAGCGTGAGTACGATACACTCTTTACCGGTTTCGGATTTCCAAAGGAGGATAAGAAAAAGCGGATAAGCCAGTTTTCCGGCGGAGAACAGACCAAGATAGCCTTAATCCGCCTGCTCCTTGAAAAACCGGATATACTGCTCCTGGACGAGCCCACCAATCATCTGGATATGGAGACAGCCGGGTGGCTGGAACAGTATATGAAACATTACAAAAACGCGGTGGTAATGGTTTCCCATGACCGCTTTTTCCTGGACCAGGCTGCGGATGTTGTCTACGAGCTGTCCGGAAAAGTATTGAGACGGTATCCGGGCAATTATACCCATTACCGGGAAGAAAAGCTGAAGCAGATTCAGCTTCAAAAAAAGGCATATGAGCGCCAGCAGGAGGAGCTGGCCCGCCTGGAAGGTCTGGTGGAACGCTTTAAGCACAAACCAAATAAGGCTGCATTTGCCAGGGCAAAGAGAAAGACAATGGAGCACATGGAACGTGTGGAAAAACCTCAGGAGGATGATGCTCATATCTTTGCGGGTGAGATTAATCCTCTGCTGCCTGGAAGCAAGTGGGTATTCAATTCAGAACACCTGAAAATCGGATATGAAAGACCGCTGCTTGAAATTACCATGCGTATACGGCGCGGACAGAAGATTGCTCTTTTGGGACCAAATGGAGCGGGTAAGACCACGTTTTTAAAGACCATAGCCGGTTTCCTGCCGCCTCTGGAAGGGAGTTATTCTCTGGGAAATCAGACCACCATTGGTTATTTCGACCAGCACAGCGGGGCCATCCAGTCGGAGCAGACTGTTCTGGAGCATTTTACGGCCCAATTTCCTGCTTTGACGGAGAAGGAGGCCAGAAGCATCCTTGGCGCATATTTGTTTGGCGGAAGGGACGCGCAGAAGAAGGTCAGCACTCTTTCCGGCGGAGAGAAGGCAAGACTGGTGCTGGCGGAGCTTTTGCAGAGCCGTCCCAATTTCCTGATTCTGGACGAGCCCACCAACCATATGGATATCCGGGCAAAGGAAACGCTGGAATCCGCGTTTTGTGCCTATAAGGGAACGATTCTGTTTGTGTCCCATGACAGGTATTTTATCCGGCAGGTGGCAGATGCGGTGATGATATTTGAACATCAATCCGTGGTGTATTATCCCTTTGGGTATGAGCATTATCTGGAACGTAAGGCCAGGGAGAACCAGAACGGTTCCATGGCAGCACAGATAAAAGCAGAGGAGCAGGCGCTGATAGCGGGTATGCGCGCGGTGCCAAAGGCGGAACGCCACCGGTTAAGAGAAATACCGGAGGATGAGGCATACCGGGAATGGAACATGCGTCTGGCGGCCGAACGTCTGGAGCCTGCCGGGAATGCGGTGGAATATCTGACCGGACAGGTGAGGGAACTTAAGGCCATGTGGCAGGGATCCGAAGCGTACTGGAATGGCGGAGTCTGGGATCGGATGGATGAATATGAAAACCAGTGCCTTCGCCTGAAACAGGCCTGGGAGGAATGGCACAGGGCCTGTATGGAATGGCTGGATAAGGCTCAGGAGATGGAGGTTTTATAGTCAGGGGCAATACAGGAAAAAGAAGTTTTTGTCAGGCAAAAGGGAGGTTTTCCATGTTTTGGGAAAAATACGAGAAGGAACGGCTGAAAAGGACATATCGTGCGAAGCTGTCCCAAGCCATATCCAGACTGGAAAAAATGGATATGTCCAGTCTTTCCCAGGTATACTGTGCAGTGGCAACAGAGGACCGGAAGCTGGTACAAAGCGGGGGAAGGGCCATAGGGATGGTTATGGAGCATATGACCATGAAGCAGGTGATACGGCTCAGCGAACATTTCCGGCAGTATACCTCCATGGAATGGAGCATTGACTGGAAAGAACTGGATATAAGGGAGAAAAAGGACTGGTTCCGGTCGGATAGGGATTACTTCTGGGTATTGGCCCTGGGAAGCTTTCATCCCAACGGCTATTACCGCCAGGTCTGTCTGGAGGAGATAGCCGGTTATCCGAACGCACTCACCTTTCTTGTGCTCCGCCTCAATGACTGGGTGGGACAGGTGCGTTTGGCTGCTGCCCGGGCAGTATTAACCCGCCTGGAGATATGTCCACTGGATGAATTGTTTATGGCCATGATGGCCCTGGATAAGGTAAAACGCTCCGGGAGAAAGGACGACCGGACCGTGGAACACATTGGGGAAATCATGGGGGAATGGCTGGACCAGGAGGCAGGTTCCCTGTCAGTGCCCTTTGTTCTGGCCATGGACTACGAGGTGAGAAAGAGTATATACCGTTTTCTGTTTGGGGGCAGAAGGAGAAGAAATCTACTGGAAGTATCTCCTTGATACCAGACCCTGTATATCCAAGGCAGCTTATATTTGTATCAGGAAAAATGAGATCCATCCAGGGGCCGGACTGCTTTACGGGGAACAGGAAAAATGGAGGGGAAACGATGAGACTGCGGGAAAATGCCCGTATTCCATATACCATGTCAGAAGATACCTGATACTCCTTCTCATGCAGGAGAATTCCTGGGACCGTCTGCCCTATCTGATTTATTTGCTGAAGGATGATTCTCTGAGGGAATACAGGGATAAATTGTTGGGAGCGCTGAGTGTCAGAAGTCTCTATGCAAGGGTGGACCGGAAGCAGGCCGCTTTCATTAAGCAAGTGCTGACAGAGGAGGCAAAAAAGGCAATCGATATGCAGATACATGCTGCGGAAAAAAGCATCTACCGGATTCGTGTCATTCACGGATATAACGGAGGCACGCGGATTCGGAGCATGCTTCGGGAAGAATACGGTTACGGCAGGGAGCCGGCGGTGAAACGAATCGAGATGGGAGACAATCAGGGCATCACGGAGCTGGTGCTCAGGGAGTTTTGAATATATGAAAAACAGAGGTTTTAAAGGTGAAATAAGAAAGAAACAGATGCGGACAAGGGGGCGTTCAGAATATGGAGATTGCAAGAAACGGGGCGGTATGGTAGACTACTAATGCGGTACGTGGTACATAACATGCGCGGTATGCAGAAGGAACAGCATAGTAAGTACAGCATAATTAGTACGGCATAATAGGAACGACATAAGTGTGAAAGGATATATTTGAATGCAGATTTTATTGATTAAGATAGCGGTGATTGTTGTATTCTGGAGCGGGGGAATGTTCGCGCTCAACAAGATATTCGGGATGATTCTGAAGCGGAAGGAACAGATTCACATTAAGTTTCTCCGGAGCATGTCCAAGGTCGTGCTGACAATCATAGCCTTTATCTGCATCAGCGGCCTTTTCAATACCACAAAGGCGCTGAGCGCTACCCTGCTAACCAGTTCATCTCTGTTAGTAGCCATCGTGGGTTTTGCGGCCCAGCAGGTTCTGGCGGACGTCATAAGCGGCGTCATGCTCAGCTGGTCCCGCCCCTTTAATCTGGGGGAGAAAGTGAATATAAGCAGTTTGGGTATCTCCGGAATCGTGGAGGATATGACGGTGCGCCATACCGTAATCCGGACCTATCACAACAGCCGTATGATTATTCCCAACAGTGTCATCAATAAGGCAATCGTGGAAAACAGCAACTATAACAATGATTATATAGGCAATTACATGGAAGTCTCGGTCAGCTATGAAAGCAACCTGGAACAGGCAATCGAAGTAATGCGGGAGACCATTGCCTCCTATCCGCTGGTGGTGGACATCCGCCCGGACCCGTCAGAGGGAAATAAGGTCAATGTGGCGGTAAAGGAACTGGGGGATGACGGAATCATTCTTAAATCCACGGTCTGGACCAGGAACATTGATGACAATTTCACTGCCTGCAGCGACATACGCAGGCTCATTAAGAAAAATTTTGATGCCGCGGGTATTTCCATTCCATACAGACATGTCCATGTGGTTACCGGAAACGCAGATAAGGAATTGGAAAATAATGGAATAATACAGAAATAAAGGAGGGGCACTAATATGAAGGTAGGTATGATTGGAGCCGGGTCAATTGCCGGTGTCATGGCGGGTACCATCAAAGAGATGGACTGCGCACAAAATTATGCGGTGGCTGCCAGGGACTACGGAAGGGCAGCTGAATTTGCACAGAAGTATGGTTTTGAGAAAGCCTGTGGATCTTATGAGGAACTGGTGGAGGATGCCGGGGTAGAGCTTGTGTACATTGCCACGCCTCATTCGCACCATTATGAGCATATTAAATTATGCCTGAACCACGGAAAGCATGTACTGTGCGAAAAGTCCTTTACGGTCAATGAATCACAGGCCAGGGAAGTGCTTGAACTGGCCAGGGAAAAGAAACTGCTTTTGACAGAGGCTATCTGGACCCGGTATATGCCCATGAGGAAAACCCTGGACGACGTGCTGCTAAGCGGCGTCATAGGCAGGCCATATATGCTCACGGCCAACCTGGGCTATATCATCAGCGGAAAAGAGCGTATTATGCGTCCTGAGCTGGCAGGAGGAGCCCTTTTGGATGTGGGAATCTACCCGCTTAATTTTGCGTCTATGGTGTTTGGGGATGAGGTGGACACCATAACCGGCACCGCGGTGATGACAGAGACCGGCGTGGACGCTCAGAACAGCATCACCATCACCTATAAGGATGGCAGGATGGCGGTTCTGTGCAGCAGCGCAATGGGACTCAGCGACCGCCGGGGCATCATCTATGGTGACAATGGATTTATAGAGGTGGAGAACATCAACAACTGTGAGGGCATCCGGATCTATGACCGCTCCAGGAACATGATTGCTTCCTACGATACCCCCAAACAGATCAGCGGGTATGAATATGAGGTGGAGGCCTGCCTGCGGGCGATTGAAGAGGGAGCGTTGGAGTGCCCTGAAATGCCTCATGAGGAAACGCTGCGGATGATGGGGTGGATGGATGAGCTTCGCAGACAGTGGGGATTGGTTTATCCGATGGAGAAATAAAAATCAATGAATCCATTTATGCCCAGTGGAAGCCGTAACAGGATATTTGAATTGAATATGGAAATAATACAGAAAACGCGGGAATCCTTCAACGGAACCTGCGTTTTCTGGTATATGTTTTCTGGCATTTTCTGGTATTACATCTTCATCTTAAGCTTCTCTTCCTCAATGGTAACTCTGGACTCATCCAGGGTAGTTCCCATGACCTTTATGAGCACATCCTGCTTCATGGTGGGAGCGTAGTAGAAACCCTGCTGATACTCGCACTGATAGCTGTTCAGGGCATTAAGCTGGTTCTCTGTCTCCACACCCTCCGCGATGATATGGATGCCCAGTTCCCTGGCAATCTGAATCAGTCCGCCTGCGATGGAAGCCGATTTGGGATTGGTCTCCAGCTGCCATACAAACATGCGCTCCAGCTTCACTGTATTGATAGGAAGGTCCAGGATACTGCTGACAGGAGCGCATCCGGAGCCAAAGTTGTTGAGTACCAGCTCCACACCCATGTCGGAGAGTTCCTGCATGGTGATGTTTACATTCAGATATACATTGGACAGAGCACTGTCGTCTACCTCCAGGGCCAGCCTGCCCTTGGGTATCTGGTAGGCCTCAAGGACCTTTGTCACCTGAACCAGAAAATCCTCCTGAACCAGAAGCACCGGAGAAACCGGGATACAGATGGAGTCAAATTCCCTTCCGGTATTCATCAGTTCGCTTATACATTTTCCCGCATGGTCCAGGGCGTAATATCCAATGGCCCTGATTTGACCGGAATCCTCTGCTATGGGCATAAACTCAGCGGCGCCCACCAGCCCGATGCCCTGAATGAAGATTCTCATGTAGGAATCAGCCCTTGTGAAACGGCCTTCCTTCAGGTTATAGGTAGGACGGTAGCGGACTTCCAGCTCATTCTTTTCCAGGGCTGTCTTAAGGTACATGGCAACAGCCTGGCGGCGGACAAACTGGGTATGCATGCTGCTGTCATATACAGCCATCTGGTTGGGGCCGCAGTCAGAGGCAGCCGATACGGCCAAGTCCAGGCGCTTGAGCAGCTCATCGGTGTTGGCGGCATGACCGGGATAGGAGCAGAGACCTATCTGCGCGGAACACAGACAGTCCACTCCGCGGATCTTCCATACATTTCCGAAACGTTCCAGAATCTCATCAGCCAGGTCGGAGGCCTGCCCTTCTGAGAGCTGTTCCAATATGATAATGAATTCCACGCCTATGTAACGGTATATATTGCCCTCAGCTACTTCCTTCAGATAGCTTTTTATCTGGGACAGAAGTTCCTCACAGTAATCATATCCGAACGTCTTATTCAGACTCTTGAAATTCTCCAGATAGAGCTTTAGAACCACACCCTTGGACGAGGGAGCGCCCAGTAAGGTTTCCAGCCTGTTCATGCAGGCTGCGCGGCCCTCGCTGGCAGCATCCGGTTCAGCCGGGGTAAAGACGGGCGGTGTAGGCGGAAGCTCTGTTGCCCCTTTTTCTTTCTTATGCTGAAACAAACCCATGATTGTTTCCTCCTTTGTCATATGCAGGCAGCTGTCGTCTGCACTCGCATTTCCTTTATTATAATATAAAAGCCAGAAAATCTCAATTTTTATTTATGAAATGTGAGACGAAATGGAAAAAATGATAAATAATTTCTTTTTCTTTGCAAATTGACCTAACTATGCTATAATAGCCACAGATATTGCAGCAAGGAGATAAATCTTTATGAAGATGAAACGCGTATTCTTAAAGTTAAGCGGAGAGGCCCTTGCAGGCCCTAAGAAAACCGGGTTTGACGAGGACACGGTGAAGGAAGTGGCCAGGCAGGTAAAGCTCTCTGTAGATGCAGGTATACAGGTGGGAATCGTCATTGGCGGGGGTAATTTCTGGAGAGGCCGTACCAGTGAGGCCATTGACAGGACCAAGGCAGACCAGATTGGAATGCTGGCCACTGTTATGAACTGTATTTATGTTTCTGAGATTTTCAGGAATGCAGGCATGATGACACAGATTCTTACGCCCTTTGCGTGCGGCTCCATGACAAAGCTGTTCTCAAAGGACAGGGCCAATAAGTATTTTGAGAGGGGTATGGTAGTATTCTTTGCAGGCGGGACAGGCCATCCCTATTTTTCCACAGATACGGGAATTGCCCTCAGGGCCATTGAGATGGAAGCCGACTGCATCCTGCTGGCCAAGGCCATTGACGGGGTGTATGACAGCGATCCGAAGCTGAATCCGGAGGCAAAGAAGTATGACACCATATCCATACAGGAAGTCATTGACAAACAGCTTGCTGTGGTGGATTTAACAGCGTCCATCATGTGCATGGAGCATAAGATGCCCATGGCGGTGTTCAGTCTCAATGAAAAGAACGGGATTGCGGACGCCATTCAGGGCCGGATTAACGGAACCATCGTTACTGCGTAATAAAACGAACATTATTAAGCAGCAGGGAAGGCTGCATTAACAGGAGGAACTTATGGAAGAATTAAAAGTTTATGAGGACAAGATGAATAAGACACTGGATGTACTGCTGTCTGATTACGGCACCATCCGCGCAGGACGTGCGAATCCCCATGTGCTGGACAAGATTAAGGTGGACTATTACGGCACGCCCACGCCCCTCCAGCAGGTTGGCAATGTTTCTGTTCCGGAAGCCCGCATGATTGTGATTCAGCCATGGGAGAAGAGCCTGCTTAAGCCCATTGAGAAAGCCATCCTCACATCTGAGCTGGGCATCAATCCTACCAATGACGGAAACTGTATCCGTCTGGTGTTCCCGGAGATGACGGAGGAGCGCAGAAGGGAAGTTTCCAAGGATGTTAAGAAAAAAGGCGACAATGCGAAGGTAGCCCTGCGCAATATCCGCCGTGATGCAAACGAGGCATTTAAGAAAGCGGAGAAGGCAGGGGATATTTCTGAGGATGATCTGACCGAGATGACAGAGAAGATGCAGAAGCTTACGGATAAGATGGTGGAGAAGGTTGACAAGGCAGTGGAAGAAAAGACCAAGGAAATCATGACAGTGTAATCCGTGATAAATGAATATGGGAGGCAGGAGGGACTCCTGCCTCTTATTGTTTCTTTATTTTGGAAACGAGTAAGATACATTCAGACAAGAAAGGCAGAGAAAGAATGGCATTAGATAAGGATATGATTATACCGGAGCATGTGGCCCTGATACTGGACGGAAATGGCCGCTGGGCCAAAAAGCGGGGGCTTCCCCGCACCATGGGGCACAAGGAAGGCTGTGTCACCGTGGAGAAAACCGTTGAGATTGCAGCCAGAATGGGAATCAGGTATCTGACTGTCTATGGGTTCTCCACCGAGAATTGGAAACGCTCCGCGGAGGAAGTGGGGGCGCTGATGCAGCTGTTCCGCTACTATATGGTGCGGCTTTTAAAGATCGCGTCCGCCAATAATGTACGTGTAAAGATGATTGGCGACAGAAGCCGCTTTGACAGGGATATCATAGAGGGCATCAACCGGCTGGAGTCAGAGACACGGGACAATACAGGGCTGACCTTTGTCATAGCGGTGAATTACGGAGGCAGGGACGAGATACGCAGGGCGGCTGCCGGACTGGCCAGGGACTGCGCCCTTGGAAAGGCGGACCCGGACCAGGTGGACGAGGCTCTGTTTGCATCCTATCTGGATACGGCGGGAATGCCGGACCCGGACCTTTTAATCCGCACAAGCGGAGAGCTGAGGCTGTCCAATTACCTGCTGTGGCAGCTGGCCTACACCGAAATCGTGGTGACGGATTGTCTTTGGCCGGATTTCGGCCAGGAGGAATTAGAAAAAGCCATTGTGCAGTATAATAAGAGAGAGCGGCGGTTCGGCGCTGTAAAGTAAGGAGAGGGAAAGGAGAAGGCCATGTTTACGACCCGGTTAATCAGCGGTATCATACTGGTGCTTCTGTCCATCGTCATTGTTGGGCAGGGAGGTATCCTGCTATATGCCGTTACGGCCCTTATATCCATCATCGGTTTATTTGAGCTTTACAGGGCTCTGGGAATGCAGCGGCGTTCCCTGGCTGTTGTGGGCTATGTGACGGCCTGCTCCTATTATGGACTTTTGTGGTTTGAGGGACAGCGCTATGTGACGCTTATGATTATTGCCTGCCTGATGGCGATGATGGCCCTTTATGTGCTTACCTTCCCTGAATATAAGACAGAGGAGGTGACGGGCGCGTTCTTTGGCGTATGCTATGTGCCCATCATGCTGTCATTCCTGTATCAGACAAGGGTCATGAACGACGGGGCATACCTTGTGTGGCTTATATTTTTAAGCTCCTGGGGCTGCGATACCTTTGCCTACTGTACAGGCATGCTTTTGGGCAGGCATAAGCTGGCCCCTGTCCTGAGCCCCAAGAAATCCATTGAGGGGGCTGTGGGAGGCGTGGCCGGCGCGGCCCTTCTGGGCTTTATCTATGCGTCCTTTTTCGGAGGCAGAATGGCGGAGCTTGATAATCCCCAGGCGGCCTGCGCCATTGCCTGCGCCATTGCGGCGGTTATTTCCCAGATTGGGGATTTGGCGGCTTCCGCTATTAAGAGAAATCACAACATAAAGGATTACGGTCATCTGATTCCGGGTCATGGAGGCATCCTGGACCGGTTTGACAGTATGATATTCACGGCTCCGGCCATTTATTTTGCCCTCACATTTTTAAAATAAGGATGGGCTTTTTGAGTATTTCTTCAGGATAGGGAGAATATAAGTTATGATGAAGAAGATTGCAGTTCTGGGTTCCACGGGTTCCATCGGCACCCAGACATTGGAAGTGGTGAGATACAATAAGGATATTCAGGTGACAGCCCTTGCCGCTGGCGGCAATGTTAAGCTGATGGAGGAACAAATCCGTGAGTTTAAGCCCAGGCTGGCCTGTCTCTGGGATGAAGAAAAGGCAAAGGAACTGCGGGCCGCTGTGGCTGACCTGGATGTGAAGGTGGCAAGCGGTATGGAGGGACTGATGGAGGCAGCCACGTCGCCGGAAGCGGATCTGGTGGTGACGGCCGTGGTGGGGATGATTGGGATTCGTCCTGCCATTGCAGCTATGGAAGCCGGCAAGGATATTGCCCTGGCCAACAAGGAAACCCTGGTGACTGCCGGTCATATCATCATGCCTCTTGCCAGGGAAAAGGGCGTGAAGCTGCTGCCGGTGGATTCGGAGCACTCTGCCATCTTCCAGTGCCTGCAGGGCGCGGCCGGCAATCCCCTTCACAAGATACTGCTCACGGCCTCAGGCGGTCCCTTCCGGGGATTTACCAGGGAGCAGCTGAAACAGGTCCGGCTGGAGGATGCGTTAAAGCATCCCAACTGGTCCATGGGGCGTAAAATCACCATAGACTCCTCCACCATGGTCAACAAGGGGCTGGAGGTCATGGAGGCCCACTGGCTGTTCGGGGTGGAGATGGACCAGGTTCAGGTGGTGGTACAGCCGGCCAGCATCATCCACTCCATGGTTGAATTTGAGGATGGGGCCGTCATAGCCCAGTTAGGCACACCCGATATGAAGCTGCCCATCCAGTATGCGCTCTATTATCCGGAGCGCCGTTTCCTTCCGGGAGAACGGCTGGATTTCGCTAAGCTTGGGCAGATTGCCTTTGAGGTGCCGGATATGGAGACATTCAGGGGCCTTAAGCTGGCCTATGAGGCGGGACGCAGGGGAGGCACCCTGCCGACGGTGTTCAACGCGGCCAACGAGATGGCGGCTGCCATGTTCCTTGAGAGAAAAATCAGCTACCTTACCATTGTGGATATGATTGAGGGAGCCATGGAGCATCACTGTGTGAAGCCCTCCCCGGATGTGGCGCAGATTCTGGAGGCAGAACAGGAAACATACGACTATATAAATTCAAAATGGAATTAAGACAGAAAGGAGGCGCGCGCTGCGCATAAAAATGAGCGGCGGTGCGCCGGATGGACAGGTGAGAGCCGGATGAGCTTGATTATTGCGATGCTGATGCTGGGAATCATTATCATGATTCACGAATTCGGCCATTTTTTGTTTGCAAAGTTAAATGGAATAGGTGTCATTGAATTTTCCCTTGGCATGGGGCCAAGGCTGTTCAGCTTTGAAAAAGGCGGCACCCGGTATTCCTTTAAGATACTGCCGTTTGGCGGCTCCTGCATGATGCTGGGGGAAGACGAGGGGATTACAGATGAAAGCGCGTTTAACAACAAGTCCGTATGGGCCAGGATTTCCGTGGTTGCAGCCGGTCCTGTGTTTAATTTTATCCTGGCCTTCGGCCTTTCCATGGTGCTCATCGGCATTACGGGGTATGACACCACCCGCCTGGCAGGGGTTGTGGACGGATATCCGGCCCAGGCTGCCGGAATGGAGGCAGGCGATGTGATTAAATCCATTAACGGCAGAAAGGTCCATTCTTACAGGGATATTAACTGGTACCTGTTCACCCATCCGCAGAAATCTCTTACGGTCACCTGGGAGAGGACGGAGGAAGGGGGAGGGACGGAACGTTTCAGCACGGAGCTTGCGCCTGTCTTTTCCACGGAAAACAACCAGTATATGATGGGGGTCCAGTTTAACCCGGTTCCCAACACGGCGGAGAACATAGGGCAGCTTCTGGTGCACAGCGCCTACGAGGTACAGTACTGGATTCACTATGTGTTTGACACCTTTTACATGATGTTCCACGGTATGGTGTCTGTCAACGATATCAGCGGTCCGGTGGGGATCGTGAACGCCATTGACACCACGGTGGATGAAACCGCGCCCTATGGCATGTCGGCTGTGGTACTCATGCTGATTAATTTTACCATACTCTTGAGCGCCAACCTGGGCGTTATGAACCTGCTTCCCATTCCGGCTCTGGACGGCGGACGTCTTGTGTTCCTCATCATCGAGGCAGTAAGGGGAAAGCCAATAGACAAAGAAAAGGAGGGCATGGTCCACATGGCGGGAATGATGGTCCTTCTGGCCCTTATGGTGCTTATCCTGTTTAACGATGTGCGGAAATTATTTTAATGCTTTGTCTCATTTCAGAAAAGAGGGGTATATATGACCAGGAAAGATACAAAGGTGATTCAGATTGGGGACCGGGTCATCGGCGGGGGAAACCCTGTCCTGATTCAGTCCATGTGCAATACAAAGACAGAGGATGTGCGGGCCACGGTGGCTCAGATCCGCAGGCTGGAGCAGGCCGGCTGCGACATTATCCGCGTGGCGGTGCCTACCATGGAAGCTGCCTCAGCGCTGGCTGACATCAAAAAGGAGATTCATATTCCGCTGGTGGCAGACATTCACTTTGATTACCGGCTGGCTATTGCCGCCATGGAGAACGGGGCGGACAAAATCCGTATCAATCCCGGCAACATCGGTGACCGTCACAAGGTGCAGGCAGTGGTGGATCGGGCAAGAGCATACGGGGTGCCCATCCGCGTGGGTGTCAACAGCGGTTCCCTGGAGAAAACGCTGCTGGAAAAATATGGGGGCGTCACGGCGGAAGGCATTGTGGAGAGCGCGCTGGATAAGGTGAAGCTCATCGAGGATATGGGGTATGACAATCTGGTTATCAGCATCAAATCCTCGGATGTGCTCATGTGCGTAAAGGCCCATGAGCTGATTGCCATGCAGACCCATTATCCTCTCCATGTGGGAATCACGGAGTCCGGCACTCTGATGTCCGGCAGCATCAAGTCCTCAGTGGGACTGGGTATCATCCTGCATGAGAGCATCGGGGATACCATCCGTGTGTCGCTGACCGGAGATCCGGTGGAGGAGATAAAGAGCGCCAAGCTGATTCTGCGGACACTGGGACTGAGAAAGGGCGGCATTGAGGTGGTGTCCTGTCCCACCTGCGGGCGCACGCGGATTGACCTGATTGGCCTGGCAAACCAGGTGGAGAACATGGTGACGGAGTTTGACGCTCTGGATGTGAAGGTGGCTGTCATGGGCTGTGTTGTCAACGGACCCGGTGAGGCCAGGGAGGCGGACATCGGCATCGCAGGCGGCGTGGGCGAAGGCCTGCTGATACGAAGAGGCGAAATCATCCGCAAGGTGCCTGAGCCCGAGCTTCTGGCAGTACTGCGGGAAGAACTGCTGGCCATGAGCCGGGATCGCGAAGCATAGAAGGAAGACGGATATATGGCAAAGATTTTTTTGGAAGTATTTCCAACCCTCAATATAGCGGAATCTCTGAAGGAGCTTTTAGGCCTGGTCCAGGTGGAGAAGGTGACCACCACCAGGGATAGAAGCTCTATCCGCATTTATCTGAAGAGCGCAAGGCTGATACATAAACAGAATATATACGACCTGGAGCGTGGAATCCGGGACCAGCTGTTCCCGGATAAGCAGGTGGCCATCAAGATTCAGGAAAAATACAGGCTGTCAGACCAGTATACGCCCAAAAAGCTTTTGGATGTATACAAGGACAGTCTTCTTCTGGAACTCAAAAATTACAGCATCATCGAGTACACCATGTTCCGCAAGGCCCGGATTACCTTTGAGAAGGAGGATATCATGGTTTTGACCGTAGAGGACACCATGGTGAACCGGGACAGGACAGGGGAGTTAAAGCGCGTCATAGAGAAGGTCTTTGCAGAACGGTGCGGCCTGCCCGTGGAAGTGCGCTTTGCCTATGTGGAGCCTCAGGGCAGCGACCGCAGAAAACAGATTGAGCTTAAGATGGAGCGGGAGGCCCAGGCCATATACTGGCAGAACCACAAGGAAGAGCTGGAAGCAATGGGAGCCTCCTTCTCCGCCCAGGGACTGGAAGGCCGGGAGCTGCTGGCAGGAAAAGGCGGCAAGTCAGGCCAGGATTCCTATATGGACGCCGGCCAGGGACCGGAGGGCGCTCCGCGGGATGCTCTCATGGCCCAGGCAGCTTCCGGGGACGTGGGAGACGGGGGAGCGCCGGGAGATAACGGCGTCCTTTCAGGCGCACCCGGTTCATCCGGCAGCGCGGCCCAGTCAGGACAAACGGGCCAGTCAGGACAAACGGCCCAGTCAGGACAAACAGGCCAGTCGGGCCAGGGCGGCGGCCAGAAGCAGGGCTTTAAGGGAGATAAGCCTCAGCTTAACAAAGGACGCAAGGGCTGGGGAAGGGATAAGGACAGCGGCTTTGGCGACGACAAGAAATATTCGGTCAAGCGTTCCAACAACCCGGATGTGCTCTACGGACGGGACTTTGAGGACGAGCCCATGGAGATTGAGAGGATTGACGGAGAAATCGGCGAGGTTACCTTGAGGGGAAAGGTGCTGACCTGTGAGAACCGGGAGCTTCGAAGCGGCAAATTCATTCTTACCTTTGATGTGTCTGATTTTACGGATACCATTACGGTAAAAATGTTTATCCGTCCGGAGATATTCGACGAGGTGAAATCCGTCATCAATCCGGGTATGTTCATAAAGGTGAAGGGTGTCACCACCATTGACAAGTTTGACGGCGAGCTGACCCTTGGATCCATTGTGGGAATCAAGAAAGCGGACGATTTTACCAGCAAGCGCATGGATTCCAGCCTGGAAAAGCGTGTGGAGCTGCACTGCCATACCAAGATGAGCGATATGGACGGCGTATCCGAAGTAAAAGGCATCATCAAGAGGGCCAAGCAGTGGGGCATGCCTGCCGTGGCTGTGACGGACCATGGCTGTGTCCAGGCCTTCCCGGATGCCAACCATGCCCTGGACAAGGGGGATACCTTTAAAATCCTCTACGGGGTGGAGGGATACCTGGTGGACGATACTAAACAGCTGGTAGAGAATTCCAGGGGCCAGGATTTTCAGGATACCTTTGTGGTATTCGATATCGAGACAACAGGCTTCAGCCCAAAGAAGAATAAAATCATTGAAATCGGCGCGGTGAAGGTGGTGGACGGCAGGATTACGGATAAATTCTCATCCTTTGTGAATCCGGACGTGCCCATTCCCTTTGACATAGAGAAGCTGACAGGCATCAACGATTCCATGGTGCTTCCCTACCCAAAAATCGACGTGATTCTGCCGCAATTTCTGGAGTTTGTGGGGGATGCGGTCCTTGTAGCCCACAATGCCAGCTTCGATGTGGGATTTATAGACCATTTTGCGGAGAAGCTGGAGCTGCCCTTTGACCCCACGGTGCTGGACACCGTTGCCATAGCCAGGCTTCTTCTGCCCAATCTCAACCGCTTTAAGCTGGACACCGTTGCCAAGGCCCTGAATATTTCGCTCCAGAACCATCACAGGGCGGTGGACGACGCGGGAGCCACAGCGGAGATATTCGCGGCCTTTGTGAAGATGCTGCGGGACCGGGATGTAAATGATTTAGACCAGCTCAATGCCCTCAGCACCATGGACACGGATACCATACGCAAGCTGCCCACCCACCATGTTATCATTCTGGCCAAGAACGACATCGGCCGTGTGAACATGTACCGTCTGGTGAGCTGGTCCCACCTGGAGTACTATGCCAGAAGGCCCAGAATTCCCAAAAGCCTGCTGGAGAAATACCGGGAGGGACTGATCATCGGTTCAGCCTGCGAGGCCGGGGAATTGTATCAGGCCCTGCTTCGCGGCGCGCCGGATACGGAGATTGCCAGGCTTGTGAATTTCTACGATTACCTGGAAATCCAGCCTCTGGGAAATAACGCGTTTATGCTTCGGGACGAGAAGAACACGGTTAAGTCCCAGGAGGATTTGATTGATATTAATAAAAAGATAGTGGAACTGGGAATGCAGTTTAACAAGCTTGTCTGCGCCACCTGCGACGTCCACTTCCTGGACCCCCAGGACGAGGTATACCGCAGAATCATCATGGCAGGCCAGGGATTTAAGGACTCGGACGACCAGGCTCCCCTGTATCTGAGGACAACAGAGGAGATGCTGGAGGAATTTTCCTACCTGGGACCGGATAAGGCTCACGAGGTGGTGATCACCAACACCAGGAAGATTGCCGACATGTGTGATAAGATTGCCCCGGTGCGGCCGGACAAGTGTCCTCCTGTCATCGAGGATTCCGATAAGACGCTGACCAAAATATGTTATGACAGGGCCCATGAGATGTACGGGGAGGACCTGCCTAAAATCGTAGTGGACCGTCTGGAGCGGGAGCTTCATTCCATTATCACCAACGGATTCGCGGTTATGTACATTATTGCCCAGAAGCTGGTGTGGAAGTCCAATGAGGACGGATACCTGGTGGGCTCCCGTGGCTCCGTAGGCTCCTCCTTTGTGGCCACCATGTCAGGTATCACGGAGGTAAACCCGCTGAGCCCCCATTACCATTGCCCCAAGTGCCGTTACTATGATTTTGATTCCGAAGAAGTGAAGCAGTTCTCCGGTATGGCCGGATGCGATATGCCGGACAAGGAATGCCCTGTGTGCGGAACGCCGTTGGAAAAGGACGGGTTTGACATCCCCTTTGAGACTTTCCTGGGATTCAAGGGAGACAAGGAGCCGGATATCGACCTTAACTTCTCCGGTGAATACCAGAGTAAGGCCCATGATTATACGGAGGTTATCTTTGGAAAGGGCCAGACCTTCCGCGCGGGAACCATCGGCACCCTGGCGGACAAGACGGCCTTTGGATATGTGAAGAAATATTACGAGGAGAGGGGAACCAGGAAGCGCAACTGTGAGATTAACCGCATCGTGCAGGGCTGCGTGGGCGTGAGAAGGACAACGGGACAGCACCCCGGAGGCATTATCGTGCTTCCCCTGGGTGAGGAAATCTATTCCTTTACCCCGGTGCAGCACCCTGCAAACGATATGACCACCTCCACGGTCACCACCCATTTTGACTACCATTCCATTGACCACAACCTGCTGAAGCTGGATATACTGGGACACGATGATCCCACCATGATACGTATGCTTCAGGACCTGATCGGCATTGACCCAGTAAAGGATATCCCCCTGGACAGCCGGGAGGTCATGAGCCTGTTCCAGGACACCTCTGCCCTGGGAATCATGCCGGAGGATATCGGCGGCTGTCCCCTGGGGGCCCTGGGCGTGCCGGAGTTCGGTACGGACTTTGCCATGCAGATGCTTCTTGACACCAAGCCCAAGTATTTCTCCGACCTGGTGCGTATCGCCGGTCTGGCCCATGGTACGGATGTGTGGCTGGGCAATGCCCAGACCCTGATTCAGGAGGGAAAGGCTACCATTCAGACAGCCATCTGTACACGAGACGACATCATGGTTTACCTGATTGCCCAGGGATTGGAGCAGGGACTTTCCTTCACCATCATGGAGAGCGTGCGAAAGGGAAAGGGATTAAAGCCGGAGTGGGAGGAGGAGATGAAGGCCCACGGCGTTCCCGACTGGTATATCTGGTCCTGTAAGAAAATCAAGTATATGTTTCCAAAGGCCCATGCGGCTGCCTATGTTATGATGGCATGGCGTATTGCTTACTGTAAGATATTCTATCCCCTGGCTTATTACGCCGCGTTCTTCAGTATCCGGGCCAGCGCGTTTTCCTATGAAATCATGTGCCAGGGAAGGGATAAGCTGGAATACTATCTGGCGGACTACAAGAAAAGGGCGGACACCCTGTCCAAGAAGGAACAGGATACCCTGAGGGATATGCGTATTGTCCAGGAAATGTATGCAAGGGGCTTTGACTTTACCCCCATTGACATCTACCGGGCCAAGGCGCGGCATTTCCAAATCATAGACGGCAAGCTGATGCCTTCCCTCAGCAGCATCGACGGCCTGGGTGAAAAGGCTGCCGAGACTGTGGTGGATGCGGTCAAGGACGGACCTTTCCTGTCCATCGAGGATTTCAGCAACCGTTCCAAGGTAAACGGAACCCTATGTTCCCTAATGTCGGACCTGGGGCTGCTTAAGGACCTTCCAAAATCCAATCAGTTATCCCTGTTTGATTTATAGGCAGCCTTCAGGCTTTCCGACGTATATGACAAAAATATGACGAAAAGGTTGTAATAAATTGTAATTTATGATAAGTTAGAGTTGTACTTAGATGTTACGCAACCATATTTGAAGAGGAGGAATCATGCTTATGAAAAAACGGATACTGGCACTTGCCCTGGCGGCGGTTATGGCTGGTTCCCTGACAGCCTGCTCAGGCTCATCAGGAACAGATACCAAGGCAGCCCCCGCACAGACAGAGGCTCCGGCTTCAGAGAGCAAACCGGAAGCAAAGGAAGAGTCCAAGGCAGAGGAAGGAGATGCTGCAAAGACAGCCTCGTCCAAGGGGGGCGCGGAAGGCTATGAGCTTGCCCTGGTCACCGATCTGGGGACCATAGACGATAAGTCCTTTAACCAGGGCGCATGGGAGGGCCTTAAGAAGTATGCGGAGGAGAACAGCATCTCCTATAAATATTACCAGCCCCAGGAAGGCACTACAGATTCCTATTTGGAAACCATCGGCCTGGCCATTGAGGGCGGCGCCAAACTGGTAGTATGCCCCGGCTTCCTGTTTGAGGAGCCCATCTACATGGCTCAGGACAAGTACCCGGATGTGCACTTCATTCTGCTGGACGGGGAGCCCCATGATGCGGATTACAATTATAAGACAAATGATAATGTGATGCCCATTCTGTTCCAGGAGGACCAGGCCGGCTTCCTGGCAGGCTATGCGGCTGTAAAGGACGGATATACGAAGCTGGGATTTATGGGAGGCATGGCAGTGCCGGCAGTTATCCGCTTTGGATATGGTTTTGTCCAGGGCGCGGAGTTTGCGGCTGAGGAGGATGCAGTCACGGGCCTGGAAATCATGTATAATTACACAGGCGCATTTTCAGCCACGCCGGAGGCACAGTCCATGGCGGCTTCCTGGTATCAGAACGGCACAGAGGTAATCTTCGGATGCGGCGGCGCTGTGGGCAATTCCGTGATGGCGGCCGCGCAGGAAAAGAATGCAAGGGTAATTGGCGTGGACGTGGACCAGAGTACTGAATCCGAGACAGTCATCACGTCTGCCATGAAGCTTCTTTCCAACTCCGTGTATGACGGAGTAAAGGATTTCTATGACGGCAGCTTCCCGGGAGGCAGGACATCCGTGTTTACCGCTGCCAACAACGGCGTGGGACTTCCCATGGATACCTCCAAGTTTGAGAAGTTTTCCCAGGAGCAGTACGACGCCATTTACAAGAAAATGGCTGACGGAGAGATTACGCTGGTACAGTTCTCGGCGGATAATAATGACCCAACAAAGGATTTGACTGATTTGACCAATACAAAGGTTACCTTTGTGGAGTAGGGACTGGCAGAAAATGCGGGCTGTATAAGGGCCTGAAATAACCTGCGGCAGATAGTCATGACAAACAGGGTGCCGGCATGTCCGGCACCCTGCTGTTATCCCGGTACGCCTCATCCCGCCGGGCGGTGGGGCGGCCGGAGTATGCTGCCGGGACGGTTTTATATGAGGGGGAACCGTATGGATGATTACATTATAGAGATGTTAGGCATTACAAAAGAATTTCCCGGTATCATTGCCAACGACAACATCACCCTCCGGCTGAAAAAAGGGGAAATCCACGCGCTGTTAGGCGAGAACGGTGCCGGGAAATCCACGCTGATGAGCGTTCTGTTCGGCCTTTACCAGCCGGAGAAGGGAATCATAAAGGTCAGGGGCCGGGAAGTGAAGATAAAGGGGCCTCTGGACGCCAATGCCCTTGGAATCGGTATGGTGCACCAGCATTTCAAGCTGGTACACAATTTTACCGTGCTCCAGAACATTGTACTGGGGATGGAGACGGTCAGCCGCGGCTTCCTGAAGATGGACAATGCCAGGAAAAAAGTGGTGGAGCTCAGCGAGCGTTACGGCCTGTACATTGACCCGGACGCTCTGATTCAGGATATTACGGTGGGGATGCAGCAGCGGGTGGAGATACTTAAAATGCTCTACCGGGACAATGAAATCATGATATTTGACGAGCCAACAGCGGTCCTGACTCCCCAGGAAATCGACGAGCTCATGGAGATTATGGGCAGTCTGGTGGCGGAAGGCAAGTCCATTCTTTTTATTACCCACAAGCTGGATGAAATCAAGGCGGTGGCGGACCGGTGTTCTGTTCTGCGTCGGGGAAAATACATAGGCACCGTGGATGTGGCTTCCATCACCAAGGAGGAAATGTCGGAGATGATGGTGGGCCGCAAGGTGAGCCTGTCTGTTGAAAAGACTCCGGCAGCGCCGGGCAGGACTGTGCTGGAGGCAGAGCATGTTTCGGTGAAATCCCATATGGAAGGCCATACCAAGCTGGTGGTAAACGACGTGAGCTTTCAGGTAAGGAGCGGGGAGATTGTCTGCATTGCCGGAATCGACGGCAACGGGCAGACGGAGCTGGTGCACGCCATAACCGGCCTGGGTGAAACCGCAGGGGGAAGAATCCTGATAAACGGCCGGGATGTGACGAAAAAGAGCATACGCGCCCGCAATACCCATGGACTCAGCCATATACCGGAGGACCGGCACAAGCATGGCCTGGTGCTGGATTATAACCTGGCCTATAACCTGGTGCTGCAGCAGTATTTTGAGCCTGGGTTCCAGCACTGGGGTTTCCTTAAGAATGAGGAAATTTATAAGTATGCCGACAAGCTGATTGAGGACTTTGACATACGAAGCGGCGAGGGAGCGGATACCATCACGCGCAGTATGTCCGGAGGCAATCAGCAGAAGGCAATCGTGGCAAGGGAGATATCCAGGGACCATGACATCCTGCTGGCGGTCCAGCCCACCAGAGGACTGGATGTGGGCGCCATCGAATACATCCACAGGGAGCTGGTGAAGCAGAGGGACGCCGGCACGGCCATTCTGCTCATATCCCTGGAATTGGACGAGGTCATGAATCTCAGCGACCGGATTCTGGTCATGTTTGAGGGAACCATCGTGGCTGACCTGAATCCCGGGGAAGTGACGGTACAGGAGCTGGGACTCTACATGGCCGGTTCCAAACGCCAGGAGCCAAAAGGAAAGGCAGGTGAGAGGCTGTGAGCCCAAACAAAAGGACAGGGAGAAAACGGGATTATGTAGGTGTGCTGTCATCGGTGTTTGCCATTGTCATCGGACTGCTGGTAGGATTTGTCATACTGCTGATATGCAATCCATCCCAGGCACTGCCGGGATTTGTGACCATCCTGACAGGAGCCTTTACCCACGGCTTAAAGGGCGTGGGACAGGTATTTTACTATGCAACCCCCATTATACTGACCGGTCTTTCCGTTGGCTTTGCCTTTAAGACGGGCCTGTTTAACATCGGCACGCCGGGGCAGTTTATTGTGGGCGCCTTCGCGGCTGTCTATGTGGGAATCATGTGGACCGGCCTTGGGAGGATTCAGTGGGCCGTGGCCCTGCTGGCAGCCATTCTGGGCGGAGCTCTGTGGGGAATGGTCCCCGGGGTTCTGAAAGCCTGCTTTAATGTAAACGAGGTTATTGCCTCCATCATGATGAACTATATCGGCATGTACATGGTGAACTGGATTGTCAAGAGCTACAAGCCTCTCTTTAACAACCTGCGCAATGAATCCAGGAACGTGGCAGCCACCGCGCAGATCCCCAAGATGGGAATGGATAAGCTGTTTCCGGAGTCAAGCGTGGGCGGCGGTATCCTTCTGGCCGTTGCCGCCGTGCTGCTAATATGGGTTATCCTCAATAAGACCACCTTTGGCTATGAGCTTAAGGCGGTGGGCTTTAACCGGGACGCCGGCAGGTATGCGGGCATCAACGAGAAAAGGAACATCATCATGAGCATGGTCATAGCAGGGGCCATAGCAGGCATGGCAGGGGGACTTCTGTACCTGGCAGGCACCGGCAAGCACATTGAGATAAAGGATGTGCTTGCGCCGGAAGGCTTTACCGGCATCTCCGTGGCGCTGCTGGGACTGAGCCATCCCATCGGAGTGCTGTTTTCCGGGCTGTTCATCGCATATCTGACAGCCGGGGGATTTTACCTGCAGCTCTTTGAATTCTCCACGGAAATCATTGACATCATTGTGGCGGTCATCATTTATTTCAGCGCCTTTGCCCTGATAGTGAAAACCATCCTGACCCGGATGAACCGAAAACGGGAGAAAGGAGGCGGCCAGATATGAGTGTGATTTATTTTATATTCCAGCAGACCATGCTGTTTACCATTCCCCTGATGATTGTGGCCCTGGGCGGCATGTTTTCCGAGCGGAGCGGTGTGGTCAACATTGCCCTGGAGGGAATCATGACCATGGGAGCCTTTACGGGCATCCTGTTCCTGAACATGACAGGAGACAGGATGAGCGGACAGCTGCAGCTGCTACTGGCCATCCTTATCTCCACGGCCACGGGAGCTGTCTTTGCCTTCTTTCATGCCTACGCGTCCATCAACATGAAGGCAAACCAGACCATCAGCGGAACAGCCCTCAACATGTTTGCTCCGGCCTTTGCCATCTTTGTGGCCAGGGTTATCCAGGGAGTGCAGCAGATTCAGTTCAGCAATACCTTCCGGATTGAATCCGTTCCCCTGCTGGGCAATATCCCGTTTTTCGGCCCATTGTTATTCCGGAACACATACATCACCACGTATCTGGGCGTCGTGATTCTGGTTCTGTCCACCCTGGTGCTTTACCGGACCAGGTTCGGCCTGAGACTGCGCTCCTGCGGAGAGCACCCCCATGCAGCAGACGCGGCGGGCATCAATGTCTGCCGCATGCAGTATGCAGGCGTCCTGATATCCGGGGTCCTGGGCGGTTTAGGGGGGCTGGTGTTCGTGGTGCCCACATCCACTAATTTTAACGCGGATGTGGCAGGATACGGATTCCTGGCCCTGGCAGTTCTTATCTTCGGACAGTGGAAGCCGGTAAAAATCATGTGGGCATCCCTGTTCTTCGGCCTCATGAAGGCGGTGGCGGCAGCCTATTCCGGCATACCGTTTCTGGCGGCAACAGGGATTCCCAGCTATGTGTACAAGATGATACCCTATCTGGCCACCCTGATTGTCCTGGTATTTACATCCAGGAACTCCCAGGCTCCCAGGGCCTCCGGCGTTCCCTATGACAAAGGGCAGAGATAGGTTGATATTTATGTAATAATATGGTAGTATATGAAAGAGTCCTTAGGATTAAGGGCTCTTTTATTGAGTCCGGCTGTCTGAAAAGGCCGGTAACTCGCGATATATTACGAAACGGGGGATATATAGATGGAACGCGAAAAATTTTCGTCCAGGCTGGGCTTCATCCTTATAAGCGCGGGATGCGCCATTGGTCTGGGCAATGTGTGGCGGTTCCCTTATATAGTAGGCGAATACGGAGGTGCCGCTTTTGTTCTTGTATACCTGGTGTTCCTGCTGATACTGGGACTTCCCATCGTAGTCATGGAATTTGCAGTGGGAAGGGCCAGCCGCAAAAGCGCGGCCCTGTCCTTTGACCTGCTGGAGCCAAAGGGAAGCAGGTGGCATCTGACCAAGTACATCGCCATGGCAGGCAACTATATTCTGATGATGTTCTACACGACTGTGGGCGGATGGATGATGCTTTATTTTTTTAAGACCCTTAAGGGGGATTTCGGCGGCCTGGATTCAGAGGCAGTGGCCGGTGAATTCGGCAGTATGCTGGCTAATCCCGCGCTGATGGGAGGGTTCATGGTCATTGTGGTCCTGCTGTGCTTCGGAGTCTGCGCCATGGGCCTTCAGAAGGGCGTGGAGCGCATTACAAAGGTCATGATGGTGTGTCTGCTGGTGCTGATGGTAGTGCTGGCCGTGCATTCCATGGTTCTGCCGGGAGGCGGTCCCGGGCTGGAGTTTTACCTGAAGCCTGATTTTGGGAAAATGGCGGAGGCGGGTATCGGTGAAGCCGTGTTCGCTGCCCTGGGACAATCCTTTTTCACCCTGAGCATTGGTATCGGAGCCCTGGCAATCTTCGGAAGCTATATCGGCAAGGAGAGAACGCTGACAGGAGAGGCGGTCAGCGTAACCCTGCTGGACACCCTGGTGGCTTTCATGGCCGGACTCATCATATTCCCGGCATGCTTTGCCTACAATATTGAGTCCACAGCAGGACCATCCCTGATTTTCATTACCCTGCCCAATGTATTTAACCATATGGCAGGCGGCAGAATCTGGGGGACACTGTTTTTTCTGTTTATGTCCTTTGCGGCTTTTTCCACCATCATCGCGGTGTTCCAGAACATCATTTCATTTGCAACGGATTTGACGGGATGCACCCTTAAGAAGGCGGTTCTCTGCAATATAGCCGCCATCATCATTCTGTCCGTTCCATGTGTGCTGGGCTTTAATCTCTGGGGCAGCTTTGACCCCCTGGGAGAGGGAAGCACGGTTCTGGACCTGGAGGATTTCATCCTCAGCAACAACCTTCTGCCTATCGGCAGCATGCTTTACCTGCTGTTTTGCACCAGCCGCTATGGATGGGGCTTTAAGAAATTTACGGCAGAGGCCAATGAAGGGGAGGGAATTCATTTTCCTGTGTGGGCCAGGATTTATGTGAGTTATATCCTGCCTTTGATTGTACTCATCATATTCATTCAGGGATATGTCTCCAAGTTTATGAGTAATTAGGGATTTTTTTGATAAAACATAATAAATGCAAAGGGCAGCCCCTGGGGATTCTCTGTACCGGAATCCCCAGGGGCTGCTTTTTGCTGCCGGATTTTGCAGCGGGAATAAAAATGTAAAATAGCCTTGACATTTGATGTAAAGCATACTATACTAAAAATGTAAAGCATGCTATACTAAAAAAGGCGGAACAGGCGATGACAAAAAGCAGAGATGATTTAAGATTAAAAGGAAATGAGGAAAGGGTGGTGTGATTGAAGACCAGGATACAGGAACTGAGGAAACATGACAAAGTCACCCAGGAGGAGCTGGCCTTGGCCCTGGGCGTGACCAGGCAGACCATAATATCCCTTGAAAACGGGAAGTATAATGCTTCCCTGCAGCTGGCTTTTAAGATTTCAAGATTTTTCGGAAAAAGCATAGAGGATATATTTTTATTTGAAGAGGAGGAATGAATATGTGGCTGAACCAGTTATTTATTGAAAACCCCATTGATTTTGAGAAGAGGTGCAGGAACCGGATTGTGTTTGGGATATGCTTTATCCTGTTGGGCGCAGCGGCCATAGGGCTGTCCTTTGCGGTCAGGAACCGCGCCATGGTGATGTATCTGGAACAGGGTTACAGGGATTTTATGCCGGGATTTTACGGCGGAACCGGATTTGGCCTGGCCGCGTCCGGGGTTATATCCATCATCCGCAACCTGCAGTATCTGCGGAATCCGGAACTTAAGGAGAAGCGCAGGATTTATGAGACCGATGAGAGAAACCGTATGCTGGGGCTGCGCTGCTGGGCTTATACGGGATACACCATGATGCTGATGCTCTATATAGGGGTCCTTGTAAGCGGGTTTATCAGCATGACAGTGGCAAAGACACTGATATTCGTAGCGGCGCTTTTTGCGGTGCTCCTGCTGGTGTTCAGAGGGCTTTTGCAGAAGGTCATGTAGGGACATTGTATTTTTCTATGGCATATGGTTTTGCATCAATAAAAACAATGGGACACACCACCGGGATTCATGTAAAATGAGATGGACGAAAGAGAAAATCTTATAAGGAGGGTACCGTAACATGAATTTAAAGAAAGAAGTGAGTGTGGCCAAAATAGCAAAGGATGCAGAGGATTTATTCCGCGGAGGATTCTTCTGTTCAGAGGCAGTTGTCTGTTCCATCCGCAGTAACTTTGAGATGGATGTACCGGAGGAGGTCATTGCCATGGCATCCGGATTCCCCATTGGAATCGGGCGCTCCAAGTGCTTGTGCGGAGCTGTGTCAGGCGGTGTCATGGCCATTGGCCTTGTATTCGGCCGCACGGTCCAGAAGGATCCCCAGGTGGAACAGACACTGGCTCTTTCCAAGGAGCTTCACGACTGGTTCAAGGCGGCTAACGGGAAGAACGCGCTGTGCTGCCGGATTCTCACAAAGGAATTTGACATGGGGGCAGGGGAGCATAAGGAACAGTGTATCCATTTTACGGGTCTGGTGGCAGGCAAGGTAGCCGAGATGATCATAAGGGAAAAGGGACTTACGAATATTGACGAATAGGAGTGTGCGCTGATGATAAAGAAAATACCTCTTCCGGCAACAGGCGTCATGCTGGGCATGGCTGCCCTGGGAAATCTGCTCCAGTCTTATTCGGAAGGAGTCCGCCTTCTGTGCGGGGCGGTATCCCTGATTTTGGGGATCCTGATTGTGATCAAAATCATATTATACCCCGGGCAGTTTGCCGGGGACATGAAGAATCCCATCATGGCCAGTGTTTCAGGAACCTTTTCCATGGCAGTCATGCTTCTGGCAGGATATGCCAAGCCCTTTGCGGGAAGCAGCGCCGTGATAATCTGGTATGCCGGCATTGGGCTGCACATTGCCCTCATGGTGTATTTTACAGCCAGATTCATGATTCACCTTAAAATGCAGCAGGTATTTGCAAGCTACTACATTGTCTATGTGGGAATCGCGGTGGCAAGTGTCACGGCGCCAGCCTTTGATAAACTGGCAGTGGGAACAGCAGCCTTCTGGTTCGGCTTTGCGGCGGCCCTCATACTGTTGGTATTGGTTACATACCGCTATGTGAACTTTAAACAGGTTCCGGAACCGGCACAGCCGTTGTTTTGCATCTATACGGCGCCTGTCAGCCTTTGCCTGGCCGGATATATCCAGTCCGTGCAGCCAAAGTCACTGGGGCTGGTCCTGTTTATGATGATTCTCAGCTCAGTCATTTACATTGCGGTGCTTATAAAGACACCGGCATACCTGAAGATGAAGTTTTATCCCAGCTATGCCGCCTTTACCTTCCCCTTTGTCATTACAGCCATTGGGCTTAAGATGGCCGTGGCCTGTCTCGGCGGCATGGGACATCCCGTACCTGCCCTGTCATACGCTGTGGCTGGTGAAACCGTCATAGCATCCGTCCTTACCATCTATGCTCTGGTGAGATATGGTATGGCAGTGTTGGAACGGGGACATTGACCTCCGGGTCAGCCGGAATCAGGGACCGGATTTGAAATACGGATTGGGAAGAAGGAGACAAATAGATAAACAGACAGGTAAACAGGCAGATGCACGGAAGGATACAAGCGTATTCTCATGATGCATGTGTCTGTTTTTTAGCGTAAAATAGTAAAGATTTTCATTCCGGGGCATACTGCCTATTGACAATATATAGTTAGTGCTCTATACTTGCAATATACCCGGGTGGGGTATAAGAAAGGAGTGAAACATATGACCACGCAGCGATATCACATAGACGGAATGTCCTGTGCCGCATGCAGCAGCGCGGTGGAGCGTGTTATGAGAAAGTTAAACGGTGTGGAGAGCAGTAATGTGAACCTGACAACCAACCGAATGGTGATTACCTATGACGAGAGCCGGGTGACGCCTGAAATGATTTGTGAGAAGGTATCCAGGGCGGGTTTTTCTGCCAGCCTGATTGTGGAGGAAGAACAGAACAAGAAAAAGGAAGAAGAGGAATGGCAGCAGCAGGAGGAACAGCTGGAGGCTGTGAAGCGCAGGGTGATTACCGCCATTTGTTTTGCTGTTCCTTTGCTCTACATTTCCATGGGGCATATGCTGCCCTTTACCCTGCCTCTGCCGGCCTTCATGCAGATGGATAAGAATCCGCTTAATTTTGCCCTGGCCCAGCTCATACTGACCGTACCGGTCCTTATTTGCGGACGCAGGTTCTATCTGGTAGGCATTCGTTCTCTGCTTAAGGGCAATCCCAATATGGATTCCCTGGTGGCAATTGGTACGGGAAGCGCGTTTATCTACAGCCTTGTGATGACTCTGGGCATTCCGGGGGATCACATGAAGGCCCACCAGCTGTATTATGAGTCAGCGGCCGTGGTGGTCACACTGGTAATGCTGGGCAAGTTCATGGAGAGCCGCAGCAAGGGAAAGACATCCGAAGCAATACGCAAGCTCATGGAGCTGGCACCGGACACGGCTATTCTCTATGAGAACGGTACGGAGAGGGAAGTGGAGACCTCCCTGGTGGCTGTGGGGCAGCATATCCTCATAAAGCCGGGCAGCCGGATACCCCTGGATGGTATACTTGTACAGGGCAGCAGCAGCGTGGACGAGTCCATGCTTACCGGGGAGAGCATCCCGGCGGAGAAACAGCCGGGGGACCGCGTAATCGGCGGAAGCATGAATTATAATGGGGCTATGGAAGTGGAAGTGACCCATGTGGGAAGCGATACCACCCTGTCCAAAATCATTAAGATGATTGAGGATGCCCAGGGCAAGAAGGCACCTATCTCCAAGCTGGCGGATAAGGTGGCCGGATACTTTGTTCCCGCTGTCATGGGAATCGCCCTGGCGGCGGCCCTGCTGTGGTGGATATTCGGAGGAAAGGAACTTTCCTTTGTGCTGACCATATTCGTGGCCGTCCTGGTCATTGCCTGCCCGTGTGCGCTGGGGCTGGCCACTCCCACGGCCATCATGGTGGGAACCGGGGTTGGAGCCGGACACGGCATACTGATTAAGAGCGGTGAGGCCCTGGAGATTTGCCATAAGGTGGATGCCGTCATACTGGATAAGACAGGAACCATCACAGAGGGAAAACCCAGGGTGACGGATGTAAATGTGATCAGCGGAGCCGTGGTGGAACAGGTGTGGAAGCCGGGGAGCGGGGCTTTCGGGGAAAGCACCAGGGAACCTCAGACTTCTGAGGATGAGAAAAGGGAGCACCTGTTGGGAATCGCCGCCGCCTGTGAACAGATGTCGGAACATCCCCTGGGCCAGGCCATTGTGCAGGTTGCCAGGGAGAAGCAGATGGACCTGGCGATGCCCGAGGCATTTGAGAGTATCACCGGGGCAGGTATTATCACGGCCTGGAAGGGATGGAAGGTGGCGGTGGGCAACCGGCGTCTCCTTAACCAACTGCATGTGCCTGTATCCCAGGATACGGAAAAAGCAGCCTCAGAATACGCCAATACAGGAAAGACTCCCATGTATGTGGTGATTGACGGCCGGCTGGCCGGGATCGTGTGCGTGGCCGATACCATCAAGGAAACCAGTGTGGAGGCGGTGGAAAAGATAAAGAGCCTGGGAGTGGCTGTATACATGGTTACAGGTGATAATGAGAAAACGGCCCAGTACATCGGCAGGCTGGCCCATGTGGACCAGGTGGTGGCAGAGGTGCTTCCGGAAGACAAGGCCCAGGTCGTAAACCGGTTGCAGAATGAAGGAAAAACAGTTATGATGGTAGGTGACGGCATCAACGACGCACCGGCGCTGGTCCAGGCTGACGTGGGCTGCGCTGTTGGAAACGGCAGCGATATTGCCCTGGAATCCGGGGACGTGGTGCTGATGAAGTCTGACCTTATGGATGTCTACAGGGTTGTCAAATTGAGCAAGGCAACCATCCGCAATATAAAACAGAATCTGTTCTGGGCATTTTTCTATAACTCATTGGGAATCCCGGTGGCAGCAGGAGTGCTGTACCTGTTGGGCGGCCCGCTGTTAAGCCCCATGCTGGGAGGATTCGCGATGTCCTTGAGCTCAGTGTGCGTGGTGGGAAATGCCCTGAGACTCAGGAATCTGAAGCTGTAGCGCGGGGCTGTAAAACACCTGCGAAAACACCTGCGGGAATCCGTCCGTGTCCCGGACATGGGCGGTTCCCCGGGGAACAGGAAGGTAAAAGGAGAGGAATACATGAATCAGGAAGAAGGCTGCGCCTGCCGCCATAAACATAGGGAAGTGTCGGAAGAACGCGGGCTCATGAACCGGCTGAACCGGATAGAGGGACAGATAAGGGGCATCAAGTCCATGGTGGAGGATGAGCGCTACTGCGTGGACATCATCACCCAGGTGGCAGCGGTCCAGGCAGCGCTTAACAGCTTTAACAAGGTGCTTTTGGAGCGCCATATCAAGTCCTGCGTGGTGGATGATATCCGCAGCGGCGACAGCGACGCCACGGTGGAGGAGCTTTGCAGGACTCTGCAGAAGATGATGAAATAACAGGAAACCTGAGATAGAAACCTGAGATAAAGGAAACGAAAAGATACATGCAGTTTAATTCATATTTATTTTTATTATTGTTTCTTCCGGCTGTGCTGGCAGGATATTTCGGGCTGTGCCGGATGAAGCGCCATACATGGGCCAGAGGATTCCTGGCCGCCATGTCCCTGGTATTTTTCGCGTACGCCAATCCATGGTATCTGGGACTTCTTGTGGGAAGCGCGGTATTTAACTGGGCTGTTTCCAGGATGCTGTCAGGGGAAGAAAAGAAGGAGACAGGCAAAGGGGACGGCAAGGCGGACGGCAGGACGGATGGCATAACGAGCGGACGGTTTGGCGGGAGGATGGTTCTGGCATTTGGCATATTCGCCAATCTGGCTCTGCTTTTTTACTTTAAATATACTAATTTCTTTATAGAAAACCTGAATGCGTTTCTGGGAAAGGACATTGCCTTCACAAGGCTTCTCCTTCCGGTGGGAATCAGTTTTTTTACCTTCCAGCAGATTGGGTGGCTGGTGGACTCCTTCCGCATGGAGACAAGAGGTTACAGTTTTTGGGAGTATTTCCTGTTTACCGTGTATTTTCCAAAGATTTCCATGGGGCCGATTCTCCTGCACGGGGAGTTTATCCCGCAGCTTAAGGACCCTTCCCGCCTGAAGGCAGATTCCCGGAACATGGCCCAGGGACTGATGATACTGGCTGTAGGACTGTTCAAGAAGGTTATCCTAGCGGAGTTTTTCGCGGGACCGGTAAACTGGGGATATGCTCAGGTGGAGATACTCAGTTCCACGGACGCATTCCTGGTCATGCTGGCCTATACCTTCCAGCTGTATTTTGATTTCAGCGGTTATTGTGACATGGCCATGGGAATTTCCAGAATGTTTAACCTGGAACTGCCCCTTAATTTTGATTCTCCCTATAAAGCGCTGTCTCCGGTGGAATTCTGGAAGCGCTGGCACATGACCCTGACCCGTTTCCTCAGAAAATATATCTATTTTCCTCTGGGGGGAAGCAGGAAGGGAAACCTGCGCACCTACATGAATATCATGGCGGTATTTCTGGTAAGCGGTTTCTGGCACGGCGCGGCCTGGACCTTTATCCTGTGGGGGGCGCTTCACGGTGCGGCCCAGGCCCTTAACCGTGTCTTTAAACGGCAGTGGGAGAATCTTCACACGGCGTTCCGGTGGATGGTCACGTTTCTGTTTGTCAACCTGACCTGGGTCATCTTCCGGTCAGAAAGCATATCCCAGGCAAAGCTGTTTTTGAAACGGCTCCTGGATTTTGGAAACATGCAGATCAATCCGTCCTTCATGGACAGCTTTAAGATGGTGGAACTGCCGCTCTGGCTGACAGAACACCGGGTATTTACAGTGCTGGGACTGTATGGGGCCGTACTTTGTCTGGTGATGAACGCCAGGAATATGGGCGAGACAGAGCTTCGCCCCACCTTCCTCAGGGGAGCAGGAACAGCCGTCCTTCTGGTCTGGTCGGTCCTGTCCCTGGCAGGAATATCCGGCTTCATTTATTTCCAGTTCTAATAAGGCTTATTTGAATAAACAGCTACAGGAGAGATTATATTGGAGACACAAAAGCGGGAGAATGGGACAGAAAACATAGGGTATGGCAGATGGCTGCGGTTTACCATGGGAGCCGTACTGGCTATGCTGGTTATGTTAGGCGGACTGGTGGTCTGGGTGGATCCTTTTTTCCACTACCACAAGCCTCTTGAACAGCTGGCATATCCCATTGACAGCGAACGGTACCAGAATGACGGTATCAGCCGCAATTTTACTTACGACGCAGTACTTACAGGCACATCCATGATGGAGAATTTTAAGGCCAGCCGGTTTGACAGCCTTTTCGGCGTCACATCCGTCAAGATACCATATGCGGGCGGATATTATAAGGAAGTGGACCAGGCTGTGAGACGGGCCCTGGCCTATAATCCACAAATAAGGGTGGTGTGCAGGGGTCTGGACAGGAGCTTCCTGTTTTATCCAAAGGACCAGTGGAATCCGGCAGCCCCTTCACCGGAGTATCTGACGGATGGAAACCCCTTCAATGATGTGAATTATATCTTCAACAAGGAAGTGATATTCGGCACTATTCCGGGTGTCTTTGCCAGGACAAAGGCAGGCGGGCGGACCACCACCTTTGACGAATACATGCACTGGGCGCCGGAACGGGACTGGGGCAGGGAAGCTGTCTTAAAGACATATGATAGGGAGCCGCGCAAAACGGAAACCGCCCCTTTTACCGAAGAAGACCGCCGGACGGTCATGGAGAATCTGGAGCAGAATGTGCTGGCCACGGCCAGGGCCAATCCCCAGGTCACCTTTTACTATTTTATTCCGCCCTACAGCATCAGCTGGTGGGACAGCGAGCTGATGGCAAAAGGGGAGTTTGAACGGCAGATGGAGGGATACCGCCTCATGGCCCGCATGCTGCTGGAGTGCAAAAACATACGTCTCTTTGCCTTTGACGACCAGTTTGACATCACCTGCAATCTGGACCACTATATGGATGTGATTCACTACTCGGAGGATACCGGTGATCAGCTGCTGGAATGGATGGCGGCAGGAGAGCATATGCTTACAGACGACACTGTGGACTTCTATTTTGATAGAATCACGGATTTTTATGCAAACTATGATTATGACAGTATTTATGAATGATGGGACTTTAGAAAAGGCCTGTTAAATATAATAACAGAAAAGGAGAATGAACATGAAAACTTATAAGTGCGAGGAAATGATGTGCGATGGATGTGTGAACCGGATTAAGAAGGGGCTGGACGGAGCAGGTATTAAGAATACCGTGGATTTATCCGTCAAGACAGTGACCATTGACGGGGATGCGGACTGTGAGGCCAGGGCTGTGGAGATTTTAGACGACCTTGGATTTACTGCGGTAGAAGTATAGTACAGAGCCTGTAACCGGGGCTTTTCGAAAATTATCATAATTATTTTAAAAACTTTGACAATTTATGGTTGACTTTCTGGAATAAATGTATTATACTACCAAAGGTATCGAGGCGTGGCTCAGTTTGGTAGAGCGCTGCGTTCGGGACGCAGAGGCCGCGTGTTCGAATCACGTCGCCTCGATTTACCTTTAGGCCTGATGGTCAAGCGGCTAAGACGACGCCCTCTCACGGCGTAAACCCGGGTTCGATTCCCGGTCAGGTCATGATGGCAAGGCTGTTGCTTAGGCAGTAGCCTTGTTGCATCAAAGGAATGGCGTTTGCTGTTCGGATGCCACTGTAGCGCAGTTGGTAGCGCAACGCATTCGTAATGCGTGGGTCGCCGGTTCGAGTCCGGCCAGTGGCTTGATTGAAAAAACCTTGTGTCCGCAGGGTTTTTCTTTTTTTGCTTTTTTTGAATGTTCCCTGGCTTTATCTGGTGACGAAACAGAGATAATACTGTTGAAAATTCATCTTTCTGTAACGTTAAGTCCAACCCTGTAAATTACATTGAAAAATACCCGGTGGTATGGTAGATTTTAATTAATACATCTGCACGGGCAATGGATGGAGGGTGGAGCCGGCGGCTGCAAGGGAGGATGGGATTATGAGAATAGAGGCATTAAAGTACCAGACCGATAAGAAGGAAGACATTATTATTTTTGTGGACTACAATAAGGTGTACAGCGAGGGATACCATGTACAGTGGTCCATAGCCGATATTGCATACCGGAGGCCGCCTTCCAGAAATTATATTCTTTTAAGCGATACATACCGGGATGACAGCGACTACTACGTAATGCCGCCGGAAGAAAAGACAGCATATGCTCTGAAGAGACAGATGGAGTTCGCGGGGGAGGAGAAGCTAAAAGAGGCCCTGATTTCCACCTGGAACATCATCCGCCCTGATACGGATTCCATACTGGGAATGTGAGAAGATATGTGAAAAGAGAAACGTCCTGCGGGACAATGCCACGGTAGCGTTGTCTCGCAGGGCGTTTCGGATTTACAAGGATTTACGGCTTAATATAACAGTACCCCTGTTCCGGTCTCTCCATTAACTCCATTACGCCGGCGGGCACAGGCACCACGAAATCAGCCATGGCTGCCGCGGTATCCGTGGAAGCCGGCTTAAGGGCATATCCCGGTACGGCAGGGCCATTGGCCGGAACCTCCACTGTCATGTGTATATCTGCGGCAGCGCGGAGAAGATTGTCCGCATTTCCAAGAAGAAGGCTCCGTCTGGCATTCTCATCAATATGAAAAGTCACTTTATGTTCCATTGTTTCATCTCCCATTCGTGTCACCTCTCATTTTCATAACCGTATGTCACGTACTCCATCATCTGGTCCGTGGTATTCTCATTTCGTATGAAGCCTTTAAGGATGGCATGAATTTTTGCTATCCGGCTGTCCTCCGGCTCGCTGTTCCCCATATCCGCATCCAGCTGGTCCCGCATCTCAAAGAGCGTATCCTTTCGCTCCGGCATCCCAAGCTTCATTGCCCCGGCAATGGTTCCGATGGCACAGTAAGCTTCTAACGGGGATGTCATGGGAGCCGGAGGCTCAAAACCGGCCTTGATGTCCAGGGCCATTTTTATGATATAAGACATGTCTTAACACCTCTTTTCAAAGATAGGAATATCATACCACAAAAATCCCGCTTTGTCCTCCCTGTTAAGATTTCGTGAAAATCTTTACGGAACAGACACTGTAATTTAAAACCTAATTGCTGTTGGTTTCAGCTTATGATATGATATAGGGGTGAATGACTTGCCTAAATGACGGAATACTTTAGACATAGGAGTAAAGATGTATGAAAAACCCAAGATTTAAAAATTATATATACTGGGGCACCACTGCGCTGGCCGTGGTTGCCTGCAGCGTTGCCTTTGGATTTTTCCTGTCTCGGTTTGAAATCGTTTCAAAGGCCGTGGGAAAAATTGTATCCATATTGATGCCCATTATTTACGGGGCGGTGCTGGCCTATCTGATGCTGCCCATCTATAACAAGACCAGGGCCTATACGGCGGAAAAACTGAGACGCTGCATTAAGGACGGACGCACGGCAGACAGCCTGGCCAAGGCCGCCGGGACACTGGTGAGCCTGCTGCTGCTCGTTGCCATTGTCTGCGGATTGTTCTGGATGGTGATTCCGCAGATTTATACCAGTATTATCGGTCTCCAGGAGAGTCTGGGTGAGAATATCAATAATCTGAGCCTCTGGCTCATGAAGATGTTTGAGGACAATCCCACCATCGAACAGACAATCATGCCTTTTTATGAGCAGGCTGCCACGGAATTCCAGAACTGGCTGACCACGGACCTGGTGCCCAATATGTCTAAAATCATCGGTGAACTTTCCACCGGGCTCTTAAGCGTGGTTACCGTTGTCAAAAATATACTGATTGGCATCATTGTCATGGTGTATTTTCTCAATATTAAGGACACGCTGTCCGCTCAGAGCAAGAAGATTGTCTACAGCCTGTTAAAGGTTAAGGATGCCAACCGGCTGGTGAGCGAGGTGCGTTTTGCACACTCTGTATTCGGAGGTTTTATAACCGGGAAGCTTTTGGATTCTCTGATTATTGGAATCATGTGCTTTTTTGCCCTGCAGTTTTTAAAGATGCCTTATGTGCTTTTGGTCAGCGTGATTATCGGAGTGACCAACGTGATTCCCTTTTTCGGCCCCTTTATCGGAGCTGTGCCCAGCGCATTTCTCATACTGCTGGTGAGCCCTATGAAATGCTTGTATTTCCTTATCTTTATACTGGTGCTCCAGCAGTTTGACGGCAATATCCTGGGACCTAAAATCCTGGGTGATTCCACGGGACTTCCCAGCTTCTGGGTACTGTTTTCCATCCTGCTGTTCGGCGGCCTGTTCGGATTTGTGGGAATGATTATTGCGGTGCCTCTGTTTGCGGTCATTTACAGGCTGACCGCCGCCTATGTGAGCAGCGCGCTGAAGAAAAAGAATTTATCCGCCAGGACAGAGGATTATCTGAGCCTGGATTATATTGATGAAGAAAATAAGCATTACGTTGACAGGGAGAGGGAGGAGTAAAACAACATATAAGTATTGAGGGAGGAAAGCAATGAGTGATTTGCAGACAAGGTATCTGGAACGGCTTGCGGAATTATATCCAACCATAGCGGCCGCTTCCACGGAGGTGATTAATCTGGAGGCAATTTTGAACCTGCCGAAGGGGACGGAACATTTCCTCACGGATATCCATGGTGAGTACGAGGCGTTTTCCCATGTGCTGCGAAACGGTTCGGGAGCTGTCCGGCGCAAGGTCAACGACGTGTTCGGCAACACCCTGAGCAGTCAGGACAAGCAGACCCTGGCCACCCTGATTTATTATCCCAGGGAGAAGATGGCCCAGATACTGGAACACGCCAGGAACCGGGAGGACTGGTACAAGATTACCCTGTACCGACTTATCGAGGTGAGCAAGCGCGCTGCCAGCAAATACACCAGGTCCAAGGTGCGAAAGGCCCTGCCCCAGGAGTTTGCCTATGTGATTGAGGAGCTGATTACGGAAAAAGTGGATGTGAGGGATAAAGAGTCCTATTACAATGCCATCATACAGACCATTATCCGGGTAGGAAGGGCAGGGGAGTTCATCGTGGCTCTCTGTGAACTGATTCAGCGCCTTATTGTGGACCATTTACATATACTGGGAGATATATATGACAGGGGGCCGGGGCCCCACATAATTATGGACAAGCTGATGACCTATCATTCCCTGGATATCCAGTGGGGGAACCATGATGTGCTGTGGATGGGTGCGGCTGCCGGTCAGAAGGGATGTATTGCAAATGTAATCCGCATCTGTGCCAGATACGGCAATCTGGATATCCTGGAGGACGGTTACGGCATTAATCTGCTGCCTCTGGCAACCTTTTCCCTGGACACCTATGGAAGCGATCCGTGCGCCTGTTTCCAGCTCAAGGGGGCCAACGCATGCAGCCCCAGCGAGACGGAACTGAATATCAGGATGCACAAGGCCATATCCATTATCCAGTTCAAGGTGGAGGGCCAAATCATCAGGGAACATCCGGAATTCTGCCTGGATGGCCGAAACCTGCTGCACCGCATTGATTTGGACAGGGGGACCATACTGCTGGAAGGCGGCGAGCAGGAGATGCTGGACAGGTATTTCCCCACCATTGACCCGGCAGACCCTTACAGGCTTACAGCGGAGGAGAACGCCATCATGGAACGCCTTGCGGCCGCGTTTCAGAATTGTGAAAAGCTTCAGCAGCATATGCGCTTCCTGCTGGCAAAGGGAAGCCTTTACAAGGTATATAACGGAAACCTTCTGTATCATGGCTGTATCCCCTTAAACAGGGACGGCAGCTTTAAAGAGGTGGACATATACGGACAGAAATATAAGGGAAAAAGCCTCTATGAGTGTCTGGACGGTTATGTGAGAAAGGCGTTCATGGCAGTGGACCCCGTGGAACGGGCAAGGGGCCGGGATATATGCTGGTATATCTGGCTCCATCAGGACTCACCGTTGTTCGGCAAGGACAAGATGGCCACCTTTGAACGCTATTTTCTGGCTGACAAGGAGACACACAGGGAGGAAAAGAACCCATATTACTGTATGCTGGAGAATGAGGATACGGTGGGCCGCATCCTGGAGGAATTCGGCCTGTCTCCCCAGGAGGGACATATAGTCAACGGCCATGTGCCGGTCAAGTCCAAGAACGGGGAAAATCCTATGAAATGCGGCGGAAAGTTGCTGGTCATTGACGGCGGCTTTTCCAGGGCTTACCAGAAGGAAACGGGAATCGCCGGATATACGCTTATTTATAATTCCTACGGTCTGATTCTGGCCGCCCACGAGCCCTTTGAGTCCACGGAGGCCGCAATTGAGAAGGAGAGCGATATACACTCGGAGAGCACCATTGTAAAACGTGTGTCCAGCCGGAAGCTGGTAGGGGACACGGATGTGGGCAAACAGCTTAAGACTAAGATTAAAGACCTTGAAATGCTTTTGGAGGCCTATCATACAGGCCGGATTGTGGAGCGTTTTCCTGTGAGATAAGGGGATACGGTCTGAAGATAAGGCAGGCCGGGTATATCCGGGGCCGCATTGTGCATGGGGACAGTGCGGCCCTGCTTTTGTGAAAATGATACAATTTTTAGATTGTAACTATTACAACAAGTTGACTTTGACATATCTTTGTGATATAGTAGACAGGATGATGCAGGCGCATCACAGGTCAAGGGAGACAGGATGTATTAAAGTCACCCTTATTTTATTTAGATCAGTAGAGGAGGAAGTAATTATGAAGAAATTTATGGCGTTATCCATGGCTGCCATCATGGCATTTACGGTGGCGGGATGCGGCTCCAACAAGCCCGCAGAAACCACAGCAGCCGGCACAGCGGCGGCAGAGACGGCTGCTGAATCAGATACCACGGCGGCTGACACCGCGGCGGAAGGGGAAACCAGCGGGGCTGCCTCCGGCAAAAAGTACATCATCAACACAGACACTACCTTTGCCCCCTTTGAGTTTGAAAATGAAAAGGGAGAGATGGTAGGTATTGACCTGGATATCCTACAGGCAATTGCTCAGGACCAGGGATTTGAATATGAGGTTGTTCCGGTGGGATTCTCCGCGGCAGTGACCGCCCTGGAGGCCGGTGAGTGCGACGGCGTGATTGCAGGCATGTCCATTACGGATGAGAGAGTGCAGAAATATGACTTCTCAGAGCCCTATTATGATTCCGGCGTAGGCATGGCTGTCCTGGCTGATTCCGATATCACCTCCTATGACCAGTTAAAGGATCAGAAGGTGGCTGCCAAGATTGGTACAGAGGGCTGCACCTTTGCGGAGTCCATTGCGGAGCAGTATGGTTTTGAGGTAGCACAGTACGAGAGCTCATCTGATATGTATCAGGCTGTACTGGCAGGCGAAGCGGTTGCCTGCTTTGAGGATTATCCTGTTATCGGCTATGAGATCTCCAGGGGACTGGGCCTCACCCTTCCCACACCGATGGAGAAGGGTTCCTCCTATGGTTTCGCAACCTTAAAGGGCGCCAATCCGGAGCTTGTGGAGATGTTCAACAAGGGTCTGGAGAACATCAAGGCAAGCGGCAGATACGATGAGATATTGAATACTTACATTGCAAAATAAGGACTGCCGGAGAGAATCGTCAGGCAGTGCTGTCAGACGCCGGTTCCTGCCAAATGCAGGGCCGGCGCCTCAAGGCCGCCGGGTTATGGATGAATTTAAAGCAATTACACGAAGGCCATGCCGGGTTTTGCTTAAGTGCTTTAAATTTGGCTATAACGTTCCATGGGCATGGAAGGATATCCATGGGATGAGGCACGTCAACGAATTAATCAGAAAAGGATGATAGTATGCAGATTGTAAACATCATAACACAGTATTACCCATCATTTTTTAAGGCCCTGGGAATCACCCTGCAGATGACCGTGATATCTCTGCTCTGCGCGACGGTTCTGGGTGTTATTTTCGGCCTGTTCAAGGTCTCGGATTTCAAGATATTAAAACTCATTGCCGATGTCTATATTGACATCATCCGCGGAACGCCCCTGTTAGTACAGGTCATGATTATGATGTACGGCGTGGGAAGCGTTTTGAAGCCTTATGGTTTCCAGTGGAGCAATATAGGCGGCGCGTTTACGGCGGGCTGCGTGGCCCTGAGCCTTAACGCAGGGGCCTATATGGCGGAAATCATCCGCGGAGGCATCGAGGCTGTTGACAAGGGCCAGATGGAGGCGGCCAGAAGTCTGGGGCTATCCTACGGCAAGGCCATGCGCAAGGTGATTCTGCCCCAGGCATTCAGGACCATGCTGCCCTCCATCATCAATCAGTTCATCATCTCCCTGAAGGACACGTCCCTTGTATCTGTCATCGGACCCAGGGAGCTGACTCAGAACGGTAAGATTATCGCGGCCAATTCCGCTTCCATGGTTATGCCCATCTGGATCTGCGTGGCCCTTTTTTATCTGGTAGTCTGCACGATTCTGTCCAGGATTGCCAAGTATGTGGAGAGGAGAGTGTCCTATGGAAAATAAGATTTCAGTCCATAACCTGAAAAAGAATTTCGGAAAGCTGGAAGTCCTTAAGGACATCAGCATTGAGATAAGAGAAGGGGAAGTGGTATGCATGATAGGCCCCTCCGGTTCCGGTAAGAGTACGTTTCTGCGGTGCCTGAACCGTCTGGAGAAGATCACATCCGGCCATGTGGTGGTGGACGGCCATCCCATATCAGACCCTAACACCAACATCAACAAAGTGCGTGAAAACATCGGAATGGTGTTCCAGCATTTCAACCTGTTCCCCCATCTTACGGTGAAGGAGAACATTACCTTAGCTCCCACGGAATTAAAGCTCATGGGAAAAGAGGAAGCCGGCAGAAAGGCTCTTGAGCTGCTGGCCCGCGTGGGGCTGGCGGACAAGGCGGAGGCATATCCGGGACAGCTCTCCGGCGGACAGAAGCAGAGGGTGGCCATCGCGCGCTCCCTTGCCATGAATCCCGACATCATGCTGTTTGACGAGCCCACATCGGCCCTGGATCCTGAGATGGTGGGCGAGGTGCTGGAGGTCATGAAGCAGCTGGCAGCCGACGGCATGACCATGGTGGTGGTCACCCATGAGATGGGATTTGCCAGGGAAGTGGCGGACCGGGTGGTGTTTATGGATGACGGATACATCGTGGAGGAAGGGACTCCCGATGAAGTGTTTGGAAATCCCAGGGAGGAAAGGACCAGGAGCTTTCTGGATAAGGTGCTGTAGACATTCGGATTCCTTGGGGGATGAGCATAGAAGAACGAAGTGTGAATAAATGTTATACACAATAACAGGCTGCCCGGTCACGGCGAATCGGGCGGCCTGTTATTGTTCCGGAAAGATAAAAGATTTCGGAACAACAAAAAAGCCCTGCACACGCAAGGCTTTAAAAGCAGATGACGGGAATCGAACCCGCCTCCCCAGCTTGGGAAGCTGGTGTTCTACCGATGAACTACATCTGCACAACACTGATATTATATCATGTATTTTGGAAAATTCAAGTCTATTTTCTTATTTTTGTAAAAATTTATAATAATTTCTATGAATTTGATCCGGCCGTTATCCGGAAGTCAGGAGGGGATCCGGCCGGATACGGGAATTTCTCATGGCCGGAACTTGCCAAAACAATCTAAATATGGTTTAATACAATAAGATGAAACATATGTACGCATCTGTACATAGCAATATGGAGGAATAGAATGGCAAAGGAACAATATAATGCGGACAGTATTACGGTGCTGGAAGGACTGGAGGCGGTCCGTAAGCGTCCTGGTATGTATATAGGAGGTGTGGGAACCAAGGGGTTAAACCATCTGATTTATGAAATCATTGATAATGCGGTGGATGAGCACCTGGCCGGATTCTGCAGCAGTGTGTGGGTGACTTTGGAAGCAGACGGCTCCTGTACGGTCCGTGATAACGGCCGCGGAATCCCGGTCGGACTTCACAAAAAGGGCATATCAGCCGCCAGAATCGTACTGTCCACCCTTCATGCGGGCGGTAAATTCGATAACGACGCTTATAAGACCAGCGGAGGACTTCACGGTGTGGGTTCCTCCGTAGTTAATGCCCTGTCAGCCCATATGGACCTTAAGGTTTACAGGGACGGCTTCATCTATCACGATGAATATGAAAAAGGACGTCCTGTCATCAAGCTGGAGAACGGACTTCTCCCTGTGATTGGAAAGACGCGGGAGACCGGTACCTGTATCAATTTCCTGCCTGACGGCGATATATTTGAGAAAACACGTTTCAAGGCGGACTGGCTCAAGAGCCGTCTGCACGAGACCGCATACTTAAACCCAAACCTGACCCTTTACTATGAGAACAAGCGGCCCGGAGAGGGGGAGAAGGTGGCCTTCCATGAGCCGGAGGGCATTGTTGCCTATGTGCGGGAGCTGAATTCCGGCAAGACGCCGGTACACGACCCCATTTATTTCAAGGGGACCGTGGACAAGGTGGAGGTGGAGGCCGCCATCCAGTTCGTGGACACATTTGAGGAGAATATACTGGGCTTCTGCAACAACATCTTTACCCAGGAGGGCGGCACCCACCTGGCTGGCTTCAAGACCAAATTCACGGCGCTGATTAACAGCTATGCCAGGGAGATTGGAATTTTAAAGGATAAGGATACCAACTTTACGGGAGCCGATACCAGGAACGGCATGACGGCCGTCATCGCGGTAAAGCATCCCGACCCTATCTTCGAGGGGCAGACCAAGACAAAGCTGGCCAGCGCCGACGCCACCAAGGCCGTGTTTACGGTGACCGGGGACGAGCTGCAGCTTTACTTTGACCGCAACGTGGAGGTGTTAAAGGGAGTCATTGGCTGTGCGGAAAAATCGGCCAAGATTCGCCGGGCCGAGGAAAAGGCCAAGACCAACATGCTGACCAAATCCAAATTTTCCTTTGACAGCAACGGTAAGCTGGCAAACTGCGAGAGCCGGGATGCCTCCAGGTGTGAGATATTCATTGTAGAGGGAGATTCCGCCGGCGGCTCTGCCAAGACTGCCAGGAACCGCCAGTACCAGGCTATCCTGCCCATCAGGGGAAAAATCCTCAACGTTGAGAAGGCGTCCATGGATAAGGTCCTGGCCAATGCGGAAATCAAGACCATGATCAATAGCTTTGGCTGCGGTTTTTCAGAAGGATACGGCAATGACTTTGACATCACAAAGCTGCGCTATGACAAAATCATCCTGATGACTGATGCCGATGTGGACGGCAGCCACATCGACACCCTGCTTCTCACCTTCCTTTACCGTTTTATGCCGGAACTGATTTATGACGGTCATGTGTATATTGCCATGCCGCCCCTGTTTAAGGTGATCCCTAAGCGGGGGGAGGAACAGTATCTTTACGATGAAAAGGAGCTGGAGCGTTACAGGAAAACACATACCGGCGACTTTACGCTGCAGCGCTACAAAGGTCTGGGTGAGATGGACGCACAACAGCTGTGGGAGACCACTCTGGACCCGGAGCGCCGGGTTCTCAAGCGGGTGGAGATAGAGGACGCCAGAATGGCTACGGAGATAACCGAGATGCTCATGGGCACAGAGGTGGGACCGCGCCGCCAGTTCATTTATGAGCACGCGGACGAGGCAGAGATTGACGCATAGACAGGAGACAATTAGAACATGGCTGAAAAGATATTACGGACTGAATACAGTGAGGAAATGCAGAGAAGCTACATGAACTATTCCATGAGCGTCATCACTGCAAGGGCTATCCCCGATGCAAGGGACGGCTTAAAACCGGTACAGCGCCGGGTCCTCTATGATATGAGGGAGCTTCATCTGGACCACGATAAGCCCCACAGGAAATCGGCGCGTATCGTGGGAGATACCATGGGTAAGTATCATCCCCACGGCGACAGCTCCATTTACGAGACACTGGTTGTCATGAGCCAGAATTTCAAAAAGGGAATGGCCCTGGTGGACGGGCACGGCAACTTCGGCTCCATAGAAGGGGACGGGGCAGCCGCCATGCGTTACACGGAGGCGCGTCTGGAGAAGTTTGCGGAGGAGGTCTACCTAAAGGATCTGGATAAAACCGTGAATTTCGTTCCCAACTACGACGAGACGGAAAAGGAACCGGAGGTGCTTCCCGTCAGAGTCCCCAACCTTCTGATTAACGGGGCGGAGGGCATTGCCGTGGGCATGAGCACAAGCATTCCGCCCCACAACCTGGGCGAGGTGGTGGACGTGGTCCAGGCGTATATTGATAATCCGGAGGTGACCACGCAGGAGCTGATGGAGCTGATGCCGGGGCCGGATTTTCCCACCGGCGGAGTCATTGCCAATAAGAGCGAGCTGCCGCAGGTTTACGAGACAGGCATGGGCAAAATCAAACTCAGGGGCAAGTTCGAGGTGGAGCTTGGAAAGCGCAAGGCGGACAAGGATAAGCTGATTATCTCGGAGATTCCCTATACCATGATTGGCGCCGGAATCAATAAGTTTCTGGTGGATGTGGCCGATTTGGTGGAGAGCAAGAAGCTGACGGATGTGGTGGATATCTCCAACCAGTCCAACAAAGAGGGGATCCGTATCGTGCTGGAGCTGCGCAAGGACGCGGATATTGACAAGATAAAAAATATCCTCTATAAGAAAACAAAGCTGGAGGATACATTCGGTGTCAATATGCTGGCCATTGCGGACGGCCGCCCTGAGACGCTGAACCTGAAGGGAATCCTGAGAAATTTCCTCAACTTCCAGTATGAGAACACGGAGCGCAAATACAATGTCCTTCTCCAGAAGGAAATGGATAAAAAGGAAGTGCAGGAAGGACTTATTGCGGCCTGCGACTGTATTGACCTGATCATAGCCATCCTGAGGGGATCTAAAAACTTAAAGGATGCCAAGGCGTGTCTGACCACAGGCGATGTGACCAACATCCATTTCAAGGTGCCGGGTTTTGAGGAGGACGCGAAGAAGCTTGCCTTTACGGAGCGCCAGGCATCCGCCATTTTGGAGATGCGTCTCTATAAATTAATCGGACTGGAAATCCTGGCCCTGGAAAAGGAGCACAGGGAAACCTTAAGGAAGATTGCGGAGTATAAGAAAATCCTGGGAAGCAGGCCCCAGATGAACCGCGTCATCAAGGAGGATCTGGCTGCCATCAAGGCTGAATTCGCCACCCCCAGGCGCACCCTGATTGAGGATGGACCTGAGGCAGTGTACGATGAGAGCGCCGTGGCTGTCCAGGAGATGGTTTTTGTGATGGACCGGTTCGGATACTGCAAGCTGTTAGATAAGTCCACCTATGATCGGAACCAGGAAACCGTGGACAATGAGCAGGTACATGTGGTGAAATGTCTGAATACGGACAAAATCTGTCTCTTTGCGGCCAGCGGCAGCCTGTACCAGATTAAAGCCATGGATGTGCCCGCCGGCAAGCTGAGGGACAAGGGAGCGCCCATTGAAAATCTGAGTAAATTCGACGGCACCAAGGATACCATTGTTTACCTGACCAGCGCGGAGAACATGAAGGGCAGGATATTTGTATTCGCCACCAAGATGGCCATGGTAAAGCAGGTGCCTGCGGCGGAATTTGAGACCAATAACCGGGTGGTGGCAGCCACCAAGCTCCAGGATGGGGATGAGCTGGCGGCCGTGATACCGGTGGAGGGCCAGACCGAGGTGGTGATCCAGACAACGGGAGGTGTGTTCCTGCGGTTTGCCCTGGAGGAGATATCCATGCTTAAAAAGGCGTCCAGAGGCGTCAGAGGCATCCGGCTGTCCAAGAATGAGGAGCTGGAGAAGCTGTATCTGATTGGCGAGAATCCCATTGTGGATTATAAAGGTAAGGAAGTCCATTTAAACCGTCTGAAACTGGCTAAGAGGGACGGGAAAGGCAGCAAAGTGAGGCTGTAGAAAAGGAGGTATATGCCATGTCATCATCCAACACACCCACGCCCCATATCGGGGCTGAAAAGGGAGAAATCGCCGGGACAGTCCTGCTTCCGGGAGATCCCCTGAGGGCAAAGTACATCGCGGAGCATTTCCTGGAGGACGTAAAGCAGTTTAACGGGACCAGGAACATGCTTGGCTACTCGGGAATCTATAAGGGCAGGCCGGTATCTGTCATGGGCACCGGGATGGGATGCCCTTCCATCGGCATCTATTCCTATGAGCTGATCCACTTTTACGGCTGTAAGAACCTGATACGGGTGGGCACGGCCGGGGCTCTGATGCCGGATGTCCATGTGCGTGATATGGTGTTTGCCATGGGAGCCTGCACCACCAGCAACTTTGTGCGCCTGTTGGGACTGCCGGGCGATTACTCGCCGGTGTGCAGCTACAGCCTGCTGGAACGGGCCGTGGCCGCTGCCAGGGAGCGGGGACTGTCCTTCCATGTGGGCAATGTGCTCAGCTCAGATATGTTCTATGTCCCGCCCAAACAGGTGCAGGGAGGAATGACCTGGGCGGATATGGGAGTCCTGGCCGTGGAGATGGAAGCGGCGGCCCTCTATGCCAACGCGGCGGCGGCTGGTGCCAATGCCCTGGCCGTGCTGACCATATCGGACTCCATGGTCACCGGGGAAGCCACCTCTGCCATGGAAAGGGAAACCAGCTTTACCCAGATGATGGAGGTTGCATTGTCCCTGGTTTCCTGATGCAATGGTGATATTGCATACAAAAAAGCAGGAGTGTCTTTGCAACACGTACAAATGTATTTTTCTAGCGAATAAATCTTGATTTTTTTCGTTGTTTGGTATAGGATAGGGAAAGATTCGCCGTACCCTGGATTCGATGGGACAGTTCCTAACAGTTCCGTGGCGGTTCCGGAGGGCGGGAAAATCAGGATAATGAGGAGAATGATTTATGGAAAAGAAGCTGAAGGTTGGAATATTAGGCGCTACAGGCATGGTAGGGCAGCGTTTCATCGCACTTTTAGAGAATCATCCGTGGTTCGAGGTAGTGACAGTGGCTGCCAGCCCGCGCTCTGCCGGCAAAACGTATGAGGAAGCAGTGGGAGACCGCTGGAAGATGGCCACCCCCATGCCGGAAGCTGTAAAAAAGCTGGTTGTGATGAACGTAAATGAGGTGGAGAAGGTTGCTGCGGGGGTTGATTTTGTATTCAGCGCCGTAGATATGACAAAGGATGAGATCAAGGCCATCGAGGAGGCTTACGCCAGGACGGAGACTCCTGTGGTATCCAACAACAGCGCCCATCGCTGGACACCGGATGTTCCCATGGTAGTGCCGGAGATCAATCCTGAGCATTTTGACGTGATCCCCTTCCAGAAGAAGAGGCTTGGGACAGAAAGGGGATTTATTGCGGTAAAGCCCAACTGTTCCATCCAGAGCTATGCCCCGGTGCTGACAGCATGGAAGGAATTTGAGCCATACGAGGTGGTGGCTGCTACATATCAGGCTATTTCCGGCGCGGGAAAGACATTTAAGGACTGGCCGGAGATGGAAGGCAACATCATCCCCTATATCGGCGGCGAGGAAGAAAAGAGCGAGCAGGAACCCCTTCGTCTCTGGGGAACCATTAAGGACGGCGTCATCGTCAAGGCGGAAAGCCCTGTCATCACCTGCCAGTGCGTAAGGGTACCGGTACTGAACGGCCACACGGCTGCCGTATTTGTGAAGTTCAGGAAAAAGGTGACAAAGGAACAGCTGATTCAGAAACTCAGGGAGTTTAAGGGAGTTCCACAGGAGCTTAAGCTTCCCAGCGCGCCGGCCCGGTTCATACAGTACCTTGAGGAGGATAACCGTCCCCAGGTGACGGCGGACGTGGACTTTGAGAGAGGAATGGGAATTTCCGTGGGCCGTCTGAGGGAGGACACGGTGTATGATTATAAATTCATCGGTTTGTCCCACAACACGGTAAGAGGCGCGGCAGGCGGAGCCGTACTCTGCGCAGAGCTTTTGACAGCAAGGGGATATATTTAGTACTGTATGGAGAAGGAGTGGAGAAAATCATGGCAATCGAGAAAAATTCATTCGGGAAAATGCCCGACGGTACAGAGGTTTACAAGTATACACTGACCAATAAGAATGGGGTATCCGCCTCGTTTATCACTCTGGGAGGGGTGTGGGTCTCCATGGTGGTGCCTGATAAGGACGGAAACATGGCGGATGTGGTGCTGGGATACGATGATTTGGACAGCTACCGCAGGAATCCCGCCCACTTTGGCGCGCCCATTGGCCGCAATGCCAACCGGATTGGCGGGGCCGTCATCACCATCGGCGGCAGGGATTATAAGCTGGAGGCCAACAACGGCCCCAACAATCTCCACAGCGGACCGGACCTGTACCACGACAGGCTTTGGGACTGCAGGTCCTCAGAGACAGAGGCAGGCAGCAGGCTGGACTTTTATCTGGAGAGTCCGGACGGGGACCAGGGATATCCGGGCAATGCCAGGATTACGGTGAGCTATACCCTGACAGACGAGGACAGCCTTGTTCTGGATTATCATATGGTCTGCGACAAGGATACGGTTGCCAATTTCACCAACCACAGCTATTTTAACCTGGCAGGACATGACAGCGGCGATGTGATGAAGCAGGAGGTGTGGCTTAACGCGTCCCGCTATACACCGGCGGACGAAGTCTCCATCCCTACGGGAGAGATTGCTCCTGTGGCAGGTACTCCCATGGACTTTACAGAGATGAAGGCCATTGGACGGGATATAGGCGCTGATTTTGAGGCTCTTGTATTTGGGAAGGGATATGACCATAACTGGGTGCTGGATAAGGAAGAAGGAGAACTGGCCCTGGCTGCAAAGGCCATGGACCCGGCCAGCGGCCGCGTGCTGGAATGTTATACGGATCTGCCCGGAATCCAGTTTTATACAGCGAATTTCCTGCAGGATGAGATGCCGGGTAAGGGTGGAGCCCGCTATGATTACCGCCACGCGTTCTGCTTTGAGACCCAGTATTACCCGGACGCGGTCCATAAGCCCCAGTTCCCGTCCCCCTTGCTGAAAGCAGGGGACGAGTACAGCGCCAGGACCGTCTATCGTTTTTTGCCTAAACAGGCGTAATTTTGGCAGCATGGGCCCTGCCTTCAAGGGGCTGATAGATTTCCACAATGGCAAAATGGGGAGTCAGGTCTGACTGCTCCGGTTCGGCTATGGTCATGAACCGGTAGTTGGTCCCGTTTACCACCTGTTTTGCCACGGCTATGGGACGGTAAAAGTAATCGGGATGCTCTCCGATTGCATTGTAAAATATGAATGAATCATATGTGGTGAGATAAGGCTGATACTGCCAGCTTCCAGGCATGGAAGTTACCTCCGGAATGTCGTTATAGTAGTTTATGCAGGAAAACCATGAGGGTTCTGCCAGAGTTGGCGCTTCATGGTTTTTTTGATTGCGGCAAAGGGAATTTAATGGTATACTATTATAATATGTGCCCTGCCGCCATGGAAATCTGCCGGATAAATCCGGGGTGCGGCGCGTATGAAGAAAGTAAATGAGGGATTGGATGTCAAAATCATTATACATAGCAGAAAAGCCCAGTGTGGCCCAGCAGTTTGCCGAAGTACTTAAGATACGGGGACGGCGGGGCGACGGGTATATAGAGTCTGAGCAGGCAGTGGTGACGTGGTGCGTGGGACATCTGGTGACCATGAGTTATCCGGAAGCCTACGACATGAAGTTTAAGCGCTGGAGCCTTCAGACACTGCCATTTCTTCCAAAGGAATTCAAGTACGAAGTAATAACCAATGTATCCAAGCAGTTTGAAATCGTCAAGGGCCTTTTGAACCGGCCCGATATTGATACCATTTACGTGTGTACGGACTCGGGACGGGAGGGCGAGTATATATACCGCCTGGTGGCCCAGATGGCCGGGGTAAAGGATAAGAAGCAGAAAAGGGTGTGGATAGACTCCCAGACAGAGGAAGAGATATTGAGGGGAATCCGCGAGGCCAAGGATGAGACAGAGTATGACAATCTGTCCGCCTCCGCCTATTTAAGGGCTAAGGAGGACTACCTCATGGGAATTAATTTTTCCAGGGTGCTGACCCTTAAATACGGACCTGCCCTGTCAAATTATCTGGGAACCAAGTTTACGGTTCTGTCCGTGGGCAGGGTCATGACCTGTGTCATGGGAATGGTTGTGCGCAGGGAGCGGGAGATACGCGGTTTTGTAAAGACGCCGTTTTACAGGGTCATTGGATCCTTTGAGGCGGCAGGAAAGGACGGGCAGCCGGTTCCTTTTGAGGCGGAGTGGAAGGCAGTGGAAGGTTCCCGCTATTTCGGAACCCCCTATCTGTATAAGGACAACGGCTTTAAGGACAGGCAGCAGGCGGAGGAGCTGGCAGCCTTATTGACGGCAGAGCCGCCTCTCACGGCAACTGTGCTCTCCAAGGAGAAGAAAAAGGAGACCAAGAATCCGCCCCTTCTCTACAACCTGGCGGAGCTTCAAAACGACTGCTCCAAGATGTTTAAAATCAGCCCGGATGAGACGCTTAAGGTAGTGCAGGAGCTGTATGAGAAGAAGATGGTCACCTACCCCAGAACCGATGCCAGGGTCCTGTCCGCGGCAGTTTCCAAGGAGATTCAAAAGAATATAGGCGGTCTTAAGAATTACGCGCCCATGGCGGCATTTGCGGATGAGGTGCTGAATATGGGCTCCTATAAGGGAATCGCCAAGACACGCTATGTCAATGACAAGCAGATAACGGACCACTATGCCATCGTACCCACCGGACAGGGACTTGGAAACCTGAGGGGACTGCCGCCTTTGTCTGAAAAGGTGTATCAGGTTATATGCAGAAGGTTTTTAAGCATATTTTATCCTCCGGCGGTTTATCAGAAATACAGCCTGGAGCTGGAGCGCCTGAAGGAACATTTTTTTGCCAATTTTAAGGTTCTGTCCGAACCGGGATATCTCAAGGTGGCGGATGTGAACCTGGCGAAGAAAAACGGGGTGGAGGAGTCCTTTGACGAGGCAAAGGATGAGGCAAAAGACGGTGCCGGGGATGAAAAAACAGCAGACGGGGACAAACACGGCGGCCGGGAGGATGCACAAAACGCTATTTCTCCAAAAGTTGACAGGACAGTATTGCTCCAGATGCTTGCAGAATTGAAAAAAAATGATATACTTACTTTGGTGGAGCTGAACATAAAGGAAGGCGAGACATCACCTCCCAAGCGCTATACCTCCGGTTCCATGATTCTGGCCATGGAAAATGCAGGCCAGCTCATAGAGGACGAGGAGCTGCGGGCTCAGATTAAGGGCAGCGGCATAGGTACCAGCGCTACCAGGGCTGAGATACTTAAGAAACTGTTTAACATTAAGTATCTGAACCTGAACAAAAAGACCCAGGTTATTACGCCATCCCTTTTAGGGGAAATGGTCTATGACGTGGTGGACCAGTCCATCCGCCAGCTTCTGAATCCGGAGCTGACAGCCAGCTGGGAAATGGGGCTCACCTATGTTGCGGAAGGTTCCATAACCTCAGATGAGTATATGGAAAAGCTGAATCGTTTTGTTGCCGGCAGGACAGTCAATGTCATACACATGAATAACCAGTACAATATGAGAGGTTATTTTGACGCGGCAGCCGCATTCTATAAAACAAAAAAGGAGAATTAATTTATGAAACTGGAACAGATGAAAATCAAAGAACTTTTAGACACAAGCCATACAATTGCTGAAAAGCTGTTTGAGGGCCATGAGTATCCATGGGAAGTTCTGGGTGATATCAATGAGTTCATCGAAAGTCTGGGCGCCAGCCTTCCGGAGAACGAATACAAGAAGATTGGAAAAAATATCTGGATTCACAAGACAGCACAGATGGCTCCTACCACTGCCATGGGCGGACCTATGATTATCGGACCAAAGGTACAGATACGCAACGGCGCCTTTTTAAGGGGAAGTGTTATCCTTGGACAGCACGTTGTCATCGGCAATTCCTGTGAAATCAAGAACTCCATCATCTTTGACGAGGCGCAGGTGCCCCATTTCAACTACGTAGGCGATTCCATCCTGGGTTATAAGGCTCATATGGGAGCCGGTGCAGTGACTTCCAATGTGAAGGCTGACAAGGGTCTTGTAAAGGTTCATGCTGAGGACGGGGATGTGGAGACAGGACGCAAGAAATTCGGCGCCATCCTGGGCGATCATGCTGAGATTGGCTGCAACAGCGTACTGAATCCGGGAACTGTCATTGGACGTAATTCCAATGTGTACCCGCTGTCCAGCGTACGCGGATGCGTTCCCTCTGACTCTATTTACAAGGGCCAGGACAACATTGTTGTAAAAGAGGCCAGGAAAGTGGAAACAGAGCAGGAAGCACCAGAGGCGCCTGAGAAGGGAAAGGGCGGGCTTAAGGTAGTAAAATAAGCCGGTCAGTACAGACAGAGAGACAGAACAGACAGACGGAACCAACAGTGAACATATAAAAACCGGAAGCCGGACTTGCGATATGCAGTGTCCGGCTTCCGGTTTCTATCTATAATTTTGACGTTTTGGTAATTGTCCCTGTTATTTTGTTCCGAAGATGCGGTCACCTGCATCTCCCAGTCCGGGGCAGATATAGGCGTTTTCATTCAGGCAGCGGTCCAGATGTCCCACGTAAATCTGTACATCGGGATGGGCGTCATGGAGACGCTTAAGGCCTTCCGGAGCAGCTATGATAGCCATGAATTTGATTTTCTTCCCGCCGTGTTCCTTGATGAAGTCAACGGCTGAAACGCCGGAACCGCCAGTGGCCAGCATGGGATCCGTGACAATGATGGTACGCTCCTCAATGGGGTTTGGAAGCTTGCAGTAATATTCATGGGGTTCGTGTGTGACTTCGTCTCTGTATAAACCGATATGACCTACCTTTGCGCTGGGAACCAGGGCAAGGATGCCGTTTACCATGCCAAGCCCCGCCCTGAGAATGGGAACCACGGCCAGTTTGCGTCCGGCAATCATGGGGGTCATGCATGTCTCGATGGGAGTCTCCACCTCCACATCCTCCAGAGGAAGGTCACGGAGGGCCTCATAGCCCATCAGCATGGCAATTTCCTCGATGAGGGCGCGGAACTCATTGGTTCCTGTGGCTTTATTGCGCAGAATGGAAATCTTGTGCTGAATCAAAGGGTGGTCAAATACCATTACGTTATCCATAAGTTTTGCTGCTCCTTTATCTATTAGAATTAATGATAATTATATATCAAATATCTTATGATATCAACCCCGGACCTTGTCTTAAAATCCGCACAAGATAAATCCTGGCAAAAGGACTATTTGGTGGTGGGGTCAAATGCTACCAGCACATAGTCTCCCAGGGCATGGGGAACGGGCAGTGAGAAGTAGATGGTTCCCTGATTTTCATAGCTGAAGGATTCAGGCCACTGGGTCTCTGACGACAGAGGAAAATCCGCGCTGTTAAAGACAGCGGTCAGGGAATCCAAATCCATGGAAGAGCGGTAGCTCAGGACCTGGGCTTCCACATCGGATGAAATGCCTGAAAACTTCACATCATCGCTGAGCACATATCCGGCCATGGTATAGGCGTCGGTAAAATCATCCAGTCCCAGGTTCTGGGCCTGAAGCAGATTGACTGTGTTGGAATAGAACAGATTTACCGGGTGGGCGGCTCCTTTTGCGGACAGCGTGCCGGTGTAGGTGGCGGTGAGACGTTTGCGGTCCACGGAAATCACCTTGCACTTGATATCCAGGGTGTCGTTTGCCTCGTCAATGTCATTGGCCTTTATGACGGACAGGGCGTTGGTCTTTAACAATTCATTAATTTTGTCCTTCTTTGAGGCGTCGTCCAGCTGGTCCACCGCGGGATACTGGATGGATACCTTTCCGGATGTATAAGTCTCGATGGAAGCGGAAACACTGGAAGCAGCGCCTTCCTGGGACTCCGCGGTTTCCTCTGTCTCCTGTGCCTGGGTGGTGGCGGGTAGAGTCTCCTTGGGTGCTTCCGTGGCTGCCTCCGTATGTATGGTGGACAGGTCTGCCTTTTCCGGCGTCTTGCTGAGTATGAGGCCGATGGCAACGCCGCCGATGACAACGGCAGCGCCAATGGCTCCTATCAATATCTTCTTGTTTGTATCCATAATAATCCTCCTTTGTATTCCGGGCAATACCCGAATTGTAACCATTATACATGATATTCATGGACGGAGTTTGAAGAAATACTTACAAATTATTGAAGGACCTTTGTGCATATTTTTATTTACAATTTTCTTCTCAGCATTTATGATAGATTCGACACAACTTTTTACTGGAATTGGGGGAATGGAATGTGGTACAGGACAGGATTGACTTGAAGAATCTGTTTGTGGAAATCAGGCGGAAGGGCAGCACCAGCCAGGTATCCAGGGAGCTGGATGTATCCATGGGAAACATCAGCGACTGGAAAAACGGAAGGAGCGTGCCAAACGCGGTCTCACTGGTAAAGCTGGCGGACTATTTCGGCTGTTCCGTGGACTATCTGCTGGGCCGGACCGAGAACCGGGATATGATATAAACGGGCGGATTGCATCATGAAAGAGACTGTGGGTTTTGCGCAGGAAAATCACAGAAGTAAAAATCGCGGATGTGGGATAAGAAATACAGTAGATAACATACAGTAGATAACATAGGATAGAGGAGGAAACTTATGATTCAGTATTACAATGGCAGCATATTTGATTCAAAGGCAGATATTCTGTGCCACCAGGTGAACTGCCAGGGCGCGTTCGGCTATGGAATCGCAGGACAGGTAAAGAAGCTGTTTCCCGAGGTGGAGAAGACCTATAAAAGAATTACCAAGCAGTGGATTGAAAAGGAAAACGGGGATACATCCAAGCTGCTGGGGCGGGTGTCTGCCCAGCCTGTGGAAAAGGACGGACGTTGGTTTCTGATTGGCAATCTGTACGGACAGGATGATTACGGCAGAAAAAAGCAGGTCTATACCGATTATGACGCATTGGAAAGAGCCATGGGAGAGATCCGGAGCTTTTTGGAAGCCAGAGACAAAAACGAGACGGTGGCGTTTCCATATAAGATAGGATGCGGCAGTGCGGGCGGCGACTGGAGTATTGTGGAGGATATTATTAAGCGTACGTTTGAGGGATATTCTGGTGAGGTACAAATCTGGAGATACGAAGAATAATGAACAAAGATTCTTTTTGGGGGGAGCCCGGCGCTTCCACAACATGGGGCTGCGGAAGCTGCCGGGCTAGCGTCATTTCTGACCTGATGTGAATATACCATAGTTCAGGATGAATTGCAACGGAAGTCAGTGAAATGTAATGAAGCGTAATGTTTCTTACAAAAAGCTGACTTTTTTTAATGGAATGATTAATTTTTACCATAGGGAAAGCGAAAGATTCTCATGATTTTAGAGGAATTATACGGCTGCCAACAGGAATATTCTGGAAAATGCCTGCATATATTATTAGGCCGGCATTTTTAACAGAAGGTTGAAAAAGGCAGAAGGAAGGTGAATCATGACACATTTAGAGCTGGTGGCGGAAATCGGAAGCGGACCAATGGAAATCGTAAAGCTGTATCTCAAAGGCCTGCTTTCCTTTGGGGAGCTGGAAAACATCCTTGGAAGGGATAAGGCCAGCCTGGTCCATACCTTTGCAGCTGACAGCGGGGCGGGAAAAATCGGTGAATTACTGTTGTCAGGACTGAGGGGTTATATGGTATAATTCTTAAGGAAAGTATCAGATTCAGAGCGACAAAAAAATGAACAGCTTATGCAAAAGATAAACTGCTCTGAATGTGATTCTTTCCAATTGTACCAAGTCGCGGAACTTTAGCCATAGGCTGTATGGGGATAGTATTTCCCCAGGGAAGCTTAAAATAGTGGATTATGGTGGTCTGCAATGCAGAAGCAGGACGATTTTAGCTGTATCCCATATTTTTGGGTATGCTTCGCAGACCTCCCGATGGCAGGTCTTAAAAAATATATAGGAAAGCAGCCTGTCAGGAAGAAGGAACATGACACCTTCCCAGCTGTTTCATGGCTGTATGACCACATTCAGGACACACACAGATATCGAAATTCCAGACTGCTTTTAAAAGCTCTGCCAGGGACATTCCGGCGTAACGCTGCTTGAAACGCTGTCCATTCTGAAGCTTAAAGATAACCTTCAGATTCTTATATTTCATCCGATTGTTCAGAAAACCATAATAGCGTATTTTCTGAAAGCCGGAAGGCAGCACATGCATCAGGTAACGGCGTATAAACTCCGTGTTGCCAAGAGTAATCTGACGTTTTGGTTCACCCGGCTTTTTTCCACGGGCAGAGAATGTTACCGTATCTTCCGTAACAGAAAGGATCCTGCTGTTAGAGATGGCGATTTTGTGGATGTAGCGTCCAAGGTATTCAATGACATTGCCGAAGCCGTTGAAGGTTTTCTTGATGTAGGGGCACCAGTCCATTTCATAAAGCTTATTTTTAAATTCCTTCCAGTGGTAAGAATTACGCAGGTTTTCACAGGAGGATGAAAAGTTAAGGGAGCCGCTTTCATAAAGGGAGACAAGGTGTGCCATATATTTCCCCTTAAACTTATCCCGCAGGACCTCCGTACGGATAAAAAACTTAGATGAGGATTTACGGATTTTTCCATCTCCGGTAAGCCCGCCGCCGGAAACAATGCAGTGCATATGTACATGGTAATCCAGCTCCTGATTCCAAGTATGAAGTACTTGGATAATCCCGGGTGTTGCCCCGAGCCACTTCTTATCAGCAGATAATTCCAGAAGTGTTTCGGCGCAGCATCTGTGAAGAAGTCCATACAGAAGCTTCTGGTTGCAGTAAATGAGGGGATTTAATTCATGTGGAAGTGTAAACACTACATGAAAATAGGGTGAATCAATGACCTCAGCACTGCGTTTATCTACCCAGATTTCTTTCTTCACAGCCTGACAGTTGGGGCAGTTGCGGTTGCGGCAGGAATTATTGTGGACTTCCACATGCCCACAGTCGGTACACTGACTTAAGTTGACACCAAGCCTTCCGGATTTGCAGTTTAAGATGGCTCGGGCGGCTTTGCGTTGGACATCCGACTGATAGTGCCCCGGTGCTGAGAAAGCTTCATAGGACTGCTCAAATATCTGCCTGATTTTGTAATCACTCATGGTATTCACCTGCCAATCGGTCAAAAGGGCTGACGGCATTGCGGATGGCATTACCGGAAAGATGGACATAAATAGTGGTGGAAGACAAAGATTTATGTCCCATAAGCGCTTTTATGGTAAGCAGGTCGGTTCCGTTTTCATACAGATGGGTACCAAAAGCATGACGAAAGGAATGACAGGTAAGCCTGCGTTCCCATCCGAGCCTGTCCTCATGGGCATGGATGTGTCTTGAAAGGAAGAATGTGTCGATGGGTCTGTCCTCGCCACTTTGCTTTGGAAAAAGAAAGCCTTTTGGTCTGCCGTATTCAAACCAGTAGCGTGTCAGCAGGTCAAGTGCCGCTTTAGAAAGAATGGCATAGCGGTCATTCCTGTTTTTGGAGTGTGTGATGTGAAGCCGCATGTTTTTGCGGTCAACATCCTCGTAACGCAGACGGCATACTTCACCGATACGAAGCCCTGAGGAATACATGAGTGTAACCATAGTCTTCTGCTTTAAATCAGGTATGGAAGAAATAAACTGCCATGTTTCCTGTTTCGAGGGAACATAGGGAAGGTACTCGTCAAACTTACGCATGGGAAGCTGTGTGTCATCCCATGTTTTGTGAAGAACATACATGGTGAAAAAGCGCAGTTGTGAAATGGCACAGTTGATGGTGCGGTCAGAAAGGTCTCTGGATTTCTGTAGCCATTTGATGTAGTCACGAAGTTCATCCCAGGAAACATCTTCTGGCGATTTGTGAAGAACATTTGCGAGGTAATCCAGATACGCCCGGATGTAAGTACAGTAATTTTTAAGGGTATGGTCGGTAAGACCGCGAAGGGAAATCATTTCCCTGAAAGAATTTAAATATTTGTCCATAGTAAAATCTCCTTTGAAATGCAATAAAAACAGTAGTTACATTTCAAAAAGAGGTGGTGGACGAGTAAAAAAATAAGATATATAGTTGTTGAGTTTAGAAATCCATGATAACATAAGCATAGCAGTTCTTAAAGTTATGAAGTTGTTTGGTGTGGTAACTTAACAATACATCATAAATTTAAAAACTGCTATTTTTTATAAAAAAAGTGGTGGTTTTATGTACCTTGGGCTAGCCGTCGCACTAGCGACTTGGTACAATCAAAGGAAAGTAATCAGAGGAAAGAAATCAGAGGAGGCCAGCTATGAAGAATGAAAACAACACAGTCATAGATACTGTATTAGGTGATATAACGAAGATAACCGGAATGGATGCAATCGTCAATGCGGCCAACTCATCCCTCCTTGGAGGAGGAGGGGTGGACGGGGCAATCCACAGGGCCGCGGGAAAGGAACTGCTGCATGAATGCCGGCTGTTGGGCGGCTGTAAGACAGGACAGGCCAAGATTACAAATGCCTACAACATGGACTGCCGGTACATCATCCACACCGTGGGTCCTGTGTGGAACGGCGGGATATGCGGTGAGCAGGAGAAGCTTTCTTCCTGCTACTGGAATTCCCTTTTGCTGGCCCTGGAAAATGGAGTGAAGCGGATTGCGTTTCCCTCTGTCTCCACCGGCATATACCATTTTCCGGTGGAGCTGGCAGCAGAAACCGCCATAGGAACTGCCAGGAAATTTGTGGCGGAGCATCCGGGTGAACTGGAACATGTTCTGTGGGTTCTCTTTGACGCCAGGACAAAACTGGTGTATGATACTGTTTTGAGGAAACTGTGACTTTCCGTTACAGTCGTGTCTCCGGAAGGAGGATCCATATGGGACAGACGGAACGATTGATAGTGCTGGTATTTATTGTAGCCGCCCTGCTGTTCGCCGGAATCTGGGACAGGCATCACCGCAGGTAAGGATAATGACCCAAGCAATGACAGAATACGTAAGAAAGAGATGGAATCAGAATGTCAGAAAGAAAATTCGTGATTGTTGACGGCTCATCCCTGCTGTCAACCTGTTATTATGCAGTGTTACCCAGGGAAATCATGTTCGCCAAGACCGACGAGGAGAAGGAAAAGCATTACGGAAAAATTCTCCACGCGTCGGACGGGACTTATACCAACGGCATCATGGGGGTACTGAAGGCCGTGGCTTCCCTGCTGAAAAAGCAGCAGCCGGCCTACATGGCATTTGTGTTTGACAAGACAAGGGATACCTTCCGCAGGGAACTGTATCCTGATTATAAGGGTACCAGAAGCAGGACGCCGGAGCCTCTTAAGCAGCAATTTGTGCTGATTGAACGGATTCTGGAGGAAGCAGGCTTTAAAGTGCTCTACAGCGGCCGGTATGAGGCGGATGACTATGCGGGAAGCCTTGTCCATAAATTCAGGGAGCAGGTACCCGTGGTGGTGATGACCAAGGACCATGATTATCTGCAGCTTGTGAGTGATGCGTACAATGTAAGGGCCTGGATGGTCCAGGCCAGACAGGAGAAGGCGGAGGAGCTTTACGACAAGTATTACGGGCTTTACGGCCTGGATAAGGCATCGGTGAACCTGCCGGAAAAGACCTTTGAGTTTACGGCTGAGACCGTGTATTCCGAGGAAGGGGTGTGGCCGGAGCAGATTACGGACCTGAAGGGAATCCAGGGAGACACCTCGGATAATATTCCGGGAGTCAGGGGCGTTGCCAGCGCGGCCCCTCTTTTGCTGGGAGAATACGGCACCGTGGAGAATATTTATGAGGTGATACATGAGGCGGAGCAGGATAAGAAAGAGCTTAAGGAGCTGCAGGACTTCTGGAAGAACAGCCTGGGAATCAGCCGTTCTCCCTACAAATCCCTGACCAAGACAGGGAAGGAGGGGGAACTGTGCGGGGAAGCCGCCGCCAGGCTGTCTAAGGAATTGGCCACCATTAAGACAGACATACCTCTGGACCTTGAACTGGAGGATTTTTCCGTGTCCTTCTGCAAGGAGGATGTGCTTAGGGAGTGGTGCGGGAAGCTGGATATTAAGATTGCTTCTGTGTTTGGGAAAAGTGAATAGGGAAAGCGCAGCAGCGGGACCGGATGATATGCATTCCGGTCCCGCTGTTTTGTTTGCCCAGCATGGGCGTTTTCTAATGGGTGAAAGTCCCAAGTGCGCGTAGGCAACAACGAAGCACATAGCCGAACAGCAAGGGTGTCCGCCGTGAGACGGAATCTGAAAGAAGCTGTAAGCAAACCTCTGACCTGACGGACAGGAACCGCATATAAGGCTCGGAAATACGGATAAGGTGGCAAAAGGCACTGAAGTCCAAAAGGTTGCCGGAAGTACGAGTAAATGCGGCAGGTACATGGAGGAAAAGAACACGCACCTTAACTGGGGAGGTCTCACAGGCGGTCTCATTAGCCGTAGTAACAACGAATTGTGAGAAGTCAGCAGAAGCCATAGTAGTGAGGAAGTTCCTGTAATGGGGACGGAGCGAAGGGCTGAACAATCAATCAGTTGAAGTACGTTCCACTTCGTAGCCGGAGCATACGCCTGTCGATGACTTCAAAGGCGGCAAAGGCAAAAGGGGCAGAAAGGAAACAACGCATGGACACAAGCAGTCTCATGGAGCAGATATTAAGCAGGGATAATCTAAATGCGGCGTATCTGCAAGTCGTAAGGAATAAAGGAGCGGCAGGCGTGGACGGGATGACCGTTGAAGAACTTGGCGCATATCTTTCGGAAAACGGCGAAAACATTAAGGAACAGTTGCGGACGAGGAAGTATAAGCCGAAGCCAGTCCGCAGGGTGGAGATACCCAAACCCGATGGTGGTACAAGAAATCTTGGAGTGCCAACAGCAGTAGACCGCTTTGTACAGCAGGCGGTGGCACAGGTGCTTACCCCGATATTTGAGGAGCAGTTTCACGACCACAGCTATGGATTCAGACCCAAGCGGTGTGCACAGCAGGCAGTCCTTAAAGCATTGGAAATGATGAATGACGGACACAACTGGATAGTGGATATCGACCTAGCGAAATTCTTTGACACAGTAGACCATGACAAGCTGATGACGATTTTCGGACGGACAATAAAGGACGGAGATGTCATATCGGTGGTAAGAAAGATTCTGGTCAGCGGCGTAATGATTGATGATGAGTATGAAGATACGGTAGTCGGCACACCGCAGGGTGGAAATATCTCGCCGCTGTTAGCAAATATCATGTTAAATGAGCTGGACAAAGAACTGGAAGCAAGGAGGCTGGATTTCGTCCGGTATGCAGATGACCTTATTATAATGGTCGGGAGCAGACAGGCGGCAGAGCGGGTAATGAAGAGCGTGGCTCGGTTTATAGAGGAAAAGCTTGGACTGAAAGTGAACGCGGAAAAGAGCAGGGTTGATAAACCAAAGGGCATTAAGTATCTGGGGTTTGGATTTTACTATGACTCATTTGCCAAAGGGTACAAAGCCAGACCACACCCGAAAGCGGCAGCAAAGTTCAAGGCGCAGATGAAGAAATATACAAGCAGGAGCTGGGGAGTGGGCAATGGTTATAAAATTGGGAAACTCAACCGGCTTATCCGAGGGTGGATAAATTATTTCAAAATCGGAAGCATGAAAAGGCTGTGCGCAAAAATGGACGGACAGATTCGGTATCGACTGCGCATGTGCATATGGAAACACTGGAAAACGCCAAAGAACAGGGAAAAGAATCTTATCAAACTTGGTCTGCCGCCAAATGCGGCACATGGCATTTCATATGCCAAAGGATATGCCAGAGTGTGCAGAAGCTGGAATCTCCACATTTGTATCAGTAAAGAGAGACTAGTACAGCATTGCTTAAATATCAGTGATTAAATTACTAATGGTATCCCGGCATATGTCCACTTAAATGGGTGTGCTGTAAGATTGTATTGTTCAATAAAGCGCAGGATGCTTGCTTCCAGTTCTTCTATTGATAGGTAGCTTTTCCGCTTCAGCAGCTTCCGGTTAATGATGCCAAACCATATCTCAATCTGGTTCATCCAGGAACTGTGTTTCGGAGTATAGACAAAGCGGATCCGGTGGGAAGGGTCATGCAGGAAATCCGCTCGGCTTTCCATACTTTTAAGGATCCCTGTTTTCCCTTTTTTGCCCAGTTCCACGCCAAGGGCACAGGCTTCTGCCACAAAGCGGACAAGGGCTTCCGATTTATGGGTGTTTAGGCCATCGCATATAAATGTCCATGGGGCTTGCGGGTCTGTCCCTACCAATGCTTTCACGGCTTCCACAAAATCCTCTTCTGTGCGTGTGGAGTTTAAATACGGCATTTCCATACGGCCCGTTGCAACATCAAAGAACCCGATGAGGCTGGTCGTGCCATGGCGGATATACTCAAACTCCATTTTGGCGCACTGGCCGGGTAATGGGAGCTTGTCAGGATATTTATGTTCCAGCGCTTGTACCCCGGTCATTTCATCCGTGGAAACAATGTGTGCACCTTCCCGGCTTTGTTCCTGGGCACTCTGGTACAGGCCGCAGATTTCGTTTACTTTCCGCGCAAAAGATTCCGGGGCTTCCGTCTTTTCCGAAGAATGAAGCCAGTAACGGATTTTGTGGGGATGTAAATCTACCTCATTTTTAAAAAACGGCTGACAGATTTCTCAGAAATCTGTTCAGCGATCCCCTGCTTTTTAATTTCTGCCACTAACAGCGGGAGACTCCACTGGCTTACTTCGTACCCAAAATCATTTGGGCTGCTGCAGGCAAGGTCGATGATCCGCATGATCTGGTCCGGCGTAAAAACAGACGGGGCACCGGGGCGTTTTTTATCGGACAGGACTGCCCGTATCTCATCTTCAAGCTTTTTCGGGTCGTCCATTTCAATCCTCCGCAAGGCTGGGAGCGCCGCGAGGAACCGACTGCGCCAGGTGGCAACATTATTATAATGAAGCCCGACCTGTGGTGCAATATTCTGGTTGAGTTCCCCCTGTGACGCAAGCAGGACAATGCTGGCTCTTTTGACCAGTCCTGACGGAAGGGAGCGGCTTTTTGAAAAAGCAGATAATATGTTTTTCATGGCATCAGATAAAACCGGGATAGTATCAATTGTTTTCCTTCGCATAATAACACATCCATTCTTTAGTGATAGAATTATTATGCACCGACTACAATAAAAAAGCAACGTCTATTCATTATTATTTTGGCAATGCTGTACTAGCTAAGTTTGGTCTTGTATCCATGGAAGACTACTACGCCGAAAAGGCTGTTACATGTTAAGTTGATTGAACCGCCGTATACCGAACGGTACGTACGGTGGTGTGAGAGGTCGGAAGGCGAAATAATCGCCTTCCTCCTACTCGATTATGTGGCGATATGGCAGACGGATTATTTGGGGCTTTCGTTAATTTCAAACTTGTTCATATCCCCACGGTAATGGGCATAGGCATAGTCAATTATGGTTCCGTCGCTGGTGGTGGAAATGTTATTGAAACAAAGCATGGGACTGCCGGGCTTTACCTCCAGCAGCTTAACATCCTCAGGGGTGGCTGTCTCGGCGGAAACAATGGTGCGGGTGTTATCAATGCAGGTTTCCGGACGTGACATAAAGAGATTATACAGTGAAACGTCCTTAAAGTCATGGCTCAGCACAAAGTGACAGAGGTTGTAGGGAAGGTAGTTCTGGATTGTCACCACAGGCGTTGCATCCGCAAAACGCCGTCTAAACAGGGAGATGACCTTGTTATTGGCTCCAAGACACAGAAGTTCCCTGATCCGATCGTCCGGCGTCATGACGGACATGTCTAACAGCTCTGTATGGGGTGTCTTGCCCAGCTCCTGGATTTGCTGGTGGAATGGTTCAAAGGACTTGATGAAGCTGGTCTTTTTATTAGGCTCCGTGACAAAGGTGCCTTTGCTGGTTTTCCTGACCAGGTAACCTTCATTTACCAGCTCTGAGATGGCCTGGCGCACCGTAAAACGACTGATGTTGTAGTGGCTCATGATTTCCATTTCAGTGGGGATGGTATCCCCTGTCTTTAAAGTTCCGTTCTCAATGTCTGTTTTGATGATATTTTTCAACTGGTAATAAAGGGGGATGGGCACATCTTTATTTATTTCTTTGGTAAACATGGTCATAATTTAAAATCCTTTCAGTTTAGATACATATGTATGTACAAACGAAACATCAATTATATTGTAAAGCATGTTGTGGAAAATGCAAGGGAAAATTTGAAAAAATAACATTATATTATAATTTTACCATAAGTACTTGACAAATACAATACATTGTGCAATTATATGTATGTACGGACATATGGATGAAGTAGGGGGGTGGTTTAAAAGGTGGTGCTTAGTTTTGGAATGATGGTGTGCGATACCCTTTTAAGGCCGGTGGACCGGGATGTATTAAGCAGGGACTGCACCATGATAGAGAAACCAGTACAGGCCTGCGGCGGGGACGCGCTTAACACAGCCATCGGACTGTCACGCCTGGGCATTCCTGCCGTAATGGCGGGACGGGTGGGAGATGACCTGAATGGAAGGTTTATTCTGGACCAATGCAGGAAACTGGGAATTGATGTTTCCCATGTGGTAACGGATCCGGTTTATGCTACGGCATCCAGTTTTGCTCTGATTGAGGAAAATGGGGAGAGGCATTTCCTGTCAGATGTATCGATTTTTGACCAGGTGGATGACAGGGACCTGCCGGAGAAAGCCATTGAGAGAGCGGATATGGTCTACATCGGTTCTGCATGCAGCTTTAACCGGATGAACCAGGGAGGCCTTGCCAGGCTCCTGAGACGGGCCAAGGCACATGGCAGGATGACGGTCATGGATGCGGCCTTTAACCAGAGGGCAGTCTGCAATTGCTGGATGAATATGTTTAAGGAGGTCCTGCCCTATACAGATGTTTTTTTCCCAAGCTACGAGGAGGCATCGGCCATAACCGGATGCCGGGAGATCCCGGAAATCAGCAGCGCCCTTAAGCCTATGGGTCTTACATATTTTGGAATCAAGCTTGGTTCAAAGGGATGCTATGTCACGGATTTTTCCGAGGAGAGGTATATAGAATGTCCGAAAGGAATTCGGGCCGTGGATACCACGGGGGCAGGAGATTCCTTTATGGCCGGGCTGATGGCCGGCCTGGTGAGCGGACTGTCATTTTTTGAAAGTGCGGGATTCGGATGTTCAGTTGCTTCCCGCAGTGTCCAACATATGGGGGCGGCCGGCGGCATACTGCCCTATGAAGACGAGTTGTATTTATACAATCACCATAAAAATCAAAAATAAAAGGAGAAAAGGCTTATGAAATTATCGCCGATGAAAGACATTTTGGAGATGGCTGAGGAGAGGAACATTGCCTATGGTGCATATGTGACTGTATCCTATGAAACTGCTTTGGCAGCAATCCAGGCAGGTACGGAGTTGGATATTCCGGTAATCTTTATCACGGGTACGGACTGCTGCGATTTGATGGGCGGTTTTGAGGGGACTGTTGATACCGTTAAAAGAGCCATGAAGGCAGCTGGCTGTAACGTACCTGTTGCCCTTCATCTGGACCACTGCCGTACATATGAGGAATGCGTACAGGCCATACAGGCCGGATACTCCTCTGTCATGATTGACGGCTCATCCCTGCCGTTTGAGGAGAACGTGGCCCTGACCAAAAAGGTAGTTGATTATGCCCACTGTTACGGAATTACGGTGGAAGGAGAGCTGGGCAAGCTGGTGGGAGAGGAAGGAAACTTTAAGGTGGAAGGTGACCCTGAATCTGCCCAGACAGACCCGGAGCAGGCAAGGAAATTTGTGGAGCGCACAGGCATTGACTGCATCGCTGTCAGCATCGGGACGCAGCACGGCGTATATGCGGCGGCTCCCCATCTGAACATTGAAAGGCTTAAAAAGATACACGATGTGGTGGACGTTCCTATTGTACTTCACGGCGGTTCGGGAACACCCAAGGAGCAGGTGCAGGAGGCAATCCGCAACGGCATCAGGAAAATCAATATTGCCACAGATGTATTGATTGCGGTTGCCAATTCCTTTGAGGATATGAAGCAGAAGCCGGACTTCAAGTATAACACGGGCATGTTTGTCAATTCACAGGCCTGCGCCAGAGAGTTCATTAAGGGGAAAATGAGAGAATTTGCACTGATGGATTAATATATCAAAAAGGAGAAGAAGACTTATGAAGAAAAGCATGAACAGAATCGTATGTGGGTTGACAGCAGCAGTGATGATGGGAACATTAACGGCTTGCTCCGGGGGTCAGGGGGAGACTAAGGCGGCTGCGCCTTCAGGCAGTGAAGCAGCCGGGAATACAGAGAGCACAGCCCAGCAGGGAGAGGCCCAGGCAGAGATGAAGGCCACGGTTATCTGGAGGGCCTTTGACGACCAGTTCCAGAGCGGATTCCGCATTATCATGCAGAATGAGGCTGAGAAGCTGGGCAGTATCACCCTGGATATGCAGGACGCTGCAAATGACGTATCCACGGCCACTTCCAAATTAGAGGTGGCCCTGAGCAAAAAGACGGATGTGGTTGCCATATGCGCGCCTGACAGGGAGAGCATTGAGAATATGATGAAGAAATGCGATGCCGACGGTGTGCCGGCTGTATTCTTCAACATGGAGCCCATGGAAGATACCATGAAACGGTACGACAACATCTGGTATGTGGGAGCCCAGGCCAAGCAGTCAGGGGAAATGTGCGCCCAGGCGCTGATTAACTACTGGAATGACAAAAAAGACATTGCGGATAAAAACGGGGACGGCAAACTTCAGCTGGTCATCCTGCAGGGTGAAATCGGACAGCAGGATGTGACGCTGCGCACGGATGCGTATAAAGAGACCCTGGAAAAGAACGGAATCGAGTATGAGATTCTTGCCTGTGATACCGCCAACTGGGACCAGGCTCAGGCGCTGGACAAGATGAATGCATGGATTACCGCTTACGGAATCGACGGGATTGAGGGCGTCCTCTGCAACAATGATTCCATGGCCATGGGCGCTGTACAGGCATGTATCAACAATGGCTACAATTCAGGGGATGCTGAAAAGTTTGTACCAATCGTGGGTATTGATGCTAATATTGATGCCCTGGAGGCAATGAAGGCAGGTTCCCTTCTGGGCACTGTGCTGAATGACAGAAAGAGCCAGTCTGACGCCATCATCAATGTGATTAAGGCAGTACATGCAGGAACGGAAATCACAGAGGACGTGGCAGGCGTGGACTGCACGGTTGATGGAAAGTATGTATGGGTACCGTATGTGATTGTGGATGAAAGCAATTTAAGCGCAACCCTGGAGGATATGCTGGCAGTGGCCCAATCCGAATAAGGAATCTGGAGGAAGCAGATGGAAGAGTACAGACTGAAGATATCAAATATGTCTAAATCCTTCCCCGGAGTAAAAGCTCTTGACAATATTAAGCTTGCGGTGAAGCCTGGAAGTGTACATGCGTTGATTGGCGAGAACGGGGCCGGCAAATCCACTTTGATGAAGTGTCTGTTCGGCCTGTATCATCCAGACAGCGGGACCATTGAAATCGATGGACAGGTCATGGATATCAAAGACCCTAACGATGCGCTGAAAAGCGGCATTTCCATGATTCACCAGGAGCTGAACCCGGTTCCTTACCGGAATGTGGTGGACAATATATGGGCGGGCAGGTTCCAGACAAAAGGCATTGTGGTGGATGAAAACCAGATGATGGAAAAGACCAGGAACCTGCTTCGGGATTTGGATTTTGATATGGACGTGACAACCTTTGCAAAGAATCTCTCCGTTTCACAGATGCAGGCAATTGAGATAGCAAAGGCTGTTTCATATAATGCAAAAATCATCATTATGGACGAGCCCACTTCCTCGCTGACCGTGGCAGAGACACAGCACCTTTTCAAAATCATTGGCAAGCTTAGGAAGGAAGGGCGCTCCATTATCTATATATCCCACAAGCTGGAGGAGATATTTGAGATAGCGGACGAGATAACGGTGATGAGGGACGGCCAGTACATAGGCACATGGGATATAAAGGACATTACCATAGACCAGTTAATCGGGCAGATGGTGGGAAGAAAGATGGATGAGCGTTTTCCAGTGTGCGGGGACGTGAGAACAGACGAGGTGATGCTGCGGGTAGAGAACTTTACCAGCGCAGACCCGCGTTCCTTTAAAAACGTATCCTTCGACCTGCATAGGGGAGAGATACTGGGCATAGGCGGACTGGTGGGGGCACAGAGGACAGAGCTGATAGAAGCCATATTCGGCCTGCGCAGAATCGCAAGCGGGGAACTGACTGTCAATGGAAAAACAGTGGTCAACCATTCGCCTCAGGATGCCATACGAAACGGATTCGCCCTTCTGACGGAAGAGCGCAGGGCAACGGGAATCATTCCCACGCTGTCAGTCTGGGATAACACCCTGGCGGTTGCCTATAAGAAACTGACAGGCAATGTCCTTGGATACATCCATACGAAAAAACTGTCCCCCAGTGTTGACAAGGTGTGCACGGATCTGGATGTCCGCATGGCTGGGACAAAAACGCTTATCAAGAACCTGTCGGGAGGGAATCAGCAGAAGGTGCTGATTGGCAGATGGCTGCTGGCAAACTGCGATGTCATTATGCTGGACGAACCTACCAGGGGCGTGGATGTGGGCGCTAAATATGAGATTTACAGGATCATGCAGGATTTGGTAAAAAAGGGAAAGGCGATCATTATGGTTTCCTCTGAGATGCCGGAGTTGTTGGGAATGTCGGACCGTATCATGATTATGTGCGCCGGAAAGCAGACAGGTATCCTTGGCAAGAAGGAGGCTACCCAGATTGAGGTGATGAGGTATGCCACCCAGTTTGATGATAAAACGAAAGAAGGAGTGTCAGTATGAAAATAAAGGAGTTGACAGCAAAAGACATAAAAAATATCATGATGGATAAAGCTCTTATCATCGTGCTGGTATTCATGATTATAGGAATCATCATAATCGAACCTTCTTTTCTGCAGATAAGAGTATTGACAGACATATTGACCCAGTCTGCCGTTAAAATGATATGTGCGCTGGGTCTGATGTTTGCCCTGCTCTTAGGCGGAACAGACCTTTCCGGCGGCCGTCAGGTGGGCCTGGCAGCCGTCATGGTGGCGTCCCTGTCCCAGATGGCTGACTACTCCAACAAGTTCTGGCCGGGCCTGCCTGAACTTCCCATCATCATTCCGGTTATCATGACGTTGGCCCTGGTTGCCGTGATTGGAGCTGTCAACGGCTTTATGATTGCAAAGCTTAAGATGGCGCCTTTTATCGCCACATTCGGCATGAGCACCATTGTTTACGGCATTAACTGTCTGTACTTTGCAAAGAAGCCCAACAATTCCCAGCCCATCGGAGGCATAAGGGATGCTCTGACCGTGCTCAGCAGCTTTAAGGTATTTGGCCAGATTTCCTTTTTGGTGGTCATCGCCATCATTGCCATTGTGGGGGTATGGTTTCTGCTCAACAAGACCGTGTTCGGGAAGAACATATATATCGTGGGAGGCAACCCGGAAGCAGCCAAGGTATCCGGCATCAATGTCGGCAAGGTGATCATCGCTGTGTTTATCATTGAATCCATGTTTGTGGGGCTGGCCGGTATCCTGGAAGTGGCCAGGACCGGAGGCGCCAACTCGGCCTATGGAAATGCATATGAATTTGATGCCATATCCTCCTGTGTGGTGGGAGGCGTATCTCTGAGCGGAGGAGTGGGAAAGGTATCCGGCGTCATCATCGGTGTGCTGATTTTTACCTTCATCAGCTATGGACTTGCCTATATAGGCGTTAACTCCAACTGGCAGCTGATTGTAAAGGGACTTATCATATGCAGTGCAGTGGCTCTGGATATGAGAAAAAATTCTTAACAGGAGGAACAAGGTGAAAAAAGTTAAATTGTCAGAAGGGCTGTCATTGTCAGCCGTGGTTCAGGGATTCTGGAGGCTGGACGGCTGGAATTGGTCCGCAGAAGAACTGGCCCGATTCATGAATGAATGCATTGAGAGAGGGGTCACCACCTTTGACACAGCGGAAATCTACGGAGACGCGCTCTGTGAAACGCTGATGGGGCAGGCTTTTGAACAGGATCGCTCCATTAGGAACAAAATCCAGCTGGTATCAAAAACCGGCATTTTCAAAGAGGGCGGATTTGGATATTATGATACAAGATATGACAGGGTAAAACAGTCCTGTGAGGAGAGCCTGAAGCGGCTTCACACAGACCATCTGGACCTGTATCTGATTCACAGGGAGGACCCCTGCATTGATTTTGAGTCCACGGCAAAGGCATTGACAGAGCTTAAGCAGGAAGGAAAAATCGGGGAGATGGGCGTCTCCAACTTTGACCCTCATAAATTCAACGGTCTTAACAAAGCTGTAAACGGGCAGCTGGTAACGAACCAGATTGAGTGGAACCCGGTGTGCTTTGAACATTTTAATTCCGGAATGATGGATGACCTGACTGCATCCGGAATCCATCCCATGATATGGTCGCCTCTGGCAGGGGGAAGAATGTTTGACGCCAGCGACAGTCTGTGCGCCGCAGCCATGAAAACCATAAACATAATCGCCGAGAAGCATGACGTGGACCCGTCTGCCATCATATACGCGTGGATTATGTATCATCCGGCAGGGGCGGTCCCTATCTCAGGAAGCAACAGGCTGGACAGGCTGGATACGGCCATTAAGGCCCTGGATATCCGTCTGGAGCACTATGAATGGTACGAAATATATAAGGCCAGCGGCCAGCAGGCAATCAGATAAGGCAACAGGCCGGAGGGACTGTTAAGGGCGGGCAGATACCTGCCTTAACAGTCTTTTGCCAGCCGTCCGGCCACATGGACGTTGAAGTAAATATTGAAGAAAAATGGCAAAGGTTTTCAAAAAACACTTGCCAAAATATGTATCCTGTGATAAAATAATCAGCGTTGTAAGCCGGCGTGTCGGAATGGCAGACGATGCAGACTCAAAATCTGTTGCGGGTAACCGCGTGCGGGTTCAAGTCCCGCTGCCGGCATCAAATTGGAACCGTGAAAACCACGTAAAATCAATGGTTTTCGCGGTTTTTGTTATTTGTTATCATCTATATCCCATCATATTATTTAATGAGAACATTCATGAGACCATCAGTATCAGTATTAGATAAATTACCAGCGATCATAATTAGTTGTATATATGAACCATCCATACGAACATATGCTGTTAATGTTCCGGGCGCATTTAAAATTTCAGCAGATGAATATCCGTAACAGTTCCATGCACCAGATGAAAGTTGTTTATATGTCTTAGTCGCATATGCTCCTCCTTCATTAATCATTGCTGCGTCAAGAACAGAATCGATATATTTTTCACTGTAATTATTTGCGCGTGGATCAACGCCTATATCACTGCAATATACTGCTATTGCTCTTTGTTGGTCATATGAAGCAAACATACAAAAGATAGTATCCTTTTGTTCATAAAACCAAAATCCATTTGGTGTAGAAAGAGTTAGATTGCCTATTTTATAAGTGTCTGATATTGGGGGTTGATTCTGTGTTTGAACTATACCATCAATAACCCATGCTCCATTTTCATCCACCATATATCCATCAGGCGTTTGTGTGTTTTGCAAGCAGTATCCATCAGGAGAGAAATAATAACACTTTCCATCAACCCAGTTCCATCCATTATTTAGGTAGGTTCCATCATCAGTTTGATACCACCATCCATAACTGTCTTGTTGCCATTGACCGGCAAAGGATGTGATGCAGGAAAACAAAGAAATTGTTATAGTTGCGAGAAATAAATGAAGTTTTTTCACGATAATATATCCCCCTTACATATTAATAATATATAGTGTAACACAAATAGCCATAAATAGGAAATGAATCTTAAAAATAGGACAGAAGAGTATTTAAAACCAACTGTCTTTATTCATTAAATGTCTTATAAAATTTTTCAAGAACATATAAGATCTTTCGTCTTTTTACCACCCCGGATTTCATCCATCATTTGAAGTGCCTGCAAGGAGGATGCAAGCTGGAGGCGCCAGTCGCAATTTCCCTTTATAAAGGCCATGGAGCGGTCCAGTTCCCTGGCGCGGCAGGCCTCTTCGGAAAAAGAAACCATCGGCTTTTCCACACCGGAACGGTTGAAATAGGTCACTTCCCTTAAATTCCGTAAATCACGGATTAGCAGGCGTCCCCCTTCTCCCTCTATAAGGCTTGGAATATGGCTTCCTGATATCTTGGAATAGACGATCTCCACCTGGGCGCTGCCTAGAGTTCCCTTGACAGTTCCGGCTGCATCCATTCCATTTTCCGTGAATATCATCTGGATATCCAGCTGTTCCGGTATGCCGAAGAGATGCACAAGGGGATAGATGCAGTCGTAGCCCCGCTGAAACAATGCGCCTCCCTGAGGAATATGGGTGAAGGGACGTACAGGAACCGTACAGACTCCCTTGCAGCAGAAGGCATATTCGCAGGAATAGAGACGGATCCGGTAAATGGGTCCCAGGCATGTCAGCGCTGTCTTTAATGATGCCATACATGGATTGAATGCAAGGTGGATATGATCCAACAGCACTGCGCCGTGTTCCGCGGCTGTCTGCGCCAGCGCATTGAGGCTGCCGGCATCGGCCGCCCCCATGGTTCCGAACAGGATGTGTTTTCCCACTGTCAGAAGCTCGCGGACCTGCCTAAAATCCAGACTGCTGTAATCCGGAAGATATATGACATCTGCTTCCTCTGCCGGTCCTTCCGTCAGGTACAGGTCCTTCCGCCCGGCTGCTGCTTCCGAAAAGGAGCGGCTTTTTTTATTGGCAGCCATCACAGCCATGGATAACATGGTCATTTCAGCCATGGTCATTCCTCCATTTCCTTGTCGAATTCCTTGTTTACCTTTGGTTGGCTTTATGGTATAACAAAAACAGATGGAATAATACGGATTTTATGGGATATTTTCTAAAAAATACAGTTTTTTTGCCATGACGGTCCGGTCATAAAGGAGAAGTTGAAGGAGAAGAACCGCGTATGAGCAACACCATGATTTTAAAGGATAAAAGCGTTCAGGTCAGCCGTATCAGAAGGTCCTCAAGCTTTGTGATGAAGCGTCCTCATTATCATTCTTACTATGAGATTTATTATCTGTTATCAGGAAAATGTAAAATGTTCATCAACCAGGACATCTACTATCTGGAACCGGGGGATATAACCATCATTCCGCCTCTTGAGGTCCACAAGGCCCTGTATGAGCCAAGCTGGCAGGCTGAGCGGTTCGGCATCTATTTTTCCAGGGACACGGTCAGCTCATTCTTAAGCCTTTGCGGAAGGGAGGCCTTTGGCCATATCTTCTCACAGCCCAAACGCACCATTCCTCCGGAATTCCGCCCTAGGATAGAGGAACTGCTGGCCCAGATGCAGGATGAGGAAAAGCAGGGTGACAGCTACTGCCAGATACAGCTTCGCAGTCTCCTGCACCAGATTCTTGTGGTATTGGGACGCTGCCAGGAGACCCGCGGGGAGGGGCACGCGCTGGAGGAGACGGAGGAGGCCATGGTCAGTGCGGCCCGGTACATGAACCAGCATTATCAGGAAGGGCTGACGCTGGGGGAGGTGGCTGCATTTGCCAATATGAGCCCTACCTATTTTTCAAAGAAATTCAAGGGCTCCACCGGCCTCTGCTTTAAGGAGTATCTGAACTACATCCGCGTCCAGAAGGCATCGGATATGCTGCGCAATACGGATCTGTCCGTGACCGGTGTGGCCATGGCCTGCGGGTTCTCGGACGGCAATTATTTCGGGGATGTGTTCCGGCGGCTGACAGGCGTTTCTCCAAGGGAATACAGGAAGGGCAGACTGTCCTGAACCAGGGCCGCGTCAGGCTCATGTCAGGGAGGGATACAGGAATCCGCCCTTAACCAGGTGATGGGCGTCCCAATCTTTCATTGAAAAGTAAGCTGATTTATTGTATGATGTAAGAAGAATTTGATTAAAATGATAGACAGGAGGTGCTGGCAGTGACCTGCAGGGAAGCGGAGCGTCTGGTGATGCCGTATATTAATGGCAGCATTACGGACGGGGAACTGAAAGAATTCTTAAAACACATTGAGACCTGCGAGGAATGCCGGGAAGAGCTGGAGATTTACTTCACAGTGGACGTGGGTATCCGCCAGCTGGACCAGGGAACAGGCACCTATAACATCAAGGGGGCTCTGGAGACAGCCCTGGAGCTGTCCCGGCAGAGGGTGCACACCCTGGGAATCCTGGAGACAGCCCGCTATGCGGTGAACACACTGTGCTTCTGGGCCGTGCTGGTCGTGCTGGCGCTTCAGTTCAGGATGTGGTGACAGAGACAGAAAGGAACTTATATTAATGGATAAATTGGTTTTGATTGATGGACACAGTATTATGAACCGGGCATTTTACGGGGTGCCGGACCTTACGAATTCGGAGGGTCTGCATACCAACGCAGTGTACGGTTTTTTAAATATCATGCTGAAGATATTGGAGGAGGAAAAGGCGGACCACGCAGCCGTTGCCTTTGACCTAAAGGAGCCTACCTTCCGGCATGAGATGTATGACGCCTATAAGGGGACGAGAAAGCCCATGCCCCAGGAGCTTCATGAGCAGATTCCTGTGATGAAGGATGTGCTGAAGGCCATGGGAATTCCCATCATGACCCTGGAGGGATTTGAGGCGGACGATATACTGGGAACCGTGGCAAAGCGGTGTCAGGCCCAGGGTATCCAGGTATCCGTGGTATCAGGGGACAGGGATCTTCTGCAGCTGGCTGATGAACACATTAAGATACGGATCCCCAGAACCAGCAGGGGCGTGACTGAGATTAAGGACTATTTCCCGGAGGATGTGCTGCGGGAGTATCAGGTGACGCCTGAGGAATTCATTGATGTGAAGGCCCTTATGGGGGATGCCTCTGACAATATACCGGGCGTGCCTTCCATCGGGGAGAAAACAGCAACCAGTATCATCGCCCAGTACAAGTCCATAGAGAACGCCTATGCCCATCTGGAGGAGCTTAAGCCTCCCAGGGCCAGAAAGGCTCTGGAGGAGCATTACGGCATGGCTCAGATGAGCAAGAAGCTGGCAGCCATCTGTACGGACTGTCCTGTGGAATTTAATTACGGGGACGCCCGGATTGGGGATCTGTATACTCCGGAGGCTTACCAGTATATGAAGCGTCTGGAATTCAAGTCCATCCTGGCCCGGTTTGACAAAACCGCTGCCCAGGAAGCCGCTGCACCTGATATAAAATCCCATTTCACCCTTGTGAAGGATGTAAGGACAGCGGATAAGATATTTGGCAGGGCAGCAGGCGCAGAACTGGCAGGTTTCCAGCTCATACTGGGCAGCGACGGGGCTTTAAAGGAGAGCGTGGAGCAGCTGTCCTTCAGCTTTGACGAGAACGGAGAAGTGAAAGCGGGAAAAAAGGCCAGAGCCGGGCTGAATCCCGTGACAGGCCTGGCCTTATGCCTGGGCGAGAAGGATATATACTGTCTGGCGGCAGGGGAACAGATTACCGGTGAATATCTTCTGGAGCGGCTCAGGGCGCTGTGCAGGAAAAACAGGAGCCAGGGTAACCAGGACCAGAATAATCAGGGCCAGGATAACCAGGACCAGGATAATCATGGCGTTAAGGAGTTCTGGGCGCTGGATTTAAAATCCATGCTTGCGTACCTGGAACTTAAGGACACGGATCCTGTATATGACGCGGGAGTGGCCGGATATCTTCTGAACCCCCTTAAGGATACCTATGCCTACGATGATCTGGCCAGGGACTATCTGGGACTTACCGTGCCCTCCAGGGCGGACCTGCTGGCAAAGGAGGACCTGGGAGATGCCCTGTGGAGGGGTGAGAAGAATGCCGTTGACTGTGTATGCTACATGGGGTACACTGCGTGGAAGGCCGCTGTACCCCTGGCAGGACAGTTAAAGGATACCGGAATGTACAGCCTGTATACAGATATAGAGATGCCCCTGATTTACAGCCTTTTCCATATGGAGCAGGAGGGCGTGAAGGTGGAACGGGCTGAGCTTAAAGAATATGGGGACAGGCTTAAGGTGGGAATCGCCAAGCTGGAACAGGAAATCTACCAGGAGACAGGCCACGAGTTCAATATCAATTCCCCCAAGCAGCTGGGAGAGATTCTCTTTGAGCAGATGGAGCTTCCGGGAGGAAAAAAGACAAAGACAGGTTATTCCACGGCAGCGGATGTGCTGGAAAAGCTGGCGCCTGATTATCCGGTGGTCCAGAAAATTCTGGATTACCGCCAGCTGACAAAGCTGAATTCCACTTATGCGGAAGGCCTGGCAGCCTATATCGGTGAGGACGGAAGGATTCACGGCAAATTCAACCAGACTATCACGGCTACGGGACGCATCAGCAGCACGGAGCCGAACCTTCAGAATATCCCGGTCCGCATGGCCCTGGGCAGGGAAATCCGCAAAGTGTTTGTTCCCAAGGAAGGCTGTGTGTTCGTGGACGCGGACTATTCCCAGATTGAGCTGCGTATCCTGGCCCACATGTCAGGGGATGAGCGGCTGATCGAGGCATACCGTTCCGCCCAGGACATCCATGCCATCACCGCATCCCAGGTATTCCATGTACCCCTTGATGAAGTGACTCCTCTACAGCGCCGCAACGCAAAGGCAGTGAACTTCGGAATTGTATACGGCATCAGCGCCTTTGGGCTCAGCGAGGGACTCAGCATCTCCCGCAAGGAGGCGGTGGAGTACATCGATAAATATTTTGAGACCTATCCGGGGGTTAAGATATTCCTGGACGGACTGGTCAAGCAGGGCAAGGAGCAGGGCTACGTGACGACCCTGTACGGCAGGAGACGGCCCATTCCTGAGCTTAAGTCCGCCAACTTTATGCAGCGCCAGTTCGGAGAGCGGGTGGCCATGAATTCACCGATTCAGGGAACCGCGGCGGACGTTATGAAGATAGCCATGATTGCAGTGGACAGGGAGCTGAAAAAGCGAAACTTGAAATCCAGAATCGTCCTTCAGATTCACGATGAGCTCCTGATTGAGACGGCACAGGATGAAATCCGGACAGTTAAGGACATTCTGACCGATAAGATGAAGCATGCGGCGGATTTAAGGGTCTCACTGGAAGTGGAAGCGGAAGTGGGAAAATCCTGGTTTGATGCCAAGTAGGAAATACGGGAAGAAACAAAGACACGGAAAATAACGGTATCTGAAGGGGCAGTGACAGGATATGGAAAATATAGGAAGTACATCCCCCGCGGGCAGTAAGTTTATATTGGGAATCACAGGCGGCGTGGGATCCGGAAAAAGCCGGGTGCTGGAGATACTGAAGGAGGAATATGGCTTCCGTGTCATCCAGGCGGACCAGGTGGCAAAGGAGCTGATGCGGCCCGGGCGGGAGAGCTACCAAGCCGTGGTGGACTGCCTGGGGCCGTCCATACTGAATGAGGACGGAACCATCAACCGTCCCGCCATGGCCCAGGTAATCTTTGGCTGCCCTGATAAACGCCTCCAGGTGGACCGCCTGACCCATCCACTGGTATGGAATACCGCCTTTGGGGAGGCGCTTGCCTGCCCCGAACCTCTGGTGGTCATAGAGGCAGCCATTCCCTCAAAAGAATTCCGTGACAACTGCGGGGAAATGTGGTATGTTTATACATCAAGGGAGAACCGCATGGAGCGTCTCAGAGAGAGCCGCGGTTACACAAGGGAGAAAACGGAAAGCATCATGGACAGCCAGGCGCCAGAGGCAGGGTTCAGGGAATTTTCCGATGCGGTCATCGACAACAACGGCTCTGTGGAGGACACCAGAAAACAGATCCGAAGGCTCCTGGAGAACAAATGGAGTACAAAATTAGAATGCAATAAATAAGACAAAGGACTGTAAAACATGAGAATGGTAAGTATTGCCAGCGGAAGCAGCGGCAACTGTATTTACATAGGTTCTGACAGCACCCACCTGCTGGTGGATGCGGGAATCAGCAACAAGCGGATTCAGCAGGGATTAAATGAGATAGGACTTACGGGAAACGATGTTAACGGGATTCTCATTACCCATGAGCATTCGGATCACATCAAGGGACTGGGAGTGCTGTCACGCAAGTACGAGATACCCATTTACGGGACCCAGGAAACCCTGGATGAGATTGCGGCCGCAGGCAGCCTGGGCAAATTTGACAGGGGCCTTCTGACTCCGGTATGCCCGGATTTGGATTTCACGGTAGGTGATCTGACCGTGAAGCCCTTTAAGATTGACCACGATGCCGCGAATCCGGTGGCATACCGCGTACAAAACGGGGAGAAGTCCGTGGCCGTGGCCACGGATATGGGACATTTTGACCAGTATATCATAGACCATCTTCAGGGGCTGGATGCCCTGCTTCTGGAATCCAACCACGATGTCAGGATGCTGGAGACAGGCCCTTATCCCTATTACCTGAAGCGGAGGATTTTAGGGGACCACGGCCATTTGTCCAATGAAAATGCGGGCAGGCTTTTGAACTGCGTTCTCCACGACAGACTGAAAAAGGTTCTTTTGGGACATCTCAGCAAGGAAAACAATTACGAGGAGCTGGCCTACGAGACCGTGCGTCTGGAGATTGACGAGGGAGACTGCCCTTACGGAGCCTCTGATTTTTCCATTTCCGTGGCCAGCAGAGACTTCATGAGTGAAATTATATATCTGTAAAACGTATGGATATCCGTTCACCGGATTTCAATAAAACAAAAGCGTGAGGAGAATAAAGATGAATAAGGCAATCATTACAGTTGTAGGGAAAGACAGGGTAGGAATCATTGCAGGCGTATGTACATACCTGGCTGAGAACCAGATTAATATACTGGATATTACCCAGACCATTGTAAAGGGATTTTTCAACATGATGATGGTTGTGGACGTGGAGAACATAACCAAGTCCTTTGGCGAAGTAGCCCGGGAGCTGGAACAGGTCGGAGAGGAAATCGGCGTCAGCGTGAAGATTCAGCGGGAAGAAATCTTCCTGAAGATGCACCGTATCTAATGGCATACCCAGAGGATAGGGCGGGCCTGTAATATCAGAAGAAAGGGACGAAAGAACTATGATTAACGTAAATATGTACGAGGTAAATGAGACCTACAACATGATTGAACACGAAAAGCTGGATGTGCGTACCATTACCCTGGGTATAAGCCTTCTGGACTGTGTGGACAGCAATCTTGAGGCGCTCAATGAAAAGATTTATAAGAAAATCACTACCCTGGCAAAGAACCTGGTTTCCACGGGCCAGGATATCGAGGCTGATTTCGGTATCCCCATTGTAAATAAGCGTATCTCCGTCACTCCCATTGCGCTGGTGGGCGGTTCCGCCTGCAGGCGTCCTGAGGATTTCGTCACCATAGCCAAGACTCTGGACATGGCTGCAAAGGAAGTGGGCGTAAACTTTATCGGCGGCTATTCCGCTCTTGTGAGCAAGGGCATGACCAGGGCTGACAAGAATCTGATTCTCTCCATTCCCCAGGCACTGTCTCAGACTGAGCGCGTGTGCAGTTCCGTCAATGTAGGCTCCACCAAAACCGGCATTGACATGGACGCGGTGGAACTTATGGGCAGAATCGTGACTGAGACAGCCGAAGCCACCAGGGACCATGATTCCCTTGGCTGTGCCAAGCTGGTGATATTCTGTAATGCTCCTGACGACAACCCGTTCATGGCAGGCGCCTTCCACGGCGTGACTGAGTCCGAAGCCATCATCAATGTAGGCGTAAGCGGTCCGGGCGTTGTGAAAGTTGCCCTGGCAAAGGTGAGGGATGCCAACTTTGAGGTGCTCTGTGAAACCATCAAGAAGACCGCGTTTAAGATTACCCGCGTGGGCCAGCTGGTGGCGCAGGAAGCATCCAGGCGCATGGGCATTCCCTTTGGAATCATTGATTTGTCCCTGGCTCCCACGCCTTCGGTGGGAGACAGTGTTGCTGAGATACTGGAAGAGATTGGACTGGAGCGCGTGGGCGCGCCCGGAACAACGGCAGCTCTTGCCATGCTCAATGACCAGGTTAAGAAGGGCGGCGTCATGGCTTCCTCCTATGTGGGCGGTTTAAGCGGCGCATTCATCCCGGTCAGCGAGGACCAGGGAATGATTGACGCGGTCAGCATGGGAGCCCTCACCATCGAGAAGCTGGAGGCCATGACCTGTGTTTGTTCCGTTGGTCTGGATATGATCGCCATCCCGGGCGACACGCCCTCCAGCACCATTGCAGGCATCATTGCGGACGAGGCAGCCATCGGAATGGTGAACCAGAAAACGACTGCCGTACGTCTGATTCCCGTGGTGGGAAAGAAGGTAGGGGAGACTGCTGAGTTCGGCGGGCTGCTGGGTTATGCGCCTGTTATGCCTGTAAACACATTCTCCTGCAGACGGTTTGTAACCAGGGGCGGAAGAATTCCGGCGCCAATCCACAGCTTTAAAAATTAATACTGTCCGGGGTGAAAGAAACCGGACGGAGGGCAGACAGATGAAACTATTTTTGATACGCCACGGCAGGCAGTGCAGCAAGCTGTGCAACGTGGATGTGGATTTAAGTGAAGAAGGATACAGGCAGGCGTCTCTCTTAGGAGAGCGCCTGTTTCATGAAAATATACAGGTGGTGTATTCCAGCAATCTGCTGCGGGCCGTGGAAACGGCTCAGGCAGCCAATCTCTACTGGAATGTGGAGCATATCATACGGCCGGAGCTGAGGGAGATATCCTTTGGCCATATGGAAGGCATGGATGACCGGGATATTGCGGTGAAGTACAGGGACTTCAAGGCGCAGCAGGCCCTTATGGAGGAGGACCTGCCTTATCCGGGCGGGGAATGTGCCGGGGATGTGGTCCGGCGTGCACGGCCTGTGTTCAGGGAAATGACAGAAAGCGGCTATGAGCGCGTTGCTGTGGTGACCCACGGAGGCGTCATCCGTTCCATGACAGCCCATTATCTGGGAATTCCCATGAATAAATGGAGAATTCTCGGAAAGAGCCTGGAAAACTGCAGCATCACGGAGCTTAACTGGGATGGAGCATCCGGACGTTTTACACTGGAGCGCTTCAACGATTATGCCCATCTGGAGCCCTATCCGGATTTGCTGCGAAAGGGATGGGTCAGTGCTGAAAATTAGGGATGTATCAGGACTTCTGTATGGTTTCAGGGGCAATGCCTGTGAATATGAATGGGAAAGGGATGGTTGTGGGTATGAATAAAGGGATATTGTTTGACGTGGACGGTACGCTCTGGGATTCGGCCGCCCAGGTGGCTGAATCCTGGAATGAGGTGCTGGCCCGTTATCCGCATTTGGGAGTCAGGATTACGGCTCAGGATATGTATGACAATATGGGAAAGACCATGATGGATATTGGTAAGACATTGTTTCCGGGGCTGGCCCAGGAGGAGTGCAGGAAGGTAATGGAGGAATGCATGACCTATGAGAACCATTACCTGCTGACCCATCCCGGAGTCCTGTATCCGGAGGCAGGGGAAATCATGGCGCGCCTCAGCCGCCAGTATGGACTGTACATTGTCAGTAACTGCCAGAGCGGATATATTGAGGTGCTGTTAAAGAGCTGCAGCCTCCGGGAATATGTCCGGGATATTGAGTGCTACGGCAACACCGGCCTTCCAAAGGGAGATAACATCCGTATGGTGGTCCGGAGAAACCATCTGGAACGGTGTTTTTATGTGGGCGATACCCATATGGATGAGGAAGCGGCCGGTGTGGCCGGGATTCCCTTTGTACACGCATCATATGGCTTTGGCAGGGCAGAGAGGCCGGTTGGCACCATCGAGTCATTAAGCCAGCTCCCCGCCCTTGCAAAGAGACTTCTGGATTAGGAGCAGGACATGAATCAGGAAGAATGTAAAGAAATCAAACAGGCGCTGGAGCTGTTCTTAAATGAGTCTCTGGAGCGGGTTCTTATGAGCAACCCCGCAGACAGCGGCAAAATCTCCAGGTCCAGAATCCGTCCACTGCTCATGAAGGGCAGGCTGGTATTCCAGGCGGAGGAACAGGCGGGAAAGCAGGCATTTCACCGCAATCTGGACAAAGATGAGGCGGCAGACTATGTCACAGGGCTGCTGGAGGGTTCCTTCCGCCAGGCGGAGATTACATCCGGACTTGGAAAGGCCCTTATACTGGTAAGCAAAAAGGGCAAGGTGACAGTGAAGGTGAAGCGGTATCCCGAGTCTGTCAGGATACAGCCGGCCGGTGAACCAGGCTCTCCCGGCCCCCTGTCCCATAACCGGAAGAAGCATTATATCCTGGAAGAGGGAATCCCGGTTCCCTTTCTGGTGGATTTGGGCGTCATGACAAAAGAGGGCAGGGTGGTGAACAGCCGCTATGACAAATACAGGCAGATAAACCGTTTCCTGGAGTTCATTGAGGATATCCTTCCCAACCTGGACCAGGGCCGGGAGTCCGCCATTATTGATTTCGGATGCGGCAAATCCTACCTCACCTTTGCCATGTATTATTATCTGAAGGAACTGAAGGGGTATCCGGTGCGGATCATCGGCCTGGACCTTAAGGAGGATGTCATAGAACACTGCAGCCGTCTCGGACGGCAGTATGGATATGATGGACTTTCCTTCTGCCACGGGGACATTGCCTCCTTTGAGGGCGTGGAGAAGGTGGACATGGTGGTCACCCTCCACGCCTGCGACCTGGCCACGGATTACGCCCTGGAGAAGGCGGTGAACTGGGGAGCCAGAGTCATTTTGTCGGTTCCCTGCTGCCAGCATGAGCTCAACGGACAGATGGAAAACAGCCTTCTCAGGCCGGTACTGCAATACGGCCTGATCAAAGAGCGCATGGCGGCCCTTTACACAGATGCCATCAGAGCCCAGGTCCTGGAATACAGAGGATACCGGACCCAGATTCTGGAATTTATTGATATGGAGCATACGCCGAAGAATATATTGATTCGGGCTGTGCGTCAGGGCAGGAAACGGGACAACGGCCTCCAAATACGTGAGCTGGCGGAGTTCCTGCATGTAAAGCCCACGGTGGTAGAACTGCTGGCCCCGGAGCTTTGGGAGCCCCGTGAAAAGACAACTGATATATGAAAATAAAATGACAGGTCCGCGGCCATGCGTTGCATCCGCGGGCCTGTCATTTTGCCTTTTATTCTAATATACAGATGGGCTGGTTATATTCATTCCTAACCGGCTTCCCCAGTTTTTTTGAAAGCAGGACCTGGCGGATATGGGAGGCGTAGATGTCCTGAGAGAACATATCCAGGGCTGTTCCTGTGAGAATGCGGGGGGCGTCGGCTGTCTTGGTAATCAGGGGAATAGCGGTTTTTTGCTTTACCAGAGCCAGCAGTTCCCGGGATTCCTTCCTGAATCCCAGGATTCTGGCGTAGGGGGCCCGGCCGGCCTCTTTGTATGACTGCACCCTGGCGGCGGTCAGGCCCAGCACCATGTGAAGAAGGGCGCGGCTGATCCGGGTATAGGTGTACTGGCGTGTCTTAAGCTGTTCTATCCGGCCTTCCCAGCTGACCTGTTGGAGAAGGCAGCTGTCCAGCCGGCGCGCCATCTCCGCCGACATATCTCCGTATTGTGTATAATCCGTTCCCTCCCGCCTCAGTGACAGGAGACGGAAGTTCAGTATCTCAGACAGATCATTGGCCTCCAGGGAGGGTTCCTGGCCGTACAGGGGCCAGATTGCCGGTGGGATGTGTGTCCTGGACTCAGGTGTCAGTTTTGTATATGGAGGCAGATCCGTATCTGCGTACAGTTCCCATGTTTTAAGCGTCCGCCGGATGGCTGAGGCGGAAGCCTGTCCGCCCTCCAGGCCTTCATCGTGGTAGCCCTGCCCCCGGCGGCGGATAGTCAGCGGAATAAGCGGACTGTCCTGGCGCAGAATGGCCTTGCAGTACTCGATACCCAGAAGATTGTTGGGGGAGCCCAGAAGCTTGTCCATTTCTTCTTTTTTTAATGGAAAATCCTTATCCCTGTCCGCCATCACAAGCAGAGCCTGATTGCGGGCAAGGGGCCAGCTTAGACCGCTTCGCAGTCCAAGGTTCAGCAGAGAGGAGAAGTCCCCGCCTTCCTGTGCCAGGATACCGGCAGCCTTCTGAATCCTGCTGATATCCCCGGCCTCACTGCCAAAGCACAGTACCTCCACTGCTCCCAGTCCTGTGAGCAGGGCCACGCCGCAGGCAGCAAAATCCTCCGCACTGCTGACCGCAAAGGCGGAGGGAAGCTCCACCACCAGATCCGCGCCGCAGGAAAGGGCCATTCTGGCGCGCAGATATTTGCTGTAGACCGCAGGCTCTCCTCTCTGCACAAAATCACCGCTCATGGCAGCGACGCACCAGCTTGCGCCGGTCCGTTTTTTTGCTTCTTCTATTTGAAATTTATGTCCTCCGTGAAACGGGTTATACTCGGCAATGATGCCGATTACCTTTGCCGGCTGTTCCAACTTTTCTGGCTGTTCCAACTTTTCTGACTGTCCCAAGTTCCTTTACTCCTGTCCTGATTCTTTCCCGGTTTATTTTATCATGTCCATTATATCTTCAAACATCCATTCCGTCCAGACGGCATTTGTTAATCTTCAGTTTATAAATCTATAATAATTAGAACACAGATTCTCCACAATCGTTTCACAATTCCACCATAAATGACGGCTATATTACTAATTATAAAAAGCAAGAGCAATTAAGAAACAGCCCATACAGTTTAATAAAAATAGAGAAACGTATGAAAGGAGACTTTGCTATGTACGAGAATGAAAATAAGAATATGAATGGTTTGGGAAATGAAAATATGGAACACAGGGATGTACCCGAGACAGCCGTAAACTGGACTATCCCGGGTGACGGGAGGAGCCGGCAGAGACAGAATACGCAGAGCCAGAATACAGAGGGACAGTACTCACAGGGACAGGGAAGCCAGGGGCCCCGCGAACAGCATGCCCAGGGACCAGACACCGGATTCAGCCCATATGGCGGCCGGGCCAACAGCCAGGACTGCTATGGCGGGAATTCCTATCAGGGATACCAGGGCGGCGGCGATAAGCACCGGAATCATTCCAACAAAGAACGCTTTGCAAAAAGGGTGGCGGGAATCACGGCAGCAGCGGTCCTATTCGGAACCGTATCAGGCGGAGTCATGACAGGTGTGAATTACCTGGGAAACAGGCTAACGGGTGCGTATGGAACCGCAGGCACATCGGCTGAGACACAGGCACAGAACCAGATAGGGCAGGCAGCCCCGGTCAATGCACAGGCATCCGGAAACCAGGGCGCCACGGCAGTATCCGCTGTCACCGACGTGTCGGGCATCGTGGAAAACGCCATGCCGTCCATTGTAGCCATCAATGACACCATGACCGTGGAGCAGCGTGATTTCTTCGGAATGCCGCAGACCTACACGGCGCAGAGCAGCGGTTCCGGCATCATCGTGAACCAGACCGACACGGAACTTCTCATTGCCACCAATAACCATGTGGTGGACGGGGCTTCCGATTTAAAGGTTACATTTGTTGACAACAAGGATGTGAGCGCCGCTGTGAAGGGAACGGATTCAGCATCTGACCTGGCAATCATCGCCGTGCAGTTAAAGGATATCCCCTCCGACACCATGAGCAAGATTAAGGTGGCTGCCCTGGGTAATTCAGATGATATCAAGGTGGGACAGCAGGTCATCGCCATAGGAAACGCCCTTGGATACGGCCAGTCCGTCACCGTGGGATATGTAAGCGCCCTGGATCGTGAGATCACAGATGAAAAGGGAATTAACAGGACCTTCATCCAGACAGACGCGGCCATCAACCCGGGCAACAGCGGCGGCGCGCTCATTGATTTAAGCGGAAAGGTCATCGGCATCAATGCCGCCAAGACGGCTTCCACGGAAGTGGAGGGAATGGGCTTTGCCATTCCGATTTCCAAGGCCCAGGACATCTTAAACAGCCTGATGACTAAGAAAACGCGAGTGGCTGTATCCGAGGACGCTCAGGGTTATCTGGGAATTCAGGGAACCAACATTGACGCTGCCACCTCACAGATGTACGGTATGCCGGTAGGAATCTATGTCTATAAAATCGTGGAGGGCCAAGCAGCCTCAACCTCTGATTTAAAGGAAAAGGATATCATCACCAAGTTTGACGGACAGTCCGTCACCAGCATGGAAGATCTGAAGCAGATGCTCACCTACTATGAGGGCGGAGCAGCCGTTACCCTTACGGTGCAGTCCCTGGTGGACGGGGCATATGTGGAGCACGATGTGCAGGTGACCCTGGGAACCAGGCCCGCAGCCCAGAGCTGATGAAACTCTAATGGATATTCCTGTTTTATGGTTTCGATTGTTCATAAAGCGAATTAATAACATTAGCTAAAAAACTACAGATCTTAACTGGAAAATGTGCTATACTAACGTATATAAACTCGCCAAGGAGGTACAGCTTATGAAATTAGTGTATGCAATTGTGAGAAATGATAATGAAGATGATGTTGTAAGCCAGCTGACCCAGCATCATTACAGTGTTACAAGACTTTCCACCACAGGGGGTTTCCTGAAAAAAGGAAATACAACATTGATGATTGGTGCGGAAGATGATAAGGTACAGGAAGTGATTGATGTGATTAAGCAGGAGTGCGGCCAGCATCAGAGGCTGACTGTCAACATGCCTTATATATCAGGCACCACCATGGTAAATTATGCAACTATGCCCATGACAGTTGATGTGGGCGGCGCCACTATTTTTGTGATTAACGTGGACCGTTACGAGAAAATTTAATCACCAGATACCTGAATCCGCAGGCCGGAAGATACGGCCCTGCGGATTTTTGGTGCGCCCGGCGGGCGCACGTTCTAACGGGTGAAAGTCCCTGACCCGCCCGGCAGTGGGAAGGGTGCAGCCAATGGCAAGGGCGTCATCGTGAGGTGGGGTCTGAAGGAAGCCGGAGGCAAACCACTGGCCTGTAAAAGTTGTCCGGATAGGCTGTGAAGCGTGGATGAGGTTGCCTAACAAACTAAAGTCCAATAACTGCACGGAACGCCAGCAGTAAACGGGGCAGGTATAAGTGGGAAAGAACGTGTGAGTACCCGGGGAGGTCTCACGGACGTGAAAGTGGCGATAAAACATTCGCTGTCACGGAGTAAAGCTTGCCGTGAGAAGTCAGCAGAGGTCATAGTACCGGGCGGTCGCAAACGCACCGGGAAGGACTGAACAGTAGGAGGTGTCGTTACCAAATGGAAACCGGACATGGAATTAAGTACAGACAACTTCATATTGAGGACTACCTGCGAGAGATACCTGCGGAACAGGGAAGGGAAACAGGAGAGTACGCCCATGAAAGGATTACCGGGAACCCCGACACCAACACGGACTTTCGGACGGACAACCTGCTAGATACGATTCTTAGAAGCGACAATCTAAATGCCGCCTATAAGAAGGTCAAAACGAACAAAGGCGTTGGTGGGATTGCCGGAATGCAGGTGGATGAACTTCTACCCTACCTGAGAGAACACCAGTCCGAATTGGTCGAGCAGGTGAGGGAAGGCAAATACAAGCCAAACCCAGTCCGAAGGGTAGAAATACCCAAAGAGGAGAAAGGAAAAACAAGGAAACTGGGGATACCCACAGTGGTAGACAGGGTAATCCAACAGGCAATCGCACAGGAACTGACGCCCTTATATGAAGAACAGTTCTCTGACAACAGCATCGGATTCCGTCCCGGCAGAGGGGCGCATGACGCACTGGAAAGATGTAGGAAATATATCAACGAAGGATATGTCTACGTGGTCAGCATGGATTTACAATCCTACTTTGACACGGTGAACCACAGCAAGCTGATAGAGGTGCTGTCGAGGACGGTGAAGGACGGGAGGGTAATCTCGCTGATACACAAGTACCTGAAAGCCGGAGTAATGGAGGACGGAGGATTTCACGCAACGACCGAGGGCGTGCCGCAGGGAGGCCCGCTAAGTCCCTTATGTGGAAATGTCATGCTGAATGAGTTGGACAAGGAACTGGAGCGCAGGGGACACAAGTATGTGAGGTATGCGGATGACTGCCTGATTCTGTGCAAAAGCAGGAAAAGCGCAGAGAGGACAATGGAAAACATTGTGCCATTCATCACAGGAAAACTGTTTCTGAAAGTCAATCTTCAGAAAACGACAGTGAGCCACGTCAGCAAGATAAAATACCTGGGCTACGGCTTTTACCGGCATAAAGGGAAATGCCGCATGAGGATACACCCGAAGTCGGTGGCAAAAATGAAGAACCGGATACGGGAGCTGACAACCAGAGGGAACAAATGGAGCAATCAGGAGAGGGAAGAAAAACTCCGAAGCTATGCAAGGGGATGGATTAACTATTATCGATATGCAGACATGAAAAGCCTGATGGAACAGACGGATGAGTGGCTGCGCCACAGAATCCGAGCGGTGTACTGGAAACAATGGAAGAAGGTACGCACAAGATATAAAATGTTGCGGGCGTTACATTTACCAGAGTGGAAGGTGCATGAGATGGCGAACTGCCGAAAGGGAGTGTGGAGAGCGGCGGGAATGCTCAACTCGGCACTCACCAAAAGAATCATAGTGGACAGACTTGGTTATCCCGATATGACTGCCCACTATCTGAAAGTCCGAGTAAACTATTGAACCGCGTAGTACCGAACGGTACGCTACGTGGTGTGGAAGGGGAGGTTAAAATCTCCCCTATCCGATTTTGCGCGTCATGGGCGCGCTCTAACGGGTGAAAGTCCCGAATACGCCTAGGCAACAAGAAAGTGTTTCCGGATAAGGCTGTTTTTAGACGGTGGGGTATGGATATTGCCTGTTTTACGTCTGGATTGTACACATAACCCTGATTGGCCAGATGTTATAATGAATCCATATGATATAAATACATAAGGAGGGGCATATGGAGAGAACAATGTGCAGCAGTGCGGATAAAAAGCTGCAGGAGTTTCTGGAATCAGTGCAGGAGGACCATTCCCACCGCAGAATGGTCCAACAGGAGGTAAAATGCGGTTTCGGCCTGGACGGAGTGTGCTGCAGGCTCTGTTCAAATGGTCCGTGCCGCATATCAAAGGCAAGACCCAAAGGAGTATGCGGCGCGGACAGGGATACCATAGCGGCAAGGAATTTCCTGCGCTCCGTGGCAGCCGGTTCAGGCTGCTACATCCACGTGGCGGAACAGGCAGCCAAAGAATTAAAATCAGCAGCACTGACAGGAAGAACATTGAGGGGGATTTCCGCGCTTCGCAGCCTGTGCAGTGAGCTGGGCATTGACGGTGCGGATGATTCTGAAAAGGCGCTTTGCCTGGCCGAGGCAGTATTGGAGGATTTGCATAGGCCCTGTGATGAGAAAATGCGGCTTACAAAAAAGCTTGCCTATGGAAAGCGGACCGGGTTATGGGAAAAGGCAGGCATTCTTCCCGGGGGAGCCAAGGATGAGATATTTAATGCAGTCCTGAAGACTTCCACCAATCTGAATTCAGATCCCATGGACATGCTGGCCCAATGCCTGCGGCTGGGGATTTCCACAGGAGTATATGGACTTGTGCTGGTCAACCGCCTGAACGACATCCTGATGGGGGAACCTGAATTAGGCTTTGACCCGGTGGGGATGCGGGTGATTGACCCGGAATGCATCAACATCATGGTTACAGGGCATCAGCACTCCATGTTCGCAGGCCTGACGGAACTGCTGGAACGTCCTGAGATAAAGGCAATGGCAGAAAAAGCGGGAGCCAGGGGAATCCGGATTGTCGGATGTACCTGTGTGGGGCAGGATTTCCAGGCCAGAGGCCGCCGCTATGAAGATGTGTTCTGCGGACATGCGGGCAATAACTACAGCAGCGAGGCAGTACTGATGACCGGCTGCATTGACCTTGTGGTATCGGAATTCAACTGTTCCCTTCCTGGAATTGAGCCTGTCTGTGAAAAGCGTTCCATCCCCATGCTTTGTCTGGATGATGTGGCAAAGAAAAAAGGCGCCCGGTACCTGCCATATAGCGCGGCGGAGCGGGAGGATGTAAGCATAAATGTGATTGCGGCCGCCATTGCATCCTATGCGGGGCGTGTAAAAACAGGAAAACGGCAGAATCCCATGGAAGGGCACGGATGCGGCGAGGCGATTACAGGGGTTACGGAAATGACCTTAAAAGGAGCATTGGGAGGAAGCTTCGTTCCTCTGGCGGATTTAATTGCCGCCGGCAGAATAAAGGGAGTGGCGGCGGTTGTGGGCTGCTCCAATCTGAGGGCCAGGGGCCATGACGTATTTACGGTGGAACTGGTAAAAAAGCTGATTGCTAAAGACATACTGGTGCTTTCGGCGGGATGTACCTGCGGAGGTCTGGAAAACTGCGGCCTTATGAGCCGCAAAGCTGCCGGAATGGCCGGCCCGGGCTTATCCGGTGTGTGTCAGAATCTTGGCATTCCTCCTGTACTCAATTTCGGTCCCTGTCTTGCCATCGGCAGGATTGAGGCTGTTGCAGGGGAACTGGCAGGAATCCTGGGCGTGGATTTGCCCCAGCTGCCGGTTGTGGTTTCCGCACCTCAATGGCTGGAGGAACAGGCCCTGGCGGACGGGGCCTTTGCCCTGGCCCTTGGCTTTCACCTGCATCTGGGCCTGGCGCCCTTTGTGACAGGCAGTCCGGTTATCATGGATGTGCTTTGTAATAAAATGGAAGAGATGACCGGCGGAAAGCTTTTTGTGGAAACTGAGATTGATCAAGCAGCAAATCAGATTGAGGCAGTCATAATGGACAAGAGAAGGGGGCTGGGATTTAATGAGTGACAGGTGCATGAAAAGCGTTCCCGTATCCCTGAATAATCCTTCAATTGAAAAAAATCAGGATCTCTGTGCAGACTGCGGCCATTGCCTGGCCGTGTGCTCGGAAGAAATCGGCGTTGCCCGGCAATGGGCAGATAAAAGTGCAGACGCTTTTTCCTGCATCCACTGCGGGCAGTGCGCGGCAGTCTGTCCGGAGCGGGCAATCCGCGGTAAAAGCCACTGGAGAGAGGTGGTCAGGGCAATCAATGACCCGCAGAAGATTGTTGTTTTTTCTACGGCTCCATCTGTTCGTGTGGGATTGGGGGAGTGCTTCGGAGGACGGCCCGGAGACTTTGTGGAAGGCCGTATGGTATCGGCCCTCAGGGAGCTGGGGGCGGATTATGTACTGGACGTGGCATTTTCGGCAGATTTGACAATCATGGAAGAAGGAACGGAATTTCTCAGGCGTTTTCTGACCGGGAGCCATCCGCTGCCCCAGTTTACAAGCTGTTGTCCGGCCTGGGTAAAGTATGTGGAAACATTTCATCCTGAACGGATTGGATGCCTGTCCAGTGCAAAAAGTCCCATCAGCATGCAGGGAGCACTGATAAAAACATATTTTGCCCGGGAGCAGGGGATTGACCCCGGACGGATTGTGAATGTCGCGGTTGCCCCCTGTACAGCCAAGAAGTTTGAGATATCCAGGGAGGAACTGTGTTCTTCCGGAATATACCAGGGCATACCAGGGCTTATGGATAATGATTATGTGCTGACAACCAGGGAACTGGCAGAATGGATTACGGAATCAGGCATTGAATTTTACGGCCTGGACCCATCTTCCTTTGACTCCCTGATGGGAGAAGGAAGCGGGGCAGGCGTGATTTTCGGCAATACGGGAGGCGTCATGGAAGCCGCCCTGCGCATGGCGTATTCCGTTGTAAGCGGAAAGGAGCCAATGGACCTGCTGCTTAAGTACCGGCCTGTCAGGGGGCTGGATCAGGTAAAGGAGACCGTGGTGTCCCTTGGAGGACGGGATGTGCGCGCCGCGGTTATCTACGGTACCAGGGCAGCGGAGCAGCTGATTGAGACAGGGAACATTGACTCCTATGATTTTGTGGAGGTAATGACCTGTCCCGGAGGGTGTATCAGCGGCGGCGGACAGCCGGACAACGGCGTTCTGCCGGTTCCGGACCGGCTGAGAATGGAAAGAATTAAATCTCTCTATCGGGCGGATGAACAGAGAATGGTCAGGAGTTCCCTTGATAACCGGGAAATAAAGCGTCTGTATGAAAGATTCCTGGGAGAACCCATGGGCGAGCTGGCACAGACACTGCTTCACACCTGTTATCACAGCAGAAAAGGCGGAAAATAAACACAGAACGATCTTAGGTATACGAAAAAGTGCAATATTTGGATAAAATCGGCTTGTATCTCCAATTCTGTCAGTATATAATAAAGACGTATGCTTAAATACACCAAGGAAAGGGGTAAATTATCATGGGATTTATCGATTTAGTTAAAGCTCGTGCCAGGGCTGACAAAAAGACCATAGTACTGCCAGAGTCTATGGACAGGAGAACCTGGGAGGCGGCCGAAACGATATTAAAAGAGGACATCGCCAATCTGATTATCATAGGAACACCGGAGGATATTGCAGACCACAGCAAGGGACTGGATGTATCAGGAGCAACAGTGATCAATCCTCAGACCTATGAGAAGACTCAGGAGTATATTGATTTATTTGTAGAGCTGAGGAAATCGAAGGGAATGACACCGGAAAAGGCAAAGGAAATCATCATGTCCGATTATGCCTACTACGGCTGTCTTATGATTAAAAACGGAGACGCGGACGGATTGGTTTCCGGCGCCTGCCACTCCACGGCCGACACATTAAGGCCATGCCTGCAGATTGTCAAGACAAAACCAGGCACAAAACTGGTATCCGCATTCTTCCTCATGGTAGTTCCGGACTGCGAGTACGGAGCAGATGGAACCTTTATTTTTGCCGATTCAGGACTGAACCAGAACCCGAATCCGGAAGAGCTGGCAGCAATCGCCAAATCATCGGCTGATTCATTTGAACTGCTGGTGCAGAAGGAGGCAAGGGTTGCCATGCTGTCCCATTCAACCAAGGGATCTGCTAAGCATCCCGATGTGGACAAGGTAGTGGAAGCCACCAGAATCGCAAAAGAGCTTTATCCGGAGCTGAAGCTGGACGGGGAACTCCAGTTAGATGCAGCCCTTGTACCGGAGGTTGCTTCCTCAAAGGCGCCGGGCAGCGAAGTGGCAGGCAAGGCAAATGTACTGATGTTCCCGGATCTGGATGCCGGTAATATCGGATACAAGCTGGTTCAGAGACTGGCTAAGGCAGAGGCTTACGGCCCTGTTACCCAGGGAATCGCAAAGCCGGTTAACGATTTATCCAGGGGTTGTTGTGCAGATGATATTGTGGGTGTAGTAGCAATTACAGCCGTTCAGGCACAGGCTGAATAGGCCGGAATAAAGGAGGAGATATCAATGAATATATTAGTTATTAACTGTGGGAGCTCATCATTAAAGTATCAGCTGATTGATTCGGCATCAGAGGCTGTGCTTGCAAAGGGACTTTGCGAAAGAATCGGTATTGAGGGAAGCCAGATTACTTATCAGCCGGCAGGAGGAGAAAAGGAGGTAACCGTTTCTCCCATGCCTACCCATACTCAGGCTATCCAGATGGTATTAGATGCCCTGACCAATGATAAGACAGGCGTGATTAAGAGCCTGGACGAAGTAGGGGCAGTGGGTCACAGAATCGTTCATGGAGGAGAAGCATTTACCGCCTCTACCCTGATTACGGAAGATGCAGTTAAGGCGATTGAGGAGTGCAGCGATTTGGCGCCTCTTCACAATCCTGCCAACCTGATCGGCATCCGTGCCTGCCAGGAACTGATGCCCAACACTCCAATGGTAGGTGTGTTTGATACAGCCTTCCATCAGACCATGCCGGAGAAAGCATACCTGTATGGACTTCCCTACGAGTATTATGAGAAATACAAGGTGAGAAGATACGGTTTCCACGGGACAAGCCACAGCTATGTGTCAAAGAGAACGGCAGAGATCCTTGGACGTCCTTATGATTCCCTTAAAACAGTGGTTTGCCACCTGGGCAACGGCTCCAGCATCTCAGCTGTCCTCAACGGAAAATCCGTGGACACCAGCATGGGACTGACTCCATTAGAGGGACTTGTGATGGGAACCAGAAGCGGCGATGTGGATCCGGGCGCCCTGCAGTTCATCATGCACAAAGAGAATATGGACATTGACCAGATGTTAAACGTACTGAACAAGAAGTCAGGCGTATACGGTATGTCCGGTGTTTCCAGCGACTTCCGCGATGTGGAGAACGCTGCAAATGAAGGCAATAAGAAGGCAGAAGCCGCACTGGAATCATTTGCCTACCGTGTAGCTAAATACGTGGGAGCATACGCAGCAGCAATGAGCGGCGTGGACGCCATTGCGTTCACTGCAGGCGTAGGCGAGAACGACAAGATTACCAGGAAGAAAGTATGCGGATATCTGGCATTCCTGGGAATTGAGATTGACGACGAGGCCAATTCAAAGAGGGGACAGGAAATCGTGATTTCGGCTCCCGGTTCCAAGGTAAGCGTACTGGTTATTCCTACCAATGAGGAGCTGGCAATTGCAAGGGAAACACTTGCGTTAGTGAAATAGTATAAGGGAATGGTGAGAAGCCGGTGTACATGTAATTTCGAGACATGTACACCGGCTTTTTGCTGTCCGTTTTTATCTTGAAAAAGGAAGGAAGATGTCTTGATAATACCTGTTTTTCGTATGGATAAGATAAGGAAAAACAGTACTTTGGATGTTAAAATCATTATAACAAAATTGCAGGGAAAGGAGGGAAGGAGACATACAAGGGGACTGCCTGAAGGCAGATTAAAAAAGAGAAGGGAGAATACAAACATATGAATTTGTTTGCATTAGTAGCATCATTTGGGGGAGGAATTATAGGAGCGTATATGGGAGCACTTCCTGCATTTATTTTAACCGGCGTCATTGCTATAGCAGGGTCGGTGGCAGCCATGGCGGGAGGCGCAGACATGACAGTGGGATTTATTGCTTTTGGCTCCTATCTTGGTCCCCATATCGCCTTTGCCGGTGGTGTGGCGGCTTCCGCCTACGCAGGCAGGACAAAGAAGCTGGGCAGCGGAACTGACATTCTGTCTTGTCTGAATGGACTGGCAGACCCTGCTACACTGCTGGTAGGCGGTGTGTTTGGTGTAATAGGTTTTCTCATTCATTATCTGATTGGGACGGTTCTTCACCTGAATACAGATCTTCCCGGATTTACCGTCATTTTGTCAGCCGTCATTGCCCGCCTGGTGTTTGGCTCCGGCGGCCTTATAGGAAAGGCTGCGCCTGGTGAGTCCAGAGAGTATTTTACCAGCGGCAGGGGAATGCTCTGTAATGTAATCCTTGGTCTGGGGCTGGGAACCACAACCGGCTTTGTGTATCAGGCGCTTCTGGATGGCGGGGCATCAGCAGTAGTCATAGGCAGTTATCCGGTACTCTGCTTCGGAATAGCAGCTGTTTCACTGATTTTTGCCCAGACAGGATTTGCCATGCCGGCAACACATCACATTGCTCTGATTTCTGCATTGGCAGCGGTTTCCTCACAAAATCCTGTTATGGGTATTGTATTTGGAATACTGACCTCACTGTTCGGTGATTTTGTGGGAAAGACATTTAATAGCTGCTGCGACACCCATATAGACCCTCCGGCCTTTACTATCTTTGTTTTTACTTTTATTGTAAACATAATGTTTGGAAGCGGATTCTTCAGCGTTTAAAGCAGAAGCTCCTTGATTTTATCCAGACGGAACCCGGATATCTCATTGCTGCCAATGACGGTTACGGGAAGGGCCGTGTAGCCTCGGCTGTCCATGAAAGCCTGTCCTTTTGCGTCGTTTTCCAGATTGATTTCCTCGAAGGAAATTCCGTTGCCGGATAAGAATTCCTTGACCTGGCGGCAGTAGGAACAGCCGGGAAGGGTATAGATCCTCACTGTTTGGTCAGTAGAGAAGGCGTCAGGGAGAGCGTTACTGTCCTCTTTCAGAGGCTGGCTTCCAATGGTCCAGTTAGCCCCGCAGAGCGAACCTGTCTGCAGCGCCTTTAAAACGCGCAGAACCTCCTGGGTGTTTCTGCCAATATTATTGTCATGAATTACGCTGTAGCGGATTATCTGGTCCGGGTCAATGATGAACAGGCCCCGCAGCGCAACACCCTGGTCCTCCAGAAGAACGCCGTAGCCAGCAGACATGGACAGGGTCTTATCAGCGCCCAGTGGATATCCAATCCGGCCCAGGCCGTTTCTAATCCATGCCTGATGGGTATACTCACTGTCTGTGCTTACGGCAAGCAGTCTGGCATCCGCATCTTCAAACAGACGCAGGTCATTGCTGAAGGAAGTGAGCTCAGTAGGGCAGACAAATGTAAAGTCCATAGGATAGAAGAACAGGACCAGCCAATGGCCTTTATAGGTATCAAGGCTTACGTCAATAAAATCTTCTCCATCCCCGGAGACCGCTTTTAAATGAAAATCAGGAGCTTTTTTTCCAATGATTCGGTTCAATCTTGATTCCTCCTTTATATGCATGATGATTTCCGTTATAATGATATCATAAATAGAGGAGAAATACACCACGTTTTTAAGGAGGCAACGGTATGAGCGATAAAAAATATTCCGGTAATTTTTACAAGACGGATAAGATAGAAGAGACTCCGGACGATTGTCCAAGCTGCATCTATCAAAATAAGAAGGCAAAGAAGGATCCGGATGAATGCCCCAACTGTTATTACATTCCCAATAAGGAGAAGAAGGAAGGGCAGGAATAACTGGATATAAGGCTTCCAATGGCCGCATAAAAGGCCGTATACAAAGCCTTATGTAAGACCGGAAACGGGAAAGACAGGAGACATCTGAAGGCTTCAGTGTTTCCTGTCTTTTTATATGGTTAATTATAATGGATTAGTCCGCTGATAATGCATATCTGGCCACGGCCATATCCTGCTCCACGGTACCGCCGGATACTCCCAGGCCGCCGATTAAGCTTCCGTTCTTCATAATGGGGAGTCCTCCGCCGAAGATACAGAACCTGCCAGGATGAGTCTGCTGGAGGCCGTATAAAGGCTGTCCCGGCAGGATATCCCTGGCAGCGTCCTCGGTCGGTGCGCGGAGGGCTGCTGCCGTATATGCCTTTGAATATGATATGGAAATGCTGGCCAGGAGGGAATCATCCATCCGATGCATAGCAACCATATTTCCTCCCTGGTCCACCACTGTGATGACCATGGGGACATGGATGCTTTCAGCCATTTTCTCGGCTTTTTCAATCAGCCGCAGAGCTTCCTTCAGACATAAGCCCTGAGGCTTCAGAACGTCTAACAGGGCAGCTGTTATTTCCTTTGCTGCGTATGTATCATTCATGGTTTTACCTCCTTATCAGAACAGACTGCGGTACAGTTCCCTGTCCGGGTGTGCAATCACGACCTTCTCCACCAGAGCTCCGCTGCTTTCCGCTGTTTTTGCCCCTGCCTCCACACTTTCTTCCACTGCACCCACATCCCCGGTAAAAGTGACAAAGGATTTTCCTCCGATGCCTGTACCCAGCCGAATCTCAATCAGTGAGACGCTGGCTGCCTTGGCAGCTGCATCGGCTGCAATGATGGCGCCTGTGACAGAGAAGAATTCCAGGATACCCAAGGCTTTCAGGCTGGAAGGCATGGCGGACATGCTGATGGCCTCAATCACCTGGGGATGTACCCTGGGAATGAGAAGACGGTCCACCACATTGGCCTTAGCACTTTCCTCGCCAGTCCTTAAAGCCGATTCCACGGCCGAAACCTCCCCTGTTATTAATATCTGATACTTGCCCGGACAGCTGGGTCTTGCAGAGACAAGCCTGATTTCCGCCGCTTTAAGCATCATGTCTGCTGCCAGGATACCTTTGGCAATGCTGTTTAACTCTAAAAAACCGATGGTAATCATAAGATATTCCTCCTATACTACTGCCTGTCAGCAGAGATGACAATTTCAGTTTCGGTGACCTGGGTAACGGTTCCGGATATGCTTGCGTGGATGTTGGCACCCAGCGCCTGTTCCGGGATTCCTCCAATCAGCTGACCGCGTGCAACTTTGGCGCCCGGCTGTACCTTGGGCACGTTTGGCGCCCCGATGTGCTGCCTGAGGGATATACGCACAAAATCGGGCTCTGCGGTCACCAAACGGTCAATGTGATAGTCGTAATACGGGTCAACGCCCAGACGGATTGCCATACGCTTAGATGGCGCTTTCCTCCAGTTTCGCTCTTCCAGCTGCGTAAAGGTTCCGGAAGGCTTTTGGTAGCGGTACATATTCTGCCGGAGCAGATTTTTGATATAGATATTGACCTGGCGGGGCTGAAGGCCCATGGGACAGGCATAGGTTTCACATAAGCCGCATTCACTGCATATCATGGCCTGTTTTACATGCTCATCCTCCAACACATCCTGGGGAGACTGGGCATATGCCAGCCTTCGCATGATCATGTGGGGCTTTATGGGGTGGCCCGTAAGGTAGCGCGGACACATCTGGGTGCAGCAGGAGCATTGGATGCAGCACATTTTGGCCCGCTTCAGGGTAACAGATACCGGAATATAATGCTGTTTTACCAGGGGAGTATCATCAGCCACAATGATATAACCGGATGTTGTTTTGGTGACAGTCAGACCGGCGGCTTCTTTCATATCATAACATTTTCCCATCATGGGTCCTCCGGCAATTACGTGATAGGAAGAAAGCGGACTTCCTCCTGCCAGGGAAAGGCACTCTGTAAAGGGTGTTCCCAGGGGGGCGCGGACAATGCATGGGCCTCCGACGGCGCCTGTGACAGTCAGGTATTTATCAGTAAAGGGCTGCCCCTGGGCAGCATTGAAAATGGAGTAGACTGTGGCCAGATTGGAGACAACGGCTCCCACATCAAGGGGGATTCCGGAGGGAGGAACCGTACGGCCCGTGATATCGCAGACCATGATCTGCTCATCGCCGGCCGGATAAAAGTTTTTTATCCGGTAAAGCCTGACAGAACTGCCAAGATCTTTGATAGCGGCCTCCAGGGAAGCAATTTCCTCTGAATATGTTTCCTTCAGTGCAATATATCGTTTTCCTGCCTGCACCATGTCGCCAATCATGCCGGCGGCGGCAACAATCTCTTTAGCTTTGTGAATCATGAGCCAGCGGTCGGTACGCAGAAGCGGCTCACATTCGGCGGCATTGACAATGAGATATTCCACGGTACAGTTCAGCTTGACATGGGCAGGGAAACCGGCTCCGCCGCACCCGACGATCCCCGCTTCTTTTATTTGTTCTAACAGCGTCATATATATCTCCCTTCGTATATCATTAAACACCCGTTCTCATTCATTATAAAGAAAAAAGACATCCCGTACAATGAATGGCCAGTCTAAAAAACGGTATTATCCAAACCTGACTGTTCCAGGAGAGAAAGGTCTGGATAATACAATAAATCAGTTTGTCTATTACTAAGGGAAAAACTTTGCGTGATGTTACAATATAAAAATAAAGTCGGAAAGGTGATGGAGATAAATGGAAATAGAAGACTGGAAGGTCAGCCAGGGAGATTTAATGCGGATCATACAGGAATCGGTACCAGGAAAACAGATTACCATGGCTCATATTATAGCCAGCCCGGATGAGATTATTTACAAAAAATTGGGGCTGGACCCAAGGGTTGACTATCACCGGGCAGCCATCGGAGTGCTGACCCTTACTCCCAGTGAGACAGCGATCATAACCGCGGACCTGGCCATCAAGGCATCTGCCATACAGATTGGTTTTATCGACCGGTTCAGCGGAACGCTCATCATTACGGGAACCATTTCTGATGTCAATATTGCGTTTGAGCGGATTCTGGAGTATACATCGTCTGAACTGGGTTTTACTGTGTGCAGGGTAACAAAGGCCTGATACCATGACTGTAAGCAGGGAGAGGTGGAACATGAAGAAAATCATGCTGGTAGGACGCAGCGGCGCGGGAAAGACAACGCTGACACAGGCCATGAAGGGACGGAGGATAACATACCATAAGACCCAGTACATTAATAATTATGATGTGATTATTGACACACCGGGGGAATATGCGGAGAACAAAACATTGGCAAGAGCGCTGGTCCTGTACTCTTATGAGGCGGATGTCGTGGGACTGCTGATGAGCGCCATTGAGGATTATTCATTATACAGCCCCCATATTGTGTCTATGGCAACCAGGGAGGTCATAGGAATCGTAACTCAGATTGACCAGCCGGATGCCAGGCCGGACCTGGCTGCCATGTGGCTGGAGCTTACGGGCTGCAAAAAAATATTCTATGTCAGCTCCGTTACCGGCGAAGGAGTGGGGGATATTCTGGATTATCTGAGGGAAGAGGGAGATGTGATGCCGTGGGAGAGAGAGGAGAAAACAGATGAAACGAGTGTTGATGCTGGCAGGTGACTACACGGAGGACTATGAAGTAATGGTTCCGTACCAGGCCTTGCAGGTGGCTGGAGTGGGGGTGGATGTGGTATGCCCGGACAAAGCGGCAGGCGATGCTATAAGGACGGCTATCCATGATTTTGAAGGCGACCAGACCTATTCTGAAAAACCGGGCCATAATTTTGTGCTCAACGCTTCATTCCAGTACCTGAGGCTGGAGCAGTATGACGGACTGTTCCTTACGGGCGGAAGGGCGCCGGAGTATCTCCGGCTGAATCCCAGGGTCCTGGACATGGTACATTATTTTATGGATCTGAAAAAACCGGTTGCAGCTATCTGTCATGGAGTACAGATTTTAACCGCGGCAAGAGTGCTGAAGGGAAAACAGGTCACGGCGTATCCGGCAGTACGTCCGGAGGTGCTGGCTGCGGGAGGCATTTTCATGGAAAAGGAGCCATATGAGGCGGTGATTTGTGATAATCTGGTAACTTCCCCTGCATGGCCGGGAAATGTAGAGATTCTGAGAGGGTTTCTGAAACTGTTGGGCGTAACGGCCTTGTAGTGAAAATGGCAGATGCCAAATACATAAAAAGTTTGTATTTTACTTTTTTTACGTTTTAATAATATGCCTCGTTTTACGGCTCTATAGGATATTATGAGGAGGAGGAATGTCCTGGGGGAAATGGGCAGGGCATTCTTGGAAACCGGAAACCATAAATAGAAAACAAAATAAAGGAGGATATTTGTATGATAGCAAAGGGGTTTACAGAGCCAACCGAAAGAGTGAAACGTCTTAAGAGAGCAATAGTGGATGCAATTCCGTATGTTGAGTCTGAGAGGGCGGTTCTCGTAACAGAGTCCTACAAAGAGACAGAGGGGCTGTCTCCTATTATGCGCCGTGCCAAGGCGGCTGAAAAGATTTTTAACAATCTTCCCATTACCATTCATGATGATGAGCTGATTGTAGGCGCAATTACAAAGAATCTGCGTTCAACAGAGATTTGTCCTGAATTTTCTTATGACTGGGTTGAGAAGGAATTTGAAACAATGGGCACCAGAATGGCGGATCCCTTCCAGATACCAAAAGAGACCGCGGCAGAACTGCATGAAGCATTCAAATACTGGGAGGGAAAGACCACCAGTGCTTTAGCCGATTCCTATATGTCTCAGGAGACAAAGGACTGTATTGCCAACGGAGTATTTACAGTAGGCAATTATTTCTACGGCGGCGTAGGCCATGTGTGCGTAGACTATGGCAAGGTCCTGACCATTGGTTTTACAGGAATCATCAAACAGGTGATTGAAGCAATGGATAAGCTTAACACCAGCGACCCGGAATATATTAAGAAGAAAAACTTTTACGAGGCTCTTGTGATTACATATACGGCAGCCATCAACTTTGCGCATCGCTATGCTGCAAAGGCAAGGGAAATGGCGGCGTCCTGTCCGGAACCGGTAAGAAAATCTGAGCTGCTTCAGATTGCGGCTAACTGTGACAGAGTCCCTGAAAGAGGGGCAACTAATTTCTACGAGGCATGCCAGGCATTCTGGTTTGTTCAGATACTCCTTCAGATTGAAGCCAACGGACATTCTATTTCACCGGGACGTTTTGACCAGTACATGTATCCGCATTTGGCGGCAGACAGAAATATTTCCAAAGAATTTGCACAGGAACTGGTAGACTGCATCTGGGTTAAGCTAAATGACGTCAATAAGACACGAGACGAGGTTTCCGCCCAGGCATTTGCAGGATACGCAGTGTTCCAGAATCTGATCGTAGGCGGTCAGACAGAAGACGGACTGGACGCAACCAACGATATTTCCTACATGTGTATGGAAGCAGTTGCCCATGTGGCGCTGCCCGCACCGTCCTTCTCCATCCGTGTTCACCAGAACACACCGGATGAATTCCTCTACAGGGCGTGCGAAGTGACCCGCCTGGGACTGGGTGTGCCAGCCATGTATAACGACGAAGTCATCATTCCCGCATTGTGTAACAGAGGCGTATCCCTGGCGGATGCCAGAAGCTATTGTATCATCGGGTGCGTGGAGCCTCAGTGTCCGCATAAGACAGAGGGCTGGCATGACGCTGCATTCTTTAATATTGCCAAGGTCCTGGAAGTCACCCTGAATAACGGCAAGGTAGGCGACAAGCAGCTGGGACCGCAGACAGGCGATATCACCTCCTTTAACAGCCTGGAGGATATCTTTGCTGCATACAAAAAACAGATGGAATACTTCGTATATCATCTGGCCGAAGCTGACAATTGTGTTGACTTCGCACATGCAGAGAGAGCCCCTCTTCCATTTCTGTCAGCATTGGTTGATGACTGTATAGGAAGAGGAAAAAGCGTTCAGGAGGGCGGAGCAATCTACAACTTTACAGGACCTCAGGCATTTGGCGTAGCTGATTCCGGCGATTCCCTGTGTGCTATCAAGAAGCATGTATTTGAGAGCAAAGAAGTGACCATGGCCCAGTTAAAGGAAGCCTTGGCCAATAACTTCGGCTATGCATGCAGTGTTTCCGCTCCTGCGGCTGATGTGTGCACGGATGAGGCGAAGATTTACGAGGCAGTGAAACGGATTCTGAGTAATAACGGTTCCATCAATCTGGCAGACCTTCAGTCACAGCTGTCCGCGCCAGCACAGGCATGCCGCTGGCCGTCAGCAGCAGAGGCGGCTAAGACAGAAGCGGCCTGTGTGAATGCCGATTATGCACATATTAAGAGGCTGATGGAGAACACGCCCTGGTTCGGAAACGATGATGATGAAGTGGATATGATTGCAAGACGCTGCGGACAGATTTATTCCTATGAGGTAGAGAAGTATAAGAATCCGCGCGGCGGACAGTTCCAGGCAGGCTGCTATCCTGTATCAGCCAATGTATTATTTGGAAAGGACGTAGGCGCCCTTCCGGACGGCAGACTTGCCAAGGCTCCTTTGGCCGACGGCGTATCTCCGAGACAGGGCAAGGATATCAACGGGCCGACGGCAGCAGCCATGTCCGTAGCTAAACTGGACCATGCAAACTATTCCAACGGTACTCTGTACAACCAGAAGTTCCTTCCCTCCGCACTTGCAGGAGACGAGGGACTGAAGCGTTTCGCATCCATTGTGCGTTCCTATTTTGACCACAAAGGCATGCATGTGCAGTTTAACGTAATTGACAGGGAAACGTTGCTTGCCGCCCAGGAGCGTCCTGAGGATTACAAGGACCTGGTGGTCCGCGTCGCAGGATACAGTGCCCAGTTTACCGTTCTGGCAAAAGAAGTTCAGGATGATATTATCAGCCGTACAGAACAGACCTTATAGTGAGGTTTCAGCATAATACAGTGAAGGGAGTTCGGCATGGATTCAATCAATTATAATTTAACAGGAACCGTGTTCGACATACAAAGGTTTTCCCTGCATGACGGTCCGGGAATCCGGACAATCGTGTTTTTAAAGGGCTGTCCTCTCTCCTGCAAGTGGTGCAGTAATCCTGAATCTCAAAGTATCAAGCCAGTTATCATGTATAAAGCAGCTGATTGCCTCCATTGCGGCCGTTGTATGACGGCCTGCAGGAAGGGGGCAATCAGCCCGGAACATAAAAATTGGGTCAACAGGGATCTGTGCAGCGGATGTGGCGAGTGTGCCAACGCATGTCCTGCAGGTGCTCTTGTGCTTAAAGGAAAAACAATGTCAATCCAACAGGTAATCCGGGAGCTGAAAAAGGATGCCACTACCTACAGGCGTTCCGGCGGGGGCATCACCCTGTCAGGCGGTGAACCGCTGGTACAGTATGAATTTGCCTCTGAACTACTGCAGGCATGCAAGGGGCAGGGATGGCACACTGCTATTGAAACCACAGGCGTGGGAAGCAGGGAAGCCATTGAAAAGGTGATTCCTTATGTGGATACGGTGCTTCTGGATTTAAAGCACATGGACAGCGGGCAGCATAAAAAGTTTACAGGCATTGGCAATGAACCGGTCATTAAAAATGCTCCCGAAATCTGTAAAATATCCAAAACCGTAATCCGTGTTCCTGTGATCCCGGGCTTTAATTACTCGGTGGAGGCCATTAAGGCAATTTCGGAGTTTGCCAGAACTCTGGCGGGCATACGGACCATACATCTGCTGCCGTACCATTCCTTTGGCGAGAACAAATATGGATTGTTAGGCCAGGATTATACTATGAAGCAGGTTAAGCCGCTGGCGCCGGAGGATTTGGAGGAATGCAGGACAGTGGTGGAGAGTTATGGTTTTCAATGTATCATCGGCGGTTAGACACGATTTTAGAATGGAGGAAGAAGAATGGATCAGCAGTTAATTGAGAAGGTAATGAAGCAGGTTTCTGACGAGCTTGGTATCAAGCAGGAGGAATGCAGGTCAGAGGCGACAAAGGAAAAATGCTGCGGCAGCAATATCGGACTGACCGAGTTTGTAGGAACAGCAATCGGAGATACAATCGGACTTGTGATTGCCAGTGTGGACCCCCTTCTGGTAGACGTGATGAAATTAGGCAAATACCGTTCTATCGGTATTGTAGGCGGAAGAGTCGGCGCCGGTCCTCAGATTTGGGCGGTTGACGAGGCTGTAAAGGCAACTAATACCGAGATTATCTCTGTGGAGCTTCCCAGAGATACAAAGGGCGGGGCCGGACACGGCAGTCTGATATATATTGGTGCAGACGATGTGTCGGACGCACGAAGAGCAGTTGAGATCGCCCTTCAGGTCCTTCCGAAATATTTTGGCGATGTATATGGAAACGATGCAGGTCATCTGGAGTTCCAGTATACCGCAAGAGCCAGCTACTGTCTGGAAAAGGCGCTGGGCGCACCGGTTGGAAGGGCATTCGGCATGACATGTGCAGGGCCGGCTGCAATCGGTACAGTTCTGGCAGATATTGCAGTGAAGGCAGCTAATGTGGAGGTGGTAGGGTACTGCTCACCGTCCAGCGGCACCAGCTATTCCAATGAGGTTATCCTTACATTTACAGGTGATTCAGGAGCTGTACGCCAGGCAGTGAAAGCTTCCATTGAAGCCGGAAAGAAGATGCTGGGGGCATTGGGGGATGAACCGAAATCTACAACAACTCCGTACATCTAGTAAGACAGTTCCGGAGAATGTGAATCAATTAAGGAGGTTCTAATATGAATGCAGATGCATTAGGTATGGTCGAAACAAAAGGCTTAGTGGGTGCGATTGAAGCAGCGGATGCCATGGTCAAAGCAGCCAATGTTTCTCTGGTAGGATATGAGAAGATTGGTTCAGGACTTGTTACCGTCATGGTAAGAGGCGACGTTGGCGCGGTTAAGGCAGCCACCGACGCTGGTGCGGCTTCTGCGGCAGCAGTTGGAGAGGTTGTATCTACCCACGTTATACCGCGTCCTCATACAGATGTTGAAAAGATTCTTCCACATCTTGAATAAAGGCAGCAGATAAAAACACTTATCTGTCAGCGGTTGCAGCGGGGAATGCCCCTATCCAACGGATAGGGGCATTCCTTGAAACGAGGTGAAGGAATTGAATATCAGTGAAGAACAGCTGAAAGAACTGGTACTGCGTGTGTTAAGTGACCTGGAGGCGGAAAAAAGAGCGGAATGCATGAAGGATTCCAAACAGACTCTGTATATGCTGTGCGTATCCCCGTGGAGTGAACGGTATATGGAATTTCTAAAGAAAATGGAAGGGTCGGATGCATATGATATTGTTCCCGTCATCCCCCCATCCTGGAAGAATATGGGATATGAGGCCAGACTCAGGCAGTCCGTATCCTTTGGCAAAATTCTGTACCGCTCCGGCGAAATGCCGGATAATCTGGACAGAGCAGTGACGCTGCTTCCGGTAGTTCCCAGGGACGTACTGGTGAAAACAGCATTATGCATCAGCGATACATACGAGACTTCATGGATAGCAGAATGCATGAAACAGGGCAGCCGGGTTGTATTGCTTCTAACGGGCCTGGAAAAATTTTCCGGAAACGAAAAACCTGCATACCGGAAACGTATCATGGAGTATTACAGACAGGTGCTGGAATTTGGAGTCGAGATATGCAGCACAGAGGAGCTTTCGGGCAGAGTCCCTTATGAAATACCGTGTGAAGGGACGGACCGGACAATGGCCTGCCGGACAGAAAACAGCACATGTACATTGGAGCCGGATAAAAAGAAAAAAAGAGTAATATCGTCATCCAACGTGGAACAATTTGTTTCTGACGGCGTCATATATCTCCAGCCCGGAGATATCGTGACGGATTTGGCAAAAGACAGGGCGAAATTTCTAAAGATAGTATTCAAATAAAAAGGAGAGTGAGGTGATAGGATGAAACAGGCATTGGGATTAATTGAAATCAGCGGACTGTCCACAGCAGTTTTGGCCGCCGATACCATGGCCAAAGCAGCCAATATCCGCATTCTGGAGATTGAAAATACAAAGGGTCTGGGATATATGACTATAAAGATTGCCGGGGACGTGGGAGCTGTTAACGCTGCCGTCAATGCGGGAAAGCAGATTGGAGCGGCAAACAATAAACTGGTCTCATGGAAGGTCATTCCAAGACCGTCCGATTATGTGGAACAGGCATTCTGTTGTCCCGAACCGCCAGTACCGCCCTCCCCTCCGATGAAAGAGGCGCAGGAGGAGACAGGAACCGGAAAAACAGGGGAGACAATGCGGGAAAGCCCGGAAACAGCCGGAGAACCGGAGCCGGACGGCGGGCAGGCAGATTCTGTGAGGGAAGAGACGGATTCAAAGGATGAGCCGCAGGCAGAAGCCGAACAGCCGTCAGAGGAAGAGGACTTTAAGCTGGCGGAAAAACCAAAGAAAGTTTCCAGGCGCACATCAGCTGCCAAAGACACAGGTACCGCAAGGACCAAAAACAGTTAATTGAAATCAGGAATACCGGTAATGGCAAGGGACGGCCGGTTTCTCCGTGAAAGGAATGTGAAAGGCATGAGATTAGCTAAGATAATAGGAACAGTTGTGGCTACCAGAAAAGATAATTCTCTGGTGGGTTATAAACTGATGATTATCAGACGGATTGATGGACATGGTAATTTCATTGATTCAGAGGAAGTGGCTGTGGATTATGTAGGGGCCGGAATTGGTGAGACAGTCCTGATTGGTTCGGGCTCTTCTGTACGTGTGGACCAGTCCAAGCGGGAGGCCGTCATTGATATGGCAATTATCGGAATCGTAGATACAATGGATATATAGTGTAATCATTTTTAGTGGGAAAGGAGGTAATGAATGACATGAAAAGCAGTATTTACTCCAGCGTGACTGATGCAGTAGCATCTGCAAAGGGAGCCTACGGCAGATATATAAAGCTGACCCTGAATGAACGGCAGGAAATTCTGGAAGGAGTGAAAAAAGCACTTCGTCCCCTTGCAAATGAACTCGCCGCCATGACAGTTGCGGAAACCGGCATGGGAATTGTCCAGGATAAGGCACAGAAAATAAAACTTGCCATCGAGAAAACGCCCGGCGTGGAGGACCTGATTACAGAAGTCAATACAGGCGACCATGGAATGACACTCTATGAACTTTCCTCTTTTGGTATCGTATGTGCGGTACAGCCATGCACCAATCCCTGCGCGACTCTTATCAGCAACACTATCGGTATGCTGGCTGCGGGGAATGCAATCATCCATTGCCCACATCCGAGAGCAGTTAAGGTTTCACAATTCCTGACCACGATTATCAGCGAGTCAATCCGCAGTATCAGCGGCATTGACAATCTGGTAGTCACCCTTCATGAAAGTCTGATGGGATTTACCACAGAGGTCATGAGCCATCCTGATGTTGACTTGGTTGTCTGCACCGGGGGCAGCGGTTCCCTGCGCCAGGCCATGACGTCCGGTAAAAAGGTGATTGGAGCCGGACCGGCCAATCCTGTCACGATTGTGGATGCCACAGCGAATCTGGAAAAGGCGGCCAGAGATATTGTAAGAGGCGCTTCGTTTGACAACAATCTGATGTGTACATCAGAAAAGTGTATGGTTGTGGAGGAGAGCGTATCAGACCGTTTTATATATGAACTTCTGAAAAACGGTGTGTACTATATCCGGAATGAGGCGGAAATCCAGAAACTTCTGAATGCCGCAGTCACAGAGGATTTTGTGATTAATAAGAAACTGGAAGGCCGGAGCGCCAAGGAGATTCTTGAATATGCCGGCATTCCCGCCAGCAAAGCCATAAAACTGATTGTGGCAGAGACAGGGCGGATGCATCCCTTTGTTATCACAGAACTTATGATGCCTCTTGTGCCGTTGGTAAAGGCGGCTGATTTTGACGAGGCTCTGGAAATCGCCTTGGAAGTGGAGCAGGGATATAAACATACGGCAACCATTCATTCTGAGTCCATCGAGCATCTGAACCGGGCTGCCAGGGAATTACAGACCTCAGTGTTTGTTAAAAACGGTCCTTCCCTTATGGGAATCGGCTTTGATAAAGAAGGTCATACCAGCTTTACAATCGCAACCACCACAGGAGAGGGAACTACCACGGCAAGGCATTTTGCCCGCAGGAGAAGATGCACGTTGACAAGTGGATTTTCGATTCGCTGATTGTAATTAGGAAAGCAGGTTGATGGAATGATGGAAGGACGGGATGACAGATTTTATTACGTAACTTCGGAATCTGTAACCGAAGGCCATCCTGATAAGGTGTGTGACCAGATTGCAGACGGCATTCTGGATGCATATTTGGAGCAGGATTCGAAATCCAGGGTGGCAATAGAGGCCATGGCATCTGCGAACACGCTGATGCTGGCAGGCGAGGTCACATCAGAGGGCCATGTGGATGCAGCGGCAAAGGCCAGGGAGATTATCAGAAGAATAGGCTACACGGAACATGGAAAAGGATTTGACGCTGATACATGTATGATATTTACCAATATCCATAACCAGTCACCGGATATTTCCATGGGTGTCACCAGAAGCAGCGAAACCGGGAAGGAGGTTCTGGGCGGAGGAGACCAGGGAATCATGTATGGCTATGCTGTCAATGAGACAGAAAGCCTGATGCCGCTGTCCTGCCATCTGGCAAACCGCCTGGCCCAACGTCTGGCCTATGTGAGAAAGGTTCTGAAAACAGATTTTTTATATCCTGACGGCAAAACCCAGATTACGATGAAGTACGACGAGGCAGGGAAACCGGTGAGCATTCACAGTGTTGTTGTGTCCGCACAGCACGGAGAGGCAGTTTCCCATGAGCTGCTGGACGCGTTTATACGCTGTACGGTCATAGAGCCGGTCATTGATTCCCGCTGGATTACGCCGGAAACCAGGATTCATGTAAATCCCACAGGACGCTTTGTCATAGGAGGGCCTGCCGGGGATACGGGCGTCACCGGAAGAAAAATCATGGTTGACACCTATGGTACCGTTGGAAAACATGGAGGCGGCGCCTTCTCGGGAAAGGACCCCACAAAGGTAGACCGATCGGCTGCTTATATGGCCCGCTATGTGGCTAAGAATATTGTGGCGGCGGATTTGGCAGACCGATGTGAGGTTGCCCTGGCATATGTAATCGGAGGCATTGAACCGGAGGCAATTACCATTAATACCTTTGGTACCGGCAGGATTCCGGACAGCCACATCGAGGAGCTGGTCAAATCCGTATTTTCATTTGGGTTGTCTGATTACATAGAAGAACTGAATCTTCGGACACCCCAGTATTTAAAGACAGCGGCATACGGGCATTTCGGAAGGGATGACCAGGGTTTCAGGTGGGAAGAAACCGACAAGGCCTGGCTGCTGAAACAGTTGGCTTTTTAAAGTTTTTATAATAAATAAAAAATAACATTCAGGAGGAAAATAATATGTCAAATGAAGCATTGGGAATGGTTGAGACAAAAGGTTTGGTAGGAGCAATTGAGGCAGCGGATGCAATGACAAAAGCAGCAAATGTGGCTCTTATCGGTTATGAGAAAATTGGTTCCGGCCTGGTTACGGTTATGGTCCGCGGGGATGTGGGCGCAGTGAAGGCATCGGTTGATGCAGGCGCTGCCGCTGCGGCAAATGTGGGCCAGGTAGTATCCCAGCATGTAATCCCAAGACCGCATACGGATGTAGAGAAAATTTTACCCAAATCGTTATAGGATGCCAGTAAGTGTATACCGGCTTCCGTGGCCGGTATCCAAACTTCCGGAAGGGGTTGAACATGATGGTAAATGAAGAACTGCTGAAACTGATTACCGGACGGGTAATAGATAAGATTACAAAATATAATGCGTTTAAAATCCCTGTAGGAGTTTCCAACCGGCACGTTCATGTGACCTCGGAAGATTTGGAAACCTTGTTTGGAAAAGGGTATCAGCTCACCAAAAAAAGCGATTTAAAACAGCCGGGGCAATATGCCTGCAATGAGACTGTGACAATCCGCGGACCAAAAGGAGAGTTTGAACGGGTGCGTATACTGGGGCCGGTCAGAAAGCAAAGCCAGATAGAGATATCCAAAACAGACAGCTTCCGCCTGGGCGTCAAAGCTCCCATCAGGGAGTCGGGGGATCTGACAGGAACGCCCGGACTGGAAATGGTGGGACCCAAGGGCACGGTTTGGCTGCCCCGGGGAGCGATTGTAGCGCTCCGCCATATCCATATGACGCCGCAGCAGGCGGAGGCCATGGGCGTATGGGATAAGGATATCGTGGAGGTGGAAACATTCGGTGAAAGACACGGAGTGTTTGGAGATGTATTAATCCGGGTGTCAGAACAATTTGAACTGGAGATGCATGTGGATGTGGATGAAGCCAATGCATGTGCGCTTAAGAACAATGATTATGTCATAATCCGGCGATAAATCAAGCTTAGAAAAGAGGGGTTATATGCTCATGACCAAAGAAGTGCTGTCTGAATTTTCGGAGCTGATAAGGGAGAACAAATGCAATCCCTTTTCAGGGATGTTAAAGACAGGTGTGGATTTGGGAACTGCCAACATAGTAATCGCTGTCACGGATGAGAATAACCATCCTGTTGCAGGCGCGACCGCTGTTTCCAAAGCAGTAAAGGACGGCATTGTGGTGGATTTTGTGGGCGCGATGCAGACCGTACGCCGCCTGAAGGCCCAGCTGGAGGAAATGCTTGGAGTGCCCCTGGAAACAGCGGCCACCGCGGTTCCCCCGGGAATCATTGAGGGGAACGTAAGGTGTATTGCTAATGTGGTGGAGGGGGCCGGATTTGAAGTGATTCATGTGATTGATGAACCCACCGCTGCAGCCTCGGTACTGGGAATCAGAGACGGGGCAGTTGTGGATGTCGGTGGCGGAACCACCGGAATCAGCATACTGAAAGACGGAAGGGTGATTTTTACCGCAGATGAGCCTACCGGCGGAACCCATATGACTCTGGTCCTTGCGGGATATTATGGAATCTCAATTGAGGAAGCTGAAAAACTGAAAACAGATAAGGATAGAGAGAGGGATGTCTTTCCAATCATAAAACCAGTGGTTGAAAAGATGGCATCTATCGTCAAGGGATTCCTTTCCGGGTATGAGGTGGACTGTGTTTATGTAGTAGGCGGAGCCAGCTGCTTCAGCGAGTTTGAACATACATTTGAGAAGGCATTGGGCATCAAAACGGTCAAGACGAATGATGCGCTCTTGGTTACTCCTCTCGGCATCGCATGGAGTGCCTCTGCTGGCCCCGTATAAATGAAGGAAGGTGTGATACGCTTGGATATGGATATAAAAGTAATTGAACAGATGGTAGAACAGGCTTTAAAGGAGATAAAGGCAGAACAGCCCCAGAAGTTCATAATGCCAAAGGCAGAGCTGTATGGCGTATTTAAAACAATGGATGAGGCGATTACAGCTTCAGAAGAAGCCCAGAAAAAGCTGTTATTCTCTAAAATTTCTGACAGGCAGAAATATGTGGATGTGATCCGCCGGACGATTCTTAAAAGAGAGAATCTGGAGATGATATCCAGGCTGTCTGTGGAAGAGACGGAGATTGGCGACTATGAGCATAAATTAATTAAAAACCGGCTGGCGGCTGAGAAGACTCCGGGTACGGAGGATTTGCTGACAGAGGCCGTGACCGGTGACAACGGACTGACTTTGGTGGAATATTGTCCCTTTGGCGTCATTGGGGCCATTACGCCGACCACTAATCCCACCGAGACAATCATCAATAACTCCATTTCCATGATTGCCGGAGGGAATACAGTGGTGTTCAGTCCTCATCCCAGGGCAAAAAAGGTTTCGCAGATGACAGTAAAGCTGTTGAACAAAGCCCTGACAGAGAGCGGCGCCCCGGAGAACCTGATTACCATGGTGGAAGAGCCGTCCATAGAAAATACCAATAAAATGATTGAGAACCCAAGTGTCCGTCTGCTGGTGGCCACCGGAGGTCCCTCCATTGTCAAGAAGGTACTGTCTTCCGGAAAAAAGGCAATCGGCGCAGGTGCCGGCAATCCTCCGGTTGTGGTTGACGAGACAGCCGATATTGTAAAGGCTGCAAAAGATATCGTGGATGGATGCAGTTTTGATAACAACGTTCCATGTATCGCAGAAAAGGAAGTCTTTGCTGTGGATTCAATTTGTGATTACCTGATTCACAACATGAAGGAAAACGGGGCGTATCAAATTACGGACCCGGCACTGTTGGAGAAGCTGGTAACGCTTGTAACCAATGAAAAGGGAGGTCCGAAGACATCCTTTGTGGGAAAGAGCGCCCGTTATATCCTGGATAAGCTGGGAATCACAGCGGACGCCAGTGTCAGGGTCATCATCATGGAGGTTCCGAAGGAGCATCTGCTTGTTCAGGAGGAAATGATGATGCCCATTCTTCCGGTGGTGCGGGTCTGTGATGTGGATACGGCAATTGAATATGCCCATCAGGCAGAGCACGGGAACCGTCACACAGCCATGATGCACTCCAGGAATGTAGAAAAGCTCAGCAAGATGGCTAAAATTATGGAGACCACTATCTTTGTCAAAAATGCTCCGTCCTACGCCGGAATCGGCGTGGGGGGAGAAGGTTATACCACCTTCACTATTGCCGGACCTACCGGAGAGGGACTTACCTCCCCCAGGGCATTTTGCAGGAAGCGCAAATGTGTTATGACCGATGCTTTTAGTATCCGTTAATCCCTGTACGCGGCAGTATATGGACTGAATATGAAGGAGAAGTGCAAATGTCTAATGTATATATAAAGACAAAGATACGCAGCGGAAGCTACGCAATGGAATATCTGCGGAAAATCCGAAAAAAAAGGATCTTGGTGGTTTGTGATAAGTTCCTTGCAGAGAGCGGGGCAATCAGCTACATATTAGATGCGCTGGATTCCAGCAATACCGTGGACATTTTTGACCAGGCCATACCGGATCCCACCATCGAGGTGGTGGGAAAGGGGCTTAGCGTAATCTGTAAGGTACGTCCTGAGATTGTCATTGGTTTTGGAGGCGGCTCTGCCATTGATACGGCCAAGGGAATGATTTACTTTGCCGGAGTGAGGAATCTGGTTCCGAAGCCGAAATTCATCACCATACCCACAACCAGCGGAACCGGCTCAGAGGTCACCTCAGCCGCTGTCATAACGGATTCAGAGAGTAAGAGCAAGCATCTGATATCATCGGATGATATTCTGGCAGACGTGGCCATCCTTGACCCAAGGCTTACATTGTCTGTACCGCCTTCCATTACGGCAAATACAGGGATGGATGTGCTGACACATGCCCTGGAGGCCTATGTTGCAAACGGGAGCAATGTATTCTCGGACGCGCTGTCAGAAAAGGCAATTGAATTATTGATTAAGGCGCTTTTACAATGCTACAGGGATGGAAAGAATTTGGAGGCCAGAACCCTGATGCATGAGGCGTCCACACTGGCGGGAATGGCTTTTAATACGGCAGGCCTGGGATTAAACCACAGCATTGCCCATCAGCTGGGAGGTACGTTCCACATACCCCATGGATTGGCCAATGCCCTACTGTTAAATCAGATCATTGATTATAATAGTGTAAACCATGATATCATGAACAAATATGCAAGTCTTGCCTGCAAGGTCCAGTTGGTTGACATGAACGAATCACCGGTAATGGCTGTCAACACCTTAAAGGAGCTGATTCGTACCCTGATGCGGTGCATGGAAATGCCATCCTCAATCAGGGAGCTGGGAATTAATATAGAGGCATATGAAGAGCAGCTACAGAACATGACGGATAACGCCCTGATGGATAACTGCCTTGCTGGCAATCCAAGGGAAGCCGGAACAGAGGCTATTAAAAAAATATTATTAAGTATTTACTAACTGACAGTAAAGATGACTTGTGACAAGCTGGACATAAGACCGTGTTACCCTAAAGGAGCTGGCACGGCCTTTTTCCATACGCCGTTGTACCGTCTCCTGGTCGGAATAGGATTGTTTAAATGGTGAAAAGATGCTAAAATAACAATTACAGGCATAAAGAGAGGGATTAATCAGATGGCAGAATATCATAAGATGATGCATATGGAAGGGATAGAACCAGATGCATTGGATGAATATCTCAGCATCAATGAAGAAAACAGTATTAATCAACTGGATATCATCCACCTGTTCGGAAAAGAAAAGCTGGAGACAATACAGGAGAGCCTATCCAAGGCAACCGGACTGGCTTTCATTACAGTTGATTTCAAGGGGGATCCCATTACATCGGCAACCTCCTTTTCACGCTATTGTGGGAAGGTTCGCAATAACCCGGAGGCAATGGAGAGATGTAAATCTTCGGATGCCTTCGGTTCCATCCAGGCAGCAGTTACACAAAAGACAAACGTATACTTTTGTCCCTGCGGACTTTTGGAGGTGGCCATTCCAATTATTGTCCGCGGCCATTATCTGGGAGGTTTTATTGGGGGGCAGATTCAATGCAATGATGCCCCGGAATCTGTCAGCAGGCTGTCATCGGTTATGCATTCTGCCAAGGCGGATGAGGCGGTTGCAGAATACAGGCCGTTGCTGGAGGAAATTCCTTTTTATTCATATGAAAAATTTCTGGATATTGCGAACCTGGTTTTTCTGGTAATTAACCAGCTGAGTGAGAACGAGGTCAGCCAGCACCTTCAGGAAGATATTCTGAAGAAACGGATGAAAAAGCTGCAGGTATTGAACCACAGCTATGCCAAGGAAATCACACAAATTAACAGGCGGATTATGGAACTGGAGATGCAGAGCAATCAATATGAGCTTCTGGACATGCTGACATCGCTGTTGAATCTGACAATTATAGAAGAAGCAGACAGGACAAATGAGCTGCTGAGCACCTATATTGATTACATAAAATATAAATATACGGAAAAGAGCACCTTTGTTCATATTTCCGGAGAGCTGGAGCATGCGGAGCGGTACCTGATATTCCAGAAAAAGAAAACAGGGGACCGGCTGGAGTATTCCATCCAGGTTCCAAAGGAACTGCATATGCAGAAGATGCCTTCTGATATTTTAATGCCGTTTATACAAAACGCCTTTTATAATGGTATTATGCTGGAGAAGGAAGGCGGAGAAATTACGGTGACAGGGTATATGCACAGTGGTAATATGTTTCTGGAGATAAATGACACAGGCCCGGGACTGACGGAAGAAGAGCTGGATATCAAGTATGAAGCTTATAAGGACAAACATGAAGGCTATTATATAAAAATGGGTATGGAATATGCAAAGGAGAAGATGAAAAGACTGTTTGGAAAGGAATACGGCATTATTACGGAGAATTACAGAAACAAAGGATCGAAAAGTATCTTATTGTGGCCGGAGCATTATGAAGAAAGGACTGAGTAATCATGTACAGGGTTTTGATAGCAGATGATGATATACTGATGCGCGAAGCGCTGCATGTGATGATTGCAAAGGATAGTGCTTTCAAAGTGGTTTCCATGACAGATACCGGTGAGCGCGCGGTCCGTGTCTGTAAAGAGGATGTGATTGATATTGTATTCATGGATATGCAGATGCCGGGAATCACCGGTCTGGAGGCCAGCAGGATTATTCACCAGTCCAATCCGGAGATTAGTATATATATCCTTTCTGCCCATGCCGCCAACGTTCTGATTCGGAGTGCTGCCCAAAGCCAGGTAAAGGACGTTCTGGAAAAACCGATTACATACAGTTGTCTGAAGAAAATCATGGAAAATTACAAAACAGAACATGAGGATTCCGTGCAGAACCAACTGGAAATCCTTGCCTCCTATCTTCGGAATAAAGATTTCGGGGATTTTTATGACGGAATTGCCGGTGTAATTGATGAAATTTACGCAATTGGCGGTGAGGATCCCGTTCGGCTGATTAAACTTTTTACCTATTTGGGACAGAACCTGCTGGACACCAGGAGTGTGTATGGCGACAGCGGAAACATATCAGAACTGTTCCCGATTAATGAGGTACTGATTCCGGACAGAAAAACATCAGAACTCTGGCTTTTCAGAGTCATGGATTATCTGTTCCGGCAGAACAGTATTGGCCGTTATCCGCTGCTGGAGAATATTTTTATTTATATAGAGAAACATATAAAAGAAGATATTACTCTCAACAGTATTATTGAGAACTGTGCAATCAGTCAGGGATACCTGAGCCGTATATTCAGGGAGCAGTTTAAGGTCAGTGTTACGGAGTATCTTCATATGAGAAAACTGCATCTGGCTAAAGGCTATTTTTACTTTACGGAGGACAGTATTGCGGAGGTTGCATTCCGTTTGGGCTACAATGAAAGCAGTTATTTCAGTAAGGTTTTCAAAAAGTTTGAAAATATGACGGTAAAGCAATATAAGAAAAAAATTCGGCTCGACTCTTCTGGAAAAAAAACGGAAATATAGTTGACAAAATGTGCAATGGTATGTATAATGCAAGAGATGCGTATTAGGAGGTTAATATGCTAATTAACTTATCTGAGCTGTTTCCTGTTGAGGGAAAGTCCAAAACATATACGCCTGAGCTTGAGATGACCCAGTTCAGGATGGCCGACACTGTATACGACATTGCAGAAAAGGGACCATTGTCATTGGTGATAACAAATAGGGGAAATAAGAAGCTGACCTTAGCTGGAACCGCTGATTTGGTTCTGATTATGCCATGCGCCAGATGCCTTGACCCCGTGAGAGTTCCTTTCCATCTGGAAATTGACCAGGAACTGGACATGAACCAGAGTGATGAAGAGCGGGTGGAAGATTTGGACGAGCAGCCCTACGTAAATGGTTATAAACTGGATATCGACCAGTTGGTTGGTAATGAGTTAACCTTGAACCTGCCTATGGCGGTTCTCTGCAGTGATGAATGCAAGGGAATCTGTGATAGATGTGGCACAAATCTCAACCACGAGACTTGTGACTGCGATAATAGGCCACTTGACCCAAGGATGTCAGTTATCCAGGATATTTTTAAACAGTCGAAGGAGGTGTAAACCATGTCTATCTGTCCAAAGAATAAATCTTCTAAAGCTAGAAGAGACAGCCGTAGAGCAAACTGGAAGATGAGCGCTCCAAATCTGGTAAAGTGCAGCAAGTGCGGTGCCCTGATGATGCCTCATAGAGTTTGCAAGGCTTGCGGTTCTTACAACAAGAGAGAAATCGTAAGCGTTGAAGATTAAGAACAAGCATTTTTGTAAAAAGTGAAAAAAGCTAGGAAAAACAAGGGTTTTCGGCTATATTGACCGAGAACCCTTGTTTACATAATACCCATTTCCGAAAGGATTTTTCGGAGCTTTCCGAAGAAATTAATGTTCAAAGAAAACAATTTTATCAGATGTAAAAATGCACAAAAAAATAGTTGAGAAGTGTGCATTTTTACATCTGGACAATAAAAAACAAGAATGTTATACTACGCATAGTGAATAGACGGTAGTTTGTGACCGGTAATGCGGGCAAGGTCTACAAGAAAATGACTCCATGGTGGATGGCGGAGTTTTATTTTGTGGAACTTGTTTTTTTATTTCTGCCAACAACGAGCTGCGTTGACATGTTTGCATGTCTGTATGGCTGTTGCTGCGAGAGTCAAATATCTCGCCGCTTGGGGAGCTGCAAATAGAACGCCCGCTGTTTGGGATGGGAGATTTGACTTACAAAACACATGGGGGAAGGTCCGGTATGGTAATTGAAAAGGTGCTGAATAATAACATGGTTGTATCCCGCAACCCGGAGGGGAAGGAAATTATTCTCCAGGGAAAGGGAATCGGATTTAACAAAAGAAAAAGGGATTCCATAGTAAGCACCCAGGTAGAGCGCATTTTTACACCCAATGACAAGAATGAAATTAAGAGGTTTCAGGACTTTTTTGCAAAGCTGCCGGAGGAATATTGGGAGATCGCGGAGCAGATGACCCATTACGCCAGAGAAGTCTGTGAGCTTAAGGTTTCGGAACGGGTGCTGATTCCTATCTGTGATCATTTGGCAGGAGCAGTGGAACGCTATCAATCAGGAGCAGTCTTAAAAAATCCCATGCTTTGGGAGGTAAAGCATTTATATCCCAAGGAATATCAGGTGGGCTGCCGGGGGCTTGAGCTGGTGAAAAAGAGGTTTCATATCCAGATGGAGCCGGATGAGGCGGCGTTCTTAGCCTTTCATTATGTATGCTCCCAGCTTGGAGACAGCCAGGTAGAGAATCTGGAAGCCATCACAAGGCTCATTAAGGAGATCACACAGATTGTGGAGGCCTGCTACCAGATCCGGATGGATGAGGAAAGCTGGGATTACCAGAGGTTTATCACTCATTTAAAATTCTTTGCCAAGAGGATGTTTGAGGGAAAGCAATGCGCCGGCTCAGAGGATGAATGGTTTCATCTGATCAAGGAAAAGTATCCCCAATCCTACAAATGTATTGTAAAGATAGCAGATTTTATTCACGATGTGTATCATTATGAATTGAACAGGGAAGAGATGCTTTACCTGATGATTCATATTGAAAAAATAACCAGACAATAATTCTAAAATAGAATACAGGCGTGTTACCTGACTGGCTTTCCGGGAGGGGCATGACCCTGACAATTCTCTGCTGTCCGCCAGAGGCTGTAATTTTCAGCCCGGCGGAAGAAGGCAGGCTTTGTCAGGGTTTTTTTGCAGCTGAAAGCTATGGCTATCAAAAAATAAAGAGGAGGTAGAAAAAATGGCATTCGATTATGCGAAAACAGCCGGACAAATCTTAGAAATGGTCGGCGGAAAGGCAAATGTGGAGGGTCTGACCCACTGCATCACAAGGCTGCGCTTTATGTTAAAGGACATGGGGCTTCCAAAGGATTCAGAGGTGGAGAAAATTCCCGGAGTTTTACGGGTCATCAAACAGGGAGGTCAGTACCAGGTGGTTATTGGCAATGAGGTCACTCATGTGTTTGCCGAGCTTCAAAAGCTGGGTGATTTCTCAGACGGAGGGAGGGCGGAAAACGGCGGTCCAAAGGAAAACCTGTTTTCCAGGCTCTGCGCTTTTGTGGCGGGCTGCATGACGCCCCTTCTTCCGGCCATGCTGGGATGCGGTATGATTAAGGTGATTCTGACCTTGCTCACCGCCTTCAATCTGGTGGACACCACGGGCAGCACCTATATCATCCTGAACACAGTGGGAGACGCTTTCTTTTATTTTATGCCGATCATGCTGGCATACACAACGGCTAAGAGGCTGAACAGCAACCCCTTTTTAGCAATGGTGATGGCCGCCGTACTGCTTCATCCCGATCTTGGGGCCTTGCTTTTACAGGGAAACACCTCTTATTTCGGGCTTCCCGTAACCTCGGCTTCGTATAGTTCTTCTGTCCTTCCGGTGCTTTTGATGGTCCCGTTTATGAGGTGGATTGAAAGGTTTGCGGATAAGATCTGCCCAGATATGGTGAAGGTGTTTTTAAAGCCTTTAATTGTCATATTTGTTTCTGTTCCCGTGGTTCTGGTAGTGATTGGCCCTATTGGAGCCATAGTGGGAAATTATCTGGCGGATGGAGTTAATTTCCTTTATAATAAGATTGACTGGCTAATCATTGCCGTGCTTTCCGCAATCATGCCTTTTATTGTTATGACCGGAATGCACTATGCTCTGATCCCCATCTGTACCATCAGTCTGGCCAGCTTTGGTTACGACGCGGTATTAATTACCACCATGTTCTGCTCCAATTTAGCTCAGGGCGGAGCCTCCATGGCTGTAGCCGTCAAGACCAAAGATAATATTGTAAAATCCACAGCATCAGCCGCTGGGATTTCTGCCATTGTGGCGGGCGTCACTGAGCCTGCCATGTATGGAATTACTTTAAAATACAAAACACCCATGATTGCGGCAGTCTGCGGTGCGGGAGCCTCCGGGCTTTATTCCGGAATCACCCATCTGGTGGGGTATACCATGGGAGGTTCCCCCTCCGCTCTGACGCTCATTCAGATGATCGGCGGAGAGGGATTGGCAAATCTTCTTAACGGCGTTATCGCCCTGGCTATATCCCTGGGCGTTTCTTTCCTGGTCAGCCTTGCGCTTTATAAACCCGACCCGGCAGAAGCGGGAGAGAAGGAAGCCGCCAGCGCAGAGGAGACAAAGACCCCGCCGCAGGAAATAAAGCCTTTGGTGGAGCGCATTGAAATCAAAAGCCCTTTAAACGGCGCTGTAATTTCTTTGAAGGAGGTATCGGACCCGGTATTTTCCGGCGGCGTTTTAGGAGAGGGAGCAGCCGTTATTCCTTCTGACGGAAAGGTATATGCTCCTGCAGATGGAATGATCAGCGCGGTTATGGATTCCAAACATGCGGTGGGAATCACTGCAGATAACCAGGCCGAGATTTTAATTCATGTGGGCCTGGACACGGTAAATTTAAAAGGAGAAGGCTTTAATCTTCATTGTAAAATGGGCGACAGGGTGAAGGCGGGAGATCTGCTTCTGGAATTTGACCTAAGCTTATTAAAGGAAAAGGGCTATGATGTGATCACTCCTGTGCTGATTTCCAACCCCGCTGATTTTATCAGCATCAAGGCGGCGGAAACAAAAGAAATTGCAGCAGGAGAGGTATTGCTTACCATTGTATAAAAGAAAAGAAGGTGTGGTTATGAAGAAAAAATGGCTATTGCTCTTAATAGCGGGAGCTGTGCTGGCATCCGGCTGTAAGGGGGAAAACATGGGAAGAGGACAAGCGGTTATGACGCAGGAGACTGCGGCCGGGGAGAATCCGGTTCCGGAAGCGCCGGCTGCTGCGCCGGAGACATCAGTCCAGCCACAGGAGGCTGCAGAGGAAAAGAGAAAGGATACTGCTTTTGGTCCGGTTGAAGGGATTGAAAAGGGGAAGGCGCTGGTATGGTACGGCATTCCTTATGGAAAGGAACCTTCTGGCAGTCTCCGCTGGAAGGCACCATTGGATCCGGATGTCTGGACGGAAAGGCTTTCCGCCACGGATTTTAAGGAGCCTGCCCTTCAGCTTGAAAATGAAGCGGTTATCGGAACGGAGGATTGCTTAAACTTAGATGTTTACAGCAGGAAAGGGGCCAAAAAGCTTCCTGTTATTGTTTTTATCCATGGAGGCAACAATCAAACCGGAAATACCAGGGAATTAATAGGAACTGAAATGGCAGTGAAAAATGATATGGTTTTTGTATCAGTGAATTACCGTTTGGGACTTCTGGGCTTTAACTGTCTGCCCGCCCTTATGGAAGAGGAACATGCCACCGGCAACTTTGCCATGCTGGATATAGCAAAGGCTCTTGACTGGGTAAGGGAAAATATTGAGCAGTTTGGCGGCGATCCGGAAAACATAACGGTTTCGGGGTTCAGCGCGGGAGGGCGCGATGTGATGGCCATGCTCATAAGCCCTCTGTTTAAAGGAAAATTCCAAAAAGCCGTGGTTTTCAGCGGCGGTATGACCGTGTCCGACCAGGAATTGAGCGCAAAAAAAATTGCAGCTGCCATTGCGCCTTTGGCCGTAGAGGATGGGAAAGCAGGGGATGAAACAGAGGCAGAGGAATGGCTTTTAGGAACAGGGAAGGAGGTGCGGGATTATTTATACAGCATTTCTTCAGAACGCTTAAGCGCCCTTATGGGAAACGCGGGAATACGGATGAGCGTGTTCCCCCACCTTTACGCCGATGGTGTTGTGATTCCAAAGGAAGGCTTTGAAACAGATGCGTATATAGATGTGCCTGTTCTGATGCTCACCGGAACTACAGAATTCAGCATGTTTGCCTATGGAGATAGTTATTATTCCGGAAGCGGCATGGAAGGTCTTTCAGAGGAGGAGCTCCTTGCCGCAAAAAATTTTGCCATAAAATATGGAAGCAGAATGTATGGATATTTTAACACAGAGGCTTCCGCTGAGAAGATGAGCTCTTCCTATGAATCTCCCATTTATTTATGCAGCGTCAATTATGGGGATTCCAGCTCCGCCTATCCAATTCCTGTTTACGGGTCTTTCCATGGTATTTTTATACCCATGCTTTCCACAGAGAACAATTATGCCCCCATGCTGCCTGATACCTTTAACCAGCCTGGATATGTGGACATGGGGAATCTGTTTTTGCAGTACCTTAAAAACTTCCTTTACACAGGAGATCCAAACGGCCAGGGCCTTGAAGCCTGGAGCCCATGGGACGAAAAAACGCATCTTACCATGGTGCTTGACGCCGCAGAGGGCAAAGCCCTGGCAGAATGTAAGTCTGTAAAAACGTCTTACGGTGTAATTATGGATGAAATGGACCAGGATGAAACCATATCCAAAGAAATAAAAGAAAAGGTAATCGCAAATGTGATGAACGGCAGATGGTTCAGCGGCCACCTGGATCAGCGCTATGAAAATAAAAGCCTTTGGGTGGATTAAAATATGGAAAGGAGATTGAAACAATGTCAGTATTAAAAGAAAACTTTTTATGGGGCGGCGCAGTGGCCGCCAACCAGTGCGAGGGAGCCTGGAATGTGGACGGAAAGGGGGTGTCCTGCGCTGATTTGTGCACAGGAGGTTCCCGCGCAACCTCCAAGAGGATTACGAGAGCTGTGGAGGAGGGGACCTTTTATCCCAGCCATGAGGCCATTGATTTCTACCATCATTATAAAGAGGACATCGCCCTCTTTGCAGAAATGGGTTTTAAGTGCTTCCGGTTTTCTATTGCCTGGACCAGGATTTTCCCCACTGGAATGGAAGAGGAGCCAAATGAAGCCGGATTAAAATTCTATGATGATGTCATAGAGGAATGCTTAAAGCATGATATTGAACCTTTGGTAACCATTTCCCATTATGAAATGCCCTTTGCCATGACGGAAAAATACAATGGCTGGGCTTCCAGAGAATGTGTGGAGCTTTTTGTGAAATACGCAAAGGTCTTATTTAAGCGGTATAAAGGAAAGGTGAAATACTGGCTGACCTTCAATGAAATCAACGCAGGCACCATGCCCATGGGAGGCTATTTGTCTCTGGGAATTTTAAATGAAGGCACCACGGATTTTATGAACCAGAAGGATATTCCGGCCCTGCGTTTTCAAGGGATTCACCATCAGTTTGTGGCAAGCGCCCTGGCTGTCATGGAAGGACATGAGATTGACCCTGACTGCCAAATCGGCTGTATGATCTGCCATATCACCACCTATCCCCTCACCTGCAATCCTAATGATATATTGAAGGCTCAGAAGAAAAACCAGATCATGAACCAGTTCTGCGGGGATGTACAGGTTAGGGGAGAATATCCTCACTTTATGAAACGGTATTTTGAGGAAAATCAAATCACTGTTAACATGGAGCCAGGGGATGCAGAAATTTTAAAGCAGGGCTGCGTGGACTTCTATACCTTCAGCTACTACATGTCAAACTGCGAGAGCGCTGACAAAGACAAGGTCCGGACAGGCGGCAATTTAGCCGGAGGGGCCAAAAATCCATATCTGGAATCCAGCGACTGGGGCTGGCAGATCGACCCTAAGGGCTTACGGTACACCTTAAATGAGCTTTATGGCCGCTACCGCATCCCCTTAATGGTGGTGGAAAACGGTCTGGGCGCTTATGACAAGATTGAAGAGGACGGAAAAATCCATGATGAGTACCGCATTGATTATTTGAAAAAGCATATTGAGCAGTTGAAGGAAGCGGTCAGGGATGGCGTGGACTTGATGGGTTATACTCCATGGGGCTGCATTGACTTAGTCAGCGCTTCCACAGGAGAGATGGCAAAGCGGTACGGCTTCATCTATGTGGAAAAATACGACGACGGAACAGGGGATTTATCCAGGAGAAAAAAGGATTCCTTTGACTGGTATAAGAAGGTGATTGAAAGCAATGGGGAAGAACTGTAATGGCTGGCCTTGCTTAATGGATTAGTACGTAATAACCGGCTCCTGATTCTTGTACCGTTCAATGGCCCGGTCCAGTTTATCCAGCATCTTCTCCCTTTCGCCGGGCAGGGTTCCCCGGACCCGGAACTCAATGCGGTCGTGGAATCCGTCGTATACCAGGGGCCCCGGGGTGGTCAGAAGTTCCAGAAGCAGCCGTTCCTCCTGCAGGTTTTCCAGCTCCGTGGCAGGAACAAAGGTTTTGGCCTGGGCCTCGCGGTACAGAGGGGCGCTGTGAGACAGGAACAATGAGAAGTTTATGACACGCCGGGGCCTGGTGCGGTTGAAGAATTCTGCGGTGGCATATGCATTTTCCCTTCCCCTTCCGTGCCCTGCAATTCCGGTCATGATATGGGCATCATAAATAAATCCCGCATTTTGAATCCGGTCAATCTGGCGGTATGCCTGGTCCAGGTTATGGTCCTTTTCCATACGGACAAGGACATCGTCCAGGCCGCTTTCAATGCCTAAATACAGATGGCGTATACCGGCAGCCCGGAGGGCCTGCAGCTCCTCTTGGGATTTGGCCCGGATATTGGTGACAGTGGCATCCATGTTGATGGCGCAGCAATCCGGAAAATACCGGTGGATCAGGTCTGTTATCTTAAGAAGACGGCCTGTGTCCAGTCCAAAGGCATTGCCGTCACCGAGAAAGACGTGCTTTGGATTCCCTCCCAGATTACGGACCCGTTCCAGCTCCCCCTCTATCTGCTCCATGGGAAGCTCCCTGTATTTCAGGTGTCGGAACAGAGTGCAGAATTTGCACCGGTTGTAGGAACAGCCAACGGCAACCGGAAGCATATAGGATGAGCGTTCCATGGGACCGCGGCAGATTTGTCCTTCATAATTCATAGAAATCCCTCCTAAATATCATAAAAGTATCACTGGCTTTATCTGCTTTTATTTTACCACTCCGGAGGCCGGTTGACAATCCAAACGTTGCAGAAGTATGCATATTCCTGACGTATGTACGCCTGGAACAGACACAAACAGGGGCCTTCAATTCCCCAAAAACCAGTGAAAAAACATATTGATTTATAGAATGATATCTAGTATATTATAAGTTGTATGCAGGACCGAAAGGAGAGTCATTATGATTAAAGTAGCGGTAGACGCTATGGGCGGAGATTATGCGCCGGGCGAGATGGTAGCCGGAGCAGTGGAGGCTGTGAACGCAAAACCTGGCATCCAGGTATTTCTTGTGGGGCAGGAGCAGGCAGTTGTTTCAGAACTGTCAAAGCACACCTATAACAAGGACCAGATTCAGGTGGTGAACGCCACAGAAGTAATTGCCACTGAGGAGCCGCCGGTAAACGCTATCCGTAAGAAGAAGGACTCTTCCATTGTGGTGGGCTTAAACCTTGTAAAACAGGGAGAAGCCGATGCCTTTGTATCCGCCGGAAGTTCCGGGGCAATCCTGGTAAGCGGACAGGTGATAGTGGGACGCAATAAGGGTGTGGAACGTCCGCCGCTGGCACCGCTTATTCCTACGGAGAAAGGCGTATCACTTTTGATTGACTGTGGAGCCAATGTGGATGCCAGAGCGTCTCACCTGGCGCAGTTTGCCCAGATGGGTTCCATCTATATGGAGCATGTGATGGGAATTAAGAACCCGCGGGTAGCCATTGTCAATATCGGTGCGGAGGAAGAAAAAGGCAATGCGCTGGTGAAGGAGACATTTCCCCTGTTAAAGGAATGTAAGGGGATTAACTTCATCGGAAGCATTGAAGCCAGGGAAATTCCCCATGGCGGAGCGGATGTCATTGTCTGTGAGGCATTTGTGGGCAATGTAATCCTGAAGCTGTATGAAGGGGTTGGGGCCACCTTAATCAGCATGGTGAAGGGCGGTATGATGTCTACCCTGCGCAGTAAGATTGGCGCCCTTTTGGTAAAGCCGGCTCTCAGGGAAACACTTAAATCCTTTGACGGCAGCCAGTACGGCGGAGCCCCCCTGCTGGGTCTGAAAGGCCTTGTAGTCAAGACCCACGGCAATTCAAAGCGCACGGAGGTGCGTAATTCCATTATTCAATGTGTGACGTTTAAGGAACAGGATATCAATGGTAAAATCCGTCAGTGCCTGGACGTCCAAAACGAAAAATAAGTCCGAGGGACGAAGTTAAAAATCAAGATTTAAGAAAGAGGAGCTAAGAGATGGAATTTGAGAAATTACAGGGTATTATCGCAGAAGTTTTGAACATTGAACCGGAGGAAGTGACAATGGCAGCTACATTCGTAGATGACCTGGGTGCGGATTCACTGGACATTTTCCAGATTATCATGGGAATTGAAGAGGAATTCGACATTGAGATTCCAAATGAGGCTGCAGAACAGATTGTGACAGTAGGCGATGCAGTAGAGCAGATTAAGAACGCTTTAAACTAACGGACAGGCACAGGGGCTGTAAGCACAGCCCTTTTTGTGCGTTTGGGAGGCATGTTTTAAGACCTGCCCCACGGGTATTTGAAGAAGGAAGGATCATTATGAACAGTCATTTAAAAGAACTGGAAGAGAGGATTTCATACGAGTTTAAAAACAAGAACCTGTTTACCCAGGCCCTGACCCACAGCTCCTATGCCAACGAGCACCGTCTGGACCACAGCAGGTGCAATGAGCGCCTGGAGTTTTTGGGGGATGCTGTCCTGGAAATCGTGACCAGCGAATTCCTCTACCGCAAGTATGAGACACTGCCGGAAGGAGATTTGACAAAAATCAGGGCCAGCATTGTGTGCGAACCCACCCTGGCTTACTGCGCTGGGGATATTAAGCTGGGCCAATACCTGTACCTGGGCAAGGGCGAGGATGCCACCGGCGGCCGGAACCGCAATTCCGTGGTGTCAGACGCCATGGAGGCACTGATTGGCGCGATTTACCTGGACGGTGGTTTTGCTAATGCAAAAGAGTTCATTCATCGTTTTATCTTAAACGACATCGAACACAAGCAGCTCTTTTATGATAGCAAGACTATCTTACAGGAGATGGTGCAGAGCCGCCAGGAGGCGCCCCTGTCCTATGAGATTATCCGTGAGGAAGGGCCGGACCACAATAAATCCTTTGAGGTCTGTGCCAAAATCGGGGATGAGGAGGTCGGCCGGGGCGCGGGACGTACCAAGAAGGCGGCAGAACAGGTGGCTGCCTATAACGGCATCCTGAAGCTTAAGGCGCAGGAAGCCGCAGCAGAAGAATAAGCAGGTGGACTATGTATTTAAAAAGTATTGAGATTCAGGGGTTTAAATCCTTTGCCAACAAGCTGGTATTTGAATTCCATAACGGCATTACCGGTATCGTTGGCCCCAACGGCAGCGGCAAGAGCAATGTGGCCGACGCAGTGCGCTGGGTACTGGGCGAGCAGCGCATCAAGCAGTTGCGCGGCGCCAGCATGCAGGATGTCATCTTTGCGGGAACCGAGATGAGAAAGCCCCAGGGATTTGCCTACGTGGCTATCACCCTGGACAACAGCGACCATCAGCTGGCCATTGACTATGACCAGGTGACGGTATCCCGCCGTCTCTACCGTTCCGGTGAGAGCGAGTATATGATAAACGGCAGCGCCTGCAGACTAAAGGATATCAACGAGCTGTTCTATGATACGGGTATAGGCAAAGAGGGATACTCCATTATCGGACAGGGACAGATTGACAGAATACTAAGCGGTAAGCCGGAAGAACGCCGGGAGCTTTTTGATGAAGCTGCCGGTATCGTTAAATTTAAGCGCCGCAAGGCCATTGCCCAGAAGAAGCTGGAGGACGAGCAGGCCAACCTGGTCCGCGTAAGCGATATCCTCTCCGAGCTGGAGAAGCAGGTGGGCCCCCTGGAGCGTCAGTCCAGGGCGGCCAGGGAATATCTTCAGTTAAAGGACAGCCTTAAGATATGCGATGCCAACCTGTTTCTCATGGAGACAGAGGGAACGGGAAAGCAGCTGGAGGAAGTGGAGAAGCGCCAGCAGATCCTCTCCGGCGATATGGAAGACACAGGCAGGGAATCTGAGCGCCTGAAGGCCGGATATGAGGAGCTGGAGCAGTCCCTGGCAGATCTGGAGCGCCGCATGGCAGCTGACCGGGATGAGCTGAGCCAGGGCACGGTGCTGAAGGGAAATCTGGAGGGCCAGATCAATGTCTTGAAGGAACAGATACATACGGAGGAGATGAACCAGGAGCATCTGGAGCACAGGCGGGATGTGATTAAAGAGGAGCTGGCCGCCAAGAATCAGCAGCTGGACTCCTATAGAGAAGAACTAAAGGCCATGGGCGGCCAGGTGAGGGATGCCCTAAAGCGCCAGGAGGAAGCCGGAGCCCGCCTGGAGGGACAGGATGAGGCCATCCGCCGTCTGGAGGAAGCCATTGAGGGGGCAAAGGGGAGCATCATACAGGCCCTTAACGAGAGAGCCTCCCTGACGGCCAGACAGCAGCGCTATGAGACCATGCTGGAGCAGGTGAATTTACGGCGCAGCGAGGTATCGCAGAAGCTTCTCAGATTTAAGAGCGACGAGTCGGTGCAGGATGAGCACATCGGCAGGGAACGGGCTTTGTTAGACCAGCTGAATGAGGAGCTGGAGCAGAAGCAGTTCGCGGCTCAGGAGACTGAGGACGCCCTTCTTAAGGCAGAGCAGGAATCCCGCCGCCTGAACCGGAATTTAAACGACACCCAGCAGGAGTACCATATGGCCTACACCAAGCTGGAGTCCCTTAAGAACCTGGCGGAACGCTATGACGGCTACGGCAACAGCATCCGCAGGGTCATGGAGGTGCGTGACCGGGTACACGGCATTCATGGGGTGGTGGCTGATATCATCACCACCAGCCAGAAGTATGAGACAGCCATCGAGACAGCCCTGGGCGGAAGCATCCAGAACATTGTAACGGATTCAGAGGCAACGGCCAAACAGCTGATTGAGTATCTGAAGAAGAATAAATACGGCAGGGCCACCTTCCTTCCGCTGACCAGCATTAACGGCAAACAGGTATTTTCCCAGCCCGCGGCCCTGAAGGAAAAGGGAGTTCTGGGACTGGCCAGCGATCTGGTCCAGGTGGACTCCCGGTATGAAGGCCTGGCCAGGTACCTGTTAGGCCGTGTGGTAGTGGCAGACACCATCGACAACGCCATTGCGCTGGCCAGAAAGTATAAGTACAGTCTGCGCATCGTCACCCTGGAGGGCGAGCTCTTAAGCGCCGGCGGTTCCATGACGGGCGGCGCCTTTAAGAATTCCAGCAACCTGCTGGGACGGCGCAGGGAGATTGATGAGTTAGAGAACACCTGCAGCAAGGCGCTGGTCCAGGTGGAGAAGATTCAAAAGGAACTGAACCTGGAAGAATCCCTGGCTCAGGAGAAAAAGGGGGAACTGGAGAAGCTGCGCGCCGACATCCAGTCCATGGCCATCCGGGAGAATACCATCCGTATGAACATATCCCAGCTGGAGGATAAAAAGGCGGAGATTGCGGAGTCATCCACGGACCTGGTGCGCGAGCACGGACAGCTGGAGGAGCAGGTAAAGGAAATCAACGAGAGCCGTACGGCTCTCACCCAGGACTCCAGGGAACTGGAGCAGGTGAGTACCCAGGCCAACCAGGAGATAGAGGACAAGACGGTTCTCCTGGAGAACTCCAGGAAAGAGCGGGAGACCTGTGCTGCGGACCTGTCGGCCCTTCAGATGGAGGCAGCCAACCTGCGCCAGAAACAGGACTTTATCCGTGAAAACTCAGACCGTGTGTCCGGAGAAATAAAGAAGCTTACAGAGGAGTTTGACTCGCTGGCCGAAGGCACGGAAAATTCCGGGCAGGTGATTGAGGGCAAGCGCCAGGAGATTGCGCATCTGGGAGAACTGATTCAGAATGCCATGGTGCACATGAAGGAACTGGAACAGGTGATGGCGGGCCATGAGGCTGAAAAGGAGGAGATGTCCTTAAGGCAGAAGGCGTTTCTGGCAAAGCGGGAGGAACTGACCGCCCGCCTGGCAGAGCTGGACAAGGATATGTTCCGCGTCCAGGCCCAGAAGGAAAAGCTGGAGGAAAAGCTGGAGGCTTCCACCGCCTATATGTGGTCGGAATATGAGATGACCTACTCCACGGCACTGGAGCTTAAAAGGGAGGAATACCAGTCCGTCCCTGAGGTAAAGAAGCTTATAGATGAATTGAAATCCAGAATAAAGGGACTGGGCAACATCAATGTCAACGCCATTGAGGATTATAAAGAGGTATCGGAGCGCTACGAGTTTATGCGGACCCAGCACGAGGACCTGGTCACTGCCCAGGCCGAGCTGGAGAAAATCATTGAGGAACTGGATACCGGGATGCGGCGTCAGTTTGAAGAGAAGTTTGGTGAAATACGGGCTGAATTCGACAAGGTCTTTAAGGAATTGTTCGGAGGCGGACGGGGCACACTGGAACTGATGGAGGACGAGGACATCCTGGAGGCAGGCATACAGATCATTGCCCAGCCCCCGGGCAAGAAGCTGCAGAACATGATGCAGCTCTCAGGCGGTGAAAAGGCTCTCACAGCCATTTCCCTGCTGTTTGCCATCCAGAACCTAAAGCCGTCCCCATTCTGTCTTCTGGATGAGATTGAGGCAGCCCTGGACGATTCCAATGTGGACCGTTTCGCAGGATACCTTCACAAGCTGACCAGGAATACCCAGTTCATCGTTATCACCCACAGAAGAGGCACCATGGTCTCAGCGGACCGCCTCTACGGCATCACCATGCAGGAGAAGGGCGTGTCCACGCTGGTCAGCGTGAACCTCATTGCAGATGACCTGGATAAATAGTGCAAGTTGTGATATGATGATTCATATATATTGATTGTATATAAGACCTAATATGTAAGACACAAAAAGGAGAATGATTTATGGCAGAGGGAAAGAAGGGCTTTTTCGGGCGCCTGGTAGAGGGCCTGGCCAAAACCCGCAGCAATATCGTGTCAGGGATAGATTCCATTTTCAGTGGTTTTTCCGCCATTGACGATGATTTCTATGAGGAGATAGAGGAGACCCTTATCATGGGAGATTTGGGAATCCAGACCACCATGTCCATTGTGGAGGATTTGCGTAAGAAGGTGAAGGAGCAGCACATCCGGGAACCGGAGGAGTGCAAGGAGCTTTTAATCAACAGCATAAAGGAGCAGATGGACCTGGGCGAAAACGCATACGAATTCGAGCACAGGAAGTCCGTGGTTCTGGTCATCGGTGTCAACGGAGTGGGCAAGACCACATCCGTGGGCAAGCTGGCCGGACAGCTTAAGGACGACGGACGCAGGGTCATACTGGCGGCGGCGGATACCTTTCGGGCGGCTGCCATTGAGCAGCTGACTGAATGGGCCTCACGGGCCGGAGTGGAGCTTATAGCGCAGCAGGAGGGGTCTGACCCGGCGGCTGTTATCTATGACGCGGTGGCGGCAGCCAAGTCCAGGAAGGCGGACGTGCTTATCTGTGATACGGCCGGAAGGCTTCACAATAAGAAGAATCTGATGGAAGAGCTTAAGAAAATCAACCGGATCATTGACAAGGAATATCCGGATGCCTACAGGGAGACTCTGGTGGTGTTAGACGGCACCACGGGACAGAATGCCCTGGCCCAGGCCCGCCAGTTTATGGAGGTGGCCGACATCACAGGCATTATCCTGACTAAACTGGACGGCACAGCCAAAGGCGGCATTGCCGTGGCCATTCAGTCCGAGCTGGGAATTCCTGTAAAATACATTGGAATCGGGGAGAAGATAGACGACCTGCAGAAATTCAATGCGGATGATTTTGTCAATGCCCTGTTCCATGTGCAGAAATAACCGAACGTGGATTGAAACAATACATTGACGTGCTATAGTATAGAATAAAAGCAAGGGAAAGAAGGACAAAGATATGGAAGAACTGACATTGGAAAAATTTGAGGAGGCCTCCGAGCTTGTGAAGGATGTGACCACAGAGACAAAACTGGTATACAGTGAGTATTTCTCTGCCCGGACAGGAAACAAGGTATTTTTCAAGCCGGAGAACATGCAGTACACGGGAGCCTATAAGGTGAGGGGCGCCTACTATAAGATACACACCCTGACCGAGGAGGAAAAGTCCAAGGGTCTGATTACAGCGTCGGCCGGCAACCATGCCCAGGGTGTGGCCTACGCGGCCAAGCTGGCCGGTGTGAAGGCCACCGTGGTCATGCCCACCACCACGCCTCTTATGAAGGTGAACCGCACCAAGAGCTACGGCGCCGACGTGGTGCTGGAGGGGGATGTGTTTGACGAGGCCTGCGATCACGCATATAAGCTGGCGGACGAGTTCGGATATACCTTTGTACATCCCTTTGACGATCTGGACGTGGCTACGGGGCAGGGCACCATTGCAATGGAAATTATCAAGGAGCTTCCCACCGTGGACTATATCCTGGTTCCCATCGGCGGAGGCGGTCTCTGTACCGGCGTTTCCACTCTGGCCAAGCTTCTGAATCCGAAAATTAAGGTCATTGGCGTGGAGCCCGCAGGCGCCAACTGTATGCAGGCATCCCTTAAGGAGGGAAAGGTGGTGGGACTTCCCCAGGTGAACACCATTGCGGACGGTACGGCAGTGAAGCGTCCCGGCGAAAAGCTGTTCCCTTACATACAGGAAAATGTGGACGGTATCATCACCATAGAGGACAGCGAGCTGATTGTGGCTTTCCTTGACATGGTAGAAAACCATAAGATGATTGTGGAGAATTCCGGCCTCCTGACCGTGGCTGCCCTAAAGCATCTGAACGTACAGAAAAAGAAGATTGTATCCATCTTAAGCGGCGGCAATATGGATGTCATCACCATGTCCTCCATTGTACAGCACGGCCTGATTGAGAGGGATCGTGTATTTACCGTGTCCGTGCTCCTTCCCGACAAGCCGGGAGAGCTGGCCAGGGTATCCGCCCTTCTCGCCAAGGAGCAGGGCAATATCATCAAGCTGGAGCACAATCAGTTTATCAGTATCAACCGCAATGCTGCCGTGGAGCTGCGCATCACCATGGAGGCATTTGGAACAGACCATAAGAATCAGATTGTATCTGCCCTTACCAGCGCGGGATACCGTCCCAAGCTTGTAAAGTTCAAGGGCACCTACAGTGAGATGTAGGCATCAGACCAGACAAGATACAGGGGGAAACGTTATGCAGCCGGAAGAACATACGGTTACTCATACCATTAACCGTTACCGGAGTTTTCGTTATGAGTTAATTTTAGAGGGGGTAGTGGTGGGCGCCCTGGCAGGCGCCGTGGTGGTGGCCTTCCGCTATCTCATAGGTTCCGCGGATATACTGCTGAACATGATACTGGACTATGGCAGGAGCCATACCTGGTTTGTGCCGGTATGGATTCTGATTCTGGCCGCCGCCGCATGTGTGGTGTCCCTTCTCCTTAAATGGGATTCCCTGATATCAGGCAGCGGCATTCCCCAGATTGAAGGGGAAATCATTGGGGAAATTGATGAGAAGTGGTGGCGTGTGCTGCTTGCCAAGCTGGGAGGCGGCATTATATCCCTGGGATGCGGATTGTCCCTGGGACGCGAAGGCCCCAGCATTCAGCTGGGAGCCATGACGGCAAAGGGGTTCTCCAGGGCCGCCAAACGGGTAAAAACAGAGGAAAAGCTTCTCATTACCTGCGGAGCCAGCGCCGGATTGTCGGCCGCCTTCAATGCGCCCATCGCAGGTATACTGTTTTCCCTGGAGGAGGTACATAAGCATTTTTCACCGGAGCTTCTCCTTTCCTCCATGGCGGCATCCATTACTTCGGATTTTGTATCCAGGAATGTATTCGGCCTGACGCCGGTATTTTCCTTTCACATCACCCATATGATGCCCCTGGGCACCTACGGTCATGTGCTGGTTCTGGGCGTGATCATGGGAGCCATGGGTGTGGTTTATAATACCACTCTGTCCAAAACCCAGGATTTATACGGAAAAATTCCCTGGGGCACGGTGAAGCTTCTGATTCCCTTTCTGCTGGCAGGCGTATTTGGATTTACATACCGCAGCGTGCTGGGCGGAGGTCATGCCCTGGTGGAGGAACTGTCCACGGGTGAGATGGCGCTTGGCGCCCTGTGCCTGCTGCTGGCGGTCAAATTTGCCTTCAGTATGATAAGCTTCGGCTCCGGGGCGCCGGGAGGTATCTTCCTGCCTCTGCTGGTGATGGGAGCCATCATAGGAACCATATATTACAATGTGGCCCTCCTTGTCAGTCCCTCTCTGAGCGGCCTGGTGGGGAATTTCATCATCCTGGGCATGGCGGGCTATTTCTCAGCCATTGTGCGGGCGCCGATTACAGGCATCATACTGATTAGTGAAATGACAGGATCCTTTTCTCATCTGCTGACCCTGTCCATGGTTTCACTGGCAGCCTATCTGGTTCCGGACATGGTTCACTGCGCACCGGTGTACGACCAGCTTCTTCACCGCCTTCTGGCAAAGCAGAACCCGGACAAGAAGGTCACGCTTACAGGGGAAAAGATGCTGGTGGAAGGCATGATTTACCATGGAAGCGCAGCCGAGGGAAAGAAGATTTCAGCTATCGCCTGGCCAAGGACCTCTCTGGTGGTGTCCCTTATGCGCGGGGAGGCCGAGTTTGTGCCCAGAGGGGATACAGTGCTCAGGGCAGGGGACAAGATAGTAGTGCTGTGCGACGAGGCTTCACAGGGACAGCTGCACAGGGCGCTGCAGGAATATTGTGAGACGGTAGCACCCATGCAGAAAGGGCAGTGATGCCTGTGCATGGGCAGATGGAAGGAGGAATTACATGAATCGAACCAAAAGGCTTTTGGGCAGAAAGGGTATTCTGCTGGCCGTAGCGCTTACGGCCCTTCTGGCCGCGGGCTGCGGCGGCAAAAAGGAGCCTGTTAAGACTTCTGAGGCAGAGACATCCGCTCCGGCGGAGACAGGGACAAGGGCTGAGTCAGGAACTGCAACCCGGGAACTGCCAAATCCCATGGCGGAGGTAAAGGATGTCCTGGCCTTTGAGGCCATAGGAGTCCATATGGTGCTGCCAGAGGGGGCTGAGGATACCAGCTTTTTCATCATCAACCAGGAGGTGGCGGATGCCCGGTTCTCTCTGGACGGTGTGCCATACACCTACAGGGCCTCGGATACGGCAGAGGACTTTGCGGGGATTTTCGAGCGCTTTAAGGATGAGGCCATTTCCCGGAACTATGATTACGGTGAAACCAGCCTGGAAGTCCTGATTAAAACCACGGACAGCGGCGGCCGTCTGGCCTCCTGGGAGTGGGGAAGTACCAAGTACACACTTTATACGGCGGCCCAGGTGGACGATGACACCATCACGGATTTGACCATGCACCTGGTGGAGCTGAGCCAGTATGAAAAGTAGTTTAAAAGAGGTTAGCATATGCTGGAGCTGAAGAATTTCATGCCCATTAATTTCCTGAAAAAAGAGAAATTTACAGGAAGTCACAACGGTATGCGTTTTCGTATGGAAAAGCTGGATTTGGAAGGTGAGGACGGACCGCGCCTGGGTGTTACCATTTGGCCTGAGCCATATGGTTATGATGCCACTCCTGAGGAAGAAAAGGAACAACAAATCCTGTCCTTTGACGCGGACGGCATAGCAAAAGGCGTGGACTGGCTGAACGAGCAGTTTGAAGGCCAGAAAGCCAGATGGAAGGCTGCGAGCCGCAGTTAAACGGATTAGGAGGGCAGCGGAAATCTGCCGAAACTTTCCATTATTTTATTGCTTTTTTATAGTTTATTTACAAAATCTTAATTTGTCATTGACTTTTCGGAAAGCGGACACTATAATAAGCCACATAAAGAAAAGCGCCGGTGCTTAGACATCCGGCGCTTTCTCTGTTTTCTGCGTAGATAACAGATACACAAAGAGGTGTATTGCCGCGGCCAGGTACCGGGCGGGCAATGCACCTCTTTCTGCGTATTCCCCCATGAATGCGCATCCCCATCAAATATAAACCCTCAAGGAGGAATGCATTATGGAATTTTCAGCGGTAAACACAATTTGGGTCCTGTTAGGCGCGGCCCTGGTTTTCTTCATGCAGGCAGGCTTTGCCATGGTGGAGACAGGTTTTACAAGAGCGAAGAACGCAGGAAACATTATCATGAAGAACCTGATGGATTTTGCCATTGGTACCCCTTTGTTCTGGCTTACAGGCTTCGGCATCATGTTCGGGGGTGCAGGGGCCTTCATTGGAGGATTTGATCCGCTGGTGCGGGGGGATTATTCCGGAATCCTTCCGGCAGGCGTTCCCCTTCCCGCCTACCTGATTTTCCAGACTGTGTTCTGTGCCACGGCGGCAACCATTGTGTCGGGAGCCATGGCAGAGCGCACCAAGTTCATTTCCTACTGTATCTACAGCGCCGTAATCAGCGCAGTGGTCTATCCCGTGTCGGGACACTGGATTTGGGGCGGCGGATGGCTGGCCCGGATGGGATTTCACGATTTCGCGGGCTCCACTGCCGTCCATATGTGCGGCGGGGTTGCGGCCCTGATTGGGGCCAAGGTACTGGGACCGCGTATCGGAAAGTACACAGAGGACGGAAAGCCCAACGCGATTCTGGGTCACAGCCTCACCCTGGGCGCCCTTGGCGTGTTCATCCTGTGGTTCTGCTGGTTTGGTTTTAACGGCTGTTCCACTGTTGCCATGGACAGCGACGCGGCTGTATATTCCGCCGGCAATATCTTTGTGACCACCAACCTGGCGGCTGCCACAGCCACCGCGGCCACCATGGTTATCACCTGGCTCCGCTATGGAAAGCCGGATATCTCCATGACATTGAACGGTTCCCTGGCTGGCCTGGTGGCAATCACGGCCGGCTGCGATATGGTCAGCCCGGCAGGCGCGTTTTTTATCGGACTCATAGCAGCCTTTGTGGTGGTATTCGGAATTGAATTCATTGACAAGGTGTGTAAGATAGACGATCCGGTAGGCGCCATCGGAGTCCACGGCATGTGCGGGGCCGCGGGCACCCTTCTCACCGGCGTCTTTGCGGTGGACGGAGGCCTTGTATACGGAGGCGGTTTCTCCTTCCTGGGAATACAGCTTTTAGGTGTTGTCTGCGTTATCCTGTGGGTAAGCGTAACCATGATCATCACCTTCAATGTGCTGAAGCATACCATCGGCCTTAGGGCCAGTGAGGAGGAGGAGACAAAGGGACTGGATGTGACGGAACACAATCTGGCCAGCTCCTATGCGGATTTCATGCCAATGGTATTTATGGGAAAGGCAAAGGAGGGGGCGGCGGACGCCGGTGTCTCTGTTGAAAAAGCTGTTCCGGTGGAGCATTATCCATCGGCAAAGCCGGTGTCCGCCAATGTCAAGCTGTCCAAGGTAGTGATGATATTTAACCAGGCCAGGTTCACCGCTCTTAAGGATGCGCTTACGGACCTGGGCGTCACCGGCATGACCATCACCCAGGTCATGGGCTGCGGTACGCAAAAGGGCCATGTAAATTACTATCGCGGCATCAAGGTGGAGGAGGCGGCCCTTCTTCCAAAGATGAAGCTGGAAGTGGTGGTGAGCAAGGTACCGGTGGAGGATGTAATAGAGACAGCCAGAAAGGCTCTTTACACAGGCAATATCGGAGACGGAAAGATTTTCGTGTACGATGTGGAAAATGTGGTGAAGGTCCGCACCGGAGAGCAGGGATATGACGCGCTCCAGGGGGAATAAGTATGGTATTCAATGCTATATTTTTTATGTGCCTTCTGCTATAATATAACAGAATCAGGTACAGACACACGGGGGACGCAGGGATGAGGCAAATTTCAATCACTTTACCTTTTTCTGCGGTAGGAAGGCGGCCATGGTCCTGTGTGCATATCTGGCTGGATTTGAGAAAATGATCCGAATTGTATCCGCCATCGGACCTGTCATAATCGTATTCACCCTGATGTGGGGCTTGCAACCGTAATCCGCGGCTCCGGGAATCTTTCCCACATTCGCCAGTACGAGACAGTGCTGGGCGCTGGGACACTGGGATTACATTCCCTCTGTGTGCCGGGATTACTATGCCCGGCGTGTGCTGGTCCTGGGGAGCGAAAGCACGGGAAAGAGCACCCTGGTCCGGAATCTGGCGCACCTTGCGTCCGGCGTCCTTATCATTGCCGCTGTCAATCAGACAGAAAAATTACTACTATGATACCATAGGAAAAGATGAAAGGAAAGGAAGAAAATGGCGGAACAGGGAAAGGGCAAAAGAAACGGCAGTGAAAAACCGTGCTTGAATTTTCTGTCAATTCCTGTATAATTATTCAGAGAAAATCATACTGCCATCCGGAACAGCCGGGCGGCGGCAAAATGACAGGAGGAAGATTACGTGCTTTTAAATGGAATAAGAGGTTTCTGCATGGCCCTGGCGGACAGCGTTCCGGGGGTATCCGGAGGAACCATTGCCTTTTTACTGGGTTTTTACGATACATTTATTGAATCCCTGAACGACCTGATGGGCCGGGACAACGGCAGAAGGAAAACTGCCTTTTTGTTTCTGGTAAAGCTGGGAGTGGGATGGGTCATCGGCTTCTGCATGTCGGTGCTGATTCTGTCCAGCCTCTTTGAGGCTCACATCTACCGGATCAGCTCCCTTTTTCTTGGACTGACCTTATTCGCCATTCCCATGGTGATCCGTGAGGAAAGGGAAGTGCTTAAAGGCAGGTACGGAAATACGGTATTCACCCTTATGGGAGTCCTGCTGGTATTTTGCATCACCTATTTTAATCCCTCAGGCGGCGAGGGAATCCGTGTATCAGTGGAGCATCTGTCACTGGGACTGGTGGTGTACGTGTTCTTCACTGCCATGATCGCCATTACCGCCATGGTGCTTCCGGGCATCTCAGGTTCCACGCTCCTTCTCATATTCGGGCTCTATGTGCCCATCATAGGTGCTGTGAAGGAATTCCTGCACATGAATATGGACTATTTCCCCATCCTGATGGTATTTGGTCTGGGCATCGTCACAGGTATTGTGGGAATTATTAAAATCATCAAGATGTGCCTGGAGCGGTTCCGCTCCCAGACCATTTACACCATCATCGGCCTGATGACAGGCTCCCTCTATGCCATCACCATGGGGCCCACCACCCTGGATGTGCCCAAGGCGCCCATGAGTCCCTCCACCTTCAGTATCCTGTTTTTCATACTGGGCGGCGTGATACTGGCAGGGCTGGAGCTTTTAAAGGCACGTCTGGACAAGTAGTCATGTAAAAAGGGGAAAGCGGCATGGGGAAAATCGTTCTTCTGGTGCCAAGGGAGGAAATGCTCTACCTGGCCCACAACATTCTTCAGGAAAAGAAGTATGCCATTGCGCAGATGCGTGTCATCCAGACAGAGAATACGGTGGTGGAGGCCAGGAATTCCATTGCCGCCGGGGCGGACATCATCATTGCCAGGGGCCTTCAGGCATCCCTCATCAAGCAGTATACGGATGTGCCTGTGGTGGAAATCGTGGCCACGGCCCAGGAGATGGCTCTCCTGGTGGTAAAGGCCAGGCAGATAGTAAAAAAGGCCAGGCCAATCATTGCTGTGGTGGGCTTTCAGAATATGTTCTGCGACATGTCATACTTTGAGACGATCTATGACATAAAGCTGCGCACTTATTTTGCCGCCAATGGTTCCGGGTTAAAGGAAAAAGCCATGGAAGCCGTGGAGGATGGCGCTGACCTTATGATTGGAGGGGACATAGCGGTTGAGACTGCCAAGGAGGCGGATATCCCGTCCCTGTTCCTGTCGATCACCGAGGATTCCCTGCGCACTGCCTTTTCCATGGCTGAGAGCCTGGATTTTGCCATGGGCGCAGAGAAGAGGAGCAATGCCCAGATTGAGACACTTCTGGACTATTCCTTCAACGGGGTGGTGAACATGGACCGGAAAGGAGTCATCACCACGGTGAATCCGGTAATGCGGGACATACTGGGAGCTGACGGTGAACAGGTGGCAGGCCGGCACATTACCCAGGTATTCTCCGACATAGACAGGGATAAGCTTTCACAGGTCCTGGAGGGAAAGGAGGAGAGCTATTCCTCCTTCATGCAGGCCGGAAAGACCTCCATCTTCGCCATTCTGGCCCCTGTCCGCGTGGGAAATGAGACAGAGGGGGCCATTCTTACCTGCCACAAGGTAAAGCAGCAGAGCCGCGGTGAACGGCGCCCGCAACGGGATGGAGCAAACAGGGTTCAGGGCCTGATTGCCAGGAGAAATTTTTCAAGTATACGCCAGGAGTCAGGGGCCATGAAGGAGTGCGTCCACCTGGCCAGGCTTTACTCCCAGTCGGAACAGCCTGTGCTGCTTTTGGGTGAAACCGGCACGGAGCGGAGAGCGCTGGCTGAGAGCATCCACAATACAGGGCTTTGCAGTGAAGGCCCCTTCCTGGCCCTTTCCTGCGCAGGCCTTGCCCGGGAGGAGCAGGAGGAAATGCTCTTTGGAAACAAGGGAGCCGTGTTTTTGGCAGAAGGCGGTACCCTGTATCTGGAGGATGTGGAGACACTGTCCTTAAAAAGCCAATACGGCCTGTACCAGCTCATTCGCTATAAGACAGGCAGCAGGGATTTTGCCAGGACCATGGGCTTTCATATCCGCGTTATCGCCTCCAGCATCCTCACACCGGAGGACCTGGGGCATCTTGCTTTTTCAGGAGGGTTCCGGCAGGACCTGTATTATCTCTTCACGGGACTGGTCCTTCGGGTGCCGCCCCTTCGGGAACGGCCGGAGGATCTGGAACAGGCAATCAGGGACACGGTCAGGGAAGCCTGCGACCAATATTCCCGTTACCATGTGGTGACCCAGGGTGGGATGCAGTGCCTGAAAGCATATCCGTGGCAGGGAAACCTTCTCCAGCTGGAGACATTCTTAAAGCGGCTGATACTGACAGCTGAAAAGCGGAGCATTGACGAGATTCTGGTGAGGAAGCTGCTGCGGGAACTGTTTCCTTCTTCTGCTCCGGTCCGGATGATGCCGGACGGACAGGGGATAGGGGGGCCGGTTGCCTGTGAGGAGGAACGGCAGATACGCCTGGCCCTGGCAGCCCAGGGCGGCAGCAGAGAGCGCGCCGCTGCCTGCCTGGGAATCAGCAAGGCAACCCTGTGGAGAAAGATGAAAAAATACAATATCGAACTATAAATGAACTATAAATGAAACGATTGTTTCAAATGTGAAATGCGATTTGAAATCATAGGCGGCTTGTATAAAACAAGCTGCCTTTTTCATTTACAATGCCAATTGTAAGGAAGGAAGGGTACAGCTATAATGTGGGCATAGGTCAGAAAAACAAGCTGACGGGAAAAGATGTTTGTAAAAAGATGTAACTAAAAATGTTTCTAAGAAAGGCGAGGAAATGATATGAAAGTAGGTTTTATCGGATTAGGAATCATGGGTAAGCCAATGAGCAAGAATTTATTAAAAGCAGGTTATGAGCTGGTTGTTTTTGATTTTAACAAGGACGCGGTGAAGGAAGTGACGGAATGCGGAGCTGTATCTGCCGCAAGCGGCAGGGAAGTAGCAGAGCAGTGCGGGGTAGTCATCACCATGGTTCCCAACTCTCCCCATGTACGCGCTGCCGTGCTGGGCGAAAACGGTGTTGCAGACGGCGCAAAACCGGGAACAGTACTGATTGACATGAGCTCCATTGACCCGACCGAGAGCAAGGCCATCGGCGCTGAGCTGGCGAAAAAGGGCATTGACATGCTGGATGCTCCTGTTTCCGGCGGAGAGCCAAAGGCCATCGACGGGACACTGTCTGTCATGGTAGGCGGCAAAAAAGAGCTGTTTGACAAGTATTATGACATGCTCATGGTAATGGCCGGTTCCGTGGTATACGTAGGCGAGCTGGGTTCCGGCAACGTGGCAAAGCTGGCAAACCAGATTGTGGTTGCTGTGAACATTGCTGCCGTATCTGAGGCCCTTACCTTCGCAAAGAAGGCGGGAACCGACCCTGAGCTGGTATATCAGGCCATCCGCGGCGGACTTGCCGGATCCACTGTCATGGACGCGAAGGCACCCATGATGCTGGGCAGGAACTTTAAGCCGGGATTCCGCATTGAGCTTCACATCAAGGATTTGAACAATGCGCTGAACGCCGCGCATGCAATCAGCTCTCCGGTTCCCTTAACAGGACAGCTTATGGAAATCATGCAGGGATTGAAGGCTGACGGTTATGAGAAGGAAGACCACGCAAGCATTGTCAAGTATTACGAAAAGATTGCCAATACTACAGTTGAATCATAATCGGACCTGGACCCGGATATAAAGGAGAAGCGTTATGAATACAGATTTTATCAAGGGTGTTATTGTACCCATTCTCACCCCCATTAATGAAAATGAGTTTATTGACGAGGCGAAGCTGCGGGAACAGGTGAACTATGTGATTGAAGGAGGGGTGTCAGGCATCCTGGCCTTTGGAAGCAACGGCGAATTCTATGTCATTGAAGAGGATGAGATGGAGCGCGGACTTAAAATCATGATTGACCAGGCAGCGGGGCGTGTGCCCGTTTATTTCGGCATTGGCGCAATCAGCACAAAAAAATGCTGCCGTCTGGCTAAGATGGCAGCGGACAACGGGGCAGCAGGCATATCCGTGCTGCAGCCCATGTTTCTGAAACCAACAGAGGATGAGCTTTATCTTCATTTTAAGACCATAGCGGAATGTGTGCCGGAGACCCCTGTGCTTCTGTACAACAATCCGGGAAGGGTGAACTATACCATGTCCGGAAAGCTGGTGGAGCGCCTGGCTCATGAGGTTCCCAATATCGTGGGAATGAAGGATACCAGCGGCGATATAACCCAGACAGCTGAATTTATCCGCAGGACAAGGGATGTGGGATTCAAGGTGTTTGGCGGTAAGGACACCCTGCTATACGCTTCCATGTGCCATGGGGCAGTGGGAGGCGTGTGCACGGCAGCCAATTTCATGCCTGAGCTTATAGTGGATGTATACAATAAATATGTGGCCGGAGACCTGAAAAGGTCCCTGGAAGCCCAGTTCAAGCTGAATCCGGTCCGGCTTTCCATGGATGGAGCCAGCTTCCCTGTGGCCGCAAAGGATATGGCTAACTTAAGGGGACGCTCCGTCGGACTTCCCTATAAGCCAAACCTGGCCACGCCTGAAGGCCCTGTACTGGACAGAATCAAGTCAGAGATGAAACAGGCAGGGCTGATTTAAAGCGCCTGTCTATGTATGGCGCCTGCCTATGTATGGCTCCAGCCTTATAAAGTCTTAATCTGTATGTAAGGCCGTTGTCCGGTCTCCCCATTGTTCCTTCATCAGATCGATGAAGCTGCGTGCGGGGCGGCTGAGATAGCGGCCTTTTTTGTAGCTGGCCGTAAACTGCCATGTGGGGCGGGAGGGAAGATGGAAACAGCAGAAGTCCTGATCCATGTCCTTCACATAGTAGTAGGGCAGGATTCCGCAGCACATGTTGGCCCGTATCATGGAGATAATGGTATGGTTATTGCCTGTCTCAAAGAGGACCTGGGGTGTAAAGCCTGCCTCCGAGAAAATACGGTTCAGCATGGTGTTCATGGTGGAATGGCGGTCCATGAGCACAAAGGGCTCGTACTGGAGCCTTCGGATATCCAGGGTGGCATAGTCCTCCCCCTCCTCAGGCGCCACGCTTGCCAGCGGATGTCCGGCGGGAATAACCAGATACAGTTCTTCCTCGTATATGGGTTCATAGATATCGTCGGTCCTGTCCTTGTCCGTAAGCGTCAGGAAGGCAATGTCCAGGCCGCCAATGGATATCATCTTCTGAAGATGCTTTACAATGCCCTCCTGGGGCTCGATGATGACGTTGGGATAGAGCTGGTGGAAGGTGCCGTATACCTTTGTAAACATATTGATGCCGCGACCTGCCGTAAAGCCCACGGAGAGATGGCCGCATTTGCCGTCAGACAGGTCGTGGATGGTCTGGTAGGTTTCCCGCTTCAGCCTCATAATTTCCTTGGCATTCCGGATGTAAATTTCCCCGGCCTCCGTCAGATGCCAGTTGGTGCGGGAACGGTGGAACAGGGGAGTGCCTAACTCCTGTTCCAGTTTAATGAGCTGCTGGTTCAAAGCGGACTGGGTGATGAACAGCTTATTAGCCGCATGGGTAATGTTGTTTTCTTCCGCAATTTTTAAAATATATTCAATCTGCCGTGTGTCCATGGTATTCTCCTTTTTCCATCCCGATGTATTTATTTTAACCCATAAAGGGAAAGAGTGCAAGATTAACTATAAGATTTATTAAGAGTAAAGATAAGTTTTATAAACTTTACTTGATTAACCCTGTCGTTTATACTTGGCATGTGTTAAGAGAACATTAGGAAGCAAGGGAGCCGGGGCGAATCACATTAAGAAAACGTAAGAACAACAATTAAAGATTCTTATTGACACGATTAATATTAACAATTGGAATCCGAAAGTCGTTCCTGTTATAATGCGTACATAAATTACAATTATACAGCAAAAAACATACATAATAACATCCGAATACGGGTGAACTCAATTTGCGTGTAGGCATTATGCATAAAACAAGAAAAAGGGGACAAACGATATGATGGAACACAAAGGCACACCTGTTGTTACTGATATGCAGGTCATTCCCGTAGCCGGATATGACAGCATGCTGATGACATTGAGCGGAGCCCATGCGCCCTGGTTCACCAGGAACCTGGTCATCTTAAGGGACAGCTCCGGTCACACGGGCATTGGCGAGATTCACGGCGGGGATTACACATGCGAGGCGCTGAACAGCTGCATCCCTCTGGTAGTGGGACAGCCAGTGGGCAGATACAGGAATATCCTGGATACCATCCACAAGAGCAGTACACGGGCGGCGGAGGACGATGGGGAGGGTATCCAGACATTGGATATCAGCAAGCTGAAATTCGTTGTCAAAGCTGAATGGGCAGTCGAATGCGCCCTTCTGGACCTTCTGGGCCAGTATCTGGATTTGCCCATGTGTGAACTTCTGGGCGACGGAAAACAGAGGGACCAGGTGGAGACCCTGGGGTATCTGTTCTATGTAAGTGATAAGGAAAAGGCTGCGCCGGCCCTTCCCTATATCGACGAAACAGGAAGCAGCGATGCCTGGTTTCGTCTCAGACGGCAGGAAATGCTGACGCCTGAGCGCATCGTGGAGCAGGCGCAGGTATTAAACGAAAAATACGGCTTCAGAAACTTCAAGTTAAAAGGCGGGGTCCTCAGGGGAGAGGAAGAGATGGAAGCTATGCGCGCATTGAAAAAAGTATTTCCTGAGGGGCGGATTAACATTGACCCCAACGGGGCCTGGAGCCTGGAGGAGGCCATCCGCATCTGCCAGCCCATGGAGGGAGTGCTTACTTATGTGGAGGACCCATGCGGCCCGGAAGCAGGCTATTCCAGCCGGGAGGTGATGGCGGAATTCAAAAATGCGGTAAATCTGCCTGTGGCCACCAACATGATAGCAACGGACTGGCGTCAGTTCTATCATGCCGCGGCCCTTAAATCCGTGGATATTGTCCTGGCAGATCCTCACTTCTGGGGATTCGGGGGAAGCGTCCGTATGGCCCAGATTTTAAACGACTGGGGTCTTACCTGGGGCAGCCATTCCAATAACCACTTTGACATCACCCTCACCGCATTTGCCCATGTGGCAGCGGCTGCTCCCGGAACTCCCACTGCACTTGACACACACTGGATTTGGCAGGACGGACAGAATCTGTTAAAGGATACGCCGAAGATTGTAAACGGGTATCTTCAGGTACCGGATAAGCCGGGTATGGGTGTTACCATCGACATGGACAAGGTCATGGAGGCCAATGGGCGTTACAACCGCCTTCCTTCCCATGAAAGAGATGATGCCATGGCCATGCAGTATCTGATTCCCGGCTGGAAATACGACTGCAAAAAGCCTGCGCTGGTCAGATAAATCCAGGCAAATCATAGAAAAAAAGGGGTAGAGAGAATGTTTATTAAAAAGTATGGGGATATCATTGTCGGAGTATTCTTCATGTTATTATCCGCAGCCATGTTGGTTATGGCCAAGATGCTTCCCAAGTCAACGGTCATGGATATCGGACCTGATTTTATGCCCATGTGCATTGGTGTCATGACCTTTGTGCTGGCAGCAGCCCTGGTATTCCTCAATATCAAAAACATGAAAATATATGTGGCCCAGGCTGAGGCCGAGGGACCGGAAAAGGCCGACTACAAGAGGGTGCTCACAAGCTTTATCATTATCCTGGTCTATGTGTTCGTGCTCAAGTCCGTGGGCTTCATCATCAGCACTCTGGTCTATCTTCCCGTCCAGATGTTTATCCTGGCGCCGGAAGAACGGAGAGGAAAAAAGGATGTCATTCAGCTGCTGATCACTGACGTATTGTTTACCTTCGTGGTATTTTTCTTGTTCCGCTACGGATTCAAGATTGTGCTGCCTGCAGGTATCTTTACCATCAACTTATAGGAGGTAGACCATGAACGCATTAGCATCTTTGGGCGGTGCCTTTGTAAGCATCTGCCGCCCCACATCCTTACTGCTCATGGCGGCAGGCGTGGCAGTGGGAATAATATTCGGTTCCATTCCGGGACTCTCAGCAGCCATGGCAGTGGCATTGTTCCTGCCTCTGACCTTCAGCATGACGCCTTCCATGGGCATGAACCTGCTGGTGGCCGTGTACATAGGCGGTATCTCAGGGGGTCTGATTTCAGCCATTCTGCTCAACATGCCGGGAACCGCGTCATCCATCGCAACCTGTTTTGACGGACACCCCATGGCAAAGAAGGGGGAAGCCGGCAAGGCCCTTGGATACGGCATTGTATTCTCTTTCCTGGGTTCCGTGTTCTCCTTCCTGGTGCTCACCTTCTGCGCGCCGCTGCTGGCAGACATTGCCCTGAAGTTCACACCGGCTGAGAACTTCGGCATTTCATTCTTTGCGCTGACAATGGTGGCGGTACTGGCCTCCGGTTCCATGGTAAAGGGAGTGCTGGCCGGTATGCTGGGGCTTATATTTGCCCTGGTCGGCATGGCGCCCATTGACGGAACTCCCAGGTTTACCTTTGGAAGCAGCTCACTGATGGCCGGATTTGACACCCTTCCAACCCTTATTGGTATTTTCGCTATCTCCGAGATCCTGATAACGGCTGAGAGCATGGGAAACGGCAAGGTGGAAGCCATGAAGATGAAGCCCATCAAAGGCTTTGGATTTACATGGAAGGAGTTTGTATATCAGATTCCCAACGCCATCCGTTCCGCACTGATAGGAACAGGAATCGGCATCCTGCCCGGCATTGGCGGCAGCACGTCCGGCATGCTTTCCTATGTGACCGCCAAGAACATGTCCAAACATCCCGATGAATTCGGCAAAGGCTGCCCTGACGGTATCGTTGCCACAGAGACCGCCAATAACGCCACCATCGGCGGGGCTATGATTCCCCTGCTGGTACTGGGCATACCGGGAGACGGTGTTACAGCCATGATGTTAGGCGGTTTCCTGATTCACGGTCTTTCAGCAGGCCCATTGCTTTTTGTCAAAAACGCAGATGTGGTGTACGGTATATTTGCGGCCTGCATGCTGTGCAGTCTTTTCATGCTGATAATCGAGTTCTTTGGAATCAAGGGATTTGTCCAGCTGCTCAAGATACCCAAGCACATCCTGATGCCTCTTATTCTGGTTCTGTGCTGTGTGGGCGCCTATGCCACCAACAACCGTATCTTCGATGTACAGTCCATCATCTTATTCGGAGCCGTGGGTTACTTATATCACAAGTTCAAACTTCCCACCACGCCCTTTGTGCTTTGTTTCCTGATAGGCGAGATGGTGGAAACCTATCTGCGGCGCGGTATTATGCAGTATAAATCTTTTGGCGCGTTCTTCAAGCGGCCTATATTCGATGTATTCTTCTTCGTTGCCATAGCCGTTGTGGTCTGGTCCATTTATAAAGAATGGAGGATGACCAGGGCAAGGAAAATGCAGCATGTTTCAAAGCGGGATGAGTAAGAAAATTTATATATGATTCCGGCCCCAATCGGCTGAACCGGGATTTCCGGAAAATCAGCCGAATCCGGGGCGGGATACATATAGAGGGGTATTATCAACTAAACAAAAGACCCGGATGGGTTATCAGAAAAGGAGAGTAATAACTTATGAAAAAAAGATGGTTAGCAGGAATGATGGCAGCAGCTATGGCACTGAGCATGACTGCATGTGGAGGAGGAACTTCAAATACCACTGCTGCTGCGGCAGCTGATACCACCGCTGCCCAGACAGGCGCCCCGGCAGCCGCGGCAGATACAGAGGCGCAGGCATCTGACTGGGCCCCCGGCACAACGGTTTCCATTGTGGTCCCGGCTGGCGCAGGCGGCAATACTGACCTTTCCGCCCGTGTATTCGCGGAGTTTGCCAAGAAGATGACAGGCGCTGATTTCATCGTCGTAAACGCAAACGGCGCTGCCGGCTCCGTGGCTGCCAACCAGGTGCTTTCCGCTGCGCCGGACGGCCATACCTTCCTGTACGGCCACAATCTGGTAAACGTAGCCAACATTTCCGGTGTAACGGATTATAATTACACCGCATTTAAATTAGGACCCACATTTGCACTTGATCCTGCACAGCAGATGTATGCAAACCCGGATAAATACAAGACCCTGGACGACTTCATCGAGGCAGCCAAGGCAGCTCCCGGACAGCTGAAGGCATGTACCGAGGTGGGCGCCTACACTTACTACGAGCTGCTGGCATTTGAGAAGGCAGCGGGAATCGATCTGGACTTGGTGGACGTGGGATCCAACTCCGACAAGGTGGCAGCCATGCTGTCCGGACAGGTGGACCTGATGCCGGGTGCGTACATCAACTGCAAGGATTATCTGGAAGCAGGACAGTTTGTTTGTCTGGGCGCTCCCACAGAGGATAGATATGACCTGATCAAGGATATCCCAACCCTGAAAGAGCAGGGCGTGGACCTGGTATATCCCAACTGCGAGTTCTCCTTCTACTTTCCAAAGGAAACACCTGACAGCGTAATCGCATGGTATGACAACCTGGTAAAAGAGATGACATCCGATCCGGAGGCCCAGGAAGCCATCAAGAAGGTGGAAATGGAGCCATATTACTTAAGCGCAGCCGACTCCGAGAAAAACGACGAGAGAATCTACACTGAAATCAAGGAGATTGCAGACGATTTAGCAAAATAACCATCTAATCCAGGCTTTCAGGCAGCAGGGACGGAAAACATGGCCCCGGACAGAATCCATCTGTTCCGGGGCCATGACGTTTACCCCTGATTGGAGAAGTAGTGGAGGATATCGTGGCAGAGAGTGCTTTCCGGCCGGTTCATGACCCAGTTCTTTCTGGTCACAAAGGCGTTCAAACGGTACAGCCTGGGCTCCAGCGGATAGTAAGATACATGCTCCCTGTCTATGGCACAGGAGGCTCCTATGAAGGTGACGCCGATTCCCATAGCCACCATGCTGCGGGTGGCTATGATGCTGTTGGTCTCGCACATGGTACTGGGAATCCAGCCGGCGGCCTCGATAATCTGGTCGGTCAGACAGCGGAGAGTGGAGCCCCTCTTGGACATCAGTATATTATCCTCGCTGAAATACCTGGCAAACTCAGGTATGGTAACGGGCCGCCCCGGATTAATCCTGCAGTAGGGATGGGTTCTGGGGATGGCAAAGAATATTTCCTCCCGTCTGAGCACATGGGCCTGGTCCCGCGAAAAGGGCTCCACGGTATTGAGAGCCATGATGCCGCAGTCAATGTTTTCCTCCAGAATAAGCTGGGTAAGGGAGGGAACATTGGTTTCGGATATCTCGATGGTCACATCCGGGAATCTGGATTTGAAAGGCGGAATCAGCTCTGTCAGCATCCTGAGGGCAAACTGGGAGGTGACTCCAATGGTGATGTGTCCCCGGTTGTCCAGGTTTTGTATGTTCTGATAAAGATTGTCCTTAATGGCCATGACCTTTTCCGCCGCGTCAATATAGAGCCTGCCTGCTGCTGTGGGAGTAAGCCTGCCCTTGCTCCGGTAAAAGAGCGGGGTGCCCAGTTCGCTCTCCAGCTTGGACAGATACTGGCTCAGAGTGGACTGGGATACAAACAGTTCCTCCGCGGCTTTTGTCATGTTCTCCTTTTTGGCTATGGTCAATATATAACTCAGGTATTTTGTGTCCAATTGGCTGGCCTCCTTGCGCTGAACCAGTTTTTTGCCGGTTCTTTAACGTTATTATAGCAAAGAAACACAGCCCTTGAAAGCAAAACAGAACTATTAATAGTTCTAAGAGAAAGCTTAAATTTAATAATTTTACTTATGAGTACCCCATTGATATAATTAAGCCAATGAAAAATACCATAGATTTTGAATCCAATCACAGCAGGAGGAGACAAAAATGAGCAGTCCTTTATACATTAAAATCAGCGATAAAGACAACGTGGCCATTGCGGTCAATGACATTCCGGCCGGAACCCTGGTCATGGACGGCGTGCGCGCGAAGCAGGACATCCCGCAGGCCCATAAGATAGCCCTGTGCGACATACCGGAAGGCGGTAAGATTATCCGGTACGGCGTGGTCTTGGGATATGCCATTAACCCCATCGGAAAAGGGCAGTGGATTAACGAAAAGATGCTGGAGCTTCCCACCCCGCCCTCAGTGGACGAGATGAAATTTGCCGCCAATCTGGTGACAGATCTGCCAAAACCGCCTGTGGACACCTGGGAGGGGTATGTAAATCCAAATGGAGGATATGCCGGAACCCGCAACATACTGGGTATCAGCACCACGGTCCAGTGTGTCACAGGCGTTCTGAATGTAGCCGTGGCCAGGATGAAGAGCGAGCTGCTTCCGAAATATCCCAATGTGGACGACATCGTCCCCATCAACCATGCTTACGGCTGCGGTGTGGCCATCAATGCCCCCGAGGCAAAGGTACCCATCCGCGCCCTGAGAAACCTGGCCAAGCATCCCAATTTTGGCGGGGAGCTGATGGCCGTGGGGCTGGGCTGTGAAAAGTTCACCGTGGAAATGCTCCTTGACCAGGCGGATATTTCCCCTGACAATGTCATCATACTGCAGGAGAAAAAGGGCTTTGACGATATGGTAAATTCCCTGATGGAGATGGCGGACAGGAAGCTGGCCAGGCTTAACCGGAGAAGGCGCCAGACACTGCCCCTTTCCGAACTTCTGATTGGCATGCAGTGCGGGGGCAGCGATGCCTTTTCCGGCGTCACGGCCAACCCCAGCGCAGGCTATGCCGCGGACATGCTGGTAAAGGGCGGCGCCACGGTCCTGTTTTCCGAGGTGACGGAGGTAAGGGACGGCGTGTACCTTCTGGGAGAGCGCTGCGTCAGCGAGGAAGTGGGGAAGAAGCTGGCAGCCGAGATGAAATGGTATGACCATTACCTGGAAAACGGCCAGGTGGACCGCAGCGCCAACCCCACTCCGGGCAACAAAAAGGGCGGGCTCTCCAACATCGTGGAGAAGGCCATGGGCTCCATTGCCAAGTCCGGCACCTCCCCCATCGTGGAAGTACTGTCTCCGGCGGAAAAACCTTCCAAAAAGGGGCTGATTTACGCTGCCACACCGGCTAGCGACATAGTCTGCGGACCCTGCCAGCTGGCCAGCGGCATCGGACTTCAGGTGTTCATGACAGGAAGAGGAACTCCTTACGGCCTGGCCATTGCCCCGGTCATCAAGGTGTGTTCCAGAAATGACATGAAGATGCAGTGGCAGGACCTGATTGATGTAAACGCAGGCCCCATTGCCACCGGAGACGCCACCATCCAGGACATTGGAACCCAGCTGTTCCATGAGATTGTGGATGTGGCCAGCGGCAGGAAGCAGAGTTATGCGGAGAAGTATAAACTGCACAATGATTTGTGCATCTTTAATCCTGCGCCGATAACCTGATGAAAAATCCATTCATTAATTTAATCCCAACCACTGGAACCCTCCGTAGCTGCATGTTATAATCAATATAATGTTGGGGTAAACAAATCGGAAGCGGCAGTTTTTACTGCCGCTTTTTTTGAACATTTTTCCGTATTGGCCTTCATATAAACACGGTTTTCCCAAAAGCCGGGCAGCCGAAAACAATAAGTTTTTCTAAGAATGAAAATAAATTTAAGTAATTTGACTAAGTGTACATTCTCTTATAAAATAAAGATAACAACAACGAAATTCAATCAAATCCTATCAAATAAAAGGAGAGCAATGATTATGACAACACCTGTAATCACAAAGATGGAAGTGTATCCGGTAGCAGGAAAGGATTGCATGGAGCTGAACCTGAGCGGCGCCCACGCACCTTATTTCACAAGGAATGTGGTGGTTCTTTACGCGGATAACGGCGAGATGGGCGTGGGTGAGGTTCCTGGCGGCCAAAAGATTACCAAAGCCCTGGAGGAATGCATTCCGATGGTGGAAGGAACCAGGATTGGCGAGTATAAAAGCACTCTGTTAAAGATAAAGAGATACCTGGATTCAAAAGGAGAGGAGGACGTGAGAGGAAATCAGACCTTTGACCTGAGGACCGGAGTTCATGTTATCACAGCCATTGAGGCGCCCTGTCTGGATTTGCTGGGAAAACATCTGGATGTTCCTGTATGTGAGCTGCTGGGCGATGGACAGCAGAGGGACAAGGTAAGAATGCTGGGCTACCTGTTCTTTGTGGGGGACCGCAATAAGACGGACCTGGCATACGATGCCGAACCGGACGCGGACTGCCAGTGGTACAGAATCCGCCATGAGGAGGCGCTCACCGCAGACAAGATTGTGGCTTTTGCCAGAGCCACAAAGGAGAAATACGGGTTCCAGGATTTCAAGTTAAAGGGCGGAGTCCTTGCGGGGAATGAAGAAATGGAAGTAATCCGCGCCTTAAAGAAGGAGTTTCCGGATGCAAGAATAGACCTGGATCCCAACGGAGGATGGCTCCTGGAGGAAGCCGTGGAGTATGTAAAAGGTATGCAGGGCATCCTGACCTATTGTGAGGACCCGTGCGGGGCCGAGGGCGTTTATTCGGGCCGTGAAATTATGAGCGAGTTCCGCCGCCGTACCGGATTCCCCACAGCTACCAACATGATAGCGACAGACTGGAGAGAGGTGGGTCATTCCCTGGAATCCCAGGCAGTGGATATTATTCTGGCCGACCCCCATTTCTGGACCATGAACGGTTCTGTAAGGGTTGCCCAGATGTGCCATGATTTCGGATATACATGGGGCAGCCATTCCAACAACCATTTTGATATTTCGCTGGCCATGTTTACCCAGGTGGGAGCAGCCGTGCCGGGTGAATATAATGCGCTGGATACCCACTGGATTTGGCAGGAGGGACTGGAGCGCCTGACCAAGGAACCCCTGCAGATTGTAAACGGCTGTGTGGAAGTTCCCAGGAAACCGGGACTTGGCATTGATGTGGACCTGGAACAGGTAAAGAAAGCCCATCAGCTGTATCTGGACAACTGTCTGGGCGGCAGGGATGACTCCGTTGTCATGCAGTATCTGATTCCGGGTTGGAAGTTTAATTCCAAGAAACCCTGCCTGGTACGCTAGAGCCTGTCTGAAACGCCATTGCATTCAGCTGTTTCAACGACAGCGGATTCTGAGTATTCAGCGGAATGTTCGGTCTGACAGGACTTGAAGGACCAGCTGAAATGTAAGACGGCAAGCTGTATATCGCATATACTTGAGCAGACAGAATTTCCCCGCTGTCTGCTCATACTGTTTTCTGTAAATCACACATTTTTATAATAATCCAGTACAGTATTTAAAAACTTGACACAGGCATTTGAATGTACCGCGTTGTTTTTCCAGGCAATTGTCTTGCGGGCAGCATAGGGATGCAGCTTTGAGACAAGGAGCAGCGTGGTTTCTAATTTCCCGATTCTTTTAATCGTCCAGGCTGAAGGCTGTCCGTGAAGCGATTGGGCCTGATGTGGACATTATTATTGAAAATCACTCCTTTACAGACGCACAGTCATCCACTCAGATTGGCCTGACAGCAAAAAAATATGATATCTTTTACTTCGAGGAGCCCACGACCCCCACGCCCCAGCTCAGCAAATATGTTCACGATAACACGGGACTGGCCGTTGCAAACAGGGAACGGATTTATATTGTTGTCCCGCCCTGTTCGTTTCATCTGTATTCTCATAAAAGCAGCATCAGAACCGGTATGGTTGCCAGGGACATGATGGTGGTGGTGACAATACAGCGGGAGGCGTAATCCTCATCCGCCCCGTATTTGGCTGCCAGAAGAGCACTGGTGCTTCCCGCAGGCATACCTGTAAGGATAAGGGAGACACCTGCCAGCATGGGCTCCGCGTGAATGAGGTTCAATATAAACAGGGCCACTAAGGGCAGCGCTATGAGACGCACAAAAGCCAGATAAAAAATACTTGGATCCAGAAGTTTTTTCCACGGAACACCGATGAGCATGGTGCCAATCACCATCATGGAAAGCGGTGTGGTGACGGCTCCTATATTGGCAACGGCCTCGTCTAAAAAGCCCGGAACCGGATATCCGGTCATCCTGCGGACAATGCCCAGAAATACGGTGACGATACAGGGATTCAGAAGGATATTCCTGCATTTTGTCCTGAAATCAGCGGTAGTGAACATGGCCAGGCCCGCGGTCCACATGAAGATGCGGTTGGGAATGATAAAGATGGATGCGGCAAAAAGACCGTCGCTTCCATATACCGCCGACACCATAGGCATTCCTAAAAACCCTGAATTATTGACCAAAGTACAGTATTGAAGGATACTCTTTTTCTTTTGCGGGTATTTATTATATATAACTTTTCCCAACAGAAAGGAGAGGATGGAGATGGCAACAGCCACCACCATGATTAAGGCTGTCTGTATCAGCACCTCCGGAGTCAGGGGCTTGTTGAAGGAATTAAAAATCATGCACGGCAGGGTGATTTTAAGTATGATGTCCACCAGTTTTTTCTTGGTGTCCCGGTCAATGAGCCCCTCCTTCATGCAGTACATCCCCACAGCCAGGTAAGCCAGAAGTACCATCTGGGCATTGAGCATTCTCGAAAAGCTTTCCATAAGTTCGGTTCCTCCAATGATGTATAAAATAATGGCACTGTTTCCAGGGTGTGCCAGTTAAAGTATACCGCAATTCCCATGGCATGGCTAATTAGTTTTTCAACGAGATACAATTAGAAATTTTAATTCATTGACAGCGGCCCTTTATTAAAATATAATCATGGATAGGCTGTTTTATTTTGATGAAAAAGAAGAGGTAATTATGCGTCGTATATCCTACATAATCACAAGTCTAATCATGGTCTTTTCAATGACCGCCATCACTGCCTTTGCAAAACCGGACTGGCCCATAGATACAGGGGTTCAGTCAGAGGCAGGCATTGTCATGGATATGGATTCCGGGGCCGTGCTGTTTGCCCAGAACATACACGAGCAAAAGATTCCGGCCAGTATCACCAAACTGCTGACAGCTCTTGTGGTTATTGAAAATACCAATGACCTGGACGCGCCGGTTACATTTTCCCATGACGCCATATACAACGTGGAATCCGGGGCCGGCAACAAGTTCAACCTGGAGGAAGGGGATGTATTAAGCGTCCGCCAATGTCTCTACGCCATGCTGCTCCAGTCATCCAACCAGTCGGCCAACGCCCTGGCGGAGTATGTGGCGGGCAGCAGACAGGCTTTTGTGGACATGATGAACCAGAGGATTGAGGAGCTTGGCTGTAATGAAAGCCATTTTGCCAATCCCTCCGGTTTGAACGACGACACCCAGCGCACCACGGCCTACGACATGGCCATCATAGCCAGGGCCTGTTTCCAGAACCCCACCGTGCTGGAGATTGCCTCAGCCAGGACTTCTTCCATACCGGCCACTGCCAACAATCCCAATGGGCGGACATTTTCCATCGAGCACAAGATGCTGCTGTCAGACGATTCCAACTATTATCCCGACGCCATTGCAGGTAAGACCGGCTGGACATCCCAGGCCGGACAGACCCTTGTCACCTACGCCAGACGGGAGGGCAGAGGCCAGATTGCAGTCACTCTTAAGAGTACCCAGAAAACCCACTATTCGGATACAAAGACCATTCTGGATTTCTGCTTTGCAAAATTCAAGAATGTGAACATAGCTGACAATGAAACCGAATACGTCACAGGCAGCGCGCCTGTAACCATTGGGGCGGAGACATATAATCCTTCGGAACTCTCCATTGACAGCGGAGCAGTCATCACCATCCCCAATGACGCGCAGTTTACAGATGCGAACAAGACACTTGAGACGGATTTGCCTGAGGGCCATCCCCAGGAAGCCGTGGCCAGACTGGTCTACACCTATAACGAGCGCAGGGTTGGGGACGCGTGGATTTACAGCTCCAGTGCGCAGGCAGTAAACGCAACTCCCTCTGAGCCCGGCGGGGACACTCCACCGGAGAGCCGGCCTGCAGAGGACGGACAGGAGGGAAATACCGGCTTTACGCTTCCAAGGGCAGTGCTCATAGGCGGCGGCGCGGTCCTGGTTCTGGCACTGCTTGCAGGCGGCGGAGTATTCTGGTTTAAAAGACGGCAGGCAGCGGAGCGGGAACGCCAGCGCATCCTCAGGGAAAAGCGCAGACAGCGTCTGGCGGATATAGGTTATACGGAAGAGGATTTCGAGCGCCTGTTAGATGAACGAAGAAAGCAGCATGACATGCGCTGATCCGCATTATGTGACAGATAAAAATAGCAGGAAAGAGACGCAGACAGGAGGTTTCGTGAATGGCTGTCTGCGTCTTTTTCGGTACTTTCGCCCGGACGGATATGCCCGGGGATATAATGGGAGGAGCAAACTTCATGGCATATTTTCCGTTTTTTGCAGATATTGAGGGAATGAAATGGCTGATTGCGGGCGGAGGCGGCGTGGCCTTGAGAAAGGTGCGGGATCTGCTTCCCTATGGAGCGGTCATCGAGGTGGTATCCCCGGACATGTGCCCTGGTCTGGATGCGCTGGCCCAAGACAATGCATACACGGACGTCCTTAAGCTGACAAGAAAAGAATTCGGGGACAGGGACCTGGACGGGGCCGACTTTGTCATTGCGGCCACGTCTGAGCCTGGCCTTAACAGCAGGATATCCGCCCTGTGCCGTTCGAAAAGGATTCCTGTAAATGTGGTGGATGTGAAGGAGGAATGTTCCTTTATCTTCCCGTCCATTGTGCGGGACGGTCCTGTGGTGGTGGGAATTTCTACCGGCGGCATGAGCCCTGTCATAGCCAGGTATCTGAAGGCCAGAATCCGGTCCGCAATGCCGGACAGCCTGGGAGAGCTGACAGCCCGGCTGGGGGCTTACAGAAAGACGGTCAAAGACATGTTCCCTGACTCGCCCCAGGTCCGTTCAGCCCTGTTTTACGAGCTGGCGGAGGAAGGGCTCAGCCATAACGGCTGTCTCACACAGGAACAGGCGCAAATCATAATAAACAGAAAGCTGGAACAGAAACATGAATGATATCATCCGCATTGGAACAAGAAAAAGCGCGCTGGCGCTGATTCAGACACAGCTTGTAGCTGATGAATTAAGGCAGGTCTGTCCTGGCATACAGGTGGAAATCGTGACAAAGGATACCCTGGGCGATCGGATACTGGATAAGCCTTTACAGGAATTCGGGGGCAAGGGTGTCTTTGTATCTGAGTTCGAGCAGGCCATACAGGAAGGGGTCATAGACCTGGCGGTCCACAGCGCCAAGGACCTTCCCATGGAGCTGGCCGAAGGACTGACCATTGCAGCGGTATCCGGGCGGGAAGACCCGAGAGATGTGCTGGTCACCATGAGAGGCCATGAGATTCAGCCGGAGAGCATGGTCCGCATCGGCACCTCCAGCCCAAGGCGGCAGCTTCAGGCCGGGTTGATGTGTAAAACACTGTGGCCGGGGGCTGCCGGGACAGAATGCAGCACCCTCAGGGGCAATGTGCATACCCGGCTCAGAAAACTGGAAGAGGGGAACTTTGACTGCATCATCCTGGCGGCTGCCGGATTAAAGAGACTGGGACTGCTTGAACAGGATACCTACGAATATACCTTTCTCAATCCGGAAGAATTCATACCTGCCGGAGGCCAGGGCCTGATGGCGGTGGAGGCAAAAGCAGGAACCATGGCTCACAGCCTCACCCAGGCCATGGACCATGCCCACGGACGCCTGTGCCTGGAACTGGAGCGGAGAGTCCTTAAACTGCTGGATGCCGGATGTCATGAGCCTATCGGCATCTACTCTGTCCCTGATAATGGGCAGTTGGAGGTATGGGGCATCAGCAGCCGCAGGGGAGAGGTAAAGAGGATTCATATGACCGGCGGTACGTCCCGGGAGGATATGGAAAAACTGGCGTTAGAAGCATGGAAAGGATTGATGTGATATGGAGAATACGGGAATGGTATATCTGGTAGGCGCAGGTCCGGGAGACCCGTCTCTGATGACCCTGAAGGGCCGGGCGCTTCTTAGCGCCTGCGGCGCCCTGGTCTATGACCATCTGGCATCCAGACGGTTCCTGGAATGGGTGCCCTCCGCATGCCGCAAAATCTATGTGGGCAAGCAGGCCGGGCATCACTCCATGAAACAGGATGAGATAAACGCGGTTCTGGTGGAACTGGCCCTTTCAGGGCTTACAGTGGTTCGTTTAAAGGGCGGGGATCCCTTTGTGTTCGGGCGGGGCGGCGAGGAAATCCAGGCACTTGAAGCCCACGGTATTCCCTACGAAACCGTTCCCGGCGTGACATCCGCCATAGCGGTCCCGGAATGCGCCGGGATACCCGTAACCCACCGGGGGGTAAGCAGAAGCTTCCATGTGATTACAGGCCACACCCTGGACGGAAAGGACTGTCTCCCCCCTGAGTTTGAAACATACGGGTCCCTGCCGGGCACTCTGGTGTTCTTAATGGGCCTGGGACAGCTTCCGGCCATTACAGCCAGGCTGATTGGGGGAGGATTGGCCCCGGACACGCCTGCGGCTGTCATTGAAAAGGGCACGCTGCCGGACCAGAAGGTAGTCCGGGCGCCGCTTTCAGGGATTCACGCCAAGGTCATGGAGGAGGGGATCGGCACCCCGGCCGTAATTGTTGTGGGCGAAACCGCCTCCTTTCATATGAACTGCGATATGAAATGCAGTTTTACCGGTCCTCTGGCCGGATACAGAATCGGCATGATTGGCACACGGCATTTTACAGACAGCCTTGGGCATGCCCTGGAACAGGAGGGAGGAGAGGCCCGCCCAATCCTGGAAATGGAAGTGATTTCCCATGCAGCAGATCCTGCCATGCAGGAAGCTTACAGGAACCTGTCCGCGTATACATGGCTGATATTTACCAGCGCCAACGGCGTGCGCCTGTTCTTTCAGGGAATGCAGCAGGCCGGCAGGGATTACCGCTCACTCGGTCATGTGAAATTTGCCGTTATCGGCGACGGCACCGGCAGGGAACTGGCGAATTTCGGTTTCCACGCAGACTATATGCCGGATTCCTTCTGCGCAGAGGCACTGGCGCAGGGGCTGGCATCCGTCCTTACCGGCAGCGACCGTATCCTGATTGCCCGTTCCAGGGGCGGCTCCCCGGTTCTTACCAGAATACTGGAAGAAGCCGGACTGGTTTATGATGATATTGCTCTTTACCAGGTGGAAGGCCGGCCGGTGAATGAGCAGAGTACGGAGGATACAGAAGGTCCGGCGGATGCCAAATCTCCGGAGGAAGAGGGATTTGATTACATTACCTTTGCCAGCGCATCCGGGGTAAGGGCTTACCTTTCAAGTGGCCTGGTTATAAAACCAGGACAAAGGTCAGGGCATACAAAGCTTGTATGCATCGGGGATATAACGGCAGAAGAGCTAAAAAAGCATGGAACAAAAGCAGATATCACTGCCGGAACATACCATATACAGGGATTGGTGCAGGCCATTGTGAAAGACGCCATATCCCGTAAGACGGAGGGACCGGCATCTGTATAACCTGTAGTTATGAACAATATATAAATAAAGTATAAAAAAAGTGTTAAAATATCATTGATTTTTCTGTGTTAAAGTGGTAAACTTCTTGACATCAAGAGTTTGATACTTGAGAAAAGCAATGACTGGGACATGTCATGGTTTCAGATTCCGGCACAGAGAGCAGCCCGGCTGGTGGAAGGGCGCGCGCGAGGAATCATGGCCTCACCCAACAGCTTCTGTTTTGAACCCCTTTCCTGAGAGGGAGGATAGTAGGGATGGACGGGTTTCTTTCCGTTAACAAAGATTCCGGCTGACTGAGAGCAGCAGGAACTTAAGGGGCTGTTCTTTTAACGGGGCGGCAAACAGAGTGGTAACGCGGATTGATTCGTCTCTGCATCGCAAGGTGCAGGGACCTTTTCTTTTTACGGGCCCGGTCATTATTCTTTTCAGGGCAGGATGCTGCGGCATGATGTTGAGGCATTGCCTGAACAAACTCTTTGAAACCTACTTTATATATGTGAGGAGACTTGATGATGAATGGTTTAGTGATGATGCTTTTAGCCGTAGTGGTATTAGGCGGTGCCTATTTGCTTTACGGCAGATATCTGGCAAAGAAATGGGGCGTTGACCCCGATGCAAAGACACCGGCCTATGAGATGGAGGACGGTGTGGACTATGTGCCGGCTGATACCAATGTGGTATTCGGCCACCAGTTTGCCTCCATTGCGGGAGCAGGCCCCATCAACGGACCCATCCAGGCCGCCATGTTCGGCTGGCTGCCCGTCATGCTGTGGATTCTTCTGGGAGGCGTATTCTTTGGCGCGGTTCAGGATTTTGCCGCCATGTATGCTTCCGTCAAGAACAAGGGCCGTTCCATAGGCTACATAATCGAGGTCTATATCGGCAAGCTTGGTAAAAGGCTGTTCCTTTTATTTACCTGGCTGTTCTCCATCCTGGTAGTGGCTGCCTTTGCTGACATTGTGGCAGGCACATTCAATGGTTTTGATGCCGCCACCGGCGAGAGAATCGCTGCTAACGGAGCCGTTGCCACCACATCTCTTTTATTCATTGCATTTGCGGTTGTATTGGGATGCTTCCTGAAGTATGGAAAATGCAGCAAACTGGTAAACACCCTGGTTGCCATCGGCCTTCTTGTGCTGGCTGTTGCGCTTGGACTGGCGTTTCCCGTCTATGTGCCCCAGAGCGCATGGCTCATTTTCGTATTCCTGTATGTGATTGTTGCCTGCGTGACTCCGGTATGGGCCCTGCTTCAGCCCAGGGATTATCTGAACAGTTACCTGCTGCTGGCCATGATTATCGGTGCGGTTCTGGGAATATGTGTTTATAATCCGGCCATCAACCTTCCCTCCTTTACATCATTTGTATTTACAGATGCAAAGGGAAATATTTCCTATCTGTTTCCAACCCTGTTCGTGACAATTGCCTGCGGCGCCGTATCCGGCTTCCATGCTCTGGTATCCTCCGGAACAGCCAGCAAGCAGATTAAAAATGAAAAGAACATGCTGCCGGTATCCTTTGGCGCCATGCTGTTAGAGAGCCTTCTGGCCATCACCGCGCTGATTGCTGTGGGTGCGCTGGCTACCAGCGAAGGCCTTCCCACCGGTACGCCTCCCCAGGTATTTGCTAAGGCCATCGCCATGTTCCTTACCGCACTGGGAATGCCGGATTCCATCAGCTATACGCTGATAACGCTGTCCATTTCCGCATTTGCATTGACCAGCCTGGATTCAGTGGCACGTGTGGGCCGTATTGCTTTCCAGGAATTTTTCACCAATGATGATATTGATCCGGCAAAGCAGAGTTCCCTGAACAAGGTGCTGACAAACAAATACTTCTCCACCATACTGACACTGGCTCTCTGCTATGCGTTATCCAGGGCAGGTTATGCAAGCATCTGGCCGCTGTTCGGCTCTGCCAACCAGCTGCTTTCCGCACTGGCCCTGATTGCCTGCGCCGTATTCTTGAAAAAGACCCACAGACAGGGCGTTATGCTCTGGGGGCCCATGGTCATCATGCTGGGCGTCACCTTTACGGCCCTGACTCTCAAAATAAAGGACCTCGTATCAGCCCTGTCAAACCAGTTTGTATTCGGCAATGCCCTTCAGCTGGTGTTCGCAATTCTTCTTCTGATTCTGGGCGTGATTGTTGCCTTTGAAGGCATCCGCAAGCTTTTGGCTAAGGATACGGAGGCTGATAAGGCGGCTTCAGACAAGGGCGTGACTGCGTAAAAGGCGTGTGACGCGCAGAAAGCCGGAAGTGGGAATAATCCCGCCTTGCTGAAACATGATAATAAATAGCGCATTGTTTTTTGATAAAATATACGGATACAGGTTCCGGAAAGCAGGATGGAAAATGAAACGCAGATACAAATGGCTCCGCATATTGGCCGCGCTGGTAGTTTTGGCAGCCTTTGCTGCCGGCATCATGGCTTATCTGATATGGAACGGACGGATTCTCTTAAATAATCCTTCCAGAACCCGTTATCCGGTGCGCGGTGTGGATGTGTCCCATTATCAGGGAGAAATTGACTGGGTAGTACTGGGGCAGCAGGATATTGATTTTGCTTACATCAAAGCCACGGAGGGCAGCTTCCATATAGATGAGAAATTTTCTCAGAACTGGTCCGGGGCGGCCCTGTCAGGACTGGCTGTGGGAGCATACCATTTTTTCAGCTTTGACAGCAGCGGAAAAGACCAGCTGGCGCATTTCATTCAGTGTCTGCCCCCCGGGGACGGGATGCTTCCGCCGGCAGTTGACGTGGAGTTTTACGGAGACAAGGCTACCAATCCTCCAAACCCGGCGGATGTGGGGCTGGAGCTTGCGGTCCTGCTTGAAGGTCTGGAAAGACAGTACGGGATGGTTCCTGTCATCTATGCCACGGAGGAATCCTGGAACCTGTACATCCGCGGAAGATTTGACCAATATCCCCTCTGGATTCGCAACGTAAAGACAAAGCCCCGCACAGACGGAAAACCATGGCTGCTGTGGCAGTATACCAACCGCCAGCGTCTGGCGGGATATGAAGGAGAAGAGACCTTCATTGACATGAACGTGTATTACGGAAGCCGTGAACAGTGGGAAACCTGGTACGGGAATCGTAATAAATCGTAAGGAGGAGCAACGATTTTATATGGAACCAACAACAGATGAATTAATAAAATCTATACCTCATATTCCCAGCGTGATACGCGCTGGAGCAGCAGTCCTCTGGGCATTTCCAAGGACACCATGGGAAGTTCCGGATGCCTGACCAGCTGTATCGCCGCATCCCTGACCGCTCAGGGAATACACAGTTTTTCACCGGGGGAACTAAATCAGGTTTTCAATGAAAATAATGTTTACAACGGCCAGGGCTCCATTGTGTGGAAGGAACTGGAACAGGCATTGCCCTATGCCAGGGTCCGGCTGGACTGCGGTACAGCCAGTGAGAGCATCGACCGCCTGCTGGAAGAAAAAATGTATCCCATTGTAAAGGTAAGGCGGAAAAGCGGAGCAGTGCACTGGATTATGCTCACGGGTACGGAAAAGGATACTCACGATATCACGGCCATGGATCCCATTGACGGGTTTGTTCACATGAGTGATTATGATAACCGTATCTATGGGGTCAGGGTAGTGACCGGCAGCGTGGAAACACTGGAAACTAACGGCGCTTGCCTATAAGCTTGATGAGGAGAAAAACACGGTCACATTCTACGATGAATCAGAAAAATCGTATCCTTACCGTTAGAGGACCTGGACAGAAGCCGCATTCAGGATGTCATTTACACTGATTTCGTGGCCTTTAAGCCGAACCAGACCGTTATCCGGGATATTGAAAAGGCGGGGACTGATTTCGGGATTAAATTGCGCTTTACGACATTTTAGGTTTTTGGACATTTTAAGAACAATTTACAAACATTCTACACAATCCCTCTTGACTTGGAGTTGACTTTAAGTTGTAGACTCTCATTATATCCAGGATTTATCACCCCAACAGGCCATCTGTCAGGGGTTTTACCTGTCCTGGACATTCTGCACCACAGTCTGTAAGAACTGCTGAAATGCAGACTGCCGATATGCGGACTACAGCCTGACAACATTTCAAGGAGGACAATCATTATGTCTATTGTTTACATGACAAAGGAAATCACACCGGAAAGCCTGGTCCGGATGTACCATGCATTGGGTATCTCGTTACCCGGCAGCGTTGCGGTGAAGATCTCCACAGGTGAACCGGGTGGCCGTAACTTTCTGCAACCAGAACTTATCAGGAACCTTGTACAGGAACTTAAGGGTACCATTGTTGAGTGCAACACTGCCTATGAGGGAAGAAGGAACACTTCCAAGGCTCACTGGGAAACCATGCGGGACCATGGGTTCACAGCCATTGCACCCTGTGATATCCTGGACGAGGAGGACCACATGCCCCTTCCGGTAACAGGCGGTTTTCATCTGACGGAAAACTATGTGGGCTCCCATCTTCAAAGCTATGATTCCATGCTCATGCTTTCTCATTTCAAGGGCCATGCCATGGGAGGCTTTGGCGGAGCCTTAAAGAACATGTCCATTGGCCTGGCATCTTCTTACGGCAAGATATGGATTCATTCTTCCGGCACCAGCACCAGGTTTGAGGATGTATTCACAGCTGACCACGATTCATTCCTGGAATCCATGGCGGACGCTGACCGCTCCGTCATGGACTATATGGGCCGGGAAAATATAGTGTACATCAATGTGGCCAACCGTTTATCCGTGGACTGCGACTGCGACGCCCATCCACATGATCCGGAAATGGGGGACATCGGCATTTTCGCCTCCACTGACCCTGTGGCCCTGGACCAGGCGTGCGTGGATGCGGTATACGCTTCTGAGGATGGCGGAAAGGCTGCTCTGATAGAGCGAATAGAATCCCGGAACGGGATACACACCGTGGAGGCCGCCCATTCTCTTGGCCTTGGCAGCCGCGGATATGAACTCAGATGTATCGATTCATACTAGTATGACCCACGTTAAATGCCTTGCTGGTTCGGTGAGGATGATTTTTTGAGAGTGCAGGTGCAAAAACGGAGGCGTAGTGGGTTCTACGCTGAGTATTTTGCACCTGTGCTATCGGAAAATCAGACCAGCGAAACAGTAAGGTGTTTAGTGTGGGTTATACTAGATTACAGTGTAAAGGAGCTGATGAAGGTTTGACCATAGCAGAGGTAAGCAGACAATATGACATATCGGCCGATACACTGCGCTACTATGAGCGAATCGGCCTTCTTCCCCATGTGGGCCGCACGTCCGGCGGCATCCGCAATTATTCCGAGGATGACTGCCATTGGGTGGAGTATATCAAGTGCATGCGCAGTGCAGGGGTTTCTGTGGAGACATTGCTGGAATATGTGACATTGTTCCGTCAGGGAACCTCCACCATCCAGGCCAGAAAAAACCTTCTTCTGGAACAGCGGGAGCGGATTGTGGCCCGAATCAATGAGCTGAACCAGGTCCTGGCAAGGCTGGACTGGAAACTGGACGGCTACGAGGAACGGATGCTTAGATGCGAGGAACATTTGAAATAGCTTTGCTCCGACATGGAAAACGCCTTATATTATAAGGGTGCAACAGATTGTTGCGTGACACCGGAACCAAAGGCAGGTAATATGAAACTTATTCTGCATTTTTTAGAACAGGATTTGTCAAGAGCTTGTTGTGTAGCAATGCGTTAGCACTCTTGATAAGGCATGGGATAAAAAATATTATCCGTAAAGCAGAAAAGAAATGACTAAATAAAATGCCGTACACATTTCAATCAGTGAAAAACATGGAAAAATTAACAGATAGCAGTAAACTATGTAATTTTATTGAAAGCTTTTCAGATTATGGAAATCAGTTTTCTCTCATATGCGGTAAAATCAAAGCGTTATTTGGTCAACCAATCTATAAGACGGAAAATCTGGAGAATCTTTTTTCATACTGCATTCTGGCGGCATCGGAAGAAGTGGAAGAAGTTTACTTAAATATTTACTGTGCAGGCTCAGGCCCCGCAGTTGGTGGTATGTCGGACGAAAAATCCAGAAAGGCAGCAAAGGCTTTAGTAGATTATGTCCGACAGGCAGAACCGATTAACTACGCATATAAAGCTTACTACTTAGACGGACCTACTGCTCTTGAATTCGGAATCAGAGATGGTACTCCTTATTATAACGAAACAGAGTTAAGACTTTCGGAGAAAGAATTCAGAGAGCTGTATGCACGTTTATTGTAAAACCGAGGAGACGACTACATGATAAACGTCGAATTTCACAACACAGTGGATGATTCCCTGCTGAAGTTTGCAGTCATCCTGTCCAGATACCGGGGCAAATGGCTGTTCTGCCAGCACAGGGAACGGGATACCTACGAGTGTCCCGGAGGCCGCAGGGAAGCAGGTGAAACGATAGAACACACGGCCCGCAGGGAATTATACGAAGAGACCGGGGCAGCCTGCTTCACCCTGACGCCGTTAAGCGCATATTCGGTCCGTGAGACCTTGGAAGACACGGACACTCCTGTCATAAACTACGGAATGCTCTATTACGGCAATATCACAGAACTGGGACCCATGCCTGAAGGGTATGAGATAGCCCGCATAGCGCTGTTTAGGGAACCGCCCGATAACTGGACCTATCCGGACATCCAGCCGGTTCTTCTGGAGTATCTGAAAGCCCGGCTTCTGGAGTCAGGGTAAGGTAAGGGCGAAATGATTTCTGATTGTCACTTCCGGTAATTCCTGCTATAATGATATGGAAATACGGAGGTTTGTAAATGATACTGATGAATGAAATACCAGACCGGTTCTGGAGCCTGTTCCGCTCTGTTAACCGGTCTACTTACATAGAAGCCCTTCTTAAAATCAACGAGGAGTACGAGTACAGCAATTATTTCCTCAGCAGGGAAGTCTGCATCCAGCTTTTAAGTGAATATTTCTCCCGGAAAAAATATGTCATATGGCAGGATGAGACCGAGGATGACTGGGATGAACTGGAACCGCCTGCCACCAGGGTTCTTAACTGGCTGCTGCGGACCGGCTGGCTCCGCAAGGTGGATGATTACGCCAGCATGACGGTCAACATCGTCATCCCGGATTACGCCGCGGTGATGATTGAGGCATTTTCCCGTTTGTCTAACGACGATGAGGACGAGACCCAGGTTTATATCCAGAATGTCTATGCCATTCTATTTTCTCTGAAAAACGACCCCCGCTCCAGCGTCAGCCTGTTAAATACGGCTCTGGTAAACACGAAAAAACTGAACAAGTCCCTTCAGGACATGCTTCACAATATGGATAAGTTTTTTAGCAGCCTGCTGGAACAGAAGAATTACGGTACCCTGTTAAAGGAGCACCTGGAAGGATACGTGACGGAAATTGTCAATAAAAAATATCATATATTAAAGACCTCAGACAATTTTTATCTCTACAAGACAGACATTAAATCCTGGATAGCCGCCATGCGGGAGGACAGTTCCTGGATCAATAAAATGTGCGCCAAAAGCGCGGCTTCAACCAGGGGGCAGAAGAAGACGCCCCTGACAGAATACGATATTGTAGAGAAGCTGGACCACCTGGAGCGTGGGTTTGACGATATCGAACACCGCATCTCCAACATGGACAAGGAGCACACCCGTTATGTCAAGGCAACGGTCACACGCCTCAATTACCTGTTAAACCAGGAGGACAACATGAAGGGGCTTGTAATCAAACTTCTGAACCATATGTCGGAATACGGCTGTCCGGAAGATGAACTGACAGCTGTAAGCGCCGGGATGAATCTGTCCCAGATGACCATACTGTCAGAAAAATCCCTGTACAAACGCCGTAAGACCAAGGCGGATTTCACGGAACAGTTAAAGGATGAGGAAGAATCCGAGGAACTGTCCATGGAGGAAGTCCTGAACCTGAACAAGGTCAGGAACCGTTACAGCCAGAAGGAGATTGAAGCATTTATAGAAGGCAGCATGGCAGACGGGAAAATGGTGGTGGACGAACAAACCATACATTCAGACCAGGACTTTGAAAAACTGATACTGGCCTATGACTATTCCACCAGGAGAAAGAGCCCTTATAAGGTGGAAGAGGAAGATTCGGAAATGGTACACAGCGGCGGCTATACCTATCCGCGGCTGGTATTTGTCAGGAGGACAAGATAGTGGAAAACATGGAATTGGAAAACAGCGTGGCAGACATCGCGCCCGCGGCCGGATACACCGGAAACAGCATCCCTTACTACGACAATCTGATGCACTCGGAGCAGTCGGAAGTGACGGAAATCATCCGCCTCCTATGGCGCCAGACGTTCATACTGGAACATAAATATGACAAGCGTACCGGAAGATTCCAGTACAACAGAGACTACCGGGTATGCAGCAAACACCTGGAATTCATCAAGAATTATTTTGCCATCAGCGGAGTGGAGCTGCGTGAAAACAGCCAGATGGGCGTCATGTACATCCAGGGTGAAAATGTGGTGGGTGACAAGCTGCCCCGTCTCGCCACCCTGTACCTGCTGGTGCTGAAGCTGATATACGATGAACAGATGGAAAGCGTTTCCACCAGTGTCAACGTCTATACATCCCTGCGTGAAATCCACGAAAAGCTGGGAAATTACAGGCTGTTTAAGAAGCAGCCCGCCCTCACGGATATACGCCGGGCAGTTACCCTTCTGAAAAAATACCAGGTCATTGAACCTTTGGATCTGTTAGAGGACTTAAAAAGTGAAAGCCGCATGATAATATATCCCTGCATCAACGTGGTGCTCATGGGAGACGATGTGCGCCAGCTTCTTTCCTCCTTTGATGAGGATACGGATGACAGCGGAGTCCAGCTGAAGGCCGAACTGGAGGAAGAAGACGCGGATGATATGACAGCAGAGGAAGGAGAACCATGGAACAGAAAATAGCAAATGATCGTTTTCTCGCCCTTTCCAGGATATGTTTGAATAACTGGCACTATATAACGAAAAGGACTCTGTCCTTTAATGATGAAATCAACTTTTTCACCGGACATTCCGGCAGCGGCAAGTCCACTGTCATAGACGCCATGCAGATTGTGCTCTACGCCAATACGGACGGCCGGGGCTTCTTCAACAAGGCTGCTGCCGATGACTCTGACCGCAGCCTGATTGAATACCTAAGAGGTATGGTAAATATCGGCGACAACAACGAATTTTCCTATCTGCGCAACCAGAACTTCTCCTCCACCATTGTGTTGGAGCTGAAACGAAGCGATACGGGCCAGTGCCAGTGCGTGGGAATTGTCTTTGATGTGGAGACCGCCACCAATGAGATATCCCGCCGCTTCTTCTGGCACAAAGGCCCCATGTGGGACAATGGCTACAGGGGCGGGAAGCGGACCATGTCCATCGTGGAAATAGAGGACTATCTTCAGGCCAATTACAACAGGGAGGAGTATTTCCTGACCTCCCACAACGAGCGTTTCCGCCGGATACTCTATGATTCCTACCTGGGCGGCCTGGACTCCGAAAAATTCCCCCTTCTCTTCAAGCGGGCCATCCCGTTCAGAATGAACATCAAGCTGGAGGATTTTGTTAAGGAATACATCTGCATGGAACAGGACATCCATATCGAGGACATGCAGGAAAGCGTCATGCAGTACGGCCGCATGAGAAAGAAAATTGAGGATACATGTGCGGAAATCCAATCCTTAAAACAGATTGAGGACCGATTCCAAAGCTATGCTGACAAGGAACAGCAGCTCAAAAAATCTTCCTATTTTGTGCAGAAACTGGAGATTCTGCAGCTTCAGTCAGAGGTCCGCACCCTGGCCCACAAGGCAAAGCTGGCGGGAGAGGATCTGGAAAAGCAGATCCAGGCCAGAAGCTCCGTGGACGAACAGATTGGAGAACTGACCCGGCAGAGCGACGAGCTGCTGCGCCGTATTGCCTCCACTGGGTACGAGGAACTTAAAAACCAGCTTAAGAGCCTGAATGAACTGCTGGAACAGCTGGGAAAAAGCGAGGCCAGGTGGCAGCAGGCCACAGATGCCTTAAAGCGCTGGGAAGAAGAGGACATCACCTCCAACCAGACTCTTTGGGATATAGAGGAATTTGAAAACCGCACCATTGATCTGGAGACATTGGAACGCCTGAAAAAATCCATGGCATCCATGCGCTCAGACACGGAAAAGCAGCATCAGGAGGCGTCTTCCGCACTCAGGGAGCTCAAAAAGCAGGAAAAGCAGACAAGGGATGAACTGGAAAAGCTTCGTTCCGGCAGCAAAGCCTATCCCAAATACCTGGAGAATGCCCGGAGCTACATCCAGCGCCGCCTCCTGGAGGAAACGGGTAAGAGCGTGGATGTGCATGTGCTGGCCGATCTGCTGGATGTAAAGAGAGATGAGTGGCGCAGCGCAGTGGAGGGCTATCTGGGAAATAACAAATTAAATCTGGTGGTAGCTCCAAAATACGCCAGGACCGCCCTGGAAATCTACGGGGAACTGGATAAAAAGGAATACTTCAACGTGGCTGTGCTGGACACGGAAAAGGCATCCCAGAACCAGCCCCAGGTACAAAAAGGCGCCCTCTCAGAGGAAGTGACTGTGAGGGAATCCTACTTAAGGCCCTATATGGACCTGCTCCTTGGCAGGGTCATCAAGTGCGATACCATAGATGAATTAAGGGAATGCCGTATCGGCATCACCAGCGGCTGCATGCTCTACCACACCTTCCGCCTGCAGCACATCAACCCGGATAACTATACTAAATTCGCCTATATCGGCAAGGACAGCGTCCGGAGACGTATCCGTCTTTTGGAGCAGGAGCTGGCGGCCCTGGATGAAAAGAAAAATCCATTGGAGGAGACGGTCAGGGAAGCCCATAGAATCCTGGCGCTTCCCTGGCTCTCGGCTGAGCCCCCGGAATACATGGACTGGCTGAAGGACATAAACAGCTATAAGGCCAAGGAGCGTGAAAAGAAAAAGCTGATACAGAAGCTGGAGCTTTTAAAGGAGCAAAATGTAGACCGGTTAGAACGGGACCGCCAGGCGGTCATCACGCTCTGCGACGGCAAAAAGAGGGAGAGGGACAGCCTGAATGTACTCATCCGCGATAAAGAGCGGGAGATAGAAGGATACCGGAATAAGTCCATTGACAGCCAGTCCGTTCTCACGTCAAAGGAACGGGAGTTAACGCAAAATCCTGACTATGACAATGAACTGACAGCCTATCTGTCCTCCAGGGATACGGTGCGCTATGACAGGGAAAAGGAAACCTATACTGTCAGGTGCAGCAAGCTGTCTGAGGCCAGGGAAGCAGCCTTTCAGGAGCTTCTGACGGTCAGGACCAGCTATATCCGGACGTATCCCAACCGCAATTTCCCGGTAAACGCCAGAGACAACGCTGTCTATGATCACCTTTTAAGCGCCCTGAAATGCGACAATCTGGAAGAATACAAGCAGAAAGCCACGGAACAGGCCAAATCCGCGGTAGAGCATTTCCGGGATGACTTCATGTATAAAATCCGCAGCGCAATCCGGGAGGCTCTTATCCGCAAGGATGAGCTGAACCGCATCATCAGCCGCCTGGATTTCGGAAAGGACAAGTACCAGTTTATTATTGGCCGCAACAAAGGACCTGACGGCCGATTCTACGATATGTTTATGGATGATTCACTGGATATCAATCCGGCGGACCTCAATTATTCCTATGAAAACCAGATGGACCTGTTTACCATTGAGCATGAAAAGCAGTATGGGGATTTGATGAATGAACTCATCAGCATTTTTATCCCCCCGGAAAACGCCGCCCCGGATCAGATGGACGAGGCCAGGCGGAACATGGATAAGTATTCAGATTACCGCACCTACCTGTCCTTTGACATGCAGCAGCTCATACAGAATCAGGATGAGGTTATCAAAATCCGGCTGAGCAAGATGATTAAGAAGAATTCAGGCGGAGAAGGCCAAAACCCGCTGTATGTGGCCCTTCTGGCCAGTTTTGCCCAGGCCTACCGCATCAATCTTCCCTCTAAGGTGGAGCGCAATCCAACCATACGGCTGGTAGTACTGGACGAAGCGTTTTCCAAGATGGACGGGGAGAAGGTGGCCAGCTGTATTGAATTGATCCGCGGACTTGGGTTCCAGGCCATCATCAGTGCCACCAATGACAAAATCCAGAATTACGTGGAAAACGTGGACAAGACCTTTGTCTTTGCAAACCCCAACAAGAAGTCCATATCCATCCAGGAATTTGAACGGGAGCGCTTTGTGGAGCTGATGCAGGATGAAGAAGATAGGAATGAGTTTGCGGATACATGACAGAGAACGTCATTATGAGAAAGGGATGGGAAGCCTTTTATGAACGCACCGCTGGAATGTATTATCCGAAAATGCGAGATTCATCTGGAACGGGTTCTGTCCAGCATCCGGACTTCCTGCGGGACGACCTATCTCCACACCGGCGACTTGGATTATGGAGGAGTCAAGATATTTCAATATATTAAGAAACGCATCTTCCCAAATCTGCAGCCGTATCTCATGGATACACAAACGCATGAACAGTATAAGGCATACGGTGAACCCATAGAAACCAGTAAACTGGAAAAATTGCAGCGGACCACCGAACCGCTCCTTCAGCCCCTCATAGACAAAATCTGTGCTGAAAAACAGGTGATAGAGCAGGAATCTTTCCTGTTTTGAACTTATATTTATACAAAAAAAGTTTGCAAAATATCTTAAAATGGAATAAAATAGTAAGAATACCACTTTTACAGGAGGAATTTTATAAGAGAAAATCAAACAGTCGAAAGGAGAGGTTCTGCATGATTGAAACAAAGGAATTTATGGACAACTTGAGCCAGTGGTCAGACATTTGTCTGAGTGATGAGAGGATTGATTTGGAGCTGTATGAAAAGTACGACGTGAAGCGGGGGCTCCGTGATAAAAACGGAAACGGTGTGGTAGCGGGTCTGACGAAGGTGTCCAAAATCGAAGCCAACAAAGTAGTGGATGGAGTAAAGGTTCCCTGCGAAGGAAAACTATTTTACAGAGGTTATAATATCTATGATTTGATTGGCGGGGTAGTGAGAGAAAACCGATATGGTTTTGAAGAAATTGCATACCTGCTTCTGTTCGGAGAACTTCCTAATGCAGATCAGCTTACAAAATTTAAAGAAAGCCTGGCATTCAGCCGTACACTTCCCACAAATTTTGTCCGTGATGTAGTAATGAAAGCACCGACAAAAGATATGATGATATCCTTAAGCAAAAGTATTCTTACCCTGGCTTCCTATGACGAGAAGGCCTGGGATATTACCGTTCCCAATGTACTCAGACAGTGCATGATGCTTATCAGCGTAATGCCCATGCTGGCTGTGTATGGCTACCATGCCTATAATCATTATGAGAGGGACGGCAGCATGTACATTCACCGCCCGGACGAAAATCTCTCTACAGCGGAGAATCTGCTCCGCCTTCTGAGGCCCGACATGAAATACTCACAGGTGGAAGCCCATGTGCTGGATTTGGCGTTAATCCTGCATATGGAGCATGGCGGCGGCAACAACTCCACCTTCACCACCCATGTGGTTACATCCTCAGGCACAGATACATATTCCGTCATCTCCGCGGCCCTGGCCTCCTTAAAGGGACCCAAGCACGGCGGAGCCAACATCAAGGTAGTGGAAATGATGCAGAATTTAAGGAACGAGGTAAAGGATGTAACGGACAGGGATGAGGTGGAATCCTATCTGAAGAAACTGCTTCACAAAGAGGCATTTGACCGCAAGGGCCTTATCTATGGAATGGGCCATGCAGTGTATTCCAAGTCAGACCCCCGTGCCGAGATTTTCAAACGCTTTGTGCGCCAGCTTTCAGAGGAAAAAGGCCGTATGGAAGAATTTGCCCTCTATTCCATGATTGAGGAGCTGGGCCCCAAGGTTATTACCGAGGAACGCAGAATCTACAAGGGCGTCAGTGCCAATGTGGACTTCTACAGCGGATTTGTATACAGCATGCTGGATATCCCGGAAGAAATGTTCACGCCAATCTTTGCAATTGCCAGAATTGTGGGATGGAGCGCACACCGCATTGAGGAATTGATTAATATGGATAAGATTATCCGTCCTGCCTATACAAGCATTATGAAGGAAGAGAATTACAAGCCTCTCTGCGACCGATAATAGGAATCATTCCTGAATCTATAGGTGTAAAGATATTATCAGGACGGATGATTGACTTTGAAAGGGAAAACTAAACAGTTTTCCCTTTTTATATACAATTTCCCTTGACTGTACAGCTGCTGGATACCTTATAATCAAATCATAAACAGAAAGGAGATGGGCTTATGAAGATGAAAGAAGCTGAAATACGTTCAGGCCTGGACCGGAAGAATATACGTTACTATGAGAGCGAGGAACTTCTGGCTCCCCGGCGCACGGAGGGAAACCGTTACAGGGATTACAGCGAGGAAGATATAGAGCGTCTGCTGGAAATCCGTTTTCTGCGGCAGCTGGGAATCCCCATCCGGGATATCCGCGGATTTTTTGAGGGTAGGCTGACCTTAAGCGAACTGATGCGCATGCGCCTGGACCGGATTGATGGGGAAATGTCTCAGTTAAAGAAGCTGGAACAGATGTGTGCCAGACTGGAAGAACAGCAGACGCTGAAACCCTCGGTCGTGGAACAATGTCTGGAGGAAATCAGCCGTGAAGATGGCGAAAACACCTGGCTGGAGGATATCAGGAAAGACTGGAAGATGTTTCAGAAGGAACTCCACTCCCAGTACATCTATTTTGAACCTGAGGGGGAAATCCTGACGCCGGAAGACTTTGCGCGGGAGACAGCCCTTTACGCGGCCAGAAGGAATCTGAATTATGAGACGATCCGGCTGGAATCCACCTGTGCCCTGGTCCGGCTGGAGGGAATCGCTTATCAGGCTTCCTTTACATTCGGTCCCAGCTTCCGCCTTGCCAGGCTTCCCCTTGTGAAGCTGGTGCGGTGCACGCCGCCTCCCCACAGTGTTTCCAAGGGAAAATACCTGTTTTTTGTACTGCTTCCCACCATCCTGATGTTTGGCAGTATCCTGTTCTGCCTCATTGACAGCCAGGTTGGCGCCCGTTTTTCAGGGATATACCGAACGCTTATTATAGGATGCTTTATCGCTGCCATACTGCTGATATCCGTAAACAAAAATGTCTATTACCAGTGACAGGAAAATGTGTACCACTGCCGCTGTCATATTTTGTTGATGTATCTTGCTGCTGATTTTTTTGGATTGTCAAGTAAAAATGCTTGACAATCCTTTTTCTATCGTGTATGATAGCACAGGTGGTTGAAATGGAAAAGATTGTGGAGCAGGGTTTGTTATATGATTTTTATGGAGAACTGCTGACAGAACATCAGCGCAGGGTATACGAGGACGTGGTGTTCGGTGACCTTTCCCCCAGCGAGATAGCGGGAGAGCAGGGAATCAGCCGTCAGGGTGTCCACGATTTGATAAAAAGATGCGACAAGATACTAAAGGATTATGAGGCCAAGCTTCATCTGGTAGCCAAGTTCATGAAAGTCAAGGAGATGGCCGGTGAGCTGGAACGTCTCTCTGATGAATGCATACGCACCAGGGATATGGCCCTCATTGACCAGATTCGGCGATTGTCCGCGGAAATCACCAGCACACTTTGATGAGTGATTCATTAAACGCAGTGCAGCCTTAGGAGGATTATTTCATGGCTTTTGAAAGCTTATCCGATAAATTACAAAATGTATTCAAAAACCTTCGCGGTAAAGGCCGTCTTTCAGAAGCCGATGTAAAAGCCGCATTAAAGGAAGTAAAGATGGCGCTTCTGGAAGCAGATGTAAGCTTCCGCGTGGTAAAGCAGTTCATCGGGTCCGTTCAGGAACGGGCAGTGGGCGAGGACGTATTCGGAAGCCTGACACCGGGACAGACCGTCATCAAAATCGTGACCGAGGAGCTGGTAAAGCTCATGGGTTCCGAGACGACTGAGATTTCCTTAAAGCCCTCCAGCGAAATCAGCATCATCATGATGGCTGGTCTCCAGGGCGCAGGCAAGACCACGACCACGGCCAAGATTGCAGCCAAGATGAAGGCAAAGGGACGTAAGCCCCTGTTAGCTGCCTGCGACATCTACCGGCCGGCTGCCATAGAGCAGCTGCAGATTAACGGCGACCGGGTAGGCATTCCGGTATTTTCCATGGGAAACAAAAACAAGCCTGTGGACATTGCCAAGGCAGCCGTGGAACACGCATCCAAAAACGGCCTTAACGTGGTCATTCTGGATACGGCGGGACGTCTCCACATCGATGAAACCATGATGGATGAGCTGGTGGAGATAAAGGACAATCTGGATGTCTGCCAGACCATACTGGTGGTGGACGCCATGACCGGCCAGGACGCGGTGAATGTGGCCGGTACATTTAACGATAAGATAGGTATTGACGGTGTCATCCTCACAAAGCTGGATGGCGATACCAGAGGCGGTGCGGCCCTTTCCATCCGCGCAGTCACAGGTAAACCGATTCTATATGTTGGTATGGGCGAGAAGCTGTCCGACCTGGAACAGTTCTACCCGGACAGAATGGCTTCCAGAATCCTGGGAATGGGCGATATCCAGTCCCTGATTGAGAAGGCGGCTGCCGAGGTGGATGAGGAACAGGCCAAGGAGCTGAGCCAGAAGCTGCGCAAGGCGGAATTCGATTACAATGACTTCCTGACCCAGATGCAGCAGATTAAAAAGATGGGCGGTATGGGAAGTATCCTTTCCATGATGCCGGGCATGGGAAACCAGCTGTCCGGTGCGGATATGGATGAAGGTGAGAAATCCATGCACAGAGTAGAGTCCATCATTCTCTCCATGACAAAAGAGGAGAGGGCCAATCCAAACCTCATAAACCCTTCCAGAAAACAGCGCATTGCAAAAGGCGCCGGCGTGGAGGTCAGCGAGGTCAACCGTCTGGTAAAACAGTTCGACCAGATGAAGAAAATAATGAAGCAGATGCCGGGCCTTATGGGCGGCGGCAAGCGAAAAGGCGGATTCGGCGGTCTGGGAGGACTGCTGGGCGGCAAGATGAAGATGCCCTTTTAGGACACTGAATGCTGACAATACAATCCGCAGACCAGGCTAGTCAAACAGGAATACTCCTGTATGTCTAATATAAGAACAATTCACAAGGAGGTGAAATCACATGGCAGTAAAGATGAGATTAAGAAGAATGGGACAGAAGAAGGCTCCTTTCTATAGAATCGTAGTTGCTGATTCCAGATCCCCAAGGGATGGCAAGTTCATCGAGGAAATCGGCACTTATGACCCAACCAGGGAACCAAGTGTCATCAAATTTGACGAGGAAGCAGCTAAGAAGTGGTTAGCAACAGGTGCACAGCCAACTGAGACCGTAGGAAAGCTCTTAAAAATCGCCGGCATTCAGTAGTTGAAAATGAGGTGTTAAGATGAAGGAATTAGTCGAAGTGATTGCGAAAGCACTGGTCGATAACCCAGAAGAAGTTGTTGTTACCGAATCAATGAAGGGCGAGGATACCCTGATTGAGCTTAAGGTGTCCCCCGCCGACATGGGCAAGGTCATCGGCAAGCAGGGCAGGATTGCAAAGGCAATCCGTTCCGTTGTCAAGGCCGCTGCGTCCAAGGAAGACAAGAAAGTAATCGTTGAGATTCAGTAAGCAGACAAGTTGAGGACCGCTGGCCGCAGGGCTGGCGGTTCATTTATTGCCACAGAAAGGTGACAGGTGTATGGAAAACATGCTGAGAGTGGGAGTCATAACCTCCCCCCACGGAATCAAAGGGGAAGTAAAGGTATTCCCCACCACGGATGACGCCAAACGTTTCAAAGAGCTGAAGGAAGTCATCCTTGACACTGGAAAAGAGCATATTCCCATGGAAATCGAACATGTGAAATTCTTCAAGAACATGGTCATCCTCAAATTCAAGGGATATGACAATATAAATGAAATAGAAAAATATAAGTCCAGGGACCTGCTGATTACCAGGGAGCAGGCCGTGGACCTTGCGCCCGATGAGTACTTCATCACGGATCTGATTGGACTCGCCGTGGTATCAGACCAGGGCGTGGAACTGGGAACCCTTAAGGATGTGCTGGAAACAGGGGCTAATGATGTGTATGTGGTTGCCATGAAGGACGGAAAGGAACTGATGCTTCCCGCCATCGGTGACTGTATCCTGAATGTGGACCTGGAACAGATGCGCATGGAGGTCCATGTTCTGGAGGGGCTTATGGATTTGTAATGCCCTTGACCCGGCAAGGCCCATGGTTCTGTAAAAAGGGCTTGTGTTTTATCTGGTTTTGTTGTATATAAAGAGAGGGGATAAACCGTACTGCATTATGTAATGCAGTATTGGGGCGGAAGGCCGCCGGTGCAGCAAGGAAAAGGAATCTGATATGATAACAGAAGACCGGCAGACTGAGACGCAGTCCGTCTGCTATACGGTTGACATGAAGATGAACCAGGAATCATTGTACCATATGGTTTCCGTGGAAAAACATTTGAATCCGTCTGCACCCCTTTGGGTGTGGCTTACCTTAACGGCTCTCTTATGGACATGCCGCGCCGGCTGCGTAATTTCCATTCTCCTGCGCATATTTGGCATTTTTCACTCCCTTACCGCTGCCATTATCTTCCTGATTCTGGCGTATCTGGTCCGCACCGGGGGACCGGGCTTCATCCGCAGCGGCCTCTTTAATTCAGACCGTTCCAACCGGATGCAGCTGGACACTGCATGGAAGCGTTTTCTTGTCAAAAATGGAGAACCCCTTACAGTGACCTATGAATTTTACCGGAATTATTTCAGAACTTCCGGAGGCAGGGCAGTCCACGCATACAGCCAGATATCCCACATATGCGAGACACCGCGCTGCCTGGTGTTGTATACCATGGACCACGGCGGCTATCTGCTGGATAAGAGACAGATGGGCGCTGTCTGCATAAACGGCCTGCGGACGTTTCTCTCAGAGCGTTCCGGCAAGTCGGTGAAATGGATACAGGTCAGGGATTATATACCTGTAAAAAGCAACTGATAAAGCCGGCCCTGGCATCTAAGATTGGGGCCGGCTTTTAGAGATACTTTTTGGCTGAGAACAGACAGAAAGGAACTTTAATATGGCCAACATAACTGTTTTAGACCAAAGCACTATCAATAAAATTGCGGCCGGCGAGGTCATTGAACGGCCGGCTTCCGTAGTGAAGGAGCTGCTGGAAAACGCCATCGACGCCCATGCCACCGCCGTAACCGTGGAAATCAAGGACGGCGGCTGTTCCATGATTCGCGTCACTGACAACGGATGGGGCATCCCGAAGGAAGAGATTCCCCTGGCATTCCTGCGCCACGCCACAAGTAAAATCAAAACAGTGGAGGATTTGTTCACCATATCCTCCCTGGGCTTTCGCGGCGAGGCCCTGGCCAGTATAGCGGCCGTGGCCCAGGTGGAGCTGATTACAAAGACAGGGGACAGCCTTACCGGTTCCCGGTACCAGATTGAAGGCGGGGTTGAGAAGGGACTGGATGAAATAGGCGCCCCTGAGGGAACCACCATCATTGCCCGCAGCCTGTTTTACAACACGCCTGCCCGGAAGAAATTCCTTAAGACTCCCATGACGGAGGGAGCCCATGTGGCGGCCCTGGTGGAAAAGATTGCCCTTTCCCACCCGGATATTTCCATCCGATTCATACAGAACAATCAAAATAAGCTCTATACCTCAGGAAACCACAACCTGAAGGACCTGATATATACTGTATTCGGACGGGAGATTGCGGGAAACCTTCTCCCGGTGGAAATCAACGAGGACTGGATTACAGTCACCGGATTTACAGGCAAGCCGGTCATAGCCAGGTCCAACCGGAATTACGAGAATTATTTCATCAATGGCCGTTATATCAAGAGCACCATCATATCCAAGGCCATTGAGGAGGCATATAAACCCTATATGATGCAGCACAAGTACCCCTTTACCATGCTGCATTTCCATATTGAGCCGGATACCCTGGACGTGAATGTGCATCCCACAAAAATGGAACTGCGTTTTGCCGATGGGGAGAAGGTGTATAATGCAGTGTTAAGGGCTGTCAGCAATGCCCTGGCCCACAAGGAGCTGATTCCCCAGGTAAGCCTGGAGGCCAGGCAGGAAAAGGAGGCCAGGCAGCTGGCAGAGAAGCTGGCTCCCCGCCCGGAGCCCTTCGAGGTGCGCAGACGGGAGAACTTAAGCCGGAAAACCGCTGCAAACTCCGGCCAGGTGCGCCCCGGCGGCCCATCCTCCTCCGGTTCTGTTTACGCCCAGTCAGCCCCGCCCAGGCCCTCCTTTGTCAATGAGCTGATGCCTGACTGGCTGAAGGAGAGAAAAAAAGAACAGGAAAACCGTCCAGTCTCACCGGCCGCCCTTAATTCTCTGAAGGGAACCTGCAAGACAGAGCTTCCGGTCCGGGAGGACCGTATGGATACGGATACAGAAAAAGGTGCCGGTGTAAAAAAAGGTGCTGGTACCGTAAATTCTGACACACCTGATACCGCTTCCGGCCAATCCGCCGGCAGCTCCGCTGAGCCGGAACAGCTGGACCTGTTTGACGGAAAGCTTTTGGACCCCAAGGCCAGATTGAAGCACAAGCTTATCGGCCAGCTGTTTGACACCTACTGGATGGTGGAGTACAACGAACAGCTGTTCATTATTGACCAGCATGCCGCTCATGAAAAGGTGCTCTACGAGAATACCGTAAAGTCCTTAAAGACGCGGCAGTATGACATGCAGATGGTGGACCCGCCCATTATCCTCACACTGAACATGAATGAAGAACTTCTCCTGAAGAAATACATGGATTATTTCACAGGAATCGGTTTTGAGATAGAACCCTTTGGCGGCAGGGAATACGCGGTGCGCGGTGTGCCTGCCAACCTGTTTTCCATTGCCAAGAAGGAACTGCTGACAGAGATGATCGACGGGCTTTCGGAGGATATGTCTGTACATAACCCGGACATTATCTATGAAAAGGTGGCCTCCATGTCCTGCAAGGCAGCAGTTAAAGGACATCATACCATGTCCTTCCAGGAGGCCAATGTGCTCATTGACCAGCTTCTGGACCTGGAAAATCCCTATGCCTGCCCCCACGGCAGGCCTACCATCATCTCCATGAGCAAGTATGAGCTGGAGAAAAAATTTAAACGCATTGTCTGAAAGGAGCCTTTATCATATGAAGCAGCCGCTCATTGTCCTCACAGGACCCACGGCAGTGGGAAAGACCGCCCTTTCCATCCGGCTGGCAAAGGCCGTTGGCGGGGAAATCATCAGCGCGGATTCCATGCAGGTATACAGACACATGGATATCGGCTCAGCCAAGGTGACTCCCATGGAAATGGACGGCGTTCCCCATTATCTCATTGACGTGCTGGAGCCACAGGAGTCCTTTAACGTGGTCACCTTCCAGCAGATGGCCAAGGAGGCCCTGAGGGAGATTTACAGCCACGGCCGCATCCCTGTCATTGCCGGAGGAACCGGTTTTTATATACAGGCCCTGCTGTACGATATTGATTTTAAGGAAAATGAGGACAGCAGCCCTGTCCGCAGGGAACTGGAAGCCCTGGCTGAGCGGGAGGGAGAGAGGGCGCCCCAGGTCCTTCACGCCATGCTCCGCCAGGCGGACCCGGAGGCAGCCGCTCAAATCCATGCCAACAATATAAAGCGTGTCATCCGGGCCATTGAATACTACCGCCAGACAGGGGAGAAGATTTCCCTCCATAACCAGCAGGAGCGGGAGAAGGAATCCCCCTACAATTTCCTCTACTATGTTCTGAACACGGACCGGGCCCTGCTCTATGAGAGAATTGACCGCAGGGTAGACCTGATGGTGGAGCAGGGACTGGTGGAGGAAGTTAAGGCATTGAGGGATATGGGCTGCCGGAGAGGCCATACCTCCATGCAGGGACTGGGATATAAGGAGATTCTGGACTATCTGGAGGGCAGATGCAGCCTGGAGGAGGCTGTATATATACTGAAGCGCGATACAAGACATTTTGCAAAACGCCAGCTTACCTGGTTCAAACGGGAGAGAGAGGTGCGTTTTTTGAATCTTCCTGAGTTCGGAGGGGATGTTTCAAAGGTCCTGGAGCGGATATTAGAGGATTGCGCAAAGCAGGGAATCGTGCTACAATAACAAACCGGAAAACGGAGGATTAAAAACCAATGGATATAAATGAAATGAACCAGATGTACGAAAGCCTTGGCATCAGACGGGAAGTCAGGGAATTTGCGGCAGAAACGGAACAAGCGCTGAAGGAACGCTTTGAGGCCATTGATGCGGTGGCGGAATACAATCAGATGAAGGTCATCAAGGGAATGCAGGACAACCGTGTCAGCGACATCCACTTTGCAGCCACCACCGGCTACGGTTACAATGACCTGGGACGTGATACCCTGGAGGATGTGTACGCCAGCGTATTCCACGGTGAGAGCGCCCTTGTGCGCCCTCAGCTCATGAGCGGCACCCACGCCCTTCATGTGGCCCTGTCAGGCAACCTGCGTCCCGGGGACGAGCTTTTGTCGCCTGTGGGCAAGCCATATGACACCCTGGAAGAAGTCATCGGAATCAGGGATTCTGTTGGATCCCTTAAGGAATACGGGGTGTCCTACCGCCAGGTGGATCTGTTTGAGGACGGTTCCTTTGACTATGAAGGCATTGCGGCAGCCTTAAATGAAAAGACAAAGCTGGTGACCATACAGCGTTCTAAGGGCTACGCCGCCCGTCCCACTTTGTCTGTGAAGCGGATTGGAGAATTGATTTCCTTCATCAAGAACATAAAACCGGACGTCATCTGCATGGTGGACAACTGCTACGGAGAGTTTGTGGAAACCATTGAGCCAACCGATGTGGGGGCGGATATGATTGTGGGTTCCCTGATTAAAAATCCCGGCGGCGGACTGGCTCCCATCGGCGGTTATATTGTGGGCAGGAAGGACTGTATAGAACGGGCCTCCTATCGCTTAAGCGCTCCCGGACTGGGTAAGGAGGTGGGAGCCAGCCTGGGGTTAAACCAGCAGCTCTACCAGGGACTTTTTCTTTCACCGGTTGTGGTGTCGGGAGCACTGAAGGGCGCCATATTCGCAGCCAGCATTTATGAGCGCCTGGGCTGCGCAGTGGTGCCGAACGGCAGTGAATCCCGTCATGACATCATCCAGGCCATCACCTTTGGCACCCCTGAGGGAGTCATATCCTTCTGCAGGGGAATCCAGGCAGCCGCGCCGGTGGACAGCTATGTGACGCCTGAACCATGGGACATGCCGGGATACGACAGCCCTGTTATTATGGCGGCAGGCGCTTTTGTCCAGGGCTCCTCCATTGAGCTCTCAGCTGACGGCCCCATTAAGCCGCCTTATACCGTGTATTTCCAGGGGGGACTGACCTGGTACCACGCCAAGCTGGGAATACTCAAGTCATTACAGCAGCTGTCGGATGACGGGGTTTTGAAAATCTTAAGATGACACCCCGGGAAACTTATGGTAATATATACTAATTAGGCCGAACCCGGGTCCTGCGGACCAGGGGCTTGGCCTGGCTGACCGGAGGGTAAGACACATGCATTACAAGAATTTCTGGATACTTTTAATCATGCTGCTGGCAGGCATTGTCCTGGGTGGCTTCATGGGACAGCTGGCAGAAGGGATTTCCTGGCTGAACTGGCTGAATTTCGGACAATCCTTTGGGCTGGATTCGCCTCTGGTAATTAATTTCGGCATCCTGGTCATCACCTTCGGACTGACCATCAAGATTACCATGGCCAGCATCATCGGCGTGGCAGTGGCACTCATCATTTACCGGTATATATAATTTTCCTGACTTTGTGCTTGGAGAGGTGCGTAGTTAGGAGAGAGATGGAAAGAATAAGAATTAAGGATTTGCCCCACAAGGACCGCCCCTATGAAAAATGTCTGAGTCTGGGTCCGGACAGCCTGTCCGACACAGAGCTTCTGGCAGTCATCCTGCGCACCGGAAGCAGGGAGGGAAACTCCCTGGACCTGGCAGACAGCCTGCTGGCTCTTGGAAGCCCCGGAGACGGCCTTCTGGGCCTTTTGCACCACTCCCTGGATGACTTTATGGGAATCAAGGGCGTGGGGAAGGTAAAGGGGGTCCAGCTGCTTTGTATAGGAGAGCTGTCAAAACGAGTCTGGAAGCGGAAGGCCAGCGAGCATGCCCTTTACTTTGGGCATCCGGAGGAAATATCTGACTATTATATGGAAGATATGCGCCATCTGGAGCAGGAGGAAATCCGCGTCATGTTCCTGAATACAAAGCAGGCCATGATTCGTGATCAAATCATGGCCAGAGGGACGGTAAACGCATCTGTCATGACGCCCCGGGAAGTACTCATAGAGGGGCTCAGGTGCCGGGCCGTGTCCATGGTGTTGGTTCACAATCATCCCAGCGGAGATCCCACCCCCAGCAGAGCGGACATGCTGCTCACCAAACGTCTGAAGGAAGCGGGAGAATTGGTGGGAATCACACTGATCGATCATGTTGTCATCGGAGACAGGCGCTATCTCAGTTTCCGCGAAGAGAATTTAATGTAAGAGGAAGTTTATCCATGGAAACCAAACGCAGTAAATATATTCTGGCAGGACTTACGGTGCTGTGCGTGCTGCTCATCTGCATCACATCCCTGAAGGACGGCATCATGGAACCCCTGCGCACCGGTGTGGGTTATTTTTTGATTCCCATTCAGACAGGAGTCAACGCAGTGGGTACCGGCATCTATAACGAGTTAAAGGATTACGGCAGCTTAAAAGACGCGCTGCGGGAAAATGAGGAGCTGAAAACACAGATTGTACAGCTCACAGAGGACAATAACCGTCTGCAGGCGGAACAGTTTGAACTGGACCGCTTAAGGAAGCTCTACGAGCTGGACCAGAATTACATGCAGTATGATAAAATCGGGGCCAGGGTCATTGCCCGCGACTCGGAAAAATGGTTTCAGGTGTTCCGTATCAACAAGGGTTCCGCCGATGGAGTGGCCGTGGACATGAACGTGGTGGCCGACGGCGGTCTGGTGGGCATTGTGACGGATGTGGGCGCCAATTACGCCACGGTGCGTTCCATCATAGACGATTCCAGCCGGGTGGGAGCCATGAAGCTGGATTCCTCCTATAACTGTATTGTGGCAGGAGATCTGACTCTCTATGAGGAGGGGCGTCTCAAGCTTACGGATTTTTCAAAGGATGCCGTCCTCAGGGACGGCGATCAGATAGTTACCTCCAACATCAGCACCAAGTTCCTTCCGGGAATCCTGGTTGGATACGCTGCGGATGTCTCCATTGACCCGGATCACCTGACCCAGTCAGGCTATCTGATTCCGGCGGCTGATTTTAATAATCTGCAGGAAGTGCTGATCATTACGGATATCAAAGATACAGGAGAGGCGGCTGTCCAGTGATTCAAGCAAAGATAAAACAGGTACTTATCAATATATTGTTCATCGTGCTGGCATTTACGGTGCAGAACTGTGTATTTCCCCTGCTTCCGTTTTTGTCGGCATCGCCCAATCTGCTTTTGATCCTTACGTTTTCCTTTGGTTTTATCCACGGGAAAAACGCGGGGGTGTTTTACGGCGTCCTTTCAGGCCTTTTACTGGATCTTTTCTACAGCGGGCCTTTTGGTTTTTATACCCTGATATATATTTATATCGGCTATGCCAACGGCATCTTTACCAAATACTATTATGAAGACTACATCACCCTTCCGCTGATACTCAGCATTTTCAACGGAATCTGGTACAGCATGTATATATACGTCTTCCGTTTCTTAATCCGCGGACGTCTGAATCTTCCTTATTATTTCAGGAACATCATGCTTCCGGAGATTATATTTACCGCAGTTACCACCCTTTTGATTTACAGGCTGTTCCTTTCCGCCAGCAGACGCGTGGAGGATATAGGAAAAAGGAGAGACACAAAACTTGTTTGACGAACTGTTAGAAATAGTAAAAGAATTTTTCAAGAAGCTGTTCAGCTCACGGCTCTTTGCACTTTCCGTGATATTTACCGTCATGTTTGCCGGGCTGTTAGGCAAGCTGTTCCAGATGCAGATTCTGGACGGAAGCGAATACCAGGAAACCTATATGCAGAGGACGGAAAAAAGCGTCACCACACCGGGGTCCAGGGGCAACATCTTTGACAGGAACGGCAACCGGCTGGCTTATAATGAGCTGGCTTATTCCGTCACCATACAGGATTTGGGGGATTATCCCCGTCCCAGTTCCCGCAACCAGATGCTGTACCGCCTGGTACGGATACTGGACCGGCGCGGGGAGACCGTGGAAGGAAAATTCGAGATTGCCCTTGACCAGAACGGCGAGATGTTCTTTACATCCAGCTCTGATTCCGCCAGGACCCGTTTCTTCCTGTATTTTTACGGTCTTTCTTCCACCACCGGCCTCAACGACCCAAAGGGCAGGTATCCCACCAACATCACAGCCAGAGAGGCATTTGAGCGCAAAAAGGTGGACTACGAGCTGGATAAGATGAAGGACGAAAAAGGCAATCCCCTGGTCATACCGGACAACATTGCCCTTGACATGATAAACATTATCTACACCATGAAGCTGACCGAATACCAGAAGTACGAGACCACCACCGTGGCCACCAATATCAGCAATGAGACCATGGTGGAAATCAATGAAAACGCCGCGGACTTAAAGGGCGTCAAAGTGGAGCAGTCCTATGTGCGCAAGTATGAGGACAGCATCTATTTTGCCCCTATTATCGGTTATACCGGCAAGGTTCAGGAGGATCAGCTGTCCACCCTGAACGAGCAGTGGCATCAGTCCGACGAGGCTGCCGGCCTGCCGGAAGACGCCACGGACAAATACGATCTCAATGATATCGTTGGCCGTATCGGAATCGAAAAATCCATGGAGCTGGAGCTTCAGGGTGAAAAAGGCTACTCCAGGATGTATGTGGACAACATGGGACGTCCCCGTGAAATCATTGAAAAGACGGACGCCAAGGCCGGGGACGATGTATACCTGACCATTGACCGGGACCTGCAGATTGCCATTTACAAGCTGATTGAGCAGCAGCTGGCCGGTATCATCAGCTACCATCTCCAGTATGATGATTTGGATCCCAACAAGACCTATGACCCTTCCAAGATACCCATTCCTGTGAAGGACGCCTATTACCAGCTGATTAACAACAATGTGCTGTCTCTGATGGATATGTCCCAGGAGGGGGCGTCTGACATTGAAAAACAGATTTACAGCAAATACGAGGTATCCAGGGAGCAGATACTTGCGGCGATACGGAACGAGCTTCTCAGCTCCCATGCCCTGGCCATGAACGATCTTCCCAAGGACATGGCTACTTATATGAATTATATCTATGCTTATCTGTCTGACGGCTCCGTAGGAATCATACAGAAGGATAAGATTGATCAGTCCTCGCCGGAATACCAGGCGTGGAGAGAGGGCACCATCAGCCTGAGGGATTATATCTACAGCGGGATCGCGGGAAACTGGGTGGACACCACCCGTCTGGACGTGACCAGCAAATATTCCGATGCCGATGACATATTCACCCAGCTGGTGGACCATGTCATCGAATCCCTGCGCAGCGACAATAAATTCACAAAGCGCATGTTCCGTTACCTGATTAATGACGAGGTCATAACGGGCCGTGAGCTCTGTCTGGCCCTCTATGCACAGGGCGTCCTGACTTATGACGCCCAGGCCATAGCAGCCCTCCAGATGGGGGATTCCACCTACACCTACCAGTTTATCAAGGAGAAGATATCCGACCTGGAGCTGACGCCGGCGCAGCTGGCCCTGGACCCGTGTACGGCCGGAGTGGTGGTAACGGACGTAAAGACGGGAGAGGTGCGGGCCCTGGTCACATACCCCAGCTATGACAATAACCTGATGTCAGGCAGCGTGGACGCGGCTTATTTCAGCCAGCTCCAGGACGATATGTCCAGACCGCTGTACAACAACGCGACCCAGGCCCAGAAGGCACCGGGCTCCACCTTTAAGCCCATCACGGCTGTGGCGGCCCTGGAAGAGGGCGTGATAGGGCTCCAGGACACCATCGAGTGTACCGGTATATACGATCAGATTTCCAAGCCTATCAAGTGCTGGATCTGGCCCGGCCGTCATAACAGCGAGAACATCGAGGAGGGCATACAGAACTCCTGCAACTACTTCTTCGCTGAACTGGCCCACAGGCTCTGTATGAAGCCGGACGGCACCTATTCGCCGGACCAGGGCCTTGCCACCCTGCGCAAATACGCTGCCCTTTTCGGTCTGGACCACACATCAGGTGTGGAGATTTCCGAGAATGAGCCCCAGATATCATCGGAGGACCCGGAGCGTTCCGCCATGGGACAGGGCACCCATTCCTACACCAATGTCCAGCTTTCCCGCTATGTGGCAGCCCTTGCCAACCGGGGAAATGTATTTGAGCTGAGTCTTTTGGATAAACTTACCGACTCTGACGGGAACCTGATTAAGGACTATACCCCTGCCGTAAGCTCCCGCGTGGACGCGTCTGACAGCACCTGGGACGCAGTCCAGACCGGTATGCGCCGGGTAATCACGGACAGCTCCGCCAAGAGCATTTTCTCCGATCTCCCGGTGGAGGTGGCGGGCAAAACCGGAACAGCCCAGGAGGACAAGAGCCGTTCCAACCATGCCTTCTTCGTATCCTTTGCGCCTTACAGCCATCCGGAAATTGCCGTGACTGTAAATATTCCTTACGGTTATGCGGGAACCAACGCCGCAACCCTTGGCAAAAAGGTGTACGAGTATTATTATGAATATACCACCCTGGAGCAGATAGAAAGCTCCGGTGCATTAGGTGTGTCAAATGTAAATATTGGTGACTAAACCAGCAAAAGAGGTGATTGTATGCACAATGCAGTTGTAATTAAGAGCAGCAAGGCAGGAATGACTGTCATTCTGGACCCTGACCTGCCCTTTGGCGAGCTTTTGGAGGCCATCGGGAAAAAGTTCAGGGAAAGCGCCCGTTTCTGGGGCTCTGTCCAGATGACCCTGACCCTGGAGGGCCGGGAACTGACCGCGGCCCAGGAATTTGCAATTGTCGATACGATTACGAAGAACTCGCAGATTGAAGTCCTCTGTCTTCTGGACACGGATGCGGAACGGATTGAACGCTGTGAGAAAGCACTGAATGATAAGCTGATGGAGCTGAACTCCCAGACAGGACAGTTCTACCGGGGTACACTAAAGAGGGGAGACTGCCTGGAATCCGAGGCCAGCATCGTGATCATAGGAAATGTGGACCACGGAGCCCGGGTGACGGCCAAGGGCAATGTCATTGTGCTGGGAGAGCTGAAGGGTACGGTGACAGCCGGCGTGTCCGGCAATCCACAGGCCGTTGTCCTGGCCCTTGACATGGCTCCCCTGCAAATCCGCATCGGGGATCTGAGCAGCCGTTTCAACGAGAGAAACAAGCGTCTGGGGCGGGGTCCCATGATAGCCCTGGTGGAAGATGGGGCCATTGTTATGCGGTCTTTAAAAAAGTCATTCCTAAACAATATGTTAAATTTTGCTTAATGCCAAAAAAATACTGGTAAATTTACGAAATTTAATGTACAATAGGAAGGTAAAGTAATTTTCAGGAGGATTTCATCATGAGCGAGGTCATTGTGATTACTTCTGGAAAAGGCGGGGTAGGCAAGACGACTACTTCTGCCAATGTGGGAACAGGACTGGCTATCCTGGGTAAGCGGGTAGTGCTGATTGATACAGATATCGGCCTGCGCAACCTGGACGTGGTCATGGGACTGGAGAACCGCATTGTCTACAATCTTGTAGACGTGGTGGAAGGCAACTGCCGTATGAAGCAGGCCCTGATAAGAGACAAAAGATACCCGAACCTATACCTTCTGCCTTCGGCCCAGACACGGGACAAGACGTCCGTGAATCCGGAGCAGATGATAAAGCTGGTTGATGACCTGAGGGAAGAATTTGACTACATACTGTTAGATTGTCCCGCAGGCATTGAACAGGGATTCTACAATGCCATAGCCGGTGCTGACAGGGCACTGGTGGTCACGACGCCGGAAGTCTCGGCCATCCGCGACGCGGACCGTATCATCGGTCTGCTGGAACATGCGGAGATAGACGAGATTGACTTGATTGTCAACCGGATCCGGGCCGACATGGTCCGCAGGGGAGACATGATGTCCTTAAGCGATGTGACGGACATTCTGGCAGTACACATCATCGGAGCAGTGCCCGATGACGAGAACATCGTCATTTCCACCAACCAGGGAGAGCCTCTGGTGGGACTGGGCTCTACGGCCGGACAAGCTTATCTTGATATCTGCCGCAGGATACTGGGGGAGAGCATACCTATGACAAATCCCGGTGAGACGGAAACCTTTTTTGCCAGGCTTCGCGGAATACTTAAGAGAGCATAGAAGGGATGGTGTCAAGGTGAGATGGTTCCAGGGGTTTCAAACCAGGCGTTCCGGAGAGACAGCTAAGATGCGGCTAAAGCTTTTGCTGGTATCCGATAAGGCAGGCTGCTCACCGGAGATGATACTGATGATAAAAGATGACGTGATACACGCCATTTCCAAATATATGGAGATAGAAAAGGACAAAGTCCAGATACAGATGGATACAGAGGGCAGTCCCCAAAAAGGCGGCTGCCGGACACTGCCTGTGCTTCATGCCAACATACCGATTCGTTCCATATCGAACAAGGGGCTATATTAAATATGTTTTTGGATTATGATTTCAGACATTTTAATTTTCGGCTGATATTTTATATGATTGTACTCAACGTCATCGGCGTGCTGGTTATCCGCAGCGCCACAAACATGAACGCGGATGCAGTCAACAAGCAGCTTTTAGGAGTGTTCATAGGACTGGCTGTGGCCATTGGTCTTTCCATGGTGGATTACCACAAAATCCTGAATTTCAGTACTCTCATATACGGCCTGTGTATTGCAAGCCTTGTGGCCGTACTGATTTGGGGCAATGTGGTGAACAACGCCAGGCGGTGGATTGAGGTTCCGGCCATCGGACAGCTTCAGCCATCGGAATTTGTTAAGATAGGCCTTATCGTAACCTTTTCCTGGTATTTCATGAAATACCAGGAAAAGGTTAATCAGGTCAGCACCGTGGCCATAGCAGCCGTACTTTTTGCCATTCCGGCGGCATTGATCTTTGAACAGCCGAATCTGTCTACCTGTCTTGTGATTATGGTAATGGTACTGGGAATCGTATTTGCAAGCGGCATAAGCTATAAGTGGATTGCGGGAACACTGGCTGTTACCATTCCCGTAATGTCCACCTTTGTCTACCTGCTGCTTCACGGTATGATTCCATTCATAAAGGATTATCAGGCAGGGCGTATCCTGGCCTGGTTTTATCCGGACCAGTACGGAGAGGCCCGTTATCAGCAGAATAACTCCATCATTGCCATCGGTTCAGGCCAGCTAAAGGGCAAAGGGCTTTTCAATACCACCATAGCGTCTGTCAAGAACGGTAATTTCCTGTCAGAGGAGCAGACGGACTTTATCTTTGCCGTGATCGGCGAGGAGCTGGGGTTCATCGGCTGTGTGGTGGTTATCGCCTTATTTTTATTGATAATTTATGAATGTCTTATGATGGCTGCACGGGCCAGGGATTTATCCGGCCGCCTTATCTGTGTGGGCATGGCAACACTGATTGCGTTCCAGGCATTTGCCAACATCGCGGTTGCCACAGGCATCTTTCCCAATACAGGGCTTCCCCTTCCGTTCATCAGTTTCGGAAGCAGTTCCCTAATCAGTATTTTCATGGGAATCGGGCTGGTGCTCAATGTGGGGCTTCAGAGAGAAACAAGACATATCTAATCCAAGGAGGGTTAATTTAATATGACAATTGGTTTGATTGCACATGACGCAAAAAAGAAACTGATGCAGAACTTCTGCATCGCATACAGGGGAATACTCAGCAAGAACACACTGTATGCAACAGGCACCACAGGCCGCCTGATTGAAGAGGTGGCTAACCTTAATATTCACAAATATCTGGCAGGGCATCTGGGCGGTATGCAGCAGATGGCAGCTCAGATTGAGCACAATGAGATGGATTTGGTCATCTTTTTACGTGACCCGCAGAATCCCAAATCACACGAGCCGGATGTAAACGACGTGGTCCGCCTGTGTGACATCTACAATATTCCCCTTGCCACCAATCTGGCATCTGCCGAACTGCTTATCAAGGCTCTTGACAGAGGGGATATGGAATGGCGCGAGGTAGTCAGGTAATGAAGGCAGTGCGGACGCGCAGCTTTCTGTGTGCGCTTCTTCTGGGGGCTGTGGCTCTTTCCACTGCGGGCTGTCTTTCAGGCGTCAAGGAACCCTACAGCCTGGAAGAGCGAATCCCGGTCATGGAGGACAGCCTGTCCCGGACCGTGCGCTATGCAGACGGTTTTGCTTCGGATTTATGCGTAGTGGAGGATGAAGGCAGCTTTGACGAAAGTTACGTGACATCGGAGGCAGCTGCCCTTTTTGATGTCAGCGACAGGGAAACACTCTACAGCAAGGAAGCCTTTGAACGGCTGTATCCGGCCAGCATCACCAAGGTGATGACAGCCCTTGTAGCCATTAAAAACGGTGATTTAAACGCCAGGGTAGTTGTGACGGATGATGCCGTCATCACGGAATCCGGGGCCACCCTGTGCGGCATAAAGCCGGGAGATACCCTGACATTGGAACAGCTTTTATATGGGCTCATGCTGCCTTCAGGCAATGATGCGGGCGCTGCAATCGCGGTGCACATTGCGGGCAGCATTGATAAGTTCGCTGACATGATGAATCAGGAGGCTGCCAGTCTGGGGGCCACCGGAACTCATTTTGTGAACCCTCACGGACTCAACGATCCGGACCATTATACCACGGCCTATGACCTGTACCTCATTTTCAATGAGGCACTCAAATATCCGGTATTCCGGCAGATTGTGGGCACCACATCCTATACGGCCAACTACCACGACAAGGACAGCCAGGCCGTCACCAAGACATGGAAAGGCGGGAACTGGTTTATGACACGGGAGCGGGAGACGCCGGAAGGCCTGACTGTATTCGGTGGAAAGACAGGCACTACAAACGCAGCCGGCTATTGTCTCATCATGGCTACCAGGGACCAGGATGATAAGGAATATATATCTGTTGTATTAAAATCTGACAGCCGACCCGGCCTATATGATAACATGACAAATATAATTTCTAAAATCGTCAAATAGTGATTGCGCTTTCTATGAATTTATACTATAATTAAAGTAATCTTAATTGATTTTTTATACAACATATATAACTCAAGGAGGAGATTGGTATGGTTCAGATTATTGCAGGAAAAAAAGGTAAAGGCAAGACCAAACATCTGTTAGATATGGCCAATGCAGCAATCAAGGGGGCCAACGGCACTGTCGTATATCTGGATAAGAGTGCCCAGCATATGTATGAATTAAACAACAAGATTCGTCTCATTAATGTCAATGAATTCCCACTTACAAACAGCGATGGATTTTTAGGATTTATCTGTGGTATTATCTCTCAGGATCACGATTTGGAGACCATGTACCTGGATAGCTTTTTAAAGCTGTCATGTCTGGAGGGAGCAGACATTTCTGATACATATATGACATTGAAAAATATCGGTGAAAAATACCATATAACCTTTGTGTTAAGTATTTCCATGGACGCTGCGGAGCTTCCTGAGTGTGCTAAGGGCGATGTGATTATTTCATTGTAATGATACATTTTCTGTGATAAAATACAGACAGGACTTATAGGCTGCCAACCTGCTGGGATTAAAATGCCTGGTATGGAGGGCAGCTTTTTGTGAAGTGATGTGTATTTTGTAAAAGGAGGCCGGATTTATGGCCAAAAAGAAAAGCAAAAAAGTCATACGTTACCGCAGGCCTCTCAACATCAATGTGGGTATGATTATCTTCTTTATCATATTCATCTATCTGGTATTCAGCGTTTATACGTATCTGAAGCGGGAGAAGATCCAGTTTTATGAGGTGGTGGACGGCGGCATCGTCAATAACCGAATCTACAACGGGCTGATTCTCCGTGAGGAGCAGGTGCGAACAGCAGACCGCTCCGGCTATATCAACTATTATCTGCGGGAGGGAAAACGTGCTTCTGTGGGAAGCCGTATTTATTCCCTGGACGAGACAGGAAACCTGGAGGCACTGTTAAAGGAGAACGCCGAGGAAGGCACATCCCTTTCCGACGACAGCTTATTGGACCTGAAAAAACAGCTTACATCCTTTGTTCTGTCCTTCCAGAACCAGGATTTTGGAACCATCTATGACGCCAGGATTTCCCTGGATGCCTCAGTGATGGAGTATTCCAGTTTCAGCACGCTGGACCAGCTGGACAAGCTGGCGGAGCAGTCAGGGGCTGTATTTGAGCAGGTCCGCTCCGATGTATCCGGCGTGGTATCCTACGGCATTGATTCCTTTGAATCCATGACAACGTCAGACGTGGATGCCGCTGATTTTGACCGGAGCACCTACGTAAAGACAGTACATAAATCAGGGGACCTGATTGACAGCGGCTCCCCCGCCTATAAAATTGTTACCTCGGAAAAATGGTCCATTGTGTTTCCGCTGAGCGACGAGGATGCGGCCCTTTATAATGACAAGACCGCCTTACGGGTCGTGTTCCGCGACTATTCCCTCAGCACACCGGCCGCCTATTCCACCTTTACGGGAAAGGACGGGGCTGCCTATGGAAAACTGGATTTCTCAAAATATATGGAACAGTTTATCTCGGACCGCTTTGTGGATTTTGAGATAAAAGTAGATAAGGCCGACGGCCTCAAGATTCCTGTCAGCGCGGTAACGGACAAGAACTTTTATCTTATCCCCCTGGAATACATGACCCAGGGCGGCGATTCCTCAGAGGATGGTTTTTATAAGGAAGTTTATACGGAAAACGGCACATCCATTGTATTCGTCCCCACAACGGTCTACTATTCGGACGATGAATTTTATTACGTGGACATGGGGAAGGAGAACGGTTTTAAAGCAGGGGATTACGTGGTCAGGCCTGAGTCATCAGACCGATACCAGATTGGAAGGACTGCTTCCCTGAAGGGTGTTTACAATATTAATAAAGGCTATACTATTTTTAAACAAATTGATATACTGGATTCCAACAGCGAATATTATACTGTGCGTAAGAACATGAAATACGGCTTGTCCGTGTACGATCATATCGTACTGGATGCCTCCATGGTGGAGGAAGGACAGCTGCTGTACCAGTAAGGGAGGAAAACAATATGATAAAAAATCAGCTGGAAGAAGTAAAAAAACATATTGAAGATGCCTGCCGCAGGGCGGGAAGAAATCCTGAGGAAGTGACACTCATCGCAGTCAGCAAGACAAAACCCGTTTCCATGCTTATGGAGGCTTATGACGCGGGGGCCAGGGATTTCGGTGAGAACAAGGTACAGGAAATCCTGAACAAGAAACCGGAGCTTCCGGAAGATATCCGCTGGCACATGATTGGACATCTGCAGCGCAACAAGGTCCATCAGGTCATTGACAAGGCCGTACTGATTCACTCCGTGGACTCTCTGCGCCTGGCGCAGCAGATTGAGACAGACGCGGCAAAGCTGGGGCTGGATGTGGACATCCTTCTGGAGGTCAATGTGGCCCGTGAGGAGAGCAAATACGGGTTCCTCATGGAAGAGGTGGAGGATGCCATCATGCAGATTAAGGATTTCTCCCATGTGCACATTAAGGGGCTTATGACAATTGCGCCTTTTGTAGATAATCCAGAAGAAAATCGTGGAATTTTTAAAAAATTATTTGAATTTGCTGTTGACATAGGTGACAAAAACATTGATAATGTTACTATGAGTGTGCTCTCAATGGGAATGACTGGGGATTATGAGGTTGCCATTGAAGAAGGAGCAACCATGGTCAGGGTCGGTACCGGTATTTTCGGTGCACGATAAGGTGTTTCCCCCGGTAAGCACTTCATATAGAGATTGGAGAGTGTAAGATGAGTCTGTTAGGTAAGTTAATGGATACCATGAGATTAAATCCTGATGAGGAAGAGGATGATTACTACCTGGACGATGACTTTGAAGAGGAGGCCCCGCGCAAGGGACTGTTCTCAAAGAAGAATACGGAATATGATGAGGAGGAGGAGCAGGACAAGCCCCGGTTTTTAGGAAGATCCAATCCCAAAGTAGTACCTATGAGACGCAGCATGGAAGTGACAATGATTAAACCCACATCCATGGAGGATTCCAGAGACATCTGTGATTACCTTCTGGCTGGCAAGGCAGTGGTACTGAATATGGAGGGTATACATACAGAAGTGGCTCAGAGAATCATAGATTTCACCTCAGGAGCCACCTATTCCATGAACGGCAATCTGCAGAAGATATCTAATTATATCTTCATCGCAACACCTGATTCCGTGGAACTGTCCGGAGATTTCCAGGACATTCTGGCCGCAGGCGGCGCCATGGGCATGGACGTTTCAGGACTCAATATCCATTTGTAATTGACAAGGAAAAAGAAGTCCCTGTACAGGGGATAGGTATGCGGCAGACCTGGTGTGTCTGCCGATTTGTTGTATAATATCAGGAGGACACTGGCATGGCTGACAGGATAAATGTATGCAGGGATGGGGAGGCTATCTACGATATTGTACTGGCCCAATCCTTTGACGGTTTAAAGGAGGCAGTATCCTGCCTTCCTGTTAAGGAACACAAAATTTGCATCGTGACGGATTCCAATGTGGCGCCCCTTTATCTGGAGGAAGTGCGCTCCATTCTGTCCGGATGCTGCAAGGCTGTTTCGGTCTTTACCTTCCCGGCAGGGGAGGAGAATAAACATCTGGATACGGTGCGGAACCTGTATGAACACCTGATTCTGGAGCATTTTGACAGAAAGGACATGCTGGCTGCCCTGGGCGGCGGTGTGGTAGGTGATTTATGCGGTTTTGCAGCCGCCACTTACCTCAGGGGAATTGACTTTATTCAGATCCCGACCACCCTCCTTTCACAGGTGGATTCCAGCATCGGCGGTAAGACCGGCGTGGATTTTGATGCCTATAAAAACATGGTAGGCGCTTTTCATATGCCCAGGCTGGTTTATGCGAACCTGAGCACCCTTTTAACCCTTCCTGAGGAACAATTCTCCTCCGGCATGGGCGAGGTGGTGAAGCACGGCCTGATCAAGAACAAGGAGTATTACCAGTGGCTGAAGGATAACCGTGAGGGCATAGTTTCCAGGGAGCCGGCTCTGTGCCAGGCCATGGTTTACGAAAGCTGTATGATTAAAAAGCGTGTTGTGGAGCAGGATCCCACGGAGCAGGGGGAGAGAGCGCTTCTGAATTTCGGCCATACCCTGGGCCATGCGGTTGAGAAGCTGGAGAATTTCACCATGCACCACGGCCACTGCGTGGGACTGGGCTGTATTGCGGCAGCGCGCATATCCCAGCTCAGGGGCATGCTTACGGCGGAAGAGGCAGCGGATATCAGGAACACCTTTCTTTCCTTCGGAATTCCTGCCGCAGCGCCGGGCCTTGCCTGGGACCAGGTCCTTATGACCACCCAGAGTGATAAAAAGACGGAAGCCGGCGTCATCCGTTTTGTCCTGCTTAATTCCATTGGTCAGGCTTATGTGGACAAGACTGTCACGGCAGATGAGATGAAGGCCGGTTTTGATGTGATAGGAGGACAGGCATAATGACAAAACAGAAGCAATCCCTGATTATCAGCTTCCTGATTGGCTTCGCCATTCTGGCCGGCCTGGACCAGTGGACCAAGGGACTGGCCGTCCAATCCTTAAAGGGGCAGAAGCCTTTTGTTATCTGGAATGGTGTATTCGAGTTCTACTATTCGGAGAACAGGGGCGCTGCATTCGGGATGATGCAGGAGAAGCAGCTTTTCTTCTTTCTCATTGCAGTCCTTGTGCTGGGCGCAGTGGCTTATCTCATATGGAAGATGCCGCCGGAGGGCAGATACCGTCCCCTGGCTGTGTGCCTGATGATGATAAGCGCTGGCGCTGTGGGGAATATGATTGACCGTGTCAGCCAGGGATATGTGGTGGATTTCCTGTATTTTAAACTGATTAATTTCCCCATTTTCAATGTGGCTGACTGCTATGTCACGGTGGGCGCTGCCTGTCTTGTGTTTTTAATTATGTTTTATTACAAGGATGAGGACATGGCATGTTTCTCATTCAAAAAACATTAACAGACGTATCAGCAGCAACATTGCCGGACAAACCATGAATATAATCAGACAGGAGGACATATCCCTTTGAAACAGGAATTTTATCCCACGGATATGGAGGACCATGTGCGTATCGATAAATACCTTGCTGAAGCCTGCCCTGATTTAAGCCGCTCCTACATTCAGAAGCTCCTTAAATCAGGGCAGGTCCTGGTTAACGGCCAGGGCGTGAAGGCAAGCTATATTGTGGTGGAAGAGGACCGGATTGAGCTGGAGGTGCCGGAAGCCGTGGAGCCGGAGATTGATGCGGAGCCCATGGACCTGGACATCCTCTACGAGGACCAGGATGTCATCCTCATCAACAAACCCAAAGGCATGGTGGTGCACCCGGCAGCAGGACATTACAGCCATACCCTTGTAAACGGCCTTATGTACCATTGCAGGGACCAGCTGTCCGGCATCAGCGGAGTCATGCGTCCGGGTATTGTGCACCGAATCGATATGGATACCACAGGGGTCATCATTGCATGTAAGAATGATATGGCACACAGCTCCATTGCCGCCCAGCTCAAAGAGCATTCCATTACCCGCAGGTACCAGGCCATTGTACATGGCGTTATTGCGGAGGATGAGGGGACTGTGGACGCTCCCATTGGCCGCCATCCGGTGGAGCGCAAGAAAATGAGCATCAACTACCAGAACGGCAAGGATGCCGTAACCCATTACAGGGTCCTGAACCGGTTCAGGCAGTACACCCATGTGGAGTGCAGGCTGGAAACAGGCCGTACCCACCAGATTCGCGTCCATATGGCCAGCATACGCCATCCCCTGCTGGGGGACGCTGTGTACGGGCCTGCCAGGTGTCCCATAAGCGGACTCTGCGGCCAGACCCTTCATGCCGGCGTACTGGGGTTCATCCATCCCAGGACAGGAGAATACATGGAATTCACAGCACCCCTGCCGGAATACTTTGATAAACTCCTCCGTACATTGAACTGAACCAGGACGCAAAAGCGCGATAAAAACATACTTTAATGGAAAAGTTGTCACTTTTGTCGCAAAGCTTTATACTATTTTTTACTTTTTTATACATTTCTATATACTTTTCAGAATTTTTGAGTTATAATACTTAATAGATAAAATATGACTTATAACCTACAGGACAGACAGTGCAGAAAGGGGAATGTAGAATGACAAATAATCTTATTATCACCATTGGCAGGCAGTGTGGCAGCGGCGGCAAGATGATTGGCGAATTACTGGCAGAAAAGATGGGAGTTAAGTGCTACGACAAGGAATTGTTATCCATGGCTGCAAAACACAGCGGACTTTGCGAGGAGCTGTTTGAAAAACACGACGAACGGCCCACCAGCAGTTTCCTCTACTCACTGGTTATGGATTCCTATTCCATGGGCTATACGGCATCGGGATATTCCGATATGCCTATTAACCATAAGATATTCCTGGCACAGTTTGACACCATCAAAAAGCTGGCTGACGAGGCTTCCTGCGTTATGGTAGGACGGTGCGCGGATTACGCCCTGGAGGACTACCCCAATGTAGTCAGCGTATTCATCACGGCCAACGACGATGACAAGCTGAAACGCCTTCAGGACCTGTACAAAGTGGATGCGTCCAAGGCAAAGGACATCATGATTAAGACAGACAAACAGCGCGCCAGCTACTATAACTATTACTCCAACAAGAAGTGGAGCGATCCCCGCAGCTATGATTTGTGCCTCAACAGCAGCAGCACAGGACCGGAGGGCGCAGTGGACGTCATCCTGAATTTCGCAAAAGTGAAGCAGGAGTGGAGAAAACAGAAGTAGTTCCGGCGAAATGCATAGGGACAGGGCAGTATAAGTAACGAAAACAGCAGATGCGGCAACGCCGGCGGAAAGCCGGTATTGCCGCATCTGTTTTGTTTGCCCAGCATGGGCGTTTTCTAATGGGTGAAAGTCCCAAGTGCGCGTAGGCAACAACGAAGCACATAGCCGAACAGCAAGGGTGTCCGCCGTGAGACGGAATCTGAAAGAAGCTGTAAGCAAACCTCTGACCTGACGGACAGGAACCGCATATAAGGCTCGGAAATACGGATAAGGTGGCAAAAGGCACTGAAGTCCAAAAGGTTGCCGGAAGTACGAGTAAATGCGGCAGGTACATGGAGGAAAAGAACACGCACCTTAACTGGGGAGGTCTCACAGGCGGTCTCATTAGCCGTAGTAACAACGAATTGTGAGAAGTCAGCAGAAGCCATAGTAGTGAGGAAGTTCCTGTAATGGGGACGGAGCGAAGGGCTGAACAATCAATCAGTTGAAGTACGTTCCACTTCGTAGCCGGAGCATACGCCTGTCGATGACTTCAAAGGCGGCAAAGGCAAAAGGGGCAGAAAGGAAACAACGCATGGACACAAGCAGTCTCATGGAGCAGATATTAAGCAGGGATAATCTAAATGCGGCGTATCTGCAAGTCGTAAGGAATAAAGGAGCGGCAGGCGTGGACGGGATGACCGTTGAAGAACTTGGCGCATATCTTTCGGAAAACGGCGAAAACATTAAGGAACAGTTGCGGACGAGGAAGTATAAGCCGAAGCCAGTCCGCAGGGTGGAGATACCCAAACCCGATGGTGGTACAAGAAATCTTGGAGTGCCAACAGCAGTAGACCGCTTTGTACAGCAGGCGGTGGCACAGGTGCTTACCCCGATATTTGAGGAGCAGTTTCACGACCACAGCTATGGATTCAGACCCAAGCGGTGTGCACAGCAGGCAGTCCTTAAAGCATTGGAAATGATGAATGACGGACACAACTGGATAGTGGATATCGACCTAGCGAAATTCTTTGACACAGTAGACCATGACAAGCTGATGACGATTTTCGGACGGACAATAAAGGACGGAGATGTCATATCGGTGGTAAGAAAGATTCTGGTCAGCGGCGTAATGATTGATGATGAGTATGAAGATACGGTAGTCGGCACACCGCAGGGTGGAAATATCTCGCCGCTGTTAGCAAATATCATGTTAAATGAGCTGGACAAAGAACTGGAAGCAAGGAGGCTGGATTTCGTCCGGTATGCAGATGACCTTATTATAATGGTCGGGAGCAGACAGGCGGCAGAGCGGGTAATGAAGAGCGTGGCTCGGTTTATAGAGGAAAAGCTTGGACTGAAAGTGAACGCGGAAAAGAGCAGGGTTGATAAACCAAAGGGCATTAAGTATCTGGGGTTTGGATTTTACTATGACTCATTTGCCAAAGGGTACAAAGCCAGACCACACCCGAAAGCGGCAGCAAAGTTCAAGGCGCAGATGAAGAAATATACAAGCAGGAGCTGGGGAGTGGGCAATGGTTATAAAATTGGGAAACTCAACCGGCTTATCCGAGGGTGGATAAATTATTTCAAAATCGGAAGCATGAAAAGGCTGTGCGCAAAAATGGACGGACAGATTCGGTATCGACTGCGCATGTGCATATGGAAACACTGGAAAACGCCAAAGAACAGGGAAAAGAATCTTATCAAACTTGGTCTGCCGCCAAATGCGGCACATGGCATTTCATATGCCAAAGGATATGCCAGAGTGTGCAGAAGCTGGAATCTCCACATTTGTATCAGTAAAGAGAGACTAGCTAAGTTTGGTCTTGTATCCATGGAAGACTACTACGCCGAAAAGGCTGTTACATGTTAAGTTGATTGAACCGCCGTATACCGAACGGTACGTACGGTGGTGTGAGAGGTCGGAAGGCGAAATAATCGCCTTCCTCCTACTCGATTTACGTCAATGTCACATTCTTATTGATGTCCAAAAGGATGTCCGGTAAAAGATGAGCCATAAAACTGTTACTCCACCGTAACGGATTTGGCCAGGTTTCGCGGCTGGTCCACATCCAGATGCTTGCCGATGGAAGCATAGTAGGCAATCAGCTGCAGGGCCACTGCAATGGGGAACACGGTGAAGCGGTCTTCCAAATCCGGAATCCGAAGTTCCATGTCAGCCACTCCGTCCTCCACCACAGACTGTTTCTTTGCCAGCAGGATAACGTAAGCGCCTCTGGCCTTTACCTCCCGGATATTGGAAATGGTCTTGGCAAAGACATGGTCCTGGGTGGCTATGGCGATCACAGGCACATTGTCGTAAATCAGGGCAATGGTTCCGTGCTTTAATTCACCGGCGGCATACGCCTCCGCGTGGATGTAGGAGATTTCCTTAAGCTTCAGGGCTCCCTCCAGGGAAAAGGCATAATCCAGGCCCCTTCCGATAAAAAAGGTGTCCCTCTCACGAATCAGGTGGCGCACAAAGGACTGAATAAATTCAGACTGTCCAATCATGATTTCCATGGCGGGTATGACGTCCATCAGGTCCTTCATGAATTCCCTGGCCTCATCGCGGCTGAATGCTCCCCGGACCAGAGCCATGCGGCAGCCAATCATGTAGAGGGCAGCCAGTTGGACGGAATATGCCTTTGTACTGGCAACCGCAATCTCCGGACCTGCATGGGTATATAATACGTAATCGCTTTCCCTGGCAATGGTGGATCCCTTTACATTGATAATGGAAAGCGTGGGAGAGCCAAGGCTTTTGGCCAGATTCATGGCGGCCAGCGTGTCAATGGTCTCCCCTGACTGAGAGATGACCATGACCAGGGTTTTGGAATCAATCAGCGGATCCTCATACCGGAATTCAGATGCAATGGACACAGTGACGGGTATCCGGAGCATTGGCTCCATCAGCGCTTTTGCCACCATTCCCGCATGCATGGCTGTACCGCAGGCAATGATGCGTACCTGGGTACACTCTGCGAATATGGAGTCCGGGATGCCGTCATCCCGGAAATCCGGCAGACGGTCCACCATCCTCGGAAGAATGGTATTCTTAAGGGCATCCGGCTGTTCGTGGATTTCCTTAAGCATGAAATGAGGGTATCCGTTCTTCATGGCCGCATCCATGTTCCAGCTGACCTCCAGTGTTTCCGGCTCCACGCGGTTAAAGTCCATATCATATACACGGACTTTGTATGGCGTCAGGCGCACGATGCAGCCTTCCGGGACCACGAAATACTCCCTGGTATAGGAAATCAGGGCAGTAAGATCTGAGGCTACAAGAGCTCCTGAGTGGGTGTGGGAAGCAACAAGGGGGCTTACCTTTCTTACGGCATATATCTCACCGGGACGATCCGCAAAAAGGATGCAGAAACCATAGGAGCCTCCCAGCATGCCTGTAAAAGCCGCGATTGCTTTCAGCGGATCCTGGCCGCATTCCCTGTAAGCAGAATCCAGCACAGCCGCGGCCACCTCACTGTCGGTCTGGGAGGCAAGACGGCCTTCCAGTTCATATTCCTGTGTAAGCTGGCGGTAATTCTCGATGATTCCGTTGTGAATCAGGGTTACCTGTCCGAAGCTGTGGGGATGCGCATTGGCGTCTGTCACACCTCCGTGGGTAGCCCAGCGGGTATGGCCGATTCCGCAGTGGGATATCTCGCCGGCTGATTTTACACATTCTCTTAGGGCGGCCACCTTTCCCACCTTTTTAATGGTCCTGACCAGGGAATCCTGATTGAAGTAAGCTATTCCGGCACTGTCATATCCTCTGTACTCCAGTCCCGCAAGTCCCTTTAACAATACATCCTTGGCCTCCAAGGGGCCTGTATATCCAATTATTCCACACATAATTTGTTCTGCCTTTCTTTGCTGGTTGCAGTTATTTTAACTGCGGTTGACGTTCCTGAAAAAGACAACAAAAAACCAAGCTGTCTTATACAGGCAGTTTTCAGCATACCATTTTTTAACCTTTTTTATCTGATTTCATTCATCCGGTCACGCTGGCTTTGTTTTGCAGTTACCCGCATATTTTCCAGTATGTAACACGCCCGGACAGCATGGGAGAGCACCCGCCGAATTTCTCGATTCTCTCTCCACCTCGTTAACCTTTCCACCGGCAGCAGACCTTCCTGCTGTTCACGTCCCCGGTAAAAGGTGCATGGCGCTTAGCTTTGCTATGAGTCTCCATCCCTCCTGTGATAGATTGTGAATATTATAGCTCACTCTATTTTATGCGTCAATCATAATTTGGGTGAGCAGTCCTGCCGGCCCCCTGCATAATCCCTGTTTTACGCGTTATTTTAAAGATTCTTTAAGACTTTTGTTCTATTCATTCTCCTGCCTGTGTGATATAATGGGGAACGGTGCAATTATATAATTTATGACTGACAACAGGACGCACAACATGAAAAAAGACGATTACATACTGCTGGTAAAAAAATATAAACGGCAGATTCTGCAGTGTTCAGCCCTGGCCGTGACAGTAATGTGCGCCTGCGGGATTTCCTATATGGCAGGACGATACAGCGGGAGACAGAAGGCACCCGCTGCTGCCGGCTCCGAGGGCGGAACTGAAGAAACCACCTCACAATACACAGACCTGCCTCCCGGCTCACCTTCCTTTCTCTTTCCGCCAGGCACGGCCTTCCGGGAAGCAACACCCTCCAATGTGGACATTATGGATTCCCAGGTGCTTAATCTGGCATATCTCTATGAGGACGGGGCAGACTCCACGGATCCGGCCGACAGCTATGCGGGCCGGCTCTATGATATGCTGGCCCTAAAGGATGCTTCATGGATATCGGGACTATATGACCTGTACAATTATACACCCCAGCAGCTCGCCTCCCTGTTGGGACTTCCGGATACAGCCGTCACTTCACCGTCCGGCATCATACCGGAGTTCCGCAACCTATCCGTGCGCTTTGTAAACAGCGGCTTACAGGAAACCGGAAGCACTTCCAACGCAAGGGAAATCATTTCCATCATCAATACCCTTCATTACTGCGGCGTGCTTAAAGATATGAAAACCATGGAGGACTGTGCGGACAAGCTGTGGAACGCCTCCCACAAGTACTCTGTGAGCATGGGTGATATTTATTACTGTGACGGCAGCTGCCTGTACGAAGCAACAGCCGGACAGCCAGCCGCAGACGAATCCGGTGCTAAAGGCGCCGGGGAGGCAGCGGCCATTGCCTCTGCCTCTGATACATCATACCCCGAATCCGCAACTTCTGATACAGCTCTGTCAGCCAACTCCCGGACATGTCCGGGCCATGTGGACTGCACGGTGCTGGCTGTGATCAAAGGCACTGCGGAGGCGGACAGCCTTTTCCGGGCAGCAGATTCCCTGGAGGCTGTAAAGACCTCCGGCTGGACTGGCTGGAATACCCACACCATGAACATGACAGGCGTTTTGCTGGCCCAGGACTGGGTCTCAGGAATACGGACTTTATACAGTTGACTATCCGGTGAAAGGACTTTTAAACTCCCGGGAGATTGAACAATACATGGGGCTGGTTCCGGAAGACGCCAGCCAGCAGCGGAAGGATTTCGTGCGGTATGCCCTTACATCCGTAGGTAAGATTCCCTACTACTGGGGAGGCAAACCATCGGCACCTGGTTATACCGGCAACAGCTTCGGCTCTCTGACCGTACCGGATGAGGACGGCAGGATTTTAAAGGGACTGGACTGTTCGGGCTGGATAAACTGGGTATACTGGTCCGCCACGGGAAGAGGGCTGGGGGCCCAGAGCACCCGCACGCTTTTGGGCAGCGGTACGCCTGTGTCCAGGGATGAACTGCTGCCGGGGGATATCTGCATACGTTTCAATCCCATGGCGCATGTGGTGATATTCCTGGGTTGGACAGCAGAGGGGAATATGCTCTGTATCCAGAAGACCACGGGAAATTCCAATAATGTGGAAGTGGGAACCGTTACAAGTGACTGGGAGAGTTACCGGCGTATACTGGAATGATTTCGTATTAGGAACCAAATAGATAAAGAGGAGTATAATCATGAATAACAGAGAAAATGACGATGAACTGGAACGTATGAGGGCGCGTGCCAGAAGGGGCGGCGTCCGGCAGGGCGGCGGGGCATACCAGAGGCCTGCGCAGTCTGTCAGGGAGCGCAGAAGTACCAGGCAATCCTATGATGGCCGTGATGAGTATGACGAGGAGTACTATTACGGCGAGGAATACGGCGTGGAGGGGGACAGGCAGGTTGATTTCTCCATGGAGGATTATCTGGATGACGAACCTCCGGTGCCCTCCCGCCGTCTGAGGTCCTCCCATGGTTCGTCCGGTTCTGCAAGAGGGCGCCAGGCACAGTCCTCGGGAAGCAGGCAGGTACAGAGCGGGAAATCCCGCCAGGCGGGAAGCGCCGCCTCCAATCCGGACAGGGCCAGGGCGGCACAGACTGTTTCAAGGAATCAGAGACGCGCAGGAAACAGGCGGCAGGATACGATGGAAAGGGGCAGAGCATCCGCCGGATGGCAGCAGGGACAGATGACAAAACGACGTAAAAAAGGCAGATGGAAGGGGCTCCTTTTGCTCCTTCTGGCTGTATTCATAGGATATGGGGCATGGATGTTTCTTCACAGACCCACAGGATACTGGAATATAGCTGTATTTGGAGTGGACAGCAGGGATGGCAATACCAAGAACGCCCTGGCAGATGTTCAGATGATATGCAGCATTGACAGGTCCACGGGAGAAATCCGCCTTGTCAGCGTTTACAGGGATACCTACCTGAAAATCAATTCAGAGGGAAGCTATCATAAAATCAATGAAGCATACTTTAAAGGGGGACATAAACAGGCTGTGTCTGCCCTGGAGGAAAACCTGGATATCAAAATTGACGACTATGCCACCTTTAACTGGAAATCAGTGGCCGAGGCTATCAATATTCTGGGCGGCATAGACCTGGAAATCACGCCTGCGGAATTTAAGTATATCAATGGATTCATTACAGAGACCGTCAATTCAACCGGCATTGGTTCCTATCAGCTGGAACAGGCCGGGATGAACCATTTAGACGGCGTCCAGGCCGTGGCCTACAGCCGGCTGCGTCTCATGGATACGGATTTCCAGAGGACGGAGCGCCAGAGAAAGGTAGTGGAGCTTGCCCTGGCAAAAGCAAAGCAGGCTGATGTCTCAACGCTGACCTCACTGGCAGGCTACATGGTACAGGAGATTTCCACCAGCGTAGGAGTAGGCGATGTGCTGCCTCTGGCAAAGGATATTGGAAAATATCACATCGGGGAGACTGCCGGTTTCCCATTCTCAAGGCAGACCAAGAAAATCGGAAAAATGGACTGCGTGGTGCCCACCACCCTGGAAAGCAATGTAGTCCTTCTCCATCAGTTTCTGTACGGAGAGGAGACATCCTACAGCCCCTCTTCCTCTGTCAGGAAAATCAGCGCCCATATATCGGAAGAAACAGGTCTTTATGAGGAGGGCAAGATGGCTCCTTCCGGAGGCGGTTCATCAGGAGGCGGTTCATCAGGCGGTAAGACGCCTGCCCAGAATGTGCCGGCGGAGACACCTCCGCCAGAAACAGCAGCGCCTGAGGAAACCACCCCGGAAAGTACAGAGGAGACGGAGGAGACCACCCAGGAGAGCACCGTGGAAACAGAGGAAACAGAAGAAGTGGGTCCGGGCGTCTCAGACAAACCCACAAAGGCTCCTGAGAGCACGAAAAATCCGGATGAGGAACAGGGCCCGGGAGCCGGCGGACCGGGCGGCAGCGGCGCCGGAGAGCCTTCCGCCAGCCATCCCACAAAGGCTCCTGAAACAGAGAAACCTGACTCTGGTTCCGGCTCCGGTTCTGACAGCACAAGTCAGGGCCCGGGAAGCCAGGGCAACGGCCCTGGTCAGGCCCAGTCAGACGCGGACGAGGGCGGCCCTGGTATGTAAAGCGCGCCCCGGCATAGAAGTAAAAGAGCAAAGTCAAAAGGATGGCCTCAGGCATTATTTCAACGCCTGGGGCCATCCTTTTATATTGCCGTCCAATATAGCCCGGAACATGCAGTCCTTTATATGAGGATTGTCCTCCTGCAGCTTATGTATCAGATCCTTAATGTACTGCCGCTTTGTGTATCCGTCCATGGGGCATGGATTCTTGCATACAGGAAGCTGGTACTTATTGCAGAACCCTATCACATCTGCCTCTGCGACAAAAATCATGGGGCGGATGACGGTCAGGTCCATGCGATCCAGATAGGTATAGGGTGAGAAGGAGTGGAACCTTCCCTCATAGAACAATGACATCATCATAGTCTCTATCACATCATCCCTGTGATGGGCATAGGCAATCTTATTGCATCCCATCTCCTTGGCCATTTCATTGAGAGCGCCTTTTCGCATCTTGGCACACAGGGAACAGGGATTGGTTTCCTTGCGGATATCAAAGAGCACCGCGCCGATTTCCGTGCGGATGACTTCATATGGAATTTCAAATTCCCGGCACAAGGCCGCCACCGGCTCCAAATTCATGCTGCCCAGTCCCAAATCCACGGTAATGGCGCACAGCTCATATTTTTCAGGGTAGAACCTCCTCAGATGATGAAGGGCATGGAGCAGGGTTAAACTGTCCTTTCCTCCTGACACTCCTACGGCGATGCGGTCGCCGTCCTGAATCAGCCCGTATGTATCAAGAGCCTGGCGCGTCAGGCTCAAAAGACGTTGCAATTTCATGTGGGTTCCAACTAATCCTTTCTGGTCATTATTTGCCGGTTCAATGCCTCCGGTCTTTCGTCTTTGCTCTTTGCCGGAATGCTGCACGGCTTTTTCTATTCTACCTGTCCACACACCTGGTTGTCAAGAAAAGTTAATTATGTTAAAATGGAGGGAGAATAAATTAAGGGTGATGATGAAATGATAAGTTATAAATATATAGTGTCTGACAAGCAGGGGCTCCATGCTACCAATGCCATGAGTCTGAGCAGGGCAGCCGCAGAATATGAGAGCCGGATAACCCTTACAGGCACAAAGGGTACAGCGGACTGTAAGAATGTCCTTGCTCTCATGAGTTTGGGCGCGGGGCAGGGAGAAAGCCTGGAGCTTACGGTGGAAGGACCTGACGAGAGCCAGGCCTCCGGTTTCTTAAAGGGGCTCATGCGCACCATTTTATAAACACGCTCTGACAGGCGCCCATGATAAAATCAACCCGTTTCCTAGCTGTTAGGAAACGGATTTACCGTAAAATCCCCTCTTGACAGGCTATAGTTAATGTCAAAGAACTGCTCTGCAGTTCAAATTTGGAAAGAGGGGTTAATATTATGGCAAGATTAGGTATTTCTATTTATCCGGAGCATTCCACAGAAGAACAGGACATAGCGTATATGAGAAAGGCAGGTAAACTGGGTTATAAGAGGATTTTTACCTGTCTTTTAAGTATTGGTGAAAAGAGCAGGGAGGAAATCATCGGACAGTTTTGCCGCCTGGCTGACGAGGCTCATGCCTGCGGCATGGAAATCATTCCGGATGTCAGTCCTGCTGTATTTTCAAGGCTGGGAATCTCCTTTGAGGACCTGTCCGTGTTCCGTGAAATGCATGTGGACGGCATCCGGCTGGACGAGGGATTTGACGGCATGAAGGAAAGCCTTATGACCTATAATCCGCAGGGGCTGAAGGTGGAGCTGAATGCCAGCACCAAGCTTGTTTATGTGGAGAACATCATGGATCACCATCCGGACCGTGAGAAACTGATTACCTGCCATAACTTTTATCCGCAGGCATATACGGGACTGAGCCTGAAGCATTTTAACAGGTGCAATGACAAGATGAAATCACTGGGCCTAAGGGTGGCTGCGTTTGTATCCAGCAATGCGCCCGGAGCTTACGGGCCATGGCCTTTAAACGAAGGGCTCTGTACCCTGGAAATGCACCGCGGCCTTCCTCTGGATTTCCAGGTACGCCATATGTTTGCCACCGGCATGATAGATGATGTGCTGATTGCCAATGCCTATGCCACGGACGAGGAGCTCAATGCCTGCGCGGCCGTCAATCCCAGCATCCTTACCTTCGGCATTGAACTGGAAAAGGAGCTGACGGACACCGAGCGGCAGATCCTGGACTATGAGCCTAAGCATGTGGTGAGAGGGGATATAAGCGAATACATGATCCGATCCACCTGGCCCAGGGTGACATTTGCGGATCAGTCCATTCCGGCTGCCAACACCAGGGACTTAAAGCAGGGCGATGTGGTCATTCTCAATGACGGTTACCTGAAATATAAAGGGGAGCTCCACATCGTCACAAAGGATATGCCCAATGACGGCCGCAAAAATGTGATTGGCCATCTTCCGGAATATGAACATGTGCTGTTAGACTATATCGAGCCATGGAAGGTGTTCGCATTCCGTATTGTATAAGACTGTAAGAGAGGAAGTTTAACCATGCAGAATAAAAGACAGGAGCAGCTGCTTGCCATATTATTAGAGCGGGGAGACTGGATGACCAGCCGGCAGCTGGCCGGCCTTCTGCAGGTGTCGGACCGGACCATCCGATCCGATGTGGAGGCCATCAATAAGCACACGGACCCGCCGCCTATCGAGTCCAATGTGCGTCAGGGATACAGGCTGTGCGGGGACGCGCGGCCTGCCTTGGCGTCCGGGGCAAAGACAAGGGAGGCAGACATTCCCCAGACTCCCGGAGCCCGCTGTGCATACATGATACAAAAACTGCTTTTTGAGGTAAAGGAGCTGAACCTTACCATGCTCCAGAGCCAGATCTATGTCAGCGGTTATTCTATTGACAATGATTTAAAGCGTATACGCAAGATGCTGGAGCCTTACGGCGGCCTTAAGCTGGTGCGGAATAAGGAATGCATTTCCTTAAAGGGAGACGAGGCCAGCAAGCGTCGTTTCTACCGGGATTTACTGGTGGCTGAGGTGCAGGAGAACTTCCTTAACCTGAACACCCTGGCTCATCTCTACAGAAGCTTTAACCTGATTGAGGTCAAGGATATTTTTGTGGATGTACTGGAAGAATATGACTATTCCATCCATGAGTCCATGTTTCCCATGCTGATTCTCCACGCTGGGACCAGCATTGAACGGATGAACTGCGCCAATTACATCAATATGGAGGAGGGGATGCAGGGGCTGGAGGAAACCATCGAGTACCAGATATCCCAGACCTTCTTTGAACGCATTTCCAAGCGGCTGCACATAACGGTCCACGACGGCGAGGTGGGCATGTTTGCCCTGGTAATCATGGGCAGACGGGCTTCCAATTACACCAGCGATTTTGTCAATTACAATGGAAAGTGGATGAATACCAAGAAGCTGGTAGCGGAAGCCCTGGAACAGGTCTATGCTCTGTTCGGCCTGGATTTCAGGCAGGACGCCGACCTGATGGCGGGGCTTAAGATGCATTTTCACGGACTCATCGAACGTGTTAAGAACCAGGTGCGGATGGAGGATGTGTTTGTGGAGGAAATCAAGCGCAAATATCCCCTTGTTTTTGAAATGGGAATCTATGTGCTGGAGTTTCTGGAACAGAGACTGGGACGGCCCATATCAGATGTGGAAAGCTGTTATATTGCCCTTCACCTGGGAGCTGCCAGTGAACGCATGAATTCCATCAGAAAATACAGGGCTGTGATGATTCTGCCTCATAACCAGTCCTTCTCCGACATGTGTGTGAAAAAGATATCCGACATGTTTCGTGAACGGATGGAGGTGGTAAAGGTATTCGGCTGGTTTGAGGAGGACGAGGTGTCGGCCCTGGACCCGGATTTGCTTCTCAGCACCTTTCCCCTGGAGCACGGACTGGATGTGGAGACAGTCTCCATCAACCTGTTTGTGGACTCGGAAACAGAGTCAAAAATCCTCCAGGCCATCAACCGCCTGGACAAAAAGGGGTTCCGGCTGGAATTCACATCCCATATCGGAAACCTGATACGAAAGGAGCACTACCACTCCCAGGTAGACATGGACCAGCCCGGAGAAATCATCCGCATGCTGTGCGCGGGCCTGGAAAAGGAGGGCATCGTGGAGCCGGAATTCACGAAAGTGGTCTTAAAAAGAGAGCAGATGTCGCCCACTTCCTTTGTGAACACCTTTGCCATTCCCCATGCCTTTGGCGCCTTTGCCAGAAATTCCACCATTGCTGTGGCCCAGCTTAAGAATCCGGTGAAATGGGGCGCCTTTGAGGTACGTCTGGTCATGCTTTTTGCCATCAACGAAGGGGATGCCAGAATGATTAAAATTTTCTTTGACTGGGTATCCAACGTGGCAAACCAGCCGGAGGAGCTGGCAAAATTAGTGGCTCCATGCAGCTATGAGGAATTTATTGACAGAATAATGGGTTGAATTTCCTAGCAGCTAGGAAATGCTTTTAAGGAAAAAAGTGAATAACTGCCTTATAATTAAGGCAACTTAATAAGAAATGCAGCAAACAGAATGGTTTTGTTGCATTTTCTCGTTTCAAAGACAGTAAGGAGGCAGCAAAAATGGTAGAGGGATTAGAAATGATTTGCTTCAGGATTATCTCCAATGTAGGAGGAGCGCGTTCCAGCTACATCGAAGCAATCCAGAAAGCAAAGCAGGGCGACTTTGAAGGCGCCAGGGAATGTATAAGGGCCGGCCAGGAGATGTTCCTGGCTGGACATGAGGCCCATTTTGAACTGATTCAGAAGGAAGCACAGGGAGAGCAGGTAGGCGGTTCCATGATTCTGGTTCATGCGGAAGACCAGCTCATGAGCGCGGAAGGCTTTAAAATCATCGCTGAAGAGATGCTTGCCAGCTACGAGCGAATCGCTGAACTGGAGAAAAGGCTGGAAAACCGGTAAGGACGGACGCCGTGTTTTACCCGCCGATATAAAACAGGAGCAATAAAAGGAAACTATATAGATATCAAGGAGGATTTAATCATGAAACGAGTATATTTATTTTGCAGCGCGGGAATGTCCACCAGCATGCTGGCAAGCAAGATGCAGGGCATAGCCAATTCCCATGACCTTCCCATCGAAGTGGAGGCTTTCCCGGACGGAAAGATTGGCCAGATTATTGACGAGAAGCATCCGGATGTGATTCTCTTAGGCCCCCAGGTCAAATACCGCTACGGCGAGATCGTTGAAAAGTACGGCGACAAGGGTATCCCGATTCAGGTCATCGATCAGACGGATTACGGTATGATGAACGGCGAGAAGGTGCTGAAATCAGCCATCAAGCTCATGAAATCAGCAAAATAACAGTCCGGCCCGGCATCGCAGCCGGCCCGCGTTAAAACAATCATAGTTGAAATGGGGGAACATGAATCATGCTAAACAAGTTAGAATCCGTACTCATGCCATTGGCAGAGAAAATCGGAAAGAATAAATATCTCATTGCCATCCGCGACGGCTTCCTGCTGTCCATGCCGCTGTTAATCGTAGGGTCCTTTTTCCTGCTGATTGCCAACTTCCCGATACCGGGATGGACGGATTTCTGGGCCCGGTTTTTCGGGGACAACTGGGCATCCTATTTTTCAAAGCCCACTGATGCCACCTTCTCCATCATGGCGGTGCTGGCCGTCATAGGCATTGGCTATTCCTTCGCGGAGCAGATGAACGTTGATAAGCTTTTCGGCGCTGCCATTGCCCTGGTGAGCTGGTTCCTCATTATGCCCTATGAGATTCTTGTGGACGGCGGTTCCAGCGTCACCGGAATTCCGTTAAACTGGGTGGGATCCAAGGGTATCTTCGTGGGAATCATCGTGGCCTTTCTGTCAGTCCACATCTATGCGTGGGTAAATAAAAAGGGCTGGGTCATCAAAATGCCCGACGGCGTTCCTCCTACGGTAGCAAAGTCATTCTCGGCCCTGATTCCGGCAGGTATATCCATACTGGTATTCTTTATCATGAATATCGTGTTTGCAATGACACCTTATAAAAATGCATTTAACTTTATCTTTACTATTTTGCAGACACCGCTTTTAAGGCTGGGCAATACGCTTCCGGCCATGGTAATCGCCTATATATTCCTTCACCTCTTCTGGTTCTTTGGAGTGAACGGCGGTTCCGTGGTAGGCGCTGTGTTCAATCCCATCCTACAGACTCTGTCTGCCGACAACCTGGCTGCATTCCAGGCGGGCCAGGCATTGCCCAACATCATTTCCCAGCAGTTCCAGGATTTGTTCGCAACCTTCGGCGGATGCGGTTCCACACTGTCACTGCTCATCGCAATGCTTTTGTTCTGCCATTCCAAGCGTATCAAGGAATTAGGCAAACTGGCCTTAATCCCGGGCGTGTTCGGCATCAACGAGCCCATCGTGTTCGGCCTTCCCATTGTGCTGAACCCAATGATTCTCATTCCTTTCATGCTGGTGCCGACCATAAACATCGTGATTTCATATTTCTGCATGAGCATTGGTCTGGTTCCCATCTGTACGGGCGTTGCCATTCCATGGACCATGCCTGTGGTGCTGTCCGGATTCCTGGCAACAGGATGGCAGGGAGCCGTACTGCAGCTGCTGCTGCTTATACTGGGAGTATTTATCTACATGCCGTTCATCAAGATGATGGATAAGCAGTACCTGGAAGATGAGGCCAAGGCCTCCGAGAAATCAGATGACGATGACTTTGACTTTGATGACCTTTCCTTTGACGACCTGTAGGACGGCTGCCCTTGACGGCCCGGCCTTCCTTTGACAGTCCCAATGGGGATACAATAATATGAGGTGATGATAATGAAAATTATTATGATATACGACCAGATTCAGTCCGGTCTCGGAACAAAAGATGACACAATGGTTCCCCTTACAGGCAAAAGAGAGCCCATCGGTCCCGCGGTCATGATGGAGCCCTTCTTAAAGCAGGTGGACGGCCATGTGACAGCCTGCCTGTGCTGCGGCAACGGAACCTTCCTGGCTGACCCGGAGGAGGTCAGCCGCAAGCTCTGCGCCATGGTAAACAAGCTGCAGCCGGATGTGGTCATGTGCGGTCCTGCCTTTAATTTCGCTGACTATGCGGGTATGTGCGCCAAGGTGGCATGCGACATCAACGCCACCACAAAGGCAAAGGCATTTGCAGCCATGTCCGCTGAGAACGAAGATACCATAGCTGCCTACAAGGACAAGGTGGCCATTGTGAAAACTCCGAAAAAGGGCGGCATGGGACTGAATGACGCGCTTAAGAACATGTGCACGTTGGCAAAGGCACTGGCTGACGGCAGCGATACGGCGGAACTGGAACATAAATTCTGTTTCAAATAGAGGAGGATATACAGGATGTGGGGTATGATTGCAACCTGGCGCATGGCAGTGGAGGGAATCACAAAGGGCGCCCAAATGCTGAAAAACGGCGGTGACGCAGGTGATGCCATCGAGTCTGCCATCCGGGAAGTGGAGGATTTTCCTTACTATAAATCCGTTGGTTACGGCGGACTTCCCAACGAGGAGATGGAAGTGGAAATGGACGCTGCCTTTATGGACGGCAATACCCTGGACATAGGCGCTGTTGCGGCCATCAGGGACTTTGCCAATCCGGTGTCCATTGCCAGGCGCTTGAGCCATGAAAAGGTCAACAGCCTGCTGGTGGCGGAGGGCGCTGAAAAATTCGCCCATAAGGAAGGATTTGAGCGCAAAAATATGCTGACAGACCGGGCAAAGGCCCATTACAGAAAACGCATAAAGGAGATGTCCGCCCAGGCCGCCCTCCAGGCCGCCTCCCAGAAGCTTAAGCCTTATTCCGGCCACGATACCGTGGGCATGGCCTGCCTGGACATGACCGGCAAAATGACAGCCGCTACCTCCACCAGCGGACTCTTTATGAAGAAGAAGGGAAGGGTAGGGGACTCGCCCATATCCGGCTCCGGGTTCTATGCTGACAGCAAAAAGGGCGCTGCCAGCGCCACCGGCCTGGGTGAGGACCTGATGAAGGGCTGCATTTCCTATGAAATCGTTCGCCTCATGGGAGAGGGTATGCATCCACAGGAAGCCTGTGAGACCGCAGTGTCCCGCCTGGACGCGGAGCTTAGGGAGCGCAGGGGCGAGGCAGGTGATTTATCCCTTATAGCCATGAACCCAAAGGGCGAGTGGGGCGTGGCCACCAACATAGAGGGATTTTCCTTTGCCGTTGTCACGGAGGCCCTGGAGCCAACCGTGTATCTGGTGACCCGCCAGGAGAACGGCCGCTGTACCTACGAAAAGGCATCGGATGAGTGGATGGAAAACTATATGAAGACGCGCATGGCGCCCATTGAGGAATAGGAATATGGATGAGCAGAATCAGATAGACAGAAAGCTTCTGGACTATATCGACGAAAACCGGGACCGGCTGGTTGAACATGTCCGTCAGATGGTGCGCATTGACAGCGTGGAAAGGGAGGCCCGGGATGGGGCTCCCTTTGGCCCCGGTGTAAAGGAATCCCTGGACCTGGCCCTCTCCATCAGCAGGGAGATGGGCTTTGAAACCGTTAATCTGGACGGATACATCGGATATGCATTCCATGGCAGGGGAGAAGACTATGTCTGCGCCATGGGGCATGTGGACGTTGTGCCGGCGGGCGAGGGCTGGAGAGAGCCGCCCTTTGGCGGCCATATGGAAGACGGCGTCATATACGGCAGGGGAGTATTGGACAATAAAGGGCCTGTCATGGCCTGCCTGTACGGACTGGCCGCCGTCAAATCGCTGGGGCTAACCCTCAGGCATCCGGTGCGCATTATCTTCGGATGTGACGAAGAAACGGGATTCGAGGACCTCAGGTACTATCTGTCAAAAGAAAATCCTCCTGTATACGGATTTACGCCGGACTGCAAATATCCTGTGGTATACAGTGAGCGGGGAAGGGCAGTGGTGCGTATCATCGGCACAAGGGAATGCCTGGGTACATTTTTCGACTTTGTAAACAAATATTTTATCGGCGCCGGAAACACAGGCGACCGATTAGGTATTGACTACTACCATGAAGAATATGGTATGATGGAGATGCGCGGTTACAGACTGGGATTAGAGCCTGGCGGGAACACCGGCCATGGGAACTACACGGACACGGAAAACCTGGTATCCTTTGACGCCACCTTAAGCTACCCAGGCGGCATTGTCATCCAGGATATCATGAAGCCCATAACGGAAAAGGCAGAGGGCTGCGGCCTGAAGGCAAAGCTGGTGCAAAACTATGATCCGGTGGTTTTTGCCAAGGATTCGCCCATGGTAAAAGCCATGCAGGACAGCTATGAGCGGGTCACCGGCATGGACGGGACTCCCGTGACCACCACCGGCGGCACCTATGCCAAGGCCATGCCCGGAATCGTCCCATTTGGTCCCAGTTTTCCGGGCCAAAAGGGAATCAGCCACAATCCAAATGAGTGGATGACCGTGGACGACCTGGTAACCAACGCAAAAATATATGCACTGGCCCTGTACCGTCTCGCACAGCTTTAGGCCCTTGAGCGGCACTGGAATGACGTACAGGAAGAAGGAGAGGTTTTTATATGTTGGAGATATGCTGCGGCAGCTATTACGATGCCCTGCAGGCCGCGTCCGGAGGAGCCGGACGGATTGAACTGAACTGTGCCCTGCACTTGGGCGGGCTTACGCCCTCCCTGGCATCCCTGGAACTTGTGAAGGAACACTGCAATGTGAAAGTGATTGCCATGGTCCGGCCCAGAGGCGGCGGATTCTGTTACAGTGAAGAGGATTTCAATGTTATGCTCAGGGAATGCGAACATCTGGTCCGCCACGGAGCGGACGGCATTGCATTCGGCTGTCTGAGGGAGGACGCCTCCATTGACAGGGAACGGAATGCCCGGATGATTTCCATTATCCACAGCCATGGAAAGGAAGCCGTATTCCACCGGGCCTTTGACTGCACCTCCAACCCCTATGAATCCATAGAGACTCTGATTGAGCTGGGAGCTGACCGTCTTCTGACCAGCGGTCTGAAACCAAAGGCAGTGGAAGGAAAGGCTTTGTTGGGAGCCCTTCAGTCAGCTTACGGAAACAGTATTGAAATCCTTGCCGGAAGCGGCATCAATGCCTCCAATGCCAGAATGCTCATGGAAGAAACCGGAATAAGGCAGGTTCACAGCTCCTGCAAGGACTGGATGACGGACTCCACCACCACATCCAATGGAGTGACCTACGGCTTTGCAGAACCTCCTCATGCAAACTGCTATGACGTGGTGTCAGAGACACTGGTCCGCCAGCTCTTAGACAGCCTTGGGGAGTTGGGGAGATAGGACCATGATAGCAAAATACAAAAAGAACATACTGGTGAGAAGGCTCATAACCATCCTGGCAGTAGTGGCGTCGGCCCTGCTGCAGACCTATGTGATTCAGGCATTCATACGGCCGGCCAACCTTCTGTCCAGCGGATTTACCGGTGTGGCCATCCTCATTGACAGGATTGCCTCCCTCTACGGGCACAATATTTCCACCTCCCTGGGAATGCTGGTCCTCAATATACCGGTGGCCGTTCTCTGCAGCCGGAGCATCAGCATGCGTTTTACCTTTTATTCCATGCTGCAGGTGTTCCTGGCCAGCTTCTTTCTCAAAATATGCAGCTTTGAACCTCTGTTCAACGATGTGCTTCTGGATGTGGTCTTCGGCGGTTTCCTGTACGGACTGTCCATTGCCATTGCCTTAAGGGGAAACGCCTCCACAGGCGGCACGGACTTCATTGCTCTGTATGTTTCCAATAAGACAGGACGGACCATATGGGAATATGTGTTTGCAGGCAACTGCGTGATTCTCTGCATCTTCGGATACATGTTCGGATGGCTGTATGCGGGATATTCCATCCTGTTCCAGTTCGTATCCACCAAAGCCATCTCTGCCTTTCATCACAGATATGAACGGGTTACGCTGCAGATTACCACCACTAAGGCACAGGACATCATAAACCAGTATGTAAAACAATACAGACACGGCATATCCTGTGTGGACGCGGTGGGCGGTTACAGTCATAAGAAGATGTATCTGCTTCACACCGTGGTATCCTCCTATGAGGTGAACGACATTGTGCATCTCATGCGGGAACAGGATCCTCATGTCATTGTCAATATGATTAAAACGGAAAACTTTTACGGCGGATTTTATCAGGCGCCCATTGAATAATGCTGCCGCGCGGCAGATTGATAGGGCCGGAAAGGTATCACTGATTTACATAAAATTTTTATGTAAATATTTTTGCAAAGATTTTACAAAATATGCCTCTCAGAATTTACAGAGATTTTATATAATGAAATCACAATATGAAATTCAGGAGGCGTGCGGTATGAAATCATTTAAAATCATAAAGGAATATTGGCGTCTGGCAATTCTCGGACTGGCCTATACAGCCGTGTTCGCCGCCGCCATCACAATCATAATCAGATAGTCAAAAGCAGCCGGCTGAATCGCAGCCGGCTGCTTTTTTCCGAATCCTGTTCCGTTTATACCGCAAATTTCGCAAGTCTGTTTTTTATATCCCTGGAGCCATCCTCATCAATGTGAAGAATCAGCTCCACTGTGCGGGATACCGCCAGGTAAAGAACTCCCAGAACGGACTTGGCGTCTACCATACAGCTGCCATACTTAATATCTGCATCACAGTCATAATGGCTCAGTGTATTCACAAAATCTACCACCTGTTCCGGCTGTTCAAACTTAACTAACATACTTGTCATAATCTTACACTCCTTTGCATATCACCGGCTTCTGTTTCCCGCCGGACTTGTCATATGGTGTTGTTATAAGTATAGGAGCCCTGCATGGATTTTTCCATGGTAAGATCTTTGGATTTCCTGTAATATTTCACGTTTTTCGCCTGATTTAAGGAAGATCAGGAAATAAAATGTTAAATCCGTATCCCGTCAACCGGCAGCACCATGATTACAGCCAGATATATGCACGGACTGCAACCGCTCCCATCATAACTAAAAACATGATTCCCAAACCAGCCATGTCACTCCACAACTCTTTCTTCATATCAATACGCCTCCTTCATATGCCTTATCACTTCTTTGGATGACATTATAGCGGCACCATAGGGTTTAAAGATTCCATATCCAAATCATGGGCTATATATAAAGATTCCATGAGGAAATGTTTAAATCATTGACAGAGACTGCAAATGCCAAAATGTGAAAAAAATGTGAATTTAGCACTCAACCCTTGACTTTGCTAATAATACGTGTTATATTACACATAGAACAAAGGAGGAGGAAAGAAAAAGATGAAATGAGATGTATTTCATAAATTCCTTTCCATCCGGTTCCAGTACAATCTATAACAGCCTCATAGATTATTAAATAAAGGAGAGATGACATATGTTGATGCCTAGTATTTTTGGAGAAAACTTATTGGATGACTTTTTTGATTACTCATTCGGCAGCCACAAGACATTCGATATGATGAATACCGATATCAAGGATACTGAAAATGGCTATGAGATAACCATGAACATGCCCGGTGTCAAAAAAGAAGATGTAAAGGCAGAGCTCAAGGACGGATATCTGACCATACAGGCCACAACAGATTCCAGCAAGGATGAGAAGGATTCCAACGGAACCTACATCCGCAGAGAGCGTTATACCGGTTCCTGCAGCAGAAGCTTCTATGTAGGTGACGCAGTGACCCGGGAGGACATCAAGGCTAAATTTGAGGACGGCACCCTGAAGATGCTGGTTCCCAAGAAAGAAGCAAAACCGGCCGTGGAGGAGAAAAAGTATATTGCAATCGAAGGTTAACATGATAGGTGACAGACCGAAACATACATGGCTCCCGGAAACAGTTTTGGGAGCCGCACAGAAAACAAAGGAGGAATGATGTATGTTAATGCCCAGTATTTTTGGTGAAAACATGTTTGATGAATTTTTCAGGGATCCATTTTTTGACGACAGAGATATGAAAAAGCTGGAGAAAAAAATATATGGACGCAGAGGCAAAAACCTGATGAAAACCGACATCCGTGAAACAGATACAGAATATGAGCTGGAAATGGATTTGCCGGGATTTAAGAAAGACGAAATCAAGGTATCCCTCAAGGACGGATATCTGACCATCTGCGCTGCCAAAGGCTTGGATAAGGATGAGCAGGAGAAGAACAGCGGCAGATATATCCGCCAGGAGCGTTATGCCGGCAACTGTGAGAGAAGCTTCTATGTGGGCGGGGACGTGACTGACGAGGATATAAAGGGTGAATTCAAACACGGCATCCTGAGACTGTCCATTCCCAAGAAGGATGCAAAGTCACTGGCAGAGGAGAAGAAGTATATATCCATTGAGGGATAACCCTGACATAACAAAACAGAACCCCGCAGTTCCGGTGATTGTGGCATCACATCATTGGGGCCGCGGGGCTCCTTTTTTATGTCCGGTATTTTCTTCATTCTCCTGATTATGTGCAGTTTGCGGGCATAAAGCCCGGCAGCAAAAGCAGAGTCATCGATATTAGGAATTTTGCAAGGGAAAATTAAGAGTTATCTTCCCGCACTTATTGTATACTTTTAGTATAAACTGGAACAGCACAGGGAAAGGATGATATATGGGATAATGCAACAGGAAAATGGGACGGGCCGGAAACCATTAGGTATATGTCACAAAAAAACTGGATGGAGACAGAAAGCATTTCCCGGCTTTGCATTTCCCGCCTATCCGTGGATACGGTGAATGTACAATTAAAAAACCGAAATCACTTTTATACCACGTCCGATCGGATGATGGACCAGTTATTTACAGATATGTCCGGCAGGAACTGGACCCTTCTTCCAGGTCAGGTACCGCCGACAGGCCCTCCTGATGCAGTACTGTCTGTTTACAGGATGGAAGGCGGGGACGTATTTCTATCATGCTATCAAAAGGAAGAGACAGCAGTCATCTGGACAGCTCCTTTTGTCTATAATATTGCCAACGATATGAGAAGTCCTTGGAAGCGGTGATTCAGGCCATTGGAGACATCCCATTCTGATGAATTGATGCTGTATTTATGCCCATGTCTTTGATATAATGGAATAAATCTGCTTATACTGACAGTGATTCACACCTAACGAGGAGGAGACAAGAACATGCTTTTAGTGGCTAAAAGAGACGGGGAAACCGTGGAATTCCAATTGGATAAGATAACGATGGCTATCAAGAAGGCCTTTAAAGCAACAGGTAAATCATACACGGCTGATATTATTGAGCTATTGTCGCTCCGGGTCACCTCTGATTTCCAGGAGAAGATAAAAGACAGCCGGATTAGCGTGGAGGATATTCAGGACAGCGTGGAAAAGGTTCTGGAGGAATCCGGATACACTGATGTGGCCAAGGCATACATACTGTACCGGAAACAGAGAGAGAAAATCAGGAATTTAGATAAGACCATCCTTGACTATAAGGATGTGGTGGATAACTACGTAAAGGTGGAGGACTGGCGCGTCAAGGAAAATTCCACCATCACATATTCTGTTGGCGGGCTGATTCTGAACAATTCCGGCGCAGTGACTGCCAATTACTGGCTTACGGAAGTGTATGACAGGGAGATTTCCGATGCCCATGTAAACGGGGACATCCATATCCACGATTTGTCCATGCTGACCAGCTACAGCTGCGGATGGTCCCTCAGGAAGCTTCTGCTGGACGGCCTGGGCGGCATTACCGGGAAAATTACCGCATCCCCGGCCAGGCACCTGGCCACCCTCTGCAACCAGATGGTAAACTTTCTGGGAATCATGCAGAATGAGTGGGCTGCCTCCCAGTCATTTTCGTCCTTTGACACCTACCTGGCTCCCTTTGTGAAGGCGGATAACCTGTCCTACGATAAGGTCAAGAAATGCATGGAGGCGTTTGTCTTTGGAGTCAACACCCCCAGCCGCTGGGGTACCCAGGCCCCATTTTCCCACATTTTCATGGACCTGAAGGTGCCAGGGGATATGGCTGATGAAAAGGCCATTGTGGGCGGCAGGAGAATGGAATTTACATACGGGGACTGCCAGAAGGAAATGGACATGGTGAACCGGGCGTTCCTGGAAACCATGCTGGAAGGCGATGCCAATGGCCTGGGATTCCAGTATCCCATTCCGGCTTATGGGATAGGACCGGATTATGACTGGTCGGATACGGAACAAAACCGGTTATTGTTTTCCCTGGCATCCCATTACGGCACCCCGTATTTCGTCAATTACATGGGAAACGGCATGAAACCGGAAGATGTAAGGACTTCTTATGAAGGAATCCGGCCGGACTTCCGTGTGCTGCGGAAAAAATCAGGCGGCTTTTTCGGGTACGGAGAGCATACGGGTTCCGTGGGCGTGGTCACGGTCAATCTTCCCAGGATTGCGTACCAGTCAAAGAACGAAAAGGAGTTTTTTGCCCGGCTGGACCAGATGATGGACCTGGCTGCCCGTTCCCTGAGCATTAAGCGGAAGGTGATCTCCACCCTGTTAAAAAATGGACTTTATCCCTATACGGCCTGTTACCTCACTGATTTTGACAATCACTTTTCATCCATCGGCGTCATCGGCATGAATGAAGCAGGACTCAATGCACCGTGGCTGAAGGCCGGCCTGGAATCCGAAGAGACAGAGAAGTTCGCTGTCTCTGTCCTGAACCATATGCGTGAAAAGCTGATTGGATACCAGATGGAGTACGGTAATCTCTACGGCCTGGAAGCAACGCCCGCAGAATCAGCTACCTTCCGTTTCGCCAGACTGGACCGGGAGCATTTCTCCGGGATCCGGACAGCCGGTCATGATGGGGACAAGCCTTATTATACAAACAGCACCAAGCTGCCCGCAGATTATGACGGTACATTGCGGGATGCGCTCATAAACCAGGATTCCCTGCAGCCGCTTTATACCACAGGCACTGTATTCCATGTGTACATGGAGCAGGAACTGGAGGACTGGAAACAGGCAAGGGACCTGCTCTGGGGAATGATTACAGAGCACCATATTCCCTGTTTCACACTGTCTCCCGTTTACACCATCTGCCAGACCTGCGGCTACCTGCCCGGCAGGCAGGAGACTTGTCCGAAATGCAAAGGAGCTGCGGATGTTTACAGCAGGATTGCGGGCTATTACAGGCCGGTCCATGACTGGAACGACGGCAAGGCACAGGAGTTTAAAAACAGGATTATGTTCCATTTGCATGATGACAGGAGAGACAGCGAATAAACATGGATGTTTATGTGGCAAATGCGTTCAGCAAAGATAACAAGGGCGGAAATAAGGCGGGAGTGGTCTTGCAGCAGGCCTGCCTGAATGAAGCAGAAAAAACAAAAACAGCCTTTCTGCTGGGGTATTCAGAGACAGCCTTTGTCTTTGACTCAGAGCTGGCTGATTTTAAATTAGAATACTTTACCTCTGCAGGGGAAGTACCTCTGTGCGGTCATGCCACAATCGGGACTTTTACTGTGACGCGGCATTTAGGGATGCTCAAAAAACCGGAGTACACCATTGAGACAAAATCCGGTATATTGAGAATACGTGCGGATGAAAGCGGCCTGATTTTCATGGAGCAGAATATCCCGAAATTCTACGAAAGGCTGGATAAGGGGGATGTGCAGGCATGCTTTGATTCAGACGTCATCACCGATACCTTACCTGTGCAAATCGTATCCACAGGTTTAAGGGATATCCTGGTTCCGGTAAGGGAGCCTGAGATTCTGGGCAGGATGACGCCAGATTTTGCCGCCATCACCAGGCTGAGCCGGAAGAAAAAATGCATCGGCATCCATGCGTTTTCCCCTGCAAAAGAGAGGGGATTGGCCGCCATATGCAGGAATTTCGCCCCGCTTTACGGCATAGATGAGGAATCCGCCACCGGCACCTCCAATTGTGCGCTGGCCTGCTATTTATACGAGTACGCATCCAGGCAAGATCAGTATATCTTTGAACAGGGACATAATCTTAACAGCATTTCCAGAATATACGTTAATCTGGACACCGAAGATAATACGATTACGGGGGTATGGGCGGGAGGATACGGGTATTTGTCCTGTGTGAGAAGTGTTGCGGTTTAACCATCCATCTTCCCAGCTATACCAGACAGATTTCACTCCATGGATATTGAGAAGGATTACAATAATATAGAAATCCTGCCCTCTGAGGATGGACGGTATTATCTGGAGTACCGTCTGTATACATATGGCTCTGAGCCGCAGTATCATGTCAGCCAGGATACCCTGACCTTCCGTTGTATCCAGAATCCCCAAACCCAGATGAATGTGGCGGGTTTCATGGTATGTAACACAAACGGCACCCGAGAGCAGGGCGTTGTGAGAGTCTACGTGCCAAATCACATCATCCTATGGAAACGTAAACCTGACAGGACGGAATATAAATGCTTCTGCGTCTGACGGAGATACGGCCCTTTCCTTTACAGCAGGAAAATAAGTTGTTGGTCCATGAAGTATATGATACAATCTGTTTATGAATGACAGAAAATGACAGGAAGGTAATTGACAGATTATGATAAACAGAGAAGACATGCTGGAGCTTACAAGACGGATGACCCTTTCCCGCACCTCCTTTACCAGGATTGCGGGATGTTATGTGGACAGGGACGGGGATTTTGACGGAAGTTTTAATATTAATTTTCTGAAATTATCAGCATCAGAACGGACAAAGAAACTGAAACTGGCTAAGGAAATCCCCTTTGCAGCCACAAATGTAAACCTGAGAAAATACGAATATACTCAAAGCGCACGGAAGCCGGGAAGTATGTGGCAGCTGCTCATGGCCATGAACGAATGCGGCCTGAAAAATGATGCCCTGATGGATACCTTTTATGATGTTGTCATGGAGCATTACCGTGCGGACAGGGAGTATGCCATCCTTGTGTTCCATGACCGTTATGATATCCCGGCAAAAGGTTCTGACAGGGAACGCCAGTGGGAATCAGAGGAAGTATTTGAATATATGATTTGCGCCGTCTGCCCCCTGAGCGGAAAGTATGAGCCGGATAAACCCGTATGCGGATTTTTGTTCCCTGCCTTTACGGACAGGAGCGGGGATCTGAATCACATTGATGTGTTTCAGGCGGATGCGGACAGGCCTCACAATGAAATACTGAAGCTTTTGGGAATCAATTGACAGAGTTTGGACTTTCGGATACAGAGAGCAGCATGGATTGGAAAATCCGGAATCAGACTACGTTTGTATGATATTGATTACGCCGACATCTTCAAAAGGAGGCCGGACCTCTGACGTGTTTAAAAATTTTCATCAAATAATTGCAAATAATTGCAAATTACTCTTGACGCTATACTTGTCATGTGTTATAACACATATATAACAGATAGGGTTATGGAACAAAAAAACTATGAAACCGTCGTTTTGATAATGTTTGTCCCATAAGAGAGAACCCGAACCAGCAGCGAAAAAAATGTAATACAACCAAGAGATAATATAGTAGCGAAGGTATGCGGGGGAGCATTTGGGTGTTCTCCCGTTTTTCTCTTACCTAAATATCCAAAGGAAAGAAGGGGAGCATGAATGATGAAAAAAGATTATTATGATGTTTTAGGTGTCAGCAGGACAGCAGATGCCGCGGCAATCAAAAAAGCATACAGGAAACTGGCAAAAAAGTATCATCCGGACAGCAATGTGGGAAATGTCCAGGCAGAAGAGCGTTTCAAAGAACTAAATGAGGCCTATGATATACTGGGTGACAAGAAAAAGCGGGAATTATACGACCAGTATGGGCATGCAGCATTTGATGAGACAGCCGGAGCTTATGGAAGCACAGAAAGCAATGGTTTTGGGAATGGCCCCCATTATGCCTACAGAGATATGAATAATGGCTATTTTGAAGGCGGAGAGGATATGGACGATATTCTGAAACATATTTTCGGAGGTTCCGGTGCTTTTCATAGAGGAACCGCCAATGGATTCCGGGGTAACGGATTCAACAAAACCTATTCCAGACATGGATTCCCGGAAAAGGGGGCAGACATCCAGAGAAGCATAGAAGTCAGTTTCGATGAAGCGGCCTTTGGCTGCAAAAAAATAATCCGTCTGCAGGACGAAAACGGACAGGTGCAGTCAATGGAGGTAACTATTCCGGCAGGCATTGCGGACGGCAAAGTAATGCGTTTAAAAGGAAAAGGTATGGCCGGAACCAATGGCGGGGAGCCTGGAAACCTGCTCCTGAACATAACAGTTCATGACAAACCGGGATTCCGCAGAGACGGCCAGAATGTTTATACAACCGTTACAATTCCGTTTACAACAGCAGTGCTTGGCGGCGAAGTCAAGATTTCCACGATTTATGGTGATGTTATATGCAAGATAAAGGCAGGTACACAGTCCGGAAGCCAGATCCGTCTGAAGGGTGAGGGCATTGTGGTCTCAGGAAATCCAGCTGTACATGGCGACCAGTATGTGACAGTAGAGGTGCAGGTTCCAAAGAACCTGACGCCAGAGGCAAAGCAGAAATTAAAAGAATTTGAACAGCTCTGCAATGAAACTGGCAAAAGTACCCATGGCGGATATGCCGCTTAAAGATATATGTTTTTAAGGCTTAAAGTTTAAAAAGGAAGGAATGTTAAAAAAAGAAGGCAGCATTCATGCGCGGAGTATGAAACCCCAGGTATGGATGCTGCTATAAACTGTGAAATGAAGATTGCGTTAAATGTTGATTTTACGAGTGAATTTGTATAACTTGGTTTGAATAGAGCGGTTTATAACTATTCGCGAAAGCACGGTAAGGACTTTCACGAAAATGTCTGGCGAAGCCAGTCAGGGAAATGGTAGTTGACAGCGCGCGACATGGAATATTCCCGTAGGAGCGCGCTTGTTTGTCAACTATTTGTGAAAGCCAGACTTTCGCGAATTAGTTATAATCTATATCAATTACAAAGTTCATCCATTGCCATTTTATACAATGACTTATTCATACGATTTAAACCATTTTCCAGGTTATCCTCTACAAATTCAAGGCTCCCACCATCAGCCAAAATGACAGCGGCGAGAGTAGGCATGACCTGCCTTTTTATCCAGGTCTTTTTCTCGTCCATGGTCTTTTCATACTTTGGGACGGTTATCTTAAGTGATGATACTCCATCCATAAAATCAGCCCAGACGGGATATGTAGAACAACGAGAACGATTGATATCGTCAAGCTCAATCATCCGCATGTAATGCCCCAGGACACCAACAGCAACAGCACCCAGGGGAATACCAGATGTAAGCATTTTAGATACACTAACCGCCCGGTCATTCTTAAGTTCAAGCTCCCAGCGGACCCATGGGTTATCAATGTGAGTACCAGTTGCAGAAAGCTTGCGATTGCGCTCTAACTGCTTATCATAAACCCTCAAAAAGATATCACTTGTACGACTGCCAAAGTATACCGTATGGCCTGTTTTACGGCCGGATACTTCGGATTCAACCACGTTACGCATGTTACGGAACTTTGAGACAATCTGAGTGTTTGAGTAAAGTCTGCAAACATCATCCGTTGAGAAGTACTTACAGCCGATATCGTCTATCGCAATATCAATCCTGGTAACATGACCATTGTCCCGTATGCGCTCCAAGAGAGCCACCATAAAGGTACTATCAAAATCTATGTCGTACCCCTCACCGAAGGGGGTATTTACTTTCAATGTTTCCGAAAAACTTCGGACCAGTTCACCTATGGCAGAACCGGCCACATCAATATGTATACCCATGTCCGGGTTACCATCACACAAAACGCTGAGTGAATAGCCGTTAAGCCGAAACATGGTCCTGTAACCACGGGCACCTTTTGGCATCCGTGTGAAATCATCCATCACATAACCAAACATATCCAGCACATCCACAACATCAGCCGTTGACATGACCGTGAACGACAGCCAGTCAACCGACACAACCAACCCATTAGACAGGGTTATTAAGTTTCCTTCCATTCCGACCTCCACTGTATTTAGTACCCCCGTATTACCCTACGGGGGTTTTACAAGCCATCCCCAGCAGGAAAATGGCAGAACGTAGGTATTACACGTAATGACGAATCTAAACCGCTGTCTGGCCTGGCACGGAGAGCGAACAAGGAAATGCGGGAATCACCCGCAAGGGGGCTGGCTGAACCAGGACAGAACAGCCAGCATAAGGAGAAGTGCGAAAAGCCGACTACTACTTACAGATAGCCAAATCGCAGACATAACCACGGTTATTGTATTCAACATCAACCAGCATACCGGGCCGAATATCAGAAATACATTTAAGATTCAGATTATCACTGACAAAGATAGAAGATACAGATTCACCTTCCACCTGTGCATCCTTAAACGCAGAATGCAATGTAACCCCCTTGACAGGGTTGCCAGTCTTACGGCTCACATAGTCAACGGACTGAATACCTAAAACTTTAACTTTCATGATTTTACCTTCCTTTCAATATTCTATTATCAACGTACCACCCAGGGCATTTACATCAACCTGGGAGGGCAGTATTTCTGCCTAAATCCAACCGTCAATTTCTCGATAGCAATTGACAAACAAACCGCTTAAACAAAATGTAATCAACCGTAACAAATATGTAATTGATTACAGATATGGGAGGGGGTATACTAAATGTACCACCAAAAAGAAACCCCACCCACCATATATGCCATATCACACCAAGGAGGTGAAAACATGGATTTAATAAAATACTTTATTTTAGGTATCGGAATGACAATCAATGCAATGATTTACTTAATCGGAACAATCGTTACATTTATACAAAACCTCGCCTAAAACCTCCACTCAGCTTTTACACGGACTTGTGACCGTTCTCTATGGAGAGAGTAGCTTTAAAGGGGAAGGGGCTAGGCCCCTTGCTCCGTATCAACCTTATTAAGTTCGTTCCATAAACCTTGCAACTGAACAAATACAGCAGAAGCAACAGCGCATTCAGCGCGCCCCTCACCAGATATACAACGAACCATTTCAGCACATGAATAATCAAGGTAACGCCGAAAAATTTCTTTCTCCTTTTTTGTCATTTCTCTTTCCCCTTCCTTTTTTGCTATGAATCTGATATACTTATGTTGAATTAGTGGCCCCATTCTCACTGCTACACTGTATCATGTTCTCGTTGCTATGGAGCTTTATTAACTTTGTAACTATAGTATAACATAATGCCTAGGCCTAGACAATAGACATAGTGACGAATCTAGGCCTAGTAAATTGTGCATAGTGTCTAGGCCTAGACAGGAGATATACAATATGAACAAAAATGAACGGACAGAATACAAAAGAGAGTACAATAAAGACACATATAAAACAGTGAAAGTCTATATCCGTGAGGAAGAATACCCGGAAGTAATCGAACACATGAAGGCCAGGGGGTACACCAAATTAAGCGGATATATTAAAGACCTAATCGCCCAAGATATGGAGCGAACAGGAGAGAAAAGCAATAAAACGGTTAACATAGGGCGGGATAATATTGGCACAATCAACATGTAAAGAGAGCCAGCCGTCCAGCAGAACGAACACAATTATAACCATAATCGTTTTAGCATTCGTTTTAGCAATCGTGCTAGGAATAACAAAAAGGAAGTAACAAGGGGATTAAAAATACCAGCCCAGATTATCCCCCATGCGCAACCCATGCCAAACCAGATAAACCAATGAAAATACGGACAGGCAGAACATGAACATGTTAAAAACGTAGACATAAAAACCTCCAATCAGGAAAGCCCCGGCCTGCGGCGAAGCCTAGCAGGCCGGATACACACATCCAATCACTCAATACCAAGGAACGGTATCTTGCGCAATATAAACATGGTGAACTTCCAAACGTGTTCAAAGTTCACAACTATCAGCAGGACAGGCAGAAGTATCTTCACCATGGATATATCAACGAACACACTAATGATACCCATGCCGCCCTGTATACAGGTAAATAATTCATCAATCACGGATGTTACAGCAGACGGCATATCAGGCAGATTAATCCAACCAAAGACCAGTTTTAACAGGGCCGCTACAAGGTCAAATACAGCTTGTAAAATCAATTGCGCAACACCTCCTCAAATTTCCTATGCATGAGGGAGAGTAAGGCGCCAATCATGATTAGATTGCCGACAAAATAAAGCTTATCCTGAATGCCCTTACCCCAGTCTGTATTTAGAAAATCAAACTGAACCGTCTGGCCCGGGATAATAACTGTACCGTCCATCCATTTAAATTCCGGGAAGGGGATACCAACAGAAGAAGAACCAGCAGACGTGTATATATCAACCATGCGCACCAGTAAATCAACCGGGAGCATGAGGAAGCCCAACCTGTCATTAAAGAACTGATACATGCCATCAAACCAGGACTTGAAATATTCATCCGAGGGGATGAAAAGCGACTTCAACCCCTCAATGATGAAATTCCCATGCTTTTCAATCGCACCTGTGACTTTATCCGTGTTAGCATTATCAGCGGCTATGATATCATCCGTATTATCCCGGTCAGCCTGCAACTGTTCAGAATGTTGTTGCGTCATTTTCGCATAAAGATTAGTAAATTCCCCGGCAAGCTGATTCCAAAATGCCGTAAGCTGAGAAGATATAGTTTGTATCGTATTTTTAATAAGCTCAATAATCGTATCCCCTTGCTCTACCTGTTGAGCCGTATTATTAGATATACTTTGGTTAATATCCTGGTCAACATTATCAGTTCCAGGCGAGCCACCCTGAACAGGCGCATCATTAGATAATTTAGTAAAACTTATACTAACGTACCCACCCCAAGGAGGTGTACCTGTATCCGATTTAAGCCAATTAGAAATATTAAACTGTTGGGCAGACGCACCAATAGAAACGTTAGAACTAAGATAAAAGTCACCCGAACTATAAGTACCCGTTACACCAAACGATGATTCAGGGTCATGTACATTATTATAATGCGAAGAAAACCACAAAGAAGAACCACCATAAGAAATGAATGTATTACTGGCAAAATGAACCTGCACATTATACTTACCAGCAGGAGGCAATGACCGCTTTAACAATATAAAACCAAACCAATCACCAGATGCATAATTAGACGGGAGAGGAATAGAAGCATAACCATTTTTATCGACCTGTGAAAAAACATGATGCCTTACACCAGACATATCATAATAAGCAAGACACATCTGTACACCAGAATAATCAACTGAATTAGATACAGTATCATCACCAGAGGACGCAACGGAAAGAACATCCAATGTGTCAAAATCATCCGTTTCCATGTAGTCCTGGGATGGTAACGCATTACTGGAAGTAGCAACACTTATTGAATCAATTCTAGAAGCGGTATCTGCCCACGAAGAAAAAGGCATGGACAACGTTAAACAGAAAAGTAAGCACCAGCACAAACAGGCACGCATAAACCGCATATGTATAAACACCCCCATTCATTGACGGGTATAAATCACCGACATTGCTATATACAAGATAACCATTTGTTGTCAAACGGAAGCTTCCCTCATAACCGGATTCCAATTTCCAAACACTATAATTATTCGTCCGATAGTAACGTATATAATTCAAAGCATCCCCAGAAAATACATTGCCAGAAAAATTAATTGCATCACCATATACCATACGATATTCATAATCATCCACCCGAAAGAAAACATATTGCGTATCATACGGAAGCTTCACAAGCATATCCTTAAAGTACTGTAGATACGTGGTTGATATAGTACCATCATCCGGGGATGGATAGACCGAAGCAGGAGCCACACTGTTAAACGTAAGAATGTTCTGAACCGTCTGTCTAGCATTAGAACGAGAAGCATTAGAAGAAGATGCAACATCCAATTCATCCTCCAAATCTTCCTCGTCTGTTTCAACCAATTCCGGATACATGATTGACATGATTTCCTGGTACTGGTCAAAGTCTATGCCCCCATCCGGGACGGAAGATAGCCAGCCGTTTAAATCAGGAACCGCATTTTCATCCTGAGCCGAATCAGCCGCCTGATTTTCCTCAGTAAGCGTGTATTCATCCGCAAAAACGTTGCCACACCCAAGAGCAGAAAGAGCCAAAGTACATAATATAACATGTTTCCACCTCATCATCATATTTCAACGTAACCCTTAAAGGCCATCCCTAAGAACATAGTAACCAGACGCTGGCCCAATGCAAACACCACCGCATAAGGAATAGCCGCCGCAACCACATCTGCAAACAGATTAATTGCTTCCTGTACCATCAAGACAACCTCCTTCCTTGCCATTCTTTTTTATAACGTTTCATTTTTGCGTATGTATCATAGCTATCATACAATTCAGGCTTATGGAACCAAAAGAACCGCTTTACTGATTCCGTGATTAGCTTTCCATCCTTTTCAACCGATTTTGCACCATCAATCAGGGTATTAATCTGAAGGATTTTGCAGAAATTGGAACAAAGCACCACATTTCTAATTTGCTCCCGGAACGGTTTTGCAAGCCGCCCGTATACCTGGGATGTACCTATGATATGCTTTCTTTGTTTTCTCTGCTGGCTGACCTCAATCATAACCTCAATGTCAATGTTCTTTGATTCCAGGCTGTTAAATTCCAGGTGAATTTCATCAATCAAATAAATCACACCATAATAACCATTTTCCAGGTTTTTAAGACAATCCAGGCCGTCGTATTCGACCACCTCAGTAGCAGGAGAGAGGCCACTAATCTGGACATTGGTGCACAGGATAGCCCGGGGATATTCCTCACATAACCGCTTAACATACTGCACAGCGGACAAGGTTTTTCCAGACCCTTGTTCTCCACAAAAGACCAACAATCCCTCAGGCCGAAAGTAACCCGGATGTGACTTATAAAAATCATGGTTATGCTTAATCACCCTTGCAACATTGACCGGGTTTAAGCTACCATCCAATAAGTTAGTTTCCATAAACTTTCCTTTCAAAAAAGGGGCCTAACCATGGAAGGCCAGACCCCAAGAGACTAAATTGACATACGGCCCTTACGGAATGCCGCCATAAGAGAACGAATCCCCTTACGAACACCCCACCAGGTAAACACGATACCGATACCGGCGGCGACAAATGTAGCAAGAGCACCCATGATAGTGCTAATGGATACCTGGGCCGTGAGGGCAGATATAACACCGGACCAATCGGTCGGACCCGCAGGACTTCCCTCAGCCGCAAAGGCAGGAACCGCAAGCCCCACAGACACCAGGCCGGAAGCAATCGGCAACGCACCATACTTCCTCACAGAGTTTAAAAGTTTCATACAAAACCTCCTTATTTATATTACAAACCAGCCACACAGAAGCAGTAACCGGGTTGTTTGCAACACATAAAAACACCCTGTCAACTATTCGCGAAAGTCTAGTTTAACGAATAATTAAGACTGATTTAAGTATATAAGGATACATCTTTTAACACTTTTGTTAGGGGGTGTATTTTTTTATGGTTAAGAAACTTTTAAGTGCTCTGTTGGCGCTTTTTATCCTTTCGTCATTCCCCCTGACTGTTTTGGCCGGGGACCTTCCTACATCTACCAATACGATTAACTGGTCAACGGTTGAAGTTTTTGCTTATGGTTCTGGAACCTATAAGAAATCCCTTGGTAAGGTTCAGGAGGCTGGCGGGCAAGGTGCTTTTGGTAAGGAATTTACACCTTCTGACGGTATGGGTATTCAAGGTTTTGTTTTGGTTCTCCCCCGCTCCTCTTTTCCGACAACTGGCAAGTGGAAGGCTCAGGTTTCCATCCAGACAAGTAGCACTTCATTATTGCTTGATAGGATGTATGCCCGTGGCCGTGTTAAAAGACCTAACGCTTCGGATTTATCCGGCCAGCTTCCGAAGATTGCTTCGGACACCATCCCTCCTGACTTCTACACGGTTACATACAACGTAAATAGCCAGTCCCTTACCTCGGTTGAGTTCTTTTTCCCTTATGCGTTTCCTCTTTATGGTACGCAAAGGCTTAACTTTTCCTCGGTCATTTCCTTCCGCGATTATGAATCCGGTAACATTAACAATCCGGTTGCTCCTCTCCCGGATGCATCAGAACAAAATCAGGCGATTGCCAATTCAGTCCAGGATACGGCTAATAATACGGCGGTCTTGGTGCAGAAACAGGATACTATCATTGAGCAAATTGTGGATACCACTCAGACTATCAGTAACCAGCTCCATTCCTTTTGGGACCAGTTGGCGGGTGAGTTCACGAACATGTATAACAAAATGAATCAACATCACTCTGAGGATTTAGCCGCAAACCGGCGCAATACAGAGGATATCATTGATTCCCAGGAATCTAACACCACGAATATCATTAATAACAATAATGCAAATACGGATAAACTTGCAAATGGTTATGATAAATCCCGTCTGGATAATAGCAATGCTCAGTTGAATGATTCGATTCACAATATGCAGGAAAATGAAAAACAGCTAATGGAGGATGTAAGCAATAACATTAATTCGTTCCGTTATGATGATTATTTTACCCGTATTAGGGGGCCTTTATCGGATATATCCTATTTCCTGAATCATATTTACAATAACATGAAGGGCTTGAATATCCCTATTGGCTTTTCCCTTACTCTCACGATTGCCATGCTCTGCATTGGCTATTATCGGTTCAAAGGGGGTACATAGATGTTTCAATTTTTTGATGCGGTTGCCGGGTTTGTTGAAACTGTGGTTGGCTTCATTGTTAACATGATTGCAACGCTTATCCTTGTGATTGTTAACATTGTCCGTTCTGTCGGCTGGCTGGTGATGTGCCTTTCCTATCTCCCGCCCTGGATGGTTGGTTTTGTGGTTGTCCCTATCAGCCTTGCAGTTGTGTTCCAGATTCTTAATAAGGGGTCGTGATTATTATGATGCGTGATTTAATTGATTTTTGTATCTTTATTGTTTCAAAGATTGCTGTCCTTTTGTTTGGCAGTGATTTAGGAGGATATTCATATGGTGATTTTTTGGTCGCTGTCCTTGTTGTTTCTGTGTTTGTTACTACGCTTGTTATTTCCTTCCGTGGTGCGGGAGGCAGTCCATCTTCCGTGGTTCGTCCGCCCAGGGCATCTAAACGTAGTGGTGGCTCTAAGTAGCTTTATCCTGCTCTCCTGCCCTCTTCTGGCCTATGCGGATACAGCTACACCTTCCAATGCGTCCAGGGTGGATGCAGATACGGATTGGGATATGGATGTGGATGATATATGGGTTGCGTCTCCCTCGGATGCGGCCTATACGGATGTGGATTTATTGATTGATGACAGGACATTGATGGATATTGATGATTTTGAGGATTTAAAACGTGATGACTTACTCCGATACATTTTATGCGAACTTATTACCATTCGTGATTCTTTTGGCGGTCCCGGTCTTGCTTCCTCCTCGGATGCTGCGCTTTCTTCCCTGGAGGATGCGCAGGATGTTTCTGACCTGGAGGAAGGCCCTACAGATATTATTCCTATGGACGCCCCTGTCCGTTCGGCGCGTTCGGTTTCTGCTTCTGACGATTATGTTAATGTACTTCGTTATGATGTTTCTATCTCGGGCCAGGAATATACCCTTCTCTTTCCTCCTGAGTATGCGGATTCCCTTTATGTAGACAGCCGGGGCCGTCTGTTCAATGTTTCGGCTAATGCCATTCAAGGCCGTCTGGTGGATGGGAATTTTAATCCATATGCGCAGACAGGTAAGCTTGTGTATCTTACTCCTTGTCTTGGCAATAACTTTTATTCTATCAGGGAGTATGGCTCCCCCAACTATGTCAGGGAATATTATTGGAGTGCGGGCCGTCTCCAATACCGTGATACATACGTCAATATTCAGGTGAATCAATATCATCATATATTCAAGGTTTCTGACACGCTTACATATATCGTTGTCGTTCTGATAGGAGGTTGTTTGATATGTTTATGGAGAAAATCCTCGCGTTGATGGGGGATGTCCCTGTCCAGTTCTATCCGGTTTGTTATGCCTTTGGCTTCATTGCTTTTTTATGGATTGTGGATAAGTTCTTCCATATCTTTGTATCGCTGATAGACAGGCGGTGATTATATGAACCTTAGTATTGTTATGAAGGTTGTTGAATGGATGTTTCATGAGTTATCACTTCTGTTTGATATCCTTTGGAGACATTCCTACTGGGTGGGGATGTTTGTGATTGGTCTGCCCCTTCTTAAGAAGGTTGTAGATATATTTAGGCGACTTTTATAAATTAATAAGGAGGTGTTTGTTTATGTTGAAGATTAAGAATGCGGTTAAGAAGTATCGCTGTGTCCCTGTCGCCACTGGTGTTGCGTCTGTTGCTATGGCTTTCCCGGCTTTTGCTGAGGGGGCTACTCCGGCTACGGGCCTTGACAGCCTGTTAGCCACGTTTTCCGTGGTTACGGCCTGGCTCTGGAAGGAATGTGGGCTTCTGCTCACCTGGATTTTAAGCCAGCCTATCCTTTTGGCCGCCATGTGTCTGTTCTTCGCTGGCGCCGTGGTTGCGTTCTTCATGCGCATTTACCATCAGGTATGATTCAGAAGGGGACCCCGGTCCCCTTCCCCCATTGAGGTGATTTTATGATTGATTTATTCAACCTTTTTATAGATGTGATTCTGTTCCCCATGTCCCCGGATGCCTTTACCCTTGATACGAATATTATGTGGCAGTTCATGCTTTTAATCCTGTTACCCGTTGGCCTTATCCGTATCACGAAACAGCTTGTTAAGGGGGTGTTTTAATGTATGCGCTTTCTGTTCTACTCTTTGGCTTTGGCCTGTTTTGGATTGTCTTTTTTGCTTATCATTTCTTTAAGTATCGCAATCCATATAAGCTCTTTATGGTCTTTGGCAAGAAAGGTAGTGGCAAGACTACGCTCATGTGTAAGATGGCACTTAAATACCGTAAGAAGGGGTGGTACGTCTATAGCAACGTGCATATACCTGGAACTTATCACTTCGATACCGTTGATATTGGTGTTGCCCATTTTCCTGAAAATTCTATCCTGCTTATAGATGAGGTGGGCCTTGTATGGGATAACCGTAATTTCAAGTCCTTCCCGGAACACGTAAAGGTTTATTTCAAATATCAGCGGCAGTATAAACATATCGTGTATCTGTTCTCCCAGTCCTTTGATGTTGACAAGAAGATACGTGACCTTACTGACCATCTGTACATCATCCACAACTTCCTGAACTGCTTTTCCATTGCCAGGCGTATCACAAAGACAGTTGCCGTTGTCCATGCGGATAAGTCGGCCAGCGGTGAATCAAAGATAGTGGATGATTACAACATTGATTCCCTGTTCCTGGCCCCCTTCGGTTCCGTGCGTTTTACCTACATCCCGAAGTATGTAAAGTATTTCAATTCCTACAATCCTCCCCTGCTCCCGGAGAAGGAGTTTGAATACATGCCGTTCCCGGAACTGGTGAAACAGGGGAAGCTGGGAGCGCTCCGCCGCGCGATGGCCGGCGGACGCGTACAGCTTCATGAGGTCGTGAGGAAATGGAACCGTAAGAAACGGTGACCGACTTCGGACCCCTGTCTAATTAGGTCCGAAGTCCTGAAAAATTCTTTCACTTTGTATAGTTTTTTAACAATCTTTTAGGAGGTCCTGCTCATGCTTTACTACTTCAATCCGCTCCTTGAGGATGGCATATTTTATTCCTGTGATTCCCTCCGGTACTCTTTTGAGTTTCCAGACGTAGATACAGTTGAATCCTTCCTTTCCTTCCTCTCCCATCTTCCAGGCTGTACGCATTATCATTCTTTAAAGGATTTTGATTACCGATACCTTTTTGTATTTGGTATCAAAGGATTATCATTTTCCATTGGACTTTGTATGAATGGTGTAAAGAAAGAAACAGTTTTACAGGGTTTCCTGGACTTTAACCCAAACAAGATACTTGGTGAGATTGCTTATGATGATGGGTTCATGCGTACAAGTGTATCTCCTTTTGACCAGGAGGAAGTGGAATACAGAGGCCTGCAAAGCCAGATAGGACAGCTCCTAAGAACGGTCCTAAACGAACTGTTCCCCATGGTAGAAACAATAAAGATAAAAAGATGGGATTTAGCAGTGGACGTGCCATATGGCCGTGACTGTGTACAGCTTATCAAGGATAACAGGAAATACAGCCAATTTTACAAATCAGCGCAGGACTTTACAGAATATTTAGGATGTATGTCCGCTCCCGGCCGGGTAAAGGTCTACAACAAACAGATAGAGGCTGGCCTTGATTATCCCCTCACCCGGATAGAGGTCACGCTGGATAGCCTGGACTACATAGATTGCTGTCGCTGCTGGCCCAATGTCTATACCCGTAAAGTGATAGACCTGGCGGAATCAAAGGTCATGGTGCAGCTTCTCGCGGAACAGCCTGTTGACAGAATGGATTATTATCTCCGTCAGATGTCAGCGCCTACGAAACGTAGGTATAAGGCCCTGCTCCTGGACCGTCCCTTTGAGATTGAGGGTCCCATATTTAACAAGTTGCGCAGTCAGTTATTGAGATATCAGGAGGGAAATTTTTATGAATAAGCCAGTTGGAAAAATCAAAGTCAATGTTTACCTGACCACGAAGCAGTATGACCGCCTTTGCAGGTACATGGAGTTCTGTGAATGCTACTCCACCCCGGCTGAAATGGCAACAAGGCTTGTCCAGGTCGGCCTGGCCGAGGCAATCAAGCGTGGGGCGATTGAGGAGGATTAATATGACGTCTGAGGATAAAATTTATTTCTGTTCGGTTTTCTTTGTTGTTTTGCCGCTTTTATACTTTGCTATCCATAACTATTTTGTCCGCAAGCGTTCGCGTGGCAGGAAGTATACCGACTTGGACATGATTGTATGTTATGTTTACATGATTGCATTTATTCTGTTTTCCTTTTACTTTAAGTACATTGCTAATCTTTGAATTTTTTAAATAGGAACATGGCTAATACTGCGGCTCCTATGCTCCAAAAAGCTTTATTTGTAGCTAGTCCAATGATTCCATTAATTATATTTCTCATATGTGCTCCTTTCGCATATCCCCGGCATAGAGCCGGGGATTTTGCTGTCATAGTGCTTTTGGTAATATGCCTTTTGCTTCCAGGACTGCAATAAGTGTTTCAATAGCGTCATTTGCTTGTGCTATGTCTCTCCTGGTATCTCTTTCGGCTATTTTTACATCAAGGGTCAGATTATCAAGTTTTTTATGTGTGGCCTGTTCTTTGATTTCTAATACGGTTAGCCGGTCTTTCACTTTGCTGATTTCCTCATGTATGGGTTCCAATTCTTCTTTTAGCATTCCTCTGATGGCTTCTATTAACTCTTTATTTTCCATTTTGTTGTCCTCCTTGATAAAATGTTGCCTTAGGTCTTTAAAATCGCTTCTCGTTCATTCTGGTGCGTTTGTGGCCCTATTTCATGTTGATATCCCCATGTATATTTCCGGCTACAATTCCTTTGTTATGATTTATTTGGATTCCAGGTGTATTATTCATATCCCGTTGTATTAGGTCATTTACATACGCATTCAAGCTTTTATAGCCTTTGGCCTTCCAGTATTCTTCTATTACTGCTTTTTGGCCTTTGGGTACTTGTATGTTTAGGCGGTCATATTTTTCTTTCGTAAATTCGTTTTTGTATTTTGTTGCATTAAAGCTAGACATATTCCTCTCCTGTTATTCTTGTGCAAGATGCAAGATTATATATCTTTAATCTTGTGTAAGATGTCAATATTATTCTTGTGCAAGATGTGATAAGATATAGGTGTAACGATAAGTAACAATTAAGCGCTTAGTTAGTATCTATTTTACCACAAATTTAGTTAGTTCACAAGAATGATTTAGTTAGTGCATAAGGAGGATTTAATATGATGGATAAAAAGCGTATTCGCCAGACACTTAATGATTTTGTAGAACGGTATCTTCTTGGTGATGTTGATGGTGATTTCCGTTTTAACTATATTTGGATTCGTTCACAGTTGAGTTTTGCATTCAGCATTGATGCAATTACGATTGATGAGTTTGATGCTTTGTCTTCCGTTGTCCTTCACGCTTATAAAACTGACAGGAGGGGTCCAGAATGCGTAGACTTTCCAAGGCTCTCATAGAGCAGGAACAAAATGAAACCAGTGTGGCGATATGCCGGGCCATGGCCTTGCATGACCAGTGCCGTGTGGATGTTCTTCAATATCATTTCGCCCGCCTGGAACATATTTTGGCTTACCTGGACGAAAAGACGGATTCCATCCCGTCCATATCCAGTGAGGTCCAGACAACATAGCTTGTTCTCCGGGGTATCCTTTTTCGGCTCTGCCCTGGATTACATATAACAATCAATTAGTTAGTTGAGAAAGAGAGGTTTTGATTATGGTATATGAGATTTTAGGCATTGAGAGATTCGAGGGTATCTCTAAAAAGACTGGTAAGCCTTATGACTTCACCCGTTTCTATGCAGTTCCATCCAGACAGCCCGATAAAGTCCGTGGCCGCCGTGTGGAACAGGTTGACGTCTGGAACGGTGAATATGCCCCGGATATTTCTGGTATTCATCCAGAGGATTTTGTGGATATCTCCTATGGCCGCGGTGGTTTTGTCGAGGAATGCCGTCTGGTCGATTCTCCAAACTAGTGGAAGCGAAGTCCCCGGCCCCCGGTGTAGCCTAGGGGCCGGGAATACCCCCTTCCCCTTGACTACAGAAAGTGCCAGGTCCCTGGCGGTAGCGATTCATCATGCCATGGATGTGCCTACGGGGTCGCGAACATAAGAAATCAATAGAAAGTAGTGGTTGGATGAACATAGAACTTACGGAACGGGAACTGCGCTATCTTAACCGGGTGGTTAATGTCCGTCTGGATGAATTGATAGAACGCTGTGCCCGGATTCGCCGGATACGTTCTCTTGAGGATATTATTACCAGTGAGCGTTTTAGCATTGCTGAATCAGAAATTAAGGTCATGAAAGGGGTCCATGATAAGATTGCTGACGCCCTCTCTGACTGTAACATGTAACAAGCTGTATCCTTGCATACTTAATAAAATAAGCTAACTATTCGCGATAAGTCTAGTTTAACGAATAGTTAAGGCTGATTTAAGTATATAAGGATACATCTTTTAACACTTTTGTTAGGGGGTGTATTTTTTTTTATGGTTAAGAAGTTTTTAAGTGCCCTGTTGGCGCTTTTTATCCTTTCGTTATTTCCCCTGACTGTTTTGGCCGGGGACCTTCCTACATCTACCAATACGATTAATTGGTCAACGGTTGAGGTTTTTGCTTATGGTTCTGGAACCTATAAGAAATCCCTTGGTAAGGTTCAGGAGGCTGGCGGGCAAGGTGCTTTTGGTAAGGAATTTACACCTTCTGACGGTATGGGCATTCAAGGTTTTGTTTTGGTTCTCCCCCGCTCTTCTTTTCCAACAACTGGCAAGTGGAAGGCTCAGGTTTCCATCCAGACAAGTAGCACTTCATTATTGCTTGATAGGATGTATGCCCGTGGCCGTGTTAAAAGACCTAACGCTTCGGATTTATCCGGCCAGCTTCCGAAGATTGCTTCGGATACTATTCCCCCTGACTTCTATACGGTTACATATAACGTGAATAGCCAGGCCCTCACCTCGGTTGAGTTCTTTTTCCCTTATGCGTTTCCTCTTTATGGTACGCAGAAACTTAACTTTTCCTCGGTCATTTCCTTCCGGGATTATGAATCCGGTAACATTAACAATCCGGTTGCCCCTCTTCCGGATGCATCGGAACAGAACCAGGCAATTGCCAATTCGGTCCAGGATACGGCTAACAATACGGCGGCTTTGGTGCAGAAACAGGATACTATCATTGAACAGATTGTGGATACCACTCAGACTATCAGTAATCAGCTCCATTCCTTTTGGGACCAGTTGGCGGGTGAGTTCACGAACATGTATAACAAGATGAATCAACATCACTCTGAGGATTTAGCCGCAAACCGGCGCAATACAGAGGATATCATTGATTCCCAGGAATCCAATACCACGAATATCATTAACAATAATAATGCAAATACAGATAAGCTTGCAAATGGTTATGATAAATCCCGTCTGGATAACAGTAATGCTCAGCTGAATGATTCTATTCACAACATGCAGGAAAATGAAAAACAGTTAATGGAGGATGTAAGCAATAACATTAATTCATTCCGTTATGATGATTATTTTACCCGTATTAAGGGACCTTTATCGGATATATCCTATTTTCTGAATCATATTTACAATAACATGAAAGGGTTGAATATCCCTATTGGCTTTTCCCTTACTCTCACGATTGCCATGCTCTGCATTGGTTATTATCGGTTCAAAGGGGGGACATAAATGTTTCAGTTTTTTGATGCGGTTGCCGGGTTTGTTGAAACTGTGGTTAGCTTCATTGTCAACATGATTGCAACGCTTGTTCTTGTGATTGTTAATATTGTCCGTTCCGTTGGCTGGCTGGTGATGTGCCTTTCCTATCTCCCGCCCTGGATGGTTGGTTTTGTGGTTGTCCCTATCAGCCTTGCGGTTGTGTTCCAGATTCTTAATAAGGGGTCGTGATGATTATGATGCGTGATTTAATTGATTTTTGTATCTTTATTGTTTCGCAGATTGCTGTCCTTTTATTTGGCAGTGATTTAGGAGGATATTCATATGGTGATTTTCTGGTCGCTGTCCTTGTTGTTTCTGTGTTTGTTACTACGCTTGTCATTTCCTTCCGTGGTGCGGGAGGTAGTCCATCTTCCGTGGTCCGTCCGCCTAGGGCATCTAAACGTAGTGGTGGCTCTAAGTAGTTTTTTCCTGCTCTCCTGCCCTCTCCTGGCCTATGCTGATACGGCTACACCCTCCAATGCGTCTAGGGTGGATGCAGATACGGATTTGGACATGGATGTGGATGATATATGGGTTGCTTCTCCTTCGGATGCAGCCTACACGGATGTGGATTTATTGATTGATGATAGAACCTTGATGGATATTGATGATTTTGAGGATTTAAAACGTGATGATTTACTCCGATACATTTTATGCGAACTTGTTGCTATTCGTGATTCTTTTGGCGGTCCCGGTCTTGCTTCCTCCTCGGATGCTGCGCTTTCTTCCCTGGAGGATGCGCAGGATGTTTCTGACCTGGAGGAAGGCCCTACAGATATTATTCCTATGGATGCCCCTGTCCGTTCGGCGCGTTCGGTTTCTGCTTCTGACGATTATGTTAATGTACTTCGTTATGATGTTTCTATCTCGGGCCAGGAATATACCCTTCTCTTTCCTCCTGAGTATGCGGATTCCCTTTATGTAGACAGCCGGGGCCGTCTGTTCAATGTTTCGGCTAATGCCATTCAAGGCCGTCTGGTGGATGGGAATTTTAATCCATATGCGCAGACAGGTAAGCTTGTGTATCTTACTCCTTGTCTTGGCAATAACTTTTACTCTATCAGGGAGTATGGCTCCCCCAACTATGTCAGGGAATATTATTGGAGTGCGGGCCGTCTCCAATACCGTGATACATACGTCAATATTCAGGTGAATCAATATCATCATATATTCAAGGTTTCTGACACGCTTACATATATCGTTGTCGTTCTGATAGGAGGTTGTTTGATATGTTTATGGAGAAAATCCTCGCGTTGATGGGGGATGTCCCTGTCCAGTTCTATCCGGTTTGTTATGCCTTTGGCTTCATTGCTTTTTTATGGATTGTGGATAAGTTCTTCCATATCTTTGTATCGCTGATAGACAGGCGGTGATTATATGAACCTTAGTATTGTTATGAAGGTTGTTGAATGGATGTTTCATGAGTTATCACTTCTGTTTGATATCCTTTGGAGACATTCCTACTGGGTGGGGATGTTTGTGATTGGTCTGCCCCTTCTTAAGAAGGTTGTAGATATATTTAGGCGACTTTTATAAATTAATAAGGAGGTGTTTGTTTATGTTGAAGATTAAGAATGCGGTTAAGAAGTATCGCTGTGTCCCTGTCGCCACTGGTGTTGCGTCTGTTGCTATGGCTTTCCCGGCTTTTGCTGAGGGGGCTACTCCGGCTACGGGCCTTGACAGCCTGTTAGCCACGTTTTCCGTGGTTACGGCCTGGCTCTGGAAGGAATGTGGGCTTCTGCTCACCTGGATTTTAAGCCAGCCTATCCTTTTGGCCGCCATGTGTCTGTTCTTCGCTGGCGCCGTGGTTGCGTTCTTCATGCGCATTTACCATCAGGTATGATTCAGAAGGGGACCCCGGTCCCCTTCCCCCATTGAGGTGATTTTATGATTGATTTATTCAACCTTTTTATAGATGTGATTCTGTTCCCCATGTCCCCGGATGCCTTTACCCTTGATACGAATATTATGTGGCAGTTCATGCTTTTAATCCTGTTACCCGTTGGCCTTATCCGTATCACGAAACAGCTTGTTAAGGGGGTGTTTTAATGTATGCGCTTTCTGTTCTACTCTTTGGCTTTGGCCTGTTTTGGATTGTCTTTTTTGCTTATCATTTCTTTAAGTATCGCAATCCATATAAGCTCTTTATGGTCTTTGGCAAGAAAGGTAGTGGCAAGACTACGCTCATGTGTAAAATGGCACTTAAATACCGTAAGAAGGGGTGGCACGTCTATAGCAACGTGCATATACCTGGAACTTATCACTTCGATACCGTTGATATTGGTGTTGCCCATTTTCCTGAAAATTCTATCCTGCTTATAGATGAGGTGGGCCTTGTATGGGATAACCGTAATTTCAAGTCCTTCCCGGAACACGTAAAGGTTTATTTCAAATATCAGCGGCAGTATAAACATATCGTGTATCTGTTCTCCCAGTCCTTTGATGTTGACAAGAAGATACGTGACCTTACTGACCATCTGTACATCATCCACAACTTCCTGAACTGCTTTTCCATTGCCAGGCGTATCACAAAGACAGTTGCCGTTGTCCATGCGGATAAGTCGGCCAGCGGTGAATCAAAGATAGTGGATGATTACAACATTGATTCCCTGCTCCTGGCCCCCTTCGGTTCCGTGCGTTTTACCTACATCCCGAAGTATGTAAAGTATTTCAATTCCTACAATCCTCCCCAGCTCCCGGAGAAGGAGTTTGAATACATGCCGTTCCCGGAACTGGTGAAACAGGGGAAGCTGGGAGCGCTCCGCCGCGCGATGGCCGGCGGGCGCGTACAGCTTCATGAGGTCGTGAGGAAATGGAACCGTAAGAAACGGTGACCGACTTCGGACCCCTGTCTAATTAGGTCCGAAGTCCGTAAAAATTTTTTACACTTGTTTAGTAACTTAACTTTCTTTTAGGAGGTCCTGCTTATGCTTTACTACTTCAATCCGTTCCTTGAGGATGGCATCTTTTATTCCTGTGATTCCCTCCGGTACTCTTTTGAGTTTCCGGACGTAGATACAGTTGAATCCTTCCTTTCCTTTCTCTCCCATCTTCCAGGCTGTACGCACTATCATTCTTTAAAGGATTTTGATTACCGATACCTTTTTGTGTTTGGTATCAAAGGATTATCATTTTCCATTGGACTTTGTATGAATGGTGTAAAGAAAGAAACAGTTTTACAGGGTTTCCTGGACTTTAACCCAAACAAGATACTTGGTGAGATTGCTTATGATGATGGGTTCATGCGTACAAGTGTCTCCCCCTTCGACCAGGAGGAAACAGGGTTCAAAGACCTGCAAAGTCAGATAGGAGAAGTCTTAAGGATGGTCCTAAATGAGTTGTTCCCCATAGTAGAAACAATAAAGATAAAAAGATGGGATTTAGCAGTGGACGTGCCATATGGCCGTGACTGTGTACAGCTTATCAAGGATAACAGGAAATACAGCCAGTTTTACAAATCAGCACAGGACTTTACAGAATATTTAGGATGCATGTCCTCTCCCGGCCGGGTAAAGGTCTACAACAAACAGATAGAGGCTAACCTTGATTATCCCCTCACCCGGATAGAGGTTACGCTGGATAGCCTGGACTACATAGACTGCTGTCGGTGCTGGCCCAATGTCTATACCCGTAAAGTGATAGACCTGGCGGAATCAAAGGTCATGGTGCAGCTTCTTGCGGAACAGCCGGTAGACCGGATGGACTATTACCTCCGTCAGCTTTCCCGGCCTACAAAGTTAAAGTATAAGGCCCTGCTCCTGGACCGTCCCTTTGAGATTGAGGGTCCCATATTTAACAAGTTGCGCCGTCAGTTATTAAGATATCAGGAGGGAAATTTTTATGAATAAGCCAGTTGGAAAAATCAAAGTCAATGTTTATCTGACCACGAAACAGTATGACCGCCTTTGCAGGTACATGGAGTTCTGTGAATGCTACTCCACCCCGGCTGAAATGGCAACAAGGCTTGTCCAGGTCGGCCTGGCCGAAGCAATCAAGCGTGGAGCGATTGAGGAGGATTAATCTCATGAGTGAAGATGGCTCTTTATTTTGTAGTTTTGTTGTTGTTTTTCTTCCGCATCTTTTTATGCAATTTAATAACCGCTTCTGGGTAAAGCGGTTTCATGGTAAAAAGTTAGGTGATGATTATTTATATATTTCCTATCTTGCTTATATTGTTTTTATATTTTGCTATTCTTTTCTTTTCCATTAACTGTTTATTTATTTCATCCCCGGCATAGAGCCGGGGATTTTACTGTTATAGTGCTTTTGGCAATATGCCTTTTGCTTCCAGGACTTCCACCAGTGTGTCTATGTCTTGTCTGGTTTCGTTGGTTCCTTTCTTCACCTGGTATTCCAGGTTGGTTAGTCTTATGTCTATTTCTTCCAATTTGTTTTTTATAGCCTTGTTTTGTACTTTTAGAGTTTCTACACTATCATGAATTGGTTTAAGTTCTTCTTGTAGCATTCCTCTAATAGCTTCTAGCATTTCATTTTCATTCATATGGGTTATCCTCCTTAAAATCCTTTAAAATCGCTTCTCGTCCATCCTGGTGTGTTGTGGATGGCTGTTTGTCTTTTTCATCTTCTTTAATTTGATTTATTTCATAATTTGGTATAGATATCGCAAGTTCATTTATGATTCTTTTTGTTACATATTCTGGTTTATTAGGTTTATCTGTATAAAAATTAATAAGTTTTATATCGGCTTGTTTGACAATTTCTTTTACTTTCATGTCTCTTTCTCGCCGTTTGTATTGTTGATGTGATATATCATTTAATTCAATTAAAAGTAGAATATTATAATTTTTATCAAATATACCAAAATCAATATTTCGATATAATTCATTTTGATATTTAAATTCACCTGTTTTTTGTATAATTGTAGCTAAATTTACTTGGGGTATGATAATTAAATCATATTTTTTAAGTTCATGTAACGCTGATAGGAATTTTTTTTCTGTACAGGTAAGAAAGTTCTTTTTTTTATATTGATTTTTATTAATATTATTATTTTTTTCTGTGTTTTCTTCTGTCTTTTTAAATGTCTGTGTCGTTTGTACTGTTGATTTTCTTTTTTGATTGATTGCTTTAATTATCATAAAAATTATAAGTACAATTATTACTATGGATATTTCATTCATGTTTTTCCTTTCTTTTATCTTAAAAATTATATGATGTTTATTTTATGCTGATATCTCCATGTATATTGTTCGCTACAATTCCTTTATTGGTTTTAACATTGATTCCAGATGTGCCTTGCATATCTTTTTCTATTAGGTCTTTTACGTATCCTGAAAAGCTTTTATAGCCTTTGCTTTTCATGTGTTCTTTAATTGTTGGTAACTCGTCCTTTTGTATGTATACTTTTTGTGGTGAATAATTATTTTCATTATATTCTTTGTTATATTTTGCATTGCTCATTTTGCCCCTCCATAGTACTATGTTTAATTTCGCCAAAACATAGTACTATGTTTTGTGACATATGCCTATGGACATAGTACTATGTTTTTGGTAAGATATTGGTGTAACGATAAATAACAATTAAGCGCTTAGTTAGTATCTATTCTACCACAAATTTAGTTAGTTCACAAGGTTCATTTAATTAGTTGATTAAGGAGGGCTTAAGGTATGACGGTTTATCAGGTTATGAATCTTTCGTTTGTTGATGACCATACGGTTATTTTAATCCGTGATGAAGCTTTTAATCTTCTCGGCGGTTTTGTCCGTATTCATCCCTTTGCAACCAAATTTTATTCTTATGATGTGAAATCTTTTTCTTGGTGGACTGGTAACCATTTGAATATCACGGTATGTAAGGAAGTGTAATCATGATGGATAAAAAGCGTATCCGTAAAACACTTAATGATGCTGTAGAACGGTATCTTCTTGGTGATGTTGATGGTGATTTCCGTTTTAACTATATTTGGATTCGTTCACAGTTGAGTTTTGCATTCAGCATTGATGCAATTACGATTGATGAGTTTGATGCTTTGTCTTCCGTTGTCCTTCACGCTTATAAAACTGACAGGAGGGGTCCAGAATGCGTAGACTTTCCAAGGCTCTCATAGAGCAGGAACAAAATGAAACCAGTGTGGCGATATGCCGGGCCATGGCCTTGCATGACCAGTGCCGTGTGGATGTTCTTCAATATCATTTCGCCCGCCTGGAACATATTTTGGCTTACCTGGATGAAAAGACAGATTCCATCCCGTCCATATCCAGTGAGGTCCAGACAACATAGCTTGTTCTCCGGGGTATTCTTTTCCGGCTCTGCCCTGGATTACATATAACAATCAATTAGTTAGTTGAGAAAGAGAGGTTTTGATTATGGTATATGAGATTTTAGGCATTGAGAGATTCGAGGGTATCTCTAAAAAGACTGGTAAGCCTTATGACTTCACCCGTTTCTATGCAGTTCCATCCAGACAGCCCGATAAAGTCCGTGGCCGCCGTGTCGAACAGGTTGACATCTGGAACGGTGAATATGCCCCGGATATTTCTGGTATTCATCCAGATGATTTTGTGGATATCTCCTATGGCCGTGGTGGTTTTGTTGAGGAATGCCGGTTGGTTGATTCTCCAAACTAGCGGAAGCGAAGTCCCCGGCCTCCGGTGTAGCCTAGGGGCCGGGGATACCCCTTCCCCTTGACTACAGAAAGTGCCAGGTCCCTGGCGGTAGCGATTCATCATGCCATGGATGCGCCTACGGGGTCGCGAACATAAGAAATCAATAGAAAGTAGTGGTTGGATGAACATAGAACTTACGGAACGGGAACTGCGCTATCTTAACCGGGTCGTCAATGTCCGTCTGGATGAATTGATGGAACGCTGTGCCCGGATACGCCGGATTCGCTCTCTTGAGGATATCATTGCCAGTGAACGTTTTAGCATTGCTGAATCTGAAATCAAGGTCATGAAAGGGGTCCACGATAAAATAGCGGATGCCCTCTCTGACTGTAACATATGACAAGCTGTATCCCTACATACTTAATAAAATAAGCTAACTATTCGGGATAAGTCTAGTTTAACGAATAGTTAAGGCTGATTTAAGTATATAAGGATACATCTTTTAACACGTTTGTTAGGGGGTGTATTTTTTTATGGTTAAGAAACTTTTAAGCGTCCTTTTAATCCTTTCCATCCTTTCCTTATGTCCCCTGACTGTATTTGCTAAGGATGCTTCCAACACGGTTAACTGGTCAACGGTTGAGGTTTATGTTTACGGTTCTGATAATTATGATAAATACCTTGGTAAGGTTCAGAATGCTGGTGGGCAGGGTGCCTTTGGCAAGGAATTTACTGCTCCTGACGGCAGGGCCATCCATGGTCTACTCCTTAAGTTCCCCCGCTCTGCTCTCCCAAGGAATGGGAAATGGAAATGCCAGATTTCCGTCCAGACAAGTAGCAAATTGAATCCTGATAGGTTTTTTGCCCGTGGATATGTGGAACGGCCGAATGCTACCAGTCTTTGGGGGCAGCTTAGTGAACTTTCCTCTGATTACATCCCGCCTGATTTTTATACGGCTACCTATAACGTTGATACTCAGGCCCTTACTTCGGTCTATTTTTATTTCCCGTTTGCCTTTCCTCTTTATGGTAAGCAGAAACTTAACTTTTCCTCTGTCTGTAATTTTACGGATTATGAGGCAGGTCATATTGTGGCGCCAATTGCACCCCCTCCCACTGCGGATGAGCAGAATCAGTCCCTGGTTAATTCCGCTCAGGATACGGCCAATAATACGGCGGCCCTGGTAGAAAAGCAGGATACCATCATTGACCAGATTGTAGATACCACTCAGACCATCAGTAACCAGCTCCACTCCTTTTGGGACCAGTTAGCGGGTGAGTTCACGAACATGTATAACAAGATGAATGAACATCATGCGGAGGATTTGGCGGCTAACCGCAATAATACAGAGGATATCATTGATTCCCAGGAATCCAATACGACTACCATTATCAATAATCAGGATGAGAATACAGAAAAAGTTGTCAATGGTTATGATAATTCCGGCCTTACCTCCTCCAATGATACCCTTAAGGATTCCCTTTCCAAGATGGAGGAAAAGGAAGGCCAGGCCATGGAGTATGCCCGGACGGCTATTGATGCTTTTCAGTATGATGATGGGTTCTTCAGCCGTTTTACCTCTCCCATTGCGGATGTTTCCTATTTCATGAATGGTGTTTATTCAGCCCTTGCGGGTCTTAACATCCCTATCGGCTTTTCCCTGACACTTACCATTGCCATGCTCTGTATCGGTTATTACAGGTTTAAAGGGGGGTCTTAAATGTTCCAGTTCTTTGACGCTGTGGCGGCCATTTTCCAGACGGTTGTTAATTACATTGTTAACCTCATTACTATGATTGTTTTTGTGATTGTCAATGTGGTGCGTGCGTTTGGCTGGCTGTTCGTCTGCATCCAGTATCTTCCTGGATGGCTGATTGCCTTTGTGGTCGTCCCGATTTCATTATCAATTGTGTTTCAGATATTAAATAAGGGGTCGTGATATCATGCGTGATTTGATGGATTTTTGTATCAATATATTGTCTTATCTGGTCCAGACGTTGTTCCGTTGCTCTTTGGGAGGTTATTCATATGGTGATTTTCTTGTGGCTGTCATTGTCATTTCTGTTTTTGTGGGTACGTTGGTCATCTCCTTCCGGTGGGCCGGTGACCATCCTTCCTATGCGTTCCGTCCGCTTCATTCAGGTAAGAAACATAAGGCAGGTTCTTCTAAGTCTCATCGTCTCAAGTAGCTTTATCCTGCTCTCCTGCCCTCTCCTGGCCTATGCGGATACGGCTACACCTTCCAATGCGGCCAGGTCGGGCAGGGATGCGGACATGGATTCGGATGATATCCGTATTGCATCTTCTTCCAATGCCGCCTATACGGATGTGGATTTATTGATTGATGACAGGACCTTGATGGACATTGATGATTTTGAGGGTTTAAAACGTGATGACTTACTTCGATACATTTTATGCGAACTTATTACCATTCGTGATTCTTTTGGCGGCCCCGGTCTTGCTTCCTCCCCGGATGCTCCGCTTTCTTCCCTGGAAGGTGAGGAGGATAGTCCTGACCTGGAGGAAGGCCCTACAGATATTATTCCTATGGACGCCCCTGTCCGCTCGGCGCGTTCGGTTTCTGTTTCTGATGATTATGTTAATGTACTTCGTTATGATGTGTCTATCTCAGGCAGGGATTACACCTTGCTTCTCCCTCCTGAGTATGCGGATTCCCTTTATGTAGACAGTGATGGGCGTCTGTTCAATGTCTCAACCAGTCCCATCCAGGGCCGCCTGGTGGACGGTAATTTTAATCCCTATGCAGATACGGGTAAGGTTGTGTATCTTACTCCTTGTCTTGGCAATAACTTTTACTCTATCAGGGAGTATGGCTCCCCCAACTATGTCAGGGAATATTATTGGAGCCTGGGCCGTCTCCAATACCGTGATACATATGTCAATATCCAGGTGAATCATTACCATCATATATTCAAGGTTTCTGACACGCTTACATATATCGTTGTCGTTCTGATAGGAGGTTGTTTGATATGTTTATGGAGAAAATCCTCGCGTTGATGGGGGATGTCCCTGTCCAGTTCTATCCGGTTTGTTATGCCTTTGGCTTCATTGCCTTTTTATGGATTGTGGATAAGTTCTTCCATATCTTCGTATCGCTGATTGATAGGCGGTGATTCCATGGCATTTGATAGTCTTTATCCTATTATCAGCTGGCTCTTTAATGAGGTTTATAAACTTTTCACGTTCCTGTGGGAGCATTCCTACTGGGTCGGTATTGCTGTCATTGGTCTGCCCCTTCTTCGGAAGGTTGTAGATATATTCAGGCGACTTTTATGAATTGATAAGGAGGTGTTTTTTATATTGAAGATTAAGAATGCGGTTAGGAAGTATCGCTGTGTCCCTGTCGCCACGGGTGTTGCGTCTGTTGCTATGGCTTTCCCGGCCTTTGCTGAGGAAGGTACCCCGGCCACGGGCCTTAATGGTCTGTTAGCCACGTTTTCCGTGGTCACGGCCTGGCTCTGGAAGGAGTGTGGGCTCCTGCTCACCTGGATTTTATCCCAGCCCATCCTTTTGGCCGCCATGTGTCTGTTCTTCGCCGGCGCCGTGGTTGCGTTCTTCATGCGCATTTACCATCAGGTATGATTCAGGAGGGGACCTCGGTCCCCTTCCCCCATTGAGGTGATTTCATGATTGATTTATTCAACCTTTTTATAGATTTGGTCCTGTTCCCCATTTCCCCGGAAGTCTTTACCCTTGATACCAATGTCATGTGGCAGTTCATGCTTTTAATCCTGTTGCCCGTTGGCCTTATCCGTATCACGAAACAGCTTGTTAAGGGGGTGTTTTAATGTATGCGCTTTCTGTTCTACTCTTTGGCTTTGGCCTGTTTTGGATTGTCTTTTTTGCTTATCATTTCTTTAAGTATCGCAATCCATATAAGCTCTTTATGGTCTTTGGCAAGAAAGGTAGTGGCAAGACTACGCTCATGTGTAAAATGGCACTTAAATACCGTAAGAAGGGGTGGCACGTCTATAGCAACGTGCATATACCTGGAACTTATCACTTCGATACCGTTGATATTGGTGTTGCCCATTTTCCTGAAAATTCTATCCTGCTTATCGATGAGGTAGGCCTTGTATGGGATAACCGTAATTTCAAGTCCTTCCCGGAACACGTGAAGGTCTATTTCAAATATCAGCGGCAGTATAAACATATCGTGTATCTGTTCTCCCAGTCCTTTGATGTTGACAAGAAGATACGTGACCTTACTGACCATCTGTACATCATCCACAACTTCCTGAACTGCTTTTCCATTGCCAGGCGTATCACAAAGACAGTTGCCGTTGTCCATGCGGATAAATCTGCCAGTGGTGAATCAAAGATAGTGGATGATTACAACATTGATTCCCTGCTCCTGGCCCCCTTCGGTTCCGTGCGTTTTACCTACATCCCGAAGTATGTAAAGTATTTCAATTCCTACAATCCTCCTCTGCTCCCGGAGAAGGAGTTTGAATACATGCCGTTCCCGGAACTGGTGAAACAGGGGAAGCTGGGAGCGCTCCGCCGCGCGATGGCCGGCGGGCGCGTACAGCTTCATGAGGTCGTGAGGAAATGGAACCGTAAGAAACGGTGACCGACTTCGGACCCCTGTCTAATTAGGTCCGAAGTCCAATTAGGTCCGAAGTCCTATCAATTTCTGACTTTTTCACACAATTTACACAATTCATGTTAGGAGGTTTTGCCCATGCTTTATTATTTCAACCCATTGATTGAGGATGGTATCTTTTATTCCTGTGATTCCCTCCGTTACTCCTTTGAGTTCCCGGATACAGATACAGTTGAATCCTTCCTTTCCTTCCTCTCCCATCTTCCAGGCTGTACGCATTATCATTCTTTAAAGGATTTTGATTACCGATACCTTTTTGTGTTTGGTATCAAAGGATTATCATTTTCCATTGGTCTTTGTATGAATGGTGTAAAGAAAGAAACAGTTTTACAGGGTTTCCTGGACTTTAACCCAAACAAGATACTTGGTGAGCTTGCCTATGATGATGGGTTCATGCGTACAAGTGTCTCCCCCTTCGACCAGGAGGAAACAGGGTTCAAAGACCTGCAAAGCCAGATAGGACAGCTCCTAAGAACGGTCCTAAACGAACTGTTCCCCATGGTAGAAACAATAAAGATAAAAAGATGGGATTTAGCAGTGGACGTGCCATATGGCCGTGACTGTGTACAGCTTATCAAGGATAACAGGAAATACAGCCAATTTTACAAATCAGCGCAGGACTTTACAGAATATTTAGGATGTATGTCCGCTCCCGGCCGGGTAAAGGTCTACAACAAACAGATAGAGGCTGGCCTTGATTATCCCCTCACCCGGATAGAGGTTACGCTGGATAGCCTGGACTACATAGATTGTTGTCGGTGCTGGCCCAATGTTTATACTCGTAGTGTATTGGATTTGGGTGATAACAAGGTCTTGATACAGCTTATGTGTAAGGAACCTGTTGACAGCATGGATTTCTATCTCCGTCAGTTATCACCTAACACGAAACGTAAGTATAAGGCCCTGCTCCTGGACCGTCCCTTTGAGATTGAGGGTCCCATATTTAACAAGTTGCGCAATCAGTTATTAAGATATCAGGAGGGAAATTTTTATGAATAAGCCAGTTGGAAAAATCAAAGTCAATGTTTACCTGACCACGAAACAGTATGACCGCCTTTGCAGGTACATGGAGTTCTGTGAATGCTACTCCACCCCGGCGGAAATGGCAACACGGCTTGTCCAGGTCGGCCTGGCCGAGGCAATCAAGCGTGGGGCGATTGAGGAGGATTAATATGACGTCTGAGGATGAAATTTATTTCTGTTCGGTTTTCTTTGTTGTTTTGCCGCTTTTATACTTTGCTATCCATAACTATTTTGTCCGCAAGCGTTCGCGTGGAAGGAAGTATACCGACTTGGACATGATTGTATGTTATGTTTACATGATTGCATTTATTCTATTTTCCTTTTACTTTAAGTACATTGCTAATCTTTGAATTTTCTAAACAGGAACATGGTTAATGCTATAGCTCCACAACACCAAAAAGCTTTATTTGTAGTTAGTCCAATGATTCCATTGATTATATTTTCCATGTTTACTCCTTTCGCATATCCCCGGCATAGAGCCGGGGATATTGCTGTTATTCTACCTTCGGTAGGATTCCTTTGGCTTCCAATACTTCTACTAAGGTGTCCATTCCATCGTTGATATGGTGTATTTCTTTCCTGATGGACCTTTCTGAGGTTTTCATGTCTAGCCTTAGTGTATCCATTTGGATTTTTAGTTCTGATATTTGTAGATTTATGTCCTCTAGCTTGTTTGTAATTGGTTCTAATAGTGTTCTCATTGCTTCAATCGTTTCTCTGTCCATTTTTATATCCTCCTTGATGAATTTTTGTCTTAGGCTCTTAAAATCGCTTCTCGTTCATTCTGGTGCGTTTGTGGCCCTATTTCATATTGATGTCCCCATGTATATTCCCGGCCACAATACCCTTGTTGTGATTTACCTGGATTCCAGGTGTGCCGCTCATGTCTTTTTCTATTAGGTCTTTGATATATCCACTTATTTTTGTATAGCCTTTATTTTTCATATGTTCTACTATAGTCGGATAATCTTCTTCTCGAATATATACTTTGACTGTCTTATATGTATCTTTTATATATTCTCTTACATATTCATTTCTGCTATTTTCTTTCATTTCTTAATCTCCTGTTTAGGCCTATACAAATTATATAATGTTTAGGCCTAAACTTTGTTGATTTTGTCAATTGTTTAGGCCTAAACACTCTGTTATACTATTAATGTAACGATAAGTAACAATTAAGCGCTTAGTTAGTATCTATTTTACCACAAATTTAGTTAGTCTACAAGGATGATTTAGTTAGTTGATTAAGGAGGGCTAAAATGACAGTTGGACAGGTTTGTAATCTCCCGTTTGTTTCTAATGAATCACTTATCTATATCCGGGATGAAGAATTTACATTGCGTGCGTGTGCTTTTCGTCATTATCCTGCAATAAGGCGTTGTTGGGCACTTGATGTAAAAGCATTTTCTTGGGATGATGACGGTTTGGTTTATATTACGGTAAGGGGGAGGATTTAACATGATGGATGTAAAGCGTATCCGTAAGACAATCAATGATGCTGTGGAAGCTTATGTTCGTGGTAATGATGATGTTATTGACTTGACCTTTGATTATGCTTGGATTTGTGCACAATTGAGTTTTGCGTGCACGATTGATGCAATTACGATTGAGGAGCGTGATGCTTTGCGTAATATTGTCAATTGTGCTTTTAAAGCTGATAGGAGGGGTCCAGAATGCGTAGAATTTCCAAGGCTTTCTTAGAGCAGGAGCGAGATGAAGCTGGGTTGGTAATTTCCCGTTCCTTTCTTTATCCTGACAAATTTACGGAACAGCAAATTAGACTTATGACTTTCTATTTCGCCCGTTTGGAACAGATTTTGTCTTATATTGATGAAAAGACAGATTCCATTCCACCATTAATTTAGCTAGCCCTCAGGGCGTCCCATTGTGGCTTCGCCCTGATGCATATAAATAACACATAACCATATCAAAATTTAAGGAGGATTTTTATTATGTTATACAAAGTGGTTGGGATTCAGCATTTAACAGGCAATGATTATAAGACAGGTACTCCGTATGATTATTTCCGGCTTCATTGTGTTGTGGGCACTCGTTCAAATGATGTTCGTGGTCAGTTGGTTGAAACTATCAATGTTTACCGGAATGAATTCACTACGGATGTCAATTCCATAAATCCCGATGATTTTCTTGATGTTACGTTCCGGCGTGTTGGCAAGAAGGCTGCTTTGGAGGATTTTGTTCTTGTTGATTCCTCTAATAACTAGTGGGTGCGTATGTCCCCGGCTGGCGGTGTAGCCTAGGCCGGGGATACCCCTTCCCCTTGACTACAGAAAGTGCCAGGTCCCTGGCGGTAGCGATTCATCATGCCATGGATGCGCCTACGGGGTCGCGAACATAAGAAATCAATAGAAAGTAGTGGTTGGATGAACATAGAACTTACGGAACGGGAACTGCGCTATCTTAACCGGGTCGTCAATGTCCGTCTGGATGAATTGATGGAACGCTGTGCCCGGATACGCCGGATTCGCTCTCTTGAGGATATCATTGCCAGTGAACGTTTTAGCATTGCTGAATCTGAAATCAAGGTCATGAAAGGGGTCCACGATAAAATTGCGGATGCCCTCTCTGACTGTAACATATGACAAGCTGTATCCCTACATACTTAATAAAATAAGCTAACTATTCGGGATAAGTCTAGTTTAACGAATAGTTGTCTTGTTCTTTTAGGGTATGGTTCGCATTTCATTACGTTATCTCTATTAAGGCTTGTTTGATTCTATAATCCAACTATCGCTTCGCTTTCGTTAAACTAGGCTTAAATGCAATAAAAAGCCATTTCTGGCTTTTTAGTACTGACTTAATGCAATTACAGCACCCGAGTAATCATAATCCAAAAATCTTCGCAGATATGCTATTGTATCAGAACCTTTAATATCTTCTTTGATTGCTTGTGTGTTTACTGCATGAGCTTTAAATTTATACATTCCATCCCTACTCGACCGCCATATTGTTATATCAGGATATTTTGTATCTCGCCACGCCTTACCATCCTGCATTAATCTAGTTGGATAATTGTCCTGCATGAAGCTAATTAAGTCTGCATTGCGTGCTTGCTCTTTTTGTTTATTGCTTACTTTCATTGTTTTCCTCCTCTAAATTATGTATTAAATCTTCGTTGAATTGTTGCATAACCTCTTGCTGTTGGCTTAATTTTCCAATACTGATAAGATTGGGATTTATACGGTATGTTTTTGCGCTAATTTTGATTATACAATTAGTTGCCTGTAGCTTTTTCATGACTCGAACAACTGTTTGTTTACTTGTGTGAACAGATTTTGCAATTTCATCATATGTTCCTACAAAGGTATTTGCTGTTGAAATTGGGATATTATTATAATTAGCATTTGCCAATATATATGAAAAGACCTTGCTTTCTGAATTTCCAATCAATCCCATTATTTTCATAAAATCTTCAAGAAAAATTTTATGAAACTGGTTTGCACTTACCATTAGCGTTGAAGCAATAATTTCATTACCATCTTCGTCTTTTAATAGTGTACTGCTATCCATCAATTTTTTTATTTTAAGATTCTGATTATGGATTTTATCATCAGCAATCTTCCACTGAATCACGTACTCATTTTTATTTTTCATTTTGGTTTTACCTCCCTGTGGTGATGGGCATCACCTTAATAAACGTTATTTGTTTCTCATAATATATAATGTTAGATTGGTACTAAAAAAGTTCTGTTTTTTATACTTTTATAGTATTTTAAAAAAACTTTTTTATATTTTAGTACTAAATACGTGACAAAAATTCGATTTTAGTACTAAATACGTGACAATCCAGTACTAAATACGTGACAAAAAAGTCTGGGAACTATTGATTTTATTGGAATTTTTATGTCTATAGAATATATAGAATCATAGAGAAGGCTTCCAAGCACTCAATGAGCCTGCTGGCAAGCACATATGAGTCTGCCGACGGGCACATATGAGTCTGCTGACAGGCATATATGAGCAGGCCTGCGCCTCATGTGAGCCTACGGCAATTCGATAAAATAAAAAAACAGGGAGTGGCGGAGCCTCATGTGAGGTGGTTCCACCTCTATGTGGTAAAACCTCATATGAGGTTTTACTCAATGATGGCAAAGTAATAAAACTTTGCCTCAATGATGGATTTGGCATCATATAAAAAGAAGCTGTTTCCAGCTTCTTAGTCTTTCATATATTCGATTAAATCTCCTACTCCACAGTTAAAGTATTCGCATAATTTACAGACGAGGTTTGCATCTATTCTTTGAAATTCGTCTCGACAGTACCGATTGAAGTTCGAACGTGGAATGTCTAATTCTTTGCAGACTGTATTTTTGCTTTTACCTTGGATTTCTAACATTTCATTAATTCTCATATGCAAATAACCCACGCTCTCACCACCTCTCTGAATATTTTTATTATATCCAGTTAATCCACTTCTAGTAATTCACAATATAGTGAGGTATAATATAGTGAGGTATTTAATAAGGAGGTGTGTTATATGGAGAATGGATTTGAACGCATAATAGCAAAATTGAAGGAATACGAGCAAAATCATAGGAAATTGATTCTTTTAGAACGCAAAGAATTGATTGTGAAGAATTATGAGAACCTCACTTTTGAACTTGAAAATGAGGCAGAGTTTTCTTTATGGGAAGAAGAAAACTCTATCCATATTACTATTACAGCAGATTCTTTATTAACTTGTGATGAAGCGCATTCACTCAACTTTCTTTTAGGAATTGCCAATTATTCTGAACTGAAAATTGTTGATAACCAAATTGTTATATATCTATGGTTTAGGTGTTGGGAATGGATTGATAGATAAACTTTATTCTGATGCTGGTGGTGATGGGCGATAGCCCCATCACCACTTGTTAACGCTCATAATCATCATGGTGCATAACATTCTTTAATGTTTTTTCGGCAGTTTTTTGTAGTGGCTTATCTACATCAAGCAAAAGAGCTTTCGTAGCAAATTCTTTAAGCTTCTCATCATCATGTTTTATGGCATATACTCGTATGCTCTCTAGACTTTTTTTATAGTGCTTAGCTTGTTTGGATAAAGATTCCGTTCTATTACGCATTTGTTCAGCCTCATCTAGTACTTTATTAGCTTCTAATATGCTTTCTTTAAATTGAGTCTCTATTTCTGAAATAGTACCTTCACGTTTTTTTGAATATAATAACACATCTTCACACTCTGCAACTTTAGAAACGAATCTGTCGTATTCACTAGTACAGCATTGCCAAAATAATAATGAATAGACGTTGCTTTTTTATTGTAGTCGGTGCATAATAATTCTATCACTAAAGAATGGATGGGTTATTATGCGAAGGAAAACAATTGATACTATCCCGGTTTTATCTGATGCCATGAAAAACATATTATCTGCTTTTTCAAAAAGCCGCTCCCTTCCGTCAGGACTGGTCAAAAGAGCCAGCATTGTCCTGCTTGCGTCACAGGGGGAACTCAACCAGAATATTGCACCACAGGTCGGGCTTCATTATAATAATGTTGCCACCTGGCGCAGTCGGTTCCTCGCGGCGCTCCCAGCCTTGCGGAGGATTGAAATGGACGACCCGAAAAAGCTTGAAGATGAGATACGGGCAGTCCTGTCCGATAAAAAACGCCCCGGTGCCCCGTCTGTTTTTACGCCGGACCAGATCATGCGGATCATCGACCTTGCCTGCAGCAGCCCAAATGATTTTGGGTACGAAGTAAGCCAGTGGAGTCTCCCGCTGTTAGTGGCAGAAATTAAAAAGCAGGGGATCGCTGAACAGATTTCTGAGAAATCTGTCAGCCGTTTTTTAAAAATGAGGTAGATTTACATCCCCACAAAATCCGTTACTGGCTTCATTCTTCGGAAAAGACGGAAGCCCCGGAATCTTTTGCGCGGAAAGTAAACGAAATCTGCGGCCTGTACCAGAGTGCCCAGGAACAAAGCCGGGAAGGTGCACACATTGTTTCCACGGATGAAATGACCGGGGTACAAGCGCTGGAACATAAATATCCTGACAAGCTCCCATTACCCGGCCAGTGCGCCAAAATGGAGTTTGAGTATATCCGCCATGGCACGACCAGCCTCATCGGGTTCTTTGATGTTGCAACGGGCCGTATGGAAATGCCGTATTTAAACTCCACACGCACAGAAGAGGATTTTGTGGAAGCCGTGAAAGCATTGGTAGGGACAGACCCGCAAGCCCCATGGACATTTATATGCGATGGCCTAAACACCCATAAATCGGAAGCCCTTGTCCGCTTTGTGGCAGAAGCCTGTGCCCTTGGCGTGGAACTGGGCAAAAAAGGGAAAACAGGGATCCTTAAAAGTATGGAAAGCCGAGCGGATTTCCTGCATGACCCTTCCCACCGGATCCGCTTTGTCTATACTCCGAAACACAGTTCCTGGATGAACCAGATTGAGATATGGTTTGGCATCATTAACCGGAAGCTGCTGAAGCGGAAAAGCTACCTATCAATAGAAGAACTGGAAGCAAGCATCCTGCGCTTTATTGAACAATACAATCTTACAGCACACCCATTTAAGTGGACATATGCCGGGATACCATTAGTAATTTAATCACTGATATTTAAGCAATGCTGTACTAGCTTCTATTTCAATAGTTTCTTTTCCAAGTAAAGGCTTTTTGCGCTTTATTTCAGCCGGATAGTCAAACGGCTCTTCTTGATAGTTCATATAGGCTTGTTCCTCTGAATCGCGTTTTGCTTCCAATTCTCTTAATTCCATTAAGGTTTTTTTTAGTGAATTGCTCTTATTCTCTATCTCAAGCATAAGTTCATCACGAACCTTAATTCTCCGTTCTTGCTCTGAATTGCTTATGCTCTTTAATTCTTCAACGGAACGTTTACGAGCTGGCTCTTTTGTAAGAAAATTCTTATGGTACTTTTCTATGGCTAGTTTCTCCAGCTTCTTATTAAGTTCTATCATTCGCTTTTTAGACGAAAAATTTTTCCCATTTAATTGTCCATCTATTTCAGGTATTACATAAAAATGTAAATGCTCTCTGCTCTCTTTCATTTCACCAGCAACTATATATGAATGTATTTCATCATAATGAGCTATAGCAGAAATGATATTTCTAGCATTAAATTCGGATTGAAATAATTTACAGCAGTCCATAAAAAAAGATGCAGATTCTTCTCTTGTCATTCCCTCGCATGATGGAACTGTTAACCCAAATGCCACAACTCGATCTTTACGCTTATTCTTATTTGTTGAAGAATCTAAGATTTCGATGCGTTTATCAAATCTGGCACATGACTGCCCATAAGTCAGTTTTGTATAGTTTATATTTTCGTGGGTTTTCTCTTTGTCTATATCCTCATTACTATGTTCATGCTTCAGACGTTCATCATTATCACAATGCCGGAGCATTGCTTTCAGCTCACCAGCACTTTTAATTTTCTTGAAATCAATACTTGCCATTATATCGCCTCCTCAAAGTATTGCACAAAAGTATTGTTTCAATTTAATTATGTTGGAAGCCATGGCATAATAACTTTTCTAAAGTATTGCACCCAATACTTTGCTTTGCAAAGTACCGCTACACTCCGTTCCGCTTTAGGTGCTCTGCGAGGCTTGATATCATCAGACTTTATGATGAGTGCCAAACAAAAAAGACCCATTTCAGGTCTTTTCATTGAATTACTCTAATGTTATAATGAGGTATAGTCATTGAATCAAATAGGCTTACTTATAATATATGAGAGTAGCTTCGGACTGCTCGCAGATTCGAAGCTACTCTCATATATTATAAGTTGATGTTAACCAAATTGTCGCCTTACAATTTTATTAAGTTTGTTGCTGCACCTTACTCCAACTACCGTTCCACTTTCGTTAAACTACTCTTTCACAAATAGTTGCTAGGCAGGAGGCTCCGGTTTGGTATAATTTATGTCGCCTCCTAGCAACTACCGCTTGGCTTCACCTACTGGCGTAGGACGCTTTCGTGAAAGAGGCGGATAGTTTAACGAATAGTTGACAGGGGTAGTCTTTGTAATCCCTGCGTATTCTATGTTTTCTTATGATTTCCCCATTTGCTAACAATTGAATAAATATTATTAATATTATTCTTTTGCTGAAGCTGAACATAATTTGACTAAGTATTGATTAATCCCAACCTCGTCTGCAATTTTATATATTAAAGGTGTATATTATTTTAATCAGCCGCCAATTTGTTTACATAATATTTTTACGTAAACCGAATCACATCAAATACGGAAATGACAGTATCCTTTTTACGCCATTCATACCCTCTCCTGCTTTTGACAAGGCGTTTTCACATTCAGTCAGTTTAAGTAATCCATTCCCCCAGGTGCACATCACATCCAGAACCGGAATAATGCTTTTTCCAAATTCAGTCAGGGAATAGATGGTTCTGGGCGGTTTTTCTGGTATAACTTCTCTGGAAATCAAACCGGATTTTTCCAGGTCACGAAGCTGCTGTGATACCATTTTGGGTGTTGCATTGGGTATGAGACGCTGTAACTCCATATAGTGAAGCTTCCTGCTGTATCATGGTTTCCTCCTATTTGCTCTCCTATTGGTATGCTATGGTTTTGGAAAGTATCTACCTTAAAAGTGCATTCTTGTGAATTATATGACAGATGATAAAATAAAGTCAATGGTTGATTTGAAGCCATAATAAAAACAGAAAGGAATTCAGAAGGTCGAGCCGGAAAAGTTGGAGAAAATTCTTGAAGCCGCCCATGTTGCCCCCACAGCAGCCAATCTTCAGCCGGTCCGCCTGATTGTCGCCCAAAGCAAGTCTGGTAATTGGATATTCCGATGCCGGAACTGCTGATACCAGCCGATTCGGACGGTAGAGAATTGATGTAAACCAGCTGGTATCGTATGAAAAACTATAATCTTATCAGCCGATACCATAATGCCGGGTACCTGAGGACTGCGTAGCCTCAGGTACCATTCTTTTGGGTGCCAGCGGACATTCCTCAGAATCTGCCGGTATTCCTTTGGAGTCAGTGCATCCCGAATCGGGATTCCCTCTCTATTGTAAAGCCGCATATTTTCTCAAACCGTGCCACATCGCCATGAATGCGGACAGACTTCACCAAAATTTTCTGTCAATCCGTTCTTGATTTTTAGGCCCTGGGAGGAACCATCCTGATTCAGCGCTTCTGTCACCCATACCCGTCCTGTTTTTCCGGGCATGATTCCTTTCCAATTGCAGGCCATGTGTTTACAGTCATCTTCCTCCAGTTCCATGAAAAAGTATTGGTTCAGAAATTCATTGATTTTAGTCCCTTACAAGGGCATAATAGTATCATGAATCCAATTCAGAAGGAAACAAAGGAAAGGATGTGAAATGATCATGCAGAATATATATTTTGCTGGAGGATGCTTCTGGGGAGTGGAAGAATATTTTTCCCGTATACCAGGTGTCTGCGATACTGAGTGCGGCTATGCCAACGGAACCAGGAGCAATCCAACTTACGAGGAGGTCTGCTCAGACACCACCGGGTTTGCTGAAACAGTCCGTATTATGTACAATCCGGACATTGTTGCACTGCGCATACTGGTCAGACAGTTTTTCAAAATCATCGACCCTGTCAGCGTAAACCGGCAGGGAAACGACCGAGGAAGTCAGTACCGGACCGGCATCTACTATACCAGTGATGAGGATCGCGGCCCCATCCAGACTGTCATGTATGAAATTCAGAAGGATTACAGCCAGCCGCTGGCCGTGGAATTTGAACCTCTGAGGAATTTTTATCCGGCAGAGGATTACCACCAGGACTATCTGCAAAATCACCCCCATGGCTACTGCCATATTGATTTCAGCAGTCTTAAGGACCTCATTGTGCGTCCGGACGGGAGAACGGGCATAAAGCAGGACCAGACAGAGCTTCAAAAACGGCTGACCAGGGAACAATATGACGTGACACAGAATGCCTCCACCGAAAGGCCCTTTACAGGACAATATTGGAATCACCATGAACCAGGCATCTATGTGGATATCGTTACAGGAGAACCGCTTTTTACCTCTGCTGACAAATTTGATTCCGGCTGCGGATGGCCCAGCTTTACAAAGCCGGTCATGTCCCGCGCCGTCACGGAACACCCTGACAGCAGCCACGGCATGCACCGCGTGGAAGTGCGCAGCAGCGAGGGAGATTCCCATTTAGGCCATGTGTTTGAAGACGGTCCTGCCGGGACCGGCGGAATGCGCTACTGCATCAACAGCGCTGCCCTCCGCTTCATCCCCCGCAGCAGGATGGATGAGGAAGGATACGGGGCTTATCTGGATCTGTTAAAATAGACTGACTGGATTTTCTTGTATTCCGTAAAGTCATTATCAATAAGTAAAAAACAATCAATTGACAATCATTTGCAATTGACGCTAAAATATATCTTATAGCGCGTCTGACGCGACAAGACTATTTTATGAAATGAGGCATCCACTTACATGAGTCAATTATCATACCATGAACAGGTAGACCGGGAAAACATTCTGCGGCTGCGCAATCTGATAAAAGACCTGCCGCCATTCTGCGGTGACTTTTTCCGCGGAATCGAGCCCAGGACATCTTCCAGGACCAGGATTGCCTATGCCTATGACCTGCATGTGTTCTTTGATTTCCTCCATAAGGAAAATCCGGCTATTGCCAAGATTACTGTCAAGGATATCACATTGGATCAGCTGGACCAGCTGTCTGTCACGGATTTTGAGGAATATATGGAATACCTGAAATACCGTTTCAATGACAGGAACCAGGAGGTCATGAACAAGGAACGGGGAATCATGCGCAAAATATCCTCCCTGAAAAGTTTTTATAATTACTATTACAGGAATGAACGAATTAAAAACAATCCTGCCGCCCTGGTACAATTGCCCAAACTCCATGAAAAGGAAATCATCCGGCTGGACGTGGATGAGGTGGCCCTACTTCTGGACGAGGTGGAACAAGGTGACAAGCTGACCGATAAGCAGAAAAGTTACCATGCGAAAACAAAGACGCGGGACCTGGCCCTCCTTACCCTCCTTCTGGGAACCGGAATCCGTGTGTCCGAATGTGTGGGGCTAAATATCTCCGACATTGATTTTAAGAACGGCGGCATCCGCATCTACCGCAAGGGCGGCAAGGAGGTGACCGTATACTTCGGAACAGAGGTGGAGGACGCCCTCTTAGACTACCTGGAGGAACGCGACCGTATCATCCCGGAACAGGGACACGAGGACGCCCTTTTTCTCTCCCTGCAGCGCAGGCGGATGGCCGTGCGCAGCGTGGAAAATCTGGTTAAAAAGTATGCCCGCACCGTGGCTCCATTAAAACCCATTACCCCACACAAGCTGCGCAGCACCTATGGCACCAACCTGTACCGCGAGACAGGCGATATCTATCTGGTAGCCGATGTGCTGGGCCACTCCGACGTCAATACCACTAAGCGCCACTATGCCGCACTGGAGGACGAGAGAAGGCGCAGCGCCAGGAATAAGGTCAGACTTCGGGAGAAATAGACCATACATTCAGGGCTGTTTCCGCATATATGTAATGATCCAGTCCTCCTCCTTCAAATCATGGCGGATCCTGCAATACGGGCACAGACGTTCCCTGGTGGCGTCAAAGCTGGCTCCCCAGTTTGCAGCTTACCGCCCTCATCACAATCTGATGGAGAAACCATAGTCCTCGGGATGGCTTATATTCCGACACAGTCCGATTCGGAACCGGTCCGGCTGCCGGTGCAGCCCCTAGCCCTGGCAGTACACATCTGTCATGTATACTCCCAAATCCAAATAACAGTAATCCTACCCCCCCCCACCCGGCAGGCATTCAAGCTGACAGCTCCCTCAAACTGGGCGTTCGCAATAGCGTCAAAGCTGCATTCCTCCGGCCGTCCCTCATAAACACCAGATTCTCTCTGTCATCAGCAAAAATGAGAATCTTTACAACAGCTCTGAAAGGATTCCCGGAAGCCGCAGCACCAGACATGCCGCGCCGCCTGCGGGCATCCACTTTCTGACGCTGTTTCCGGCCGCCTGCTCTCCCAATCCGTAATCCCGGAGAAAATAATAATTCGTTACCTTTGGATAGAGATCCGACATCAAAAAACGCGTATGGCAATAGGGACAGCCCTCCAGCAATTCACTCACCTGGCTTACTGCACGGATATGCGCTTCAGCTGGCTCTTTTTCTTAAGCTGCCCCACCAGGTCGGACATATCGTAGTCCGCAGGCGTCTTTAACTGGGCGGTCAGCACATAGGCGGACGCCTCCTCTGTAAGCTGGATATTTACCATCTTGCAGTTCTGGCCCTGCAATGTCCGGTTGATGAACTGGAAGATGTCCTCATCCAGGCTTTCGCAGTATTCAATCTCCACCTCTTTGTCCTCCCCGTTCCTTCTGGAAAAATAACCTTTCCTGCCCAGGAACAGTTCCGAGAGCATAACGATGGCTGTGGATACAGCCCCCAGAATATACATTCCCGCTCCCATGGACATACCCACGCCCACAGTCGCCCATATTCCGGCCGAGGTAGTGATTCCGTTCACACTGTTGTTCCGGAAAATAATGATGCCTGAACCAATAAAGCCAATTGCCGTAACCACACCCGCCGCCACACGGGAAGGGTCCAGTTTTACATACTCGTTCAGCACATCCCCGAACCCATACTTTGAGATAATCATCATCATGGCAGAGGCCACTGCAATAATTACATGGGTCCTGGTGCCTGCCGTCTTCTTTTTACTTTGTCTCTCGCATCCAATCAAACCTCCGCAAAGAGCAGCGGCCACCAGCCGTAATACGTAGATGAGCTGTTCCGTGACAAATTGATTCATTTAATTCCTCCGTCCCGGAGCACAGTCCTGTTTCAGGCTCCTGTGCCAATCCTTTTAGAAAATTTTAGGTATTTAAATTATATCATGGTTCCAGCCGGAATGTAACCGCCTAATCATCCCCCACCACCCTTTTATTGGTCCGCCTGGTATGCATTCCGGGCGATTTCCGCTTTTTCGGCATCCGTCAGCTCATCCTCCAATATGGAAAAAGCAGGTCCGGGATACAAAACGCATCCCCCCAATTCCTGATACCATTCCATCATTATACCATAGCGCAAAAAAAAAGGCAAACCGAAAGGTCTGCCAAAAGACATGGTATGCTTCTTATGCTTCCGCGGCTGCCAGGGCCTTTCCCAGCTTCCTGCACTGATTCAATGCATCTTCATCCGGACTCTCCTGGGCAATAACGCCTTCGCCACCCACCACATCAGCTCCCGCATGAGCCATACGTGCCTGCCAGTCGCGCATCCACTCTCCATCACCCCATCCGCAGGAACCAAAGAGACCTATATGCTTACCGGAAGCAAATGCCTCCACCTCTGTCACAAACGGCTCCATCTCGCTCTCTTCCAGAACCTCTGCTCCCATAGCCGGGCATCCCAGGGCAAAAACGCCTGCATCCTTAAGTGCATCTGCCGATATATGGGAGACCTCTGTTACCAGAGCATCCTTTCCTGCCTCCCTGATGCCTTCCGCCACCGCGCTGGCCATAGCCTCCGTGTTGCCTGTCTGCGACCAGAAAACTACCATAATCTGATTCATGTCGTATGTCCTCCTTATATTGTCATTGATTTATATTGCTTCAGATTGTGTATCCTTAAGATTGCATCAATCTTCATACCGCGGGAAATCATATGGATTATGTGCTCACGAGCGTGGCTGTATGCCTGAAATATACGCTTGCACTCAGGAAGATCCGAATAAACCTTCCAGTATCCTATATAGAGGAAATTCTTTCCGTTATTTTCGATAAATCCTGTCACATCCTTTGCAGGATAGCCCAGCAGCAAACCTATCTCATGCGGAAATCCGGCACGGTCTTCCATGTGCTCCTCATATTTGATGGATACAAGACTCAAAATCTCCTCCAAATCCCATCCCCTGTAACCAAACCGTTCCATAAGACCCTTCACCTCCGGCCGGGCCAGATACGCTTCCAGCGCCTGCCTGATATAAAGAAGAAATGTGGTTTTCTCAGATGATTCATATAAAATACAGCAGGACACGGCCGTGTCCTTAAACAATTCCAGAACCGCCGCCCTTTTGGAACGCCCCACTGTCAGCAAATTTGATATCTTCATACCTGTAAGTAAGGGCGCGCACTGCAATGCCACCTGGGTATCCAACTCTTCCGGATTCAGCTTCAACATTAGATGTAAGGTTTCTTTGCTCACGTATTACCTCCGGCTGTCTCAGAATTATTATTTTCAAAATATTCTTCCGAAATATTTTTAGTTAGTTAAAACTAACTTATATATAATATTATCAGACCGAACACGAAATTACAAGAGCTGAAACAGAGAAAATTTCCTGTTTGTCTTGAGTTTTTTTCGTTCCTGCAATATTGAGTTTTTTTCTCTGTCCAAATTTATTGCGAGTTTTTTCCTCATTTAAATTTTGGATGCATTTTTTTTAATTCTGTTATATAATAATCGGATACCCGGACAGGAATCCCCTGTTCGCAAAATCGTATCTCCGAGGTGACGTATGGAATTACTGCAATTACGATATTTTTTGACAGCCGCTGAATACCAGCACATGACAAAGGCGGCCGAACATCTTCAGATAGCCCAGCCAGCCCTCTCTCAGGCCATCCACCGGCTGGAAGCAGAGCTGGGTGTACCGCTCTTTGAGAGGAAAAGCAGAAGTGTGGAACTAAATGAAGCCGGACGTCTTCTTCAAAAGCGGCTGATTCCCATTGTAAGCGCCCTGGACCGGATTCCCGGTGAACTGAGAGCCGACCAATACATGTCCAGCCACACTATCCACTTAAAGCTTCTGGCTGCCTCCACTCTGATTACCAACCGGATTATTGCTTACAGGGCCCTGCGGCCGGATGTGAACTTCCAGCTGTACCAGGCCGAGAACCATGCCGACTATGATTTATGCGTGTCTGCGGTGCGGTCCGACTTAAAAAATACCGATTATGAGGATTACATGGTTATGCTGGAGGAAGACCTGTATCTGGCCGTTCCCACCCATTCTCCTTATGGTGATAAGGATTCCATTAACCTGGCTGATACAAGAAACGCGGGATACATATGCCTGGCCGGTTCCAGGCCCATCCGCCAGATATGCAACAGTTACTTTTCAGAGGCGGATTTTGTCCCCAACGTGATTTTTGAAAGTGATACCACAGAGTCTGTCAGGAACCTGATCGCGGCCGGGCTCGGCATCGGATTCTGGCCCCAGTACTCCTGGGGACCGTTGGGCGGCGAATGGGGGCCCATGTCTCCCCACTCCCCGGTAAAGCTGCTTCCCATCAAGGATCAGGTATGCCGCCGTCAGATTATCCTCATGTGTTCTCCTCTTGGCAAGGACAATCCCATTGTCATGGACTTCTGTAATTTTCTCATACAAAACTCAAAATGGCTGTAGGATGTTTCCATCCCGCAGCCAAACTTTTATAATTCTCTTCTATCATAGCTTCCTTCACTTGGTTTCCATCACTTCAATTCCTTCAGATGGCTTCCCTTCAGCCTGGTAAGCGCCCTTGCCATGGACGCCTGGGACATCTTAAATTCCCTCAGGCTCTGTTTCTGGCGCAGCTGCTCTTGTGCGCGCTCCAGCGCCTCCCTGGCCCTGACCTCGTCAATATCCTCAGGCCTTTCCGCGGTATCCACAATCATGGTCACACGGTTATTGGCCACCTGCAGGATTCCGCGACCCACAATGGCCTGATGCCATTTTGTTTCCTCCGGCACCTTAAAGCGGAGGTTACCCTCCTGGACAGCCAGAATCATGGCCTCATGGTGAGGCATAATGCCCATCTCACCGTCTGGTGCTGGCACCACCAGATACGAGCAATGCCCATTATAAAATACGTGGTCGCTGGCTACAATTTTCAGCCAAAATGCAGACATATCCCGGCTCCTTTCCGCGGCAGACAGTCCTGGTTAAGCCTCATGATGCTCCAGGGTCTTGGCCTTCTCCGCAACCTCGTCAATGGTACCTACATTGAAAAATGCCGCCTCAGGGTACCCGTCCATCTCGCCGTCAATGATGGCCTTGAATCCGCGGATGGTTTCTTTTACAGGCACATATTTTCCAGGCACACCGGTAAAGTTTTCCGCCACATGGAATGGCTGGGATAAGAACCTCTGAATTTTTCTGGCCCGGTTTACGGTCAGCTTATCCTCCTCAGACAGCTCCTCCATGCCCAGAATGGCAATGATATCCTGCAGCTCCTTATACTTCTGAAGCATCTGCTGTACTTTGTTAGCCACCTCATAGTGCTCCTTACCCACCACATCCTCTTCCAGGATACGGGAGGTGGATTCCAGAGGGTCTACAGCCGGATAAATGCCCTGCTCCACAATCTTTCTGGACAATACCGTGGTGGCATCCAGATGCGCAAATGTGGTGGCGGGCGCCGGGTCCGTCAAATCATCAGCAGGCACGTACACAGCCTGGACCGATGTTACGGAACCGTTCTTGGTGGAAGCAATCCTCTCCTGTAATTCGCCTACCTCAGTGGCCAGGGTGGGCTGATATCCCACCGCCGAAGGCATACGTCCCAGCAGGGCGGATACCTCGGAACCTGCCTGGACAAAACGGAATATATTATCGATGAACAGAAGCACGTTCTGATGCTCCACATCCCTGAAATACTCGGCCATGGTCAGTCCTGTCTCGGCCACGCGCATACGGGCCCCCGGTGGTTCATTCATCTGTCCAAATACCAGGGCTGTCTTTTCCAGCACCCCGGACTCCCTCATCTCGGTCCACAGGTCATTTCCCTCACGGGAACGCTCTCCCACACCCGTGAAAATGGAATATCCGCCGTGTTCCGTTGCTATATTGGTTATCAGCTCCTGTATCAGCACGGTCTTGCCCACGCCTGCACCGCCAAAGAGGCCTATCTTTCCTCCCTTGGCATAGGGGGCCAGCAAATCAATTACCTTAATACCGGTCTCTAACATCTCCACAACAGGGCTCTGGTCCTCAAAAGAAGGCGGGTCCCTGTGGATTACCCATTTATCCTCGCCTTCCAGGCTCTCTCCTCCGTCAATGGTCTCGCCCAATACGTTGAAGAGACGTCCCAGGGTCTTCTCGCCTACAGGCACCTGAATGCCGGCGCCTGTGGGCTCCACTTCCATATCCTTGCACAGGCCGTCGCTGGATGCCAGCATGATGCAGCGCACCACATTGCCGCCTACATGCTGGGCCACTTCCATGACGCACTTCTTACCCTGATTATCCACCACCAGGGCATCCTTGATATGGGGAAGTCCGTCATCCTCAAAAGCCACGTCAACTACAGGTCCCATGACCTGTATGATTTTTCCCTTGCTCATGGCTGCCTCCTTTTATATTTACGAATTTACGAATGTTTCTTTTTCTGTGCCTTGGCACCGCTGATTACTTCTGTAATTTCCTGGGTAATGGCCGCCTGCCTTACACGGTTATACTCTATGGATAAGTCGTTCAGGATTGCGTTGGCATTATCGCTGGCAGACTGCATCGCCATCATCCTGGCGTTCTGCTCACTGCAGAAGGACTCCACCAGGGCGCCGAATATGAATCCGGTCACATAGTTGGGGACCACATGGTCCATGACAGCGCTGGGGGAAGGTACCATCTGAATCTCCTCCTGGATGATATCCGCAGGGATGACGATATTGCTGAAATCCTCCCGTTTAAGGGGAAGGAGCGCTGTCATCTCCGCCTCCATCTGCATGCTGTTAATCATCTGCGTATATATAATCCAGACCTCATCCAGACGTCCTTCCTCGTAATCCTCCAATATAGTGGAGGAAATCAGACGGGCGCGGTGCATGGTGGGGTTCTGTACCGTGTAATGGAACTGCTCCTCCACCTGGATGTGTCTGGCCTCAAAATAATGGCGTCCCAGTTCCCCCACCACATAAAGCCGGTGGTTCTTACTCTGTTCCATCCACTCCTGGGCCATCTTCAGCACGTTATGGTTGTAAGCGCCTGCCAGTCCCTTATCGCCGGTTATGACTATCAGTCCCTTTATCCTGTCCTCCTCCTTAATTTCCTTCCTGGGATTGAAGTAAAAATGCTCTACATCCGGCATATGACGCAGGATACGGCGTATCAAATCCTGAAGGGTATAGAAGTAAGGCTCTGTTTCCTCCAACAGTTTCTTACTCTTCTTAAGCTTGGTGGAGGAAATCAGGTACATGGCATTGGTAATCTTCCGGGTATCCTGGACGCTTTTCATACGGCTGAGGATTTCTCTTGCATTTGCCATATTAACTCCTTCTTCCTGGTCAGACGGATGCCTTATACTGTTTTGTCTTATACTGGTTTGCCGCATCCACGATGCGTTTTATCAGGTCATCGTTCAGGACCTTGGTTTCCTCGATTTCTTTCCCAATCTCCGGATGCTTTTCATCAAACCAGGCCAGCATGTTCATCTGGAATTCCTTAATATCCGAAACCTCAACGGAAAGCATGACCTTGTGGGTCGCCGCGCAGAGGGTAATGACCTGTTCATGCAGGCTGAGGGGCCTTCCCAGAGGCTGCTTAAGCAGCTCCATAAGCCGTTTGCCGTAAGCCAGCTGCTCCTTGGTGGCCTCATCCAGGTCAGAACTGAACTGGGTGAACACCTCCATCTCCCGGTACTGCGCCAGGTCGATACGGATGCTTCCTGATGCCTTCTTCATGGCCTTTGTCTGGGCTGCGCCGCCTACACGTGACACGGAAAGTCCCACGTTCACAGCCGGTCTCATGCCGGAAAAGAACAGGTCGCTTTCCAGGAAAATCTGTCCGTCTGTAATAGAGATAACATTGGTGGGAATATATGCCGACACATCCCCGGCCTGTGTCTCAATGATGGGAAGGGCTGTAATGGAGCCGCCTCCCTTTTCATCACAAAGTCTGCTGGAGCGTTCCAGAAGACGCGAATGAAGATAGAATACGTCGCCCGGATAAGCCTCGCGGCCCGGAGAACGCTCTAACAGCAGGGACAACGCCCTGTAAGCCACCGCATGCTTGGACAGGTCATCGTAGACAATCAGAACGTCCTTTCCCTGATGCATGAAATATTCAGCCATGGCAGTCCCGGCATAGGGAGCTATGTACTGAAGAGGCGCTGCCTCACTGGCCGTGGACGACATGACGATGGTGTAGTCCATGGCATCGTTCTTCTTAAGGGTGGAAACCAGCTTTGCCACGGTGGATGCCTTCTGGCCAATGGCGACATAGATGCAGACCACATCCTTGCCCTTCTGGTTCAGTATAGTATCCATGGCAATGGAGGTCTTACCTGTCTGCCGGTCTCCTATGATTAATTCCCTCTGGCCGCGGCCAATGGGGAACATGGAATCAATGGCAAGGATGCCTGTCTCCATGGGAACTCCCACGGACTTTCTGTCCACAATGCCGGGAGCTTCCTCCTCCACCGGGAGGTAATCTTCTTCCTTTACAGGGCCCAGTCCGTCAATGGGCTCTCCCAGAGCGTTGACCACCCTTCCTAAGAATCCGCTTCCCACAGGCACGCCTGCTCTTTTCCTGGTGCGGACTACCTTGGTGCCCTGGCCCACTCCTGTATCCTTTCCGAAAAGGATACAGCCAATCTCATTCTTGCGGATATCCTGGACCATTCCCTTAACACCATTTTCAAATATAACGATTTCCCCGTACACGGCATGTTCAATGCCGTATACGATTGCTATGCCGTCTCCTACCCAGATGACAGAACCAGTTTCCTGTTCCTGTCCGGCATGCATGTCAAAATTCTCAATCTCACTCTTAATAATGGAGATGATTTCCTGGGAACTGATTGTGCTCATATCAAGACTCCTATCTTACCACAGCCCGGCGCAGCCTTACCAGCTGCCCCTTCAGGCTGTAGTCATATTCTGTATCCCCGGCCTTAAGGACAAAACCGCCCACCAGGTCCGGCTGGTTCACCAATCGGATGTTCACATCTTTTTTCTTATATTTCCTGCACAGAAACTGTTTCATTCCTGTAATCTGGGCCGCACCCGGCATGGTAACATAGTGAAGCTCGGCATCCATAACACCTGCCGCCTTCCTGGCATAGGCGTCACGGGCCGCTGCAATCTCCTCTGTCTGTCCGATGCATCCCGCATCACAAGCCTTTTTTAAGAAACGTACCATCAGTGCGGAAAATTCCGGTTCCCTGAACACCTTCTCAATAACGGCATGCTTACTTTTCAGGGGAACCACCGGGCTATTAAGGACCTCCGGAAGTTCCGGATTCTCCTTAAGCAGCTTTACGGCTTCCCTGACCATATCTTCCGGTATGCCCAGCTCATATAGAACAATGGCATAAGTCCTGGCTGTCTCAGTCATTTCCTTCACCTGATTCTGCTAAAAAGCGGTTGTATAGGTTCCTGTCCCCATCCGGTGCGCTCTGCTCGCTGATCAGCTTGGCAGCAGCTGTCATGGCCAAACCGGCCACGCCGGCCTTCAAGTCATTCATGGCCTTCTCGCGTTCCAGGGCAATGGTCCTGTCTGCCTCTTCCATCTTCCTGGCAGCGTCTGCCCTGGCCTGGGCCAGAACCTTTTCATACTCTGCGGCAGCCCTGTTTCTGGCCTCCTCGATGATTTTTGAAGCTTCTTCGTCTGCACTGCCGATGGAAGCCTGATACTGCTCCTTCATCTGACGCGCTTCTGTTTCCCTGTTCTTTGCCTCGTCCAGGTCGTGCTCAATCATCTGCTTCCTCTCATCCAGTATCCTGCGCACCGGACCAATCAGGAAGTGCTTCATGAACAGATATAAAACCAGAAGGTTGATAACCGTCAAGGCTACATTCCAAATGTTCAAATTTAACATATTAAGTCGCCTTCCTGCTATAAATTATTTTAAGAACAGAATGATTAAAAGGCCGATAACAAAGCCGTAAATGGCGGTTGCCTCAGCGAGGGCGCATCCTAACAGAAGTGCCTTTGTAATCTTGCCGTCTGCCTCAGGCTGTCTTGCAATAGCGTCCACTGCCTTGGAAGTAGCCAAGCCGATACCAATACCTGCTCCAATACCTGTAACAACTGCAACACCTGCTCCTAATGCGATTAATCCTGTCATAATAAGACTCTCCTTTTTCTCTCAATATTTTCTTTTTCCATAAGGCCGCAAACTTAATCCTCAATGGCTTCTTTTATATATAATGATGTGAGGAACACAAACACATATGCCTGTATCACTCCATCAAATATATCAAAATAGAAGCTGAATGGCAGCGGCACAATTAACGGCAGCAAATGCTTGATGAGTGCCATGACAACAATGGCGCCCAGCACGTTGCCGAACAACCGCATGCACAGGGACAATGGCCGTATAAACAGCTCCAGCACATTGATTGGCGCTATGATGGCAATAGGCTCTGCAAAGCTTTTTATCCATCCCTTGACACCCTTCTTACGGATGCCGGCCACTTCCACCAGTACGATACTCATAACAGCCAGGGAAACGGTCACATTCAAATCCTTGGTTGGTGACTTGAAGCCAAGTAGACCAATCATATTGGCAATTCCTATGTATATCACCACTGTAATCAGATATGGTATATAATCCTTTCCTTCCTTTCCCAGAAGCCCTTCAAAGAAATCATAGATAAAGGACATGCCGCTTTCCAGGGCAGCCTGTTTCTTGCTTATGTTCCTCACCTTCAGGCCATGGACCAGTATCAGGGAGGCTACCATCATAATCGCCATGATGATCCATGTCACAGCCACGGATTCCATCACATCAATACCGCCAAACAGCGGTATGGTGAACACCACTTTGCAGTTAAGCTCTTCCATCAGTGATTCCACTAAACCGTTCATACTCAACAACCCCCTTTCTCTTCTTGTTTGCTTTTGCCTATTATAGTCACCTTATTTAATAATTTCAAATACATATTATTTATAAATTGATAATATAAATGTTATAAAAAAGAAAATGTTACAAATCCAAGAAGATCTCATTCTGCAATTTGTATATTATATCACGGCGTATGATGCTCATTTTCATGGTATCTTAACATCAAGAAAGAAATTTGTATTATTTTGTACAATAAAACGTTGAAAAATTATATAATTTGGAACTTTTTGAAATTTTCAGACATAAATGTAACCGGAATATTAAGTAAATCCATGAAAAGATAAAAACCTTTGGAGCTGGCCGGATATCCCCAAAGGCTTTAAGTGTATTTCATACTATCATATTATATGTACGGAAACTAATCCGGTTTACTCAAAATATACTACAGTCAGATACTGTCCTGTATGGATGGTGTCCTTCTTAAGGCCGTTCATCTGCCTGAGCTGATTCACATACTCTTCCATACTCATGGAACTGCCTTCCCTGTATTGACGGGCAATCCCCCAAAGACTGTCTCCTTCCTGAATACGGACGCTCTTATAATAAGGGGTGGTCCTGCTCCCCTCCTCCTTGGCCATGGAAGTAAACATAGTACGTCCCATTATAATGGATACAAACAGTAAAACCGTAAAACATGTAGCTGCTAACCTTCTCTTTCTCATATGGTAACCTCCCTGGGGCGGTTCCTTCTTGCGCGCAATACAGAACGTCTGTTCTTTTGTATATTCATACTATACTACCAGAACAAATGTTTGTCAAGTGTTCCTGGCAAAAAATCGAACAAAGGTTTGCATTTTTACCGAACATATGTTACTATAAATATAGAAAACGCAGGAGGTTGATTATGGCACAGGATAAAATTACTTCTAAGCAGCAGGAGATTTTAGAATACATCAAAGAGACTATTTTACAGAAGGGATATCCGCCGGCTGTGCGGGAGATTTGCGAGGCAGTACATTTAAAGTCCACCTCTTCCGTTCACTCCCATCTGTCCGCCCTGGAGGAAAAGGGCTACATACGGCGTGACCCCACCAAACCCAGGACCATTGAGATTTTAGATGACACCTTTAATTTTAACCGCAGAGAGATGGTGAATATCCCTCTCGTCGGAACCGTAGCAGCCGGAGAACCTATTCTTGCAGAGGAGCGGATTGAGGACTATTTCCCATTCCCGGCAGAGATTCTTCCCAACGCGGAGACGTTCATGTTAAAGGTTAAGGGAGAAAGCATGATTGGCGCCGGAATCCTGCCCGGCGACAAGCTGATTGTGGAGCAGTGTCCCACTGCGGCCAACGGGGAGATTGTTGTGGCGCTGGTGGATGATTCAGCCACGGTTAAGCGTTTTTATAAGGAGAACGGACATTACCGCCTCCAGCCAGAGAACGATGCCATGGAGCCCATCATAACGGAGACCGTAGAGATTCTGGGCAAGGTCATAGGCCTGGTGCGTATGATGCAGCGACGGGGATGATGAGTCTTTTGCATCATGATATACCAGGCATAACGATGTATCGGCATAATATATGCCGGATCTGTCACTGTTATATACCGCTATTACACATACTACCGCAACTGCGCAAACAGGAACCGCTGGTGTATTGTTATCCTGACACCGCAGTTCCTGTTTTTAGGATTCATCTCTATGTCCTTCGGATATACGAAAGTCCCATCATTCCAGACCTCGTATATCCGTCTCTCATTCCATTTCATTTATTACCTGTTCTTACACGTTACAGCTCGTTTACATCCACAAATGTCTTTCCGTCTCTCCAGATTCGTTCCAAATCATAGAACAACCTGTCCTCCCTGCAGAAGATGTGTACAATCACATCCCTGTAATCCATCAGAATCCAGTTTGCATTCTGGTATCCCTCAATCTGCTTGCACTCACAGCCGGCCTTTTCCAGGATTTCTTCCACATTATCAGCCATGGCCTGCACCTGATTGGGGTTGCTGCCGTCAGCGATTATAAAATAATCTGCCAGAACTGATACAGACTGGATGTCAATGATTTTAATGTCCTCTCCTTTTTTATCGCTGAGAGCCTGATATGCCAGTTTCACCATTTCCTTTGAGTTCATCGCGTTCTCCTTTCACTTTTTTAAAATATTCATATGCCTGAGCCGTCAAGGGGTCAATGCTTCCTCCCTTTTTTTCCAGATAATCCAAGGTTCCTGCCAATATGGCATACATGGTCTCATCCAGGTCCTCATAGGCCAACCGCCTTATCTTTGGCAGATTCTCGGCCTTGTAGCGCCTGGGTTCTATATAATCCGCTATATAGAGGATTTTATCCAGAGTGGTCATCTCCGGCCTGCCTGTGGTGTGGCAGCCGATGGCATCCAGGATTTCCCGGTCCGTAATCTGATACTTGTGCTCTGCCAGCCATGCCCCGTATTTTGCGTGAAGCACAGGCAGGGCCCTGTACTCCGCGTCCGTTACTTCCAGACCATGTTTCAAGCATTTTTTCAATATGATATCATCCGAATACCGCTTCCCGCAGTCATGCAGCAGTCCGGCCAGTTCCGCTTTGTCCAGGTCGCAGCCGTAACGCATGGCAAGATTCATGCAGGTGTATGACACGCTGAGAGAATGCTCATAGCGCATGGGCGCCAGCTTTCTCTTAAGGTTTTTCCTGTATAACATAATCTGGCTGCATTGGTTTTCCATACATTCATTCTCCTTTGCCGGCCAGGACCGGGTTCTTGACGCAGCCCCCGTACAGTCCATGGTCCTTAATATATTCTTCCACTGCATCCGGCACAAATCCATGGATGGAATGTCCGTCGGACACGGATGCCCTTATCTCTTCCGAGGACACATCCATCTCACGGCAGCGGATGGGGTAAATCTTTGCCCCATATCTGGCAGTCAGATATTCAATCTGCCTGTCAAAGGGCTGGTGGTCATCATGATAGGCACGTCCGGCCACCAGAAGCACCGCCAGCTTCATGACCAGCTCCGGGCGGAACCACTGTTCAATCTGATACAGGGAATCCGCCCCTATGATGAAGTAGAACGTATCCTCCCTGTATTCCTCACGCAGGAGAGACAGGGTCTGGGCGGTGTAGGTATTCCCCCTGCGCCTCAGTTCAAAATCCGAATACAGGAAATAGGGAGTATCTGCAATGGCCAGTTTAACCATATGCTCACGCATCTCTCCCTCAGTGATTTTATGATCTTTTTTGTGGGGTGGATTTCCTGTGGGCATGAACCAGACTGCATCCAGCCCAAACTGCTCATAAGCTTCCCTGCCCAGCCGCAGGTGGCCATTGTGGATGGGGTCAAAGGTCCCGCCCAATATTCCTATTTTTGCCAAACAAATCCCTTCTTCACATACCTTTACCGGATGCCTGTCCGTCTATTTCTCCGGCAGCACGATCTTACGTTTCTTTTCCTCTTTGGCAGGACGGTAAAGAACGATTTTCCTGCCGATGACCTGGACCACCTGTGAGTGTGTGCGCTCTGCAAGGACATCCGCGATGGAACCGCCCTCGTCCAGACAATTCTTGAGCACCGTCACCTTAATCAGCTCCCTTGCTTCCAGGGCCTCGTCCACGGCCTGGGTAAGCTCCGGCGTAAGGCTGGATTTACCAATCTGGAATACAGGATCGATGTTCATGGCCAGGCCCTTTAAATAGGCTCTTTGCTTGCTTGTCATAATAACTCCTTCTATTTGTAATAATCAAACTCCAGCCCATACATGCGGACCGTATCGCCTTCCTCTATGCCGGCCTTCTCCAGGTCGTCCAGAACTCCCGTATTCTTAAGGAACTTCTGGAAGAAATCAAATCCCTTCTCAGAATCCAGATTGGTGTACCCGAGCATCTTATCGATTCTGGGACCTTCCACCACATAAGCGCCGTCATCCGCCCTGGTCACCGTGTAAGGCAGGTTCCTGTCGCCCTGATACCGGACCTCGAACTCCTTCGCAAACACAACCGGCGCGTTATCCACCGCCTTAAGCAGGTCATTGATATGGTACAGGAGCTCTTTCACTCCCTGTCTGCTGACAGCGGATATGGGGAACACCTTGATTCCCTTTGGCTCGAATTCGTTTCTCAGCTCGTCAAGTATGATCTCCGTGTCTTCTTCTGCATACACCGCGTCCATCTTGTTGGCGGCAATCACCTGAGGACGCTTTAAAAGCTCCGGATTATAGGCTTCCAGTTCCCGGTTAATGGTCTTAATGTCCTCCAGAGGATCCCTGCCCTCCACAGAAGCGCCGTCCACCACATGGACCAGAACCTTTGTGCGCTCAATATGCTTTAAAAACGCATGTCCCAGGCCAATGCCCTCGGAAGCTCCCTCAATCAGACCGGGGATATCAGCCATGACAAAGCCGGCCCCGTCTCCCAGGTCCACTACGCCCAGATGGGGATTCAGGGTGGTGAAATGGTAATTTGCTATCTCAGGCTTTGCGTTGCTGACAACAGACAGCAGCGTGGATTTTCCCACATTGGGAAAGCCCACCAGGCCCACGTCCGCAATGACCTTAAGCTCCAACTGCACCCACAGCTCCGCGCCGGGCTGCCCCGGCTGCGCGTACTTGGGCACCTGCATGGTCGATGTTGCAAAATGCATATTCCCAAGACCGCCCCTGCCTCCCCTTAAGATGACTTCCCTCTGGTTGTCACCCGACATGTCGGCAATGACCTTTCCCGTCTCGAAATCTTTAAGCACGGTTCCCTCCGGCACCTTCACAATCAGGTCATCCGCATCCGCTCCATGGCAGCGTTTCTTTCCGCCTTCCCGGCCATCCTTTGCAACATACTTACGCACATGCCGGAAATCTACCAGGGTGTTTTTTCCTTTGTCTACCTGGAAAATGACGTCGCCTCCACGGCCGCCGTCACCTCCGTCAGGACCGCCGTTGGGAACATACAGTTCGCGTCTGAAGGACACGTGGCCGTCTCCGCCCTTACCGGATTTAATAAATATTTTTGCGCTATCGGCAAACATACACAGTACCTCCTGTGGTGTGAAAAAGAGCCCCATACGCTAAGTATGGAGCCCTTCGAAATTATTCGTTGATTGCCCTTGGGTATACAGAAACCTGCTTTCTGTCTCTGCCCTTTCTTTCAAACTTAACAACTCCGTCTACTAAAGCAAATAAGGTATCATCGCCACCCCTGCCTACGTTGTTGCCAGGATGAATGTGGGTTCCGCGCTGTCTGTACAGAATGTTGCCAGCCAGTACGAACTGTCCGTCGGCTCTCTTAGCGCCAAGTCTCTTGGCCTCGGAGTCTCTACCGTTCTTGGTAGAACCAACACCTTTCTTATGAGCGAATAACTGAAGGTTCATCTTTAACATGTGTTACACCTCCTTAAACTTCACGTTAATATATGATTTCCCATAATCCCTCTCAATATTCTGAAGTCCTAGAATAAGAGAGTTCATCAGGAGTTTTGATTCAGGACTTATCTCTGAAGTGAAACGGAATTCAAATGAACCGCTCTCTCCCGCCCCGCCTTCAAATCCATCTTCCGTAAATGCCTCCACTGAATTAAAAAAGTTAAGAGCCAGGGCTGAAACCGCCGCGCAGATGATATCCTCACCCTCCCCGGCATACCCGGCATGTCCCTCCATCACAATCCCTGTGTATACAGCATTGCCTGAATCCGTGGAATTCTTGAATACGGTTGCTTTAATCATATCATTTACAATTAAGCGTTGATTTTTTCAATCTTTACCTGGGTATAGAGCTGTCTGTGGCCGTTCTTCTTGTGATAGCCGGTTTTTCTCTTATACTTGTAAACGATCACCTTTTTAGCCTTACCTTCCTTCTCAACTGTTGCTGTAACAGTTGCACCGGAAACGGTTGGGCATCCAATCTGCAGCTCGCCGTTATTTACTGCCAGCACCTGGTCAAATGTTACGGTCTCGCCTGCGCCTGCGCCCAGTCTCTCTACCTTAATGACATCGCCTTCTGCTACCTTGTACTGCTTTCCGCCTGTTGCTATAATCGCGTACATGAAAGGCACCTCCTATTATCATTACTCGCCAGCTTCGGTGGCCTGCTTTTTTCCTGGGAATACTGGCAGACTCTTACAACCCCGCTGTGCGGCATACTGGTATATCATATCATTTTCCTTTTCCGATGTCAACCGGAATTTCCATATTTTTTTATTTATATTTTATCATCTTTGCAGGCTTTTATGATGGACTTTTTTATGATGGACTTATGTAACAGTTCAGAGGAGGCGTCCCCAAACGAAAAAACGGTCGTGGTTTATAGGCCGGATTCAGTCCGGCACCCGCTCTATTGACCCGGCATCAAAAAGCTCCAGATACTGCCCGTTTGCGATATTGACCGTAACCGGCTCAAACAATGCAGCGTATTCATCTATATAGTCATAATAATATCTCACATCATTATACAGGGCGTAATACCCGCTGCCGGAGGTAAGGGGCGTGATGCGGTATGTCCCCGGTTCCATATCCCGGCCCGCCTTGTACATGCCGGTGGTCCCCGGGGTGATGCCCGCCCGGTCCGCCTCCACCGCGTATCCTTTCGTGATTACCAGATGCTGTCCCTTATATAGGGAAATCAGTCCGTGGTGCTGAAACTGGAAGGTTCCGATGCGCCGAGCATCCGTATCATCCTTATATAAGGTAATGGTGCAGGTGGAATAGGCGTTCTGCTCCGATGTGTCCTCCGTAAAAACCGCATATTCTCCCGGCAAAATGTCCTCACCGATAACATAGCTTCCCGGTCCATAGACGACCGCATCTTCCGAAGACTCAGCCCGCTTTCTCTCCCCTGTCTCCATTATCCTCTCTGTATCCTCCGTCTCACCGGCCCATGATACGGCCGGATATGACGAAGCCAGGGAGAGTGCCAGTATCAGGGCGCCGACGCCCTTTGTGCCTTTTTTGAATCTTACCAATCCGTCCCCTCCTTCACGATGATTTCCATATGCGCAAAAAGCGTAACCCATGGATTTCTTATGGAAATCATACCCCAGAGGCCCGGATTCGTCAATAAAAGTCACTGTTTTTTCACTTGCATTTCACAAATCTCAACTGCGTTTCCATGTTCCCGGAGACAGGAGCACCAGCATGGGGAAAAGCTCCAGCCTTCCGGCCAGCATATCGAATATGAGCACGGTCTTGGACAAATAGGACATCATGGAATAGTTAGAGGACGGACCCACCACGGACATGCCGGGACCGATGTTGTTTAAGTTGGCGGCCACAGCCGAGAAGGATGTCATGAAATCATAATTGTCCAGACTCACAATCAGGATGGATATGCCGAATATTATGAAATAAACAATAATATAAGCATTAAGGGACCTGAGGATATTATGCTCCAGGGGCTTTCCCTCAAACTTCAGCACCTTCACGCTGCGGGGATGAATAACCGATGCCATCTCCTTTTTTATTTCCTTAAACGCAATCATGACACGGGAAACCTTCATGCCACCGCCCGTACTGCCGGCGCACGCGCCGATAAACATGATGAGCAGCAGGATTGTCTTGGAAAACTCCGGCCAGCTGTTGTAGTCAATGGTGGAGTATCCTGTTGTGGTAATGATGGAGGAAACCTGGAACGCCGCCTGATGGAATGCCATAAACAGGGACGGAAACAGATTCCGGATATTGATGGTGATGAGCAGGATAGCAATGGCCACCACGGCCAGATATCCCCTCAGCTCCTCACACCGTCCCGCATCCTTGGGCCTGCGTATGAGCAGCAGGTAGTACACATTGAAATTCACGCCAAAAAGCAGCATAAAAATGGTGATGACAGCCTGCTGGTACACCGTGTAATCCGCCTGTCCTGAATTACGGCAGGCAAAGCCTCCTGTACCGGCTGCTCCAAAGCTCATGCATATGCTGTCGAATAAAGGCATTTTTCCAAGCAGCAAAAGGATCATCATGACAATGGTCATGCAAAAATATATGGAGTACAGCAGTTTTGCAGTAATTCGGATTTTAGGCACCAGCTTTCCCACGGAAGGGCCCGGGCTCTCCGCCCTCATAATATGCATGTTGTAATCCCCTGCCATGGGCAGAATCGCCAGGATGAACACCAGAATTCCCATACCGCCAATCCAGTGGGAAAAGCTTCTCCACATCAGGGTGGCATGGGACATATCCTCCACCTTAGGGATAATACTGGAGCCTGTGGTGGTAAAGCCCGATACGATTTCAAACATGGCATCAATGATATGGGGAATCTCTCCGCTTATGACAAAGGGTATACACCCGAAAAAGCTCAATACAATCCATCCCAGGGAAACCGTCACAAATCCTTCCCTTGCAAAAAACATCTTTGTGCATGGCTTCTTCCTGGTGCACAAAAAACCCAACAGACCGCAGACAACCGCAACGCCCAGATAGATGAAGCCGATGCTTTCCCTGTAGACAACAGCCGTAATGACAGGCAGAGTCATGAAAATGGCTTCCATATTCATGATCCAGCCCAGCATATAAATGATTATACTTCGATTCATATCCCGCCCGCCTTTATATTAAGATATCCTTCAAATCATTAAGCCCTGTATGGGTGGTCACAATGATGACCGTGTCCCCAGCCTCCAGGGTATCCTTGCCTCGTGGCATGATAATGCGGCCGTTGCGGTTGATGCATGCCACCAGCAGGTTATTCCTGGTCCTCAGCTTCTCCAGCGGAATCCCCAGCACAGGCGAATCCCCCCTCACTCTGAATTCCAGCGCCTCGGCCTTGTCGGCCACGATTTTATACAGTGTCTCTATGTTGCTGCCCATGGAGTTCTGCATGGCCCTCACATACTGCAGGATGATGTCGGCCGTCAGCATCTTGGGATATATGACGCTCCCCAGGTTCAGGGAGTTGATAACATTTTCAAAGGCTATTTTGTTAACCTTGGTGATCAGCTTGGCCCCGGACTGGCTGGCCGCATATAAGGACAGCAGAATATTTTCCTCATCAAAACCAGTGAGGGAGGCAAATGCTTCTGTCTGACGGATGCCTTCTTCTAAAAGCAGCTTCTGGTCCGAACCATCCCCGTGTATGATCATTGCATGAGGAAGAATCTCACTTAAGATCCTGCACCGCTCCTCATCCTGTTCAATAATCTTAATTTTTATCTTGGTATCAGCCAGAGCCTTGGCCAGATACACGGTCAGCTTTCCTCCGCCCACAAACATGGCGGAATTAACCGTGTTGTTCTCAATTCCTGCTTTGCGGAAGAAATCAGCACAGTCTGCATGGGGCGCAATAAAGGATATCTTATCTCCGCCTCTCATCTCAAAGTTGCCGTCAGGTATCACTACATTATCCCCGCGCTCCACGGCGCAAATCAGTACATTGCTCTTTAACCGGCTCACCACATCCATTACCTTCATCCGGTCCAGAATGGAATCCTTGGGAATCAGGAATTTGAGAAGCTCAATCCTACCCTTGGCAAACAGCTCAATCTTGATGGCATTGGGAAAACGAAGCAGCCTGGCAATCTCCCTGGCTGCGGCCAGCTCCGGATTGATGGCCAGAGAAAGGTTCAGTTCTTCCCTGATATAGTTGATTTCCGCTGAGTACTCGGGATTGCGGATACGGGCAATGGTATGGCAATTGCCTGCTTTCTTTGCAATCAAACAGCAGAGCATGTTAAGCTCGTCTGAATTGGTGGTGGCAATCAGCAAATCCGCTTCCTTGATTCCCGCCTCCATCTGCACCTGGTACACGGCCCCGTTTCCGGTAACGCTCATGACATCCGTGCTGTCTGAAATGGATTGGAGCGCTTCGCTGTCGCAGTCAATCAGTGTAATATCGTGGTTTTCCCTGTTCAGCTGCTCTGCCAGTGTGGTTCCCACCTTACCGCAGCCTACAATAATGATTTTCATATTTCTTCCCCTTTATCCCCTGTGTATTGTCATATTCAGACCTGTTCGTGGAGCGGCCTTCTCATTTTCTTTCTGGTGAGCTCCACCAGGTTCAAAGCCGTCATGTCCACCACCGTGGTCTTTACCGGGTCTTTTGAAACAACATCTCCCAAATGGGCAAGAAGGGCCTTCCTGTCCTCTTCCCTTTCCATATCAATAAAATCCACAATGATGATGCCGGAAAGGTTCCGCAGCCTCAGCTGCCGTCCAATCTCATCCGCGGCTTCCATATTTATCCTGCATATGGTGTCCTGCATGTTTTTCCTGCCTGAATACTTTCCTGTATTCACATCAATGACCGTCATGGCTTCTGTGGGCTCTATGACCAGATATCCCCCGGACTTAAGCCATACATTCTTCCCCAGCGCCTTTTCAAAAGCAGTCTCCAGACTGTAAAGCTTGCTAAGTGGCAGCAGGCTATCTTCATAAAGGGTCAGACGGTCCGCGTCTTCCTTCTGGTACATTTCCAGGTACGCCCCCAGCTCCCTGTGATACTCAGGAACATCTGTAATAATTTCTTCCAGGGTCCCGCAAAAGGAATCCCGTATGGCCGCTATATATCCCGGCAGCGCCCTGTAAAGGCAGCTGTAGCAGACCCGGCATGCAGCGTCCGCCGAAAGTCTTTGCCATGTCCCCATCAGCTCAGCCAGTTCCTCCCGCACAATGCGGTCTTCCACCGTAACCGCGTTGGTCCGTACAATAACGCCCAGGTCCTCCGTCCCGGCCAGGTCACATTCCAGAAGGGAGTGAAGCCTTGCCTTATAGGAGGCATCACGGATTTTCGCAGAAAAACCGATTCCGGTCTTTCCCACAGTCAGCACACAGTACCGCCCTGTAAAGGAAAGACGTTCCGTAACCACCGGGGCCTTTGTCTTTACAGCATCCTTGCTGACCTGCACCACCAGCTCATCGCCGGTCTTAAGCCGTTCCGGCTTCCAGCGCTCCTGCAGGCTGTAGTATCCGGTGCATCCCGGTCCTATGTCAATAAAGGCGGCATTGATATTGCTTACCACCTTCTGTACTTTGCCAATATAGATATTGCCCAACAGGGAGTCCGCGGTATCCGGCTCCAGCATAAGCTGGCTTACCTTTCCATCTGATACCACGGCCGTACAGACCTTATCCCCCCGCCGGGTCACTACTAATTTGTCCATTATCTGATTTCCTCACCCAGCTGTTCCAGAGAGATAAAGGAGTGTATACCGGCTTCCTTCTCAGCCTCAGAGGCCCTGTCTGTATATACTTCTTCCCGCTGCACCATAAAGGCAAAGGGCGGGCGCTCCTTCCCCAGGAACCCGTAATACGCATCCAACACCTGTTCCGGTTTCACATTGGCAGCGCTGCCCGTGGATATTTTCATAAACAGGCGGGGCCCTTCCATTTCACCATCCCCCTCGGGACAGATGCTCAGCCCATAAACCAGGGGCTTTAAGTCCATCTTCTTTTCCCCGCGCTTGGTTTTCTTTGTCACCATGACGCTGGGACGCTCAAAAAAGGCAATAAGCCCCTGAAACCACTGTTCCTTATCCATGTCCTCAGGCTCGTATCCCGGCCTAAAGGCCAGGGTATAATCCCCGGCCCCGACTATGGACATGGCATTGGCCGCATCATCCGGCAGAATCCGGTAGCTTACGATCTCAAAGCCCTCTGACATCACCTCATTCAGACATCTCTTCATGGTTTCCGAATCTTTGGTAGAGGCCGCCTCTATGTCCACATATTCCCCGTTGCTGGTAATTCCCACTCCCAGGGGCGCCGCAAAGGACATGATCTGGTGTGGGGAAAATCCCCCGCTGTAACAGACATCCACATCCGCCCTGCGTATGGCCTTCTGGAAGTAACGCATAACGTCCAGATGACCGATGAATTTCATTGTTCCATATTTTCTGAATTTAATTCGAATTTTCATTTGTCCTATTCCTTTACGGTTTCATAACAGACGCCGCAGCCAAAATCACTGGCTCCGCAGCCTGAACATCTCTGACGGCAGTTAGGCGTCACTTCTTCCTTCACGGCATGGTTCCACTCACGAATCAGGAATTCCTTTGACACGCCTGCATCAATAAAGTCCCAAGGGAACACCTCGTCCAGACTTCTCTCCCTGGTGGTATAAAACCCGATATCCACGCCGCAGGTCTCAAACGCCCGCATCCACACATCATTTTTAAAATACTCAGACCAGGAGTCATAGATGGCCCCTGTGCGGTAGGCCTCTTCTATCACCGCGCCGACCCTGCGGTCGCCTCTGGCCAGCACTCCTTCCAGCACGGTAAGCTCTGCCTCATGCCAGTTATATTTAAGGCTCTTGAAATTCTTCATCTCACGGAACTTGCCGCGGACAATATTGGCTCTCTCAATGAATTCTTCCTTTGTACACATCCTGGCCCACTGAAACGGCGTGAAGGGCTTCGGCACAAAGAAGGAGGAGCTGGCCACAATCTGTACTTTTCCATTTCTCTGGTCCTTGGGAATATCATAATATGCTTCCGCAATCTTTTCAGAAAGCAGCGCGATTCCCTCCATATCCTCCACGGTCTCCGTGGGAAGACCCAGCATAAAATACAGCTTCACCCGGTTCCACCCTGACTCAAAGGCATCGGCGGCTCCCTTCAGAATCACTTCTTCGGTCAGTCCCTTGTTGATGACGTCCCGCAGCCTCTGGGATCCCGCCTCCGGCGCAAAGGTCAGGCTGCTCTTTTTCACATCCTGCACCTTGCTCATGACGTCCAGTGAAAATGCGTCGATACGCAGGGAAGGCAGGGATATGTTCACGCCCTTTCCCTTGAATTCGTCAATAAGGAAATTGACCAGGCCCTCTAACTGGCTGTAATCGCTGGAGCTTAAGGAGCTTAGGGATATCTCCTCATGCCCCGTGCTCCTCAGCATGCCGTAAGCATAGTGCTTCAGATATTCCAGGCTGTGCTCTCTGAGGGGCCTGTACACATCCCCGGCCTGGCAGAACCGGCAGCCGCGGATACAGCCGCGCTGAATCTCCAGCACCACCCTGTCCTGGGTCACTTTGATGAATGGCACCAGCGGTTTTTCGATATAGCCCACACTGTCAATGTCCGTTACGATTTGTTTTGTAACCACCGGCATGGCATGTTCATTATTTGGCCGAAAACATTCAATGGTCCCGTCTTTCTTATAGGTCACATCATAAAAAGCCGGCACATAGATGCCCGGTATCTCTGCCGCCCTTTCCAAGAACTGCTTTCTGGTGCCGCCGGCCTTTTTATTTTCCTTGTAGCGGTCCATCAGCTCAAAATATACGGTTTCACCCTCTCCGATATAAAACAGATCAAAAAAATCGGCCAGCGGCTCCGGATTGTAAGCGCAGGGCCCTCCTCCAATGACAATGGGGTCATTCTCCGTTCTGTCACAGGTATGAAGCGGAATCTGTGAAAGATCCAGAATCTGAAGTACGTTGGTATAGCACATCTCGTACTGAAGAGTAATTCCCAGAAAATCAAAATTCTTTACCGGCTCCTGGGTTTCCAGGGTAAAGAGCGGTATCTTATTCTCCCTGAGTATGGGGTCCAGGTCCGTCCACGGGGAATAAACGCGCTCGCAGTAGATGTCCTCCCTGTTGTTGAACATGGAATACAGAATCTGAATGCCCAGATGGGACATTCCGATTTCGTAGACGTCGGGAAAGCACATGGCGAAGCGGATATCCGCTTTCTTTGGATCCTTTACACGCATGTTGACCTCGCCGCCAATGTAGCGGGCCGGCTGCTGTACCGATAATAATATCTCATCACTTAACGCTAATTTTCTCATGACTGCCTCTTTTTTCTTTGATTTTACGGGCTTTTTTGATAGATGAAACGAAACTGTTTCCATATTCCGTATAAAACATCATTCTGAATAATTATACGGTATTTTCGTGTGCGTGGCAAGGTGTTTTTCGTTCTCTCCTACCGCTTCTCTCTGACCGTTTACCCATTTTCCAAATTAGATTATCCAATAAAAAACCTGAAAACATGTTTCCCGCAACATATTTTCAGGCCTTTTAACATCTGTTTTACATCTTCCTATCCTCAATTTTTCTTTTCAAAATCAAAGTTCCAAAAGGCTCCAGCATTTCCCCCTTCTCACCCAAAATCTCCTCTCCATAAAGCTTCATTTCCTTTATCTCCACTGCCTCACTGTGAAAATTCTGAACAAACACATACTCCGTATCCCCGGACTCCCTGGAACACACTTCCACACTCTCAGGAATCTCCCCAGCCACAATGGGAACCACCCCGGCCGTATCAGCCAGTTCCTTAAGCAAATCGTCATACAACCTCTGTTCTCCGTCCGCCGCCACATAGCAAACCGTCCCCCGTCCATAGCAGTTCTTTGTCACAGCCGGCGTTCCGCCATAAAAGTCCTCCCCGTACACAAGTAGCGTCCGGGCGTTCCACACATCCAGAATCTCGTAGAGGTTTGCACACGCATATCCCTTTTGTCCCTTACTTCCTGGTTCACCATTTTTCCCGGAATCCTTTTTCCACTTGTTCTCCGGCACCATAACATTCGATTCCCCATCATAAAGCCCGTCAATCTCTTTGCGCCTAAGCCCAAGCATATCTGTAAGCCCATAAGGAGTCTTACCCAGGAAACACCGGTCATTCTCATCAACCACACCGGACCAATAAGATTCTGGTAATCATACATTAGATTGGTGGTAATGGGTTGGGTAATTCCCCCTTCCTTTAAAGCCCTGATTTCATTCTCCGCGAAATCCGCCGTCTGCTCCGTGATAAACCGTTTCCAGTCCAGCGTCAGGCCGTGAAGCTCCTGTTCTCCTATAGAAGACGGCGGTTCCACCTGTTGGAAAGACTGATATCTGTGGCTCCAGAACGTTGTACACCATTTCTCATTTAACTCCTCAATGGTCTTATATCTTCTCTGAAGCCACTCTTGAAAGGCTGCCTTGCACAGTGCACAATAACAGGCCGGTTGTCCCTCATACTCATTGGAAATATGCCATAAGATTACAGCCGGATGCTTATGAAAACGCTCTGCCAGGGCTTTATCGATAGCTCTTACCTTTTCCCGGTACACAGGCGAGGTATAACAATGATTATGCCGTTTTCCAAACAAAAACCGCACCCCGTCCTCTCGCACCCGCAGCACCTCCTCATAAGCGTCCGCCAGCCACTTAGGTCTTGCCCCGGAAGGAGTTCCCATAATCACGGAAATCCCATTTTGGTACAGATTGTCCACAATCCTCTCCAGCCAGCCGAACTCATACCTCCCCTCCTCAGGCTCCAGCACTGACCAGGCAAACATGCCGACAGTCACCGTGTTGATTCCCGCCGCTTTCATGTATTCAATATCCTTCTCCAGAATATCCGGACGTTCCAGCCACTGCTCTGGATTATAATCCCCTCCATAGAGGACTTTTCCCTGTTTCATCATAATAAAAACTCCCTTATTACTTAATAGCGCCAGTAATTCCTTCTGCAAAGTTTTTCTGCAGTACAAAGAACACAACAGCCGTAGGTAACGTGGTGATTAACACCGCCAGCATCAACATCCCATAATCCGTAGTATACCCTGCAGTCAGGCTGGAAATCATCATGGGCATGGTCTGGGAACTTCCCTTGGTCATAATCACCTTGGGCCACAGATAATTATTCCAGGCATTCATAAACGAAATCGTAACCGCCGCCGCATAGGTTGACTTCATCATAGGAACAAACATGCGGAAAAAAATCTGAATCTCACTTAAACCGTCAATTCTGGCCGCCTCAATAATCTCCCCGGGAAAAGACTTAGCTGCCTGCCGAAACATCATAATCAGCAAAGGCGCAGACAGAGAAGGCAGAAGAAATCCCAACGTGGAATTCAAAAGCCTCGCCTTGGAAAACATTTGAAACAGCGGCACCATAAGGGCCACAAACGGCAGCATCATGGTCATAAGAATCACCGTAAAAAGCCTGTCTTTCCACTTGTCATGGTAGATCTCAAAAGCATATCCGGCCAAAGAACACACGAAAAGGGACAGTACTGTAGTTAAAACCGCGTATTTTGCGGAGTTGAAGAAAAACTTCCACACATTCTGAGAAGAAGTAAGGTTTAAATAATTCCGAAACAAATTTCCTCCTATAGTCAGCTTTCCCGCAACCACATCCACGCTCCGATTGGTAGCCGCGATCACCATCCACACCAACGGAAAAATCGAGATCAGAGAAGCAATGTTCAGAAATCCATACATAAAAAATATTGTACTCTTTTTAGTCACGGCCGTCACCTGCTTTCATTTGAACCAAGGCAAGAAATGCCACCATAATCAGTATCACAAAAGACATTGCCGATGTATAACCAAAGTTTGGAACGCCCTGAAAAGCTCTGTTAAAAATGTAATGAGACATGGTAATGCTGGCATTAGCCGGTCCTCCCATGGTCAGATTCACCGACTCGTCAAACAGCTGAAGCGTACCATTGGTGGAAGTAATTAAAGTCAGAAGTATGGTAGGCTTTAACAGAGGCGCGTTAATCTTAAAAAATGTCTGAAACATGTTGGCTCCGTCAATCTTGGCCGCTTCATAAACAGAATACTCAATGTTCTGAAGCCCGGCAAGATAAAACACCATATTGTACCCGGTCCACCGCCAAATCAGCGCAATAATAATCACAATCCTGGCGCTGGCGGGGTGAGACAAAAAGTTATAACCGGTCTCCAAAATTCCCTGCTTTACCAGCACCATGTTCACAAACCCGTCATTGGCAAACAGGGATCGGAATATAATGGCATATGCTACCAGGGATGTGGCACAAGGCAGGAAAATGGCTGTTCTGAAAAATCCTATAAACCGCAGTTTCGGATTATTTAACAGGGAGGCAAAAGCCATTCCAAGAACCAGCATAATAGGAACCTGGATAATCAGATATAAAAAACAGTTCTTGATGGACTGGATAAACACCTGATCCTGAAAGATCCTGATATAGTTGCCAAACCCGCACCATCTCATGTTGGTTCCCGTCCCTGTTTTAAACGATATCAAAAGTGCCTGAATGGCAGGTACAAAACTTAAGACCACAATCAGCAGAACCCCTGGAGCCAGAAAAAGCCAGCCTGTAAACCTTTGCTTCTGCTGCAGCGTCATTCCTTTTTTCTTACTCTTTCAGGAGATAGAGAAAACGGAGAAAAAGCTGCGTTGGACGGAGCAAGAGGAAAAACGCCTTATCCATCAGGCAAAGGCGCTTACCCGGATTGAAGCTGCTGTTCCATCAGGACAGTACCCGTCAGCTTATGGAAAAAGTGTTCGCCGGAAACGGCTATTTTGGAGGACAGGACGCAGGCCGGGAACGGCCATGATTGCTTCCAGAGCCGCAGCCCGTGGAACTACCCCTCTGAAAGAGGGCGCATTATCCGAGATTTTCAATTATCCGAGGAAATTCATAAAAAGTCCCATTCGTAAAGGCTTTCAAGAAGATTTCCTCGGATAATGTAAGCGCTATTTCAGGAAGTCGGGCAACGGATTCTCCTTTTTCTGATTAGCATGAGTTTCCTTTTGATGGGAAAACCATTTCTCGTTCCAATCCCGGATATGCCTGTTCACTGCTCCCTGTGAAAGTTCAGCGTACCGTTCCGTTGTGGAAATCGAGGAATGTCCGAGGAAATTTTTGATTGCCACAATCGGAACACCGGCCTCTAACATATGTGTGGCGGTTGTGTGCCTCATGGTATGCGGGGTATAGCTTTTCTCCAAAAACATTCCCGGATGCTCTGCCCTTGCGATGGCGATATATTTTTTGTAAATCTCCTCAATGCAGGAAATAGTCATCTGTGGATGTGTCTGGCTGGAAAAGATATAGGCTTCCAACTGTCCGGCATGGCCTGTTTCCTCCAGATACCGTTTCAGGAGAATTCCACTGGGTTTGGCAAGCACAATCCGGCGTGCCTTGTTCCCTTTTCCTGTGACCGTCAGCTTATAAAGGTTTTTCTCCACAAAAAAGTCCCTGACTTTCAGGTCGCAGATTTCCTGCGCCCTCGCACCGCTGGCATACATCAGGTTTAAAAGAACCTGGTCACGCAGTCCCAGACGTTTTTCGGGATCAGGGAGCCGGAGCAGGGCTGACACCTCATCAAGGTAAAAGGCAATCCTTGGCTGTACGGATTGCTTTTTTGCAGGAATTCTCCTGACTGCGTTGGCAAACACCGTCGCAGCTTCAAAATTTCTGTTCTGTGCATAAGCGGCAAAAGAGGAAAGTGCCGACAGCCGGAGGTTCCTTGTAGACACGGAGCAGCCCCGTTCTGTCTCAATCCATTTCAGGAACCCATCAACTGTCTCAAAATCCAGATCCCGGAACCGGATCTCACCAGCCTCTTTCTTTTTCGTCTGGTAAACATACTGGAACAGAAGCCGGAAAGAATGTTTGTATGACCTGACGGTGTTCTGGGAAAGCCCTGATGAGAGCGGCATGTATTCCGTAAAAAACTGCTCCAGGAGAAGCATGAATTCAGGGAGTTTATTTTTCCTCACAGGCCACCTCCGTGAATACGCCGACGGCATACTCCTCAAACAGCCCCGAATATTCAGGGAACATGTCCCCGCTGAATTTCAGGTATTTCTCCGTCTCGTCCATGTCATGGTGCCCAAGATAGACAGATAAAAATGGCACGGAATCGTCTGCCGGACGCCCATTCTTCTCAGCCCGCGCAAAGGAATGAATGGCGAAATAATGGCGGAAGCAGTGGAGGCACTGGCCTCTGGAATGGGGTTTCCCAGGTACATACAGGCCGGTTTCCCGCAAAAGGTTCCTGAACCGTAAATCAAAAGTCCCTTTGCTGACGGCAGCCCCCTCGTTTCTGGATGCCGGGAACAGGTAGCTTTCCGGGTCTGTCCTGATGCCCATTGCAATGCAGTACCTTTCCAGAATCTGCGTCAGGGTCTGGTCCATCGGGACGGCACGCTGCTTGTCATTTTTTGCATGGCGGATCAGGATGGTCCCGGCATGGAAATTCACATCCTTTACTTTGGCGGCAAGCGGCTCGCCCAACCGGAACCCGCACCCAAGGAGCATCCGCAGCAGCATACAGAACTCCATGTCCGTCTGGCGGGTTTTCGGGTCTGGATGCCTGTCAGCCCATTTGTCAGCACCTTCCAGAAGCGTCTGTATCTCATCGTCTGAAAAGATGTACGGGACATAGCTGTCTGATGTTTTGGGGCAGTCAGGCATGAAAACACAGTATCCCTCATACCGGAGATACCGCAGGAATTTGCGGAGATAACTCACCTTGTCGCTGACCGTTTTTGGGGCGTTTGCCTGATGGAGCGCCCTGATCCATTGGTTGATAAACGTTTCCGATATCTCTTTGGCATTTTCTCCTGCCAGCAGTGAATCGAATGAAAGCAATACTCTGTGCGTATTCCGCAAGGTATCCTTGCTGATTGTCCCTTGGCTGATTTCAATATATTCTGCAAGCTCATTTTTGAAAATGGATTGAAATTCTTTCATGACAGGCCCCACCTCCCCTCCAGGAATGCGGCAAAGATGCCCGTCGCCTCCATGACCGGGAGTGCATACCCACGGAGCTGTTCCAGATCAAGTCTGGCATAGGAGCGGATGGCGTTCTGGTCTGTATGCCCAAGGGTTTTTCTTACTGCTTCATAAGGGATGTTGTCATTGACCATGGAGCTTGCAAGGGATGAACGAAAAGCATGTGCTCCCTGTTTGCGCCCGTCCGGGTCAATCCCGGCTGCCGCTATGGCAGTCCTTACAATCTTAGTGATTGCCTGCACGGAGATATGGCTGTATGGAGGGACAATGCGGAGGAACACATATGGACTGCCATGACCGGCACGTTCTTCCCGCAGATACCGCTCCAATGCGGTTTTTACATCGGGAACCATGGGAAATTCCATGGCGATTCCGGTTTTATGCTGTGTAATCCGAATCAGGTTCCTGTCAAAGTACAGACATTCAAGTGTCATGGATGAAATATCACCGCTCCGGATCCCCAGCCGTGTCGCAAGGAGCAGGGCTGCATAATCACGCTTCCCATGTGGAGAATCCTGGTTTATGCTGCTCTCAATTTTCAGGATTTCCTCTGTGGTGTAAACCGAGGGGTATGGCTGCGGCCTTTTAAACCGAGGGACGATACCGCTGTAATCCCTGTCGGTATAGCCGGACTGGTAAGCATACCGGAGGAATGTCCGGATGTGTGAAAGATACCACTTGCTACTGATGGTCAGGCAGGCAGTCCCTATATTCCGGGCATTCATTTCCTGCGGTTTCATACAGCCTGTTTCAGCCATGGCGGATAAGAAGTAGTGCCCAATCTTATCATGCAGATGGATAGAGCTTTCCCGAAGCCCCCTGCGCCACCCATCTTCAAGATACGTTCTCAGGAAAGCATCCATCTCCGGATTCAGTTCCTGATACCTGCACAGTGTAGGTGTGTTTTCATTTGTCTGTTGATTCATGGTTATGGTTAAAGCCTCCTTTTTGTTTGATGACTTTAATGTACCATGCGGGTAAAACATTATCCGAGGAAATCTTCTTAAAAGCCTTTACGAATGGGACTTTTTATGAATTTCCTCGGATAATTGAAAATCTCGGATAATGCGCCCTATCCCAGAACTCGGATAGGGCGCAATTATACACCACTTAGGGAAGTGGTGCATTGCGCCCTGCCGGGGGCGTCCTGCGGACAGCAGATGATTTCCGCAGATTTTCAATCTGTTCCAATCATCACAGGGGAAGCTGCCCTTCCCCTGCGCTGGCTTCGCCAGCTACCCCATTGTGGCTTTGCCGCCCGAAAATCTTTCAGAAAGCGTATTCCATTTAGCAAGTTAAAGCTGTATAATAGTGTCAGCGATAAATTCTTTAGGTTAGAATCGATGATGGGGTAAACGAAAAAGCAGTTTTGGCATTCCAGTGAACTGCCCCTTCGTTTACACCATTTTCGATTTGACCTAATTGAACAAAGTGAGCGTCTGGGTAGCTGTTGCTTATGGACTTTCAATCTTTTTTCTTACCCATGATTATACAGGATTTCCCATGCAGAAGCTACAGAAATCAAGTGTTTCCAGATAAATAGGTACGACAACAAAACCTCAAACTTTGAGGCTTCAGAAAACGTATGAAAGAATAAGATTTTAACATCTTTGTGGTATTCGAAGCTGTGGTTTTCCAAGATGACCACCGCAGGATTTACATACACAAATGTTTATCCCATAAAGCTGTTTCAGTATTTCCGGCATCTCCTTATTCCGGAGCTTCGAAAGATACTTTTGGCATCCAAGGAGATTCCGGCATAAAGTGAGCTTCCTGTGTTTGCTGCGGGTACAAAGAAGTCCGTAATGCCGAATCCTGACAAAACGTTTGGGTGGTACATGCATCAGAAAACGCCGTATAAATTCAACACCGGAAAGTGTCAGTTCTTTCCATTGTCCTTTATTCCGGTAATCCTTGACAGAAAAAGTAACATTTTCATCGTCCATACGGATGATACGGTGATTGCTGATGGCAATCCTATGGGTATATTTTCCAAGGTAATCAATCACAGACTGTGCACCGTTAAAAGTTTTCTTGCAGCAAGGAATCCATTCTGTATCATAACAGGAATCCATCAGCTCTTTGAAAGCATAATGATTACGATATTTTTCTGCACTTCCATGGAACTCAAGCTGATCTGTATTCCAGAGATTTTTCAGCTCATCCATATATTTCCCGCGGAAGACTTTAGAGATAGCCCATATGGGAAGAAAAAACCCCGTACCATTGTCTTTCCACTCGTTTTTCGGTGTCAGACCACCGCCAAGCAGTATTGTATGGATATGTGGATGAAAGTTCATTTCAGTTCCCCATGTATGCAGGATGCAGATGTAACCAACAGAAGCGCCAAGGTGCTTTGAGTCAGCAGTCAGTTCACGGATTGTAGCAGAAGCCGCATGATACAGGGTGTCATATAACAGTTTCTGATTATTGTAAATGACTGGGTTCAGAATATCAGGAACTGTAAACACCAGGTGGAAATAAGGTGCATCAAGCACATCCTCCCTGCGTGCATCCATCCACATTTCCTTTGGAACAGCCTGACACATGGGACAGCAACGATTACGGCAGGAGTTGTAGTGGATATGAACTGCACCACAGTCTTCACATACGCTGACGTTTGCACCATAAGCTCCCGTTTTGCAGTTCAGGATGTTCCGGGCAACTTTTGTCTGTTCCGGAGAAGGGAAATACTTTTCGAGGTATGCCGGATAAAAACACCGGAAAATATCCTGGACGGTGGGCTTATTCATAATCAGCACCTTCTTTCCTGTCAAAGGGGCTTTGGATTCCCATGATAGATTTGTTGCTGACATGAAGATAAACTTCCGTGGATTTTGGGTCACGGTGCCCAAGCAGTGCCTGAATATTTTGCCGTTCTACGCCCTGCTCCATCAGATGAGTTGCAAAGCTATGGCGGAGACAGTGCGGGGACGCTTCCTTTGGAAGTTCAGCATCAGCTACTGCCCGCCGCATTACTTGCTCCAGAGTACTGACTGTCAGGTAATTGCCGGTAAATTTATTAGGAAACAGGATGCCACGTGGACGTCCTTTTTCAAACCAGTATTGTGTAAGGATATCCAGACAACGCTTAGACAGAATGGTATAGCGGTCCATCCTGTTCTTCGTATCCCGGACATGGATCTGCATATTTGAGCGGGAAATGTCATCATAATGAAGATGAATTACTTCAGAAACCCGCATGCCGGAAGAATACATGACTGCAAGCATAGCCTTATATTTGATATCGTCAACAGCGTCTAACAAACGGTCAATTTCATCAGCAGTCAGTACAGTCGGAAGCCTGTGTTCTTGGATCATACGTGGAACTGTGATATCATCCCAAAGGATATGCAGGACATTCCGATAGAAAAAACGGATAGCTGAATTATAAAGGTTCAGAGTTGTGGCTTTTAATCCTTCTTCTTTTTTTGCAAGCAGAAAAGTCCTGACATCCTGACAGGTAAGTTCTTCAGGACACTTGCCCTGATATTTCAGAAAGTAAGAGACATAGTTTTTATAACAGTTGATGGAACGTTCTTTGAGGTTACGGATTTTTCCGGCTTCCTCAAGCTGTTCTAAATATTTTTCATACATAATAAAATCCTCCATATAAAATCAGTAGTCATCAAAAACACTGCTTTATATGGAGGTGCATTTGGGTCATAAAACCGCTTGCCAACCAAGCGGAAGGGTGGTATTCTTTTCATAGGCAGTGGGAAGGTCGATCCTGTTTGATTGTTTGGTTGTGGTGACTTAACAATACTACTTTTAGGACTTGCTTTCCACTGTTTTGTTATAGAAAACAGAAAATCGCTATGCCACAGCCTTGGCAGGCCATCGCGCAGCGATTTTGTTCAATCCCAGTTTATCGAGTTGTCCATCATCGGGCCATCTTGCCCCGAACTTTCAAAACTGAATACCAGCCGCCCACCGGCGGCACCACCGAGCAGGAAATCAGAAAAACGGTTTCCTGCTTTTTCTTTGCCCCAATGCCGGGAGAAAGGAGGTTTTTTTCTTGCAATGCCCACACTTTGATGTGAAAATCATTCAGCGAAGCAAACGCCAGTCAGCCGTTGCTTCCGCCGCCTACCAAAGCGGGGAACGGCTGTTCTCCGAATACGACCAGAAGCAGAAATACCATTCCCATAAAAGCGAGATTGTCCACACTGAAATCATGCTGCCGCCCCATGCCCCGCCAGAGTACGCCGACCGCAATACCTTGTGGAACGCCGCCGAAGCCATAGAGAAACAATGGAACTCCCAACTTGCCCGGAGGTTCGTGCTTGCCATTCCGAGGGAACTCCCTAAGGAACAGTACGCCGACCTTATCCGGGACTACTGCCGGGAGTTTTTCGTTTCCAAAGGCATGCTTGCCGATTTTGCCATCCATGACAAGGTGGACGGGAACCCACACGCCCATATCCTGCTTACTATGCGGGCGATGGACGAACAGAGCAAGTGGCTCCCCAAGAGCCGGAAGGTGTACGACCTTGATGAGAACGGCGAGCGTATCCGGCTTGCGTCAGGCAGATGGAAAAGCCACAAGGAGGACACCGTGGACTGGAACGCCCAGAAGTACGGGGAAATCTGGCGGCAGGGATGGGCGGACACAACCAACCGCTATCTGGAAGCCATCGGCAGCCCGGAACGCCTTGACCTTCGTTCCTTTGCCCGACAGGGGATTGATAAAATCCCCACCGTTCACATGGGGCCTGCGGTCAGCCAGTTGGAGAAACAAGGCATACAGACCAACATCGGCAACCTGAACCGGGACATCAAAGCTGCTAATGGACTTATGCAGTCTATCCGGCAGATGGTACGGAACCTAAAGAGCTGTCTGTCTGACCTGAAGAAAAAGGCGGCGCTGCCGGAAACAGGCCAAGGAACCGACCATCCCGGAACTTCTTTCCCGGTATCTGGATATGCGGAGCGAGGAACGCACCGGCTGGACTTCCAAAGGGAAGTTAAAAGGAACTGTTGGGGATTTCAACAAGGTTATGGAAGCCCTTGACTTCCTGCGGCAGAAAGAGATTTCCACCGTGGAGAGCCTTGACGCCTATCTGGATGAAACCAGCGCACAGGCTGTTTCCATCCGTGAGGAAATCAGACCGATGGAAAAACGTGCAAAAGAGATTGACCGGCTGCTTTTCCATATCGGGAACTTTGAAGCAAACAAGCCGGTTCATGCGAAATATACTGCTATCCGATGGACGAAACCACAGTCCGTTGCCGCCCCCGTTGCTATCCCGTTGCCGAGCCAGTTGCCGGGGAAAATCCCGTAACTGCGGGCTTTTCTCCCCTTTGACAACCAAAACAACAGAAAATTAAAAAAGTATAAAATAACCCAACCGCCAGACAGACTGAATCCCGTCTACACCGGCGCAATCGCTTCCCAAAAGAAGGAATACCGCTTCAAAATCGGCACTATCGGGAAAAGAAGCCGGAGGAATGGATTGTTGTGGAAAACCAGCATGAGCCGCTTATCGACCGCAAGAGTTTTGACACCCTAGGGCGCAAGCTGAAATCCCGGCAGCGTCCAAGGCAGACCGGGGAATGCAGCCTGTTTGCGGGGCTGTTAAAATGCGGCGAGTGCGGGAAATCCTTGACTATCCGCTACACCAACGACAAACACCCGAAGCAGATTTATTCCTGTAAGACGTACAACGCCTACGGCAAGAACCATTGCACACAGCACCGCATTGAATACGAAACCCTTTACCGCTTTGTGCTGAACAAAATCCGGGAGTGCGCCAGAGCCGCCCTGATAGACGGGGAAGCCGTTGCCGGTAAGCTGTCCGACACTTGCGAAGCCGAGCAGAAAGGCCAGCGGGAAGCGTTGGAGCGTTCCCTTGCGAAAGACGGGGAACGGATTGACGTTCTGGAAAAGACGGTTTTGCGGCTGTATGAGGACACGGTTGACGGACGCATCAGCGAAGCGAACTTCAATCTGCTGATGGAAAAGACGCAGAAGGAACAGGCAGAGTTAAAGGCGAAGGTGGAGGAAAGCCGGAAGGAGCTGGACGCAGCCACCCTAAACCGCCTGATTAAAGAAATCGTTGTCCATGAAACCATAGACAGCGACAAAACAAGACAAATTTCTATCGAAATTCATTTCAATCTCAAACCCATCCCGGAGGTGGAGCAGGTCACAGGCTGACCGCTCCCCCGCTCCGGGGAGGTTCTTAAAAAACTCCATATATATATATCTTGACGTGCCGCCGCCCGCCAGAAAGCCGCAAATGGGAAGCAGGCCATTGTCAAAGTTTTTAAGGAAGCGGTCAAAAGTCCAATAGGAAGGCAGTGGACGGGATATATCAAAACCGCAGTAATGAGCAATGAGAAGGTTGTTGTTCAGATAATCGACAAGGTCGGAAACCATGGAAAAACCTTCACATTTCATAACAATGAAGGAACAAATCATGGCATGATTAGAAAAGCCTTTTCTTCCCGTATGAGGGAACTCCTGAACAAAAGATAAATCAAGCCGGAGGAATAACGAGTCATAAAATTTGGCAACAGGCTGAGAGGTAAAAAGACGGATGTCTTTCAAAATTTCTTAACGGTAGATAACAATCAGCTCCTTTTGTGTGAATTGATTTTGACAACTTCATTATATCAAAGGGAGCTGGTTGTTTCTATAAATTTGGAGTGATAAAGAGGTTTGCCATGCCTCACAAACCCGCATAAATACTAAATATTTGGAGTTTTGTCATGGCTATCAGGCGGTTTGCTATATACGTGGTTTTCCTTGAGCATATAGGCGCTCTGCCCTTTCTTAAATTGTTTAATATCCATTTTATATCCTTCCTTTGCTCGTTTTTCTATATGTGTCGTAGAAATTATGTGAGGCGGTAGACGGATATTAGGGATGAATTGCCGGGAAATTATGTCCAGTCTTCTATCCGCAGCCCCGTGACGCGGGCAAACTCCCTGGTATTGTTTGTCACAAGTATCAGGCCTTGTGACCTAGCGTGCCCTGCGATTAACAGGTCCATGGGACCGATTGGCGTACCTTTCCTCTCCAGTTCCGCTCTTATCTGTCCATAGACTTCCGCTGCCTCGCCATCAAAATCCAAAACTGTAATTGCGGAGAGAAACAGCGACATCGCAATGCGGTTCTTTTCTACAGCCTGGCTTTTCTCCACGCCATGCATGAGTTCTGCATAAGTCACCACAGAAATGCACAGGTCTTCGGGATTCTGTGACAGGATTTTTCTGATTACTGATTCCGGTTTGTTTTTAATGGCATAAATGCAGATATTCGTATCCATCATATATTTCATAGTTCTTCCCGCTCCTGCCCGGCCGTCTCTCCACGTCCTTCTTCCATGAAATCATCGGAAAACAGGTTCAAAGCGCTTAGGAATCCGGACCATTTATCCCCTTTCGGCATTAAGAGGACCACGTCGCCTATTTTATTGACCATGACCTCATCCCCCTGGAAGCGGTATTCCTTTGGCAGCCTTACAGCCTGGCTCCGGCCATTTTCGAATAATTTTGCAGTCATCATAGTGAGACACCTCCTTTATATCCTTAGTATATACTATGATATATACCGTGTCAAGGATGCGCTTTCCAATTATTTTAAAACGGTGAGGTAAAGTTACAGTTCACAGGTCAATGTCATTTAGTTAACTTTTTGTAAAAGAAAGAATGTTTTTTTAAAATAGAGATCTGACGTTCCAAACGGATAGATTGAAGAGAAGGATATAGGGATTATTTATCAGAAGTAGTTTTGTAAATATTTTACCGCAAGGCAAACAAACAGATTTACATCTGCTTCAAAAAGGGTATTATAGATATTGATGAAACTGTTACTTATGCTGCTCGATAAAATATCGAGGTTTTCGGAAGTGTGCCGTTTGGAGTCGTGGATACTGTCGATCATTCCGTATCGGAATCAGCTCTTTTGTCAGCAGGGACATCACATCTATGGAGTCTTTCCCTGTGTTCGGACGGAGAAAGACTCTACAAATATGAGCAGCCATACTGAAATTTACTTTGTATTCATATTTCGTGTTTCCCTTTTCTATGTTTGTAGGCATGGAAGTTACTCAATCCGACCGTATATTTCAGCTTACGGAAAGACCCCTCAATGGCCCATCTGGCATAGTATAGAAGTTTTATTTGTTCCGACGGGAATTCATCTGAAGGCAGATTAGTGACGATGCATTCATAAGAATCATCCGATATCGGAAACCGTACGATTCTAAAAGATAAATCGTAGGTATCCAAGGAACCATATGCAACGTAATCAAACGATGCAGCCGCATCCACAAAGCGTTTGTAATAACCTTCTTTAATCGATATCTTCTTTTTATGACTGCGGACCAGAGTTACATTCACCTGAATATCAAAGGAGTCTGCATCTGGAAACTCAAAATTTCCAACAAGTCCTTTGGAATGGATATCTTTGGTGCGAAATAAAAAATACTGGCCTTTTTCCTTCACATGTACCATGTTGTTGTAAGAACAATAGCCTCTGTCACCGATAAAAACATCTTTTGTACCAGTCAGTAAATCGTGGCGGTCGACCATTTCACAGAAAGCACTAAATTCATCTTTCTGATGGATCGGCTGGATCAGCGCATCGGAATAAGTGTGCTTCTGTAAGTCGTAAAAAGCATTCAGATGCATACTGTAAAAGCCCTTTATTGAATGTCCATCAGAGACATGATACTCTTCTGGGGCGAAAGCAGGTTTACTGAAAAAGGTAAAGGTGGAGCCATCTGCAGCAAGAAAGCGGTAGCGTAGCTTTTTTTGGTCATAAAAGGAAGCAAAATGGTTAAAATGCCGAAATACAGCTTCCAGGGCATCCGGGCTAAGCTTTGCGCGTTGCTGGTTGAGTGCCGAAGCAGTTGGCGACTGTGGATCCATGTCGAAGAAGTCCAGCAATTCATTTTTTGTGCTGGAGGAGCCTTGGGAAACAAGGAAAGTGATAAGCTTATCGGCGGGGAACTTCCTGTTCCTTGTCAGATCGGTGTCCGAATAGGTAAATTCGGAGATTACGGATGAAACAAGATGGACGGAATGGGAAAAGCATTGTTTAATTTTTTGATGGAACATTGTGTGTACCTCCTTGAATTAGAATGAATTTATGATTCTAATCCAAGGGCCGCTCTCGCTACCTATTAAAGTCAATCAGTAGCGAGAGCGGCCGCACATTTTGTGGTGTATGTCAACTGTTTTTATGAAAAAAGGGAAAAATATGGTTAGACACCCTTCATTAAGAATCTAACCATAATATTGCAAAGCGTTAACTAAATGACATTGACCTGTGAACTGTAACGAGGTAAAGGAAGAGGGCCATCCTGCACAGGATACAAACACCAGTATTCGTGGTGCATCTATCGGAAAACCGGCGGCTCCTGTATCAGTATTCGTGATATAATGCCGGAGGATGAGGCCGTGAAATGCGTTTTGGTCATCCGCAAAACAAAGAAGCGCGGGTGGCGTAGCGGCGCGTGCGAAAGGCGCTGATAACCTGATATGGCCGCCACCGCCCTGCTGGGCGCCCATGCTGCCTCAATGCGTGGGCCGTTTCCAGCACCGCTCTATAAAGAAATTGTCAATAGCGCAGACCTTGCTATTCCTTCCCTCTTCGCTGTTTCCGCCACGGCCCTGGCCACCACATCTGCCACCTGCCTGTTAAGGGGCGAGGGAATGATATAATCAGCTCTCAACTCTTCCTCCGGTATCATTTTTGCGATTGCATAAGCAGCCTCACGCTTCATCGCCTCTGTAATCTCCCTTGCTCTGACAGACAGCGCGCCTTTGAAAATTCCCGGAAATACAAGCACATTGTTAATCTGGTTCGGAAAATCCGAGCGACCGGTGCCTACCACTGCCGCGCCTCCCTTTAGCGCCTCCTCCGGCATGATTTCCGGCACAGGATTAGCCATAGCAAAGACGATTCCCTTATTCATAGTACCTACCATTTCCTTTGTTACCAGGCCGGGTCGCGAAACGCCTACAAATGCATCCGCCCCTTTCATTGCATCTGCCAGGCTTCCATGCTCCTTATTCCTGTTGCTTACATGAGAAATCTCCTCCTGCCCCGGATTCAGTCCCGCATCCCCCTCGCAGATAATCCCGTTGATATCGCACATGATGATATTGCCGAATCCCATACTGATTAACAGCTTTCCAATCGCAATGCCTGCTGCGCCGGCTCCATTAACCACAATCCGCATCTGCCCCATTTCCTTCCCGGTTATTTTCAGGGCATTCAGCATAGCAGCGGCAGCCACAATGGCTGTTCCATGCTGATCATCATGGAACACCGGAATATCACACAATTCCTTTAACCGCTTTTCTACTTCAAAGCATCTGGGCGCGGCTATATCTTCAAGATTGATTCCGCCAAAGCTCTGTGAAATCAGATAAATGGTCTGCACAATGGTATCTACATCCTTTGAATTAATACAGATGGGAAATGCATCTACATCAGCAAACTCCTTAAACAGAGCGCATTTTCCCTCCATCACCGGCATGCCTGCCGCCGGACCGATATCTCCCAGTCCCAGGACTGCGCTTCCATCTGTAATGACAGCTACCAGGTTATTTCTTCTGGTAAGCTCAAAGGACTTATTATAGTCTGCGGCAATCTCCCGGCACGGTTGTGCAACTCCCGGTGTGTATAACAGGGATAAGTCTTCCTTTGTCTCTATCTTTTTCCGGGATATCACCTCGATCTTGCCCTGAAGCTTATAGTGAAGATTCAATGATTCCTGATTAATGTCCATCTTTTTCTCCCTTCTGGTATGTCGTATTCCTCCACATGGTATAATCATCTGCTATTGTGATGAAACCATCTGCTCCGGATGAAATACCCTGTCAAACTCCTCCCCTGTCAGAAAGCCCAGGGAAATACATGCTTCCTTTAAAGAAATATCCTCTTTATAAGCCTTCTTAGCTGTCTGCGCCGCGTGATCATAGCCTATATAGGGGGCTAATGCTGTCACCAGCATAAGGGAACGGTTAAGGTTCTCATTCATTTTCCTGCGGTTTGCCTTGATTCCTCTGGCACAATGCAGCTCAAAGGAACGCAGGGAATCAGACAGCAGACGCACGGACTGTAAAAAATTATAAATGATTACAGGCATGAATACATTCAGTTCAAAATTTCCCTGGGAGGCCGCAAAACCGATGGCGCAGTCATTGCCCATGACCTGCACTGCTACCATAGTAACGGACTCACATTGGGTGGGATTTACCTTACCAGGCATAATGGAACTGCCTGGCTCATTTTCAGGTATCTGAATCTCCCCCAGTCCGCACCGTGGCCCGCTGGACAGCCAGCGCACATCATTGGCAATTTTCATCATATTGGCCGCCAGGGCCTTTAACGCGCCGTGGGCAAATACGGTCGCGTCCTTGCTGGTCAGGGAATGGAACTTATTATCCGCAGTCCTAAAATCAATTCCGGTCAGCTCAGACACTGCCGCTGCCGCCGCCGTGTCAAATCCTTTAGGGGCATTTAAGCCAGTCCCTACGGCTGTGCCTCCTAAGGCAAGCTCCTTTAATCCTGTCAGAGAAGAAACCACCATTTCTCTGTTTTTTTCCAGCATGCTCCTCCAGCCGCTTATCTCCTGTGAGAACTGTATGGGAGTCGCATCCTGCAGATGGGTCCTCCCACTCTTTATAATCCCTTCATTTTCCTTCTCCAGACGCAGGAAAGTCCTGATAAGCTGATCGATGGAGGGCAGCAGCTTTTCCTGAACCTCCATTACCGCCGCTATATGCATAGCTGTTGGAAATGTGTCATTGGAGCTCTGGGACATGTTTACATGATCGTTGGGATGTAAAAGCTTCTCACCTGCAATCTCATTGCCCCGGTTAGCAATCACCTCATTCACATTCATGTTGGATTGGGTGCCGCTTCCTGTCTGCCAGACAGACAGAGGGAAATGATCGTCCAGTTTCCCGGACAGAATCTCGTCACATACCTGGCTGATCGATTTCAGGCGCTGTTCATCCAGTTTTCCCAGCCGGTTATTGGCAACAGCCGCGGATTTTTTAAGAATTGCGAATGCCCGTATGACCTCCATTGGGATTTTTTCAATACCTATCTTAAAATTCTGGAAGCTTCGCTGTGTCTGAGCGCCCCAGTACCGGTCGGACGGAACTTCAATCTCTCCCATGGAATCATGCTCCAGCCTGTAATCCATCTTAAAGCCCTCCCATCTTATTCATCGCTTCAATCCCTGAAATTCCCGGTTCCGTCATGGAAACAGGGTTCAGTATAATGTCCAGCTGCTCCTTTGTCAGAAGCTTGTCCCTGATTACCAGTTCCCTTACGGACTTGCCTGTCCGAATGGCCTCCTTTGCCACATTGGCAGCCTTTTCATAACCCACATAAGGACAGATTGCCGTGATGATTCCCACACTGTTTTCCACCATATCTTTGCAATGCTGTTCATTTGCCGTAATTCCGGAGATACAGTTGTCAACCAGCGTATGTACCGCACAGGCAATGGTCTCAACCGACTGGAACAATTTATAAAAAATGATCGGTTCAAATGCGTTCAGCTCCAGCTGCCCCGCCTCTGCTGCCATGGCTACGGTCATGTCATTGCCAATGACATGGAACGCTACCTGGTTCACCACCTCCGGAATGACCGGATTGACCTTCCCTGGCATAATGGAGGAGCCGTTCTGCTTTGCAGGCAGGTTAATTTCTCCCAGCCCGGTTCTGGGGCCTGACGACATAAGCCTTAAATCATTGCACATCTTAGATAAATTCACCGCGCAAGACTTGGCGATTCCTGAACAGGCTACATAACCGTCCAGATTCTGGGTTGCGTCAATTAAGTCATATGCCTGAATCAGCTCCAAACCGGAAATCAAAGAAATATTCTTAACAACCCGCTGTAAATACTTTACATCCGCATTTAATCCGGTCCCAATGGCAGTCCCGCCCAGATTCAGATGCCTCATCTCCTCCTTGGCCCTGTCAAAGCGGTTAATATCCCTGCGTATGGCTGTAGCATAGGCATGGAACTCCTGTCCCAGCCGGATGGGAACCGCATCCTGGAGCTGAGTCCGTCCCATCTTAATGACATGGTTAAATTCTTCCGACTTCTCCATCAGCGCATGGTACAGCCGTTCCAGCTCTGCCTGAGCCTTGTAAAGCAGCTTCAGTGTGGTAAGCTTTCCACAGGAGGGGAACACATCATTGGTGGACTGCCCATAATTTACATGATCATTTGGATTCACCACGGAATAATCGCCCTTTTCCCCTCCCAGAATTTCGATAGCCCGGTTGGCAATCACCTCATTGGCATTCATATTGAGGGAAGTTCCAGCGCCGCCCTGGATGGGGTCAACAATAAACTCATCATGCAGCTTGCCCGACATGATTTCATCACATGCCTGCACAATGGCGTCAGCACGCTTTTTGTCCAGTCTCCCCACCTCAAAATTAGTGATGGCCGCCGCCTTTTTGATTTGGGCAAAGCTATTGATAAACTCCGGATGCATCTTCAGACCGGTGATGAAAAAATTCTCTGCAGCGCGAAGGGTCTGCACCCCATAATACGCGTCCTTTGGTATCTGCTTTTCACCAATAGAATCATGTTCGATACGATACTCTGTCTCTTTTGACATTTTGTTCTCCCTCCCTGTCACAGAATCCCTCTGATTTCTGAAATATTGGAAATACGATTCTTTTCAAGATAATCTTCCATTCCATCTATGATATCCATGGATATGGATGGATTCATGAAAGAAGCTGCCCCTACCTGAAGTGTTGTCGCTCCCGCCATAATAAATTCGATTGCATCCTGCCATGTTGCAATACCACCGATTCCCATAACCGGAATCTTAACAGCATGTGCAACCTGGTGTACCATGCGCAGGGCGATAGGCTTGATTGCAGGACCGGAAAGCCCGGCATACACATTGTCAAACACAGGCTTGCCCCGTTTGATATCAATCGCCATCGCAAGAAACGTGTTGGTAAGAGATACGCCGTCCGCGCCCTCTTCCTCACAGGCCCTGGCCAGTGCCACGATATCCTCTGCGTTAGGTGAAAGCTTGATTACAAGCTTATGTTTACATACCTTCCGGATTTCCCGGACCACCTGGCGGGCAAGCTCTGTCTTCACCCCAAAATTCATCCCTCCGGCCTTTACATTAGGACAGGAGATATTCAGTTCGAGAAGATCCAACTCACATCCGTTCAGCAGTTCCACTGCCTCTAAGTAGTCTTCCATAGAATGTCCCCCAAGGTTTACTATGTTAACTAAATCAAGTGCGTTCATCCGCTTGGCATCACATTCGATGAAATGTTTTACTCCCGGATTTTCAAGCCCTACGCTGTTCATTACACCACTTGGCGTCTCCCAGACACGGATCCCATCGTTGCCGCCTCTCGGATGTAATGTCAGCCCTTTGGAACAGAGTCCTCCCAATCTCTGAATATCAAAATATTCACTCATCTCTTTTCCGAATCCACAGGTGCCGGATGCCAGCGCAACCGGATTCTTAAAATGCACGCCTGCATAGTTCACTTCTAATCTCTTACTCATTTCCAAACACCTCACTTCCCAACATGACCGGACCATCTTTGCACGCTCTCTTATTACCGGCGGAAGTCTTGCAAGTACACACCAGACATGCTCCAATTCCACAGGCCATACGGTTTTCCATGGATACATAAACCGGCGCCTGAACCCCAAGGGATTTGCATTTCTTACACAGAACCTTCATCATAATTTCCGGTCCGCAGGTCATGATGCAGTCATATTTCAGAGGGTCAATATCATCCGTGACAAATCCTCCTATATTTACAGTAACCTTATCCGCCACCTTCTCATAGAGGTCAACCAGAAGAGCCTCATCACTGAATCCAAGATAGATATCCACGATTGTATCGGGATTTAACTCTTTCAGTTTCTTTGCAGTAAGATACAGTGGTGCAATTCCCACGCCGCCGCCTACAAGGGCAACCGTTCCTTTTGCTTCCGGAAATCCGTTTCCATGAGGCCCATCCAGAGTAATTTCATCACCAGGCTTAAGCGTTGCAAAAATCTCCGTGCCTTTTCCCACTACCTTATAGAGGAAGCTGACAGTCTGTCCATCCGCATCGAACACGCTGATTGGTCTGGAGAGCAGCGGATATTCTCCCCATGCCCGGAGCATATAGAACTGCCCCATGGCAGCCGTATTTTCAGCCTTTACTTTCATCAAATAAAAATCCTTTGAAATCCTTTCATTATGTAAAATCTCCGACATCTTGTCCTCCTTATTCAACGCAAAGTTTTCTTTGCCTCGTCATTAGTGAAACTAAAACCGTCAGCAGGATATTGGTGAAAAATCCCCACATGAATCCCGGCCATCCAAGAGGCGCTACATTCATGATTCTTGTTCCGAACAGAATTGCGATTCCAGCCGTCATACCACAGGCAGCTCCTGTTTTTGTACAGCCTTTCCAGTACATACCAAGCAGGAATGCCGGCGCCAGCTGAGCCAATCCTGTATACGCTACGTCCTGAACAATCTGAACCAGGGTCTCCGGCGGGTTAAGCGCCATAATTCCACAGATTGCCGCAATGGTGAATACAATCGTTCTGGATAAAATCATATTTTTCTTTTCTGATATCCTGCCCTTTCCGTTAATCAGAATCAAATCCTGGGAAACAATCTGGGAAGATACCAGCAGCATGGCATTGATGGTGGAAATACCGGCTGCTATGGCCGCTGCCATAACCAGGGCTGCAATAAACCATTTGGATCGGGTAGTCATAAGCAGAGGCAGAACATTATCAGCCGCCCCCACCTGTTGGGGCTGTAACAGCAAATGTCCTGCAAGGCCGATGAACAGAGTGGCAAAGCCATAAATCAGTATCTGGGATACCGGAATACTGATGGCTGATTTTGCCAAAGCGTCTTCATCCTTTGCCATCAAAGATTTCATCCATATATGAGGGCAGAACCAGATTCCAAAAGGCAGTACAATAAACTGCATAATCCAGTATTTATCCGTATATGTTCCCTGTGGCCCCGGCCTTGAAAGCAATTCCGGCATCTTGTCAATGATCTGGGTGAATAGAGCCTGTATACCTCCCACAGGCGCAATGGCAATCCATGCAGCTACTACAATTCCCACCAGGAGGATCACTGCCTGCACGGCATCCAGCAATACCACACCACCAGCTCCTCCAATCAGTACATATAGCAGAGAAAAGACTACCGATATCAGAATAGCCGCCGGGTAGGAAATCGCATCCCCGCTCACTATATTCATTGCTCTGGCATTTCCCACATATTGCATAGCTAAAAACACCATGGTCATAAGAACGGAGATGCAGGATGCCAGCACCTTTAAATACTTACTGTCAAACCGGTCCTGTAGATAATCTCCCAGAGACATGTAGCCATTTTTGTTTGCCAGTTTACGAATCTTGTTTCCAAAATAAACTACCATGAGGGCAACCCATACCTGACTTAAAACAATGGAAATATAAGATATTCCATGTGTATAGTACATTCCCGGCGCTCCTAAAAAAGCGAATGTGCTCTGCATGGCCGCAATCATGGTCAGTGGAAGAAGCACGGAGCTGACGCCGCGGTTAGCAAGAAAGAACCCCTCCGCATTCTTCTGTTTTTTCTTTCTGCCATTTAAGACGGTAATAGCCAGCATGAAACACAGATAAGCCAGTATGATTCCAAGACTGATTTGTCCTGTATTCATTCTTCCTCTTCCCCCTTCCTTTTATTGGAATCTACAAAGCATTTACAAACCCATAAAACAAACAGCAGGTTCACAACCATTAATATCCACCAGTATGCCAGTGATGAAGGCAGCCACCCAAATAAGTATACCGGCGCCCCCTTTGTAAAGGGGAATGGTATCACACACAAAAGATACAGTACCGCAAAGATACCTCCAATTAATTTATGGTTCATGGTTTTCCTCCTCATCCATATACACCACCTGTCCGCTGCATATGGTATATTTTATCTTTCCAACCAGCTCAGCTCCAATAAATGGGGAATTTTCTGATTTTGAATGAAACCGTTCTGCCACCCATTTTTCCCGTTCATCAAACACAATTAAGTCTGCCCTGGCTCCAACTTTTAAGCTTCCACCGTCCAGCTGGTACAGCTCTGCTGGTTTCACCGTCATCTTCTCCAGCAGATGCGGCAGAGTCATATGACCTTTCCTGACAAGATAGGTAATCCCCAAAGCCAATGCAGTTTCAAGTCCAATCATACCGCTGGGCGCTTCCTCAATCCCCTTCGCCTTTTCCTCTCTGCTGTGAGGCGCATGATCCGTGGCAATCATATCAATCACATCGTCCTTTAAGCCTTGAATCAAGGCGTATCGATCCTCCTCGGTTCTCAAAGGCGGGTTCACCTTTGCCAGGGTTCCTTTTTCCAGAACAGCCTCTTCGTTAAGAGAAAAATGCTGCGGGGTCACTTCCGCATATACCCTTGCTCCCAGTCCTTTCATCATCCGAATCAGCTCTACAGATACCTTGCTGCTTATGTGCTGAATATTGATGATAGCCCCTGTCTTAAGGGCCAGAAGACAGTCCCTCGCAATCAATGTCTCCTCAGCCAGGGAGGAAGCTCCCTCAACTCCCATCGCCTGCGCAATCTTCCCTGCGTTAATGCCGGGGCTTCCCACCAGATCCGGGTCCTCTTCATGGAAGCTTAAAGGCACTCCAAGCTGTTTCGACTTCCTCATGGCCTCCAGAACCAGCTGTACATTTTTGATTGGTATTCCATCATCCGTAAAGCCCACTGCTCCAGCCTGCTTAAGCGCTTCCATATCTGTCAGTCTCTGGCTTTTTAGCCCCACTGTTACCGCCGCCGCATTGAGCACCCGGATTGGCAGGGATGCCGCTCTCTTTCTTAAATCCCAAAGGACCTCTTTGCAGTCAACCACCGGATTGGTATTCGCCATACAGACTACGGTAGTATATCCTCCCGCTGCCGCAGCACGGGCTCCGCTTTCCAGGTCTTCTTTATAGGTAAAACCCGGATCGCGGAAATGAACATGGGCATCAATCAGTCCTGGAGCAACAACCTTTCCTCTTGCGTCAATCACAGTGTCATAATCATCACTCTTCTGGAATTTTCCCATGCCCGCAATGATCCCGTCACGGATAATAATATCCAGAGGCTCATCCATACCTGATTTCGGATCAATTACACGGCCGTCTTTTATCAGAATCATGCTGCTCCCCCTTTCAGGTATTCATAGATTACCCTTGCCCCATCGCAAATATGAAAGATAGACGCAAATTCCGCCCGGTTATGAGATACCCCTTTCATACAGGGGATGAACACCATCCCGGTATCACAGATACCCGCGAAAGACATGGCATCATGACCTGCCCCGCTTATAATCTTCCTGCTGCCGATTCCCAGCCGCCTGGCGGCCTGCTCCAAACCGGTCTGTACCTCAGAGCTCATATCAACAGGGGGAATGTCGCTGGTCTTTTCCTCCAGATATTCAATTCCACGTTTCTCACAAATTCGTCTCGCCACCTCCCGCATGCTTTTCTCGATTCGGTCAAGACTGGCGCTTTCAATTCCGCGTATATCAACCCCCAGCTCCACCTCGCCGGGAATTACGTTCAGCACGTTGGGATGATTATTCACCACTCCTACCGTAGCAACTGACTGGTATACTGCTTCCTTATTGCCGATCCGCTCTAATTCCAGTATGATTTCCGCGGCTGCGCACATTGCATCATTGCGCATACACATAGGTGTCGCACCGGAATGCTCTGCCATTCCCCTAAGATACATCTTAAACCGTCTCGGCCCGGCTATGGTCTGAACAATTCCAACGGTAGTCCCCGATTCTTCCAGAACCTTCCCCTGCTCAATGTGCAGTTCCAGATATTGGCGTATCCCCGTGATTTTTGCCGGATGCAGGTTCAGCTTCCGTCTGCAAAAGATCGCTTCCAGCGTTTCCCCTTCTTTGGAAACCAGCCCCCCGATATCCTGCTTGTATATCTCCCTCGTGATAAGCCCGCTTCCTATGGTGCAGCAGCCAAAATTACTGGACTCCTCACACCGGAACGCACCCACCCGGATCGGCACTTTCATTCCTTCTTCTTTGGCCCATTTCATAACCATAAGCCCTGCAATGATTCCCGCCACCCCGTCATACCTTCCGCCTTCAATTACGGAATCCAGATGTGAGCCAATCAAATAGTAATCCGAGTCCTGATTGTTCATCACATATGTATTCCCTGCCTCATCCTCTTCAACCTGGCACTGCAGTTCTCTCCCCAGCTTTGTGAGCACAGCATGCATCCTGTCTTCCTGCTCCGTATAGCCCAACCTTGTGACTCCGCCATTTTCCGTACTGCCTATATCATAGAAACTGTCAAACAGCTTTTCACAATATCGGATGTCAGCAATACAATGCTCCATTGAAACACCTCCCTCGCCTTGATATATTCATTATAATTGCGTTAGAATCCTGTTTCTATATCCTGGGAGTCAAGGTTTTTCTGTATAATTTGTCCAAATAAACAAAAGGATCAAAAAACGGCATAGACAATACCAACTATGCCGCATGCTATCAAACCACTCTGTTCTATTCATTTTTTCAAAAACTTATTTTAAAATTCATCTTCAACGCCAGCACCGCCAAATATAGTCTGAAGTTATCATCGGGATTTCTAAGGTCAAGTCCCGTCAGTTCCTGAAGCCGGTTCAGCCTGTATTTCACCGTATTTTTGTGGGTATACATCCGGTCTGATACACGTTCCATGTTGGCCCCGCACTCGTAATACATAACCAATGTATCCAGCAGCTCCTGATTTTTGACAGCCCCTAAGACACTGGTAAATACATGTTCGGACGGCGAAACCAATATCTTTTCCAACTCACAGTATGGTTCCAGCTTCTTATAAAAATGCAGAAACTGGTTTCTGGAAAGGGTATACCCCACCTTCATTGCCTTAAACGACAGGCTGTAAGAATCCCGGATTCCTTTTAAGCCTTTTTTTACAGGACCAACGCCGCACACAATCCCCTTACCCTCTGCCTTCCATATTTTTTTTAAATAATCCTCATCCAAATAATTTTCCAGATACTGCTCCAGCCTTTTTGCTTCCTTCGCCTCCGCCAGTAATAAGAAGCCCTTCTCCAGACGGATCATGGGACATCCTTGGATTGAACCGCTGTCCAGCAGGTAGCGCTGTAAGGTTTGGCATAAAAAACGGATTGCTTTCTTTTCCTGTTCCGAAGGTATGTATTTTTTCCTGAAGCAGATATTAACTGCTGAAAAATAGTCCTCATCCGCTTCAAAGCCAAAGAGGCGTCCTCTCTCAGCCATAAGAATTTCATCGGTATAGTTTTCATAGATAATATCCTTTACATATTTTTCCAGGATAGATGAGGTGTTTTCCTCTTCAAAAATCAGGTTCATTACATTCATCAGCAAATCAATATATGGCGTTTCAAAGGGAATTTCAAGCAGAGGAAGGCTGCATCTGTCCGCGGTCTCTTTTACTCTTTCTGAAATAACATTAACATATTGCCCTGTTTTGACAGCAACACAGCAGCACGTATCTGCCAAATCCTCAATCAGCCGGCACTGAGCTTCCTCGCTTTTGCGTACAGAGTAAAAGCTTGTAATCAGAAAGTCATTTCCTTTCAGCCATCGTTTAATATCCGGCACTTCCATGACAGTCACGTGCTCTACCTTCCTTTGAAGTCCATTTTCCCCAGACAATACATGGATTCCCCTAAATGCCGGAAGACGTAATAAGTCGCTCACCTTCGCCATAATTCCTTCCCCCTATCCTTTTGTTAAGTAGAGTAAAAAATTTATTATAATAATATCTTTTATAAAATGCAATCCGTTTTCTTTGTTATTTTTAACAAATTTGTAATTAATAATTTGTTGTTTTTAATAAACTTCCTATTTTCTCTTGACTTTCTCAATGTGAAGATATATTATAAGATTTTCCCATTTAGGTTCAGTTTTACTTTACCATATTTTAGTATTTTCTCACAATTTAAAGGAGGATATGCTTTATGAACAAAAATGATACCAATATTACATTTTCCTCATACTTTAATGATATTACAATTCATTTCTATGAGGACATTGCTTTCATGGAATCTGTCGGAAAAAAATTCGGCATTGATGTTAACAAGGACTACTTTCTTGCGATGTCGTTTCTCTATCCCTCTGACATGATTGTCGCCTACGAAGATAAGCATGCATTAATGGAACTGTTAACCCCAATTGTGGCATATGGTCCTTTAAATAAGTCCGTTGATTCCCCGCAGTTCATTACATGCGATAAGGGAACCGCACTCTTTTTGGCGGCACACACAAAGGAAGAATTATTAAATGCCAGCACCATGGCATGTGATAAAGCTCTGGAACTTTTAAAGAAGAGCCTGCCAGACGTCTTTATCCGTATCGGCATCGGCACTTTAGAAAACGGTTTGACCGGCATTGAGCGCACATACCAAAACAGCCTGCGAGCCGTTAATGCCGGAGAAAAATTCAAAAAAGAACGCCGTGTTCTGGATTTTATCGGAATGGAGATATACAGCGCAATTAATGCCATGGTTCTGGCTCACGGACAGTCTTTAATCAGTACCATTTTACTGCAGTTAACCGATGAGGAACAGACGATTCTTGGAAAATACTATAAGTGTAAGGAACAGGTTCCTGCTGTCGCTGCGGCATTACACATCAGTGAGGCTGAAGTCCGGAATGCATTATGCAGAGTGAAAGAAAAAACCGGCCTGGATGTCAATGATACGGAAGACAATTTTAAATTAAATTTTATTATGATTGCAAAAAGAGTGCTGGAAAAAGAGAAGAAGCGACGCTGACAATCACACCACATAGTTGAGCCGATGACCAGGGCGTGTCCGAAAATTGCTTTCCGCCAGCTGTGCGTTCCGCTTTGTGGGAGATTTGGCTCAAATGAAGGGCGCATAGCGGGCTAAGTAATCTGAATTTGAGCCCATAAGTCATAGTTCTCCAGTATCGGAGGCTATGACTTTTCTTTTTAAAACTCAAGTATCTTTTCTTAAGATTTTTAATACTCTTCATATGCAAATACTCGGTTTCTGGAAGCATTGGTTGTTTCTTTTAAAATTCCAATCTCCACTAATTTATTTACCGCATTTGACACCGTATTATAACTTAACTCCAAAGCACTCGCTGTTTTTTTGATATCAATGATTGGGTACTGTTCGATATAATCAAAAAGTGATCTCACATTATCTTTTTTACGAGTTGTTTTTGGTAATATTCCAAGATTTTTCTCATGAAGTTTTGACAGTGCTTCAATTGTTATCAAGGAGTCTTTCGCTGCCGCTGATACTGCTTCTAAAAAGAACGTTACCCATTGTTCATAATTACCGCTTCGTCTTACTTCTGAAATCCTGTCATAATACTCAATCTGATTTTTCTTCAGAAAATAAGAAATATATATGACTGGCTTGTCCAACAAATCTTGTTCCATCAAATATAATAAAATCATCATTCTCCCAACGCGGCCATTTCCGTCCAAAAAAGGATGGATTGTTTCAAATTGATAATGAATCAATGCAATCCAGATCAGCGGATCATAATCATCCCCTTCGTTCATATACTTTTCCAGTTCTGACATTGCCTGATTCATATCTTCTACATTCGGTGGAATATACCTGGCTTCCAATAAGGAGCAATTCGCAGCTCCAATCCAGTTTTGGGATCTTCTGAATTCCCCTGGATTTTTTTCCTGTCCACGAACACCCGATAACAATTTCTCGTGTATTTCTCTAAATAATCGTCCGCACAAAGGTAATTTCTTAATTCTCTCCAATGCATAGGAACATGCATCCACATAATTGATGACATCGATAACATCCAGATTCGCTGTATTGTCTAGCTCTGGATCTAGCACATCATCCAAGGTACACTGTGTTCCTTCAATCTGGGAAGAAATCAAGGCTTCTTTTCGAACGTACATAGAAATAAATAGTTCAACGTTTGGTATCAGTTTTGAAGCTGTGTCCAATTTCACCAGTTCTCGATTCGCTTCTACTAGTATAACTCGATTTAAATAAGCTTACAATTTAAGCATTGGTAGTAATCTGATTTCTTGGCTTACGTGTCCGTGCTTTGGGCGCACGTTTCCCTTGGTTTTCAGGATAATAATGTAAACTTATTAAAATCGAGTTATACTAGTTTTTTTACCATATCACTGCCTATTTCTAAGACAGGGTCTGGTGGTAACGCTGCAGGCTTAAACGATTTATATTGTGCATTTCCTGTTAGGTTATTTTATTGTTCAAATAGCTTCCTTTACCATATTACTGACATCAAGCAATGGATGCAGTTCCCCGTTTTGGGCCATACGGAACAGCTCACGTTTTGTCACCCATTTAACATCTATAACTTCTGTTTCCTGAAGTATGATATCCGAAATATCAATATTTTTATAGAATATCCACACATCATATAGATCCTGAGTCTCCTCACGGCATATCTGAGAAATCCTCCGTCCTTTTGCCGGATTCAGTTTTATCCCCAGCTCTTCTTTTACTTCCCGAACGGCGCCAATCAAGCTGTTTTCTCCTGCCAGGACGGAACCACCAGTACATTCCCAGCAGAGAGGATACTGTTTATTCGGATGCCTTCGGGATAGGAGATACTCTCCCCGGTCATTTTGTATCCATACGCTTACAACAAGATGATAGTACCCCTTGGGTATGGCCATTCCCCGCATCCACGTAAGTCCTGCTTTATTTCTTTTCACATCATACAGATCCCATTTCTCTTTCATAGTAGACCTCTTTAGTTTCAAGTTTTTTACAAGCTCTGATTCAAACCCTTTTCGGTATTAATCAGTCTCCTCAAACGCTTGTGTCCTTCCTGCATCCGCTTCTCAGTATTTTCAAGCCAGTTTTCTTCCACATATTCCCAGAATGGAAGCAAGGTTTCCTCCCCCTCCTGTACAAAGGGGTAAAACAGCTCAAACGTTTCGTTTTCCAGAGAAATTTTTGCAACGAACTTTGTTTCTATTCTTTCCGATTCCGGCTCACTATTCATTTCCACGATATATCCATCTATGATATTCCTTGCTGCCTCTTTCTCCTCAGACAATTCCAGCTCATCCATGGCCTGAAGCATTCCTTTTATCAATGGGTCATCCTCTGGTTCCCTGATCCGCTTCCAGTCTGCCTGAAATGTCATTCTCCTGACTACATCCCCGTCTTCTTTGCTTTCTTCTGTAACGACAACCTCGCAATTCTTCAGGTCATACAGTTATCAACAAAATCATTATTTCTCGTACATCCCGACAGGCATATGGCTACCATGATTGAAATTACCCCAAGCCTGGTCCCTGATATTTTCAATTTAAATTCACTCCTTTTTACACAAGTATTCCAGCCTGGCCAGATTCTCTTCCATTTTGTCCAGTACTCTTTTCTTCTGCGCTTCTGTCAAAAATCCATCTGCCGCTGCATCTTCCAAAATCTCTGGCACTTCTTCCATATCATTTCTGTATGTTTCAGCAGTCAAAGGCGTATTCCGGTTCACAAGTTCCGGCCGCATGACAATAGTTGGGTTGAAGGCTACCATGACCGTTTCTGTTTCTATCGGAAACGCTCCTTTATAGATGACAAACTCCCCTTTTTCTCTGTCAGCCTTCAGACGGGCCAAATCCCGTTCCATGGCTATGACATCCGGATCCCCCTCTCCTCTGTCCTCTTTAACAACTTCTACAATCCTCTGATACTCTTCCACCGAATACATCTCAAAAATCCCTCCAAGGGTCGGGTCATCATCCCAAGATTCCAGAGTAAAAGCACTGGATGGCACCACACCGTAGACTGCTATGCAGCTTATGGTCATTGCAATGGACAGCATGATTCCCAAAAGGGAGATTTTTTCTTTTATATGCATGATATGAAGAATACGTTCCTTCATAAGACTTTGACCCAGGCCGGAAGTCAGAAGATTAATCCCTGCCCTCTTTGCTTCCAGCTCTACCAGCAAATTGGCATAAGTTTTTCGTTTATCCCTCCCCACTGCCCGAACCACCGCTTCATCGCAGGCCAGTTCCATATCCCTGCTAGCCAATGCATACATAATCCACACCAGGGGATTGAACCAGTGGCAGACGCAGGCAGCAGCCAGACACAGCTTTTTCAGGGCGTCCAGGTGCCGGATATGAGCCAGTTCATGTTCCAAAATCAGCTCCAAGCTTTCCCTGTCCCTCCAGTCTGTCTGTTTTGGAAGCAGAATAACCGGGAATAAGATGTTGTAGGTTAAGGGGGAATCAATCTCGTCCGAAATCCGGACTGTGATTCTGCGAAAAAAGTTCTTATATTCTAGCCAACTGTGGATCCAGGAAGATTTCTCTATAAGAACTGCGGTGCGGTATTTCTTCATGCCTGCAAAATGAACATGGCCTAAATACAGGCCGAAAATCAAAGCGCCGGTAGACCACTAAATTTTTAATATATTCCGGTCAAAATCCGGCCATGCCTTGGCTGCCTGCCAGGTCCCTGCCGGGAGGGACATGCGGGTGGGAGGGGGGTATATCCGGTATAAATTCGGCTAATCCATCCGCCACAGGAATGGGAATCCCAGCTGATATGGGAATCATCAGCTTACACCAGGCAAGTATCCAGAGAAAGGAAAAAACTTGCCTGGGCATTCTTGCAGAAAAAAGCTTCCGAAAAAGCATGATAACTAGAATCAGGAAAGAAGCCGCAAGGCTCATCTGCAATACTTTCATAGACTCACTCCACCTCGTTAATCATTCGCTTTAACTCCTCCAACTCCTCTTTTGACAAGGATTTCTGGGATAACAAGGCTGAAAACAGCATGGGAACAGAGCCGTCAAAGACACTGTTTATAAATTCCCGGTAATCTGCTTTCGTCATGCCGTATAAATAGTAATCACACCAGGTATTAACCATTTTCCCCTCATGGATATGGCCCTCCCGCCTGAATCCGGCCTTTTCCAGTGTTTTATATGACGCAATATTCTGAATGTGGACATCCGACCAGAGCCTTTGCAGTTGCGTTTCCTCAAAACAGAAGACCACCACTTTTGCCAGCGCCTCTGCCATAAGGCCTTTTCCCTGATAAGCCGGGGACAGGCGGAATGCCACTTTTGCCATACGGTCCTTTTCAATGAGATAGACCCACATCTCCCCCACCACTTTATCGTCTTTTTTATGGACGATACCCCAGTGCAGGCTTTTTGTTGGTTTCTCTTTTTTCTGGAACAACAGCTCCGGGTTCAGGTCACCTTTACCAGGACGCTTTCCCCAGTATTGATACAGCGAAGGAGCACCCATCCATTCCTTCAAATCCGCAACATCACTGACTTGCAATGGACGCAGTATCAGCTGACCGGTTTCCAGAACAGGCTTTTTATCCATGTAATCCTGCAGTTTCATAAAGCCTCCTATGAAAAATTGAAAACCTGCCCCCAGTCAAAATAGCCCGATTCCTCAGTACTTTTCGGCCACTTACTACACCATACGGGAACACCCAGCGTTTCCACCCTGTCCAGACTGGGGGTATAAGGCTTGATATCAAGTACCGGCGTACCATTGTCTGCGTCAAGGAAAGTAACCCGGATAAGCCCTTTCTCCTGATCAGTATGAATGATTTCCGCTGCTGTCAGGGCAATGGGATTAGGACGCAGCGGCGATCTTGTGGCAAAAACGCCCATTACCTCCGGCCCATCCCTGTAAGGCTTCTCTGTCAGCAGCACACTTCGGTCTTTTTCTCTGTCATGGCCGCTGAACCACCAGATCACGTTGATATGGCTGAATCCTTCCAACGCTTCCAGACCCGGAATATACTCCGGCTCTAACACAATCCATGTCCCGCTTTCGTCATTTCTTACCGTTCCAATCGGTTTCAACTGATATTGTTCCATACCGTACCTCCTGCTTTTAAATCCCGCAGACATTCTTACATGCACTCCATCTGGAAGAATTTACAGCTGCCCATGCATCCGCAAACTGCTCCGTGCATGTTAGAACATTTGCCATTTCTGTTTACAATAGCAGTATAATACCTCACACCATGTAAGATACAAGAGGAAAAATAAGCTGCAGCTCTGCAAACTACCCATTTATTCAAAAATGCCCTGTATGTTTCACAGGACATTTTGTAAAGGCTCAACCGGAATCTGGAGCTCGGTCAGATACTTTGCCGGGTCGTTTTCATTCCAGGGGCCCCTGTGTACAATCTGACGTACCGGGGCAGACATTTGATAATTGCTGTTTTTCTGCAGCCATTTGGCAAAAGCCAGATACGCTTTTTTGATATTTGAAAATTCCCCATATACCATGGTGCTGGCCATGGCCGGTACCGCCTCCGTCATGCGAAAACAGAACGGCTCTCTGTTTTCACCCGCTTTTTTTACAGGGGCGCATAATTCCATGTCAACATCCTGCTCCCGATACTCCGTATCATGATAAATGGTAAAGGTATCACTGGATATTTCTATCTCCTCTTTTTCTGCAAAAGCAGAAAGCTCCTTCCATAAATCGCCCTCTGAGTAATAGGTCGGTACAGTCCTGCGCAGGGAGAGTACCTGGCAGGCCGGTATTGATTTCATGGAAATATGGTAATGCAGCTCGCTTTTACTCCCCTGTATTTCTTCTTTCGCAACTGCGATTTTCAGAAGCCTCTCCTGCTCTTTTTGTATGGCCTGCTCAATCTCCAGACATTTTTTATTAAGAGATACCAGAAGTGCATGGTCATCCATTTCCAGCGCCAGGGCAATTTCAGAAACCTGAAAGCCGCTGTCACGCAGATACCGGATTCTGTCAAGCCGTGGTATCTGCTCTACCGAATACAGACGGTGCCCCGTCCACCTGTCAACCTCTGCCGGCTTCAAAAGCCCTGCTTCGTCATAATATCGCAGCATCCGGACAGATACCTGTGTCAATTTTGAAAATTCGCCAATCCGAAACATCCTCTATCACCACCTGTATATGATTATACCGGATGTTTTTTATACTTCAAGGCTTTTGAAATGGCCATGCACCGTCACCAGTTCTTCAAAACTCTCTGCCTCAATTCCGCAGACAATATATTCCCCGGTCGAAAGTTCCCTTTCTATAAAGCCCTCCGACATCTTTTCCGGAACAATTTCAGCAAATCCTCCTGCATTATCTGCTTTAAATGAAAGGCGCCTTTCGGGGTTCAATGGCCAGTTCCCCCTCTATTCCTGCCATCCTTCCGTGGCCCACAAGAAACTCGGCCCCCAGTGTTTCCACCACCAGCCTGTATACCCCCGGTTCCAGCGTGCCATATATATCAAGATTGTATGTCTCGCTGGCACTCTCCCCATCCGGAAGGATATTGGCAATATCCTGGAAACCAACGTTATCCGCCCTTACCGGTATCGTATACCACTGTCCGTCTATCTGCTTCTGGAGGGAGAAGTATTCCCCATAGGAAAAATCCTCCCCGCTTCTATTCGTAATCCGTACCGTGATTTCACTTGTCCCGATGTCCTCGACTGTCATAGTCAGACCCTCCGGGCCTTCTTCCGTCTGCTCATCCGCTTTCAGAAGGAAGATACTGTGATATGCAGACAAGCGCCCTGCATTGGGAAAATCCAGGACATTCAGGGTATCGTCCTCATCATTGCCTTCCATCTGTTCCCACAAAAGAGACAACTCCGTATCCCCATTATAAACCGTCCCGTCATTCTTAAGCCAGACACCGCCGGATGCTGCCACGGAAATATCATGGCCGTCCTTATCGCTGCTCCAGAACCCGTAAAAAGGAATATCCATCTGGGAGAGGGCGCTTTCCTCTGCCTCCAGAAGAGGAATAGCATTGATTTTTTTAATCAGTTCCTTTTCTTTACCTCTGTCATACAACGTCCTGACCGCAACCGTTTCCCCATCAAAATAATACATCTGGAAGGCGCTTGTATCCGGGCTTGCACCGGCAAGGATGTTACCACCTTTGCCATTACTTCTGCCGTTTCGTATTCCATACAGAATCGCTGTCAAAACAAGCAGAACGATAATCAGAACTGGTGTATATGTTTTCATCCAAAGCTGTTTATATGTTTTCACTGACGTTCTCCTTTCCGGTGATTTCCTTTATAAGGCGTTGTTCCTTTCCATGCTCGATGAAACCATCAACCTTGATGAAATTCCAACGACATCCAGCGTCCATGCTGCTCTTTGACACCTCCGGCATTTAGGCATGGGTTACAAACAATCCCAAGTATGCCAACCGTGCTTCCGCCAATCCGGCTATCCAACAGATGTACATTAACGGATACTTCTGTTATTTCTATCTGCTTTAACTTCATGCCCTAAAATCCTGTTTGTTACATACACCTTCTTCGGTTGGATGCTGTTATACCTATGACACGCATTGGAGATGCGAAAAGGTGACCTTTTTGGAATATTTTTCAGACATGCCGGTTTTTTGGTGAAAGAAATGCAGGGTTCATAAATGTTTCACGAAAAAGAGGACATTTATGCCACTTTTACAATACAGATCCGGGTTGCTTTCAGGCCGCTGCCTGAAGGACTTCCCCATACCTGAATGTGCTGGCCGGATGCCAGGTCTGCCGCTGTTGCTGCTGACATTTCAGCTCTGGCCCCTCCATCGTAGATCGTTTGTATGGCAAACAGCGTATTTTCATCGTATGTAACTGCAACCTTATTAAAATCAGAATCATCCCCGCTGCCAGGCGATACCATGATATCCCCGCCGTTATCTGATTTTTCCGTAACAGATTCAACCACCGTTAACTGTCCGTCCTTCAGGTCTTTGGCATCTCCTTCCAGATTAGGAGTGCTGTCAACCCACTCCGCAGATGTACCGGTTGTAGTTTGCGCTTCCAGCTGTTCCGCAGATGGTTCCGGAGTAGAAACATCATCTTTTATATCATCCTCCTGAATCGGTTCTCCTTGAAACATCCGCGGTTCCTCTGCATCCGGCGCTTCCTCCGTCTTTCCACAGGCGCATACGGCAAGGCTCAGGATGCACAGCACCCCTGTCAATAAGATCATTTTTCCTGCTTTCTTTTTCATTTCGTTCTCCTCTCATATAAAATACAAATCCACAGTTTATCCAAATTTTCTGCGAATTTTTTATCCATTCTATCAGAGTAGTCTCTAAAAAACCTCTAAAAAATCTTAAAAAAGAATGAACTTCTTTATTTTTTCATTGACCGATTTTAAGAAGGCTTTTGTTTTCAGGTCTTTCCGAAATCGGTCAATGGCGGTAAAATTGACAGTAGAGGATAAAGGAATACAGATGAAACCAGTTTTTGATTTTCGCATATCCCGTTCAATTTTCAAACGTTCCCGTCATGGTAAAAGATTTTATCAAAGCCAATCCGGATCTTTGGAAGGATAAAAAAGTACTTTGTGTTGCTACTATGGGATTGTTTAGCGGAGACGGCGCGGGCTGCTCGGCACGGTTATTAAAAAAATGACGTAAAGCTGATGAAAAAGTCCCCCGAAGAGAATCAGGAAATCATCCGGGAAGCAGACAGAAAGATTGAAAAATGTGCAGAGGAAATCAGGAAAGGCAGTTATCCCAGGAACGGTCTGCATCTTTATAACAGAATCGCCGGATTACTCTGCCAGCGTTTATGGTACTATGGCAGGACAAAGAATTACTCGGATAAATTGATTGAGTGTTGAACATAAAGCGAAAGGAATGACAAATCAATGAAAATCGAAAGATGCAAAAAAGAGTCCTTTATTGTAATAAGAAAAGAGGGGGCAACAACAGACGGAGCTGGCTTTATTCAGAAGCTATGGGATGAAGCGAATTCCCATTTTGGAGAAATTCAGAATTTGGCACAGAAAGATGAAAATGGGAACATTAGCGGAATATGGGGTGCAATGTCTGATTTTTCCCGTTCCTTTCAACCTTGGGAAGACTTTAATAAAGGACTTTACCTTGCGGGAGTGGAGTGCAATGATGACGCAGAAGCCCCTGATGGTTGGACAAAGTGGGTAATTCCCGGCTATGAATATATCTATGTAGAACGTGAAAACGGTGGTATTTTTCCAGAAGTAATACAATATCTGGCGGATAATAATATTACATTGGTCGGGGCAGTTCACGAGTTTACCTGTCCACAGACCGGGAAGGGATATATGTTTTTCCCGATTAAAAAATTGTAAAAATAAGAGTTTACGGAGGAAAATAGAATGAATTTCTATCTGCGGAATTGATTGTACGAAATGCGAATTAAACAGCACTTGTAATTCAGCTACAAGAAACAAGGAGGGGTGTGGGTTTGAAAAAATGTCTCCTTTTTGGTAAGAATCCAGATATGACAATTCTTATCGAATAGGAGGGTATGACGGAAGATGCCAACAAGGGCCTGTTGAAGACCACCGCCCGGAGTCTTCAAACCATACAGATAAAGACCCGCTGGCAGGCTGTCTGATGGACCTTGCCGGTATCCTGTATTGGTTCAATCCTCTGGTATGGCGGGCCCTGCGGGAAATGCTCAGTGACCGGGAGATTGCCCGCGGTGCTTCCTGTCTGCTTGCTTCTGCCGGCCTGCAAATAAACTTCCGACTGCCACTACTAAAAATAACAGGATAAACGAGTCCCCTTTCTGAATAACCATCTTAAATCTTCAACTAATCATTCCCTCCATATACCTCTTTCCACTGGTCTTCTGACAGCCGTTCCGAATGCCACCATGGTTCAAAGCCGACCTCTGGAAAAATGATCTGATTTGATACATATTGAAAACCACCATCGTCAAGGGGACGGACCACCGTTTTATGGGTGAATGCTCTGGAGGTGTTCTCTTCCGGGTATACGGCGTTCACGGTAAGGGTTATGGTTCCATCGTTTTTTTCTTCATAGCTTACCACTTCCGGATATGGAATATCTGGATACTCAGCCTCATAAAATCCTCTCGGCCTGTATTCATAGTTTTGATCTTCCGGAATATAGGTTGTCTTTTTCCGCAGCTCCTCATGGTCTATTCTGAAATGGACCTCAACGACATGTTCAAATATCTCTGCCGATATCCTGTAAACGGCCCCGACACCTGAATCATCATTGGCCTCAAAAGGAACCGGCAGTTCATAAATATCAGGATAGAACCTGTCGAACAAATCGTAAAAATCCAAATTTCCAAAATTCTGTTCGCTCCAGTCAACAAGGAAAAGATTATTTCCTCCATACCCCACTGGCAACAGATAAGCTCTGTTTAATTTCCTGCATGTTTCATCCAGCGGCAGCACCCTTAGAGCCGTATGTTCCGGCTCATCACTAAGTGAAAGTGCATAATAGATTTCGGAATAATGACTTCCCTCAAACAGCAGATAGCCTTCTTTTGTATATTCCCATGAATCTACAGGATAGCTCACTGTGCTCATGTTTTCCAGTCTCCCATTTACATACTGATAATATCCTCTGACCACATCCACTGTACCATCTACTGTATGGAGGTTATATTTAATGAATCCACCGGAACTGGTGACCACTATCATTGTCAGCTCGGCCTCCTGTTTCCCGTCTACCGACCTGCAAAAACGTAAAACCTGTTCCGGGCCAGCCATATCAATCTGATTTTCTTCGTCTGCCACAACGTAACCATGTTCCCCAATCCTTTCAACGATACTTCTCACCACCTCCTTGTTACTTAAGGTTCCCATCCCAGCTGCCTGATTGTAAATATCACGATAAAGGGCAGCAATATGTTCTGCATCGGAATCAAGGTTCTCTTTCGGTTGTTCTCTTTCCAAATGTTCTTCGCTGACCGCTGCTTGTTGCGGCATATCATGATTTTCCTGTGTTTTTCTGCCGCATCCGTTCACTGCTAGAATAAGGATACCTGCAGCAATAAACAGCCTCTGTTTTCCCGCCTTTTTCATCTCTGTCAGACCAGCCTTTCTGGACAATTTTCTCATGCAGGATGCACATATGTCAATACTTTGGACAAAAAAAGTTGAAAGTCTATGCCACTTTTTTTAATTCTTCCTCCTTATTTACTTCCCGCAGCTCAGAATGGTAACTTATTTATCTAATCCCTGCGCCTTCGTCCCGTCGGCGTTTCTGCCTACAGTATGTCCCATAGTCCGTATTTCCAAGCAAGAGCTTTTTATCTGGCAGATTCTTATATGAATTATTATCAAGAGAGGCGCCCTCTCTAAACGGGGTGCCTCTCTTGTGCTGTCTGCTGACTTTGAATGTGACAGACTGATTCCATCAAAATTTATACCGTATCACTTCTCTATACTCTTGGTACATTCTCTGATTTAGCTCATCTCCCCCGTCCAGATTGGCACTGTAAAAAATTGGGGGCTTTTCGATCCCTGAATCTACCATTTTCTGGGCGAGTTCTGCTACAATAGTGTTGAGCATAGCTGCTCCGATCACGGTGGATGTGGGCGATACTTTCTGTTCTAATCCGCTGATTTTAACACAGGCGTCACCGATATCACCGTGGTTGTCAAGTATGATATCTGCAAGCTCAAATACCCGCTTCCCGGAAGGGTGCCTGGAGGTTACTGATTTTGAATAGGAAAGGTTTGTGACAGCAATCACATGGGATTTCTTTTCTTTTGCCTCAGCAGCAATTTCTATTGCTACGGGATTGCGTCCGGACACGGAGTGCACAATCAGCACGTCGCCGGATTGAAAATCAGCTCTGCTTTCTGCCAGCATTTTTCCATAGCCAGTACAGCGCTCCATTTTACTCGTCAGGGTGATGGGGCTTGAGTCGAGCATAAGCTCTCTTCCGAATATGGGATTAAAAAGCATAAGTCCGCCAGCGCGGTAATACAGTTCTTCACTTAAAATACCGGCATGACTTGCGCCAAAAGTGTAAATGGTAGATTTGTTTTTCACACATTCATAGAGCATATCAACTGCCTTTTTAATATTTTCACATTCTTCGGTCTCAATCGTCTTGAGAAGCTCGTAAATACGATCTATATATTTGAAACTCATAAAATATCCACCTTTTTATTGTCAATTGGTAACTGTTCAGTAGGTCTGCGCACTTGCTGCGCTGACCGTAAGAAAACGTAGTACAGACAGGCAGAAGTCCATCGATGAAGTCGGCGCGGACCGAAACGGAATGCAGATTTTAGGACGGACTTTTGCCCGGAACTATGAAGGTACTGAACCGTTACGTCAATTGCAGTTTATGTTATGGCTTATCCGATCAAACGGGCGATCAGTCCTTCAATAATTCCCCACAAGGAGAAATCCTGTCCTCCATAAACCAGCATCCACTGTTGAATCGTGTTGTTGAAGAAATAAGAACCAAAGCCCACGAGGAATACCATGATAATACCGGAAACCGCAGCACCGATCACGCAGCCTCGAACTCCTCCGGTGGCATTTCCAATGATAGCGGCACATCCAATCTCAAAGAAGCATGTGGAGACAAGCGGAATAACAACTGTCGGAAACATGCCAGCAGTAAGCAGAATTGTGATTATTGAAGTCACCATTGCCACTAAGAAGCCGATCACAAGGGCATTTGGCGCGTATGGGAAAATTACAGGTACGTCGAGCGCAGGGATTGCATTTGGAACGAATTTATCTGCTATTCCTTTGAAGGCAGGAACAATCTCTGCTATTAACATACGTACACCCTGGAGCATGATCGTGATACCAACTCCGAAGTAGATAGCGTGGGTGAAAATGTATGTAAAGATGCCGGTTTTCCCCTCAGCATATTCCCATACCTGTGCTGGATCGTAGCCGTTGGCAATCAGGATGCAGTACATGACAATATATGTAACCGCAATCGCGAAGGAACCAGTGATAGCAATTTCCCGCAAAAATCCAAGTGATGAGGGTATTTTAAGGTCCTCAGTAGATTTTTCCTTGTTCCCCACAGCTCTTCCGAGAAGACCGGAAAGTACGGACAAGCAGGTTGTCGGGTGTCCGATTGTGAAGGAATCATCCCCTGTTACCTTTTTTACAAATGGTCTCATAAGATTTGGTGAAACTACCATATAAAGCGCTGTGAAAGCGGCGGCAAGAATGATCAGCTTTCCGCCTGTGAGACCTGCATCAACTCCAGCTGCGATAAAAACGTATGGGAACCAATATAACATATGCCCTGTCAGGAAAATGGATTTCCAGCGTGTGAAGCGCGCGATGAACAGGTTGATGGCAAAGGCTGCGATCATAACGATTCCGATCTCAGTGCCATACATTGTGCCGATGTCAACTGTTTTTGATTCTACTGCCCGCGGCACAATCGTGTTAAAAGCAGTAGATATACCGTCAATAGAACTTCCGGTGATAAGGCCTGTCCCAGTGGACAGAATAAAAAAGCCAACTGCTGTCATGACGGTTCCGCGGATAATCTCAGAAAAGGATTTTTTCTGAAGGATCAGTCCGATACATGCAATCAATGCGATAAAAATTGCCCCCTGGCCAAAAATCTCATTGATGATAAAATTGAAGACTCCCATAACATCCTCCTGTTTAACTATTTTAATGTCTCGAAATAAGTGAGTGTTTTCTCTTCCACTTCTTGTTTGTTCATGAAGTTGTTGAAAACGACGATAGGAACTTTTGCGCGCCCTTCAATGCGCTGTGCGAGCTCTTTTGAGATAAAGATAACATCGCAATCATTTGCGCAACAGGTTGCCACGTCTCCGCAGAAGGCTTCAATCTCTACGTTGTGCTGTTTTGCAATGGTCTCAACGTTCATGCGCAGCATGAGGGAAGAACCGCAGCCGTAGCCGCATACTGTCTGAATCTTTGGCTTTTTCATAATGTGTCACCTCCATTTTGTTTCATCATTTTTTTATTCCCGAAATAAAGAAAATAATTCTTCTTTATTTTTACAGGCTGCTATTTTATCAATACTGCTGCTTTCCATCAGCTTTTCAGCGATTACCTGAAGCTGTTCGATGTGGGATGTGCGGTCAGTGCAGGCCAGACACATCACGACGGAGACAGGTCCGTTTTCACTGTGGAAATCAATCGGTTCTCTGAATGTTGCGATTGATATGTCTGTGTGGAGAACAAAGTTTCCGGGTGAAGCGTGAGCCAATGCAAAGCCGGGCATTAATACAATGTATGGACCGAGCTTATCAACGCTCTCGATCATCTGATGAATATACTCTTCTGTGATTGACTTGTTCGTGACAAGCGGGGCTGCTGCTGTCTGGATGGCTTCCTGCCAGGTGGAGGCTGTCTGCCCGATTAGGATATTGTTTAAAGATATATTGGCTGACATAAGTTTCTCCTTTCAGATGAATGTTAATCGTGTAGTTCTAAAATATCTTTAATTGTGATATCTTTTTCTTTTAGGCGTTTTAGGTTTTCCTCTTTCCCAAGAATATAGGCAAGATTGAGCAGGTCACTGTCTTCTTTGCGATTGTTTATTCCAAGGACAACTACTGCACAGATCTTCTTTTTATTAAAGTTGCCGAAGATCACCGGCTTTTTTAAGAGAAGCAGCGCAGAGCAGTTTCTGTGGATACCATCGTTCACACCAGCGTGCACATAGGCAATTTCCGGGGTGAGTACCATGTAAGTACCATAATTGCTTACTGCATTTATCATTTCCTCGATATATCTCTGCTCAATATCTCCCTTTTTTAGCAGTGGAGACGAGGCGATCCGTATGGCTTCATTCCAAGAATCACACGCATCAAGTATCTGTATATCCTGAGGTGAGATGTAGTTTCCGATGCAATGTCTGTCTACTTGGAGTGAGTAAGACTTCAAAAAAGTGGAGCACATCAAAGAATAAGAATCGTGATATAATTTTTGACGTATTTGCTCCAAATCTTTTTGAGTCAATAAAGGCTCTACAACGATTACTGGGATGTGGTCGTGAGTGTAATCGTTGGCTGATACAATCAGATCAATTTTGTTTGCCTGTAGATACTCATCCGCATCAATCAGTGAGCATGGCCCCCATATATTGCAATCAGGGAGAGCACGTTCAAGACGCAGCTTTAACACTGCACTTGTGGCCACTCCATAGGAGCAGATAATAAGTATATCAAGCGATACAGTTTCCTTAATGCTTGTCTCGTAGATTGAAGTCAGATACATGGCAATGTATGCGATTTCGTTTTCATCAAAAACAATGCCGTATTTTTCTTCTACTTTACACATTTCATGCAGAGTAAATTCAAACATTAAAGAGACAGACATCTTGACCTCATTTAGCAATTCGTTGCGGATATGGATTTTACTGCGACTGCGGTAAATGGCAGCTCTTAGGTGGACCGTCAATCCGTCTATGATCTCACGGAGAGAATCACGCTCAATGGGGTATACTTGAGCGAGTGATGAGATCAGCTCCTGGGATATCATTTGTGCTTCATCCCGCGTACTCATGTTTAATATAGGCTGGTTTGTTCTCTCAGCCTGAATAAGAGAGCATATAAAATACTGCTCAGAGTCAGTTGAAATATATTTTTCAATGACCTTTTTGAGATCGGAATCATCTTTGTATACCCAATTTTTCCTCAGGGAGTGACCGTTTTCAATACGGCTTAAAATGTATGAGAGTATGAGCTGTATTCTTTTAAAGTCCACGAACTGTATCTTTTTTAGCTCCTGTATGTCATTGACAATTGCCGTAGCAGTCGGGAAATTTGCCTGGATGGATTTGTCCTCTGAGAAGAGGCTGTATATTTCTTCTTTGCAAAGCTCCATTCCAAGAAGCTCTAAAAACTGAAAGCGGATACTTTTTTCCTCACCTTTTAAATGCAGTCCTCTGCCGGGCACCTTCTCAATCGCCAGCGTATTCCTGCGAAGCCGCTGTTCCAGGGAATCAAATTGATTGATTACAGTCTGCTTGCTCACAAGGCATACTTCTGCTAATTCCTGGAAGGTCGTGGTCTCACTGATGAGCAGCAGGGCAATGACCAGATTTTCTCGTTCTCTTCTGTTGTAAAACCTGGTGTCAGCTGTTTTTAAAAGCTCAGATATTTTTCGCTTTTCTTCGGGTGTACAGTTCAGAAAAACGCCTTTCCCAGTCTTTCTTGAGAGAGAAAGTCCTGATTCTTTTAAAAATGTTCCGATGGAGGACAGATCATTTCTACATGTGCGGTCGCTTATAGAAAATTTCATGGCAATATCGCAGATCGTTACATAATCGGTCTGTTTTATCAGGTATTCTACAATCTCCTTTTGTCTTTTTGAAACAGTAATCATAACGCTTCTCCTTTATCTGATTATCTATAAAAATGCTCTGTTTATCAATAAAAAATGTATTCAATTGTTCTGGCAATTTTTTTATTATCATCTCTCAGAGCAGATGCTATTTCTAATCGCTGAAAAGCTTGTGTGTCAGGGTGTATTCTGTATTAGTGTTACCAACCGCGTCACCTACTTTTTTGTATTTGAGGGACGTTCATTGTCCATTAAATACATGAATCGGATATTTACTTTGCAGCTGTCTTCGAGTTCTCTGAGTGACATATATCCGCTTGTCAAAAAGCCGAAAAGTACCGTATCAATACTTAGGAACGCATAATCTGGAAACAGAAAAGAGCATTATTACAGACGTGACAGACCGGACGCGGACTTCCAAAATTGAACATAGTATAAAAAGCCAGCGGAGCCGCCAAAAGCCGCCCCGCTAATCTGGATATTATTTATTTGTTTTTATTAACTCAATCTTCCGGTATAGAGATTTCCCGCTGTATAAAGCATATTCCAATCCATCCCAATATCCCTCCTATCTTTTATTTTCCAACGGTAAGGGCTTGACCCAAATTTCCATACAGGCCATATCTTTTAGGTCACGATAATACTTTTCTGCTGAGAAAGGCTCCGTTGTTAAGTTGTGATGCGGCAGCCATGTACCGAAAAGGTATTTTCCACCCTGATTCAAGGCATCCGTTACCAAATCCTCAAAATTTTCTGCCTCGATTCTGCAAACGATGTAATCTCCTGCCGCGAGTTTCCTCTTTACAAAGTATTCCTGCTGATGATGCGGGATATTTTGAATAAGACCACCCGCAAAATACGTGAAAAGACCCTGTGCCGTATCTTGGGTATGGGACATTCCCATTTCTACGTTTGTATTGATATTTGCTGCGATTGACGCCTTCTCCATATGATAGCGTCTCCAAAGCTGTCCCGGCACGTCTACACCTGTGCTTTCACCAACCGGAATTTGTTCAGAAATACGAACTTCCGTTTCCAAGCCGAGGTAAATTTCCGGTTCCGCCAACGTTTTTCTCTGGATTTCCAAGACGATATTTCCTACCACCAGCGGAACCCCTTCATCTACTAAGACATAATTCATGGAGACTTCCGGCTTGTCGAATGTGTTGAGCATTGGTAAATCTCTCCTGTACTCTTCGGGTGTGATTCCATACGTTTCCTTGAAGGCCCGCGTAAAATTTGCATGGCTTGTAAAGCCATAGTCCAGGGCAACGTCAAGTATTCTCTGTTCGGTATTACCCAGATTTTCAATCACCTTTGCCAGGCGGCGGAGCTTCACATATTCCTGAATCGGTTTATTTACCAGCCGCTTGAACAAACGCTGAAAGTAGAAAGGGGACAGGCCAACTATATTAGCCAGTTCTTCCGTATAAATTTCTTCTGTTAAGTGTTCCTCGATAAAAGTTAAGGATTGTTCGATTGCTTCCCATGCGTACATTGTTGTACCTCCTGTATTTGATGTTCACATTATATCATCTTATTTTTTGCCGGGCTTATCACACAATGCGCTTTTTTTCAGGAAATCGCTAGGGCACTGTGGCATTTTTTTTAATTACTTTAGATAATAATTGACAATGCGGACCATAAGTGATATATTCTATATGACTATATTGAACATTTAGTCACTAGGAGGTGATAAAAGTGCCGCGCTTTACTGAAAAAGAAAAAGCATTTATTAGTGATAAACTACTGGCCGAAGGCGAAAAACTTTTTTCCCTGCATGGATTAAAGAAAGTGACTGTTGATGATTTAGCTGTTGCCGCCAATATTTCCAAAGGCTCCTTTTATGCGTTTTATCCCAGCAAGGAACACCTGTATATCGAAATCAACTTTCAATTACAGCAGAAACTTTTTGAAAATATTGAAACAGTGGTGAAGAAGAAGCATTATCCTACGCAAAAGGCTTTAACCAAAGACGTCATTATGATGAGTCTTACCGGAATCATTACTTCTCCCATCCTGTCGCAGATTGATTTATCCATAATGGATTATCTGCAACGGAAGTTGTCCCCTGATATTTTCAGTAATCATATGTACAATGATATCCGCATATTGGAAATGTTGCAGCAAATGGGAGTACAGTTTACCGTTCCTCATACTGTATTGATTAAATCTCTATATTCTGTGTTGACCTGCCTGGAGCAGTTCAGGGAAGATGAAGAATTAGAACAGATACAAACACTTTTAGTTGATGGTATCGTGGAACAGGTTGTTAAAAAATAGCAGCACTTGTTTGGTTATTTGGCTGACAGGTAGCCAAACATTTTTTTAATCGTCATGTGACTATATTTTATAAATCGTCATATATCCAAAAAGGAGGAAGTAAAAATGATTGAAGTCAACAAATTATGTTTCAGCTACACAAACAAGCCTTTTGTCGAAAATGTGAGTTTTCACGTAGGACGGGGGGAAATCTTCGGTTTTCTGGGGCCATCAGGCGCCGGTAAATCAACCATACAAAAAGTCCTGACCGGTCTTAACACAAGATATAAAGGGAGTGTCAAAGTAGCTGGAACGGAAATCCGCGAAAGGACTAACAGATTTTACGAGCGTATCGGCGTTGATTTTGAGTTTTCCACCTGTTATGAGAAATTCACCGCACGCGAAAATCTGAAATACTTTGGTTCCCTGTATGACCGGCCGCTCCGTTCCACTGAAGAACTTTTAAGAATGGTGGGGCTGGAAAATGACGGTGATAAAAAGGTTTCCGATTTTTCAAAAGGTATGCGTTCCAGGCTGAACTTTATAAAAGCCCTGGTCCACAATCCGGATATTCTTTTTCTTGATGAACCCACCAGCGGCCTTGATCCTACCAACAGCAGGCTCATGAAAGATATTATCCTTGCCGAGAAAAAACGCGGGAAGACGATTATTATTACCACGCACAATATGTTTGACGCAACTGAACTGTGCGATCAGGTTGCTTTTATCGTATCAGGAAAGGTCAGCGCCCTGGATACCCCTCATAATCTTATCATGTCAAGAGGTGCCGCTAAAATCCGGTACGCCTATTTTGAAAATGGAGAAAAGACGGGTGAATGCATGCTTACACAAACTGCGGATGATAAACGGCTAAATGAACTTATCCGAAGCAATAGTCTTCGCTCTGTCCACAGCAGTGAGCCGACATTAAATGATATTTTCGTGGATATAACAGGGAGGACGCTGCAATGAAATTAAGAAGATTAGTCCGCGGCGATATTCACTTCCAATGGAAATATGGCTTTTACTTTATTTATTTTGTTTTGACCGTGATTTATATCTTCGGCATTACAGCTTTACCGGATAACTGGAAACACAATGCAGCCGCCATTATGATTTATTCCGATCCGGCGGCCATGGGGCTGTTCTTCATGGGAGCGATTGTTTTACTTGAAAAAAGTCAAAAGGTACTCCATGCGATTGCCATATCGCCGGCAAAAGTATCCGAGTACATCCTTGCCAAGGTATTTTCACTGATGTTTATATCCTGTGTAGTCGCATTGATACTGGGAATTGCGGCAGGAAATAAGAACCTATCAGGTATCATAATCGGGACAGCATTAACATCATCGATTTTTACTATGCTCGGTATCATGGCTGCCACGAAGATTGCGAACCTGAATCAGTTTTTAATTGTAATTATGCCCATTGAGATTTTATGCTTTGCTCCGCCCATTGCAGGATTATTTACAGACCTGCCGGAAATTTTACGGTTCTTTCCATTTATGGCCTGCATGAATTTAATAACAGGGTACAGCCAGAACCCGTTTTTGGATTTGGTTCTGGTTCTTGCAGCAAATTTTGTATTATATCCGGCAGCACATAAAATGGTATCAAAAATGTGGCGGAGTATTGGAGGTGTGAAGATATGAAAAAGGTATTTAACAGCATAGGGCAGGTATTCCAACAGATAAAAAAGGATCCCATGATGCTTGCAGCTTGTTTCACCCCGTTTCTGGTTGGCGCCCTTATTAAATTTGGAATCCCATTGATAGAAAAAGCGGCAAAATTTTCTTTACAGCCCTATTATCCGATGTTTGACTTATTTCTTTCTATCATGGCGCCAGTGCTTCTTTGTTTTGCTTTTGCCATGATTACCTTAGAAGAAATTGATGATAAAGTTTCCAGGTATTTTTCAATAACTCCGCTTGGAAAATCAGGATATATTTTTTCAAGGCTTGGAATACCTGCAATTCTGTCAACGGTTGTTACATTTATTGTGATGTTAATCTTTTCATTGGAAAAACGGTCCGTCATCATGGTTTTAGGCTTGTCCGTTTTAGGGGCGGTCCAGGCTATTATGGTAGCCCTGATGATCATTACCCTTTCAGCTAATAAACTGGAGGGAATGGCAGTTACAAAACTGGCTGCACTTACATTACTAGGAATACCAGCCCCATTCTTGATTGATAGTTACTGCCAGTTTGCGGTTGGCTTCCTTCCATCATTTTGGGCAGCTAAAGCCGTACAGAATGAGGCGGTTCTTTATTTTCCCATGGCTTTGGCGGCAGCTTTAATCTGGTATTATTTCCTTACAAAACGTCTGTTTCAGAAGCTGGCAGGATAATGAACTTCTCCATTCTGCATAGGACGGGGCAGATGATTTAAGACAACTGAAAGGGGGTGAAGTAGGTTATGGAGCAATACTGGTGGATTATCATTGCCGCGGTTTTGATTGTCGTTGGCTTACTAAAAATGGTTATTATGAAAAAATACAATGATAAAAAGAATCCCAAAAAGCGTCCACATAATGATGGAGATTAGTGAGGATTAACAAAAAAGAAAATGCTATTTGTGCAGCAACATAAAACGGCTGTTTTGAGAAATCAAAGACGCTGCTTTCCGTTTTGTGTCACAGCAGCGGGTGCTGTTTCCTGCGTCCTGTCACTCGATAGGACGCTGTTTTTGATGGAAAAGGTACAATCGTGACAGTCTGGATTGACGTGGCATTTACAGCAAATAATCTGTACTTGACATAACCGTTGCAAATTTACCATTCAGTGAAGCCATGTATACATCATTGATAAGACTTGCAGGCAGCTTTCGGCCGTTCCATTCTAGGTCTTTTGTTGCACAAGCGTCAGATATGAGAGTAACCAAATGACCAAGGTCTTTTGCTGCTCTCACAGTCGTATCTACACACATATGTGTCATCATACCACACATTACCAAATTTTTTATTGACAATGAGGTTAATTTTTCTTGCAATGTTGTTTCATGAAAGCTATTAGGCGTATGCTTTACAATAATATATTCTGAACTTAAAGGTTCTATCTCCTTGTGAAGTTGAACGCCTTTCGTATTTGGAAGAAAAAAAGCTGCGCCCTCTGATGATATGTGTTGTACATAAAAAATGGGGAGTTTCCTTTCTCTAAAATGTTCCAGCAATCTTTTTGTGACCTTTAGTGCCTGTTCTGATTGAAAAAGCTCACATTTCCCTTGTGGAAAATAGTCATTTTGAATGTCAATTATTACTAATGCAGTATTCATTTTATCAAATCCCTTCTACATTTCTGTTTGATAAAATAATACACGAAAGCCGCCAGCAAGTAAATTACTTACTTTTTTGTGTATAGCGTCAATAACAAATTCCTTTTTCATCAAGAATTTCTGACATTCCGTGTTTTACCATATATTCTATACCAATGCCTTGCATTATCTCAATCGCTGATAGCATTTTTAGGCCCATAGCGGTTAGAAAATATGTTACTTTGAGAGGATAACCAGCGTAGGATTTTTTCTCGACCAAGCCAAACTGTTTTAATTCATTCAGTTGCTCCAAAAGCATTTTTTGACTTATTCCCTCAATGCTATGTAACAAACCAGAAAATGAGCAAGAGCCTTTCCTCAAATTAAAAATTATAATAAGTTTCCATTTGCCCTTTACCATATCGTGAACCAATTCTAACGGACAAGTAAATTCGCTGCGAATTTTCAAGATAATCACCACCTTTGTATGGTAAGCAAGCCCGAGGCCGGAGCCTCCTGTTTCGCTTAATACCGCATTACTTAAACGGCAGAATTTATCAAAATCAATGAAAATAAAAAGGCGGCTTGAAAATCAATTTCAAAACCACCAGTTGAATTTAAATGGCTAAAACTCATATCTAGCACCATGCGAGAGTAACAGGCCATCTGTTAATTCTACACATAGAATAACGGTATTTTCATCATCGAAATTATTATGTCCATTATCAATCCACTCCGCAAAGACATTTTTCAGCTTTTCAGCAATTATACAATTCTCTTTTTTTCCGAAATACCCCAGGCTGACGCCTTTCCCATGCGCTGTAAACCACTCGCCGGCGATTGCAACAACAGGGTTATCCTTTATATGTTTCATTTTATTTGAGAGTGCGTATGTAATGATATAAAATGCACCATTTTCGTAATAGGCATTTACATATCGCACATAAGGCGTTTCATTTTCCGTTGTTGCCAATGCTATTATTGTGTCTTTTCCGAAACGCTCAATCATTATCTGTTCTGCTTCCCGACTAATTTTTTTCATTCTATCCTTCCCTTTTTAACTTCTATAATTTTCCGCTTTTCAATTCCGGATTTAAATTTTCTCTACAATTTCTGAAAAGGGAACATATGGCTTACAGCAGCTTTAACAGCTCAACATGAATACATCCGTTTGTTCCCGCTACGCTGCTGCCCTTTTTCGGATCAAGCGGTTTCCCCATAAAATCAGTTACCTGACCGCCAGCCTCCTGAATTAAAAGCATACCGGCAGCATAATCCCAGGGATTAAGGTATATCTCGAAATAGCCTCCCTGTCTGCCGCAGGCGGTATATGCCAGTTCCAGAGCGGCAGATCCAATCCTGCGGACATCCTGGCACTGACCAAACACCCTGCGGAACCGGGCAAAGTTTTCATCGGCCAGCTCTCTTTTTGCTGTTCCCAGCCCAATCATTGTATCGGATAGTTTTTCTGCGTTTGATACATGTATGGGGTGTCCATTTAGAAAACTGCCCTTTCCCTTAATCGCTGAAAACACTTCTTCACGGAAGGGATCGTATACAATTCCCATAACAATTTCCCCCTGGCGGCAGAGGGCTAAAGATACAACGCTGTGCTGATAGTCGTGCATAAGGTTTGTAGTCCCGTCAACCGGGTCTAAAATCCAAAAGCTATCCCCTTTTATTTCCTGTAATCCGGTTTCCTCTCCAAGAAATTGAATATTCGGTGCAAGGGCAAACAGTTCCTTCTTTAAGAAATTTTGCACGGCAATATCTACCTGCGTTACATAGTCTGCAAGACCCTTCTCCTTCACATGAGCGGCCATTTCACGGTTCTTTATTAACCCCTGCGTCTTTGTTACTAAGCTGATAATTTTCTGAATATCCATATACGTTTCCTCCATCGGTTTCAATCATCTGGTTACAAAGCTTTTGAAAAGGGAAACCAAAATTTATTTGCAAAAAATCTGAGTTATAATGTGACTTACAAATCCATATTTGCTTATTCATCCACAGCGTATTAACGATTCAGAAGTTTTGTCAAATCCTCCATGGAAGCATCCATTTTCACAGAGACTTCTTCCATAGTCATGCCAGAGGCAAGAAAACGCTTTATCACCATTTTCATATCCTCCCCAACCTCTATGATATGTCCGTCTAAATCGTAAAACCGAATAACCCGCTGGCCCCAACTATGCTCGATAACTTCTCCCAGATATTCAATGTCCGGGTATTTTTTCAATTTGTTCAGAAAGCCGTCAAAGTCCTGTTCCTCAAAGACAATTTCCGCATTGTTGGATTTCTTTAATACCTTTTCTTTCGGCAGATTCACAAGCCAGTCAAAATCCTGCTGCAATGCCAGGCCGCAGGTAAAAGCGATGTTTCTTCCGTAATCCTGAAATACTTCCAATCCAAACAAATCCTCATAAAATTTTTTTGCAGCATTAATGTCGGCCACCGAAATAAGCATACACGTGTACTTCATATAAATATTCCTTTCAGTTTTGCTTTTCTCAATCCTTTTTATTGCTGTTTGTCTCTGACAAATAACGGACAGGAGCATGTCCAGTATTCTTCCCATGCCTGGTTTCCTTCACCGCGGCCGCAGCCGGGGCAGTTTTTATTCAAAAACATGGGACAAAGCCCGCAATTCAATCCACACATGTTCCATGATATTTATCCCCTCTAACATTATATTGGGTCTGTAGAATTATTGTATTATTTAATGCTAAAGAATTTATTAATTATTTCCTAAGGTGTATGCGTTTTCCCACTACCGGAAGCCTCTTCGGCCGGAACCGCATCCTCCCCAGGCAGCCATGCCTGCCCAAACTTCACATCGCGGAACAGGGCAGCCAGGCCAGTAATCTGCTTGAGCCTCAAAATCTCATCCCGGTCCATCCCCAGGTGTTTGGAAATCCACGCGTCAGAACGTCCTAACTCGTGCAGTTCCTTAATGATATTACTCATTAAGTCCACATCATGTATTCCACGGGCGCGGTTATGCCGGATGGTACTGGCCATACGGTCGGACAGCGGCTTATCGATTATCGAAACCGGCATCATCCCCTTCTCACGCTCATAAATATCCGGGTAATCCCGCATCACCCGCCAACGATGAAAGCCATCTACAATCACATACTTATCACTGCCTTTTGCATAATAACAGACAATCGGCATAGTATAACCGTCCTCCTTGATGCTGTCGTACAACAACCGCATTTCCGGTGGGGCCACGTTGTTCGGGTTATATGTATTGGGTACAATGTTTTCAAATGGTACCGCAATGATATGGTATACCGGGCTTCTGAATTCCTTATTTACCATCTATCATCCCTCCGTACTTGCGTCTAATAATATCCACACGTTTTTGTTGCTGCCGCGTAAGCCCAAACCCCATAAACCGACAGGTATGGTCATTTTTCAGAATACAGTAGCACATCCGTTTCCAGCTTGGTATATCTTTCGTGCTTTTGATATCATCGGTATGATCGGGAATCGGTCCAAGAAAAATAATACGGGAATTTTTATTGATTGTATAGTTAGAGATACCATTCCTCCGTATATGATATCCCTTTTCCACAAGCTCACGGATTGTTTCCTCCGGCAGCCCTCCTCCGGTCTCACGCCAGAAATGGATGGAGGTGTTAAACTTTTTCACATAATTATTCCGCAGCCGGGCAGGCAATGTATCCAGCAAAAATTGAGTGTAGGATTTCCAGGTATGACCTTCCGGTAACGTAATACTGCGGTAACCCATCGCTTTTGTCTTGCCATAAATAGCGCCAAAATTTGCTCCGCGCACCCGCCCCACCAGTTTTGTCCATATTTCCGGGTCGATGACCCGGTACAGATTCAAAGCGTCTTTGGAGTAATCATTAAAAGGCGATGCTACCCGCATCTGGTCTATTTTTAATCCTGCCTTATAATACAGATCATATAAATTGTTGTAATCATAATCGAAGCGATAATTCGCGCACCATACGTCAGAATTTGACCAGTCGTATAAAGGTGAAGCACACCATACGTCTTTAAACTGCCTGGAAATCCAGCACTCGTTTTGATATCCGTATTTCTTATTGACAAATCCGCTGTACCGCTGCAGAGATTCATCCGCCCGCATACCAAGCAGGCAGACCGTCCTGCCATTCCCATGCTCCTCCTTGTAGAATCGGCCAAACTGCTTTGCCAAATCTTCCTGATGCATCCTGTAACGATAGTGGGTAAAAGGCTTCGTCAGATTAATGACATAGGGATACTCCGGTATCGGACGCACCCATATATCCTGTTTGGTATCATCCCAAGGATACCAATACATCTCATAGCTACTCAGTGCTGTCCTGGTTGCCATGGGAAGGCAGACCCAGTAAAGGTCTATGCCAGATTCGTTTTCCAATCGCTTAAAAGTGCGGGTAATATAGTCCGTGGTCACGGTATACTGCGCCTCAAAATCCTGATGGAATACGCCAATCACACGATCTGAAGCATACTTATTCCGGTAATCCAGCAGCAAATTCAAAAGAACACCACTATCCTTGCCGCCACTGAATGAGATATAAATATTTTTAAATTCCTGAAACAAAAACGCAAATCTCTTCTGCAATGCATCGAATACATTCATATTAATGTATTCTTTTTTCATGTCTCTAATAAACTCCTTATCTTTCAAGTAAAAAACTTACAATGGCGTCTGTTGGACAGCCGAATATCCTTCTAATTTTCCCGGACCATGACTGCCACCATCATTTTTGTCTTGTCTCATTTATCATGTACTTTACTAAAATAATAATATGGAGAACAGAAAAATTCAATATAATATATACTCAAATTGTTAATAATAACATTGGAGAAAATGCTGAAATTCAATATTTTTTTTCTGTCCTTTAGTCAGTCAATCGGTACTGATAACGACTTGGCTTGGAACACCATAATAAAAAACGCGGTTTGTCATCCCGCCAGTCCACCGCCTACAACCACGGTAGTCTGTCCGCAGTCCTTTGCTCCGGTTAATACGTCTGCCGCCGGATAAACCCGCGCATCGTCACCCAGAGAACGCTGAATTTTCCTCTATAAATTCCTGAATCAGAGGAAAAGAAAGTACATTAATTACACCGCAGGTCTCCCCAAATTCCCGAATTAGGATTCCTGCTAAGGCCCTGAGCATTCATGATAGTTCCACACTGATAAAAAAAGCCGAAGCTCTCAAAAAAAATCAAGAGCTCAAGTCTCTGCCACTTCTTTCAGACGGCGGTAAATCTGGTTTTCACTTAATCCATATTCCTCCAGCAATTCCTCAGGTTTACCAGACTGACCGAAGATATCATTTACACCTATCTTTTTAAATTTCACACCGCGGCCCTCTGCCAGCAGCACTTCTCCCACCGCGTCCCCAAGACCGCCAATGACACTATGTTCCTCCACAGTCACCACCTTGCTGCATTTTCCTGCGTATTTTATGATACAATCCCTGTCAATGGGTTTGATGGTATGCATATTGACTACTGTTATGAAGATGCCCTCAGCTTCCAGCTTCTCAGCGCATTCAAGTACAGTGGCAACCATAATCCCGCAGGCAAATACCACTACGTCTTTGCCCTCTCTCAGCACATTGGCCTTGCCGATTGTAAAGGGCATCTTCTCCTCAAATACAGGAGATGGCAGGCGTGCCAGACGCAGATAGGCAGGTCCCTGCATATCTGCCAGCGCCATCACGGCCCGGCGAGTTTCCTCTGCATCACAGGGAACCACCACTGTCATTCCGGGGATTACCCGCATGAGAGCCAGGTCCTCAATTGCCTGATGACTGCCGCCGTCTTCGCCCAGGGTGATTCCGGCATGGGTCATGCACAGCTTCACATTAAAATCGGGGTATGCACAGCCGTTTCTCACCTGATCGTAGGCGCGGCCTGCGCCAAATAATGCAAATGTGCTGGCAAACGGTATGTATCCCATGGTAGAAAGGCCCGCTGCCATATCTACCATATTGGCCTCAGCAATTCCCGCATTGAAAAAACGTTCCGGGAATTTATCTGCAAATGTAGCAGTCATAGTGGCATGAGCCAGATCCGAATCCAACACTACTGCCTTTTTATTCTTCTCTCCTAATTCAGCCAGCGCCTCTCCATAGGCGGCGCGAATTGCTTTTAACTCGCTCATGATTAATCCTCCAATTCCTTTAATGCCTGCTGACGCTCCCATTCGCTAGGCGCTTTGCCATGCCAGCCCACCTGGTTCTCCATAAATGACACGCCTTTGCCTTTCACTGTCCGTGCGATGATGCATTTTGGCCTGCCATCAGTTTCTGTGTCAAGAGCCTTGGATACAGCCTCCACATCGTTTCCATCTATCTCCAGAACATAGAATCCAAAAGATGTAAACTTGGCATTTAAATCTCCCAGCCCCATTACCTGGTCATTCGTACCATCGATTTGAAGGCCATTGTTGTCAATAATAACTGTCAGATTGTCCAGCTTATAATGTGAAGCTGCCATGGAAGCCTCCCACACCTGCCCCTCCTGAAGTTCCCCGTCTCCCAGCAGCGTATAGACCTTAACGCCGCTGTGATCCAGTTTCTTAGCACCCAAAGCCATGCCGACAGCAATGGAAATCCCCTGTCCCAGAGATCCGGTGGATGCCTCCACACCAGGACATTTCTTAGCATCCGGGTGGCCCTGAAGGAAACTGTGAAGCTGCCTAAAGTTTTTAAACTCCGCCTTGTCAAAAAAGCCCTTCTCCCCCAGTACCGCATAGTAACAGGGCGCTGCATGTCCTTTAGACAGCACAAAACGGTCTCTGTCCGCCTTCTTTGGATTAGCTGGGTCAATATTCATCTTTCCAAAAAACAGGGTCGTAATAATTTCCACAGCAGATAATGACCCACCCGGATGGCCAGATGCTGCATCGGCTGTCATGTTAATAATATCACGGCGTACTGCCCGGCAAGTTTTTTCCATACTTGCAATATCCATTTGTTTTTCCTCCATACAATCAGTAAGTTATAGTTTTACCGACATCATACAATCATACAATATAGCCAAAGAATAGCAGACGCATTCAAATATGTCAATAGTTACAAACATTATTAAATGATTCCATATTGACAAAACCATGCTTTGGTATTAGGATATAAAGACATTAAATTGTATGATGTATTACTCTAAGACAATTAAAGTACATAACATAAAGGGGGATTCTTATGGAGTCAGTAAAACGGGTTCCTGTTGTTCAGCAGGTAGTTGAAAAGATAAAAGAATATCTGTTTTCCGGTGAAGTATCCGTAGGAGATAAATTACCTGTGGAAAAAGAATTGTGCGAACAATTGGAAGTGGGCCGTGGTACTGTGAGAGAAGCCTTCCGGATGCTGGAAGCCACTGGCTATGTGGAATTAAGACCCGGCAAGGGTACATTTGCCGCAAGGACTTCTGAAGTGGAACTGGACGACATTATGCAGTGGTTCACAGAACATGAGGTAGAGACTAAAGATTTTCTGGAAGTCCGTATGGCCATTGAACCTCTGTCCGTGCGTCTTGCCATAGAGCGCTGCTCCGACGAGGACGTAGCCCATCTTGAACGTCTTCACCAGAAGTTCATCACCGCAGTGAATAACAAGGACGTTCCCAACATCGTGATTTATGATGAGAAGTTTCATGCTGATATTGTGGAATACAGCCGCAACCAACTGCTGATTAGCATCAGCAAGCAAGTTGAAAAGAATATGAAGAATTTCCGAAGCAGAACCTTCTATATCCCTCAGAATGCGGAAAATGCAATCCTTCCCCATCAGATGATTCTGGATGCCTTTAAGACGAAAGATGCAGCGGCAGGCGAGCGAAATATGCAGGAACATTTGAGCCTGATTGCAACTGATCTGGAAAAATCCACTACAAAATAATGAATCCCAGTGATATGGCAATGATGCCAATATCGCTGGGATTTTTTGTTATGGGCTTTAGCCTGTTGGATGTGAGTCTTTATGCTGACACGTTTTTGTGCATATCGCATAAAATATACAGGTATTTTTATATCTTTTATGCATAGACAACCAATCTTATCATGTTATAATATTGTTAGTACATCAGACATCATACAATCATACAATTTACTACTTACAGGAGGGTTACAATGAAAAAAATGTTATCTATTGCTCTATCCACTGCCATGGTGCTGTCCTTAGCAGGCTGCGGCGGATCAAACAAAAACGCGAGCACTACTGATTCCACCACTACCGCTACAGAAGCTGACAAACCTGCCGATGGATCCAGCGAAGCTGCATCCAATCCAGATGCATTAGAACCTGTTACACTGACATTATATTCTCCCGGTAACGAAAATTCCGTTCCTACTAAGACCATACTCGAATACAAAAAGCTGGTCGAGGAGGCTTCCGGCGGCAAAATCACCCTGGATGCGTACCACTCCGGTGAGCTGGGCAACGATGCTGAAGCTCTTCAGTCCACGCGTATGGGTACTATTGATATCATTTTTGCAGGGACCTCCGGTTTTACAGAGTTCTATGACAAGGCCAAAATCCTGGATCTGCCCTTTATCTTTGACAGTGCAAAGCAGGCTTACGAGGTTGTAAACGGGAAAATCGGTGAAAAGATCTTCGCAGACCTTCCTTCCACCGGCCTGGTTTATTTGGCAGAGGGCGACAACGGAATGCGTCAGGTATCCACCACCAATCGAGCCGTACATACTGCTGCTGATGTAGAAGGACTGAAGCTGCGTGTTCCCACCAGCCAGATGTATCTGGACTGCTGGGAGACCCTGGGCGCCAACCCAGTAGCCCTGGCTTTAAACGAACTGGCAATTGCACTTTCCAACGGCACCGCAGAAGGCCAGGACAATGCCACCTATCATCTGGTAGCCAATGCCACCTACGATGATATCAAGTATTTCAGCTTTATCAACTATATGTGGATGGGCTGCACTATGGCTGTCAACTCTGATTCATTCGACAAGCTTCCAGCCGAATATCAGAAGATCTTAAAAGAACAGGCTAAAGCTGCCGCCAAATACTCCTTTGATACCATCGCTTCTGATAATGAAACTGCAACCAAAACTTTAAAAGAGGCGGGCGTGGAGTTTGACGAAAATCCTGATATCCAAAGTTTCAAGGATAAGCTGGGCGGCGAGGAATACTATGCGCGTTATGCCAACGAGCCTTGGTTCAACCAGGAGATCCTGGATGAAATCTTAGCTAAATAATAAGACTGACTGATAAAACAGGGGCTCCACTCCCGCCCGGGATGCAGCCCCTCTTAAATTCAAGGGAGTGATTACAGTGAATATATATAAGAAAATCACAGACATTTTCGTGAAAATTGTTTCCGCTGTCCTAATGCTTCTGGTGGCAGGCATTGTAGGAATCATGCTCTACGAGCTGTGTCTGCGCAACTTCTTGAACAAGTCTTTCCGCGCTTCAACGGAAGCCTGCGGATTCCTGTTTATGTGGATGGCATTTCTGGGCATCATTGTACTTTATGACAAGGATCGTCTGATCACTCTGGACATGCTCTATGTACGGGCTCCCAGGAATGTGCAGAACATATTCTGGTTCATCAACAAGATTTTCAGCCTGGGCCTGGGCCTTGTCATGATCGTGGCCTACGCAGGCATGTATAAGATCAACAGTACCAGCCATTTTTCAACTATGCAGTTCTTATCGAAGGCCTGGCATTTTCTTCCTATGGCAATCGCAGGCGGATTCATTGCAGTAAAAACCATCTATCAGCTTCTGGAGCGGATTATGGTTAAAACACCAGAGGACAACAGCAAAGGAGGGATGGTAAAATGACAATATTTTTCATCACTTTTATAATATTACTGCTGATAGGAGTACCCATCAGCATCTCCATCGGAGCCAGTGCGGTCCTGGGGTGTCTGGTACTGGATTACCCTTTGATGGTCATTGGCCAGAAGATGGTAACAGGTGTTGACTCCTATCTGCTGATTGCCATCCCTCTGTTTATCCTGGCAGGAAACCTGATGAACGCCGGTAAGATTACTGACAAGATTTTCAGTTTCGCCAAGGAACTGGTGGGCTGGATTCCAGGCGGCCTGGGTCATGCCAATATTGTGGCCAGTATCATTTTCGCAGGCATGTCAGGAAGCGCTGCTGCGGATGCTGGCGGCCTCGGCACCATTGAGATGGAAGCTATGACCAAGAATGGATACCGGGATAATTTTTCCGGCGCGGTAACGGCAGCCTCCTCAGTAATCGGGCCTATATTTCCTCCCAGTATTCCGCTGATTATATACGGTGCTACTGCCAGTGTCAGTGTGGCAAAGCTGTTTATGGGCGGCGTACTGCCTGGCCTTCTCATGGGGGTTGCCCTGATGGTTCTGGTTTTTATCTTTGCAGTGAAATATAGGTTTGAGCGTCATCCTTTCGATATAATAGCGCTAATCAAGCAGTTTTTTGGCTCCATCCTGTCCCTGATCACTCCACTGATTATCCTGGCCGGATTCACCTCTGGAAGCTTCACTCCTACGGAAGCTTCCAGCATCGCTGTGGCCTACTCCCTGGTGATTGCAGTGGTGGTATATCACACCATAGATTGGAAAGCATTCAAAAACTGTTTGCTGGAATCAGCTATCACCTCTGCCAACACCCTTTTTATCATCGGAACCTCCACATTGTTCACTTATGTACTGGTGAAGGAGGGGGCTTCCAAGGCTATTGCAGACTTTATTCTGGGAATCAGCAGCAATCCTGAAGTGATTCTGCTTATCATTAATGTGGTACTTCTGATACTGGGTATGTTCATGGAACCAGGGGCAATCCTAACCCTGATGCTTCCGGTACTGCTGCCTATTGTCAAGGATCTGAATATTGATCTGGTACACTTTGGAGTTGTCATGGTACTGAATCTGATGATTGGCCAGGTAACCCCGCCCTTTGGTGTATGTCTGTTCGTCATATCCGACGTAGCTAAGATCAAGCTTGATAAGCTGTATAGATCCATTATACCGTTCCTGGCACCGTTAATCATTGTATTACTAATGTGTACCTATATCCCGGATATCGTTATATGGCTACCCAACCTTCTGGTAAAATAATATTTAACAGAGAAACAAGAAGATTTTAGACAATATAAAGGAAATTACCCACAAAGATATTATGACAATTTTAAAGACCATTGACCAGGAAGTTTTAAAAGCCGCAATCAGCGGCGAGAAATTTCAGGAATATTTCTTCAAAAACTGCCAGGTGAAGGAAATTGCGAAGTATTTGAAGGGTGTACTGAGAAAATAAACTTTAAGTATAGAAAGGCGCTGAATGACACATATTTAGCGCCTTTACCGGATTTATTAAAAAATATAAAATCAGTGCTGCTTACGCTATATCCCTATCATGCTCAAAAGGCCATGTCATAGCGTGCCACCTTGTTTGGACATTTCCAATCGTTTATTCAATTTCGCGCAATCTCTCCACAATGGATTTCTTTTGGAGAAAATAGATTGCTGCCTTTGTAATAATCACTGGCATCACAAGAACAACAACCGCATACAAGAGTGCAAACCATATCGGATACGCCCAGTGCAAATAATTCATGCCAATACTGTTCAGTCCCCAAATAAGCATAAACCCTAAAAATCCACCTACTAACAGAGTGATAATGATATTCCATACAGCAATCAATCCGGCTTCATACTGAACCATGTTATTGAGCTGCCGCTTTGTCATGCCAATAGACTGTAAAACCGACAATTCCCGCTTGCGGGTCATAATATTTGTCACCAGAGTATTGATAAGGCTGATCAGGCTGAACATCATGATAAAAATGCTAATGCCAATGATTGAAGTAAAAAGCGTGTTATACATTCCTGCCTTGCTATTGATAGAATCTCTCAAGGTGCGCATTTGCAAATCATCTGCGTTGGCAATAATTGCCTTCAACTGTTGCGTGATTTCCGACTCTTTGGAATCCCATTCTGTCGAGAGAAGCACTTCCGAATTGATATTGCAGCTTTCCGGCAGCATTGTATGAACGAGCTCGTCAGGCATTATAAACCAGCCAGATACACCGAGGGCAGTAAAACATTCTGGATTGCTGTATGCTTTTTCACTTGTAATTTCACCGCCAATGGAGAATACATCTTCGCGGTATTCTGTGCCGTCAAACCATTCAAATTTTATAGTGTCGCCGGGCTGGAATTTCCAGCCGTATATCTCTTCCACAGCGTCATTCTTTAAGACAAAGATTTCCTTGTTTTCTACAATATCCAAATAGCTCCGGTCTTGCGTTTCAATATACTTTGATAAATGAGTAAATTCTTCTTCCGTAAAGGGAACAATAAAATCATCGTCACGACGGCCATTATATTCAAATGTGCAGTACAGCTTCTCAAAAGGTATGATTTCTTTTACTCCGTTCACCCGGGAAATTTCCCGCACAAAAGTATCATTGAGCGGATTGTTGACTTGTATTCCTGCATATCCCTGTTCATTCACTTGTGCAGCGTTTTCTGATAAATAAATCCTAACTTCGCCATGTTCCATAATTCCATTTCTGGCATAAGCCTCCTGATTAAAGGAAGTCAAAAAGGCAGAACCAACCATAAAGATAATTCCACTGATTGCCAAAGAGAAAGAAGTCATAAGGAACTTTTTTCTGTTGCGGGAAGTGTTCATTTTTGCCATCGAAAGAGGAGTAATCCTCCTGAACAGGTGCTTAGGCGTCTTGAATTTTTGCAAAACTCCTTTTGTTTTATATGCTTCAATAGGTGATACCTTACTTGCAATTTTAGCAGGCTTACTAATAGAATATAAAACGGCGATATACTCTGCTAAGATAATCAATGCACCCCAAATGAGAAAGTTTATCCATGACCATCCCTCTGAATTGAGAATCCACGCAAAAATTGAGCCCATGGCTAACCCCGATGGCGCGCCTATACAAAATAGTAAAGTACCCTCCCGTTTTACGATTCTTTTAATCTGTTTTCCAGTGGTTCCGATGGTTCTTAACTGTCCAAAATACTGAATACGGTTAATGATGGAGATATAGAAAATACTGTATATCACCACCACGCCGGCAAATAGAACTACAAGGCCAATGCAAACGGCAATAAGCATATTTTTCGGATTAAAGGTCAAAGACTGGACAAAAGCACTGTTTTCACCAATGCTCGGTCGTTCAATACCGCAATCCGCTCCAATCGCATGAATGGTATCAAGAAATTCATTTGCCGTCATACTTTTTGCTTCTTGTATCTGTGCAGCGGCTACAAACAAAGTATCTTTCAGTTGGCCTCCGGTTTCCGCATATTGTTCAGAGAAATAAACCGGGTACACATCAGAAGTAGAGCCGGTATCTGTAAGACCAGAAAGTACAAAGGATTCTTGTGTTCCGTCATAAAAAGAAAACGAAATTGTATCACCAATCTCAAGGTTTTCTCCAATCCGTTCTAAGTAAGACACATCAACGGCAATCTCGTTTTCAGCCGATGGGTATTGTCCCTCGGAAATTTCTGCGCTTTGAATTTTTCCCTCGGATTGCTCAATATACATCGGCCAGATTACATAGTTTTCAATTTCAGAACGCTTGCCGTACTTTGTAACCCTCATTTCCGAAATGCGGCTGTCCAGCCGAAGCGTATCACATTGCTGTTCTGTAATGTCGTAAAAAAATACTTGCTGCAAATTTTCCAGTTGCCGACTATTTGCGGTTTGCATGGAGGCTATATAGAGAGCCAGTCCAGACATTAATGCGATGGAAAGCGAGATCGTTAGGATAATCAAAAGGTTTCTCATTTTTCCGGACTTCAAACTGTTTTTAGCCAGCTTTTTTGTAATAGCGCTTGTATCATTCTCAAAAGGCCATGTCATAGCGTGCCACCTCCTTAATCCACAATCTTGCCGTCCTCAATACGGATAATCCGGTCTGCAAGGCGGGCAATGTCGTTATTGTGGGTAATCATCACAACGGTTTGGTGGAACTCCGCGCTGGTGCGCTTGATAAGCCCCAATACCTCGGCGCTGGTCTTACTGTCAAGGTTACCGGTAGGTGCTATTATGTTAGTATAAAAAGAAATCCCGGAAGGCCAACGCCCTCCGGGAACTTTTATGCGTTCAAATCATTTTCGTTATCCTCCGTTTTGGCAAAATCTTCCGCCTTTTCCCAGGTCATTTCTTCCCCGGTGTCCCGGTTATACCGTTCTTTGATTGCCTGCTCAACATAGGCGTTAAAGGATTGTCCCGCCTGCTTCGCCGCTTTCCGCACTTCTGCTTTCATGCCTTTGGGCAGTGCAAGTTCTCCCCGGTCATAGTTGGCGTTTCGGTGCTTATTCTTTGCCCTGGTGGCGGCTGCGCCCCTGGGTATTGGGTATTTCTTCTTTTCTTCTTCCGGCATAATGTCAGCCCTCCATTTCTTTTCCTACAGTATAGCATATCTTTTTCACTTACGGAAGTATAAATATTGCACAAATATACTTCCGTAACTTTATGTACTTTTCAGCACATTTCCGCCTTGACTTTATACTTCCGTAAGTATACAATATAGACATAAGGTAAAGGAAATAAACAACCACATGGAGGGAATAGAAAATGAAAAAATTTGAAGTTGGCAAAGAGTATAGCATGAGAAGTATTTGTGATCACGAATGTGTATGGACTTACATCGTAACCGCCAGGACGGCAAAGACTGTTACTATCACAGATGGAAAGCAGGTTCAAAAATGCCGTATCAGTCAGAAGGCTTCTGAATACAGGGGCGCTGAAACTGTTTACCCACTGGGGCAGTATTCCATGGCACCCAGTTTGACAGCATAACAACCACCGGGGCGGCGCTCCTGCTGCCCCACTTATCAAAATTATGGAGGTATTACAATGAATATCATTACAGCGGCAGAAATTAAAGTAGGCACCCAGTTGGCAGAGGCGAACGGCTTTCTGTGGGACGTGGCGAAGATCGTAAAGCAGACCCCTAAAACCATCACGGTGCGTCTGTGCAGTGACTTTTCCAGTTTTCGGCAGCACTGGACCACCCAGCCGGATGGGACGCCCGGCGGGGTCTTAAAGACCTTCCGTAAATCTTCCCGCCTTTATGGTATTGCTTAATCTTTCCACGGTTCCGCCGGGGTTCATGCCCCCTAGGAACGGCAAAAAGCCCGCAGGCGGTAAGAAATACCACCCACGGGCTTTTCCTTTGCTCTGCGGCTGCCTGGTGCGTTCTGGCGGCCTTATTTTTCTTCCACGATGACTTCCACACCCACGGCCATGGCTTCTGCCTCTTCTTTCGGCATAGTGCCAGCCTTCTGTCCGTTTTCATCGTATACATTGACCGTGCCGTCCTGGTTCTCATCCAGTGCGTCTTCCGGCACGTCATCCGTGGCAACCGCCACCCTCTCCGGGGCTGTCACCTTTGCGGCAGCAGTGTTAATAATAACCGTTGCGGCAGGCGTGGTGGCAGTTTCCGGCACCAGCGCTTCCTGGACCGGCACAGCGGCTTCCCCGGCCTTCATGGCTTCATATGCCGCCTGGGCGATTGCCCTTAACTGCTCTTCTGTCACTTCCAGCCCGGCTTCCTTGGCGATCTCCTGTAACTTCTCCACCACGGCGGTCATTTTCTCTTCACCCGTAGAAGTCTTCATAAACTCCCTGGCCCAGATCACGAACTTGCCCGCCCATGCGGTCAGATCATTCAGTTTATCGGTCACATTCTTGGGAATGTTGGGGAAAACATACTTTCCGGCCAAAAACGCCGCCACCATAACACCCAGGGTAATTGCCTGCATGATAATTTTATCCATCTTCTTTTCCTCTCTTTCTTACTGTGGTAATTTCAGAACCTGGCCGGGATAAATTGTATCATTTCCCAGACCGTTCAGTGATTTAATTTCTCTGTACCTGTTTCCGTTCCCCAGGTGCTTTTCTGCGATATTCCACAGGCTTTCACCCTTCTGCACAGTATGGGTGCGCTGTGCGGGTTTCTGCGCCGCTGTGGTGCCGTTTCCGGGGATTTTAATAACCTGCCCTACGGAAATACGGTTCGGGTCAGAAATGCCGTTGTAGGCCGCCAGAACCTGGTATGTGGTGCCGTACTTCGCCGCAATCCCGGAAAGCGTGTCCCCAGCCTTCACAGTGTAGGTATTCCCCTGCTGTGCTGTGGGCTTCTGGGTGCCCGTGGTGCCGCCGGATGTACCGCCCATTTTCTTGGCGATAGCCGCAAAATCCGGGGTAATAAAACCACGAATATAACGGGCGTTGTATTCCAGCTTGCGGGTGCCTACTTTTCCGCCGGACATATTGCCTTCCGTGACCACGAAATAACTTGCATATACTTCCGTCACAATGCCGATGTGATCGCCAGCGCCTGTATTGTCACCCACTCCATTATCCTGCCAGTCATAGGCGCAGGCGTCACCCAGCCCAGGGTGGTGGGCGTCATTTTCCGTCCAAATCCCCAGTGTCATTGCCAGTTCAATGAATTTCTGTACGCCGCACTCCGTCCCGGTATATGCTGCAATTCCCGCTTTGATATATGCGGCGCTCACTGTAGTTGCACAGTAAGCGTCATTTACCTGTACTTTGTAGCCACGGGCCAGCGGGGTATGGCCGTTATAAATTTCCAGGATTTCCAGGTGCTTTGCGCTCCCCTTCGTACCGCCTTTCCAGGCGTTAATGGTGTCCGCCACAAGCTGGCGCAGTTCCTGTTCTGTCATTGTTTTACCTCCTGTCTGCTGGCTGGCAAAATTCAGCGCCCTGGCGGCGTTGTATACGCTTTTTCTGCGGGTACTGTATTTCCCCATGACACGATCAGCTAGGCCAGCGCTGTGCAACGTATCCAGCGTTACGGGTTTTACTGCCGCCGCTGCCACTCTGGCAGACGCACCAGCACCGCCCTGGTTTTCCAGATCAGCAAAGTATACCAGCGCTGCCGGGTCAGAAACGCCAACTTTCAGCCCGTGTTCCACATAGGCTGTCACGTCCTTTTTCGCCAGATCGTCCTGGGCTTTCTTGCCTGCGTCTGTCACCAGTAGACTACTGATCGCTGCTTTTTCCTGGGCGTTTACTGTACGGGTGTTCCAGTTTGTAGCCGTTGTGATCTCACGATAAAGGGCAGCCCCCAGAATGGAAGCCGCCCTGCTTTCTGCCGCACAGATTGTTTTCAGAAGGTTCAGTGCCCGCCCGCCGTGCCACTGGACTTTCCCAATGCTCACGGCTCCGTTATCGTTTGTATTTACGGAACCGTAGTTGCCTTCCTGCCCAAAAATAATGACCTGGGCAGACTGTACAACCTCTTTTTTCAGTTTTTCATCCACTTGTTTTCCTCCTTTTCTTTTATTGAGAACTCATATTGCTAAAATCAGACAAGCTGGCCGGGGTATCCGGCAGCGCCTGTTTGATTTTCAAAAGGTTTTCCGCCTTGGACTTCCAGCAATAGAAAGCCACTGCCAGCACGGACACAGACCCTACAAAGGTTAGTAATACAGAAAGCTGGCAGAAGTCTTTAACGATCACCACCCACACGCCCAGCAAAAAGGCCAGGTGGTAAGTCACCAGGATAGAAAATACAATCACCTTTGTGGCCTGTACCTTCTTTTCCGGGTGTTCCTGGCGTTCTTTCCTGCGCTTCCTGCGGGCGTTTGAAACAGCCTTGGAATTAAGTACCAGTATAGTTATAAAGCAGGCCAGGTAGCCTGCCATAAACGATAAAATAACCACCTTCTATTCCTCCTCTTCTTCATCGCTTGGACGTACCACAAGAAAACTGTTTTTTTCACAGCAATGGCGGTATAATTCCGCTATGTACTCATAGGCCAGTTTTACCTGGCCGTTTTCAATTTTCTTTTCCTCCACATACTTGGCGTAGTCATCGTGTACGGAAATAATGTGGTCAAACTCTTCCTTTGTGTGCTTCCTGCGGTTCATACAGGAATTAGCAAAGTCCAGGATTTCAGACCGCCAACTGTCAACCTTGTGCGCTTCAAAATCTTTCGCCAGGCTGTCCAGTTTTGACTGCATATCCCGGTTTAGCTGCTTCCCCACCCAGCCCAGAAGCCAGCGGACTGGCTGAACCTTAATTTCCGGCGTCATGTCAATAACAATGCCCGCCGCTGCCAGCACCCCCAGCAGGCTTTTGACCTGCTCCCACAGTAAATTCCAGTCAATTTGTGTCATGTTCCATCACCTCCCGTCTGTAAATATCGTTCAGTTTCTGGGCCATGCCGTGACTGTTGAAATGCTGTAAAATGCCCCGGTATGAAGCCACCGTGCGTTCCATGCCCTCTTTGTCTATTTCTCCCATGCGATAGGCCGCAAAGACATATTGAAGGCGTTTTACCATCTTTTTGGCTGTCTTCTTACGCAGTTTTACATGGGTAGACCATACACGGAAGCCAACAAATTCAGCACCCATATAAGTGGGGCGTATACAGGTCTTGTTATTCAGTTGTAAGTGCAAACGCTTTGCCAGGAAGTCTGCCATTTCATTTTTCACCCGCTCCAGGTGCTTTTTGCTGTGGTGAAGTATGATCACATCGTCCATATAGCGGATATAATACCGCAGGCGTAATTTGTGTTTACAGAACTGGTCTAACTGGTCCAGATACAGGTTAGCAAACATCTGGCTTGTCAGATTTCCTATAGGCAGCCCAACTTCTGCCAGAAGATCATCAAAAGGCACGTCCCCTATATCCGCACCCAGCGGCAGACCGAAATGAGTATCTTCACAATTCACAATACCTTCCAGAATGAAAAGCAGGTCTTTGTCTGCGATCTTCTCCCGCAGAATATCCATTAAAACTTCATGGTCAATGCGGTAAAAGTATTTGCTTATATCCAATTTCAGATAATAGTATTGTTCCGGCTTCTGCTCTGTCTGGCGGAACCAGTATTGTAAGCGTTGCACAGCCTTATGGGTGCCTTTATCTTTCCGGCAGGCGTAACTGTCGAAAATAAATTGCTTGTCTAGTAGCGGGTTAAGCTGCCTGTAAATAGCGTGTTGCGCCACCCTGTCTTTAAAGTCTAGGGCCATGATCAGCCGCTTTTTCGGCTCATACACGAAAAACATTCGATACCGGCCCACCTTATAAGTAAGCCAAATAAATTCATTCTGTAAATTGATCAGATTTTCTTCCAGCTTTTCCGTGTACGCCATCACGTCCGGGCGGTCACGCTTTTGTTTTATGCCATCTTTGTAAGCACCGAAAAGATTTTCAAAATCATAAATTTTCGGGAATAGATTTTTGATTTTGTTCAATGGGGGATACCTCCAAAATCATAATAAAAAGGGTGCCGGGCAAATCCACGCCGGGTTCTTCCCGGCGCAGAACGTGGCAAATTGCCAGTTTCCCGCCTGGCTTTCAGACCTTGTGCCTTACTAACTGCCTTCCCGGCAATATATATTTTTCCTGCGGCCTGTTCGGCCATTGGAAAGGAAAAAGGCCCCTTATACCCAAATGCACGGGACACAGGCTCGTAAGCGTGTGCCTTCTGGCCTTGTTTGGGGTTAAGCGGAACGGAAGCCGATGTTCGTGTTGACGTTGGAACGGGGGTTGTTCAAATTGACAGCGGACGCCCCACCGTTGGAAGTGTTGTTGAAACTCGAACCACGGAACGGAAGCCCAGACACAGATTAAATGGCCTTTTCCCTATAAAAAGGCGGCCATTTTATTGGCCGCTCTTCTTACCTTTGTTTGAAACTCCATTCACAAACTTTTCATAGTTGCCGATCTGGCCGCCCAGTTGGTTCACCAACTTTGCCCAGTTTTCATACTTGCGGAACGGAAGGCAAGGTTTCTTTCCTGGGTACATATCCGGGTCAGCCGCAAGGCGGATGAAATGCCGCAACACGTCCACTTCCGTGTCTAGTTCTCCCAGCGTGGTTTTCTTATAGTGCTTATTTTCCAGCGTGATCACCAGGCGTAAAATGGTATACATTGACTGCCGGATTTCATGGGCAAGGGTTGCCCGCTCATACTTCGGAAAATCTTTCAGCGCAATATTTCCGTATTTGATAATTTCATATACCTTGTTTTTCATGCGGAAGTCTTCCGTTTTGGCATTGTCCCCCATACCGTCCAGCGGCTGCGCCGCCAGGTCTTCCAGCGTTACGTTTTGTTGCTCCATGTTTCTTCATTCCTTTGTTGTAGTTTGTGAAAAATATGGGGGGACTTGCTGTCGCAAGCCCCCACAGTTTTACGGTTCCCGGTTTACAGTTCTACATAAGCGGAACGGAAGCCGAAGTTCGTGTTGACGTGGGAACGGGGGCCGTGCAAACTGACAGCGGACGCCCCACCGTGGGAAGTGTTGTGGAAACTCGAACCACGGAACGGAAGCCGCTCCCCGTCATTTCTCGCATAGAACCGATCACCGCCATAAATGGCGCTGCTCTCCGGGAACATTCCCATAGCAATCAAAATCTTGGGAATGGTCCCGCCGGAAACTGCTGCCAGGTCCTTAAACGGCAAAGACGGCCACTGTTCGCCGCTTGAAATGTTGGTCAGCGTGGTGCCGATCTGCGGCGTTGCTCCTGCTGTCTTTAAGTCCACTTTTAAGGTGCCAGCCGTACCGGGTGCCACCAGGGTGCCGTCCGGCTTAATCGCTTTCCATTCTGTAGAGTCAGCCGCCATGGAGCAGGTGGACTTCATGGCGTTGCCATACGGAATGATCTGGATTTCTCCATCCACCAGGCGCATACCAGAAACCCACTCCCACACGTTGCCGCACAGATCAGCAATACCCGCCGGGCTGTGATCGTGATACCAGGTCACAGGGCCGCTTCCTGTGGCAGTTCTGCCGCCGTCATGCTCCTCGTCAATGTATGAGGTGATACCCTTTTCATGGGCGTGGGTGTAACTCTTTCCCCAGTTGGTATTCCCACGGGGCACAGTGCCATTTTTCTGGCTCCACAGGTTCAGCGCTGCAAAGACGCCGTTTTGGTTAAGGTGCCAGCCGTTGCCTTTCTTCCGGCAGGCGGCCAGCGCCGTATCAAAATTAAGGCTTGCTTTCGGGTCTACCATGGGCAGTGAATATGCCCGGTCATGCTTGATAATGTTCGGATACTTGGAAACCCAGATAACTTCCTTTTCCACGCCATCCACAACCCACCAAGGCAGCACCTCCTGGGTTCCATCGGTGATAACATCGGAATATTTCATTTTTGGAACCCCTACCATAATGGAAGGCAGGCCAATGTCATCAAAAATCACTTTATTTGTGGACCCAAAAGACGCAACCGCCAGGGCCAGATCATCAAAATTCTGCATATCCTTTATTCCTCCATTCCCCATAAAATCAGTGTGCAAAGTGTCATATCAAACGGCACTGCTACCGGGACCATAACGGTTTCCCCGTTTTCGCCCTTCTGGTCACTTTCCTGGTCCACATATCTGCGGGCAGGGATAACCACCTGGGCAGCATATCTGCGGGACTTCTCCGCCACGCCGTTGATCAGCCCGCCGTCGTCATCCAGGCAAATGTCAATGGTGTTTTCTTCGTCCCTTTCCTTGGCCGATACCTTCACGGTCAGTTCGTCTTCCCCGTAGGTAAATGTAATTCTTTCAGTAGTTACGGAATAACCCAAGTGCTGGCCTGGTGTCTTTTCTACTACATTGATTTTAGTAGCCATATTTTTTTCCCTCCTTCATAGCTTCCTGGCTTCTCGCCACAATGACGGCGGCAGCTTCTCTCTGCTCCGGGGTTTCCCGGCCAGACACGCCATAGGAACGCAGCACCGCCGCTTCCTGCTGTCTGCGCTCTTCACTCTTAATCTGTACGTTAGCCACTGTAAAAGCCTCCTTTCACGAATAATTTCAGAACTACCTGGGTGGCACTTCCTGTAAATTTCACCTTAAAGCCATTTACCAGCTTGTCCGTGATCTCAACACCATTTACGAAACCGCCAGACGCCGAAACAATCTCCGGCTGTACAGTGTAATTCAAGTTGTTGCGGTTAGTTCCCAGTGCTATGGTCTTCTGGCTGTTGTTGAACGGGTAACTTTCAGAATTGTTTAACGTCACCTGGATGGTTTCGCCTGCCAGGTCATCCAATTTCTGTCCCTGGTGAATTGCCGAAATAACTAAAAGCCCCGCAAGTGCGTGGGCTTCTGAAATGCCTGTTTCCATGTGGTTGAAATTCTGGGCGTTCTGTGGTGTGCCCTGCTGCAATACCTCACCTTCAACGGGAATGTGGGTGATCGTCCCGTCTGCGTTGGTCTGCTCCCTGTATCGGTCTTCAAATTCCGTTACATGGTCAAGCCACAGTTTTTCTTCATACATCGTTTACACCTCCTCTTCTAAAAATTTGAATGTGAAGCGGTACAATACCCCTTCCTGTACACCCTGCAACAAAATACCTTCCCCCTTGGTTGCCCATGGCTGGTTATTTTTGTTGTAAAGCTGTACCTTCTGGATGGTCACGTCTGTGCTGCTCTCCGGGGTAATCTGGATATAAACGGCGGTGCGCCCATCCTTCATATGTTCCCGGCGGTAAATCGGATATTTGCTCGTTTTGCCGCTCACCGTGACCATGGCATAAGAAATAATGTCATCCAGGAAGGTCTGTAAATCTGTAAATGCCTGCGGTTCCAGCATGGCAGGTTCCTCCTTTCTTTATAATTTCCGGGGACTGCCGCACAGTCTTGTATTGTACTTAAACCCCGTGCCCTCCGCCTGGCTTGTTACGCTCCCGCCTGCGGTCTGCTGGTGGGTGTTTCTGCCTGGCACTGTCCCCGCAACGGGCACGGCGTAGGTGCTTCCCTCTGCTTCTGTCTGCGCCGTAATGTCAGCGGTTGCAACGCCGCCCCTGGCGCTTCTCTGCGGCGTTTTCCCGGCTTCTGTGACGCCCGCAGGTATATTTCTATACTTGAACATTTCCAGGGCGGTTTCTGCCGTGATATGGCTTTTGCGGCCTTGGAAAATGACGTTTCGCTGCGGTACAGTTCCAGCCTGTGGCACATTAAAAATAAAGCCTGCTGCCTCTGTGCCCACAATAATGGCGGCCTCTGCTGTGCCGCCTCTCATGTTTCTGTATGGATATGTGCCAGTTTTTAGCCGCCCCGTCATGGGCGTTTTATAGACCACATAGTCTGCATGAGTCTGGATGATACAGGAAATTCTGGTCTGGTAGACCACGCTTTCCAGATGGGAAGAAAGCCGCTTGTACATTTTAACGGCATTGACCAACTGGCTAAAGCTGGCCGTTATTCGGTCTTCTGTTACATCACAAACCGCCCGGAAGTGGTGCGGCTCTCCGCCATAGTCGAACCATTCTTCTATTTCACTTTGAGGCCACAGGCTCCCCAGTGCCGTTTCAACGGCATATTTTGTGCCCATCTTCTTATGGACCTTGACGCTGTTTTTTACCAAGTCACGTTTGACCTTTAACGGGTAACTGTAGTCGTACCAGTCAACGTGCATATCGTATGCCAGAACATCCACCAGTTCTTCCGGCAGTTCATCGAACCTGGAATAAATCAGTACATTATCCAGTTGTCCGCTGGTGGTCAGAAGTTCTGCTGCCAGCATTTTTGCCAGTGTCACCATTTTAGGGTCATGGGTCAGCGCTCCGGGAAGAAAGCGGGAAAAATCAAAATCGTAAATGTTATTCATCCTCTATTCCTCCATTCAGAACCTGCTGGCTGCCCAGCCTTGCTACATGCGTTTCCGGCACCACGGCGAAAAGCGGTTTTCTGATCTCCACCCGTTTCACGCCTGCTGCCATTAGCATACTGTTAAGGCGGGAAGGGTTAATGTCACGCCCCATTTTTCCTGTCTGCCATTTTATATACTGTGTCACCGCCTCTTTTGCGGCGGCGTCAATAATATTGCTGCCGGCCTGGCTGTATCTGGGTATATAATAGGTCACATCAATGTCAAACGGGCTTTCCTGGGGTTTTGATACCGTCACCATATCGGTTAAAGGGCGTATATCGCTTGTGTTCAGCGCTTCCTGTATCTCATTGATCACGGCGTCCGTGGGCAAGTCCCCATTCTGTAGCAGTATTCTAATATCTACCACGCCAGGTTCTGGGCTTGTTGCTGTCACATCCGCTATGGCCGGGGTAACTGTCTTGACATGGTAAATGTACCCGTTAATTGGCCCCGCAGTGCTGAAACTCTCCATACTTTCCCGCATACGTTCATAATAGCTGGCGTCATCCTCTTCGTCCGCACCGCCAGCCGTCCGGGTAATGTTTTCGATTTTCAAGAAATAATCGTAGGCGTCTATAATTTCCTTGACCTGCCCCACGGCAAGATCATTCCCGGCAAGGCCCGGAGTCAGACACTGGGCGTTCACATCCCCGTAAGTATCCCCTGCCTTAATTTCCAAATCTTTCACCGTGGAAAAAATGATATTGCCGTCAAAGTTTATCCGGGTTCCGGCTTTTACAATAACGCTTTGCGGCTGCGCCTCTGAAATATGACAGCGAAAAACCGCTATGGCCGGGGAAGCAGGAAGGCGGGGTGTATCCTTGAATAATTCTGCCAGGCTGTCCAGGTATTCCCCTTTTGCGTATCTGGGCACGTTCTTTTTGGCGGTTTCATTGATTAAGACCCTCTGCTGTACAATGACAGCCGCCGCCCAGGCTATAAAAAGGCGTTCCGGGGAAGCAGGGTACACTTTTTTCTTTTTCCCGGTCATTTCCTCATACATCAATTCATATAAGGCAATCAAAGAATTTTCTATGGTTTCCACATCGGTTTCCACAAACTCAATATCTGGGTATTCTTTATTCTCCATCTTCTTTCACCCCTTCCAGTTCCACTATGGGAATAAGCTGTCCCGTTATGTGGTTTGTTTCGATTGATACACTTGAAATAATCGCCCTTGGTTCGTATTTCTCGATCTGGTCATATACATTCGCCACCATTTCATTTTCAATCACATTTAGCGGGCGTCCGTAATATTCACTACTTATACCCAGTCCACGCAGCATAGGGGCGGACCCCTGTATGCTGTCCAGAATAATGGCGATATTCTGTAAAACCGCCTGGTGCATATTAGGCGGGTCCAGGTTAATGTCTGCCAAAAGCTGCCCGTCACCTCTTATAACGTCCATCCCATCACCTCTTCCCGTATTCTTTCAGCGTCACGCTTACTTCTGCCGCCCAGCAGTTCCCTTTATTATCATAGGTGCCCATGCTGGCAGATTGTTTAATGATCGCCCACTTGTATGCCCCGTACACTCTGCCGCCAATTACCAGGCGTTCCGCCGTGCCGTTTCTGACCATGCCCCGCAGGTCATTGACCGCCTTTAGTGGATTTACTCCCAGGAATACGCTGAATTTCATTTTGAAGGTGATCTGCTCCGGCTCCGGTCCTAGAAATTCCAGAAGATCATCCTTTAAGTGCCTGTCATGGGTTGCGTATTTTGCGGAAGTGTCCCATTTCAGTTCATCAAATGTTTTTACCGTATTCGATGACACTATGAAGGACAGTTTCCCAAACGTGCCTATTTTTGCCATGTGCTACACCTCCCCCAAAACGTACCCGTCACCGCCTCCGTCTGGGTAATATAAGCACAGAACCATGGTATTTACTTTCGGGTTCCAGTCCGTCACATAGGCAGCGTGGGTATGACTTTCCGTGGACAGTGAATCGTTTTTGTCATATTTCAACGTAGTTCCGGCAACCTTGCTGCCTTCCATGGTTCCATCCGCAGGCACAATGACCCTGGGGCGAGATAGCACTTTAATGGGCGGGGATATGATACCGCCCAAATTGTCAAATTTAACCCTTGCCATCCGTTTGGCCGGGTCATAGGCATGGACGGTTCCTATCCTTACGATCTCTTTTAATACCTCCAAAACCTCTTTTTTCTTATCTCCCGTCATTTAGTAGCCCTCCAATATCTGTACCAGTTCGATGTCCGTGGTGTAGCCGCCTGTTAGGCTGTGTTTTGCGCTTTTAACCCGGTACTTTTTGTCGAATTCCTGGAAGCCACGCAACTGCACCACGATACCTGCCACCAGTTGAACATCCCCCACCATTTTGAAACTGGCTGTAAACTCCTGGGCGTTTTTCTCCCGCAGGCGCTTCTTTGCCAGCCTCATGGCTTCCTGGGTATTTGCCACCCGTTCATTGACTTCCAGAACCTGGCCTGTCCCCACGGTGCTGTCCGGGGTATATGTATATTCAATGGTCTGTTTCTTGTCCGTGTTGGTATACGAAACGTGACAGCTTGTGTACGCTGCGTCCGTCAACTTTGTTGCCATACGGAAGGAAAGAATATCACTGCTTCCATAAGTGATTGTTTTAACCGCTGGCTTTCCGTCATACTCCTGCTTATCAAAAATAACTATGGACAGTTTAGTAACTTTCAGCGCCTTTCCTTCTGCGTGGCATAAATCCTGCAAAAATCTAATATCAGACTGCTGCACCTGCTCTTTCTTGTCATACTCCGGGTTATCGCTGCTTTCGTATAGCATTTTCAATCCCGCTTCATTGGCAATCTGTTGGGTAATTGCTTTTAGGCTGATCTTCTCCCAGTTGCGTGATTTCTTCATCATCCGCAGGGTGGACGTGTACGGAATTGACGTACTTTTCAGCGTGGTTTTAAGGGGTGGCCCGGATAAATCCACGCTGTCTATTTCAAATGTGCCGCAATCCAGAACGGCGTTTTTCCCGGTATCATTCCAATTTTTCTGTACCAGGGTGACTTTTACCATTCGTGGTTCTGCGCCCACTTTGATTTCTTCCTTTGTTTCTGTCACCGTGGTGGTAACAGCGCCCCCGGTAGTAATGCGGAATACTTGACCGGGGTAAATCAAATTCGGGTTTTTTATCCCGTTTTCCTGGGCGATCTGCGGGTATTTTGTCCCGCTCCCCAGGTATTTTCTTGCTATGGCCCATAGCGTGTCACCACGCTTCACCACATAGTTGATCACTTCGGTTTTGGCAACCTGTTTCTTTACCTGTTTGGTGCTTTTAATGATAGTCGGCTTCACTTCAAGCCAGGACCCGTTTAAATTTCTTTCCCGGTCATCGTAGGATAGCTGAAAATCGTCTGCGCTATCCTCTTCGTTATCGGTGTAATTGGCCGTCAGCAAATGACGTGCCAGATCATCCGGCACGTCAATATTGAGAAATTCCAGCCTTAATTCCACCCGGCGGGCTTCACTCATTCCAAAATCCCCCTTTGCCACGGCGGTAACTGCATATCTGGTTCATCCTCCACCGCCGGGATGGTCAGTACCACCCCGGCAGGGAAAATGATGATAGCAGCGTGTCTGATATTCGCCTTGACCAGTTTGTCTGTGTATAAGACGCTCCCCATCTGTTCGTATGCGATTTTATCCCACATATCGCCTTGTATGGTTGTGTAGGTCTTTTTACTCATATTCAGACCGCCTTTCGTCTTCATTCTTCTGGCGGGTAATTTCTTCAAACTCCCGCAGAAGTTTCTGGTTGTTCTGCTCTAACTTTTCTTCCAGATCGCCCGGCGTGTCACCGTTCACCACAATGGTGGGGTTATTGTTCACGGTCACGTTGTAGCCTCCGCCGCTTCCGGCTGTCTGAACAACTTCCGGCGCTTTGTTGGTTTCCACCGTTTCCGGGGTTTCTGAATAGAATTTCTGTACCTGCGGCACCTGTGCCGCTGTGTTCATGGTTACTTTTTGCGTTTCCGGCATGGCCGCTACGGAAGCCGCCGCCTGCTGGCTGCGTTCCATAATCTGCTGGGTCTGTGCTGCGGTGTATACTACCCGCCCCGGTGCGTTGGTGATCAGCTCCGGCCCTTCTTCGCCAGCTATGAACGTATCCGGCGTACTGCGTGTACCTTTGGCAAATGTTGGCAGTGTAGGAATATTTATTCCTTTGCCGCCCACGCCGGGCACCCAGTCTGGTATCTTAATACTGTTCAGTGCGGAAATAGCGCCGTTTATGATACCGATAATTCCGTTAATGACGCCCTTTACTATGCTTGTCAGTCCGTCCCAGGCTCCCTGGAATATAGTTTTTATTCCGTTCCAGGCTTGTGACCAGTTGCCGGAAAAGACACCAGTTATAAACTGGATAAGGCCGGAAAAAATCTGTGTCACTGCTTGAATTATGGAACCTATGGTAGAAAAAACAGTGCGAAAAACCGAAAGCACGTTCGGTAAGACAGCCTGCACAGTGGTTAAAATCTGCTGCAATATCGGGGAAATGATATTCCAGATTGTGGAAAATACCTCCTGGACCACAGGAAGCACCGCAGAAAGAACGGTGGTAATCGTGGTTGCCAGTGTCTGGACTCCTTGCGATATAAACGGAAGGACCTCCGCCACTATGAAATTGAAAATCTCCTGTACAATCGGGAAAACATAAGTCTGAATAAAGGTTATAATCTCGCTTATGATCGGCATTATTCCGGCGATAAACTCACCGATCACAGGAATTATTCCTGCGATAAAGTCCGCTATAGACTGGACAATTTGCATGATGACCGGGGCGGCCATCTGTATGCCGTTCAAAATGCCAGGGATAACGCTATCCACGATCACAGACAGCACCTGTTCTGCAACTGGCACTATATGTTCCGTGATAAAGCCCACCAGGTTTCCAATAATGCCCTGCACGGTCTGAATAACGCTTATAAAACCGTCAAAAACCGCCGTTCCCTTGGCTCCGAAAATTTCCTCTATTTTACCCCTGGCTGCTCCCAGGTTTCCGTCCGAAAAGACGTTTTTAATCGCTTCGCCCGCCGCTGTGACTGCGGAAACGATCTTGTCAAATACTGCCAGTCCGCCTTCTCCAAATATCCGGCCTACTGCGTTTCGCACTTCGTCAAAATGGTTCCGCAATAGTTGGACTGCTGTAATGACAGCGGTTACTATGCCGATTACCGGGAAAAGTTTTCCAGCTATTCCGCCCAGGGGTCCCAGCAACGTGGTTCCCAATTTGCCCAGCGGCCCCAGTGCGGTTTTAAGTAAATTTCCAATCGGTGCAATAACGCCACCGATTTTTCCGATACCGGACGCAACAAATTTTCCGATAGTCCCCAGGGGGCTTCTGGCGATAACTCCACCCAGTCCGGACAAAATACCGCCCAGTTTTCCGCCCAAAAGGGAAAACGGCTTTATGATTACGCTTAAAATGCTGCTGCCTACACCGGATAATGGCCCCAGCAGTTTACCTGCCAGACCCTGTGCGCCACTTGTGATTACTCCGCCGATCTTCGCAAAAAAACCGCCTGCGGATTTTGCAAGCGGGTTATTTAGTAAAATATTTCCCAGGGCTGAACCAACGCCGCCCAGTGCAGTTTTTACATTCCCAAAATACGAAAGCACACCGCCCCCGGCAGCTTTTAACTTGCCGCCCAGGCCAATGCTTGCTACTTCCGCAAGTGCCACCCGGCTCTTGAATAATTCCAGAACATTCTGTACGGTTTTGATGCCGCTATGAATATGCAAAAAGCCCAATTTTGCTCCCAGACCTGCAACCTTAAAGGCCGCCAGTCCTGCCGCTACTTTTAGGACGGTCTGCACCAGCTTGGGGTTTTCCTGTGCAAATTCGGACACTTTAGTGACCAGAACGGCCACTTTGTCAGCCACGTTGCCCACAATAGGCAGAAGGTTCTGGCCTAAAACAATACCCAGGTTTGTGATACTGTTCTTTGCCTTTGCCATCTTGGCTTCCGTAGTGTCGGACATAAGCGCAAATGCGCTGTCAGTCATTCCGCCGCTGTTGACCATATCGGCCACGCTGGCATTGAACCCGTCCACGCCGTTTGACAGCAAGGAAACTGCTGCCTTCCCGGCCTCTGCGCTTCCGAACATATCCGCCAGCGTCTTACCGCTTTTTTCGGCCTCTGTCTGCAATATTGCAAGGACTTCGCCCAGGCTCATGCCGCTTGCCATCAGATCAGAAAAGCCGCTGCCTGCTACCTTTCGCAGTGTCTTGTCTGCGGTGGTGCCGCTCTTGCCCAGTTCGTTCAGCATAGAGTTGGCGTAGGTAGTAGTTTCTGCGGCTGCAATACCTTTGGACGTCATAATGGCGTAGGTTGCGCCCAACTGTTCCAGCGATACATTGTAGGAATTTGCCGTAGGAATGATTTTACCCATAACGCTGGATAATTCCCCAACGGTTACTTTACCTTTGTTCTGTATCTGGACCAGCATATCACTAACCGTTCCCACTTTATCCGCCGACATACCATAGGCGTTCAAAATGGTGGTTAATACGTCCAGCGTCTGTGACGTTTCCGCAAATCCGGCTTTTGCCAACTTGGTGGAATTTGCCACAAAATTCACGGCGTCCCCAGACTTCTGCCCTGCCGAAATGGCATTGTAAACGTCTTCCGCAATCGCTGTGGCCGCCACGCCCGTGGTATTGGACAGCGCCATGATCTCCTGGGAAAACTTCTCAAGCGGCACCGCCTGGGTGTCCGCAATCGTGGAAACCTTCGCAAGTGCCGTTTCGTATCCCTGCGCCGCACGGACCGGACCGGCATAAAAGGCCGTTGCTACCGTTGAAATGGCCCCTATTGTACCTGCCAACTGCAGCCTGGTGCTGGAAATATTCTGTTTTATTTTGGCCTGTTCTTTATTGATCTTCTGCAAATTTTCCTGTGACGTTTTCAACTTGTCATAGGAACTTTGCAAGCGTTTGTTTGCACCTTCTAGGTTGTCCGTGTTTACTCCGGCGTTCCGCAGTTCCCGGCCCAACTCTTCCAGTGCCTTTTCTTGTTGTTCTATGGTGGCAGTGGTCTGTTGTATCTGGCTTTTATTCCCGTTTAACTTCTCTTTCAGCCTGCCATACTCCCGCTCTGTAGCCGTCAGTTCGCTTTGAAGCCGTTTATAGTCTTCAATGTTTCCGTCAGCCTCTGCGGTTTCCATGGCTTTCTGCAACGCTTTTTTCTTTTGGGCGGTTTCCTGTAGTTCAGACTGTAGGCGGTCATGCTCTGCGGTCAACTGGGAGAGTTTGCCCCGGTTCTTTTCAATAGCGCCGCTGGCTTTCGTGTATCCGTCAATCTTCGATTGTAGGGAATTAACCTCTTTCACGCTTTCCGCAAGCCGCTTTTGGGTGTCAACCGCAGTCTTAAACGTACTGCTGAAATTGCCGCCCAGGGTTGCTTTTAACTTGAAAAGCAGTTCATATTCCCTTTGTGACCCTGCCACTTTCTTTCCACCTCCCTACTTCTGGTTGTTACGGGCGGCTTCATCCTCTTTCTCCACCTCATTCACGCTGCGTATCCAGTTGAAAAGGCGGTTAAGCGGTAGACCCATCCAGTAATTTACAGGCGTGTGAGAAAGCCTGGCTAATCTGTACGATTGTTTCCGTAAAAAATTTGCGGGCCGTTCAGTTTTTAATAACCCACAGCTACTAAAAAATTTCTTGCGGCGTTCTTGATCTTCATATAATCACGCAGGGGAAGGCGGCGGATTTCATCTGACGCCATGCCTGCTGCCCTGGCGGCAATAGAAGACTGGAAGGCGGAAGAAACTTCCGCAGACAGAACCACAATATTGCGCTGCTGCAATTCCAGTTCCACTGCCTCCACATCGTCACCCGTCAGTTTTTCAAAGTAAAAGGTTAAGCTGCTGTACTTCTGGCCCATAATTTCCACAGGCTTGGCAAACTTATGGGTATAATTTAAAGACTTGTCTTCCGGCTTTTTGGCCTGGGTAAAATCCACCACGCCTGCCGCCTGGGCCTGGGTAATTTCCTGGGTCTGGGTGTTCTGCACTGCCGGGGCGCTCTGCTCCTGGTTCTCCTGTACCTGTGCTTCCTGTCCATACTGCATATTTTCCATGTTTTTTTCCTCCATTTTCTTGTGATATAGTGAAGAGCCAGCGGCGCTTTGCCGCTGGCTCCTGCTTGCTTTACTTGCCCAGTGCTTTTCTAACTTCCTTCAAATAATCTGTGCCATTGACATAGCAGATAAAGTTCATCGGGTCAAGTTCGATCTTCTTCTTGCCATCCTTGTACATGGCATAATAATAGCAAGCGTGTTCACCGCTTGCCTCTGCCGGGGACGCCACCGCCGCTTTGCCAGGGGCAAACTTTTTCGGCATGGTCCGCAGGATATGTTTAACTGCTTCCTGGGTGGTTTTGCCCGTCCGGGTGTCATGCACCTGCTGGGCAACCCGGCAGTCAATATTGTGAATACGGGGTTCCGTCAGCTTGATTGCTGCGTCCGTAACAGTATTGAAGTTAAATGTTGCGGTCATGGCTTCCAGGTGGCCGATCACAATAGCCTCAATGTTTCCGGCAATTCCAGCGCCCTTGATTTCTTCGGCCAGAAATGCGATTTCCGGGAACTCAACTTCACCAGTTCCCAGATACTCCACAGCGTCTTCATAGATCGCAAAGTTTGTGACCAACTGATCAGATTTAGGCATGGTCTTTTCCTCCTTTCATTATGCTGCCAGGGCGGCGGAAAGATAGGAAATATCGTATTCCACAACCCAGTCCATCTGCTGTAACGGGGAAGGCGGCGTGATATAAATGTGGAACTTCACACGTCCCGCCATAAGGGCAGTAAGGCTATTTTCACTTTCCAGCATTTCCACTCTGCCGCCCAGAATTTTTTCTTCTGCCGTTAAGCTGTTCAGCCAGTTATTGACTCCCTGCAAAATAGCGTCCAAAAGGCGGCGGGTAAGGCGGCGGTCAATGTAATTCCAATAGGACAGAACCACAGTTTTGGCTACCCACTTAAACATGCGGTTAATGCAATAGAAGTAGTCTACAGGGTCCGTGGTGGCCGGGAAAGCTGCCGTGTAATTGCCCCAGGATACAAAACCGCCATAAAAGTTTAATGCAGTAATAATGCCATTATCATTCAGATAATTGGCCTTCTGTACGTCCAGGGTTACTTCTTCGCCGCTTGCCAGAACCATGCTGTCAGCCTGCAAGGTCTTGTTTGAAGCGCTTTCACATGGCGTTCCGCCGCCCAGATCATCATTATTATCTGTAGCAGAAATGGAACCAGCCAACTGTACGGCATAGTTAAATACACGATCACCCAGTTTTACTTTGGGCCAGCAGGCCAATTGGTTTACGCCGCTGATATTGTTCTTCTTTTTCAGCGCCGGAACCTCCGTATAATAGGTTGCGCCGCCGTTGTCTGCGCTTGCCAGGTCAATCACTGCGTCAGCCTCAAAAACTCCGTTAATATTTTCCCCTTTGGCTGCCATGACTGCTGCCACCTCCGGGTCATGTGACCAATTCGGACACAAAATCAAATCCGGGGCTATGGTGTATTTAGGGAATACACTGTCAATCAGTTCCAGCCCTGTGGTCTTGTGGTTCGCCACGCTATAGCCGCCAATCACATCAGCCTTTGTGACCTGTGACGGGTCAACGGAACTGCTGGTGATTGTTACCGCTGCCGTGGTGTCTTCGGTAAATTCCACCACGCACGCTGCGTCTGTATAAAATACCTCATAATCGGTTCCCTTGGTCTTGCCTGTCACTTCCACTGTGTCTGCGATCACGTCAAGCGGCAGTGTCACCTGGTTGTCTACCGGGGTATAACTTGCGCTCTTGTTTTCTACTTTGTGTTTCGCCGGGTCCAGCACATTGACCATAAATACCGGGGCGATCTTGTACAGCACAAAAGCGGTATACATTTCCATGCAAAGATCATACTTTTCCCAGTCATCGGAATATCCCAACAGCCGCACAGCCTCTTCATAGCTGTTCAGCATGATCACTTCATTGATTTTCCCGCCTACCATCTGCACAGGCGCAGCGCCCACAGCAAAATGGACGCCAGACGCAACGGTCACGGGCGTGGAAACGCTGGTGGCTTTCTTACTTGTGTTCATTCCATGCGTTACTGCCATGTTTTAGTCCTCCATTTCCTCTTTATTTACTGCGGCACTGATCAGAGAAACCATATCCGCATAGTATTTATGCAGTACGCTGCCGCTGCTCTTCACCTTGTTTTTTGCCTCTGCCAACTTTGACACAGGAACCAGCATATTTTTAACCAGCGGGAAACTTTCCAGGACTGTTTCCAGTTCTTTTTCAATCTCCTGCCTGGTGCCAACAAAAATGCTGTTCTGTTTCAGCCGCCCTTTAGGCAGTGACGGGCCAACATATACTAGCGTCACCTGCTCCTGGGCTTCCTGGGGCGCTTCCTGGGCCTTTTCTGCCGCCTGGGTGGTATTCTTTACCTCTGCGGTTTCTGCTGCCTGCTGCGCCTTTTCTGCGTTCTTTACAGCCATATCTGTTCTACCTCCTGTTTAATTTCCGGCAGTGACCAGTTAGTTATCATTTCCCCAAAATAATACGGGTGGTAGTCATCCGGGTATATGATATATTCCAGCGGGTCCTGCAAAACAAATTGTTCGGCCAGTATTCTGCTTCTCTGTAATTCCGTGCGTAACCGCATGATAATATTGAGAACGTCATAACTGCCCACGTCTTCATCCTCTGAATACGTTCCCACAACTATTCTGATCTGGCAGGTGCTTTCCTGCTGCCCACGATCATTCATTCCGTCTTTCCCGGTCAAAATCTGTAAAAGTATGTACGGAATACGGCGTGTGCTGTCTTCCTTTTTGGGAAGCCGCATTTTGTGGACCTCCGCCGCCCGTTCCTTTTTATCGGCTCCCGGTTCTGTGCGAACCTGTAAAATAATATTTGCCGTCTGTTCTTTCACAAATTCGGCCAGGTTATCCAGTAAAACAATGGGTGTCATCCCTTAACCTCCGTAACCGTTCAATAACCTGTCTATCTCATGTTCCAGGCGTTCATTTACCAGCTTCTGCGCTTCTTCCTGTACCTGCGTGGATACGGTTTCTTCCCCCACCATCTGGGCGGCAGAAAGTCCCATAAGTTCACTTACCTTTTCCGTATGCTGTGTTCCGCCTTTGGTTTTTGTCTTTGCAAGTCGTTTCTGTATGCCCTGTTCTCCGGTTCTTTCAAATACACCAGTATGACCATTTTTCATGGCCGCAATAAAGGCGCTTTCAAAGACGGCACCGCCGCCCTTTTTTACGGCGGCATGAACCAGCTTTTTGTTGCCTGGTTGTTTGGGTGATACCTTGAATTTGTACAACGGGATTTTATAGCCAGCAAAACGTACAAAGCCAGCAAGGTTTCCCGTGCTGGCTTTCTCTATGCTGGTATTGGTTGCGTCTTTTAGTGCGCTACTTTGTACAGTGTATACCTGCTTCACATTCCGCCAGGCCGCAGACTTCACACGGGAAAGCCCCCTGTTTATAGCGTTTGAATACGCCCTTTCCGCTCCTTTCGGAATGTTTGCCAGGAGCGCCTGTACCCGTTCCATGGTTTCCGAACTAATTTCAATCCCTATACCACTCATTCAACATACGCCCCCAGTTCCATGATGATTTCCCCGTCTTCATAATCCACCTTTTCAATGTTGTATTCCTGCATTACTCCTGCAACCTTTACAGCAAATTCATGGTTTCTTTCCGGGATAAATCCCAGGTCTTTGTGGGCCACATATACCAGGGCGGCGATTTCTGAAACGCCTGGGGCATTATCACCGCTTTTGCGTTGCCGCTCCACTGCGGCTTCATGGTCCAGCACGGCGGGGGCTTCCTTCCACTCCCTGTCATAATAAAAGCCCGTAACCGTGGCAAATTCGGCGGCGTTGTGGAATACCGCCATATCAGCGTCACACTGGGCCTTGAAGTCCATTAAAACACCTTTGCCACCAGCCAACTGTCAACCTCATGCGGAACGGGAAGTGGTGCGCTCTGCAAAGACAGGAAACGGCGGTCCGGGCGTTTCTTGGTAAACGTATCCGGGACGTACTTTCCTTCCACAGTCTGGAAAAGACCGCTTTTCTGGTCCAACATGGTAATGGCGCCGTAATACATGGAATACTGTGCCCCCGTGCTTGCCATCAGCAAGGTGCTAGAAGGAACCATGGGCAGTTCTACGGGGTTTTCCGGGTCTGTCCAGTCATCCACATACCATTCATTGTACTTGTACAGGTCCAGGCCCAGTTCATGGATAGTTCCCATATAGGTGACATTATTTTCCTTCTGGGTAGGCTTGATCACGGCCAGATTATAATTTTTCGTATCCAGCATTTTCTGGATACTTTCATCCTTGATAAACTCCGTTGCCACATCAGAAGCCATAATGCACACATTGCAGTTGGTGAAGCCCGTCTGCTGTACTTTTTCATGCCACTGTTTCAAGTCTTCATACTTGGTCTGGGCAGTGCCGCCTTTCCATTTTTTCTTGGCGTCCTTGGATAAATCCACCATATTGGTGAAACCAAAATCCAGGACGTCCGAAACGCCTTCACCCAGGACAATGACCTTGCCAGTCAGCATGATCTGGGCGCACATCCACTCTTCCCTGCGTGTAATCATTTCCCGCAGTTCCGTGAAGTCATCCCGCATTTTAATGACTGCCCGCTGTGCCGGGGTGCGTTCAGAATACAGGGTTTCACCAGGCTGGCGGCTCAAAATATCATCAATGGTAGTCACCTTGTCCGGCGCTACCAGGGGCGGGGTGTAGGTCTGCGTCTGATAGCCTGTGTTCGGTACGATTTTCCCGCCGATCATGCGGCTAACAAAGGGGGCCATCTTCCGTGCGCCTTTCTTATAGTCAACGTCCACTTTTTCCGTCACGAAAGTTTTTTCGTGAGAAAAAAAGGTGCTTCTGAAGAACGTATGAACAGGCGGCATTTTTCTGATAACGCCCATCATCGTTCTGGGTTCATAAATGCTTACAGTGTTAGGCATTTTCTATTCCTCCTTTTCCTTACTTCAAAAAGATAGACAGCTTTCTAAGCGCTGCCTTTGCTGCTGCTGCGTCAACGGCACCGATGTTCACGGCGTCTGCAAATACTTCCCCGGTCATAATGTATACCACGGGTTCTTCTGCTTTCGCTGCGTTTACTGCAATTCCCACCACATTGGCGATACCTGCGGTGGTCGCAGGTTCCAGCGTTACAGCGCCGCTGGTGCTGTCAGTTACCGACATGATCATGTCATACTGGGCAATTTCCTTGCCTGCGGTTCCCGTATCTGTTACCACGGGAAATTCTCCGGCGTAAAATTTCTTGGGCGTAAATTCTCTCTTTTCAACCAGGTTTGCCACGTTTTTTTCCTCCCTTCTTACAGCACTTCTTCAATGGCACGATCAAAGACGCTCTTTCCGTCATCACCGCCGCCAGTCTGGGTTCCGCCCGGCTGCACATCGTCAATTCCAGACGCCTGGGCGTCTGCCGCTGCGCCTGCCTGGTACTGGCTCCCGGCCTGCTTCTGTGCCTTAATAATATTCAGTGCCGCCTGGCCTGCGTCCACCGGGTTGGTAAACATGGCGTCTTCCACGATCTTTTCAAATCCCTTGGGGGCGCTGTCCATAATGGCTTTAATTCTGCTGCGCTCGTTTTCTGTGGCGCTGTTTCTAATCTGGCTTACCAAATCCGGGTAGGCAGCTTCCAGGTCAGAAACGGTTTTAATGGTGTCTTTCGGTTCCATCTGTGTTCCTCCTTTTTGCTTGTTTTTATTTTGTAAACCGCCCGGATTGTGCGGACCGTTTAACAACTTTTCCGGCAGGGTGTGAAACCCTGTTAAGTCCATCGGCACGGAATTGACCACCACCTTGTTGGCGTTTTCAATAACCGTCTGTGCCTCTTCAAACATAAGCTCATCACAAAAGCCGTTTTTTACAGCGTCATCACCTGTCCACCATGTTTCTGCCGTCATAATATCGGCAATGTCTTCCGGCTTTTTCCCGGTTTTCATGGCGTAGGTGTTCATAATGGACTGTTTGATCACCCGTAATTCCTGGGCCATTTTTTCAAAATCTTCCGCTCTGTAGGTGTCATATACCGTCATGGCAGGATCATGGACCATAAAAACGCCATTTCTGGCAATTTTGATAACATCCCCGGCCATGGCAATAATTGTGGCTGCGCTGGCCGCCCATCCGTCAATTTTCACAGTGACTTTAGCGTCCATATCCCGCAGGCGGGTGTAAATGGCGTTTGCGGCGAACACGTCACCGCCGCCAGAGTTAATGCGTACTATGATTTCATCCACTGCGCCCAGGGCGGTCAATTCCTGGTTGAATTGTGCCGGGGTTACAGTGTCCTGCCACCAACTCTTCTGACTGGATATAGGACCATACAGAAGAAGTTCTGGGGGTTTTGTATCGGTTCCCGGAATGAAATTCCAGAATTTATTTTCCGTTACCCCCAGCGGGTTCTGCCCCTGCTGCCGGGGCTGTGGTCTGCTCTGTGCTGGCAATGTTCTTTACCTCCTTTAGCTTGCTTTCCTCTTGCTTTAACTGCTCTACGTTTGCGTAGAAGTCCGAACCTGTCATTTCCATGGTTTCAGACTGTCTGGTGGAAAATCCATTCTGCACCCGTTTTTCTGCGGCGCTTACTTCCTGTGCCGGGTTCAAAATTCCCCTGGCCGGGCCGTTCCACTCTGCTTTGCTGTACGCTTTCCTGTACAGCGGGTCTGTAAAAAACCCTGGTGCGGAAATACGCCCCTTTGCCACAGCCTCTGCCAGCCACTCTTCATAGATTACCTGGCAAAAATCCGTTGCCAACCATGTGCGGTACATTTTGAACATTTTCCACGCCTCTTCCAGCGCTCCACGGCTGGCGGAATAGCTGGCTGTAAAGGTCTTCAAAAGCAGTTCGTATGGAATTTCCAGGGCGGCACCGATCTGGCGGCAAATCGCTTCCACAAACCCCGAAAAATTAGCGTTTGGCCTTCCTGGGCTGGTTGCGTTTGCTTTCTCGCCTTCGTTTAGGTCGATTACTGCACCCGGTGCCAGTTCTATGGTGGTTTCGTCCTCTGCGTCCACCTGCATTTCCTCTGGTATGCTGGAACCAATCGGCGGCCCATCTTCCGGGGACTCTTTTTCAATAAATACGGTAAACATGCCGCTTACCACTGCCGCCACAAGTTCTGCGTCCGTATAACGCCCCAACTGTTTCAGCGCTTCAATTACTGGGGCAAGGAAAGGAACTCCCCGGCGCTGGTCTATGCGTTCCCGTGCCATAATATGGATGACGTTACGCCGCCCGGTTTTTTCTCCGTATGCGGGCACCCGCACCCATTCCATGTCCGTTCCGCTATATGAAAGCGGGTGGTGCTTTGAAAAGTGATACGCAACCACTTCCCCTGTGCTGTCTGTTTCCACGCCGCCTATGATATGATCGTCAATAGTGTCATATCCGCCGGGGCTGGAAAGTCGGTCTGCTTCGATCAGCCGGACCCGCAGATCATACGGTTGGTTTTTCCTGGGTTTCATCGGCATTAAGACCAGGCAGTCCCCGGACATAAGCCAGGACAAGAAAGCCAACTGCTGCAACTCATAGAAATTATCCAGGCGGGCAGCGTCACAGTCTGGACTATCTGCCCACAGTGCCCATTCTCTTTCGATCTGCCTTTCCAGGGCGTGTGCGTCCTCTGCTTCAATCCCCAGGACTTCCCGGTCAATCGTTGGCTTTAATCTCAACCCACGCCCCACTACATTGGTTCGCATGGTTTTAATTGCCCCTGTTGCCAGCGGTACGCCCATGTACAGGTCACGGGACCGCTGCCGCAATACATTTAGATTGTCTTCTATATCCTCACGGGATGACCCGCCGCTATACAGCCATCCGGCCAGAGATTTTTTATAGCTACTGGCACCATAATTTCCATATCCGCTGTTCAGAATATCCATTTTCTGTCTTGCGGCCATTCTTTTCAGCCCCTTTTCCGGGTCTATTGAAGTAATGATATTGTCAAGCGTCTTCCCCAAAATGCCCATTTTCTCACCTCCCAGGGCATGAAAAAAGCACCTTTTTACGGGTGCTTTTCCTCTTAACCTATTTTGACGGTACTATTTTACCACGGAAAAACAGGCAATGGCGGGCAATCTTTACAGATCACGGGGCACAACCCTGCGGACTGCGTTCCTACTGCCGTATTTTTCCTGGCTTTCCAACTTTGTGACCATTCCCTGCCAATATCGGATAGTTTCCCGGATTTCTGCCAGGTCCGCCCGTGTCAGTGTCCTGCTGCCGATTGTGTATGACTGGTTTGTGGTGCAGGCCAGTTCTGCGTCAAGCCATGCGTCAAGGTGGGTTTTTGCCGTCTTTAATGTAATTCCTGCCATTATAAAATACCTCCATTCGTTCTTCTGCCCCTTTTCTTTTTCGGGGGCGGTGTTGTTTTTTGCGGTGTGTCTGGTTTCTTTAGCGGAACCCCGGAAATTTCTATGGCTGCGGAAGCATAGTTCCGGCAGTCCAGGGCTTCATTTCTCTTGTGGGCGGCGTCTTTTATACGCCACTCAAAAAACGGGCGGCCTTTTTTGTAGACCAGCACCTGTTTTTCTGCGGTTAAGCCTATGAAATAACTTTCACCGTATCCCTTGTTTTCTTCCTTCGGAAAATGACAATATCCCGGTCCCTCTTCCTCCACCTGTAGGCGCTGTAACAGAAGGCTTTTTCCTGTGTCTACGCCCAGGGTAAACAAATACGCCTGTTCACGGTTGCTTTTCGTAGGTTTTTGGATATATGCCGCTGCGCTGTCATTACTTCCCTTTATAGCAAAAATCCGGCGGTTGAATCGGGCTTTACAAAACTTGTATACCTGGTTTGTGCGGTGGCCGCCGCTGTCCACGCAGGTACAAATAATTTTCATGCGGGTGCCGTCCGGCTTCTGGAAAGTCTGCGCCAGAAATGCGTCCAGATCAGCCCATACCTGGTGCTGTAGGTTGCTTGTATCTCCGTACAGGACAGAATACTGTATGCCCCAGCTTTCATATTCTGCGCCCCAGCCCACTACTTCAATTTCAAAACGGTCATCCTGGGTATCCACTCCGGCAGTTAAATACAGCACTTCCGGCGGAACTTCGCAGTTGTACCGCTCCCGGCGTTTCAAAAGTTCTTCGTCATCCACCTGGGTTCCTTCTTCTTCCCAGGTTTGACCCATTTTTGTATTGGTCCATGACTTCAATGGTTCTATATTACCTTTTTTCTTTTCTTCGTTTGCCAGGATGAACTTTTCCGCAATGTCTTTCCACTGGGCCAGTGTAGACCCCAGGGCATTAAGGTGGAACCCTTTTACCGGGTTTTCCGGGTCTGCGTGTATGTACCGTCCTTCCTTGAAATGCTTTTTCCATGCCGCTTCCGGCGATATGCACCCACATTTTGCACAGGCATACTGGATACTATCCAAATTGTCCCGGTCAAACACCACGCCGGACCATTCCAGGGGTTGCAACTCTCCGCACTCTGGGCACGGCACGTTCCATTCCCCCTGTGAACTGTGCTGGTATTCAATTTCAATCCGGGAAGCGTCTTTAATTGTCGGCGTTGACACATACACTTCCTTGCTATTCCAAAATGTAGTCAGACGTTCAGACGCCAGAAAAAGCGGGTCCCCCTCTTTTCCTGCGGTGGCCGGGTATCTGTCCACCTCATCCGCCAGCAGTATCTGGATGGGACGGGAAGCCAGAGAAGAAGGGCTGTTCGCTCCTACCATAGTAATATGGCCGCCCGGAAAGATTTTTTGCAGTATAGTGTTTCCAGTGTTCCGCCCCTTGTCATTTACCAGGCCGGACAGTACCGGGGTATCTTGCAACATTTTTGAAAGACGGTCCTTTGAAAATGCTTCTGCCATCTGGATTGTAGGCTGCATGATCAGTACCGGGGCCGGGTCATAGTGCATATAGTAACCGATTGTATTCAGCACAGCACCTTCCGTCTTTCCGATCTGGGCAGAAGACATGACTACCACTTTTTTGACTTTTACGTCTGCGATAGTGTCCATGATTTCTTTTTGGTGCGGCACTTTTTCCGTGCGCCAGCGCCCCGGTTCTGCGGAAGCGCCCTGGGAAAGTCTTCTGTACTGGTCCGCCCAGTCAGACATTTTCATTTCCGGCGGTGGTTTCAGTTTTGAAAAAATCCGCCTATATATCGTCTTGGCGTATTGTTCCATCGTCTGTCCCCTCCTGTCCTTCCTGTGTTGAAAATGCACTGTCAAAGTCTGCTAACTCTTCCAGGGCTTCATCTGTTGCCCGTTTCAGTGCCAGGAATATTTCCGTCTGGTCCGTTTCCGTTGCCAGAGTCGGACTTAATTTTACCGGGATAGCCCGCACCCTTTGGCGGAAGCGTAAAAGCATATCGGTCATAACTTCTTCCACCTCACTGGCGGCCAGGGCTTCCCGGCGTTCCAGTTGCAATTCCAGTTCCTGGCGTTCTCTCTTCGTCCGCACCAGCTTTGCCCGCTCCTGGTTATAGTCCACGGCGGCGTCCTCCGTTCCGTCTTTACGCAGATACTCAATATAACGGTGTATGCAATCTTTTAAGCTGTACAGCCCCGGTCTGGCTTCTTCCAGGACCTTTTCATCACGCAACTGCCGCACCCTTCTTTCCGATATGTCAAGCCACTTTGCAACCACGGCGGCTGTGTATAGCTTCATTTTTTTGCACACCCCCTTTATTTTTTCACCGCCTTTCCCGGAAGCGATTTTTTTTGAATTGTAGATAGGCAGGGCCTGGGCGTCTCTGTACCCGCAGTCCCGCCGGGCGCCGAAAGAACCTACCCGCAATCCCGCCGGGTGCTGCCTACTCTTCGCCCTCTCCCTCTTCTGGGTCAACATCGAACTCACCCAGGGCCTTCTGCTTCGCCAGGTTGTATTTAAGTTTTTCCAACTCTATGCGCTGGGTTTCCATCTCCTGCGCTCTCATGCTGTCCAACAGTTTAATGATACGCCCATTCAGTTTGTTTAGTTCTGTTTCCACCTTCATGGCACGGTCAAAAGGGCTTGCTTTAATGACTGTCTTCATGGCCGTTTTCATGCTCTCTGTGCCGCCCTCTGGGTCTGCTGCCTGCCCCATGTCCAGCCCCATGCCCTCTGCCTGGGCTTTATCCTCCGCAGTCATAGGGACTATCATATGGACTATCTTGTCCGTATAATATTCCCCCTGCTTCTCTGGGTCTGTATACTGGCTTAATAATCCAGTCAAATACGCCTTGCGTACCAGAAGCCCCTGCAATTCCTCATTCATTCGTAACATGGTTTCACCAGGCTTCATGCTCATAATAGCCGCCGCCTGGTCCTCTGGTATATCTTCAATTCCTGCTTGTGCAAAAGCCCCATGCGTGACAGCATTTTTATTGCCATTTTTTGCAGGGGTTTTTCCGGCGGCGTTTTTATTGCCAGGTTGTCCCCCTCTCTTTTTGGGTATGCTCTTTAGGGCTTCATCCCATCGGTCTTCTGATTTCCATTTCCTTATGCGGCTTTCCGGCACACCTGCTGCCGCCGCCAGTTCCTTGGTGCTGATCTGGCCGCCACCATCCAGGTACTTTTTCTTTGCTTCATCCCGTTTTGGGTTCCGTGGTCTTCCCATGGCTTCACCGCCTTTCGTTTGTTTTCATTCTTTCAATACCCCCATTTCTGCGGAAATAATAAAAAATGACAGGCTGTGAAAATAAATTCAAAAGCCTGTCATTTCTTGGGGGGCTGACTTCAAAGGCTTTCCACCTTTGTTTCACTTGCCATTATATCAGAAAAAACGGGCAATAGCGGGCAATCTTTATGCTGTGATCTTAAAATCCGCAATAGCCGGGTTGTTTTCAAACCTGGCCGCCAGCGTTTCAACGGCTGTGTTTCTGATATTTTTACACTGCCGTTCAGAATAATGGTTCCGTACCGAAACCTGCTCCCATTTCAAACCATGCAAATAATAGTCTGTAATTATGCACTTGAATTTCAGTTCCAACCCGGAAACCTCTTTCAGAATTTCTGTTTTCAGTTTATACAGGGCACTGATTTTAGAATTATAAAATTCTATATCTTCCCGCAGGTTGTCCGGCAAATTCAATGCTATGGTTTCAGTTGGTTGTGATACGCTGTTTTTTCCCCTCGGCATACCGTCCAGCGGCTGTGCGCTTAACGGTTCGTAATAGGCTTCCAGGTCCGCCACCGTGGACTTGTACAGCCGGATTTCCCCGTCAATGTTTCGGTAGAAGGTCAATATTTCCACCACTTTGCTTTTTTTCATAGTTGCCATGCTATTTCCTCCGTCTTTTCAATTTACGGCGGACTGTCTTTGAAGTCATGCCAGCGTAACTGCCGCCCCCAGCGGTTACGCCTTCTTTTCTGCCCTTTGCCGGGCGTAATAGAAAATATACTGCTGAATAACCCCCGCAAACCCGCTGTACATTTCAACGGGAAACTTTCCGCCATATTTGGCGCTTATGATCTGCTTTATCCATGTGTCAATAGGGAAACTGTCCAACTGGTGAAGACTGAAAAGTTGAATACAATCCGCAACCTTTGCGCCTACTCCGTAAATGCTTTTCAGATAGTTCCCGGCCTCTTCCTGCTCCATGGCGGCCAGGGCTTCCAGGCTGATCACGCCGTCCGTAACATTCTTTGCCAGTTCGGTGATATATTTTGCCCTATACCCCAATTTTGCCGAGGCCAGGTCTTCTTCCACCAGTAACGCTTCCGGGCGTGGAAATTCATACCATACCCCGTCAGCCTCTTCATGGCCTTTTCCGCAGAATAAACACAAGGTTTCAATGCTCTTTTGTATCCGTGGTATGCTGTTATTCTGGGAAATAATGAAGTTGACCATTGTTTCCCACAATTCTTGCCGCAAAATCCGTATTCCGCCGCCAACCTTTACCGCTGCGGTCAAATACGGGTCTTCCGGGTCTATATGGTCTATGTAATAGCGGTAATTGGTTTCCAGGTCAAAATACCGCCGCCACAGGTCCTTATATTCCTTCTCTTCGCAGTGAAATGTTACTCGCTGCCCTTCCTGCTCCACAACCAGGCGCTTTCCGTATGCAATCACCTGGAAAACTCCCGGTTTGATTTCATTCATGCGGAAGCATTGCCCGGACTGGGCAATCTGCTTCACGCTGAAATTATCCAAATTTACCTGTACCATATCCGTTCCCCCTTATACCAGTTTTCTGCCGCACATCGGGCAGCAGTGAAATACAATGCTTTCCACAATCCCGGTTTCTTTGTTTATCACCTGTACCGTGTGGCCTTCCGGCTCATACGCCAGCAGAAAACCGCCTTCCGCCGTGCTGACTTCCCGGTGGTGCTGCGGGTGGCAGAAAGCGCACCCGTGCTGTTTTTCTGTCTGGCGCTCCACATATACCACCTGTGGCTGCTCCTGGGGCGTTTCCTGGCGGTTTTCTGCCTCCTGGGTGTTATCGTCTTCCCTTACCTCTTTTTCCCGCTCCTGGGGGCGTTCCTGGGCTTCCTGGGCAGTTTCTTCCACCTCTTCCTGCTCTGTTTCCTCTTCTTCCTGGTATTCCTCTTCTTCCGTTTCTTCCTGCTGCCGGGCAGGCGTTTCCCTTTCCGGCCATTCCATCTGTCCCGGTATCTGCTGGGCGGCCTCTTCCTGTTTTTTCAGCGTCTTTGCGTCACTGATTGACAGAATACCGTTTTCCATGTACATTTCACAGGCTCTTTGCTGGTATTCGGATGATAAACCAGATAATTCATAAACCGTTGAAATGTTTATATTGTTTGCCTTAAATTCCGCCATAAGCTGGGGGCAAAGGTTATTCTTGATTGCCTTATACCTCCCCAGTTGTGCTTCTTTAATGCCTGTAAACTCCGCCAGTATGGAACGGGTGCGCCCTTCCAGGCTTATTTCTTTCCGTAGTTCCAGCACCAGCGCTTCCGTTTGCAACGCTTCTTCCATCTTCTCCCAGTCTGTCTTTTCCCGGAAGCCGTTAGCAAAGATCAGCGTCAAACGGTCCAGGATAGTATTTACATTCCCGGTTTTCTCTTCCTCCGCCTCCTGCCGGATAACACACGGGACGAAACGGAACTTTTCCTGGCCTTCATCCGCCAGCGCCATGCAGGCCAGGCGGCGGCGGTGCCCCGCCTTAATGCGGTATTTATCACCGTCACGCTTTACCAGAAGAGGCTGTAACACGCCCACCAGGGAAATGGACTGTTTCAGATCGTTAATATATTCCACGCTGTAGAAATTTTCCTTTGACGGGATAAGATCGTAAACGTCCAGGGTCAACTGCTCCATGCTTTCCGCCGGGTGTGGCTCCTGGGTACGCTCAACTGCTGCCGCCTTTGACCGTTCATTTAATAACTGGTGTAAATCAAATTTTGCCATCTTCTTTTCCTCCCTTCATGTGTCCAATTCGGTCACATTCCCAGCATTTCCAGGTATTCTTTGACCAGCAGTAAATAGTCCATGGAAGCTGCGGACCTGCGGGAATACAGAAAAATAGGAAGCCGTGCAAAGGTGCTTTCACTGACCTTTTTTGACGTTCTTATTTTTGTATTGAAAATGGGGTATTTCCCATCATTTTTCAATTTTTCTGCCCCCTGGGCGTGTGCTTCATTCCGCCCGTCATATTTTGTAATAAAGCAGCCTCTGAACGTCAAGCCGGGGTTTAGGTCTTCCCTGGTGCTTTCGATCTGCTCCACCAGTTCTGCCAGCCCTTCCGTGGTGTTGTCATCCACTTCCAGGGGGACGATCACGTCATCACTGGCCACCAGGGCGTTAATGGTGGATATGTTAATATCCGGGGCATTGTCAATCACGCAAAAGTCATATTGACCCGCTACTGCTGCCAGCGCTTTTTCCAGCCTGGTCTGCTGTGGTCTTGACTGGTCCAGCAGCACTTCCAGGTTGGCTTTTAATAACTTCATGTTCGCCGTGATAATATCCAGGTTCTGGAAGTCCGTGTGCTGTACCAGGTGTTTCATGTCTGGCCGCCGGGCGGTCATAATTTCTTCAATGCCTTTGCGGTCTTCGCTCCTGCGGTTCAATCCCCTGGAAGCGTCCCCCTGTTTGTCATTGTCTACCAGCAGGACACGGAAGCTGTAAACCTCTGCCAGAATGTAGGCAATAGCCACACTGGAAATGGTCTTTGCCACTCCGCCTTTTAAGTTGATTACCGATAAAACCCGCATTTTCTTTTCGTTCATGTGTTGCCACCTTTCTGCCCGTTGTGCCGATAGCCCAGCTTATAAAGTTTTCTTTCAATCTTGCTTCCCGCCTCCTGCCAGGGGTTATTCCTCTGGCTGCTCTTCGCAAATAATGTGCATACACAAAAGCCCTTTAATGGCGGAAGGAAGGTCAAACGGTATGATATTTTCCGTATTGCACTGGTCCAGCATGGCGTTAATTCCTGCCAGTTGCCACAGTTCTACGTCATATTCTGCGTTTTTGAGGAAGTTTATAGCGTCCCTGGTTTCTTTTAGACAGCTTTTCATTACTCTGGCGTTGTTCTCGCTACAATCCACCATCATAATTACTTCGCCCGGCTTCTCTTTGCACTCCTTTTCAAATCGTGCCTTGTTTCTGGCTCCCTTCTCTTCATCGTTAAACATTTCATTGGTGAACCAATACGCCAGGCTGTACAGCCTCTTTACTACCGCTTTTCTTTCCTCTTTATTGATCATTTCCATTTTTATTTCCTCCGTGTTTTGTTCTTTGTTATGCCCTCATTATATACTTACGGAAGTATAAAGTCAATATGGCACCATGCACAAAGTTACGGAAGTATATTTGTGCAATGTTTATACTTCCGTAACACTACACAACCGGGATAAAAAGATTGCCTGCCCGCCGAAACTGGCCGCTGATCTGCTGGTACTTTCCGCTGTTATCAAATTCATACTGGAAAGAAACCCGGCCAGTCTTAATGCTATGTATCGCCAGAATATCTGTGATCACTGCCTGTTTTTCTCCGCATTGGATACGGTCCCCGATCTCAAAAGGGGATACCGCTACAAAACCCGCCTTTTTCATTCTCTCTTTTCCTCCTGCTCTTTCTTTTCATGTTTTCTGCGGTTCTCTGTCCGTACTACCCAGGCCGCTTCCCTCACTACGATCAGTACCAGTATGATGATACCCATCGCCACGCCTATGACGATAGCGCCGTCCAGAACTTTCAGCGCCCACAAGATTGCTTCAATCAATGCCATTGTTATTCCGCCTTTCCACAGCCTCTGCCACTTTCGGCTGTATTTTATTGAGTAATTCCAGTTGCCAGGTCATCCAGTTGGTCTGCTGCCTGCTGGCCTGCCGTGGTGTCTCCTGCTGCCTCCTGTGCTTCCTTTTTCTCTTTTTCTTCGCCATTCGTTTACCTTCTCTTTCTGTAGCGGTATTTTTTCTTCGTGGCACGTTCCCGGCGGCGTTTCTGGAACCCGGCTTCTCTGGCCTGGCTTACCGCCTTCTTTACTGTGTCCGGCTCAATGTTGTTTTCCTCTTCCTGTAAGACCTCTAATACTTCCACCTGGTCAAGTCTGAACGTGTATGAAGCGCCTGGGTCATATTCTCCCGCCTCCCAGGCTTTACAGAAGCCCTCAAAATCGTTTTTGTATGAAGGGAACGGGTGGTACTGCTCCGCATGATACAGCGCCAATTTGACCCGCTCGTCCTGCTCCTTATCCCAGTTCCACAGGTGCCAGGAAGAATGATTGTCATAATTCCACATTGACAAATACAGTTCCAGCCCATTAAAAAACTGATCAGCCTTCTGCATGGCTTTAAAGTCATTTACGGTAAACCCCTGCCCCTTCAACTCTTCCCGGTATTCCTGCCACCCTCTGGCCGGAATTTTTATTCTTGCCCGCACCACTTTGGGCTTATACTTCTTTTCCTGCTGCCGCATTTCTCTTTTTCCTTTCCAGCCGGTCCGCTATCCGCAGAATGGCTTCCATTGAATTTTGTATATTTCTGTCTGTGTTTGCAGTTATCTTCAAAACCTCTGCTATGTCCCGCAGTTCCTGTTCTGGTTCCAGCTCCGCCGGGCCGTATTCACTCATACAGACCGGGCATACCTGGGAACCTTCCGGGATGATTGCCCCGCACAGTAAGCACCGTTCTGGTCCCACGCTCTTCCCTCCTACTCCCAGCCTTCCAACTTCTCCACCCGCCGGGTCAAGTTTCTTTCCCGCTCCATAAGGTTTAATACCTCTTGCGGGGTCAGCCCTGTGGCTTCATAGGCGTTCAGTTTTCTGGCTGCCTGGTTTACAGTTACCCCCTTACGCAGAACTGCTTTATTTTCATTCTGGCTGCGTTCTGTCAGCAGATATTCTTTTTTCTTCCTGCTACCCTGGGTTTTCTTTTCCCGCTGCCGCCCCTGTGTAACTGGCGGCATGGCTCTTTTAATGTGCCCGTATTCCGGGATAACGCTTTTCATGGTGTGGTCAATCGCTTTCATTTTCTCCCTGCCTCTCTGCTTTGCAAATTCCTATGAATACCCGTTCAGCGCACGGAACGGCAATACTGTTTCCAAGTGCCATATATCGGGCGTTATCAGACATTTCTTTGCCGCTGGCTCCGTACTGTGTCCACCCATCCGGGAAGCCGTCCAGCCGTTCACATTCAAGTGGTGTCAACCTTCTAACCCGGTATTTGACTGCCTGGGCGATCTTTTTTATCGTTTGCACCACCAGGGTTTCACTTCCGCCGCCTGCTGCCCCGCGGCTCTTTTTCAGCGTCCCCACGCCTTCTTTGAACTCTGCGTATCCGCTTTGTGTGAAGGCTGCCAGGTTTTCCGGGTATGCAATGGCGTGGCGGTCTGCCGTGGTCAATGTGGGTGATATATCCGTATCAAACCCTTTGTCGTTCCCTCCGCTTTTTGCGGTTCGTCCTATAATATTCCCGATGATTGTATATACAGGCAGAAGGTAAAGCCCTGTTTTGCCGCCTCCGCCGCCCGCTCTGCCCATCAGTGTGACGCTTTGCTTTGCGTTTATGTAAATCCTGTCAGCCGTTCTGCCAAAATCCAGCGTCAACTGGCCGCCTGCGTCCTCTGCCAGTCCTCCACAATCCGTTCCAGCAGTGCTATTTTCAAGATCAGCGGTATTTCCTTCTGCCGTTCCTCCGCCCGCCGGATGATACCCCAGCAGGCTTTCGCACTCAAATAATATTTGTCCGGCACGTCCACTTCCAAAATCATGGACAAGATAGATACGTTTTCTACGTTGGGGGACTCCCCAAAATTGAGCGTCAAGTTGCCGCCAAGCTGTACTATGCAAGACCCCCCCCCCGCTCCCTTAATTCCAACCATTCCGGCTGCTGCCCATCTTCCACTTGCAGGCATTGGAATATTACTTTCTGTGATTTCTTCCAGGACCCGGCGAAAATCTTCTCCTTTATTGCTTGAAAAAGCCCCTGCCACGTTTTCCCAGATAATGTATTTTGGGTATTGTCCATCCGTTTTCAACCTCATTTCCCGTATAATTCGTACCGCTTCCAGGAATAGCCCAGACCGGGCACCGTCCAGTCCCTTCTGCTTCCCCGCCACGCTTAAATCCTGGCAGGGGCTTCCGAAACTGATAATATCCACCGGGTCAATTTCCGCCCCGTTGATTTTTGTTATATCTCCCAGCCTTTTGGCCTGCGGGAAGTGTCTTTCTGAAATGTCAATGCAATTCGCTTCAATCTCACTGGTCCATATGGTTTCTATGCCATGTCTGGCCGCCGCTAGGGGAAAACCTGCGATACCGTCAAATAAACTTCCTAAAGTCAGTCCCATATTGCTTCCGCCTTTCTAACAGTACCGCCCGATCAGCCACCGTGCGTATACGTCCGCCACGTCATCCATGGTCTGGCACCGTGAATAATCAGCCCCGGCCATTGCCGCTTCTATGGTGGTTTCCAGGAAGGCGTCCTGCTTGTCTTCGTCCTGCTCCATGATGATTTCCAGAATATGGTCTGCCAGTTCTTTTCCCAGAATAGTTTCCAGTTTTATTTCATTTTCCTGCCGTTCTACCTGTTTCTGAACCTCTGCCCTTGCCATATTGTTTACATAGTCCAGAAATAGGCAGCAGCCGTTAAATTTCACCCGGTATGCTTCCAGGTCTTCCGCCGTCATATATTTGCGGCCATACAGGTTTTTCATATTCCGCCACACTCCCCACGGGACGAAACCAAAAACATCACCTATTCCCACGCAGACGCCCGCTTTTGCTCCTGCTGCCCAGTGACGTTCCAGGCTGTCCCACTGTGTCTTTGTTATCACAGACTGCAAAATCTTTTCCGTGCTGGTGTACTTTGCTTCAAAACAGACCGCCCGGCCACCCCGCAGGGTCCCCATGAAGTCCGGCTGGGCGTTTGCTGTAAAACGCCCCGTGAATGTTCCGTCCCGGCCTGTGCTGGTGGTTTTGAACGGCTCCGGGATTTTCTCCACGATTGCCACCCCTTTGTCCCTGTAATAGCCGCAGGCGGCGTTTATGTATCCTTCAAAGAAATGTCCCTGGGCGTTGTTCCTCATGGCCTGCCAACTTCGGTTTGTCCGTGCCTTCGGGTTCATTTCTTCACCCCCGTTTCATCCAGCCAGGTGGCTTCCAGGTCTGCTATGTGGGCCATGACCGCCAGCGGATATTTTCCCCAGGCTTCCTGTAACCCATATCCATGCGCCCTTATATCAAAACCGCCCATATGCCAGTTAATTGCCATTATTTCTTCATCAGTCAGCCTTATAAAGCGCATGATCAGCATAACGGACTTTTCACCATGCCCCGCCGGGAACTGGTCATTGAAGGTATAGCAGGGAACCTGCTGCCATTTGCCCTGTTCATCCTTCTGATTTCTGGTGGACTCCTTGTAAAATTCCGCCTTGCACAAATCATGCAAAAGTCCCACAATGGCGATACTGTCCAGATCATAACCCGCCGCCAGCTTCAAAAGCCGTTCATACACGTTCAAGGAATGTTCCAGCAGGCCGCCTTTATAGGCTCCGTGATACTTTGTGCTGGCCGGGGCGGTGTAGAAGTCCGTTGTTTCCAGCCATCCCAGTAAATCCGTTATGCCTGGGCGTTCTACTGCCGCCAAGATCATAATAAACGCTTTTTTCATTTCCTCTGGGCTATATTTTCCCATGTTCGTTTCCTCTCTTTCTTTACATTTTGGGACCCCGGAAGATTACCACCATTGACGGGAACGGGGCACCCGTTTTGCTATCACCAAACTTCAAACGCCCACGCACGAAACGGATTTCCGCCCGGTGTTCAATATAATCGTGAAAATAGGTGGTGTCTGTCCTGGCTGGTATCAGCAGTACCACCAGAGTTTCTTCCTTGTGCCCTTCGTGATAGCATTTAGCCACCCAGTCTTTTATACTGCTGCCATATGGTGGGTTGCAGAATACCCGGCACCCCCCCCCCCCCCCCAATCCTGCAAAAGCCCGTTTTCTTCTTCCGTGAAATATTTTTCGCATTTATGGTTTGTTTCATCGGCGCAAGGGTCCAGGTTGAAGTCAAATTCCCGGTTCAATTCATCAAAGAACGTCTGTGGGGTTGCCCACTTGTCTGTTTTGCTACTGAATAATGTTTTTGTATTCATTCCCTTGCCCTCTTTTCTCCTTCGGTACACGGAAACGGTTCTGTTTCCAGGCAGTGTTTACAGCACTTGTCGCATACTGGCCGCCCTTGTCGGTTATATGGGCACGGCTCCACTTTATCCACAACTTTTCCACAAATCGCACAGGTCATTTCTGGTTCCCGCCCCTTAAAATACTGCCATGACTGCGGCGGTCTGAATATGCCGTACAGTTCCAGCGGTATGGGGCGGGTGTATTCCTTCGCAGAAGACACAGACCAGCCCCACAGGGCTTTCCCGCTCTCTCCTGCATATGCTTTTAGTTGTTCTTCCGTCAGACAACTGGCCTTCTGGGTGTTATACTGCCCAGCGTGTCCGCACGATCTTTGCGGTTCCGGCAGTGTTCTGATTTTGTGAATACCCGTGCAATTAAATTCACCGCATACGCCCACGCCGCCCGTGACATATACCAGAACCCGGAAAGGCGGCTGTAATGTTTTGGGATATGTTTTTCTGATTTCCAGCACCTTTTCCCCGGAAACCATCTTCCGCCACCAGCGTTCATGCAAAGATAGAATTATTGCTTCCACTTTCTTCAACCTCCCTTCGTTCCGGCTTGTCAGCAAAACTGTAATTTTCAACCACGTTCCGCAATAACCGTTCCGCCCTGCGTCCCATGTGTGAGTGCATGAATTTTAAGTCTGCCGGGTCCATTTTCTCTTTGAAGGCGTCAATAAAAGCCGCTACTTCCAGTAGTTCCATGGGGCTTGCGGTTTTCATCCCTGTGGCGAACTTCTCCCGGTCTTCTTTGTTCATTTTTACCTTTTCCATGCTTTACTGTCCTTTTACAATCACCCTGGTATAGATCAGCATTTCCAGGTCAGAAAAACCATAATCACTGATACTTTCCACAGGCACTTCCTGGGGCAGTTCCTTCTGGTTGCTGGTGAACTGCGTTCTTATCTCTTTGCGGAAAATCTCCGTTGCCAGACCGAACCGCTTTACAGTCTGCGTCATATCAATATTGTGGTGTTCCACGGTTGCCACATACCCCCGGTATAGTACATTTTCCGCCCCGTCCTTTATGATCAACCTGTCACTGGGTATCATATGTTCAACCAACTGCGCCAGGGTGATCTGGGGTGCGCTTCCTTCTGTCATTGTTTCTTCTTCCTCCCTTTTTGCTTCGCCTTTTCCTTCTTCTTTGGCTTTTTCCACATTTTTAGATAAATGTGCCACCCGGTTTCTTCGTAATATTCCGGCTTAATCTCACTGATCGTATAATCCGGGAACTGCTTTTCAAAAAATTCCCGTCCCTGGTCATTGGACTGCGCCAGGGTTTCCACCTGCTTTTTGCTGTACTTATGGTCTGCGTTTGGCTGCTGTACTGGCCGTTCCAGGTTCCGGGAAGAAGACCAGCGTTTCTTCCCGTGCGGGTTTTTGGTCACATACATGCACAGGGCTTCAATGCCGTTTTTGTCCAACTGCAAGCGGTCTGCGTTGACCCAGCCCAGTTTCTTCACCTGGTCCATATATTCCGGCTCTGTGTTATATTTCCGCCAGTTGATACGCTCCACCGTCCACATCATTTCCACCTCATCCCGGCTCTGTCCACCGTTCATAATAATGTGGTGGTGTATTCTGGTTATCTTCTCCCCGTCCTTGCTGCACCCGTATTCTGTGACAAGAATGTATTTCAGCGGCGGAAGGTTCAGCTTTTTTCTGCGGTACGCAATCCGGCGCAGGTAATTCCCCACAATCCGTTCCGCCTCTTCCTCTGTATCCGGCAGGTTGTCATCCGTATAGGTGCAAGTCACATGAAGATCACCTATGCCAAAATTCCCATTTCCCAACTGCACCAGATACCGCCTTGCATTTTTATCGTTTATGTCTTTCTGCTTCGGTTCTGTGACCTTCTGCCTTTTACCTCTCTTTCCTTTGACCGCCCTTTCTGCGTTGTCTGTCCGGGGTATAACATCCACTTCCCGGTAGTTCCGGCAGTCCACCTTCTTTTCCCGTATGAACATTGTCTGCCCGCCTTCCCTTGTACCAGGGGCAGGGGTATCCTAACCAGGGCATAAGGTGGCACCCTCCCGATCTTTATGTACTCCATTGACAGGTATATAAATATCTGGTTTGGTAGGAATGTTAATACCCCATACAAGCCCGCTTTCCGGGGCACTTTCCCGGAATTTTGCTTGCATTTTGCCTGCCAACATGGTACAATATAAATGTAGTGTATATATCAGTTGGCAAAAGGTTTTGACCGTGTTTCCCGGCACGGTCAAGACCTTTTTCTTTTGGTTTACTGCGGGGCGTTGCCACGCCCCGACCAGTTATTCAGTTGTCGGTTTGCTGTATTTCAGATATAAAGCGGAACGGAAGCCGAGGGACGTGCTGACGTGGGAACGGGGGTGGTGCAAACCGACAGCGGACGCCCCACCGCCGGAAGTGTTGTGGAAACTCGAACCACGGAACGGAACGGCTTCTTTCAGTTCGCTATCTACATAAATTCCGTCCTGGCGCTCTTTCCAGTCCGGCGGCAGGATTTCCAGATCAAACAAAATCTGCGGTACTTCGTCCAGCCCTTCCAGTTCCACATCCCGCATATGTGCGCCGTTCCAGTCTGCTTCCACGGCTCCTGTGGTGATTTTTACGCCGTTGCTGGCGGAAAGTCTCACAGCCTTGCCGTTTTCTGCCAGTGCCTGCTGCCATGCGGCGCTATCCTCCCCGGTGTCCGTTTCTGCCGCCGCTGCGTCATTGTTCTTGATATATTCCACAGTGCCATGGTGAAGGCGCAGGCCCTGGACTATTTCCCAGATATTGCCCTTTAAGCCATATACGCCGCCTTCTGTGTGGTCATGGCTCCATGTTTCCGGGTCAAGCCCTGTTAATGTCCTGTAGCCGTCATATGTAACGCCTTTTTCTTCCTGGTGATCATAGTCCTGTCCAGCAGCCGTGTTTCCGTGCGGCTCCGTGCCCAGTTCCCTGCTTTCTTTCAACAGGTAGGCGTATTCTGCATTGGTCAGAAGGTGCCAGCCTGCACCCTTCTTCCGGCAGGCTTCCGCCGCCTTATCCATGGAAATTCTGGTCCACGGCTCCCGGAACGGCAAAGAACAGGGTGTGCCGTTAATGTTCGTGTTGAAGAACTGTGAAACCAGAATGACATCCACAACCTCACCACAAACCACGAACATGGGCGGCGCTTCCGCCGGATCTTTGCTCCCGGTCCAGTAAAATGCCGTCATGTAGTTGGGCAATCCCTGTTCATCCTTAATAATTTTCTGCTGCTTAACAATCATTGTTCAGCCCTCCATTAAATTTTTTATATGAACCCTTGCGGGTGTCATTCTCTGCATTATCTACGCATATCCATGATAATTGCCGGGGCTTTTTCCCAGCCTGGGCAAAGGTCTATTTTATCCTGTACCCATTTTCGTTCATGGCGGTGCCCGTTGCAATCCCAGCACGGTTTCTGGGTGTCATGGTAGCAGTTATCCGTCCCGCACCAGCGGCAGTTCCAGCAATGGCACCACTTGCACTGTTTTGACTGCATGTTTTTCTCCTAACTCAAATCTTTTACCCACCTTTGTTTCTTTTCGGTGGGATATTTCTTCTTTTCCGGGAATAAAGAAAGTTGTGTTGCTTCCAGTTCTCTGGGTCTGCTAGGGCAGTTCCAACTACCACCGCCCACGCCTTCTTCTTCCAGCTTCCAGCCACTGGCTTTCAAGCTGGTCCCGCTTTCACTTTCCAGAATGTAGGTAATAATTTTTGCATAGCCCATTTCTTTGGCTATTCTGGCCGCCCTTGAATATAGAAAACTGCATACATTCTGGCCGCCCTGGCTACACAAACGCAGAACCTCTAATGTTTTTCCGTCATCCATGTGCCTGTTTACTGGCCTTCCCACCTGTACAACGCCCAGTAATTGCCCGCCATCTTCGCAACCTATACGGAATTTATCCCGGTGCGCTGGTTCGTGGTGCCTATGGTATTTGTGTATGTATTCCTGTGCTTCTTTTAATTCCATCGGCACCGCCCGCATGGTCACTTCCTCCCGTTGTTTGTACTTGCGTTGTAGTCTTCAAATCGTGGGCAATTCCGCCAGATCGGGCGGCAGTTGACCCAGCGCTGTATTTTCTTGTATATCGGGGCGGCGTGTTCTTTGTCATAAATCATTATGAACGGGTCGAAACTCAGCCGCCGCAGGGTGTAAATGCGGTAAAAATCCTGGTCAAGCGTACTGCTGAAATTGACCAGCACATAAACCACCTTGTTTGCCGGGTGTTTTCTGCTATATAGGCGGGAAAACCTTTCAAAATCGCTTTCCAGGTTTTCTTCCGGCCTGTCCCATGCCAAGTGAACGTATTTCATGCGTATGCGGTTCAGCATGGCGATCTTTTCCGGGGTTGCCAGCCTCACGTCCAGTCCCTGGTTAAAATCTACCAGCGCCCTGGAACTGATCAATTGCCCCAGCAGGTCTTCCCAGTCCCGGCAGGCCAAAATATTAGGGTCGAGCAGTACAATCTTTTCCTGTCCCATCCAAAATTCCGCCAGATCGGCCACTTTCACACTGCAACGCCCTTCCTTTGCCGCTACATGGCAAAAGGCGCACCCTCTGGGGCAGCCTCTTGTCAGAAAACCGTATGCGGTGTTTTTGGTTTTCTCTGGATAAAGCCCATAATCTGGGTAAATATGTTCAATCTCTGGCGGCAGTGCGGTGTCCCGCTCCGCTCTGTATACCTCTTTCCCGCCTTCCAGTTCTATGCAATACCCGGAACCGCCTCTGATCACTTCGTCTGCGTCTATCGGGTCCGTATAGTCCGGCGTGAAGGAAAACACCTTGCTTAAATAAACCCGGTCCATATGGCCGGAAAGCAAGGGGCTATACCATTCCACATGATCACCCTGGGACTTGTGCCAGGCGGAAATTTTCATCAGCGGCAGGTTGGGGTAATTATGACCGTCAACGTCAATCAGTCCCACTTTCATTTCTGCTATTCCTCCCACTGTATTTCTTCATCCGCCGCCGTTTCCTGCCTCTCTTTCCATTCGTCCAGGTCCAGCAGTGTGCCGCACTCACTGCAATAGTTCCAATTTTCGGCAATGTGGAAATGATACCCGTCTTTCCGATCTGGCGAAATGTCTGCGTCATAGTACGAAAACAGGTGCCTTCCGCATTTTGGGCAATAGCAACTATTCAGATAGCCCAGCGGCGGGGTGCCCGTCAGTGTTGGGGTGTCACTCCGCTTTTGTTTTGGCTTCCATGCTTTTTTCTTCATTCCTCTGCACCTTTCAGCCCATCCACCTGGAAGTCCGGGTGGGTGCTACCAACCAGCCAGGCATTTTTCATGGTGACGTCCGGACAGCCTGCGCTGTCATATGTCACAGTAATTTCCCCGTAGTAGCCCCAGGCGGTGCCGTCATTCATGTAAATAGTGACGCTCCCCTGTGTGCCTTCCGGCAGAGTCTGTGCCTCCTGCTGCCGCAATACCTCTGCCGCCACCTTTTCTGCCCTCCATTCTTCATACTTGGAGTTGGCTACAATGGCAGCAATCAGAATTATTCCGGTGCAGAGGAAGACCAGCATTGTTTTTGCTGTTTCTCTCATTCCGCTGTCCTCCTATCCGGCAGCCCGCACAGGTTCTGCGGGCTGGCCCTTCTCTGTCACGGTAACGGTGATATTGACCTGCTCCTTTTTTGACAGAATGGCGGCCAGGGCGTTGAAGAACGCCTGGGCATTAAATGTGCCCTGCACTTCTACTGCTCCCATATCTTCCGCCCTCCTTAACCTGCCATCACCCTGGTGGCGTCAACGCCCAGGCGCTTTCCGAACTGTACGCCACGCAGGAAAGCCAGCATTTCTTTTTCCTCCCCATGGTCCAGGGTGCCCAGAAAGTCCATGACCTCTGCCGCCTCCTGCTTGCTGTCCTGGGGCATAATGGTTTCCATCTGCTTTTCCTTATTCATCATTTTGGCTACCTCCTAATTTCAAATTTGTTTTCCCTCTGCTATACTGGAACCAGCAGCCGTGCCGGGCTGCCAATCCAGTAGGAAGGGGGTTTATTATGTGGAAATATGATAGTCCCATAGGTACGATTTACATTAAATACATTCCATCAGAAAGGCGTTACGGAATGTATTATGACGGCGTTTGCTGGGAAGCCTGCAACACTCCCCAGGCAGAGGCCGACAATGTGTATATGCACTGTACCGGGTGCTATGAGTGGGACCGGCTGGGCGGAACCGTCCTGGACTGTCCCACCGATTTAAGCGGCTGGGAAAAATGTTAGTCCTTTGCCTCACCGCATACAGGCGGCTCCGCTTGTATGCGGTTTATTCTTTCCAGTGTGTTGGCTACCTGATTTAACATTCTGATACCTTCATTGACCTGGCCCATGATTTCCGGCGTCATTTTCTGCGCCGTCTGGGTGTCTTTAATTTTTGAAAGCACCAGGTCTGCATAACTTTCCGCCACCTGTTCAACTTTTTTCTGAAACGTTTCCAGCATTTTGCTTCAACTTCCTTTCCTGTTATCTTTTATTGATTGTTCCTTTTCCGCTATCCCTCTGCTATACTAAAGCCAGCAGCCGTGCCGGGCTGCTAGTCCAGTAGGAAGGGGGTGTAATATGTCAGACTTCATTCCCGGGCCGGACGTTGTAACCACGGTAAGGGTTGGCGGGTTTACGCTGTATGTGTATGCTTACCGCCGCCTTACCCAGGTAGAATGTAAGCAGGCCGTTTCCATGTACATGCGGCAAAACCGCTTGAAGCGCCTGCCCGCCCAGGGAAGCGGAAAGGTTTATACCATCATCGGAAACAATCCAGCAGATGATCTATAAACATTCTGGCTTCCTCTACCCCATGAATGGTGATCTTGCCTTCACTGTTCATGGGGTAAATTTTTACCCAGCCCGTTTCCTGGTCCCGCTCCATGCCATACAGAAATTTGCCCGCCAGGGTTTCCGCCCCCGCCTGCTCCACCTCTGTTTCATCCAGCACCACCGGGGGCGCTTCAATGATCAGTTCCAAGTCTTCCTTGGACACCAGGGTAAAATAGCTGCTTTGATGGCACAGGGGACATTCCGCCGTCTGGACGGTCAGACCTTTCCCGTCCACGCTTTTGATTGTCACGCTTGTGCCCGCATGGGCCACGTTTCCCGCTCCATTCCGAAACGTCCTTACTACCCGGGCTTTCTTACCTTTAAGCATTTCCCCAGTGTATCTCTTTGGTATTGCCACTTCCGCTTCACCATCCTTTCTGCACTGCCGCTGCCGCTTTCACCTTAAAAGCCGCCTGCCCGAAAACCTGTTGACCGACTACGGACCCTATAGCGTGTCCGCCCGCTGCCATTCTTGACGCAGTGCGTATTTTGGGGGTTTGGCTTCCCATGTCAACGTCCATTGATATTTCCTCAATGTAGTACGTTGTTTGTGATTACATTTTATAACGGTCTACGTTGTTTGTCAATACTTATTTTGATATTTCTATTGACTTTTCCAACGTACTACGTTATCATAAATATACATTGAGGAAGGCGAGGTGAGAAAATGACTATCAATGAACGTATCAAAGATTTCAGAAAAAGCATTGTGCAGATGAGTCAGCGGGAATTTGCCGACAAACTAGGCATGAAGCAAACCAGCGTCAGCACTTTTGAACGACCCGGCGGAACTGTAACAGACCCTACCATTAAGGCGCTATGTCTTGCATTTAATTTGAGTGAAGACTGGGTGCGGTACGGCACGGAACCTATGTACATACAGCAGCCTACATTCAGCCTTGACCAGTTTGTCCGGTACCACCAGGGCACTGATCTTGAAATTGAGATAATGAAGGCTTACTTTGAATTGGACCCGGACATCCGAAAAACTGTTCTGGACCACTTCAAGGCCAGGTTTTCCGCTGCTGCACAAGCGGAAACCGCTGCCAGTGAACCTTCCGTGGAAGACCTGGAAGCGGAATATAAAAAAAGTGTCTTGGGTTCTGCGCAGAAAACGGGCTTTACTGCTTCGAGTACCACAGAAGGCACCGCCGTGACAGGCGGGCAGACCAACAAAGTTTCTAACCAATAGCGCAAGCCTGGCAGGGGTGAACCTCTACCGGGCTTCTATCAAAAGAAAGGACTTAATTATGAAAAAGAGATTCTTGATTTTGTTGTTGTCCTCTGTATTGTTACTTAACGGCTGCGGTGGTGGTAGCTCCTCCGCCTCCCAGAAATCTGCTGATTTATCAACGCAGTATGAATATTATCAGAAGTCCGCTGAAAACATCCAAAAATATATGGAAGTCACATCAGACCAGGCAGATGAGATTTTCCTTGTGCTTACAGGCTGTGGGGTTTCTGATCTAATCAATATTATCTATAAAAATAAAGACGGTTCTTTCAGCACTTGGTCAAAGGGTGTTGAGTATACTGTATCGCTGGAAAATGGCGTTGTTTCATTCGTCTATATTGGGAAAGATCAGTTATACCCGGAAAATGTTCCACATAATGACTTAATGGATTATGAATTGATTGTGAAAGACGTTATGAATGGTTCTGGCGATACCGTAATAGGTCAATGCGCCTATATCAGTATTACTGCAAAACAACTGGAAGATATGACATCTGCCCACCTTCGCGAATTTGCTGAAAGCCGTGTGAATGGGGCAAATTATAACTGGGTTTCTATTATGGCCACGGATGGCACAGGCATTTGCTTCCCTGGCTCCGATATTTCATCTGCTATTTATGGCAATCTAGGAAAAGATGGCTCACTTGTTGATACAATCGGCACTTGGGTTCGTGATAATGACGGGAATTATAATTACAGTGAATAAATAAAATACCCATGGGTGCTGCGAACACTTACATGGTTTCGATCTACCAGATACAGAAAGGGATTGTTTTATGATAATAAAGATCACAATAAAAGATAATGATTTTGAACCGCTGCTGGCAGGTTTCTGCCAGAACCTTTCCCACGGCTACCCGGTGCCTATGCCCACGGCAGACGTAGGGAATGACGCTATCTTTGAATATATTAAAGCAGATAAGCGTTGGAATGAACTATACCACATGACTGATCAGCCGGACCAGGCAGAAAAAGAGTGGTTTTGTCAGTCCATCACCCAGGCGTGGCAGTGTCACGTTAAGAACCACCAGGATGCCGATTATTTGACCAAATCCTTTGAATGTGCTTTCGTTGACAGCATAACCGGGGAATGGGAAAACGGGGAAACCTTCTATTTCTTCCCCTGGGCATACGGCAAAAAATATATTTGCCTGTAAGGGGGTGCCATATGGATGATTTACGTTATAGCTGGAAGGCCTGGAACCCAGAAAATGAATACCAGAAAACCCCTGCTGGGAATTATATCTGCTCTGCCGTCTTTAGTGCTGATATAGGAAATTATATCCGTCTTTCATTATATCAGACGGACAGCGGGCGCAAGTACGGTCTTTTTCTCTCTGTTCGGGTGTGGAAGGAAGACGGCTGCAAAGAAAATAAATTGTGCCATGCCCAGCGGGTGGCGTCATTCAGTGCAAAACTTCCACCTGCCTCCGCCCTGGCGCTGGCAGAAGAATGGTTCGCTGCCTGGCTGCGTGACCAGATCAGTTTTTCCAGGCTGGAACTTGCGGAACTGCTGAAATAAATAGAAATACCCGTGGGGCGCTGCGAACACTCCACGGGCGGTGCATAAGTATATGATCTACCAGATACAACATACCGCTGCGGCTTTATTATAGCACACGCAAGCGGGAAATTGAAGGCAATTAAGGTGATGGAATGAAGAAAAAAGACATTGCCACCGCTCTGCGTGTGGCTCTATATATCCGGGTTTCCGGGGAAGAACAGAAAATAAAGGGCCTATCGCTTGAAGCCCAGCAGGAACGCCTGGAAGCCTATGCACGGGAACAGGGTTGGGTCATCGTGGGCGTGTTCGTTGACGCCGCAAAGACAGCCAGGAAGAAGCTGCACAAACGGACGGGATTTCACCGTATGTTAGACCTTGTACGGCGGAATGAAGTTGATATGCTGCTTTTCACACGTCTGGACCGTTGGTTCCGCTCTGTGCCCGATTATTACAAAGTCATGGAAGTGCTGGAAGCCCATAACTGCGGTTGGAAAACCATTGATGACGGGGAAGGATATGACACAACCACCGCCAGCGGGCGGCTGTATATCAACCTAAAACTTTCTATTGCCCAGAATGAAGCTGATCTGGACAGCGAAAGAATAGCGGTTGTCTTTGATAGTAAAATAAATCATGGCACCGTTGTTTCCGGCTCCTGCCCCTTCTGGCTCCGGGTGAATGATCAGAAGCGTTTTGAGATTATCCCGGAAAAGGCAGCCATATTGCAGGACGCTTTCAACCACTATGAAGCCACCGTGTCCCAACGTGGCACCGTTAAATATATCCGGGAAACTTACGGTTTGAACTGGTGTGACGCCACTTTCCGGCGTATGCTCCGGGACAAGCTGGCTATAGGTGTATATGATAAAAACGGCAGGGTTAATGAGAATTTTTGTGAACCAGCCATAGACCGGGCGCAGTTTGAGCGGGTCCAGAAGCTGCTGGCCAATAACGCCAAAAGTTCACCATCTGGCCGTGTCTATATTTTTACGTCAATTCTTGTCTGTGACGAGTGCCGCCACAATCTGGCCGGAATACGGACTGGCGGTAATTATTATTACAGGTGCAACCAACATTTTCAGCGGGGGCGCTGCCCTCATAAAAAGGAAATACGGGAAGAAGTTGTGGAAAAATGGCTTTTTGAAAACCTGGGGGAAGAATTGAAGAAATATCGGCTTGACTGGGAAATTAAGGAAGAAAAGCGGCGGAAGGCGGCGGCCAGCATTGACCGGGCGGCAGTCCGGCGCAAACTCACCAGGCTAAAGGAACTGTATGTGAATGAATTGATTGACCTTGAAGAATACAGGCAGGACTATGACCAGTTAAACGCCCTTCTGGAAGAAAAGCCGGAACCTGCTGCTGATCAGCGGCCAGACTTTGAGAAAATAGAACGTCTGCTGTCCCAGGACTTCCAGACTATATATGACAGCCTGGGACGTGAAGAAAAACGGACCTTGTGGCGCTCTGTCATCTCTGAAATACGCATAAACAATGACCAGCAGATCACTGGCATTTCTTTTTTATAGCCATTTTTATACTAACTACACAGCACCTGTGGGCTCGTCAGCCAGTACGATAGCCGGTTTAGTAATCAGGGCGCGGGCGATTGCCACACGCTGCTGCTGGCCGCCGGAGAGATTGTTCGGCATATTTTTGAGTTTATCTTCCAGCCCCAGCAGGTAAACAATCTCCTCCAAAAAGTGCTCATCTGCCATGTCCCCGTCCAGTTCCACTGGCAGGACAATATTCTCATACACATTCAGAATGGGAACAAGGTTATAGTTCTGGAAGATAAAACCGATGTTGCGGCGTCGGAAAATCGTAAGTTCTTCATCATTTTTCTTTGCCAGTTCTTCACCCCGGACGATCACGCTTCCACTGGTAGGAGTGTCCAGCCCGCCCATCATGTGAAGCAGGGTGGATTTTCCGCTGCCGGAAGTTCCGACAATGGCCACAAACTCGCCCTCATCCACGGAGAAGTTCACGCCGTCAAGGGCTCGGGTGATGTTCGTCTTTGTGCCGTAATACTTTTTCAGGTCAATCGTTTGTAAAACGCTCATATTCAAAAAACTCCTTTCAAGGCTTCCTGCCTGTTGATAAGGACATTGTAAAACCCAAATGTCCGCGAAATGTTACAACGGACAAACTTTTTCAAAAATTTACGGCGGGCAGCTTATAAGGCCATCCGCCGCTTTCTATCTTGGGGAAGCATAATGGAAAATACCGACCCCCGCCCCGGCTCCGAAACCACTTTGATGTAGCCGCCCTGCCGTGTCACAATCTCACGGGCCAGATACAGACCAATCCCCACGCCCTGTTGTTCGTGTACCTCTTCCTCCCGGTAAAGGCGCCGGAAGATGGCAGCCTGATTACTTTCGGAAATGCCCTTGCCGGTGTCGGCTACTTTGATCTCCACATACATTTCCCATTGAATCACGGACACAGAGATTTTTCCGCCTGCCGGGGTGTACTTCACCGCATTGTCCAACAGATTAAACAATGCTTCGGCTGTCCATTTGCTGTCATGGGAAAGGGTCAAATCTTCCGGGCAGTCCACCGACACGGTGATTTCTTTTTTCTCCGCCCCGTAGACAATGCCGCTCATGGCCTGTGCCACGGTGTCAAAGAGGCGGCCCGGTTTCTTCTCCAACTGGATAACGCCCGTTTCCAGCCGGGAGGTTTTCACAAGCGCCTGAAAGAGAAAGTCCAGCTTATCCGTCTGGGCGCGGATTCCCCGGATAAAGTCGGTGCGCTCCGCTTCGGTCACGGGCTTTGCAAGCAGGGTGTCCGTTGCCATTTTCAAATTGCTCACCGGCGTTTTCACCTGATGGGATATATCTGATACAAGGGTCTGTAACTCCTGCCGTTCTTCGTCCACCCTGCGGCGGTTCTCCTGCATGATCTGATAAAGCCGGGTCAGCCGGTGGCCGATTCTGGCAAGCTGGGTTTCACTATCCTCCGGGCGCTTTGGCGCTTCATTCCCGGCGATCATGTGGTCAAGGGTCTGACACAGATCAGATGTAAAGAGGGAAAGCCGCTTCCCAAATGCCTGTGTCAGCACAAAGAGCCAGATAAGGGCGCAGAGAAGCAGCCCCCCGCCTGCAAACAGCGCCGCCACATGCTTTGTCACAAGAAATAAAAGTACAGTGATGGCGGTCATGGAGAGGGTCAGCCCGATTGCCACCCATCGGAACAGCCGCCTTACCGAGAGGGTTTTAAGCTTCATTTTGCCTCGCCTCCCGTCCATTGATAGCCCATGCCGTAAACAGTCTTGATGTAGGGCGCGCCGCCATCGGATTCAATCTTGCCGCGAATCCGGCTGATGGAGGTTGTCAGGGTATGCTCGTCCACAAATTTCTCGTCTATATCCCACAGCTTTTCCAAAAGCTGTCCGCGGGTCAAGACCTGCTTCGGGTGTTTGCAAAACAGGTTCAGTGTTTTATATTCCATCGGGGTAAGCAACAGGGGCTTGCCGTTGAGGGAAGCGGCCTGCTCGGAGAAGTCCAGAAACAGCCGCCCATCATCGTAAATGTCCTTTGCGGGCTTGTGGTGTTCCAGCATGGCGAACATGGCTTTGATTTTTCGCTGCAAGGCCCCGATTACAAAGGGCTTTGTAATATAATCCACCGCGCCCACCTCATAGCCCCGTATCTGGTCTCTCTCCTGATCGTTGGCGGTTAAGAAAATGACTATGGTGTCCGGGTGCTGGGGCTTTACCAGATTACACAATTCAAACCCGTTCCCGTCCGGCAGGTTGATGTCCAGCAGCACCATGTCAAATTCCCGCTGGCGGAGGGCTTCGACGGCGGTTCTGGCATTTAAGGCGGCGGTCACAAAGTAGCCATCTGCGGTCAGATTATACGCCAACATCTTATTCAAAAAACTGTCGTCCTCGACAATTAAAATCTGCTTCATCTTGTCACTTCCTTTGCTTTTTGCAGATAGTATAACAGGCAAATGTCCGCGAAATGTTACAGCGGATGGATTTTCTCAAAAAATGCCTTTCACTTATTATAGGACAGCCCCTGGGACAGGACAAGGCAGAAAATGTGAATTATAAACTATACGTCAATACATATTAAGTAAATCCATAATTCAACTATACGATGTATGCGGAAACAGGATGGACACTATACTTAACAAGACGTTTCCAGTGGGGGCACTGCTTCCATCCTGATAACCGATTAAGGTAAGTCCCGATGTATGTAAGAAATCAGATTGATACCAGCCATCTGAAAAAGCATCTGTACCATACCACCCAGAGAAAATCCGGGAAATGACAACCAACTTTCCTATCAGCATCTTCCGAAAGGAAATAGGGATTGTCAGAATGTTTTTCAGAGTGTGGTCCGTCCGTTCCCGATCAATCATATATCCAGCAATCAGAACGATTGTTGCAGGATAGATTAAAACCAGATTGTTCCAGATGACGTTTGCAGAAAAATTAAGAAGCGTATGGGTTGCCCCATCTGAAGCTGTTGCCATAAATCGGGAAAGAAGCACGATGGTAGGCATTATCGCTACGCGCTTATTAAAATAATTCATCTCCACTTTTAAAATCAAATCCAGGGTGAAGGTCAAATTTTACTGCACCAACGTTTGCCATTCCTTTTACAGCTTTACTAATACGCGCAATACCTTCATTTCCAAACCCTGCACATAGTTCTATTGCTTTTACTCCATGTTCTGATAGTTCCCGCGCAACAGTTTCGGCTTCAGAATAGTTTTTAACCCCAACAACTGTCAAGTTGACTGTTGGCGTATTTATAACTGTTCTATGTTTCTTGTAGTCTACTTCTGGTGCGACAAAAATAAATGCTGCGTTTACTTTCATTCTAAACCTCCTGTGAAATTGTTTTAAGTATAGTTTCTTGAATAATATCAGTGATTTATTATTCGCTTATTATTACACCTCCTGCTTTAATGGTACAAAACAACCTGTTACAAACAAAGTAACAGGCTGTTTCTTTATATTCTTCTCGCAAGACATTCTAAAATAAATAGGGTTGGAACCTGTGTGGTTGCATTATAATCTCCATTCACACGTTGTTCCTTTATATTATATGAAAAACTCCAATCAGATATTTGGGCTAAAGTGCTGTTTGGTGCATTGGTAATACATAAAACCATACATTTTTTTTGCTGAAATTGCCGAACCATATCAACTACACCTTTGGTTTCCCCGCTTTCTGATAATGCAATAATCACTGCATTTTTATAAGAATATGTTTCAATTGGATAAAAGGTATCTTCCAATCCAACAGAAAACTTCCCCATATTGGAAAAAAGCCGCGCCCCGTATTTTGCCAAAGTGCCTGATGAGCCGTTTCCAATAAAAATCAGATAATCAGAATTTTTTATTATTTCTATAGCCGACGAAAGTTTCCTCTCAAATGCACTTGAATTTGTCCTTTGGAAGAAAAGATTAAGCTCCTGCAAATCTTCTAAAGGCGGTTGTGTTTTAAGGAGATGTATTTCATCATTTATAGCTTTCTTAAATTCGGAATATCCTTCAAAACCATTTTTATTACAAAAACGCAATAATGTTGAAGTTGAAATGTGTATATCACTTGCTAATTCTCGAATTGTCATATACGGAATTTTTTCGATATTAGAAATGATAAATTTATAAATCAAAATTTCTGTTTCGTTAAATTTTTGAATTTCTTCATACGAGAACATTCTACCGCCTCCCTATCACAAAATTATTATAGCTTAACTAAAACAATTCTACAATTACAGATAGCTCATATTTTTGCTGTACTGGCAATTTTAATTGAACAAAATCGCTGCGCGATGGCCTGTCGAGGCTGTGGCGCAGTATTTTCCGTTAAAAAAGCAGTGGCGGGCAAGTCCTAAAAGTAGAGCTGATACCTGCTTACTGCTTTGATTTCATGGAGGATTTAGGTTGAAAGAAAAAATCAAAAAAAATCGTAACTTAACAAGAGCACCAGTAAACTGCCGCCCCAAAGGATCCTATGGAATAAAGGGTATCAGGCCATAGCAGGAGGAGTAATCATATAGCCTCGTTTCTCTAAACGTTTGATGGCATTTCTGTCATACTGTTCCTGAAATTTCCGGTACATTTCTTCAGGAATAGCGGAATAATCCGTATCGGCAGGATTAAATACCTCCTGCTTTTGGAACATGTGGTAAATGCAAGTCAACACCATGCGTGCAATGGCAATGATTGCCCGTTTATGACCACGACGTTTTTTTATACGGTCATATTTGTATCTGAAGTAAGGGTTTTTACTCTTGATGGCAGCATTTGCACACTGAACCAGCAGAGGCTTTAAGTACACCCCGGCTCTTGAAACATGGACGCTCTTCTTTTTACCGGCACTTTCGTTATTTTCAGGAGCCAGCCCAGCCCAGGAGCACAAACGTTTTGAGGATTTGAATACCGCCATATCCACCCCGATTTCAGCAATGATAAAGGTGGCAGACTGCTCTGTAATTCCAGGAATTGTAGTAGCCAATTCGATAAATTTATGGTAAGGTTTAGCCAGGTCGGAAATCGTTTCTTCGAGAGTGGAGACGCACTCATTGATTTCATCGAAATGCTTTCTGCAGACCTTAATCTTAACGGATTGGTCACGGCGCAGTTCATAACCGATTATGGAGGTTACAACATCATTTGCCTTGTCCTTTGCTTTTTTAAGAAGCAGGGATTTACAGTATTCGGGGTCAAATACCTCACAGGTCAGGATATAGTCAACGATGGCGGTCGCTGATTTTCCAAAGGTATCTGAGAGGACGGATGCAAGGGCAATGTTGGAAACCGTAAGAGCATTCTGTAACCGGTTTTTCTCACTGCTGCGGTGGCCAATCAGTTTCTGCCGGTATCGGAACAATTCCCGAAGCATGCGAATTTCCTTACAGGGGATATAACTGGAAGGAACAATATCAAATTTAAACAGATCCGCAATCCAGGCGGAGTCTTTGTCATCGGTTTTCTGTCCTTTGATAGCCCTGACATACTTGGGGTTAGCAACGACAACGTGACAGGAATCCTCCAGGATATTAAAAATTGGAATCCAGTATTTACCAGTGGATTCGAGGCAGATCTCAGTGCAATTGAAAGAAAGAAGCCATTTTTTCAAAGAATTAAGATCGGAATTGAAGGTGGCGAACCGCTTTTTAACATAAGAAGTAACGCCCCTGTAGTCTGTCAGAGCAATGGTAGCGACAACAAATTTCTTGTGAACGTCCATGCCACAGCAGACAAAGTGTTTGATAGATAACATAAAACAGCCCTCCTAAGTAAAATAGACAGACATTGACTGGCTGTCCAGCAAAGAAAGACCTAAGGAATTGCTTTGACAATGATTAGGTTACGAGCTCAAGGCGTCACTGGTTTGTGCTTGAGAAGACAGCCGACACATGTTTTTATGCGGACTTGATCCCAAATGGAGGAACCGATTCTACTTCCTCCTCCGTGCTCTGTAGTGTATCTGTCTGAGGAGAGTTTAACATCAAAAATAAAATAGTGGAAGCACAAACTTGCTATTTCATAACTGTTTTGTGCCTAAGCGAAGCGAAAGGAATGAGAGTTTTTATGGAATATCAGTTATATCTCTGGCAGGAGAAGTGCTTAAAAGAATGGAAGAAAAAGCACTGCCATGGAATCGTCAATGTTGTTACAGGAGCGGGAAAGACGTATCTGGCCTTAGCCGCCGGAGAGCTGCTTAGAGAGCGGACAGCCGTGTCTGATCTCAGGATTAAAATAGTGGTTCCCACTGCATCTTTGCTGGCGCAGTGGGGTGCTGCCATACGGAATTTTTTTGACGGGACCGTATCCCGCCGGGACATTGGTTTCTATTACAGCGGCCAAAGAGACACACCGGACCGTCTGTTTATGATTTACGTAATCAATTCCGCCCGTTATTCTCTTGCCCGCCATATTGTCAGGGATCTTGAAGAGGGATTCACGGTTTTTTTAATCGCAGATGAATGCCACCGCTATACCGGAGACGAAAATCGAAAGATATTTGACTTCCTTCCCTTTACTAAAAATTGCCCTGAGCAGTATGCATCCCTGGGGCTGTCTGCCACGCCCGGGCTAAACCGGCCAGAAAACGCGTCCGTTCTCATTCCCGCCCTGGGCCCGGAGATCTTCCGGTATGGACTTAAAGAGGCAGAAGAAGATGAGACGCTTTGCCCTTACGCCGCCTTTCATATCGCGCTTTCTTTTACCCCTCAGGAAAAAGCGGAGTATGAGGAGCTGAGCGGCAATATGAGGAAAATGTTCCTTAAGCTAATCTCCCATTACCCAAGCTTAAAAGGGCTGAACCGCTCCGCCTTTTTCCGCAGGCTCTGCCAGATTGCCAATGAAAAAGGGGACTACGCATATTTAGCCCGGTCATACTTAAATTCGTCCCGCAAACGCAAAAATCTTACCAGCGAAGCCATGTCCCGTCTTCAGTGTGTCATAAAGCTCATAGGACTTTTAGATAAAAGCGCAAAGATTATTATTTTCGGTGAGCGGATTAAGCAGGCCGATATCCTGTATGAGAAGCTGGACCGTCTCTATCCCAACCAGGCCGCGCGCTGCCATTCCGCTATGGATCCCAGTGCAAGAAAGCTTGCTCTGGAACGTTTTCGTGACGGCGAAGTGCGTATTCTCATCAGCTGCCGCGCTCTGGACGAGGGCTTTGATGTGCCGTCCGCCAGCGTCGGAATCGTCATGTCCTCAGCGTCGGTCAACCGGCAGCGGATTCAGCGCCTGGGCCGTATCCTGCGGCGGCACGAGGGGAAAGAGATTGCCAGTCTATACTATCTATATATTGCGGAGTCCTCCGAGGAGGCCTCCTATTTTCCCGTAGAATCCCAGACATCCGCGGTCTGTGAGCTGTCCTACCATTGGGAAAATGATACGTTTTCACACCCTGCCTACGAAAGGCAGGTCCGAACTGCCATGCAGCGATTCAGGCGGGCGAAACCGGACGTCTCGCTTTTGTCCGAGGCAGCAGGCTGTTTTGAACGCGGCATCGTCGGGCCGGACTGGCTCATGGGCAGGGCATACTGTACTGTAAAAATCCAGTTGTCAAAGACAATCGCTGAGAGGAATTACTGGATTTGTATGAAGCAGATTGCCAGATAACTGAAATATATTTGCCTGCCCTGTTAATTAGGGATACTAAAATAAACCTGCCCTGCCTCCAACGGCACCCCTTTGGCCGCATACATCTCGCTGACCGTAACAAACTGGTATCCCTGGGCAGCCAGCAGGGGGATGACCGTCTCAAAGGCCTCGGCCGTGGCTGGATAAAGGTCGTGCATCAGCACAATACTTCCATCCCTTGCCTGAGAGAGCACAGATGCGGCAATGGCATCCTTGTCTTTACTGGACCAGTCCTGGGTATCGATATTCCACTGAATCATGGGGTAGGATACCAGACCAGGCACCTGGCTCTTAAAGGCGCCATAGGGCACACGCACCAGTTTTGGCCGAAAACCTGTTACAGCCTCCACCGCATCGTTGGTCATCTCAATCTGAGAAGCCACTTCTTCCGGAGAAATCTTTTCCAGATTCTTATGGTTGAATGTATGGTTTCCTATCTCGGACCCGGAATCCCGGATTCTCTTAAGGGTATCCTTGTAGTCATCGACGCGGCTTCCTACTATAAAAAAGGTAGCCCTGCCCCCGTAAGCCTGAAGTGTGTCCAGGATTCTTATATCCACGCTGTAATAAGGGCCGTCGTCAAAGGTAAATGCTATCATGGGCTTAGAGGCGTCAGCAGGCCCGGAAACAGGGAACAGCTCATTTTTGCCGCCTGCCGGGTCTAAGGACGCATCACCGGAGGGCGGGGCGGCCTGCACCACGTTTCCCGGCCCATCACTGGATTCTGCAAAAGGCGCAATGGTCTCCGGTGTCTGCTGCCGGCCTTTTTCAGAATCAGACAGAGACGGCCCCAAGACATTTCCCTGTTCTCCTGTTTTGATTGAATCCGACTGATTATCCCTTGCTTCGCTGTTTTTTGCTGCTATCCGGACAGCGGGACCATTGCTCCTGCCCGCCACCACATTCTTTCCATAAAAAAACAGCTGTGCACACCCAATCACAACTGCCAGAATCAAAACCAGCTTCACACCAAACTTCAGGGTAGACTTTAATTCCTTCTCCCGCATCTTTGCCTGTCTGGTCTTACTGATTCGTTTCTTCATTTTGGTATCCTTTGACATAAATTCTGGTCTCCTGTGTATTTTAAATGCAGCCAGCCTTTGACCAGCCTGTTTATTGTAAACAAATTAAGTAGTGCTGTCCATGGATTTAAAGAAATTGAAAGAATATGTCACAATAACTCAATAAACGTATAGGAACAGATACCACTATCAAAAAGATATCAGCCGTCACAACCGCGCGAAATGACGTGAGAAAAAATAGTGCCGCACAAAATCTCTCAAAAGAAATATGAGAAAAAATATCACGAGAAAAAATATCCTCAAATCAATGCCGTTTCTTGAAGAATCTTAGTTTATATGGTAGAATTATCCATGAAAGGAATTTGATGGTTCATATCGGAGTTTGATATAGATAAAATATGGGATTACCAGGAAATGGGGACTTACTGTGAGAAACGAGAAACTGATTGCACTTATGAATTTAAAGGGTATGACCCAGGCAACCTTATCAAAGGAGACACACATACCTGCCAGCACCTTGAAAAGAATTATAAACGGGGAAAACCAGAAGGATAAGATGGTGCACATGGAGTCCATTTCAAAGGCACTTGGCACTTCCGTCCATTCCATTTTCGACATTCCGTTGGAAACGCCCCTTGCTGCTGCGCTTCGCCCGGATGAAGCAGGAGCATCTGTCACCAAGCTTCTGACTTCAGACGAATCCCTGCTCATTTACTGGTTCCAGAATACATACCGCGAAGGCCAGGCAGCCATCCTTAAACGGGCCAAGGAAGAATACAACAAAACCCAAAACGAAATATCAAAAAAAGTGACGTCACTTGACAAACAAAAAGACAAACCCGATGATTTCGGCCAACTTTCCCTTGAGCTTAAAACGTAGCCAAGCTGCGGTGAGTTTTGCCTCATCGCAGCCTTTTTCTCACATTTTAAGCATTCTGTTTCGTCTGGCCGGCCGTTCTCTTAATCTGCAGAGGCATCCTGACTCCCATGGGATTGAGGATCACGCCCTTTGCCTCTTCTGTCATGATTTGTGGTATCTTGTCAGCCGTCACCACAAGGGGGCGCAGCTTTCCCTCCCGGTTAAACCTCTGGAACTCTAATATGTCTGTAAAGATGGCCTGGAATAACTGTTCGTTCACCTTTACAGCTGCCAGCCCCTTACCCTCCTTCTCCACAGGAACAATGAAACTGCCCTTGCCGAAATCATTGGAAATCTCATCCTGCCATTCCTTAATCTGCGGCAGGTTCTCCTGCCCCGGTTTCCTTCTCAGTTCCTGCATGTAATACAGCATGGTCAGATGAAGGGACGGATTCTCCACCCATATCTTCTCCCCCGACTCCTGTCCCTGCTGATTATTGCGCTTCACAAAGTCCTGCAGCTGAATCAGGCAGTCTCTCCCGCCGTCTTTTACCAGCAGCGCATTGACCCCAAGAGTATAAAGGCTGGTGTAGAACATCAGGAACTGCCTGTTCTCCAGCTTCATGGGCCTGACAGGTATTCCTGCCTCGGTCTGTTCTTTTGACTCCTTTATGGCTGCCTGACCGTCAAAGAAAACAATGATTTCGTCATCATAGGTTTCCTGGTCGCAGACCACATAGGGCTCTCCCGTACACATGGAAAGCAGAACGTAAAGCTCCCCTGCGTTCTTAAGACGGTACATAATTTCCTGTTTTCCTGTAGTTTCATTCGGTTTCATTTGTTTGTTTCTCCTTTATGGTTTTTCCCTCTTTTCAAATGATACACAGCTTTTTTATTTTACCATATCATAAACCCATTGCCAAGCGAGACCTCCCTGCTTCGCTGTCCGGGCTACGGCTTTTTACCAAGTTATTTTCTGAATATATCCACATCCACATTGCCCGTGGAATAGATCCCGGTCCGTTTCTCAGCGCTCCTGAAGCCGGCTGCCATGGCAGCCTCTGCTATTTCATTCTTTTTCAATCCAAGGTCATAGCCCTGCATGTTGTACGGAAGCCAGCCCAGCATCATGTCCCACGGGCCCGAGCCATCCCGTTCGATTCCCTCTGAATAGCAAAGCAGCACGCCGCCCGGATTCATGGCCTTATAAAGCTTCTTCATAAGGCTGGCCAGCTCCTGTTCCACAAAGCTTAAGGTGGCTATGGCCATAATCAGGTCATAGCCCTCCCCTATATCATCCGCCAGGTAATCCCCTGTCATAGGAACCGCCCGCCCTTCCAGGCCGGTGAGACGGATGGACTCCCGGATTGCCGGTTCCATAGCAGGGCGGTCATAGAGAATCCCGGATATATCCTCCCGTTCCCCAATCACTCCCAGGCCCAGCAGCCCCGTTGCGCAGCCTAAATCCAGAATTTTCCTGATTACCGGATATTCCGGAAGTTCTCTTACCATTCTCTGTATCTCAGTCTGGCGGAAGCCCATTTGGGACTCCCGCATGTTCTGTACGTACTGCTCAAAGGTCAGCTGCCCTCCCAGTCCATGGCCCCCGCCGGGGCCGTCTTCAACCAGCCTCTTAATATCCCTGCATCCCATGCATTCCTCTGCGCAGTTGAAGGCCAGATGGCCGCCGATGTATTCCGGCCTGCCTTTTACAAGGTAGCGGTCCGTTTCCCTGCAGTTACAGTACATCCCATCCCTTTTCCAGATAAATCCCAGACAGTAAAGGGCGTCCAGGAAATACCGCGTGTTATCTTCATTCCACCCTCTCTCCTCTGAAAGCTCCCTGACGCTCTTACGCTGGGTAAGGCCCGAAAAGACATCCAGTTCCACCGCCGCATTCAGTACACCGACATACAGCGGGAGATAGGGAAGCCTGATGAGCCTCCGTAAAATCCCCTCTGATGAAAATGAATCCATAGGCATTGATTTCCCCTCCAATCCCCCCATACACAGTTTCCGTTTATTACCTCCTCACTAATAGTATATGTTTATATCTCCGGATTGTCCTACTGTCCTGACGGTATATAGGCTCCCAGCACATCCCTGGACTTTCTGACCACCAGACCGCTTCCTCCGGCGTTTTTCACATCCTCCACCATACTGACCATAAGAACCGGCTTCTGCATATCCGCATCAGCCGTGTACACGGCAAACCATCCCAGTTCCGTGCCGCTTGTATCTTCCTTGGATGCTTTTATCTCAGCTGTTCCTGTCTTTCCTGCCAGGGTGATGTCTGAACGCATGGCAGCGTGTCCTGTGCCGTGTTCCGAACTGATTACAGCCTTCATTCCGTCCTCCACGATCTCTGCTGTTTCCGGTGTGCAGGCATCCTCAATCCAGACCTCCGGCTCCGGTGTATCCTTGTATACAAGATAGGGCTTCAGGACCTTTCCCCGGTTGGGGTACATGGTATAAAGGGATGCCAGATGGACGGGATTTACCAGCACCTGGCCCTGACCGTATCCGCTGTCCGCCAGCTGGATTTCCGTTTCAATCTGGTCCGTATTGGAGTACTGGGATTCCGCCACCGAGATTTCAAAGGGAAGCTTCTGGTTAAATCCCAGCCGGTCCAGCCCTGCCATAAAATCGTCTTTGCCGATTTTCAGGGCTGCCCTTGCAAAGTATATGTTATCCGAGTAAATATAGGCATTTTTAAGGTTGACCGGGCTGTAGCCGTGAAGGGTGGTAACGTAATATCCGCCCCAGCCCGCATCCTTCTGCCAGCTTAGTCCTGCCGCGTCCTCCCCGAAATTCTCATCCGGCGTAAGGGCGCCTGTGGTAAGGCCGATGACGCCTGTGATGGGCTTAAAGGAGGAGCCGGGGGCAAAGCGCTGCCTGAAACGGTTTAGCATGGGCTTTCTCTCATCCTCATTCAGCCCGGCCCAGGTTTCCTCCGACATGCCCAGGATGAAGTCATTGTCATCATAGCTGGGGGTGTTCACCAGAGCCAGAACCTCTCCTGTGTAGGGATTCATGGCCACTGTACAGCTTTTGCTGTCCTCAAATGCATCATACACCATCTCCTGCAGGCTGCTGTCTATGGTGAGGGTAATATCCTGGCCGTCAATTCTGGGAATGGCTGCCAAAACCTGCTTTTCTTCTCCCTGGGACGTGACAATGGATATAATGCGGCCATTCTGTCCCTTTAACTCCTTCTCAAACAGACCTTCCATGCCGCTCCTGCCTATGACGCTGTCTGACAGATATCCTTCCCCCTTGTGCTCCTCAAGATCCTCTGCCGTCACATTCTGTACATAGCCCACCAGATGGGCCGCTTTCTCGCCCAGGGGATAATACCTGACAGGCGTATCTGTGATCATGACGCCCGGAATGGTCAGAAGTTCGTCCTGAAGCGCCCTGTTCTGTACATTCTCATCCTCCGGAAGTTGGGACTGGAGATTGAGCTCATCCACCTTCTTTAGCGTCTTAATGGGAACAAGGGAATCATCCTTAACCCAGCCGGCCGACAGCTTTTTGCGGATGCTGTCAGCAGAAACGCCTAAAAGCTCTGAAAGCCGGTTTAAGTCGTCCTCTGAATATTTATCCGCCTCCCGGCTCATCTTTCCCGGCACAAGCCCCACCATGGATGCGCTGCCCTTTCCGGCCAGCATAATACCGTTTCGGTCCAGGACGCTTCCCCTTACGGCCTTATCCGTGGTGACCCTTACCTTGTCGTTCCAGCTCAGGTTGGGAAATATGACGCGGTCGTTCCAGATCAGCCTGTATTCTTCGTCTTTCTTTCCATTCTTTTTCTTTCCGGCCTCTTCACTCTCATAGCCTTCTGTCCCGGCTGCCTCAGAGGATGCCTCCAGCTTAAAATCCACCCGGTTCAAAAAATGGATGGGGCCTGCGGAGCTCTCCATGCTGGTCTCATAGCTGACCGTCTGAATCCCCTGGTCCTCCTTCTCCTCCACTCCGGTAATATCCACCCGGATGGAGGAAGCGCCGATGCCCTCGTATATATTCTTATTTCTGGTGATAAAATCCTCCTGGCTGATGTCCATACGGCTTCCGGAATCCAGCATCCGGTACATGGCCTCGTAATTTCCCTCAGTCAGGTATCCTATATACTCCATGAACCGTTCATCCGGCGTGGCTCGCCGTACACCGGCCTGCCCCTTTGCAAACCATAAAAATGCCATGCCCGCAGCAGCGGCCCCAATACACACCAAAACCAGGGGAATGATAATAACCGCCCTTGATCTTCTTCGTTTTCTTCTGCTTCTCATTTTAAATTCCTTTCAAATATCCATGATGATACCGGTCCAGACATACCTGCGCTGAATCCATCAGTAAATTATTGCACATGCGGCAGGCAAAAACAATAGCGCAGCCGGATAATTAAGAAAAAAGAAGAAAACCCGGATAGTCTCCCTGGGTTGCTCCGGCTCCCAGGATGTTCAGGTCCAGGGTCCTGTCTATCTTCCGCCCTTCCCCTGTTTTTACACACTGGAACAGTCCGGCAAAGCAGCAGACGCATTCTCAGTCCGGTCAGCCGGTCACATCTGTACCGGCAGTACAAATTCCTGGTTCCATCCATAGGAGGGTCTTTGAAGCTGCAGCCGGATTACAGATTCCCCCTCCTGGTATACTGCCTTGAATCCGGCCAGCTCACCCGCATTATATTTGTCTGCCCCTGCCATATCCGCCATTGCGTATACGGTTTTTAAGGGGTCTTTGGAACTGCCCTCCCGGCCTTTCTCCGGCTGCACCGCATTTACGTAGTACAGGTTCTTATCCGCGTCCCTCATCTCTGCCCTGGCATCGATGTATGCCATATGCTTGGTAAGAGGGTTTCCGTTTTCATCCGTGCCATATTGATAAAGTTCATCCATGGGACTGACTCCGTTCAGATATATCCTGCAGTCCCTGAATTCCACCACCATATCCAGAGGCTGCCGCTCCCCGGAAACAGGTATCTCCAGCACTGTTCCCTGCTCCGGCGATATGACGATGGGTTTCTCCGCATGCAGGGACGCTTCCGTAACCACAGCTCCCTCTGGTATCCTGTACAGTGTCTCCTGAATGCTTCTGGGCCGAATGCCGGACAGCTGGTCCAATGATGTAGTCAGCTGTTCCCCCAGCACAGGCACCAGTTCGGTGGTCCTTCCATCTGACAGCGTAGCCATCAGTTTTCCGCGGCTGAATCCGATCCTGTATCCATCCTGTGAGTAGGTATAGGTGGTAAGCCTGAGACCGTCCTCCTCCACTCTCCCCTCTGCCATCCCGTAAAATCCTTCGTGGTCCACCATTCCCTTTATATCCTCCAGCGAATCATAGGCAGGCGCCTTCTTAAAAACGATTTTCATAGGTTCTTTAAAACCGTCCAGCCAGAGTTCATAGACACCCTCCGGCTCTTCCAATGTAAACCGGCCCTTTCCTATGGTTTTCTCCGACACTTCGGATATGTAGTAGCCGCCCTTTCCATTATCTTTGTAAGAGATGCTGTTTTGCTGCTGGGCAAAGCCCAGTCCGGTCATTCCCTTGCCGTTAATACGGTCAAAGGTGACCGTCCTTGCGCCTTCCTCCTTCTGCGCTTTCTTTTCCGCCCGCATTCTGTCCCGAAACGCACTGTGGCCGTAAATGTTTTTATCACTGTCAATACAGAAATAGCTGTCATCCCAAATTGTGTAAATCCCCTGTTCCTGTTTTTTCTGTTTTTCCTCCTCCTGTTTCAAAATCTCCTTTACCTTCTCATCCGGTATCAGGGTCACGGTATCATCCCTCAGCTTCACTCTGACGCTGATCACGTTATCCTGATACACCGCCGAAAGAAGCCTGGCGCTGACTCCATCCGCATCTGTTTTCATCTGGCTTGCGTCCATGTCCAATACATACAGGGCCGGTTCCCCCTTTTTACATATGCCGTATTCGGGAACCATCTGCCACCGGTCCACTGTCCCCGGACCGTCTGCCCCCTTCTCCGCCTTAGCCGCCTCCTGTCCATCTCCCATAGCCGGTGTTCCCGGCGCGTCCCTCTGCCTTTGAGACGCCTCTGCTTCCTGGACGTTCTCTCCTTCCGGGGCACCATTCTCCCTGTCCTTCTGTCCTGTGCCGCCCTGTCCCCGGACATCCGCGCTGCTCTCCTTCTGTTCCCCGGTCCCGCTGGCCGCTGATTGGCAGGCCGCCAGACCTACAGCCATGAACAAAAGACATGCCGCAAGTCCCAGGACTGTTATCCTGTGAATTCGTATTATGCAGAGTTTTTTTCTGTAAGCTGATATTCCGTGGATTTTTTTCATATTAATCCTCCTCGTTTAGAACGCTGCGCCGCGTCAGAAAACGTCCGGCATAATTCCTATCCTAATTTTACCATATCATCTTTTTTCAGTGCTGAACTTTTCTTTAATAATCCTTACAATTACGCGGACCGCTTTATTCCGGGATAAATTTAACGCCCAATGTGTCTTGTCATATGTAAATATATGTGCTATACTGTTGCAGACATAAACAGAAAGCCAAATGAAAAGCCGGTGTCACTCTGCCGGCAGAACAGGGGAAATTATGACAAAGCAGGAAGAAATAGAGCAGTTAAAAGCAAAGCAGGACGCGGTCATCCTGGCCCATTACTATGTGGATCCCCAGGTACAGGAAGTGGCGGATTACATAGGAGATTCTTTCTATTTGAGCAAGATTGCGGCCGGCCTTGACCGCAGAACCATGGTGTTCTGCGGTGTCTCCTTCATGGGAGAAAGCGGAAAGCTCCTGAGTCCGGACAAGGTGGTCCTGATGCCCGACGCACAGGCAGACTGTCCCATGGCCCACATGGTAACAAAGGAGGAAGTGGAACAATACAGAAGGGAATATCCTGACCTTGCAGTGGTCTGTTACATCAATTCCACTGCCGAAATCAAGTCCTGGTCCGATGTGTGCGTCACATCTGCCAATGCGGTCCAGATTGTAAGAAACCTGCCAAACCGGGACATCCTTTTCATACCGGATAAGAACCTGGGACGGTACGTGGCCAGCCAGGTGCCTGAAAAGCATGTGATGCCGGTAAACGGCTGCTGCCCTGTCCACGACCAGATGTCTCCCAAGGAGGTATCCGCCTTAAAGGAAATCCATCCAAACGCCCAGGTACTGGCTCACCCGGAATGCAATGCCCAGGTACTTGAGCTGGCTGATTATATCGGTTCCACCACCGGAATTCTCAAATTCGCCGCCGGCAGCACTTCCCGGGAATTCATCATCTGCACGGAAAACGGCGTGCGCCATGAACTGGAACGGCAGAATCCGGGCAAACACTTTTATTTTCCTGATACAGAACCAATTTGCCGGGATATGAAAAAGATAACACTGGACAAAATCATCCATGTCCTGCGCACAGGACAGAATCAGGCATCCGTACCCAAAGCCTATGTCCCGTCGGCCGGCAGGGCTCTGGAGCAAATGCTTAATCTGGCCCGGTAGCCGCCTGAAAGCAGATTTCAGGCGGTCGATTTCAGACAGTCGATTTCATAAGGAGGCATTAGGAAATGACAAAACATATATACTGTGATGTGGTGATCGCGGGGTGCGGGGCGGCAGGGCTTTACACTGCCCTGAATCTGCCAAAGGACCTGCATGTTCTGATGATATGCAAGGAGGATATGGACACCTGTGATTCCATGCTGGCCCAGGGGGGCATCTGCGTGCTCCGGGGCGAGGACGACTATGAGTCATACTTTGAGGACACCATGAGGGCCGGTCATTATGAAAACCGGAAGGAGAGCGTGGATTTGATGATACGCACCAGCCCCGGCATCATCCGGCATCTTCTGGAGCTAGGAGTAGGGTTTGACAAGAACCCGGATGGTAGTTTAAAATATACGAAGGAAGGCGCCCATTCCAGGCCCAGAATCTGTTTTCATGAGGACATCACCGGTAAAGCCATCACCACGGTTCTCCAGGAACAAACAGCCGCGCTCCCCAATGTGAATATCATGGAATACACTGTTATGACGGATATTCTGACCGCAAACGGAGCCTGCGCCGGCATCCTGGCCAGGACAGGGGACGGCAGTACCCTCTCCATACACGCCCGGGACACGGTCATGGCCACCGGGGGCATCGGAGGACTCTACCAGCATTCCACTAATTTTCCCTGTCTTACAGGTGACGCGCTGACCGTTGCCCGCAAGCATGGCGTAAAACTGGAGCACCTGGATTACGTCCAGATACATCCCACCAGCCTTTACACGGAAAAGCCCGGCAGGTCCTTTCTCATCTCGGAATCAGCCCGGGGCGAAGGAGCTGTGCTCCTTAACGGCAAAGGAGAACGCTTTGTCAATGAGCTGCTGCCCAGGGACGCGGTATCCCAGGCCATTGAAGCTGAGATGGAAAAAGAGGGAAGCAGGCATGTTTGGCTGTCCTTTGCGCCCATGCCCCGTGAAACCATACGGGAACATTTTCCACATATATATGAAACCTGCCTTGAGGAAGGTTATGACATCACAAGGGAGCCCATCCCGGTGGTGCCTGCCCAGCATTATTTTATGGGCGGCGTGTGGGTGGACCTGGATTCCAGAACCACCATGGAGCATCTGTACGCAGTGGGTGAAACCAGCTGCAACGGGGTTCACGGAAAGAACCGCCTGGCCAGCAACAGCCTGCTGGAGAGCCTGGTGTTTGCCGGGAAAGCCGCAAAAAGAATAGAGAACAGCCAGAAAGGGAGAATTAATTATGAATCCAATTACCATGCAGCTTGTTGCTGACAAATACATACGTCTTGCCCTGGAGGAGGACATCAGCAGTGAGGACGTGTCCACCAACTCAGTCATGCCCGAATACAAAAAAGGCGAGGTACAGCTTATCTGCAGGGAGGACGGCATCATTGCCGGATTACAGATTTTTGAGCGCGTATTTACCCTTCTGGACCCGGAAACCAGGGTTGTCTTTGATGTCAGGGACGGGGAGGAAGTAAAGAAAGGCCAGCATCTGGCTGCGGTCACAGGGGATGTGCGCGTCCTCCTGTCCGGCGAACGGACGGCCCTGAATTATCTGCAGCGGTTAAGCGGCATTGCCACTTATACACATACCGTTGCGGGGATGCTTGAGGGTACCGGGACAAGACTTCTGGACACCCGGAAAACCACTCCCTGCATGCGTATTTTTGAAAAATATGCGGTGCGGATTGGAGGCGGGCAGAATCACCGCTATAACCTGTCCGACGGCGTGCTCTTAAAGGATAACCACATCGATGCAGCCGGAGGCGTCAGGGAGGCGGTGACCGCTGCAAAGGCATACGCTCCCTTTGTCCGCAGGATTGAAGTTGAGACAGAGAACCTGGATATGGTGAAGGAGGCAGTGGACGCCGGCGCCGACATCATCATGCTGGACAACATGACGCTGGAGCAGATGGCTGAAGCCATACGCTATATTGACGGCCGGGCCGAGACCGAGTGTTCCGGCAACATGACAAAAGAAAACATCCGGACCATTGCAGAGCTGGGTGTGGATTATGTATCCAGCGGCGCACTGACCCACTCTGCCCCGATTCTGGATATCAGCCTGAAGCACCTGAAGGTGTTGACGGATTAAACCGTAACTATGTTTTGCAGGAGGGAATGAGAAATGGAATGTGCAATGAACGGAACGCAGAGACGCAGAAAGCTTCTGGATATGATGAGGCAGGCTTCCGCCCCTTTATCCGGAGGAGCCCTTGGCAGGGCAACCGGCGTCAGCCGCCAGGTGGTGGTCCAGGATATTGCTCTCCTGCGCACCATGGGCTATCCCATTCTCTCCACCGCCCGCGGGTATGTCCTCAATGAATCCAAACACGCATCCCGTCTCTTCAAGGTCTGCCACACCAATGAGCAGACCGAGGATGAACTGGTCACCATCGTGGACCTGGGCGGAACCGTGGCGGATGTCATGGTCAATCACCGGGTATACGGGAAAATGTCAGCCCCCTTAAATATCAAGAACCGCCGCGACGTGCAGTTGTTCATGAACAATATACAGACCGGAAAATCCACCCCTCTCATGAATGTCACCTCCGGCTACCACTTCCACCATGTCTGCGCCGAGCAGGAGGAGATACTGGATGAGATAGAGGAAGCCCTGAGAAAAAAACACTATCTGGCAGAGCTGCTGCCCTATGAGATGTCCGATAATGAGTAAACAGGAGCCTGATATGCAGAAAAAAACACATGCTGTAAACCCATTTTACTGCGGTCTTACAGTACACCGTTATACGGAATACTCAAAAAAGCTTACAAAACGCCTGCGGGCAGCGCTGATTACAGACCTGCACAGCACCATATACGGCAGCGCACAGGAGCCGATTCTTAAGGCCCTGCAAAGTCACAGGGCCGACCTGGTTCTCATGGCAGGCGATATTGCCGACCACAAAGTCCCACATAAGGGGACTTTACTGCTTTTAGAGGGCCTGAAGGGACAATACCCCTGTTATTATGTTACGGGAAACCATGAGCATTGGATTCACCAGATACCCGACATCAAGAAAATGTTCACCGGATATGGGGTTACTGTCCTTGGGGGCCAGACCATCCGTACAACAATCAAGGGGCAGCCCCTGATCATAGGCGGGGTGGATGACCCCCATGCCTTTACAGACTCCCACCACTCCATTAAACTGGATTCCAGATGGAAGGAACAGTTCTGGCGCTGCTGTTCCCGCACCTCCCCCGCCGTCTACTCCATCCTGCTGTCACATCGGCCGGAGCTCACCAAATATTACAGGGACAGCGGATTTGATCTGATTGTGGCCGGCCATGCCCATGGAGGGCAGGTCCGTATGCCCGGCTGCTCTGGCGGGCTTCTGGCGCCTCACCAGGGCTTCTTTCCCCGGTACGCAGGGGGACAGTATGCCCTGGGAACCACCTCCCTGATTGTCAGCCGGGGACTGTGCATCAACAGGCTTCCCCGTATTTATAATCCTCCGGAATTGGTGCTGGTGGACCTGAGCCCCATTTCATAGAGCGTACCATCCTCTCTATATGCTCTTCCCGGCGGGTCACAAATGGGTCTGGTCCTCCTGCAACAGCCTGGCATCCGCTGCCCGCAGGGGCCGCGCATGCGGCAAGCGCTGCCGGCTGCATGCATCTGCTTGTGCTTCTTTTGTCTTGGATGATACTGGTCCTTTTTCTCATTTTCTCTCCTTCCGGTCAGAAACCCGCAAAAATAACGACATGCCAGTCAGTTTACCGCGCCTGCAATGATCCAAATCAGCCCTGCCCCGGCGCCCCCATCCCCATTTTTTTCTCTCCATAGCTGAGGCGAATTACCTGCACACCGTAAAATGCGCCCGGTACCATGACCAGCCAGGAGCTGCTTTCCGCGTTACCGCTGCCTGCCAATAAAGCGCACTCCAACAGCATCATATGAAAAGGTACACACAGGGTCATCACCACTGTATATCCAATAGGGAGTATATATTGCCTCACCTTGTTTTCTTTTTCCCACATATATCTTACCTCCCGGAGACGGCGGATTTTATTAAGGTTTTTCTAATTTTTCTTACAGTTGCTTCCAGCATCTTTACATTTTCCAATCGTATGCTTACTATACAGTTTAAAGGAGGAGAACCCTATGATTCAAACGATGAAACACGATTTCCGGCTGTCTCCATTCTGCTGCGGCCTTGGAAAACTGACCATTGCCAGCTGGCTGCTGACAAATACCATGTTCCTTTTGGCCAGTCATGTTCCCTTTGTGACACTGGACTTTGTGAGACAGATTTCACTGGAAAGCTTCTTGGGCATCTGGCTTGGAATCTTTCTCTGCATGGTTATTCCCTATGTACTTCCCTCTGCCCGCTCCCGGATTCATTTTTCCCTGATTCCCAGCGTGCTCATGTATATTGCCACCCTGATGATAAAGGAAACGTTCATACTATGATAAAAACCATGGAACAATGGCTGACCGGAAAAAGACTGCTGATAATCCTCACCATCGCGGCGGCTGTCTGGTTTTCGTTCACCGCCGTCATGACAGTGCTGCGGTACCGGCTGAATTACGCGCCGGCTTATGATTTCGGAATTTTTTCACAGATGTATTACTATATGGATAAATGCCTGTCTCCTCTGACCACCTGTGAGCGCGACGGGCTTTTATCCCATTTTGCGGTCCATCTCTCACCTGTCTTTTACGTACTGCTGCCCTTTTACAAATTAGTCCCCCGGCCGGAAACCCTGTTGGTGCTCCAGTCCCTCGTTGTCATAAGCGGAATGGTTCCCTTATGTCTTTTGACCAGGGCATTTGGATTCACCCGCCCGCAAACCTTGTGTTTCGGTCTTATGTACTGCCTTTATCCGGCTTTTATGGGCGGATGTTTTTATGATTTCCACGAAAACAAATTCCTGGCCGTCATCATTCTCTGGTGCATGTACTTTCTGGAAACAGGTCATTTTAAATCCATGCTGGCCTCTGCCGCCCTTCTCCTTATGGTGAAGGAGGACGCGCCTGTCTATGCGGCCTGTATCGGACTTTACCTGTTCCTGTGGAAAAAACAGTACCGCCTGGGAGCCGTTGTCTTTCTGGCGTCATGCGCATATTTCTGTATTGCTATCTGGTATATCAACCGTTTTGGGGAGGGAGCCATGATTAACAGGTTTGACAATTTCATATCGGACAAGCGCCTTGGCTTAGTCAGCATGTTTAAGACCATCCTGGTCAATCCGGCCTATGTGCTGTCCCAGATTGCGGTGAAGGACAAAATCCTGTTTTTCCTTGAAATGCTCCTTCCGCTGGGTTTCCTTCCACTCATGACAAAAGACTGGCAGAAATGGACCCTGCTCATCCCCTTTGTACTCATCAACCTGATGTCCAATTATAAATACCAGCACTCCATCTACTTTCAGTATACCTACGGTTCCGGAGCCCTGCTCATTTATCTGGCATTGGTGAATTTCCGGGATATGAAGCATACCTTCGGCCACAGGCGCAAAAACCGTACAGGATATGACGGCCGGCTTCCGGGCTCCGCCTGCGCCTGCGGCCTGCTATGCGGCCTCGTCCTCATAGGAGGCGTGATGTACAGCAAGTCAAATTATGCCAGCCTGTTTCAGCGCCATCACGAGGAGGCCGCCCAGGCCAGGAGCATTCTGGATCAGATTCCCCAGGATGCCTCTGTAAAGTCCTCCACCTTCTTCCTTCCCCAGCTTTCCATGCGGGATGAAGTCTACCTGCTCACAAGCAGTCATCCGGCTGACTATATGGTGGTGGACCTGAGAAAGGGTTATGAAAAGGACCTGGAACAGATTTTGGCCGACTGCCAGGAACATGGGTATGAGCCGGCAGGAACCGTGGACGGCTATGTGGCCCTGCTAAAGCAGGATGTGGAATCCAAGGGCGGCCTGGCACGCAGCCATAAGCAGCTGTTTCACGCCGCCCCCAGCCAGGACCGGCAAAAGCTCCTGCCAGACCCTCATGATGTTCATGGGTCCGGATATTATCCGGATAAACCGTCTGCCTGAATCATATATTTGATGACTTTGAACTTTTTATGAGAAACAAAGACCTGTTTTTAAAGGATCTAAAGGCACGGCAGCTTCATTCCTATAGGTCCGCCGGCATCACACAGATTAAAGTGCTGGTGCATCCGAAAGACAGGGACCTGCTGCGTCTTCGGTAATTGTTTCCGCAAAAGACCTGGAAATCTCTATAAGGAGTTCTGTTATCTTCTCCATGGACTGTACCGGAATGAATTCATACTTTCCATGGAAATTATGTCCTCCTGTACACAGGTTCGGACAGGGCAGCCCCATATATGACAGTCTGGCGCCGTCCGTGCCTCCCCGGATCGGTACCACGATTGGCCGGATACCCAGCTTCTCCATGGATGCCCTGGCCTTATCAATCAGGTCCATGTGGGGCTCAATCTTCTCTTTCATGTTATAATAGGAGTCCTTTACCACAGCCTCCACGGTTCCGGAACCATATTTCCGGTTCAGGAATCCGGCTGCCTGGGCAAACAGTTCCTTCTTGTGCTCAAACTTCACCCTGTCATGGTCCCTGATGATATAATCCATCCTGGTCTCCTCCACACAGCCGGTCATCCTGTCCAGATGGTAAAAGCCCTCATACCCTTCCGTATACATAGGATTCTCATCTGCCGGAAGCAGCGACTGGAATTCCATTGCCATGAGAAGGGCATTTCTCATACGCCCCTTGGCCGTGCCCGGATGGATATTGGCACCATGGACCGTCACCCTGCCGGACGCAGCATTAAAGTTTTCGTACTCCAGCTCTCCCAGCGCTCCGCCGTCCACAGTGTAAGCCACATCAGCCCCAAAGCCTTCCACATCAAAGCCGTCGGCTCCCCGGCCCACCTCCTCGTCCGGCGTGAAGCCGATACAGATCGTCCCGTGCTTTACTTCCGGATGCCTGAGAAAATAAGCTGCCATGGTCATGATTTCAGCGATACCTGCCTTATCATCCGCTCCCAGCAGAGTGGTCCCATCCGTGGTAATCAGGGTCTTGCCCTCATATTCCTTTAAAACAGGAAAATCCGCTGTCCTCATCCATATGTCCTGTTCCCTGTTCAGGCAGATGTCCTGTCCGTCGTAGTCCCGGATGAACTGCGGCTTTACATCCTTTCCGGAAAAGGAGGGAGCCGTGTCCATATGGGCGATAAAGCCCAGGGCCGGAGATGTCTTTCCCTCCTCCAGATTGGACGGAATACATGCATATACATACCCCTGTTCACTCATCCTCACCTGGGATGCCCCCAGCTCCTTAAGCTCCCCGACCAGCTTATGCGCCAGTTCAAACTGCTTCTTTGTGCTGGGAACGGACTCCCTGTCATCCTCTGACTGAGTATCGTATGAAACGTAATCCAGCAATCTCGCTGTAACCTCCGATATTTCTGCCACCTCTCTATTTCCTCCTGCATTTTTTATTATGAATTATATTGCCGGCCTTATATTACCAGAGCGTGTCTGGAACTTCCCTTGTTCCCCGACGCTACCGGTTTGCCAGCTCCTCCGTGATTTCCTCCCATGTAATGCCGCGGTCCGCCATGAGCACCATCATGTGGTAGAGAAAATCCGAAATCTCATATTTGATTTCCTCCGGGTTGGGATTCTTGGCCGCTATGACGATTTCAGTGGCCTCCTCTCCCAGCTTCTTGAGTATCTTGTCAATTCCCTTGTCAAACAGATAGTTGGTGTAAGAGCCTTCCTTTGGATGCTCCTTACGGTCCAGTATGACCCCAAACACCTCCTCAAATACCTTCAGGGGATTTGTTTCCTTGTATTCCTTCTCCGCCAGCGTGGTAAAGAAACAGGACCTGTTTCCTGTATGGCAGGCAGCTCCCACCTGCTTCACCGCCGCCAATATGGTGTCATTGTCACAGTCAATCTTCAGGGATTTTACATACTGGAAGTGACCGCTGGTCTCACCCTTAAGCCACAGCTTCTGCCTGCTCCTGCTGAAATAGGTCATCCTGCCGGACGCCAGTGTGGCCTGGAATGATTCCTCATTCATGTAGGCCATCATCAGCACCTCCATCGTCTTATAATCCTGGACAATGACAGGGATAAGACCGTCACCTCCCAGCTTGAAATTCTTCCATTCCAAAGAGCTCTCAAAGGTATCCGTGACAATACCCGCGCCTTTTAAAATCTGCTTCAGCTCCATCACCTTGTCCAGGTCATCCTCCGCCAGAGTCAGGACAGCGCCTTCCACCTGGGGACACCCCAGGCTCAGCTTTAAATCCCCGGCCATTTCCTGGACGCTTTCATGACCTCCGCAGAATATAAGGCTTGTGCAGGATATCTCACCGATCTCCCCCAGCTCAGCCAGGGTCGGGACAGGACCGGATGCCCTGCATATCATCATGGACGCCCCCAGCTGAATATACTCCTCCACACGGTTCAGATAGGACAGGTCCGGCATGTAGGCATATATCTTTTCACTGCCAAACCGGTCTGCCGCCTCCTTCATCATATCCACATTGTCTTCATAGCTCACATCCAAGAATACGGCGCTGGCTCCTGCATACAGGTACTTTTTCACATCCTCCAGGCGCCTGATCCGTCCTCCCGCCAGTATGGGCTCATCCACGGTGCGGGCTGTTTCCTTGATAGCGCCTATGACAGCCTCGTGGTCCTCATCTGAAAAAGAACGGTCGCAGATAAATATTTCATCCGCCCCGTTGTCACAGGCTGTCCTGGCAAGGTCCTTAAGCCTGCCCTCATACTCAAGCTTTCCGTTCCAGGAAAATGCCTTTCCGTTCCTGTAACCAAATCCCATAATCAGCTTCTTGCAATCAGTCATTTGAATCTCTCCATTTTCTCTGGTACTTAAGCCTCATAAAGCCTCACAGCCTCGGCAAGGTCAATCCTGTTCTCATAAAGGGCCTTACCGATGACAGCTCCCCTGATACCCGCCTCATGCAGGCATTTTAAATCCTCCATACAGGATACCCCGCCGGAGGCTATGATGTCAAGTCCTGTCTCCTCTGTAAGCTTCCTTGTGGCCTCCACATTAGGGCCGGACAGCATTCCGTCCCTGGATATGTCGGTATAGACAATGTGCCTGACACCATATTCCTTCATGGTAAGACACAGGTCCCGGGCGGTAAGGGAGCTGACTTTCTCCCATCCCTCCACTGCCACCATGCCGTCCTTCGCGTCCACGCCTGCCACAATGGCCTCCTCGCCGAACGTTCTTACCATATCCCTGAGGAATTCCGGATGTTCCACTGCCTTGGTTCCGATGATGACACGCCTGACCCCCAGCCCCAGCATACGCTCCACCGCCTCTCCGGAACGGATGCCGCCGCCAATCTCAATCGGTATGGAAACCGTGTCCGCAATCCTGCGTATGACCTCCTCATTGACAGAATACCCTGCCAGGGCACCGTCTAAGTCCACCAGATGCAGGAAGGACGCCCCTTTTTCCTGCCAGTGGGCAACCACCTTTTCCGGGGCGTCCGAGTATATGGTGATATCCTTAAACGCTCCCTGCCTCAACCGGACACACTGTCCGTTCTTCATATCAATTGCCGGATATAGCTGCATATGAATCTCCTTTTATTCTATTATTTTCTCTCTGTACTCAGACGCCGGTTCTCCGGGACATCCGCACATTTCCATCCGCCGGTTAATCTCGCCGGCCAGCATGGCTCCATAGGGTCTGCTCCTTGGTCCCGCTGCCAGGATATGGGCGAATCCATCCTCAGTCACCCCGATAACCATGCCTGAGCTGTATTCTGCCTGCCTCAGACGGGTATACGGCACTGCCTCAAACCGGCAGCCGCCAGTTCCCTGTCCGCCTGCGCCAGTTCCCCATGACGTCCTGCCAGCCGTCTGTTCTGGGCCTTCAGCCGCCTGCCGTAAGAAATTCCGCAGACTGCGGCACCAGCCAGAAGGACTGCCGGCACCACGTAAAACAGCAGTCCCAGGGGATACTGCTCCAAAAATGTCCTGGGCACCGCATCCAGATAATAGTTTCCGACTATATCTGACATTTCCTCCATGGTCATGGGTATCTGAGTCTCCTCCCACATCAGGCTGTATGACTCCCTTGCATATCCCATAAGCTCTGACTGGATGGGCTCCCCAAAACCACAGACGTCCACAGGAGCCGGCGGCTTCTCAAGACCATCGCTGTATGTATACTCCATCAGATCCTTCAGATTTTCAGGCAGTTCCCCCTTCATGGAAATGATATAAGGACGGAACATAAAATCAAAGCCAAAATAGTACTGGTTTTTGCTTTTTACATGCTCCACGAAGCTGTCTGTCAGATACTGGAGTCTGACATAGCTGTACCTCTCCGGTTCTGATATATCAAAAAGAACCGGGGAGGCCAGCTCCTCCTCATAATTTTGTGCGGCCACCCTCTCCAGTAAAAGGCCGGACAATGCCGCAGCCAGTCCCAGAACCAGGCACAGGACCGCGCCGTACAGCCGTATGTCCGTGTAACGGAGCATTGTCATCTTCCGGGACAGGGCGGGCATCTCTCCCATCCTAAAGGCTCCCCTTGGTGGAAAGTACGCCTGACAGACGCGGTTCCGCCGCCACCGCGCCGTCCAGGGCCTTGGCGAAAGCCTTAAAGGCAGCCTCGATGATATGGTGATTGTTTGTCCCTGAAAGCTGTTTTAAATGAAGGTTCATCTCCGCCCCATAGGAGACGGCGTAAAAGAATTCCCGCACCATCTCAGTCTCCAAATCCCCTACCTTTTCCCGGTCCAAGACCAGGTCGCAGACCAGATAGGGCCTTCCGCAAAGGTCCAGGGCGCAGAGCACCAGGGATTCGTCCATGGGCAGTATTTGGGAGCCGTAACGCATAATCCCCTTTTTGTCTCCCACTGCCTTTCGGATGGCCTGTCCCAGCACGATTCCCGTATCCTCTATGGTGTGGTGGGTATCCACCTCCAAATCTCCCTTCACCGTAAGGTCCAGGTCAAAAAAGCCATGGCGCGCGAAGCTGTTTAACATATGGTCAAAGAATCCGATGCCTGTGCTGATGTTCCCTCTGCCGGATCCATCCAGGTTAAGGGTCATGGATATATGCGTTTCGTTGGTGTCTCGGGTGATGGATGCAGTCCGTTCCATATTCGTTATACCTCCCTATTGTTCAAAGCGCACTCTGACTGAATTAGCGTGGGCTGTCAGGTGTTCTGACTCGGCAAATGCCTCTATGTCCTTATGGGCTGTCTCAAGAGCCTCTCTGGAATAATAAATAATGCTGGATTTCTTAATGAAATCATCCACGCCAAGGGGTGAAAAGAACTTAGCCGTCCCATTGGTGGGCAGGATGTGGTTGGGGCCGGCAAAATAATCTCCCAAAGGCTCTGAGCTGTACTCCCCTATAAAGATAGCGCCTGCGTTCTGAATCTTGGTCATGACCTCAAAAGGATTCCTGGTGACGATTTCCATGTGCTCCGGCGCAATGCTGTTGGCTGTCTCCACTGCCTTTTCCATGGATTCCGCCACCAGGATATAACCGTAATTATCCAGGGACTTTCTTATGATGTCTCTGCGTGACAGCACCTTCAGGAAGCCATCCACCTCAACGGATACCTTCCTGGCCAGCTCCATGCTGGTGGTCACCAGAATGGAGGACGCCAGCTCATCGTGTTCTGCCTGGCTTAACAGGTCTGCGGCCACAAAACGCGGATTGGCGCTGTCATCGGCAATCACCAGGATTTCGCTGGGGCCTGCTATACTGTCAATGCTCACGTGGCCATAGACAGCCTTTTTGGCCAGAGCCACAAAGATGTTGCCGGGTCCCACGATTTTATTTACCCTGGGGATGGATGCCGTGCCGAAAGCCAGGGCCGCCACTGCCTGTGCCCCGCCTGCCTTATAGACCTCTGTGGCTCCTGCCATGTGGGCCGCTGTCAGAGTCACCGGATTTACCTTTCCGTCCTTTCCGGGCGGCGTCACCATGGCAATGCGCTTCACTCCCGCCACCTCGGCCGGAATAATATTCATCAGGACAGAGGAAGGATACGCCGCCTTGCCGCCGGGCACATACACTCCCACACTCTCTAAGGCAGTCACCTTCTGGCCCAGGATGGTGCCGTCAGGCTGGGCGTCAAACCAACTGTTCTGTCTCTGCTTCTCATGATAACGGCGGATATTGTCCATGGACTTCTCCATGACCTTTAAAAGGCCCGGTTCCACCTGTTTCATGGCCTCATCAATTTCCTCCCGGGTCACGCGTATGCTGTCCCCATCCAGGGACGCCCCGTCAAACCGCTTTGTATACTCAAACAGCGCCTCGTCTCCCCTGGTCTTTACATCATCCACAATGGCCTGTACGGTCTGGGTATAGCTGTCATAATTATTGGGGTCCCTTTTCAACATGTCCGCCAGAATATTTTCCATGGACTTATTGTCTAATGTCACGATTCTCATGCCTAACATTCCTCCGCTTTCCTGACTTTGCTCCTGTGCTCCTACTTTCCGGCCTTCTCCTTAAGATATGCCTGAAACTTCTTGATGATGGCCGTGATGCGTTCATTTTCCGTCTTCATGCTCACCTGGTTCACCACCATCCTGGCGGACAGGCTGCACACTTCCTCTAACACCATGAGTCCGTTCTCCCGCAGGGTGGAACCTGTCTCCACGATATCAACGATTACCTCGGACAGTCCCACGATGGGGGCCAGCTCGATGGAACCGTTCAGCTTAATGATTTCCACGGTCTGATACTTCTGGTTATAGAAATAGTCCTTTGCTATGTTGGGATACTTGGTGGCCACCCGAATCAACTCGTGGTGCTCCAGCCTTTCCCTGGCTGATTCAGGTCCGCAGACGCACATCCTGCATTTTCCCACCCCAAGGTCCATGACTTCATAGAGCTTGCGGCCCTCCTCCAATATGGTATCCCTTCCCACAATGCCAATGTCAGCCGCCCCGTACTCCACGTATGTAGGCACATCATTGGCCTTTGCAAGAAAAAAACGCACTCCCAGGTCCTCATTAACAAAGATAAGCTTCCTGGAAGCCTTATCCTTCATCTCATCACAGGAAATGCCGATTGCCTCAAACATCTCCATGGCTTTGTCCGCAAGCCTTCCTTTGGCTAACGCTATGGTCAAATATCTCATCGTTTTCACGGCCTCCCTGTGTTTACTCGTAAGCGGTAATGGGTATCTGGTCTATATTCCCGTTCACCGTGTCCATGGCTGTCACTGTGGTCCCGTCACCCTTCAGGTACAGGACATTGCGCATGCCCCTCTGTGCCGCCCTGGCCTTGTAATCCTCTAGCGGCACCTGCTCCTTCTTCTTCATGGACTGGACGGCCAGCCCCTTATCCCTGAAATAGCTGCCCAGCCACAGGGCCCGGGATCTGGCTGACGTCTCATAGAGTATCACCGTATTCACCAGCGTCACCGGAACATCAATCTGCTGCCTGGAAAGGGCGGCCATCAGCTGGTCTACCACAATCACGAATCCCACTGCAGGCGTATCCTTTCCAAACTGCACCAGCAGCTTGTCATACCGGCCTCCGGTGACAATATAATCCCCGGTTCCATAGGTATATGCCTTGAAAATGATTCCCGTATAGTACTGATACCTGCTGAGCATCCCCAGGTCGTAGGATACATAGGCTTCCAGGCCTCTGCTCTCCAGAATGGAGTGGACCTTCTCCAGCCGCTCAATGGCAGCCAGGGCCCCCGGATTGGCGGTAAGCTTTTTCGCCTCCTGCATCTGCTCCAGGGAGCCGAACAGCTCCGGAAGTTTCAGAAAAGCCGTCTTAAGCCCTTCGTCCATGGACTGGTTCTTCAGCAGACCCTCCACGGCAAAATAGTTCTTGTTTTCAATGTACTGATTCAGCTCTTGCTCTACTTCCTCTTCCAGCCCGGCCTCCTTGAGAAGGCTTCTGTAAAATGCCACCTGACCCAGCTCCACCTGGAACTCCTTAAGGCCAGCCTGCCTCAGGCTGTCAATGACCATGGCAATCATCTCGGCATCCGCATCCTCGGAATCATCCCCAATCAGCTCAGCCCCTGTCTCAGCCCGCTCCTTAAGGCGGCCCTGATAGCTGCTGTTATTCTTAAAGGTGCGCTCCAGGTAGCAGAGCCGAAGAGGCATGTGGTCGTCCATAAAGTACTTGGCCACGCACCGCGCAACCGCCGGCGTCATATCCGGCCTCAGCACCAGTGTATTGTTGTCCCGGTCAAAGAACTTAAACATCTCCCTGTCCGGCACGCTTCCCCTGTCCTTGCTGAAAATATCAAAATATTCAAAACTCGGAGTCTGGATATGCTCATATCCGTACAGGTAAAAGGTATCCAGAATCTTGTCCTGTACTGCCAGCTTCTTCCTGCATTCTCCGTTATAACTGTCCTTTACGCCCTCCGGCGTATGAATCAACCGATTATTTCCTGCCATCCTGTTCCCTGCCTTTATATTTTTCCGCACTTTCATCCTTTTTTTTGCTTTCCTGTGGTAAAGTGCTAATTCATTAACGTGATTGTTTCATTATAGAGGAAAACCATGCGGCTGTCAATCCTATTTTCGCGTGCCCGAAGCAGTTTCGGGATTCTATTCTGCTCATAGTACAATATACCTTATTATACTTTTATTTACAGGACTGGTCAATGAAAATGTACCCGCAGGGAGGCATGCGGGGAGGTATGGAAGGTGGGGCGCTTCACGCGCAGCCTCCTATGACCTTCTGTCCAGGTCTTTTTGTATTTCTTCCAGATAGTGGACCAGAAAGCCGGCATGGGAACGGACCCGCCAGTTTTTGTCCACCTCGTCGTAGGTAAAGCTTTTGCGCCCTCCCTCCTCCATCCGTTTCCAGTATCCCTCTATCTGTTCAAAAGGCAGGTAATATATCTCGTCCAGGCCGGTAAAATAGAGAATGATAAATGCAATTCCGCCCTGTTTCTCAAATTCCCCCATGAATTCGATCTGGTGGGGATGGATATTTTGAAGGGGAAATGTCTTTACCGCGCATTCCTTGGCATCAAAACACACCGGAATCCCCTGCACGGCCCCGATATAGTCCACGGTACTCTTCTGGTCAAAATAGGCCAGGGTGATGTGGCGGCTGGACTTGGCAATTTCAATGGGAGTGATGGGCGTCGGTATCTTCTGTATCAGAGCCAGCTTCTTTTCCCTGTACAAATCGTTGGTATGGTTAATCAAATCTTCAAGGGTAGAGCCCCTTAATCCTCTGGAATTCCAGGTACCCATATCAGTTCATTCCTTTTATGTATTCTGTATTTGCAGGATAGTGTTTCCCATGTGTCTCTATCCCGTGCATCAGATAAGTATATCAAAATCAAGGATATTTCACAAGCACCGCAATTTCAAAAAAATATAAAGTAACGGAAAGGATTCCGGAGCCTCAATCGTATTATCGTATTAATAGTGAACGAATCAAAAAAGGAAATTGAAACATGAAAATCAGAACTATAATGACAGCAGCAGCCACAGGCATTCTATTAACCGCAGCGGGAAGCAGTCTTGCATGGGGTGCCGGCCGGACCTGTCCCAGAGGATATGCTGGCTGTACGGACTATGAATACTGCAGGAGCCACGAACACGGAGACTGCGAAGGCCGCTGGTCTGAGGACGGGGATTGGATATGCCCGGACGGAAAAACCATGGACAGACGTCCTCACCAGGCACTTCAGGGTATGGATGCCATGGCGGAAACAGCCCTCATGGCAGACGCGGCTGCGGTTCACATTACAGATAGAAAAACGGTACTGCACCTGGCAGTACCGGACATATGGAGCGGCTATGCGGCAGGAATCAGATGTAGGAGGCCATGAGCATGGCTGATACAAAAAGCCCGGATCTGTCCCATGTGCTGGAATCCGTGATGAAGCTTCCTGATAAATACAGAATCATCGTTTATCTGCATTATTATGAGGGTTACTCAGCCGTGGAGATTGCGGGTATTTTACATAAAAATGTCAATACCATATATACACATCTGTCAAGAGCGAAAGCCGGTGCCGCGCAGAATGAAATGGGCGGTATCCCTTGCCTGTCTCCTGCTCTTTGCCACCAGCGGCCTGGGCAGTTACAGCCTGTACTACACGAAAGCAGCCGTCATCAGCATAGACGTGAACCCCGGCATTGAACTGGACATCAACCGCTGGGGAAAGGTGGTGGGCCAGACCACCTACGGGGAAGAAAGCGAGACCGTCCTCCAGACCCTTTCGCTGAAACACCTGGAATATGAGGAGGCACTGGCGCTTCTGCTGGGCAGCGATGCCATGCAGCAGTATCTGAAAAAAGACGCCCTTGTCTCCATCACGCTGGAAACAAAAGACAGGGACCTTAAGATGCTCTCAAGCCTTCAGGAGTGCGTGGACACAGCCTTAATGCAGTGCCATGGCGTAAAAGCAGAGTATGCCACCGTGGACAGCCACATGTGTGAGGAAGCCCACCAGCACGGGATGTCCTTAGGAAAGTATTACGCCATACAGGAGCTTCTCACAGCTGACCCCCAGGCCACGCTGGACGAATTCAAGGATAAGACCATGAAAGAGATAAAGGGCCACACGGAACACTGTGAACACCGTCAGCAGAGAATGCAGGGGGAAATGTGGGGAGAATCACCGGAAGGATCTCAGGATGAATCTCAGGATAAGCTACCGGAAACTAGAAATAGTAAACCAGATACTCCTTTTTTTCGGAAAAGCCCATCCTCTTATACATGGCTTCAGGACACAGATATCTCCAGACTGAAAGGCTGCTCCCAGACATAATACGGATGCCAGAGCTGAAATGTAATGGAGTCATCCCCCTCCTCATACGGCAGATAAAATATAAAGCGGCCGCCCAGGTCAGGGTCTGATACGGACTCCTTATCCGGCATTACATCCAGCCACTCATCCTGGTCCGATGTCCCCTTTGTTTTAACCCTGCACAGGACCATTTCCATCTGCCCGCTGCCTTTTGCCGCCTGCGCTCTGAGCTCCAGACGGCAAAACAGGGATTCCCCTGTCCCCTCACCATCACTTGCTCCCATTTCCGGTCCGAATGTCCCCTTACCGCCCGTGGCTTCCATTGACACGATTTCCAATCCGTGGTCCTTAAACAGGATTTCCCGGTCCGATACACCTTCTTTTCCAGATTTCTCCCCAGTCAAAGGCAGGATAATCACCCCTGATTCTTCTGAAGATATGAGGGTGACGGAAGGCACGGAAAGCTGAAAGCTTCCGCTCTGCAATTCAGCCGGAACGTCAAAGTACCATATACGTCCGTCCGAGCCATTTATCCTGTATTCCACTTCTGGATCCCGGTTCATCACCATGGGCAGTGATTCCCTTGTCTGCCTGTAAATCTTTTTATCTTCACCCAAAAGGGTGATTTCCTCCTTTTGGCTGCTCAAAGGGTTGATTCTTCCTGGTATCAACTGTTCACTGATGTTTTCGCTGAACGCATAAAGCTCCACTGCCAGCCCCTTTTCTCCTGCCGGAACCGCTCTTGGCACCATCCATCTGTCCTCATGCCGGACAGCCCCTTCCATATCCGAAATCTGCTCGTAGCCTTTGGCCTGAGTCCAGGAAAATTCCAGGTTTTCATCCAGGCCGTCTATCTGGAAATAATATCCGGCCAGCCCTTTCTCCGTGTCAATCTTCTTGGATGTGGTACAGAACTCTGCCAAAATCTCACGGTATCCGGCGTCCCCGGCATCATGGTTTTCGCTGTGCGTTCCCATCCGCTCTGCCGTATACCCCATATCCGGTATTCCCGGTCCAAAACAGCGCATATCAAAGCTCCGGGAACCCGCCTCCATGTCATTCTCCATTCGGTTTTTCCTGTAGTCCAATATACGCAGTTCAGCGACCATCTCATTATTCTGCAGCATTCCACGCACCAATTCCACTGTCACCCCATTCCTGCTGACAGAATATCCGCTTTCATTTTCCAGAACATACACCTGATACGGTGAATGGGCTATGATTCCAAATCCTGGGGCAAACTGATATGCAGGTACAAAGCTGGATGCTTCCTGCGCGTTTTGCCGTCCCTCACCGCACCCGGCACACCCCAGAATAACCAGAAAAATCCCTGCCATGATTCCCGCCTTGACCCCTGCCATTTCTGCCCATCTCCTTCCCCAACCGAAATGTTTCATAATACTGCCTCCATTCCCCCTGTGCCCAAACGAAATATACTATATTATCCAGTATATTGGACCAAAGAGGGCAAGTCAATGAAGGTTTTGGGATATTAAGGATATCTTCATAAAATCGAAAAACAAGTTATACGGGAAACGGTATGGAAGCTTGACGCATTCATGTAAATGTTTATATTGACATATGTTAACATCAGGAATATACTATATGTTAACATCTGTTAATTTGAGGGGATGTAATATGAATACACATACAAGAGAAAAAAAGCCATATCATTTTGGTAATTTAAAAGAAACGCTCATCGAACAGGGAATTGAGCTAATTCATGAGCGGGGGATTGAAAAATTTTCTTTACGAAAGGTGGCGAAACAAGTAGGTGTATCAGCAACTGCCTGCTACAATCACTTTGGAAATATTGATGAGCTGCTCCGGGGAATGTACTCTTATGTGATCGACAGATTCGCAGCCGCTCTAAAACAGGCAGTTGAAGATAATCCCTGTCATAATGTTACAATTTCTATGGGCGTGGCCTATGTGGAATTTTTTGCAAAGTATCCGCACTATTTTAATTTCTTATTTGACAGTGAATATCTGGGCATTCAAATAAAGGAAACTGAAATCACATGGAACAGCTCCTTTACTCCATTTGAAATTTTTGTAAATGGTGCAAAAAGAGGAATGAGGGAACTAAACATTGATGAAAAAGAGTTAAGAGACGACCTTTTGGTAATGTGGGCAGCCGTACACGGTCTGGCAGCTATGGCTAACATGAAAGGCGTACAGTATGACAATGGTGATTGGGGCGCTCTTACAGAAAGAATACTGCTTAACAAGGTAATACTGTAACATGAGTTGAAAACCAGGAGGAACTTATTATGACGGAATCAGAAGCAATCAGAGCAAGACACGCAGTCAGGAATTATACAACGAAACCACTCTCACCTGCGGTTATTGATGGACTGAAAGAAGAAATTGACCAGTGTAACCGGCTGGGACAGCTGCATATCCAGTTAGTAACGGAAAATGGGGAGGCATTTAAAAGCATGATTCCCCTTTTCGGGAGATTCAAAAATGTAAAAAACTATATTGCTTTGGCAGCCAAAAAGCAAGACGGTTTTTATGCGGAGTGTGGCTACTATGGAGCGCGTCTCATGGTTAAGGCTCAACAAGCAGGTCTTAACTCGTGTTGGGTCACAAATACATACAATGCGAAAAAATGTCCTGTTTCGTTAGCTCCCCATGAGGAGCTGGTTGGTGTCATCGCGATTGGTTATGGCACTACTGACGGTACGCAGCATAAGTCAAAGAGCATGGAAAAATTATTCAACAAACAGAATTTTTTTATCGAAGCTAGTGGGAATACCGTATCCATCCGCCCAAAGGATAATCGCCCTATGTCCCAAATTGATATTGGCATTGTGAAATACCATTTTGAGGTTGGCGCCGGAAGGGAAAATTTTATTTGGAAATGATTTGAAACTTATATCTGCAGGCTGTCGCAGCCCCTATGTTCTGGGACTACGGCAGCCTTTTGGGAACCTCTTCACCGCCTGCCTGTTCTTTACTTTTTCACTGGAAAGAAAATCTCTGTCTCCCACTCATCCGGCGGAAGCTTGTCAAACTGGTTCTTGCGGTAAATCTCATAAGGCATCCCATTCATATGATAGCCATTGGCGTTAATCCAGGCCACGATGGCGCCGTAGGCATCCGGCAGTCCTGAATAGGGGCCCCTGTGGATAGTCGCCGCACACAGACAGCCCGGCATGATAAAGTCAGCCTTATCCCGCTCCGTGATACCCACTCCCAGTTCGATATCGCTGTATGCCGGGTCAAATTCCTGGTCGTGATAGACAGCCATGATCACCCCGTTTATGGTCATGTGTTCCCTGGCAATTTTTTCGTATATCTTTCCATAGTATGTGCCGAATTCCTCCACTGACATCTTGTGTCTCTGGGTAACAAGAGCCTGTTCCTCCGCTTCCTTTATCTGAATCTCATAATTGTTCTGATAACTCATAATGTCACCTGTCCTTTCAAATTCTTCCAGATGATACCCCATTTCCCTGATAGTTATGGAAATATACTCCATCTGCCGCTCCAGGCGGAATCTTTGTTTGTACAGCTGCCGCAGCAACTCCCTGCTGTCCGGGATGGTAAGCAGAGCCTGAATTTCCGTAAGGGAAAAACCATACCGTTTCAGCCTTCCAATCAAAAGCATGGTGCCAATCTGAGAGTCCTCGTAGTACCGGTATCCGTTTATCTCATCTGTTCTCTGGGGCTTTAGAAGGCCTATCTTATCATAGTGACGCAGTGTCTTAACGCTCACCCCACATACCTTTGACATCTGTCCTATGGCCAGCATGGTTCCGCTCCTCCATTCATTTTCTGTTTGCCTGATTCGAATCTGTTCCAAGTATAAGCTCTGACCTAAGGGCAGAGTCAACAGGTTTTTCTAAAAAACGTCCCAAAGCTCGTCCCTGTCTTTTCCTGGCTCTCACAAACACACGGCCCGGATGATACTGGAAATCAGCACAGCCAATAATACCAGGGCTATCAGGATATAAAGCATCCTGTCATTCTTAAGAAGGACCTCTGTTTTATCCACTCCGCTCCACTTCACACCTCTGTCACGGCAGAAATTGAGAAATGCATCCATTTCCCCATGGTCCTTAAACACCCACTTGGGAACCGGGATACACTCTATCCCGCGTCCTGCCCCTGTATTCACGAAATAAAATGTGTCCTCAGTTTCAGCCAGACAATTATAATCCTTCCAACCGTACCCTGCAAATTCCAGCCCCCTCTTCATGCAGATTCCATGTTCCCCAATGGAAAGTTCCCACCTTCCAATCCCTTTTGACGGCATCCATCCACTCCTTATTTGTTTCATGTAAAATGACTCTGACATCCCATGCTCCCTCATATAGCTCAAAAGAAGCAAGGTCAGAAAAACCGCAGTCAGGGTAGTATTGTTCAGTATGATACCAATGCACAATCCGCATAACGCTGCCATGATTTCCATTACCCGGAACCATTTATCTCTCTTTACACCGTATAATTTCTTTACCCGAAGTCCCACCTGTATTCCCTGAATCCAGGCATGGGACCAAGCCTTCTGGTCCATAAAGAAATAAAAGTTAAATAAGCCCTCCACAACATGCCCATCATCCTCCACTGCCTGCGGATTTTGAAATTGCTCCAGGAAGCGGTCCATAGTTACCCTGTCCGGGAAAATACGTTTAGGAACAGCCAGAAACACATGGTTTTTTCTTGCCACAGACCTTCTCAAAATCAGAACCCTGTGCGTTTCGGCCTGGTATGAATACCAGGAACACGGTATCCTGCTCTTATCGTTTTCACAACACAGGTATCCCTGTTCCACTTTGTATACCCTGGGTTTCAGGAATCCCTGCCTGCCGCACTGCCAATACAGCAGGATACACGAAACAGCCAGTATTCCGCCCATAAAAAGGCACCAGCAAACCACTACTCCCTCCAGATATTCAACTCCCATTCCCAATGCTGCCATAAGCAGTCCTTTTCCAACTCCTGCCAAAAGGAACATTACAAATACTGCTACTACCAGCTTCTGTGACCATATTTCTTTTACAGTAACGTTCACACAGTATTCCGCCAATTCGCCTTTTGTCATCTGGAATTCCAACTGTATTTCATTATTTTGTCGTTCCATATCTCCCCTTCTTCCCTATGTCCTGCCCTTGGTTTTCAATTACTCCTCCATTGTACCATGTAACGAAAAAAAACCCCAGCATTTTCTGCCGGAGCTTTCCATTCATTTATGTCTCATGCTTAATCATTGTCTTACGAAGCCGCATACCGCAAAAGCCAAATAAAGCCGTATAAAACCTACTCCATCTCAGTCCTGAACCGCTCAGCCTGTTCCGCAATCAATTCCTTATCCTCGAAGTAATTGATTTTCATGGCCCTCTTCATCTCAGCCAGGGTCTGGGCTGCCTTCTGCTCTGCCTTGCGGCTGCCCTCCTCCAGGATGCGGTAAACAGCAGGAATGTCCTTGGCGATTTCCCTGCGGCGCTCACGGATGGGCCTCAGTTCATCCTGAAGCACGCTGTTGAGGAACCGCTTCACCTTCACATCACCCAAACCGCCTCTGGTGTAATGAGCTTTCAGCTCATCCAGGTTCTTATAATCCGGCAGATATTTTTCAAAATGCTCATCCCGGCAGAACGCATCCAGATAAATGAACACTGGATTTCCTTCCACCTGTCCCGGATCCTCCACCTTCAGGTGATTCGGATCCGTGAACATGGACATGATTTTCTTCTTTATCTCGTCCTCGGAATCAGACAGGTAAATGCAGTTTCCAAGGGATTTACTCATCTTAGCCTTGCCGTCTATACCGGGCAGGCGCAGACACGCCTTATTGTCCGGCAGAAGGATGTCCGGCTCCACCAGGGTCTCCCCGTAGACACTGTTGAACTTATGGACGATTTCCCTGGTCTGCTCAATCATGGGCGCCTGGTCCTCTCCTACCGGAACAGTGGTTGCCTTAAAGGCAGTGATGTCCGCTGCCTGGCTGATCGGATATGTGAAGAAGCCCACCGGAATGCTGGCCTCAAAGTTGCGCATCTGAATCTCAGATTTTACGGTAGGATTGCGCTGAAGCCTGGATACGGTCACTAAATCCATATAATAAAACGTCATCTCGCACAGCTCAGGCACCTGTGACTGGATGAACAGAACGGATTTCCCCGGGTCCAATCCGCATGCCAGATAGTCCAGAGCCACCTCTATTATGTTCTGACGCACCTTTTCCGGGTTGTCCGCATTGTCTGTCAACGCCTGGGCATCGGCTATCATAATATAAATCTCATCAAACTCTCCTGAATTCTGCAGCTCCACCCTGCGCTTTAAAGAGCCCACATAATGTCCTACGTGAAGCCGTCCTGTGGGGCGGTCACCGGTCAGTATAATCTTTCCCATCTGATATATCCCTCTCATTTCCTCAGCATCAGGCCATCATTGGCCGGAAAGCTGTTTTTTACTTGTACAGAACACGCCTGAAAATTCCCTTCTGCCAACCATTCTCCACACGGAGAAAACAGCAGCAAAAAACGGCAATTTCAAACATTATCTAGCATAACCCAAAGATGAATTCCTGTCAAGAATTCCCTGCCCAGGTCCGGGATAATGTCAGAAATAATCATCCCTGTCCCGGTCCGGGATAATCGCCCTGGTTTCCGGAAGGCAGCCCTATCCCCTCACCTTCCATAACCGTGCTGAAAATCACCGGCAGACCGGCGGTAAACTCCTCTCCCCTCAGATGCTCCAGGGGCGCGGGAAGTGTTTCGGGCATGACCAGCCTCCAGGAATGAAGGAGCTGGGACCGGACCGCGTACTTCTTTTTTAATGCATCGTTTAAGCTGCGGCTTCCATACTTATAGTCTCCCACAATCGGATGACCAATGGACGCCAGATGGGCACGAATCTGATGGCTTCTTCCTGTAATCAGGGTCACCTGCAGCAGTGTGAATGTTCCGTTGCCGGACAGCGGCAGATATTCGGTCATGATAGGGACGCTGTTCTCCACTTCCAGAGGATAAATGCTTACGGTATTCGTGCTCTCATCCTTTTTCAGGAAGCCCGCAATCAGCTGTTTCTCCTTTATTTCACCGGCAACCAGACACTGGTAGTACTTGTGTATGCTTCTGTCCTTAAACACCTCATTCATAACCTGGAGGCCCGCCAGGGATTTTCCGGCCACCACCAGTCCGCTGGTGTTTCTGTCCAGCCGGTTGCAGATAGACGGCTTAAAGGTGCGCAGCTGGGATATGGGAAGCTTTCCTGAATCAATAAGATAATTAAGGATGTATTCATTTAGGGACATGTCGCTGTCCTTTGCCTTCTGTGACAGCATGCCGGATGGTTTATTCACCACCAGGATATGCTGGTCCTCATAGACAATGTCCAGACGTTTCCTTCCATTCCAGCTCATGTGTTCCCGGGATTCCACACCTTTTTCCCGGACTGCTCTCTCCGTTTCTCCGGCGGATGTGCCTGCACTCCCGCTGTCTCCGGTCCTGCCGGCATACCTTCTGATGTCCGGTACAGAAAACTTTTCTATGGTCTCATCCGAGAGGAACAGCTTTACCTGATCTCCCTCCTCCAGACGTTCGGAACCATCGCATCTCTTTCCATTCAGAGTTATGTTCTTTTTGCGCATCATTTTATAGAGAAAACCCTTGCCGGCCTGGTTCAGATATTTTGTAAGAAGCTTATCCAGCCGCTGTCCGGCTTCATTACGGGTAATTGTCAGTGTCTGCATATGGCGGCACTCCTTCATAGGTAATTATTCATTCATGAAGCTCATGACTGCCAGCAGCATGCGGTGGGGAAGCACCTTGCACAGCAGCCGGAAGACTTTCATGGTAATGCCGTAGACTGATATCTCTCTGCCCGCAATGCTGTCCCGGATGGCCTTTTGAACCACACGCTTTGGATTTGCCATGACTAACCTCTTATAGAGAGGAATCACACCTGTGGACTCGGCAATGTCAAAGAACTCCGTATTTACCGGTCCCGGACACACAGCCGTCACATAGATTCTCCGGCTTCTCAGCTCCTGGTTCAGGGCTCTGCTGTAGCTGAGGACAAAGGATTTTGTGGCCGCATAGATGGCAAATCCGGGCTGGGGCAGGAACGCTGCGGAAGATGCATACTGGATAATCCGGCTGTTGCATTCCATATAGGGCAGCACCATGCGGGTTACGGCGCACAGAGCCTCACAGTTTAAAACCACCATGTCCGTCTCGCTCTTTAAGCCCAGTTCCTCCACCCGCCCAATCTTACCAAAGCCTGCTGCATTGACCAGAAACTTTACCTGAGGTTTCACGGTGACAAGGGCCTGTGACAGCACATCCCTGTCACGTTCCCTTGTCAGGTCCAGCGCGAATTTGCGCAGGGGTACCCCCGCCTGGCGGTCCAGTTCGTCCAGACGCTCTCTTCTCCTGGCTATAATCCAAATCTCATCAAAGCCCTTAAAATGTTCCCACAGCTGGATGATGGTTTCCCTGCCCATACCGGAGGACGCTCCGGTCACTACAGCAATCTTCATACCTGTCACGTTCCTTTCTTTTTGTGGATGTTGCGTATGGTCTTCTTAGGCTTCTGGCCGCGGCTTCCCTGGCCGGCCGCCTTATATCCGGTTCCCTTTGCCTTTCCTGCCGCCGGGACCGTCCCGCCGCCCCTGTATCCGTCCCTTGGGCGAATCAGGCATTTTCTGTCATATCCGATTAAATCCGTGCGCCCCGCAATCTTCAGGGCTTCCGCCACCAAATCATAATTCTTGGGATTCCTGTACTGAATCAGGGCCCTCTGCATGGCCTTCTCATGGGGATTGACCGGCACATAGACCTGCTCCATGGTCCGGCAGTCATATCCCGTGTAATACATACAGGTGGAAACAGTGGAGGGGGTGGGGTAAAAGTCCTGTACCTGTTCCGGCATATATCCCAAATCCCTGAGATACTCAGCCAGCTCCACCGCCTCCTTCATGGAAGAACCGGGATGGGAGGACATGAGATAGGGCACCAGATACTGCTCCTTGCCCAGCCTCTGGTTCATCTCCTTATACTCCTTCACAAACTGGCGGTAAACGCTGTTTTTGGGCTTTCCCATACGGCTCAGCACCTTATCCGCCACATGCTCCGGCGCCACCTTAAGCTGACCGCTGACATGGAACTCACACAGTTCCCTTAAGAATTTCCGGTTGGAATCCGCCAGCACATAGTCAAACCGGATACCGGAACGGATGAACACCTTCTTTACCTTTGGAAGAGCCCTCAGCTTTCTCAGCAGGGCAATGTAATCGCCGTGGTCCGCCCGCAGATTCTTACAAGGTTCAGGAAAAAGACACTGGCGGCCCGGACACGCGCCGCTTGTCAGCTGCTTTTCACAGGCAGGGAAACGGAAATCCGCGGTGGGTCCGCCCACATCATGGATATAACCCTTGAAATCCGGCTCCTCTGTCAGAAGCTTTGCCTCCTCCACCAGGGATTCGTGGCTTCTGGCCTGGATGATGCGTCCCTGGTGGAAGGTCAGGGCGCAGAAGCTGCATGCGCCGAAGCATCCCCGGTTGCTGATCAGGCTGAACTTGATTTCTCTTATGGCGGGCACGCCTCCAAACTCCTCATAGGACGGATGGTAGTTCCTCATGTAAGGAAGATCATATACCGCATCCATCTCCTCCTGGCTCAGGGGCTTGGAGGGAGGATTTTGCACCACAAAAAGCTGATTCCCATAGGGCTCCACCAGACGCTTCCCGGAAAATGGGTCCGTATTGCTGTATTGGACATAAAAGCTTCTGGCATACTCCCTTTTGTCCTTTAAAAGCTCCTCATAATCAGGAAGCATTTTATAATCATAAACAGATTCCAGGCTTTTTGTCTTATATACCGTCCCGTCAATAAAGGTAATATCCTTCACATCCAGCCCGCTGTCCAGAGCATCGGCAATCTCCACAACGGACCGCTCTCCCATGCCATAGGATATCAGGTCCGCCTGGGAATCAAGCAGCACGGAGCGCTTCAGCTTATCCGACCAATAGTCATAATGGGCAAGGCGGCGAAGGCTGGCCTCGATTCCGCCTATGATGACAGGCACATTCTTATACGCGGACCGTATCAGGTTGCAGTACACCGTCACGGCATAGTCAGGCCGTTTTCCCATGACGCCGCCCGGTGTATAGGAGTCCTCCTTCCGGCGCTTCCTGGACACGGAATAATGGTTCACCATGGAATCCATGTTTCCCGCCGATACCAGAAAGCCCAGTCTGGGCCTTCCCAGCACTTCAATGCTCTTTTTATCCTTCCAGTCCGGCTGGGCAATGATTCCCACCTTATATCCATGGGCCTCCAGCAGCCGGGATATGATGGCTGTGCCGAAGGAAGGATGGTCCACATAGGCGTCCCCGGACACATACACAAAGTCGCACTGCTTCCATCCCCTGATGCTCATATCATTCCGGTTCATAGGTAAATAATCGTTTTTCATCCTGCCGCTCCATCCAATAATTCGTAATAATCCCTGATATAGTAATCTGCCAGCTTTTCCTTCTCTTCCTTCATCTCCAGTGAAAATGCATCCTCCACAGCAAAGACAGTCATGCCCGCATTCTTTCCGGCCTGGATGCCGGCAGGCACATCCTCGAACACAACACAGTCCTCCGGCGCCACCTGAAGGCGCTCCGCCACATTCAGATATATATCCGGGGCAGGCTTGCCGGCAGCCACCTCACAGGCCGTTGCCACCACCTTAAAGTACCTGCGGATATCCAGGGAATCCAGAACCGCATCCACCATGGCCCTTCCGTTGCTGGTGGCAATGCCGGCCACCAGTCCCTTCCCTGAGATAAATTCCAGGAAAGCCCCTGCTCCCGGCTTTAGGGGTACTTCCTTTCTGTACTTCTCTATGGACATCTGAATCCAGGCATTCTTTATCTCATCCAGTGTCTCCTTTAACTGGAACCGTTCCTTAAAATACACCGCAGTCTCAGAAAAACTCATGCCCTCGATTTCCTTCTGCAGGTCATCCGGGCAGGTAAGGCCAAACCTGGCCAGGTATTCTATGTCAATGGCCTTCCACATCCACATGGAATCCACCAGGGTGCCGTCCAAATCAAATATAACTGCTTTTTTCCTGTTTAACTTCATCTTTCCCTATTTTCCTCTGTCTATAAACATGTTGACAAGTTTTCTGTGACTCTTATATAGTTATACACGGTTTCTGCGGTTCCCGCAATCCTTTATGGAATACTCCTCCTCAGGTGTCAGGGGGCGGTATTCCCCTGGTTTCAGTTCCGGATCCAGCATAAGGGGACCCACGGATATCCGTTTCAGATACTCCACCCTGCACCCCAGGGCCTCAAACATCCGCTTAATCTGGTGGAACTTCCCCTCCCTTATGGTGACCAGCACTTCCTGCCATTCTTTCTCCCTCCCTGCCGCTTCCTGTATCTTAAGCTTTGCCGGAAGCGTCATGGTGCCGTCCTCCAGTTTGATTCCTTCCTCAAACCGCCTTACGGCATCCTCCGGCAGCCCGCCTGACACATGGGCCAGATATACCTTATCCACATGCTTTTTAGGCGACAGCAGATTATGGGCCAGATCCCCGTCATTGGTGATGAGAAGGAGCCCCTCCGTGTCAATATCCAGCCTGCCCACCGGAAACAGGTCTTTTCTCAAGGCTTCCCTGATAAGCCCCACCACCGTAGGGTATTTCCTGTCCTCGGTGGCGGACACCACGCCCTGGGGCTTATTGAGCATATAATACTCCATTCTGGCGTAAGCCACCTGGCTCCTGTCCACTTCTATCAGGTCCGATTCCGGGTTCACCTTCCGGTCCGCGTCCTTTACCGCCTCTGCGTTTACCCGGACCCGTCCCTTCTTCACCATATCCTTTACCTGGGTACGGGTTCCGTATCCCATCTCAGCCAGAAACCGGTCAAGACGCATCGGTCCGTTTTTCCTGCCCTTATCAGCCATCGGTTTGTTCCCTCCCACTGCTTGTTTTACTGCTGCCATCTCCAGCCGGATTGCTACTGCCATCTCCAGCCGGGATAGTACTTATTCTTCAGGCTCATTCCCGTACCTTTGGCCCAGCCAAGAGGAAATCCCTCCATGGCTGCCAGACACCATCCCCTGACCGGCCCCTCGTCTACTTCCAGGGAAATAGTCTCTCCCTTCAGGTAGCGGAGAACCCGGCTGTCACCGGCAGGGAAGCTGACTGTATTTGGAAATTGCCCGGCTTTCATGGACATGGCCAGGGCCTGGGACGGCTCAAACCGTCCCTTTTTAAGCTCGCCCAAAAGCAGTCCCGTGCGCAGAAATCTCAGGGGCAGGTTCCATGCAAGTCCCTCCGGCAGATAGTAGACGTTGTCCTGGTGTATGACAATCCTCCCATAGTCCCATTCCACGCCGCTCTGCCCTAAAAATACATCCAGCTCCTTTTCCTTCTCCACGGCCCGGGCCCGCTTCCTGACTGTTCCGGGGTCTATGGGCGGCAGTATCCCCTTGTCCGTGGACCGGAAAATCCCCTTGTCCGCAGTTCCTCTCACCCCGCCGTGCTCAGTCCGGGCCTCCCCATCATCCCCGCCCTTTTTTCGCATCAGGGCCAGAAAATGCCCTTCTCCTCTTAGGCGGTGCGGAAAGAGCCGCATGCAGCCGGAAAGCCCGAATCCGCCGCAGGCTCCCGGCACTTTATCCAGGCCCAGACAGCATAATTCCATCTGGGGAAATTCCTCCAGTATATAGGAGACGTTCCCCTCATCCTCCTCCACGGAAAACGTACAGGTGGAATACATCATATATCCCCCCGGTTTAAGCATGGCTGCCGCCTGGGACAGTATCTGCCGCTGGACGGGCACATAGTATTCCGGCCCCTTTTCCTTCCAATCCTTCACCATATCCTCATCGCGGCGGAACATACCTTCCCCGGAACAGGGGGCATCCACCAGTATCTTATCAAAGTATTCCGGCCACACGCAGGCCAGCTTTTCAGGCGCTTCACTGGTGACGCAGATATTGGCCGCGCCGGCCAGCTCCAAGTTTTTGAGAAGGGCCCTGGCCCTGGAATAGCTGATGTCGTTGGACACAAGCATTCCGCGGCCTTTAAGCTTTGAAGCCAGCTCCGTGCTCTTGCCTCCCGGGGCAGCGCAAAGGTCCAGCACCCTGTCTCCGGGAACCACGGGCAGCATGGCTGCCGGAGTCATGGCGCTGGGTTCCTGGAGGTAATAGAGTCCCGCGTAATAAGCCGGATGCTTGGAGGGCCTTAAGGCCTCTCCCTCCAGCGACCCGTCGTAATAAAAACCATTGTCAGTCCACGGCACCGGCTCCAGGTCCCACGGCACCAGCTTTGCCAGATCCCGCGGATCTATCTTCCATGTGTTCACCCTGAGACCTGGCTTCCACTCCTCTTTGAAGCTTTTAAGGTACTGCCCGTATTCCTCCCCCAGAAGCTTCTGCATTTTCAGCAGAAAGTCCTCCGGAAGCCGTCTCACATCCGTCATATCATCCGTCCTCATTTCTTTATGACAGTACAGGACCGAACTGCCACAATCGTTTTTATCATATCACATCCGCCGTGATTGTGCCACCACAGGTTTCTTCCCGGGAAATCCTGGAGATTTTATAAAAGTAATAAGGCACAATGGGGATCAGGGCCGCCAGCCAGGCCGCAGGATCCGCCAGGCACACTCCCATATATCCGAGGCTTCCTGCCACAACCGCCACAATGGCTGCCCTGGCAACCAGTTCAAACATGCCTCCTGAAATACGTACTGGCCGCATCCATTACCTCTGTCTCCGATGCATCAATAAATATGCGAATCAGCATGTCTCCGAATAAATGGATCACCAGAATCATCACAGCGCTCCAGACCAGAATCATGATCTGGATGGACTTGACTCCCTGATGGACCCGGTCCATGCGGCCCGCGCCCCGGTTCTGCCCCACATAGGTCGCTGCCGCAGCCCCGAAGGCCACAAAAACAGTGGACACAATGTTTTGAATCTTACCCGCTGCCGAGAAACCGGCAATGTACACGGACCCAAAGGCATTGACGGCCCCCTGTACGATGATAGTGCCTATGGCTGTTATGGAAAACTGAAGGCCCATGGGAATCCCGATGGACAGCAGCCAGTCCATTGTAGGCAGCCGTCGCAAAAAGCCCTGCGTAAATGACTGCCATATAGCCGGCTGTGTCATGTATGATTCCATCCGGTGCATTATATTCTACCTTTCCAAAAATAGCAGGCATCATTATAATACAAAATCATGGAATATTCCAGTTGTTTTTTATCCGCTTAATGGTATACTGGAAAAATCAGACTTGGATGGACATTTGCAAGGCATTTTTACATGATTGGCAGGGAGGCACTCTATATGAATGGAAAGAAACTTCGCTACGGATTGGTGTTTTTTGTTTTGACCACACTTATATATATGCTCATGGAGCTTCGTTACGGCCTTCCCATCCGGGCGCTGCGCCCAAAGCATTATGCCGCCGCCGCTGTACTCGCCGTATACTCCTGCCTGATTCACAGCAGGCGGGCCGGGGCTTCCTCCGGTTATGCAAGGGAGCTGTTCTTAGGATACCAGAATAAGCCCGGACGCATTGTATATATGGACTATCTGAGGGTACTGGCTGCCCTTCTGGTCATCCTCGTTCATGTATTGGAACCGGCTTACGCCCTGCTCCCTCCCCATACCTTTACCAGAAATGTGATGGCGGCCTCGGCTGGTCTTGGCTTAAGCTGCAACCTGCTGTTCATGATGCTCAGCGGGGCGCTTCTGCTGGGAGGAAAGGAGGAATCCGTCCTTGAATTTTATTCCAGGCGCTTTGTCAGAGTGCTGATACCCTGTTTTGCCTATTACCTGTTTTACTTCTTTTATGTGGAAGGCATTTCCGCCCTTAGTCCCGGAAACTGGGGAAGCCTGATTCAAAGCTTCCTGTCCAATGACAGCGGCCAGACCCCCCATTTCTGGCTGGTGTATATAATTCTGATGTTTTACGTTGCAGCCCCCTTTTTCCGAATCATGTTAAAACACATGACAGAACCCATTCTGGAGGCGCTGACCGCAGTTATTATTATCCTGCATTTCATCTACACCTATGGCCCCCTGGTTCGTGTAGAGTTTGCGGCCTCAGCCTTCCTGGCATCATGGGATTCCATTTTCCTGCTGGGATATTACTGCACCACCCAGTCTGCCATGAAACATTACCGGCTGTTCATGACAGCAGGCCTGCTGTCAGGGCTGGCAATAGCGGCTGCCATCATGGCCTCGGAGAGCCTGGGCCCATTGGTTTACAACAACGCGCCTCCCCAGATGCTCTTTACCTGCGCCGTGTTTCTCTTCTTCCGAAAGCATGGGGACTCTCTGTTTGCAAGGATTCCCACCCTGCTTTCCGCCATAGGCAGGTACAGCTTCTCCATTCTCCTGGTTCACTGGCTGGTGCTGCACCGGATCGTGGATGACGTGTTTGGCATTAATGGATTGTCCTTTGGGATTGCAGGCGGCATACCGGCATCCTTTCTGCTTACCCTGATCATCAGCCTGGCCCTCGCCTTCCTGTACGACAATACGGTAGTCCTGTGTATGGACAGGGCCTGTGAGATTCTTTTTGGTGCTTTGGGGCGTGTGAGGAAGCGGCCCCCTAATATGTAAACACCAACCGTCTCTTTTCCAGCCACTTGAGAATCCAGTAAGGATTCACGCTCATCTCCTCATTGTGGTCCGTCTTAATATAGATTCCCACATGGAGATGTACATCAAAATTCCCTCTGGTCCCCTCTGTCTTTCCGTATCCTGTATCCCCCATATATCCGATGAGTTCCCCGGCCTTAACCCTGTCCCCCTCCTTCAAATCCCCGGCATAGCTATAGAGATGCGCATAGTACAGATAGGCTCCCCCGGGAGCCCGCACGCCTATGCGCCATCCCCCCATCTCCAGCCATCCGATTTTTTCGATGACTCCGTCCGTCATGCTGACAACAGGATAATATCCGGGCGGCATTTTTGCTCCCATGATATCGCAGCCTTCATGGCGGCGTTTTGGACTGTTTTGCCGGCCGCTGTCTTCCTGGCCGTTGTCCGTTTGACCTCCGCCCTCCTGGCCGCTTTCTGCCTGACCATCTCCCCGTCCGCCGCCATCACCGCCGCCGCTTACATACCCCCGCCCATCCATCCAGCCGTCCTCAAAAACCACCTCCGGCGTGTCCTTATTCCGGCTTTTGGGTATTGGAAAATACTTTAAATCCCCCAGGACGGTCTCATATGCGTGTTTCAGCTTTCTGTAATCCGCTGGCCTGGCAGCAGCCAGCAGCCTGTTGTTATATCTGGTGTCCTTGAGACCTGTAAGGTCATAATCGTGTTCCACCATCAGGGTAGTGACCATATCCGTATCCAGGCTGTCAAGCCCTGCCACGGCATCCCCCAGACGCATGGCCCTGAAATCATTACTCTCCCAGGAATACGGCCCCAGCTGGTAATAATCCGGATTCGTAATCAGATAATTGGTAATGGAACACTGGAATACCGCCAACAGCAAAATAAGAATCAAAGGCATAGCCCGCCACCCTTTACAATATATTTGTATAAACCATTGTATTCAGGTGCGTATGAAAAAATCCATAGGAGGCATTCTGTCTGTCCTCTGTCTGCTCATGCTGCTGTTCAACCCCGGACTTGCACTGGAAGGTGCCAGGCAGGGTCTTGTACTTTGGGGAAATGTAGTTCTTCCAACCCTCCTTCCCTTCATGATATGCTCCGGCGTCATCGTGGCCATGGATGCCATCCGCATCCTCACAGGCCCTTTTAAACCCATCCTCTCAGGTATCCTGTCCCTGTCAGATCAGGGCAGCTTCTGCCTCATGAGCGGGCTTTTATGCGGTTATCCCATGGGCGCCAAGACCACCAGCGACTTTTTGGACCAGGGAAGGCTCTCTGCCCGGGAGGGCAAATACCTGCTGGCCATCAGCAATCATCCCAGTCCCATGTTTGTGCTGGGATATGTAATGGCCCAGATTGCCCTGATTCCCTCCATGATGCCTCCCTGCCCGCTGATGGCTGTCCTGGCGGCCCTGTATCTGCCCATACTTCCCATCTCCATGTTAGCGAGATACTGCTATCATTACAAAAGACAGCCCCTTGAGGAAACATACCCGGTAACAGCACAGTCCGAACCGGGGACAACGGCCTGCTCAGAACCGGAGACGACAGCCTGCTTTTCCTTTGACACCCACATGATGAGCTGCTTTGAGACCATGGTGAAAATAGGAGGCTATATTATGCTGTTCTCCATCCTGGCCCTGTATCTGACCGTGTTTCCCTTTCAGATGCCTCCCCTGCTCCGCCCGGCCCTGCTGGGAAGTGTGGAAATCACCACCGGCATCCAGATTATCGCATCCTCTGTGCCCGGAAAGATGGGAGCCCTCCTTATCATTGGTTCCGCTGCCTTCGGCGGATTCTCCGGCATATTTCAGACAAAAAGCGTATTAAAAAATGCCGGATTGTCCATCCGGCATTATATGCTGTGGAAAATTCTCCACAGCGCGCTGTCCTGTCTCATATTTTATGTATCCCTGTACCGGTAACCTACGCCTTCTGCTGGCCGTCATCCATCTCCTGAGAAGCCTGGCCCTCGCCCTCCTCCGGCCTCACAATGCCGCCTGACAGTTCGTTCCGGTTGGAGGAAACAATGTCATAGCTGGACTGCATGGAAGTCATGAAGGCGTCGAAACGTCCCTTTGCACCTTCCATGGTATGGTTGATGATGGTCTGGAGGCTGCGCAGCATGTCGTCCGTATACTGGATGGAACTCTGGCGGATTCCATTGGCATCGTTCACGGCGGAGTCCACGATGGCCTGGGCCTGTATGCTGGCCTGCTCCACCACTTCATTGGCATGGGCATATGCGCGCTGCATAATTTCATGCTCATTAATCATCTCCGAAGTCTGTTCGCTGGCCTGGGCTACCATGGAATCAGCCTGCTTCTTGGCATCATCCAGCATGGCGTCTGCCTGGGCCTGGGCTTCATTTAAAATGGTCTCCTGCTGACTGATGATTTTCTGATATTTCTTGATTTCATCCGGTATCCTGAGTCGCAGCTCTACCAGCAACTCCTCCAGCTCTTCCTTATTAACAATAATCTTGCTGTTGGATAATGCCTGGAATTTACAACTGTCTATATATTCCTCGATTTCACTGATTAACTGCTCTATCCTACTCATCATGTCAACCGTCTCCTCTCCTCCAGCTTCTCTCTTACCCTGGCTGCAATGACCGGATGGAGGAACTCACTGATATCCCCCTCGTACTCCGCAATCTCTTTCACGATGCTGGAACTCAAATATGAATATTTTAAATTAGTAGTCAAAAATATAGTATCAATCTCCGGCGCAATGACCCTGTTGGTCTGCGCCATCTGAAGCTCGTATTCAAAATCCGTAATGGCCCGCAGTCCCCTGACTACGATATCCGCATGGCTCCCGCGCACAAAGTCAATGAGCAGACCTTCAAAAGACTGAATCTCCACATTTGGCAGGGACGCAGTCACTTCCTTTAACATATTAACACGTTCCTGGGCAGAAAACAACGGGCATTTTGCCTTATTGTTAAGAACCCCGATGATTAATTTATCCACCATCTTTGCTGTGCGCTCTATGATGTCATAATGGCCTAATGTAACTGGGTCAAAGCTTCCCGGATATACTGCTGTCCTCATCTACTCTCCTCTGCCAACGAACACGTGCTTATTGGTCTTGTACTCTTTGCTTTTTATCAAATGCCAGCCGGATTCTTCCAGCCATCCAAAATCAGTTTCCCTGGATGCCTCAATTACAATCAGGGTATCCTCCGTAACCATGGGGGAGTGGCTCAGGTAATCCAGAACCAGCCGTTCATACTCGTGATGATAGGGCGGATCCATGAAAACAATATCGAACCTGTAATTCCTGCCCTCCAGGCGTTTCAGTCCGGTTATCACATCGCAGCCCATCACCATGGCCCTGCCCTCCAGCTTTGTCCTCGCCAGGTTCTCGCGGATACACTCCAATGCCCTTGGATTGTTCTCAATCATCACGGCCAAACCGGCTCCCCGGCTCAGCGCTTCAATCCCGATGGCTCCGCTGCCGGAAAAAAGATCCAGAAACATGCAGTCCGGCAAATCCGGCTGAAGCATATTAAACAGCGTCTCCTTAATTCTATCAGTGGTGGGCCTGGTATCCAGCCCATCCAGTGTCTTTAAAAGCAGCCTTTTGGCGCTGCCTGCGATTACTCTCATTCATTACTCCCGCTTCCATACGCTGCACATTTACAGCATTTTTCATACCAAACAAGTATAATATGAAAATTCCAGATATACAAGGGTTTTTTTAGGATTTTTGCAACATTTCCCTCATTATTTGGAAGTGGGAAGTCCCTGGGCAATCCGTCCGGTAAATTCAGCAATGTTCATGGTCTGCATGTATACCTTGCCGGGACCTGTCAGTTTTGTGAGGAACAGCCCTTCACCCCCGAACAGGATATTCTTCACGCCTTTCATTGTCTCGATTTCGTAGGATACGCTGGGTTCAAAGGCGAATACATTTCCCGTATCCACCTTAATCACTTCTCCTGGTGCCAGAACCCTCTCCACCACATCTCCGTCCACCTCCAGGAATGCCATGCCGCTTCCCTGTATCTGCTGAAGGATGAAGCCTTCTCCGCCAAAGAAGCCGGCCGTAAACTTCTTAGTCAGTACGGTGTTGATTTCGACCGTTGTCTGTGCGCACAGGAATGCTCCCTTCTGGCAAATCAGGCTGGTCTTTGCCGTATCTATTGCCAATATCTTCCCCGGCACAGTGGATGCAAACGCAATAACGCTGTCCGGTCTGGACGCCGTATAGGTAGCCATGAACAGGGATTCGCCGGAAAACATCCTTCCCAGTCCCTTCATAAGCCCTCCTTTCACATTGGAGTCCAATGTAAAACCGTCGCTCATCCAGGCCATTCCTCCGGACTGCGTATACATAGCTTCTCCCGCCTGCAGCCTAACTTCAACGGCCGGCAGTATATCTCCCAACATTCTGTAATCCATGTAGTGTTTCCTCCTTAGATAATTTCACTTATGTACCAGTATATCATATGTACAAGCAAAATCCTTTAAAATACTCTTAATATTTATGACTGAAAATTCCCGGACACAACAAAAATGCGTCCCCGGCTACATCCGTCTGGTAGCCGGTCAGCATGTAGCCCTCAGCATCGAATAGGTACCAGCCGCATGTGCCGTCTGTGGCCTCTCGGAGCCAGTACCAGCCATTGGCCGCATAGCTGCCATCCGCAAACTGGCACCACCAGCGTTGCCCGTCCGCCGCCAACTGGAAGCCCTGGGTGTATGCTGCCGAGACAGGGGTGTAATCGATGTCGCAGAGCTTCAATGCCTTCTGCCAGAGAGCCGCCAGGAGGTGGCTCTTTAAAGCATCATTTAGTCGATTAATATCTGTCCAACTTTCCATTTCCCTCTCATCCTCCATAGCCTCAATCCGCCTCTTAATGGATTCCTTCGTGTGGTACTGTTCAGTGTTGCCGTACATAGGCGGATATCCGTTCCTCAGAACGGAAGCCAGACTTGCGTCCATCAGCAGCCGCACGAAGAGGTTCTTCCTATATTCCATACACTCCTTCCGCCAGGTCTCGAATAAGCCGTGGGGTCCTACGGCCTGTACGGTCTTTGCCTGCGCATTGTCCCCATCAAACACGATGTCCTTGACGTAGGGAAAGAACTGCTTCCCTGTCCATGCCCGATTCTTTATGAAACCCGGAATATTTTTTGTCTCCTCCCGTTCTTCTTTCCCCTCAATTGGTCCGCCATGCTCTGTATGGACTCAATTTTGTCATTTCCACCCGTTCTTTTGGCTTGTCACACGTTCATCTCTTTTTGCATATGATATATTACACTAAAAGAAAGGAGCAAACAAAAATGAATGAAACGAATGCTTGCAGCATGCAGCATGTGCACGAAATCTTGGGAAGCACCCTCATAGCCGAACGCTGTGATGACCCTCATAATCACCGTTTTGCAACTGTATCCGGTGAGGCAATACCCTATATGGGAAGCCATGTTCACAGGGTAACATTTCTTACTGATTCTTACGACGGGCATTTTCACGAATTTAGCGGGACATCTTCTCCTGCTATACCTGTGGGCGATGGAAGGCATATTCACTTTGCGAAGGCCCGCACGACTTTTCAGGATGGACATACCCACGAATTCAGAGTGTCCTCTTTGATTAACAATCCTATTGATAGATGTTAAAGGAGGTAACCCAATGCGTGATAATTTTGAACAATTTATTCAATGCCAACGCCGTAGACCTAGTTGCCCACCTTGTCCCCCCTGTCCTCCATGCCGCCGTGACCACGATAGGCGTGATGACTACAGGGACAGACGTGACCGCAACATCTTTTGGCCCTGGAGATAATATGTAAGGAGCTGCTTCGGCAGCTCCTTACAGTCTTTCTGTTTTCTTTAGGTAATTGCGAAACTCTGCAAGCCGCATAAAACCTACAGCTCAACATACTAAATGAGCCAAAACATACACCTCATGAATGCCGTCATACCTTTTCCCGACTCTGTGAAAAATACAAGGTTGCGGAAGGCTTCAAAAGCCCGTGAACCCGCATAAAAACCTACTATTTTCAACTATTTTAGTTCCAAAACCTGCCCTTCTAGTACAGCATTGCTTAAATATCAGTGATTAAATTACTAATGGTATCCCGGCATATGTCCACTTAAATGGGTGTGCTGTAAGATTGTATTGTTCAATAAAGCGCAGGATGCTTGCTTCCAGTTCTTCTATTGATAGGTAGCTTTTCCGCTTCAGCAGCTTCCGGTTAATGATGCCAAACCATATCTCAATCTGGTTCATCCAGGAACTGTGTTTCGGAGTATAGACAAAGCGGATCCGGTGGGAAGGGTCATGCAGGAAATCCGCTCGGCTTTCCATACTTTTAAGGATCCCTGTTTTCCCTTTTTTGCCCAGTTCCACGCCAAGGGCACAGGCTTCTGCCACAAAGCGGACAAGGGCTTCCGATTTATGGGTGTTTAGGCCATCGCATATAAATGTCCATGGGGCTTGCGGGTCTGTCCCTGCCAATGCTTTCACGGCTTCCACAAAATCCTCTTCTGTGCGTGTGGAGTTTAAATACGGCATTTCCATACGGCCCGTTGCAACATCAAAGAACCCGATGAGGCTGGTCGTGCCATGGCGGATATACTCAAACTCCATTTTGGCGCACTGGCCGGGTAATGGGAGCTTGTCAGGATATTTATGTTCCAGCGCTTGTACCCCGGTCATTTCATCCGTGGAAACAATGTGTGCACCTTCCCGGCTTTGTTCCTGGGCACTCTGGTACAGGCCGCAGATTTCGTTTACTTTCCGCGCAAAAGATTCCGGGGCTTCCGTCTTTTCCGAAGAATGAAGCCAGTAACGGATTTTGTGGGGATGTAAATCTACCTCATTTTTAAAAAACGGCTGACAGATTTCTCAGAAATCTGTTCAGCGATCCCCTGCTTTTTAATTTCTGCCACTAACAGCGGGAGACTCCACTGGCTTACTTCGTACCCAAAATCATTTGGGTTGCTGCAGGCAAGGTCGATGATCCGCATGATCTGGTCCGGCGTAAAAACAGACGGGGCACCGGGGCGTTTTTTATCGGACAGGACTGCCCGTATCTCATCTTCAAGCTTTTTCGGGTCGTCCATTTCAATCCTCCGCAAGGCTGGGAGCGCCGCGAGGAACCGACTGCGCCAGGTGGCAGCATTATTATAATGAAGCCCGACCTGTGGTGCAATATTCTGGTTGAGTTCCCCCTGTGACGCAAGCAGGACAATGCTGGCTCTTTTGACCAGTCCTGACGGAAGGGAGCGGCTTTTTGAAAAAGCAGATAATATGTTTTTCATGGCATCAGATAAAACCGGGATAGTATCAATTGTTTTCCTTCGCATAATAACACATCCATTCTTTAGTGATAGAATTATTATGCACCGACTACAATAAAAAAGCAACGTCTATTCATTATTATTTTGGCAATGCTGTACTAGTAACCTCATTTTTTTAAATACTCTTAATATTTTTGTTAAAAATCAACGGATTTGCGTTGTTTCACCGTGTGTTGCCGCCTTTACTGTGTTTCTGTCTCCACTGTACTTATGCGCCCTGGCTTTTTCATGACCTCTCGCATCCGGCAGAAGAAGGTTAAATCCCGCCTGATAAAAAGCCAGCGCTTCTCTTCCAAACCACAAACCGGAATCATCATATTCATGGACCAATACAGCCCATTTTCTATTTGGTTCACTCTGCACACACAGATAACCATGAAGTCTTAAATGGTCAAAGGACACGATTTCCCGTTCCTCATACCGTGCTTTCAGTATTTTTACTGTTTCTTTCGGCATTTCTTTCCCTCTCCAGTCCTTTTTTCTGCCTTCTCTGTGCCGGGCGCTGGTTTTAACAGGGCTGATTTATACGCTGCCGCATCCAGGGCAATATGAAAAAAATATTCTCTGCCAGCAGTCCGGCTATTCCTGCGGCAGTTCCAGCCGCCGTAGCTGTCATAGTTTTCTTCATCCAACTGTTGTTGCTAAGCTAATTTGTCATCCATACTGCTCTGCTTGAATGTCAGAGACTTGCTCTGTATAATGTCAATGAACATTCTACAGAAAGAGAAAGTCCCAGAAGACCCTCCCGCTAAGTTGTGTCCTCTGAGACTCATGATAAAACCATGATTATTGTATCAGAGTACACGGAATCTGACAAGGGGGATGGCGTAATTACTATCCATTGTAACGAAAATTGTATATGCCCCATATGCCGGTCCCCTGTCAGCCACCGTGACTGGAAACCACGAATCATGAAGCTGGATGGCGGACAGGTGGTGTGGCTGATGATTGAGCGGAGACGGTGTGACAATGAGGGCTGCCGGAGGCTTCACAGTCTTCTCCCTGATAAGCTCGTCCCTTATAAGCATTATGGCTCCGACCTTATCGCTGCCGTGCTGGATGGTGATATCATGCCGGAGGATACCATGAACGAGGATTATCCTTGTGATGAAACCATACGGCGGTGGCACCACTGGCTTATGGCAAACTTCTCCCGGACAGAAGGTTACTGTCGGCAGGCTATGAGCCTCTTAAGGAATCCCGGACTGGCCGGCGCGGCCATTTTGGAAACAATTAGGAAATCCTGTGACAGGTGGCTTCCCGCTGTCCTGCGCATGGTCTATAACTCAGGCGGTTTCCTGGTATCCGTCTGAGGACATCTTATATGCACCCACTTTGTTTTGGCTGTCAGCGCTTTTTGCGGTATGCTGTCCAAAAAGGAGGTGCATACCATGCAGACAATCAAAAAAGATTTAAACTGGAGGGATAACGAGGCGCTCTCACGCTACACCTTGATCGCGCCACTGCTTGATGAGAGCCTGGATCCCGCCAAACGCAGCCAGCTGCGGGAAGAAGCAGCCTCAAAGTCAGGCTTATCCGAGCGTACCATCTTCCGGTACCTTGCCGCCTATGAAGAAAAAGGCTTCGAGGGTCTCAAACCCGTCGTGCCGGCTCAGGCGGTTGTCTCCGGGAGGCTGCCGGATAATTACCGGAAGATTGTGGAGCAGGCAATCCAACTGAGGAAGGAAGTACCCAGGCGGAGCGTGGAGCAGCTCATCTTCATCCTGGAGCAGGAGGGCTGGGCGGAGCCGGGCGTACTCAAGCGCCCTACCCTGCAGCGTCACCTTTATAAAGCCGGTTTCGGCACGAGACAGATGCAGACATACGCAAGCGCACGCGAAAGCTCGTCCAAACGTTTCTGCAAGCCCAACAGGATGATGATGCTGCAGGCTGATATCAAGTATGGGTGTAAGCTCCCCATAGGGAAAAACGGGGCGATGGTGCAGACATATCTGTCCTCCGCCATCGATGACCACTCCAGATACCTGGTCCATTCCCGGTTTTATGACAACCAGGAGGAAAGCATCGTGGAGGATACCTTCCGGAACGTCCTCTTGAAGGCCGGGGCTTGTGATGCCGTATACTTTGACAACGGTTCGCAGTATGTGGCAAAACAGCTGAAATTCTCCCTTGCCAGACTTGGGATTACGGTTCGGCACGCAAAAGTCCGCAGCGGAAAATCAAAGGGGAAAATAGAAAAATTCCATCAGGTGGTCGATGCTTTTCTCAGGGAGGCCCGGATCCATAAGGTCAAAACACTGGAAGAGCTTAACCGGCACTGGAAAAACTACCTGGAGGAATACTACCATAAGCAGCCGCACGAGGGCATCCGGGAGTATTATGAGAGCCTTGGCATGCCCGTCCCACCAGAAGGGATCACCCCTCTCCAGGAGTGGAACCGGGACTGCCGGCCTTTAAAGTTCCTGGATACATCCGTAGTGGCGGAAGCGTTCCTCCATCATGAAGAACGCCTTGTTGACAAGGGCGGCTGTATCAGCTTTCAGGGCCGCAAATATGAGACAAAACCGTCCCTTATCGGTTTCCGGGTGGAGATTTCCTATGACCCTGCTTCGCCGGAAACCATCACGATCCGCCATAAAGGGATTGAACCGTTTACCGCAAAGCCGCTCGAAATGAGGCCGTTTTGTGATAAAAAAGACCCCCTGCCGATTTCCATGCAGGAAACGGAGCCGGATAATTCCCGTATGCTGGAGGCGCTGGAAAAGAAGAGCGCAGCATCCAAAAAGCACATGGCAGATGCCATCTCTTTCGGACAGTACAGGAAGGATGGTGGCAGCAATGTATAAAGCTTTTTACGAAATGCAGCGTCTCCCTTTCGTGCGCGATATCCCGTCGGGGATGCTGTATGAGTCACCGGCGATGGCGGACACCCTTGGGCGCCTGTCTTATGTGGCAGACCGCCAGCTGTTCGCCGTGGTGACGGCGGATGCCGGGTGCGGCAAGTCAACGCTGGTGCGCCGTTTTGTGGAGACGCTCCCCAAAGAGGAATATATCTTCCTCTACCTGTCGGACTCCAAACTGACCCCAAGATGGTTCTACAAAGGCATGCTCGACCAGCTGGGCGTGGAATCAAAGTTCTACCGCGGCGATGCCAAGAGGCAGCTTCAGAAGGAGGTGGAGATCATCCGCGGCGTGCAGGGCAGGAAAGTCGTCTGCATCCTGGATGAAGCACACCTTCTGGAAAAAGAGACCATTGAGGAATTCCGCTTCCTGCTGAATTATAAATTCGATTCTATGAGCCCTATGGCACTCGTGCTCGTCGGGCAGACGGAGCTGTGGGATAAACTCCGGCTCCAGCGGTATGCGGCCGTCGGGCAGCGGATTGATTTAAGCTGCATCCTGCCCCATCTTGACCGTGCGCAGACGGAAAGATATATCCGTTCCCACCTTGCGTATGCCGGAGGCAGGCAGGATATCTTTACCGATAAGGCCATGGACGAGATCTTCCGCGAGTCCACGGGGATCCCAAGGCGCATCAACCGGATCTGTAACGGCTGCCTGATGTACGCCAGCCAGCAGGGAAAGCGTCTCACGGACGAACATCAGGTAAGGTTTGTCCTCGAACATGAGATGCTGGGAGGTGAGGCCTGATGGTTCAGAACAAAGAACATCGCCCGGCAGAGACCTTTGCTGACCGCATGCGCCAGTCCGGCGTATTGGATCTGCTGGAGGAATACATGGACATCCGGGACGAACTGGAGGAAGCCCTCAATTCCATAGAACTGCTCCATGGGGATATCAGGATCGCCATGGATGACATCAGCGGACAGCTTGAAGATCTTCAGGAGCATATGGATAACGTCAGCAGTAAACTGCGCAGGTTCAAATCGCCGCATGCAAAGCAGTATGAAGTTGTCAAAGATCAAGGCGTGCTTCCATTTGACTGAAAAGCCTATGCAGGAGCACTCTCTATCAAAACGATGGTTTTAAGGGTGGAGAAATCCACCCAGAAGCCACCGCAATGACTGACATGAGTTAGAGCAGCCTGCTGAAAAATGAACAAATCTGGTCAGCGTCATATCAGGAGGTCAGTAACAATCCAACGATGCCTCCTTAAAAATAAATATTAGCTTCTACTATACTATTTCAAACAATTTCAAATGTCTATAAGAACAAAAAAGGCCATTTCCTGTTTTAACCAAAATACGAAGAACCTTCTAGTTTATAATTTTTGAATCATCACATAATAGGATTGTAACACAAAACAAGCCATGAACCACTAAACAATTTCATGGCAAATATAATACAAGGAGGCGTTTTATTATGTCTAACAATTCTAACAGAACAAATGTACCTGAAGCAAAGGAAGCAATGGACAGATTTAAGATGGAGGTTGCTAACGAGATTGGTGTACCGTTAACCAACGGATACAATGGTAACCTGACTTCTGCACAGAATGGTTCCGTAGGTGGCTATATGGTTAAGAAGATGATTGAAGCCCAGGAGCGTCAGATGGCAGGTAAATAAATCCTCCCTTTCTGAAGGATTTCTAAAGTAAGATTGTAACATTGCTGGAGACAGCAGAAAATCCCCAGACTATGTGTTAAACACAGTCTGGGGATTTTATCATACCTATTTTGTCATGCATATATAATTTGCGCATATGCAGACTAATCCACATATACCACTTTACCTGTACGGGCCTTATCCGCCTTAGTGTCTGCCGCGTATCCAAGAGCCGCCATACCGTATACCACATGGTCAGAAGGCACTCCAAAGGATGTCAGTATCTGACGGATGGCCGGCTCATCGCAGATTCCCTGGAGCTGGTTAATCCACACAGAACCAATTCCAAGGGAATGGGCGGCAAGGAAAATGTTTTCCATGGCACACGCATCGTCCTCCCTGCCGAAGCGGCTCTCCTTTTCATTGGATGGAATAACCAGAACCTGGGGCTGGTACATATCATATCCCTGACGGTCCAGCGTCTTTTCAATGGCCGCTGCCAGCATCTGGATTTTCTCCCTGTTTCTCACAACCGTAAACTGCCATGTCTGGAGTCCCATTCCGCTGGGCGCATGAAGGGCTGCCTGTACAATCAGCTCCATCTCATCCTCAGGAATGGGCTTGTCTGAAAACTTTCTGGTACTTCTCCTGGTCAAAATCGTATTCAGTGTCTCATTCATGGTAAAACACTCCTTTCTGTTCTTATACAGCAATTCTTAATATGACTGCTCATATAAAATCCCCTACAGGTTCAGCTTTTCATAATTGGTTCCCAGATACTCCTCCACCTTCCGCTTCAACTCCCTGTGCTCATCCTTTTCCAGCCCGGGATCCTCATCCAGAAGCCGGTTCACTTCCTCAGAAACCTTTTTTAAAATATTGGCATCTGTAAATATATCTGCCAGCTTAAATTCCATGTCCCCACTCTGACGCAGGCCGAAGATATCCCCTGGTCCCCGCAGCTTCAAATCCTCTGAGGCGATATAAAACCCGTCATTGGAACGGTTTAGTATATCCAGGCGTTCTCCTGCCCCTTCATCCCGGGAACAGTTGACCATAATGCAGTAGGACTGGTCCTTTCCCCTTCCTACCCGTCCGCGGAGCTGATGGAGCTGGGCCAGGCCGAACCGCTCCGCATTTTCAATCATCATCACCGTGGCATTTGGCACATTGACTCCCACCTCAATGACAGTGGTGGATACCAGTACATGAATTTCTCCCGCCGCAAAGCGCTCCATAAGGGCATTTTTCTCCTTGCCCTTCATCTTGCCGTGGAGATATTCCACTATAACGGACGGCGGCAGCGCTTTCTTCAGGGCCTTGGTGTAATCCAGCACATTCTCAGCCTCAATCATCTCGCTCTCCTCCACCATGGGACAGATAACGTAAGCCTGATGGCCCTCCGCCACCTGGCGCTCAATGAATGTATATGCCTTTGGACGATAGCCAGGATCCACCACACAGTTTTTTATGGTCTGGCGTCCCGCAGGCAGTTCATCTATGACGGATATATCCAAATCTCCGTACAGGATGATGGCCAGTGTACGCGGAATGGGCGTGGCGCTCATTACCAGCACATGGGGTTCCTGTCCCTTGCTGCTGAGAAGCTCCCTCTGTCCCACACCAAAACGGTGCTGCTCGTCGGTGATAACCAGGGCAAGGTTGTCGTACACCACCTTTTCCTGAATCAGGGCATGTGTGCCGATTATAATGTCCGCCTCGTGGCTGGCAATCTTTGCATATGCCAGACGCTTTTCCTTGGCCGTCATGGAGCCGGTGACCAGCACGGGAACCTTTTCAATTCCCTGCTTTTCAAAAAGGCTGGTCATGGACTCAAAGTGCTGTCTGGCCAGCACCTCCGTGGGTACCATAAGCGCGCCCTGGTATCCATTATATGCAGCCTGCAGCAGGGCCAGAATAGCAATGATGGTCTTGCCGGATCCCACGTCACCCTGAATCAGGCGGTTCATCACCAGGCCGCTTCCCATATCGTCATATACTTCCCTCAGAGCCCTTTCCTGCGCCCCTGTAAGGGCGTATGGCAGACTGGATTGAAAGGCGGTCACCTCTTCTGCCTCCTTTATCATAAAGGCAGAATGCCTGTCCTCCCTGTGCTCCTTCAGACGCCTGACACCAACCAGGAACATGAAGAACTCGTCAAATACCAGACGTTTCCTGGCAAAGAGCAGCTCTGTCTGGTCAGCCGGAAAATGGATATGTTCCATGGCGTAATTGATTTCCGCCAGCTCATACCTGCGCCTTAAATCCGGCGGCATGTACTCCTTCTCCATCTTCCGCACTTCCAGGGCCATCTGCTGCGCCCGTACAATGGTCTTATTGCTCAGACCCCTGGTCTGTCCGTATACAGGCTGCATGGAGCCTGCCAGGACCTCGTAGCTTTCCGGAGTAAATACCTCCGGCTGTTCCATGACCATCCGGCCCCTTTTCCTTACCACCCTGCCCCGGAATACATACTTCACGCCGGTCTTTAAATTTGCCCTCATGTAGGGCATGTTATACCAGGATACCTGGAGGGATCCAGTCAGGTCCTTAAGCTGTACCGAGACAATCTGCATATGGCCCAGGCGCACCAGGTCAGCTCCCCTCACCAGCGCCGACTCCACAGCCATGATGGTCTGCTCCTTTAACTGCCCTATGGGCACCGGAGCCTCGTATGCATCGTATGCCCTGGGATAATAGGCCAGAAGGTCATCTATGGTGACGACCCCCAGTTTTTCAAATAGTTTGCCTGTCTTCTCGCCAATTCCTTTTAACGAGTTTACCGGCTGTCTGTTCAACATGTATCAAAATCCTCCAAAGGAAGTCATGCCCGTAATGCATTGAGTCCCAGCTTTATGCATCCCATGATTCCCTGGTCATCGTGAAGGCTTGCCGGGACAATGTAGTTGTCCATGTCTTCCAGTTCCTTTGTCTTAATATAGCCGTTTAACATCTCCTTTACCTTTTGGCGAATCATGGGGAACAGCTGCTCCTGATGCATAACTCCGCCGCCCAGAATGATTTTCTGGGGGGAAAGAAGCACAATATAGTCCACAAGGGCCTGGGCAATGTAATAGCTCTCCATCTCCCATACCTCGGGCCTGTCCACCAGTTCCACGGCCTTTTTGCCCCATCTGGCCTCGATAGAGGGACCGCTTGCAAAGCCCTCCAGACAGTTTTTGTGATAAGGACAGATACCGCCCGTTGGGTCATCCTCATGGCGCGTCAGAAGAATGTGGCCTCCTTCGGGGTGAAGCATTCCGTGCAGCAGCGTTCCATTGATGCATACGCCCACACCCACACCGGTTCCTATGGTGATATAGATAACGCTGTCCAGTCCCTTGGCACATCCGTATGTCACCTCTCCCAGACAGGAGCCGTTTACATCCGTATCCAGTCCCATGGGAACCTTGAGCTCATCCTTAAGCCTGCCCAGAAAATCCTTGTGCCTCCATGCCAGCTTAGGCGTGTCCAGAATATATCCGTAAGTCTCTGACTCCGGCTTTACATCCACAGGGCCAAAAGCCGCCACACCCAGGGCTTCAATCTCCTTATCCTGAAAATATTCGATAAGCTTAGGTATGGTCTCCTCCGGCGTGGTGGTAGGTATGGATACCTGCTCCAATATGGTGCCGTCTTCCTTTCCAACGGCACACACCATCTTTGTGCCGCCTGCTTCCAATGCTCCAATTAACATATATGCTCCCCTTTCTGAAATATATTATTTCAATATATACTTTTGAAACAATGTATCTGACATGAAAATTATAACAGTCTTTGACTTCTTAGGCAACTAAATTTGCAAATGCCTTATGGCTTCCTTACTCCTCCCATATCTCCATGGCCGCCATCACAGCCCCGTAATCCCCAATCTGTTCCCCCAGGCCGGAAGGCAGGATACAGCAGGCATTTACATTGGCTGGGAGTGCCTCTCTCCGAAGCTCCTTTTCCATCTCTTCCTTGAGGAATCTGCCGGCCCTTGCATAGATTCCTCCTGCTACAATCCTCTCGGGATTCAAAATGTCCACCAGCATGGCAAGACCCCGGCCAAAATACCGGCCGGACACTGCCAGAACGTTTCTGGCATCTGCATACCCCATATCCGCAGCTTCCGCCACATCTCTGGCTGTAATACCTTCCAGCCCTCCATCCTTCATGTAAGAAACCGCGCGGCCTGCCATAAGGGCATCCTCTGCCATGGACCTGGCCAGCCGCGCGATTCCTCCCCCGCTGCAAAATCCCTCAAAGCTTCCTGCCTTTGCGTAGCCCACAGGTCCGTCCTCTGCCAGCCGTACATGCCCTGCTTCCCCTGCCATGCCGCATGCTCCTTCGTATAGCCTTCCGTTTAAAATCAATCCTGCCCCCAGTCCTGTTCCAAAGGTAAGGAAAATCATGTGTCGGCAGCTCTTGCCAGCCCCATACCGCCATTCTGCCAGGGCACAGGCATCCGCGTCGTTCTTAAGTCTTGCGTCCATGCCCAAGCGCTGTGCCAGATAGGACACAACCGGCACCTGGTCCCACCCCGGCAGATTAGGCGGCGACAGAATCACGCCTCTGCCGCTGTCTAACGGCCCTCCGCAGGAAATGCCGAGGCAGCATTTTTCCCTGGATATCCGGTGCGTTTCCAGAAAGGCTTTCCCCATATCCGCAAGGCAGCCCAGCACTTCCTTCCATGTCCCGTGAGTGGGAATGGATTTTCTCTCCAGAAATACCACATGTTCTTTATCCGGACTGGCCAGAAGGACAGCTGATTTCGTTCCGCCTATGTCAAAGCCCAATACATATTTCATTTTTACCTCCTGTCTGTATGCAAAACACATCATGAAAAAGGCGCATCGCCGCAACCATAATCCAGTCACGTCAATGCACCCCTTGGATAATCATAATCTTCTTTAAGTATATGTGGGTATCCCTGCTTACTTCCTCCGCCCCAAAATCCTCATAATATAGACAAAGAGGTTGATAAAATCCAGATAAAGCTGCAGTGCAGAGAAGATGGATGCCTTGGCTGCCATCTCAGGCATCTGGCCGTAGTATGCGTGGAATGCCTGTATCTTCTTCACATCATAAGCGGTCAGTATCAGGAACAGGAAAATTCCCACAGTGGATACAATGGTATCAAATGCGCTTAAATCAATGAACATTGCAAAAATCCAGTAGAAAAACAGGAATACAAGCCCTCCAATCATGAAGGGACGGAGTTTGGTAAAATTAATATTGCCAAACCATCCAATCAGGGCCATGATTCCAAAGAACAGGGCCGTGATGCCGAATACCATCCACAGTATCTCCAGGCTGAAGGCAAATAAATATGCGCTGAATACAATACCGTTAAGGGCAGCGTACAGGAAGAATAAGCTCCTGGCCATCCCCACAGACATCTTCTCAATCCTGGCTGAGAGATAAATCACCACTCCCAGCTCAGCTGCCAGAAGAGCCAGAGGCCAGTACCGGAAGGAATATACATAGAAAATCGTACCTGTCATCGCAAAGCCGACTGCGACAATAAAAGTAATCAAAAGTCCTGCAAACATCCAGCCAAAGGTCTTTGCCGTGTAGCGTCCCAGGGAGTCTCCCTCTACCTGAACTTCATAAGATCTGTTCATCATGTTTTCATTCATAGTCATCCGCTCCTTTTATTTTAGAATATAAATGTAAATACAAAAATCAGATTGACGATATATCCGATGATGGCTGCCGCCATGGCAATGGACCCCAGTATCACAGCCGCCCTTCCTGGCATGCCCCGTGGTCAGGCACATATATGGTAATGACGCCGCTTCCCGTGCCTTCCTGTCCCTGAGGCAGGGGCCGGTGGAGAAGGCGTATCAGCTCCTCCAGGCTCTCCCGGAACATCTTCCTTCTACTCAGCAGAAATCAGATAGTAGTATATGGGCTGGCCCCCGTACTGAAGCTCGATTTCCTTATCAGGATACTGCTCCTGGGCCTGAGCCCTGAGAGTATCTGCCTCGTGCTCAGACACATCTGCACCGTAGTATATGGTCACAAGCTCACATTCCTCATCCAGCATCTCTTTCATGGCATCCAGGGCAACCGCATCCACGGATTTTCCCACTGCCAGCATACCATGGTCTCCCAGAGCCATGATATCCCCTTCTTCAATGTCAATACCGTCAATATTGGTGGTTCGGACCGCATAGGTAATCTGGGCAGTCCTTACATTTCCCATTTCCTCGGTCATGGTCTGGGTATTTTCCTCCGGTCCCAAATCCGGCATGAAATTGACCAATGCCGTGATTCCCTGGGGAACGGTTCTGGAAGGTATGACGATTATGTTCTTATCTTCCGTTAAATCCCTGGCCTGCTGTGCGGCCATGATAATATTCTTGTTGTTGGGCAGGATGAAAATGTTCTCTGCATTTACCCGGTCAATGGCCTTTAGCATATCCTCTGTGCTGGGATTCATGGTCTGCCCTCCCTCAATAAGGCAGTCGGCTCCGATTCCCCTGAAAATATCGCTCAGTCCTTCCCCGCTGGATACGGCTATGAAACCATACTCCCTGCGTTCTGATGAAGCCTCATCCCCGGATTCCTGATCTTTGCCGGCCTGCTCCCCGGCGGCCTGTTCCTTGGCCAGACGCTCCGAATCCTGAATGACCCTCTCCTGGTGTTCTTCCCTCATGTTGTCTATCTTCATGCGGGATAAAGAACCGTAGGCCAGCGCCTTCTCAAAGGCCAGGCCTGGATGGTTGGTGTGCACATGCACCTTCACAATCTCATCGTCCGATACCACTACCAGGGAATCACCAATGGATTCCAAATATGACTTTAACTCCGCCTCATCCTTATCCGTGTAATCTTTCTCCAGATTTATGATGAATTCGGTGCAGTACCCAAATTTGATATCTGCCGTATCTATGTCCGTCCTTGCGGCGCCCTTAGCGGCTCCTGCGCCGGCTGCAGGCGTTTTCCGGCTGTCCAGTACCGTGTCCAGGGAAAAGTCCACTGTCTTGCCCAGAAGGCCGTCCACGGCTCCTTTGACCACCTGCATCAGCCCCTGTCCGCCGGAATCCACCACACCCGCCTGTTTTAACACGGGAAGCATCTCCGGCGTCTGGCCCAGCACGTAATCGCCGTATTCTATGACTTCCTTTACAAATTCCTCCATGTCATCTGTCTGTGAAGCCATCTCCAGGCCCTTATCCGCCATGGCCTTGGCCACAGTCAGAATGGTTCCTTCCTTTGGTTTCATGACAGCCTTGTATGCTGTTTCAGTTCCCCTCACCATGGCGTTTGCCAGGATGGTGGTATCAATCTCCTCCACTGCTTTTATTTCTTTTGTAAAGCCTCTGAGAAGCTGTGATAATATAACTCCTGAATTTCCTCTTGCCCCGCGCAGGGAACCGGATGAAATGGCTTTTGCCAGCTGGTCCATGGTAGGGTTCTCAAGCTCCGCCACTTCCCTCGCCGCCGCCATAATGGTAAGCGTCATATTGGTTCCCGTATCCCCGTCCGGCACGGGAAATACATTCAGTTCATTAATCCAGTCCTTTTTTGCCTCTAACCCCTTTGCTCCTGCCAGGAAGGCATTCTTAAGCATACCGGCGTCAATCGTACTTATACCCACAAGTTACTTCCTCCTAGTCAATCACTCTAACACCTTCCACATAGATGTTGATTTTCTCAACCTCCATGCCGGTGAATTCTTCTACTCTGTATTTCACGCTTTCAATCAAGTTGTCAGATACAGCCGAAATACTGACCCCATAAGATACGATTACGTGAAAATCAATGGATATCTTATTATCATTTATATCCACGTTGATTCCATGGGTCAGGCTCTCTCTCTTTAAAAGTTTAACCAGCCCGTCCTTCATGCTGACTGCTGCCATACCCACAATGCCAAAACATTCAACTGCGATGGTTCCTGCATATAAAGCAATCACGTCCGGGTTAATCTGGATTTCGCCCATTTTATTGCTGATTCGTCCCTTCATACACATGCCTCCGTTTCTTTACTAGAGACAGTATACACTATTTTCTGAAAAAAAGAAAGAAATTTTAATTTTTTCACTTGCAAAATTTGCAAACTTCTGGTATCATACATTTGTTGTGGATTTTTCTTAAAGAAAGAATCCAAGTTACGTGTTAAGGAGGTGCAATAGTATGGCTAAGTGTGCAATCTGTGAAAAGGCAGCTCATTTCGGAATTCAAGTGAGCCATTCCCATAGAAGATCCAACAAGATGTGGAAAGCGAACGTTAAATCTGTCAGAGTCAAGGTTAATGGTGGAACCCAGAGAATGTACGTATGTACTTCCTGCTTACGTTCAGGCCTTGTAGAAAGAGCTTAATGAAACAGAACATATCACGGAAAAAGGCATTGCCTCTGTCATAAGACGGGCGGTGTCTTTTTTTGTGGAATACTTTGGGGATTTTCAATCTTTTTTCCTGACGGGATAAAGCAGGTAGCAAAAAACAGGCCATGCCCATGGGATGGACGCATAACCTGTATTTTAATTCAATTGCTATTGTAACCTTCTTCCTCTTCGATACGCCATACGTTTATATTAACAACAGAACAGATTATATCCTAATACAAGGCAGCCGATAACGAACAGGAAGGTAAAGATTGTCTCCGGAATAAAGAGCAGCACTGCCATCCCCAGTCCAAAGCAGAACAGCATAAGCCCGCATATTCTTCTCATATCTTAATTGTCTCCCCCATTCTGCAACAAGCTATATTCCATCATATGCAGAAAGGCGGCCCAGGATTCCTATTTCACATCCATATGTTCTGCCTTACCCGTGTCATAGACTGCCGCTGTATCCTTTGCGGTCCGGACCGTTTCCTCAGACACGGCCGGCTTCCCCCCCAGGAATTTATTGATGAAATCCGGCGCCATATCGATGACCTTAGTGATGGCATCCTGATTCTTTACGTTGACAAGCTTTGTCACGCCTCCCTGAATTACCAGAACGGCGCTGGGACTCATCTTGGCGCTCATGCCTCCGCCGCCCCGGTGTTTCTGCTTGACACCCTCTGCAAAGCTTCCGGCCGCCATACCACATGTCACATCAATCAGAGGGACGATGATTGTATCTCCCACCTGTACCGGTTCCCCCACCACGGTCTTGGTGCTGACGAACTGGTCCATGCCTCTAAATAACGTGTCTATCGTAGATGTAAATTGATTCTCTGCCATAGTATGCCCTCTTCTCTATTTATTCCCGCGGGCTGCCGGCGGGACAGGATTTCCCATCCCCCGGCAGCCGCCGCGAGTGTCATATCACTTTAAGAAACCCTTCAGCATCCTGCGGGTATGTCCGTCAAACAGGACCTGGAGTACCAGCCAAAGGATTACGGATAACCGTATTCTCCCCCTCAGACTCCCCTCTGCGTCCAGTATTTTCTCATCAAATACCGGGTACAAAAAAAGCTGCCTGTGGTAAAATGGGTAGATAAGGCTTGCGGCCTGAAGCACCTGCCCCGTGGTATAGGGGTCGTCAAACCCGAAGGTGACGGTGCACCTGCCTTTTCTGGGCCACAGATGTTTGAGGAGAAGTTTTGTCTGCCTGTAAAGGAGCCTTAAGGATGCCTGGTTCTTTTCATCCTCCAGCCAGACTTTCTTCTCCAGAACAAATTCCCTGATTCCTTTAAGCTTATCACAAATTTTCTCAAAAGAAAACTTAAGTTTTCCCAGTATATGTCTGATTGACCGGCTGATACGGGCTGCGATGCCTTTTATTTTTTCCATGACGCCGGACCCCTGTTTGTCAGGCTCAGGCCCTGTTTTATCTTCCTCTGCCCGGCTTTCCCTCCGGTTGGTGTCCTGCCCTCCCACGTGTTCCCCATGGAATTGTGTGCCATGAGCCTGTTTCCCGCCGGACTGGCCGTCATTCGATTGTTTCTCCCGTGACCGGCCGTCATCGGCCCGTCCATCCGTATCGGTCTTCCTGTGTTCCTCCTGAGCCTTCCTGTAATGCTCTTCATCCTGCTGGAGTTCCTCATACAGAGACTGTTCTTCATCTCCCAGTATGGTCTCCAGACCGTCCTCCAAATCCCGGGCAGGATCCTTTTCCCCATTGTGCCACAGCCGGAAGCCCAGAACCTTGAGACTGCACGCCATGCCTTCGCCTTCATAGACAGCCCCGAATACCAGAATATGGAAAAACCAGGTGGCGCAGACCGACAGCAGCAGCTGTCCGTGGTAATTTCCCTCTGCCTTATACCTTACAGGTATGAACAGCACTGCCAGGAGAATGCCAAGCAGCAGCCCCAGGATGACCAGAAGAACAATACCCATTATCTTCAATATTACAAGCAGAATATGAATCATCTTGCCTCCCCCAGGTACGACATATATGATTTCCAGTTAAAACCATCCGTATGCCGGTACATATCATCCACCATGGTGCGGACTACCTCACATGCTTCCCCGTATCCCTGGGCCACGCCTAAAACCAGGAAATCCTCTGCCTTCCGTTCTTCCTCCGTCAGCAGCATCACAGGCCGTATGTCAAGTATATGATTCCCACTCTGAGGAAGAGTAATCACATAGGTGTCCGGCATGAGCTTCCTTTCGCGGATTCCCATGAGGACCCTGGCCCGGTGCCGCCCGGCCCTGTCTCCCATATATAGGTGCTCCCACCAGCGCATTCATTCATCTCCCTCTGTCTGCGCGCCAGGCCATGTCTGAAACCCATTTCCGCCATAACGCGTCCTAATAATCTTCCAGGTCAAATATATCCTGTTCTATCAACATGCGTATAAGACGCATGGAAATCTCTTTTTCCTTACTGTCGGAACAGCTTCTGAGGCTTCCTTCCACATACAGACGCACTTCCTCCAGGGAATCGAAAAAGACTGGCAGCCTGGACAGAATCTTGGACATCACAGCCCTGACAAGGACCTTTGGTTTTCCCTCCCAGGCAGCTGACAGTTCTCCAAAGAAGCGCTCCAGCTTTCCGGCCATCAGTTCTTCATCCACCTTCTGGTCCGCCCTGTCTCCGGGACGCTCCAGGGACATGAAGGAGCTGTCCGACATGAGCAGTTCTATCTTCCTGAGAATTTCCCCGTCCTCATCCCCGCCGTCTGCCGCGTTCTTAACCTCTGTCTCCAGACGCATCCACTGCTCAAAATAAGTCTCCTGCTTTCCCTCCAGCATGGACAGCTTATCTGTCAGCTCCCGGGGAATGGCCTTTACGGCCCCTTCCTCAAAAAGAGACTGAACCTCTGACAGGAGTTCTTTTAACAGGCTTTCCTCCGATACCTCCATCATGGCCCATTTTCTGGAAAGCATAAGCACATAAAGGTCATTTATCAAATCCATGAACAGCATCAGTTCCCCTGTGGTATCCATGAGAATCTGTCCTGCCCGCTCCATCTCGGCTGTCAGATGCCGGTATTCCTCTGCCGTGATAACCTTAAAATCCGTCTTTTCAAATTCCCTGACAATGGAGTGAAGGTCCTCGTATCCTGTCTCCATATCCTCCGGCCGCACCAGCATGGCCTCGGACCGCAGGATATACAGCATATCATCCAGGCTGGAGACTGGTCCGCCCTTATAGACAGACATCCCCTCCTCCACCATGGCAAAGAATTTATTCCTGGTAAGCCGTATGGGAAGCTGGCCTACCACGGACTGTACCCGTTCGTTGACAACCATTGGCTCATCTGTGTCCATAATATAAGCCATGATTTCCGCTGTCCATTCTTCCTCATCCGGCCGGACATTTCTGTTTCCCATGAGCTGGGGCTCAAAACGCCCTTCCAGACGGTTCAGAACGTACTCATACGCCTGAAAAACATCCGTATAAGCGGTATTGGCCTCCATAGCCGAGGCAGTATCATCCCTCAGGCCATTCAACTCCTCCAGCTCCAGGCTTCCCTCCAGAAAATCCTTTAACAGACCGTGATACCGTTTGCTCAGTCTCTCCAGCCTGCTGCTTAAAAGGTCCCCTTCCAGGATTACCTCATAGTACATATAGTAATTCAGGGCCAGCCGCGTATATGCATAGTGGCAGGCCGCTGAAATCTGTTTCTTCCTTCGTCTTGATTTCAAAATCCATTCCTCCCGGAACTTATTTTCACGTAATAAACAAGGCTGCTATATCCGCCTGATATTTAACTCTTACCCAGTATGCAAAGGCGCGCCAGGTCCAGAGACTTCATCATGGCCTGTTCCCGCACCTTTTCACGGTTGCCCTTAAACTGGTATCTCCTGACGCAGGTCTTTCCCCTCAGGCAGCAGGCCATGTACACCAGACCAACAGGCTTTTCATCCGTACCGCCGTCAGGGCCCGCTATGCCGGTGGTGGCCACACAGAGGTCAGTACCGCTGGCCTTCACTCCGCCCTCCGCCATCTCCCTGGCAGTCTCTTCACTGACAGCGCCCCAGGCTTTTAAGGTGTCCTCACGTACTCCCAGAAGGCGCATTTTGGCTTCATTTGAATATGTTACCATGCCTTCCATAAACACGTCGGATACTCCGGGCACATTCACCATTCTGGCCGCTATCATGCCTCCGGTACAGGACTCGGCAGTACACATGGTCAGATGATTCTGTTTCAACAAATCCGCCACTGCCATCTCAAGACTCACCTGCTCATCCGTGGTGAATACAGCTTCCTTAAAACGGTCTTTTATCTCCTTCTCCACAGGCGCAATGAGGGCCAGCCCCTCCTTTCGGCTTCCCGCCCTGGCAGTAATCCTTAAATGCACCTCCGCCGTCTTTGCGTAGGTGGCAATGGTGGGATTTGTCTGGGCGTCAATCAGGTCCAGAAGCATATCCTCTACCTGGCTTTCGCCGTATCCGCAGATTTTCACCATACTGGATACCAGCACCGCGTTCTGCTTTTGCTGAAGATAGGGGAACACCTGTCCGTTAAACATGGGGTACAGTTCATTGGGAGGTCCCGGAAGCAGGATAACGGTCTTGCCGTCCTTTTCCAGAATCAGGCCCGGAGCTATGCCGTTGGCATTGTCCAACACCACCGCTCCCCGGGGGACCGTGGCCATCTTCCAGTTGTTTTCCGGAATGTGCCTGTAAATATTATTCCTGAAGAATTCGGTCAGATGCTCTCTGGTATGGGCGTCCTCCTCCAAAGGCACGCCGAAGGCATCGGCACAGACCTCCTTTGTCAAATCATCCTCTGTTGGACCCAGGCCTCCTGTCAGTATGAGAATGTCAGAGCGTGAAAGTCCCTGGCGCACCACGGACATCATCCTGTCATAATTATCCCCCACCGTGACCTGGAAAAACAGATCGAATCCAAGCATGGCGCATTTTTCCGCCAGGAATTGAGTGTTGCTGTTTACAATATTTCCCATAAGAATTTCAGTTCCCACGGATATAAGTTCCACTGTCATGCTACATGCCTCCCTCTGTCAGGATTTTGATATTCTTTGCCACATAATCCACCAGGGATATAATGGTCAGGGCAACTGCAATGACAACCACCATGTTGGTCACCAGCGTCAGAGCCGGAATATTGAATATCAGCAGGATGACAGCCGTCATCTGGAAGGTGGTCTTAAATTTGCCCCAGTAGCTGGCTGCAATGACCACGCCGTTGTCCGCCGCCACCAGACGGAATCCGCTGATGATGAATTCGCGGCTGATGATGATGATGACAACCCAGGCAGGGAGCTGTCCCAGCTCAATCAGGCAAATCAGCGCGGAACAAACCAGCAGCTTGTCTGCCAGGGGGTCCATGAATTTACCAAAGTTGGTCACCAGATTATACTTCCTGGCAATCTTGCCGTCAAACAGATCCGTGAGACTGGCCGCAATGAACAGCACATTTGCCACAATACGCATGGTATAGTTATTGCCATGGTCGATCAGCAGGGCCGCAGCAAAAAACGGAATCAAACACACTCTTATAATCGTCAGTTTATTGGGCAGATTCATCATACACCTCTCCTATCAAATCATATTCAGCGGCTCCTGTTACCTTGACCCTCACAAAGTCGCCTGACATCAGTTCCACATCCCCGTTCACAAATATCAGACCGTCCACATTCGGCGCGTCCATGTAAGTCCGTCCCACATAGGCCGGCTCGTCCACCACCTTTCCTTCTATGAGGACCGTAAGCACCCTGCCTACCATGCTCTCACAGTGTTCAAACGCGATGTCCTGCTGCAGCTCCATGATCTCGTCCCTGCGCTCCTCCTTCACCTCCTCCGGCACCTGGTCGGGATAAGAGAAGGCCGGTGTGTCCTCCTCAGCGGAATAAGCAAATACTCCCAGACGCTCAAACTCCATCTCATTGACAAAGTCCATCAGTTCCTCATGATCACTCTCAGTCTCTCCCGGAAAGCCTGAAATCAGAGTGGTCCGGATGGCAATGTCCGGAATCTCCCGCCTGAGTTTTCCGATGCGCTCCATCAGTTCTTCCTTGTTGGTCCTGCGTCCCATACGCTTAAGGATCCGGTCACTGGCATGCTGGATGGGTATATCCAGGTAGTTGCACACCTTTTCCTCTGTCCGGATGGTCTCTATGAGCTCATCCGTGATTTCCTCCGGATAACAGTACTGAATACGAATCCAGCAGATACCCGGAATCTTTGCCAGCTCCTTAAGAAGTCTCGGAAGACATTTCTCCCCATAAAGATCCTTGCCGTAAAGAGTGGTTTCCTGCGCCACCAGAATCAGCTCTTTCACCCCTGCCTCCGCCAGCTGCCCGGCCTCCGCCACCAGCTGCTCTATGGGGACGCTGCGGTAGGGGCCCCTTAAATAGGGGATGATACAATAAGTACATCGCTTGTCACAGCCTTCCGCGATTTTCAGAAAGGCGTAATGGCCGCCGGTGGTGACCACCCGCCTGGCTTCCACCTGGGGAAGCTCGCTCAAATCGCGGAAACAGGAGAGGTGGATGCCTGAACTTCCCATGAGCACCTGCTCCAGCACCTTTGCCACCTCTTCATAGGAAGTGGTCCCAAGGATAGCATCCACCTCAGGTATCTCATCCAGAATTTCCTGCTTATATCTCTGGGCCAGACATCCAGCCACCAGAAGGGCCTTTAAGTTCCCCTCCTCCTTATACCGGGCCATTTCCAGGATGGTGTTGACGCTCTCCTCCTTGGCATCCCCGATAAAACAGCAGGTGTTGATCAGTATTACATCTGCCTCTGTCTCGTCGTCCGTAAAAATGATGCCCTGTCCGTTTAACAGTCCCAGCATCTTCTCTGTATCCACCAGATTCTTGTCACATCCCAGGGATACGCAAAATAGCTTTATATTCTCCATATGAAAATAACTCCTAATGAACATTTAAGCCATCTCTGTCCGAGCAGCACCGGGAATGACCCAGAATGCTTCCCTGTACAGGAGACGGCTTATGATTTATGCGTTCTGCTCTTCCTCTTCCGTTGTCTCTTCCTCCGGAAGGATTTTCACCTTCTGGTGATACAGTTCATCAATGGCAATGGACAGCGGCTTCTTTCCTGCCGCTCCGGCAACCATGGGGTCCTCCCCCGCGATGAGCTGTCTGGCGCGCCTGGACGCTGCAATGACGATGGAATAACGGCTCTGTACCACCGGCTGTTCTCCGGGCTCAATATCGCTGTTTACTACGTTGATTAAATCGGTGTATGATGGATGTAACATATTACATTCCCCTTTCAAATTGTTATATGATTTTTGTAAATGGTTTACTGTCTGTCATCCAGGTGATAAAGCTCTTCCCGCATCCTGCTCAGGAAGTCCAAATGATAGCAGGTCTTACTGTGCTGCAGTGTGATAAGCTGGTGCATCTGCTCCACGCATGCATCAATCTCGTCGTTAATCAGCAGGTAATCATAGGCTTCCATGCCCGACGCCTCCTCAGCCGCACGGCGGAGCCTGGCATTTATGACCTCTATGGTCTCTGTTCCCCTGCCTACCAGACGGCGGCGAAGCTCCCCGGCACTGGGCGGTGTCACAAAAATCAGCAGCGCGTCGGGAAAACGCTTCTTCACCTTAAGGGCGCCCTGAATTTCAATCTCCAGAATCACGTCCTTTCCCTCTGCCATCTTCTTCTCCACATAATCCCTGGGCGTACCATAGTAATGGTTCACGTACTGAGCGTACTCCACCAGACGCCCGTCCTCTATCATCTGCTGAAAATATTCCCTGCTGACGAAGAAATAATCCTCCCCGTCCTTTTCTCCTTCCCTGGGCTGCCTTGTGGTGGCGGATACGGACAATGCGTAATTGTCATACCGCTTTAGCAGCTCTTTCATGAGTGTTCCCTTTCCTGCTCCGGAGAATCCGGATACTACCACTAAAATTCCCTGCTGGTTCATGGTATGCTCTCCCTGACTTTTCAATGTACTTATTTGGATATTCTTATTCATTCAATATTCTGTATCTGCTCCCTGACCTTCTCTATCTCGGTTTTAAGGGCAATGGCCTTGTCCGAGATGGAAAGGTCCGTGGACTTGGAGAGGATGGTATTGGCCTCCCGGTTCATCTCCTGGGCAATGAAATCCAGCTTGCGTCCAACGCTCTCTCCGCTTAAAAGCCCGTTCCTGGTGTTGTGTATGTGGCTTCTGAGACGCACCGTCTCCTCATCCACACATATCTTATCCGCATAGATGGTAACTTCCGCCGCAATACGGCTCTCCTCCATGGCTGTGTTATTTAAGAGCTCCTTTACCTTGTCCTCCAGCCTGTTCCTGTACTCTGTTAAAATCTGCGGGGAACGCTCCTCGATAAAATCCACCAGCGTTTCCATATAATCCAGCTTGCCTAAAAGGTCCTTCTTAAGATGTTCTCCCTCAATCTCCCTGGACTCCACAAATCTGACAGCGGCCTCCTTAAGGGCTTCCGAAAGGATTTCCCACAGATGCTCCTCGTCGTCCGGCACCTGCTCCATGGTAAGCACCTCGGGAAACTTGGCCAGGGCCGACACCTTCACATCGTTCTGGATACCGAACTCATCCGACATTTTATAAAAGTACTCCATATATTCAGCAGCCAGCGCCCGATTGTATTTAAGGCACATGTTGCCTGACCTGTAATCCTCGTAGTTGATGAATAGATCCACTTTTCCCCTCTGGATATATTTCTTAAGGAGTGTCCGAATGGAAGCTTCAAAATAATTGAACTTCTTGGGCATCTTAATACTTAAATCCAGATATCTGTGATTAACGGCCTTCATCTCGACAGAAATCTTGTACTCGTCCGTCACATTCTCGCATCTGCCGAAACCAGTCATGCTTTTTAACATAACGAATGCCTCTCTTTCGCTTTTATCCATAGTTAGTTAGTATTATAATTCATCTGGGGAATCAAGTCAACAAATTGTTCAACAAAGCAATTTTCGGGGTTACAGTTCAGCCGGCGGGAAAATTGGATGGACATCCGATAATGCAAGGCCTTTTCTATTCCTTCAAATTATGGTATTCTTATATTCAGCGGCCCCGGCGCCCGGACATGCCCCGAAGAGAAGATCCTTCCGGTTCCTCCCCGTCCCCTATCCAAAGGGCATTTCCCGCGTTAATACAGGCCCGACAGGAGTGTATATCATATGGCATTTGACGGCATTACCATAGCAAACCTGGTTCATGAGTTCAAGGAAGCCCTTGGAGGCGGACGCATTTCTAAAATCGCCCAGCCTGAAAAGGACGAGCTTCTCATAGCCATTAAAAATAACAAGGAAAATTACCGTCTTCAGATATCGGCCAGCGCAAGTCTTCCCCTTATCTACCTGACGGACAAGAACAAACCCAGTCCCATGACAGCGCCTAATTTCTGCATGCTGCTGCGCAAGCACATCGGAAGCGCCAGAATCGTGGACATCAGCCAGCCCGGCTTAGAGCGCATCATCCAGTTCGATCTGGAGCACTTGGACGAGATGGGGGACCTGTGCCGCAAGAAACTGATTGTGGAAATCATGGGCAAGCACAGCAACATCATTTTCTGCAGAGAGGACGGCACTATCATCGACAGCATCAAGCATGTGTCCGCCCAGGTCAGCTCTGTCCGCGAGGTACTTCCGGGACGAGCCTACTTCATCCCCCAGACCGTTGCCAAAGAAAATCCGCTTACGGTCACTCAGGAGACCTTCCACCAGGCAGTAGGCTCCTCCTCCATGTCCGTCCAGAAAGCCCTGTACAACCATCTCACAGGCATCAGTCCCATTATGGCCGAGGAAATATGCCACCTGGCAAGCATTGACTCAGATTACGGCGCCTCAGAATTGTCTGAAACAGAACTTCTGCATCTTTACCACACCTTTTCCCTGGTGATGGAGGACGTGAAGGAAGGAAATTTTGCGCCGGCCATTGTCTTCGATGAAGGAGGCCCGGTAGAATACGCTGCCCTTCCCCTGACCTGTTACGAGGGCGGCGCTTACCACAGCCAGTCCTTCCGGTCCATGAGCCGTCTGCTGGAGGAGTACTATGCTTCCCGGGACACCATTACCAGGATCCGCCAAAAGTCCTCAGACCTGCGCCGGATAGTCCAGACATCCCTGGAACGCAACTACAAAAAATACGATTTGCAGCTGAAGCAGCTGAAAGACACTGAAAAGCGTGAAAAATACCGCATATACGGCGAACTCCTGAACACCTACGGCTATGAGCTCACCGGCGGCGAGAAATCCTTTACCTGTCTGAACTACTACACCAACGAGGAAATCACCATTCCCCTGGACACACAGCTGTCAGCAAAGGACAATGCCAAAAAGCACTTTGACAAATACAACAAATTAAAGCGCACCTATGAAGCGCTGACAGACCTGACAAAGGAGACCAAGGCGGAAATCGACCATCTGGAATCCATCAGCTCCGCTCTCGACATAGCCCTGGCTGAAAACGACCTGGTGCAGATTAAGGAAGAGCTGACGGAGTACGGATATATCAAAAAACGCCGTTCAAGCGATAAGAAGCCGAAAATCACCAGCAAGCCCTTCCACTACATTTCCTCCGACGGCTTCCACATTTACGTGGGAAAGAACAACTACCAGAATGAGGAACTCACCTTCAAGCTGGCAACAGGCAATGACTGGTGGTTCCACGCCAAAGGCATCCCCGGCTCCCATGTCATCGTAAAGGCAGAGGGCCGCACCGACCTTCCCGACCGTCTCTTTGAAGAAGCCGGCTCCCTGGCCGCCTACTATTCCAAAGGACGTGACAACGACAAGGTGGAAATCGACTACATCCAGAAAAAGAACATCAAAAAGGCAGCCGGAGCCGCGCCTGGATTCGTGATCTACCATACCAATTACTCTTTGGTGGCGTCGCCGGGGTGTGCGTTGAACGAGGTGGGGTGATTTGGATTTGAATTTTGGTGGGTGAGGGTACGTCCGCGGAGAGGGAGAGGCGGACCGTGTATCTCTCCCGCCAAGTTTATAAATCCCAATCAGCCGGGTATAGACAGATGCTTGAGTTTAGGTTTCTCAACTTGAGGTGTCACTTTATTGTTTTATTGTACTCAAACAGAATGGGTGGCCTTCGGGGTCGAACATTACGGTTGAGGTGTCAAAATATTGGACTTCCGACTTGGTGGCGCCGCAGTTCAGGGCGTGGGAAACGGCTTGATTCAGGTCCTGGACATAAAAATCCATATGGGCCATCTGCTGTTGTCTGCCCTTTTTTCAGGGCCAGACAGGCGGGATATAATCTTCCACTTCCTGAAAAGCCAGAATCCATCCCTGATGCGAGCGCAACCCCGCCCATCCATTACCGGAGAGCACCTTCTCCCATCCAAGCAGCTCCACATAAAAATCCGCTAACGCATCCGCATCCTTCAATCGTAAGCAAATCCCGCAATTTCACGAATCATTACGACCATCCTATCTCTGCAAACAATTCAATTCTTCCTTTGCTTTTTTCTCATGTGGCGGCCGGAGGACACAGCCCTGCCCCTCCCCACGGACGTACCCCACAGCCATAACATTAAAAAACAAAAAACAACTGCCTGCCATAATTTCTTACGACAGCCAGTTGATTTTCCATTACATTAACACCTAATCCAACCAGTGAATTAGTTGTACTTACGCTTACGAGCAGCTTCAGACTTTTTCTTACGTCTTACGCTTGGCTTCTCGTAATGCTCTCTCTTACGAATTTCCTGCTGAATGCCAGCCTTTGCACAGTTTCTTTTGAATCTGCGTAAAGCACTGTCTAAGCTCTCGTTATCTTTAACAATTACGTTTGACATCGCTCACACCTAACCTCCCTCCAGTTGTGTAATTGTGCATAATACAACTGTTTGGGTATTTTTAGCACTGCTATGATTATAGCATAAAAATACCGTACGTCAAGAATTTTTTTATAATTCTTACATTTATTTTTAAATTTTATCTGCACATGTACTATTTTGTCTGTTCTTCCACTGTCTCAACCGCTTTTTTAAGAGCATCGTCGATACCTGCCGGATTCTTGCCGCCGGCCTGGGCCATGTTGGGACGGCCGCCGCCGCCGCCGCCCACAAGACCAGCTATGGCCTTAATCAGGTTTCCTGCATGAGCTCCCTTTTTCTGGGCTGAGTCTGTGGCTGTTGCCATCAGGTTCACCTTGCCGTCCTGCTCGCAGGCCAGTACAATGACGCCTTCTCCCAGCTTGTCCTTTAACTGGTCGCCTAAGTTTCTCATGCCGTTCATGTCCACTCCGGTTACTTTGGCTGCCAGAACCTTAAGTCCGTTTACTTCCTTGACCTGGCTCATAACATCTCCCAAGGAGTCATTGGCAAGCTTGCTCTTAAGCTTCTCATTTTCGGAGTGAAGGGTCTTAATTTCTTCCAGAAGGGACTGTATCTTGGAAGTCAGCGCGGACGGTGTTGTCTTGGCTGTCCTGGCCGCCTCCTGAAGCTCCTCTTCCACCTCCTGATAATGTTTCATAAGCCCCTCGGATGTAAGCGCCTCAATACGCCTTACACCGGCGGCAATACCAGCCTCGGAAATAATCTTAAAATATGCAATGGTGCCTGTATTTAGCACATGGGTGCCGCCGCAGAGCTCTGTGGAGAAATCTCCCATGCGCACCACGCGGACCTTATCTCCGTATTTTTCACCGAACAGAGCCATGGCTCCTGTTTTCTTGGCCTCCTCCAGTGTCATAACCTGGGTGACTACCGGAAGGGATGCCTGGATTTCCTGGTTCACCAGCTCCTCCACCTTCTTAATCTCATCCGGTGTCATGGCTGAAAAATGGGTAAAGTCAAAACGCAGCCTGCCCGCATCCACATAGGAACCTGCCTGCTCCACATGGTCTCCCAATACCTTGCGCAGAGCCTTCTGAAGCAGATGGGTGGCGCTGTGGTTCTTGCATGTAAGAGCGCGGTTGTGGGCGCAGACAGACAGGGTCACGGTTTCCCCTACCTGGAACATGCCTTTTGTCATGACTCCCACATGGCCTACCTTGCCGCCCTGAAGATGTATGGTATCCTCTACCTTAAAGGAGCCGTTTTCATTGGAAATAACACCTGTATCTCCCTGCTGGCCGCCCATGGTTCCGTAAAACGGGGTCTGCTCCACGATGATGGTACCCTTCTGTCCGTCTGTAAGGGCCTGTACCAGCTCGTCTTCCGTGGTCAGTACAGTCACCCTGGAATCAGCCGTCAGTCTGTCATAACCAATGAATTCAGTGGTAACAGATGGATCGATGGACTGGTATACAGTCACGTCGGCCCCCATGTAATTGGTAGTCTTGCGGGCCTTTCTGGCCTTTTCCTTCTGCTCCTTCATGGCTGCGGCAAAGCCGTCCTCATCCACGGTGCAGCCTCTCTCTTCCAAAATTTCCTTGGTGAGATCCAGAGGGAATCCATAGGTGTCATACAGCTTGAAAGCATTGGCTCCGGAAAGACACTTATTTCCGGTTTTCTGCATCTCATCCTCCATCTCACCCAGGATGCTAAGTCCCTGGTCAATGGTCTTGTTGAACTTTTCCTCTTCCTCGGACAGTACCTTAAAAATCATGGCCTGCTTTTCTTCCAGCTCAGGATAGCCGTCCTTGGACAATTCGATGACTGTCTCGGAAAGACCGGCCAGGAACCTGCCTTCAATCCCCAGCTTTCTCCCATGGCGGGCAGCACGGCGCAGGAGGCGGCGCAGCACATAGCCCCTTCCCTCGTTGGACGGCATGATTCCGTCTGAAATCATGAAGGTACAGGACTTAACATGGTCTGTAACAATGCGCAGGGACACATCTGTCTCGTGGTCCTTCTGATATTCTGTATGCGCAAGCTCGCAGACCCTGTCCAAAAGCGCCTTGTTGGTGTCAACGGTGAACAGGGAGTCAACGCCCTGAACCACCACAGCCAGACGCTCCAGGCCCATGCCCGTATCAATATTCTTATGCTCCAGCTCTGTATAATGACCATGTCCGTCATTGTCGAACTGGGTAAATACATTGTTCCATACCTCAATATAGCGGTCGCAGTCACAGCCCACCGTACATCCGGGTTTTCCGCAGCCAAATGCCTCGCCTCTGTCGTAATATACCTCTGAGCAAGGACCGCAGGGGCCTGAGCCGTGCTCCCAGAAGTTGTCCTCCTTGCCGAACTTGAAGATGCGCTCAGCCGGAATCCCGATTTCCCTGTTCCAGATGCCGAATGCCTCATCGTCATCCAGGTACACGCTGGGATACAGCCTGTCCGGGTCCAGTCCCACCACATCGGTCAGAAATTCCCAGGTCCAGTGGATGGCTTCTGTTTTAAAATAATCCCCAAAAGAGAAATTACCCAGCATCTCGAAAAAGGTGCCGTGACGGGCTGTCTTTCCTATATTCTCAATGTCACCGGTGCGGATACACTTCTGGCAGGTGGTAACCCTCTTCCTGGGCGGAATCTCCTGTCCTGTGAAATATGGCTTCAGGGGAGCCATACCGGAATTGATTAAAAGCAGGCTGTTATCATTATGCGGCACCAGTGAAAAGCTCTTCATTGCCAGATGGCCCTTGCTCTCAAAAAATTCAAGGAACATCCGGCGAAGCTCGTTCACGCCGCGGTACTGTGGTTCTTTCACTTTATTTTCCTCCATATCATTGCTCTCATTACATAACCGTCATTTTACCATAACGCTATATAATTATCAAGACTGTCTTAACAAAAAAGAAAGGGAAAACCAATGATTTTCCATTGTTTTTCCCTCTTACCCGCAATTTTCAGTCCCCGTCATACGGACTGTTCTTTCCATGCCTTCGCCTGCTACGGCAATGCCGTTTGGGAAGAATCCTCATCCTCGTAGAACACCCCGTTGGCCTCCTCATAGCGGCCTGCCAGCTCGTAAGCCCTGTCCCTAGTCAGACTGACCAATGCGGCCGCATAACTGATTCCCTCCATGGATCCGCTGTTTCTGCCCGAACTCTCCGCCGCCCTGGCATCCCTGTTCTTAAGCCATTCCTGCTGTTCGGAAGCCAGCTTTGCCGCATCCTCCTGGGACAGCATCTCCATCAGCGCATTGTAAATGGAATTCAGCTCTCCTTCCCACAGCTTAAGCTCTGTCTCCGCTGAGGTTTTGATGGAATATACATTGGAATCCGTTTCCTCCTCCCGCATCTTAAGGATCTGGGTGTCCAAATCCTCCAGGCGTTTACGGTAGTCTACAATAAGACTTGCCTTGTACTCCCTGGTCCTGGCTCCTGTGAGAGGGGAAATAGGCATATCCTTTTCCGAAGCAGTTTCCGAAACAGCGGCTCCCTCACCTGCACCGGCGGATCCGGCAGTATCCGAAGCCATCGTCTCCTCAGCGGCATCCGCCATTGCCGGAGCTGCATGGTCCGAAGGAAAGGCCCCCGCTGCCTCTGCTGCCGAAGCCGCTGCGTAAGCTGCGTTTCCAGGATCTGCACTTCCGGGACCTGCATCTCCCGATGCAGCGTTTCCTGAAGCTGCATTCCCAGGTCCCGCATCTCCCGTCATCCTGCGCTCCGCAGGTGTTGCGGGCGCTGCCCTGCCAGCCGCCATACCTGCATCCGCCCCGCCCGTTTCTGTATCCAGCTGTCCCAAAGCCGGGGCAAAGGATGACGCCGCCGTCTCTTCTGCCCCTGCTGTAATCTCAGCCATCATGGCTGCTCCCTGGCTGTTCACATAGTATTTGGTATAGTGGGTAACACCAGTTCCTATGACCAGGATACAGCCAATTACAATCCATATCCTTTTTTCTTTCATCGCAACACATCCCTGCCATAATCATGTATTAACCTTATCACAAAAAAGGAAGAAAAGAAACACGAAGATAAAAGGAGTAATAGATTGTAAGAGATATGTAAGAAAATCAGGAACAGATACAAATGCAAAAAAAGCGCCGCATCCCCTGCTCCGAACGTAAGCCAGGGTTAAGCAGCGCCTTCCCGCTTTTAAACTGTATCAGGGTGAAGCTTATTTATGCCTCCAGCCCCTGGTCTGTCATCAGATTCTCACCATCTGCCGCAGAGGTGGCCAGGGCATCGCATTTCTCATTTTCAGGATGGCCTGCATGTCCTTTTACCCAGATGAATTTTACCTGGTGGGGTTCCTTTGCCTTTAGCAGGCGTTTCCAGAGGTCGATATTCTTAACCGGCCCGCTTTTTCCCCTGTTCCACCCCTTTGTCACCCAGCTGTCAATCCAATGCTGGTTAAACGCATCTGTCAGGTATTTGGAATCCGAATATAATTCCACCTGGCACGGCCTGTTTAACGCCTCCAGCCCTACAATAGCAGCCATCAGCTCCATCCGGTTGTTGGTGGTGCGTACATACCCGCCGGACATAGTCTTCTCATGAAGCTGGCCGCTGCTGTCCATAAAATGAAGCACTGTCCCGTAACCGCCCGGACCGTCAGGATTTCCCCTGGCAGAACCGTCTGTGTAAATCTGTACTTTCGTCATGTGTCAAAATCTCCTGTCAGTAACATTCTATCTGTCCCATTTATCGCACAGGGCAAGAATCTGTTCCGTAAAACGGGTCAAGTCCTTATTAGCGCCGCCCTCATTGCGGTGAATCACATCAAGCAGCATCTTGCCCGCATCCACCAGCCTGGTGTAAACACCGCTGGCCCTGCGTTTGGCGGCAGTCTCCTTCTTAATTAGAACACCCTCTGTCTCTTTAATCCAGAAGCCTTTTATGAGGTCAAACTGGGAACCGGAAAAAGGCGCCTTGGCTGCCAGTTTCAGCTGGGTATTCAGCACATCCGTAAAGGATACGCAGGATTCCTCGCTTCCATGGACCACAAACACATAGTCCGGCTTTTTCTCAAATGCGGATATCCAGGTGATAAGCCCGTCCCTGTCCGCATGGCCGCTGATACCCTCCATGGTTTCTATATGGGCCCGCACATCAATTTCCTCTCCAAATATCTTCACGGTCTGAGCCCCGTCCTGAAGAATCCGCCCTAGGGTTCCCTCTGCCTGGTATCCCGCGAACACAACGGAACACTCCGGCCTCCACAGATTATGTTTCAGGTGGTGGCGTATACGGCCCGCATCACACATGCCTGCCGCTGATATGATGACCTTGGGCGTCATGTCAAAGTTTATGTTCTTGGATTCCTCACTGGTAATGGAGAGCTTCAGTCCCGGAAAATCAATGGGGTTGATTCCACGTTCCACCAGAGCTTTTGTCTCCCCGTCATAGCACTCCAGCATATTGTCCTTAAACACGTGGGTGGCTTCCACGGCCAGAGGGCTGTCTACGTAAACCTCAAAGCTGTCATGGCCGGTCACAAGCCTTTCTTCCTTAATATGGCGTATCAGATACAGAAGCTCCTGGGTACGTCCCACTGCAAAGGCCGGTATGACCACATTTCCCTGCCGGTCCAGGGTCTCCTGAATGATTCTGGCCAGACTGTCCACATGGTTTACATCCTTTTTGTGGTAGCGGTTTCCGTAGGTGGCCTCCATCACCACGTAATCTGCCTCCGTAATATACTGGGGATCACGGATCAGGGGCTTATTCTTGTTTCCAATGTCGCCGGAAAATACGATTTTTTTCTTGCCGGCGCCCTCAGTGGCCCATATCTCTATGGAAGCAGACCCCAGTAGATGTCCCACATCCGTAAAGCGCAGGGTCAGGTTGTCATTGAGCTTAAATACCTGCCCATACGCCACACCCTCAAAATGCTTAAGCACATCCTCAGCGTCCTGCATGGTATAGAGGGCTTCCACCTCACCCCTGCCGGCACGGCGCGCCTTCCGGTTTTTCCACTCAGCTTCCATCTCCTGTATGTGGGCGCTGTCCTTAAGCATGATGTTGCACAGGTCAGCGGTGGCATAGGTGGTTATAACCTGGCCCCTGAATCCCCTGGCGTGAATCCACGGAAGCATACCCGCATGGTCAATATGCGCATGCGTCAGAAGCACATAGTCAATCTCATGATACCCCACGGGCAGCTCCGCATTCTGGTATATGTTATTTCCCTGTTCCATACCGCAGTCTATAAGCACCTTGGTATTTCCCACCTCCAGAAAATGACAGCTGCCCGTTACCTCATGGTCGGCACCGATAAATGTAAGTCTCATCTGCATTCTCCCCTCCGAGTATAATATAGTCTTGCCTCACAGAATATTCTGTCAATTATGGCTACAGTATATCATAATCCCCATAAGAATGCAAATCGCATTGTAATATTTGCACAATTTTCTGTAAACAGTCCTTTTCTCAACATGCAAACCATTGTTGACGATTTTAAATAATAATGCATATCATACCGCCGTTGCTGTCATTGATAATTTTCTGCAGGGTATCCTGCAGCTTCAGCTGGCAGTCTTCCGTCATCTGGGACACCTTGGCCTGGATACCGTCCTCCACAATCTGTTCAATGGATTTTCCAAAGATGTTGGTATTCCAAATTCCGTCGTCGCTCTCCCTGGCATTTTCCTTGATATAGGCAATCAGATCCTGGGCCTGCTGCTCGCTTCCCACAATCGGAGCAATCTCTGTCTCAATATGGGCCTTAATCAGGTTGATGGACGGTGCTTCCGCCTTCATCTTTACACCGTACTTGTTGCCGTGCTTTATGACCTGCGGTTCATCCAGAACGATTTCTGAGCGTTCCGGCGTCACCACCCCGTACCCCTTTAACCGCACCTGGGTCAGAGCGTTCTGCACTTTTTCATATTCCTTCTGCATATTGGCCAGGCTGCTCAGGGTCTGCATGAGCTGGTATTCGCCTTCAATGGGCAGTCCCACATAGTCGCTGAGAATCTGGTAATAGTAGCTGTCGTCCATATCCACCTGGACGCCCACCCTGCCGTCCGCCATCTGCATGTTTTTCACATTCATGGAGCGGATGGTATCCGTATGCTGCTGTTTCAGTTCCCCGGACACATCCTTCATATGGGTCACCTTCTGAATTACATTCCTGGCTGCCTGGATGACCTGGGCCTTAAGCCAGTGAGTGGACGGCAGGATCTCCAGCCATTTGGGAATATGAAAATCCATCTCAGTCACAGGGAACTCCTTTAGGACACATTCCAGAATATGGAAGATATCCTCCTTCTTAAGCTGCTCGCAGTTTACGGGCAGCACCGATACTCCGTATGATTCAGACATTTCCCTGGCCAGCCTGGCAGTCTCGTCTGAGTAGGGTTTGGTGGAATTCAAAAGAACCACAAATGGTTTTCCCAGTTTTTTCAGTTCGTCAATGGTCTGTTTTTCAGCTGCTATGTATCCGGGACGTTTGATTTCCCCTATGGTTCCGTCCGTGGTCACAACGATTCCAATGGTGGAATGGTCATTGATGACTTTCCTGGTTCCGATTTCCGCTGCCTGGGTAAAGGGAATGTCATAATCAAACCACGGCGTTTTCACCAGACGCTCCTCGCCGTTCTCCACATGGCCGGCTGCACCGTCTACCATGAATCCCACGCAGTCAATGACCCTTACCTTGGCTTCAATGCCGTCTGCCAGATTGATTCTGGCCGCTTCCTTGGGAATAAACTTGGGCTCCGTGGTCATGATGGTCTTGCCGGCCGCGCTCTGGGGCAGCTCATCCCGGCTCAGATTGCGCAGGTTCTCATCCTCCATTGCAGGGAGCACCAGCAGTTCCATGAACCGCTTTATGAAGGTAGATTTGCCTGTGCGGACCGGCCCTACTACGCCTATGTAAATCTCTCCGCCTGTTCTCGCCTGAATATCCTTGTATACATTAAAATTGTCCATAAATATACCCCCTTGCTATGCTTTTATAGTATATGCAGGGGGGTATGAGTATATGACTGGTGCAGAATCACGCTGTATCAGCTTTATTCACGCAAAGTCAATGGATAAAATCAGGCTGTCTTCGCCTCCAGGGCTTCCACTCTTTTTTCCACTTCCTGTATCATCTTAAGGAGCATGGCGCCATTGATATCATCCAGCTTCTTAATCCTGTAATACTCTGTCATCTCATCTAATCTGCGTTTCATCGTGTCCAGCCGTTCTGTCAGATTATCCTGTACCCGGTCCAATTCCCCAAGAATCAGATTCTCTGATTCTGTGAAACGGGTATCCAGTCTTCTGTCTATTTCTGTCAGGATATGCTCCTGCGTACCGGTAAGGCGCGTATCCAGTTTCTTATCCACCTCCGTCAGGATATGCTCCTGCGTACCGGTAAGGCGCGTATCCAGTTTCTTATCCACCTCCGTCAGGATATGCTCCTGCGTACCGGTAAGGCGCGTATCCAGTTTCTTATTCACCTCTGTCAGGATATGCTCCTGCGATTCCGCAATCTCTTCTTTCATGATTGCTCGTATCATCTCCAAGTCCTGTCGTTCAAGCATTTATCCACCCCTTATCCTATGGCCTGAGTGTTTCAGCACTCAGGTAAAAAACGTCGTTCAGATTCCAGTACCGTCTCAGCCGTACACTATATATAGCATATCTTACCTGGGGTGTCAAGGGAAGAAGCAGGGGTTATCCTCCCCTGCTCCTTTCTCATATCCGTGATTCTTTTTTCCATAAAATATATTCCTGACAATGAACCATCTTTATCTTTATTCGCTGAGATATGCTTTTTTTACCTGATCATTGTTCATAAGCTCCTTTGCGTCTCCGCTGAGAGCAATATTTCCTGTCTCCAGAACATATGCCTTATGGGCAATGGAAAGAGCCTTCTTAGCGTTCTGTTCCACAAGAAGCACGGTGGTGCCATCTGCGTTTATCTTCTGGATAATATCAAATATCTCATTTACATAGATAGGTGAAAGTCCCATGGAGGGCTCATCCATTACAATCATTCTGGGGTGGCTCATAAGGGCCCTTCCCATGGCAAGCATCTGCTGCTCGCCTCCGGACAGGGTTCCTGCAAGCTGGTTCTTGCGCTCCTTTAGACGCGGGAAACGCTGGTATATCATCTTCAGCGTGGACTCTGTCTCTTCCTTGTCTTTTCTTGTATAAGCTCCCATCTTCAGGTTCTGAAGCACCGTAAGGGTAGCGAACACGCGCCTTCCCTCCGGCACATGGGCGATTCCCATGCCCACCAGTTTATAACCGGAAACCCTGGTTATGTCGGTTCCCTCATATACGATTTTACCTGTTTTCGCGCTGATAAGTCCTGTGATGGTATGCAGGGTCGTGGTCTTCCCCGCACCGTTGGCACCAATCAGAGCCACAATTTCTCCCTGGTTAACATCAAAGGAGATTCCTTTTATGGCCTGGATTACACCGTAGTATACTTCCAGATCCCTGACTTCAAGCATTGCCATATTATACGCTCCTCCTATTCACCAAGATATGCTTTGACAACTTCCGGATTGTGAAGCACCGCGCCGGTCTCGCCCTGGCACAGGACCTGTCCGAAGTTGAGAACAGTCAGTTCTTCGCAGATACCGCTGACAAGCTTCATATCATGTTCAATCAGAAGGATGGTCATATCGAAATTATCCCTCACAAAACGGATGGTATCCATAAGCTCGGCTGTCTCGTTTGGATTCATTCCCGCCGCCGGCTCATCCAGGAGAAGGAGCTTTGGCTCTGTAGCCAGCGCCCTGGCTATCTCCAGCTTTCTCTGCTTTCCGTATGGAAGGTTGGACGCCTTGTAGTCGCACTCCTCATCCAGTCCGAATACCTTGAGCAGCTCCATGGCCCTCTCATCCATCTGCTTCTCCACCTTAAAATAGTTGGGAAAACGGAAAATTCCGGCCGTAGTGGAATACCTGTAATGATTGTGAAAGCCCGCTTTGACATTGTCCAGAACGGACAAATCCTTAAACAAACGGATGTTCTGGAAAGTCCTGGCGATTCCGGCCTGGTTTATTTCCGTGGTTTTCTTACCGGTAATGTTGACTCCCGCCAGCTCAATGCTTCCCGCGTCCGGCTTATATACGCCTGTCAGCAGGTTGAAAATGGTGGTCTTACCGGCTCCGTTTGGTCCGATAAGGCCGTAAAGCTGCCCCTTTTCTATACTGATTTGAAAGTTGTCAACTGCCTTAAGGCCGCCAAAAGATATGCTTAAATTCTTAACTTCAAGTAATGCCATCTTATGCTGCCTCCTTTGCGGGTTTCTTATCTTTTCTGCTGAATTTCTCCGCCACACGCTCACGCAACACCACAAACTGGGGCGCGGAGTTGAAAAGCATGGCCAGAATCAGCACGATTGCGTACATGAGCATACGGTAATTGCTGAGTCCGCGCAGCATCTCCGGAAGGAGATACAGGATGACCGTTGCAATGACGGAACCGCGGATATTTCCGATGCCGCCCAGTACAACATATACCAGAATCATGATGGACATGTTGTAACCGAAGTTCTTTGGCAGGGCTGTCAAAGTGGTCAGGTTGTGGGCGTACAACACACCGGCAGCACCGGCAAGTCCGGCGGAAATAGAGAATGCCAGCAGTTTGTACTTGGTGATGTTGATGCCGATGGACTCCGCTGCAATGCGGTTGTCGCGGATGGCCATGATGGCGCGGCCCGTGCGGGAGTTCACCAGGTTCATGACAATAAACAAAGTGACCAGCACCAGAATGACGCCTATGGTAAAGGTGGCTGCCTGGGGCGTCCCCGTGATGCCCTGGGCGCCCTTTATCAGTATTTCCCCACCCTCTCCCATCTTTAAAGACATGGAATCCTTAAAGGAGATATGGAAGCCGGCAGCGTCCCGTCCCAGATAAACAGCATTGACCAGGTTCTTGATGATTTCGCCAAAGGCCAGGGTCACAATGGCCAGATAATCGCCTCTCAGACGCAGCACGGGGATTCCGATGATGACGCCGAACAGGGCCGCTGTAACGGCTCCGATGAGGATGGCGATGACCATTCCCAGGGTCGGGTCAACGGCTCCCTTCATGCACTTTGAAAACAGGGCTCCGGCAAAGGCTCCCACGCACATAAAGCCTGCGTGGCCCAGACTCAGCTCTCCCAGGATGCCCACGGTCAGGTTCAGGGAAACAGCCATGATGACGTAGATACAGAAAGGAACCAGCAGTCCTTTCATAAGGCTGGATATATGTCCTGTTCCCACCAGAACCTGCATGATGATATAGGCAGCCACCACCATGCCGTATGTAATCATATTATTTATGAATATCTTTCGTTTCGCGTTGCTCTTCATACCGGCACCTACACTTTCTCATTAATCTTCTTGCCCAGAATACCGGTAGGCTTCACCAGAAGCACGATAATCAGGACGGAAAACACAATGGCATCTGACATCTGTGAGGATATGTATGCCTTGGACAGAATCTCAATGACGCCCAGCAGGATACCGCCGATAAAGGCGCCGGGAATGGAGCCGATTCCTCCGAATACAGCCGCAACAAAGGCTTTGATACCCGGCATGGAACCAGTATAGGGAGTAAGGGACGGATACGCGGAGCAGAGCAGCACGCCCGCTATGGCGGCCAGTGCGGAGCCAATGGCAAATGTAAGGGCAATTGTGCCGTTTACATTGATTCCCATAAGGGTGGCAGCACCCCTGTCCTCAGAAACCGCCAGCATGGCCTGCCCGGCCTTGGACTTGTTGATAAACGCAGTGAGTCCAATCATGATGATGACACAGGAAAGGATGGTGACAACGGTCTCCCCTGTAATGGTCATCTCTCCTCCTGCCAGCTTAATGGCAGGCAGAGTCACCACAGAGGTGAAGGACTTGGTATCTGCCCCAAAGATAAGAAGGGCAACATTCTGCAGCAGGTAGCTGACACCGATTGCCGTAATGAGAACCGCGAGAGGAGAGGCGCCGCGCAGGGGCTTATAAGCAATCCGTTCAATGGTCATGCCCAACAGCGTACATACGGCCACCGCAAGGAGAACCCCCGCCATGGGCGGCAATCCCATTGTGCTGACCGTGACAAACACCACGTAGCTGCCTATCATAATAACATCGCCATGAGCGAAATTCAGCATCTTGGCAATGCCGTAAACCATTGTATATCCAAGCGCGATGATGGCATATACACTGCCCAGGCTGATGCCGTTAATCAAATAGTTAATAAAGCCCATACCTACACCTCTTCGTCTGAAGTCTTTTTTAGTTTATCGCTATAAAGCGACAGATTATTCAAAATTATATCATATATCGTTAATCGGATAGGGGAGATTTTAACCTCCCCTTCCACACCACGTAGCGTACCGTTCGGTACTACGCGGTTCAATAGTTTACTCGGACTTTCAGATAGTGGGCAGTCATATCGGGATAACCAAGTCTGTCCACTATGATTCTTTTGGTGAGTGCCGAGTTGAGCATTCCCGCCGCTCTCCACACTCCCTTTCGGCAGTTCGCCATCTCATGCACCTTCCACTCTGGTAAATGTAACGCCCGCAACATTTTATATCTTGTGCGTACCTTCTTCCATTGTTTCCAGTACACCGCTCGGATTCTGTGGCGCAGCCACTCATCCGTCTGTTCCATCAGGCTTTTCATGTCTGCATATCGATAATAGTTAATCCATCCCCTTGCATAGCTTCGGAGTTTTTCTTCCCTCTCCTGATTGCTCCATTTGTTCCCTCTGGTTGTCAGCTCCCGTATCCGGTTCTTCATTTTTGCCACCGACTTCGGGTGTATCCTCATGCGGCATTTCCCTTTATGCCGGTAAAAGCCGTAGCCCAGGTATTTTATCTTGCTGACGTGGCTCACTGTCGTTTTCTGAAGATTGACTTTCAGAAACAGTTTTCCTGTGATGAATGGCACAATGTTTTCCATCGTCCTCTCTGCGCTTTTCCTGCTTTTGCACAGAATCAGGCAGTCATCCGCATACCTCACATACTTGTGTCCCCTGCGCTCCAGTTCCTTGTCCAACTCATTCAGCATGACATTTCCACATAAGGGACTTAGCGGGCCTCCCTGCGGCACGCCCTCGGTCGTTGCGTGAAATCCTCCGTCCTCCATTACTCCGGCTTTCAGGTACTTGTGTATCAGCGAGATTACCCTCCCGTCCTTCACCGTCCTCGACAGCACCTCTATCAGCTTGCTGTGGTTCACCGTGTCAAAGTAGGATTGTAAATCCATGCTGACCACGTAGACATATCCCTCGTTGATATATTTCCTACATCTTTCCAGTGCGTCATGCGCCCCTCTGCCGGGACGGAATCCGATGCTGTTGTCAGAGAACTGTTCTTCATATAAGGGCGTCAGTTCCTGTGCGATTGCCTGTTGGATTACCCTGTCTACCACTGTGGGTATCCCCAGTTTCCTTGTTTTTCCTTTCTCCTCTTTGGGTATTTCTACCCTTCGGACTGGGTTTGGCTTGTATTTGCCTTCCCTCACCTGCTCGACCAATTCGGACTGGTGTTCTCTCAGGTAGGGTAGAAGTTCATCCACCTGCATTCCGTCAATCCCACCAACGCCTTTGTTCGTTTTGACCTTCTTATAGGCGGCATTTAGATTGTCGCTTCTAAGAATCGTATCTAGCAGGTTGTCCGTCCGAAAGTCCGTGTTGGTGTCGGGGTTCCCGGTAATCCTTTCATGGGCGTACTCTCCTGTTTCCCTTCCCTGTTCCGCAGGTATCTCTCGCAGGTAGTCCTCAATATGAAGTTGTCTGTACTTAATTCCATGTCCGGTTTCCATTTGGTAACGACACCTCCTACTGTTCAGTCCTTCCCGGTGCGTTTGCGACCGCCCGGTACTATGACCTCTGCTGACTTCTCACGGCAGGCTTTACTCCGTGACAGCGAATGTTTTATCGCCACTTTCACGTCCGTGAGACCTCCCCGGGTACTCACACGTTCTTTCCCACTTATACCTGCCCCGTTTACTGCTGGCGTTCCGTGCAGTTATTGGACTTTAGTTTGTTAGGCAACCTCATCCACGCTTCACAGCCTATCCGGACAACTTTTACAGGCCAGTGGTTTGCCTCCGGCTTCCTTCAGACCCCACCTCACGATGACGCCCTTGCCATTGGCTGCACCCTTCCCACTGCCGGGCGGGTCAGGGACTTTCACCCGTTAGAACGTGCGCCCGCCGGGCGCACCTATAAACAAGAGGGTTGTCATAGTGACAACCCTCTGTTGGGTTTTCTGGTTGGTTCTGTCCGGATTCAAAGGACTGCTGATTACATTGCAGTGTAAGCTCCGTCCGCTACCTTAACAGCCTTTGGTGCCTTGTGAGGCTCACCGTCCTCTGTCCAGGTCATGCCCTCGCCGGTCAGGCCGTCTAATTTGATGTTCAGCATAGATGCCTTTAACGCATCGCAAATCGTGCCGGCGTCTGCATCAGGAGTTACATTGGCATCTTCAATGGCAGCCTTGATAGCGTAGATCGCATCGTACGCGTCTGCCGCGAACTGGACCGGAACCTCGTTGTAAGCAGCCTTGTAGCTGTCTACGAACTTAACGGTCAGGTCGTCGGTTGCATCTGCTGCGAATGGTGTCAGGAGCATAAGTCCCTCTGCCAGCTTGGTGTCAAAATTCTCAACCTGAAGGATACCGTCCATACCGTCGCATCCAAAGAACTGGGGAGCAAATCCCATGGTGCTGGCCTGCTGAAGAATCAGGGAAGCCTCGGTATAGTAGATTGGCAGGAATACCAGCTCGGCGCCCGCATCCTTGGACTTCTGTAACTGGGTGGAAAAATCCTTGTTGCTGTCAGCGGTAAAGGCCTCGGCTGCAACAATCTCTATTCCCTGGTTTGCGGACTCTTCCACGAACTTCTCATAGATACCGCTGGAATATACGTCGGAGCTGTCATAGATAACAGCGACCTTGGAAGCCAGCTTGTTCTCGCCTATGTATTTAGCGGATGCAGCGCCCTGGTCCGGATCGGAGAAGCAGATACGGAATACGTTGGGGTTAGCCGCACACTCGACAGCGGAACCGGATGGTGTAATCTGGAACATGTTGTCAGCTGCGGTCTTGTCCGCAACTGCGATACATGGAGCGGAGGTTACCGTGCCCATCAGCACCTGCATACCCCAATCCTTTAATGTATTATAAGCATTGACAGACTTCTCTGCATCATGCTCGTCATCCTGGAAATTGAATTCAATCTGTGCGCCGTTTATTCCTCCGGCCTCATTGATTTCCTTTACTGCCAGTTCTGCGCCGTGCTGTACAGCCACGCCGTACACAGCCGCGCCGCCGGTCACAGGGCCGATGCCGCCAATTTTGAACACGCCGCCTGCCGCAGTGGTATCTGCTGCCTCACTTCCCTCTGCTTTTGCGTCTGCCGCAGTAGTTTCCGCTGCCTTTGTGGTCTCTGCCGTATTGGAACCGCCGCATGCTGTCAATGACATAGCCATAACGGCCGCCAGGCCCAGACTTAAAAATCTCTTCTTCATAATTAGCTCCTCCTCTTGCCTTTAAAATATAAAGCTTTCTATATTATAGGTAGTCCGGGTGGGTTTGTCAATCGTTTCATGAAAATTATGGTTTATTTTTGATGATTTGCCGAAAAATTAGAGCAAAAGCAGGTATAATCCGCCAAAAACAGGCTATTTTTTAGGGGAAGGGCACCATTTCTGGTTCCTTTCCCCTATTTTTTATTCCTCTGCCCACTCTAAATCCGAGTTTTCGATACGCTTATCCCTAAGCATCAGCTCCAGGACCGCTTCCTTTGCGGGCATGCCTCCGAACAGGATGGCATTGACCTGTTCCACGATTGGCATGGACACCTCGTACTGCTGTGACAGCGCCAGAGCCGCCCTGGCGGAATATACGCCTTCCACCACCATCTTCACCTCTGCCATGGCTTCCTCCATGGTACGGCCCTGGCCAATCAGTATGCCGGCCCTGCGGTTGCGGCTGTGCATGCTGGCGCAGGTCACAATCAAGTCCCCGATGCCTGTAAGCCCGGCAAATGTCTCCATCCGTCCGCCCATGTCAATGCCCAGGCGGGATATCTCCGCGATTCCTCTGGTAATGAGGGCTGCCTTGGTGTTGTCACCGTATCCCAGGCCGTCGGCCATACCGGCGGCCAGGGCAATCACATTCTTAAGGGCTCCTCCCAGCTCGATTCCCAGCACATCCGGGCTGGTATACACGCGGAACACTTCGCTCATAAAGATTCCCTGGACAAATTCAGCCACGCTGCGTTTATGAGCGCCCGCCACACATGTGGTGGGAAGTCCCCTGCTCACTTCCTCCGCATGGCTGGGTCCGGAAAGGACTGTCACCTCCGCCTCCGGCAGCTCCTCCTCAATTATCTGGGACAGGGTCATGAGGCTCTTTTCCTCGATTCCCTTTGCCACATTGGTTATCACCTGGCCCTGCTTTATGTAGGCCCTCATCCTTTGTGATGTCTGCCTCACAAAAACCGAGGGAACAGCAAGTACCAGAAGGTCCTTGTCCCTCATAGCCTCCTCAAGGTCATCCGTAAGCCCGATTGCTTCCGGGATCCTTACCTCAGAAAGGTTGCGATGGATACGCGTATCCTTTAGTTCCGCTATCTCCTGCGGGATGGCGGACCATATCTGTACCGTATGTCCATTGCCGTTAAGTAAAACTGACAGGGCCGTACCCCAAGTACCTGATCCGATTACACCGATTGATGCCATAACCTCACCGTCCATTAATTGTTTTTTACTGTCCTTTGTATACTACTCTGTCTTTTTCTTAGCGCCTACCTTGTTCTCCCTGCCCTGTGCCAGCCTGACGATATTCGCCCTGTGCCTCCAGAAAGCCATGGCCGCTATCACCGCGGAAACAGCGTAGAACTGGGGTCTGGCCTCGGGTACGAGCCCGTAAGCCCCCAAATGGCCGAAATAGATGTTCCAGCACAGGAAAATAGCGGACACCACCAGGGAGCCCAGGGACACATACCTGGTCACTGCCACGATGAGCACAAAGACCAGCAGGCAGACAGCCGTCAGCCGCCAGTCCAGTGAAAACATGATCCCTGCTGTCGCCGCAATTCCCTTACCGCCCTTAAACTTAAGATAAAAAGGAAAATTATGGCCCAATATGACGCCGAAGCCCGTACAGAGTATCAGCACATAGATATACCCCGGCTGGGACCGGAAAAGAATCCTTACCAGGAAGCAGGGTATCACCGTTTTCAGGAAATCACCCATGAATACAATGAGACCTGCCTTTACTCCCATGACGCGCAGCGCGTTGGTACTCCCCGAATTGCCGCTGCCGTGCTGGCGTATATCAATTCCCTTGGACTTGCCGTAAATGAAACCGGTCTGGAATAAACCAAAAACATATCCCATGACCAAACATATAATCTGTTCCACTCCTTAATCCCCCTTTTCTTACACTTATTGCTCTTTTCCTCTTCGTTCCCTGACAAGAAATTTTAAGGATGTGCCCTTAAAGCCGAAGGCATTTCTGATCTGGTTCTCCAGATACCTGGTATAAGAAAAATGCATCAGCTCCTTGTCATTGACAAAGATCACAAAGGTAGGAGGCTTTACCGCCACTTGGGTCATATAGTAAATCTTAAGCCGTTTTCCCTTGTCTGAAGGCGGCTGCTGCATGGCCACTGCCTCTGTCATGATTTCATTGAGAACGCCGGTGGCCACCCTCAGGTTCTGGTTCTGGCGCACCACGTCAATCATCTCAAAAAGCTTGGTGAGACGCTGTCCCGTTGCCGCGGATATAAAAAGGAATTCCGCGTAAGGGATGAAGGAGAGGATCTCCTTGATTTTCCTGGTATATTCATATATGGTCTTGTCCGTTTTCTCGATGGCATCCCACTTATTTACGGCCACAATGATTCCCTTGCCCCTCTCATGGGCGATTCCGGCAATCTTGGCATCCTGCTCCGTGACGCCTTCTGTTGCGTCTATGACCACAACCACCACATCGGCCCGTTCCACAGCGGACACGGTGCGGATGATGCTGTAGCGCTCCAGTTCTTCCTTTATCTTGCTCTTGCGGCGCAGGCCGGCCGTATCTATGAATACATAAGGCGTGCCTTCATGGATAACCTCCGTATCCACCGCATCCCTGGTGGTGCCCGCTATATCCGACACAATGACACGGTTCTCACCCAGAAGCTTATTTATAATGGAAGACTTTCCCACATTCGGCTTGCCTACCACGGCAATCCTTGGCCGCTCGTCCTCCTCTTCCTCCATCTGCTCCGAGTCAAAGTGCTTCACCACCTCGTCCAGCAGATCACCGATTCCCAGCCGTGAAGCAGCCGACACAGCGATGGGATCTCCGATTCCCAGATTGTAAAACTCGTAGACGTCATTGCCGTACTTGGCAACGCTGTCCACCTTGTTCACAGCCAGCACCACCGGCTTGTGGGACTTGCGCAGCAAATCAGCCACCTTTGAATCCGCGTCCACCAGTCCCTGGCGCACATCCACGATAAAAACAATCACATCCGCGGTGGAAATGGCAATCTCCGCCTGCTCGCGCATCTGGGACAGGATGATATCCTTGGAATCCGGCTCAATGCCGCCGGTGTCAATCAGCGTGAAATTCATATTCAGCCATTCGCAGTCCGCGTAAATCCGGTCCCTGGTCACGCCCGGCGTGTCCTTTACAATGGAAATGGTATCTCCTGCTATGACATTAAACAACGTAGACTTTCCCACATTGGGCCTGCCTACGATTGCAACTATTGGTTTGCTCATGTTTATAACCTCCTCATTAATGACCTTACGTCACATCTGCCTGCGCACAATCCGGTACTCATCATCGGACTGGTAATAAGGACATGCGTTTACGGTACCTCTCAAAAAGCGCCCCATCTCATCCTCATCCAGATTCACTTCACAGACATAGTAATCATTTTCCTCATCATATACGTAATTGCCGCAGCACTCGCAGCTGGTCTTTCTGTTCTTTTCCGGTTTCATATGAATCCATATCCTTTAACACAAATTCTTCGCATCCGCTTGATTTTACTATACCGGACCTGACTTGTAAAGCACTTTCTTATTAACCTCTATCATAGCAATATAACTTATTTTTGTAAATGCAAAGTTAATTTTCTAAAAATGTTTCTGAAAATTTCTTGTTTTTTTTGACGAAATTATATCAACCCCTTGACCCGGTCAGACGGAAATGGTATAAATCATATGTGATATTTTCAAACAAATGATGATTTCAAAGGAGCAAAGCTATCATGGCTAACAATTTTGTATTCAAAGATTCCCTTCCCGTAGCGCCTTTAAAAATCGCCGCACTGGAAAGCTGTAAGAATCTTGCAGCCAAGGTGAACGACCATATTGTACAATTCAGGCGCAATGATATAGAGGAACTGATGCGCCGCAAGGAGGACCTTCACTACCGCGGTTATGACGTGGATTCCTATCTGCTTCACTGCAGCTGTCCCAGATTCGGAACAGGCGAGGGCAAGGCCGTCATCAATGAATCCGTAAGAGGCACAGATGTTTTTGTCATGGTGGATGTGATGAATTACAGCATTCCCTATACGGTAAGCGGTTATACCAACCATATGTCGCCGGACGACCATTTTCAGGATTTGAAGCGGATTATCGGGGCCTGCTCCGCCACTGCCCACAGGGTCAATGTGGTCATGCCCTTCCTATATGAAAGCCGCCAGCACAAGCGCAGCAAACGCGAGTCCCTGGACTGCGCCATGGCTTTAGAGGAGCTGGCAGCCTTGGGTGTGGAAAACATCATCACCTTTGACGCCCACGACCCGCGGGTACAGAACGCCATCCCGCTGATTGGCTTTGACAATTTCATGCCCACGTATCAGTTTGTAAAGGCCCTCTTTTTCCATGATTCCAACATCCGTATTGATAAAGAACACTTAATGGTCATCAGCCCGGACGAGGGCGCCATGAACCGCGCCGTATACCTTGCCAACAACCTGGGTGTGGACATGGGTATGTTCTATAAGCGCAGGGATTATTCCCAGGTAATCGGCGGACGCAACCCAATCGTGGCCCATGAATTCCTGGGTTCTTCCGTAGAAGGAAAGACCGTACTTATCATCGACGATATGATATCCTCCGGCGAAAGCATGCTGGATACCTGCAAGGAGTTAAAGGAACACAAGGCTGACAAGGTCATTGTATGCTGTACCTTCGGTCTCTTCACCAACGGCCTTGAGAAATTTGACGAGTACTACCACCAGGGATATCTGGATTATGTCATCACCACCAACCTGAATTACCGCACCCAGGAACTGATTGACAGAGAGTGGTATCTGGAAGCCGACATGAGCAAATACCTGGCCGCTGTCATCAACTCCATGAACCATGACCGCTCCATCAGCGCCTCCCTTTCTCCCACGGAGAAGATTCAGAAGCTGGTCCAGAAGCATCAGAACGGCGGATACGAGTATTTCCAGAAGCTTGTATAAAACCCTGTCATCCATGTAGAAGAATCAATACCGAGGAATTAATACAGGAAAATCAATATTCAAAAATGCACGGTCCGCGGCAGCGAAATGCCCACCGAAAGGGACTGTGCATTTTTTTGTTTCTCTCGATTGTCACACCAGGTTCCATGCGGCGGTACTTCCATGGCAGCCAGCTGTTCCTGCTGCATGGTCTCAAAATATCCGCCTCCCATAATGTCCCAGTACATCCGGCTGCGCTCCATCCGCTGTTCCAGAACAGGCCATGCTACCTAAGGCACAGAAACGCCGCCAGGTTTCCCCGCTCCTCCCCCACCTTCCTGTGAGAAAAGAGGTAATCGCTGTTGCACATGGTACAAATATTAGTAATATGAATATTCTCCCGACGTATGCCCGCCTCACGGAAAATGATTTCATTGGCCTTCCACAAATCCAGCTGGTACTTTCCGGGTCTTTTTCCCTGGCAATAGAGTTCTTCCCAGTATTCCGGCTCAAAGGCTTTCCTGAATTCCTCCACCACTTCACCGCCCACTTCAAAGCATTCCCGGCAGATGCTGGGGCCCACACATGCAATCAGATCCCCCGGCTTTGTGCCAAAGGCTTCCTTCATGGCATCCACCGTCACCTGGCCCATACGTTTAACCGTCCCTCTCCATCCGGAGTGGCTGAGCCCGATGGCCCTGTTCACCGGGTCCAGAAGGTACAGGGGCACACAGTCCGCATAAAAGGTCACCAGGGTAAGCCCCGGCACATCGGTAATCAGGCCGTCGATGTCCCTGTAATCCCTTTCCCTTACAACGCCCTTTCCCGCATCCTCCTGTGTCACCCGGCGCAGGTTGACCGTATGTGTCTGGTGGGACACCACCATTCGGTCCCGCTCCACTCCCAGGGCAGCTGCCATACGCGTAAAGTTTTCCAGCACATCTTCCGCCGCGTCTCCCCTGCTGTAAGAGAAATTCATGGTGGAGAACTTTCCCCTGCTGGCTCCGCCCATGCGGGTGGAAAAACCATTGACCGCCAGTCCGGTATCATCCAGCGCCTTAAATGAGAGATAGGGAACGCCCGTACTGTCTTTTATGTCAAATACGTGAGACTTGTTCTTATAGCTCCAGTTTATATCCATAACACCATTGCCTCCTTATATTCAAAATGCATCCTGTATCAGCTCAATGTCACTGCCCAGAATTCCTACCACGTCAAACCGGCAGGGAACATCTGCGCCCATTCCATGGCTGTACAGATAAAAGGCCGCTGCCCGCCGTATCCTCTCCTGCTTCCTTGCGTCAACAGCCTCTGCCGGGCTTCCCATGGACAGCCCGGAACGGTATTTAACCTCCGCGAAAACAAGATATATGCCATGGCGGCAAATCAAATCAATTTCTCCCTGGCGGCAACGGAAATTCCGTTCCAGCACGCGGTAACCCTTACTTGTTAAAAAAACAGCCGCTGTTTCCTCATAACGGCTGCCTGTCTGTCTCTTATTCATATGTATCCGCCTGTTCCTATGTATCCGCCTGTTCCTATGTATCCGCCTGAACAATATTTCTGATAAAGCTTCTCCTGTGAATGGGGCAGGGACCAAGCTCCCTGATGGCAGCTATGTGGGCCGCCGTCCCGTATCCCTTGTGTTTGGCGAATCCATATCCCGGAAACAGTTCCTCATACCCGGCCATCATATGGTCCCTGGTGACCTTTGCCAGGACGCTGGCCGCCGCTATGGACAGGCTCTTTGCGTCCCCCTTAATAATAGGCACCTGCACCGCATCCAGCCCGGGAATGGTGACAGCGTCGTTGAGAAGTATTTCCGGCTTCACGGCAAGGCCCTTCACAGCCTCCCTCATGGCCTCATAGGTAGCCTGAAGAATATTGATTTCGTCAATCCTGGCAGGAGTTGCCAGGCCCACATTCCATGCAACAGCCTTTTCCTTTATCTCTAGGAACAGCTCCTCCCGGCGTTTCTCCGACAGCTTCTTGGAATCGTTGAGATACAGGATGCGGCATCCCTTTGGCAGCACCACGGCTCCTGCTGCCACCGGTCCTGCCAAAGGTCCCCGTCCGGCTTCATCAATGCCGCAGATATAAGTGTATGCGTCATATTCCTTCTCGTATTCCGCCATGGCCTCCAGACGGGCCATTTCCTGCTCCAGCTTTTCTCCCTTTAGCACCCTTGCAGCCATTGTCATCCCACCTTGTCCTTTTGATTCTCCGGCTCCTCTAACGTGATCCGTCCCAGCTTTCCCGCCCTGAAATCATCCAGAAGCAGGGCTGCCGCCCTGGACACATCCAGATCCCCGCCTTTTAACAGGCAGGCCCGGACCCTGGCAATTTCCTCCAGGATAAATGCCGCTTCCTTTCCCTCCGTCTCCAGGCCAAACCGTTCAGACAGCACCTGAGGATAACGCTTTTTCAAAAAGCGTATGAGCTCCCAGGCCAGCTCGTCTTTGTTGAGAATCTGGTCATTGATGGAGCCGATGAGAGCCAGCTTAAGGCCCACCTGCTGGTCCTCAAATCTGGGCCACAGGATACCGGGGGTGTCCAAAAGCTCCAGCGTCTTATTCAGGCGTATCCACTGGTTTCCCTTGGTGACGCCGGGCTTGTTGCCAGTCTTGGCGCAGGCCTTTCCCGCGAAGGAATTGATGAAGGTGGACTTACCCACATTGGGAATCCCCACCACCATGGTACGGATGGGACGGTTGAGTATGCCCCTGCGCCGGTCCCTCTCTATCTTTTCCTTACAGGCATCCTGGATTACGGACTGCACCTGCTTAAGTGTTCCCTTGTTCCTGGCATCAATCTTCACCACATGAATGCCCTTGTCCTCAAACCAGGCTGCCCAGCGGGCAGTCTGCCCCTCGTCCGCCAGGTCCGATTTGTTGAGAAGCACCATCCTGGCCTTGCCCGCGCCCAGGTCATCAATGTCCGGGTTCCGGCTGGAAAGGGGAACCCTGGCGTCTACCAGCTCTATTACCAGGTCAATAAGCTTCATATCTTCCTTCATGGCCCGCTTTGCCTTGGTCATATGACCAGGATACCACTGAATGTTCATATTTGTAAACTCCTGTTCTATCTTGAATGAATGAAGTCCAGCTTCAGAAGGGGGAACATCCTGAACCAGACCTTGCCCTGTATCTGTTCTCTTTTTACATTTCCAATATTGGGGAAACGGCTGTCCTCACTGCTGTCCCTGTTATCTCCCAGCAGGAAATACTCGTTGTCCTCCAGCTTAATGGGAGTGTCCGCCCTTCCTGCCAGGGACACCTGTTCCAGGCCGTCCTCGGCATTTAAAAGCTCGCCGTCAATGAATATATAACCGCCCTTAATCTGCACGGTCTCGCCGGGAAGACCGATGATCCGCTTTACATTCTTCTTGTGGTCCTCACGCTCAAATACCACGATATCAAACCGTTCCGGCTTTCCCACATCATAAATCAGGCGATTCACCAGGACCACGTCGTCCGCATCTAAAACTGGCTGCATGGAACCGCCCGACACAGGCACCTGAGTACAGAAACTGTAGACCAGGAACCAGGCACAGGCCAGGACCAACACCACATTGACCGCCCAGCGGACTGCTTTTCTCAGCCACGCCGTATCCTCATTCACATAAAAATCCATGTACCCACACCTATCTCTTAAGGCACTTCCCGGACTGCTTCCGGGTATGTCGCCTGCTTAACAAAATAGAGTTTGCATCTGCAAACTCTATTCTCACTTCCACTACCTGATTATTTAACTAATTCTCTAACCTTGGCAGCCTTACCAACCCTGTCTCTTAAGTAGTTCAGCTTTGCTCTTCTTACTTTACCCTTACGTACAACCTCTACGTTGTCAACGCTTGGGGAATGTAATGGCCAGGTCTTCTCAACGCCGATACCATTGGAGTTCTTCCTTACGGTAAAGGTCTCTCTGGCTCCGCCGTTCTGTCTCTTAATGACAGTTCCCTCGAAAATCTGGATTCTCTCGCGGTTTCCCTCTCTAATTTTGTTGTATACCTTAACGGTATCGCCAACGTTAAAGCTGGGTACGCTTTCCTTCAACTGGGCTGCTTCAATGTTCTTAATAATATCGTTCATCGTGTGAACCTCCTTCATCTATTGGATGTTCTTAATACGCCGGCAGTAAATCAGATTCACTACTCACAGTAACAGAGGACCATCTATTTCTTGTCACAACGACTTATTCTAGCATATATTGTCCCAAAATGCAAGCATTTTATGAGCTGTTTCGCCTTCCTTCTATATTCTCCTCTTTCTCCTCAGGAAGGACATACAGATGGACCTTGTCAATGCGGTTCTTTTCCACCTGCTCCACCACCAGACGCACGTTGCCGCACACCACCTCTTCGCCCTGGGAAGGCAGGTGTTCCAGGCGGTCAATGACAAGACCTCCCACAGAATCATAGTCCTCAGAGGACAGATCTAAATCCAAAATGCCGTTGAGATCATCCAGCTTCATGGAACCTTCCACCAGATACTGGCCGTCTCCCAAATCCACCAGTTCCTCTTCCTCATCCTCGTCATACTCATCGCGGATATCGCCCACGATTTCTTCCAGGATATCCTCCAGGGTAATGAGCCCTGCCGTGGCGCCGTACTCATCCAGAACAATGATAATATTGTTGGGAGACTTCTTAATCTCCATCATCAGCTCGGACAGCTTTTTAGACTCAAAGGTATAAAATGGCTGGCGCAGGTAATCCGACACACAGAAGGACGCCTTGTCCTCCACCAGCAGCAGATCCTTAATATTGATGATGCCCACCACATTATCCGTTGTCTCCTTATAGACCGGAAGCCTGGTATAATGCTCCTCCTTAAATATCTGAATCAGGTCGTCATAATCAGCCTCAATGTCAGCAAACACCATATCGATTCTGGGAACCATGACATCCTTTGCCACGGAGTCTCCCAGGTCAAACACATTGTTAATCATCTCACGTTCTTCCGACTCGATGACGCCCTTTTCATGGCCCACGTCCACAATGGTCCTGAGCTCGTCCTCCGTAATGTCGTCGTTCTTCTTATCAGGGTCCACATGAAGGGCTTTAAGGACAATCAGAGACATCCAGTTAATAAGGATAATGAGAGGGGTCAGCACTGTCATCAGAATGTGAATCATATGGCCGACCCGCAGGGAATACCGCTCCGCCTCCAGGGTGGCCATTGTCTTAGGTGTTATCTCACCAAAAATCAAAATTAAAAGCGTCAGTACGCCGGTCGCGGCTCCAGCGGCTTTATTTCCAAATATTTCCGTTACCAGCACGGTAAGCATGGAAGATGCCGAAAGATTTACCACATTGTTGCCAATTAAGATGGCGCTGAGCATCCTTCCCTGATTCTCAGACAGTTTCATAACCCACTGCGCAGATTTGTTTCCCCCTTCTGCCAATGTCCTGATACGGATTTTATTGACGGTTGTGAGGGCGGTCTCCGACGACGAGAAAAAAGCGGAAAGTCCCAGTAAAATAATAATGATAACGACACGTATGGCAATACTGTCACCCGATGGGGCCAAAAAAATCAACTCCTATTATTTCATATTTTACGGTCCCAAAAGCCCGGAAAGCATGGGCCGGGGCCTGTAATGGATGTATTTGTGTGGATAGTTTCAGAGAATTGTACAATATTATTGGGGGATTGTCAAGATGACGATATTCGTGGGGGTGGGGACGCGGGGAAGGGGATCGAGGAAAAGCAGCGGGAGGAGGCGGGGAGTCTGGACTCATGGTTCCTTCGGGGGCTGTCTCTAAGCCGGGACCGGGAGCTGCGCAGGGGGATCGGGAAAGCTCCGCCGAACTCTTGATGAGTTCGCCTCCGCGTTCCCTTTCGCTTGGGCGTTGTACGCCCTCCCTCACCCCCTGCTCCGCTCCCGGTCCCGGCTAAGAGACAGCGGCCCTCAGTAAAATTCGCTCAGCCTCCCCGCCTCCTCCCGCCGCTTTTCCGGCCACTCTTTCTTTTCCCCGCTGACTCTCCCCCGCTCATTAAAAAAATTGCAGGCCGGAGCTGTTCCAGCTGCGCTGGCTTGGGATAACAGGCTGCCCGTACCCTTGGCCTGTTCTTTATTCCGGCGAAGCGGGGGGATGTTGCTGGGCGGGGAGGAACGGGGGCGGTGGTGGAGGTGACTTTGGAGCGATTCGGAGGGACTTGGTCCCATCGCGGAAAGGGTCACCTCCGGCACCGCCCCCGTTCCTCTCACGGCCGGATGCGCCTCACCCCCACCTCATCCCCCCGCAAGCAACCCCATCACTTTATAGTACCCCTCCAGCTCCCCCACCGTACAAGCCTTCTCTGCCAGCAATTTCTTTGCCCCGGCCATTGCCTTTCGTTTGATGCGGCCGGCGGCGGCCTCGTCGCCCAGGGCTTTTACGTATTGGTCCAGGAGCTCCTCCAGGATTTCCAGGTCGCCTTTTTCCTGACGGAGGGAATCCAGGTATTTTACTTCCTTCATGGTCAGGCTGGCCTGTTTCAGAAGGTCCGGGCGGCGTTCCAGGGTGCGTTTTATGGATTGCTGCCTGCGCCACTCTTCGATGTTTTTATGGTGGCCGCTTAAAAGCACCTCAGGAACCTCCATTTTGCGGAATACTTCAGGACGGGTGTACTGGGGGTATTCTAACAGGCTGTCACGGAAGGATTCCTCCTTTGCTGAGGCGTCATTGTTCAGTACCCCCGGCACCAGGCGGGAGATACAGTCAATCATGACCATGGCGGGAAGTTCCCCGCCTGTGAGGACATAATCCCCCACGGAAAGATAGTCCGTGGCAATCAGCTCCAGGGCGCGTTCGTCAATTCCTTCGTAATGCCCGCAGAGAAAGACCAGGTCCTCCTCCTTTGCCAGCTCCTCTGCTATGGTCTGGTTGAACACCCTGCCCTGGGGCGTCATGTAGATAAGCCTGGGCTTCCTGCCGATGCGCCCGCACAGGGCCTCGTAAGCCTCGCACACAGGTCCGGGCTGCATAACCATGCCCGCGCCGCCGCCGTAAGGGGCGTCGTCCACATGCCTGTGCTTATCTTTTGAATAATCCCTGATGTCTATGGCTTCCACGGATATGGTTCCCCTCTCCATGGCCCGCCCCGTTATGCTGGTTCCCAGGCCTCCCATGACCATGTCAGGGAACAGTGTCAGTATGTGAAAATTCATCCGGTCTCCTTCCAGCGGTTCTTAAGCTTTGTCTGAAGGCGGTACAAAGTGTTCATTGCGTCAAGGGGCGTCATGGTGGACAGCTCCAGGCTGTCCAGCTCCCGGATGATATCGTCATCCTTTACCGTATCAAAGAAGGACAGCTGCTGCATGTCCACCTCGTCCGGCTTCGGCACCGCCTTGTGTTGGGTTATGTTGGAACTGATTTCCGCGATTTCCTTTGCCCTGGCCGTGATGTCCGCATCGCTTAATTCTTCCGCGATTTCCTTTGCCCTGGCTATGACGGAATCCGGTACGCCGGCCAGCTTTGCAACCTGGATGCCGTAACTCTTATCTGCCCCGCCGCGGACAATCTTGCGCAGGAATACGATGTCGTCCCCCTGCTCCTTTACCGCGATACAATAATTCTTTACCCCCGCTATGGTGCCCTCCAGCTCTGTCAGCTCATGGTAATGGGTGGCAAACAGGGTCTTGGCTCCCAAAAGCTTGGAATTGCTTATGTGTTCAATAACAGCCCAGGCAATGGATAATCCGTCAAAGGTGCTGGTTCCCCTTCCGATTTCATCCAGTACCAGAAGGCTGTTTCTGGTGGCGTTGCGCAGGATATTGGCCACCTCTGTCATTTCTACCATGAAGGTGCTCTGCCCGCTGGCCAGGTCATCGGAAGCCCCCACCCTGGTGAAAATGCGGTCGCATATGCCGATATCCGCCTCCTGGGCCGGCACAAAGCTGCCCAGCTGGGCCATGAGTACAATCAGGGCCACCTGGCGCATGTAGGTGGATTTGCCTGCCATGTTGGGACCGGTGATAACGGACAGCCGGTTCTTCCCATTGTCCAGGAAGGTGTCGTTGGCCACAAACATGTCGTCCCGCATCATCTGCTCCACCACGGGATGGCGGCCGTTCTTAATTTGAATTACGCCCTTGTCGTTGATGGAGGGCTTCACATAATTGCGGCGGGTAGCCACCACGGACAGGGAGCAGAATACGTCGATTCCAGCTATGGACTTGGCAGTCTTTTGAATGCGTATGACCTCTGCCCCGATTTTGTCCCTGACCTCACAGAACAGGTCATACTCCAGTGACACCAGCTTTTCCTCCGCGCCCATGATAATATCTTCCAGCTGTTTTAATTCATCGGTGGTGAACCGCTCCGCGTTGGTCAGGGTCTGCTTACGGATATAGTAATCCGGCACCTGGTCCTTAAAGGAGTTGGTCACCTCAAAATAGTAACCGAATACCTTGTTGAATTTTACCTTCAGGGTCTTGATGCCTGTCTTTTCTTTTTCCTTTGCCTCCAGCTCCGCCAGCCAGTTCTTGCCCTCTGTCTTGGCCTGGCGCAGCTTGTCCGCCTCCTGGTTGTAGCCGTCCTTTATGATGCCGCCTTCCCTGACCGTTATGGGAGGCTCCTCCACAATGGCGTCCCCTATGAGCCGGAAGATATCCTGCAGCGGGTCCAGTTCCCGGCCAAACTCTGCCAGAAGTTCGCTGTTAAACTCTCCCAATATCTGTTTGATATAGGGAAGCATTTCCAGAGAGCTTCTGAAGGCAATCAGATCCCTTGGATTGGCTGTCTTATAACTGATACGCCCAATCAGACGCTCCAGATCATAGATGGGATTTAAGTACTCGCATATCTCTTCCCTGGAGATATAGTTCATGTTCAGCTCTTCCACCGCGTTCTGGCGCCTGATAATTTCGTCCCTGTGAATCAGCGGCTGTTCGATGCAGGCGCGAAGCAGCCTGGCTCCCATGGCTGTCTTCGTCTTATCCAGAACCCACAAAAGAGTGCCTCTCTTCTGTTTTTCACGCATGGTCTCCACCAGCTCCAGGTTCCTTCTGGTGGATGTGTCAATGACCATGTACTGTCCGGTGGAATAGGGGGTGACGGTGGTAATGTGCTCCAAGGTACTTTTCTGGGTCTCATAGATATACTGCATTACGGCGCCGGCGGCAATGATGCCGGTGGCATAGTCCTCCAGCCCCAGCCCCACCAGGGCTCCCACCTTAAAATGCTCCATCAGGATGCGGCGGCAGGATTCCTCGCCGAAAAAGCGGCTGTCCAGGGCGGTAATGACCACCTGATAGCGGTTTTTAAGCTCGTCCATATCCACGCCTGACATGTAAAGGGCATTGTTGCAGATGATTTCAGATGGGGAAAATTTGTTGATTTCGTCAAACAGTTCCCGTTCTGAGTCCACCTCAGTCACCATGAAATCCCCGGTGCTGATATCTGCCGTGGATATGCCGTAGATTCCATCCATGTATACAATCCCCATCAGGTAATTGTTCTTTGTCTCATCCAGAACCTGGGAGCTGGTGATGGTTCCCGGAGTCACCACCCGGATTACCTCCCGCTTCACCAGGCCCTTGGCCTGCTTGGGATCCTCCATCTGCTCCGCGATGGCGACCTTATACCCCTTCTGGACCAGACGGTACAGGTAGGAGTCCACTGCGTGGAACGGCACCCCGCACATGGGAGCCCGCTCAGAAAGGCCGCAGTCCTTTCCTGTAAGGGTTATCTCCAGCTCCTTTGACACTGTCAGGGCATCATCGAAAAACATCTCATAGAAGTCTCCCAGACGGTAAAACAGGATACAGTCCGGATACTCCTTCTTTGTCTCCATATAATGCTGCATCATGGGAGATAATTGTGACAAATCTATCAAAATGCTGACCTCTCTTCTCTAGTATGCTTGGTTATTCTTGCTTTATCTTAATCTGTTAGTTTTTGTTGGTCCGGTTTTATCCATTTTCCTTATCAGCCATATGTCCCATATAATAAAATCCCTTGCTCTCCTGCAGATACACAGGCACCAGCTGTCCAATCATGGATGGGTCTCCCGGGAAATGCACCACTGTGTTGTTGGACAGGCGGCCTGTCATAAGCCCCGGCGTATGGACGTTCACCTCTTCCACCAGGACCTCCTGGACCGTCTTAACATCCCGCCCGCACACCTCGGCCGAGATATCCTGTACTTCCTTCAAAAGCCTGTCAAAACGCTCCTTTACAATCTCCTCAGGTACCTGGTCCTCCATGGCTGCCGCCGGTGTGCCGGTACGCTTGGAATAGATGAAGGTAAAGGCGCTGTCAAACCGCACCTTTCTCACCACATCCATGGTTTCCTCAAAGTCCTCGTCTGTCTCGCCCGGAAATCCCACAATGATATCCGTTGTCAGGGATATGCCAGGCACTGCCTTTTTAATCCGCTCCGCCAAATCCAGATACTGCTCCTTTGTATAGCACCGGTTCATGACCTTCAAAATCCGGCTACTGCCGGACTGGAGGGGAAGGTGCAGATGGCGGCATATCTTTTTAGACCCTGCCATGACCTCTATGAGTTCATCGGATAAGTCCTTTGGATGGGATGTCATGAAACGGATCCGCTCAATCCCGTCTATCTTCTCCACTTTCTCCAAAAGCTGCGCAAAGGTCATGGGATTATCCAGGTTCTTTCCATAGGAATTTACATTTTGTCCAAGGAGCATGACTTCCACCACTCCGTCCGCTGCCAGCTTCTGTATTTCCTTGATGATTTCTTCCGGCCTGCGGCTGCGCTCACGCCCTCTTACATAGGGCACTATACAGTAGCTGCAGAAATTATTGCAGCCAAACATGATGTTGACTCCTGATTTGAAAGGAAACCTGCGCTCCACCGGCAAATCCTCCACGATCTGATCCGTATCCTTCCACACATCCACCACCATCTTCGTTTTTCCCTGCTTCTGCCCGTCCGGAGTCCGCCCCTCCAGGCATTGGGATACCAGTTCGGCCAGCTTGAATATGTTGTGGGTTCCGAAAATCAAATCCACATAGCGGTAGCTTTTTTTGATTTTCGCCACCACTTCCTCCTCCTGCATCATACAGCCGCACAGGGCAATCATCATATCAGGATGTTTTTTCTTGTAGGCCCCCAGCTGACCCAGACGGCCGTAAACCCGCAGATTGGCATTTTCCCGCACCGTGCAGGTGTTGTAGAGCACAAAATCCGCTTTCTCTGATTCTGCGGCCTTGTAGCCGATTGTCTCCAAAATCCCCAGAAGCTTTTCCGAATCCCTGGCATTCATCTGGCATCCGAAGGTGTTGATGCAGCAGGTAAGGGGGCGTCCCAGCCTGGCGGAAAGCTCGGCCAGCTGTCTCTTAGCCCGCTCCATGAAGTACTGCTGACGCTCCGGCTCCCCGGCAGGAGGGCCCTGGTTTATGGCTGTTTCTGCATTTTCTATGTTGTCCATGGTATCTCTGGATTCTTCCATTTATCTGCTCCTTAGCTTCTATTAATTTAAATCGTTCAGTCTGGTTACTGCACGCTTTCCCGAAACGAATAGCAGGCCGGGCCTATTGCACGGTCCAGCCAATTACGATTAACAGTATGAATTTTACTTTAAAATGGTTGGGAAGTCAACATAAAAAACGCCCTGTGCCGCGGCCCGCAACAAAGGACCTGCCCCGCGGCCGGCCTACACCAACCGCGGGGCAGGTTGTCCTGTAGGTTTTGGTTATAGCCTTCTCACATCCTAATAATATATATCCTCCAGAATCAACATATAATAGTGATCCAATCCTTCGCCTGCCACCTGGAAGTCAGCGGCCACCGGCATATGTCCACTGGTAAACTGATTCAGGAACTCCCTGTCTAACACATCCTCAGGGCTCAGGTTATTGTCATGCATATATTTAGCCAGCTCTACCTGAAGCTGAGGTATATATACGGATGACGGCATGGCCCATCCGGACAGCCTTCCTGACATTCCCGCCTCCCGGGCCTTCTCTGCAATCAGGTTGTTAATCTTGCTGTAATCGCCCAAATCCTCCTCTGTGATTTCCAGATTGAGCACCGTTGGATAAGCCTGGGTAGGTGTAGGGCAGCACTGTTCCGCAACGATGAATTTCTCCTTGAATGCCTCGTCCAGTATCACATCGTACATAGGGCAGTTGGTTCCGAAGATATTGGTGTCTGGTCCGTACTGTTCAATCTTCCTCGGAATATCTTCCCTGAGGAACTGAAGCATGGCTGCTGTCCCGTTGCCGGTCTGGGGATCCGGCGTGGTCTCCTCCACCCATGTCATGCCTAACTTCTCACAGGTCTCCTTCATCACATCCCTTCTCTTGGACTTGCTCTCAGCCGCCATATGGGTGGGGAAGGAATAGTGGATAAATGTCTTTGCCCCCATGTCATGAGCCTTGGTGGGGATGGTTTCACCCCTTCTGATCCAGTCTGTATTGATGGAGATATCCACATAATCATTCAGGAGCTTCGGGTCGTCATTGCTGGTTACCATGGTTACAATGTCGGGCCGCTTCTCCCTGATGGTCTGGAATGCCGGTACGATTCCCTCCATCCCATTATTGAATAAAATGTACTTCATCTCAGGGTCATCTGCCAGGCTTGTTACAACAGAGATGCAGCCCTCCTTATCCGTGGCAAAATTCTCCGGAAGCGTCTTATGTACCACCAGGTCCGGATACCTTTGGACCATCTCCTGAGCGCCTCTGAATTCATCCTCGCTCACTGTAAGGGTTGGTGTTACGATACCGATTTTGTACGGCTCGCCGGAAGCTTCGGTCTCAGCCTCTGTGGTGTCCTGGTTCTCCTGCTCCCCGGTTGTCCGGGTCTGACTCTCGGTGGAAGACGCTTCCTCCGTCCAGGGGGCTGCCGGGGGCTGTGTGGATGCCGGGCTGCTGCATGCCGCTAATGCCATGGAAGCTGCCAGGACCGTGCATAAAATTCTCTTTCTCATAAGTTCCTCCGTTTTATTTTTTATGTATGAAGGCATATTGCCCCAACACCGCATCAAATGCTCTGGACCTTTGTCCTTTCGTTCCTCAGGTTCATGATAATAGCTGTCACAATCACCCCATATGCCAGGAAGGAGCGGAAATACTCTCCCACCGACGGGTTATGAAAGAGGTTCTGCCCGGCCATGGGCGAAGTGATGAACAGGGCGTGGAACAGGATGACGCCTATGAAGCAGTTCCTCATCCTGGCTTTTTTGATGGACGCTCCGCCCACCAATATGGCTGCCGCCGCAAAGGTATCCAGGCCAAGATGACCTGTATATACATTGATGGTCCCAAAATCAGCCACAAACAGAATCTGGCTCATGGCCGCAAATATGGTGGAAATGACAATGCAGATGCTGCGCACCCGGTTTCCGGCTATCCCCAGGGTACCGGCTGTCCCCCCGTCCGTCCCCACAGCCCTTGCCAGGGTTCCCAGCCGTGTCTTCTGTATGTAGAAAAGCACCAGGCTGAAAAACAGGATGATGACCAGAGGAAAAAGCGAATATGTTTTTCCGTCGAACCGAAAGGGCAGTATCCCCTTAAATACACTGCTTATGTTCCTGGCATCCACCATACTTCTGACCCCGATTCCCCTGTCCAGCAGGATATCCCTGTTCCTTGGCTGAATCAGAAATCCGTACGCCACCATAAAGATAAACTGGTATATGACTGAACTAAGCTGCCCGATCATGATTGATACAATCATCTCACGCCCCCTGGCCCTGTTTAAAAGAGCCGCCACCATCATGCCGAAAAGAATGGACAGCACGATACTGGCCCCTGTGACAAACATCAGGGCCACGGCCCCCTCCAATCTCAGGTCCACGGAAAATACCATTGCCATCTGAGCGGATATGGCTCCCACCACAATGGCAAAGTTGATACCCATGCCGCATGTAACCGGCAGGATCAGGGCCAGGGTAAAAAGGGTATTTCTTGCAAACCGTGTATATACCTCTGCTGCCAGATACCTGCCGCTGACTCCGGCCAGCCGAAAGGATATGACAGCCAGCACAAAGATGGAAACAGGTACCAGGTTGTTTTTAATGTGCTTCATTTCTCATGTCCTTCCTCTCAAATATAAATGCATATAGAATGATTCCGCTTGTAATGATTGTCCTCATGATTTCCGCCATCTCCGGAATCAGCAGGGCATTGGCCACAGGAATGGACAAAAGGTATGTTGTCTGGTAGAGAAAGGTTCCTATCAGGGCATTGGCCACCGTGGCCTTTCTGGGGCTGGCGCCGCCAATTACAATGGCGGAAACAGCGGGAAAGCTCATCATGAAGGGGCCGTCGTACAGATGGAGTATCCCGTAGCTCTGGGAATAGACCACCACTCCCGCGGCCGCGATGACCGTGGACATGATGATTGCGGCGGTGCGGTATCCATTCACATTAATACCGGCCAGCCGCACAAACCGTTCGTTCTCAGCTATAGCAGAAAATATCATTCCTGCCCTTGTCTTTGAAAACAGCCATAAGAGAAAGCCGGTTCCGAAAAAAGACAGCAGCAGCCCTGCCGGGATTACCAGTTCCCCTATCCTCACCTGCCAGAGCCGGTCCAGGACCTGGCCGAAATACGGTTCCAGGTTCACCTTGGGCCTCAGCCCCTGGCCTCCGATTGGATACAGCATCTGACGGTTGGTGACAGGCGCAAAGGTGTAAAACAGATTCATGACAGGGATAAATGAATACCCTGCGAATGTGCCCACGATTTCTTCATTTAACTTCAAATGATTCAGAATCTTTGCATAGAGATAACCCAACAGCAGCGCCACGGCCATTCCCAGGAACACAGAGTAAAAGAACCCGGCCCAGGACGTATATCTGGCGTTCACAGAAAATATCATGCCCACAAGTCCTGCTGACAGGCCGATGGACATGCCGAAATTCCTCCCTGCCCCCACATTGATCATTGGAATCAGGGATAACACGATTACTCCGTTCATGGCCCATTTAATCAGGGCATCGTTCATAATTCCCGTCATGCTCATATCAATGGCTGACGCCGCTGCCAGCAGGACTGCCATAAATAAAAACATGATGATCCGGGGAGGATTCAAATAGTTACGCTTCATCCGGTTCCCTCCCGTAAAGGGCCAGGGTAAGTTCTTCCGGCCCTATGTCATTCTCGAACACTTTATATACCTTTCCCTGATACATTACCACGATTCTGTCACAGATACGGACCAGTTCCTCCAGTTCCCCGGAGGCCACCACCACGGTGGTGTTGTACTCCTGGTTTATCTTGAGAATCCACTTGAGAATCAGCTCCTTGGAATAAATATCGATGCCCCTGGTCGGTTCCCCTATGTACAAAAGATCCGGCCGGAAGGTCAGGGCACGGCCCACGCATACCTTCTGCTGGTTTCCTCCGCTTAACTCACGCACCTTCTGGTCCGGTCCCCGGCATACGATATTCAGTTTTTCAATCATCTCCCCTGCGTAGGACCTTACCGCCCTTTTCTTAAAGAAGGATAGGGCTTTCCAGCGCCTTAAGGACAGAAATTCCGGATGGCGGTCCTCTGTGCCGAATACCATGTTCTTCCATATAGGGCTCTCCGGGAACAGACTGTGCGAGGACCTGTCCTCCGGGAGGTAATAGATCCCGTTTTTAATCAGGTTCCTGTTATCTCCCTTTGTAATCTGCCTCCCCCTGAAATATGCCTGGTAGTCTGCCGCCCTAAGGCCAAACAGCCCCTCCAGGAGCTGTTCCTGGCCCTGGCCGGCCAGTCCGGTTATGCCCAGAATCTCCCCTTCATATATATCCAGATTGTCTCCCATCCCCTGTATATTGCCGTAACGGAATATGGTCTTCCCCTTTTCCCGCTTCCTGTGGCTGCATACCTTCACGATTTCCTGCCCCACCATGTCATCGGTAAAACGGTGACAGTCAAATTCTTCTTTGCTGTAGGTGGATATCAGCTCACCATCCCTGAGGACGGACACGGTATCGCACACTTCCATGATCTCCTCCAGCCTGTGGGAGATAAACAGTACGGAGATTCCCGAAGCCGCAATCTCCCGGATGCACGTAAGCAGACTCTTTGTCTCCGTAATATTAAGGGAACTGGTAGGTTCATCCAGCATCAGCAGCCTGACATCCTGGTTATCCAGTTCCCTGGCCAGCTCCACAAACTGTTTCTGGTTAAGGGACAGGCTGTCTATAAGCCGGGCCGGGTCCAGGTCCGCCCCAATCCGTATCAGTGTCTTTCTGGCATCCTCCTCATTCTTCTTATGGTCCACATACCCCAGCTCCGGCAGTATGGGCCCCTTTATCTTTACATGTTCCCTGTTTATTTTTATATTTTCAGCCGCGCTCATTCCGGCAAACAGGGCAAGCTCCTGGTGTACCATTGCAATTCCTTCGGATACTGACTGGCGGTGGCTTTCAATCCGCACCCTTCTGCCGTCAATCAGAATTTCTCCCTCATAACCTCCGGTTTTTATAATGGCATCATTTCCATTGAGGATGTTCATGAAGGTGCTCTTTCCCGAACCATTGGCGCCGATGATTCCATAGACTTCCCCGTCCCTGATTGTCAGGCTTACATTCTTTAAAACACAGTTTCCGTCAAACCATTTTGACAATCCCCTTGCTTCCAGCATAGCATTCCCCGATACCCCATTTTCCGACATTTTTTCCTTCTCATTCTACAAGGTTTGCCTAGCTCATTCCAATTGTTTTTTTCGATGGAATTTTCAGTTTTATAGATTTTCCTGCAATGCCTAAAAAATCAAGCAAAATACCTGTGTTGTTCTCTCATCCATCATATCCGTATTCCCCTTCCGTTCTCTCTGATTTTCATATTTCCTGCTGTTCTTCCCAGAACAGCTCATCCAGTGTCTTGTGAAGCGCTTTGCGGATTGCCACGCAGAGATTCAGCGTCGGGTTGTACTTCCCCGCCTCTATCATCCCAATGGTCTGGCAGGTCACCCCCACCAGCTCAGCCAGTTTTTCCTGGGATAAATCCATGCCGGCCCTGACTGCTTTCATTTTCAGGTTCTTCACTGCCATCCCTCCCTGCAGGTATTGCGTTCAAATGCAGCAGCATTTTCCCGCCCTGTCCTCAGCAACGGTCCTCAGCAGGAAACCTGCATGGAAACTGCCGGTATCCCGGGCATTTCCTTATACTTCTTGGGAGGCACTCCCAGTACCTTCTTAAAGGCCCTTGAAAAATAATATTGGTTCTCGTATCCCAAATGCTGGGCCACCTGATATATATGCAGGTCCGTATTGCAGAGAAGATAACAGGCCTGCTCCATCTTCATGTTGATGTAGTAATCCATAGGCGCGCACTTGATGCATTCCTTAAAAACCGCGTTGAGATAGCTCTCCGACAGCCCTGCTTCCCTTGCAATCTGGGTCAGCGTCAGGTTCTCCTGCAGATGCTCCCTCATATAGGTTATCACACGGTTCAGGTATTGGCTCTTTGCTGGCCTGCGTCTTCTCTCCAAAGCAATCTCCTCTTTTCTTTGTTTTTGATTCCCTCTGATTTCTATTATAAAAAAACAACATGATTTATCCTTGAAAATCATGCGCAGAAAAGGGAATATATTGAGTTTTTTATTAAGAAATGTTATAATTCATGGGATATAACCCGACAATATTGAGAACAAACAGAACAGATAAAATGGAATAGATTTTAATGGAACAGCTTTTAACGGAACAGCTTTTCCAAACCGGAAAACATATCCCAGCCGTAAAACATGCAAAAGGAGCCCTCTGCCATGCCTTCTAAAATCCAAATCATGACCAACGAACACCAGGAAGAACTAAAGGAACACGGAACCTATGAATTTCCCGTCCTTGTCAGCGACGAGGCCCTGTCCAGGTTCTACACCAGCTCCTTCCAGTGGCACTGGCATACGGAAATCGAACTCACCCTCATCACAGAGGGGACTATGGTATATCAAATCAATGACCGGATATTCCATCCCAGGGCCGGGCAGGCGCTTTTCGGCAACTCCAATACCATGCACACCGGACACATGGCAGACGGCCATGACTGCAAGTACATCTCCATCACCTTCCACCCCCGGCTGCTGTACGGCTACCAGGGAAGCAGGATTGCCAGCCGGTATACGGACCCTCTGACGGAACATACCGCTCTGCCGGCAGTCTGCTTCGACCTGTCGGAGGAATGGCACAGGGAAGCAGTCGGGCTTCTGGAGGATATCATACGCATTGACGGCCAGCGCTACGAAACCTATGAAATGGACATCCAGATGGACCTGTGCCGTTTCTGGAAGCTGTTATACCTACACTGCCGCCCTGACCCGGAACCGGCACATGCAGCAGTCCGGAAGAATCAGGAACGGATTCGGCAGATGCTCTCCTTCATCCATGAAAACTATCAGTCCGATATCACCCTGGATGACATTTCCCGCCACATCCATATCTGCAAAAGCGAGTGCTGCCGGGTCTTTAAGGGTTATATGAAGGAATCCCTGTTTGAATACCTGTTAAAATACCGCATTGAAAAGAGTATCCCCGATGTGCTGGAGGGAAAGCTGACCATGACCGAGACAGCCCTGAGGGCCGGCTTCACCGACCCCAATTACTTCTCCAAGGTATTCCATAAGATAAAGGGCTGCTCCCCGAGAGTCTACCGGAAAACCCGGTCCTCTACACGGCCTTCGTGACTCCGGTCCGTTTCACCTTGTCAATGCCGCCCGACATGTGGGGAATCCGGTTTTCCACGAAAACAGCCCTCTGCACACAGTCCTCTCCGTACCGTTTTCTTATCTCATCCACAGCCGCGTCCAGCCTGGAGTATTTGTCATGGAGACCCCTGTCAAAAAGCTGATACTGATAATGGCCTTTGGGACTGACCTTGCTTGTATGGACCCCCATCTGGCGGATGGGCGAATGATTCCACAGACGGTCAAACAGGCTCCGGGCCGCCTCATAGATTTCCAGGGTGGTATCCGTAGCGGAAATCAGGGTGGTCTGGACGGAACCATGGCGAAATTCCCTGTCTGTGATGGAAATGCCCACGCAGGCAGCTTCCATCCCATCGGCCCGGAGTCTGGCGCACACGGTCTCCGTAAGGGACAATATGACCTGCCAGGCCGTCTCCCGGTCCGTCACATCAAACGGCGTGGTCATAGAATTGCCGTACCCCTTATTCCGTGGAAGTTCCCTCAAAAATGGGGACACATCCCTTCCGTTGGCATAATTCCAGATAAACTCCCCCTGCTTTTTAAGATGCCTCTTTAGCAGCTCCAAATCCATGACAGCCAGCTCCCCTATGGTCCTTATTCCCAGCGCTCCCAGCTTTCTCACCGTGGCGGGCCCAACCCAGAACAGATCGCTTACAGGCAGCGGCCACATCTTCCTCTCTATCTCCCAGGTAAACAGTGTGTGGACCTGGTCCGGCTTTTGGAACTCAGAAGCCATCTTAGCCAGAAGCTTGCAGTCCGACACACCGATGTTCACGGTAAAGCCCAGCTCCCGGCGTATTTCTTCCTTCAGCTGGTGCGCAAAGGCTGTGTGTGTTCCCCACAATCCCTTTGTTCCCTCCACCCGGCAGAATGCCTCGTCAATACTGTACTGGTGGACGTGGGGAAAATACTTCTTAAGCAGCTCCACAAGGGCTTTTGAACAGCTCACATACAGGCTGTAATCCGGGGGTACGATTACAAGTCCCGGACATTTGCATCTGGCCTCCGCCAATGTCTCCCCGGTCCTGATTCCATACCTCTTTGCAGAGCCGGACTTAGCCAGCACAATGCCATGCCGTTCCGCCTCGCTTCCCCCGATGACAGAGGGAATATCCCGCAGATCCAGATCCTCCCCCAGGATACAAACCCTGTATGCGGCTGTCCAGCTTAAATAGGCGCTGTTCACATCCACATGGTACCATACCTGATCTTCCTGGCTTCTCATGACAGTGTCCTGAAAAATGACCACTTATGGGTGGATATGCGGTATCTCAGCTCAATCAGGCGCCGTTGTCCCTCTGCCACGGCCCAGCACACAAAGCTGATATGCTCCATGCCGCAGAACTTCTCTTCCCTGGAAGAGACAATGCTCTCAATCTTCACCGTGATGATTCCGTGATCCTTATTCTCATACCGGAACCAGAGGGGCGTCATATCTCCCAGGGTACTGCAGGCGCCAAACATCTGTATGGGTATATTTAAAGCCGCCACTGCTTTCACCTCCTGGCTTCAATATATCAGAACATATGTTCTTATTCAAGTGGGAATTGCTGGTTACTGCGCGCAGGCAGCGGATACATCTTGCTTTCTTCCCCCTGCAATGCTACAATAATCCCATCACACCAGTTCCGGGAGGAGTGCGGTTCTGCCCGTATCGCAGGTGTCCGGTCTCACACATGAATATCCCGGGAACACGCTGCGGCTGGTGTGATTTTTATTGCGTGGAAAGCGACTGAATTGTGAAACGGTTCTTCTCATATGAAATCACCCCGTCCCTCTGCATCCTGGACAGCTCTGCCGACAGCGCGCTCCTGTCCACGGACAGATAGTCCGCCATCTGCTGGCGGTTAAAGGGCACTGTGATGGTACGGCTGCCCTGCTTTACGGATTCCTGGGACAGGTACACCATGACCCTTTCCCGCAGGGACTTGGGGGTGATGATATCCATTTTTTTCGTAAGCATCAGGTTTTTCCCGGCCAGCACATACATCAGGCTCCGTATCAGACGGTTGTGGAAATCGCAGCTGGATGAACAGGTGGTCAGGATACGGTTTACGTCCATAAACAGGATTCTGGAGCGTTCCGATGCCTGCACATCCACCATCAGGGGTTCTCCCTTAAGACATGCGTACGTCTCCCCGAATATCTGTCCCCTGCCTATATTTTCTATGATTTTCCTGTTTCCCCACACATCGTCCTTAATGATGTTCACAGCCCCCTCCATCACCACCCCCAGACGGCCTGTCACATCCCCGGCCCTGTATATATAGGCCTCCTTTCCATAGGTCCTCTCTTCCGCCGAAAGGCATGTAAGCATGGCCTCTATCTCATGCTCCCTGATTCCGTGAAACAGCCTTGTTCCTGCCAGCAAATGAATATCCATATTTTTCTCCTTTAATGTTGTTCCAACAACTTACTTGTTGTCAGAATTATATTATACTTTCCTCATACCGTCAAGGGCAGGCGGAACATACCGCCCGCCCACTTATATATTTAAAGTATTTAAAGGAGGATACATCATGGAACACAATATGTTTTGTTTTCAATGTGAACAGACCGCGGGATGCAGCGGATGTGTGGGAAAAGCAGGTGTATGCGGCAAGACAGCCGTCACTGCCGGGATTCAGGACAGACTCACAGGCGCCCTTATCGGCCTTGCCAGGGCGTCGGAAGGAAAGGACCGCTCCCCGGAAGCGGACCGCATTATCGTAAAGGGACTGTTTGCCACCCTTACCAATGTAAGCTTTGACGACAACGCCCTGAATGAGCTTCTCGAGGAAGCCGGGCGCTTAAAGGATTCCCTGTCCCCCATGTGCGGTTCCTGCACGGCAGACTGCGGCAGGACAGAGGATTTTGACATGAACAGGCTCTGGTCGGAGGACGAGGATATACGCTCCCTCAAATCCCTGATACTGTTCGGCATGAGAGGAATGGCAGCCTATGCGTACCACGCCATGGTGCTGGGCCATGAGGACAGGGGAGTCATGGATTATTTCTATAAGGGGCTGTTTGCCGTTGGCTATGACGGCTATACGGTTCAGGACCTGCTTCCCATTGTCATGGAACTGGGCGCCGTGAACCTGGACTGCATGGCGATGTTGGACAGGGCCAACCGCCAGGCCTTCGGCATCCCCTCCCCGGCACAGGTAAGTCTTACCGTGGAACCCGGTCCCTTCATCGTTATTTCAGGCCATGACCTGCACGACCTGAAGCTTCTGCTGGAACAGACCCGGGGAAAGGGAATCAACGTATACACCCACGGGGAAATGCTTCCCGCCCACGCTTACCCGGAGCTCAGGAAATACAGCCATCTGAAGGGCAATTTCGGAACCGCGTGGCAGAACCAGCAGAAGGAATTCGCAGACCTTCCCGCCCCCGTGCTCTTTACCACCAACTGCCTGATGCCGCCCAAATCCTCTTACTCTGACCGGGTATTTACCACCGCCCTGGTGTCCTATCCCGGCATGGTCCATATTGACGGCCGCAAAGACTTCTCTCCTGTCATCCAAAAGGCCCTGGAGCTTGGCGGCTTTCGGGAGGAGATGACCCTCCCCGGAATCAACGGCGGAACAATGGTCACCACCGGCTTTGGGCGGGAAGCTGTCCTGGCTGCCGCGGGCACGGTGGCGGAGGCAGTCAGAACAAAGGAGCTGCGCCATATCTTTCTGGTAGGAGGCTGCGACGGAGCCCGTCCCGGCAGGAATTACTACACGGACTTTGTGAAGCAGACGCCTGAGGACACCCTCATTCTGACCCTGGCCTGCGGCAAATACCGGTTTAACGACCTGGAGCTTGGATCCCTGGCCGGCATTCCCCGCCTTCTGGACATGGGCCAGTGCAACGATGCGTTTGGCGCCATCCAGGTGGCCATAGCCCTGGCCGAAGCATTCGGCTGCTCAGTCAATGACCTTCCCCTCACCCTGGTTCTGTCCTGGTATGAGCAGAAGGCGGTCTGTATCCTTTTAAGCCTGCTGCACCTGGGCATTAAGAATATCTATCTTGGCCCCACCCTTCCCGCCTTCCTCTCTCCGGCCATACTGGGATATCTGGTGGAACAGTTTGAAATCCATCCCATCTCCACGCCTGAAAAGGATTTGGCTATGATATTAGCCTGAAAGCCTGACCGTGAAAAGAGACCTGTACGCCGCGCCGGCATACAGGTCCCTGCTTTACTGCTCTCTGAATTTGATAAACACGTATTCCTTATCCCCGGATTTCTCCTGGCAGTAGCCATATCCCAGACGGTCAAACTCCTTAAGCCCCTCCGCGTCCCGGACGCCCCGCTCCGCCATGAACCGGACCATCTCCCCTCTGGCCATCTTGGCCTCGGTGGCTTTCACCTTTACCTTAAAACCGCCCTTTCCGTCCTCTGAAAGGGTGCCGAACACACAGGTCACATAGTCAATATGGGCTTCCAGATACGGCTCCACCGCCCTGCTGTATTCTTTTGAGGCCAGATTCACAATCAATGTCTCATCTGCGGCCAGTTCCCGGCAGATGGAGCTTCCCCAGTAGTCATAAAGGCTTTTGATACCTGACGGCAGCTCCACCTTTGCCTGCATCTCCAGGCGGTACGGCACAATGCCGTCTAGCGGCTTAAGGATACCGTAAAACCCGGACAGGATGCGCAGGTGCTCCTGCACATAATCCCACTGTCCCTGCTCAAACACCCCCGGAGCCATGTACTGATACTGGATTCCCTCGTAGGATAAGAGGGCCGGTGTCAGGCGCCTTTCAAGGTCCATGTCCTGAAAGCGCCCGTAATTAAGCCGGGCTATGGTTTCATTGCACTGCCACAGCTTTCTGGCCTGTTCTAAATCCAGGCCCTGTATGTATTTCTTCAGTTCTTCTGCCCTGGAAAGGAAACAGGGAAGATTCGCCCATTCCAGCTCGTCTTCCCTGATATTCATTTTCTTGGCAGGTGATATGATTATCTTCATCCTGTCTCTTACTCCACTTTTCTCTTACTCCACTTTCTCTATCTTTGGAAAATACGTAAACAGCACCTTGGCTATAATCTTGTCCTTCTCCACGAACCGGTTCTTCCAGAACCGGGCATCCAGGGAATTGTTCCTGTTGTCACCCATCATGAAGTAACATCCCTCCGGCACGGTATAGGGACCATAGGATCCTTCCATTGGTTCCGGAAGGTAAGGCTCGTCAAGGGGCGTATCTGAATCATTGATATAGACTTTTCCGTCCACCACATTCACAGTCTCGCCGGGAAGCCCTATGACACGCTTCACGTAGTAGATTTTTCCCGTGGGATCGTCCGGGAAATGGAAAATCACCACGTCTCCCCTCTCAGGGTCGCTGGTCAGATAGGCCAGTCTGGAACCGATGACGCGGCTCTTGGACATGATGGTGTTCTCCATGGAGCCGGTTGGCACACGGCTGTTGGCTATGATAAAGTTGTTAAGGACCAGGGCGATGATAACCGCTGCCACGATAATCTGTATCCAGCTGATAATCTCCTTTTTCCAGCTGAAGGGTTCTTCCTCCTGCTGTTTCCTGCTCCTTTTCCTGCTGCTTTCCTCTTCAAGCATATATATTTCCTCTTTTCCTGCATTCTGTCTGACGAAGCCGGGAACAAATTTAAAATGTCCCGGCCCGTCTGTAGCTGTCATCAGCGGATCTGCCCATCTCCGTAAATAATATACTTGGTGGTGGTCAGTTCCTTAAGGCCCATGGGGCCTCTGGCGTGAAGCTTCTGGGTGCTGATGCCGATTTCCGCTCCGAAACCGAATTCCTCACCATCTGTAAAGCGGGTGGAAGCGTTGACGTAGACAGCCGCGGCGTCCACCTCGTTTAAAAACCTTTGGGCGTTAAAATAATCAGAGGTCACAATGGTTTCCGAGTGGCCTGTATTGTAGGTGTTGATATGGCGGATGGCCTCATCCACCGAGTCCACCAGCTTTAAGGACAGGATATAATCCAGGTACTCCCTGCCCCAGTCCTCCTCCGTGGCCCGGACAAAGGACGGCTCAATGGCACAGGCGTCCTCGTCTCCCCGAATCTCCACCTGCTTCTCCTCCAGCTTCTTCCTGAGAAGGGGCAGGAATTCCTCCGCAATGCTCCTGTGCACCAGAAGGGACTCGCATGCATTGCACACGCCGATTCTCTGGGTCTTGGCATTGAAAATAATATCCAGGGCCATATTCTGATCCGCGGAAGCATCCACATACACATGGCAGTTGCCGGTGCCCGTCTCTATGACGGGGATGGTGCTGTTCTCCACCACGGTCTTTATGAGTCCTGCCCCTCCCCTGGGGATGAGCACGTCAATATACCTGTTCAGGCGCATCAGCTCCCTGGTGGTATCCCTGCTGGTATCCTCAATCATCTGGACCGAGTCCTCGGGCAGGCCGGCGCTTGAGAGTCCTGCGCGCAGGCACCGGGTGATGGCCATGTTGGAGTGAAGGGCGTCGCTTCCGCCCTTTAAGATAACCGCATTGCCTGATTTGAAGCAAAGGCCGAAGGCGTCTGCCGTCACATTGGGGCGGGCCTCATAAATCATGCCGATAACCCCCAGAGGCACACGCTTCCGCCCAATCTGAAGGCCGTTGGGGCGGAGCTTCATGGACAGCACCTCCCCCACGGGGTCCTCCAGGGCAGCCACCTGCAGCAGGCCGTCCGCCATGGCCTGAACCCTGGCCGGCGTCAGCTTAAGACGGTCCAGCAGTCCCTGGCTCATGCCGTCGGATCTGGCCTTCTCATAATCCCTGGAATTGGCCTCCAGGATTTCCTCCTCACCTTCCAGCAAAGCCCTGGCCGCTTCCTCCAGTCCCATATTCTTCTCTCTGGATCCCAGGGTACCCAGTACTCGCGATACTTCTTTGGCACGGCTGCCTATTTCATTCAATGTCATCATAATCTCCCCTTCACAATGCATCAGACTTCCCTGATTCCGCCATGTTTCTTTCCCAAATCCGTGATGGAGCCGTCCGGCTCCTTGATGGATATATTGTTCAGGTTATTGCGGAGGCTTCCCCGAATCGCTGCAACGTACTCCTGGCGCAGCCGGGCCTGTTCCTCCTTCTCCTCCTCTGTCAGTCCCACTGCCTGGGACTTGTGATACAGTTCGTTGATGCGGTCAATCCTTGACGCGTCCATACATTCACCTCTTTCAGGACCTGGCGCCCGGCCGGGCGCCTTCCCTAGTATTCATTATTCAGATAATGCATCAGGTCAAAATCCAGATTGGTATGGGCCAGGAACAGGGTTCCCTTTTCCTTGCCTGACATGATGTCCAGTATGACATCCACCTGGTCTCCGTTGGCTATGACCATATCGGCTCCGCTGTCCGTGGCAATCCGGGCCGCGGCCAGCTTGGCTGACATTCCGCCGGTACCCACGTCACTGCCCGACGTATCCTTGCCCATACGCAGGAATTCAGGCGTAATTTCAGGCACCAGGCTGATAAATCCGGCCTCCGGGTTCTCCCTGGGGTCATCCGTATAAAGGCCGTCTATGTCAGACAGCAGAATGAGCAGATCTGCTCCGATCAGGGCCGCCACAATGGCTGACAGCCGGTCATTATCACCGAAGCTGTCCACATACGGAATCTCTGAGGTGGATACCGTATCGTTTTCATTGACAATGGGTATGGTTCCCAGGTTTAGCAGCTCGTCAAAGGTATTCTGGGCATTGTACCTGGAAGAATCATTGACCATGGTGTCCTTTGTGAGAAGGACCTGGGCAGCTGTCTGGTTGTATTCCGCAAACAGCTTCTGGTAGACCATCATGAGCCTGGCCTGGCCCACAGCCGCAAAGGCCTGCTTCTCAGCAAGGGTGTCCGGCTTCCTGTGATGGCCCAGGGCCTGCCGCCCTGCCGCAATGGCCCCGGAGGACACCAGAACCACGTCCTTTCCCTGTCCCCGCAGGTCACTGATAACCCGCACCAGCTTTTCTATCTTCATCAGGTTCACTTCCCCTGTCTCCACATGGGTAAGGGAAGACGAACCAATTTTAATCACAATCCTCTGCTTATCCGCAAGATTCTGACGTTCCTGGGTTCCCATGATATACTCCTTTATCTCATCAAACGATTCCTGTTTATCTTACACCAATTTACAGGTCACGTCAATTTCTATGTTGTAAATGTTCCTCCCCCGGCCATGCTCTAAGAAGGGCTTAAGGGGCTGTACCTGCGGATAATTTCCTCTGCTGTCTTGATTCCGTCCATGGCCGCCGAGGTGATTCCGCCTGCATAGCCCGCGCCCTCACCACAGGGAAAGATTCCCTTCACAGGGCTTTCCATTCCCTGGTCCCGGGGAATACGGACAGGGGATGAGGTACGGCTCTCAATGCCGGCCAGGATGGCATCCGGCCGGTCAAAGCCGCGAATCATGGTTCCAAATCCTTCCATTCCTTCCATGAAAGCCCGGGACAATGGTTCCGGAAACAGCTCCCTGAGATTGGCAAAGGCATACCCGCCCTGGAAGGCGGGATTTACACCGCCAAAGCCGTCTGAAACCCGGCCTGCCTTAAAATCCCCGTAGAGCTGCACCGGTATGCTTCCCTTTCCCAGGCAGAAGGCAGCCTCCTCCAGACGCCTCTGAAACCGGATTCCTGCCATGGCGTCCCCCGGCGCTTCGCAGCCCCGCTCCGTCCCTGACTCTGCCTCCATCCCGGACTCTGCCTCTATCCCGCCGAAATCTTCCGGCGTGACCGTGACAATAATGGCGCTGTTGGCATTTTCCCCCGCCCTGTCATGATAGCTCATGCCGTTGACCGCCAGGCGGCCCGGCTCAGAGGACGCATTGACCACATAGCCTCCGGGGCACATGCAGAAGGAATAGACTCCTCTTTCGTCAGAGGACTTCCATGTAAGCTTGTAGCTGGCCGGCCCCAATTCCCCGCATTCCTTTATGCCGTACTGGCTCTCATTAATCAGCGTCTGGGGATGCTGTACCCTCAGTCCCACCGCAAATGCCTTTGGCTCCATGGGGATCCCCCTGGCCAGCAGGGTCTCAAAGGTATCCCTGGCGCTGTGCCCGATGGCCAGGACCACCGTCTCAGCAGCAAGAACCTGGCTGCCGTTGATAACAAGGGCTTTTATACGCCTGGATTCCCCCTGTTCCCCGTCCGTCACAAAATCCGTGACCTGGCTCAGGAAGCGGACCTCTCCGCCCAGATTTTCAATCTCCGTTCGTATGGATTTGACAATGCGGCTTAATACATCGGTTCCGATGTGGGGTTTATTCACATACAGGATAGACGGGTCCCCGCCGAACTCTGTCAGTATACGAAGCACTTCCCGGTTTCTTCCAGACGTATCCTTTACAAGGGTATTAAGCTTTCCGTCGGAAAATGTTCCTGCTCCGCCCTCCCCGAACTGCACATTGGAGGACGGGTTAAGCTGCCCTGTTTCCCAGAACCGGGCTACCCGGTCTGTCCTTGCGTCCACGTCCTCCCCGCGTTCCAGGAGTATGGGCATGTACCCCTTTCTGGCCAGCATAAGGCCGCAGAACAGCCCTGCCGGGCCGGTACCGATAATGACGGGACGGCTGGCCATAAGATTGGTCCCCGGCTCAGGAAGCCGGTAGGGTGTTTTCTTGCGGACCGACACATTCCGGTCCTTCAGCCTGCGCACCAGCTTTTCCTCCTTCTGGAGTCCGGCCTGCCTGATTCCTATGTCCACCACATAACTGTACCATATATCCGGCTTTTTTCTGGCGTCCACAGACTGCTTGACGATGGTAAGCTTCTCTATCTCTCCGGACGGAACACGCAGCACCCTGGCAGCCTTCTCCAAAAGTCCAGCCCTGTCGTGTCCCAGCGGCATCTTTAACTGATTGATACGAATCATTTTCTGTTCCTCTTTCCCCCTGGGGCAGGGCCATATGCTCCATGTGCCTCCGCCCTGTTTCTGTCCGCCTCATGTGTCTCCGCAAAATATCCTCCCGCCGCATGTACCCCCGCTATCATACCGCTGGACCAGGCAAACTGCAGGTTGTATCCGCCGCAGATTCCATCCACATCCAGCAGTTCTCCCGCCAGATACAGGTTGGCGTGAATCCCGGATTCCATGGTGGCGGCATCCACTTCCCTGGTATCCACGCCGCCGCAGCACACCTGGGCATTGGCAAATGGATTCACTGACATGACAATGGCTTCGTAGGACTTCATCTGTCCCAGAAGCAGCTTCAGCTGTTTGGGTGACAAATCTCCCGCTTTCTGGGACGGTTTGATGCCTGCCAGCTTAATGAACACCAGGGCCAGCTTCTTGTTCAGCAGACCTGTAAACAGCTCCTCCGCCGTCTTATGGCCCAGAAGGGACGCACGCTTTTTAAGCAGGTCAAATGCCTCGCTGTCATCCCAGGACGGCATGAAATCCACCAGAGCGGTGACCCTCTTCCCCTGGTCCAGGGCCCTGGCAGCAAACCGGCTGACCTGGAATACCGGGATACCCGACAGGCCGTAGTCTGTCAGCTGCAGCTCTCCCCTGTCCCGGGCCAGCAGTTCACCGGCCGCCATGAGCTTTACCCCGGCCTCCGTACGGATACCCGCCATCTGCCGGTACATGCTTCCCTGGCACCGCAGCTGAACCAGGGCGGGAAGCGGTTTGATTATCCGGTGTCCCAGCCTTCTTGCCAGCTCATATCCGCTTCCGTCCGAACCGGTGGACGGGGCAGCCTTGGAACCGGCTGCCAGAATAACCGCTTCCGCATCCAGTATGCCCTGGTCCGTGTACACTTTATAGCGGACGCCGCCTCCGCCGACCGCCGGCTCTATCTTCTCCACACGGCACGAAAGCAACACCGCCACGCCCAAACGCTCCACCTCACTGCGGAGCACGTCCAGCACGGCTGACGCCTGGTCCGAATTGGGATAGATATATCCGTTTCTGTCCTTTGGCTCTATTCCAAGACCTTTAAAAAAGGCCAGGGTCTCATCCACCCCAAAGCCCCGGATAACTTCCATGGGAAACCCCTTCTGGCCGCAGCGGTAACAATCCTCCTCCATCCTCAGATTGGTCAGGTTGCACCTGCCGTTGCCCGTGGACAGGATTTTCTTTCCCACCCGGTCCATGTGCTCCACAATGGTCACATGAGCCCCGTTCCTGGCCCCGCCAATGGCCGCAGTCAGTCCCGAGGCCCCGCCTCCTATGATGACGATTCGTTTTCTCATGATTGATCCAAAGCTCCTTATCCTGCTCTTAATGCGCTTAAGTTTACACCCCATTTTATATGTTTTTCTGTCACATTTCAACTGTTTCCTGTTATTTACGGCGCCATTTGCGGAACCAGACCGCCCAAACAGTTGTCTAAAATCCTGGTTTTCGCAGAAGGGACCGGATTCCCAGTACGGAAATCCAGTCCCTTTTCAACAATGCCTTATGCCTTTTTGATTCTGCATGGAATGGCCTTAAACGCAGGAAACCCGGAAACATCATCCCTGATTTTCATGCTGTTTACATCGTTGATGTTGCCCTCCCTCCACTCCTTTGAATGATAGCTGCTTCCGCCTCCCGAAAACACATGTATGGTTCCGGGATGCATGGGTGTGATTCTGGCCCGGAACCGCTTTGTTCCAAAGGCAGTCTCCACATCCACCCCGCACCCTTCTTCTATTTCCAGCCGCCCTGCATCCGCGGGGTCAATATCTGCTGTGGGATATGGGTCAAGGGCTGCCAGCGCCTCTATATTTGGTCCAAAGGAGCTGTATCTGACAGGGCTCCTGTTGCCGCAGGTCATAACAAACTCAAACCCGCCTTTGCTTCTCCTACAGGCCCGATTATCTGTTCTCTCAGCCGGATACCGCCCGGATATTCACAAAATGAATCATTTTCCCACAGCGTGGCGGCAGGCAGTACCACATCCGCATACTTTGCGTCCTCCGTCATGAACCGGTCCAGGACCACCATGAAATCCAGCTTTTTATATACCTGACGCCACAGTTTCTGTTCCGGATAGGAAATGGCAGGCGAGGCCGCCCGAATCAGAAGTCCTCTTACCGGATAAGGTACATCGTGAAGCACCGCGTTGGGGAATTCCATAAACTGTCCCCATCCGGTCAGTCCGTAAAATACAGGATATTTCTCCGCTCCCACAGGCATGATTTCCAGCTTGGGCGCAAGCTTCCTGGTGGGTATTTCAGTGCCGCTTATATAAATGCCGCCTTCCACATCCACCTTGCCTGTTATGGCCCACAGAATCTGGATAGCACGGTTATTCTGCGCCCCGCTGAGCTGATACTCCAGCCCTGTGCAGGAAACAAGAGATATGTTTTCCGTTGAAACGAACAGGCGGGTAAGCTCTTCTATCATCTGAACCGGTATACCGCAGTACCTTGAAAGCCGGTCTGCCGACAGGGTTTTAAGATACGATTCATATGCCTCAAATCCCCTGGTATAATTCTTCACAAACCCATCGTCGTACAGATGTCTCTCCAGTATCAGCTTTGTCATGGCCATCGCAAGGGCTCCGTCGAATCCTGGTATGATTGGCACCCACATATCCGCCATTTCTCCCATTCCCGCCCTGCACGGATCTATGACAACCAGCTTCGCGCCCCGCTTTTTCGCCTCCAGGATTGCCCTGTAGGCGGACAGCGGGCCGGAATCCGTCTTTGGATTTTTTTCCCTGGGACAGACCCTCCCCCTGGGGGATTTTGAATCAGCCTCCACCTACAAGAAACGTTTCCCTTGCTTCCTTTACCGCAAGGCTGATATCTGCTTTGATTACCATTTCCATATCAAGCCCCATATCCCGTGCATATTGGTCAAACTCGTTCTCCGTACAGAAGAAATTCATGGCGTTTCAGCACGATCCCGCCCAGTTAGAAATTTCTTCCAGGCAGAAGGAGAGCGCGTATAAGCCCTTTGGCCAATGTTTCACACACTCCCCGCCTTTCATTTCCAAGCGGACATCATTTCCACACACACAGCAGGATGAATGAATCTGCGTATCCTTATGAAACGTAAACGTGGCGCCAGGGAACGGACCGTTGTTTTGTCAGACATCAGTTTTGAAGTCAGGGACGGGGAATTCGTCTCCCTGTTAGGTCCCTTTGGCTGCGGCAAGACAACCATTGGACTTCATCCAGAAAAACGATAAAAAGGGACATCTGGCCACCGCGTAGACCGCAGCCTGCCGCCCAGGCTGGCGAATGCCGCATAGCCGGATTTCATCAGCTTGTATACGATTCTAAATAATGGTATACATCCATCATGGACGGAAACCATATGCCCTCCATCAGCCTCTCCCTCTCCTTTTCCGGAAAATCCGTGACAGGAATATGGGTATAGAGGCAGATGGTGCTGCGGTCGCTGCAAAATACCAGGAGAAAGCCGGACTCCGACACAAGATAGTATTCTTCTGCCGGAGAAACGCTTTCCAGTATTGGCTTTACCTGCTCCTGGTTCATGGCGGCCCTGTCATCCACATCGTTGACTGTCTCCGTCTCAATAACCGTATTGGGAACTGCCTGTTCCTGCCTGACGCTATACCGGGTAATTCCATATGCAACAATCAGACACACAATGGATGTGACTGCAAACAGGGCAAAGCAGTATAATAACTTCTTCATGCACTAACCTCCTCGCTGGCCCCGGCCCCGCCATGCCGGTCAGCATGGCGCCGGACGCCGCTTTATGGTTAGTATCTGCTTTCTTATTCAGTTTTAATCATGCATTCTCAAATTTTTCCCAATCTATCACAACAAACAGATAAACTTATATGTCTCTTATCCCAGGAGCCTGAAACGGTTCAAAAGACGGACCAGCCTCCTTCCTCCCGGCATGCCCTTAAGCTCCTCCTCTTCCACTGCCCTGAACCTTACAAGAAGCACGGCATAGACCAGAATGGCCACTGCCACGGAAGGGAACACCACAATAGCCATACCTATCCTGCCTCTCATCAGCCGGTGGGGAAGCAGGGCGTAAATGCCTCTGTATACCCCATAAGCAGCCGCTCCCATGAATCCGGCGCATATTGTGGGCAGGATGAGAGTTCTCTTATATTCCTGCCTGTATCTGGCAAACCTGGCAATGGCATGTCCGTTTAACAGGCACATCACAAGGGCAAATATGATATTGGCAAACACCACGCTGTAAATTTCCATCTTAAATACCATAAGGAACACCTCCAGCGCCGCCACGTGGATGACCAGGGCAATGACCGCGTGGCGTATGGGCACGTCCATGTGGTTCAGGCCCTGAAGGATGGCGTTTGTAACAGTTGACAGGGAATAGAACACCACGGCCAGGGAACCTGCCATGGAGAGCCGTATCAGCATGGTATTGTCCTCGCTGATAAACAGCAGGTTGCAGACTGGCTTAGCCAGCACCGTGATTCCCACTGCAGCCGGAATGGCAATCAGCAGGGAAAAACGGATGGAGGTGGCAATCCGCTCCAGCTTCTCCCTCCTGTTCCTGTTTGCAACAGCCCTTGTTAGGGATGGTATCAGAGAGGATGAAAGGGCATTGGAAACAGCCACCGGTATGTTAAAGAGCAGCTGATACTGCCCCAGCACGCCCCAGTAGGTGGCGATAGAATCCTCCAGATAGCCCAGCTTATCCATGCCCTGGCCGAACAGGTAATTGTCCACCACATTGGAACAGTTGTAGATGCCGCTGCTGATGACAATGGGAAGCACAGTGATGGTGAGTACATAAAATATCCTGCGGTAGCTCTCCGTTCTCCCCGACACATCCTCACGGACCATCTGCCTTCTCTCCCGCCCTTTGGACGCGGTAAGGCATATGAAAAACAGAAAGGCCGTGAGCGCGCCTGCCCCGGTGCCTATGGTGCCGCCCGCGGCCCCCAGTGCATAGGAATAATCCCTTGCCCCCTGGGCAGCGTTAATGGACGTGCCCACGCCAAAGAGAACTCCGGCTGCGACCACGCTGACCACCGCGTTGACAATCTGTTCTAAAATCTGGGATACTGCCGTGGGCACCATGGTGCCCGTTCCCTGGAAATATCCTCTGAGCACGCCCAGATAAGCCATAATCCAGATGGTGGGCGCCAGGGTCTTTAACGCGTACCGGCTGAAAGGCGTCTTGATGAGTTCCGCGAACAAATCCGCGCCAAACCACAAAACCACTGCCGCTATGCCTCCCACTGCCGTAGCATAAATAAGAGCCGCTTTTAAAATGCGGCTGCAATTTCTGTGCTCCCCCCTTGCCAGCCGGGCAGATATCATCTTCGACACTGCCACCGGCATGCTGTAGGAGGATAATATAAGGAGGATATTATACACATTGAAGGCCGACGTATAATATCCGTTTCCCTGTTTTCCGATAATGTCGTTAAGGGGCATGCGGTAGAGCATGCCAATGATGCGCACCACGATACCGGCCATGGCCAGGATGCTCCCCTGTATGACAAAATCAGCTGCTTTCTGTTTCCTGTTTTTTTTCCTGCTTGTCCTTGGATTCATGTCTATTACTGTGTATCCTCATTTCCGATAATTTCCGACTTGGCAAAGTCCCTGGTGGGAATGATGCAGACCCAGGTCTTTCCCTGATTCAGCACAACTTCATCGTGGTTGGTATCATAGTAACGGGTGGGACCGAACTCACCGTCCTTCTCCCAGTTAATAGGAATCGCTTTGCCGTCTGTCATAAAATACCCGCATTCCGTAGTATGTACGTTGATATCCAGATAATCCGTGGTAGCGTAACGGCCAGTCTGGCAGTACTGGAAAATCACGTTTTTCACCGCAATGGGCCCTTCATTCCCCTGATGGATTTTGCCGTATTGGTAACGGTGGTAAAGCCCGTCCGAAGGGTCGTACACAAAGTATGCCTGGTTCATGATGTAGCCGGTCTTAACCGTGCCCGCGTCCATGACTCCCGGACGCTCCGTTAAGGATGCCTCCCTGCCGTCCCTGGCAAAGAGATAATGGCCCTTGTAGGATGACGCATAGGACTGCGTGTACCCCAGCTTCTCAATGGAGGCGGTAATCCTGCCCCCGCTTGTATAGGCGTTATGGGGTGATTTCTTGTCCTTTGTGCGGTAAAAGGCCAGATCGCCGACGGCATCCAGACCGTTGATATTATCCACATTTTTCAGATAAGGCTTGGCAAAGGTGCTCTGGCCATAGTGGACATAGACAGCGTCAAACTCCCTGGCAAAATAAGTGTAGTAGGTCCGGCAGCTGCGCACCGATCCGATGCGCTCCAGGCCGTCATAATCCTCTATCAGGGCCATGTACCGGTTCATGCTTCCCTCCACCGGCGCCTCATAGACCACCCCCGCCCGGTTGATGCCGTACTGGGGCCTGGCCTCCTTGTCATTGCTCATCATCACGGCCGCCGGCCGGCGGTTTCCCTTGGCGGTTTCCACCATCTGTCCGGTCAGATAGCTGCGTATCATCCCGTTCTCCTCAGTCCGTTCCTCCGGAAGATAATAGTCCTGAGAATTTCCCGTATCCGCCCCGGTGGTCTCAGGGTCTGACCAGATAATGATATCGGGTTCAGCGGCCTCAGAAGCGGCAGGAGGCTCCTGAACCGTGGTCGCTTCCACGCTGGCTTCCTTCGCGCAGCCCGTCAAAAGCGCGGCTGCCGTCAGTCCTGCCATTAAACCCATTGCCATCCATCTGAACCCGATTCTCATCTTGTATACCCCCTGGTTTCCAGTATCTCTTTCTGCTTTTCTTCCATCACCAGCCGTTCGCCGTCCTCCATGTGGTCGTAACCAAACAGATGGAGCATGCTATGGGCCGTCAGGAAGGCCAGCTCCCTGGTCCGGGAATGGCCGTACTTCTCAGCCTGTTCCTCCACCTTATCCACAGAAATCACAATATCCCCCAGCATCAGCTCTCCGGTTTCAGGATTGAAGTAATCCTCCACAGCCTCCTCCACATGGTCAAAATCTGATGGCGACTCATAATCCACCATGGGAAAGGACAGCACGTCCGTAGGAGCGTCAATCCGGCGGTGTTCCCGGTTGATTTCCTGTATGGCGTCATTGTCCGTAAGAATAACATTGACCTCTGCCTCATAGGGACAGCCCTCATAATCCAGGGCAGCCAGCACGGTGTTCTCGATGATCTCCCGGTAGGGCAAATCCAGTACTCTATCTGCTTCGTATTCAATTGAAATGGTCATGCTCACTTCTCCTTGGCGGATTAATTCCGCTCCCGTATCCTGCGCCGTCCTGCAGGCGGGGTATTCTTTTGTTCATATGTCTCATAGGCCTGTACAATTTTCTGCACCAACGGATGACGCACCACATCGGAACTGGTCAGGTAACAGAACCCAATGTCGTCAATTCGTTTCAGCACCTTAAGGGCCGTATCCAGACCGGAAACCGCGCCTCCCGGAAGGTCCTTCTGGGTCTGGTCTCCTGTTATGATAACCTTGGAACCAAAACCGATTCTGGTAAGGAACATCTTCATCTGGGCCGGGGTGGTGTTCTGGGCCTCATCCAGGATGATATAAGCATTGTCCAGTGTTCTTCCTCTCATGTAGGCCAGGGGCGCCACCTCAATCAGCCCCTTCTCCGAATTGTTAAGATAGCTTTCCGCCCCCATAATCTGGTACAGGGCGTCATAAAGAGGGCGAAGATACGGGTCAATCTTGCTCTGGAGATCGCCCGGCAAAAATCCCAGCTTTTCACCGGCCTCAATGGCCGGCCTGGTAAGGATAATGCGCCCCACCTCGCCGTTCTTAAACGCCTGGATAGCCATGGCCATGGCAAGATACGTCTTTCCTGTGCCGGCCGGTCCGATGCCGAACACAATCATCTTCTTGCGGATAGCATCCACATAATGCTTCTGCCCCAGCGTCTTTGGCTTCACCGGCTTGCCGGATATGGTCCGGCATATGATGTCCTTGTCAATCTCCAAAATCTGCCCGTCATTCTCCGTGAAAGACAGGGACAGGGCATAGTCCACGTTCTGTTCCGTGATGGTATTGCCCCGCTTGGACAGTTCAATCAGGTTGTTGAACACGCTTTTTGCCTGGCCTATGGTTTTCTCGGGCCCGATGATTTTTATTTCGCCGTCCCTGGCAATCATGGTCACATGCAGGGTGCGCTCTATCTTCTTTAAGTAGGTGTCAAATTGTCCGCAGACATTCCGCTCATGCTCTGCGGGAATGTCAATCATTGTCTCAATTACACTCATTCAGCAGTTATTGTCTCCTCTGGTTTTTCTCCCGGCTCTCCGCCGGAATTCATATCAGGCTCCGCTGCCGGCTGTGTCTTAACAATGGATTCCTCCGTCACGAGTTCACCTGTCAGACGGCATTCAGAAACACTTGTTTCTATTCTATCATTATTTTCAAGAATTTGTACCCCCTTTTCCTCTAAATTTTTGACAAACTGGTAATTTATGGCTTTAGACAGCTCTTTTAGCTCATCCTCCCTGTAATTTCTCTCATAGGCTGCCATTTCCCGGCCCTGTATGGCGCCCATATAGACAGGCAGATAGAAATTGGAAAACAGCCTGAGCTGTTTTTCCTCCATGGAATAATCCCACTCCCCCTGTCCCCTCACCGGGGTCAGAAAGGTAAAGGACCATGCCCCGGCTTTCATGTACCATCCTCTCCGCCTGCGTCCTGTGTGGACCCGTTCCTGATGCAGCAGGGGAAATGTTTTCTCATATTGCTTGACAGTCCTGGCCACAATATCCGCATCCGCGTGAACCATGTAGGCATTGATTTCCTCCTCGTTGTCGCCGATAATGGGCACCCGTCCGCTGACCAGTACCTGTCCCTCCTCCACCTCGTCCCCTACGCAAACCTGGGCAACGCCCTGGCGTACCACCATGGAGGTGATGACTCCCGGCTGGGACGCCACAATGTCGCAGGGTGTCTCGTCCTTCTCAGGGATAGTGGACAGCACCTCGTTTTCCTTGATGTGGATGAGCAGTCTCGTGCCGGAAACACGGGCAGATACCCAGGTGATCTCGGGAAAGCTTGTGCGCATGGAGGCTTCCAGATCCTCGCAGTTAATCCTGGCCTTTAGCATGCCGTAATCAATGTCCTGTGTGTCCAGAAAACGGACCAGAGTATCGTAGGTATACCTGTAATTGCCCTCAAACTGGATATCCCAGATAAACAGGGACATAACATAAAGCACCATGAAAAAGGCCATGATTCCGGCACCGTAATACCAGCGCTTCCTGTACCTGTAAATAAAAAATGGGAGGCCGTAACGGCCGGTAATGTGCAGCCTTACCTGCGCCTTGCGCACCAGGGGCTTCACCCGGCGGTATCCTTCCACAGTCATAAAAAACTCATAATCCCCGTCCCGGTTGCATATCAGTCCCCATACCTCCAGACCCCTGGCATTGCAGAGATTCAGGAAACGTTCCGGTGAATAGCCGTGAAGACGGAGTCTTACATATCCTTCCCAATTATGTAACAGCCATTCAATCAAACAAGCCCCCTCCTTTGATTTACGTTTCAAATTCCAAAGAACCGATCTGGCCGGTTATCTTCATCTCCTCCGCCGTATAATAATCAATCTTTAAGCGGGCTCCGTGAATCACCACCCTGCAGTTCCTGGCCTGGAGCTTAATCAGGGTATCCGTGTAAATCAGGATGCTCCTGTAATTTTCCACATTCACCTGGCTCCTGCCCACAAAGCTTATAAGCACATCTCCCAGAATCACGTCCCGGGGCAGCCCCAGTGCGGATACGGCTGTTTTCTTTGGTTCCCATGACATACGCCCACGCTCCTGATACACTGGTTCTTTTTATTATATGCATCAGCCCGCCAAAAATGCAGTCCCCTTTTTTTCAAAAACATACACATTCCTTATTCCATATGAATAGACTATAGTGAATCAATCTTTTGCGAGGTCTCTATGAACAATCAGTCCTATCATACAGACAGAATGAGTGAGTATCCGGACACTCTCCTGACCGCGGCAGAGCTGGGGGAAGCCGATGTTCCCGTGACTCCCCTTCCCAATCCGGGCGAGGGCGGTCCTGTGGACAGCGGCGACAATCAGAATAACGGTGCCAATGTCCCTGTCATCCCCCTTCCCAATCCGGGTGAGGGCGGCCCTGTGTACAGCGGCGGCAATCAGAATAACGGTGCCAATGTCCCTGTCATCCCCCTTCCCAATCCAGGTGAAGGCGGTCCTGTGTACAGCGGCAGCCGTCCCGGCTTTCCTCCTATCTTCCGGCCTATTTTCCCCGGAAACAGCGGCTCTGTCACCGTGATACCCGGCATCACCTTCCCATGCTACAACTGTACCGCCACCAGCTTCGGCAGGGTACGCATCCTCAATGCTTCCACCGGGTACCAGCCGTTTTACGTGTACCTTGGCAACTGGATGGTGGCAAGCAGCCTGGGGAACGGGGATATAACAGGCTACGTCCAGTCTGCCTCCGGCACCCAGACCGTCACCGTGTCAGGAGCCAACGGCTATGTGTACATTCAGAAGACAGTACAGGTGCGCTCCTCCGCCTCCATGACCATTGCCATCATCAATACGGCAAGCGGCCTGGACATCATGGAAATATCCGACATTTCCTGCAACGCGCCTTCAGGCTCCAGCTGTCTGCGGGCCTGCAACCTGTCACTGAACCTGGGGCCCTTCGACGTATCCATCGGCAATCAGAACTCCTCCTACACTGCTTTCAGCAATGTACGCTACAGGGAAGTGACCCCTTACACCAGCTTCTACCCGGGATGGTATCAGCTCTATATCTCCAGGACCGGCTCCTACCCCAACACTTCCGTGGCAGCCACCTCCGCCAACATGAGCGCCAACACATCCTATACTCTGTATATCTTCAATGCGCCAAACGCAACGGAAGGGTTGAAGACTTTGGTGGTGTCCAACTAGACGGAGAGCAGTTAAAGGCCATATTTCTGTTTTTGTCAGAAACCATCAAACAAAAAGTCCTCTGCAGCAGATCATGATGACCTGCCGCAGGGGACTTTCCATTTCATAGTACCAACGCAGCAAAACCTCTAACTTAGCTGCGCTCCATTTGGGCAATGCCCGTGTTTATTCATCCCAGTTATGGTACACGGCCTGGACATCGTCATCCTCATCCAGCAAATCCAGTGTACGGTTTAACTTCTTAATATCATCCTCATCGGTCAGCTCCACCCATGTCTGGGGAATCATGGTCACATCCGCCTGCATCATGGGAATGCTCTGGGCCTCCAGTGCCTCGCGCACAACGCTGAAATCCTCAGGCGCCGTAACGACCTCGTAGCTGTCCTCCTCCTCGGAGAAATCCTCTGCTCCCGCGTCCAGGGCAAGCATCATCAGTTCGTCCGGATCCATGCCGCATTCTTCCTTGTCGATGATAATCTGTCCCTTTTTATCAAACATATAGGACACGCTTCCCGGTGTGCCTACGTTGCCGCCGCCCTTGGTGAAGGCGCTCCTCACATTGGCAGCCGTGCGGTTCTTGTTGTCGGTCAGTGTATCCACGATAATAGCCACGCCGTTGGGGCCGTATCCCTCGTATGTAAGGGTCTCGTAGTTCACGGAATTGGCATCGCCTGCCGCCTTTTTGATGCCGCGGTCAATGGTATCATTGGGCATGTTGTTGGCCTTTGCCTTGGCGATAACGTCCCTCAGCTTACTGTTGTTGGCAGGATCTGCTCCGCCCTCTTTTACAGCGACTGCAATCTCACGGCCGATGACAGTGAAAATCTTGCCCTTGGCAGCGTCGTTGCGCTCTTTCTTATGCTTAATGTTGGCAAACTTTGAATGTCCTGACATTGGTAAACACCCTTTCCTGTTTCTTCTTTTATGGTTTATACGTTCAAATACAGCCCTCTGCTGTATTTTATACACATCTTTTCTATATTAACACGATTTTTTTTATATGGCAAGATAAATTCTCTCCCTTAATTGCCCGCAGGAGATGCCGGGCTTAGACACTGGCTCGAATGCCGCCCGCAAACCCTTTGGTTCAGCCCCCTGCCCGGCTCACCCCACCTCCGCCGCCAGGTTTCTGAGCCACTTTTTCTGCCTGTACCGTATATATCCCAGCACAGCCTTATATACCTCTTCCGTCATCACCAGCGCATACACTGTATAAATAGGCAGCCTCCACACCAGGGCTCCCAAAAACGCCAGGGGTACGCCGATAAACCACACGCCGCTGGTATCAAGGAACAGACACATCTTGGTATCGCCTCCGCTTCTCAACACGCCCACCACATTGACATAATTAAACATCTTCGCCGGCATGTAGGCCGCAAAAATCAGGATGCACAGGCTTACGTTCCGGGCCACCTCAGGCGTGATGTTGTAAAGGCTGATGATGGGCCGCCGAATTCCAATCAGCACCACAGCCACGCCTACCGTGGCAATGAACTGGAGGATAAAGAAATGCACCGCATACTTCTCCGCCCGTTTGAGATGGCCCGCCCCCAGCTCATTGCCCAGGATAACGGCAGTGGCCGCGCTCAGGCCCTGAAACAGCACCACCAGGATATCCTGAATGGTGGTGGCGATGGTGATGGCCGCCACGGCCTCGTCTCCCATGCGCCCGTAGGCCAGGGAATACATGGTAGTGCCCAGCCCCCACATAAACTCATTGGCAATGACAGGTGCTGACGTCCTGAAAAACTGGCTGATGAACAGGCCGCTCCAGCCAAACAGCTCCCTGAGTCCGCAGGCCACCGGAAGCTTTTTTCCGTACACGTACCCCAGAATCAGCACAATCTCAATCGTCCTTGCTATAAGGGTGGCCACGGCCGCGCCGGACACTCCCATGGCCGGTGCGCCGAACTTTCCGAAAATCAGCACATAATTCAGGCAGATATTAATCAAAATGGCTATACAGCTGCTTATGACAGGGAATATAACCTTGTTCACCGCCCTGAGTATGGCCACATATACATTGGTCATGGCAAGAAAGGGGTAGGTTAAAACCGCTATCTTTAAATACTTTGCCCCCAGCTCCACGCTGTCATGGCTGGTGGTAAATATGCGCATGACGGATTGGGGTGACATAAGGGCCGGCACAACGAAGAACAAGGCCCCTGTCAGGGCCAGAAGGATGGAAAGCCCCAGGACCTTCCGTATGCTCCTTAAATCGCCGTTTCCCCAGAACTGGGCCGCCAGTACGCCGCTTCCGCTGACAATTCCGAATACCAGAAGCGAAAAAACAAAGAAGAACTTATTGGCCAGTCCCACTGCCGCTATGGCTGTGGCCCCCATGGTGCCAATCATCAGGGTATCCGCCAGGTTTACCACTGTGTTAAGCATTCCCTGCAGAGCCACGGGACAGGCAATCATAAGCGCCTTCCTTAAAAATCTGCTGTCACGAAACATCTCCTTCGTACTCTCTATTAACTGCATCATACTTCTCTTCCACCGATTCTTTCCCGCTGTCCGCAGCCTTCCCGCCTTCCGGCACAGGAACGACCCGGACGCTCTCTATCATCTTATTACCGGCCCGCTCCACTTCAAAGAGCCAGCCGCCGAATTCCACCTGGGGATTCTCCCCTTCCTGAGGGATGCGATCCAGCCGCGAGACCAGATATCCGTTCAGGGTGTCATAGGTGTCACTGTCCTCCTCCGGCAGTTCAATATCCAGGGTCTCCATCACATCTTCCAACGGCGTAAGACCGCTCATGACAAAGGTGCCATCCTCCATGGCCTGTATGAAATCCTCTTCCTCATCGTATTCATCCATGATGTTGCCCACGATTTCTTCCAGTATATCCTCCATGGTGAGAAGACCGGCAGTCTGTCCGTACTCGTCCACCACGATTTCCATGTGGATCTTGCGGGACTGCATCTCCTTGAAAAGGGTGTCTATGTTCCTTGTCTCAGGTATGAAATTGGCTTCCCTCAAAAGGCCGGGTATGTCCTTAATCATCCTGTCCCTGTTCTCTTCCTTTTCCGCAAAGGCCATGGCATCGCGCATGTGGAGTATGCCGATGATATCATCTATGTCCTCCCCGTATACAGGATACCGGGTATTTACGCCCTCATTCAGGATGAAATCCACTGCTTCCTTAAGGCTCATGCTGCCGTCCAGGGCCGTCATGTTGGTGCGGTGCGTCATGATATCCGCGGCTTCCTTGTCCCCCAGCTCAAAGATATTGGTTATCATCTCTGTCTCATCCGCTTCCAGGACGCCCTGTTCATGGCCCTCATTGACCATAGACATGATATCCTCCTCTGTGACGTTGCCGTCGTCATCCGCCAGGTCCACCCCAAAGGGCTTAAGCACCAGGGAAGAAATCAACGTAATCAGGCGTGTCAGGGGCAGAAATACCCCCGCGAAAAAGAGCACAACCGGAAGCATATGGTATCCCCACTTTTCAGGCTCCTTGGCCGCCAGACGTTTCGGTATGATGATGCCGAAGCTGATGACCAGCACCAGGACAAATACGGTGACCAGGGCCAGAACCCCCGCCCACTGCCACCAGGACGGATTCCTGTACCACGGCGTACCCGACATCGCCATCAACTGGGCCGGTTCTGCCCAGGCCAGCACCTTTCCCAGAAGGAACCTGCGCTCCACCATACCAATCATGGCAGGAAGGATTGCCGCTCCTATAATCATACCCATCAGATGGGTAGTGACCTGGATGGTATGGACAAACCGCACGGGACGGTTCACTATCTCTAACAGGCGCGCGGCCTTTTTATTCCCCCCGGCCGCCTCTTCTTCCAGCTTCCCCTCATTCACATTCTGTATTGCCGAACCAAAACCGTAAAACATTGCCTCCAGAAGAATAAATCCTATCAATATGAGGATACTGACAGGTGGATAACCATCGTCCATAATGACAAAAAGACTCCTTTCATACTCATGAAACACCATAACCGTCGGGCCCTGCCAAAAAAAACAGAGCTATCCCCCTAAAATACGGCATAACTCTGCTTATCATATCATTTTTCTCATATTTCGTCAATGGTGCCTGTTGCTCCTGCCCATGATTCCTGCCCATGGTGCCCCCGCCTGCTTATGTACGCAGTTCCAGGCTAATCATAAGGGCCTCATCCACCTTCTGCTGCAGTTCCTCATCAATATGACAGATTTTCTCCTTCAGTCTCTGTTTGTCAATGGTCCGCAGCTGTTCCAGGAGAATGACCGAATCCTTAATCATGGCACAGCGTCTGGTGGGCAGCTCCACATGGGTGGGCAGCTTGGCTTTGTTCATCCTGGAAGTAATAGCCGCACATATGACCGTGGGGCTGTGCTTGTTTCCCACGTCATTCTGAATAATCAGCACAGGGCGCACTCCCCCCTGTTCCGATCCCACCACCGGCCGCAAATCCGCATAATAAATATCTCCACGTCTGATAATCACATCGTTCACACTCCGTCAATTTATTCAACCTTAGTATTGACATTTTTGACCTGTGTATACATAACCCGGATACACCGGGGCATCCGGCCGGCTTTACGCCACACTACTAACATATGATTCAGACGTTCTCTTTGAGCCTGGTAGGCTTTTACATATATCCAAAGCCCTCGTAAATATCGTTAAAGTAATCCTTTTGCCCAATGGCCTTCCCGTCCCGCAGGTAGACTCTGGGAACCCGTTTTCCGATTCCGCAGATGATTTCATAGTGGAAACCGCCGCCCACACGGGCCAGTTCCTCCACCGTGATACATTCCTCCCCATCCTTTCCAATCAGGGTCACCTGGTCGCCTTCCGCCGCCTCCGGGATGTCCGTGACATCTGCCATAAACTGGTCCATGCATATCCTTCCAAGGATCCCGGCCCGTTTTCCCCGTATGAGCACCGCGCCCTTGTTGGAGAGGTTTCGCGGATAACCGTCCCCGTATCCCACAGGAATGGTGGCCACACGCGTGGGACGGTCCGCCACAAAGGTGCCGCCATAGCTCACGGACGTACCTGGTTCAATGGTCTTTATGTATGTGATAAAGCTCTTAAGCTCCATGGCAGGAACCAGCTTCACCCTGTCCCGGACCACCTCGTCTGAGGGGTACAGGCCGTAAATGGAGATTCCGGCACGCACCATATCCAGTCCGTTGGAGTCCAGCCCCTCCACGATGCCGGCGCTGTTGGAGCAGTGGCGGATCGGGATATCCACGCCCCTGCTGTGGAGCATTTCACAGAAATCCCTGTATTTCTTATACTGCGCCTCATAAAATGCCTTATCCGCCTCGTCTGCCCTGGCAAAATGGGTAAACATACCCTCGATGCGGATTCCGGGAAGCCTGGCTATCCTGGCCGCCTCGTCCGCCGACGCCTCATCCGGCGTCATTCCAATCCGGCTCATGCCCGTATCCACCGCCAGATGGATGTTTGCCCTGGCGCCGTTTTTTACAGCTGCTTCTGATAATTTTCCGGCCTCCTCATAGCGGAACATGGCGGGGCGTATATCGTACCGGACCAAATCCCCAAAACGGCTCTCATGGGTCACCCCCAGTACCAGAATCATTTTCTGGATGCCGTGGCGGCGCAGAATAACCGCCTCGTCAATGGCTGCCACCGCATACCCTTCCACATAAGGCTCAATGGTTCTGGCCACCGGAACCGCCCCGTGTCCGTACCCGTCGGCCTTTACCACCCCTATCATGGAAGTGGAAGGAGGAAGGCTGTCCTTCATTGCCCTCATATTGGATTCCACCGCATCCAGGTCAATGGCTGCGTAAACTCTGCTGTAAGAATTCATTGTTGTTGCCTCCTGTGTCACGGGCCCTTATCACGGCCCGGTCTCAATTGTATTTTATGTGATTGGCGCGGCGGGACAGCCCTTACACCATGGTCATCACACTGCCGACGGCATCCGCCAGTTCCGAAGCCAGCAGGCTGTGGGCGCCGCTTTTAGAGGCAGCCGCGTCCCCTGCCCGGCCGTGAAGATATACACCCAGACAGGCAGCCTCCTCCTCATCCATGCCAATGGCTATCAGGCCTGCTATGATCCCCGTGAGCACGTCGCCGGAGCCTGCCTTTGCCATGGCGCTGTTGCCGCTGGAATTGATGTACAGGTTCCCGTCCCGTCCGGCGGTGACAGTGGCCGCGTCCTTTAACACACAGGTGAGGCCGTAACGGCCTGCATACTCCAGGGCCGTGGCTGCCAGGTTCTCCTTAATCTGATCCACGGACTCCCCTGTGAGCCGGGCCATTTCCCCCAGATGGGGCGTCACGATAATATTCTCCGTATAGTAAGAGGTAAGGTACGGATGACCCGCTATGGCGTTCAGGCCGTCCGCGTCAATGATGACAGGCACGAACGCGCTGGTCAGTATATCCTCCACCAGGTATTCCACATAGGGTCCGTTTCCCAGTCCCGGTCCCAGTACCACCACGTCAGCCCATTCCATCTGGGCTTCTATCATCTTCCTGAATTCATCCCTGCCCTCCATGAGCTGGTCCGGAGTGTAGGTGGCTACAATGGCCTCAGGCAGGCGTTCCTGGAGAATCTGCCGGTTTTCCTCCACCGTAAGCAGTTTTACCAGTCCCGCCCCTGTCCTGTATGCGGATAAGGCGCTCAGGTAAGCGGCCCCGCACATATTCCTGGACCCTGCCACAATCAGCACCTTACCAAAGGTTCCCTTGTTGGAATAGGCAGGCCGCCTGGGAATCCGTTTCAAATCATCATCCCCGTAGGTGACGGCAAAATCACCTGCCGCCGTCCCTTCCGCTTCCTTCACCGCATCCAGAGCCTGTCCGGGAAATCCGATATCAGCCACTTCCACCCGGCCCGCGTACTCCCGGCCCGGATACAGGGCTGTCCCGGTTTTCTCCCATCCAAAGGTAACGGTCAAATCCGCCCTCAGGGCAATACCCATGACAGTCCCCGTATCCCCGTGGATGCCTGACGGCACATCCACCGCAACGGTACTGCGGATGGACTTGGCCCCCAGCATCTTAATACACTGCCTGTACTCCCCCTCAACAGGGCGGCTCAGTCCCACGCCGAACACCGCGTCTATGAGAAGGCCGCATTCCTCCTTCTCCCCTTCCTGCCAGGGCAGGGAGGAAAGACCCACATTGCCTGCAATGGTAAGCTGCGTCCTGAATTCCTCTGTTCCCTTATCCGGATTTCCCACCAGAAATACCCGCACCGGATATCCTTTTAAATGAAGCATCCTGGCTGCCGCCACGCCGTCGGCCCCGTTATTGCCGGTGCCGCACACTGCCCAGATTGTATCCCCTTTTTTCCACAGACGCTCCGCTGCCTGGGCCACCTTAAGAGCTGCCCGCTCCATCAGGACCAGGGACGGAACACCTATGGTATGGATGGTGTATGCATCAATGGCTTTCATCTGTTTTCCCGTTACCAGCATCCTCATATGACTGTACCTCCTTTATCCTTCCTTCTCCCACCGCAAACGCCATGGCATACTCCCTTGTATTGGTGATGGACACCTCCAGGCGTTCCATCCCCATCTCCTGAAACCGGGCCAGGGCGCCTCTGTAAAGGCGGACATAGGGTTTTCCCACATCGTCCCTGAGCACCTCCACGTCGATGGGCATGAAGGTCCGAAACCCCGTTCCCAGGGCCTTTGCAACCGCTTCCTTCACAGCAAAAGAGCCGGCCAGCTTAGAGGCGGACCCCTTTGCTTGCCGGCTTTCCATATCCGTAAATGTGCGCACCACAAAATAATCCTTTTTACAGGCTCTTTCCATGCGTCTGATTTCAACTAAATCTGTTCCAACTCCAAGTATCATGGTGCTGTCTTCCTAAACATTTACTTTAACGCATTCTTTTTCTCCTCCTGCAGGTCGTACATGCTGCTGACCCGGTAGGAAAGACGCATCAGGCTCTCGGACAGGTGTACGTTCTCCACCACCACGTCCTCCGGTACCACCAAATCCGTGTGAGCAAAATTCCAGATAGCCCTGATTCCCGCGTTTACCAGGCGGTCCGCAATCTCCGGCGCCTTTGTCTTCGGGATGGTCAGAGCAGCAATCTGAATCTCATTCTCCCTGATAAACGTCTCCAAATCATCCACGGAGCGAATCTCAATTCCCCTGATGACCAGCCCGATCAGTTTGGGGTTAATATCAAACATTCCCCTGATAACAAAGCCCCTGCGCTCAAAATTCGTATAATTGGCAATCGCCTGTCCCAGGTTTCCTGCTCCGATGATGATCACATTGTGCTGTCTGTCAATCCCAAGTATCTTGGCGATTTCCGAATAGAGGTACTTTACATTATAGCCGTATCCCTGCTGGCCGAATCCGCCGAAATTATTCAGATCCTGACGGATCTGAGATGCGGTCACTTTCATTCTGGAGCTCAGCTCATTGGAAGATATACGCTCCACACCTTCCTCTATTAATTCACCTAAATAACGGTAATAACGGGGCAGCCTAGAAATCACTGCCTTCGAAATCTCCTTGCGTTCCATGATGTATCCACCTTCCCATTGTGCAGTTCTGTCAAAACTCTAATAGTTCCATTATAAACAGACGTCAAAAAAATGTCAAACACGTTTACATATGTTCTTGAAAAAATCGTCCTCGTATATTATACTTGGGAGAGCTAAATATGTCGTTTTTAAAGGAGTTTACCATGATTTTATCATGCAGCAATATAAGCAAATCATTTGGAGAGAAACATATATTAAAGCAGGTTTCCTTCCACCTGGAAGACCATGAAAAGGCAGCCATCGTCGGAATCAACGGCGCCGGCAAGTCCACCCTCCTTAAAATCATCATCGGGGAACTGGCCTCCGACGAGGGGTGCGTGGCGCTGGGGAGGGGAGCCTCCATCGGCTACCTGGCCCAGCACCAGGACCTGAACAGCGAGAGCACCATCCACGACGCCCTGCTGGAGGTCAAGCGGCCCATCCTTCAGATGGAAGAACGCATCCGTACCCTGGAACTGGACATGAAAAGCGCGTCCGGCGAGAGCCTGGAAGCCATGCTGGAGGAATACAGCCGCCTGACCCACCAGTTTGAGTTGGAGGGCGGCTATGCCTGCCGCAGCGAAATTACCGGCGTTTTAAAGGGTCTTGGCTTTGCCGAGGAGGAATTTTCAAAGCCCATCAACGCCCTGTCCGGCGGCCAGAAAACCCGCGTGTCCCTGGGCAAGCTCCTGCTGACCAAACCTGATATCCTGCTCCTTGACGAGCCTACCAACCACCTGGACATGGAATCCATTGCCTGGCTGGAGACATACCTTAAGACTTACAGCGGCAGCGTAATCATCGTTGCCCATGACCGTTATTTTCTGGACCGGGTGGTGACAAAAATCGTGGAGCTGGACAATGGAACCGGAACCGTATTCAGCGGCAATTACACTGCCTACAGCGACAAAAAAGCCATGCTCCGTGACGCCAGAATCCGGGCATACTTAAATCAGCAGCAGGAAATCAGGCACCAGGAGGCGGTTATTGCCAAACTTAAATCCTTTAACCGGGAAAAATCCATCCGCAGGGCCGAGAGCCGGGAAAAGATGCTGGAAAAGATTGACCGGCTGGAAAAGCCCATGGATATCGACGACTCCATGGACATCCGGCTGGAGCCGGATGTGGAAAGCGGCAAGGATGTGCTTACCGTCACCGGTCTGAGCAAGTCCTTTGACAGCCAGACTTTGTTTACGGACGTAAATTTTGAAATCAAACGCGGGGAGCGGGTGGCCATCATCGGCAGCAATGGCACCGGCAAGACCACTCTCCTTAAAATCATCAATCAGCTGCTGTCCGCCGATGCCGGCGAGATACGTCTGGGCTCCAAGGTGCACATCGGCTACTACGACCAGGAACACCAGGTTCTTCATATGGATAAGACCCTGTTTGACGAAATCCAGGACACCTATCCCAACATGAACAATACCCAGATCCGCAACACCCTGGCGTCCTTTCTCTTTACAGGGGATGATGTGTTCAAATTAATCCGCGATCTAAGCGGCGGTGAGCGCGGACGCGTTTCCCTGGCCAAGCTGATGCTTTCCGACGCCAATTTCCTGTTGTTAGACGAGCCAACCAACCACCTGGACATCACCTCCAAGGAAATCCTGGAAAGCGCCCTGTGCCGCTACACCGGAACCGTACTCTATGTGTCCCACGACCGGTATTTCATCAACCGCACAGCCACCAGAATTTTGGATTTGACCGGACAGTCCCTGATTAATTACATCGGCAGCTACGACTATTATCTGGAGAAAAAGGATGCTGTGGAAGCCGCATTTGCGGCCAGGAACAAGCGTACGTCCTCTGTACCCAATCTCTCCCAAGCCTCAGGCCGGCCCTCCCAGGGTTCCCAAAACGACCTGAAACTGGAATGGAAGGCTCAGAAGGAGGAACAGGCCCGCATACGCAGGATTCAGAACGAGCTCAAAAAAACAGAGGATTCCATTCACTCCCTAGAGACCAGGGACAGCGAGATTGACGCCCTGCTCACACGGGAAGAAGTATACACCGATGTGCCCCGGCTCATGGAGCTGAATAAGGAAAAAGAGGAAATAGCCGGACTGCTGGAAAAGCTTTACCAGAGATGGGAAGAATTGGCGGAGAAGGCCTGATGCCTCAGAAAGGAGCTGTTCAATGAAACTGAAACGTATATTTGCCCTCTTAGGAGCCGTCCTGTTATCAGGACTTTTTATTCTGGCCATCGTGCTGGCCGCCATGGGCGCGCCAAAGAATTATCTCATGGCGGTTATCTTCTCCCTGGTGTTTATCCCCATCATACTGTACGCCATGGGGCTTATGACCAGAGTGCTGAAACCATCCGATCCCTTTGAGGGCATGGATGATGACGCAAAACAGACCCTTTCGGATACAACTGACGCGGATTTGAAAGATGAATTGTGACGAGGGAAAGCAGGAGCGCTATGGAAAAGCACCGCTCCAGCATGAACCAGAGGGAAATATACCGTGTGCTGACCGAAAATCCGCCCATGCAGAATGCGGCGGAACGCATTCAACACACAGAACGCAGAGATATGACGACGATGTGAGGATAAGATGACGCAAAACAGGACCCGCCGGCTGCTGCCGTATGGTCCTGTTTTTAATATTCCATATTTACTTGCGCATGATAATGTCGTCTCTTCCCGGTCCGTTGGATACCATTGAAATAGGAGCTTCAATTTCCTTCTCCACGAATTCAATGTATTTGCGGCAATTCTCCGGAAGATCCTGGTACCGCTTAATGCCGCGGATACCGCATTTCCAGCCGGGCAGTCTGGTAAGGACCGGTCTGGCCTTCTCAAGCTTAGACGTAGTCGGGAATTCCCTGGTGACCTGTCCGTCAATCTCATAACCAACGCATACCGGTATCTCGTCCAGATAGCCCAGCACATCCAGCACTGTAAATGCCACTTCCGTGGTCCCCTGAATCCGGCATCCGTATCTGGTAGCCACCGCATCGAACCAGCCCACGCGTCTGGGCCTTCCCGTGGTGGCGCCGTACTCTCCGCCGTCGCCTCCCCGGTTTCTCAGTTCATCCGCCTCGTCCCCAAATATCTCACTGACAAAGGCACCGGCGCCCACTGCACTGGAATAAGCTTTTACAACCGTCGTGATATCCTTAATCTCATACGGAGGAATGCCTGCGCCGATGGCTCCATAGGCAGCCAGCGTGGAAGAAGATGTGACCATGGGATAAATTCCATGATCAGGGTCCTTAAGGGAGCCCAGCTGACCCTCTAAGAGGATATTCTTTCCTTCCTTGATGGCCTCATGAAGATAAGCGGATGTATCGCATACATACGGCGCAATCATATCACGGCAGCTGAGAAGCTCCTTAATGATTTCCTCAGGATCCAGAAGAGGTTTATGGTACAGGTGTTCCAGAAGCACATTTTTCAGCTCGCAAACCCTGCATGCCTTTTCCCTCAGCAGATCCTCGTCAAAAAGTTCGCTGATCTGGAAACCAATCTTGGCATATTTATCTGAATAAAAGGGAGCAATACCGGACTTGGTGGAACCAAAGGATTTTCCGGCCAGACGCGCTTCCTCGTAGGTGTCAAACAGCACATGGTACGGCATGAGAATCTGAGCCCTGTCGGAAACCAGGATTCTGGGCTTTGGCACGCCCCGCTCCACCAGCGACTCAATTTCCTGAATCAGATAAGGGATATTGAGAGCCACTCCATTGCCAATGATGCTGGTTGTATGCTGATAAAACACGCCTGATGGAAGAAGGTGAAGGGCAAACTTGCCATAATCATTGATAATGGTGTGGCCCGCATTACTTCCGCCCTGGAAACGGATGATAATGTCAGACTCCTTGGCAAGCATATCCGTAATCTTACCCTTTCCCTCGTCACCCCAGTTAGCACCTACAATTGCTCTGACCATACTAAAATCCTCCTTCGGGTATCTCCCGTTCAATGCTCATTTGCAGTTCATGAAAGGATGGACACGCATTCCTGTGTATCTTATCCTTACCTAATTTACTACAACCTATACCATAAGTAAAGACGTTCTTTATTATGTTCTCCATAAGCATTGTTTATGTCTTTCCTCCGAAGAAAGCCCATAATCTATCATCTGCCGCCTGTCGGCTGCTCAACCGCCGCCTGACCGCAGGCCATCATATCTAACAGCCTGCGCCCCGGCATGGAAATCAGGCTGGACTCTCCCGTCACCACGCACATATGCCTAAGAGGCATCTCTTGTTTGAATTTCAGCCGGAATACCTCGCCTCTCATTATGGCATCCTCGGCAAATCCCTCCATGACGCACCCAATCCCCATGTTGCGCCTGGCAAACTGCACAATCATATCGCTGATGGCCAGCTCAAATTCCGGCTTAAGCAGAGTCCCCTGCTGCGCCAGAAAGGCGTCCATAAAGGTTCTGGTACTTGTATTCTTTTCCAGCGCTATACACGGAAAAGCCTCCAGCTCCTTGTACTCCAGCTCCCGCCCTTCCAATTCCCGGAAGCTGCTGCCTGCTATGAAAACATTGCGAATGGCCTTGACCTGAAACTGCCTGACAGTCCCCCTGCTGGTAAAGGGAGAGGTCACAACCCCAAAATCGATCCTGCCCTCTTCCAGGCTTTTGATGGTTTCCGGGGTAGGCGCATTGGTAACATTCACCTTAATCTTAGGATATTCCCGGTGAAACTGTTCCAGATAAGGAAGAAGATAAAACTGCAGCGTCATATCGCTGGCCCCAATCCGTACTTCCCCCACATCCATATTCAGCATCCGCTCCAGCATCTTCCCGCCTTCCAGCAGCTCCTCCACTCCAGGCTTTACATAGTGGTATAGAAGCTCTCCTTCCCGGGTCAGCTGCACCCCTTTGGAAGTACGGAGGAACAGCTTTGTCCCGGCTTCCTTTTCCAACTGCCGCACAGCCTGGCTTACAGCCGGCTGGGAGATACACAGTTCCTGGGCGGCAGCGGTCAGGCTGCCGTGGGCGCATACATGGTAAAATACTTTATAGTACTCAAAGTTCACATTCATCCATAATTTCCCCTTATCAAAAGATGATATAATCAAAATCAATTCTTATGGATATATCATAACATAAAATAGGGGGATTGCAAGGCAGGATTCTTGCCATGGCAAGGTTATGGAATATGTTTATTATATAGAAATCTCCGCCGTCACTCCCAGCTCTCCCGCGTTTTCCTCAAGCAGCGGCTTAATGACCTCTTCCAGGAATTCCTCCACCTGCTTAGGAGAACGCCCGACATAGCGGGACGGATCCATGGTCTTTTTCAGTTCATCCAGGGAAAGATTAAAGACCGGGTCAGCTGCTATCAGTTCCAGGAGGTTGTTATCCAGGCCCTTTTCCTTTACGTTCTTTCCTGCCTCCATGGACAGCTCGCGAATCCGCTCATGGAGTTCCTGACGATCGCCCCCTGCCTTTACCGCGTCCATCATGATATTCTCTGTGGCCATGAAGGGAAGCTCTGCCATCAGGTGCTTTTCAATGACCTTAGGATATACCACCAGGCCGTCCACCACGTTCAGGTACAGGTCTAAGATGCCGTCCACTGCCAGGAAGCCTTCCGGCACGGACAGTCTCTTGTTGGCAGAGTCGTCCAGGGTTCTCTCAAACCACTGGGTGGACGCCACCAGCATGGGATTCATCATATCGCTCATCACATAATTGGCCAGGGAGGCAATGCGCTCGCTGCGCATGGGATTCCTCTTATAGGCCATGGCGGATGAACCGATTTGCTTCTTCTCAAATGGCTCCTCCACTTCCTTCAGATGCTGCAGAAGACGGATGTCATTGGAAAACTTGTGAGCGCTCTGGGCAATGCCTGCCAGGACGCTTATGACACGGCTGTCCACTTTTCGTGAATAGGTCTGGCCGGATACCGGATAGCAGCCCACAAATCCCATCTTCTCCGCAATTCTTGCATCCAGACGGCGGCATTTCTCATGGTCCCCGTCAAAAAGCTCCAGGAAGCTGGCCTGGGTGCCGGTGGTTCCCTTGGAACCCAGAAGGCGCATGGAACCGATCAGGTAATCCAGGTCATCCAAATCCAGCTTAAGCTCCATCATCCACAGGGTGGCGCGCTTACCAACCGTGGTTGGCTGGGCCGGCTGGAAGTGGGTAAACGCAAGGGTGGGAAGGTCCTTGTATGTTTCAGCGAAACCGGACAGCTCCGCAAGTACGTTGATCAGTTTCTTCCTCACCAGCTTCAGGGCCTCGGTCATGATGATAATGTCCGTATTATCTCCCACGTAACAGGAGGTGGCCCCCAAATGGATAATTCCCTTTGCCTTAGGGCATTGTACGCCGTAAGCATAGACATGGCTCATGACATCATGGCGGACTTCCTTCTCCCTGGCCTTAGCCACATCATAATTGATTTCCTCTGAATGGGCCTTCAGTTCCTCAATCTGCTCGTCCGTGATGGAAAGCCCCAGCTCCTTCTCTGTCTCAGCCAGCGCAATCCAGAGCTTTCTCCAGGTGCAGAACTTCATGTCAGGTGAAAAGATGTACTGCATCTCCCTGCTGGCATAGCGCTCAGAAAGAGGGCTTACATATCTGTCGTGGTCACTCATGTCATATCCTCCGTATTCGTTGATTTCATGTTTTCTATCATATCATATACAATAACTTTTTTAAATGCCCGCGGCCTATTTCTCATAGCTGCCCCGGATGTCCTGGGAAGGCGGCTCCATAGGATAATTCCCTGTAAAGCACGCGGTGCAGACAGGCCTTTCAGATGCCATCTGTGACAGCCGCTCCTGCCTTAAAAAGGAAAGGGTGTCTGCCCCGATGATTTCCCTCACTTCATCCACAGTCCTTCCATGGGCAATGAGCTGGTCCTCCGATGGAATGTCCGTGCCAAAATAGCAGGGGTGTAAAAATGGCGGTGCGCTGATTCTCACATGGACCTCCCTGGCGCCCGCGTCGCGCAGCATCTTCACAATCAGAGCGCTGGTGGTTCCCCGGACAATGGAGTCGTCAATCATGATGACCCTTTTTCCGGCCACAGCCTCCTTTAACACATTGAGTTTGATTCGCACCGCAGATTCCCTGCTGCTCTGCTTTGGCTTGATGAAGGTCCTTCCCACGTAGGAATTCTTCACAAAAGCTGTTCCGTATGGAATCCCGGATTCCATGGCATAGCCCAGAGCCGCCGCATTGCCGGATTCAGGCACGCCCACCACCAGGTCTGCCTCCACCGGTGAATCCACAGCCAGGAACCGGCCGGCCTGAATCCTGGCCTTATAAACGCTCACTCCGTCAAAAACACTGTCCGGTCTGGCAAAATAAATATACTCAAAGATACATCTGGCTTCTCCGGAAGGGTCAGCCAGGCACATCTCCTTATCAGAGGATATGCCGTCCGCCGTGATGGTCACGATTTCCCCCGGCTCCACATCCCGGACAAACTCAGCCCCTATGGTCTCCAGGGCGCATGTCTCTGACGCCAGGATGTAGGCATTATCCCGTTTCCCGATACACAAAGGCTTGAAGCCCATGGGGTCTCTCGCTCCAATCAGCTTGCGGGGACTCATGATTACCAGGGAGTAGGCTCCCTTCAGCTTCTTCATGGCTGCGGCCACTGCGCTCTCCACATTTGGGGTATGAATCCTGGCCCTGGCTATATGGTAGGCAATGACCTCCGAGTCAATGGTAGTCTGGAAAATAGCCCCTGTGTACTCCAGCTCATGGCGCAGCTCAGGCGCATTGACCAGGTTGCCGTTGTGGGCCAGACCCAGGGTTCCTTTTACATAATTGAGCACCAAAGGCTGCGCGTTTTCCCGGGTACTGCTGCCGGCCGTGGAATACCGCACATGGCCCACGCCGATATTGCCCTTCAGACTCTCCAGCGCCTCCGGCGTAAATACCTCGTTGCAAAGGCCCATCCCCTTATGGGCCGCTACCCTCCCCTTGGGTCCTTCTGTGTCGCTCACCGCTATACCGCAGCTTTCCTGTCCCCGGTGCTGCAGGGCAAAAAGCCCGTAGTATATGGCCCGGGCCACGTCGTTCCCATCAAAATCATACATCCCAAAAACCCCGCACTCCTCACGCAGTTTATCTGCCCCAATATCAAAATCCATCCGGTTCTGATCCATGAAGTCATGTCCTTTCTGTGTGTCAAGCTGCCAGTTTCATACCGCGCTGCAACGATAACAATGCGGTACTGATTCCATATTCCCTTCTCAAAGAAGGGAACGCCCGGGTATTCATGCCCAGGCGTTGTATCTTAATTTGTCCGCGTCAAACCTCCCGGTCCTGCTTACTGGATACCCAGCCTGCGGAATACTTCTTCGTATGCATCCTCTACATTGCCCAGATCTCTTCTGAATCTGTCCTTATCCAGCTTCTCATGGGTATCCTTATCCCAGAGCCGGCATGTATCAGGAGAAATCTCGTCAGCCAGGATAACCTTGCCGTGATAACGGCCGAACTCAATCTTGAAATCAATCAGGTCAATGTTCAGTCCGTCAAAATATTCCTGCAGCACTTCGTTTACCTTAAACGCATACTCAGTGATATGGTCAATCTCCTCCTGGGTGGCAAGTCCCAGTGCCAGTGCGTAATAGCTGTTGATAAACGGGTCGCCCAGTTCGTCGTTCTTATAGCTGAATTCCAGAGTCGGGCATTTAAACTTGACGCCTTCCTCCATTCCCATCTTCTTGGCAAAGCTGCCTGCGGAATAATTGCGGATGATTACCTCCAGGGGAACAATCTCCACCTTCTTCACAGCGGTTTCCCTGTCATTTAATTCTTCTACCAGGTGGGTAGGTACACCCTTATCCTCCAGCTTTTTGAAAATGAAATTGGTCATACGGTTGTTGATGGCGCCCTTTCCAACAATGGTTCCCTTTTTCAGACCGTTGAATGCGGTTGCATCATCCTTGTAGGACACGATTAACACGTCCGGGTCCTCCGTTGTGTAAACCTTCTTAGCCTTTCCTTCGTAGAGCATCTCTTTCTTTTCCATGGGTATCCACCTGTCCTTTTCTAATATTCGTATGGTTGCGATATGGATTTATAAGCTGACGCTATAAAAGAATACCATTTCAGAAGAAATTATAATACACAATGTCTTTGAATACAAGCGTGGCAATCATTAAAATTCCTAATGAATGTACTCCGCCCCGCTAATCACTCCCTGAATCGCCGGACCTTTCACGGTCCTCATATCCTTCCTCCACCTGGTATATGTGGATTTTCCTTTCATCCAGGCGAATGGTAAAGCCCCGCTTCACCGATGTCATCCCATCCCGGTCTGCCGCCCGGGCCGGACTGCTCTCCTCAATCCGTACCATATGCGGTATCTGCTCCCGGACCCAGCGGACAATGCCCCGGCCCGTTCCCGCCCAGGCCATGGTACCTGCGGCCAAAAGAAACAGGGCGCCTCTGACGCAGCGCCTCCTTCGTCTGATGGACGGACAGCGCGCTTTCCAGGATTTCACCGCCCTCCGGCGCATCTTTCTCAATCCCTTCTTTCTCTGCCCATTCTTCCTCAGACACATCACCCTCAGGAACATCTTCCTGAAACACATCTTTCTCAGGCTTATCTTCCCCATATCCACCAGTCTGAAACGTCTGATTATGTACCCCAATCCATCTCCTTCCCCGTTTGTCCATGAACTGATTATAATCCTTTGAAGGGAGCTCTTCAAGGGGCATCTTCTGGTTTTTACACAGATAGACCCTCTCCAGCCGTACCCGGCATAGAAAGGGTCCATATCCAGGCCCGGACAGCAATTTACTATCTGGACTCTGTTGTATTGTTGGTGCCGCTCTCATTGACTGTGTTGGATTCGCCTGTGATATCGTTCACGCCGTCCTTAACGTCACGTGCGCCCTTATCCACGTCATTCATAAGTCCGTCAATGATGCCGTCCCCTTCCGTTTCCATGGAAGATGTCTCCATCCCTGTGGTTTCCTGGGATGAGGTACTGGTGGATGTGGCTGCTGAAGATGAATTCTGGCTGGCGCCTGTTGAGGACTGTGTATTGGAGTTATTGCTTCCACAGGCCGTAACAGACATAACCATGATGAGCAGCAGCATTGCAAAAATTGCAGGTCTGATTTTTTTCATAATGACATTCTCCTTTCGTTTTCTACCTATATTATGTGCTTTAGGAGAATGGATTATGGTGGAACATCCTGCCTTTTCTGGAAATATTTGTTATAATCTCACTACGTCCGTCATGGAATACATGCCGGGCGCCTTACCGGCCAGGAATTTGGCTGCCTCCAGGGCGCCTTTGGCGAAAATAGCCTTGGAATAAGCCGTGTGGCTGAAGGTGACCACCTCGTCCCTACCCGCAAATATCACGTCGTGTTCACCCACTATGGAACCGCCTCTGACGGACGAAATTCCTATTTCCTTCGGATTTCTCTTTTCCCGTCTGGTGCTTCTGTCACAGGTATAGGCGTACTGCCCGTCCATGGCCTGGTTCATGGAATCTGCCAGGGCCAGGGCTGTGCCGCTGGGTGCATCCACCTTCTGGTTATGGTGCTTTTCCACGATTTCCATGTCAAAGCCGGATCCTGCCAGTACCCTGGCCGCGTCGCCCACCAGCTTGAGCAGCAGGTTTACTCCCAGGGACATGTTGGCGGAGCGCAGGATAGCCGTCTTTTCGCTGGCCTTTTCCACTGACTTAAGCTGCTCCTTCGAGAGCCCTGTGGTACAGAGGACCACGGGAACCTGCTCTCTGCAGCTGTAGGCCAGGAGGCCGTCCACTGCCTTTGGGGATGCGAAATCCACAATCACGTCCGCCTTCACGCTGCACTGGTCCAGGGAAGGGAACACAGGATATCCCAAATCCGTTCCCTCCCGCACATCGATGCCTGCAACAATCCGGATATCTTCGTCTTCTGCCGCCAGACCTGTAATTACATGTCCCATGGCCCCGCGGCAGCCGTGCATTATCATCTTTACCATTGGTATACCGTCCTTTCCCGGAATCTTCCCTACAGGATACCGTAATCCGCCATGGCCCTCTTAAGCTTCTCCTGATTCTGGGGCTCCATCTCAGTCAAAGGCATGCGTAACGGTCCCACGCCCTTGCCCATCATGTTCATGGCAGCCTTTACAGGGATGGGGTTTACCTCGCTAAAGAGCTCCGTAATCAGCGGTATGGCCTTTAACTGAAGGCTGGCGCTGGTTTTTACATTCCCCGCAAAGTAGGAAGCGCAGATGTCATGGGTCTGGCGCGGAGCCACATTGGACAGCACGGAGATAACCCCCTTGCCTCCCAGGGAGAGAAGGGGCACAATCTGGTCATCGTTGCCTGAGTACAAATCCACCTTGCCGTCTGACAGACTCATAAGAGTGGCAATGGCTGAAAAGTTGCCGCTGGCCTCCTTAACCCCCACAATATTATCCACGTCCTTACACAGGGCCGCAATGGTCTCAGGCTTAATGGTGACGCCTGTCCTGCCCGGAATGTTATAGAGGATAACGGGAGTCTTCACCGCGTCCGCAACAGCCGTAAAATGGGCCATAAGCCCCTTCTGGGTAGCCTTATTATAATATGGTGACACCAGAAGAAGTCCGTCCGCCCCTCTCTTCTCTGCCTCCGCGGAGAGATAGACGGCTGTCTCCGTACAGTTTGAGCCGGTCCCTGCAACCACAGGAATCCGTTTTTTTGTCACCCTGCAGATGTACTCAATCACATCCAGATGCTCCTCATGGGTCATGGTGGAGGCTTCGCCTGTGGTACCGCAGGCAATAATGGAGTCCGTGCCGCCCGCAATCTGCTCTTCTACAATCTCCTCCAGTTTTTCGTAATTCACTTCACCGTTTTCCTTAAACGGGGTCACCAGTGCTACACCTGCTCCTTCAAAAAGTGCCATGCTATATTCTCTCCTTTTTTCTTGATTCAATCACAGTGTGCTTTTCCCCATAGAAAATGAAACCCGGACGTACTTTTCTTGGAAACAAAAAAGGGCTGAGGTAAATGTCAGCCCTTCCATATACGTATGATTCCAGTGTCTAATCCACGTTCTTTGGTAGCTCTCCATCCACCCGGATGACAGTCATACGGCTCTTAACCATATGCCCAGAGGGGGCGTGAACAAGGAACGCTTCCTCTTCGGCGTTTCTCCCTTTCCCTAAGCCATCGCCTGTGCCTGCCACATCCGGCTTATCTACTCATGATTAACGCAACCTCTACTCTATGATTGTTGGTATTATATTATCACCCTGCCAACAGTCTGTCAACAGGAAATCACTCATATCTTGTCTGAATCCTTGTGACCTCATCTACATGGCCGTTCAGGCACTCAGGATATATGGTCCCTGTGAGGATCAGCTGTATCTGCGCATTCCTGGCCTGGGCTATGATGGCGCACAGCTCCTCGCCAGATATCACTCCCTCGTCCAGGATTCCCAGAATCTCATCCAGGATAAGCACATCACACTCCCCTGTCACCAGAACCTTCCTGGCAAAATTCAGGCCGTTCAGGATACAGATTCTTGCCTCTGCCTTCTCCTCTTCCGTCAGCCGGTCAAAGAAAACAGGCGTCTTCTCAAATCTGAACATTTTAAATTCCGGTTCCAGACGCTGTATGATTTCCATGTTATCCGCATCCAGGGCGCCCTTAAGGAACTGTACCATATAGACACACTTTCCCTTGGTCAGCGCGGTGAGCCCCCTTCCAATGGCACTGGTGGTCTTACCGCGTCCCGGTCCACAGATAACCTGTATCATGCTCTCTTTCATCATCTTGCACCTCATGCTTTACTTGCTTTTTCTTAAGAACAATTGGACTTGCTCATAATAGCATAGTTTAGCCAATATTGCAAATATTTCTTACATTTTTCAAAAGATATTCAAAAGGAATCGTCAGATGACAGCGTCCGTAGCATCTTCTGTTCAAGCCTCGTCACATTCCAGCTTGCTGATTGAGACTTCATATGCAATGCGCTTCTCGCACTCTGTCTCGCTGAGCTTCTTGGTGTACTCGCGGCTCTGCACACGGCCCCAAACCCTTACCCTGGTGCCCACCTCGAAGCTGGAAGCAAAGCGCGCGTTGCGTCCCCAGCTGATGCAGGGTATGTAATCTGATTTGCCGTAAGGACGGTTCACAGCCAGAAGAATATCTGCGATCTCCCGTCCAAGAGGAGTTTTTCTGTAAATAGGCGGCTTGCAGATATAGCCGTCCAGGAATATCTGATTGGTCTTGGTGTAATCCGTGAATTCCTCAATGAAATGGATTTCCCTCACAAAGATGGACAGCATCAGCCGGTTCTTGACTCCCTCATGCCGGTTGTAGGAACGGAACTGGCCTATGGATTCCACGGTGCAGCCTGAATAGTCTTTATGTACGTCTATGAGGCGCTCGGATATCATCAGGGGAATGATGTCCGCCTGCTCGCTGAGTCTGTTGACAGCCACATCCACCATATAAAATCCTTCTCCGAAGACTTCATGGCTGAAGGTAAATCCCGACACGATTTCTCCGATGACGCTTACCCTGTTGTTTTCAATCATTTTTTCTGACATAGTACATCTCCTCTTCGCTTCTAAAATATTTCTCATTCTGCCGTTTTACTTGTTTCATCCTTTTATTCTCTTGCTTTTGTACGGCACATTGATAGTTTATGAGGGGAAATGCCATAATAGAACAAAAAATAAGGCGAATCCCGCCAGAATCGTTCGACAGGATTCGCCATTTCGCTTACAAAATGTCGATTTTTATCTATTTGTTCTTAAAAGAAGCCCTCTTTCTCAGGGTTGGGTCCAGAATCTTCTTGCGGATGCGCAGACTCTCCGGAGTCACCTCCAGAAGCTCATCCGTATCAATGAAGTCCAGAGCCTGCTCCAGGCTCATAATTTTAGGAGGTGTCAGCTTAAGTGCCTCGTCAGCGCTGGAGGAACGGGTGTTGGTCAGCTTCTTTGTCTTGCAGACATTGATTTCAATGTCCTCTGCCTTAGGGCTCTGGCCCACTACCATTCCGGAGTACACCTTGACGCCCGGTCCTATGAACAGGGTACCTCTTTCCTGGGCATTGAAAAGACCGTAGGTAATGGCCTCGCCTGCCTCAAAGGCAATAAGGGAGCCGGTCTGACGGTAGAACAAATCGCCCTTGTACTCTGCGTATCCGTCAAAAATAGTGTTCAGTATACCATTTCCCTTTGTATCTGTCAGGAAATCACCGCGGTAGCCGATGAGTCCTCTGGATGGAATGGAGAATTCCAGCCTGGAATAGCCGCCTGCCGCCTGGCTCATACCCTGAAGGGCGCCCTTGCGGCTGGTCAGCTTCTGGATGACGACGCCTGTGTATTCCTCAGGCACATCCACATAAGCCAGCTCCATGGGCTCCAGCCTGCGGTTTCTCTCATCGTATTTGTAGAGCACCTCCGCCTTGCTGACAGCAAACTCAAAGCCCTCGCGGCGCATGTTTTCAATCAGAACGGACAGGTGCAGCTCACCGCGGCCGGACACCTTGAAGCAGTCTGCGGAATCCGTCTCCTCCACCCGCAGGCTTACATCCGTGTTCAGCTCCCTGAACAGACGGTCACGCAGATGGCGGGAGGTGATAAATTTACCCTCCTGGCCTGCCAGCGGGCTGTCATTTACCATGAAATACATGGCAATAGTGGGCTCAGATATCTTCTGGAACGGAATGGACTCCGGATTATTAGGGGTACAGATGGTATCGCCGATATGGATATCCGCAATACCGGAGATGGCAACAATGGAACCAATACCGGCCTCCTGCACCTCCACCCTCTTAAGTCCGTCAAACTCATAGAGCTTTCCTATCTTGATTTTCTTAAACTTATCCGGCTCGTGATGATTCACCAGAACACACTCCTGGTTCACCTTAAGTCCCCCGTTGTCCACACGTCCGATGCCGATCCGGCCTACGAATTCATTGTAGTCAATGGTGCTTATGAGTACCTGAGTCTCCGCGTCCGGATCTCCCTCCGGAGCCGGGATATGGTTTATGATGGTCTCAAACAGAGGGCTCATGTCCACTTCCGGGTCTTCAATCTTGTATTTTGCGAATCCGCCCCTGGCAGATGCGTAGATAAAGGGGCAGTCTAACTGCTCGTCCGTTGCATCCAGGTCCATCATCAGCTCCAGCGTCTCGTCAATGACATCCGCGGGTCTGGCCTCAGGCCTGTCAATCTTGTTGATGCATACAATGGCGGACAGGTTCAGATCCAGCGCCTTCTGAAGCACGAACTTTGTCTGGGGCATGGGTCCCTCATAGGCATCCACTACCAGCACAACGCCGTCCACCATCTTTAGCACGCGCTCCACCTCCCCGCCGAAATCAGCGTGCCCTGGCGTGTCGATGATGTTGATTTTTGTGTCTTTATAAAATACAGCCGTGTTCTTGGACAGGATGGTGATTCCTCTCTCACGCTCCAGGTCATTGGAGTCCATAACACGCTCCTGTACCTCCTGGTTCGCGCGGAACACGCCGCTCTGCCTCAGCAGCTGGTCTACTAATGTGGTCTTACCATGGTCTACATGGGCAATGATAGCGATATTTCTTACATCTTCTCTTTTCATCTTCATAGTGATTACTCTTCCTTATTATATACGTCTACAGCCACGGTTTTATAGTATAGCATTGGTGTGTTGAGATTGCAAGGGATTTTACACCATTTCCGCTGATTGCCGCTGTTTTTCCCTATCCCGGCGCCCTATTTGGCCGGCTCAAACACCTCTGCTATTTCCTTCATGTGCTGTACCACGGGCAGGTGCTGCGGGCATATGGCCTCGCATCTGCGGCAGCCGATGCAGTCCCCGGCTTTTCAGTCAGGGGAACAAAGTCCTGCATATAGGCTGTGTTGTCCAGGAGCTGGCTGTAATCCGACATGCCTGACAGCACCATAATGACGCCCTCACGGCTGGCGGCAAAGCGGACAGCCCAGGACGCAGGCGTCATGCCCGGAGCATGGGCCTCCATCAGGTCCCTGGCCTACCGGGGCACATCAGCCAGGGTCCCTCCCTTGACCGGCTCCATGACTATGACATCCTTCCCGTATCTGCGGCACACCTCGCAGCACTGGCGGGACTGGATATTGGGGCTGTCCCAGTCTATGTAATTCAGCTGCAGCTGCTCCAAATCCACCGCCGCCGGGTCCTCCTGATTTAACACGGGAAGCCTCATGGTTCCAAATCCCAGTTTTTTCATTTCCATCTCCATTATCACATTCCTCCTCCTAAAACACCACCAGACCGCTGTCGCCAAGGCCGTAGTAAACCTCATCCACTTTCTGTATGACAGCCTTTCCTGCCGTTCCCTCCGTAATCTGGGCCGTAAATCTTCCCTCCTCCGCTATGGGAACCAGGAAGGTAAACACGGCCTTATCCGTATACTGGGTATCCAGGGTGTCGATCCCTCCCTGGGCCGCAATGTATTGAATCTTGCCCACCCCGCTGTAATCAGTGGTGATGTTCAGACGGACAGCCAGCTTTTTCTCCAGGATGACACAGTTCTTAATTCCTTCCTTGACAGCACCGGAATACGCCCGCACCAGTCCCCCCGTACCCAGCAGGGTGCCTCCGAAATACCGGGTTACAACGGCACACACATCGTGGAGCTCCTCCCCTGCCAGCACATCCATCATGGGTTTCCCGGCTGTCTGGGACGGCTCCCCGTCGTCGCTGCACCGTGCGGACTGTCCCCTGTCTCCTATAATATAGGCAAAACAGTGATGTCTTGCATCCCAGTATTTCTTTCTGATTTCCTCTATAAATTCCAGGGCTTCCTCCTCTGAAGCCACCGGGCGCAGGTCCGCTATGAAGCGCGACTTCTTCTCCACCAGCTCTCCTGATCCTCCCTTGTACAGAATTTTGTAACTATCTACCACTTTTACGGCTCCTTTACGGTTATTTGTGGGTTACCATCCCCACCTTTCGACATTTTTTACCTATTTTTTATCATAATATAGATATCAGGCGATGGCAAGGGCATATTTAAACCTTTTCAATTTTACAAAACTGGTGTATAATCTACAAGATAGGTATAAGGGTCCGCAGGGGGGCGGATCCCATTCAGATTATGTACGAAAAGGAGAATCTATGAACTATGGAAAGTACGAGGCTGAGCGCAGGCTTAAGTCTCTCCACTCTAAATCGGGCAAATACGCTTCAAGGCTGCTCCTTAATATATTTAAGGCGCTTTTTGTCCTGTTTTTGTTTCTGGCAGTAGTGGGCGCCTCCATCGGTTTCGGTATGGTTAAAGGCATTATAGATAATGCCCCTTCCGTTGATATTCTAAATATTCAGCCCAGCCGTTTTGCCACCGCAGTATACGACTCCGCCGGGAACCTGACGGATACCCTGGTCACCAGCGGTTCCAACCGCGAGGAAGCCACCTACGATGAACTTCCAAAGGATTTGGTAAACGCATTCGTAGCCATTGAGGATTCCCGTTTCTGGACCCACAACGGCATCGACATCCGTTCCATTGCCAGGGCCGTTAAGGGCATTGTCAGCGACGACTATGCGGGCGGCGGAAGCACCATAACACAGCAGCTCATCAAGAACAACGTGTTCTCCGGAGGAATGGAATCCGGCTGGGGTGCCAGGATTGAGCGTAAACTGCAGGAGCAGTACCTTGCCGTGCAGCTGGAAAAGAATTCAGGCATGAGCAAGGAAGATACCAAGAAGCTGATTATCACCAACTATCTCAACACCATCAACCTGGGCAACAACACCCTGGGAGTAAAGGTGGCGGCCAAACGCTATTTCAACAAGGACGTTTCCGACCTGACTCTCTCCGAGTGTACCGTGCTTGCATCCATCACCAAGAATCCCTCCAGACTCAATCCCATATCAGGACGCGAAAACAATGCGGAGCGCCGGAGAATCGTACTCCAGTATATGTATGAGCAGGATTATATCACCAAGGCCCAGCAGGAAGAAGCCCTGGCTGATGATGTATACGACAGGATACAGAACGTGGATACAGCCACCAAGGGAATCAACAGCCACTACAGCTATTTTACGGACGAGCTCATTGAACAGGTCATAAACGCCCTGATGGAAAAGCTGGATTACACGGAAAGCCAGGCCAGCAATCTCCTGTATTCCGGTGGACTGCAGATTTATACCACTCAGGATCCCGCCTTACAGGCCATTGTGGACGAGGAGATCAATAACCCGGACAACTATTCCGTTGCCAAGTATTCCGTGGAGTACAGGCTCTCCATTACTCACGCGGACGGCACCACGGAGCACTATTCAGAGGAGAACCTGCGCACCTTCCGCAAAAGCGTGCTGGGAGATTCCTCCTTTGAGGGACTCTACGCCTCCAAGGAAGCGGTCCAGGACGACATTGACCAGTATAAGGCATGGCTATTAAAGGATGGCGATGAAATCATCGGAGAGCGCCAGAATCTGATTTTACAGCCCCAGGCCTCCTTCGTTCTATTAGATCAGCACACAGGCGAGGTCAAGGCGCTGTGCGGCGGCCGCGGCGAAAAGACAGCCAGTCTTACCCTGAACCGCGCCAGCAACGTATACCGCCAGCCAGGCTCCGCCTTTAAGGTCATCACGGCCTTCGCGCCCGCCCTGGATGCCTGCGGCGCCACCCTGGGCACGGTCTACTACGACGCGCCCTACACCATAGGAACCAAGACCTTCAGGAACTGGTGGAATTCCGGCTATGGCTTTACCGGTTACTCCAGCATCCGGGACGGCATCATCTACTCCATGAACATTGTGGCTGTGCGCTGCCTTATGGAGACAGTCACGCCACAGCTTGGCGTGGAGTACGCAGAAAACATGGGCATTACCTCCCTTACAAAGGATGACCTGGGAGCAGCCACCGCCCTGGGCGGCATCACAAAGGGCGTTTCCAACCTGGAGCTGACCACAGCCTATGCCGCTATTGCCAACGGCGGCGTGTACACAAAGCCCCGTTTCTTCACCAAGATACTGGACCACAACGGAAAGGTCCTCATAGACAATGAACCGGAGACAAAGCAGGTGTTAAAGGATTCCACTGCCTTCCTTTTAACGGATGCCATGTCGGAATCCATGAAGAGCAACCGCAAATTCACCCGGCCGGGCGTGTCCATCAACTCCACCAGTACCCGCGCTGCCCTGACAGGCATGACTGCGGCCGGCAAGAGCGGCACAACCACCTCCAACAACGATGTATGGTTCGTGGGCTATACGCCTTATTACACCGCCGGCATATGGGGCGGATGTGACAACAACCAGAAGCTTAAGCACGGCGGCGTGAACAACGGCGGAACCAGCTTCCACAAGGACATCTGGCGCAACATCATGAACCGTGTCCACGAGGGCATGTCAGACCCGGGCTTTGCGGTGCCGGACAGTATCGAGACTGCGGAAATCTGCCGCAAATCCGGCAAGAGGGCTGTCTCCGGTGTCTGCAACCACGACCCCAGGGGAAATGCCGTCTACACCGAGTATTTTGCTAAGGGAACCGCCCCCACGGAAGTCTGCGACAAGCATGTGGAGGTTACCGTATGCGCGGAATCAGGCATGCGCCCCACTCCCTACTGTCCCACAAAGACTACCAGGGTATGCATGACACTGCCGGAGGGCGAGGAGGGAGCTACGGATGATTCCGTATTTGCTATCCCGGGCTACTGCACCGTCCACTCCGACGTTTCCACCATCATTCCGCCCAACATCAATGAGCCCGGAAATACAGGTCCTACCGTGACACCTATCGGTCCGGGTTACCAGACCTCGCCGGAAACCACGGAAGGGTTTGGTCCGGGGAACCGGCCTTACTAGCAGACTATTTAAAAATCCAGTACTGACAGATATAAAGTCATGTTAAAAACCGGAACGAAAGCCGTCAGATGACAGCTGTGTCCCGGTTTTTTGTTATGACGCCTTTATTACTTTCATGCTTTCCATATTCATTTTCATCATTTCATTTTCGGCTTAAACACAAGGGACGCCAGATAGCCGAATACCAATGCGCCGCATATTCCCGCAGAACTGGCTGTGAATCCGCCCTTAAAGATGCCCAGAAGCCCATCCTCTCCAATTCCCTCCTTTACGCCCTTCCAGAGGGTGTTTCCAAAGCCCAGAAGAGGTACGGTAGCCCCTGCCCCCGCCCATTTCGCAAAGGGTTCATAAAGCCCTATGGCTCCCAGTATGGCGCCGCTGACTACCAGGGTGACCATAACCCGTCCCGGCATCATCTTTGTCTTTTCCAGCAGAATCTGCACCAGGGCGCAGATAATTCCTCCCACGATGAATGCTTTTAAATAGTCCATGTCATTTCCTCCTTAACTGTCTATATGTTCAATGACGACTGCGTGGGCAATGCCCGGTATGCTCTGTCCTTCATTGAAGCTGACAGAGGACAGCAGGGCCCCGGTGGGTACAAACAGAACCCGCTTCCAGGTGCCGTCCTGTACCTTTGGGAGGATGTAGGAACACAGGGTTACGGCGGAACAGCCGCATCCGCTTCCGCCAGCATGGGTGTCCTGCTGTTCCTTATCGTATATCTCCATACCGCAGTCCATGTGAAGCTGGCTTAAGTCCCTTCCCTTATTCTTCATAAACTCAAGCAGGATGGTCCTTCCCACTTCTCCCAGATCCCCTGTGATGATTTTATCATACCAGGTCTCATTGACCTGGAAATCCTCCAGGTTCTGTTCAATGGTGTGGAACGCTGCCGGGGCCATGGCTGCTCCCATATTCATAGAATCCTTGGCGCCCATGTCCACCATGCGTCCGGTTGTGATGCCTGCGATGCGGGCCATACCATCCTTCCGGTTTCCGGCCAGAACCACGGCGCCGCAGCCTGTAACAGTCCATGTGGCAGAGGGCGGCCTCTGGTTCCCATAGGCCAGTGGAAAACGAAACTGCTTTTCCGCGGTGGCAAAATGGCTGGACGCCATGGACATGACCTGGTCCGCATATCCCGCGTTGACCGCCATTGCACCCAATCCCAATGCCTCCCCCATGGTGGAGCAGGCCCCGTAAAGCCCAAAAAGAGGTATCTCCAAATCCACGGTGCCAAAGGATGTGGCTATGAGCTGCCCCAGCAGATCGCCCGCAAACAGATAGCGCAGATCACCCTTTCGTATGCCGCCCTTTTCAATGACCAGATCCGCGGTTTTCTTCTGCATGGTGCTCTCCGCCTGTTCCCAATTATCCATTCCAAACATATCGTCCAGTTCTATCTCGTCGAACAGGCTTCCAAGAGGGCCTTCCCCCTCTTTTTTTCCTACGACGGAGCCAGCACTTATGATGACCGGGGGATGTTCAAATTCAATACTTGCCTTGCCTTTCATCTGTCCCATTTCATGTACTCTCCTTCCTGTGACAGGATATAATAATTACAGTATCCCTCGTTTCCGGAAAAATACTCAAAAATAAAAGAACCAAAAGGCAGCCTGCTTATCACGGATATTTACAAAAACAAACTATTTACATTCAGTTCTTCCTCTATCATGCCGGATTCCAGCATGAAATCAGCTGTTTTCTGAAAGCCTTTCTTATCCTCATCGGTAACATCCATGGAAAAATCATAGCAGGCATACATTTCCCTTACCGCTTCTTCGTCCAAATCCAGCTCCTCTGCCACAATCTGAAGGGCCTCATCCTGGTTATCCTTCATAAATGCCGCAACGCGCTTCTGGGCTTCCACGAAACGGCCATGCGGCAGCACGTAGGCGCTAAACAGCTCCGCCCGGCAGACCCCATACCATATAAGCAGAATCGCCCCAATCCCTATCATGGGCACAATTATCTTTTTCCGCCTACTTTTCATCTGTGGTCACTCCATCCCCATTGTGGCATCCCATATGACAGCAGAGCATCTCCACCAGCCTGGCCTGTTTCCACGATTCCCCCTCAAGGTACCTTCCTGTACCGCATATTCCGCGCAGGCGCCCTCCACCGTGTCTCCCAATTCCTTCAAAAGCCCGTTCCATGCCAGGAACCTGGTGTCCTTAAGTTTTAAGGCATTGCCTGCATCTGCCAGGGCCTGGCAGGGCGTGGTAATCAGTTTCTGTCCGTCACATAAATCCCTTCTCCCGCTGATTTCCCTGGCACAATGAATCAGAATCGGTTCAATGTCCGGTATTACAAGGTGAGGACCCTGTTCCCCCTGGCTTCGCTCTCCGGGGCCTTGTTCTTCATACCTATGCCGGTAATCCGCTGCCATCCCGCCTGCCACGGGGCACCGCATATCAGCCACTGTATCCAGCCCCGCCCCGGCCAGAGCTCTGTACTTCTCCTTAACAACAGCTCCCCAGTCCTTATTGCACCGCACCTGTATGAGTCCGTGCTTTTTCAGGAAACACGCCAATGCCGCTTTCTCCTTTGCTTTTCGTTAGTCATGACTAACTAGTATAATATATCAGAGAAACCATAAAATGTCAACTGCATGTTTCCGAAAAGAAAAATATGGACCAGGAAATATTTCCCAGTCCATGCGCGTTTAAAAAATCCCCATCAATCTCCCAATCCAGTAAATCAGCCCCAGCACCCAGCTGGTCAAAACCCCATACAAAATCACCGGCCCGGCAATGGTGAATATCTTACAGCCAACGCCGAACACCTCGCCCTCCGAGTGAAACTCAATGGCCGGAGCCACCACGGAATTGGCAAACCCTGTTATCGGCACAAGGGCGCCTGCTCCCCCGAACTTCACAATCTTTGGATAGATATTAAATCCGGTCAGCAGGATACTTAAAAGAATCAGCTCCAGCAGGGTCCAGGCCGCGGCTGTCTCCTGGTCCATGCCCATGTTGTTCATCATGAAATTCAGGGCAAACTGTCCCAGCGCGCAGATGATTCCGCCTACCAGGAAGGCCGCAGCCATGTTCTTTGCCAGGCTGTGGGTGGGAGTCACCTGTTTCACGTACTCCTCATACTTTTTCTTATCAATTTCCATTTGTTTACTCCTCTCAAAATCCGGATGCGGACAGCCCAAACCCTTTTTGGCTCATCATCTTTGGCCCCGTCATCCAAGGGAAGCCATATGATTCCAAAAATATACCAGAGATCCCGCCATTTTCCCCGCGGCCAGGGCAAATATCAGATATTGAAGCCCCACGGCCAGATGAATCCTCCGGCTGATAACCGGAAGGGCTTTCAGTGTCTCTGCCAGAGACATGACCAGACAGCCCACGAAAATCCCAACGGACAGTCCGTACGCACATATGAACAGGGTGCCCAGATAGGGCCCCATATAAATGGGGAACTCATAAATATCCAGTATATTTCCCAGGACTCCGCCCAGAATAATCACTGTCTCATACAGAAAAATATGCTTCCTTGTACCGGTCTTTCCCATGAGACGCACAAACACGCCGATAATAGCAAGGAACGCGTATACGCCGGCCGCAATGATGCCGCCGGCGCACAGACCGAAGAACGCCAGCAAACATTTTTTAAGTAATATCAATTTTAGACTCCTTTCTGCTGTCATTGGCAATCAGGGTCTTACTGATATTGTCCTCATAAAGGCGCATTTCCACCTCTAACGGCGTGGGGTCCGTATTCAGTTTTATGGCTGCGAAATGGTTGAAGAAACCGACGATACCCACGGCCAGACCCACGGAGTAGCTTACCTCCAGCACGGTAAAACCTCCGGACTCATAGCCCATGACCAGCTTGAACACCTCGCTGAACACATCGGTGACGCTGACGTCATTGTTAAAGGTCATGATGGCAAATGCTGCGCCGAAAAAGCACACCAGGCAGACAAATATGGTCTTGGTCCACTGCCAGATGTAAGCAGGCGGGGAAGGCGGTTTGTAGGCAATGATGAAATCCGTCTCCCCCACGTTGTTTACATCAATGGTGGAGTCCAGCTGTTTTAACTTATTGATTACATCCAGGGCGCTCATGATATAGCGCCGCTTGGCATCCACCTTCACGGTCATGACCTTCATGGAGTTGCATTTGTTCATCACATTCTGGTCGTCGCAGTAAACCTGGGCCACGTCCTTTAAGACAACATCCTTGTGAGTCAGCTCCGTGATTTGATTTAGTTTTAAATAGACTGTATGGTTCATAGTCCTCTTCCGCTCCTTTGGATTTCCTGCTGTCCGAACATCATGGACACAGGGTCAGTCACAAAGGCCGGACATGCTTCCTCTTCCATGGAAGACTCGTCCGTCTCCTCCCACACCAGCGTCCCTTCCTTTTCATATCCCCTGTCTCCGAAACCTGAGGACAGATACCATACCAGGGCCCCTATCAGGAGAAGGGAGGCTATGACTGCAAGCAGTTCACATACTCGTTTACCAAAACCCATAAGAATCACATCCTTTTCAAGAAAAGTTAATTGGTTTCTGGTATCTAGTATGACTTCCATGGAACTTTTTATACCTTACGGATTTTGTTTACAGTTTTTTCCTCATTTCTTTCAATATACGTTTTTCCAGCCGTGAAACCTGTACCTGTGAAATGCCCAGCTCGCCGGCAATCTGGGTCTGGGTCTCATTGTAAAAATATCTGCGCAGTATAATTTCCCTCTGATCTTCCTCAAGTCCCTCCATCAAATCCTTTAAAACCATTCGGTTTAACAAATCCTCATGGTCATTGTTGTCCTGGGCCAGCCGATCCATAAGATAGGTGGAATTTTCATCTCCGCTGTCAGCCGGACGGTACAGTGACTCCACCTCAGCTGCCGCCTCCAGGGACGCCGCCACCTCCTCACGGCTGGTGCCCAGTCTGCCTGCTATCTCCTCAATGGTGGGCTCCCTGCCCAGGCTGTATGTCATTTCCTCCCTGGCGGCCCTGACCTTAACCCCCAGTTCCTTGATGGAGCGGCTGACCTTGATCATACCGTCATCCCTGAGAAAGCGTTTGATTTCCCCTGCAATCATGGGCACTGCATAGGTGGAAAATTTCACGTCAAACCCTGTGTCGAATTTGTCAATGGCCTTAATCAGTCCGATGCTTCCAATCTGGAACAGATCCTCCATCTCATATCCCCGGCCTGAGAACCGCCTGACAATGCTCCATATGAGTCCCACATTGTCCATGACCAGCTGGTCCCTTGCCGCTTTATCCCCCGCGTGAGCCATATTGATTAATTTCATGGTCTCATCCATCGCCGTCACCTGCCGATGGATTTCTTCATTGTCACCAATGTGCCATGATTTGGTTGGGACTCCACCTCTACCTGGTCCATAAATGCCTCCATGAAGGAAAAGCCCATGCCGGAGCGCTCTCCCTCTGGATCCGTGGTGAACATGGGCTCCATGGCCTGTTTCACATCCGCTATGCCCACACCGCGGTCCTCCACTGCCACAGTCAGGACCCGTTCCTCCAAATCTGCGGTCAAGTCCAGATATATGGTTCCCCGGCCGCCCCTGTAGCCATGTATGACTGCATTAGTCACTGCCTCGGATACGGCTGTCTTTACATCATCCACTTCCTCCAGGGTGGGGTCCAGCCTGCTCATGAACACGGCCGTCACCACCCTGGCAAACTCCTCATTCCGGGAAAGGCTCTCCATTTCCAGCCTCATATGCTCTCTGTTTGTCTCCATCTTCTTATCCTCCATCTTTTTCATCCCTTTATTGCTGATTCCCTGTCTTCATATCCTTTGATAAGGCGGCTTACCCCGCCCATCTCCAGTATCCGCCTGACCTGGGGTCCTGCCCCGTAATAGGCCACGGTTCCCCGGCTGGCCGCCATCTGCTTATAGCGGTTTAAAAGCACCCCGATGCCGGATGAATCCATAAATGATGTGTGGGTAAAATCAAATACAATCCGATTGATGTAATTCTCTGCCAGCAGCAGGTCCGTATCCCGTTTCAGGTTCCTGCAGTTATGGTGGTCCAGCTCCTTCGGAAGGTGAATCACCAGCATCTGCTCCCTGGCCTCATACGTAAACGTTGTCTGTTCCATCCCTCCATACTCCTTTCTCAGTGCCTATAAATTATAAAAAAGATACCACAAAAGATATATTTCTTATCATCTGTAGTATCTTTCCTGAAAAACCGTTTAAATTAATAACCCCTGGCATTCTTTGCCCGGTCCACATATTCGGAATCCGGGAATTCATTGACCACTTTGTCAAACATGGAATTGGCATTGTCCGTGTCGCCGGCATCCTGGTACAGACGCCCCACATAGAACAGAGCTTCCGGATTATCCGGTTTTATGGTCAGACTGGCCTGGAAATAATCCATGGCCTCTGTCTTATTGCCTGCGTTCCACAGCTGAAGTCCCCTGTCCACCAGGCTCTGATAGATATTTGCCGTCATATCCTGGCGTATATTTTCCACAATGGCCTGTATATTTTCGTCCTCAATCAAATCAAAACCGGCTCCGGCAAACGCCTTGGCCGCAGCCACCAAATCACCGCTCCTGTAATCCTGAAGAATCCAAATCAGTCCCTGGTACTGGGCAATGACGCTGGTGTTGCCTGTGGTCATCTCGTCCAGACGGGCCTGAATCTCCTTTGTGTGGGCATCCAGCTCGTCATAATCCGATTTCAGAATATCGTACTGCTGATTCGCGTTGTTGAGCTTCTGCATGTAGGATTTCAGGTTGTTATCATGAATGCTGTTAAGGTCCCTTGTTCTGGCCGGCAGAATGAGAAAATAAAATGCCATAATGCCCAGTACCAGTCCTATGATGATGTGGAGCACAGTGGAAATGCCCGTATTTTCCTTATAAGTATTGGGGATGATGACATCGTCATCCTCCATCTTCCGATGGGAAAATGCCTTTACCATCTTGCGCTTCTCCGCGTCTGCCCTGCCTGTATTCTGCTTTACAATGGACATGTAGTGCAGGGCTTTCTGATTGCTCTTGTCAATCTGGAGAATCTTGTACAGGCAGCGCCCGGCCTTATTAAAATCCTCCCTGGCCATATATAACAGGGCCAGAAGAAGATGGGCCTTCACAAAATGGGGATTGGACTCCACCACCCTGGCCAGCTGGAGAATGGCCAAATCATCGCTGCCGTTTTGCGCATGCCAGAGGGCCTGGTTAAATGTTTTCACATTCTGGCTCTCTATCTCCAGCTGTCCCGGCTTCCTTTGAATCTCATCCAGATAATGGTCCGCCAGATTATCCTCCGGCTGCAGGTTCAGGCTGATGACCCACTGTACCAGGGCATCTGCCACTTCCCCGTTCTCATAGTATATCAGTCCCAGCAGATTCCTGGCATTTGTCTGATACTTATTAAAATGCAGGCTCTTCTTCAGGCACTGGGCCGCGCCGGACAGATCCCGTATCCTGGCCTTTTCCAGGCCCAGGTTGTAGAAGCTGTTGGCTATCTGCTGGTTTTTTCTTGCATAGTCTGTATTCACAGGTCCCGCTCGCCTCTTTCTTTTATCAGTTCCATCATGATGTCCGTCATATCCGTTAAATCACTCTTAACAATGGCGTCCTCCACCTCTTCCACATCCAGGCTTGGTTTAAAACGCTCAATCTCCTCTTCAAAATCAATCATGTATATCACTCCTATCTTATCAGGACTGCTCAGGTCTTCTGCTCCAGTACAGCCTTAATCTCGCCTATGAGATACAGGGAACCGGCACAGAACAACAGTCCTTCCCGGCTTTTTTCCGCCATGTCCCAAACCGCGCTCTTCGTGTCCCCATATGAGTAAACAGGTCTGGACGTATATGTTCTGAATACCCTGGCCAGCGCTTCGGCCGCCAGTCCTCTGTCACTGTTCATATGAACCACGCCCACTGCTTCCCAAATCATTTCCTTACACAGCTGCTCTGCCATACGCTCATAATCCTTATCCGAAACAGCCGCAAACAGCAGCCACGGCTTCTTTCCCTGTCTGTGCGAGATTTCCCCGGCTGTCTGTATGAACGCCTCGATACCTCCGGGATTATGGGCGCCGTCCAGATAGATTCCCGGCCTCACCTGCTCCATACGGCCGGGCCAGAATGTATTCTTCAGGCCCTTTACAATGTGCTGGTCCGATATTCCCCATTCCATTCCGTCCGGACAGATGCAGGGACCGTGGCCCGGCATCCGGCATCCTGTCCTTGGACACTCCCCGGGTTGGCGCAGAACGTCCAGGGTGCGCACAGCCAGCATGGCGTTCTCCGCCTGATAAAAAGCTTCAAAGGGAATCTCCAGTTCCAGACATCTGCCGTCCTTCATCCTTGCGCTAATGGACAGGCCCTTTTCGCCTATCTCCTCCACATGAAAATCATCCCGTCCCACCGGGTATCTGGCTGCTCCCCTGCGGAAAGCAAAGCCCTCCAGTATGGTGGAAACCTCCGGCTGCCCGTCGTCAAATATAAGCGGAACGCCGGTCTTGATGATGCCGGCCTTCTCCCCCGCAATCTTGGCCAGGGTGTCGCCCAGAAACTTGGTATGGTCCATGCTGATGGAGGTAATCACACAGGCCGCCGGCCGTTCCAGCACATTGGTGGTATCCAGCCTGCCGCCCATACCGGTTTCCAGAATCATCACATCCACATCACGCATTCTGAACAGAACCATAGCCATATAAAACAGAAATTCAAAAAAAGTGGGATGGCAGAGTCCCTGGTCCGCAAGCTTCCTGCTGGCCTCAAGGACAGTCTCAAAAGCCCCTTCAAAGCTTTCCTGGTCCACCATCCTTCCATTAATCAGGAAACGTTCACGCACCTCCACCAAATGAGGCGAGATGAAGGTACCGGTGCTGTATCCGGCCTCCTCTAAAATAGAGGTGAGGAATGCGCACACAGAACCCTTGCCATTGGTCCCTGCCACATGAATCGCCGGTCTGTCCCGGTCGGGATTTCCCAGATAATCCAGAAACCGCCTGACATCCTCCAATGAATTCTTTTTCCTGGTCCACATGGGAATGCGGTCCAAATACTCCTCTGCTTGTCCCATAACTAAAATCCATTCTTTCTTAAAAGCCTGTCTGCCGGACAGGCTTTTATAATCTTAACCTAATTTTATTCAATTGGCAACCGGATATTCTCGCCGCCCTTCGTCAGGATGCGACAGGAAACCCATTTGCCGTTTTTTTGTATCGGGACTTCTAGTTTCCTTCTGTATTCAAGGAAGCTTCCCTGTTTCGTCCCACCGGAATCTGCGCCAGTATGATGGCGCCAAACATGAGGACGCAGCCCAGTACTTCCCTGGACGAAAGCCTCTGTCCTAAAATCACCCATCCGGCCAAAACTGAAATACTGGATTCCAGGCTCAGTATCAGGGAAGCCACCGTTGGATTCATCCCCTTCTGTCCCACAATCTGCAGAGTATACGCCACGCCGCAGGACATAATGCCCGCGTAGAGGACGGGCGCCCATGCAGCCATAATCTGGCTCATTTCAGGTGTTTCATAAACCAGCATGGCCCCTCCTGACAGTATGCCGCTGACAAAAAACTGGATACAGGACATCTTTACACCATCCACAACAGGGGAAAAGAAGTCAATAACCATGATATGCACCGCAAAAAGAAACGCGCATACCAGCATCAGAAGGTCCCCTTTGTTCACCGACAGTTCCCCGCCGTTCATGCACAGCATATACAGGCCCGCCAGGGACAGAACCACTGCCCCCGCAACCACAGGACTGCATTTCTTTCCTAATAAAAGCCCCAGTACGGGGACAATTACAATGTAGCAGGCGGTTATGAACCCAGCCTTTCCCACTGTGGTGTACTGGATTCCAAACTGCTGGAAGTTGCTGGCCAGGCAAAGGGCCACGCCGCAGCAGATCCCCCCCATAACCAGTGTCTTTCTGGCTCCGGGTATGGCCGGAACCTGTTTCCTTCTTTTATTCTTCCTGTCAAAAAACCATATGCAGGGAAGAAGGACGACACCGCCCATAAGGCATCTGACGCAGTTAAATGTAAAAGGACCCACATAATCCATTCCAACGCTCTGCGCCACAAAGGCCACCCCCCATATGGAGGCTGTAAGCAGCAGCAAAAGCGCATTTTTTATCTTCATAGTCTGACCTCGCTGTATGTAATTAATGTGCAGCTGTTTTGAACAGCCGCCTTACCGTCAGGAAACCTCTGATATTTAGGGTTTCAGCACGTCAAGGCTGTAGTTTACCGCCACATCCTTGCGCACGTACGATTTATTAAAAGCGGACAGAATCCGGTTCATGACCATCTCGCTGTTCTCAAAGGTGGCGGAAGACAGAAGCAGGATAAACTGGCTGACACTGTAACGTGCGTATACGTCACTGGAACGAAGGTTTTTCTGGATGGATGCCCTCAGGCGTTCCATGGCCCTTGCCTGAATTTCCGGCTTCAGGGTGCGTCCCTTCCTGTCTCCCACGGTCAAAAGGCACAGGTACACGGAATCACCGCTGCGCTCCACGCCTCTGCGTTCCAGCTGTACCAGACTCTTGAACACGGCATATTCACACTGGTATGCACCATGCCCCTCTCCGGCGCCGCCCGTGCCCAGATTCTTCTGGATCTCATCCAGGTCCGTCACTACCTCCTGCTCGCTGCTGCTGATCACCCTATATAATTCCTTAAAATGCTCTGAGGGCGTCATCAGGCGTTCCCGGTAGAACATATCCGTGGTATCCTTATACCGCTTCAGAGCAGTCTCCTGTTCTCCCTGTCCATAAGCGGCATAGATCCAGTAATAGTGGAAATCCTCCACAAACCGGTCAATGTCAATGGCCCTTTGGCAGATTTCCTCCGCCTGGCCGTACTCCTCATCCTGAATCAGTTTTTCCGCCATATAAACAACCAGCTTCTGGTATAATGTGCGGTAATAGGCAGCCATCGGGCCTACCCAGCTATCCTCGGCTGACTTAGGCAGGAAAATGCCCCTGTATAGTTCAAATGCCTCCAGGCAGGCCCCCCGCATATTCTTCCCATCCCCTTCCGGATCCAGAATTCTCCGGCACAGGCTCTCAAACCGGTCAGTGTCCACTTCTGTTTCCCAGGCCGGGTTCCACATATAGGCCCCCTTCTGGCTCAAAATCAAATCATGGGACGGGAACCCGGCTGCCTCCAGCATCTTCCTCACCCGGAAAACCAGGGTTTTAAGGGCGCCGTAGGGATTATCCTGAACACTGTCCTGCCAGATGGCATGGAACAGCTCATTAATACTCACATCCCCCCTGCGCTTGATTATCAGATAGCTCAGCAGGCTCCAGGCTTTCCTGGACCGGTTATCGCTGTCGCTCATGGCCTTTTCATCCATTGTGATGATGAAACCGCCGAACATCCTGACATGGATAACCGGCTTATTTCCTGATGATTGATTCATGCTATGCTCTTCCTCTCTATCCCCGTATCTGACTTGCCGCTGTTTTCCCTTCCCTGCGGACAGGCGGAAGAAACCGCCTGTCCCCTTGTCCTAATCCTTCTCCTGGTTTATCACTGAAGCTGTGCCAGACGTAACTTCACCTGCTCCATCATCTGCTCATATTTTTCGAGCTTTGCGCGCTCCTCGGCAATCTTTGCTTCCGGAGCCCTGCTGACAAATTTCTCATTGCCCAGCATGCCTCTGGAACGGGCCAGCTCTCCTGCCAGACGTTTTTCCTCGCCCTTTAACCGCTCTATCTCCTTCTCAATATCCACCAGATCCGCAAACGGCATATAAATTACAGCCCTGTGAACCACCGCGGAAACAGCATCATCTGCAATTCCGTCCTTATTCTTCTGGAGAATTACCTCTCCCGCATAACCCAGGGTGGCAAAAAAGCTTTTGCTGTGCTCAAATATCCTCAGCAGCCCTTCATCCTCCGATACCACATAAACAGTGGCCTTCTTGCTGGGAGGAACGTTCATGGATGAACGCACGACACGGATAGCCCTTACGGCCTCCTTGATAGTCTCTGTGGACTGTTCTTCCTTTGCAAAGCTCCAGTCGTCCCTGTAAACCGGCCACTGGGATACCATGATGGTTTCCTCTTCCTCCTGAAGATTGCAGAATATTTCTTCTGAGATAAACGGCATAAACGGATGAAGCAGTTTCAGCGCCTGAATCAGCACATGCCTAAGAGTCCAGATGGCGGCCGCCTTTGTATCATCCTCTTCATTGTACAGCCTTGGCTTCACCATTTCAATATACCAATCGCAAAATTCTTCCCAAATAAAGTCATAAACCTTCTGAAGAGCGATTCCCAGCTCGTATTTATCCAGATTTTCCGTCACTTCTCTGGTAAGGGTATTTACCTTGGACACAATCCATTTATCAGCCATGGTAAGACGGTCCAAAGCCACTTCGCCTGACTGGGCAGCCTTCTCAATGTTCATCATGATGAATCGGGAAGCATTCCAGACCTTATTAGCAAAGTTACGGCTGTTCTCCACTCGCTCCCAGTAAAAGCGCATGTCATTGCCGGGCGCATTGCCCGTAATCAGGGCCATGCGCAGGGCGTCTGCGCCGTACTTGTCGATGACCTCCAGGGGATCGATGCCGTTGCCCAGGGACTTGCTCATCTTGCGGCCCTCGCTGTCCCTTACCAGACCGTGAATCAGCACGGTGTGGAACGGAAGCTTTCCGGTCTGTTCCAGGCCGGAGAACACCATACGGATGACCCAGAAGAAAATAATGTCATATGCGGTTACTAAAACATCCGTGGGATAGAAATAATCCAGATCCTCTGTCTTTTCAGGCCAGCCCAGGGTAGAGAATGGCCAAAGGGCGGATGAAAACCAGGTATCCAGGGTATCCCCATCCTGCTTAAATGAGGTGCAGCCGCACTTAGGGCAGGCGTGGGGCGCTTCCTTGGAAACCACGAGTTTTCCGCACTCCCGGCAGTAATAAGCAGGAATCCTGTGTCCCCACCACAGCTGTCTGGAGATGCACCAGTCGCGGATTCCTTCCAGCCAGTGGAGATATGTCTTTCCGAAGCTCTCAGGAATAAAGGTAAGACTTCCGTTCTTAAGGGCTTCAATGGCCGGCTTCGCCATCTCTTCCATCTTTACAAACCACTGCTGCTTCACCATGGGTTCCACCGTGGTCTTGCAGCGGTCATGGGTTCCCACATTGTGGGAGTGGGGAACCACCTTGACCAGCAGGCCCTGTGCCTCCAAATCAGCCACAATGGCCTTCCTGGCCTCGTAGCGGTCCATACCAAAATATGGTCCCGGAACATTTACCGTGGCATCGTCGTTTAAAATGACGATTTCCTCCAGGTTGTGGCGCTTGCCCACCTCAAAGTCGTTGGGGTCATGGGCCGGGGTGATTTTCACGCATCCGGTTCCAAACTCCTTGTCCACATACGGGTCAGCGATAACAGGAATCTCCCTGTCTGTCAAAGGCAGCTTAAGCATCTTGCCCACGATGTCCTGATAGCGCTCGTCCTCCGGGTTCACCGCCACAGCGGTGTCTCCCAGCATGGTCTCCGGCCTGGTGGTGGCTATCTCTACGAAACGGCCAGGCTCTCCCACTACAGGGTAATTGATGTGCCAGAAGAAGCCGTTCTGCTCCACATGCTCCACCTCTGCATCAGAGATAGAGGTCTGGCATACAGGACACCAGTTGATGATTCTGGACCCTTTATAGATGTAGCCTTTCTCATACAGCTTGACAAAGACCTCCAGGACCGCGCCGGAACATCCCTGGTCCATGGTAAAGCGTTCCCTGTCCCAGTCAGCGGATGACCCCAGCTTATGAAGCTGCTTTACGATTCTGGTGCCGTACTCATCTCTCCACTTCCAGCATTCCTTAAGGAATCCGTCCCGCCCTAAGTCTGCCTTGTCAACGCCTTCCTTCTTAAGCTTATCAATAACCTTGACCTCGGTGGCAATGGCGGCATGGTCCGTCCCCGGCTGCCACAGCGCCTCATAGCCCTGCATCCTCTTATAGCGGATCAAAATGTCCTGCATGGTATTGTCCAGGGCATGGCCCATGTGCAGCTGGCCAGTGATGTTTGGCGGCGGCATCACGATTGTAAACGGTTTCTTACTGCGGTTTACCTCTGCGTGAAAATACTTTCCGTCCAGCCACTTCTGGTACAGGCGGTCCTCGATGTCCGCCGGGTTGTAGGTTTTCTCCAGTTCTTTCATGGTTTGTTCTCCTTTTTTTAGATGGGTTTTTTAATAGGTTTTGATAACCTGAAAATAAAAAGCCCTTTGCCAATCCCGGTTAAGGGAAGGCAAAGGGCGGAGTGTCCGCGGTACCACCTTTGTTTTGCCGGATGCCCGGCAGTCTCATTGGGCCTTTAACGCAGGCCGGTCGGAAGCAGCTACACAAAAGAAAACGTTACATGGCGGCAAAACGGAAATGTCCGTCTGCCAGTCGTTCAGTTTTATCCTTCACCGCTCCAGTTCAGAAGCTACCTTCTATCATACTCTGCCCGGGCCGCCTTTCAGCCAGTGGACCGCCCTCTCTGATGGTTTATATGATGTACTCCTCTTCTTCATAACCGTTGTGTTTGATTGGATTGCTTTGTTTGCATGATTTGCATGTTTGGTTTATTTGCTTTGATTTATAATTATCAAGCATAATAATTATTGTGGGATTTGTCAAGTGTTTTTTGGTGAGGCTTATGCTGGCCTCCTCACTCTCAAAGCCGGAAAAGCCACCTGCATCACCCCTCTTTTCCTTATGAAAATGGACCCGTATCCTCTAATAGCTTTCCCATCTGTAAGTAGGATATGATATCACTTTCTCCGATTTTTAGATATATCTATATACGTTCTTCCCCCCACCCTTTACAGACATCAATCCACCCCAGATACCCGGAGGCTGTCTCCAACTCAGGTATCGTAAGCTTCACTGCGCTGCTGGCGCTGCCGCAGGCCGGGTACACCACATCAAACCGTTTAAGGGACTCGTCCAGATACACCGATACTCCTTCCTTCACGCCAAAGGGGCACACGCCTCCCACGCTGTGGCCCACCATCTCCGTCACCTCGTCCGGCGACAGCATCCTGGCCTTTGTATGAAACTGCTCCTTATATTTATGGTTGTCCACCTTGGCGTCCCCCGCCGCCACGATCAGCACGGCCTTCTGGTCCACCATAAAAGATAACGTCTTGGCGATGCGGGCCGGCTCACATCCCACTGCCTGGGCTGCCAGCTCCACCGTGGCGCTGGATACCTCGAACTCATAAATCCGATCCTCCAGGCCGGCCTTTCTCAGATGTTCTTTTGCCATGTCAAACGCCATGATGTAATACCTCCGTTATTATCGTATTCTTAATCTCCGAACCTTCTCACGCCATATATACTCAGACCATCATCCGGTACTCCTGCTTCCACCTGCGCACCATCTCGGCCGCGCCGCTCATCCGTTTGATGGGATCCTTTTTAAATAATGCCCGCAGGGCCCTGACTTCCTCTGCCTGGCCTGCCTCCAGCGCAGCAAGGTCTATTTCCCCGCTCCACTTTCTCTTACGCTCATCCGTGAATACGGACTGGTACTTGTCCTTCACATCCAGCTCCGGCGCAAAGACAGTGAGGAAATAAATGCGTTTTAGCAGAGCATCATCCTTTCCCAGCTCATAGGCCTTGTCATAGCAGCTCAGGGCCTTGTGAAACTGGAACATCATGGCGTAGCAGGCGCCCAGGTTGTTGTAAACCTTTGCCAGAAACAGATCCTCCACCACCTTATCCCTGGGATATTCCAGAATCTTCCCATATCTGGCCGCCGCCTTGCCGTACTGCTGCTGTACGAACATATAATCCGCCCTCTGCTTTTCATACTGGGCCGGATGCAGGGCACGCAGGGCCGCTGTGGTCTGCTTGAATTTCTGTATTTCCTTGTCACTGTAATAATCGCATTCCGACAGGAACAGGGCCAGGACCTCCTCCGGTCTGGTGCCGGTTTCCACCAGCTTCTCCATTCGGCCTGCCAGATAATCCATATCCAAATCCTTACGGATAAAATCAATCAACAGATCATCCAGGAACTCATCCATCACCAGAACCGGATGGTTGTATACGATATAACACAGCTCCTGTGATGAGTGGATATGGATTCCCAGCACATCGATATAATACGGATGTTTCACAGGTTCCTGTCTGCAAAGTATCAGGCTCATAACTTCACCTCTTGTTTCACCACCGCGCCGGAGGATGGGAACAGCTCCCCGAATCCCTTGTCACGGATAGACATTGTCATGGTACCCTCATCTGTAAATGCCACCTTAAGCTCAACCCGGGTGGTCTTTGGAGGGCGTTCCGGAAATCCGGTCAGCGGAATCCTGACCAGCTTTTTCTTTTTGGAGTCCAGCGGACTGATGGTAAACTCTATCTCCTTCTGTCCGTCCACAATCAAATCCATGGAGCTTTTGGATTCATACCAGTTGTCGCCGTAGGAAGCAACCACCAGCTGGTTTTCCCGCCCTCTGCGCATGACCTTTAAGGACACCTCCGCCTTAAGCCTTCCCTCGCAGATAAATACATAGGGGTAGGAGGTCTCCTGGTGGGTATAATCAGCTCCCTTATAAGCCGCCCCCCTGGCAAAGAGACAGGACTCCACAAATACCTTTCTCCGGTTGCAGATTAACCGCATAAATCCGCCGGCCCAGTCCTGGCGCTCAAAGCCCTTACCCGTCAGAAACACCGTGGAAAACAGTTTCCTGTTTAAAAGCTTTTCGCCGCAGGCCGTCAGTATCTTATCTGCCAGACGGCTGCCTGAGGGCGAGTCCAGTATATCCAGGTTAAATGCCTCCTCCTGGTTCTGGGCCTCTGCCTGGACCATGTTGCGCCGCATACCCCTCTGCACCTTCATCTCATAATAGCACAGGCGTTCGCCGGACAGCTCAAACAGTCCCACCTGATTGGTCCACAGCTCTTTTTTCTGGCTCAGAACATAGTATATGAAGCCCTCGGTATGGCTGATAACATGGACCCTGTCCCTTGGTATCTCCAGATAGTCGGCACAGTACATCAGAGTGTCAAGCAGCCTGCAGTCCACGCTCTGAAGGGTAATGACCAGCTGCGCCACCTCATCTGTACCGAATTCCTTTCTGGGATAACCTAACATCTTCTCTATGAACAGCTTAAGCAGCGTACCTCCGCCGTAGCAGATGCCTCCGATGGTGGATGTCCCATCCTTGGCCGCCATCTTAAGAAGCTTATCCACGATGACTCCCTCTCCCAGCAGAGTGGCCGCATAGGCCTCCTCCCCTGAGAGCCAGACTTCCTCTTCCTTCCTCCGGCAGATGACCGTAGGAATGGTCCACGACTTTTCTTTATCATAACAGCATATCTGGGTATAGTCGTCATTTAAATCCAGACCAATCACTAGACCGTCCATAGACAGTTCCTCCATTACTCCATGGGAAACAGCCTGCCAAGCGCCGCCGACTTTTTGAGATAGTCTTCCATCGCGTTTAAAAGCCTGCTGTCATCCCTGTCTTTGATTGCCGCTCCCATCTCGTTCAGGCAGGCAAAACGGCTGTTCTCCTTTCCCTCCAGCTTATGGTCGCACTCCACCTGTCCCTCTGCCGCAAGCCTGCGGTGTCCGTCCAGATAGTCATATATCCTGTACTCCATGATCTCTCCCTCAAAGAGTACCTTTTGTTTCACAAAAATCCCCTGGTATACACGGCGGATGTCCTCACTGTGAAATCCTGTTTCCTCGGGCAGGATTCTCACCTGAAGCTCCGGATGAGCGTCTTTCCTGCCCCGGTACTCCACCATGGCCTTGTCCATGATATCCTCCGGCACCGGAATATGCTTTGACAGCTCCCTGGTATATGGAAATACCAGTCCTTCCTCCAAAAGCAGGGATGTCATGGTCTTTAACAGTTCCACATCCCCCTCCTCCACCTTGTCCAGCGTGGAAAAATACCGCGTCAGGGCCAGCAGGTAGATGGTGGGCATCCTGTCCTTGTCAAAGGTATTGCCCACTGCCTGCTTCAGATATTCAAACACCCTCTGGTCCATATCCTTTTCTTCCAGGAAGTACTGGACGCTCTTCTGGGTAAAATACGCCTTTACCACCATTTCCCTGGTGGTCTTGCGTTTCATGTACAGTTCAAACACGGAATCCATCTGGTCGCAGCAGCCGGTAAACAGCATCTGCCCCAGCAGCCGCTCCTCCAGGTCATATGTCTCCACATGCTCCCTGACGCCCTGAATCAGCACCTCATACATCTGGGATACGGTTCCGTTGAAATGCTCACACAGATAGTCCAGGATCACGCTGTCATAGCACCCCTGGCAAAACACCTGATGGGACAGGCCCAGAAGCAGCTCGTCCTGGTCAAACAGGTTCATCAGTATGGTCTTGGTGCACAGCTTCATCAGCCGTGGCGTGGATATATACTGGCTTCCGTAATCCCGAATCATGTTATAAGCTTCCCGCATATAATTCTGGCTGATTAGGGTCTCGCATATCTGCTGCCTCTGCCTGGCAGCCATGGGCCTTTTATCAATCTGCACCAGATAGGCGCAGTTAAATACACCGTCGCCGTCCTTATCCTCAGACGCCTTCTGGCAGTAATAATCCGTCACCGCCTGCATCAGCCTGCCCTCAAAGACAGGGCTCAAATGCATCTGAGTCACGATCTCTTCCAGCAGCGCTGCCTCCTCGTCCGTTTCCACCCCGCGGTTCACAATATCCCTGCATTCGGAAAGCTTAAGCATGGGATGGTCCGGATATACCTCATAGCACTGGGCCAGCAGTTCCGGGCGGTCCATGACAGATACCTTCCAGTGCTTCACGTCCAGATACCGGTTGCCGTATGCGTCCTGAAACAGAAGGACGCTGCGGTCGGAAAACAGGGGCACATAAGCAGACTGGTTTTCCAGGAGAAATGCCTCCTCGTCCTCCAGCTCCTCATAGCGGACAATGACATACTTCATTCTGGAATCCCCGCACCGGATGCGGCAGGACTTAAGGATGCCGGGAAGAACCCTGGCCACCCGGCTGTCTATCATATCCTTATAAATCATGTGTTCGTAAATAACGGCCAGGGATCGGTTGATTCTGGACTGGAACAGCTGTTCCATGGCAAACTGCTCCATATGCCTGGTGTAGCTCTGGTACAGCTCCGCGGAAGGATTCATGTATTCCAATATATTCCGGTACAGCACCTGGCGGCTGTGCCTGTTCAAATCCTTATCATAGGAGAAATACAGCAGCACCTCCTTAGGCAGCAGGTGTCCGTAATCCTCCGGCAGTGAATAGAGGAAATACTCGTAGAGCCTGGTCAGGTTTACCCCCTGTTCCAGGGCCTTCTCGTACCAGGCAAATGCGTCCCTTTCCTTGCGGTCCCCTTTGATGAGCAGGCTGCACACTGCCTCCAGAATCTCCTGCTCCTCATATGTCTGGTACAGCTTTGCAAATAAGCGTTCCACCAGCTTTCTGTAATGCTTAAGCTCCAGTGCCAGTCCCGCTGCCCTCAGGGCGGTCAAACGGCTGACGATTCCTTTCTGTACACCCAGATACAGCGCCTGTATCTCAAAATCGCCCAGTCGCACAAACAAATCCGGATGGGCTTCCATCAGACGGCAGGCCGATGCATAGAGGAACGGGCTGCTGCAGCCCTGATTGAAAAGTGATGCCATGGACCGGTACAGCTCCAGAGGATTCTGGGCCATGGTTTCGTCCAACTTCATCAGCATCAGGAAGAGATAAGGCCGTATCTCCCCATCCTCCCATAAAAGCTTGCGTATATAGCGGACCAGGGATTCCTTCTGCTGGACAGACGGCTTGATTTCCAGGCGCAGATACTGGTAGAAGCAGTATAATTCAACCTGCTCTTCCCTGTGGGCCAGCACATGGTCCCTGGCGTCGTCTAAAGCCAGGGAGGCATTGTCCTCCCTGCCGTTTAATATAAGAAGCTCTGCCTGTATCAGTTTGGCCCTCTCGTCCCCCGGAAAATCAGCTCTGAGATGCTCTGTCTCCTTCATCATCTGGTTCAGGAGAAGGGCCGGCTCATAAACCCCTGCCTCATAGTCCAGACGCAGAGCCAGGTATTTATATAAGCTCCCATGGTCCATGAACCGGTCCGCCCCGGATTCCCGCTCCGCGCTGCCGGCTCCGCGCTGCCCCTCCGCCTCCACGGAAAGAAGGAATTCCTCCCCCATGGATTTAATGCGGATGCACCCAAAATTCCTTCCCCTGTGAAGCCTGGACGGTATAATGCGGTATCCCGCCCTGCACCGGCCCTGGACAAAATCCTGGTCTGTAATCCGGGAGGCCCCCAGTTCAATGAAGGGAGCATCCGCGGTTATGTCCGCCGACACATACCCCCAGGTTCCTGCCGAAATATCTATATAATCTTCCGCGATTCCGGTCAGATTCTCATAGGTCCTGGTTCCGGTCTCCAGCGTAAGCTTTACCGGTTCCTTCACCTGCAGGGCCACCAGGAATTCCTCCAGCAGATTCCTTCTGCCGGCCCTTCCCTTTAACCCGTCATAGATGGTACGGACCCGGGAATCCTGCATGAAGGGGGCCTCTGTAAAATCCTGATATTCAAACATCCTCAGCGCCTTTTCCAGGTCCTTCTTAGCCAGCAGCCCAAAGTCCCTGGGAGTCTTTAAGTTTCCCAGAACCTCCCCTGAATCACCGGCCTGTACGCGCAAAGAATAAGGAATCTCCCTCTCACCGCCATTGGTGACCAGGTAAAAAGATCCCTTGATTTCGTCCCCATGCTCTGAAAAATCCACGTTGACTTCATATATAATCCGGTTGCGAAGCCCGCCAAAGGCGCTGTTCACCACCCGGACCCTTTCGTGGCTGGAATACACCAGCCCTTTTATATGCAGGTTATTGCCGCTGCTCACCAATATCTCGCCACGGATGACCTCACCCGCGGGAACCGAAGCCTCCACCCGTTCCGGTGTCAGCACCAGCTCCGGCGAACCATTGTCAATGATTCCCCTGGCCAGACGGTTAATACGTTCCCTCATAGTACCACCTGTATCTTTATCCTTCTGTGTAAAATGTCCGCACTTACGTAACATGATATCACATTTTGGGTGGTTTTAAAAGTTTTAATTACATCTTTTGTACAAACCATGGGTTCCATGTTCTTCCATTTCCCCTTTGTTCTCCCCCTCCCCGGTTCGCACCGCCGCACAAGCGCCGCCATACCCAGATGATTTCAAAAATGCAGGTTTGTCAAACCGCACCAATTTCAAAAGGAACTTGATAAACACTTACAAAATTGTTATGATATATAAAAATGCATTTTTGTGTTTCTACTATGATAATGAAAAGGACGGAACGGATTATGACAACCAATGAGAAAGCACTGCTGCTCCACGAGGAATGGAAGGGAAAACTTGAAACCACATCAAAAGCAAAGGTCGCCTCCAGGGAAGACCTGGCCCTTGCCTATACCCCGGGCGTTGCCGAGCCCTGCAAGGTGATTGCCGCCGACCCGGAGGCGGCTTACCGGTATACCATCAAATCCAACACCATTGCCGTTGTATCCGACGGAAGCGCCGTACTGGGCCTGGGCAACATAGGTCCTCTGGCAGCCATGCCTGTCATGGAGGGAAAGGCTGTGCTCTTTAAGGAATTCGGCGGTGTCAACGCCTTCCCCATCTGCCTGGACACCCAGGACACCCAGGAAATCATTGAGACCGTTGTGCGCATCGCTCCCGCCTTTGGCGGCATTAACCTGGAGGACATCTCGGCCCCCAGATGCTTTGAGATAGAGGAGGCATTAAAAGAGAGACTGGACATCCCGGTGTTCCACGACGACCAGCACGGCACTGCCATTGTGGTCCTGGCCGGCGTTATCAACTCCCTTAAGCTGACCGGCAAAAAGAAAGAAGATTGCCGCGTGGTAGTAAACGGCGCCGGCTCCGCGGGCATTGCCATCACAAAGCTGCTGCTGACCTATGGATTCGCCCATATTACCATGTGCGATAAGAGCGGCATCCTGAGCAGGGGCGCAGAGGGCCTGAACTGGATGCAGGAAAAGATGATGGACGTGACCAACTTGGATCACAGGACCGGTACCCTGGCAGATGCCATGAAGGGCGCTGACATCTTCGTGGGCGTGTCTGCTCCCGGAATCGTGACCCAGGACATGGTGGCATCCATGAATAAGGACGCCATCCTCTTTGCCATGGCAAACCCCGTACCGGAAATCATGCCTGATCTGGCAAAGGCTGCCGGGGCGCGTGTGGTCGGGACCGGCCGTTCCGACTTTCCCAACCAGGTAAACAACGTGGTGGTTTTCCCCGGAATCTTTAAGGGCGCGCTGGAAGGCCGTGCTTCTGCCATCACCGAGGAAATGAAACTGGCTGCCGCCGAAGCCATTGCAGGACTGGTGGACGGGAGGGATTTAAACGACGAGAACATACTTCCCGAAGCCTTTGACCCCCGCGTGGCAGATGTGGTCAGCAGCGCGGTAAAGGACCACATTAGAAAATAATAAGAAAACCCTGATGGAGCGTGTGTGATATGCTTACTGAACCTATGACCTTGTACAAACTGATGAATCTCTATATGTTGAAGCAGGTGAACTTCCCCCTGACGAACGCCCAGCTCACCAACTTTTTCACAGAGCATGAATACACCACCTATTTCACCCTCCAGCAGGCATTAAATGAGCTGGAAGACGCCGGCCTGGTCCACAAGGAGGCCAGCCACAACAGCACCCGTTATGACATCACCAGGGAAGGCGAGGAAACCCTCAACTTCTTTGGCAAGAACATATCCTCCGCCATCATTGAAGACATGAACCAGTACCTCAAGGAGAATAAGTTCCGTCTCCGGGAGGAGGTGGGAACCACGGCCGACTTCTACAAGGGAACTAATCAGGACTACATTGTCCACTGTGAGGTCCGCGAGAATAAGACCACCCTGATTCGTCTGGATTTGTCTGTTCCCGACAGGGAGCAGGCAGAATCCATGTGCAATACATGGAAAACAAAAAGCCAGGAAATCTATGCCCATGTCATGCGGTCACTTTTATCCTGACTTGCTGTGCCGGTATACCTGCTTCCACCGGGAAGCGTTTTCACTAAAAAGAGATTTGTTCCAATAACAGTTCTAAAATCTGCCGGGCATTTGCGTCCAGCTTTTTTTCGCATATATCATAGATGGTTGCTGCCAGCCTGAAATTCTCCCCCAGGTTCCGGATGACCCATTCCCTGGATTCACCGGCCTTTCTCAGGCGTAAGATTTTCGCTATGAGGAACAGGTATTCCTTTTCCTGGTCCGGGACGGGTTTGACGGCTTCCTGCTTGGCTGCCGGCTGTCCCCCGTATCTGGCTGCCATGACCGCGCCCTTTGCCTTATCCGTCTGGCCCGCGCCCTTTGCCTGCTTCTGCTTATAGCGTTTCTGATGCTTTTCATACTTGCTGGCTTTGGCCTTTTCCCTCTGGCTGGTGGCTGCTCCCGGCGTCCCGTACCCATGTTCCAGCCAGATGGTCTCCACCTCATACGTTCCTTCCTCAATGGTCATCACGGCCATGGAAAGGGGCAGGGTAAAACGCTTATAACCGCAGCTTCCCGGATTCAGCCAAAGCCTTCCGCTGATTTCCTGCTGATAATACATATGGGAATGGCCGAATATGACCACCTGAATATCCTTGAGCACGCTGGGAATATCCACTCTTTCGTGAGCCATGATAAATTTTACCCCTCCGATTTCAAACCGGTTCACCTGTCCAAGGCCCCCGGACCATCCCCTGTCGTTATTTCCCCTTACCGCGTACAGTGGCTGGTCCACATTCAGCTTATGATACAGCATCTGATTGTCGAAATCCCCTGCATGGACAATCACATCGCAGGTTTCGAGAATCCTCTCCACCTCCGGCCGGAGCACTCCATGGGTGTCCGCCATGACAGCCACCCGTATTGGTCCCGTTTCCATTACATAATACCTCCAGATACAGCCCTGCGCGTCTGCAATCCCATCACCCCGGGCTGTCTTATTTTATTTCATACCTTTATCTATTATACGCTAAATGCCGGATATGTCGAGCTGAATCTGACAGGATTCACCTGTAAATCTGCCAGATATGCTCTGACCGGAATTCGGAATGTGAGGATTTATTAGGTGAGGAAAAGGGACAGCTGACCATAGCGTTGGCCCTGATGCGTGGCTCCTGCCTGGTGGCGGCCCCGGGCCATCCCCTGGCGGAAAAAGCCATGGTCAGGGAAGGCTTTCGCTATCCCTGGGCGGATATCACATATACAGAGCATGAACCCTACATTCTGCACCCCCGGGACCAGACCACGGGCCGGATATCCGCAGGGCCGGTATATTCCGTCTTACGGAAGGTATTTTATCGAGCCGGTGAAGGAGACTTACCGGTAGCGTAAAGGCCTGATTTCCTGCGGGCAATACCCGTCTGTCAGGAAACCGGGCCTTTCTTCTCTTTATTAAATCAATTTTTTTAACAGGAATAGGGGCAGCCTACAGGCTCCCCTCAATAAGATCCCATATATCATCCCTGCCCTGCTTTGTCTCTGCCGAAAAAGGAATGATGATGCCGTCCTTTTCCATTCCCAGGCCTTCCCGCACCATCTTCACGTGCTTTTGTACCTGGCTGCGGTTAATCTTGTCCAGCTTGGTGGCAATGATGACGGGATGATATCCGTTAAAGATAATCCATTCATACATCAGCTTGTCGTTAGCTGAGGGCTCGTGGCGGATATCAATGAGCAGGAATACCATCTTGAGCATCTGGGAATTCCTGAGATACCGTTCTATCATCTTGCCCCATTTTTCCTTGACCTCAACCGCTATCTTGGCATAGCCGTAACCCGGCAGGTCCACGTAGTACAATGCCCCGTTGATGTTGTAAAAATTGATGGTCTGGGTCTTTCCCGGCTGCGAGGAGGTCCTTGCATAGGCTTTGCGGTTCATCAGCGCGTTGATGAGGGATGATTTTCCCACATTGGACTTGCCCGCAAATGCAAACTCCGGCAGTGTATTCTCCGGCAGCTTGCTGGTCACGCCGCAAACTGTTTCCAGATTCACGTCTCTTATTATCATATCTGTTTCTCCTAATTCCTATCCGCACTCTAAACAAATGCCTCCGACACCACATCCTCCATGGCCTTTACATACACAATGTCCAGTCCTTTGGTGATTTCTTTGGACAGCTCCGCCATATCCGGCCGGTTCTTGTCAGGTACCAGTACCTTCTCTATATGGGCCATCTTGGCTGCCAATATCTTTTCTTTCAGTCCTCCGATGGGCAGGACCCGTCCCCGGAGGGTTATCTCCCCGGTCATGGCCACCTTGGCCTGGACGCTTTTACCTGTCACCGCGGACAGCATGGCTGTGGCCATGGTGATTCCCGCGGATGGTCCGTCCTTTGGCACAGCGCCCTCCGGGATATGGATGTGGAGATCATGCTTCTCAAAATAATCGTCGGCAATCCCGTATTCCGGGCACACGGACCGCACATAGGTCAAGGCTGTCTGGGCGGATTCCTTCATCACATCACCCAGCTGTCCGGTCATCAGAAGGCTTCCCTTGCCCGGCATCACATTGACTTCTATCTGAAGGGTATCGCCTCCCACACTGGTCCAGGCCAGGCCGCGGACAATACCGATTTCATCTTCCTCATTGGCATTTTCAAAGGTCACCTTTTCCTTGCCCAGATATTTTTCCAGATTGCTCTCCGAAATCTTGATGGACTTCTTCTTATCCTCCAGGAACTGTCTGGCTGCCTTGCGGCAAACATCCCCAATGCGGCGCTCCAGATTCCTGACGCCCGCTTCCCTGGTGTAGTTGTGTATGATTTTTTCCAGGCTCTTATCGGAAAATGTAATCTGGCTGTCCTTCAGCCCGTTGCGCTCCATCTGCTTTGACACCAGGTAGTCCCTGGCTATGTGAAACTTCTCATTTTCCGTGTAGCTGTTGACCTCAATCAGCTCCATGCGGTCCAGCAGGGGACCCGGTATGGTCTGGGTGGTGTTGGCCGTGGCAATAAACAGTACCTGGGACAGGTCAATGGGAAGTTCCACATAATGGTCCCTGAATTTCACATTCTGTTCCCCGTCCAGTACCTCCAAAAGCGCGGAGGAGGTATCGCCCTTGTAATCGCTGCTGACCTTGTCAATCTCATCCAGAAGCATCAGAGGATTGCTCACACCGGCCTGGCGCATGCCTTCCACAATACGGCCGGGCATGGCGCCCACGTAGGTTTTCCTGTGTCCCCTGATTTCCGCCTCGTCCCGGACACCTCCCAGGCTGATGCGCACGTATTTCTTATTCAGGGCTCTTGCCACAGACCGGGCAATGGATGTCTTGCCGGTTCCGGGAGGTCCCACCAGACAGATGATGGGGCTGGTGCCCTTCTTAGTCAGGGCGCGGACGGCCAGGTATTCCAGGATCCTCTCCTTTACCTGTTCCAGTCCGTAGTGGTCCTCGTTGAGTATCTTCTCGGCATGTTTGATGTCGTCATTGTCCTTGGACATCTTCTTCCATGGCAGGTCCAGCAGGGTTTCCACATAGGTGCGCAGCACATTTGCCTCTTGGCTTCCGGCCGGCATATTGCGGAAACGCTCAATCTCTTTGTGGAGCTTTTCCTTTACTTCCTTGTCAGCCTTCAGTGCGTCCAGTTTCTTCTGGTATTCGTCTGCATCCGACACAGCATCCTCTCCCAGCTCCTGGCGGATAACCTTCATCTGCTCCCGGAGGATGTATTCCTTCTGGTTCTGGTCGATATCAGCCTTTACCTTTTCCTGGAACTCCTGCTTAATCCTGTATATCTCCATCTCAGTCAGCAGAGTATGCATCACTACCTCATACCTGGCTGACAAAGAGCTGTTCTCCAGCACCGTCTGGCGGATGGTATAATCCCATGGCAGCTGAATGGCAATCTGGTCCAGCATCTCATTCAGATCTGTAATAATCAGCAGATTGGGCAGAATCTCCTTCGTAATCTTGGAATTAACTCTTCCATATTCTTCCAGCCTGTCCTTCAGGATGCGCAGCATAGCCTCCTGAGTCAGGCTGTCCAAATCATCCTCCTCCGCTTCTATGGCTGCTATCTCGCCCATCATGGCCGGTTCCTCGGCTTCCAGACACAGAAGCTCAGCGCGCTCCAGTCCTTCCACCAGCACGCGTACCACCTTGCCCGGCAGTTTCACCAGCTGCTTCACCACCGCCACAGTACCCACCTGGAACAAATCCCCCTGCTCCGGCTCCACGATTTCAGGATGTCTCTGGGCCACAAGGAACAGTTTCTGGTCTCCCACCATGGCCCGCTCTACGGCGGCCACTGATTTCGGCCTGTTTATATCGAAATGCAATACCATACCCGGAAGTATGGCCAGCCCCCTGAGGGCCACCACGGGCATCGTAATCACTTGTTCTCCCATTCTCAATCTTCCCCTCTTGTATCTTAACCATTTGAAAAGCCGCTGCAATGCAGGTGCCGGACCGGCCGGAAAACAAGCCTTCTGGTCCGGGTCATATCTGATTTGCAGCGGCCCTTTCTCTCTTCTAAATTGTCACAGGAGCATGACAGCCTACGCAATTTCTCCTGTCTTACTGTCCCCCCTAAGCCGTTCTGACAACGGTTTTCGGGCAGATGCAGGAGGCATGTCGCGGTATACTAATTCCGGCTGTCCTGCCTTTCTCACTACGTCTCTGGTAATGGTACAGATTCCGATAGAATCATCGGACGGAATCTCATACATAAGGTCCATCATCACCGATTCAAGGATAGAGCGCAGTCCTCTGGCGCCAATCTTGCGGTCTACTGCCAGCTGTGCAATTTCCTCCAGAGCCTCCTGAGTAAATTCCAGCTTCACATTGTCCAGCTCAAACAGCTTCTGGTACTGCCTCATCAGGGCATTTTTCGGTTCTGACAGGATGCGCACCATAGCTTCCTTTGTCAGCTGTTCCAGAGAAACCATCACAGGCACGCGGCCTATGAACTCGGGAATCAGCCCGAACTTGGTCAAATCCTTTGGCTCCACCTTCTTGAGCAGCTCATCGATGTTCAGGTCGTTCTTGTTTGTCACCTCGGCGTTGAAACCAATGGAACCGGCGCTGAGACGCTGCTCCACAATCTTCTCCAGGCCATCAAAGGCACCGCCGCAGATAAACAGGATGTTGGTGGTATCAATCTGAAGAAGCTCCTGGTGCGGATGCTTCCTGCCGCCCTGAGGCGGAACACTGGCAACTGTACCCTCCAGAATCTTGAGAAGCGCCTGCTGGACGCCCTCGCCTGAAACATCCCTGGTGATGGATACATTTTCGGACTTCTTGGTAATTTTATCAATTTCGTCAATATATATAATGCCGTATTCGGCACGGGAGATGTCATAGTCGGCTGCCTGGATAAGCTTTAACAGAATGTTTTCCACATCCTCGCCCACATATCCAGCCTCTGTCAGTGCAGTGGCATCCGCAATGGCAAAGGGAACATTGAGAATCTTAGCCAGGGTCTGGGCCAGATAAGTCTTGCCTGAACCCGTGGGCCCTAACATGAGGATGTTGCTCTTCTGCACATCCACGTCCATGTTCTGGCATGCCGTCACCCTCTTGTAGTGATTGTAAACCGCAACGGACAACACCTTCTTGGCGTCATCCTGTCCGATGACATATTCGTCTAAAAATGCTTTGATTTCCTTTGGCTTCAGGAGACGTATATCGGCCAGCGCGGGGCTCTCCCCTTCATCCTGGCCTTCCAGCTCCTCTTCCAGAATCTCAGAGCACAATTCTATGCACTCGTCACAGATATACACATTGTTGTTGCCTGCTCCGGCAATCATCTTTCGTACCTGATCCTGTGTCCTTCCGCAGAAGGAGCACCGAATCGTGTCATCTGGTCTCATTGGCATACGATACCTAACCTTTCATATCCTTTACTTGCTGTTTTACGTTACCGGCCTGATGCCTCAGCGCTGGGCTGAGCACTAATGATGTGCGATGATTTCATCAATAAGGCCGTATTCCTTGGCCTCCAATGCAGACATATAATTGTCACGCTCCGTATCGCGCTCAATCACTTCCAGGGGCTTCCCTGTGTTTGCTGCCAGGATTTCGTTTAATTTCTTTCTTGTCTTTAAGATATTCTCAGCCACAATTTTAATCTCGGTGGCCTGGCCCTTGGCCCCGCCCGAAGGCTGATGAATCATGATTTCCGCATTAGGCAGAGCGAAACGCTTGCCCTTGGCCCCTCCGGAAAGAAGGAACGCGCCCATGCTGGCTGCCATGCCGATACAGATGGTAGACACATCGCACTTAATATAATTCATGGTGTCATAGATGGCAAATCCCGCGGATACGGAACCGCCCGGGCTGTTGATATACAGATGGATATCCTTGCCCGGGTCCTCTGACTCCAGGAATAAGAGCTGTGCCACCACAAGGCTTGCGGACACATCGCTTACTTCCTCGCCCAGGAATATGATCCTCTCCTTCAGTAATCTTGAATAAATGTCATAAGAACGCTCGCCGCGGCTGGTCTGCTCAATGACATAAGGTACTAAACTCATTTAACCATCCTCCTAGTTATAGGCACTTGGCGCCTGTCATTCAGACACCTGTGTGCAATTCATGTCATCCCTGCCAGGAGCGGCATCTCACCGCCCGGACAAAATGACGTTCACTTATAAGAAACCAGGGAGATTCAAAGCCAGGTAAATAAGCGCTGTGAACCCCCCGTATCATATGTGAATTATACCAGTTTTGCTTCTGCCACCAGGAAATCAACCGCTTCCTGAACAGCAATATCTTCCTTCATCTGGTCCTTATCACGGTCTGACATATAACCTTTTAACTTGTCAGCCTCCATCTGGTAAGCGGCCGCCATCTTGGCAATCTCCTCATCCAGTCTTTCGTCGGAAACCTGCAGGTTCTCAGCCTTTACAACTTCCTCAAGCACCAGTCTGGTCTGGATTCTCTTTAAGGCCTGTGGCTTCATCTGCTCTCTCATCTGCTCCATGGTCATACCTGTATACTTCATGTACAGATCCATGGACAGACCCTGGCTCTCCATACGGCGGGCTGTATCCTGAACCATGTTGTCAATCTGGCCTTCCACCATCCTGTCAGGAATCTCCATGGAAGCGCCTGCCACTACTTTGTCAACTACACGGTTCTCGTTTTCGGAAGCAGCTTCTTTCTGCTTTCTCTCAAGAATCTTTGACTCAATATCCTTCTTGTATTCATCCAGAGTGTCAAATTCAGAAACCTCTCCTGCAAACTCATCATCCAGTTCCGGAAGTTCCTTTACCTTGATTTCCTTTACAGTCACCTTAAAGGTTGCCGGCTTTCCGGCCAGTTCAGCCGCATGATACTCTTCCGGGAAGGTTACGTTAATCTCGCACTCTTCTCCGATGTTCTTGCCAACCAGCTGCTCCTCAAATGTATCGATAAAGGAATGGGAACCAATGGTCAATGGGTAATCAGCTGCCTTGCCGCCATCAAATGTCTTGCCGTCAACAAATCCCTCAAAGTCGATGACGGTCTGGTCGCCGTCAGCAACCGGTCTGTCCTCTACGGTCAGAAGTCTTGCGTTCTGCTCCTGAACCTTCTTGAGCTCTGCTTCCACATCCTCCGGCTTAACAGCTGCATCCACCTTCTCTACCTCGATGCCCTTGTACTCGCCCAGGGTCACTTCCGGCCTTACGGCTACGGTTGCGGTATAGATGAACGGCTTGTCCTTGCCAATCTGATCTACGGCAACTTCCGGTCTGGAAACGATCTCCAGTCCGCTTTCATTCATTGCCTCCATGCAGGTTGCGTTGATGGCTTCATCAGCGGCATCCTCATAAAAAATGCCTTCGCCATACATCTTTTCAATCACGGCGCGAGGTGCTTTGCCCTTACGGAAGCCTGGAATATTAAACTTGTTCTTGCTCTTATTGAAGGCTTTTTTCATTGCATCCTCAAACTGCTCCGCGCTTAACTCTATTGTCAGTTTGGCCATGTTTTTTTCTAATTTTTCTACTTGTACACTCATTTTTACGGGTTCCTCCTTAAAATATATGTGGTTCGCCCATAATCCATGAGGGCGCTACACTTCAATGTACCATTATAGCATGCTCATTTTAAAAACACCAGCGTTTTTTACAAAAAAAACTTCCATTCCATCCCACATCCATATGATATAGAACAGAACAGGAGTTTTTCTCATCCGGATACTATTTCCAGTTATACTGGATTGCCGCTGCAATCTTCTGGGCCTGCTGGGGACCCTGAAGCAGGCGAATCAGTTCCAGTCCCATGTCAAGGGCAAATCCCAGGCCCCTGCCGGTGGTGATGTTGCCGTCCGTCACAACACCCTGGCTGGTGTAGGACACGCCTGTAAGCTGGTCCTCAAATCCCGGATAGCAGGTGGCCGTCCTGCCCTTTAAGAGCCCCATGCTCCCCAGGATGCTTGGCGCCGCGCAGATGGCCGCAATCCTTCTGCCCTGCTTGTTGGCGCACTCCACAGCCGCCCTCAGACCCTTATGTGCTTTCAGATTGTTTGTTCCCGGCATTCCTCCGGGCAAAAACAGCACATCTGACACATCCGGATCCACATCATCAAACAGGGCGTCAGTCACCAACTCAATTCCATGAGAACCAATTACTTTCCTGTCTCCTGTAACAGACACCAGTGTCACCTCCACACCGGAACGCCGGAGCACGTCCACAACCGCAAGACATTCAACCTCTTCCAGTCCATCCGCAAGAAATGCATAAACCTTTGCCATGATAATCTCCCTTTCCGCCATTTATCGCATAGTAATTTTATTTTATCATTTATCACTTTTCAGGAAAAGAGTTAAATGATATGATTGTAAAATGGAAAAAATAAAAATAGTTAGTAAAATCCACTAATCGACAATCACAGCAAGGAGGTTTTCCCATATGGAAATCGAACGTAAATTCCTGGTTCCCTGTCTTCCGGAGGGCTATGACACCCATCCCTTCCACCAGATTGAACAGGCCTATCTCTGCACTGACCCGGTAGTCCGCATCCGCCAGGAGGATGAGGACTTCTGCCTCACCTATAAGGGCAAGGGACTCCTGTCCAGGGAAGAATACAACCTTCCGCTGACCCGCGAAGCCTACGCCCACCTGCTTCCCAAGGCCGACGGCTCCGTACTCACCAAAAAGCGTTATCTCATCCCTCTGGATAACTCAGATCATCTGACCATTGAGCTGGACGTCTTTGAAGGCCGCTACGCCGGCCTCGTCCTGGCCGAGGTGGAATTTACCACCGAAGAAGAAGCCATGTCCTTCCAGCCCCCGGAGTGGTTTGGGAGGGATGTTACGTTTACCAGGGAGTATCAAAATAGCAGGTTGGCTTGTGGATGGTAGTAGATGCAGGGGAGGGGGAGGTTCCTCCGTCCGTGAGGGAAAGGGAGAGGGGGATTGGGATACAGCTGCGGGGCTAGTATTTTATATGCTAAGCGTGTAGTTCTTGGACGGTGGAAAGCGGCGTTAAGAGGCTGGCTGACAACTGTTTGAGTTCAGTACCTAAATATAAAAAGAGGCTTGGCCGCGAGTTTTGGCAGCCAGCCTCTTGTATTTAGCCGATTTTCAGCGTCCTAGAAATACTAGTCCCGCAGCCGTATCCACAGCCCCCAGACTTATTTCAATCACGGACGGAAGCACCTAACTTCCCACTACTTCTTCTGTACGTACTTCAAGCAGTCAAGTGTTACAGCGGTTATGATGATGATACCTTCAAATACGAACTGAAGGTTTGTGTCGATACCGAGAATGGTAAGGGAGTAGATGAGCACGGTGAATATAAGCACGCCGACTACTACGCCTGAAATCTTACCGATACCGCCTGTAAAGGATACGCCGCCGACCACGCAGGCTGCGATTGCATCCATCTCCCAGCCCTGCCCGTAAGCAGCGGAGCCGGAACCTACCATTCTTGCGCATTCCAGCCAGGATCCGAATCCGTAAAGGATGCCTGCCAGAATGAATGCTCCCATGGTTACTCCGAATACGGAGATACCTGAAACAGCTGCTGCTTCCGGATTGCCGCCTACTGCGTATAAATTCTTGCCGAAGGTGGTCTTGTTCCAGATGAACCATACGATTACGATGGCAGCCACTGCCCACAGGATAATGGTTGGGAACCCGTTTATTTTTGGAATAATCATCTTTGGAATAGCCGGTTCAATGGCGCCAAAGGATACACCCTTTGTGGCATATGTTACAAGTCCAAAAATGACCAGCATGTTGGCCATGGTTGAAATGAACGGATGCATCTTGAATTTAGCGGTAAAGAAACCTCCGATGGCCGTAAAGCATGTACATAAGATGATACACATTACCAGGGCAAATACCACTCTTACTCCAATGGGCATGCCTGTGAAGTCAAACACGTGTCCGAACACAGCGCCTGTGTTGATGCCCTGATGCATGATGATTGTCGCGGTGGTCATGCCCATACCAACCATACGTCCTATGGAAAGGTCCGTACCGGTAAGGAGGATGAGTCCGGCAACGCCCAGAGCCAGGAACATTCTCGGAGAAGCCTGCTGCAAGATATTTAAAACGTTATTATAGGTAAGCAGCTGAACATTCTTTATCACCGGCGCAGCGATACACAGTCCGATGAAAATCAGGATAATAGCGATATACAGTCCATTCTGCAGTAAGAATGTCCTGCGGTTGAATGTATATTTATAGTTCTCCCATTTCTGCGCCCTGGTCTCCATGAAGGTGAATTTAGACAGGCGGAGCATGTCAATCAGGTGATACTGCCAGACAAATGCCGCATGCCTTCTGTCCTTGATCCGCTGAAGCTCCTTGTCCAGGTCCATCTTTGCGTCAAACAGGCGGTTCTTATGAACATACTTCTCATCCTTTATCTCCTGATGGTCCGTAAGCTTTGAGAGGGTATTTTCATGTTCTTTGTTCAGTTCCGCAACTTTAATGTCGTATTTTTCCTTTGCAAGCGCTTTTTCCCGCTCACAGCTTTCCTTTAACGGCAGATAATAATCCTTATCAAAATGTGCCTTAAGGTAACTCTCCGCATCGGAGATTAATTTTGCAATCTCATCCTTGTTCTTTGCCTCAACAGCCTTTGCTTTTTCCATCTCCGCGCTGTTAGCCGCAATTCTGTTTTCCCTTTCTTCCTTTGTAAGGGAACGGTCTCTCTTTGTTGCATCAATACTATTTTGCAGAGTGACTACCCTGTTTGTGCCGTCCTCTCTGAGACTGTCGATTTTTTTCTGAATTTCGCCAACATAATCCTCAATTGGCTGGCGCAGCTGCATTTCCTGTTCAGCCGTAAGAGTCTCATTGTTTCCTTTCGCCATATCCATGAATCCCCCTTATAGGTATTTTGCACTGAGCCTTAAAAGTTCTTCCTGATTTGTCTCTTTTGTATTAACAATTCCGGAAAGACGTCCATTTGACATAACACCAATACGGTTTGTAATTCCGAGAATCTCCGGCATCTCAGAAGAAACAACGATGATTGTCTTCCCCTGCTTCGCCATATTGATGATAAGCTCATATATTTCATACTTTGCGCCCACGTCGATTCCTCGTGTAGGTTCGTCCATCATAAACACCTGCGGACTGCGCTCCAGCCACTTTCCGAAAATGACCTTCTGTTGATTTCCGCCGGAAAGGCTGGAAATCATATCGTCGGGGCCCATGCACTTGGTGTGCATGATCTTGATTTCGTTTGACGTGGCCTTTATCATCTTTGCATCGGAAAGCGCTATGCCCGACATATACTGCTGCAGATTGGCAATGGTGGTATTAAAGGTAAGGTCCCCTTTTAAAAACAGGCCATTTGCCTTCCGCTCCTCGGTAATCATGGCAAAACCATGCTCCATGGCTTCCTTTGCGCTGCTGAAATTCATAAGACGGTTATTAAAATAAACACGTCCCGCCGCTCTGGTGCGGACACCAAAGATTGTTTCCAGAAGTTCCGTGCGCCCTGCTCCTACCAGACCGTACAGCCCGAATATTTCTCCTTCTTTTACGTCAAATGAAACATCCTGCAAGTGAGGCTCAAACTTTGTGGACAGATTCTGGATGGACAGAATCACATCACCGGGGGTATTGTCAACAGGCGGGAACCGGTTATCAAGGGAACGGCCGACCATTGCCGCAATCAGCTCATTCATGTTTGCATCCTTGGTGCTCTTTGTCATAACCAGATTGCCGTCCCGAAGCACTGATATCTCATCGCAGATTTCAAAAATCTCATCCATCTTGTGGGAAATATAAATCAGGGCGATTCCCTGCTCCTTTAACATCCTCATCATCTCGAAGAGCTTATTAACCTCCTGCACGGTCAGGGAGGATGTAGGCTCATCCAGAACAATCACCCTTGAATTGTAGGAGATGGCCTTGGCGATTTCGCACATCTGCCTCTGTGATACGGACATGCGGCTCATGGGCTGAGTGAGGTTAACGGTCATTCCCAATTTTCTAAAGAGCTCGGCTGCTTCCTTTTTCATCCTGCCTTCATCAATTACACCCATGGAATTGACCGGATAACGTCCGAGGAATAAATTGTCAATTACATTCCGTTCCAGACACTGATTCAATTCCTGGTGAACCATTGCAATGCCGTTTTCAAGAGCATCCTTTGGTCCGGAAAAGCTTACTTCCCTGCCGTTCAGGAAGATATTTCCCTCGTCTTTCTGGTAGGTGCCGAAAAGGCACTTCATCATGGTTGACTTACCAGCTCCGTTCTCACCCATAAGCCCCATAACGGTTCCGCGCTTCACATCCAGGCTGATATGGTCCAGAACTCTGTTCCGGCCGAAGGACTTGCTCATACCGCGTATTGATAAGACGATATCATCTTTCTTATCTGCCATTATTTTACTCCTGTATATGTAGATTGATAGGTTTCAATTTTAATATTAGGGAGAATTTCTTCTCCCTAATAACAGTACATCTTTATTTCAATGAATATTACTGCTCAAGCAGAGATGTGTATGAAGCTGCATTGTCTGTCTTAACCATGTTGATGGCAAATGCGTCATACTGGCTTGGATTTCCAAGACGGTTTGTAATATTGGACTCTGTCTGCCCGTCGCCGCCGATGTAGTCAACCTTAAGGTTGAGAAGCTTATCGTATTTCTGAAGCAGAGGCTGATAGGTCGATCCAAGGAAGTTATCAGCTGAGTTGTAGATATTCAGCCATACATTCTTTGTGGCATGGGCAGCCTCATCCAGCTGATTGGATACAGGTGCGTATACCATTGTGGAATCTGTGAAATCTGTATAATTTTCAGCGGTAACAGCAACGTTCAGTGCGTAGTAGGAACGCTCATCTGCCTTGTAAACATATACATCAGAACTCAGGACATTGCCTGCATCGTCTGCTGTGCCGATACCTGTATCAATATCAACTCCGTCCAGTGCGTTGCGCAGTACGCGAAGAGTCAGGTAAGCCTGTACGTCTGCATGCTGGCTGATAGTGCCGCCGTAGCCCTCTGCGATAGCTGCTACTGCGTCGCTGTTTGCGTCATAGCCAAATGTAGGAACCTTGTTGTCCTTGGACCATGCGTTGAACATGGACATGCCCATACCGTCGTTATTGGATGCAACAACATCAATCTGATCGCCAAAAGAGGAAGACCATGTGCCGATTGCATTGCCTGCTGTGGCAGCATCCCATGTAGCTCCTGCGGAGTTCTTCATCTCCTGGGAAGCAAGCTCACGGACAACGTATGTCTTTCCGCCAACTTCGATGGAGCCGTCCTGTACAACCGTTGCTGTACCGTCTGCGTTTGTACCAACAGGATCGCTGTTGACGCTGCCGTCTTTCTCTACCGCGGTGCCGAGAGCCTTGCGGATACCTCTTGTACGTGCGATAGAGTCGTTATGTCCGATGTCTCCGATTGCCAGAACGTAGCCGATGATTCCGTCGCCGTTACGGTCAATTGAGTCGATGTTCTTCTCGATGTAGTCCTTAACCATGATTCCCTGAAGCTCAGCACCCTGGTTTGCGTCGAACCCTACATAATATGTATCCTTATTGAAATTCAGGGCTGTCATATCAAGCTGTCCTGTAGCACTGCTGGATGGCTGGCGGTTGAACCATACTAAAGGCTTATCCTTGTTTGCCACCTCTGCGCCTGCTTCCGGTGCCGCTGCCGTGTCTGCCGCGGTTGTGTCTGCTGCTGCCTCGGTTGTGGTATCCCCTGCAGCTGCTGTGGTTGGTGCTTCCGTTGGCTTGCTGCCGCCTCCGCAGGCAACCAGTGATAATGCCATGGAACACGCAAGAGCAACACTTAATGCTTTCTTCATTTTTAATTCCTCCCTTATAGTTTTGTTGTCTTTGGTTGTTTTTGCTTAACAACAAGATTATTATACGACCCGGTTGTGCATTTTTCCATATGATTTTTATAGAATGATTATAAAATTTCTTCGATTTTATCTTTTTCCGTCGGTGTTTTTATGATACATCACTGGTTTTTAAGCAATTTTGCCTCAGCCTGGGTCAAAGCCCTCTGTGGGCACCAGTAATAATTTCCATCCAGCTGAGGCACCCTGTCCTTTGGAGCCTGGTTCAGGGACAGGCTCCAGGCAATGTCAAATATGACCCGGGAATAGCGTTCCTTATCTGATTCCACTGTGCCGAAAAGATATCCTTCCTCCAGGGCCTTTATGCCCACAGGGGTGCCGTCAATCCCCACCACCTTGATGGAATTGGCCCCGATTCCGGCCCGGTTTATGGCGTCAATGGCTCCCAGGGCCATGTCGTCGTTGTTGCTGACCACCAGTTCAATCTGGCCCGTATACTCCTTCAGCCACTGCTCCATCAGGGCTGATGCCTGGCTTCTGTCCCAGTTGGCGATTCCTCCCGTAATCTTCTCCAAAGGTACGCCCCCGTCCTTTAAGGTCTGGATGGACCACTCCGTGCGGATCAGGGAGTCCTGATGGCTGGTTTCCCCTTCCAGAAGCACATAGCTTACCAGTCCGTTGCCGTTGGCGTCCAGGGTTCGTGTATCCTGATTATAGGCATCCACCAGGATGTCTCCCTGGAGCACGGCGGATTCCTTGGCGTCCGCTCCCACGTAGTACAGCTTTTCCCAGCGGTTCATGTCCTCCTCCACCGGCTCCCGGTTAAAGAACACCACCGGAGTTCCTGCATCCATGGCCTTGTCTATGATGATGGATGCCGACGAACGGTCCACGCTGTTGATGCACAGGGCATCGCAGCCCAGGGAGATCAGACGCTCCACCTGGCTGTTCTGGGTATTCTGGCTCCCCTTGGCGTCCATGATATCCAACTTCACCTTGATCCCTGTTTCCTGTTCATATTCCTTTGCCCTGTCCTCCAGGCCGGAGCGCAGGGTACCGATGAAGGTGTCGTCCCCCCGGTAGAGCAGAACCCCGATGCGGATGGAGTTCTTATCCATCTGCCGCCCGTTTTCCCTTCCCATGTACTGCCACACCCCTATGAGGACAGCCGCTCCCATACAGGCTGCCAATAGATACATCCAATTCCGTTTCACCGCAATGCCCCTTTCCTTACCTTATTACGTTTCTTTTCATCACAACTGCCCTTACTCAATGGGATAGAGCATTTTCTCGTATGCCTTATCCCTCAGCTTATCCTCATCCACATAGATGGCCTCCAGCACGGTGTTCTGCTTTTGGCGCGTGCCCTGGATAGCTTCCACTGCCTGCTTCACGCTTAAATATCCCTCGTCAAACTGGTCATAGGCAGTCAGCCCTGTGACAATTCCCTTGTCCAGGGCCCTGAGCAGTGATGTGGTGCTTCCGGCGCCGTAGAGTCCCGCCACCCTGCCCTGGTATATGGTGTTTTCCTCCAGTATCCGGGTGGCCTGGTCCAGCGACTGCACATCCAGTGCTATAATGGTAATCCTGCCGCCTCCGGGAGCGTCTGTTTCCTGTATGGCCTGACGGTATGTGTCCTGGTTTTTCCTCTCAATGAGCCGGTAATGATACCCCTGCTCATCCAGCACAGTCCTGACCCCCTCGTAGACCCAGGCACTGTCCCCATAGTCCAGCCCCCCGCAAAAGAGATAGACCGGCACATCCCTGGGTGCCTGGGAAGCCGCCGCCTCTCCCAGCAGCCTTCCAATCTCCCTGCCGTCCGCGCCGATGGTATCCAAAGCTGTGCCCTCATCCGGAGACTGGCCCAGAAGGATGACGGGGCAGCCGGGGTTCATATCCTCCAATTTTCTTACCGCCTCCTCAGGCTTTACCGGAGCCAGGATCACAGCCCTGGTACCGTCCCTGATTTCCCGTTTTACCAGCTCCATCTGCTGGGCCTGGTCATGGTCGGCATAAAGGGTGATGAAGCTGACATCCCCATGGAACTCCACCGCGGCCTGGTCCATACCCTTTTTGAAATTCACATAATAGTCGTCGTTGTCCCCCTCTATGATGACGGAAATCGGATATACCTCGATTTTCTTTTCCTTGATAATCAGATCCGTGGAGGACATCAAAAACAGCAGGATCAGGATGCCGGCCCATATGCACCAGAGTATTTTTCCTTTATTTAACATAGGCTCCCTCTTTCTTTACTTCCCCGTAGGGGATGGCCGGCAGACGGGCCGTGACCGTGGTCCCCTCATCCGGCTCCGACTGGATTTCCAGTCCGTAGCCATTTCCAAAATACAGACGGATACGCTGGTGGACATTCTTCACTCCGATACCGGATCCCCTGCCCGACGGCACATGGTCCGTGTCCCCGAACAGCCGTTTCACCTGCTCCCGTGTCATCCCCAGGCCGTTGTCCGAGACACTCATGAATAAATCCTTGTCCTGACGCCATGCCCGGATACGGATTTCCCCGTCGCCGTCCATGAATTCCATGCCGTGATAGATGGCATTTTCCACCAGAGGCTGGAGGATAAGCTTGAGACTGGCCAGGTCAAGGACCTCATCCTCTGCTTCCACGGTATAGGTAAACTTATTTTTATAGCGCATGTGCTGAATCATAAGGTAGTTGCGCACATGCTCCAGCTCATCCCTGACAGCTATAATGCTTTTTCCCCTGCTGAGGCTGATTCGGAAAAACCTGGCCAGGGCCGTCACGACCCGCACCGCGTCGGTCAGGTTCTCATTTTCAATCATCCACACAATAATATCCAGGGTGTTATATAGGAAATGGGGGTTAATCTGCGCCTGGAGGGTGTCGAACTCGCTCTTTCGCTTGGATTCATGCTCCGCCACAATATCGTCCATAAGCCGCCCTATCTGCCGGGCCATGTTTTGTATGGAATTGCCCAGATGCTGTATCTCGTAGGAACCTCCGCTCCTGACCTCTGTCTCCAGATTGCCTGCCTCAATTTCATTGACGGATTTCTCCAGCTCCTTGATGGGGTCCGTTATCCTGGAGGAGATATAGGAATTGATGATGGTCATGATAAAAAGGACAAAGGCAATCATGAAAATTACCAGAAGCTTTGTCTTGATATTGTTGAGGGACACGCCGTCAAGAGGCGTCACCCCCACCACCTTCCAGCCTGTGTATCCCACGGTCTTAACCGTGACGGTCCGTTCCTCCCCGTCCACGGTCTGACGGTAATTGCCGTCCCTGAGTCCGGATACCTCCAGGTTGTTCTCCCGGACGATTCCCGAGTCAATAAGCTGGGCCTGGGGGTGGTATATGATTTCCCCGCTGCTGCTGATTAAGTAGACATAGCCTCCGTTTCCCAGATTTACCCCGTCAAAGAGCTGCTCCAGACTGCTGTAGCGTATGTCAATCAGCAGGACTCCCTGGTCCGTGGAAGGTCCCTGGGTGATTTCCACTGCCCTTGACAGGGAAATGACCCACCGGTATTGGTTCTCGCTGCCGTCAAAGATGTACTGGACATGGGGCGTGGAGAAATGCATATTCTCCGTTTTCTCCAGGGTGGAGGTAAACCAGTTTTCCCCGGTGACATCCACATTAGTCTTAAGGCGGGCAGCAGGCACGGCTTCCAGCAGCTTTCCTTCCTTGGACAAAAGGGCAATATTCTCCACATTGTCCTTGTTGTTGTCATAGAGAAGGGTCATCTCGCTTCCGATGGATCCGCTGGCCAGGTCCGCGTTCTTGACCACCCCGTAGTACAGGGAATCAGACAGCTTCATTACGGTCCGCAGGTAATCCTCCATGGACCGGGTGATCTGATTAATCAGTATCTGGTTCTCCTCCCGGATGGTGGCGGACATCTGGCCCGACAGCCTGGAATACAGGGAAATGCCTATGAATATACTGGCGGCCAGGGCCGTCAGCGTAAAGTAGATGAATATGATATACCGTATACTGGCCTTCTGCAGCTTAACCCTCTGCTTTTCAAACAACATGTCCCCTGCTCCTTTACGCTGCCTGCCCCTTCCCGCCATAAGCGGCACCGCAGGCCTGTTGTATCTATTTTGCCCCTCTGAACTTGGTGGGCGAGACCCCGAAACGCTTCTTAAACACATAGCTGAAATAATTCTGCTCCTGGTATCCCACCTTGGCCGCTATGACATAGGTCTTGTCATCGGTCTTGTTGAGAAGCTCCACTGCCTTGTCCAGGCGGACCTGGGTCAGGTAGGCGGTATATGCCTGCCCTGTCTCCTTCTTGAACATGGTGGAGAAATAGGCCGGGCTCATGTGCAGCTGGCGGCATATCTTCTCCACGGATAAATCCGGGTCCTGGTAATTGTCAATAATATATTCCCTGGCCTTCTGGATGACCTGCTTCATGGTATTATCCCGCTCCCGGTTCATGGCCTGGTTCATCCTGAGGGCGGCCGAGAGAAGCCAGTGGGCAAAGTCCTCCTTTTTCATCATCCTGGGTATGACGGCAAAGGTATCCCCCTGCTCCTCCCCCTCCTCCGTCAGCTGTTCCAGGTCCAGGTCATACTGCTGAATCAGCTGGACAATGGAGCTGGACACGCTGAGCATATATGCCTGGCACTGCCTGAAATGCACCTTTGCATCGCTCATTTTATCCATGACCGCCTGTACTGCTTCCTCTATCTTCTCCCTGGGGCCGAACTTGATGGCCGCAATGAGTTCCGCTTCGTCCTTGCTGTCAAAACTCAGCTTTCCCCCGCTTACAGGCTCCACGTCATTGATGTAGATGGTGCTTCCCGCTCCCACGATGGCCTTATAGCCAAGGGCGTCCACGGCCGCCTTATAGGAGCCGCTGATCTCCCCCAGGTCCTGGCAGCTGTGGCCGATGCCAATGGTGATGGGCACCTCCAGAATCTTCTTTGTCTCCTTGCAGATATCCCCCAGAACGTCAATCAGTCCTGTCTGGCTGTTATCCTCATCAATGGCAGCAATAAGGGCCAGCTCAGACCAGGAGGTCCTGGAGGAAGTGAATACGGAAGAACGGCAATAGTTCCCCAGCTTCTCCTCCACTATCTGCATGACGGAAATGGGAATCAGGTCCCTCTCCTTGTGGAGAGGCAGCATATTCCCCTCCCGGATCTCCTCCGGCTCTATGTCAATGGCCGCGGCCACCCACTTCTTGGCTCCTGCCAGCGGGATATCATACTCAGCCAGCTTTTCCTTAAGTACATTTCCGGGCACAGTGCTTCCCACCAGCTCGTTTAAAAACTGGTCCCTGAGAATGGGAAGGCTGCGAATATAATTTTCACGCAGCAGGCTCACATTCCTTTTCTGCTCGATCTCATCGTCCAGGTTGGATTTGATGCGCTTTAAGATGGCAGTCAGCTCCTCCACATTCACAGGCTTCAGGATGTACTCCGTCACATTCAGCTTTATGGCCTGCTTGGCATACTCAAAATCATCGTAGCCTGAAAAAATCACGATTTTAACCGAGGGATATTTCTGCCTCACCCGTTCAGCCAGGGAAAGGCCGTCCATAAAGGGCATCCTGATGTCCGTCAGTATCAGGTCCGGCTCCAGGGCCTCCACTTTCTCCAGGGCCTCCTCCCCGTTTTCCGCATCCCCAACCACGCAGAAACCGGCTCCCCTCCAGTCAATTTTCCTGATGATACTCTGCCTGACCTCTTCCTCGTCGTCCACCAGTATGATACGGTATAAATCCATACGTTTATCCCTTCCTTCTTACAATATATGCCCGGGATTCCACCCGTCCGTTCCGCCCAGAACCTGTTCCATGGTGTAGTCCTGTATCTGATCACGGGTAAGCATGGAAACCCAGTCCGGCCTTGATGTCCCCCGGTCCCTTTTACCCTGTTCCGATGCCTCCCGGCCCGCCGCCCCCGGTCCATAGTTTCCGTATTCCCCGTAAAACAATGTGGACCGCGCGTCCTTTTTATCCCAGTCATGCCATCCCTCACGGCATATGTGGGGCCCCAGATAGCAGTCAATGAGTACCGTCCTGGCGTAATCCCTCCAGGGCCTGCCCAGGTAGACGCTTTCACGGGAGCTGTTTCCTGTAAACCGGCAGTTTCGGAACACATACCCGTATTTCTGGCCCCTGGGGGTGGACGCGGCGGTCACATACCCCTTTCTCTCTGTATCCCGGCCGGCAGAGTACAGCTCACACCTGTCAAAATAGGCTGTGGCGCTTCCAAATATAAAGTCTATATCCCCGCGTATAAAGCAGTCCCGGTAGCAGTGGCGCCCGTTTATCCTGGGTGAAAACTGTTTTGGTCCGATGAATCCGTTCTTTTCTATCTCTTTCGGGGGAAGAGGGCCCGTGAAAAGTGTGTCCTGGCCTCCCAGCAGCCTGCATCCCTTAAACAGTATCCGGTCTCCGTCCGCATACAGGGCCAGCGCCTGTCCCGCCGCTTCGCCCGGACCGGCGCTGTTTTCAATGGTCAGGTTCCTTGCGGTAAAATCGTGGGTGTCCACCAGCACACTGTAGGTGCGGAAGGTTCCCCGCTTGCTGCCGTCCTCCATGGTCATCCCGGCAGACAGTCCGCAGGTAATGACGGTGCCGCCGGCTGTCTGGCCCTCCAATGTGATTCCCGGCCTTTTAATTTCCAGCCGTTCTCTGTACACGCCCTTTTTTATATAAATACGGGCCGGCGGTCCCTCCTTGTCTCCCAAGGCCGCCAGGGCCGCGCCTACCGTATCATAGTCACCGCTGCCATCCTGCGCCACTGTCAGGCGGATGGCCCGTATCTCCTGTTCATTCTGTCCATCTGATTCTGTCATTTACAAGCCTCCTCTCCGAAGTACATCTGAAAGCTCCTGAAGATTTATCACAAGTATACCTCAAATGCATGGAATTGTCATCCCGGTGCGCAAGTGAATATTCACCGGAAAACTCTTCCTGGCATGCTTATAGTTTTTCATAAGTATAAATAATATATCAATAATATTGTCCTGTACCACTAATATATGTTATGATAAGTCCGTAACCGGCAGACAGAGCCGTAATCAATCGTGAAGACGTAAAGCAAACACATAGATAAAAGAGGTATGACATATGGGCGGAATATTTGGTGTTGCATCAAAAAACAGCTGTACCCTGGACTTGTTTTTCGGAGTGGATTATCACTCCCATCTGGGGACAAAAAGAGGCGGAATGGCCGTATACGGCAGCCAGGGCTTTACAAGATCCATCCACAATATTGAAAACACTCCCTTCCGTACGAAGTTTGACGGGGATTTGGACGAGCTTGAGGGAACATTGGGAATCGGATGTATTTCCGACACCGAACCCCAGCCCCTTCTGATACAGTCCCACCTGGGCAGCTTTGCCATAACCACAGTGGGAAAAATCAACAACGAGGCGGAGCTGGTGGCATCAGCCTACGAAAACGGCCACATTCATTTTATGGAAATGAGTCACGGTCGCATCAACGCAACAGAGCTGGTGGCTGCCCTTATCAACCAGAAATCCACCTTGGTGGAGGGGCTTCTTTATGCCCAGGAAAAAATAGAGGGCTCCATGTCCATCCTGTTACTGACCCCGGAAGGAATCTATGCGTCCAGGGATAAATTCGGAAGGACCCCCATTGTCATCGGGCGCAAGGAGGACGCCTACTGCGCCTCCTTTGAAAGCTTTGCTTACATCAATCTGGGATATACGGACTACAAAGAACTGGGGCCCGGCGAGATCGTATATATGACGCCTGAGAGCGCGGAGACGGTCAGCCCTCCCAGGGAAGAAATGAAGATATGCTCCTTCCTGTGGGTATACTACGGCTATCCCACATCCAGCTACGAGGGCATTAATGTGGAGAGCATGCGCTACGAGTGCGGAAAGCTGCTGGCAAAGAGGGATGACGCGCAGCCCGAAGTGGTTGCGGGCGTTCCTGACTCAGGCATCGCCCACGCCATCGGGTATGCCAATGAATCCGGCATTCCATTTGCCCGTCCCTTCATCAAATACACCCCCACCTGGCCGCGCTCCTTCATGCCCCAGAACCAGGGACAGAGAAACCTGATCGCCCGCATGAAGCTGATTCCTGTGGACGCTCTGATCCGCGGAAAGAAGCTGCTGCTCATCGACGACTCCATCGTGCGGGGCACCCAGCTGGGTGAGACAACGGAATTCCTGTACCAGAGCGGTGCAAAGGAAGTCCACATACGTCCGGCCTGCCCTCCCCTTATGTTCGGATGCCCCTATCTTAACTTCTCCCGTTCCACCTCAGAGCTGGACCTGATTACCAGACGCATCATACGGGACAGGGAGGGCGACGATGTGTCCCGGGATGTGCTGAACACCTACACGGACCCGGACAGCGCCAATTACAAAGAGATGATTGAGGAAATCCGCAAGCGCCTGGGATTCACCACCCTGCGTTACCACAGGCTGGATGACCTGGTGAAATCCATCGGTATCTCCCCCTGCAAGCTCTGCACCTACTGCTGGAGCGGCCGGAAATAGAAAGACTTTACACGGGAATCTGGTATAACAGAGCGTTACAGATGGCGGCGGCAACATTGCTGCCGCCTTTTCTTCCCCCTGCCACAATATACGGCGTATCCTCCAGGGTCAGAATCAGTTCCTTTGACTGGACCACATTCACGAATCCCACCGGAACGCCGATGACAAGGGCGGGGGCGGCCAGACCTTCCTCTATGAGCTCATAAATGCGGACCAGGGCCGTGGGCGCATTGCCCACGGCAAAAATCAGCGGACGCTCCTGCAAACCATAGAGCCTGGCCGCCTTTTCCATGCTGGCCACAGCCCTGGTGGTGCCCTGTTCCTTTGCCTGTAACGCCACATCCTCATCTGCCATGAAACAGAAGGCTTCCCCGCCCAGGGCGGACAGCCTTTTTTTATTGATCCCGGACAGCCCCATATTGGTATCCGTGACAATGACAGCGCCGGCTTTTAAGGCATCTATCCCCTTTTTCACTGCCTGACCGGAAAATATCAGGTTTTGTGCATAGTCAAAATCCGCCGTGGTGTGGATGGCCCTCTTGATAACCATTTCATTTTCAGGCTTCAGATGTATGCCCTGTAAGGACAGTTCCTCCTGTATGAGCTCAAAACTGCGCCTCTCAATATCTCCCGGCAATACCTGTTCCAACTGTATATCCGTCATCCGGCTTCTCCTCTCCTTTTTCTTTTGGGCTGATGCCCATGATTCTGTACACGGCATCCATGTCCAGATGTTCCCTGAGCGATTCCGCCAGCTTATCATACTGCTGTTCCCTGTAAGCGCGGTAATCCATATCCGCCGCCTGTTCCAGGCATAGGCCCTCTGCCGCGGCCAGGGCTTCTGCCACTGTCCTGGCTATTTGGGGGCTGTCAAAGATTCCGTGGATATAGGTACCGTAGATATTTCCCCTGTTCCACCCATCCATCCTGGCCTGTCTGGATAAAATCCTGTCCTTTCCCGTCTCCATCACATAGCCCAAAGGGCGGCATATTTCCGGTTCCCTGCGCCAGGAAACGATTCTGGCCGTGTCCGCGGCCCCCTCTTCCCGGTCAATGTACGTGCGGCCCATATGAATCTCATATCCCTCAATGGATTTTCCGGACAGTCCGCAAAGACAGCCGTCCAACTCGCCGAACGCGCCTTCCACCCGGGTCCTTATCTTTTCTTCCTCAAACTCCGTCTTAAGGGGAAGAAGGCCCATTCCGGCTGTCCGGGAAGGGAGGTCTGACTCCACCCCCATTGCATCCTCCAGCACCTCTCCCATCATCTGGTAGCCGCCGCAGATTCCCCACACAGGCACCTGACGGTCCGCCAGTTTAAGGATTGCAGCCTCCAGACCGTTCTGGCGCATCCAAAGCAAGTCATGGATGGTATTCTTGGTGCCGGGAAGGATAACCATGTCGGGGCTGCCAAGGTCACAGGCCTTTGTGACATAGCGCAGCGACACCCCCGGGATTCCTGAAAACACATTAAAATCCGTAAAATTTGATATACGCGGAAAACGAATCACTGCCAAATCCACCGCGGCAGGGGCTTTGCTCTTACCTGTCTCCAGCCGGCTGCTCAGGCTGTCCTCATCCTCGATGTCCACGTCCATGTAGGGTATCACTCCCACCACCGGTATATGGCACAGCTCCTCCAGCATGGAAATTCCGGGCTCCAGTATGGACCTGTCGCCTCTGAATTTGTTGATGATCAATCCTTTTACCCGCTTCCTCTCCTCCTCTGTCAGCAGGGACACCGTGCCATAGAGCTGGGCAAAGACACCGCCTCTGTCAATGTCCCCCACCAGAAGCACCGGGGCGTCCGCCATGTCCGCCATGCCCATGTTCACGATATCATCGGATTTCAGGTTAATCTCGGCCGGGCTTCCGGCGCCCTCTATGACGATGACATCGTACTGTTCCTCCAGCCGCCGGTAGGAGGCCATGATATCCGGCACCAGGGATTTCTTACAGGCGAAATAATCCCTGGCCTTCATATTGCCCCTGGAAATCCCATGGACGATAACCTGGCTTCCCACATCTGTGGTAGGTTTTAAAAGAATGGGATTCATGTCCGCATGGGGAACAATTCCAGCCGCCTCCGCCTGTACGGCCTGGGCCCGTCCCATCTCCAGCCCTTCCGGGGTTATGTAGGAATTAAGGGCCATGTTCTGGGATTTAAAGGGCGCTGTCCTGTAGCCGTCCTGGTGAAAAATACGGCACAGACCGGCTGCCAGGATGCTCTTTCCCGCATTGGACATGGTTCCCTGAATCATTATTGGCTTCGTATGTTCAGACATGGTTTCCTCCTCTCAAGCACCCGGGCCATTTCCCGGATAAGCTGTTCATTGTCCTGTCTCAGTTTAACACAGATACGGTAAAAGGATGAGTCCAGCCCCGGATAATTGGCACAGCTGCGAATCAGTATGCGGCGGCGCAGCAGTTCCTGGTAAAGACGGCCTTTCTCCAGAGTCCCGTCCTCTTTCCGGTCCCGAAAAAACAGATAATTGGCCTGTGAGGGATATACCTGAAAGCCCAGGTCATGGAGGGCGCCTGAAAGCCTCTCCCGTTCCCCCTTAATCACCTCTTTCGTGTGCTCCACAAAATCCGTCTCTCCAAGGGCCGCCACGCCGGCGCACTGGGCCGGCCCCGACACGGACCAGGGCTGGCGCACTGCCCGGAGCCGCTCCAGCAGGCTTTCGTCGCTGCACAGGCCGTAGCCCAGCCGCAGCCCTGCCATGGCGTACAGCTTTGTAAATGCCTTCAGCACAAACAGATGCTTAAACCGGGCCAGGCCGGGTATGACGGAATATGATTCCGAAGCATCCAGGAAATCGCAGAAGCATTCGTCCACTGCCAGATAAGCCCCCAGACGCTCACAGGTATCTGCCAGCTGCTCAACCTCTTCCTTTTTCACGGGTATTCCTGTGGGATTGTTGGGATTGCACAGGAACACCACATCGTAGGGCTCGCCTCTCTCTGCCGCCTCCCGGACACAGCCGCACATCCCCGCCGCATCCAGGGCAAATCCCGCATCCCACCTGAGATAATAATAGTCGGTCCTGCATCCCACCGACCTCAGCGCCTGCTCATACTCGGAAAAGGCCGGGGCTGTCACCAGCCCGCGCACAGGGCGCAGCGCGGCTGCCAGGCCGAATATCAAATCAGCTGCCCCGTTTCCGCAGATAATCCATTGTTCCTCCACCCCATGATGCCTGCCCAGGGCCTGTCTCAGCTTTTTGCACCGGCTGTCCGGGTACAGGCTGCAGACTTCCCTCTCCAGGCAGTCCCTCAGAGCCTGCCTGACCGCCTCCGGCATGCCAAGGGGATTGATATTGGCAGAATAATCCATCTGTATGTCCTGGCTGTATATGTCCCCGCCGTGTTGATATTCCATAATAACCTCCGTATGTCCTTTTTACATCTGTCATTCCAAACACGCACCGGCCGATATCACAAAAGCAAAATCATCACAGCCAGCCCAAAGACCATCATCCCCTCCGCAAAAAACATGAGATGGTTTGCACGCCTTATGTCCGACGGTTCAATTTTCCTGTGGTCATCCCCGATATACGGCTTTTTATGAAGGGTTCCGAAATACCAGGCATCCCCGGCCAGACGCAGATGAAGGGCGCCTGCGCAGGCAGCCTCACCGTGGGCAGAATTAGGGCTGGCATGGCGTTTCCTGTCCCGAAAGAACACCTTGCAGGCATGAGCCCCGTCCATGCCCGGCAAAACCCATGCACCCAAAACCATCAGTATACCGGTCAGCCTGGCCGGCGCCAGATTAAGCAGGTCGTCCAGCCTGGCTGCACAGCGCCCGAAATACAGGTACCTTTCATTTTTGTATCCCACCATGGAATCCATGGTGTTGACAGCCTTGTACAGCGTGCCTCCTGCCGGTCCCAGAAGAGCCATAAACAAAAGGGGGGCAATGACACCGTCAGAGGCATTTTCAGCCACTGTCTCCACTGCTGCCCTGGCAATTCCGCCCTCATCCAGCACCGAGGTATCCCTTCCCACAATCATGGATACGTTGTATCTGGCCTCCTCTGTGCGGCCTGCCTCCAGGCTGCGGCACACCTTCATGCTTTCTGTATACAGTCCCCTGGCAGCCAGCATGAAACTGCACAGGAACCCCTCTGCCAGCAGAAGTGCGGCCCAGGCCCAGGCAGGCCACAGAAGTTCCGCCGCGTGAACGATTGCCCATGGAATACACCACCATATCATACACATGGAGGCGGCAAGGATGGCCCCTGCCCGGGACTGCCCTTTCCTTCCCGTTCCCTCTGTCCATCTTCCGAGCCGCTGTTCCATCCCGGCAATCATGGTTCCCATAAGGCGCACCGGATGGGGAAGCCACAGAGGATCCCCTATGATCCAGTCAATCACACATCCCGCCAGCAGGGCCGCACCGTGAAATTTCCATAAATCCAGCCACGTCATATCCATGTCTACCTACCTCGTCATTTAATCCGCATCCCTATCCCGCAGCACACCCGCCACACTTCCTCCGCCTCCCCTGCAATCCGGCAGCACAACCGCCCCGTCTCCTCCCGGTACAGGCGTTCAAAGGCATCTGCGGGCACGATGCCGCAGCCTGTCTCGTCTGTCACCAGAACACGGTCCTCTGGTCCGGCAAACAGCTCCTCCAGAAGCTGTTCCGTGACCGGCCCCTCAGGTTCATGGCCGTAGGGGACCACGCTGCCCTCCATCACCCGCCTGACAAAGAGCTGGAAATCACGGCAGAACCTGCCGTCCATAAATTCCTCCCAGGAAGCCTCCGCGCCCTCTGTCCAAACAACGGGTTCTGTATCCTGTCCCCCCAGGTACTGCCTGACGAACTCCCTCTTTCCCTGGGAGCTTCCCCCTGTTACTAAAATCATTCCTACATTCCTCCCATCAAGCCTGCTTTAAAAAGGACTGTGGCCGCCGTCAGACCGGCCAGTTCGCAAACCTGCAGAAAGCATCCGGCCAAATCCCCCGTCACTCCGCCAAACTGTTTCACAGACATCCTGTAATACCATATAAACACGGCCAGGTGGGTCATAAGCAGGACTACTGCCAGTACCACCGCCCCGCGACAGCCCATCCGAGCGGCTGCAGCGCCTGTTACCAGGCAAATAAGCATCCACAGAAGCAGAACCAGGCTATCCGTCCTTTTTTTCGCTGCCCCGCCAAATCCGGCTGCCAGGCCCTGCTTTTTGGCCTGGGGAAATGTGACCACGGAAAGGCCGCTGAAGGCCCGCTCCATCACAAACACAAGGCAGGGAACCGCATAAAGAAAATATCTGTCCCTCATTTCCTCCCTCAGGACAAGGGACAGGTATTCATGAAAAACCCCCAGATAGAGCATCATGTAAACGCCAAAGGAAATGACCGCAAAAGCTCCCAGATGGGGGTCTTTCAGGATCTCCAGCTTTCTGCTTCTGTCACCATAGGAATGAACGGCATCCATGGTATCCAGAAAACCGTCCATATGAATTCCTCCGGTTACCAGCAGGGGAACGGCTGCCCCCACGAGAGCCGAAACGGCCGCGGACAGATTCAGCACATCCAGGGCAAGATGGAGCCAAAGGCCCAGGACCGCCCCCTGAGCAAGCCCCACCAGAGGAAAAAAGCACATGACATAGCGCATGCGCTCCCCGGTCCACTCCACGTTGGGCATGGGTATCTTGGAATACATGGAAACTGCTATGATACAGGAATAAAGTCCGTTCATTCTCCCTGACACTCCCTTCTTGTCAAGTCAGCCCCAACCGCTGCCTGTCCTGAGATGGGCTTCCAGAGCACGGGAATGCCGTGAACCAACTCCACCACCCGGTCCGCGGCAGATGCCAGCTTCTGATTCAGACAGCCCATGAGACGGATATACTCCATTGTTTCAGGTCCGTAACAGATTCCATCCCGGTCCACTTCATTGGTAACAATCACCATATCCCGAACCTGTCCGGCCAGGGAAATGATGTCCCCCGCAATCTTATGGGACAGGCATTGGATCGGACTGCCCTGCTGCTCTCCTGCCTCCGCTTCCCCTGTCTCCTCATCCTTAAACATCTCATTGGCCGCCAGGTTGGATACGCACTCCAGCAAAAGAGCCCGGTCTGCCCGGGATGAAGCGCCTGAACCGGCCTCATGTTCTTCAAACATCACCCTTCCCACATCCCGGGGCTTTTCGATGGTGATGAAGCCCTTTCCCTGTCGGAGCATACGGTGGCGCTCCACCTTATCCCTTCCCTCTTTTCCATATGCAATCATGGTAGCTACATAAAAACGGCGGGAACAGGAGGAGTCCAGAATAAGCCCTTCTGCATATTCTGATTTTCCGCTGCCGCTTCCGCCTGTCACCAGAGTAATCATCCTTGGTCTCCTATCTTCATGATATCCTGTTAATCCCAATCACACCAGATGCTCATAGGCATCCACATGGATCTCATCAAAGCTGCTCATCCGGGTGTACACAGACGCCGCCATATCTAAAAGCGGAAGCAGGGCCGCTGCGCCGGTGCCCTCCCCCAGACACATTCCCGCGGAAATAGCGGGCTTAAGGCCAAGGGCATCCAGGACCATTGTCCCGGCAGGCTCGGCTGAAACGTGGGAGGCCAGCAGATACTCTTTTACATCCGGGCTGATTCGGACGGCTGCCAGAGCGGCCACCCCTGTTATGAGTCCGTCCAGCACCACCGGCAGGCCGCAGGCCGCGCATCCAATGTAAAAGCCGGTCAGGGCCGCCAAATCCAAACCGCCCACTTTGGACAGCGCGTCCACCGGATCCTCTCCGGACGGCCTGTGAATGCGGATTCCTTCCCTTATGACCTGCACCTTGCGGTTGTAACCAGCCGTGGTCAGACCGGCCCCCCGGCCCGTCACCCGTTCGGGGTCCACATCCAAAAGTACGGAAAGAAGGGCGCTGCTGGTAGTGGTATTGCCAATTCCCATTTCTCCGGAGCCGGCCAGCACATAGCCCCTTTCTTTCAGCTCCACGGCCATATCTGCTCCTGCCTCCATGGCCTTCACCGTTTCCTCCCTGGTCATGGCAGGAGCCTCCAGGAAATCCTTTGTCCCATATGCCACTTTCCGGTTCACCACGCCGGGAACCGCGTCACGGCAGGCCATGCCCACATCCACAGGAATTACGTCAGCCCCTGCCTGACGGGCCATAAGGCATACACATGAATTTCCCTGAGCCATGTTCCCTGCCACAATGGCGGTAACCTCCTGTCCGGTCTGGGTCACGCCTTCCTTTACAATGCCGTTATCCCCGCACATGACCACAATAGCCCTGGGGTGCAGGCTGACTGCCAGGCTGCCGGATGCGGCGGCTATGCGTATGATATCCTCCTCCAGGACTCCCAGGCTTCCCAAAGGCTTGGCCACCTGGTCCCAGCGCCGCTCTGCCTGACGCCTGAGGGCCTGGCTGGCGGGCTTAATGCTCTTCATTGCTTCCTTCAATGTCATAGCTCATGTTCCTTTCCGTCTTGTTCTTCATCTTATTCCTTGCCTTATTCCTTGTCTCGTTCCTTTCCATATACCACGCACTGTCCGGCAAAGCTTTGAACCAGTTCGGGGCAGGAAGGATAATAGAGGTGGGGGAATCCGGCCATCACCCGTTTCACCGTTCTCATGCAGGACCAGTAACGGCCGCCGTTTGGCTTGACCGCCGTCATGCAAAATTCATCCTCCCCGCACCCGCAGTCCCAGTAATGAAATTCATGGCCTTTTATCTCTGCCCCCTCCTGAAGAAAGGGAAGGCTGCGATTGGGCCGCAGGGTTATGTATCCAAACCTGCCGGTTTTTCCGGCCCTGTATCCATGGCCCCTCAAAACACCTGCCATGGGATAATCCGTTCCGTCAGCCCCCTCCAGACGGTCCAGCAGATAGAGGTATCCGCCGCACTCTGCCAGAATGGGCATCCCGGAACCGGCTGCTGCAGCCACCGAATCCCGCATGGTTCCGTTGGCTGCCAGGGCCTCCCCATGGTTTTCAGGATAACCTCCCCCCAGAATCAGCCCGTCCAGTCTCTTAGGCAGTTCCTTCTGATGGAGCGGACTAAAATATACAAGCTCGGCTCCGGCCTGTTCCATAGCCCTTAGATTATCCTCATAATAAAAACAAAAAGCCTCATCCCTGGCAATCCCCAGACGAAAATGTGGTGCCATTCCTGCCTCCGGCCGGACCGGCGCCTCCCTGTCACAGCCGTCCGCGGCAGCGGCAATCCTCAAAAGCGATTCCCACTCCAAATTGTCATCCATCTGGTCTGCCAGCTGTTCCAGCTGTCCCCTGATTTCATCTATCTCGTCCGGAAGCACCAGTCCCAGATGACGGCTTCCCACCTGAAGGAATTTCAGTTCAGGCAGATATCCTATGACCGGAATCTGAAACCGTTCCTCCACCATGGGTTTTAGACGGTTATATATCATGGAGGACATACGGTTGAAAAAGATGCCCCTTATGTTGCGAGTTTTTTTCTCGCAAGTTTTTTTCTCACGAGTTTTTTTCTCATTTTTTGCATCCGCCGTCACATCATACTCCAAAAATCCCTGAATCAAAGCCATCAGCGATAAGCTGGCTCCTCTTCCATCCACCACCAGAATAGCCGGAAGTCCAAGAATATTTCCAATCTCAAAGGAACTCCCCCGAAGGGACACGCCCCCCAGACCGTCAAAATATCCCATGACCCCTTCCGCCACCACAAAATGGTCTTTCATCCTCCGGGACAGCTTCTGTCTCATATGTGTCCCGGTCTCAAAGAAACTGTCCAGGTTTTCATTTTCCACTCCCAGCACCCTGCGGTGGAACAGGCCGTCAATATAGTCCGGTCCGCACTTAAATGCAGCCGGATTATATCCCTTTCTCTTAAGAAGGGTCAGCAGGCCGCAGGTTACCATGGTCTTGCCGCTTCCGCTTCCAGGAGCCGCTATCATAACTCCTGCCATTGTATCTCTCCCCCGTCGTCCTTTGGGTCCTGCATGACGGCCACATATACCGGGTTCTGCGCCTTTGGCATATGATAGCTTCCCACCGTATCCACAGGAGCCGCCCATATCTGGGTTATCTCTCCTGTGGCGAATTCAAATTCCTTCATACATGCCAGAATCTCGCCCACTGTCTCCAGTGTAATGGCATTGGCCACGATTCTCACATGGGGATTGGCGTCAAGAAGGGCTGCCACGATTTCACGCATATGGCCTCCGCTTCCGCCGATGAACGCGTGGGTGGGCGGCTCCAGTCCCTCCATGGCCTCAGGCGCTTCGCCTTCCACAATGTGAAATCCCATCCAGCTTCCGTGGAACTTCTGGCAGTTGGATTCAATCAGCTGCAGGGCTTGCCGGTTCCGCTCAATGGCATACACCTGGCCGCTTCCGCCCCGCTTGCGAATCTCCATTCCCATTTCTACCGCCACGGAGCCGGTGCCGGCCCCGATATCATAGCACACGGCCTGGGCGCCGATACACAGCTTCTCCAGGGATATCCTCCGTACCTCCTTTTTTGTCATAGGCACCTGCCCACGGATATAGTCGTCATCCCCGGGACCGGGCTGGGGATAAAGCTGTCCTTCCGCCGCCTCTGTATTCTCCACCAGAACACAGGCCAGGCTGCCAAAGGGAAGGCGCTCATCCTCCATCAGAAGCTCGGCAGGAGTCATTTCCCAGGCAATGCGTTCATCCTCATATGAAAAATTTTCTCCGGCCCATATGGTCACGTTGCTCATTCCGCTGCTGACCAGCTGACGGCACAAATCCGGCACGCTGCCGGCTCCGCCCAGCAGGATAAAACAGCTCCTAAAGCTGCGGATATGGGCAACCACATCGCAGTCCCGTCCATGGCTGCTGACCGGATGGACATTCTGCCAGCTCTTTCCCAGCCTGGCGCAGAAATAGGACAGGCTGGACACACCCGGCACAAATTCCACGTCCCATCCTTCACGCACAAATGCCTTGGCCGCCGCCTCAGCCCCGCTGTAAAAGCCGGTGTCTCCCGACAGCACCAGAGCTGCCTCATCCCACCGGAAGCTGCCCAGCCACTGAACCATCTCACTTGGCTTATAGGCTGAAAATATCCGCTTCTTATCGGTGTACGCGCTGACGCTGTCCAGCATCCGGTCCGCACCCATCACCACCTGGGCCGCCTCCAGGCAATCCATTGCCCGGCCCGTCAGCTGGTCCTCTCCCCCCATTCCTATGCCCACCAGATATACGATTGGCCTTAAATCATCCATATATGCTTCCTTTCTTTTCATGGTCCATCCACTCCTTCAGCTGTCCCTTTATCTCATCTAAGGATATGCCTTCCCCGCTGCCCGGCCGGTCAATCACCACTGCCGCAGCGCCGGCCCTGCGCGCTGCCTTTATCTTTTCCGAAAAGCCTCCGGCCGCGCCGCCGTCCTTGGTCACCAGATAAGCGCATCCGTATTCCCTGAGCTGTGCCAGATTCATTTCCTCTGAAAAAGGTCCCTGCATGGCGATGATATGGCGGCCCTCAAATCCCAGACTCCTGCACCGGGCCACGGCCTCCTCCGAGGGCAGGACCCTGGCATAAATTCTCTGCTCATAATCCCTTATCCTTGTGTACGAGCTCAGCTCCTTGCTGCCTGTTGTCACCAGAATATTTCCCGTCACAGAGGACAGCCATGTGACTGCCGTCTCCACATCCGGCATATGGACTACCCCCGCCCCCGGCCGGCTGTCCCCGATCCCCGGCTCGCGCAGGCACCTTATAAGCCGCAGTCCCTTTCTTCCGGAACAGGCAATCCTTATGTTTCGGGTTACTTCCACCGCATATGGATGGGTGGCGTCAATGACAAATCCCGGCCGCAGCTCATCAAACATCTGCTCCATTTCCGTGACATCCAGACGCCCCTGGCGTATCTCCATGCATCCGGCATGGTCCGGCCTGCATATATCCTCCAGCAAATCCCTTCCATACCCGGTAGCCACACAGATTACAAAGGGCTGGTTAAGCTCCTGAAGGTATTCGGCCAGCAGCCTCCCCTCCGTGGTCCCGGCAAACAGTACGATATTCTTCTTAATTTCCTTCATACCGGTAACCTCTCGGCGTGACCATATAGGGGCCAATCTGCCTGGTATGGGAATTGCCGATGTAAACCGTGGTGAACATGTCCACCCGGCGTTCCTTCAGGTCCTCCAGGGCAAGGACCTCCATCCCTTCCCCTTCCCTGCCGATGTTCACAGCCAGCCCGCACACGGTATGCCCCGGCCTGTACTTGAGAATACGGCTGCATGCCTGCCGGAAATAGTCAGGCCGTCCCCTGCTGGCCGGGTTGTACAGACATATGACAAAATCCGCCTGGGCCGCGGCCTCCACCCGGTTCCATATGACTTCCAGGGGCGTAAGCCGGTCGCTTAAGCTTATGACGGCAAAATCGTGCATCAGCGGGGCTCCCAGAACCGCCGCCCCCGCGCAGGCAGCGGTGATTCCCGGCACGGTCCTGACGCTGACACCTGGATACTGCTCTGCCAGTTCCAGTATGAGGCCCGCCATTCCATAAACCCCTGCGTCCCCGCTGCATATCATGGCTGTATTCTTTCCCTCCATACAGCAATCAAAGGCCTTCCGGCACCGTTCCTCTTCCCTGGTCATGGCAGTGGTCAGGAATTCCTTATGGGGGAACAATCCCCTTACCAGGTCCACATAGACCGTGTAACCGGCTATGACCTGGCACTGCTCCATCACTTCCAGGGCCTGTCCCGTCATCTGCTTTTTTTCTCCTGGTCCCATTCCCACCACATAGAGTGTTCCGGGCTTGTGTTTCCCCCGGGCATCTTCACGGCCCACACGGAATCCGGTGGTAAAGGCAGGGTCGTAAAGCTTTGATCGCTCATAGCCGGTCTGGGACACGGTATTTCCCACCACAATAAGCGCGGTTTTATGGATTCCTTCCCTGTCTGCCGTCTCCTTTAAGGCGGCTAGCGTACACCGGACCACCTTCTCGTCCGGCCAGGTTGCCTTATATACAATGGCTGCGGGCGTATCCCCCGGATATCCGCCCTTCATCAGCTCCTCTGACAGTTCCCCCGTCATTCCGGCGCTGAGGAATATCACCATGGTGCTGCCGTGGGCGGCAAATTTCCCTATGGATTCCCGGTCCGGCACAGGAGTCCTTCCGGCCATCCTGGTTATGACTACGCTCTGGCTGATGCCGGGCAGGGTATATTCCATCCCAAGCGCCGCCGCGGCTCCGCAGAAGGAGCTGACTCCGGGACATATATCATATCCTATCCCCCTGGCGTCCAGACCGTCCATCTGTTCCCGTATGGCACCGTAGAGGCAGGGATCTCCGGTGTGAAGGCGCACCGTGGTAAGACCGTCCCGTTCCGCCTGTTCCATCACTTCCAGGACCTGCTCCAGGTCCATGGTGGCGCTGTCATAAATCCTGGCATCCTGCCTGGCCCAGTCCAAAAGCTCCCGGCTGACCAGGGAACCCGCGTATATAACCACATCTGCCTCCGACAAGAGTCTCTGCCCCCTGACCGTAATCAAATCAACCGCACCTGGACCTGCTCCTACTATATGTATCATCTTATTCCGCCTTTCATCTGTTCCTCATTCTGTCCGTAAAGTACATAAGCAAATCATCTGCTCCGGTGGTCGCGCCCAGTATTCCGCGTTCATTGGTAAATACAATGGCCTCTGCCCTCAGACCTTCACCGGCCCGCCGTTTCACATGCTGTTCCAGCCGCCCCATCACCCGCTTCATCACCTGTTCACGCAGGCCATCCTCTGTCTCCAGGAGGCGCAGCCCCTCGTCCACGGTCACTGCTTCCAGAATCTGTTCCACCAGCTCCCTTTTTGCGCCGCAGGCAGCTCCGTGGGCTGCCAGGATTTCCATTCTCCCGTCCGCCCAGGAGGAATGGGTATTCATGATACCTGCTGCCAGTTTGATCAGCTTACCGCCATGGCCTATGAGCAGTATGGACTCCGCCCCTTCTTCCACCGCCATGTCAATGGTACTGCCTATGAAGTTGCTGCATTTCACAGCCTGTCCCAGGCCAAGTCCAAGTACATTGCCCACAAAGCTCTCACCGTAATTTCCCGGTGTCACCAAAAGGTTCTTCTCCCCCTTGCGGATCCTCTGCCTCAGCTCCAGCCGTATGGTGTCAAGAAGCGCTGTCTCGCTCATGGGCTCCACTATTCCGCTGGTCCCCAGTATGGATATGCCTCCCCGGATTCCCAGACGGCTGTTAAATGTCCTATGCGCTACCTCAAACGCTCCCGGTACACGGATTTCAATGGAAAGCACACCTTTAAAACCGGATTCCCGGCACACACCGGCCACCTGTTCAAATATCATCTTCCTGGGAACCGGGTTAATGGCAGCCTTTCCCACTTCACAGCTCAAACCGCACTGAGTTACCCTTCCCACTCCCACACCTCCGGATAAATACAGCCGTAATCCGTCTTTTTCATACACATAATCCCCACCGGCACAGCCAGCATCGCCGCTGTCCGCATCCGGCAGCCGGATCTGTGAATACACCATAAGCCCGTCCGTCACATCCGGGTCGTCGCCTGCATCCTTTCTGACGCCGCAGGATACGCTGTTTTCACCCGGATCCATCTCCTCCACCTCCAGGTCCAAACGGATTCCCTTTGGCGTTGTCAGGGATACCTGCTCCATTCTCCTGCCCTGCAACAACATAACGGCAGCTGCCAAGGAAGCCGCTGCCGCACAAGTACCTGTGGTGTATCCCCATCTCAATTTTTTCTGATTCTTATAGATGTACGAATCTCCCATAGTCTCACCCGCTGTCCAACATCTGACTTAAACTATGGAAAAGTATATCATATCCGACTGCATTTCTCAATGTCTAATTTACCTGTGACTGGCTGTTACTGGCTGTGATTGGCTGTTACTGGCTGTGACCGGCTCTTGCGACCGGCTCTATGGCCGCCGCCACCGTCACTCCTTCTCCGGCCCGCTTATGTATCAGAAGGATTCCTCCCCCGGCTGTGCAGGACCTTTCGCAGACATTGCCCACGCCCACCGCGGTTCTTACAAACTCGGATTCCTCAAACTCTCCTTTTACAGCCAGCAGTTCCCCGGCTGTAAATGTGCGGAGCTCCCACCCGTACCTGCCGGCCAATTGCGACACAGCTGCCTCCCCGGCCTTAATATCAATGGTGGACAGTGCCTTTACCGCCGCCGGGTCAATACCGCTGTCCTCCAGCGCTTCCAGAACGCGGCGTTCCAGGACATCCGGCTGTGTTCCCTTCCTGCAGCCCACGCCCACCACAACCATCTTTGGAACCAGGCGGAGGAAGGAGGGTCTTTCACTGTTTCGGAATGTAATCCATATGTTATGCCCGCACACCCTATTCATGCATATATTATGCCTGCATATGTCCCTGGCGCCCTCCGCCCCATGGCACTCCGAATCGCAGAAAAAGCCCACCTCCCCGCCATCCAGCAGCCAGGCGGAAATCTCTTTGGCCTCTTTTCTGTCTGTGATGCAAAGACCGTTTCGGGCCGCGAAGACATCCACTGCAAACACACCGTTGACATCTGTTGCCGTGGTTATGACCGGTATGCCATTAAGCCAGCCCGCCATTCTTTCAGCCAGCTCATTGGCTCCCCCCACATGGCCTGACAACAGGGGAATGCAGAAATGTCCCGCCTCATCAGCCGCCACCACAGGAGGGTCTGTCATCTTATCCCGGACATAGGGCGCAATGGCCCTGACCGCAATACCGGCTGCACCGATGAATACCAGCGCCCTCTTCTGTCCAAACATGGATCCGGTCCATTCCGAAAGGGACCTGTCCTGAGGCAGGATTCCCTCCGCCTCCCATTCCGGCTTCCAGAAGCGCCGCGGCACATATCCCCGGCACTCAGTTCCCGTATCCCTGAACCGGCCGCACAGCAGGCGGCATATTCCGGCGCCTCTCGCCGTAAAACAGATCATTCCTATCTTCATTCCCGTCTCCTTTGTATCATTCCTGATTAAAGATATAAAACAGTATATCGGAAAATCATTCCTGCTGCAATGCCTCTTTCTTAAGTTCCCGTTTGCGCTTTGTGATAAGCCCCCCTATCTTGCCGCTTTCCTTGGCTGTCAGGCTTCTCCATCCGCCCTCCATGACCTTTGCGTCCAGCCCCAGTTCCTGGGCAATCTCAAACTTAAGCTGGTCCTGGGCACTCAGGTTATGGGGATCAAATGCCTCATTCTTTTTAGACTTTCCCATGCAGGTTCTTGCTCCTTTCTTGCTGATACAAAATAAGTACAAATGGATTATACCCAGGCAGGGGCCTGCCTATACCGTTCTTACAACTTATTCCAATTGCCCTTGCAATTTAAATTGTTGTATATTATACTGAACCTATATGGATTGTTTCATAGCGTACCGTCACAGGATAATTTGTATGGCTTTTGTTACCCTGTTGATATACGAAAGAAAGGAAGGGCACCGTGAACATTGCAGTCATCGACGACTCGATAGATGAGGCTCGTCAGTTAGCCGGCTTTATATCCGCCTATTGTTCTGACACACATACCTGCCAGCAGACGACCATCTTCAATACCGCCGCCGACTTCCTTCGCTGCTGGCAAAGAGGCAGCTTTGACCTTATATTCATAGATATTTTTCTCCGCAATGAGACTTCCGGCATCCGAATCGCTGAAAGGGTCCGTAAGGATGATGATTTCTGTACCATCGTGTTCACCACCAGCAGTACGGATTTTGCCCTGAAGGGTTATGAGGTCCGGGCCCTGGATTACATGATAAAGCCCATCCGCTATGAGAAGCTCTGTCAGACCATGGAGTATTTTATGTCTGTGTCCCGCAGGAAGCAGAGTCATTATATAGAGGTAAAGGAAAGCCGCATTATGCTTAAGATTCCCATTGACTCCATCCTTTACACAGATTATTCAAACCACTACATACAAATCCATCTTCCGGACAAGACGGTCCGCACTTATATGCGGTTTGAAGAGTTTTCCGGCATGCTCCTTATCTACTCCCAGTTTATATGCTGCTACCGGAATTGCATCATCAACATGGACAAGGTATTCTCCATGGAGAAATCAGAGTTCATTTTGACAACCGGAGAACATCTGCCTATTACCAGGACCATGCGGTCGCAGATTCATCAGCAGTATGCAGATTACCAGTTCTCCAAACTAAATGGAGGCATCTGATGAACTTTGCACAGATACAGCTGATATGTGTGATTTTGGCTAAAATCATATTCATCATCGTTCCCTTTTTGGCGGTATTCCGCGGGGAGTGGCGGTATACCATGTCAAAAACCGCAGGTATTCTTATGGGATACCTGTTTTTTGTATGCCTATTGGGCTTGACATGCTTCCGGCATTTCCTGAACCGGCCCTGGCTGGAGATGGCGTGGGCCTGTACCACCATGACGACCAACATATTGGTCTGTAAATGGATGGTGCGGACGGACTGGCCTGTGAACATCTATTCCCTTTTCCTTTTTAAGAACTTCACGGATACCGCCGCGTACTGCGCGGACCTGTCCAATGCTTCGGTCTCCCTTTATGAGAGCAGTTTCCTTATAACCAGGGATGAATTGCTGGGCAATCTTATTTTTCTGTTTCTCATGGTCTGGGCAGCCTATTATATTCTGCACAAATATCTGAACAAGGCAGTGGAATACACAAGGCTTCTTCCGGTCTGGAACTATCTGGCTGCCATTCCGGTGCTCTTTTTCATCATGTTCCGGCTGGCAATCCGCTCCCTGTCCCCTTCCCGCATGCTCCAGCACCATCCTGACATGGCTTTTTTTGCTGTCTGCTGGTTTGCCTGTATCTACACGGTCCACTATGTGAGTCTGAGGATTCTGTCCCGGCTGGCTGAAAGCTACGCGGTCAAGGAGCAGTACCGGACCATCCGGCTGCTGGCCAGCGTACAGAAATCCCAGATGGCCACGCTCCAGTATAATCTGGAACAATTCAAGAAGGCCCGCCATGATTACCGCCATCATCTCATCACAATCAAGGGACTGTTGGAGCAGGAGGAGACAGACTTTGCCCTGGAGTATATCAATGACTATCTGGGCTCCTACGCGACTCTGAAAACCACCCGGTACTGTCAGAACCCTTCCTCCAATGCGCTGCTCAATTACTACATACAGACTGCCCAGACCCAGGGAATCGCGGTGAACTCCTCCATCTCCCTGCCTCAGAGCCTTCCTGTCCCGGAGATAGACTTCTGCACCATCCTGGGCAACCTTCTCTCCAACGCGGTGGAGGCATGTCAAAGGCAGACTCAGGGAACGCCCTCCATCACCATCAACATCGGTCAGGCCGGCGAATCCATGATCGCCCTTTCCATACAGAACACCTATTCCCATCACATACGGATGAAGGACGGACGTTTCCTCTCATCCAAACGGGAGGATATGGGAACCGGCACCACCTCTGTGCGGTATCTGGTGGAACGGTATCACGGCATATTGAAATTCGATTACAGTAACGGGATTTTCGAGGCATCCCTGCTTCTGAACCCTGCCATGAAGTAGCTTCTCCCGGCAAACCTAAAAACTGGCTATGGGCCAAAGCCCATAACCAGTCCTCATGAATCCAATTCTTATTATTCTTCTGTGTACTGTGACATGGCATCGATGTCCACGTCAGCCACGTCAGCGTCCTGTGCTGCAGGCGCCAGCATAGCCTTGATGCTTAAGCTGATTTTGTGGTCAGCCTCGTTAAAGTCCACTACCTTAGCCTCGATCTCCTGGCCAATCCTTAAAACATCAGCAGGCTTTTCAACATGCTCCCTGGAAATCTGGGATACGTGAAGCAGTGCGTCCACACCTGGCTCCAGCTCAACAAACGCGCCGAAATCAGTCATGCGTGCCACACGGCCGTATACCACGTTGCCAACCGCATACTTGTCAGCTGCGTTAACCCATGGATTAGCCTCAGGGAACTTAAGGCTCAGGGCAATCTTCTCTCCCTGGATATCCTTAATCAGTACCCTTACCTGATCCCCTGCCCTGAATACCTTCTTAGGATTCTCAACACGGCCCCAGCTCATCTCGGAAATATGAAGAAGTCCGTCTGCGCCGCCCAAATCAATAAACGCGCCAAAGTCAGTTACGTTCTTAACTGTTCCGTCAACCGTATCGCCTGGCTGGATTCTTGCGAACAGTTCTTCTTTCAGCTTCGCCTTCTGTGCAACCAGAAGCTGTTTCCTGTCGCCGATGATTCTTCTTCTCTTAGGATTGAATTCTGTGATAACAAAATCAATATCCTGTCCCGCATACCTGGACAGATCCTTCTCGTAGCTGTCAGATACAAGGCTGGCCGGGATAAATACCCTTGCGCCCTCAACCTCAACGCTTAAGCCGCCGTCTAATACCTGTGCTACCTTTGCTGTCAGAACCTCCTGGTTCTCAAATGCCTCTTCCAGACGCTTATTGCCTCTGTCAGCTGCCATACGCTTATAGGATAAGGAAACCATGCCTACGCCGTCATTAAGCTTAATGACCTTGGCCTCCATCTCTTCGCCAATCTGTACTTTTGTGGTCAAATCCACGTTGCTGTCGTTGCTGTATTCGTCACGTGTGATAACTCCCTCGGACTTATTACCTGCAATACTCAGTATTATCTCATCTTTGCTGACTTCGATGACCTGACCGGTGACTATCTCTCCTGTACGTATTGGTTTGGTTGATTCTTCCTCTTCCTTTAATAACTCTGCAAAACTCTGCTCTGCCATTCTGGTATGAACCTCCTCAATAATTTTTCTTGGGGTGGATGCCCCAGCTGTAATACCTACGCTGCGCACAGAAGATACACTGTCAGGATCTAAATCGCCGAGTGTCTGAATGTAAAAGGTGTCTTTACACTCCTTGAGGCATATCTCGTAAAGCTTCTGGGTGTTGGAAGAATGCCTGCCGCCAATCACAATCATAGCGTCCACCTGCGAAGCAATTCTTGCTGCCTCCACTTGTCTTTCCTGTGTTGCATTGCAAATCGTATTTAAAACACTACTATCATAACCCTTTTTTAAAATTTTTTCAACTAATTCTTTAAATTTGTTGTGATTAAATGTCGTTTGGGACACGATACATAACTTTCGGCCCTCGGGCAGACGGTAGTAATCCGCCCCCTCCCCATCCTTTATAACCGTAGTATGTTCATTCCCCCATCCCTTAATTCCTTCCACCTCAGGATGGTCCGGGCTTCCGATGATTACCACTGCCTCCCCGGCCGCGGAGTGCTCCGCCACAATTCGGTGTATTTTCTTCACAAAGGGGCAGGTGGCATCCACCACGGCCACGTTCCGCTCCTTCAGGATCTCATACACATGCCTGCTGACGCCGTGGGACCGGATGATGACCGTTCCCTGGTTTTTGGGAAGCGCCCTCAGCTCATCCTCTGTCTCCAGAACCATGACACCCTTATCCGACAAATCCTTTACCACTTCCTCATTGTGGATAATGGGGCCGTAGGTGTAGATGGGACCGGATGTCTTTTTGCTCTTCAGGGCCTCGATCTGTTCATAGACCTGGTCCACTGCCCGTTCCACGCCAAAGCAGAAGCCGGCGCTCTTTGCTACTGTGACTTTCCTGTCCATGGCTATCTCTCATACCCCCGCTCCCTGGCTATGCGTATGATGGAATCCACTACCTGGCCGATGGTCATGTGGGAGGAATCCAGGAGCACCGCGTCTTCCGCCTGCCTTAAAGGCGAGTTCTCCCGGTGCATGTCCCGGTAGTCCCTTTCCTCTATATCCTTCTCGATTTCCCTGATATCGCAGACCTCCCCCCTTTCCTCCAGTTCCCTGAAGCGACGTCTGGCGCGGGTTTCCACAGAGGCGGTCAGGTAAATCTTAGCCGGAGCGTCCGGCAGCACGCAGGTGCCGATATCCCGTCCGTCCATGATTACATCTGCTTCCCTGGCCAGCTGCTTCTGGAGCTGAACCAGTTTCTGCCTGACAGGCCCGTACACAGACGTGGCGGACGCCATGCGTCCCACTTCCTCTGAACGAATCAGTCCTGATACATCCTCCCCGTTTAAAATGACCTGCTGGGCTCCGTCCGCATAGCGGATGGCGACCTCCACCTGAGAGCAGGCCCTGGCTATAGCCTCCTCATCCTCCGGCGATATGCCCTGCCTGATAAAATACAGGGCCATGGAACGGTACATGGCTCCCGTATCCACATATACAAATCCCAGCTTTTCAGCAGCCAGCTTCGCGATGGTGCTTTTACCGGCGCCTGCCGGACCATCAATGGCAATATTGAAATACTCCATGTGTTGCATTCTCTCCTGTCCTGTGTTCATGTAATTTTATTGTACTCATGTATTCTGCCGTGCCAGGAAGCCCTTGTGTTTCCGGCGCTATGACGCCGCAGCCTTTCCGGCCGCCCAGCCCGTGGACCATGCAATCTGAAGATTAAAGCCGCCTGTCACCGCGTCCAGATCCAATATCTCCCCCGCAAAATACAGGCCCCGGACTTTCTTTGACTCCATGGTGGAGGGATTTACATCCTTTACGGATATACCGCCCTGGGTTATGATGGCTTCCTTATAGCCTCGGAGTCCGGTTAGGGTAAACTCCAGGGACTTGGTTGCCTCTGCCAGTCCGCGCCGTTCCTCCCTGGTGACCTCATTCACCTTCTTATCCGGGTCCACGCCGCTGCGGGCAATGATAACCGGAATCAGCTTTGCCGGATAGAGGTGGTTCAGGGCATTCTTAAACTGCCTGTTCCTGCTGTCTGAAAAGTCCCTGAGGATGCGCTCGTCCAGCTGTTCCCATGACAAGGCCGGCTTCAAATCAATCACCAGGCGCAGGTGCTTCTTCCTTATGGCCCTGGCGCAGAAGGAGCTGGCGCTTAAGAGTACGGGTCCGCTTACCCCGAAATGGGTGAACAGCATTTCTCCAAACTCCCGGTACAGCTCTCTTTTTCCGTCATATACAGCAGCCTCCACATTTTTAAGCGAGAGGCCCTGCAGCTCCTTAACGGTCTCTGTCTCCTTCACCTCAAAGGGAACCAGAGCGGGCGACAGCTCCGTAAGTCTGTGGCCGCTGTCCAGGGCCCATTTTAGGCCGTCCCCGGTGGATCCGGTGGTGGGATAGGACAGGCCGCCGGTAGCCACGATGACGCGGTCGGCTGCCTGTATCCTGCCGCCGTACCGTACGCCTTTACACACGCCGTCCTCCACCGCCAGTCCGTCCGCCTTCTGATTCAGGCGCACCTTGACTCCCGCCTGTCTCATAAGGCCGGACAGGGTGCTGATGACGTCTGACGACTTGTCGGACTGAGGAAATACCCGGTTGCCCCGCTCCACCTTCAGGCGAAGCCCTGCCTGTTCCAGCAAATCCATCATGTCCTGGTTTGTAAAACCGTAAAAACTGCTGTACAGGAATTTGGAATTGCTTACCACGGAGCCGAGCAGCTCCTCCATATCGCAGGCATTGGTCACATTACACCGGCCCTTGCCTGTGATAAACAGCTTTTTGCCCGGCTTTTCGTTCTGCTCCCACAGCTCCACCTCAGCGCCTTCACCGGCTGCAGCTATGGCGGCCAGCATGCCGGCCGCCCCTGCGCCAATTACAATTACATGGTTCGTCTCACTCATTTGTCTGTCTTTACTTCCTTTATTTTCTTTTCCAGGGCATCCACCACGGTCTGGAGGACCTTTACCCTGGCATATCGTTTGTCATTTCCCTCCACCACAATCCATGGTGCGTAGGTGGTGGAAGTGCGTATGAGCATCTCGTTGACCGCTTCCTCATACTGGTCCCATTTCTCACGGTTGCGCCAGTCCTCGTCCGTAATCTTCCACTGCTTGGCAGGATTGGCCTGGCGCTCCCTGAACCTGCGCTCCTGCTCATCCTTGTCAATGTGGAGCCAGAATTTAAGAACCACTGCTCCGGCATTGGCCATATGGGATTCCATCTCGTTGATTTCCTGGTAGGCCCGCCTCCACTGGGCTTCCGAACAGAATCCTTCAATCCGCTCCACCATGACCCTTCCATACCAGGTGCGGTCAAAGACGGCGATATGGCCTGCCTTTGGCACATTGTTCCAAAACCGCCACAGATAGTGGTGTACCTTTTCAATGTCATTGGGGGCCGCCGTCGGATTTACCCTGTATCCTCTTGGGTCCAGATTGCTGGTCAGACGTTTGATGGCTCCGCCCTTGCCTCCGGCATCCCATCCCTCAAAACCGATGACTACCGGAATCCTGAGACGGTAAAGTTCGCTGTGAAGCTCCGCCAGACGCTTCTGAAGCTTTTTCAGACGGGTCTTATACTCCTCCTCCGTAAGGCTCTTTGAGAGGTCGATGCCGGAGAGCACGCCGTTCTTAAACCGCTCCCGGATCTTGGCTTCCTGCCCCTGCGCCGTTCTTTCTTCTTCCGGCCTGCTATGCTCCAGCTCATATTCCAGGCGGTCCATAACCGTGCTGGCAATTTTAAGGGCTGCATAATCCTTGTCCACTGCTTCTATGATGACCCAGGGCGCATAGTCTGTATCTGTTTTCTCCAGCATCTCCTCATTCATCTTCAGATACCGGCCGAAATCCTTATTCCTGTTCCAGTCCTCGTCTGTCACCCGCCAGGAGGTCTCCTTGGACCCCTCCAGCTTCTTAAAGCGCTTCTTCTGCTCATCCTTGTCTATATACAGGAAAAACTTCATGATGACAGTGCCGTCATCACACAGCTGTTTCTCGAAGGACAGGATATCCTGGTACGCATCCCCAAGCTTATCCTCCGGGGTAAGGCCGTCAAAACGGTCCACCTGGACACTGCGGTACCAGGAACGGTCAAAGACAGCGATCCTGCCCTTTGCAGGCGTCTTTGTCCAGTAGCGCCACAGGAAGGGCCGCATCTGCTCGTCCTCCGTGGGGCGGTCGCAGGCATAGACATCAAAGCCCCTGGGATCCAGTGCCTGTATGAGCCGGTTAATCTGCACTCCCTTGCCGGCAGCTCCCATTCCCTCGAACACCAGAATGACCGGAATTCCCGCATCCTTACACTCCCTCTGCAAAAGCCCCAGCTTCTCCTCCGCCTCGTCCATGACCCTGCGGTAAGTTTTCTTGTCAACTTTTTTACTTAAATCAATCTTTTCAAGCATATGTTCCCCTCCTTCTCTTCCTGTTTACTATTTTATCCAGTATATCACACTTTCAACTATAATAAAATGAAAAATTAGGCCGGGGAAGGCTGGGCGGAGAAGCCTGAACACTGAAAGCCCGGGCACAGACGGCCGGGACACAGACGGCCCGCTCTGCCTCACCTCAGAAAAAGCCCCGCGGGGAATCATCCCCCCGCGAAGCTTCCTGCAAACGGTATAATAGCCAGACTGCCTACAGTTCCGTGGTTACAAATATATCATAGATGGCCCTGATTGCCGTCTCAAAATCATCGTTCTCCACTCCGATAATGATGTTCCACTCACTGGAGCCCTGGTCGATCATCTTCACATTGACCCTTGCATGGGCCAGGGCTGAAAAGATGCGTCCGGCTGTTCCTCTGGTGGAGCGCATGCCCCGTCCCACCACTGCAATCAGAGCCAGATCTGACTCCAGTTCCACGGTGTCCGGCTCCACAGCCCTGTGGATGCCGGCTATGACGGACTGTTCAAACTCCTCGAATTCCGACTGGTGCACATAGACGGTCATGGTGTCGATGCCGGAGGGCATGTGCTCAAAGGAGATGCCGTACTGCTCAAACACACTGAGCACCTTTCTCCCAAACCCAACCTCGGCATTCATCATGGCCTTCTCTATGTTAATGGAGCAGAATCCCTTTTTGCCCGCAATTCCGGTGATGGTGTAACGCGGCTTGCGGCAGGTACTCTCCACAATGAGAGTTCCCTTGTCCTCAGGCCGGTTGGTATTCCTGATATTGATGGGGATACCTTCCTTGCGCACCGGGAAAATGGCGTCCTCGTGAAGAACGCTGGCTCCCATGTAGGAAAGTTCCCTCAGTTCCTTGTATGTAATGGTCTCAATGACTTCCGGATTCTCCACGATTCTGGGGTCTGTCACCAGAACACCAGACACATCCGTCCAGTTCTCGTACATATCTGCGTGGATGGCCTTGGCCACGATGGAGCCGGTGACATCTGAACCGCCTCTGGAAAATGTTTTGATGGTCCCGTCCGGCTTGGAACCATAAAAACCAGGGATGACAGCCTTCTCCACATGCTCCAAGCGCTCAGACAGCTCCCGGTTGGTGTGCTCTGACTCAAAATTTCCGTTTTCGTCAAAGAAGATGACTTCCGCCGCATCCACAAATTCAAATCCCAGGAAGTTGGCTGCCACGATGCCGTTTAAGTATTCCCCGCGGGAAGCTGCGTAATCCCGTCCCGCCTTTGCCAGAAAATTCTCCTCTATCCTGTCAAACTCGTGGTCCAGGTTCAGGTTTAAATCCAGGCCGTCGATGATATCCATATATCTGCTCTTAATCTTTTCCAGGATTTTCTTATAGGACCTTCCTTCTGCCACTGCGTCGTAACAGGCATAGAGCAGGTCCGTCACCTTCTCATCCTTATCGCTTCGCTTGCCTGGTGCGGAAGGGACCACATACCTTCTGGACTTATCAGATTTAATGATATCCGCTACTTTCTTGAACTGTCTTGCACTGGCCAATGAACTTCCGCCGAACTTCACCACTTTTTTCATCTTGTCTATCTCCCTTGTTTCATTCTATGCGCCGGATATGGAACGTATTTCATAAAATAAATGCCACTTTATATGTATGGCGTTACAAGTGCAAATAATACCCTACTTTGTTATGTATGTCAATACTTTTAAAGGAAAAAATTTGCGTACAGGAGACATTTGTTTTTCTATGGCGGACCTTTTCTCAGGGAATGTCCATACACCGGCTCATGGTTTCGCAGAAGGTGCAGGTGCCAGTGAGTCAGGTGTTATGCCTCGTATGCTTTCATCTCTTCACCGACAGCGGCTTCGCAGGATCGCATGGCCCGGATAGTCTTGTCCATAAGCTCCTCCAGGTTCCAGCCCAGTCCCTCGGCCCCTTCTCTGATTACATCCCTGGAACATCCGGCAGCAAAGCGCTTGTCCTTAAACTTCTTCTTAAGACTGGACACCTCCATGTCCATGACGCTCCCAGACGGACGCATCCTGGCCGCGGCCCCAATCAGGCCCGTAAGCTCGTCCGACGCAAACAGTATCTTTTCCATCTGGTGCTCCGGCTTCACATCCGAGACAAGACCATATCCATGGCTGCACACGGCATGGATGAGCTCATCCTCCGCCCCTGCTTCCCTCAGAAGCTCCGGCGCCTTGCCGCAGTGCTGCTCCGGATACATCTCAAAGTCAATATCGTGCAGCAGGCCGGCGATTCCCCAAAAATCCTCCTCCTCCCCATATCCCTGGTCCTGGGCAAACCAACGCATCACGCCTTCCACGGTAAGGGCGTGAAGGATGTGGAACGGTTCCTTATTATATTTTTTCAGGGCCTCTAAGGCCGTCTCCCTTGTCATTGCTGTTTTCATCTTGCTTAATCTCCTTTCCTCTGTATGAAATCATATGATATCACAATTATAAACAGCCGGAGTTTAAAATGCAATAGCGGCCCGGCCCCTGGTTTAGCAACCGCAGAAGACCTGGACAGGCTCGTGGCCATGTCGGACCAGGCCAAGGAATCATTTAAAGCAAAGAACATTGACCAGTGGCAGAAGGGGGAGCCCAACCGCCAGGTAATGGAGGCTTCCATCCTCCGGTCCCAGCTTCATGTGCTTGAGGACACGGGACAGGTCGTTGGGATGATTACCATTGTCCCCGGACCGGAAGCCAGCTATGCCTCCATAGACGGAGCCTGGCTGAACCAGGAGCCTTACTTTGCATTCCACCGGATATGTGTGGAAGAATCCATGAAAGGCCGCGGACTGGCTGCCAGGCTGTTCTCGGAAGCAGAACAGTATGTCCTGAAAACAGGCGTCCGCAATATCCGCATCGACACCCATCCTGACAATCAGGCCATGCAGCGCGCCCTGGCAAAAAGCGGCTACATCTGCTGCGGCACGCTTGTCCTCACAGAGGGAAGCGAAGCAGGCGATTTGAGGGTGGGGTATCAAAAGGTGATTTGAATATGGTGAGGGGCATAGGTGGTTCCGTCCGTGAGTGGGATGGGGGCGGGAAAAGCCGGGGTTGCGCAGGGCGCAGGGCGCCCGGAGCAAAGCAAACATGGACAGGCTAAAAGTTATCTTCGGATAAGAAGTATCTCGGAGCAACACCGGGGATTATTCAGGTTCTTCATACCTGGAATCAGGAACTGGACTACCATGTGCATCCACTGCATCGTATCTGGCGGCGGTCTAACAAAGGTACAAAAGATAAGAAAATCGTCCAAAAACTTTTTTATCCCTGGGTATGTCTTGCGCGATAAGTTCAAAGGAATATATCATTCTCTCCTGAATTCTCTATACGAGGAAGGAAAACTGGAATGCGGACGCAGTTCCATGAGACAGCTTGGAAGGTGTTATGCACCAATCTAATTCTGTTGATTTTTATATTGTTTTTTCAAGACCTGTCAGTGGGAGGTCTTAGAAGTATGCCCGAAAACATTTAAGTAAACAAAATCTCCATGGTTTTCACCTGATTTTAGAATGAATATACGATTTTCGGCAATACCGAAACAGTACTATCTCCATATAAACACTGGCTAAACTTCCGCAACTTGGTACAATTGGAAAGAATCACTTTCAAAGCAGCTCTGGCTTATTCGAGAACTGCTCTTTTTCACTGCTTAGAAAGTGATACTTTCCTTAGAAATTATACCATGAATGGCAGGTTCTTCGGAGCCTGCTTTTCTGTTTTTAGGCAAAAAAGAAGCTGCTGCTCCATAGATTACTCATTTATTTTGCAACAGCCCCTCTCGTTTTTCCATCATTTATTTTTTATATAATTTTCAGCAAATCTTCGTTCTACTGCCCCCAGATGTTTAAAATCCACTTTTCCTAGAAATCCATCTACCAGAAACAGATATTCACTCTTTCCTTTCGCGTAGAAACTCTGTTCCTGGATATAAACCTTCTTCCAGGACTGCTCCATCAGGTGATATCTGGAATACAGCTTCCGAAGCTGCCTGTTCATCTGCAGCTTCTTTCGGATCTGCTGTCTGGCTTCGGATTCTTCTTTCTCCCCATTCAGCAGAAAACATGCATCTACCTCTTTCTGTTCCAACTTCAATGACACGCTTCCTCCCATGGGAAACATGGAAATATCTTCACTCAGCTGACTGTTCAGGAAAGCATAGCTTTCTCCAGTTTCCTCTACCTGATAAGTCATCATATAATAGGGAATGTAATAACAGTCTCCTTCATAGAGAGTCGTATGCCCGTATTTCATCACTGCCCCAAAAGTTTTCAGAAAATTTGCCAGAATTTCCATCGGAGCAATTCCATTGGTCTGAATCAGACATTCCATGTTCATAAGAATCCGCCTTTCTCTAAATAAATGCCAAGATCACACACTGAACCACAAAGAATATGAGCAATGCATATCCGATCTTATCAATTTTACCCGGAACTACATAATAGCCATCCTCATCTTTCTCTGCAATCTTGCCTGCAACTGCCAGCTTCACTACATTGCTGATTGTCAGATCACTGCCTGTGGCAGTTTCATAGCAGAAATCTTCGTTGATTTCCCGATCTTTTTCTTTGTTTGTCAACACACTGACCACATATCCAACTGCAAAAGCCACAAGGAACCCGAAAAAGCTCCACCACAGAGAACCGATGGAAGTACATTTCCACATATACAGATCAACTGCCAGGCCGGTAATAATAGCTGCAATACAGCCTTTTTCATTACCTTTTTTACAAAAAACAGCCAGGGCAAATGCACTGAGCATACATGGATAGAACATCGGTCCGATTACATTGATCAGATCCAGAACCGTACCAAGTCCGCCGAGAAACAATGCAAACACCGTAGCGAATACGCCCCAGAACAGGGTCATAAGCTTTGATACCTTTAAACACTGATCATCACTGGCTTCCGGCTTACATTTTTTATAGAAATCGTTTACAGTTACCGTTGCCAGAGCATTCAAAGCAGAATCCACACTGGACATACCTGCAGCAAACACACCGGCGGTTACCAGACCTCCCATTCCAACCGGAAGATACTGGGTAATGAAAGTCAGCATGACATAATCAGAATTTTCAAATGCCTGACCGCCAAATGCAGTAAACAGACAGATACCTGAGATCAGGAACAGCAGCGTCTGAATCGGTACTACAAAACCGGCCAGCGACAAAGAAAGTTTTGTTTCCCTCAGAGATTTTGCGGTCAGAACTCTCTGCACCTGACTCTGATCGGTTCCCAGATACGTCAGATACAGGAAACCAGAACCCAGAAGACCGCCCCAGAACGAATATGGATTACTGATACCAGGCGTAAAGTCCAGTCCAACGATCATATTATTGGAAACTGCATATGAAATAATGCTTCCAAGGCCACCATCCACGGTAAATATCGGAATCAGTATTGCCAGTATCACACCCAGCCAGATCACAAACATCTGTGCTACATCGGTCCAGATAACTGCTGCAATTCCGCCAAACACGGTATAAACAATAGAGAACACACCCATAATCAAAATTGCCGCCTTAGGATCTGTACCTGTGATCAGGGACAGGGCAAGTGCCGGCGCATACAGAACAACTGCCGTCTGCAGACCGCGGGACAGCAGGAAAATGAATGCCATCAAACCGCGGGATTTTGCTCCGAATCACGTCTTAACTGTGTTGCTCTGATCCGGAATCCATCTGCTCCATAAGCCTCAATACACAAAAGCTCTTTGTCAAACCGACGAAAAAGTTTTTTTCCCTCCTGATAAAGCAATTGACCATTACCTCTCCTTCTTCTTTTATTAACACGTGTTAACTATAAAATATCAACTTTTTATCAATCTGTCAATTGCTTATAAATTTTTCACAACATCTGTGTTATAATAAATTGAAATTACGAGAAATTTAGAGGAAGAACTACCATGAAAAAAACACATTCCAGACTGACTCTAGAAGATATCGCAAAAGAGATCCACATATCAAGAACTACAATTTACAAGGTTCTGAATCAGAAAGGAACCGTCAGTGAACAAACCAGACAGACTGTTCTGGATGCACTGAAGCGTTATGATTATGTACCGAATAACAATGCAAGAAATCTTGCATTGAATAAAAACTACATTATAGGTTTTATTGACTTTGAATCTCCGGATGCTGCCTATTTTGCCCCCGTGATCGAGCAGGGGATCCGGCAGGCCATTCAGGAATACGGAGATCACGGACTGGAAGTCCATCATTATACAGCTCCAATCCATCAGCCCAAACAGCAGCTTCTGGATCTGAAAAAAGCATTTCAATCCGGCATCCGGCATTTTGTCATTTCTGCAGCAGATCCTGCACAGATGCATACTGCTCTGATAAAACTGGCAGAGGCAGGTTGCACCGTGATTCTGCTCAGCAAAGATGTTCCTGATATTCCCTTTTATCCATTCATCGGTGTCGACGCCTATAAGGCTGGCCAGTTAGCTGCTGAAGTTCTGGGAAAGATGCAGCCTGTAAATGGAAGTGTCCAGATCCTTGTTGCAGAAGAATCCAGTTCCAATATGACGGTTACTCAGAATAACCTATGTGGATTTCTGGATCAGATGAATCATTTTTTCCCATCTGTCCGGATTCTTCCGATCGTCAGACATCTGAAAGATTCCTGCATGGTCGATGAACATTTGACGCGGATTCTCATAGAAGAGCAGCCTACTGCCATTTATGATCTTACCTACCGTCTGGACACGATTTCCCGTGTCCTTCATCGTGAAAACCGAACCGATATAACATTGGTGGGCATGGATCTTTTCCCGGCAATTGTACCCTATTTGAAAGACCGCACGATCAATGCCGTCATCTTTCAGGACCTGCAGGCGCAATCTTATCTGGCCTGCAGTCTGCTGTTTGAATATATGTGCTATGGTAAACCAATCTCTCAGAAAAAATATTACTCCAAACTGGAGATTGTCATGTCCGGTAATTTGGAATACTTTCTGAATTTTGAAGAATCGGCTCTTTAGCTTCATAAATGCTGACCGGTACAGTCTGAAGATCCGCCATTACAAGAAGTACATAATACTCATCGCTTTTCCATACCAGAACCAGAACAAGAGAGATCATGGCTGTGGTCAGGCTGGAGAGGAATGGGTATTTTCCAAATCCCAGTTTTGTTATGATCATATTAAAGGAACCAGTATACGGCTCCATCAGCCACAGAAAAACAACTCCCTTTTCGGAAAAGTGTGTCCAGTGCTATTAGACCATTTTTCAATGTATTATAGTAGTAGTCGGTGCATAATAATTCTATCACTAAAGAATGGATGGGTTATTATGCGAAGGAAAACAATTGATACTATCCCGGTTTTATCTGATGCCATGAAAAACATATTATCTGCTTTTTCAAAAAGCCGCTCCCTTCCGTCAGGACTGGTCAAAAGAGCCAGCATTGTCCTGCCTGCGTCACAGGGAGAACTCAACCAGAATATTGCGCCACAGGCCGGGCTTCATTATAATAATGTTGCCACCTGGCGCAGTCGGTTCCTCGCGGCGCTCCCAGCCTTGCGGAAGATTGAAATGGACGACCCGGAAAAGCTTGAAGATGAGTATGCCAAAAATCCGGAAAGAATCTTATAGCCAAGAGATTCCCTCCGGATTTTTGTGTAGATAAAGCGAGGGCATCGCTCAATCAACTAATTTGATGATTTCCCGCTGCGGAAACTGCCACCTCCCGGACTGCGTCCCCGACTCTTACGGACGCGGCTCCCCACGCGCGTCCGCGTTACATCTACACCTCAAAATACCTCACACCCGACTCAAATATCTTCATATCCTGCTCCCCATAAATATTCATGGCTACCGCCTCGCCCCGGCGCTCGGAATGGGCCATCTTGCCCAGAATCCGTCCGTCCGGGCTGGTGATGCCCTCTATGGCCATATAGGATCCATTGGGATTCCAGTACTCATCCATGGTGCATCTGCCCTGGTCATCCACATACTGGGTTGCCACCTGTCCGTTGGCAAAAAGTCTGTGCAGCCATGATTCATTGGCCACAAAACGACCCTCGCCGTGGGATGCAGGATTGCAGTATACACTGCCCAGTCCGGCGCCGGCCAGCCATGGGGATTTATCCGATACCACCTTGGTATATACCATCTTGGAGACATGGCGGCCAATGGTGTTCATGGCAAGGGTGGGGGATTCCGGCCCCTGCTCCTTGATTTCACCCTCCGGCAGAAGGCCCAGCTTAATCAGGGCCTGGAAGCCGTTGCAGATGCCCAGCATCAGTCCGTCTCTCTCTCCTAAGAGCTTCTCGATCTCCTCCTTCATCACCGCATTGCGGAACACAGTGGCAAAGAACTTGGCAGAGCCCTCCGGCTCATCGCCTGCTGAGAAACCGCCCGGGAACATAACGATCTGGGCCTTTGCAATCTCCTTTTTGTATTCCTCCACGGACTGGCGGATATCCTCGGCGCTCATGTTGCGCAGCACCCTGGTAACCACTTTGGCGCCTGCCCGCTCAAAGGCCCTGGCGCTGTCATACTCGCAGTTGGTTCCCGGGAATACCGGAATAAATACGGTCGGCTGCCCGATTTTATGGTCGCACACATACACCGCGCCGCTGTGATACAGCTTTTCTTCCAGCGCAGCCTCTTCCCCCTTTGCCTCCCTGCCGGCGGCAGTTGGGAACACATCCTCCAGAGGAGTCATCCACGCGTCTAATGCCTCATCCATGGTAATGGACACATTGCCGTACTCAAATGCACCCCTGTCAGTCACTTCACCGATAACGGTATAGGATATGGACAGCTGTCCCACCATGACCTCCGGCACCTCGCATACGATATCGCCCCATGCAGCAGCAAAGAAATCCCTTGGATCCACATTGTGTTCAATCTTCACACCCAGCTTGTTGCCGAATGCCATCTTGCTCACTGCCTCCGCAAGGCCATTGCCCTCCACGGCATAGGCGGATATAATGCGCCCTGCCTTTATGTCCTCAAATATCTTTCCATACCCGTCCATAACCTGGCTGTAGTCCGGCAGGTCATACTGGTTCTTCGCAATCCGGAACAAGGCAATCTTGCTGCCCGGACGCTTGAACTCAGGGGTAATCACATTCTTATAACTGTTCACATCCACGGCAAAGGAAACCAGGGTGGGCGGAACATTGATTTCACCGTTCTCCGTGTCAAAGGTTCCGGACATGCTGTCCTTTCCGCCGATGGAGGGCAGGCCAAAGCCCAGCTGCGCACTGTAGGCGCCCAGAAGGGCGGAGAAGGGCTGGCTCCACCTGGATGGATTTTCGTTCATCCTGCGGAAATACTCCTGGAAGGTGAAGCGAATCCCGCTGTAATCGCCGCCGGCCGCCACAATCTTTGCAACGGAGGAAACCACTGCATACACCGCGCCGTGGTACGGGCTCCAGCTGGAAAGCCTGGGATCAAAGCCGTAGCTCATCATGGTAACGGTATCGGTATGGCCTTTCAGCACGGGAAGCTTTGCCACCATGGCCTGGGTCTCGGTCAGCTGGTATCTGCCGCCGTAAGGCATGAACACGGAACCTGCACCGATGGATCCGTCAAAACGCTCCACCAGCCCCTTCTGTGAGCACACGTTCAGGTCGGAAAGCATGCCCAGCCATTTTCCCCTGACGTCAGCCACATCAGCCTTATCAAAGAGGTTTCCCGCCCGGTTAGGAACCTCCAGGGTCACGTCCGCCTCCTGATGCGCCCCGTTGGTGTCCAGGAAGGCCCTGCTCAGGTCCACAATGGTCTTGCCGCGCCAGTCCATCTTAAGCCTGGGCTCCTCTGTGACCACTGCCACGGTCACTGCCTCCAGGTTTTCCTCTGCGGCATATGCAAGGAACTGGTCCACATCCTTTGGATCCACCACCACTGCCATACGCTCCTGGGACTCGGAAATGGCAATCTCCGTGCCGTCCAGGCCCGCATATTTCTTGGGAACCTTGTCCAAATCAATCTTAAGGCCCGCGGCCAGCTCTCCGATGGCTACCGATACGCCGCCTGCGCCGAAATCATTGCACTTCTTGATGATTCTGCTGACCTCAGGCCTGCGGAACATTCTCTGAATCTTGCGCTCTGTGGGCGCGTTTCCCTTCTGCACCTCGGCTCCGCACACCTCAATGGAGGAAGTGGTATGAACCTTGGATGAACCGGTGGCTCCGCCGATTCCGTCCCGGCCCGTACGCCCGCCCAAAAGGATGATGATATCTCCCGGATCAGAGGTCTCGCGGATAACATCCTTCCTGGGAGCAGCGCCCATGACAGCACCGATTTCCATTCTCTTTGCAACATAACCGGGATGATAGATTTCCTTCACATAGCCGGTTGCCAGACCGATCTGGTTGCCGTAGGAGGAGTATCCCTGTGCCGCGCTGTTTACTATCTTTCTCTGGGGCAGCTTGCCCTTAAGCGTCTCCCCAAGGGGCCTGGTGGGGTCAGCCGCGCCGGTGACGCGCATGGCCTGGTACACATAGGTACGCCCTGACAGCGGGTCGCGGATGGCTCCGCCCAGACAGGTGGCGGCGCCGCCGAAAGGCTCAATCTCTGTGGGATGGTTGTGGGTCTCATTCTTGAAATTCACCAGCCACTCTTCTGTCACCCCGTCAATCTCTACAGGCACCACGATGCTGCAGGCGTTGATTTCATCGGAAACTTCCATATCCGCCAGCTTACCCTCGCTTCTCAGCTTCTTCATAGCCATAAGAGCCAGGTCCATGAGGCACACGTACTTATCGTCCCTTCCCTTATAAATCACTTCCCGGTCAGCCAGATACTGCTTATAGGTCTCCTCCATGGGCTCCCTGTAATCGCCGTCCGTGAAGTTTACATTCTTAAGCTCTGTGGAAAAGGTGGTATGGCGGCAGTGGTCTGACCAATAGGTATCCAGCACACGGATTTCCGTCACAGACGGATCCCTGCGCTCTTCCTTCTTATAATAGTTCTGTATGTGGAGGAAATCCTTAAAGGTCATGGCCAGGTTCAGGGTGCCGTAAAGAGCCTTTAACTCCTCCTCTGAAGAATCCGCGAATCCGTCAAAATACAGTATGTCCGCCGGAGCCTCGAATTCCGTCACCAGTGTCTCCGGCTTCTCCTCGTCCGCCTGACGGCTGTCCACCGGATTGATGCAGAAGCTCTTGATCGCCTCCTCCTGTTCTGCTGTCAAGGGCGCGGTGACCACATAGGTGGTGGCGGACCGGATAACCGGCTCCTCATCCTCCTTAAGAAGCTTCACGCACTGCTCTGCCGAATCCGCCCTCTGGTCAAACTGTCCCGGCAGGTATTCCACGGAAAATACCAGGTCTCCCGGATTCCTGGTAAATTCTTCCTCGTAAACCAGGTCCACCGGCGGCTCTGAGAAAATAGTCACCAGCGCCTTCCGATAGGTTTCCTCTGACAGGTTCTCAATATCATAGCGGATTAAAACCCGCACATTCTTCACATTGCTGATGCCCAGATAATGTTCCAGTTCTTCACGAAGCTCCCCTGCCTTTACTGCATAAGCTGGCTTCTTCTCCACAAATATTCGTCTTACGCTCATTTAGCAACCTCCTGCTCTCATCATGACCTTTTTATTAGAACACAACGCAAAAAGAACCTTTGTCCTTTTATCTGCTCCTATCATAACACAAACATAATAAATTAGTAAAATTAATATATTTAATCATCGTTATATGCAGTACTTATAAATATTTCAACAATCCCTTCAAAACTCCTTGTAGCGGAGGCCAGAAAGTTGTGCTATACTAAAAAAGTATGTGATTATAAAAAACCGGGAGATTACAGAAGAAATGAAAATCGGATTTGATAATGAAAAGTATCTAACCATGCAGTCAGAGCACATCAAACAGCGTATTGGGGAATTCGGAGATAAGCTGTATCTGGAATTCGGAGGCAAGCTTTTTGACGACTACCATGCCTCCAGAGTCCTGCCCGGCTTTGCGCCGGACAGCAAGCTTCGTATGCTCCTTCAAATGGCTGACCAGGCCGAAATCCTCATTGCCATCAATGCGGCTGACATCGAAAAGAACAAGGTCCGCCATGACCTGGGCATCACCTACGACGAGGATGTCCTCCGTCTGATTCAGGAATTCAGGGACAAGGGTCTCTATGTGGGAAGCGTTGTCATCACCCAGTACAGCGGCCAGAGCGGCGCCGACCAGTTCAAGGTCAAGCTGGAGCACCGCAATATCAAGGTGTACCGCCATTACTGCATCGAAGGCTATCCCAGCAATGTGCCTCTCATTGTCAGCGACGAAGGCTACGGCAAGAACGATTACATCGAGACGACCCGTCCCCTGGTAATCATCACGGCTCCCGGCCCGGGCAGCGGCAAGATGGCCACCTGTCTCTCCCAGCTCTACCACGAGAACAAGCGCGGCATCAAGGCCGGATACGCCAAATTCGAGACCTTCCCCATCTGGAACCTTCCTTTAAAGCATCCGGTAAACCTGGCCTACGAGGCGGCCACCGCTGATTTAAACGATGTGAATATGATAGACCCCTACCACCTGGAAGCCTACGGCGTAACCACGGTGAACTACAATCGGGATGTAGACATTTTCCCTGTATTAAACGCCATCTTTGAAGGCATATACGGAGAAAGCCCCTACAAGTCTCCCACGGACATGGGTGTAAACATGGCCGGATTCTGCATCATGGACGACGAAGCCTGCTGCGGGGCATCGAAGCAGGAAATCATCCGACGCTACTACCATGCCCTCAACCGTCTGGCAAAAGAAGAAGGGACTTCCGACGAAGTCTACAAAATCAACCTTCTGATGAACAAGGCAAAAATCGACTCCACCATGCGCCCTGTCATCGCTCCCTGTCTGGAGCGGGCCAAGGTATCCGGCGGCCCTGCCGCGGCCATGGAATTAGATGACGGCACCATCGTCACAGGCAAGACCAGCAGCCTGTTAGGAGCCTCTGCCGCTCTCCTGTTAAACGCTATCAAGGTCCTGGGAGACATCCCGCACAATGTACACCTCATTGCGCCGTCGGCCATCGAGCCCATCCAGACCTTAAAGACCAAATACATGGGCAGCAAAAACCCCCGTCTCCACACCGACGAGGTACTTATCGCCCTGAGCATGAGCGCAGCCACCGATGAAACCGCAAAAAAAGCCCTGGCACAGCTTCCTAAACTTCGGGGCTGCCAGGTCCACACCTCCGTCATGTTGTCCGACGTAGATATTAAGGTATTCAGCAAGCTGGGTGTGCAGCTCACCTCTGAGCCGGTATATGAGCATAAGAAGCTTTACCACTAACAACAGGCAGCGGACTCTTCGGAGTCCGCTTTTCATTATCCATTTTCACCTTTATAAATGTATGCAGCCATCAGTACCGTGGCCGGCACGGTCAAAACCACGCCAAAGCTGCCGGACAGCCCCTGCATCACCGCAATCCCTATGTTATTGGAGTTTATGATCTGGAGATAGGGAAGCTCATAGGCGTAGTCCAGCACCAGCATGGACAGACTGGTTCCCGCAAACGCAAGTATCAGGGTATTGGAATCTGTTCCCATCATATCGCGGCCCACCCGCATTCCTGCTCTCATAAGCTCCAGGCGGGATATCTCCGGATTCTGGCTGCAGAGCTCCTGCATGGAGCTGGAAATGGACATGGCCACATCCATCACCGCGCCCAGAGAGCTGATGAGAAGACCGGAAAACAACAGTCCTCCCACCTGAATATTATTGGTCTGCCACAGGGTAAGCAGGCTCTCAATATCCGACACATTCCATCCCGTAATGCCGGAAAGTCTGGAAAATATGGCGGCAGCCACCCCTGCTATCACAACGCCCGCCAAAGTCCCGGCCGTGGCGCACACCGTCTTTTTCCCAGCCCCTCCTATCAGGTACAGAGTGACCGCCGCTGTTACCGCACATATAAAGACTGCCGACATAAAAGGCGAGTGTCCCTGATATACGAGAGGCAGGTACACATAGATAATCGCCACAAATGTAAACACCAGCCCCAGGGCGCCCCTGATTCCTTTTTTTCCTCCTATGACACAGAGAGTCCCCAGATACAGCACGGCAAATCCTATTATCACTTCCTTGCGGTCCATGGAATAGACACTGGTAATCACAGAATCGCCGGCTATGCTCTGCATCACCACTACCCTCATACCCACAGTACACGCGGCTCCAAACAGATAACCCGCACTGCTGGTAGTGGTCAGCTCCTCTCCCTTTTTCTCACCGCTCGTCATGCGCACCACAACCGTCTGCTGGCCAATGCGCATTCCGTCCTCCTGTATATTGTCCTGTAATATGCGGACAACCACACCGGTCTCAAAACTCTGGCCGGTGCGGTTAATAAGCTGTGTCCTGGTGATACTGTTCAAACGGAATACCCAGAGCACCGCAGCCGCCAGGATTACGGCTGCAATGATATATCTCACATACTGTTTTTTAAGCTGTACCATTCTTTTTTCCTATCTTCCTGATACCGTCTTATGGATTGTAAATGTGTTGTCGATTGTCTCTACCTTTCCATCGTCCGTAATCTGATAGGTGGTAATCTTAAAATCACTTGGAGTCATATTGATAACAGAATAGCTGGGCAGCCAGTTCTGGCTTCTGTTGGCTATATAATCCTGCTGGGAACTGATGAGCTCATAGTACTTGGAGCCTGAGGCTGAGTTGGCTGTCATGTAAAGAGTTCCTTTGGGATTGGTTACAGAGTTCCCGCCTGAGCTCTCGATCGTGTAACAGTGATTGTCGCCTGTAAACTGTTCCAGGGCAGCTGTTCCGGCAGCATCCTCTGCTCCGGGATATAAAGGAATCTTTTCTCCGCTTCCCGTGTTGTAAGCATTGTCCCAGTCATAATCGTCCCCGGCCCCGTTTAACCTGAATTCATAGGCATTGTGGGTCTGTCCGTCACCATACAGAATCTTGGAACGGCTGTATGTATGGTCATGCCCCTGAAGCACAACATCAATGTCATACCTGTCAAACACAGGCGTAAGCTGTGTGCGCAGAATCATACCGTCTGTGTCGGAATGGTCCAGACCGGAGCCGTAAATGTCCTGATGAATTGTTACCACGCGCCACACTGCATCCGGGAAATTCTCAACCGCCTTTTTAATGCTCTGCTCATGTTCAGCTACATTGTAATTATTGGTATTTAATACGATAAAGAGGCCGGAACCATAGGTATAGTAGTAATCTCCTCCTGCCTGGGTAGCTCCCAGTCTCGTTGGGTTGGGATTGTTAAAATGGTAGGCATAATCCGGATTCAGGGAATCGTGGTTGCCGATGGTGGTTGCCACAGACAGGTTTTTAAGAGCACTGGCAGAGAGATAGGCTGCGTACTCCTCCTCTTTTGGTTTTCCTGTCTTGTTCACCTGATCCCCTGCGGAAATAACGAAATTCAAATCAGGGTGCTGCGCAATGGCAATGTCCAGGGTGCGGTCCCAGGCAAATCCGTCATTGCGGGCCGCCGTGTTGGCTGCTCCCGAATCCGCTGCCAGCTTCCCTTCTCCCTGGGGCTGTCCCTTGGAGGCGCCAATCTGAGGATCCCCTACATAGAGGATGTTTACATTTTCAAAGCTTCCGGTCCTGTACATCTCAGGCTGGGTAATCACCCCGTTTTTATTTACAGAATAATAGTAGGTGGTATTCTCCTCCAGGCCGGTAACCGTCACATAACTAAAGGAATATGCCTTACCCCCTGTCAGCTCTGTATCCACGCTGCCTGAGCTTCCGGTAAAAGGCTTCAGGTTTCCGGCGTCAGTTCCAAAGTAAACCACCGGCGTGGCGGCAGCGCCCTCGGTGTACCACGCAAAGTTCAGCTGGGAATCCGCTGCACCCGGTGTTATAGATACATGGGTATAATCATTTGCCAGACTGTTCCACCCCTCCACATAGGCATTCCACTCCGCAGAGCCGCCGGTTGCGCTGGAGTCATTGTAATGGGTGGTGGCTGCCCACACCTGCTGTCCGCCTGCTGCCAGGACTGCAGCCAAGATACATGAAATCACTTTTTTCTTTTTCATAAAAACTCTCATTCCTTTCGCTTCGCTTAGGCACAAAACAGTTATGAAATAGCAAGTTTGTGCTTCCACTATTTTATTTTTGATGTTAAACTCTCCTCAGACAGATACACTACAGAGCACGGAGGAGGAAGTAGAATCGGTTCCTCCATTTGGGATCAAGTCCGCATAAAAACATGTGTCGGCTGTCTTCTCAAGCACAAACCAGTGACGCCTTGAGCTCGTAACCTAATCATTGTCAAAGCAATTCCTTAGGTCTTTCTTTGCTGGACAGCCAGTCAATGTCTGTCTATTTTACTTAGGAGGGCTGTTTTATGTTATCTATCAAACACTTTGTCTGCTGTGGCATGGACGTTCACAAGAAATTTGTTGTCGCTACCATTGCTCTGACAGACTACAGGGGCGTTACTTCTTATGTTAAAAAGCGGTTCGCCACCTTCAATTCCGATCTTAATTCTTTGAAAAAATGGCTTCTTTCTTTCAATTGCACTGAGATCTGCCTCGAATCCACTGGTAAATACTGGATTCCAATTTTTAATATCCTGGAGGATTCCTGTCACGTTGTCGTTGCTAACCCCAAGTATGTCAGGGCTATCAAAGGACAGAAAACCGATGACAAAGACTCCGCCTGGATTGCGGATCTGTTTAAATTTGATATTGTTCCTTCCAGTTATATCCCCTGTAAGGAAATTCGCATGCTTCGGGAATTGTTCCGATACCGGCAGAAACTGATTGGCCACCGCAGCAGTGAGAAAAACCGGTTACAGAATGCTCTTACGGTTTCCAACATTGCCCTTGCATCCGTCCTCTCAGATACCTTTGGAAAATCAGCGACCGCCATCGTTGACTATATCCTGACCTGTGAGGTATTTGACCCCGAATACTGTAAATCCCTGCTTCTTAAAAAAGCAAAGGACAAGGCAGATGATGTTGTAACCTCCATAATCGGTTATGAACTGCGCCGTGACCAATCCGTTAAGATTAAGGTCTGCAGAAAGCATTTCGATGAAATCAATGAGTGCGTCTCCACTCTCGAAGAAACGATTTCCGACCTGGCTAAACCTTACCATAAATTTATCGAATTGGCTACTACAATTCCTGGAATTACAGAGCAGTCTGCCACCTTTATCATTGCTGAAATCGGGGTGGATATGGCGGTATTCAAATCCTCAAAACGTTTGTGCTCCTGGGCTGGGCTGGCTCCTGAAAATAACGAAAGTGCCGGTAAAAAGAAGAGCGTCCATGTTTCAAGAGCCGGGGTGTACTTAAAGCCTCTGCTGGTTCAGTGTGCAAATGCTGCCATCAAGAGTAAAAACCCTTACTTCAGATACAAATATGACCGTATAAAAAAACGTCGTGGTCATAAACGGGCAATCATTGCCATTGCACGCATGGTGTTGACTTGCATTTACCACATGTTCCAAAAGCAGGAGGTATTTAATCCTGCCGATACGGATTATTCCGCTATTCCTGAAGAAATGTACCGGAAATTTCAGGAACAGTATGACAGAAATGCCATCAAACGTTTAGAGAAACGAGGCTATATGATTACTCCTCCTGCTATGGCCTGATACCCTTTATTCCATAGGATCCTTTGGGGCGGCAGTTTACTGGTGCTCTTGTTAAGTTACGATTTTTTTTGATTTTTTCTTTCAACCTAAATCCCTTCCTGCATTTAATTTGTCCGATTCACTTGCCGACAAATTAAGTATAAGAAGGGAATGTAAAATTTACCATCACAGTAAGGTATTAATTGTGTCAAAAGCCTGAATCTTTACTTCTTCTCCACATCCGTATAATACAAATGCCGGGGCAGCCCATCCGTCATAATCGGTGTCAGTTCCGCCTGAATCAGGGGCCGGATATAGTTCACGAATTCCTCGGTCACATAATCCCCCGCCTCATTGATCCACTCTCTGGGAACCTTTTTCTCCACATTGGCCACCTTATGTACATCGTAAATATCCGTTACGCAGACGTAAGGGTCGTCGGACACCCTCTTAAGAATGATCATCTTACCTGTCTCGCCCTCAAAGGCCTCCTTCACGGCAGCTCCTCCTACCTGGAAGGCTTCCGTAATATCCACCCTTGACACGATATGGGAGGCGCAGCGCTGAAGGGAATTAAACTCAATGGCCCTTGTCTTGCATCCCACTTCCCGGTTGATTTTCTCTGCCAGAAATCTGGCCGTGCCGGTGAGCTGCTTATGCCCGAAGGCGTCCACGAACTCAATGCCGTCTGTCAGCTCGCACACATACCGGCCGTCCGCCAGCTTCACTCCCTCGGATACGGCCGCCACCACCGATGCTTTCTTCTTATGGAGCTCCTCCACCTTCTTCATGAAGGAATCCACGTCAAAGGTCACCTCCGGAAGAAACAGCATGTCCGGCCCCTCACAGTCCTCTCCCTTTGCCAGGGCAGCTGCCCCTGTCAGCCATCCGGCGTTCCGTCCCATGATTTCCAGGATGGTCACGTTCTGCTGGTCATATACCAGGCCGTCCCGGATGACCTCCTTTGTGATGGCGCCGATATATTTGGCCGCGCTGCCGTATCCGGGGGTATGGTCCGTTGCCGCCAGGTCATTGTCAATGGTCTTAGGTACGCCCATGAAGCGAATCTTACTGCCGTTTAGCAGGGAATAGTCAGAAAGCTTCTTGATGGTATCCATGGAATCGTTGCCGCCGATATAGAAGAAATACTCAACCTCCAGCTTGTCCAGGATGGAGAATATCTTATCATATATATCCCGGTCGTCACATATCTCCGGCAGCTTGAAGCGGCAGGAACCCAGATACGCGGAGGGAGTTCTCTTCAAAAGCTCAATATCCAGATCTGACTTGATATGCTCCTCCAAATCCACATACCGCTCCTGCAGAAGTCCCTGTATGCCATGGAGCATGCCGTATACCTTCTTAGCTCCCCTGTCCTTGGCTGTTTTAAACACGCCGGCCAGGCTGGAATTAATCACCGCGGTGGGGCCCCCGGACTGCCCTACGATTACATTACCTCTTACCTCTGTCATAGAAATACCTCCTTTTAAGATTGTAAGCGCTTACATAGCTGCTCTTATTTTAATATATTCCCCCATGGAACGCAAGTGTTTCGGAAAGTGTTCCTCTAAAAATTATGTCAATATTTTCACATTAAATGGCTGCAGTCATTTAACCCCTCCAGACTGCACTGTCCGGTAACCGGGTCATATTCTATGGTGGTGATGCTGGCATTTCCCACCAGGATTTCCGCCGCGTCCGGCTGTCCTTCCAGGAGATGGACAATAAAATGGGCCAGCGTTCCCCCGTGGGCCACCACAGCCGTGTCCCCTTTCATCTCCCCCTTTATCCGCTCCCATGCTTTTTTACACCTGACATCCACCTGGTTCAGCGTCTCCCCGCCCGGAGGCGCCACTGTGGCCGGATGCTGCCACCATTCTTCGTACAGCTTTCGTTCCTTTGCCAATATATCCGATGCAGTCCTTCCCTCCCAGTCGCCGTATCCGATCTCCGCCAGTTCCGGCACGGGTATAACCGCCATCCCCTGGGCCCTGGCAAGGGTCTCTGCCGTCTCCATGGCCCGTATCTGGGGGCTGGAGTATATGGCGGTCACCGGACGTTTTTCCATTCCCTTTGCCAGCATCTCAGCCTGGCTGCGGCCGGCTGCGTTTAAGGGGATATCCTGCCTGCCCTGTATCTTTCCCTCTACGTTCCAGTCAGTCTGTCCATGGCGTATGATATAGAGTTTCATCTGTTTTTACCTCCTGCGTCCTGCGCCCTACAGGCCTTCCTCCAGATTCCAGCCATTCCTCACAGGATTGGGGCGTTCTTCCTCATCCCGGCCCGAAGCCGCTGCCTGGCCTTCCCCATTGACGGTCAGGGCATCCAGGGCCAGCTTCATGATGTCCTTCACCTCATCCTCAGTCATCTTCATTTTAGCGGAAAGCTCCTCCAGGGTCGCCTCCCTGCCTAACTCCTTCGCCAGAACCTGGGACACGGTCTGGAGCACATTGACCCTGGCTGCCATGGTCTCCTCAATCTGGTTCTCTGTCCTCTGCTCCTCCAGGGCCAGTTCCACACTTTCCTTCACGCGGCGGGTCATGAGTTCATTCCAGGGTTCGCTGCCATCGTACTCTATGGCGGCCAGCATCAGGGCCGTATTGGCCTCCTGGACCAAATCGGATAAGGGCAGCTCGCTGTCCCCGTATTCCCGTACCATCTCAAGCACCTCCCTCAGGCACCCCTCCACCAGGCGGCTGCGGGCCCCTGCGTCGCCCCTGGCTGTTCCCTCAAGGACGGAATTCATTTCATCCCTGTCAAGCGGTGTAATGTCTCCCATCTCTTCCAGATACATATCAAAAAAATCGTGTTCCATCTTGTCTCTATCCTTTCAATTTTCCAGAATTTCATGTTCCATTCATAATCCTTAATAGGATAATCCAAAGCAAACCATAAGTCAAGTTTCCCTCTTTACAAAGCCCCGGCAATCGTGATAAGATATGCTTAGTTTATAAGGAGGACTTAATAATGGATATTAACTATGAACTTTATAAGGTATTTTATCATGTGGCGGTAACGCTGAGCTTTTCCGAGGCTTCCAAGCAGCTCTTTATCTCCCAGTCTGCCGTAAGCCAGTCCATTAAAGTCCTGGAGAAAAAGCTTAACCAGCCCCTGTTTATCCGGAGCACCAAGAAAGTACAGCTCACCCCGGAAGGGGAGATTCTCTTAAAACATATTGAACCTGCCATGAATCTCATTAAAAAAGGAGAAAACCAGCTGCTGGAGGCCCATACCCTAAACGGCGGACAGCTGCGCATCGGAGCCAGCGACACCATCTGCCGCTACTATCTGGTCCCCTATCTGAACCGTTTCCACAAGGAATTCCCAAACATCCATATCAAGGTCATCAACCAGACTTCCATTGAATGTGCAAAGTTCCTGGAAAACGGACAGGCCGACTTTATCGTTGCAAACTATCCCAATTCCGCCCTGGCCGGCAGCATGAATACCAGAGTTATCAATGAATTCCACGATGTGTTCGTGGCCAGCCGCAGCGCCTTTCCCCTGGAGGGTTCCAGAATGTCCCTGGAGGAGCTGCTGCGTTATCCCATCATGATGCTGGACCGCAAGAGCACCACCAGCGAGTTTCTTCATCAGGTATTCCAGAAAAGCCAGCTGGACCTGGTGCCGGAAATCGAATTGTCCAGCAACGACCTGCTCATCGACCTGGCCCGCATCGGCCTTGGAATCGCCTTTGTCCCTGATTTCTGTATCCCCCAAAATGATGAGGAGCTGTTTATCCTGGATTTGAAGGAACAGCTTCCCTCCCGCCAGATGATGGTGGCATACAATGAAAGCCTTCCCGTATCCCAGGCAGCCAGACAGTTCATGGATATGTTATAGGAAGCGGACGTTTAAAAGACCGCTATTTTGTTCCGTCCCAAAACGCCCTCACGGCCTGGTCCACGTTGTAGCGGTTGACCACGGTGTAGGTCCCCCATTCCCTCGGAAACAGGGCCACGTATTCCGGGCGAAGGAACCGGTCGTCTAACAGAGCGATGATTCCCCTGTCGCGGATGGTCCTGATAACCCGCCCGGCTGCCTGCATCACCTTGTTCATTCCCGGATACTGGTACGCATAGTCAAAGCCATGTTCCCCTTGCTCATCGAAATATTCCTTTAGAATCTCCTGCTCCGTGTTCACCTGGGGCAGTCCGGTTCCAATGATCACAGCGCCGATAAGGCGCTCTTCTTTTAAGTCGATTCCCTCTGAAAAAATCCCTCCCATGACGCACAGCGCTGCCATGGAACAATCCCGTTCCTCCTCAAAGCTTTGCAGCAACGCCTCCCTGTCCTCCTCCGTCATATGGTTTGTCTGGGCATTCCAGATAAAAGAAAGGGCCCCTGACGCCTCCCTGGCAGCCAGAATATCCTCTATGGCGTGGAGATACTGGTAAGAGGGACAGAATACCATATAATTCCCCTTTTTTCCTTCCACGACCCGGCATATATAGTCCACAATCTTCTCATACTCGGAAGGCCCCCTGCGGCTGTAGCGGCTGCTGACATCACTGGCAGCCAGCACCATGCGGTTTTCCTGGGGAAAGGGTGACTTTGCGTAGACAGCGTATTCCTCCTGGTTACCGCTTAAAAGTTCCTTATAGTACTGGATGGGAAGAAGGGTGGCTGAGAAAAACAGGGTGCTGACGCCCTTGTCCAGGCATTCCTTCAGATTCGCGGCCGGGTTGATGCACAGAAGCTTTACCATAAAGCTGCCGTCCGTGAGAATCTGGTCATATATCCTGTAATGTTCGTCCAGCCTGTCATACACATACAGGAAATCCCGGACCGCAAAGTAGAACTCCAGCACCAGTTCCCTGTCCGGAAACTCTATATTCTCATTCATAAAGGTTTCCAGTTCCCCGAACATGGTCATCAGATTCAGGGCCAGGGCATTCACATCCGGCAGCAGCTCGTAGGTGCTTCCCAGAACAGTCCTGCGCCCGCCCTCATCCACGCCGTAGGAACGCTTTAATTCCAGGAACCTCTGGTTGCACTTATCCAGCTGGGCAATGACCTTTCCCGATCCGGTCTGTGTCTTTAAAATACGTTTTGTCAGTAGCACATCCTCCTTTATGAGGCTGGCGCTGTACATCTCCCTGGCCCTGGGCACCAGGTTATGGGCCTCATCCACCAGAAACAGGTAGCCCTGGCCCGGCTCCCCCTGGTCAAAATACCGTTTCAGTCTTACATTGGGGTCAAATACATAATTGTAATCGCATATGATGCCGTCCACCCAGTTGCTGATATCCAGACAGAATTCAAAGGGACATATCTGATATCTCTGGGCATATTCCAGCACCTTGTCCCTGGTGATGCCGTCCACCTCCTGGATGATTTCATAGACAGCGTCATTGACCCGGTCGTAATGGCCCTTGGCCCTGGGACATGCCTGGGGATTGCAGTCCGGCTTTTCCATGACGCAGAGCTTTTCCTTGGCTGTGATGGTAACTGTATTAAAATAGAGATGTCCCTCCCGCCTTAAAATGGAGAATGCTTCCTCCGCCACGCTCCTGGTAATGGTCTTGGCGGTCAGGTAAAACAGCTTCTCGCCATGGCCCTCACCCATGGCCTTCAGACTGGGGTAGATGGTGGACAGGGTTTTCCCCACTCCGGTAGGCGCCTGGATGAACAGGTTGCGCTTTCTGGCAATGGATCGGTACACATTCCCAGCCAGCTCCTTCTGTCCTTCCCTGTAGGGATAAGGAAAGGGCAGCTCCTTTAAGCACTCCTGGCGGCGTATCCCGTGGTGATACAGGTATCTGGCCCATTTGACATACTCATGAATCAGCCCCTCAAACCATGATTTCAGCTCCTCAAAGCTTCTGACCTCCTTAAAACGACGGATTTCCTCTGTCTCTATATTACAGTAGGTAATCTGGATGCCGACGGAATCCAGTTCATTTTGGATGCTGTAAAACCAGCCGTAGCACAGGGCCTGGGCCAAATGGACCGGTTCCGGTTCTTCCAGCCTGGATACATCCATATAGATACACTTAATCTCATCAATGGTAACTCCGGCAGGCTCGGTGATGATTCCGTCCGCCCTTCCCTCCACCAGGATATCGAACATGTCCTCCTGCACCTGATACCGCAGCATCACCTCGGAACGGTAGGAGGCTCCCATACGTTTCTGAATCTTCCGGTGCAGCCTGCTGCCGGCCTGCATGGCCTCCTTCTTGGCCCCTGCCGTCCTCCGGTTGTCCAGATCCCCGCTTCTCATTACAAACTCCACCAGATTCCGCACCGAAATGCGTATCTGAGGCTGTGAATGATTCCCCAACTCTTTCTTCCTCCCCTGTCCATTCCATATATAATATAGGGTATCATAACATAATCGAGTAGGAGGAAGGCGATTATTTCGCCTTCCGACCTCTCACACCACCGTACGTACCGTTCGGTATACGGCGGTTCAATCAACTTAACATGTAACAGCCTTTTCGGCGTAGTAGTCTTCCATGGATACAAGACCAAACTTAGCTAGTCTCTCTTTACTGATACAAATGTGGAGATTCCAGCTTCTGCACACTCTGGCATATCCTTTGGCATATGAAATGCCATGTGCCGCATTTGGCGGCAGACCAAGTTTGATAAGATTCTTTTCCCTGTTCTTTGGCGTTTTCCAGTGTTTCCATATGCACATGCGCAGTCGATACCGAATCTGTCCGTCCATTTTTGCGCACAGCCTTTTCATGCTTCCGATTTTGAAATAATTTATCCACCCTCGGATAAGCCGGTTGAGTTTCCCAATTTTATAACCATTGCCCACTCCCCAGCTCCTGCTTGTATATTTCTTCATCTGCGCCTTGAACTTTGCTGCCGCTTTCGGGTGTGGTCTGGCTTTGTACCCTTTGGCAAATGAGTCATAGTAAAATCCAAACCCCAGATACTTAATGCCCTTTGGTTTATCAACCCTGCTCTTTTCCGCGTTCACTTTCAGTCCAAGCTTTTCCTCTATAAACCGAGCCACGCTCTTCATTACCCGCTCTGCCGCCTGTCTGCTCCCGACCATTATAATAAGGTCATCTGCATACCGGACGAAATCCAGCCTCCTTGCTTCCAGTTCTTTGTCCAGCTCATTTAACATGATATTTGCTAACAGCGGCGAGATATTTCCACCCTGCGGTGTGCCGACTACCGTATCTTCATACTCATCATCAATCATTACGCCGCTGACCAGAATCTTTCTTACCACCGATATGACATCTCCGTCCTTTATTGTCCGTCCGAAAATCGTCATCAGCTTGTCATGGTCTACTGTGTCAAAGAATTTCGCTAGGTCGATATCCACTATCCAGTTGTGTCCGTCATTCATCATTTCCAATGCTTTAAGGACTGCCTGCTGTGCACACCGCTTGGGTCTGAATCCATAGCTGTGGTCGTGAAACTGCTCCTCAAATATCGGGGTAAGCACCTGTGCCACCGCCTGCTGTACAAAGCGGTCTACTGCTGTTGGCACTCCAAGATTTCTTGTACCACCATCGGGTTTGGGTATCTCCACCCTGCGGACTGGCTTCGGCTTATACTTCCTCGTCCGCAACTGTTCCTTAATGTTTTCGCCGTTTTCCGAAAGATATGCGCCAAGTTCTTCAACGGTCATCCCGTCCACGCCTGCCGCTCCTTTATTCCTTACGACTTGCAGATACGCCGCATTTAGATTATCCCTGCTTAATATCTGCTCCATGAGACTGCTTGTGTCCATGCGTTGTTTCCTTTCTGCCCCTTTTGCCTTTGCCGCCTTTGAAGTCATCGACAGGCGTATGCTCCGGCTACGAAGTGGAACGTACTTCAACTGATTGATTGTTCAGCCCTTCGCTCCGTCCCCATTACAGGAACTTCCTCACTACTATGGCTTCTGCTGACTTCTCACAATTCGTTGTTACTACGGCTAATGAGACCGCCTGTGAGACCTCCCCAGTTAAGGTGCGTGTTCTTTTCCTCCATGTACCTGCCGCATTTACTCGTACTTCCGGCAACCTTTTGGACTTCAGTGCCTTTTGCCACCTTATCCGTATTTCCGAGCCTTATATGCGGTTCCTGTCCGTCAGGTCAGAGGTTTGCTTACAGCTTCTTTCAGATTCCGTCTCACGGCGGACACCCTTGCTGTTCGGCTATGTGCTTCGTTGTTGCCTACGCGCACTTGGGACTTTCACCCATTAGAAAACGCCCATGCTGGGCAAACAAAAGAGGCGGATTGCAAACAGGTGTTCGCAATCCGCCTCTTAATCCGCGCCTCATCAGGCAGCGCTTGCATTGGCTTCAGGAGAAACGGTTTCCAGATACTCCTCAAATCCCTGGTTTTCGCCGTTAAACTGAACGGTTAGAATCCGGGTCAGGTCTAAGCTCAGCACTCCAAGAATGGACTTTGCATCAATGGTTACACGGTTATAGAATACATCAATATCAAAGTCACACTTTGTAGCCTCATCAACGAACCTTTTTGCCTCAGCCATTGTCGGTAACATGATTTTCTTTTCTTTCATAGTCAAAACTCCTTTTTTGAGACATCCCTGTCCTGTCAGGTTACAGGAAGGAACCGTCCAACAGATACCAATTAAAAGTGGTTGAAATATATATATCACTATTATATTCAATTGTCAAATTTCCTTTCATGCCTTGTACATGAAAAAATACAAGCTTTCGTTGTGCAATTATTCCATTATTTGCCTTTCGGACGCTTTTCCTTTATCAAAACTTAAGGGCGGTTCCCCATTTTTCTGGGAACCGCCCTGATTCTTTTCCGTTGTGGCAGGTATTTTTTATGTGATTTTTAACTGTTTCATAGAAAATATAGGCCCCCTCCGCTTCCTACCGCTTAAGAACAAGGTGCTGCGGAAGGCCGTTTACCATAAATGGCTGGTAATCTCCCTGGATTAAAGGCTCCACATAACTGACAAATTCCTGGGTCACATAGCTTCCGTCCTTGTTGACCCAGCTCCTGGGCACCGTCTTTTCATTATTGGCAATTTTGTGCACGTCATATATGCCGGCCGCGCTCATATAGGGGTCGTCGGAAACCCGGTCAATGACCACCATCTTGCCCGTATCTCCCTCATCCGCCGCCTTGACGGCCGCGCCTCCTACCATGAATGCCTCGTTGATATCCACCCTTGAGGCCACATGGGAAGCGCTCCTCTGCAGGGTGGAGAGTTCCACGGACCTGGTCTTGCACCCCAGCTCACCAGCCAGGAAACCGGCCAGATAATCCGCTGTCCCGGCCAGCTGCTTGTGTCCAAAGGCGTCCACATAATCGCTTCCCCCGGACAGCTGGCACACATACCGCCCGTCCGGCACCCTGATTCCCTCAGATACCGCAATGACAATGGACGGCTTCTTCTGAATCAGTTCCTTACATTTCTTGAGGAATTTCTCGATGTCAAAGGGTATCTCAGGCAGATAAATCAAATCCGGTCCGCAGCAGTCCTCTGTCTTAGCCAGGGCCGTGGAGCCGGTGAGCCATCCGGCGTTCCTTCCCATGCACTCCATGATGGTGATGGTCTTGCGGCGGTAGGATAAGCCCATGGCATCCCGGATCACCTCCTTGGTGGAGGTGGCTATGTACTTTGCCGCGCTTCCGAAACCAGGCGTATGGTCCGTGAGAGCCAGGTCATTGTCAATGGTTTTTGGAACGCCTAAGAACTTCTGGCCATGTCCCTTGACAATGGCATAATCGGACAGCTTCTTGATGGTATCCATGGAGTCATTGCCTCCGATATAGATAAAGACCTCAATATCCAGCTTATCCAGTATGGCAAATATCTTCTCATAAAATGCCGGGTTCTCATGAATATCCGGCAGCTTATACCGGCAGGAACCTAAGAATGCAGACGGAGTCCTCTTTAGGAGCTCAATATCCATATCCGAATGGATCTGGGTGGACAGGTCCACATACATCTCATCCAACAGTCCCTCAATGCCGTGAAGCATGCCGTATACTTTGTGGAATCCCCTCTCCTTCGCCGTCTTATAGACCCCTGCCAGGCTGGAATTAATGACTGAGGTAGGTCCCCCCGACTGTCCCACTATGATATTCCGTTTTTTCCCCATACAAAGTCCCCTTTCTTAATAATAATATAACATGGATTACGCTCTAATAATGACTGTCCCGCTCGTCAAATCCATCGTTCTCACCGTCCCCGTATCCTCCTATGAACTCTCTGGATGATACCCTCTTATTATCCCTTTCCTGCTCCACCAGACCGGACAGCTGCTCCTTCACATCCTCACAGTTTCTTATATTGCTGATGTCAAAGACCTTCATAGTCTTGTCGCTGCTGTCCGCATGGATGGTACCCAATCCCAGGAGCCTCTGTCTTAGGGATACAACTCCTCTTATTCATTATTGTACTATAAACTCATGCAAATTTCCAGAAATATCTTGCAAATATAATCAAATTTCTGCGGTTTTTTCTTTTATTTACAGACTTTCCGAACATACCGGAGCAATACCGGCAAAAACAAAAAACAGCCCAAATACCCGGACTGCTTTTTATCCTGTTTCCTGTGTCAATTTCTTCTATTAAAAACCGCGGTCTAATGCCCTACTGTTCCTGAACCTGAATATCATCCTCCATCTTCTCTTCCCATATGTAGCCTCCCGCTGTCTTCTGAGCTCCGCTGAGGGCACATGACAGGCTTCTGCGGCTGATTTTAAGACTCCGGCTGGCATGGGCAATGGAGAGGAATTCCCCAACGATTTCCCCGTCCAGATTCTTCTGGACCAGCGGACGCTTATCATGGTTTCCTATTTTGCTGATTAAATCTATTTCAATACTATCCTTCGGCGAATCTGCCAGTACCTTTCTCCAGACATAACCGCCGCCTGTCCTGCGTTCACCGTGGGCAGCTCTTGCGATGGAACCAATGGAAACCCCTGTCGCCTCATGGGCGGCCCTGGAGCTTTTATAATCTGCAATATAAACACCTTCTGTAGAATATTGACGATATACATAACCTGCACTAATTGTCCGACTCATCTGTATCTTCATCCTCCCATTATCTTATGATTGCCACGCGTATATAGTCATTATATCAACTATTGACTTTTTTGTCCAGACAACTTCTTACATGTATACCCACCCCTACATTAAGTGTATTCGGAGAGTCGAAGATATAGCCGAACTGGTTTCAATTATAATAAATTCTCCTACGAATTCAGTAATTTGTCCTTTTTGTTGCAAAAGTCATAGTATTTTCTCACTATCTGTGATAAATTATATATATCGAACACTCATTATATATATCAAACATTCAGGAGGTATTGGAATATGTACGCAGAATTTACAGACGATCTGGTAACAGGAAATGAGATGATTGATACCCAGCACAGGGAACTGATTAGCAAGATCAACGATCTATTAAAGAGCTGCGAGGAGCGCTCCAACCAGAGCGGCGCGGCCAGGATGTTAAACTTCCTTGCGGATTATACCGAGTACCATTTTAATGAAGAGGAAGCCCTCCAGCAATCCATAAATTATCCAGGTATCAAAGAACATAAGGAAAAGCACGAGGAACTGAAAAGAACTGTCCAGGAGCTTCACGAGATGCTGACAGAGGAAGAAGGCCCCACAGACGCATTCGTGGAAAAGGTTTCCGAAAAAGTCAGGGACTGGCTGTACTACCACATCCAGACCTTTGACCGCTCCGTGGCGGAATTCAAATTCATGCGTGATAATGCAGAGCGCATCTGATGGCCGCAGCATCCAAAAGCCGCCCCATACAATGACTGGGTATACGGGACGGCTTTTTCATTGCTTTTTCATTGCTTCTTCACTGCTTTTCCTGTCTCTGTCCATATATATCCGGACACGTTCTAAAAGGGCACCTGGGCATTTTCATCTTCGCCGTCATCCGTTTTCGGCGCAGCTACGGGACGTACCGTGATTCCATTGATCTCCACATGTTCATTGATGGCTATGACAATACAGGGCCGTCCATCAATCATGCGGTTCTCCACCAGATATGTCTTGTCCGGGGATACCTTAATGCTCACGTCCGGGGTCTTGATTTCAAAGCTCCTGGTGTTGACCACATTGGCTGCCACAAAGCTGGTGCCGGGGCCCTCCTCCACTTCTGCATATCTCTGTTCAAACTCCTCCAGCTTCTCAGGGGAGGCGCCGTTGGTCTCTAACAGCTTCTTCACCTGATACTTGTCCAGGGTCAGCGGGACCGGCTCGTCCTTTGTCTCCTCCACCAGCTCGCTCAGGTTCTCATGGATGTTCTTCACTGTCTCAAAATCGCAGTTTTCACCCAGTGTCTCCTCCACAATGGCCTGAAATGTCTCCTTCTGGCTCTTGGCAGACATGGGAATCACGCAGCCCAACAGCTCGTCGATCAGGGTATCCGGCAGCTCCTCCGGGTTCTTGGCATAGTACAAAAGGCTGTGTATATCCGTATTCCTGTCGTTAAAGGCAGGAAACAGAAAGCCCTGGACAGGCGCTTCCACCAGCCAGTCCCTGTCGCGGTTTTCAATGGTATTTGTAAGGCTGTTGTAGCACAGTCCGGCTTTAGAAAGCTTGACGGGACAGATGGTGCACTGTATAAATTCGTATACATAATCCGACGCGTCAAACATCTCAGTGCCGTCCGTTGCCTTGGCCGGGATATCGTAGGCACAGTGGATAAGGATGATATAATAATTTTCGCCATAGTCATAGGCCGCGATGACCTTGTCATAGAACTCCTCCAGTATGGCGTCATCCTTTAACTGGCTGTCCCTGAGCTTTAAGAGAAAATTCTGGGTACCGCCCTCTGCCTCCGTATGTAAAGGAAACTCCATATTAATCAGGTTCTTTCCGACGGTCCCGGAAAGGGCGTTTCTGAAAATGGTAAAATATTTAAAGGCCTCTTCTTCCTGAAGAGAGAGGAATGCCTCCTTAAGCTCCGTCTTTTTATTTTTCTCCGAGTCCACATAGCAGCCGCAGATACGGGTGATGGCGCAGCCCGCAGGCGTAAACAATTTCTTGATTTCATTTGCTTCTTTCTTATTCATGAACCAGTCTCTCCTAATCTCAAGTCTAATCTGAAATTCCATTTAAATAGTAGACCAGATTTCCCCGGAAGTCAATAGTCCCGTATCCGGCAGGCAGACACCCGCGTCCGCTGGCAGACGAAAAAAGGGCTGGTACCGCAGCCACAGACATACGGTACATCCCATTTTCCATTATATTCTATACATCTTATTCGCTTACCGCCCCAGCAATATCTCCACTGTCTCCCTAAGGGCGGCATCCTCCCCTACATTTCCCGGAAATATCACATATTGAGATTCCTCCCATTACCTTTACCAGGGAGGCCGCTGTGCGAAGCAGGTACCGTTTTCCCTGCTCCATGGCCTCGCAGAGAGCCAGGGCAAAGACCTTTAAGCTGCCGTACCACAAAGCCGTCACTGTTTTCAAACACACGGTTAAAGGCAATAAGAGGCACCCACGCCTCCTTGCATGCCTTCACAATCGGCTCTGTCTGCTTGGCATCCACTGCCTGGCAGATAATGGCCTGGCTTCTTTCGCCATTTCCGGCAGCAGGCGCATTGGCTCTTCCGCCTCTTTGCCCGCGGCCCCAGAGCTGCCGCTTCCCCTCTGCGCATTGCCGCTTCCCCTCAAGACGCATCCCGCCATCATTGTCACTGCCAGCAAAACACACACCATTTTTTCCTAAAAAATAAACTTTGATACGTTTCTCTTTTTTGTGCACTTTTTAATTTATTTGAAAGCGGGATTCATTTCCGTGACAATCGGATAAAACTGCATGAATATGCAGCGTCAGATACAATTAAAATGACCAGTCGGGGAACTGGTCATTTTAGGAGAAGGTATTTCGTTTCTTATGGGGTGTAGCAAAAACTATATAATGTATTGGGGGGTTACGTCTATTATAATAGCATAGGGGAACAAAAAAGTCTGCCCAAAGTTTTGTCAGAAGGAAACTTTATTTTGTGCATTTTGTGTTCCTCCTGCCAGATGATGATGAAACATGTCCTTGTATTCCGAAAATCAAGCCTCTCCGCACATAATCTTTTTCCACGCATATGATATGGCAAAGCATATTATGAAAGGTTACCTTATGTATAACGATAATTACTATCCGTCCATGGCAGAGGATGACATCACTTCAGCCGCTGCATATTCCGAATATGATTCTGAGCCTTACACCCCCGATGAATGGCTAAACTCCCAGGAAACCACCCCCATTCTTCCTCTTCCGGAAGATGGAAGCGACTGGTCAGACCAGGAGAATGATTTTGACATGCAGGACAGGGCTGCCAGTCCCATGCAGGCAATGCCCAGGCGCCCTATGCCCGACAGGCCGGTTGCCCCGCTTCCTGACAGACCCGGACGGCCTGACAGGCCGGTTCCTCCTATGCCCGACAGACCCGGACGGCCTAACAGGCCCGTTCCGCCCAGACCCACCCCGCCAAGACCCGTTCCGCCCGTACGCCCAGACTGGTCCTGGAACTGGGGTACAATCCTGCCAGGCATTGTTCTTCCTCTCTCTCCCGCCCGCGTCAGATTCTACAATGCTGCGGTCCGCGGACCGATTCAGATCTACGTGAACAACCGCCTGGTGGTGTCCAATCTAAACTTTTTGAATTACTCCCGCATATACAATGTTATTCCCGGGCGCTACCGCATTACGGTCTACCGGGGCAACGACATGCGCTCGCCTCTGGTGGATACCTGGATGAGCTTCCAGCAGAATCAGGACTACACAGTTGCCCTGGTTGGCTCAGGCTCCAATTTCCAGCTTCAGACATTCTCTTTCTAACCATGGACTGAGCATTGCTCAGGAGCGCTGCAATGAATATTATTTGTTTCATTGCAGCGCCCCTGCATTATGGCACAGCCATCATAGTTCAATGTAATTGATTTCTATATCGGAAAAAATCCATAAGGTTTCCTTGCCTGCGCTGTCATAGTGATAAAATTTGAGGATTCTCAGCCTCAGCCGGCTCCCATCCTTTTTCCGGTATGTAAAATCAGGTATCTCATCTCCCTCCAGCATAGCTTCAAGGCGGCTGTAATCACAGCAGAGCTCAAATAACGAAGCATATTGGGGTTCCACCATTCTGTCTGCATACAGCAGCAGGGCCCCGCTATATTTGTCACCACATTCCTCCAGCATTTCCTGAAAATAGGAAGGTATAAAGATCTGCCGCACTGTATCCGTCTCCAGATTCACAAAGAACACACCCTCAAACACAGGAGCCAGAATGCTGAGAAACCGGTCCGCGTCCTTTTTCTCTGATATAAGCCGTTCCATATACTGGTTCAGTTCACGCTTCTGCCGTTCTCCCCCCTTAGAAGAGTAAAAGCCCCTCTTATTCTCCTGCATGGCTCTCTCTGCCTTTTGGATCACGTCCTCAATGTCAAGAGCAGACTCCCGCCATTCCAGTCCTGTGGAGAGGAAAAAGCCAGCCTCCTCCGTCCGCCTGCGGACCTGCTCTGTCCTGTGCTCCAGGTCCCCGCGTCCCACATTTTTACACAGAATAACAAACTCATCTCCTCCAATACGAAAAATATCCTGGGAATCAAAATACTCCTGGAAGATGTCCGATATGGTTTTAAGCATCTGGTCTCCTGCCTGATGCCCCAGGTGATTGTTAATCTCATGCAGTCCGTTTACATCAATATAAATACAGCCAAGAGTCCCGCACCCCTGCTTATCAAATTCAAAAGCCTGAATTGTCTTTTTAAAACGGTTTCTGTTTCCAAGATTTGTCAGGGCATCTGATAGAGCCTCACGGCTCAGCATCTGATTGGCGGCTTCAATCTGCCGGTACTGTCTGCGGATAATGATTTCATTTCGTTTGGCCTGCAATTTAGAGTTATACAGGCTGGCTGCAACGGCCGCCGCGGCCAGGGTTGGAAACAGGCTGTTCATCAGGTTATTGAAGCTGTTATCCAAACCGGCCGGATCCGGAAAACAGGGAAGCAGGCCATTGAGCAATATAAAGTCCGCCAGAAACAAAAGCGCCGCCTGCCAAGGCTTCATCATGGACATGATTGCTAGAATCAAAACAACATAATTATAAACAGTAAGTCCATTCCCTCCCAGCTGGTCATTGAGAGTAACGGCCACCCCCCACAGGCTGAAAAACCCAAGAAATACAGCCTCTGCCCTAAAATACAGGCGGTAATCCGCCTGCTTCTTCCTGTCAATCCATGTTTCCAGCCATGTGACGCCTGCTGCTGCCAGTATAAGGACCAGGTACAGAACAAAATATGTCACTCTGCGGGGTTTGGCAAAGGGCCCGCCCGGCCGCATGGATATGGAAATAACCATCACACATTCAAACATAATAATAAGTATGTGAAAAAGGAAATTCCTTTTGACCACGTCACCATGCAAGGCACGGATTACCTCGTCAAAATCCGGGAAATCCGGAATGACTCCCAGAAATTGTTTCAATCTGCTCCACATCTATATTCCTCCTGCCCCGCATGTTTTCGTGTTTTTTTCCTGTAAGAATTTTGCATGATTTTCGTCATAAACTACTTACAAACTGTTCATATTTAGGCAACAAACCGCTCATAATTAGTGGATATACTTTATATTGTAAACAGCTAATGCTTATAAGACTTTTTTTCATAATACTCGGCCAGTGGGATATATCCCACTGGCTCCTCCCTTTTCAGGACCATTTCACCATATGGTCCAAGGGTTATCTGTATTTTACCACAACTTTCTCTGATTTTGTAGTCCGGTTTTTCCTCCCCTTCCCATCAAGCCGCTGTTTATCCCAGCGTCATAAATGCATACCTCACCACGAACACTACTGAAATAGCCAGTGTCAGCACCTTCACATCCTGTCTCCTGCCAGTGGTAAGCTTCATCAGGCAATACGTAATCAATCCGAACGCAACGCCATTGGCGATTGAATATGTAAACGGCATGAATACAATGGTGCAGAAAGCGGGAAGGGCGTTGCTCATATCACTAAAATCCACATCCCTGATATTTCCCAGCATTAAGATGCCCACAAAAATCAACGCCGGCGCAGTGGCTGCCGCAGGAACAATACTTACAATAGGCGCAAACAGAATGGCTCCCAAAAACAAAAGGGCTGTTACCAGGCTTGTAAGTCCAGTCCTTCCTCCGGCCGCAATGCCGGCGCTGGATTCCACCACAGTGGTTACCGTGGATGTTCCCACCATGGCACCGGCAGCCGTAGAAATGGCATCCGACATCAGAGCCTGCTTCATCCTGATTACCTCGCCATTTTCATCAATCATGCCCGACTGCTTGGCAGCGCCCAGAAGTGTGCCGATGGAATCAAACATGTTCACAAGTGAAAAGCTGATGACCAGCATGGTTACTGTAAAGATGGTCTCCACCATATTGGCCCCAGAAAATAATCCGGCAAAGTCCATTTTCACAAATGATACCTCTGCGAAATCCCTGAATTTCATTCCGATATTCATATCCAGGTTTGAAATATGGGTCACTCCCAGAGGTATTCCTATGAGCGTGGCAGCCACGATACCCAGAAGAATGGAACCCTTAATTTTTCTGGCATGAAGCGTTCCCATGATGACCAGTCCGGCCAGCGCGACCAGAGCGCTGCTCATAAGAGCCAGGTCAGCCCCTTCTATTTTCCATTGAGAAAAGTCCACCAGGCTTACAAGGGTGGCTGGATTTGAAATGACAATACCTGCATTTTTCAGACCGATGATGGTGATGAACAATCCGATTCCGGGGGTGATGGCTGTCTTTACCGCGTCGGGTATGGACCTTATGATAGCCTCGCGCAGTCCGATGGCCGTTATCACAATGAAGAATACGCCTGAGATAAACACAACCACCAGGGCCTGGCCATATGTGTAGCCCATTCCCAGCACAACCGTGTATGCAAAAAATGCGTTTAATCCCATTCCGGGCGCCTGCGCAAAGGGCACTCTGGCATACAAAGCACAGAGGATCGTTCCGATGAAAGCTCCAATACATGTGCCGATAAATACGCCATTTGCAATTTTCCCTGCCATGGCAGCATCCCCCATGATGACGTAGGGGTCTGCTAAAATCTGCGGATTCAAAATCAGAATATAGGCAATGGTTATAAAAGTGGTGATTCCTGCAAGCACTTCAGTCCTGACGCTTGAATGGTTCTGAGATACCTGGAAAAATCGGTCTATACGTCCTGTTTCTTGTTTCAATGCTATGTCCTCCATGTCATGTTTTAATCTGTGTAATGTGATTAGATTCCTCACGTCGCTATCCCTTGTAGCCGGTCTCCAGCTGCTTTACCACACTTACCCCCCTCCGCCAGCCGATCTTTAACTGCAAAAAAAGAGCCAACTACAAAAAGCCATGTAGTCAACTCTTTACGGTAGTTGGTAGAAACTCTGAGCCAATTCTCAGGATATACATAGTGAATAGCACCAATATTTAATACAAAATTAATTATATATCCTAAAACTTTTTTAGTCTATTGGCTTTTTTATTCAATAATCCTTTCCGGTTTTTGTGCAATATGTACATTCTTATTTCATTCATAAACTTATTACAAACCGTTCATATTTTTGCAACAGACTGCTCACATTTTTTGAATATACTAATCATTGTAGAAGGGCAATGCTAATAACTTTTTTTCATAATACTCAGCCAGCGGGAACAGCCCGCTGGCCGCTCCTCTTTACAGGGGCAATAACACGTACATCCCATCCCCGGTTGAAGATTGGCCGCTCAATGCGGTTCATAATAGAGGTTTAAAAAAAGACAGCGTTCGGCTGTCTTTTTAAATACTTAGTTGATCTGAATCTCCATGGCCTGCTCCGGAAAAAAGTCATTTTCCATATCGTAAATATTGTGGCTGGTGGAGTCCCTCAGCACACGGCCCTCCAGTGAATAACAGCGCATGAACTTGTTCTGTCCGTCCACGCAGGTCCAGTTTTCTGCGTCCCAGGTAAGATATCCCATATCATCTGTTCTCTTCTCCGCAAACTTCATATCAATCTGGCGGTCCTTTTTCATGAAGTCAATCAAACCTTCCTTAGTAACTTCAACTTCCTGCTTGTTAACGCAATCAAATGCTTTCATTCGTCTTCTCCATTCCGCCCTGCCTGCCGCAGTGCATATCTTGATTTTATCCCATAAGGATTCTATCACAAATCTATGTCTCTGGCAATAGATGGATGGACGGTATCAGCCGCTCTTTCCTACACTCATCTGTCCTGCATCAGACTCATCCCCACTAATACTTCCATTGCCTTCTGCTCATCCTTATCCGCAACATATGTCCTCCCCGTACAGGGAGCTGCTTCCATATATATTCATGATGCCGCTGGATCCCACGCCCTCCTTTCTACTCAAACCATCCTGATACTCTGATTATATCATCATACCTCTATCTTCTTCAACGCCTCCGCATACTTCTGATTAATCCGCAGAAATCCTCGGTCTTCCTCCATGGGAATCCTGTCATAATATTTCCCGGCCAGCGTATACAGGCCCTGTGATACAGCTACATGCTTCTCCTGCCCCGGAACGGTAAAAAACATCAGCTTTCTCCGGCTGCCCGCATAATATAACTCCAGATTCCTCTTTGCCATGTGGCGCATGGCCTCCTTTGTTATCTCCATGATTCCATCATTCAGCCCTGCCTCAAAAATCCGTATCTTCTCCGCCAGCTGCTTATAATCATCCACATATCTTAGCTTATATCCTGCCGGACAATCAGACTGCTGAAATACATCCGAATAATCAGTCCCCACACATACCATAAACCTTCTGGCAGGATCGTGATACAAAATATCATACTGTATGTATGACACAGCCTTACAATCAGGGCATACTACTGTTTCAAACCGGTCGTCCAGAATCTGCTGCCTAAGCTCCGGATTCAAGGATGATGTAATACTGTCAAATAATTCAAATGGCATAATAGAACCACATTTAGGACATCTGACTGCATAGTCTCTGCTTCTTGACTGTTGTTGCTAAGCTAATTTGTCATCCATACTGCTCTGCTTGAATGTCAGAGACTTGCTCTGTATAATGTCAATGAACATTCTACAGAAAGAGAAAGTCCCAGAAGACCCTCCCGCTAAGTTGTGTCCTCTGAGACTCATGATAAAACCATGATTATTGTATCAGAGTACACGGAATCTGACAAGGGGGATGGCGTAATTACTATCCATTGTAACGAAAATTGTATATGCCCCATATGCCGGTCCCCTGTCAGCCACCGTGACTGGAAACCACGAATCATGAAGCTGGATGGCGGACAGGTGGTGTGGCTGATGATTGAGCGGAGACGGTGTGACAATGAGGGCTGCCGGAGGCTTCACAGTCTTCTCCCTGATAAGCTCGTCCCTTATAAGCATTATGGCTCCGACCTTATCGCTGCCGTGCTGGATGGTGATATCATGCCGGAGGATACCATGAACGAGGATTATCCTTGTGATGAAACCATACGGCGGTGGCACCACTGGCTTATGGCAAACTTCTCCCGGACAGAAGGTTACTGTCGGCAGGCTATGAGCCTCTTAAGGAATCCCGGACTGGCCGGCGCGGCCATTTTGGAAACAATTAGGAAATCCTGTGACAGGTGGCTTCCCGCTGTCCTGCGCATGGTCTATAACTCAGGCGGTTTCCTGGTATCCGTCTGAGGACATCTTATATGCACCCACTTTGTTTTGGCTGTCAGCGCTTTCTGCGGTATGCTGTCCAAAAAGGAGGTGCATACCATGCAGACAATCAAAAAAGATTTAAACGGGAGGGATAACGAGGCGCTCTCACGCTACACCTTGATCGCGCCACTGCTTGATGAGAGCCTGGATCCCGCCAAACGCAGCCAGCTGCGGGAAGAAGCAGCCTCAAAGTCAGGCTTATCCGAGCGTACCATCTTCCGGTACCTTGCCGCCTATGAAGAAAAAGGCTTCGAGGGTCTCAAACCCGTCGTGCCGGCTCAGGCGGTTGTCTCCGGGAGGCTGCCGGATAATTACCGGAAGATTGTGGAGCAGGCAATCCAACTGAGGAAGGAAGTACCCAGGCGGAGCGTGGAGCAGATCATCTTCATCCTGGAGCAGGAGGGCTGGGCGGAGCCGGGCGTACTCAAGCGCCCTACCCTGCAGCGTCACCTTTATAAAGCCGGTTTCGGCACGAGACAGATGCAGACATACGCAAGCGCACGCGAAAGCTCGTCCAAACGTTTCTGCAAGCCCAACAGGATGATGATGCTGCAGGCTGATATCAAGTATGGGTGTAAGCTCCCCATAGGGAAAAACGGGGCGATGGTGCAGACATATCTGTCCTCCGCCATCGATGACCACTCCAGATACCTGGTCCATTCCCGGTTTTATGACAACCAGGAGGAAAGCATCGTGGAGGATACCTTCCGGAACGTCCTCTTGAAGGCCGGGGCTTGTGATGCCGTATACTTTGACAACGGTTCGCAGTATGTGGCAAAACAGCTGAAATTCTCCCTTGCCAGACTTGGGATTACGGTTCGGCACGCAAAAGTCCGCAGCGGAAAATCAAAGGGGAAAATAGAAAAATTCCATCAGGTGGTCGATGCTTTTCTCAGGGAGGCCCGGATCCATAAGGTCAAAACACTGGAAGAGCTTAACCGGCACTGGAAAAACTACCTGGAGGAATACTACCATAAGCAGCCGCACGAGGGCATCCGGGAGTATTATGAGAGCCTTGGCATGCCCGTCCCACCAGAAGGGATCACCCCTCTCCAGGAGTGGAACCGGGACTGCCGGCCTTTAAAGTTCCTGGATACATCCGTAGTGGCGGAAGCGTTCCTCCATCATGAAGAACGCCTTGTTGACAAGGGCGGCTGTATCAGCTTTCAGGGCCGCAAATATGAGACAAAACCGTCCCTTATCGGTTTCCGGGTGGAGATTTCCTATGACCCTGCTTCGCCGGAAACCATCACGATCCGCCATAAAGGGATTGAACCGTTTACCGCAAAGCCGCTCGAAATGAGGCCGTTTTGTGATAAAAAAGACCCCCTGCCGATTTCCATGCAGGAAACGGAGCCGGATAATTCCCGTATGCTGGAGGCGCTGGAAAAGAAGAGCGCAGCATCCAAAAAGCACATGGCAGATGCCATCTCTTTCGGACAGTACAGGAAGGATGGTGGCAGCAATGTATAAAGCTTTTTACGAATTGCAGCGTCTCCCTTTCGTGCGCGATATCCCGTCGGGGATGCTGTATGAGTCACCGGCGATGGCGGACACCCTTGGGCGCCTGTCTTATGTGGCAGACCGCCAGCTGTTCGCCGTGGTGACGGCGGATGCCGGGTGCGGCAAGTCAACGCTGGTGCGCCGTTTTGTGGAGACGCTCCCCAAAGAGGAATATATCTTCCTCTACCTGTCGGACTCCAAACTGACCCCAAGATGGTTCTACAAAGGCATGCTCGACCAGCTGGGCGTGGAATCAAAGTTCTACCGCGGCGATGCCAAGAGGCAGCTTCAGAAGGAGGTGGAGATCATCCGCGGCGTGCAGGGCAGGAAAGTCGTCTGCATCCTGGATGAAGCACACCTTCTGGAAAAAGAGACCATTGAGGAATTCCGCTTCCTGCTGAATTATAAATTCGATTCTATGAGCCCTATGGCACTCGTGCTCGTCGGGCAGACGGAGCTGTGGGATAAACTCCGGCTCCAGCGGTATGCGGCCGTCAGGCAGCGGATTGATTTAAGCTGCATCCTGCCCCATCTTGACCGTGCGCAGACGGAAAGATATATCCGTTCCCACCTTGCGTATGCCGGAGGCAGGCAGGATATCTTTACCGATAAGGCCATGGACGAGATCTTCCGCGAGTCCACGGGGATCCCAAGGCGCATCAACCGGATCTGTAACGGCTGCCTGATGTACGCCAGCCAGCAGGGAAAGCGTCTCACGGACGAACATCAGGTAAGGTTTGTCCTCGAACATGAGATGCTGGGAGGTGAGGCCTGATGGTTCAGAACAAAGAACATCGCCCGGCAGAGACCTTTGCTGACCGCATGCGCCAGTCCGGCGTATTGGATCTGCTGGAGGAATACATGGACATCCGGGACGAACTGGAGGAAGCCCTCAATTCCATAGAACTGCTCCATGGGGATATCAGGATCGCCATGGATGACATCAGCGGACAGCTTGAAGATCTTCAGGAGCATATGGATAACGTCAGCAGTAAACTGCGCAGGTTCAAATCGCCGCATGCAAAGCAGTATGAAGTTGTCAAAGATCAAGGCGTGCTTCCATTTGACTGAAAAGCCTATGCAGGAGCACTCTCTATCAAAACGATGGTTTTAAGGGTGGAGAAATCCACCCAGAAGCCACCGCAATGACTGACATGAGTTAGAGCAGCCTGCTGAAAAATGAACAAATCTGGTCAGCGTCATATCAGGAGGTCAGTAACACTTGACATCGCGCCGCCTCCAAACATTTGTTCGATACACAAAGTATATCAAACACAACTAATGTTGTCAAACGAAACCCGAACATTTGTTTCCCCCGTATTCTTTCCTCAATCAGATTTTCCTTCTGATTTCCGTGTTTAAAATAATCATAAAATGCGGATCCGCCTTTCACGTATCCGCATAAATGTAAAACATATCTGTATATTTATATCATCAGGAAGCAGATTCATCCCCTCCATATTTTATGGCATTCAGGAACGCATCAAGTGTATACTCTTTATCAAATTCATCCGCGATGCTGTATTGCTGCTGGTTCATTTTACTGTTAAAAAATTCCACCAGGCTGGCCTCGTCACGGATAATATGTTCCTCAACATAGGATCCCTCCCATTGGAACAGGTTCCGTTTGCCGTTCCAGTGCGACACACCTATTACCATTTCATAGCTCTCGGATTTACCTGGCGCGTCCGAAATCCCGGATATCTTTTCATTGATTATTTCATTTCCAAAATCCGGGTTGACATAGGTTCCATTTCGTTCACCGCAATAAGCCTCTATCTGCTGTTTTAATCCTGGAATGAATGTCTCCTCCCAGAATCTGTTAAATTCCTGGATTTCTTCCCGCTTTTTCCGGTTAAAAATATAATAACTTGTAGACAATCGTACTACCTCCATATGTTTCCAAACTCTCATTGTTTTATAGAGCATAAGATTTTTATATATAAACCTTCTATATTATACCAAAATTCAGTCCGTAAAGCCACTATAGATTTTATTGCCCACATGTCCCCTGTTTTATGCAAAATAACCATTCCATTACGCATACCGCGTTTTCTGTTTCACACTGTCATGCAGGGAAGCTTTATGAATATACTATTATAACTCCTTAAATCAGGAACCAATATGCAGACAATCACAGAACTAACCTTAAACGACTCCATGTTTTATAGGAACATACCGGTTTTTACCTATCACATTACTTATCCATCTTTCTCCACCACCTGTGTTTTAGCTGCTGCCCAAACAGCAAACACCTATTATATGCAGCTTGCAAAGACTACAGAACAGTATTGCCGTACCGTCCTCTACCCCCAGGCGGTTGAGAGTGCCAGATATATCCCGGCCAATTATCCGCCCTTTAACCGCTACACCCTGGATATGACTTATCATATAACCTATAATTCCGGCTGCATTACCAGTCTTTATATGGATACCTACACCTACATGGGCGGCGCCCACCAGGAGCTGAAACGGACATCGGACACCTGGGATTTCAGCTCCGGCAGACAGTTACACCTGGATGATATTTCTCCCCTTACTCCCGCCGCCCTGACCGGGCTTCAAACAGCCATAGAACAGCAAATTGCAGAACGCTTAAAGGAATCCCCGGGAGCTTACTTTGAAGATTACCCCTATCTTCTGAGAAATAATTTTAATCAAAGTCAGTTCTTTCTGCGGCCCGGACAAATTGTCATATATTATCAGCAATATGAAATTGCTCCCTATGCAACGGGCGTACCGGAATTTTCCTTTCCGCGGCCATACAATCAAATGACTACAAGGAGGTAATTTGTCTTGCAATCCTGCGAACTTGCCCTTTCCATATCCACTCTTGCCTGCTGCATTGCAGAAGGTAAAAGCCCTGAAGAAATCGCCCTTATCAGTTCCATATTCATGCAATTGGGGGATACGTTAACCACCATTGCAGCACACCAGGCGCTGTGCTGCCCTCCGGAGAACGGGGATAAGCAGACATCATAAATGCCTGCCATCATAACAAACGCTCTTACCTTAACCCGGCAAAAAGGACGGTTGAGTCTTGCTCTCCCGCCCTTTTTACTCAGGTTTATATGTTTGCTTTAATCCTTACTCTCAAGATGAGCCACTATGTAGGTTCCTACCAAATCGCCCAAACAGTTCATCATGGTATACACCATGTCAATCAAAGCAAAAATACCGGAAATAATACCTACCACCTCAAGAGGAAGTCCAAATGCGTCTATAACAATAGCTATTGTTACAATCCCTCCTCCCGGTACACCGCCGGCTCCGGTTGTGAGGATGAGGGATATCAGTATTGCCTTTATCAGCATATCCATGGTCACAGGTGCGCCAATGGCCTGCGCCGCAAACAGAAATGTGATTGCCAGCATCATACCATTTCCGTCTTTATTCACCTGGGAACCAAGAGGAATGGTAAAGCCCGATATGGATTTAGGAACATTCATGCTGTCCGCACATTCTATTCCAACCGGTACACATGCAAGGCTGGAGCTGGTTCCGAGAGCTGTTATCATTAAAGGGGATGCCTTTTTAAGAAACCAAAATGGATTACACTTTCCAAAAACTGTAAGTAAAACGCCATATACTGCTATTTGAATCAACACACACATAGGATGCACCGAGGTATTTGGCAAGGAATCCTCCCAGCTGTGCGCCATAGGTACCAACTGTACAGGCCATTAAAGCGCAGATACCGATAGGCGCATAGCCCATAATTATTCCAACCAGTTTATTAAACAGATTCGCAAGACTGTCTACACCGCTTTTCAGAACCACTCTGTCCTCCTTTTTTACGAACAGCATGGCCACACCCACAAAGGCACTGAACACCACAATCTGGTCAAACTTACCATTTGTAAGAGATGCAAAAATATTAGACGGAATCAGCCCCACTATGGTATCTCCGAAAGAAGGTATGGTCTCAATTGCCTGGTCATATGTTCCTTGCAGCACAAAGCCCTTGCCCGGCTGCAGTACAGTTCCCAGAAGCAGACCTAAAACAATAGCAACAACCGTGGTGATACAGTAATAAAACATTATTTTAATCCCTACTCTACCAAAAATCTTCGGATCGTCCAGGGATGAAATACCGGAAATAAGATTTACCACAATCAGGGGTAATGCAGCCATTTTTAAAAGATTTAAAAATACTGTGCCCAAGGGCTTTATGACATTAATTTTCTCTCCAAAAACAGCCCCCAAAATAATACCTATTACCATAGCAACTAACAGTTTCGTCAAAAGCGGAATCTTCCTATACTTTTCCATCATACTCATACAGATCCCCTCCTATCTGTTGATTCTGTCAACCTCATGCAACGCTGCAGATACTTTATCCATCTGTTCCTGTGTGTTGTAAAAGTCAATACCTAACCGAATATACCCTCCTCTCATAGTGCAGTGAATCTTATGTCTCCTTAATATGGAAATCACTTCCTCGTCAGCGTGGGATGGATAATAGACACATACCACCCCTCCCCAATTCTTTTTATCTTCTGCCTGCACAACGTGAAGGTCCAAATCTTCCAGTTGCTTTCGCAAATACATCTCCAGCTGCCTGACATATTCATCAATGTTCTTGATTCCCAGCTCCAGTATCAGCTCAATCCCCTTGTTAATTGCGTTAATACAGTTATAACTTAAATTCCCGGATTCAAAGCGTCTGGCATTGGGGTGCCATTCCAGAAAGTCAAAATTGGTAGTTATGGCCGGCGGAGCCACATGGCTTATAACGCTTTGGTATGATGCATAGGGAGGTATGATGTCTTTTACAATCCGGTTAGTGCAATAAACGATTCCGGCTCCCAGTGTTCCCAGAAGGCCTTTATTGGTGCCTGCAACCAACCAGTCAATATTCATGGCCTGTACATCTATATCCAATCTCCCCAAAGCCTGAATACCATCTACCATAAATATCACGTTCTTCTCCTTGCATGCTGCACCCAGCTTATGTAAATCTGCAAAAAATCCTGTGCTGAACTGCACTGCAGACACTGTAAGTATTTTTGTGTTTTCATCAATCGCTGCAATCATATCATCTGCGTTGATTTCCCCGTCTCTGCTCTTCACCACATGGAGGTCCACGTTTTTACGTTGGTGCAGGTTGATCCACGGAAACAAATTCGCTTGATGCTCCTGGTCTGCGACTATCACATTATCCCCTTCTTTAAACGGATAGCCTTCTGCCAATATGGATACACCTTCACAGGTGTTCTTTACAAAAGCAACCTCAAGGGAATCCACCGCATGAATCAGTTGCGCCACCTTTTTACGCGTATCCGAAACCATGTCCCATGCTTTCGGAACAATATCATCGCCATAATTGGCGATATAATCCTGCATAAAAGATTCATATGCTTTCTGAACCCTTATTGGCGGCATTACAACCGAAGAAACATTTAAAAAAATATCCTCGCCCAGGAAAGAAAACTCACTCTCTATCAGTTTCCTATTCAGCATCTGCCTTCCTCCTTAATCATTCACTGGTATCATTCAGGTTTTGCCCATCATTGATATAGTTATAAATTGTATACCTTGACACATCATAGTATTTTGACACAATCGTGCTGGCATTTTTTATTTTAAATGCCCCCTTATTATTCAAATATCGAATACCATCAATCTTCTGCTCCCGGTTCATTACAGCAACCGGAGCCCCAACATAATTAATGGATTCATTTATCAACGATATCAGCAAATCATCCACATTATTGTAGACAGTAGCCTCCACCTTCTCGTCCTCTCCTGATCCCACATAGCTATTAAGGAAATTTCTGGCTATCATAGCATCTGTAATATCGCAGTTCACACAGAGAGAACCTAATATTTTACCCTGCTCGTCTTTAATATATATGGTACTGGATTTTAAATAACGCCCATCCTTTGTCTGGGAGATATACCCAAACTTTCCCTCATCCGCCTCCTCACCATGCATGATTTTTAATCCAATGGACGTGCCGCTGTCGCCCACCTCTCTTTTTGTAACATTGCCATTGGAGATGGCCACGATCGTGCGGGCGAAATCCTTTTTATAATCATGTACTACAAACTCTACTGATTCCCCAAAATGCTTTCCTAATCCTCGGATTAAAACATCCAATGCCGGTAATAATTCACTGATTTCCTTCAACGTATCATCCTACTTTCAATTTTCTGTCTTTTTTGCTATCACATCAATCTCCACTAATATCCCCCTGAGCTGAACACCAAATGTAGATCTGGCAGGGAACGGTTCCGATATCATGGCACGATACACCTCGTTCATATCATCAAAATAAGATATATCGGACAAATATACCGTTGACCTGACTATATCGGCCAGTGTACATCCCGCTTCCTTTAGAACACACTCTACATTCTTAATAACCTGTTCTGTCTGAGACTTGATTCCATTTTTCATTTCTCCAGTAACTGGATCAACCGGTCTCTGTCCTGATACAAAGACGAATTGTTCGGTTTCTATTCCCTGGGAATAAGGTCCAGCCGGTGGCGGTGCCTGCTTTGTAAGCAGTTGAATTTTCTGTTCCATCATAAACCCCCTTTTACTTAAAATCATTACACCTCTTGTTTCTGATTTTATTATACACTATTATCTATATAATTACAATATTATTTTAATATTTCAACAAATATTTTATGTTTGTTTAAAACAAATGTTTATGCAATAAAATATAGCAGAGGATCTCTGCAATCCTCTGCCATCCAATTTTAATATTCATACTTTAATTCATCACAGCATAATCGTCTGCGACATTTTCTCCAGTAAAGCCAAAACGCTCCACGCAGCTAAGGTTGACGATTTAGCATTCTTCTCACTAGGTTTTACAGCCACCTTAATCTCAATTGTTCCAAAATCTCCATTAAGCCTGATATCATGAATATTTGTTTCCAACCCTGGACAACTGCTGATTTTGACTCTTGTCTCATCGACTCCAAGGGTTGCTAATGCCATGGAGACCGCAACATTTACATTCTTAGGAAATCCTGCGATTGCTTCCCTTGAACTGCCCTTAAAGACCAATTGTTCCTGATGTTCCGGTAATTCCTTTCCATCAAGATAGGGAGCTCCATTAAGAGAATGAGGATTCTTTGTGGTATGTATTTCGGCATCTCCAAGTCCGCCAAAACGCACTGCCCTCATAAGATCAAAGCCGCCTATGGCTCCACTGGCCACATAAAGCTTTGCCTCTGATTCAGAACCCGCCTGATTTATTCTTTCCATCAGTCTGCCATCCGCCAATGCCCCACAGAAAGAATGATCATATCAATGCCTGCCTTAAGAATATCACAGGCCATGCTTTCCACAACCTCTTTTGAGGCTGCTTCTATGACATAAGCAGGTTTATATGCAATGATTTCTTCAAGATACAACGCCCTTTTGACCCCCAGCCGTTCTGCCAGCTTCTCTGCCTGGAACTGCTGCCTGTCATAAACCGCGGATATCTCATAGTGCTTCACCAGTTTATCATTAATACCATCTGCAATAATTGACCCTAGTACACCGCATCCTATTATTATAATACTTTTTTTATCAGAACCCATAGCAACGCTTTTTCCTCTCCCTTTAAGAATCTTGCTTTTATCATAACTCAAATATCCGGAAAAGAAAAGTTGCTTTATCTAAAATGATTACCTCCATATTTTATTTACCAACTATTGCCTTCAATTGTCATAATAACATCCCAATAGGGCGAAGCTGAATTATCCAATAATAGGAAATTCAGTTCTTTATCATATATTTAAATGGTAATCTCCGTTGAAAAGGCAGTTACAGCATTCCCCGTAATTTGAACCAACTTCGGCGCTCCGTGCTCTTTTTCAACATGAACATGTATTGTGCCATCGCGTTTGACAGCTTCCCCCTGCAAAATATCAAAGTCGAGGCACGGTTCATCGGCATCCTGCAAAATATTATAATGTACTAAATAAGCGCCCAGCGGGCCGTTTGAATTTCCTGTTACAGGGTCCTCCGCAATCCCAATCGCCGGGGCAAACATCCTTCCGTGGACCAAAATTATTTTCTGCGGATTGAGTGTAAAGGCATAATACCCGTTACACTCAATTTGTTTGCTAATCTCCGTCAGCTTTTGCAAATCCGGCTGAAGTCCGTGAAGCAGCTCATTTGAATAAAGAGGAACCATAACCTTGGAATGCCCGGTGGAAGCAATCGCAACGGGATATTCCCTGCAAATCTCCTCACGAGCGATTCCCAAAGCGTCCGCAATCCGATTTCTTACAGTATCCCCAGCAGGCGCAGATACCGCAGGTGTTCCCTGCGTCATTATGATTGAGTAGTCGTTTTCGTCTCGGACAACATCCACGGGCAATAAGTCTGCTTTTGTTTTTTGGACAACTGTTCCGCATTCTAAATTTTTCTCTTTGGCCCGGACATAATGGGCCGCTATCGTGGCATGACTGCATATAGGAACTTCTGTTGTGGGTGCAAAAAACCGTACTTCTACATCATAATCCGTAGAATCTGCTTCAAAAATAAAAGCTGTTTCCGAATTATTTAATTCTCTGGCGATTCTCTGCATCTGCTCCTCTGTCAGTCCCTTTGCATCAGGAATTACGCCGGCAGGATTGCCATGAAATCTGTCCTTTGTAAATGAATCCACTTGGTAAATCTTATACGTTTTAACAAAATATTCCTCTCAGACTTTCGATTTTCGAGTGTGCTTTAAACGCCTAAATTCCTGTATTTCGCCGCCTTACTCATAGCTCCCAACTATATGAATGTAAAATAAGCATTAAGCAGTACTAATATCATCGCGAACACACTTAATACTGAATAAAATATCTTCATCCCCTTACTTTTTGTATTCCTGACAGAATATACCAAATAAACAAACCATACCGTGTAAGCACATATGGTAAAAAGGGGATTTCTGACCAGATACAAAAGAATAAACAGGATATTGACCACTTTCATCCCATCCTCTGAAAACAACTGTTTTTTCAATCTTTCCAGCATGGCTTTCCTCCTCACTGAATCCTGTTCACTGGCAAGCTGTTGACAGCTTGCAGAACACACGACTTTCACCTGTTAGAGTGCGCCCATGGCGCACAAACAAAGAGAGACATCGCACTCGAAATGCCTCTCTCGCTTATCCCCGTATTTATTTTTCGTCATCGTAATCCATCATGCTGATAAGTCCCTGCAGCTTGCCGATCTCATAGGCCCGCGCGCGGTGGCCGAATTTGGAATCACTTTCCATGATGGGAACGTGATCCTCGCAGACATAGCCCTTAAAGCCGGATTCCTTCAACTTTCTCATCACCCTCGCCGGGTTATAGTTTCCTTCGCCCAGATAGCATTCCCTAAAATCATCCGGCACGCCCAGCACATCCCGGAAATGAACGTAGAAAATCTTTCCCCTATGGCCGAAATAGTCGATAAATCGCTCTACCACCGGGGCGCCGCCCATCTCCGAGCAGCAGCCTAGACACAAATCAACGCCCCAGGCCGGACTGTTGGTCTCCCTGTCTGCGCGGACATAGCTCTCGAAGCTGTTAAAGATCCTGGCCACACCCGATACACAGGCCACCGGCGGATCGTCAGGATGAAGCGCCATCTTCACGCCGGCCTTTTCAGCCTCCGGCAGGATCGCCTTCATAAAATATTCATGGTTCTTCCACATATCTTCAGGATCGGGAATCTCCACGTCCAGCCGGGCGGCGTAAGCCACGCGGTTTCCGTCCCGCCTCGCCGCCTCATCATTATAAGCGGAAACCCTCGCCCCTCCTCTGGTTTTCGCCTCATAGGAGGTGCGCCACACGAAGGTCGGAGTAAAATGATATCCGAAATAAGTGATTCCTAGCTTTCCGAAGCTGCGGATCAGCCCGATGTAATTCTCTATCTGCTCGTCGCGCCCCGGAAGTCCCAGCATTACCTTGTCATAAAACCGGATTGGCACATTTTCAATGCAGACCAGTTTGACCCCGTAGGATTCCGTTTTCTCCTTATATGCTTTGATATCCTCAAACGCCCAGGTCTTCTCTCCGGGAATGTCCGGCGTGTTGTACTGAATATCCGTGATTCCAAGCTGCTGGAAATAGATCAACGTCTCCGGGTCAATGGTATTTAACTGGCAGCCCAGTAATTTAATATTTGAAGCCATAGCAGCGTATTTCCCTCCTTACAGCCCTGTGAGCGCTAACGTCACGCCAGGGAACAGATTAATGATAATCAAAACCGTTAACAGTGCCACATAGTAGGGCAGCACAGCCTTAAACGCCCTGTCAAAGGAAATGCCTCCTATTTTCGACGTCACAAACAGACACAGCGCCATGGGCGGCGTCAGCATTCCAATCATCAAGAGCAGCACCATAATAACTCCAAACTGCACGGTACTCATACCGATAATCTTTACAATAGGAAGCAGCACCGGCAACGTCACCAGCAGCGCCGAAGTGGTCTCCATGAAGGTTCCCACAAACAGCAGGAACAGGTTGATAAGGAGCAGAATCAGATACGGGTTGCTCGTCAGGCTAAATAAAAGCTCTGCGCTCTTTTCCGCCACCTTCTCCGTGCCAATCATCCAGGCAAACACGGTTCCGGTAGCAATAAGCAGCATGACCATGCCGATACTCTTGATAGAATTTCGCATGATGTCCATGAGGCTTTGCCAGGTCATCTCCTTGTAGATCACAACACCCAAAAACAAGGAGTATGCGGCCGCTACAGCAGCAGTTTCCGTCGGCGTAGCGAAGCCAGATAGCATACCTACGATAAGAATCAGCGGGGACAACAGCGCCCAGAAGGCTTCTTTAAAGGCCTTCCAGATCTCCGGCAGCGTAGCCCTCCTGCTCTTAGGGTAATTGCGCTTTTTGGAAATAATATAGACCACCAACATCATAAATCCGGCCATTAGAATACCCGTGGGAATCCCTGCCATAAACAGTGCGCCGATGGACGTTCCGCTCATAATTCCATACAGTACCATGGGACTGCTGGGCGGAATGATAGGCCCGATCGTAGAGGAAGCCGCAGTAATGCCCACTGAAAAATCGGGGTCGTAGCCCTCGTCTACCATGGCCTTAATCTCAACATTGCCCAGACCAGCCGCGTCCGCGATCGCCGATCCGCTTACTCCGGAAAAAAATACGCTGGCTAGTACATTTACATGCCCCAAGCCGCCGGTGATATGGCCAACAAGTACGTTGGCAAATTTAAACAGCCTTTTCGTGATTCCCGAACTGTTCATCAGCTCTCCCACTAGGATGAAGAACGGAGCCGCCATAATAGTATAGGAAGCGGAGCCGCTTACCATGGCTTGCGGGATAAAGGACTGCGGAACGGACTGCTCCACCAAAGCGTAGACCAGCGTAGTGATCAGCATACAAAAGGCCGCCGGCACGCGGAGCAGCAGCAGTACGAGAAACAGCACGATAATAAGAATTCCTACCTGCATCACTGCCTTCCTCCCTTCCCGTCATTTCCAAGAACCTCTTCCATCAGCTTCTTGCCGCTTTCCAGTTCCTGATCAATCTGTTCGTCGGTGTCAACCACCACGCCCTCGATACTCTTTTTCCGTATGCAGTTAATAAGCGCGTCCAGAAAAAACAGGGCCATGATAACGCTGCACACCGGTACCGCCAGATACATGCAGCCTCTGGGAATGTGAGTGATAGGAAGGGGCGTCTTCATCTGGCGCATGGAAAGCCCATAACCGTAGCAGGTCATGTAGAGGGTAAGGAACAAAAGACCCATAATCGTGACCAGATTCAGAACATATTTTACTGGGCGCGCCATTTTCTGAAAGAGAAAGTCTACCGCCACATGGCCGCAGTGACGCACCGCATAAGCCGCCGCAAGGAATGTGAGCCACGCCATCATCAGAACGCAGTATTCTTCCACCTGTGTAAAAGAGAAATTGAACAGATTGCGGCACAGCATTTGAACCAGAACCATGCTAAGCAACACCGCCGTCAAGACACAAGCCAGCGCAAAAAAAAATTTATCCAAAAAATTTGTAATATATTTCACTGTGTATTCTCCTTATAGATGTAAAAAGGGACGCTATAGCCGCGGCGCCCCTGTAAACTCTGCTTTTATAATCCCTGAATGACTTCCCAGCCGCCTTCTGCCCAGGAATCTTTGAATTTTTCCAATACCTGTTCGATGATCTTTCCTTTAAACGCCTCAATATCGATCTGGTCCGCCGGTATAACGGTCATTCCCTTCTCTTCCAGCTCCTTAATATACTGCACGTCCTGCTCGGCTCCCTTTTCATTGAACAGGTCGTAACCGCTCTGAGCCGCATTTATCACAAGCTCTTTTTCTTCGTCTGTCAGCGTTTCATACCATTTCTCATTTACGTGGAACAAATACGCGCCGTACTGATGGCTGGTGAGCATCATGTATTTCTGAACGCTGTAGAAACCGCCTTGCATGATCATGTCGGTGGGGTTTTCCTGTGCGTCCGCCGCCCCTGTCTGCAGAGCACTGAACAGCTCGCCAAAGGGAATCGGTACAATAGAAGCACCGCAGGCCTGCCAAGAAGCAACTACGCCCTCCACACTGGGGGTACGGAACTTTAAGCCTACCATGTCGTCCGGGCTCTTGATCTCTTTATTTGCGGTGATATATCTGGGAGTGCGGACAGCCACGGAATCGGTGATGATTGCGTGCACGCCGTACTGCTCGATCATTTTATCATTTAAACCCTGCTCTTCCTTAAGCATCTTCCAATACTTTTTCACATGGTCCGCGTCTCGGAAGCAGAAAGCCACATTGGCGTAGCCAAGCCACTCCGGAAGCACCCAGGTCGCCAGCATATCGGAAGTCAGATACACGTCAAAGTTTCCCTCGGACAGACCGATACATAGATCCTCGTCGTTGGTCCCCACCTGGCCGGTTAAGTACCGCTCCACTGCGATCTTACCACCGGACTGCTCTTCTAAGGAATCGCAAAATGCGTTTCCCATATCCAGAGAGAGGCCGTTCAAATTTCCCACAACCCGGACTGTCTTCTCCGCTTCTGTCAGTTCAGCGGAAGTCTCGCTTTCTTTTCCTGCCTCCTCTGCAGCCTCCGCCTGAGAAGCCGTGCTCTCCGGCACTGAAAGGCTGCCACACCCTACTGTCGTTGCCGCTACGCATATTGCCGCAGCGCATGCCGCCCAACGTTTTAAGTTCTTTAGCCTCATAATGTACCTCCCAATGATCCAGGGTGCACATGGATTCGCTTATATATGTATTGCACGGTTATCCATCATGTGCCCCGTTTACTTGTAACTCGTTTAAATAAATATTTTTTGAATCCTCCAGCATATGCTGTTCAATTACCTGCTCCAGGTCCGGCCGTTTCTGTACGATCGCGTCAACCAGCGTTTTATGGCTGTTAAAGGCCCATTCTTCATCCACATAATTACCGTTTATCTCCATAATAAGCTGTAATATGGAGGACAGAGATTTCCAGGCGTTAAATATCGCCTTATTTCCAGAACATTTCATAATCGCCACATGTACGTCGTAACCCAGCGCCGCCATTTTCACAGGAGCACATTCTTCTCCCTTGTCTCTCTCCAGCTTTAACTGATTAAGGCTGTCCAGAATCGGAGCGTAATCCATGATGTCCTTATTCTGCAGGATGGAGATCGCCTTCTTTTCCAGAATAAGACGCAGTTCATAGATATCGTCGATATCCTTGTCTGAGATGCCAATCACTCTCGTTCTGCCGTTTTCCTCGCAGGCAACCAATCCCTCCGCCTCCAGCTGCTGAAGAGCCCTGCGCACCGGGCCGCGGCTGACATCCATGCGCTTACTGATAGCAACCTCGCGGAGATATTCGCCTTCCTTCAGTTCGCCAGTGAGTATCTCATAGCGAAGCGTGGAAAGAACGTCTTTTGCAACTAAGGACCTTTGTAAAGGGGCCGATAATGAGCTCATAATTATTTACTCCTTTCGATTATGATTATAGTATATAGTATTATTTTTGTCAACATCTTTCTTAATTTGCCAACATTATTTTTTTTATGTTAACATATTTTTATAAATACATTTGTTTACCCAGGCACGACAATGCCGGCGCACACAGAGCGGAGCCACACTAACGCTAATCGAGTAGGAGGAAATTTCTCTGATAAAGAAAGTAAGCGTCAAATAAGAACGTGTAGTGATTTTTTCGATATTTTCCTATAAACTTAGGGTTAGAGTTTCAAGAGTGAATTCTAAAAACTCTAAATCTAAGAATGTAAGCGTCAAATAAGATGGTGGATAGAAAAATAACCACTAACCCTCTATACTAAAAGGGCAGTGGTTATCGGCAACGTTCCTGCACCATGGGATCCCATGGCAGATAGTCATCCAGATATTCCGGATTTTCGAGAAATCTACTCCCCGGCATATCTGCCAGGATATACTTGATGTATTTCATTGCATCCAGGCCGTTGGCTTTGGCTGTTTCTACCAGGGTGTAGATTCCCGCACTTGCGGCAGCACCCTTCGGACTTCCGGCAAACAGCCAGTTCTTCCGGCCGATCACAAAGGGGCGGATACAGTTCTCCGCAAGGGAATTGCTGATGGAGCAGTTTCCATCCCCAAGATAGTTGAAGAACTCCTGCCGGTTGTTCAGGGCATACTGGAAAGCGGTATGGAGCTTCGACTTTGGCAATTCCCCGGCAGAGCTTATCTCTGCCCACGACCAGAAAGCCTCGAGAAGCGGCTTCTCGCGGTCAAGTCGTTCTTTTTTCTTTTGTTCCGGGGGAAGGCCGTCCAGTTCCTTTTCTATCTCAAACAGTTTATTCAGACGAATGACTGCTTCCGCAGGTTTTGAGGCTTCCGGGCCATGGATGTCTTTTGGCAGCGCGTCCACAAAAGCGCGGCGCAGATGTGTGTAACACAGACATCTCGTAACCCCTTTCACCCCATTATACCCGGAATAAGCATCCGTATGGATATATCCGGTATAGCCTTTTAAAAATGTTTCCGGATATTTCCCACCCCTCCCCGGCTGGTACTCAAAATACCGGACCGGCCGTTTGCTGTCCCTGGTGCTGCAGTACACCCACATATAGGAATCCGAAGTGTTCTTCCTCCCTGGTTCCTTCAGCACCTGCACGTGGGTCTCGTCGATATGCAGATATCCCTGCTTTAGAAGTTCCCGTCTGAGATGGGAGACCACATGGGAAAGCCAGTCCCGGCAGACGGCCAGGAGCCAGTTTGACATCGTTGCCCTGCTTAAAGACAGCCCCATGGCTTCCCATTCCTTTTCCTGACGGTATAAGGGGATGCCCAGTTCAAACTTCTGATGGACAAGCCATGCGATCGTGGAAGCAGATGCAAGGGAGTGCATGACCGGAGGATGGGGCACCGGGGATTTCTCCATATAAGGCGTCCCGTTTTTGCGGCATGCCCTGCATTCATAGGTTTCCCGGTAATGGTCAACCACTTTGAGGCTGGCAGGGATGAACTGTACCTCGGTACGCACAAACTCCTCACCAACTTTTACCATGGTACCTCCGCATCTCTCACAGATCTGTTCACTTTCATCGCTCGTGTGGAGCACTTTGCTGCGGGGAATGTCTTTTATCAGTTTTTCCCGCTGGCCGGCATATTTCCTTTTACGCAGATGTTTTTCGACCTCCACCAGATCCGGCTCATGGGCATCCGGCTCAGCACAGGATTCCATTTCATTAAAAAGAGACATCTGTCCCTCTATTTCAAGGGCAGACGTCTTCTCTGATTTTGTTCCATAAAGTTTACGGGTAAGGAAATCAACCTGCTCCCTAAGGAGCCGGACCTGCTGTTCCAGTTCTTTGATCTGCTTTTGGTACTCCTGCTCTGTATCCTGCATGGGCTGAAAACCTTCCTGTTCTGATAAATTCATTATACCATAAAACAGCAGGATTTTCCAGCATTTATAAGGAATTCCCGGGGGGTTCAGGCTTCGGGGGAACCCAGCTGCGGACCGCTTTTGGCTGCTCCGGGTTCAGGCCCTCCAGCAGCCAGCGGAGCTGCTGGTGGGAGATCTGTCTGGCTTCTTCGCCCGTCCGCGGCCATTGGAGGCGGCCGTTTTCGTAGCGCTTATAGAACAGGCAGAAGCCGTCCCCTTCATAATGGACTGCCTTGATCCGGTCCGCCCGTTTCCCGCAGAAAAGGAACAGGGAATTGCTGTAAGGGTCAAGCTGAAAGCTGTACTGGATGATATCCACCAGACCGTCCAGCTGTTTTCTCATATCTGTGTACCCGGTGCGCAGATAGATCTTTTCCACCCGGGAGAGGTCACCTAACATGATCTCACCGCTTTCAGAATGGTCTCCAGCAACTCGCGGGGCGTATCTTCAAAGAGGTCAACAGTCACCGTACCGGCACGGAGTACTGCTGCAGGAGCGGCACAGGGATCCTGCCTGCCGTGAAGGGATACCTCCGTAAATTCCGGAGCCGCATCCGGAATCAACGCAGTCTGCTCCATGACCGGCCTGCATCCATGACTCTTTCGGGGCAGTTCTTCAAGCGCCAGTTTCCGGATCTTTGCGATCCAGTAGTAATAGCTTTTTAGGGAGATATGATGTTGTTCGCACCATGCCTGGTTTGTTAGACCGGAGGCTCTGCATTGCCGGATCACGTCCAGCCAGTACTGAAGTTTTACCTGTTTATCCGGAGTTAAAGCGGAAATGTCCATTGGTATTCTCCTTTATCTGGATTTAGAGTTTTGGGAGGGAACTCTAAAAACTCTAACCCCAAGTTTACAAGAGAACGCCAAATATTTCACTACACGTTCTTATTTGACGCTTACGAAAATAAATCCTGCGGCCGCGGCTGCTGCGGAAGCGAAACTTGAGGAAGGATTCAGTTTTAACAAAGATGCAAAGATGCTGCAATGTCCGGCAGGTGAACTGGCCATGCGGGTTGAGAAGCGGGAGGCAAAGAACGGGAACCAGTACCGGAATTACGTATTCAGCAAGAAAAAATGCGAAAAGTGCCCTCTAAAAGGACAGTGTAAAGTAGGGAAGTGGAAAACCCACAGCTATAGTATTACCCAAGCAAGAGAAAAGAACCGGAGCAGGCTGGAATTTGAAGCAAGCGAAGAATTTCAAGAACGCCTGAAGATACGGCACCGGATTGAAGAAAAGAATGGGGAATTAAAGGAAGCCCACGGATTAGGCAGAGCAGATTCAGTGGGATTGTTTGCTATGGAATTGCAAATGAATTTTACGGCATTCGTAGCAAATATTAAGAGAATAACGAAGTTGATTGCACTGGCCGGAGAGAGTATGAAAGTTTTTCTGTAAATAGCTATTAAGCATTAGGTCTTCTATGATAAAATCTATTATCATAAGGAGGCCTATTATTATGGCAAGAAGAGAAAAACAGCCCGTACACAAAGTAGTCATGACGGAGGGGAAAAGGAACATCGTCCATCAGCTCCTGGAAGAGTATGACATCCAGACTGCGGAGGATATCCAGGAAGCCCTCAAAGACCTGCTGGGGAGCACCCTGAAGGAGATGATGGAAGCGGAGATGGATGAGCATCTCGGCTATGGGAGGTCAGAACGGTCGGATTCGGATGATTACCGCAATGGCTACAAGCCCAAGCGGATCAACAGCAGCTTCGGGAGCATGGACATCCAGGTGCCCTAGGACAGGAAGTCCACGTTTGAACCCCAGGTGGTAAGAAAGCGCCAGAAGGACATTTCCGGCATTGACCAGAAGATCATATCCATGTATGCAAAAGGCATGACAACCCGCCAAATCTCGGATACCTTGATGGACATTTATGGTTTTGAGGCTTCGGAAGGGTTCATCTCGGACGTGACGGACAAGATACTGCCGCAGATTGAAGACTGGCAGAACCGCCCGCTGGAGGAAGTCTATCCCGTGGTCTACATCGACGCAATCCATTATTCCGTGCGGGAGGACGGGGTAATCCGCAAGCTTGCCGCCTATGTCATCCTCGGCCTTACGCTGGAAGGTAAAAAGGAAGTCCTGAGCATACAGATCGGGGAGAATGAAAGCTCCAAGTACTGGCTCTGCGTTCTGAACGAGTTGAAGAACCGCGGTGTGAAGGATATCCTCATTCTCTGCTCGGACGGGCTCACGGGCATTAAGGAAGCCATAACGGCGGCATTCCCGAAGACGGAGCAGCAGCGCTGCATCGTACATATGGTACGGAACACGCTGAAATACGTCTCCGACAAGGACCGGAAAGCATTTGCCACGGACCTGAAAACCATCTACCATGCCGCAAACGAGGAAAAGGCGCTGGAGGCGCTGGAGAAGGTGACGGAAAAGTGGACGCCAAAGTACCCCAACTCAATGAAACGCTGGCATGACAACTGGGATGTGGTATCCCCCATCTTCAAGTTTTCCATGGAGGTCAGGAAGGTGATCTATACTACCAACGCGATCGAGAGCCTCAACTCTACCTACCGGAAGCTCAACCGCCAGCGGAGCGTGTTCCCGGGCAGCACGGCGCTCTTAAAGGCTCTGTACCTGGCCACGTTCGAGGCGACGAAGAAGTGGACCATGCCCATCCGCAACTGGGGGCAGGTCTATGGGGAACTGTCCATTATGTACGAAGGCAGACTGCCGGAATAAGAGCGCACAGGCATAGGTGTACACCTATCCGGAAAGGAGCTTTCCATGTATGGATTTTCAAAATACGATGCTCAGGACAGGTACGACAGCTATAATACTGTACAGGTGAAGTTAAAACTGAATATGAAGACAGATGCAGATATCCTGGCCTGGGTCAGACAGCACAAATATGGCAGGGACACTTCCGTCCAAGGGGCCATCAAGGCCCTGATACGGGAAGACATCGCCAGAGGCCAGGCCGATGGGACACAAGGTTAATCCCTCTGCATTTTACATTCGTTGGCTGTCTGCAGCTCTGACAGGGATTCCATGATAGACAGGTAATCGATCCCCTCCACAACAGTCCCTGTGCCAGGGTCAAACAGTTCATCGTCTGCGGTGGCTTTCGGGTCATAGGATTTCAGTTCACTGTCATACCAGCTATAGATATCACTGTATAAGTCGGCTGCATGATCCAGCAGGGACTGCAGTCCATTGATCTTTGCCCTGATATCTTCAGGTACAAAGGGATCGTCTGTTTTTAGCTTCATGGCACACCTCCTGATGTTTTCCTGTAAGAAGTGTACCATAATTTGATGGGATTTTCCAATACATCTTGACAGAATCCAAAAGCATCCGTATAGTAAAGGTAGGTGGTCACGACATCCACCTACCTTTCTCATTAACTTATCATAGAAGATCTCAATTTACAGACTTTTTTTCATACTCTCTGGCCGGATGATAAAACAGCCCATATTTTTTAGTGAATCATAATCTCTGACACTATATTATAGAAGAAAGAAAAACTCCCACAAAAAAACGGGAGTTTTTCAGTGCCCTCATAAAATAAGGATTTCTCGACTCTCTTCGGGTTGGGCTATTCGTTAAAATAGTCAGCAGGGGAAGAGGGGCTCGAACCCCCATCTACGGTTTTGGAGACCGCTGCTCTACCATTGAACTATTCCCCTATGGTTTATCTCTTTGGTTTGGAACCCTTCCGAACCTCAATTAGGATACCACAGGTTTGAGAAAGTGTCAACTGTTTTTTCAAAAAAAGTGTTTTTCCTGATATTTGCAAAAATATGAAAACCATGAAATCACCGCAGCAGCCATATCATATTGAAAACCGGACAACGGAGAAGGATTAGAGCCGGGACAGCGGCAGGCCGCACCCCCGCCTGCCGCTTCCATTTCTATTCTGCCGTTTATATGCTTCCATTTATATGATTCCAATGGCCTCCCGCACATTGGAAACTCCAATCAGGCGTATGCCCTCCACCTGCTTCATCTTATCCGCGCATACCTTTGGCAGCACACAGGTGGTAAAACCCAGCTTGGCAGCCTCATTCACACGCTGGCCGGCCTGGGATACGGCCCTGACCTCTCCTGACAGGCCCACCTCCCCGAATATAAGCATCTTTGAATCCACGGGCCTGTCCTTGTAGCTGGACATAAGGGCCATGATAATGGCCAGGTCCAGGGCGGGCTCGTTCATCTTCATGCCTCCCGCGATGTTCACATAGGCGTCCAGCCGCGACATCTCATAGCGGCAGCGCTTCTCCAGCACGGCCATCAGCAGGTTGACACGGTTGTAATCCGTACCGGCCGCTGTTCGCCTGGGCATACCGAAATTGGTTTCCGTCACCAGGGCCTGTACCTCTAAAAGGATGGGCCTGGTGCCCTCAAAGGAACAGGACACCACTGCGCCGGAGGCTTCCTCAGGCCGGCCGTCCAGCATATATTCGGAGGGATTCTCCACCTCCGCCAGCCCCTGTTCCTGCATCTCAAATACACCTATCTCATTGGTAGAGCCAAACCGGTTCTTCACACTCCGCAGAATGCGGTAGGACGCATTCCTGTCTCCCTCAAAATAAAGTACCGTATCCACCATATGTTCCAATACCCTTGGGCCTGCCACCACGCCTTCCTTTGTCACATGCCCCACCACGAAAATGGCAATTCCGCGGCTCTTTGCTATCTGCATCAGGATTCCCGTGGACTCCCTTACCTGGCTGACGCTTCCGGGAGCCGAGGATATCTCCTCCCTGTACATGGTCTGTATGGAGTCAATGACTGCAATCTGGGGATTCTCAGTGTCAATGGCCCTCTCAATATGCTCCAGGCTTGTCTCACACAGGAATTTCAGCTCTCCGGTTACCGGGCCAATGCGGTTGGCCCTTATTTTAATCTGTTTCAGGGATTCCTCCCCTGATATGTACAGGACCCGCTGTCCCGCGCCTGCCAGATTCCGGCATACCTGAAGCAGAAGGGTGGATTTTCCGATACCCGGATCTCCGCCCACCAGCACCAGGGAGCCGGCCACGATTCCATCTCCCAGCACCCGGTCCAATTCTCCAAAGCCCGTGGATATACGGTCCTGCTCCTCTATGTCAATCTCTGACAGAAGGGATGGTTTGGCTGCCGGAATCGGGGATTTCTGGCTTCCCGAAGACAGGCGCCCTAAACCGCCCTGACTGACAGCTGACTTTGACACCGGTTCCTCCACCATGGAATTCCAGGCTTTGCAGGCAGGACACTGCCCCATCCATTTGGATGATTCATATCCGCATTCCTTACAGAAAAATGCGGTGGTTTTCGCTTTTGCCATGATAGCCTCCTAATATTCATGGAATAAAATGTAAAAACTGACAGAAAAAGGCTGGAATCGCTTCCAGCCTGTATGATACTTAAGTTTTATGCTCTCTTTACAGCCTTAACCTGAACCGATACCCCTTCTTCCAGCTCCACGCTCACGCTGAGCTTGCCGCTCATGTTGGTTTTCATGCTGCCTACGGCTGCACCGTCAACGTAAACCTCGTAATCTGTATCGTTCTCAAGCTGTATGGTAATCTGTGCATCCCTGCTGCCTTCCACCGCGAATTCCACGTCCTCATCCGTAACCTTGAAATGCTCTGCCGCTGTTCCGGGTACAGATTCATAAACAAACATGTCATTGCGCTCCAGTTTGGTAATCTCGTTGTAGGTCTTGACCTTATACATGTCTCCCTGATATTCAAAATCGGACTTCTTAGCCTTCTGTCCTAACTTGTAATTGCCAAAACTAATGGTGCCATCCTGCTCTATGCAGATTAACTCTTCAATGACCGGCATCTTCTTATCCTCCTGCTAATTGTGCTTAAGTATAACCTCTTCATAAAAATTATACAACAATTACCGAAAAATAACTAGTGAAAATATTCTTAATTTGTATAAACTGCTACAGATGCTGTTAAACCTTAGGCGCCGGGGTCTCCTTTTTCCTGCCTGTAGCGCGTCCGGCGCTGCTTTTGCCCCGCACAGTCTTTCCCTCATCTTCAGAACCTTCCCTGGCAGCGGCCGGTTTGGAGGCCGGTTTGGAGGCTGCCTTCGGCCTGGCTGTCTTTGCCTTCACGGTAAAGGTAAGCTTTTCCCCGTCAAATCCCACTTCCACCAGGGAGCCGGCTTTGATGCTGCCATCCAGCATCTCCTCAGCCATCCGGTCCTCCACCAGATTCTGTATGGTGCGTCTCAGGGGTCTTGCGCCGTATTTGTCGTCATAACCCTTATCGATCAGGTGCTCTTTGGCGCTGTCCGTTGCCTCCAGCCCTATGCCCAGCTGTTCCTTGCAGCGTTTGCTGATGGTGCCCAGCATGATATCCGCGATTCCCTTGATATGCTCTCTTGTAAGCTGATGGAACACGATAATTTCATCAATACGGTTTAAAAACTCAGGCTTAAAGAGGCGTTTCACCTCATCCATAACTCGGTCCTTCATGAACGTATAATCTGCCTTGGCATCGCTTACCATGCCGAATCCCAGACGTTTGGGGGAAATGATATTCTCCGCCCCCGCATTGGAGGTCATGATGATAATGGTATTCTTAAAGTCAATCTTTCGTCCCTGGGCATCCGTGATATGGCCGTCATCCAAAACCTGCAGCAGAATGTTGAACACGTCCGGATGGGCCTTTTCAATCTCGTCAAAAAGGATGACGCTGTAGGGATTGCGGCGGACCTTTTCGCTGAGCTGCCCTCCTTCATCATATCCCACATATCCTGGCGGCGATCCTATCATCTTGGATACGCTGTGTTTCTCCATATATTCAGACATATCCACGCGAATCAGGGCATTTTCCGTACCGAACATGGCCTCTGACAATGCCTTGGACAGCTCCGTCTTTCCCACGCCTGTGGGACCCAGAAACAGGAAGGAGCCAATGGGACGCTTGGGGTCCTTAAGACCTACCCTGCCTCTGCGGATGGCCTTGGAAATGGCTGTTACCGCCTCCTCCTGGCCCACCACCCTCTGGTGCAGGATGCCTTCCAGATTTCTCAGACGCTCTGATTCCTCCTCAGCCAGCTTCCTTACCGGAATCCTGGTCCAGCCGGATACCACATCCGCAATCTCATTGTCGCTGACAATCAGCTTTTTGCTCTCCTTGTCCTTCTGCCATTTTTCCATGGTCTGAGCTATCTTTTCCCGTATCTTTTCCTGTTTTTTCTTTATCTCTCCGGCCTTCTCGTAGGCTTCCTTCTTGATGGCCTCCTCCTTGGCTTCCTCCAGACCGTCAATCTCAGCCTCGTATACCTTAATCTTATCCGGCTTTGTGTAGTTCTGGAGACGCACCTTGGAAGCGGCCTCGTCAATGAGGTCGATGGCCTTATCCGGCAGAAACCTGTCGTTAATATAACGGCTGGACAGCTTCACTGCCGCCTCCAGGGCATCGTCCGTTATCTCTACTTTGTGATGCTCCTCATAACGGCTTCTGAGCCCCTTAAGTATGGCAACGGACTCCTCCTCTGAAGGCTCATCCACGGTCACCGGCTGAAAACGGCGTTCCAGGGCAGAATCCTTCTCTATATATTTGCGGTACTCATTGATCGTGGTGGCTCCAATGAGCTGAATCTCACCTCTGGCCAGGGACGGTTTTAATATATTGGACGCATCCAGAGCGCCCTCGGCCCCGCCTGCCCCGATGATGGTGTGTATCTCATCAATAAACAGCAGCACATCGCCGGACTCCACCACCTCGGAGATGACCTTCTTAATACGCTCCTCGAACTCACCCCTGTATTTGGAGCCTGCCACCATACCGGACAGGTCCAGGGTCACTACCCTTTTGTCTGCTATGGTTTCAGGCACATCGCCGGACGCAATCATCTGGGCCAGACCCTCTACCACGGCTGTCTTGCCCACGCCGGGTTCGCCAATCAGACACGGGTTATTCTTAGTGCGGCGGCTCAGAATCTGTATCACGCGCTGGATCTCCTGCTCCCTCCCTATGACAGGGTCCAGTTTTCCCGCTGTAGCCAGCTGGGTCAGGTTCCTGCTGTAGCTGTCCAGGGTAGGCGTGGCATTGCCGCGCTTTCCGGCCCTGGCTCCCTGAAGGTCATCCTTTGCGGCAGGGGCGTCCTCACCCATGGCTGCCAACAGATCAATATAGAGCTTCTGTATATTGACCCCGATGGTGTTGAGAAGGCGGCTGGCTACACAATCCCCTTCCCTCAGCATGGCAATCAGAATGTGCTCTGTTCCTATCTGGGCTGCCTTAAAACGGACAGCCTCCCTGTAGCTGTTCTCTATGACACGGCGGGCCCTGGGGGTATAGGCCGTCCTGTCCGCGGTCTGTACCGTTGGGTTGGGGGCGATAAGCTGGCTCACCAGTTCAATGACGCGGTCTTCCTCCACTCCGTTTTCCTCCAGTACCTTGGCCGCCACTCCGGTCCCTTCCTGCAGCAGGCCGATGAGCAGATGCTCTGTGCCCACGTAACCATGGTTCAGCGTCTCTGCCACGCCCACTGCCAGCCCAAGCGCTTCCTGGGCCTGTGGTGTATATCGTTCCATCATAATGTCATGTCCTCCTTGCAAGTGTGTTAAACCTGGCTCTGCCCATGGCAGAGCTAGACTATCTCAGGCAGATTCTGCCTTATATAAGCTGCCCTCACAGCGTCCAGCTCATCCTTATCCAGAGGCCGTTTGGCCCAAAGATTTAAATTGGCAGGCTTAATTCCTATAATCAGGCTGTAAAGGGAGCATTCCTCATTAAATTTCATCAGGCCGTCCTCTTCCCCTGCCATGAGCTGGGAAATGAATATCCTGGCATCCTTCTCCGACATCTTCCTGGCGTACTTTAAGACGCCGTAGGACTTATATGCCTCATCCTCCCGCTCCAGACGCTGGGTGTTAAGAGTGGCGCTCCTGACCCGCATTTCCTGGTTGTTGAGCTGGGCCGCTGCCTTTGTAACCAATTCCACGATTTCCTTCTCGGACTGTCCCAGGGTCCTCTGGTTGGATACCTCATAAAGACTTCCATAGTTGTCGCTTCCCTCTCCGTACAGGCCGCGGATAGCGGTTCCGAACCGGCTCATATCCGCCACAATGCTCTGGAACTTGCGCACCTGGGATAAGGTTGGCAGATGAAGCACCACACAGGCCCGCAGTCCTGTTCCCACATTGGTGGGAAAGGAGGTGAGATATCCGTATTTTTCGTCAAAGGCATAGGAAAACCGTTCATTGACGTAATCGTCCAGAACATCCGCCTTCTGCCACAGCTCATCCAGTTTGAGTCCGGGCGACAGTATCTGCATGCGGATGTGATCATCCCCGCCCAGGACTATGCTGCCCGACTCATCGGCTGACAGCAGCAGTCCTGACGGCTCCTTCCTGTTGACGCAGGCCATGTTGAGGATTCTGCGCTCCCTGAGGGCCATCTTCTCCAGCTCCTGCATCTGGTCCAGCTGACTGTAGCTTAAATCCCGGCCTTCCTGGTCCTTAAGCCCTTTAAGGCCCTCCCCGAGACGTTCCACCATCTCGCCGCACTGCGTGGCGGTCATCCTGGAGGGAAACACATATTCATCCCAGTTCCTGGCCAGACGGATACGGCTGTATATCACATTAGAGTTTTTGCAGTCTATTTCCTCAAACCATTTACTCATGGATTCCAGCCTCCTTTTTCAGTTCTTTAATCTGGTCCCGGTAGCTGGCCGCCAGTTCATAATCCTCCTGGCGCACTGCTTCCTTTAGCTTGGCGTCTAACTCCTTAATCTGCTTTCTGGCCACAGCGGTCTGGGAATCCCGGGAACCGGCCTCTGTCAAACAGTCTGTGTTCCCCTGGGTTTCCTCCCCGGAGCCCCCGGCTGCCTCCGGGTGTTCCTTTTCAAATGTACTTCTGTATTTGGGATGTTTGCCCTTATGGCTCTCACTTCCCTGAAGTTGCTTCATCTTATCATTGATAAACAAATCAAATACGCCATAACAGTCAGCGCATCCGAACCGGCTGTTCTCCACAAAGTCGTCGAAGCTGGTTCCGCAGGTGGGGCAGACTACGCTTCCCCTCACATCGGTTTCCTCCTCGTCATCCTCCAGACCCAGAAGGCCGGAAAGAAGCTTTCCCAGGGGAAACTCCCCATCCAGGAGGGCGGAGTACTGGCCGAAATCCATCTCCTTCGCACAGTGAGAGCAAAGGTTATGTTCCGTTTTTATGCCGTTGATTATCTCAGTGTATTTGATCGTGGCTTCCCGGATTTTACATCTTTCACATAACATACGAATCCTCCATTAATATCCAAAACCGTACCCGCGCTTTCTGCACAGCACGGTCCTGGCCTTTTTTCAGAACATGCCTGAATATACGGGCGGACAACCGCCGCCCATGTTCCGGCAGTTTCTAACCTTCCCCGGTCTCCTGGCCGTCTTCCGTCCCCATACACCCGCGGGTGTATTTATCATAAATCTCATCCACCAGATGATGGATTTCATCCCGGCTGATATTCTTGCAGATACCCCAGGCCAGAACCACATCCAGGTCTCCCCGCATGTCGTCAATGGCCTGCATCTTATCCACGTCCAGGCTGACCACAGCGCCCTTGCGCCGGTCCAGCTTTACAAAACCTTCCTGGCGTAACACAGAATATGCCTTATTAACTGTATGCATGTTGATGCCGATATAATCAGCCATTTGACGGACAGAGGGCAGAGTATCCCCCTCCCGTATCATGTCCGTGGCAATCCCCATGATAATCTGGTTGCGCAGCTGTATATAGATTGCTTCATCACTGTTGAAATCAATCTTCAAGAACATAAAACCACCATCTTTCGTTTTGTGTAACAAGGAAAGTTATATTTGTTCTACAAGCAATATAACACTTGTTGATATTATCATAGCAAGGGAACCTGATTTCGTCAAGCGGAAATCTGTGACATTTCCCCCTCCCGCTGTGACATTTCCCCCTTTGACAAAGGGCCGATGCCAAAAAGCTAATGCGAAAAAGCCAATGCCAAAAGGCCGGCGTCAAACGCCAATACAAAGAGCCGGCGAAAAAAGAGCGCCGGGGCCCAACACTGGATTTTATGCTGGTTTCGATATTTCTCACGAAAGTGGCATAAAATACCTGCTGCCGGATTTGCTCACTAAGGGCAAACCGAAATTCCTGCACACTTTCTGTACGGTACTTTGAAAATGATTCTTCCTGATATGGCAGTATCTTCATGGCACAATACGAGATGTTGATCAGATTAACCAACATTTCGATTCCCTTCCGACTGCGTAACATATAGCTGCATAACGACCAGAACGTTTTCTGTTCATAATAACTCACCTCGATATTCCAGCGAAATGTGTAACAATAATGGGATGAACTGCATACGCTCACTCCCGGTCTGGTTTAGCGGCGCCTTTTCCTGCCATGCGCAGAATATCTGCATCTGCTCTGGAATAATCGTACTGAAAAACAGGCGTCTGGAGCCGCCGGTTTTCTCTATAGAAGTTACATAGGCGGGAACCTCCCTTTGCCCGAAGATATTGGTAAGGACCCGGCGTACACCCATGTAGTAATCCCCTATCTTTTCAGCAGAAAGAGTGAAGTCCTCTTTAATAGAAAGGCGTTCCCCATGCTTTGCGGGCCTGCCTCTTCTGCCGGTTGGCTGTGGGGTAAGGTCATAAATAACAGAGTCAGCCCTGGCATTACAGATCAAATCCAGATTTGGATATTCATCAACAATACAGGCGAGATTTTTCTTGGCGTACCAACTGTCACAAAGGATTATGACATTCTTCTGAGAAGCAAAAGAGGGCATGACCTGACGCACCATGGCTGCGGCAAGCTTCAGTTTCGATTCTTTTTTCTGCCACATGCGGTAACCGAGAGGGACAGCCAGATAAGCAATCCGGCGGTTGCTCCATATGGGGACACAAAGCATGAGACTGACAAAGCAATGGCCGTTCAGATAGTTGGAGCCATTGTGTGCTGCATGGTCAAAAAGTTTTGAAACATCTTCAAATTTCCTTCCAAATTTAGAAATCATGGTATCATCAATGCAGAAGAAGACCGGCTGTGACTTCAGGGAGTCAGGAATGAGTTTTAAAGCCAGGGATGCCGTTACATTCATGAATCTGGAATAGTCTGCTTTGGAGTAGGAACAGGCATAATAAAAAGCAGTCAGTGACCTTTGGGTGATGGCAGACAAAAAATGTCGGTAGAGGGAACGGATGGAATCCGCCGACTCCATGGCAAGTATGGATAAAGCCAGTAGGAATAAAGTCTCCGCGGCAGGGAAGAAAAGGTTTTAAAATAGATGGAAAAATATTGATGAAGTCTACCAATCAGGTTCTTTTCGTTGTATAATGAGTTTGTCGTACAGGGTCACTTTCCTTTGTATATTTTGTTGGCAAACTAATTATACACCAAAGTGTCCTGTACGATATTTTTTTATTAAAAAGTTATAAAGTCGTATTTTTTTTATTAACAATCAAAAAAAAGAAGAATCAGTGCAAATTTGCATATCCTCATCTGCTACAATACAGTCATAAGATGAAGGGCAGGTAGCCTAGCGGCGAAGGCAGCTGACTGTAAATCAGCCACGCAGGAAACATCGATGGTCCGAGTCCATCTCTGCCCATTCTGACAAGGTAGCCTAACGGTAAGGCAGCACGTTGGAAGCGTGCCGTTGCGGGTCTGTCGCATTCCCGGTTCGAATCCGGGTCTTGTCGCTTCGCTCTGTATTCGATCAGCGATTTAGTTTATCGAATTCGGGTAGACTAAGGAGATGTACTCAAGTGGTTGAAGAGTTCAGTTTCGAAAACTGACAGGTCTTAAATAGACGCCTGGGTTCGAATCCCAGCATCTCCGTATCTGGTGTGGTATGCAAGAGGCTATAAGCAGGCGGTCCTGAAAACCGTCATCCGGTCTTCCGGCTCGTGGGTTCGAATCCCACCCACACCGTGATCTCGAAAGAGAATCCAATCATGCGCAGGTATGTAAAAGGCTGAAGCGAGCGGTCTGTAAAACCGTGACCCACGTGGTAAACAATGCAGGTTCAAATCCAGCCCGGCGCACTTATATGCAGGCGTGGCAGAGAGGCTTAATGCGGCTCCCCGCTAAGGAGTTTGTCGGCTTTTCCGGCACGAAGGTTCGAATCCTTCCGTCTGCGCTTGACAGATATCCAGAAGTTGGATATACTGGCTTTAGAAAATATCAGCAGGAGGAAATGATCATGGCAGTCAGACGATTTGCACATCAGTCAAGTTATGGGCAGTCCGGTGTCAGTATGAGCTCGTATTCATTATACAGTTCATGCTATGGCAGCGGACTTTTTGGCGTAACTTCAAACCGGAACTGCCAGATGCCTGATTGAGACGATAAGGATGGAAACAAAAGAGGCCCTGGCGGGGTCTTTTTTTCGTGCTGAAAGAGAGGAAAATACTATGCAGCCGACGATGTTTCCACTTTTAATATTAAATATATTGGAGAACCATGCAACAAAAGAGAGACCACTTACGATAACCGAGATCACGGATTGGATCAATCGAGAGTTTGCACCATTCGCAGCTGAGAAAGAGCATTTGATTAATCGTACCACTGTGATGAGGATCCTTGATACAATGGAATTCTGGACAGATGGGAAGTTATTTAATTTTCGCGTGGTGTGTACGGAAAATGGAACGAAGCGTTTTTGTCTGGAAAAATGATCTATTATCATATTGGTCCGAGAAAACCATGACATTCTGGATTTTGTATTCAGGATGTCTTATTTTTTACCCAATCGCAAGGTTATATGAGGAAAATAAAAGATTTTTTGGTTCTGCGTTATTTTTGATGATTTATGAAAAATTTAATTTCCTTTTGTTCGAATAGAAGTGTCGGCAAAAATGAAAAAATGAGCTATCCGGTGAAAAACAACAAATGAACTACCCCGCAGCAAGCTGCGGGGTATCGAAGGTTGCAACCTCTACATATAATCCCATATGCTATACTGCTTTGTTTTCTCTACGTTTTTATAGATTGTTTTATAATTTTTTTCCTGTCCCTGTTCTTTCACATATCTACTTATGATTTGCTCATTCCCATGTTCACTCACCGTTGCTACGTAATAGCCATCTGTCCAGAATTCTCCTCCCCACAATTTTTTCTTCACTTGTGGACATTTCGCGAACACCTCCCGGGCTATGATGCTCTTCACTATTTGGATGATTTTTTTTGGACTATATGTAGGCACTGACTGGATAAGAAAATGTATATGGTCTTTATCTGTACCTACTTCCAAAAATCTTATTTCATACCTTTCCTGAATTCCCTCACACGTTTCTTTGATTACCCTATCTACATCTTCATCTATTACTACTCTTCTATATTTTGCTGGACATACGAAATGATACATGAGTACTGATACATTGTGTGACTTGCGTATTGTTTCACTCATCACACAATTTCTCCTTTCCTTTTTCCTCTAGTATATCACTTCCTCCATGTCTTGAAAAAGTTTGTTACGCAGCAAGCTGCGGGGAATTAAACCCTCTTTTTGATTAAACTGAGACAGTTTATGTCCGCAGCTGTTCGTTATGTGAATTCCCTCTTTTAATCCTCTCATTTATCCGTAGGTAACTATTCAAATGGTACGGTGGACGCTTCATAACAAAGGCAGAAAATAAAGAGTGTTTTCTTATTTCGCACTTATTATGTCTGGATAAAATCCGCCCGGATATGGAGTCGGGACATACTGTTCAGGCGTATGCAGCTGCTTTTTCTGTTTGTAAGATTCGTTTACTTTTTTGTTTTTCCAGGTAATCCGCAAGCGCCTCCATTTAAAGTTCCGCAGCCGCATCAGAAGCCTCAGGAACCAGTAACGGCAAATTGAGCACCAATTTATTTAAGCTGTTCTGTATTGGTTTCAATCTCAAAACTTTTTAATATGACACGTAAAAGACTGAATTGTTTATCTCTGAACACCTTATAACTTTCCCCGGATAAACGTTTGAAGATCAGGGGTCGCTCTTCCATCGTCAAAACCGCGAGCCCATATTTTTCACCATAACATGGAGAAACATTTTCACCTTATCCCTCCATCTCAGGACCGAATCGTTCATCAGTTTCCGGGCATATTCTATGAGTTTGAGCTGCTGCGGATAAAGGGCCTCCACAATCAGCTCCTCCTTGTTCGGAAAAAAGGAGTAAAAGAAAGTGCTTCTGCATTTGACAGATACGTCCCCAACTATTAGAATTATGTATATAAGTCATGGGCTTCATATAACAGATACGGCAATTCCATTACAGGAGGCAGAACGACTATGAAAATTCATCTAAAAAAACTGTGCCCCAGCGACGGTGATGACATATATGAAATGTTACAGGAATTTCCTGAAAATGAAAATGGATTCATCACCCCTGCCCTCACGTCAATTGATGCGTATAAGTCCTGGTTGGCTGACAATGCTGCATCCGGCAATCAAACAGGTCTCGTTGACGGATGGAAGGTTCCGCAGACCATTTACTGGCTGTTCATAGACGGCAAACCAGTTGGATATGGAAAAATACGTCATATTTTGACCGATAAACTCCTTGCTGACGGGGGAACAATAGGCTATTCCATACGTCCTGGTCAAAGGAATAAAGGATTTGGTAAGATACTTCTCTCGGAGTTAATAAAAGAATGTTCTGACATGGGCATTGAAAAAGCACTGCTGACCATTCACAAAAACAATACGGCATCCATTAAGACAGCCTTAGATAATCATGGAGTAATCGAAAAATCAAGTGATACCCTGCACTATATTTGGATTAAATGTTGTTAAGAATATTCTCCAATTACCGCAAGGCCTGCTTTGGGCGGAGAAGAATCGAAGAGTTCATTTCAATCAGAGTTCCGTCCCCTGAACATACCCCGTAATCTTTGCCCAGTTTAAAAAGCTTTGCCGCCAGGCGCTTCTCACCGCTGGGGGCATTGGTGGTATTCTTAAGCTGGCGGTACAGCCGGCGGATTTTAAGAGCCATGGCCCCCATGACTTCCCTGGCCAGCCTGCCGTCCTTATCCATAACCTGAATAAACCGGTCTGCCGGCAGCACCATTACCAGGGAATTGATCTTATACAGGGACGCCACGCCCTCCACCAGAAAATACAGGCATGTACTCTCCTCCCTGTCATAAAACACGTGCGCTCCCTTGCCATACCTGCGTATATAGGCAAAACCCGCGATTTCATCCCGGCTGCCTGCACTGGCCGCGCTGAAAAAGTCTGCCTTCTCCAAAGCTTCCTTTGCTGTCATAGCTCATCCCTTTCGTCTCCCCGGCTGTACCTGTCCATGTGCTCAATCACAATTTCCAGGATGCGGTCCTTCTGATCCGCTGTGAGCACGGGACATTTCCCATTCCGGCGGCTTTCCCCGGCCGGACCGGCATTTTCGCTCCAGCCGTTCTCCCCGCTCCATATATAAGCCAGCACTGTTTCCGGCCTGCACACCGGGACATTGGAGACTTCCTTTCTCAACACCTCCAGCTTTGGAACATCCGAATATTTCTGCCCTTCCAGGAAAATAATGTCTGCCTCCGGGAAGAAACCGAAGAAATCCTCTGCCTCCATGGAAGGCTGCTCCTTTGTCATGGAAAATTTGGTGCCGGAGTACACCACCGTGCCGTATGCCCCCGCATCCTTTATCCTCCGGCTGTCGGTTCCCGGAACATCCGCCTCAAACTCATGGCCGTCATGTTTGATTACCGCGGACCGGATTCCCACTCTGGCCAGTTCCCTGACCAGCATCTCTAAAAGGGCTGTCTTACCGGTATCCTTCCTGCCGCTTACGGCCATCACAGGCGTGCGAAGCTCTCCCAGGCTCCTGTACGCGGAGGGAGAATTCACATTGGCAAACCATATATCCGGTATGTGGGCCTCTGACGTATCCACCACAATACAGCGGACAGCGTCCAGGAACTTCATCAGCCGGTAATTTCCCCCACGGATCGTGTCTCCCAGAGCCTCCATACAGGTGGCCGCGTAAAAGCCGCACATGGGCTGTATACGGCCGTCCCTGGTCCTCCACAGCACCGCGTCCGCCCCCGGTTCCCAACGCTCCATCAGAATTACCGCCATCTCTTTCCTGAATAAAGGCATATCACATGAGACAAAGAACAGCCCCTCAAGTCCTGTGCTCTGAAAGCAGGACCATATGCCGCCCATGGGGCCAATCCACTGTCCCTTGGCCCCCTTTACGGCATCCTCAATCACTTCCAGTCCGCCTTCCCTGTCCCCCCTGCCCCCATAGCAGACCCGCGACAGGTAACATGGGATTTCCAGGGCCTGAAGCTGCTTCTGGATATGCCCGCGGAAAGACTCTCCCTTAAAGTCCAGTCCTCCTTTGTCGATACCGCCCATACGGCGTCCCTGTCCTCCCGACAAAATCACACTTCCCCACCCATGCCTCATGTCATGCTCCTCCTGTCATGATATTGTCCTGTCATGGTTTTCTTCTCCTGCCTCCCCGCTCTCATTCCGGTTTTTGGACTGCTCCTTGGCCTGATACATGGCCTCGTCCGCAGCCTTATACAGAGTCCCGTAATCCATCCCGTCCTCCGGGCACAGGGCGGCGCCTATGCTGGCCTTGATTCCCCTAATGCCCCAGGTAGATATCCTGACTGTCCTGAGACTTTCCTGTATTTCCCCTATCTTCCGTTTTCCTGTCTGCCTGTCAAATACCCCTGGCAGGAACATGACAAATTCATCCCCGCCAATGCGGGCCACTATATCATTTTCCCTGCAGTTTCCTTTTAAGACCCTTCCCAGCTCAGTGAGTATGGCGTCCCCCGCCGCATGGCCCATGGTGTCGTTGATGCTTTTAAAATCATTTAAATCCAGCATCAGAAACAGTCCCTGTCCTTTTTCCTTAACCATCCGGTCAATCAGCCTTTCACCTGCTTTGTTGTAGATTCCAGTAAGCACGTCCCGCATGGCCTGTTCCCGAAGCTCCTGCTCCCTGCTTCTCTGCCGTGAAATGTCCGCCAGCTTTCCCACCACCTTGACAACGGTTCCCGTATCAGAAGTAATGGTCTTATAATGGCAGCCAAACCAGTGATACTCACCGGAAATACTCTTAAGCCTCAGCTCCGCATACTGGATATTGTCCTCCCAGCTGCCGGTCCTGCTTCTTAACATATCCTCCATAACCTTCCTGTCCTCCTGGAGGAACAGGTCTGTCCTGATCTTTTTTCCCATGACATGGCTGATTCTCAGCTCATCCAGCATCAGTATGCGCCTGGCATTGTTGGTAAATTCCAGTATATCCTTTCTCCTGTCGTATTCAAAGAGGGCCGTGTCAGAAAATTCCGCCAGTAGACCGTACTTCTTAGTCTCAAAATCAAGGCTTCTCCGGTAATGTAGAAACAAGACTACGATTCCGCCGCCCAGGACAGCCGTAAGGCCAATCAGAAACAGGCTGGCATAGATAAGCTCCTTTAAAATATTTTCATAATGAATGGCCACATCCGGCGAGCGTACAAAATTCACGATATACCATTCATTATACCCCAGGTAATCCCAGGAAAAATAATAGGAATCCCCCTTCCCCTCAAACATAAAGCTGTCTGACCCGTCCCCGTAGAAGCATTCTTCCATCTGCCTCACTACCTCATCCGTAATGCCGGATGTCTTTACGGAGACAAACAGGTTCCCGGTGGATATATCGCCCCGGTTGTGGTTCTCACTGGCAAGGATGGTCCCGTCACGTCTCACAATGAGGGTGCTGCTGCGCGTAAACGCACTGGCTTCAGGCACCTGTTCCGTGATGGTCAGGGGCTCCAGTCTGGTCTGCAGCACTCCAATCACTTTCCCATTCTTCCAGACCGGTTCCGCAACCGTGAACACAGACTGGTTTCCCGCCTTCTTCCAGTCCCATATATCGGACACCACGCCTGTTCCCTGCTCAATCTTACGGAACAGGGTCCAGTCACGTTCCGCCGCCTGCTGGTTCCTCAGTCTTCTCTCCAGCTCTTTCAGGGACAGGTATTCTATCATATAGTCCCTGTTCTGCAAATTAAGCTGGTCCAGATACTCGTTCAGGGAATCCTCCGTATATTCCGGGACAATCTGTTCAACCAGTCCTGAAATCCCTTTCAGTGTATTCCAGGCATCCGTGATGGAGCTGTTCAGATAACGTTTCTGGGCCTGGGTATAAGAGGTCAGGTTAGCCGCCACCATGTTTCCGAATTCCCCTGCCAGCTTCCCCCGCTGATTGTAAAAAACACCGCTGGCCGTCAGTGCGAGCACAAAGCAGAACGTTAAAAAGGCCGCGGCATGCCATGTTCCAATTAACTTTCGTTTCATAGCTTCCTCTTGTCATAACTCAAAGCTTCTGCACCCTTTTATCAGGATACACGTTCATCACATCTTTTTATATGATATCATTTATAACAGTCCTTGTAAACATAAGGCAGGCCGCCAAATCAGTCCAGTGACCTGCTATCTGTTGCCAGCCCGCAAAAACGGCTCCGCAGTAATAGCGGAGCCTCCCTGTCTCAGATTATGTGTGCTGTTCCCAGGTTAGGATGATTATTCTCAGGTTATGGATGCCTCATAAATCTCCTTAATGGACCGGGCCAGCATACGGTCAAACTCACCCTGGGTCTGATTTGCGTTAAGGCCTTCGGACAATGCCCTGGAAAAGCTGGCAATCAGTCCCGGACTGCGGCTTAAACGCTCATTGGCCTCCTGGCGGGAATATCCGCCTGACAGCGCCACCACGCGCACCACATGGGAATCTTTCATGAGGTCGCTGTAGAATCCATGCTTATCCGGAATGGACAGTTTAAACATCAGCTTGGTATCCTCCGGAAGCTCTGCCAGATGTTTCTTGGTTTCATCCTTCATGATTTGCTCAGACTCAGCCTTATCCGGGCTGTAAATATCAATCTCCGGCTCCAGTATGGGAACCAGTCCCGAAGCGGCAATGCGAAGCCCGATTTCAAACTGCTGGTCCACAATCTTTTTGATTCCCGCAGGATTTGCCTGCTTAATCACGGAACGCATCTTGGTGCCGAAAATATGGCGCTCCACCGCACGCCCAAGGAGTTCGTCCAGTCCCGGAATGGGCTTCATCAGCCTGACTCCGTCCGTTTCCTCCGCCAGGCCCTTATCCACCTTCAGAATGGGAATAATTCCCTTCTCCTCCCACAGGTAATCCGCAGTCAGCTTATCCCCTATCTTCCGCTCCATGGTATTCTCAAAAAGGATGGCTGCCAGGATATGGTCTGAGGTAAAGGAGGGACTGGTTATAATCCTGGTGCGCATCTCATGGACCAGATTAAACATCTCCTCGTCATTGCTGTACTGGTCCTCTCCGATTCCGTAATTCTTGAGCGCCTTTGGCGTACTGCCGCCGCTCTGGTCTAACGCCGCGATAAACCCTTTTTTCCCGCTCATGATTTTTAACTGTTCCTGGTTCATATAACTACCTCTCTTTCTTGATGGAATATATGGTAAAGACCGGAAGCATCTAAAGGAAACAGGACGCCTCCATACTATAAGTTCTTCTGAAGCCGGACGCGGGGCAGATATCAAAGACTTGAAACATGTTTTAAACTTACTTCTATTATAGTAAAATCTGTTCCCCATTGTCAATAGAGGGTTCCGGGGATTTACGAATTGTGGGGCCAAAATCAGCGGGAATCAAAGGGCCGGAATCAACCAAATCGAGTAGGAGGAAGGCGATTATTTCGCCTTCCGACCTCTCACACCACCGTACGTACCGTTCGGTATACGGCGGTTCAATCAACTTAACATGTAACAGCCTTTTCGGCGTAGTAGTCTTCCATGGATACAAGACCAAACTTAGCTAGTCTCTCTTTACTGATACAAATGTGGAGATTCCAGCTTCTGCACACTCTGGCATATCCTTTGGCATATGAAATGCCATGTGCCGCATTTGGCGGCAGACCAAGTTTGATAAGATTCTTTTCCCTGTTCTTTGGCGTTTTCCAGTGTTTCCATATGCACATGCGCAGTCGATACCGAATCTGTCCGTCCATTTTTGCGCACAGCCTTTTCATGCTTCCGATTTTGAAATAATTTATCCACCCTCGGATAAGCCGGTTGAGTTTCCCAATTTTATAACCATTGCCCACTCCCCAGCTCCTGCTTGTATATTTCTTCATCTGCGCCTTGAACTTTGCTGCCGCTTTCGGGTGTGGTCTGGCTTTGTACCCTTTGGCAAATGAGTCATAGTAAAATCCAAACCCCAGATACTTAATGCCCTTTGGTTTATCAACCCTGCTCTTTTCCGCGTTCACTTTCAGTCCAAGCTTTTCCTCTATAAACCGAGCCACGCTCTTCATTACCCGCTCTGCCGCCTGTCTGCTCCCGACCATTATAATAAGGTCATCTGCATACCGGACGAAATCCAGCCTCCTTGCTTCCAGTTCTTTGTCCAGCTCATTTAACATGATATTTGCTAACAGCGGCGAGATATTTCCACCCTGCGGTGTGCCGACTACCGTATCTTCATACTCATCATCAATCATTACGCCGCTGACCAGAATCTTTCTTACCACCGATATGACATCTCCGTCCTTTATTGTCCGTCCGAAAATCGTCATCAGCTTGTCATGGTCTACTGTGTCAAAGAATTTCGCTAGGTCGATATCCACTATCCAGTTGTGTCCGTCATTCATCATTTCCAATGCTTTAAGGACTGCCTGCTGTGCACACCGCTTGGGTCTGAATCCATAGCTGTGGTCGTGAAACTGCTCCTCAAATATCGGGGTAAGCACCTGTGCCACCGCCTGCTGTACAAAGCGGTCTACTGCTGTTGGCACTCCAAGATTTCTTGTACCACCATCGGGTTTGGGTATCTCCACCCTGCGGACTGGCTTCGGCTTATACTTCCTCGTCCGCAACTGTTCCTTAATGTTTTCGCCGTTTTCCGAAAGATATGCGCCAAGTTCTTCAACGGTCATCCCGTCCACGCCTGCCGCTCCTTTATTCCTTACGACTTGCAGATACGCCGCATTTAGATTATCCCTGCTTAATATCTGCTCCATGAGACTGCTTGTGTCCATGCGTTGTTTCCTTTCTGCCCCTTTTGCCTTTGCCGCCTTTGAAGTCATCGACAGGCGTATGCTCCGGCTACGAAGTGGAACGTACTTCAACTGATTGATTGTTCAGCCCTTCGCTCCGTCCCCATTACAGGAACTTCCTCACTACTATGGCTTCTGCTGACTTCTCACAATTCGTTGTTACTACGGCTAATGAGACCGCCTGTGAGACCTCCCCAGTTAAGGTGCGTGTTCTTTTCCTCCATGTACCTGCCGCATTTACTCGTACTTCCGGCAACCTTTTGGACTTCAGTGCCTTTTGCCACCTTATCCGTATTTCCGAGCCTTATATGCGGTTCCTGTCCGTCAGGTCAGAGGTTTGCTTACAGCTTCTTTCAGATTCCGTCTCACGGCGGACACCCTTGCTGTTCGGCTATGTGCTTCGTTGTTGCCTACGCGCACTTGGGACTTTCACCCATTAGAAAACGCCCATGCTGGGCAAACAAAAGGCCGGAATCCTGTATATAAGCAAGATTCCGGCCCTGGACATTCCCTAAATTTTAAGCAGGCTGCAGGCCAGCTGAAAATAAATAATCAAGCTCACCGCATCCACGATGGTGGTGATAAGCGGCGCAGCCATGATGGCAGGGTCCAGATGGAGGACCTGCGCCACGATGGGCAGGACGCAGCCAATGGTCTTGGCCAGCATGACAGTGGCCAGAAGGCTCAGTACCACTGTAAGGCAGAGCATTTCCTGGCCCGGAAAACGGACTACCAGCTGTACATAATTGACCAGTCCCAGCAGGACGCCCACAATGACGCCTACCCGCAGTTCCTTCCAGAGAACCCGCAGGATATCCCTGGCTTCAATCTCTCCCACTGCCATGCCTCGGATAATCATGGTACTGCTCTGGCTGCCCGCGTTGCCGCCGGTGTCGGTCAGCATGGGAATGAAGGTCACAAGCAGCGGTATCACCGCAAAGGCCGCCTCGTACTTTGCCAGGATGCTGCCTGTAATCATGCTGCTGACCATGAGAATCAGAAGCCAGGCCAGACGGTTCTTTGCCAAAGCAAACACGCCTGTCTTAAGATAGGGCTTCTCGCTGGGAAGCATGGCCGCCATCTTTTCAAAGTCCTCTGTGGCCTCCTGCTCCATAACATCCACCACATCGTCCACGGTGACAATGCCCACCAGACGGTTCTCGTGGTCCACCACCGGAAGGCTCAGGAGGTCGTACTTGCGGAAGCTCTCCGCCACCTCCTCCTGGTCGTCTGTGGTCACGGCCTTGATCACATGGGTATCCATGATGTTGCCGATAACTTCCTCATAGGGATGCATCAGCAGATCCTTGACCGTCACCACACCCTCCAGGGTCCTTTTTGCGTCCATGACATAACAGGTGTAAATCGTCTCCTTATCCACGCCGTGCCTGCGGATATAGGCAAATGCCTCATCCACGGTCATGCGCTTCTTAAGGCCCACATACTCTGCTGTCATAATGCTTCCGGCGCTGCCTTCCGGGTACTTTAAAAACTGGTTAATCAGCTTCCTGGTGTCCGGCGTGGAGTTCTTAAGCACACGCTTGACCACATTGGCCGGCAGCTCCTCCAGCATATCCACGGCATCGTCCACAAACAGGTCGTTGACAATGGCGCTGAGCTCGTAATCCGTGATGCTGTTGATGATATGCTCCTGCTTCTCCACAGGCAGGCACGCAAACACATCGCTTGCCAGCTCCTTTGGAAGCATGCGGTAGACCACTACGGTCTTCTCGGAATCCAGTTCCTCGATGAACGCGGCAATATCCACCTCGTTCATCTCAATCAGCTTTTCCTTCAGTAACCTGAGCTGCATTGTATCTAACAGCTCCATCAGCTCTTTTAAATCAAAATTCTCCTGCATCTTATTCCTTCCATGAATGGTGACATCATGAAAGCAGTACGCAAAATGCCGCAGTCCTGCCCTGGATGACCGGGCTGCAGCAACAAAACAGCCATAATTACAGACTCCTCCTGTAATACATGGCTATCATCATAAACGTATATGAATCCTATCATCAACGGCAGTGAAAGCAAAGCGGGATCAAAGCCGCCGGCCCAGCTCCCACTACCATACGCTTATGATAATTGTCTGCTTCCAACTTATGACTTCGACCTTCCACTCCGGTTCACTTCCTTTCATTTTAAAATTTAATCCTTATCTAGCATACCAGCACCCGGCCATAAAATCAACCCCTAATTTCCTGATTTCCTTTTCACGCGGGAAAGCATTTCCCCATATCATAGATTATATTCCATAAATACAGGAGTGACTTATTATGATAGAATCCGCAGTAGTGCTGACTCCTCTCCACTACGCTTATCTCATAGGCGTCATCGTTATCCTGGCAGTGATGGTCCTCAAAAAGGATACGCCTGCCGTCTGCATCGCCTTCCTGTTCATCCTGGGCCTCATCGGCCTTAAATCCGTCACCGGCGGCATCATAACCGTGTTTTCCGCTGTTCTATATGCAGGCAGGGAATTCATGGAGGTGCTGGCCACCATTGCCCTGGTTACCTCCCTGTCCAAATGCCTGAAGGATCTGGGAAGCGACTATCTGATGATGGTTCCCATGGCCGGCATTATGAAAACCCCTTCCCTGACCTGGTGGATTCTTGGACTCACCATGTTTCTGTTTTCCCTGTTCCTGTGGCCCAGCCCCTCGGTCGCGCTGGTAGGAGCCATCATGCTTCCCTTTGCAGTGAAGGCAGGTCTGAATCCATTAGCCGCGGCCATGGCCATGAACCTGTTCGGACACGGCTTTGCCCTGAGCTACGATGTGGTGATTCAGGGCGCTCCCGCCATCTCAGCCGGCGCAGCCGGCCTTGACACCTCCTCCATCCTCCGGCAGGCATGGCCTTTGTTCTGGGCGATGGGCATTGTCACTGTCCTCAGCGCATATGTGTTAAACAGAGGCCAGCTGGATGCCAGGGGACCCAGGCTCTCCATACAGGCCGAACCTTCCGGGCCGCGGGGACCCAGGAAGACCGCCCTGTTCCTGGCTGTCATTACTCCCCTTGCCTTTGCCGGGGATATTATCCTTATGCTTCTGTACGGCCTGAAGGGCGGGGATGCCACCAGTATGGTCTCCGGCACCGCTCTCCTTCTCACCTGCCTGGGCGCTCTGCTGGGCTTTGGGAAACAGTCCCTGGAAAAAGTCACCGGCTATGTCACCGAAGGTTTTCTCTTTGCCATCCGCATCTTTGCTCCGGTTATTATAATCGGTGCCTTTTTCTTTTTAGGCGGAGAAGGAATCACCTCCATCATGGGGGAGGGGGTCACCCGCGGCATCATGAATGACTGGGCCCTGTGGCTGGCACAGAACGCCCCCCTCACCCAATATATGGCGGCCTTTATACAGATGGTGGTGGGCGGACTGACGGGTCTGGACGGTTCCGGCTTTTCCGGTCTTCCCCTTACCGGCGCCCTGGCCAGGACCTTAGGGACCGCCACCGAATCATCTGTACCGGTCATGGCGGCCCTGGGCCAGATTACGGCTATCTTCGTTGGAGGCGGCACCATTGTGCCATGGGGACTCATCCCGGTTGCCGCCATCTGCAATGTAAGCCCTCTGGAACTGGCCAGAAGGAACCTGATACCGGTCTGCATTGGCTTTGCCTGCACCTTTGCCCTGGCATGTTTCATGCTCTGACGGCCGGATTCCCGGGGAACGCAGTATACAGGCGGATTGTCTCCGCCGGACATTACCCATTTTACAGCCAAACACCTTTCCACATCATGACAGGAGGAATGAATTATGTGCGGAATTGCCGGTTTTTATAACCCTCATGACCATTACCTGAAAGAAAAAGAACACTATGAATCTGTCCTGCGGGCCATGGCAGAACGCTTGCGGCACCGGGGCCCCGATGACGCCGGACAATGGCTTTGGGAACACGGCGGCCTGTCCCATGCCCGCCTGTCCATCATTGATCTGGCCGGAGGTCACCAGCCCATGGTGAAATCAGGCTCCAGACAGACCTTTGCCATTGTCTACAACGGGGAACTGTACAATACCGATGAACTGCGCCGGGAGCTCATGGCCGCGGGCTGCTCCTTCCAGAGCTCCAGCGACACGGAGGTCATACTGGCAGGCTACATGGAATACGGCCCTGACTTTGTAAAGCGCCTGAACGGCATCTTTGCCTTTGCCGTCATGGACACGGCCCATAACCGTCTGTGCCTGTTCCGGGACCGGGCCGGGGTAAAACCGCTGTTCTATACGGCGAGGGACGAAGAACTCATATTTTCATCCGAGCTCAAAGGAATCCTGGCCTATCCGGGCATCAAAGCCCGGTTGGACCGCAGGGGATTAAATGAAGTGTTCTCCATCGGACCTGCCAGGACCTACGGCTGCGGCGTTCTAAAGGACATGGAGGAGCTGCTCCCGGGACATTACCTCATATGCGGCCCGGATGGAATCCGCCAGCATAGTTATTGGAAGCTGGTCAGCCGTCCCCATGAGGACAGCTATGAAAGGACCATTGAGAAAACGTCTTTTCTGGTGGAGGATTCCGTGCGCAGGCAGATGGTTTCAGATGTGCCCATCTGTACCTTCCTTTCAGGCGGCGTGGACTCCAGCCTGGTATCTGCCATCTGCGCAAAAGAACTGAAAAAACAGGGAAAGCGCCTTACCACCTTCTCCTTTGACTTTGTGGACAACGATAAATTCTTCCGGGCCAACCCCTTCCAGCCCTCCCGGGACCGCCCCTACGTGGACCAGATGGTAAGATTCCTGGATTCCGACCATCATTACCTTGAATGCGGCAACCTGACCCAGGCCGACCGTCTCTTTGATTCCGTCCTGGCCCATGATCTGCCGGCCATGGGGGACATTGATTCCTCCATGCTCCAGTTCTGCTCCATGGTCAGGGAACACAACAAGGTAGCCCTGACCGGCGAATGCGCCGACGAAATATTCGGCGGCTACCCCTGGTTCCATAAAAAGGAATGCTTTGAGGCCCACACGTTCCCGTGGACCATGGACCTGTCCCCCAGAAAATCCCTGCTGGATGACAGCTTCTTAGAGTATCTGGACATGGACCGGTATGTGCTGGATACCTATGAGCGCTCTGTGGCAGAGACCCCTGTGCTGGCAGAGGATTCCCCGGAGGAAGCCAGACGCCGGGAAATTGCCTGGCTGAACCTGCGCTGGTTCATGCAGACCCTTCTCAACCGCATGGACCGCACCAGCATGTATTCCGGCCTGGAAGCAAGAGTTCCCTTTGCGGACCACCGAATCATTGAATACGTCTGGAACGTGCCCTGGGACATGAAAACAAGGGACGGACTGGTAAAGAACCTGCTCCGCCAGTCGGGAAAAGGACTTCTCCCGGATGAAATACTGTTCCGGAAAAAGTCCCCCTATCCTAAAACCTATGATACCGCCTATGAGAAACTGCTTGCAGACCGTGTAAGGGAAATGATGGACGACAGCCATTCACCTGTAATGGATTTCCTGGACCGGAAAAAACTGGTCCGCTTCCTCACCAGCCCCTCTGATTACGGAAAACCCTGGTACGGCCAGCTCATGGCCGGTCCCCAGATGCTGGCCTATATCCTCCAGGTCAACTTCTGGCTGAAAACCTATGACATTGAAGTGGTGGGCTAGGAGTGAGGCTTCATATCAGGCTCGTAAAACGCGAACTGATTCTTACCCCGGCGCTTGGCTTCATAGACAGCTATATCCGCCTTAATGAGAAGGGAATCGTAATCCCTTCCGTCCCTCGGGCACACAGCCCCTCCGATGCTGCAGGAGAGCCCGCAGCCCTTCAGTTCTAAATCCGGTATGCGGCTCACTGCCTGGCACAGGCGTCCCGCGCATTCGCCTGCCTCACCAACGGACGTGACGCCCGATAAAAAGGCCACGAACTCGTCGCCTCCCACCCTTCCGATTATGTCGGAAGTCCGGAGGACCTGGCGGAAACACTCCGCCACAGAGCACAGCACCTTATCCCCGTACCGGTGGCCAAGGGTATCGTTCACTGTCTTAAAATTATCCAAATCGATAAAAAGCAGCACAGAAGGCGGCATCACCGCGGCCTCCCTCAGGGCTGTGTTGATCTTGGCATTCACTGCCTGGCGGTTATACAGGCCTGTAAGAGAATCAATCCTTGCATGAAGGAGCGCGTCGCTGAGGCGCTTCTTCTGCCTGCGCTGCTCCAGGTACTCTGCCGTGATATCCTGCCGCATAAGAAGAATCCTGCGCTCCTGCCTGTCAAAGTATGCATAGTGCAGCAATTTGCGGGCATACCGGCCGTCCGTGCTTTTTTCCCCATAAGATATCATCAGCTCGCCTTCCCGTTCCAAGGCATCCAGGACATTTCCCATGGACGCTTTCTCCAAAAGCAGGTCCCTGTCCTCAGGCACCGCATACTTCCTGACGCAGGCTTCCAGTTCCTGATTATAATTTCCTGAAGAAGGCATCTGCCCCTGTATACGGCTGTCATTTTTCTGCAACATTTCATAATAACCCGTGCCCCCGTCCAGACACAGGAAAAAATCGCAGTTTCTGTACACGTACCGGTCGATAATCTGTTCCTGCATGTACCGCTTCTGTTCTTCCTTTTCCATATCACGGACATAGCACAGGATGGTGCCGCCGTTACCGGCTGCTATGGCCACCGCCTCCACCCACACATAGTCACCCTCCGCCGTCCTCTGCCGGTAGACCAGCTTATCGGGATGTCTGCTCGCTGAAAGCTCTTTCATGTGCACGGAGCTGAAAAATGCCAGGAACTGCCTGCACTCCCGGGGATGTACACGGCTCCAGGCAAATGCCCTGAATTCCCGCTCTGTACGGTTCTCCCGCAGCCGGCTTCTGCCCTCTGTGTAAAATATAATCCGGCTGTCCCCTGATGCCGGGTCCCAGGCCAGCAGTTCGTCAAATAATGTCAGAAGCGGCTGTGCATATTCCTTTTCAAGCCCCGGTTCCTGCACCACGCGTTTCCCGCACACCTGCCTTCTGTCTTCTGTCCCTTCACCCATGCAAAACTTCCTTTCCCCCTCCCGGCATTACATCCAGGAGTTCAGTGTATTTCAATTCATTATTTATATGCATTGCATAGTAATTCATAATATGAGAAGTGTAGTGTACACTAGTATTGAGGTGAATCGCAATGCATGACTACGTTAAAACTTTAGGTACGGTCATCCGAAAGGCCCGCGAAGAGCAGGGAATGTCCCAGGCTTCCCTGGCTGAGAAGCTGGGCATAGATGTCCGTACCATTATTAATATAGAAAATTTCCGTGGAAACCCCAAATTTGAGGTGCTTTATCCTCTGGTAACCACTTTGAGAATTCCCGCTGACCGTATCTTTTACCCTGAAACCGACTCCATGGGCAACAGCAAGCAGCAGTTGTTCTGGGAACTCCACAGTCTGAGTGAAAAGGAAGCCCTGGAGCTTCTTCCCGTCATACGCTGTCTGGCTGAAATTATGCGCAAACACGGGTCAGAGAACCCATAATCCGATATTATTTTACTACAGGGATTCTAAAAATACAATATATTATTCATTGCATTACAGATTTTTTACGTATTGCGATACATGTTTCAGACAAAAATACAGAGCTGTCCGCCAGGAACCAGATTCAAACAATCCTTCCAAAACAGGCAGCCCGGTCCAATGTCCCGGTCAAAATATCCTCCCCGGCATCTCTATGCCGGAACATTGATGATAAGTGCAATGATTTCCATGGTCCCGTCCCCGTAACAGGCAATGCCGTGGCTGTCCCCATCCTTGCACATGTGGTAATCTCCGGGATTCAGCACGGATTCCACGCCGTTATCCGTTACCAGGGCCTGTCCCTTCAGCACATAATATCCCTCAAACTCTCCTTGATGCTCATGTATCCCAATGGATGTGCCCGGCTCAAACACGACCCTGGCGAAGGTCCTTCCCGAACCGTAAGCCTCCTCCTTTGTCATGAAGGTGTGGAAGGTCACATCTCCCATCCCCTTCTGCACCTCGTGCTTGGCAACGGCCTCCATCTCGTCTTTTCTTCTAATCATGATTCCTGTCCTCCTGTCATTCCATATGGCTATCCATCATTGTACCATCCTGTCCCCGGTCCGTCAACGTCCGGAACCACCCTTTACAGATACGTTTTACACTGCTTTGCCAACATGCTTTACAGCTACCGTCACGAGTAATACATCTCCCGCTTTCTTCCGATAACGGGTCCGGGACAATCTGAGGCCAGAGAGACCGTCAGCATCTCCGGCTCCACCTCCACCTGCGGCTTCACGCTGCCCTTGGCCTTTAAGAGCCGGCACAGGCTCTTGGCCCGCTTCATGCTGTCGGTTGGCTCTTTCATCAGATATTCCAGCTCCTGCTCCACAAAGCTGTCCTTTGCGTATTCCCGGCAGATGACATCGTAATTGCGCTGGCGCCCCGCGTCCCTTCTGCATCTATCCTCCAGAAAGCTTCTTGCCACTTCGCCGGATGGAAACTGTTCACTTAAATGAAGCATCATGAGACGGGCATACGCCTCAACAAACGGTCCCTCTCCTGTCCTGGACAGCTTCCCGTCCATACGGCAGAACTGTTCCATGTCAAAAGCCCGGGCCGGCACATGAAGGCGGCCGCAGGCCCCTGTCATATAACATACATACGCCTGCTCCCGTATCTCCCCTTCGTCAAACTCCTCCCGCCCGTACTTTGCCGCACCCTCCTGTATCTTATTTATCAGATTATGAGCAATATACCGGCTCACCCTCAGATTCACTTCCTGTTCCAGGACAGCCATATCGTAAAAATGTTCAGAGGACATGGGAAATAATGTTTCCAGAAGGCCCCCGGTAAAATCCAGAAACTGGTTAGTTCTGCTGTCGAAAAATAAAAAGGGACCATTGTCCGGACCGGTTCGGTCAGAAAACGCCTCCGGCCTGCATCTGACGCCGATTTCCCAAAAACCGTCCGGACAGGCGGGACCGGATTTCCCTGCAGTAAACAGATATTCATGACTTCCGGAAAACACACTGACTGTCTTCCGTGCCCTTATCCCCTCAATCAGTCTCATAATCCCCATGTTATCATATCCTCCCACATCATTTGTATTTTTCTGCGCCTCCCATATTTCAGCGCTTTAAATTATGGAATGCATGTTCTATACTACTAAATTTCACAAATAAGTGCAATATTAACAACCAAAAATACACAAAAAGTACAAAAAAGGTACAAAAAACGCAATAAAATACCGGACAGCTCCAATAAAGCCATCCGGCAAATCGTTTAAAACTATGACTGTCACTGATTCAGTGCTGCTATTTCATGGATTCCGCAATGGCATCCGCCATGGAATCCAGTTCTTCCATCTGGGATTCCTTAAGAGATGATTTTACTGTCACCATCTGTTCCAGAATGGTCATATTCTTCATGGAGCCGATGATTTCCTTCATCTGCTTTCCTGACAGCACGCCCCAGGAGCCGTTTTCCATCAGGGCCACGGTCCTGTTCTGCAGGTTATGGGCCTTCAGATCCATGAGCACATGCTCCATGCTGCTGAAGATGCCTCCGTTATAGGTGGCTGACGCAAACACCAGATGGCTGCAGCGGAATGCCTCCGAGATAATAGTGGAAGGATGGGTGGAGGAGGCGTCATACATGGCAATGTTCCTGATTCCCCTCTCCGCCAGTTTGCAGGCCAGGATATTGGCTGCGTTCTCCGTGTTGCCGTAGATGGAACCATAGGCAATCATCACGGCCTTTTCCTCCGGCTCATAGCTGCTCCAGGTCAGATACTTGTCCACGTACCAGCTTATATCCTCGCGCCATACCGGGCCGTGAAGCGGGCACAGGGTACGGATGTCCAGGCCTGACGCTTTCTTTAACAGGGTCTGCACGGAAGGCCCGTACTTGCCCACGATATTGGTATAATACCGTCTGGCATCGTCCAGCCAGTCTCTCTCAAAATTCACCTCATCCGCAAACAGGTTGCCGTTCATGGCCCCGAAGGTGCCAAAGGCATCCGCGGAGAACAGGGTCTTGTCCGTGGTATCATAGGTTACCATAACCTCCGGCCAGTGTACCATGGGCGCCATGAGGAAGGTAAATGTATGCCGCCCCGTGCAAAGAGTATCATTTTCCTTGACCACAATGGCTCTGGAATCAATGTCAAAATTATAGAACTGTTTGATAATCGGAATGGTTTTGGGGTTGCACACAACCTGTACCCCCGGATACCGCAGCACAATCTCTCCAAGGGTGGCGCAGTGGTCCGGCTCCATGTGGTTTACCACCACGTAATCTAAGGCTCGTCCCTTTAACAGTGCGTCTATGTTCTCAAAAAACTGCTCCGTGATTGCCCGGTCCACCGTGTCAAACAGCACAGTCTTCTCATCCAGCAGAAGATAAGCATTGTAGGAAACCCCCCGCGGAATAGGATACGCGTTCTCAAATAAGGCCAGCCTCCGGTCTGTACCGCCAACCCAGAACAAATCATCATTGATGCGCTTTACACAGTACATATTCATTCTTCCTTTCGTCCATAATATGTTAAAAATCCGTCAATTTATTTCGCTTAGAAGTATACTACATTTTTCCCAAAATGTCACTGTATAAATTAGTGTACACTAATAATTTCCGGCTGTCCGCATCTTTCTCCGCGCTGTCCGTACTTACCTTGTTTAGTATCCCTGTCCGGACCCAAAATATTACAGGGCCGGCAATCTTTGCGCGGAAACCGCAGAAAAACAGCAGGGTATGCATTCACATCCCCGCTGTTTGAATTCTTTTGCCGCTATTTATAATCCAAATTCCTCTATGCCTGCTTTTTTGCCGGCTCCTGGGGGCCTGCGTGCTTATGCTCAGACAGCGGCATCACATGCATGTTTCCTCTCTGCTCATTCTCAGCCCAGAAAATATCATCCGCCATCTTTGCCTCAGGATTAAACTCCACTCCTTCAAAGATATGTTTTACGAATTCCTTATAGCCCACACGGTCAATCAGATGGCCGCCGTGGAGATACTCCGGCTTGTAATCCAGAGCCCAGGCGGAAAACTTCTGCCAGTTGGCAAACATGCCCAGGATCACATCCTCCGTAACCCAGTTAAGGAACAGCTTGCCTGCTCTTGGATTCTGCTTGCCCGTACGTCCTCCCAGGGTTACGCGGTACAGCTTCTTATCGCCCCTGGTCCATGCTCCGGTGGGACAAATCAGGGAACATTCGCCGCAGCCCACGCAGCAGCAGGTGTCCTTGTCAATCTTGCCGTTCCGGTTCAGGCTCAGCACGCCTGTGGCATGATGCCTGCAGGCGTCCACGCAGGAACCGCAGCCAATGCAGCGATCAATGTCATATACCTGCTTGTTGATGCCCATGATGCCGAAATCATTGAAGTTAGCCTTAACACAGTCGTTGGGACATCCGGCCACAGCCACCTTGATATGGTAATGGGACGGGAACACCAGGCGTTCAATCTTCCTGGCCAGCTCGTATGTATTCGCATTGCCCTTGATGCAGTGGGCGTTTCCGATACAGGACATGATATTCCTGGCGCCGATGGTGGGGTAGCCGTAATCCGTCACATCCATGTCCACGCCGCACATCTCCACGTCCACGTCATGGATATATGACTTGATGTACTTATTTACTTCCTCTATATTCTCATACTTTACACCGGGTATGTCAAAGGTCTGCCTGGTGCCCAGATGAAAGGTGCCGTTGCCAAAGCGCTCACAGAGATCCTGCACCAGCTTTAAGTGTTTTGCCTCAATCATGGCTCCCGGCACACGCATCTGCAGCATGAACTCCCCCGCCACCTTGGACTGTCTGAAACAGTTGATTCTTACCTTTTTTATATCAATATCATGATTCATTCCTTCGCCACCCCTCTCTTAATCAACCAGATACTTGGCCTGGGTATAATTAAACACAGGTCCGTCCAGACAGACATACACCTCATCAATGCGGCAGTGTCCGCATTTGCCCACGGCACATGACATCCTGCGCTCAAAGGACATCCATATCTTTTCTTCCGGCACGCCCTGGTTAAGGACTTCCAGGCCCGTAAACTTCATCATAGGCGGCGGTCCTACCACCACAACGCTGTAATCCTCCCCAAAGTCCTTAAAGGGAATCCCCGGCACAAACTCTGTGACAAAACCTGTCTCCCAGCCATCCTTGTGGTCCGTATCCAGGGCATAGGTGGTGGTGAACTTCTCCTTCCAGCGCTCCAGGTCATTCCTAAAAATAATCCCGTCCTCATTCTTAAATCCGCTGATCAGGTGCACGCTCTTTACAAAATCCTCCTGATTCCAGAACATATTCAGCATGCTCTTTACAGGCGCCAGCCCGGTGCCGCCGGTGATGACCACCATATGCTTACCCTGAAACTGCTCCACCGGCCATCCTTTGCCGTAGGCTCCCCTTAAGAAAAGGATGTCGCCCGGCTGCTTCTCAAATATCTCGTCCGTCACCTTTCCCACGGAACGTATGGTAAAATCCATCCAGCCGTCCCCGAAGGAGCTGACGGATATGGGTGCTTCCCCTACCTTTGGAATGGAAAGCTGCAGGAACTGTCCGTGGGACGGACGGATATCCGTCTCCACTCTGAATGTATATTCATGAAGGCTCTCCCGCCTTACCTCGCGTATCTTACATGCCACTGGCTTCACTATATTATTCATGACTGCGTCCCCTCTCCTATGCCTGCCTGCCGGCTTTTATTTCCTCAACAGCGTCTGCCATTTTATTCACTGTAGCCACGATGGATATGTACTCAGGACACCGGTCCATGCACCGTCCGCAGCCCACACACATATGGTAGTCCTTAAACCTGGCCTTGTAGTCGTGGAATTTGTGGAGCACCTTATAGCGCATCCTATCCCCGGCCCTGTTTCTGAAGCTCATGCCGCCGGCCATATCGGTGAAATCCTTTACCTGGCAGGAGGCGGAAGTCCTCTTGCGCTCTCCCACGTTGCGGTTCTCATTGTATATGATATCCGTTGTTGTAAAACAGGTGCAGGTGCTGCACGCCACGGTACAGGCGCCGCAGGAAATGCATCTGCCGTCAAACTGCCTCCACATGGGATGCTCCTTAAGCTTTGTCAGAACCTCCTTATCCGGAATCTCCGGCACCGTGAGGGTCAGCTCATTCTTTTCCACAAACTGCGGCTCAAAGGGACATTCCTCCATGCCCTCGAAATAGGAGGCAAATGCATCGTCCTTTACCTGGAACTCCAGTACGTCTTCTCCGAAACGGACTGCCATGGAATAGTCATCGGTCCTGTTGGTTCCCATGCTGACACAGAAGCAGGTATCCCAGCCTTTGCCGCACTCCATCATCACTATCTTGACCTTCTCGTTCATGCGCTTGTAATATATATCCTCATAACCGCCGTTGGTCAGATATATCTTTTCCTGATGATGCTGCGCGTGGATATCGCAGGGCCGCATGAATATAAGCAGCTTCTTGGAAACAGCCTTGCTTTCAATGAATTCATCTTCTGTGAAATAGAACAGGGACTGGGTAATGGGGCTTAATACCTCCTTGGCCGGAAAATCCGATTTTTCCCTGTACTCGATTTCCTCCGCCCGGTCCACCCTGGCGTACTTAATCAGGTCTGTGTCGGAATACCTGCCCTTACCCACAAAACGTTTTGGCGCCCATATCTCATACTCTTCCTGAAGCTTTGCAAACATCCTGTCGGCATCCTTCAAATCCATTCTGTATCCCATGAAATGCCTCCTCCTTTATTCTTTTATCCCTTATATATACTTCTTCATTAAAAGGCTTATGTTATTATTATAACAACCCCTAAAAATAAAGTATAATTATATGTTGTGATGGTCTGATAATAAATTTTTATCATTAAGAATTAACTGTAACCATTGAGGACGCGTACAGTCTCCGGCAGCACGCAAAAGGCAGCAGCCATGGGAATATCCCGGATGGCTGCTGCCTTTATGGTCTGCCTGTGGGTTCTGTTATTCTTTATTACAAATCAAAAATCTCAAAATCATCATCCTGTGCGTCCTGTTTTGCAGAACCCTGCTCTGTTTCCCTCCTGACAACCGGCCGTTCCTGTTTCACAGGCGGCTTCTGCCTGGATGCCGGCGCCTGGGCCGGCGCACGGTCCGGTGTCTGAACCGGCCTCCCAGGCTTCACCGGCTTTTTCACCGGAATCTCCACCTGAGGCTCTTCTTCCGTTTCATAGACATCTTCATCCTCTTCGTAGATGTCCTCATCCTCTTCATCCAGCGGATAATCCTCCTCCGGAAGGTCTCTGTAGCCCTCATCATCGCCGTAGGCAGAATCATCCTCATATTCCTCAGATTCATCGTACCAGTCAGAATCCTGGCAGCCCTCCTCATCGGCGTATTCCTGATAATCCTCTGAATGCTCCAAAAGCTCAGGCTCCTCTGCCTTTTCCTTCCTGCTGTTCCTGCCCCGGCCGCCCCGCGGACCGTCCTTCTTGTCACCCAGTTCATCCCGGCTGCCGCCCTTTCTTCCGGAGCCCCTGGTAAATACAACCACCAGAAGGATGACCAGCAGAATGATTGCGATGACAATGGTCACAATCAGCAGTATCTTAAGGAGATTGTAATCATCGTAAATCTTGTCGTATGTAAGGGCCAGTTCATCGTACACTTCCTTTGTCACGGAACCGCTGATGGCCGGGTCCTCAAAGTAACGCTGTATGGTCCTCTCATCGTCCTTCATATCATAACGGTAGAAGCTCTTCTCTCCGGACTCATTCATACCGTACACGACACAGTACTGGTGCTCTGCCTCAGAGCCCCATACCCAGCCCTGAACCTTGTGGCCGTCGATATTAATGGTGCTCTCCTTGAATCCTTCCGGAACCTTCACCTCAGGATCAGGCGGAAGAATGGTGATGACGCGCTCGGCTATCCGCATCCTTACCTGGGAAGAAGCATCGGCATCCGCAGCGCTGGCGCCGCCCTCTGCCTTGGTCACCACAATGACGTATTCCTTGATGGTCTCGCCATCCTGGGCTGTCACGCGGCATGTCACGCGGTTTTCGCCCATCTGGAGTCCTTCGTTTCCGCTGACCACCTTGGTGGCGTTCCCGTCCGTGCAATCCGCGCTGACAATAACCTTATCCACATCCGTTCCAACGGTCACCGCGTAGGTGTCCACATCCGGTGAAAATGCCGGCGTCAGGCTTCCTGGTGAAATCTGGAGTGATTTAAGAGTGGCATCCTTGGAAGCTGACTGCAGGGCACTGACCGTCACAGTGGAGCTTCCCTGCTGGTTAACCGTCACAATCTGTGAGTTGGAATCATAAATTTCCTGGCTGGTAACCTCAATCTTGCTGGTCCCGGCCGCTATGGCATTGAAATTAAGGGTGAATGCAAGGGTTCCCGTATTGGGCGTGCCTGCGTCCCCATGGACCCGGACAGCTCCCGCCCCTCCGTCCGCGTTGGTGCCGTCCACAAATTCCAATATGTTGGAATCATAGGACAGCATCACATCCGCATTGGCCAGGTTGTCGCTGCTGGTTATCTTCATATTCACCTTGATCTTGCCGCCCACGGTTGCGGATGGGTCGGAAAAGGCGATTCTCGCATTTGCCGCAAAGGCCGTTATCATCTGCGCCGGCATCATGACTGTCATCATGCACGCCATTGCCAGAACTGCAGCCACATGTCTCATACGTCTAATCATCATCATTTCCCACTTTCTGATTATAATATTTTCCCTTTATCAGGACTGCACTTCTACAATGGTTACATTGCTTCCGCCTGGTCCGCTGCCGCTTCCGGAAGGACTTCCCGGTCCGCCTGGTCCGCCGCTGCCGCCTGAACTGCCGTCCGGACTGACCGTACCGCCAAAACTGCCGCCTCCATATACAGGTGAGCCTGCGCTTCCCTGGGTAGGACCGCCGTCCTGCTTCACCACATGGATGGTATAGGTCCTCACGCTTCCGTTCTGGGCAGTCACAGCGATGGAAATGTCGTTTCCGCCATTCTGCAGGGAGACATTGCCTGCGCCGTCCACACGCGCATTGGAATCCGACGCATATGCGCTGACTGTAATATTGGACACAGAAGAATCCACAATCAGATTATATTCCTGGGTATCCCTGTTAAAGCTTGGAGTCAGATTGAAACCGTCCACTCCGAGACCGGACAGCTTGTTGTTGGGGCTTCCGTCTCCGGTAGGCGCCACGCAGGGCTGCTCCGGCATATTGTTAAATACAGGGATATGAAACTCCAGGGCTGTCTTCTTCAAATCAGACGTGTATGCCTGGGACAGCTTGGCCGCCTCTGAGGCAGCTCCCTGGATATTGCTCATATACTGGTGCTTATAAAGGTTTGACCCCTGGACATTGAATTTCTTCAGATAAAATGTATTCTGCCCGGCTTTCACATAATTATCCCCATAATTCTGGGCGCCGCCCCGGATGGCCTTCTCCACCGTGTTCCAGGGACGTCCGTAGGAACCGGACTGGGACGCAAACCTGAGTCCCATCTCAATGGCGGACACTGCGCCGGACTGGTATGCCTCCACATTAAAGAAGTTGTAGTATCCCTCGTAACCGGAATAGGAACCGGAAATAAGAGGGCTTGTACCATTATTGCCCTGCTCCTGGAGTATCATGGCTGCCAGCACATAAGGGCTTACCCCTGACTGACTGGCCGCGGCCATGATGATGTCTGCATAAGGAGCCGCTGCACCGGTGGAGCCGCCTCCCGGCGACGTGCCGGTCTGGTCCACCACATTTTCCGATGCGGGTGACGCCACCGGACCGTTTGAAGTGCCGCTGCCACTCTGGCCCGGGGACACGGGACCACTGCTGCTGCCGGAACCGTCCTGTCCCGGAGCCACCAGGCTTACGCTGGTAGACACTATATTGCGCTCTCTGGGCTCAATGGATGCGTGTGGGGACTCCAGACTCACCTCCCCGCTGCCAGAAGGACTGCTGCTCCCTGAGGATCCGCCTGAGGAGCTGCCTCCCGGAGAGACCGCTGCTGACCCGGAGCCGTTTGAACTGCCGGAAACCCCTGGTCCATGCTGTGTATCTTCATAGGTACTGCTGCGCCCGGGCCCCTTGGAAGAACCTGAGGAACTGCCTGAGGAGCCGGGACCGCCTGAACCGGGACCTTCCGAAGAAGATCCTGGCCCGCTGGAGAAATCACTTCCCCCTGTTCCTGTGGAATTCGTTGTCCCTGAAAGGAAGGAGCCGTTTATGAGGCTGTTTAACCCCTCCTTTGTCTGTGTATTGGCATCATATTCATGGTTGAGGAACTGGAACACATACGTCTCATCCAGAAAATTTCTGGGGTCCATGTAATACCGTATGATATCCTCGGAGGCAGCCACCCAGTTGCTGCCGTCGAATCCGGTCCACGTACTGTTGTCCCAGTTATAAGCTCCGTTGGCAACGGATTTCCAGGAGGAAACACTGCCCGTGGCCACAAGGTTGCGCCCCAGCACAGACTCATTTTCAATAACCGTGTTCCAGTCCAGACCTGTGTTTTTGGCTTTGAATACCCAATTCGGATATTGGGCATGAAGCTGCCTGAGCCCGTTTTTATAGCTCTCCGGAAATCCCTGTGAGGTGAGATATGCTTCAAAATTAGAATCCGTGGTATAGGCCACCGGAAGCCTGATATAGAGCGATGAGACATAGCCGGTGTTAACGGCTCCGCCCGTTCCTGTATATTGAATCTGATACCATGTATTGCCGTCTGTTCCGCGCTGTTCCCCGATAACGGTAACGGCCGCTCCCGCTGCCAGCCTGCCCACCGATGAATATCCGGTGCCGGCTCCGCTGCGTACATTCAAAGAGGTGGCCTTAACCGTGGCCGCCCCTGTATATGCATAGGAATCAAACATTTTAAAAGGCGTAGCCACAGATGCCGGAACCTCAGCGGCCAGCATCAGTCCCAGCACAAGCGCCAGGCCCCTTTTTAACTTTTTTCCCTTCATTATGTATAAATCTCCTGTATCTTCATTCATATCCAAAATTCGTATGAATTTCTATTTTATGACATTAATCCTATTATAATGACAAAAGCGTTCATATGTCAACAAGAACGGCGGAAACTTCACATAATACAAAGATTTGTAAGAAAAGATTAAATAATGTGGCATATCCTGGCATATCCCGGCCAAAGCCCCTTAAAATCCCCTTCCCATGCCCTGGTAAAAGTCCCCTGTCCCCCTTCCTATCTCACCAGAAACAAATCCAGCACCCGGTCCGCGGCCCGTCTCAGATTCATCTTCTCCACTCCCTGCACGGCATAGACAGGGAACCTTTTTACCAGCACCTCTCCCAGGTAATAATCCACGGTTCCCACCTGCTGTCCCTCTCTGACCGGGGCCATTAATATAGAAGGAACCTTCTTCACCACCCGCGCCTGCTCCCCCTCTCCCATCAGCAGTGTCAGATGCATATCATCGGGCTTAAGCATCATGGACAGCTCCACCTGGTCAGTGGCGCCTTCCCCTTCCTTCCAGCACAGTCCTCCTGCCACGGGAACCCTGGCAAAGGCTTCCTCCCGGAACACATCCTTCATCTTAAAATGCTCCAGCCCATAGGAGTAGAGCTTTCTTGCATCCGACCATTTATATGTCTTATGAGGCGGCCAGCCGCAGCCCAGAAGGGCAATGACGTAGGTCCTTCCCTGGTTCTCCATGGCTCCCACATAAGAATACCCGGCTCCCCCTGTAAATCCCGTTTTCCCGGACAGGACCCCTTCCATCATAGTCAGAAACGCGTTGTGATTATAACAGTTAAAAGAGCGTTTCCCTGCCGTATCCGTAAAATAGTGGTTCTGGGTCTGCGTTATCTTTAAAAATTCATCCCTGGCAGGGGACTTTGTCACACAATACCGCATGATTCGGGCCAAATCAGAGGCTGTGGTGGAATGGATATGTTCCTTTCCCTGTTCATCTGTCCTTACCCCATCCAGCCCGTTGGGCGTAATAAAATAGGTATCCCCGCAGCCAAGCCCCACAGCCTTCTCATTCATCATTGCGGCAAACCCTTCCACGCTGCCTCCTATGTGCTCCGCTATCATCACAGCCGCATCATTATAGGATTCCAGCATCAGGGCATACAAAAGGTCCTCCAGCCTGTACTCCTCTCCCTCCCGTACCCCCAGGTGCACCTTGGGCTGGGAGGCGGCATTGGAGGACGCCTTCACCGTATCCTCCCCCCTTCCGTTCTCCAGAGCCAGGATACAGGTCATAATTTTCGTGGTACTGGCCATGGGCCGGATAATATCCTGTCCCTTCCCATACAAAATTCTGCCGGTATCCCCATCCATAAGGACAGCAGACTGGGCATACAGCTTCAGGAAATCCCCTTCCCCCCGGGCCTCTTCCGTCACAGGTACCGAAGTCCAACTGTCTGCAGCCGCATTTATCTGAGTGCAGGCCAGTGAAATTGTCAGTGTTATCAAAAAAATCCATTGCTTCATAAGCGACGCCGCCTAGTTGGCTTTATTTTAATAGTATTCCCGGGTGAAAATGATTATTACTGGGAATGTGGGTTGGGGGGCGCGAGGAGGGAGATGCTTCTGTCCGTGGGAGGAAGGGAGGAGGCAGCCGTATCCCCACCTGCCTCCTCCCTTCCTCCCACGGACGCCGATCCCCCAAGCCATCCGCGTCCCCTCTCCCCCATCTTCCCATCTCCCTCTTGCCCCCGAACACATATTCTGCTATGATATCTGTAAGCGGACAATACGACAGAAAGGCCGGTGTTTTATGATGGGACAGGGGGATCGTCTTATTTTTCATATTGATGTGAATTCAGCATTTTTAAGCTGGGAATGTGTGTACCGGCTTTCTCAGGACCCGGAGGCCCTGGATTTGAGAACGGTTGCTGCTGCGGTCGGAGGGGACGCCAAGTCCCGCCATGGAATCGTGCTGGCTAAGTCTCCTTTGGCTAAGAGGTATGGGGTCACCACCGGGGAGCCCCTGGTTCAGGCCATGCGCAAATGCCCGGATCTGGTGGTTGTCCCGTCCCGATTTGATTTTTACATTAAATGCTCCCGGCGCATGATGGAGCTTTTGGAGGAATACACGCCGGACCATGAAAAATTCAGTATCGATGAGATTTTTCTGGACATGACCAGCACCATCCATCTCTTTGGCAGCCCCCTGGAGGTAGCCAATGAGATTCGGGAACGGATCAGGAAGGATCTGGGATTTACGGTGAATATCGGAATCTCCACCAATAAGCTTCTGGCTAAGATGGCCTCTGACTTTGAGAAACCGGATAAATGCCATACCCTGTTTCCCCGGGAGGTGGCTGATAAGATGTGGCCCCTGCCTATACGGGAGTTATTTTTTGTGGGAGGTGCTGCACAGAGGAAAATGGAAAACCTGGGGCTGCATACCATCGGACAGCTGGCATGCTGCAACCTGGGGGTGCTTAAGTCCCACCTGGGCGAGAAATATGCTGTCCTCATCCGACAGTACGCCAATGGCATTGATGATGATCCTGTGGCTGAAAAGGAACCTGTCAATAAGGCGTATGGCAACAGCATCACCCTTTCCAGGGATATATCTGACTATGAAAGCGCCTGCCAGGTCCTGCTCTCCCTCTGTGAAACCGTAGGCGCCAGGCTGAGGGCGGACCATGTGCTGTGCAATAATGTCTGTGTGGAGCTGCGTGACTGGGAGTTTAAGAATCAGTCGCACCAGATGGTCATACCGGAACCAACGGATTCCACCTCCGTGATTTATGAATATTCCTGCCGTCTGCTGAAGGAATCCTGGCACATGACGCCGCTGCGGCTCATGGGTGTGCGGGCCGGTAAGATTTCCGATGACGGCTTCTCACAGATGAGCCTTTTTGACGACCCCGGACTTCAGAAGAAAAAGGATTTTGAAAAGGCAGTGGATGCCATACGCAGCAAATATGGAATAGACAGCGTAAAACGGGCCAGCTTCCTGCGAAAGGACGCCATCGTGGACCACGCTGCCAGCAAGAAAAAACATTTGAATTAACAAATTTTCCGGGCAGTTGACGGGATTCTATACAGAAAACAGAGTTGAGGGACGGACATGAGACGGAGAGAGCTATGCTATACCATTAGAGACAGGGAGGATGGAATTGTCCTTGGACAGTTTTTAAAGGCAAAGGGATTTTCCCACAGGCTGGCGGCGCGCATTAAGGCCGGCCGGGGACTTGCGGTGGACGGAATGCCGGCGCACGCAGGTTACCGGCTTAAGGCCGGGGAGACAGTGGAGGTGGCGCTGCCTGAGGAGGAGGATTCCGGGAATATCGTGCCGGTAAAGCTTCCTCTTTCCATTGTGTATGAGGACGAGGATATACTGGTAATCAATAAAGATGCTGGCGTGCCCATCCACCCTTCCCAGGGTCACTATGACAATACCCTGGCCAATGCTGTCTCCTGGTATTTCCGTGAAAAGGGGGAGGCTTTTACTTACCGGGTCATCAACCGGCTGGACAGGGATACCACCGGGCTGCTTATCCTGGCCAGACATATGCTCAGCGCCTGTATCTTATCGGAACAAATGGCCGGACGCAGAATCAGGCGGGAGTACAGAGCCATTGTACTTGGGCATACACCGGAGGAAGGCACGGTTGACAGCCCCATTGCCAGGGCAGAGGGCTCCACCATTGAGCGCCGGGTGGACCCGGAGGCAGGCGAAAGGGCGGTCACCCATTACCGTACCCTGCTCTACAATGAAAAAAAGGACCTGTCTCTGGTAAGTCTCAGCCTGGAAACAGGCAGGACGCATCAGATACGGGTCCACATGAGGTCCATAGGGCATCCCCTTCCCGGAGACTTCCTATACTGCCCGGATTACCGGTATATCGGCCGTCAGCCCCTCCACTCTTATCTCCTCAGGTTTGAACATCCTATTTCAGGGAAGGAGATGGAATTCACAGCCGGGCTGCCCGAAGATATGGAACGGCTCCTGCCGCCAGGCACCTGACGGATTTTAATTCCGCCGCAGCCCCTTGGGATAATGGTTTTTGAGCATGCCTCCCGCATACTTGGCCCAGCCCAGGCTGAAACCGCCGGTGCAGACTAACACCCAGCCTTTCAGGCGTCCCTTAAATATTCCCGCCTCCTCGCTGAGAGCTTCACCTTTCAGGTACCGGATTACGCTGTCTCCGGAGGGGGACAGTTCCCAGGAGCATTGCGCCTCCTCTTTCCTGAGCGCCAGGGCCAGGGCATGGGAGGGCTCAAAACGGTTCTTTTTAAGGGTGCCCATATGAAGCCCCGGCCGGAGTATCTTAAGTCCCTTCATGTCCGGCATATCGGCCGGCATCAGATACAACTGTTCCCCGAACAGAACATATTCCTTCCTCTCCAGGAAGGTGTCCGGTTCTGTCAGAGTGTCCCGGATAAAGGGTTCATAATCCCTGAACGCTTCTTTTCTCTTTCTGCTGTCCAGATACAGCCTGTCCCGGCTTTCTGTCTTTGCCGCATTTTCCGGATCCCCCTCCTTTCTCAAGACAGCCATGAAATGACCCTCTCCCTCCAGGATGTGGGGCATGATGCGAAGGGTCCTCTCCAGGCCCCAGCCTTCCGCCTCCGGCCCTGCCCACTGAGGCTTTCCTTTCGTAAAGCCAGGATAGGCAGGCACCTGTTCCACGCAGAATTCAGGATGGCGTCTCAGAAAGGCCAGAACCGTACCCTCATTCTCCTCCGGGGCAAAGGTACAGGTGGAATATACCATTCTGCCCCCGGGTGCCAGCATGGCGGCTGCGTGGTCCAGTATCTCGCCCTGACGGGCGGCGCACATCTTCACATGTTCCTCACTCCACTGGCTTCTGGCTTCCTCATCCTTGCGGAACATTCCTTCACCTGAACAGGGGGCATCCACCACGATTTTGTGGAAAAAACGGTCGAATGTCCCGGACAGGCTTTGGGCGTCTTCATTGGACACCACTGCGTTTCGCACACCCATCCGCTCCATATTCTGGGAAAGTATCCTGGCCCTGGCCGGATGAATCTCATTGGACAGAAGAAAGCCGGTTCCCTTCATCCTGGAAGCGATGTGGCTGGACTTTCCTCCCGGCGCAGCGCACAAATCCAGCACACGCTCTCCCGGCCCGGGGTTCAATAATTCCACCACGGCCATGGCGCTGGGCTCCTGGATATAGTAAAGTCCCGCCTCATGATATGGATGCTTTCCGGGCCTGTTATCCCCGGAATAATAATATCCTTCCTTCACCCACGGAATCCGCTCAAGGGTAAATCCGGTTTCCTGCCTGACCCGTTCCGCTGCTTCTGCGGCGCCGGTCTCTTCCCAGGTCCCTTTGTCTTTCCCGTCTTTTCCGCTTCCGGCTGCGTCCCCCCTTCCATCCGGGAACTTGAGACTGTTAAACCTCAATCCCTGGACCCTTTCCTTGTCATAGCTGGCCGCAAAGGCCGGATATTCTTCTCCCAATAATGCTCTCATCCGCTCTTCAAATCGTACCGGTAAATCTGTCATACTGTCCTGTTTCCCATCCTTATTGATATTCTGCCTGCCCGCGGCACATAAAATAAATGAGCTGCTGCATCCATGATACAGCAACCCACTTCATCCTTCAATCCTTTATACCGGATTACAGTATTATCTTGTAATCATCTCCGCCTTCGCCGTTCACCACATAGTAGGCTGCGCCTTCGTTTGCCACAATATACAGATCAATGGTCTTTATCTCAACGCCCCTGTGTGCTTTCTTGAATGCCTTCACAGCCTGGTCCAGCACATCCTTTGCCACAAGGTCCTTGCCGTCAAACTGGAAATGTACGGCTGCCTTTGGCTCTGCTGCCTTTCTGGCAGGTGCCTTCTTCACGGTCTCTTTCTTAGCTGCTGCTTTGGGGGCTGTCTCCTTCTTAGCTTCCGCCTTTGGAGCCGCCTCCTTCTTCACTGTCTCCTTTGGAGCCGCTGCCTTCTTGGCTGTTGTCTTAGAAGCTGTTTTCCTGGCTGTCGTCTTTTTAGCCGGAGCTGCCTTTGCTTCCTTCTCAACAGGAGCTGCTTCTGCCTTCACCGGAACTGCTGCCTCTGCCTTTGCTTCTACTTTCTCCGGAACTGCTGGTTTTGCTTCTGCCTTGGCCTCTGCCGGCTGTGCTGCCTGTGCTGCTGCCTTTACAGTTGCCTTAACATCTTTCTTTTCTACCATAGTCCATATCCTCCCTAATTTTGAATAATGGCTTTACGAGTAATCCCCAGATGCATTAAGGGCATTATAAAATGGTTTTTTCCATTTGTCAATAAATTCACTTGAAAAATCGACTGCCTCCTGCAAAAATCCTTATGGTTTGGCCCTTACACGGCAAGTTTTGTCAGCTGACGCCCGGTCCGGCTGATGAGCCGGACTGTGGGGTCTGAAAGGCCGGGCCGTACCCTTCTGTGGTTCCGGACGACGGCTGTGTCTGGGCGGGTGCTGCCGTTGTCTGATCCGCAGGCTGTATAATAACCTGAGGCTGTGATGGCTGCGGTGATGTTTCAGGTGGTACCGCCTCTGAGGGCAATGTCTCCGGCGGCAGTGACTCCGGCGGAACGGGCGGATTCGCCGGAGGTGCCTGTGTGGGCGCAGGCGCCGTCTGTGCAGGCGCCGTTGTCTCCTGGGGCGCCCTGCCGGAGGACTGGCTGGATTTCTTACTCTCTGTTCCCGGAAGGTCATAACAGATAACAGGCATGCCCGTATATACATTTTCAAAAAGCTCTTTGGCCTTGTCATAGGGCATGTTCACGCAGCCGTGGGACCCGCCGCTCTTATAGATGGAGCCGCCGAAGCTGGACCGCCAGCTGGCGTCGTGGAAACCAATGCCTCCGTTAAAGGGCATCCAGAACTTCACCGGGCTGGCATATCCCTCCCCCTTCAGCACCGCGTCCCTCTGCTTGTATGTAATGGAGAAAATCCCCGGAGGCGTGGTATGGCCCCTGGAAACATTGCCGGAGACAAAGTCAGACTCCAGCACCTTTTGCCCGTCTTTGTAAAAAATCAGGTGCTGGGCTGTCAGGTTTACCTCCGCATACGTACTGCCGTAATCCGGCCCGTCATGGCTCGCGGCTGTCTGCAAATACACAGGTTCCCTGGTAACGCTCTCTCCTGCCTCCAGAATCCCCAATAGTTCTTTGGTCTCCTCGGACTGGTTGATCCTCCAGCCGTAAAAACCGGATACCTCCACATTCTGCCCGTAGCTGGTGGCAAAGGACCGCCTCTTGTATGCCGTGTTATGCCTGGAAGCCAGGCTCTTTACATAGGCTGCGGCCCGGTCCGGGTCAATGGAAACCTGTTCCCCGTCAGACACAAGCCACTCATGTATCTCATCCCCGTCCAGTACCTCTGTCTTACTGCCGAAGGTGTAGGTCACAGTCATGTTCACATAGCGGTTCCTGGCATCCCTGGCCGCTGCCAGAGAGGTATTGTCGCTGCGGATGGACGGAGCCTTGTAGCAGCCCAGCGCGTCCAGGTCTAATTCCGGGGCAAGACTGGATATGGCCTGCTCTACCTGGGCCCTGACCTTATCCATATCAAGTGTGGTTCCTTCTGTCTCCGGCACAATGGAATATCCCTGGCCGCTCACATAGTCTGACAGGTAAGCGTCCGAGGGCAGAACGGCCTTGCCGCTGTCAAAACAGGACAGGCCATTAAGTGTCTGTGCCAGAGCGTCATCATCATAGGCAATCATGGTCTTTATATCGTAGGATGGGCCCTTAAGCAGGTATCTGGGCCAGCGGAAAGGACTCTGCTGGCGTATGATTTCCTCCAGACTTCCGTCAAACACAGTGTGAAGGCCGATTTTCTCACCGGTGACCGTCTCCTGTTTCTCTTCACGCAGCTTAAGTACAAGACCGTAACCGTTTACTCCGGAGGCTATGAGTTCCTTCACTTCCTCCGCGGTCTTCCCTGACACGTCCGTCCCGTTAATAACTGTATGGGGAAAATATGTATTCCTGTAACCCTGGGCTTTGTACACATAGACTCCAACCAGTACAATACCGGCCAGAATCAGAATCAGGGCAGCTGCCTTCCAGCTCAGGATTTTATCAAAAGGACCTTTTCCCTGTGTATCCAAGGTTCCCTGACCGTCATTTTGCGGATGTCCGTCACCCGTTCTGTTTTCGCCTGCCCCTCCGGTTTCCTGTATCCTATTCTCATGTACCCTGCGCTCCTGCGCCCTGCTATCTGCCAGCTCCTTCTGGCGCTGTTTGAAAGCCTCCCTGCTTCGGCTTCGGCGGGGACGCCTTGCCTCGCTGCGGGCAGGTACAGATTCTGCCTTATTTTTTTCTTCCCTCATGCACCTTTACCTTTCTATGTCTTCCAACAGTCTCCCCACCTGACTCTCCCCATATACTCTAATCCCATGTTCCTTCAGACATGCGGCGCAGACACCGTCCCCCTCAGTAAGGGTGCCGGTAAATGTGCCGTCATAGACCTGCCCGCTTCCGCAGGAAGGGCTCCTCTCCTTTAGTATAGCTGCCTGGCAGCCGTACAGCTGTGCCAGCTTAAGCACTTCCCCGGCGCCTTTTTCATATGCTGCCGTGACATCCCCGCCATCCCTTGTAATGACTCCTGTCCCCACCCGTTCCGCCGGTATCCTGGGCGTGGCCAGGCCGCCCAGGATTTCAGGACATACCGGAATCAGGTGATGTCTGCTTAAAAGTTCCTCTGCCTGGGGAATGAGCACGCCGCGGCCGTTATATCTGCATTCCACCCCCAGCAAACAGGCGCTTACCAGTATATTCATATTCCTCTTCCTTCCTTTTATGTATGTTTTCGGCTGACTGCCGCAAACTGCCCAATCAAAACAGCCTGCGGTTATCCTTCAGCACCTTTCCGCTTAACAGGATAAACGTTGTGGACGCGGCTGCGCAGGCCGTAATATCCGATATGGGCTCAGAATAAAACACAGCCTCCACCCCAAAATAACGTGGCAGCAAAATCATTCCCAGGAAATAGACCGACTTCCTGAACATGGACAGGCTGATGGCCACCTTTGCGATTCCCATACCTGTAAATCCGTCTACCACCGTATATTCCACAGCCAGAGGGATGATACACAATGTAAATATCCGGATTGCCCACTCCGTCACCTGGACATAGGACATTTCCCTTGTAAATATCCTGACAAAATATCCCGGTCCCGCCTGTGCAATAATGAACATGACAGTTGTAAAGGCAACCGATAAAAGCAGTACATGCTTTTCCGCCTTCCGTATCCTGTCAGCACGGCCCGCACCATAATTATACCCCATTACGGTCTGTGTTCCACCGGTAATTCCTCCCAGCGGCATGGTAATAATCAGCATAAAGCTCTGCACAATGGTATTGCAGGTAAGGAGCATGCCGCTTCTCTCTGGTCCCCCATAGCTGCTTATAACCATGTTCATGATAATGATGAGCAGGCTGTCCGAGGCAATGATCAAAAACGGGGACAAGCCCACCAAAAGCACCTGCTTCATGGTTTTCCACCTGTACCCGCCAAAAGTAATCCGCACCAGGGGACGCTTTCCGAACAGAAACAGCAGCACATAGATACAGGAGGCCATCTGTGACAGCACGGTTGCAATGGCAGCTCCCCTGACCCCCATGTTCATGCCAAAGATGAACACCGGGTCCAGCACGATGTTGCTCACAGCGCCCAGCACCACTGACTTCATGCCCACCGTGGCAAATCCCTGGCATATGATGAACTGGTTCATGCCTGCTGAGAGCAAAGCAAATGCAGTGCCTGTCAGATACCAGCTCATGTACTGGTTGGCATAGGGAAATATAGCCGGTCCCGCACCGAAGAATACCAGAAGCTGATCCTTAAACAGATAGGACACCGTCATAATAATAAGGGCCATACCTGTCAGAAGGGCGAAGCAGTTGGCCACCATCTGGGCGGCAGCCCTCTCATTTTTCTGTCCCAGACGGATACTCATGAGAGGCGCTCCTCCCACTCCAATCCAACTGGCAAACGATGATATCAGGGTGACCACGGGGCCGCATATTCCCACGCCGGCCAGGGCCAGGGCGCCGATTTCCGGAATATTTCCGATGTACATACGGTCCACGATGCTGTACATCACATTCACAAATTGAGCCAGCATGGAAGGAAATGCCAGCCTCCACACCAGCCCTCTGACTTTATCTGTATCCAGATTATTCTCCACTTTCAACTCCGTCTTCTCCTGATTAGATTTTATTTCCTTTTACCTCAATAGCCGGAACCTCATACCTCTTTACGGCGGAACCGCTCTATGTCCCCCGCAAGGACAGCAAGACTGTCCGTAATGCCTTTAAAGGCTCCGTAATGATACAGATTCACAAACAGCAGGCCGATGGGCACGGCCAGAATCATTCCCGCGATTCCGTCCGTCTTAAATCCCAGATACAATAAAAACAGCGTGAGAAGGGGAGGCAGACCCATACTGTCACCCACCAGCTTTGGCTGCACAATCTGCCTTGTCACCTGTGTCAATACATAAATCAGCAGCAGGCCCGCGGCAAAGGCGTATTCGCCTCCCAAAAGCTTAATAAGCCCCCATGGAAGAAGGGCTGTACCTGTTCCGAATACCGGCAGAAAATCCAGGAACGCGATGAGAAACGCCCACAGCGGGCCGTAACCAACTCCCAGCATTATAAACCCCGCCGTAAGTATCAGCCATACCACTGCCATAATCTTAAACTGGGCCATGAAATAACCGCCTATAAGATGGCGCACCTCCCCCTTCAGGTACAGTCCGTAATGGCCTGCCCATTGGGGCATATGGGCTTTTATGGCTGCCAGGATGCGGTCCCTGTCCACGATAAAGAAATAGGCAGACAGGATGGTGACCACGGTGTAGACCAGCATGGCCGGAAGGCTTTTTGCCACGGTTCCCGCCGCCTCCACGGTAGGGGAGGCAATCTTTTCCACAACCGTCCCCATATAGCTTCCCAGATTGTTTCCAAACTGGGCCCAGCTCTGCTGTATGCTGTCGGGCATGAAATCAAACAGATGCTCCAGCTGCTCCATGCTGCGTGCCACATCCCCCTCAATACCGGCATAAAGTCCGGGAAGGTCCAGAATGAACTGGCGCAGCAGGACAAAGGTCCTTGACACCAGCAGGTATAAGAGTCCGATGACAAGAGCCAGGGCAGCCGCCACAATGACAATGGAGCTGTGCCTTCGCACCAGCTTCACCCGGCGCTCCAGAAAACGCACCAGGGGATTGGCTATCATGGCGATAACCCAGCCTATGACAAAGGGCATGAAAAACCTCAAAAGCTTAGGTCCCAGCAGGCAGATTAACAGCCAGCCCGTCAACGGGATTATAATATTAAGTATAAGACGAAGATAATGCTTCCAGCCTGTTTCTTCCATCATATCCATCTCTCCTGACTGCTTTTTCCGTTACTCTGAATCCCCGGCAGGCTTCCACTCCTTCAGATACTGTTCCAGGAACCGGAACAAAACATCCATCTCCTCATCCGTTCCAATGCTGACCCGAAGGCTGTTGTCCAGCCTGGGCGCATTGAAATAGCGCACATAAATCCGCTCCTTCTTCAGCGCGTCGAATATGGCCCTGGCCGGAACCCGTTCATGGGTGGCCAGAATAAAATTTGTCATGGAATCCGGGAATGTAAATCCAAGTTCTGCAAACCGTTTCTTGGCGCGCTCCCTGGTATCCATGATTTTCGCCCTGATCTCCTCAAAATATGCCCTGTCCTTTACAGCCTGGGTACCCGCGAGCTGGGACGGCAGGTTCATGGTATAGGAGTTATAGGAATATTTAACATCATTCAGCGCTTTAATCAATACAGGGCTTCCCAGTGCAAAGCCAATACGCACCCCTGCCATGGAACGTGACTTGCTGAAGGTCTGGACTACCAGCAGGTTGTCATACCCGGACAAAAGCTCCCTGGCAGAGGGGCCTGCAAAGTCGATGTATGCCTCATCCACGATTACAATAACATCCTGGTTGGCTTTTACAATTTCCTCTACCTGGTCCAGAGGCATATAGACGCCTGTGGGCGCATTAGGGTTTGGAAATATGATTCCCCCATTTTCCCCTTTATAATCCAGGGGACGGATAGCCATATTTTCGTCCAGCGCCGGCGTCTCATAGGAAATCCGGTATAAATCCGCCCAAACCTTGTAAAAGGAATAGGTGATATCCGGAAACAGCACCGGCTTTTGGGAGTTAAAAAAGGTCAGGAAGGACATGGCTATGACATCGTCAGATCCAACCCCCACAAACACCTGGTCCTCCCCCACCCCGTAGTATTCCGCCAGGGCCTTTACAAGCTCTGCGGATGACGGATCAGGGTACTTGCGCAGCCGGTCCACGTCCATTTCCTTCAGAGCCCTTTCCACGCCCGGCGCAGGCGGATAGGGGTTTTCGTTGGTATTCAGTTTAATCAGTTTATCGCCTGCCGGCTGGTCCCCCGGTACATAGGGAACTACCCGGCGTATATTCATTTCCCATGGTCTCATATCTGCTCTCCTCCAGAATTTTCCCGCTCTCCGGCTGTTTATTTTTTGAGGCCGTAGTCCGCGGCCGCCTTTGCGAAGGCAGGAAGGGAGCGTTCGATCTGCTCATAGGACACACAGTAGGATATCCGCACATAGCCGGGGCAAGCGAAGGAGGTTCCGGGAACCACCAGGATATTGTATTTCTTACAATTCTCACAGAATTTCTTTTCATCGGCCTCCGGAGACTTTACGAAAAGATAAAATGCGCCCTGGGGCTTAATACACTCAAATCCCAGACCCTTAAGCCCGTTGTAGAGCAGGTTCCTGTTCCTGTCATACGCCTCCAGATTCACCTTGGCATCCAGGCAGCGCATGATGACTCTCTGCATCAGGGACGGGGCATTGACACAGCCCAGCACCCGGTTCGCGATGGTGGCCGCATCGAACACTTCCCCGCTGTCCTTTAAGGCATCGGGAATCACGAGATAGCCAATACGCTCTCCCGGCAGGGACAGAGACTTGCTGTAGGAGTAGCAGATAACGGTGTTGTCATAAACATTCGTCACATAGGGTACCTCCACGCCGTCGTAAGCCAGTTCCCTGTAAGGCTCGTCGGACAGCAGCACGATGGTTGTCCCCAGTTCCTTTTCCTTGGCCCGCATGATGTCAGCCATCTTTGTAAGGGTTTCCAGGGAGTACACCACTCCGGTGGGATTATTGGGGGTATTGATAATGACCGCCTTGGTCCTAGCATTAATCTTCTGCTCAAGCTCTGCCAGGTTGGGCTCAAAATCCGTTGTATCCGGTGAAATGACCACCAGGTTTCCATCGTAATTACGGACATAGTTGCCGTACTCCACAAAATAGGGGGCAAATGCAATGACCTCATCCCCCGGATTCAGCAGGGTCTTTAAAATCACATTCAGGCCGCTGGCCGCCCCCACGGTCATCAGGATATTGTTCTTGTGAAACCGCGTGCCGAAGCGCTTATTTAATGATTCAGCCACAGCCTGTCTTACATCCTCATAGCCCGCGTTGCTCATATAACCATGGACAAAGGTGGACTCTTCTTCCTTCAGGATATCACAGATTGCCAGGTTCACCTCCGCCGGAGCCGGCACATTGGGATTGCCCAGACTGAAATCATACACATTCTCCGCACCGTGGATGGAAGCCAGACGCTTACCCTCCTCAAACATGGCCCGGATGGCGGAATTATTATTGACCAATGGTTTCATTTTCTCCGATATCATACTTATGTCCTCTCTTTCTCCCTGATGGCAGACCTTACTTTGTTTTACATAAACTGGATGGTCCATCTGTTGATATGATTGTAGCTTTATGGGGGAGGATTGTCAATAGGGGGATTTGGCTGTAATAGGTATGGTGAGAAATCCCAGGACTGCATCCCGGATGACCCACACCAAGAAGCACAAACAACAGCCAGCCGTCAAAGCAGGGAGCCGCCGATTTGGGTGTTGGTGAGTCCCATGGCGCACCAAGGCGTTATTGGGATTAACTGGGTATTTATTGCATTTTTTACTTTTCCATTTTGGGATTTTGGGATATAATAAGCTATGATTAACCATGTAAGAAAAGCATCAGAAGGGAGAGTTAAAACATATGCCGGCAAACACGGGGGACGCTGTCCCTGCGGATTCCGGAACGCCTTGATGCCGGCTGAAAATCCCGGTATTACCATCATTGCCTGACAAATAATATAGACAAAAGATTAACAGAAAGGCGGAACATCATGAATGTATTTGATATCCTGGGGCCGGTGATGATTGGCCCTTCCAGTTCCCACACGGCAGGGGCTGCCAGAATCGGCAGGATAACCCTGGCTCTGCTGGGAGCGCCGGCCGTAAAGGCGGACATTTTCCTCCACGGCTCTTTCGCAAAGACCTATAAGGGCCACGGCACGGACAAGGCCCTCATTGCCGGTATCATGGGAATGGCCACGGACGACAGCCGTATACGCAGGGCGCCGGAGCTGGCAAGAGAGCAGGGGTTGGAAGTAAACATTGCCACAGGCGACATCGACGGGGCCCATCCCAATACGGCCAGAGTCACCCTGACCGACGCTGCGGGCAGCACGGTCTCCCTTTTGGGAAGCAGCATCGGCGGCGGAAATATACTTGTAAAGGAAGTCAACGGCATGGAGGTATCCATCACAGGACAGCACACCACCCTGATTGTGCTCCACCGCGACGCGCCCGGCACCATTGCGGCTGTCACGGAGGTCATGGCCGACGCAGGGGTGAATATCTGCAACTTCCGTCTGTCCAGGCAGAGCCGGGGCGGCGAGGCCGTGATGACCATTGAGATTGACGGCAGTTTCGGACCGGAGCTGAACGAAAAAATCAAAGTGCTTCCCAACATTTTCTCCAGCACCATGCTTCAGCCCATATAGCTGATGAAACCTACAATTACAGGAGGATTTATATTTATGGAACCTGAATTCAATTACTCCTCAGTGGCATCCATCGTAACCGCCGCCGAAAAAAGCGGCCTTCCCATCTCTGCCATCGTCTTAAGGCAGCAGGCAGAACAGATGGAACAGACTGAGGAATCTATATATGAACACATGCGGAAAAATTACCAGGTCATGGCAGAGTGCATTGAGCCCGGCTGTAATAAAGACCTCAAAAGCACCAGCGGACTGACCGGCGGCAGCGCCTTTAAGATGCGCCAAATATCTGAAAGTGGAAAAAGCCTGACCGGTTCCTTTCTCTCCGGCGCCCTGTACCGGGCCCTGGCTGTCTCGGAGCTCAATGCGGCCATGGGACGGATTGTGGCAGCCCCCACAGCAGGAAGCTGCGGCATCCTTCCCGCCGCCCTGCTGACCATGCAGGAAGAAAAGCAGATTCCGGAAAGGGACTGTGTCATGTCCCTGTTCACCGCATCCGCCGTAGGCATGGTCATTGCCAACAATGCCTCCCTGGCAGGCGCCCAGGGCGGATGTCAGGCCGAGTGCGGTTCTGCCGCCGCCATGGCTGCCGCTGCCATCGTGGAACTGGCAGGCGGTACCCCGAAGATGGCGGAACATGCCATCGCCATTGCCATCAAAAACATACTGGGACTTGTATGCGATCCGGTAGCCGGACTGGTGGAGATTCCCTGTATCAAGCGCAACGCCTCCGGCGTGGCCGGCGCCTTTGTGGCGGCGGAGCTGGCCCTGGCCGGCATTGAAAGCGCAATCCCTGCCGACGAAGTCATCTGGACCATGAAGAAGGTGGGCGACGCCATGTCCTCCACCTTAAAGGAGACAGCCGAGAGCGGCCTGGCCGCTACCCCTACGGGAAGGCGTCTTCATGAACATGTTTTCGGGACTGCCCGGGAAGCCCATAGCGGGTGCAGCGGATGCGGGGGATGTTCCTCCTGAAGCAGATGTGTTTCAACGATATCAAACAATGTCAGATAGACGGCAGCAACAAAAGCAGGGAACAAATCACTGAAACGTGATTGATTCCCTGCTTTTATGTTCAGTCCTCTCCTATCCGTCTACTTTCCGTTATTCAAAGGAATGCCGGCAAAGAGTTCCGCTATCTCAGGAGTGATTCTGTTCTTTATGAGCATTCCTCCCACTCCCGCTTCATTCTCTGTCCTTATGGTACAATAGGGGCCTCCCTCCACTGTCTCGCAAAGATAATTCATACGGCAGCTGTCATCCTCCGCAATGGCTCCCATCAGCAGACGGATGGCAGCGGGCTCCTCAATTACCAGGGAACCGCTCTCCCGGTAGTTGGGATTGATTTTCTGAAGCTCTGCCAGCGCCTCTCCTTCCGGCAGTTCTCCCTGCTGTTCATAAAAATAATTCTGAACGTCAAATGTGATGCGCTCCACTTTCTCAGGCGCCAGACAGGTGCCGGGTTCAATCCCCTGCTCCTTCAGAAGCTCAATGGTACGCTCAAAGGATAGGTACACCGGCCAGTACTGGCTCACATCCTCCACCTGATAGCGCTCCATGCCGCCAAAGGCGGACCTGGTTGTCTGGCGCTGCTGCTGGAGATAGGTATTCTCCTGGTCAGTCATAAACACAAGACTGCCCACAGGCATCTCCACCAGCCGTTCCTCCACGGTCAGCTCCCTCATATCCTGCTGGTACGCCTTAAGTACGGCCTCCTGGACACGGCTGTCCTGACTCACATCCATGACCTGGTCCGCCTCCCTGTACAGAACCTGTTTTACCTGTCCTGGTTCCTGGCTTAAAATCCTGTACATGCCTTCCTTGTAAGCATCCTGTCTGTACAGGGCCTCATAGGAATCCATCACGGCAGACAGGGGCAGGGAATAGGAACGCCTCACCTCACGGCCGTTTGCCAGACGGTAGCATACTGTCATATTGGTCTCAAATTTTTCCTGTTCCGAATCCTCTTTGCTGCCCGTCTTCATGGCCAGAAAGATGGAGGTGGGACCGTCCGCCCCGCCGATAGATCTGGCTGCATTGGAATGGTAGCCGTCAATACGGGCCACTGCCTTGCGTATGCCCAGCCGCTCATCCCGTCCCTCAAGGGCGCGTTTCCTTCCCTCTTCCACCATGGACATGACAGCCTCTTTATCGGTTAGCACCATGTTTTCTTCTATATATTCATAGGGGTCTGCATATCTTCTCTGCAGCTTTCCGTCACTGCCTGTCTCAAATGTCTTATCCGAGAGCCAGCTGCTGTCCACGCCGATATCCAGGCTGGCGGACACGATTTCTTCCTTGGACGGAATATAGGAGTCATAACCGTACCAGTCATACCGGAAGCTTAAGAATGCCAGGATCCCGGCTGCAAGGCACAGTCCCAGCTGCAGTCTGTGGCAGAACATCTTCTTAAAATCAAAATGATAGATGATTTCCACGATACAGTGGGTCAGCACCACCGACACCATGGTTCCGAACAGTCCCCAGCGCAGCCTGCTCTGCAGCGACCAGAAGAACATGCCTCCGGCTAAACCGATTCCAAGCACCAGCAATATCCGGACAGGCGGCATGGATTTCTTAAATGCCATAGCCTTGCCCGCTGCCTCCGAAGGACGTTTGCGGTACAGCTCCAGATCCAGTGTGGCGACGGCCAGAAATGCCAGGATCGTGCAGATGAGCTCCGGAACATGTTTGACCAGTTCATTCATCTTCCATCCAAAGGAATTAATATATACGCTGAACGGGGACAGGTACCTGACGCCCCATGTAAAGGGCGATTGGTCTGAACTCCACATATATCTGGCCGTGGTGACGAAAAATGTTTCACAGTACCATCCCAGAAGCATCATGACTCCGGGCAGGAAGAAAAAGAACACGCCCGTTCCCAAAACGCCTACCACGATATTTCCAGTCATCATCATGGCCGCCACAGCCACTGAATACATGAGGGCGTAATACAGCATGTTAAGGGCCCATCCCCCGGCCATGGCTCCCAGTATCCTTCCCGCAGGCACGCCGTAGGACAGAGCCACCCCTGTGAGAAGAAGCAGATTAAACCCATAGGCAGCGCCAACCATAAATATGCCTCCGGAGAACTGAGCTCCAAACAGGGCCTCCCGCCTCACCGGTATGCTGTGGTAAAAATCCACCTTTTTCTTATTGTGCAGATAAGCAAAGCTGGATACGCCGATAACCACTGCCGCGGTTATCATCAAAAATGCAATCATGCCGTTCCCGTATTCCACACCGTTTAACACAACCTCTGTCTTCAGTTCCAGAAGCCTGGCCTTGTACTGGAGGTCGGTCATGGTACCATCCTGGATAAAGGGCTCGTAATCATTGTACCTGTAGTAATTGGAGTTGGCTGCGTTCTCCATGTTCAGAGCCAGCCCAATGGGAAGGGTGAAGAAAAATGCCAGAAAAACCAGGGCAACAGCCCACAGCCTTCTCCTGAAATCCTCCTTTAGCAGCTTAAAGTATAAGCTTCCTGATGTCATAACCAGCCACCTCCGTTTCACTGATGAATATTTCCTCCAGGGACAGGGGGATACACTCAAAGAATACCGGCTCATAGGAAGCCATGACAGCCTCCACCTCGCCCCTGCTTCCCCGCGCCGTAATGGTGCAGAGACTTCCCCTCTGTTCCACATTTACCTTGTCAAGGGACGTCAGGTCCTCCGGCTTCATATCCGGTTTAAGGACACACTGTATTTTGTGGATGTTGAGCTTCATGTCATCCAAATCCTTTGACAGGAGGATACCGCCCTTGTGAAGCAGTCCCACATGGTCGCATATGTCCTCCAGCTCCCTCAGGTTATGGGAAGCAATGATTGGAGTCAGGTTCCTGTCCTCCATATCCGCCGCAAATATGCTCTTTACCGCCTGGCGCATCACCGGGTCCAGCCCGTCAAAGGTCTCGTCGCAGAACAGGTAGTCCGTGCCTGCGCACACGCCGCAGATAACGGAGACCTGTTTCTTCATGCCCTTGGAAAATGTGTGTATCTTCCGCTTCTCGTCAAGGCCGAAATTTTCCATCAGCTTGTGGAAACGCGCCTCGTCAAATCCCTGGTACACCTTCCTGTAATAATGCATCATCTCCTCGGGAGTGGTATTATTAAAGAAGTACTGTTCATCCGATATATAGAAAAAGCGCTTCTTTGCCGGGATATTCTCAAATACCTCATGCCCGTCAATGGTTATGCATCCCTCGTCAGGCTTCAGCACGCCGCTGGCCAGCCTTAAAAAAGTGGACTTTCCGGCTCCGTTGGTACCGATGAGCCCGAACACGCTGCCGTCCCGTATGGCGGCACTTATGTGGTCCACTGCCACGATATCGTCAAACCGCTTTGTCAGGTTCACTGCTTCAATCATTACTCTCTCCCCTTTCAATGACATGATTCCGGCAGGCCGCATCAATCATTTCCTTCATCTCTCCCGCTGTGGCGCCTACCTTTATGCCTTCCTCCACAGCGGATTTAAAAAGTCCCTTCCATTCCTGCAGAATTCCAGCCTTCATCCGGCTGTTATCCGCAACAAAGCTGCCCTTGCCTTTGATGGAATAAATATATCCCTGGCGTTCCAGCTCCGTATACGCCCTCTGGATGGTATTGGGATTGATGGACAGCTCCGTGGCAAGGCTGCGCACAGACGGAAGCTGCGCGTCCTGCGGCAGGGCGCCCTTAAACATCAGCTCCCTAAGCCGCTCCGCCACCTGCTCATACAGCGGCCTGCTGTCCCTGTAATCCAGTACAATCATCCCGTCCTTCCCCCTCTCCGTTCTCGCTGCCAGGATACCTGGCAGCAGCCTTAGCAGTGCTTTTGCCGGCTCATGGGCCAGGTATATCCTGAGCCTCCCGGCGTTCTATCTGTATTAAGTATATTAATACAGTTATCTTCCCCATTAGATTACCATAGTCTTCCATGATTTACAATTAAAGATTTTCTTAAGATTAATTTTTTGGTATACTGATGTGAGAACGACTCAAGGAGGTCATCATGTCCAATACCATGTTTTTTAACCTGCTTTTAAATATTGGTCTTCTGGTGCTCATAGCCACCATGCTCACCAAGCTTCCCATGGTGCGTTCCATGCTGCTGGAGGACAGCCATGCCATGGGAAGCAGGGCCGCCCTGGCGGTCATCTTCGGACTGGTCAGCATTTTCTCCACCTACACCGGGGTCCGTGCCCAGGGCGCCATCGTGAACACCAGGGTTATCGGCGTGCTGGCAGCCGGTCTTTTAGGCGGTCCCTATGTGGGAATCGGAGCCGCCGTCATAGGAGGACTTCACCGGTATCTCTTTGATATCGGAGGCTTTACTGCCGTGAGCTGCGCTGTCTCCACCTTTGTGGAGGGCCTGATCGGCTCCGCCTTCTCCAAACGGTTTAAAGCCGGCAAGATTGACGGCGCAGGAGTGTTCCTTATTACGGCTCTGGCTGAGATTGGACAGATGGCTATTATCCTTCTCATCTCCCGCCCCTTTCCGGCTGCCCTGGACCTGGTATGCCTTATTGCCTTTCCCATGATAATCATGAATGCCCTGGGCATGGTTGTATTTCTCGGCACCTTTAACAGGGTATTCATGGAGGAGGACAGCCAGTTCGCGGAGAAGATGCGCCTGGCCATGGGAATAGTGGACCAGAGCCTGCCTCACCTGAGAAAGGGACTGTACAGCAAAACGGACATGGAGGCCACCGCAGACATCATCTACCAGTCCACCTCCTGTGCGGCCGTGATGTTCACGGACGCCCAGAAAATCCTGGCCATGAAGGGTGAAAACTGGTACGATGTCCTCCGGGATGAAGCCGTATTGACACCCATTCTAAGCTCCATCCACGACAGAAAGCCCACCACCTTTTCCTATGCGGAAAAGACAGATCCCCTGTACCATATTCTGAAGAACCACATCATTGTCGCCGCCCCTCTCATCGAGATGGACAAACCAGTGGGGAGTCTGACCATGATGGTAAAGAAACACTGGCATACCTCCCAGTCCAACCTGGACTTTGCCTCGGAGCTGGCCCGCCTTTTTTCCACCCAGCTGGAGCTGTCTGACCTGGATTATCAGAAGCAGCTTCGCCGCAAAGCGGAGTTCAGGGCTCTTCAGTCCCAGGTGAATCCCCACTTCCTTTACAATGCGCTGAACACCATTTCGTGCGTATGCCGGGAGAATCCGGACCGGGCCAGGGAACTGATTCTAACCCTCTCCTCCTACTACCGCCAGGCCCTGGAAAATGACCAGTACATGCTGAGTCTCCACACAGAGCTGTACCATGTGGCCAGTTACCTGGAACTGGAGCAGGCGCGTTTTGAGGAAAAACTGGTTGTGGAGCTGGATGTGGAGGACGACCTCAACTGCAAAGTTCCTTCCTTTATTCTCCAGCCCCTGGTGGAAAATGCAGTCCGCCACGGCGGGGACAGGACCGGCGCCCGCCATGTCTCCATCAGCGCCCACAGCGTGGATGGCATGGCGGAAATCGCGGTGGCTGACCGCGGGCAGGGAATCCCCAAAGAAGTGGTCCTGAGTCTTTACACAGGCCAGGGAAAGGGCGTGGGCCTGTCCAATGTACACAAACGCCTGAAAAGCATATATGGGGAAGATAACGGTCTGAAAATCGAAGCTTCAGAAGCCGGTTCCAGAGTCCGGTTCAGAATTCCTCTGGAACCGGAGGAAATTCCTGTACCATCTAATGAAATCAAACTGGAGGAATCTAACAATGAAGATAGCTGTGATTGACGACGAACGTCCTGCCAGAAAGGAACTTGTCCATCAGATTATGGAGGCCATGCCGGACAGCCAGATTGAGGAGGCTGACAGCGGCGCTTCTGCCATTGAACTCATCAGCCGCCGGACCTTTGACCTGCTGTTTGTGGATATCAGCCTGGGGGATATGGAAGGCACCACCCTGGCAGCTGCCGCCAGGCGCATCCTGCCGGACGCCCAGATTGTGTTTGCCACCGCCTACTCCCAGTATGGAGTCAAGGCCTTTGAGCTGGGTGTGAACAACTACATACTGAAACCATTTGACCCGGACCGTGTGCGCCGAGTGTTGGAAAAATGCCAAAAGGACCTGCAAAAAAACCAGGCTCTTACCGCTGCTACAGTCCCATCCTGTGACGATCACCAGCCCTGCGGCGAGCCGTACAGACCGTCTTCTCCCGCCTTCCCGCAGGAGGCGGGAGAATCCGTGACAGCCGCCTTTCCGTCCAGCCGTATGGCCATTAATATGAACCGGACCATTATTCTGGTGGATATACAGCAGATCGTTTACATAGAAACTTCAGGAAGGAGCTGCATCATCCATACCACCACGCGTGATTACACGGAAAACCTTCTTTTGGGGGAGTATGAAAAGCGCCTGGCCTCCCATGGATTCTGCCGCATACACAAAAGCTACCTGGTAAATCTCAACTTCATCACCGAACTGTTCCCCTGGGCCAACAACAGCCTGGCCGTGAAAATGCAGGGGTTTGAGAAAAACATCCTTCCTGTAAGCAGGGAAAAATCAAAAATGCTGCGCCAGATTATCGGGTTTTAGTCCCATCACATGTGTCTCTGAGCATAATGCCTTCCGTTTATGAACCTTTTTTTACTGTTTGTTCATTCCTTCATACAGTTGACACAAAAAATATTTACTTATGCTCCTAATATTGTATAATTACCACAAATACAAGAAATACATAGGAGGTAGGTATATGATTAGTTTTTTTGTATGTCTGGCAATTTTGATTATCGGATTCATGCTCTACAGTAAGGTTGCCGAGAAAGTATTTGGCCCTGATGACAGAAAACCCCCGGCACTGTCCATGACAGACGGAAGCGACTATGTGCCGATGGGCACGCCCCGTATATTCCTGATTCAGCTGCTGAACATTGCCGGTCTGGGCCCCATCTTCGGAGCATTGGCCGGTGCCTGCTGGGGCCCCAGCGTATTCCTGTGGATTACCTTCGGTACCTTATTAGGCGGAGGCGTCCATGACTACATGGTGGGCATGATGTCCATGCGCCACAAGGGCGCCAGCGTGTCCGAGCTTACAGGTACATATCTGGGCAATGCCATGAAACAGGTCATGCGTGTATTCTCCGTGGTCCTTCTGGTGCTGGTAGGCGTAAGCTTCTCCACAGGACCGGCCAACCTGCTTGCCATGCTGACTCCTAATGTATTGGATGCCAAATTCTGGCTGGCAGTGGTATTGATTTATTATTTCATCGCAACCTTTGTTCCCATCGACAAGGTCATCGGCAAGATTTATCCCATATTCGGTATCTGCCTCATCGTCATGGCCCTGGGCGTGGGAGGAGCCATCATCCTGGGCGGTTATCACATTCCTGAAATTACACTGTCCAACCTGCATCCTTCAGGCACCCCTATATGGCCCACCATGTTCATCTCCGTTGCCTGCGGCGCCATCTCCGGCTTCCATGCAACCCAGTCTCCTCTGATGGCACGGTGTCTTACCAATGAAAAAGACGGCCGCAAGGTGTTCTACGGAGCCATGGTGGCAGAAGGCGTCATCGCCCTTATCTGGGCTGCCGCAGGCGTAGCGTTCTACAACGGCACAGGAGGTCTGTTGGAGGCTCTGGGCAATGGACAGTCCAGCGTTGTGTATGAAATCTGCTTCAAGCTTCTGGGACCGGTGGGTGCTGTCATCGCCATGATTGGTGTTATTGCCTGCCCCATTTCCTCAGCGGATACCGCTTACCGCAGCGCAAGGCTGACCCTGGCGGACTGGTTCAAGATTGACCAGAAACTTATCAAGAACCGTCTCATCTTAACCATTCCGCTGCTGGCTGTGGGCGCTGTCCTGACCCAGGTGGATGTGCAGGTGGTATGGAGATATTTCTCCTGGAGCAACCAGACGCTGGCTATGATTGCCCTGTGGGCCGCAAGCGTATATCTGTTCCGCAGAAAACGCATCTACTGGCTCACCGCCCTTCCGGCCACCTTCATGTCGGCTGTATCCTGCACTTATATTCTCATGGCAAAGGAAGGCTTCCAGCTCTCCACCGCCATCGCCTATCCGATCGGCATCATATTTGCCGCGGTATGTCTGGGAACCTTTGTGTTCACCTGCGTGATGGGCAAGGGAAAGAACGCAGACCGTCCTGCAGTTGAAGAACCTTATGCGGTTTAACCCAACCGTCAAATCATGCTTCATATAAAAAGGCGCTGTCCACAGCCAGTCCTGACCGGCCATGGGCAGCGCCCTTTTCTGTCATATCCTTTTGTGCGGTCCCCCCGCGCCGATCTCCCGTTCTGCCAGCCTTTAATTCCCAGGTCTTTTCCTGCTGTCAAAATACACGAACCGGTCAATGGCATCTAGAATATCCTTAAAATCCTCTTTGGGCGCCAGGTCAATGTATGCCTTCAGAATCTCTTTTTCCCTTTCCCTGAATGGGCCGTAAAATATGTCATACAGATTATGGCCCCTGAGATAGGTGCGCACCTCTTCCATGTGCTCCTTCATATCTTCCGGGGATGAGAAATCCCGTCCCAGGACTTCCGTCAGCTGCTGTCCGCTGCGAATCCGGTACAGATATTCCCTCCATTTGCCGTAGAGCGTTTGGTAGAAGGCATCCTCGCTTTCCACGATTCCCAGGCGGACCATAACCGCCGGGTTAAAGAAATAGTTTTCAAAAGAATAATACTTTAAAATCAGTACATTCCGCTTTGTCACCTTAGGCAGGCGGTCCACATCCTCCAGATTCCGCTCATCGTAATACCTGCACAGCTGTGACGCCAGTTCCTCCGGATCCTTGCCGTCCCCATCGCGTATCATCAGGAATTGGTCCCGAAGATAGACCTGGTTCATATACTTTAAGTTGGCATATGTCTTGATGTTGGTGCAGCTGTTGGTGGTAATGATGGATATGCGGTACAGATTCCCCGCCTCATCGTAAATCTCGGAATAATACTTTTCCAGGAGAAGAGGCAGGCGGCTCTTATCCTGCTTCCCCTCCACAATGAACACGAAACTTACATTTAACAGATCATTGGCCCCATACCCCAGATCGTCCAGTATCTCGCTCATGTTGGTCCTGGGGCGTATGACCGAATACCGCTCATCATCCAGCACCACCTGCCGTATCTGGCGTATACTGAAATTAAACAAAAGGTCCGGGCTGTGGGTCTTGAAAATCACCTGATTCTTCTTGGACAGACGGTACAGTATCTCACTGCAGGATTTCTGGAGCTGGGGATGGAGGAATATCTCCGGGTCTTCCACCACGATAATGCTGGGAATCCTGCCCTGTTCACTGATATAGGTCTCTAACAGGGACAGCATATAAATACTGCGCATGCCCTTTCCCATCAGCTCCACCGGCTTCACGCTGCCTCTCTGGCGGTTGTGGGCCGTTACCTCCACCGTAAAAAGCTGGTCCGCATCAAAGTTCAGCGTGTACTGAATCTCCTCATATCCTCCATTTTTAAAGAAGTTTTCATTGACCTTCCTGGAAAATCCGATCAGGTTCAGCTGGTATATCTTAAACTCCAGAAGACGGGCTGTTTCAAAGGCAGAAAGTTCTTCCGGCTTCTTCTGATTAATCAGGCCGATGCACTGGAAGCAATGGTTGCATTTCTTAGCCCTCTCAAAAATACAGCTGCCGGAGCGCAGCCTTCGCAGCTCCTCATCCTCCTGGAACATCAGAAGGTCGTTCTGCAGCTGGTTCAGCTCCCGCTCCGCGTTAATTCGGTAAATGCGGGGCATTACCATATGGATATATGGATTATTCTTCCGGTACAAATCCTCATACCGCACCTTGCCGTCCTGGTTCACATGCAGAGTAAAGGACAGCTCCCCGTCTTTAAAGGACGGCAGCCGCTCAGAAAACACCCTGCGCCACACATCGTAACGCCTGTACTGGCTGACAATACCCATATGATGAAACAGGTGCAGGTCCTCCTCTTCTATGGAAAAGCAGGCGTCAATCCGGATGGCCTGACGGTTCTCATTGAAATCTCTGGCCTGGATCTCATAACAGCCGCACACCGCGCAGACCGCATCCAGAATCGAGGTTTTCCCCGTATTATTTTTTCCTACAAAAATCAGCGCCCGGTCAATATCGCGTATTTCCATGCTCCGTATCGACTTAAAATTATGGATGTGCAGATAGGTGAGCTGCATGGGTGCCTCCTTTCACTGGGCTTGTATGGCTTTGAATGGATTATTACTATAAGTATACGCTATAAAAAGACAGGACACAAGCCCGGCTATTCTTTCTCTTTCTGCATCTTCTCAGTTTGTTCCTCCTGCGTCTTCCGATTCTCTGTCTGCTCTTCCACCGCTTTTTCCGTCTGTTCTTCCGCCGCCTGCGCCTTCCGGTCTCTTCTGCCTTTTTTCTCTCCAATCTGCTTACCGCGAGAATTAGAGGAACGGCTCAGGAAGCGGAGCCTGCCCTGCGTCCTTCGGCTTAACCCTCTGACAATGAGGACAACTGCCGCGATGATGACGGCCAGCACCAGCAGGATGGGACTGTTGGAGGCAATCCATACAATCAGATCGGTTCCCGCCTCCCCCAGGTTGTTCAGGCTCCGGTTAAAGCCCTTCTGTATCCTGGTTCCAATGCTGTCCGGCGCGGTGGGAGTAAGGTCCTTTACCTCCCTCATATTGATGGATACCGTGCTGTAATCCACCTGATTGTCATAGAGACGCAGCTGGGATGTGTAGGACTCCAGCTCGTAGCGGATCTCTGAGAGCCGGGCTTCCAGCGCCACCACCGCGTCCAGGGACTCCGCCTTCTCCAACAGGGCCCAAAGCCGCTCCTGCTCTATCTCCATCGATTTCTTGCGGCTCTGCACATCCGAATACTGCAGGGTCACATCCGTCACCTGCTCCTGCTTGCTGGTCACATTCCCCGCGCTCTCCACAGTCTCCACAAAGCGGTCCAGCCGGTCAGCCGGAATCCTGGCCCTGATGTCCGCATAGCGCTGCTGGCTGCCGCCATAGGAATTGACGCTGATTCCCGACACATCAGAGGATTCCACATAACCGCCCAGCTCCCTTACTTTGTCTGTAATCTGCGAGAGTACGCCGTCAAAGTCCCTGGCCTCCACGCTCATGTTCACATCCCGTATCAGCTTCCTGCCGGTATCTGCCGGACTGCCAATATCTGATGAGGGAGACAGACCGCTTCCGGACTCTGCCTTTAATGTATTAAGGTTTTCTCCCAAAAAGGCCGCGTCTGTCTGTCCTTCCTCCGCATCCATAACATATGCGGCGGCAGCCGTGGTCTCTGCCATGGCAGCCGTATTGTACGATTTGCTGCCGCAGGCAGACAGAGAGAGCGCCGCCAGAAGAACCATAGCCGTGACCAGCGTCCATATGCGCCCCGTTTTCCATTTTTTCATAACCCCATCCTCCTATCTTTATAGCTTCATGGTACCATGAAAAAAACAGCCTTTCAATGGACATAAATAAGACTTAAGAAAAAGATTAAAATATTAAGAAATGCCAGCTCTATGGGTATCACACCGCGCCTGGCCATATAAAAAGGAGAACCGGACAGCCGGACCTTGCGGTCCGATATCCGGTTCTCCCTATATGATGCTGTCCTCCTGCCGATCGGGCAGAAAGGCGGTTCTTTTTATTATAACTGAGGACCGGCGGAAACCAGTGCCTTTCCAGCCTCATTGCCCTCGTATTTTGCAAAGTTCTTGACAAAGCGCTGTGCCAGATCCCTTGCCTTTTCCTCCCACTGGGATACTTCCGCGTATGTATCCCGAGGATCAAGAATCTTAGGATCTACGCCTGGAAGCTGGGTAGGAATCTCAAAGTTAAAGAATGGAAGCTGCTTGGTTGGAGCCTTTGCAATGGATCCGTCAAGAATCGCATCAATGATGCCGCGGGTGTCGCGAATCGAGATACGCTTGCCTGTTCCATTCCAGCCGGTGTTAACCAGGTATGCCTTTGCGCCGCTCTTCTCCATTCTCTTAACAAGCTCCTCTGCATACTTGGTTGGATGCAGTTCCAGGAATGCCTGTCCGAAGCAGGCTGAGAATGTAGGTGTAGGCTCTGTGATGCCGCGCTCTGTACCGGCAAGCTTTGCTGTAAATCCGGACAGGAAGTAATACTGTGTCTGCTCCGGAGTCAGGATGGATACTGGAGGAAGTACGCCGAAAGCATCTGCTGACAGGAAGATAACATTCTTTGCAGCAGGAGCAGCTGATACCGGACGGACAATCTTCTCAATATGCTCAATCGGATAAGATACACGTGTGTTCTCAGTCACGCTCTTGTCATCAAAATCAATCTTGCCGTCAGCGTCAAGTGTAACATTCTCTAAAAGAGCGTCACGCCTGATTGCATTGTAGATGTCCGGCTCAGAATCCTTATCCAGGTTGATGACCTTTGCATAGCATCCGCCCTCGAAGTTAAATACGCCGTTGTCATCCCAGCCGTGCTCGTCATCACCGATAAGAAGACGCTTGGGGTCTGTTGAAAGAGTGGTTTTTCCTGTTCCGGAAAGTCCGAAAAAGATTGCGGTATTCTCACCGTTCATATCTGTGTTGGCAGAACAATGCATGGAAGCAATGCCCTTCAGAGGCAGATAGTAGTTCATCATTGAGAACATACCCTTCTTCATCTCCCCGCCGTACCATGTGTTCACGATTACCTGCTCGCGGCTGGTGATATTGAACATTGCGGCTGTCTCGGAATTCAGACCTAACTCCTTGTAATTCTCTACCTTTGCCTTGGATGCATTATATACAACGAAATCCGGCTTGAAGTTCTCCAGTTCCTCTGCGCTTGGCTGGATAAACATGTTTTTTACGAAATGAGCCTGCCATGCAACCTCAACAATGAAGCGGATTGCCATGCGGGTATCCTTGTTTGCTCCACAGAATGCGTCTACAACAAACAGTCTCTTGTTAGAAAGTTCTTCCAGGGCAATCTTCTTTACCGTATCCCATGCTTCCTGGCTGGCCGGATGATTGTCATTCTTGTACGCATCCGTTGTCCACCATACAGTGTCCTTTGAGTTCTCATCCATGACAATGAACTTGTCCTTGGGGGAACGGCCTGTATAAATACCAGTCATGACATTTACTGCACCAAGCTCGCTTACCTGGCCTTTTTCATACCCCTCCAGAGTTGGTTTCGTTTCTTCTTCAAATAACATCTCATAGGAAGGATTATAAACAATTTCTGTGGTTCCGGTAATACCATACTGACTCAAATCTACATTTGCCATCATTCATTTACCTCTCTTTCATTTTATCGAAATCTTTTTCATTATCTCATTTTGTGAATTAAAAGTCAATATTCCAATTAACAAAATATTAGCAAACATGAAAGGAAGCTCTGAGGGCAGAAAAAAGTCCGGCCCGCTGATTCGGAATACAGCAAGCCGGACTTTCCTCCCGCGCTTTCTTGACCGCGCGTTTTATGATGCGTTTTAATCCTCTTTAATTTTTACAATCACCTTTTTAATAGGTGCCGGCTCTCCGTTGGCAGCCTTTGGCTTGTGAGCATCCCACGGGTTGAAAATCAGATACTGTCCGGCGCCGGTCACAACCTGAAGTCCGGGGGTGGTGTTCTCAAATAGTACCACATCCTTATCCGGATTATAAGGAACCTTTACTGTCATCTCATGTACCGGCGCATAGCTCATAATTTCGCTCCCCTCAATCACATACTGGATATCGGTGTAATGCTCATGCGCCTCATATTTAGCCTCCTCCCACGGGATGGTGGTGTAGGCTGTTACGTTGGCATATACGTTCTTGCCGTCAATCTCATACTTTCCCGGCTCCAATGCCTCAAGGTCCGTATTCTTAAGGAAATCCACGGCCTTGGCATATCTGCCCTCAATCCCTAAATTCCTGTAAAAGTCCAAATTCTTCTTCTCATCAAAAATCATATTCCATTCTCCTTTGTGGCGTTTCGATTTTCCAATTTCCAGTATACACCTAAAGCCACAGGAAACTCAATCCTTTTTTTTATTACAGCTGTTTTTTACAGCCGCCCCGGCGCCTTTTCACGTCTCTTTGTATCCTGCAGATCAGTTCTGGGTGATTATCTGAAGAATTCATGACCGTCATGGGCAAACAGGTAGGTCAGACGCCTGTCAAACCAGGAAGCGGCGCTGCCGGACGCCCTTCTGTTCATAAAATACAGGGCTCCATTGGAATAATCCTCACCGGCCAGGGCACGGTCCACGCATTCTATGGTTTCCGCCGTGACCTTTACCGTGTTGATGGTGCCGTTGGATACCGGCTGAAACTGGGATGGCTGGTATACAACCGCCTTTACGCTGTCCGGAAATTTTCCCGACAAAACACGGTTAATAATTACATCCGCAACCAAAATTTTTCCCTTGGGGTCGCAGATGCCTGCTTCCGCCTGGACAATGCGCAGGAGCACCTGGTAATCTTCATCCGTATATTTAATCCTTCTGGCTGCCCGGCGTTCTTCCTCCGCCTTTTTCCTGGCTTCCTCTTCCTGTCTCTCCTTTAATATCTGTTTCTGAAGTGTCTCAATCTGGGTCTGTGCCGCTGCCTGCTTTCTCTGTTTTTCTCGGACATCCGCTTCCAGCAGCGCACCGGCCAGATGCTGGCCTTCGCTGTCTGTATTTAAAAGTCCGAATTGTATTTTTGCTTCAGTAACCAGACCGCTTCCTTCGTTTTCCTCTTCCTGCTTGTCAATGGCATCACTTTCCTCTGTCATGGGCGCCGCAAGGGCGTTTCTTCCCCCTCCGCCAAACCCATTGGCTGAAAATGCTATGATGGCCACTACCATCATACCGGCCATTACCACAGATGAGGAACGGTACATCTGCTTTGTCACTTTCACAGTCAGTGACTTAACAAAGAGAACCACCGAACGAAGGAATGAATGTAATGTAAGCATACATACTCCTCTTTCCTGGTCCCGCACAACTCTGCACGGGTACCATTCTCAAAATTTTATGCAGTGGGCATCTCCCACTTTGTGCATGTTTTTCCGGGATGTATGGCTAATTATATGGGATTTGACTTTTCACGTCAATGGAGATTTAATATTTTTGTTACATTTTTTCTTACTTTTGAAACATTTGTAATGTTTTTTATATATTTACTATAGTTTTCCAGATAAACCTATCTATATATTGTACGCTTTGCCGGACCCGCCTTTACATTTATATTACATTATTATTAATTTTTAAACATGTTATCTGATTTCCTATTTTTGTAATTTATATTATGTCAATCATTTATTACCTTAATTATTCATTTTTTACACTTTATATCCATATCTGGTTTTTACATTTTATGTCGAAATTTGGCATTCAATCCCCACTTTATCGAAAAAATGGCATTCATCATACCAACCTCTTCCACTGGTTTCCGTCAAAATAGCCAAAGTAGACAAAAACAAGAAATTCCCTTTGACAATTCCCCTTCGCTTTGATACATTAAAGTTCAGAAGTTTTAATTATTAAAGTGTATGCGGAGGATATTCAAATGACTGTAAAACTGCTGATGCTGGTCGTCTTTTTTTCCATCATGCTGGGGGTAGGATTCTATTCCCGGCGTCATGCCACCAATGTCAATGACTTTGTACTGGGAGGAAGGGGCGTTGGCCCCTGGCTCACTGCCTTTGCCTACGGCACCTCCTACTTTTCCGCCGTTGTATTCATCGGTTACGCCGGACAGTTCGGATGGAAATACGGCCTGGCCTCCACCTGGATTGGCATCGGCAACGCCCTGATTGGCAGCCTGCTGGCCTGGGTCATCCTCGGCCGGCGGACCAGGGTCATGAGCAAGCATCTCTCCTCGGCCACCATGCCGGAATTCTTCGGCAGCCGTTTCCACAGCCAGGGCATGAAGATTGCTGCCTCCCTGATTATATTCGTGTTTCTCATTCCCTACACGGCCTCTGTCTACAACGGTCTGTCCCGGTTATTCGGCATGGCCTTTGATATTCCCTACAGTGTCTGTGTAATGGGCATGGCTGTCCTGACTGCCGTCTATGTCATCCTGGGCGGTTATATGGCCACTGCCATCAATGATTTCATTCAGGGTATCATCATGCTGGCCGGCATTGCCGCCGTCATCCTCAGCGTCCTGAACGGCCAGGGAGGCTTTAGCGCCGCTGTGGGCAGGCTGGCGCAGATTCCCAGTGAGGTCCCGGTTACCCTGGGCCAGCCAGGAGCCTATACCTCCTTCTTTGGACCGGATCCCCTGAACCTGCTGGGCGTGGTGATTCTCACCTCCCTTGGAACCTGGGGCCTGCCGCAGATGATTCACAAGTTCTATACCATCCGAAGCGAGAAAGCCATTGCCACTGGTACGGTGATTTCCACCCTGTTCGCCGTTGTCATCTCCGGTGGCAGCTATTTCCTGGGCGGTTTCGGCCGGCTCTTTGACAGTCCTGCCATTTATAATGGAAATGGGTCCGTGGCCTATGATACCATTATCCCGGCCATGCTGTCCGGCCTTCCGGACCTGCTGATTGGAATTGTTGTCATGCTGGTGCTGTCCGCATCCATGTCCACCCTTTCCTCTCTGGTGCTGACCTCCAGCTCCACCCTGACCCTGGACTTCATCAAGGGCTGTCTTGTGAAGAACATGAAGGATAAGACCCAGCTGGTACTGATGCAGTGCCTGATTGTGGCGTTCATCGTCCTAAGCGTTGTGCTGGCCCTGGATCCGCCTGACTTCATTGCCCAACTCATGGGTATCTCCTGGGGCGCCCTGGCCGGAGCCTTCCTGGCCCCCTTCCTCTACGGCCTGTACTGGAAAAGGACCACCCCCGCTGCTGTGTGGGCCAGCTTTGCCACCGGCATCGGAATCACTGTTTCAAATATGTTCCTGCACTATATCGCATCCCCCATCAATGCGGGTGCCGTCTCCATGATTGTGGGACTCATTATCGTTCCTCTGGTGTCCTTGCTGACACCCAGGATGGACAGCCGCGACATAAACGCCATCTTCTCCTGCTACGACAATCTGGTTGAGGCCACCACTAAGAAGGTCCTGCCTGACGACCAGTTCTTTGATTCGCCGGCATTTAAAAAGAGGAAGAAAATATAATATATTGAAAATAACATATTGAAGCAGCAAAAAGCTGTCCCTTCCGCGCATTACAAGCGCAGGAGGGACAGCTTTTTATTCATGTAAACATCGTTATCTTTTCTAAACAATCGCCTTGACAGGACACTTTTCTGCGCACTTGCCGCAGTTGGTACACTTCTCGTAGTCAATGACAGCCAGGTTATTCTCCATATGGATGGCATCGAACTCACACTGCTTTGTACACAGGGTACATCCGATACATCCGGCCGCGCAGACAGCCTTCACATCCTTGCCCTTGTCGTGGGAGCTGCACCTTACCAGATGCTCTGCCTTATAAGGAACCAGCTCTATCAGATGATTCGGACAGGAGGCCACGCACATGCCGCAGGCCACACATTTTTCCTTATCCACCACTGCCACGCCGTCCACCACATGGATGGCGTCAAAGGCACAGGCCTTCACGCAGGAGCCGTAGCCCATACATCCATAGGCACAGGCCTTTTCTCCCGCACCCGGAACCACTGACACCTTTTTGCAGTCGTCCACGCCGTAGTAGTTGTACTGCACCTTTGTCTTGTCGCAGGTTCCCGCGCACTTGACGAAAGCCACCTTCTTTTCGGCAGCTCCGCCGGCCACTCCCATGATCTCGCCGATTTTCTCAGCTACGGGAGCACCGCCCACAGGACAGGCCCCTACATCCGCCTGACCGGCCGCAATGGCCTTTGCCAGGGCGTCACAGCCCGCGTAACCGCAGCCGCCGCAGTTGTTTCCCGGCAGCTCGTTGCGGACCAAAATCTCTTTTTCATCTACCTGTACTTTAAACTTCTCGCTGGCAACGCCAAGGAAGATTCCTATAAGAATACCAAGGATACCTACAACCGCTGCCGCTAATATGATACCTGTAACCATTTTCCTTCTCCTCCTTCTAAATTAATCCGGAAAATCCGAAAAATGCGATTGCCATGAGACCTGAGGTAATTAAAACAATGGGTGAGCCCTGGAATGAATACGGTACATCATTGTGCTCAATCTTCTCACGGATACCGGCCAGCATGATGATAGCGATGGTAAAGCCAACGGAAATACCAATGCCGTTCACAACGCTCTGGATAAAGCTGTATGACTTCTGTACATTGGTAAGGGCTACACCCAGCACCGCACAGTTGGTCGTAATCAGAGGCAGGTACACGCCCAGGGCCTCATACAGTGACGGCATGGATTTCTTGAGGAACATCTCCACGAACTGAACCAGGGCCGCAATGACCAGAATGAACACGATGGTCTGCAGGTATTCCAGGTGCAGGTTCACAAGAATTCCGGTATAAACCAGGCTTGTCACTGCCGATGCTATGGTTATAACGAAGATAACGGCCGCACCCATGCCGGCTGAGGTCTCAACCTTCTTTGAAACACCGAGGAATGGACAGAGTCCTAAGAACTGGCTCAAAACAACGTTATTAACCAGAGCGGAACCAATGGCAATTAATAATAACTCTTTCATCTATCCACCCTCCTAATTTTCTTTTTTGGAAGCAGCTGATTTAAGCTCTGCTTCCTTCTTTGCTACAGCTGCCTTCTTTGCCGCCAGAGCCTTTTCCTCGGCCTGACGCATCCTCGTCTCCAGCGCCTCATGGTTAGCCATGCAGGCAGAGCCGGTACATGACATACAGTTTCCGCCGCAGGCCAGCTTGGACTGAGGCACGGAACCGTTGGTTGCGGACGGCGCTTTGAACTTGTTCTGAAGCGCGGTCAGGAGCGCCAGCACGAAGAACGCGCCGGGAGCCAGCACAAAGATAGCAATATGGTAATCTTCCGGGACCACCACGTTCCCGAATATGGCTCCGGAACCGAGAATCTCACGGACCAGACCGATGCAGGTCAAAGCCAGGGTGAATCCAAGGCCCATGCCAAGGCCGTCAAAGGTGGATACCACCGGACCGTTCTTGGATGCGTAGGATTCCGCACGGCCAAGGATGATACAGTTAACCACAATCAGCGGGATATAGATGCCAAGCGCAGAGTACAGGCTTGGCACATAAGCCTGGAGCAGCAGCTGCACCATGGTGACCAGGGATGCGACGATGACGATATACGCCGGAATACGTACCCTGTCAGGTATGATCTTACGCAGGGCAGAGATAATCATATTGGAAAACAGTAAAACCACGGTTGTGGAAAGTCCCATACCCAGACCGTTGATGGCGGATGTGGTGACAGCCAGTGTCGGACACATACCAAGCATCAGGACGAAGGTAGGGTTTTCTTTCACAATACCGTTATATAAACGTTCTGTACATTTATTCATGTTCCCACCTCCTATTTATTGGATGCAGTTATGCAGGTAATATAAAGCTGCATTGACTGCATTGGTTGTTGCACTTGAAGTAATGGTAGCGCCGCTGATGGCATTAATCTGGGTATCATCCGCGCTGCCTGACTTGGTGACGGAAAGCTCAGGTGCATTCTTTCCCACATACTGGTCCTTGAACGCCGGTTCCTTTGCCTTTAATCCCAGACCGGGAGTATCGCTGATTTCCAGGAACTCGATGCCTGTGATGGTCCCGTCGTCCTTCAGTCCCACCGACAGCTTCACCACGCCGCCGTAGCTGTCATTGGACAGGGAGGTGATGACATAGCCTAACTGGCTGCCGCCTGCGTCCACTGCCTTTAACACGTTTTCCACTTCCACACCGCCGAAATTCATGCCGGCCAGGGCTTCGTTGCAGGCCGGGATGGCTGCTGTAAGGGCTTCGTCCAAATCAAAGGTCTCGGCTTCTGGGAACACTGCCTTGTATGCCTTGTTGTTGGCCGCTATGGTAGCCAGCTCAATGGGCTTCTTGGTCAGCTGGTATACACCGCCTAAAAGGCATCCTGACACCAGGGTGATTGCAAAGAGAATCACCGCGTCTTTCATAAATCCTGATTTGCTCATGTTTACTTGCCCTCCTTTCCAAATGCTTTGGGAAGGGTTACTTTCTCAATCAGCGGAACAAGGATGTTGCTGATGATGATTGCGTAGGACACGCCCTCTGCGGAGCCGCCGAAAATCCTGAACAGCCCTGTGAGCACGCCCAACAGGATGCCGAACACAATCTGGCCCTTTGGAGTAATGGGGCTGGTCACATAGTCGGTTGCCATGAAGAAGGCACCGAAAATCAGGCCGCCGCCGCACAGGTGGGCCGCAATGTAGTTTAAATCAAATCCATGGCCTCCGAACAGGATGGCAAATACAACAACCGTCAGTATGTAGGTACCCGGAATCCGGATGGAGATTACCTTCTTTGCCAGAAGATAAGCAGCGCCGATTAAAAGGGCAATCACGGAAACCTCTCCGATGGTACCCGGGATGTTTCCCACAAACATGGCCGGAACATCCACTGCCCCGCCGCTCTTAAGCACTGCCAGGGGTGTTGCGCCGGACACGCCGTCAAATCCGCTGTAGCTGAAATTGGTCATCTTTCCCGCAAAGGAAATCAGCAGGAAACACCTGGCTGCCAGAGCCGGGTTCATAAAGTTCTGTCCCAGGCCGCCGTAGAGCTGCTTCACCACGATGATGGCAAAGATTCCGCCCAGGGCCGGAATCCACACCGGAATCTCCGGAGGCATGTTCAGTGCCAGAATCATGCCCGTGACCAGGGCGCTGTAGTCGCTGACGGTACTTTGCTTCTTCATCAGCTTCTCATATACATACTCACTTAAAACACAGGCCGCAACCGTAACTATAAGCACCAGCAGCGCATGCATGCCGAAATGATACACACCGAAAGCAGTTGCAGGCAACATGGCAATGGCCACATCCAGCATGATGCTGTGGGTGGTCTCATGGCTTCTCACATGCGGGGATGATGATACGTTTAATAATTTACTCATGACTTATGTCCCCTCCTACCCTTTCTTCCTGCGGTTAGCCGCGACTGTTTTGCGCATTTCCTTAAATGCCTGAGTCAGAGGCCTCTTGGCCGGACATATGTAGGTACAGCTTCCGCACTCCATACATTCCATACCGTTCAGCTTCTCAAATGTCTCGCAGTCGTCCCTGAGGGCGGCCTGCATCATCATCACAGGGATGATGTGGCTTGGACATACACTGACACATTTACCGCACCGTATGCATGCGGAAGGCTCCATCTCCGCCACCTGGTCCTTTGTGAAACAGGTCAGGGCAGATGAAGTCTTGCTTACCGGGATATTCAGGTCAAATATGGCCTGGCCCATCATGGGGCCGCCTGACAGAACTTTTTCCGGCTCCGTCTTAAAACCGCCGGCTGCATCCAACAGTTCCTGGTAATTGGTTCCAAGCTTTACGCTGAAATTCCTGGGGTCCGCCACCGCGTCTCCGGTGACCGTGATGATCTTTCTCATCAGAGGCGTGCACTTGCACACTGCCATATAAATGGAAATCACGGTGTCAACATTATCCACGATGCATCCTGCGTCTGCGGGAAGCATGGATGAGTTGACCTTCCTGCCTGTAACGGCATAAATCAGGGAACGCTCACCTCCCTGAGGATACTTTGTCATAAGCGGACAGACCGTGATGCGCGGCTCGTCCTTCACCATCTCGGTAAGCTTCTTGATGGCCTCCGGCTTATTATTTTCAATGCCGATAACGCCCTTTGCATTGTCAAAAAGCTGAAGGATGACCTTTAAGCCGCCCACGATTTTCTCCGGCTCTTCCAACATCATCCGGTAGTCGCTGGTAAGGTACGGTTCACACTCCGCGCCGTTAACCAGTATGTACTCAATGGCGCTCTCATCCTTTGGAGTCAGCTTTACATGAGTGGGGAATCCTGCTCCGCCGAGGCCCACGATACCGGCTTCCTTTACAATGTTACGGATTTCCTCTTTTGACAGGCCGGATGGGTCCCTGTCCTCTCCCACGCCCTCAACTGTCTTATATTCTCCATCATTTTCAACGACAATGGAGGGCACCATTGCTCCGTTAGCCATACGCCTTGGTTCAATGGCCTTCACCGTTCCTGAAACAGAAGCAATTACATTTGCAGAGATGAAACCGCCTGCTTCTCCAATCTTCTGGCCTGCCAGTACATGGTCGCCCTTTGCCACCAGAGGCTTCGCGGGCGCACCAATGTGCTGTGACATCGGATACACCAGGTCGCCCTTTGGCATCAGGACCTGTACCGGTTTGTTCTCTGACAGCTCTTTCCCCTCATATGGATGGATGCCGCCTATAAAAGTCGCCAAACCCATGGATTCTCTCCCTCTTTTCTTTCTTTTTATTCCTTTGTGCGGCCGGACCAGTTCCAGCGTCCGGTATGACCGGTGGGGCTGCCTGCCCCCGCCGGAATACACCAACTAAGTATAGCATAAATAAAGATTGTATACAATACAGATTTTATTCGTTATTATTTTAATTTATATGTTAATTTCATGGCAATCAATCCAGTTCTTTCATGCCTGTATACAATTCATAGTATCGTCCTTTCATCTCCAAAAGCTCCTCGTGGGTCCCTCTCTCTATGATTTCCCCGTGTTCCAGAACCATGATGGCGTTGGCGCTGCGCACCGTGGAAAGCCGGTGGGCAATGATGAAGGTGGTGCGGTCCGCCATCAGCCGGTCCATACCGTGCTCAATGTGTTTTTCCGTCCTGGTATCCACAGAGCTGGTAGCCTCGTCCAGAATCAGCACAGGGGCCTTGGATATGGCTGCTCTGGCAATGTTGAGAAGCTGTCTCTGTCCCTGGCTTAAATTGGCCCCATCCCCCTCCAGCATGGTATCATATCCGTGGGGAAGACGCGTGATGAAGGAATGGGCGGAGGCTGTTTTGGCCGCCTGGACGACCTCGTCGTCCGTGGCGTCCAGCCTGCCGTACCGGATATTCTCCCGCACCGTGCCTGTAAACAGGTGGGTATCCTGGAGAACCATGGCAATGTTGTTTCGCAGGGCGTCCCTGGAAATGCGGCGTATATCCGCCCCGTCAATGGTGATGGTTCCTGACCGGATGTCATAGAACCGGTTCAGCAGGTTTGTAATGGTGGTCTTTCCAGCGCCGGTAGAACCTACAAAGGCAATCTTCTGCCCAGGTTTGGCATAGAGATTTATGTCCTTAAGAATGGTTTTATCCGGGTCGTAGCCAAAGGTGACATGATGAAACACCACATGGCCAACCATGGGACTTGGCACCACACAGTCCATGGTGTCCGCCGGTTCCGGCTCCTCATCCATCACCGAGAATACGCGCTCCGCTCCGGCCAGAGCTGAGAATACATTGCTGACCTGCATGGATATCTCGTTGATGGGACGGCTAAACTGTCTGGAAAAGTTTAAGAACACGGTCAGCCCTCCCACATCAAAGCCCCTGAGCACGCAGAGCAGGCCGCCCACACAGGCGGTAAGGGAATAGTTGATCTGGCTCAGACTGTTCATCACAGGCCCCATAATACCGCCGAAAAACTGGGCCCGAATCTGGTTGTACCTCAGGTCATGGTTCAGTATGCCGAATTCCTCCCTGGCCGTGTCCTCGTGGCAGAATACCTTAACCACCTTCTGTCCGGTGATGGTCTCCTCTATATAACCGTTCACGGCTCCCAGGGATGTCTGTTGGGCAGTGAAGTATTTCTGGCTCCATCCGGCCACAGCCCCTCCCGCCTTCATCATAACAGGAATCATCACCAGGGTGACAAGGGTCAGAATCAGGTTGGTGTACAGCATGAGGAACAGGGTGCCGATGATGCTTAATGCCCCGGAAAACAACTGTACCAGCGTGGAGCTGAGCATCTGTCCGATGGTGTCCACATCATTTGTAAAACGGCTCATCAAATCACCGTTGGAGTTGGTATCATAAAACCGTACCGGCAGCTTCTGCATTCTGGCAAACAGGTCATTGCGGATTTTCTGAAGGGCATTCTGTGCCACGGTCAGCATGACCTTTGCCTGGGCATAATTGGCAAACACCCCCACCGCGAAAACAGCCGCCAGAACGGCCAGGGCCCTTGCAAGTCCTGCCGGATCACCAGGCTCTCCTGTTAAAGGGGCAATGAATGTATTGATAACAGGACGCAGCATGTAGGAACCCGCCAGCGTTGCGGCGGTATTGAGGATGACGCAGAAAAATGCCAGCACCATCTTGGGTTTATCCTCATTTAAGTAATGCAGAAGACGCCTGGTGGTGGTGCCTGCGTTCCTGGGCAGCCGTTTCGGGCCCATGCCCATATTCCGTCCCGGTCCATGCCCTCTCCCTCCCATGGGACCTATGGACTCAGGAGCCCCATGTCTTCCATAGCGCCGTTTCAGGCTCTCCGCTTTCTGTTGTCTCGTCATGATGCAGCCGTCTCCTTTCGGTCCCTCTGGGAATAATAAATCTCCTGGTATGCCTGGCATTCCTCCATAAGCTGTTCATGGGTCCCCTGTCCGATGAGCCTGCCTTCATCCAGCACCAAGATCCGGTCAGCCTCTTCCACGGATCCGATGCGCTGTGCTATGATGATTTTGGTGGTATCCTTAAGGCTGGTGCTGAAACACTGCCGTATCCTGGCCTCAGTGGCAGTATCCACGGCGCTGGTGCTGTCATCCAGTATCAGGATTTTTGGCCTCTTAAGCAGAGCCCTGGCAATACAGAGTCTCTGCTTCTGGCCCCCCGATACGTTGACCCCGCCCTGTCCCATGTCCGTATCATAGCCGTTGGTAAAGGAGGTGACAAAGCTGTCCGCCTGGGCGCTCTGTGCCATTTCCCTGATTTCATCCATGGAGGCGTCCTCCTTCCCCCAGCGCAGGTTCTCTTCTATGGTGCCTGAGAAAAGCACATTTTTCTGGAGCACCATGCCCACACCTTCCCGAAGGTTTTTCAGAGAATAGTCCCTGACATCCACTCCGTCCACAAGTACCTGGCCCCTTGTGGCATCGTAGAGCCGCGGTATCATCTGCACCAGGGTGGTCTTACCGCTGCCTGTGGCTCCGATAATGCCTATCACCTGCCCCGGCTCTGCCGTAAAGCTTATATCCTCCAGCACCATCTCATCCTGGTTGTCCGTATAGCTGAAGCTCACATGCTTAAACTCCACCTTTCCCGTCAATACAGCCAGGTCCTTCCTGGCGGCCCCCTGGTCTGTCAGGTCGATCTCCGTATCCATGACCTCACTCACCCTGCGGATGGATGCCACTGCTCTGGAAAGCTGCAGGAATACCATGGAAAGCATCATTAGTGACATGAGTATCTGTACGATATAGGTGGTAAATGCAGTCAAATCCCCTACCGGCATATCCCCTGCAATAATGATATTTCCCCCGTACCACACAACAGCCAGCGTGGTTATGTTCATGGCAAGGGTCATCACAGGCATGGCGACAATGACGATTTTCATGGCATCCAGGCTGCTGTTCTTTAAATCCTGGTTCATGACCCTGAATTTATCTTCCTCAAATTCTTCCCGCACAAAGGACTTGATAACCCGCACATTGGTCAGAGCTTCCTGGATGCCGGAGTTTAACTGGTCCAGCTTTTTCTGCATGGCGGTAAATCTGGGGAACGCGGTCTTCAGTATGACGGCTATGGCTGCTGTCAGCAGGGGGATGACCACCAGTATGACCACTGCCAGCCTGGCATTCATCATGAAAGCCATGAGCAGGGCACCTATGAACATGCCCGGAGCGCGCATGGCCATCCGCAGTCCCATCATAAGCACATTTTGGACCTGCTGGATATCATTGGTCAGACGGGTTACCAGCGAGCCTGTGCTGTAGGCATCTATGTTCTTAAAGGAAAATTCCTGCACCTTGGAAAAAAGGTCGGCCCTCAAATCACTGGTAAAGCTGACGGCCGCTTTCACCGAAAAATAAGCTCCTCCGATTCCTCCTATGGCCATGACCAGGGTGGCCAGTATCATCAGGCCTCCCACAGACAGGATATACTGCACATTTCTCTGCGCCACTCCGTTGTTGATAATCATGGACATCAGCTTAGGCAGCATGATTTCTCCAGCCACCTCAGTCAGCATCAGAAGAGGGCCCAGAATAAAGGCTCCAAAATATGGTTTTATATATTTTCCGTATCGTTTCACTTACGATTCCTCCCCTTGCGCCCTGTCCGTAAACTCCTGGTTCAGATTTCCATAAATCCGGTCCAGAAGTTCTCCCAGCACCTTCATATCATTCTCAGAGAATCCTTCAAACATACGGCACTCAATGCGCCTGAAAATCTTAACACTGTCCTCCACCACTTTTCTGCCCTTATCCGTTATGCAAATCTGGTTGCACCGGTTGTCCTCCTGGTCTACCAGGCGCCTTATATAGCCTCCCTTTTCCAGTTTCTTAAGAGAAACAGCTATGGTGGCCCCTGACACGCCATACATCCTTGCCAGCTCCTTCTGGGATACGTTGGGATTATCCGACACGAACATCAGAATCTGATGCTGGCTGCGGTACACCCCCGTGCCGTCCAGACGGTGCTCCATCATACTCCGGTGCAGCCTGGCCACTCGAATGTACTTCTCGATAAGACAGTGCTCCGAGGATTGAACAAAACAACTGCATGATGCATTGTCCATGTAAATTGCCTCCTTCCTGTATCTGTATATTTAACTGATTAACCATTAGCCCGCTTATAATTAGCTAGTTAACTATATCAGAGTATAACAGAATACGGGATTTGTGGCAAGTACTATTTTTCCGGGAAATTGGCGGCGTAATCCGGTGAAATATGTTACCAAAAGTGCAAAAACCAGCCTGGTTTTCCATGTCCTGATATGCTATACTTAATTACACCCTGGTTCCAGCTGAAACAATAACCGTGACACAGCACACTGTTTTTAGGAGGTGACAGCTTGACATATTCTGAAAAACTTGATTTTTTGTTGATTGAAATAGTCGGTATGAAGACTGAGTTCCAAGGTATGAAAACTGAGTTTCAAGGTATGAAGACTGAGCTTCAAGGTATGAAAACTGATATTCAGAGCATGAAAACCGATATTCAGAACATGAAAACCGACATCCAAAACATGCAGTCCGACATCCAAAACATGCAGTCCGACATAAAATCCCTGAACACCCGCATGGACAATCTGGAATTCCAGCTCAAGTCCACTGAACGCATCTTAAGAAGCCAAATCATGAAATCCGAAACCCTGATTCTCGGCGAAGTGGAACGGGTCCATTTGATACTGGACCAGCACATTCATAATCAGACCATGCATACCGCTTTGGTATAGAGCCGTACATACGAGCATGTTAAAAACCCGGCACACCACTGTGCCGGGCCCCATATCTTAAACCAGGTCATCCTGATTCCATGTATTGATTCCTCGTATTGATTCCATACATTAACCTCATCCGCGAATCAGCCATTTTCCTACCGTATAAAATTCGTTCTCTTCTTCTCCTCTGTCTCAGGAAGCGTAACCCCGGCAGCTTTTCCTGCCTCAATGGATTTGAGCATCCAGGCCATGTTCCTGCCCAGGACGCGCATGATCTGCATGCCCTCCTCATCCTTCTTCACATCCTCAGGACATTGCCCGTGCACCATATTCCAGTACTGGGAGGAAACTACCGGCATCTGCGTAATCATAAAATATTTATTCAGCTGGTCCAGGGTGGCAGTTGTTCCAGCCCTTCTGGCAGAGGCAATGGCAGCTCCCGGCTTATGGGCAGCAGCGCTGCTTCCGGAATAGAAGAAGCGGTCCAGGAAGGAGGTGACAGCCCCGCTGGCCGAGGCATAGTGTACCGGTGAACCGACAATCAGTCCGTCGCTCTGCCTCATCTTTTCCACTGCTTCGTTGACCTTATCGTCGCTGTAAATGCATTTTCCAAGCTTACCGCATGCGCCGCAGCCCATACATCCATGGACAGTCCCGCCGCCCACATGCATGATCTCTGTTTCAATGCCAGCCTGATTGAGCTCTCCTGCCACCTCTGCAAGGGCGGTGTAAGTACATCCCTTCTCGTGAGGACTCCCGTTTAACATTAATACTTTCATTTCTTATTCCTCCTTTATGATATTCAGTATATCATCTCTTGTCAGGCTTCCAAATGATACCGTGCCCTCAGGCACCACTGCATCCGCCAGATGGCTCTTGGCTTCCTGAAGCTTTAAGATGTTCTCTTCTATGGTATTTCTGGTAATCAGTTTATAGACCGTTACCTGCTTATCCTGGCCGATCCGGTGGGTTCTGTCCGTGGCCTGGTTCTGGGCAGCCACGTTCCACCACGGGTCATAATGGATGACAATATCCGCCGCAGTCAGGTTAAGGCCGGTTCCCCCCGCCTTCAGGCTAATCAAAAATACCGGCACCTCATCCTTCCCAAAATCCCCCACCAGCCGGATTCGTTCCTCCTTGGAGGTGGCCCCTGTCAGTAAGTGGCTCTTGATTCCCTCCTTCTCAAACCTTATATGAATGATATCCAGCATGGAGGTAAACTGGGAAAACAACAGTATCTTATGTCCTCCCGCCACACCTCTCCTCACCAAATCCATACAGGTCTCCAGCTTGGCGGAACCGCCTCTGTAATTGTCGTAACACAGCCGCGGGTCGCAGCAAATCTGTCTCAGGCGCATGAGCTCCGCCAAAATCTGGAGCTTTCCTTCCCCTGCCCGGCCAAAACAGCCTGTACTGAGCTTTTCCTTAAACTTGGCCGCATTGGCCGCATATAATTTTTTCTGTTCCGGTTCAAAGTTGGAATATACAACCTCCTCCATTTTATCCGGAAGCTCCTTTAATACATCCTTCTTTATCCGTCTCAGCACAAAGGGGCCTATCATCCGTTTCAGACGTTCAAGGGCTGCCGCGTCGCCGTCTCTTATAATGGGGACTTCATATTCCTTCTTGAAGAACTTGCTTCCGAAGAGAAAGCCCGGCATGAGATAATCAAAAATGCTCCACAGCTCACCCAAACGGTTTTCAACAGGCGTCCCTGTCAGGGCAAACCTGGTCTGCACATCCAGGGACTTCACTGCCCTGGCGCTCTGTGTGGATGCGTTTTTGATATACTGCGCCTCGTCTATGACCTGATACCGGAAATGGACGCCTTCATATAAGCCTATGTCTCTTCTCAGCAAATCGTAGGACGTTATAATAACCTGATAGACCTGGGAATTTTTTCCAACTTCTTTTAACAGGTCCTCCCGCTCCGAACCGCTTCCCACCACCGACAGCACCTTAAGGTCCGGCGCAAAACGCCGTATCTCATGCTCCCAGTTGTACACAAGAGAAGCCGGACATATAATCAGGGACGGCGACTGTTCGCCTGAGCCATAGGCGGACTCCAAAAGTGCAATGATCTGTATGGTTTTTCCCAGCCCCATGTCATCGGCCAGGATTCCCCCGAATCCGTAACTGTCCAGGGTCCGCAGCCAGACATATCCGATTCTCTGATACTCCCTCAGCACGCCCCTCAGTCTCTCCGGCGCGGTAAAATCGCTGTCCTCCACGGACTTTACCGACCTTACCATGGCTTTTAGCATCTGGTCCCTGTAATAGGTTACACCGGTGCTCTCCTTAAGAAGATAATCCAGATAAAAGGCGCGGTAAGCCGGCAGACGTACCTTTCCGCTCTGAAGCTCCTTTCTGGTTACTCCCATTTCCGACGCCATGCGGCTGATGACCGTTAGGCCGCCTTCATCCAGCCCCAGAAATTGTCCGTTTTTCAGCCTGTAGTACTTCTTTTTCTGGCTGTAGGCTGCCAGTATACGGTTCAGTTCCTGGCTGTTCATGCCGCCCATGTCCACATCCAGTTCCAGCCAGCCGCCGGCAGCAGAAGCACCCACAGTAACCCTGGGCGGCGCCAGCACCTCCCACTGGCGCAGGTTCTCAGACACATATACATCTCCCATGGAGCGGAATTCGTCCATTCCCTCTGTCATAAGACGGTAAATCTCATCCTCGTTATTCCTTATGACCAGCCGTCTTCCATCCGGGTCCTTGTACTTGAAATATTTATGAATCAGCTGGCTTACCCTGAATTCCCCCGGTACATCACGGCATATAGTCCTGGGAAGATTCTCGTCCTCCAGGGGATGGAATTCATAACTTCCGTAAGCAAGTGAGGGCTCCATCACCAGAGCTCCATCCTCCCCTGTGTCGAACCGGAAGGACGCCTTTAACGGCTCCGGCTCATAATCCTTAAAATCCACGTCCTCCGGCATCAGGCGGCAGTAGGGAAGAATATGCTTGACAACGCGCTCATAGAACAGCGGAATATCCCTCTGTCCCACCATCACGCTTTCATCCCGCTCCATGCACATCTGCTCCATGAACAGTCCCATGACCTGGGTACACGACTCGCTGCACCGGTAGAGCCTCTGGCCGGATACCACATACAGGAACCGCTCCCCGCGAAAGCAGCCGGCCACCGGCCTTGGGGCCTCGCCTCCTATCATTGGAGCCACACCCATAAGGCTGGCTTTCAGGCCGTCCCTCCCCGTCTTCTCCACCTTAAGTGATGCCACCGGATCAGAATCCTCCATGTCCATCATGACCCGGTTCCCGCCGGGAAGCTGGACCTCCACGGTCCGGCCGGCCATTATTTCAAAAAAGCGGTCCCGGTTCATACGGTTTAGCGTCAGGCTGCGGACCGCTTTCTGGTTTTGTACTCCTCCCATAAGCAGGGCCAGAAGCTCCTTGCTGCTGTCTGTAAAAGCCGATTTGTTGTGATGAAAGGACAGGTCCTTTCCATAAGCCACATGGGCCCCATTCTCAACAGCCTCCTTAAAGGCCCTCAAATCGCGCACGGCATAAAAACGGGTGATTCCCACCTTGAACTCCAGACGCGTGTCCTTTCCGTCCAGAATCAGCACCGGCTCCAGCCTTACCTGGGCGTCCGCCTCCTCCGCCAGAATCAGGGCCACCTCCCGGTTGGTATATTCCCGAATCATGGTGTGAACCTGGGAGGATGTATGAATTGTTGGTTTGGACGCCTCCTCCCTCTGCTGATTATAATACGCAAAAAGGGCCTCCCCATGGGCGCACATTCCCCTGTAAGAATTCCCTTTGCTGCAGGAACAGGAGTAATCCCTTACTCTTCCGCTTCCCAGATATAAATTTACCTCAAATGTTTCCCCCTGGTCTTCAACCAGGCCTTTCACACCAGCCTCCCCCTTCCAGAAGCTGCTGGTGTTCATCCTGACAATCTTCATCTGCTTCATGCATCCTTTCAGCGGGATTCCTGATACCCCTGCCCCGGAGGGCGGAACGTATCAGGCCATCCCGGGACATCCCCGCGGTTACATGCGCTCCGGAGCCTCGATTCCCAACAGTCCGATGCAGGACTCCAGCACCCGTCTGGTAAGAGAAATAAGACCGATATAGCTCTCCTTCCTGGCTTCATCCTCCTCTGCCAGAATCTTGGTATCATGATAAAAGCTGTTGAAGGCATTGGCCAGCTCGTAAATGTACTGGCATATCTTATGAGGCGCTGTCTCCGCAAAGCTGTTTTCCAGAACCTCATTATATCTGGCCAGCAAGAGCATCAGAGCCTTCTCCGAACTTCCGGTGCAGGCAAGAATCTTCTTTTCAACGGCATCCTGGCTTACCTGGCCTCCGTTCTCCCTGTACTTGGCGATAATGGACTTGATTCTGACAATGGTATAGAGGATATACGGACCTGTATTACCTTCAAATGAGGTAAAGCGCTCAATATCAAAGACATAATCCTTGGCAGCCTGGTTGGAGAGATCGCCGTACTTGAGGGCAGCCAGCCCTACCACTGCCGCCGTGCTCCTGGCCTCGTCCTCTGATACGGTCCTGTTCTCCATGATTCTCTGGTATACGGCTTCATTGATTTCCTCAATGAGCTTTTCCAGACGCATGACTCCGCCCTCACGTGTCTTAAAGGGCTTTCCGTCCTTTCCGTTCATGGTGCCGAATCCCAGGAAAATCATGGGGGTGTCTTCCTTCACAATACCTGCCCTCTTAGCCACTCTGAACACCTGCTCAAAGTGCATTCCCTGGCGTTTATCCACCACATAAATATAGCGGTCCGGCTTAAAATCCTGTTCCCGTTCCACAATGGTGGCCAAATCGGAAGTTGCATAAAGAGACGCTCCGTCGGACTTACGGATCAGGCAGGGCGGAATCTCCTTGGTGTCCGTATCCTGAGCCACATCCACCACCAGAGCTCCCTGGCTCTCATAGGCCAGCCCCTTATCCACCAGCATCTGAATCATGTCCCCGATGTAGGGCTCCGCGTCGCTTTCACCCTTCCACAAATCGAACTCCACGTTCAGGTTTGCGTAATTCTTCTTAAGGTCAGACACAGAGACAGCCATGATATGCTGCCAGATTGCCCGGAACGGGGCATATCCTCTCTGGAGCTTCAGGGTCGCCTGATGGGCCCTCTCCTTAAACACCTCGTCCACCTTGGACTTGGCGCTGGCCGCGGGATATATCTCCTCCAGCTCACTGATTGTAAACGGCGCCTCCTGCGGAAACGGTCCCTCAAAGGATTCGTCAAAATACACCAGCTCCGGCTTCCTGTCCTTTAGTTCCTCAATAATAAGACCCATCTGCAGTCCCCAGTCCCCCAGATGCACATCACCAATCATATGGTGGCCCAGGAAACGGCCCATGCGCTTTATGCTCTCCCCGATAATGGCCGCCCGCAGATGGCCCACATGAAGGGGCTTTGCCACATTGGCCCCGCCGTAATCCACGATAACTGTCTCCGGCTTCTCAGGCGCTTCCAGTCCCAGCTTATCTGCCGAAGCCATGGCCCCCGCATACTCTGCCAGAAACGCATCTGACAGCTTCAGGTTAATGAATCCCGGCATCACAGCCTCTGCCTCAGAAAAAACAGGGTGGGAGCCGCCTGAAGCCAGATGTTCCACCACCTGGTTCGCTATATCGATGGGCTTCTTCTTATATGCCTTAGCCGCTGCCATGGCACCGTTGCACTGGTACTCACACAGGTCGGGACGGTTGGATAAAACCACCTTTGCGAACGAATCCTCATATCCGCTGGCTGTAAATGCCTGCTTTAATTCCCGCTCCATCATATCCAGAATCTTATTCACAATGTATACTCTCCTTTACTGTGACAATAGGTCTTTCCTTTTCCCGGAAAGTTAAAAACTGCCCCGGCATATACCGGAGCAATTCTTACAAACCGCCTCCCAGGGCGTATCCGACAAGTTGTATTATACTCGTGACAGATATTCGCCGGTTCTGGTGTCAATCTTAATCTTATCGCCGATTTCTACAAACAATGGTACGTATACGGTTGCACCTGTCTCCACGGTTGCCGGCTTATTGGCGCCGGTTGCGGTATCGCCCTTGAAACCTGGCTCTGTCTCTGTAATCTCCAGCTCAACAAACAGCGGAGGCTCCACGGAGAATACGCTGCCATTGTAAGAGCAGACCTTACATACTTCGTTCTCTTTTACAAACTTCAGGGCATCGCCGATGATATCCTGGTTCAGGGCAACCTGGTCATAGGTCTCCTGGTTCATAAAGTTATATAATTCTCCGTCGGCATACAGATACTGCATGTCCACTCTGTCAATTCTGGCCTGAGGGAACTTCTCTGTAGGACGGAAGGTGCGCTCTACCACGCCGCCGTTGATTACATTTTTTAATTTTGTACGCACGAAAGCCGCACCCTTGCCTGGCTTAACATGCTGGAATTCCATAATCTGGACAACCTGTCCGTCAATCTCCAGTGTAATGCCATTTCTAAAATCACCTGCTGATATCATAAAGATATTCCTCCTTGAGTTCGTTCATGACGCTTGCCTAAGCGCCCCATAAGTCTTTAATCTTTTATATTCTATACTATGTAGGGAGCATTTTCAAGTTTTTTTTTAACGGCAGTATAAATTTCTCCCTTTTCAGCATGTTTTATCCACTGCCCTGCGGTGAATCTCTTCCACGATATCATCCACGTCCCGACCGTTCACATCCACAATTATATGAGAAGCTTTCAGGTAATAGGGTTTTCTCGACTCCAGAAGGCTTATAATGCGGCCCATCACATCACTGCCGTGAAGCATGGGACGGTCCGACACATCGGCTCCGATTCGTTCCATGACAGTCTCTGGCAGGACATCCAGATATACCACGGTTCCCAGCTGTTTCAAAAGCGCCCTGTTTTCCGCCCTGAGAGGCAGTCCGCCGCCCACGGAAATCACAGACCTGCCGCCCTGCTTCAGCAGCTTTTCCAGCACGCCTGTCTCCAGGCGCCGGAAGGCTTCCTCTCCCCGGGTGGCAAATATATCGGATATGGCCATACCGGCTGCCGCCTCAATCTCCTTGTCCGTGTCAATCATCGGCATCCGGTAGCGTGCTGCGAAATGTTCTCCCACACTGGTCTTTCCCGCTCCCATGAAGCCAATGAGGATCAGGTTCTCTCCCCGGCCCTCCCCGGCCTGTTTTTTTATCAGATAATCTTCTATCATCTGCTTTGCCGCCTTTATGGTCCCGCTGTCCACCCTCACCTGGGGATTCCACAGTTCATAGGCAATCACGCCCTGATATAAAAGCATGTCCAGACCGTTCACCGCCCTTCCTCCTGCTTCCTGTACCATTTTCATGAACCTGGTCCTGGCGGGAGTATAGACAATGTCCACACCGGTATGAATCATCTCATAAAACCGGGGATCATCAATAACGGCATCCTCCACATGGGGATGCATGCCAACGCTGGTGGACTGTACGGCCAGATATCCGCCTTTTCTGGCAGGAAGCTTCCTGTATCCCTTCAGAGGCAGGGCCTCCGCCAGACCGCTGCCTGTCAGTGTGTTGATGCAGTCTGCCAGCTCCCTGGCCCTGGTTTCATTCCGGTTGAGGATGTGGATGTCTGCAGCCCCGCCCTTTGCCAGCACATAGGCTGCAGCCTTGGCCGCACCTCCGGCCCCAATGAGTAAACAATGTTCTCCTTCTGTCCGGATACCGGCTTGCGCAAGGGCCCGCTTAAGGCCCGCGCCATCCGTATTATAGCCCTTATAGCCCGCAGCTGTCCTGACCAGTGTATTGACTGCCCCGATGGCCCTGGCATCCTCATCCAGTTCAGACAGAAACTCCATAACCCGCTGTTTATAGGGAACCGTTACATTCATCCCCAGTATATTCAGGGCATAGGCCCCCTTTACCGCGTCCCCAACCCTGTCTTCCTCCACTTTAAAAGGAACGTAGGCTAAGTTCACCCCTGTTCTCTGCGCAAAAAAATTATGCATCATGGGTGACATGGAATGTTCCACCGGATTTGCAATCAGCCCGCATACTCTTGTCTTTCCGTCCATTATCTCACTTTACTCCCTGTCTTGGTTTATGTCTCTGGCATGTTTTTTATAAAAATACAGCACCGGCTTTTCCAGGTAACGCTTCAGCACTATCTGTATCTCTTCCCTGGGGTCCATGGGCCTTACCAGGATACTGTAGATGCCGGCCCTGTTGGCACCGTACACATCCGTAAACAGCTGGTCCCCCACAAAGAGGGTATGATTCCTGTCCGTCCCCATAAGCTCCATGGCCTTCTCATATCCCCTGACTTCCGGCTTGCCTGCCTTATGGATATAGCAGGAACCCACCAAATCCGCAAAGGGCTTTACCCTGGGCTCCTTATTGTTGGATAGAAGACATGTCTTCATTCCCATGGCGCGAAGCCGCTCAAAGAGTTCCACTGCCTGTCCGTCTGCCGGCGCGTCATGGGGCACCAGGGTATTATCAATGTCAAAAATCACGCCCTGCATTCCCTGTGCATGATAATAATCAAACGGTATCACATAGGTGGATACCTCGTAACGGCGGGGATAAAACATTTCCAGCATGTTTATAAGTATTCCTTCCAAATCTATTTTCTTCAGCAACTTTACTTTTTCAGCAATTTTCCAATCTCGTCTATGAACGTATTCACATCCTTGAATTCACGGTAGACAGAGGCAAAACGCACATACGCCACCTCGTCCAGGTCCTTAAGCTTTCCCATCACCAGCTCTCCGATGGCGGAGGTGGGCACTTCCTTCTCCTCCATGTTAAAAATCTGGTTTTCAATCTCATCAATCATGGAATTAATCTGCTGGGGTGATACCGGGCGTTTATGGCAGGAGTGGATGATTCCCGCTTCAATCTTGGAACGGTCATACGTCTCCCTGGAATTATCCTTCTTTATTACCATTAACGGCATGGTCTCCAGCTTCTCATAGGTGGTAAAGCGCTTACCGCAGCGCTCACACTGGCGGCGCCTGCGTATGGAGCTGTTGTCATCTGCCGGACGGGAATCTATGACCTTGGTGTCTGCTTCATTACAATAGGGGCATTTCATCTGGGTTACCCTTCCTTTCTTTTTTCACGCATCGTCTTAAACGCTTCATATATTTTAACCGAAGAAAGTATGAATCGCAAGGACTTTGTTCTTTTTTCATTACGGTATGGACGAAATCCCCTCTCCGCTTTATAATGAATCCAGACAAATCCAAAAAGATTACAGGAAAGGTGCTCTTTATCATGAAAAATGTTATTATAAAACAAACTGTACTTGGACAGGGAATGCCGAAAATATGCGCCCCGCTGGTGGAAAAGGATTACGAATCCCTGATTCACCAGGCAGAATCCTTCACGGAGCAGCCTGTGGATGTGGCTGAATGGAGAGCGGACTGGTTTGACTCCATACTGGAGCCGGACATCCTGGACCAGGTCCTTCCCGGTCTGGAGTCTGCCCTGAAAGACATTCCCCTGCTCTTTACCTTCCGCACCCAAAGGGAGGGCGGCCATGTGCCCGCTCCGCTCCCGGCGTACCGCTCCCTGGTGGAACAGGCCATCTGCTCCGGCCATGTACATCTGGTGGATTTGGAACTTTTTTCCGGTGACGATATGGTACGTGAGACAGTGGAACTGGCCCGCAGACACCAGGTACGCGTCATCCTGTCCAATCATGATTTTGCGGCCACTCCAAAAGAGGATGATATTCTCCGCCGCCTGCATCACATGGAGGAATTGGGGGCAGACATAGCCAAGATTGCGGTCATGCCCCGGTCAGCCCGCGATGTGCTGACCCTTCTTTCAGCCACAGACAAGGCCAGCCAGTCCCTGTCCTGCCCGGTCGTAACCATGTCCATGAAGGGCACCGGGCTCATAAGCCGTCTTTCAGGGGAGGTATTCGGCTCCTGCCTCACCTTTGGCTCTGTAAAAGAAGCCTCTGCACCGGGCCAGATTGAAGCGGGAAAGCTGAAGGACATCCTGACAGCCATCCACGAAAACCTGTGACCATTTTATGGTACCCTTCACAGATTTTTCACATTTCCACCATAAAACCTTCACAATTCATTTGTATAGTTAGACTTGCAAAAAGCAAATGCTTTTTATACAACTTTTTCTCACAAACCGGCCGGCAGGGGAAACCCTGGCGGCCACTCCTCTGTCCCGCGCGCTGAAAAAAGCGCGAATCCCGCTGGAATCCGCGCTGTATGTTTCTTTTCAGCATTTAATGCTTTCCGTCACATCTTTTTCTTTAATGTCCACCAGTATAATATCGTTTCCCACCTGGCAGATGTCACAGAACGGTATCACATATTCCTTCTCCCGTCCCAAAAAACCGCATATGCAGCCTGGTCCGGGCACAATCAGGGCCAGCAGACAGCCCGTTTCCATGTCGAAATCCACATCTCCCACAAATCCAAGGCGCTTGCAGGTCTTTACATTAATCACTTCTTTTTGTTTAAGGTCGTAAATCCTCACGGTCCACAGCCTCCCGGCCTCTCTTGCTACCTACTATATGCCGGACACCGTCCCATTAAAACCTGATTTTATATCAATTCGGTTTCCATCCATTAAACAACCAATCAATTCAGTTCCGGTATGACAGCGAGCACCTCAATCGCAGCAAAGAAGATGATGACAAGCACGGTGACAGCAATACCGATAATGGAGAGTATCAGTCCGGCCCTTGCCTGACCGTCCATTTTGTCTCCTTTTTTTGACATAATGGCAAATATGATGCCGAGTACGCCGAACACAATGCCGAACAGCATACAGCAGCAGATACTGCACAGAGAAAGAATCCCCATGACCAGAGCTGCCGTTGCCATATTATTCTTTTCCTGGTACACAGGCGGGTAAGACTGGTATTGGGTCTGGTATTGGCTGCTCCCGCCCGGCTGGTTCTGATTTGTCACTGGCAGCCTCTGTCCTGTTTCCGGCTGGCCCTGGCCTGCACCCGGCTGGCCCTGGCCTGTTTCCGGCTGCGTCTGCCCCGCCTCCGGCTGGCTTTGGCCGTAAGAAGGCGGGGCCGGCTTATATAACGGCCGGCTGTCATTTGCGCTGGCGCCATTATTCTTTCCCGGGGCATATTCCGGCCCGGATTGGGTTGGTTCCCAGGGACTTCCCAGATAAGGTTTATCCCCTGTATCGCTCCATCTGTCCTCCCGTGGGGGTGCATCCATGGGGCTGCTCCATCCATCGGATCCATCCTGGATGGCGCTATTTTGCCCCGCGGTTCCCCAGCCCGCGGTTCCCCGCTCCGGCCCGCTTTGCCCCGGTTCTCCCAGATCCGCTGCATCCTGGCCGCCAGACGCCTGGCTGACATCCCCATCTGTCACCTCCCGGGCCGGCTGTTCCGCCACAATCACTGGTTCCCTGTTATCTGTATGATAATCCGGACCCTGGCCTTCTCCGGCTCCATATCCGTTTTCTTTTTCGTTTTCCATGGACTATCTCCTCTCTCAAGCCCCTGCGGCTGCGTCAATGTATCCGAATACAGGACACACTTTTGGGAAAGTATAACATATTTTGTAAAATAAAACAATCCGCCAGGGTATATCCCCGGCGGACAGCCTCTTACGATTTTATGAATAACTGTATTTTATCTTGAAAGAGTTTGATTGAAAGCTGCCTGCAAACACGCGTTAGAACAGCGGCACTACAGCGCCTTCATATGTCTCCTCCATGAATTGCTTTACCTCAGGGCTGGTCAATGCTTCCACCAGAGCCTTGGTGGCATCGCTGGATTCTTCTCCCTCTCTCACTGCCACTACATTGCCGTAGGTGGTAGCCGCCAGGGATTGGGAATCCTCAGTAGCCAGGGCGTCGCTGACTTTGAGCCCTGCTTCAATTGCATAGTTGCCGTTGATAACCGCGATATCGCCGTCAGAAATGGAACGTGGAAGCTGTGCTGCCTCCAACTCTACGATATCCAGGTTCTTGGTGTTCTCCACAATGTCATTCTTAGTAGCCTCCAGACCAACACCGTCTTTCAGTTTAATCAGCCCCTGTGCCTCCAGCAGAAGAAGGGCTCTTGCCTCATTGCTCACATCGTTTGGCACCAGTACGGTCGCCTTGTCCGGTAGTTCTTCCAGGGATGCTGTCTTGCCTGCATAAATACCGAATGGCTCATAGTGGATGGCGCCTGCGCTGACCAGATTTGTTCCGTTCTGCTCATTAAAGGAATCCAGATATGGCTTGTGCTGGAAATAGTTGGCGTCCAGGTCGCCGGAATCCAGCGCATTGTTGGGCTGCACGTAATCTGTGTATTCCACAATCTTCAGCTCGTAGCCCTTGGATGCCAGAACTTCCTTAGCCGCATTGAGGATTTCCGCATGCGGCGCAGGGCTTGCTCCTACCACGATTTCCTTCAGTTCTGCACTGGCCTGCGTGGTCTCCGCCTCTGCGGCCGTGGTATCCTCTGCCCTGGAATCAGCAGCCCGCGTCTCAGTAGCTGCTGCCGTGGTCTCCTTTGGGCTGCCGGAGCATGCGCTAAGCGCTCCCGATGCCAGTATGGCTGCCAGTACGGCTGCCCCTAAGATGTTTTTCTTCATAATTGTGTCCTCCTCGCTTTGGGGCTCTGCCCCTGTTATTTTCGCCATATTCAGGCATTTATCATCAGCTCAGGCTGCACACCCTTCTTCATATGACGGTCATATACATTCTTCCGCCATTGTCAGGAAACGGACAGCCTCAGCGGATTCTCTTCCCGGCTTCACTTCCCGGACCTTCCTACCGGATTCTCTTATCGCTCTTTCTGGACATACGCATGGCGACCTCCTGGATCAGCTGCACAATAATGACCAGAAGCACCACGGTCACCATCATCATATCGGTCTGGTAACGGTGGTATCCGTAACGGATGGCGATATCGCCCAGTCCGCCTCCTCCGGTAAATCCTGCCATGGCAGAGTATCCGAGAATCGTGGTCACGGATATGGCCGCACCCACCAGCAGGGACGGCTTGGCCTCCGGCAGCAGCACCTTGACGATAATCTGCCAGGTGGATGCGCCCATGGACTTGGCTGCTTCGATGACGCCCGCGTCCACTTCCTTCAGGGAAGACTCCACCATACGCCCGATGTATGGGGATGCGGCAATAATCAGAGGCACCACCGTGGCATTGGAGCCAATGGTCTTTCCCACAATAAACTTGGTAATGGGCAATACCATGATTAAGAGGATAATAAACGGCACGGAGCGCAGCAGATTGATGATGAGCCCCAGAACCTTGTTAAACAGAGGCACCGGGCTGATGCCCTCCTTGTCCGTCACCACCATGGCGATTCCCAGGGGAATGCCGATTACATAGGATAAGGCAGAGGACAGGAACACCATGTAGATGGTCTCCCATATTCCTTTTACAAGCATATTTATGGTCGTAGAATCAAATTGCATCTCACCGCACCTCCTCGAACTTTACATTGGCTGTCTTCAGATAATTACAAATCCGGCCGGCATCCGTATCGTCCTCCGGAAGCTGTATGATCATCTGCCCCATGGCCTTGCCTTCAATATCCCTGGTATCCGCATGCATGATATTCACCGGAACCTTGCAGGCCAGCACCATATTGGCAATCACAGGCTCTGAAGACTCCCTTCCGTCAAAAATAATGCGAATCTGGCGGGAATTGCCAAAACTCAGGTTCTGCTCAGCCACATCCCCCAGAATCAGCTGGCGGCCGATATCGGATTTGGGACCGGAAAAGATATCGGACACATTTCCCGCCTCCGCGATGTGGCTGTGGTCTATGATAGCCACTCTGTCGCATATGGCCTCAATGACCGCCATCTCATGGGTAATGGCAATGACGGTAATTCCCATCTCCCGGTTTATCTTCTTGAGCAGTTCCAAAATGGACTTGGTTGTATTGGGATCCAGGGCGCTGGTGGCCTCGTCACACAGAAGAACCTTGGGATTGGTTGCCATGGCCCTGGCAATGGCAACCCTCTGCTTCTGCCCGCCGGAGAGCTGCGCCGGATATGCCTTCATCCGGTCCTCCAGACCCACCAGTGTCAAAAGCTCCTCCGCCCGCTTATTGGCCTCGGCCTTGGATACCCTCGCAATCTCCAGCGGGAAGCATACATTCTGAAGCACGTTTCTCTGGGACAGCAGGTTAAACTGCTGGAAAATCATGCCCATGGACTGCCTGGCCAGACGCTTCTCCCTGTCCTTCATCACAGACAGGTTCTTTCCCTCAAATATAACCTTTCCAGAGGTGGGCACTTCCAGGTAATTGATACACCGCACCAGGGTACTCTTGCCCGCGCCGGACAGGCCGATGATACCGAACACCTCTCCATACCGGATTTCCAAATTGATATCTTCCAGGGCAGTCACCGGACCATTCATGGTCTGAAATTGTTTCCCCAGCCCCACCAGCTGGATGATGGGATTTTCGTTATTTGCTTCCATAGGTTTAATTCCTTTCTTTTGTTCCCGCAGCTCATATCCGCGGTCCCGCACATGCTCACGCCTCATCCGTACTCAGCCACATTACGCCGGACCGCAGCGCCCATGGCAAAATCACCGCAAAAAGGCCGCATGTCCTGCACGGACTTGCGGCCCTGAATCTTTCCCTGCTACCGGGATATCTCCTGATTAATCACAATCCATACAGATAAAACTTACATTCAGTTTTTTGCCCATGCGGATACACAGCACATCATCATATACATGCTGTTCATCATATCCATATTCATCTGCATGGCTCTTAACTGATTCATAAGTTCCTCCTATATTGATTCCTATCAAATCGCTGGGATTTATCTTAGTTAAGAAAATACATCACATGAACCTATTTGTCAAGCACTTTTTCCGGAAACGCCGACGAAATATTTTAATTTCTACTATCAGCTGCACAGCTCCACAATGACCTGTGCAAATATTTTTGCGCTTAAGACAAGCTCGTCCACCACCGCGAACTCGTCGGCTCCATGCATGCGGTTGTCTGTTCCCGGCAGGGCCGCGCCATAAGCAACACCGTTCTTAAGGCTGTGGACATAGGTGCCGCCGCCTGTAGCCTGGCAGCTTCCCTCAAGGCCTGTATAGTCCTCGTATACAGACAACAGTGTCTTTACGAAATGAGAATTTCCGTCCACATGGTGAGGCGGTATCATGGAATCATTTTCCAGTGTAAGCCCATGGTCCGCCATGGCCTGTTTTATCACTCCCAGCACGGATTCTTCCGTGGCGCAGATAGGACACCGGCTGTCAAATACGCCTTCCAGGCCATCGGCTCCAACAGTCAGCATACTGAAGGCAAGGGTCAGATTACCGGACAACTGGTCTTCCATGCTGATACCGGCTGCCTTTCCGCAGGTATCGCCGTGAGGGAACAGCTTTAGCAGGTTCTTTACCATATTCATCTGAGGGCACTCTGCCAGCGGCAGGCGTGTCAGGTATACCAGCAGGCCTGTAAGGGCATTCTTTCCCTCCTGGGGCGTGGATGCGTGGGCGCCCTCTCCCTGTGCAGTGACTGTCATAACCGGCAAATCCCCCTCCAGCACAAAGGAGATCCCTGTTTCCTTTTCCACAGCCTCTGCCGCTGCCTCCAATGTCTTAAGGTCAACGCCTTCCACCACGGCTCTGGCCTTGCCCGGAACCACATTGGCCTTTATTCCGGCTTCCGCCTTCACCAGTCTGGGCATTGCCTCAGAAGCCTGGAAGGATGCATGGAAATGGCCTTCCAGACGGCCCTTTTCAATGTTGATAACCGGGAATTCCGCATCCGGTGAAAAGGTCATGGGCGCTTCATCCTCCTTGTCGTAATAATTTACGATATCAGAGCTTCCGCACTCTTCGTCCGTGCCCAGAATCAGCCTGACGTTCTTATTTAACGGGATATCCAGCTCCTTCACTGCCCTCATTGCATAGAGCGCAGCCACGGCCGGCCCCTTGTCATCAGCGGTACCGCGGCCAAAGAGCTTTCCGTCCTTTACCACCGGCTCAAAGGGCTTTGTCTCAGTCCATCCCTCGCCGGCAGGAACCACGTCCAGGTGGGCCAATATGTCCAGCTGTCTCTCCTTGTCATTGAGGTCGGCTGTTCCCACATAGTTGTCGTAGTTGCGGATGGTAAAACCATACCCCTCTGCCATGTTAAGAGCTGCCTGAAGCGCCTGGAACGGACCTTCCCCGTAAGGCTTGCCCTCCACATAAGGCATCTTCTCACTGTTAATCCGGCACAGCGTGCAGATATCCTCTATCATTTCGTCCCTATGGGAATCAATAAAACCTTCAATCTCTTTCCTATACATCGTAACCGTCTCCTTTTCCTGCGAAGCTTAAGCCCCGCATCCTTTTATTATGCTGCCCCACCCGGCCTGCCGCTCAGCACGCCAAACCGGAAGGTCTGGGGCTGAAAAACCCCCGGTGCCTATCTTACCTTACCGGAACATGGAAGCCAGCGTCTCATTGACCACCTTGCCGTCCGCCTTTCCCCTGACCCTGGGCATCAGGACCTTCATAATGGTTCCCTTATCCTTGGCCGTGGGAGTCCCGATTCCCAGCTCAGACAGAACAGAGGCTATGACTTCCCGAATCTGCTCCACGCTCATGTCTACCGGCGCAAACTCCTTATATACAGCCATCCTGGCGGCTGCCTCTGACCGGATGTCCTCACGGTCCGCCGGTGCCATCTCGTATGTCTCCTGGGTCTGCTTGATTTCCTTCTTGACGACCGCGTTCTCCTCTTCTTCCGTCAAAGGCTCCCTCTTGTTGATTTCCGCATTCTTGAGGGCGGACAGCAGCATGGAAAGGGAATCCTTCCTGGCCTTGTCCTTAGCCTTCATGGCCTCCACCATGGCAGCCCTTACATCATCAATCTTACTCATGATTTTTACCTCCTCGTTATGAGCATTCAGGGACCGTAGTCTGGTCCCGTGGTCCTGTTCCTTGCATGGGATCAGGCTCTTCCGAATTCTGAGAGCTTCAGTGCCGGATTGCGGTCCAATACCATGCCCACGCTCCAGCTGTTGATAAACAGCAGCAGCGGATTGTTCTTTAAGTCCTTAATTCGTTTCATATCAGACGTGCCCTGAATCCTGGCCACATCCACCTCGCCCGGATTCTCCACCCAGCGTATGTGCTCAAAGGGCAGCTTTTCCAGTATGACTTCCACATTATATTCGTTTCGCAGACGGTAGGTCAGCACTTCAAACTGCAGTACGCCCACTACACCTACTATGATTTCCTCCATACCGGAATTAAACTCCTGGAATATCTGGATTGCACCCTCCTGGGCAATCTGGTTCACACCCTTTATGAACTGTTTGCGCTTCATGGTATCCACCTGGCGCACCCTGGCAAAATGCTCCGGCGCAAAGGTGGGTATTCCCTCAAACTGGAACTTCTCATTGGAAGCGCACAGGGTATCGCCGATGGCGAAAATTCCCGGGTCGAATATGCCGATGATATCGCCGGCATATGCCTCCTCCACGATTTTCCGGTCCTGGGCCATGAGCTGCTGGGGCTGGGTCAGACGGATCTTCTTTCCTCCCTGCACATGGTTTACCTCCATGCCTGCCTCGAACTTGCCGGAGCAGATGCGCATGAAAGCAATTCTGTCCCTGTGAGCCTTGTTCATGTTGGCCTGGATTTTAAATACAAAAGCGGAGAAATCAGGGCGGAATGGGTCTATCTTCCCGTCCAGTGTCTTTCTGGAAAGAGGCGGCGTGGTCATTTTAAGGAAATGCTCCAGAAAGGTCTCCACGCCAAAATTGGTCAGGGCCGAACCAAAAAACACAGGGGATAAATCCCCAATCCTGACACGCTCCATATCCAGCTCATCACTGGCCCCGTCAAGGAGTTCGATGTCATCCCTCAGCTGCTGGTGATAGTCCTGTCCGATTAAGGAATCCACATCCGCACAGTCCACGTCAAACTCCTGGCTGTCCACCTCCTTCGCACCGCCCATGGCAGCCGTGAAGGTGGTTATCTTCTTCGAGAACCGGTCGTATACGCCCTTAAAGCTCTTGCCGCAACCAATGGGCCAGTTTACAGGGCATGTGCGGATTCCCAGCACTTCCTCAATCTCGTCCAGAAGCTCGTAAGGGTCCCTGGCCTCCCGGTCAAACTTATTGATAAAAGTAAAGATAGGGATATGACGCATGACGCATACCTTAAACAGCTTGATGGTCTGCGCCTCCACACCCTTTGAACCGTCTATGACCATGACCGCGGAGTCTGCCGCCATCAGGGTACGGTAAGTATCCTCCGAGAAATCCTGGTGTCCCGGTGTGTCCAGGATATTGATACAGAATCCGTCGTAATTAAACTGCATGGCAGAGGAGGTCACCGAGATACCTCTCTCCTTCTCAATCTCCATCCAGTCGGACACAGCATGCTTGGCAGCCTTGCGCCCCTTGACGGTTCCGGCCAGGTTGATGGCGCCGCCGTACAGCAGGAATTTTTCTGTCAGCGTGGTCTTGCCGGCATCGGGGTGGGATATGATTGCAAATGTCCTCCGCTTTTTTATCTCTTCTGTCATCTGGTTATCTATCTGTGACAAGTTATTCGTCCTCCGTTTTCCATTGAGTAAAAGATGGACGTACTTTGGAAGTACGCCCAAAATCATCCAATTTTTATTCTATTATGATTGGAATCATAAGTCAAGGCCTTTGGCTTTTGAATTTCCCTCCTGCGATTTCCCCTCAGTTTTTCCGTCCATTCTATGGAAATCTCTGTAAATTGCCGTTGCTGGCAAGGACTGCTGGCGCGCCATGAATCGTAATATAAAAACAGCAGCGGACCCGCCCCAATCCGAAAATTCCGGTTCTGGCGGGTCCATTTCTCATCTGTCAATCTGTTTCACCTATTTAATCAGCTCCACTTCCACGGGTATGGATTTGTCCACAGTCTCCCCTGCCATGATTTTGACAGCGGTCTCAATAGCTGTCTCCCCCATCTTATCCGGCTTCTGGGCAACCGTGGCCGCCATTTTGCCGTCCTTCACCGCCTTCTGGGCGTCGTCCGTGGCGTCAAATCCCACAATCTTTATGTCCTTTCCGGAAGCGGCAACTGCCTCCACTGCCCCAAGGGCCATCTCGTCATTGTGGGCAAACACACCCTTGATGGCGCCGTCGGACTGAAGGATGTTCTCCATGACCGTCATGCCCTCCGCGCGGTTGAAATTAGCGGTCTGGCTGACAGCCACCTGAAGGGATTTGTCTGCCACCTGATGGAATCCCTCGCCTCTGTCAATGGTGGCCGAGGCCCCCGGCACGCCCTGCAGCTCAGCCACCTTGGCGCCCTCGCCCACAAGCTCCATGAGATACTCTGTTGCCATCCTGGCTCCCGCCACATTGTCCGAGGCAATCTGGCAGTCCACATCCACTCCGTTGACGCCGCGGTCCACCGCAATCACCTTGATTCCCTGGGACATGGCGCTCTTTACCGCCGGGGCCACCGCGTCTGAATCCACCGGGTTGACAATCAGCACGCCCACATTTCTGGACACCAAATCCTCGATGTCGCTGGTCTGCTTGGCAGCGTCGTCTCCCGCGTCCACCACCACCAGCTCCACATTCTTTTCCGACGCGGCCTTCTTGGCTCCTTCCGTCAAGGTCACGAAAAATGGGTTGTTCAGGGTGGAGACAGAGAAACCAATCACGTTTCCGCTGCTTCCTTCCCTGACGTTTTCCTCCCCGTCAATGGTGATGGCGTTGCAGCCGCCCATTGTCATAAGCATTGTGCCAGTTACCATAAGAGCCAGTATTTTCTTAATCTTCACGATCTTTCCCTCCCAAAATTCATATTCTTACATTCATAACAGATTCATGTGTGCAGTTTAACGTATTCCTATCTCTTGCGGTCTGAGAGTACCGCAATCAGGATAACCAGACCTTTGATTACGTCCTGATAGTAGGAAGATACGCCCAGGATGTTAAGGCCGTTGTTCAGCACCGCGATAATCAGTACGCCAATCAGGGTTCCGTAGATTTTTCCTCTGCCGCCGCTCATGCTGGTGCCTCCCAGGGCCACCGCGGCGATGGCGTCCAGCTCATAGCCGCTTCCCAGGGTGGGCTGCGCGGATCCCAGTCTGGAGAGCAGAATCAGGCCGGATAATGCTGCCATGGTACCGGAAATGGCATAGGCGATGATTTTTGTCCTGTGTATGTTCACGCCGGCCAGCTTGGCTGATTTCCAGTTGCTTCCGGTCGCGTAAATCCTGCGCCCGAAGGTGGTCTTATTTAACAGGAAATAAAAGAGCAGGAACAGGAGTATCAGAAGGATAACCGGAATCGGGACGCCGTAGAACTTTCCCTTTCCAACCACCTTCAGGATAAAGCTGTCTCCCAGATTGGAGATTGGCTTACCGTTGGTGTATATCATGGTCAGGCCGCGGTATACCGTCATGGTAATCAGGGTTGCGATAAAGGGCTGAAGACGTCCCTTGGTGACCATAACGCCGCTGATCACGCCCATGGCGCATCCAAGGACCAACGCCAGAATCATGGCCAGGCCGGCCGGCACTCCGGCCGTAATCATCCCGGCGCACAGAGCCGTGCTGAGGGCCAGCACAGAGCCCACGGATAAGTCAATGGCATCCGTCAGGATGACAAAGGTCATGCCGAAGGCAATGAGTCCGTTGATGGAGGACTGGCGCAGCAGGGACAGGAAATTGGCCCCGGTGCGGAAACTTGGGCTGGCAATGCTGATGCCTGCCATCAGCAGGATAAGGGCGATGAGCGCCCCGAAATCCTGGGTGTAATTGATGACTTTATTCTTATTTTCATTCATTATATGGTACCTCCCGTAGCCAATGTCATTATCTTCTCCTGGTCAGCCTCACCCTGATTGATGATTCCCCTGACCATACCTTCGCGCACCACCATAATCCGGTCGCTCATTCCCAATACCTCCGGCAGCTCAGAGGACACCATGATAATGGCGACCCCCTTTTCGGCCAGCTGGTTTATGATGCTGTATATCTCCTTCTTGGCGCCGATGTCCACGCCTCTTGTGGGCTCATCCAGAATCAGTATTCTGGGTTCTGTGTAAATCCATTTTGCGAATACCACCTTCTGCTGGTTGCCGCCGCTTAAGTTCACGCACTCGTGTCCGGGCCCGAAACACCTGATATGAAGCTCCTCTATGGCCTTTGTGACCAGCCCTTTTTCCTTCTCCCTGCTGATTACCACCCTGCCCTTGCCTGAGATACGCCCCAGATTGGTCAGGGATACATTTTTCTCAATGCTCTCCTCCAGCAGAAGTCCCTCTGTCTTGCGGTCCTCTGTTATAAATCCGATTCCATGCTCAATGGCCTGCAGCGGATTCTTAATCACCGCCTGCTTTCCGCCGATGAAAATGCTGCCCCTGTCATAGGACAGGTTTCCGAAAATAGCCTGCATGATTTCCGTGCGCCCCGCTCCCATCAGTCCGGATACTCCCAGGACCTCACCGGCCTTTACGGAGAAATTCACATCGTGGAACACCCCCTCCTTTGTGAGGTCCTCCACCCGGAACACCTCGCTGCCGATGGCGCAGTCACGTTTTGGATACCGCTCGCCGATTTCACGGCCAATCATCATTTTGACGATTTCATTCATATTAGTTTCCGGAATCTTCTTTGTGCCTATGTATGTGCCGTCCCTGAGAACGGAGATGCGGTCGCAAAGCTCAAAAATCTCCTCCATGCGGTGGGATATATAGACGATGGACACTCCCTTTTTCCTCAGGGACTGCATCACCTCAAACAACACCTCTGTCTCGCTCTGGGTAAGAGCTGCCGTGGGTTCATCCATGATGATGACCTTTGCATCCACCATCAATGCCTTACAAATTTCTATCATCTGCTGCTGGCCCACGGAAAGCCCAGACATTACCTTGTCCGTGGGGATGCTGACTCCCAGACGTTTTAAGGTTTCCTCTGCCTTTGCCCTCATGGCCTTCCGGTCACATATTCCAAATCCCTTTTTGATTTCCTTGCCCAGGAAAAGGTTTTCCTCAACCGTCAGGTCGAACAGTACGTTCAGCTCCTGCTGGATAAAGACAATGCCTGCCTTTTCCGCTTCCTGGGGATTTTTGTAGGTCACTTCTTTTCCGTCCACAATGACGGTGCCCCCGTCGCGGGTGTAGACGCCGGTCAGAATTTTCATCAGCGTGGACTTGCCTGTCTGTGTCAAGTAAGAACCAAAAAAATTATAACAATATTCCTAAAAAAACACAGCTAATAAGCAAGCTCTATTGCTGATTAGTTCTATTTTTTTAATGGTACACCGCACCATAGACTGGTGCGGCTGCATATTATCTCACCCCTTGTACCATGGGAGCATGTAGATTAGGTATAACCGCAACCTTCCTGACACTTTACAGCACCCCTACTCACTGTTCATGCCTCCAGCGCTACCTGGACCGCGATTCTAATATTACGGAGGTATCATTATCATTCTGGGTTTTAGACCGCTGGTTATATGGTCCAAGAAAAAGTGCCGCTCATACCTTTACTTCTTCTATTACGATTCCTGACATTTACCTTGTAGTTATATTCAAGGCAGGTATATCGTGGCGTAGCTCATTGCCTTCTCTTCATGCTTTTAAGCATGTCCAAAATGTTTAGTATCTCAAAAGATGAATTCCAACATGTCATTTATGTCATAAAAAAGTCAGAATGCATCTACCATGCTGATATTCTATTGTCAAGGTACAAACCTGAATTATCCAATTCAGTAACCACATCAGTTATACATAACTAAATCATTTGATGTGTATGAATCTATTCTACGATGATTTTCTCTTTTTATCCATTGACTGACAGTCCATTGACCCCGAAAAATTTATGAAGAAAATTTCTGTGGTATTTCAGGAGGTTTATTTATTTCAGGATACGATTGCAAACAATATACGCTATGGAAAAAATGCCACTCATGAAGAAATTGAACAGGCAACAAAATTGGCAAACTGCTACAATTTTATTATGGAGCAGCGAGGGGTGGTTCTACTTTATCCGGTGGTGAAAAGCAACATATTTCTATTGGAAGAGCCATGCTGAAAAATGCGGCTGTTGTATTGCTTGACGAAAGACTTTTATACACGATTAAAATGATAATCATAAACTAAAATATAAATATCCCTGATTGATCTTGTATTGTCAATCAGGGATATTCCTGCATACTTCTCTTATTTTGCAATTTCATTTTGGTTAGTGGTTAGCAGCCCCTCCATGGTTTGTATTACGTAAATATTTTCACGTTTCATGTGACTTTTTCTATGTTTTACTAGTTCATGGTAATTATATGTTGATACGGAAATAAAATTACAAAACCAGTCCAAACTGTCCCAGCATAGAGCCAGCATCGAATCTAGTTTGTATTTTAACATATGAAAGGTGATATCGCAAATTAATACAGGGGGCAGTAATACATAAATTTACATAGAGGGAGCGTACGGAGACCGTTTTGCTTCTTTTATGCATGAATAAGGGGAGCTGCAGTTCCATAACTGATTTCTCAACTATTTTGCAACAGCCCCATCAACTTGCAATTTAAACGGTTCTTCTGGCTTCATATGCTGGATAATTATGATGTGTATTTCTCTTATGATTCCCAGCACTACTCTTTTCGTGGTTTCTTATGATATCCATATTGTTTTTTATTGTTTCTACAGTATTTAATAAAAATTCCATCTCCACTTCCGAGCATTCTTTTAATATTGATAATAGACGCAACACTAAATCGGAATGTCTTTCGCTCTTTTCTGTTTCCGTTATCATAATGGGGACTGCATTTAACGCGTACAAAATTTTGCTATATGTTTTCATGCCAATCATTCTGGAGCCACTCTCCACTTTGCTTAAGTGGCTTAACGAAATTTCAGCTGACTCAGCTAATTCTTCCTGTGTCATATCTCTTTCCTCGCGCAGCCTTTTAATTTCTTCTGCTATGGAATAAACCTGGTGTATCATACGTTCTGTTCTCCTCTAATCAATGTGTGTTTTCATCTTCCTCTTTTCTTAACAGATGTCTTTTTAGTTTCTGGAATGTCTCATCACTGATTGCATGTTCCAGCCGGCAAGCCTCTTCTTCCGCAATGGCAGGGTCGATTCCGGCATCAATAAGCTGATTCGTAAAGAATTGGTGACGCTCAAATATTGTTTCAGCTATTTCACGGCCCGTAACGGTTAAATGAAGATAGCCGTCAGTGTCCGTTGTCAAATAACCGCCATTACGTAGAACCGTCACTGCATGGCTGATGCTGGGTTTGGCATACCCCATGTGTCGGGCGAGAGCAACCGAGCGTACCATACCTTTTTGCTTTTGCAGAATTAACACCGCTTCCAGGTAATTCTCTCCTGATTCATGAAGTTTCAGCGCTGCATCACCTCCTGTGTTTCGATACTGTTTAGAAAAACAGATTTCTTACTTCCCTGAAGCTTTTAACGCATCCATTCTTCTAAACTCATTTATCATCATACCAACCGCAACAATAAATACTGTCACATCCGTAATAAGCGGAGCAGCAAATACGCCATGTACACCAAATACGGCAATATAAGGCATGATGATGGCTGCTGGTATGTAAATGGCTATCTGGCGTAAGATAACCAGAACACTCGCTTTTGTAGCTCTTCCGAGGGACTGCATCAGGGTCAGAACCACAATCCAGACTCCTAATAAAATATATGACAGGAAGAACAGACGGAAATCCCCTACTCCCAGTTCCACTACGGACGGCGTTGTAATGAACATAGAGAGAATTGTCTTCGGTACTAACATAATCGGCAAATAGAAAATAAGCGCTAATAAAGTTGCTGTGATTGCAAACACTTTCGTGATGTGCTTTACCCGGTCGTATTGTTTTGCACCGTAATTGGTTCCGACCGCCGGCTGATATCCCTGGGAAAGTCCCCATAAAGGAATAAATGCAAAAGACACTACCCGGTATGTTGCGCCGAGTATAATCTGCCATGTGTCTCCTCCATGCTGCGCCGCAAGATTATAAAGTGCAGTTTGCTGTACCAGCATCATCACCTGCATCAGCATCGCAGAAAAACCTACTCCGATGATTTCCGAGAAAAGCGTTCTTTCAATGCGAATTGCATTGATTCTCACAGTCTTACTCTTTCGCTTAAAATACAAAAGAGAAGCCATTGCATACGCGACCTGCGAAGCCACGGTTGCATATGCAGCTCCATCAATACCCATACCATAAGGTTTTAGAAGTAAAATGAAAATCGGGTCAAGTATAATATTCATGATAGCGGAACCGGCGCTAAAGAGCATTGCCTGTTTCAATAATCCCTCACCACGCATAATCATATTTGAGGACTGTGCAAAATTGACAAACAGACTGCCTGCAAAGATGATGCGTAAATACCGGAGCGCCAGCTCCAGAATTTCTCCGCTTGCACCAGAAAGCATTAAAATCTGTTTCGTAAAAATCATGCCTATCGCCATGATGATAAGAGAAAAAATCAAATTCATGGCGATCAGATTTCCCATTATCTTGTCAATTGTAGACTGATCCCTTTTTCCAATCGCCCTGGATAGGATTGAAGCGGAGCCGATACCAATGAGTGTGGAAATCCCACTATTGGCAAGCGTAAATGGATAGGACACAGATACCGCTGCCATAGCGTTATCTCCTACCATTTGTCCGACATAAACTCCATCCATAAAATTGTAAAGCCCAACAACCACCATGCCGATAATCGCAGGTACGCTAAGTTTTAATACTAAACTTTGCGGGCTGTCATGAAGCAGCATAGACCGAGTATCATTTTTATTTGACATTATATCACATCCTTTTCTTTTAACTGTCAGTCTTTTAAGTTACCAAAAATGTTTTATTTTGTAGAAGCAGTAATCTTGATGTACAATGTCCATCATTCTTTTAAATCACATAATAAGCCTGCCAAATATTCTGCGTTCTCTTTCTGTTCCACACAAGTATAATGGTTTCCAGGGGTTTCGATAACGTTAAAAGCTCCTAATGCCAATCCCTCCCATGTCTCCAACACCATTTTCTTAAATCCCACTTCGCCCTCCGGGGCAAAGAAATAATTTATTTATTTAAATACGGGCATATTTCATAATGCATGGCTTCAAATGTCGCAACGCAAACCTGATATAAACTCTTGATAAGCTCCATCGGCATCTCTACATTCGTATTCTTTTTACACTGTACTGCATATAATCCGAACCGTTCTTCTTTTTGCATCGTTGCCAATTCTCTGAAAAAGTCACCTAACTGCTCCCGTTGGGTTGTTCCAGATATACTTGTCAGAAAGCCCTTATTAATTACTCCTTTTTTCATTGATTCCTGGACTATAATCTGCTCGTACAGCGCAGGATTCGGCATCTCAATATCTGCGTAAGAAACTGGAATATTGTCCAAAAACATCATTTCCATTAGCAGTTCATCTTCTACCTTAAATGAAGGAGGCAATAAAAGGCTGTCTAATATTGAGAGTGACTTCACGGTTATCGAATTTTCATTAAGACGGTTTGCCGTCTCTAATGCTATAACACCACCAAAACAATACCCTATCAAACTTACGGCCTTTGCCTGATAACTACAGATTATTTGGGAATATATATCTGATAACATCCAAATCAAATTAGTTGACGGTATTGAACAATACTTATTCGTATCTTTAATACCTATCCCAATCACTTTTTCTCCCTTACTTGCAATTAAAGAATCTGCAAGATAGTCAAAACGGTTAAATGAACCTAATGCACCATGGAATATTATACTAAGTCCTTTCTCCAGATCTCCGCCATATTCCCTCACAAATACAAGTTCAGAGTTTGTGTCCTCCATTTTCTTCTCTTCGACTGCCGTTTCTGTATTATTCCTAATGAACTCCGACAGTTTTTGAATGGTCGGATTATAAATCATTTCTCTCAGTAAAGCATCAAAAGCAATATCCTTAGAAATTTGTTCTCTAACTTTTGTAGCCATCTGGGCGAGTATTAGTGAATCCGCTCCCAAGTCATAGAAATTGTCAAATACCCCAGCTGCGCTTTGGGGAACAACGCTGTTCCAAAGCTCTATCAGTTTATTCTGTAGTTCATCAGGATTTTCTTCCCGCAGTTCTTTTCCTTCTGCGTTTTCCTGTTTAATGATTAACTTTTTAATTTTATCCCGGTCTATTTTCCCATTGGCAGTCAGCGGAAACTCTTCTACCGAAATAATATCCGCAGGAATCATATACTTTGGTAAATACGCTTCTAAATATTGTTTTAAATCAGAATTCTTCACATTCCCTTGAACAGTCTTTACAAAAGCATAAATATCCGTTTTTACCTCATTCAGCACCACCATAGCCTGTGAAACAGATTTATGCTGTTCCAGAGTAGACTGGATCTCTCCTAATTCAATACGGTGTCCTCTCAGCTTTATCTGATTATCATTTCGCCCCTTAAACTCAATCTCACCATTAGGCAGATAACAGCCAATATCCCCTGTTTTATACATTCTGCCATTTTCTCTGCCCGTAACAAACTTTGCCGCTGTCAGCTTATGGTCATTATAATACCCTTCGGCAAGACCTGTTCCCCAAATACAAAGTTCTCCTGTCACGTATACCGGGCATGGGCGTCCTTTTGCATCATAAATAGAGAATCCCTGATTCGATAAAGGTTTGCCATAAGGTATACTCACCTCACGTATCTCATTATCAACACATTCATGATATATGGACCAGATAGAAGCTTCCGTTGCACCGCCTAAGCTGATAACCCTGGCATCACCAGAAGCACATTTTTGTATATCCCCAGGCATGCCTACCGGAATCCAGTCTCCTGATAACAGCACGATGCGAAGTGGCAGCTTCTCATTCTTACCGGTAAAATAACCGGTTAAAATCTGCATAAACGCGGGTACGGAATTCCAGATGGTGATTTCATATTCCTGTATAAGCTCTACCCAATGAGACGGGTCCATGTATCTTGAGAGTATTGGATAAACCAAGGTTCCTCCGCATGATAATAATCCAAAAATATCATAGACAGACAAATCAAAATTAAGTTTTGACAGCCCTAACACCGAATCCTGACTACTGATAAAAAATTTCTGGTTAATATCTTTAATTGTATTCCAAGCAGCTTCATGTGTGATAGCCACACCTTTAGGAACACCAGTAGTTCCTGAAGTAAAAATAATATATGCCAAATCATCGGGGGTTCCTCGCAGTATAATACTGTCATTACTTGTTGCCTCGATCTGGTCTACCGGTAACACCGGCACATGTTCAAAAACTGCACTATGACCCGAATGAATAAGAACTGCTTTTATATCAGCATTGGCTACGATTGTGTTCCAACGCTGTTCCGGCTGCTCTATGTCAACAGGCACATAAACGCAAGAAGCATATAAAATACCTAATACAGCAGCTACCTGAAATCGACTTTTGGGGAGCAAAACTGCAATATTGCTGCCTGGTTTAATCCCCATTTCACTCAGGCGGTCCGCAATCCCTAAAGCCATATGATGAAGTTCCAAATATGTAAATTTATCTGCAGAATCAATCACTGCTGTTTTTGCAGGTTGCTTCTTAACCTGTTCCAGAAACTCGTCATACAGCATTTGAGGAGTTATCTCTTTTTCAGTACTGTTTATGCCGGCTATCCGCTCCAGCTGCCATGAAGGCAGTTCCAGTTCAGAAATCTTTGTCCAGTTCACATCAGTTTCTGCCAACTCCAAAAGCCTGCTACGGAAGGTTTCAAACATATCCTTAATCAACCCATCAGGAAATACACCGTTTCTAACATCCCAATCCGCCTGTAATCCATATTCTCCGTCCATGACCTGGCAGTCTATGAATACTTGTGGTGTCTGGCTGATTCCATTTCCGTGAAACTCACCTTGCAGCTTCTTATCAGAAAGGCCAATAGCGCTGGTAAAAACAATTGGCATTAAGGCATATTCCCTTCCCTTTTTTCTCGATATTTCCCTGATGACCTCAACACCATTAAACAAACGATGATCCAAATCTTCAAACAATTGGCCTGAAATCTCTCGGGCCTTTTCAATAAAAGGCTTCGATTTTTCCATACGTGTTTCTAAAAGGCTTACAGATGTAAAATCTCCGACAATCTCCTCTACCTTCTGGTGAATGGGTGCTCTGTTGAGAACGGTGAGATTAATACAAAATTCTGATGTCTGACTCCACCGTTCTATTACTTCTGCATAGGCTGTCAATACCACTGCCGTTGGCGTTATTCCAAAATGATTGGAGTATCTTTTTAATCTATTCCATTTTTCCTGATCAATCTCCATAAAATATCTTGAAAAATCACTCCTGTTTTTAATTGGATTTCTAAGTATTGGAAGCTCCGGGGCCTTTGGCAAACTCTCTATTCTATTTAACCAGTACTCCTTATCAACCTTATACTGTTCTGTTTCTTTCAATTTTCTCTCGGCTATCAAATAGTCCCTAAATGTCACTCCCACTTCAGGCAACAATTGTTCCGGTGTGAAATAAAGTGTTTCAAACTCGTATAATAGCATCCAAATACTTTTCCAATCTGCAATTAAAAATTCCATTGAAAAGTGAAGGATGGATTCCTTATCTGTATGGCTCACTGCAATTTCAAACATGGGCCAGCTTCCAAGTTCATATATAGCATTTCCCATACGATTTCTAATTTTTTCAAGAGCCTTACCAGCCTCAGAAATATGTAAAAGGTCATACTCCTGTATTTTGAATTCATTTACTTCCGGTAATACCTGCTGTGTTCCATTTTCATTAACAATGGCTCTCAGCATCTCATGTCTGGCAATCAAACGCTGCCATGCTGCCTGTACCTTATCCACATGTAACTCACTATATGTTAATTCCATATAAACATGGCATGCTACCCCACCATATTCAAAAGTATCTTTTCTTCCCAATGCATAGGCAGCCTGTACATCTGTAAGCGCAAATGGTTTGTACATATCCTCTGGGGCAGATATGATTCTTATATCCTCAGCGTGCTCTTTTAAATACTGAATCAGAGCTTCTTTATTCTCTTTCAGCAACAAAATATCATCATGATTTATTCCATGAGAGGCTCTGTACTTTAATTTTTCTCCATCCATAAATAGGGTGATTCCCTTATTTTTAAATAACTCTAAAATTGTTTTCATGTTCTCAACATGATTCATATTCATGCCTCCTCTGTTCTTGAAACACTCTTTTCCAATATATCGGTAAGGGTGGCCTTACTCAATTTCTTGTCCATTATATCCGCATATCCCAGATATTTTGTCATCTCATTCCACTGCCTTGAGCAAATCATCTCTTTCTGTCCTTTGGCGTTGAGCAGCCGTTTATCGCTAATTCCCTTTAAAACCAGCAGGAGATCCTTCTTTACAGCCTCCGGCCATATATCTGTGATAATCTGTTTAAAATTCCGGCTGTGATATCCGCCTAAAACATGTCCCGTTTTTTCATACATGTATTCAGGAACTTTACTTTTCACATCGCCATAATTGTATAACTCCACAGGAATGTCAAGCCGCGGATTCCAAATTGCCGGCCCAAATGTGTCCTGCAGTGACAAATGTCCGCTCTCATACATATACGTTATACTATGAAGCAAATGCATGTTGTTATCCGGGTCCTTCGGGAATACCTCATTATGAATTTCCATGCATACCGGTATCTTATTTAAAGTACCTGTTATAACCCTAAATGGTCCAGCTTTAACATTACCGCTGAATTCCCATGAGCGGATATCTGGTAAGGAATTCATTAAAATATCCATTAACGGATAAGATACCTGCGGTGCAAAAGATAAATTCATATATAGCGGATGGTCATGAATTTCATTTAATTTACGTGCACTTCGTATAAACGTTACAATACTGTCAAGATGGGGGTAAACATCTCCGGTTTGAAAATATACCCCATTCTTTAACGCAATACGATAGCACTCTTCCAGATCTTTAGGATGGATTGGCTGCTCCTGAATGACATTTATTCCATTTTCCAGGAAATGTAGCGCTATCTCAGTCCCTTTTCCGCCCAACGCCCTGGTTCTTAGAACTACGCAGGCTAAGTCAATATTCTTTGGAACCTGCCGTATATCAGTATATAAAGTGGTATTGAAATTTGCCGCGCATCTTTTGGAACGTTCGCTCCCATTTGCTAAAATACCGACAATCTCAAATTTATCATTCAATCGTCTCAAAGCCTCAAGATAAAAGAGCCCAAATGTAGTGCCGCATACCACAGTTCGTATTTTCTGCATATTTATATTTCTCCTTCTTCAACAGCTGTTAAATCCTCTATTGATTTATCTGCAATGCTTATCAGCAACCTTTGTCCAATCCTATCCAATATAGAAAAGAATTCATTCACTTCTTTTATCTTTCCTAATTCCCCTCCGATTTCCAACTCCTTTGTATTATCCAGCAAAAGGGCAGATGCCGCTGCTACTGTACCTGTCATATACTCTGCTGTTGGTGCTTTTACCTGCATGGTGCGAATTATATGTTTACCCGCTGTCTCTCCGGATATCTGAATTACAAAACCTGCATATTCCGTTCTTCCTAATGTATCCACATAAGTAGCCAAGCACAAATCTTCAACTGCTTTATCAGAATCCATTTTATAACTGTCAGCCGCCGTGTTCATAAAATTATGCGTGCACTCCCCCTCCAATGCCATGAACCATTTTGAAACATTACACTTTGTAATCCGTTCTACATACTCACATTCCTCATCATAATATGGGTATAAATAAGCTTCGTTTATGGAAAGAGGAAAAAGTTTCCTTCTTGCCTCTCTCCTCTTTGATGGTAATTCCATTCTGCTGTCAAATACTCCATCTAAGTAGTCTGCCGCAGCGGTCTTAGTGAACTTTCCCAAAGCGCAATAATATACTTCTATCTGGTGTATCTCTTCAAATTGTTGTGCCAGATATTTTGGCAACACGCCTGATAATCCAGGGATTGCACCGGCTTTACAAAGAATCCTTTTATCTCCATATCTTTTAAATATTTGATCCATAGCCTTACCATATCCAACGTCCACATACCCAATTCCCATATTCAATACCGCTTCCGCCAGTTCAAATGCATGATTATAGGTAGGGCCGGCGCAATTTAAAATAATTGTGCAATCCTCTGCAAATTGCTCTACACTATGAATGTTTTTGAAATCCACCTGCCTGTATTCCACTGCGGCGTTATCAGGCAATGACTTTGCCAATTTTTCAAATTGTTCCTTATTCCTTCCCCCCACTTTGATGTATGCACCGGAAAAACGCGTTAAAGCCTGGGTTGCCCATTGGCCAACATTACCACTGCCTCCAATAATTCCTATCATGTAATAACTCCTCTTATTTGTTTTCTTCCATATAAGCTGATAACGCCTCTATTGTCTCATATTCCAAAATATCTTCTATACTAATGTTTTCCAAACCTGCCAAAGCAATTTCGTCTAATAGCTTCATCAGAACAATAGAATCTCCACCCAAGTCATAAAAATCATCGGTAATATTAATTTCAGTATTTTCAAATACCTTTTGCCAAATTCCCAGCAGTGTTTTCTGCAACGGACTGATTATATCTTTTGATAATTCCCGCTCCTTCTTATCTAAATTCAGCTCAGGAAGCTTACTTCTGTCAATTTTTCCATTGGCAGACAGCGGTAATTCTTTTATGGAAATATAATGCTGCGGCACCATGTATTCAGGCAGAAAAGCACTTATACTTTCCTTGATAGACTCTGAAGCAAGGTCGTTCGATGTTGGAATATAGTATGCTATCAGCTGTTTATTTCCAGTTCTATTTACCACATATGAAACCACACTTTTTTCAATTCCCGGTACATTATTAATGGCAGATTCAATTTCTCCTAATTCGATTCTATAGCCACGAATTTTAACCTGATTATCTATTCTGCCTAAAAATTCAATATATCCCTCTTTCCGCAGCACTCCCATATCCCCGGTCTTATAAATCCTGCCCAGATGGTCATGTTGAATAAATGCAGCTTCCGTTTTCTCTGTATCTCCACAATATCCCTGTGCGCCCCCAACTCCTCCAATATATATTTCACCCACTACGTCCATAGGGCATAACTCGCCGGCGAAGTTCAAAACATACATTGTCTGATTTTTTAAAGGCATGCCATAAGGTATACTCTTCCATGCTGGTTTTACTTCTCCTATTTCATAATAGATTGACCAAATAGAAGCTTCTGTTGCTCCGCCTAAACTCATTATCTTAGCTTTGTTAAAGATGCTTTTCGCCTTATCTGGCAAATCAAGTGGAATCCAATCTCCACTCAGCATAATCTGCCGTAATGAAAGGCTATCTTTCATCCCTCTTTCCAACATATGTTGAACAACAATCGAGCAGATAACCGGTACCGAGTTCCATACCGTAATCTTTTTTTCCGCAAGAAGGGAAACAATCTCGCTGCAATCTCTTGCATCACAGACCATTACCAGTGCAGCTCCTGTACTAAATGCTCCAAAAATATCATATACGGATAAATCAAAGCAAACTGATGATATCCCAATCAATCTGTCCGTCTTATTTAATTTTATCTTGTTGTTCAGATCGCTGATTGTATTGCAGGCTGCCATATGATTTATCATAACGCCCTTTGGTTTTCCTGTACTGCCTGACGTATAAATTATATATGCCAAAGAATCAGGCAGGGATTGTATTCCTATGGGGCTTTCATCATATTGTTCTAATTCTCCCGAACGATACAGTTCCTCACTCAGCAATAGCCTTGAACCACTATTCTCCAGTATGAAATCCCGTCTTTCCTTCGGGAACTTTGCATCCACAGGAACATAGGCAGCACCCGTTTTTAATACTCCTATAATAGAGATAATGGTTTCCGGTTTTCTTTCTCCCAGCACACCGACCCGATTATTGGCGCCGCAGATTCCATGGCTGCATAAATAACGTGCAACTTGATTCGCTTTAGCCTCAATCGCAGCATATGTGTATTGTTTGTCTCCGTAATATAAGGCTGTTCCGTCCGGTGTTTCCCGGACTTGCTTTTCAAAAAATGCCTGCAATGAATTGGGGGCAGCACATTCCACCGGTATGTTATATCCGTCCCAAACTTTATCTGTTTCTATTTTAGACCGTGTTTCAAATACCCCATTTACTGCTATATTCTTAATTCCACTTATAAAATCCTCAAATACTGCAGCTATTATCGCAGGATCGAATAAATCCTCCACATAATCCCACGATATATAAAGCTCATGCTTCATTTCAAGAATTTGGTTATCCAAAAACACCTGGGGTGTCTGCGTAACGGCGTATCTCAGTTTTCCAATCTGTTCAAACCAGTTCTCATCAGAATCAAATAACACACAGGTAAATACCACAGGCATCAGGGCCTTACCGATTCCATTGCTCAGCCTTGATAATTCTCTTATAATCTCTGTACCATCAAATGCTTTGTAATCCAGATTATTCAAAATCCTTGTCTGAATCTGCATCGCATTATCCCAAAAATCCGCCCCATCAATATGTACTTCCAATGGAAGAATTTTTGTAAAGTCCCCTAAAATCCCACTGACATTCTGATCAAACTCTTTTCTTTCAAATGCAGTCATATTAAGCAGCAAATCCTTCTGATTACTCCATTTCGCAAGCACCCTGGCATAAATTGTGCAAAGTACTGTAGATGGAGAAACAGCATGCTTTCTTACAGTGTTTTTAAATGTCCTCCAGGTTTCAGCATCAATCGTTTCGGAAACTCTGCTGATTCTATAATTTTTACATTGTGTCAGGTTCTTCAGCATAGGCAAGCGAGGGAATTCCGGAAAACAAGGGATTTTATTTAACCAGTAAGCTTTCGCCTCCTGATACTCCCTTTCATTCTTACTATTGTTTAATGAATTTACATATTCGTGATATGAATAATGAATCGGCGGCAGTTTTTTATTATTTAAACCTTCTGTAAATTCCTTTAGAAAGATTCTTAAGCTGTCCCCATCACAAACCATGAGGTTGATACTTGCACACAGAATCTTAAAATTGTCACTCTCCCGTTTTAAAACTTCAAACGTAAATAACGGCCACTTTGAAAAATCATAATTTTTGTGAGATAATTCGCGGCGCATCTGTTCATTCTTTTCCGCAAACTCCTGTTCCGTCTCGGCTATCGTAATGTCAACCTTATACTCCGGCACGTCTGCCAGTATCTTCTGTGTGCCATTTTTTAAAAATATGCTGCGTAAAACCTCATGACGCTCCAGCAACTGTGCAATACTTCTTTCAATATCACTGATTTCATATGGGAACTCCACCTCAAAATAGTAATGGGCATTATAGTTCGCCAATTCAAACGAATCATTTCTTCCATTAAAATATGCTTTTTGAATATTCGTCATTGGAAGTTCCGTTTGATATGCTTCCACTGTTTTCTCCCTGCGGTTTTCCGATAATAAAGTGTCCTTCGGCTCCTCCTTTGATTCCGTTTCAGCTTGTATAAACCGGGCCAATTCTTTTATGGTGCCGGTTTCCACAATTTTTACAAAGGGAATTTTCACAGCAAATTGTTTTGTTAATTCCTGTGCTATCCTTTGTGCAATGATAGAATCTCCGCCCAAGGCAAAGAAGTTTTCATCAACCGATACCTGATCGCTCTCTAAATACTTCCCCCATATTACAGATATTTTCATTTCTATCTCATTAGCCGGAGCTGATATCTCGGATTCCTCTTTTAATTCCGGTATCTGCAATAACGCAGCCCTGTCTATTTTTCCATTTTTACTTAACGGGAACTGTTCCATATAAACAAAGCGGTATGGGATCATGTAGGTAGGCAGATATTTTTCAAAGTGAACCTGCAATTCCCTATCTTCTATTTCCTTCCCAGTATAAAACAGAGCCAATTTCTTCTTAGAATCCATAATTGCAATTGCATTATCTACTGTATAGAGTTTACGGGCAACAGTTTCAATCTCACCTAATTCAATACGAAAACCATTTATTTTAACCTGACCATCTTTTCGCCCCAATATTATTACATATCCTTCTTCGGAAAATTTACCATAGTCCCCTGTTTTATACACTCTCCCAATTGAAGGTATATCTACAAATGACCGACTTGTTTTTTCCTCGTCACCAACATATCCTAAAGCTACTCCCTTTCCACCAATACAGATTTCACCCACAACATTTGTTGGGCACACCTCGCCTTCTTTATTCAATATATAAATCTTTTGATTTCCTAATGGATAGCCATAAGGTATACTGCTCCATCCTTTCCGGACCTCACGGATTGGAAAATAGATTGACCAGATTGAAGCCTCTGTAGCACCTCCCAAACTTATAATTTCTGCATTCGTAAATACCTTTTTTATTTTTTCAGGCAGCTCCTTACCAATCCAGTCCCCGCTTAAGAAAATATGAGTTATTTCTGTATTTCTATAATCCACTGGAAGACTTTCCAAAAACAGTTTCATGATTGCTGGAACCGAATTCCATATCGTTATAGGGAATTGCTCCAGCATATGGCTTATCTCTTCTGCATTCCTCGGGTCCTTTACCAAAGATAAAAATCCGCCCATATAGATACTGCCGAAAATATCAAAAATGGATAGATCAAAATTCAGCGCTGACAATCCCAATACCCCTTCATTTTCGTCCAGGGCAAATCTTTTTTTCATATCAACCAGCGTATTCATGACACCCTCGTGAGAAATGGCCACCCCTTTGGGATTGCCTGTGCTACCCGATGTGAAAATTATATAGGCTGTGTCCTCCAACTTAGAAGTAGTGTGATTCCTCTGTCCCTTAGCAGAAACACATCTTTCAATCTTATTATTCTGCACATGTACAATCCACTCTGCACTGGAATATTCTCTTATAGTTTCAATACGTTCCTTCGGATAATCTTCCGGAACGGGTATAAAGGTGGCTCCTATTTTAGCAACAGCTAATATTGCTACTACGGAATCAATATCCTTTCCCGCCAGTACCATGACCGTATCTCCACATTTCATACCCTGTTTTATATAATCCTCAATCATATCTTCCATACGTCTCTCTAACTGTTCATATGTTAATACAGTTTCACCATCCGTTATGGCTTGTTTTGGACCAAAAAAATCGAGTGACTGTTTTAACATTTCCGGAATAGTCATTAGTTCTTCCGAACAATCAGTTTCATTGTACCGGGCAACTGCTATCTCATTTCCTACGGGGACATCATTGATTTCACGGCCGCAGATTATTCCTTCAACAAGGTTCATGTAGTAATTAAACATATTGTGAATCATATTGTCCGGAAAAATCTTCTCCAGATAATCCCAAGCGATTACGTAAGTTGTATCATAATGATATATCTGGCAGTCCAGATATACCTGTGATGTTTGAGTAACAAAGTAATTGATATCCTCATATATAAGCGCATTGTCTTCCTTAAACAACATACTGGTGAAAACCACCGGCATTAAAGCCATCTCGCCCTGATGAACTTTAGCATACTCCCTTATTACTTCTACACCATCGAAATTGTTATGATCCAAATACTCATATAATCTACCCTTTACATAAGATAAATCCTTGGACAGATTCCGTGGACTGCCTGATTCATTTTCGTAATTGAAAAGTGTATTGGTCGTAAAGTCTCCAACAAAACGCTCTGTGTCTTTCATCTGTGTCGGACGGTCCATCACTGTTACATTGAGTGTAAATTCCGGTTCCTCGCTCCATCTCTTAAGCGTATGTATATAAAGAGTCAACAGCAATACGCTTATTGTCACACCATTTCTTTCTGCAAAATTTTCTAACTCTTCCCAGGCTTCCTCTGTAAATGCCTTCTCCTTGCGTAAAAATACATTAGGGCCACGATTGACAGCTGCAAGAATCGGTATTTGTGGGGAGCCCGGAAGCGTCTTCACTCTTTCCAGCCAATATTGTTTATCCTGTAAGTATCTGTTTCCGGATTTTCTGATGGAATATGCTTCCAGATACTTGCCAAATCCATCCGATATGGGTTCTAATTCCAGTCCTCTGCATAAACTCTTAAAGTCTCTGACTAACACACTTAAACTAAATCCGTCCACAATAAGCATATCTATATCAATGGCCGCAATATAAGAATCCCCCGCCTTGATATTGCAGATTTCAAACAGTGGCCATTTGTCTGGTTCATTTACTTTCTGATTGGCAGCTTTTCTATGGCCTTCAAGTGACTTTTCTTCTAATGTCTTTAAGAAAAACGTATCGGCAATGTCTTCCCCCAATATCACCCGTCTGCTATTTTCAAAAATACTGCGCAGCATAGAATGGCGTCTGATTAGTTTACGTATTGCCTCTTCTATTTTTTGTGAAGAAAGATTATGCTTCACTTCCAAATAAAAGTGGGACATATTGGTATTCCCATAGAACTCCTGCTGGCGTCCCAGTATGTATGCCTCCTGTATAGAGGTGCAAAACATCTGGTTTTCACATGTTATCTTTTCTACCGATATTTCTCTTCCAGAAAGCTTATTAATGTAATCACATAAATCATGAATGGTTTCACACCTCGTTAAATCAAGAATCCCCATTTTAACTCCAAATTGCTTATGGATTGCACCAATCAACCGAAACATACTCAGGGAGTCTTCTGCAACGTCCAGAATACTGGTATCTTCCGTAACTTCTCCCGCAAAGTAACCCTTCATAAAACCTTCTATATTATCTCTTCTCTCTGAATCTCTACTCATTGTATATTTCCTCATGATTTCTGCTTTACTGATTTTTCCTGCTTTTGTATTACTAAGTTTGTCCATAAAGATAATATTATCCAGCTTTATACCCAGCTCTCTTAAAATAGTATGCCTGATTTTACTTTTAAGTTGCTGACCTTCAGCCTCATTTATTTCAACAAATAAATAGATATAAAATTTACCCTCGCTGGACACATTATCACCGCAGGCTACGCTTCTAAGCTGAAAATATTTAGCTACCGCATATTCAAGATCACTCAGGTATATATTTTTTCCGTAGGAAAAAATTACGTCCTTTCTTCTCCCTATAACATATAATGCCCCACCAGAGTAAAATCCTATATCGCCTGTACTTAACCACCCATCTTCCACAGGCTGACGGCCATCATACTCAAAATATCCCTTACAAACAGCACTTCCCTTTATCTCTATATTTCCGATACAATTTTCTTTTAGTTCCTCACGATGGTCGTCCATGATTCTGACTTTTGTATCTGCAATAGGTTCTCCCTGACAAATTAAATCAGCTTTTTTATAATCAAAATGTCTGCTGTCAAAATCAATTCCTGATGTTATATTCACTTCTGGTGCCACTGTAGCTTTTAACACATTTCCTTTATTTACAACCACACCGGAACAAGTCTCACTCAACCCATACGCAGCAACAAACTTTTCCTCATCAATATGAAACCTGTTTACCTTAGAAAAAAATCTCTGAATCACCTGCCGTGAAATCGGTTCCCCAATACTCATTAAAATACGAAGGGATGATAGATTCCAATTATCTGAATCAGTTATACAATCAGACATATATTTATATGCAAAATTAGGTGCTACAGAAACCGTCACATTGTATTTTTCCATCAGATCGAACCATTCCCTGGGATTAGATAAAAATGAGCTGATTTCCGAGTAAACGCATGTACAGCCTTTAAAAAATGGTAAGAACATAAAGTCCACCATCCCCACTATATGCTCCAGGGACATCCATGTCATAAACACATCATTTTGTGCTACGCTATACTCTATGCTTTTCTCTTTTACCGACTCTATAATATTTTCGACAGTCAATATTGTTCCCTTTGGTTCCGAGGTACTGCCGGAGGAATACATGATAATTGCCTCGTCCTGCTCCCCATATGCTCTGCCCCTGCGGCAAAGGCTCATTGCGTCCGCTTCAATATTTTGTATATCAATACATCCATCTGTAAAATGAGCCAAATTCTGGCTTCCCTGATTATCAGCAATCACCAATGTCCCTGGATGCGCCTTCAAAATCTTCATTAACTGCTCATAACCACTTTGGCTGGTACACATTGGCAATATAACCGGAATGGCATCTAAACAGAATAAGGAAATCAGGGAAATTAGAAACTCCTTTTTATCACCAATCTGTAAAATAACATACTCTCGCCTTTCAACAGAGCTCAGCTTCGCCATGGTTTTTTCAACCATATTCCATAAATTATCTGCACTGAACCGTTCCTCACTCAAATCATAAAATATAATTTCATTTTCGCTATTATTAAAAAAATTATGAAAGATTTCCATAATACTTCCATTTTGTCTCATATATTCAGTAACTCCTTTCGTGTAACCATTTGATATCGGACCGGGTATTTGCTACATACCGCTAAATACATACTTCCTATCTTTTTCAGATGATACACAAATTCATCTTTGCAGAAAGTCCCGTCTTTCGGAGTTAAAAACTCAATATAATTACTCCCGTAGACCAAACCTATGCCTGTACATTTTACAGTAGCTTCCTTTAAAACCCACAAGCGGAAGAAATCTTCTTTCTGCGAATTTACAATAAATTCCAGTTCCTTTGGTGAAAAAATATCCGATGAAAAGAACATTCTCTTTTCATCGATTGTTTCTATATCAACACCTATATCATTTATAGAAACAGCACAGACAACGCCCTGGGAACAGTGGCTAAAATTAAAGTAAACGTCTTGATGTTCTTTTAAATACGGTTTTCCGTGAATGCCATAGTCCATAGCAATCCTTCCCTCTATATTAAACTCCCGTTTCAGGGCAATCGTTAATAAGAGATAAGCGATGATGCAATTCTTACGATCAAGATCCCGTTTAAATTTTTTAACCTTTTCCAACCGATATTCCGGCAAAATCATAGATACCCGTTCTAAATCTGATTCACTAATCCGGTCTAACTCCTTAAATATATAAACACCATCATTCCACATGGGATTCTTCCTATATTTCAATTTCCTGTTCCCAACCCAATTGAATGATTTTCCTCAGCAGAGCTATATTTTTGTCAAACATCTCCTGTATCACAAAATTCTCAAATGCCTGTACCACATAATCCCAATTAACAGACAGATTACCTTTAAAATCCGTTGCCTGATAATCCAAAGAAACTTGAGGTGTCTGGCTGTAGGCATAAATTTCTCTTGCCCAATTGGGGAGATAGTAATCGGCCTGTTTAAGTCCCTGAAGGATTCCCGTAAAAACTACCGGCAAAGACGCCTGAACTGGATTATTCTTTGGCATTTTTCTGATTATCTTTACGCCCTCATACCCTCTATATTTAACCAAATTCCAAAATTCTTTCTGTGTTTCCAGAACCTCCTCCTTAAATGACCGTCCTTTCTTCGCTTCATATACCGCGATACTGATATTCGTAAAGTCTCCAAGAACTTCCTGCACTTCCCTATTTGCTGATAAACGATTAAACACAGTTAGATTTATGGAAAACTCAGGAGACTCCGCATATTCTGCCAATACTTTCATATAAACAGTACACAGAACTGCTGCTGGGGTTACTTTGTATTCCTTTGCCTTCATATATATCGTTTCTGTATCGGATTTCGGCAACTCATAATTCAATCTTCTAAAATGCGGTATATTAATATCCGATAGTTTTTTTGCATATGGCAAGGCCGGTGCCTTCGGAAGCATTTCACACCGCTGGCTCCAATACCGCTCAGCCTGCTCCTGAATTTTTTCATTCAGAAGCTTCCCATGTTCATTGCAATATTCTCTAAAGGTGTATGCAGGAACCATAATCTTATCATTTTCATAAAGTTTATATATCTGCTTCAGCATAAGTGTGACACTCCAGGCATCCAGCAAAATACAGTCAAACCCCACATGCAGCCTGTAACAGCAATTATCCTTTGTTGTCAGACCCACATGAAACATAGGCCAGGACTCCAACGGATATATTTTGCTTTCCCACTCCGACCGCAGCGCTTTTTGCTCTGCTTCATCATTTACTCTTTTCACTTCAATGGAGAACCACGGTACGTTACTTAAAACAGCCTGCCTCCCACACTTCAAGATAATGCCTCTCAGTGCCTCATTATCATGAATCACCTGGTTAAATATTGATTCAAATTTCTTAACATCCAGCTTATCCATATCTATTTCAAAATAGTAATTAGCACTGATACCTCCCAATTCATAGAGGTTATCCCTACCCAAGAAATACGCCTTTTGTATCGGGGTTAAATCAAATCCCTTATCCTGAACCTCCTCCTTCTCCAAGAGATATGATATAATTGCTGTTTTATTCTGCCGCATCCATTTTAATGCCTCTTCCGTAACCTTGCCCTGTTCGCCTTTAAACTTTAGCTTTTCATCCTCTAACCATACATTGATTCCATCACTGGCTAATTTATTTAAATTTATTCTCAACTCATTATCTGCCAGCCATATGAACTCTTTTGTTTTATCCATAGAGTCAACGCTCCTTCCAGAGTTTTATATCTCGCCTTCAACCATACCTTCATTCTCCGTAAGCCTGGCCTGAAGCAGATCCGCAACAGACTTGAGAGATGGCGTGCTAAAGATATCCTTTAATGGTATATCCACAGAGTATTTCTTCTTGATTTCCGCCAGGAACCGAGTTGCTGATAGACTATCTCCGCCCGATTCAAAAAAGCTCTGGCTCCTATCAAATATTTTGCAACTCAGAATGTTTGTCCAAAGCTCTGCAATATCAGCTTCAATTCCCTGAAGTATGATACTCTCCTTTTCCGCTGTTTGCTTTACAGCCAATAACGCTAATGACTGCTGTCTATCCACTTTTCCATTTTTGCTCAACACTACTTGCTTTACAATCATGCGTTTAGTCGGAATCATGTAGGCCGTCAGATTTTCATTCATGTATTCTAATATACGAGATCTCATTTCTATTACTTCTGGTGTTACGTTTTTAGCGTGGATTAACAGAGCTCCCAATCTTCCTCTTCTGTTTATTGCAACCTCACCAAAAGGAGCCTGTCCATAAATATTTTTCCAATCATCCAATAATAGTAAAGGCGTATGCTCTCGTCTTCCCCGCTTTCTATTAACAAATCCATTCTCCAGCAAGCCAGAAATAAGAATACCCATAGGGTCTAACTCCTCATACTCGATTGCATAAAAATCCCCTTTCCTCTTCAGCAGAAGCGCTGCCCACTTCACTTCCTTTAAAGGTTCCTCATAGGTATGCAATAGATTTACCGCCAAAACAATATCATATTTATTCAGTTCTGATTCTTCCACACCCTCATTGTATGTACTGCAATAGCGGATATTTGCATTCATTCCTCCCAGTTTTTCCTGTGCCAACTTCAATATTCCCGCTGAAGTATCAAATAACGTTATCTCCTCTGCCTGGCAGAATCCGTCCCAGTATTGCTTTATAATTTCTCCTGTTCTTGCACCCAAAACTGCGATTTTCCTGTTACTTATATCGCCTGCCAGTATCTTGTCTAAAAAGTACTTCGTATCCTCCCCCTTTAAAGACCAGAACTCTGGTGAAACCTCCTCCCTCCGAAGCAGCTCCTCCACACGTTGCTCACCCGTGAGTATCTCCGCAAAAAGATTCCTTGCATTCATAACCTTTTGCAATGGTTCCATTTCCTCTCTGGCGGAAAATATATCTGCTGAATATTCCATATGGGATTCAAGCCAGCCCTCCCAAAATTCCATAATCGGCCTATACTCTGCTGATACCCTTGATTGCATATGACAGAATTCAAGAATCAACTGCCTGACAATTCTTTCACGTTCCTTCATATGGAAATCCGAATACTTGTTGTTATCCTCACAACAAGTAATATGTACATTGACAGCAGCATTTATCTTCGGAACAATCACAGCTCCTAATTCCTTTTTTCCTTTCTCATCAACCACACCTACCACTACATTAGAAACGTCCGGAGAACGCTTAATAACATTTTCTACTTCTCCCAATTCGATTCGATAGCCATTAATCTTAACCTGATTGTCGATTCTACCCAGAAATTCTACAATCCCTGCAGAATTATACCGGACCAAATCGCCGGTTTTATACCACCTTACCCCATCTATTGCAACAAACTTCGCATCTGTTAATTCAGGGTCATTTAAGTAGCCTTCTGCTACACCGTCTCCGCCAATCCACAGTTCCCCATTCACATAATCCGGACAATCATATCCATTACCATCAACAACTCTCAGATACTGATTGCTCAGTGGTTCACCATATGGTATTGACTTCCAGCCGCTGTCAATATCGTTTACAACAAAATAATTAGACCATATGGCCGCTTCCGTTGCTCCTCCCAGAGAAACAAACTTACAGCATTCACTGATTGCTTTCAGCCTGTCATATAAATCCATCTTAATCCAATCCCCGGATAATAAAACCAGTTGAAGCGGCAGCATTTGTTTATCAGTTTCACAGGTGGTTAATAACATATCAAACAATGCCGGAACCGAGTTCCAAACATTTACGCCCGCATCAATAATTGCTTTTCTCCAAAATACAGGCTCCCTTTTTGTTTCCTCACTCAATACCACCAAGGTTCCCCCAGCTGATAACAATCCAAAAATATCATAAACAGATAAATCAAAATCCAAGTCTGAAATAGCGATCCCAGTATGATTCCTACCTATATTAAATCGTTGATTTATATCGGCTATTGTATTATGGGCCTCACTATGGGAGATAACCACACCTTTAGGTATACCAGTTGTACCCGATGTAAAAATAATATAAGCCGGTTGGTTCGTTTCGGGAAAGCCAGGTTCTTTTGCCGGTAACGCTTTCTGAAGAACCGCTTCAAGGCAGATCACAGATACTCCTAAATCTTCTTCTGACCTCATTTCATTGCTTGTTACGATATACCTTATTCTTCCAGTATCTATAATTTTCTTTTTTCTTTCTACAGGCTGGTGAACGCCAATAGGCACATATGTTGCTCCTGCAGCCAAAATACCATAAACGGCAATAACCTGATTAGTGCCTTTGGGTATACTTACACCGACCAGCGTTCCGCTTTTTACACCATTTTCCTTTAAATATCCAGCTAACTTTAAAATCATATCCTGTAAGCAGAAATAACTAATTTCTTCTTTATTTCCATTCTTGTAATATATAAGCGCTGCTTTCCCAGGCGCATTTGCCGCATTTTCAAAAAATCCATGATGTAGGCATTCATCTGAAAATGTTTTTTTCGTCCTATTCCTGTTCTTCCTGACAGCCATCTGATTTCTCGGAATTTGGTGGACAATTGGAGCATTATCAGCTAAATCTGCCCACTCCAAAATAATTTCCTCAGTAAAAGCGCTCAAGCCTTCCATCATATCACATTCCAACTGCTCACACTCAATGCACAGAACAGCCTTATCATTGTTGCACATTACACTGCACACGTAATCATTGATAACTATGGTATCTTTATCCTTAGACCTGTCGATTACCTCACTAATCAAATCATTCAGCGTCACATATTCTATTGCTGTTTCATTTGCAAACCAACGATAATATATTTCCACTGCGATTCCCTTTAGCAGTACATTAACCGATAGCTTCCGTTCCTCTGCAATTGTTCTTAACGTGCCCATTCCTTTTATAATCGAAATGTTTTCCTTCATAGGCTTAATCCTCCCGTTTATTAATTGCTTCCTGTATCACAATGTCCCTATACCTATTGCCTAAATCTGTAACAAAGAAATGGGAACCCTCGAACAAATTCAACTGAAAGATATTGGTTGTCATATGTTTCCACAAATTCATTATCTCTGCATTTGCCTCGTAATCCTGGCTTCCGGCATGCGCCACTATCGGTATATCCAACACTTCTCCATGATAAACCAGACTTTCATTTAATATATAATCCTGACGCAGACCCGGAAGAATAAAATTCAGCAACTCTTTATTTTCTAGCACTTCCTTTGGTGTGGCATTATACCGAACTAACTCCTCAATTAAAGCATCATCATTCATATAGGTCTTAAATTCATAGGGATTTTCCTGATCCGGAGCCTGACGCCCGGCAACAATTATTTTTTCACATTTTCTGTCTAATTGATTCCACAAATAATGTGCCGTATAAAACGCCATTGCTGCCCCCATACTGTGCCCATACAGGACAATCTTTCTGCCGCAGCTAACATCAGCAATTTGCAATGACAGTTCCGGCAGAATCTCATTGAAATCAACAGCCATTCTTTCAGTCCGCCTGGTTCCCTTTCCAGGCAGCTCGACACACATAATGAGCACTGAATCATTAGATTTCAAAGTCCACGGCCGATATGTTGTTGCTGTTCCTCCTGCATGATGAAAGCAAAACAAGATAGTCCCCTTATTACTGTCAGCTACATTTTCGGACACAAATGGAAAATACCGATTTTTCATGGTCATACGTTTCCTCCCAAAATAACTTTTTAACAAATTTATAAAATAATTGCCGCAGACTTTTGATAAATCGACATTGTCATCTATTATAAAAAGTACTGCGGCCTGAATCATTATATTAACTTCCAGCTTACTCTTACATATTTCTATATCCGAAATAAGTTCTCTTTAGTCCTTATGACAAATAACATTTCTCTCAGCCCACTTCAAAGTACTCTTTCGCTTTTATATAGCCATTGCTGAATCACCCTTTTCGCGGGAGAAAAATTCCTGTAAAAGTCTTACAGCCTCGTTATCCATAGGCCGATGCCATAATATACGGCCATGCTCAATAAACATAAGATGTGTACAGCATTTGTATATCAGTTCAGGATCATGCGTTATCAGAAACAACGTTTTTTTCATTTCTTTTAGCTGTATTAATTTTTCTGAAACCTCAAGCATATGTCTATAATCCAATCCGCTGGTGGGTTCATCAAATATGATTATTTCTTTTCCAGATGCAACAGCACTGCCAATAGCGACTCGCTGCTTCTCTCCACCGGATAATGACATTGGGTGCAGTTTCAGTTTATCCGACAAATCAAGCCCAGCCAAAATTTTTTGTGCCCGAACCTTGTCCTCTTCCTCATTTTCTCCATCCATACTCAGCAAAAGTTCATCAAGTACATCTTCTGTAAAAAGCTGGTGATTTACATCCTGCATTACCATATAGGAAATATGCCGGCGCTTCTTCGCATTAAGGGCATTGCCATTTAATTTCAAAGTGCCCTTTGAAGATTTATCTAGTCCGCATAGACATCTGGCAAAAGAGGATTTACCAGCTCCATTGTCACCAATGATTCCAATGATTTCTCCCTGCGGCAATGTTAAATTCGGTATGTTTACAATCGGATATCCCCGTTTTTCATATGAAAACCAAAAATTATCAATCTGCAGGCTTTTTTCATTTGCTTCAGGTTTTTTTTCAGGCATCAAGTCAAATGGATTTAATGCACGTAATCCCATTTTCTTTAACTCTTTTGGGTCTAGTTCCAAAAATTCCTCTCTTGTATATTCATTACATATCTCTCCGCGCTTCATATATATGATTCGATCCGCATATGGAGCCAGGTAATAAAGGCGGTGTTCGGCAACGATTACCGTCTTATTTTCAGATTGCCATTGGCGAATTACTTCTGTTAAATCTTTTATCGAAGAAATATCCAAATTAGAGGACGGTTCATCCAAAACAAAAGTATTAGGGCAGATAGCATCTGCCGATGCACAGGCTATCTTCTGCTTTTCTCCGCCAGATAAAGCAAACAGGCTCCGTCCAAGCAGATTCTCTAATTTAAGGCACTTTGTTGTATTCTCAAGCCTTGCCAGCATTTCCTGCACCGGCAAACCCATATTTTCGCATCCAAACACAATCTCGCTTGTCGTATCTACATTGTAGAACTGTGTTCTCGGATTTTGAAATACAGAGCCAACCATGGGAGCAATCTGATATAACTGATAATCCTTTACCTCTTTCCCATCCAAATAAATCTGTCCCGTTAACTGTCCATTATAATAATGTGGAATCAATCCGTTAATCAGGCGCGTCAAAGTTGTTTTACCGCAACCAGATTCACCACATAGTAAAACAGTCTCTCCATCTTCGATTTTCAAATTGATATTACGCAGGCTATTCTCTGATTCTCCGCTTTCATAGGTAAAGGACACATCTTTAATTTCTATCATTTCACTTCCCCTTCTACCATTTAATAATAAATAAGGTGACAAACAGCATAACGCCTGAAATTACTACCGCAATGGCATCGTAACAGGTAAATCCAACTCTCGTTATGCTTGACCGCTTTGCTGGATTATCCAGCCCACGGGTCAATGCTGCCGCAGACAGTTCATCACCAATCTTTACAACCGAAATCATAAGCGGTATGAAACGATATTCAAGCAGTGCCATTGGATTCTGCCAAAATTTTTTCGTACCAAACTGGATTTCCCTCATTCTCATAGCGTCTTTAATAGCTGCTGACTCTTCCTGCATGGTAGGTAAAAAGCGAAATAATACAGAAAGAGGAATGGTAATATTCCTACCGATATGCATTCTGCTCAGTGATGTAATACACTCACTGGCAGTAGTAGACTTAATTATGTAATTCCCCATTGCAAAAGCAGGAAAAAGCCTTAAAACCAATCCCACCAATAAAACTACAATCATATTGACAACCATATGAAAACGAATTGAGTTTTGGATCTCCTTAACCACCAAAGCAGCTACAAACAGAACTATAAAAATGGCCGCTGCCTTATACTGCCTGTTTGTAAGTAATAGAATAAAAGGTATCAAAGCCACTGCAAGCATAAAAGCGGTATGGCCGTATAAAAACTCGGCGGTAGCTACAACGGCCATCAGCAGTAATTTTGTCCGTGGGTCTAAATGGAATCCTTTCGTCTCTGTAACAGCAAGCATGTGCATCAAACAATACCCGCCCTCTCAAAGTGCTTCTTAAGCATTTTATGACCGAGCAAAGCACCGCAAATCCCGCCGACAAACAAAATCACAAATCCTGCATACATCATCCATGATGGCATCATAGCTTGTAATGTTTCTGCGTACTGGTCCCCCATGGAGCTGTGAATATTTTCCCAGTAGGACTGACCGGCAATCCAAAGATTCGCAGGGCATCCCATCATGCCAAGGCAAAAACACGCATAGCTTAGGAGGGTAACTTTAAAGCTTTTATACTGACCGGCCTTTAACACAATATCAGCAAGAATTCCGCCCAGTGTCCACCCCACCAGCCCAATCCATGTATAGCCTATAAGAAAGAAAAACAGACCGCAGATGACACCTGTAATTGTCAGCATCCCGAATTTCTGGATTTTTGTGTAGTACAGCATCATAGGAATGCCACATACAAACGGCCAGATAAACAGAAGGAATGGATATATTACAGGCAGTGAAGTCAGTAATCCGAAAACAAAAAATATTACAAGAGTCATGGCAGTATAAATTCCTACATTGATAAGATCTTTTCCATTTAGTTTATTAGATTTTTGCATTTTAATCGTCCTTTCGTTATGACTAATTTCATGTTTTATGGTTAGATACAGCTAACTGTCAGGGAAGTTTTTTGGGGATTAAATCCCCAAAACAGTTTGCCAGCCCGAGCTGAAAAATACCGATAGTGTATGAGCATACTTCAATGCAGCTGGCTTTGGATAATTGTGCATAACAATTTCCGCAATTGAAGCATAGTAAGAATGGACCAACATATGCCACTCGTCCTCATCTAAATCATTGACAGGTACACCGCGTGCTTTTAATTCTGCAATGAGTTTTATTGTCTCCTGCACATCTGCGCGTACCAAGTCGTCTAAAAAGCCTGCATACTTTGTTCCTGACGAGCACATCAGAAGCAGCCTGAATACATCAAAATTCTCATAAATATATTCAATTATCTGGATGATCGTGCTTTCTGACAGCTTCCACAAATTCTTAAGCTCATCTGTTTTTACTAAATCAAAATGCTTATCTATTGATTCTGAATATATCTTTTGGATTGTCTGAACAACTGATTCCACTAAAGAACCAAATAAAGCTTCCTTATCAGCAAAATGATTGTAAAAGGCACCATTGGTTACATTTGCGTCTTTACAGATTTCCCTAATACTGGCTCTTTCAAAGCCAAATTCTAAGAAGTGTTTCTTTGCACAGGCCAAAAGATTTTCATGAGTTTGCTGGAAATCCCTTGACATTTCCTCCCCTCCATTCTATACTATGATTACACTGTAATATTACACCGTAATATAGATTTTACCACCCTTTTCCTAAAAAATCAATACCCAATTACAAATTCTGATTGGCAGAAAGGAAGATGTTTATATGAAATCAAAAGAACCGGGGGCAATCCGGCAGCTTTTTATGTTTGTTGGCAGTAGCAAGGGGAAAATGAAATTTTCCATTCTTATGGCCGTTTTAGGGGAACTATTTGGTATGGTTCCATTCCTTATGCTGGCTATGTTGGCAGACTCACTCTATTCCGGAACAGCTACTACTAAAGATACGGTGATACTGGCGGGAATCGCGGCACTTTGCCAGTGCATTAAGACATTCCTTACATGGAGGTCGTCCCTTCTGTCCCACCGTATTTCCTTTACTATTTTACAAAATATACGTGAAAAAATTGCCGATAAAATGGCGAAGGTTCCCATGGGCGTCATGTTGGAAACCCCTTCCGGCAGTTTTAAAAACCTAATTGTAGATAATGTGGCAAAGCTAGAGGATTCTATGGCCCATTTTATGCCTGAACTTCCGTCACACATCACAGCACCTCTATGCAGTATTCTATTAATCTTTATTTTGGATTGGCGCTTGGGGTTGGCCTCTTTAATTACTGTCCCGTTGGGAGGTTTGTTTTTCGCTGCCATGATGCGCGGATATGCCTCCCGTATGGAAAACTATATGTGTTCTGCGAATGAAATGAACAGTTCTCTTGTGGAATATGTAAATGGTATTCAGGTCATTAAAGCTTTTAACCGGTCCAGCTCGTCCTATGGGCAATATTCAAAAGCTGTCAATCACTTCCACGACTGCACCATAGAATGGTGGAGTGAGTGCTGGCTATGGAATGCGGCCGCTCGTGCAGTCCTTCCCTCCACCTTACTTGGCACGCTTCCTATAGGCGCTTTGCTTTTTATGAATGGTTCGATTACTTTACCGGTTCTGATGATATGTCTTATTGTCCCCCTTGGCTTTACAGGGCCGCTGATGAAAGTATCGGAAGCCATGGAGCAGGTAAGTATGATCAAAGGAAACCTTGAACAAGTTACTGCCTTCTTAAAAACTCCTGAACTGCAGCGGCCTGCGGACCCGGTTACTCTCACAGAACCGACATTTGAATTTAGCCACGTTTGCTTTGGTTATAACAAAAGTGAAGTGCTGCACGATATCTCATTTAAGACGTCACCGAAATCAATGACAGCGATTGTCGGTCCCTCCGGATCTGGTAAATCTACCATAGCCAAATTAATGGCGGGATTTTGGGATGCCACCTCCGGGACTGTGCTTTTTGGTTCACAGGATATTCGCAACATCCCCTTTGAGCAGCTGATGGGAGAAATCAGTTATGTTGCACAGGATAACTTTCTTTTTGATAAAACCATCCGTGATAATATCCGCATGGGTAATCCAGCCGCAACGGACGAACAAATAGAAACCGTTGCAAAAGCTGCAAACTGCCATGATTTTATCATGCAATTAGAAAAAGGCTACGACACTATGGCCGGAGATGCCGGAGACCGCCTATCCGGCGGAGAACGCCAACGTATCACCATAGCGCGTGCCATGCTCAAAAAAGCTTCCGTGGTTATTCTTGATGAAGCAACTGCCTATGCAGACCCGGAAAATGAAGCACTGATACAAGAAGCACTCAGTAAGTTAATTTCTGGGAAAACCCTAATTGTTGTTGCACATCGCCTGAATACAATCCGCAATGCCGATCAAATCCTTGTTGTAGCTGATGGAACAATAGCTGGATGCGGAACGCAAGATGAACTGTTAGAGAACTGCCCTCTTTATAAGAAAATGTGGGAGAATTATTCAGATGCGGTAACTTCCAAAACGAAAGGAGAATCTTAGATGTTTGAAATGATTTCTCGTATTTATAAAATCGCCGGCTCCAGCCGAAAAAAAATAACACTTGGAATACTGTGTAATATTTTAAAATCTTTTTTTCAAAGTTTTATGATGCTCAGTGTATTTTTAATCATGTTGAACCTTGATGCACTAACTTCCTCAATAATTTTAAAAGCTGTAACTATCATTCTTATTAGTATTCTTGGACGTTTCTTTTTCCAATGGATGAGTGACCGTACCATGAGCGGAACCGGTTATGATATTTTCCGTGATTACCGTTTAGAAATCGGTGAGCGATTAAAACAAGCACCTATGGGTTATTTTTCAGAGCAGAATCTTGGAACCATCCAAACAATTTTAACCACTACCATAGCGGATCTGGAAGGTTACTCAATGATGGCTATCGAACAGATGACCAGTGGTGTTGCTATGGCGTTCCTTATGTCTTTCATGATGTTCTTTTTCAACCCAATAATAGGGACACTAAGTATGATAGGCTTAGTAATTGGCCTGTCAGTATTACGCCTGGTCAGACAGCGGGCCGCGGAACATTCGCCAATTTATCAGGCTGCCCAGGAAAATCTGGTTAACAAATGTTTAGAGTACATACGTGGAATTGCTGTTCTCCGTTCATTTTCGAACGGCAAAAGCGGTCAGCAAGAGGTACACACCGCATTTCAAAGGAAATGGGATGCTGATTATACGCAAGAAAAGGCAACCGCAGGTGTTCTCCGGCTATATGGCCTTGTTTATAAATTGATGAGTTGTGTCTTAATCGCTGCTGCTGGTATCTTATACATGGACGGAAAAATTTCCCTGCCATTCTGTATGACATTTTTGTTTTGTGCATTTACTGTCTATTCTGATTTGGAAACTATGGGAAACAGTGCATTCTTGAGCAAGAAAATAAATACCGAATTAGACCGTTTAGAGGAAGTGACAAATATTCCCCAAATGGACACCACCACGGATAAACTCCATCCTTCCATATATGAGATTTCATTAAAAGATGTATCGTTTGGCTATGGTTCCCGCAGAATTATTGACCACATATCCTTAAACATACCAGAACATACTACATGTGCGATTGTAGGTCCGTCAGGAAGCGGTAAGACGACATTATGCAACTTAATCGCTCGTTTCTGGGACGTTCAGGAAGGCTCTGTTTGTATTGGCGGCCAAAATGTGAAAGACTATACCGCTGACAGTGTGCTTGACTGTATCAGTATGGTTTTCCAAAAGGTTTATCTATTCCATGACACAATTGAAAATAATATTAAGTTTGGGAATCCTGATGCGTCACTTCAAGAAGTAATGGAGGCAGCAAAAAGAGCCTGCTGTCATGACTTCATTATGGCCTTGCCAAATGGATATCAGACTGTAATTGGCGAAAGTGGATCTACATTATCGGGCGGCGAGAAACAAAGAATCTCCATTGCACGGGCAATTTTAAAAGACGCACCCATTGTCATTTTAGATGAAGCGACCTCCAGTGTTGACCCTGAAAATGAACAGGCACTTTTATCTGCGATTGAGGAGCTGACTAAAAATAAGACTTTAATTTCTATAGCCCACCGATTGAGTACCGTACAAAAAGCTGATCAGATTATTGTGATTGATAATGGGCAAGTCAGACAAAAGGGCACCCATGACCAACTCAGTAAAAAGGACGGAATTTACCGGAATTTCCTTAAATTACGAGTGGAAGCCACCGGATGGCAATTATAAATATTACCATTTCACCCCTCTGTATCAATGAAAACCAGTGCTTCGGGGGAACCCAGCTGCGGACCGCTTTTGGCTGCTCCGGGTTCAGGCCCACCAGCAGCCAGCGGAGCTGCTGGTGGGAGATCTGTCTGGCTTCTTCGCCCGTCCGCGGCCATTGGAGGCGGCCGTTTTCGTAGCGCTTATAGAACAGGCAGAAGCCGTCCCCTTCATAATGGACTGCCTCGATCCGGTCCGCCCGTTTCCCGCAGAAAAGGAACAGGGAATTGCTGTAAGGGTCAAGCTGAAAGCTGTACTGGATGATATCCACCAGACCGTCCAGCTGTTTTCTCATATCTTGTACCCGGTGCGCAGATAGATCTTTTCCACCCGGGAGAGGTCACCTAACATGATCTCACCGCTTTCAGAATGGTCTCCAGCAACTCGCGGGGCGTATCTTCAAAGAGGTCAACAGTCACCGTACCGGCACGGAGTACTGCTGCAGGAGCGGCACAGGGATCCTGCCTGCCGTGAAGGGATACCTCCGTAAATTCCGGAGCCGCATCCGGAATCAACGCAGTCTGCTCCATGACCGGCCTGCATCCATGACTCTTTCGGGGCAGTTCTTCAAGCGCCAGTTTCCGGATCTTTGCGATCCAGTAGTAATAGCTTTTTAGGGAGATATGATGTTGTTCGCACCATGCCTGGTTTGTTAGACCGGAGGCTCTGCATTGCCGGATCACGTCCAGCCAGTACTGAAGTTTTACCTGTTTATCCGGAGTTAAAGCGGAAATGTCCATTGGTATTCTCCTTTATCTGGATTTAGAGTTTTGGGAGGGAACTCTAAAAACTCTAACCCCAAGTTTACAAGAGAACGCCAAATATTTCACTACACGTTCTTATTTGACGCTTACAATGAAACAGCGGCATTGTCGGAACTGGAAAAAGTGAAAGAAACATGAGGAGGGAAGTATCCCTATGCGATCAGCAACTGGGAAAACAACTGGGAGGATGTAAGCTCTTTCTTCCAGTTTTCAGATGACATCCGCCGCATCATGTATACGACTTATACCGACCAAAAAACTATACCGACATTTTTGGGAAAGCCGCCAGTTACAGCCATTTCCTAAAAAAATGTCGGTATAGTTTTTGACCTTTTCCTAAATAGCCTTCATGATGGAACAAAAAGAAGGAGGCTTCCATTAATGAAGGAAAACCAAAAGGAACTTGATGAATTGATCCAGGAAGTAATGGAGCAGATGAGGGAAAGAAGGTATGGAAAAAAGATAGTTACACGTTATCGATCCAGTTTTCAACTTCTTATGACCCTATCACATGATATAGGAGATGACAGGCTTTCAGAAAAACTCATAAAAACTCTCATTCCTTTCGCTTCGCTTAGGCACAAAACAGTTATGAAATAGCAAGTTTGTGCTTCCGCTATTTTATTTTTGATGTTAAACTCTCCTCAGACAGATACACTACAGAGCACGGAGGAGGAAGTAGAATCGGTTCCTCCATTTGGGATCAAGTCCGCATAAAAACATGTGTCGGCTGTCTTCTCAAGCACAAACCAGTGACGCCTTGAGCTCGTAACCTAATCATTGTCAAAGCAATTCCTTAGGTCTTTCTTTGCTGGACAGCCAGTCAATGTCTGTCTATTTTACTTAGGAGGGCTGTTTTATGTTATCTATCAAACACTTTGTCTGCTGTGGCATGGACGTTCACAAGAAATTTGTTGTCGCTACCATTGCTCTGACAGACTACAGGGGCGTTACTTCTTATGTTAAAAAGCGGTTCGCCACCTTCAATTCCGATCTTAATTCTTTGAAAAAATGGCTTCTTTCTTTCAATTGCACTGAGATCTGCCTCGAATCCACTGGTAAATACTGCGCGCACATATGGTGCACATAACAAATCCTCCGCAAGCAGGAGGAAGGCATTGGTATAAAAATGCCGCCATCAACCGGCTGACCTGCAAGGGAAACCACAACAGGGACAAACGCATGCCGGCAACGCCGTAAGCCAATGAAATTGCCAAGTTGCGGCTGAACGGCAAGATGAACGTATCGACAAAGACAAAAGCTACACTGCCTGAAGGATAGCCCAAGGAGTCTTAGCCGGGTCACCAGCGAATGGCAATTGTAACGCTGGGTGGCAGTGATAACGGAATCCCAGTATTGTTCCGGTATATATACCCACTGCCAGCCATCCGCTGTAAGCGGAAACGGGCGAAAATCCTGTCTGAAACGGTACACGCTATGTTATGCGCATGAAATGTGGATTGCCTAAAGCGGTTATACCGCCATGGCAACGGAGTCCCCATAGTAGTCCGGGCAGCGGAAAGCGCTGTACATGGCGAAGGGGGACAGTTTGTGATTTCAATACCTAAAGGAAGGATGTGCGAGACATCATGAGAAGTCCCGAAGCTGTCATTCAGCCCTTAGCCAGATTAAAATCAACTTCACCGGGGTCAGATGGTTTATCGAAGGTGATATCCATTCCTACTTTGATATGGTAGACCATCACGTGCTGATAAGCATTCTCCGCAGAAGGATAAAGGACGAAGCCTTTATCAGCCTAATCTGGAAATTTCTAAGAGCCGGGCACCTGGAAAACGGACAATTACACAGACCGGACAGAGGACTGCACCAGGGTTCAATTATCAGTCCTATCCTTGCCAATATTTACCTGAACGAACTTGACTGTTTTATGGCGACATACAAAACCTCCTTTGATAAGGGGACAAAACGACAGCTGTCCAAAGAATACATTTCTGTCCAAAATAAAGAACAACGGTTGAGGAAGTCCATCTCCGGGCTTGCTGGGAATTCCAGAGAGAGAACCCAAAAACTAAAAGAACTCAAAGCGTTGCGCAACCAACGGGTATCTATGTCCTGCTCCCAGCCAATGGATTCTTCATTCAGAAGGATTTTCTACCAAAGGTACGCGGACGACATCCTTATCGGAATAATCGGCAGCAAACAGGACGCTATAGCAACCAAACAGGTAATCCGGTCATTCCTGCTTAAGGAATTACATCTGGAGCTGTCCGAAGAAAAAACACTGGTTACCCATGGATATGAAAAAGCACAATTCCTCGGTTACGAAATAACCATTGGCCGAAAAGGCGTCCCGTCCAGGGATAAGCTGGGAAAACTGTCAGACCGTCACCATGGAAGAGTCAGGCTTTACCTCCCCAAGCAAGCGTGGTTAAAGAAATTAATACAGTCTGAGACAATAAAAATCGAACACAACGCTGATGGAAAGGAAATCTGGAAACCGAAAACAAGAAATAACCTGCTCTATCTCCCCGACCATGAAATCTTCCGTATATACAACTGGGAAATCGTCGGTTTATACCAATACTACAGGTTTGCGGACAATGCATCGGTGCTCAATGATTATTATTACATCATGAAATACAGCCTTGCTAAAACACTCGCAGGAAAACACAAAAGTTCAGTGCACAAAATAATGAGGAAATATTTCAGGGAAGGACGCATGCAGACACGTTACCAAACCCATAATGGCTTCAAAACAGTATACTTATATGACTATGGTTTCAAAAAACAACCCATCATCACAAACCATGCTAGTAAAAAACAATCCAAGGAGTTGCTCACACGCTTTTCAAAAGACTGTTGTGAACTTTGCGGTGAAACAAAACCTGGAACAATAGTCCACCATGTAAGAAAGCTGTCAGAACTATCCGGAGTCACCGACTGGGAACGAAAAATGCTTGAAATGAACCGGAAAACCCTGGTTGTATGCGAAACTTGTTATAGCAAAATAGTAAGTGGATTTTAAGTCAACACAAATGGAGAGCCGTATGCATTGAAAGGTGCACGTACGGTTCGGGGGCAAGCACGCAAAAACCTGCCTTTGGGCAAGGCGTTGTGTGCTTAGCCTACGGATTCCAATTTTTAATATCCTGGAGGATTCCTGTCACGTTGTCGTTGCTAACCCCAAGTATGTCAGGGCTATCAAAGGACAGAAAACCGATGACAAAGACTCCGCCTGGATTGCGGATCTGTTTAAATTTGATATTGTTCCTTCCAGTTATATCCCCTGTAAGCAAATTCGCATGCTTCGGGAATTGTTCCGATACCGGCAGAAACTGATTGGCCACCGCAGCAGTGAGAAAAACCGGTTACAGAATGCTCTTACGGTTTCCAACATTGCCCTTGCATCCGTCCTCTCAGATTCCTTTGGAAAATCAGCGACCGCCATCGTTGACTATATCCTGACCTGTGAGGTATTTGACCCCGAATACTGTAAATCCCTGCTTCTTAAAAAAGCAAAGGACAAGGCAGATGATGTTGTAACCTCCATAATCGGTTATGAACTGCGCCGTGACCAATCCGTTAAGATTAAGGTCTGCAGAAAGCATTTCGATGAAATCAATGAGTGCGTCTCCACTCTCGAAGAAACGATTTCCGACCTGGCTAAACCTTACCATAAATTTATCGAATTGGCTACTACAATTCCTGGAATTACAGAGCAGTCTGCCACCTTTATCATTGCTGAAAACGGGGTGGATATGGCGGTATTCAAATCCTCAAAACGTTTGTGCTCCTGGGCTGGGCTGGCTCCTGAAAATAACGAAAGTGCCGGTAAAAAGAAGAGCGTCCATGTTTCAAGAGCCGGGGTGTACTTAAAGCCTCTGCTGGTTCAGTGTGCAAATGCTGCCATCAAGAGTAAAAACCCTTACTTCAGATACAAATATGACCGTATAAAAAAACGTCGTGGTCATAAACGGGCAATCATTGCCATTGCACGCATGGTGTTGACTTGCATTTACCACATGTTCCAAAAGCAGGAGGTATTTAATCCTGCCGATACGGATTATTCCGCTATTCCTGAAGAAATGTACCGGAAATTTCAGGAACAGTATGACAGAAATGCCATCAAACGTTTAGAGAAACGAGGCTATGTGATTACTCCTCCTGCTATGGCCTGATACCCTTTATTCCATAGGATCCTTTGGGGCGGCAGTTTACTGGTGCTCTTGTTAAGTTACGACTTTTTTTGATTTTTTCTTTCAACCTAGCTTTCCTGGACAGATTACATCTTCTGACATAACATATCTAATTAGCCAGTAGAAAAGCTTAAATGGCGATACTCGAATTGTTATGGAACATACAGGCCGATACTATGAACCCATGGCACAGTGGTTGTCAGACGCTGGTTTATTCGTAAGTGCCATTAATCCTAAACTAATAAAAGTAAGCGTCAAATAAGAACGTGTAGTGAAATATTTGGCGTTCTCTTGTAAACTTGGGGTTAGAGTTTTTAGAGTTCCCTCCCAAAACTCTAAATCCAAATAAAGGAGAATACCAATGGACATTTCCGCTTTAACTCCGGATAAACAGGTAAAACTTCAGTACTGGCTGGACGTGATCCGGCAATGCAGAGCCTCCGGTCTAACAAACCAGGCATGGTGCGAACAACATCATATCTCCCTAAAAAGCTATTACTACTGGATCGCAAAGATCCGGAAACTGGCGCTTGAAGAACTGCCCCGAAAGAGTCATGGATGCAGGCCGGTCATGGAGCAGACTGCGTTGATTCCGGATGCGGCTCCGGAATTTACGGAGGTATCCCTTCACGGCAGGCAGGATCCCTGTGCCGCTCCTGCAGCAGTACTCCGTGCCGGTACGGTGACTGTTGACCTCTTTGAAGATACGCCCCGCGAGTTGCTGGAGACCATTCTGAAAGCGGTGAGATCATGTTAGGTGACCTCTCCCGGGTGGAAAAGATCTATCTGCGCACCGGGTACACAGATATGAGAAAACAGCTGGACGGTCTGGTGGATATCATCCAGTACAGCTTTCAGCTTGACCCTTACAGCAATTCCCTGTTCCTTTTCTGCGGGAAACGGGCGGACCGGATCGAGGCAGTCCATTATGAAGGGGACGGCTTCTGCCTGTTCTATAAGCGCTACGAAAACGGCCGCCTCCAATGGCCGCGGACGGGCGAAGAAGCCAGACAGATCTCCCACCAGCAGCTCCGCTGGCTGCTGGAGGGCCTGAACCCGGAGCAGCCAAAAGCGGTCCGCAGCTGGGTTCCCCCGAAGCCTGAAAACCCCGGGAATTCCTTATAAATGCTGGAAAATCCTGCTGTTTTATGGTATAATGAATTTATCAGAACAGGAAGGTTTTCAGCCCATGCAGGATACAGCGCAGGAGTACCAAAAGCAGATCAAAGAACTGGAACAGCAGGTCCGGCTCCTTAGGGAGCAGGTTGATTTCCTTACCCGTAAACTTTATGGAACAAAATCAGAGAAGACGTCCGCCCTTGAAATAGAGGGACAGATGTCTCTTTTTAATGAAATGGAATCCTGTGCTGAGCCGGATGCCCATGAGCCGGATCTGGTGGAGGTCGAAAAACATCTGCGTAAAAGGAAATATGCCGGCCAGCGGGAAAAACTGATAAAAGACATTCCCCGCAGCAAAGTGCTCCACACGATCGATGAAAGTGAACAGATCTGTGAGAGATGCGGAGGTACCATGGTAAAAGTTGGTGAGGAGTTTGTGCGTACCGAGGTACAGTTCATCCCTGCCAGCCTCAAAGTGGTTGACCATTACCGGGAAACCTATGAATGCAGGGCATGCCGCAAAAACGGGACGCCTTATATGGAGAAATCCCCGGTGCCCCATCCTCCGGTCATGCACTCCCTTGCATCTGCTTCCACGATCGCATGGCTTGTCCATCAGAAGTTTGAACTGGGCATCCCCTTATACCGTCAGGAAAAGGAATGGGAAGCCATGGGGCTGTCTTTAAGCAGGGCAACGATGTCAAACTGGCTCCTGGCCGTCTGCCGGGACTGGCTTTCCCATGTGGTCTCCCATCTCAGACGGGAACTTCTAAAGCAGGGATATCTGTATATCGACGAGACCCATGTGCAGGTGCTGAAGGAACCAGGGAGGAAGAACACTTCGGATTCCTATATGTGGGTGTACTGCAGCACCAGGGACAGCAAACGGCCGGTCCGGTATTTTGAGTACCAGCCGGGGAGGGGTGGGAAATATCCGGAAACATTTTTAAAAGGCTATACCGGATATATCCATACGGATGCTTATTCCGGGTATAATGGGGTGAAAGGGGTTACGAGATGTCTGTGTTACACACATCTGCGCCGCGCTTTTTTGGACGCGCTGCCAAAAGACATCCATGGCCCGGAAGCTTCAAAACCCGCGGAAGCGGTCGTTCGTCTGAATAAACTGTTTGAGATAGAAAAGGAACTGGACGGCCTTCCCCCTGAACAAAAGAAAAAAGAACGACTTGACCGCGAGAAGCCGCTTCTCGAGGCTTTCTGGTCGTGGGCAGAGATAAGCTCTGCCGGGGAATTGCCAAAGTCGAAGCTCCATACCGCTTTCCAGTATGCCCTGAACAACCGGAAGGAGTTCTTCAACTATCTTGGGGATGGAAACTGCTCCATCAGCAATTCCCTTGCGGAGAACTGTATCCGCCCCTTTGTGATCGGCCGGAAGAACTGGCTGTTTGCGGGAAGTCCGAAGGGTGCTGCCGCAAGTGCGGGAATCTACACCCTGGTAGAAACAGCCAAAGCCAACGGCCTGGATGCAATGAAATACATCAAGTATATCCTGGCAGATATGCCGGGGAGTAGATTTCTCGAAAATCCGGAATATCTGGATGACTATCTGCCATGGGATCCCATGGTACAGGAACGTTGCCGATAACCACTGCCCTTTTAGTATAGAGGGTTAGTGGTTATTTTTCTATCCACCATCTTATTTGACGCTTACCTTACACCCGTTAGAAACATGCGCTGCCAGGCGCACAATCGGATAGGGGAGATTTTAACCTCCCCTTCCACACCACGTAGCGTACCGTTCGGTACTACGCGGTTCAATAGTTTACTCGGACTTTCAGATAGTGGGCAGTCATATCGGGATAACCAAGTCTGTCCACTATGATTCTTTTGGTGAGTGCCGAGTTGAGCATTCCCGCCGCTCTCCACACTCCCTTTCGGCAGTTCGCCATCTCATGCACCTTCCACTCTGGTAAATGTAACGCCCGCAACATTTTATATCTTGTGCGTACCTTCTTCCATTGTTTCCAGTACACCGCTCGGATTCTGTGGCGCAGCCACTCATCCGTCTGTTCCATCAGGCTTTTCATGTCTGCATATCGATAATAGTTAATCCATCCCCTTGCATAGCTTCGGAGTTTTTCTTCCCTCTCCTGATTGCTCCATTTGTTCCCTCTGGTTGTCAGCTCCCGTATCCGGTTCTTCATTTTTGCCACCGACTTCGGGTGTATCCTCATGCGGCATTTCCCTTTATGCCGGTAAAAGCCGTAGCCCAGGTATTTTATCTTGCTGACGTGGCTCACTGTCGTTTTCTGAAGATTGACTTTCAGATACAGTTTTCCTGTGATGAATGGCACAATGTTTTCCATCGTCCTCTCTGCGCTTTTCCTGCTTTTGCACAGAATCAGGCAGTCATCCGCATACCTCACATACTTGTGTCCCCTGCGCTCCAGTTCCTTGTCCAACTCATTCAGCATGACATTTCCACATAAGGGACTTAGCGGGCCTCCCTGCGGCACGCCCTCGGTCGTTGCGTGAAATCCTCCGTCCTCCATTACTCCGGCTTTCAGGTACTTGTGTATCAGCGAGATTACCCTCCCGTCCTTCACCGTCCTCGACAGCACCTCTATCAGCTTGCTGTGGTTCACCGTGTCAAAGTAGGATTGTAAATCCATGCTGACCACGTAGACATATCCTTCGTTGATATATTTCCTACATCTTTCCAGTGCGTCATGCGCCCCTCTGCCGGGACGGAATCCGATGCTGTTGTCAGAGAACTGTTCTTCATATAAGGGCGTCAGTTCCTGTGCGATTGCCTGTTGGATTACCCTGTCTACCACTGTGGGTATCCCCAGTTTCCTTGTTTTTCCTTTCTCCTCTTTGGGTATTTCTACCCTTCGGACTGGGTTTGGCTTGTATTTGCCTTCCCTCACCTGCTCGACCAATTCGGACTGGTGTTCTCTCAGGTAGGGTAGAAGTTCATCCACCTGCATTCCGGCAATCCCACCAACGCCTTTGTTCGTTTTGACCTTCTTATAGGCGGCATTTAGATTGTCGCTTCTAAGAATCGTATCTAGCAGGTTGTCCGTCCGAAAGTCCGTGTTGGTGTCGGGGTTCCCGGTAATCCTTTCATGGGCGTACTCTCCTGTTTCCCTTCCCTGTTCCGCAGGTATCTCTCGCAGGTAGTCCTCAATATGAAGTTGTCTGTACTTAATTCCATGTCCGGTTTCCATTTGGTAACGACACCTCCTACTGTTCAGTCCTTCCCGGTGCGTTTGCGACCGCCCGGTACTATGACCTCTGCTGACTTCTCACGGCAAGCTTTACTCCGTGACAGCGAATGTTTTATCGCCACTTTCACGTCCGTGAGACCTCCCCGGGTACTCACACGTTCTTTCCCACTTATACCTGCCCCGTTTACTGCTGGCGTTCCGTGCAGTTATTGGACTTTAGTTTGTTAGGCAACCTCATCCACGCTTCACAGCCTATCCGGACAACTTTTACAGGCCAGTGGTTTGCCTCCGGCTTCCTTCAGACCCCACCTCACGATGACGCCCTTGCCATTGGCTGCACCCTTCCCACTGCCGGGCGGGTCAGGGACTTTCACCCGTTAGAACGTGCGCCCGCCGGGCGCACCAAAAAAGAACGTTTCCAGGTTATACCTGAAAATGTTCTTTTTTGTTAAGGGGCTTTTTTCACCCCCTTTATATTTACCACTACTGCTGACTGTAAATTTGCTGGCATTTTATTATAGAGTACGACCGCTTCATAAAAATGTTCTTTATTTAACTGCCCCAGTAATTCCTTCAACAAAGTTCTTCTGCAAGGCAAAGAATACGATAGCGGTAGGGATTGTTGTAATCAATACCGCAAGCATCAGCATACCATAATCCGTTACATAGCCGGCAATCAGATTTGAAATCAGCATAGGCATGGTCTGTGTGGCACCGTCAGACATAATAACCTTTGCCCATAAGTAGTTGTTCCAAGCATTCATAAAGGTAACAACAGCCGTTGCAGCATAAGTAGATTTCATTGTCGGAATGAACATCCGGTAGAAAATCTGGAACTCACTCAAGCCATCGATGCGGGCCGCCTTTACAATCTCATCCGGAAATGCCATTGCACCGGTTCTGAACATCATGATTAGTAACGGTGTTGCCAGTGACGGAAGCATGAATCCAATCGTGGAATTTAACAACCCCACCTTTGAATATATCTGAAACAGCGGTACCATCAGAGCTACGAAGGGAATCATCATGGTGCAGATAATCACTTTATACACAATCGTCTTCATCTTATCCTTGTAAATAACAAAAGCATATCCGGCAAGCGAGCTGATAATTAACGCCGCAACCGTAATTAAGACCGTGTATTTACAGGAATTCCAAAAATTACGCCACAACGGCTGTGCAGCGATCAAATTCTTGTAATTTTCACTCAAAAAAGTACCTGGAGTCAGTTTCCCGGCGAGAACGTCAACGCTCTTGTTCGTTGCTGCCAAAAGCATCCATACAAGAGGGAATACGGAAACGATACTACAAACAATCAAAAAAATGTATATTAATCCATATTTAAATTTACTAGTCAGAATCTCCACCTACTTTCATCTGAATAAGAGACAGCGCTGCAACGAGAACAAGGATAATAAATGCCATGGCTGATGTATAGCCAAAGTTTGGAACGCCAAGGAATGCCTTATTGTAAATATAATGCGACATCGTAATGGTTGCGTTGCCAGGTCCGCCTTTCGTCAGATTCATGGACTCATCAAACAACTGCAGCGTACCATTAATAGACATAATTGCTGTCATCAAGATGGTTGGCTTCAAAAGCGGCACCGTAATACTCTTGAAGGTCTGAAACGCATTGGCCCCGTCAATTTTGGCTGCTTCATATACGGAATATTCGATATTCTGCAGGCCTGCCAGATAGAATACCATATTGTATCCAGTCCAACGCCAGATTAATGCAATAATGATAATAACTTTTGCAGCAGTGGCATTCGAAAGGAAATTATATGCAGTATCGATGATACCAAGTTTAATAAGAACAAGGTTAATGAAGCCATCTGTTGCAAATAAGGAACGGAAAATAATTGCATAGGCCACCAGAGACGTTGCACATGGCAGGAAGATTGCCGTTCTGAACAGTCCGCGTGCCTTAATCTTCCTGTCATTCAATATGGATGCCAGAATGAGTGCAAGCACTAACATGATGGGCACCTGAACAATCAAATAGATGATGCAGTTTTTCATGGACTGTATAAAAACGGTATCCTGAAATATTCGTATGTAGTTTGACAAGCCAGTCCAAGTCAAGTTTATGCCGGAACCTGTCTTAAAAGATGTAATGAATGCCTTAAACGTTGGAAATATGCTTAATCCGCAAATTAAGAGCAATGCAGGTGTAAGAAATCCCCATCCAACCAGTCTCCGTCTCTGCTCCATAGACATTTTCTTTTTATTTGTCATACTATTCACCTTCTACTTGGAGAATTACTGTCCCATATCAAAAATCACTGTATTCTCAGCGTTTGCCAACTCAGAGTCAATATCTGCACCCGCTACCACATTAGACAGGACAGTTGCCAATGCTCTGTTTTCTTCCGTATAATAAACGCCCAGTTTTACAGAAGGTGTTTTTGACGCAAAATCCGTAATAAGGCTAAATACTGGCTGTCCTCCATAAAACTCCTGAGGCTCTGAATAGACGTTGCTCTCGCCTGCGGGGATATAGGTCGTCAAGGCTCCGCTGTTCGGAAGAATCGTCTCATATAGCTCTATGCTGCCAGCAAATGTAGAGGCAAGGAAGTCTGTAGCAAGAGCAGTCTTTTTACAGTTCTTTGTGATTGCCCATGTCGAACCTCCCTGGTTGGAGTAGTTGGTTGCTGTAGAAATTCCAGGAATTGAAGGCATATTGGTAATCCCCCATAATCCGGACTGGGAATCTGACGACTGAATGGACGCCATAATCCAACATCCATTAATCACACCACAGGTAGTCCCACTGGTAAATGTGGCGATATATTCATCCCAGCTGTTTACAACCCGAATAACACCCGCGTCAACACCTTCTTTATAAATTTCGATACATTTCTTCAGCCCCTCATTACCGGCGAGATAAGGAGAGCCATCATCGTTCCAGGTCTCAAGGCCTGCGGACTGCATCATCTGGTAAATCAAGTCGGAGGCGTTGGCCTGAAGGGACACCAGTGAATAGCCGGTCTTTGCCAAAACATCCTTACCAATCTCAATAAAACGATTCCAATCAATATCAGTCAAATCTTTCAATGTATATCCGGCTTTCTCAAGTATATCCGTTCTATATGCTGCAATCTCTGTGCCATTATCAAACGGGACACCATAATTTCTTTCATCAACAACAGAGTTTTCCAACTTTGATGATGCGAACTGTGAGAAATCAATACCACTATCTGTCAAATCCTGAAACAAATCAGGATAAGTGGTAACATACTTTTGATATGCAAAGTCCTGCATCAACAAGATATCCGGAAGAGAACTATAATCACCAGAGCCTACTATGGTTGCCAGCTTAGTCTGCATATCATCCCATCCAACCTCAGAAATATCGATGCTGAAGTCCGGATGTTCCTTTTGGTAAATTTTTTCAGCCTCTTTCATCGCATATATATTAAAACTCTGGTCCCACGCCCACACAGTCAGCTTATTGGAATCGTCCTCGGATGATGTTCCGGATGTCCCAGAAGTAGAACTGTTGCCTCCACATGCTGTCATCACAACTATGGCAGCCGAAAGAACCACGGCTAAAACTTTATTAACTTTCATGATAATCTCCTTTCCCCTATCACGCTCTCGTACAACCTTTAAAAGAAAATGTAAAGGAACGTTCTTTTGTTTCATCCAGCCAATATTCCGGATGAGGAACGCTTCCCCATGTGTCGTCTCCTCCTATCCCCATCTGTGCCAGGGCCGGACGCAGAACAGTGTAATGTATCGGCGGCAATTCATACGGATGCTGTGCACAATCAATCTCATGCGGTGTCCACGGCAGCGCCGAGAAATTCATGCCGTCGCCGGTGAACATCAAACCACGACCCAGATAATCCGTGACCTTTACCCAACGCACTCCCATCATCTCGCCAGATTCTTGCGGACGAAGATGATTTGCCATGCGGTTTTTCACCTCATCCTTCCAAATGCCCAGCCGTGTTCCCTGCGTACGGTCAGCATAGGACTCGCCGGGTCCCATACCATACCACTCAAGTCGGTCATAATCTGCATCAATTTTGAAAATCATACCAAACTCGGGCATAGGTGCAAGCCCCTTTACCGGATTATAGTCCATCCGGCAGTCAACTGTTCCATCCCCATGGACAGTATATACAACCTTGCAGGAAGATACCGGCACTGTCGGCATGTGGTAGGTATAAGCAACCTTGACCGTATCATCCTTTTCCTCAACCGTTGGAATGCAGCCCTTCGTATTGTAGTTATCTCCAACCTGACGCGGGGATACAAACTGTGAGCCAACTTTCCACTGCGCACAGCGAAGCTGAATCAAGCCCCCGAAATCATTTTCTACCATAGGACGCCAGAAATTAGGCATAGGTATCGTCTTAATCATCTCTCTGCCGCCGTACCGATAGGATGTAAGACCTCCGTCAAGATTAGAAAACAAGACGCTAAAACCATCACCTGTCACACCAGTATTGTACCATCCATGCACTACATGCGGCTTACACCCGGCAACGGCTTTCTTTCTACCTTCCTTACGGTAAACATACTGGCCAAATGCAACCTCGTAACCTGCCCGCGCCCATTCCGTATCCGCTTTCAGAACCAGGGATACTGTAACTGCATACTCACCTGCAATCGTCTCCTCTGGAATTGGAAGGTCAAAGCTTTTCTCCGTTAGAGGTTCTACAGCCAAAGATAGAACTGTTTTGTGTATTGCATGTCCGTTTCTTTCAACAGTTACAACCGTATCATATACCTGCGTATTCGTAAACAAGTGACGGTTGCGCAGGGTGACCTGGTTCTCGCTGACGAAAATCCCAACCGGCTGGTAATTGTATTTCACAGCCGGCATCTTAATGCTCTCTTTTCCATCAGAGGTACAGATTCCATTGCCGGAAAAAGCGTAATCTGTCGGTCGGTCGCCCAAATCGCCTCCATAATAATAGCAGGTATTGCCATAACGGTCTTTTCCCCTGATTGCTTGGTCGATAAAGTCCCAGATAAATCCACCCTGATATAAAGGCTCTGCCTCCGTTAATTCAGTATAAAGCTGCATGCCCCCGCAGGAATTGCCCATCGCATGAGCATATTCGCAACAGATAAACGGTTTTTCTCTATGTTCAGACAAAAATTTCTTAATATCCGCTACTGTAGTATACATCTGGCTTTCCATATCTGATGTTGTGTTACTATAGCGCCTATCGTGAAAAACCCCCTCATAATGAATCAAACGGGAAGAATCAAGTTTCCGGAACTCGTCAGCCATATGTGCGATTACGCTGCCGCCATAACTCTCATTGCCCAAAGACCAGATTAGGATTGACGGATGATTCTTACAGGTATGATAGAGTGTATCAACACGGTCAATCATCATCGGCTCCCATTCCATACAGTCTCCAGGAAGCACATTTTCAGCCGGTTTATCACCAGATTCAACCACCATCCACGTTCCGTGGGTCTCCATATTGTTCTCGGCAATCATATAGATTCCCAATTCATCACACAGTTCATAAAGAAGTCCATGATTTGGATAATGGCTGGTACGTAGTGCATTAATATTGTTGCGCTTCATGGTAACCAAATCCCGTCGTATCATTTCCGTTGTCACGGCACGTCCTGTGTCTGCCGAGAAATCATGGCGGTTTACGCCATTAAACACAATCCGGCTGCCGTTAATGCACATAATACCGTTAATTAATTCAAAGCGCCTAATGCCAAGCTTCTGGTCGATAATTTCCAGCTTTCTGTCTTCCATATCATACAGCTTTATCATTAGTGTATAAAGACAGGGATTCTCCGCGCTCCAGAGTTTTGGGTTTTCAATTTCAATCTCCGTTTCCAGCAGTTCTCCAGTACCCATTATAATCCGGGCAGTCGAACCATCCAGCATAACTTCTGCCTTCCAGCCCGCAGTCTCGTCAGCCTTCACCATACTTCCTTGAATATGTATTTTTGCAATTCTGTAATCATCTGAGAGTTCCGATTCCACCTTCAAATCCCGGACATGCACTTCCGGAAGCGCATAAATGAACACGTCCCGGTAAATTCCGGAAAAGCGATAAAAATCCTGGTCTTCCATCCAGCTGCCGGAGCACCATTTGTATACACGGCAGGCCAGTTTGTTCTCCCCTGGTTTCAAAGCTGCGGTCAAATCAAATTCGCATGGCGAAAAGGAATTAGAAGAGAAACCAATATAAACTCCATTCAGCCACACTGCAACGCAGCTTTCCACTCCCTGGAAGGAGAGTATTGTTTTCCTCCCCTGCATCTCAGCCGGCAGCGAGAAATACTTAGTATAGCATGCTACCGGGTTAATCTTCTCCGGAATTTCCCCGATAGCAACTTCCTCCATGCCATCCCATGGATACTGGACATTCGCATATTGCGGAACCCCATAGCCTTCCATTTGAATATGAGCCGGTACAGTGATTTCCCCCCAGCAATGGCAGTCATAGTCTTCCGCTTCACATCCCACCGGTACCATACTGTTATTTTCCGCATAAGCAAATTTCCAGATTCCATTCAGTGACAGCTTAAGTGAATTAGTTCCCAAGGCTTTATCCTGCTCTGATGGAAACCATCTGTGATCTGAATGCGCGCTGCAGCGGTTCTCGGCAAAATATGACGGAGATTTCAATTTTTCAAATGAAAATGCCACGTTTTATCACTTCTCCTTTTCCTAACCTCATGTTAATCGAGGCTATTTTTATTCATACTTTAACTTATATCGGAGGGCTATGATATTCATAAACCTTTCCATCAATTAAATAATTATGTAGTCTCTTCATGTAACGTTCTTTCTTTTACAGAAGGAGAGGAATTGGGCTGTGATTGAGCAAATATCAATGCTTGTTGCACAGCCATTATGTACTTCTGGTTGCTGTCGTTCAACTGATTGAATTTAAGAATGAAGTCATCTACTGCTTCATCCCCACTCATATTTATCCCTCCTAGTATAATAATGGTGTAGTCAAGAACGACTACTGGTTAATAGTTACAAAGTCCAATCTAATAAATCTATATAGATATAACGGAAGGAGGAGTTCCCCCTCCATCAGAAGTTATAGGACATATTTACCGTGTCTGAGGTTTCCTTAATGCACCAGACAAAATATAGAGGTATAATCACTGAAGGCAGGATCATTGACGTTTCCTCCTTGGGAGCCGGCCTTCTGGCTGGCGATACCTCTTAGAAAGTCTGTCAATCCATTCGGTGGTGATTTATGTTTTGGCTGGTTGGGAAGCCTCAGGCTATACCTGTATAAGCCGCTAGGTTGTGTATCCACCCTTTGGAATTGGATGCCTGCCGGAAAGGATATTACTATGCACTATCAAAAAGTACTCAAGATGCCTGAAAGCATCCCCTATCTCTCTGTCGGGTTTGATGTCGGCGCAGACTTCACCTGGATGTCTATCATGCTCCCCAATGGCATCCTCATCAGTAAGCCTTTTAAGATCATTCATTCTGATCCGCAGTCCCGTGAGCTTGCCATCTCAAAAATAAAGGAAGCCCAGGAGATGTATTCTCTTGAAAGCCGCTGCTTCCTTGAATCCACCGGGATCTACCACATCCCACTCCTGTGCTTCCTTCGTGATAAGGGTTTTGACTGCGCCGTCATTAATCCTATCATTACTAAGAATAGCACAAATATGAACGTCAGGAAACTGCATAATGATAAATTTGATTCAAAAAAAGCTGCTAAAGTCGGCCTGGATGCCTCCCTTAAGGCTTCCATTGTCCCGGATGACGCAATCATTGACCTGCGCAATCTCGTGCGTGACTACTATTATTTCAAGGACCTGCAATCCGCCATCGTATTGAAGCTTCATGCGGAACTCAAAGTGTCCTTCCCCGCATACCTGAATGTGTTCAGCAAGGTCACAACGCAGACTTCCTTAAAGCTTCTGGAAGCTTACCCCCTTGCAGCGGACATGCTTGCCGCCCCAAAAGACGAGCTTGTGGAAACCATCCGCAGCACGGCGCGCTTTGGGGAAACGTATGCCCTCGCCAGGTATGATGCCATATGCACCGCTGCAAAGGATGCCGCTGTTTTCGGACGTGCCCTTCCAAGCAACGCTCTGCGGATCAGGCTGTACATAAAAATGTACAGGGAATACCAGGCTCATCTGGACAGCATACTGGAAGAACTGCATCAGGCTGTCGGCAAACTGGAAGGAACGCCAGACTATGACCGCATCTCCTTTATCCAGACCCTGCACGGTGTCGGCTTTTTAAGTGCCGTCGTCCTGATCGCGGAAATGGGATCCTTTGACCTGTTCTCCTCGCCTAAGAAGCTCTATGCTTACTTTGGGCTGGATCCCGGTGTAAACGATTCCGGCAAGTTCCATGGAGACAGGGTCCACATGTCCAAGCGGGGTTCCAGCCTTGCCAGGCGTATCCTGCATATGGTCGCCATCAACAACCTGAAAGTGGATAAAGCAACAAAAACGCCCGTGAACCCGGTCATTTACGATTATTACACCCGTAAATGTGCCAGCAAAAAAAAGAGCGTTGCTGTCGGGGCCGTCATGCACAAAATCTGCAACATCATTTTCGCTATGCTCCGGGATAATAAGCCTTTTGAGCTCATTACGCCGGAAGAACACCGTGAACGTTATGCAGCAGAGCACCCGGAATCTGTGAACACCGCTGCCTGATGGAGATTTGAATTAAATTTTAAAATCCCATGGCAATAGGTTTATTAAGGTTACCCTTTTTTACATCAGCTGCTTGAAAAAAACTTTTTAAACATTTTTCATTTTACCTATTGACATTTCTTAGCTGGACTTTCGCTTTCTATGTAAGCATTATATCATAGCTATGTGAGCGAGTCAATGTTATATTTCGTATTCTTCGCTTGCATTGTGAGTAAGATTATGCTATTGTATGTAATAGATACGAATGAGGGAGGTGAATAGATGTCCACTAATCAACGCATAAAACAGGTGCGTCAAGCTTTAAATCTATCGCAAGCCAAATTTGCGAAGGCTATCTCCATTTCTAATGGATACATAGCCGGTATTGAGCTGGAAAACCGCAAGGTTAATGACCGTATCATTAAATTGATATGTGCCACTTTCAATGTAAGCGAAAACTGGTTAAAAAATGGCGAAGGCGATATGTTTGAGCAATCGTCTAATCGGTTGGCTGAAATAGCCTTAAACACATTCAAAGAGCTGAAACCAGAGTACCAAGAATATGTCCTGAACCAGATGGACCAGCTATTAAAGCTGCAGGATAAAGAAAATGGCTCCTAATGCATTCTTATCGACATCCGGCCCGTAGGGAGTTGTCCGCAATTCCCCTTATCGGTCTGCTTACAATGCGTAATGCAGCTTTTTCAAGGCTAGGTGCTCTCTGTTAAATATTCTTTTAAAACAATCGTTTCGAAACTACTAATTGTTCCATCGTAACTACCCGCCAGAAGTTTCATTCTTTCGATGGGCAGCTCAATCTCAACAGAAAACTGATTAAAATTTTGAATAAAGATGTACCTGCATCCTTCTCCATATCTAGATGTTACCTCCACTCCATTGGGAATACTGGGAAGAACACGTTTCAATCCAGCGTTTTGAGTGATTTTACTATATACTTCATCGTAAAAACCCTGTTCAAAATCTGCACAGATATAATAAGCTGTCCCTTTTCCATAGATATTCCTCGTAAATGCCGGCCAATTCTCATAGAAATCCTGCCCATAGGTCATTAATACTTCTGCTGTGGACACTTGTACCAAATCACATAATTTATCGCAGCACCAGGCCTTCTCCATCTGCAGTTTATTACCGGAAACCGGTATCCCCACATTCTGTTCTCCATCATATAATGCGTCAATTTCAGTACTCCTGAGCCCCATCACATCCATCAGAGCATGCGGTGTTCCCCCAAGAAAACACAAATCATTTTCGTCTACAATTCCTGACCAGTATGTAAGAATCAAATGCCCTCCCAAAGCCACGAAGTTATGAATCTTTTCCGCATATTCATTCCGAAACATATACAACATAGGAGCCGCTACAACAGCATATGGTTCCAATTCCTGCTCCATATCTATCACATCCACATCGAATCCTAACTTTCTAAATGCATAATATGACTTTTCTACAGTCTCTTTGTAGTATAATCCGGAATTTCTCGGTCCCTGTGCATCTTCCAGCGCCCATCGGTTCTCCCAGTCGAATATAACAGCTACTTTTGCCTTTGTTACAGACCCGGTAATTTCTGACAGTTGTTCCAAACTACTTCCCACCGCTGTCACTTCGCGGTACACTCTTGTATCATCTTTGCCATAGTGGTCGATAACTGCACCATGAAACTTTTCCGATGACCCTCGGCTCTGGCGGAGCTGAAAATATAAGACACTGTCAGAACCATGCGCAATTGCCTGCATGGAAGATGCTTGCAGTATACCAGGCTTTTTTAATTTACTTATTGGCTGCCAGTTTGTCGCCGAAGGGCAGCTTTCCATTAATAAAAAAGGCCTTTTTTGGATACTTCTCATAATATCATGCTGCATTCCATTATCCATGGCTGTTAGAAATTCCTCTTTTTTATGCCATAGAGGATAACTGTCCCATGACACAATATCTATGATATCTGCAAATTTGTGATAGTTCAGTCCTTTAAAATCGTACATCATATTTATGGTTGTTGGCTTGTCCGAACCTCCATCCCGTATTGCCTTAATCTCATGTTTTGCAAAATCAACCGTTCGGTCTGTCACAAATCGTTTCCAGTCCAAATTCAAACCATGCAGGAATGGCTCTCCGCGCCAGGAAGGGCTCTCTATCTGTGAAAAATCATTGTATGTATGGCTCCAGAAAGTAGTGGCCCATGCCTGATTTAATGCATCAATGGTTTTGTATTTCTGTTTTACCCAACGGCGAAACTCCTGCTGACAAAGCTCACAGTGGCACTCTCCTCCATATTCGTTGGATATATGCCAGGCAATCACTCCCGGATGGTTTCCAAATCGTTTAGCCAGTTCCATATTAATCTTTCGTGTCTTTTCTCTATAAACAGGAGAGGTGTAGCAATGATTATGTCTCATGCCATACAAATTTCTATGTCTACTCTCATCAACTCTTAACACTTCTGGGTATTTATCTGCCATCCATTTAGGTTTTGCCCCGGAGGGTGTAGCCAAAATCACGGAGATTCCATGCTGATAAAACTTTTCAATAATATTCTCTAACCATCCAAACTGAAATATCCCTTCCTCTGGTTCCAGCATTGACCAGGAAAATATACCTACGCTTACTTCATTGATATGTGCCTTCTCAAAATACGTAATATCCTGTTCTAATATTTCCGGACTCGACAGCCATTGTTCGGGATTATAATCTCCTCCATGCAACAAATTTCTGATATTTAAAATAGTATTCATAGACCATTCTCGCTTTCATTCTTCCTTCATGCCAATTATACACTGTAGAATTAGTTTTTCAATGGCTTATTCTACATTCAAATGTTTTGTAATCATAAATGATTATGCTTATTTAGCGACACCAGTATGGAACGTACAGTTCTGCATTCCTATATCTAATCATATGGTTTACATGGACAATTATGCTTTATTTGTTATTCTTCGAAAATATACCACGACTTTACAACTTTTTAAATAAAAAAATACACTAAAAAATTGATTATCCGCTAAAACGCTGTATCTATCGGCATTATCAAGGAGCTAAACACATCAAAATACTACTAATTTACTACGATTGAATGAGCCTTGATACGTCCTATTTCCCAGATATGCAAAGATACGGTACCGCACATCAGTATTGAAACAAGAAGAATTGAATACTTCATAGACTACGGAACGCACAATATCAGCGTTCCCTTTCTATTTCCAGCCGTTCCTAGTGGACGGCTATTTTACTACCAAAATGAGAGGAGCATTTAGAATTATGAAAGAGATATTAAAACGATTGTGTACGGGCTTCCTTACCTTTGCGACTGTCGTTACCGCTTTACCGAGTACGGCGGTTCATGCGTTAGGTACGCAGTATTGGACGGAAAGTGATGAGCGTGTCGGTATCGTTGAAAAAGTGTAAGCGCTTAATTTAAGGGTGGCTTCCAATCCACTCTCCAGTATGCAATAATGGTTACAGTGCAAGTATTTTACTGTTCAAATTGGCTTGCAAATATTGAAAACAGCGGCGATCTTCCCATTATTCCGGTACTTTATAAGCTGGCGAGCAAATAACTCCAGAGGAGCGGCCACAAATTAAAGCTACGTCCCGAACCGTATTTGCCGATTATCGAGGGAGCCATTGACAGGTAAATCAGAATCAAGGAAGCGGGGGACGACTCAACTACCACCGGCTAAAGCCGGTGGCTTGATGCGGCCTAAAGGCCGCTGTTAAGCGACTGAAAGTCGCAGTGGGGGCTAAAGCCCCTGCTTTTGCGACTGAACTCACAGCAGGGCTGAAGCCCTTTGAGAGTATGAAAAAAAGTCTGTAAATTGAGATCTTCTATGATAAGTTAATGAGAAAGGTAGGTGGATGTCGTGACCACCTACCTTTACTATACGGATGCTTTTGGATTCTGTCAAGATGTATTGGGAAATCCCATCAAATTATGGTACACTTCTTACAGGAAAACATCAGGAGGTGTGCCATGAAGCTAAAAACAGACGATCCCTTTGTACCTGAAGATATCAGGGCAAAGATCAATGGACTGCAGTCCCTGCTGGATCATGCAGCCGACTTATACAGTGATATCTATAGCTGGTATGACAGTGAACTGAAATCCTATGACCCGAAAGCCACCGCAGACGATGAACTGTTTGACCCTGGCACAGGGACTGTTGTGGAGGGGATCGATTACCTGTCTATCATGGAATCCCTGTCAGAGCTGCAGACAGCCAACGAATGTAAAATGCAGAGGGATTAACCTTGTGTCCCATCGGCCTGGCCTCTGGCGATGTCTTCCCGTATCAGGGCCTTGATGGCCCCTTGGACGGAAGTGTCCCTGCCATATTTGTGCTGTCTGACCCAGGCCAGGATATCTGCATCTGTCTTCATATTCAGTTTTAACTTCACCTGTACAGTATTATAGCTGTCGTACCTGTCCTGAGCATCGTATTTTGAAAATCCATACATGGAAAGCTCCTTTCCGGATAGGTGTATACCTATGCCTGTGCGCTCTTATTCCGGCAGTCTGCCTTCGTACATAATGGACAGTTCCCCATAGACCTGCCCCCAGTTGCGGATGGGCATGGTCCACTTCTTCGTCGCCTCGAACGTGGCCAGGTACAGAGCCTTTAAGAGCGCCGTGCTGCCCGGGAACACGCTCCGCTGGCGGTTGAGCTTCCGGTAGGTAGAGTTGAGGCTCTCGATCGCGTTGGTAGTACTATCACTAAATCGGTATAGTACTACTTATACCGCCAAAAAAACTATACCGACATTTTGGGGAAAGCCAGCAGTTCCAGGCATTTCCTGAAAAAATGTCGGTATAGTTCTCGCCATTCCTTTCTAAGACACAAACAAGTTGTGAAAGTTTTGTCAAATTCTTTTACTCTTTTTGACCTTTTCTTAAATATCCTTCATGATGGTACAAAAAGAAGGAGGCTTTCAGTCATGAAGGAAAACCAAAAGGAACTTGAACAATTGATTCGGAAAGTAATGGATCAGATGGATGAAAGAAAGTATGGAAAAAAGATACTTACACATTACCATTCCAGTTACCAGCTTCTTATATCCGTATCACATGATATAGGAGACGGCGAACTTTCAGAAAAACTTATTAAAACTTTTCTGGACATGCCTGTCATTTGCAGTGAAACATGGGTTAAAAAAGAACTGACCCATCGGAAACGCTGCATCAGACTGCTCCTGTCCCTTGCACAGACAGGAACCATCGACTGGAGACGCCAGGACACTGGCGGCATATCCGGGAAACTTATGAATCAGGCATTCCGGCAGGAACTGGAACACTTTGTCAGATATCTGGAACAAGAGGGGTTCAGCCCTAATACGATGTCCGGGTATAAAAGGATCGTTACTTATTTTTTGCTGTTTTGTGAGAAAAAAGGGTATGGGGAGTTATTCGATATCCGAACAAATGATGTGAGTACATTTATCCTGTCTCTTTACAAAGACGGACGGTACCGGCCATCTACAATCGGAAGCTGTCTGGCAGGGCTGCGCAGATTCCTTTCCTCCAATAACCACACGGCACAGTTTCTCCTGGAAATACCCGTCCATCTGCCACAAGAAGTAAAGATCATGGAAATCTATAATGAAAAGGAACTTGCGGCTCTCAGATCCACACTTTCGTCAGGAATGCTGACTAAGAGGGATACCGCTATCTGCAGGCTTCTTCTGGAAACGGGGCTCCGGGGAATTGATGTCTGTTCTTTGAAGCTGAAAAACATCGACTGGGAAAGGGACTGCATCTCCATCATTCAGAATAAGACAAAGAAGGCGCTTATCCTTCCTTTAAGGGCTTCTTACGGAAATGATATCGCAGATTATATCCTGAATGAACGCCCCTTGAGCGGGTCAGACCATGTCTTTTTAAAGACTTTTGCGCCGTTTGGACATCTGGGTACGGCAAGCATTTATGAAATCCTGAAAAAACTGGAGGAACTTGCCGGGATTAAAAAAGAAGACCGACCAGTGGGGAGCCGGATGACAAGGCACCATGCCGCGTCTTCCATGCTCCGGGCAGGTATCCCCATGTCGGATATCTCGGCAGCTCTCGGTCACAGGGACCCAAACGTTGTATCCGTATATCTTTCAACGGATGCCATAAATCTGGCAGCGTGTACGCTTCCGCTCCCTCCCGTTGTGGAAGGAGGTGTTTCAGATGCACAGTGAGTCCCTGCCGGAACTGATCAACCGGTTTGTTTCCTATAAAAGAGCGAATGGTTATCAATACCAGACCGGAGCTTATTATCTAAAGAAATATGCCGGGTTTGTCATGGAAACAGCTCCTGAAACCACGGTACCGGATAAAGCGACCGTTGAGAGATTTCTTGAAACGTTCCAGGATACCCCGGGAAGCCTTTATAACGAGCTGCATTTCTGCGTGAGTTTAGCAGGTATCTTTCTGCCCGCGGCATCAGGGCGTATCTTATCCCTTCTGGAAGGCTTCATCTTCCCACGCCGGTTCAGCCGTATTTTTTTACGGAACAAGAAATCCTTGCGTTCTTCAGGGAATGCGACAGGACCGTGGAGGCTCCCCGTTTGAAAGGAAGAAATCTGGTTCTCCCGGCAATCTTCCGGCTCATCTACTGCTGTGGGCTCCGCTGCAAAGAAGCACGTATGCTTGCCAGGGAAAATGCACATCTGGACGAAGGCTTTCTTGATATCCTCCAGTCCAAGGGACCAAAAGGCCGGAGGATTCATATCTCAGGAGAGCTTGTAGAATATATGGTCACCTATGACCGCCGGATCAGCCGTCTGTTTCCGGAACGTGTAACTTTCTTTCCGAACAGGGAGGACCATCCATACAGTGCCAGCTGGCTGGAAGAAAACTTTCTGCGCTTCTGGTATGCCGCCTTCCCGGAGAAAAAGGGATCCGGCATCAGCATCCGCCCATATGATTTCCGCCATCACTTTGTATATGCCAACATGAACCGCTGGCTGAGGGAAGGGAAAGACGTGAACGCCATGCTTCCTTACCTTATGCGGTATATGGGGCATTCCGATGTTAAAAATACCCTGTACTACCTCCATCTTGTGCCGGATATCTATGGAGGGATATTGGACAGATCCAGGTACTCGGAAAAACTGATACCGGAGGTGGACGATGACAGGGAGGAATGATAACAGCAAGGGAAAAAAATTTGACAGCGTTTTTTTCTGGGATACAGCCAGACGTTTTCTGGACCACGAACTTCCCAGGATCAGGAAAAAAAGCCGGCATACCATTTCCTCCTACCGCACCTCGCTTAACATCTGCATTGGTTTTCTGGAGGAAGTGAAAGGGATCCGCCGTGAACGTGTCTGTTTTCATGACCTGGACAGGGAAAACCTGAAAGATTATCTTGTGTGGATGGCGGATGTAAAAGCATGGAGCCCGAAGACCTGTAACCTGCGTCTGACCGCAGTAAAGGCCCTGTTGTCCTATGCATCGGAAGAATGTATGGACATCACCCCTGTCTTTGTTTCGAGCCGGACGGTACATGGCCTGGATATCCCCGGCAGTGAAATCAGGTATTTTGAAGACTGCCAGATGAAAGCGCTTCTTAATGCCCCCGGTAAGGAGAAACGGTCCGAGCGCCGCAACAAGATGATGCTTATCCTTGGGTATGATGCTGCCATGCGGGTTGGGGAACTGACGGGGCTGAAAGTCTGTGACCTGCATCTTGATGCAGAGATACCTTATATCCGGATACTTGGGAAAGGCGGGAAGTATCGGAGTGTCCCGATAATGAAAAGGACGGTAAGACACCTGAGAGGATATCTCAGAGAGTTTCATGGGAATATCCCTGATCCGGTATCCCCTCTTTTTTATGCAGTTACCCATGGCATGAGGCATGGGTTATCCGATGACTGCATCCAGAAAGTCCTGAAAAAGTATGCGGAGAAATGCCGAAAAGAAGGAGTTCCAATGCCGGAAGATATCCATTTCCACATGCTGAGAAAGACTAGGGCAATGAGTTTATACCAGGAGGGGTGTCCTTTATCCTATATCCAACAGATGCTTGGGCATGAAAATATCTCGACCACCTCTGGGTTTTACGCTTTTGTAACTCTGGATACGTTAGCGAAAGCTCTGGAGCGGACAAATCCAGAAGGAGGAAATGCGGAAAAGAACTGGAAGGATAAAAAAATATCGGAAGCCTTATATCGTCTGTAAAAACTATACCGACATTTTTTCAGGAAATGCCTGGAACTGCTGGCTTTCCCCAAAATGTCGGTATAGTTTTTTTGGCGGTATAAGTAGTATAGATCACCTTCCTGACCTCCATGGAAAACTTGAAGATGGGGGATACCACATCCCAGTTGTCATGCCAGCGTTTCATTGAGTTGGGGTACTTTGGCGTCCACTTTTCCGTCACCTTCTCCAGCGCCTCCAGCGCCTTTTCCTCGTTTGCGGCATGGTAGATGGTTTTCAGGTCCGTGGCAAATGCTTTCCGGTCCTTGTCGGAGACGTATTTCAGCGTGTTCCGTACCATATGTACGATGCAGCGCTGCTGCTCCGTCTTCGGGAATGCCGCCGTTATGGCTTCCTTAATGCCCGTGAGCCCGTCCGAGCAGAGAATGAGGATATCCTTCACACCGCGGTTCTTCAACTCGTTCAGAACGCAGAGCCAGTACTTGGAGCTTTCATTCTCCCCGATCTGTATGCTCAGGACTTCCTTTTTACCTTCCAGCGTAAGGCCGAGGATGACATAGGCGGCAAGCTTGCGGATTACCCCGTCCTCCCGCACGGAATAATGGATTGCGTCGATGTAGACCACGGGATAGACTTCCTCCAGCGGGCGGTTCTGCCAGTCTTCAATCTGCGGCAGTATCTTGTCCGTCACGTCCGAGATGAACCCTTCCGAAGCCTCAAAACCATAAATGTCCATCAAGGTATCCGAGATTTGGCGGGTTGTCATGCCTTTTGCATACATGGATATGATCTTCTGGTCAATGCCGGAAATGTCCTTCTGGCGCTTTCTTACCACCTGGGGTTCAAACGTGGACTTCCTGTCCTGGGGCACCTGGATGTCCATGCTCCCGAAGCTGCTGTTGATCCGCTTGGGCTTGTAGCCATTGCGGTAATCATCCGAATCCGACCGTTCTGACCTCCCATAGCCGAGATGCTCATCCATCTCCGCTTCCATCATCTCCTTCAGGGTGCTCCCCAGCAGGTCTTTGAGGGCTTCCTGGATATCCTCCGCAGTCTGGATGTCATACTCTTCCAGGAGCTGATGGACGATGTTCCTTTTCCCCTCCGTCATGACTACTTTGTGTACGGGCTGTTTTTCTCTTCTTGCCATAATAATAGGCCTCCTTATGATAATAGATTTTATCATAGAAGACCTAATGCTTAATAGCTATTTACAGAAAAACTTTCATACTCTCATACAAGATAACTCTTTCAGGTGGTTTGTATCTTTCGTGAGTTTAGCAACTTAAAGATACCATAAATTTACATGAAAGAGTTATTTTTTTGTTAGAACTTTTTACTGTCCAGTAAAATTAGAAAGTACAATCGACAATAAAAAAGTCACAAAATCGACAACAAAATTTTACATATCTATCTCTTATCAGAGGAACTAATCTCCCATAGACACAGAATTTTTTACGCCCTCAAGGATTCAATAGATTCCTTCCCTGATTTTCTTTTTGTGCCAAGACACTCATTTTTCTCCTCTTAACCTTCCAGCACCGGGCAGTCGTCAGGCATATACCTCACCTTTCGCTTTTGCATAGACCTGTTTTTACTAAACAATTGCCTGAACCTACACATTCCTCTTTGATTTATTTTTCCTATCTAATCAAAGTATTTGCAGATGCCAGTTTTTCCTCCCTTAACATAAGTTCTTCCCATACATCTACAAAGCCTTCCAAATCGTCTTTCGACAGCTTCTTCACCATCTGACTGATATAGTCCAGATATTCTACATGCATACAGCTTTTATTAATGCGGATCAATGTGACTGGATATCCCCAGGCCAGTAATTCATGTAGCTTTTTATAACATTCCTGTACTACTTCTAAGTCACAGTTTTCATCAACATCAGAAAAAAAAACCGATAACCATGAGAAATATGCTCATAAATTATCGGTTCTACGTTTTCAGGTGTTTATTCAGTAATATTTAGTCCACAAATACAGTTTCATTCACCCGTTTATTCAATGCAACAAATTGCTCCTTTGATATTATTGGCTCATAATTGCCTATATATCTCAACTCTTCTGAAGATGATTTTGTTCTCGCCGTAACAACCCCTGCATAGTATACGGAGGCAGGCATTTTTCTCAATCTCTTTGCCCATATGCCTGCACTTCTCATTAGATTCCCATGATTACTCCAATGTGATTCCACTTCTGTAAATGGCAGCTCCATCACATTCTGTAAAGCAAGCAATGATATATTCTCCCGCCTGAAAGTATTGTTCCCGAAGTTCTATTTCTTTTCCCACCTACCGGCAAATCCATTTGCCGCCTCCTCGTAATTCAAGACAAGATGCTGTGTATCTTTTTTATAATCTATGAACTCCAATACCATGTATTCCGGCGGATTGTTCAGATAATCCATAACATACTTTAAAGCAGACCTCACGCGAAAAGCTTCCATTTCCTCTACAACTAACTGCCTGTCCTTAATACGATAACCATAGGGTGCCTTTTCGAACTCGGCCCTCTTTTTCATACGACTTTTCATACAATCCTTAATATTCTTCATACAGATTGTCCACTCCTTTTAATTTGAAAGTAATTAACCTGCTTTTCTCATACACAGCATATTAATTTCGTCCTGAAATTTAAAAACAACTTCAATATTATGATTCTTGTCTACCAACACTTTTTCAATAAAGGCATTAGCCAACTCCGGAGACAACGCCTCCTCATTTCTGAACTCATCGACCAATCGGGCAAAATCTGAATAGAATATGATATTTGCCTCATCATATTTTCGGATTCCTTCTTCCACCTTTTGAATTCCTACCTCCAATGGAACAAGCTGTTCTGACAATTTCTGTTTTTTTATCAGATATTCTTCTCTGCTTACATGCCCTGCTCTGTAATCTTCATACAAGTTCATTTTCTTCTGCTCTATTTCTTCTGCCCTCTCCTGAAATCTTTCCATGATTGCATGGGAATCTGCCATATTATGATTCAAAGCCTTTGAGATTTTCTTTTTGCTGTCGGTAAATAATCTTAAATTGAATTGTATAACCGAAAACACTGCTTTTTCTAATACCGCTGTTTCAATAGGCGGAAAAGTACAATCCGACAATGGATTTTCACGCTTAGCCAAACAATAGTAAAAGTCATTATCTTCATGATATCTGCGCCTGCTTAATGCTGAACCGCAATGTACACAATACACATTTTTATATAATGCTGATACTCTGCGCCTCGGTCCACTTTTGCAACCACTTTTAGCAGCCCTCTCATCCAGCCACTCATTCACCCTGTTAAACTGCTCTTCTCTGATAATTTTCGGCTGTCTGTTTGGAACAAGAATTTGGTCCGCCTTATTCACTGCCCGTGTTCCTTTTGTCCCCAATACACAAGCCTCTTCTTTGTGACGTACTGAATATCCCAAATAAGCTTTGTTCCTTGCAATCTTTTTCAGTGTTGTTTTATTCCAGGCAGAGCTGGTCTTACATAATTTGGCATTGTATTTTTTAGCCAAATAAACGCTCGGCGGATCAATTCCTTTTTCAGCCAGGAACTTAATTATAAACTTATAACTTTTTTTCTGGTCTAATAGATCCATAATTATTTGCAGTACAGATGCTGCCTCCCAATCCACCTCATATTCACGGTCAACTGTATACCGATATCCATAAAGAGGTACTGGGCCGTTATGCTTTCCTTGAAGAGCCTCCTCCATCTTAATTCTCTTCTGGATGGTAGACGCCTGAATTGGAACTAACCCATTAATCAAATTCTTGAATTTGGCTTCAAAATCTATACCGTATTGATAATCTTTACTGTCATAATCATCATTAATCGCAATATAGCGTACTTCCAAAAAAGGAAATATCTTTTCTAAATAATTGACGGTATCTATGGTGTCCCTGCCAAGTCTGGAGAAATCCTTCGTTGCTATTACTATCATATTTCCATATAAAGAACGGACTCTGCTCATCATATTCTGAAAATTAGGCCGGTTAAAATTACTGCCAGTGTAGCCATCATCAATAAATTCTTCTACTTGATAATCATGAAATTCACTGTGTTCCTCCTTGAATCGGTTAAGCAATCTTCTTTGGTTTGTAATGCTGCAGCTTTCATCGTCTCCATCTTCCCTAGAAAGACGTTCATAAAAAAACAGAAATTTTTTCTTCATCCTCACACCGCCTTTGCAATCAAATCCATGCTGAATATATCTTCAGATTTGAAGATAACTTCCATGGAGGTTTTGTCTATAATTTTGATTTCCGAAATCAATTCATCAATAATTTCCGCTGTCACGCAGAGATTTCCCTGCTTGTCCATCAATGCAGAAAGCCATTTGTTCTTTAAAGAATATCTCCTGACCATATCATTTGACTCTATAATCAAACTCCCTTTTAGTGCCCTCAGTTCATCAACCTTCTCCATATTCTGCCTTTTAAATTCTATGTACTCTCTTTTATCCAGAATCTGATCTACATAATCTTCGTATAATTGTTGCTGCCTCACTAAAAGGCTCTGGATTTCCCGGTCAATGTCAGCAATCTGATTCTGGTATTCCCGTTTCAATTTGGTTATAAAAGAGTCCTTTTTATATGCTTTTTTCTCCTTCATTGCTATACTGACCCACTTATCTAAGAGGACCGTAACAGCTTTTAATACTGCTTTTTCATTGATAAATTTGTTCTTGCAATGATTAGGTGCTACATCATGTCCAGGGCAATGATATTCAATACCGATCCCCTGCTTTGTATGATACCTGCTTTGTGACATATGCCTTCCGCAAACTCCACATACGAGCTTCCCTGCGAATAATCCATATCTCTTATCAATTTCTCTGGTAAAGCTATTCACCCAGATTTTCTGTGCGTTCTTTTGGGCCCTGTCATAAATTGCCTGCTTTATGATACGGGGTAGAGCATCCTCTTCAATATTCCATTCCTGCCGCGGCACCCTTTTTAATTTTTTTCCTTTATAATAGCTTTGTTCTGTTTTATGGGTAACCAAACAGCCAATATAAACGGGGTTCTGAATGATACTAGTATAACTCGATTTAAATAAGCTTACAATTTAAGCATTGGTAGTAATCTGATTTCTTGGCTTACGTGTCCGTGCTTTGGGCGCACGTTTCCCTTGGTTTTCAGGATAATAATGTAAACTTATTAAAATTGAGTTATACTAGAAATGAAATTGCCCAGCCACAGATACTTTTCCGGGTTCTTTTCTACCTTTTCTGCTTTTCCATGTTTTATCAAGTGATAGGATTTCGGCGAGGGAATATTCTCCCTATTCAATATTTGGGCAATCTTATAGTATGAATATCCTTCCAGCACAAACATGTTAAATATACGGACAACAACAGAGGCAGCTTCCGGGTCAATCACGAGTATTTTACTATTGGCTTTTGAACGCTCAAATCCATATGGCGGCCTCGCTCCCCAGAACTCCCCATTGCCTCTGGCCAGTTCATGGGCCTGGGTAAGTTTTTTGGAAGAGATACGGGCGTAATATTCATTTGCCAGATGTTTAATCACATAAACCATTCGTTCTTTGCTGCATTGTGGATCTGCACTGTCATATCCATCGTCTATGCTGATGAAACGAACATCTAATTCCGGGAATACTACATCTAACAGCTCCAGCGCTTCCAAATAGTTTCTTCCAAATCTGCTAAAATCCTTAACGATTACTGCATTGATTTTTCCAGACTTAATATCTTTGAGCAGTTCAGAAAAGCCCGGACGATTAAATGTAGTGCCCGAAACACCATTATCGCAGTATTCACCGGTCAGAATACTTCCTGACAGATTCCTGCTTATAAATTCCCTGTTTCTCTGCAACTGATGACTGATGGAATCATCGTTTTTAATTTTATTGCTTCTAACCGATAAGCGTGCATAAGATCCAAATCTGTATTCTCTAAGTGAGAAAATAACTTGTTCTTCAACCAGATTCCTTCTGCTTTTTCTAGCCACACATGACACCGCCTTCCCCTATGCTTTCCAGGAATGTTTTCATTTTCTGGTTAGGCAATTCTGTACAAATCTGTCTGATTTTTGCTATGACCTTTCTAAATTCATCTTCAAACCAGAACGTAATTTCCAGATTTCCCTTTTCGGAGACTTGAATACTCTTTATACAACTAACTACCAGCCTCCGGTCAAGTTCCTTTACCTGACCGAATTGCAAAAAATGATCAATCCATGCATTCTTGCCACAGATATTCCGAAATATATTATCATTTTCTACCTTTTGCTGCTCAATCAGCTTTTCCAGTTCAGTACAACGGCTTGAATACTGTTTTTTCAGCTGAAGGTATTCCTCTCTTGTCAGCAGCTCGTCCTGATAGTCACCGTATAATGAAGCAGCTAATTTCATATTCCTCTGGTAATCCTTTTTTAACATTTCCATCCGAGAGCTTTCCTTCTGTACCCTGCGGTCCGAAAATGGTATTGTATCAACATATGACAAGATTGATTTTAAATCAGTAAGAACAGAAATATGGTATTGTATCAGCAGAAGAATGTTTTTTTTCAACTTTGATTCTGAAACCCTGTGAGGCGAACATGTCCTGCTATTCTCTCTGTTGGTAGAGCACACATAATATCCATATTCCTTTCCACCTGCTTTCGTGGATTTGCGTACAAGTGATTGATGGCAGTCTATACATTCCAGTAGCCCAGAAAAAAGATATACGGTTTCCTGACCAGGCGCTGTCCGCGTATCATGCTCTAACAAGTGATTGACAATCATAAAATCAATCCAGCTCACAAGGGGAGGCATTGCCCCCTCTACGACAGCCCACTCCTCTTCGCTTTTGTAGATTATTTTCTTTACTTTAAAGTTCGGAGTAGTGGTTTTTCCTTGTATCAGTATTCCCAGGTAAGCGGTATTATTAAGAATTCTTCCTACAGCTACGGCAGTCCAATGGCTACGTTCATATTTTTTAAATGTTGTCCTGTACCGGACCCCCTGTGATACTTTATAGTCTGCCGGCGGCAAAATACCAAGGCTGTCAAGCCGTGTTGCGATGGCATCCTGACTTAAACCACAGAGTTTCCAGCGAAAGATATCCCGCACCACCTCCGATGCGATAGGGTCAAGAATCAACCTGTGATGATCCTTTGGATCTTTTTGATAGCCATAATACGCGTATGCGCCGACAAAAAGTCCCTGCTCACGCATAGCCTTTAATGTGTTTCGGATACTGATACTTGTATTTGCCGGATAGCTTTCATTTAACAGACTTTTAATGGGTAATGTTAGAAAATCCTCTTTGCAGGATTCGGCTTCACTGTCATAGTTATCATCAATCGCAATAAAACGGACGCCCCACTCCGGGAATCTACGCTGTACATACCGCAATACTTCCGTAAAATCTCTGCCCAAACGACTCAGATCTTTTACGATAATACAGTCAATCTCCCCACTTTTAATCAGATTCAGGATTTTCTTGAAACCGGGGCGATTGAAGTTTGTACCAGTATACCCATCATCGACTGCTTCACCGATGATTTGGATTTCATGTTGTCCGCCACAATAACTCTGTACTATGACTCTTTGATTTTTAATGCTGTCGCTTTCAATCTGATCGCCATCCTCCACGGATAAGCGCAGATAAGCATAAGCACGATAGATATGATTTTTACGCATAAAAACAGCTCCTAACAACTTATTAGTTAGCGCATGAACCCTGGGTCATACATCAAATAAGTAGCAGGAACCTGCTTAAATGTTTAGTTCTATTCCGCTTTTATTTTACCATGATTCATTCCAGTTGTCCACACCTATCTAACCATTTATCACCTTCTTTTTTTCTCTTTTGCGAATCTCAGTCAACACTCTGCTTTTTCTATCAAATTTTCAATTATGTCGGATAAGGTCCTGCCCGTACTTGAATAAGATACCTTTATCTTCATGTCCCCCACGCGGAACAGGTAGGGATTTACTCCTTCGTCCAGCATTTTTCTCATTCTCTTCTCACATGGTAAAGAGGTATCTATTTTTACACTATTCAAATCCACCAGCGTATCAATATCAACCTCATCCAACTTTATCTGTTGGAAAGCATCCAGCTCTTCAATCGTAAGCATTTCTCTATACCTCCCGGGACAATGATTTTCTTTACATCTTCTTAACGATACTTCACAAACGCCAAAAGTGTCATACTCAATACAGACATTATGAAATGGTTGTATCTATCATCTCCCGGTTCCATCACGAAGGGTAAATCCGGCTTTATTCATGTTTTCTTTAATACAAGCAGCAATCTCCAGTAAAAAACTCGCTTCTCTCCCTGAACAGCCTTTTATGATATTTATAAAGGCCAATATGTACTGTTCCTTCGTGTCACCGATATCTGAAGATTCTATCAATACAGGGTATACGTTCAATGCCTCCAATACATTCAAGTAGGATTCCATACTTAAATTTCTCAAACCGTTTTCAACTTTACTCATATGATTTGCAGACACCCCTGCCCGTTCTGCAAGCTTCTCTATTGTATATCCTCTTTCTTCTCTTAAAGTACGAATGTTTTGAGCAATATTAAAATTGTTAACCATCTTCGTACCATACTCCTTTTTAAGTTTAAATGTATTTTACATGATGATTTCCTGTTTGAGAACGGACTGTAAAGACCAATATCATCCAATTCTAGCGTATAATTTGCCATTTCAGATTTTCCGACATAAATCCAGAAAAAAAAGAACTGCTTGTAGATGGCAGCTCTCTTACAATACATATTCTATTTTCAACTAATGCCGTAAATTTATACTCACGCAACTTTATCATCATTGTCATTATTTGAAAAGGCTATTTTGCTTAAACTGCCTTTCATCGACTCAATTGTGTCTAAGTAAAACTGAAGTTCCAACTCCGGACATTCCTTTAAGATACATAAGAAACGTGACAATAGTTCTATGCTCTTTTCCGTCCCATCTGCTTCAGATACCAAAACAGGAACAACCTCTAAGGCTTCCAGTATTTTTATATATGTTTTCATGCCGATTGTCCTGGAGCCAGATTCTACCTTACTCAGATGGCTATGTGATATTCCGGCCAATTCGGCCAGGGCTTCCTGGGTCAGACCTCTTTCTTCGCGTGCCCTTCTAATGTTCTCTGTTATTGAACATGTATGATCCTTCATATGTTTGTCTCCTGTTTACCGTTTATCGAGTGTCCCCGTACTACGATTTTTCATCGCAATACACGTTTAAATTATTACCTATCATTTTTTCACTTTCATCATTGATAATGGCAAAATATCATCAGATTAAACTTTGCAGCTTCCACCCTCTCTTTCCAACCTTTAAGATTATATTATCAATACAACAGCTTCTTAAATAGCAAAAAGGCTCCTGCCACTGCGAACAGAAGTCAGAGTTACCCTCGCAAGCCCATTCACATTGATTTAAAATGCTGCCATCACACCACCGGTAGCTCTCTATAATCAGCGCGACTCCTCCACTCAACGGTTTACCATAAAAATATGTGCTATTATAGAGCATGCCTTTTTCTATGTCAACATTTTTTGATTTAATAGACATTTTTTCTCGTTTACTCGAACCATATCCCATCGAAAAACAAGAGACATCTCAAAGATCAGAGATGCCTCTTGTCCAACTTTAACTTTCTGTTTCCATCTTTTCTAAGCTTAAATAAGCGTCCAAGATACAAAGCATCACCCGCTTTTGCTCTGGCGTTAATTGATATATACGTTCTAGCAATTCCTTATCAGCATTATCCTCCGTATATCCAAACAGATAATTGGGGGATGTACCTAAAACATCACATATAATGAATAAAAGCGAAACGCTGGGAAGCTTATTGCCAGCTTCCAACTGCCTGATATATCCATGGTTTACATGACACCTTTCAGCCAATTCCTGGTATGACAATTTGCATTCTTTTCTTTTACCTCTCAACTTAGCACCGAATTCTTTTGGGTCCACATCACACCTCACCATCTATATGCATATTACCATTAGCTACTTTTGTTATCTTCTAGTATAATTCCATTTTTCCCTCTGCAACAGTCCACCAAAATATGACATACGTTATATCTCAGTTTCATTTGTATATAAAAAGATTGTCTATTTCAGGGAACATTTGTAGATTAGTTTTACTAGACATCCATATGAATAAATGTTATCTTATAGATACAAAAACAAACTTTTAGATAACATTTTGGAGGAAAATACTATGAGGCTGGCTTCAAAATTTTTAACAGCACTAGAAGGTAATTTCGATTCTTCCCAGGTCGAGAAGGCGTTCTTTGAAACAAATCAACTTTTTCTATCGCAAAGTGATGTAAGTGATGAAGATATCTCTGATTTACTGGATGTTTGTAAAGAATTCTTTCCTTTACCCTATCTTACTGAAGACAAACAGTATGAGCAACTTTGGGCCCGGCTTGAACCTGCATACTATCGGCATATAAAAGAATGGGAACAATTCACTCAGGCTATAGCGCGCTGCCGAAAAAAGCGCAAACTAAAACGGCTCTGTATTGCTTCTCTTGTTAGTATTCTTTTTATTATTACTTTTGTATTGCTTATTGTACACCGTCCAGTATCCAAATCCGAATGCTGGATTTGTTCGGGTAAACTCCAATCGTATATCTCGTATGAGTCTGCATTTGGTGTAATAAACTTAAACTCACGATCCGTTAGTACTATTCCAAAAGGAAGTTGGGAGGGAGATCATAGTGTCACAATCACCTCTTCCGAGAACGGAACTATGATTATAACCTCACCCATTACCTCCGAGAGCTTTCGTGCAGATATATATATGCAGGCTGACTCCCAGCCAGACGAATCTCTTATATCAAAATATCTATGTACGGATTGTGTAAAGATATGCAGTGAGAACAAATACGATGTACTTCTCATGGACGCATCAGGTACACCTTTTCCTATATCTGATAGTATGGAACTTGCTTTGCCACCATATACAGTCACTGCGTCTTCCAAAAGTACAGAAGGCATCCGCATTACCTTTGAGAAAACGAAATAAAATACGAGCTTTTTACGTAAGATACATACACAAAAGAAAACGCCACATGAACATGGTGAAGTGTTCATGCGGCGTTTGCCAAAGTAACAATTTACATCATTTTGTCCGGACACCCACCCTAATATTTATTTTAATTTATTGCATTAAAAGATTGTTGTATTTTTTCACATCATATCCGTTTCCGATTCGATAAATGGAGGGATTTCTGATTTAAGAAAACCGTCCCAAAAATCACGATTTAACTTTAAGTGTTTCATAACCTTTGCTTTTATCAAAGAATTGTTCATAAAATATGAATAAATGTCTTCTTTAGTAACTTCGTTTATTACAGTTAATTTATTTGTGACCCACCAATCACCGCTATATTGAGCACAATGTCCCTCTGCTTTCACTTGAAAAAGTCTTATTGCAGATAATGATCCTCTTTTATAGTTTTTTATGGATTCTAAATAATCCGTTCTGCCTGGACACAATGCTACGCCCTCTATTGTTGTACAAAAATGTAAATAGCAATCCTGAAAATCTGTAACATATGGATTTCTTACTTTTACTATACATGGTATATTGAGTCGATATTCACAGCCTTTTGTTTTCAAACGCCCATTTATTTCAGGTATAGCCTTATATCCATACATTGGTTTTGATAATTCCAGATTTCCAACATCAACATCATCACACTCATGAATCACTTTTATTATTTTAATATCACATAATCGTATCTTAATTTCTTTATCCACCACAGAATGAAAACCATCTGGTTCTTGCTGTTCACGCCTTAAAATAAGTTCATGTTTTGTTATTTCCACTGGAAAGGCTATTATATCCATATTATTCTTTAAATATATTTTAAAAACATAAAGTCTTACATTATTATATATTTTTATTTCATTTATATAAATTCTATTCATTTTACAATAATCGTGGATTAAACACAGGAAGTCGCTTTCATATGGTAACATTGTCATGTTATTCTGTATATTTCTTGTCTGGAGAATCATGTGCTTCTCCCTGTTTCTTTCCCATATTTCAAATTCGACTATCATCAATATTTCCTTAACATATTTTTTTATCTCATCTATCAAATTAACCCTCCACAAAAAAGCTATTATTTAGACTTTTATGTTACTTGTTATTTCGTAATTTGTCAAACTTTGGCTCGTGCCATTAACAAAACAAAATGCAAAAGGGAGCCGTAATAACGCGCTCCCTTTAATAATCATCAACCAATTACTTGAGAATATTCTAAATATACAGAGACACAGATTATGCCTCCTCACCCTTTTTCTTTTCTTCATAAGTTATATAAGCGTCCAGCATACATATCATTGTGTTTTTTTGTTCTGGACTAAGCTTATACAGGCGATTTAATAGTTGCTTATCATCGCCTGCTTCTGCATATTCCAAGAGGTAATTGGGGGACGTTTCCAACTCATCACACAGGCTCAATAACAATGGCATACTGGGAACCTTTTTCCCGCTTTCCAATTGTCGGATATAGCCGTCATGTACATGACATAGATCAGCCAATTGCTGGCTTGTCAATCCACACTGTTTACGTTTTTCCCTGATTTTCCTACCTAATCTCTTGGTATTCATTTAATCCCACCATTCACTAATAGTTACATTTGTTATAATTTAGTATACAATCCGATTCTTCAAATATACAGACCACCATTTTATTACATGTATTAACTTTTAGTTACAAACAGCAGTAAAAGAACAATCTGAAAGCACAAACTATCAGCCCTGTTTTCAGCGAATTTTATTGTTACATTCCGCTGCCTGCCCAAAATTCCACATATCTGTATGCATTACTGTCTATTATGGTTCCATAATCTCCCAGTGTATAACCATAGAGACGCAGGGCACATGTCCTTCTGGTGTCTATCAGGTCATAATTGTAACTATTTGCATAAAAAGGGGGTTTTGAATTAACGCCTGCAAGATAGCTGGTATATACTTGATTAATTCCGCTATACGCCCAATATCCCTTCTGGGAATCCCTCCTGTTTCAGTGCCTCATATCTGGTTTGATTGATTACTTTTTTGTTATCCACCACTTATTCCTCCATATTCCATCTGCTTATTCTAAATCATTTCTGCGCATTATCGGATTTTCTTTTCTCATGGCCGGATAATATCTGGTATCTGTAGTTTCAACCGCTCCGCAAACTCGATTGCACTAACAAACTCCGTCTTTTCATAGTCTACAAGTTTTTCTGGCAGATTATAAATTTCTGTATCAGCATAATAATATAATCCCCGCAAGGTTCCAGTATCATATCCGAAATCCTCCGGCTTATATTCCGCCATACTTTGCAGACAATTCAATGGCCAGCATTCAACCTTTTCATCCTCATCATCTGCAAAAATATAGTCTTTGCCGTCCTGATCAAGCCGCAGAAAATAGATTATATCCTCTGATAAGGCAGAGATAATAAGAGAGTGGCAGCCATCATCCTCAAAACCATAAATTTCTCCTGATCCCATCTTATTTATCGAGATATCCTCTATCAATTCCATTTGTTGGACAATATTCTGGATAGTCTTTAGCATCTCGTAATCTTCAGATATAGATCTTGAAAATATCTCACCCAATTCCGCACTACCAAGGTCGTTTCCAATTATTTTTCCATTGTAATCAATGTTGCCTGCGTTTGGTTCTTCAATTGCACCGCCAGATTTGCGGTAAGGCAGAGTATAAAACCAGCGCCCTTCTTTTATGGTTTCTCCATATATGACTGCACCGGCAAATTCGTGTTCAAATGAAACTGCCACTTCCCGGCATCTTCCTTTCAATGTCCAGCCTACATGTTCCATGTTTATTTCTATGCTCTCCACCTCCTATTGATAGATTAATGTCTGTTCTTCGACTTGAATATCACGATCTGTCTGGATAACCTCACACGCCCGTCCTTCAATCTCTTCCCAGCTCAACCCGGTAAAATTATGGATGCAGGTAATTAGGGAACTTCCCTGTTCCATGTACAGATACTCCTTTGTACCGGCATCAAAAAACATATAAAAATCAAAATCCGGTTCAAAGCTGTCCTCCTCATCATCTTCATATTTTTCATACCAGACGCCGCTATGTATCTGCAAGCCAAGTTCCTGGATAACCAAGTGTTTTTTGTCCAGCCAGACCTGATGTTCCTCATCCGTTTCAAAAAGGAAGTTCTCGCCATCCCATTCTTCCTCTTCCAATTCCTCCAGATGACCTATTGTAGTATTGATTTTCTTCTCCATAAGCTACCTCGCTTTTTCCTTTGCAGAGCGCAGTTTTTCCCTATTCTGCTCAAACTGGCTCATAATATCTCCCTGCAGCCTGTCATGAAAATCCTTTGTCACTGGATAGCATATATCCTGATATTCCGCCTTTCCTTCAACCATGCGTCGCTGGGAAGGCATGGCTACAAAGTTATTTCCTGCAAAAGATCGTTTGACAGAAATCTGATTGACTACAAATACATCACCAATCACCAGTCTGGCATATGCCTTAGTGGTATTGGACAAATCTCTGTTGTTTACTACTTGAACATAGTAGTCAAAATCTTCCTCCCCATAGGTGAGGTCAACTTCGTTTTTCCCTTCCACACGTTCCTGGTACGCCTCCAGAATTTCTCCCCTTAATGCGGTACTGAAATCCGTAGTTTTTGGAAAAAACACATCACTGTATATCGGCTTATTCTGTTCATCTTTTTCCCCCGTTGGATACTGCGGCATACTCACATAAAGATTCCCTAATCTTCCCTCCCTGATAGTGATACCGGTTACTTTAAAACTGTCACCGAACGTTACCGCAGCAAATGCTCTCAGTTTTTTATCTTTCTCTGTTGATACCTCATAAATATTTACTGTATATTTCATAACTTAGTCTCCTTTTTTAATGAATTCTATCTGGACAAAGCTGGTTCCGGGAGTTCTTCTGTTACTACCAGTTCTTCTCCCTCATCTTTTATCTCCAGCTCGTTATTGATTTCCTGCTGGCGGATTAGTTTTTGTTTCAACTCCGATTCATAGGGGAATTCTTTATTAAACTCCCTTTTAGATTCCTCCATATTTCTTTTGTACTCTTCCAGTTTTTCTTTATGTGCAGCAACTCTCTTTTCCAAACTCCCCAACAGGTTCTCCATACGGACCATATTTCCGGAAGCACTGCTGCTCATATCTGCCGAATAAGTCAGCTCTCCACTCAGCTTTATGGAACAGTCAGAATACTTTTTTTCTACCACTACATCAAACCCCTTATAGTTGCCCACTGTCCTGCTTTCCATACTTTCAAGGGAATGGGCCATCTCTAAGATAACGCTGCCCGCCGCCTCACGTTCATCATATCTAAGGCCGTTCAGCGTAACGAAAAAGTCCGGCTCCATACAGAGTGCCTGGTCACGTTTCCTGATATCTTTTTCCATAGCGTACAATCGGTTCTCAGTCTTCTTAATCAATTCTGGATATTTGAAAAGGAAATTATCCTGATGGACATAGCGCTGGCTCTCATAGCTTGCCTTTAAGACCTGCAGACGCGAAACTTCCGTGTCCACCTCGGTTTTTTCCATAATCATAGGATTCCCAGACGCAATTGCCTTGATTTCCGCAAAAGATAAAATGGTTTCGTCTACGTCCTGGCATTCCCTTTCAACCGTTTTGTCTGTCATTATCTGGCTGATAAACCTCTGCTTATTTTCTACAATTCCCCAAAGGTAACTGTCAAATGTCTTTTTCGTGATATAGCGATATATATTGACTTCTTCATTATCATTTCCCTGGCGTATGATACGACCCTCCCTCTGCTCAATATCCGAGGGTTTCCACGGGCAATCAATGTGATGAGCCGCGACAAGGCGTTTTTGGATATTGGTTCCTGTTCCCATCATGGACGTGCTTCCCAGGAGGATTCGTTTCCTGCCGCTCCTCATGTCTGCAAATAATTCCTCTTTCTGCTTATCACTATGGGCATCATGAATAAATGCAATTTCATCTTCTGATATTCCTTTCCTGATCAGCTCCTGTTTCAGAAAGTCATATACATTAAATTTCTTGTTTCCTGTGGGCGTGCCAATATCGCAAAAGACAGCTTGTGTCCCCTTAAACTCCTGGGAACCAATGTATTCCTGATAAATATTCGCTGCCGCCTGAAAGAGTTTGCCGTCACCATCTACTTCCGCATCTGGGTCAATCAGCCGGGGATCTGTGCCGAGCAACCTTGCTTCGTTGGTAATCTTGAGCATGTTATCGACCGTTGGATCTACATTCCCTGCTCGTATTGCTTCCGCGCGTCCAGCCAGTTCTTGCATCATGTACTCAACACTCTCGGACGCCACGCTCTCCACAATTTTGTATTTCCCACCTTTTAACTTAGGTACATTCAGGTTTAGCATGGAAGGCAGTTGGATATCAGCCACCTCCCGGAACATATTCATAAGTTCTGGGAGATTACAAAATTTATTAAATCGGCTCCGCATCCGGTATCCACCCTCCGGTGACATTTCCAGCGAAGTGGTAACTTCGCCAAAATTGGCCGCCCAACTGTCAAAATGGTCAATCCCCTTCTCATGTAGTTTCTGTGACTGCAGATACAACTGCATGACATACATTTCACACATGGTATTGGAGATAGGCGTCCCGGTTGCAAGGATAACATTTCTTCCTCCGGTCAGTTCCTGGATATACTGAATCTTTTGGAACATATCCATAGCCCGCTGGGAACCATTGGTGGAAATACCTGCCACATTACGGATTTTTGAAAAGATAGACAGGTTTTTAAACACATGCGCCTCATCTACAAACAATGCATCTATCCCTAACTGCTCAAAATCCAGCACATCATCCTTTTTTGCATCATTTCTCAGACTTAAAATTTGGGATTCCAGATTTTTCCGTTGACGCTCCATATCTTTTATCCCCCATTTAGCCCCCTGCTGCTCCTTCATCTCCGCAATAGCCCCTGAAATTCGTTCCACCTGATTTTCAAGAATTTCCGCACGCCTTTCCGCAGACAGGGGAATTCTCTCAAATTGAGAGTGTCCCAAAATCACGGCATCATAATTATTTGCAGCAATCCTACACGTCAGTTTTCTTCTATTTTCACTTTTAAAATCTTCTTTCGATGTCACAAGTAGATTGGCACTGGGATATAAGTGCAGGAATTCTGCCGCCATCTGCCCCACAAGATGATTCGGTACGACAATCATTGCTTTATGCATCAGCTTCAGCCGTTTCAACTCCATACAGATAGCCGCAATTTCATAGGTTTTTCCAGCCCCAACCGCATGGGCCAGCAAAGTGCTTCCATGCAGTGCCCGGTCTACAACATTCCGTTGATGGTCCCGCATATTTATTTCCGGATTCATACCGGGGAACGATAAATAAGAACCGTCATAAACCCGCATACGGTTATCATTGAAGTTCTGATTGTAAAAATCCACATATTTTTTTCTACGCTGCGGATCTTTCCATATCCACTCCTTAAAAGCATCTTTTATGATGGTTGCCTTTTCCCTCGCCAGGGTTGTTTCTTTCTGATTTACTACATACCGTTCACTGTCCCCGACTTCAATCTTATCTTTCACGGTAATTATATTCTGGTTCAATAACGCCTCAATAATGGAATATGCATCAATCCTTTTCGTTCCATATGTCTGGCTCGCGGCAACAGAAGAATAGTCACTGGACTTATTCGTGATCTTATATGACATGGTATACCGGTTTAACTGCACCTTGATTGCATAAGTCCCGTCTCGATACAGCCCCGGCGTATTCAACGTTTCATAGATAAATGCTTCGTAATCCTCCTGGGCAATCCAAGAGGTTCCCAACTTCACGGTGATCTCCGTTGCCGTCAGATCCTCTGGCTGTACCGCTTTCAAGGCTTCTACATTTACCAAATAGATGGGATTAGCTTTTGCATACACTTCTGCAGCTTTTAGTTTTTTCCGTACTGGACCACTCAGATACTCACTTGCAGTCTCCCATCCCTGATTAGGGTTTCCATCAGCCGCTTTGACTGGGTTCAAAAATATCTGCCCTTTTAATTCCTGCAGGAGCCGTTCCCGTTCTACCGGATAGACACTCAGAATATAGGGGATATGTACCTTCCCATATTCCGCCAGGCTGACTTGCAGCGCGTCCATGGCTGTATCCACCTTCTCAACTATGGAAACTGGCGCAATAGTCTGTTTATAAAAGATATCCGCCTTCTTTATATTCTTGTTTTCATCTTCTGTCTCCAGACTGCATAACAGATAGTAGTCATTGTCCTCCCGGAATGCTAATTTGTTGGCACGGCTGGACAGATATCCGTACTTCTTTACATAAGGATCATAAATCTTATTCAGCTTTTCCTGTGCCTCAACAAGTTGAACCGTACTGCACCCATGTGTCTGAATATCAATCAGGTATCTGACCGACTGCCGGATAGCATGCATTCCCAGGATACGATTCCGCTGCGTCTCGTTTCCCAACCATCTGACCATGATATCATTATCCCGATAATAAATTTCTCCCTCTATGACTGTATATGTGTTATTTGCTACATCTAAGAGGGCCGGCATAGTATTGGGAAGTTCTTCCTTGCTGTTTACATCAGGGAACACCGATTTTTCCTCTGCCGGAAGATAATTGGCTGACAGAAAAGAAATAGCATGATTCAATTGTTCTTCAAAATCAAAATGTTCTTCATCTTCTACAATTAGTTCTGTATAATTGGAGTTTGGCCCATGAGTATGTCTGTCAAAAGCCATTTTTCCCAGCATCATTTCCGGATGGTGCATAAAATACTCATTCACCGGCACCCCATCATCAGTATAGGTGATATTCATCCAATCCTCAGATGTATTTGGGGACAATACCCGTCCCTTCTTTTGAAGGAAGATAATGTCGGACGTAATTTCGGCACCCGCATCCTTTTTAAAGGCAATTCCAGGTAGACGTACCGCGCCGATAAAGTTTGCACGCTCCGCCAAGTATTTTCGTATCGTGGAATTAGCTTTATCCATGGTGAATTTTGCCGTGACAACCGCGATGATTCCGCCAGGGCGAAGCAGGTCTAAGGATTTTGCCAAAAAATAGTCGTGAATGCGGAAACCATATTTTTTATATTCGGGATCAAAAATTTTGTACGCGCCGAAAGGAACATTTCCCACGATAACATCAAAGCTGTCCTTTTCAAACTTCGTCTTTTCAAATCCCTTGACTTCAATCGCAGCATGAGGGTGAAGCTGTTTTGCGATCCTTCCGCTGATACTGTCCAGTTCAACGCCATAAAGACGGGAATCCCGCATATTTTCTGGCAGGACACTATAAAAGTTCCCGACGCCCATACTGGGTTCCAAGATGGAACCATTTGTGAACCCAAACTGTTCCAATGCTTTATAAATTGACTTAGCGACAACGGGCGGCGTGTAAAATGCGGAATTAATACTTTCCCTGGCCTGCTCATATTCTTCCTCTGTCAACAGCGTCTGCAGTTCCTGATACTCGTTTGTCCAGTTTGGACTTTTAGGATTGAATACATTAGCAAGACCTCCCCAGCCTATGTATTTGGCCAGGATATCCTGCTCCTCTGGTGTAGCCGGACGGGAGGACTGTTCCAGTTCCTTTAACAAACGGATTGCCGCGACATTACTCTTATACTTTGTCTTATCACCGGAAGGAAATTCCCATCTTTCAGGGTAAAAAAAATCCGAAACCTGAATGACGTTTTGGTTTCGGTTACTCATTTCCTTGTATAATAGGAAGGTTTCCTCCGGGCATAAGGCAAATTCTTCTTTGCGTGCCGCTTCATATTCCCCCGGTGGGAGGTACTCTCCCACATTAATGGCCGCCTGGATTGCACGCGATACTTCCTGCATGGTAAAAGCCCCATGTCCTTCATTTTCTCCATTCACAAGGCGGAATTCAACGGCTCCACTTTCACCATACGTGTAATGGATCAATCCCCAGCTTGTATTCAGCGCAGACTTTCCATAGTCCCGCTTAGACTGAACTTTCAAAATTTTCGAAAGAAATTCCTGCTTTTCCTTTTCCCCTGCCTGTTCAAAGAACCTTTGAATCAATGGTTTGGAGGGAATCAATGCCATGGAATGAAGGGCATATGTATTTGCAGCCTCTTCAAATACTGCCTTTAACCGTTCACTTCTTCCATCAGCCTGTGTCTCCTGTATTTCTTCTCCTGTATCCTCTGTTCCTTTGTCATCTTTCTCAATTACGGTATCGGCACTTAAATATGGTATTGTTACTGCCGGTGTCTCGCCAGCCTGTTCTAATAACCCCTGGTATTGGGACGCCAGATTTGGAAACCAGGGAATTCTTTTAATTTCCTCTACAGAGAAATCCTGGCTGGATTCAGGATATTGATCTAATTCGATTATCCGGGCCAGAATGTCCCGGATCACACGCCACGGATAGGTCTGCACCTCGTTACCATCAAAAGAACAAGTAACCTCACCATCATGGAAGGTCAGTGTTGAGGTAAATATCCAATCCATATCTGAACCAAGCAGGGAAAGAAAACTCTGCCGTATAAATTCGGTTTCCTGCTGGGGCAGTAAGTTTATGGTCATTACATCATAAATCATGTCAAATACTATCCTGCCATCTGCCGTTTTCAGGAAATTTTCTACTGTTTCGGCCAATGATTCCGGTATTTCCGCATCCTTTTTTATTGGCTGATAGTATTCCCCGCTTTCGATTAATAATAGGATTTCTTCTGCCACTATCTTAAATGGAAGATACCCACTTAGATACTGCCCCTGCTCATGCCAGTATAACTGGATTCCCGTATCATCTGTTTCATATTCAAATTCAAGTCCCTCACCAGTTATAATGGTGTCCCCACCTTCGTAAATCTGATAAAGAAATTCGACACGCTCCCCTATCCCTTCATTAAACTCAAAGAAATCATAGATTTTTTTCTTTAGGATAGGTTCCAGCGCACCTGCTAAAACCACTTCTCTGCATAATTCATCTGTCACTTCTACAGGCACAGACACTGGTTCAACAGAAAAAGAAGGAACCGCAACAGCAGTTCCTTCCTCTATATCAGTTTCTATTACCTCGGCTTGCAGATTACTTCCTGCATCACGGTTTCCTGGGTTATCATAGCCGCTTCGTTCCGAAGTCTGGTCATCTCCATCGTATCCGCCGATTTGATGTTCCTCTCCGCCGCTTTCATCCTCACGTAGCCCTCCACGATCTGGTCGTGCAGCTCCCACGCTTCCGCCTCTATCTGTTTCAGCAGCTCCAGCAATTTGCCCGTCCGCAACAACAGGCTGTGCCGGCTTTCGTCCTTCTCCAGCAGGTATTCCTGTGCCAGCTTCGCGTATCTGCCCAGCGTCTCCAGCCCTTCCGCCTGTTGGCTCCCTGTCTCCAGCATCGGGTATAGCAGCCCGTCCTTTTCTTTCCTGTAATTCAGTTCTACCATCTTGATTTCTCCTTTCATCTTCCCGGATCTCTTTCGCAATCTCTGCAAATCTCCGCAACGTCCTCTCTGCAATATCCGATATGAGGATACCTATTTGGGATAGTATCACTTCTTCCCGGTAGTTTGTTATTGCAGACAGTCCTGTATCAAAAGTATCAATCCCGCATCGCCTTAATACCAGGTATGCGGTGCTCTGCAGGATGAATTCTTCAACTGGTGACATTTGATTGTCATCCAATTCATCCTTGCCGGTAAGAACTGCTATTTCATGAATCCTGTCGTTTTCCTCTTCCATTATAGCACGCACATATGTTCTAGTAAAGTTTTTTATTGCTATCCTGAAATTATTTTCTTCCTGATATTGTTCTGGAAACAGTTTCTTTGCGAAAGCAGGAGCATTTTCTTCATTAATTTCCCATATCCAGGGCATAACCCTGCCGCCAGTGCTTTTGATATCATAGACATACTGCGCACCTCCCAGCATTTCAATAGGAAATGTTGCGATTCCAATCTCACCGCCCCTGACATAACGCTTTGCTTTCTTCCAGTCTGAAAATCCCAAGAGGATTTCTGCCTCCGGGTATTGTTCGTAAATAATGCATGTATTCAAAAAGTCAAAGCGATATAAGTTCCCCCTGGCAGAAAACTCCAGATATTTTCTCCACTGTTCACCGTCACGCGAGATATCAAAAATTGCAATATCATACAAATCCGATACCTTCATGGTGTGCTGATCCATAGGTTCACCTTCTTTCCCGATCCGTCATAGTAAATAAACTCATCTGTTCCATTTTGGGTTCTATTTTCTCGGGGCTGCTTTCAATAATCTGCCTGTAATTTTTAAAATCAGGTATCTCACGGTGCCTTCTCATAATGACAAAATCCTGGTTCTTGATTGCATCTTCCAATTCTCTTACATTCCTTAATGCATTTCTGATTTCAAGCCCATTTTCCATTTTAGGACTTAGTTCCAGTCCGCATAAATACTGATAGTCCACATCGTCTCTACACTGACGGAAGATACCAACGGCTGTCCAATAAATCTTTTCCGCCTGTACCATAAAATGTTCCGGCAACTCCTCCGGTGTCTTTCGGTGGTAAATTTCTGGAAATTCCCCTGCCTCCTTCATATCATACTTCGCACTAATGATATGGTTTCTTAACAGGTTCATATTTTGCCCGTCAGTATAATAAGGATCACTGCCTCCACTTAATAGTTCCTTGTCCCAGCGGCAAAAAGAGTCTTCCAGTCTTTCTTTTAATGTTTCCTTACTCATCTCCCACCTACATTTCGCGGTCTTTCTCGGTGGATACCCGCCACGGACAAAGTTACCCCCCGCAGGTCACTGTAATCCAATACATAACCGCTTTTTGCATCCGAATAATTGTCATGTGCCTCTGATAAGGCTAATTCCATGCTCGGTGCTTTGACTGTGATTATTTTACTTAACGTTTCAGTTATGCGGATATCATAATTCTGATTTTCGGCATCACTCATATAAACAGCCTGTCTTTCCCCACATTCTTCTATCCCAAATCGCCCGCTTAATTCTTTCAGTAATGTATCTGCAAGCTTTCCCAGTTTATCTCTGGATTTTATTTCTGGTATATAGAATTTACCATCATCGCACTGGAAAAATGGGATTTTCTCTCCATCTTTTTCTACTCCCAAGACCAGTTGCCTGTTTATAATACCTTCCTGCAGACCATCCAGAAATGCCTCCCGTGCCTCCCACAGCCCCATCCAGGCTTTATACAGTATTACATGGTATTCCCCTTTCATCCTGACCTTTTCAAGATAATAAAAATTGTCCTCCATATAGTCAGACATTGGCATTCTCCTTTCCAAAAGGCAGCCTTGCCGACTGCCCTCAATTTTTTTCTTCATTTCTTATTGATTTCTTCTTTTCATTTACAGCATGTTTATCCCTCCTCAGTATCATTACCTTTGAACTACATTACGGTTAAAACTTCAAAGCAAATTTGTATGCTGATGCTACCGACATGGCCTTCCGTACAAACCGATGTTAGACGGAACCAATGGCCGGTAAACCACGCCATATGCTGTCCCTCGTGCGTCCACCTGCATCCCATTTCCTACATAAATCGCCACATGCCCAATAGACATAAATTCCCCCGCATTTGTATCACGGGAATGGAAGATTAAATCTCCTGGCCGTAGTTCATTTTCACTGACCTGTAGGCCATTGTCTACAATATACTGGCCCTGTGTTGAAGCAACGGATGGTAGGTTTATACCAAACTCTGCATATAATCTCTGTACCAGAGAACTGCAGTCATAATACCCTTCCTCATACCGCAAATCCTGGCTATATTGGCAGCCAACCTTATCTAACGCCGCAAGCGCCACCTGCTCGCCAATGCCGCTTGCAGGCATACTGTGCAGGAATTCGTCACTCATGACCTCACGCAGCAACTTCTCCTGACTGGGTGTCAGTTTGCCAAGTTCAATATAATCTTCATAGGTAAGGTTGTACACGTATAATGAGGTGTGTGTTACTTCCACAGTATTGCTGCCATTGGAATCAGCCAAAAATACCTCCATATCCTGATGTCCAAAATTCTGGGCTGTCCCATGATCCCCAAAATACATATCAAAGTCTACACCATAACGGTCAAAATCTCCGGTATCCTCCACCACATATTCCTTTCCGCCTGCTATGATATGTGTCCCCATAGGAAGCGTGGGATTATAAGCATCAACGGCCAGGGTGTGGTCTGCTTTCGGCATGACGCCGCTTGCCGTAGGACCTCCCGACCATTGGCCACAGCAGATGGAACAGTTGCAATAACCGCTGAATGTCATGATTCCAAGGCTTTCACCGGCCCGGATAGTATCTGTCACTGTCTCAGAAGCAAAATGGTTCATTTCATCAAAAATCTCCTTTAAGTGCTTTTTATTCTTATCACTCATGACGGTTGAGAAATTTCCCTGCCCGGTTCCATAACGCACCATATATACCATCATCACATCGGTAAAATTGCTACGAGCCACGCCATTCTGCATATTTTTGTAGGTTACATCCTCATCACTGTCCTCTTTCGCCGCCCTTACTTCCTCGTTAAATTCCCGGTAATACTCCGCTAATACGCTTTGTACCGTATCCCCTTCCTGCAATGGTGGTAGAAAGAGAGCCAAAGGGGTGTTATACAGGATTACAATAATCAGGACAAATGGCAAAGCAATCGTAACCAGCCCTCCCAATAACGGCCCCAACAGCCCCAAAAGATACAAGACAAGCTGATTGACAACCAATCCAGCCCTCATGACGGCGATATCTTTTGCGGCTTTTGCAAAACTGTCCTTTTGTTCCTCACCACTTAGCTTGTTCACCATAAAAGCATACATACGCCTCCGGATAGCTTTTTTCATCCGGGTATTTTCCTGTTCCTTTTTTACCCTTCCTCGCCTTACTTCATTCTTTGAGGATATCTTCTCATCTTTTTTTCTGGTCTTTAATGTATCCCGGTCCTCTCCCGGCATTTGTTGACTCTGAAATCTGTCCTCCGACTTCTGGTCCACTGCTTCAGACCCCCGCTCCGTTCGTGTGAGGGTCACGGTATCTTTAAATCCAAAATCATAATCTTTCCGTTTAATATCCGGCCCGGAAACATTGTCTAAGTGAAACTTAGGATCTTTGCTGGCTTTTTGCTTCTGCTTTTCCCGAACAAAGTTCTCTTTTGGTTTCTCCTTCCTCTTCCGCCCTCCATCATCTTCAAAATCTGCGTTCTTCTCACTTCCAGCCGAATATCTGGGATACGTTTCTTTCCTTGATTCCTGGCGTGATTCCTGACCTGATTTCATTTTCTCTTGTCTGGTTTGCCTGTCTGAATTTTTATAATCCAGGGAACTCTCTTTCTTTCCTGGCTGCTTTCTAAACCCTGATACAGAATTCGCTGCAAGCACCGCACTTTTCTTATCTTCTTGTTCCTTCGGCTCTGATACAGGATGAATCTCCGTGGACTTCATGTGGATCTTTTTATCCGATAATGAGGCTTTTTCATCCATACCCCCGGAAACAATCTTTTTTCCGAGAAGTCCAGATGCAGAACTTTTTTCAGTTCCCAGGTAATTATGCGTTTGTAATTTTACTTCCGCGTCTGCCTTCAGCTTTATCTGTGCTTCTTTTTTACTTTTAAATCGGTTGTCAATGATTCGTATTCCTCCCTTCAGCTATTACTCATATCTTTTTCACCTGATAATAGAGGCTTTCAAAGTGGAATCCTTTTACACCCTTTAGTGCAGGACAGCAGAAACCAAAAGGAAGCTGATAATGTGGAGCATACTTTTCTTTCAACATTTTGTATGCTTCCCTCTGCCGACACATCCAGTTCCATGTATTCCGTTCCGTCAGGCGTATACTTATCACTGAAAAGGACTTCTTCTAAAGTTCCTTTTTCAATCAGTTCACTAACCTCCTCCGGAGCAAGTAAAGCTCCACACTTCTCATATACTTCATCCTTGAGTTTCCGAAAATGGTATAACTCCCTGTCTTCCAGCATCATATAATCCCGTTCAAACAGGACGGCAATCTGATTTGGAAACACAATAGCCTCCACATTCATTTCCCTGCAGGCTGTCCGCGCTTCCCTTTCGGAACGGAATCGGTATTCTCTCGGTATTTCGATTTCAACCTCCCACTCATTCAGTTGAAATCCAAAACTGAATCCAAATCTCATATTCTCAACCCACCTTTCTGCAAAAAACGGCTGCAAATTTTCGCAGCCGTATTTCCAATAAAAAAAGTGGCCACTAGAAGCAACCACTTTTTCTTGTAACACATTCTTCAATTTTTATTTATCCACAGACCGTTTTCCAGACAACCACAACGTACTGGCGTGCCTGTATTTTATCTCCTATAGAACATTTTTATCCTTTAAATATCTTTCAATCTCACCGATAAACTCCTTTGCCTTTTCAATCTGTTCCTCTGCATCCTGCTTTGAGGCGATGAAAAAATCAGAGTAATCCGATTGTTCACGCATGATAGAGGCATTTTTGATTATTTTAGAAGTCTCCTTCGCAAAAATCCCAGTTTTCACAAAATTCTGGTTAAAATACGCAATCACGCCGCTATGTTTACTGGAATCAAATCCTTCCAGTGCTGTAATGGCACGCATGGCATGAAAAATAGAATAGTAGGAACGGTTCAGCGATGGTTTATACATACCGCCTGACAACATTTCTTTTGCCGCAGCTAAATCCTCCAACGCACGCTGGTAACGGTACTTTGCTAATGTCTCTAAGCTGCCCACAGTACCACCCCTTCTTCCTTCACATTCTTATAGAATGGTAAAGTATCCTCCCACTCCAAAAAGTTTTTATAGTCAATATACAGAATGGAAAAGACCTGATCATATTCCAAATCCATATCCACCGCCAGGTCCACCATACGGTCATGCATTTCTTTTGTTTCTTTTCCGTTCAATAAAACTGCTATATCAATATCCGATTCCTTTGTATTGGTTTTACGGGCAAATGAACCATATAGTAAAATACTTACCAATTTATCACCGTAAATATCACGCAGGCCCTTTACCAGCCTGTCAAACATTTCCTTATTCTTATCCACGCCGATTCCCTCCTGTCTTATCTTTTATATGGATATTGTACCGTATTTTTTGCTTTTATTCAATGCATATATGAAAGCCTGTTATCTGGCCTGCTTTCGTTCCTTTGGATTTTGTACCCCGTGCTGTACCGGTTCAAGAATCTTCACTTCTGGCATCAGTCGTTTGATATCCTCAATTGCTTTCTGTACCAATGGGCTGTCACGATAATATGGGATAGAGTTGATAATATCCACATCCAGCCGGTTTGCTGACACCAGATCAAAATCACCGGTATAGATAGAATCATCGTCCTTGATTGTGAATCCAATCCCATTCCCCATGCACGCCAATTCTTCCGGCAGATTCCTGTATCGCTTCACAGCTTGTTCCAAGCTCCTGCACTGATACACTTTCCCTAACGAGGGAAACTCCATACATTCCGCCACGTAAAATGATATTGTGGGTATCGACTTCTTTCCATACTCGGCTCTGTTTTCTGCAGCTATTTCATTATATATTTTCTTCCCATCGGGCATCATATTCGCCTCCTTCATACTTAAATAGGTCCCCCTTCCTAATATAATGTGATCCAACACAGTGATACCAATCAGTTCTCCACAAGCCACAAGCCTTTCAGTCACTAAAACATCCTGTTTGGAAGGTGTACAGTCCCCTGATGGATGATTATGCATTAATACAACACTGGCTGCATTGGAAAGGATACTAGTACAGCATTGCCAAAATAATAATGAATAGACGTTGCTTTTTTATTGTAGTCGGTGCATAATAATTCTATCACTAAAGAATGGATGGGTTATTATGCGAAGGAAAACAATTGATACTATCCCGGTTTTATCTGATGCCATGAAAAACATATTATCTGCTTTTTCAAAAAGCCGCTCCCTTCCGTCAGGACTGGTCAAAAGAGCCAGCATTGTCCTGCTTGCGTCACAGGGGGAACTCAACCAGAATATTGCACCACAGGTCGGGCTTCATTATAATAATGTTGCCACCTGGCGCAGTCGGTTCCTCGCGGCGCTCCCAGCCTTGCGGAGGATTGAAATGGACGACCCGGAAAAGCTTGAAGATGAGATACGGGCAGTCCTCTCCGATAAAAAACGCCCCGGTGCCCCGTCTGTTTTTACGCCGGACCAGATCAGGCGGATCATCGGCCTTGCCTGCAGCAGCCCAAATGATTTTGGGTACGAAGTAAGCCAGTGGAGCCTCCCGCTGTTAGTGGCAGAAATTAAAAAGCAGGGGATCGCTGAACAGATTTCTGAGAAATCTGTCAGCCGTTTTTTAAAAATGAGGTAGATTTACATCCCCACAGAATCCGTTACTGGCTTCATTCTTCGGAAAAGACGGAAGCCCCGGAATCTTTTGCGCGGAAAGTAAACGAAATCTGCGGCCTGTACCAGAGTGCCCAGGAACAAAGCCGGGAAGGTGCACACATTGTTTCCACGGATGAAATGACCGGGGTACAGGCGCTGGAACATAAATATCCTGACAAGCTCCCATTACCCGGCCAGTGCGCCAAAATGGAGTTTGAGTATATCCGCCATGGCACGACCAGCCTCATCGGGTTCTTTGATGTTGCAACGGGCCGTATGGAAATGCCGTATTTAAACTCCACACGCACAGAAGAGGATTTTGTGGAAGCCGTGAAAGCATTGGTAAGGACAGACCCGCAAGCCCCATGGACATTTATATGCGATGGCCTAAACACCCATAAGTCGGAAACCCTTGTCCGCTATGTGGCAGAAGCCTGTGCCCTTGGCGTGGAACTGGGCAAAAAAGGGAAAACAGGGATCCTTAAAAGTATGGAAAGCCGGGCGGATTTCCTGCATGACCCTTCCCACCGGATCCGCTTTGTCTATACTCCGAAACACAGTTCCTGGATGAACCAGATTGAGATATGGTTTGGCATCATTAACCGGAAGCTGCTGAAGCGGAAAAGCTGCCTATCAATAGAAGAACTGGAAGCAAGCATCCTGCGCTTTATTGAACAATACAATCTTACAGCACACCCATTTAAGTGGACATATGCCGGGATACCATTAGTAATTTAATCACTGATATTTAAGCAACACTGTACTAGCTTTAAAGATTTCCCTCGGGGAGAGTATGCAGTTATTTAAAGTCCCCATACTGGCAATATTTACATTGATCACCTGCCCATTGGTCTGCAAGTTAAGGACGAAAAATAATTCCCTGTCAACAGAATCAAATTCCTTTAATAAAAGTTGGACTGCATCTTTCGGATTTTGAACCTTTTCCTCACTATAGATGGGCGGATCATCAACCAACCGGATACTTACCATTTTCAGCCCATTTGTCTTCATCCGCTCCCCTCCAATCTATCACCAGTAACTCACCATCCTCGATACAGTTTACACGCACAGCGAGTTCACCCCGTGTCAGTATTTCCACTTCATTGTTGCCCTGACTATCCATCTATCTTTTTACCTCCTTATGTGTTTGTATCTGTGTGCTTCCGTATATACTGTCCAGATAATTTTCTGCCGCATCATCTATGGCAGACGAAATATAGTGAGACACAATATCATACAAACTTAAACCACCCTCAAAGGAAGGTCTCCAATCGCGTTCCTCACGGACGGCTGCCAATATCAGGTCTGCGTTGCTGGGGGATACATCCGGATCAGAGTAAAGCTTATCCTCCAAATAGCCTATTTGGTTATCACTCACAAATTTCTCCATAGCATCAAACTTTTGTTCCCACGCCCGTAAAGTTTCTATATTGAGAAGCTGCTTAGAGAAAAGTGGAATACTGCCACGCTGTCTTACTGCCATGTACAGCCAGTCCATCTTTTCATTTTCTATGCGTATCACTTCAAATTCATCCCTTCCAGCCTCATTCTTCAGTATTTTTCGTTTCCTGCCATAAACCTGGCTTACGAAGGGATAGTCGTGCGAATTAAGGCCGCGGTAACACAATCTGACAAAATCCCGATCTGTAAGTTCAACCGTTGCAACAACACTCGCTTTGACTTCCTCAAAACGATCATGTTTCATATCATCCAGATTAACCGATATCCATCTGCTTCTGTTTCCTGTCTTCAAAACCCTACACTCTATTGGAGGGATTAACTTTTGTACCCCGTTTACTTTCATTTCAGGCATGATGTTTATCTTCCTTTCCCATGTCCAGCCAATTTTATCTTTTCTTCCATACTGTCAGGAACTTTACTATCCCGTCCGGCTCTGTTATCCAAAGCCCTCTGCGTAAAACCGTCCAATGATTTCTGCATATTTTCTGTGTGCCCTGCCATACTTTTCACGATTTTCCCACAAAATTCTATGGCTTGCCTGATTTTTGCCACAATACCCTTATCGTAGTCATACTCAAAAACATCCGCTGCATCTTTCCCCATAAGAAGATTTTTAGCATTTTTCCGGTGTCCCTTCGCTGCGCTAAGTTCCATCCCAATATCCCCCATGGTCCGTGCTCCATCTTCCAGGTTCTTGGCAGAATGTTCCAGGTGCTCATGAATTACCGACAGCGCCCTGCCTGCTTTTGATTTATCAATAAACGTGTATAGTGCCTGATCTCCATAATACTTTACATGCCCCACTGCCTGTTTAATACCTTCCGATACCTCATTTCTTAAAGCTCCCAGCCATACTTTCGCTGCGTGCACTCTATCTCCGGACGCCTTCACAAAATTGTCTATTTTAGCTTTCAGGGTTTTATCATTTAATTCGTCTAACTGCCCGCGCAGATACAGCAGTTCGTCCTGCATATCCTCAAAATACTTTTCCATCTGGTTAAAATACTGTAAAAAATCCTCCAGGTTCTGCGCCTGCGCGTCCATGCGGTTTTCCTCCATCATGGCAAACATTTCTTTTAAATGCGCCTGTTCCCCCAACGGAACATTCAACGATACCTCCATCATAGCTGCCTCCTGTTATCTCTTTTTTTCTGATTTTCCTGAAATACTGCTTACCTTTTCCTTTTTATCCCGATTCTCTGCTTCAATCATACGTTCATTTATTTTTGCATCGTTAAAACACTCAAAGATTGCATCCAGGTCAATATCTTCCGGTTCAAGGACCTGGTAAGAGTTTACGAGGAAAAAAGCATGTTCGGATATCAAATCATAATCGGATTTTGGAATTGATGTTATCTCAAATTCATACTGTAACAGCTCCAAACAGGCGTTGAAAAGCTGTTCTACCAGGGAATCCCCACGCTTATACAAAAGAGGGATTTCCGGATTATCCTGCCAGGTCCGCACACTCCGCAGGATACAGTCCAATGTTTCTGTATTGCAGGACCATGTATCCGCTTCTTCTATCTTTCCCTTCTCGCAATGTTCTGGCACAACGGGTTCTGGAGCTTCCAATGTTCCTTCGACAATCATCTGCAAAATATCCTTTCCTGTCCCTCCAGCCTTAAGGACCCGTGCCGCTGCCCGCATCTCATACGGATACAAGCACAATTTCTCTTGTGATAAATTCATGACCTTAATGGCCGTTTCCTTGCCGAACTCATACTGAATAGCAGAAAAAACATGATAATAGGAATCCAGCCACTTCTCTACCGCTTTATTTTGCGGCAGCTCCCTAAAACCAGCATACTGTCCCATTGCCACACAGTCCTCCGCCCATTTCACCCAGGTCCTAAGTTCCCCCTCTGTTGGCAGTTCCAGCAGATGTTTTACTACTAACACAAAGATATCTCTATTCAACGATGTTCCTCCAATCTTTCTACCTCGTCTTTGGTGGTTTTTTATTTGCCTTTGTCTGCTCTGGTTTTGCTATCTCATTGATGGCACAGTATCTCTCTACTCCTGCCTTGTCAAATTCCTCCAGGCGTTTAAGGTCAAACGCCACCTTATAATAACTTTCCATGCCCGAATAACCCATTTCCGGAAGCACCTTTCCAAGTTTGTGCTTTTTAATAAAGTCCAGTTTGCTTTTACTGGCAAAGGCGTCAATGTATGCCTCATTTCTTTCGACAGGCATATGAGCCAGATTGATGGTCAGATCAGCAAAAGATTCCTCATACCCCTCCTCCATATGGGTAAGACCGATATACAGTCTGTTATCATAACGATAGGCATCAACTTCAAGCATCAACTCCTCATGCCCAAATTCCCAATCATAACCCAGTGTTTTTTTCTCTTCTTCCATTTCCTTACCTCTCATAATTATGAATACTGGTCATCCGTCTTTATTCCCTGTTTGTTTTTTTCATGAAGATTTGTATTGAACAAATCATATATGATGTTATTCTTCTTTACCCTGGCATCAAAAGGAATAATGACTTCACCGTGTTTCAGGATTCCCATACCGGAATTACAGCCGTTCACGTATTTCAACTGTGCTTCCGGAATCCCAGCTACCCGTGAAAGTTCCTGGCTGTCCACATTTGCCTGTTTTAACAAAGCAATAAATTCAGAGTTCGCCAGCATGGTTACGGCTGTATAGTTCTGTAACATATCAGAAATATTCTGGGTGATGGCGGTGCACAAGCCGCCTTGTTTCCTTACTTTCTTCCACAGGGAATAGAGAAATTTCCCCGAATATTCACTGCGTCCAGAATGTTCCCCGGTTCCCAGCAACACATGGCACTCATCTATGTATAGCCATGTAGCTCTTCCTTTTTCTGCATTTCTGGCAATCCGTGCCCGGACATTTTCCAGCATGACCAGCATCGCAATCGCACTCAGCTCTTTTCCAAGGTCACGGATTCCGTAAACAATGAACCGGTTGTCTACGTCTAAATTGGTTTGATGGTTGAAAATATTCAAGGAACCGCTTACAAACAGCTCAAGCCCCAGGGCAATATCCCTGGCTTCCTCCTCTGGCTGCTTCATCAGCAGGTCATAAAAATCCGACATGACCGGCACATATTTTTCCTTGCTCATGGCAATATCCAGATACAGCTTACGGATACAACGGTCAATGATGGATTTATGCCGGCTGTTTAGCATTTCCGACATCGCCTGCTCACACAGGCCAAGCATAAATTCTCCTTTATCTCGGATCAGCCCTTTGCTGTCGGCAAGATCCAACTCGTCCACATCAAGCCAGAGTGGATTGATATAGTTCTGCGTGTAATTTGACAGGTTGATGCATACGCCCCCTAAGTTCTGGGCGATGTCAAAATACTCCAATGTCGGGTCGATGACGATAATATCATCACCCGTCTGTAAATATACCCCCAGCATCTCTGACTTACAGAAAAAGGACTTGCCACTGCCAGGTACGCCAAACACCATGGCGTTTCCATTGGTCAGTCTTTTTCGGTCCGCCACACACAGGTTTTTAGAGATCCGGTTCGTCCCATAGCATAAACCAGTCGGCTCATAAATTTCTTGTACGTTAAAAGGCATTAAAGCCGCGATATCCCGTGTAAGCATAGTGCGCATGGTTTCGACTTGTCGCACCCCTACGGGCAGAGCAGTATTTAATGCCTCTCGCTGTTGGAGATGATGTACCTCCATATTACAGAGATATTTGTTTCCTATCGTCTGGATTGTCTCTGTGATACTGTTAAGTTCTTCCCTGGTATCCGCAATCAGTACCATATTTACACCTGCAAAGAACAGGTTCTGGTCATTCTCCCGTACATCGTCCATCAGCGCTTCCAGGGTTTTCTTTTCCACTTTCTTTCCATAACTGATGTCACTTGCAAAGTCATTGTTTTTATTACGGACACGCTGCTGGCGTAAAATATCCGACTCCACACCCAGATATTTTTTCTGCAATGTTCTTGTTGTCAGATCCTTTGGCACAGGCACAATATCTATAGAGGTAATACTGTGTACAGGAACATTGGTAAGTTCATTGATAAAGGTGTCCGGCAGGCTTGTCGGATATCTTCTGATGAATACAGCCCTGCAGATTTTCCGTTCTGTTTCAAAATCATTCGGGGAATACTTAATCATGGAACCGCAGATATCATTTTTGTAATCTGTTTTACTTTGTACATACGCATCAAAATCAAAAGAAAATGTTTCTTCGTCACCAATGCGGTAAAAATTATACAGAACCCGGAGCCGTTCTGCCGCGTCAAGCGGCTCCAACTTTGAGCCTATCGCATGGAATTCCTGCTGCATCCCTCCTTCAAAAGTGTTATAAAATGCTTTTGCCTGTTCATAATCTTTCCGTTCCACAGTAACCGTAAGAAAGCGTTCCTGTTCAATCCCCTGTTTTCCCGCTACAATCCGTTCCTCTACGATATCATTGTAAACGTCCCGAAGATGGTCATAGCCATCATCTTTATCTGGTATCAGGACATTCTCCCTAAACTGGCTCATGTTCCTGTTTTTGTTGTATATTGTAATCTTAAAAGCAACATCAATCGCATTAACCAGCTTGCAATACTGCTTTAAGATTTCATACTTGTCTCCCTCCGACACCGTGACATAATTTATGTCAGCAAAACGGTATACCCTGCTGTACCGGTTCTTTGTATTCTCAAAAATACCATCCTTTGCAATCCTCAGAATCTCAATCTGCTGCTGAACACTCTTCGGGACTGCAAACAATGGTTTGTCCGCTTTTTTTAACTGTATGAAACGATCTGTAAAAATTCCCACTTCCGTAAACCTCCTTTAATCCAAGGCAGGCTACGGGAAGTAGTTTAGCGAATCCCGTAACCTGCTGGTCGCTAAACTACTTCCCACATATGTGGGATTATTTCATATCTTTTATTTCATGAACCTAAAGGCAAGTATCCCTGCCACGGCCACAACTAAAGCCCCCACTGTCAGTAGGATCATGCGCTTTGCTTTTTTCTTTACCATATTAAAATCCTCCTGTCCGTCAGACAGTCCTTTTTTTTCTTTTTTCTGCTGCTGTGTAGCAATTTTCTGCTCTTCTCCATAAGCGTCCTTTATCCAATCCACATTTTCCGTGGACTGGTATAAACAGGGCTTATTGAAAAAAGACATCTGGACCATTCTCCTCACCGTCTGCCAGAAACTAAGCCCATTGTGATTATAAAATCCCGTGAGTGCAATCGGCACCGCAACTGGCGTTGCCAGATAGCACGCTAATGTCATGCCGATTTTATCGTACAGACCGAGTACAATTCCCGCTCCCGCCCCCAGGGACAGTACACTGAATGTAAATTGCTTCACGGTCAGTCCCATCAGGAAGCTCTCCTTATAGTGCTGTAAATCCCTGCTGATTTCGATATCCATTTATCTCACCTTACCTTTCTTTACATTTTCAATCCTCTTTTTCCCCTCTTCAAAATAATCCTGACTGATCTCAATTGAGATGGAATCCCGTTCTGATTCAAGGGCAGCTTCCGCAAGGGCAAAGGAACCAGCATATTGGTCCAATACCAGTTCTTTTTTATCTGAAACAAATTCCAGTATCTGTTTTAGCAGTTCCACCGGCTTCTCCGATTGATGAACCCTATCAGCTTTTGAGATTGGCTGAATGTCAAAAGCCGTAGGAAGCATCCCTTTCGCTCCGGACATATAGTGTTTCATCTCCGGTTCTGCCTTGTCCTTCTTTGCGTCCGGCCGCATATCACGCGCACGTCCTTTTGAAAAGAACAGGATATCCTCTGTATTTTTTGCCTTCCGCCCCGTATTGGCAACGAATGTCCCCTTCCGCCAAGCCACCTTCGCGTAATATTCAAAGCCGCTTTCCTTCGCCATGGCCTTCACCTGGTAAAGATATTCGTAATTATCACCGTTTTCCTCCGGCAGAAACTCCACGAGGAAGTGCCCCTTCTTTAGAACACGGAATTTTTCGTCCAAATCCTGCTGTGTGTACTGGAACAAATCATAGGAGGCAAAGTCCCGGTTTCCCCCTTTTAAACTTTTTTTCAGCAGATATGGGTGGTCAGTGATAATTGCGTCAATGCTGTTATCCTCAAGGAAACTCAGATCACGTCCATTTCCCTGTATGAGCATACAGGTAATATCCTCATTCTCTGCATTTTTCTTCGTAACCGTATAGACGCCTTTGGCAACCCGTTTAAAAAGGCCCTTATTAATCCCTTCATAGATCCGCGCCCGGATGCTGGGTTCCTTCACCTCTTTTTCCGCATACTGGTATACACATTCCTTTGCATCTTTCAGAGAAAATTGGTCCACATCTGCGAAATACTCAAATAGCGTCATTTGTATGATTTTATCCTGCACCGCTGTTTCCAAACCCAAAGCCTCCTTTGCTTACAGCCCCAGGGCCTTGCTCGTCAGGCTCTGGGCGCCCTTTACACTTCCCACGGTCAGGGCAACCGTGAATGTCATTTCTCCTAAATATATCAAAGTCTTTGTCCAATCTGCATAGTCTCCTGCAAATTGTGGTAATCCTGAACTGATAAACGTATTACAAAGAATAATCGCCAAAGCCATAGTCACCGCCTCAAAAACTACGCTTATGAAATACTTCGTAAACTGTACGCTTGTGGCACTCACTCCCCGATTTCCTGCAACCGTTGCATAAGCGATACTGCCAAACGGTACGATTACAAGTATTTTTAAAAATCGGAAATAAACATTATAAATAAGGAAAAATCCGCAGATCAAAATAATCAGGCTTAAAAATACCGCCAGGATTAAAAATACAAGGCTTTCCACAAATCCCAGATTCTTGATAATATCTGCCTGCGCCGGGTCTATCGTAACCTGTGTGGCCTCACTCCCTCCAATCAGTCCGACAAGATTTCCAACACTTGTAAATATGGCTTTCATAATATCGACGTTGTATACCACCAGCCACTGCGCGATTCCAATCCTGATCAACATACGGAGAATCACTTCAAACCGCATCTCTTCCCGCACATCTACACTTTCCGAACAAAAACCAATCACAAAAAATAAAACAACCAGGCTTGAACCAACAGCAACGAAAATCGGTTCAATCCCGGTTATAACTCCCCATGGGCCGCCTCCTTTGAAAGAAGTCGGGGACTGTCCCAGCAGTTCAAACACCATGTTCACCTGCCCGTTCCAAAAGCCGAACACGACCTCAAGAAGCGAAAGGATTGCCTCGCCCAAATTAAAAATATCCATTTACCATCACCTCATTTCCGTATTTGGATATTATGATTACTAGAGTATCATTTAAAATAATTCTTTTAAAAGAACAAAAGCCTTGAAATTTGTTTGCATCACTACCTCCTTAGATGCGGCAGCTTATATTTACCCGTCTCCGTGTAAAACTCCGGAAGTGCATACCCCGGTGCGAGCAGTGAATTGTCCGATTTAATTAATCCTTTATCCAACATATCATTGATAACTTCAGCCGTTTTCAAATGAAAAAAACTAATGGCATCATAACCAACACAGATAAGAATATCCTCCTTAAATTCAGCCATAGGATTGTAAAACCATGTTTTTTCACACTTTTCGTGATTTAATTTCATGGCTTCGATTACCTTTTCCTCGTATGCTTCCAGGTTTTTCTCATAATAATCTTTCGCTTCAAGTTCAGTAAGAATATAGGCTGCTTGCAAATCAATGGCCCCTTTATAGTGAAAGGTTTTACCGTTCCGCAATTTTTTCGCTATATCAGCCAGTGAGTCAGGATATATATTACCCGATATCTCCAAATCCCTTATCCGCAAATGTTCCTCTCCCTTTGCAACATAAAACTCGTTTGCATGATATCCTAATTGAGTATAGAAATTTGGGGTTTTATCTCTGTAATCGGTATCCACCTGGAATCCCAGGCTTATGAATAAATTTTTACACTCTTCTCTACATTCCTGACTGGCTTTTGCCATTTCAAGTAAATTGTCTCCTATATCAACAAAAAAAACTACGCGCCTTAACTCCAGCATAGTGTTCCCTCCACGTTTTCATTAAAACAGCACAATCAACTGATGCCCAGGAACGTGAGGACTGTACTAATCCCCGCCATAATCAAGCCGGCAACGATGCCCTTTATCGCAGAATTCATGGAACTCGAATCCTGCTGCTGGTAAGACTGGGCAAACTCCATTACGTTTTTTGCAAGGATAATCACGCCAACGGCACCTATGATGGCAATTACGAGATTCTTCAGATTATTCAAAGGTGCCGTCACCACTTCCGCGCCTGACGCATATACATTTGTTGTATATAACATGGTTGCCATGGCTGCCCCAGCGGTTATACTGCTGATTCTGTTAATCATTTTTTTTGCTTTTTGCTTTTTTTCAGTCAAATTCTTCACTTAAAATCTCCTTTTCTTTAAAAAAGGGCGCAAAAATAGCAGGTATAAAAGAACCTGCTGCGTGCGCCCTCTATTTTTTGCAACAGATTCCCATATATCTGCCATCTTAGGCATAAGAAATATAGGGAAAATTAAGATTCTTGATGGCCGGTCAGTTGTTCGCGTATTTCACGCATTTGTCCGGCACTTTTATCTGATTTAAAGTAAGTCAATATATCCTGGTAGGAAAGACCTCCTACCAATCCAAGACGTATTTCTTCTAACTGCTCTAATGTATAATCATTATTTATTAGCATTTCATTAAACTGCTCTTCTGTAATCTGTCCCAAATCCTGCTTTTCTATATTCTCGATTTCAGTTATTTTGCGGTTCTTTTTCAGTTCATCTTCTGAAAATATCTTTGCCGGCATATCAGGTTCCTGCAATGACAGCAATTCGTCCAGTGTTATTTCATCTATCTGAACATTCAGCCCCTGGTCCCTCTGGCGTTCATAATATTCAAAAGACTGCCGGTTCAGTAATTCGCAGGTTGGCACTGTACTTTTCTCACGGATTGGTGTATGATGATATGGTGGTGCGCCTCCATCAAACGTCTCCTTGAAAAGAGGATGCGCCGGGGTATTGTATTTTGAATCTACAATCGGGTCAAATCCCCGGATAAAGATCAGGCACTTTTTATTATCCAGCTTTCTGGCCTCATCCGGTGTCAGTAGTTCCCTTCCCAGCACATCAAAGTTTCGGCTGCTGCTGCCATTTTTTCCTCTTGTTTCACCAGAACTCCGCTTATCTACCGTAGCCTTCCCGAGAATCTTAGAAATATAATCGTGTGTACTCTGTTCATTCCCGCCAAGGTAGACCAAAGTGTCACAGTTCCCTGGGATGACCTCCCATGTCTTTTCAAACAATGCTTTAATCTGCGCAAGGTTCTGTATAATAATGATCGATGAAATTTCTCGTGACCTCATGGTACTAAGTAAACCGCAATAATCATCCGGTAATGCAAATGGCAATAGGTAAACCTCTGGCACTGCCGCCTCGGGTTTTTCCCCTGCCCCGCACCGTGCATGATAGTTTCCCATCACACGGCGCTCCCCCGACTAAGAACATAATCTCTTAGTATCGGCTTGAGGCTATCCCTCCACCGCTTATTATCACGGTTTCCCTGGTACTGTGCCTCTACTCTCACAACCACTAATGCACTTATTATAGAAGTTTTTCTCCCCCTTCCTTTTCGCTGCAACTACGGTACTTTGTCGCTGATACAGTCAGCTCCCGTATTGGCTGCTTTCCACGTTCCACATAACTTAGGATTGCTACCACTTAGGCCGCTCCTTTAGCCCTGCAAGCATTATCTTCAAGGTAAATCCTCAAGATACCTATACCCTATAAGCACAGAAGGCATTTCATACTAACAAATTTTACTTTGCCCCGCCTGCGTACCCCTGGTACACCTGCATTTCTACAGGCTATTTGTTTAGAGCCGTACATTCGGAACTTTGTCAGACCTCCTTTGGGTCATTCTAGCCATATGGCAGCCCCACCCGCACTGTCACACACAACTCATACCTCTATGAATCTTTCCTCGCCTTTCAGCGTTAGGGTGTGCTTCGCACGACTTCCCCGCGCTTATAACCCCAACCATCTGTATCTGGCTGACGCTACGTGGAGTATCAGTGAATCCCCTTCCGGGCGTTACCCCATCATTTGAGATTTCAGTTATGCAGTTCTCCAAAGCCATTCATGGCTTTAGGCTGCGGTTTTGTCGGTTATTTCCACCGTTTTGGACGCAGAACGTGTCACACCATTAGCAAACTCATCAAGCATAAAGGTCACATGGATTGGTAATCTTCCTTCGTAAATAAAGTCAGCCTGGAAGTACAGTTCCTGGAATATCTGGCTGTAAAGCAGCCCTACAATGCTGTTGAACGATTTATCGGAATCCGGAATCACACAAAAAAGAGCTGTTTTTGTCTTTCCGTCACCATTTCTTCCCACCCCTATCTCCGGGATATTGATATCATCATGGTCCAGGATACGGAGGATTTGTGGATTTTCCAAAAAAGCCAGTCTGGAATTTGCACTGATAACAATACTCCGGACCGTATCAGCCGCTCCTCTGATTACTTTATAATACTGTTTGACTGCTGGATGATTGCTGCCCTTTTTACGCTCCAGGCGCTTAATCCTGCGGTCTAAGTCCGATGGCGAGCCATCATCACGTACCTCTGCTTCTCCCAGTAATTTCAGTACCGTGGAAAAGTTCTGTTCACTTTTGGGGCATTCCAGCCAAACATAGTAGAACAGCGCCTGCAGGTATAGCGACTCTGCTTTCTCCCAGAAGGGATCGCTGCTCTGGGAGTTTTTCGGGGTTGTATTGGCGATCAGGTTTGTAATTAATTTTACGACATCTGATTCCTTCCGGATATACATAAATGGATTATAGCAGTCAGACTCTTCCATGTTCAGCAGATTCAGGACTTTGACAACATAACCGTGTTTCTGTAAGAATCCCCCGCAGGCTTTTAAAATTTCCCCTTTCGGGTCAGTGATTATATAAGAAGAACGGTTAAGCTGTAACAAATTAGGCTTACAAAAGAAGAAACTCTTTCCCGCTCCACTTCCCCCGATGACCAAAGTATTCAAGTTCAGCTTCGTTTTACGCGAATCCATCCTCATACGGACATTTTGGCTTAGTATGCGGTTCTCTGTCTCGTCCTTCTCGGCTAACACCTGATTCACCTGTTTGATATCTGCAAATTTGGCTGTACCATATTCTTTTCCCGGCATATAGTTTTTTCTGCTGGTCAGATACATGGCAATCGCAATCATATATACGAATTCTGCTAGTAATATCCCCTTAAAAGTTGTATCATTGAAGTAATTTCCAAATGGGCGGGCCATAACCATGTTAAGACGCTCCATAAAGGTATTGATATCAATCCCCTGTTCCCAGATGCCATTAAGAAGATACCCGCCATATGCCGCCAGCACACCACCAAGTACAATCAGCCAGACAGAAGTTTTTTTCTTATTTTCCATTACCTTCCTCCCCGCTTTTTTAGTTGGCCTGCCATCTGCAGTTTCCGGTTTTCTTCTTTTTTCTTGTGCAGCATGTCTCTGGTTTCTTTCAAGACTGGATCATAGCTCTGGTTGTATAACTCTTCCCCGGTACGTTTTCCAATTACCTGCCCCTCATTATTCACCACGCTGTATTCTTTATCCTTTCGAAGATTAGTAAATATTGTTCTCTTCTCCTCACTGATATGGGATATGGAATTTTTATCTATCCACAGGTACTCATTCTTTTTGAACGGAATCCGTGTGAGAATTCTCTTTTCAGTCTCTTCCACCGCAAGGCTCCTGGCAATAAAAATCTGATGGATATTTGGATCGTCTCTGACAGCTTCCTTTGCATGCTGCAGTACCTTCCTCTGGCGGCTATTCATCTCAGACATCTGCTTCTGTGCAGCCTCTGCCTTATGCGGCTGCTCCATCCCCCGCACAATAGGCTCCATGTCCTCCGCATGCTGCCATTTCCCCTGTTTCTCATACGCATCAAACTCCTGTTTGTCCATTTTAAAGGCCATGCTGCCATCGTCATTGATCTCCAGGATTCCCAGGCTTTCCATATGTTTCAGTACAGGCTCTACTTCCGCCCATGGCATATCTATGGCATTACTGATTTCCCCAACACCCGCCCCTGGTGTCTGTGCCAGATATGTCCCAACTGCCTTAAATCCCCATGGAGAGATGGACTGTTCTTTAGGGGCGCTCTGCTTGTTTGGGTCCGACATATCCTTCTTGTCTATCCCGTAAGTCTCTTTCAGTTCCTTCTCCTCCCCGTTATCCAGATAATCCTGGATTGATTCAATCTTGCTCCCCTCGATGTCCCCCATGATTTGATTCACTCTGGGTGTAGCATCAGAATGAAAAAGGATTTCACTTTTGCAATCCGCTTTATTGATATCTGGGAGGAGTGCATAGCGGATTTTATATTTATCAGCCAGCTTTTTCACCTTATTAATATCAGTCGTATCAAAACGGAAAACCTGCAAATCGCCTCCTGTTTTAAGAAGGTCTTTTACGGTTGTCCTTCCGGATAAACGTTCCATCTCCACCAACCTGCCAACGAATTTTCCAATATCCTTAGCCGTATGAAGCCCGCCTCCGACAATTTTCATGAATATCTCAATTCCCTCAAATGATACCCGCAGGATTTGGGTAGCTTCCTGTATTTCTCCCATAGAACTCACCTCCTGACTGCTTCATTCTCTTTTTTCTTTTCATCTTCGCGTTTCCGCAGCTCCTCCAGCATCCGGTCCAATTCATAGTCCACATTCTTATCCTGCAGGATTTTCACAAGTAACCGATTTGCTATTTCCTGATTGATATTTGCCACCTCTAACTGTATGATATACTCTTTGATTCTCTCCTGCAGTTCGCTTCCGCCCCGGATGGCATACTGCTCTATAATCCCAGCCTCCAGGTTCCCCTGGGATTTTTCCTTTTCCCTGACCGCAGCGATGTGAATGACCGCATCATGCACACAGTCTAAGTCCTGCTGATGGAACGCATAACTTAAAAGTATCCTTTTATCCTCCTGGGTAAATACAAAGTCCTGCTTTTCCATTAAATCTATCATTTGATAGCACTCGCGAACCATTCTGATATTTAATGACACAACACCAGCCTCACGCATCTGTATGCCTCCTTTCCCGTACCAGCAGCATAATCTCACGCATTTTCCGCATTTTATCAGCAGTCAATTCCTTTTTGATAATCCGCTTTACTTCATCATCGGCCAGTCCTGAATCAAAGGCAGACCTGACTTCTTCAAGCTGTTCTGACGATAATCCTTCCGCAGCGATTTTATCCAATATATCCGATGTCTTCTGCGGGAACAGCTTCTCAAGAATAGTTTTTTTTGTCTGCGGCGGCTGCGGTCTCCAATAAGATGGAGGAACGGTAGATGCAGTTACCTTCTCTGTCTTTCCCTCAACCACTTCGGCATTTGATCGTGTTCTTGCCGCTGTAAGTTCCTCCTCCAGCTTCTTTATCTGTGTTTCCCGCGCCGCAGCTTCTTCCTGCAGTTTTTTGATCAAACCGTCTTTATCTTTTAGGTTCTCATATAAGTCCTTAATCTCCTGGTTTTTCTCGTCCAGGACGTGTTCTTTCACCAGTGTTGAGAGCACCTCAAACTTCTCGTTATTCTCTTTAAACTGCTGCAGGGACGTCTCCATCATTTTTATCAGATTTTCTGTATACTCCTTAAACGCCGCGCCTTCTGCTGAATCACCTGCATTTTTTTTGGCCTCAATCAATTGCGTTCTCATTTTTTTCATCCGGCTCGCCGGCAGATCCGGTGTCGCATAGGACATGATTTCTTCCTTCGTAAGCCCAGAGACGGAACCGGAAACAATTTCCGGTATCTGGTACTGGTCAAATGTGCCCTGACAGCACAAATCAACCAGTTCCCCGTCTACATCTTCAAGCATTGCAAAAACGGTCTGACGCATCTGCTCCGCATTAAGCTTTGGGATTGCAACCCGCCGCACGTCTTTAATGCCCAGCCCGTATTGGAAAGCCATCTGTATTACTTCAATCTGGTCCGCCCCCAGCTTTTTACGGCACTCTTCTAAATATTTCTGCTCTTCTATTGTCATATCTGCCTCCTGCAATAAAAAAAGACAAACCAATCGGCTGCCTCTCGATTCATTTCTTATCTTACTTTTGGGGAATTTGCTTTATTTTTCTGTTTTTCCGCCTTACCTTCCTGCTGAACCTGGGATACTGGTTCAAACTCGCTTTTTCCATGTTCCTCAAGCCATCCCATAATATCGTCAATCGGTGTTACAATAATTTTTTTCATGAAATCATTCGCAGCTATGGCCTGATATCCTGCACCCTGGTTCAAGATAATCATTTTTTCTGCATATTCCGAAATCTTACTATACTGGGTGTGGCTTTCCAGCAATTTGATTTTTTCCCGAAAAGACGCAATGAATAGCTCATATGGCATGGATAGGCATGTAATGCCTCGCTCCTCTGCAAATTTTAGTGCGTCTGTATAACTTTTTTGTTCTGATTCAGTCACTTTCCCATCATTGTCGAAAAACTGATACTTCAAATTATTCCTCCTATATATCAAGCAATCCCCTACCGTACCTTTCCTGATCGGGCCGGAACCTTATCCGTTATATTCTCTAAAGAAGAAATAAGAGCCATAATCTTTTCACTGTGACCTTTTTCCAAAACAGTCTCTAAATAGTCTATGATGTCCTGGCGCTTTTCCCGGTCTCCAATATCCCTGTAGAGGCGTCTTACCGGATCGGACTGGTTGTCCCCGGCTCTCATGTATCCCGCATCAAGATACTGGATAAAGTCTGTTTCCTTCATCACATCGTTCAGTTCCCATGCCACTTCCGCCATTTCTTCCTTCTTATCTGCTTTCCTGACAGCTCCGACCTCATCTAATTTATCTGCCAGGTTCACTCCCTGCTTCCTGTCCCGGTCAGGTAAGAGCGAAGAACGGTACATCAAAAAGCAGGTTAGATGGTCCCTCAATCTATGATTGTCTAAGACCGCTCTAATCCCAGGTATTTTTTCCCCTGCTGGTACTAAATCACGGAAACTCTCAATATATGCGTCTCCCAGCTTACATTCCAAAAGATATTTTTTTATTTCAGAAGCCAGTTTTTCCAGTTTATCCTGCTCATAGATCACGACTTTCTCCTCCTCTTTCCCTGCTTTTCTGCTTGTCTCTGCTCTGCATTCTCTCCTTTTGCTCCTGCATAATTTTCTTCCCTATCCTCTGCTGTCGCCTTACCTCCGCAAGAACCTCATTGAGCCGGCGATTTTTCTCCTGGAAATTCAGGTACAACTGCTCTGCTGAATCAAATGTGTACCCCATATCCAACAACTGCGTTTTTAGCTGCTCTGCCTGCAGGTATTCTTCCTTAAATTCCTCATATCCCTCCTCATATAAAGAAACCTCAACCTTCAGTTCCTGGAGTTTTTCCCAAAGTTCAAATATCTCTGTATTGGCTTCACGGTTCTCTTTTTGGTTCTTTTTCTCCTGCCTAAGCGATTTTGCCTGTTCAGCCAATGCTTTCCTGATATTTTCCAAGTCCTTGTCTGTATGTATCTGATAAGCCGAAATGAAATTATATTTCTCCTGTATCTCATGAAGTTTCCGGATATCTTCTTTATATTTCCATGCATCGGAATAAGGCTGTTTTTTTAGGACGCCCAGCCGGTATAACTTTGTAAAATACATCTTCTGGTATCCAGTCAATAGGGACTTTCTTCTGGGAATATAACCAGTCACTTTTTTGACTCTGGGCGGCAGTTCCAATACTGGCTCCGGCAGTTCCTTTTCCCTTGCAGATATGGGGATACTTAGCCGTTCCCGTATTTTTTCTTCTGTGTAATCGCCACCAAGGGTATCCAGCCTGCGCCCCTTATCCATACCTGGCGGCTTTAACAGAATATGCGCTCCCTGTTTTATCTCATATCCCCGTTCTTCTACTCCAATAAGGAACTCATCCCAGTTTTCCGCCTCGGCCGCCACCTGGTCGATGTCACGGCGGATCATATCATTCCAACTAAATTTACCATCTTTACCCTGATCCCAGATGCGTTCCTTTTTTTTCTTTCTGTTCTGGCGTACTTTATCCATATCCAGTGTTGCCATATGGTACTCTTCACAGATTTTGTTGACAAGCGGCTGTATGATTTTGTCCCAATCACCATTTCGGTAATCATATTTCTTCCCTTCTCCAATACAGCGGACACTATTAAATGCAATATGGCCGTGGATATGATCGGTATCATCATGAAGCGCATAGACTGCCTCAAACTCTTTTCCAAGGTACTCCTCTACAAATTTCCCTATAATCTTCATGGCAACATCTTTATCAACGGTATCTGCTGCCTCTTCAAATGAGATAATGATATGGTATCCCTGGCGTCCCCCCATCTTATCGTACCTTCGCTTAGTGTTCAGCATTTGTTTCAGTGCAGTCTCCGGCAGACAGTTATGGCCTGATACATACAGCCCATTTTCAGTTTTGCTGTCCTTCGTAATATAATTAATCGTATTTGCGAGATGCTTTGCCTGAAATCCCGATTTTGCACATCCCATATGCAATATTTTACTGATAGCCATACTTAATTACCCGCTATGTCCAAATGGCTGACTACCTGCATGACTGCCTCCTTGATCTGCTTCATATAAACATACAGACGTTTTTTATCGGATTCATGGTATAAGCCGCTGTTGTTGTTTTTGACAATCTGGTTGATGTTTATCCCAATATGGTTTATCTCATTCGTGAGATTCTGCAATGCTTCAAGAAGTTCCGGATAATCTCTGGGGCGGTTGGTTATCAGCATCCTCAAATACTGCGAATCGGATAGCCCTCTCTCTTTTGCCTTTCTGTTCAGCTCCTCCAATTCTTCGCATGACAGCCGAATTTCCTTCCGGCAGTTCATCTTTTTTACGCTTCTCAGTCTCTACTCACATCCTTTCATCGAATAAACAGCAAAAGAAAAGGAAGGAACCACAGCAATCAGCTATATTCCTTCCCTCTTGATACTTTACTTATCATCTTACTAATCTCCGCCCAGCCGTGATATCCACGGGAGGCCGGATTTCCTGTATCTTTCCACGCAGCTCCTTTTGATAATAGGTCCTCTGGAAAGCGGCATTTAGTATTTTCTCGTCCGCTTTCAATCCTTCCAGGGTTTTATGAAGAACTTGCCATTCAGAGTGTCTGCTTAACTTAAAATAGTCCCTGGTATCAGATATCATCTTGTAGTTCTGCTCACACGCAGCATCAATCACCTGGTCAATATCAGTCTCCAGAGAATCACCAGTTTCCATGTCCACCTTATACAATTGCCCGTGGCCGTCTGTTTCCAATGTATAGCCACTTTTAGTTGTATACCCCACTACCTGTTCAGCCTCCGCGCGGGTAAGAGGAAAAAGTATATCAAACTCATCAAGATATTCCATTAATTTTCCAGATGTTTCAATTCGTCCCAAAATCATCCCCTTCTTTCCATAATTCATACTATCAACGGGAATTTTTCTTCGCCGGTGTCGCTTTTTGATTTACCTGTTTCCATAAGGAGGTCTGTTCAAATATCTCGTCTAACAGCCTCTCATCTTTTTTCAGCTGCTTTATCCTGTCTATGATTTCCCTCGCTTCACTGGTTCCAGCTTTCTCTTCCAGTCTCTGTCTGGAATCTAAGATGAATTCATTGTTCCATTCACAGGCAAGGAATGTAACCTCGTCCATGGTGATTTCTTCTATTTGATCTCCCTCTAAATCCACCCAATAGAGCTGCCCTTTTTCATCTGCATACAGCCCGTAGGCACTTCCTTCCATGTAACCCAACAGAACCTGGGCATGTTCCTCATTCAGTGAAAATGGTATAGAAAAGTCATCGAGATAGGCCAGCAGTTCCGTGGCCGTATTCAATTGTTTCAAATAATGCCTCCTTGCCCGGTATCCTACCGGCTATGTCCTGATGGCGGCTTCTTATCCTTGTTTTCATACTTTTTTAATACCGCCAGAATCTCACTTATTTTTTTACGGGCCGTCTCCGGAAGTTCCCCCATCTCAGCATTTCGCAGAAACTGCGTTTCGGTCTTCCTTCCATATAATGTTGCCAGCCCGCCGTATGTCTCTTTTGCTAGGTCAGCTTCGGTATTTCCAGACTGCAGCTTTTCCGCCCAAACCTCTGGCATATAATCCCGGACTAAAATACAGATATCGCAGGCAGCCTGTTGTAGATCCGTGCGCTTTAAAATAGGTTCCTTTTGATCAATAGACCATATACTATTCAGCATGTCCTGCGCCAATCTCAAATCACGCTCATCTGTTCCATTTAGGATTGTATCTACAACCTTCTGTAGCTGCTGGTACTCCTCATCCATTCCCTGTAAAGGAATACTCTTATTTTTATCCAGTCTCTCCATAATGTCGCACACCTCCAAGCCAACAGCTTTTTGTATGGATTCCTTTGTAATGTTATTTTCCCTGCAATATTCCAGATAGGTTTCCAGTCCCCCTAAATATGTAATTTCCTCCAATGGGGTGTCAGCCAGTTCCTCCCATGTTTCATAATGGCCTTCCATTGTCATGGCTGCTATCGTGCAATCATCAAATTCCAAGTCATAGAACAGGTCATCATCTGTACTGCACATTCCAATCCGGTAAATATCAGGCTGGTCTTCCTTAGCGTACACATTGAAAAATAACCTGGCTTCATCGGTGCTCGCAACTGCTGCATATTGATATGGGCTGCCCTTCACCCTGTCCTTGTTCAAGATATACAGCAGGGTGTATTCTCCAAAGTGGTTTCGTTTCAGATACTCCTTACTGTCATAGATCAATCTCTCAATTTCTGTCTGTTTTGCTTCCATATTCCACCTCACCTATTTCTTTATCAACGGCTGTTGTGTCTGCTCTCCAGGTGCGGCTTATAGGCAGAATCCTGTTTTTCCAGTTCTGCCATCTTAAATAAATCTAATACCTCCCACCCAGTAGCAGCCTTAATAGCCGCTGCTGAAATGTTGTTCTCTTTACAGTATTCCAGGTAATCCGCTACCCCCTTCTTATGGGGAATTGCTCCAATGCCCCACCTGCTCAGTTCCTCCCAGGCGTCTAAATGTCCATTTATTGTCATTGCAGCAATTTCATACCCCTCCTCCAGCATCCCAAACAGATATTTATCTGTATATGCGTACCCAATATTAAACTCAACAGTCTTATGCGCAGATGGAAAAAAACTAACTGCCCTGTCAGGTCCATATTCTGCCAATCCCTGATAAGTGTCCTTTCCGTGCGCCTCCATTTTTAAAATATGATAGATAATGGCTCCCTGGTACTTTTGCGAATCCAAAAACTCTTTGTTTTCACAAAGCACTTTGAGTTCATCCATCTGGGGGTTTTGTATCTTTGGGGGCAGACTATTTAATTCCGTCAGGACTCTTGCAATCTGTATTTCCAGCCCATATTCTGGCTGCTTGCGTTTCAGATAGTCAAGCCAGAACTGCATAAATTCCTGTTTCTTCTCTGGATTATTTATTTCCCTGCACATTCTTTCCACCGCATGTGCTTCTGATTCTCCTGGTAAGCGCGCTACATTCCATTCCCCACCCCCAACAGCGTTCAGCATATTACAGATATCCCTGGATAAATCCTTCTCCATTCCCAGTTCTCTCTCCACACGTTCCCCTGATGATTCAAACTTTTCCGGTTCATATTTCAATATCTTGTCTCCTCTTTTCTAAAAACCGTTATGGTGAGTTTCCTTACCCTGCTCTTTAAATGGCGGTTTATCTGCCATTCCAGTTTTTTCACTATCTAGTACAGCATTGCCAAAATAATAATGAATAGACGTTGCTTTTTTATTGTAGTCGGTGCATAATAATTCTATCACTAAAGAATGGATGTGTTATTATGCGAAGGAAAACAATTGATACTATCCCGGTTTTATCTGATGCCATGAAAAACATATTATCTGCTTTTTCAAAAAGCCGCTCCCTTCCGTCAGGACTGGTCAAAAGAGCCAGCATTGTCCTGCTTGCGTCACAGGGGGAACTCAACCAGAATATTGCACCACAGGTCGGGCTTCATTATAATAATGTTGCCACCTGGCGCAGTCGGTTCCTCGCGGCGCTCCCAGCCTTGCGGAGGATTGAAATGGACGACCCGAAAAAGCTTGAAGATGAGATACGGGCAGTCCTGTCCGATAAAAAACGCCCCGGTGCCCCGTCTGTTTTTACGCCGGACCAGATCATGCGGATCATCGACCTTGCCTGCAGCAACCCAAATGATTTTGGGTACGAAGTAAGCCAGTGGAGTCTCCCGCTGTTAGTGGCAGAAATTAAAAAGCAGGGGATCGCTGAACAGATTTCTGAGAAATCTGTCAGCCGTTTTTTAAAAATGAGGTAGATTTACATCCCCACAAAATCCGTTACTGGCTTCATTCTTCGGAAAAGACGGAAGCCCCGGAATCTTTTGCGCGGAAAGTAAACGAAATCTGCGGCCTGTACCAGAGTGCCCAGGAACAAAGCCGGGAAGGTGCACACATTGTTTCCACGGATGAAATGACCGGGGTACAAGCGCTGGAACATAAATATCCTGACAAGCTCCCATTACCCGGCCAGTGCGCCAAAATGGAGTTTGAGTATATCCGCCATGGCACGACCAGCCTCATCGGGTTCTTTGATGTTGCAACGGGCCGTATGGAAATGCCGTATTTAAACTCCACACGCACAGAAGAGGATTTTGTGGAAGCCGTGAAAGCATTGGTAGGGACAGACCCGCAAGCCCCATGGACATTTATATGCGATGGCCTAAACACCCATAAATCGGAAGCCCTTGTCCGCTTTGTGGCAGAAGCCTGTGCCCTTGGCGTGGAACTGGGCAAAAAAGGGAAAACAGGGATCCTTAAAAGTATGGAAAGCCGAGCGGATTTCCTGCATGACCCTTCCCACCGGATCCGCTTTGTCTATACTCCGAAACACAGTTCCTGGATGAACCAGATTGAGATATGGTTTGGCATCATTAACCGGAAGCTGCTGAAGCGGAAAAGCTACCTATCAATAGAAGAACTGGAAGCAAGCATCCTGCGCTTTATTGAACAATACAATCTTACAGCACACCCATTTAAGTGGACATATGCCGGGATACCATTAGTAATTTAATCACTGATATTTAAGCAATGCTGTACTAGTTCTTTTTCTGTCTGTCTGGTTCACATGATTCTTATAATCCTGCATCTGTGATTCTGCCTCACCAATCAAATCTCCCACACTCCATCCGATAGACGCTGTAATAGATGCCGCTGTGATATTTCTTTCTTTACAGTAAATAAGGTAATCCTCGAACCCTTCTCTATAGGGCAACGTGTCGAGGCCCTCCCTGTCAAGTTCGTCCCAGACATTAAAGTGACCGTCCATCGTAACCACCGCTATTTCATAGCCTTCTTCCAACGGTTTAAACAGATCCTCATGAACAGATGTATCACCTATATAAATTTCAGTAACTTCTTCCTCAGAAACAGAAAAATAGACTGCCATTTCCTGCTCATATTCAGCAACCCCTTTGTAACTGATGGTCCCATCCTGTTCTTTTTTTAGGATATAGTAAATACTGGCATCATGATACTTTTGAGAATCCAAAAAGTTTTTATTTTCTACGAGTACAGTGATTCTCTCCATAAAAGGAGTTTCCATGTGCGTAAAACCTTTGTTCAGTCTTGTTAAAACTTCCGCAGCCTGTATTTCCAGTTCATATTTTGGTCTCATACGTTCCAAATAGTCAATCCAGAATTGCATGAACTCACGCCGCTTCTCCGGATTCTTTATTTCCTGATAGGTACGTCTCACTACGTCCGACTCCGATTCTCCTGGTAAACGCATCGCTTCCCATTGCCAGTAATCAACAGATTTTGTCATTCTACAGATATCCCAGGCCAGATTTTTCAAAAAGTCCGGCTCTCTATTTTTGTCAGGATATCCATATTCCCACAGTTCTCCGATCAAGCCTTCTGTCTGCCTTGTAACCTCAATGCTTTTTGCACGGCTGACCTTATATAAGTAATCAATAAGCAGCTTTCTGGCATCCGCAAACCGGAGCGTATCCAGAACATTTTCGGTTTGGTTGTAAGGATACGGCTTATAGAAAAATGGGGTAAAAATGTCTCCCAATGGTCCTCTCTTCATGAATTCGTCCACGTAATCTTTTAATCGTTCAAATTCCTCTGGTTCATACCTCAATACTCTGTCTCCTTTACATTCTGTATTATCTATTTTTCTGTCTGTCCTGTTTGGGAATGTCCTCCTTTTTCTGCTGTTCTTGTTCGGAAGTTTTCCCCCATATAATAAAATGGCAATATTCACTTTTATGGTTCTGCAAATATTCCGCCAGTTCGAGAAATCCCATTTTTAATGCAATTTTCGTAACTGCAGTCACGTCAAACATATTGGTTTCACCAGTATCCCTGACCACCAATATCTGCTCTTTCACAATCGGTTCTATTACAGTTCCAGCTCCTTCCCTTTTCTTTTTGCCCTCTTTACTTCTGAAAATCTAAGGGGCCGGTCCGGACTGGCTTTGCCAGTCCTCTGCAAGATACGGATTTTGCCGTACAAAATCCATCTTGTTAGGGGAGATCCCCTAATACCCCCGTATCAGCCTCAAAATACTGATATCATTCACAGTTTTTTGCTATCAATTCCGCTGATATTACGCGGAAATCTGATAGCAGAAAGGGGAAACTGACAGCAGTTTCCCCTCAAATCACATATTGCCCTGCTATCAGCTTCATATATCTGATAGCAGGCAGTATGGAATGTGATATCATCAAAGGCTTTGTGATATCGCATTCCACGGTTATCTGCTATCAGTCAATGTAAACTGATAGCAGGATTCCACTTTTGTTTGTGATACCAGGTTGCCAAATTTGATAGTAGCCCCTGACCCGCTGTTTAAAATAGTTCTGTTTTCCCAATCCAATCTGCATTGATGTTCTTTATATTAAGATTTTATATCTCTGTCACTGATGGCTCCCATAAAATCGTTCCAGTGCTTTCTCGAAGGCGCCTATCCCGGAGAAAAAGCTTCCTATCTTTACATCTTCAAACAGGTAAGGCATAGCCGTATATAACGCTTCAAAAATGCTGGTTAAGACATTCACTACAATCGAGTTTCCTGCCTGCTTATATGCCTGGCTGTTACTAATGCCCGCTTCCAGGACCTTCTGGTAATCTTCATCATCAAACCCCATCAGCCGGAAACACTCTAATGGTGTAAGCCGTCTGATACGAAGGATTGATTCCAGCCTGCACAGGGAACTTCCCTGCGCAGTGATTGTCGGGCAGATGGTTCCATGACCCTGTACCCGGCCTCGTTTTCCGGCAGCGTTTGGATAGGCGATATTTGCAACTCCGTCTGCCAGACATTCCTCGTAGCCCTTCACAGTGTCCTGCCGTACCAGAATGATATTATCTTTCTGAACGGAGGTAATCGCATAACTGCACCATGGTTGATCTTTTATTTCCAGGTGCTGTTCAACTCTTCCCTCTTCATTATATCTTCCACGGATTGCCCCCAATTCCAGAATCTTTGTCTGGTCATGGCTCGCAAGTTGGGTATTGGCAATTCCTATCCCTGATAGTATAACACTCTGCTGGGAATTTCCAATACTTCCGACCACTACAATTTTACTCCTGCCAGATCCACTCGCCGTCAAAGTCGGATTGGAACCGATTGCGGAATATACCCTGCCGGTCTGCGGATCACCCAGGTACCCCTCTGTCTGTCCGACCTTATACAGTTTATTTTCCCACTGTTTCAGTTCCTCTTCCCCTGGCATATACAGAAGTGCTTTCCGCTCCTTCATGTCTGTAATCAAATTCTGCACTTTATCATCTGACAGATAATATTTTTCATCTACCTCATCTTCAAGGAGATCCATCAGCCGCCTCCCATCTTCCACTGGCTCTGGGAACACGAATTCTCCATTATCACATTCCTTCTTAATCAGGACGAGGTATACCCGTTCCCGGTTTTGAGGAATCCCATAATTTTTCGCGTTCAGTACCTTCCAATAGGTGTTGTAGCCATATTCTTGCAATTCCTGCTCAAATAGACGGAACGTGCTGTTTAGAAACCTTGCCTGAACAATATTTTTTACATTTTCATAAATTCCAAATACTGGCTTCACTTCCCGGATAACCCGGAGCCACTCTACAAGGAGAGAGGACCTTGTTTTATCCAGGTTCTTTGAGCCGCATTCCTCACAAAAATTCCGTTTGCTCCAATGTATCTGCAGCGGGTTCACCTCATGCCCACAATCTCTGCACCTCCAGACGGAACCGGCCAGCTTCCCACTTAGGGAGAAATCCTGACACGGACTCCCACCGCAAATAAAACTGAAATAAGGTAGCTTTTTCTCATCAACTTTCGTAATATCCCCAAGGTTGGCACTCTCGTCAACCCCATGTATGGCGCAATAACTTTTTACTGCATATTTGTCGAACTCACAAAAATTTATTAATTTATAATCCAATTCCCTTCTTAGAGGGTGTAGCTACACATTTTACCCGGGATTACCTCTTACCTCCTTTCAAATGTTTGAATGTAATCAGTTTCCGAATAAGTTACGAGCTACTGGTACAAATTAAATTTCTATGACTGCTGGATTCTTGATTGGATTGGGCTTCACCACCCCCTTTCAAATTCTAATGCCGAATCCTACCTTGCCTGATGTCGCGTTTTTTTCTCTGTCTGCGCCACTGCCGGTTGGATTGCAAGGCTCCCGGCATCAAACTGGAACACCCTATTAGAGACCTGGACAGGGAACACTTCTGCTCTCTTATCCATCTCACTGCTCTTTTTTACTACTTCCTGCAAAGTTTCCAATCTGTGTCCTGATTTTGGACAGACAAGGATTTTATCATTTGATAATGGCATGATATACAGGTCATCGCCCAAACGCCTTGCGATTTCACTCAAACCATCGGGATAGAACATGATTGCGATCCCATTCTCGCTGTACACTCCATAGTAGTCTTTTGTGTCTGGAAGCGCCCCGCTTAACGCCCCTAAGGTATGAGCCAGAACAGCTCTGCTCGTATCTAAGACCGTCTGAAGGCGTTCATTCATATCGAAATATTTGACCTTATCAAATAATTCCTGTGCCGTAAGTCCCCACTGCTTTAAATGCTCATTTTGGACAGGTCTTTTATAATCCTGAGGCCACTGCTCTTCCTCGTCATAGACCTCATCAAAAAACTGAAAATACACAGCCATGTCCCCAACAGGCAGATATGGCATATCGTTCCCTTCCAATTTTTCGGCTGACTTTTCAAAATTTGCAGCCCATATCGTAACATTTTCTAACTGCTCAATCGTTTCAATGGGACGCTTTTTTTCAAAGTAATCGCAGATACCGCTTGCCTGTGCCGTCAATTCTTCGTCATTCCGCTGTCTATATAAGCTCTGGATTGACAATGACTGGCTGCACACAGGTGGCTGCATAAGCTCAAGGGCTATTTCCTCATTGTCCGTACCTTCTGCTATTACTATCAATCTCTGCTGCTCTTCATCAATGTGACGCCCAAGTTCTGTGAACAGTTCCTGTTTATATTCTTCGTATGTCATTCTTTAATCCTTCAACCATTCGCGTGTGGTCTGCAATTTATTTTCTGATGGTGAATAGTGGAAACCATGGCTTGATATAGCGTACCCGGCCAGGCTATGGCGAACCTGACGATTTCCATTCTTGTGGACATCATCAATTGAAAACGCCGGTGCCAGTGCTCCCATAGTATCAGGAAAGATATAAGCCTCCCGTTCCGAATACGGCAGGATATAAAAGCTGTCCGGCATCAAGCGGCTAAGTTCCTGTAAGATATCCCAGTACAATACGCTTGCCGCGCCTCCTGGTCCCGTGACCACATAACCAAGGCTGTCCTCTGCCTCTCCATGATTCAGGCAGCATGAAATACCTTCCAGCACGTTTTCAATTTTTTCACACAACGGATAGATTTTACTCTCCATGGAAACCAGCGAATGCTCCAGCACAAAATTATGAAGTTCACTCTTTCTCATTTTCCAGGATTCCAAATGTTTATTGGTCACTTCCGCCTGATAATAACGCCCGTCTCCCAGCGGTGCATGAAACATATAGTAAAGCACCATGTCACCCATAACCTGATAAGGCATATCATTCTTTTTCAGGGCGTCCAGGTCACTTCTATGGTTAGCGGCGTATACTGCCACATATTCCGGCTGTTCCAACTGGCCGACTGCAATACGCAGATCCTCCGCTTCCGCATCAGAGAACACTTCCATGGCCCGGTCCGCCAATTCCTCCTCCCAGGTGTCAAACATCTCCGCTCTCAAAAATGCTTCTCTTACCGGAATGACAGGGCAGTACCTCCCCTCCCGTTCAAATAAAATTGTGGTTCCCTCGGTCGGTAGACCCTTAGCCACCGTTCTTACTTCCCCACGAATCGCAGAATCCTCAAAAGCGGAACGGATACATTGCTGGTAAGCATCTGAAAACTGTTTATATAATTTAAGGTTCATATTCTTATCCTCCTTTATTTTAATGAAAAAGCAGGCTCTTTTCTGAATCACATGAAAAGTTACCTGCTAACGTTTTTATTCATTTTAGGCTTCTGCCTCACCCTCTGGCTGGTTTTACGTATTTCATCTGTTTCCCTATTATAAGCATATAGATAATCAGATAAATCCATCTCTCGTTTCTGATATCCGTCTTGTTTGGCATTATAAAGAGTTTCCTGAACCCAGCTTTTTCCTGCTTTGTTTTTATTTGATAACGCAAGACAGTGATTGATGCTATTGGGTATTAGTATCATATCTCCACCTAATTTATCTGACATTTCATGTATTTTGCTTTCATACAGCATAGCAGAAGCGCCTAAATAATGGGCTTCTGTGGACATTATATATATTTCTCTCGTTTCTGGGTCGTTGCTAAATGGTTTCATCGTAATATTTTTTTGATTTACCGGATTCATAAGCGAATACTGGTAAAGGGTATCAAAATCCATTCCAAATTCTTTAAGAATATCATCTGTCACGTTTAGATTGATTTTTAGATCTTCCAACAAAGTATCTGTCGGGTGATAGGTAATTCTCAATGTGATTGCAAGGTCTCCATCTACATATAACTCATGTGGGACACTTTCCAGCGTTGCTTTATTTCTTTTTACATTGAGAAAAGTAGGGACAACAAAATCTGGTAAAAATACCCCCATATCCTTTAATGCGGCTTTGGTTACTTTTTCGTCCCGCAAATATATTTCTAACGAATTTTTAACCCCCAGTTCCAAAGACTCGTCCATATACGTAAACCGGTTATAATCCACAAATGGAAAAATACCTGTTGCCTCGTTCAGCGGCCCTCCCTGCATAATTATCGTATTCCCATCCGAGTTATGATAAGGCAGCACAGCCTTCCACCCTAAACCCAACTTTTCTAAATAACTATTCATTTGTTCTGTAAAAGATATATAGTATTCTTGTTTTGTCAATGTAATAATTCCTCCATTTCGGTAATTATAGACTGCTTATCTGCCATATCTCCTTGCGTCTTTCAGTTTATGCTCATGTGAAGAAATCATATGAAACTGATTGTTGACACTACTATAACAATAAATATTTTCCGAAAGCGATTTTGCACTCCCAGTAATCAACTTATTGCTGTCATGCAGCGCATTTACCAGGTTGCGTATTCCGTCATCGTCCAGGTGTGGCATTGCAAGTATGTTATCAGCACTCATTGGAACCAACAGAACATCAGTCGTCCCCATAATTTCTGCTAGTTCATTCATTTTATCTTTATACAGAATGGAAGCAGCCCCCCAATGTTGATTGGTATTTGTTACCACTAAGAAGATCGGCATATCCTTCGAGGACGCTTTAAAATGTATCATTTCAGCCATTATCTTGTATAGTTCTATTACCTGCACTGATTCAATATTTTTGGAATTATCCAAAGTTATCTGATAAAGTTGTCCAAAATCCAGGTTCCATTCCTCAAGTAATTCTCCTGTAACCATCAAATCAAGATTAATACCACCAAGTGATTGATATACAACTCGTAAAATAATTGCCAGATCTTCAAACTTTAAATGCGGTATCTTATCTAGCATTTCGGCATTTTCTTCCGCATTAACAAATGACGGAATCACCATATCCGGTTGGAATACTCCTATGTCTTTCAACGCGTATTTTGTAATTCTTTCATTGAAAAATTCCTCTGTTGCTTTGCGTGCGGCAACTCCCCACGGCGTTCCCTGTAAAAATTTTTCATAATAGTCAAAGATGGAAATGGGCGGAAAGTCACCATGATTTCCGCGAATCACCGTCAAGGCCGTTCCGCTTTCATTGACAATTTCATACCTAGCTCTCCAAGATACTCCCAGCATTTTTAAATTGTAACTGATTTCATGAGTAAAGAGTTTGATAAAATCTTCATATTCCAAATCTGCTTTTGTAAACATAGTCCTACCTCCCCTCTCTCTTATGTTTTGTTACATTTTCATAACTTACAGCTACAGCGTCCGCCTCACGGCTCATGGCTGATAGCACCTCCTCCAGTGTTTCCTTGAGCCTATTTAATTTGCCGTTTTCATACGAATAAACATGGTTGGACAATTTTAACCGTGGCTCTGTTTTTTCTATGTTCTGATGAAGTTCTTTTTGCACCCACGCTTCTCGCATACAACTTTCTGGTATTACGGCTGCTTCCCTCTCCGAATAAGGTACGATAATTAAATGTTCATGAATTACCTCCTCAAATTCGTGTAACACTTCTGGATAAAACATTGCTCCGGTTCCATTTAATCCGAATAGATCATACGGCTCATAACACAGGTGTTTAGCATCTACAATCGTTTGCACGCGCCCGAATAATTTATCCTCTGGTAATTCTACCCAGTTAACTGCACAGGCACCAATTTCCTGAGCCTTGTTTTGTTTTGCAATATTAAATACTAACTCTACAGAACAGCCCCACTTTTGTAAATGACTGTCATATACAACACTTTCCATAGTTTTGCCGAAAGGTATTTCATGTATAAACTTAAAATATACTGCCATGTCATCAATTACAAGATATGGTATCCTGGCTTTTTCCAGTGTCTCTTTGCTTTTATTCAAATTTGTCGCAAAGGCCAGTATGTTTTCCTTACTTTCGACCTGCTCCCTTTGCACCACCCCAAAGTCACGAAAACATTTTAATGTTTGTTCTGCAATATGGAACTTAGGATAATTATTTTTGAAATGAGCTGCGTAAACTTCCTGGATATCTATACTGTGGCAAATTTTTTCGCCTAAGTCCAAAGTTATGTTTTCAAAAGATAGCCCTTCTCCTATAATCACAGGCTTGATTGTATATCCACGCTGTTTTAAAAGCCTTTCTATTTCCTGTAAATAAATCTGCTTAAACTGCTCATATGTTAGCGGTTCCATTTGCTCACCTTCTTATCTTATTTTCTTTTTTTCGATTTTAGCTTCAACTGCTGGAACCAGATTTCTTTTATCCAAATCATATTTAAAAATCTGCTCAGACATTATATGACGCCCTTCCCCATATGCCGCTTTCACCTCATTGTCAACTTGCAGTTCTTCCTGAAGTTCTGATACGCTACCAAGTTTCGGTGTCTGGATATAAGCACAGTAGACATCATGAGGAACAATCAACATCTCGTTTCCTAATATCTCATGTAATTGCTCCATAACCCTTGGATACCAAACAGCGCCAAATCCATTCATACCATAAACTTGATACATTTCCTTCAATGCTATTGGCACACCATCCGTCGGTCTTAAAAAGATTGATTGATCATTCTCAAATCTGCTGGTCAGCGAATCGTACATATTTACAATATCCACGCCTATTTCTTTCAAATCCCTGTATCTGACTTTCTCAAAAAGTTCTTCCACACCGATTCCCCATGTTTCCAAATGCTCTTCTGTAACGTCTCCGCAGTACGATTTCTCCTCTTTTTCAATCCAGAACCGGAAAGTAACTGCCATATCCTGATATGGCATGTATGCAATGTTTCCTTCCACCAGTTTATCCTGATATTCTGCTAAATTCATAGGATAAATAAGTACATGCGCGATCTGCTCCAGTTGATTGCGCGGTATCCACTCAACTTCATCAAATATGCCCAGAATATACGTGGCAGCCTCGTCTATCTCGATGCTTTCAGTGACATAACAATTGAGATAAACCAGTTCCATCGGAATGCTGGGGCAAACTAACTCCCCGCCGTCTTTCAGCGTAATGGCTTCAAATGGCGTTCCTTCAGCTACCAGTTTCAGTTCCTCCCCTTTGTCTCTTACTTGTAGCTGGTCTTTGAATTCATCAATAAAATCCTCTCGTAATTCGTCATATGCCTCGCTCTCACTATAATAATTCATCTCTCATCTTTCCTTTCTGGCCATTTGCATTTCACCCGGTTAAAGCGTTTTTATTTCACTTTATGCTTTTCAACGATATGTTCCATTGCCGGGACTAGGTTTTTCTTGTTGGTATCATATTTAAATATTTTTCCAGAGAGTACAAGATGCCTATCGCCAGTCAACGCATTCACGCGATTGTCCTCCTGTAATTCTTCTTGCAGTTTTGCAGCACTCTTGATATCCGGTGTCTGGATATAGGCCGTATAGGATTCTTCAGGGATGATAAGCACCTCACTGCCCATTTTTTTAACCACTTGTTCCATAACATTTGGATAAAGGGCAGCACCAAAGCCATTGATGCCATACAAAGCAGCCTGCTGTGATTCCCCTGATTTTTCCCCTACCTGCTCTATGTTTTTAATTTCACCCCCAATTTGCTCCAAATCTTTATACCTTACTTTTTCAAAGAGTTCCTTTGCATTTAACCCCTGCCTATCCAGCCATTCTCTTGTAACATCCCCGCGATACGACCTGTTGTCGTCCTCAATGCAGAATTGAAAAGTGACCGCCATATCCTCAAAGGGTAAATATGCAATACCATTCTCTTCCAGCTTATCCCTGCAATGTGATAGATTCACTGGAAACACGATTACATTTTCTAATTTTGCCAGCCGCTCCTGGGATATCCGCTCTGCCTCAACCTGAATCTCCAGGATATCCGATACTGCCTCATCAATTTCCCGTATGGCAAAAATATAGCAATTTCTGTACACCAGTTCCATAAATATGCTGGTACATAGTAAAGGACCATTTTCTTTGAATGTAAAGGATTCAAAAGGAGTACCCTCCGCCACCATTACCAGCTTCTCCCCATTTCCTCCGCGTTCTAACTATGCCTTATATTCACTAAGGAAATCGTCCCTGACTTCCTCATATGCCTGGTTTTCATCATATTCACGCATTTTGGTTCTCCTCTCCGTCTATTTACCGTTTACTGCATCAGTAGATTCCCATACCGGCTCTTAGACCAGAGTTTTTTTCACCAATGAGGACTGATGCACCGTCAGGGTTTTACTCTTGAGGCTATAATACAGAACCGACTCTGACAACGGATGGCTCACAAATCCTTTTAAAGATTTTTTTCTTTCAAGACGCATCTGAAGGTCAGCAGGTGTGTACTGGTCTGCGGCATAGATAGCGGTTTCCTCTGCTGTTACCGGAAGCAGATACAAGTCTGTGTTGACCTCTTCTGCAAATTCATCCAGAATATTCCTATAAAGCATGCCGGCCGCGCCTCCCAGACCTGTCAGCCGCCAGGCACTTGCGCGTTCATTTGTAATCTTTCCTCTCCCAAGCGTAAAACCTTCCTCCAAACCTTCCCGTATAACGGCTGCGACCGGTTCAATTTTCACACTATACTGGGAGAAAGAATTGTCAGACACGCACGCATGCAGTTGATCTACATGCATTCCCCACCGCTGTAAGTCCTCTTCATCTACGGGCATTGTGTATACAAGTTTTTCATTTTCCTCTTTCACACGGAACCGGTAATAGATACACATATCTCCCATTCTGGTATATGGCAGTTCCAATTCTTCCAGCCTTTTCTGGTATTTGTTTGCATTCACCGCATGGAACTCTACAAACAACGGATTCTTGACAGCATCCATCTTCAGTCGGATTCCTCCAGTTTCCGCCGTCTGAAATTCCTCCAGTGTCTCCGAAGCCAATATCCTGACTGGCAGCATTTCGTACTGACTTCTCAAAAACAGTTCCTCTATGCTGACCACAGGGCAGTACCTGTCATACTCCTTGAAAGTCATTGTGATTGATTCACCTGGCAGACCTTCCATAACCAAGTTCAACGCCCCTGACATTTTACTTTTCTCCATCAGGTCAATGAACTGATAGAGAAATTCTTCCTTGAAATTAAAATAATCCATTCTGTCTCCTTACTTTTATGAAATTATTTAGGCGTTTGCGAAACGCCAGAACCCATATAAATACGGGATTCTTTTTCTTACAAAATAAAACAACTCCTCACTGGTTTATGGTAAAATAGAATTGTCCAGAAACTATCTACCAATCCACCAAGAAAGGAGTTGTACCTATATGATAACATACAAACAGCTTTCTTTGGCAGATATTTTTACCGATTGCCAAAATAAATTTGATAACGATAAATATGAGTTCCTTTCTTTGCTTGATGAAACCATCAACCTCGATGAAATTGTCCCGACGTCTTTTGTTTCCCATTTCCACGCCGCCACCGGCAGACCTAGAAAGCACCTTCTTTATCCAATGCTCAAGGCTCTGTTATTACAGCTTATTTTCTCGATTCCTACTACTTCCCTCCTGATTGTATTTTTGAAATACTCTCAGGAATTACGGGATTTCTGTGGCTTTGATGTTGTTCCTGACGCGTCTAAATTCACACGCTTCAAACAGGATTTCTTATTGGACTTACAATCGATGTTTGACAGGCTGGTTGACCTGACCGAACCGATATGCCAACGGATTGATAAGGAAAAAGCATCTATGCTTCTCTTTGATACCTCCGGTATTGAAGCATGGGTAACAGAAAATAATCCCAAATACGCCAACCGTATCATCAAACAGCTAAAATCTTTAAAAAAAGCGAACGGGCTGGATGATTCCTTTGACCCTTATAAAGCCGCCTATGGTTCCATGCCGCCTCATGCTGCCGCTAATCCTGCGATTCAGCAGATGTACATTAACGGGCATTTCTGTTATGCCTTTAAATTCGGCATCGTTACAAACGGGCTGGGTATCGTCAGACATATTTCCTTTTACAACAAAGATTTTCTCGTATCCCATCCTGAGATCATCGTGGAAAAGAAATCTGACTCTCCGGATGAGGACAAAAGCCTTGCAGATTCCAAAGCGCTAATCCCGACTCTGAAGGATTTCTTCCGGAAACATCCGCTTATCAACCCCAAAACGTTTCTGGGGGATGCCGCTTTCGATTCCATCGAGATTTATAAATACCTACTGCAGGAAACATCCTTTGAAAAAGCGTATATTCCCCTGAAAAACAAACTCAAAATCGAAGGAGTCGATTACACCGTAAATGCTGATGGCATTCCCTGTTGCCCGCATGATGCTTCACTCCCAATGAAACGGGAAGGAAGTAAATCTCATTTGCGCTGTGGTCTTCCAACCATGAAATTTGTCTGTCCCAAAATGAAATGGGAACGAGACAACATTACAAAGAAAACCAAACGCGTATGCCATTGTGACAACCCGTGTACAGCATCTTCCTGCGGAAGAATGATCTACATCTATCCGGAACAGAACCTCCGTGCTTATCCAGGGACTATCCGCGGCACATCAGAATGGGACTCCACATATAAAATCCGGGTGAATGTAGAAAAATCCATTAACCACTTTAAGGACAGCTTTTGTGTTGCCGGGCGTAAAACACAGAATGAGAAAACACTCCATGCGGATTTGCTCCTTGCCGGAATTGCCCAGCTGATTACCGTAATGGTTGCGGATAAAATCCATAAACATCAATATATCCGCAGCTTGAAACCTTTGATCGCATAAGTATCCGTGGTTCATATTCCTTTACTGTCAGATACCCGTATCTGTTTTATTTTCGCACCCGAAAATCCTGTTTTTTACACACACCTCCCGAAAATCCGGCTATGCCAGATTTTTGTCTTGTTGGAATCAAGATTTCCTACTTGTTTCGCAATTACCTAATGAAATTATTTTAGGCGTTTGCGAAACGCCAGAACCCATATAAATACGGGATTCTTTTTCTTACAAAATAAAACAACTCCTCACTGGTTTATGGTAAAATAGAATTGTCCAGAAACTATCTACCAATCCACCAAGAAAGGAGTTGTACCTATATGATAACATACAAACAGCTTTCTTTGGCAGATATTTTTACCGATTGCCAAAATAAATTTGATAACGATAAATATGAGTTCCTTTCTTTGCTTGATGAAACCATCAACCTCGATGAAATTGTCCCGACGTCTTTTGTTTCCCATTTCCACGCCGCCACCGGCAGACCTAGAAAGCACCTTCTTTATCCAATGCTCAAGGCTCTGTTATTACAGCTTATTTTCTCGATTCCTACTACTTCCCTCCTGATTGTATTTTTGAAATACTCTCAGGAATTACGGGATTTCTGTGGCTTTGATGTTGTTCCTGACGCGTCTAAATTCACACGCTTCAAACAGGATTTCTTATTGGACTTACAATCGATGTTTGACAGGCTGGTTGACCTGACCGAACCGATATGCCAACGGATTGATAAGGAAAAAGCATCTATGCTTCTCTTTGATACCTCCGGTATTGAAGCATGGGTAACAGAAAATAATCCCAAATACGCCAACCGTATCATCAAACAGCTAAAATCTTTAAAAAAAGCGAACGGGCTGGATGATTCCTTTGACCCTTATAAAGCCGCCTATGGTTCCATGCCGCCTCATGCTGCCGCTAATCCTGCGATTCAGCAGATGTACATTAACGGGCATTTCTGTTATGCCTTTAAATTCGGCATCGTTACAAACGGGCTGGGTATCGTCAGACATATTTCCTTTTACAACAAAGATTTTCTCGTATCCCATCCTGAGATCATCGTGGAAAAGAAATCTGACTCTCCGGATGAGGACAAAAGCCTTGCAGATTCCAAAGCGCTAATCCCGACTCTGAAGGATTTCTTCCGGAAACATCCGCTTATCAACCCCAAAACGTTTCTGGGGGATGCCGCTTTCGATTCCATCGAGATTTATAAATACCTACTGCAGGAAACATCCTTTGAAAAAGCGTATATTCCCCTGAAAAACAAACTCAAAATCGAAGGAGTCGATTACACCGTAAATGCTGATGGCATTCCCTGTTGCCCGCATGATGCTTCACTCCCAATGAAACGGGAAGGAAGTAAATCTCATTTGCGCTGTGGTCTTCCAACCATGAAATTTGTCTGTCCCAAAATGAAATGGGAACGAGACAACATTACAAAGAAAACCAAACGCGTATGCCATTGTGACAACCCGTGTACAGCATCTTCCTGCGGAAGAATGATCTACATCTATCCGGAACAGAACCTCCGTGCTTATCCAGGGACTATCCGCGGCACATCAGAATGGGACTCCACATATAAAATCCGGGTGAATGTAGAAAAATCCATTAACCACTTTAAGGACAGCTTTTGTGTTGCCGGGCGTAAAACACAGAATGAGAAAACACTCCATGCGGATTTGCTCCTTGCCGGAATTGCCCAGCTGATTACCGTAATGGTTGCGGATAAAATCCATAAACATCAATATATCCGCAGCTTGAAACCTTTGATCGCATAAGTATCCGTGGTTCATATTCCTTTACTGTCAGATACCCGTATCTGTTTTATTTTCGCACCCGAAAATCCTGTTTTTTACACACACCTCCCGAAAATCCGGCTATGCCAGATTTTTGTCTTGTTGGAATCAAGATTTCCTACTTGTTTCGCAATTACCTAATGAAATTATTTTAGGCGTTTGCGAAACGCCAGAACCCATATAAATACGGGATTCTTTTTCTTACAAAATAAAACAACTCCTCACTGGTTTATGGTAAAATAGAATTGTCCAGAAACTATCTACCAATCCACCAAGAAAGGAGTTGTACCTATATGATAACATACAAACAGCTTTCTTTGGCAGATATTTTTACCGATTGCCAAAATAAATTTGATAACGATAAATATGAGTTCCTTTCTTTGCTTGATGAAACCATCAACCTCGATGAAATTGTCCCGACGTCTTTTGTTTCCCATTTCCACGCCGCCACCGGCAGACCTAGAAAGCACCTTCTTTATCCAATGCTCAAGGCTCTGTTATTACAGCTTATTTTCTCGATTCCTACTACTTCCCTCCTGATTGTATTTTTGAAATACTCTCAGGAATTACGGGATTTCTGTGGCTTTGATGTTGTTCCTGACGCGTCTAAATTCACACGCTTCAAACAGGATTTCTTATTGGACTTACAATCGATGTTTGACAGGCTGGTTGACCTGACCGAACCGATATGCCAACGGATTGATAAGGAAAAAGCATCTATGCTTCTCTTTGATACCTCCGGTATTGAAGCATGGGTAACAGAAAATAATCCCAAATACGCCAACCGTATCATCAAACAGCTAAAATCTTTAAAAAAAGCGAACGGGCTGGATGATTCCTTTGACCCTTATAAAGCCGCCTATGGTTCCATGCCGCCTCATGCTGCCGCTAATCCTGCGATTCAGCAGATGTACATTAACGGGCATTTCTGTTATGCCTTTAAATTCGGCATCGTTACAAACGGGCTGGGTATCGTCAGACATATTTCCTTTTACAACAAAGATTTTCTCGTATCCCATCCTGAGATCATCGTGGAAAAGAAATCTGACTCTCCGGATGAGGACAAAAGCCTTGCAGATTCCAAAGCGCTAATCCCGACTCTGAAGGATTTCTTCCGGAAACATCCGCTTATCAACCCCAAAACGTTTCTGGGGGATGCCGCTTTCGATTCCATCGAGATTTATAAATACCTACTGCAGGAAACATCCTTTGAAAAAGCGTATATTCCCCTGAAAAACAAACTCAAAATCGAAGGAGTCGATTACACCGTAAATGCTGATGGCATTCCCTGTTGCCCGCATGATGCTTCACTCCCAATGAAACGGGAAGGAAGTAAATCTCATTTGCGCTGTGGTCTTCCAACCATGAAATTTGTCTGTCCCAAAATGAAATGGGAACGAGACAACATTACAAAGAAAACCAAACGCGTATGCCATTGTGACAACCCGTGTACAGCATCTTCCTGCGGAAGAATGATCTACATCTATCCGGAACAGAACCTCCGTGCTTATCCAGGGACTATCCGCGGCACATCAGAATGGGACTCCACATATAAAATCCGGGTGAATGTAGAAAAATCCATTAACCACTTTAAGGACAGCTTTTGTGTTGCCGGGCGTAAAACACAGAATGAGAAAACACTCCATGCGGATTTGCTCCTTGCCGGAATTGCCCAGCTGATTACCGTAATGGTTGCGGATAAAATCCATAAACATCAATATATCCGCAGCTTGAAACCTTTGATCGCATAAGTATCCGTGGTTCATATTCCTTTACTGTCAGATACCCGTATCTGTTTTATTTTCGCACCCGAAAATCCTGTTTTTTACACACACCTCCCGAAAATCCGGCTATGCCAGATTTTTGTCTTGTTGGAATCAAGATTTCCTACTTGTTTCGCAATTACCTAATGAAATTATTTTAGGCGTTTGCGAAACGCCAGAACCCATATAAATACGGGATTCTTTTTCTTACAAAATAAAACAACTCCTCACTGGTTTATGGTAAAATAGAATTGTCCAGAAACTATCTACCAATCCACCAAGAAAGGAGTTGTACCTATATGATAACATACAAACAGCTTTCTTTGGCAGATATTTTTACCGATTGCCAAAATAAATTTGATAACGATAAATATGAGTTCCTTTCTTTGCTTGATGAAACCATCAACCTCGATGAAATTGTCCCGACGTCTTTTGTTTCCCATTTCCACGCCGCCACCGGCAGACCTAGAAAGCACCTTCTTTATCCAATGCTCAAGGCTCTGTTATTACAGCTTATTTTCTCGATTCCTACTACTTCCCTCCTGATTGTATTTTTGAAATACTCTCAGGAATTACGGGATTTCTGTGGCTTTGATGTTGTTCCTGACGCGTCTAAATTCACACGCTTCAAACAGGATTTCTTATTGGACTTACAATCGATGTTTGACAGGCTGGTTGACCTGACCGAACCGATATGCCAACGGATTGATAAGGAAAAAGCATCTATGCTTCTCTTTGATACCTCCGGTATTGAAGCATGGGTAACAGAAAATAATCCCAAATACGCCAACCGTATCATCAAACAGCTAAAATCTTTAAAAAAAGCGAACGGGCTGGATGATTCCTTTGACCCTTATAAAGCCGCCTATGGTTCCATGCCGCCTCATGCTGCCGCTAATCCTGCGATTCAGCAGATGTACATTAACGGGCATTTCTGTTATGCCTTTAAATTCGGCATCGTTACAAACGGGCTGGGTATCGTCAGACATATTTCCTTTTACAACAAAGATTTTCTCGTATCCCATCCTGAGATCATCGTGGAAAAGAAATCTGACTCTCCGGATGAGGACAAAAGCCTTGCAGATTCCAAAGCGCTAATCCCGACTCTGAAGGATTTCTTCCGGAAACATCCGCTTATCAACCCCAAAACGTTTCTGGGGGATGCCGCTTTCGATTCCATCGAGATTTATAAATACCTACTGCAGGAAACATCCTTTGAAAAAGCGTATATTCCCCTGAAAAACAAACTCAAAATCGAAGGAGTCGATTACACCGTAAATGCTGATGGCATTCCCTGTTGCCCGCATGATGCTTCACTCCCAATGAAACGGGAAGGAAGTAAATCTCATTTGCGCTGTGGTCTTCCAACCATGAAATTTGTCTGTCCCAAAATGAAATGGGAACGAGACAACATTACAAAGAAAACCAAACGCGTATGCCATTGTGACAACCCGTGTACAGCATCTTCCTGCGGAAGAATGATCTACATCTATCCGGAACAGAACCTCCGTGCTTATCCAGGGACTATCCGCGGCACATCAGAATGGGACTCCACATATAAAATCCGGGTGAATGTAGAAAAATCCATTAACCACTTTAAGGACAGCTTTTGTGTTGCCGGGCGTAAAACACAGAATGAGAAAACACTCCATGCGGATTTGCTCCTTGCCGGAATTGCCCAGCTGATTACCGTAATGGTTGCGGATAAAATCCATAAACATCAATATATCCGCAGCTTGAAACCTTTGATCGCATAAGTATCCGTGGTTCATATTCCTTTACTGTCAGATACCCGTATCTGTTTTATTTTCGCACCCGAAAATCCTGTTTTTTACACACACCTCCCGAAAATCCGGCTATGCCAGATTTTTGTCTTGTTGGAATCAAGATTTCCTACTTGTTTCGCAATTACCTAATGAAATTATCCGATTGCCTGTTTCCGATCCAGATTGCCATTCCTGTTCAAATATTGGATTACTGCCTTTTTTCTCTCTGCAACAAGAAATTCATTCCAATCTTTCCCATGTGGCGGGAACCGGACTTTAACGTGATATCCTATCTCTATATATTTCTTGCGGATTAATGCCGCTGCTTTCCGGCCTGCCTTATCATTATCAAGATACAGGCTTATCCGTTTAATCTGTGGATTTTCCAGCAGGAACCGGTCCAATGCCCCGTCCCAGGTTGATCCCAATGCCAGCTTGTTTGACTGCCCGTCACGCTTATAATCCATATAAGACATCAGGTCAATGGCTGCCTCAAATACCTTGACTTCTTTATTTTTCTTGTTTCTTACATTGAATCCATAGGTTTTATCGTTGTTCTCCACGTCCCCTTTAAACGGATTCCCATAATTATCCACCGTTCCCCTCATACTGGCAAACCGTGCTGTACCAAAGGAATCCCTGCCAATAAAAACCACGTTATGATATCTGCGTGTTTCATAGATCAGCTTTTTTTTAACGAACCAGTCAACCATTTCTTTGCTCAGGCAGCGCGTTTTTAACAGATAGGCATATAACCTCCGATAATTGTCGTTTGGTTCGGGAAGCACAAAAACCCCTTTTCCTTCTGGTTCTTTCTTTTGCTCTTCCTTTCTTCTCTCGTGGTTTTTCCTGCTTGTATCATCTTTAAATGACTTATCCTCATACCGATAACCGGCCTCGTTCAACAAATAGATAACAGCCTCACGAAAATCCATATAGCAAAATTGTCTCAGGAATTCAATGTTGTCCCCGCTGTGACCGTCTTGGCCCTCGGGTACGGAAAAACGCAGCCAGCTCCTACGATTTTTAATCCTTATAGAATCATGTTCTTTCAATGTATAGTAACTGCCTACCCGCTTCACCGTGAAGCCCTGCCTTTCAGCAATAGATACCAGGTCTACGCTTCTGGCTATCTCTAATTCTTCATCTGTAAACTTCATAGCACCACCTCCTGAATCAGAGTTTAAAATTTCATGTCAAAATAACTGCTGATTTCCGGAAAGTCTCTTTCATACTCCTCCAGATACGTTCTGCAAGCGCTCCCTTCTTTTGACAAGTGGCAAAATTCACGGAAGCTCATCTGCTTATACATATGGGGCTGGTTACACCACCTGGACAGGTTTACATACATTCCCCGGTAAAGTGATTCCTGATATTTCTCATACCGCATGATATATGGATACGCACGCACTCCCATTAGAATCCGGATACGCTCAAATGCCTGTAAGATATCCTGTTTCCAGAAAGTCCGGTCATATCTTCCATCTGCATCAAACCCAGTCAATATATAGAACTTAATCCTTTTTGATTCCTGGAATATTGGGTTTATGATCTTCATCTTTTCTATGACTGTTTCTTTATCCTTGATATTGTCAAAAGCAAATAATAAGTCACCATCCAGCCTGCAGGATGCCAGTTCCCTGGCTTTTTGCATGGTAATCAGCCTGATATCCAGTCCTTGCCGGAACTGGACCGGACGGCCGGTTTCACGTAGTTGTCCTAATAATGTTCTCCACTCCCCACATGCAAGGAAATTATCATCAAGCAGACAGATCTTCTTTTTCTGCGGATTGTAAAATTCGTCCACTGGGTTTGCAGGAACGGATGCTGTTTTATTTCTGTTCACACAAAAGGGGCATTGCCTGAAGCAGCCCCTTGTTAAAAAACCAATAGAATAATCCCGGTAATACTTATACTTCTTACTCTTTTTTCCTTCTTCTCCCTTTCCTTCAAGCCAATCCGTATACAGGCTGTAATCCGGCATGGCATGTTCTGTTTCATAGGGCAGCTCAGGAGCCTGGTCTAAATAAAATCCAGTCCCTCCATATTCTACATTCTCCATCTTTAATACTTCCGGCGGATACCTCGTAGCCGTAAAGACCTTTGACAGATATATCTTGTCAAACTCATTGAAACCTGAATATTCCATTAGCAAATGTACCTGATCCCCCATCTGCTTATGGAATCCGCTGATTTTCATGCATGCCAGATTCGGCATGCGGTGCCTGTTCTTATCTAATAAATCAGCATCTATAATTCCAATTTTCGATTCCCATCACCTTCTTTACACCAATTTTTTTATCCATCTTTGCTTTTTACATTGCGGTGCTGTTGTATGTCTGCGCCTGGCAGGTGTATCCCAGGAACCGCCTCCTGCAATCACTTTCTCACATTCCCACCCCGCCGCTTTTAAGGAAGCGCCGGATTCAGAGATAAGGATATAAGTGATGATTCGCTCATACCCCATCTCTTTTGCAATCCGAGCCGCCCGCCCGTATAGGAAACTGCAGGCGTTGTCTGTACCGTCTGTGCAGCAGCGTGTAACTTCCAGCGTTTTTCCATCATCTAAATGCCTGGATACCGGCCTGCCGCACTGTATCACACCACACATTCTGTCATGCTCGGTACATGCAACACGGAATTTATCCCGGTATACGGGACTATGGTGCCTGTGATTTTGCGCGACATATTCATTTGCCGCCTTTAACTCAATCGGTACTGCTTTCATTCACTTTTACTATATAATTTAGTCCCGGTTGGAACGTAAACCTCCTGTTGTTGATTTATTGTTTTAGTCTGCTCCCATGTCCATAAAATCCGAGAGGCATAGCTGCCCCTCAACATTTTTATCCTCCATCCACCACCGGAACACGTCCTCTCCGTACTTCCACTTAGTAGTTTTCCCTGCCGCATGGATTGCCACCAGCATTTTATCAAACGCCCGGATATAAGCAGCCTTGTACTTTGGGAAGTCCGCAAATTCTTTGTAGCGGTTCTTGCCAGCCATCGGACACCCAACACAGCCAACTCTTTTATAACCCATATCATACAGCGGGTTATAAGGCATATGGTTGGAACGGATATAATCCCAGATGTCTTTATGTGTCCAGTCAATGATAGGGTTTGACACGACTCTGCCATGGATCGCGCACCGCTCGATAACCAGCCGCTTATCATCGTTGTCGTTCATCAGGGTAATCCTGTTCTCGACCTTCGGGGCAGTGGCTTCCAGTTGCCCTCTCTTAGAGCGTTTAGTGCTTTCGTCCCAGCGCACGCCCGTTGAGACCAGCCTGTCCGGCGTTGTGTTTTCTTTTAGGATTTCACAACAATAGCGCTGCATCCTGGTGGGCGGCATCTTCTTTTTGACAATTAACTGCCACATGCTCAGTGGTGGCATATGGATATAACATGGAATTCCTTTTTCTTTTAAACTTCGAAATTTCTCCCTGATGTAGTACACAGTATCGGGAGCATCGACTGTTGTGTGAGAATTGTGGGCCTCAAATTCAACTCCTGACCGGATAAATAAATTCAGAAGTACGTCCGAATCCTTCCCGCCGCTGTAAGTACAGATTATGGGGGCATCATAGTACCTCTTTGACATTTCACTTGCTAATTTGATCCGTTCAATGCTCTTCGCCTCTAAATCCAATAAGCGCCGAAGAGACTATCGTTTTACATGGCCACAACTTCTTATCCCTCCTTTTTGCATTTCAATTTAGATTTTTACCAGAGGAATCTATGAAACCTCTTAATTTGAAGGGATTGTGTTTCCTTTATCTGTCCTGTATCATGGTAAAATCCCGGTCACCTGCGGCAGCCGGTATTATTTCTGACGGTCACTTTTTCTTTCCATGGTTCTATTTCCTGGACCTTATGGATTCTTTCACATAAATCAGCAATTCTTTGATAATCTGAATCCGACTTATCCAAGATTGCAAGCAGCTCCTTAAAATACCCGGAAGCCTCTTCGCACCCCTTTAGCTCGGACAGCCATTTGTAAGTCTCGTGCACACGGTCCTGTGGTGTTTTTCCCACCTCTTCTTCGTCCGTAAGACCAAATGGTCCAAGGTCCATCACAAGGCTGTTTACATCCTCTGCCAAGTGCAGGATATAATCCTTTGCTTCTTTATCCATGTGTTTATCCTTTCTCACAGTTACAATTTTCTGGTTTCTTTGATTCACAGCGCTGCGCCGCTATCTTTCTAATCTTCTGGCGCATTTTCTTTGTGTTATGACTGGGTATGGCGCATACTGCTGCTTCTTCTATTGTCAGCTTATCATATAGGAATGCCCTCTTTATGGTCCGCATCTGGTAACAGTCAAATTCCTCTCTCGCATAAAATGCCACCTCTTCATAGGCAAGCCCATAGCGGAAACCTGACAGGATTTCTTCAATCTGTTCTTCATCAAACCGATTATCTGTTGCCAGTTCCATTTCCTGTATGCTTCTGCCAATATAAAACCCATAAAACACTAAATCCATCTGCCTGTAATCGTGTTTTCCATCTGCCACGGTCTGAATCTTCTGAATATCCAGTTTCCGTTCCAGTGCCCCTGCTATTGACCGGATTTCCTCCGGGCCGTCTGAATCATGTATAAGACCGATAAGACTGTCAAAATTTATACCCATCAAATACGCTTTGCGCAAAGCATTTATCTTATTTCTATATCCTCCAACCTCCATGATCTTCTTTACCGTTTCATAGGGAATCCGGTCAGCATATAAAGCCTCCTCCGCTAGATACAGGCTGTCTTTTGACAAGAAGATTTCATTTTTCAGGGTGTCCAAAGTTTTGTTTTTATCGTACATGCTTCTCCTCCTTGAACAACAAAAGAGGAAGATATCAGCATCTCCCTCTTTACTCACTATTTATTTACTTTTTATGTTGCATATTAATCAGGTCTCTGCGGTGCGATATGCCAGTCCGTCCACAAATTACCTTTGATTGTCAGATTATCTGTCAGGTTTAATGATAACATTCCTGCTGGCGTCCAGGCATCTATCAACCATGTATAGGGTGTATATCTGCCATCTGGCATCCATATCGGAGTGAAATGTGTCCTCCGCTTAAATGTACTGTATTGATTCTTTTTAAACTCAAATTCTGAATGGAACCCGCCAGACATCCGTTCCAGTAAACGCCAATAATCTTTGTACTGAAACTCCGGAAAATACGTCACGGCATTTTGAGCGCCGGTCACGGCACTGGACTGGCTCGTGCTTACTGTGCTGTTCACATATTCGTTGAACCCATATCCGCTTTTTAGCGTTTTTCCACGGGCGGTAGGGGATTTATCATCTGGCTGGATACGCATTGTCGCGTTCAAATTCGCATAATATCTATCAATATTGAACTTCCACCAGCCATGGTCACACCAATAGCCATCATCGTCGTCATCCCCGCTGTGCCATACCCAGTAAGAATACCAGTAAGGCCGCCATATACTCCAATCAGCGGACGTACTCTGTCTTTTTGATGGTACTGCCGGCCGCCTGTAACTATCGTTTCGGTCATCAGCTACCGGATTCGGCGGTGGGTTCTTATCTAAATCCACAACTTTCACCCGGATAGTTCCCCTGTCTGTATGCCCTCCTCCCCTTACTGTAACTGGTATTTCCATTGTCTGTGCTGTTGATGGTGTTGTCCAACGTACCCAGGCAAGCTGACTGCCTCCTTCCGGATAGTACACATTATCCACCCGATAGCTTCTCCCTTTTATCTTGAATGTCACAGATACCGGATGATCCGGATCGCTTTGCCCGCCGTCCACACGGATACTGGTAATAACTTCTGTATTGGTACGGTATTCATAATCAAACGTTTCTACCTCTGGGGCCGGTTTCGGCAGTTCCCCGTTAAACCGGACAATACCAAGTCCAAGTGAGGTCTTGATTTCCTGATGTGAGCGGATTCCGGAAGTTGGACCGCCCCATGCGGGATAGCCAAGGTCAGGTGTTTCCAGGAACATGGCAAGTGGCAGGTTCTGAAATGCGACCGTAGGCATCCAGGAACGCACCACTCCGCCTGCTACTTCATCATACAACACCGCTTCTGTTGCTGTCATGGCAACCCTGACACCCTGTAGCGTCACATAAGCAATAGGTTCAATCATAATCCGATACTCGCCGCTGATCAAAACATCAAAGTCCAGGCCCGCATAACCTGCGATTCCCCTGACTACCTGTTCATCCGTAAAATATCTCTTTATTTCTTCTATGCTGGCCGGTCCCAGACTTTGCGAACTGATAATTTTAGGTAATCTCTGCGCCGGTCGGATACATTGGTAGGTGGAACCGGAAATTCCAATACCAGTGCCCGATGTGTAAGACATTTTACTGACTTTTCCAAAATGGAGCCTTATATCAGATGGGCGTTTATTTGTCAAGTCAACGGGTGTTCCCACTACTTTGTTGTCACTCGTGCTGATTACAGACACTCTCACCCCCTCGTCCCCAGGGGACCAGAAATTGGTTGAAGAACCTTGCCCCATGCCCCCACACAGGGTAAGCGCCCAACGCCTTGCCATATTGCTATGGTAGGTTTTCAGACACTCCCCTCCGAACCGTACGGACATCTCTCGATGTATACGGCTCTCCGTTTATCTATCAGTTTTAGTCTAATTTACCTGCGTGCAATTTTTGATGGCAGTCCAAGCAGAGTACCATCGTTTTTCTTTTCATAGCAATCATGTGACGCTCCCAATTTTTCTTGCCTTTGAGGTTTTTCAGCTTTTTGACATGATGAATTTCCATGGGTACATTTGTTGCCCCACAGTATTCACACATATTCGCTTTTAATCTTGCAATTAACCCCGAACGTCCATATCTTCTACTAATTGACGGAACATTGTCAACACTGGCACTGGTTATCACCTTAATATTTTGCTTGGTGAACCCCTCGTTGTACAAAAACATTTTTTGTTTTCCCTGTTTCGTTTCGTACTCTATGCCAAATTTCTTATCATACCCAAACTGCTTTCTGATTTGACCTATGCGCTTTTGATACTTTCTGCCATAGGTCTTAAACAGGCTAAACTTCATCACATAAAAGAAATTGTTCAGCACGCTCACATTGTCCGCAATCCGATAATAATTGTAGAATCCACGGATTTCAGAATTATACTGCATGAGTATTTCAAGGTCATCATTGTTGACTAAATAGTTTCTGTGAACAGGTTTGTAGATTTCTTGGTTATTGTTATTCTTGTCATATTTGATTTGCAAAGCACCGTAGTCCAACAGTTTACCCAACCACTTTTCTTTTGGAACGTAAAGCTGTATTCTGCCCATGCGTGTACGTCTGGTCTGACCGTTTTTGTGACGCTTAATGCTTTCGTCTTTGGTGGTGTAGATTTCATATCCCAAAAACTTAGCTTTGCTGTCACTACTATGCGTAATGAGCGTTTTTTCTTCGGATAACTCCAATTTCAGCGTTTCAGCCAGATACTTTTTAATATCCGCCTTGATATTTTCCGCATCTTCTTTGCTTCCGATTACTCCGCACAACCAATCATCTGCATAGCGTACATACACAAGTCGCTTGTAGCCCTCGTCCATTGGATTTGAGTAGGGCAGGGAGTGCATTTGTTTCTTTAGACTTTTTGCATATTTGATAACAGGTTTCTTTTCTTCGGCGGTCATACATTCCCATTTGGCTTTGGGATATTTCTTGTGACGAATGTATTTTAGTTTGTATTCCCATTGCCTGTATTCCGGGTTGTTTTCCTTACCGTTACCTTGGTCAAAGCCATTTTTGTAGTTTTCCATGTACTTATCAAACTCATCTAAATAGATGTTTGACAGTATCGGACTAATGATAGAGCCTTGCGGGGTGCCAGAATACGTTTTGTGATATACCCAGTCCTCAAGATACCCTGCTTTTAGGAATTTCCACACCAATGCCAAAAAATATTCGTCCTGTATTCTCTTACGCAGTAATGCCACCATGATTTGATGGTCAATGTTGTCAAAGAAACCTTTAATATCCCCCTCAATGAACCATTTCACCGCTGTAAATTCACACTTGATTTGCTTTAGGGCTGTGTGACAGCTGCGATTTGGCCTAAAACCGTGGGAGCGTTCACTAAAACTGTCATCATAAATACTTTCCAAAATCATTCTGACGATTTCCTGTACCAGCTTGTCATCAACTGACGGTATGCCCAATGGGCGCAATTTACCGTTTTTCTTTTTGATGTAGGTTCTGCGTGCTGGTTTTGGCTGATAGCTGTGGTTTTTCATCTGCGCTATCAAGCCGTTAATCCTGTTCATTCCCATTCCGTCAATGGTTTTGCCGTCTGCTCCTTCTGTCATATTCCCCTCGTTGGCGTAGATATTTTGGTATGCCAACAGGTAAAAGTCAGGGTTGTACAGATTGCGGTACAGCCGTTCAAATTTGTAGTTTTCATTGCAGGATTTTGACTTCAAACTGTTTAATACATCAATCGGATTTCTCAATGCCTCACGCACCTTTCTTCAATTTGTATTAAAAGATAAACTGTCCCCCTTCGCCGCGAGGAATTTCACCTCATGTAATTGGCATTACCCAATCGCAGACTACTATGGGGACTCTGTTACCATGTCGGATATTCAGTGTCATCTTCCTTGACTTTTTACATCTTGGAATTTATCCCCTTTCGGCATTACACATAGCTATTTACATAGCGTTCCGATTTAGGCAATCTCCGCTTAGACCATTAAGAACACAGCTTGTTAGATTGTCGGATATGACGTTCGCCTTTTCCCATTTACAATGGGTGGTTGATGCTAGTATCACGAACTCTTGCACGCGGGCGGGTATGCAACTTCAACATCACTCTGACTTTTCAACTATCCTTACATCAGCGGCTCGACTATGCCACCTCAGACTGTCATTCAAGTAATAAAACTTTTATCCTCATATCTAACCTTTTACCTTGCCATTACATCTAAGCCATGATAGTTAGGCTCATTTACGGCGTTACAGACATGCTACACTCCCTGCGTTGTTTCCATTGCAGATAAGTCTGTTGGTAATCGTGCGGTTAATTTAATAACCTTTGATACTTTTACACGACTGTCTTGCCAAAGACAGATTTCTTAATAGTCCACATGCATAGTATTTCTACGCACTTACGGACGCAGCACCGCCATCCAGATTTCCATCTCCCACAGCATAGGCAGGAATGCTCTGGAACAGGAACAGGCTCAGAAGCAAAACAAACATACACAACTGTCTGACTCTCTTTCTGATTTTCATTCATTCCTCCAAACAAAAAGCACCGCCTGACTCTGCGATGCTTTCTGACTTTCTTTCCTTATTTCATGTTTCAGTCCATGCTTCCGATCTTGTTACCATTTTCATAGATATCACTATCTTCTATTACCTGTCCTTCTCCAATATCATCAATCCAACCAAAACCCGGCGCATAGATTTTACCTTCCTGTGATTCTCCTTCCGGTGCGGCTCCTGGAACGGCATCTGTTTCTGGCTGCTGTACTTCGTCATGTTTTTCCGGAACAGGCGCACCTGTAACAGTTTCTCCATCTGGTTTCTGTGCCGGATTTTCAAGGACCTCCTTTACAGGTGTCTCCGGTTTCGTTACCCTGGGCTGTATATTCTGGGCCTGCTGTCCTGCATCCTGGACGGCCTCTGTTGAAGATTCCGAACTGGGTTCTGTCTCTTCCTCTGTACCCGGCGCAGCCTTTTCCGTTTCCTCTTTCTTACTCTCTGTCTCTTTTGGTTGATCCAATTCTTTTTTATCAATTTCCGGCTTTACAATCCCTTTTTCTGTAGACTGGCTCTCTGCCAGCTTATCTTTTGCTTTCGGGGGCTGTTTGAAATTCCCTGCAATCATAACCGCAAGTACAATACCGACTACCACACAGACCGTAACAATCATACCTTTTTTCACTTTATCACTCATATGGTTCTCCTTCCTGTCTCAATCATTTTGTCGCATCAAACATACTATATTTTTCCAATTCTGTCTACCAGTTTTTAAAATACTTCGATATAGCCGGCCTGCACCTTTAATTTAATCTTCATTTCTGGCAGACGTTTTCCCGCAAACTGAACCGGTACTCTTAATGTGACGACTGCATCAATCTCAAATCTCTGTTCACCTTCCGGGTTCCCCGGTGCAAGCGGCGCATTACGAGCAGTCACACTTAAATCCGTCACGCTGTATTCCAGCACCCCTCCCGTATATTTTATATGTTTTCCTGATTCCACCCTTGTACCAAGGATTTTATCCATTTCAGCCAAAACCTCCCCTTCCTCTATGCTATCCCGGAAACTCCCATGATCCGGCTGATACCCTCCGCTGTAGCCTTCCCGAACACCGTGATACACATTGGCATAATTATCATTTACGGTTATCATGACCGCCTCCTGGGCGGCGTCCCTTACCCCATTTGCAATAATCTTTAGCCGGTAAAATTCCAGGAACCCACACATGATTAGGAGCAGCACCAAAGTGACCGCAACCACAAATGGAAACGAAGACCCCTGCCTATCCTTTACACACTGAATCAAACGTTTCATTTATGATATACCTCGCTCTTCCCAGTGGCGCTTGCCCTCAAAGTAATTGGAAAAGAACCAAAATTTCCAAACAGTCCAAGATTCCGCGACAACGTTAATTCTACCGTGATTTCATGGTTTAACTGGATATCACCCGTTTCTGACCATTCAACCTCCGGCTCCAATCCGGTACGTTCACGCAGCACCTGTTCTCTCCTGGCTGTTTCGGTCCCTACCCTCCCACTGATTTCAGCTTCCCGGCATAATTCTTCTGCAAATGTATCTAACTGATTTTTAGCAAGGAATACCGGAAACACGCTGACAGCCAGCGCAATCACCAACATGGCGCATAATACCAGCACACAGATGTCAATATATCCCTCCCCACGGTTTGTCCTTAATATCCCTTTCGTAACCGGAATTTTTTTCATGTTCCTTACCTCCTTCATGCTGTCTAAAACATCCCTCCCAGCGACTTGATGATTTCAAATACAATGATGGCAAGATAGGTGAGCAGGAAACACATCAACATAAGAAAAGAAAACACTCTGATTTTCGGCGGTATCTTCTGTGCCTCGCTCTTTAATTTTTGAAGTTCCAACTGTTTAAAGTCATGGGCAAGCATTTGGAAATATACCACACTGTTATCTCCCCGCAGAACCCCAATCAGCCCCCGTACCACATCAGACAGCATGGGAGAGTTCAGACGCGCCTCGAACCGAGTGAGCGCGGCTTCATAACTGGACGATCTCATGTCCGCTGCTAGTACCCCCAGTTCTTCCCCAAACTCCATTCCAGCATTTTTCCGAAAATTCTCTATCATGGACAGAACATCTCGGTTATTCTGCAGTTCCTGTTCCAGATTGGCAACAAATCTTGGCAGTTCGTCCTCGATTGACTTTCTTTTTGATTTAAGTTTCTCGTCCGCGCGCTGGATCTCTTTGAAATAGACCATGACTGCCAAAAATACAAGGATAGGCATCAGTAATGGAAACAACAGCAGGCATGGAATAATTCCGGTCATCAGTAATCCGGCTTTTGTCAGTGCATAAGCTTGGTATACTTCCGGTGTCATTTTAATCCCGGTTGCTTTCAGCACATTCGTCATCCTGCTCTTCCTGTACTCGTCTATATGGATTACATGAGCCAGCCGCATAGCCCCCTGCAGCACAAAAGCATCTACCGCCGCTGAACCCTTTTTATTGTTCCTTCCCGTGTCCATTAGTGCCTTTTCTGTTTTCATATATGGCATTTTTAACAGGTCTGCCGCCAGAAAGAACGTCCCCGCAAACAGGAACCCTCCGAATAATATCAGTAAAAATAAAGACATTTCTCTACCTCCTGTATTCTATCGGTTTCGTCAGCCTGACCACTACCGCTGTGGAAACAAAGATGATTGCCGCAGTGACCGCAAGAATTATCTGCCCCATCGGGGTATGCATCAAAGTATCATACCAGCTTTTATTAAGGAAGTAGAGCAGGGGAATATTGCCGATCACAAATATCGCCATTGTGATAAATTCTTTTCTCGGTTCCACAATCAGGTATTCCAATTCCGCGTTGACTATCCTGATATCGCTCAATTTGGATACAATCGGTGTCAGAGTAGTCTTTAAGCTCCTGTCATACTGGCAGTCACATAAGGCGTCGCACCATTCCTGGAATACATCGTTGTCGATTTTTTCCTTCAGTTCTTTCAATGCCTCATGGACATCCGGATTTACAAGGTTTATGCGCACAATGAAGTCCTGAAATACACGCTGGACCGGAGGGTTCAAATATTGAATGTTCTCCTCGATTGCGGTCAGAATGTCTTCCGTCCGAAGATAACCCGTTGTGATAACGCTCAAGGCTGTCTCCAATTCCGCAGCAACATTCTTCTTATAACTGCTGGCAGACAGGATTACATACCAGAAGGGAAAAAACATAAAGCCAACGGCCATCACCGGCGCTAAAAAAAAATTTCCAATCATGATAGCGATGGAAGCGCCGATTGTAAACAGCACCAGGGCCGCCGCACAGATAAGGGAAAAATGCTTTTCCCTCCCTGTCATTTTCAGTACCTGCTGGGCCTCCATGATTGCCTTTTTCAAAAACTTCACTTTTTTCCTCTTTGTCGCGGTATGGATTTCATTACGGATATTAGATGGCTCCTTTGCCAGAAAACCAAATAGTCCGTCTGTAAATTCCATTGGCCGGATTCCGAATAGCAAAAAACCACCTACAATCAGCCCCAGGCAGGCAAAAAGCTGTATACTTGTCAAGATTCCTCCCCTCCCTCACCCTTTGCGTGGAATCGGTTAAGGGTTTCCATCGGCATCCCGTTTTCCAGCAGACGCTTATATAGCCCGTCTGAAATACTGTTCATTACCCTGTGCTTTCCGTTCACTACAAAATAGTCTCCTTCCATCTGGTTTTCCAAAATCTCATACTGATACAGGGGGCGGTATTTCCGCGTCCCGTCCGGCTTGATCTCACACTCCATGATTTCCATGATTACCCTTTGGCGGTTTTCCAACTGCTTGCAGAAAACGATGATTGGATATGCTTCTGTCACATATCCCATCAATGTTTCATCTGACATATCCACGGCACGCTTACAAAGGGACACCATACGGCGGTAGGTAGCCTCACAGGAATTGGAATGGATTGTTGTGACAACTGCCACGCCGGTCCTGGCGGCTTCCTGTGCTGCATTGGCCTCCGCCCCCCGCATTTCACCAACCACCAGGATATCAGGATTAAAGCGCAGGGCGACATCCAGAAGGGCAATCTGGTCAATCCTCTGGCGGTCATTCTCGCTGTCACGCGTAAGTGTATGTACCACAGAATTTACTACCCTTCCATCATCCTCCCTCACCAGGTCTAACTCACGGCTGCCGTTTTCAATCGTGAAAATCCTTTTCCGGTCCGGGATTGTGGTAAGCAGCCAGCCGGCCACCGTTGTTTTCCCGGAACTTGTGGCGCCGGCAACACACACGGAAATTCCATACCGGATACATTCGCTTAAAAAGTCCAGCATCTCCCCTGTGGCAGTCCCGCCAGAAATGAAATCCTCTTTCCGCATGCTCTGCGGGTTTACAATTCTGATGGAAGCAGCAAGCCCCACCTCTTCGTCCACAACCGGGGTTTTTAATACAGCGATACGGATATTTTTTGCCAGGGTTCCAGTAACAACAGGGCTTGCGTCATCAAGGATTGTCCCGGACACATGGAGCATCCTGCGGATCACATTGATCGCATGTGCCGGGCTATCAAAGTGCTCCTCCAGCTTCTCTGTCCCGCCGCCGCTGTACTGGACCTCAATATCCTTCCAGCTATTGATGTCTATCTCTTCAATCCCTTCTCCAAAGATGTATTTTGTCAGGAATGAAAACTCTGCCATTTCCGTATACAGGTTATCAACAAGTTCTTGGTTTGACATGCCCTGGACGGCGACCCGGTTTTCCTGGACATATTTTGTAATATAGCGCTTCATCTGCCGTTTCACATCCTCGCTGTTCCCATCGGTCAAAAGGGAGCTGTAACGGCTGGCAATATGCTCCTGGACTTCCTGCAGCACCGTAGCGAAGTCCTTCCCCTCTACGGCCGCAAAGAATAGATCATCAGCACCCTTATTCCCTGCATCTGTCGGTTCTATCATGGCGGGTTCCACCGGAGCTGCCTGTACCGGCATCAGTTCCTGCATCCTTGCGCCCCATTCAGAATTTTTCCCCTCGTTAAATACTCCTCGTGTCTTCCTTTCCCCTAACATCCGTATACCTCCTTAGCAATCTTTACTATTTCCTGATTAAAACCACGGCTCTTTTTCCCCTCCAGGCCAGCCAGCAGGTTTCCCGCCATTCCCTGTTCTGTAACTTCAATTGCAGACGGAATCCGGAAGCTGACTGTTCCAAGGACCTGTTCCATATGGCTGACAGCCTCCTGCCCTTTAATATTATTGATTGTCTTTAAGTGTCTCTCTGTTTTCCACTTTGCTTCCTGCAGTAATGGTAACTGGCTCGCCAGATAGCTGATTGATTTAAGGTCACAGTTTACCATCTGAAGGACGGCGTCTGCTTCCATTAAAGCAACTGCGGAAAGAATATCATTGGCGATATAGCTGCTGCAGTCAATGATGATATAGGAAGATAATTCCCGCAGCCTGGCAAGAAATTCCAAAGCCTGCTCTGATTCGTAGGGAGCATAGGAATATTCGTTTTCCGCCTTTAGCATACCGAGCATTGCCAGGTACTTTATTTTTTTATGGACAATACAGTTCTCTTCAATTAAACCTTTTGTGACATGTGGCGCAGCCAGAATATTACCAAGGGACCATGTATTCTCCAACTCGTCCATCGGACAGATACAGGGGATCATTGGCACGGTCATATCAGTGATCACCAAGATCACATTCTTCCTTTTTTCTGCCAGGTACTTTGCAAGTTTCACAGATATCGTTGTTTTTCCGCAGCCGGGGCTCCCCCAGACAGCCAAGACCTGGGCCCGCCGCTTTCCTGTTTCGTGTTCCTCTTTGCTTTCAGATTTATCCTCACACCTTTTGCCCTTGAAATTCAGCATTTATTCTGCACTCCCTTCTGTCTCTCCTTCGGGCTGTCCAGTTTCCGGTTCCGCCGTCTCCGCTTCCGGTAGATAAAGTTCCTGCAGCGCCTGGTCCTGCTCTGCAATAAACTTCGCTGCATTCTCTTTTGTCCCCCTGTATACCAGAGATATATGCAGGTTTCCGTCCTTCTCCATCATGGCTAGTATCCTGCTCTGTTCCGGGGTTGCAAGAAGCGTCACCGTGCTGGGCAGCTCCTTTTCCTCTGATTCCTCTGATTCGCCTGTATTGGCGTCATAGCCGCTTCCTGCAGTTACGGCAATCACTTCAACATATTTTAATTCCGGCGGGATTACGGTATCACCCTGCTTCTGATAATCCGGCGCGATCACGGATACAATATCACCTGATTTAAGTTTTCCAGATAACCCGGTTGCAAATGATTTCACCGATACAGAAATAGCCTGTTTCTCACCTGACAAGTTATATAAGTAGGCATTTTCTGCAGCCGGTTCGTCCGCGACCTTGCTGTTAATGATGTAATCACCTGCAACCATATCCGCAGATGCATATTTTCCAATAACGCTGTCCTTATTTTTCATGACTTCGGGCGGCAGGTTTAAGCTCCCCACCTCCACCGTCCGTACCATATCACCCGTGATTTTATCCCCGATTTTAATATCCTTTACCACCCGCACGATTTCCACCTTTTTACTGATTTCTTTATTAAACAGTGGGGTTACCCCGAAGCAGAAAAGCAGAGACACCACAATGCATATCGCTCCGAGTACGGTACGGCTTTTTAATATTTTCATAATTCTATATATTCCTCCATATAAATTAAATTTGCGTACCTGTCAGCTATGCAGTAACTGTAAATATAGAAATTCTACATAGTTGACAGATACTTACGGTATCTGTCAGAGGTGAACACCGCTTTCATGCCGGCCTCCAACATCTCCGTGTGTTCTTTGATTTTATTGCTACGCCCTTTCTTCTCTGCTATGATTCACCTCTAACTCAACCGGACCGAGTTTAGCTTTTGAACCAGGCATGGCTGTGTATGCAATCCCACAGATTGGGTGAGAGAGAAATTTTATAGTGTTCCTGTACTGTCCGGTTAAATCTGATTTGTCTTGTAAGTTCACTCTGTTTTACCTCCGAAAGCTATCTGCTTCTATGATGTGGTTTTGATTTTGAAACGCTATACTCCTGTGTTAATTCTGCTCCGGCGAGTTTTAAGCTATGGCCGTCAAACTCATAAATGTTATCCGAAAGTCTTTCCTTCGGTTCAATTTCCTCTTTGTTAATGCTGGACACCATCTCTTTTAATCCTTCCACATCTTCTGTTTGAGACTTTGGCAAAATCAGCACTTCATTAATAGAACATGGAAGAATATAATACTCTTCCATCATTTGCTTTTGAACTTCTTTTAAAACTTCCGGGCACGCAATTACTGCCGCTCCATCAATGCCGTTGTCAGTCGTCAGCACCTGAAATGGTTCCGCCTGACCCCTCATTGAGATGGCTTCAGCTACTTCTTTGTCTATTCCTCTGTCCGACAACATTTTTGCTATGATACCGCCCACACTCTCAAGCTTTGCTTTTCTACCTGTGTTTGCTTTTGCAATTTTTAATGCCTCTTCTTTTGTGAGCTGCAGATGTGCAAGTAGTGGTTCCGTTACCTTTGCAGAGGCCACTAAATCCTGTCCCGCATTGTCAAACCTCCATTTTGCAAAAACCGCAAGGTCCCCCACACGCTCGTGTGGAATCTCTTCCAGCCACTCTTTATTGCTCTCGTAACTAACAATTCCGGCATACAGATGGGTGACAGCAGTATTTCGGTCCATGCTTCCTATATTAAAATGGGTTAGTCCGGGTGATGTCTTCATGAGTTCAAACCTTATACCAAAGACAATACTGCTCACAGGCTTCCCGCCTTTCCAGTCTTGATAATAAAAGTCCGGATAGACGATTGGTGCCAATGAAATATTGTCAAACTTGATTATGATGCCTTTCCTAAAACCATTGTTGTTTGGCATATCCATTTCTTGTAGTTTTCCACCACTTGGCTCCATGGCCTTTTCTAATTCCGAATAAAAATCGTTATAATATTGTTGTTTATCGTTCATTGCATCAGTACCTCGCTTTATTTAATATGTGCCTTGACCTTACATCTCTGGGTAAAAACAGACAATATACCTTCGTAATAATCCATATCTCTTATCATGCGGCAGGGGATTCCTGCCGCCGTGGGGTTATCTCACAATGTATCTCCTTTTCCTGCGGCACTTCCAAAGTGCCAGGACAGCGCCCACAAAGGTAATGGGAGCCGCTATGCAAATACAGTAAAATGCTTTTCTTTTCATTCAATCCTCCTATCTGATCAAATATCCCGCCGCACACCCTACTGATAAAAAGGGCACCAGCGGCACTGCAGTCACCTGCAGCTTTTTACAAATTTTCATTACAGCGGAATATGCAAGGACCAATGACAGCCCTAAAACAGTTGCAGCTATCCCTGCGGGAAGCCCCAGAACAATCCCTGCGGCCGCCATCAATTTGATATCTCCGCCTCCCATGCCTCCACAAAAGACCGCCGCCAGTAAAAATGGAAGTGAAACTAAAATCCCCCATAAATTCCGTGGCTGAAAAGAAAGCGCAGCGGTCAGTGCAATCATCACACATAAAGCATCAGGCACCATTCTTTTTTTAATGTCCATGGCCGATGCTGCTAAAAGTAAAAGTATAAATACAATAGCCTGAACTTCCCTGCCATTATCCGGCATAGTTAAACATTTCAGTGATGCGGCGCGTTAAAGTAGGTAACACCGTATCACCAAACAAAGCATACAGTCCAGCCAGCAATAAAGCGCCAATTACAACAGCCATTAAAATTTTGAGTAGGCTAGGCCCCTGGCGCCTTACCGCTTCACAGCGGCAGGTTTCCAAATGCCCGCCCCCGAACCGGACTTACACCTCTCGATGTATCCGGCTCTCCATTTATCTATCAGTCTCATTCTCCAGCATGTAAACGTTCCTGGCACTGTACGCACAATACAAGTGCCTCACGTTTTGGAACAAGATCAATCTCTGGTTTGGCAATCCCTTTTTTTACATTCTTGAAGCCGTCCTCATAGTAATACAGAATCTTTTCACCTTGTTTTGTCCGGTACTTTACCCCAAATTGCTTATAACCGTATTTCTTTCGGACTTCGCTGATATGGAGCTTATATTTTGCCCCAAAGGTTTTAAACATGCTGAATTTCATCACATAATTAAAGTGGCCGAGGACACTCACGTTGTCTGCGATCCTGTAATAATTATAAAGCCCTCTGACTTCAGCATTGTATTGCCGCACGATCTCTAAGTCATCTTTGTTGATGAGATAACTTCGGTGGACAGGGTTAAATATTTCTTTTCCGTCCTGATACTTGATTTCCAAAGCCTTGTAATCTATGAGTCTTTTCTGCCATTTCCCACGGGGAACATACAATTTAACTCTGCCTCTTCTGGCAAGTCCCATGTAGCCGTTCCTATTTCCACACACTCTTTCATCATCCGACGCAACAATTTCATAGCCAAGGAAATGAACCTTATCATGGGCATTGGTTATCAAGGCTTTTCCTTCTGACAGTTCCAGCTTCAACGTTTCTTCCAGGAACCGCCCAATATCTGCCCGGATTTCTTCTGCGTCCCTCTTGCTGCCGATTACTCCACATAACCATTCATTCGCATAACGCACATAAAACAGACTCCTGTAACCGCTGTCCCTCTGCTCATGGTAATGATACTTCAGCAATCCCTTCTGGTTTCCCTGAATTGGGTCATACAGCATTTTTTGTTCTTCCTGCATGTAATTCTCCATAAACCTGTCCAGTTCATTCAGATAAATAGATAAAAGAATTGGACCGATCAAGGTGCCTTGCGCGGTGCCGGAATAGGTCTTGTGAAATGTCCAGTCCTCCACATATCCTGCTTTCAAAAATTTCCATATCAATGCAATAAAATATTCATCATGGATACGTCTGCGTAAAATGGTTATCAGTACAGCGTGGTCAATCTTCTTAAAATAGTCTCTGCCATCGCCCTTTATAAACCACTTTACGCCTGTGAAAGTGCTTTGCATCTGAAGCAAGGCAGTATGACAGCTTCTGTTTGGGCGAAATCCATGAGAAGCGTCAGAAAATATTGGTTCATAAATGCTTTCTAATATTAGGCGCACGATTTCCTGCACCATCTTATCGTCAAGAGACGGAATACCCGACAGGCATCTTCTTCCACCTTTTTTTTCAATGTAAGTGCGGCGTGCGGGGACTGGCTGATAGCTGTGGTTTTTCATGCTCTCCATAAGCTTCTGTATCCTGTCCATACCCATGCCGTTTATGGTTTTTCCATCTGCGCCTGTGGTCATAAGTCCCTCACTGGCATAAATATATTGATACGCCAGAAGATAAAATCCCTCATTATACAAGTTACGGTACAAACGTTCATAACAATAATTTCCATTACATGCTTTTGATCTTAGACTGTTTAATACATCAATCGGATTTCTCAATGCCTCACGCACCTTTCCTTTCTTTGCATTAAGAGATAAACTGCCGCCCTTCGCCATGTACATGGCTTTCCCCTGCTCAGACTACTATGGCGGCTCCGTTGCCATGCCGGATATTCAGCGTCATCTTCCTTGCGTTTTCAGTTCTTGAAATTTCACCTTGCGGCATTACGCATAGCTTAAAAAAGCGTTCCGGTTTAGGCAATCTCCGTTTAGACAATTAGAAACACAGCTTGCCAGATTGTCGGATAGAACATTCGTCCTTTTCCATTTATTATGGCTGGTCAGTGCAAATATCACGGACTGCTGTGCCTGCTATCTACACAGCTCCTGCACCGCCTGGCACCTAAACTATCGTGTGCCAGAGGCCCGACTATGCCCCCTCGGACTATTCATAAAGCAATCAAGCCTTTATCCTCATATCTGGCCTTTCTCCTTGCCCTTCAGTCACAACCGTGATAGTTCGGCTGACTTATGGCGTTGCCAACATGCTACACTCCCTGTCCGGTTTCCCTTTCAGATCAGTTGGTTGGAGAGGATTGTGGGTATAAACCCCGGATATTTCTCAATCCCCGCTTTGCTAAAGCAGATTTTCTAACTGTCCTCGTTCGCAACATCATTGTGCTGTTGTTACTCACTTACGGACGCACTGGCAGTATCGACAAATCCTTCCGCCTTGTTATTGCTCAGGGCTGCTTTTACTTTCATTCCCCTTGTGATCAGATAATCCTTCATTTTTGTTTTCATTCACTTACCTCCTGGTTTGAATTAATTATTGCAATTGTTTTCATAAATAAAAACAGGCTGATGTCTGGTCAGCCCATTTCATGTTCCTATGTATCCTTTTTCACTAATTTATACCACTTAGCGTGTTGTCCTATTGTTTTTATTCTTAATTGGTGGATTCAAATACACCCGTAATTCATCCGCACATGGTACATATTGCTTCCCATTTTCCTCACAAAAGAAAATATCAAACACCTTTCCACCTGCAGCTTTATAAAAATCTTCATAATTATATGGGTACTTGCTCCATGGCTCGTCAGATGATATAAAACCAAGTTCACGATCCTCGCGTGACTTAAAGACGCGCGCATAAAAGTCTCCATCCGCCTCATTAAATGTCCGTAATGGGTAAAAATGGAACCCTCCATATTCAAAACTTTTTCTCTCCAAAGTCCCACACTCTTTTCCTACAAAATATTGAAAGCAACTTGATGCAGCTCAAAACACCTTATCAACTCACACTCCATCAATTAGGTTCATCACGAATCCGGTTCATTTACATGTCCTTTCTGCCATTTGGCGGCTATATACAGAGGATATTTCATTTCCAAACCCTGATTTTATGATTTGCTCAGTAATCTCAAATTACAGCAGTCATTCCTATTAGGATTAAAATTATCCCGCCAATATTCATAATGCTCTGTGACATCCTCACAGACTGTTATCTCCTGTATCTTTATTTTTTTAAGGATCTTCTGCTTTTCAGCCAATGGCAAATGACTGTATCCACCTTGTTTCAGGTTATACTTGCTGAAATCGACATCGTGCAGCCAACCTTTAATCCAACTATTCACCCGCAAAAATTCCACTACACAACGGTTGATTTTCAGCGTATTCAGCGTATTAAAATCCATGAAATCCTCTATCAAAGGACTCAGCCGAATTGCTACATCGTATCCATCAGACTGTAATTTCTGTAATGCTTCTATCCGTTTTGACGGAATGCTTGCTTTTTCATATGTCAATGCTCTATTATCATCTAAAGTTGTGACTGTGATCTGGATATGGGCCAGCTCCTTGTCCAAAATATCCAGATATTCGGGCTGTGCAACCAAATGGGATTTAGTTACAATAAGATATCCAATACCGCACCGGTTCATTTCACGGATGGTTTCGTATGTTACATGATGTTGAGCCTCGCAAGGCTGAAAACAGTCCGTCATTCCCCCCATGCGTATGATGGTTCCCGGTGGCATCTTCTGAATCTTTCTCTTTATTTTGGCAATATCCGCAATGCTTGGCTCTGTAGGGTTCCAAAATCCCCTAAAGGAAAGAAGCGAGCGTGCATAGCAGTAGTCACAGTTATGTTGGCAACCACATCCGTATGTATCAAGTCTGGTACTATATTTGCATTTATCCCCCTCGTTCCCTTTTACTTGCTTATAAAAACTCTTATATTCGCTTTGTATGCCTCCTTTATTTCTTATCTTTGTATGGTCTGGAAATGAAATGTTATCCCTGTTATTGCGGGGTACAATACTGCCCTGTAGTCTCCTGGTAAAGCATCCAGGAATGTTCTTTACACCACCCCGCTCTATTTTTCAATTTATAGACAAAAAAAGCAGGCTGACGAATCAGCCCACAAAATTGGTATATCATTATTTAATTTAGATTTTTAAAACTCTCAACAATGTTGAGAGTTTTGGCTGTTATCCACCGTATCATATAATTCTTCCAGTTTTTTCTGCAATATTTCTTTGCTAATCAGCTTCGTTCTGTATTCTGAAATCATTGTGGAAGTCATATTACGGCTCAATGCGTATTCAACAACATCTTTGTCTTTGCTCTTGCAAAGGATAATACCAACACTCGGGTTCTCATGCTGCTTTTTTACATCGCGGTCTAAGGCTTCCAGATAAAATTCCATTTTGCCTAAATACTCCGGCTTAAAATCATCAATTTTCAAGTCAATCGCAACAAGGCACTGCAATTCCCTATGGAAAAAGAGGAGATCCACAAAATAATCATTTTTTCCAACCTGTAAATGATATTCCTCACCCATAAAGATAAAATCCCGGCCAAATTCAAGAAGAAACTGTTTCATGTTTTTTAAGATGGCCTGCTTTAGATCAAATTCTTTATAGGGTTCCTGCAGATTCAGAAATTCCAGCATATATAAATCCCGTATCATGCCAGTTGTTTCCGTATAGTCCACTGCCGATGGTGCTTTGCCGTCAGAAAGCAAAACTCGTTCAAAATACCCACTGTCAATCTGCCGTTCCAATTCACGGGCTTTATACTTTTCTTTTGAAGCCAGCTTTAAATAGAATACTTTCTCTTCATCACTTTTCGTCTTTGACATAATATGTAAGTTATTTGACCAAGTATTTGCTCTCAACAGTGTTGAGAGTTCCGGCTTATTCTGGTAAGTTTCAAAGAATTGTTTCATTCGCCAAATATTTTGTCCCGAATAGCCATGTATTCCTGGTTCCTTTGATAGAATATACTGCGAAAGTTTCTTTACAGTAGAACGGCCCCACCCCTCCTGCTTTGTCTTCACCGAAACAAATTTCCCGATTTCCCAATAAAGATTAATGATTGTTTCATTAACCTTATAATTTACTTCCTGTCTGGCCTAATTGATAATCTGCCGGACCTTTTCAAATTCATTTATATGGATAGGCTCCATTTCACTCATGTACCGGATCTCCAATCATTATTTTATTCTGTTTGTTTCAAATTACTTTTTTTCTTAAACCACACTGAAAAAATATGCACAGGATAACTGCAACGATCATGAACCATATGACTGTGCTCATACTATCAGACCCCATTGTGTCCATGATTCATATCCTCCAAATCATAAAATACTAAATCACATGAGCAATCGCCATAGATTGCCTCACCACATACCGGGCATTCCTCCATATCACAGCCATAATGGTGGAAGTTCCCAAATGGAGCAAAACAATCCGGACATATATCACCATCATCATAATATGTTTCCATGTCTTTCTCGTAGCCAAATTTGATACGCACATGGCTTTTTCCTTTGCAGATACACGTTTCCACTTTACATCCTACGTGTTCCAGCATTTCACCACCACAAATTTTACATACAGCCATATTTTTCTCCTGTCTTTTAAGATGGGGTTCCCATGTCCACTAAAATCATAAAAAGGTGGAACATAAACAGAAACATGCAGCCCACCAGCTTGATGCTGAATGAAGCTATTTTCAATGCCACATATATAAAAGCAAGCAACAATTTTCCTACAAATTTAATAATAGCACATAATATCGTCATAAACAATCTTCTCCTTCGTCCTCAAAGTCACCAAATGAACCATAAAATTCAAGCAGTTTTAAATCTTTTTTTGTTGCCTGATCCACCTTAACGGCTGGCTGTTCATTCCTTGTTTCGGGTTCCTGTTTCTCTTTCGTACTGACATCATTACCAGTTTGCATGTACATTGATACGGTCTGTATTGTTTCCAATGCCTCCTCTAAAGCATGTCTGGTCAATTCACGGAAGTAATCCTCATGTTCTTTTATACTGGATAACGTACCCTCCAGTTCTTTAAAGTCCGTTTTCCTTTTTAGGTGTTCCGAATAATAGATCACTGCCTCGGCTATAAAATCGTTCTGTGAACTGAACAGTTCCCGGTTATACGCTTCCAGACAGGTGAGTGCCTGGAAATGTACCGGATTATTTTTATAAAGCCGAAGTGTAGTGGCATATTTATCATCCATGTATAGCCTCCTTATCCGGCCATGCTCTGTCTGGCCTTCCATATGCTTTTCAGGGTTTCTTCATACCCTCTCGCATTTGCATGGATATCGGGAATACTTATCACGTCCTTCCCCTTGTTATCCCCGAAATTCTGCATGATTGAAGCCCCACCGCCCATAAAGATTATTTTTTCCAGATGGAGGTTATATCCATGCTTCTTAATGAGGTTATAAATATATTCTGTATATCTGCCCAGTTCCCTTCGGATTACCTGCAGGTACGCCTCGTCACCGGCATATGTACCGGTCTGCATGATCTTTTCGATGATATATGGTTTTGCCTTCTCCCCGAACTCGGCCATCAGTACCTCATTCACGCTGGAGATACATTTTATGGTGCCATTATTATCTATAATAGGCTGTGCACCACTGGGACGCATATTCTCAATCGGAACTCCGTCAACGGTTCCTCCGCCAATATCTACCAATAGACAGGATTTTCCTTCCGTCTCTGCCAGTATATCGGTGATAGCGGCAAAGCCCTGCATGTATACACTCACGCCTTCCAGATAAACATGGAATTCTTCTCCCTGATACCGATAGTTCATTTCCCTTTCCCTGCCCAAATATTTACGAAATGCTTTCATCTGTGTTTCATACCACCGCGGTGGTAATCCTGTTGCCAATCGGACTGCTGCCTGGGTCTTACCTCTGAATTTTAATTCAGTAGCCAACGCCGCCAGGGTAAGGATATAGTAATCATCGTCCACAGTTTTGTCAATTTTCGTATTCACCTCTTCCATGCTGCCGCCAATTGCGTAATACTCCCCATTGAACTCCAGAATCTGACTCAAATTACTGGGTTTTACCCTCTGTGGTGTTACTGTGGATAAAAATGCCGTATTGGCTGTTTTCATTTGCCTGTTTCCATGATCAATTCCAAGAATTTCTCTATCCATTTTGACTTTTCCTCTCTGTCGTTAATATTCGCCGGCGCTCTCCAAAAGTTCAAGTTCCTCAACGGCTTCACCGAATCCGTCCGAATCCCTCCAGCCCGGAGCATGTTCCTTTAATGTGATGATAAGGTTGCCTTTTTCATTCACTTCAAACCCTACATATTTGTTATCGTATTCCTTGCTGTCCTGCAGTATCTCAATGATATCGTCCGTCTTGTACATTCTCATTCTTCAATGTCTCCCCCTCTTCACGATATACCATAACGCAGTCTAACCGATTCAATAAAATATCTTGCATAGGGGCAGTCAAATACTTCTTCGACTGTATATTCCGAGCTGACTTCCCCGAAGTTGTAACCCTCTTTTGAATCATCCCTGTTCACTGTCTGTGAAAAGCCTGTATAAAGATTGATTGCCAGCCGTGTCACTTTCATCGAGGCCGATGTTTGCCATCCTGCAAATAATGCCATTGGATTGATCTGCTCTGTTCTCTGATCCACAATCTGTGTAAATGCAGCCCTTGTCATGTCACATATTCCAAGAGTATAAATCATGGCAACTTCTTTATTGTCTTTACGCGAATTTGGAAGTTCACGAACCTTTTCACGGAAAAATCTCTCATGCGCTTCATTGGCAAATACAATGTCCATTGTCTCTAATTGATTGATATCAAACATATATCTCCTCCATTCCTTATTCAGCAGCTATATTTCCTGCAGGATAAATTCAATATTTTCCTGAAATATCTTTTGCAGTTCCAGAATTACTTTGTAGGACGGCTTTTGCTGCCCATACTCAATTCGCTGATATGTACGCAAGCTGATTTTCAGCTTGTCCGCCAATTCCCACTGCGTCAACTCTTTACCCTGGCGTAGTTGTCTAACCCTAATTACTGTCCATCACCCCCTTTGCTTATAAGCATCCGGAGTAGATGTCACCATTCACTGCTGCCTGGTTCATCACCACATTACTTGATGTAAATGCCGAATTATACAGAACAGTTAGCAAAGCTGCCCGCATATTTCTAATTTTGGTTTTCGTCTCTGACAGACTGTTTAAAACAAACTGGATACAAAACATATCTAATTTCCAGAATACGGATTTAACAATAGCTGCAGGCTTTTCCTCCTGATTGATTCTGACTGTATCTTTTGTTGATGTAAGCACATCCACTGCTATTCCCACAATTTCGTCCAGCCTGTCTACATCGTAAGGACGGTCTATACAAATCGCATCATATCCAATCTTTGCTTTAAATACCTGCTGTGTATTCTGATGGGATTGGATAGGATTGGTATAATCTATGGTTGAAGTCTCTGTAGTAATATCTGTATTTGTCTGCCTGTTACTGGATAGTGCTGTGCTTTCAGAAAAGTGGCATCTACCTTTTTCTAGTGTAGCAGGTCCCTCTTTTTCAAGGGATACCCTGTCTCTTTTTTGGGGGACACCTCCCTGCTGAAAACCAGTTATCTCACTATTTTTCAAGATAAAGCACTGTTCGTCCCTCTTTTCATCTGCCATATCTTCTCCCCTGTCTCCCGTAGAAGGGACACGGGTATCAAAACAGTGGGGATATGTTAATTCTTTCAGCTTCTCAACAATCAACTCTATGTATAGGACGTTGTTTACAACAAGACCATTCATATTGATTGTCCGGAAAACTCTTTTTATTACACCTAATTTCTCTAAAAATATAATTGCATTAGTAGCTTCTTTTTTACTCAATCCGAATTGCTCCGCAATCTGTTGGTAACTCCGCTGAAGTAGATCAGCTTTAAACTTTTTACGAATCGCTATAATCTGCCCGGTACTTTCGTCCCTCAATTCAGTTGGACGATACCAGTAAACGATATCTGCAAGTATGACAATGGCAGTCAAATGCGGTTTACCTGTTTCCTTTATGATTGTCTTATACCACGTCTGCGGTGTAATATTGCCGGTAATATTGATTTCGGCACTTGCATCCACAATCGGATTTCCAGTTGTATAGTCCCGCATTACCTTCACCTCTCCTTCCGTTCAAGAGAGGTACTACATATAATGCGTAATCTTTCGTCAGATTGCTTCGCCGTTACAGCTAATGCAACGATGACAATTCCTGTTAAAATCAACATGATGATAAAAATAATAAATAGCACCTGCATACCCTTTTCCTCCTAAAATGCAAAAGAGGACTAAGGTCAGCTAACAAAATCGCTTTACTCAGTCCTCTTTGTATTTATATTTTAACAGCGCTGTTCCCCCGAAAGAGGGCTTCACTTCAAGAAGAAGTAAAAGAAAAGGATATTTGGAATAGGACTAAGTATAAGCAGGTCCCAAACCACCCGGCTGCGGCCCTGGTCCTAAAAATATCCCACCCTTTGGAAAACGACACTGGATTTATTGAAAAAGCAGTTCGATTGTGGTAAAATAAATTAAGACCTAAGTAGCCGCAAACCCTTGATTTCATTGGGTTCCTTGCTAACTTGGTCTTATTATAACACGGTCACCTGCGCCGTTTTCTCCCATCAGGGCGTGTACCTCTCCGTCGTCCAGCACAAAGCCGGCATCCCTTAGGACCTGGTTCTGACCAAAGGATTTGTTGATTCCTTTCATTTCTATTTTCATGTTGTTTTCCTCCAGATAAATTCTGCTCTAAAAGATACAGCCGGACTGCAGGATGATGTTGGCATAGGGCTTTGTCTCTCCGGTCCGGATAACGGCCCTGCATTCCTTTGTCATCTCCTTAAAGCGGGTATGCGGGACAAATTCCACTTTTTCCGGTTTGAAACCGGTTTCAAAGCTGGCAAAAAGCTCCTGGATTTCCTCCAGGATTTGTGGATTCTGTTCTTTGATTTCCTCTGCCAGAACCACCGCTTCTATTTTCATATCGTTTGAAACCGCTTTCAATACGTCCATAAACCGGGGATTTCCAAATGTCACAGCCAAATCAATGCGCTCTGTCCCCTCTGGCACGGGCAGTCCGCAGTCAGCGATTGCGATTCTGTCCGTATGCCCCATGGCTGACAGTACCCTGGAAATATTGCTGTTGAGTATGCCGTGTCTCTTCATGTTCTGTTCCTCCGTCTTCTTTACGCCGAAAGCGTGTTTGTCAATGCGTTACATTCTCTCCTGATGCATGGCTTCCAGTACCTGGCTGCGGACAGGCATTCCGCCCTGGGCTCCGAACCGCTCCGTGGACAGGCTGGCCGCCGTGTTGGCAAACCGGAGCGCTTCCTCCATGGTGCTGCCCCCCGCAATCTGTACGGTAAATGCCCCGTTTAATGTGTCTCCTGCTCCTGTGGTGTCCACCACATTGGCTTTTCTGGCAGGTACGGTAAGAATTTCTCCTGATGGAAGGCATGTGGATACGCCTTTAGACCCCTGGGTAATCACCAGCTTGCCGGGATGTGCCTTAAGCATCTCCTCCACAGGCATATCCCCGAACAGGATGGCTGCCTCGTGTTCATTTGGCGTAAGATAATCCACTTTTGCCAGTACTTCCGGCTTCACCGGTCTGGCCGGTCCGGGATTCAGTACTACCTTTACGCCATTTTCATGGCAGATATCAATTACATACTCGATGGTATCCTGGGGAATTTCATGCTGCAGCAATACGATGCCGCATGACAGCAGAGCATCCTTTATGCTGTCCACGTATTCCCGGTCCACCCTGTCATTGGCTCCCGCCACCACCACAATCGTATTGTCGTGATCCCCTACGGTGATGACCGCCAGCCCTGTGTTCACTCCTGGAGCCACTTTAATGTGGGTGGTTCCCACTCCCATGTCCTCCATGTTTTTTATGAGGCTTCTTCCGGCCTCATCGTCGCCCACACAGCCGAACATCTCCACATCCGCCCCCAGCTTTGCCATGGCAACGGCCTGATTGGCACCCTTTCCTCCGGGTATGTAGCGGATGTCCTCTCCTTTCAGCGTTTCCCCCTTTAAGGGAATCCTCTCGGCTGTCACTGTCATGTCCATGTTGATGCTGCCTACCACTGCTGTCTTCATAGTTCCTCCTTTTCTACTTTACATTTTATTTTATCCCTTTGATGCCTGGGAATGTCCTGGTACTGCGCTGCGGACATTCCCTAAAGAGTTGTGTCCCTTTTAATCAGCTTGACATCGAATACCTTATTCCTGTTAATCTGAGCTCCGGCAACGTATTCTGTCAGCATCCGAACCGCATCCTGCCCCATCTTTTTTATGGGCTGGGCAATGGTGGTAATCTCCGGCGTGAACAGGCTGCTTAGGGATATGTTGTCAAACCCGATTAACTGTATATCCTCCGGCACCCTTATGCCTTTCCTGTGAAGCTCCTTATAAACCGATATGGCCACCATGTCGTTAGCCGCTATGATTCCATCCGTATCCGGATACTTCTCCAACAGCCGCGCTGCCATCTCGGTTCCCGATTCAAAACTGTAATTTCCCTCTATGCAGGCAGGCTCGATTCCCCGCTCCCCGCACACATCCAGATATCCCTGGTGGCGCTTTCTGGCACTGGACAGATGGAGCGGACCGCTCATCTGCACAATATGCCTGCAGCCGCATTCCAAAAGATGCTCCATGGACATCCGCCCGCCCTGGTAATGGTTGGACTGGATACAGGCAATTTCCTTGCCCCCCTCAATCTGCCGGTCAATCATCACGACCGGAATCCGGCAGTTTCCCACTTCCTTATGTATCTCATCCATGTTAGTCATCAGGATGACTCCGTCTGCGTTCATCCGCTCCAGCAGGCTTAAGTTCCGCTTCTCCTTTTCCAAATCATCGTTGGAGTTGCAGAGCGTCAGGCGGTATCCCCTGCGGTCACATTCTTCTTCCACAGCCCCCGCCAGCTCATTAAAAAAGGGATTGATAATGTTTGGCACCAGTATGCCGATGATTTTGGATGAACGCTTGTAAAGCGACCTGGCTACCTCATTCGGTTTGAAACCGGTTTCTGATATAGCCCGTTCCACCTTCTGCCTCTTCTCATCATCCACCCTGGCCGTACCGTTCATTACCCTGGATACGGTTGAGGGGGATACGCCCGCCAGCTTCGCCACATCACGTATGCTCGTCATAAGTCCACCATCCTGCCTGTCTGCAGATTACAGCCTTCCGGCCCTTCCGCCCTTTGTGTGTTTTATTCTTGAAACCCGTTTCAAGCATGATTTAATTATACATTTTGACAGTTTCAAAGTCAATATCCATATTTCTGTTTTGCCATTTTAGTCAAAAGCCACAATGAAGGCAGGGTATTAGCCGTGAATTCCACGCTTTTTTAGATACATTTCACAACGACTTTGTTAAGACATTGTCAGTCTGTCTTCCGGCAAAGCACGGGGAGCAGGAAAGAAAAAAGGACTGAACCCTGTTTCATGCAGGATTCAATCCTCCCTGTCCTTTTGTCCGTTTCAAAATCTCGGTCAGCAGGCGGTCAGCCACCTCTTCCTTGGACATGATGGGAAGCTCTGTCTCGCTCTCCCTGGTGATGAGCGTCACCACATTGGTGTCCGTGCCGAACCCCGCGCCCTCCACCTTCAGGTTGTTGGCTACAATCATGTCAATCTGCTTTTTTGCCAGCTTGGCCCTGGAATTCTCCAGCATATTCTGGGTCTCCATGGAAAATCCGCAAAGAAACTGCCCGTCCCTCCGGTTCTGCCCCAGCCACCTCAGGATGTCGTCGGTCCGCTCCAGGGCAATGGACAGATCACCGTCGGATTTCTTGATTTTTTCTGTTCCCACCGTGGAAGGCCGGTAATCCGCCACCGCCGCCGCCTTGACAATGATGTCCTGCTCTCCGCTCCTTGCGGTAACCGCCTCAAACATTTCCCTGGCGCTCTCCACCGGAACCGTCTCCACAAACAAAGGGCGGGCCAGATCCACCGGACCGCTTACCAGGGTAACGTCGGCTCCCCTGTAGGCCGCCACCCTGGCAATGGCATACCCCATCTTGCCTGTGGAATGATTGGTGATATAGCGCACCGGGTCAATGGACTCCCTGGTAGGCCCGGCTGTCACAAGAATCCGTCTGCCTGCCAAATCCCCGGGATAGCCGGCCTCCCGCAGTATATATTCATACAATACCTCCGGCTCCGGCATCTTTCCGGCCCCGGTATCCCCGCAGGCCAGGTAGCCACAGGCCGGTGTTATGACCTCCATACCATAGCGCCTGCAAATATCAAGGTTGTCCTGTAAAATGGGATTCTCGTACATGTTGGTGTTCATGGCCGGCGCCAGTATTTTTTTGCACCTGCACGCCATGACCGTAGTGGTCAGCATATCATCCGCAATGCCGTGGGCAATCTTCCCGATGACATTTGCCGACGCAGGAGCAATCATCACCACATCCGCCTGCTTTGCCAGGGCCACATGCTCCACGCTGAATTCAAAATTCCTGTCAAATGTATCCACCAGACATTTGTTGCCTGTCAGGCTCTCAAAGGTTATGGGATTAATGAAGTGAGTGGCGTTCTCCGTCATCAGAACATGGACCTTCACGCCCTTTTTTACCAGCATGCTGGCCAGGCCGGCTGTCTTATAAGCCGCGATGCTTCCTGTCACGCCAAGAAGGACTGTCTTTCCTTTTAACATATGATTCCTCCGGTTGTCTTTCCTCTTTTTCTATGTTACAATCCATGTTAAAGTATAACATACATCCTAAATGATTGAAAGGAGTTCCCCCAATGATTTTAGCAATCGACATGGGCAATACCAATACGGTCATCGGCGGCATAGACGAGACAAAAACCTATTTCATAGAACGGGTCACCACGGACCAGGGACGCACGGATACGGAATACGCGGTGAGCTTTAAGAACATCCTGGAGATGCATCAGATTGATATTGCAAGCATAGAAGGAGCCATTCTCTCTTCCGTGGTTCCCCCTGTTAATTCCACCATCCTGAACGCCGTGGAAAAGGTGACGGGAAACCGTCCGCTGCTGGTGGGTTCCGGCATGAAAACCGGCATGAATATCATCATGGACAACCCCAAGACCGTTGGCAGCGACCAGATTGTGGACGCAGTGGCAGCCAGCCACGAACATCCCCTTCCCCTGGTGGTCATAGATATGGGCACGGCCACCACGCTGTGCACCGTGGACAAAAAGGGAAATTATATCGGCGGTGCCATCCTTCCCGGTCTCAAGGTCTCCCTTAACTCGCTCAGCAGCAAGACGGCCCAGCTGCCCTACATCAGCCTGGAGGTTCCCAGCCATGTCATTGGGAAGAATACCATTGACTGTATGCGCTCCGGCATCATTTACGGCAACGTGGACATGATAGACGGGATTCTGGACCGCATGGAAAAGGAGCTGGGAGAGCCTCCCACCATCATCGCCACCGGCGGACTGGCCAGGTTCATCACGCCGCTGTGCCGCCATAAGATACTGGTGGACGACGCCCTGCTCCTGAAGGGACTGTTGATTTTATACCGGAAGAATACGGAGGTTCATTAGAACATGTTCCTGAATCCTCATCATAAACAAAGGCTGTCTTACGCAGACAGCCTTGTCTTTTATTTTATTTCCACATACTCATAATCACAATATCCCCCAGACTCCCGGTTTTCCCGTGAGCAGGACCACAGGCAGAGTTTTGCGCCGGTCCATGTGGCACGTTTCAGTGGAAATGAATATTCGATCCGGGTAAAGTTCCTGCCGTCAGAAGAATAGGAAAAGCCATACGTCTTATCTTCCTCCAGGGTCAGCCTGAACCAAGCCTGTTCCCCCTCTGCCTCCTGTGAAAAGACCAGCTTCTCACCGGCTTCCCCTTCAAACATGGGATCCGTGACCGTTCCCCGGTAACATCTTACCTGAATTCCCTTTCCCGTGTAGTACAAACCCGCATATCCGTAATCATGGCCCGCCATGCCGATTCCGCCAAAATCACCGTCCTCACCGCCTGAAAGAGACAGCTTCACGGTCATGGACAGCTTTTGTTTCTGCGGAATCTGGGTCAGCACATTGGGCGCATACCAGAGCAGGTTTTCCCTGCCCGGATTCCGGTAACAATACAGCCGCAGGTATCCCGGATGTTCCTCCAGGGAATAAAAGTCTGTATTGGGATTGGCCTGCCACTGCCACTGGAGCCCCAGTGTCTTCTCCGCAAAATCATCGGACTGGCGGATGGCGTATTCCGGCATTCCTTCTGCCGGCACGGGCCACTCCTCCACCGGCTCCCCAATGCCGTCTCCATTCTGGTCCTGGCCAATAAATGGCCAGTCATCCAGAAAACACATGGGCTGCAAATGGATGATTCTGCCCAGCTCCACCACATCCTGGAAATGGATGAACCAGTGCCTCCCGTCGGGCGATGTCACCCAGCCCCCCTGGTGCGGACCGTTTACCCGGGAATTTCCCTGGTGCATCACCACTTTATAGTCGTAGGGCCCATAGACAGACCTGGATCTGAGGCAGGACTGCCATCCGGTCTCCACGCCCCCTGAGGGCATCAGAATATAGTAATATTCATTCTTTTTGTACATCTTTGGCCCTTCCGATGTAGGCGCAATCTGTTCACCGTCAAATATAAGCCCTGGCTCTGCCAGAAGACAGCGGCACTGGGGATCCATTTCCGCCAGCGAAAGCCGGTGTTTTATACCGGATCGGCTCTTTGCATAGGCAAAGACCATGTAAGCCCTGCCGTCATCGTCCCAGAAAGGACAGGGGTCAATCCATCCCTTTGATTCGCACAGCATATTACATTCAAACTCACCGTAGGGGTCCCTGGATCTGGCAACCAGGATTCCCTCATCCACCAGCGGGATAAACACAAAGAATGTCCCCTCATGATACCGGATGGATGGAGCCCATGTGCCGGAGCCGTGGCATGGAAGGGCATATTTCTCAAAGGGAAGCTCTTTAACGCAGTGATTAATCAGCTCCCAGTGAACCAGATCTCTGGAATGTAAAAGCGGAACCCCCGGAATATAGGTAAAGGAGGAGGACACCATATAATAATCCTCCCCCACCCGCGCCACATCCGGGTCGGAATAATCCGCATACAGAATCGGATTTTTGTACGTACTCATATTCTCAATCAATCCTCCTTTTTTCTGCCATATATCCGGCAGGCCTTTCCGCTATCATTTCATGACCCTGATCCGATGGATGGAGGCCGTCCGATGACAGCCCGCCCGGAGTATCCATGGCCTTAAGCCCGTTTATATAATGAAGCCTGCCCCTGTAATGCCTGGAAGGAGCTTCCGCGCAGCGCTGTATGGCGCCCCGAAAGCAAGAGCTTTTCCATAGAGCTGGTCCATATCCCAGTCGTCCCTGCGGATTGTGATTTCAGTTCCGTCCACTGTTACGGGCCAGGGGCTTATTTCGCAGCTTCCCTGGTAATCCCCTGGAACACCTCCAGCACTCCCTGGGAACGGACGGCGCCCTCCGCCGGCATACGCCTGAGACGAAGGACAGCCCTGTCCCCCTCCATCACGAACCGTATCTCACTGTTGCGTCTCCCCTCAATATCTGATTTTTGTTTCCCCGCTTTTTTATTTCTTCGCCTTTTATTCCTTTACCCAATCATCCCTTCAGGCCCGATGTGGCAATGCCCTCCACAAAATATTTCTGGGCTGCAAAGAAAAGCAGAATCAGCGGAATCACGGACACCAGCGCCATGGACATGACCTGGTTCCACTGTATATTGGACGTCACGTCAATACTCACCCTGAGGGCCAGTGACAGCGGAAATTTTGAAACCGTGTTAATGTAAATGTTGGTGTTGAAAAAGTCGTTCCAGGTCCATAAAAACTGGAACAGACCGGCGGAAAACAGGGCTGGCTTAAGCAGAGGAAGCAGGATCTGTATAAAACACTGGAAGGGGCCGCAGCCGTCAATGCAGGCGGATTCATCCAAATCCCTTGGAAGTCCCCTTAAGAACTGCACCATCATGAACACGAAGAAGGGGTAGCATCCCACGGCAGCCGGCGCGTAAAAGGTCATATAGGAGTCCAGCCAGCCCAGCTTGTTGAACAATGCGTATCTGGGTATAATAATGATTGCATTGGGCAGCATCAGCGTGGCTATGAGAACCATGAAAAGGAACTGGCTGCCGGGAAAATCAAATCTGGCAAAACCATAGGCCACGATGGAGCAGGACACCAGCGTCAGCAGTGTGGTGGGAACCACCAGCGCAAAGGTGTTTATGAAATACCGGGCATATGTATAGGTTCCCGTGGTCTTCCACCCCTTGATGAATGCCTCCGGGCTCCATCCCTGGGGCAGAAGGCTCAGACTGCCGAATATCTCGTTATTGGTTTTAAAACAGGCAAAAAACATCCATATGACAGGAAACAGCATCACCACACCTACGATTCCGAGAATTACATAGGTAATACCGTTTTTAATCTTTTTCTCTTTCATGCCGTCCTCCTAATTATCGTAATAAACCCATTTCTTCGAGGTCACAAACAGGACAATGGTCATGACCAGGATAACCATGAACAGAATCCATGAGGTAGCGCAGGCATATCCCATCTTAAAGTACTTAAATGCATCCGTGTACAGCTTCATTCCCAGCACATAGGTGGCCTTATTGGGACCGCCGCTCGTCACCACAAATGCGGATGTAAAGTTTTGAAGGGCCGTGATAAGCTGCATAATGATGTTGAAAAACGCGATGGATGTAATCATGGGCAGGGTTATCTTGAAGAACATCCTGGGTTTTGACGCCCCGTCAATCCGGGCCGCCTCATACAGGGACTGGGGCACCTGCTTAAGGGCGGACAGGAACAGCACCATGGAGGAACCGAACTGCCATATTTCCAGCATACAGATTGTGATGACAGCCATATCCGGGGTTCCCAGCCATTTGACCGGACCGATGCGGACCAGGCCCAGAAGGCTGTTGATGAAACCGTCATTCATGAACAGCACCTTCCACAGGATTGCCACTGCCACGGAACCGCTGAGCAGGGACGGTATGTAGTATACGGTTCGTATGAAGTTGATTCCCTTCAGGTTCCGGTTCAGTATCACGGCAATAATAAGGGCCAGCACCACCTTGCCCGGCACTGTGATAAAGGTATACTTCAATGTGACTGCCATTGAATTCCAAAACTCCCTGTCCTTTGTAAATAACTTGACATAATTATCAAGCCCAACAAATTCCGGCGCATGAAATATATCATAGTTTGTAAATGAATACAGCAGCGAACTGATAAAGGGGTACAGCTGGAACACCAGAAAACCGAATCCCCAGATACACACATACATGAATCCAATCTTGTTCCGTTTGGTCCAGCCGCCGTGCCTTGGCTTTGCCATCCTATCTTCCTCCTATCCTTCAAGCGGCCCGGGAAAGGATGTCCGGGCCGCCTGCCAATCTCTTTTATGTTTGATTCTGGAGCCTTCTAGTTCAGGCCGCTCAGATAGTCATTAATCAGTTCAATGGCATTGTCGGCCGCCTCTTCAGGGGTGCTCTGTCCATAGGCAATGCTTTCTATCATATCTTCCTGAATCGCATAAACCTCTGCGCTGGTGGTATATCCTTTATCGCTCCTGCCGTTAAGCCCTGCCGCTAAATCCACTGCATCCACCACGGTCTGGTTTAAGAGTCCCTTATCCGCACACAGCTGCCTTGCCGTGGATGTGGGAGGGATGCTTCTTACGTCCTTAAGTGTCTCCTGGGCCTCTGCGCTGTTATAGAAATAGTTCAGGAAATCCACTGCTTCCTCCACATGTTCAGAATTCTTATTCACAGTCATATACTGTGGCGTATCTGCAAAGAACCCGTCGTTGATCCGGTCTTTTGCCATCGGCATCTGCACAACGGTACACTCCGCTTCAGGAACAGCATCCATCAGCAGGTTGATGCTGGAGGAGGGGCCGTAGGCAAATACAAATTTTCCATCCATCCACTTTGGATTGGTGTGAATCTGCCCCTTGAAGGTAGCGCTGTCCTCTGCCGGTTCAAAGACGCCGCCGTCATAGCAGTCCTTGATGTATGTAAGCACTTCTACCAGCTGGTCCCTGGTAAAGCTCATCTTCTTTTCACTGTCAATGATAAAGGATTCTCCTGTCATCTGACGCAGATATGGCCTGAGCACGTACTCGCAGAGTATCTTGGTGTCAGTATTCATGTAGTAATAATCCGGATTCTCCGCGTGAAGCTTCTTTCCGTCCTCCAGCATGGAATCCCATGTAATCTGCTTTGTCAGATCCACATTGCAGGTCTCAGCCGCGTTTTTGTTGGCCACTGCAGCCAGACATGACATACCGGTAGGCAGGGCCAAAAGCTTTCCGTCAAAGGTGCCGAACTGGCTGATAAATGTCTCGTCAAAGCCGGAGGTGTCAAATGTATCCTTGTACTCATAGAAATCCACGAAAAAATCTCCTCTGGACACAAAATCCGGCAGGGAGTCCACGTTCTGCTGAAGAATGTCAGGAGCCGTGCCGTTGGCCAGCATGGTGGATACCTTGTCAATATATCCCTGGTCAGAGTTCATCTCCGCCTCGATCCGCACCTCGGGATGAAGCTTCTGATACTGGTCAATAACAGCCAGGGTTGCCTCATTCCTCTCATCTCCGCCCCACCACATGAAGCGGAGCGTAATCTGGTCGCCTGATGCGGCCGGCGCGCTGCTGCCTGCCCCACTGTCCTTTCCGGCTTCAGCCTGGGATGTGGATGAAGGAGCCGGTTCATTGGTGCATCCCGCCAATACGGTGGAAGCCATAATACCAGCCATTAAAAGGCCTGTGATTTGTTTTGCTTTTCTCATTACTAATTACCTCCCTTTTACATTTTCCTGTTGTTCTTTTGCTGCATCATTGTTTCTGTCCTGTTTTTCAACTGTCCCTATTGTACAGTACTTTTGCCATCTTGTTAAGAAACCGTACTTACGAAAATGGTATCTTTCCTTAATCAAAATTCCGGGGAAAGTATCATTTTTTACAATATTTATTCATTATTGGGAATCCTTTGTCCCGGATCCAGTTTTCAGATGATTTTTCTCTCTCTTTTATATATAATAAAAGCAGGATTTTTTAAGAAAGGGGCCCACCTATGTACCAAGTAATCATTGCAGACGATGAAGCCAAGATACGGAGCGGACTGGCCAATCTCTTTCCATGGAACCAGCTGGGTTTTGAGATTACCGGCTCATTTTCCAACGGCAGAGATGCCTATGACTTTGCCCTGTCAACCCCTGTGGACCTGATTCTCTCCGACATCCGCATGCCCCTCATGGACGGACTGGAGCTCTCGGAACGTCTGCTGTCCCAAAAAAAGGTAAAAATCATATTTTTCAGCGGTTTCCAGGATTTTGAGTATGTGCGGAAAGCCCTGCGCAACGGCGTCTTTGATTATCTGCTAAAACCAGTTAAATATGAGGACCTGGCAGACTGTCTGACCCGGGTAAAGGAGCTGCTGGACAGCGAAAAGGGCCGGGACATGCCGGATATCTGTGAAAGCTTGAGCTACTATGAAAAAATCATCACCACGGTAAAAAACTATCTGGACACTGACTACCAGGACGCCACCCTGGAACAGGCTGCCAGGCTGGTGTCCTTAAGCCCTAATTACCTGTCCAAAATCATGAAGGAGCACTCGGATACCAGCTTCTCCGATTATCTGTTAAAGACCCGGATGGTAAACGCAGCCCGGATGCTAAGGGATATCGGCTGCAAGCAATATGAAATTGCCTACCGGGTAGGCTATGACAATCCCAAGAATTTCTCCAGGGCATTCCACCAGTATTTCAACATGACGCCCACGCAGTACCGTAATTGCGGCAGCCGTCCGGAATCACACCCGTGACGCGGCCCGGCTTCCCCCACCCGGAAAAATGCCAAAAGGAACTGAAAACCATGAGAAAACGTAATTTTATAAAAAGCTTTTTATATTATTCAGCCATCATATCCATTCCCATCCTCACCGTATTCCTGGTATTCCTGGCCTTTGTCTTTCAGGGAAAACAGAGCGAAATCCGTGAGGATGCCGAGACAGCGGCCCAGGCTGTGAGGGATAACTACTCCCTGGTCCTGGACAGCGCCGCCACCCAGTACGATATCCTGGCCCGGAACCCCAGGCTGTCCATCTCCTTGCGGGGATTTATCTCCCATAAGCAGATTGGCTACCTGGACGTAATCCTGACCAACACCATCCTGTCCAACTTTAATTCACTGACCAACAACGCTCCCTATATTGCCTCTGTGTACTATTACCTGGATGGCTATGATTCCATTCTCACCTCTGACACCGGAGGGACCACACGGCTGTCCCGGTTTTCAGACCTGAGCTGGAAGGATTCCTATGACCACTCTGACCAGGACGAATGGCTGGAACGAAGGGAAATGCACCAGTACTCCTACACACAGCCCGTCCCGGTCCTTACCTACTTTAAGAAGCTGAGCATGTTTAAGGGCGTGGTCATGGTCAACATATATGAGGAACAGTTAAAACAGCTCATCAATACAAGTTCCCAGCTGGACCGGTTCTTTATCCTGGACGGGGGCGGCAATTTCCTGCTCCAGGGAGGCGCTCAAACCGCCCAGCTGTCCCTGGAGGACAAGGAGCTGCTGGTCAGCCGTCTTGAGCAGTCGCCGGACGACGCCTGCCGCGGGTGGGCGGACTTAAGCCGCGGAAAATACTATGTGAGAATCATCCCGGCTGACTGCGGGACTTATATCGCGGCCTGCATCAGCCACTCCAACTACTATCAGGCCCTTTACACCCTGCTCCTGCAGTTTTTAATGGTCCTGGCTGCGGTGATTTCGACCTCTCTTTGGATTGCTTATACCATCACCAAAAAGAATTATCAGCAGATTGATTATTTCGTTGAAGTGTTCTCGGATGCAGAGCGGGGCGTATTTAACCCGGAAAAGCCCGCGTTCATCAAGGATGAATACGATATAATCCTCAATAACATTGTCCAGCTCTTTCTGAACCAGACCTTCCTGCGCAGCCAGCTGGCCCTGCGGGAGCAGGAACAGAAGGTGGCTGAAATGACGGCTCTGCAGCTGCAGATTAATCCCCATTTTCTGTTCAATACCCTGCAGACCCTGGATTTCAAGGCCATGGAATATACCCATAAGCCCACCGCGGTAAACCAGATGATTGAGGCGCTGTCCGATATCCTTAAATATTCCCTCCAGAATCCCCACTCCATGGTAACCTTAAAGGATGAAATCGATTATCTGAAAAAATATGACAGCATTCAGCGGTACCGCTATGAGGACAAGTATATCCTCTACTATGAATACGAAATGGAACTAGAGAGTGTTCCCATCATGCGCCTGATTCTCCAGCCCCTGATTGAAAACAGCCTGTACCACGGCATCAAGCCCCTGAACGGCTCAGGCTTCATCAAGCTGCGCATTGTTAAAAGAGGCGGACAACTGATTCTTTCCGTCATTGACTCAGGAGTGGGAATGAAAAAAACAGATATCAGAAAATTGTATGAAAAGATAGCCAATCCGGGCAGCGAGAATATCGGGCTTACCAATGTAAACAGCCGCCTAATCATGCGCTACGGGGAAGGAGCCGGACTTAAGATACTCAGCAAGAAGGGAATGGGCACCTGCATCTCATTTTGCATACCGGGAGAAGGCTTGTAGTGTTGTGTCCGGCGTAAATATGAGGATACGCACCAGACCTTCAAATCACCAGTCATATTTCAGGACATGCTGAATAAAATATAATATCACCCTTGAAAGGAGAATTTACATATATGACGATCTATCCAATCTGTGCCGCCATGATGAAATACAGGATATTCCAGACCCTGGCGGAAGCCTATTACAGATACCGAGTGAAAAAGCCATGCTTCATCATGCAGCAGAATGACCGGTGGACCCTTGTGACCATGGATAGATGACCTCATATGGCCCGCATGGGATATACCTCATATACGGCACCCTTGGTACCGAAAAATACCTTTGCAAACTCAGCGATCCTGCCATTGGTAAAGCCTAGATCATCTGCTGTTATCTCATGGCCGCTGTCAGCAAAAATGCCAGAATCCACACAAACCAGAAAAAAATGGAAATCTTTTTCTCCCTCCAAACCGTATAAAACATCTGGAATCCGTACATCATTTCGTTATAGCAGATTCATCCAGTACAGCCCTGTATTTTTCCAATTCAGGGCGTATGGCATTATAACGGAGGTAAGGATTATGTCGGGCTACAAAGTTGAGATATGCGGAGTCAATACCGCCAAACTGCCTTTACTGAGCAATGAAGAGAAAGAGGAACTGTTTCAAAAAATACTGGACGGTGACATGGAGGCCAGGGAGCAGTACATCAAAGGGAACCTGCGCCTGGTACTCAGCGTAATCCAGCGCTTTTCAAACAGCCAAGAAAACATCGACGACCTGTTCCAGATTGGATGCATCGGCCTAATCAAGGCCATCGACAACTTTGACATCACTCAGAATGTCAAATTTTCCACTTATGCAGTGCCTATGATACTGGGAGAAGTGCGCAGATATCTGAGGGACAATAATTCCATCCGGGTCAGCCGTTCCCTGAGGGATACTGCCTATAAGGCCCTCTATGCCAGAGAGCAGCTTACCAGAACCAATTCCAAGGAACCCACTCTCATGGAGATCGCGCAGGAAATAGGTGTTTCAAAGGAAGACATCACCTATGCGCTGGACGCCATACAGACCCCTGTCAGCCTGTATGAGCCTGTTTATACGGACGGCGGGGACCCTCTTTTTGTGATGGACCAAATTAGTGATAAAAAGAATCTGGAGGAAAACTGGGTGGAGGATTTATCTCTGGTGGAGGCCATGAAACGGCTGCCGGAGCGGGAGCGCCATATCATCGACATGCGTTTCTTTGAGGGGAAAACCCAGACCGAGGTTGCCCAGGAAATCCATATCAGCCAGGCTCAGGTGAGCCGCCTTGAAAAAAATGCGCTGAAAAGTATGAAATCCTATTTAAGCTGACCCTTGAAGCCTTTCAGCAGATGTGTTAAACTATTCATGTTAGTGCTTGTTTGAAACATATGCCAACAGAAAGTGAACATATCTATGGAACAAAATGAACGCAGATTTGCAGTATTGATTGATGCAGACAATGTCTCCCCCAAGTATATCAAGTACATTTTGGATGAAGTGTCGGATGTGGGAATCGCCACCTACAAGCGCATTTACGGCGATTGGACAGATAACGAAAAGCGCAGCTGGAAAAATGTGCTTTTAGACTGGTCCGTAAATCCCATCCAGCAGTACAGCTACACCGCAGGAAAGAACGCCACCGATTCGGCCATGATTATCGATGCAATGGACATCCTCTACTCCGGTAATGTGGATGGGTTCTGCCTGGTATCCAGCGATTCGGACTTTACCAAGCTGGCCCAGCGCCTGAGGGAGGCCGGGATGTTTGTCATGGGAATCGGGGAGCAGAAAACCCCAAAACCCTTTCGTGCAGCCTGCGATACGTTTAAATTGCTGGAGATCATATCCTCTGACGATACGCCGGAGACATCGGTCATCGAGAACCAGAAGACCATTACCAACATTGATGAAATCCAGAAAGCCATCACTAAGCTCCTCATTGAAAATAACAGCCAGAACCAGCCGATCATCCTTGCAAAGGTGGGAAACTTCCTTACAAAGCGCTTTTCAGACTTTGATGTCAGAAACTACGGCTACTCCAAGCTCTCCACCTTTTTGGAGAGCCTGAACAACAACGACTTCCAGGTGGTCAAGCTCCACGGCGGTTATTTTGTCCAGGAAAAGAGCGCCAGCATCTCTAAGACTGAGATTGAAAAGGAAATCATCCGCATCATCAAGGGATATAATGGTCATGTGGATAATCTGAGCATCATACACGATGAGCTGAAAAAGGCATACCCTTCCTTTGATGTGAAGCAGTATGGTTTCAGCCGCATCTCCAGCTTTATCCGCAGCTTCGGAACATTCCGCATCAAGGATAACATGGTTCAGCTCAAATAACGCAGACAACGCCCGGAAAGGGACATCCAGCCTGTGGATGAAGCCCTTTCCGGGCGTATCTATTTGCCAATCTCCTTTTGACGGTATTGCTCTGTCTATGTTTTACCTGTGATACGGCTCCCACGCTCCCTGGGCATTGACCCAGTACCCGCCTGGAGTATACGCCTCTTTTACCATGGCTCCATCTGTTCCCAGATAATACCACTTTCCTCCGTCCACCAGCCATCCGTCTGACTTATAGGCGCCGTTTCTCATCCTGTATTTCCACTGCCCATCTTCCTGAACCCAGCCGGCGGACAGGCTGCCTTCCTCATCCGGCTCTGTCCATATGGCCTCCGCCTTTTCTTTGGTCAGGTCCATATATTTAAGTATGTCCTCAGGAAACTCCTGCTCTTTTCCGTAACATTCAAACCATGCTTATTCAAATCTGACAATTTCCTTTTTAAGCCGTTTCATAATTTTCTTTTCCAGTCTGGATATATAGGACTGAGAGATTCCCAGCAGATCGGCCACTTCCTTCTGGGTCATTTCCTCCCCGTCCTCGTTTGTAAGGCCGTACCGCAGCTCCACGATTTTACGTTCCCTGGGATTTAAACGGCTGATGGCGTTGCTGAGCAGGCTTTTTTCTATCTCATCCTCAATATCGTGATAAATCACATCCTCATCCGTTCCAAGAATATCCGACAACAGGAGTTCATTTCCATCCCAATCCACATTCAGAGGCTCATCTATGGACACTTCCAGACGCGTCTTATTATTCCGCCTGAGATACATGAGAATCTCATTCTCAATGCATCTGGAAGCATAGGTGGCCAGCTTGATGTTCTTATCCGGCTTAAAGGTATTGATGGCTTTGATGAGGCCGATGGTGCCGATGGAAATTAAATCCTCTACCCCAACGCTGGTGTTGTCGAATTTCTTCGCTATGTAGACTACCAGCCTCAGGTTGTGCTCAATCAGGGCAGCCCTTGCCTCCTTGTCATCCTCGCCTCCCAAAAGTCCTATCATCCGGCTCTCCTCCTCCGATTCCAGAGGAGCAGGCAGTATATCAGCGCCTCCTATATAATGCACCTCCCCCTGCTTGGGCATCAGTACGGTCCTGAAGCTGGGGATGGTCTTTAACTGGAAACGGTTTGGTATGGATACTTTTATAATCATGGAAATGTCCTCCTGTACGTTGTGTGTTATTCAAGTTCCTTAGTCGCTTTTCTGTATCAGGATTTGATACTCCCCTGAGGGAGAAAGCTCCTGCTTCGTAATGGCAATGAGAGGCTTCTCAAGGCTGTACCTGCCGCCCTCCTGTTCTATCTCCATCCGGTCAATGAACACGGCCGGCAGAATTCCGCTGGTGGTTCCCACGGACTGGTACGGCACATAGACCACACCCTTTACCGTCGGACACAGCTGCTTCATAAGACCGGCTGCCGCCACATGGACCGGCTGGCTGCTCACAGGCTCCCTCAGCCGGTTGCCCGTGTCTATAAGCCCTGTGACTGTCTCTTTCTTTTCGCCGTAAATCATGGTAACCCTGCATAAATCCTTCCTGTGGGCCATGGTACGGATTAATTCCTTAATCCCCCCTGAAAATCCATAGCAAGCCGCGGCTGCCCCTGCAATCATTAAAATCCAGACAACGGCGGGAATCCTTCTTCCATGTCCGGCCTCCACCAAAAGCCACGCGTAATACCCTGCCCTGGTGTGCTCATAGAGCACCAGCATCACGCCTCCCAGAACCACGGATACAAGGTAAATGCCCGCCACGGATTTAATTACCTCTTTAGGGCTTTTCAAATGATAAGCGGCTACGGCCATCAGGCTGCTCACCGCAACATACGTCCCCAATATCTCCACTGCGGCCGGAATACCGGGTGCCAGGCTCACCACACAGGACCATATACCGCCGATGACGGCTCCGGTCAGAATACGCCGCTTTGTGGTCCTGTATAATAAAACCCTGTTTAAGATGGTCAGAACCATCATGTCCATAATGGTATTGACCGCGAATACCACATCTATGTATACTGTATAAACCACTCAGTCCGGCCTCACCTCCCCAGCAAACTTTCTGAAAGCCATTATAGCTGTTTCAAAGCGCGGATGTTGTCGAAATAACCGTGAACAGGTACAATATTTATCGACAAAATTCGAGTCCCATACTGAATATGGCGTTTTTTCCAAAAAAGCCGGAAAGCCGCCGCCACACCCGTATCAGGTATGACGGCAGCTTTCCGGCTGCCCCGTTTCTGTTCGATTGTCTTGTTTTTAAATGGCCTGCCTCATGGTTTATTCACCACATGCTGAGGCGTGCCTGCCATAAACTGTACCAGGTTTTCCACCGCAATATCCATCAGTCTCTGTCTGGACTCCCTGGGCGCCCAGGCAATGTGGGGTGTAATCAGTATATTTTTCGCCCCTAAAAGAGGATTATCCTCCTGTATGGGCTCTGTCGAAACCACATCCACGGCAGCGCCTCCTATCTTACCGCTGTCAAGCCCTTCCCTCAGATCGGCTTCCTCCACCAGCTTCCCTCTGGAAGTGTTGATAATCAGGACCCCTTTCTTCATCTTCGCAATGGTTTGACGATTGATAATTTTCTCTGTTTCAGGGAACAGCGGACAGTGAAGGCTGATCACATCTGAACAAGCCAGCAGCTCTTCCAGGTCCACGTACCGGCAGCTGTCTGTCTCCAGGTCTTTATCCTGATACCGGTCATAGGCCAGCACTTTCATGCCCAGAGCTTCTGCGATAACAGCGGTGCGCCTTCCGATGCGCCCGAATCCGATGATTCCCATGGTCTTTCCCGCAAGCTCTGTCAGAGGATACTTCCAGAAACACCAGTCTTTACAGCGAGTCCATTCTCCGGCCTTTACACAGTCAGCATGGAAGCCCGCGTGATGGCACAGCTCCAGCAGCAGGGCAATGGCGTACTGGGCCACTGCATCCGTGCCGTAGGAAGGAATGTTGGACACCGCGACCCCGGCTTCCCCGGCCCTTCCAGCTCAGATCCCCGGGATTTTCCGTATATCCGTCCAATACAACAATCTTCATATCATCAGTCCTCCACCAATGCCCATGCCCGGTTAATCACGCGCTTCGTATTAGCCAGTATGATTTCCCCGTCCTCGTCCCCCCAGGGTTTGACCTCCAGGGACAGCACATAAGGCTCTTTTTCATAAAAAAAGCCTTCCTCCTTCAGCACCCGGAAGAATTCCGCCAGCTGCTCCGTGTCATTGGCGCTCTCCGGGAATCCGAATCTGGGATGCTGATCCCCGTAGGCCTCGCAGCCCTCCTTAACCACTGCGTTTCCTATGTGGAAATGTGTGATATAGGGACGCAGGGTCCGCACCACGCGGCGGGATGTCTCATAGGTGGTGGGAAAATGGGACAGATCCGCCATCAGGCCAAAGTTATGATGGGTCATTCCCATATCAGCCGCAAACCGGGCCGCCAGGGACACCGGCCCAATCAGCGCCGCCTTATCCATATCATAGTCAAATACCTCCAGCTCCACCATCATGCCCTTTTGGGCGGCATGGCTGCACACACCGGATAGCTGACCGGCGGGTGGGTCATCCACTGAATGGTGCCCACCTGGAAATATTTCTGGATTGGTTCTTTCATTCTCTTATTCCTCCTGTTCACGTCTCATTGTCCTGCCTGCGCCCCATCACGGCCCTGCATCTTAACGCAATGGATTCCGGGCCGTATCCGTACTTTTCCATCAGTTGGCCGTAATCCCCGGACTCGGCAAAATCCACTGCTCCGACCCGTTCCATGGGGACCGGACAGCGCTCTGCCAGCACCTCTGCCACCGCGCTGCCCAGGCCGCCGTATATGCTGTGTTCCTCCACTGTCACGATGGCTCCTGTCTGTTCTGCGCATTCCAGAATCAGATTTTGGTCAATGGGCTTTACCGTATGCATGTCCACCACCGCTGCCCGGACGCCCTCTGCCTCCAGGATAGCGGCTGCCTGGATTGCATTGTGCAGAAGGGTTCCCGTGGTGATTATGGCCACGTCGGATCCCTCCCTGACACGGATGCCCTTCCCAATCTCAAACCTCATATCGTCCCCGTAAAATACAGGGGCCGGAGCGCGGCTCAGACGCAGGTAAACCGGCCCCTGATGCTCTGCAATGGCAAACACAGCCTTTCTTGTCTCCGGCCCGTCTGCCGTGGAAATGACCGTCATGTTGGGGATGGATCTCACAAATGCCATATCTGTTATGGCCTGGTGGCTGGCCCCGTCATAGGAATCAGACAGGCCGCAGTAAGCGCCGCACAGCTTTACGTTCAGCTTGTCATAGGCAATGAGACTCTGAATAGGGTCCGCCCCCCTTGCGGTCAGGAACACGGCAAAGGTATTTACAAAGGGAATGAAACCGGTTCTGGCAAGTCCGGCTGCCATGGACACCATATTCAGCTCGCTGATTCCCACATTAAAATACCGCTCAGGAAACGCATTCCCAAATATACCGCCTTTCGTGGAGGAAGCCACATCAGCCTCCAGTCCCACGATCCTTAAATCCTGTTCTCCTAATTCCTTCAGCGCTGCTCCGTAGGCATCGCGGACTGCTGTCATTTCTCCCATTACCTTTCACCTCCCAGCTCAGCTTTTGCCTGTGCGTAGTCCTGGTCTCCAATGGCCTTTCCATGCCAGATATTCCTGCCCTCCATGAAAGAGACGCCCTTTCCCTTTACTGTCTTTGCCAGTATCAGGGAAGGTTTGTCCGCCGTCATCTTGGCCTCCTCCACGGCCCTGCATATATCCTCCACATCATGGCCATCGCAGGGAATCACATTCCATCCGAACGCTTCCCATTTGGCCCTTATATCGCCCATGGGCATGATGTCCTCCAGGGTGCCGTCCAACTGTACCCCGTTGTTATCCAGAATGCCTATCAGATGGTCCGCCTTGAATTTGGACGCCGACATGGCTGCCTCCCATATGCATCCTTCCTGTATTTCCCCGTCCCCCATAATTACATATGTATAGGAATCATAGCCCTTAAGCCTGGCTCCCAGCGCCATTCCCAGCCCCGCGGACAATCCCAGGCCCAGCGGGCCGGTGGAAAGCTCCACCCCGGGTGTCTTATGCACGCAGGGATGGCCCTGGAGCATACTCCCCGTTTGGCGCAGGTTCTTCAATTCAGCCAGAGGAAAGAATCCTTTGTGGGCCAGTACAAGATAAAGCATGGGAGCCCCATGACCCTTTGACAGAATCAGATGGTCCCGGTCCTCCTTTTCCGGATTCATGGGGTCCACATCCATCAGCTCATAGTAAAGCGCTGTCAATATCTCCGTGCAGGACAGGGAACCCCCGGGATGTCCTGTCTGGATACTGTACAGCAGATCAATCAGCTTGCTGCGGAATACAAGGCACAGCTTTTGAAGTGTTTCCTTTCGTTCCTCTCTCATATCTGTATCCCCTCCTTGCGGCTTTTGCCGCTGTCATCCCTGCTCCGGCTTATTTGACCGCAATGTGTGCTTCTGCCGTAAACCCTGTCTGCAATGGGTCTCAGATACCGGATGGATTCCCTGGCGGCTTCCTCCATCGACGGGAGCTGGAATATCTCGGTGCAGTAATTGCCGTCATAACCGCACTCCTTAAAGACCGTCAGAATTTTCTCAAAATCCAGACCGCATTGTCCCGGATAACGCCGGTTATTGTCAGCCAGATGCACATGGATGTTGTAACTGCTGTATGCGCGGATGGCCTCATACAAATCCTTTTCCTCCAGATTCAAGTGGAAAATATCCATCATGAGCCGAAAATTGGGTCTTCCCACCCGGTCCACCATGGCCGCTCCCTCTGCCAGGGTATTGACGAAGTTGGTCTGCATGATGGTCACTGTCTCCAGGGCAATGTCCACCTTTTTAGGGGCCGCATAGTCAGCCAGCTCAGCAAACGCACTCTGAGCCAGTCCGCTCGTTTCCTCCCTGTCCAGTTCCCCGCAGTACTGTCCCCGTATCCTCCCTATATTTACATTGGCCCCCAGGTAACCGGCAAAATCAATGATATCCCTTGTCCTCTCCACGGCCTCCCTGCGCACGGACCGGCTGGGATGGGTATAGCTTAAGCCCAACTGTCCGAAAATCTCGCCTGTGCACACCAGCACCACGGACAGGTTGTTTTCCTCTGCTGTTTCCTTCACTTCCCCCCAGTCCAGCTTTCCCGGATTCAGGGTCATCAGCTCTACCCCGTCGTATCCAAGGGCGCCCAGGTCCCCAAAGGTTTTTGCCAGAGGCCCCTGGTATGCTGTCACCGAATCCGCTATGGCCACGTCGGGCGTGGCCGCCTGATAACATAATTTCATCACTCTCCTCCTCCCGCAAATACAGGCTTTAACGCCTGGTACAGTTCCCGGTAAACCCGGTACTGTCTGTCATATACAGAAGCCCGGACATCATCGGGCCAAAACACCTCGCCCTCCGCCGCCAGCACCTTTCCAAAGTCCGGCGCAATCTCCTGGATTCCCATTGCCTGGGCAGCGATGATGATATCTCCCAGGGTCTCTGTCTCATTGGACCGGAGCCGGGCCACAGGCACCCCCAGCACATCGGCAAATATCCGGCACCACAGAGGGCTGTTGGCCGCGCCGCCTCCAAGGGGTATGATATCCGGCCTGGCAGCCCGGTCCAGGACCACCTCCAGGCAGTGGCGCTGTGAAAATGCCACCCCCTCCAGGACAGCCCTTATGAATGACGGGTAATCCGTCTCCAGCCCTGCTCCATAGAACACGCCTCTGGCCTGTGTATCCCAGACAGGGCTCTGCTCCCCTGCCAGATAGGGAAGCCATATGAGGCCTCCCGCCCCTGCCGGGGCAGCGGCCGCCAGGCGATCCAGATATGGGTATATACCGCACCCGGCTGCCCGTGCTTCCCGGGCAGCCTCTCTTCCGAATGTATCCCTGAACCAGCGCAGGGACACACAGGCATTGTTGGTGGACTGGACAATGATATACTGTCCGTCATAAGCTCCGCATATGTTCAGCAGCCTGGGGTCCTCCATAGGCCGCGCCCCAATGCTGCACAGCCTTCCGCTGCTTCCTATGGTCAGGGAGAAATCTCCCTCCGCCACGGCGCCTGCCCCTATGGTGGCCGCTACCGTGTCAATGGTTCCGCCTGTAACCGGCGTTCCTGCCGCCAGGCCTGTCATCAAGGCCGCCCATTCCGTCACCGTTCCCACGATTTCAGTGGAGCCGCAGGGCCTCGGCAGCAGCCTGGGCGGCAGTCCTGACTGTTTTGCGATCTCCGTATCCCATTGGCCGGTGCGGATATTCCCCATAAGAGTCAGGCTCATGCGCGGCCGGTTCATGGTAAACTCCCCTGTCAGCTTTTGAATCACATAGCCGCAGGGCACCATCAGTTTATACGCGCCCTTAATCAAATCCGCCTGGTTCTCGACCAGCCACCGCAGGGCCGGAAGGCAGAAGGAGCCGTTGGCAATGCGGTTTGCTGCCACACCGCGGATACGCTCCTCCCCGATATTCTCCTTCAGCCATTCCACCTGGTGACCGCTTCTCTGGTCGTGGAGACTGATGGCATTGCACACAGGCTGTCCCTGCCGGTCCACCAGGACCACTGCGTTGGTGCTGCTGGTTCCCACCGCCGCAATCCTGTTTTTATCTATGTTCTGGCTTTTAAATATGGTCTGCAGGTTACAGCACACCGTATCCCACCACCGGGAAGGGTCCTGTTCGGTCCATCCCGGCCGCGGATGGATCATGGGATATTCCCGGTAGGCAGAAGCCACCCGTATCCCGCGAAAATCATATACCGAGCATTTTGTTCCGGTGGTGCCAATGTCTATCCCTAATAATAGGTCCTTATCCCTCATACCTTTCCTCCGGCCTGAAACAGTGCCTCTGTCTGCTCTTCGTCAAGGGGAATTCCCTGTTCCCCCAAAAGTATGGCAAGATGCGCATTCTCCTCGATCTCCTCCGCGGCGGCCAGCACTGCCTCCGGGCTTTTGCCCGCAGCCACCATGCCGTGATTTGCCAGCAGAAGGCTGTCCCGCCTGCATATCACCCCGGAGACAGCCTCAGCCAGTTCCCTGCTTCCCGGACGGTAATAGGGAACCACGGGAATCCTTCCCACACGCATGGCGTATCCCGGAGTGTAGGCAGGCATCCCCATGGCCGGACCTCTGTCCTCCTGCCTGCGGCAGGCCACGGCAATGGAATAGGGGGAATGCAGATGAAACAGACACAGTATGTCGGGACGGCTCCTGTAGCACGCCAGATGCATCCCGGCCTCCTTGGACGGCCGCCGGCCCCCGTAATCCGGCCCGCCTGCGGGCGGCACAAAACCATCCGCCTCAAGCATAATCATGTCCTCCGCCGTCAGGTCCCCCAGGCAGCTTCCACTTGGAGATATATACACCTGTCCCTGAATCCGTATGCTCACATTGCCGCCGCTTCCTGCGGCAAATCCTTTCATGTACGCCCTGCGGGCAGCTTTTGCCACGCGTTCCAGCATGTCCTTTTTATCCATATCCATATGGTTCTCCTTACTTTAAGACAGCCGGCAGAAGCTCCGTGATTTCCGGCACCGCAAAGGTGAGAAGGGCGCAGGCCGTCACTGTCAGAATGACCCACAGGGTATCCGGAAACGCCTCGTCATACTTTACATTCAGCACCCGGCAGGCCGTAAACAGGTTCACAGAAAGAGGCGGGGTCAGGGAGCCTACCATCAGTGCCATCAGCATGGAAACCCCATAGTGGACCACTCCCATTCCAAGTGTCTGGGCGATGGGCAGAAGAATGGGCGTCACCAGAATGATGATGCACATGGTCTCCATAAAGGTCCCCAACAGCAAAAGAAGCAGGAATATGAATGCCATGATTAAAAACTTGCTGGATGTAATGGACAGCAGCCAGTTGGCAAACAGGGCAGGCACATTCTGTATGGACATAATCCATCCGAAAGGCGTGGCAACCGAGATAATCAGCATGATGACGCCTGTGGTGACAACGCTTTCCGCCGCCACCTTATAGAACTCCCGCAGCGTCAGCTCCCGGTACACGAACACTGCCAGAATGAAGGAATAGATTACAGCCACCACCGATGCCTCTGTGGCGGTGCAGATACCTGAAAATACACCTCCCAGCACGAAAATAGGCATTAAAAGAGGAAGCAGGGCATCACCTGTAATCTTGAGCCTCTCCTTTGCCGTATAATCTGTTTTCTCAACACTCTCCTTGTTTCCCCTTTTGACGGCGAAAAAGGTATTGAGTCCGATAAGGGCAATGATACAGATAAATCCCGGCACAAAACCGGCCAGGAACATATCTCCCACCGACGCCCCGGAGGAGGACGCATAAACCACCATTACAATGCTTGGCGGAATGATGCAGGCCATGGTTCCTCCGGCCGCAATCAGTCCCACGGTCAGCCCCCTTGGATATTTCTGCTCCAGCATCTCAGGACCTATGATCTTGCCGATAGCCGCGGCGCTTGCCACGCCGGACCCTGAGACAGCGCCGAAGAATCCGCAGGCCGCAAGCGCCGTGGCCCCCAGTCCGCCCGGCATTTTCCGCAGCATCATGTTGGCAAATTTCATAAGGCGGGGCGTACTGCCGTATACCATCAGGGAACCGGCAAAGATAAACATGGGCATTGCCATCATATTAAAGGATTTGGCGCCGCTGGCCATGCGCTGGACAACAATGTCCAGAGGCGGGTAACCATTGACGGTCAGCAGTGCCATACAACTGATTCCGATGGAAAAAGCCACGGGCAATCCAATCAGCAGACAGATTCCCAACACAACAAACAAAACAATCAATCCAGTATTCATTATCGGCTCAGCTCCTCCTCCACATAATCCATGTTTCTTCCCCGGAACTTCTCCACATCAATCCAGAGACGCAGCAAATAAAAAACAATCATCAGCACACATCCGCTCAGTACACCTACATAGTTGACGGCAAGCGGTATCTTCATGGCCGCGGAAAGGGCGTGGAGATTGGTGCCCACCAGTTTTACAGCATAGCGGCAGATTACCAGGAGAAACGCAACGCAGATACAGTCATCCAGGATTTCAAAACCGCGGTACACAGGTCCGGGAAGCTTGCGGATAAAGAAGTCGATTCGCGTGTTGCTGTTATTGACGGTGGCCATGGCTGCGCCGAAATATGTAATGTAGATCATAGCCATGCCGGCCAGCTCCTCCACCCATGTAAAGGATGTACCAAACACATACCGGTTCACCACCTGTATTCCTATGATGATGGTCAGGGTACACACCGTGATACAGCTTAAGATGCGCAGAAGGAATTTTACCTTGTCCGTTATTTTCAGAACCATTTCTTACCCTCCTTTTTCATATTATTCTGCGGCAAACGATTCTATGGCGGATCCAGGGCATGGACGGGTCCATACCCCGGTACCGCAGATATCTATTTATTAAAGGAAGTGGCAAGGTCTATCCAATACTGTCCGTCCTTGTACTGGGAAGCAAACTCCTCCCAGATGCCCGACATGGCCTCCTGGAACGCATCCTTATCCACCTCATTGATTTCCATACCTGCCTCTTTTAGTAATTCCAGGTATTTGGACTCATCATTTTCCCGCAGGTCCGCTTCCCTTGCATGGTCAGCCTCTTCAAACAGTATGATCTGGTATTCTTCCGGAAGGGTTTCAAACCATGCTGTGTTGACTGCCAGAGGAGCAGCATCATACATATGGCCGGTCAGGGACAGATAAGTCTGCACATCCTGGAGGGATGAGGTGTAGATGTTTGCCAGAGGATTCTCCTGGCCGTCAATGGTCTTGTTCTGAAGGCCTGTATACACATCGGAAAATGCCATGATGACAGCCGAGCCTCCCACGGCCTCATACATCTTGACCTTCATGCTGTTTTCATTGGTGCGGAACTTGATGCCCGCAATATCTCCGGGAGCCAGGATAGGCCTGGTGTTGTTGGTCATGTGGCGGTAACCGGATTCCCATACAGACAGGATGGTCACGCCTGTTGGCTCCAGGAGCTTTTCGCAGAACTGCTGTCCGAACTCACCGGCCCAGGCATCCCTGGCATTGTCCAGGGATGTGAACAGGAACGGCAGAAGGGCCACGTTCACCTCCGAATTATAGGGCTCCCAGTTGGCTGCGCCCATCTGCATCATTCCCTCTACCGTACCGGACGTGACCTGTTCCAAAAGGTCGGCCTCGCCGCCCAGGGCAGAGTCCGTGTAGATGTTTACAGCCAGATCGCCTCCGGTCCTCTCCTCCACCGCCTTCTTAAAGCTCTGGAGGGCAACACTGGAGGGGTTGGTGGAGCTCATGGCAGATCCGATATTCAGCGTATAGGCGGCCTTGCCCGCCTGCGCGCCCTGGTCCTGCGCGCCCCTGCCGGCATCCGTGTCTTTGTTTTCCGTCCTGGAATCCTCTGCCTCCCCCTGGTCCGAGGCCGGGGCAGCCGATGTAGCCGGGGCGGAAGAACCGCCTGAGCAGGCCGTAAGCCCCCATGTCATGGTCAGTGCCAGAAACAGTGATATAAGTCTTTTTTTCATACGTTTATCTCTCCTTTTTCATTATATAGTTTTATAATTCATGCAGAATGCTTGTCCGGCGGCATGCGCGGCTGGTCCGCGGCATTCTGCCGCATCATACAGTTTCGCGTAAACACCATTCCCCTGGCAAGTATAAGCAGCAGGTTCTGGCTTTCCACCGGAAGCTCCTTTGCGTTGTCAATGATTTCCTTTAATACCCTATTTTGCCGTTCTTCTTCCTTTTGCATTGTCAATGTTATCCCTCCTTTCTTTTTGCTCTATTAATGAATTATAGCAGATAAGGAATTCACTGTCAATGAAACGTGCTATATTTTTTCTGTACCCGCACCGCCAAAAAATCATTGACAATGAATTTTGCTCATTGTATACTGATTGCGGGGGTGATAAAATGAATACATTGGGAGAACGACTCAACTATGCGCGGAAACAAAAGGGATATACCCAGGATTCCCTTGCCCAGACCATCGGCGTATCCAGAGGAGTCATCTTCAACCTGGAAAAAAACAAGACAGAACCGCAGGCCATTGTCATCAATGCAGTCTGCCAGGTACTGAAAATTAATAAAGAATGGCTCACCGACGGCACAGGAGACATGGAAGCCGGAAATCAGGCCTTCCAAAGCGCAAAGCTGCTGAAAGAGCTCTGTGACATAGCCAAGGAGCTGTCGGAGGATGAGCAGCTGTTTCTTCTGGACACAGTCAAATCGCTGAAACTGCGTCTGGGCAAGCGGCAGTAGGCTGCCTGTCTTTGGCGTATTGTTATCTATATTGTCGAATCGCAAACATATAATTATAATATCAGCGAATTGCCACTGTGTCAATGAATTTTATCAAAAAATTGGCAATTCGCCAACCAAAAATAGGCCCTGAAATGAGGTGTGATAATGGGATTTTCCGAACAACTGAAAATAGCCAGAAATACAATGGGATACACGCAGCAGCAGGTTGCGGACGCCTTAGGCCTTACAGCCAGCACCTACTGCGGATACGAAACAGGCAAACGCCAGCCGGATGTGGCGAAGCTGAAGCAGCTGGCCCGGATTCTGAACACCACAGGCAGCTTTCTTCTGGAGACAGAGCCCGTCCGTGACACATGTCAGGCAGGCCAGGAGACTTGTCATGAGTTTATGGCCTCCTATGGGAAGCTCAGCGAACGTTCAAAAAAGACAGTGGATGATTTGGTGGCCCTGCTGCTGGATTTACAGGAAAAGAGCGGAGAATAGCTAAGAAATGAATCTATAATGAATGTTGGAACGTACTTTAACAGATATCGTCCCGGCATTCTTTTTTATTGGTGCCAACCTGCCTATAACCGAAAAAACCGGCTGTCTCACGACAGCCGGAACAAATATCCAAATATGGTTAAAGCCTATCTTTTATTCTTCAGGAAATCCGGAATGTTGATCTGCATCTCCTTATTAGTGGCCGGTCTGAAAGGCTGGCTTGGCGCAGTCGCGGAATTCGGGTTGGAATTCTGACTGCCGCCGGCATATCCCTGGTTGGGGTTATACTTAGGCGCCGCGTATCCCTGGCCGCCTCCGGCCGGATTATAGCCGTGGGTCGTATATCCCTGGGATGCCGGTCTGCTGGTGTAAGGCGCGGACGCGGTTGCCGCTGCCTCAGGTGCTGCCGCATGTGCCTGCTGTCCGGCCGGAGCTCCTGCTGCCGGTACCTTTGTCTTAAAACTGGTAAAGCCGGTCATGGCCTTTGCCACGGAAGCATTGGCTCCATGCTCGTCCAAACCAGTGGCAATGACAGTGATGGTGGCCTCATCCTGAGCGTTCTCATCAAACATGGCGCCAAAAATAATATTTGCTTCATCGCCGGCCAGCTCCTGAACATAGCTGGCAGCCTCATTGGCCTCGATCAGGCTGATATCGCCGGAAATATTGATGATGACATGGCTTGCGCCTTCAATGGTAGTTTCTAACAGAGGACTGGATACTGCCTGCTTAACCGCCTCAATGGCCTTATCGTCGCCCTTGGCCTTGCCGATACCGATATGCGCGATGCCCTTGTCAATCATGACAGTCTGGACATCAGCAAAATCCAGGTTAATCAGACCTGGAACATTAATCAAATCCGTAATACCCTGAACCGCCTGCTGAAGCACCTCATCGGCTTTCTTAAGGGCATCCGGCATGGTGGTACGCCTGTCCACAATCTCAAGAAGCCTGTCATTGGGAATCACAATCAGGGTATCCACACTGTTCTTCAGCTGCTCGATACCGGACAGGGCATTGCTCATACGTGTCTTGGCCTCAAAACGGAAGGGCTTTGTCACCACGCCTACGGTAAGAATCCCCATATCCTTTGCAATCTTAGCAACCACAGGAGCTGCTCCGGTTCCGGTTCCGCCGCCCATACCGCAGGTAACGAACACCATATCAGCGCCCTTTAATGCCTGTGAAATCTCTTCTGAACTCTCCTCAGCAGCCTTCTCTCCCACCTCAGGCCTGGCGCCTGCTCCCAGTCCCTTGGTCAGCTTCTCTCCAATCTGCATGGCAGTGGGGGCTTTACAAAACTGAAGGGCCTGTTTATCAGTGTTAATGCCAATAAACTCCACCCCTGCAATGTTTTCGTCAATCATGCGGTTAACTGCATTGTTTCCTGCGCCGCCCACGCCTACGACTATAATCCTGGCGGCATTCTCTGACTCATTTATCTTAATCTCTAACAAGATCCATATCCTCCTTTTATTCCCTTACTACCATTTCAAGCCATGCTTTCATTCTATCATCAATATCAATTTCTCATCGATTTCTGGTCTAACTAATACTATATTTGATTTCACAAAAAATATCAACACCTTTTTTTACATTTCCTAATATTTTTAGAAACATTCATGGACATTGTACCAAATTCCGGCTTACTTTACAACACCTGATTCATGCCACTATTTTCTAAGACATAAATAAATGCCTAAGAAAGGAAAACGTTAACCGGAAAGAGCTTATTTTTTGACTTTCTTCCTTAATTAATAGCAAATCACTTCTTTTTAAATGTAATCCCCGCCCCGCTGTTGGACTCCGAATAGTTGTCCAGTTTCATGGTCCCGCTGATTTGGGTAAGCTGGGGCTGGGCCTTGAGGATATCGTTGAGCGTGGATATCTTTCCGTCAATATCCGTGTGATCTCCCATGGTAACCTCCATCTTTCCGATGAACAGGGTGGCCTGTCCGTGGGAATCATACTGGATGCGGTCCACGGCAATATCATAGACTGACAGCTGCTGTGTCAGGTTCAGTATCTCCTCAAAAATGTTCTTATCATCCACCGGAAGGGGGCGGTGCAGTATAATTCTGCCGAATTCCATGCCTGTAATCCACGGAACGCCGGGCAGCTGGCTTCCCGAACTTTCCACCACAATGCCGTCCTTGTCAAAATACATGAAGCTGCTCATGTAGGACACGTATCCCACAATACTCTTCTCATATATGATCACCTCCACGTTAAACGGATTGTGGAATACAATTTTATAATCCTCCACAAAAGGAATCTGGATGTGGGGGCGGAACCTGTCCGAAAAATAAGCGTGGGCCGAATTTTTCCCCCACCTGCCGGTGAACAGAAGGTCTTCCACCTGTTTGGCGGAATACCTGTCGCTTCCAGTCACCGTCACATTCTGAATCTGTACAGACAAAAGCAGGATTGCCAGAAGCAGCACCACTGCCACGGCAATACCTGCCCCTATGTGATGTTTACTACCATAATTTCTCATACAGTACCTCACCTGGTAAAATCATTCTCCACCCAGCGGATATGGGCGCCCAAAGCTGCCATATCCCTGCATATGTCCTCGTACCCCCGCTCAATGTGATGGCATTCCCCGATGAATGTGTCCCCCTCCGCAGCCAGGGCCGCCACCATCAGGGCTGCCCCGCCTCTTAAGTCACAGGCATTGACGGCAGCTCCCTTCAGGGGATAATGCCCCTCAATCACGGCTCTCTGGTTCTCCGTGCGTATGACAGCACCCATCTGCTCCAGGATTTTTGCCGTTGCAAATCTTCCCTCAAAGACCTGCTCCTCTATATAACTGGTTCCCAGGGCAGTGGCCAGAAATGCCATAAAGGGCGACTGCAAATCCGTGGGAAATCCGGGATATGGCTCTGTTTTAATAAGAAGGGGAAGGGGACGTTTCCTCATACATATCCGAATCTGGCAGTTTTCTTCATCAGCATCCACCGCTGCGCCGGCCTTTTGAAATTCCTCCAAAGGCACCTTAAGATCAGACGGGCAAATGCCCCGTAAAAGGACCTCTCCTCCAGCCGCCACTGCGGCGGCTCCATAGGTGCCGGCCACAATCCTGTCTCCCTCCACCCGGAAGCTGCTGTCATGAAGCCCGGCCACTCCCTGCACCATCAGATGGTCTGTTCCCATGCCGCAGATAACAGCCCCCATATTATTGAGGAAGCGGCACAGCTGGCTGATTTCCGGTTCCCTGGCAGCCTGGCGGATGATGGTCACCCCCTCTGCCAGGACAGAAGCCAGTATGGCCTGTTCCGTGGCCCCCACGCTTGGATAGGACAGGTGGATTTCCGCGCCCTTAAGGCCGCCTTTCCTCCTGCAGCTGGCCTCTATGGTCCCGTCCCGTTCCCTGATATCGGCTCCCAGGGCCCTCAGCGCCATCAGATGCAGGTCAATGGGCCTGGCCCCTATGAGACATCCGCCCGGATAACAGCTGCTGCCCTCTCCCATACGTCCTAACAGGGCGCTCAGCACCACGATGGAGGAACGCATGGCAGTGACGTACTCTTCGGGGATGGATGTCCCCGTGACGCCGCGGGCATCCATCACAAGGCAGTCCCCCTTGCGGCAGCACCGGCAGCCCAGGCTTTCCAGTATGTCCAGCATACAGGTCACATCCCGTATGACCGGGACATTGGTCAGCACCGTAACCCCTCTGTGAAGTAAAGCCGCAGCCATCATGGGCAGTACGGCGTTTTTAGAACCTTGTATGGATATCTCTCCCTTTAAGGGAGTAAGACCACAAACCTGAATGACAGACAATGGGGCACCTCCTGGTATCTATGCCTTCCGTAGAAAACACCTTCTACTTAAAGCATATGCCGGGACGTGCCCGCTTGTGCGGTATTCTTGCTGTTACTTTTCAAGTTTTATCTGGTTGGACACGCTCAGGACGATTCCCATTTCCATCAAAAGGAACAGCACCGACGTTCCCCCGTAACTGATAAATGGAAGGGTGATTCCCGTATTGGGAATGGTGTTGGTCACCACCGCTATATTCAGGATAACCTGAATGGCAATGTGTCCCATGACGCCCACCACCAGCAGGGCCCCGAACAAATCAGGGGCATTATTGGCTATAATCATAAACCTGTAGATCATGAACAGGAATATGAGGATAATGGACACAGCCCCAAACAGCCCCAGCTCCTCGCATATAATGGCAAATATCATATCGTTCTGGGACTCCGGCAAAAAGCCCAGCTTCTGTATGCTCTCCCCCAGCCCCTGGCCCACCAGTCCGCCGGATCCAATGGCATAGAGTCCCTGGAGAACCTGGAATCCCTTGTCCGTAGGGTCGGATTCCGGATTGAGCCACGCCTCGATTCGCCGGTACTGATACGGCTGCAGAAGTCCCACCGTGGTCAGAAATTTGCCAATGGGCCCGGCAAAGGCCAAAGTGGTGAGTCCCAGGGCACCGATGGAGAAAAAAGGCCATTTCACCTTACAGGACACGAACAGCATGACAAAAGCGATCCCGCAGACAATGATGCCGGAGCTTAAGTTGTTCATGGCTACCAGGCCTGCTATGGGCAGGGTCAGAGCCACTATATATCCCATATTTTTCCATTTATTAATCTTCATTCCCATGGTGGTAATCACCGCAGCCAGAAGCACGATCAGGGCTATCTTGACAAACTCCGTGGGCTGGAAGCTTAATGGCCCCACTCCCAGCCAGCGTTTCTTGCCGTTGACCTCACGGCCAAACAGGCTCACCGCAATCATAAGTATGTATGACATGAGATAGGCAAACACGGAGAACCTGGCAAATATATGATAATCTATCTTGGAAATGATGAGCATGGCCACCAGTCCCACCGCCGCGATTCCCGCCTGCCTCTGCATGAAATATGCACCGTTTCCGTTATATGCCTTACTCAGCTGCGCTGAATAGGAACTGGCGCTGTAAATCATTACCAGCCCGAAGGCTGTCAGGAAAATGATGCAGAACAAAAGGCTGTAATCATAAAAACGCTTTGCCTTCTTCTTTTTCTTTGGCATCTGCTGCTCCACCCGGTCCCCGTTCCCGGCCGGCCGTCTCATCTGGCCAGAGGGTCCGGCTGCCGTCTGCACCTTTCCCGCCATACGCATTTACCTCCTACAAAGCCATGACGCACTCCTTAAAGACGCGTCCCCGCTCTTCATAATTTTTAAACATACCCCAGCTGGCGCAGGCGGGGCTTAACAGTACATAATCTCCGATGTCCGCATACACGGCGCATACCTGCACTGCCTCCTGCATATCTTCCGCATACATGATTTCCGTGAAACCATGCTTCTTAGCACACTCCGCGATCTTATCCCTGGTCTGTCCTATGAGCACCAGATATCTCACCTTGCCCTCAAACTCGGACACCCACTCATCATACTCGCTGTTCTTATCATAGCCTCCCGCAATGAGAAGGGTGGGGCCCGGCATGGCCCTGAGAGCCTGGATGGCGGCATCCGGGTTGGTTCCCTTGGAATCGTTATAATACCTGACCCCGGTGCGCTCCCTTACGAACTCGATTCTGTGCTCCACCGGATGAAAGCCCTCAATGACCCTTGTAATGTCAGACATGGGAACCCCCATCTCCAGGGCAATGGCTGCCGCCGCCATGGCATTCTCATAATTATGGCGTCCCAGAAGCTGCATGTCATGAACATTGACCACAACGGTCTGACGGCCGTTCCGGCAGTACACGATATTATCCCCGTCCATGCAGAAACCGTCCTTTAAGGTTTCCCTGCCGGAGAACCAGATAACCCTGGGCTTAAGCTCCGGATTCTGGCCAAACTCCCTGAGGACAGAATCGTCGTAGTTGAGCACCACCGCATCCTCCTTTGTCTGGTTCAGGGTAATGCACTCCTTGATGCGGATATAGTTTTCCATGGTGCCATGCCGGTTCAGATGGTCCGGCGTGATGTTTAAAATCGCGCTGACATTTGGCTTAAAATCCATGATGGTCTCCAGCTGGAAGCTGGACACCTCTGCCACGGTCACGGAATCCTCAGTCATCTCCAAAACCTTGGAGGTGTAGGGATCGCCAATATTTCCCACCACAAATGTCTCCTCATAGCGGGCCTTTAATATCTCCCCTGTAAGGGCTGTGGTAGTGGTCTTTCCGTTGGTTCCCGTAATGGCGGCCAGCTTCCCCAGGCCGCACTGGTAGGCCAGCTCAATCTCTCCCAGAATGGGAATCTTGGCATCGTCCACCACGGCCACAAAAGGACTGTCAAGAGGAATACCGGGGCTGATAATACACAGCTCCACTCCCAGCAGGTCGGAACGCTTGATCTCCCCCAGGACCACGTTTACCTTTGCACCCCTGTCAAATTTCTCTTTGATATCTTCTTCCTTCAAGGCGGCATTGCCGTCATAAAGCACCACATCGCCGCCCCGTTCCAGAACCAGCTTCGCAGCGGCAATGCCGCTGATTCCCGTTCCAGCCACTAAAACTCTCTGACTTTGGTTCATTTGTCAACTAACCTCCTCGTTATGAACACTCAGAGACCGTATTTTGGTCTCTTACGTGCGATACTAATATCTACAGCCCCAGGTAAGCCACCATGCAGAGGATGGCAGTCACGATGGCGAATACAGCCACCACCCTTGTCTCCGACCATCCGCACAGCTCAAAATGGTGGTGGATGGGCGCCATTTTAAAAATACGCTTGCCGCCGGTGCGCTTAAAATAGGTCACCTGGATGATGACGGACAGCACCTCAACCAAATAGATGAGTCCTATGATGGGAATAAACAAAGGCATGCGCATCATGTAGCAGGAAGCAGCCACAAAGCCGCCCAGGGCCAGGGAACCGGTATCGCCCATGAACACCTTGGCCGGATATACATTGAACAGCAAAAATCCCAGCAGGCTTCCCACCACCGCTCCCGTTATGGGGCTGATGCCCATGTCCTCGCCGATGGCCACAATGGTAAGAAAGGTGGCAACCAGTATGGTGACGCTTGTACAGAGACCATCCAGGCCGTCTGTAAAATTCACTCCGTTATCCGTACCCAGCATGATGAAGAACAGTGCGGGAACAAAGAAAATTCCCAGAGACAGGAAGCTGCCCCCGTCAAAACCGCCCGTAAAAGGAATCAGCATATCCGTACCCACTTCCCCGCTGTTAAGCAGGTACCAGGCGAAGATGCCTGTGATGATGAACTGGCCCACTAACTTCTGCATGGGCTTCAGCCCCTCGGAGCGCTTCATCACAATCTTGATATAATCATCCAGAAAACCGATAATGCCAAATCCTACCGTAACAAACAGCACGGGAATGATTTTAGGATAACCGGGGATATAAAAGACAGATGTAATGATGATGCTGCTGAGTATAATCAGGCCGCCCATGGTAGGCGTTCCCTGTTTTTTCAGATGGCTCTGTGGTCCTTCGTCCCTGACCTGCTGCCCGAATTTAAGCTTGTGCAGGAAGGGGATGATAATGGGGCAAAGCAATGCGCTGATGGCAAATGCAATGATAATAGCTAGTATGGTTTCATGAATCATAAAGGCACCTCAATCTCATATGTATGTCTTATTTGGTAATTAGTATACGTCTTTTTCCGGGAATAATCAACTATGGATTGGAAAGGTGCACAGCAGTTTCTTCCTGTACTGCCTCAATTCCCAGATAAGGAAGTATATTCTTAAATAAATCTCCGACCACCGGGGCAGCTATGGTTCCGCCGTAATAAATCCCTTCCGGCTCATCAATGGTAATGAGCGCCATAACCTGCGGATTGTCGGCCGGAGCAAAGCCGATAAAGGACGAAATATATTTTTTAAGGCTTCGCGGAAGCTTCTCCGACGTGGCTGTTTTGCCGCCTATGCGGTATCCCTCTAACTTTGCCTTCTTGCCGCTTCCCTCCGATACCACCTGCTCCAGCACATACCGCATGGTGGCGCTGGTCTCCTCTGACAGGATTCTTCCTCCGGAGGGATAATCCAGCTTATGGACCGATGTACCGTCGGCGCTCACGGTCTCCACGCCGAAATGAGGGGTTACCCGGTTCCCTCCGTTGACAATGGAGGCTGCCGTAGTAATAAGCTGGACGGGGGTAATCTGGAAGGACTGTCCAAAGGAAACCGTGGCCAGCTCCACCAGCCCCATGTTTTCTTTTTTGTGCATGATGGTGGCTGCCTCGCCGGGCAGGTCGATTCCCGTCTTTCCCTTCAGACCGAACTGGGTAAAATACTTGTAATAGCCATCCACGCCCAGGCGCTGCCCCACATCAATGAACACCGGGTTGCAGGAGTTCATGGCTCCCTGCAGAAAGGTTTCGGCCCCGTGCCCCCCCACTTTATGGCACCTTATCTTCCGGTCCTCCACCACCCTGAATCCGGGGCAGGAGAACTGGTCTGTCAGCTTTACCACGCCGGATTCCAGACCGGCTGCCGCCGTGATGATTTTGAAGGTGGAACCAGGCTCATAGGTATCATTGATGCAGGTATTCCTCCACATCTGGTTTAACAGCTCCTGTTTGCCGGCTCCCGTGGCCCCCTGGTTCCCGGCAGCCATCTCCTGGAGGCTCTGGCTTCGAAGGTTCTGGTTCAGTGTGAAGGGATCGTTCAGATTAAACTCCGGCACATTGACCATGGCCATCAGCTCTCCGTTCTGTGGATTCATGACAATGATGGATACCTTTTTGGCATTTTTCTTCTCCAGCACCTGGTAGGCCAGCTGCTCCGCGTATTTCTGTATATTCACATCCAGGCTGATGTGAAGGTCATTACCCGGTATGGGTTCAATCCTGTCCTCTGCGGCATTCTCTATCTCCACGCCTTTGGCGTCGGACATGGTGAGTATCTTTCCGTTCATCCCTTTCAGATATTTCTCGTACTTTACTTCCAGGCCGATGATACCCTGGTTGTCTCCCCCGGTAAACCCCAGGACCTTGGAAGCCAGACTGTCGTAGGGATAATACCGTTTGTAGTCCTCATCCACCTTGACGCCCGCCAGCCGGTAGGACCGTATCTGGTCCCCCAGCTCTTTGTCCACATTGGTCTTGATGATTTCCCTTGAACTGCGTTTCTCCACCCGTTTTCTCACCAGTTCCTCATCCAGGTCCAGTTCATCACACAGTACCCGTATGACCTGTTCCCGGTCCTTTACCTGATTGTATATAACGGAAATGGTACACACCGTCCTGTTATCCGCAATAACCACCCCATTGGCGTCAATAATAAGCCCTCTGGCCGCCTTAATGGTACGCTCCCTCTGGTGAAGGTCCTCCGCCATGGCGCTGTAGTGCTCGGAGCAGAACAGCATAAGAAAGCCAAGCCGTCCTGACAGGCTCACCATGACAATGGCTATGAGCAGTGCCAGGACGGCTATATTCTTTCTGTGTTTCGTTAAATTAGAATACATGAGCAGCTCCGGTGTCCATCATTGTTAATAATATATTGGAGCCCGTCACATTTTATGAATCTTTCTCCTGATTACTCAGACTGCCCGGCAGTTTCCTCCGCTGCGGAAGGTTCTGCTGCCTGGCTGCTTTCCCGGCCGGGACCTGCCTGGCCGCTGCTTTCATTGGGTCTGCGGGGCGGGGCCTGCGCGGGAAGGGATTCGGGACCTGTTCCCGCTCCGCTCCCGTCCTCAGCCGCGGTGGGTACTGCATCCGGCACGCCGCTGCCCGCGCCCTCCCCTTCATCCCCGCCCGGCATGTATTCATCTGTCTCATACTGCTTCTCTGTCTCAGCCGGAGTCTCCTCGGTTCCCTCTGCGCCTTCCGCCTCTGTAGCCGGCTCATTAATGCCCTCTGAGGACGGCAGACTCTCCTGGAGCGCCTCATTTTCGGGGAGGTCCTTGGTGGGGAATATGTTTAAATAAGGAAGTATTTCTGTCATGATTTTGGAGAAAACAGCGCTTGCATAGGAACTGTGAGCCTGCTGCTCTCCCGGCGGATAATTTGGCGTGTCAATGACCACGTACACGAACACCTGGGGATCCTCAATGGGCGCGAACCCGGCAAAGGATACCAGATAATTCTTGGCGCTTCGGGGCTGCTTCTCAGCCGTACCCGTCTTGCCGCCCACATCGTAGCCAATGACCTGGGCCGCCTTTCCCGTACCTGCCTCAACCGTCTGGAACATGGCCTCCTTCAGGAAATCAGAGGTGGACTGGGATACGGTCTCCCGCACCAGCACAGGCTCTTTTTTCTCCACCACAGACCCCTGTTCATTGAGAATCTGCTTCACCACATGAGGTTCATAGTAGGAACCGCCGTTTAAGACAGAGCAGAAGGCCGCTGACAGCTGCACCATGGTACAGTTGTAGTTCTGTCCAAAGGCATTGGTCGCCAGGTCCGTAGGCCCGATGTTGTCCGCGCTGTAAACCAGTCCGCTGGTGTCCGCCTCGCCTGGCAGGTCAATGCCTGTCTTGTCGCCAAACCCAAAGATGCCCTGATATTTGGTAAAACGCTCTCTTCCTATCATGGCTCCAATGCGCATCATGGCCACATTGCAGGACTGCATCAGGGATTCCTGGAGGTTCAGCCATCCATGGCCGCCCCTGCGCCAGGCCGTACACTTGATATCATTGTCTCCCACATGGAGGTAACCGGTACACTCAAAGCTTTCATTTCCCTTAAGCACCCCTTCCTCCAGGCCGGTGGCCACGGTAAATATCTTGGAAGGCGAACCCGGTTCATAGGTATCGCTGACGCAGAAATTCCTCCATATCTGGTTCCACGCCACCTGCTGCCCGTAGGAAATCACATCTTCCCTGGAAAAATGCTCCAGCACCTGGTCCTCGGTAATGACCGCGCCGTCATTTTCCCGCCGGTACACAGCCACTGCCTCCTTTTTCCCCAGGTCAAACAAATCCTGCTCCGTATAGCCGGATACGTCCCTGGGATTATTCAGATCGAATTTATTGCTGGTTCCCATGGCCAGAATCTCCCCGTTGTTGGGATTCATGACAATGGCAGCCGTGACCTTGCTTCCCACATTGGTCTGCCACTCGTCAATATATTTCTGGACAATGTTCTGGATGTTCACATCAATGGTAGAGACCACAGTATTACCGCCCACGGCCGGCTTCACCACGCCCTCCAAATTAGAATCCTGGTCCAGGTATCCGTATTCACGTCCGTTTACTCCGATCAGGCTGCTGTTATAATACTGCTCAATGCCTCCGGTACCCACGCTTCCGTCGCTGCTGGTAAAGCCTATGACATTGCAGGCCAGGGAATTATAGGGATAAATACGCTTGTATTCATCCTCAAACCAAATACCCTTAACCCGCTTCTTAGCCTCCGCGTCGTTATCGCTCCTGCGGTAGGCTTCATTTGTCTCTTTTGCCATCTGTTCAAAGGCCACCCTCTGGTCATAGGTGAGCTGGCGTCCCTTATTGTATCTGAGATAGGCTGATTCCCGCCGCTCCTCAATCAGGGTCCGCAGTTCCCCCGCGTCAAAACCAAAGTTGGTGACCAGGGCCTGTATCGTGGGTTCCAGATAGTTTTCCGGGTCCGACATGATCTGGCCCGGATCAATAATCAGATTGTAAACCTTCTCGCTGGTAGCCAGATAGGTGCCGTTCCTGTCCACAATGTCTCCCCGGCGGTACGGGATGATACGGCTGTCATACTCCTGCTGGCGCTGGGAGAGCACGATTTTATTGTACTGCTCGTTGTTGTCCTTTATGATCCGGTACAAAATCATGACTAATGCAAATAAAGCCAGCGTAATCACCAGGACGGTGATTGCCAGCTTCTCTTGAATATACTTGGGATAATAATACTTCCCCCGTTGATTGTTCCGTTGTTCATTTCTGTACTGTTCCTGATCCCTGGGGCCGTTCGTGCTGTCCTTCCTGCTGCCGCTGCTGCCTTTCCCCATACGGCCCCCGGATTTAGTGTTCTGGGATGTCTTCATACTGTCTTACATACTCGCTTTCTGTCTTGTCATATAACAGCACCTGGTCCTTCTTGGCATACACCATTCCCAGCTCCTTGGTGGCAATCTCATATATCTTGTTGAGGTCGATGCTGGTATTGATGCTGGTCTCCAGGGCGTCGTTCTCCGCCTTAAGCTGTTCCAGCTCTGCCTCCATCTGCTCAATATGGTGCATCCTGGCCGTGATGGAGGACTGCACATGGAGGTAGTTGATACAGAGGTATAAGGTAAATACAGACGCAATGGTAAGCATGATGACATATGGAAGGTCCATATACATGGCACGCTCCTGATTGCGGCGGATCCGGTGATTACTCCGGACCGACTGGCTGCCTGATGGTTTCCCCTGCCTGGTCTCCTGCTTTGGAGCGCTCTGGGGCCTTAGCTTTGGTGCGGCAGAACCCTGTACATAATCATTGCCGTACATGGGTCTGGTATTTCTACGTGTATTCCTGCGTCCTGACGACGCCTGCGCCCTTGCAGCCATAACCTTATCCTCCCTTCTGTCTGAATCCGGCAGCCGGCACCGGCCGGTCTTTCCTGCTGCCTGCTGTCTTTCGTAATCTCAATGACCGGAAAAAGGTCTTGTCTTCTGACTAAGACTGTCCCCGCTCAAAGACGCGCAGCTTTGCGCTTTTAGAGCGGCTGTTTTCCTCCAGTTCTTCATCTGACGGCAATATGGGTTTTCTGGACACCACTTTCCCTTTGCTCTTTCGTCCGCACACACAGACAGGAAAATCAGGAGGACAGATACAGGGATTCTCATTTAACCGGAACCGGTTCTTCACAATCCTGTCTTCCAGGGAATGGAAGGTAATGATACTGAGACGGCCTCCCGGATTCAGAAGGTCTATCATGGTATCAATGGACTGCTCTAAAACCTCCAGTTCATGGTTACACTCAATCCGGATGGCCTGAAAGGTCCGTTTGGCCGGATGGCCTCCCGTTGCCCTTACCCTGGCCGGAATGGCTCCCTTTATGATCTCCGCCAGCTCCCCGGTAGTCTCTATGGGGTGTTCTCCTCTTGCCCTTACAATGTGCTTTGCTATGTTCTTTGCAAAATTATCCTCTCCGTAATCCCGGATAATCCTGTACAGCTCCATCTCGCTGTAGGTATTAATGATATGGGCGGCCGTGACATCGTTCCTCTGGTCCATTCTCATGTCGAGAGGCGCGTCCTCACGGTAGGTAAATCCCCTGGAAGCCGTATCCAGCTGATAGGAGGATACTCCCAGATCCAGATAAATCCCATCCACTCCTTCAATCTCCAAATCCTTCAGTACTTCCTTAATATTGGCGTAATTGCTTCTGACAATGGTCGCCTTGTCCTGAAACGGCAGAAGCCGTTTCCCGGCCGCCTCTATGGCGTCCGCGTCCTGGTCTATGCCAATCAGCTTACCGCTGCCCAAACGCTTACACACCTCATAGGCATGTCCGCCGCCGCCCAGGGTGCCGTCCACATACAAACCTCCCGGCTTGATATTCAGACTTCCCACTGTCTCATATAAAAGTACGGACTTATGTACAAATGTTGATTCCTCCATTAAATTCCCAAACCTTCCATATGTTCTGCAATCTCTTCCATATCATCAAAGGTGTTTGCATCCAGCCACTTATCCTTACTCCATATTTCAATGCGGCTGCCCACACCTACCAGTACAGCATCCTTCTCGATTCCGGCAAACTCCCGAAGAACAGCCGGAAGGAGAATCCTTCCCTGCTTGTCTACTTCACAGGTGGTAGCTCCTGCTAAGAGGAAACGTGAAAACTTACGTCCGGCGGCATTGGTAAGGGGCAGTGTGCGAAGCTTTTCTTCAAGGGCAGCCCATTCTGAATTCTCATACACAAAAAGGCAGTTATCAAGGCCCTTCGTAACAACGAATTCATCGCCTAACTGCTCTCTGAATTTGGAAGGTACGATAAGCCGTCCCTTCGCATCGACTGTATGATTGTACTCACCCATGAACATAACTTATCACCTGCCGTACACCGGAGCGGTAGTGGAGGATTGTGGGAGACATCCGAAATCCCCCACTTCATCCACTTAACAACCATCTTCTACCACTTTGCACCACTTTCTACCACTTGTATGTCCATCATAGTACAGATTTTGGGAAATGGCAAGAAGTTTTTACGGAAATCTCATAAAAAAATTGCGAAAAAATAAGGCAGCTGCGGGCTTTTCCGCAACTGCCTCTATATGTGGGACGAGTCCCGCAGCAGACACAAAATATTGATTTTTCCAGCCTTTCATGCCCCTGGTGGGGGACAATCCCATGATTTTCACCACCACTTTCCTGCCGATTTCCCAAAAGTGGGGGATGAGTGCGTATCTTAGGCGGATTCCTCCACTTTGTCCCCCTTTTTCGGGTGACGATGGCGGTAAACAATCACTGCCGCCGACACGCCCAACAGCACAGCCGATAAAAGCTGCGACACGGCAAATTCCGTTCCCGGAATCCTTAACTGGTCCGTCCTCAGACCTTCAATCCAAACCCTTCCCAGTCCGTACCCAAAGAAATACACCCACAGCATCTCCCCTTCAAACTTCTTACGCTTCCTGTACCACAGCATGAACATCAGCACGCCCAGGTTCCAAAGGGATTCATACAGGAAGGTGGGATGCACCTGGATATAGGCCATCCCATTCTCCACAATCTCATTGTCCACAAGCTGCTGGGATATCATGGCGGGATTCACCAGGCTTTTCCGGATTCGCATGGCAAACAGGTTATCCGTATACCCGCCGAAGGCTTCACAGTTGAAGAAATTCCCCCACCTGCCGATCATCTGTCCTGTAATCAGGCCCAGGACGCCGCTGTCAGCCATGGAGAAAAAGGACAGCTTCCTTTTCTTAGTAAATACGATAAGGGTCAGGGCCGCCGCAATGACACCCCCGTAAATAGCCAGTCCGCCTGCCCTGAGGTTAAATATCTGCAGCAAATCATCCTTATAATTAGCCCAGTCGAAAATAACATAGTAGGCCCTGGCCCCCATGATGGAGAATATAATGGCGTAAAGCGCAAAATCCAGATAAATATCCGGGTCCTGCCCTCTTCTCTTGGCGTCTGAGCACGCAATGGCCATGCCGGCCAGTATCCCAAGCCCTATGATGATACCGTAAAACGCAATCCTGAACCCAAACACAGTGATACTGTTAGGCAGATGCTCTATGGTAATGCCCAGATTCACAAAACTCAAATCCGCTCCCGTAACTGCTTCCATAAAGAAAAATCTCCTTCCTTAGTGATATACTTTCCCATTTTACCCCGAAGCAGTATAAAAAGCAAGAAGGTATTTACCAGCCCCAATCCCCCCTGTTTGCCGGCCCCATTCCGGTTCCCAATTTCATCCGGTTCCCGGAATCCATCTTACTCAGCCCCCAGCGCCGCCATAGTCACATAGTTATAGGGCTTATTAAAATGTGGAAGGAAGAACAAATCAAACAGCTTCAGCTTATCTATGGTCACCTGTTCCTCCACTGCCATGGAGAACATGTGAATGCCCATGGAAACATCATAATCCGAGCACATCTGGGCTCCCAATATGATCCTGGATTTCCTGTCATATACAATGCGTATCTTCACCTTATGGTTTCCGTTCTCCATAAACTCAGCCTTCTGCCAGTCCTCATAATCAGCCGCCGCCGCGTCATACCCCATCCGCTCCGCCCTGGCCAGACTGATTCCCGTGCTGAGCATATGAAATCCCCATATGCTGATTCCATTGGAGCCCTGAACTCCCACGGATTCCAGAACCTTACCGCACGCGTTATGGGCCGCGATGATTCCGGAGCGCACCGCGTTGGTAGCCAGGGCAATATAATCCGCGGCCTGTATGGCATTGTTGTAAACCGTAGCGCAGTCCCCCACCGCATACACCCCAGGTACGCTTGTCTCCTGCCTGCGGTCCACCAGGAATGCCCCATTTCCAAAAGTCCTGAGCTTTCCCTGTCCAAGGGCTGTGTTAGGCTTAAACCCAATGCCGAACACCACCATATCCGCCTCATAACACCCCTGGTCCGTAACCACCCGTTCCACCCGTCTGCCGCCCTCCAGTCTCACCACCTTCTCACCAAAAGCCAGCTTCACGCCGTGCTCCTGCAGATTATGCGCCATCCTGTCGGAAAACTCCCTGTCATAGTATCCCGACAGGCATGTATCCGCCAGATCAATCAAAACCACCTCCCGGCCATTCCTCTTAAACGCCTCAGCCAGTTCCACACCTATATATCCGGCGCCCACCACGGCCACTTTTTTAACAGAAGTATCCTTAAGCTTTTCAATTACATCCCTGGCATTCTGATACAGCTTCACAAACTGCACATTATCCAGCTCCATCCCCTCAATCTCAGGGCGCAGCGGAACAGACCCGGTAGCCAGAATCAGTTTATCATACTCCTGCACAAAGTCCTCCCCGCCCTTTCCCCTGGCATATACAACCTTCCCGTCAAAATCAATTCTGGTAACCTCTGTCTCCATATGAATGACAGCGCCCTTTTCCTCAAAAGCCTCCTTACTGGAATAGAACAACCCCTCTGGCCCTGAAATCTGCCCGCCAATCCAAAGCGCCATACCGCACCCCAGAAAACTGATATTTGAGTTCCTGTCAAACGCCACCACTCTTTTCCCCGGAAACTGGTCCAATATCGTATTCAAAACCGCCGTCCCCCCATGGTTGGCCCCGATAACGACAATTGTTTCTTCCATATCTAATAACCTCCTGCTATCCTGAAATTTCAAATCTCACCTGACTGCCGAAATACTTAAATGCATAAATACTTAAATATTTAAACACTCAACTAAACATCATGTGGCCTGTATTTAAAAATACAATCATGACTATTATTGCCAGAAAAGCCAATATTATCAATCAACCCGCCTCACTCATCATGTACCATCGTTTCCATCTTTTTTAGTAAGTTCGGAGAACAGCTGATGCCCTATGTATTATATATTAAGAAGGAATCCTATCTAAATTGACAAGCCTTATCTAACAAATTCATCAAACAGTTATTTGTCTCTCAGTATATGTCAACGCCCTTCTTAATTGGCGAAGAAAAAATCTCGCTTTCAAAGTTCTTCTCATTTCTGATAACCTATAAATCCGTATCGCTTTCAATATGAGAAAACTCCTCCTTATTACCATTCACTCCTCTGCCAAATACATATATCATATGTAATATTTTCATGAGAAAATTCTTCATGTATTCAAAAGTTCCCTTTCCACCACACCACATCCTTGGGCTATGTTCTCTTACTATGTTCTCTTACTATGTCCTTGTACTATGCCCTTATACTATATCCTTGTACCATATCTCTATGCCATATCCTTACACCATGTCCTTATGTCATGTCATTGTGCTATGACTATATACAATGTCATTGCCTGTTCCTATCACCTCCTCTCTTCCCATATTCCCTTCCATCGGCCCCTTATGTGACGGAGAAAAAATCTCACATTATATATTCATCCTTACATTCAACTCATCCCTCTTCTCTCCTTATGGGAGGATGTGTCAGCGGACGAGGGAAAGAGCAGCCGGAAAATGAACAGACGGAAGCGGGGAGATTTGGCGATTTTTTCCGAGGGGCAACTGTCACTTAGCCGTAACCGGGGGCAAAGCAGTGGGCGGCTGAGGGCCTACACGGCCCGAAGCCGATGGCACATGGAGGAGAAATCATCAAGATTTCTCCGGAATTTGCCACTGTTCCCCTGCTTTGTCCCCGGTTACGGCTTAGAGACAGCACCCGAGGGAACCATGAGCCAAATCTCCCCGCCCCCGTCCGTTCATTTTCCCGATCCCCCGCCCCGTCCGCGTCCCCTCACCCCCATAACCCACTCACATTTTCCCCTTTAATTTCCCCCCTTTTTATGATATGATAATAAAGCTGTAATAGAATCAGAACGTCCCCGCCCAAAGCCCGGGCGTATTTGAACCATCATATAACACATACAGATAGGAAGGTAATCATATGAAATTAGGTATCGTAGGACTCCCCAACGTCGGCAAGAGTACCCTCTTCAATTCCTTGACAAAGGCAGGTGCGGAATCAGCCAACTACCCGTTCTGTACCATTGACCCCAACGTAGGCGTGGTTCCGGTTCCCGACGTCCGTCTGGACAAACTTACCGCCATGTACAACTCAGAAAAGACCACCCCAGCTGTCATCGAATTCGTGGACATTGCAGGTCTGGTAAAGGGCGCTTCCAAAGGTGAAGGTCTGGGCAACCAGTTCCTGTCCAACATCCGTGAGGTGGACGCCATTGTACATGTGGTACGCTGTTTTGACGATCCCAATGTGATTCATGTGGACGGCTGCATTGACCCCCTCCGCGACATTGAGACCATTAATCTGGAGCTGATTTTCTCCGACATTGAGATTTTGGAGCGACGCATTGCCAAGCAGTCCAAGGGTGCGTTCAACAACAAGGATCTGGCAAAGGAAGTGGAGCTGTTAAAAGCCATCAAGGCCCACCTGGAAGACGGAAAGCTGGCCCGCAGCTTTGAGCCGGATGACGATGATGCCAGGGAGTTCATCAATACCCTGAACCTTCTTACATGGAAACCCGTGATCTTTGCTGCCAATGTGGCCGAGGATGACCTTGCAGACGACGGCGCGGACAACCAGTATGTCCAGTCAGTCCGGGGATTTGCCGACGAGAACAACTGTGAAGTATTTGTTATCTGCGCTGAGATTGAACAGGAAATCGCTGAACTGGATGACGATGAGAAAAAGATGTTCTTAGACGACCTGGGCCTTACAGAGTCCGGTCTGGAGAAACTGATTGCGGCCAGCTACCGCATCCTGGGCCTTATGAGCTACCTGACAGCAGGTCCCCAGGAGAGCCGTGCATGGACCATCAAGGTGGGAACCAAGGCACCCCAGGCAGCAGGAAAGATTCACAGCGACTTTGAGCGTGGATTCATCCGCGCCGAGGTAGTCAACTACGACGACCTGATGGCCTGCGGCAGCATGAATGCGGCCAAGGAAAAGGGCCTGGTACGTTCCGAGGGCAAGGAATACGTCATGAGGGATGGCGACGTTGTGCTGTTCCGCTTTAATGTATAAGCAGCCATTGCCTCGCAGCTGTGAATAAATATATAACAGCAAAACGGCAATACCTCCTTGATGCCGCCGTTAACAATCAAAATTATTCCAAAATGAAACGGCGGCTCTGATTTCTCAAAACCGCCGCTTCTAAAAAAACAGCATGACAAAACATCTGCGTGACGACGGTTCTTTTCTTTTGCCGTCGTCCGGCAGATTTTTATATTTATTTATAGGTGTATTTTTATTCCCACTTGAAATATTTTATGGAAATACCAAAACAGATTATTGTAACAGCGCACATAACAACAACCGGAAGCAATGCGTTGTCAACTGACAACCCAAGAAACGTCGCTTTCATTAACTGAATGCCCTGTGTTAAAGGAAAAATGCTGATAATCTTCTGCATGGCAGATGGCATAACTTCAAAAGGAAGTGTTGCCCCTGAAAAAATAAGCATGGGGAAATACAAAATACAGGCAATCACACTTGCACTTTTCATGTTTTTAGCAATTCCCCCAACTAACAGACCAATGCTTAACGTTGATACCATAGTCAAAAACCAACTTCCCAAAAACAAGAGAAAAGAACCATGTATTTTGATTTTCCAAAACAGCATAGCGACAGGGAAAAGGGTCAGAATTGATACAACACAATATATCATGTAAATTGCAAATTCAACAGCAAGTAATTTTGTAGGACTGACAGGGGTAACTTGAAAACGCTTCAAAATCTTTCGTTCCCGATATTCCGAAACCACAAGGGGCAGCCCCATAAGCCCACCCGCGCAAATGGAAATGCAGCAGAGCGCGCCGAAAGACTGTTCCATAAAGGTGTATGCCGTTCCCTCTACGGCGGGTTTTGTTCCGTAAATAAAGCCAAGAATAACTAAGACAATAAGCGGCATAATGACAGCAAAAATAACCATATTCATATTTCGGATATTAAGTTTTAATTCATTTTTCAAAAGTATCAAGAATGATTTCATTCTCCAACCTCCTCACCGGAAAGCATGAGATAAGCGTCCTCAAACTTTTTGCAGCCGCTTACTTCTTTTGCCTGTTCAACCGTTCCGTAAAATACTGCTTTTCCCTGTTTCAAAATACAAATCTCGTCACATAAGATTTCTACCTCGTCCATAAAGTGAGAGGTTAAAAAAATAGTCAATCCTCCATGTTTCAGCTCTTGCAGGATTTTCCAAACGTCACGACGGGCTTTTGCGTCCAGTCCGGTAGTAAGTTCATCAAGGAATACCAACTTCGGGTTAGGAATTAAGGCAAGCACGATAAATAACCGTTGACGCTCGCCGCCGGACAGACTTTTTACTGCATTACCAATCTTGCTGCCTATGCCAAATTGTTCGCAAAGGCTTTTCCAATCCGCGAGGGCTTCATACAGGCAGGCGGTTTCCCCGCATAACTCTGATACTTTAATTTCCGGCTGATAATCTCCCTCTTGAAATTGGACACCAACTTTTTGGAACAGGCGGCATCTATCTTTTTGGGGATTGCAGTTCAATACGGACACTGTTCCACTATCAGCATTTTTTGTGCCTAAAATACATTCTATCGTTGTGCCTTTCCCCGCACCGTTTGCACCAAGAAGCCCGTAAACAGTGCCACACTTGACGGACAGATTGATTTTGTCTACTGCAAGCAGATTTTCATAGGCTTTTGACAACTGCTCTACTTTGATTGCAGTTTGCATAGTTAAGACCTCCTTTGTTTTCGTGAAAAAAGAATACCACCAATGGGAACATTGGTGGCAAAGTGTAGGGTTATAAAAATTTTATCTGCATTTCTTTAAGCATTTGTAAAAGAGTGTTTGCATTTCTTTCCGCTGATAAAAGAGATACGATTAACCTGTCGCAGACAGAAATAATATCATCTGTCTGTTTTGGTGTGTTCAGCGCAACACGAATATCTGTATCGGGATTTTTGGATAATTGTTGCAGCAATCGTAAGATTGCTTCTAAAGAATAGTTTGCACATCTTAATGAACGAATAATTTTTAGACGCTGTATATCCCCATCCGTATATACACGATACCCGTTATCTTTTCGCTTGACGGTAAGCAAGCCATTCATTTCCCAATTTCTCAGAGCGTCCATAGAAATCTCAAGGATTTCCGATACTTCCTTACGTTTCAGACATTGTGTGTTTTCACTTTCATTCCCCCGCCAAAATTGTTTTTACAATCTCAATCGCTTCCTCAGCATGATTGCGTTCCTGTTGAAGTTGTTTTAAGTAGTCTTTTGTGAGTATGATTGCAGTATCAAAATCTTTTGTTGCCGCAACTGTAATCATTTGAGCTATTTTCTTTCTTAATCCATTCTGCAATATCTCTACTTGAAATATTCTCTTCTCCCGGACAACTATTCTTTATCGTCCTTATGGTCCTTCGTTATTCGGCCCAATACCATCACCGCGGCCATGATGATGATAATGGCCGCAAAGATTCCGCCCATGCCTTTTCCCATAATTTCCAGGGCAATCCCTACGTGTTCCATATTCATACGCCTCCTCCTTTGCTGCCGGCTCCAGAGCCTGTTTGAAACTTCATTTTTGCCGCCCTACAGATACTGGGACACGATGCTGATGACCAGTCCGCCGGCAATAACCGATGCCACCTGGCCTGATACATTGGTGCCGGCAGCCTGCATCAGTATGATATTGCCCGGCTCCTCCCTGGCAGCCATCTTCTGTACCACCCTGGAGGACATGGGGAATGCGGATATGCCGCAGCCTCCAATCATGGGATTCACTGGTTTCTTACCCGCCATCTTGAGGAATACATTTATCAGCTTGGCAAAAAGCACGCCGCCGGCGGTGTCGAATACAAAGGCCACCAGACCCAGGACCATAATCATCAATGTGGCCGGGTTCACGAACTGCTCCGCCCTCATGCTGAACGAGATGGTGATGCCCAGGAGCAGGGTAATTATATTGGCAAACTCATTCTGGGCCGTCTGGCTCAGGCTTCCCAGGACGCCGCATTCCCGAAGTAAGTTTCCGAACATGAGGAAGCCCACCAGGGCCACGGACTGGGGTGATATCAGGCCCACTATGATAGTCACGGCGATGGGAAATGCAATGCGCAGCTGTTTATTCACACTCTTGGGATTATACTCCATATGGATGCGGCGCTCCTTCCTGGTGGTCACCAGCCGTATGGCAAAGGGCTGGATAATGGGAACCAGGGCCATATAGGAATAGGCCGCCACCGCTATGGGGCCGATGTACCCGGACCCCAGAACCTGGGATACCAGGATGGAGGTGGGTCCGTCCGCAGCTCCAATGATGCCGATTGAGGCGGCATCCCTCAGATCAAACCCCATAAGACACGCAATGAGGATGGCTGCAAAGATTCCGAACTGGGCCGCCGCCCCGAACAAAAACAGTACCGGCTGGCTCAACAATGGTCCGAAATCAATCATGGCGCCAATTCCGATAAAAAGCAGGATTGGCATGGCCTCCGAGGCCTCGATACCTGTCTTGAACAGCCATTCTATGATTCCGGCCGCAGGTATCTTTCCCTGTACCATCTGGTCCACCACGCCGGAATACGGCAGGTTTACCAGTATGGCGCCAAAGCCCAGAGGCAGAAGAAGCGAAGGCTCATATTCCTTCTTAACCGCCAGCCAAATCAGGATAATTCCCACCACATACATGACTGCCTGCTGCCAGGTTACCGCCGTAATGCCTTCCAACAGAAAACTCATTCACTTTCCCTCCTTTGTACCATGCCCTGTACATCATTCTTCCTGTTCTTTCTTTGTCTCCTTAAGGGTCAGCTTCACCCATTCTATGACTCTGTCTTCCATTTCCAATATCTCATAATCAGCTTCCGGTGTAACCACTGTCAGGGGAAGCTGTTCCCGGGACGGTATATACCCCAGTTGTTCCATTAAGTACCCGGACAAGGTATCACAGGAGCTGTCCATATGCAGATGCATTTCCTCCTTCAAATCAAACAGGGTAATGCCGCCTGACACCCGGTAAACCTTATGAGGCTCCAACTCCGTAAGCTCCGGCTCCTCCTCCTCGTATTCCTCATGGATATCACCCACGATCTCCTCAATCAGATCCTCCAGAGTCACCATGCCGGACACGCCGCCGTATTCGTCAATCAGAATCGCCAGTTTAATCTTATTTGCCTGCATCTCCCGGAACAGGGCGTCTGTTCTGCGGTTCTCCGGCACAAAACAGGCCGGCTTTAAAAGAGCGCGGACATCCAGTTTATCAAAGGAAGTCCTCCTGGCCTCAATGGTCAGCGCCTTTGTGGACAAAACGCCTATGATGTTGTCAATCTCCCCTTCGTACACAGGAATCTTGGAATGCATGGATTCCAGAATCTCATCCAGGAATTCCTCAAGGGGCTCATTGATATCCAGGGCCACCATATCCTGTCTGGGCACCATCACTTCCTTGGCCCTCTTATCATCAAAGGAAAATATTGACGTAATCATCTCCTTCTCAATGTCATTGAACACGCCTGCCTCGCTTCCCGTCTCCAGCATGGACTTGATTTCTTCCTCGGACACATCTGTCTCCAGGTTCTCATTGTGCATGCCAATCAGCTTCAGGAAGCCGCTGGTGGACAGTGAAAGCAGCTTTATAAAGGGATTCATGATACGTGATATATAATAAATGGGTCGTACGCAGAACAGGCTGAAGGCCTCCGCTTTCTGCAGGGCAATCCGCTTAGGCACCAGCTCACCGAACACCAGGTTAAAATAAGCCAGGATGATGGTCACCGCAACTCCTGCCAGGGTCTGGCTGTAGGGTACGTTCCACTGGGCCATCCGCACCGCCAGCACCTGGGCGATACCGGTAGCCGCCGACGCACTGGAGAAAAAACCCGCCAGGGTGATAGCCACCTGGATGGTGGACAGGAATATCGTTGAGTCCTTCATCAGACGCTCTATGAGCGCTGCGTTTTTGCTGCCCTGCTCGGACAGGCGGTGGATCTTGTTCTTGTTGACAGATACCACAGCCATCTCCGAGCCTGCAAAGAATGCATTGATTAATGTCAGGATGACTAAGATTGTGATTTGGAATAAAATATTGGCCGCTTCAGGGTCAGATTCCATGGTAAATGATTCCTCCTTCATATTACATAGATTGATTTGTTTCAAGGACTATTATACATAAAGATTGGGAAAATGTCAGCTAAAGATTCCATTAAGATGCAGCCCATCCCAGAGAGCGATCACTCCAGGGGCTGTATGTAAAAATTCCCTACCACGTCGCTGGAATTGATAACGTTCACAAAGGTATCCGGGTACTGTTCCCTTATCCGTTTCTTCATTTTCCTCACATCACTGTCCGAGAGCACCGTATAAATCAGGTATTTCTTATTGGCTGAGTAGGAGCCGAAGCCCTTTAAAATCGTGCTGCTGTGGTTGGTCAGCTCCAGCAGGTCCGCGGACACGGCCGCCGGGTTATCCGTCACAATAAGAAGCGTCTTTTTCTTATATTTCTTGTAAAAGGTATTGATAACCTGAGTATTACAGAACTGGAAAATAATGGAATATAGTGCCTTATCCATTCCGAAAATGGTTCCTGATATCAGTATGATAACCGCACTGAATAAAAGCATATAGTTGAAGGTGGAGACCTTGTATTTTGCCGACAGCGACATGGCGATGAAGTCCGTTCCCCCGCCGCATGCCCTGCTGTTGAGCACCAGACTCATCCCCAGGCCGTTTAAGATACCGCCAAAGACTGATATCAGCAGGATATCCCCGGTGATGGGAACCACCGGCAGCTCATCCACCAGAACTGACACTGTCAGCAGGCAGATACAGGACAGGATAGTAAATTTCTTTCCCACCAGCCGGTAGGCGAACACGGCCGGAACCGCGTTAAAAAGCACATTCAGAAATGTGAATGATATTTGAACATCATAGAAGCTGAGGCCGATTCTCTGAATCAGCTTGGCCAGACCGGTAAACCCTCCCGGCACCAGCTCTCCCTGCTCCACAAAGGTGTTCATGTTGACAGCTACAATCAGGCTTCCCAGCAGGATACATAGGAAGGCCAACCCGTCCTTCCATCTCCTGTTTTTGTTCTGCCGCTTCATATTCTCCTGATACAATTCAGACATCATCTGTCCCTCTCCCATATGCCCGTCTCCCATATGCCCGCCCCCTTCTCTCACATCATTCCCTGCGTACTACTCTCTCGCAAACTGCGCATTGTAAATATCCGCGTAAAAACCATTCATCCCAAGAAGCTCCTCATGCTTACCCTTTTCCACAATCTTACCGTCCCGCATGACCAGAATCACATCCGCCTCCCGGATGGTGGACAGTCTGTGAGCCACAATAAAGCTGGTTCTGCCCTCCATCATCTGCGCGAAGGCCTTCTGCACCTTTATCTCCGTCCTGGTGTCAATGGAGGATGTGGCCTCATCCAGTATAAGCATAGGCGGAAGGCACAGCATGACCCTGGCAATGCAGAGCAGCTGTTTCTGTCCCTGGGACAGGTTTCCTCCGTCCTCGCTGATAACGGTGTCGTATCCATCCGGCATCCGCATGATAAATCCATGGGCGTGAGCCTGCCTGGCTGCCCGGATGATCTCTTCCTCAGATGCTTCCGGATGTCCATAGGAAATGTTGTCCCGGATGGTACCTGACTTAAGCCATGTGTCCTGAAGCACCATGCCGTAGCTGGTCCTCAGGCTCTCCCTGGTCACATCCCGTATGTCGGTTCTCTCCACCTTGATAGCTCCGGAATCCACGTCGTAAAAACGCATCAGCAGATTGATAATGGTGGTCTTGCCGCAGCCGGTCGGTCCTACGATGGCAACCCTCTGTCCGGGCCGTACCGAAAGGTTAAAATCCTCAATCAGCTTTTTCTCCGGCGTATAGGAGAAGCAAACCTGCTTAAGCTCCACGCTGCCCTTTGCGTCGCGCAGTACCTTTGCGTCCTCCCTGTCCTCTATGATGGTTTTCTCATCAATCAGCTCAAACACGCGGGCAGCGGACGCCAGGGCATTCTGCAGCTCTGTCACCACACCTGATATCTCATTAAAGGGCTTTGTGTATTGGTTGGCATAGCTCAGGAAACTGGTCAGCTGTCCCACTGTGATGAATCCCCGGATAGCCCCATAGGCGCCTGTGATACCCACGGCAGCATAGACCAGGCTGTTTACAAACCGGGTGGCCGGGTTGGTTATGGATGAGAAAAAGGTTGCCCTCAGGCTGTATCTGGCCAGACGTGTATTAATCTCCTCAAACCGCTTGTGTGCCTCCTCCTGATATCCGAAGGCCTGAACCACCTTCATATTGCCCAGCATCTCATCGGTCAGGGAGGTCAGCTCGCCCCTGGTCTCTGACTGCTTGCGGAACATCACAAACGTCTTTTTGGCGATAAAGCTGGCCACAAACAGGGATATAGGCGTCAGCACCACCACCGCCGCCGTGATGACAGGCTGGATGGAAAGCATGAACAGCAGCGTGCCCGCTATGGTCAGAACGCCTGTAAACAGCTGAGTAAATCCCATGAGAAGGCCCTCTGAGAACTGGTCTATGTCCGCTATAATCCGGCTTATAATATCACCGGATGGGTGGACATCTATATAGCTTAGAGGCATCACCTCCAGATGGTTGAAAGCCCTGGTCCGGATATCCTTCACAACCCGGTAGGTGATGATGTTGTTGATATGGTTCATGAGCCACTGGGAAACGGCCGTAATAGCCACTGCTCCCAGTATCCTCATAAGGATTCCCCTTAACCCGGCGAAATCCACATGCCCGGCTGAAACTATATGGTCCACGGCCCGGCCTGTCAGGATAGGCACGTACAGGGTAAGGGCCACCGTGATAAAGGCCAGGAGCAGAGACAGGATGACGCTCCACTTGTACTGGCTGATATATTTAAGAATTCGTTTCAGGGTCTCCCTGCTCCTTTTATTGTCCAATCCCTTCTTACTGCTCATCCCGTTCCACCTCCTCCTTTGAAAGCTGTGACAGACAGATCTCCCTGTATACCTGGCAGTCCTTAAGAAGCTCCTTATGGGTGCCCATGCCGGCCAGACGTCCCTCGTCCAGCACCAGGATGGTATCCGCGCCCTTAATGGTAGTTGCCCGCTGTGATACAATGAATACGGTCATATCCCCGGTATTCTCCCGTATGGCCTTTCTCAGCCTGGCGTCCGTGGCATAATCCAGGGCCGAAGCGCTGTCGTCCATAATCAGTATTTCCGGCTTTCTCACCAGGGCTCTGGCTATGGTCAGCCTCTGGCGCTGGCCCCCCGACAGGTTATGGCCTCCCTGGTCAATGTAAAGGTCCAGGCCCTCGCCCTTGGAATCCACGAATTCCCGTGCCTGGGCCGTATCCAGGGCCCTATAGATATCCTCATCCGACGCATCCTGTTTTCCCCAGCGCATGTTGTCGCGCAGCGTTCCCTTAAAGAGTACGGACTTCTGCGGAACCACCCCCATTTTCTCCCTCAGCCCGTCCAGAGGGTAGTCCTTTACATCCGTCCCGTCCACCAGCACCTGCCCTGAGGCTGCATCGTAAAATCTGGGAATCAGATTCACCAGGGTGGACTTTCCGGATCCGGTTCCGCCTATGACGCCTATGGTCTGTCCGGCCATGGCACGGAAGGAAATGCCCTGCAAGGCCGGCTCCTTGGCCCCTGCATAAACGAATTCCATTTCTTTAAACTCTACCTTGGGAGCCTGGGACTTGCGCTCCCGTCTTCCGGACGTTCCTCTGTCCTCAATGCTGCTCTCCACCTGGAATACGCCGTCCACCCGGTTCATGCAGGCAACGGCCTTGGATATAATGATAATCAGGTTTGCCATCTTTATGAGTTCCACCAGAATCTGGGACATGTAATTCACCAGGGCAATCACCTTGCCCTGGGTAAGCACTGCGCTGTCCACCTGTTCAGCTCCCACCCATATGACTGCCACCACGGCTATATTTATGATGACATAGGTCACAGGGTTTAACAGGGCGGATATCTTTCCCACAAACACCTGCATCCTGACCAGACTTCCGTTTTCCCGGTCAAATTTCTCCGTCTCGCTTTTCTGCCTGTTAAAGGCGCGGATAACCCGGACCCCCAACAGGTTTTCCCTGGTGGTTAACAGCACCTTGTCCAGCTGTCTCTGCACGGATTTATAGAGCGGCATGCTGACTGCCATGATGCCGAACACCACCACGCAGAGCACCGGTATGGTGACTGCGAAAACAAAGGCCGAGCGCACGTCCACGGTAAAGGCCATGACCATGGCGCCAAATACCACAAAGGGTGATCGCAGCAGCAGGCGCAGCGTCATGTTGATACCGCTCTGCACCTGATTGATGTCGCTGGTCATCCTCGTGATAAGCGCAGCCGTGCCCACTGTGTCTATCTCTGTGTAGGACAATCTTCCTATATGGGAAAACAGGTCGTTGCGCAGGGAGGTGGCTGCCCCCGTGGCTGCCTTGGCGGCAAAATACTGGGCCGTCAGGGAGCATGCCAGGCCAATCAGAGCCAGAAGCACCAGAACGCCTCCCATCTTAAGGATGTATCCGCTGTCCCTGCCCCGGATTCCCACGTCCACCATGCGGGCCACCACCAGGGGCACAAACAGTTCAAAGCTGGCCTCCAGCATTTTAAACAGCGGCCCCAGTATGCTTTCTAGCTTGTAATCCTTCATATAACTGAACAATCGTTTCATAATTGTCTTTCACTCCTCTGCCGGAATCCATTGTATTTTTTCACACTGCCTGGTATTATAACATAGAATCAACCATATATAAAATATTGTTTTTATCCGGTGAAATCATGATGGCTGTGGGGGAACGCTGTTTCTTTCCCCATCTCGGGGCGAATTCTATTTCCCTTAAGGAACTGTGCTCCTGTCCCCTGGTTGTGTACCGCAGGTGGGAAGGCGTGCCAAACCGCCTGTTTGCCCCGGACAGCCCGGATTATCTGTGCGTCAGCGACGATGCCAGGACCAGCCGCCTGACCGTTTCACCAAAAAGACAAAAACAGCCTGCCCCTTATCCAAGAGACAGGCATGCTCCGGTCACTCCGCGGTTTCCCCGGGAAACAGTTCCTTCCAGAAATAATTGATTTCCGCCCCGAAGAACAGGATGCACATGCAAAAATAAAGCCACAGAAGCAGCAGCACAATGGCTGTAAGGCTTCCGTACATATAAGAGTAATTCTTTCCCCCTATATGGCTGAAATACAGGGAAAAGGCAAAGGAAAAGGCCATCCACCCAACCGTGGAGAACACGGCTCCCGGAAGCTGGTCCCTGAGCTTCAGCCTCTTATCCGGCACAAAGGTATAGATTCCCAGGAAAAATATAATCAGTATCATCATCGCCCACAGGGCCCTGAAACTAATGATGTGGGTGGTCACATCCGCTATGATGGGAAAACGGTTCACCATAAACTCCTGAATCATGTTGCCGAACACCAGCAGGCCCAGGGACAGGATACACACCAGGATGAACACAATGGTGTATCCTGAACAAATCAGCCTGTTAATCACATACCAGCGCTTTTCCCCGTAGCCGTTTACACGGTTCAAGCCTCTGGCCACGCTGAACATACCGCGGCCCGCGGACCACAGTGCCGTGACGGCCGTGACGGAGATCATGGTTGCCGGAGACTTTAAGGACAGGTCATTTACCAACCGAAATGCCAGAGACTTATAATCCACCGGCACCAGGCCCACAATCAATTCCATGAACCTGGCATTGCTGATGCTCGGAATCATCTGGACCGCTGTCAAAAGCAGCATGATAAATGGCACCACGGAGAGTATGATAAAAAAGGAGACCTGGGCCGCGTAGACCGTCATCTCATCCTCAGCAAATTTATCATATACCCGTTTTCCCGCCACTATTATCCCAAACATAAAACCTCCACTGATATTAATATATTTCCCTGAAACTGCCCTCTTCAATCACCGGAATGTCTTCTGCTTCCATATGTTCAATGTGTATGAACCTACCCTGCTCCAGATTCCTTAAGAATCGGCCAATCGCCAGAGGATCTCCCTGGACCTCCATCTCCACATCGCCGTTCCACAGATTCTTCACCCACCCGGTAAGGCCCAGGGGGCGGGCAAGGTAACAGGAGGTGTACCTGAAACCCACCCCCTGCACCCTGCCGGAAAATATGATATGCTTCCTGACTTTTTTCATACAGATATCACCCAATCACATTTCCCGGAGTTCCATCCAGATAGTTTACCACATTGTCAAACACAATGACAGCCCGTTTTACCAGGGCTTCCCTGGTGGCAAATGCCACATGGGGCGTCACTATGGTGTTTGGCGCTGAAAACAGCGGGTGGTCCTTCCTGACCGGCGGCTCGTTTTCAAACACATCAATACAGGCGCCCGCAATCCTGCCCTCCTTCAGGGCCTTTGCCAGGGCATCGCTGTCCACCACAGGCCCTCTGGCCGTGTTGATGAGCACCGCGTTCTTCTTCATCAATCCGATGCGCTCCTCATTCATCAGTCCCCTGGTTTCCTCCGTGAGAGGGGTGTGGAGGGAAACCACGTCGCATTCAGCCAGCAGTGTCTCCAAATCCACATAGCGGACGCCGGGCACATCCCTGGCAGTCCTGCTGTAAGCCAATACCCTGCATCCAAATGCCTGGGCTATGGCTGCCACACGAAGGCCGATGGCCCCGGTTCCCACCACGCCAAACGTCTTGCCTTCCAGTTCAAATCCCACCAGGCCGTCCTTGGTGCCCTCCTCCCGGCAGACTTTGTCGCAGGGAATCACATTCCTGTACAGGCTGATTAACATGCCGAACACCAGATCCGCCACAGCGCAGGTGGAATATCCGGCGCAGTTGCACACCATGACACCGTTCTTCCTGCACACATCCATGGCAATGTGGTCCACGCCTGTAAATGCCACGGCCAGAAGCTTTAAGTTTCTGCATCCCTCTATGACCTGGACATTCAGAGGCAGATTGGATACCACAATGATTTCAGCATCCTTTCCGCGCTCTATGAGCTCTGCGGTGTCCGTTGTCTTTGTGTTGTAATACACAATCTCCACCCGGTCCCCAAGGGCCTCCCTTGCCATAGCCAAAAGCTTTCCCTCTTCCACGCCCAGCGGCTCAATGATTACCATTTTCATTGTATCTTCCTCCGTATCCTGTTGTCAGCTTCCCCTTCAGGGGCTTTACTGACTTTTTATGCTATCAATTATATAGCAGGGGACCGGCTTTTACAAGTCATGATTTCCGCTGCTGCCTGCGCTTCTATTTCAGCTCCACCAGAACCTCAATCTCGCATGCGATTCCACCCGGCAGGGCATTGGTTCCAATGGCTGAACGTGCCGGAAGTCCTGCTTCTTCTCCAAACAGCTCGGCAATCAGGTTGGATCCCCCGTTCACCACCTGGGGCTGCATCCCAAAGTCATCCGCGCTGTTCACAAAAGCCAGAACCTTCACGAACCGTTTGATCCGGTTCAAATCCCCGGTCTTATCATTTAAGTTTGCCAGCAGGTTCAGCATGCAGTTATATGCCGCTCTCTGGCCCTCCTCCACTGTCAGATCCTTTCCCAGCTTGCCCACTACTGTATTTCCGTTTCCCAGGTCCGGACCGCAGCCTGAACAATAAAGAAATTTGTCACCAAACTCCTGTACCGGCGTGTACACTCCTCCCTTGGCAGGGGGCTGCGGCAAAGTGATTCCTTTTTCTTTTAAAATCTCATATACGTCTTTCATCATCATTATCTCTCCTTAATTATATTTTGTTTTGTACAGAATTCTGTCTATGATTCTCCCATATAGTTTCACGGCATCCCGCACCTGCTTTTCCCGGGTAAATTCCCCCACCGTATGGGCCTGGGCAATATCACCGGGACCGCAGATAACAGTCCGGATTCCCTGCTCTGTCAGGAAACACTGTTCACAGGATGCCTCGAAGGGCTGTGGGAATGATTTGATTCCCAGCAGACGTTCCCGCTCCTCAAGGCACAGCTTCACGAACCGGTCATCCTGGCGTATCTCCCCGCCTGGCATATAATAACGCAGCGTCCTCTGGCAGCCGTCAATCCCGGCCTGTTCAAAGCCTTTGTCCAGAAACCGCCCCACCTGCTCATGGTCCATGCCCGGGTGAATCCGAAAGTCCAGGAGGAGGCGCACATTTCCCGGCACCACATTGTCCTTCTCATATCCCTCTATCATGGTAACCGCAATGCCGGGAGGCGGCAGGACCGGATGTGTGACATGGCGCAGCGTTTCATTCATGTCATTTACGGCCAGAACTGCCCTGCATGCCTTCATCACGGCATCCTCCTCCCCTGCGGGGAGGGCGGCATGCCTGGGAGCCCCCTTTATATCAATATAATCCCTGGACACTCCCCGGTGGGCAACCGCCACCTCCAGCCGGGTGGGTTCTCCTATGATGGCATAACCGCTTCCTCCATGGGTCTTTAGATAGCTTAATGTACCCAGATTGGAGCACTCCTCATCCGCCACAAATAAAAGCTTCAGACTTCCCTTCATAGGCTCTTTCCTGGCGGCACAGCCCATGGCGGCTTCACACATGGCGGCTATCCCGCCTTTCATGTCGCTGGTTCCCCTGCCGTAGAGCCTGCCATCCTTTTCTGCCATGGAAAAGGGGCTGCTGTCCCACGCTCCCACGGCCGGAACCACGTCCAGATGTCCGGTCAGCATGAGCTCTGGTCCATCCCCTCCGCCCAGAACAGCAATCAGATTTGCCCTGTTTCCGCCTAAATCCTGCACTTCACACCTAAACCCCGCAGTCTGCAGGAGTCCGGTCAGATACTGGGCTGCCGGCTTTTCATTTCCGGGAGGATTGACGGTGTCAAACCGTATCAGCTCCCTCAACAGTTCAATACAATCCACAAAATACCTCCTTGTTCCAGCACAATCAGTAAGTAATCCTGCGGTTTCTTGCGGTCACCTGCCATCTGGCCGCCACCCGTCCCTCCTTAGCCACCAGAATTTCCGGATACAAAGCCGTGGTGGGACATATATGGGTGGGAATCACATAGAGGCAGGTTCCTATGGCCGGTATCCTGCTTTTATCCTCCAGCCGGAATGCCCAGTGCTCCTCGCTGTGTATGATAGGCACCGCATCCTCCAGACCCACGATAAAGCCCCGCTGTCCCGCCGGGTCTGACGCAATCGCCTTGTATCCCAGGTCCGTGGTAAACACGCCCTCGGCAGGGTGGCTGATAACCCTGGTCATCACGGCGGCGCCGGGTATAAAATCCAAATCCGGCAGGTTCATATAATACCCCGCGTCCGTGATAAATGCGGTGCCCGGAGACAGATACCACCGGGTACAGCCCGCATGGCAAGGAAAGGAGGGGGTACCGCCTGCCACTGCCAGCTCGCAGCAGATTCCATCCCCGGTCAGGCGTTCCATGATGTCCGCCACCCTTCTGTCCGTATCATCCACTTCGGCCCGTCTTACGGCTGCATCCTTATTATTGTGGTTTCCATCGTAGCAGTGCATTCCGCACAGGCGAAGCCCGGGAAGGGAATAAGCAAAACGGTAGAGCTCCTCCAGCCCTTCAATGGGAACGCCGGTACGGTTCATTCCCATATTTACATCCACCAGCATTGGCAGCACGGCATCGTGTTCCACACACACCCTGGACAGGGCCTCAAACTGGGCCCGGTCATCCTCCACGCCGTAGAATATAGTATCCGGATAAGCCTTTGCCAGTTTCACGAAGCGTTCCATGTTCGGACCAACCAGAGGATAGGCCAGGATTACCCTTTCCGCACCTGCCATTGCGGCCATCTCGGCCTCTGCCACCGTGGCCGTCTTAAACTTTGTTATGCCGTACTCCATCTGCATCCGCACCATATCCATGGATTTATGGCTCTTTACATGAGGCCACAGCCGTTCGGGGCTTCCCGCTGTCCTTATTGTCTTCTTTATGTTTTCCCTGATGATTTCCTCATAATATATGAGGCTGGGTGATATGATTGCTTCTGTGCCCTTAAGTTCATACATATGTTCCATATCCATTCTCCCTACTCTATGATTTTTCCTCTGCACACAACATGTTTTATGTGACGGAACGCCTCTATATCCTGGATGGGATTCTGTGCTACGGCAATGAAATCCGCCTCATACCCGGGAGCCAGCCGCCCCAGGAAATCCCCGTACCCCAATGCCCTGGCGCCCTCCAGGGTGGCGGCGTGAATCGCCTTCTCCGGTGTAAGGCCGCACCGCCTGCATAAAAGCTCCATCTCCAGCCAGGTTTCGTCAAAAAAGGTATATCCGCATCCGGCGTCTGTTCCCACCAGAGGACGCATTCCCAGGTCCGCCAAACGGCCGAATATTTCACATTCCCGCTTTTCCTGTTCCAGCAGAAAGGCTTCCCTCTCATCCGGTTTTCTCACGCCTTCCCTGACCTGGTCCAGTTGATGGTAGTTGTTGGATATCCCAATCATGAAATACCGGTGGTCTCCGCGAAAGGCTTCCATCACGTCCGGCTCATAACACCGTTCTAAAAGTCCCAGGCGGCGGTTTCTCCTGAAACAGGCGCAGTGTTCCACACTGTCCACCCCAGCCTCCATGGCGTTCACATAGGAACTGGTTGTCAGGCAATGGGCTGCCGTGGGAAGTCCCAGCTCGTGGGCCGCCTCCACCGCTGCCCGTATTTCCCCTCTGCTGTAGGTGTCATGCTCCGGTACAGAGCCCGGTGTAAGCTGGCCTCCGCTGACAATCAGCTTGACGCAGCCGCAGCCCGCTGATTTTCTTTCTTTTACAGCCTGTATCAATTCCTCCGTACTGTTGGACGTTTTTCCCAGAAAGGCCAGATGGCCTCCGTCCGGGGTGAGGGGCATACCCGCTGCCTGAATCCTTGGCAGCTCTGTTCCCGGCTCCGATCCTGCCTCCCTGCCGGACAGAGCTCCTACCAGGTCCATGGAGCTTCCTGCGTCCCGGACCGTTGTCACGCCTGAGCGCAGAAGTGTCCTGGCGTGTTCCGCAGCCCTGGCCAGACGGGCTTTCCTGTCCTCCCTCCGGTAGATGCCATAGGTATCCCGGCAAGGCGTAAACTCCAGATGTACATGGGTATTGACCAGACCAGGCAGGATATAGCTGTCCGAAAAATCCATGACCCGGACATCGGGATATGCCTGACTCAGTTCCTCAAAGCGGCCCATCTCCTTAATCCGGCTTCCTTCCAGGACCATCCCTGTATATTTCATCTTCATGGCATCGGAATCATAGATTCCCTTTCCATGAACCAGCACCGGTATCACCACATTTACCTCCTCTGTCACCGCTTCCGGCCTGTTCCGGCCATTGACCCTGCCCTATCCTTTCACCGCGCCGGCCGTCATGCCCTGCACAATGTACTTCTGGAGTAGCATGGTCAGAATGATGGTTGGCACGATGACAACAATGGTGGCTGCCAGCATACGCCCCCAGCGTATATCCGCGCCTGACACGAAATACTGCAGGGAGACAGGAAGGGTCCTTGTCTTCTCACCGCTGAGTATAAGGGCAAACTGAAAGTTATTCCAGGACCCCAGGAATGAAAGGGTGGAGCAGGTTACCAGCCCCGGCGCGCTGACGGGCAGGAGAACATCTTTAAAGCATTTCTGCCTGGTGCAGCCGTCCACTATGGCTGCCTCCTCCAGTTCCAGAGGCAAATCGCTGAAAAATCCCACCATAATCCACACAATCAGAGGAAGGGACAGCACCATGTGGCTGAGTATCAGCACACCGTAGGTGTCAATCATGCGCAGCTTGGAAAATATGAAGTAATATGGCAGCAAAATGGATATGTTGGGCAGAAGGCGCGCCGTAAGGATAGCCGTATTTGCCTTCCCCATTTTATATCTGGCTATGGCATAGGCAGCCGGTACCCCCAAAAGCAGGGACAGCGCCGTTGACGCCACCGCCACAATGGTGGAATTCATCATATAGGTTCCATAGTGCTGGGTCTTAAATATATAAATATAGTTATCCAAAATCGGTTTGAATCCAAAGAGCTTGGGAGGCATGATATATACCTGGGCCATATTCTTAAAGGATGAAATCAACACGAAATACAGCGGGAAAAGAATCGGTATGATAATGACCAGCACCAGGATGCCGAATAATAATTTTGATATGATTTTCTTTGCCCTGTATTTTTTAACCGCCATAATACGCCACCAGCTTTCTCTGTATTTTCATGACTAAAACGCTGAGCAGCAGCACAATCACAAACAATATCATAAGCATTGTAGATGAAAGGCCGAATTTGTAATAGGAAAATGCCGTTTCATAGGCAAACAGGTTCAGTGTCCTGGAGGCGTTGGCCGGCCCTCCCTTTGTCATGGCGTAAATCAGGTCAAAGGACTTGAATACGTCTATGAACCGCAGCAGACCGATGGAGAACAGGGTCTGGGTGAGAAGGGGCAGGGTTACCTGGAAGAATGTCTGGATGGGTGTCGCCCCGTCCACCCTGGCAGCCTCCATGGGGTCTGCCGGGAGAGAGGAAAGTCCTGCCAGACATACAATCACCACCATAGGGGTCATCTGCCAGGTTTCCACCGCCGCGATAGCGGGTATAACTGTCTGTTTGGCCGATACAAAGGCTGACCTGGGGAGACCCACGGTTGTGAATATGTAATTGAGCAGGCCGGAGGATGGTTCGTAAAACAGCATCCACATAAGTCCCACTGCCACCGGCGCCATCATATACGGCAGCAGCACCACTGCCTTCACCCCGTTCTTGCCCCTGAAATCCTTATTCAGCACAAGGGCGATGGCAAGCCCCAAAAGCATTTCCGCCACCGTGGCAATGGCCGTATAGTAAAATGTGATTCCCAGGGACTGCCAGAATTCCCTGCTGGCCAGCACATCCGGATAATTCTTTCCCCAGTTAAAAAGCATCCCGTTTCCCGTCAGCAGGTTCCAGTCACTCAGGCTGAACAGGAAGGTCATTGCAATAGGTACCGCAATCATAGCCATCATGAATATAAGGGCAGGCAGTGAAAAGACCCATTTAATATGTTTGTTGACAAAATTGTTCATATATACATCCCTCTCTGTTGTTAGAAAGGAGCCTTGTTACAGGCTCCTTTCCATTGCTTTCAGACATACACTAATCCTCATAGGGATAATCCGCGCCGTACTCTCCCGCATCCTTGAGAAGCTGGTCTACCTTTCCCGCCGCCGCATTCATTTTGCTTTCCAGATCCGTTCCCTCTCCCTTTGTCTCGATGGAGTACACAATGGCCTCGCCCATGGCGTCCCTGGCCTCGGATACTGCGGTCATACGCGGAAGTCCGTACTGGTTGGTGGTATCAGCCTGAATCTCTTCATTGTAAGCCTGGATGTAATCTTCCGGCATGGCAGCCGTCACCCGCTCGTCTTCCCAAACAGAAGCCCTGAAGGTAGGCATTCCCTTTGGAGTGATGTCGGCGGCAATGTCCTTGCCTGCCGCATATTTGAGGAATTCCCATGCGGCTTCCTTGTTCTTTGAGCCTGAGTAAATAGACGCGCCCCACACAACCTGCTTATAGGACTGGCGTCCCGCAGGACCTTCCGGAATGGGAGCAACCCCTACCTTGTCGTAGAAGGAAGACTCATTGGGATCAATCAGGGTCTGATACAGTGCAATTGCGTCCACACACATGCCTACCTGCCCTGCGTTAAACAGCTGGGTCATCTGTGAATATCCTGCGGTCAGTATGCCTTCCGGAGCATAATCACCCAGCAGCTTTCCATAGAACCTGGCTGCTTCCAGATTCTCCGGTGTGTTAAAGGCGCATGTTCCGTCCTTAAAATAAGCGCCGCCAAATCCGTAGAGGAACGGTGAGAACTGGGATGTAAGAGCTATCTTCTCGCCGCGGCAGGCAATCGCGTAAAAATTATTAGCCGGGTCATTGATTTTTCCGCATACATCCAGCAGCTCGTCGTAATTTGTGGGAACCTTCACTCCCTTTTCCTCAAATACATCCTTCCGGTAGAACATCAGCTGCACGGAAGAATACAGCGGAAGCGCTCCGACGGCTCCGTCAGACTTAATCTTAATCTGTTCCATGGGCGCTGATGAAAAGTCATCCCAGTCAAAATCCGGATCCTTCAAATATTCATCCAGCGGTTCAATCCATCCGTTATTGCTGTAAGCCGCCATGTCCTGCAGAGGGCTCATGAGGAATGCGTCAATGGTGGAGGAGCCCGCCAGAAATTCCGTGGTTATCTTCTCACGAAGCTGGGCTTCCCCGTACAGCTCCAGATTCACCTTAATGCCGGTTTCCCGCTCAAAATCATCCAGATACGCTTCAATGGCATCTGATATCTGTCCTGTCATGCTGAGGACACGGATTGTTGTCCCCGTATAGGTCTTTTCACCGGCCTCCCCTGCGGCCGATTCCCCTGATGTTCCCTCCGCTTCCTTACCGGCCGGAGCCTCCGAAGCCTTAGACGTATCTCCCGGCAGTCCGCTGGTCCCCCCAAAGCAGCCCGCAAGTGAACCCGCCAGCATTACTGCGCTTAAAGCCAGACATAACTTACGTTTCATAAATACCCTCCTTCTATACACGTTTTTGTTAACTGTAAGCATAGTATAAATGTTACATCCCTGATTTGGAATTTAAAAAAATAGGGATTATTGGTATTATCGTCCACCCAAAATAATCCCTATTTTTTATCTGAATTATCGTATGATTCTTTTTAATTATTGTATGATTTTCACAATTTACGGACGTCACTTGGACTCATATTGTAATATTTTTTGAAAAGGCGGCTGAAATAGGAGATGTCATGTATGCCTATACGGCTGGCAGCCTCCTGCACCTGGATATTGGAACTTCCCAGAAGGGCAAATGCCTTTTTCATCTTAAGCCCGTTGAAATAATTTACAAAGGTGTCGCCGGCAGCCTTCTTAAACAGAATACAGAACTGGCTCTTTCCCAGGGCGCACCATCCGGCCGCTTCCTCCAGGCTTATATTTTCATCCACATGGTCCTCCAGATACTGGAGAAATCTTGTAATCTCCGGGTTCGCGTTCTTATTGGCCATCAGGTAATCCACAACAGACCGGACCGCGTCCTTAAAACATCCCTTTAGCTCTGTCAGCGTTTCGGCTCCCCAAAAATCTCCGGTAGAATATATCTCGTCATATTCAGGCACATCCGCTCCCTCGGGAATGGAGTATCCTGATATAAACACCCAGGTCTCCACCACGCCCCGGCGTATGGCCTGAATCTGGTCGTAGGACCGGAACCCGGCCATCTCCTCAAACCAGCCGTCAATCAGCCGGAATGCCTCCCCTGCATCCTGCCTGAATATGGCCTCCTGCATGCTCCGCTGGACACTCCTTTTTGCGATGAAGGGGCGCCCTCCATCCTCCTTCCCGCAGTGAAAGGCAGCCGGACCGTCAAAGAAACGCAGCGCCGCCATCCTTCTGGCCTGCGCAAATCCGGCCGGAATGTCCATCCGGCTGGAGCACTCCTGTCCCATCCCCATGGAAAGAGTCAGGTTCAGATGGGTCTTTAAGGCATGGTTGAGCAAATCCAGGGTGTCCGGAAAAAAGCAGTCCGGGCTCTTTCCCCCTTCTCTCCTGAACAAAACCACGATTTCATTTTCACCGGTAAAGGCCAGGTCTGACTTTGGCAGGCTTTCGAGATATTCACGGACAATGTTCAAAAGACCATACTTTCTGATATGGGAGTCCGCACCGCTGACAGGCCGGTTCATCCTTTCGTTGTCCACCAGAAAACAGCCTGCCCTGTAGGACTCAAACGGATTATATGTATATCCCAGCCGGTCCAGGAGCATTTCATTGTCCCCCGGTCCGTGATTTCCCAGCAGCAGTGTCTTTAAGTCCTCCTCCCGGTTAAAGGACTGCACCTTCATATCCGGGCTGCCCCTGCCCGCCTTCTGCCGTTCCTCCTCAATCAGGGACTTTAACCTTGTGATGAGCTCCACCAGCGTATCCTGGGTAAAAGACAGCTTAAGTATATAATCCTCTGCCCCCAGCTTGATTGCCTTCTTCACATAATCAATCTCATCCACACAGCTTAAGACCACCACCTTTGTATCCGGGTGGTTCTCACTTATATACTTCACCAGCTGGATTCCGTCCATGCCGGGCATCATGATGTCTGTGAACACAATATCAGGCACATCCCGGTTCATGTACTCCACTGCGTCCCCTCCGGATTCACAGGTGGACACCACCTGGCATCCGTGGGCCTCCCAGTTAATGCAGGACTGAAATCCCACCCTCACTATGATTTCATCATCCACAATCATTACCTTCAGCATGTCCCACTCCCTCTCCTATATGGAAAAACCGCAAAAACCTTGGTTCCGTATCCTACCCTGGATTCAATATAAAGCCCGTAATCCGGCCCGTACCTGACTTTCATCAGCTCATGGATGCTGGTAAGCCCGATTCCGGTTACATGGCGTTTCTTACTGTTCTCATCCATTTCCTTCAGTATCTCATCCAGCTTTCCCTGTTCCATACCCACTCCGTTATCCTGTACCGTGACGCATACCCGCTCCCCATACTGTTCAGCCGCAACCCAAATGGTGCCGTGGGCTGCTTCTCCCATGCCGTGCAACACCGCATTTTCCGCCAACGGCTGAAGGAAGAATTTAATCACCTTAAACTCCTCCAGCTCCTGAGGAATGTCTGTCACCAGTTCAATCCGGTTCTTAAGGCCCCAGTTCTTGATTTCCACCCATGCCTTCACCACACGTATTTCTTCCTTTAAGGGCACCTCTTCCTCCCTACGGTTCATGGTACTCTCCAGAAGGATTCCAAGGGAGGTAATCATATCCGCTATATTGCCTGCCCCGGATATCATGGCAGACCATTTGATTACATTCAATGTGTTAAAAAGGAAATGGGGATTAATCTGGGCCCGGAGCATTTCATAGCGGAGATTTTGCTCTATTTCCTTCTGCTTGATAGTCTGGGCAGAGAGTTTCTCTATATAATCCACCATCCTGCTGATTTCCAGCTCTGCCTCCACGATTCCGAACACAGGCATCTGTCTGCCCTTTGCATCCTCCATATCAGAGATTTTTGTCCCTCCGATATTTACCCCGCTCACCTTATGGATCAGACGGTTGAGGGGCGCGTTGACATAGAAATACATGGCAAGGCAGACCATACAGGCTCCCAGGGCCATGAGGACCGTCAGGGAGGTTACGGTGCTGTGAAGCTTGTCCACTGCCTGGGTAATATGGGACAGGGGCACCAGGTTCACCATGCTCCATCCTGTACCGGCCATGGTCACATGGTTCACCAGATACTCCTGACCGTCCTTTGTATAATGGAAATAATCCTGGTCCTCCTGTAAATCCTCCGCCAGACGGCCGGCAGATATATCATCCAGTATATCGCTCTGCTCCGTGGTGTAAATCAGATGGTTTCCCTTATCAAAGAGGGCCAGCGCCGCCCCGTCATAGGGAATCAGCACCTGTGACAGATTTTCAGTGGGAAAGGATACAAAGGACACCCCAAGAAATTTAAGTGAATTATAATCCTTAATCCGCCGGATGAATAAGATGAACTCCTCATCCTTCCCGGACTCAATCCTGTCCTTGAAAACACCCTTATCATTGTAAATACATGGGGCAATCCACCCGGACACTTCCTTTCCTTCCAGGAACTGGCGGTACCATGGCTGCTCCCTGACGCTCTGGGCAAATTTCTCCCCAAAATAGCTGCTGTTGTCAATTCCGTCCGCCACGCTGTAGACCGTGCTGTCGGCTCCCAGGATAATATAATGAAGCCGGTAATCAAAAAATATATTCCGGTAAAAGGTCAGTGTCTCCTCCACAGCCCGGATACGGCTGACATTCTCCGACGAATATACATTTCCATCACAGGACTGGTTCAGATAGGATGCCACCTGCTTGTTGGTGCTGGATGCAGCCGACAGCTTACGGATGGAATCCGTCACCTCCGTAAGCGCCAGCTCATTGCGGTTCATATATTGTGATATGATACCCGCCTCCTGGGTGATCAGCAGGTTTCTGCTGCGGTTGAAGGAATACTGCATGATAAGGAAAACACTGACAAATACAGCGATAATACATGTGTATATAATTTTAATCCGCAGATTTACCTTCATTTCCTTCATCAAACTGACACCCCCTGACCCTGCACTGCGCTTTACCATGAAAATTATAAATAGGCCCTTTTACATAGTCAACTTATTTCGATGAATTTCCCTTTATTTCAGCACTTTCTATTGTGCAGTTTTACCCCCACCTGTATGTAGATTGCGGACGGAGAGGAAAAACAAAAAGGCCGGCCGCCATTGCCGGCAGCAAGCCCTTAATACAACTCCATTTCTTCAGCCGCTTCTTATCCGACGGCAATGTACAGATAACAATGTGCCTTGCCGTCCTTGGTGTATTCTGCGGGAACCGTGCTCTCGTAATCCTCTGTAAAGCTCCTGCGTATGGTCCCATCCTTCTGCTGGCTCCACACGGTCTCCCACGCCTTTTGGGTACAGGCGCCCAGGTCGCCGTTTTCATCCCACTCATCATATTTCCGGTACTGCCCCATTTTCACCTTTTCATCCATTTGGGTGAAGAAGTCGCTTGTAACCGCCATGACGGTCAGGTCATAGCTGCCTGTCTCGTCACCGTCATAGCCGCTGTACCTGGAAACAGGGGATATTCCTGCCCGGAACTGATGCCCGCTGTCAAAGAGAATGGGCAGACGGCCGTCCATAATATGACGCCAGAGTTCCCCTATGCGCTCCATTCCCTCCCCTGAATTATCCGTCCGTATCGTTACTTCCTTTAAACTGTATGCCATGGCACCCATTCCTTTCCAAGCTCCGCTGATATTCGTTTGACGCGGATCCTATTTCTGACATGTTATCATACAAAACAAGACATCAGTATGTCATATATCCTTCCTTCATTTCAGGTATTCCCCAATGCCTCATCCGTCTTTATGAAACGCAGGCCAACATATGCCACCGCTTTACCGGAAGCGCCTTACTTAACGAATGAATGGCTCATGATATAAAATTCCTCCTGGCTTGGAAGGTGTTTTTTCTCCATCCTTTCCAGACCGTCGTCGTATAGACGCGCCTCTTCCTCAGAAATGGCCATAACAGGACTGTCGTGGTAAATCCATCTCCTGCCGTCCAGCGCACCGGGTACAAGCTCCCGGACCATCATCGCCGCCGGAAAGCTTCCGTCCTCCAGACAGATATTAAACTTTTTACAGCTTTTAAAGCCGCTGCTCACATAATTTGCCGGTCTTCCGAATATGACAATCACATCATATCCAAGGGACACCGCCCGCTCAAAAGAATGCTCCATCAGCATCTTTCCGCAGCCCCTTCTCTGGTATTCAGGCGCAACGGAAACAGGGCCGAATGTAAGAATCTCCTTTTCAGCCCCGGACTCATCAGCCAGCCTGGCCTTTGTATACATGATGTTTCCGATTACCCGGCCGTCCAGCTCAAGGACAAAATCCAGCTCCGGTATGAAATCCTCATGCCCGCGCATGATATGGACCAGGTAATGTTCACCGCATCCCGGCACATGAAGGTTATAAAACGCCTTCCTGGTAATATCCTCCACCACCTTATAATCTGATTCCTTTTCGTTTCGTATCTTAATCATTCTAACATGCTCCTTTCACCTTCCGGCCGGACCTGTCCTCTTTTCCTCCGGGCCCTGCCCCGCAATACCATAACCGTGACTCTCCAGAAGTGCCACTGCCCGCTCAAAATCAACTGCTTTTGTCAAAATATAATCCGTATTATACGTGGAAACCACGAAAATCCCAATCTTGTGTTCAGCTAATATGGCTGATATTCCGGCCAGTATGCCTATCAGCGAAAAATCCAGCTCTCCCTGAATCCGGAACGCCCTCCATCCGTCTTCCCTCGAAACCGTATCCTCGGGAACGCTCTCTGTCCTGCACACCAGGGATATCTCCTCATCGGTCCTGCCCAGAAAATACAGATCGTCCTCCATCCTGGCCTGTCCCAGGTCCTTAAGCCTGCATACTGAAAATGCTCCCTCTATTACCTTTATTTCCATGCTCCCGCGTCTCCTTTTCCTCTGAATGATATCCGCGGTATCCCGCTTTTGTATCCCGCCTGAATCTTATTCTCTATATTCTCTCAGCCAGCCGTTCCAGCGGCCTGACTGCCAGATGATCCACCAGCATGGAACATGCCAGGGATAAAAAGAAGGTGACGGCGGCAGACACCAGGGTGCCTAATATATAATGGCGGGTCAGCATATCCTTTAAAAGTACCGGATTCACATAATAGCTCAGGATAAGGAAATGAATCAGGTAAATGGAAAAGCTGTACCTGCTGATGAATATTCCCAGCCTTCCCGCCCACGCAGGCGCCTCCCCGCCATAATATTCAAACAGGAGAAATACTCCGGCGCAGATGAACACCATGGCAGGTGATTTATGGGGATTCTGGGGAACCCACCACGAAAGGCCGATGTCCGCAGCCACATCCATGGCCAGGCCAAGCACTGCCAGGACCGCGAATACAGGAAACTGTTCCTTCCTGCATAAACGCTTAAGGCCATATCCCAGGAGAAAATAGTAGACCCATCCTGTATACAGCACAAACTGGGCCCATGGCTTCACATCCAGACCAAGGATTTCTCCCGCCGCCTCCACCACATGGATTCCCAGCATCAGGAGCAGGAACACCTTCAGTTCCCGGTCCGTCATGTTCTTTACCATCCTGGACAGAAAGGGCGCGCAGATATAAAAAGACACAATGGCATACATGAACCACATGTGGCCCGCCCTGGGAATCCCGGCTGTCAGCACCTGCCCCAGGTAACGCCCGGCATGCTTCCAGAGAGGCAGAACCACTCCGTCCACATGGACATTATAACAATAGTAAATAAGACCGTAAACCAGGAACGGAATTCCCACCGTAATAAGACGCTTTCTGTAAAACTCCCCGATTCGCTCCGTTCCATGTTCCAGCAGAAAACAGCCGCTGAGCATGAAGTAGATTCCCACAAAGGAGAGCAGGAAGGGGGTCATGATGCTGTTAAACCACCATTGGCGGGGGCTCACTGTCTCCACCGGCATGGCATGCACCATGATGATTGCCATGACCGCGACTGCCCGCAGGCAGTCATATCTTGGATCCCTTACTTTTGAATTATGGTTCCCTGGTTTCTTCATGTCCTTTTTTGTCTGTATCATATGTAAAACCTTTCTCTGCTGCAAAATCTATGATTTAAAGCACGGTCTGTCCGTCCAGGCAAAGCTCCATTCCCACCCCTACTTCCTTCACAGGCAAAGCCTCCATCATTCCGGCTTTCGCCCGCAGGGATACACAGTGGCAGGGATAGAGCTGCTCCACCCCGCTGCATTTCAGATAGTCAATTGTCCGAGCCAGCCGTTCGTCCGCTTCAAAGAGATGAAATCCCCCTATGATGCCAAGAATCCGCTTCCGGCCGCATACTGCCTGCGCATATCGGACTATATTGCATATACCGCTGTGGGAACACCCTGTTATGATGAAAATGCCTTCCTCTCCCCTGTAGACCAGGGCGGAATCATCCCTCACATAGTCATCCTGCCACTTCCCCTTTATCCTTGTCCTGCCAATGGCATTTCTCTTCTCAAAGGCCGCCCTGTCCGGTATCTCCCCCAGGAATACCAGATGCTCTGAGATGTCCCACGGCCTGTCACACGGCCTGTATCTGCAAATGGCAGCCATGTCCGCAGCAGAATAGGGCGCGCCGATGGATTCCTCACCGAACACCTTTTCATCAAAGCAGGACGGGTGGGCTATAACCTCCATCCCCGACATATCCAGGCGCTCATTCATGAACTTGAGTCCCCTGGTGTGGTCATTATGGCCATGGGAGAACACCATGTGGGTGACCAGGCCAAGGTCGATTCCAAGAGCCTCCGCGTTTTTAAGGAACACATCCGAATACCCCGCATCAAACAAAAGCCGGATGCCGTCACATTCAATGTAGTAGCTGACCGCCGGTTCACCCAGATAGTATCTGTCTATGTAAGTGTTATTATCAACCAATACCCTTAATTTCATCCCAGCCGTACCTGCCTTCTTCAAATTTCCTTTTCATCCGCGTCCATACCAGTCATATACAGAGGAATCACATTGATGACCGGCTCCTCATAGGGATGGACTTTCTTTATGGCAGCCAGGGTTTCCTTTAACCGTTCAGTCCTGCAGGTTACCTCTGCCTTCAGTTCCGGCTCCGCACTGATGCTGCCGCATGTACCGATAAACGGGCTGCTGCCCTTCAGGGGCCTCCAGCAGCCTGTCACCGGACTGTATGACATGCAGCTGTCATAATTTCCTATATGCCCTGCGTCCACATCCTGCAATGCTTTCTGCAGCGCCTTTAAATGTGTTTCCGGTATAAATATCTCCAATTTACAACAGGTAAATGGCTCCATGACATCCCGCCTTTCTCTGCCCTGAATTCCATTTTCACTCGTTGGACCGCCATCTGGTGAGCTGCCTGGACTTCAGGTGTCTGAATGTTAGTATACAGGAAACGGACCAGGTTTACAAGGTTCTGGGGTTCCCGCCATTGGAATCCCTTTATCCTGTCATAGTTTTTCCAATAAAACCGCAATCGTATCCCCTGTCCCATCATAAACCCTTCCCGCCACATCCCCATATACACCGCTGACGCGAAATCCGCACTGAACCGCTTCCCTCTCCAACGTCTCCATCGTAAAATATTGATTCCACAGATAATAGACCGCCGTATCCCGTTCTGAAAGCACCGCAATCTGTTCTAATGTGACGTCCTCTGTGAATTTACTGTACCTGTTTAATACCACATATCCCTGTTCCCTCCAAAAACCTCCGCCCGGATTCAGCTCCCAGGTATTCCCTTCCCGGAATGCCTTATACTTCTCCATGGAAAAAACATCCAAAAGTACCCTTCCGCCCAGTTTCAGATGGTGAAACATTGTCTGCATGACAGTGCGGCGCTTTCTCTCCGACAGCGCTCCATAATCACAATAAATCATGGTAATAAAATCAAAACAGCGGTTCAGCTCCAAGTCCAGATAATCATGATATATATAACGGATATCCAGGCCGCTCCTCTTTGCTGAATCCCTGGCATAATCAATGGAACCTTCTGAAAAGTCTACGCCAGTCACCTGAAAGCCCGCCCTGGCAAACCGTTCCGCGTACAGGCCCGGACCGCATCCAAGGTCTAAAAGTGCAGCGTAGTCCGCAGGCGGTATGGTCTCTTTTATCCAGTTCACGGACGATTCTATGAACGGAAGCTTTCTGCTAGCCCCGTTGAAATCAGGGTCCAGATGAGCCTTGAGCATTTGCTTTGAAATGTATTTATCATTCCAAAAGGGAACCTTCGTCTCCTGGAAAAGCTGGGGACGCTCTAACATTTTACTGATACATTCAAACATTCTTATTTCCTCCTCTGCGTTTGAAAAAGGCAAAACAAAAGCCGCAGATTTTACTCCGCGGCTCAGCCCTGTCAGATGAATGGCCTTAAGAGTAAAAATAAAATCAAATATCAGGTACACAAACCAAGCTGACGCCTCAGCCGTTTGTCACTGATTCACTTGATTTCTGTCAACCTTAAACGTTTATAAAAAAGGCGGCTGCCCGGAAATAAATTCCGTCTCCTTCCCGCTATACGTAAGCGTAAGCCTGTGCATGGCCCGCGTACATGCGATGTATAACAGACCGCGGTCAAAATCAGAGGTATAGGTTCTGCAATCCGCCTGAGGAATCAGGACCTCGTCAAACTCCAGACCTTTCGACATGCGGACCGATGTAATGGAAATCCCGTTTTGGAAGCTGGTACTTTCCCGGGTGAGCAGGCTTATATCACACGCTTCCTCTCCATTTCCTTCCACTTGGTTTTCTTCCACCTGGTTTTCTTCCACCCCGTCATACCCTGCCAGCACCTCATACATATCCTTTGCCGCCGCGTCCGTCTTTAATATAATCCCCAGCGACACATTTTTCCCTGTCCTGAAGCAGCGGATCGCTTCCCTTATCTTCCTGATTTCATCTGCAGCGTCCAGGCACGGGATCAGCGCCGGAGGTTCCCCGTGGCGCTTCACCGGTTCCAGGGCGGATACATGATGGATTTTCTTTGCAAATCGCATGATTTCATAGGTAGAACGGTAACTCTTATTCAATTCCACAAACTGGGCCCTGTCATAGATTGTCCGCAAATCCTCCAGACCGTGTAGATGGTTAGGGTTAACAGATTGGCCGAAATCCCCCAAAATAGTTTTCCGGCATGGAAACATACGGTTTAAGGCAGCGTACTGGACAGGCGTGTAATCCTGCATCTCATCAATCACAAGGTGCCTGGTGATATGGCTTTCCTTTAATCCCTGGAAGGCTGAATGAAGATATAAAAACGGGTACACATCCGCCCACTCCAATGTCTTCCTGGCGGCCATGACAAAATATTCCGGAATTCCCATCCGTTTATAGAAATCCTTATAGACAGCCAGCGTGTCCTTCATGGTAAGCATGGAATTAAGCTGTTTCAGTATTGTCCGGGGCCGGGGCACCTCCTGTTCCATGATATTATCTGTCTCAAAGCGGTCATGAATATCGTCCGCAACCATTGCCAGCCGCTTCTTTACCGGACAGGTTCCATAGGCCAGGAACCGGTCCCGGATCCATTCCCCCTTAGCCGAAAAGCTGCCATACACATAATCCGTAGGAATAAAAATAAACTCCGGCAGCTGCTCTATGTACTGATCCATCAGGGAAACAAAGTCCAGGGTTGACTTAAACCGCACCCTCTCACTCCATGTCTCATCCTGCGTCTCAAAGGGATCCCTGTCCGGTTCAAAGCCAATGACTCCCTCCAACTGGATTTCAGCCAGTTCCCCAAAGCTCATCTCATAGATAGGTTCTTCACCAAGCTCAGGAATCACGCCTGAGATATAGTCCCCGAACACCTTGTTGGGCGAGAGGATCGTAACATTCCTGGCGGTCAGCCTGTCTTTCAAACGGTACAGCAAAAATGCAATACGATGGAGGGCAATGGAGGTTTTACCGGAACCGGCCACTCCCTGGATAATCATTGTCCCCTCCTTCTCATTTCTGATAATCTGGTTCTGCTCTCTCTGAATGGTGGAAATGATGGATTTCATCTTCTCATCAGAGGTATGGCTCAGCTCCCTCTGCAAAACATCATCCTGCACATTGGCAGAGCTTTCAAGGGCATATTCCATGACTCCGTTCCTGATTTTAAACTGCCGTTTTCTGGTAAGCTCTCCGGCTGTCCACCCGGCCGGCGCCATAAATCCGGCCGCTCCAACCTCGCAGTCATAAAACATGCCGGATATGGGCGCGCGCCAGTCAAACACCAACGGTTCATTTTCATACTGAAAGGCAAATCGTCCGATATAGTACGGCTGCCCTTCCTCCTCCTGCTCCTCCCTGAAATCAATTCTGGCAAAATACGGGGAATCCTTTAATTTCGCAATCCGATCCCGCATCTCCACAGCAAAGGCGCCTGTCCTGTCTGTCTGTTTTAACAGCAGTTCATTCTGGAACATCTCATGGGGATCGATTTCTCCCCTGTGGTCCGCCATGTATTTTTTTGTATCCGCATATTCCCTGTCCGCCCTCCTGACAGATGCCTCCGCCTGCTGCAGGGCGTCTGACAGCCTGGCGCTCACCTGTTCCAGGTGTACTAACTCATCGGGAAATGGAATGGCCGGATAATCACTCATGGTCCCGTTCCTCCTGCTGTAAAATAAAACGCTGGGTGGGGTAGCCGTATTCCACCAACAGCTCCGCCTCCGCAAAGCCCATCCCCATTATTTCCTTCCGGTATCCGGTATCTGCCTTATCGCCTTCCCGGTAGGTTGTAATGCTGATTTCCTTCCCCTTAAGCAGTTCCCTCATGACCTTGTCCAGCATGGCCTTTGGAACACCTCTTTTCCTGTAAAGCGGATGGCTTCCCATGAAATCAATACTGCCGTTTTCATAGGAAAACAGCATGATGCCGATGGCGGTTCCTCCGTCCTTCAGGATAAGCGCCTGCCTGGTACTGATTTTCTGTCTTAAGACCCGGATATATTCCTCCTCATTCAGATGGGGAAAACCGTCAATCACAAGTCCCACCAGTTCCATCCAGTCCGGAATATCCTCATCCGACGCAAACGAGATTTCCCATGATGCCTTTTCTTTTCTGTCAAGCATTTCATAACTCCCTTCAAAATTGAATTTGAGCTGCAAGGGATAAAACCGTTCATTTTCCCTGTACATGTTGGGAGGCATCTTATACATGGCTGTAAAAGCATTGGTAAATGCCTGCTGGCTCTGATAACCGGATAAAAATGCAATCTGTACAATCGGTTTGCAGGAAAATACAAGCAGCTTGGCCGACTCTGTCAGCTGCCTGCGCTGAATGTAATCGTGAATGGTAAGACCCACTGTATCGGAAAACACACGGTGAAGATGATATTTGGAATAATGGACCGCGCCGGAAATCATGTCCAAATCCATTTTTTTCGTCAGATTGGCTTCAATAAAATTAATTGCCAGGATTACCTCATCCATACTGCTCATCACAAAACTGCCTCCTTGCCGCCGGCACGTCGGGACCGTGTTCCGGTTCACCGGGTGCCGTGTATTCTACCATAGTATAATCAAAACCAATCCGTATGTCTTAAGAAATCTTGCGCAATTTACATGAAATTATACCGGACCCTGTCCGCCGGCTCTTAACCGTCATACCACAAAGGTGGAACACCCGGACGGGTGCTCCACCGCTCATCATTCGCTGTGATCCCTGAATTATCCTTCTCCAATCCAGGTGTTTTCTCACTTCTCTATCTTCTGATTGACTGCATACAGTACAATCTTCATGGTCACACTCTTTTCCTCATCGATAATCAGCGTAAGGTATTCCCCTTCCTTTTTAGCTACCTTACCTACTACCCCTCCGATGGTGACGACCATATCCCCGGCCTTGACGGAATCATGCAGCTCCTGCATTTTCTTATGCTTCTTTTTATTGGGGATGTACACAAAACCGTACATTGCCGCTACAACAATGACTCCATATGCGAGAAACAATAAACCTGGTGACATATCTTAGAAGTCCTTTCTGAGTCTTAATCATTAAATCTGGAAGAACCGTTCAACAATCCGCACAAATACCGCAGAACCAATCCAGAATACATCCTCATCCACATTAAAGCGCGGATTATGATGTGGTACATCCGTATGCTTCTGCGGATTGGATGAGCTTAAGAACATAAATGCTCCCGGCGCCTTCTCAAGATAATAAGCGAAATCCTCACCTCCCATGTTCGGGGCATCCAGATGGCCGATAACCATATCGTCCCCTACCACATCCCGTGCACAGTCAGCTGCCAGCTCCGCCATACCGGCATCATTGGTAACAGGTGGAGCTCCCCAGATCATCTCGTACTCTGTTTCACCCCGGAAGGCTTCAGCCGTTGCCTTGGCAATCTCGCCTATTCTCTTTGCCAATTCCTGACGCACATCCTCCTCCAAAGCCCGGATGGTGCCTTCAATCAGAACCTCTGATGGAATAACATTATAAGCAAATCCCGCCTCCACATGGCCGATGGTCAGTACCGACGGCTTCACTGCCGGAATCTCGCGTGCAATGATTTCCTGGAGATTGATGATGATATGGGCCGCAATATTGACCGGGTCCACACCTTTTTCCGGGGTGGAACCGTGACAGCCGATTCCTTTTACCTTAATTACGAATTTGTCAAAGGACGCCATGCAGCAGCCCGGCACACAGATCACGGTTCCAGCCTTGATATCCTTGGAGACAATGGTTCCGATATGGGTTCCGAACACTGCGTCAACGCCGTCCATGGCTCCCTCCGCGCAAATCCTCTGAGCCCCCTTGGAGCCTTCCTCATCCGTCTGGAAGAACAGCCTTACCGTTCCCGGAATCTGGTCCTTGTATTCATTTAGTATCTTTGCCGCTCCCAGCAGCATGGTCATATGTGTATCATGTCCGCAGGCATGCATACACCCTTCATGTCTGGATATGTAATCGACCTCATTGGCCTCCTTAATCGGAAGGGCGTCCATATCCGCACGGAGCGCGATTGTCTTTCCCTCTTTTCCTCCCCTGATGGTTGCAATGAGGCCGCTGTCAGTCTCATTTTCCACAAAAGGAATCCCCATCTCATTTAATTTTGCCTCTACATATGCTCTGGTCTCCGGTAAATTTCCGCCCAGCTCCGGAATCTGATGCAGTTCCCTGCGCATCTTAACCAGTTCTTCCTGTAATTCTTTACATTTCTCCCACATGATACTATACTGCTCCTTTCCTCAAAATGAATTATCCCCATCCACGGTTATTTGACAAGTCCCTTTTTATAGAACACCCTTGCAATAAACAATGTGCCGAATACAGTACATACGATAACCGCTGCCGCCGGAAGTCCCGTGGTCATCTTCAGGATAACCGGGATTGCCAATGCAAACACCGCGACCTTTGGATATTTAACTGCAAAATTTCCGAAGGTGGCTCCAAAAATAGCGGAACTGGCATACTTCGTAAGGCCAACCACGATAAACTCCGGAAGCACGGACAGAACCGCGCCGCCCACGATAACAGCGGAAGTGGTGCCTATCAGGTTGGTGATGATGGATCCGCAGATAGCCATGGTGGAAACCACCTCTGCCTGAACGGTTCCCGGTGTGGAATGTGTCACGTCAAGGGCCAACGCCGCGCAGGGAACCCGCATGTTGCCGATATTTCCCGACAAAAAGCTGAGGTAGGTTCCTGTCATGCCGAGAGCGGCATAGTAGGAAACCGGCTCTACAAAATAAAATGCTCCAAAGGAAGCTGCAACCATGCCCCAGGCGGTGAGAACCGTGCTGATGGGCGGCCAGCAGTTATAGGTAATACAGAGCCATATAACCGGTATAAATGAGGTCAGGGCGGCCAGGATATTTGTAGGTGACCCAATTACAATGCTGCTTTTCTTCCAATCTTTCATGATTTCATTATCAGTCATTTATCATCCCTCCTGGTCTATTTGAATAACTGATCATATCCCAATGCGAATATCATGCCTATAATCATGGCGATACCCAGGGAATATTCCATCAGTTTCGGGTATTTCCTGCACACGGTTTTAACGAGGAGCACCATTGAAACCGCGCCTGCCAGAACCGCCAGTGTATTGCCCATACCCTTTAAGATTTCACCTGCGTTCAAATAACCGAAAATGCCAAGGGAACACGAGCCGCTTAAGACAACCAGCCATTTCATATCTCCCCCAGACACTTTATTGCGAAGTGTCTCTAAAGATGGGGTTGCAATACCGGTAAAGATAAGCCAGCCTGCGCCGTTTAAAGCCATGGTAAACCATGAGACCGCAAGACATATCAAGGTATACTGCTCTGTCCCGAGCGTCACCCCACATGCTTCCGCTCCAATGTTTGCCGCCGAAAGCTCTGTGGCCGCGGCGCCGATAATGGAAAGACGAAGCCATGCCATGGGGCCTCCGATGGAAGCCATAAGTCCAACCATTACGATAAACACACCCAATGCAGGGCCTATGGCGGATATCAGTCCCACCCTGAAAGCCTCTTTGGGAATCTTGGGATCCAGCCCTGCCACTCTGGTGGTCTTGCTGCACTGCCTCATGTACAGCACGGTCTGTATCGCAGATATGATGACTGTGATACCACATAGCAGCCACAAGATAGGTGAATTTGAAACATGTTGGACTTGCTCAATATTGCTCATTCTGCAACCTCCTAACGTAATACTGGTGTAGCCGGTGCGGCTACCTGGTTGATAAGTTACTTTATTTGACTATATTTCTTTTGAATTAGACAGGGTCAGGAGCGTATCTGTCAGGACCTCCGTTCCCAGCACAATGTCATCCATGTCTGTATACTCAGCCGGATCATGGCTGATACCCTTGCGGCTTGGCACGAAAATCATCCCCATAGGCGCAAACTCAGCGATAAATAAAGAGTCATGATATGCGCCGCTAACCATTTTATTTGAGAATATCCCCTCCCTCGTACAGCTTTCTTCTATTACCGCCACTATCTTTTTGTCAGAAGAATGAGGTAAATCATCAGCTGTCACACAATGTGAGGCCCGCAAACCGCGGAGCATTGCAATCGTATCAATGTATGAGCAGATTTTTTGAGTCATGTCTGTTTTTCTATCTTCACTGATATCTCTTATGTCGATTGAAAATTCAACTCTCCCCGCAATGACATTGGACGAATTAGGAAACGGAAGCATCCTCCCAACTGTAGCTACCGTATAATTGTTTCCATAGCTTTGAGCCAGGCTTTCTATTTTCAGCACAATCTCACAGGCAGCCGTCATCGCATCATGCCTGGCATTCATCGGCGTGGAGCCCGCATGTTCCTGCTGTCCTTCCAACACCACATTTATATATGTAGGCGCACAAATAGCTTCCACGATTCCAATGGGACAATTGAGCTGTTCAAGAACAGGCGCCTGTTCAATGTGCAGTTCGACGCTCGCAAAAACATCCCCCTTTCTCCTCATAACTTTACTGTAATCCATTTCCGTATATCCAAGCCGGTTCAACTCATCATATAGTGATATTCCGTTCTCATCAACAAGGCCCTTTGTCTCCTCCAGAGAAAGATGGCCGGCCAATGCCCTGCTTCCGATACACCCGAATTTATAACGGGTGGGCTCTTCGGATGTAAATACCAGCGCGGTTATGCTCCGCTGGTGGCTGATATTATTTTCCTTTATAATCCTGCACGCTTCAATTGCGCCAATCACCCCCACCATTCCATCATACATCCCGCCATTACGGACCGTGTCAATGTGTGAACCACTCCATACAGGCGCCAAGTCAGGGCAGCCGCCAACCAGGGTTCCGAAGATATTGCCTATTGCATCCTCGGTGACAAGCAGGCCCGCCTGCGTCATCAGTTCCTTCACATAACTGCGTGCCCCGATCTCTGCCTCTGAAAACAGGGCACGCGTTATTCCCTCCTGCTCCGGACAGCTGTTAAAAGTGCTTAATGTGTTCAGATTATCATATATCCGATCCTTATTTGCCTTTAATAACATTACTGTTTTTCCTTTCTGGACTTTTTAAAATTTATAAAATTCGCTCCGCTTTTTCCAGCTTGTCAGCAGCACTTTTACCAGTATATTCCATTTGTTTTCTGCAAATTCAAATATTTATTTATATATTATCATTTATCACTCCATGTTTCCTTGTCAATGTGCACAGTTTTTTCAAGAAAAATCAAAAAAGTGCATATTGTTTAATTATACAGTAGCTGATATAATGATGTGGTAACTGATATAATGATGTGGTAACTGATATGGTTACATAAAAATCGTCAGAAGGAGTTGAGACAAAATGGTTACAGTTGCAAATTTCACATCAGACCTTGAGCAAATCCGATGTGTTGCCGGCTTCCGTGGGACAAACAGGAAGATTACTTCTTTCAGCATAATCGATACACCTGAAATCCTGGACTGGCTTCATGGAGGGGAATTTGTCGTTGACTCCGGGTATATTACGTTTCATAATCCGTCCATATTGAAAGGTTTTGTTGCGTCGCTGAAAGAAAAGGGCTGCGCCGCTCTTGGCGTGAAGCTGCACCGTTACCACAACGAAATTCCCAACATTATACTCGAGGACGGAAACAAGCTTGATTTTCCTATATATGAACTGCCTTATAATCTCTATTTTTGTGACTTTGCCTATACGATTCATAAGCGTATGTTTGAAGAACAGTTAGATGAGATGTACCATGTCTCAATCGCATACAAAGATATTGTTGATTCACTCAGCAAGTACAAGGTGCCTGAGAGAATGTTGTCCGAATTAAGCCTGGTGCTTAAAAATCCTGTTTTTCTTACAAATTCCCGGTTTGAGCTAATAGATTACTCATATGGTCCAAATGACAATTTTTCTTCGCATACCCCCCCCCCCCCACCCAATCCCAATCCCCAACCCAAAAAAATCCCCGCCACCCAAATCCAATCCCCAGGAGAGCTGGACAGGTCTTGATGAGAATATGCGCCAAAAGCTCCTAAAAAAATACCAGCAGCAGCCTTACCAGTTCCACCACTTTTCCATTGACGGGTCAAATGGAGAAACAAACTGTACCATGCTGTATTCCGGAAACATTGACGGAGATGCTGCTTTTTTGGTCATTCCGGAAATAAACAAACTGGAAGACTGGCATTACAAAGTCATAAAAGATATCTCCGCATTATTCCAATTAACGGCCTGCAATAAAATAAACACCCAGGACTTTGCGGCATCGGTAATTATGGCACAATCCAATTCAACCGATACGATTCTGCGCTATTGTAAGATGTATAATTTTGATTATGCCAAACAACGTATCTGCTTAGCTGTTGAATTAAATAATTCGATGTCCATCTCATCGACCCGCAGATATATAATCCGGGATATCTTCGCTTCCATCACGTCGTGGATCACGAACACCTATGGATGTAAGGTTTTCTTTCTGAAAACCCATACCCATTATGTTCTGTATCTGCTCTTTTCCAATGATGTGTCCCAGGAAACAGCGGAATATCAGGCCGCAGAGTCGGCTAAAAAAATCCATCAATTTTTCGGCCGGGACAACATTTCCACACTGATCGGCATTAGCTTGTATGCTTCTGACCCACAGCAGATTTCAAAGGCATTCTTTCAGGCGATTGACGCGATCAATCTGGGACAGAAGCTCTATCCGGCAGAATATGTGTTTTTGTTTCGCACCATTCAGGTCTATCAATGGCTCTCCACGATGCCCCAGGAAAACCTGATGGAAATGTACATGGAAACAGTGGAGCCTTTATGCAGAGCCAGCAATGCCGACGTTAACTACGTGCAGGTATTGAGGACCTACATAGAAAATCATTATAACATCAGTAAGACTGCCTCTGATTTGCATATACACCGCAATACCATGATGAATTATATGGCCCGGATTCAGGAATTACTCCCTTACAATATCGGGCAGCCGGAAAACAGACTGAAGCTGCAAATAGGCATACACGCAATGTATTTGTTGGATAAACAGAATGAATCATAGATTTACAGAAGCTTTATACGTACGAAAAGGTTCCTCTGGAAATATCGCCCGGGGAACCTTTTGTCTCACGCCTCTTTTTACGGCTCTCATACCCAGCCCTGGTGTTTCCTCCAGCTGCAGGAATTCAAGGACGCTGATTCTGACATCACTGTTTACAGCCGCAGAGATTACCGCATCTCCCCCGAAACCGTCCTTTGATATTCTTAAATTTATTCTCTCCCGGTGGTAACTAATCAAATTAGTTTTGTCAAGCCGTTCCACTATAGTTTCCTCTCCAGATAAACAAATTTCCACCATCTCCTTTTCCTGCCAGCCTATTGAAAAATAGCATCATTTGATAAACGCTTGACAGAGCGCCCATGAGTGTCTATAATGACTTATAATACGAAAAGGAAAGGGTGAGTGCAATGTTATTCGGTAAGTTCTGCATTGATTACAGCTCCGGACAATTTGATACTTCAAAACATTGTACGGAGCCTGAAAATACGAAGACAATCGTCAGCAGATATTTTATTCCAAATCATTAGTTTGGGGTTTTGTTTTCGTGTTTTCCAATAAACAGCGGTTTGTTTTTGGCGGCGGCGGACAGTGTTTTGTCTGCCGCCTTTTTGTCAAATGATGGCGATGATTCTGCATAAAACGCGGGCTAATCGTCAGAATACGGTGGTCTGTGCGCACGGCGTTCAGAATACCCTTATTGACAAATATATATATCTTTAAGAGCAGAGGGCGTGCAGGTTTTTGTACCGTACCTCTGTTTTTTGTATGCTGAAAGGAAACACAAAAATGAATGACAATCAAAATCTAACAACAGGAAACGTTCCCATAAAATTAATCGTCTTTGCGCTCCCGCTGCTGGCTGCAAATCTCCTCCAGTCCTTTTACAGCCTAGTGGATATGGTGGTCGTGGGCAGAATCGTGGGAGAAAATGGGCTTGCCGCAATCAGCAGCGCCTCCATGATCAGTTTTATCATCAGCTCTGTCTGTATCGGCATTACGATGGGAGGCACGGTTTTGACCGCCCAGTATAAAGGGGCAAAGGATGAATGTGGACAAATTGAAACCATCGGGACTTTATTCACCATTTCCCTTATCGCGGCAGTCCTTGTTACCGCAGCGGGCCTGTCAGCCTATGGACCGCTTTTTCAGATATTAAATGTACCTGCGGCAGCCATGGAGGACGCCTGCGGATACATGAAAATCATCTGCTTCGGAACCGTATTTGTTTTTGGCTATAACGCGGTCTGTTCCATCCTCAAAGGTTTGGGAGATGCCAAAAGCCCGCTCTATTTTGTTGCGGTCGCCACGGCCGTCAATATCGTATTGGACCTCCTTCTGGTAGGCCCCTTTGGCATGGGTACCAAAGGCGCCGCCTGCGCAACCATTTTTTCACAGGGCATTTCTTTCGTAATTGCTGTGATACATTTAAAAAGGAAGAACTTTGTTTTCGACTTTCAGTTACCGCATTTTTCCATAAAAACCCATAAACTGGCTGCCATTTTGAAGGTCGGGCTGCCTACTGCGGTGCAAATGGTTGTCGTCAACCTCTCCTATCTCCTGATCACGGGAATGCTGAATCAATTTGGCGTATCCGTGGCCGCAGCCTCCGGCGTGGGACTTAAGATCAATACATTTGCCGGTATGCCCTGCTGGGCAATTGGCCAGGCTGTAACAGCCATGGCTGGCCAGAATATTGGAGCAGGCGATACAAAACAGGTCAGGAAAACAACAAAAACAGGACTTTGTCTCAATCTGCTCATTACGCTTACCATGGTTTTGCTGGTACAGGTTTTCGGGGAGCAGCTGATTCTCCTGTTTACTCCGGCAAGCCCGGAAATGACTACGGGGGGAATCCTGTATTTGAGGATATGCTGCAGCGTAAACAGCCTGGTATATGCAGCCATGTATACCTTCGATTCCTTTGCCATCGGCATCGGCTCTGCAAATATCGCCATGATCAACGCGCTTTTAGACGCGGTGATTGTCAGGCTGCCGGTAAGCTGGCTTCTGGCATTTCCCTGCGGCCTTGGATTTCCGGGCGTGTATATTGGGCAGGCTCTTTCCCCACTGCTGCCTGCTGTTGTGGGACTGCTCTATTTTAAAAGTAAGGGCTGGGAAAACAAACGGATTCTCCGACAACACAGCCGGACCTATCATACAAAAATTTAAGGAGGCTGATACAGCTATGAAAGGAACAAAGATAAATCTCGCCTTCGGCACAGAAGTCATCTACGAGGATGCCGATTTTTATATAGACACTCACGACAAAGTTGGCATTGTGGGTGTAAACGGCGCCGGAAAAACTACCCTGTTCCACGTGCTGCTGCATGAACAGGAATTAGACAGCGGCACCATATCCACCGGCAATTCGCGGATTGGTTATCTTCCGCAGGAAATCACCATTGAGGACGAATCCCGCACCGTGCTTGAATACCTGAAAAGGGGGCGGCCAATAAACAAACTGGAGGCAGAGCTGAACGTGATTTATAAAAAGCTGGAAAGCGCCGGCACAGCGGAACATGCCATGCTGTTTAAGCAAATGGAAAAGCTCCAGTCCCATTTAGAATCCTACGATTATTACGAGGCAGACAGCATTCTGCTCCATATCATTGACCGTATGGGGATTTCAAGCGGCCTGCTGGACATGCCCCTTAACAGGCTGTCCGGCGGGCAGAAATCGCAAATAGCCTTTGGCCGTGTCCTGTATTCAAAATCTGACATTCTGCTTTTGGATGAACCGACCAACCACTTAGACGCGGCAGCCAGAGAATTTGTCATTGAATTTCTGAAAGGCTATCAAGGTATGGTGCTGATTATCAGCCACGATGTCAGCTTTCTGAACCAGATTGTCAACAAAATCCTGTTCATTCATAAAGCCACACACAAAATATCCGTCTATGAAGGCAACTATGATACTTACAAAAAGAAGTATGCCCTGGAACAGCGCCTGCGGGAACAGGCCATTGCGCAGGAAGAAAAAGAAATCCGGGAGCTGGAGGAATTTGTCCGGAGGGCAAACCAGGCAAGCCGGACCAACCACGCGCTCAAGCGTATGGGGCAGGAACGCGCTCTCCGGCTGGAAAAAAAGCGAAGCATGAAACAGACCCGCGACCGGATCTATAAGCGTGTAAAAATGGACCTCCGCCCCATGCGTGAGGGCGGCGGGATTCCCCTGGAAGTGGAGCATCTGTCCTTTCATTACCCGAACCAGTCCCTTCTCTACCGTGACTTATCATTTCAGATACATGAAAAAGAACGTTTCCTGATTGTTGGAGAAAATGGGGCCGGTAAGTCAACACTGCTCAAACTGATTATGGGGATACATTCTCCGGATACGGGAAGCATCCATGTTCATCCAAAAACCGATGTGGCCTATTACGCCCAGGAGCTGGAACAGATTGACCTGCAGAAAACGATACTGGAAAACGCCTGGACGGACGGATATACGGAAAAGCAGCTTCGCTCTGTTTTAAGCAACTTTCTTTTTTATGCGGACGATATCCATAAAAAGGCAGAAATCTTATCTCCCGGTGAAAAGGCCCGCATTGCACTGTGCAAAGTTTTACTGCAAAGGGCGAACCTTCTCATTCTCGACGAGCCCACAAACCACCTGGACCCCGAGACGCAGAGCATCATTGGAGGAAACTTTCATCTTTTTGAAGGCACCATTATGGTTGTCAGCCATAATCCCTGGTTTGTGGAGCAGATTGGCGTCAACCGGGTACTGATCCTGCCTTCCGGCAGAATCGTTGATTATTCCCGGGAATTGTTAGAATACTATTACGGACTAAATTCAGAGGAGGAATTATAAAATGACCGATACAAAAAAATTATATCCCAGGACCGGAGATAAACAAACAATTTATTTAAAAAACGCCATTACAGACCCATCCATCATGGTTGGAGATTATACGATGTACAATGATTTTGTCAATGACCCGGTTGGGTTTGAGAAAAACAATGTTTTGTACCATTACCCCATAAACCATGATCATCTTATTATAGGAAAATTCTGTTCCATTGCCTGCGGCGCAAAGTTTCTCTTTAACAGTGCAAATCATACCCTTTCCTCTCTCTCCACCTACCCGTTTCCCCTTTTCTTTGAGGAATGGGGGCTGGAAAAGGGGAATGTGGGCGCTTCCTGGGACAATAAAGGGGATATCGTCATCGGAAACGATGTATGGATTGGATATGAGGCCGTCGTTATGGCAGGGGTTACGATTGGTGACGGAGCCATAATCGGAAGCCGGGCCGTCGTGACAAAGGACGTTCCTCCGTACACAATTGCCGGCGGCGTTCCTGCAAAACCGATCAGGAAACGGTATTCCGGGGAAACGGCTGCCACCCTGCTAGAGCTTAAATGGTGGGACTGGCCCGAGGAACGGATAACAAAAAACATCCATGCAATACAGACAGGACAATTAAATGAACTAATATAAAGAAATACCTCTTGTGTGTTCAGATTATTTCCGCTCCGCTGTTTCGCATAGAAAAGGCTCCGCAAGATTGTGAAAGATCCTGTGGAGCCTTTTCTGTCTGATAATATATTCTCTTATCCAAAGCTATTTGCCCTCCAGATCCTTCATGCCGGCAATCAGCAGCTTTAAGGAGAACTCGAAGCTGTCCCCCACAGGCAGCGAATGGCCAAAGGCATTGTTGTTGACGAGCAGGGAAAGTCCCCCCTAAAAACGCCCGGAAGGCGCGGATCAGATGATTGCAGTTTTCTTCTGAAATTCCCACCGAGGCCGTCGCCTCAGAACAAATGGAGAAAATCTGTCCCGTAACCATCATTGTCTCATGGTCCTGGTACTTGCTATACCAGAGCATAGCGCTGAACACGCCGGGGGGAGGGCGGTTGCATAGGCATAAAACCCTCCGCGGAGCGCCTCCCATGCTGCATATCCGCTGGTGCCGGCCGCGGCCTCCACCATCCATTCTTCCATGTTTTTCCGGCCATAGAGCATTAATTCATGGTGCAAATCATTGAGCCCGCTGATATGGTTGTAAAGCGACGGCGGCTGAATGTTCAGACTTTCGGCCAGCATTTTTAACTGAATATGTTCCAGTCTAAATTCGTGGCTCATACCCCCACATGAACCCTACTCAGCAAAGACAGTGAAGGATATGAATAGGGCGGCCCGTTGTTACATTTTATGTAATCCATTGTATTAAATCGCCAGAGCACGGCTGCCGGCATTCCATCTTATCTATCCATACAACATGTTTGATTGTTCCCAATTCCACATCCCGCAACTGTGAAATAACCTTGTGAAGAGATGACAAACGATTGGGAGCCGCGTCAACAATGTGTAACATCCAAGCAAAGATACATGAAGGGATTCATCCGGATAAATACTTATTATTGTCAGTATACTTTAACTCATAGACCTTAAATCGGATAGGGGAATTATAAGTCCCCCTTCCACACCACCTGGCATACCGTTCGGTACCAAGGCGGTTCAATAGTTTACACGTACTTTCAGATAGTGGGCTGTCATATCAGGATAATCGATATTGTTCAGCCCTTCATCCGGTATTTGCAACTACCGGCTTTATGGCCTCGGCTGACTTCTAACGGCAAGCTTTACTCCGTGACAGCAAATGTTGTATTGCTCCTGCCACGTCCGTGAGACCTCCCCGGGTACTCACACGTTCTTTCCCTCCATGTCCTCACCATCTTTACCTAGCTGGGTTCCGTGCAGTTATTGGACTTCGACCTGTCTAGCGGCCTTATCCCCCATGCTCGGCCTGAAATGGTTTCTGTGCGTTGGGGCAGAGGTTTGCTTACACCTTCCTTCAGACCCAGCCTCACGGCAACGCCCTTGGTGTTCGGCTGTATCCTTCCCACTGCCGGGTGGATTCGGGACTTGCACCCGTTAGAACGTGTGCCCGCCGGTCGCACTAGAAAATCGGAGTATCATCTTTTTTTAGATGATACTCCGGTATTAAACATCTCATATTATTCATTTTATGGGAGTGTACCCAATACTAGCTGGTTAATTCTTACATGTATGTATCCATCACTTACCAGCATACGTTTTCTTAAGTTTATTAGGTATATTTCAGTACTTATATCAAGCAGACTCATTCTTTTACTTAGCAGCTCTTTTATATCTTTATCATAATAAGCTTCAGAAGTAATTATTCTTCCATTCTCATATACTCTAAGTTTGCTATTCTCTTGTGCCAATTGCTCCCAAGTTTCTTTGTATTCCTTAAGCTCTTTTTGGTTTAAAACTTTATGGTGCTGTGAACACGTGGCTAACTCATAGTCTTCAAGAAGAGATACCGCTATGCAATCTTTGACATAATCGGAGCAATTTGTTAAATATACTTTTTTCGTGTAATCGATGATAGAACAGAGATATAACATGCCAAAATATTCTGAAGAAGAATTTGAATACCAAATGCGTATTACATCATTCCGGCCAATCTCTTCGACAAGAGTTTGGTAATTTTGTAGAAATAAATTCCTCTCCTTTTGCTTATCTTGACACCTATAGCCATACATACTAAAAAATTCATCAAAACGACTTTCATAGTTTTGATTTTTAATATGTCCGACCGACAAATCATCAAGTAAAAACAATATATCCTGGTCTGACTCCATTTTAATCATCTTAATCATCACATAAGCCGATGACGAAAAGCATATATTTAGCATCGAATACTCCTAACCAAAAGTAGATTATATTATCTAAGGAATTGTAACATAACGTTCATTATCAATCCAAAGATCTGTACCGTTTAAAATCTCTACCGTCAGTTCATATCTTACATAAACACCTGTACCTGTAAAGAATTTCTTCCCGGTTTCAGTAGAACCGCTTATCAAGGTGCTATAGTTGGGCTTTTGACCCCAACATCTTATTATACCGGAATAATCTTTTTATGAAATTTCCCTTACAGCTTACAGCAATATTACGAAAATAAGCCCATAAATATGCGGCGCAGCCACATACTCACGGACTTATTCAGATATCCTTGTTTCCCCAGGTATCCCTACTCCTCCACCTCTAACAGGTAAGGCGTCACCTGATACACATAATAATTCAGCCAGTTGGTATAAAGCGTATTGGAAGTATTCCGCCATGTCAGCGGTGGCGCTGAAAACGGGTCGTTGTCCTCATAATAATTATAAGGAACCTCCGGATCCAACCCCTTATTTAAGTCCCTGTGGTACTCATTATTCAACGTCATCCTGTCATATTCAGGATGGCCCTGGACAAATACCTGCCGTCCGTCCCGGCTCATAACCAGGAACACGCCGGCTTCATCGGATTCAGCCAGGATAGCCAGCTCCGGATGCTTTAAGATATCGGCTTTCCTCACCTCCGTATATCTGGAGTGGGGAGCCAGGAAAAAATCATTAAGGCTTCTCACCAGCGGAACCTTCCGGTCCAGGACTCTGTGATTATAAATGCCCGACAGTTTCTTCTTCATAGGGTATTTGGGAATACCGTAGTGATAATAAAGCCCTGCCTGGGCCCCCCAGCATATATGTATGGTGGAGGTCACATGGGTCTTGCTCCACTCCATCATCATGGACAGCTCCGGCCAGTAGTTCACTTCCTCGTACTCCAGATTCTCCACCGGAGCCCCGGTTATAATCATTCCGTCATACTTTTTCTTCTTTATCTCATCAAATGTGACATAAAATTTGTTGAGATGGCTGGCTGACGTGTTTTTCGACACATGGGTGGACAGCATCAGGAAGGTACAGTCCACCTGGAGGGGTGTATTGGACAATGCCCGCATAAGCTGGGTCTCTGTTTCTTCCTTGAGAGGCATCAGATTCAGAATCAGGATTTCCAACGGACGGATATCCTGGCTCATGGCCCTGTCCTCATCCATAATGAATATATTCTCTTCCTCCAGAATCGCTTTTGCTGGCAAATCTCTCTGTACTTTTATAGGCATGTTCGCTCTCTCCTTTCAAATGTTGGCTGAATTTCACACGGAAACCGCACAGCGTCTGCCAAAACCGGCAGATACTGTGCTACAACATTCGCAGGAACTCCTCCTCTGAGATGATGGGAACTCCCAGTTCCTTTGCCTTTTTATTCTTGGACGAATTGGAGGCTGCATTGTTATTTATCAGATACGCTGTCTTTGCCGTGACGGAACCAGTGATCTTGCCGCCCTTGCTTTCAATCAGCTCCTGGAGCTCCTTCCGGTTTGCAAAATGCTCCACGGACCCGGTCACCACAAAGTTCATCCCCTCAAAGACCGCCTCGCCCTCTGCCTCCGGCTGTTCCTTTTCAATGTTCAGCTCCGCCAGCAGATGGTCTACCATCTGGTTGTTTCTCTCGGAAGCAAAGTAATCCATCCAGGCCTGGGCCAGAACACCGCCGATACCGTCCACTGCCACCAGTTCTTCCTCCCCGGCATGACGCATTTTATCAAAATCATACTTGAACTCACGGCACAGCATCTTTGCGTTGGCCAGTCCGATTCCCGCGATTCCCAGGCCGTACACCATCCTGGGAAGGGTGGTACTGGACGCTGTCTTTATGGATGCAATCAGGTTATCATAAGACTTCTGTCCCAGACCCTCCATTTCCACGATTGCATCCCTGTGTTCTTCCAGATGGAATATATCCGCAAATTCGTGAATAAAACCTGCCTGGATAAACTTCTCCAGGGTAGCCTCGGACAAGCCGTCAATGTTAAGGGCATCGCGGCTGACAAACAGGGTAAAGCTCTTTATCTTCTTGGCCTGGCAGTCAGGGTTGGTGCAGTACAGGCTCTTTACATCATTTACCTTGCGGATTTCCGTCCTGCCTCCGCATACGGGACATTCCTCCGGTATGTCCTTTACGCCGCTCCGGGTCAGGTTTTCCTCTATCTGAGGGATAATCATGTTGGCCTTATACACGGTTATGGTATCTCCCACGCCCAGCTCCAGCCCCTCCATGATGCTCAGATTGTGGACACTGGCCCTGCTGACCGTGGTTCCCTCTAACTCCACCGGTTCAAACACAGCCACCGGATTGATTAAACCTGTCCTGGAAGCGCTCCACTCAATATAGGAAAGAGTCGTCTCCCTGATTTCATCCTTCCACTTAAAAGCAATGGAATTGCGCGGGAACTTAGCTGTACGTCCAAGGGATTCGCCGTAAGCAATATCATCATAGGTCAGCACCAGACCGTCAGAGGGAATATCGTTTCCTTCCACTGCCTTCGCAAACCTCTCCACTGCCTCAGGCAGGTTTCCCGCATCCACTTCTTCATAGTGGACCACCTCAAATCCCTGTCCTTTCAGCCACTCAAACTGGGATTTCCTGGAATTGCAAAAGTCCACTCCTTCCGCCTTCACCAGGGCAAATGCCTCAAAATGCACATTCCGTTCCGCCGTGATCTGGCTGTTAAGCTGGCGGACAGAACCGCTGCACAGGTTTCTGGGGTTTTTATATTTGGCATCCACATCCTCGATTCCGCTGTTAATACGCTCAAATTCCGAATAGGTGATGACAGCCTCTCCCCGGAGAATCAACTGTCCCCTGTATGAAATGTTCAGGGGGATATTGACAAACACCCTGGCGTTGGGCGTAATGACCTCGCCAATCTCTCCGTTTCCCCTGGTAACCGCCTTTGCCAGGGTTCCCTCCTCATAGGTAAGCACAATGGTAAGGCCGTCCATCTTCCAGGACAGCAGCCCCTTCTGGTCTCCCAGCCATTCCTGTAAATCCTCCACACTCTTCGTCTTGTCCAAAGAAAGCATGGGAGAACCGTGGGTCTCCTTAGGCAGCTCGCTTAATATCTCATATCCCACCTGCTGCGACGGGCTTCCTGACAAGGTGACCCCGGTTTCCTTTTCCAGGGATACCAGTTCGTCATACAGCTTGTCATATTCAAAATTGCTCATGATTTCCCGGCTTTCCTGATAATAAGCCTTTCCTGCTTCCCGCAGGACGGAAACCAGTTCCTTCATTCTCTGAATCCTGTCTTCCATTCCGCTCTCCTGATTATCGATTCTTTCTCTCCTTAATGGACAGACTGGAGGAGTCCTTAAGAAGCCCTGTAAGCTCCTCATACTCCTCCTTCGTTATCTGACGGTAAGCTCCAGTCCTCAAATTGCCCAGGCGTATGTTCATGATACGCACCCGCACCAGCCGCCTTACCTGACAGCCGCAGACTTCACACATTCGCCGTATCTGCCGGTTCAGGCCCTGGGTGAGAATGATGGAAAATGTATTCCGCTCCACCTTTTTCACCTTGCAGGGCCTGGTCACCTGGTCCAGTTCAGGAAGCCGGATCCCTCCTGCCATCTGTTCCAGAAAATGTTCCGTCACCGGCTTATCTATGGTGACAATATACTCTTTCTCATGAGCATTTCCGCTTCTCATGATTTTATTCACCAGATCCCCCTGGTTTGTCATGAGAAGCAGTCCCTCTGAATCCTTATCCAGCCTTCCCACGGGGTAAATCCGCTCAGGATACCCCAAAAAGTCCACGATGTTCTCAGCTCTGTCCTTGTCGGTGGTGGTACATACAATGCCCCTTGGCTTATTCACTGCCAAAAGCACCGGTCTGGGCTTGTGGCTTTTGTCTACCCGGACCATCTTTCCATTGCAGACCACCTTCTGTCCGGGTGTTACTTTCTGCCCCATGGAGGCAGGACGGTTGTCCACCAGCACCTTGCCGGCCTCAATCAGACGGTCCGCCTCGCGTCTGGAGCAGACTCCCATCCGGCTCAGCCATTTATTTAAACGTTCTTCCATTTTCTCCCGCTTTCTTCTGTCATTCCCACAATCCCTGCCGCTTCTCAGCAGCCGGATGGGCCGCGATAAACATAGCATCCCCAAAGGAGAAGAAACGGTAACGTTCCTTCACTGCTTCCCGGTAGGCGTTTAAAATATGCTCCCGTCCGGCCAGCGCGCTGACCAGCATCACCAGTGTGGACTGGGGCAGGTGGAAATTCGTAATCAGGGCATCCAATACCTTAAAACGGTAACCCGGATAAATAAATATCTCTGTCCAGCCGGTTCCTGACTTAAGCACGCCGTCCTCTGTGGAGGCTGATTCAACGGTCCTGCAGCTGGTAGTGCCCACGCAAATGACCCGGCCTCCGGCCGCCTTGGTGTCATTCACCTTCTTTGCCTCGGACTCCTCCACAATATAAAACTCGGAATGCATATGGTGGTCCTGAACATTCTCCACCTTAACAGGGCGGAATGTACCCAAACCCACATGGAGGGTCACGTGGGCAATCTTCACTCCCATGCCCTCGATCTCATCCAAAAGCTCCTGTGTAAAATGCAGGCCCGCCGTAGGCGCTGCCGCGGAGCCTTCATGTCTGGCATACACGGTCTGGTAGCGGTTCTTATCCTTCAGCTGGTGCGTAATATAAGGCGGCAGGGGCATCTGGCCCAGCTGGTCCAGGATTTCCTCAAAAATCCCCTTGTAATAGAACTGAATCAGACGGTTTCCGTCATCCACGGTATCCACCACGGTTCCTGTCAGCAGGCCCTCGCCGAATTCGATGACAGTCCCCGGCTTTGCCTTCTTGCCCGGGCGCACCAGTGTCTCCCATATATCATTCTCCCCGCGCTTCAGCAGAAGTATCTCTATTTTTGCCCCTGTATCCTTCTTCACCCCGAAAAGCCGGGCCGGTATGACCTTTGTATCGTTAATCACCAGGCAGTCACCCGGCCGCAAGTATTGCGTGATATCCTTAAAAATTCTGTGCTGTATCTCCCCTGTTTCCCGATCCAACACCATCAGCCTCGACGCAGAACGGTCCTCCAAGGGGTCCTGGGCAATCAGTTCTTCCGGCAGTTCATAATCAAAATCCTTTACATCCATGGTCAATCTTATCCTCCAAGCCTATTCTATCTTCACACTGGAACCGCCTGCTGTGCCGGAACCGCCTTCCTCCTCCAGAATAACCGTACTGTCTCCTGTCCCGGTCTCTTCCTCGGAGGAATGGACCACTGCCCCGTTCCTTAAATCCTTGTAAATTCCCGCAAGAACCGTATCACTCTCAATGGCCTGTCTCAGCCTCTCATTGACCTGGTTGGACAGCAGCTTCACATCCTCAGACTGGTTCTGCTTTGCCACATAATCCGCTTCATCACCCACTACATTCTCGCGGATAATGAAATTGCCGTTGTCATCCTTGACCACATAACACCACATAAGGCCCGGCGCCAATGTCTCCACGCGCCTGAACTTCACCTCATAGGTGACATAGGCCACATAGGAATCCGCTGTAAGCCCCGGCTTGGTATAGCAGACGATATCCACATAATCCTCAATGTATACCGCCTCATTCTTCAGTTCTTCCTTACGCGCATCCAGCCCGGTATCATCGCTTTTCCCGAATATCCGGTACAGCGTCTGGGCGTCCTGGTCCACCTTTGCCTGAAAATACTCGCTAATCAGCTGGTTTACCTGGGGTATCTCGTCCTTTTTCAGCTCATACTGGGAAAAATCCGTGGTGTACTGGTTATTGTCCGGCTCCACCCCTCCATCCTCCGGCGAGGCGGAGCTGTCGCTGCTTATATTGATATCCTCATCCGTGGAAAGTGATACGTCAGTTGAGGCGGATGCTTCCTTATCCGACGGCTTCCTGTCCATCACCAGTATGATTGCCACCAGCACCAGCACAATAACCAGCGGGATTGCCGCCATGCGCATATATTTTATCTTATCGTCCGCGGAACGTCTGCTGCCTGTCCTTCTTCTGTTTTGTCTCATGATTCAGTCCTCCTGTCCCGACTGCGAAGCCCGGAGTATGTTAGTATTCAAGTATCTCCGCTCTATTCTAGCAAAAAGCGGTTCAAATTGCAATCTGTACCAAAAAAATACCGCAGATAATCCAAAGCTGAAACAGATTATCTGCGATATCCTGACAAGGTATGCCATCATCCGGCAGAGCGACTCATTCTTTTATCCTGTAATCGTCCCTTGAAAATGTATGCGGCCATCTGCCAACCGCCTTCCATTCTCAGGCATATGTATATAATTTTATTTGTCTCGGTTCTTAAGCATCTCTTTAACCACCCCCGTCAATGCAAACAGCGCAATCGCATTGGGAATAACCATTAACTGGTTAAACATATCAGATAATGACCATACCAAATCACTTTCCCCGATTGTTCCAAGGAAGATAAATACCAAAGCAACAAGCACGAATGGTTTTTGTGCTCTTTTCCCAAATAGATAAGTCACATTAATTTTTGCAAATAAGTTCCAACCAAGAATTGTGGAAAATGCAAAAAAGAACAAACAAATAGCTACAAAAACAGCGCCGGCCCTGCTTCCGTACACAATCCCAAAAGCTGCCTGGGCAAGGTTTGTATTTTTTAATGTCTCCGCCGCTTCTCCTGCATAACCATTTGCCAAAGGACCATTTCCTGCATAAAGTGTGGAAATAATAACCAATGCATTCAGTGTAAGAACGATAAAGGTGTCAATGAATACACCAACCATTGCCACGCAGCCTTGTTCATGCGGATTTTTCACCACTGCAAGTGCATGGGCATGCGGAGTGGAACCCATACCGGCTTCATTTGAAAACAGGCCTCTTTTTGCTCCCTGGCTAATAGCCGTCTTAATTGCCATACCAAATCCGCCGCCAATAATTGCCTGTGGCTGGAATGCGTATTTAAAGATCAGACCAAATGTTTCCGGAATATACTGAAACCGCACCACGAGTACTCCCAAACCGCCGATCAGGAAAAATGCCGCCATGACCGGAACTAATTTTTCGGTAACGGAAGCAATCCGGTCTACACCTCCCATGAAGATAAATCCACAAATAATAACAAGGATGATACCAACAACCCAGGATGGAATCCCGAATGCCATCTGAATTGTGGAACCAATTGAGTTCGACTGTACCATGCATCCAAAGAATCCAAGAGCAAGAATAATTGCGATCGAAAAAAAGCCTGCCAGGAATTTTCCGAATTTACCGTTAAAGGCTGTCTGGATATAGTACACCGGTCCGCCCTGAATATTGCCCTCCGCATCTGTCACACGTGTCTTCTGCGCTAATGTTGCTTCTGCGTAAATGGTAGCCATGCCCAAAAATGCGATAATCCACATCCAGAAAATAGCTCCGGGTCCACCGACAAGAATCGCTCCGGCTGAACCGACAATATTCCCGGTGCCAACCTGTGCTGCGATTGCTGTTGCAACCGCCTGAAATGAGCTCATTCCGCCTCCCTGTGAACCGCCCTGTAGTGAAAAACCGCCAAAAAGCTGTTTCAATCCCTTCCAAAGATACCTCTGGACACATTTCGTTTTGATTGTATACCAAAGGCCCACAGCCACCAAAAGAAATACAAGAATGTAATCAGAAAGGTATGAATTAATTGTGTTAACTATCTGCAGCATATAATGTCTCCTCCTAAATATATAAGTGTAGGGTTTTAGTCCCCAAGATATATAATGGCAATGGGGAATGTGCTATACCAAAATACTATATATTCAAAGACTTCCCTTTGGGCTTCCTTGAAGTCCGGTATACATATAAATACACTCTTTCTTTAATACTGGATGGAATGACTCTATGTATACGTTATTATGCATACGTTATCATATATTTCACTATAGTAACAGTATACTCCTTAAAATTTCCAAAATCAATTCACGAATCCCGATTTGGCGTTAAGATTGTGTGAAAATTAATGAAAATAAACGTTTTTTTAACACTCTTTATTTCCCCTGTTTGAATATGTTTTCATTCTCACCGGCACATATTATTGAATAACTGACTGGTTTTAACCGGCAGACAAAACAGGAAAAGCCGCGGAATCAAGCTTTGACCTGACTCTGCGGCATCCGCAACGATTAAAAATATGCAATTTAAAATGCGTCTGATAGGAATCGAACCTACGCACGCGGCTCCGGAGGCCACTGCTCTATCCACTGAGCTACAGACGCATCCCCATTATGATACTATATTTTTCCTGAAACTTCAAGTCCTAATTTTACACTTTTATCCTTTTCTTCTTTCCTACCAGTTTAAACACAGAATCCATCAGAAACACGGCCAGGGCAATGGCGCCCGCAATCTGAAGGGTTTCCACCAGATAATACATGGATTCTTCCCTGCTGTTGCGGATAACATAATACACGCTGTTATAGATGGATGTACCGGGCACCAGGGGAAGGATTCCCGGCACCAGGAACACACTGACCGGAGCCCTGAAAATCCTGGCAAACAGGTGCCCCATAAGGGCCACGGACAGACTGGCCAGAAATGCTCCCAGTATCATGGAGCCGGAGCCTGCCTTTACCAGCAGATATACCAGCCAGCACACTCCGCCGGTCAGCCCAGACCACCCCAGATATTTCCTCGGCATCTCCAGCACCAGCCCGAAGCTGAGTACTGCCATAAACGAACCTGCCACCTGAATCGCAGCTACCATATTCCGCCTCCTCCTGCCATCTGGTGGAACAGGGCCATGCCTGCACCCACTCCGGCAGCCACCGCCAGAGCAGTCACCACTGCCTCCAGCATCCTGGCCGCCCCTGAGGAATAATCCCCGTTCAGAGTATCCCTTACCGCCGTGGTAAAGATAACACCGGGCAGCAAAGGCATGATGGCGCTGATGATAACCACGTCATTACTGGCTCCTGTCAGAATCCACCGATTCATGGCCAGGGCAGCAATACCGATGGTAAACGCCCCCAGCCCATTGACGCAGAAATCATTGAATCCCAGACCTGATATGGCGTATACCACCAGTCCCAGAATTCCGCCGATTACAGCAGCCCCCAGGCAGTCCGCAGGACTCCCGCCAAGGACCACGCCGAAGAATACGGCGATAAACGCATAACTGAGGGCCTTTAACTCCCTTTTATACTGGCAGCTGTCCTTTATTTCTTCCAGCTCCCGGTATGCCTCCTTAGGGCTCATGAGGCCGCCGCACAGCTTCCTGGACACCTCATTCACACGGTATATCCGGTTCAGGTTGGTAGAGCGCGCCTCCACCCTTCGCACCAGGGTCAGCGCCTCCCCATCGGGGCTGTCCAGACTCACAAATATGCCTGTGCTGAATACCATGGTCTGTGCGTTCCTTCCATGGCAGCACCCCAGTATATAATGTATGGTTCCCTCTATCCTGGCAATCTCGGCTCCGCTTATCAGCATAATTTCTCCGGCCAGGACAGCGGTACTGGCTATCAGATGGTCCTCGCTCCAATGATGTTCGTCCACTCGTCCCCATTCCTTTCTGAAACTATAATCGAGTATATCAGTCCCATGGCCATCCGTCAATTTCATTTCTTGCCATTTTCCTGTGATATCCCCGCCATTCCCGCCCGTGTAGTCTATAAAACGACAATACATCCTTGAACCCCCCATAAAATATAGCGTTTTCCGCCCTGAGACTCTCCCAGACAGCCTGGCGGCCAAAAAAATCCCGTTCCCCTCTATTGACAAACATGTCCTTATGGATTAAGCTGGTGTCAATTCATTTAATTTCTGATATTCATTTATATTTTGATATTCATTTTATCCATCTGGTAATTATCCAAGGCGATTTCACCGGAATTTCCCTTATTATTCCATTCAGGAAGATATGGAACTGTTATTCAGTTTACATAAATAATATTAAAGGGGGTATACATTTGGTATACGAACAATTTTTAACTGCTGTAAAAGAACGCATGAAAGCGGCCCTGGGAGACGACTATGAGCTGGAGTTGCGCAAGGTTCCCAAAAACAACGGGCTCATTCTGGATGGACTGTGCATCACCAGAGGGAATACCCATATCGCTCCTGCCATCTACCTGAATCCCTGCTATGACCAGTACCGCGAGGGAATGCCTTTAGACCAGATTGTGGCAGAACTTCTGGCCCTGTACCGCCGGAACGGTACACCGCCGCCCCTGGACTACCAGATGCTGTCCGATTATGAGGGCATACGCTCTCATATTGCCTGCAAACTGATACATGCCGCCTCCAATGAAGCCATTCTGAAGGACATCCCTCATATTCTCTGGATGGATCTGGCTATAGTATTCTACCTCTGTATTCATGAGGACGATACCGGCCTCATGACCGCCATGATTCACAACAGCCATCTGCGTATCTGGAACATTTCCCTGGAAGATTTAAAAACCTCTGCCCTTGCCAATTCTCCACGGCTGTTTCCTCCTGTCATCTCCAGCATGGCTTGTATCATCGAGGAGCTGAACCGCCAACTGAATCCCCATTTTCAGGAAACCGGACCAAGGCCGGAAACCCCTGCCCCGTTTTACGTTCTCAGCAACCGCTCCGGCATCAACGGCGCTGCCTGTCTCCTGTATGAGGACGTATTAAAAAACTTCGCGGAGGGGGTGGAAAAGGATTTGATCATCCTTCCATCCAGCATCCACGAAGTCCTGCTGCTGCCTGACGACGGCGATATTTCCTATGCGGAGATGAGCCGGCTGGTAACTCACATTAACCGGTCCGAGGTCCCCAAGGAAGACCGCCTGTCCAATCAGGTATATCTCTATTCAAGGAATACCGGGGACATCACCATGGCATCCGCCGGCCCCGCTTCCGTTTGCTGACTTTAAACTTACAGACTGCCCCGGCTGATCCCGATACGTCCATTATCCAGATATTATTAAAATATCAGACTGCCCAGCTGGAATACCAGCATGGCCCCTGCCCAGGCCACGGCCAGCTGAAACAGCACCATTCCAATGGTCCATCTCCAGGAACCCGTCTCCCGCTTAATGGTTGCCACTGCCGCGATACAGGGCGAATACAGGAGGCAGAATATCATCAGGGCATAGGCGTTTACCCCCCCAAAACCAGCCATGGCAAGCTGTGAGGAAAGTGCTGTCATACCGGCAGCGGAGTTTACATTGTTGATTCCGTAAAGGACGCTGAAACTGGAGACAACCACTTCCTTTGCGGAAAGACCTGAAATAAGGGCCACCGCCACCTGCCACTGCCCCAGACCAGCCGGTCTCAGCACCGGCACCAGAACATGACCGATGACTGCCGCAAAGCTGTCGGACACATCCGACACAAATCCCTCCGGACCAAGGTTTAGTACAAACCAGAGCACGATGGAAGCAATGAAAATCGTGGTTCCGGCCTTACTGAGATAGTCCTTCACCTTATCCCATACATAGATGGCCACCGTACGGCCGTTAGGCGTCTTATACTCAGGCAGTTCTATCAGCAGAGCGTTCTGGGCGCTGTCATTCTTACCATGGATATGTACGATAAATGCCACCAGAATTGCCATACACAGGCCGATGATATAAAGGGAATAGGCCACAATCAGGGCCCTGTCCGGAAAAAACATCTCCGAAAATAATACGTAAATCGGCAGTCTGGCGGAGCAGGACATAAAGGGCGTGATTAATATAGTCCTCCTTCTGTCCTTCACACTCTCCAGAGCCCTGGTAGCCATGACCGCGGGAACCGTGCAGCCAAACCCTAAAAGCATGGGCAAAAACGCCTTGCCGGACAATCCTACCATGCCCATGGTTTCATTCATCACATATGCCACTCTTGCCATATAACCGCTGTCCTCCAGGAAAGCCAGGGCCAGGAACAGAATAAAAATATTGGGCAGGAATGTAAGTATGCCGCCCACGCCCGCAATGATACCGTCCACAATCAGGGAAGTGATCCACTGGGCCGCGTGCACACTGGTGAGAAGTGACAGGACTGCGCCGGAAAACATATCCAGCCCCATCTGAAAATACTCCTTTAAAAAATCACCCACTGTAAACGTGAGGAAAAATACCAGAGCCATGATACCTAAGAACACAGGAATACCCCACACGGGATGGGTCATGAGCCGGTCCACCCTGTCCGTGGTGGCAGCCTTTTCATCCTTGTTAAACAGGCACTCCTTTATGACCTCTTCTATATAGTCATACTTCTCGTTGATGATTTGTTTTTCATAATTGCGCGGAAGAATCCGGCTCACATCGTCCAGGGGATGATCGTCAATCACCACCTGGTCAAACTCCAGGAACTTAATGGCATGCCAGCGCATGTTATCCATCTCACCGTACTTTTTAAACAGCGCTTCCTCAATCAGCCTGATTTTTTCCTCCGCCTCCTGGCTGTAGCGTATAACCACACCCTGAGGCCCCTCCTCATAGTGGTGGACCACTGCGTGCATCAACACATCCAGTCCTGTCCGTTTCCTGGCTGATACGGGGACTACGGGTATCTCACCCAGCATCTCGGGCAGACGGTGCATATCTATCTCCATGCCCCGTTCTTCCACAATATCCATCATATTCAAAGCCAGGATTACCGGCTTCTTAAGCTCAATGAGCTGCATGGTCAGATACAGGTTTCTCTCCAGGGAAGACGCATCCACCACATTGATGATGACATCCACGCCGCCGTCCTCAATGCATTTGCGGGTAACCTTTTCCTCTATGGTATAGGAGGTAAGGCTGTAGATGCCCGGCAGGTCAATGACCTTGATGGGACGCCCTTTATAGCTGGTCTCTCCTTCCACCCGCTCCACCGTAACACCGGGCCAGTTTGCCACCTTAAGCTTAGCGCCGGTAAAGGCGTTAAACAACGTGGTCTTGCCGCAGTTGGGATTGCCCACAAATCCAACTGTAATCGGCGTCCTGTCATCCTCATGCTGCTTTGAAGAATCCAGCTTCTTCTCCCTGCTGTCTCCCAGAATCACACTGCCGTATGTATCCGTACCATTTGCCCTTGCATGTCCGCTCATGATGCCTGTTCCTCCCTGACCGTAATACCTTCAGACAAGCGCTTTCCCAGGGCCAGACGTGTCCCGCGCACCTTGATGATAACGCTTCCGCTGCCTTTCTTATTCAATATATTCACCGGCGTCCCCTCATTGACCCCCAGGGCCTCAAGACGTCTGGTAATACTCTCATCCACCTGCACGCCCGATACAACATACCGGCCGCCGATTTCACACTCGTTCAGCTTTTTCTGCATTGCTGCCTGTCTCCTTTTGTAGTTACATTTTAACCATATTCATTGTATGCTTATTGCGAAAAAATGTCAATAAAAAGAGTTTGTTATGACAAACTCAATTTCAAAAAAGAGGATGCAGCGAATCTCTCCGCTGCATCCTTTCTATACGTTTCGGTTCTATTAATATTGATTTTAGGCTTTACTGCACCCAGGCTCCGGAACCATCCACATATTTTCCATCCGGCGTCCATGTATTATAATACATGGCTCCGTTGGTGCCCAGATAGTAGTACTTGCCATTGATGGCCTGCCAGCCGGTGAGCATAGCGCCGCTGGGGTCTAAGTAATACCACTGTCCTCCCAGCCTCTGCCAGCCGGTCTGCATAGCGCCGCTGCCGTCCAGATAATACCATCTTCCATTAATGGCCTGCCAGCCGGTCTGCATTTCACCGCTGCCGTTCATATAATACCATTTGCCGTTGATGGCCTGCCAGCCGGTCATCATGATGCCGTTGGACGGATTCAGATAATACCAGGTTCCGTCCAGCTTCTGCCAGCCGGTGAGAATATAGCCCTTGTTATTGAAATAATACCATGCGCCGTTAATCTGCTTCCAGCAGGATGCCGGATATCCGCCTGTATCATAAGCATACCACACGCCTGTACCGTCCTGCTCCCAATGCCCGCTTCCGCCATAGCGGCCAAGCTCATCCTCATCAATATACAGGGAGCTGGAATCCTCGGACCATTCACCTGTCTTATTGTTGTAACGGGAAATGGCCCTTACACGGAAGGTATAGTCTCCTTCCCGGTTAAAATAGCCTGCAAAGTTATAGGAGGTTCCTGTGGTGCTGACCGTAGTGACTGTCTTGTCGTCACGGAGGAGTTTCACATCGTAGCTCTTAGCGCCCTCAATCTCCTCCCACTCAGCCGTGGTGTCACTCCACTCCAGATCCGACGCGCCCTGAAGCTTACCGCCGATACGTTTTAGCTCAGCATACACCTCAATGTACTGGCCATCGTCATAAATCTTTGCTTTCTTGAAATCCGCATTACATCCGGAAAGAGAGAAATGGCTTTTAGATGTGTAGGAGAACTTGTATCCGTCCTTGGCGGACAGCTCCACCTTTACCTCCGGTATATCTCCCACCGTCCAGGTATCCTGGTCCTCTATATTAGTATATTCGGCAGAGTCCACTTCAAATCCGCTGCTGCCCGCCTTAACTGTAATATCCCCTATCTCATCTCCGCTCTCAGGCGCCTTTGAATAGGAAAAGCTCAGCTTCACCGTGTCAATCTTCTTATCTGCTGCCAATGCCGTGAAACTACTGCCCAATACCATGGATGCTGCCAGCAGCAGACATAGCCCTCTTTTTCTCCTCATAAAACTTATCCTCCTCGTCTATATTTGCAACCAGTTGTGATTATTGCCTATCTTTATTATAAAGTAGTGGCATCTATAGTACAATTTAATAATCCTTAAAAGAATATTACATTTTTAGGTATAATGTTCCATGAGTTACATAAAATTACATATCCTGCAGCATTTTCTTGATTTCTACCATTCTGTCACGCAGCCTTGCCGCCTCCTCGAAATTCAGCTCCGCGGCGGCCTGGTGCATCTTCTTCTCCAGTTCCTTTGACAGCTTCTTTAATTCCTTCTCGTCCATGGACTCTGGATCCTTCTTAAAGTGCTTATCATCTGCATTCACAGCCTTGGATATGGCAATCAAATCCCTGACAGCTTTCTTGATGGTGGTTGGAGTAATTCCATGTTCCTCGTTGTACCTCTGCTGTATCTGGCGCCTTCGGTTGGTCTCCTCAATCGCCACAGCCATGGAGTCCGTCACCTTGTCCGCATACATGATAACATGGCCTTCGCTGTTGCGGGCAGCACGTCCAATGGTCTGAATCAGGGATGTCTCCGAACGCAGGAATCCCTCCTTATCAGCATCCAGGATAGCCACCAGTGTAATTTCAGGAATATCAAGTCCTTCCCTCAACAGGTTGATGCCCACCAGGACGTCGAACACATCCATACGCATATCCCGAATAATTTCAGCCCGTTCCAGCGTATCGATATCCGAGTGAAGATATTTTACCCGGATACCCACCTCTCTCATATAGTCGGTCAAATCCTCTGCCATCCGTTTGGTCAGAGTGGTGATAAGCACCTTGTGACGAGCCGCCACTTCCTTGTTTACTTCAGAAACCAGATCGTCAATCTGACCCTCCACAGGCCGCACCGATATCTCCGGATCCAAAAGTCCGGTGGGACGTATGATTTGTTCCACTCTCATAAGCTCATGCTCTGCCTCATAAGCAGACGGAGTCGCTGAAACAAACATCATCTGATTGATTTTAGACTCAAACTCAGGAAACGCCAGAGGTCTGTTATCCAGGGCAGACGGCAGGCGGAACCCAAAATCCACCAGCGTGGTCTTTCTGGACCGGTCCCCGGCATACATTCCGCGCACCTGAGGAAGAGTTATGTGAGACTCGTCCACAATAATCAGGAAATCTTCCGGAAAGTAGTCAATCAGCGTACAGGGCGGTTCCCCGGGCAGGCCTCCGGTCAGATGCCTGGAATAATTCTCTATGCCTGAACAAAATCCGGTCTCACGCATCATCTCCACATCAAAGTTAGTCCGTTCCGATATGCGCTGGGCCTCCAGAAGCTTATCCTCACTCTTAAAGAATGTAACGCGCTCCTCCAGCTCTGCCAGGATGTTCTCTGTGGCTTCCATCATTTTTTCCTTTGGCACCACATAATGGGATGCCGGGAAAATAGCCACATGACCCAGCTGAGCTTTGGTTTCATCTGTCAGAGAATCTATTTCCGATATCCGGTCCACCTCGTCCCCAAAGAATTCCACCCGGTAGGCCACCCCATCGGAGTATGCCGGATAAATATCCAGTACATCCCCCCGCACACGGAAGGTTCCCCGCTTAAAGTCCATATCATTCCGGTCATACTGAATGTCGATGAGCTTGTGAATGACCTCGTCCCTGTCCTTGATCATACCGGGTCTCAGTGAAATAACCATCTCCTTATAATCAATAGGACTGCCCAGACCGTAGATACAGGATACGGAAGCCACGATAATCACATCCTCCCGTTCGGACAGGGCGGCGGTGGCGGAATGGCGCAGCTTGTCTATCTCATCATTAATAGACGAATCCTTTTCAATGTAGGTGTCCGTGGACGGGACGTAGGCTTCAGGTTGGTAGTAGTCATAGTAGGACACAAAATATTCTACTGCGTTACTCGGAAAATACTCTTTGAACTCACCATAGAGCTGAGCCGCTAATGTTTTATTGTGCGCTATTACCAAAGTCGGCTTATTCAGTTGTTCGATCACATTTGCCATCGTAAAGGTCTTTCCGGAGCCTGTAACCCCCAGTAAAGTCTGGAATTGGTTGCCTTCCCGAAACCCTTTGACAAGGGCTTCTATCGCCTGCGGCTGGTCGCCGGTAGGGGTGTATTCCGAGTGGAGTTTGAAGATTTTTTGTTCATTTTGCACAAATACTCACCTCTGATTTCATAGTGAAAAAAAGACGCATGTCAACCAAAAATTCGTCAAGGAATATTTCATTTTCGTCAAGAGATTTTTTCAAATTGGAGCAAAACAAGCCCTTGACGAATGCTGTTCACAATTTGCCTTTTTTGCTACTCAGCGTACCTCCGTAATTCTATACGGACCGGACAGCACTGAAAGAACTTTTTTATCTTATCACAAATCATCAAATTTGTATAGATGCGAAATCGAACTTTTGTTCTTTTTATCCTATGTATGGGAGAAATTCTGTTACATCCAACACGATATCCAGCAGTTCCTTTTTAAAAAGCTCTGTTTCTTCCAGGTTCGGTAATACTTCTCTCATATACTCTTCCATTTCTGGTACGCCATCTGCTATGATACCTCTATTATCCGCATAAACGTCCATTGTTATAAGTTCTTTGGCATGTCCCATGAGTTTTGATACCGCCTTTGGATTAAATGCCTCTTTCAGCAGGAGTGTACAATAGGTGCTGCGCAAATCATGCCAGCGAATGTCTGGTAAGCCATTTTCAGAAAGGAGCCGTTTATAATACTGGCAATGAAATCCTTTACTCCTTGCTCTTCCATAGTTGGAACAACAAATATAGTCCAGATCCTGAAACTCTCTCTTTCTGCGGTTTCTGTTTTTCTCATACACCTGGCGTTCTTTTAAGATTGCCTCAAAGACATAATCAGGAATCGGAATTTCTCTGTAACTGGATTTTGTCTTTAACCCTACCTCCTGCTTTGTAAAAGTTTTTGGAGCAAAGTCTTCTTTTGCTGCGTTATGTACTTTCCCTAGCTGGCGTTCTACCTTTAAGGTGCGGTTGATATAATCAATGTCTGAATATTTGACACCATTGATCTCGGATCTGCGAAGCCCCATAAGCACATTAAACAGCACCTGCATGTGAATCGGCGTATCTTTACTTTTTTCCAGCAAAACCTGTATCTGCTCCATCGTCAGCGTTTTCTGCGTGTCGATATTTCGGGTTCTGAGACCTGGTTTCTTCTGCGTCTTTTCTGCTTTGGGAAGCCCTATCCCATCCACCGGGCTGGCCTGGATTACTTTGTTCGTTACCGCATAACGAAAAGAGACATTCATGATTGTTTTTACCAGCTCTGCTACCGGCCTCGAATAGTCTGCCTTGGTATTAAACAACTTTTGAATGTCTCCACGGGTAACATCCATCATTTTTTTCTTACCCAGAATGGGAATAATGTGATTCTTTACTATTCCGCAATAATTATAATAAGTTTCATGGCTGTCTGTGCGTTTTTTCAAATCTGTTTCAAGCCAGAACATCATAAAATCGGCAACATTAACCTTTGAATATACAACAAACGTACCATTATATAATTCTGCAATCGTCTTCTCTCTTGCCTTATTTGCCTCCTTCTCTGTTTTGAATCCGGACTTCTGCTGTGGTTTTTCGCTTCCGTCCGGATATTTCAAAAATACTCTGTAACCGAAGTCGGAGCGCACAGGCATTACCTGTGACACTCTCCAATCGACATAATTTTTTAAACTCAAATCTAACATGCAGAAACACTCCCTTCTGGAATAAAAGTATGATTCATAAAAGTAATAATCTGCTCATTTTCATCCATGACCTCACAATAATATTCAAACGTTGTATTGACACTTGCATGTCCTAACAAGGCAGATATCTTGATCAAAGGAACTTTCTGCTCTATCAATATCGTCGCATACATATGTCTCAACCCATGAACCGTAATGTGGGGTAAACCATTTCTGGAGCATAATTTTGTCAAAGCACTGTTCATTGCGGCAGTGGAGTGCGGCAAGCCATTTTCCTGGCACGAGATATAATCGTGGTCAAAATATTGTTCGCCATACTGCTGCTTATTTACTTCAACCAAAGCTTTTCTTTTCTCAATTTCCTTCACAACAGCCTCCGGTATCCGCAACAGCCGATAACTGTTATCTGTCTTCGGTGCTTTCTCTATAACCTCATACGATTGAATTTTTCTTTCCCCCTTCGGAATCATAGGGTTCGATGTAATTTGCCGCTGAATATAGATTGTCCTGTTTTCAGTATCAAAATCTCCAAATTTCAATCCTGAAATCTCACCTTTTCTGAGTCCGCAAAACAACCCCAGCAGAATCTCCAGATACCATCCGCTATTGTAAGCAGCTTTCAGGAGCTTTTTTACATTTGCTTTGTTTAAAACAATGATGGTCGGCTTTTTCCTCGGATATGGCTTCGTTGCCAGTATCGGATTAGCCTTGATATATTCTTGTATTACGGCCTCTTTCATTGCCATATTTAAGAACTCTCTGGACTTGTTACCAGCGGACTCACATGTCTTTGATACGACGGCCAGCAGGGAATCAAAATACTCCTCATTGGCATATCGTAGTTTTATATTCTGCTGCATATTCGGAAGAATCAAGTCATACAGCACATAGGCACATACCATACGGGTTGTATTCTCAATCCGCTGGGAAAATACATCTTCAAACCAATAAAGCAGATAATCTTTTAAATCAACATCTGAATTTGACTTTGCCGACATCTGATAGGCTCTGGAAGCTTTCTTGAATTCTTTCTCATATCGGTAATAGCTGGCTTCTGCCTCTTCCTCGCTCTGAAAACCTCCACGTTTACTATACTTTACAGAACCATCTGGCTGCAGCAGTTTCACTCTGTGAACCCAGGCATTTCCTTCATAAAAGGCAACTCCGTTCTTTTTTGCTGGTTGCTTCACTAAATCACCTCGCTCATATACCACCATTTAGCCATTCATCAAATCCTCTCTTTGGCACTCTAAAGAGCTTACCAATTTTAAGAACTTTAAACGGTGGATCTTTCTGCTTATACACTTCTTCAAGGAAAGAATAGGCTTTACTTTTTCCTATTCCAAGCATACACTGAATATCAGCTGCCAGGTATACCTGCTGATCAACCATCACTTCATTATCTACATCTTCTACCATTGTCTATCTCCTCTCTTTCTCTATTTTTAGCATCTTTCATTCCCGCTATCATAAAATGATTTTTCTTACAGCTGAAGTGGTTCAGTATAGGATTGGATATAAAGTCTCTTCATATATCTTATACGAATCTAATACCCTGTTTTTCAACTGTAATTAGCATATTTTTTCTATAAAATAAAAGAAGTGTATTTGGGGCACACTCGATCAGGTCACTTCCTGCGCCAATGTTTTTGCCGCGTATTTCAGGTATTGCTATGCAATTTTTAAACAGAGGGCGGGCTCACACATGGTCATCGCATACTATCCGTCTGTACCTGTATAACTCCTGAATGGTGCTCTAAAATTATCAAGGTGCACTGGGTTTTCCATATTCCGGATTTAACCCATATGCTATATAAATAAAGGAGGCTCCCTCCTTTTTCTGCAAGTTATTAAAATGAATCATTATTTTTTATACTTGAAAATCTGGCACAACATTGGCACAATCCCGCACAAAATTGGCACAGTTCTGCTCTTTCCCCGTAAATAAGGATATGTTACACTAAATATGCTTAAAACTGCACCCAAAAGCAATCCGGGCTGATACGCACCTTTCCAAAAAGGTGCTTTTTTTGCGCCTTTCACCGCAATCCGGATTTTCTCACCTTAACAGCCCGGAAGAAAGACGGCCATGCCCACCTGTGGCATGGTTTTTCTTTCCCACCAATCATATTTAAAGGAGGTCCACAAATTGAAACTGAAAACCAAACTGCAGACACCTGCCACGGCAGGAAAGAACCCCCGCCGCAGATTTCCTATTGCAAAGGCGGCCTATTATCTCTACCTGTGTTTCATGATGTTTCTGATATCCACCCAGCCGGTTTTCGCTGCGGATGTGTGGTCAAAAGCAACGGAGATCATGAAGGATGTTTACAACCAGATTGTACTCATTTCCACGGTGGCTGCTATCGTTACTGCCTCTGTTGCCCTTCTGATGATGAACTTCTCCCGTTCCGGCCGCACAGTGGATGAAAGTCGGGCATGGTTAAAACGGATCTGTATCACATGGGCGATTTTAAATGGCCTAGGATTTATCATGGCTTATGTTACCCCGTTTTTTGCTGACGGCAAATGGAACGGGTGACCCGCATCCTGAAAGAAAGGAGTGATCTTTTTTGGGTATTTTAGACGGCATCGTGGAATGGATTGCCGAACAGGTAATGAATATTCTTGACCTGATAACCACCTCCGTACTGGGTACTCTCGGCTGTGATATGACGGTGTTTCTCCGCTATTTTCCCGCCGCTGAAACCATGTACAAGGTTTTTGTAGCACTTTCCATCGGCATCATACTCTTAAACTGGGTATGGCAGCTGTTTAAAAACTTTGGGTTGGGAGCCGGTATCGAGGCAGAGGACCCAGTGCGCTTAAGCCTCCGTTCCGTCCTTTTCATCCTTCTGGCATACTTCTCCGATGGGATTGTTGACACGGTTTTAAAGATTGGCGGACCCCCCTACCACTGGATCATGGATTCAGAGCTGCCAACATTAAGTTTTGCGGATTTTAACTCCGTCATGCTTGCCATTATCGGCGTCTGTGCCAATGGTGCTGTAGCACTGATCGCACTAATCATGGTGCTGGTGCTGGCATGGAACTATCTGAAGCTCCTTTTCGAAGCAGCGGAACGGTATGTCCTTCTGGGTGTTCTGGTCTACACAGCTCCGATAGCTTTTTCCATGGGTGCATCCCAGTCCACCTCAAACATCTTTAAGTCGTGGTGCCGGATGTTCGGCGGACAGATATTCCTTCTGCTCATGAATGCCTGGTGTCTGCGCCTGTTCACATCCATGGTCGGAGCTTTTATTGCAAACCCGCTGTCATTATAAATTAAGGAAAGGAAAGGCAATTATTATGAAAAAAAATAAACGGATACTTACCATGATTTTTCTGACTGCACTTCTCTTATGCCTGTCCTGTCAGACAGTCTTTGCTTTTTCAGAAAGTGACGCACAGGCCCAGGTGGATGCGGCAGGCAAGGCAGCAGTTTCCGGCAATGTCCTGGTCTGGTTTCTTTGTGCGATTGCATTCTTAAAGGTATCGCAAAAGATCGATTCCTTTATGTCAAGCCTGGGTGTCAACGTGGGACACACCGGAGGCTCCATGATTGCAGACGCTATGATTGCAGCGAGAGGGATCGGCGCTGCCCGGAACTTCTCACGGCAGCATTTTAGAGGCGCACACAGCAACAACTCCTCCCATGTAAACCATACCTCCAATCATCAGGGAAGCTCCAGTGGGTTCATGGCAGGCGGCCTCGCAGGCGTTGTCAGCCGCCAGGTCACAAACAGCGCTATACAGACAGCGACTTCCCATACGGAAAGCCACAGTAAAAGGGAAGGCGGTAGGACCAGAGGTTTCGCTGCTGCTGTATCAGAAGGAATCGGAGGGCATATGTATACCACCTCTGTCGTGAAAGGCGGTGATTTTGCAAATGGTGTCATTGGAACGGTTGCCACAGGAAATATCGCATTCGCAGGCTCCATAACCGGAGAAAAGGCGGTCCAGGCTCTGCACTCCTACATGGGCTATGCCGCACTGGAAGAAGGCACCGGGCATGTTCCGTCCTTTACCAACGTAGAGATTGGCGGAGGCCGTATCACCGGCACGGAGATTTCCGAGGAACATTCGGAAGGGATTTCCTTTGGAATGTATCACACTGCCCAATATACCGCCCCTGAAGGTGCTTATGCGACGGTACAGGCCGTAGACGGTACTTCCTGGTACAAGCAGTATGCACAGGATGCAGTGGAAAAATCCCCTTATATGGCGGCAGACGGTTCCATTGCCTATAATGAAACGATTGTGAAAAAGCTTCCCCCGGCACCCAAAAGAAAGGATAGGATATAGATGGCTGATGAACAAAGAAATGGGCTTTCCGAAGCCTTTGAAACCGGAGCATCTACAACGTATCTGATCCATGGTGCCGTAAAAACCGGAAAAACAGTTTCTGGCGCTGCAAAGGGTGTTGCCGCCGGTGGTCCTTATGGTGCTGTCGCCGGGGCTTTGTGGGAGGGCAGAAAACACATTGGCAGGATTGCTGCCGCTGTTGTGGCTCTTTTGTTGATCCCTGTCCTTTTCGTGCTAATGCTCCCTGGACTGATTTTTAACGGTTTTACGTCTGCCTTCTCTCCTGCTGATCCGGAAACTCCTGTTCTCAACAGCGAAACTGCAATCATAGAAAATGCCAACACCATAACCTTCACCATCAGCAGCATCCTGGGCGAAGGCATGGAGGATGTCATAAAACGGATCGAACGAGATTTTGCCGCCTCGGACGGGGATGGGATGGAAGTGATCAATCCCTATGAGATAAGCCCTATATACAATGCCAATCTTTTTGTTTCCCAATACTGTGCGGCAAAAGAAAAGGAATTCGCGGATATCTCCATTGCAGATATGGCAACTGTCATGCGCCGTGGGAAATCCTACCTTTATTCCTACCAACGAACAGAGGAAATACGGAAAAAAATCGTAGAAGACCCGGATACCGGAGAAGAAACTACAGTATCTGAGAAATGGATGCTCTATACCATTACCTATAATGGGGAGGCTTATTTTGCCGACCAGGTATTTGCTCTTACGGATGAACAGAAAAGCCTTGTCTCTGATTATGCACAGAACCTGAGCCTTTTTCTTGGTGACGGCCTGATCCAGAACCTGGAAGGCTGGGAAGGAAACAGTATCCCGTCTCTTGGCAATGTACGGTTTACAGATGGCAGTACAGAAGTTGTCTATTTCAATCAGATGGATGAACGCTATTCCAGTAAACCCTATGGCACAGACTATATCGGCGGCTCCGGCTGCGGCCCGACTTCCATGGCGATTGTTATCTCTTCTTTGTCGGAAGAAATCGTTGACCCGGAACGCATGGCGCAGTGGGCCTATGAAAACGGCTACTGGTGCAAGGGCAGCGGCTCCTACCATGCGCTTATCCCCGGAGCCGCCGCACACTGGGGGCTTGCAGTTTCCGGATGCTCCGCCTCAGAACCCCAGCGGATACTGGATGCCCTGGCGGAAGGAAAGCTGGTAGTGGCCATCATGTCAAAAGGACATTTTACCAATGGCGGGCATTTTATCGTGCTGCGTGGTGTAAAGGGCGGAAAAATCCTTGTAGCAGACCCCGGCAGTTATAAACGGAGCGGCCAGCTCTGGGACCTGTCAATTATACTAAATGAAGCCAGCCAGCGCGCAGGTGCGGGCGGCCCCTTCTGGATCATCGGATAAAAAATCTGTCGCGGTCCAGATGAAAGCGAGGTAATACATGAACAATCAAAATGACCACGATACTTATATCATACCGCCGAATTTTATAGACACAGGCACCTTTTTCGGCGGCATGTTCAAGGCACGGAATGTGATCGAGGCCGGCATCCTGGCTGCAGCTACCGGGCTGCCGATCTTTCTTTTTCTTCCTTTCAGCCTGACTGCACGGATTATCGTGCTGTGCCTGACTGCCCTTCCCCTTGCCCTTTTTGCATTAATCGGCGTTTCGGGCGAGAGCCTGTCGTCTTTTCTGGTTATCTTCCTGAAATATATAAAAAACCGTCGTATCGTGGGCGGCGGTGAGGAACAGGAAGGCAGGCAGAATACTACTGCGGTAAAAAGAAATAAAAAATCTAATAGAAAGGAAAACGCTGCGTCTGGTGAAAAAGCAGTATCGAATGATGCAGACCAAAATCAAAGGTCAGTCAGAAAAGACAACTCCCAAAAAAACAGCAGTGTAGGAAACATATCTGGCTGGCACCGGAAAGGCGAGGATGACTTCCCGGCAGAATTTGATCAGATAAAGGGATATGAGATCCGTCAGAAACTCCGTCCCAAACAAGCCTCCAAAAAGCAGGCCGCAAAATCCCAAAGCCGAAAGCCTGCCCAGACTGGCAAAAATCCTTCCCACCACCAAAAGCAAAAAAGAGCATCTGTAAAGTCCAGACGGGCCGACATGAGAAAACCGGAACGGAAAAAGAATCCGGCACAGAAAAAAATACTGCGTACTCAAGAGCCCCTGTTTACTTTCCTGAACCCCGTAGCGGAATATCTTCCTATTACGAAAGTAGAAAACGGCATCATCTACACAAAAGACCACCGTTATGTAAAAGTGGTGGAAGTAATCCCCATCAATTTTCTGCTCCGCAGTGCCCGGGAACAGAGGAGCATTATCTATTCCTTTGTTTCCTATTTAAAAATCAGCCCTGTAAAGCTCCAGTTCAAGGTGCTGACCCGACGGGCAGATATCAGCCGCCACATAGATACCGTCCGCAGGGAAATGTCACAGGAAACCAACGAACAGTGCCGACTCATGCAGGAGGACTATCTGCAGTTTATCCAGCAGATTGGCTCCCGAGAGGCTGTTACACGCCGGTTCTTCCTGATCTTTGAATATGAACCATGGAGCGGCAATCGGCGTACCGATGAAGAAGGGGAGGCTGTCGGCTCTCTGCAGTCCGCTGTCCATACAGCCTCCAATTACCTGCGCCAGTGCGGAAATGAAGTCATTGTACCGGACAATGAGGATGAATTTACCATAGATGTGCTCTATAACCTGCTGTGCCGAAACGAAAGTGCTGTAAAACCTCTCCCTGTCCGGGCAAAGGAGGTCGTAGCACAGTATCTGGCAAACGGAAGGGAAAGCGAGACAGACCACATCCCTGCCGGGGAGTTCATTTCCCCAGAAAGCATTGATTTCACCCACGGACGGTATATCTGCATTGACGGGCTTTACTATGCCTATCTGCTGATTCCTTCGGATGGCTATAAAACCCAGGTTCCTGCCGGCTGGCTCAGCCTGATGGTCAATGCCGGCGACGGGATCGACCTGGACATGTTCCTTTCCCGCCAGCCCAAAGAGCACATCATCCAGAAAGTGGGCCAGCAGCTGCGTATCAACCGCTCCCGCATCAAGGATGCCAGCGATACGAATACGGATTTTGATGATATCGACAGTGCAATCCGCAGCGGCTATTTTTTAAAAGAAGGACTTGCCAATAATGAGGATTTCTACTTTATGAATCTTCTGGTCACTATCACAGCTCCCAATGAAGAGGATCTGGAGTGGAAAGTCAGTGAAATGAAAAAGCTGCTGCTCTCCCAGGACATGCGGGCAGTTTCCTGCCACTTCCGGGAGGAACAGGCATTTCTCACCTCCCTGCCGCTGGTATCCGTGGAAAAAGGCTTGTATGAACGCAGCAAGCGGAACCTTCTTACAGGCGGTGCGGCCAGCTGTTATCCCTTTACCAGCTATGAGATGTGTGATGACAACGGCATTCTGTTAGGAGTGAATAAATACAATAGTTCCCTGATTATCGTGGATATCTTCAATTCTGCGGTCTACAAAAATGCCAACATGGCAATTCTGGGCACCTCCGGTGCCGGGAAAACCTTTACAATGCAGCTCATGGCCCTGCGGATGCGGCGCAAGGGGATTCCCATTTTTATTATTGCTCCATTAAAAGGACATGAATTCCATCGGGCCTGCGCCAACGTGGGAGGCGAATTTATCCAGATCTCCCCAGCCAGCCCTCACTGTATCAATGTGATGGAGATCCGGCAGGTAGACCGTACTGTGAATGAACTGCTGGACGGTCCTGGTATTCAGCTTTCCGAACTGGCGGAAAAGATTCAGCGGCTTCATATCTTTTTCAGCCTGCTGATCCCGGACATAACCCATGAGGAACGCCAGCTTTTGGACGAAGCCCTTATCCGTACTTACAATAAAAAGGGGATTACCCATGATAATGTATCCCTGACAGATCCCGAAAATCCTCAGTGTTACAAAGAAATGCCAGTCCTGGGCGATCTGTATGAGATTTTAAAGAAATCAGCCCCTACCAGACGGCTGGCAAATATCTTAAACCGTCTGGTGGGCGGCTCTGCCAGCACTTTTAATCAGCAGACCAATGTATCTCTGGATAACCGGTATACGGTGCTGGATATCTCTTCCCTGACCGGTGACCTGCTCACAGTGGGAATGTTTGTGGCACTGGATTTCGTCTGGGATCGGGCAAAGGAAGACCGTACGGAAGAAAAGACCATCTTTATCGATGAATGTTGGCAGCTCCTTTCGGGAGCTGGCGCTACTGGCACACGCCTTGCCGGTGATTTTGTATTGGAGATTTTCAAGACGATCCGAGGTTACGGCGGCTCTGCGGTCTGTGCCAGCCAGGACTTAAACGACTTTTTCAATCTGGATGAAGGACGATTCGGAAAGGGGATCATTAACAATTCCAAGACCAAGATTATCCTGAACCTGGAGGACGACGAGGCCATGCGTGTGCAGAGTACGCTCCATCTCTCTGATGCGGAAATCATGGAAGTCACCCATTTTGAGCGCGGCAACGGTCTGATCAGCACCAACAACAATAACATCATGGTGGAATTCAAGGCAAGCCCTCTGGAAAAAGACCTGATCACCACAGACCGGAGGGAACTGAAGAATATCGTGGAACGTATGCGCCAGCAGAATGTGACCGGGTAAGATCCATTGATTACGCATGACATACGCACAGATTACGCATTACATTTTGAAATACGTTTTCTTTACGTATGGATTACGCATTTGCCGCGAATACCAAGAAAGGAAGGTGATACCTATAAAGACAAGAGCGGATATCTACGGTCATGAGGCCACGGAACTGCTCCGAATCATTTCCATGTATCCGGGGCTGTCCCAAAAGCAACTCTGTCAGTTTTATCCGGGCAGAACGGATATCATTAAAAACCTGCTCTCCCATCTGGAAAGACAGGGGCGCATCATACTGTCCGACTCCGAACACTATTTTCTTTATGGAAATACCAGAAAGGAAACAGACAATGGCATAATACGAGCAGTATGGGTTCTTCTGGACTTTATAGAAAAAGCAGAATATCACTCGTCCAGCGACTTTCCTGTAAAGATTGTTTTCTTTTCAGGCGGCGAGCTTTACGAGATTGTACAGGTTACTGCCGGACAGGAAGCCCTTGTCACCCATGCCCTTCATCAGAACCATACTAATGAAAACCACCGTATTGTTCTGGTGGACGATCCCGGACAGATTCCACTGCTGGAATTTCCGGGAATCACCGGATTCTGCACCGTGGATACTGATGGGAACGTAAGCTACTACAAGAAAACATCTTAAACCATCCCATTGTTTGTATGGTATCTATCTGACTGAAACCATGCTGATAATACCATTAAAACAATCATCAGAAGGAGGAATGTGTGTGGATCGAAAGATCGTTTCACGCCGGATTGCGGATATCCAGAATAATCTGTCACGACTGCACAACAATATCTGTGCCATGGACTCCTTGGATATCCAACGTTATCCGGAAAACTATGAAACCATGTCAACCGAAGCGGCTCTGCGGGCAGAAGGGATTGCCTGTCAGCTCAGGAGCCTCCTTTATGCCTCTGCCTCGCTCCCAAAGGCGGAATACCTTGTAAAAGCCGGAGAGGCACACAGCATTGAGGTCAGTTTTGAGAACGGCATCCTTAAGATAACGATGCCCCGCCTGCTGCCCAAAAAGAAAATGCGTCAGAGCAGCCTATTCCTGATCGACCCGCTCCATGCGGTTCTGGATCAGTACATAAAGGAACACCCTCTGCCCCGTTTCCGGGAATGTGTGGTCTGCATTTCCCATGTCTATGACCATGAGCTACCGGACTGGTGCCTTTTAGACTATGACAACCTGCAGCAAAAACAGATCCTGGATGCCATTGCCCTGTATGTGATGTTGGATGACAGCGGCCTTTTATGTGATGCCTACAATACCACGGAACTTGGAGACACAGACGGCACCCATATTTACATCATGGAAAAAAGCCGCTTTGCTGGATGGCTTCTGGAACGGGAAAATCAGTTAAAATCCATATCGGATTTTTGACTATTTTAAGTACTTTTGTTTCCCATATGGTTGAAATATATAAAGTTCCTGTAAACAGGGCATTTCCCCAATATTTGCTAAGACGAATTTTACCAAAGTCTTTAGCCGCCCCGGTAAAAACCGGGAAAGGAGGTGAGTTTTCTGTGGCCGATAAGGACACATTTCCAAAACAAGATACATTAGGCCGTTATATGCTTGAGCTGGCTGCTGTATGCGGCGAATTCCCATCTGGTCTTCCTGCCCGTATTCCCGGCAGTACCAGCTACAAGGAGGCGGTCGTGACCTCATTAAAGAAAAAAGGTCTGCTGCGGACTTTCTATAAGGATAAGCTGCGGGGATTCCGGCTGGGACGGCGGGCAAAGGACATCCTTTTGGCAGAGCAGCCCGAACGTTTTTCTTTTTATCTTATTGGGAACGCAGAAACGAACCGGATCAGAAGCGAAATTACCCGCCGCCTGCGTTTGCACCGGACAGCAGAAACCTATGTTACCATGTTAAATGCAGGTGTAGCCGTATTCCGGGATAAAAAGCCTCCAGTATTTTCTCCAGAAGGCTCCCCGGTTCCTTTACTGGATGCATCCGCTTTTTATGGTTCCCGTGAGGTCAAGGAAATGGGAATAGAAATGGTAAAGATCAAAAGCTCCCGGATGATCGGTGTGCTTCTTGCTCCATCCGGCATTTTTCTAACCTACAACAGCGGCCCTTATATGGCGAAATGGGACTATCGGGCGGAGCTGCGGGCACAAGCTCTTTTAAGGATTGTACTCTGCCATCAACGCTTACCTGCCCAGTACGCTTCATTCAATATCTACGGCCTCCTGTTTGGTGATACATTGGAACATTTCTATCAGATCCTGTCAGAAGGTGACAGCAAAACCCGCTGTTTCTTTCTTTTGGACGGGAACTATGAACATTTTTACTACCTGACCAATAATCACTACGGAGAAATTCTACTAAGGCTTCTGTGTAATCCGGAGAAAAGAGAGGAACTGGATCACATGCTGATGCAGGGGTTCAGTACAAAAAACCCTGGACTTCCTATAGAGCATGATGCCCTGGACCAGACCGGTACTCCGGTGCTGTTTGGATATTTACCGGATATTCCCCGCATCAACCGATTCCACACGGCCCTCCAGCTTCAGGAGCGAACCGGAATCCTTATCTGCTTCGATTTCCAGAAAGAGGTTTTCCACCGTTTCTGTGGCAGGTGGGTAGAGTTTTCCACTATCAGCTTTGAAAAATTTGAAAGGAGGTTTTTTCCATAGATAAGAGAAAATTACTAAAGGGACTGATCACCGCACCGGTTGCCATCCTCGCTATCTTGTATGCAGGCGGCTACCTGGCACAGTTCATCGGCAACTACGTCCTTTGGAAACAGGGCGGTGGCTATCCGGGAGATGGAACCTCCCCTATTCTGGCCTCTCCTGTCTTGTCCGTCTGTCTTCATGCAGCACTTCGCCCTCCCTATGGGGTTTATGGTGTGTTTATCTGTATCGGGCTTTTAGCGGTGCTGCTCCTTATGGTCATGCGGATCGGATACAGCGACACTGGGGAATATGACGAGGACAGGAACTTTACCTATTCCGCCAAGGGAACCTATGGTACATCCGGGTGGATGAGCCAGAAAGAGATGGCCGGCGTCCTGGAACTGGTACCTGACCTGCATAAATATCGGGGGATCGTGCTGGGCATGCTGGACCGGAAAGCGGTCTGCGTACCGGAGAAGACACGGCTTAACAGCAACCTGGCGGTTTACGGTGCCAGCGGCAGCATGAAGACCCGTTCTTTCTGCATGAACCGTATTTTACAGGGGGTATCCCGCGGAGAGTCTCTGGTCATCTGCGATCCGAAATCGGAGCTGTACGAAAAATCCAGTGAATATCTGCGTGACAAAGGCTATACAGTCCGGGTGTTCAATCTGGTCAATCCGGAAAACTCGGATTCCTGGAACTGTCTCTCTGAAGTGGAAGGACAGGAACTGATGGCACAGCTTTTTGTGGACGTCATCATCAAAAATACCACAGGGGGCGGCAAGGGAGACCACTTCTGGGATTCCGCTGAAATGAACCTGTTAAAAGCGCTGGTGCTGTATGTGGATAAGGGTTATCCTCCAGAAAACAGAAACATGGGCCAGGTCTATCAACTCATTACCTTAAATTCAGAAACTGCACTGAACAGCCTCTTTGAAGTCCTGCCCATCAATCATCCGGCAAAGGCACCCTACAGCCTTTTTAAGCAGGCATCCGACTCGGTGCGCAGCGGTGTCATCATCGGCCTGGGGAGCCGCCTGCAGGTGTTCCAGTCCGAGCTGATCAAAAAGATCACCGCAAGGGATGAGATCGACCTGGAATTACTGGGCCAGAAGCCCTGTGCCTATTTCCTTGTGACCAGCGACCAGGATAGCACCTTTGACTTTCTGGCATCCCTGTTCTTATCCTTTGTCTTTATCAAGCTGGTCCGGTATGCGGACAAGAACTGTGAGGGCGGTCGGCTTCCTGTGCCCGTCCATGTATTAGGCGAAGAGCTAACTGCCTGCGGTACCATCCCGGACCTTTCCCGGCGTCTGAGCGTGATCCGCTCCCGGAACATCTCCATGTCCTGCGTATTCCAGAACCTTGCCGGACTGCAGAACCGGTATCCGTTAAATCTCTGGCAGGAGATCTTAGGGAATTGTGACGTCCAGCTCTTTTTAGGATGTACTGACCCCCTGACAGCGGAATTTGTCTCTTCCCGTACCGGCCTCGCAAGCGTGGCAGTCTCCAGTAAGTCCAAACAGCTGGGAACCTGGCGGATATCCAACTACACGCCGGAGTACCGGGAGACCAGCGGCGTGGGAAAACGCCCCGTGCTGACACCGGATGAAGTACTGCGCCTGCCCATTGATGAGGCGCTGGTCATCATCCGTGGAAAGAAGGCCTTAAAGGTGGACAAGATGGATTATTCCAAACATCCAGAGTATTCCCTGCTACGCTCCTGCAAGGCATCTGCCCACATCCCGGAATGGCGCCGTCTGGAAATGGAAGCTGCTGCCGTACCGGACCCGACAGCAAAACAAGAACCGTCAGGGGCGGCCGCAAAGCCGGCACCAAAAACCAGAGCTAAGGCAGCTCCTGAACCTGGGGCAAGACCTGCTACAAAAAGAACTGCGAAGCCGCCGGTGCGCGGCACACAGCAGAAAACGCAGAAGCCTCCGGCATCTGAAACGGGAAATACTGTCCCTGCCGGAATCGTATCTGCGGACAAGGATTCCATCATGTCCTAAAACATAACTGCTATGAAGCAACACATTTTCAGGCAGTAAAATAAAAAACAACAATTTGGAGGTAAACACATGGCAATAAAAAAAGAATTTATGGAACAGGAAAGCCCTTCTATGAAGGAGAACAACTCTATGGATGAAGCAGTTACAGAAGCCAGAGGGTTCCTCGGTGAAGGAGAAGATGGTACACCAACGGAATCTGATGGAGATGGTATGGACTTAAATGAACTGCTTGGCAGCATGGATCAGGAACCGTCTGAACAACCTGATATGGAGGAAGAAATACTTCCGGAACTTACAGAGGAAGAAATGTTTGGTGAATCGCCGGAGGATGCCGACCATTCTGATGAAACATCGCCGGAATCTATATCTTCTCCTGAAGCTGGTGACCCTCCTGCGAAAACCAGACGCACCACACGCAGGAAGAAAAATAAAACTTCTGAAGAGACTGATGAAGGAACACAGAAGAAAGAAACTGAAACACCGAATACCCCGGGAGCCATTCCTGACAGTGTTTCCGCTGCTCAGGACGGACTGGCAGAGGATGCCGCAGAGGAAATGGAGAGATCCATTCCACAAGAAGATACATCAGGAACTGCAGCCCCTGCCACAGCCTCTCCCCGGCGCACTGCAGCCAAGGTCAGAAAAGAAGATACCCCTGTACTGACACTGGAAGTTCGTGGAGAAGTGGAAACGGAAGAATCCCGTGAAGATGCCATCTGGCACGAGATCCACAATGCTTACCGTACCCGGCATATCCTTACCGGCCAGCTTGGCGGAATCGAGCAGACAGATAATGGCAAGACCATTACTATCGTAGATTATAAAGGATTCCGGATCGTGATCCCGTTAAAGGAAATGATGATCAATATCGGCCGCAGTCCTTCCGGGCAGGAATATACAGAACTGATGCTACGCCAGAACAAGATCCTTGGCAATATGCTGGGGGCAGAGATCGACTTTATCGTAAAAGGGATTGATTCCAAAAGCCGCAGTGTAGTCGCCAGCCGGAAAGAAGCTATGCTCAAAAAACGGCAGATCTTTTACTTGGATACAGACGCAGCAGGCATGTATCGTATTTATGAGGGGCGTATCGCTCAGGCCCGTGTGATTGCTGTGGCAGAAAAAGTCATCAGAGTAGAGGTATTTGGAGTGGAATGCTCTATTATGGCACGCGACCTGGCCTGGGAGTGGATTGGGGATGCCCATGAGCGTTTTTCCGTAGGCGATCAGGTACTCGTGCGTATCCTGAACGTGCGGCGTGACAGTCTGGAGGATATGGGGATCAGGGCTGATATCAAGAGCGTATCCCAGAACACCAACCATGATAATCTGAAAAAATGCCGCATCCAGAGTAAGTATGCTGGCAAAGTCACAGACGTACATAAGGGCGTGGTCTATATCCGGCTGTCCAATGGCGTAAACGCTGTGGCCCACTCCTGCTATGATTACCGGACTCCCGGAAAGAAGGATGATGTGAGCTTTGCTGTCACCCGGATTGATGAAGAACGTGGCGTGGCCGTGGGGATCATTACCCGTATTATCCGACAGAATCTATAGTCAAAATAATCCCTTGTCCATTCTATAATAATCATATTAAAGCGGACAAGGGATAAAATTTTCAAAATGTTTAATATTGAAATGATGCCATATTAATATTTTGTCATAAACAACATGTTCCGTTCTCTTTTATGAATCATTTAGATTGTTAATTTTTACGCGATCACAAACAAATTTCATTTGCTTTCTATATGCTAATAAAAACAACACTATAATTCCTAACAGTAAAAGTTCTTTCCAGTTTTTTTGAAACCAGCCTATATTTATGGAAGAACAAATTACAAATTTCACAATTAGTAGCAACAAACAACCGCTCAGCATGGATCTGTAATAATTACTTGTCTCCATTAAAACTTTGATTTTAGAATCTTTTTTTTCTGCTTTCACATATTCATCATATTTAACCTCTTTTATAGCATTAACTTTTAATAAACAAGGTTTTACTATAATGGACCCTATTCTATTAATAATTAGTCCTGCAAAATAATATATAACAATTTCTTCCACTATATTTTCTATTGAGAATTCTAATCCACAAAAAATTCTAAGTGATATACAGAAAAAAGTTCCTGGTAACAGACTTGTCATAAGTTCATAAGAATCTAATTTTTCAATAAACTTTCCCATCCTAATCCTCCGAAGTCCTTTGGCATAAAAACCGGCGAAACAGGTTCAAATGCCATAGATAATGCTTGTATAAATCCCCTTTTTCGATTTGCAAAAAGTATTCTTTCTGATTTTGACGTTAAGAATCCAAAATTTCCAACCAAACTTAATAAATTCGATTCTCTTAATTCATGTTCTTTCCCTATTACTGATAATTCTTGCTTTGCAAACCAAAGGCGTACATGAGGATTACTAATCATCAAATTACTTAAAACTTTTTTATCTGACAATCGATTCCATATGCAAGTATTAGCAACTACAAACTCATTGTTAGCCAACAATTCCGTAGTACTTAACAATATAATATCATATATATGAGCTGTTATAAAACTTCCATTTTTTTCATCTAAAGAAGTGCAGATCAAAAATTTTGAACTAGAATTCTTTATCGATAGATTACGCCATGGTGTCACATCAGCTCCTGTTATCTTTCTAATATATCTACTTCGTGCAGAAAGCTGTTCTGTACTTTGAATAATATCCTTACCGGCCCCTATAATCCACTTCACCTAATCGAACCCCTTTTGATTCTCTGATACTACTTCCAATAACCCCTACAGTATTTTCAGGTATATTAACTATACCATTCTTTGTATTTTTTGCAGAATCAAAATTTTCTTTTTCCATGTAATCAGCCAGTTTGTCAGAACCTCCACTAGTCATCCCTGAACCTGTATTATCTGATACAAGATATATTTTACTATATGGATCATCCAATTTTTCAAAAATCAATTTCGCACTTTCTAATTTCCCATGGTGAGGAAGCTGGATAATATCATACATATGCAGATTATGCAGATACTTAGGTGTGGCATCTCCACATAATAGGACAATTTGCGCATTGTCCAGTTTTATTTTTAGCTGTACGCTTGCTGCATTCATTACTGTTTCACCATCAATCTTTGCCCCTGCGTTATTTGCGTCTATTGCTGCCGCAACAACACCTGCAAACTCGTCCACTTTGGGGCCAACTATTGTTCCATACGAAACTGAAGTATTGACTTCTGCATTTACCACACTAAAATTGTATTCTTCTGCTTTTTGAACAATATCACAAATTTTATCAAATATTTCGAGGATATGCTCTCGTGTAGCTTTTGGAGTACGTCTCTTATCATCCAAAATTTCTAATACTTCCTTAGTATTTTTTAAATATAGGGATGAATACAATGTTACTTCATATCTGTTCTCATAAAGATAATCCAATAGGTTAATTACCCCATCGGTATGGTCGCTGTCATTGTGCGATATTACGATATGTATCCGATTTATCGAACGGTTCTTTTGTAAAAAATTTTTAACTTCATTTGCATGCCGTTCATGTCCACAATCATATACAACCAAAGTATTGTTGTCAAAAATAAGAATACAATCTCCAAATCTTGTGTCTTTATCTCCATCATAACTACTTAATGCTCTTAACTTCATATATTAGTTCCTTTCTGCAAAAACAAAACATCCTATATGGATATTATAATTAGTTTTCTAACAATTAGCACTCGACGTCATGGTTTGCTAACAATCATATATTATCACACCATATAAAATATTGCAATATATTTTTTGCTTGTATTCGTAATTTTTTCGAACATATAGAAAAAACATGCTTGATTATTATTTCTTTTATGGTATAATGATAGTGGAGGTATATACCATGTTTGAATATATAAAACTAAAAAACTTCAAATCTTTTGGAAATATAGAATTTAATCTTCTTGACAAGAAGGGTAATCCTAAAAAGTTGATTTTACTATATGGTGAAAATGGCATTGGCAAATCGAACTTAGCCTCTGCTTTTTTTATGTTATCTGAAACCCTAAGAACTATGGACGTTAGAGATATCATGCAATCAATCCTTTCTGAGAAACCAGATTCATTAAGCAATGAAGAATTTGCACGGTTTTTTAAGATGCGATACAAGGATATTGAAACGTTGATTCGTGAAAATAAAATGGTTGCTTCGGAAGATCCTATGTCCATGGAATTTGGATTCTGTATACATGGAAAAAGCGGCCGCTATTTATTAGAAACTAATGATTCCCAAATTATACATGAACGTTTGGAATACATCCTTACTAAAAATAAGGGAGTATACTTTGATATTACTCCAGAACAAATTATTATCAGCCCCAAAATATTTCTTGAAAAAAGTGCATATCAAGAAATTAAATTAGCTTGTTCCAAATACTGGGGCAAACATTCTTTACTTTCCATTTTAATGCATGAGTCTGACGATAAAGCAGACGAATATATCAAAGAACAGTTAACCGACAATTTTGACTATATTATGGAATTTCTTTCTCGGATATCTTGTAAAGTTAAATTTGGTAGTCGGCAAGAGCGAGGTATCATTGGATTGCCACATGAAATATTTGGAGACTTTGATGAAGGTACTATTTCTAAAGAGGATGAAATTTTATTAGATAGAAGCGAGGCCATGCTTAATATATTTTTCAGAAGTACAAATCGCGATATCAAAAAGGTTTTTTACAAACGTACTGCTAAAGAAAATACTATTCACTATCAGTTAATGCAAACAAAGTTAATAGCTGGACATGAAAGATCAATTGAATTTTCTATGGAATCAACGGGCACACAATCTCTTTTACAATTACTCCCATTTATGCTCGTAGTCGTTAAAGGCTCTGTCGCAATAATTGACGAATTTGATACTGGTGTACATGATTTATTGGTGCAGAGCCTTGTAAATTCACTTTATGAGAATCTTTCAGGTCAATTAATCATGACTACTCATAATACCTTGCTTATGGAATCTGGACTACCGAAGGAGTGCATTTATGTGATAAACGAATTAGAAGATGGAAATAAAGAAATCCAATGTATAACTTATTATGACAGTAAAATACATGTAAATACTAACATTAGAGACCAATATATGAGTGGAAAATATCAAGGGATTCCAGAACCGATAGCCATAAATTTTGTTACACTTCTATCCACGTTAGGCTTAAAAACCAACTAATAAAAGAAATCTTTTCTGTCTAAGAAATTTGCATTTAATGGTTCAATCTCTTTTTTGGAAGGTAATTGAAAAATTCAGTTTAAAGCGTTTGCGGAAGGATTCGAACCTTCGGTGCGTTGCTGCACACCACCTTAGCAGGGTGGCACCATAGACCACTCGGACACGCAAACGAAAATGGATGGGGCAGGACTCGAACCTGCGGTGTTTCTTTGTGACGGATTTACAGTCCGCTGCCCTCGCCACTAGGCATACCCATCCATGGGTGACCAGGGGGAATCGAACCCCCATAAGCAGAGCCACAATCTGCCGGACTACCATTGTCCTATAGCCACAGTAGCTCCTGTGGGGCTCGAACCCATCATCTCCGGCTTGAGAGGCCGGTGTCCTGACCTTTAGACTAAGGAGCCATAATGATCCCCATGGGACTTGAACCCAATACCTCCAGCTTGAAAGGCTGGTGTCCTGACCTTTAGACCAGGGGACCTTACTGCAAGCATTTTCAGCCTGCTAATCAATCACTCTCTTTCTTTTCTATTCATGCGCCAATCTGTATTTGGGCCGCTGCATCTATAACCAGAATATCGTCCAGTCGTACCTGTAGGACAGCAGCCAACACTACCAGATTATCGATGGTTGGCAGAGCTACACCCTGTTGCCACTTGTATATGGCCTGCGGTGTTGCAAAACCAAAAATATCCTGCAAATCCCTTACTGACAATCCTGCCTGCTTCCGCAGTCTGTTGATATTCTGTCCTGTTCCCGTCATATCTATGGTTGGCAGACTCATCATGTCTTTCACCTCCTGCTATCAAAATTCAATACCCAGGCGGTCATGCTCCATATGGGACTCGGACCCATGGCTACTCGATAAAAGTCGAGTGCTCTCCCATCTGAGCTAATGGAGCATAAAAATACCGCCTACCTCATACAAGATAAGCGGTACATAAATCCATGTTCTGCTTCCGGCAGCCTTTTTACCGTTCTGCCCTCCGAATGTCACACAGTTTTTCGCCTTTTCCTTACCTTACATGAGCGCATTTTAACCAGACTCTGTTCTTTTTCTTTACTGAACAGTGCCTCATAATGTTCACTATGCAGATAATATGCGAAACCATTCGCAGCGAAATTAACTGTTGCCATGATTTTTCCTTTCTGGACTCATCCGGTCCGCTTTGTTCTTAACTGTAATCACTATAACACCAATTTGTGAATTTGTCATTATACTGGTAATATAATCCATAATAAAATCTTTAATTGACGTTTTTCTCAAAATCTCCTAAAATCTCCTTAATAAGGAGGAAGTGTTAAAATGTCCATATATAAGAAAATCGATCAATATCAAGAAGTCCATGTCACTACTGTAGAAGAAATATACAATACTATTGTTGAGTATAATAAATTTCGTAATCTCCCACGTCATGCTTTTACTGAAGATGGTCCTCTGCTACAAGGATTTTATAGAGGACAAAACAATAGCGAATGGGATATTTCCCCCAGCTTATTACGGACTAAAATGTCAGAGCCACAAATATTAAAAAATTTTAATCCCAACAAAAGAATGTCTCTCTTTGGAACAATCGCATATATACAACATCACCAAACCGGAACGCGATTTATTGATTTTACAACCAATCCAGATGTAGCTATTTTTTTTGCTTGTTTAGGTAGTGATAATACAGACGGAGCAGTTTTTCTATATGATTATGCACCCCATCAGGCAGAATGGTATACATCAGTTGTTTTATCAGAATTGGCTCGGTTAGAAAATAATGACAAAATCACAGTTCAGTATTTAGCAGAACAAGTTTTGAAAAATAATCCTGATTTAAGCAACCGCTTCAATACCATAGAAGAACTGAATGGAGGAATAATATCATTTCTTGACCATGGGTTTATGGTTTTACCCGATAATGAAAGTTTGAATGAGAACTTACGACTAAAACGACAACAAGGGTGCTTTTTTATATGTGGTGTTGAATTTGAACCAGAACTCATTTCAACTAGACGCTGGTTTTCGCATGCTGGTAAAAATTATTTTTATCCTCATTCTGCAGTCATTCCATCGGGTTTAAAAAATGGACATACTTTGGTAAAACTTATAATCGCTAAAGAATGTAAACAGGGTATTCTTAAATATCTTGAATCAAAAGGAATCACTTATGACTACTTATTTCCTGAATGAGAAAAGAAATACCCAAAGCTCAATGCAGGCTCTAAAAAGTCACATTTTTAAAACGCATTTCTACTACAATAAACAACTTAATTTAACAATATCAATAATTCATAAAAGCAAAACAAATTGGCACAATATTGGCACAGTTCTGCTCTTTCCCCGTAAAGGCATCCATGCTATACTTGGTACAGTCAAAAATATGTAAAGCAGCCGTTTTCCATCCAGGGAAGCGGCTGTTTTCGTCAGAAAGGCGGTGGTTTTACTTTGTTCCAAACAATGTCCAAAGCATCTGGTCGGGCCTCTCCTCATAAGGACAGACCTAGAAGAAACATGGCATCCATACTGAAAAATGAGAATGGGGATGTCAACTATTTCAGTACTGTAGTGTTCATTTTCATTGCTGTACTCCTGCTGGCATTCATCCTGAACTTGTTCAGCATTATCTCCACCAAGCAGGAACTGGACCACTGTGCAGACCAGATGGTAAAACAGATCCAGCTCTCAGGGGGCGTCAACAGAGAAACAGACCAGCTTTTTAACTTCCTCTGCTCTCAGATCCAAGGGGCGGAAGGCATCTCTTATACCATTGATGCTTCCTACAAATCACCCACTCCGTCCGGTATGAGCCGAGCTATCCAGTTGGGTACCCCCTTCTACATCACGATCAAAGGGCGGGCAAAGCTGGGCGGCTTCTGGAACTTCAATCTGGTAAATATCACGGTTGTTTCCAGAGGAGCGGGCGTCAGTGAGCATTACTGGAAATGAGGTGGCGCATGAAGAAACCGTTCCAACGTATGAAAAGCAGCACAGGCAGGAATCCTCTCGGAAATGACCGTGGGGATATTTCTATTTTTACCTGTTTTTTTGTGGTAGGGATCGTGATGCTGGTTTCCTTCCTGCTGCTGTACGCTTCCATCCGTATTACCTGCATCAACATCCGTAATGGTGCCAAGATGGAGCTGAACAACTTAAGCGCCAGCATCTATGCAGACACTTACCGTTCCCAGAGAGAAACCAATTTCAGTGAATATCTGAATACCCTCTATTCCAGCAGCGATTATACCGCCATGCTGGAAGACATGGTGACAGACGGTCTTGCAAACAAAATCCCTCTTTCCACGGATGACTACCGGGTCAGGGATATTAGTCTTGCCTTCCATGTGACTGGCGACCGTGTGGAATATGTCTTCACCTGCAACGTCGAATTCTATGTCTACATGTTCGGCCATTCTTACCCTGCTATTACCCAGCGTGTAGAACTGACCGGCTACCACAACACCAAATTCTGAGCTGCCGGACAAACGGCAGTGCGAACTATGAAAGGAGCTTACCACATTTATGAAGAAACTGTTGAAATCCAAAAAATTCATTTTCACCACATTTTTTACAGCAGTCGCAGGTTTTTTGGCCATCCGTTTTATTGGGCACCGCAGGACAGAAAGCAAAAATTTTTGATCACCTGTTGAAAAACCGTTTTCCAGAACGTATAGGATATATAGAAGAGTAAAGGAGATGATCATGATATGAAAAAAATCTTAAAATCCAAAGGATTCCTTGTCACTGTCCTTTCTGTATCCTGCATTGCTATCTTAATCGCTTGTTTCTGGGTAAGCAGAGATACAAAGACTGCTTTCTTGCCTGATGAACCGCCACCCGATACTGCCCAGGAAAATTGGACGGATACACCGGAGTCTGTTACGGAAAGCAACTCCTGGAATCCCCCAAAAAGCAGCAAACCCACTCAGGAAGATACAGACAGAAAACTGGAGGAATATCCAAAAATGACGGAAGAAAATGAGCAGGAAGTCGTTTTTGACTTTATCCCGGCAGAAACAAAAGAGGAATCTGCTTCCCCACCGCCGCCGGAGGGCAAGACAATCATGGCCAATCCCGGAGAAGATCATCCTTTGAAACCGACTCCGGAAGCAGACGCTTCTTCTGCTGATGCTGGAAAGGATAGTACACCTTCTGCTGGCTCCACTAACGAAAACGGTGCTGTATATGATCCGGTGTTCGGCTGGGTGGTTCCCGGTCAGATCAACCAGTCTTCTATAGACAGCAGCGGTGACCCGAACAAAATGGTAGGAAATATGGGAAACTGATGGTATCCTGCCAGATATCAGCCATTGGCTGTACTACATACAACTGAATATGGAACCTGGAAAGCCGTCGCTACTGGCGGTTTTCTTTTATGCCTCAATATGCAAAACACGCATGTGACGTGTCTTCTGTATGTCTCAACAGGCAGAGAACATACTTGTGATATGTTTTCTGTTCCCTGAAAAAGATTGGAGAGTGATATTGTTTGAAACGCTTTTATGCCCTTCTGTGTGCTGCCGCACTTTTTATGTGCCTGTTCCCGGTACAGGTTTTCGCCTCCGGTCAGGGCAATATTGACGGTGGCGCTGCGTCCGTAAGTGCGTAGAAATACTATGCATGTGGACTATTAAGAAATCTGTCTTTGGCAAGACAGTCGTGTAAAAGTATCAAAGGTTATTAAATTAACCGCACGATTACCAACAGACTTATCTGCAATGGAAACAACGCAGGGAGTGTAGCATGTCTGTAACGCCGTAAATGAGCCTAACTATCATGGCTTAGATGTAATGGCAAGGTAAAAGGTTAGATATGAGGATAAAAGTTTTATTACTTGAATGACAGTCTGAGGTGGCATAGTCGAGCCGCTGATGTAAGGATAGTTGAAAAGTCAGAGTGATGTTGAAGTTGCATACCCGCCCGCGTGCAAGAGTTCGTGATACTAGCATCAACCACCCATTGTAAATGGGAAAAGGCGAACGTCATATCCGACAATCTAACAAGCTGTGTTCTTAATGGTCTAAGCGGAGATTGCCTAAATCGGAACGCTATGTAAATAGCTATGTGTAATGCCGAAAGGGGATAAATTCCAAGATGTAAAAAGTCAAGGAAGATGACACTGAATATCCGACATGGTAACAGAGTCCCCATAGTAGTCTGCGATTGGGTAATGCCAATTACATGAGGTGAAATTCCTCGCGGCGAAGGGGGACAGTTTATCTTTTAATACAAATTGAAGAAAGGTGCGTGAGGCATTGAGAAATCCGATTGATGTATTAAACAGTTTGAAGTCAAAATCCTGCAATGAAAACTACAAATTTGAACGGCTGTACCGCAATCTGTACAACCCTGACTTTTACCTGTTGGCATACCAAAATATCTACGCCAACGAGGGGAATATGACAGAAGGAGCAGACGGCAAAACCATTGACGGAATGGGAATGAACAGGATTAACGGCTTGATAGCGCAGATGAAAAACCACAGCTATCAGCCAAAACCAGCACGCAGAACCTACATCAAAAAGAAAAACGGTAAATTGCGCCCATTGGGCATACCGTCAGTTGATGACAAGCTGGTACAGGAAATCGTCAGAATGATTTTGGAAAGTATTTATGATGACAGTTTTAGTGAACGCTCCCACGGTTTTAGGCCAAATCGCAGCTGTCACACAGCCCTAAAGCAAATCAAGTGTGAATTTACAGCGGTGAAATGGTTCATTGAGGGGGATATTAAAGGTTTCTTTGACAACATTGACCATCAAATCATGGTGGCATTACTGCGTAAGAGAATACAGGACGAATATTTTTTGGCATTGGTGTGGAAATTCCTAAAAGCAGGGTATCTTGAGGACTGGGTATATCACAAAACGTATTCTGGCACCCCGCAAGGCTCTATCATTAGTCCGATACTGTCAAACATCTATTTAGATGAGTTTGATAAGTACATGGAAAACTACAAAAATGGCTTTGACCAAGGTAACGGTAAGGAAAACAACCCGGAATACAGGCAATGGGAATACAAACTAAAATACATTCGTCACAAGAAATATCCCAAAGCCAAATGGGAATGTATGACCGCCGAAGAAAAGAAACCTGTTATCAAATATGCAAAAAGTCTAAAGAAACAAATGCACTCCCTGCCCTACTCAAATCCAATGGACGAGGGCTACAAGCGACTTGTGTATGTACGCTATGCAGATGATTGGTTGTGCGGAGTAATCGGAAGCAAAGAAGATGCGGAAAATATCAAGGCGGATATTAAAAAGTATCTGGCTGAAACGCTGAAATTGGAGTTATCCGAAGAAAAAACGCTCATTACGCATAGTAGTGACAGCAAAGCTAAGTTTTTGGGATATGAAATCTACACCACCAAAGACGAAAGCATTAAGCGTCACAAAAACGGTCAGACCAGACGTACACGCATGGGCAGAATACAGCTTTACGTTCCAAAAGAAAAGTGGTTGGGTAAACTGTTGGACTACGGTGCTTTGCAAATCAAATATGACAAGAATAACAATAACCAAGAAATCTACAAACCTGTTCACAGAAACTATTTAGTCAACAATGATGACCTTGAAATACTCATGCAGTATAATTCTGAAATCCGTGGATTCTACAATTATTATCGGATTGCGGACAATGTGAGCGTGCTGAACAATTTCTTTTATGTGATGAAGTTTAGCCTGTTTAAGACCTATGGCAGAAAGTATCAAAAGCGCATAGGTCAAATCAGAAAGCAGTTTGGGTATGATAAGAAATTTGGCATAGAGTACGAAACGAAACAGGGAAAACAAAAAATGTTTTTGTACAACGAGGGGTTCACCAAGCAAAATATTAAGGTGATAACCAGTGCCAGTGTTGACAATGTTCCGTCAATTAGTAGAAGATATGGACGTTCGGGGTTAATTGCAAGATTAAAAGCGAATATGTGTGAATACTGTGGGGCAACAAATGTACCCATGGAAATTCATCATGTCAAAAAGCTGAAAAACCTCAAAGGCAAGAAAAATTGGGAGCGTCACATGATTGCTATGAAAAGAAAAACGATGGTACTCTGCTTGGACTGCCATCAAAAATTGCACGCAGGTAAATTAGACTAAAACTGATAGATAAACGGAGAGCCGTATACATCGAGAGATGTCCGTACGGTTCGGAGGGGAGTGTCTGAAAACCTACCATAGCAATATGGCAAGGCGTTGGGCGCTTACCCTGTGCGGCAGCATGAACCAGGGCACTTCCACCAACTTCTGGTCTCCCGGTAATGACGGAGTACGGGTCACCGTTGTAGATGCCCAGTCCGGTTCCGCCGTCAGCGCACCGGTAGACTTTGCCAACCGCAGCCAGTCCTCCACGATCCTTCATTTTGGCAAAGTAAATAAGATTCAATATAAAAACGGAGCATCTCTTTCCATGCAGTCCGGTGTTCCTTATAACTGTCTTCAGCCCTCCTATTCCATGCCGGCTATCATGACCAGCAACAGCCGGCCTGCTACTATTGAAGCTATTAAGCGTTACTTCTGCTCGGAATATGCCTGCATGATGGTGGCAGATGCCACCGGCGTCAACTATGACAAAATGCTGGCCGGAGACTATAAGATCATGCTGGAGCCGATTGCTTATGTAACCTTCAATGGTGTCAAATACTGTTTTACCGCAACAGAAGCTGCTCTTTATGATCAACTCTCCGCTGGCTCCTTACGAAGTAAGCTTCCCTCTGTGGCATTTCAAAACCTGCCCCTTGCCTTGTTCCTCGAATATAGTGATCTGGGATTCCCGGCCTGGACCGGAGGCAGACGGGGAATACAGTCCAATGCAGATATCATCAATACACTGGGCATTGGTATTGTATGGTTCGAGGGTGTGGAAGAACCCAGTGGGGAGATTGAGGCGCCCGATGTAGAATACCGGGTAAACACGGATGTGATCACTGCCATCCGTCTTCGGACCAACAGACGTCTGACACCGGATAACCCAGCAACAGTCACGTTCCACATCCTGGGAAAGGCTTATACCGTCCGCAACATTGTCATTCCTGCGAATGACTCCCAGCTGGTGTGGGTGAAATGGCACACGCCTGACACTCCTCAGACCATCACGATTACTGTGAACTTAAGCAGCGGATTTACTGCCCAAGATACCTTTGTGGCAAAAATAGTGGACTTAAATGAAAAGATCCCGCCCGACCCGCTGGCAACCGACATCAATCCTGGTTATTCTGTTCCCTCACTCCCAGTAAATCCACAGAAACTCAGTGCGAGCTGGGGCGTATGGAACTGCTACTGGGTTCCGGACTGGCAATGGTGCGACCATGGTGAGGATGGCGGACACTGGGTTGACCGTGGTGACTGGGAATATGATTATACCGGCTACTCGGCCTCCATCAGCGGAGTTATGACACTGATGCCGGATGATATTGTGCCAACAGCAAACGGAAAAGATATGAAAAGCGGATACGGTGTCAAGACTGAGGTACGGGCAGTGCTTTCCACCGATTCACCGGACGGACATCATACCAATCCCCAGACAGCGTTCTCTGTGTTCCCAGAATTTCAGTACAAGACGTATCTCCGGCTTTTGCAGCGCGTTTCCAGCGGACGCAGTGCAAAATTTATCTTCCGGCCCAATGAATTTTCCACTTACGGGCGAACGGTACATTTTACCCCCGTGTGGTTCCCGGACAACACCAGCTATACTGTGTATACACAGGTATGGGATACCTGGACGCCAGACGGGATGTTGTCGGTAAACCTTGATGATTCTGTCACCATTCATCAAAGTGTGTTTGACGACTGGTACACGAACCGTGAATAGCCGGATACTTTCTCTCTATGAACCACTGGTCTTCGCATGCATCGCTGGATTTGCAGCATATGACCTGAAAAAGAAGCGGGTGTCTGATCGGGCACTCTTCTTCTTTTGCCCGCTTGCGTTTCTGGCACCTTTTGTCCATATAGGATTCTTTTGGAATCAGCCACTGCTTTTGATCTCCCTTTTTTGTTCTCTTGGCGGGGCCGCAGCCGGCTTTCTGATTCTTCTGGCAGCGGCAATGCTATCCTTGGACGGCGCAGGAATAGGCGGAGGAGACATCAAACTGGCTGCAGTCATGGGATTTATCTATGGCCCCTCCCGCATGCTGGCAGTTCTTCTGATTGCCTCCGGCCTTGCTACTGGTCTGTCCCTTGCAGTAGGAAGGAAACACCAGGAAGAGAAACTTTCCCTTCCCTTTGTTCCCTTCCTTATGGCCGGGAGCCTGACTGTCACACTGGCTGCGATCCTATAACAGCGCTCTTTTTATAGAATACCATGCGCTGTTTGCACTACATATAGAATAGGAGTGAATAAAAATCATGAAATTAAACAACCGCTTTATTTTCGGCCTGCTCAGCATCCTTCTGGCGGCCGTAATTGCTTTTGTCGCCCTGCCCACCATTGCAAAACAGACCAACGGCAAGACGGAAATTGTCCGTATCTCCAAACCTATACTTAAAGGCGAACAGATCACAGCGGGCAACACGGAAATCGTGGAAGTCGGAAGTTATAACCTGCCTCCGAACATTGCCCACTCTCTTGCAGATGTCAAAGGACTCTATGCTACAGCAGATCTTTCCCAAGGAGATTATATTCTGACCTCCAAGACCAGCGCCACCCCAATATCCTCAGATGTAGCGCTGAACAGCATCCCTTCCGGAAAGGTTGCGATCTCCCTGACCGTAAAAACGCTGGCCTCCGGCCTATCTGATAAGCTGCAGCCAAACGATATCATCCGTGTCTACCATTTCCTTGATGTGGCAGAGGAGGTTCCGGAACTGCGTTTTGTCAAGGTGCTGTCTGTCACGGATGCCAAAGGCGTTAATGTGGACAATACGAAAGACCCTGTGGAGGATGAAGAAAAACAGCAGTCAGCAACCATTACCGTCCTGGCAAGTCCGGAGCAGGCACGGGTCATCACTTCCCTGGAAAATGACGGCGTTGCCCATGTGGCCCTGATCTCCCGCAACAACGACAAACTGGCGGAGGAACTTCTTGCAGCACAGGAACTGTTCCTGCAGGAGATCTATTTCCCGGAACCGGAAGAGGAAGAAACAGAAAGCGAATTCGGTGAACAGGAATCTGACGGTGCAGAAAAATCTGAGGACGAGTCTGCATCCACAGAAGAAACAAAATTTGAGGGGGCTGTGGAAGATGGGAAAGATAACCCTGAAAGCGGAAAAGACACAGAAGGAAATAAGGCCGGATAACGACCGGAAAGGAGGAATGATTTCCATGTCCAAAGTAATCACTGTCTGGGGAAGCCCTGGAAGCGGCAAATCCATGTTCTGCTGCATTCTTGCCAAAGCACTGACCCGTGATAAACGTAAAGCCATCATTATAAGCGGAGAACCGGGTACCCCCATGCTCCCGGTATGGATTCCGGAACAGATCACTACCACGAATGTTTCTATCGGGCAGGTTTTAAGCAGTGTAGAGATTGATACTTCTCTGGTGGCCAGCCATGTAACAGTACTGAAAAATTATCCTTATATCGGTCTCATGGGCTACAGCGCAGGCGAAAATCCCTTAAGCTACCCGGAAACTGATTATAACATGGTTCTGCAGCTGATATCTTCTGCAAAAAGGCTGGTGGATTTTGTTATCCTGGACTGCAGTTCTGCCATGACCAATGTATTCACGCCTGCCTCTATCGAATCCGGAGATCTGGTACTCCGTATCCTGACGCCGGATTTAAAAGGAATCAACTACCTGAAGGCGCATCAGGCTCTGTTAGTAGACGGACGTTTCCATTACCATGAGCATATGACCTTTGCCGGCATGGCCCGTCCTTTTCATGCTTTTGACGAAATGGGCTATATCATCGGCGGGTTTGACGGCCTGCTGCCCTATGGGAAGGAGATCGACCGCTGCGCTACGGAAGGCGGTATGTTCCAGGCTATCAAATACTGCAACTCCAAGTATACTGCCTCTCTGAATAGGATTCTGGATGTCCTGGAAGAAATGGAGCTTGCCGAACAGCAGGAAGAGGAAAGCTATGAAGACGGATATGAGGAATATGAATTCGGGGAGGAGAATGAGGATGAATAATTTAAACGACATCTTTTTTGCTCCAGTTGAAAACGGCACCCTGACTTATGACCAGGTACTGGAGGACGTACAGCGCTATTTTTCAGAAAATCATGCCTCTACGATTGCAGGTGTCGGAGAAACAGACTCAAACCGCGCAGTCAGCGTCCTGAAAGAACTGATGGTGCAATATCTGGTAAAGCGCAAATATGCTATCGCAGGACTCACCACAGAGGAATTATGCGCCAAACTTTATGAGGACATGGCTGGTTATTCCTTCCTTAAAAAATGGATCTACCAGCCTGGCGTGGAGGAAGTAAACATCAATGCCTATAACGATATTGAAGTCATTATGAACAGCGGACGCAGCATCAAGATTCCTGATAAGTTTTCTTCCCCTCAGCATGCCATTGATGTCGTGCGGCGTATGCTGAACGCCTGCGGCATGGTCATTGATGATACCATGCCCTCCGTAATCGGTTTTCTCGACAAAAATATTCGTATCTCTGTGGATAAAACGCCCATTGTAGATGCGGAGGTGGGAATAAATGCCTCCATCCGTATTGTCAATCAGAATACCGTGTCCGAACAGAAGCTGCTGGACTCCGGCAGCGCCACCAAGGAAATGCTCCATTTCCTGACTGCCTGTATCCGCTATGGGGTATCTGTATGTATTGCCGGCTCTACCGGCTCCGGAAAGACGACCATTATGGCCTGGCTCTTATCCAATGTGCCGGACAACCGCCGTCTTATCACCATAGAAGAGGGCAGCCGGGAATTTGACCTGGTGAAACGGGATGAAGAGGGAAACATCCTCAACTCCGTGGTACATCTCCTTACCAGACCCCATGAGAATCCCTCCATGAACATCAATCAGGATTTCCTTCTGGAACGGGTACTACGAAAGCATCCGGATGTGATCGGTGTAGGAGAAATGCGGTCAGCAGCGGAAAGCTTGTCGGCAGCAGAAAGCTCCCGTACCGGTCATACGGTCTGCACGACTATCCATTCCAATTCCTGTGAAAGTACCTACCGCAGGATGATGACACTTGCCAAGCGGAAATACAACATGGATGATTCCATCCTGATGCAGATCATGGTAGAGGCATATCCGGTTGTCGTGTTCACCAAACAGCTGGAGGACCGATCCCGGAAAATCATGGAGATTATCGAGGGAGAAGACTATCTGGACGGAAAACTTTTATACCGTTCTCTGTACAAATATGAAGTGATTGACAATGTAATTGACGACAGGGGGGCTGCCAAAGTAGTCGGCCACCACCGAAAGATGGATACCATATCCGGGACGCTGAAAAAACGGCTGCTGGATAACGGCATATCCTACAAGGAATTGCAGGAATTTCTGGGAAAGGAGGAAGGTTAGTTGCAGTGGATCTATCTTATCTGTTTTATCCTGATCAGCGCAGGGCTTCTGGCTCTGTTCCAGGTGCGCCTAAAAGACTTTACAGATGTGATTTTTAATTCCAAAAGACATACCGCTACGCTTTCGGATGAACTAAATGTACTGATGGGAACTCCTACCGGAGGATTTTTCAATCAGGACTATGAGATCAAGCAGATCTTAAAGGATACCGGAAAAGCTGACCGCTATGAAGCAGTCACACAGCTGACGCTTATCCTTTTCGCAGTAGGCGCAGTCCTGGCACTGCTGATCAACAATGTATATCTGGTTCCTATCCTGGGCATCGGCTTCTCTCTCCTGCCCATGTGGTATCTCCGCAGCGCGGCGTCCAGCTACAAAAAGCACCTGAATGAGGAACTGGAAACAGCGATCTCCATCATCACCACTTCCTATCTGCGAACAGAGGATCTGCTCCGCTCCGTAAGAGAGAACCTGTCTTATATCAATGAGCCCATCAAGGCGAACTTTGAGGCATTTGTATACGAAAGCGAGCTGATCAATGCCAATATGACCAGCGCTATCAACTCCCTGAAAATGAAAATTCCCAACCGGGTCTTTCACGAATGGGCCAATATCCTGATCCAATGCCAGTCGGACCGTTCCATGAAAAATACGCTGCCGACCATTGTGCAGAAATTTTCCGATGTTCGTGTGGTGCAGTCGGAACTGGAAGCCATGATGCAGGGACCCAGGCGGGAAGCCATTACCATGATGTTTCTGGTCATTGCCAATGTCCCCCTGTTGTATTTCCTCAACAAGGACTGGTTTCATACTCTGATCTATACCACACCAGGCAAGATTGCTCTGGCGATCTGTGCAGCCATTATCCTGTTTGCACTGACACAGATTATGAAGCTCAGCAAGCCTATTGAGTACGGAGGTGACGGCACATGACACTGTTAGCACTGATTGCCATCATCCTTTTTGGGTTCGCTGTCTACAATCTGTCCACAGCCTTCGCAGATATTCCTACCAGCAAAACATCAAAAATGATGATGCTGGCCCGGAAACAGCAGGGCACGAAAAAAGAACAGCTTCTGGATGTGTATATCACGAAAGTCGCCAGACTGTTTGCCCCTTACCTGCGGCTGGACAAGTTAAAGAGGAACAAACTGCAGGCAGCACTCAACATTGCCGGACTGGAGCTGACTCCGGAGGTTTACACAGCCAGAGCATGGATAACCGCTGGATCCGTTGGGTTTAGTGCCATTCCTCTAGCGTTCCTGATGCCGCTTTTTGTGCCGGTCCTGATCGGAACGGCCGTAGCATTATGGTTTTCTACCTATTATGCGGCATTTGATTTTGTAAAAAAGCGGCGTAAGCTCATTGAAACGGAAATTCCGCGCTTTGCCCTGACCATTGGGCAGAATCTGGAAAACGACCGGGATGTACTGAAAATACTGACTTCCTACCGCAGAGTGGCTGGCCGGGATTTTGGTGCTGAACTGGATCAAACCATAGCAGATATGAAGACCGGAAATTACGAAAATGCCCTTATCCGTTTTGAAACCCGTATCGGAAGTCCTATGCTCTCGGATGTGGTACGCGGTCTGGTAGGTGTCCTTCGAGGGGATGACCAGAGGATGTATTTTAAAATGATCTGTTTCGATATGAGGCAGATCGAGCAAAACAATTTAAAAAAAGAGGCAGCCAAACGACCCAAAAAGATTCAGCGGTACTCCATGATGATGCTCATATGTATCATGATTATTTATCTGGTAGTCCTGTGTACAGAAGTCTTAAGTTCCCTTGGAGCCTTCTTTGGATAAAAGTGGAATCGCCTTTTATAAGGCTTTTACAAAGTGACCATAAGGAAAAAGGAGGCGGTAACTTGTACCACAGCGGCTTCCCTTAGCAGACTGTATTTATCAGCAGACTTTTGTTCCGCCATTGCTAAAAAGCGGATACAGACAGGAGTTTCCATGAAAAAACGTGAAAAATATACCCCGCCTTTACTGGCAGAAACAGAAAAGAAGCGCTTTCACCGGCTGCTCCATGAGCGCCCTGTACCCTACCCGGACAGACCGCAGACCCAAAAAAGCAGCCGCACAAGACCAATCCGGCGTCCCTAAACGGATGTCGCATATAACTAAAATCGTACATCAATTTAAGGAGGTTTTCCATGAAAAAAATTACAACTTGCATCCGCAACAAAACAGATCGTGTCATTAACCGTGCCCGGATGGCAATCTGCAACCAGCGTGGGGATTTCTATATCTCCGATGCAGTAAAGATCATCATTGCCGTTGTACTGGGTGCGCTGCTGCTGGCCGCCCTGACTCTTATCTTCAATGATACGGTCATCCCCAGAATTACACGGGAGATTGAGGGACTGTTTGGCTGATATCCGGCAATTTAAAAAATCAGGGGAACCAGATTGCAGAAATTTGCGTCTGGTTCTCCTTTTTTCTATTTGTAGGGAATTTATTTCAAGAGACATACCGTATTTTAGAAAAATTTAAGAAAAAAATTCAATTTATTTGTCATTCAATGATGAGGAAATGAGCGTAAGAGGAGATGAAAACAAGTGAAAAGCAAAAAATGTAAAATGTATCCCTTTTTAAAGGCAGTACGTGGGAACTGGCACAATGCCCTGTTTATCAAATGTGACTATGATGTTTGCCCTCATAATCAGTTCCCCACTTGCAAGGGATTCCTACTGACCATTGATGCAGATGGCACTCCGATTCTGATGCCAGTAAAAATTTTACAACAGTCATCCGGAGAATCTATCGAGTCGGAAGAATGTCGGGCTGTACTTAGCAAACAATCTTTTGAAGCTATTTATGGTCTCTATATTGAGTGGCATACGGTTTCTCCTGCAGACTGCCCTCTTTTGGAACTTTATCAGCTATCTGATGGCAATGCCTGCCTTTAAAAGCGGATGATCACAAAAATATCCTATATAAAAAATAACTTTAACGGAGGTGACTAATGAAAAACATAAAAAAACACAGTATGAAATGTCCTTACTGCGGGGCACCCGCCGTTTGCAGACCCTCCAGCATAGTTTATGGTTCTGAAACCATTGACCACAAAAGCTATCTGTATCTTTGTTCCCGCTGGCCTGCATGCGATGCGTATGTGAGCGCACACAAAAAGGATCGCAGACCGATGGGAACTATGGCGAACGGTGAACTGCGCCATAAACGCATCCTTGCTCACCGTGCTCTGCAAAAGCTGCAAAAAGAGCGCCATATGGATAAATGGGCTGTCTATGTCTGGCTTCAGACAAAGTTCAACCTGGATGAAAGGCAGGCACATATTGCCATGTTTTCCGAGCAAATGTGTGATCGGGTCATTTCCTTGTGCCGTTCACCGGCAGAATCCAGCCGCAACCTGGCTGCATGAAAAGAGGTGAGTACATATGAAGCAAACGGTTCTATTGACCAAAGAACAACAGAAGCTGGTGGAAACCCATCTATATATTGTCGGCTGGGTCATCACAGAAAGTATTCATGTTAATGAAACTATATTTGGATTTGAATATGAGGATTTATATCAGGAAGGCTGTCTCTTGTTGTGCCATGCAGCCAGGACCTATAATCCTGGCCGTGCGATGTTCTCTACCTATTCCAAAAGAGTCGTATACAACGGTCTTCTTACCTATTGCCGCAAGATGTGCCGACATCCATGCAGTCATTTATCCATAGGTACAGACGGAGAAATGATTGTTAATGATTCTTTTTCTGTAAAGGCTGATAATAACAGCTTTGAGGCTCAGGTCAGTATCATAGAAACGCTGGATCTCCTTGCATCTGTTGAAAAAACATACAAAGGTGTGGCAAGGCTTGGGATTGGGGCTATGAAGCTAAGACTCGAGGGTTTAAGCATAAAAGAAATTGCCGAGCTTTATCATGTACCCACAACTTACATAGGTGCCTGGATTTCCCGTGCCAGCCAAAAGCTCAGAAAGGACCCCACATTTTTATCAGGACTTTCATAAGTAATATCAAAAATATCTCTTATCATGTATGAAGGAAGGAGGACTTCTTATGTCTATAAAAACTTTATATACCGCAGTCGGACGTTTTGAACGCAGGACAAATGGATGTCAGCGTTACTGCCCAGTCATCATCCTTGGCGGAAAGGAATATATGGTCGATATCCAGGAAATGATTATCTGGACATGCCTGAACTGGCGGATTACCCACCTGGAAGAGATCGGAACGCTCTACGCCCAAATCACACCCACTATTGAAGATATTGTAAACCGTCCATGGGAAGACTGTGTGGAACGGCTTCTGATGCGTGGGCTTCTGGTCTGTGGAAAGGGGGAAACGGAATACGATGCACTTTATGATCTTCTCTCTTCTATGTACATTATCCCCACAGATGGTTCCATGGTACTGCGTGCCTTTTCCTTCCTGAAGCTGACGCTGCTCAACCATGTTCCTTTTTCAGCAGCAAAAAAGCTTTTTCTCAAAGACAAGCGCACAGACAGCGAAAAACAGGTGATGGCACTAGTACAGCATTGCTTAAATATCAGTGATTAAATTACTAATGGTATCCCGGCATATGTCCACTTAAATGGGTGTGCTGTAAGATTGTATTGTTCAATAAAGCGCAGGATGCTTGCTTCCAGTTCTTCTATTGATAGGTAGCTTTTCCGCTTCAGCAGCTTCCGGTTAATGATGCCAAACCATATCTCAATCTGGTTCATCCAGGAACTGTGTTTCGGAGTATAGACAAAGCGGATCCGGTGGGAAGGGTCATGCAGGAAATCCGCTCGGCTTTCCATACTTTTAAGGATCCCTGTTTTCCCTTTTTTGCCCAGTTCCACGCCAAGGGCACAGGCTTCTGCCACAAAGCGGACAAGGGCTTCCGATTTATGGGTGTTTAGGCCATCGCATATAAATGTCCATGGGGCTTGCGGGTCTGTCCCTACCAATGCTTTCACGGCTTCCACAAAATCCTCTTCTGTGCGTGTGGAGTTTAAATACGGCATTTCCATACGGCCCGTTGCAACATCAAAGAACCCGATGAGGCTGGTCGTGCCATGGCGGATATACTCAAACTCCATTTTGGCGCACTGGCCGGGTAATGGGAGCTTGTCAGGATATTTATGTTCCAGCGCTTGTACCCCGGTCATTTCATCCGTGGAAACAATGTGTGCACCTTCCCGGCTTTGTTCCTGGGCACTCTGGTACAGGCCGCAGATTTCGTTTACTTTCCGCGCAAAAGATTCCGGGGCTTCCGTCTTTTCCGAAGAATGAAGCCAGTAACGGATTTTGTGGGGATGTAAATCTACCTCATTTTTAAAAAACGGCTGACAGATTTCTCAGAAATCTGTTCAGCGATCCCCTGCTTTTTAATTTCTGCCACTAACAGCGGGAGACTCCACTGGCTTACTTCGTACCCAAAATCATTTGGGTTGCTGCAGGCAAGGTCGATGATCCGCATGATCTGGTCCGGCGTAAAAACAGACGGGGCACCGGGGCGTTTTTTATCGGACAGGACTGCCCGTATCTCATCTTCAAGCTTTTTCGGGTCGTCCATTTCAATCCTCCGCAAGGCTGGGAGCGCCGCGAGGAACCGACTGCGCCAGGTGGCAACATTATTATAATGAAGCCCGACCTGTGGTGCAATATTCTGGTTGAGTTCCCCCTGTGACGCAAGCAGGACAATGCTGGCTCTTTTGACCAGTCCTGACGGAAGGGAGCGGCTTTTTGAAAAAGCAGATAATATGTTTTTCATGGCATCAGATAAAACCGGGATAGTATCAATTGTTTTCCTTCGCATAATAACACATCCATTCTTTAGTGATAGAATTATTATGCACCGACTACAATAAAAAAGCAACGTCTATTCATTATTATTTTGGCAATGCTGTACTAGCCAAACAGGCTCTGCTCTCTACAGCAGAACTAATCCGGTGCATGGAAAAAAATCTCCACTCTTTTCCCACAGAAGAAAGCATTCTGGACGGACTTTATGATAACCCGGATATCACAAGCGATAATATTAGCTGTCTCATGCAGAGTGCAGCCAGCAGCCAGACAGTTACTCTTGCCGTTGCAAATCTGTATCTGCGGCAGCAGATTATTTTTGAAAGGATATGATTCTGATCTGCCTGATAAAAATGTAAAAAAGAATAGATTCCTGCAGAATAGCCGTGTTCGGTCTCCTATTTTATTATAGAAGAAACCTTCTTCATGGCTTCTGCATTTAATGTACCACCATATTTTGTATTATGCCACTCCAAAACTCTATATATAGTGTTTATATTCTTGACAGCTACAATATATAGTGTTATACTTACCTTGTAATTGATTTTTGTGCGTATCCTTACAGGATTGCAGACAAAAATGTCTGTATAGCGATAAGCAATCGCATTGCACACGCTGTTAAGTTTGTATTTCAGTGTCAGTGGTATTTCTGTGCCCGTTTGAGCCGGAACCATCTGGCACTTTTTTATAGATATTAAGGCCAGTGGCAGAAAGGAGCGTTATGGCACAGATTTTTGCATTTGGACGTGTGGAAAATGATCTGGTTCCTAAAAAAAGCCAGAATGATTCCACCTATGCCGGCTTTGGCTTTACAGAGCAGGCAGGCAAGGGACAGTACCAGTATTACCAGGTATGGGCATGGGATGATGAAGTATCACGCCTCATACAACATAGGATTAAAAAAGGCAGCCGTTTATGGATTACCGGCAGGCTACAGCTGGTTGACTGTACTTCCAGTCATGGGAAGAATAAGACAAAGATTCTGAAGGTATATCTTTCTGATTTTGGATTTCTTCCAGGTCCTCTTCCTAAAGGAACATCCACTGATTTTCCAAATGACACCGAGACAGCAAATGTCCCGTCTTCTCCCTCTATGGAGATACTGGACGGTGAGCGTGAGTCTCTGCCGGAGTAGCCTTTACTTCGGCTGCAAAGAGGAACCATATTGGTTTTCAGAATGATACTGAAAAACCGGTATGGTTCCTCTTTTTTTATGCATCACACCAAGAGATACTGGGTGTATTTCATAACAATCAAAGAAAGGATGGTTTAAACAATGAAAAGTGACAAAGCTCTCTGGAGCAGCATCAGCATCCTTATAGGTGCTGTCATCGCCATACTGGCGCTGGTAAGAGGCGCATGGCAGACATGGCTCCTTCTCGGAGTATTTACTCTCTGGGGATTGTGGGTTGTAACAATTCTCCTGCTTCCCTACATGCAGCAGACCAAGCGGCGCAGACTCCGCAGCCAGCTGATTAAGAAACGTCAGGCAGAGGGAATCGCTAAAGAGGTTCCATTTGAAATGCTGTCAGTCGGCCAGGCAGAAGCAGAAACTCTTCTGCTCCACCATGTCAACCACCGTATTTCTGCTTATCTTCAGGCTGCTTATCCTGATATAACGTGGGAATGGTGTGAAAAGAAGCCAGAAAGGCTGATCCTGACAGGAGGCACCGGGCGTATCCGTGTCTTTGGTATCTCCGATTTTGATCATGCGGATGTCACGATGGACCAGCAGGCCAATATCCAATGCAGCATGGTCAAGATAGTTCCTCTTTCGGCCGTTAATGGAACGGAACCGGAGAATGCAGTTCCGCCGAACAGACAGCCGGTAGATCCCCAGATCTGGTATGAAGTTCAGGGAAGAAATGTCCTGGAAACTCTTGTAACCGACTTAAATTCCCGCGGACATAGCCATTTGACGATTCATGAGGACGGGGATGTCTGTATCGAAGAAGATGCTGTGGAGGTCTCAAAAGAGCATCTTATCAACTTTCCGGAAAAAACATACTGGTCACGGCTGGTACAGGTTTTGGAACGCAACGGACTGGCGGCAGAGATTACGGCAAAAGGCATCCAGGTTTCCTGGTAAATGCGCAAACAATAAGAAAGGAGTGAAACAGAATGAAAGAAGGTCTTTCTCTGGAAGAAATGGCCGCCGAGATCACCCGGCAGAGTAAATTAAAAGAAGATTATCTAGTGGATACCAGAAGCCTGCAGATGGAATCCTATGGTTCTCAGGTCTATCTCCACATGTTTGACGGAAAAACCGAACCGGTGGAACCTATGCAGATTAATACCATCGCTCACCGGCAACTGGGAACCTACTTAAAGATTCCCGCATCCTACTATGACCGGATGCTTGCGGAAAAACCCGAGCTTCTTGCTGCCAATGTCAATACCTGGTTCCAGCATGCCCCGTCTAAACGTCTTCTGCGTACTATGGGTGGCACAGCAAGAGCATTCTTAAGCAATCGCTACCGCCGGATCGACAATATGGAGATAGCCCAGGCAGTCCTGCCTATTATCGGACGTATGGAAGGCGCACGTTTTGAGAGCTGTCAGATCACAGACAGCAGAATGTATATGAAGATCGTCAATACCCGCCTGGAGGCAGAGGTCGTTCCCGGAGACATTGTACAGGCCGGAGTCATCATATCCAACAGTGAAACCGGTATGGGTGCTGTCAATATCCAGCCCCTTGTGTATCGCCTGGTATGTAGTAATGGCATGATTGTCAATGATGCACAAACCCGCCGAAATCATGTGGGCCGGGTTAATGATATGGAGGAAAGCTTTCAGCTTTACTCGGAAAAAACTCTGGCAGCAGACGATAAAGCTTTTATCCTGAAAATTCAGGATACCGTAAAAGCTGCGGTAGAAGAAGCACGTTTCTCCCAGGTCGTTGGCCTGATGCAGAATGCCACACAGGCAGAAATGAACACCAAGGACGTTCCTGGCATTGTCAAGCTGGCCAGCCGGGAATTCCATATCACGGATGATGAGGGAGAAGGAATCCTTCAGCATCTGATTGAAGGAAAAGACCTGACCCTGTATGGGCTTTCCAATGCGGTTACCCGTCACAGCCAGGATGTAGAAAACTATGACCGTGCTACACAGCTGGAGAGCATTGGTTATGATATCCTTTCCATGCCGTCACGGCAGTGGAACCGGATCAACCAGATGGCCGCCTGATCAGTCATCCCAACACTATTACAAATCTTAAGGAGGAAACAATATGTATAACAATCAAAACAACACTTTGGTAGAACAGGAAAGATTTATGCTCCCGACGGCTATGCCCGAAGCCGAATTCACTCAGGAAGAACTGGCTGAGGATATGGATGGCCTTCAGATCAGCTTCCCCCGGGTCAAGATTCCGGCCGGCGGCGCCTTGCAGTTTGAGATTCCCTCGGATGACCCCGAAAATCCGGATTATGCGAAAACCCTGGTTGGAGTTATCCTTTTTCATCACCCCAATAATGCTTACTGGCCGGAAGGCAGTGAGTATGATGATAATGCCACCCCGCTGTGCTCTTCTGTAGATGGCAAGCTGGGAATCGGCGAACCGGGAGGCTCCTGCGCCGTCTGTGCTTTGAATCAGTTTGGCTCTGCTGCAGAAGGGAACGGAAAAGCCTGCAAGAACATGCGTGTACTCTATCTGCTTCGCAGCGGCGAGTTTATGCCTCTTCAGGTAACTTTGCCGCCTACCAGCCTGAAGCCGTTCCGTGAATTTATGAACCAGTCCTTTATGCTTCGCCGCCGTGCAGCTTACGGCAGCGTTGTACAGATTGGTCTCAAGAAAATGAGCAACGGAAAGGATGATTACAGCGTTGCAACCTTCCGCCGCCTGCATGATTTCAGTGGTGAAGAGCTGGCGCAGATTCGCGCTTATGCAGATGGCTTTAAAGAACAAGCTCGTATGATGCTCCAGCAGCGTGCAACCGTCAATGAAACACAGCATGACGATGGCTGTGATTATGGTAACGGCAATGTAGAAGTCCTTCCAGTTGATGCAAGTGGAAGATTTGCCTATGGCCGGCCTCTTGACGGAGAGCGTGAAGCTCTGCCTGCCTGATAATATAGCTGTTATGATAAAATATCATATGTAATGTCTGAAAAGGGATTCTTCTGGTTCTATGCCAGCGGAATCCTTTTCCCGTTTAGGAGGAAATCACAATGAAAAATGAAATACCTTTAACCATGGAGCAACGTTTATTTGCGGCTGAACACCATGATTTAGTTTATAAATATCTTCACAAAAGGCAGTTATCTATAGATGAATTTTATGATGTTATTATTTTTGCTTATCTCCGCTCTGTTCGCCGATATTTAACAGAACCTGCATTAGAAAATTACTCATTTACTACTATTGCCTGGAAAGCAATGAACAGCGCAGTATATAATTACTATCGTTCTCAAAGAAGTCCAAAACACAATGCCTTCGTATACAGTCTTCATTCAAGACCTTATCCCAACAATTTATCATTAGAGGAAACAATCGCTGCTCCTGATCCGCTTATGCGTCAATTGGAAGATCGGCTTTTTTTTCATGATCTGGCGAAACGATTATCAAAGCAGCAGATGGATGTTGTATATCTAAAATCCTGTGGTTATGATGACCACGATATTGCCCGTAACCAAAATACTACTCTACATCACATCCAGAATATTTTGAAAAATGTGCGCCATATACTGATCGAAATATGCTGCGAGTGATGCTGTAAACTCTACACTTCAATCCCAAAATAGAATGGAGGTCAGAAAGAATGAGAAAGAAAAAAGAAGAAAAAAAGAAAGTAATGCTTTGCGGTCAGCTTATCTGTCCTGTTACAATCGGAAAGCCTGCTGTTTTTGCAGCCGAAGGAAATCTCTACCGTACCTCCCGTGTTGTGGCACTGCATAGGCAGACCATGGAAGAGATTCATTTTGAAACTATGAATACCCATTACCATTTGTCCATGAGCCCTTTTCCGCTGGCGGTCATGAGTCCGCTCCCTGTGAGTCTGGCCGCATGTGCGTAAATGGACTTTAAGTAACTGTGGCGGCAGCACTTCGCTGTCCGCCTTCACATTCCGGCCGTGGTTTATTCAAACTGCGGCCTTTTCTAAAGGAGATTGCTATGGATTTACTTAAAAAATTTGAAAACATTGAGGTTAAAGCAGATACCCGTATTTCCCAAGCTGACCGGATATTCTGCGAGGCTCACCAGGCAGCTTATGAACATGCCAAAAGCACTTTAGCAGAGCTGGAATTCTTCTGGGAAGATATGCGAAGTCAGCACAGGGAACTGCTGGCGCCAACCGAAGCATCTGCTGATACCTATCTTACTACATATGGTGGGCTTGAGCTTTCCAGTAGAAAGATTCGGGAACAGATTCGCTCTCTGCATGCCATGTTTATAGACCATCTGGTTTCGTACTTTGCTGCAACTTATCATTTTTCTATTGATAAGAGTAAAGTGGAATGCAACCTCATTCCTCAGAAACCTACGGACAGATTGGTGGATGATTATAAAGAACTGGCTAAAAGGCATACACAGGAGCTGGAAAATCTCTCGCTCTGTTATTCAGATGTCCTGGAACAGATATTTATTCAGACCGGTGGTCGGGCCTTTTTTGAGCAGGCACTCCATGAACTCAAAGAAAACTGCCATAACGCTGCCTGGAATTCGGACGATGGCCGGGCAAAATTTGAACAGAAAAAAAGTGTTTTACAGTTTACCAATTATGCCTGCCGTTTTCACAGCTGGCACAGAAGCGAGTCCTGGGAACTAACCAGCAAAATGAAGGATATCATACGTGGGATTTCTCATTTTGAAACTGGCGGATTTGATTACACTCCAGCCAGCCTCTCCAGACTTCTCATACGTGAGCTCAATTCGAGTCAATGTGAATTTTCAGATTGTGAAAAAGTACAGTCCTTGAAAATGTTCAAGAATGGGCGGGTGGATCTGAAATTTTCCAGCGAAACTTATGCTCTGCAGTTTGTGGAAGAATACCTGAAAACCATATGTTAAAGGAGGGAATATGATTGAAATACTCTTATCAGGAGGAACCCATTCCTCAAGATAAACGAAAAAGCTTAAACGAAAAAGTTCTATATCTGATCGACAACGACAGCTCTGATTCCTGCTCTATCAGCCCAGCGGATATCTACAATGCCTATACTGGTGATGGCGGCCTGCATGGTCTGGAACGGGATGACTACGAAAATTATCATGCTTATAGCGAGGCGAAAAAAGAAATTGAAAACGGTCAGTTCTTTACCCCACCCCGTATATGTAACTTTGTAACCGCATGCCTGAAGTTGTCTGAGTATGATCTGGTGGCGGATCTTACATGTGGTATGGGAAGCTTTTTTAACTTTATACCAGCAGAGACGAATATCTATGGCTGTGATCTGGATGTAAGAGCTGTTAAAGTGGCAAAATTTCTCTATCCGGCTGCAACCATTGAATGCAGGGATATCCGCACTTGTCAGCCGGACACACGGTTTGACTATGTGATTGGGAATCCCCCTTTCCATTTAAAGTGGTGGACTCAAAATGGCAGGGAATTATCCTCACAAATGTACTATTGCCTGAAGGCTGCAGAGGTTTTAAAACCCCTTGGTATTCTTGCCCTGATTGTTCCCAAATCCTATCTGTCAGATACATTTACTGACAGTGGACAAATCCGGGAAATGGAAAAGCATTACAGTTTTCTGGGACAGGTGTTGCTTCCAGAGGATGCATTCTCCTACCTGGGGGTCAGCCGTTTCCCCACAAAGCTACAATTTTGGCAGAAAAAAACTGCTGCAAATGGCTGGAAGTCTCACCCCTATCGGACAGAGGCCGAACATACCCTGGCAAGAGATTTTAATGTTCAAGAGGAATCTCAGTATATCCATAAAAAGATTGTAGCATTTGCCAAATCAGCACTGGAAAATAACCAGTCAAAAATCCTTTTGGAACTGGCAAAATCAAGCAGTACATCCGGTGACTTTAAATACCAAACCCAAAAACTTCTGTACCATATCAAGGTGCATCCAGTTACCCGGCCATCCTATGCCAGATGCTGTGAATATCTGCATCGCTTTTATACCCAGCGCATGCCTGAAGGTATGAGGTATGAGCTATGAGCAATGGTGTAAAACACAGCTTACGGAAAAAAAGGTACTCTCTTACCTGCAGAAAGCTCTGAAAAAACAAAACCCTGTACCAGAAGTGGATAAAATCTGCCTTATCAAGCGGGAAGGTGATTTCGTCTATAAAGGTTACAGTACAGCCTCTCGCCGACTGATCAAGGAGAACCAGCGTATACCTGTACCGATCTATCAGGCAGTTTATAAAAATGCCCTGAAGGATTATCCTGGCTATGAAAAACTGCTTTGCCGAAAACGGGCGGAATACGAAAGGCAGAATCAGGCTTTTGAAGAGATGGACGAAGATCCGGGGATTGCAGGCTGGCTGGAAGACTTTTCTCTGTGGGATTCCTCCCTCATGGAACAGATCCGGCTGAATGAGATCCAGAGACATGACATCAATCTCACCCTCCAGAAGCGGTATGCGCTCCTGCAATGGGAACAAGGAAGCGGCAAAACACTGGCCGGCATTGCAACGGGATTGTACCGGATGCAGAATCAAAATATACACAGCACCTGGGTAGTATCTTCGGCTATCTCCATCCGGAATAACTGGAATGTGGTGCTGGCAAACTATGACTTGCCCTGTATCCTAATCCGGCGGCTTGCCGATCTGGAACGCATACAGCCCGGATATTTTGTCCTTATTACATTGAACAAAGTAAGTTCTTATAAAAAACATCTAAAAAAATATGTCAAACGATTAAACCAGAATATCCAGCTCATACTGGACGAAAGCGATGAGATCTCCAATCCCGGAAGTGCCCGGTGTCAGGCGGTACTTTCCTGTTTCCGCCGATGTCGGATGAAACTGCTTACCACAGGAACCAGCACCAGGAATAACATTTCGGAATTTGCACCACAACTGGAACTGCTCTACAACAATTCCGTCAACATGATCTCCTGGAATCAGTATGTTTATCATCACAGCAAAGACAACGCTTCAGACGGAGATCCTGACTGGGACCTTAATCCCTATTTAGGCAAGCCAATCCCTGCCTATAAAAAAGGATATGCTCTGTTTGCCGCTTCCCACCTTCCGGAAAAGATAACGGTATTCGGTATGGAAAAGCGCACTCAGGATATTTATAATGCAGACACCCTTAACAGCATTCTGGGGAAGACTGTAATCACGAGAACCTTTGAGGAGGTGTCCTGTAAGGACATCAAACAGATCCATCAGGTACTGCTGCGGTTTCCTCCCGAAGAAAAAGAGGTCTATCAAAAGGCAATCCACGAATTCCACCAGATGCGGAACAATTATTTCGCTTCCACTGGTAATTCAAGAAAAGATTCCATGATGCGCCTGGTACAGCAGATCATTCTTCTACTGCGTATTGGCGCTGCACCAGACACCGTACAAGAATATACCGGAGATACCCCCGTAAAAGTCATGACCGCTGTGGAAATGGCAGCTGCATGGAAAAATGAGATCGTGGCTATCGGAGTACGCCATAATGCAGTGCTGGAGTCTTATGAACGGGCACTGCAGGAATACCTGCCAGACCGCCCTTTGTTCGTAGTGACAGGTGCGAATACCAGCTTTGCTAAAAGGCGGGCACTTCGGCAGACGTTGAAAGACAGCGGAAACGGAATACTCTTATGTACCCAGCAGAGCCTGCCATCCAGTGTCAATTTTGAATATGTCAATAAAATCATTATCCCTGAATTACACTACAACAACTCCGGTATGAGCCAGTTTTATTTCCGGTTCATCCGGTATACCTCCACGGAACAAAAGGATATCTATTTTCTCACTTATGCAGGCAGTATTGAATCCAATCTGATGCAGATGGTTCTGGCAAAAGAAAAGCTGAACTTGTTTATGAAAGGTCAGGATGTGGATCTGGATGAAATTTATGACCGATTTAATGTGGACTACGATCTGCTGTCTCTCCTGATGCGTCAAGAGAAGGATGAGAACGGAATCCTCCATATCCACTGGGGTGAACAACAAATTGCATAAAAGGAAACAACGAGTGAGTTTTGAGAACAATCCGGTCAGCAACTCCTGCAGAGAATGACGGTTCACCCTGGAAAGAGAATTTTTGAAATGAATTTTATCTAATATGATTGGAGGATTTTATATGGAAAGCACTGTATTACGAAAAACTTTGGAAGGATATCTTGAACTTTTGAAAAAGAATCTGGAAGTAGTATCTGTCGAAGAGCTGAAGACCAAATACAAAAGGCCCTATGATGAGCTACGGCACAATATAAGCGCCGCGGCCACGGCCTATGTGAAACAAGTCACACTGGAAAATATTCGTATCCGTGCAGACTTTATGCAGGAAGCCCAGCCGCTGATTCAGTCAACTATTGATCAGTCTGGTATCCTGAAGCAAATCTCTGCTGCTGCTTTTAAAAGGCAGGATATAACGGAAATTGACAGACTGGCCTTTGATTTAAAAGAACAGATTCATCAGGCGCTCCTGCCTTTCTACGACAGGCATATCCGTCTGTATCTGGATGAGGCATGTTTTGAGAATCCGCCCAAAGCACCTAAATTTTATAATGAAGCAACCGGATGTATCTGGAGGAATGACACATGGACTCCCATGGACCTTGATAATAAAGCAGTCCTTCTTCCGGCACTGGATAAACCAAAAGCAGCTTAAGATTACAGAAAGGAAAGCAAAATGAATAAGAAAATTTTTGATTTGGAAAAATACGGAATCATACATAAAATTCAATTAAATGTCACTTCGTACCTGGAAGGCAACCTTGCCATTACGATGACCTCCTGGGAAGATGGAACACCGGAACCATGGAATATTCTGACAGTCAATCTGGATTCCATTCGGCCCCAAAACTGTGCATTTATTGATACCAATAACAATGGGAACGAAATTCTTGCATGGATTGTCCGACATGGCCTGGCAGTGCCTACCGGCACTTATGGATGCAGCGGTTTCTGCAAATATCCGGAATACCATTTCCGTTCGGACATCCTTCAGGAAATTGACCCGGATGGATATTCTTCTTACCTGCATAACTGGAAAGCGAGGTATGGAGAATGAAAATCGAATTGTACCCTAAAAGTATGTTAGAAAGACTCTGGAAAAAGGATAAAAAATGGTTTTCTGACGGTATTGGTCAGAAACCAATCTGCTTACGCTGTGGAAACCCTTTGGATGAGCAGTTAATGGTCAACTCTTTATGTCGCCACGCCAAAATTTATATTTGCCAGCAATGCGGAGCGGATGAAGCTATGCGTGATTATGCAAAAATAGTCATGCCCTTTGAGAGCTGGTATGGTGTGACCAGCAAACGAGTAGAAGAATTACCGAAAAGTGGAAGCCTGCCTCTTACTACGGTCTGCTCCTTTTTAGATATTTTTCCAAGCACAGTTGCTCCAGATAAAAGTAAAAGCGGAAGGCCGGACTGTGAGATTGCCTATTCGCGATCTGATTATGACGGCTACAGATGGTGGACCACCTGGTTTCACTGTCGGCAGGAGCCGATACCTGAGAACCTGAGCAAAGAGATTGACCAGTTTCAGAACGCCCTCTTTTGTATGCCAGAGTTTAAAACACTGGGAACGATGCAGAAACTGTGTATAATTGCAGCGCCGGTGGGCGATTCCGAATTTAATCTCTTTTCAGAAACAACACACCTTTATATCTGGCTCCGGATGCTCACACAGCCAAAGAATTATAACCTCTATGTACATTATTATCAGAAAGAGTTATCTTAGTTCATGATAGAAGTATCTGAAAAACGGTGTGGCTTATTGGCTATACTGTTTTTCATTGTGCGCCGCAAATAGGATGCATAAGAGAAAAGCGTCTGGCATATACCGCCTGACGCTTTCTTTGCTGTTATATAGAGATTTTCTTATCTGATACGTTACATCCTAAACTGGGCAATACATTTCAGCAGTATAATACAAAGTTCCTGATAAAGATCTTCATCAAACCTGCTGTTTACGATAGCGTTCTTTACCAAAAGTGGCTTATACATTTCCAGTAAAGCCACGGCTGCTGGTTCCTTTCCCTCCTTCGCCTGCAACAGTAATTCCTTAAAATTCATTTTTCATCACCTCGTATTTTCTTTTTAATCTTCTGTATCGCACGGTAGTAAACAGCTGCTACGCCTTTATAAGCCAGTCCCGTTTCCTCCGCAAGCATTTCAAAGCTTTTCCCGTCTAATGCCCTTTCAAGAAATATGTACCGTTCCCGCTCACTAAGTCCCTTTAGTGCCCGGAGAAGCGCACTGTCTTCCAACTGCATGAGAACAGGAAGTCCAAAAAGCATGTCCCGCTCTATGCCACATTCCGGCATAAATAGAAAATCTTCAGTCAGGCTTTCTATCTGCTGGCGTTTGTCTATCTGCTGTATATAATCATTTTTACGGCGTTTCACTGCAGTTGTCAGATATGCTGTAAACTGATTCTGTATAATATCTGTTTCACTTTTTCCGTTGTTCTTTTGCCACATGGCTTTTCCTCCTATAATTCCAGACTTTTGGCTACAAAAATCCGAAATCGTAGGAGATCGGCAGCGGGGATGTTCAAAATATACTTTTTCTGCTATCTTTTTAATCCTCCCTTTTACACCTTGAATTGTTCAAGATGCGAAAGGTGGTCCACGGATAGCAGTAAGAAACGCCTCCCGTATTGTCTTTTTCCATACAGCAGAAAAAGGATTATTATCCGGTGCATGACCAAAATAATCATCCTTTTTTCTCATTTTTACATTTATCTTTAAAAAGTAGCGTACTACACTACTATTATAGGTATAATTATCCCCATAAGAAGATATGATTTTTTTAACGAAATTCTTTCGCCGGCATCTGGTTTATACCTGTTTTTCAATAGGACCATGCACCTTTCCCATGGTCACAAAAAAGCACCCAAATAGATCTCTGATGAACCATGTTTTTTTTATTCACCAGAAATATGGATGCTTGGTAGTTTTATACGCTACTATATAGTGATGTCTATACCATTTTTACTTTTAAAAGGTATGCTATTACACTACTAACAAGGAGGTGACGACAATGTCTCTATCAATCAAGGATGCCCAGATTTTTAAAAATGCACTAAAAGCAGCAAGGGCAAAAAAACGTCTGACACAGGCTACATGCGCAGAACTCCTTGGCCATTCCCTTTCCTTCCAGAAAGATTTGGAGCGCTGCCGCTGTTCCCCCAGTATTGAAGGTTTTTACCATATCTGCAGGACACTAAATATCTCCGCAGATGACTGTATCTTTTCCGACAGTCATAAAACAGGCTCTACATACCATGAGCTTTTGCGGCTCCTTTCCCAATGTGATGAGAAAGGACTGTCTGTACTGTTGGCCACTGCCTCTGCCCTGGTAATGGCAGACCGAAACACAGAATCAACAAATGAACTTTAAATGAATTTCATATGCTAAAAAGCAGAAAAAAAGCCCGCAGTACAGATGGTCTATCTGTACCGCTGGCTTTTCTTTTCTGCTCCGATCATAATTGTCACAGTCAGTTCCACAAACAGAAGATTATATAGGATAGTCACATATGGCATTTTACAGTTCTATTATGTGCCGCATTGTATATCGGATTATATCAGCTTTCGCTTTGTATATATTTTACTCCTTTCCCAAATCCATTCTCAGGCTTTGTTATAGATTTATTCTCATGACAATTTTACAATCGCCTACTATAGCTTAATAAGATTATATCCTCGTTGACCGATTCAAAGAAGAGGTCAAATTGATTTATAGTTTTCCTTTAATGGGCTCATCCAGTACCAAAAGTTTTGGTGAATGGCTGATGGCTCTCGCAATCGCCAGCCGCTGCCTCATTCATGGTCTTCATCCCCTTCTAATTCTTTCAGAATATTTCTTGCATACAGTGCAATAAAAAAGGAAACAACGCCTGTTCCAATCATAATGAAAGGCATTTCCCTGGAAATCTCTTCAAATAGCAGCCCATAAAGCAGCTGTCCGACTGGCTGGGCACACATGATAAACGCCATGATGCAGGCGATCACTTTGCCTGTCAGCCGCGCCGGCGTCTGTGTCTGCACAACCGCCAGCATCTGTATACTGAACATCGTAGAAAAGACCATTACCAATAGTCCTGTCCCGGAAAGAATCAGATACTTTAAAAACCGGAATTGTTCTGCAAGCAGCATCCCCACTCCCATCACGCAGGCGGAAAACACACACAACAGAAGAAACAACCAGGCTTTTCCAGGTCTGAGTTTTTTTGCAAAAAGCACGGTAAACAGCCCACCGATCATCCCTCCTACCGCCAGCAGTCCCTGCGTAACGCCCAGCAGCTGGTCTGCCATAGAAAGTCTTTCCACGATTATGACTGGGATGCCAATCGTTATCATGGATGATAAAAAAAGGTTCAACCCTGCTATGACAAAACAAATACGGATGAATACAGGCTTTTTCTTCCTCAAAAACCGTATGCTTTCTCTCATATCCTCTCTTACAACACAGAGTATCTTTTTTTCTTCCGGCTGTTTGCAGAAAGGGATTACAATAAAAATTTCCATTGTAGCAGACAGAATAAAGCACAGAATACTGACCCGGAGGATACTCCCAATCCCCCAAAAGCCATACAGCATGCCTCCAATTATCGGCCCAGTAAAATTCGCCAGGAAACCAATCTGGTTTACGATAGCACCTGCAGACAATATCCGGTCCTTTGGCACAAGCGCCGGTATGCTGGCCTGGACGGCAGGCTGGTATGTACCGGAAATGCCATACAGCAACATGAGTGTGACAATAAACAGCAGAATCACCGGAACCGTGCCAACGAGAAAATAAAATACTGTGATTATAAAGGCAGTCAAAAAATCCAGCCCAACCATAATATTGCGTTTATTCACCCGGTCAGCCAGCACACCTCCCAAAAGCGACAGCAGAATCATCGGCAGCAACGCACAAGCCGTCACTGTACCAAACAGGGCAGATGACCCCGTTTCTTTCAATAAATAAAGTGGCAGAGCAAAACGCAGGATTGCATTACCAAAAAGGGAGATAATCTGCCCCACAACAACCAGCGTAAAGTCTCTGCCGTAGCATGTTTTTCTATGATCCATTACAGCCACCTCCTTTCTCCATACAGAGTAAGGCAGGTGGGAACCCCCAAGTCAATAGGGGGTTTTTAAAAACTTATCAGTTTCTTATTTCAAAGGAACCCATACCTCATAAAAATGCTTGTCCGCCTTCTCATTCAGCATGACCAGACGGACAAAAATATAGACCATTCCTCGGAAGGTTGCCTGCTGCCATAGCGCCCATTCATGGCAGGAACGGAACATTTTTTCAGGAATGGACGGGTCATTATTATCCGCCAGCAGCGTAGTATAGAGACATTTCCCATGCTCCAGAAACATTCCCCGCCCCGTGTTATCCGCTTTTTCAGCAGGTGTTACCACATACATTTCAGATCCTTTATATCCAGAATCATCAAAGGTAATCGCCCTGACCACGTTGGAAAGAATATCCTCCTTCTCTGGATCAAGATAGCACAGTACCTTTTTCTGGTATTCCTCAAAAGAACCTACTTCCGGAAACGCTCCCCTGACATAATAGGGTTTCAGCTCCCTGACCTCAAACTTTCCCTCTCCATAAACAGCCTCCCGGCAGAACCCCCTTGTTTCTTTCAGCTGTTCCTGCATTTCCTGGAGCCGTTCAATCTGCTGTTGCAGACAGTCAAGCTGTTGTTTAAAAATTCGATCATATCTTTCGGCTCCAGACTCCTTTAACAGTTCTTTCATTTCTACAGGAGAAAAACCTCGTTTTTTATAAAAGTCTATGGACATCAAGCGGGACATGTCATACAGATCAAATTCACGGTACTGGCTCCCTTGACTTCTTTTGGGGCTGAGCAGGCCAATTTCCTCATAATAGCGCAGGGCCTCCCTGGTAAACCCCAAATGCCGAAAAACATCTTTTGTATGGTAGACTGCAGACGCAGAACCCAATCTCCCGTCATCCGCTGTAAAGAGGTCCTCATTGCCCTTTTCAATCCTGTCATCCTTTGTTTTAACAATCTTTTTAAAATGGCGTTTATCCATAGGCTTCTCAGCAGAAACGGGCACCAGCCAGCTCTTTCCTTTCTTTACGGCACCCTTAATTCGTCCTTTTTCACAATAGTAGGCAATCATACGGCTTGATACATTCCACTTTTTTGCTGTTTCCACAGCGGTCAGATAATCCATCGCCCTGCCTCCACTTTAGTATATTTCAGATATCTGAAATATAACCTTGTTTTTTGTTTCTGTCAATGCCTTATAAAATTCCATGTTTTCTTATATTCACAGACTTCTATATCTTTTCATCTGCTTGTAATTTCCTGATTGGAAAGAACATATAAGTTTTCCCTGTCTGCGGACAAGTAAAATCATGAACCGCTCCTGCTAATGAGATTCCACTATCTTTTAGATATGTTATTGTCTTTGAAAAGATATCTTCCTCATCGCATTCCACATAAATGTACTCATACGCAGGAACGATCCACTTTGTCCATCCAGCCGGAGCTTCTGCACCTTCGTTACATTCCACCCCCGCAAGGTAAAGTCCTTTATTAAAGTCTTCCCACGGGTGAAACGAGCGGGAAAAATCGGACATGGCCCCCCATATTCCGCTTATGTTTCCATCTGCATCTTTCTTTGCCAAATGCTGAATTTCCTCAAAATGAGAATTTGCATCATTCCATAGATTCTGGATAAACCTTTCTCCGTCTAGGGATGATCCTTCCTTTCCGATTACAACAAAGGAATCTTTTTTGCATCTTTCTAATTTCATCTAATCTTCTCCTAAATATACATTATCTGCATTTTTAAATTCGTGTTTCTAATGCTCTATTCTCCAAACTATTCGTCAAAGTGGCTCATGCCTAATAGTTTACATGATTACATCAAAGTCAACATATGGAAGAATTTACTTAAAAAAGAATATCGTACCGCGTTCCATGGGAAAATAGTACACCATCTTTTAATCTTACACAAAGTATGCAGGTATTTTCATCATCAAAATTATTGTGACCGTTATCGATCCATTCACGGAATACGTTTTTCAATTTTTCTGCGATAATCCTATTATCTTCTTTGCAAAACCAGCCCAGGTTTAAACCTATCCCATAAGCAGTAAACCATTCCCCGCATAATCCAACATTGGGATTTTCTGCTATTTGTTTCATCTTGTTGGATTGTGCATGTGTAATGATATAAAATGCCCCATTTTCATAATACGCATTGACCGCCCGGACATTAGGAATATCATCCGCAGTCGTAGCAAGAGCAATCAATGTATCATGCCCAAATCTTTCGTCCATTAATCTTTTTGCTTCTTCCGAAATTTTCTTTTTCATAAATATCCTCCTAAATTGCGCTTTCACTATGCAATAATTTAATCAAATCTTCCATGGAAACATCCATTTTTACGGACACTTCTTCCATAGTCATTCCTATATCAAGAAAACGCCTGATAACCATTTTCATACTTTCTCCAACCTCTACAATATGTGCGTCCAAGTCATAAAACCGTATTACACGCTGGCCCCAACTATGCTCAATGACTCTTCCCAGATATTCGATATTGGAATATTCCTCCAGTTTCTTCAAAAAATCATCAAAATTTCGTTCCTCAAAAACAACTTCTGCATTATTGGATTTCCTTAAAATTTTTTCTTTCGGCAAATTTACAAGCCAGTCAAAATCCTGCTGTAGCGCAAGTCCACAGGTAAACATAATGTTCTTTCCATAGTCCTGATATACTTCTAATCCAAATAAATCCATATAAAACTTTTTTGCACTATAAATATCTGCCACCGATATGACGGTACCTATATACTTCATACAAATCCTCTTTTCTTTACCTTACATTGGAAAATACCCTACTTAAAATACTCACTTTTTCTTATGTAATTTCAAACTAATCTTATTCTTAGCTGCCACATCCTGTAGCAGTTTCGTCACAAAAGCACTCTTTTCTTTAGGTGGAAGCATCTCTATACCGGATTTATTCCTGGTTTGCTCAAGCACTTTTTGCAATTCCTGCAGTTCTAAAAGATTAACCGCAACACAAAAGAAATTCTTCTTGCGACCGTCACTATACTCATTTAGGAAAGTATTTAGTATTCTTACTTTCTCCGTCTGTTCCGCATTGTATGCTTCTAATCCGTACTGCCTGGCCTTTTCAAAGTCTGTCCTTCGACTTTGGTGTGTAATAAAAGAATCATAGTCATCAAAATGCTCATATTTTCCGCATGGATAATCCCTACATTGAAAACAATACTCTATATTCTTTTGCTCCATGCTGCACCTGGCAAGTTTGCAGGATTGATTGCCATTTCCACACCCACCACAGTAATTACCTAAAAGCATGGGACATAAACCACAATTTAATCCGCAGAGAGATAATAACTGATTTTCGCGCTTAAACCCTTTCACTATATCTCCTTCACAATTTTCCACTTATTTCCTGAACAAGTTCGTGGTAACTTGTCGGTCTAATTCCAGTTGAGAATATCCAATAATTTTTATACATTCTATACAAGCTATTGTCAACACTCGACCTATTCCATGCCCCAAAAGTTCTTATCAATCATCTCATAATAATGCCTTTTCCAAATCTTAAACATATAATACCTGCTGCTTTTTCAAAAAAACCGGTATCTTTGTATCCGTTTTTCTTCTGGCAACTCGTTCCCTTTTAATTTATCTATCGCCGCATTCCCTGTATTTCATTTTTCAGCTCTCTCCGTTTTCCATTGCAATCAAAGACTTTTTTTAACTTAATCTCTGTCGGGATCACCGCACCTGCCAGCAGCAAAGACTGGACAGCACACAAGATACCCCCTACTCTTCCTATTATATTAACGCTCTTTCCAATCACAAAGAGTAACGAAACTACCGACACTGGAATCATATAAATACCACAGATATACCATATCCTTCCACAATACTTGTGTGCAAATGCCCAGGTATCTTTATTTATCAGGGACATATAACTCCTGTAACCAAATGCATGATTTATTTTCTGTGGTACTTTATGCATAAACATCCAGCCAAAACCGATCATGGTAATCGGAATAAGAATATCCATAGCCAGCATGAATAACCAAAATCCCATAAAATGTTCCTTTCCTAATACTGTATTTTTAAAATATGGATATACACCAAATCCATTATCTTTTTATTATCGCCTTGTTGACCGATTCTGAGAAGACCTTAGACTGACAAATGATTACTTTTGCTTTCAAACCCTTTCACGACCCCTTCTACAAGCTCTATAGCAATCCTTTCCTGATATTCTTCTGTCATCAGGTTCGTTCTTTCGTTATAATTGGAAAGATACCCCACTTCCACCAGAACAGCAGGGATACTCGTATTTTTCAGGACATAATAATCTGCAGGCTTTGCATTACGGGATACGATATTCCCACGTTCCTCTATTTCCGTGATGATCTTCTCCGCATAATCTCTTCCCTCACTGGCTCCTTTGCAGTAATAGCACTCCAGACCGCTGATAGAACTATCCTTTTCGTAATAGTTGCAATGGACACTCAGAAACAGATCTGCACCCGCTTCTTCTGCTGCCCGTACCCGATCTTCCAGTGACATAAAAACATCTCTGTCCCTTGTAAGTGCTACACGGATACTTTTATTTTCCAATAGCTCTTTCATTTCCAGCACAATCGCAAGATTGATATCCTTCTCGACTGCTGCCTGTTTCTCTGTTCCTCCGTCTGTACCGCCATGGCCGGCATCCAGCATTATTTTGTATCTGGTGTCCTCCTTAATTTCCCCGATAGTCTCGGTCTCTTCTTCTACGTGGGAAACAGTTCCCTTGTCTGATTCTGCTTTTCTGTCGGTATCTTTATCCCCTCGAAAAAAATCTTTAATATACAGACAGCCGCATATCATCAGCAAAACCATGACTGCCAAAATAACCGCTACGATTCCTCTTACCATATAGGCAATCATAATTCTTCTGCGTCTGGCAACTCTCTTTTTCTGCCGCCTTGGTCTTTCATCCCGCCAGGCCACCTGCCTTCTCTTTTGCTCCATATCCCCTCCTGTTTGTCAGACTGCCCTAAGACCATTTTCTTTAGAAAAAAGAAAATCCCCCTTCTGACAAGGACCTTTGTCCTTATCAAAAGAGGGGCCTATTTTCCTTACTGCAGTTTTATCAGACATTTACGCCACTTTGATGATACAAATCTGAGTTGCTTTCAATCCTCCGCCTGATGATGTCCCCCATACCTGCACTTGTACCCCAGAAGACAGGGAAGCAGATGTTGCTGCCAATAGCTCCGATCTCGCCCCTCCGTCATAGATAGTTCTAATTGCAAACAGGGTATTTTCATCATATGTAACCATAATCTTGTTGTATGATGAATCATCGCCACTGCCGGCTGACACATAAATATCTCCACCATTATCCGATTTTTGCTTAACGGCCTCCACGACCGTAAACTGTCCGGCCTGAACATCCTTTGCATCACCTTCCAGATTGGGAGTACTGTCCACCCATTCGCTGGATGCACTTTGTAATGTCGGCTGGTTTTCCTGAACACTTTCTGTGCCAGATATATTTTCCGTATTTTTCGGCTCCTCCGTGGATGGAGAACCTCCTGCTGCTGATTTATTTTCCTGGGCGCCTTCTGTATCGGCCGTATTTTCATCATTCCCTTGTTTCGCAGAAGATCCGGCTTCTTCCTTATCAGCCTCTGTATCTGTTTCCTCATTTTCCATATCCTGTTCTGTGACAGGTGTTTCTTTCTCAGCATCTTCTTCTGTATCCAGCGGCTGCACCTCCGGGGCAATTACTTCTATAGGCTCATACTTTTTGCTGCCGCAGGCGCATACCATAAGGCTCACAGCACACAGTATACCAGTTAATAAAACTAATTTTTGTTTTTTCATTCTGTTCTCCTCTCTGCTACATAGCTTTTATCAGCAGGCATTTGTGTTTTTCTGCCGATTTTAGTTGATTGTACCAAAACAGTCTCTAAAACACCTCTAAAACACCTTAAGAAAGTCTGAAGTTTACTTATACTCTCATTACTGTACTGAAAGGCATATCTCACATATTAACGAATAAAACGGAATACCCTCTTCTGACAAGGTTTTTGTTCTTATCAAAAGAGGGTATTCTTTTATTCCTGCTACCCTGACAAGCCGACTATACCGGTTCTACAATAGCCAGGGTAACCTCTATTCCACTAATATAATCCAGATCTGCGTTGCCTTCAACCCATCGTCTGACGGAACTCCCCACACTCTTATAGTCTGTCCTTCCGCCAGAGAATCCGCCGTTGCCTCTGACATGTCATAGCTGGCACCTCCATTCCTGATGGTCTGTATCGCAATGATAGTATCCTCATCATATGTAACTGTAACTTTATTAAAATCCGAGTCATCACCACTGCCCGGTGCTACCATGATATCTCCGCCATCGTCTGATTTTTCTATCACAGCCTCTACAACCGTGAGCTGTCCATCCCGTATCTCCTTAATGCTTCCTTCCAGGTTTGGATCGCTCTCTTCCCATTTGCCAGGCATGCTGTCGGTTTCTGCAATCGGTTTCTGATCAGCTGCATCTTCCTTCGGAACTGCGTCTTCAAGTTCCGCTTGCTGATCAGATGGAGCCGTAACAACGGCATCTGACGATTCGTCCTCTGTGCTTCCGCAGGCACATACTGTAATACTTATGGCACATAATATCCCTGCCATAAGAATCAACTTTTTTGCTCTCTTTTTCATGTTGCTCTCCTCTCTTTTTATAAAGATAATATCAGCAGTTTGTTTAATTTTTCTGCTAATTCTTAGTAAATTTTACCATTCCTATCTCTAAAAAGCCTCTAAGACACCTTAAATAAGTCTGAAGTTTAAGATTTCATGTAAACATACAGGCATTTTAAACCAGATAATCAGTATTCAATAAAACAGCCTCTCATGATAAGGGTTTTATCCTTATCAAAAGAGGCTGCTTATTTCTACTCCACTGTCTTCATCAGATATTTATTCTACCTTTATGATGCAGATATGAGTTGCTTTCAGTCCATTATCCGATGGAGTTCCCCATACTGCTACTGTCTGCCCGGAGTCCAAGGTAGCAGATGTCGCTGCAGAAAGCTCTGATCTTGCTCCGCCGTCATAGATTGTTTTTACCATAAACAGGGTATTTTCATCATAGGTAACAGAAATCTTATTGTATGCGGAATCATCGCCGCTGCCGGCTGATACATAGATATCCCCACCGTTATCCGACTTCTGCTTAACAGCCTCCACCACTGTAAACGAACCATCCTGGACATCCTTTGTACTTCCTTCCAGGTTCGGGATGCTGTCTGCCCATTCGCCGGCTGTGTTGACTGTGGTCGTCTGGTCTACAGGAGCCGCCACAGATACATTTGCAGGCATTTCCTTTGCATATCCATACCCACATACTGAAACGCTCATGGCACACACCATTCCTGACATTAAAATCAACTTTCTTGCTCTCTTTTTCATTTAGTTCTCCTTTCAGCTTTTAAAAATATAGGCGTTTGCGAAACGCCAGAACCCATATAAATACGGGATTCTTTTTCTTACAAAATAAAACAACTCCTCACTGGTTTATGGTAAAATAGAATTGTCCAGAAACTATCTACCAATCCACCAAGAAAGGAGTTGTACCTATATGATAACATACAAACAGCTTTCTTTGGCAGATATTTTTACCGATTGCCAAAATAAATTTGATAACGATAAATATGAGTTCCTTTCTTTGCTTGATGAAACCATCAACCTCGATGAAATTGTCCCGACGTCTTTTGTTTCCCATTTCCACGCCGCCACCGGCAGACCTAGAAAGCACCTTCTTTATCCAATGCTCAAGGCTCTGTTATTACAGCTTATTTTCTCGATTCCTACTACTTCCCTCCTGATTGTATTTTTGAAATACTCTCAGGAATTACGGGATTTCTGTGGCTTTGATGTTGTTCCTGACGCGTCTAAATTCACACGCTTCAAACAGGATTTCTTATTGGACTTACAATCGATGTTTGACAGGCTGGTTGACCTGACCGAACCGATATGCCAACGGATTGATAAGGAAAAAGCATCTATGCTTCTCTTTGATACCTCCGGTATTGAAGCATGGGTAACAGAAAATAATCCCAAATACGCCAACCGTATCATCAAACAGCTAAAATCTTTAAAAAAAGCGAACGGGCTGGATGATTCCTTTGACCCTTATAAAGCCGCCTATGGTTCCATGCCGCCTCATGCTGCCGCTAATCCTGCGATTCAGCAGATGTACATTAACGGGCATTTCTGTTATGCCTTTAAATTCGGCATCGTTACAAACGGGCTGGGTATCGTCAGACATATTTCCTTTTACAACAAAGATTTTCTCGTATCCCATCCTGAGATCATCGTGGAAAAGAAATCTGACTCTCCGGATGAGGACAAAAGCCTTGCAGATTCCAAAGCGCTAATCCCGACTCTGAAGGATTTCTTCCGGAAACATCCGCTTATCAACCCCAAAACGTTTCTGGGGGATGCCGCTTTCGATTCCATCGAGATTTATAAATACCTACTGCAGGAAACATCCTTTGAAAAAGCGTATATTCCCCTGAAAAACAAACTCAAAATCGAAGGAGTCGATTACACCGTAAATGCTGATGGCATTCCCTGTTGCCCGCATGATGCTTCACTCCCAATGAAACGGGAAGGAAGTAAATCTCATTTGCGCTGTGGTCTTCCAACCATGAAATTTGTCTGTCCCAAAATGAAATGGGAACGAGACAACATTACAAAGAAAACCAAACGCGTATGCCATTGTGACAACCCGTGTACAGCATCTTCCTGCGGAAGAATGATCTACATCTATCCGGAACAGAACCTCCGTGCTTATCCAGGGACTATCCGCGGCACATCAGAATGGGACTCCACATATAAAATCCGGGTGAATGTAGAAAAATCCATTAACCACTTTAAGGACAGCTTTTGTGTTGCCGGGCGTAAAACACAGAATGAGAAAACACTCCATGCGGATTTGCTCCTTGCCGGAATTGCCCAGCTGATTACCGTAATGGTTGCGGATAAAATCCATAAACATCAATATATCCGCAGCTTGAAACCTTTGATCGCATAAGTATCCGTGGTTCATATTCCTTTACTGTCAGATACCCGTATCTGTTTTATTTTCGCACCCGAAAATCCTGTTTTTTACACACACCTCCCGAAAATCCGGCTATGCCAGATTTTTGTCTTGTTGGAATCAAGATTTCCTACTTGTTTCGCAATTACCTATTTAAAAATAGAATGATCCGCAGCGTATTTCCTCTCTGCTGATCTTAAATAAATTTTAGCAAACGCTTCTCTAAAAATCTTCTATGGAACCTTAAGAAATTAGAAAGTCTGAACCTTCAATCTTTTCATTTTTCTGAACAATATCCTCCTTCAGATATGCCATCTTCCATTGTTTTATCCTTTTTAGAAAATCTCTTTCCAAACAATCCGGGTCCAGTTTCCCCGATGAAAACATCTGCCAGTAGCAGCTAAGCAGATAGCCATTGATCTCTTCTAATAATAGCTGTGTATCGATGCCTGGCCGAAATGAATCCCTATCTGCCAGAAATGCGATATCATCCGTTCCGTTGCCGAATACAAACATATCGTTGTGCCGGAGTATCTCTTTTATCTCCTGGTTTTCTTCAAAAAGCGCCCTCAATGTAAATATGTATATGCTTGGAACCTCCCTCATAAATACACACATTGCTCTTACTCTCTGATATATAACATCAAAAAAGTCTGTAACTGGTATATGGCACTCCATGACTGCCTCATGGAACCGCCTGCATGCATGCTCCCAGAGATATAGATACAGTTCTTTTTTATTTATGAAGTAATGAAACAATAGGGATTTGGATACACCACCAGCATCTGCGAGCCTGGACATGGATGCATTTTTATAGCTGTTCTGTGAAAAGACTTCATATGCAGCGTTTACAATCTGCATCTGTCTTTCCTCTGGAAGTGCAAAAAATCTGTCATTCATCCGAATCCTCCTTCCTGCCCTGTATTTCATTTATTTGGTAAAAGCCAGAGCCTCTGATAGCCAGAGGCTCCCCCATATCAAATTGACAGTTTCGGAAGGTTTCTATCTTGTCGGCATCTGAAAGCCGACAAGTGCGCGGTTCAAAAAATCATTGAAGGGTTTCATGATCCGGAACAGCCTTACCGCCTCTGACAAAAAATTCTCCCCATCTGCAATCGTTTCATCCTTCACTGGATATTCCAGATACCAGCTTTTAAACTTCAAAAATTCTGCCTGCGGATGCTCCTGATCATATCCGGCCGGAACTTTTTTCAGTGCTGTTCCCTGTACGGCAAATTCTTTCTGAAACTCTGGCCCGCTGATAATTTTCTCCCATTCCTCACCATTTGCTGCAATATAATCCCGGATCATCAAAGTTGCGTCTTTAAACATATCCGCAAACAATCCGCCGCCAAGAAAGGACCCTCCGCCCGGTTTAATCATCAGATAATACCCAACCGGAACCGGCAGTTTCCCGTCCGGACCGATATGTGCCCGAAACGCCGGATTGTAAGGTGACTTATCATGACTGAACCGGGTATCCCTTGTCAGCTTAAAGGTCAGCTCCTTTGCATCCCTTGGATGGATTTGGCTGTCAAACTCCCCAATCCGGAAGATCAACGTTTCCACCAGTGCCTCAAACTGGGCATTTGCCTCTTTATACTCTGTCTTATGGGCATGATACCATTCCCGGTTATTATTTTGATTTAATTCTTTTAAGTAATTTAAAATAATCTGTGTATCCATATCGTTCCCCTTTCTAACCATTCCCGACAACGGAAAAGGAAGTTCCGCTTAAAAATTCCTCGATAAACTGTTTCAGGTTTTCCGGAGACTGGTAGGTCTTACAGAAAGAAAACTCCTGCGACAGATCATCGATCTCCTCCATGGCTTCTTTCACATCCAGCATCACCTGGGCAGGCACCGCTGTCTGGAAATAGAGCTGTGACGGGTGAATACGGTGGCTCTGAATAGCATAATTTACCCTGTTTTCACAGTGGCATTTCCCTTTTCCATATTCACCGCAGTATTCTGTCAGAAAATCCGCCATTTTTTTCCGCACCCTTGACAGACGCTGGCGGTATGCCTCCGGCGTGATCCCCAGAATATCCCCGGCAATCCGGCTGTCCACCTTAAACATGGTTCCCAGGATGAATATACATCTGCTCTCCGTATCCAAGCACTGGAGCATTACATTTGTACAAGACATCTTCAATTCTTCGGCAAGGATTGCTTTTTCCACATTCTGGGTCAGATCCGGTATGTCCTCTGTCTTTGCGTTTTGGATATCACTTCCATAAAATTCAAAGCTTAAGGGCACGTTGGCAAACATATGCTTTTTGTAGTCTTTCAAATGGTTGACCGCAATGCGGAATACCCAAGTAGAAAAAGAACTCTCTCCCTTAAAGGAGGATAGGTGTGTCATGACCTTCAAAAGGATATCCTGGGATGCGTCCTCTGCGTCCGGGAACGTTCCAAGCATACGCAGGGACAGGTTGAATACCAGATCTTGTATGCCGGTCATCACTGTTTCCAGAGATTGCTTGTCACCGGCAGTCGCTTTTTGGATCAGGTCCATCAGTTCTTCGTTGGTAAATGAGTTCATGGTTCCTCTTTTCTGAAGTGCAAATGGTATTTGTTACGGCGTGTGGACAGAAACCTTTTGATTCCCGCCGGTAAATTCTGCGGCACTTCTTAACAGAATTATTCCGTATATTTCATTAGACTGTTATCATTTTGCTGTGTGACAGGGAAATTTATTTTTCCATTGGCTTCGTTTTGTTCCAATATTTTGAATTTGTCCTTCCAGAAAACATTTACTCTATTATCATACCATTAACCGATTTGCGGAAGACTCTGGATATAGAAAAAACCGCAAAACATAGTCCACGGCTTTTCTATATTTCAAACTATTTACTTCTAAAAATATATATCTGACTATCTTGCTGTTCCTATCGTATTTCTTCAAATTCAACCTTTTCAGCCCACTTTAACCCTTCATTCTCTTTTAGAAGCCCCATATGATAGAGTGCCTGAATACAATCGGCATATCCCTGAATATAAGCTCTCCCTTCCTGGGCAGAGGATAAATCCTCCAGGCAATCTTTCATTTTTTCCACCTTATCCTGCTGCTCAGCGGATAAGGTTTCCAGAAACTTTTCCCATTCTGGTTCTGTCTGCTTCCAGACTGCAAGCGCCTCTTCATATTCCGAGGTCCGTACATAGCTTTTTCGGTTCATATTTTCCCGGTTCAGACTCCCCAGAAACTGAGCCATTTTCATCCATGCATCATTTAACATTTCCGTTTCTCCTTTTTATCGTATATTTTGTCTGTCCAATATTTCCTTCATATTTCTCTCTTTACTGCACATTATATATACCATAGAAGAGTTTTATCAACCATAATCGCTTAATAATTTGCTCCATAGCAGATAAAATCATAAAATCTAACATTATTTATGGAGGTAACTGAATGGACGAACTGTTAAAGCAAATTGGAAACCGGATATTAGGCCGTAGAAAACAACTTCGCATGACACAGGATGAGCTTGCTGAAAAAGCAGGTGTTACACCCCAGACAATTTCTTCTGCCGAACTTGGCAAAAAGGCTCTTCGTCCGGAGAACATTATACGGGTTTGCTCTGCACTGGATATCAGTACCGATTACCTGTTGCTCGGCATAATAAACACCAATGACCATTCCGTCCTGCTTTCCAAAATTTCAGTGTTATCTCCTATGCACTATCGTTATCTGGAAGATATCATTAACACCTTTATTGCGGCATTGGAAGGCCGGGGAGCACAAGGCAGGAAATGACACCTTCCACTTATTAACTATTCCGAAATGCCGACATAGTATCTGCTATCAATGCCAATGTAGCCTGATCCACTTCTTTCTGTGCATCTTCCACACCTCTTTTACTTTTTTGCCCGGCAGATATCTGTTTTTCCAACATTTCTGCCCCTGCATCTGCCAAACTGCTCTGATACGGATACTCATTTCCCTTCCGGTCAAGAATTTCCCTGATAATCTCTTCTATGGATTCTCTATAGATTGCCTGTGGAGAAAGGATATCCGGTGTTTCCCGGCAGTTTATATAATGAAGAACTGCATTAACAATAAACTGTGCCTTTCTATGAGGGCCTTGTTTTTCCAGCAGGCGTATCACTGTATCATGAGCTGGATCATTCTCATTAAATTTAATGCTGAACCGTTCCCGATTTCTTTTTCCGCTCATAGGCTCACCTGCCTATAGTTTCTGCTTTATAAAGAAATTCATACCCTTTTGCATTGGCGCTGATATCCTCTACAAATAACGGGGTTCCTACCTTTCGGGAAGCTTCTATCTGCCGGCGTAACAAAATTGCTCCACCTCCTACGAATACTACCATACCGGACATCAGATCCAGCATACGCTCCCGCAGGCTGTTTGCCAGATCATTTACAAAATCTTGTGCCAGTTTTTCTACCAGAGAAACAACCGCAGGAGAATAGGTACTTTCCCCACTTTTGAGGATACCATCAATATCTGCCTCTTCTAATAAAATATCAAATTCAGAGTTGGCTTTGGTCCGTATTCGGTTATACAGGAGGATCACACCATTTTCCAGAGAATCGCATACCGTCAGATCTGCCCGACCGGAACGCATCATCAGATAGTCTGCTGTAAATCCGCCGATATCAATAATAAGTACCCTTGGCTTTTCAATCAGCTTGTCCATCATAGTCACTGCTGCCGCAAATGCTTGTGGATAACAGCGAACATTTTCAATATAAATCGTATAAGACTTTCCACGATACCGAAACTTTTCAATACCACGGTTAGAAAAATACTGGATAAAAGACTGGTTCTGCGCTCCATAATGCGCCGGCGGCAGACCAACAGCAAGGCTGATACGCATAACTTCCTCTCCATATCCTTCCCCGGAAAGAATTTCTTCTGCGATTCCAAACAATGTAAGAATAAAAAAGCGGTCATCCTCTGTCTTATCTCTTTTATAAGGAATCCTCTGGTTTGACAGTGTATAAAACTTGTCCTGATATTCCAGGATGTCACTGCCGAAAGGTTTTGTGATACTTTCTGCCAGCCCGGATACAAAGGGCGGGCAATGGGGTGTTTTCATTTGTTTGTTGCCATGATCAATTGCAATTAACATAAGTTTTCCATCTCCTTTTTTCCTTTATACTTATCATATACGCATGGATTACGCATTTTTCAACAAACCAAGAAAAAATACAGGGCAGACAACATATCCTGCTGCCTTGCCCTGCATTCTGTCCTGTAAAACCTATCCTGTCTGTTCTGGTCAGGTATGTATTCCATAATACGCCTTCTCTATATTGTCCCGCCCATGAAGAATAATTCCTCCGCAAATTCCGGTTCCATAAGGCGTCTGTTCCCGGAAGAAAAAACTGTACGGCTCAAAATCATCGTATATTGTAATCTGCCTGCTGCCTTGCCCTGCAAAATGCCTCCAGAGAACCTTTCCCAACTTTTTCCGAAGAAGCTTTTCCTCCGTAACCGCCTTCAGGTTCCGTCTGCTCTGAAATGCTATTCTTGGCCTGGGCTTTTCATCCAAAGACAGAAGCTTTTTCTGCTCTCCATTATTTTTCCTGCTTTCCTCAACATACTCCTGAAATTTATCATAAGAAAGCAAAACCGTTTCTTCTCTTCCTAAAACCTTTCCTCCACCTGCATCACTCAGCCAGGTAAAATTTATGACCAGAATATCTGTCTCATCCATTGTTTTCCGTAGAGACAGTCTTGCAAAAGAATGGATATCAGATACAATCTTATATCCCTTTTCCTCCATCTCCTCTAATTCTTTGTCTGTTATCGTAAATCCTTGTGGAGAACGATATTCCTCTGATAATGTCCTTAGATAAACATAATCTTCAGATGCCGACAATTTTATCATGATTCTCTTGCTCATTTGATTTCCTCCTTTAAAGGCAGAAGAGAACTGTACAAGCTCTCTCCCATATATAAAATCCTATTATTTTACGATTCCTTCCCTATTCGTCAGCCATATGGGAAAACTGTACTATCCTAAGCCACCTCTTCTATAATGCGAAATGACATAATCAGATATTGCTTCGTATGCTCGCTGTCATTGCAATACGCACTGCAGATATCATTTTCAAACTCCCAAAAGGATGCTTTATTCCACCAAAGGACATTTCCCTTCCCATCGTTGGCAAGCGTTACTTCATTGTCTGGCTCATCTGGTATGATACTGTAAAATCCCTGGGTATTGGACTGAGTGATTCTGCGTTTCTGTCCGATATATTCTGGGCGGCAGTGAGAAATAATCTCAATGCTGCTTCCCTTCTTTAAAGACTTTTTTAACTGGTTTAAATTTTTGATCATATAGCTCTCCTTTTCTCATTGTTTTTAAAAAACGGATGCCCAAAAAGGACACCCGTTCTTTTTCTTATGCAGCCACAGCAAGTGCCGGGGCATGCAGGATCTTTTTTTCCCATATGTTCAGAAATCTCTGAACAGCTGGAGATGGCGGCTCGTTTTTATAACAACGTGCCTGGACCAGTCTTCCATTTTTAATCTCCACTGTACAGAGAGATTTCTCCTGTTCCCCGACTCTACGGACAAACAAGATCGTGCTTTCCCTTTTTACGACCTGCCTTACATAGCCTCCGACACAATGATGGAGATTTTGTCCTTCCTCCAGAATTTCCTTTGCCGTATGAGGAAGGAGCACAGCAAACCCATATTTCACAAAATGGTATTGCTGGTTCAACTCCTCAAACTGCTTCTGAATCTGCCTGTCATAAACCAGAGCCTGCTCTTTGTCAGAAATATCATTTACTTTATCATGGGCTTTCTTTAAGTCCGCCGGAAACAGGACAAAGCTGTTCTTCATATCCAGTTCCAGCCCTTCGCTCATGCACAGGTAATCCCGGTAATCTATCAAAACACTCTCCATACGGTAATACCCACCAATCTGATATAAGCTCTTTTTACAGAATTTTGCATACTGTTCATTTACATATTTCATCAGCTTATGAGGCGTCATATACTTTAGTGGAACAAGGAGATTTTCTGCTCTGCTGATGCCGAATTTTGCACACCACATCAACAGTTCCTCATTTAATTCCATTCTCGCATAAACCAGATCCCTCATCAACTTTATCTGTTCAAGTCCGGGATTGATTCTCTGGAGCATAGGGAGATAACTCTTATCAAACCCCAGTACTTCCTTTAGATTTTTTCCATTTGGATTAAATCCAGAATCCGAATTATAATAATAGTAGTTGCCAAATGCGATGTTTCCAGCCAAACGGTACAGCTTCAGCCTTACCAGATACTCCAGCATAGGATAGTGTTTATACGCTGCCAGATAGTCAAGGGCATAAAGCGGTTTCTGATCTGCCAGATAGAATTTCTTCAGCTGGGAATATTGCCACGGCGAATCGGCAAACACCTTTTCCAGATTTCTGTAATATAAAAATCCTGTCTGGTCAGCCTCAAAGTTATACCGCCAATAACTGAATACCGGACGGTCACCTGATCTCCATGGTGTAAGGCTATCGCGCTCTCCATAACCATAATAAAAGTGTTCTTCAGAAATTCTTCCATCTTCATCCCAGGAAAGAAAGGTTCTGGCATTTTCATAGATACTTTTATAAGGAATCTTTTCATCGCCATACTGATAGTAGATTTTAAGAAATCTGACAATAATCTCATTTGGAGAAATGCGCTGAAAAATCTGCAGCGTTTCCCGATCAATGATCATCCCGCGTTTTCCACGGCTCTTAAAAGTCACCGTTGCTTTACATACAGGACATACTCCTTTTTTATTATGCTTTACATTCGTTACCAGTATCTCCGCATTACATGCAGTACAGAACCCTTCCATACCTTTTTTCTTTCTGCTGTAAGTATAGAATACATAATGGGGAACCATCTCACGTTCTATTGTCCGGTTGATATTCCCTGGAAGAGCCGGAACCGACTTCATTCTCGCAAGAGTCTCTCTTTCTTTTTTCTTCCGACGCTCCTTCTTCCGTTTCTCCATAATGTCATACTGCATGCAGTACAGGCTTGTAAAACCCTTATTTCTTTTTTGTTTACAGAATCGGGTTACACGATCTTCATCACTAGCCGTATAAAAAGCACAATGCCTGCTGAAATCATAATCTCTTTGCAGATTGCAAAAAGCAGCTCTACTCCAGCTGGTGCTTCCGTCCTCTTTGCGGGATAAAGTAATATATTCTGTCCGGCTCTGGAACATAGTCCAGATGGGGAGAAAAATCCCATCTACAGCCTTTTCTCTTAAATAGATATACAATACCAGAATCCTCTGTCCCCCGATATTTTTTATCGCTGTCCTTACAATGTACTTCACCTTCTCTGCATGAAGCAGTCCATGATTTTGATTCATTTTCAGTCCTGGATCTGCAAATTTCCGACATTTTCTTTTATCTATCTTCATTTGCCGTTCCTCCCTATCCTGCAAGACCTGCCAACGTCATCTGCTGAAATTGTCCGCTGTCCACAGCTTTTTCCTGAAGCTTTTTTTCGGCCTTCTTCCTGCTTTTTTCTTTTCCGGTGCCTTTCTTCACTGCTGCCGTCGCACGTTTTGACTTCACACTGGATTTTCCACTGTAGGCTTTGGGTACAAACTTTTCTTCCTCCTGCCAGTCCTCCTTTGCATCCGGGTCACGGAAATATTCTTCCGCCCACTGATAACACAGGTCATCTGGCACATCGCTTCCATAGACACCGTATTCTGGCTTTATGTCATTATCTTTCATTTCCTGCTCCACAAATTCTCTGGCTTTCCGATTGATATAATGGAAACAGTGGATCATAGTCTTACGGGGATGCATGGTCAGTCTGGCAAAAGCAGGATCTTCCAGACACAATGTCTGAATATACTCTGACACGCATTCCTTCATATTCCGGCGGGTAAGCCTCTCAGTATCCGTTCCCACACGCTTCATGGCCTCTGCAGTCACTTCCTCATCGCTTAGTAAAGACATTCGTGCAAGCTGTACCTGCTCGGCCTCTTTCTTTGCTTTCTGTCTGGCCTCCCATTCTGCTTTACGCCTGGCTTCTGCCGCTTCATGCTCCCCACGCTTTTTATCTTCTGATTCTTTTTCTGCGCCGGAGGATTCTGCATTAGTTTCCTCCTGTTCTTCGGTTTCCTCTGTTTCATCCGTTTCCAGATCGGCGTTTCCTTCCGCACCATCTTCCTCCAGGCAGTCGCTTTCCTCAGATAAATCCGCCGGATTTCCTGTTTCTACGGCCGCCTCCTGAACCGGAAGCCCTCCGGCAGTTTCTGTTTCTTTATTAAACGGATTCTCTGAAAATTCTCTGGTAATCGGTAAAAAACCGTCCTCTTCAAACGGGTTATCTCCTATCTTCATTTCCATATCCATATTTGTAAAAGTATCCATAAAAATCTCCTTTCATAAAAATGGCATGGAGCAGGCCATTCCCATTCCATGCCATACGTTCCATCCGCTTCTTATCCTTTCATTGGCTTTGCAAGAAAGGGAGAGAAACGGACAGGTTCAAATATTCTGCCATCCACATAAAAATAGCGGCGGCCGGTCTCATCGTCTAATTCCACCACATCCGAAGATGCAAGAGGACGTCCATGGTAACCTTGTGGTACATGATTCCCATAATGATCCAATATCTGTTCCAGGATTTTTTTCTCATCCCAGTGCTCTGGAAACACAAGTTCTGACTCGCATACCAGCTGATAATCGGAAGCAGGAGGTTGGCTGTATCCGGCTTTATGCAGATTCTGAATCCCTTTAAAAGCAAAAGAGATCGTTTCCCGTCCCTCCTCAAAGACAAGCTGATAAATACGAAACCTGCACTTTTTCCCAGAAAAATCTGCAGATTTTTTTGCATATTCTTTTTCTTCCGAACAGAAAACCGCATACTCTTCCCGTAAATTCTTTTTTTCACCCTCTTTCTGTTGTTTTTCCTTTCTAAGCGCCAGCTGCCAGTCATCAATCCCTTTGTAATTGGGATTCCAGGTCAATCGCCGGCACTCCATTCCATACTGTCTTGCAAGCAGATAAATTTTGGAACTTCCTTTTGCAATCATTTCATTGCTGTATTTGTCCATATCATGAGCCTCAATAATCAGCTCGGTTCCATTTTGTGCCAGAAGCGCAAACAGCGGGCCAAGCTGCTGCACATTGTTTGCTCCGGCAATCGCTACAAAGGAGCGGTTCAGCAGGCAGTGTGCAATATCTGCTTTCAAAATCCCTTCCGTAACATAAATGGTCCGTGCAAAAGGGTTTCCGATAAAATGTACTGGACTGCCGGAGGTAATACCCATATTCTTTGTAGAGGAAGAAAACCAGATATACTTTGTCCCTGATTTTTCCGGAGGATCATCCTTGTCCTTAATAGAAACGTCCAGCAAAATCTGTGCTCCACGGATCAGCCCGTCGATGCCAACAACCGGTATCAGGATACCTGCCGTCCGGCTACTGAATTTTAATGTCCAGTATCCACCTTCATGCAGATAAAATCCCGGAACTCCTTCCACTTTGCACCCTTGTTTTATCAGCCTTTCCGTCAAGGAACGGCATAAAAAATAGGGAGGGGTGCTTTTAAATCCCAGGTGGTCAATTTGTTCATCCGTAAGCCCCCGTTTCTCCGAACGCAGATGTTCCCGATGAGCGGAAGTCAGTGACAGCATATGAAACAGAAGGGAATAAGTCTGGTGTATCTCCTGCAGGCTGGCACGTTCTGCCTGCGTGATCCCGTCATCTGTCTGACTGTCTGCGTGGGGGTTCCCGGAAGGAACCCCTACATAAGTACCTGTTTTTTCTGTTTCTCCGTATCCCCAGGAAGTATCACCTGTTTGAAGAGCATCACAGATTTCCCGGTAGGCATCCGAATTGGTGGTATTGTTTACCTTTGCATAAAGCGCCAGCATTCCGCCGTGCTCACCGCAATAATTACACCGCCATACGTTCTTGGCAAAATTGACATTCATCTTTCCTCTCCGGTCACCGCAGATAGGACAATCCGTATAGACACTGTCCGCCTGCCGGCGCCGGATTCTTAAATGCAGCAATTCCACCACATCCATGATCCCGAACGGAAATTCCTGTGAATTCGTGGCCATTAGCTGTACTCCTTTCCTTAAAACTGCTATTGCTCCTTTACAGATTTCATCCTCATCCCGCTTTTTTAGCAGCAAGGGAGTCCAGCATAATCTTTGCTGCCGCCCGAAGGATATTGTTATCCCCCTTATAGCCGCCGTACACATAGAATTTCAGACTGGGTGGGCGTCGCTCTGCAACCTCCGTAAGTGTCTGACCCATGCAGACGCCAGTATCCACCACAACTTTTCCGGCCTCTTCAAAGGTCATCAATTTCATGATTTCCTCCACTGGCATGTCAGGTGTATAACGGGTTTCGTCTGCTTTTTCTGTCTGACAACTGGAAACAGGCAGAACCTGTTCTGTTCCGGAAGATTCTTTCCCGCTATCCGGTTTCGCATGATTTTCAAATGCTGTCACCTTCCCTGCAGGCTGATTTTGTCCTCCCAGCAGTGCCATCATATCCTGTATTGCCTTTTGGGTATCCTTTTCTGTTATGGTTTTCCCTGTAATCGGAAGTACATTTGAGGTTTTCTCCTCGGTGGAAGCCACTGTTTCCGATGTTACAGGAAGCATTTTCGGTTCAGACGCTTTTACAGGCAATTCTCCTGCGGTATGCACAGGCTGTTTTGCAGTCTTAAGCTGTACCGGCAGACTGCCATTCGCAGATGCATCCAATACCATGGCAGACTGAACCGGAAGTTTCTCCGATTCACCAGCCACTTTCTCTGGATCATGTTTCAACTGTTCCAGTGGAACTTCTGATTTCTTCTTCTGAACAGGCAGCTCCATTTCCGAAGGTTTCTCCGATACCGGTTTTATAACTTCTTCTTTCCTCTCTGTTCCATTCGTTACCGGAAGCGTTTTTTCTGCAGGTTCTACCAAAACTGGCATATGTTTCTGTTTCTGGTTTTCACTATTCATAGCGGAAGAAACGGCTTCTCCGGTTTTGGAAATTCCATTTAATGGAATCCTGCTCCCATAGAGACTTCCTCCGGCCCCCATCGCTACATCTGCAAACTGGACACCATAACCCGCATCTGACAATGCCTCATTCATTGCGGCCTGCTGTGCTGCCTGAATATACTGTCCTCCCGGAGCTTCCTCCTTTGTGCAGCTGGACGTAAAACTTCCGACAGGATTCTCATCACCACGCTCCAGATAGACCTGAGCTTCAAAAATTGCAAGCTGCTCTGTAATACGCAGAGCATTCAGTTTAATGCGTCCTTTCGGGTTTGCCAGCCGGAACCATAACTTTTTATAAGGAAGATCCAGCTGCAGTATGGTTTCCCCATTATCAGGGGAAATGACACGGCGGAGCAGTTTCAGCGGGTTAAATCCCGGCACCTTGTTCAGCTCTGCCACTGCGGGAATGCTCTCATACATCGTTGGTGTGTGCTCATTCTTATTCATTTATAAAACCCCTTTCTTAAAATAAATAAAGGATACCTGGTGCTTTTTCTGCACTGTATCCCATTTTTAACTTGCTGCTTTCCATTTTTCTTTCAGAAATTCCGGAACCCGAATCCCTTTGTTCCTCGCAAAAGCCTTATAATACAGACAGATGCGTTCCCCAAGAAGGGTATTTCTCTTATTGATCTCATTCCGATGGATGGCCATATATAGCACATCCTTCTTCCCTGCCAGGATCACTGCTTTCCTGGCACGGGTAATTCCGGTGTACAGTAGATTCCGGTAAAGCATGATATAATGCGCCTTCAATAAAGGCATTAAAACAACATCATACTCAGAACCCATGGCTTTATGGATGGTAGTCGCATAGGCAAGATCCAGATTTGCCAGGTCATCCATTTTGTATTCCAGCTCGCGGTTTTTTCCAAAGTCCATGCCAATCCGTTTTCCATCCGGCGTATCATGGATATAGCGGATAAATCCCAGATCTCCATTAGAAACCTTCTCCGTATTCTTTGTCTGCATGATACGGTCGCCAACACGGAACTTCTTTGTTCCTGTCTGAACTTCATCCTCCATAGACTGAAATGGATTTACAATCTCCCGGATCACCGCATTAAGCTGGTCTGAAGATGCTTCCCCGTCTGTACGGAAAGGTGAGAGAATCTGGACATGTTCAATCCCGTTTTTCTCTATCTCTTGGCAGTACCTTTCGATAATGGCCTCTGCCGCCTCTGCCTGATTGCTGCAGGGAATTAACTGAAAATCATTTCCGTAATAAAGCTTCGTATTTCCATCATGGATAAATTTGGCATTATGAGCAATCAGGCTGTCCTTCGCCTGACGGAATATCAGATCCAGTACCGTAACCGGAATAAGTCCGCAGGTAATCAGTTCTTTGAATACATTCCCTGCACCTACACTGGGCAGCTGATCCGGATCGCCGACCAAAACGGCTTTTGCCCCATTTTTCAGTGCTGTAAAAAATTTGCTGGCCAGCCACATATCCACCATGGAAAACTCATCCACAATAACCAGGTCTGCATCCAGCATCTGTTTTTCGTCTTTACGGCCTCCTTCGTCCTCTTCGCTTACCAGTCTCAGGCCACTGTGAAGCGTACAGGCATCTTCAAATCCGGTGCTTTCCGCCATTCGACGGCTTGCACGCCCGGTAGGTGCCATAAGAGCAATTTTTTTATCAGGATATATCCTGCGGTAAACTTCAAGGATAATCTTCAACACCGTTGTCTTTCCTGTACCAGGCGATCCGGTGATGATAGAAAGATTATACTGAAATGCTGTTTGTACAGCCAGTTCCTGTTTTTCGGATGTGCATAACCCCTGTTCTGCCTTTACAGTTTCTATTACTGGTGAAACATCCACCATGGATGATCCGTTTTCTACCAGAAGTTTTGCAATCCTGCAGGCTGCCTCATCCTCCTGTGCAAATACGGCAGGATGATAAATCTGGTCTCTCATGGAAACAACAGCTCCTCCCAGTATCATTCCCTCCAGTGCTTTTTCTACTTCCTCCAGACGCACACGCATTTCCGGAAGAGGGATCCTCTCATTCAAAAGTTTCATCGTTTCTTTATATAGTTCCGTTTTTTCCAGATACAGATGTTTCTGCTTGCCTTTCGCATCGTCCAGCGCACAGTGAAGAGCTGCTTTGATCCGCATGGGATCATGAGGACGGTTATCTGTCTTCCGGATGATCGTGTCCACACGCCGAAACCCAAAACCAGGTATTCTGCACAATTCAAACGGGCTCTTTTTCAAAACCTCGATACAAGATGGCCCAAGATGCTGATAAATCTTGAGGGCTGTTTTCGGGGTCAGCTTAAAAGGTGCCAGAAGAGACATAATATCCCGGAGCATCCTGCTCTCAGCAAAGGATGCCTTAATATCCTCCAGCTTGTTATCTGTAATTCCCCTTATCTCCAGAAGACGTTCCGGCTGTTTTTCCAGAATATCCAGTGTGTTTACACCAAATTTTGCCACAATCTCTGCGGCTGTTTTTTCACCGATTCCTTTAATCAGGCCGGAGCCGAGATAGCTTAGAACACCTTCCTTTGTCTTTGGTACGATTTCATGCCACTGCTCCACCTGGAGCTGCATGCCGTACTTTCCGTCTACCCATTCCCCTTCCAGTTCCACTTCCACCGCATCGGTAAACGGCAGTTCATAGCCAACAGCAGTAAAACGGATCATATGATCTTTATAACGTCTCTTATCCCGCGCTTGTTCCGGGATGGAGGTATCTGAGGTCTTAACGACAATGATACAGAATTTGTTCGACGGATTGTGAAAGATCTTACTGTCATAAGTTCCAATATAACTCATTCCATCACCTCCATAAAATCCACAGAATCAGGCCACTGATAGCTGCTGCCAGGGCAGCACTGATCAAAGGATATACTATGATATAGCATCCAAGCCTGACCAACTGGAAAAATCTCCAGATAAAGATCACAAGGGCAGGTATCCCTATGACCCACATAAACTTTCTTTTCATTCTTGTTTTGTCCTTTCTTAATTTCAGGCTGCATCTGCAGAACTGACTTTTACATGAAATTTACGAAATTCCAATACCGTTACAAATTTCTCATAAATGTCTGGATACTGCAGCTTCAGCCGTGCAAGATTGTCTTTATCAACGATATTTTTCCGTACAGGGTTGTAAGTCACCGTATAGTGCTTTCCGCCTCTATTACAGATAGCCGTACAGCTGGTTCCCATCTCTGCCGCCAGAATAGCTTTCAGCCTCTGGATATCCTCTTCCAGTTTCTTTGAATATTTTTCTGACTTCTTCTTTTCCTCCTGAAGCTGCATATAGCGCATCAGCGTGGATGCCATGATTCCATTTAGTTCAACAGCCGGGGCATCCTTGTCTGCCCGACCGACATACTGTCTGGAGCTGGAAAGAATCACATCTCCGCCTTCCAGATAAGGCGGCGGAACATTCTTCTGTACATACTCCGTCCAGAATTCCTGTTCCAGAAATATCATTTCTTCCTCGTATGCCGCATCCCTGCGGATCTCACGTATGATGACCTCATCCTCCGTATTTCCATACAGACAGCAAAAGAAAACGCTGTCAATGTCCATGACAGCCATATAATGTCTTCCCTGCGCCTCATAATAGCAGGGAACAATCTCCATACCGTCCATCCACCAATGCTCTCTGGCATTATAATTCGTAGTCTTGATCTCCAGGATTGCTTTCCTTCCATTCGGCATAGTGATAAAATAATCCACATCTGCCAGCATGAACGGAAAAAGAGGGTGTTGAAACATCTTCTTCACCTGATAAATTTTCAGCCCGGTCTTTCGCTCAAATATCTTTGCCACAAGGTCTTCCAGCAGATGGCCCATTTCCATAGCAACCCAGTTTCCTTCATTTTCCTCTACTGCTGCAATATTCAGCTTATCGTAATAGATATCCCGTGCAGTACGAAAAGGTGAGATTCCTATAATACATGCCACATCACTGCCGCCAATTCCTTTGCGCCTCCAGTCTAACCATTCCTTACGGGTAAGGTTTTCTGTATCTACCAGTACCAGTGGATCATTCCTGTCCTTTTCAAATAGCATACCAAACATATTTACGCCCCCCTTTTTGCCCTGCGGGAAAAGTTTACAGTCCTGATCGTGGTACTGCACTTTTTCCAATACTCTGCATTGGCCTTCTGAATACACGCTCCTCTGTCCGGATATCCCGTGGACTGTTTCTGCCAGCTCCTGCCAGCATTTCTGTTTTTCATGATCATTCTTTTTACCTTCCTTTCTTTGTAAAATCATTTATCCTCAAAGCCGTCACCGGCATTTGGGCAACAAAAAGCGGGAATGACTGTCTGCCAAATCTCTGGCGTCCACGGATATCCATGAACCGAAGCCATTCCCACTCTGAAAGGGAACATGTTCCCTCAACATAAAAAAGCCAGTAAACCACTGCCCGGAGGGCATAATGGTACTACTGGCACAAAATACAAACTTAACAGCGTGTGCAATGCAGAAGATACTCCGCATACAGCCTGAATGGACTGTATTTCCCATTTGGGTACGCACAAAAATCAATTACAAGGGCAGTTTAACACAATATATTGATTTAGTCAAGTTATAAATACTATATATAGTGTTTTTGAATCGTTTCATACATAATAAATATGCAAAAAATATTCTATATTTTATTGTATATCAAAAATAACTCCACCAAAATAATGTAAAAAGCTTTTTAGTACTATAAACGCCGTGTTTGCAAGCTTTAAGGTCGTTCTGTATCCGCATCTGTCAAAAAAGAACACACTGTTTAAAACCAAAGTATTATTCCTTGTAATTTCTCTATTCACTATTTATATTTTTAGGTCCTTATTAACAAAATATTCTGCAACTACTTACATCACCTCACACTTTCTTCTCGAATAATCTGGATGCTTTTACACCGTCTGTCCGGTTAGCGGAAACCGCTTGCCAGATTGCATTTTCCTGCTTGACAAATACCATTGATACAAGCATATATCGCGTAAGCAGAATTAAGCTGGTTTCCAGCATCCGGAATTGCGATTTCCTCTGGTAAAAATATTCACTTCTCTACCAAAACTAATTCTTAACTAATTTTACTAATTTCCAATACACGATAAAATTCTGCTCTCCAATCTCGTATAGAAGAATTTCTCTTAAAATTTTCTTCCTGAATAAAAATACACCTTAAATATTTTCCCTTAAATATTTCTCTAATCTTCTTCCTATTCTCACTGCTAAATTCTGAATAATCTTTTAAAACAAATGCGATTTCTGTAACAGTATTATTTTTACCTTGTCCATACAAATATCCTTTTATCTTTTCGACTTCATCAATATCCTCTAGTACACAAACAAGCATCTGTTTTCCCAAACGCTGTTGACGTACTTCATATTTTTCCCAATTTGGCTCAACCCAAAAACAATTCTTCAACTCACGTAAATTAGCCTTTACTACAAAGCCTTTCGCACTGGTAAATATATTTCTTACCCCCTCCAGAGATTTTTCCTCTTGTTGGATTTGATATGTTGTTTTTTCTAATTTAAGTAACATACCCCATAATTCTATTAAAGCTTCTTTTGTATTTTTCATAGATATTTTTTGTGAATTAACAATATTTTTATACAATACGTTAATAACTCTTTTCAAATCCGTAAAATCTATTTCATGACTTTCAAAATCCTTTTTCATTTGAATAATTTGATATTTCTGCATTGGCAAAGTAAATTTTCCATCTTGAATCTTATTTGATATATTATTAATTGCTTTAGCCAAAATATTTATTGGCGAAATCTCTGTACATCCAATATAGTCGTCATATTGTGCCAAAAGAGCTGCACAAGTATGATACGCAGCTTCCATTTGCGTAATCTTAGTTTGATTTTTTTCATCTCTTAAATCATTTATGTGCCGTACTCCTTGCTCTTTATGGTATGCTATTATCTCCTCTCTATTTCCATTAATCAACCAAGGATGCGGTTTTTGAGTTATATATTCTTTAACAAGTTCCAATAATGCCTCTTCTCGTATTTCAAAAATACCCATATTCTTTAAAAATTCCAACACATTTTCCGCCATTCGGCTTAATTCATTTCTAAAAATTTTTTCATAAAAAATACTATTGTTGGTTACAGAATCAATTGCATTTTTCAAAAGTGTATTTTTAATGTAGAAATAATTTAATTTCTCTTGTCGCTTATACTTATCAATAACCATTATTTCTTTATTTCTACTATATTTTCTAGCATATCTACTTGCCCAACAACTTATTTCATATTCACTTTCTGTTAATGATGCCGGATAATGTATAATTGTTTCATAGACGGTATCTCTCAATTCTTCACTTGATAATATACTATTTATACTACGAAACTCACTGGATGTTATCTTTTCTATTACCTCATATGTTATTTCTAAAGCTTTAGTATAGCTTACACCTATCTCTACTAAAGAGTGAATAATTTTCCATGAGTTAAAATCTTCATTTCCGTCATGTCTACTTGAATAAATCTTTTTACTTCCATATTTATTTAAATATTTTAAATTGAACTCATCTATTGTTGTCTTACATTTTAATATATCCGATTTTCTCTTTTCCACTATTTGATTTTTAAATCGGCTCAATTCATATGTATATTTTCCTTCCGGAAATTTTCGAAGAAGTTGATTATCTAATATCCATTTTTCCGTTTTTGTAGCATATGTATATAAGGACATTTCTATTTGAATTTTAACTTCAGAATATTCACAAATATAAAAACTTGGTATAGCATAATCATCTACAACAATGGCACCAGCTGTAAACTGTTTAATATCACGTTGCAAATCATCATAGGAATTTACTGCTGCACGATGCGTATGCCCACAACATATAAGATCAACATTATTGTCTTCTATCCAGTGTTCAAATCTTCTAGCATCCGATAGTTCCAAACATTCTATCCCATGATGCATAATTAAAATATTTATCCTATTATCATTTTTAATTTTTTTACCTATTTCGAATATCTTATCATTAAATACTTTAAGTTTTTGATGATCTTCATTATCTTTAGAAATCAATGTAGAATCTATTGATATAATTCTGTATAATTCTTTATTCGGCGCAAAAACTTTATATGCCTCATATTCGTAAGAGGTAACACCTTTATGGATAAGCTGAAATCTATCATGTCCATATCCACATAACATTTGGAAATTATCTGAAAAATCCTTTTTGGCACTACGTACATCACTAATCAATTCATTTCTATCATTATCTTCCCTATTAACATCATGATTACCTGGGCATATATAAACCTTCCTGCACGAGCATCTACACACATTGGCAATATCTTTAATATAAGCAATCACATCCTTTTGGCTCCAAGAGCCTTTACCAAATTTGAATAAGCAATCGCCTGTTATTAAAATGAAGTCTATTTGTAAATCTAATTCACGCAATTTCACCAAGAGTTGTTCACGTACATTTTTTGCATCATAGCCTTTCATATTAAAATGAATATCTGATATATGTAACCACCTCATAATTCTTTCGTACCCCTTTCGCACTATTTTTTCGTGTGATGCAACTCTATTGTTCATATCAAATTTTCATTAGCATAAAATATGATATTTACATATATTGTACTATATAAATAATTCCTTTTCCATTCAAATAAGCAATCCATTTAATTATTGAAAGTTAATCAAATATTCTGCCTTAATTGCATATCCATATGCTTCTATATTGATTTTGTGTAAACTTTAATTTTGTCATATCCTCGGTGCAAAACCTTTGAGTGGAGAACTCCATGAAATCTTCAATTTTCTTATAGGGCAGTCTCTTCAACAGGCATGTGGCCATATACATGACTTTAGTAACCCGTCTGACAGCCGCTTCCTGAGAATATATATATGCCCCCGCAAATCACGCATCCCCTATACATATAAAGGATATTCTTTCGGGGAAAGAGTACCACGAGATGCAATACAGATGGCTGATATATATGTATCCTTAATTGCATCCTCCACTATTATATCATTCCCACGATGGGGAATTTCTTCTGCTATTACTTTAAAATATGAATCATACATCAACTCGAAATCTGTAAATTCGTCCAGCAAAGTTGCTACATCGTACATTTACTTCATCACTTCCATATCCTTTTTACATTTAATGGAATCCCTATTGTATGTGGTGCGAATGCCATCCGTTTATCACCAAGAATACAATTGATATCCCGTGTTTTTACCAAAAGGAGCCGATAAGTGCCACCTTTAAAAACAAACTGCAGGGATAGTATAATGGTATTACTGACACTAAATACAAACTTAATAGCATATGCCATGCGAAAAATACTCCGTATACAGCCTAAACAGACCATATTTCCCATATAGGTACACTCAAAAATCAATTATAAGGACAGCTCAAGACAATATATTGATTTAATCAAGTTATCAATACCATATATGATTTTTTAGATTATTCAATACATGATGCTTTTATGCCAAGTCCACTACTAAAAATATTGCTACTAAAGCAAAAGTATAAACCATCAATAGATTTAATGAAGTAAGATTCCTGTCTCTATATTTCTGTAGAATTCCCAAAATTCAGTTAAAGATTATTTTTACAATTCTATTATTTCAGTGCGAATATTCTCTGTGCCGGCCCCATAAACCTCCTCCGCAAATTGAGTGCAAGTGATGGTTTTTTCACTTATTTTAAGCATATTATAGCTAATAAAAGTTTTACCTTTTTCTTTATGAACTATCTGTCCAGTAGAAGAACCGCAACCGATTACTGTGATTCCACCTGATTCTGCAAAAAAAGGAATATGCTTATGACCATGAAGCACAATACGTACATTGCGACAATGGAGCCACTCCAAAAAAATATCTGCATCAAGCAACTTTAGAGACATATCCATAAAATTATTTGGAAGTATTTTTTCAAACCATTTCTGATCATAATAGGTAGGTTTCGGTATAGGCAACAGATGATGATGTAAAACCGCAATAAGTAAATAGTTTTCCAGATTCTCTACATTATCAAGCAAGTTACCCATTTCAGACATTTGTACTATTCCAATTTCACCTTCCGCCAAATTTCCGTTCGTGTTTGAATTAAACAACAGAAGGATTACTTTAGATTCTTCAATAATCTTGATTTTGGGATATTCACCAACGATATTGGCTATATGTTGATTTCCATGAAAAACAGCAATACCATGACAATTAATATCATGATTTCCCAATACGCGAATCGGTTTTTGACCGCATCGATCTTCTATGTATTCTGCAAAATTAGAATAGTTAAATTCTGTTGTTTGTTTTGGACTGTCTACAGCATCACCTGTTATGACAAAGTTAACACTGTCACCCAATTCAATTTTAGAAAGCTGTGACTTAATTAACGTTTTTAAGCGCCGTTCGGCAACATCCACATTTTTACCTCCAAAATGTAAATCGCTTAACTGAAAAATATAGTGGTTTGTTCTTTTCTTGCGTTCCGAAATTCTTTTAATCTCCTCAATCGGATGCCTTTCGTATTTAATAATTTCATAGAGGTAAAGCAATTCATCCTCATGTTTAACAGGTATAAATACATAATCGTCTGAACCTTCCCAAAATAGAACTGCTGGCCATAAATCTGCTTGACGTAGCGCAACATCAAAATTCGGAAACGTATTAAAAATTGTTGCATTGGAAGGCTGTTCTTGTGGCTGAAGAATAAGACAAGAATCCCCTTTATGTAACTCGATCAACTTCCTAAATATTTTTGGAGAAGTCATAAAGTCATAACTATGCTTATCTCTACCCTTCATCGGCGGCAGCATAAGCGATTTTGTGGTGCATCTATCAAAAATATTCGATAACTCTTTTAATGCATCCAACGCATCTTTATGAAAAAACAAAAAAGTATCATCATACTCAGCTTTGTCGAGAGGACGCTTATAATCTTCATATCTATGGAGCGTTTCGCGTATTTTCCGTACACTTCTCATATAGTACTCCATCTCATTGGAATACAGATTATGATGGAATTGATTAAGAAAACTCATAAACCCTTCATAACATTCGGGAGAGCTATAAATGTCTCTATAACAAGACATTACTTTTCCAAAAGTCAAATTGGCAACTGTATTTGCCGATTCTAATGTAAATCGATATCCCATTATTTTACACTCCTTTAATATCTAAATTTATTATATTGCCAGCCATCTATTGTCGATATCGAACATCATGTAAATCCTTATTCCCTTAGATCAATGATTTCCCAATCATCAGCGAATACACCCTTGCTTTTTTCAAAAGTTTTAGCTTGCATCGCCACACATAACAATTTCTTAGGTCTACTCATACCAACATAGGCAAGCTTGCGACTATAATCAAACAGATCCGAGCTTCCAAGTTTGCCTACGCCGTAATATGGAAGAATTCTATTTAGGTCTGATGCCCCTTGCCTATCAGTTTCGAGGTAAAGGGTTGCATCATGTGTTTCCCCCTTGACTCCGTGAATTGTGTCAAATTCTATTCTGCGACCTCTGATTGGATCGATAAGTACATTTTTCTCAGATTTTTCAGTTTGACTTACAACAGCAACCTTATCAAGAAAATACTCTGGTAGACAGTCAAAAATATCGTCTACGTTAATATTCTTAATTTTCAAAAGCTCATTTATCTTTTGCCGCATTAGACAGTCAATAGTTTCTCTCTCAATATTCTGCATTCTTGATATTTCGTAAATCCACTGTCGATATATTTCCCGATATTCATCATCAAGCGACCTTTTTATTGTAGTTATAGAATACTCCTTGCCTGATATTGGATTTCTAACCTGAGCATAATGGAATATACGGCATAAAAGTTTGCGAACAATGCGTTCTGCTTTATACAAATTACCTTCCGCTAAACTTGTAGCAATTTCATCTACTAATACCCAATAGTTATACTCACCCTGTTTTTTCACAGAGCCGTCAAACTCTGACCAGTAGCTTCCTATCTTAAGCCCGGAAGAATCCTTTTTTCTAACAGCACCGATAGCCTTATATATGCCTTTATTATCATAGAGGTCGTGAGTCTCCAATGCATTGATAAATCCACTGATTACTCTGTCAATTTTCTCAGGGTCAAAAACAAGTAATACCGGTTTATCACCAGTCTTTCCCGCAAATGTAACAATGTTTTTGTTGCCCTTCTTTAGTTTGCAAATCACATTAGCAATTTCCTGATTATATCTGCAAGAGGTCATGATAGGTAAAAAGCCATCTTGAGGTACCCAATCTGGTGTTTTGTCTTCCGAAGAGTTATAAATAGCCTGGTCTGAATCTCCAATTTTGATTACTGTACATTTTGCCGAGTTAAATATTGTGGTTATTGCTTGTCGCTGAATACTATTGCAGTCCTGATATTCATCGATAAACACATACTGGAATCGTGATGAAAAAAGATCCGTATATGTTTCTGATAAATCATCTACAGCAGTTTTGGCATATGAATAGGCATCTTGATACCGCATTATACCTTCATATTTTAAAAGATCTGCAATCAATGCATTATACTGCTTGGTAGAAGGTTTGTCCGCGCCAGCCAATGCTCTTTTCTGTTTTCCTACACAAAGGGCACCATCATCCCGTACATACAGTGCCTGTATATGTTCAAGCCGCTCGGTAAATTGACCGCCAGTTTCAAAACTATTCTTTGTCACAAAATCAAGAGTTCTATACTTCGCGTTATTCTGTATTCTGTTTAACATATGCTGTGCATAAGTAAGATTGTCAACCGCTTGTACATTCCGACCTGCAATATTTCGCAAATATGGCATCGTTACAAATTTATCAACAAATGATTGGATTGTTCCGATGTAATTTGGATAACTAAGAAGTTTACCAGCATAGCCTAAAAGCCGTTTTCTAATTTCATCCACAGCAACATTTGTGTGAGAAAGGACGCAAATTCCCGCACCATTTTCAAGCGGCATCCTGTCAACCAACAGTTTCAACTTTGCGAGAAGAACAGTTGTTTTTCCACTACCCGGACAAGCCGCCACATCAGCTGAATGCCAACAGCGTATAACATTTCTTGCATCCTCTGGAAAGTGTGCTCCTTCTGGTAAAAGAAGTTTCTCAGTCGATTCAATATCCTGATCAGAAATTTCCCATTCCACCATGGAATCCCCCTTATTTACACAGCTTCTCCTGCTGCATATTTGATAGCGTTCACTATGTAACTTAAAAATTGATCTCTCTCAATTTTAGATTTCAGTTCGGATTTCTTTTGCTCATCCGTTTTCAGAGCATACAAATCAAGATCAAACATCTTCTCTTGTGTGAGTTTGCTCGGTATTACTGATATTTTCCAACGCAAAATAGATGCTAAGCACTGGGCAACAATTGCTTTTAAACTACTCTTTCCATCCCCATTGAGCATTAAGCTGTAAATCTTATATGCAGTTTCTGCTTGAGACAAATTATACCACTGCTTTGCTTCTTCTTCAGCAGTTTGATTTGCTTCCGTGATTTTTTTATCTGTTAATGAGATATATTCTCGTGCATTTAAAATTTTCATTCCATAGTGAACTGCTTTATGGAAATCTTCTGAAAGACTGCTCATGGCAATGCAATACTCCAGCGTCCACCTCGGTGAAGTGAATCCATGAACTGAACCGTTGGTGTATTTCTTATTTTTTTCTTTTTCAGCCTGCGCCGATTCAGCTGTTTTCTCGTTGAACTTCCTTTCCTTCGTCTCTGGGTCAATATCATATGGTTTCACATCACAATCTGTAATCACTGAAACCGGAATCCCAATGGTATTTCCATCTTTTCTTACCATAATTCCACTATATCGAAGAAAAGCCGTACTACCCACATTCACAATGGATACTCCATATTTCTCCAACGGATAACCAAGAATATCGGCAATTACTGGAATTAGGATATTCTCTGCGTCACCTTCTACCATTATAATGCCTTTAGCAAAGAATAAATTGGCTTTCGTTGAATCAAGAAAGCGCTGAAGGAACAGATAATCTCCTTTTTGAAGTCCAGTCATCCCCTCAGTCAAATCATATCCGACACCATTTTTCATCAAGATCAAATTCTTAAGGTTAATTTTTGAAGCAAGTATTGGGCTGTGTGTGGAAATGATAATCTGAACATCATTCTCGTTATATTCATTTTGAAGATAGCTGATCAATCGAAGCTGCGCCTGTGGATGTAAATGAGCTTCCAATTCCTCAATCAGTGCCAGTTTCATACCTCCATCCGTATCATCTTTAAGAAGTAACAGTTCTGCTGCAATAAATAGCAAATTCAATTCTCCCAATCCTGGGTTAATCTCCGGAGCATTTAACGATAAGGATTCAAGTATAGCCTTGAGTTGAATATCTGATGTCTTCAACTCAGCGTTATTAGCTTGTCCCTTGTCATTAAACGATTCCAAATTATCACGGATTGTTTGGAGAATGCGCTTTCCCTCAGCATCATTCGTGAAGTAATCCTCTATCTTCTTGTTTGCCTCTTGAAAAATACCCAAAACAATATGTTCCTTCTTATCTTTGAAAACGGGATGATTAAGAAGTATTTGTGAGATTCTGGAACTGCGTCCGGAACTCATTTCGCGTTCAGCGTCCCGAAGTGGTTTCAAATAGACAGCTTTCAGCAAATCTCTTGCTTTTCCGTCAATCGAAATCCCATCGTCTACATCTCCTACACGCAGTTCCTGAAAGATTTTGTGCCCTTCTTTCCAAGCACGATAATGAAGTTCGAGCATATATTCAACTTTTTCACCATTTTTTTTAAACCTCAGATATTCGATAAAGTTCTTAGCTTCATTCTGAGTAAACTCTGTAATTGTGCAATCGATTTTAAACTCAGAGCTTGTATCACCATTGGTTGGCTTATAGAAATCCTCATCTACCGGTCTGATGTACTCATTACTCTGCGTTAACAAAACCAGCTTAAGCGCATCAATTACTGCAGTTTTTCCGGAATCATTTTCTCCAATCAAGGCATTTAGTCCTTTATGAAAAGTGATTTGCAGGCCAGGAGCGCCATCCACAGATTTGAATCGGCGGAAATTATAAACTTTTAATTCAGATATCATCATAATTTTGTTTTCACTCTCACTTTCAATTATAAATTAACGATGGAGCAAAGGATCTATCTAAAGATATAACTTTATTTTTCAATTCCCACCATCGCCTTTCTTTAATTTTATAACAAGACTGTTGAAAAAATAGTATTCAGTATCGAAGATATCTCAATCAATAATAATATATACTATCATCGAATTTTTCAGATTTATAATCCAGATTAATTACTCTTTTCTACTTCAAGCAGTTCGCAAAAGAGTTCGCAAGTTCCTGCTCATTAACAAGCTCCTCTTTTAAATCTGAGATTAAATCTTTTAAAGCATCCAAAACATCATCTACTTCATAATCAATACTATCCTCAATTCCATCTGTTGCTCCACCATCTTCGTCAAAATCAAGATAACCAACTGTAAGTTTGACATAGCCTCTTGCAATTATTTCTTTGTTCGACAAAAGAGAAACTTCTATCTGTTCTTCTGAACCAGCTTCCAATGTTCCATGAAGTTCATCAAAGGACAATGTATAAGCTCTACAATTTGTTCCCAAAATGCTTATGTTTTCTCCATACTCAATACAGTCAGGAAGCTTTCGCTCCATCCTCTCGGATACCATATCAAATTTACCATCCAACCATTTACTTATTTTATCTGGTAATTTGTCAGTGTCCTTTTCAATAAAATCAATCGGAATATTCATTTCAAATAAGAGGGCCGTAAAAAATGCTTCCGCATCATCTTCTTCCATTTTATTTCTCACCTGCGCACAAATCTCATCATACAGAATTGCTAATTCTTCATAACTTGATGAAATCTCATTATACTGCTCAAATAATTTAAGTATTGTTTGCTCCATCCTCGATTCATTCAAGTCATTTTCTAACATATCACTATATTGTGATAATGGTAAAAAGCCCAATTCTTCCCTATCCATATCCTCAAGTTCTTTGTAAAAAGATTCTTGCTCATCGTTAATTTCAACTCTACTTTTTCTTGAATCTCCTCCTAACACAATTTTGAAAGGCAAAACTCTTATTTCTTCTGTTTTGCTATTAAGTTCAATTCTACAAGCAAATCTTACATTATGCTTTTCCAAAATGTGTTTTTCTTCTACCCAAACATATTCTTTTTCCTCAGAATCCCAAGGAGCATTGTCAAAATCTTTAAAATAACAATTTACAGCCATATTTCCATGAATCCATAGGGAGGCTGTGATTATATCTTCATCTATATCATCTATGATATGGAGCCTCATACCTGACAGATAGCAATGTTCTAAATATGTTTCATCATAATCATACCCATCAGCAATACCATCTTGGTCATATGATAATCCATGAACCTCAACACAGCTATCATCAATCATTCCTTTAATTGTCTGGATGATAGAATCATTATTATTCTTTATCAGTTCGAGTGCAGCAATATATTCTTCTTCGTTTTTGCTTAATGTATTAAAAAGCTCTCCTAAAGAAGAAAAGAACAAATGATTTTTACTGTTGGTACATGCCTTTTTAAAGCCATTATCTTGGCTAACGATTGCTACAATCTCATCGCCACCGAAGCGTTTTTTAATTTCTTCGGCAATAAATGCATCAGGAAATTCTTTTTTCTTTTTCTCACTATTTTCAAAAGGTGGACGGACAGCAAAATAATCTTCCAGAATTTCTTCAAGGTTTATACTACCTGTATCAAGTCTTTCAACCTTGCAATCCTCCAAAAATTTTGCAAATATGTCTTTTGCTTTTTGATGAATAGTTTTCTTATCAGGTATTTGAACATATATACCCATCCCAATATCAGTCAAGTACTGTTCTGGAAGTATATCCAGATATTCATTTCTTAACTTTCTCGCTTTTCCGCATACGTTGTCAACGCGTCGACATATATGTTTTTCTACTTCGCTTATTACAATATTGCTTAGTACGAGCTTGATTTTTCCATTTTGAACATTTTTAACAAGTAAGCTCATCGTACTATCTGTACCAAAGTCGAATTTGTTTGCTTCAAATATATTAGTATCTATTGTAACGTTCAATGGATATTTTATCATCTTTTACACCATTGCAACTATCAATGATAATGCAATCAATCTCCTTTCTATGATTCCTCTGCCACCATCAGCATAGGTATTTGACTATTCAACGGATATACGAATGGCTTGGCTGGTTTTTCTGATCCTGCCCTAAAGAAAATATACCAACTATCACTCAACTTTAAGCTTGCTAAATGCTTCGTGGTCATGATGTAAATTCATAAATAATTCCCCATTCAATCAGTTTTTTTGCCGTCGGACCCGTAATACCGGACAGCACGCTGGAAAGAAGCTCCTTACTATAATTTTGTTGTTTTGCATAGTTTTTCAGAAGAATCCCGGTTTCCGGATCAGAAAGCTCGGAATATTTTTCTCCTTGAAAAACGGCATCCAAAAACTGAAGCAGGCCGGCATTTTCCGATGTTATAGTGGTAGCAGGCCGTTTCAGCCGGACGGTCTGGGAACCTACGGTAACAGTACGCCCTTTTGTCGATTCTTTTGATGTTACAATCTCCAGTGTTGCCGGCATCTGAGTTGTCAGACCAATCTGATTAGCAAAAGTGGCTCCGGCAAAGTATCCATAGGTTTCTGTCGTACTTTGGATATATTTGCGTACAATGACTTTCATGGGATCTAAATAACTTTTTTTCAGTAGCCGTGACGCTTTGGGGAGATAATAAATCCCCGTATCAAAACGGGCTAGGTCGCCTGATTTGAGCATCCGTTTGAAATACTGGCGCAGGGCATTGTCATTAAGCCCATCCAGACGGATCTCGTTAATGAAAATCGGTTCGTTGTAACCATAGTTTTTTTCCAGATATTCCTTCAGCATACAAGTATCCACTCCTTCCACTCCCCCTATACTACTGTATTTATACCAAAAAGGTCAATATATATGTCAAGATACGGTTTGTATGTTTTTGCAAAATTATATAGAGAGGATAACGGATTGGATACCTTTAGCTATCTATAAATCTATATGTTTTCATTGTTCATCAAGTATTATTGTCTTGGTCGTGTCCGGCAGTTCCTCCAAATCTGGAACTGCCTATATTGCAATATGTATATCTGGCAACATCTTCATCCATCATCCACCCAAAATAATCTGGCAACTTCATCATTGCACTCGTCTATATCATGGCCGTCTGCAATAAATTTCTGCCCTTTCATACTTCCAAGCCTGCGTTTTGTCCCTTGCATGACAGTACTATGATCCACACTCTTATTCCTTAATTCTGACGGCAGTATAAATCTCTGTATCACATCAAGAATAAAACGCAGGCTATCATCCGAAAGCTCTTCCAAAGATTGTATTATCTGATTCCGTAATGTTGACATGACAGGCACCTCCTTCTGCATAATATATAGCAGGCATTTATCTGATTAAATAGCTCCTTACTTATGCCATAGTTTTCTTCTGCTTTTTATTAGGCATAGCCAAACTAACATAATAGCATAGATGGTCATATAAAATATCTGCTTTATGTATATTACTGTAGCCCCTTGTGATCTCCTCCCACATTTTATGCGGTATTCACAGTCTCCTGTCCATTATGATTGAGAATTCATCAAATGTTCTGCCTTAATTGCATACCCATATGCTTCTAAATTGACTTTACGCAAATATTTTAATTTTGTCATATCTGCAGTACAAAACTTTTGGGTGGAGAATTCCATAGGATTCTCAATTTTCTTATAGGGCTGTCTCTTCAACAGGCATGCAGCCATATACATGACTTTGGCAGCTCGTCCCACGGCCGTTTCCGGAGAATAATTCTCTGCATAAATATGTCCCCGCAAATCACGTATCCCCTGTACATATAAAGGATACTCTTCTGAGAAAAGAGCACCACGAGATGCAATACAGGCTGCCGACATATAGGTATCCTTAATTGCATCCCCTACTGCTATGTCATTCCCCCGATAAGAAATTTCTTCCGCTGCCACTTTAAAATATGTATCATACACCAGCTCAAAATCTGTAAATTCGTCTAGCAATGTTCCGACATCGTACATCTGCTTCATCACTTCCATATCTTTTTTAACATTTAATGGAATCCCTGTTGTATGTGGTGCGAATGCTGTCAGTTTGTCACCAAGAATACAGTTGATATCTGGTGTTTTTACCAACAGGAATTCTGGCTCGGTTAATAATAAATCATTTTTTATTTCACAGTCCACCACTCTGGCATAAGGATTTTCTGCAAATAAAATATCTAATAGAATATAAATATCTTTTCCGGTAATCGGAGACTGGTAAGTAAATTTAAAATGCCTCTTTTCAATGCTGTTTCTGCCAATGCGTACCTGTTCCTCACATTGCTTAAACGGAAATATTGTTGATGCTTTAGAAATATATGTGTCCACATCAGTATCTGGTGCAACAATAATATCTATATCCGTAGATAATCTCATAGGATGCTTTAACAAAAGGAGCAGGCAGGTGCCTCCTTTGAAAACAAACGGCATTTCTACCTGCCTGATCGCCTCTAACAAGCCAAATGCAAATACTGCCCTTTCTAAAAGCGCAGGATCTTTTTTGCTTTGTTTCTGTAACATCCGGATATGTGATTCATCAAAGTTTTCTTTAGTGAGCATAAATTTATTTCTCCGTTCTGAGTTTTATTGTTGTCTGGCTCTGAATAATTTTTAAAATATCATCTTTTACATGTCGTCGCTTTGCATAACGGAACATCTGGCTTTCATCAATAATATACTTTTGAAACGCCTGCTCCAGTACATCTGGATATTCTCCCTCACTGAAGGTTGTCTTTATCACTTTCTCTGCAGTCATATCAACGAGCATTTTTTCAAGGCAAGTATGCCATACTGCTTTCTTTCCTTTTGGTGCTTCTGTCAGCAGCTTACCTATAATGACAAAATCATCCTGCCAATATAAGTGATACTCCTTTACAGAAGGATTTAATAAAATCTTTCCCGGGAACTTTTCTTTCAATGTTTCAAAAACAAAATCACCCAAATCTGCCTCAACAAACACAAAGACCGTATTATGAGCAATCTGATGATTTAAAAATTCATTCATCTGTACCAGCTCAAAAATCCGATATTCTAAAAAAGGGTGTTTTTCATAGATTATTTTTTGTATCTCTGTTGCAAACTCTGAATACCCATAATAATATATTGGCATCTGATTATCCGGAATACAATACAGATTCCTTCCGGCTCTCGCAATTTGCCCTAATTCCAACAAGCGCTGCATTTTCAATTTATAAGACGCCGGGCTCAGTCCTTTATACTGTTCTTCTAAAACCTGGAAAAGCTCCTGCCTGCCAAAGGGTTCCTTATCCTTTAATAAAGATATACCGCTTTCATTGATCATAAAATCATCTCCATTAGCATATCGGCATTTTCTGTTTAAAAGTGCCGATTTTCTATTCCTATCCTAAATCTTTTCCTTTCATTTGTCAATTAGCATATCGGCATTTTTTACAGCAAATGCCGATATGCTAAATCTATATTTACTGTCTTTCGTATATCATGCCAATAATCAATTTGATTATACAATATCAGACAAGCGCGGCATCCTCATTATTATTCTCTAAAAAGCCTCTTATCATTCTGAATTATCGGAATCAGGGAAAAAACGTTCCAGCACCTCTATACTGTCCTTGGATGTATATCCCCACAGGATAGAACTAAGTGCGTCAATAGCCTCCCGCCTTCTGCGGTAATAGGTACGGAAGCTGATATCCCGGATATGGGGACGCAGTTTTTCTATGATCTCCTCCACATTTCTTAACTGTTGCGGAGAAAGGAAAGAGTAGTACAGCAGCCAGTAATAGCTCTCTCCATTCTTGTGTTTAGTACGGAGCAAATCTATGGATGTATCTAAAAGTTTCAGCATCCGGTGGCTCCGTTCAATGCATTTGGCATGATGCTCAATGCTGCGGTCTGACAGATCTATCCCTGCTACATAGACGGACTCCAGAAAATCTTCAATGGAACTCCCATATTCAATCTCAAACCGGTTCCGTACCTGCTGTACAGACAGCTCCAGACTCCACACTACATCCCGGTATTTCTTCAGCAGCTTCCAGGTATCATGGTACAACGGGTTATCGGTAATGTTCATTTCTTCCCGGTTCTTTTTCATGCCATGTTTCCCCCTTCCCTGTCTTTTTCGGTGGGGAAAAGCGTCAGCTCAAAGGTGTAGACGGGCTTGCCTTCCCCACAGGACATGGTCATTCCGAGCCGTACAACAGCCTCCGGGATATGAGATAAATACTCTTCCCTGCAGGCGTCTGATAAAGGATATAACTTATATATGGATTTCGTGCACCGGAAACAGGAAATGCCCTGTGCATCAAGGATTTGCACCATTTTTTCAATGATAATCTCCATATGGGATTTTGAAACGCTGGAAAGCTCATTTGAAACACAGATTTCACTCTCCATAACAGCCGTATTTTTAACAGTCTCACCTTCATCAGGCAGAGAGATTTTAATATTCAGAACCATAGCAACCTCCTCTTTATCAATCAGAACATCCGATATTTGAAACATGGTGGACAGGTAGTTTTTCAGATAGATCACGCTGCCGGTCCGACCAGGAAAGGTCATAAGAGATATGTATTCCATTCCAGCAAACTTTTTTAAAATTCTTCCAACTGTAGCCTTGGAGATCCCCCATCGAACGGCCAGTTCACTGTAGTTTACCAACGGAGAGCTGGTGTCATTACGCAGATAGACCACGGGACCGATTTCGGAACCCTGCACCTGTTCATCGTTGTAAATGGTGGATAGCCACAAGTCCAGAATAATATCCATTTCCGAGCAACGCCCGGCACTGACAAGTTCCGTGGCGGTAATCACCGGCATGAAAAAAAATCCGGTATCCTTCTGGCAGGGACAGTTATAGTCCAGAACCGTATTATGATTCTTCCAGCCACGGATCTTATATTTAATAACCTTTCCTCGATCAAGGATAAGGTAAGAAATCAGATGGCGTCTTTGAAGCTCCTCCAGGATGTCAATGGCCTGCCGTTGGAAATGTGTCCGAAACCAGACGGACATCTCTTTGACGGTACAGATCCATTCACCAGGATAGATTGTATAACCGATCCCGTCGATACGCCGATAAGAGGTACGAAAGTTTGCATAGCTGCAAAGAACCGTAAAATAAAAGAGACCGGAGTTTCCGCCTGTGCGAATGCTCCGGTCATTGATTAAGGACTGTATAAACTGCCTGTATATCCGGCAACGTGGATAGCCCACAATCTGCTTAATTTGTAATTGATAATCTGACATGGTTTTCTCCTCATTTCTTAAAGTTTTACTGTTGTAAAATTGACTTTCTGACATTTGCTTATTATCTGTACAAAAAATCTACAAGACAAATTTCCTATGTCCTGTAGATTTTATTTTAGCTCCTATTTCTTTTAAAACACTTTCCACGACGAATTTTGTTCACAATTCCTATGATTCCACCCTGTTTTTTCCATCCATACAGTCCATGTAGTCCACAAGATATGGTATAGATAAGACTAAATAACACTAAATATATGGTTTCAATCCTCCTTCGCCTAGTAGGACACAAAATACTCGACCGCATTCTCCGGGAAATATTCCTTAAACTCGCTGTAGAGCTGTGCGGCAAGGGTTTTGTTGTGGGCAATGATGAGGGTAGGCTTCTGGATTCGCTGGATGACATTTGCCATGGTGAAGGTCTTTCCAGAGCCCGTAACCCCTAGTAAAGTCTGGAATTGGTTGCCTTCCTGGAAGCCTTTTACAAGGGCTTCAATCGCCTGCGGCTGGTCGCCGGTGGGCTGGTATTCTGAGTGTAATTTGAACTCCATTTTCGCTTTTTCCTTCCTTGGTGACCACTTAAAAAGTTCGCCTATTAGGCAGAAATTCGTAAAAGAAGACCGTTTTGAGTTGCCTAATAGACGAACTTTTGCCATTTTACGAATGAAGGTCACCAAAATGCTATTTTCTTAACTCCGCAACACTATATAAACTCAATGAAATTAGTAATACCAAATGTCACCAAAATTATAACATAGCGGAAGGAAAAAGTATAGGCGCAAGTATGAACATTTGTTCTTTCCCTGCGCCTTGTTTCATTTTGAGAACCAAATTGATATTTGATTGAAACTACTACTGCCCTTAATTTTTAAACATAATCTTCTGCCGGAACTTCGATTTCCAACAGTTCTTCCTCAAGCTGCTTGTCTACCTCCTTTATCGGAAGCACCTCATCTATGAACGGCTGGATTTCATCTACACAGTCAGCAATAATTTCCCGGTTATCACCATATACATCTAAGGTGATTAGCTCCGTTGCATGTCCCATTAATTTGGATACCGCTTTGGGATTAAAATTATTTTTCAAAAGCAGTGTGCAGAAGGTACTGCGTAAATGATGCCACTTTATATCCGGCAGGTTGTTATCCGCTAACAGTTTTTTATAATATTTCCAATGGAAATCCTTGCTTCGCGGTTTCCCGTAGTTAGAGCAGCAAACATATCCTGAATCCTGAAACTGGCTTCTCCTGCGACTCTTATTTCTCTCATACACCTCCCTCTGTTGCAGAATCGCCTCAAACACATAATCTGGTATCGGAATATCACGATAGCTCGATGGGGTCTTCAATCCAAGTTCCTGTTTCGTAAAGGTTTTAGGTGGAAAGTCTTCTTTTTTTGTGTTGATTTTCTTCCCCAACTGCCGGCGAAGCTTTAGTGTTCGGTTAATATAGTCAATATCCGAATATTTCACGCCGTTGATTTCCCTTCTGCGAAGTCCCATTAATACATTAAACAGGATCTGCATATGTATCGGCGTGTCCCTGCTGGCCTCCAATAGAATCAGAATCTGATCCATTGTCAGGGTTTTCTGTGTGTCAATACTGCGGGCATGGTATTCCTTCTTCTTTACCTTTTTAGGAAGATTGATACCAACTGCCGGATTCTCCGCAATGATTTTTTTCTCTACAGCATAATTCATAGAGACATTCATCACCGTTTTAACCAGCCTTGAGACTGATACAGAATATTCTGCCCGGTCGTTATACAGCTTTTGAACATCTCCACGGTTAACGGCTGACATCTTTTTATTTCCAAGGATTGGAATAATGTGGTTATACACAATATTGGAATAAGCAGCATAAGTTTCTTCGCTTCTTACCCTCTTGCATATATCCTCCTTTATCCAGAACTCTAAAAAGTCACTTACTTTAACATTCTCATATACAATATAAGTTCCAGCATGTAATTTACCTATTGTGTTATCCCTGGCAGCATTAGCCTCTTTATCTGTCTTAAATCCCGACTTTTGCTGAGTTCTTTCAGTACCATCTATGTATTTTAAAACAACACGGTATCCGAATTTTCCCTTTATAGGAATCACTGGCTTTACTTCCCAATCCACATACTGCTGAAGGCTCAAATCAATTATCATACTGCCCTCCTTTCCACCGGAACAAACGCTTGATTCATAAATGCCAGAATATTCTCGTTTTCATCCATCACGTCACAATAATATTCAAACGTTGTGTGGACAGAGCCGTGCCCAAGTAATGCAGATATCTTAATCAGTGGAACCCCCATCTCAATCAAAATCGTTGCATACATATGCCTTAATCCATGTACCGTGATATGCGGAAGGCCATTCTTGCTACAAATTCCAGTTAAAGCGCTATTTAAAGCTGACAAACTATGTAGTTTTCCATTTTTCTGACAACTGATATAATCCTTGTCATCATATTGACCAGCATAAACTACCTTATTGAACTCCACAAGTCGTTTCCGTTTTTCCAGTTCCTCTATGATTATGGCTGGAACCCGCAAAACTCGGAAACTGTTTGGTGTTTTGGGATCACGTTCTATCAGTCCGTAATTGTCTATTTTACTTCCACTCCCTTTTTTAATAAGTGGATCTGAAGCAATCTGCCTTCTGATAGTTACGGTCCTCTTCTCCATATCCAAATCACTGAATTTAAGTCCAAGAATCTCGCCTTTTCGTAAGCCACAGAATAGGCCTAACAATATTTCCAAATACCAGTTATTTTCGGAAGACGCTTTCAGCAGGACCTTGATTTTTTCTTTACTCAGAATTGTTATCTTTGGCTTTTGTCTCTTATACGGCTTTGTGCCAATAACCGGATTGGTTTTAATATACCCACCGATTACTGCCTCTTTCATTGCCATATTTAGAATCTCCCGCCCTTTATTTCCTGCAGAGGCACTGACCTTCGCTACCCGCTCCAATAATGCATCAAGATATTCTACATTGGTGAACCGGACCTTGATGTCGTACTCAATATTCGGCAGGATTAAGTCATAAACCGCATACGCGCCTACCATTCTGGTTGTTGTTTCAATTCTTTGAGAGAATATCTCCTCAAACCAATAAATCAAATAATCCTTAAGCGTGACTTCTGTATTGATTTGATGTGCCAGATGATAGGCCCGATACGCCTTTTTAAACTCATCTTCGTGTCGCCTATAGCTCTTATCAGCCTCTTCACTGGTAGCAAACCCGCCCTTTTTGCTGTACTTTATCGAACCATCGTCCTGAAGTATCTTGGTACGGTGATACCATGAATTATTTTCAAAAAAAGCTGCACTATTCTGTGGTTTTCTTTTCAACTGTCTCACCCGCCTTAACTAATTCCGTCTAGCCAGTCATCAAAAGATTGTTTGGGAACCCTGAAAAGCTTTCCAACTTTAAGGACCCGGAACGGCTTTTGATTCCGATACGCCTCGTCCAAAAAGGTATATGTTTTGCTCCTCCCAATCCCTAAAATCTCCTGGATTTCCTCTGCGTTATATACTTTTTTATCTTTCTGTAAAACTTCTATCGCTGTCACCCCCTTTACAAAGGCAACTAGTACAGCATTGCTTAAATATCAGTGATTAAATTACTAATGGTATCCCGGCATATGTCCACTTAAATGGGTGTGCTGTAAGATTGTATTGTTCAATAAAGCGCAGGATGCTTGCTTCCAGTTCTTCTATTGATAGGTAGCTTTTCCGCTTCAGCAGCTTCCGGTTAATGATGCCAAACCATATCTCAATCTGGTTCATCCAGGAACTGTGTTTCGGAGTATAGACAAAGCGGATCCGGTGGGAAGGGTCATGCAGGAAATCCGCTCGGCTTTCCATACTTTTAAGGATCCCTGTTTTCCCTTTTTTGCCCAGTTCCACGCCAAGGGCACAGGCTTCTGCCACAAAGCGGACAAGGGCTTCCGATTTATGGGTGTTTAGGCCATCGCATATAAATGTCCATGGGGCTTGCGGGTCTGTCCCTACCAATGCTTTCACGGCTTCCACAAAATCCTCTTCTGTGCGTGTGGAGTTTAAATACGGCATTTCCATACGGCCCGTTGCAACATCAAAGAACCCGATGAGGCTGGTCGTGCCATGGCGGATATACTCAAACTCCATTTTGGCGCACTGGCCGGGTAATGGGAGCTTGTCAGGATATTTATGTTCCAGCGCTTGTACCCCGGTCATTTCATCCGTGGAAACAATGTGTGCACCTTCCCGGCTTTGTTCCTGGGCACTCTGGTACAGGCCGCAGATTTCGTTTACTTTCCGCGCAAAAGATTCCGGGGCTTCCGTCTTTTCCGAAGAATGAAGCCAGTAACGGATTTTGTGGGGATGTAAATCTACCTCATTTTTAAAAAACGGCTGACAGATTTCTCAGAAATCTGTTCAGCGATCCCCTGCTTTTTAATTTCTGCCACTAACAGCGGGAGACTCCACTGGCTTACTTCGTACCCAAAATCATTTGGGTTGCTGCAGGCAAGGTCGATGATCCGCATGATCTGGTCCGGCGTAAAAACAGACGGGGCACCGGGGCGTTTTTTATCGGACAGGACTGCCCGTATCTCATCTTCAAGCTTTTTCGGGTCGTCCATTTCAATCCTCCGCAAGGCTGGGAGCGCCGCGAGGAACCGACTGCGCCAGGTGGCAACATTATTATAATGAAGCCCGACCTGTGGTGCAATATTCTGGTTGAGTTCCCCCTGTGACGCAAGCAGGACAATGCTGGCTCTTTTGACCAGTCCTGACGGAAGGGAGCGGCTTTTTGAAAAAGCAGATAATATGTTTTTCATGGCATCAGATAAAACCGGGATAGTATCAATTGTTTTCCTTCGCATAATAACACATCCATTCTTTAGTGATAGAATTATTATGCACCGACTACAATAAAAAAGCAACGTCTATTCATTATTATTTTGGCAATGCTGTACTAGCCATGAGCATGATTGATGCCACCTAACATGGTTCAATCTTAGACTAATCGCTAATACTATATTGATTTCACAAAACCGCTCAGTTTTTAAAACAGTCTGTTTCTCTACAATCATTGTAAAAAATTGGCTTTTGTTTCCTCAAGAGCATTTCACAATTTTTTTACTTCTTATAATATTTCATTAAGGTGGTTGTGCTTTCTCCAAAGCAAATTTTATGCCGTATTTACTCGTCCCCCGGCATCTGGAGTTGTCCTACCTGTTCGCAAAACAGCTTAAACCACGCCAGATGTTTCCATACTAACGCAGCCTCCCCTCATTAGGTGAGCGGCAGTCCCCACAAGTTTCCAACTGATATCATCCTCGCACAGCTTATGCGGCCGTCACAAGCCATCAAACCCCTGCCCGGGCTTATTTTGATTTGATATATTTCGCAGCATTTCTGCTATGGCGTATCTCTCGTATGCTCGATTTCAGTTTTTGTTATAGGACAACTGAACCTATGCTATTTTCAATGTACAAAAAATAAACCTTATATAATATAAATAGGATTAGAATGGGATTATTTAGAAATTTTATAGAAAAACTTTTGAGAAAATACAAAATGCGCCCGACTGCAAAATGCAATCGGGCGCAAGTGAAATATAAACAGTATTATAGTGATGTGTGTAATCATCTATGAAGCCGAAATATCCCGTACCGGGGGGCGGGCTTTTTTTGATGAAAAGAATGTAACATTATGTCGATACAAAAGAAACACGGCGGTAAAATATGTTTGAATTATTTTGGTGTTTTAAACGTAATATCGATACAATAGCGGAAGCTGCTACCGCACAAATATGGCTGATAAGTACGGCACCCCATATTCCGTTTAGCCCAAATCCTAAAAATGAAAGAAGATAAGCTAAAGGCATACGGACGACAATATAGTAAAAAATCATTAACAACATACTTTTTGCAGGCTTACCAAAACCGTTCAATACTCCAAGAAAGCTATTTGTTACTGTATTTAGAACATAGCCGATACCCACAATGGAAAAGTACACACCGACAATAGCTGCAACATCAGGGCTATTTACAAAAAGGCCGGAAAGCTGTCTTGAAAATGTTACTATGACAATAGAGAGAATTAAGAGCAGTAAACACCCATATTTCAAAGCGCACTTTAAATAATCTTTTGCGCGATCAACCCGTTGTCCACCGATACACTGACCTATAATTGCAGTTAAGACCATATTCAACGCCATAGCCGGATAGAAAAGTATAGTTACCAGTTTTCCGGTAATGCCATATGCCGCAATCTCAGTAATGCTGTATGTACTTACTAACGCGGTTAAAAATGTTGTGCTTACCGCCGGAATGCTTTGTTGAATGACGGACGGTATGGCTTTTTGGACAAGAGGTAAAACAGCCGCTTTGTTGCTGCGTTCAGTTTAAGCACATTTATAGAACATCTACAAGATTCCGTGTATGAAAAAGCAAAAACCTATAATAACAATTCCTTGAATCCCCTCTATTTGCTCATGTTCCATGCCATTTCCCAAAAGGCAAGCTCGTAACGGGAGCAGGCTACGAAGATATCTGTGAGGTGCTTGATCTGGTCCTCGGTGTAGCTGCAGGTCAGCCGGTCTGTTGTTTCCAGCAGCAATACATTCGTCTCACTGTAGTGGGGATCAGCATAACCCTTGACCCAATCTCCATAGAAAGGATGCTCCAGCGCCGCCGGACGGTTCTCTACGATTTTTTTGGCGATTACCTCATAGCTGTAGGCACAAGACAGGATAGCGGCCAGAATTTCGGCCTCTCCCTCTTCATATGCCACCCGGAGCATATAGGAGGTATAGGAGAGATTATCCAGCGCCCGGGGTGTGGCCTTAAGTTCCTCCCAGGAAATCGAGAATCTGCCCATATAGCCACGGTGAATGTCCATCTCCCCTTCTGTCAGTAAGGTCACATATTTAGAAAACAGCTGGATTACCTCAGGGCTTTTGGCCTTGGCGATGCCCAACGCAAACACTTTAGCATACTCCTCCAGATAGAGATAGTCCTGTATGATGTAATACTTGAATTTCTCCCGGTCTAACGTGCCGTCCTGGATCCCCCTCACAAAAGGATGCGCATTATAAGACGCCCAAATATCCTTTGTTGCGGACAAAAGCCGCTCTGTTATCTTCATTACTCTGCCTCCTTTGCGTATACACCTGTCAGATTGAAATTGTGCTGCATAGGTCCCCGGCCCTTCCCCAAATTCAGCATGGCCCCCAGTGCGCCGGAAAGGTACTCTTTCGACCGCCGGATAGATGCGGGCAGGTCAAAGCCCTTAGCCAGATTGGCCGCAATGGCGCTGGAAAGCGTGCAGCCGGTTCCGTGCGTGTTTGGGTTATTGATGCGCGTTCCATGAAACCATGTCCCCACGCCGCCCGCATAGAGGAAGTCGTTGGCGTCATTGATGTTGTGCCCGCCTTTAAGCAGGACTGCGCAGCCGTAAGCGTTGCTGATCTGTTTTGCAGCGGCTTCAATGTCCTCCGGTCTGTGGATAACCATGCCGGAGAGGATCTCCGCCTCCGGGATGTTGGGCGTGGTCACGGCCGCCAAAGGGAGCAGACAGGTTTTCAGATTGTCCACCGCCTCTTCAGAAATCAGCCGGTCGCCGCTGGTCGCCACCATCACCGGGTCCACCACGACGTTCCTTGCCTGGTAGAAGCGCAGCCGCTCTGCGATTTTCTCAATCAGTCCGCAGGAGGCTACCATACCGATTTTCACCGCGTCAGGCGGAATGTCCTCGAATACCGCGTCAATCTGCTGCCCGAGAAAATCGGGTGTCATTTCTACAATTTCTCTTACGCCGATGGTGTTCTGCGCTACCAGCGCCGTAATAGCGCTCATGGCGAAAACACCGTTCATGGTCATCGCTTTCAGATCGGCCTGAATCCCGGCGCCTCCGCTGGGGTCTGTCCCAGCGATTGATAATGCTGTTCTCATTGCTATATCTCCTTTGCATTATTTTTATAGAGCGGCAAAAGGTGGTGCCCCCAATTTGCCGCTTAAAACTCCCAGCCGCTAAACCGGAAGGAAGTTCCTGAGTTTATCCAATTGCGTCAAATCTTTCAGGTATAGATCGGACAGAGTACAGATTTCCTCCTGATTCTTTTCATGGCTGTCATACACCGCCGCTACCGGAAACCCGGCCGCTTTCGCCGCTTTGACGGCATAGAGCGCATCGTCAAACACAACTGTCTCTGCCTTCTTTGTTCCCAGGAAGCGAAGCGCTGCTTCAAAAATTTCCGGTTCGTCCTTGCCGTGACCCACCTCGTTGCAGGTAAAAATCTCCCCAAAACAGGACAGCACCCCACACCGCTCCAGGGCATCCTCCACTAGATACCGGTCTGTGGCAGTGGCGATACACAGCTTGACTTTGCTCCGCTGGAGCTGTGCCAGCAGCTCCTTTACTCCCGCCTTCAGCGGAACCTCAAAACGGTAATACCGCTCCAGCATGGCGTTGACCCCAGCCATAATCTCCTTAATACTCAGCGTCACACCATACTCTGTCTGGTAATAGCAGGCCGCCTGGTGCAGGCTCATATTTTTAAACGTATCGTTCAAATTCTCCCGCGGCTCATATCCGATGGAGCGCAAATAGGTCTCGCCAATCGTATCCCAAATAAACATGGAATCCAACAGCGTACCGTCAACATCAAAAATCACGCCGCAAATCCTCATGCCCTTACCATCCTCTCTGCCAGCGCCCGAAGCTCCTGGCAATTCCTCTCAATATCCTCTGCCGAGAAGATGGCGGATACCAGGGCCGCCCCGTCCACGCCGCTGCCGGCCAGGCTAAGAAGGTTGTCCCGGTTGATGCCGCCGATAGCTACGATGGGCACATCCACCGCGCTGCAAATATCCCGTAGGGTCTCGCTGGTCATCTGGTCCGCGTCAGCCTTGGTGCTTGTGGGAAACACCGCTCCCAAACCCAGGTAGTCCGCGCCGTCGTGGACAGCCTGACGGGCCTCCTCAACCGTGTGGACAGAGACACCGAGAATCATCGCGTCCCCCACCCGGCGGCGGACCTCCCCCGCCACCATATCTTCCTGGCCCACATGGATTCCGTCCGCCCCGCATGCGACGGCAATATCCACGTTGTCATTCACAATAAAGGGTATGTGGTACCGGCGGCACAGGGCGCAGATGTCCTTAGCCTCCTGAAGAAACGCCGCTTCGTCCAGCTCTTTCTCCCGCAGCTGCACACAAGTTACGCCGCCTTTCAATGCCGCTTCTACCTGCTCATAGAGAGTCTGCTCCCCGCTCCAGGTCCGGTCGGTGACAGCATAGAGCAGCATATGCCGCTTATCGCATTTCATAGTTTGCTCCTTTCTCCAGTTCCGCCGGGGTCAGGCGGTACATGGCGTCGATAATATAGTTCCGGTAAGAGGCGTTACCGTCCAGCCCTGTCATACGTTTGTAGGCGACTTCTCCGCACAGACCCATGGCGCACACGGCGGCCGCAGCGGCCTCCAGGGACTGATCCGGGTTTGCTGTGACAAAGGCCGCAGTCAGAGCAGAAAGCTGGCAGCCGGTTCCGGTGATGGAGGACATCTCCGGACGGCCGTTGCGTATACAAAAGGCCCGCTCCTCATCCGCCACAATGTCAATCGCTCCGGTAACGGCAATCACCGCCCCAATGCGCCTTGCAAGCTCCTTGACGAAGGATACTGCCCCATCCAGATTGTCTTCAGTCACCCGATCCGCCACATCAGCATCCACGCCCTTGGTGGTGCCGCTGCCGGAGGCAAGGGTCTTGATCTCCGAGATGTTGCCCCTAATTACCGCGAACTTCACTTCCTTTAGCAGCCGGAGGGCCGTGTCCGTCCGTAGCGTGGAAGCCCCGGCTCCCACCGGGTCCAGTACTACGGGGTGCCCCAGCTCGTTGGCACGCTTCCCGGCGGCAAGCATGGCCGGAATGGTGCGCTGATTCAGCGTGCCGATGTTGATGGTCAGTCCGCCGCAGATACTGGTAATCTCCACAGCGTCCCCCGGATCATCCGCCATAATAGGTGAGCCGCCGCAAGCCAGCAGCATGTTTGCGCAATCGTTGACAGTGACATAGTTGGTGATACAGTGAACCAGCGGGGATTTCTGCCGGACACTTTCAAAAATCTGTTCAAACATAGTATGATACTCCTTTGTAATGAGAGAAAACGGCCCTGTATAGCGGCGCCTTCCCCTAATGATGACAGACCGCTAGAGTCTGCCGGTTGGAAAGATTCGGTCGAGGCTTACTGGCCTCCTCTCACGCCGGAACACGGCTTCCCATCGCTGTCATACAAGGTTCAGGGCGCTCCCCCTCAACCCGCCGCAGGCATACCGCGGTTGCTGTTCTCACATCCTTTCCTTCAAAAAGCGCAAAAAAACAGGAGACACCTGCATAGGATGCCCCCTGAAAAAGTACCAATCTCCACGACTTCCTCCGGCGGCATTATCCGCATCAGGTTCAAGGGTCGAAGGTCTACCTTCCTCTCAGCCTGTCACACAAGCTCCCCTGTTTATTCTGTTAGCGCTATTATAGCATTCCAGTTTTTGCTTTGCAAGTGGCGGCCGCAGGAAAACTTGATTGGTATCAGCGCTTTTTAGAAAACCACTCCTCCATTGTCTGCAACAATTCCTCTTCCTCAATCACATAACTTCCTACAAAGTGCTTACAAGAACCTCTGCTTCTATGCATCTCAAATCAGTCTAAACGTGTTTTTATGATAATCAATAATCCCGTCCCGCTTCATGTAGGACAGCTCTCGTGAAAGTGCGCTGCGCTCCACGTTGAGGTATTCTGCCATAGAGTTTCTATTCATCGGAATCGTAAATGTTCTTTTTTGTTGTTCGCGGGCTATACACTGTAAGTAGGTCAATATTTTCTCCCGTATTGTCGGACGCAGCAGACAATCTATACGTTCGTGCAGTACAAGCCCCTTTTTGGCAACAATGCTTATATAGTTGCGTAATAGCCTGTCATGCCGGGGGCAGGCCTTTTCGCACCGGGCCAATACGCGTTCAAAAGGGATTTGCAATACCAGGACATCATCCTCCGCCTGTACAGTAACAGGACTTTTGTGTTCTAAACTTGCCGCTAAAATAACCCCTATCTCGCTTCCCTTTTTCAGAAGAGAAATAAGAATCACTCTGTCAGAGGGATCCCACTTTATTGCGCGTCCATGCCCTGATAGCATAATTCCGAAGTCGTATACCTTGTTCCCTTCCTCAATGATATAGTCGCCTTTGGCGTACCGGACATACTTTGCACAGAGGCAATAAAGGAGCCCATCAATTTCCTCTGGTTCAATGGCGAAAAATAGATTTGTCTGCTTTAAATCTTCTATAAACTCACGCATCACAATAACCTCGTTTTTTGTTGCGTGTGCAACAAGGCATTTGTCAAAATTGTACTATAATAAAATCTGAAAAACAAGAGAAGAGAAAGGAAATCTCAAAATTATGATCAAAGAAAGAACGCTTTGGATTACCCGCACAGCAGTTTTTATCGCCTTACTTGTCGTATTGCAGGCGGCTACCGGAGCATTAGGGAGCACTATTATTACTGGGTCTGTTGTGAATATGCTGATGATTGTTTCCGTTATGACCTGCGGCATGATGTCAGGACTTTGCGTTGCTGTCATTTCGCCTGTTATGGCGAAGCTGATTGGAATAGGCCCTCTTTGGAGCCTGATCCCCTTTATCGTGGCAGGAAACATTACCCTCGTGCTGATTTGGCACTTCATTGGCAACAGGCGTTGGGGGCATAAATATACCGCACCAATGATTGCTTTGGCAGCTGCGGCAGCCGCCAAATTCTTGGTCCTATACCTTGGAATCGCGCAAATAGCCGTGCCGTTCTTTTTAAGATTACCGGCTCCGCAGGCGGCGGTGATTTCGAATATGTTCTCTATACCACAGCTGCTAACAGCCCTTTTGGGCGGCGGTGTTGCGCTGTTGGTACTTTCGCCGTTAAAAAAAGCAATCTAGGGAGGGCGTGAACAGAGTTGAACACAGTTTTTACCTATTCGTTCTATGGTTTAGCAGCACTTTTACTGCTTTTCTCTTTTTTGAAAGACAAAAGAAAAACACTATTATCCTTAAAAAAGGCGTGGAAGATGTTTACAGGCGTCCTGCCGCAATTTGTTGCTATCCTGCTTTTTGTTGGGGTGGCGCTTGCGGTGCTTTCGCCGGAGACAATCAGACGCATGATAGGCGAAGAAACGGGTTTTATCGGCATGCTCTTAGCTTCGCTTGTTGGTGCGTTTTCGTTAGTACCCGTTATGATTGCTTTCCCCATTGTTTCGGAACTTCTGAAAAGCGGCGCGGGCATAATCCAAATGGCGGTATTTGTTTCTACGCTCACTACGGTTGGGCTGATCACGATCCCGATAGAGACAAAATATCTGGGTAAGAAAATAGCCGTTCTTCGGAATATGCTTGCATTTGTATTTTCCTTTATCACAGCTTACCTAATGGGGGTGTTGCTCAAATGAAAACAGCGATAAAAAAGTATTGGTTTTTATTTGTAATGGTGCTTTGTAATCTCATCATTTGGCTCTATGACCCGGAGATTGGAAAAACAGCATTGGCCTTTAGCGGAAAGAACTTTATCAACTTCCTCTTTATACTTACGCCTGTATTCATCTGTATTGGCCTGATGGACGTATGGGTTGAACGTGAAAAAATGATACGAATTATGGGAGCGAATTCCGGTGTGAAAGGTGTTGCCGTAGCCATATTGTCTGGAACGATAACAGCCGTTCCCATATATGCGCTGCTGCCTGTTGCCGGGGTACTGTTGAAAAAGGGCTGCAGGATTTCAAACGTGCTGCTTTTCCTATGCACAAGCGCCAGTATCCGCATTCCTTTACTCCTTTTTGAAATATCCTCTTTGGGTGTGTCCTTTACACTGATACGGTTTGGGCTAAATCTGTTCGTCATTTTTGCGATTGCCTTTATCACTGAAGGGCTGTTATCCGATAAGGATAGAAAGGAAATCTATGAAAATGCAAATAACCTGTAATACAAATTGTCAAATTACTACTAGCGTCCTTTGGCATCGACCATAGCTAATCATTCATTCTCTTGCGCCGTTGTTGTTCTCTGCGCAGGAATACGAGGCCGGCTCGAAGGAAGCTCTATCTGGCTTTTATAGGGGCCAGGAATATACGTCCTTTACTGCATCATATAGTATTTTTTCTCTGAATTCTGCCAGAGGAATAGGCCAATGTGGGCGGATATATGTATTCCCGCACGTTGGTCAGCAAGATATTCGTCTATTAGGGGGCCGGAGATGCTCAAATTGTCGAGGTCGCATTGACACAGCTTAGAAATGTAGGCGGCTCCCCGTTTTGGTCCTGGTATGGGTTCGGAAGCCGCTGCTGCTTCCTACTGAGTAGGTCCGGCGTGCTGGCCTATACCGGGCTGAAGGTTGAGACGAACACGGAATATACTCCGCAAGGTCTGGAGATGATTCTTGGACGATACGCTTTTCAGTGCCGGATCGACGAAAAAGCGTTTGTCCACGGCAGGGGACACCGAAAGACCAGGGAGCAGAGATATTACGAGAAGCTGAAAGAATACACGGAGAAACTGAAAGAATATGTGAAAAAGATCCGGATCTGCGGTCCGGAACGCAACAGCTATTCCAAAACGGACCATGATGCCACGTTTATGCGGATGAAAAAGGACTACATGGGAAACGACCAGCTGCTCCCGGCATATAACATTCAGATCGGGGCAGCGGATGAATATATAGCGGTCATCGACGTGAAGCAGTACCGCTCGGATATGGACTGCTTTGTGCCGTTGATGGAGAAATTTAGGGAACTGTATGGGTTTTACCCGAAATATCCGGTAGCAGATGCGGGATACGGCTCGTACAACAATTATATTTATTGTCAGGAACACGGGATGGAAAAGTACATGAAATTTCCGATGTACAAAAAAGAGACAAAAGATAAAGAATATCATGAGAACCCGTTTCGTGCGGTGAACTTTAAGCCGGGCCCGGATGGGACCCTGATGTGCCCATGGGGAAAGAAGTTCCATTTTGCATACAGGAAAGCAGTAAAAGGGAACCGATATGGACGCCAGGAAGAGTACTATACATGTGAGGACTGTGGAGGATGTCCTTATAAGGAACAATGTAAAAAGACAGATAAGAACCGTATGGTGTGTATGAACCGGGAGCTGAGCTGTATGCACCAGGAAGTAGTCGAAAACCTGGAAAGTATCCAGGGAGCGCTGCTGCGGATGAACCGTTCGATACAAGCGGAAGGGACGTTTGGAATCATAAAGTATGACCAATGGTACAAACGTGTGGTAAGAAGAAAGCTAAACCGAGTGAGTCTGGAAATATATTTGGTATCAATAGGCCATAATCTCTATAAATTCAGGAATAAAAAGAAAAGGGCTGCTGTTGCGGCATAAAAAAGAAGGGCCCGCTTTCTATGGGGGTAAGGGGGAGGTATATGCTTTTTTAGGAAAGTAACAGACTTCTGGATCAAAAAGTGGGAGGGCTGTGGGAAATAGAGTCCATCTACTCGAGAGTATGAAAGTTTTTCTGTAAATAGCTATTAAGCATTAGGTCTTCTATGATAAAATCTATTATCATAAGGAGGCCTATTATTATGGCAAGAAGAGAAAAACAGCCCGTACACAAAGTAGTCATGACGGAGGGGAAAAGGAACATCGTCCATCAGCTCCTGGAAGAGTATGACATCCAGACTGCGGAGGATATCCAGGAAGCCCTCAAAGACCTGCTGGGGAGCACCCTGAAGGAGATGATGGAAGCGGAGATGGATGAGCATCTCGGCTATGGGAGGTCAGAACGGTCGGATTCGGATGATTACCGCAATGGCTACAAGCCCAAGCGGATCAACAGCAGCTTCGGGAGCATGGACATCCAGGTGCCCCAGGACAGGAAGTCCACGTTTGAACCCCAGGTGGTAAGAAAGCGCCAGAAGGACATTTCCGGCATTGACCAGAAGATCATATCCATGTATGCAAAAGGCATGACAACCCGCCAAATCTCGGATACCTTGATGGACATTTATGGTTTTGAGGCTTCGGAAGGGTTCATCTCGGACGTGACGGACAAGATACTGCCGCAGATTGAAGACTGGCAGAACCGCCCGCTGGAGGAAGTCTATCCCGTGGTCTACATCGACGCAATCCATTATTCCGTGCGGGAGGACGGGGTAATCCGCAAGCTTGCCGCCTATGTCATCCTCGGCCTTACGCTGGAAGGTAAAAAGGAAGTCCTGAGCATACAGATCGGGGAGAATGAAAGCTCCAAGTACTGGCTCTGCGTTCTGAACGAGTTGAAGAACCGCGGTGTGAAGGATATCCTCATTCTCTGCTCGGACGGGCTCACGGGCATTAAGGAAGCCATAACGGCGGCATTCCCGAAGACGGAGCAGCAGCGCTGCATCGTACATATGGTACGGAACACGCTGAAATACGTCTCCGACAAGGACCGGAAAGCATTTGCCACGGACCTGAAAACCATCTACCATGCCGCAAACGAGGAAAAGGCGCTGGAGGCGCTGGAGAAGGTGACGGAAAAGTGGACGCCAAAGTACCCCAACTCAATGAAACGCTGGCATGACAACTGGGATGTGGTATCCCCCATCTTCAAGTTTTCCATGGAGGTCAGGAAGGTGATCTATACTACCAACGCGATCGAGAGCCTCAACTCTACCTACCGGAAGCTCAACCGCCAGCGGAGCGTGTTCCCGGGCAGCACGGCGCTCTTAAAGGCTCTGTACCTGGCCACGTTCGAGGCGACGAAGAAGTGGACCATGCCCATCCGCAACTGGGGGCAGGTCTATGGGGAACTGTCCATTATGTACGAAGGCAGACTGCCGGAATAAGAGCGCACAGGCATAGGTGTACACCTATCCGGAAAGGAGCTTTCCATGTATGGATTTTCAAAATACGATGCTCAGGACAGGTACGACAGCTATAATACTGTACAGGTGAAGTTAAAACTGAATATGAAGACAGATGCAGATATCCTGGCCTGGGTCAGACAGCACAAATATGGCAGGGACACTTCCGTCCAAGGGGCCATCAAGGCCCTGATACGGGAAGACATCGCCAGAGGCCAGGCCGATGGGACACAAGGTTAATCCCTCTGCATTTTACATTCGTTGGCTGTCTGCAGCTCTGACAGGGATTCCATGATAGACAGGTAATCGATCCCCTCCACAACAGTCCCTGTGCCAGGGTCAAACAGTTCATCGTCTGCGGTGGCTTTCGGGTCATAGGATTTCAGTTCACTGTCATACCAGCTATAGATATCACTGTATAAGTCGGCTGCATGATCCAGCAGGGACTGCAGTCCATTGATCTTTGCCCTGATATCTTCAGGTACAAAGGGATCGTCTGTTTTTAGCTTCATGGCACACCTCCTGATGTTTTCCTGTAAGAAGTGTACCATAATTTGATGGGATTTTCCAATACATCTTGACAGAATCCAAAAGCATCCGTATAGTAAAGGTAGGTGGTCACGACATCCACCTACCTTTCTCATTAACTTATCATAGAAGATCTCAATTTACAGACTTTTTTTCATACTCTCATCTACTCTATTTCTTCACAGCCCCATCGAAGGTTGCAACCTCTACATATAATCCCATATGCTATACTGCTTTGTTTTCTCTACGTTTTTATAGATTGTTTTATAATTTTTTTCCTGTCCCTGTTCTTTCACATATCTACTTATGATTTGCTCATTCCCATGTTCACTCACCGTTGCTACGTAATAGCCATCTGTCCAGAATTCTCCTCCCCACAATTTTTTCTTCACTTGTGGACATTTCGCGAACACCTCCCGGGCTATGATGCTCTTCACTATTTGGATGATTTTTTTTGGACTATATGCAGGCACTGACTGGATAAGAAAATGTATATGGTCTTTATCTGTACCTACTTCCAAAAATCTTATTTCATACCTTTCCTGAATTCCCTCACACGTTTCTTTGATTACCCTATCTACATCTTCATCTATTACTACTCTTCTATATTTTGCTGGACATACGAAATGATACATGAGTACTGATACATTGTGTGACTTGCGTATTGTTTCACTCATCGCACAATTTCTCCTTTCCTTTTTCCTCTAGTATATCACTTCCTCCATGTCTTGAAAAAGTTTGTTACGCAGCAAGCTGCGGGGAATTAAACCCTCTTTTTGATTAAACCTTCTTTTTGATTAAACATTTCATCCAACAGCTTACTCCGGGCTGACATATAATCTTTCTGCGTCTCTCCTCCGTCTATCAGGAAATACCGCTTTCCAGAGAGGAACTCTTTCAAATCCACTTCAGGAACCTTATATTTCCCGGCAAGATTTTTAAGTTCATCCTTTAGTCCCATTTGACGCAACTTACTGGCTGTCTCGTTAAAATCTTGAATATTCTTAACCTTTTTATATAATTTTTCTATCATTGTCATACTCCTTTAAATTCAGCCGGAGAATTCACCATTCCCCGGCTATACTGACTTTATGCAGCATTATCTATGCTATCCAACTCTTCATCTCCGGAACTTTCTGCCTGCTCCATCTTTCCTTCTCCTTTCCGCTCGTCCTCTTCCTGTTCCATCAACGCCAATAACGCCAAAATCATTCCCTTACACCAGCTATTGTTCCATTTATCAATGAACATCTGGATTTCTTCTACCACTTGTTCCCATTCCTCTTCAGTAAGTTCTCTGCCGCAATACTTCTTATAGAATCCATAGCTTTCCTGCATTGCGCTATTATAATCAACCAAAAGTGCCTGGTCCAATCCTCCAATCAGCGCCAGAAATAGTGGTTCCCCCTGGTAGACATCATCCAGCGATTCTAAAGGCAGCGGTTGAGTACCATTAAGAAACACAAACATATCATTGAACAGATTTTTTACTAACATAAGATGGTCCATTCTTTTCCTCCTTATGAAGCCTTCAAATCACCGATTCTTAACTGGCCAACAATCTGCGGGCTATTTTTTTTCGATTTCCTATTTGATGGCCGGCGCTTTCTTTTCAAAATACGCCTTTTACAGTTAGCCAGGTCATCATACAGGCTTTCCTGGAAGCTCACTCTCTTCATCTGCAAGTAGGCATCTTCGCAAATCGCTTCTTCCAAACTTTGTACATGACACAAGAGACGGTAAGCCTCACTGTTTTCTTTGTCCTCATTATCCAAATGTTGGATATGGTCTGCTAACCATAAATAATCCTTATTATTTCGGTATTCTTCAAGCGCACGAATTGCGGATTCTTTAATTTGCTGGCAATTCGCCATGTAATCCACATCCATAACCGGAGGAAGGGGAGCATAATAACATTCTGGGTAATCTGCCTCAACGAAGGTATTCTCAATCTGCCTCATCATTGCTTCTATTCCACTGCGCAGTCGATTTAAATATTCTCCGTCAGGCACATCCGCCTCCGGGCACCCCCTTATTTTCCACATATTCCACCGGTCATACAGAGTTTGAAGCCTTTCCCCAAATTCGTCCGCCAGCCTTTCGTAGTCTGCCTCCTCCATCTTCCCTCCTTTCCAGTTTGGACAAACCAAAGCTTCCAGTTTCTCATCGCTGATGATAAAGCCGCATATAAACCCGCTTCTTTGTACGGTGCAGCCATAACGGTAGCGTCCACTCAGCCTTCCTTCTGTTTCCTCTTTTTTATTCAGATCAATATTGTGGCAGTTCCTACACGATTGTTTTTTCATTTGGTCCTCCTTCTTTCGTTATACGTACATTACGGCCGTATTGGGTGCTTACGTGCAATACGTTTTACTCCACTCATTGATGTCTTTTACGAACCCAGTGAAGTGACTAAGCCGCCATGTCGATAAAATCCTTTAGCTCCATCTGACCTGCAACCTGTTTATCTGTTTTTTCATTTCCATACATCCACCAGCGGAACACACTCTCACCATCCTTCCAGTTTCCCTTAGATTTTCCACTGGCGGTACGAGCCTTTACCATACGGTCAAAGGCTCTTATGTAAGCATCACGGTACTTGGGATATCGCTCAAATTCCCGTTCCCGGCTTCTTATGCTTGCCAGAGGGCAACCGATGCACCCAATCCTACAAAAGCCTTGGTCATACAGACAGCAATAAGGCACCTGATACTTACGGATAAAGCACCAGATGTCCTCCTCTGTCCAGTCGATGATGGGATTTAATATTCTTTTTCCCTTCAAGCTGCATATTTCTAATTTTCTACGGTCTTCCTCGTTATCACAATTTAGATAAATAGCCCCTTTCTTCTTATGAATCTCTAAGAAATCCCGGTTGGCTCTTTTCCTGCTTTCTTCCCAGCGGACTCCGGTCACCGTAAAGGCTCCCTCGCCCCCTCCTTCTTTCAGCACTTCACAACAGTAGCGTGCTGTACGCAGCGGCGGCATCTGCTTCTTGACAATCAAATCCCACATGGTCAGCTCCGGATACTCAACCTTGACATCTGGAAATGCCTCCCGTATAAACCGCACCAGCTCCGGAGGATCTACTGTTGTCAAATGATAATGTGCCTGAAACTTCACATGGGCCATCTTTGCAAGCACATAAAGCACAACACTGTCTTTTCCGCCGCTGAAGGCAAGGTAATAACCATCCTTATGATACCGGACCGCAGCATCTTCAAACATCTGAAACAACTGGATTGCCCGTTTTACCTTATCTGAAAAATCATCAAAAAGTCTGTATTGTTCCATTCTCTCCCGTCCTTCGCAATTATTCTGCTATTGACGGAAAAGCCATTCTTTCCGGTGTGTCTTTTTACGCCGCTAACCGCTCTTCTTTCAAGGCCTCGGTCCGCAGTAACCTGGCCTTTAACGGCAACCAGGAGTTTTCTCCGGGAAATGAGGGAATGGAACCTTTTTAGATTTCAAATGGGATTGTTGCATACGCTATGGGCTTTATTTTAAGAATTTGTGCATTTAAAATACGCCGGTATGGACATATACGGTTTAATTCCTCTACCCAGTCTGAGAATATCATTTCAATCTCCAGGTCCAGATCATCATGCTCCAAACGCAGCAGGATATATTTATAAGCCTTTCGGTAATTTCCCCGCACAGTTACATAGGAATACTCTACTTCATATAACGGAGCTGTCAGCCGTCCTGTCAGGAACTGTGTAGGGTGGAGCTTTTTGATGAATTCCCGGTACTCTTCTGTTGCCGGAAGATTCCCTCCAACCCCAATCTCTGCAAACGAGGCGATATCTGCAAATTTATGAATATGCATAAACCTCTCCTATCCTAATGAAAGTCACCTTAAATGCATATAACCTTATCCTCAGCGGAACAATATCTATATGCATGATTGGATAACCGTTCATCTGCCGGAACTTCCTCTGCATTAATGGACTGTATCAAATCCGCCAGTTCCTGAGAAACTACAGCATCTTCAACACCCAGGGTCGGAAACAGAATCACTTCATCTACACTATAAGGAATGATTAAGAAATCCTTTCCCACATGTAATTCACAGTATCTCATGAGCCCGGGATAGAGTAAGACTTCGGCACCCCAAAAGTGAATCCGGTTTGTTAACACATACATCATGTCCGTTATTTTCATAAGCACTGGTGGATACTTATTTACCATATTGACCAATGCTCTCTGATACAATTCCTCTTTGTCCACAGACCAATAGTTCAAATGTTTATTTGTTATCATTAAGGTTGCTGCTATTTCTTCTGTTTCTTCACATAATGATAAAAATATAACGGATAAATCCAGATATGGAATGTTTGGGATGTTCTCCAGCATAGAAGCGTTGTCGTGGGTATTTACCAGTTTACACATGATTTTGTCTTTGATTTTCTCAAAACTCATATCATTTACAATCTCCTGCATACCAGCCGGTATATCTGGCGCCGATGCATAGCATTCCAGAATCTCATCAATAATCGCTTGAAGCCCTGTTCCTTTTTTGTAGCACTCAAAAAAATCTTTCAAGTGAATAGAGGGGCGAAACTGCTGCCCCTCTTTTTCAATGCACAACTGTGTCTGGACTATGCCATTGTTGATAACCGGTTTCAGAACATGCACATGGAAACCGGCCCCTAATCTTTTGGCTACTTCAGAGCTGACAGCTTCGGCAAATTTTTCTAATGTCATCATGATGTGAATCTCCTTTTCAATTTAGAATTTCGTTTCACAGTGGAATGGTCACAGTTTAAAATATCTGCGATAGCCTCTATACTGTAACCCTCGCTTCTCAGTTGCTGTATAACTTCTTTTCTCTCCTTTCTTGTTGACACCCGCACAATTTTGGGATGCTTCTTTTTTAAGATTTTTTGGGAAATCGGATTATTCAGGCCATGTTCATACAGAAACCGGGCCTCCCTTGCATTGACTCCCATTAAGATTGCAATGATAAGGCAATGATATCCCTCCGGATTGTAAGAATCTCTCATCCGCTCCCTCCTTTCCGCCTTCTGGCTTCTTCCTCCTTTCTGCAATCGAGTAGGAGGCGGTGATTAACCGCCGTCCTCTCACAGCACCGTACGTACGGTTCTCGTATACGGCGCTTTCAATAGTTGGTGTGCAGAGACTGATAGGCTGCGGCTAAGTCATAAAAGCCCCAGTTTATCAGTCTTTCTTTACTTAATGCCCAGTTGACCGCCTTGTTTCCGGCATTGAACCAGTATCCCTTGCGGTCGTAGGCTATTGTTGCCGCATAATGGCTGTCTACTCCCAGTCCTATGAGTTTCCTCATTCTGGTTTTGGGCAGTCTCCACTGTTTCCAGATACACATCCGTATCCGGCGGTACAACCATCCATTCAGGCTTTCGATGTTTTTCTTCATGTCCGCTATCCCATAGTAGTTCAGCCATCCTCTCATGTAGACTTTTATCTTTTCCTTGGTTCGGATGATACTCCCGCACCTGCTCCGGGAAGTAAGCCTGCGCAGTTTCTCCTTGGCTTTCTTCCATGACGTTCCATGGACACGGATATAGGTCCCTGTTCCGTTCTTCCCAAAACAAAAACCAAGGAACTTAAAATTTTGGATTGCGAACACACTGACCGTTCGGCTCTTTTCCCGATTCACTCTCAGTTTCAGCCTTGCCTCCAGATATTTCGTGCTGGATTCCAGCAGTCGTTCTGCCGCCCGTTCGCTCTTTGCCAGCAGTACGATGTCGTCTGCATAGCGGATACACGGTACGCCCCGTCTGTGGAACTCCCAGTCGAACTCATTCAGATACGCGTTTGCTAAGAGTGGGGATAGATTTCCTCCCTGCGGGGAGCCTTCCTTCGTTTCTGTCACAACACCGTTTTCCATCACTCCACTTTTCAGGTACCGCTTCACCATCTGCACCACTCTTTCGTCTTTTACTTGTTTCCTCAACAGGTTCAGCAGTATCGTATGGTTCAGCGTATCAAAGTATTTCGATAAGTCGAGAACTACTGCCCTCGTGTATCCCTGTTCGATATACTCCTTTATCCTGAGAATGGCGTCTTTTGCTCCTCGTCCCGGACGATAGCCGAAGCTGTCTTTCGAGAACAATGGTTCGTAGATTGGCATGAGCTGTTGAAGCATTGCCTGCTGGATGATACGGTCTATTACGGTGGGGATACCAAGCTTTCGTATCCCTCCCTCCGGCTTCGGAATCTCCACACGCCTGACTGGAGATGGGGTATACTTCCCCTTCCTGATTCTCTCTACCAGTTCATAGTTATTCTCCCTCAGCCATGGTAACGCCGCTTCAATGGTCATTCCATCCACTCCCGGCGCTCCCTTGTTTGCCTTCACTCTTTTGTAAGCCCTGTTCAGATTTTCCTTGTTCAGTATCTTACTTAAGATGTCTGGCTCTGCACTGTCTCTTTCCTTCCATATCCGGTTGAATGAGCGGTGCGCTCTCACATACCCTTTGCGTTCCGCGCTATCTCTTTGCGAGCAGCTTTCTCTGTTTTCTGTACCCATCTGCCCATTCCTCCTTTCCCTGTCGTACTAAAGACTCCTATTGATTCGGTCCTTCACTGAAAACAGCTACTATGACCTCTGCTGACTTCTGTACGCTCAGCATTACCTCTCGGCAATGGTTACTCCTTTCAGAGCATTCCGTACAGACCTCCCTGGGTACCACACGTTTCTTTCCCTCCATCTATCTGCCGCATTTACTGTACACGATTCCGTGTAGCTATCGGGCTTCATCTTGTGTTGCAGACTTACCCTCATGTACAGCCTTCTATACGGTTTCTGTCCGTCAGACCAGAGGTTTGCCCATGGGTTCGTTCCCCACATCCGGCTTCCTTCAGATTTGCAGTCACCTGCAACACCCTTGCCTTCGGCTATATCCTTCCCGCTACCAGGTGGATTCAGGACTTTCACCCGTTAGAAACGTGCGCCGCCAGGCGCACAACAAATCGAGTAGGAGGAAGGCGATTATTTCGCCTTCCGACCTCTCACACCACCGTACGTACCGTTCGGTATACGGCGGTTCAATCAACTTAACATGTAACAGCCTTTTCGGCGTAGTAGTCTTCCATGGATACAAGACCAAACTTAGCTAGTCTCTCTTTACTGATACAAATGTGGAGATTCCAGCTTCTGCACACTCTGGCATATCCTTTGGCATATGAAATGCCATGTGCCGCATTTGGCGGCAGACCAAGTTTGATAAGATTCTTTTCCCTGTTCTTTGGCGTTTTCCAGTGTTTCCATATGCACATGCGCAGTCGATACCGAATCTGTCCGTCCATTTTTGCGCACAGCCTTTTCATGCTTCCGATTTTGAAATAATTTATCCACCCTCGGATAAGCCGGTTGAGTTTCCCAATTTTATAACCATTGCCCACTCCCCAGCTCCTGCTTGTATATTTCTTCATCTGCGCCTTGAACTTTGCTGCCGCTTTCGGGTGTGGTCTGGCTTTGTACCCTTTGGCAAATGAGTCATAGTAAAATCCAAACCCCAGATACTTAATGCCCTTTGGTTTATCAACCCTGCTCTTTTCCGCGTTCACTTTCAGTCCAAGCTTTTCCTCTATAAACCGAGCCACGCTCTTCATTACCCGCTCTGCCGCCTGTCTGCTCCCGACCATTATAATAAGGTCATCTGCATACCGGACGAAATCCAGCCTCCTTGCTTCCAGTTCTTTGTCCAGCTCATTTAACATGATATTTGCTAACAGCGGCGAGATATTTCCACCCTGCGGTGTGCCGACTACCGTATCTTCATACTCATCATCAATCATTACGCCGCTGACCAGAATCTTTCTTACCACCGATATGACATCTCCGTCCTTTATTGTCCGTCCGAAAATCGTCATCAGCTTGTCATGGTCTACTGTGTCAAAGAATTTCGCTAGGTCGATATCCACTATCCAGTTGTGTCCGTCATTCATCATTTCCAATGCTTTAAGGACTGCCTGCTGTGCACACCGCTTGGGTCTGAATCCATAGCTGTGGTCGTGAAACTGCTCCTCAAATATCGGGGTAAGCACCTGTGCCACCGCCTGCTGTACAAAGCGGTCTACTGCTGTTGGCACTCCAAGATTTCTTGTACCACCATCGGGTTTGGGTATCTCCACCCTGCGGACTGGCTTCGGCTTATACTTCCTCGTCCGCAACTGTTCCTTAATGTTTTCGCCGTTTTCCGAAAGATATGCGCCAAGTTCTTCAACGGTCATCCCGTCCACGCCTGCCGCTCCTTTATTCCTTACGACTTGCAGATACGCCGCATTTAGATTATCCCTGCTTAATATCTGCTCCATGAGACTGCTTGTGTCCATGCGTTGTTTCCTTTCTGCCCCTTTTGCCTTTGCCGCCTTTGAAGTCATCGACAGGCGTATGCTCCGGCTACGAAGTGGAACGTACTTCAACTGATTGATTGTTCAGCCCTTCGCTCCGTCCCCATTACAGGAACTTCCTCACTACTATGGCTTCTGCTGACTTCTCACAATTCGTTGTTACTACGGCTAATGAGACCGCCTGTGAGACCTCCCCAGTTAAGGTGCGTGTTCTTTTCCTCCATGTACCTGCCGCATTTACTCGTACTTCCGGCAACCTTTTGGACTTCAGTGCCTTTTGCCACCTTATCCGTATTTCCGAGCCTTATATGCGGTTCCTGTCCGTCAGGTCAGAGGTTTGCTTACAGCTTCTTTCAGATTCCGTCTCACGGCGGACACCCTTGCTGTTCGGCTATGTGCTTCGTTGTTGCCTACGCGCACTTGGGACTTTCACCCATTAGAAAACGCCCATGCTGGGCAAACAAAAGAGACACCAAAACAATTCATTTTGATGTCTCTTCATTCCCGCAGCACAATAGCTGCTCTTATTCTGTTACTTCAAAAATCATGCTTCCAGTTAAACACCGGAACAAAAACCATTTGTAATCTTTGGATTACATAAATCAGCTTTCTCACTCATTTTACCACCATATATAGTTTTTGTCAACTTCATTGCACTATATATTGTGTTGTTCTCCTGCCTGTTCCAGTACCAGTTGTTCCAGGCTTTCGCTGATATAAAATCCGTTCTTTTTCATTTTTTCGAGAATGGAAGCAATCTCCGGGATAATCCCCTCTCTCTTGGCTTTCAAAAGGACTCCGATTGTTCCGGTAACTTTTAGACCGAGATATTTTGCTGTTTTTTTAGCAGCATTGTCATCTATCACGACTAAATCGTCCGCTGTCCCCTCCTGGGCCAGAATCATGACTTCCACTTCTCCATCGTGAAGCTTCGCCTTATACATCTTTTTATCTGACTGGTTTGCAATTTTTTCCACATGTATCCAATTCAATGCAGTCTTTAATACCTGACATGCCGAATCGTCTTTCTCTGTCACCTCACGGTACACAGCCTCCGGGATACAAATCTCTGCATAGAGCGCCTTCAGTATATCCAATAATCCAATATTACAAAGTATAATGATGGGGGTGGAATTTACAATCACTCTACGCATTCTCCAGTTCCTCCAAAAACTCTGCGTTATTGTCAAACTGGAAAATACTGACCTTCCGCTTTCCCAGATATTTAATAAATTCTTCTTCTGTCATATCGGCTATCTGGGCACAGTATCCTATGGACACATTATTCTGCGTATAATATCCTACTGCTACCATACATCTGGCAAATGCAGCGGCCTCCTCCTCACTCATATGTGTATCATACATAACTGCATCCGGTATGCGGATTGAGATCTGGCACATAGAAGCCCTCCTTTCTGTTCCAGACAATTTATGCTTTTACAAATCTAATATATCATATCTGCCCTTCTTATTCAAGCAAACAACTTTTACAGGGTCTTTAGCCTGGGCCTTTAGAACTAAATCATCCTGCCTTTTTCATAGGTTCCTCATCTTCCCTATGGATACAAGTGAGCAGTCTGTCGGCTGCTCCCTGTATCTCATTCTTTAAAAGACCATACAAGCTGGTAAAGTTTCCGATCCTGTTTTCCCGAAATGCATACTCCATCTCAAATGCGCGTATATAAGCGTCTGTCTTGCAAAATAGGATAAACAGGTCTTTATCATTGATGTACAGACTGGCTTTCTTGTCACAGATATAACTGTTCCTTTTACAATACCGACCACCATTGGAATTTTTCATTGCAATGCCGCGTCCGTTTTGTATTTCTACAAACCATGGGTAATTACGTTTATTCCCCTGGGAATCAGTATCATACCGGACAATATTAAGTTTTGTGACAATACTGTAACCCTCCTTATCTGGATTACCAAAAATCTTTTCCTGGGGATAATCAAATTCCCACAGATGATTAAAGAGCGCCGAGTATATGTATTTAGCTTCTTCTGGGCTGATATTGGCATAGACACTCACTGTATTATCCCCTGTTCCTTTGCTGTAATCCAGCATATTAAGACGGATTAAGGACCTTTCCCCAACTTCTGACACGTCTCCGGACGCATGGATATGAGCCGGAAATAAATATGACGCTGGTTTTAAATTATCCATGAGCTCTAACAGTGCCTTATCTGTTTTATACACTGCAATCTGACCGGATACTACGTTAGACCAGTCCCGTTCTTCCCTTTCTGCCATATGTCTCCTCCTCTATCTGATGAACCGGGCGATGAGACCTGCCAGTTTGACTGGCATTGTATTGAAATCTGCAATATTCAGAAATCCATCTTTGTATATTTCCTCAATCATCTTACGGTCATCACCGATTGCTGCGGAAAACAACTTAACTCCTCTTTTTTCCAGGCTATATTTGGCTTCTTGCAAATCTGCTTTTGCAATTTCGCCTTTATATCCTTGGGCATAAGGCTGTCCATCGGAAATCATTAATAATATTTTTATATCCTCTGGCCGGTTTAGCAGTTTTTGTCCTACAAATCTAAGTGCTACTCCATCTCTATTACAATCATAGGTACTAACACTCATGATTCTTAAATAATCCTGATTGTCTACAGAATCAAAATCTGCAAAAGAGTAAATGTCTACCACTTCCGTATATCCCGTATCATGGGTTGTATGGCCATACAGCATAACCGGTATTCCCAGATTCCGGCAAAACGTATACATGACAAGACCCGCTTTTTGTGCAGACTCAATCCTGCCACCGGATGACATAGAACCTGAAAGGTCAAGCAGAACCGCAAATGCGATTGAAAATCCATCTTCCGGTTTTATTGTTTTTTCAAAAATCTTATCATCTAGCCGGTACAGATTTCCACGGCTTAAACGTTTCCCCATGTAAAGACCTGATTGCGTACCTCCCTCCAGCCGCTCCAGCACATCTTCAAGCGATGCTTCCAGCCGTTTTGTGATTCGGTTTATTTCTGGAGCAATCATTTTATATTCTTTTTCCAATCGCAGGGGAACTGTTGTCATCCGGTGCATTTCAATCACTGAATCTTTGTGGATACCGTCCAATTTAAAATCTGCTGCCTCCTCCTCCAGATTCCTTTTTAAATCCGATTCCTCATCCTGCAGAAACTTCTCCTCTGCTATTTTCTGCAAAAGATTAGATAATGTCTCATCTATCTCCGTTCCTTCCTCTGTTTCCTCTTCTCCTCCTTCCTGCCTCTGCCCATCTCGCATTTTCTCAAGTGCATTTTCTAATTCTTCGTTCTTACCGTTCTGATTTTGAGATTCCGGTTCCCCTTCCAGCTCCCCGTCCCAGCCTTCAATTTCCTCTTCCACTTCATTCTGTTCTTCCGAAGCACCGATGGTCTCTGAAAGTGCCACCCATAACATTTTCCGATTTAAATACTCCTGAATTTTCTTACTCAGTTCTTCCTCCGAAAGCCGGTTTATTTCATTTTTCAGGCTCTTTGCCGCTGTTTTAATGGCCTGTCTGATGTATTTCCACAACTTTAGCATCAGGCGGTTCGTAGCATAAAAGCGAATATCCGGGTCAGCGCTTACCACTGCCTCATCAATGATTTTACGGCAGGAATTTAAGCGGGAACAATACTGTTTATCATATTCTTTTTCTGCCTCTGTCCTTCCGGCTCTGGCATAGCGGAAAATCATATCCAGCATAATGGTCAGTCCATCGCTCTTTTCTGCCTTACGCGCTTCCTGCGTTGGAATATGATGAATGATAAGCGCAGCATTACGTTGAATTCCATTTTGAATACTGCCTGGATACTTCTGGCACATAAAACTTTCAATATACACATCTTCCAGTACGTTATTTATATCCGAACATCTAAGATGGCCGCATTCAGCATAACGGACAGGTATGGGGCAAGTTCCCTGGCCGTTGCACACATAATCCCAATTTTACTTTCTTTACCCAAATCTTTATTCATAGTCTGCTCCTTAATCACTCATTGTCCTTATTCATCTGCCCCTGTGACTTCAACAATCAAACGCCTGCGTCCCTCCTGCATCCGCTTTTCAGCATTTTCAAACCAGTTTTCTTCCGCATACTCCCGGAATGGAAGCAGCGTTTCCTTTCCCTCCTGTACAAACGGATAAAACAGTTCCAATGTTTCGTTTTCCGGAGAAATTTGTGCAACAAATTTTGTTTCTATCCTTTCCGATTCCGGTTCACTATTCATTTCCACGATATATCCATCGATGATTTTCCCTGCAGCCTCCTTTTCCTCAGGCGATTCCAGTTCATCCCTGGCCTGCAGCATTCCCTGGATCAATGGATCATCTATAGGTTCCCTGACCCGCTTCCAATCTGCCTGGAATGTCATTCTCCGGACCACATATCCATCCTTTTTACTCTCTTCCGTAACAAAGACCTCACAGTTCTCCAGGTTATAACATCCCTTCTGGGATTCCTGCATAATACTGGTTACCTGCTCTGCTATTTCCGAATCACAGCTGTCAACAAACGCTTCCTCTTTCGTACATCCTGCCAGACACATGGCTGTCATGATTAAGATTATCCCGAATTTAACCCCTGCTATGTTCAATTTCTGTTCACTCCTTTTCATTTTCATCCTCGAAATCTGCATCTGGTAAAGGAGCATCTCTGAAATCTGCTATGTAAAAATCCGCTGCCTGCTCCATCTGCACCCTGTACCGGGCAGAATATTTGTCATATACAGCGCATACCAGCATTCCGGCCTGCTTTGCGCTTTTGACAGCCAGCAGAACATCCTCGAAGACCAGACAGTGCTGAGGGGCTGCCCCTAACCTCTGCGCCGCAAGTTCAAATACATCCGGATACTCTTTTCCACGTTTTACTTCATCGGTGGAGCAGAGAATATCAAACAATTCCAAAACAGAATTATGTTCAAGGCAGGGAAGAAACAATTCTCCTGGCAGCCCTGTGGCAACCGCCAGTTTCATGCCACGTTTTTTAAGCTCGATAAGATATTCCAGGGCGTATGGCGACAATTTCACATGATGGGCATATTCATAAACTGCCATCTCATTCCATTCCCTGATGATATCCTCCGATTTTTCGGAAAGTCCAAACAGGTCTATTGTATACTGCGCCGCTTCCTCAAAGCTGCGGGCACAGATTTCAGTCACATAATCTGCCGGAACCGGCAGTCCACGCTTCTGTAGAAAACAAATATCAATCTTCTCCCAGACATCCATCGAATCAAGCAGCGTACCATCCAGGTCAAAAATTACGGCTTCAAACCTCATATTTGTCCTCCTCACATAAAAATGCGGCTGAAATATCAAACAGGAAATGAACTGCCATACACAAATACAATGAACCTGTGCTGATATACAAGAATCCGAACAATATACCCAGAAGCCCTGTTTTTATCACGCCTTTGATACCTTGATAAAAATGGGCTGCCCCAAAGCAGGTACCTGCCAGAGCTGCCAGGAGAAACGGCGATAATTCCGGGAAAATTCTCCTCAAAACATACAACAAAAATCCCCTGAATACAATCTCTTCGCAGATACCTGCTGCCAGTGCCGTTGCAGTAAAATAGCTCTTCTCCCGCCTGGTTCTTGGAATAAGTCCGTTTACAACACGATCATAGACTTTCCCTGAATGTGTTTTTTCCTCTATCTGTTTCGAAACAGAGTCCCTGTAGGTCGGATTTATCAAAAACACAGCTATTTGAAAAATAAATACCGTACCCAGCAGACCACATAAAATCCATGTGCCAAACGCCAGATACCTATGGCTTCCTTGCAAAAAGCTGATCGGTCGGAAGACTGTTTCCTCCAGGGTAGCCGGTCCCATAACAATAAGTAACATAACAACACCCCCGGAAGCCACATTCCACAGAAAGGAAAACCGGTATCTTTGTATCCGTTTTTCTTCTGACAGCTCGTCCCCTTTTAATTTTTCTATCGCCGCATACCCTGCATATGCTGTTACAATAAGGTAGACGATTACACTCACAAATAAAATGATATCCATTGTTCTTCTCCCCACAATGCAGCCTACTTCAAATAAGCAATTCTCCATTGCCCGACTCTTTTCAAAAAATCCCTTTCCAGGCCGTCCGGGTCCAGCTTCCCGGCTGAAAGCATCTGCCAGAGACTGTGAAACAGATAGCTGTCAATCTCCTCCAGCAGCATTCCCACGTCAACACCCGGGCGGAACACGGAAAGGTCCACGGACCCCAGCAGCTCACCTGCTGCATCTTCATATACTTCTTTATATGACTTCCCGGTTGCCTCCCTGATTTCCAAAGGTTCCGCAAAAAGGGCCCGTATGGAAAATAAATATTCATCAGGGGCCGTTCTCATAAACTCACATCTTGCCAGAATCTTTTGGGTCATGATTTCAAAAAAATCCGTTGTTTCCCTGTAATACTTTAATTCTATTTCACAGGATATCCTGTTGATATTCTCCCAGAGGTATAAATACAGCTCTTTCTTATTCTGGAAATAGTGGAACAGCAGAGACTTTGATATCCCGCCGGCAGCCGCAATCCGGGACATGGATGCCTTTTTGTAACTGCTGTTGGCAAATACCACATACGCAGCATTTATAATCCGCTTCTGCTTTTCTTCCGGCAGCGTAAAAAATTTCCCGTTCATCGAAACCCCCTGTATCTGTTTTTTGTCTATAGTTTTCTCAGCAGTGAGGGTCCCTGTCTGGTAAGGATCACGATACATACCGCCGCAAACAAGGCGAATACCCCTATGGGCAGCGCCAGCGCAGTCCAGGGAGCTGTTTTACTGCCCAGATAATAGAATCCCGCTGCCACCCCCAGTACCGCCATGGAAGCGAACATTGCCAGTACCGTGGCCATAGACTGCTTGATAACGACCGTTTCATTCACTGCGTCAAGCTTCGGAAAGCACAGGCCCATAAGCATTCCAAAGGCAGCATGCCCTACGGCGAAAAGCAGTGTGGCAATGAGCAGCACCGCCCCCTGCCACAAAGGAAAACCAAAAGCAATCGAAATACACATCCCGGCAATTACAGTACAGGGCAGGGTCAGCAGAAGTTGAAAGCCAACCTTAACCCAGAGCAGGGACCTTTCCTCTATGGGGGATTCCCGCAAAATCCACAGGTATTTTCCTTCCAGACTGATGGAAGGCGCAGTGATGGGACAGGTGCAGAGGCAGAAACCAATCACCGCTGCCGCCATAGGAAGCAGCGGTAAAGGATACCCGGCCATTTCCATATAAGCTAACAGTTTATCTCTCATAACCAGGGAGGCTACCCCTGCGGCCAGCAGCATAATCAGACCGATACCGGCATTCCAGAAGTACATGGGTGTACCAAAAAAGCGCTGCATTTCCTTTTTCAGCAAAGCCTTCTTCTGTCCGGAGGCAGTCTGCGCCGAGAGTTTGTAATTGCTCTGTACGGATCGCTCGGCAAAAGCAGTCACGGCCTGACGGTATCCCCGGCCAAGGCCGATTACCACCAGGGCAAAAGGGAACACGCAGCACAGGACAAAGGCCAGCAGCAGCCTCCCGTCTCCCATAATGCCTTCCCCCATCCACAGCATGGGCGCCGCCCAGGTAAGGGAGTTTTTCACTCCGGCGGCATTCTCAGCAAGACTGTTTATCATACCGCTTAGGTGAAACGAGAAATAGAACACTGCTGCCATGAATATTCCCATCACAATATTCTGTCCCAATGCTCTGCGGGACACCCGAACAGACAGAAAGGCGACCAGCGCCCCCAACAATACGGACAGCGCCGTATCCAGCAGCGGAAGGGCCAGCACCGAGGTCCCCAGCCGCATCCAGAACAGCAGGCTGTACCCCACACCGTTCTGTGTCATAAAAGTACAGATTACCCCGGCAGGAACCAGTACGAAAATGGCAAACAGCAGGTTCTCCAGATAAATGGCGGTTACCCGGCTGGCCATCAGCATGGTTGCGGGCACCGGCATACTCAGCAACAGGTCATTGTCCTTTCCGCCAAATACCACGCCCTTCACCGCAAAGGTGGTAAACAGAAGCCCGCCCACCAGTGCGGCCATGCCCATGAATACAAATACCAGCACTTCCATATTGGATGGCGCCAGCGCCTTCATCAGCATATAACTGTAAAGCCCGGACAGATACAGCCCCAGAAAGGCAATGAGAAAGACCGCGCCCAGTCCTGTAGCCGCTTTTCTCTTACTGCGTCCCCTGGAATTGGTTAAGGAAAGAAGCATGGACCGGAGGCTGACGTTCAACAGGACAAAAAATTTTTTCATCGCTCTCCCTCCAGTTCTAAAAATACGCTTTCCAGGGAGGAATCCCCCACCAGCTCTGCCGTGGGACCGCTTTGCACCAGTTTCCCGTTTTTGATAATGGCAATCTGATCGCACAGCTTTTCTGCCACTTCCAGTACATGAGTGGAAAAAAATACCGCTGGGCCGCCGGATAAAAGCGGAAATCAAAGCCAGCTTCTGCCGCATCCCATGGGAGTAGCTGCCAATGGGGGAGCCCAGATTGTCTGTGAGTTCAAAAGCATCGGAATATTTGCCAATGTCGGCAGTGCGCTGCTTGGCAGAAATGTCATACAGATCGGCAATGAAATTGAGGTAATCAATCCCTTTCATAAACTCATAGATGTCCGGGTTGTCCGGCAGAAAAGCGGTGACACGTTTCGCCTGCACAGGAGCCTTCTTAATATCGTGGCCGTCAATGGTGATGGTGCCTTCGGTAAAGTCCATCACCCCGGCCACAGCCCGAAGTGTGGTGGTTTTGCCTGCTCCGTTATGGCCGATGAATCCATAGATCTGACCGGGACGGACATGCAGAGTCAAATCATCCACCGCCTTCTTCCCGCCGGGATAAGTTTTAGAATAATGTTCAATGTGAAGCATTGGTAAACTCCTTTCGTAACTCCGTTTCATTCAACATGTTTGCTGATTTTATTCCAGGTAACGGCAATGCTGCTAATGTCAATATAAACATTATGGTCACAAAATACAGGTATCATTCTTATATCGCATTCATAGCCAGTTCTCCTGATTATGAATCACAGTTTTAACCTTCACTCTACATCTTTTTCAAATGTTTACTTCATTTCATCCCTATTTTCAGTGTTTTGATTCCGATACGGCATCTTCCAAAATTCCAGTACCAGAAGGCTCGCCTTTTCAAAGATGCTGCTCAGCTTCGCTTTTTCTGCCCCGGAAATCCCCCTGCATTTCCAATCCGCGAAATCTGACCACTCCTGGCATCCTTTTGCATAAGAATCATCCGCATAGTCCTCGATAAAGTCCCAGTACCTGGAATTTCTGCTTGTCGAACTGATGGCCAGCCTGCGGAAGATATAGCTGTAGCTCATCATGCAGGGGAGTACTGCCATCAGCATTTCTTTCCCATCTCCACCCTCTGCCGTTTCCAACAGGAAGTCAATGTAATCCTGGTTTTCCGGTAACGGCATGATATGCTCCATATCCCTATCCGTCATTCCCAACTGCTCCAGGTATTGAAGCCTCACAGCAGATTCTGTGTCCGTAACAAAGCTCAGGATGGAATAATATAACTGAATCTCCTGTAAGGTTTGAGCATGGTAGATCATTTTTCCATAAACCCTGGCATAGTGCTTTAAATAAATACTATCCTGTATCATGTAATTTTTGAAACATTCTATCGGCATTGTTCCCGCCTGCAGATCCTGTATAAAGGGTGTTGCAATACATTCCTCCCAGATGGGGATATTCTTTTCCAGTATTTCCTTCATAAATGACATGCCCTTTCTCCTCCTGTATTCTAACTGCCCATTTCTATGCTTTTAAAGGAAACTGCGCACTGCGGCGTAAAAAATTATAGGATAATAACTTGCCCTCTCTGATTCACTTTCGTTATATTATCACCCCATTGACCAATTTTGAGAAGACCCATTCCTCTTTATCGATCAGCTATGCTTAATGTTTCAACAACAACACTGCCTCCTCGAACAATTTCAATTCGATTTGCATAGCATTTCTCCAGTAACGCGATCAGAGCATTATTACGGTTTTCTGTATGCACACTTTCAATCAGCACTGTCGCCGGGGAATAATCAATAATCGATACCTGAAATACTTGCGAAATCTTGAATATCTCGTCAATATCCCGATCCGAGCAGTTATTTATTCTTACAAACATCAGCTCTTTCATATGAATAGCAATGTCCGTGTAATCAACTACCTTAATTACCTCAATACATCGGCCCAGCTGCTTCTTTACCTGTTCAAATGTTCTGTCATCACTGGTTAAGCTGATTGTCATACGGGAAAGCGTTCTGTCCTCGGTTGTTCCCACGGTCAGGCTGGCCAGGTTATAGGACTTTCCGGAAAACAATCCCGATATTCTGGCAAGAACCCCTATATCATTTTCAACAAATAAACAAATCCATCTCTTTTTCATATTCCCTTATCCCCGCTTTCCAGTATCATGTCGTCCAAAGCATTGCCGGGTGGAACAATCGGCATAACATTTTCCTCTGGCTCAATGATAAATTCAATGACAGTAGGTACTTTTAACGTGTTTTTTCCTGTTTCAAGGGCAGCGGCAATCTCATTTTCTTTTGTTACGCGGATACCGTTTGCCCCGTAGCTTTCCGCCAATTTAAGGAAATCCGGCGTATATTCCGGGCAGCACTCTGTCGGGGCATTACAGCTACTGGGGCAGCTTTTTCTGTACCGCATACAGGTGCTGGAATAACGCCTGTCAAAAAAACATTTCCTGCCACTGCCTGATCTGCCCCAGCCATTCCTGCGTATCTAATTTCTGCGCTTTTTCAAGCAATGCCAAAAGAGCCGTTTTTGCGTCCGCAACAATGGGAATATCTACCTCTATATTTCTGGAAATCGAAGCGGAGTCTATGTCTATATGAATGATTGCCGCATGGGTGGCAAAGTGTCCGATTTTTCCTGTTATGCGGTCATTAAACCTCGTCCCGATAGAAAAGAGGACATCACAATTACTGATCGCTGTATTCGCCGCGTAGCTCCCATGGATTTCCAGATTCCCGATGTACAAGTCATGGGTTGTGGGAATTGCCCCTTTTCCCATTATGGTAGTAATAACAGGAACCCCTGTCATTTCTGCAAGCTTCAGCATTTCCGAATGTGCATAGTTGCTTGTAGTTAGGTATGATAAAATGGCACTGAATATACAGTACCATTTTTACTTCTGTACAATCCCATTCACAAATATCTTTACACTGTTTTTGATAAATTCTTCTCTGCCCACCTCAGTAAGGTTCTGGCCCAAAGACGCATTTAAAAATGTATAACCAAACGTGGAAGAAAAAATAGTCATCGCCAGACTTTCAAAATCATAATGGGGAATTTCCCCCAATTCCTCCTTTTTCCTGAAGTATTCTGTCAGAGAAGAAATAAATGCCTGTGGTACTTTCATAATCATAGAGGCAGTTTCTTCATAAAGCTGCGGCGCTCTTAAGCCAATGGACAGATTTACAAAATCCGGAGTGATTTTATCCATATATGCGTTCATAAACATCTCTAAATCCGGCTCTAACTCCCATTGCACATTTTGAAAAAGCTCCGGCGTAACATGCGCTCTCCATTTTTCCTGAGATACACCATGGAGTACAATATCTTTTTTATTTTGAAATTTACGGAACAGCGTACACTCGTTTACGCCGGCTAAACGTGCAATATCTTTTGTCGTCGTGGCAACATACCCTTTATCACGAATCAGAGACATGGTTGCATCAATGATTTTTTGGCTTGTTTCGTCCATTCTCCCACCTCTTACACGCAAGTGCTTGCTATCACTCTATTCTCCTTTTTGTAAAAAGTCAATAGAAAAGATAATTCCTCCTGCTTTTCTTATGAGGCTTCTTATGAGGTATGCTCCAAAGCTTTTCTTAAATCCGATATATATAAATCCTGCTGCTTTTTCAGATATGCCCCGATAAACGGTTTCATAAACCATTTTTTTGCTGTAACATCCTCCGTGAAATCAATCGTTGTCACGCCGCCTTCGCCGGAGAAAATCCCTGTCCAATGCCCATGCATATTGTCATTCTCCATATCAAATTCCCAGCGCCTGCATTCTTCCCTCACTGTAACGGTAAAGATGGTCTGGTAGCCGGATGTTGTATATTCCACGAATTGCTTATCATCTATAATCTCAACCCTGCTCAGATCGCTGCGCCACGCCGTATCCTCCAGAGAAGTCACAAACTCCCAAACCTTTTGCAGTTCTGCGTGAAAATCTGCCCTTATATTTGAAACTGCCATCTTAATGATTCCTTTCTTTCAGGTATACCCTTTTCCACTGTCCAACTCTTTTCAGGAAGTCCTTCTCCAGAAAATCCGGGTCCAGCTCCCCGGTTGAAAACATCTTCCAGTAACAGCTGAGAAGATAACCGTTAATCTCCTCTAACAACAGCTGCGTATCAATACCCGGCCGGAACAGGTCCATATCTGCCGGCCCCCGTATATCCTCTGTTCCGTGAAAAAACGCTGTCTTATAATTATTCTGAAGTTCTTCCCTGATTTCCTGGTTTTCCTCAAAAATGCCCTCAATATAAACAGGTATATGGTCGGGGTCTCCCTCATAAAGACACAGCCTGCCAGAACCCTCTGGCAGAGAATCTCAAACAAATCCGTGGTCTGCGTATCTCCCTTCCTTACTTTTTCACGGTAAAGCCTGCCTGCATGCTCCCAAAGGTACAGATACAGTTCCTTTTTATTTAAGAAATAATGAAACAGCAGGGATTTGGATACGCCGCCGGCATCCGCAAGCCTGGACATGGACGTATTTTTATAGCTGTTCCTGGAAAACACTTCATATGCCGCATTTCATATGCCGCATTTATGATCTGTTCCTGCCTTTCCTGCGGAAGCGCAAAAAATTTCTTGTTCATCCCGAACCTCCTGATTCCTTTCCCATCCTGGTATTTGCGGAAATCAGACGTCCCCGCCCTTCTGCCTTTACCATGGTTTCCAGTTCCTTCGCCGCATCCTTTCCAATCCACCTCAATGTCCTGCTCTCTCCCTCCATCCACTCATGCGCCAGCAAAAGTGCCTTTTCGTTATAATGAAAACTCTTTTTCCCGATTTCTCTCAAGGCAGTGGAAACCGCCTTTTTTACATGCTCCCGTCCATCATCCGCATACTGCGTAACCAGCTCCAGATAGCCGTCCACCGTTTCATCCGTCAGCTTCCTGTCATGTATCACAGAAGCTGCAATCAGCACAAATGCCGCCCTTTTTTTATATAACTGAGGTTCCTGTATCCACTCCGCAATAAAAATATCCCTGTTTTTCATCTTCAAAAATAAATTTTTACACAGGTGGTCGCATAAATCCCAGGAAACCACATCAAGGAGCAGCCTCTCTGCCTCAGCATCCGTTGTCACCTTCGGGTTCATCAACAAGACCGCCAGCATCCTTGCCTCGTGGTATTTTGTATTCCACAGTTCAGATGCCAGCTCCTGCGATTTCCCGGCTTTCTTTGCAAGGCCCCTTACCACGGACGTTGCCACACCAATACTGTTTTCGGCCGGTATCCCCATCCGAATCATATTTTCCCTGTATTTCTCAGAAGCCTGTGCCCTAAGCTCATTTATCATCTCCTGACAATCCATCGGTATCCTCCTTCCGGTTCCATGCCCTTCTTATCGTACAGGAAGCCAGTATTCATAGACTGCGTCTTCCGGGTCTGCATGGAGATACACCTCAATATCCGGTATATCTGCGTAGGTGTAGCCAGACGTAGGGAGCCATTGGGTAATGACACGCCTTTCCAGTTCCTGAAGAGTACGGTTCGTCCCCTTTCCTTCAAAAACCGCCCATTTGCATGCCGGAATCTGATATTCTTCGTATTCCCCCGGCTTCTGATCGGAACGGACAGCAATCAGATATTTCCAGTCTTCCGTATGATGGATACTGACACCGAGAAGTCCCTCCGGCTTTCCCTCTGCCATGGAGATTAATCTGGCAAGTGTTCCGTCTGCCAGTGCGGCATCCCATACCGTTGGTATTCTTTCAAAATTCTCTGTCAGTTCTTTCGACAGGGGACAGGACAGTCCCAGTATCCGGAACGCTTCTTTTTCCTCTATCCTGAATTGCAGCGGCACCCCTCCGTGGATTGCCATGGAAAAAGAAATGGGCGGATATGCCTGAAAGGATACCGGTTCCGTTTTTACAGCAGAGGGCGTGATTCCATGAAAATTCTTAAAAGCCCTGGTAAATGCGGTGGGAGATTCATAACCATACTTCATGGCAATATCCGTTACTTTCCCATTTCCTTTTTGCAGTTCCACGGCGGACAGAGACAGCCTGCGCCGCCGTATGTATTCCCGCAATGTCATGTCTGTCATATATAAAAACAACTGTTGGAAATAGTAGGAAGGGCAGCCCGCAATCCCGGCTACATCTTCATAATCCAGTTCCCCATCCAGGTTCTCTTCTATAAAATCAATCGCCTGGTTCAACCGTTTTATCCAGTCCATCGTGTTCCCTCCTGCTGTTTTAAGTATAGCCGATTCTCTCACAAAAAACCTCGCATTTGAACGATACGAATTGATAGCCCGAAAGAACTCACTCCCATTTAAAAAATTTCACCGCCGCACCTGCGCACAGAATAGTAACAATCCCCATAACCGCTGCCGGTGCCCAGACAGGTTCCGTATGCATCCCCAGAAAAGCCGCCTTCATAAGCTGTATCCCCTGTGTCAGCGGGAAAAGGGCTACGATTTTCTGCATCATCTCCGGCATCACCTCAAAGGGCAGCGTAGCCCCGGAAAAAATCAGCATGGGAAAGTACAAAAGGCAGGCGATCACACTGGCCATTTTTTCATTTTTCGCAATGCCGCCCACCATCATCCCGATGCTTAAGGTGGAAACCAGGGTAAGGAGCCAGCTCCCAAGGAATGCCGCCGGGCTGCCGGGAAGCCTTACGCCCCAGAATACAGCCGCCATCGGAAAAACCAAAGCCATGGAAACCGCAGCATACAGCACATAGATGGTAAATTCCACCCCCAGCAGCATAACCGGGCTGATGGGCGTCACCCGGAACCGTTTGAGGATTTTCCGTTCCCGGTACCCGGCTACCACCAGAGGCAGCCCCATCAGGCCCCCGGCGCAGATGGAGATGGTGCAGACCGCGCTCATGGACTGCTCCAGGAACGTATACTCCGCCCCCGGAAAAGCGGGCTTTGCCTGGTAAATGAAACCAAGGATGACCAGTACCACAACCGGCATAATGATGGCAAAGATCACCATGTTCATATTCCGGATATTCAGCTTCAGTTCTGTTTTTAAAAGACTGAAAAAAGTTCTCATGCCACAACCTCCTCGTCCGCAAATTTCAAATAGGCATCCTCCAGACGTTCACAGCCGCTCTGGGCCTTCGCCTGCTCCACAGTGCCGTAAAACACGGCCTCCCCTTTTCTCAGGATACAGATTTCATCGCAGAGGGCTTCCACCTCATCCATGAAATGGGAAGTAAGGAAGATGGTCAGCCCTTCGCCCTTTAAATCCTCAAGGATTTTCCACACCGTCCGGCGTGCCCTTGCGTCCAGCCCGGTAGTCAGCTCGTCCAGGAACACAAGCTCCGGGTTCGGTATCAACGCCAGGACAATAAACAGCCGCTGGCGCTCCCCGCCGGAAAGACTTTTCACGGCATGACCTATCTTATCCCCGATTCCGAAACGTTCACACAGCTTCCGCCAGTCTGCCGGCCTCTCATACAGGCAGGCAGTTTCCCCGCAAAGCTCGGATACCTTAATCTCCGGCTGGTAATCCCCTTCCTGAAACTGGACGCCCACTTTCTGAAATACGGCGCGCCGGTCCTTTTTTGCATCCCGCCCCAATACCAGGGCAGTTCCGCCATCCGCCTGTTTCGTTCCCAGGATGCATTCGATGGTGGTACTCTTTCCGGCGCCGTTTGCCCCCAGCAGGCCAAAGACCGTGCCGGCCTTGACCGACAGATTCAGACCTTTCAGCACGGTTCTTCCCCGATAGCTTTTGGTCAGGCCCTTTGTCAGGACAGCCTCTTCTATCTTTTTTATGGTTTCGCTCATCTTATCCTCCTTTTTCCGGTAACGGTATGCACCGTTACGCTTGCTGCTTTTTAATTGCCCGAAGCTCAATATATCCCCTCTCCCCTCTGGGCTCCAACTGGATACGGGGGCTTTCCTCATCCCACTCGTATCCAATTACAGTCGGGTCATAGTGGTCGATGGCATACTGTACGGCAAGAATCGCCTGAGAATAATCCTCCTCCCGGAAAGGCTCTCCCTGGACTGCCAGATACTCGGCGGCAGGCAGGGAAATAACATCAAACCCCTCCGGGATTTCCCCTTCGTAATCCGCCTCTGCCTCCACCCCCTGTACATAGGTGGAAGTGCCAGGCTTTTTATAGGCCTCCGGCAGCCACAGGCAGACCGGCTCCCCGCAGAGGGAATCCATACTTTTTAATATCCCCCAGACCTCGCAGCTCACTTCTTCACAGTACGCAAAATAATCTTCCGCTTTTATCCCCCGTTTGATGATGACTTTTCTCTCCGGTTTCCGGATTACCTGGACAAATACGCTCTGCAGATTCTTCATTTCCATATCCAAAACATCCTCCCTCAGTTCTCTGAATTTTACGCCGTATGGGATAAACAGGGCAATCGGCACCGGGTCCTTCAGATATTCCCCCGGCCTGCAGCCGAATTCCCGGTAAAAGGCACGGGTATACCCGTCCACACTGCCAAACCCGCAGTCAAAGGCCGCCTCCGTTACAAGGCACTGTTCCTCCTTCAGCCGCATGGCGGACCGGGAAAGCCGGAGCCTGCGGATATACTCTGCCGGCGTCACCCCCAAAAACTCCTTAAACAGCCGGTAGGAATGCCAGGGGGAAAACAGGGAGACGGCTGACAGCTGTGCCAGTGTGATATCCGCTTCCAGATGGGCTTCGATATAATCCTGCATCCTCTGGACCGCCGCTGTCTGTTCTTTCAAAATAAACCACCTCCTTCTTGGAGTTACTATTTTATAATGATACCCGCTTTTTGTCTCGACTTTTTTTGCTGTTTTCAGGTTTTCTTAAGGAAATGCTGATTTAATCAGCATTTCCTTAGATAATCAGCCGTAATGGTCTGTCCATATTCCGCCAGCTCCTGCGGGGTTCCGGTAAAGACTACCTCGCCTCCCAGCGTACCCCCGTCCGGCCCCATATCAATCACGTAATCCGCCAGCTTTACCACATCCATGTTATGTTCGATCACCACCACCGTGTTCCCCTGCTCCACAAAGCCGTCCAGAAGCTTCATAATTGTCTTCACATCGGAGGCATGGAGCCCGGTGGTGGGTTCATCCAGCACATAGATGTTCCCCTTCTGCCCCAGGTATTTTGCCAGCTTTACCCGCTGCCGCTCGCCTCCTGACAGAGTGGATAAGGGCTGTCCAAGGGAAAGGTAGGAAAGCCCCACCTCCACCATGGCGTGCAGCGCCCTGCGGATTTTCGGACAGCCGGAAAAGAAGTCTTCGGCCTCCCCTGCGCTCATATCCAGAAGCTCCACAATATTTTTTCCTTTGTATAAATAGGAAAGCGCCTCATCACTGTAGCGACTCCCACCGCAGGCTTCGCAGGTGGTCGTCACCGGGTCCATGAAGACCAGCTCGGTGGTGACAGCCCCCCGTCCCTTGCAGACCGGGCAGGCGCCTTTGCTGTTAAAGGAAAACAGGGCGGCGCTCACGTTGTTTTCTTTCGCCATCTGTTTTCGGATATCATCGAAAAATCCCAGGAAGGTGGCCGGGGTTGAGCGCCCGGTGGCTGTCACCGGGGACTGGTCCACCAGGATGACCTGTTCCGGATACTGCCCGGCAAACACGTCCCGGATCAGGGAGCTTTTCCCGGAACCGGCCACACCGGTCACCGCAGTCAGCACATGCAGGGGGATATCAACGGAAACATGTTTCAGATTGTGCAGGCTGGCATGTTTAACAGGCAGGAATCCTTTGGGTTTCCTTGGCTCCGCCTTAAAGGGTATCTCCATCTTCATGGCCTTCCCGGTTAATGTGCCGGAACCAAGGAGCCCCTGATAGCTGCCCTGATAGAGAACCTCCCCGCCGTTTTTTCCTGCCAGCGGCCCCACATCAATCACTTCATCCGCAATGGAGATCACATCCTTATCATGCTCCACCACCAGGACCGTATTCCCCTTATCCCGGAGGGCACGCAGCAGCCTGGTCATCCGGTGTACATCCCGTGGGTGCATCCCGGTGCTTGGTTCATCGAAAATATAGAGCATGCCCGTGAGGGCACTCCCCATGCAGCGCACCAGCTTCAGGCGCTGTGCCTCTCCGCCGGACAGGGTGGCCGCTTCCCGGTTCAGGGAAAGGTAAGGGAGGCCGATCTCGATCATGCGGGTCAGGGTCATAACCAGGCTTTCGGCCACGGACCTGCCCCTTGGGTCTGTGACCGCCTCCAGAACCTGTCTGAGCCTGGTCAGTTCCATCCCGCACATCTCGCTGATGTCATACCCGGCAATCTTACTGGACAGAGCCGCCCCGTTCAGGCGTTTCCCGTGACAGAGGGGACAGTCGGATTCCCGGACATATTTTGCCAGCCGGCCTGCGGAAGTTTCCCCAAGCTCCGAGCTGTCCCGTTTTAACAGCAGCCGGCTCATCATGTTGTGGATGCCCTCCACCTGCTTTGACACCCGCTTCCCGCCCGGTTCCTCCGAACCATACAGCAGAAGATTCCGTTCCCTTTCGGAATAGTCCTGCCATTTTTTATCCAGGTCAAACAGGCCGCTGTCTGTGTACTGCTTCCAGTACCAGTTCCCCACACGAAACGTGGGCAGTTCCACCATCCCCTCATTCCAGCTTTTATCTTCCCTAATAAGAGGAAGGATGTCCAGCGTCATCACCTTCCCCAAACCGGAGCACTCCGGACACATGCCCCCTGGACTGTTGAAGGAAAAGCAGGAGGGCGTTCCCACATAGGGTTCCCCAATCCGGGAGTAGAGCAGCCGCAGGGCGGAATACATGTCGCTGATGGTCCCCACCGTGGAACGGGCGTTGCCCCCAAGAGGGTTCTGGTCGATGATGACCGAGGGGGAGAGATTTTCAATCCTTTCCGCCTTTGGCTTCTCATACTTCGGGAGCCTGCCCCGGACATAAGCGCTGTAGGTTTCGTTCATCTGGCGCTGGCTCTCCGCCGCAATGGTGTCAAACACGATGCTGGATTTCCCGGATCCGGAGACCCCGGTGAATACAATGAGCTTTTCTTTTGGTATTTTTAAGGAAATATTTTTCAGATTGTTCTGGCATAAGCCTTGAATAACGATATGATTCTGATCTGGCATGATGTTCTCCTTTCTGACCTTTGGCCTGGTCTTAGTAGTATAACAGCATGTCGGAAAATGTACTCGACTTTTTTTGCCCTTTTCAGAACAGACAAACTTCATCCCCACTTCTTTATTTTCGGGTCCTCCGCCAAATCTTTAATAGCGTATAGTAACAATAAGAACCTCTGGATTTTTCCAAAGGTTCCCATTGCATTATGATACCAATATTTTTTTGTTAATTGAAATCAGCTCGGATAACTCGTCCAATTCAATAAATGTTACTTTCTTTCCAGACAACCTTGCCAAGTGTCTCAAAGTTCCTTTAAATCCTGCATCAATATATTGCGGAACGACTACTGCTATTATTTGACAACGAGCATCTATCATTCCCTGCTCCACAAACTGGCGAATTATCTCCTGCCCTTCTCCTGATGTTGATAATAGTGGTTTTCTTATTTTTTCATCATCATTAACAGATTTTCTAGGTCGGTTTTCACTATTCTTTTTTATGATACCCTTTAAATCATAAGCTTTATTTCCAATTTTCACTTCCGCAGCAACATCCCCATACTCCATGCCTTTATGAGGTTGTGGACGATAGCCTGGTAAAATGGTATAAAAAACTTTAGGTAAACATGCCATTCCATCATTTTCAGTACATTTTTCAATTTTTGCATATGAACAGGTTCCAGAACCACATTTCTCATTCATATTTACCGCATAAGCTTTCACTCTATGCGTAAGGGCCACTGAATCATGTTTAAAGCATTCTATTGTTGCAAATGGAATTTCAACTTCTGTTTGCAAATTCTCTGTTCCATTAACAATATATCCCATATCGCCTACAATGCAGATATTATATTCTAAAGAATAGTCTTTAAATATTTTCTGAATATTTTTATTGATCATACTTACCAATATAGATTTTGGAACATACCAATTTACAATCTCACAAGTATCATGACCATCCGCACATTTAATTTTTAATGGTGCCCCACACTCACATTCTTTTATTATCCCCCTTCCCATCTTCAACTCTGCTCCACATTCAGTGCAATATGGAGTCTCATAAGAATCACAAGTTTTGCAATATATTCTCGGAAACTTGATAAACCATTTACTATTATCCAATACCGATAATTTATCTACCGGAATCTGGAACTCATACTCGTCTCTATCAAGAGAAGCTATAATTTGTGTCAAATACCAATTCAGTTGCGTAATTTCAATTCCGCTTGCCCCTGTCCATTTTATTTCCTGTCCTACTTCTTTAAAAATTTCTTCAGCTGGCTTCCCTTTTAATTTATCAATTTCCTCCAAAATAATTTTAATCGAATTTTCAGACCACTCAAACAGGACAGAAGCTGGCAAATGTTTATAAATTCCAATACTGCCGTTTCTAACATTATATTTAATCGTAGCATCAATATTCTCGGTAATTGCCGAGATAAAACTCCCAGATGTATCAATTCTCTCAGAACGAATTCTGCTAATCTCTTCTTCCTGAACAGGCGTAATTCCCCCAGCTCTTGACACAATCGTTTTCTCTCCACCTTTTCCCTGCAACACAATTCTGCTTATGGCCTTAGAATTTGTGCATTTGTCAATTGCTGATTTTGGGGGCTTTATTTGTGTTACCGGGTTTTCAAATAAATCAGCAATGTATTTTGTCATAAAAGCCGTCCTCTATGTTGTTCCCATACACTGGCATTTTGCCCATCCTCATTAATGTAAGCATATTCTTTGCTATAAACATATAAAACTTCTGTACGGTTCTCATATTCTTTTACAGATAAAATTTTTAATTTTCTATATCCAGAAACAGAAAGATATTCCTCCTCCACATTTTCCAGGGAATTAACAATACCATAATCTGAATCTTTCAACGATGATTGAAATGTCCATAACGTAAACGTTACTCGGTCACCATAAATATAATCATTTACATATTGCTCTATTTCCTCATCCGAAAGGATCCCATAAGATAATATCTTATCTATTATTGTATTCTTTTCCTTCCCATTAACTTCTTTTTCTTCTATTCCCTTTTTTACTGCAATATCATGTAAGGCATACCAAGGCAAAGTTTGTAGTTTTTTGTTTTTTACTGATGTATCCAAATACTCTCCCCCTTTAATTGCAAGCTTCCTTAAATCTCTGTGCAACATGCTCCGGCAAATACTTAACCAGTTCTTCCACCAACTCATACACCTTCGTTCCCGGCGCAATTTCTGCTGGTGTCTTACTTTTACCATCATTTATGATACGTCTGGCATATCGAATTGCCAGCTTTGGATTCCCTTTTTCCGTCAAAATATCAAAAATATCTTTCATATTTTTCTGATATTTTCCAATCCCCAATTCCCTGAATTTATCATTCAGGAATGCTATGTATTCCCTCCTGTGATTATTCGCTGTATAATATGCAAAATGCAAAAGAAACCAGAACTCAATACATTCATTACTCCATGCTGTATGATATTGAAGTTGAGAATTTTCTTTATTTAAGTTCTCTGCCCGATTGACAACACCATTAAAATCATCTGCCGGAAAGCTGTCTTTATCATAAACGCACCAAATCTGGCCCTTTTGGATTTTGTTCTTCTTTACATATCTTTCCGCCATTCCGATTACTCGCATCGTTTCTGCCTGACAGGGTTCTATTTCAATTAGAACCATATCCTTGTAAATCGGATTATCTTCAATCAGCTTTTTGAATCCCACAAAGTACAGAGGCTCTGTCTGCTGCCCCTCGCAGAAGATATAATATCTGTACCGCTTCATTTCCAGGTACTCCTGACGGCGCTTCTTTTTCCACTTCTCCATTCCAGCTTTTTTAGGCATTGACCTTCTCCCAATCTATAATTCTTTTGAGATACGGATCAGCGCCATATTTTCCTTCCAGATATTGCTTATCGAATTTGGCATCCTTACGAACAGATTCGCCTTTTTCGTTCTTAAATTCCACCAATGAATACAATTTAGAGTTTTGAGCATTACCTTTTGCCACGAACCAGATTTCATCCCTTCGAAACACTTCATTGCTCATTGTAGACAAATCATGGGATGTGAAGATTAATTGTGCTTTCTTTTTATTAATACTCATATCATTAAACATCATAATAATATGGCGCAGCAAAACGGGATGTATCTTTGCATCCAGTTCATCAATAACCAAAACGGTTCCTGTAAGTAAACATCCGGCAATAAATGGCATTAAGCCAAATAATTTCTTTGTCCCGCTGGATTCTTCCAGTAAGTTTAACTCCGTCTCATAGCCATCCACCAAATGCTTTGTATACACATCGATTCTGTCATTTTCATCTTCAACTACACGAAAATCCACGATATCCAGATCCATTTCCTGTATCATGTCAAGCATGAGCTGCTTCACATCCTCTGAATTTGACACTGCCATACGAAGTTCTTCAATCGGATTACCATAGTTTAAAAAATCAATTCCATATTCAAACCAATCCAGAACATCCTTTACTACCTCATTTTTTTTATAAGTGATCCCAAGATAAGACAGCAACGGTAATGTTGCGGACAAGTCCTCACTGGCTTTCAGTTTGGAAAATACACCTTTTAAAGAAATTTCTTCCGTATCCCGTTCGAACAGCGCTGAACGTCGCCCCGTGTCCAATCTTACACGGTCCAGACTTTCATAATTTACAACATCCTTCATTATATGGAGTTTATATCGATACTCCGCGATTTCTGTACGGAAAAAAATTTCAAACTCTGTTGGCTGGCTTTTCGTTTCTTTTGAGAACGCAAAAGGTTCGATGAGCAGCCTTTTCTGAAGAAATATACGTTCCTCCTTATCACCAGTTGCATATAATGGACGAAGTACTTTTGAAGCCAACGCATGCATTGCCTCCAATACGTTTGACTTTCCACCTCCATTTGGCCCATATATTGCAGAAATCGGCAAAAACAATTCTCCATCTTTATCACGAATTATATTATTTTCATGTTCAGAAATAGCAGCTGCCTGCATATCAAAAGTCATTTCATCTCGAATGCTTTTATAATTTTTCACTGTAAATTGGCACAGCATCTCTTTTTCCCTCCAGTTTATATGTCTTTCAATATCTATTATACTCATTTTTTCAATTTTGTAAACAATATATGAGATATTTTCTCATATTTATCAACGAAATTATTAAGCAAAAACAGGACATCCAACACATATCCTATGTCGAATGTCCCTCATTTAAGGACTTTCCATTTTCTGTTACATCCCTTCTCCATGCTGTTTTTAACAGCATTTATTCCCCTTCTGTTCCTGCCACCCTCCCATGGCCCACCAGAAACTCAGCGCTCAACATTTCCACCACCAGCCGGTATATCCCCGGTTCCAGCGTGCCGTACAAGTCAAGGTTATAGGTCTCACTGGCGCTCTCCCCATCCGGAAGGATATGGGCGATATCCTGGAATCCCACGTTATCCGCCCTTACCGGTATCGTATACCACTGGCCGTCTATCTGCTTCTGGAGGGAAAAGTATTCCCCGTAGGAAAATTCCTCCCCGCTGTTATTGGCAATCCGTACCGTAATCTCGCTTGTCCCGATGTCCTCCACCGTCATAGTCAGACCCTCCGGGCTTTCTGCTGTCTGCTCATCCGCTTTCAGCAAGAAGATAGTATGGTATGCAGATAAGCGCCCCGCATTGGGAAAATTCAGGACATTCCAGATATCCTCATCCTTGCCTTCCATCTGTTCCCATAAAACAGACAAATCCGTATCCCCATAATAAACCGCCCCGTCATTCTTAAGCCAGACACCGCCGGAGGGCGACACGGAAATATCAAAGCCATCCTGACCGCTGATCCAGAACCCGTAAAAAGGAGGCTCCATCTGGGAGAGGGCATCTTCCTCTGCCGTCTGGAGGGGAATCCCATTGATTTTTTTAATCACTTCCTTCTCCGTACCACTGTCATACAGCGTCCTGACCATAACCGTTTCCCCATCAAAATAATACATCTGGAAAGCGCTTGTATCCGGGCTTGCCCCGGCAAGGATGTTTCCGCCTCTGCCATCCTCTCCGCCGTTTCGTATCCCATACAGAACCGCTGCCAGAATAAGCAGAGAAATCACCACAACCGGTATATATTTTTTCTTCCAGGATTTTTTGTATGTATTCACTGATCGTTTCCTTTCTGGTAGTTTCCTTTATTATCGCTCTATTGACCGAATCTGGGAAGCCCTGAAATGAACAACACTACCCCGCTTTTCCTTCCAGCCCTTCTACGATCCCCTCCACCAGCCCCTGGGCCAGCTTTCCCTGGTATTCCCCTGACATCAGTTGATTCCTCTCATTGTAATTGGAAAGGTATCCTGCTTCCACCAATACGGCAGGAACCGTTGCGGGTACAGCTTCCCGAACGGAATCTGCCTTTAGAGCAGTATCCTTATTATTTTTGCGAAAAAAATCCCGGAGATACAGACAGCCGCAGACCATCAGCAGAAGCATGACTGCCAGGACAGCCGCCACGATTCCCCGGACTGTATAGGCTATGATCCTCCGCCTTAGTCTGGCAATCCTCTTTTCTCTCTTTCTCCGGCTCTCTGCCCTCCAGACCGGTTGTCTTCTCCTTTGTTCCATGTCCGCTCCTGCATCTGTCTCTTTGGGGATTTACAAAAAACAGCCAACCAAGCATGTCAAAGCCTCTGGTTCACTGGCTCCTGACATGCTCACCTGGCATAATTATGGTATGATTTCATATATTCAGCAGCGGAAAGGCACTGCCTACTGCTGCGCCGCCGGAACATAATGGAATTTGGTTCCTTCGGCTTCTACCCACATATTCGTTGGCTCATCCTCATCGCACTGAATATTTCTATCCAAAAACAGCACCCTCCCGTCTGTCAGAACTGCCATCGGATATGAACCTTCTGTGCTGAAAGGCAGTTTACCTGCGGGAACCTTCCATCTGCTATTGGCGCTCCCCAGGTCATATCCAAGGATTCCCTCTACACCGAAAATCACAAGGTCACAGTCCCTCCCCGGGCATACATTTGAGTAGAAACTGCCATCACTGCGGAGCATAAAAGAAGTGGCATCCCCTATATGGCCGTCTCGTCCGTCCAGTTCAACGATCACGGAAGTGCCATCATCCGCAACATTGTCGCGAAGCACGGCGTATACCTTTCCATCCCTGCCCCTCCCCATAGCGGTACGGAGACCATAAACCTTGTAATCATAACTGATTTTATTCAGGAAATTTCCTTCCGCATCAAAAGCCAGCACTGCTGTTCCATCGTTTTGGGTTGACAGGTAAATATCCCCGTTCCCTGCCACTGCGATCATACAGGGTGAAAAAACTTCCTGTTTTACATATTCGGAAATGTCCAGTTTTGCCGCCACCTCACCGGACGGGCTGACCCTCCATACTTCACAGTGTTCTGTAGGGCAGACAACCTCATCATCCCTCATCACTGCCTCAATATCCCTATCCTCCGCCACCACATACAAATTCCCCTGTTCATCCGTGGTCATGACGGAAAAAGTCATCCCATCCGGTGCCGTCACCTGCAGAGCCTCCCCATCAGCCTCCCCTGGCTTCATCTTCAGGATTCCGGAGCCCCCGTCCTGATCCTTGCTCAATAAATAAATGGCATCCGAAGACGCCGTAAGCCAGTCTACAGGCACATTCCCCTTATAATCTATGGTCTGCGCCTCTGTGGATAACGGCGGCAGTACGGAACTCTGGCCGCTTTCCTGCGGAGTAATGCCAGAATCCCCACTGGAACCGGAATCCGCGGAATCCTCTGGCAAGTCCGTCTGCTGTACATCCGCCGCCATAACATCTGCATTCGATTCCGTGCTGCCGCAACCAGTAAGACTCACGGCTCCTGCCAATAGCAACATACCCCAAAGCCTGTATTTTCCTGTTCTCATATTTTCTCTTTTCCTCCATGTATACAGGCTGATTCCATTTCGCTCTTACAGGGCATCATGAGTTGTTCAACCCTGATGCCCTGTACCTGCCCACTTTCAGGCAGTATCAACCCTGCTTTTTACCAGTATAAATGTACTTATGGAAGCAATCCATCTCCCCGTTCCTGCCGGAGTTTGGCGCCTTCCTCAATTGCCTCTATTATCCATTTACGAACCTCCGGATTCTGTTCAAGGGCAAAGTCTCTTTTGGAATTAAAGTCCAGGATCTGCAGAATCTCTTCGTCTGTCAGTGCCCTTTCTGGCAGATAGAAGCAGCTGGTGTCTCTGGCATAAACCAGCTTATCAGAATCCACAACCTGCCCTGCATTATCCACCAGGGTCAGCGTACCTTCCGGGAATCTGCCGTTCTCATATTCCTTCCTCAGCGCTTCCTTCCGGTTCTCTTCCTCCTTTGTGTATTCCCTGTTGAACTGGTCGGCATGGAGGCTGCGCTGCTCATACTGGACCATGTTATAAATATCCTGTACCTCTTCTTCGGGAACCTCCTGCATCCTTGCCATTACTTTGTCGCTGGTAATCGCACTCCCGAGTCCCAGATATCCTGCATAGGCCGGAATGGACACTGTCCCGATTACCAGCAGGCAGGCCGCCGCCGATACCATATTCCTCTTAAAGCTGTTCCGTCTGTAGGTTCCGTCTGCTATCTGTGTTCTTACATTCATGATAATTTCCTCCTCAAAATTTTCTTTCATGTGTACCTGATTCATCGCATGTCTCAACTGACTGCCGTTCACCGTGCTCATCTGCAATATTCCTCCTTCCAGATCGTCCGAAACTGCTCCCTTCCCCGCTGCAGCCTTTTTTTGACCGCATGCTCCGTAATCCCCAGGATACCGGCAATCTCTTTTACCTGATACCCTTCTACATAATGGAGAATCATCACGGCCCTCTGCTTTGGGGGCATGTGGAGAAGCTCCCGGATGGCTTCCCGGTCTTCCTGCTGGGATACCAGCGTACCGGCAAGTTCTTCGATGGGCACCCTGGGGTGCCGGAACCGGAATCTCTGTATATCCCGGCAGTGATTGGTGGCCACTTTAATCAGCCATGCCTTCTCGTGTTCTGTGTCTGCAAATTTCGGTTTTTTCTCCAGGTATTTGCAGAAGGTATCCTGAACGGCATCCTGGGTGTCCTCCTCACTGCCAAGTATCACAATGCAGATCCGGTACAGCATCCTGCTGTATTGTTTTACTGCCGCTTCCAGGTCCATATCTTTCCATCTCCTTTCCTGCTTTGCATCCATCTGTCACAATACCCCGGACCTGGAAAAATTCCCGTTACCGTTCGCAAGTCGGGGAAAACTGGATGACAACAGACGTCAAACCCGCCGGGTATTCTTCGGTTGGATGCTGTTATACTTATGACACGCACTGGAGATGCGAAAGGTGACCTTTTCAGAATATTTTTTCAGACATACCCGTTTTTTGTGAAAGAAATGGAGGCTTCCTGAATGTTTATAGAAAGAAAACCGCCCTCTCCTGATAAGGTATCATCCTTCCAAAAGAGGACAGAAATAATTTACTCCACTTTTACAATACAGATCTCGGTTGCTTTCAGACCGCTGCCTGAAGAACTCCCCCATACCTGGATGTGCTGTCCGGCTGCCAGGTCTGCCGCTGTCGCTTCTGACATTTCAAATCTGGCCCCTCCATCATAAATTGTCTGTATGCCAAACAGCGTGTTTTCATCATATGTAACGGTAACCTTGTTAAACTCCGAATCATCCCCGCTTCCAGGCCCTACCATGATGTCCCCTCCGTTATCTGCTTTTTCTATAATAGATTCAACCACGGTCAACTGCCCGTCTTTCAGGTCTTTGGCACTTCCCTCCAGATTCGGCGTGCTGTCATCCCACTGTGCCGATGTGCCGGATGTACTTTTCGCCTCCGGCTGTGCTTCCGGCTGTTCTTTCTGTGTACTGTCTGTTCCCCGATTACTATTTTCCCCGGATTCCGGCACCGTTTCTGCCCCCGGACTTTCCTGCTTGTCTTCGCCTCCTGTGCCCTCTGTTTCTGCGGACGGTTCCGGAGTAGAATCCTCTTCTTTTGTATCATCCTCCGGGATCGGTTCTCCCTGAACCACCTGCGGTTCCGCTGCATCCTGCGGTTCCTCCGTCTTTCCACAGGCGCACACGGCAAGGCTCAACATGCACAATACTCCTGTCAATAAGACCATTTTCCTTGTTTTCTTTTTCATGTTGTTCTCCTCTCTAATAAAATATAAATCCACAGTTTATCCAGTATTTCTGCGAATTTTTTATCCATTCTATCAGAGTAGTCTCTAAAAAACCTCTAAATCATCTTAAGAAAAAATGAACTTGTTTCTTGTTTTTTCATAGACCGATTTTGAGAAGGGTTTTGCTTTCAGGTCTTCCCGAAATCGGTCAATGGCGGTAAAATAACCAGAAAGGACAAATCCAAAAACTATGACTAAGGAGGGGAATGTATCCAGTTTACACGCATTGATAAATTTGATGTGTACTGGTATCTTTTTGTATGATTGGTGTTTATTTAAGCGGAACCGGAAACACGGAACATTGTGTCCGAAAACTTGTCCGTTTACTGGATGAATCCGCACAGACTGTTCCTATGGAGAAGAAAGAAGCGGTACATTTATTATCACAGCATGATTTTATCATTTTCGCATATCCTGTTCAGTTTTCAAACGTTCCCGTCATGGTAAAAGATTTTATCAAAAGCCATCCGGATCTTTGGAAGGGTAAAAAAATACTTTGCGTTGCTACTATGGGATTGTTCAGCGGAGACGGCGCAGGCTGCTCGGCACGGCTGCTCAAAAAGTATGGTGCAGAAATCGTTGGCGGTTTCCATATTCGTATGCCTGATTCTGTCTGTGATGTAAAGCTGCTGAAAAAATCCTTTCAGGAGAACTGGGAAATCATCCGGAAAGCAGACAGAAAGATTGAGAAATGTGCAGAGGAAATCAGGAAAGGCAGGTATCCCAAAAACGGCCTGCATCTTTATAACCAAATCGCCGGATTACTCTGCCAGCGTTTATGGTACTATGGCAAAACCAAAAGTTACTCGGATCGATTGAAAATCAGTAATGCCTGTACAGGCTGCGGGCTTTGTGCCCGGCTCTGCCCGGCCGACAACCTTACTCTGAAAAATGGAAAAGCGTCCGCCGGAAAACACTGTACCATGTGTTACCGGTGCATCAGTTCCTGTCCGGCAAGGGCAATTACATTACTGGGGCACACAGTCATTGAGCAGTGCCGCTATGATAAATATATCCAAAACTGAAAAAAGCGAGATCCTTTAAAATGAAATGAAACATAAAGCGAAGGGAGCAACAAACCAATGAAAATCGAAACATGCGAAAAAGAGTCCTTTGTTGTAATCGGAAAAGAAGGGGCGACAACGGACGGAGCCGGCTTTATTCAGAAGTTATGGGATAAAGCAAATTCCCATTTTGGAAAAGTAGCGCATCTGGCAAAGAAAGATGAAGATGGAAACATCAGCGGAATATGGGGTGCAATGTCTGACTTTTCCCGTTCCTTCCAGCCCTGGGAAGGCTTTCAGAAAGGACTTTACCTTGCAGGGGTGGAGTGTAATGAGGATGCTAAAGCTCCGGATGGCTGGACAAAATGGGTGATACCCGGCTATGAGTATATTTATGTGGAACGTGAAAATGATAGTACCTTTTCAGAAGTAATCCAATATCTGCAGGAACATAGTATTGCTCTGGTGGGCGCCGTCCATGATTTTACCTGTCCAAAGACCGGGAAAGGGTACATGTTTTTTCCCATAAGGAAGCTGTAAAAAAGAGACTTTATGGAGGTGGAAAACAGAATGAAATCTATCTGCGGAATTGATTGTACGAACTGTGAATTAAGCAGCACTTGTAACGGGTGTGCAGCAACAGAAGGGCAGCCTTTTGGAGCAGAATGCCTTGTCGCACAGTGCTGTAAAAAAGGCAAAACAGCGTTAAGCGAATTGAAAGAAAAGCTGATTGCGGCGTTTAATGCGCTGCAGATTCCGGATATGGAAGAAGTAACAGAGCTGAATGCGCTGAAAGGTTCCTTTGCCAACATTGAATATACCCTTCCAAACGGCCAGATCGTAAAGTTTTGGGATGATAACAAGATTTATTTCGGGAATCAGCTGCATAAAAAAGACAGTGACAGATGTTATGGGATTATTGCTGATGAAAAATATCTCATGGTGTCTGAGTACAGCGGCTATGGAACTGATGCGGAAATAATTGTATTGATGCTCTGGAATTAAGCAGCAAAAAAGCGAGGGGGCAAAGATGGCAAACGAAGATAAAAAAGATTTTAACGCAATGCTTCATGACAGCAAGGATATGCCAAAATTCCAAATTATTACAGACGTAAAGAGCATCGAAAAATATGGCGGAGACAGAATGTATTTCGCTCCACCTATTGATTATGACAAAGTAATGCGGCTTGTGCCTTTTGGAAAATTACTTACAATAGGAACAATAAGAGATTACTTCGCAAAGAAAAATGGAGCGGATTTCACAGAACCAATTACTGCAGGGATATTTGTATCGATCGTGGCATGGGCGAGTTATCAAAGAACAGATAATCAAACACCTTATTGGAGAACTCTTAAAGCGAATGGCGAACTAAATCCCAAATATCCGGGTGGAATGGAAGCTCAAAAAGAAATGCTTGAAAAAGAGGGGCATACCATAGTTCAAAAGGGTAGGACAAATATAAAGTATTATGTTAAAAATTACGAACAGGCATTATTTATATTGTAACAAATTTCCGATTCGTTACCTAATAGGAAAGAGGTCTAGACTTTGGATGCACATAAAAGTATGAAGATTATTACCCAGAGACCATTTCGTTTATTAGCAGATTGCGAAAAAATATATCAGTTTTTGCTTGAAATTTATGAGAGAGACTGGAGAAACGGCGTACCAGCTCCTTTCTTTGAGAGAGTATGAAAAAAAGTCTGTAAATTGAGATCTTCTATGATAAGTTAATGAGAAAGGTAGGTGGATGTCGTGACCACCTACCTTTACTATACGGATGCTTTTGGATTCTGTCAAGATGTATTGGAAAATCCCATCAAATTATGGTACACTTCTTACAGGAAAACATCAGGAGGTGTGCCATGAAGCTAAAAACAGACGATCCCTTTGTACCTGAAGATATCAGGGCAAAGATCAATGGACTGCAGTCCCTGCTGGATCATGCAGCCGACTTATACAGTGATATCTATAGCTGGTATGACAGTGAACTGAAATCCTATGACCCGAAAGCCACCGCAGACGATGAACTGTTTGACCCTGGCACAGGGACTGTTGTGGAGGGGATCGATTACCTGTCTATCATGGAATCCCTGTCAGAGCTGCAGACAGCCAACGAATGTAAAATGCAGAGGGATTAACCTTGTGTCCCATCGGCCTGGCCTCTGGCGATGTCTTCCCGTATCAGGGCCTTGATGGCCCCTTGGACGGAAGTGTCCCTGCCATATTTGTGCTGTCTGACCCAGGCCAGGATATCTGCATCTGTCTTCATATTCAGTTTTAACTTCACCTGTACAGTATTATAGCTGTCGTACCTGTCCTGAGCATCGTATTTTGAAAATCCATACATGGAAAGCTCCTTTCCGGATAGGTGTACACCTATGCCTGTGCGCTCTTATTCCGGCAGTCTGCCTTCGTACATAATGGACAGTTCCCCATAGACCTGCCCCCAGTTGCGGATGGGCATGGTCCACTTCTTCGTCGCCTCGAACGTGGCCAGGTACAGAGCCTTTAAGAGCGCCGTGCTGCCCGGGAACACGCTCCGCTGGCGGTTGAGCTTCCGGTAGGTAGAGTTGAGGCTCTCGATCGCGTTGGTAGTATAGATCACCTTCCTGACCTCCATGGAAAACTTGAAGATGGGGGATACCACATCCCAGTTGTCATGCCAGCGTTTCATTGAGTTGGGGTACTTTGGCGTCCACTTTTCCGTCACCTTCTCCAGCGCCTCCAGCGCCTTTTCCTCGTTTGCGGCATGGTAGATGGTTTTCAGGTCCGTGGCAAATGCTTTCCGGTCCTTGTCGGAGACGTATTTCAGCGTGTTCCGTACCATATGTACGATGCAGCGCTGCTGCTCCGTCTTCGGGAATGCCGCCGTTATGGCTTCCTTAATGCCCGTGAGCCCGTCCGAGCAGAGAATGAGGATATCCTTCACACCGCGGTTCTTCAACTCGTTCAGAACGCAGAGCCAGTACTTGGAGCTTTCATTCTCCCCGATCTGTATGCTCAGGACTTCCTTTTTACCTTCCAGCGTAAGGCCGAGGATGACATAGGCGGCAAGCTTGCGGATTACCCCGTCCTCCCGCACGGAATAATGGATTGCGTCGATGTAGACCACGGGATAGACTTCCTCCAGCGGGCGGTTCTGCCAGTCTTCAATCTGCGGCAGTATCTTGTCCGTCACGTCCGAGATGAACCCTTCCGAAGCCTCAAAACCATAAATGTCCATCAAGGTATCCGAGATTTGGCGGGTTGTCATGCCTTTTGCATACATGGATATGATCTTCTGGTCAATGCCGGAAATGTCCTTCTGGCGCTTTCTTACCACCTGGGGTTCAAACGTGGACTTCCTGTCCTGGGGCACCTGGATGTCCATGCTCCCGAAGCTGCTGTTGATCCGCTTGGGCTTGTAGCCATTGCGGTAATCATCCGAATCCGACCGTTCTGACCTCCCATAGCCGAGATGCTCATCCATCTCCGCTTCCATCATCTCCTTCAGGGTGCTCCCCAGCAGGTCTTTGAGGGCTTCCTGGATATCCTCCGCAGTCTGGATGTCATACTCTTCCAGGAGCTGATGGACGATGTTCCTTTTCCCCTCCGTCATGACTACTTTGTGTACGGGCTGTTTTTCTCTTCTTGCCATAATAATAGGCCTCCTTATGATAATAGATTTTATCATAGAAGACCTAATGCTTAATAGCTATTTACAGAAAAACTTTCATACTCTCTTCTTTGAATACGCATACACATCATTTTCTTACTGGATGGATATCTGGTAAGTAGGTAAGCCCCTTACAGGGCTTACCCCTCTCAGAACCGGACATGCAGCTTTCCCGCATCCGGCTCCCTGCAAAGCTAATACATCTACAGTTATCCGTATATACTGACATAAATACGTGGCCGCACAAGCGGGAACTGTCTCATTAGTTCCTTATATCCTTCCTTCGTATAGCTCCTTCTCTGACTTCTTCTGTTCAGCCAGTAGAATAACCTAAACCATACCACATTATTGAATGAGTTCAGGCTTCTTGAATTGTCAGTAATTCCGTAATAATGATAATAACCAGTCAGTACTTCATTTAGTTTCTTTACTATCCTGTTTATCTCCAGAAACCTCATGTCTCTTATCATGGCGTTTATTTCCCTGCTTTTCTTTGCAAGCTTTTTCTTACTGGTTTTCCTCTTTACTCTGAACTTTCCCGTCCTGCCATGCGAACAGTAATGCGTGAATCCCAGGAATGTGAACGTCTCCGGCCTCCCTTTTCCCCGGTCTTTCCGGTTACTTTCTGCGAATCGGCCAAATTCAATCAACCTTGTCTTGCTTTCCTCCAATTCTAGTCCAAAGTACTTCATTCTGCGCTTTAAGTGTTCATAAAATATTTCTGCATCTGATTTATATTGGAAGCATCCCACAAAATCATCCGCATAGACTACCAGCCCCGCATATCCTCTCATCACTGGCTGTACTTTCTCCCTGAACCACCATATCAGCACATAGTGCATATATATATTGGCTATGACCGGGGAGCAGTCCGAGCCTTGGCCTGCCCCTTCTTCTGTCTCCTCATATCTGAAATCTCTCATGATTCCCGCTTTCAGCATCCGTCTTACCAGTCTGATAATGGTCGGGTCTTTTATCCGCGATTCTATGAACTTTACTATCCATTCATGGTCTAAATGGTCGAAAAACCCTTTAATGTCTGCGTCCAGCACCCAATTCGTCTTTTCCCTTTCCAGCATCCCATTCAGTCTCCTTAATGCCATGTGGCAGTTCCTTCCTGGGCGGAATCCCATCATTTCTTCGTAGAAATGGGGCTCGAACACTGCTTCCAGTATTCGCCTTAGCGCTTCCTGTACTAACTTATCCTCATAGCAGGATATACTGAGCGGGCGGGTCTTTCCATTTTCTTTTGGTATTTCCACCCGTTTTGCCGGTTTGGGCTTGTATGCCTTCTTCTTCATTTTCCTGATTAATTCATCTAAGTTTTCTTCCAAATTTACTTCGTAGTCCTCTTTGGTAATTCCATCAATTCCTACCGCTTTCTTTCCATCCATCTCCTTGTGGCATTCTTTCAGTAACTCTTTATTAATCAGATGCCCTATGGACGTAAATACCATTTCCGGATGTTCGCTTGACAACTGTGATATTCTCGCCAATTTCGTTTCCATAATTTCTCCTGTCTCTGCGTACAGATTATGTTTCCTCTTTGATATGACTTTGCATGGCTGACCTGCGAGGACAGGTCTCTCTCGACTTCCACCGCTTTTTTTTGCTGTGTACTATTCGGCCATCCGACTTCTGCCGGCCATTTACGGTTCTCCTTTCTACCGTTGTTCCGTATACCGGGCTTACGCAACCTGCCCGGAGCCTGGCAGACCTCCCCAGTTGACTTAAAATCCTTGATTACATGACCAGCCTTAAAACCCCGGGGAAGCAGCTGCATTCTCGCTCTTAACGACTACAGCTGTGTTGCTTTCAGTGTATAGGAGCACTTCTGCCTTCCCAATTTCATTTTAATATCGAAGCTATATACGGCTATGCCCTGCAATCCCGCTGTCTACGCTTAGCAGGCAACATCGCTGCTGTCCACCCAAGACTCGCTTGATGCGGTATAGCTTGTACCTTACACCGTGGGACTCTCACCCACTAAATTTCAAGCCCTTAGCTGGGCGCACCCTATAATACAAAAAACTGGTTCAGAAATCTTTTTTACCAGCTTAGTAAATCTATACCAACGTAATACACTTATTCTTCTCGTTTGTGCATACAGTTCCTATTTTCCAACATTTTCAAACGCTATGCACACAATACACAATTAAAACCATACTCCATTTTAGGGAATCCCACAAAGACCGTATCATACTGCTCCATATCCGCCACCTGATTGCCAATGGCCGGTCAGTAGGACGGGTCATTCATCTCCACGCTGCTGCGACTCTTCTTATTTGTCCAGTCCAGGTCAGCGGATGAATACGGCTCTGCGGGCTGTATTTCGTGCAAATCAGCACCTGTTACCTGTGCCAATGACTTTGCCAGCTTAGCAGTGACGCCGCTGGCGGAAAAAAATGCTACTAATGTTTTACTCATCGTGTTTTCCTCCCTGATTCATATTAATTTTTATCATCCGGTTCTCATATAAACTGTTTCCATGAGTTCCCAAGTCATTCCTCAGCTGAACTAACCGCCTTTCCAATTCCAGTGACAGACAGCAGCACATTATAAAGGGTGGATGCAGCCTGTATCCGTCCTCTCCATCCTCCAATGCATTCAGGACGGTTTCCGGGAGTTAACCAATTCTTCACCTTTTACTATGTATGTATCATTTACCTGCGGCCCAGCTGCCAAAAGGCAACCGCGCTTGCTGCTGCAACATTTAAGGAATCCACGCCATGGGACATGGGAATGCGGACCGTGTAATCGCAGTCAGCAATGGTCCCTGCTGCCAGCCCGTCCCCTTCCGTGCCCAGGATAATGGCCAGCTTTTCCTCTGACATCAATCCTGCATCATCAATGCTGACAGAATCATCATTTAAAGCCATTGCCGCAGTCTTAAATCCCAGCTCATGCAAACGTCCAATTCCCTCCTGAGGCCAGGATAACCCGCTGTCCAGAAACGTCCAGGGTATCTGGAATACAGTCCCCATGCTCACCCGGATGGCACGGCGGTACAGAGGATTGCTGCAGGCAGATGTCAGCAGGACTCCATCCATGTTCAGGGCTGCAGCGGAACGGAATATGGCACCTACATTGGTGGGATTCATGACATGTTCCAGCACAGCAATCCGCCGCGCGCCTGCACAGATTTCCTCAGGCCCGGGCATAGGCGGACGGTACATTGCGCACAGCATCCCCCGCGTAAGATGAAATCCGGTCAGCTGTGTCAGCACATCAAATTCTGCTGCATACACAGGAATATCACCGCAGCGCCTGATGATTTCCCTGGCCTGGCTTTCCACATGCTTCATTTCCATCAGCATGGATATGGGTACGCACCCCGCGTCCAGAGCGCGCTCTATGACCTTGGGACTTTCCGCTATAAAAATGCCCTTGTCCGGTTCGTGGCGGTTCAGCAGCTGCCCCTCTGTAAGCCGGGCGTAAACATCAAGCTCCGGAGCGGCAAAATCGGTTATCTCAATTATATTTGGCATATGGTATCTCCTGGTTTCCTTTTGTTGGTTACCTTTTGTTGGTTACTATTATTGTTTTCCCCTTCTGATTGTTTATTATAGTATATAGCGTCCTGAGAATCCATGGTTTTCTGAAAAAAGACAGGACAAAACACTTGGTTTTACAGTGATAAGGAAGCATTTGTACTAACACATCACCTAGGATTTACCGCATAAATGCAGGGCAAATCGCCCCTATTGCGTAACATACCATACACCCCTGTTGAAATGCCCTTGATATTTGAACAAATGCTTAATGCGTGTGCTGCAATGCTGCAAAACGGTGTTTACGGCTTCCGGCTCTCCGGCGACTGCTCACAGCAGAAGATTTTCCGTAATACCCATGAAGCGATGGAAAAGGAAATGAAGCGCAGGCGGCGCTGGTTGGAGAGGCAAAGAAACGGATTGCGGAACTTGACCGTATTTTCAACCGCCCTGGCTAATGCAACAATGGCGGTAATGACATATACTTCCATTTTAATCAAAAAGAGGGTTTAATTCCCCGCAGCTTGCTGCGTAACAAACTTTTTCAAGACATGGAGGAAGAGATATACTAGAGGAAAAAGGAAAGGAGAAATTGTGCGATGAGTGAAACAATACTGTAGATAGGGTAATCAAAGAAACGTGTGAGGGAATTCAGGAAAGGTATGAAATAAGATTTTTGGAAGTAGGTACAGATAAAGACCATGTACATTTTCTTATCCAGTCAGTGCCTGCATATAGTCCAAAAAAAATCATCCAAATAGTGAAGAGCATCATAGCCCGGGAGGTGTTCGCGAAATGTCCACAAGTGAAGAAAAAATTGTGGGGAGGAGAATTCTGGACAGATGGCTATTACGTAGCAACGGTGAGTGAACATGGGAATGAGCAAATCATAAGTAGATATGTGAAAGAACAGGGACAGGAAAAAAATTATAAAACAATCTATAAAAACGTAGAGAAAACAAAGCAGTATAGCATATGGGATTATATGTAGAGGTTGCAACCTTCGATACCCCGCAGCTTGCTGCGGGGTAGTTCATTGATTTTGGGCATCATCTTTACTTCCTTCTGTTTTATGTAAAATCAGCCTGGCAATACATTACCTTGCCGCCTTTTATGGTCATTTGCGGAACAATGACCTGATGTCCGGTAAATGTATGTCCATTCCGGTCGCTGTAACATACCTCCTTTTCTACCAGCTTAAGAATGGCCACATCCGCAGTACTGCCCATGTCCAGGGACGCCAGTTCTTCCCTTCCAATCAGCTGTGCCGGGCAGACGGTTGCTGCATCCAGCACCTTTTCCAGGCACATTCCCATATCCAGATATTTGCTCATTATCCTTGGCAGGCTGTGAAGGGGCTGGAGATAAAAACCAGCGGTATTGATGTCAGAACTGATAATGTCCGGTATAAATCCCTGTTTCACGGCCTTCCGGGAGATCTCCAGGTCATAATTATTACAGCCGTTGCTGGCATCAAATAATACTCCCCTCTCCCTGGCATCCATGATTCCTTTTCGAACCGCTCCGTTCTCATCCAGAATCGTTTCTCTGCCCTTTCCCTGATAGACATGACATATCACGTCTTTCCTGCGCAGCATCCCTGCAAGCTTCTCCAAATCCATCGCGGGGTCCGTGATATGTACGCATATATTACAGCCAAGTTCCTCTGCAACCGCAACCGTAGCTCTCAGGGATTTCTCCGCCTCATTCTCCCCGATGATGTCCGCTGACAGTCTCAGTTTCAGGCCTACCAGGTTGTCCGGGTATGTCCTGAACAATGCGCGTATTTTGTCACGGTCAAAATACCGTTCCTCCAGGCGTTCCGGATACTGATTCGTGGTCTGGCCCCCGCTTCCCATAAGGAGCATGTTCAGAATACGCACATCGCTGAAAGACATCACGCTCCTGCGGTACATCTCGTAATTGGCAGCGCCGCAGCTTCCTCCGTCCACAACGGTGGTGATTCCGCATGGAAAGGAAGCCGCGTCCGGATTTACACCGTTTTCTGTACCATGGTTAAAATAATGAACATGGTAATCAATCAGTCCTGCTGTGACGATACAACCAGAAGCATCCACCACCTCACAGTCTCCTGACGGGAGTCCTTCCATAATCCTTCCATTCTTAACCGCAATATCCTTATAGCTCCATTCATGCCTGGCCGGATTATATACTTTTCCACTTCTGATTAATAATGTTTCCACCTGTTTACTCCTTATTCCGCTTCATTGATTGCTGCCAGCAGCTGATCCACAAGCTCATCACCCGTGTTTTCCCTTACCATGTCATAAACCACGGATGCTTTTTCTTTTAACTCTCCCATCACCTTGTCGTCCAGGACAATTATCTCACATCCGGCGTCCTCACATGTTTTCTTATATTCCGCTATGCTCTCATCTGCCTTGCTGTTCGCATAGGCCGTTGCCTCCTCAGCACATTCATCCACAAGAACCCTTACATCTTCCGGAAGGCCCTGATATAAATTGTAATTCATGAAAAATGTAATAATATGCCCGATATGATTTGTCTCAATTACATACTTCTGGACCTCCTGCATATTGTTGCCCACGATATTCATATAAGGATTCTCCTCCCCGTCAATGGTTCCCTGCGAAAGTCCCATAAACACTTCCGTAAACTGCATAGGAGTTGCCGCTGCGCCAAGGGCATTCCAATACGCAATGTGATACTGATTCGTCATGACACGAATCTTCTGGCCTGATAAATCAGCCAGCTGATGAACTGGTTTGTTGGAGGTAAGCTGTCTGAAGCCGGCATCGGAAAAGCCCAGCATCTCAATTCCTCCCTGATTATTATATTCATCCAAAGCACTTACAAGGCCACCGCTCAGCACGGCTCTCATCTGTTCCACATCGGCAAAAAGATTTGGCATGTCAAAAACAGCGTAGGAAGGTATGAAGTCAACAAGGTCTGTCGTCATGCCTGTACCGATGTCAATGGAACCGCCGATAACTGCTTCCGTAAATTCGGTTGTATTGCCCAGCTGCCCTCCGGGGTAAATGTCAACCGTAATCCTTCCCCCTGACCGTTCATCCAGGAGTTCAGCAAATTTTTCAACCATCATGTAATTTATAGTATTTTCAGCCACCGACATGGCCGCTGTCCAGTGATATTCCGGAAATTCTCCTGTGGTTTTGGGCGCCGGGCCATCGTCCTCTGCCTGTGCTTCTGCCTGTGCTTTTACTTGCGTTTCTGTCTGGGGAGTTCCGGAAGAACTGCTTCCTTTTCCTCCATCACTTTCTGAGGAACCGCATCCCGCCAGGGATATAACCATAGACACTGCCACCATTACCGCTAATTTTCTCATCACTATTCTCCTTTTTATAAAATGTGTTTGTTCCTAACCAGCCAGGCCAGGCAGGAACATGGATATCTGAGGGACAAATACTATTACAAGCAGGGAGATTACAAATGCAATTAAAAATGGAACAGTTGCTTTTGCCAATTTCAGCATTGGTATCTTAGTCATGCCTGACGCCACAAACAGGTTGATACCCATGGGAGGTGTCACCATGCCAACCGCCAGGTTACACGTCATAATAATGCCGAAATGAATGGGGTCAACCCCGACAGCCGTTGCAATCGGCACCAGTATGGGAGTCAAAATCATAATATTGGGGATATTGTCAATGATCATGCCGCATACCAGCATAATCAGGTTCATGATTAATAAAATCACGATTTTATTATCAGATACCGCAAGTACGTACTGGCTGATGGACTGGGGGTAACGCAGCATGGTAAGACATCTGGCAAAGGAGGTGGCAGCCGCAATTACAAACAATATGTTTACATAGGTCTTTGCTCCTGACATGAATACATTTCCAAGATTCCTCAGACTTATGGATTTATAGATGCAGATGCAGACAAACAATCCGTAAAACACACTGATGACAGCGGATTCCGTAGGACTGCACATCCCCGAATAAATCGTTCCCAAAATAATGACCGGTGTCAGAAGCGCCCAAAAGCTGTCCCTTAAAAGCGGCCAAAATCCTCTCTGCCGTATTTCATTATAATTTGTCAGAAGCTTTTCCTTATCTTCCCCGTGCTTCCTGCAGTAATAATAACTGTAAACCATCAAACTGAATCCGATCAGAATCCCCGGAATGATTCCCGCGGTAAACAGTTTAGAGGGCGATGCGTTTGCTGCCGCCGAATAAACAATATAGGAAATGCTTGGAGGAATAATAACCCCCAGCCCTCCTGCAACCGTCACAATGGATGCAGCGAAAATTTTCTCATATCCCATGCTTACAAGAAACGGGATGGTCATTGCTCCCACTGCCGATACAGTGGCCGGAGATGAGCCTGAAATAGCCGCGTAAAACATACAGGTAACGATAACGGCACATGGAAAACCGGCTGTCTTATTGCCGATAAAATACGCAAAGAAATTAAAGAGCCGTTCCGACAGTCCCCCCTCTGCCATAATCATGCCTGATACCATAAACAGGGGAACTGCCAGCAGCGTAAAGCTGTTCATACCGGCAAACATGCTTCGTGCCACATCCGCCGCGCCATATGGAAAGGACGGATTGATGATGCTCGGAAGTATGGACATGATTCCAAAAACACCTCCCACCGGCATGGCGGCGATCAGAAGAACTGACAGCAGGATGAAAAATACACCAATAGCCATTATTCCATTACCTCCTTGCTTTTCTGTCTGCAGACAATACATTTAATAATGACCTGTATATACCGGAATATTGCCAATGCAACCGCAAATCCCATGATTCCATAGAGATATGACAAAGGAATCTGCAGCGCCGGGCTGGCCTGTTTAATCTTTGCCGCATTCTGGATAATAGTCACTGTTCCTTTCAAAAAACATCCCAGAAATCCAATCATCACCACATCGCAGGCAATCTCCAGCACACTCTGTACATGTTTTGGAAGAATAGACGCAAATGTGTCTACCTTAATACTTGTCCCCATACGCACAGCACATGGGAGACAGAAAAACGCCGACAGCGCCAGACAGTAGCAGCAAACCTCGTCCGACCAGCTGAGTGCATGGTGGAAACAGTAACGCATGATTACATTTGAAAATGACAGCAGACTCATGATTACCAGAAATATTGCCAGTATTATTAATTCAAAATTCTTATCCAGCCATTTAATACTTTTCATCTTCCCCTCTCCTTTTGTTCATCTTTTTTAATTTAATGCATTTTCTTGCTGTGTTTTTATTATATCTGTAGTATAATCAGAAGTAAAGTTACTAATAATTACATTTATAAGTAATTTTACTTCTAACAACTTCGTCGCTTTGCGCACTTACCACCGGGAATGGATGGTGATTTTCCATCCATCTTTGTACAGCTTGGACAAGGGGGATTTTTTATGGATTTGAAGCAGTTGGAATACATGGTCGCAATCGCAGAATGCGGGAATATATCAAGGGCAGCAGAAACATTATTCATAACACAGTCCGGACTGAACCAGCAGCTGATTAAACTGGAAAAAGAGCTGGGTCAGCAGCTCTTTTACCGGAATAAGCATTATCTGCGAACAACACAGGCCGGAAAATTATATATTGACAGCGCTAAGGAGATCCTGCGCATTAAGAAAAATACATATGCGCAGCTGGAGGATTTAAAGGGCAATGTGGTAGGAGAAATTGCCCTGGGGCTCACCCATGAGCATGGAATTGATATTTTTACCTCGGTTTTTCCGGATTTTAACCACAGATACCCGGGAGTTACCTTTAATCTTTTAGAGAGAATAGTGTCTGACCAGCATAATTTTCTTCTGGGAGGGCATCTGGACTTTGGAATCATTATGCTGGCTGATTCAGATAAGATAGACCTGGAATATATTAAACTCTATAATGAGAATCTGGTGCTGGGAATTCCCAAAAACCATCCAATGGCCAAATACGCCTCCGCTCCCGGAGAACCGTTGTCCACCATTGACCTGCGCCTTTTCAGGCAGGACAGCTTCTCCCTGATTTTCGCTTCATCTACCATGCGCAAGGTGATTGACCCCCTGTTTAAGGAAGCAGGCTACCAGCCTCATATTCTGATTGAGTCTGCCATGAACCATGCCCTGATACAGCTGGTAAGCAACGGATTCTGCTGCACAATCCTTCCCCAGTCACGGGTTCTGGTAAGTCCGTACAGTACTAACTGCGCCTGGTTTCACCTGTCCTCCCGCCCTAACTGGAATATCTATGTTGCATACAGAAAAGACATGCATCTGAATGAAGTGCATCGTTACTTCATTCAGCTGGCTAAACATTATGGAAATGAGTTGGAAAAGAATTTTTTATAAACTCAAATTCACACTGGCGTCCCACAACCCGGACAGAGACCGTGGGATAAACCGGAAATTCTCTCAATTTCTCCCGCTCGAAGTCATACTCCTTCCTTATCTTCTCTCTCAAATCCATAAAGGGGACAGCCGCTGTCTCTTTACGGGATTTTCCGTCCAGACTTCGGGGGGCCGCCCTCTCATGGGGGCGCCCACTGCGTCCATTATATCTTCCATAATGAAAATCATCTGATCAAGCCCCTGGAAAAGCAGTAATTCCTCCACATGAAAGGATTTTACATATCCCCTGGCAATCCTGCCTGCAAAAGACTGGAGGCCAATCAGAAATGTATATGTATATTCAGGGCAACGCCCTCCGTCGCGGGGAATATCATCCTCCATGATTATAAATTATTCTATTTCTCCCATGGCCCTCTCCTGTTATCTTTTATCCTGTCTATCTGTCCGGCGGAGCAATTCCGGCCGGTGACTCGTTTCCGGCCGGTATTTCCCATCCGTCCAGTGCTGCAGGATTGTCCTGATTGCCTCGTCCTCAGTGAATGCCTTGTGCCCTGTCAGATAGATACACGCCTCCTTCCACTCCTCCTGTGTGCAATCGTCTCTGTTACGCAGTATGAATTCCCTCATCCACGGTCCGGGCCCTGCATTGACGGCTGAGATGCCCCCGGTACTGCATCAGCAAATCTTTGCTGAGCCCCGCCTGTCCCATAAAATCCAGCATCTCCCCCACATCATGAAGATATTTGCTTATGGTTGATTCTGATTTTTCCTCAGTACGCAAATAAGTTTCAAATTTCGTCAGCAGCATTTCCTTTTCCATAAATTCCTCCGTTTCCAGTCCAGTTAACAAGTTGCCATATATTTATTCATCAAAAAACTGGGGGGTTATTTTTCATGGCATGAGGAAGGATGCCGCGGCTGTATTTTCATCGTGAAATAGTTACTGCCTTTGAAACAATAAAATCTAATGTACATCTTGGTAACGGCGTCTCTGCCGCAGATAATTTTCAAAGCCGTATCCTATTTGCCGAAAACCGCTTCCGCCCGTTTCATGTTTTCCATGATTGGTACGCCAAAGGAACATCTTGTCCCGCATGAGCCGCACCGGATACATTCTCCCCCATAATGTCCCAGCAGTTCATAATGTTTCCTAACAGTCTCCGGCACCTTTCCCCGCGCGGCGGCCAGGGAGGAAAACATAACAAAAGCTGCTGCTTATCTGCATATCTCCCAGCCCACACTGTCAAAACAGCTAAAGGATTTAGAGCGGGAACTGGGCAGAAAATTATTTGTGCGCGGCAACTACAGCATAAAATTGACCGATGAAGGGATACTGCTCAGAAAACGGGCAGAAGATATTCTGGAAATGGTCCATAAAACGACGGATGAATTCAAATCACTGGGAACCGTGACCGGCGGTAATGTATACACAGGGCGTGCCGAATCACATCCTGTCTCTGAAAGGCTGAAAAGGCGGGCCGGCCCAACTGTTCCTGCAAAATAGGATGGTGCCGCCAGGATATTCGCATTTTTCGACTTATTTATATCAATTTTGTCGTCCGTTCTCCCTTGTCAATCCACTCCTCTGCGTATAACGTAACATAGGTAACAAAAACCAAGGAGGGATTAACATGAACTACGAAAGAGAAATCAGTAACCTGCTTCGGCGCCTCGGTGTAAACAACTCCTATATAGGGTTTCGTTACACAATCTACGGCGTCACCCGAACTGCCCATGACCCCACTTTGCTTGCGTATATATCCAAGGGGTTATATGTGGATATAGCGGTCCATTACCAGACCTCTATCGGCTGTGTGGAGCGGAATATCCGCACCCTTATCAATACGATTTGGTTACACAGGGACAGAAAACTGCTAAACGAAATCTTTAATTTTGAACTTAGCCAGAAACCCCGCAACGGGGCATTTATTGACGCGCTGGCAAATTATATAGTGATGAGAGGGGCCGGCGGGGAAATTACAGACCCTGCATGTCAGCAGCAGGCAACATAGCTCCCTCTCACCGCGTAAAAGGCCTTACAGCCTCCCCGTTGTCGTCCAGTTTTCCCTTAATGCTGTCCAGTAAGCCGCCGATTGTCTCATAGTCCTGTCCGGGAATGAGATTTTGTTTCTGCCAGAAATCCCAATATCCGTTGCTTTCGCGGTTTTTGATATACAAAAATTTGAACTCGTTTCAACCACTCTATGCTCATTATACAGGAACCGGAAGTCTGATACTTGATTTTACTTGCTGTCCGGCATCACCGGATTTATCTCTGGCTTTTGCTTTATATTTTAAACGGCGGGAAATTCTCATTTTAAAACGGCGCATTTTAAACGGCGGCAGAATACGCTTTCCAAGAGACTGCTACATGTGATACAATAACAGAAAAGCAGCCAATCCGTCAGGGGACCACTTGTTCCCAAATACCATTATGAGGAGGAGAGAAAATGAAAGCTGAATGGATAGCTCCATGCGGCATGAACTGCCGGTTTAAAGGATTTGGACAAGCGGTATCGTTCAAAATACCATATGAGCATGATTGAAAACCTCGCCACAATCCGGGACCAGGGCATGCAGTTCTTTTTACAGCAGCAGGAAGAGGCGTTTCGCTGCCCTGTCTGCGGTCAAACACTCTGCGTACATAGAAATGAATGTCCCTCATGTAAGGCAGTGATTTGGTGATAATGACTGCGGGCTATTTCCAGCTAGTCCTCTTTCTGAAGGAACACCTCTGTTTCTTGAGTTTTTTCCACGCAATTGGCAAACGTATAAACTTTTTTTCATTTTATTATACTATCTGTTTCAGTGAACCTCTCATGACTAAAGTCACAAGCTTCAGGAGTCGCCGCGGACTTAGTCCGGCTGTTAAAGGTATCCAAAGATGACGTCCGTCTTCTGAAGCTTTACAATATGCTGTCCGTCACTTAGACAGAACGCGCCATCAGAAACCGGCGTGATAATCACACTTCTGGCATTGGGACAGAGCATTCTCACAATCCTCCTTGTGATAGGCTCCGGACCAGCGGCAGATGCTCTGCAGGATTGGAACCACGCAATTCCCCTTTTCCGTCAGACAGTACTCCACACGGGGAGGAATTTCGTCATACTGCCTGCGATGTATGATATCATCGTTCATCAGTTCCTTTAAGGCGGCTGCCAGAACAGCGTCTGTAATGTCTGTCATTTCCCTGCGCAGTTCGCTGTAACGCAGACGCCCCTTCTCCGTTAGAACGCAGATAATCCGCGGCTTCCATTTTCCTCCAAATACATCAAGACCATATTCCAGAGGACAGCGAATGTCCTTTTTCAACTTTGGCTTATACATTTCCATCACCCCAAAAAGTCTGTTTTTCTATAGATAAATTCATTGCGTTCATTATAGAAAATGTACCATGAATTTTCAAGTTACTATGAAAATTATTAGTTACTTATAAATTTACGGACCTGTTCCCATCTGAAATTCTATCATCTATAATCAAATCACAACAATCTCATATAACCAAAAAACAGGAGGAAAACCAAATGAAAATTAGTGCTTATCTCGAAATCACCATGAAAATCAACGATGACAGGTTTTACACGGTTTTGACAGTGTGGAACATGCCCAGGCTTATCTTTCCAGTGAATTGTTCCAGAACGATGTATTTGTCAGCCTGAAGCCTCTCTGGAGCGCAGAAGCGGAGGTCAGAATCTACTCTGCTGCATAACCTTTTACGAACACATAACAGGCGGACTGTGGATTATTTTCTTGAGTCTCGGCCTGTTAAAAAGATACCCTCAGCCGGGAATACTGTATATTACGGCTGAGGGTATACTGAGGCGGGTTCTCGTGTCCGGCCTGCAGCCCCACAGGGCGCAGGCATATGTATAGAAGCGTGCCGCCACGGATCGTTACGGAATCTGGCTATTAGCTTACTCCAAGTTTATCTTTAATATTTTCAAATATGTAATCTGTAATCACACGATTGGAATAAGGCGTAAGATGAGGCGCATCGTTTAAGAAACACCTTTGGCTATGTTTTCTATTAAATAACTCTGATAATTCAAAATAATTCTCAAATTCCTCTTTTGATTTTTCCCAGCAATTATAACCCAAATGTAATACCACATCTCCTGCTTTTAAATCAGATTTTAGAATGTTTACGAAATCCCGGATATCCGAATAGATATTTAGTCCGCCGCCTGTTCCCAAATTACGGACAATATATTTATAACTGTTTTTTATCAGTTTCTCTTGCAATATACTTGGTATTGTCATCCTATCACTCACCCCAAATCCACGAGCAATACAAGTCCCAATAACGAATATTGTGTGGTCATATGAATCTGGTTGATAGAAAGTCATTCTCTCGTTATTGAATACATTGTATGTTTTACTATTGACATTTGCAGGCAGATAACGTCCTTCATCTGTTTTGCAAAAATCTACGTTATGGAAATCTCCAGAAGTCCAATAAGCCACATCCGCTCTATCTTCTTGGTATATTGAGAGGAGTTCCTCTTCACTCAAAAGACTAGGATATCGACAAAACATTTTATTTTCGTCCTTTAATTTATTGGAAACAGGTGTTTGAAAGAAGAAGTAATCAACGCCGTTTGACATCAGGCATTTTATTGCTGTTCGTGCTATAGCTGAGAGATATATTTCTCCTATGGTGCAATTAGCGAAATTATCCAAATGCATGTAACCCTCATGGATTAACAAATCATTTTCCTGCACATCTTCTATCTTATCCATTTTTTTGATTTTTGTAAAACCCGATATATGATTTTTCAATCCAATAATGCTCTGGTTTTCGCGAAAGTACAACACATTATTAAAACCCTCTAAATATTCCAGAGTGAAGCGGATATCACACAAATTCCAATCAAAATCAAAGGAGTTAATGAGGTTCTTTGATTTTCTAAGAACATATAATAATTCCCCATATTTTGAAAGCACAGGAACCTCTTGACATCGTGTTTCCTTAATTATCTCTGCTGCAGTTTCAATACCCCCCCCCCCCCTCACTCCCCCGCTCACAATCTATTACATAGCGAAATGAATAGTTTACATGTTTGCCAACGCTGAAATGATTTTGAAAACTTGTGGGTGTTATGATTCCTAATAAACGATGGCTTTCGTTTCTGACATATACGTATCTATGCGAAAGAAAAAGTGTTTTTAGAAAATCTGCATTTTTAGATTCATTGTAATTTATTTGAGCAATATCATCCAGCTCTATTCTGCAAAAATCCATCATTTTATTTCCTTTCTGAAAAATCGTATTTCTCCGCAAAAGACGCATACAACTTATCCTTTGTTAGGATAGCACAATCTTGGTCGGCTCCCCTACCATATGCCCCCGATGCAGAGAAAACGGGCCAATGCCCTGATACGCCGGGCGTGCTGCAGCTGCGAGGGTGGGAACTGTACCGCCCTTGACGATGGCGACGCCTGCGCCCGCCCGCAGATGAAGTACTGTCCTCCCTTCCCTCACTAGGGGGCGTCTATTTTAATCTATTAACCTCATTTTGCAGATTAGCTAAAAATCTACCTGCATGTGCGCCATCCATTTGGGTATGATGGAATTGAAAGGATATGGTCAGATAATATCTAAATAGTTTCTTTTGGTATCTGCCCCATATGATAAATGGATTATTGAAAATACCACTGTTCATCCCGACAGCCCCATCAATTTCTGCATCTATGATAGCCGAAGTACCAATTACCATACTGTCGTTCGACAGGTCTCTGTCCTGGCAGCTTTCAGCAACCTGCGCGGTATAATTCAGATACTGCTGATTATACGCATCTAAATCTTCTGTATACAGAATATCACAGGAACTGACTTCTCCATCTTTGTTTTTTACAATTGTGTTGACCGCAATTGTATCATATTGCAGCAGCTTATCTCCCACCGGCAGAATATAGAACTCTTCCACGTTCACAGCCGCTTTTCCAATACAATAATCAAGCAGCATATTAAACTTCAACTGTCGTTTTTTACTAACTTTAATAAGGTTCGTTACGTCCAGTGTCTTAAAAAATGTCACCATCGGATTAGGCGCTTTTATCCATAGCTCATATGCCATGGCTCGTTTTGTATCTTTTGGATTGATTTCTCTTGGCATTGTTTCCTCCATAAAAATCCAATTTGCATGATTCCGTTTCTTCCATTTTACCATAATTACGAGAATGTGAAAATTACTTCTTTTCTGCCAATTTTCCGACCTTGCAAATATAAGATAAAGGCCGAGTTTATACTTCTGATCTGAAATATTGTATAATTCTTAAGGAAAGTATCAGATTCAGAGCGACAAAAAAATGAACAGCTTATGCAAAAGATAAACTGCTCTGAATGTGATTCTTTCCAATTGTACCAAGTCGCGGAACTTTAGCCATAGGCTGTATGGGGATAGTATTTCCCCAGGGAAGCTTAAAATAGTGGATTATGGTGGTCTGCAATGCAGAAGCAGGACGATTTTAGCTGTATCCCATATTTTTGGGTATGCTTCGCAGACCTCCCGATGGCAGGTCTTAAAAAATATATAGGAAAGCAGCCTGTCAGGAAGAAGGAACATGACACCTTCCCAGCTGTTTCATGGCTGTATGACCACATTCAGGACACACACAGATATCGAAATTCCAGACTGCTTTTAAAAGCTCTGCCAGGGACATTCCGGCGTAACGCTGCTTGAAACGCTGTCCATTCTGAAGCTTAAAGATAACCTTCAGATTCTTATATTTCATCCGATTGTTCAGAAAACCATAATAGCGTATTTTCTGAAAGCCGGAAGGCAGCACATGCATCAGGTAACGGCGTATAAACTCCGTGTTGCCAAGAGTAATCTGACGTTTTGGTTCACCCGGCTTTTTTCCACGGGCAGAGAATGTTACCGTATCTTCCGTAACAGAAAGGATCCTGCTGTTAGAGATGGCGATTTTGTGGATGTAGCGTCCAAGGTATTCAATGACATTGCCGAAGCCGTTGAAGGTTTTCTTGATGTAGGGGCACCAGTCCATTTCATAAAGCTTATTTTTAAATTCCTTCCAGTGGTAAGAATTACGCAGGTTTTCACAGGAGGATGAAAAGTTAAGGGAGCCGCTTTCATAAAGGGAGACAAGGTGTGCCATATATTTCCCCTTAAACTTATCCCGCAGGACCTCCGTACGGATAAAAAACTTAGATGAGGATTTACGGATTTTTCCATCTCCGGTAAGCCCGCCGCCGGAAACAATGCAGTGCATATGTACATGGTAATCCAGCTCCTGATTCCAAGTATGAAGTACTTGGATAATCCCGGGTGTTGCCCCGAGCCACTTCTTATCAGCAGATAATTCCAGAAGTGTTTCGGCGCAGCATCTGTGAAGAAGTCCATACAGAAGCTTCTGGTTGCAGTAAATGAGGGGATTTAATTCATGTGGAAGTGTAAACACTACATGAAAATAGGGTGAATCAATGACCTCAGCACTGCGTTTATCTACCCAGATTTCTTTCTTCACAGCCTGACAGTTGGGGCAGTTGCGGTTGCGGCAGGAATTATTGTGGACTTCCACATGCCCACAGTCGGTACACTGACTTAAGTTGACACCAAGCCTTCCGGATTTGCAGTTTAAGATGGCTCGGGCGGCTTTGCGTTGGACATCCGACTGATAGTGCCCCGGTGCTGAGAAAGCTTCATAGGACTGCTCAAATATCTGCCTGATTTTGTAATCACTCATGGTATTCACCTGCCAATCGGTCAAAAGGGCTGACGGCATTGCGGATGGCATTACCGGAAAGATGGACATAAATAGTGGTGGAAGACAAAGATTTATGTCCCATAAGCGCTTTTATGGTAAGCAGGTCGGTTCCGTTTTCATACAGATGGGTACCAAAAGCATGACGAAAGGAATGACAGGTAAGCCTGCGTTCCCATCCGAGCCTGTCCTCATGGGCATGGATGTGTCTTGAAAGGAAGAATGTGTCGATGGGTCTGTCCTCGCCACTTTGCTTTGGAAAAAGAAAGCCTTTTGGTCTGCCGTATTCAAACCAGTAGCGTGTCAGCAGGTCAAGTGCCGCTTTAGAAAGAATGGCATAGCGGTCATTCCTGTTTTTGGAGTGTGTGATGTGAAGCCGCATGTTTTTGCGGTCAACATCCTCGTAACGCAGACGGCATACTTCACCGATACGAAGCCCTGAGGAATACATGAGTGTAACCATAGTCTTCTGCTTTAAATCAGGTATGGAAGAAATAAACTGCCATGTTTCCTGTTTCGAGGGAACATAGGGAAGGTACTCGTCAAACTTACGCATGGGAAGCTGTGTGTCATCCCATGTTTTGTGAAGAACATACATGGTGAAAAAGCGCAGTTGTGAAATGGCACAGTTGATGGTGCGGTCAGAAAGGTCTCTGGATTTCTGTAGCCATTTGATGTAGTCACGAAGTTCATCCCAGGAAACATCTTCTGGCGATTTGTGAAGAACATTTGCGAGGTAATCCAGATACGCCCGGATGTAAGTACAGTAATTTTTAAGGGTATGGTCGGTAAGACCGCGAAGGGAAATCATTTCCCTGAAAGAATTTAAATATTTGTCCATAGTAAAATCTCCTTTGAAATGCAATAAAAACAGTAGTTACATTTCAAAAAGAGGTGGTGGACGAGTAAAAAAATAAGATATATAGTTGTTGAGTTTAGAAATCCATGATAACATAAGCATAGCAGTTCTTAAAGTTATGAAGTTGTTTGGTGTGGTAACTTAACAATACATCATAAATTTAAAAACTGCTATTTTTTATAAAAAAAGTGGTGGTTTTATGTACCTTGGGCTAGCCGTCGCACTAGCGACTTGGTACAATAAGGCAATTGGAATTTAATCTGTGATTCTGACCACAGCGCGTTACATCATTGTATCATCCCGCAATGCTTCAGCCAGATTGATCGTGCACACATTCCGCCAGCCAAGATAATACGCCAATGCCACAGCACCCAAAATAGCCAGCATGAATATAGCGATTGGAACCAATGGTGCCTCCGCAAGAAATGTTTCCAACTCAAGATAACTTATTTTTAACATATACCCAGCTGTAATCCCTGCAAGCGGAATCGTAAGGATAACCGGGCGCCCTGCGATAACCAGCGCTTCAATGCAGAACATCTTTTTAATTTCTTCCGGCGTCAATCCAACCGACATATATCTGGAAAATTCTCTTTTTCTTTGACGTACAAATCCCAAGGTATTAGAAAACACATTTCCAATACCAATGATTGCAAGCAGTACACAAAAGCCGCCGAAAATCGCCATCATTCCCTGTATCTGCCTGTCGTTTGCTTCTTTTTTCTGAATACGGTTTTCACTTTCAGCCGCATAAGACCCAGTTATCATCTGGTCAATTTCCGCCTGTAAAACGTTTAGTTCTTCTAAGGCGGCGTTTTCATTTCCAAGAACGCAAATGTAGGAATCATCCTCACTGCCTGCAATTTGTCCTTTGATTTCATTCCACAAGGACACCGGAAGGAAATGCACCAGTTCATAATAATTAATCGTTGCATATTCTTCTCTTAAAGCAGGAACCTGATCTGTATAGGACAAAACAGGTATTTCAACTGCTGTCCCTTCTTCACCCGAATGTCTTATCAGACTGGCCGCACTTTCCCCTTTAACATAGGGCATATACTGAGGGTGTCTAAAATCCGGGTTGGTCACATCTCGAATTTGATTACGTATGACAGTTCCATCCAGCCGGGGTGTAATACCAATTTGTTCACAGTAAGCAGTAAAGCTGCTATCATCTAATATAATCATAGGAGCACTGACCTTCCAGCCTGCTGCTGTCTGCACTGCCTCGTCACCCGAAGCATGAGAAAAGTCTCCAAAGGACTTCATTTCATCACTCATTTCATCTTCTGTGATGGTTGTGCTTGCCATCGCCTTTTGATATACTGTGGCGCTTCTTACGCCGGGAAGGGCTTGTATCTTTTCAGTTTCTGTAAAAGAATCTACATCTGTATCCTTTATGGTAATCATAATATCCCAAACATCCTGATATTTATCGAAATAGGTTTCTCTTGTATTGATTCCTGATATGGTAAAAAAGCACTCCATAACCGTAAAAGCCATGAATGAAAGTATCAGAGATAAGGAGGCCGTCCGCAGGGCTTTTCTCTGCGCCTTTAAGGCATTTCCTGCCAACTCCCCCTCTACGCCAAATAAAAGAGAAAGGACAGGAGAATTCCTTCTTCGTTTGAGTTGAAATTCTCCTGTATTCTTAATGGCTTCCAATGGCGCCAATTTGCTTAATGTTCGGGCGGGCAGCCATGCGGAAATCCATATGGTGATAATTGTCACTAACAGCGTCAGAGCCAGGACCAGCGGATGATATCCAAATACTGCCTCATGCCTGCCTGCTACCCGGCTTCCCAACAGCGCATTTATCATTTGTAAAAGCCCCATACTGATTGCAACCCCCAACAGATTCCCAAGTATGATTGGCATGGTGCAAAGTACGGCTGCCTCCTGCAGCAGACATGTCCGAATCTGTTTCGGTGTGGCTCCAATGCTGGAAAAAATGCCAAACTGATGAATCCTCGCATTCATGGATACAGCAAATGAATTGTGTATAATGACAATCAGGGAGAAAGAGGTCATTATCATTATTATAATGAACATAGGAAACAGCAGTCTTGGGGCCATGTCCTGCGGACTGCGTATGAGATACATTGCAAGAAGTTCATAGTTATAAGTAACTGCTTCCGGTAAAACTCCTGCCATTTCAGCAATCCGTGGTGTGTCCTCCAAAACCGTACCGTAATCATCAAAATAGATGTCCAGTACCGTTTCGTGACCGTCCGCTGCCTCATCATTGACCACAACACTTTTTACATCTGCAAAGTTTCTTATGGCTTCCATGTCCTGTAAATCAAACGTTCCAACAAGCCGGCTTTGCCAGCTGCCTTGGGTCAGTTTGATTCTTTCCACTTCATACTTCCATGCGTTATAGAATAAACCGCACAATAGGGATAACAGCAAAGCAGATATAAACGCTGCTATCATAATGGAGAGTCCCGAGGAACGATTATTTTTAATATATCCGGCTGAATAATCTCTCCACATATTCCTCACCTCCGCCGTACATCGCATTTGATTGTTCCATCTTCGATGGTTATAATGCGGTCTGCTTCCAAAGCCACCTTTTCGTCATGGGTAATTAGCAGAATGGTCTGCTCCAGATTCCGATTGGATAGTTTCAGCATATCTATGATTTCTTTGGAATTTTTCTGGTCCAGGTTTCCAGTTGGTTCGTCTGCCAAAAGCAGCGCCGGCCGATAAATCAGAGAGCGTGCAATCGCAACTCTTTGCTGTTGCCCTCCTGACAGCTGACTTGGTAACGCCTCAAGCCTGTCAAAAATGCCAAGGGAACGGACCACCTGTTCAAAGTACTCTTTGCTTGGTTTCTTTTTATCCAGTGTAAGAGGCATAAGAATATTTTTCCGCACGGTAAGCGTGGGAATCAGGTTATAGAACTGATATACAAGTCCAACCTTTCTGCGGCGGAAAATAGCAGCCTGTGTACGATTTAGTTTAGAAAGGTCTGTCCCATCTATGGTTACTGTTCCGCTTGTGGGTTTGTCTACACTGCCCAGGATATGTAATAGCGTAGACTTACCGGAACCGGACGCTCCAACAATGGCTACAAATTCCCCTTTGTTGACTGTCAAATCAATCCCATCCAGTGCAGCCACCTGATTATCGCCGGAACCGTACACCTTACGGACCCCTTCGCATGTTAGAATGTTCATTTGCTTCTTACCTCCTGCTATAATGTTTTGGAATTTTATATTTTCATTATAGCAAATGAAAATTACAACTTAGTGACTGTAAAAACGAATTTCAAAACAGGCTCCGGCGCCTTGCCTGTTACTGGCCCGTAACGTACCGTTCTGACGTTCAATAATTTCTTTTGCCAGTGCAAGCCCAATTCCAATGCCTCCCTCATGAGCATTATGGCCACGATAAAACCGCTCAAAAAGATGGGGCATATCCTCCTTTAGAAAACCGTCCCCCTCATCCCAAATCATGATATCAGTGTAGAGAGAATTCTGTTCATACGCGCAGTGAACAACTCCGCCTGGATTATGTTCCATACAATTTTTCATCAAATTTATAACAGCCTCCATTGTCCAGTCCAAATCGGCAGTAACTGCCATCTCGCCCAGTTCCGGAATATCAACAGCAGTTCCTGTTTCTGTCAATAGTTCCTGTAAATTATCTGCTGCAAGGACAAGTACAGTAAAAACATCAACAACCTCCTTTTCAAGAACCAGCGTCCCTGCATCAAGGCGGGATATAACAAGCAGGGCTTCCTCCAAATGACTAAGACGGAGAAGCTGCTTTTGTATTTGAGCCAACTGATCTTTCCTTATTTCTTTTTGCATTGTCTGCACAGATAAGGAAATTGCAGTAATCGGTGTTTTTATTTGATGTGCAATATTGGATAGATTTTCCGCAAACTTATTTTTCACCTGCACAGCTGTTTCTTTTGTTTGATAGAGATATGTCACAGTCTTATAGATTTCATCCTCTAATTTTGAAAAATCGTCCTCACCGGTAGAAGAAAGGATAGCGGCTTTTCCTATATTCGCCTGTTCCAGATATTCTGCCAAAGCCCGAATACGCATGCATTCCCTTTGATTTCGATAAAATAAGGTGATCATTAAAAGCAAGAAACCAATCAATCCCCCTGCCGTCACAAATAAAACCTGTTTCCTATACGTCAAATTGGAAAAATCAGAAACCTGGTAACCTAACACAGATAAAACATTATCCTTCGCTGCACTATCTGCATTTTTGCTTGTATATTCCTTTAATGCGGCTGAAATGATGCTTTCTGTTTCTGGCTCCTGCTCTAACACTTCCCCACAAACAGCATTCAGCAATCTAAATTGAAGCCGGCTGTCATAGTTAGATATCATCATAACAGAAAGCGCCGAAGTTATGAGACTGACAGACAGTACAAGTCCTATTGTGGCCAATATGTTTTTCTGCCTGCTCATATCGTATCCTCCATGCTGTATCCCACGCTTCTGACTGTTTTTAAACAGGAAGGCTGATGTAATTTATCCCGCAGACGCTTCATTGTGACTGTAAGAGTGTTATTATTCACATAGTTTCCATTCACATCCCATACCTGCTCTAAAATTTTTTCCCTGGTTACAGTCCGGCCTTTATTCTGCATCAAATACAGAAGCAGTTGGTATTCTGCCGCGCTCAAACAGATTTCCTCCAACTGACAGGAGACGGTTCTGCGGTTCTGGTCAATTAAAATCCCATCACAGGAGAGATACGGTTCTGCCGCATAATGAGTTCTCCGAAGTAAGGCCAAAATTCTTGAGTACAATACTTCCAATTCAAACGGTTTTACCACATAATCATCCGCACCGTTTTGAAAGCCTGATACAATGTCATGGGAATCCCCTCGTACGGTAAGGAAAATGATGGGAAGTTCTTTCCAGTTGCTGCGAATCCATTTGCATAAACTGTCTCCATGTCCATCCGGCATGTTCCAATCTAACAGAATAATGGCCGGCACATGTTTTTTTAAAGCCTGTTTCATTCCTGCAAGTGTTCCGCATATTGTTACCTTGAAATTTCTATGTTCTAAATATTCTTTTACAATCATAGCGATGTTCGGATCATCTTCGGCATAATATAATTCAGTCATCTTTTTTTCCACCTTGACTTTTTATATCTATTATATCAGAAAAGTATTACAACTCAGTGACCAATTTGCCCGTAAACAGGAAAAGCTGCTGATATGTTCCCATTACCTTTTTATAGTATCACCTGAAACATACAATAATATAGGGGGGCACAATCGGTTTGTATAAAAGCATGGTGATTCCTGCATTAAGACCACCTTTGATTAAGTTGATGGGTAAAAATGCGGGGAGTAATAATTCCACCACGGCTTCTCTTGGATACCCCATGTAGAACGGGGTAATTAAATCTTCCGTTTTCTTCATTTGCACCATCCTTCACCGGATTGGAAACTAAATGGCATATAGCATAAAAATTATAGCAAATTTCTGATTATCTTTGCATTAGTTGGCAAATGTCGGTTTGGCCTGGAATCACGGGCTTTTCCGTCAGTTTTCATTATGGAAGATACACGGCATAACTCGGCATTTCCAAGCCTCATTTTGCAATCAACAATCGTAAAAAGGTAGTAGAATTGGGCTTTACTACTAAGCTGCGAGCCTATCCATTTCAGCCTTTGCAGAAGCGTATGTTGCGTATGCGTAACCAGTCTCGCTGTCCCGGAGAAGCTGATAATCCACATTGATCTGCCGGTTGACAAAATCAAGATTGACCGTCAGTCCGCAAAATTCGGAGACACGTAGGCCGGTTCCCAGAAAAATAATGATCTCGTCACGATACTTCCAATAGACCGGATTGCCAGCAGCGAAAGAAAGAAGACTGTCCTCCTGCTCCTGGGTCAATGCGATCTTTTCCTCTGTGTCTTCCTCCAGGACAGTATCCAGGGCGAAGTTGAAAGGTTCCTCCGCTAACTTGCAAACGACTCTCTTAAAACTATGATTGGGGTTATAAAATTTTCCTTTTTCACCCCGGCTTTCAACAAGAATGGTTCCTTAGAGGCGCCTTTACAGATTGGGTATATTGATTTACAATCTGATAATCTTGTTTTATTCGAACAAAATAATTATAATGCAATTTGTGGAGGTATACTATGGATTATATGACATTGAAAGAAGCAGGCGAAAAATGGGGTGTTACCCCGAGATGGATAAATTATTACTGTGCCGCAGGCCGTATTCCCGGTGCCATGAAAATAGCGACAATCTGGTTAATACCCAAAGAGGCCAAAAAGCCGGTTGACGGCAGGACAAAGCAAGGAAAGGAGCAAAAGCATGAATAAAATACTTTTGCTGGAAGATGATGTAAGTCTGATTGATGGTTTAGTCTACTCTTTGAAAAAGAATGGATTTGATATTGAAGTCGCCCGTACTGTGCGTGAAGCATTCCAATATGAGTTAAACCAATACGACCTGCTCATTTTGGATGTAACGCTCCCAGACGGAACAGGATTTGATGTCTGTGAAAAAGTGAGAAAAGAAAATCAGCAGATACCAATTATCTTTTTAACCGCATCCGATGAAGAAGTCAGTATCATCCGCGGACTGGACAGCGGCGGAGATGATTATGTCACAAAACCTTTTAAATTAGGGGAGCTATGTTCCCGTATTCGCGCCCTGCTACGCAGAGCCAGAGTATCTGACGGAGAGAACGGTTCTACTATCGTCTGCGGAGACATTTCGATTGATCTTTTGGGCAGCCGTGTATCCTTAAAAGGAAAAAACCTTGATTTAACAAGCGCTGAATATCGTCTGCTTTGTCTAATGATTCGGAATGCGAACCGCATTGTTGCCAGAGAAGTTATTCTTAACGAGTTGTGGGATGCCACAGGAAACTTTGTAGATGACAATACCCTGTCAGTGTATGTGCGGCGGCTCCGTGAAAAGGTGGAAACAGAGCCCTCCCACCCAGAGCATTTAATAACGGTTCGTGGATTCGGCTACCAATGGAAAGAGGTATCTATATGAGCTTTTACCGCGATAAACAGATTAAAGGCTTTTGTTCTTTCTTAATCATATACTCTCTATTACTTCTTATCGCAGGATTTTCTTTGGGCATGAGCCAGATTCATCATGTAAAATCATTGTATCTTACGCATGATGAAGCAATGGCATCTTCCCTTTTAGAACAGGGCGTATCCCGGGGTGTGATTGCTGTTGCACTCAATAATTCAGAAATCAGCGAGGCTGGACGGAGCCTGCTGGTCTCTGTTGGTATGGACAATCCGGTTCAAAATCGTATGTCACCTTTTGTCAGCCGCCTGCAAAAGGATATGTTTGGTTCCATTTTGGCGGCTGTTGTTTTTTTTATACTGATGCTCGCTGTTGGGACATTCATTTTCTTTTGGAAAAGGAAGAACCTGTATCTGCGAGCAGAGCAGGTGTTGACCAACTATATCAATGGGGATTACTCCTGCCATTTGCCGCAAAATCACGAAGGCACAATTTTCCAGATTTTTTCTTCAGTGGAACAGCTTGCCACGATGTTACAGTCCAAGAGTGAAACAGAGCATCAAACAAAGGAGTTTTTGAAGGGCACTATATCCGATATATCACACCAATTAAAAACACCTCTGTCCGCTCTTGCCCTGTACCAGGAAATCATTGAAGCAGAACCGGAAAATACCGATACAGTGAGACAGTTTGTTGCTAAGATGGGGGTATCTTTAAAACGCATGGAGCAGTTGATACAATCCATGCTCAAAATAACCCGTTTAGATACAGGAACGATTATATTTGAAAAGAATGCTTGTGTTGTATCAAAGCTGATTGCACACTCCATCAATGACCTGACCACCAGGGCCAGAAATGAAGACAAGAAAATTGTGCTGGCCGGTGACAGCAGCCAAACGCTGGTCTGTGATATGGAATGGACGGGAGAAGCCATCGGGAATCTTGTTAAAAATGCGATGGAGCACACGCAACCAGGTGGAACAATTGAAATTACATGGGAGCGCACTCCGGTTATGCTTCGGATTTTTATTTCCGACAATGGCGATGGTATTGCACCAGAGGATATACACCATATTTTTAAGCGTTTTTACCGTAGTAAACATTCACTGGATACACAGGGGATTGGACTGGGGCTTCCCCTCGCCAAGTCAATTATTGAAGGGCAAGGCGGCATCATCTCTGCAAAAAGTGAATTATACCAGGGCACGACCTTTACCCTCTCCTTTCTTACGGAAATGTAAGGTCAAATTCACCTCATTGTAAGCTATCCCTGCTATCCTTAAGGGAAAGGAGGTATTGATACCATGGAAATTCTGAACGTGCATGATTTGTGCAAGACATACGGAAAAGGTGAAGCGAAAGTAGATGCCCTAAAAAATGTGTCTTTTTCGTTGGAAAAGGGCGAGTTTGCCGCTGTATTAGGAGAATCCGGCTCTGGCAAGAGTACCTTGCTGAACTGTATCGGAGCATTGGACGCTCCATCTTCTGGTCATATTTTAGTGGACGGACAAGATTTGTTTTCCATGAAAGAGGAACAGCGCACGATTTTTCGGCGGCGCAATATCGGATTTATATTCCAGTCCTTTCAGCTCGTCTCAGAGTTAAATGTAGAGCAAAATATCATGTTCCCGCTCCTTCTGGATTACCGCAAGCCTGATTCCGCCGTCATTAGTAATCTTTTGGACTTGCTTGGCTTGACAGAGCGCCGCTACCATCTGCCGAACCAGCTTTCCGGTGGCCAACAGCAGCGCGTTGCGATTGGACGGGCCTTAATTACCAGACCCAAGCTGATTTTAGCTGATGAACCAACGGGAAATTTGGACAGCAAAAACAGCCAGGATGTCATGGACTTACTTCTACAGGCGGCCCGGCTCTATCACCAGACAATTTTGATGATAACTCACAACAAAAACCTGACAGCATCGGTGAACCGGGTGTTCCAGGTATCGGATGGCATTCTTACGGATTTGGGAGGGAGCATGAATGAAACATTATCATGATCTGGTTCCTATATCCGCAAAAATTCATCGGAAGCAAAATCGGATGTCTATTTTTTGCATCGTTTTATCCGTATTCCTGGTAACTGCCATATTCGGCATGGCCGATATGTTCGTGCGCAGCCAGATTTTACAGGCTCAAATAGACGGCGGGAACTTCCATATTGGCATCCGCAACCTTACTGCGGAAGATGCAGCACTGATTGCAATGCGCCCTGATATAAAAAGTACCGCACGTTATGGTGTCCTTAATTACCGGGGCAAGGACGGATATCTTTTATCCGGAAAAAACGCCATTGTGATGGGAAGCGATGAAGCCTGGATTACGGATATGCAGGTAAATAATGTCGTAGAGGGAAATTTTCCTCAGACTATAACAGAGGCCATGGTCACAGAGAACACCAAAAAGCGGCTGGGGTTTCAGCTTGGAGACCAAATTACCATAGATACGTCTGCGGGCAGCCAACTGCATTATACGATTTCTGGGTTCTGTAAAGATGCCTCTAAAACAATGAGCGAGGACTCTTATGGAATCTGCCTCACAACAGACGCTTTCCGTGCCCTATTCACTGGTGTAAACAGTGATAAGCTGGAAGATTACGGCATGATGCTGTATATTCAATTCACAAACCCCTGGACGGCGCGGCAGGCAATCGCTGAATTAAAAGCTGCCTACGGTCTTTTGGACAAACAGGTTTCAGAAAATACCAAGCTGCTTGGAATGTACGGGCAGAGTGACAGTTCCTTTATGCTCTATACCTATGCCGCGGCCGGTGTCCTGTTTGTATTAGTACTGCTTGCAGGCATTATGATGATTGCCAGCAGTTTAAACTGTCATGTGGCCCAGCGATTTGAATTTTTCGGCCTAATGCGCTGTATCGGCGCAACTCCGAAACAGGTCATGAAGCTGGTCCGTAAAGAGGCTCTTGGTTGGTGCCGGCTTGCGGTTCCACTGGGAATTCTTGTCGGCATTGTGGTAATCTGGAGCTTATGTGCTGTGCTGCGGATACTCAGTCCGGAATACTTTAGGGAAATGCCTGTGTTTGGCCTTAGCATTCCCAGTATTCTTGCCGGAGTCCTGATTGGATTTTTGACTGTTTTATTGGCGGCGGGTTCTCCTGCAAAAAAGGCAGCAAAAGTGTCACCTCTGGCGGCTGTTTCCGGTATTACAAACAGCTTTCAGTCCGCTAAAAAGGCGGCAAATACAAAATGGTTCAAAATCGACACCGCTCTTGGCATCTATCACGCAAAAGGCAGCAAAAAAAATCTGATTTTAATGTCCGGCTCCTTTGCCTTGAGTATTATCCTGTTTTTGTCTTTCTCCGTTACTGTAGAATTTATGAACCATTCCCTAACTCCACTCCGTCCCTGGACTGCGGATTTATCTATTATTAGTTCTGACTTTTCCTGTTCTGTAGGAAGCCATTTATTAGAGGAATTGCAGGAAAGCCCCGTGGTCAAAGCTGCTTATGGCCGAAAGTTTGCATACGATGTTCCGGTTACTGTGAATGGCATGGAGACAAAGGTGGATTTGATTTCCTATGAGCAGCGGCAGTTTGGCTGGGCAAAAGAATATTTGTTAAGCGGATCCATTGCCGAGGTCCAAAACGAAGAATCAACCGGCTTCATTGTCTTTGAGCCAGAAAACAAGATACAGGTTGGCGATGTGGTAACAATCCATAAAAATGGACAATCGCAGGAAATGAAAATTTCCGGTATGCTCTCTACTTCCCCTTTTTAAAACGCCAATGATACAGGAATAATCATCTGCTCAGAGCGTACGTTTCAGCAGATTACAGGAGCCATGGACTATACTATTTTGGACATACAGTTGACAAAAGAAGCAACGGCTGAGGATGTCCATGCCATTCAGCAAATGGCAGGAACTTCCTATACATTTTCTGATAAACGGATGAGCAGCCAAAGCACAATGGGAACCTACTATTGCCTGTGGCTGTTTATCTATGGATTTTTAGTGTTAATCGCAATAATCACAATTTTCAATATTATCAACAGCATTTCCATGAGTGTATCCTCAAGGACAAGGCAGTATGGTGTGTTTCAAGCCATTGGACTAAGTAGAAGGCAGCTCGGGAACATGATTGTTTCTGAGGCGTGTACCTACACCTTGAGCGGCAGTATAATTGGAACAATATTGGGGTTGTTCTGCAACAAGCTTCTCTTTAATATGATGATAAGTTCCCACTGGGGAGATATTTGGACCATTCCGTGGACAGAGTTGGGAATTATCCTTTTGGTGATGCTGCTGTCTGTTGCTCTGGCTGTGTATAGACCGATTCAAACAATCCAGAAAATGTCTATCATAGACACAATCAGCGCGCAATAAAATCTTATGCAATACCTTGAGGAAGCTGTCGCATCAATGATTAGGAAATCATAGATGGGACAGCCCCCTCTCTTTAACACTTTTTTCTATAGCTTTGGAATATTCAAATCAAACAGACTCGCCAATGAAAACCAAGAACCGTCATCCGCATAGTGAACAAGGGTAGCGTAAGCACTTCTTGTTACAAAACGCCCTTCAGGTGAATGATTCGCGCACACATGCACCACTTCTTCAGGCAGTCCACAGGTGATTGCGATGTAAGTTCCATAAGCCGGATGACGCACATTGGGGGCTCCTGTTGTCTTTTGGTTTTCTCCCCAGCGCTTTCTGTTCTCAGGATTATATTCATAAGGCTTGCCTACATCGTGAAGGAGTGCGCTGGCTATTAATATGTCTTTGTCCAGTCCTAAATCCATTTCATAAGCCCTGGATAGGTTTTCATACAGACTTAGCGTATTGTATCCAACCGCGCGGATGTGCATACTCTGGTCTCCCAGCGCACTGGCCTCGGGCATACCGGAGCCTGGCATTTCCTCAATATGTTTAAAGCCGTTGATCTGTAACGCATACGTCCATGCATCCGCGGTCTTGTTTCGCAGTTCCTCATTCTGAATATCCATAATCTGAGGAAGTGTCTTAAAAACACCCTCCCGTATTTCCTGATCAAGTTCAATCGGTATCATATCACAACTTCCTTTCCTTTAATAAATATTTTATTCTTTTTACATAATCAAATTAGGTAACCATGTGGTAAGCGGAGGACAATAGGTCACTATCAGCAGCGCAATAAAATTAACTGCCAGCAGCGGAAGCATTGCCTTTGTAATCCTTTCAAATGAAAGACTGCTCACATTTGACAGAGCAAACAACACCATACCTACGGGCGGAGTCAACATACCTATTGTAATATTCAGGATGCAGACAATTCCAAAATGCAGCGGATCAATACCAAAGGATGCAATGACCGGCATCAAAATCGGTACCAGGATCACAAGAGCAGCAAGGCTCTCCATAACCATTCCCACCAAAAGTAAAAAAATATTAATAACCAGAAGGGCGATGAATTTATTTGTAACTACGCTCAGGAACACGGCTGCCAGCTTGCCTGGTATTTGCTGTGCAGTAATAATGTATCCAAATGCATTGGCACAACTCACAATAAAGAGTACGCTCATAGCGCTGGTAAGAGTATCGTCCATGATTCCGGGCAGATCTTTCCACTTCAGATCCCGTGTCAAAAAGCCCTGGAGAAGCGCGTATAACACAGCTACCACCGAAGCCTCTGTAGGAGTACAGATACCTGTTATGATCCCTCCCAAAATAATAATTGGCGTCAGCAGCGCAGGGAAAGATGTGACGAAGGATCTGCTCAAATCCCGGAATCCTCCAAAGGGTGTACGGGGATATTCCCGCTTCTTAGCCGCTATATACACATATATCATTTGCACAACCGCCAGACAACATCCTGGCAAAATACCCGCAATAAACATTTTTCCTACAGATACGCCACTGGCCACACAGTAGACCACACCCGATATGGTAGGAGGAATAATCGGCCCAATGCAGGAAGATGCTCCAGTAATAGCCACTGCAAACTCCTCATCATAGCCATTATCCTTCATAGCTTTAATTTCGATGGCTCCCAGGCCTCCGGCATCAGCCACCGCCGAACCGGACATTCCTGCAAAAACCACAGACGCCAGTACATTGGCATGCCCCAGACCTCCAGGAATCCAGCCTATAGTCTTCTTACAGAAGTTAAAAATCCGATCCGTCACTCCGCCCCGGTTCATAATATTACCTGCCAGTATAAAGAAACTCAAGGCCAGCAGCGTAAAGCCGCTGGAGCCCTGTACAGCTCGGGAAACGATCATGTTCAGGCTCTCCCCATACACCATGGAATAGATAATAGAGCTGCACAGCATGCAGTAGGCAACGGGCATGCGTATGATCATAAATCCAAAAAAGCATAAAAATAACAGTGCCATCCCCCATTACCCCCTTTCTCTCAATTCCTTGTTTATACAGCGGAATACCTCAAGCAGACGCAGCAGGATGTAACAGGCCGCCAGTATGAACCCCACTGTAATAAAACAGTAGATCCAGCTTTGTTTCATCCAGGGAATCGTATTCATCTGAATATTTTTTTTAAGAGTAAATTTCCAACTATATTTAATCATGTAACAAGTACAAAACAGCATGATGCCGTTAGATGCCAGATCAAACAGCCATTGCACGGGACGCGGGACCTTGTCGTAGACCAGGGATAATTCCGTATGCTGCTTCTTATGAAAACAATAGCCAATCCCCGCAAAAGCCAGCGTGCCCTGCATCATAGTAATTACCTCATCTGTCCAGATGATTGGATTATTGAACGCAAAGCGCATGATCACATGCAGGGACAGCACTAACAGCATGAATGTCATCACAGCTATAAAAAACGTCCTCTGAACATGATAAACTATGCTTTCTAACTTCTTTACCATACCGCACTCCTTTTTTTGTGAAATTGAAAGCCAGACAAGGCCGGCTTTCTCCGGCAGAGCTTACATTGCCTGAATCGCCTCATACATGCCGTCAACCCACTGATCTTTAAACTGGTCGTACATAGGCGCAATCTTTTCACGGAAGGATTCAATATCAGGTTCTACGATTTCACAGTATTTTCCAATCTCTTCAATATATTCCTGTTCCTGCTCGATCGCCTTGGTATTATGCTCCTTGGCAACTTCCTTGGCGCAGTCATACATAATATCAATCTGCTCCTGACTCAGCTTCTGCATAGCCGTATCGCTCATGAAAATACTCAGCATCTGAAACTGGTGATAGGTCAGGTTAAGATAATCCTGAACCTCATAGAACTTCATTGCAGAAATGGAAGCAGGAGGATTCTCCTGTCCGTCCACAGTGTGCTGCTGAAGCGCCAAATAGGTCTCGTTGTACGCAATTGGCGTAGGAGAAGCACCCAGCTGGGTAAATGCAGCAATTGGAAGGGGTTCATTGGCCGCGCGCATCTTTAATCCGGCCAGGTCATCGGCGGTTTTCAGCGCCTTTCCCGAAGTGGTCATCTGGCGGGCCCCATAATACAGATCTGCAAGAATATTTACGTTACATGCCTCTGCCAGACCGTCAACTAAAGTCTGATGGGAATCACTTTCGTAAAATTTCATCATGTGATCCAAATCCCTGAACATGTAAAAGGCTTCTACAATAGTAAATGGTGTATAACGTGACGTATACTGGCCCGTGGCAGAAATATATAAATCCACATCTCCCTCTGAGCAGGCTTCTGCAAGTTCTGTATTAGTTCCAAGTGTCTCGCTGGGATATACGTCAATATGGATTGCGCCTCCGGATCGTTCTTCCACCAACGCGGCAAAGTTCTCCGCAGAAGTGTTGAGCAGATGCTCGGTAGACTGTGTATGGCCCAGGCGGAGCGTAACTGTTTCTGTGCTGGCCGCTGCCCCTGAATAAGCTGTTTGCGCCACTGCCTCTGTCTGTGCCGCAGCTGAAGCTCCAGTTGAATCATTCTTGTTGTCTGACGAAGTACCGCAGGCTGTCAATGACATGGCTAAAACAAGTGACATCGTAACTCCCATAACCTTTTTTAACTGTAATTGTTTCATAATGTCTCTTCCTTTCCTTTTTATCCTTTTATTATGTCTTTTATTCCTTCACCAATAGCTGGCTGCCTGTTTTTATGCAGTTCTTCATTCCGGCTATTGGTATAAAATCAAAGCTATCATCTCAAGGGGAACATCGCCCGCATTTTCTATTGCGTGTCCTTCTCCGGCTCCGGTAAACGTAACATTCCCCGCTGTTACGGTCCGGATGACACCGTTATCATTAAATTTACCGACTCCACTTAAAATATAGTATGTTTCAGATTCATTTTCGTGGATATGATAGCCGATTCCTGCCCCCTGATTAACAGTAGTATGTGCAAAAATCCTCCCTTTACCATACATATCCTCCTCTCCATTTAACAGGGAACGCACTGTTATCTCCCCTACCCCATGGAAAGGAGCCGGTTTGCTTTCATATGGAACTTCCTCTTTTTTTCTGACCATTGTATCTCCTCCCGTTTTTGATAAGCATAATATATTCTTATTGCATGCCTAAAGTATACAACATGATTTTTAGTATTTCAATAGCATATTTGCTCAGATTTTAAATATATTTTTATGCATTTTCACCTAAATATATCCCTGGCGATGTGGGAACTTTTCACAAATCCTCTTTTTATGGTGATTTTCAATCTTGTATAATAGTAGAAATCGTCTTATAATAATCATGTTGTATACTTATTGTTTCTTATTTTAAAACCATATTTTGAGAAAAGAAGGGGTTACTTATGCCAAAAACCGGAAATCGTGATTTAAAAAATCATGCCTATCAGATAATAAAAGAGCGTTTGATCAACTGTATTTATGAGCCCGGTTCTTTCATAAATGAAAGTCAGCTGGCAACGGACCTTGGTTTAAGCCGTACGCCTGTCCGTGAAGCCATCAACCGACTTGAATCGGAAGGGCTTGTAAAGGTCATGCCTAAAAAGGGGATTTTCGTGTCAGATATTCAGCTCAGTGATGTCCTGCAGATTTTTCAGGCCAGGATTGAGATCGAGCCGGTAGCGCTCGGCATGGCAGCCCCTCATTTACCGACAGAGGAACTGTTGCATTTCCGCAATACCTTTTCCCGGGATTTTCCTGACATTCAAAATGCCTTTCGCCTGGATACGGCCATGCATCTTTTTATCATTGAGTATTGTGGAAACCGATATATTATTGATATGATGCATAAATTGTTTGATGATAACACAAAAGTGGTCATTGCAAGTAAACAGAACAGAGTGCAGATCCATGATGCCCGTTTAGAACATCTGGATATCATCAACACTTTGATTGACAAAAATTATGAAAAAGCCGCCATATTAATGAAAACGCATATCGAAACCTGCCGCCGTGCCGCACTGGATTATTTTTATTCGATGGAATCCTGCAATACCATTTCACCGGAGACATATAAAAATCATCTGAAAATATTGTAAGGGGATTTTGTGCTGCCAGATCATACTTTCTATCCGCCAATGGAATTGCTTATCCTGGAAAGCTTCGCGGACCGCTGTGCCAAAATCACCGGACAGACCAGATTTTTTCATACCCTGCTTCAATATAAAGTGCCTGCTAAAATAATCGTGGAAAAGCTTACAGGGCGGACAAATACCCTGGTGTATGATGATGCCGGTCTTCCATCCCTGATGGTAAGGATTCCTTGTTTTTGTCTGGAACAGGTGATCCCCCATGCTGGAAATGCCGTTCACCCCATGTTTCAGACATCCCGGGGCCAAGTGCAATATGTCTGGCTCTCTAAATATCAGAATATCACGAAAAAGTGTGCTTACAGTCTTCCGGACCAGGGTCCCAGAAATTTTATCAGCTATGATGAAGCGTTAGAATGTTGCCAGGCCAAGGGACCGGGCTGGCAGGCGCATCGGCTTTCGCTGCGCCTGGATCCCGGATGAGGATATTGCTATCTGAAACGTTCTGTCTCCATTACAAACGTATCCCCGGCCGTGCAGCCTCCGTCCACAAATACAGTCTGTCCCGTCATGTGGACGGAGCCAGGTGAGAGCAGCATAATCACAGGCGCCACCAGCCATTCTGTTCTCCCTGCGCAGCCCCGCGGTATACTCTCAATCCGCTTTTCATATGATCTTGGATTCTCTTCAATCTGTTTCCTGTTAATATCCGTGACTATCATTCCGGGCGCCACTGAATTGACATTAATGCCCTGTTGGGCCCATTCAATTGCCAATGCCCTGGTAAAGCTGTCCACCGCGGCCTTGCTGGAGGCGTAGGCTGTGTAGTATGCCTTCCCTTTGACAGTACTGAGGGAGGAAATATTGACAATACGGCCTTTCTTTGCTCTTAGCATATAGACTCCCGCATATTTACAGCAGATTGCCACTGATGTAAAGTTTGTGTCCATAACCTTCTGGAAATCACTGAGCGTCATCTTCTCCAGGCTTTCAATTATATTCATTCCTGCTGCATTTACCAGTCCGTCAATTCTTCCAAAATGCCGGTCAATCTGTTCCATTGCCGCTTTTACAGCCTCCTCATGGGTCAGATCCGCAATAACACAGAGTATGTCCTTTTCTGTGGATAAATTCGGGCAATGAAGCGCCTCCAGAACTTTTTCCCGGCTTTTTGCTCTTCTTACAACAGCCGCCACCCTGCCGCCCAAATCCCGGATCGCCCGGCACAGCTCCAAACCGATACCTCCTGCGGCTCCTGTAACCACGATCACCTGGCCTCTTATACCATACAACTGATCCAATGTGTAACTCATCTGTCAATTCCTCCTTATTCTATCTGCCGTCTATTGAAGGCTTTGGACACTCTCCACAATACCTTTGGAATCCAGGCCAAAAAAGCCCAACAGTTCAGGGAGGCTTCCTGCTGTCCCAAATGTTGTCATTCCTAACCTTTTAAAATGCTTCGGATGTACATTATGTTCCATCAGTGCCTCCGCCACAGCGCTTCCCAGACCACAGACCGTACCATCCTCCACTGTTATGACGCTAACGGCCCCTTCACAGCAACCCGCTAGGGTAGCTACATCCAGCGGTTTGATCGTATACATATCCAGAACCGTAACCATAATCCCCTCTTCTTTCAGCTGGTCAGCTGCCCTAGCTGCTTCAGCCACACAAGGACCACAGGCCACGATCACCGCCTCCCTGCCATAGCAGCGGACATGTATTGCCTTCCCAAACTCAAACCTCTGATTTTCTTCATAAACTACAGGCGTTGCCCCCCTACCGAGACGCAGATAAACCGGCCCCTGAAGATCTGCCGCCATTTTCACAAATGCCTTTGCAGCAACCGCATCCGCAGGACAAAGCAGCGCCATATTGGGGATAGTCCTGACAATTCCGATATCCTCTGTGCCCTGATGTGTTACCCCGTCCGTATCCCCTGACAGTCCCGACAGACCCGCGGCCACCTTTACATTGAGGTTGGGATATGCGGCAAATGTACGTATCTGCTCCAGCCCGCGCATAGAGAGGAAGGGGCTGTAACCCACGGAAAAGACACAGCAGCCTTCTGCCGCCATGGCGGCGGAAGCTGTCAGCATCCCCTGTTCGGCAATTCCAAACTCAAAATACCGGTCCGGGTACTTCTCTACAAATTCATTCAGGGCAAACGAACGATAGGTGTCTGCCGAAGTAGTTACTACATCATCCCGCATTCCTGCCAGCTCTACCAGTCCTGTACCAAAGCCTGTCCGTGTAGAAACCATCTTACTCATATTTCCCTGCCTCCTCTGCCAGCTCCTCCACTGCGATTTTATATTCCTCATCATTGGGCGCTTTCATATGCCATAGATACTGGTCTTCCATATAGGATACGCCCTTTCCCTTTACTGTTTTGGCCATGATCACAGAAGGGGTTCCTTTAGCAGCTTTAGCTGTAGTAACTGCGTCCAGGATCTCCTCCATGTTATGGCCGTCAATGGTCTGGGTATCCCATCCAAAACTTTTGAATTTCATCTCCAGATTCCCCAAATCCTGAATATCGGCAACCCTTCCCCCTGACTGCAGGCCATTGCAGTCCACAATCCATATCAGATGATCAAGATGCGCATTTCCGGCATACATAGCGCTTTCCCAGGCAATTCCTTCCTGGAGCTCCCCATCGCCGCAGATAACATAGACATAATGGCTGCTCCTGTTCTTCTTCCCAATCAGGGCCATCCCCAGTGAGGCCGCCAATCCATTTCCAAGAGAACCTGTGGTCATATCCACCCCCGGGCACTTGCGCATATCGGGATGTCCCTGCAGACTGCTGTTTAACTTCCTGTATTCCATCAGATCCTTCTCGGGAAAGAATCCCCGTTTAGCCAAAGCCGCATAGTAGATGGGACACGCGTGCCCTTTGGATAAGACAAACCTGTCCCTGTCCTTTAAGCCCGGATCGGCCGGATCAAGCTTCAAAATGTGAAAGTACATTGCCGTAATCAAATCTGCCATGGATAGACTGGGAGCCGCATGGCCTGTTTTGGCATGATAAACCATTTTAACAGCATCGAGCCGCAATTCATAGCTCTTTTTATATAAATCCCTTATCTCCTCCCGCATCCCATATCCTCCTTTCTGGAAACCACACTGCGGACCTCATTTACAATCGAATCGGTTCCAAGGCCAAATATCTCCACAAGTTCCTCATAGCTCCCGCTCTCTGTATAGCAGTCACGTATTCCGAGTCTGGATATCTCTGCCTGGATCTTCTCCTCTGCCAGGACCTCCAGTACCGCGGTTCCAAGCCCGCCAATAATTGAATGTTCCTCCACAATAACCACTGCTCCCGTTTCACCCGCTGCACGGATCACAGTCTCTCTGTCCAGCGGTTTTATTGTAAACATATCAAACAGGCTGGCCCTGATTCCCTGGGCCGCAAGAATTTCCACCGCCTTACCGGCCCTGTAAACAGATAGTCCTGCGGCAAAGATAGCCGCATCCTTTCCCTCCGAAAGCTGCTTTGCTTTTCCAATTTTAAAGTTTTCTCCTGTATCATAGATGTTCTCGTATCCGTTTCTGGGTATGCTGACATAAGCCGGTCCTTTATAATCCTCCACCAGTATTTTCACCATCCAATCCAGCATAATGCCATCGGAGGGCGACATGACCAGCATTCCGGGAATTCCCCGCATCACGTTAATATCCTCGATAGCATGGTGTGTGGCTCCATCATATCCTCCTCCCAGGCCATTGTTAGAACCTACGATACGCACATTCAATCCGGAATATCCAATCAGTGCCTTGGCGGATAATGCACACATGGAAGACGCCAGTGTGGCGAAGGTATTGACAAATGGAATAAATCCGCTGTGAGCAAACCCGGCCCCCATGGCGGCCATATTGCCTTCTGCAATTCCCACATCAAATACCCTCTCAGGATAGACCGCTGCCATCATACAGGTCTTGCTGCTGTTTGAGAGGTCGGCATCCAGAACTACTACCCTGTCATTAAGACCGGCATATTTAACAAGACTTTCACCGTAAATATCCCTTAACGCCATTCCCATCACTTTATACCTCCCAGTTCTTTCATTGCCTGCGCGTATTCTTCATCTGATACAGCCTTTCCATGGTATTTATTTGTACCTTCCATAAAAGATACCCCTCTTCCCTTAATAGTATCTGCGAGAATCACACATGGTTTCCCATTTCTCATGCTTTTTGCCTCTTCAATGGCCGTATAAATCCCGGCTATCTTATGTCCGTCACATGTCAGGACATTCCACCCAAAGGATTTCCAGCGCTCCTCCATATGATCCATGGGCATGACCTGGGCCGTGGTCCCATCTAACTGCACTTTATTCCAATCTACAATACCTATCAAATGGTCGCATCTGAACTTCACCGCAGACATGGCTGCTTCCCATATCGTCCCCTCATTTAATTCCCCGTCACCCATCACGGTAAATACATAGGCATCGTTCCCCATAAGCTGGTTGGCGCAAGCCATTCCTACTGATGCCGACAGCCCAATGCCTAAAGGTCCTGTGGACAACTCCACTCCCGGGGTTTTCGCAGAACAGGGATGCCCCTGAAGGCGGCTGCCCGGCTGCCTTAATGTATGCATTTCCTCCTTTGGAAAAAAGCCTTTTTCACAAAGGCAGCGGTAAAGCATGGGCGCTCCATGTCCTTTGGAAAGTACAATCCTGTCCCTGCCGCTGTCATACTGGTTTTTTATTGAAATATTGGCGCACTCCATGTACAGCGTTACAAGGATTTCGCACTCTGACAGCGAGCCTCCCGCGTGTCCTGTCTGCAATTCATGAAGAATTGATATAATGTCAATCCGAAACTGGCGGCAAAGTGCTTCCAGCTCTTTTTCCCTTTCCTCTGTCAACTTTATCATCTGTTCACCTCACATATCTCCTGCACTTCCTTTACACAAAGACATGGACTTGCATATACCGGCAATCCTGTGTCTTTCCTGAGAGACGCTTCCATTCCCGCCATGGAACCCTGCGCTAGAATCAATACGTCCACCTCTCCCGCCATGACCTCTGCCTCTTTTCTGATAAGATCGTCATGAAGTTCCGGCCGTCCCTGACTGTTGGCCTCATATGCCCCTTGTGCCACTCTGCCGATCACCTGGACATTCCTCCCCATATCTGCGGCCAGGCGGCGGATATAAGATGCCGTAGGCTCCATGGTGGTCGCCAGAGATGCCACCACGCCGATTCTGTCCCCATGCTGTAAAGCTTTTTTAATCATGGCCCTGTCTATACGGATAACCGGTACACTCAGTGTTTTATCTGCCGCTTCCGCAACCTCTCCCACAGAAGAACAGGCGCTGATGATCACTTTGGGATCCCACCTGGCAGCAGCCTGAAAGTAATGCATCATGCGTTCCCTCACCCTGTCCGTGACTCTGCCGTGTTCCACAACCTCCCTGATCAGACTGTCATCTGCGATATTTACTATCCTGCAATCCGGCAGCGCTGCTGAAAGTTCTTTTTTCATCGTGTTAATCAGGCCTCCCATAGAGGTATAAACCACCACAATCGTATCCATAACCGATTCCTCCATTAATCCATGTATTTGTTAAAACGAAGAACAATCTTCCCCGTCTCAGGACGCCTTTGGCCGGCAAGGGCAAAGGCCTTTTTTGTATCCTTGAAATCAAAAACATCCGTAATTATCCTGTCCGCGTGCTCCTGATACTGCCTAAAGTTTGAAATCACAGGTGCAAACTGATGCATTTGAAGTCTTGAAGCCACGATTTTCAACTGCTTTCTCATGGCCTTATAACCATCAAACATAAAGGGTACAGCCGCTACCGGCACGAATCTTCCGCATGGGGACAGCATGTCAATCGCTTCCTCATCCAACTGCACGATACCTGCGCAGTCCGCAATAATGTTAGGTCCATAGCCTCCGGTCAGTTCCATGACCCGCTCCCTGAGATTATCCCTAGTAGAATCTATTACATATGGTATTCCAATTTCTCTGGCCATCCTAAGCCTTCCGTCACTAATTTCACTAATCATTACCATTGCCCCCATATGTATAGCCGTATCTGCAAGCATGAGACCGATAGGTCCAGCCCCATATATCAGCAATGTGTCTTCTGGTGCCAGTTCAGCCCGGGCACATACCTGTGCCGCTATGGTATAAGGTTCGATCAATGCAGCTTCATTCCAGCTGATCCAGTCAGGAATCCTGTGCCACTGCCGCTCATCTGACACAAAGTATTCTTCCAGTCCCCCGGACATATTGCAGCCTGTCACTTTCACTTGTGCACACACATTTCCTTCACCTTTTAAACAGGCGTAGCATTGGCCGCAGTACGAGATCGGCTCATGGACAACACGGTCTCCTTTCTTTAAGCCTTTAACTTGCTCTCCTATCTCTGTGACAACCCCCGCAAACTCATGTCCGGGAATCCTTTTTTGTCCCATGGATTGAGAATGATGTCCCTCATAAATTTTAATATCTGTTCCACATATACCAACTGACTCAACTTGTACTTTGACAGCGGTAGGGCTGCAGATCTGCGGCTCTTCCACCTCAATGAAACCGGCAAATCTGGTATCCTCAATCATAAACGCTTTCATTTTATCCTCCTTTTTGCTATGTCAAAATCGATTCTGACGATCTCAGGTATTATTTACTGCCAGCAGCTCCCTACTCCTATAAACTAGCTCTGAGGCATCAAAAAGTATATAGTCATTATCTGTTTTTATTAACAAATTCTGTACTTTTCATGCTGTATATTTCGTTTTTTATTTGTATTTTCCGAAATAGGCCACTACATCTTAAGATGTTACTTATGCTTTTGCTTTTGCTTTATACTGCTTCTCAATGTCCAATTCTTGTCTTTTCATATTTTTTATACTATAATGAAACCAAATAAATTCTTATTCTTTAACATTACAGGGAGGAACAACCATGGGGGTTCTGATTGCTTTTTTTTTATTAATGGCAGTGTCTGGCATTGCATATATATTCTACAAAAGATATCGTTCTCTCCTTGTGACATATTCGCATGACCAAAAAGAGATAGCTGCATTGCGTTCCATTCTAGCTCTCAACCAACAGGTTCTCCAGTCAAAACTGCTGCTTGACTTGTGCTGCGGAACAGATTACAGAAAAGAAGGCATTGTAAAAAGTATTGCCTTTTTGAAACTTGAAGAACGATTAAAATGTGTGTCTGTCGTGTTAATACAGGTTCCGGTTTCCATCCAGCTCTTTTACAATCTCCACAAATCCGAGTTCAGCGATGCCCAAAAAAATCTGCTGCATACATGCCAGACCGCTTCGGACAAATATTTTCCGTCTTATTGGTTATGGGAAAATCCCGGAACAATTGTTGGTATATTGGATATGTCTAAGACACACTCAGATGACATCCGTCTTTTGGGCATGAATAAATTGGGGGTTGTACTGCAAAGCGTTTGTGCTGCCGGCAATGACAAACCTCCCATAATCGCTTTTGGAACCATCACTTCTTCCATTGAAGAGCTTCATCACTCCTATAGCGCTGCCGCGGAACTTTTAAATCACAAGATCCATAATCATCTGATCGTTCCCTATTGCTATGAGGAGTTTCAGCGTTCGGAAGTGCAGTTCGATTATAACAAGCAACAACTTCTTTCCAGATATATCCGCCTGGGCAAATCACCGGAGGCCGAGGACTTTCTCAAGTCCTATTTTTCCGTTATCCACGCCAATCCCAATACCTCTGTTGCATCGGTAAAAGAGACAGCATCACAAATTATCAATGTAATAATAGAGACAACAAAAGATATGCCTGTTATTTATGCAGACTGCGTAAAACTTCAAGAACAGGTTCTGGAGGATCTGAACAGAATGACAAAAGTACATGATTTTGGTCAACTTCTTCTACCTCTTGTTCAGGATGTATGCGGCCTTGTTCTGGCAGCCAGCGCTAATAAAGGGAAAGTAAAGATTGACCATCTGATAAAATGGATGAGTGAGAATTATAATTCAGACATTTCTCTTGAAACCATGGCCACCTATATCGGATGCAGCCCAGCTTATACAAGCAAACTATTTAAAAAAGAAACAGGATGCGATATCATCACATATTTGTCCGGTCTGCGCATTGAACATGCGAAAAAACTACTCTGCACAACACAAATAACTATTGCTGAAGTCGCAGCCTTTGTAGGCTTTAATAATCAACAGACTTTTATACGTAATTTTAAAAAGCTGACCGGTCTGACCCCCACTGAATACCGCAGTCTCCCGGATGACTTACATATATCTGAGGAATCCTGACACATTGACCTGTACCGCATTGCCAGTTGGGTAATTTTTCAGGTACATTAAAAGAAAGGGGCTGTCGCATCAATGATTAGGAAATCATAGATACGACAGCTTCGTTTTGCCCTCTTTTTCCGAAATATCCCCTTAATATTATACCTCTTTAGAAAAATAGCAAACTTTAATAAACCTTTTGTTGAAAAAAGGTTCTCTTTCAGGATCCTGTTTTGAACTGTCTAAATCAGGTGGCTTGTTTTAGTAGGAATAAATGCAGCCCTGTCCTTCCTGCCTGGATTTTGTGATGGAGTTTATTGATGTTATATCCGATCGCCAACAGGATACTTCTTTCATTGAAACGTATAGCACTTTCTGACGATCTTCCAGTGGTGTTTTGCAGTTGTTTCCTTTTATACATTCTGCCTTGAAAGGACATGAAATCTCATAGTTCTGGGGTTTGATATAGCTCAGCTGGCCGTTCCCTTTGAGAAATAGATAATTCTCCTCACTTTCATACCCTGCATCCGCTACGATCTCCTGATATTTAAACGAAAGGTACGCTTCCATCTCTTTCAGAAATGGGATCAGTGTCCTTGAATCGGTAGGCCGGGGACTGATATCCAGCCATGTGATGTATTCCGAATCTACTCCATGCTGAAGATTATAAGCTGGTTTCAACTGCCCATTGAGCATGGCATCTTCCTTCATTCGCATAAAGGTTGCATCCGGGTCTGTTTTGGAATAACTATTGCGTTCTCCACACACATAGAGTTTTTTACTGTATTCTTTGAGTTTGCTTATGTAGGTTTCCAGTATTTCAATCGATTTCTGGAGATGGTTTTTTCTGCGTCCCGTTCCATGGACAAATACAATCCCTTCCTCAGCCTGATCCTGTACAGCTTTTTTCGCAGTCTCTTTAAGGTATGAAGGGAGACTTTCCGATGACAGACGCTCCTGAGCCCGTAAAGATTTTCACATTATTCCACAAGGAGAAGGATCTTATCAAAAGGGTTTGCCTGATTTTTCTTTATCTTTCTATAAGTCTGATAAAGATCGCTGAGTTCCATTCCCTCCACAAAAGCACTCAGAAGAATATTTGTAAACATTTTGGAAGAAGCAGTATTTCCATGAAGAAAAATGGATCCAACATAGTCCTGCAGGATCTCCAGTATTTTTGGCGGCAGAATATCAGTTGCTTTATAATAGCCCAATGTGCACCTCCTAAGATTTCTTTAGGATTAGCAAAGGCTATATTAATTTTTAAACATAGCCTTTGCTATGCACACATCTTGTTAACTGCCATGATAGTTAAGCCTCCTTCCCTTAATGGAATAAGTATAATGCCTGCTCTACAAAAAATCAATGATGAGTCATGAAGTCCTGCTACCTTGATACGCTGTTTATTGCGGTTATTGGAACCTGTTTGCATAAGGGATAATTTGCGTTGCTCTTTGGCAAGTTTGGCTTCTGATTGTCTGTAATATCTTGATTGAAATTCAGGATAGTATTATCAGACCATTGTGCTTTTGTGCCGGTTTAGAATTATTTGCTTCAACTAACTAAGCCTGTTTTACTTAAAGCATGAACAACCGGCTTATAGAGCAAAAATGTAAAAGCTGCATTTAATCCGCCTTTTAATAGGTTGAACGGAAGGAATGCTGGAAGCAGTAACTGCACCACAGCTTCTCGGGGATATCCCATATAAATGAGGGTAATCAAATAATTCCATAAAAGCATAATGCAAATCATCGTAAAACACCCTGCCGCCAATCCAATGATGGCCTCCTGCAAAGTTTTTTCTTCTTGTAGATTGCCGAAGCAACACCGGCAAAAGAACAGGAGGATAATATATTCATGATACAGCCTAAAATCCCAGTCTCACTTATTGTCATCATTTCAATGGTTGATACAATTACTGATACACAAAATGATGCCATTGGCCCGAAGTGAGATTATCGCTCCTGCTATGCTTAGATTATTTTTGCACGCGGAAAACAGTTGTATATAAATGGTGGTTTGGCAGATAAGAAAACCGATTTGCTGGTATTGCTGTTCTTCTTTATATATTGAACAGCTTCTTTGGAATTGGAAGCACTTACCCTCGCCGGCTTGGATGAAAAGCAGGATAATCCCGGCTCTTTATTAACACATTGCTGCCGCCTGTATTCCTGCGATTGCGCCATCAGCAACTGCTGTAGCTACCTGCCTTACTTTCTTTACACAGATATCTCCAGCAGCAAATACTCCCGGAATTTCTGTCTGCATCAATTCATCCACTGGAATATATCCGTTTTCTAACTTCAATTCCGCGTATATCTGAGTGTTCGGAACAATTCCTGCATAAACAAATACTCCGCACTCTGCATCTTTTACAATCTGTTTCTTTCCTGTTTTGTTGTCCGTAAATTCAAGTTCCTCAACTCTTTCGTTACCATATACTGCTGTGAGACTTGAATGTGGCATGATTTCAATGTTATGGAGCGCGGCAACTTTATCTTTGAATTCCTGTATACATACAAGTTCATCTTCCACGCATACGATTGTTACCTTTTCTGCAATTCCAGCCAGATAAATGGCTTCCTTTACTGCTCCATCTGCTCCACCAATGATATAGATATTCTTCCCCTTATAATCAGGACCATCTTTTGGTGCGTTTAATCGGACACCTTTCAGATTTTCACCTGGAATTCCTAACATACGGCCAGAACCACCATTGGCGAGAATTACGGTTTTACATTCATAACTTTCTTTATCTGTAACGACTTTCTTAATTTTACCCATGAACTTTGTTTCTGTCACTTTTTCATAGCGAATCTCTACACCGGCACTAAGTGCTTGCTCTTTCATACGTTCAGCAAATGTCTTACCAGATTCTTCTTTCATGATTGCCGTATAGTGCGTAACTGTCGAGACAGTTCCAATCAAACCGCCAACCTGACCCCTTTCCAACATCAGAATCCTTTTTCCTCTGCTTTTTCCATAAATAGCTGCACTGATACCAGCTGGTCCGGCTCCAATAATAATTATATCATACATTTGAATATCCTCCTGCTGCTTACATAAAAATATTGCCTTATTTATATAATTATCCCACTGATTCTACAATCTGATTTAAGTTTTCTTCATTTCAGGAATCCTTGATTGATAGCATATGCAATATTCTCAGATTTTACCCTTTACCAACATTAAATTCATAATATTTGCAGCGCACGCAGCAAACATTTCTGCAATCACCAGCGGAAACAGATCCGAATATACTATGTGATGAAGCGGCAGGTCGGATTACAAAATATATTATTTTAATACCCTTTATTTCCATTCCCCTGATATTATCCATATTTAGACAGTTCCGTATAAGGGAGTATGCTTTTACTAAACATTAAGTTGTGGCTAATATTATACATTCGACCGGTTTACAGGGAACCACACACAGACCATGAAATGGACTGCTGACAAAGCCAAAGGTGACAAAACCAAAATCTAAAAAATCAAAAAGGGTACTTGAAAAAATCAAGTACCCCGTGTATAATTTACTTAGAAGTAATCAAAAGACTTTGGTGCGTCTGATGATTGTGCTTCGGATAACTACATAATTTTTAGTTATGGGCTATCCTCTATGCCAGTAGAGGATAGCTATTTTTTGTCATGATGATTATCTATGTAAGTTAATGCCGCAAAAATCGCCAGCACTAATGTCAACACTTCAAGTGTATTCATGTTACATTTCCTCCTTCAACTATTTCCGAAGGAAATCATCAGACTATCCTCTGACTTCTGTTCAATTATACATAAAGATTCTATCATGCAAAAGAGACAAACACAATGATTTTACCAAATTAGTCTAGAAATCCTTTAACCCTTTTGTAGATAACTTTTGTATTTTTCCTTCAGGGATGTACATTTTCAATCCTTATGGTGATGGCTTTATTTAGAAATCTATCGCCATGAATAATTCAGGATTAGTAATGACAATCCATTTATTTACCATTCAGATGCCAATGTCATTTAGTTAAGTGAGCTTTGCTATAGACTGTGAAGTCATTTTGAGGGAAAAGGGGTAATAACTGATGAAAAACACGATAGATCCGTCTGTCGTACAGATGGGCAAGGAAAAAAAACTGAATATACGGCTGACTTGTTATGGATGGCACGACAAACAGACAGACCAATGTCTGCCGTTAAAAAACTGCATAGGGAAGGGATCTGTCTCTCAGTCCACCCGATAGAGGAAACTGACGGTATGTCCATATTTGATATTCCGCTTGTAATGCCGGCTTCTCCTGACCGGCAGGAGGTATCTCCCGATCAGCGCTTCCACATCCGGCTGGTATGCCCAAGAAAGCATCTTGAGGAATTTGTGGCAGATCCGAATTGCCATCGTGTAGTTTAGCTGGTACTCATGCTTTGTATCCTTCTGTTGCACAACGCCATGCCCTGTGATGACCTCACAGAGATTGTACAGTGTCAGCCTTGCCCATATCTCCTGAAGGATAAAATCCGGCTTTTTGCTGTGGAAATTGACCATTCCAATGGAGTATTTTAATTCGCGGAAAGCCGTTTCCAGACTCCACCGTTTATCGTAAAGCTCCCGGATTTTTTCCAGAGGGAACGGATCCGGTGGAAGGTTGGTGACGATACACTCATCCCCACCCCCAGGCAGTCTGAAACGGACGAACCGGAGTGCCATGGTGTATATGCCGTCCGCCCCGTAGTCAAGGAAATCAAAGGAAACGTTTTTCCCAATGAATTTCGTTTCCCCGGGGAGGGATTTGAGGTGCTTGGTCTGCCTTCAGATCAGATTCAGCGTCACGGTAAGGTCAAACACACCGGAGCTGGGAAGCGGGAGCCGCCCAGCCAGCCCCTTGGAGGCGACATCCTTGGTGCGGATAAGGAAGAAGCCGCCCTTTTCTATGACATGGGCAAAGGTGTTAAAGTAAGAGAAGCCCCTGTCAGCGATCCAGATGGTGTGCGGGGCCTCCGAATCCGGGTAACGATCCACCATATCGCAAAAGGCGCGGAACTCATCCTTTGCATGACATGGATGGATGACGGCATCCGTATAGACCCTGCTGCCGAGTTCATACAGGGCGTTCAGATGGACGGAGCAGATACCGCCGTTTGAGCGTCCGGGTTTCTGGTAGTAATCTTCCAACAGCGGGTTGCTGGTAAAATTGATGTCAGTGCCATCTGCTGCAAGGAGCCGGAAACCATTGCGGGAAGCTTTAGGGGGGTCATTGAAGTGATGGAAAATGTAAGAAAGCGCATCGGGGAGGAGTTTATCACTCTGCTGGATCAGGGCGGAGGCAGTCGGAATTTCCGGTTCAACATACTGGAAATAATCTATGAGTTCGGAATTAAGGGACTGCCCGCCCATAGAGAGGATGAGACTGACCGTATTTTTAAAATTTAGTTTACGGTCACGGGTAAAATCGGTTGCTGGATTCCTGACAAATGAGGAAATATCCTTAGCCATGTCAGAAACTATGCCCAAGAGGGAAGATTTAACAGTTTCAGGGGATCTTAGCATAAAATGCGCCTCCTTGTAGTTTTGATAATCGTGAATGGGAAAACACGTCTTAAATCGGATAGGGGAGATTTTAACCTCCCCTTCCACACCACGTAGCGTACCGTTCGGTACTACGCGGTTCAATAGTTTACTCGGACTTTCAGATAGTGGGCAGTCATATCGGGATAACCAAGTCTGTCCACTATGATTCTTTTGGTGAGTGCCGAGTTGAGCATTCCCGCCGCTCTCCACACTCCCTTTCGGCAGTTCGCCATCTCATGCACCTTCCACTCTGGTAAATGTAACGCCCGCAACATTTTATATCTTGTGCGTACCTTCTTCCATTGTTTCCAGTACACCGCTCGGATTCTGTGGCGCAGCCACTCATCCGTCTGTTCCATCAGGCTTTTCATGTCTGCATATCGATAATAGTTAATCCATCCCCTTGCATAGCTTCGGAGTTTTTCTTCCCTCTCCTGATTGCTCCATTTGTTCCCTCTGGTTGTCAGCTCCCGTATCCGGTTCTTCATTTTTGCCACCGACTTCGGGTGTATCCTCATGCGGCATTTCCCTTTATGCCGGTAAAAGCCGTAGCCCAGGTATTTTATCTTGCTGACGTGGCTCACTGTCGTTTTCTGAAGATTGACTTTCAGAAACACTTTTCCTGTGATGAATGGCACAATGTTTTCCATTGTCCTCTCTGCGCTTTTCCTGCTTTTGCACAGAATCAGGCAGTCATCCGCATACCTCACATACTTGTGTCCCCTGCGCTCCAGTTCCTTGTCCAACTCATTCAGCATGACATTTCCACATAAGGGACTTAGCGGGCCTCCCTGCGGCACGCCCTCGGTCGTTGCGTGAAATCCTCCGTCCTCCATTACTCCGGCTTTCAGGTACTTGTGTATCAGCGAGATTACCCTCCCGTCCTTCACCGTCCTCGACAGCACCTCTATCAGCTTGCTGTGGTTCACCGTGTCAAAGTAGGATTGTAAATCCATGCTGACCACGTAGACATATCCTTCGTTGATATATTTCCTACATCTTTCCAGTGCGTCATGCGCCCCTCTGCCGGGACGGAATCCGATGCTGTTGTCAGAGAACTGTTCTTCATATAAGGGCGTCAGTTCCTGTGCGATTGCCTGTTGGATTACCCTGTCTACCACTGTGGGTATCCCCAGTTTCCTTGTTTTTCCTTTCTCCTCTTTGGGTATTTCTACCCTTCGGACTGGGTTTGGCTTGTATTTGCCTTCCCTCACCTGCTCGACCAATTCGGACTGGTGTTCTCTCAGGTAGGGTAGAAGTTCATCCACCTGCATTCCGTCAATCCCACCAACGCCTTTGTTCGTTTTGACCTTCTTATAGGCGGCATTTAGATTGTCGCTTCTAAGAATCGTATCTAGCAGGTTGTCCGTCCGAAAGTCCGTGTTGGTGTCGGGGTTCCCGGTAATCCTTTCATGGGCGTACTCTCCTGTTTCCCTTCCCTGTTCCGCAGGTATCTCTCGCAGGTAGTCCTCAATATGAAGTTGTCTGTACTTAATTCCATGTCCGGTTTCCATTTGGTAACGACACCTCCTACTGTTCAGTCCTTCCCGGTGCGTTTGCGACCGCCCGGTACTATGACCTCTGCTGACTTCTCACGGCAAGCTTTACTCCGTGACAGCGAATGTTTTATCGCCACTTTCACGTCCGTGAGACCTCCCCGGGTACTCACACGTTCTTTCCCACTTATACCTGCCCCGTTTACTGCTGGCGTTCCGTGCAGTTATTGGACTTTAGTTTGTTAGGCAACCTCATCCACGCTTCACAGCCTATCCGGACAACTTTTACAGGCCAGTGGTTTGCCTCCGGCTTCCTTCAGACCCCACCTCACGATGACGCCCTTGCCATTGGCTGCACCCTTCCCACTGCCGGGCGGGTCAGGGACTTTCACCCGTTAGAACGTGCGCCCGCCGGGCGCACCTACAAGGGCCGCTTTCGCTGCAAGGATTTTCAGCGAAAGCGGCTGCACATTTTGACTGAATTGTCAACGACCTTTTTTTAAATCGCAAAAAATTTGGTTAGACCCTAAAACCGGAATCTAAGCAACGAGCTTAACTAAATGACATTGGTTTGTTGTAGTGTTAGCTGTCGTATGTGAAAAATAAACAAAAATATATTTAATATTAACCAAAATGTTTTCCAGCGGTAGTTTTTGCAGCACCTAAAGATGAACGTGAGTTAATCGAAATTCATGTAGAGAATCAGGATCAGATAATGGAATTTTATAATTCTTCAAAATATAATCCTGATTACCGCTATTCATTCATTTATCCAAATCCAGTACAACCAAGAATTCTTTGTCCTAAATGTGGGAACAACACTTATAAAGGGTATACTAACGATTTGGAATGGGGTGCTGACCCGAAGCCCTGTCCTGATGATCCTAATTTAATATCAGATATCTGTACGTATTATCATCACTATGCTTGGTCGGCATGCACGACATGCGGATACACATCCCCTAAAACTTTCCAGGGGATTCGATTGCTGAGAATTGAATGTCATGTTGAAGCTTGGGATTCAGTTATTTTTTGGGCCAAGCCAGGAAAAAGTTTGGCAGCTGGGGATAACCCGCACGAAGTCATGTCAACATGGGGCTATTGATTAGGAGATTGCAGATGATGATTATATGAAACGGTTGATATTCGTATTTCTTGCTGTTGGCGTGCTCGGTATGCTTTGCTTTGTTTCTATCTACAAAAAAGACGTATTACCTCAACCAACTTTCCCGTTAGATGAAGAAGTGATTATCGTTGCGTTGGAAAAATCTGGGTTGCCAGGAATACTTTCCGAATCGGAAACCACTTCTTTGGCTGAAGGGCAAAGAATGCATATTGTGCGCAGCCCAACTATAACTTATTCAGATACAATTAGTACAGAGGAAGCCAATGCCAATCCCAGCACAAAATTGTTAATTGCGGGTATTTCCTCTGTAACTATCGAGGGCGAACGGGTGTTAATTACAGTATTTGATCAGATAGATGTCTCAGAGCAAATGTCGTGGGAGGACTGGAAACAACAAATCGTATTCGCTACGTTGCTTTATGGTGGTTTCGAGGATGAAGAGCAGGTTTATCAGGCTTTTGCAGGCAAAGAACTTCCATATGGTGAAAATGCATTTCGACGATGGGACGCTCAGCTTCCGGGGGGATACTGTACGGTGACGTATCGTACCTCTAACGAAACCAGTAATCCAACGCAAAAACGGCATGCCTTGATGGATGTAAATATCTATAAATCTCAAGCACTCTATCAAAGGCTTCAGAAGCCCACTACACAGGTCGTACCATAGTAAATAACGAGAGATTCAATAACCAGCTTGACAGTCTAAAGCCCTCCGCAGAAATTGTGGAGGGCTTTAAATTTCTTTATTCAGTTGTTGACCTATAGTAAGCGCTTTATAATCGACCGGATAGCAAAACTCCAACTTTTGTGAGATACTTCAGATACTTGGAGTAATTCACTTCATATCTGGTTCTCAGATTCACAAAAGCTATGCTTCAATCTCTCAGCTTCTGTCGCTTTTGGTGTACCTGATTACTCTAAAGTCTCACATTGGAGGATATGAATCAAATGAGTACAACTTCAAACAATGAGCAATGGCTGGAACTGATCACACAGTGCAGGGCCAGTGGCCTTACTGACCGCCAATGGTGCATACAAAACGGGATTCCCGCCAGCACGTTTTACTATCATATCCGGGCTCTGCGCAAAAAAGCCTGTGAGATCCCGGCAGCAGCAGATACGGCTGTGCAAAAACAGGAAGTAGTCCAGCTCCCACTTTGGAAGACGGAACAGGATCCTGCTGAAACAGCTCCTTTATCTATGCCGTCGATCCGCCTTCAGATGCAGGGTGTCCGTATCGAGATCCACGAACAGGCTGGAGCTGAAGTGATCCGCAATACTTTGCTTGCCCTGCGTCAGCTGTGTTAGACGATCTGTCCGGTGTGGCGAAATTTTACCTGGTCACGGGGTTATTCTTATGATATTTTTATCCTCATCATTTCTGAGAATAGCTGTATTTGAGCGTTTTTACATCATAAATGATGAGGATAACATTTTTCATCTTAACCCACAGATACGTGCCATTTCTTCTTCATCATCTGGCCACAATGGTTTCTCATCCGTTGATAAACTTCCTGTCTCCATTGCTTTTCGCATCATTTCTATAGAAGGGACAGCATAGATTCGTGTTGTTTCTGTCGAAGAATGTCCCAGTATCCTGGAAACAAGCTCTAGTTCTGTTCCATCCTGATATAGATTTGTTGCACGCGTTCTACGCAGCATGTGTGGATAGCAGTGTTCTGGAAAATCTGGGTACTGTGACCGTATCTGAGACGCATACTTTTTTATGATGCGTTCTACATTTCCTACAGACATCCTGTCTTTTCGGCCTTTGATCATTGTATAGATCAAGGGCAGGTCAGGAATGATTGTTGGATGATAGAGGTTCAGATAATTCTTTAAATGACGGACTGTTTTTTCTGTGATAGCAACGATTCTTTCTTTATCACCCTTTCCATATATCCTCAGATATGGTATTTCCGCATTGAGATTTACAGAAGATACATCCAGGGATAATAATTCGGAGACTCTAATGGCAGAATCATAAAGCAGTATCAGAATCAGCTGATCCCGTTGACCAATCTTTGTGTGGGGTGGTGCTGTAAGTAATGCTTTAAGAGCTTCTTCCGATATCACCTCCCGTGTCAGCTTAGGTACTTTGAGAAAAGGAACTCTCGATGCTGTCAAAGCTACTGTCTGCAGGGAAATATCACTGTCTGCAGCATACCATAGGTATGCTCTGATTGCAGCTAACCTGTTGTTGCATGTTGTTTCAGCATTACCACTTTGTTTTAGGAACTCTATGTATGACAATAAAAAATCATGTGTACAGTCTTCAAACCCGAATGACCGTATCGACAGGTGCCTGATATCTGTTACATATCGCCTGAAAACTGTCAATGCATCCCGATATGTTTCAACCGTGTTTCTACTTTTTAATACTTGATCCGGGAGATAATGCTCAAGAAATTCGAGGGTCTTCGAAAAAAACAGTTTTTTCTGAGATTTTTTTCTATTCATAAGCATTTACCTCTGGGATCACATATCTTCCAGTTTCATCTTTATCCCTGATGATACGGAATGCTTCAGCAACCTGATGATAATAATAGAATGTTTCATCCGGGCTCTGATGACCCAGGTACCGGCTGAGGAAGGGGAGCATTTCTTTTAAAGGAACCCCTTCTTCCATCCACAGATTCATTCTTTTAACTACAAAAGCATGGCGAAGACAATGGACTGTCGGAGCCTTGTCACATGATTCTGCAAAAGGTGTTAATGCCCAGAAATCACGAAACTTTTTATCGATTGTACCAACACTGAGGCACTTATCTGTCTCCCGCGCTGGGAAAACCCAGTCTGACAGACAATGGTATTTATCGCGCAGCACTTTAGCGTATGCCTGTAACAGTTCAGTCAGATCTGTGGCCATGTAGATCAATCGGTCTTTGTGACCTTTCGACTGATATATGGATTGTTCCGTATTGAAGATCCACATCCTTCCAATACAGCTTCCTGGCTTCTGAAATACGCAGACCACAGCAATAGATAAGCCGAAAGATCACTTTATACTCGGTAACTAATCTATGAAATCCTGTCGCTTTTATAGCAGGAACACAATCGTCAACTGCTTCAAAGAACGCTTTTATTTCAGCTTCTGACAGGATGTGAACTACGTTTTTCTCTGCCTTGTAGAAATTTGATGGAATATATGCTTCCATACCCAGTGAAGTCAGAAACAGCGCAAACTGCCGTAGTACAGATGTCCTGGAAGAGCATGTGGCAAGAGCTTCGCCATCACGCAATGTCCCCCATTCCTTTACAAGATCCCTGCTTAAGCAAGGTTCTGTAACTGCGCTTTCTATGCAAAAGGCATCAAAGCGTTTCAGTTTCCATTCTTCGCTTTCATATATAAAACCTACAGCCCGTTTTTCGCTTATAAACTTTTCAAGATATGGTGCGAAACAGCTTTTGAACTAGTATAACTCGATTTAAATAAGCTTACAATTTAAGCATTGGTAGTAATCTGATTTCTTGGCTTACGTGTCCGTGCTTTGGGCGCACGTTTCCCTTGGTTTTCAGGATAATAATGTAAACTTATTAAAATTGAGTTATACTAGTATTCACCCATCTTCATGCCAGCCCTCCTCTCAAAAGGAGCCCTGTACTCTCCAGTGATAATCCACATTTCCTGCTTCTTTCATCATCCAGAAGCAGATACTTCATGACACTTGTGGAATCACGGTGTCCAAGTGCATCCATTACATCATCAATCCCTGCATGGTTCCGCAAGAGATTCGTGGCAGATGTCCTACGGGTCACATGAAAACCGCCGCCTTTTACATCTTTTCGTTCAGGAAGGATACGCCAAAGCGCTTTGGTACATATCTTACCTGTAAGTTTTCCATAAGGAGCTTTTGACCTTATGAAAATGTATCCGCTATTATTCCGGGGTCTTCCTTTGGTTATATACAGATATAACGCATTGCCCACTTCAACAGGCATGGGAAGGGTGATCTGAGTCCTGGTTTTTTTCATGATTATTGAAATCTGTCGTTTTTTCCAGTCTATGTCCTGAAAACGGAGAGAAAGAACATCATACGCCCTCATTCCCATCCGCAGACCAAGTAATACTATCGCAATATCACGAAGTTCTACAGGGGTATTATGTTCTGTACGGAATGTATGAATTCTTTGAATCTGCTCATCAGATAATACATCAATGATCTTATCGCACGGAGCGGTACCGGTCATCAAACATAGATCCAGCTTGTGTACATCTGTATATCCGTTTTCATCAAGAAAACGAAGAAATGCCCTTACAATGACAAAGCGTCCTGCTCTTCCCGCAAAAGTGGCATGCTCATCATGTAATGAAAAATCTTTTACAACAGCGAATGAAAGATTCTTGAAACTTTCATAGCCATGATCAAGCAAAAACATACAAAAACGGGTACAGGAATACATGTAACTATCGATTGTACCTGGCTCTCGAAACTCACGTCTTTTCTGTTCCAAAAGACCTTCTATTGGCTCTCTGCACCATAATGGCAGTTTATCGAAACTGATAGGCTGGTATCTGTACTTACCATTCGGATGGATATCACCAGTAAGGGTATAATCTTCATAAAATTTCAGAACACGCCTCCAGTGGAGCCATGAAGTCCCCATTGTTTTTCTGATTTCTGCGAACCAGATCCACATGATATCTTAATGAAATCCTAATTGATTCATATCAAGAAAAAGATACAATGCAGTCAATGCATGTTTAGCAAGTTTCAAAGTTGTCCCAACATATCCATGAGTTTCTAAAAGTTCAATAAAAGGTACGATTGAATTATAGAAACTGTCCACCGACATGGCTACACTCGTTATATTCCGGAGCACTGTAAGACTTTCATCAGAGAAATCCGACAGTAATCCGATATGAGGAAATATCTGGCAGTCAAAAACAAGAACATAGCTCATAGGGCAAAGTCCCTTTTCACCATAAAACCTGATCATTCGCGCAGTATTATTCAGTATCACGGCTCTTGTATCATCAGAACAATACATTTTTGTCTTTGTCAGTTTTATAATCGAGTCATAGGTGACCTCCGTAATAGCATGAACCCCGATATCATCCAGAAAGAATAAGCCTGAAGAACAGTAAATACGGGTTAATTCTAATGTACGAGTTGTATAGCGTTTACTACAATCATCCAGATATATGTCAAGATCTTTTCTCCATAATAAAGGCAGCTTGTCATAGTTTGACTGATTAAGATAAAGTCTGCGGTCGGAAACAGTCCCTGTGGAGTCCATCTCCTCCAACTGGTAAACATACTGTATCCATATGGCACATCTCTGCCGTGGTAATTCAGTTTTGATCTCAGATATCCAACCTTCACGAATACAATCTGAATACTCCTCATTTCTCTGCTTTATAAAAAGCCTGAGGGACTCATAGCAATCTCTGTGTGACTTTCGGCTACTTGAACATATCTCCTTTTCTTTCAGCAGTATCATTACTTTGTTTACGGTTTCGTCGTAATTCATGAAATCACATCCTTCCGATTTTATTGTGATTTCATTATCGCATATGACTTTTTATCCTCATATTTTTCTGAAAAAATGCCTTAAAATCAATGCCTTCTCAAAAAGATGAGGATAAAAATATCGAGAGGATAAGCTGCAGACAATGTAGATTTTTTCAAGTCCGGAGATATCGCCTAACATGAGAGCTCCTGAAGCAGGCGGAATGTCCTGGTGAGCAGGACAGGATCTGCATGATTGCTGATGCGTACTGTGATGTCCTTTATAGCAACTTCAATCGTATGTGAATTGTCAAGGTACGAGTTTTGCATCTGTGATGCTGTATGCTGTTCCGGAATGTGCTCCGGAACAATGTCAATGGGAACCACGTCCTGTTTCGGGCGTGGGGCCTCAAGATGACCATAATTCGCTACTGGGATCTGATCCGCTGCCACTTTCCGGCACCGGCTAACCCAGTTGTAAAAGGTGCTTACCGCAATGTCGTTTTCACGGCACCAGTCAGCATCTGTCATGCCGCTCTGGCGGCATTCATTGATAAGCCTGATCTGTTCCGCCATCGGAACCCGGGCTTTGCGGGTACCTGCCAAAACCTATCCTCCATAATTGTAGTGAAATAGTCTAAATATCTATCGACTACAATTATAAGCGAAACTTGAGGAACAGGAAATCCGCAGGAATATTTGGCGCTTACTCTTTTACAAAAATATAATCAGCAGTTTATAAATATTTCTGCTGATTATAGTCAAGTTTTACCAAATTGTTCTCTAAAAATCCTCTACGGCACCTTAAGTCAGAAACCTTTTCAGCAATCTGGATACTTCCATGATGTCGATAGGCTTTGCTATATGAGCGTTCATACCGCACTCCAGGCAATGCTGTATGTCATCAGAAAAAGCATCTGCACTCATAGCTATAATTGGAATAGATAGTGCATCGGGATGATTTAGTCCCCGAATCATTTTTGTGGCTTCATAACCCGTCATATGGGGCATTCGTATGTCCATAAGGACAGCATCGTAATATCCCTCTGGTGATTTTTGGAATTTGTCCAGACATATCTGTCCATCTTCTGCCCAATCCAGTTCTACGCCCAAGTCAGACAATAATTCATTTGCAACCTCCCAGTTAAGCTCATTATCCTCGGCAATCAGGATACGGCGTCCGGATAAATCAATATTGGGGTTCAATGTCTGGCCGTTTTCTGTTTCAGTGCCCATATACTGACGCAGAGCATAATACAAAGTAGATTTAAAAAGTGGCTTGGAAATAAAACCACTAATACCCGCTTCACGGGCTTCCGCTTCAAATTCACTCCAATCATATGCGGAAATCAGCAGAATCGGTACTTCATCTCCTAGATTATGCCGGATTTCTTTTGCGACCTGAATCCCATCCATGCCAGGTAGTTTCCAATCTAACAGAATAATTTGATAATCCTCTCTCCTTTTGTGGTGTTCATTTACCAGTTCTATTGCCTTTTCTCCGCTTAATGTCCATTCCGCTTTTATTCCGATGGATTTTAGTGCGTCCATGGCTGTTCTGCATAATAATTCATCATCATCAACCACCAGCATATTCCAAGAGGGAAGAACCATATCCATATTCATTGCGGCCGCTTTTTCAAAATCAAACGTAAGAAGAAATTCGGTACCTTTATCAGGCTCACTTTGAATATCAATGGTTCCTTCCATTGCGTCCACAATGTACTTTGTAATCGCCATTCCCAAACCGGCTCCCTCGGTTTTATGTATCCTGGCTCCATCCGCACGGCTATAGGATTCATATATTCTTTTTAGAAAATCCGGCGACATACCAATTCCATTATCCTTGACCTTGATATAAATCCGGACATACCTTTCTCCTTTTGGAGAATTTTCTTCAAAGAGAGATAAATGGATTGAACCTCCCTCCGGTGTATACTTCGTTGCATTTGATAAGAGATTCAGCAAAACCTGATTTAAGCGTACACCATCACACCACACATTTTCTGTCAAGATATTTTTCACATGTATGTCAAAAGTTTGCTTTTTTGTCTTTACCTGTGGCTGCATAATGTTAACAATTCCTTCAACAACTTCTTTTAATGAAATTTGCTCTGTTGCCAAAGTTAATTTACCACTTTCAATTTTAGACATATCCAAAACATCATTAATCAGCCCTAATAGATGTTTGCTCGATAATGTAATCTTTCTAAGACAGTTCTCAACTTGTTTCCGGTCATCTATGTGGGCTGCGGCAATCGCAGTCATGCCTACAATCGCGTTCATAGGGGTACGGATATCATGGCTCATATTTGCTAAAAATTCACTTTTGGCTTTGTTCGCTTCAAGAGCTACCTGCCGGGCCTTCTCCAATTCATTCATCTGTGACCGGGTTATGGAGAAATACCGGAGGAAAATCACTGTTAGAATGATTAAAACAGAAGCACAAGACAACAATGTCATGAATATACGCTGGCTGCCCAGATTATTTATGGCATCGTCCAATATAGTATACGGCATCACCGATACTAAGTACCACTCAGAATAAGGTAATGAAATACCATAAATTTGCCGTTCTTCACCATTTACTTCCAATATTGCCGTATATTCCTCATGTTTTTTCAGAGCAGCACTAAATTTTTCAACCGGATTTTCAGCTGATGATTCATTCACTGCAGAATCAGACTGCTTTTGCAGCTGTTCAAAGAAATACCGCAGCTCCGTGTTGGAATTTTGTATTACAAAACTACCGTCCGGCCGGATAATATGATAATACATCAGCTGCCCTTCCTCCTTTAAGAAAAGGAAATCAGTGATATATTCCAGAGGAACGGCTGCTATCAGACCGGTACTCCGATCGCCATTGTGCATAGGATAAGCAGCATCAACGCCAAACAATACGACTTCATTTCCAGCAGTATCAATGCCTACAGCGACTCTCTGTTCCCCTTGTAATAATGCTTCTACAAATGGTTTGGGGTTAAGGGGCTGTATGGGTTGTCCATAAAGAGTTTGAAACTCCCCATCGGCAGAACACAGTGCTAAATAGTCAAATTCCCTGACCTGTGCCCTGTAAGTCAGTTCTTCATACAGCCTGTCTTTATCGTTCGTATCTGTCGGGACAACAGAAACAATGCCGCCGGCCTGATTAAAACGTAATTTAATGACAGATTCAAAGTGTCTGGACATCTGCTCATTCATTCCGGACATATAAATTTCTCCAATTTCGTAAACGGCCTTTTTACTCTTTCGACTCATGTATATCCCCAGCAGACTGAACATAATAATACTGAAGAGCAAAAGTCCAATGAAACTGCATATTAGAAAACGCGTTGTAGAATTCTTCTTTTTACTGTTTCCCATTGACGCTATTCCTCCTTGGAAATCTTAAGTTCTTCAATAGCATTAATAATTTCATGGTAGTCCTTTGATAATTGCGGCATCATATCGAGAGCCTTATTCCAATCATCTTCTTTTAACGCTATTGTTGCCAGACTGCTGCTTTCAAACAATCTGGTAAAAGAAAGATTCTGACAAATTCCTTTTAGCGTATGAACGGCTCTAAGAGCCTCGGCATAGTCTTTATTACCCATAGATGCTTCAAACAAGCTAAAGCTTTTATCGTCCAGGAATTTATATACAAATTTCTGAACGGTCTGTTCACGCCGCAGTCTGCCCAGTACCTCATCAAAATCGCCGCCAAATTTTATATAACAATCTTTTAGATTCACAATCACATTTCCTCCTGGTCTTTTTAAATGTTGTCTGTGTTGTCCTCATTCCTGTCAAAATAACATATGGTCACTTGGTTTTTCGCCTTTTTTGATTGATACATCATATTGTCTGCAGCTTTGAAGAGTTTCTTTATAGTTCCAATACCATAAGCTCCGCCTATGCTTATAGACATATGTAATACAGGACGGTCATCAATTATCAGACTATCAACGGAATGTCTAATCCTCTCCAGTTTTTTCTCGAATATATCCTGAGGTATATTAAAAAAGATAATTACAAATTCATCGCCGCCATAACGGATTACGGCATCTGTTTTTCGTACACAGGATAAAACAGTTTGTGCAATGCTTTGCAACACGATATCCCCTACATCGTGGCCATAATTATCATTGATATTCTTAAAATTATCTACATCTATTACGGCCATCGCTTGAATATCATCTGAACCTTGAAAATGCTCGTCATAATAACGGCGATTGTAGACACTAGTTAAGGAATCAATATATAATAATTGCAGGTGCCGCTGTTTGCAGGACAGGAAGGCGTATTTTTCATAGGAAAACAATCTGTCGTAGTCTATTTTATTTCTTATATCCTGAATATTTTTTGACTCCCGTTCAGGAGAAGTATCCATAAGCTCACTTTCAAGTGTATCAGCAATTTTCTGCAGACACAGTAAAAGAGTAGGATTAAATGCACCACATTGTCCTTCTAAAATCATTTTCAAAGCTTCTTTATGTGAATAGGCTTTCTTATAGCACCGCTCACTGGTCAAGGCATCGTATACATCGGCCAGCGCAACCACCTGGGCGGCTATGGGGATTTCATCTCCCTTTAATCCATCCGGATAACCACTGCCATCATACCTTTCGTGGTGCCATCGGCAAATCTCAGAAGCCACTTTGACAAGCGGAGCTTCCTGCTGTTCAATGGGCAGGTCTAACAGCATATTGGCGCCGACCATCGAGTGAGTTTTCATCACTTCAAACTCCTCTGCCGTAAGACGTCCAGGTTTGTTCAATATTTCATCTGAAATTGAGATTTTCCCAATATCATGCAGCGCAGAAGCAGTACTGATTAAAGAAATCTCTGCTTTGGACAAAGGATATTGATCTGTACACTGAACCAACTGCTTTAGCAAATATTTTGTAATAGTATTCACATGCAATACATGCAAGCCGCTCTCTCCATTACGGAATTCCACAATATGAGACAGGATTGAAATCATCAGCTTATTATTTTTTTCCTGCTCATGAAATTGTTCTGCAATAATCTTCTCAAGACGCTGCTGTCTTGCATATAAAAACATCGTATTAGAAATTCGGCGCTGGACAATGGTCGAATCAAAAGGACGGCTGATATAGTCAAAAGCTCCCAAGTCATAGGCTCGCTTTATATTCGCGGGGGAATCATCAGCAGAAATCATAATAACAGCGAAGGTGTCATTCCAGTGATATTTATTTATGTAAGCTAATACTTCAAATCCATCCATCTCAGGCATCATAATGTCAAGAAGCAGAAGGGAATAATCTGTTCTATGCCTTGAAAGAAGAGAAATTGCTTCTACACCATTTTCAGCCTCTGCCACATCATATTGCTCTTCCAGGATATCTACCAAAAGCGCGCGATTCATTTCTGAATCGTCTGCAATTAAGATTTTTTGTTTTTCCATGGTTCTTAAACTCTTTCCAAATAATTTTACTGTTTTATTATAAATGTTATATTAACATTCTGGCAACATCCATATTGGTAAGGTATACAAATAGGTTGATAACTTTTTATACTGACAGCATTGGTTTGACATGATATAATTCAGACAGAGAGGAGGCGGGTTGTGAAACTACAAGAAACAAAATTTACATTTTTATATAATGAAATTAAGCGGTGTATTTTGGAAGGCCAAATACCTCCTGGAAATCCCCTGCCATCTTCAAGGATGTATTGCGAGCAATTTCATGTAAGCAGATATACGATTAACCGTGTCTTTGACGCATTGAGGGCAGAAGGGCTGGTTGATATTCAGCCTCGTCTTGCACCAATTGTTGCTTCAAAAAAGATACTTGTAATTCATCAAATACTGTTTTCGAGATTTTAAAACAAAGAGAGGGCATTTTACAGCTATATCAGACCTTTGCCCTCATACTGCCTTCACTTATGGTTTTTGCCTTGCAGGAGTGTGATGTGGAGATAATGCCCCACTATAAACAGGCTATGAAAGCATTGCGTTTGGGAGATGCCTCAGGTGAATGGTCTTCTCCTTCTAAATTAGGATATGTTATACTGTCCGAAACCAATCACCTTCTTGAATGGGGACATCATTTTGCTTACTATCCATCCAAAAGGCATACTCTCTCTCATCTGAACAAAAAAGCCATTACCGCACTTCGGCAATTATGTGAGGGAAATGCAAGTTCCTTTGCGGATGGTATGGCTGATTGCTACCGTTATATTTTGATTTGTATGAAAAAAATTCCCATGAACTACTCATTAAAAACCTTCCCTCCTCGGCGCTAAAATATTTTGCTTTAGCGTTGCCGCCTCATTTCCTTGATTCTGCCACAATTCCAAGAGAGTTTTTCCAGGCTCATTTCCTCCCTCAACAGGTTTAGCCCGTCTCCCCGGTAAGGGTCTTCCTGCGTAAATCTCCCCACCACTGCAGGACTCCCCCAGTTTTTCTACCCTGGAGGATCTGGATTATATTGAGCTGAAGGAACTTGGCAGGTTCCGCCAGAAGACCGTCAAACAGCGTACCCGTTTAAAAATACAACTGACTTCCTATATGGATCAGGTCTTTCCGGAACTTCAATATTTTTTCAAATCCGGTCTGCATCAGAAAGCTGTCTATGCACTCTAAAAAGAGGCTCCTATGCCAAAAAGCATTGCTTCCCTGCACCTGACTCATCTCTCCAATCTCCTTGTGAAATCCTCCCATGGACGCTTCACGAAAGATCTTGTCACCTGCCTGCACTCTGTACTCATGACCATTCCCGGCATTGGAACCGTAAATGGCGGGATGATTCTGGGCGAAATCGGTGATATCCACCGGTTCTCAACGCCAGGAAAACTGCTTGCATTTGCCGGACTGGATCCAACCGTATATCAGTCTGGAAACTTTTAGGCCAAAAGAACCCGTATGTTCAAGCGAGGGTCACGTGTACTTCGGTATGCCCTCATGAATGCAACTCATAACGTTGTAAAGAACAATGCGACTTTCAAGGCGTATTATGATGTTACGCCACCCAGGCAGGGACATCGCCCGGCAAAGCCGGGCGATGTATATCACTCTTTTTCTAAACAATAGACCATAATAGGCGAATCATTACCTTTTTCGTATACATAAATTCTCTTGCATACTGGACATCTCCAAACATTATACTTAGGTAAAGGAATCATCCAAGGTTGTATACTTTCACCATCAAAAATATCTTCCCATTCCTTATCGGTATAAACCCTCAGTTCTACATCATTTGGAGCTTCATGATTATCTAATTTTGCCCCACAAGTACAAGTCATTCTTGCCATTATATCATCTCCTTATTATTCCTTCATTTGTCCAAATCTCAACTTTTCCCGGCAAAGTTCCACCATACTTTTCCGATGCTCGATTAATAACAGTATCGGTTTGTTCTAAAGTTATTCCAGTTTTTCTTCCGTCAATAAGACGAGAAAGTATTTTTATATTCGACAAATCAATCATTCTCTGTAAAATTTTAAAAGGCACTTGAAAATTTCAAGTGCCTTGTGTATAATCAAGTTAGAAAGAGTATCAGATACAAAATCTGATGCCCTCAGTATTAAGTGCAAAATAGCATCCTAAAACTTCAGGCGGTTTGGAGGATGCTATTTTTTGTTGTGTTTATTGTCTATGTATGACAATGCCGCAAATATCACAAGCAATAATGTCAATACTTCTATGACGCTCATAGGCATCACCCTCCTTCATTTACTAGAGGGTTCACAACTTTGCATCCCTTTTTCTCTCTTCCTTGCTGTTACACAAGACTATTTTAACATATTCAGTGTTCCTAAGTAAACCATTTTACGACAAAGTATTGCTTTTTCAGTCCTATTTTTACAAGCAGAAAAAGAACATGCCAATTTACGCCATACGGCCACGGCCATCGCTTTCAATGGGGCGAAAAAAGATAAAAATCGTTATTCATGGGTAGCTTGATGCCACCCAGCCCAGAGGACATCGCCCAGCAAAGCCGGGCGAAAATCAATACACCAAGCTAATGAAAGGTATTGACTAATTTTGCATACATATATTCACATGCTTCTTCCTCAGAATCAAATTGCCGTAACTGCGTCTTTTGCCCCTTCTCACTATAGTATACTTCCCATTGTTTTTCCTCTGCTATACAAAAACTCTCATTTGGCAAACCACCAAACAATGAATATGCATCATGAGGAATTCTCTTTTTTATAAGTTCTTTAGATAATTCTTCTCTGTTCATTTATTATCCTACTTTCTTTAATATTCCTTGTTCTAGTAATTCAGAAATGGACTCACTAAATTCATATTGAATTCCACCTCCTTCTTCTCCATACCATGGAGCAATCTTTCCCCCTTGTACTTCAACTGGTTTAGCCACCTCAAACACTGTATAAGGCTTGCTTTCTGTCCCGGGTGCCAATGCTCGCTGTGAATATGGAGTTCCTTCTGGGGAAACAAATGTTCCTCCGTCATAACCATATCGATCAATTCTAGTCCCCGGTTGTAAAGTTGTTGTTACAGGTTCTCCATCAAATCCTCTATTAGGCGGCCAAATAGGATTACCTTGTTCATCGAACCATTGAGCCCCACTACCCCCCTCACCGGAAAAGCAATATCCCAGGTAAGGAAGTACAGCACAGCGCCCGATGGACAGCATCGCCCGCTCTTTATCTACAATTCCCGATTCACCAACTGATGAAGTTTTTCCTGTATATTATCAGTTCCTTTTATACCTATCATTGGAACCGACATATTTTCCTGCAAAAGTTGATTAACTATTTTTTCTACAAAGAGTCCCATTCCATTGATTTCTGCATTATTGTCTGAGGTTGTTTCTACGCCACAATTGGGAGAACGGTTTGCCCCGATAATCCCGATGATTTCAAATCCATATTTTTTATATTCTATGATTTGTTGTACTACATAATCAGCCAGCCTCGATAGCTTCATATTCGTGCTATCATTTTTCATTGCTGAACGTATTCTTGTATTCTCTGCCACGACTGGGCTATCAGCACCATGAATATTGCCCCTATCCAGTCCCAAACAGCAAAACTCTGGACAGGGCATTTGGACAATACTAATATCAGCATTTAAGAAGAAATCAATAACATCTTTAAATGCTGCAGGATAAACTGCCGTTCCATCAGAAATGGCATTTTGATTTAAAAGGCAATGTGCAATAAAAATAACCTTTTTGCTTCTTCCATCGTTGAACATAATATTCCTCCGCACCTTCTAATTAATCAACCTTACAAACTGGGCTGTTCTTTCACGTTCGATGCAACCCACTCAGCCGGCTATTCACCAGCTTTTAAAATATTCTTGAAACACCTTGCGAATTTCCTTATTGTTATCCTCGTTACCACGAGAAATGATTTCCTGTGTTTTCCCACGGCATGCATGGAAACCTTATCCTCTTTGGGAACAAAATCCTCCACAAACTCCGATCGCACCGTTCCATCGCCCCATTTGCGGTCAAGAAATGTGTCAAAATCCGCATTGTATTTTTTAAATAAATCCAGAATTTGGAACAAGTGCTTTTGGGAAACCGCAAACAGCTCCGCATTGCTCGAATAGCCGTCTTGGGCATATCGTCTGATGTTCTCTCGGGCATGATTGAAAAGCGTACTGAGCGGCGGAAATCCAAATCGCGGTTCGCCATTCAGAAGCGGCTTATAAATAGTCAGTTTATCGGAATTTGCACAGAACAAAAAACTGTCAGAATCGTGGCAAATAATCCTCTGGGAGCCTCCCAATACCGTGGCCGAAAATGCCTCCGACACATAACCGGCCTGCATACCCGCGTTTACTTTTCTACTGAAATAAATGGCGGAAAGATATCGGGACTATTGAAGCGCTGCATTGTTTTTGTATCCACGTCAAAACATTTTCCATCATATTCATAGTGTAGTTTTCCATCTTTACTATAAAAACGATGTTCTGCCTGAAATGCTACAGGTTTGAAGCTCTCACCTTGTATGGGCTGATCGCGATACAATGCTTGATTTTCATAGAATTTTAACACATCATCTTCAATGCGTATATCATAGATACCACTTATAATAGCTTCTGCCGCTACCTGTTTCCCAGAAGCAGATATGAACCGAAAACAGCCTGTAACAGCATTGGTGCTTTTACGTTGTGCCAGTTCAAAGCGAAATAATGAAACAGCGCTAAAATCCTTTCGCAATTTTTCCCGTTGTCCACTCGGTCCCATAAGCCATATTTTTTCGTTAGATACAATGAACATATCCAGCTGGAATCCGCTTTGGGAATATTTAAGATTAGAAAAGGATATCTGGTCAGAATATACGCCCTGCAACGCACCATCCTCCAGTTTGTAAATTAGTTCCTTTGTATACAGCGTTTTTCCATTTACGTTCGCCTCAAGAAAGTTAATTATATCTTTCATCCTGCATCTCCTCATTCTACCAATTAAAATAATACTTATCCTTTTAATTTTGCATTATTTGACTATATTAAAGGTGCCATCTAAAATAGAATACTATATCGATTCATTGTATAACGTGATTATGCTGTTTTATAATGGACCGGGAAAATGCTGCCGGCACTTACATACTGGAATTGAACAAAATCGCTGTGCGATGGCCTGCCAAGGCTGTGGCATAGCGATTTTCTGTTTCCTATAACAAAAAGCGGTGGAAAGCAAGTCCTAAAAGTAGTTTTGTTAAGTCACCACAACAAAACAATCAAACAGGATCGACCTTTCCACTGCCTATGAAAAGAATACCACCCTTCCGCTTGGTTGGCAAGCGGTTTTATGACCCAAATGCACCTCCGTGTAAAGCAGTGTTTTGATTATTACTGATTTTACATGGAGGATTTTATTATGTACGAAAAATATTTAGAACAGTTTCTTACTTTCTGAAATATCAAGGTAAAAATCCGGAAGAACTTACCTGCCAGGATGTCAGGAATTTTCTGTTTGCGAAAAAAGAGGAAGGGCTGAAAGCCACAACTCTGAATCTTTATAATTCTGCCATCCGCTTTTTCTATCGGAATGTCCTGAATATCCCTTGGGATGATATCACGGTTCCACGTATGATTCTGGAACACAAGCTTCCAACGGTACTGACTGCCCCTGAAATCGACCGTCTGTTAGAAGCTGTCGATGATATCAAATATAAAGCGATGTTTGCAGCGATGTATTCTTCCGGAATGCGTGTTTCTGAAGTCATTCATCTTCATATCAGTAATAAGTCCCTGATGGGAATCCAAAGTCCGTTTGACTGGAAAGCAGGTGCTGATTATGAATAAACCGACCGTACAGGATATCTTCCAGCGTTTACTTGATGCCCCTTACTTCCACATGGTATTTACAGTGCCGGACATTTTAAACCCAATCATTTACAGTAATCAGAAACGATTATATGACACTCTGTATCGTGCTGCTTCTGCCACAATCAGTGAATTGGCGGTTGATCCAAAGCATCTTGGAGCCACTGTTGGATATATCTGTATCTTACATACATGGGGTTCTGAAATGAACTTTCATCCTCATATCCATACAATACTCCTCGGTGGTGGTCTGACATCCAAAAATAAATGGAAAGACAACGGTACTGAGTTTTTTCTTCCCATACGAGCTGTTTCCAAGGTATTCCGTGGAAAATATATGGAAGAACTGAAAAATCTCTGGAATGCGAATCAGCTTAAGTTTCATGGAACTGCTGAAAAATACCGTAACCATTATGCGTTCAAAGAACTGCTTGATTCCTGTTATTGTGCAGAATGGATTCCTTATTGTAAGAAAACTTTTAACGGTGCACAGTCTGTGATTGATTACCTTGGAAAATATACCCATCGGATTGCCATCAGCAATCACCGCATTATCTGCATGGATGATGAAACCGTCACTTTTTCTATAAAAGATTACCGGAACAAAGGACAATGGAAAGAGCTGATTCTTTCCGGTGTCGAATTCATACGACGGTTTCTGATGCATGTGCCACCAAAACGCTTTGTCAGGATTCGGCATTACGGACTTCTTTGTTCCCGCATCAAACGCAAAAAGCTTATTTTATGTAGGAATCTTCTTGGCTGCCAAAAGTATCTCTCAAAACTTCAGGATAAGGAGATGCCTGAAATACTAAAACAGCTTTATGGGATAAATGTCTGTGTATGTAAAGCCTTTGGAGGTCATCTTGGAAAACCACAGCTTCGAATACCACAAAGATGTTAAACGTTTATTCTTTCATACTTTTTTTGAAGCCTCAAAGTTTAAGGTTTTGTTGTCGTACCTATTTATCTGGAAACACTTGATTTCTGTAGCTTCTGCGCAGGAAATCCTGTATAACCATGGGTAAGAGCAAAAGATTGAAAGTCCATAGGTAGTATCTACCCGGACGCTCACTTTGTTCAATTAGGTCAAATCGAAAATGGTGTAAACGAAGGGGCAGTTCACTGGAATGCAAAAGCTGCTTTTTCGTTTCCCCCATCATCGATTCTAACCTAAAGAATTTGTTAATTGCTTTCATTTGCGGCGATACCGCATAAAAATCTTCTCATTAAAGCCTTTTTGCTTACCGTGTTTTTCTGGAATACGCTTAAATTCATCAAACCCAATATTCGTATAACACTTGATGGCATTATTATTTATATCAGTAACATCAAGCACAAAATCTTGATAATTTGTAAGCAGCATACTTTCTTGAAGCATAGTTGTAGCAATGCCTTGTTTACGGTATTTTTTTCGCACTGTTACAAATTCTATGTATCCTGTTGTGATAGGATACTCAAGCTGCCCTTCAAATTCTTCTTTCAAAACAAAAGCACCGAACATTCCTTTCAAAAACCCAAAATGTCTTTTTAGAGATGCTTTTTCTACTCTCGCCGCTCTGCCGGTACAATCAGAAATTGCCAACACTTCTGCAATACATAAGGCTACGTTATTACGGTCTGTTTCTTTTGCTTTCCTTATATGCACCATTTTTATATGTTCTCCTCACCTTATGAAATCCCAATTTTTCCTTATTTGCAATCTCCCGACAAATGGGAAATTTCTCATCCTCTGTGACTGGAACTCGTATCTATACGAACTGCATCATCCAGCGCACGGGCAGGGAAAAATATTCCGGGTCAGTAAATTTCTTTGCTTCCTCACGGAAAAACCCGTCTCCCTTCGCAAACAATTCGCCCATCGCCTGATACGGTTTTGTGACATGCTTCTGCTTTTCATCATCCAGCATCCGGATTCCGAAATTGTCTCCTTTGACCAAACAGCCGCCATAACGAACCCCCAGATATTCCGGCAGCTTCGCCAGAAATTCCTCGCCGCAACGAAGCTGGCATCCTTCAGCAAAACCACTCAGCAAAAGAAAAGAAAGTCTTGTATGTTCATCCTTTTTCGGCAGGGTTTCCAGAAATTCCAAAAGAAGACCAGGTACACATTCCACATATAACGGAAGCGCAATCAGAATTTCCCTATTCTTTCTGTATGCCTCCTGAATTGTTTCCCATGATTGGCGATTGGATTTTCTTTAAACCCTTTTGTAAAGGAAGCAATAATTTTCTCCGTGTTGCTATACTTTTGCACTCGAGGACTTCCATTGATGATTACAACATACATAAAACCGCCTCCTTTCTGTGTTCTGCAGGAAAAGCTCCCAGAGAATTACTTTCGAGATTAAGTGCTGTGCGCTTGCACCACTGTTCCAGATAAGCCTGATCGCCATCTCCGGTATAGATAATTCCAATATCCGGCTGATGGTCATAGCGCATTACATGACGCATCTGCCCGTCCTTGATTTTCAGATACATGGTGACAAGGGACATCACCCTGTCTGCAATGTTTTTGGTCCGATAGGAGATAAACCCAAAGTGCGTATCTGAGATCAACCAGACCTGACTGGCTTTACTCATCTTTTTTTTAATCGGTGCATAATCGTCCTTGATGGCGCATATCCCTGGCGTTTTCAGCCAACAGTAATTACAACCGACGCAGTGATAAATATTCATCCCAGTGGTGTCAATCAACTCCATTTCGGCTGAATTCCCACCACTACGAAGCAATCCTTCTGCAATTTGCTTTCCTACTTGCTCTTTCGTCGTATCTATCATCAAAACCATTTTATATTCCTCCATCTCCTCCATAAAGCCCGATTGCGATTCTGTATCTGACCGTATATGTAACCTTATCTTATTTCCACAGACAGGGCAATACTTTAAATATTCAGCCCAGCCACCCAGGCAGAAAGCTCAGATTTGCTTGTATTACTACTGAAAACCTTTCCCTCAATCAGTTTTGCACCCTTGCAGCTCGGTAAAATTCTCTCATAAATTTCACCCATACCGCTGCCACCGGAAGTCGCAAAGAGAATAACTATTTTTCCAGAAAAATCATAACTCTCAAGGAATGTATTAACAATCGTCGGTGCAAAATACCACCATATAGGAAAGCCCACAAAGACTGTTTTGTAGGCATCCATATTATCCCTTTTATATTTAATCGCCGGACGAGAATACGGGTCTTTCATCTCAACACTGCTGCGGGAGTAATCATTTTTTCCAGTTAAGATCTTCTTTGGTATAAGGAATCTCTGGCTCAATACCGAAAATGTCTGCCCCAATTGATTCCGCCAAATTCCCTGCAACCTTTGCTGTAATTCCGCTTGCGGAGAAATATGCTACTAATGTTCTTCTCATATGTGTTACCTCACTGTCTATATCATATATTTAAACTGTTTTCGTCAAGCAGAAAATTGCGAAGGCCAATGGTAGTAATACCTTCTTCATTCCTTCTGACTTTGATGTTATCTGCCACGATAATGATTTTTTTGAACGAATCCGAAATATTGACTAAGGAGCGCTGTTCCTGGGCAATCTTTTCCTCATTATTCATATCAAAAGCAGACTGGATGTAATACTTTTCACTGCCCTTAGTTGCTACAAAATCAACTTCCAACTGCTTTTTTTGTCTCTTTCCATCCTTGCCGGTGCTATAATGCTCCACAAGACCGACATCTACCTTATATCCCCGGATCCGCAGCTCATTATAGATGATATTCTCCATAATATGCGTGATTTCAACCTGCCTGAAGTTTAAACGTGCATTACGAAGTCCGATATCCTCAAAATAATATTTGGCAGGAGATCCTATATAGCGTTTCCCTTTGATATCAAACCTCTCCGCTTTACTGATCATAAAGGCATCTATCAAATAATCAATGTAATTTTTCAGGGTTTTATCGCTGATTGCCTTGCCTTTTACACTTTTGAAGGTCTTTGCCAATTTACTGGGGTTCGTCAGACTGCCGATTGCCGATGCCAGAATATCCACCAGCTCGTCCAATTCATCCTTATTTCTAACTTTATTCCTCTCAACAATGTCGGAAAGATACACTTTCTGGAATAGCGAAGTGAGATATTCAATTTTATCTTCCACCGTCTCCATGGAAAGAATCAGCGGCAGGCCGCCGTAGTTAAAATACTCATCCCATGCTTCATCCAGGGAACCATCATAAACTGAAACGAACTCCCGAAAGCTGAGGGTGTAAATCCGGATCTCATCGCCCCTCCCCCTGAATTCGGTAATTAAATCGGAGGAAAGGAATTTGGAATTGCTGCCGGTAACATAAATATCTGCATTCCTGATATGAAGGAAACTGTTGAGGACGTCTTCAAATTCATCCAAAAGCTGAACCTCATCAAGAATAATGTAGTAAGTCTCCTTATCGACAATTCGTTCCTTTACGAATTTAAGCATATTGTCCGGATTACGCAGTTCCTTGTTGCTGCGGTCATCCAGAGCCACCTCTATGATGTGCTCCTCATCTACACCTTCTTCCAGCAAGTGATTGTGGAATAGGTTAAACAGCAGATACGATTTTCCGCACCTTCGGACACCGGTAACAATCTTAATTAAGCCGTTATTCTTCTTGCGAATCAATTTGTTCAAATATGAATCACGTTTAATTTCCATAGCAATCCTCCATTACGAGAGCAAGTGCGTTTGCACCTTTTTTCGTAATATATTATATCCAGTTTTAGTAAGTGTGTCAATAGGAGCGGATAATCTCCATTACGAATAAACAGGGAAATGCACCTTTTTTCGTAATAGCATTTCCCTGATTCAATCAATTATTCTGTTTTCCTCTAAATCGGTTACTCTTCCGGCCTTAATATGCACTTGCTGTGCCCTGCCTGATTGGCGACTTCGTGAATGGAATATCCGTTCTCCAGAGCATTGGAACAAAAATAATGCCGCAGCGTCTTCGGTGTAATAACATCCGAGTATCGGTTAAATATCTGATTGATACGGGAAGGATTCAGCTTCTCACTCTGGCGGCTGACGAACAGATATGGGCTTTCCGAATCACGCACCTTTAGGTACTCCCGAATCGCGTAAACAATTTTGTCATTGATATAGACCAGGCGGTGCTTGTCTCCCTTACCGACAATCCGGATCTCCTTTGCTGTCAGATCAACCTTATCCAGCTTCAGATTGACGCATTCACTCCGTCGCATACCGGAATAGGCATAAAGTGTGACCAGGCAAAAGTCCCGTTTACTGCCACTCTCCAGAAGACGTTGGCGGAATGCCTCTACATCTTTTTTCTCCACAGTGCAGGGACTGGCATACTGTATCTGGATTTTCATAAAATCGCTGTCCAGCACAGCAGCTTCCGTCTGCCGCCCACTCATAATCAGATACTCATTTAGGCTCTTCAGGGAAGAAAGGTGGTTATTTACGGTACGCGGATGATAACCCCGAATATTTCGCATATAGGAAATGTAATCCAAAATATTGGCACGGTATAAAAGCTGTGGCTCTTCTCCAAAACTGTCCCGGCACCAATGCAGATACATCGTTACATCATGACTGTACGTCCGGATTGTGTTTTCAGACTTTCCCAAGCTTTGCAGATGAGCAGTAAATTCTTCGATCATTTGATTCGCCTCCTCATTGTTATTACACAATCCATCAAGGCAATCTACAACCGATTTGATTATATTTAACTCATTTAGGCAGGATATCTTTATAATTGTGTTTAACTGAGAGCAGGCTTTGCCATTAATTCGTCCTGCGAGTTCAATATAATTTGTATTATATTGAGGTCATTCTGTATTTAAAAACAAAAAACTGTTTGGCTGATAATCCCTGCTCGCCTAACACATAATATATAAGTCGAGTTTTTCAAGCCAAAGACTCTTAAAAGCTCCATATTGTTTCATTCATTTTTGACAAGTTTCATTGTATATGGTATAATGTCTTTTCGATGAAACAAGTTCGCAGAGTCTTGAAAGGGGGAAAAATATGTTTGATTTTTTAAAAACGATATTTGGGGACAATATTAAAGTTTCAGAATTTGATTGTCCGGCCAAAACGCCTTTTTATATTCGTGACGGATATAAGATTCAAAGCCTGTCCTGGAATAAAAGCCAGTGTGTACTGCTGTCTCCTATTGATTCTTCCTGGAGACTTCCAACATTAAAAAAGCAGTTAATTAAATTTCAGGAGATATGCGAATTTCCCTGTGCGCTGTGTCTTGAAAACATAACATCCAAGCAGCGGCGTAACCTGATTGAAAGCAATATACCATTTATTTCACCATCCCAACAGGTTTATCTCCCATTCTGGGGCTGTTCCTTTTGGGAAAAATTTAAAGCGGAAACAACTGTTCCTGACAAAATGGCGCCCGGAACCCAGCTCGTGTTCCTGTATCTGTATTATTTGCAGACTACTGATACCGTCAATTTGACGCAAATATCCAGAGATCTTCTGCTCTCCAAAGCTACCTGCACCAGAGCAATTAATGATCTTACCGTATCCGGCCTTATTACTCACAGGACCGAGGGAACAAACAAATGGATTTCTCCATCCTTTAAAAAACCCGAATTTTTAAAGAAAGGTTATCCCCGCTTAAAATCACCGGTAGAACGACTTATATATGTCAGAACCCCCTTCCATGATTCAGCATTGCCCAAAAGCGGTATCCTTGCTTTGGCGGATATTTCAATGGTTGGGGCAAACGAACAGGATGGGGCAACTGCCATCTCAAAAAAAGCCGGCACACAAATCCCGCCTGCAGAAATTATCTCTGAGCAGGATTTCCGGGATTTTGGAGGGCACATTCTTGAAGTATGGCGCTATGATCCGATTTTGTTGGCACATAACGGTCGGGTTGATGATATCTCATTGCTGTTAAGTTTGGAAGATAATCCAAATGAACGGATTCAAATGGGTCTGGACGATATAAGAGAAAAACACGAACTTCCAATCAAGCATGAGGAATAATAAGGAGAAATACACATGGTAAACGGAATAGATATTTTCAGAGAACATTTCGACAATTATAAAGACCAGTATACGGTTATTGGGGGATTTGCCTGCGATCTGCTTATGTCAGATGCCGGACTTGACTTTCGTCAGACCGTTGATATCGACATGGTAATTATCGTGGAGGCACTGACAACAGAATTTGCAAAAGCATTTTGGGATTTCATCGAAGCCGGAGGCTATCATACCAGACAGAGAAGCACAGGACAACCTGAATTCTATCGCTTCATTGACCCGGCCAATCCCTCTTACCCTAAGATGATAGAGCTTTTTTCCAGACCGCAGAATCATGTGGAGCTTCAGGCTGATACCCATCTCATACCCCTGCATATTGATGATGAGGTATCCAGTCTGTCCGCAATTCTTCTTAATGACGACTACTATCATTTTCTTTTAGATGGCCGAACCGTCACGGATGGGATATCCATCTTAGATGCCGAGCACATCATTCCCTTGAAAATGAAAGCTTGGCTCGATCTCAAGAGCAAAAAGGCGCAGGGATTCCATGTGAATTCCCGTGACATTCGGAAACATCGTCTGGATGTATTTCGCCTTTTTCCGTTAATTCGGGAAGACCTGAGGATTTCAGTACCATCCTCCGTTGGGGAGGACATCCAAAACTTTATTGCACAGATACGTGAAACTGATATTAGACTAACAGATATCGGTATTTCCCGTTCCAAAGATTCGATTCTCGATATCTACAATAATATGTACATAGTGGACTGATATTCAACAGTATTTTCAGGTATCAAGAAGCTGGAGGAGGAACCGTTCGCAGCAAGAAGATTCTGGACTCTTGAATAACAGATGATTGTTAAGATAAAGGTGGTGGGCAAATGCCGAGATATTTTAAGAAAGCAAGGCAAATTAATAATTTGAAAGTAATTGACGGTTTGGTCCGCGAATCATGGTTGGATGCTGGTCAACACCATCAATCATACTCTGATGCTCTCAAACGGGCAAACCATTCCGTTCTCTGATGCCCAAAAGCTGTTTACGCTGCCGCAGTTGTTTTCCGAACCGAGTCTGCCATCCGGAAAGCCTCTTATCTTATCTTATCTTATCTTATCTTATCTTATCTGAGATCCAGCAATTTACTCAGATATGGCTGGAACCCATTTCTCCAGACTCAGATTTGCGGACTGAACTACGCGGTTGGTATCAGGTAAAAAACATTACGTTCAAAATGAGTATGGAAACCGGTTTTATTTAGATACTTATGAAGCTAAATGGCTCGCCTTCCATCCTGAACAGCAATAAAGTAAAAGCACCGATACCCAATATAAAACCAGGCATCGGTGTATTTGTTGTTTACGCTTTTGAACAGGCCGCCAAACAATATTCAATTGTAAGACTTATACCGAACCACGGACAACGCTGTAAGGAGATTTTCTATCTTCTATATATACACAGCCCCTCCTCCCTTACAATTTACCCGACTATGCGGCAGATCTCATCCGCTTTTGCTGTGTAAATTGTACCAGGGAGAATTCCGTTTTCTTTCCTGATTTGTCCTGCTATCATCCTATTTTTTGTGAATTTCTTCGTTGTAAAATTTCACTCTGCAAGTCAGATCAGCACAAAACATACCAAATACAAGAAAAGTAATGAGTATGTTTTACAATCAGCAAATCTACGTTTCAGTGGGACTCTTAACTACCTTAAACTTTCCCCAACACGGTTCTAACAGTCTGCTCTAAAACCGCCATATCAACAGGTTTGGCAGCATGAGCATTCATGCCGGCATCCAGCGCAGCCCTGATATCCTCCGCAAAGGCGTTGGCCGTCATAGCGATGATAGGGATGCTCTGCGCCATTAGATGGTTCAGTTTTCGTATAGCCCTCGTCGCCTCATAACCGTTCATCACCGGCATCTGCACATCCATCAGTATCATCTGATACTGCCCAGGTGTGGACTTTTCAAACGCATCCATCGCAAGCTCTCCATTCTCACAGATGTCGCAGGTAGCGCCCACCATATCCAACAGCTCGCCGAGTATCTCCGCATTGATCTCATTGTCCTCTGCCACAAGGATATGCATCCCCTGCAGAACGCTCTCCTCTTCTTCAGCAGCCTCCCCATGCCTTAGCGTATTGTTTAGTACGAAATCCACCTTCTGACGGAAACTGCTACGGAAGAAAGGCTTTTGCAAAAACGCATCAATCCCCACATTTGTGGCCTCCTCTTCAATTTCCTCCCAGTCATAGCTGGTCAGAATCAGAATCGGGATATCCTCTGAAATTTCCTGACGGATGCGCCTCGCAGTTTCTATTCCGTCAAGTCCGGGCATCTTCCAATCCAGGAGCACCACATGATAGGGCTGACTTTCTGGTTCGCCAGACTTCAACACATCCAACGCAGCCTGCCCGCTCAGCACGTACTCCACCGAAACTTCGGTTTCTTCCATCGCTATCTGAATATTCTGGCAGATCACTTCTTCATCGTCTACCACCAGGATTTTGGTAATTCTATGCCTTGAAAGAAGAGAAATTGCTTCTACACCATTTTCAGCCTCTGCCACATCATATTGCTCTTCCAGGATATCTATCAAAAGCGCGCGATTCATTTCTGAATCGTCTGCAATTAAGATTTTTTGTTTTTCCATGGTTCTTAAACTCTTTCCAAATAATTTTACTGTTTTATTATAAATGTTATATTAACATTCTGGCAACATCCATATTGGTAAGGTGTACAAATAGATTGATAACTTTTTATACTGACAGCATTGGTTTGACATGATATAATTCAGACAGAGAGGAGGCGGGTTGTGAAACCACAAGAAACAAAATTTACATTTGTATATAATGAAATTAAGCAGTGTATTTTGGAAGGCCAAATACCTCCTGGAAATACCCTGCCATCTTCAAGGATGTATTGCGAGCAATTTCATGTAAGCAGATATACGATTAACCGTGTCTTTGACGCATTGAGGACAGAAGGGCTGGTTGATATTCAGCCTCGTCTTGCACCAATTGTTGCTTCAAAAAAAGATACTTGTAATTCATCAAATACTGTTTTCGAGATTTTAAAACAAAGAGAAGGCATTTTACAGCTATATCAGACCTTTGCCCTCATACTGCCTTCACTTATGGTTTTTGCCTTGCAGGAGTGTGATGTGGAGATAATGCCCCACTATAAACAGGCTATGAAAGCATTGCGTTTAGGAGATGCCTCAGGTGAATGGTCTCCTCCTTCTAAATTAGGATATGATATACTAAGGATAGGTGGGAATTCCTTATTCAGCGAACTCTATTCTACATTTGGCCTTTATAATAAGCTTGCATTCTTTGCAGAAGACTGTCCCTATTTCTCTAAGCACTTTTTGCGTGGGGCTGTGTCTGTAACCAGTGTTATTATAGATACATTAAAGGGCGATGATCCACTCACAAAGTACAACCAGTTATCTGATATGTATCAGAAACTTACGGATTCCATTGAACATACGTTAAATTATCTATCAGAGACAACGCCCAAATGTCCTGCACAAACTGGTTTGAAGTTTTCGTGGAATCCCATGCGCGGCCAGGATTATTATTACTCAAAAATTGTTGATGACATGAATCTGAAAATCGGCCTTGGAGAATATTCTGTTGGAATATATCTTCCATATGAAAAGCAACTGGCTAACCAGTACGATGTCTCTTTATCGACAGTCAGAAAGGCATTGTCAGAACTCGAACAGCGGGGATTCGTAAAAAAATTAAATGGTAAAGGCACTATAGTCATAGAACCGGATGATACGAAACTTCATCAGCTGGCTCTTAATTCCGGATATGTAGAAAAAGCATTACGTTATCTTCATGCCTTGCAGCTAATGATATTCATTATTCGTCCGGCGGCGTTAGCTGCGGCAGCGCGGTTTACCAGAGAAGAATTGGACGAGTTAGCAGACAGATTTACTTCACCAGGTTCTGTTCATTTAGCAGATATTCTAGAAGCCATATTGAAACATACCACGTTAGAACCTTTATATGTTATACTGTCCGAAACCAATCACCTTCTTGAATGGGGACATCATTTTGCTTACTATCCGTCCAAGAGGCATACTCTCTCTCATCTGAACAAAAAAGCCATTACCGCACTTCGGCAATTATATGAGGGAAATGCAAGTTCCTTTGCGGATGGTATGGCTGATTGCTACCGTTATATTTTGATTTGTATGAAAAAAAACATGGTAGAAAAATATAAGTTTCATAACGTAGCTAATATTCGAGTTCCAGAAAAATATTAGTTGTTAGCTGCAAGCACTAGAAAGGAATATGCGCTCCGCCTGTTGAGAATTTTCTCAATCCCCAGTTTACAAGGAACTACACGCAGACCGGGAAACGGGCTGCTGATAACAGACGGCGGTATGCTCCCGAAAAGGGGCGCATGCCGCCTGTTTTGTTGTCCGGTGTTTCCAAAGCAGCTCCCATTAGCAATCAGCAGACAGGGGGTATATGAAACTTCCTTTCGGCGCAAACTCCTGTGTCTCATTAGTAACAGATATTTCTGACTATTTCTTTAGAAGCCATTCCAAAACATTAACCTGCTTGATACCATTATAGGATGTCAGTGGCGTATAATCCATAGTAAGAAGATACTTCGGATTATGGTCTTTTATTGCATCCAGTGATGAAAGTTCCCGCTTTAGTGTCTGCTCTTCCAATACGGTCTGAGATACTTGATAATATTCTTCCCCTTCGGCGCCTATGGCAATAAAATCAACCTCAGCATCTCCAACTTTTCCTATATGGACTTCATAACCTCGTCTTATAAGTTCCAAGTAAACAATGTTCTCTAAGATGTGCCCCATGTCTGCCTGCTTTGTGCCTAATATAAAATAACGAAGCCCTATATCCGCCGCATAGTATTTCGCTCCTGTAGCGAGATACTGCTTCCCTTTTATATCATATCTTCCTACCTTATATAGAATAAAACTGTCACAAAGAGCAGAAAGATAGTTTTCCACAGTAGGTACACTGATTTTCCTCCCTGATGATGTCATTGCATTTGCAATCTTAGTAGAGGAACACATATTTCCAATGTTATCAAACATAAACTCCACCACGCTTTGAAGCATAAATGGATCAGATATTTTCTTTCTGGTAACGATATCTTTGAGTAAGATTGTATTGTAAATTCCCTCAAGATAAACTCTGATATCCTGTTTTCTTGCAAGTTCAAGAGTTCCTGGAAAAGAACTGTTTTGTAAATAATTCATATACAGTGCACCCGTATTTGTGTTTCCAGGGTATGCTGATATATATTCCTTAAAAGAAAGGGGAAGCATTTTTATCTCAACATACCTGCCTGAGAGCAATGTGGCAAGTTCTCCGGAAAGCAGAAACGCATTAGACCCCGTAATATATAAATCCACATTTTTCTTTACATAAAGCCAGTCTACTGCTTCCTGGAAATTTTCAACTTGCTGCACTTCATCTAAAAATACATAGTTTTTATTACTCTTTACCAGTTTACTTTCCACATATTGATATAGCTTCTCTGATGTGCGAATACCGCGATAATCCCCGTCCTCCAAATTAACGGTTATGATTTGTTCCTCTTCTACTCCATTCTCTTTTAAATAGGACTGATACAATTCAAACATCGTTGACTTACCACAGCGGCGAATTCCGGTTATTACTTTTATTAGGTTTTTATCTTTAAAACTAATTAAATTTTCGAGATATTCATTTCGTTCAATCATCTGTTACACCTCCGCATAGTTTTTATAAACCAACAATATCACATCTCCCTGTTCTTGTAAAGTTTGTAATTCCTATTTTACGAATTCATTTATAATTGAACATTTGTAAGATGCATTATCATTATGCCCTTTTCTCACTATTGTACGCAAGAAGCACCTTGCCGATGATTTAAATCCGAAAACTATCGTAACCTGCCATATATAGAGCCTCATGATTCCCATGAACTACTCATTAAAAACCTTCCCTCCTTGGCGCTAAAATATTTTGCTTTAGCGTTGCCGCCTCATTTCCTTGATTCTGCCACAATTCCAAGAGTTTTTTTCCAGACTAATTTCCTCCCTCACCGGAAAAGCAATCTCCCAGGTAAGGAAGTACAGCAAAGCGCCCGATGAACAGCATCGCCCGCTCTTTATCTACAATTCCCGATTCACCAACTGATGAAGTTTTTCCTGTATATTATCAGTTCCTTTTATACCTATCATTGGAACCGACATATTTTCCTGCAAAAGTTGATTAACTATTTTTTCTACAAAGAGTCCCATTCCATTGATTTCTGCATTATTGTCTGAGGTTGTTTCTACGCCACAATTGGGAGAACGGTTTGCCCCGATAATCCCGATGATTTCAAATCCATATTTTTTATATTCTATGATTTGTTGTACTACATAATCAGCCAGCCTCGATAGCTTCATATTCGTGCTATCATTTTTCATTGCTGAACGTATTCTTGTATTCTCTGCCACGACTGGACTATCAGCACCATGAATATTTCCCCTATCCAATCCCAAACAGCAAAACTCTGGACAGGGCATTTGGACAATACTAATATCAGCATTTAAGAAGAAATCAATAATATCTTTAAATGCTGCAGGATAAACTGCCGTTCCATCAGAAATGGCATTTTGATTTAAAAGGCAATGGGGATAAATAGGCTTGAGGGTTTGAAGCATACTAATCTGCATGCAGCACTTTCAGGATATACACCTATGGCTGTGGAACAGTTGAATCCCAATAGTATTTCTGTTATATGCTCAAGTTCATAGTATCTTTTTGTGAATTTATCACTCATAACTCCCTCGGTTTGCTCAATTTCAATCACATACATTGTTTCTATCCAATTTTAATACACGCTTGTTCAAAAAAGCATATATGTATTCCTTTTCAAAATAAATACATCTGGCAGCATCTCTTGTCAGAACACTCGCCAGTTCTTCTCCTGTCTCAATAGGTAATTTTCTTAAACGCATACTGGAATAGTAAGAACCGTGACCATCCGAAACATAAAAAACAGACTTACCAATCGCATCTATGGTGGGCAGTATTACATCGCCCATCCCTGCAATATTATTTTTAGGCTGGATACTCCATTTTTGATTAACGCGCATATCTTCACTCGCTTTCGTTCCATTGCTTATTTGTCCCACAAACTGAAATTTGGGCTACGATTACATCCCAACTATTTTCCTAACAGTGTTTGCGGTTCTAATCGTCAGCTTACTGCTGATGTTCGCGCTTGCAGTCTTTGACCACCAGTTTGTCTTTTGATAATCTTTTCGGCTGAAAGACCAGAATACCGTTTCTCTATATTCTTTGATCTTCTCTAATTCTTCCTTCGGTTCCCCAATTTCTCCCCATACTTCAGAAAATGTGGCTGGAGGCATAATAAAAATCAGATTATCATAAATCTCTTTATTCTCATCGCCCCACCACTCAGGAGCATTCTGTAAAATATCCTCAAGTTTTTCTTTTGAAATGACGAAAACAGGAATATCCAAACCAAATTGCCTGTTTATTATCATTTCAGCCTGGCTTGTAAGCACCTCTATGTTATCCTCATCGCTTGAAAAAGCCACATTCCCACTGTTCAGATATGTCTTAACTTCACTAAAATCAAGTTCTTCAAAGCATCTCTTTAATTCAGCCATCGGTACTTTATTTTTTCCGCTTATATTAACACCACGCAAAAAAGCGATGTATCTTTTCATATCTGTTGATTCCTCCGCACAAACTTTTCAGACTTACAAACTGGGGGATACTATTTCATTTTTTCATATTTTTCTCTCTGCTGTTCCATGAAATACTCTAAACCATGCGTTTACACAAAACAGCTATTTTTCACAAGGCTTGCTACGTTTTGTTGTAGAACGATACTTATCATTAAACAATGTTGTCATTAATCAACTTTTTTCATATAATATTATAAAGAATGCCTTGGAGACTAAAGTGCTTAACAATCAATATACTAACTCGCCTTCCTATTTCTCAGGAGCTTCCTACCCAAGATTCCAATCAAATGTGGCAACTGATTACGGCCCAAATCCGTTCACTATTAATATTAGCAATGCTGCTATGAATAATGACACATTTCGCACTGCCTTATGGACAGGTGACAACCTGCAGCTTACTCTGATGAGCATACCAGCTGGTGAGGAAATAGGCGTAGAGGTGCATCCAGACGATGATCAATTTTTGCATATTGAATCTGGTCGCGGGGTTGTCCAAATGGGTAAGCAAATGGACAATTTAAATTTTCAACAACCAGTCTTTGTAGACAGCGCCATATTCGTTCCTGCCGGAATCTGGCACAATATAGTAAATACTGGCGATATTCCATTAAAATTATATTCGATTTATGCACCGCCTCATCATCCCTGGGGTACTGTTCACCAAACTAAAGCTATCGCTGAAGCAAATACAAATCATTATTGATTACAACCTCGTCAGTTCTCCAATAGGGACTGGCGAGTCTTTGATTTACCACAACTCTAAAACATTAATTTCCCCGCCATCTTTCATAGTGTAACAACCATCTTTTTGATTCTGTAATATTTTTTTATTTCCATCACCTCGTCTAAAGTGAATATTTCATCCTTAAATGGTGCTTCCTTTAGCATTGTCTCATCTCCTAATATGCCATCATCAGAAACCAGACTGATAATCATGACATCGGCGTCAAAATACAATTCATCGATAGGCATACTTTTCTCTTGAATGAAATTCATAAATTTCTTTTGCAAAGTTCTGTAGCTTTTCGATATTTTGATAGAATTCCTTGTATAAGCAATTTTTCCAATACAGAGCCATCATCAAGCAAAAAATACTCACTTCCAGAAGCTTCCTTTGCAAAGGTTGACCTCCAAGCGCTCCACTTCCTCCATTGTCAGCGTGGTTCCCTTCCCCATCTTCTCATGGTCCGGCGCCCAATCGCGGATATCATATTTGGCTCCCCCGCCATTCCGGCTAATTTACTTCATTAAAAAAGCCGTTTCATTCCCTCTTTTAAAACTTCCATGAGCAATTCCCTTAAACCCATGTACTCTTCCCCAACGCCCTCTCTCCAGGTATCGCCAGCCGCCACCTTCACTATATTAAGCTAGCCGAACCGGATTTACTGCATAGCATCTTCCATCTTCATAATGCCTGCCCGGTTTCTTTATGGAATAGGTGGATTTTTTCAGATAGCAAACGGACCGATACCGACTGTCCGGGCTGGCCGGAGAAGTCAGCTCCTGTTATCATTGTCAGATCCGGCATCCCGGGAGCCGTAAGAAAAACTGCCATCTCCCGGCCGGTATTTTCCAGAATATTGATTTTCATCTGTATGGCGCCGGGTTCCCCTGAAGCGGCAGGCATTATGTGTTCCGGGCGAATGCCGGCCTTTATTCCGCCCTTTAGGTAATCCGGCGGCAGGTTTCTTTTATCCATGGGAATCCTGGCATGACCCAGAGTCAGATAACAATGCCCTTGTTCCGCAACAGGCTCTGTATCCCACAAGTTCATATTGGGAGAGCCTATAAAGCCCGCAACGAACAGGTTTGCAGGATGCCTGTATACCTCCTGCGGCGTTCCAAACTGCTGCAGAACCCCTTCATTGATAACAGCAATACGTGTTCCCATCGTCATTGCCTCGGTCTGGTCATGGGTAACATAGATGGTTGTAACCCCCAGTTCCCTCTGCAGGGTTATGATTTCTCTCCGCATTTCTGTTCGGAGTCTGGCGTCCAGATTTGCTAATGGCTCATCCATCAGAAAAAGCTTCGGCTTTCTCACCATGGAACGGGCCAGGGCCACTCTCTGGCGCTGGCCGCCGGAAAGAGCTCCCGGTTTTCTTTCAAGTAATGTGTCTAACTCCAGCTTTCGCGCTACCTCTGCCACCCTGCTTTTGGTTTCCTGTTTTCCAGTATGACGCATTTTAAGAGGGAATGCAATATTGTCTTTTACTTTCATATTGGGATAGAGGGCATAGTTTTGAAACACCATCGCGATATCTCTATTCTTTGGCGGCACCTTGTTTACGACCCTCCCATCCATAATGACCTCACCGCCGCTGATCGTTTCAAGCCCTGCAATCATACGCAGCAGCGTTGTCTTCCCACATCCGGATGGGCCGACAAAAACAATAAATTCACCCTGATTTATTTCCATATTCATATCTATGACAGCATGCACCTTGCCCGGATACCATTTATTTACGTTATGTATCTGCAGTTCTCCTGCCAGACTCTCTTTTTCCATAACCTGTTCCTTCCTTATTTTAATCCTTCATTCCGGAAGATATGATGCCCTGTTCCAGATATCTCTGCCCGAACAGAAATATCAGGAGAGGAGGCATCAGTGTGATGAGTGATGCAATCAGCGATACCCCTGCATTGTCAACGGTGATATTGGCCATATATAATGACAGCGGCCAAAGGGCCTGGTTCTTTAAAAATGCCTGCGGCGCTTCCATGGCATTCCAGTACTCCAGAAACCCCAGCACTACCGCTGAGAGGATTCCCGCCGCACCCAGGGGGATTCCAAACCATACAAATGTCTGGAAGGGGGAAGCACCATCTACGGCTGCCGCCTCCATAATCGCCTCTGGTATCGTCATAAAGAAACGCGTCATAATGAATATGGGAAAGGTTGACGCTGCCCCCGGTAGGATGACCGCCCATACAGTATCAATCAGCCTCAGTTTGTTTAGTACAAGATAACTGGAAACCATCGTCACCTGAAACGGCATTAGCATAAGGACAATGTATAAGGTATAGAGTATCTTTTTTCCACGAAAGTGAAATTTCGCAAATGCCCATGCCGCGGGAGCGCCTAACAAAACATGCCCGAGTATGATGGGTAAAACCTGCCTGCAGGAATTCCAAAATACCGTAAAAAACTGAGGCGTGTCTAAGAGCAGCTCCACATAGGCCTGTAAAGTCGGATACTGCGCAATGACCGGCCACACAGCAGTCCCTTCGCCTCCTTCCAGGACCGGAACAAGATTTTCATACAATTCTGCGCTACCCATAATGGTACCGGATAATAACATCCAAAGGGGAAGCCATATAAAGGCTGCGATACAAACAAGAATTGACCCTATCAGCCATTTTTTCATGCATTGTCACCTCGGTTTAAGATTTTCTGCAGCAGCATTATCAATACAAATACAAAAAGTGCCATCATTACGGCTCCTGCGCACATTTTATCCACGTCCAGATTCCCGTACCAGTTGTTGAACAGATGCTGGAGCATATAGATACTGTCATTTGGATAGCTTCCTGCTATCAAATACGCCTCCCTGAACACCTTAAAGGAATTGAGCAGTGAAAGCACTGTAATCGTAAATAACGTCGGCATAAGATTGGGGAACGTAATCCGTACAAACCTGCGGATGCTGCCTGCCCCATCAATCTGGGCCGCCTCATATAATGCCGGGTTGATGGCACTGAGTCCAGATAACCACAGCACCATATCATATCCAAAGTTTTTCCATAGATAAGCAAAGACCAGTACCCCAAAGGCAGCCCCGCTTCCAATCCAATCAACCGGTGTTTTATCCCAAAGTGCAAGAAAGGCATTGAACAGTCCGTTTTTATGAAAGATCACGCGCCACAAAAGGACGATGGAAGCTACTGGTATTGCCATAGGTACAAGGTAGGAGGTTTTGAAAATACCTCTTGTTTCCTTGTAGGCCGACAAAAGCAGGGAAACTGCCAGGGATATGAATAACAACAATGGAATGCAGACAGCGGCAAATTTCAAGGTATTTCCTGCGGCCAGCTTAAACGCACTATTGCCAAGAACCGCCGCGTAATTTTGAAATCCCACAAACCGGTCACTGGCAGCCATAAAAAAGGAACGGCGGAATGCATCCAAAAGGGGGATTAGTACAATAATACTTACAAAAAACAGGCTCGGTGACAAAAAAAGCCATGGCACCATGCGTTCTTTTAAAGGAACCGCATCCTCATATTGTTTTCTTCTGTTTACTTTTGTCATCCGAAAATCTCCTTTCGTGAGGAACACAGATAAGCTTCTCTCTCTGCCGGTTAAACATAAAATCTGCACAGAGCCACAAACAGGGCATCACATACATTGCTTTGCAGAACATCATACTGCGGGTCCATGCCATATGAAGAGACAGCAAACTAAGCGTCAGTGTATATGCCGCACAGCCCAGGACCATACCTCTATAAGTACGTATCGATATTAGAATTGCTGCTTTTGCTGCACAGACAGAGGCGCCCAGGGAAAATAATATGGTCATAAACGAGGCGGCCATAAGCTCTACATCCCGGAAGGTGGATACTGCCAGAATCCAGGCAACCAGATTCTTCCAATGTCCCACAAACAGATTTTTCCAAAATTCAAAGTCAGACCACATTGTGGGAATGAATCCGGCTGGCATTTCCGGCAGGTCCATACAAATGATGGATGCGGCTGACACAGCAAGGGCAGGCGGCAGATAGAACGCCAACAGCAGGGGGTAGTGCCAAAGCCTGCATCCACGCCTTATGGCACGAATAAGAATCCCCAATGACAGAATCATGGCGGGCAGCCTGAAAAAAATGTCAAGTCCCCATTCTATCAGCGGCAATTCAAGAAGCATTCCCTCCGGGAACCCTGCAGCTGAAAGATATTGCCTGGCCCTTTCGCTGGTTCCTGTCCCGGAAAAATTAAGCTGCATATTGGATAATGGTTCTTTCGATTCAGCTTGCACCTGGCGGAATAACCGCGGTTCCTCCTCCTTAAATACGCCGCGGACGTAAAACACGTTTCCTTCTATTTTTATCGGCAGCCCCAAAACTTCGGTGCTTCCCCATAGCGAGAATGCCAAACCCGAACTGACCGCACATCCGGACTGGTCAGATTGGGCCGGAAAGGAGCCATAAATCATGATTGCTGTTGTAATATCCCTGCAGTCCCCAAAAACAAGAACTGCATCTGCAATCATGCTTTTCTTATCCGCGGCCCTCGCTTCCTGGTCCGGATGGATTTTCCATAATGTGGCCTCCGGCTGTTCCGGGGTAGTGTCAAGTTTACTACCTCATTTTTTGTTACAAACCTTGTATTTTTAGGGATTACACCACTTTTTCAAAGAAAAAAGCAATGACCTCCCTTTTTGTGTCAATACTTTAGGTAAACCAATCCCACAAACACAGAAAGGAATTTCATTGCTTATGAATAGTATTACCTATTTATTGTCACTCATTCAATTTCTTTACCAGCAGAACTGCTGGCTCATTACTTTTATCTGCAAATATATCCCTCTCAAACAATGGGCTTTTGATGATTCCCATTCCCCTAAATACCAAAAATTCAGAACCGATGAACTCCCTATGCTTCAGTTTCATCAAAACGATTGGGACTGGCAGCTCCTCATCCCTTACTTCGAATATAAATACCATAAGAAGATTCGGCCTGTTGCACGGCGCAAGGAATGCGATATCTCTCCTGACTGTACCTGTCCCTCCTGCCATGCTCCTCAGCCTTTTCTTTATCGTAATAATGGTTCCAAAGGACAGTTAAAATGCAAAGTATGTGATACCAACTTCTCTACTGATGATAACCGCTTCTCCAAGCACTATACCCTGCGCTGTCCCCACTGCGGACATGCCCTTGTCCACAAAAAGGACCGGAAACACTTCATCCTCCACAAATGCGTCAACCAGAAATGTCCCTACTATCTCCATAACCTCAAAAACGTCGATAAAGAACACCTGGAGAAAGACTATGGCAAAAATGAATACAAGCTTCACTACCTCTACCGCGAATTCACGATAGATTTCTTTCGCATGGACTTAAACTCCCTGCCAAAGAATGCCTCCTCCCTCAAATTCAATAAGTTCGATTCCCATGTCATGTCCCTGTGCCTCACCCTTCATGTAAACCTTTCCCTTTCTCTGCGTAAGACTTCCCAGGCCCTGAAAGACCTCTACAACATCCAAATCTCTCATCAGCAGATCGCTAACTACTGCAAGAGCGCCGCCATCTGTATCAAGCCCTTTGTTGATAACTATGATTACGGCGCTGGCACTACCTTTACCGCCGACGAGACCTACATCAAAGTTCGCGGCATCAAATCTTATATCTGGTTTATCATGGATGCCGCCAAACGCTCCATCATCGGCTACAGGGTCTCAGATAACCGGGGCGTCGGCCCCTGTATCATGGCCATGCGCATGGCATTCCGCCACTTTAAGGAGCTTCCCAAAAACTTCCGCTTTATTGCCGATGGCTATAGTGCGTATCCTCTTGCCGCCCAGCAGTTCTTTCATGAATTCGGCGATGCTTTTAAGTTCCACATCACCCAGGTCATCGGGCTTACCAATGATGACGCCGTCTCCAAAGAATTCCGGCCTTTTAAGCAGATGATCGAACGGCTTAACCGCACCTACAAGGCTTCCTATCGAAAGACCAACGGCTTTGACACCATCGATGGAGCCAACTATGACCTTGCCCTGTGGGTCGCTTATTACAACTTTCTACGCCCTCATAAACACAACAACTACCATGTGCTCAATGATGTGGAAATCCTGCGGGGAGCAGACAACATGCCGGGCAAATGGCAGCTTCTCATCTTTCTGGGCCAGCAGACCATCCTAAATCTCCGGAAAACAGCCGCAGTCTAAAAGGAGCGGAACTGTTGTCAGGAGGACCGTGGAATACCGGAGCACAAAGTGCGAGGATATGCCGCGAAAGCCTCTTGACATAAGGTTCACGGATAATCCTGTAAAACAGAAAAGGGGGCAGGTGCGCCCTTTTCCTGCCTTCCGGCGAGGACGGGTTCGGGCAGAGCCCGATATTGGGTCAAGGGACAGGTCCCTTGCAAGTTCTTAGGGCGGCGCCCTAAGCTCCCGGAGGGCCTGGCTCTTGGTATATCTGCAGTTTTCAAGGTTCATTTGAGCCGATTTTTTCCGGCTTAGTTTTCATAGATTACTTGACACTACCTGTTCCGGTGCGCCATCCTGTTTTGCATAGGACTGCTGCCTGACGAGGGCGATGGGGCTGATGCCGCCGTTTTCCCACTTGATTCCCACGCTTGAGCATAGGCTTATAGCCGAACTGTAGAACGAGCAGGCCATGCACCAAAAGAAAACTGCCAGCAATGCCCATATCACCGGCACCATATAATGAACATAATTGTCAGTTTTCAATACGAACCCTGTCTCCTTCCGCTATCGCCTTATTTGAACTTGTTATCACCTGGTCGGAGTAAGTAAGCGCGCTCTCAACGCTCATCATTTTACTGTCTCTGTCCTTTACATTGATATCAATCCTTGCAGTGACCCACTCTGTTCCCATCACAGAATTCTGTCTGCGAATCACCAACACGTGATCACCTCTGGAATCTGTTCTAAGTGCTGTAATAGGCAGACAGCTTTGATACGTCTCGCTTTTCCTGCTCAATGACAGCTGTGCGGGCAGACCAACTGAATAACTTCCTTCGGGTAAAACTGCAGATACAAAAACCTTATCCTCCTCATCCGATGTACTGACAGAATTAATCGCCACCTCTATCTTCTGCGTACTTCCATCCGCTTGAAACGTAAGTTCTCCCTTGTCTCCGGCTATAAAGTGCTGTGCAGATTCCTTATCCAGGACTCCTTCAAAAACAAATCCTCTGTCATCACAGGAAAGCGTGACTACCTCCTCATCTGCTTCTGTTTTAGCGCCTCTTTTCACAGTACTTAATACGGTTCCGGACGCCGGAGCCAGCAATTGCCCATCATGGGCCAACATTTCCCGCAGCAATTGCCATGCTTTTTCTTTCTCAGCCAATTCAGACCCGCAGGTAATCCTTGTGATTTCATCTTCTTTCTGTGACGCATCCGTCTGCTTCTGTGCATTTTCCAATGCTATCTGCGCTGCTTCAATCGCCCTTTGTGCCTCATAAAGTTCCTCTTCTCTCTGATACCAATTGTCTTCTGATTCACGCCTGACCTCTGTCAAGGTATCCTTTACAGCCTCAACCGCTGCCTGGGCTTCTATGACCGCGGCTTCGTCAGAAAAGTCGGTACGCTTCTTTGCCTTTGTCAGCGCTGCTCTTGCATCCCTGAGGGTATCTCTGGCCCTTTCTATCCTGTTATCCCAGCGCTCCTCAATGGCATCCAGATTATCTGCAGCACTGTCATAGGACGAAGTTTTATAGTCTGCTCCTGACAATTCCTTTTTGGCCTGTTTCAATTCCTCCTTTGCATTGGAAAGTTCCTCTTTTGCTGCATTTAGCTCCTCGGTATAATCAGAGGTGTCTCCAGGCTCCTGCTTTGCAATCGCCTCCTTGATATCGTTCACCGCCTGATTCGCATCGTTAAGATTACGTTCCGCCTGATTATAAGCCTCCAACAACTCCTGATACGCCTCCCTTGAGGCATCCAGATGGTCTGAGGCATCATCACGCTCTCTTCTGGCATCATAGATAGCCTCCTCTGCCGCATCTTTGATATCCTCCAGATTTTCTTTTGCTTCCTTAACCACCGCCTCTGCTTTATCAATAAGGTCCTGCCTGGTTGCAGCGACAGCCTTTTCATCTCTGGTCTCGGCAGCCGCGAGCTTCTCTTCCAGCTTTGAATAATCTTCCTGTAATCTTGTGTTTTGCCGGGCATATTTTTCAGATAAGCGATGATACGCCTGCCTGGCATCCTCAAGATTACGTTGTGCCGTGATTACATCATTGCCGCCCTCACTTCCGGAAAGCTCTATTTTCAATTGCAGGATACGGATTTCATCTTCCAGTTTCTTAGCCTGTTCTTCAATGGAAGAAACGTCAAATTCAAGCAGTGCATCACCCGCGTTTACCTGACTGCCTTTTCCTGTCTTAACCGCCACGACCTTAAGCCCCTCCGGCAGCGTAATGCCCCTGTCAGATGCTGCTTGAATCGTTCCTTCTGCTTCAGCCCGGTCCGTTAAGGCCCCGCTTGTCAGGGTCGCTACATGGATGCTGGCAGTTGTAAAGGAATGGGAAACACGGGATATGATTGTGCATACAAATATCAGTGTAAAAAACGCAACAATAGAATGTACAGCTATGCGCTGCACACGATTTTCTATGAGAGGCCTGTATTTCTCTCCAGAAGCAAGCATGCTTTTTTGCTGTTTTAAAACCATATTCATTTTTTCTACAATATGTAAGCGCATAGCTGTATCGTCTCCTACAGGTTAGTTGAATTCAATCACAATGATTCTGTCTGCCAAAAAAGTACCGTCTTCCTGCTGGTTTCCGAAACATAATACAAAGTCTTTATCCTTCAGCCCACTCTTTTCACTGTCTTTCAGAGAATAACTGCTTCCGTCTGATTTCACAAGCCCCTTTTGAAATACGGCCCCGTCTGCATAAACAATCTTTATACTGCCTCCATCCCCGGAAGATGAACTGCCGTCTGCGAAGGGGGAGGTATTCATCATAAAGCCTGCATCCGAGCACCCACCGGCTGTCCCGCTTACATCGGCAGATTCTATCATGTCACTCGCGTCTGTGAATGTGTCCAGCGTTTCCGCCTCTTTTTCTCCTTGGTCCGCATCAGTTCCTTCGGCGGCAGCATCTGGACTCACCATCTCCGTTTCCTTCGTAACTTCCTCCTGATCGGCCTCTATACTGAGATACGTGACAGATTCATTCTCCAGGTTGCTGGACACTTCTGTTGTCCCGGTTTTTGCCTGCGTATTGGCATCTGAGCCAGCACACCCGGCAGATAAAAGCATACCGGCACAGATTACTGCACACAGCCCGGCCGTTTTTCTTTTTACAACATATTTCTTCATCGTTCTAACTCCTCTCTATCCCTATTTCATGTTACATTTGCTCATTGATATAAAGGCTGGCACGGCTCTGGATTCGTTCAGCCGCTTCCTTTGCATTCCTTGCCCCAGAAAAGTACTCACGGGCTTCTTCCAGTATGATTTGTTCCAGCGTCTGATTGTCATTTACCACATAGGCGGCATTGCTTAGAAGCTGCCTTGTCACTTGAGCATCCTCCGTTGTTGCCTTTCCATTTTCATAAAGCCATGTCCAGATTGATTTTCCGTCAATCGCTGCCTGCATGACTGTATCAAAGGCGCCTTGATGGACCGGCAGCATGCTGCAGGACTTCTGATGCTCTTCTGTCAATAATGTCCTGACAAACTCCCAGGCGCCGTCTTTCTGCCCGCTGGCCGAAGATATTCCGATTTTTACTTCGGGTTTGAGGGCATGATACTCACCGCTGCTGCTTGGAAGGCCCAGCAGTTCCAGGTTCCCGTGATAATAGTCCCTATACTGGGTAATCTGGTAAATACTGAGGATGGTTTCATATGCTGCTACATAAGTACCGCTTAGATTTTCTCCTCCAAAGCCGTTTTTACTGTTATCCTGTATCCGTCCGGCAAATTCCAGTAATTTTATGAATTCAGGTGAATCAAAGGAACACTTGCCCGAGGCCCAGTCAACAAAGCTGTTATCCGTCTGAAGCATGACTTTAAGAAAAGATGCCCCCGACATATTGCTTATGGAATTAGATCCGGAAGCGTTCAGGACATTCTCCAAATCCTGCAGTGTCCACCCGGTTCTTCCCTTCATGATGTCTGCATCAGCCAGCATGGTTGATACTGCTACCCCGTCTGTAATATAAGGTAATTTCCCATCAAGGCTTATGGCCTTAAAAACATTTTCAAAATAGTCCTCCATATGGAGCATTGGGTCCTTCTCTATATACGGATAAAGGTCTTCCAACAGCCCTTTACTATGGTAAATCTGGACCGAAAGATTACTCATATCCAGAATATCCGGAATATCACCAGAAATAATCCGTGTATTCAGATTGACAACCGCACTGTCCCATTCCTCATCGGACACGTTTTGCTCAAATGGAAAATACTCCGTCCGTTCAATCCTGTATTGGCTGTTTGTTTTGTTAAAGTCAGAAACTGCCTGAACGACCCCTGGTCCTGCGGTCAAACTCACCATACTCAGGACGGTTCGCTCATCCACTCCCTGAGAAAGTACTGCCATCTCATACGTAAATGCCGTAGTCTGATTGGGCGAAGCAGCTGCCACAATCAATCTTCCATCTGAAAGTTCACCCAAGTGAACATCCGATGCGCTAAGTCCCACGTCCGACCAGTTGAAAACATGCCTGCCTTCCTGTGAGCCTGCAGCGTAGCTATACAGGCTGGAGGAATCAAACCGGTAGAAGCTATTGCTGCTCCCTCCATACAGACCTGCGGTTGCTTTCAGGTAAATCCTATCCTTATTCCAGTCCCGACTTTTCATATCCACCGTGAGCAGATCATAATCCATCCGGTTCGCTGATGATGCGCAGACTCCAATCTGCCCTTCAGCCGTTGTTATTGTGTTCAGAAGATTTCCCTCATACGTAAGGGGGAATAAAAACTGCCCTTTATCATCAAATATATATGCGGATGTATTTCCTCTTTTTTCCGCAACACAGATATATCCCTCCGCATCGATGCTCAGGAACAAATCCCTGCCGGCCCCGGCAGCGTTTGTGGTTTCCAATACCTCGTTCAAATCAATGTTTTGGATTACCTGCCCGTCCCGGTCAAATTTCTTAAGACTATAACGGTCGGTATCATCCATGCAAACCGCCCATGTGCTGCCCTTGGAATCAAATGCAAAATCTAACAGGGAAGTGGATGCCTCCACTTCTAATGGCAGTTTTTGAAATTCACCATCACCAACGGTCATGGACGCCAGATAGGAGATACCACTTTCTTCAAAGCAGCACATATAAGCTGTATTATCCTTTATCAGGAGCCTTGAGATATACGCCACCGTATCCGGTATATCAAAAAAGCTCGCGATGTAGGATGCTTCGGGCGCTTCGGTTTTGGTTTGTTTTCCACAGGCCGTCATACTAAAAAGCATTCCTGTCAGACCCAGGACTGTGAGGACCTGCCGTATCATCTTCATTTTCAATTTTCACCTCCTGTTTTAACGTGCAATCTGTATTTTTGTACACAGCACAATGATTAGTCATATGGATCCATCTTTGAATTCTCCCTTCATAAAAATTGCCTGTTCTTTTAGGCATATTCAGAATACCATGAAAGAACAGGCAGTGTTTTAATTTCATATAAGCGTTTTTCTAAGAATTGGTAAATGAATTCCTAAGGAAACCCTAAGGCATCGACATTACAAATGTGATTGCAGGGCCTAACGTCAGGCCCCTTGTATCAAACGCCACAGGAACGGGTAAATCAGTGGCTGAACAAAAAACATCACTGCAGCAACCGTTCCATATAGAAGATATAGCTCACCTTCCCGGCTTCCAAGCTTATCTAATTGAGGAGATTTCTTAATAATCACTCTGCTGATGAAATAGCCGATGATGGTACCTGTTACGTTCGTTATTAAATCATCTACATCGGTTGCCCGAAAGGTGAATATCTGTAAGACTTCAATACTCAGCGAAGTAAGAAAACCTAAAAGTACCATCTTCTTCATCATTCTATATTTACTCCATATGCATGGAACCAGTATTCCCAATGGGATAAAAAGCAAAATGTTCAGGAAACTGGCCGAAAGGCCAGACATCATGCCAGCCAGGGGAATAAAATTATAAGAAAACACAACATGCAGCCCCGTTATATATGGAAAGCCGACCAACGAACACATGGCGGTCAAATAGAGTGTGACGATGATATACACAAATGTCTTTATTACGTTGTGGAATATCAATTTTTGGTACAGAAGCAGAATTGGGATCAGTACAACGGATGCGGCTGCCACTTCGATACTCATTGAAACTAGTCTGTGCATAATAATAACTCTCCTTATAAAAGCTGCCTGCTCCCGCAGGTACATTTGCAATACCATGGATGAACAGGCACTTTTTTAGTTATAGTATACGATTTTTTTCATCTTTAACTCGCCATGCTGAGGTCTTTACATACGGCTGACGGGATTTCAATGATAAAGGCAGTATATCCGTTGTTGCTTTCAGCCTGTATCCGGCCGCCATGCAAGGTAATAATGTCCTTTGCAATGGCAAGTCCAAGGCCAGAGCCTCCGGTGTCACTCTGTCTTGCGCTGTTCAGACGATAAAATTTGTCAAACACCAGGTTAAGCTTATCATTTGGAATATTTCCCTTGTTTTCAAATCGGATTACCGTCTTTTCAGGGAATTCTTTTGCAGATACCGATATCGCGCTGTTGTCCTCACTGTAGGATATGGCATTTTTCAGAATATTATTAAATACTCTGGCCAGCTTTTCAGAATCTCCATACACAGATATGTTCTCATCCACATTGTTTTCTATGTGTTTTTTGCAGGTACTCAGCTGCGGATACAATTCTTCCGAAATTTGTATGAGCATATAATAAAGATCAATTTTTGTCTTATGGAGCGTTGTGGATTCTGAATAGCTGCGGGTAATTTCAAAAAATTCGTTCACCAGTATCCTAAGGCGGTTCGCTTTTTCCCATGCAGTGTGAACACATTTTGCTTTCTTATCATCTGACATATCAGGATTTTCATCCAAAAGACTGAGATATCCAATTACGGAAGTCAGCGGTGTCTTAATATCATGGGCCAGATATACCACAAGGTCATTCTTTTGCTGCTCCATTTTTTTTGCCTCATCGGCCCGTGCTTTCAGTGTCTGTTTGGCATAATTCAATTTACATTCAACCGTTTCCAATTCCGGTGACAGGGATATGCGGCCCCCATCTTCCATGAGCTTATCGATTCCTAACAAAACTTCATCAAAGTACCTTTTATAGGAATGCAGCAGCATGTGGAACAGTAAAAACACAAATAGAATGATTACAATACCAAGTATAAACTGCATATTAGCCGTTACGACTTTGAAATATACTATATCAGCCTGGGTTTCACTCATGGAAAACCCCTGCGCAATCCATCTGACAATCGTATCTGCCAAATGTCCCCTGGTCAGCGCCCGCAGTAAAAAGACGGATACGACCGCACCCAGTGTAATTCCAAGCCCTCTAATAAACGTGATACGGCTAAGCTTTGTATAATCCGATTTCATTTTCTTATATCTCTCCAATTTTATATCCAATCCCCCACACTGTTTTTATATATCTGGGGCTTTCACCAGTATCCCTCATTTTCTCACGAAGATGACGAATGTGTACTGTAATTGTATTATTGCTCTTGCTGTAATACTCTTCCTGCCATATTTCATGAAATAATTCCTCAGAGCGGACTACACTGCCCTTATGCTCTAAAAGAACCTTTAGTATCGTAAATTCCGTAGGAGTAAGCGCCAGACTTTTTTCATCAAGCCAGCACTCATACGTTTTAAGCTTCATAACCAGTCCGGCATGTCTAAGAACCTTCTCTGCTGCCGGAGCAGCGGAATTTACATTATATTTCTTATACCGCCTAAGCTGGGCTTTTATTCTCGCTATCAGTTCCAGCGGAAGGAACGGTTTTGTGATATAATCATCTGCCCCCAGTGTAAGTCCGGTGATTTTATCTGTCTCTCCATCCTTTGCCGTCAGCATGATTACCGGATATGTATATTCCTTACTCCGTATCATCTGGCAGATGGAAAGGCCGCTGATATCCGGAAGCATAATATCCAATATGGCCAAATCAAAATCCGTACTCTTGATACAGGAAAGAGCTTCCTCACCAGAGTAGAATTTATATACATCCATGTTTTCATTTTGTAAATATACTTCGATCAGATCCGCTATTTCTTTCTCATCATCTACAACCAGTATTTTTTCATTCAAAGCACCGCGCTCCTTTTCATTCCTTTATACATATTATATTAGGTATGCAGAACGAATGTATTATTAAATAATAGAGATTTTATTAATCCTTTCCTAAGATACAGGTACATTATCCTAATGCCTGAATTGCAGAAACGGCCTGTTCATAATCAATGCAGACTTGATTCTTCAAGACAACCAAATCTTCAGAAGGATTCCCTGTCCGCAGTGCCTCTGTCAGCATGCTGCTGGACTTGCGCAGATTTGACAATCCAAGATTATCGCAAACCCCTTTTAACGTATGGGCCGCGCGAAATGCTTCCTGATAATCCTGTGCTTCAAGCTTCTCTAATAAAAGCTTGTAAGTTCCATCGTTTAAAAACTTAATGAGAAATCTTCTTATCATATCCTCACTGTAAAGCCGTGTCAGTACTTCGTCATAATCTCCGCCCAGCTTTCTGTAACATTCCTTCAGATTCATAAATACCTCCACATTTTATCCTTGTTTCTTTTTTATCAGTTCCGCTATCACTGCTTCCAGATGTTTCATGTCAATCGGCTTAGGTACATGGGCGTCCATCCCGGCATCGGCCGATTCCTTCACATCTTCTGCAAACGTATTTGCCGTCATGGCAATGATTGGAATTATCTTCCCATGGGGATGACGGCCGGCCCGAATTGCCCTGACCGCATCATATCCATTCATGACAGGCATCTGTATATCCGTTAAAATCAAGTCATACTGGCCGGAGCCGGATTTCTCAAATGCGTCTAAGAGTTCCTGACCGTTACTAACGATATCACATATCACGCCGTTCATATGAAGCAGCTCTCGTAATATCTCGGCATTTAACTCATTGTCTTCCGCTGCAAGAATTTTTACACCTGACAGCCTGCAATCCGAACCTTCTGCACCAGGCATTTTTTGCTCCTTTGCCTGAACCGTTACAATCGCCTGTTTAAAGCTTGTCAGGAAAAACGGTTTTGCAAGGAAACCATCAAAGCCGGCCGCAAGAGCCTCTTCCTCAATCTCCTCCCATTCGTATGCGGTAAGAAGGATAATCGGTATATGTTCCGGCAGCATCGCCCGAATATTCCTGGCCGTTTGGATGCCGTCCATATCAGGCATTTTCCAATCCAGAAGTACAAGGTCAAATGGGGTCCCCTCCTGATGCGACTGTTTGATTTGACGGATAGCCCGGTCGCCGCCCAGGGCGTATTGGACGGACACCCCGGTGCCTTCCATGACACGGATTACATTGATACAGATGGTCTCATCATCATCTACAACCAGTATGCGGGTGATTCCGTGTTTTTCCCAAAATCCCTCATCCACGTTCTGGTCCTGGATGCGAAGTTCCAGTTCAACGGTAAAGATACTTCCCTCGCCCTGCTTACTTTTCACATCAATCCTTCCGCCCATCAGCTCTACCAAATTTTTTACAATGGGCATTCCAAGGCCGGTTCCCTGGATTTGATTTGTCACACTATTGATTTCACGGGCAAAGGGTTCAAAAATAATTGTTAAAAACTCTTCCGACATCCCAATACCGTTATCCTGGACCTCAAACCGCAGCCGGGCAAAATCTTTTGTTTTTTGCGGAAGCTGGGTTACAGTCATTCGGATTCGGCCGCCGGCCGGTGTATATTTTACTGCATTTGATAAGATGTTTATCAACACCTGGTTGATTCTCATCCTGTCACCGATTAGATGTTCCGATGTCACATCCGCCAGAAAGAGTTCAAATTCCTGCTGCTTTGCTTTGGCCTGCGGCCGGATCATGGTCCCCAGCTCCTCTATAAGCTCTGCCAGGTTGATTTCCGTGATGTTAAGTGTTGTTTTTCCGCTCTCAATCTTGCTCATATCCAATACATCATTGATTAAACCCAGGAGATACTGACTGGAAGCTGTAATCTTTCGGGCATATTCCTTTACCCGTTCCGAATCGCCGGCATCATGGTTTAACAGCACGGTAAGACCTACGATTGCATTCATAGGGGTCCGGATATCATGGCTGATATTATTCAAAAAGGTACTCTTTGCCTTATTGGCGGCATTTGCCGCATTCAATGCCGTTTCCAAAGCAAACTTACTCTGCCGGTCTTTTGTCCTGTCAGACAACACCACAATAAACTTGTCCGATTGGCCATAACCTACCCGGTATACGGTTTCATAAAACCACCTTTTTTCCCCGGTCTTTCGATGCATACGCTCACTTTCCAGCAGAATCGACTGGCCTGATTCCATCAAACCCAACTCCGCATAAGAGACGGTCTTTCCATCTATGTATGTGGCTTTTCCTAAGGATTTAATGTCTGCTTCTACATCATCCGGGGAGATGCCAAGCACACGCTTTACATTGGGCGTCACATATTCTACCGCGTAGGACCCGCTGTTCAACATTAAAAACACATCATCTATATGTTCTGAAAGAATGCTGAACATCAGTTCCCGGTATTGTATATCCTGCTCCTTCCGTTCAATACGCTTGCGGCTGTGCCGTTCAAAAAGCTGGAATATGAGACCAATGATAAACACAATAAAGACAACAAAAATAAATATCTGGGACGACTGCAGAATATGATTGGTATATTCCATAATAACGCTGCTTGGGATTACGGAGATGATATACCAGCCATCCACGACTTCTATTGGTGAAAAGGTAACGATGTTCTTTGCTCCGTTAAAGGAGAATTGGATGACCCCGGAATGTCCCTTGGATAAACTTTCCTTGAAGGCTTGAATGTCCTCCTCATTATTTTCTTCTGCAATCATGTCAAAAATATTTAAAAACGTCCGGTTGCTGTTTTTTTGGTAAGGACGAATCAGGACTTCCCCCTTCTGATTGGTAATATAAGAAAAACCATTGTCATCATAAAAGGAAATAGAAAACTTTTTGGACAGCTCCGAAACCTTCTCCCCTTTTTGCATGACTCCATGCGCGCCGTCGGCAAACAGAAAACATTCATAGACTCCCAGGGTATTCTGCCCATCGTAGAGATTTAAATAGTTTTCCCTGATACCCTTACCGGAAAAGGTATGATAAAATGCCAGTTCCTCCGCACTAAGAATGCGCCGGTCTTCTAAACGGTTTGAGTACATAAACCCGTGGTCCAAATCAACAACCGTATAATTGGACGTCTCACCGCCGAGCAGGTTCAAATTATTTAATATTTTGCTTTCCTCATGAGATTCTAATTCTGATATCTTATTAGCCAGACCGTGTACCCGTTCCTGTTCAATTTCAATATAAGTCTCAAATGCGCGGCCGCCCTGACTTGTAATCTCCAGGGCTTGTTCCGCATTCTGCGTCCACAGGGAAGTCTGAACGCTTTTTATATAGTAATAACAGCCTACGAGAATACTGCCGAGAATCATTACAACCAGACCATTTATCCAAAATCGTTTTATGTTCATTATCATTTCCTCCGGACGCTACTGTGTCAGAAGCTGATTCAGCCGGGCAACGGCCTTATCCGCGGGCATCCCCTTCAGCATCTGCCGCGTTATTTCAGAGAGAGAGGCATCCAGTGGCAGGTCCAGCCTAAAATCTGAGCCTATCACAATCCGCCCGCATTCAAAACATTCAGCGGCCGGAAGGATTGTCCTATCAGCAGGCATTCTATCATCCTGCAATGGTGTATAGGAACTTTGGCTGTCGCAGTATTCCCATATGGAATCCGGCTGCGTGATACACTCGATGAGCCGCATGACTTCTTCCAGGTGTTCGCTGCCGGCGTTAACACTGATGCAGGTGTTCCCTTCTACCACCAGCACACTGCCCTTATCGAGAATAGGAAACGGGTGTACGCCATATGAAAAGTCAGGCTCCATATCTTGTACCCTGGCCGCAGCCCAGCCTCCGGTTACCATAAACGGCCGGTTGCCATCCACAAATAGCTGAAGGTCATCGGATGTTTGTTCCGTTTCCAAGACTTCTGCGCAGTCAATCCATTTACGGTCAATCATTTCTTCAACCATTTCTATTCCCGGCCACAATGTATTTGCCAGCTTGGCCGGTTCGCGGTTAAATTCTTTGATTGCCGCAGCGGTATCCTGCTGATACACCGAATACAGTGATTTCGCAGCGATAAGCTTTCTGAGCGAGGCATAGTTATTTGCTATGACAGGCGTAATGCCTTTTGCCGCAAAATAGTTGCAGACTTCCATAAAATCCGACCAGTTTTCCGGAACCTTCTGTCCATGTGCTTCCAGCAGGCTGTAGTTGATGTACAGTCCGTAGAGTGATATACATATAGGCAGGAAGTAAACGGAACCGTCCTCTCTGATGAACTGCTCTTTCATCCTATCCTGATAATTCTCAATGGTAGAAAGGCTGGACAGGTCTGCTAACCTGCCCTTATCCGCCATATCCATAACCCGGTCATGATCAACCATAAATACATCATCCAGCACATTGGCCTCTGCCCGTCTTTCTAAGGCTTTCCAGTAATCAATCCCCTTTACACCTTCGTATGTTACAATGATATCAGGGTTTTGCTCCATAAATTGGTTCAATATTTTTTCAATCGCTATCAGATTGCGTACGTCTGCCTTATATCCGTAAACAGACAGAAACATATGCTCTTGTTTCATAGACGGTTCACTTTCAATCAGCATGATTTCACTGGACCGTTGGCTGCAGCCTGTCAGAATAACGCTGATTAAAATAATAGACAGAACCCGTTTACAACCGTTCATTCATCTTCTCCTTTATCTTCAATCCGGCTTTTTCTCTTTTTACCTGAAATAACAGCCTGTCTGCTGCCTCCATTAAATCCGAAACCTGGCCTGGTCCGTAAACACCGCCGATACTGATGGATAACTTAAGCTGCGGATAATCCGGAATAACAGCTTTATCAACGCAGGATCTGATTTCTTCCAGTTTTTCTTGAAGCATATGAAACGGTATATCCCCAAACACAACGAAAATTTCATCCCCACCAAACCGCACCACGGAATCTGTTCTTTTTACACAATTTTTTATCGCTTTGGCTGCCTGCTTTAGTGCCAGGTCGCCAACCGGATGACCATATGTGTCATTAATGGCGTTAAAATGGTCCATATGGGTTTCCTCTGTAATCTGGACAACCAGTTCCAGTAAATACGGATAACCGTCAACCTCCACATAGGTTGACCGTACATGATAGACATTCTGGTTTATAAACTCAATTTTGGTCAGGTTCTCTTTGCCAGACATACCGTTAGCTGCAATCCCATTTTCAAGCTGGTTTCCTTGGCCCCATATTCCATGACTGTTAAATTCCAAGATTTGTTGGTTACCTGCCTCATCTATGTTCGCTCTGTATCTGGCATATGGTTCTGATCAATCTTCCGAAGTTTTCCCATGACACCCGCATAGTGTTTCACATTTTCATTTGTCCAGATAACATGAAAGATGCCGTGAAACCATTGATTCTCCTGTTTAATTGTAAGCGGCACATCCATTTGAAAATCCGGCTGCGCCGGAGTTGCTTCCTGAACCTTCTCCACGATACGATTCAGGACATCTTTATCAATGCATCTTAACAGATTCCCGTTCTCCAGCGGTTGGAATAAATCATTCCCTATGCTTAGATGTTCTGCTCCATATTGATTGAAACATAAAATAGATGGTTCAACCGCATAATTGAAAAAAATCTCCTCGGTTTTATCCAGCAGGAAACGAAAATGCTGCTGTTCATATGAACGCTGTCGCAGCAGCCGTTCCGAATCCCCCAGACCATAGTGCTGCAGCTGTTCTGTAATATGACTGGTTTCTTTGGGCGTGTTTTCTGCTTCCAGCATATTTTGGACCGTCAGTTCCTGTTCAAGCGTATCTCCAATGTCACGCAGGCATTCCAAAAGCAATGGCTGAAAGGCTCCGCACTGTCCGTCAAGAATCATTTTCATTGCTGCATCGTGGGAATATGCCGGCTTATAGCACCGTTCACTGGTTAATGCATCATAAACATCTGCCAGGGCAACCACCTGTGCTGAGAGCGGAATGGCATCCCCCTTTAAGCCGTCCGGATAGCCTCTGCCGTCATACCGTTCATGATGCCATCGGCAGATTTCATATGCCGTTTTCAGCAAAGGCTCATTCCGGTCAATCGGCAAGTCCATGAGTAGATTCGCGCCTGCCATAGAATGGCCCTGCATGATGCGAAATTCCTCTGCCGTAAGGCGGCCGGGCTTATTCAAAATCTCTTCCGGGACCGATATCTTACCGATATCGTGCAGTGCCGAGGCCATACTTATCAGGGATATATCTTCATTTGTCATTTTATTGCGGTCTGTTTTTAACATGAGCTGCCTCAGCAGAAGGTCCGTAATAAGATTGATATGCAGGACATGAAGTCCGCTTTCACCATTCCGGAATTCTACAATATGGGACAGGATGGAAAGCATGAGCCGGTTATCCTTTTCCTTTTTACTGATTTGATGGGTAATAATTTCCATCATCTGGCGTTGTTTCGCAAAGGATAAAATAACATTGGCTACACGGCGGCGTACAATCGCCGTGTTATAAGGACGAGCAATATAGTCTGTTGCTCCAAGCTCATATGCACGCTCTATAAATTGGGGCGAAATTTCGCTGGAAATCATAATAACAGGAATCATATCAATACAATGAAAACGGTTCATATGTATCAATACCTCAAAGCCGTCCATCTGCGGCATTTGAATATCCAGCAGGACGAGGGACAGGTTGGATGCATTTTCACGCAATATATCAACCGCTTGCGCCCCGTTTTCTGCTTCCACTATTTCATATTCATCTCCCAGCATAGAGCCCAGCATCTCTCGATTTAACTCAGAATCGTCCACGATTAAAACCTTCAATTGGGGCCTGACGTTTGACATATAATCACTCCAATGAATTCTTTTATAAAACCAGTTAGCTTCAACCAATCTGCTCACCTATACAAATAGGTTGTTATAGATTTTTACGGCCCTTTGGACCGCGCTTCCAATGTGGTCTTAACTAACATTTATTTTTGCCTTATTATTTTATCATTTCAGTCTATAATACTCAAGATGAAAATCCTGTAATTTCTTTAAGTGGCATCTGATGAATGATAGACATTGCCTATGTTCATAATTTTATAGTATAATGGATAGAACGCTCCTTGTCTATTGAGGGCATATTTGTATTTTTTAGAAAGGCAGCTATTTTATGAAACGTCAGGAAACCCGATTTTCTTATGTATATGAAGATTTAAAAAGACGAATTGTCTCAGGACAATTCCGGCCCGGCAGTAAGCTGCCATCTTCCAGAAATCTATGCGAAGAATATAATGTTGGAATTGCTACCATCACGCGGGCCCTTGATGCCTTAAAGGCGGAAGGATTGATTGATATCCAGATAAGGCGTGCACCTGTAGTTCTATCGCAGGACTTGCAAATCCCGGGAATATCCACGATTTTAGAGCAGCGGGACTATATTCTGCAGGTATATGAGACATATGAATTATTATTGCCTTACCTGCTTGTATTCGCTGCACGGGATTGCTCCATTGAGATTATGCCCCATTATCGGCAGGCTCAAAAAGCGGCGCGGTCCGGGGATAACGCTGAGAGCTGGAAAGCTTTAATTGCATTGACACGAGATATTCTTGGCGCCAGCCAAAATCCTCTGTTATGTGACCTGCACACGGCGTTTGAGCTTCAGGGGAATTTTGCCTACTTTTTGGAAAAAAGCATCTATTCCCGGGGCTCCATCCGCTTAAGGCCAACCTTTGAACCAAAATATATCATTGCAATATTACAAAATCGGAATCCGGTTGAGCAGTTTCATCATTTAAAGGCACTCTATAAGGACATGTATGACATCATTTCAGAAATCTTCAATCAAATGTCAGACAATGTCTCAACGGTTCCTGCACAGGTATCAAGTACATTTGAATGGAATCCCTTAAGGGGGAGAAATTATTATTACACCCGTATTGTCCGTGACCTGACCCGGAAGATAGGAACGGGTATTTATGCAGCAGGTTCCTATTTGCCCTATGAAGCGCAGCTGGCAAAGCAGTATGGTGTGTCGGCATATACGGTCAGAAAGGCATTGGGGCTGTTGGAACGCAGAGGCTATACAAAGACATTAAATGGCAAGGGTACGGTGGTTCTGACTCCTGATCAGCTTAATACGGAACAGGCCCTGTTGGATTTTACAACGAAGCAGGAGGCTCTTACATACCTTCATTCGTTGCAGCTCATGGCGCTTTTGTCGTATCCGGTCGCAGCCTATACCGCACCTCAATTTAGTGCAGATGATTTAAACCAATTGGCTGCCCATATCAGGAAACCGGGAATCTTTCTTACTGATTTGCTTCAGATGATTTTAGAACGGCTGTCATTAAAACCATTGAACGTCATTTGGATTGAAACCAGCCGAATTACAGAATGGGGATTTTATCTCGCGTTTTATCCGCAAGGAATCGGTGTGATTGAGCAGCTCAATGAAATCACAAGGAATGCATATCAATGTTTGTGTGAAGGAAACCACGAAGCGTTTGCCAAGAACCTGGCGGACTCCTATCGTCTAATCTTAAGCTCCGTTCAAGCATATATGGTGGAAAAATATAAATTTACTGAGGCTTTATCGGTTAAGGTTCCTTGAAAAAACAACAAAATCAGGTTAAATTAGGTTTTTCAAGGCAGATGCAATCTGTTTATGCTGCCAATATACGAAAATCTTCTTAGCATCTGCCTCTATTGCCAGCCGTTCCTCATTTTTCCCGGCCACGCAGGTCACCAGTGTGACCCTGGCATCTCGGTCCGTTTTGCCATCTTCCCCCGGTTCCTCCTCTTTATCCTGCATTTCAGAGAAAAAGTCGGTCTGCGCAGAAATCCTGCGGCGGTCTGTAATATGGCACAGGAAAATCTCCCCTTCTGCCGTGTACAGGTAAAAAGAGGAATGTTCCCTATAATATTCATTGTCCCAGTAACGCTTCAGGGAACCGAACATGGAGCCGTTTTTCATGTTATGCCCATAGAGGACCGTGTTCCCGCCCTCTGAGGGCAGACTGCTTCTGTAATCCATGAAAATACATCCGGCCCCGTTATATGCCTTGGAAAATGTCCTGTTCAGGTAATAGGAATTGTCCTCCCCCTGGGTCACAGGGTAGCTTACCGGCGTCCCCGGAATATGAATCCATGCAATGATATGGGGATTCAGCTTTTTAAGGGCCTCAAAATCAACAGCCAGCATGGGTTCCTGCTCCCCCGCAGACAGGCTGTACGGGGACCGGGATTCAGGTTCCCGGCCAGGTGCTTTGGCTGCATACCGCTGGAGCAGCCCGTACTCCTTCTCCCCTTTTCTGTATTCATACAGGGAGCGGCACAGCAGGCCGGCGGACACCAGAAAGATTCCCAGTACCACCAGTATGGACAGGGTCAGGACCGTGTGTCCCGTCCCCTGCTTTTTGTCCTTCACGCCTTATCCTCTTTTCTGCGCATCCTAATCCATAAGATTCCCAGTGCGGACAGGAGGAGAAAACTGACCGCGGTCATGGCTCCCAGCATAAGCAGCGGGGTGGTGTCCCCTGTTTTTGGAAGAGAAGCCAGCGGTATCTCCGGATCAGGAATCATAACAGCCTGTGGAACCGCTTCATCATCAATGGTGGTTAAGGTGGTTACACTTCTTCGGCCTCTGCCTCTGCCACCACCGCCTCCACCGCCACCGCCGCCGCCGCCATTTTCTGAGAATGTCTGAATCATAAATTCCCAGTCAATCTTGGCCAGCTGGTCGGCATAGATGCACGCTCCCGTTACCGGGTCACAGGTAATGGAGGAATCCAGCTGCAGCTCTACCTGGATTTCCTCAGATGTCCCGCTTTTCAGATAACACAGGGGAATCAGCTCCTGGAGGTTCTCACCTTCCCCGTATCTGGCGCCTGTCACCTTTCCTTCATATAGGACACTGCCCTGGAATGTGACCTTCATGGTAATCTTTTCCAGGAGCTCGTCTTTTATCTGCTCCTGTACTCTTGGATCGATCCGCATATAGACTCTGGCGGTCTGGTTGGATGTGGTATTCTCCACCTTCAGGCGGTCTTTGTAGATGCCTCCCGGCACCATGTCCGTAAAACTCATGAACCAGTTCCCTTCCTCCTCCCCGGTCCCTGAGCGGTAGGGTACATACTCAAGCCTCTGGCTTCCCCAGTTGTAGACCAGGGTCAGCTTCTTTTCCAGGCCGGAGGCGTCATAGACGCCGGGATCCGCCACCTGATCGGCCAGGTATCGGATCACTTCCTGGTTAAACCCGCCGGTGAACGTATGCTCCACCGCTGCCTTGGTGGCCTGCACCGTGGTGGCCTTTATATCCATGGTATATCTGCTGCTGTCATACCCGTATTTGGCATTGGTGCGGGTCACGGTAATCTGCTTGTAACCATCCTCTGTCTTCTCATAATAGGTGTCTTTTCCCGTTATAGTGTTCTCCAGAAGGGGGTTCATGGTCACGCTTTCCAAAAACACCGGCGAGTCTTCCCCCGGCTGTATCACCCCTATGTAATACAATATATAATTTCCTGTCTCCGATGGCTCCTCATCCACCAGGAGCCATTTTTCCCTGGCCTCCTCCACCTTGTCTGCATAGGGCAGATTCAGGCGCATGCCGGCATCCTGCGCCATTCCGGACCGGAGCACCATGACGGATTCTTTATTAAATGCGGGGATTGCCGCATACTGACGCTCTCCCTGGTCTGTCACAAAGTCAGGGGGCAGCGCTTCCCCCTCAAGGGGAGGGACCGCTGTCTCATTGCCATCCTGATCCAGGACGTAAACATTTTCCCGCCGTATCCAGCTCTGGTGGATTTCCACCCTGGCAATGGCAGGCACGCCGCTCTCCAGGCTGCCGTCCTCTGCCTTCAGGCTGTTGGATACCCATACCTGCTTTTGTGTGGTTATACCTGGCTGCCAGTCATCCGGCTGGCGGAAATGCTCCTCAAGGCTGGTTTTGTACCTGGGAACCCTGTATTCATTGCCGGTCCGTATTACCTGGGACCACGCCGCCCAGGTAGTTCCCACCGATGCAGCCGCCAGAACTGCCAGGCCCAATAACATGATTTTGCCTTTTTTCATAACATCAATCTCCTGTCCAAACGGATTACAGCTCTGCTTCCAACAGGCGTTTATGCCTTTTCCTCCCGTTTCTTTCCCGGGCAGATAAAATCAAGTAATATCCCAATCACCAGGATTCCTCCCATGCTCCCAATTGCCTGGGGTGTCCTGCCATAGGTGACAAAGTATCCGGCATAGGGAATCTTCACATCAGACGCCCTGCCTGCCACGCGGTCATATGAAACCGGGTTGGGATCCGCAGTCTCATTGGCATCTCCTTTAGTGATAAAATCACTGCTCAGCTCCTGCTTTTCCACTACCCTGTGGGTGACCAGCGAGCCATCCTCACCTGCATGGAAGGTGATGGGGTCTCCCTCCTGAATCTGCTCAAAGGAGGCCGCTTTATAGTAAATTACGCTTCCGACAGGAAAGGTGGGCTCCATACTTCCGCTGAGCACCACCACCGGCCGGTAACCGGCCAGCATGGGCGCTGCAATCAGAAGGTATCCCGCAATGCACAGATACACGGGCCATGATAGGATATTAAACAATTGTTTCAGAACGTTCATTCATCGGCCTCTGTATTATGGTGCAACCGTTTTATTCTCAAGATTTACGTTATCCTCTGCATTAACCTGGACATTGGTCAACTTAGTGATATCGAAATCTTGCCAGGAATCGGTCACTGCATCCTTTGTGGCCTGGACAAACTCAGAGGTAACGGTCAGTGTGTAGTTGGAGTCTCCGTAGCCCTTCCTATCGCTGTCTAAATTGGATTCGGATTTGCGGAACAGGCTCTCTCCCTCCGGAATATTTATGACAGCTGCCAGGTCGCGTATATCTGTAAGGCCGTCATCATTCTCATCATTAACCTTGGTCCAGTCAATCAGTGTCCAGGCATCGGTATTATGCAGATCCGGCTGTGTTGCCGCAACGGCATAGTACTCTTTTGTCTCATAGCAGCCAAGGTCAATATCTGTAGCCATGGTCAGTCCTTCCAGCAGGTGGGTGGTGCCGGACTTATCTGAGCCCTTTTTCTCCAGAACGCCGTTCCAGTACCAGTATCCGTCCCCTCCATCAATCCAGCCATCACCAGTCAGGATGTTCTTATGCACCACGGTGCCGTCCGATTCCGGTGTCAGGCCATCGGTATCATTATCCTGGGCTGCATCAAAGATTCCGCCGGCATAGGTTCCGTTGTTAAACAGGTCTGAATCACTCAAAATGGTTTTATAGGAATCCGCTGCTTTCTTGTAGGACCAGTTTTCTTTCATGCTTATCCTGACAAGGACGGGATAATCTCCGGTATTCTCCGCCCCTACATTCTTATCCCACTTGGCGCCCGGCTTTAAATCCTCCGTTGGCGGTGTGTAATCCTCCACCAGCTGGGTGGTATATTTGCCCGTGCTCAGCGGGTTATCCAGGGACGCTGTCTGTGAATAGTACGCAAATGTTCCTCCCACCAGCGCTAATGCTCCCAGCCCGATTCCTGCTGCTGCTTTCTTATTTAACTTTTTCATGTCTTTTCCTCCTGCTTTTTCATATTATAATGCTTTCATTTTGTTATATTGGTCCGTCCATCTAAAAACACAGACGGTAATAACCTGTTTGATTATTCTCCTTTAGGCTGCTGAACTTACTTCTGGACCTCTGATTCGCTGATCAGCTTCCAATCACATCCAAGCTGCCTAAAATCAAATACACCCCCGCCTCCAAATACCGTGTTAACGGCCTGGTCCGTTGCCTGTACGGTCTGGGCTGCCACCACCAGGGTATAATCAGCATCACTGTACCCGGCCAGCCTGGCATCTCTGAGCTTAGTGACTGATTTCATAAAGGTTATCTGGCTTCCATCCGCTTTCAGGCGCTCATTCATTTCCCTGGTGGAAATGTAATCATATCCAAGAGGGCTGGACGCATTGCTGGCCGTGGCGAATTCCACCCAGTCGCTGCTCTCACTTTCCGGTCTTTGACCCGTGGTGGCATAATACCGGGTCTCCTTGTAGGAACCCATATCCACATTTTCCGCCAGGGCCACTTCGTCAAGGAGCTTGGTTGTCTCCGCAATTTCTTGGCTGCCATCCTCTTTCTCTACCGCGCCGGGAAGGACATACATATAGTAATAATATCCATCCGCCGGATTATATACCCAGCCGCCGTCCGGCATCATGCTTTTAAATACCACTGAGTCATCCGCGTCAGGATTGGCAATTCCGTCTTCCGGGTCACCCTGGTAAACATTCTCAAATGCATTGTTGGCATTGGATGGGCTTCCAATGGCAGCCGGCCGCTCCTTTTCCTGAGAGGTGTCTGTAAAATAAAATTCCTCTTGTCCTCTGACCCACTTTTCCTGAAATTTCACCCGCACCACCACGGGAAGGGTGCCTGTGTTGCGGATTGTCACATCCTTATTCACACTGGTTCCAGGCCCCCAGTTCTCGCCCTCCGAAGGCTTAAACTCTTCAACCAGTTCCGTATCATATTTCCCTGTATCAAATATGTTGGCGGCTGTCAGAGTCTGGTTAAAGTAAGCAAATGTCCCGCCGATCCCGGCCACTGCCAGCATTGCGGCCACCGCTATCACTTTTCCATTTATTCTCATTCTCCTGTCCTCCTGTATCATTCACCGGCCCGGCTGCCCTGACTCCATGTCAGTACGCCGCTGCTGTCTTCCTGAACCACCATATTCCACTGTGACTGTACCCCCGGTGCCGAATCATGTTCCTCAACAGGAACCGCCTCTGCATGGAAGGTCAGTTTATAAATCTTATCGCTGTAATCCACGTCATGCCGGTCATTTGACACTTCATCGCTCAGGCTGATGCTCTCAAGGATACAGTCCGTGGTTTCCCCTGCCGGGAGGACCTGTTTATAATACCGGTAGCTCTTTCCGTTCTCATCCGTGTATGACTTTGACCAGAACGCAGTCTCCATGTTCATATAATCTACATTTCCCTCTTCCTGGCCGGAATCGGTCCAGACTCCCGGATTCCAATGTTTGATCACATGATCCGTATCGTAGCCGGCCTCCTTTTCAAGGATAACAGGCGGGCTGCTCCCCTGTCCCTTTTGGTACCAGTTCTCCTGTGGAGGTACTTCAACACGCAGGAACAGGTCCATTTTACCTGTGTTTTGGAACGAAACTTTTTTAATCACTGTCTCTCCGGGCAGGAACGAGCTTTCCGGGTCAAAGCTTTCCACCATGGCCGCCCCGCTGTGGGAAGTTCCCAGGGGATTGGCCAGGGTCAGCACATCATTGTAATATGCCAATGTGACTGCAAATGACAGGAGCAATATAACCAGTATCAGGAGACCGGCTGTCTTTTTGTTTTTCAGCCATGTATGAATCTCTAATCGTTTCAAAACAACCACCTCCTAATTTTTTCCGGAATCAGAATTCCAGTTAATACTGCATCCATATTTATCGCCGTCCCAGTTATCCGGCGTCACTGAAATGTCCCTGTCAAAAAGCCGCTGCACAGCCTTCCTGCTGACATTCCAGTCATCGCTGGACTGCACGATTTCCATTGTGAAATGGAATTGATACTCCGCATTTTGATACCGCTGATCCTCTATCCCTGACATATCTATAAAATCCACGCCGCGGACCAGCTTTTCCGTACTGCGGTCCTGGATGCCTGATACGGAACCGGGAAGCACTTTTTTGTAGTAATACCATCCATCCTCCCCGCTTTCCCAATTGCCGTCCAATGAAAGGCTGGGTACAGCCGCAGGCAGAGACCGGCCGGATGCATCCACTATATGATTAGGGAGCACCGTGCCATCCTGTGCAACCCATGACTGTGCAAATGCAACTCTTAAAAATACATCTGCCTCCCCATTATTTGTAAAAGAAACCTCCTTCGCCCCCTGGTCCAGGTTTTCTGTTACTCCCCCTTCTACCACAGGCGTCTTTATGGGATTTTCCAGCTGCATGGAGTGGATGACCGTGGCGCCTGTTACTCCGGCTGCAATGGATACGGATATCAGCACGATTATTGGCAGCAGCTTGGATAAGACCTTTCTTTTATCCATAAAGATCATCTCCTTTCTCCAGTTTTCTCTGGCCGCGCGCTACACCTCTGTCTTCAATAAACGCCATGATGCAGTCCGAGGTAAAGGCCGATGCCATATACTGAGGATTGTCACTTCCATGATATTCTGTAAATGGGTTCTCCGGCCTGAAATCCGTTCCCTCCCCATTTGTAAATCCCTTTACATTGGTGACTGATGCGGTGTGATGGAAATAGCTCTCATGATCAGGGGTGTTTGTAAGAATGACCAGGATATCGTCACCTGGTTTCACTGTAACCTTATCCCCGTTCTCAGCTCCTGAGAGCGCGTCTGCCGGTTGGCTTTCCATACGTGACATGGTGTATTCCATGGGTACGATCTCCGCAATGGAAAAGATCTGGCCTTCCTTGGGAGGAATCACAAGGATTGCCCCGCTTTCCTCTCCATTTCCAAGAGCAGTCTGTGTATAGACAGCTCCCTTGCTGTCCAGGACCTGTATCACAAACTTGTAGGCAGAATCAATGGGTTCATTTTCAAGGCCGTTCTGTTCCACTGTCTTTTTGATCCTCAGCTTTGCCGCCAAAAGGGTATTGGTTATTTTAAACGGATTGGCGGATGTACCCGTACCGCTGGAATCGTAGGATGCTGTGTAGGTGTATCCGGTGGACAGTACTGCCATACTGCCATCCTCTATGGGCTGGCCCGCCTGGTCCAGTTCTCTCACCGTGTAAACATATGGCGGGGAGCTTCCATCGGCTTTTACAGGCAGGTCTTTCCAGCCTGCCGTCCATTGGTTGGCTTCACTGAGTTTTACAGGTTCATCAAAGGCCGCCCCATTCTGATACAGCCGGACCTCCAATATCTCAGGCCGCGTATGGTAGGCATTTTCATAATCCACCCATACTTTTTTCACTGTCAGGTCTTTCTGATTATAAGTATTGGTTATCACAGAATGGTCGCTGCTGTAAGTGACAATATATTGCCCCTCCCCAATCCGCACCGTGCTTCCGGCTTCCACCTTATGACCGGAGGAATCGACCTCATAGGGAACATAGTTAATCTTTGTCCCTCCGGAGTCATACCCCGGCAGGTTCTGCCATACGCCGGACCAGTTATTGGAGCTGTCCAGTGTGATGATATCACCTGTTCTTGTGCTCCCATCCTTAAACAATCCCACCTGGACAGACTCCTCTCCGGCACTGCCAACCCACTGTTTCCTCACATTGATATCCGTGATCCGTGTATTCGTAATAGTCATCCCATTGATGCTTGATGCATAACCAACAATGTTGCCGATTTCCTCTACGGTATAAACATGCTCCTCATTTGAATTTACTTCTTTATATTTGGGCAGGTTATCCCACGTATACCTCCAGCCGTTGGATGCCTCCAGCCTGACCGCACTACCAAAAGAAGCGCCATTTTGTTTCAGCTGGACATAGATATATTCAGGCCGTTTCTTATCCTCATTGTTTCCATCCAGCCACAGCTTCCGGACCGTGCGGGAAACCGTCTCGGATTCCGGGGTTGGGATGGATGTGACGCTTGGGAGTGTGAATTTCATGTAACAGCAGGAACCGGTTCCCCCTCTCTCTATAAAGAAGACCGACATGGTATGTTTCTGGTTTTTATCCCTTAGAAGGCCCTTGTTCTGCATCCATGACTTCAAATCCACATAGGCGCCTTCCGCGGAATGGATTCCTCCCAGATCAACGTCACTTACCAGATTACCGTCCACATACAGCCAGAAATCATCATCTCCCCTGAAATAATAGTCCATAGGCCCTGTGTAATCTCCCAGGACAAACTCAAAGTCATAGCGCATTCCGAAAAACCAGTTGTGGGGAATCCCCTCTTTGTTCACGTCCTCATCATTTTGAGGAAACCCGTAATGGTCATAGCCAAACAGAGGGTCCCTGTTTTTTCCCTCAACCGCATTGTCGTAACCGACATTGTCCAAAGGCCAGAAAAGATTGGAATAAAGTTTCTTGGTTTTGTTCCAGTTGTCACATGTATATACAATCTGATCCAGGTCTTTCAAAAGTGTTTTTCCCGAACTGTCATATACGGACTTCAGCGTATAAGTATCCCCCTGGCGTTCAAACCCCAGCTGATAGTTTGGCAGGTATTTCTTGGCATAATAGGCCACCTTTTTACCGTCCTTATATGTTTCACTGGTGATGATATCCCAGGTTGCAAAAAGGCCCGGGTCCTGATAATTAAACTTAATCGTATTGTCCGCGGCCAGGGTTCCTTCGGGAATCCCTGTCACCACGGAACCTGCCTTGTTTGGCACCCCTGTATAACCATGGCGTATCTGTGCCTGGCCGTTCCCTCCGATTCCCACACCGATGCGGGTGGAGCTGCTTCTCAGGGAGGTATTGTTCATTCCCACCTTGCTGGTGTTAAGGGTTCCATGGTTTCCATCCGTGGTGGTTCCCTCCACCGTAACATTATAGTCGTGAAAACCTGTATATCCCTTAATGGTGCCTGATGTGGGCACATAGTTAATCTTTATCTTATTGTTTGTGGCAGCGAGATAAATCTTCTGGTCTGCTGCAGTTTCCGTAAATGTCTGTCCATTGGGGTAATTTGCATTGGTTATGGTCACGCTTTTTACCGTATAATTACCTCCCAGGGCGACCTTACTCCAGTTGGAGACCGCAATGGAGTAATCCAACCCTGTGCCAGAGCCATTGGGCAGGGTCAGGTTATCATCGCTGTATATCTTTACCTCCTGCTTTGCATACGTGCTTCCGCTTTGGGCTCCCGGATACAGTCTGTTCCCGGAGACAGATTCCTTTATTTTACCGTTACTGTCAAAGGTCATCTTATCCAGCTGGGCCCAGTGCTCCACTGTCACAGGCACTTCTTTTACCTCCGGCACATTGACCACAATGTATATGGAAAAGTGGTCTGTTTCCATCACTACAGTTCCGTCTGATGCCACCGTGCTGTTCATCTCATTTGCCACAGCCTGCGTTTCATCCAGATGGTAGACTTTGATTTCCTCTCCTCCGGATTGGAGCCGTTCACTGGAATCCGCCGGTTCCTCCTGCCGGGGCAGCACCTGGGCAGCCGCCGGTACATCTGCCTGGGCGTTGGACGCGGCAGCAGGATTACGTTTTTCCAGCTCCAGGTTTTTAAAAGCTACATTGATGGGCCCTACCGGTTCAACCTCAGCTCCGTCCGCGTAGAGCTTAATATCCAGGGCTTTGTAGGATTGGATGGAAAGCCCCTCTTCCTGAGACTTCTTCACCAATGCCTCATCCACCTGGGCCATCTGATCCTGCTCTACCTCAGAGACGCTCACTGCCAGCTGGTCTGCCTCAGGGAAGGAATCCACCGGCCCGCTGACCGTGACGGCAGCATCCCCAATCCGGCCTTCCAGGGAGATTTCCCCATCACCTGTTACAATCAGTGAAAAACCCTGGGTGGATTTGCAGGTCTTTCCTTTTATCCTGCTCTCCTGGGTGATTTTTCCAAAGTAGATTCCAGGATTCACATCCCCGGACACGCGGAACGAACAAATCAGCATATTCTCCCTAACATCATCCACCATTGCCTTTCTCACCTTAAAGCTGTTTAACTTGGCGTTATACATTTCAATCCTGTAATTTACTTTCCCAAGGTCTACCGTATAATCTTCGCTTTCCTCCTCATCTGCATCTTTCTGGGTTTCCCTGGTATCTTCCGCAGTCGTGCCTTTATGTTCATTTGAAGAATCTTCTGCTTTTGATTCAATTACAACCACAGATTCAGATTCCATTTCTTCACTTTGGTCCTGATCTGTCACCTCTGCCTCTGTTGAATCCTCTTGAACGGGTTCTGATGACATGGTTGGCGCTGCTTCTGTGTCTGCTGCTTCTGTTGGTTCTGCCTCGGCTGATGCCTGGATTGTGGTTTCCTCTGAATCGGCCGGCTCTGTCTCCGTGGCTGCCTGGGTCTGGTTTTCCCCCGTATCAGCGGGTGACGATTCAGCAGATACCTGGGTCTCAGTTTCCTCCGGATTGGCAGGCGCTTCCTCTGCCGCTGTCGGCAATGTTTCTATGGAAGTCTGGATCTGACTTTCCCCCGTATCAGCGGGTTCCTGGGGTTCCGTTTCCTGTGGTATGCCCGCGCCTTCTTCCGGCGTCTCTGGTGCCGGCTTTGAAGGTATATCCGGCCGTGCCTGTGACGGTGTGGCAGGCCGTGCTTCCGATGGCGTAGCCAGTGGAACGGCCGGGGTAGCCTCTGACGGTGTAGCAGGTGCAATATCTGTCTCATCCTTAAAGGAATCTTCCAGGATTGCATCAAAATCAAACATGGATGCATGGATTCCCATAGTGACCATTTCACCTGTTCCTATGCGGTTTCCATCCTGAAATTCAACAGGATCTATGTTCAGATAATTGACTGTATATAAAAAATTCTCACGGACGCGTATTCGTTTTTCTTCGCCTTTTCCGTCAAACTGGAATTTTACCTGCTGGCTTCGTACCCCTTCAATATCTTCATCAATGACAAATGTAAAACGTACTGAATATATCTGTCCGGGAACCAGTTCAATCCCCTCAATCCGTTCCAGTCCCTCTGTTCCATCATCCGCTATGCCACTGTCCAATGCACTGTCATCTGCCATACCATTGTCCGGTGCACCGTCATCCACTATACCGGTATCAAACGCATCCTCTCCTGATTCCTCCAAAAGAGAAAACTCCGCCGAGCCTTCCTGAATCCCCTTTGCGCTATATGTCAGTGAGCCGTCTGTGACCACGGTTCCTGTCTCATTCTTAAGGTGTACATCCAGGGTAACCAGACCTCCTGGACGGTAATCCCCCTCCTCTGAAAGAATGCTGATTACAACATCATCCTTTTTTGAATTTTTAAAGCTGGCATTGCTGACCGTGGCCTTGGAAAATTCGCCAAGCTCCGACAAATCCGTCTCCTCCCGGTAGAACCTGTCATCATATTCTTCGGCAAATGCAATACCGGAATTGCCCAGTATCAGTATGCTCACAATGGTAAACGCCAAAAAACCAGACGTTATTCTCTTCCAGCCCGCTTCCAATCTCCGATTCATCATTTACCTCCTGTATGTTCTGCAAACTCTTATATTTTTCTTAATCCAGGGCATCGTTCCTTAATGTTAATTTTATCAAAAGGGGTATCCTGCATCCTGCCACATCCGGTGCATTTTCCCATTTTTCTATGAATGACACAAAAATATCGCCATCCGGCAATGCAATGGCGATACAGGTTCTATTCCAACATAATCTTTTCAGTTTCCGGCACATGGCCACATGGCACCACAGCTCTCCCCGGCGGTCCGGGCCCCTTATTGCAGGCGGATTCAATCCGCTGAAATATGATACTGCAGAATTCCTTTTTAATCCTGATGAGAAGGAGGATATAGTGACGGTTTCCGTACCTCACTTTATCAAAGGGGTATCCCGCATCCTGCCACATCTGGTGCCTCTTCCCATTTTTCTATGGATGACGCAAAAATATCGCCATCCGGCAATGCAATGGCGATACAGGTTCTATTCCAACATAGTTTTCTCCAGTTCCTGGGTCATGGTCACGTGATACCACAGCTCTCCCCGGCTGCCTGGCACCTTATTGTAGGCGGATTCAATCCGCTGAAATATGATACTGCAGGATTCCTTATTAATCTTGGTGAGAAGGAGGATATAGTGGCGGCTTCCGTACCGTGTATAAGCATCCCCTTTTCTCAGGGAACTGCCGATTGCGTCTTTCAGCAGCTCCATCTGATATATACGGTTATCCTGCCCTCTTCTTTTTCCCTGCTGTCCCAAGGTGAGGAACATCAGCACCGGCTTCAGGTCATGGCGCTCCCTGGCCCGAAGCAGCAGACGGCAGTAGTCAACAAAGCTTGGATAGGTGCAGTAATACGCTCCCGTGATATTGCCTTTCTCAAATATGGTCCCGATTATACCCCCCCCCCCCGACTTCCATATAATACTGACTCGTTATGTGCCATGCCTGAACGCTCCGTTTGTGTTTCCGTTCAAACAATTCCAGGTCTTCAAAACACTTCTGCATCTCTTCCATTGGGGGATTCCCCATCTCCCTTGCGTAGAGTTCCATGGTCCTGTTATAAATATTAATGGCTTCCTCATACCTGTACATTTCCAGGCAGCACCGTATCTGCTCTGTCTGCCAATTCTCAAAGGGATAAATCGCAGATGCCCTGGTGTAAAGTTTAAGCAGGTTCTGGTAGTCATGATTGGATTTAAACGCCTGCTCCAGCTCCCGGATTGTCTCTATATAAAGGCGCTTAAATGATTCGCTTTTCTCATAGAACCACATGTCGGACTGGTTCATGGGCAGCAGCTCTCCGTAATAGCTTTGATTAGCCTGAAGGAACAGCGCGGCCCGTTCCCGTCCCCGGCTTCCTTCCGCCTTATGTACCAGTGTTTCAAAATAAGCCGCATCCAGTTCAATCTTAAAACTGCTCTTCCACCTGCATACCCCATCCTGTATTACCACATATTCCTCCTCCGGAAGGCCGGAAGCCGCCAGCTGTCCCTTGAGCCGGTAACACAGATTGTTCAGGTTTTTATTGCGGTTGCCTGCGTCAGTCCCCTCGCTCCACCCATAGAGAAAATCCATAATCTCGCTTTTTGCAATTCCCTGCTCTCCTGATAGCAGCAGCATCTGGAGAAGACGTACGGATTTTGCATTGCCTGTTTTATGAAACAGTATGTGGTCTTCCCCATACCGCATTGTAAATTTACCCAGCATCTGTACACGCAGAATCTTACCGCCCATGCGGTCCGCCTCCTTTATCATCATATGCCGGAGCTTATTGTACTGAAAGCTCCCCGCCCCTGGTTTACAGCTGTATCATGCTAATCATGCGCATCAGTTCCAGGGCACTTCTGAAATTTACCACCTTACCCTTGGTAATCTTTCCTCTGATGCTTCCCTGTAAACTGGAGAACTGTCTGTATTTCACATAGACAATCAGCACTTCCCTGGCTTTTAACGCCTGCTTAAAGGGAATCTGGTCCATGGTGTACGTCAGGTTGCTCCTGTCAGCCTGCGGATGATGGGAACTGGCCTCCCTGTAACGCCTCTCCGTCTCCAGATTCAGGAAACGCGGATCCGTGGTTGCATGGGGCATACCAACCCAGTTGCACATTTCATCCAGCTTCAGCACCAAATCCCCCACTCCCCTAAACCATATGGGGTCCTTAAGGTAACAGCTGTAAATTTCCCCGCACAGCTCCCCCTCTTCGGTTCCCTGTACACAGACCAGCATGGTGCTGGACCGGTCCGATACCACCAGTTCTTCAATTCGTTTCATGGCCTCTTCGTCCTGTATAATCTCACTGCCCATCTCTTCTTCTCCCTCACTTAAAGTACCTTGGCTTCTATTTACAACAGAATTCCTCTTTTGTTGTAAACTTTCCCATTGTTACTGTCTCCCCATCCATTTAATCCTTTGAATCCTCTGAGGGAAAAATAAAATAGGCACAATAAATAAGCTGGAAAAAAATTGATTTAAACCAGCTTATTTATTGTGCCTTAATTTCAAAAAACGTATGAGACAATCACATTACTATGGCAAACACAAAAAATATGTAGTATAATAGCTCCAAACAATATCCTTCTGTTTACAACAAAAGAGGAATTCTGTTGTAATGTTCTATAAGCAGCCCCATTCGTTCCAACTGTCTGACATGATTCTCTCCGCTTTCCATTGTATAGATACGTGTGGTATTGACACTGCTGTGGCCCAGTATGTCTGACAGCCGCAGCAGATCCTTTTCCTGGCTGTAGTATACCCTTGCAAAGAGGTGCCGTAGATTGTGGGGAAATATCTTTTGCGGATTAATTCCTGCCTTTTTTCCGATTTTTTTCATCTCACGCCATATATTGCTGCGGTCCATGGGCTTTCCGCTGCGTGTCACAAAGATGGGGCCGGACTGTACTTTTCTTTTCTCCGCATACTCCTTAAGAAGCCTGCACAGCTGCCGGGTGAGGAAGATAGTCCTGACCTTTCCTTTGCAGTCCACCTGGACAATCTGTTTTTCCACTGCGGTAACCGTAATATAGGAAAGCTCCGATATGCGGATTCCTGTGGAGCACAGGGTCTGGATTAAAAGACATAACCGTTCATTCCCATCTTTTTGCGCGGCCTCAACCAGCTGCAGGTATTCCTCCCGTTTCAGTTCCTTTTGTCCGGAACAAAATACCTGCTGTTTTACTTTTATAAACTTGACCAGACAGTCATTCCATCCCAGATACCGAAAAAATCCATTGACAGCAGCCAGGGCGCCGTTGACCGTCACCGGCGACAGATTTCTCCTAAGTGTTTCCTTCCAGACCATGACCCTCTCTTTGGTAACTGCCGCCCCATCCATAAACTGTTCAAGCTGGTTCAGATAATATCTGTATTTATAGATGGTTCCCTGGCTCATCTCATTATGCTGCAGCCAGAGACAGTATTCTTCAATCGTTTTGCCTGCAATTGCTCGTTTCAACATGTTCATTCCTCCTTGATTGTTTTTGTTTCTTCCTTTGCCGGGAAATATAGAAAAGGAAGCCCGTATAAGGCTTCCTTTTAGCTTGGTTTTTTATTTCGTAAATTATACTTGCATTCCTGTTCTTTACCGTGCAAAAAAATATATAGCATTTTAATGTCAAAAAAAACCAAGCAGCGAACTCCCTTTGCAAAGGAAACACGGTAGAAGGAGAATGCCGGACAGATGCCCGGCATATACAAATTGGTAAGGTTCCATATCATAATGCTTTATCTTTCAGATTGGTATATCCGTACGCGTTCACCAGCGCCTCCAGCCTCTTGCACTGCTTGCAGAACAGGCAGTCCCTGTAAGTGAGAAGGTTCCTTTCTCAAAATAAAATAGACGGGAAAGTCCTTTAGGGCTTTCCCGTCATGCTTGGGTCTTCCCCGATAGGTGGGAATATTTTGATTAACACGGGCGGTCCACTGCTGTAGGAGTATGGGCATACAAACAGCCATGTAGAATTTCAGAATCGCAACGGGCTAATACCGGACATTTTTCTGCTAAATATAGTAAGCACTAACCTTTTCTTCCAATATTTTTTAATATTTCTTGATAATGGATTGTCGCGAGCTCACTAGTCTTGCCTTTTTTACAAAAATTAAGCTTTGCAAGTTTTGGCACAACTCTTTCCACAGGGATTTCCCCATTCACAGTTTTATCTTCCAGTGCCTTTAACGCTTCAAGAAAACGTCCGTCCTCCTTCGCGCTGTCATAGAATGACAGAATATACACATAGTAAAACAGATTATACCCCCGAAACGGATATTCAATCTGCATGAACAATGTGCCTATTCCATAGTGGCAGGGACTGATGGGCTTACGGATATTCCAGTGTTCCAACAGAAAATCAACAGCCTTATCTAATCGGGCATCCTTGTTAAAATATGGGGAATAGCGCAGCAAATCCAACACAACCAAAGTGGTATAGGGTGTTGAATATTCGGTCTCTTCGCCCCGGCCAAAGCTATATTTATTACATTTCCAGCCACCGTCTTCCTGTTGGGTATCAAGGAAGTATGCAAACGACTTTTTTATCCTGTCATCATTTGAATATCCCATATGACATAGGGTATTGACAGCTAACGCAGTTTGGCATGGATAAATCCCGCCTGTCGGAGAAGTTTTCACCCGCCCGTCCTCTTTCCAGTTACTGAAGATAAGTCCGGCAGCATTCTTCATCACTTCATCATCAGGCGATACGCCTAATTCCAGTAGATACAATATACTTTCTAAGGTGGTATAAGGTGCGCCTTTTAATAATTTGTGATCGATAGTAGTCCAAAAATCCGCACCATTATCATGTCTGTGTGATAAGATTGTTTCCACATCAGAGATGTATTTTTTCTCAACGCTCATAATATAACCTCACTCCTCATTTTCATAGCTTTCGTATAGCATTTATGCGGTGCAATCACATTTTCATATCCCGCCACTTGGTCTGCGGCGTTATCTGTATCTGCCCTATTGCTGCAAACACTGCTAAGGTCCCCCATGTTTAATCAAGCCTTTCTATGTTGACCGTCGCAATTGCTGATTGACCGGGTTCCCCCGTAATAAGATTTTGAGGAGCTGGTATTAGCATCATAAACCCTGCTTTTCCATATCGCGGTTCATAAGCCTGTGCGTATTCTTCCTCAATCGAAATATGCTGTACCTGACCGGCAATCATAGCCGTAATTCCTGCGCCGCTTAAATCCTGTATATCTTTCAGGGTACATTCCATATTCATAAATGCCTCTTGGATGGCTGGCGCTTGAATCGTTTTCGCATTGGTAAGTGTAAAACTTCCTATTGCGAATTCATCTGCTTCTAAATCGTTATGGTTAATCGTAGCTATTAATTTATCATAATAACTTATCGGGAGAAAATTAATGCAGAAGCATTTTTCTCTTTTGATATTTGCATAGGTATGTGTATGCTGGTACAAATTCCCCATAACAGCAAAGAATGCAGTCTTATCTCCGTGAAAGCAGCTCCATGAGTGAAAACAAACATTCGGCTTTCCATTTTCTTTCCATGTAGTTATCGCAAATAAAACTGTAGGTATACCTGCAGTCGTTTCAAAATGCGAAAATAATGCAAACTCCTCTGGATATGAAGGCTTAAAGTATTGCGGAAAATCCTTACCAATCTCTATTTTCATTGTCATCTCCCCCTATTAACTGCTATATTTTTTAATTCTGAGAACTGATACTCCTCTCATCAATTATCTAAAAACCGATATCATATCTTTGTGTCCGTTGTCAATCCATTCGCTAAATGCTTTTCTCAATTTTTGCGCAATTGAAGTGTTATCTTCTTTGCAAAACCATCCCTACATTTGGAATATTATCACCAAGCGCAGCAAGGGCAATTAATGTATCATATCCAAATCTTTCGTCCATTATTTTTTTGGCTTCTTGCGGGAACTTCTTATCCATAGCATATTTCTCCTTAAACTGGCAATGCACTATTTTCTCTTTTCGGGCCTTGCGCAGTTAATTTATCTTTATGCCTCTGTGCACTTACAGCGCAAAGCGCGTCACTTTAGTCAAAAAATTTCCCTTTAAAGAAATTCTTTTTGCCTGTTGGCTTTGCCGTAAGTCTAAACATGACACACCCATCAGGACATACGACAGTTTTACTGTACTTTCCGTCCCCACCGATATTCTCTAAATCTCCACCGCTTCTGACAGCTTCCATAATAGGGAACATAACCATCATGCACTTAGAACAAATGCCATGTCCATCTTGATTGACCGGGCAGCCATACGTGCAAGTGTACTTATCGCCAATCTCTTCTCCATTACGGCAATACCGCTCCGTGTGATCGCCGCGCAAAAATCCAATAACTTCAATTTCCCATTCATATTCCTCATCATACCATTTTTTCATATAATACCTCCAGTTCTATTTCATGTGTACAGTTACAAATATATAAGCTTACCCATAACTTTGTCAAGTCGCGAGCAGGAATGTCCTTTTTACATACCATTCTTCCCTCTTATGAGACTATTATGAAAACTACGTATTCGTCAGCATCGCCAATCCTCCACCGACTGGTCCAGTATGTTCTGAGGCTTGTTATATCCGTGGGAAACAGCAAGGATATCCAGGCCGCCGTACTGTTTTGCGGCAAACGCAACCAATCCCTTTACCTGTTCTTCCACGGACGGGTCGGCTGCATAAGGCAGCGCCTCTCCACCTGCATCACGTATCTCCCCTGCAAGAACCTCCAGCTTTTCCTTGTTCCGTCCGGTGAGCACCACCTTTGCCCCGCACATTGCATAGGCTACCGCGATAGCTCCTCCCAGGGCGCCGGTGGCGCCGGTGACAATGGCTGTCCTGCCCTCAATGGAAAACATCTTTGCAACATAGTCTTTGTAAAAATCCACCATACTGAATTTCCTCCTTATCATGCTTCCGGGTAGTTGATAATGACCAGCATACGGGCCGGAAGGTTACTTTCATTCTTCAGGTATCTGCCCTCAAAGGGCTTGAATGAAATGGATTCATCCTTGTGAATCACATAGGTGCTCCCCTCATTGTCCTTTACCGTCATTTCCCCCTCTAATACGTAGTAAACTTTTTCCAGAGGATTGTCCTCATAGGCATACTCTGCCCCGCATGTCCGGAAAGAAAACATACCAAAAAGGAGGTACCCACCATGCCAAAAAAATCAAACCGCGGTGTCGAAGTCAATCCCTATCACTACATACTCCAATGTCTGGGCGGGAAATGGAAAATGACTCTTGCCATCCGCCAGATGACGGATAAAGGGATTCCAATTGATGCTGACAATTTTGTAGTGCATCTGTCAGAGAAATACGTGGATTCGCTCAGGGAGTATATCAAGGAGGAAAATTTATTTCAGGCAGCTCAGAGAAAACGCAATACAAAGAATGAATGAGATGGATGGCCGAGGAAGAAAAACAGCGGCTTACCCGGATTGCACAGTAATCCGAACTGCTGAAATCCTCTGCACCGCAGAGAGGAAAATAGAGAAGATAACAGAAGTTGATTTGTAAGGGGATAACAAATGAATTTTATTGATAAAGCATAAGCTGATATGAACGGTTTGGCGAGCATAATAGCCGGTTCCTTGGGTAACAGATATAATCCAATAAAAATTCGGTTCTAATGTAATCAAGGCGGGAAAGCCCTGAAACGGCTTCCCGCCCATATCAAATTTGAGTGCGAAAACCACTGCCCCATCTCTGGGCACCGTGACCACAAGCAAGAAGCTTGGGTTATTCATTAATTACATTGACAGGTTTCCCATTTATGTATGCTTTCAGATTATCGACTGCAATATTCATCAGCCTTTGTCTGGATTCCTTAGAAGCCCAAGAAATATGAGGAGTAATGATACAGTTATTCGCCATAAGTAATGGATTGTCTATCCTGATTGGCTCTGTGGAAACTACATCCACTGCTGCCCCGGCCACCTTACCGCTGTTAAGGGCATCTCTCAAATCTTCTTCCACTATTAATTGCCCCCTAGAGTTGTTTATAATCATCACCCCATCCTTCATCTTAGCAATACTCTCCCTGTTGATTATTCCCTGCGTTTCCAGGAATAATGGACAATGCAGGGAAATGACATCGGAAGCAGCTAGCAACTCATCCATTTCTACATACCGACAGGTTGCGCTCTCTAAAGATTTATTTTTACGCGTATCATAAACAAGAACCTTCATTCCAAGTGCTTGGGCAATTCTTCCTGTTCCTTGTCCAATACGACCAAACCCAATAATTCCCATTGTTTTTCCTGCTAACTCAACCAAAGGATGGTTCCAGAAACACCAATCAGGATTGTTAGTCCAATCCCCATTCTTCACGCACTCTGCATGTTCACCAATATGGTGGCATAATTCCAACAAAAGCGCAATTGCAAACTGTGATACAGCATCCGACCCATAAGTTGGAATATTAGTAACAATCACCCCAGCCTCCTTGGCAGCCTTCACGTCTACTACATTATAACCAGTTGCCAAAACACCAATATATTTCAAATTCCGGCAGGACTCAATAGTTTTTTTTGTAATGGGTGTCTTATTGGTGTAAACCACCTGCGCATCCCCAATGCGCTCCACTATCTCCATCGAGTCTGCGGTGCGGTCATAAACTGTCAGTTTACCCAGCTTCTCAAAGCCATCCCAGCTTAAATCTCCCGGATTCTCTGTATAACCATCCAAAATAACGATTTTCATTCATGTCCTCCTCATTTCTATAAAATATTATCACGCTAATTCTGTGCCATAAACAGCATTCTCTATTATTCCCTTAATCTTCAACCAATGCCCATGCGCGGTTGATTGTACGCTTGGTATTTGCCAGAATAATATCACCGTCTTCATCTGGACGAGGTGTTACCTCCATAGAGAGCACATAGGGATTCTGTACATTAAAGAATCCCTCCTGTTTCAATACAGTAAAAAAGTCAACCAACTGCGCCACATCATTTGCACTTTTTGGATAACCAAAGCGCGGATGCATATCGCCATAGGCATCGCTTCCCTTTATTACAACTGCATTTCCAATGTGAAAATGCGTAATATATGGTCTCAACGTCTGTATTACAAATCTGGAGTCCTCATAGGTGGTCGGGAAATGGGACAAATCCACAAGTAGTCCAAAGTTACTATGGGTTGAACGCATATCAGCTGCAAATTTTGCGGCGTAAGGAGCAGGCCCGATAAGCACAGCTTTGTCCATATCATAGTCAAACACCTCAAGCTCTACCATCATCCCTTTTTTTCCTGCATAACTGCAAAGATTACGAGTGGTCTTCAACAACTGTCTATATGCTTCATCCTTGGTTTTCTCATTCCACTTTCCTGCCAAAAAGGCAATTCCCTTAGCTCCCATCTGCTCAGCCTCATCAATGGCTTCAATCAAGGTTAGCTCTGCTTTTAACCTTTCCTCTTCATCCATGTCATTAGGGTTTAACTTTGGGCCTAATATCCTGGGTTGTGCGCCATAACAAACCTTCATGTGGGACTGCTCCAACATCTTTCTGACCTTTTTTCTAGCTGCTTCGTCCTCAATTTTCGTGATCTCGACCGCTGTAAAAAACTCATCTGCGACAAGTGTCTTGATGGAATCCAGCAGCTTGTATTTCATCGGCGGGTGGGTCATCCATTGAATGGTACCTATATAAAAATATTTCTGAATCGGGTCTTTCATCCTGTTCTCTCCTTTTCCATCCTTTTGTTAACACAATAACTTTACGATATGTTTTCTTTCTCGCATAAGCATATGGCGCCCAGGCCTATAAATCCAGCCTCCTTCTGAATCGTCTCCATCTCTTTCTGGTAACTGGCACAAGCCTTTTCCAATCCCTCCGGCTGACCGAAAACAGTATAAATACCAGAAACGAGAATTTCTGCCCCGCGCTTCATACATTCTGCAGAATGCTCACGGTCGATTCCTCCATCTATGGATATCATAAAATGGGTATCCGTCTCTTTCTTTAGTTTCTGCAGTTCATCCAGCCTTTCGAGGGCGTCATGCATAAAAGGTTGTCCGGCAAAACCCGGCTCTACTGTCATGAGCACCACATAGTCCACGAATCGGACAAGAGGCTCCAATAGAGAAATAGGCTGCGAAGGATTGATAACAACCCCCGCTTTCATTCCCGACTGTTGGATGCTGTCAATCAGTCTTCTGGAAAAGCGAGTGCTGTCAATATGAAAGCTCAGGTAATCAGCTCCGTCCTCCCTCATTCTATCCACATAATCCTCAGGGTTTGTTACCATTAGATGAACATCTATCGTCAGGTTTGGGTAACGTTTCCTAACTGCCTGTACAATTGATAGAGGAAAAAATATATTTGGCACATAATGTCCATCCATAATATCTATATGTACAAAATTCACTCCCCCTCTAATCATTCCATCCATCTCCTCGGCCATTGTAAACAGACCGCAGTTGGCAAGCGAGGGGGCATTAATCATCCACTTTTCCCTCCTTCGAATTATACTCCTTAAATTTGACGACTGTCCTTTCTGCCATTCTAGAGAGGTCAACGGCATCAGACATCATATATACTATGTTGTAGCCCTTATCATACAAGATCTGAGCATCTTCTATATCATTGGCTACTGTGCCGAGGAATTTACCAGACGGTATCACTATATTCTCAATCCGTTTGATGGCAGCCTTAAATTCCTTATTATCAAACTGTCCCCTGATTCCCATAGAGGCAGACAAATCCATAGGGCCTATAAAAATACCATCCAGCGCCTCAATCTCCATCATTTCCGGAAGGTTATCAATTCCATCCATGGTTTCAATGGCAATCATCACAATATTCTCGTCGTTTGCCTTTTGCATATACTGTCCTCTGTTCATACCAAACCCACATGCTCTTGGGCTTCCAGCAATGCCCCTGATGCCTAAAGGAGGATATTTGCAGCGCAGAACTGCTTCTCTAGCCTCATCTACTGTCCTTACATAAGGAATGTGAATACCCATGACTCCACAATCACAGATTCTCTTGATTGCAATCAGATCATTCCACGGTGCTCTTGCAAAAGGTACTGTATTCGTTCCCTTCATGGCCTGGCACATACTAAACACTGTCTGGTAATCTACTGGTGAATGCTCAACGTCAATCACCAACACGTCAAAGCCTGCATTTGCCAATATTTCCGCAGATACATTGCTGGCCATGTGAAGCCACGCGGCAGATACCCTTCCCTTCTTCTTTAAAATTTCCTTGACCCTGTTGTAATATAATTCTTCCATGTTACTTTCTCCTTTACAGTTCCAGAAATTCTTTATTTTTTTCAGCCTCATACGCTTTGTAAAGCTGCGTTTGCATGATTCTACTAATCAGCCTCTCATCCAATTCGGAAAACTTTTTTTCAAATGCCTCAGACGCATCTCTTAAGTGTTCAGGTTTTCCTGTTCCGTAAATCACCATATCGACTCCCTCCCGTGACAAAGACCATCTAAGAGCCGCATCAGCTAAATCCGAAATTTGTTCAATGCCCGCTTCCTTCGCCATGTGGAACAACTGCCCTTTCATATATGCCTCTCTTGTAATAACCCCCATCTTTTGAGCCTTGGCAGCCTTCATCACCCTATTTTGAGCCTGATAATCAGCAAAATTAAAGTTGATATAGATTACATCAAAATAACCCGATTGAATCATTCTGAGATAAGTTTCCTCACCGGAAAAGGTGTCGGCACAAGCGAATCGAATCAATCCCTCCTGCTTAAGAACAGATATATTATAACCCAGTTTTTCAAGGTATTCCGGATCATGCTCAAATGCACATTTCATGGGAGCAATATTAAAAAAATCAATAGTCTCTCTCTGAAGAAGCTTTAAGATTCTCTGTGCCTCATTCCTGAGAAGAATCAAATCTGCCATTTTGGTATTATTCTTATCATAGGTATAAACCATACCCTCAGGACGTGTCTGGATTACGACATCATAGGGAGGAGGCAACTGCTTCAAATTACGCCCTAATGCCTCTTTCTCGGAGTCCTGAGTTACATCAAAAAAATTAATTCCCAGTTCGTAGGAGGACTTTAAAATCGCCAGACGGTTTTCCTGACCAAAACCTTCTAAAATCTCTCCTGGAGTCGTGCTACGCTTAAAGTCCTCGTTAAATCCCCTAGATTTTCCATTTTGAAGGTACTCATGGCCGCCCATTCCCAGAATAGAAGCTCTTACACCAGTCCTTCCTAATTCAACATATTTCATTGCTTTTCTCCCTTCCTTATATGATGAGGATATCCTGCATTTTTGAAAAAGTCTGAATACCTCTGTTCAATTATACGTTTTTCACCCTCCGCCACTTCATTCATTGTCATCCTCCGTACATCAACCTAGGCGCCCAAAGTATAATCTCGGGGCAAAGACATAACAAAACCACTTCAGCTATGATGGCAATGAGGAAAGGTATGCTTTCCTTTAAAAATTCAGGCATCGTGCATCCCAGAACACTGCAGACGGTATACATAGCCACTCCAACTGGCGGTGTCAAAATGCCCGTGGTGACAACCGTAGAAACGATAATACCAAAAAATACAGGATCAAATCCAAAGCTCTTTACCATCGGAAGAAGAATTGGCGTCAGAAGAAGTATGACAACAGAGCCTTCCATGAACATCCCAAATAGCAGAAGAGCAATAATGATAATTGCCATAACCACTAATGGCTGTGTTGTAATTCCTGTGATAAAAGCCGTCATTTTCTGTGGAACTTTGTCAAAGGGTATGCCATATCCAAAAATACCTGACATAGAAATCATGAACATGATTGCCCCAACATCCACAACCGCTTCCTTCAAGGTTTCAATCAATCTCTTGAAATTCAGCTTTTTATAGATAAAAAAGCCCACAATAAGCGCATAAACACAGGCAAAAGAGCCAACCTCAGATGGGGTAAACAGACCGAATCGAATTCCGACCAAAAGCAGAATAGGAAAAATCAATGCCCATATAGTGTCTTTAAGAGAATGAATGATATCATGAAAGCCTGCCTTTGATTCTCTGGCCGGCTTAAATCCGCGTAGGCGAGAAGTAACGCCCACTGTCGCCATCAAAATCACAGTCATAAGCAGTCCTGCCACCATACCTGCTGCAAACAGACGTCCAATAGACACCTCCCCCGTGGTTCCATAGAGAATCATTCCAACCCCCGGAGGAATGGTACAGGTAATAAGAGATGTATAGCCAATAACTGCTCCTGTATACCCCTTGGGATAACCCTGCCTCTCCATCTCAGGCCCCAGGATACGGCTCTCCATTGCCGCATCAGCATTAGATGAACCAGAGATGCCGCCCATGAGCGCAGACAGAACCACGCTTACTTGGGCCATGCCTCCTTTCATATGTCCGCAAAGCAGCATGGACAGTTCTATCAGCCTGTCTGTAATTCCTGAAGCATTCATCAGACTCCCTGCAAACACGAACAGAGGCACTGCAAGAAGTGTAATATTCTGAGTCTGGGAAATAGGCAGCTGTACTGCCGTGGTTATTGGCAGTTCCGGATGCTGAAAAAAATAAGTAAAACCGGAGATTGCAATGGAAAATCCAACCGGTACACCCACTACCAGCAAAATCAGGAATGTAATCATTACTATAATCATAAGTTAACCTCCTAATATTATAACAATGTGCCAGACAAGAATATCCGGCACATTATCCTTAATACCTGATTGCCTACAAAAATGTCAGTTCATCCTGGTTTCTGATGGTTCGGACAATCTTGATAATGGTTGTCGCTACCATGGAAAGGCATGATACTGGTACACTTAATGTTACCCAAGTATAGCTAAGAAACGGTATTCCCTGAAATGATCGGTACCAAGTTTTTACAGACTGCAGGAATCCCAGGTAAACCATACTGCATAAGAAGACAAGACAGATTACATAAATTATCAGCTTCATTAATTTCTGAATATCCTGTGGAAGAATCTTAATTATAACATCAACATTAATCAGCTTTCCCTGCCGAAACGCCAAATCCGCCCCCAAGAAGGTACTCCATGAGAAAAGCAGGAGCGCAATGTCTGTTCCCCAGTTGATCGGATGCCCCACTGCACGCATAACAGCCGCAATAAAAATCACAACCACGCTGGTTACCAGACAAATAATTGCAAGCGCCATCTCAACATCACAAAATTTCTTGTAAAACTCCTTCATGTAATCACTTCCCACTCTTTATTTTATGATTTCCTTCCCAAGTTCTTTATAAACAGCCTCCCTTGCTTCATTCAGATTCAGCTTATCATACGCTTCCTGACTAGCCTTTCTGAAAGCTGCAATGTCCATTTGGTCGGCCGGAACATACTCCATACCACTGTTAATCATAGCCTGCTTAGCCGCGTCGGAATCCTTTTGCATCTGTTCGGATACCTCTAAACCTGCATTGTTACATTCATCGGTTAGAATCCTCTGATAATTTTCGGGAAGACTGTTAAACCACTCAGCAGAACATACCATAAAGTTCATCTGATAGATATGCTGGGTCTCAAGAATATACTTTGCCACCTCCTGAATTTTTAAATTATTGGCTGCAATATAAGGAAGTTCACAGCCGTCCACAACCTTTGTCTGTATACCATTGTACATCTCGCCATACGCTAACGAAACTGCTTTGCAACCCAGGGAATCAATACCCGCAACCCAGACAGGAGCGCCTGCGGTACGAATCTGCAGCCCCTTCATCTCGTCAGGATTAGTGGCTTTTTTATTTGCATATATATTTCTGTAACCTTGAACAAACCCAAAAGAGATAACCTTTATATTATGCTCATCCTCCAGCTTCTTCTCCCATTCTGCAATTGTCGGAGAATCCATCAGCTCCTTAACCTCATCCATATTCTCTAAGAAATAGGGGGCAAGCAACACGCTGAACTCATTTACATAGTTTCCAAGTCTCGCTGCATCTGTCTGCCAGCCCACATTGGTCCCCTGTTTCATCTGCTCCAGAATATCCTCCTCAACCCCCAGTTGGGAACTTGGATAAACCTCTATCTGAAGTTTTCCTCCTGTTTTCTTGCTTACTGCCTCAGCCCACTTCAGATATGCTTGGTGGAATGGGTCATTTTCGGTTAATGTGTGACCGAAATTTAACTTATAAAACTGACCATCGTCCTTTGCATCCTCTGCACTATCCCTTTTTGTCTCTTCAATGGCAATCTCAGTTTTCTCGGAATTTACCGGTTTATTTCCCCCTCCGCAGCCTGTCAACAAACTAACTACCATAGAAGCTGCACATAATACTGACATCATCTGACTTTTTTTCATCATAATCCTCCTTATTATATAGTACCGTTTTCCACCTCATTAAATACAACAAAATAATACTACATATTTATACCCAAGTCAATAACTCAGCAACATTATTCCGTTATTTTGTACAAAATATATAAATTTATTTTTATTTATAATTCATTATGCACAATACAATAAAAAACTTATAATATTAATTTTGCCTTTAGGATTACATTGCTTCATTTTCCATTTTGTTTTATAATAAAAGTAATATATGCACCAACAGCCGTGCAGCTATCATTTTTCCAGGAGGTAATGAATGTCATACAACCACAACGCTAGTCAAAAGGTAAGTGATTTCATCACTCAGAACATATTGTCTGGTGAATGGAAGTCTGGGGATAAAATCTGGTCCGAGAATGAATTTTGTTCATATCTTGGAGTTAGTCGTATTGCAGTAAGAGATGCCATCGCCAATCTAACCGCTATTTCTGTTCTAAGAAAAGTACGAGGTTCCGGCACCTATGTAGAAATTTTGGACAACGCTTCACTGGAAGGGACCAAATACTTTGCGCTGAATATTGAAGATGTTCTAGAATTAATGGAATTTCGCATTATTATAGAGCCTTACTGTACAGAGCTTTTCACTGAGCGGGCCACCCCAGAGGAAATTCAAGCGCTCGAAGACAGTTATTATAACATGTTAAAGTACCATGATGATGAGAAGAAGGATTACTATTCCAATCAATTCCACCACCTCATTGCTCTGGGCAGTAAAAACAAGTTCATTATCAAAATAATGAATTATTTAAACGAAAATATGCTTGACCACCAAAAGCTTCTCTCAAAGGGCTCCCGCCGACAAAACTATCAAAACGGCGTCACCTACCATTACAAGATGCTCCAGGCGATTAAATCAAACGATAAGGAAATGGCTGGTATATACTGTCGTTACCATATTCGCCTTGGTATGGAGTTATATCGTGATGCGCTTGAACGTAAAAAAGATGAAAATATGAAAGGAGAATCCCCATCCGCAGACTCCTAAAGTTTAGACATGAAAACAAAGCAGATAGAAATATCTGCCCGTGAAATGGTATGCGGCATGTGAGGCGGGTTCTGGCGTTTTGCAAACGCCTAAATATTATTGAACCCGCAAAATGCAATACACTGCCACAGTTGGCTTGAGCTTTTTTCAAGACTCTATAATATTTATTTTGCCAATTTATCGATCATTGCAATAATTCTGCCCGCGCAGCTTCGGATTTCTCTTTCCGAATGCAATCCTTTTTCATATGCATCCCGAATATCTGCATCATCATTTGTATTTCCCGGCATAATAATGTCGTTTCCGGCAGCTGCGCATTTCCACGGCTCACTTCCATCCTCCGGAACTGTTGTATTCCAATCAGACATGATTGTGCCTCCCCTCCCCCCATTCTTCACGGACAACAACGGTACACAAGTCCCGACTGTTTGCTGCGTGTACACCATTTATCAAATTATAAGATGTCATGATTGACACCGGTGCACTTTTCTTCACAGCAATTTCAAACCCTCGGAAATAAATCTCTCGTAGGGCCCGCTCTGAAACACAAGCATCTACACCCATTCGATTATCTTCCTGGTTATTACATGCAAAATGTTTAGTCGTCACTCCAGAGAATGCAAATACCTTTGACTCTGAACCCATTGTTTTGTTCCAGTCATCGTTCCACTGACCTTTTACAGTCTTATTGAAGTACTGTGCATCCAGCCATTCTTTGGAATCTTTGATCCAGTCTACAATCTGCTCATAAGCTCCAAACCTCATAAGACCGGTTCAGAGGAACAAAATATCTTGCTTCTGAATGAATCCCTTTATAATCCGCCAGCATTCTTGGATATAACTGCGCCGTACTCCGGAGAACCCAGATAATTCGCCCAGGGAGCAGGGGTATCCGGTCTCGTTATTACATATTCTTTTTTCTCTTCATCAAAATGACCAAACTTCATTGCTCCAATCTCCTTCTAGCTTAATTCGACAGTAATTGTATGTAGCCCGAACTAACGTAATAATATTACCTGCCACTATTCGATATATATATCATTTTCATGCCATTTGCTACGTTTTTATGCTCTGTTTTTATTCTGCCAGGGTACGCAGACAGTACGAAAGCCCCGGTCATAACCTGACATGACCGGAGCTCCTTCCATACTGCTTATTTGTTTTCCTTCAATACCTGGACTGCCTTCTGAAGCTGGTTGTCTTCCTCCGGCTTCACCACGGCCTGGGTTTTAAGTTCCTCGTTCAGCTCCACTTCCACATCCGGCTCAATTCCCTTTCCGTGCAGGTCAAAACCGCTGGGTGTATAATAGTGGGCTGTGGTAATCTTGATGGCGGAACCGTCTCCCAGAGGAATCAGGTTCTGTACAATTCCCTTTCCGTAGCTGGTGGTTCCCACCACGGTAGCCCAGTCATAATCCTTCAGGGCTCCCGTAAACACCTCGGAAGCGCTGGCTGAGTCTCCATTGACCAGGATGGCGATGGGTATTTTCAGCTCATGGCCGTCTGAGGCGGTGTATACATCACCCTTTTCGTTTTTGTCTGCCGTGTAAACAATCAGGGTCTTGCCCTTCCCCTTTTTATACCGGTCCAAATCGTCGGGGAGAATATAATCCACCATCTTAACAGCGCTGTCCAGGACTCCGCCGGGATTACTCCTCAGGTCGATGATTAAGCCTTCCATGCCATCCTTTTGAAGCTCATCCACTGCCTGTTCAAACTGCTCCACTGTAATCACGTCAAATTCCGACACTGTAATCCGGCCGATTTTATCGTCCAGCATGCTGTACTCCACGGTGGGCACCTCAATTTTGCGCCGGGTAACGGACATATCCACATACTCGTCCTTGTCCGCCCTGTATACCGTGATAGCCACGTCCGTGCCTTCTTCGCCCTTGATGTAATTGTTCACCAGCACATCAAGGCTTTCGGAAGCCACCAGGGTATCGCCCACCTTATATATAATGTCCCCTGGCTGCATCCCTGCCTCCAGGGCCGGGGAACCCTCGAACACCTTCACGATGGTGCATAGCCCCGTGGTTCTGTTCTGGCTTAACATGGCTCCGATACCGGAGTAGGTTCCCTTTGTGCTGTCATTGATGGAACGGAAATCCTCCTCCGTGTAATACGTGGAATAAGGGTCATCCAGACCGGCCAGCATCCCTCTGTAAATAAAATCCTCCACATTGCCGGCGTCCTCGTCGTACAGGAAGTGAAGATCTATGATTTGCTGAATCATGGACATTTTGGCCGTAACCCGGTCAAAATCCACACCCTCTTTATGGCTGCTTCCGTCTGTGATTCCCGGTCTCTTACCCTCTATGGCCACGCTGGGCTGACGGCTCATGACCCTCTTGCCGAAGATATAGATACCGGCCGACATCCCCACCACAATCAATCCTATGAAGGCGGTTACAAGGGCTCCCACCAAAGCCCCGGACCAGAACCGGTTCTTTCCCGCCCCATTGCGATTCCCGTCCTGAGGCCCCGGCCCGTTGTCCCTGTAGGGACCATCCGGCTGCCCGCCCATATTATGTTCCTGTCTGTCAAATTCACGATTTTCCAATTTACGTCTCCTATCTGTCCGTTCCTTCTATCCTATGATGGGTCACGGGCTTACATAACTTCGGGGATTCACATAGGTCCCCCCTGAGCGGATTCCAAAATGCAGGTGGGAACCGGTGGAATAACCGGTGGAACCTACCTTTGCAATCACCTGGCCTTTTGCCACCTTTTCCCCCACGCCCACCAGCAGCTTGGAGCAGTGCATGTAGACTGTGCTCACTCCGCCCCCGTGGTCAAGCATAATATAATTGCCCGCCGAATAGCTGTATGTAGATATCACAACCTCACCATCAGCCGCAGCTATGATATCCGCTCCTGTGCTGGCGCTGATATCAATTCCCTTATGGTTGCTTGATGCCCCTTCTGTTGGAGACTCCCTGTCTCCAAAATTAGAGGTAATCCTGCTGCTGGACGGACAGGGCCACTTAAAACTAATATTCCCCAAATTCGATACGGTATACGTCTTGCCGGCTGCTTCCGCCTTTTTCCTGGCCTCTTCTTCCCTCCGCTTCATCTCGGCCTCGATTCGTTTCATCTGTTCTTCCTGGGCTTTGATATCTGCATTGTACTGGTCCAGTTCATCCTGGGCCATGGCAATCTTGGAATTATATGAGTCCAGCTCCTTCTGCTTGGAATCCATCAGCTTCTGCATGGAAGCCTGTTTTGCCTGGGTGGATTCCTGAAGCACCAGAAGCTCGCCATGCTCCTTTTCAAGGTTCTGTTCCCTGGAAGCCACCTGTTCCTTTGCAGAAGCATAGGCTGTCAGCATTTTCCTGTCGTATTCCGCAATCTGGCTCACGTATTCCGCGCGGTTCAGCAGTTCCGATATGCTGCCGGACTCCATGACCATATCGAGCAGATTGTTCTGACCGTTCTCATACATATACTTGATGCGCAGCTTCATGCTGTCATACTGATGCTCCTCCTCGCGTTTGGCCGACTCTAACTGTATCTGCGCCTGATCTATTTCCTCTTCCTTCAGGGTGATCCGGTTTCCCAGCTGTTCCAGCTCCTCTGCCAGGGAGGACAGACTGCCGTCCAGCTTCTTTACATAAGCTGCCGTATCTGCCTTTAATCCCTCCAGCTGGCTCAGGGTGCTCTCCACTTTCTTCTTTTCCTCTTCCAGGGCAGATACCTGCTTCTTGGCATCCTCTATCTCCACACTGGTGGCGTAGGCTGCAAATGCCGCCGTACCGCCTATCAAAAGACCGCCTGACAGCGCTGCCGCGCAAATCCAATGTCTCATCCTCATTCACATCCTCCTTCCCTATACCTTCAAGTGACGGTGGATGGTAAAATAACTGACGAAAAAACCAATGCCCGCACCCAGGCACCCGGCTGCGGCCGCCATATAGGGGAATATATCTCCCAGGGGTATGGGTTCAAACATGCCTGCCAGCATCTGATAGTGCTCACCGATATAGATGACTGCCTTCTGATAAAGCACATACATGCCGGCCAGAGGCACTGCCGCCCCCAAAGCGCCAAGGAGCACACCCTCCACCACAAAGGGCGCACGAATCATATAGTTGGTGGCGCCGATTAAGCGCATGATCTCATTTTCCCTCCTGCGGAAGGCCGCGGCCACGGAAATGGTATTGCTAATCAGGAAAACCGCCACAGCCAGCAGTACGCAGATAATCACGGCCGACATGGCCCCCACCATCTTTCCCGCGCTGGTCAGCCCGGCCACGGCCGTACTGGAATAGCGCACCTTTCTCACGCCTTCCATGCCCTCCAGACGCTCCACGATTTTATCCTGTTCCTCAATATCATTAAGAAATATCTCATAGGAGGCGGAACCGGACAGCGGGTTGTCATCTGCAAATCCCTCTGCCAGCTCCTCCATCCCCTCAAAATACTCTGTCTTAAAGTTCTCCCACGCCTGAGCAGCGGATATATACCGCGCCTCCCGCACCTCTTCCCAGCCCCGGATAACATCGCCGGCAGCCAGAATCTGGTCCTCCGGCATATCCTCATCAAAAAATACAGTGATTCCCACGGTTGTCTCTGCTGTCTTTGCCACATTCTGCACATTGGCTATCAGGGCGAAAAAAAGACAGAATAAAAAAATACATGCAGAAATAGTCGCTATCGATGCCAGCGAAAACAAAATATTTCTGCATATATTAATGATGCCCTGTTTCAGGCAATACCAAAATGTACTGATTCTCATTGCTGTTCATTTGCCTTTCCGGCGGAAAAAGCATGCCCGTAAGCTCTCCAAAGCCCCTGGGGCAACGCCCTAATAATATCCGCCCACATCACTGATAACCGACCCCCGTTCCATGGTAATGATCCGCTTGTTCATCTCATCCACCATTTCCTGACTGTGCGTAACCACAATCACAGTAGTCCCCCTCTGGTTGATTTCCTCCAGAAGTCTCATGATTTCATGGGTATTAAAGCTGTCCAGGTTACCGGTGGGCTCGTCTGCAAGGAGCACCTCAGGGTCATTGATCAAGGCCCTGGCAATGGCCACTCTCTGCTGCTCGCCTCCGGACAGCTGTCTGGGGTAGGCTTTGTACTTGGACGACAGCCCCACCAGCCTGAGCATCTCCGGCACTGTCTCCCGGATTACCCTGGCCGGCACCCCGATTACCCTCTGGGCAAATGCAACGTTCTCAAACACAGTGCGGTCCTTCAGGAGTCTGAAATCCTGAAAGACCACGCCTAATCTTCTGCGGTATTTGGGAATATACCTTCCCGGCATCCTTCCCAGGTCCATATCGTTCACCACAATACGTCCCTTTGTGGGTTCCAGCTCCTTGAGGAGCAGCTTCATCAGCGTACTCTTGCCGGAACCGCTTCTTCCTACGATGAACACGAACTCACCGTCATTAATGGTAAGGGATACATCCTTAATGGCCCTGTTCCCTGTCTCGTAGGTCTTGCTCACATTGCTAATCTCTATCATCCACCGACTCCGGCCTAATAATCCAGGCTTTCCATATACTTCATATACTTGGCAACCATCAGGGCAATCTTAAAGGTGATGGCGTCCTCAAAGATGCGCAGGTCCAGTCCAGTGCTCTTCTGAAGCTTATCCAGACGGTATACAAGGGTATTCCTGTGAATATAAAGCTGTCTGGAGGTCTCGGACACATTCAGGCTGTTCTCAAAGAACTTGTTGATGGTAGCCAGTGTCTCCTCGTCGAACTCGTCCGGAGACTTGCCGTCAAATACCTCGCGGATAAACATCTTGCACAGCGGAATAGGCAGCTGATAAATCAGACGTCCGATACCCAGGTTGTTGTAAGCGATGACGTTCTTATTGGCGTAGAAAATCTTGCCTACATCCAGCGCCATCTTGGCTTCCTTGTAGGAACGTGAGACTTCCTTGATGTCATTGATAATGGTGCCGTATGCCACCCGCACCTTTGTCATGGCCTCGGTGTTAAGCATGTCCAATACGGTGTTGGCTGTTTTGTCCAGCTCCCCGTAGGTCTCTCCCTGACGCACTTCCTTTACCAGAATAATGTTCTTCTCATCCACAGCCGTAATGAAATCCTTTGTCTTGGACGCGAACAGGCTTCTCACTGTCTCCAGCGCATTGATATCCTTTTCGTTGTGAGTCTCGATGATGTAGACCACGCGCTTTACATCCGTGTCAATGTGGAGCTTCTTTGCCCTGTTGTAAATGTCTACCAGCAGCAGGTTGTCGAGAAGCAGGTTCTTGATAAAGTTGTCCTTATCAAAACGCTCCTTATATGCTACCAGCAGGTTCTGAATCTGGAATGCGGCCAGTTTGCCAACCATATATACATCATCGCTGGCCCCCTTTGCTAAGAGGATGTATTCCAGCTGGTGCTCATCAAACACCTTGAAGAACTGGTATCCCTGGATAACCTGGCTGTCCGCCGGTGAATCCACGAAAACCAGAACCGAGCTCTCGGAGTCTTCCGCATCGGTAAATGTAGAAGCCAGCACTTTTCCCTCTGTATCACATATACCCAAATCAATTCTCGTAATTGCTTTTAATCCATCCAGTGTGGTTTGAAGTATCTGATTTGAAATCATTCTATACTCTCCTTTTCAAACGTATTCGGAGTAACTAATAACCCTATTTTCATATTTTAATGCAAAATCACAAAAAAAGCAAGAGAGTTGTATACTCTCCTGCTTCTTTTTACCTTAATTTTCGCTTACGGTTCTTTTGTATTAGTTAAGAACAACCAGTTCCGTATCCTTGTCGAAAATGTGAATCTTCTCTAAATCCATAGCCAGCTTGATGGTATCGCCGGGCCTTGCGGTGGTACGCGGATTAACCTTAGCGACAAAGCTTGCGTCCTCAATATCAAAGTATAACAGGACCTCGGAGCCTAACATCTCGTATACGCGGACAGTAGCCTCAAATACGCTCTTTGGAGACATAGCCAGGTAGGATTCCTCGTCGTGAAGGTCCTCTGGACGGATGCCCAGGGTAACTACCTTTCCTATGTATCCTGCGTCCTCTAACTTCTTGGACTTAGCCTCTGAAAGTGCTACGGTGCGTCCGCCGAAGCTTAAGGTTGTCAGAGCGCCGTCCTTGCCAACGGTTGCGTCTATCATGTTCATCTGGGGAGCTCCGATGAATCCCGCCACAAACTTGTTGCATGGCTTGTCATACAGATTCTGTGGGTTATCCACCTGCTGGATGATGCCGTCCTTCATAACAACGATCCTGGTACCCAGTGTCATGGCCTCGGTCTGGTCATGGGTAACGTAGATAATGGTGGTCTCCAGTCTCTGGTGAAGCTTGGAAATCTCAACACGCATCTGACCTCTCAGCTTTGCATCCAGGTTGGACAGCGGCTCGTCCATCAAGAATACCTTGGGGCTGCGGACAATGGCACGTCCCATGGCAACACGCTGTCTCTGGCCGCCGGAAAGAGCCTTCGGCTTACGGTCCAGCAGATGCTCCAGGTCGAGAATCTTGGCTGCGTCATGCACTTTCTTGTCAATCTCATCCTTTGGTGTTTTTCTCAGCTTCAGTCCGAACGCCATGTTGTCATATACGGACATATGTGGATATAGAGCATAGTTCTGGAATACCATGGCGATATCTCTGTCCTTTGGTTCAACGTCATTTACCAGCTTATCGTCGATGTAGAGCTCACCGGATGAGATGTCTTCCAGACCGGCAATCATACGAAGGGTTGTGGACTTACCGCATCCTGAAGGACCTACGAAAATGATAAATTCCTTATCGGCGATTTCAAGATTGAAATCCTTAACTGCTACAAATCCATTTGGATATTTCTTTGTTACGTTCTTCAGTGATAAACTAGCCATTCTGTCTTTTCCTCCTAAATAATACGCTTAACACATATGTGTTTTATCCTCTTTTGTAACTGCTCTTATAATACATTAAACCCCCTGGGGAATCCATATCGCAATTCCACAAAATCAAAATTGGGGTTTTAGCTAATTTGTATACGAGGAAAAAAAAATGTCCTAAATCACAAAGTATTCCAATATTTGCCGCTAACTTTTTGTTAATTATGTTAATCAACTGCGTTTTTCCAAAAAATATCGGCAAAAGCCACAAAATTCAGGGCTTAATATTCGATAAATCCTTCACCAAATACCTCTCTGGCATCGCTTACGATAACAAAAGCGCTGCTGTCAAACTCCGCCACAATCTCCTTTAACCGCACAATTTCCTTTTTTGAAACCACACAGAACAGCATCCTCTTCTCCTGATCCGAGTACATGCCCCTGGCCTTAATGCTGGTCACTCCCCTTCCCATCTGTTCCATAATGGCCTCAGCAATCTCCCTGTAATGCTCGGAGATAATATAAGCCTGTTTGGAGAACTTAAGTCCCTCTATCAGGCCGTCTGTAACCTTAGCCACACAGAAGATAGCAATGAGGGCGTAAAGAGCGGTCCTGATGCCGAACACGGAGGCGCCCGCCACCACAATCAGGCCGTCCAGCACCTGCATGATCTGGGCCAGGGTATAGTGCTTGAGACGCTTCTGGATCAGAGCCGCCAGCAGATCCGTACCTCCTGTGGTGCAGCTGGTCAGAAACACCAGGCCGGTTCCCACGCCGCTTATGATTCCCCCGAATAAGGCTGACAGAAAGAGGTCGCTTCCCAGATAGGACGCTTCCGGCAGAACATACAGGGAAACCGAGAGCATGACCGTGGCAAAGAGGGTGCGCTTGATAAACCGCCAGCCGCAGAAAAAGAATCCGGCCGCAAATAACGGAATGTTCAGCACGGTATTGGTCAGCCACAGAGGAACAGACCACAGCTCCTTGGCAATGATGGCCACGCCCGACACACCGCCTGTAACCATGCTCACAGGGTCGTAAATATTCTTGATTGCTAAGCCAATCAGGAATGTCCCTGCCACAATCATGGCATAATCCACCGCCGGATTCCTCTTCTTCATGTCTCCCCGTCCTTTCCCCAATCCATGTCCCCATGTACCGGAGCCGGCCCGCGCTGTCTGCAGCCACACACACTTCATCCCTCCGGCACATTTTACGCTATACTAAAGTATGTGCCTTCCCTATCCATTCCATACGCTTATACGCGCTCAATGGTCTTATCCGTAATACGAATCTTACCTTCCTTTAAAAGCCTGCCCACGGCCCGCTTAAAGGCATTTTTGCTCATGCTGAACTCACGCATGATAACCTCCGGCTTTGCCTTGTCATTAAAGGGAAGCACACCGTCGAATTGGTCCATGACCTTTAATACCTTCTCTGCGTCAGTACCCATCTGCACATAGGATTTCTCCCTGACGCACAAATCCAGTTTTCCGTCCTCCCGCACCCTTGTAACCCTGGCCTGGACTGTATCGCCCTCCCTGAACCTGCCGTAAAGCTCCTTTTTGGGAATGAGTCCGTAATATTTGTGGTCAACCGCCACAAAGGCCCCGATGGTTTCATTGATTTCATAGACGGTGCCCGTGACCCAGTCCTCTGCCTTATAAGGAGACTGGTTGCTCATATGGGAATAGACGCGCATGGTAGCTGCCAGGCGTCTGCTCTTGTCCACATACAGAGTGACAAGGCACTGCTCCCCTTTTCTCACCGGGTGGGTCTGCTCCTTAAACGGAAGGAGCAGGTCCTTCTCCAGTCCCATATCCAGAAAAGCCCCGATTTTGGACACATCCTTGACCTCCAGCTTCGCTGTCTCGCCCACCTGCAGTTTTGGCTTTCCCGTGGTGGCAATCAGGCGGTCCGATGAGTCTTTATAGATGAACACCTCCACCTTGTCCCCAATCCCGGCTCCCTCCGGAACCTGCCTCTTTGGGAGAAGAACAGCCGCCTCATCCCCCTCCTTCTCAGCCAGATACACTCCGAATTCTTTTTTCCTTATTATTTCAAGCTCCTGCACTTTTCCTAATTCAATCATCTCAATCTTCCTCCTGTCCTTTTGTCATCAGCCATACCACAGCGCAGGTTTCTCCTGTGCTGCCCTCAAGGACCACTGTCCACTCCCGGCAGTCCTTTCCCCGGGCCATGCTTACCCGCGGAGTCAGGACATCTCCCAATACAGCCGCCTTTTTGTAATCCGCCCGTAACTCCTTTATCACAAGCCCCTCCGGTATGGCCTCCCTGGCCATCTCCACATACTGGGCATTATTCACATGGTGGTTTGTGTCAATGTGGTGTCTGGCAACCACGATAGGTTCACCTGCCTCGCAGTCTCCCGGCACAGGTATCTTCCTGGGACAGGGGCTTAATACCAGTCTCGGCTCCGGCTCGCCGTAAGGCGCCGTGTCCCCGGGCTGCACCCGGATCGGGACGTTCTTATCCGTATCGTAGAGGAACCACAGGGATTCAGCCCTGACCACATCCGTCCCCTCCTCATCCCGCAGAACGAAGTTCCGGTAGCCGTATATGCCCTTTGAGGCACAATGCCATGTTCCCACCGCCAGCCTCTCCCCCAGCCTGGGATACCGGTCTATCATAATCTGCCAGGATGACAAAAGCCACGCCTTATGGCTGGCCTCCAGATAACCCACTCCCACACCGCAGTCCTCTGACTGGAATGTACTGCAGTCCTGCATGTAATTGATGATGCCTGAAACCGACAGGCACCCTCCTTCGTCCGTTTCGCTGTAACGGACCCTGCTGTTAAATGTATACATATCAACCTCATTCTCCCGGGACCGGGACGCGGCTTTTGCTGCCGGCGCTTCCATGTCCCGCCCCGGTATTATGCCATTCATTGTATCATAAATTCCCTTGGGTATACAAGCAAAATCCCACAGACTTTCATCTGTGGGATTAATAACTGGGCTACAAGGATTCGAACCTTGAAATGACGGAGTCAGAGTCCGTTGCCTTACCGTTTGGCGATAGCCCATTATTCAGTTTATCCGCAGCGCCCTGCCCTGACTGTTTGTCCTGATTAGCGGCTGCGGAATTTATTATACCCATATTGTGGCATTTAGTCAAGGACTTTTTTTGATTTTTTTAATTTTACCTTACGGGCAGGCATCCTCTGCGTCCGATTAGTCAGGAATCCACCCTTCCAGCGGATTGGATACCTTCTCGATAAAGAAATGGAAAATTACATCCATCCGTCTATACAGGCGGAAAACAGCAGGGAGGCCGGAAGAAACGTCAGGACAAAGGCAAGGCTGGTGATGGGCGATGTGCCCAGTCCGGCTTTTGTAATCAGGCTGATGCCCAGCGCGCTGAATATGACGCCTGCAATAAACATGCTGTAACGCTTCAATTTATCTGAGTTTTTCACGTGCTTACACCTCAATAAATTTTTTAGGTTTTTCTGTGCTTTCTCACCAAGGTAAGATGGGCGTACATGGTTACCGCCGCACTAAATCCCAACTGTACATAATACGCAATACCTCTGGACAATACCATGGCCGGCAATAGCAGATCCCCGTAAAAAATAGGGTCGAAAATAGTCAGGAACAGATGCTCGCTGATTCCCATGCCCCCCGGGAGAGGCAGCATATCAGCGGACACGGAAATCGTTGACTGGAGAAGCACCAGGGTAAGCATGGCAGTCCCCTTTAGCTCAAAGGCCCTGTATACAAAATATGTCACTGAAAACAATGCCAGCCGCTGGCAGAAGGTGAGGAACAGCACCCCCAGCAGCACATGCTTGTGCTGGCGCAGGAAGGCAGCCGTGTCATTATAGTGCTCCATGGTAAGGAGCAGGCGCTCTGTCCTGGAGGTTTTCTTTTTAAGGAAATGGAAATGTTCCAGAAGTCCCAGAAGCCGCATTACCATGTCCCTGGCAAGGGAGGTGTGGAAAGCCAGAATCAGCAGGGCGGCGCAGAACACCACATTAAGTCCCAGCCCCAGATAGTAGACAGGCATGACCTCGTACAGGTAACGGTTTAAAAAGCCCTGGCCGAATATGGCCAGCAGACAGCCAATCACCACCAGCACGGATTTGTATGTAATGGTTACCACCATAAGCACCACCGTGGCCACAGGCACCGGTATCATGTTCTTCCTCATATAGTAGACCTGGGCCGGCTGTCCTCCCCCTGCCGAAGGCGTGATGCAGCTGAAGAAGAAACCCACGGAGGAATACAGAAAGCAGGTCCTTCTCTTTGTCTTTATGCCCAGGGTGCCGAACAGATAGTGCAGGATGGCAGACTCCGTCCATATGAAAAAGATAACGCAGCCAACTCCCATAAACAGATATACGGGAGATGCCTCGGATATAGTGTCCGCTATATCGCTTAAATCCCTGCCTGAAAATACACTGTAAATGGTCAGAACAAATACTGTAAGAAGGAATATCCCATTGAGCAGATTCTTCTTTTTATCAGACATGTCTTCCCCCTCTCTCCATCGTCTGCTGTTTTTTCGTATCCGCGGCTCCATGTCTTTGCAGCTTTACGTTCTCGCGGCTCCGCGGCTTCCTGCCTCCATGGATATCCGGACCTCCAGGTTCCCTCCCCGCAGGGTTCCCGGTCCGAAAGCAGAAATATAACAAAAAATCCCGTCAGGCAAAACGCCTACGGGACCAAGATTTAACAAACTGGGCTACAAGGATTCGAACCTTGAAAATGACGGAGTCAGAGTCCGTTGCCTTACCGTTTGGCGATAGCCCATCAACACAACGAGATGTATTATATAATATAGTCAGCATTTCGTCAAGTACTTTTTTCATTTTTTATCCAATTTTCCGATTAGACTTTTTTGTTTTTTACCGATACCACAATTCATGGCCGTTTTTACCCTTTTTTCATCCCTACCCCGTTGTCTCACCGGGAACATCTGAGCAGCTCCTGAAGCTTTTTCATGGATCGGTTATACTTGGACAGTACCGTGGCCAACGGCATCTGGAGAGCCTCCGCCACTTCCCGGTGCTTCATGCCTGCGGCTGCGTGAAGGAGCACAATCTGACGCTCCTCGCGGCTGATTCGGCCCAGGGCGTCAAGCAGCACCTTGCGGTCCGCAGCCTGTTCCAGGGGAGCGCAATACTCCCCCTCCTCATTCTCAGCCAGGTCCTCCAGTGCCACATCCGCCTTCATCTTCTGCTCCCTGAACCGCATGTAGCAAAGGTTCCTGGCTATGGTGAACACCCATGCCAGAGGCTTGCCCTGGGGAACATAGGAACCTGCCTTGGTCCATACGGTAAGGTAAGTGTCCTGCATTACATCCTCGGCCTCCTCCGGATTCCTGGTTAAGGACAGGATAAAGCTGTACACAGGCCTGGCCGTGTCCTGGTAAAAGAGGTGGAACGCCTCCATATCCCCATCTCCCATGGCCTCTATCATCTCTTCCTGCGACATCCAGCGTCCCCCTTCCAGGACCAGCCCGGCGCCCATATCAAGCTTACTCCCGGCTTTCAGAGATAAAGCTGTTTTCCATGGTTATGACGCAGCAGCAGCGCCTGTCTTTTTTCGCCACGTCCTCAGTGATCCTTGCTTTCAGTTTACCCAGAACCGATGGCTTATATTCCCTGGGAACCACCAAATCAAAAATCAGGTTGATGCGCTCCGCGCCATCCACCATCCTGAAGTCGTGAAACGTAAGCCTGCTGTCTATGCTGTCCAGGACAGATGTCACTAACTCCTTAAACTCCACCACCCTCTCGTCGTGGGTCTCCACCGGGTCCATGTGGATGACCAGCAGAATTCCCATCCGCCTCATGGCCTCCCTCTCAATGTGGTCAATGATTTCATGTGTACGTTCCACGTCGCAGTCATTTGGCACCTCTGCATGAATGGATGCCATGCTTCGCGAAGGACCATAATTATGTACAATCAAATCATGACTGCCCACAATTCCGTCAAAGCTCTCCACAAAGCTTGTTATTTTGTCATAAATCTCAGGGTCAATGGCTTCCCCGATCAGAGGTGCCAGGGTATCCTTGGCTATGTTCACGCCTGCAATCATGACCACCACAGAAACGATGAGTCCCACGATACCGTCCACATTCAGTCCCAGTGCCCCATAGATTCCGATGGAGCATATGGTAGCCGAGGTGGTGGCCACATCGCCCAGAGCATCTGCCGAGGTGGCCAGCATCACTTTGGAATTAATACGTTTTCCCAGCTTTTTATTAAAACAGGAAAGCCACAGCTTAATGCCCACAGACATTAAAAGTATGAGTATGGATATCCATCGGAAGCTCATATCCTCAGGATGCAGCACCTTGCCAAAGGAGGTCTTGAACAGGGAAAATCCCACCTGTATGACCAGAAATGCCACGATAAAGGCCGCAATATATTCTATCCTTCCGTGACCAAAGGGATGGTCGTCATCCGCTGGTTTTTCCGCCATCTTGACACCCACAAATCCAATAATGGATGAGGCTGCATCCGACAGATTATTGAACGCATCTGCCATAACAGATATACTGTGCACCAGGATGCCGATACAAAGCTTGGATACAAAAAGAAGCAAATTGCAGCCGATTCCCACCATGCTGGCCAGGGTTCCATAAGCCGTCCTTATCCGTACATCCTCCACATTGTCATAATTTCTTACAAATCTTCTCACTAAAAATTCAGTCATATCAAATCACCATACTCCACATTTTCCAGGAATAACCCTTCAGGCGGGGCGGTAAAACCAGCCACAGAGCGTTCCCTGGCCTCCAGGATGCGGGCCATTTCCTCCGGCTTTCGCTTGCCCACTCCCACCTCTATAAGGGTGCCTGATAAAATCCGTACCATCTGCTGCAAGAAACCATTGCCCGTAAAGGATATATGGATTCTGCTTCCCATCTGTTCAAAGCAGATGGATTCAATGGTTCGGACTGTTGGTTTCTTCATTTTCTTATTGCCGCAGAAGCTTTTATAATCATGAGTTCCCGTGAGGATTGCCGCTGCCTGTTCCATCTTCTCCACATCCAGTTTCTGCCCTAAGCCATAATAATAATGGCGCTCAAACACATTCTTTTTTGAAGCTGTCTCTATCTGGTAGCGGTATGTTTTTTTCACCGCGTTCAACCGGCTGTGAAACCGCTCCGGCATCACGCATGCCCTTGTAACGGCAATATCCTCCGGCAGGTACCGGTTCATATAATCCAGAATCTCATCCGGTCCCATCCTCTTCACCAGATGGAAGTTAGCTACCTGGCCTTCTGCGTGGACACCTGCATCTGTCCGGCCTGAACCGTGGACCTCCACCGGACTGCCTTCCAGCTTTTCCAGAACCGCCTCCAGCTTGCCCTGGATGGTTCTGTCTGTATTTCCCTGCTTCTGCCAGCCGTCGTATCTGGTGCCGTCATAGGACAGCCACACTCCTATATTCATTCTCTGCCTCCCTGTCTTACCGTTCTCTTCTTCCGCAGGCAGCACATCACTCCCGCGGCGATCGCCATCCCCACGGCTGCCCCGCTCATATCCAGCCACACATCGCTTATCTGGCCTGACCGCCCCGCTACAAAGATCTGGATGGTCTCATCTACAAAAGGAACCATAAAAATCAGCATCAGAGCGTCTCTGTTACATATTCTATGTCTTCCGTATAACCCGTACGCCCTGGCCGTCAATCCACCCAGCACAGCATACTCCGCAAAATGGGCTGTTTTCCTGATGATGTGCTCCGTCAGCCACAGATGCTCCCAGCCCAGGGATTCCATGGCTCCCCGGACCTTCTCCAGAAGGAAACCGCTTTCCTGGGAAGAGATGGAGGCCGGTGTCAGTGAATTGCCGTATATGAAGCATATATAGACCAGTATCACCACATGCCACCGGTTCAATGCTGGCCTGTTCCTGTTCTCTGGCATTTACCGTTTCCCTTCTTCCAAAAGAACGCCGCTTTCCCTGACAGCCCTTATGGTCTTATTGAGCATTTTCTCATCCTGAACCAAAGCCAGGCGCACATATCCCTCGCCGGAGGGACCAAAAGCGCTGCCGGGCGTGACCATGACACCGGCCCGCTCTACCAGTTCCATGACAAACGCCTCAGAGGTGGTATAATGCTCCGGAATGGCGGCCCACACAAACATGGTGGCCACCGGCCGCTCCATCTTCCACCCAATGGATGTAAACCCGTCGCACATAATATTCCTGCGAGTCTCATATGCCTGTCTTGTGGCCTGCACACAGGACTGGTCACCTGTAACCGCCGCAATGGCGGCAGCCTGCACAGGAAGGAACATACCGTAATCCATGTTGGATTTAAGCAGCTTCAGACGCGACACCACCTGGGAATTGCCCAGGCAGAATCCGATTCTGGCTCCGGCAAGTCCGTATGTCTTAGACAGGGAATTAAATTCCACGCCTATTTCCTTTGCCCCCGGAAACCGCAGGAAGCTTCCGCATTCCCTTCCGTCGAACACCAGGTCGCTGTAGGCATTGTCGTGAAGCACAATAATATCATATTTCCTGGCAAAGTCTATGAGTTCCTCATAAAATGAATCCGGCGCCATGGCTGTGGTTGGATTATTGGGATAGGACACCACCATAAGCTTGGCCTTCCTGGCCACGTCCTCAGGTATCTCGTCCAGGCGGATGATATACCCATTTTCCTTTCTCTGGGGCATGTAGTGAAGTCTGGCGCCTGCAATCTGAGGTCCGTCGCCAAATACAGGATAACAGGGGTCTGGCACAAGCACCACGTCCCCTTCGTCCACAATGGACAGCGCGATATGGGCCAGCCCCTCCTGGGAGCCCAGCAGGGAACATATCTCTGTTTCAGAGTCCAGTTCCACCCCATACCGGATATTGTACCATCCTCTGACTGCCTCCAGAAGTTCCTTTCTGTCGCTGATGGCATACACATAATTAGAGGGCTCTGCCGCTGCCCTGCACAATGCCTCCATAATGTGGGGCGCAGGCGGTATGTTGGGAGCTCCTATGCTGAGATCAATGACCTCCTCTCCCTTTGCAGTCTTTTCCTTTTTAATTTCAGCCAGCTTTGAAAAGATTCCCTCTCCAAACCGGTCCATCCTTTTTGCAAATTCCATATTATTCATCCTTCCTCTCCGTATATCTGCAACTGTATATTCCTTACAGTCCATATCCAGCTCCCAACTGCCGGCCGCCGGATTCCTAAAAACCCATCAGACAGACGATGACTGTCAAAAAAACAGCCGGCAGCAGATTTCCTATCTTAATCTTGCTTCCGAGAACTCAACAGCCGTTTGGGAAGCCCGCCTTTCAACAAAAGCCCTACTCTGCATCCGGCCAGTACGCCCGCCACGTTCACAATCGTACCGAATCCCGCCATATCACTTATCCTGCCTGTTCCTTGCTCATTTCGCCTATTATAGTATAATTTTCCAGATATGACAAGGGTCCGGTACCATGAATGATTGATTAACCACAAAACGGCGGAAGTCCCCGCCAGAGGATTTCCGCCGTAATCAAATATTTCATGCCAATCTACATAAGCATGGCTTTCACCTGCTCCCCTGCCCTTAACCCGCCGCTTCCTGCCGGGATATCTACCAGACAGTTACAACCGGCCATGCCGGATAACATACCCGAAGAATGGCGTCCCTCAGGCAGCCATACCTTTCCGTCCTCTATCTTCCCCCTCACCAGACGCCTGGTAGGAGAAGACTTGGGAAACGGGCTTTCCAGGATTCCAAGCAGAATCTCCGGTTTCCACCGCGATCTTCCGCGCATCCGTTCCAGGACCGGCCTCACCAGTACCTCAAAGGTGGCTGCCGCCGCAAAGGGATTTCCGGACAGGCAGAAAACGGGCTTGTCCTCCACTATCATTGCCAGCATGGGCGACCCCGGCTTTACGTTAATTCCGTGAAACAACACATCCGCTCCAAGGACTTCTGCCACATAAGGCATACAGTCCCGTACCCCCACCGATACACCGCCGCTGGTAATCAGGGCATCACATTCCGTCAATCGCTTTCTGATTTCCCGCGCCAGCTGCGCGGTATTATCTCCTCCCCGGCCGAGAAGCAGGGGCTTCATTCCCAGCTCCTTTATCCTGGCTGCAAGAAAAGGTCCGTTGCTGTCATAAATCTTTCCCGGCTCCAGAGGAGTTCCCACAGGCAACAGCTCATCTCCCGTGGCCATGATACCTGCCACAGGCACGGAATATACCGGTATGGACTCAATTCCCTGGCTTGAGAGAATTCCTATGTGGGAAGAACGTATCGACCTTCCCTTTTCCATAAGCAGGGCTCCTCTGCATGTATCCTCACCCTTTTTACAATAATTTCCATAAGCTGTGACGGATTGGTATATCTCAACAGATTCACTTCCCTCGTCAGTCCTCTCCTGCATGATAACGCCGTCCGCTCCCTCCGGTATTGGGGCGCCTGTCATAATTCTGGCAGCCTCCCCCGGCCCTATCTTTAATTTAGGATACATACCGGCGCAGATATGCTCGATTACATTCAGCCTTACAGGATTCGCCTCTGATGCTCCTGCCGTATCCTGGCTTCTGACCGCGTAACCATCCAATGGGGACCGCGGAAAAGGGGGCTGGTCCATGACTGCATATATATGTTCGGCACACACTCTCCCCAACGCCTCTGTTACCCATACCGTTTCCGTCTTTTCTTTCATCTTAATCTTACTAAGGCGCTCCTGGGCCTCCTCCAACATGATTGGATTCCTCTTTCTCATCTGCTATCTCTCCCATGTCAAATTATAAGCAAAAAAGCCGGGAACCCTGATAAATCAAGGCCCAGCCAATAAAACGAAACAATAAAACAAAAAAGCGCGAGACGGGATTCGAACCCGCGGCCCCCACCTTGGCAAGGTGGTGCTCCACCCCTGAGCCACTCGCGCATTTAGTACATATACATTTATAATCATGATACGTACCCTCAAAACCGCATATTGAATTCCGATTGCTTCACAAACCACTTTTTCCCTTAACCTTTTTGGATAAGCCCTCGACCGATTAGTATTAGTCAGCTACGTACATTACTGCACTTCCACCTCTAACCTATCTACCTCGTCGTCTTCAAGGGGTCTTACTCGCTTTCGCGATGGGATATCTCATCTTGAGGGGGGCTTCACGCTTAGATGCCTTCAGCGTTTATCCCGTCCAGACTTGGCTACCCTGCCATGGCCTTGGTAGGCCAACAGATACACCAGCGGTCTGTCCATCCCGGTCCTCTCGTACTAAGGACAGCTCCTCTCAGATATCCTGCGCCCGCGCCGGATAGGGACCGAACTGTCTCACGACGTTCTGAACCCAGCTCGCGTACCGCTTTAATGGGCGAACAGCCCAACCCTTGGGACCTGCTACAGCCCCAGGATGCGATGAGCCGACATCGAGGTGCCAAACCACTCCGTCGATGTGAACTCTTGGGAGTGATAAGCCTGTTATCCCCAGGGTAGCTTTTATCCGTTGAGCGATGGCAATCCCACTTTCATACCACCGGATCACTAAGTCCTACTTTCGTACCTGCCCGACCCGTCGGTCTCGCAGTCAAGCTCCCTTATGCCTTTGCACTCTCTGGATGGTTTCCAACCATCCTGAGGGAACCTTTGAGCGCCTCCGATACCCTTTCGGAGGCGACCGCCCCAGTCAAACTCCCCGCCTGACATTGTCCCCCGCCCGGCTCACGGGCGCAGGTTAGAAACCCAATATCGCAAGGGTGGTATCCCAACATTGGCTCCACACAGACTGGCGTCCATGCTTCTCAGCCTCCCACCTATCCTGTACATGCAATACCGAATCCCAGTATCAAACTGGAGTAAAGCTCCATGGGGTCTTTCCGTCCTGGCGCAGGTAACCAGCATCTTCACTGGTATTTCAATTTCACCGGGTGCATTGTTGAGACAGCGCTCAAATCATTACGCCTTTCGTGCGGGTCGGAACTTACCCGACAAGGAATTTCGCTACCTTAGGACCGTTATAGTTACGGCCGCCGTTTACTGGGGCTTAAATTCAAAGCTTCGCTTGCGCTAACCTCTCCTCTTAACCTTCCAGCACCGGGCAGGCGTCAGCCCATATACCTCACCTTACGGTTTTGCATAGACCTGTGTTTTTGCTAAACAGTTGCTTGAGCCTATTCTCTGCGGCCACATCTCTGCGGCACCCCTTCTCCCGAAGTTACGGGGTCATTTTGCCGAGTTCCTTAACAATGCTTCTCCCGCCGGCCTTAGGATTCTCTCCTCATCTACCTGTGTCGGTTTACGGTACGGGCATGTATCACACGATAGCGGCTTTTCTTGACAGCCGGAATCACACACTTCGCTACTTTTGTTCGCTCCGCGTCACGTATTCGGATTGCACGGCGGTTTTTCCAGCCGTACTCCTACCACGCTTGCCCCGGTATTCCCATTCCCGGGATGTGCTGTCCTTCTGTGTCCCCACAGTTCTGATGATACACGGTACAGGAATTTCAACCTGTTGTCCATCGACTACGCCTCTCAGCCTCGCCTTAGGCCCCGACTTACCCAGAGCAGATCAGCTTTACTCTGGAAACCTTGGATATTCGGCCTGGAGGATTCCCACCTCCATCTCGCTACTCATTCCGGCATTCTCTCTTCTCAGCACTCCACGGCTCCTTACCGGTACCGCTTCTCCGTCCTGAGAATGCTCCTCTACCAATGTCTTACGACATTCCTAAGCTTCGGTGTTGTGTTTCAGCCCCGGACATTTTCGGCGCAGGACCTCTCGACTAGTGAGCTATTACGCACTCTTTGAATGTGTGGCTGCTTCTGAGCCAACATCCTAGTTGTCTTTGAAATCCCACATCCTTTTCCACTTAACACACACTTTGGGACCTTAGCTGTAGGTCTGGGCTCTTTCCCTTTTGACTGCCCAACTTATCTCGTGCAGTCTGACTCCCATACATCATTTACGCGGCATTCGGAGTTTGATATCCCTTGGTAAGCTTTGACGCCCCCTTAGGAATTCAGTGCTCTACCTCCGCTAAACTAATATGAGGCTAGCCCTAAAGCTATTTCGAGGAGAACCAGCTATCTCCGGGTTCGATTGGAATTTCTCCCCTATCCACACCTCATTCCCACCCTTTTCAACGGATGTGGATCCGGTCCTCCACGGAATTTTACTTCCGCTTCAACCTGGACATGGATAGGTCACCCGGTTTCGGGTCTGCCTGTACTGACTTGACGCCCATTTGAGACTTGGTTTCCCTTCGGCTCCGAGCCTTAAGCTCTTAACCTTGCCAGTACCGGCAACTCGCCGGACCGTTCTACAAAAAGTACGCGGTCGCACCTTAACGTGCTTCCACAGCTTGTAAACACAGGGTTTCAGGTTCTTTTTCACTCCCCTCCCGGGGTCCTTTTCACCTTTCCTTCACAGTACTATGCGCTATCGGTCACTAAGGAGTATTTAGCCTTGGAGGGTGGTCCCTCCTACTTCCCACAAGGTTTCTCGTGTCTCGTGGTACTCTGGATCCTGCTGCTTCCTATTGCTTTCGTGTACGGGGCTTTCACCCTCTCCGGCCTGACTTCCCAGACAGTTCCACTAACAATTCGGTTCACGTACGCAGTCCTTAACCCCAGCATGCACGCACGCTGGTTTGGGCTCTTCCCATTTCGCTCGCCGCTACTTTGGGAATCGATGTTTCTTTCTCTTCCTCCGGCTACTTAGATGTTTCAGTTCACCGGGTTCCCCCTGCACGGCTATGGATTCACCATGCAGTGACTGAGGTTTGCTCAGCCGGGTTTCCCCATTCAGATATCTCCGGATCAAAGGATATTTGCTCCTCCCCGAAGCTTTTCGCAGCTTATCACGTCTTTCATCGGCTCTTAGTGCCAAGGCATCCACCCTGCGCTCTTTATAGCTTAACCAAAATGATTCCCCGCGGCGGGTTGCCGCGGTTCCTCTCACGTCCATAGCGTTGGACGCTTTGGTTCTAGGTTTGTTTATAAACGCTTTCGCATTTACAAGTTTGTTTCTTCCATACAATCTCTTGTATGGCCTCGGATGTCTTGATATTCTGATTTTGAATATTCAATTCATTTTTATTCAATATGCGGTTTTCAAGGTACGTATGGTATGCTTCCGTCACTTCCGAGGTTTCCGGTTTAGCCTTCTTCCTCACAGTCACTTCAGCAAATGGAGATGGAGAGATTCGAACTCTTGACCCCCTGCTTGCAAGGCAGGTGCTCTCCCAACTGAGCTACACCCCCATGGAAATCTGGCACCCACCTGCTCTCCCATGCCGTCTCCAGCATAGTACCATCGGCCGCTTAAGTCTTAACCATCGTGTTCGGGATGGGTACGGGTGTTTCCCCTAAGCGCATCGGCACCAGAATTTCTTTGTGTCCTTTTCATTGAACACTAGACAGTATCTAAAACCCTTACTTCTTCTTCCTTAGAAAGGAGGTGATCCAGCCGCACCTTCCGATACGGCTACCTTGTTACGACTTCACCCCAGTTACCTGCCCCGCCTTCGGCAGCTCCCTCCTTTCGGTTGGGTCACTGACTTCGGGCGTTGCTGACTCCCATGGTGTGACGGGCGGTGTGTACAAGACCCGGGAACGTATTCACCGCGACATTCTGATTCGCGATTACTAGCGATTCCAGCTTCGTGTAGTCGGGTTGCAGACTACAGTCCGAACTGGGACGTTATTTTTGGGATTTGCTCCACATCACTGTCTCGCTTCCCTTTGTTTACGCCATTGTAGCACGTGTGTAGCCCAAATCATAAGGGGCATGATGATTTGACGTCATCCCCACCTTCCTCCAGGTTATCCCTGGCAGTCTCCCTAGAGTGCCCACCTTCACGTGCTGGCTACTAAGGATAAGGGTTGCGCTCGTTGCGGGACTTAACCCAACATCTCACGACACGAGCTGACGACAACCATGCACCACCTGTCTCCCCTGTCCCGAAGGAAAGGCCGCGTTACCGGCCCGTCAGGGGGATGTCAAGACTTGGTAAGGTTCTTCGCGTTGCTTCGAATTAAACCACATGCTCCACCGCTTGTGCGGGTCCCCGTCAATTCCTTTGAGTTTCATTCTTGCGAACGTACTCCCCAGGTGGAATGCTTACTGCGTTTGCGGCGGCACCGAAGGGCTTTGCCCCCCAACACCTAGCATTCATCGTTTACGGCGTGGACTACCAGGGTATCTAATCCTGTTTGCTCCCCACGCTTTCGAGCCTCAACGTCAGTTATCGTCCAGTAAGCCGCCTTCGCCACTGGTGTTCCTCCTAATATCTACGCATTTCACCGCTACACTAGGAATTCCACTTACCTCTCCGACACTCTAGCAAAACAGTTTCCAAAGCAGTCCCAGGGTTGAGCCCTGGGTTTTCACTTCAGACTTGCTTCGCCGTCTACGCTCCCTTTACACCCAGTAAATCCGGATAACGCTTGCCCCCTACGTATTACCGCGGCTGCTGGCACGTAGTTAGCCGGGGCTTCTTAGTCAGGTACCGTCATTTTCTTCCCTGCTGATAGAGCTTTACATACCGAAATACTTCTTCACTCACGCGGCGTCGCTGCATCAGGCTTTCGCCCATTGTGCAATATTCCCCACTGCTGCCTCCCGTAGGAGTTTGGGCCGTGTCTCAGTCCCAATGTGGCCGGTCACCCTCTCAGGTCGGCTACTGATCGTCGCTTTGGTGGGCCGTTACCCCGCCAACTGGCTAATCAGACGCGGATCCATCTCACACCACCGGAGTTTTTCACACACTGCCATGCGGCACTGTGCGCTTATGCGGTATTAGCAGTCATTTCTAACTGTTATCCCCCAGTGTGAGGCAGGTTATCCACGCGTTACTCACCCGTCCGCCACTCAGTCAATCAAGATTCCATCCGAAAACTTCATCTTAATTGCTTCGTTCGACTTGCATGTGTTAGGCACGCCGCCAGCGTTCATCCTGAGCCAGGATCAAACTCTCATGTTCAAAAGTTGATTCCAGGTTTTCAGACTACTTAGCTTGGCTAGTTATCTTTAACCTTCATTACTTGGTTTTGTTCTGAATTTTCTCAAATCCTAAGGTCTAAACCAGACCTTTTGTTTTTAGAATTTTCAGGGTTTTACATACTGTCTAATCTTCAATTATCAAGGTTCTTTGTTGTCGTCTTGTTCAGCAGCAACTTTTATATCCTATCACAGTCGCTTGTGTTTGTCAACAACTTTTTTCATTTTTTTCTTTCTTACTCTCTTGCGCTTTTGGTACTCACCGCAGCGCAAGAGATATCTTACCAGATGCTTCGACAAATGTCAACAGGTTTTTACAACTTTTTAATCCATATTATATGGGGCTGTGAAAAAATAGAGTAGACGGACTCTATTTCCCACAGCCCCCTCACTTTTTGATCCGGAGGTCTGTTACTTTCCTAAAAAAGCATATACCTCCCCCTTACCCCCACAGAAAGCGGGCCCTTCTTTTTTATGCCGCAACAGCAGCCCTTTTCTTTTTATTCCTGAATTTATAGAGATTATGGCCTATTGATACCAAATATATTTCCAGACTCACTCGGTTTAGCTTTCTTCTTACCACACGTTTGTACCATCGGTCATACTCTATGATTCCAAACGTCCCTTCCGCTTGTATCGAACGGTTCATCCGCAGCAGCGCTCCCTGGATACTTTCCAGGTTTTCCACTACTTCCTGGTGCATACAGCTCAGCTCCCGGTTCATACACACCATACGGTTCTTATCTGTCTTTTTACATTGTTCCTTATAAGGACATTCCCCATGGGCACATCAGGGTCCCATCCGGGCCCGGCTTAAAGTTCACCGCACGAAACGGGTTCTCATGATATTCTTTATCTTTTGTCTCTTTTTTGTACATCGGAAATTTCATGTACTTTTCCATCCCGTGTTCCTGACAATAAATATAATTGTTGTACGAGCCGTATCCCGCATCTGCTACCGGATATTTCGGGTAAAACCCATACAGTTCCCTAAATTTCTCCATCAACGGCACAAAGCAGTCCATATCCGAGCGGTACTGCTTCACGTCGATGACCGCTATATATTCATCCGCTGCCCCGATCTGAATGTTATATGCCGGGAGCAGCTGGTCGTTTCCCATGTAGTCCTTTTTCATCCTCATAAACGTGGCATCATGGTCCGTTTTGGAATAGCTGTTGCGTTCCGGACCGCAGAGCCGGATCTTTTTCACATATTCTTTCAGCTTTTGTGTGTATTCTTTCAGCTTCTCGTAATATCTCTGCTCCCTGGTCTTTCGGTGTCCCCTGCCGTGGACAAACGCTTTTTCGTCGATCCGGCACTGAAAAGCGTATCGTCCAAGAATCATCTCCAGACCTTGCGGAGTATATTCCGTGTTCGTCTCAACCTTCAGCCCGGTATAGGCCAGATCCTCATTGATCTGACCCAACAGCTGTGTGATCTTTGCAAACAGCCGGTATCTGGATTTTTCCGTTGCTTTTTTCCATACCCAGCTGTATTTATTCGCATTTGCCTCAAATTTTGAGCCGTCTATATAGAGATGTTCCAGATCCACGGCGTCTTTTTTTCGGATATACTCCATAACGGCACGGAAAATATCTTCAGCCTTTCCGTTGATTTCATCATTTATAAAGTGTCCGAAGGAGCGGTAACCGGGTGTTTCGTAATCCATCAGGTACATGTAACGGATATTGGTTCTGCACCGGTCCTCCAATTCCCTTAAACTTGCGTATCCCGTGTCCATAAAGCCGAATAAGATTGTTTTAAGCATGTTGACCCGATTATATCCCGGCCTGCCATAGCGGTATAATGGTTCCGGCCTGAGATACTGTTCTATTCCGATCTCCTCCATGATCCGGTCAAATACCAATACCGGATCGCAGATATCCAGACTATCTGCAAGAAATACTGGAAATCTTCCCTGCTTTGGACTATAATAAGACATGGTATTGTTTTTCATGACAGATAAATTATATCAACAAAAAAAGAACGTTTCCAGGGTAAAACCTGAAAATGTTCTTTTTTGTTAAGGGGCTTTTTTCACAGCCCCAATAAACTGCATGGTTTCACAAGCAGTGGTTCGGCACTTATATACCAGGGCGGCTTCAACTATATGTCTGAAGGCATCCCGTCAGCCGGAATTCCGTCAACCGGAATTTCATCGGATGAAGATTCACTCTCCTCTTCAACCACCTCCGGCGCAACCTGGAACTCAGACAGATATGCTTCCTCAGGAAGTCCGGCCAAATACGCAGGCAGATTAATGGCAATACCGTCCATGTGATGCGGAAGGGACACTGTCACATCGACCATTTCTTCGCTTCCGCCCTTTTCCTGAGTGATTTCCAGAGTCATTTTAAAGGTCTGGCCAATACAGGTGGCCATGCCTCTCTCTTTATCGCGTAGTTTCGCTACCTGCTCACCGTCCACATACACAACTACCTTATAAGGAGTGGTATAGGTCTGACCATTATAATCAATGGACTTATTATCTATATACACCGTATGTCCGCGGCCAATAACCATCATAATACCTGCGATAACGAGCAGGAGTAGGATTGCTCCTATTCTGAATAGAATGGTACGTTTCGCTCTCAATTCTCCCCCTCCTCACTTTGCGCAAGCTGAAGCATCTGACCAGCCTTGCTCTTGGATCTTCGTTTTTTCGTCTCATACATGATAAGAGCAACGGTGATGACGCCATAGGAGATGAATACACGGAAGTACTCACCAATCATGGAATCACCGGTAATCGTCGCGCCTGCTTTGGGAGCCACGATGAACATCAGATGAAACAGGATGACTCCAAGGAATACGTTGCCAATGGACGCCCTGTCAACAGAGGCCCCGCCCACTAGCAGAGCCGCGATACAAAACATGCCAATCTGCGTATGGGAGCTGTAAGTGGAAATATTGCCCATATTCTGCAGATAGATAACCATGCCAAGTCCGGCGAAAACCGTTGACATGATGATAGCGATAATACGGGTCCTCTCTACCTTGATTCCGGCGTCACCGGCCACATCCATGTCCTGGCCAACGGCACGCATGTCCTGGCCCAGCTTTGTCTTGCGGAACCATATGATGAACAGGCACAGCAGGGCAATGATGATAAGGGTCAGCACCGGAATCTTGACACCTCCGATATGGATGGCCAGAAAATTGTCCAGATACTGCCTCATGTGAAGAAGGCTGACCGTGTTGCGGACACCATAACCTCTTGGCAGCTTAATGGAGGAATGAATAATGGGAATAATGGAACCCATCATATACAGAACCACCAGCTGATACAGACCGTTCATGAAGAAGCTGATGATATAGCTGGTAACCATCTCCCTGCCTTTGGCCATGTTAAGCATCTTACCGCAGAAAAGGCCCAGCAGAACGGAAATCGGTATGGAGATGATCATGGCAAGGATGATACCGGGTATGCCCCATATCTGCCAGTCGGCCACAAAGATAAGGCCGATTTCCCCCGCCATGGCGCCCAGCGTCATACCAAAGTTTAGCCCCATTCCCGCCATAATAGGAATCAACAGGCTCAGAATCAGGAAAGCATTCCTGCCCAATCTCGTGACAATCTCATTGAGCAGATACCCCGGTGAAAAACCGGATATCGGAATGCAGACGACGCAGATAATGATAAACATCAGCGGCACAGTGTTATTCCGAACTAATTCGAGAATGCTATTACTGCCGTTATTTTTCTGTTTTTTACTCATTTTGATCCCTCCGTCTTCCTGGTCAAAGCATAAAGAATCATACCGTTGGAAACAACGATACGGATAACCTCGCTCATATCCATATGAATCATAGAATTCATTACCGTTGGGGTCATGGTAACAATGCCCTGGAACAGGAACGTACCTATGATTACATTGGTAATGGATGCCTTATTGACTGAAGCACCTCCAATCAGGATTGCAGACACTGCCGGAAGCGCCATATAGAACGGCGCCATGTAAAGCTGGATAAAGCCGAAGCCCTGTTCATACATCAGGATGCCCACCGCGGCAAGCCAGGTAGACATGATGACGGAAAGCATTCTTGTCTTATCGATATTGATGCCGGACGCTCTGGCAAAGTTGGGATTGGAGCCCACAGCCGTCATGGCAGTACCGGTTTTCGTGTGAAGGAACGCCCACATAAGGAAGGCGAGAAAGGCAAAGAACAGGAGGCTGCCCGTAGGTATGGAAATCCTGCCGATATTAATCTGCAGGAAATTGGCCAGGGCCTTGTCGTAAAAACCCTCCAGTGAGATTGTTGTACGAAGGCCTTTGCCAGACAATCCCCAAACCATGGTCGGACTGCTGTACGGCAGCAAAAGCCACATCATACACATAAAGGATACGGATGAGAAACCTACATAAGTGGCGATCATCATCTCGCCGCCTTTAATCTTGTTGAGCAGCCAGCCGTAACCGCCGCCAAACAGCAGCGCAAACGGAGTAGCTATAAGAATGGCCATGAAAAAGCTGAGAGGCCCGGTAAATCCAAACTGAATGGACATGGTCGCACCCAGAAGACCGGAGATAATGCCTAAAGGAAGGCCAAAATTCAGCCCGCAGCCTGAATGCACCATCGGCACCATTGCCAGTACCAGGACCGCATTCCAGCTGAAACGGTTAATTGTATTGGTTATCTGTGTGGGAAGATCCGCTCCGACGATTGGCGCCAGAATGAAGAGCGCCAGAAGGAATCCGGCAATGATCAGCCTCGGCAGACCGAAGTTGTCAACCAATTCCTTGATTTTCGTCTTCTTCCCAATATTTATTGTACTATCTTCTATTTTTTCCATGCTGTCTCCCCCCTTATTTAACCTGGCTGACCATGAGCATACCGAATTCTTCTGAGGATTCGGTCGCCGGCAGGATTCCAGCAATCTTACCGCCCGAAACAATGGCTATACGGTCACACGTGGTCCTCAGTTCCTCCAGCTCAGAGGAAATCATGACAACGGTAACTCCATGCTCCTTGTTAAACTTCTTAAGGGCATCCAGTACCAATGATTTCGCGCCCACATCAATGCCTCTCGTGGGCTCGGATACAAACAGGAATTTAGGTTCAAGTGCAAAGGCCTTTGCCAGACACACTTTCTGCTGGTTTCCACCGGAAAGCTCCTTTGCCTTTTGCTTGGAGCTGGTGCATTTTATCATTAGCTCGTCTATGTATTTTTTGGTCACTTCGTGGATTGCTTTTTCATCTCTCCAGGTAATCATCCCTCCAAAATATTTCTTGAGGAATTTGTCTTGAATCTGCATGGCAGAAAATGCAATATTCCACTCAAGGGTTTCGTCAAGAAGGAGTCCCACACCCCTTCTGTCCTCGGAAACAAAGGCCAGGGATGCATCCAGGCATCTTCTTGGGTTGTTAAGAGGAATGGGCCTGCCGTCAAATTCCACTTTACCGCCCGCTTCGCAAAGCCCCATGATTCCGTTCGGAATGCCCAGCTTGCCCTGTCCGGCCAGTCCGCCTATGCCAAGAATCTCGCCTTCCTTGATATCAAGATCCACATTGCGCACAGTCTCACCTGACATATCCACCCATAGATTACGGATGGACATGATGTTCTTTGCATCCGGATTAATCCTGATATCCGCTCTGGCCGTGGACTGGATATTTCTGCCCACCATCCACTTTGTGATATCCGCAACATCCGTCTCCTTTGCAGGCACGTCCTTTACAACGTAACCGTCCCGCATGATGACTACCTTGTCACAGACTGTCAGAATCTCGTGCAGCCGGTGGGTAATGAAAATCACGGCAATGCCTTTGGCAGCCATGCCGCGAATTGAATCCAGCAGCGCCTCTGCCTCTTTTTCCGTCAGAACAGCCGTTGGCTCATCCAGTATCAACAGCTTCAGGTTATCCTTGCTGAGCTCTCTCGCGATCTCAGTAAACTGCTTATGACCCACGGGCATATCGCTGATAACCATTTTGGCGTCAATCTTAACGCCCATCTTATCAATAGCCTGCTCAGAACGTTCGGCCATCTCCTTATAGTCAAGGGTGTCTAATCTGTCGCCGAAAATTTCCGAGATAATATTCTTTTTCTTTGGTTCACGGTTAAGCAGTATATTATCTGTTGCCGTGAATCCCGGTATTAATGAAAATTCCTGATGCACCATGCCGATTCCGGCCTCCAATGCATCAAAGGGAGTCGAGAAGCTGACCTTCTCGCCATTAATCAGAACGTCTCCGCCATATCCGCCGGTTTCCCTAATCACATCCATGCCAAAGAGGAGTTTCATCAATGTACTTTTACCGGCACCATTTTCGCCGACAAGACCCAGTACCTCGCCGGCATTCAGTGTAAAGTTAATATCAGTCAAGACCTGATTGCCAAAAAAATCCTTCTTGATATTACGCATCTCCAATAAGGGAGTGTTGTTATTCATCATATTATGCCCACCTAACACAACAGGGGGGAGAGCAACCCCTCCCCACTGTTCTCCGTACTTATTTTTATTAGTAAGTGTCTTACTTGATGGTGAAGTATTTCTCTGGAACCTCAATCTTAGTGGAGCCCATGAAATGTCCCGGATCGCCCATGATATAGGTATCCTGATATACCAGGAACACATTATCTAACTTAACGCCGGTTTCCACATTGGTGTAATTGGAACCATTCCACTCAGCCTTGGGAGAGAATACCTGATATGCCTTTGCAATATCATCAATATCGTCAAGCTCACTCTCGCCATTGAGGACGTTCAGTGCATGCTGGGCAAGACCGGCGGATGTGGTATATCCATAGGAATATGCCCATGTTCCGAAGTGGTCAGCGCCGCCTCTTTCAACGATTGTGGACTCAACCTTGGCAAGAATCTTATCAAAATCACCAGCCTCGGCAGTCAGATCGATACCAAGAGCGCCTGGATAGCCCATCAGCGGGGAAGGAAGGTCTGCTTCGATGAAGTAGCCGCCGTATTCCATGAGCTGCTTTAACAGCGGCTCGGTATGGGCGTCATTTGTACAGAAGTAAGCAGCGTTCTTGCCGTACTTCTCAACCCACTCCGGAACCTTCTCAAGTATGTACGCCTGAGCGCCGGCAACACCTACGTCAGAGGTTGGATCCGGAGCTGTCTCAAGTACGAATTCCATGCCGAATTCCTTGCAGGCTTCCTTCATGACAGCCACACGGCGGCTCATAGTCTCATAAGCCATGTGACGCGGGAAGGAAATATGTACAAACGTATCACAGCCAAGTTCATGAGCGGTGCGGATGATCAGGTAACCACGGGCAACGAAGTCGTTGTTGCAGACCAGGTCAGCCGCGCTGCCAATCTCAGGAAGATCCTCATGGCCCTCGCCGGCAATACAGAGAATGTCAGGGCGGGTCTCTTTGATCTTACGGAAAGCCTCGGTTGTGCCGGGAACAGACTGGTTCATGATGATTGCCTTCATCTTAGGATCATCAGAAAGGTTGACAATGGTCTGGATGGTGGTCTCTAACTCCTCGGTAAAGTTGTCAGGATAAATAGCCAGCTTAACCATATCCTCGCCATACATGGCCTGGAACGCCTCGGCGCCACGCCTGTCATCCTCGGACTGGGATACGGAGCCTGTTATGATACCAATGTGGAAATCACTGGCTCCCTCACTGTCAGATGCCTCTGAATCCTCTTTTTCATCCTCTTTCTTGGCATCGTCCTTTGCTTCTTCCTTCTGAGCCTCGGTAGCCTGGGTATCAGCTGCCGCTGCGCCCGTGCTTGTGCCTCCTGAGCTGCCACAGCCGGCAAGTCCTGCCGCCATGGCTGCCGCAAGCATAACGCCTATAAACTTTTTTCTCATACTTACCTCCAAATATTTTTTTAACAAGGGGACAACAGTTACTTTTTAATTGTAGCATATGCTCATATTTTGTCAATAGTTATAAAATCCATTTTGGAGTAGGTTCAATTTTATGCACATTTTCAAATTATCAAAAATAACTGTAAAATACTGTATTTATAACCGTTTTATATCCCGCTGTCCACTGTAAACCAGAACTCCACCCCCCCGTTTACATTTTCTACACCACATGATTTGTTGTGGGAATCCATAATCGCCTTGACGATGGAAAGCCCGATGCCGCTGCCTCCATATTCTCTTGTCCTGGCTTTATCTACTTTATAGAATTTAGTCCAAAGGTTCCCCAGGTCTTCCTCCGGTATATGGCGCCCCGTATTGAACACAGTAATGCGGACTTCCTTTTCTTTCCTTTCCAAGCGAATTTCAATCCGCCGTTCCCCCTCCAGGTGGTTCATGGCATTGTTCAGGTAGTTGGTGATGACCTCCTCTATCTTAAATTCATCCGCCCACACCCAAACCGGCTCCTCCTGGTCAAAAACCACCCTGGCCTCCTTTTGCTGGAGCAGGATGCCGGCAGATGACAGGATTCCGTGAATCAGGGCCGCGATATCGAACCGTTCCATCACAGGCATGTCGTTGCCGAATTCCAGGGCTGTCAGGGTCAGAAGCTGCTTCACCATCTTATTCATCTTGCCTGCTTCGTCCATGATGACCTCGCAGTAGTAATTACGGCTGTCCTCGTCCTCGGCCATGCCCTCGGTCAGGCCCTCCGCATACCCCTGTATCAGGGCAATGGGAGTCTTGAGCTCATGGGACACGTTAGCGATAAATTCCTTGCGGGTTTCATCAACTTTTATCTTTTCCTCAATGTCCTTTTGCAGTTCGTTGTTGGCTGTCTTCAGCTCACCGATGGTCTCCTTAAGCTTTTCCGACAGTGTATTCATGCTGCGGCCCAGCACTCCAATCTCATCCTCCGAATCACCGGTGTAGCGGGCCTCAAAGTCCAGCTCCGACATTCTGGCAGACAGGGCCGCAAGGGAACGGATAGGAGAAACCACCTTTTTTGTGGCATAGTACATAAGGGCGCTTCCCAGCACAAGGGCCGCAAGTCCCACGTAAGCCAGGAACTCATTGGAAATATTCACGCTGTCGTGAATGCTGGCCAGGGGCATGGACATGATAAACATGGTCCTGTTATCGTCAAAGAAGCCCCAGCTCTGGAGATAATAGCCCTGTGACCGTCTGTCATATATCTTCTGCACCTGATGGTCATCCTGGGATATCAGGGTCTCCGTCCTGGGGTCAATGATTCCTAATATATAGCGGTGGAGGGCATCCGCCAGGAATTTGCCGTCCTTTGCCAGCGGAATCAGCTCTCCGGTAATACTGTCCTGAATCACGATGGTTGTATTGTATTTATCATTCATAAGCCGCAATAGACGGCTGGCCTCTGTCTGCTCTCCATCGCTTGAGAACAGGCTCTGCAGTTCTTCCGTGATATTCTGGCCCTGAAACTCCTTGTCCACAGCAATGGCATTCAGATTTTCATAGGCGTTTTCCAAAAGCTGCAGCTTTTGTTTTGCATAAAAGCCCTCCAGAAAAAAACTGTTCACCGCCCACATGCTGACTAACACCGCCGCCATCAGACCAATGAATATCATGGTGAATTTTACCCTGATGGAATGCTTCATCCTTCGCTCACCTCGAATTTATAGCCCATGCCCCATATGGTCTTAATGTATTCTCCCTTTTCTCCCATCTTGCTGCGCAGCTTCTTCACATGGGTGTCTATGGTGCGGGCATCTCCAAAATAGTCATAATTCCACACATTATTCAGAATCTTTTCCCTGGAAAGGGCGATTCCCTGATTCTCCACAAAGTAGGTGAGGAGCTCAAACTCCTTAAAGCTCAGATCAATCTCCTGCCCGTCTATGGTAACCTGGTGGGCCGCCTTATCAATGCAAATACCTCCCACATTCACGCTGTCCGCGGAAGCCACATTCGTCCTCCTGAGGATGGCCTCCACCCGTGCCACCAGAATCTTCGGACTAAAGGGCTTGGATATATACTCGTCCACTCCCAGGGAAAAACCCTGGAGCTCGTCTCTCTCCTCACTTCTGGCTGTCAGCATAATGACCGGTACCTGGGAATACTTGCGGATGGTCCTCAGCACTTCCCAGCCGTCCATCTTCGGCATCATAACATCCAAAAGCACCAGGGCAATGTCCTTTTGCGCAAAGAATACGTCCACCGCCTCCTCGCCGTCTCCCGCCTCTATGACCGCAAACCCTTTATTGGTGAGGAAATCCTTTACCAGCTTCCTCATTCTGGCCTCGTCGTCCACTACTAATATCTTAAGTGTATCCATGATACTGCCTCCTTACATATAATCTGGCTTTTTTTCATTCTTTTATAGGAATTATTTTAACAAAAATCAAGGAACATTTCCATCATTTCACACAAGTTTCACAACTGGGCATCCGATAGAACAGGCGCCACCGGGCGCGCTTTCCTATGAACTGAAAAAAGCCCCGGGATTTCTCCCGGAGCCGTTCCTCTGTATCATAATTATCCTGATTATTCTTCCTCGTCCTCGCCCACCAGCTCATCGTATTCCTGGGCATCCAGCAGCTCGTCAAATGCTTCAGCCACGATTTCGTACTCATCGTCATCCTCGATGTTGTCCAGGTTAGGAGTTCCGTCCTCGGTTTCGCTGTAACGGTACAGATATACCTCGCCTTCCTCCGAATCAGCGCCTTCCATGGGTAAAAGGGCAATGTACTCGTGCTCTCCCGCGTTAAAGATAGTCAGCACCACGCACTCCACTTCTGTATCATCATCCAGAGTAAGGGTAACTGTCATCTCCTGCTCTTCTTCATTCAGATCTTTCTCGTCTGCCATATCCTGATTCCTCTCTTGCTTCCAAAAATTTAAGCTTGTTTCTTTTCTCTTACACTCTATCAGACTCACCCTTAAAATGCAAGAACATATTCTCTCATATTCATTTTCTAGTATAACTCGATTTAAATAAGCTTACAATTTAAGCATTGGTAGTAATCTGATTTCTTGGCTTACGTGTCCGTGCTTTGGGCGCACGTTTCCCTTGGTTTTCAGGATAATAATGTAAACTTATTAAAATCGAGTTATACTAGTATTCGATTCCTTCCCTTGCCCCGACTCCGCGTTCATAGGGATGGCGTCTCATAACCATTTCCGTAATATAGTCCGCCTGATCCCGCAGGGCCTCTGAGGGACAGCGTCCTGTAAGAATGACCTCCAGGGCAGCCGGTTTTTCCTTAAGGGCCTTTACCAGGCCGGCCTCATCCACAAACCCAAGGTTACAGGCGCCGATGGCTTCATCCAGCACCAGCATGTCATAGGGTTCTCCCCCGTCCGCTCCCAGGGCCATGTTCCAGGCATTCATAAGACAGTGGTCATAATACAGGGCAGCGGCCTTCCGCCGGACCTGGGTCATGTTCCAGGAAAATCCGAAATTCCGGCCGCAGGGCAGCACTGTAATGTTGGGAACATGGGAGAGCCCTGTTACCTCCCCTGAATCATCTGTCTTTAGAAGCCTGGCCACCAGCACCCGGTATCCCCGCCCGGCGGCCCGTACAGCCGCGCCTATGGCTGCTGTGGTCTTTCCCTTTCCATCACCGCAGTATATCTGGACAAGCCCTGTTTCATTCATCCTTCTGCCTCCTCTGCAAACCTTGATTTCGCCTGTTTCTTGCGGTACCGCTCCTTCACATGATAAATATGGAGCCTCTCCCTGGCCCTTGTCATAGCCACATAGAACATCCTGCGTTCTTCCTCCACATCCGGGTCCAGAACCGCCTTGTGATGGGGCGTAACGCCTTCATTGGCGTCCAGGATATAGACCACCCTGAATTCCAGCCCCTTGGCGCTGTGCATGGTCATGAGGCTGACTCCCTGGCGCTGTTCGTCCCTGCCTGCCGCCTGTTTTTTAAGCTGTTCCTTATATTCCTCCATATGGGTGAACCAGTGTTCATATGTCTTAAAGCCGGCCGCGCTTTCCTGAAGCTGGTCCAGCGTCTCAAACAGCTCCTCCGGCTTCATCCTTCTGGACTGGGCGTATTCCCGGATGTACTCATCGTACTCCACTGCCTTCCGGATGTAATTGACGGCCGCGGCCGGAGCCATATTCCTCAACACCGCCAAATCATATTCCAGCTGTTCAATCCGGTCCATCATCCAGTTCTTGTCCTGGTAAAAGGATTTCACCGACTCCCAGTTAACCTGCCGGTCCTCCAGGGCATCCCGGCTGATATAGCGCTTGGGACGGTTGATGATTTGAAGCACATTGGAACGGCTCAAATCCCCTAAGGCGGCACGGATATAGGAAATCACATTTCCGGATATCCAGTGTTCATACAGATTAGGCACCGCATCCCTCATATAAAAGGGTATGTTGTATTCCATAAGCTTGGAAATCAGCAGACGGGGGCCCATGTTGGTCCGGTAGAGCACTGCCATATCATTGTAGGATATGCCCATGGAGGCATAGCCGCGTATCTCTGTAACGATTCCTAACGTCTCGTCTATGGGCTCCTGCCACTCCTTTATGATGACCGGATGGCCCTTCCCCCTTGCCGCCCTGATTTCCTTGGGAAAACGGGTCCTGTTGTGCGAGATAACCCGCCCCGCAGCCTCCACAATCTGGCGGCTGCAGCGGTAATTGGTATCCAGGAGAATTTTTCCCGCACCGGGATAATCCCGTTCAAAGCCCAGCATCAGCTCCGGCTTTGCCCCGCGGAACCGGTAAATGGACTGGTCGTCATCCCCCACAATAAACAGGTTGTTTCTGGGAAGGGCCAGCATTTTTACGATTTCATACTGAATCCGGTTAATGTCCTGGAACTCATCTATTAATATGTACCTGTACTTGTCCTGCCATGCGGACAGGATATCTTTTCTTTCCTTAAACAGCTCGTAGCACATCACCAGCATGTCGTCAAAATCCAGCAGCCGGTTCTGTCTCAGCCGTGCTTCATAGCCCCGGTACAGCTGCCTGAACATGTCCTCGGAGCAGTTTTTTGCATAGTAGTGGTCCATGTCCATGATGTCGCCCTTCACCATGCTGATTTCACTGAGCACAGAGGATATGAACTCGCCTTCATCCTCAACCTCCAAATCGCATTTTGACAGCATTTCCTTTATGAACTGAACGCGCTGTTCTTCCCTTACAATGTCCGCGGCCTTATACCGGTAAGCCAGTTTGAGAATCAGAAAAAAGACAGAATGGAAGGTTCCAAAGGAAACCCGGCTGCATCCTGCCTGTGTAATCTGTTCATAGCGCTCCTTCATCTCCCTGGCCGCTGCCCTGGTAAATGTAATTACCAGAATATGGGAGGGATCCACGCCTGCCTTTTCCGTAAGATAACGGACCCGGTTGGTGATGACTGTCGTCTTGCCGGAACCGGGTCCTGCCAAAACCAGCATGGGACCTTCCCTATGCCGGATTGCCATTTTTTGTGCGTCGTTAAATGCCATTTACTAGATTCCTATGCCTCAAGCATCTGTATCCCTTTGCGGATTCTGGCCAGGGACTCCTCCTTGCCCAGGACTTCCATGATTTCTGTGGCTCCGGCCGGCGTCATCTGCTTGCCGGACACGGCGGTACGGATGGGCCACATCACAAAGCCGGTTTTGACCCCCGTGTCCTCCACATATTTTGAGAGGACACCGTAAAGGGCATCGTTGGTGAAATCCTCCTGTGCTTCCAGAAGAGGCAGCACATCCTTTAAAACCTTAAGAGAGGTCTCCGGGTTTGTCTTCATCTTCTTGTGGGTATACATGGCCGTATCGTATTCCGGAAGGGTCTCGAAGAAATCCACATGGTCCGCAATGTCAGGGAACACTTCAATCCTTGTTTTGACCATGGACGCTATCTTCTTAAGATCCAAATCCCTGCTGACAGCCGCCTTCAGATACGGCTCAGCCATCTCATAGAAGGTATCAAAATCCATAGCCTTCATGTATTCGCCGTTCATCCACTTAAGCTTTGTCATATCGAACACGGCAGGGGATTTGCTCATGCGGTGGTAATCAAATTCCTTTACCATCTCCTCCAGAGTGAATATCTCCCGGTTGTTCTCCGGTGACCAGCCCAATAGGGCCACGTAGTTCACCACGGCCTGAGAGATGAAGCCCTGCTCCAAAAGGTCCTCAAAGGAGGAGTGTCCGCTTCTCTTGCTCAGTTTATGGTGGCTCTCATCCGTAATCAGCGGGCAGTGCACATAGACCGGCACATCCCACCCAAAGGCGGCATAGAGCCTGTTGTACTTGGGTGACGAGGACAGATATTCATTTCCCCTTACCACATGGGTAATACCCATCAGATGGTCGTCCACCACGTTGGCGAAATTATAGGTGGGATATCCGTCTGACTTGATAAGGACCATGTCATCCAGCTCGGAGTTGTCCACTGTGATATCCCCGTAAATCTCGTCCCGGAATGTGGTGGTTCCCGTGGTAGGATTGTTCTGGCGGATGACATAGGGCATGCCTGCTGCCAGGTTGGCTTCCACCTCTTCTTTGGTTAAATGGAGGCAGTGCTTATCATATGCCATGATTTCCTCTCCATTTACAGTGGTCTTAAGGGCGGCCAGACGCTCCGGAGTACAGAAGCAGTAGTAAGCCTCTCCTTTTTCCACCAGCTTCTTTGCGTACTCCAGGTAAATACCGGATGCCTGGCGCTCGCTCTGGACATACGGGCCGCATCCTCCGTCCTTGTCAGGACCCTCGTCATGGATCAGGCCTGTATCCTTCAGGGTCTGGTATATGATTTCCACTGCCCCTTCCACGAAACGTTCCTGGTCTGTATCTTCAATACGGAGAAGGAAATCCCCTCCCTCATGCTTTGCTATGAGATAGGCATACAATGCCGTCCTTAAATTTCCCACATGCATCCTGCCCGTGGGGCTGGGTGCATACCTTGTCCTTACTCTGCTCATGTTAAAGTCTCCTATATTCTTCTCAATCTGATAACTCAAAAACCATTATATAACGAAGGCCTAAAAAAGACAATGCCTGTTTTCACAGGCACTGTCCCTTTCTTTATACCTATTTGAATGTGGCGTTGTTCACCTCGTCAGAGAACTTGCTTAAATCCTGAGGCATCCATGCGACCTTTTCCTTGCCGCTTACATCCACCTTGACTCTCTGGCACTTGATGGTCAGCTCGGTCATCTCTTCTGCCGGCACCATCTCGCCAATCTTTCCCATATACTGCTTTACAGCATCCTGCATCAGCTTCTGAAGGGCATCTTCATCACCGGCCATGATGGCTGCGGCTGTTTCTTCGTCGATGTTGTTCTGCATGTCGGTCATAACGTCTACCATGATATTCTGCATATCATCCATGGAATAGCTCTTAACCTTCAGAAGTACGGTGGTCTCGTCCTTGCTCTGGTCTGTGATCTCGGCGCTGTAATCCAGCTTGTCAATCAGTCCCTGAAGGGCATCGGACATTTCAGCTACTTCTTCGTCAGAGAACTCGATGCCCGCGGCCTCAAACTCTGACTTGAACATGGAAACCAGATCTGTCTCGGCGGAATCTTCCATCAGGGTGGTCTTTACGTCTTCCTCAGAAGCAAATCCCAGTAAATCCTTCATAGGAGCCGCATTTTCCTTAACAGACAGCTCGTACAGCGCTCCCACTACCTGGTCTGCCGGCTCAAGCTTCTGCTGGCATCCTGTCAGGGCAATGCCGCACACTGCCATAACGGTTGCAGCCAATACCGCAAAGCTCCTTTTCATGTTCCTCATAAACTTATCTCCTCTTTCATTCTGCCTTCTGTCAGGCAATTTATTTTTCCTCTGTCCTGGCAGCGGTCTTATTCTCTGCCAAGTCGCTCGGTCTCATGGTCAGGTTGATTCTGCCCATCTTATCGACCTCAGTTACCTTTACAGTAACCTCATCTCCGATGTTCACAACATCCTCCACCTTGCCAACGCGCTTATCAGACAGCTTGGAAATATGAATCATACCATCCTTATTGGGGGCCAGCTCCACAAATGCGCCAAAGTTCATGATACGCACTACCTTGCCGTTAAACACCATGCCCGCCTCAATATCCGTGACGATTCCGGTAATAATCTGGATAGCCCTGTCAATCATGGCCTCGTCCGTGCCGCATACATTCACAGAACCGTCGTCCGTAATGTCTATCTTAACGCCGGTCTCCTCAATAATCTTGTTGATGACCTTGCCCTGCTTACCTACCACGTCGCCAATCTTCTGCGGATCAATGGTAATCTGCTTAATCTTCGGAGCATATGGGCTTAAGTGCTTTCTCGGCTCTGAGATAACAGGTCTCATTACATTGTCCAGAATATACATTCTGGCTTCCCTTGTCCTGGCAATGGCTTCCTCAATAATCGGCCGTGTCAGTCCGTGAATCTTAATATCCATCTGAATGGCAGTAATACCATTCTTGGTTCCGCCCACCTTAAAGTCCATATCGCCAAAAAAATCTTCCAGGCCCTGAATGTCGGTAAGCACCAGATAATCGTCATCCGTATCACCGGTCACAAGACCGCAGGAAATACCGGCTACCATCTCCTTAATAGGCACACCGGCAGCCATCAGCGAAAGGGTGGACGCACAGATACTTGCCTGAGAGGTGGAACCATTGGACTCCATGGTCTCAGATACGGTACGGATTGCATATGGGAATTCCTCCGCACTTGGAAGGACCGGAATCAACGCCCTCTCCGCCAGGGCCCCATGGCCTATCTCGCGGCGGCCCGGTCCTCTGCTTGGCTTTGTCTCGCCTACAGAGAAGGACGGGAAGTTATAGTGGTGCATATAACGCTTGCTGGTCTCATTTTCATCCAGGCCGTCTAATTTCTGGGCCTCGGACAGAGGAGCCAGGGTGCAGACGTTGAGAATCTGTGTCTGGCCGCGGGTAAACATGCCTGAGCCGTGAACTCTGGGAAGAAGGTCAACTTCCGCGGCCAGGTGACGGATTTCCGTGATAGCGCGGCCGTCAGGACGCTTGTGATCTTTTAAAATCATCTTGCGGACCGTCTTCTTCTGATACTGGTAAACAGCCTCGCCCAGAACGGCAAGCCATTCTTCGTTTCCGGCAAATGCCTCTTCCAGCTTTGCTGTGATTTCCGCTATATTCTTCTCGCGGGTCTGCTTGTCATCGGTAAACACGGCCTCTTCCATTTCCTGTGGGGTCACGATTTCCCTGATGGCTGCAAACAGCTCTTCCGGCACCGCGCAGCTCTCATAAGAGTGCTTTTCCTTGCCGCACTCAGCCACGATGGTGTCGATGAACCTGATAATTTCCTGGTTCACTTCATGAGCCTTAAAGATGGCGTCAATCATAATCTGCTCCGGAACCTCGTTGGCGCCGGCCTCAATCATGATAACCTTTTCCCTGGTGGAAGCCACGGTCAGAGCCATATCAGACACCTGCTTCTGGTCAGCAGTGGGGTTGATGATGAACTGGCCGTCAATCAGACCTACCTGCGTGGTAGCACAGGGACCAGCAAACGGGATATCGGAAATGCTGGTGGCAATAGCAGAACCCAGCATGGCTGTCAGCTCAGGGCTGCAGTCAGGATCCACGCACATTACGATGTTGTCCAGGGTCACGTCGTTGCGGTAATCCTTGGGGAACAGCGGACGCATGGGACGGTCGATAACGCGGCAGGTCAGGACAGCATTTTCAGAAGCCTTGCCCTCTCTCTTATTGAAACCGCCCGGAATCTTTCCTACTGAGTATAATTTTTCCTCATATTCCACGCTGAGAGGGAAGAAATCAATGCCCTCCCTTGGCTTGGACGACGCGGTTGCCGTGGAAAGCACCACCGTATCGCCATAGTGCATGAAGGCCGCACCGCTTGCCTGGGCAGCCACACGGCCAACCTCAACGGTCAGTTTGCGTCCTGCCAAATCCATACTAAAACTTTTAAACATACTGGTATCTCCTTTACAATAAAAATAATAAATGTTACCGGTATGGCCGGGGCATGTCCAATCCATATGTCATCCCCGGGCAGAAGACGCCGAAACTACTGATCTGCCTGCAGAAATCATAATCCTGCAGGTACATCAGCGGTCTCGGAGTGATACCTCTGCCGCCCACACCGCTTCTTCCTTTCCATGATAAGCAAATATAGGGTGGAGTTCCCTCCACCCTAATCTTCAGAATTACTTTCTGATACCAAGCTTCTCGATTAATGCACGATATCCTTCCAGGTCTGTCTTCTTTAAGTAATCAAGAAGACCTCTTCTCTGTCCAACCATCATCAGAAGACCTCTTCTGGAGTGATGATCCTTTGGATTCTGCTTCAGATGTTCGGTCAGTTCTGTGATTCTCTCTGTCAGAATGGCAATCTGAACCTCAGGTGAACCTGTGTCCCCTGGCTTACGGCCATACTCTGCGATAATCTGTGCTTTCTTTTCCTTTGAAATCATGGTGTTTCCTCCTTAATATTATTCATCTCACCAAAAACCAGGCTGCCGGCTGGAGTCACCAGGTAACCGGGCATCGGCGTTATTTTATACCGACTTAGTATAGCATAAATGGGTGGGGTTGTAAAGTGAGAAAAAATAAATTTGGCGTGGCAATTTGGCATGGCATCGTACCACATCTTATTTCTCCACAAGAATCTCCGGATGTTTTTCATAATATGCATTCGCAAACTCTTTATCCTTTTCAATCCGCTCCTTCAGTTCCTCAAGGGATGTGAACTTTTGTTCCGGGCGGTCGAAGGCCAGGATCTGGACTTCTATGTTTTTGCCGTAGATGTCGCCTTCCAGGCCGAAGATGTAGGTCTCCACCCCTGCCGGGTATTCTCCTCCCACCGTGGGTTTCTTTCCAATGTTGGTAACGCCTTTATAGTAGACGCCGTCCACCAGCACGCGGGATACATAAACGCCGTATCTGGGCAGGCGCTTGATGGGAGGCGGAAGTATATTGGCTGTGGGAAAACCTAACAGACTGCCTCCGATGTGGTTGCCGTGCACCACTTCCCCGTGGATGGCGTAGGGCTGGCCCAGCAGCTGGTTGGCTTTTTCCACATTGCCTTTTTCCAGTTCTTCTCGGATATAGGTGCTGCTGATGTCGCGCCTGTGGTCCTTTTCCTTTTCTATGACATGGAGACGGTATCCCAGGTCATGGGCCATGGCCAGAAGCAGTGCTGCGCTGCCTGCCCCCTTGTAGCCAAAGCTGCAGTCCGGGCCTACCACGATTTCCCTGGCATGCATACGGCCTGCCAGAATATCCCTGACAAAGGTTTCCGGCTCCATATGGCGGGTTTCATCGGTAAATGGGTATTCCACCAGATAATCGATTCCCACCTTCTCCATGTTGGCGCGGCGCTCCAAATTGGTGGTGATAACGGTCTGGGGCTGACCCGTGACTGCTGTTCCCGGAGCCGTGCCAAAGGTGAAGATGGCAGTGGGATACCCTGTCCCTGCCTTCAGCTCCATCATGGTCCTTAACAGCTTCTGATGGCCTCTGTGCCTGCCGTCAAACTTGCCCAAAGTCACGATGGTGGGCTCCTCTATCTGAAATTCTGTGGTGTCTGCTATATACCTCATCCTGTCACTTCCTCGTTTTTCCTCTGTTCCAGATGTTCCGGCGGCGCTGCATGGGATGCTACATGGGGAACATCTTCCAGGGCTTCCACCAGTGCCTGTCCTTCTGGTACTGGTAGACCCCCGTAAATCTGTGATTGCTGTCATACATGCGGAACATCTGTCCGTCCTCAGCCCCGGCCTCCCGCTCATCTGACCGGCTCCAGTCTAGCTGCCTTGCAAAGCAGGGATTGCCATTGTGTAAGAGGGAGTCTGCTTCCGGCAGGCATCTAAGAGGCCGGAGGGACTGCAGGGCCTCCTCCACCGGGAGGATGCAGCTCTCCAGTTCTCCCTGGTCACGGAGCTGTTCCAGCTGGTCCAGTGTCAGGCTGTCCTCAATGCTGAAGCGGTCCACCCTGGTACGTGTAAGGTGATCCATACAGCCGCCGCATCCCAAAAGCCTTCCGATATCATGGCACAGGGTACGTATGTATGTTCCCTTGGAACAGGTGACCTCCATCCAAACCCTGGGCAGATCTATCCCGTTTACCTTTATGTCCAGAATCTGCACCGGCCTTGGCTGGCGTTCCACTTCCTTTCCCGCCCTTGCCAGCTCGTACAGCTTCTTTCCGTCCACCTTAAGGGCGGAGTACATGGGAGGTATCTGGGCGTAATTACCCCTAAATCCCATGACAGCGTCCCTTACCTGTTCCCCGGTAAGGGACAGTGCCCCTTCCCTGTTTTCTGCCAGAATGGTTCCTGTGGTGTCCTGGGTGTCTGTCTCACAGCCCAGCAGCATAACGGCCTGGTATGTCTTGGACCGGTCCGTCAGCATGTCGCACAGCCTGGTGCCCGTCCCCAGACAAACAGGAAGGACTCCTTCAGCCGCTGGGTCCAGGGTTCCTGTATGGCCTATTTTTTTCTGTTTTAAAATCCCTCGAAGCCGGGCTACCACATCGTGGGAAGTATAGCCCGGCTCTTTGTATACATTTATGATTCCGTGATACATGGTATGTTCCTTACTTCTGGCCGTCCGGGACAGCATCTAACTGCCCGGCAATGTGTACGGACAGATTGTTGATAACGTCGTGTATGCTGCCGCTCATGGTACATCCGGCAGCCCTTACATGGCCTCCGCCTCCAAAGAACGCCGCAATCCTGCTTACGTCCACCAGATACCGGGAACGCATGCTGACCTTGAATTCCTGGGCGCCTGTCTCATAGATGAAGATAGCCACCTCCACACCTTCCGTGAGGCGCAGCTGGTCGATAATCCCGTCCATGTCCTTGCCGTCAACCCCGTAAAACTCCATCTCGCTCTGGCGGATGGCGCTGAAGATGCACCGCCCGTCAAAAAAGGTTATGCTCTCCAGGAGGGCCCTGCCCAGAATCTGGTTCTGGATGTATGTTTTTCTGTAAAAGCTGTTGTCTATGATGGCTCCGAAGTCAATTCCCTTTTCCATCAGCTTTCCCGCTATCTCCATGGTGTGGGCTGATGTACAGGAAAATTTAAACACGCCTGTATCATGTATGATGCCGGTGTACAGGCACTCCGCCGTGTGACGGTCGATTTTTTCTTCATCCAGCTGTTCAAAAAGGACCTCGCAGGTAGAACTGGCCTCATCCGGAACCACGTTGGTGCCGCCGTAACGGGTATTGGTCACATGATGGTCCAGGCACAGGCTTTTGTCCGCCTGGTCCAGGTAATGTTTAAAATCACCCAGACGCTGGATATCGCCGCTGTCCAGGCAGACACAGAGCTCATAGTACGCATCGTCAACCTGGTGGCGGATTTTGTCATATCCCTTCAGATAATTAAATTTAGGAGATGACTCCTCCAGATACACGGCTGCCCGTATATCCGGATGATTCAGCCGGAGATAGTTATAAAGTCCCAGTGCGGAGCCCAGGCAGTCGCCGTCCGGGCGTACATGGCCCAGGATGGCGACGGACTTGGTGCCCTCTAACATCTGTTCAAGAATCGTCATTAAAACTCCTCCTTTGCTCCTTCTTCATCCTGTGTTTCTTCCTGATGAAGGTCTTTTGTCACTTCATCGATGAGTCTGGACATGTTAACACCATATTCAATGGACTGGTCCAATATGAACTTAAGCTCCGGCGTGTTGCGCAGGTTCACTCTTCTTGCAAGCTCCCTGCGCACATACCCTTCTGCGCTCTTTAGTCCCTGGATGGTAGATTTCCCCGCCTCCTCGTCCCCAAGAACGCTGATATACGCCTTGCAGAACTTAAGGTCTGGTGTGACCTCAACGGAAACCACGCTGGTCATGGGATGAATCCTCGGATCCTTGATTCCCCCGCGGATGATTTCACTGAGTTCCCGCTGAACCTCCATGTTGATTCTTGTATTCTTTATGCTGTTCTTACGCATGTAACTCCTCTCTTAGCCATGATGCCTATCTCGGTACTTCCACCATGATGTAAGCCTCGATCTCATCATCTTCCTGAAGATCATTAAACTTCTCAAATACAAGGCCGCACTCGTATCCTGCCGCCACTTCCTTTACATCGTCCTTGAAACGCTTGAGGGAAGCCAGCGGTCCTTCAAAAATCTGCTCTCCGTCTCTCTTGACACGGCAGCTGCAGTTTCTCTGGAATTTGCCGTCCAATACATAGGAGCCTGCAATGGTTCCGATGCCGGACGCCTTAAAGGTCTGGCGGATCACTGCGTGGCCGATAATCTTTTCCTCGAATACAGGATCCAGCATGCCCTTCATGGCTGCCTCCACATCCTCGATGGCCTGATAGATAACCTTGTACAGACGGATATCCACCTTCTCACGCTCCGCAATGGACTTGGCGGTCGCGTCCGGACGGATGTTGAAGCCAATGATGATTGCGTTGGATGCGGATGCCAGGGAAACGTCGGACTCGTTGATGGCGCCTACGCCGCCGTGGATCACCTTTACCATGACCTCCTCGTTGGAGAGCTTGGTAAGGCTCTGCTTTACAGCCTCCACGGAGCCCTGTACGTCGGCCTTTACGATAATCGGCAGTTCCTTTACATTGCCGGCCTGAATCTGGCTGAACAGATCATCCAGAGACAGTTTTGCCTTGGTATCCTCTATCAGTTTACTCTTTCCTTCTGAGATAAATGTCTCAGCAAAGTTTCTTGCTTCCTTCTCGTTTTCAGTTGCCACAAATACCTCACCGGCATTGGGCACATCGTTAAGGCCCAGGATTTCCACCGGTGTGGACGGCCCTGCCTCCTTCACGCGGCGGCCCCTGTCGTCCATCATGGCACGAATCTTGCCGAAGCACGCGCCGGCCGCAATGGTCTCGCCTACTCTTAAGGTGCCTTTCTGTACCAGAACCGTGGCAACAGGTCCCTTGCCCTTATCCAGCTCTGCCTCGATTACAAGGCCCCTGCCCTTACGGTTGGGGTTAGCCTTCAGTTCAAGCACGTCCGCGGTCAGAAGAACCATTTCCAGCAGGTCCTTGATACCCTCTTTTGTATGGGCTGAGACAGGTACGAAGATGGTGCTGCCGCCCCAATCCTCGGGAATCAGCTCGTATTCAGCCAGCTCCTGCTTTACTTTATCCACGTTGGCGCTTGGCTTATCAATCTTGTTGATGGCCACAATGATTTCCACATTGGCCGCCTTTGCGTGGTTGATAGCCTCAACGGTCTGAGGCATTACGCCGTCATCCGCGGCCACTACCAGGATGGCAATGTCAGTGGACTGTGCTCCCCTCATACGCATGGCCGTGAACGCCTCATGGCCCGGCGTATCCAGGAACGTAATCTTTCGGTCGTTTATCTCGATGACAGAGGCACCGATATGCTGGGTGATGCCGCCTGCCTCTCTTGCAGTCACGTTTGTCTCCCGGATAGCGTCCAAAAGGGAAGTTTTACCGTGGTCAACGTGGCCCATAACGCACACAACCGGTGACCTGGGAACCATGTCCTCGGTGCTCTCTTCATCTTCCTTCAAAAGCTCCGCTATGACATCAACCTTTACTTCCTTTTCACACAGGACATCGAATTCCATGGCAATCTCTTCTGCCTGCTCATAATCGATTTCCTGGTTCAGGGTCACTACCTGGCCCTTTAAAAACAGCTTCTTTACAATGACAGATGGCTGAAGCTTCATCTTCTCTGCCAGCTCCTTGATGGTGAGTACATCGGGAAGAGTGATGGTTTTCACCTCATCCGCCTTAGACTCCTCCTTCTTAGGCTGAGGCATGATAAATGCTCCCTTTCCTGTCTTCGGAACTTTCTTCTTGCCGTCCTCCAGCCTGTCGCGCTTATCAAATCTGGCATTCTTATGGGCATTCTTATTCTGGCGGTTGCTGCTTGGCTTTGTCTGGATTGGGGTGTCAAAGGATGACTTCCCGTCCCTGGCCCCTGCTGGGCGTCGGCTGTCAGTCCTGCCTCTGTTGTCCCTTGCATCCTTGTCATCTCCCGGACGGCCCTGATAGCCTCCCTGAGTTCTTGCGCCGTAGCCGCCCTGGGACCTGTTTCCATAACCGCCCTGGGGCCTTGCGCCGTCGCGGTTGCCCTGGTAGCCTCCCCCCGGCCTGTTGCTGTCGCGGCTGCCCTGGTAACCTCCCTGGCCTCCCTGATAGCTGCCCTGGCTCCTGCTGCCCTGATAGCCGCCTCCCTGGGGCCTGTTGTTGTCACGGCTGCCCTGGTAGCCTCCCTGGCCTCCCTGATAGCTGCCCTGGCTTCTGCTGCCCTGATAGCCGCCTCCCTGGGGCCTGTTGTTGTCACGGCTGCCCTGGTAGCCTCCCTGGCCTCCCTGATAGCCGCCCTGGCTCCTGCTGCCCTGATAGCCGCCTCCCTGGGGCCTGTTGTTGTCGCGGCTGCCCTGGTAGCCTCCCTGGCCTCCCTGATAGCCGCCCTGGCTCCTGTTATTGTCACGGCTGCCCTGGTAGCCTCCCTGGCCTCCCTGATAGCCGCCCTGGCTTCTGTTGTTGTCACGGCTGCCCTGGCAGCCTCCCTGGCCTCCCTGATAGCCTCCCTGGCCGCGGTTGTTGTCGCGGCTGCCCTGGCAGCCTCCCTGGCTCCTGTTATTGTCGCGGCTGCCCTGGTAGCCCCCCTGGCCTCCCTGATAGCCTCCCTGGCCGCGGTTGTTGTCGCGGCTGCCCTGGTAGCCTCCCTGACTTCTGTTATTGTCGCGGCTGCCCTGGTAGCCTCCCTGGCTCCTGGCTGTATCACGGCTGTCCTGGGCAGTTCCCGGGGCTCCCGCCTGAACTCCGGCCTGTGGTGCCTGGGTTGGCTGAGGCGCTGCGGTTCTCTCTGAAACCGTATCCGCTGACTGAGCCTGAACCTGTGGTTTTGCAGACTCTGCCAAAGCTGCCTGGGGTGCCGGATGTACGGCCTGAGGCGCTGCGGCCGGGGCAGGAGCCGTATGGCCCTGTTTTCCTCCCTGTGGCTTCGGAGGAACCGGACGCTTAATCTGCTGCTGGGCGTTCTGAGGACGGAACACGGCCGTCAGCTTCTTCTTAGCCGGTTCACCCCTTGACCCGCCGTCCTGGTTCCTGGCAGCCTCCGCCTTAGGAGCCTCTGTCTTAGGCGCTTCCGTCCTTGGAGCTTCCGTCCTGGAAGCCTCTGTTTTAGGAGCCTCAGTCCTGTGCTCCGGTGCGGCAGGTTTTGCGTCCCTCTTAGGATTTGCAAAAGAGCGTACAATATTCTCCTGATCCTTTGTCACATTCGATGCCGCATACAATACAGCTGATTTATCCTTCGTCTTAATAATTTCCAATATCTCCTTACTGGTCTTGCCCAGTTCATTTGCCAGTTCACTTACTCTCATTCAAGCTACCTCCGTTTTTATTCATTCGTTCTACCATTGACCTTGCGAAACCTGCATCCTCCACTGACAGTGACGCCCTGAACTCCTGCCCCATGGCATGCCCCAGTTCGTCCTTTGTTCCAAACAGATAGATTGGGACTTTATAGTAAGTACACATGTTGGTAAACTTTTTCTTTGTATTGTCCGAAGCTTCTTCCGATACGATTACCAAATGGGACTTTCCGCTCTTTACTGATTTCTCCGTCGAAAATTCGCCGCTTACCACCTTCCTGGCCCTTGTCGCAAGGCCCACCAGGCTTAACAGCCTTTTGTTATCTGCCAAGTTCTTCCATCTCCTTTTCCAGAGTTTCATACACCTCTTTGGGAATGGCCATCTTGAAGGAACGTTCCAGTCCCTTTCCCTTCACTGCCTTCTTCAGGCATTCCATTGATGGACACAGGTAAGCGCCCCTGCCGTTCTTACGGCCTGTGGCATCCAACATAATCTCATCCTCGGCGGTTTTTATGACTCTTATCATTTCTTTCTTACTCTTCATCTCCTGGCAGCCAATGCACTGCCTGAGCGGAACTTTTTTCATGCTCACTTACATCACTCCTAACCTTCTCAGAGTATCCCTTTTACTGTTCGCTTCCGTCTTCCTGATAGTTTTCTTCATACTCCTGGTAGCTTTCCGTTTCCTCCGTCTCTTCCTCATAGACCTCAGACGGCGTATCGCCATACTGAAGCCCCATCTGCTCGAAGAGTCCCATTTCCCTGGCCTGGGTCTCACTCTTAATATCAATCTTAAAGCCAGTAAGCCTTGCGGCCAGTCTCGCGTTCTGACCCTCCTTGCCGATGGCAAGGGACAACTGGTAATCCGGCACAATAACCTGGGCTTCCCGCTCTTCCTCGTCCGCCACAACGCAGATAACCTTGGCGGGGCTCAATGCATTTTCAATCAGGTACGCGGGATTGTCATCCCAGTTAATGATGTCAATCTTTTCACCCTTTAATTCGCTTACAATGGAATTAACCCTGGAACCGTTGAGGCCCACGCATGCGCCTACCGGATCCACATTGGCGTCATTGGATTTCACCGCAATCTTTGTCCTGGAACCTGCTTCCCTGGCAATGGCCTTGATTTCCACCGTACCGTCGCGGACCTCGGCCACCTCGGATTCAAAGAGACGTTTCACCAGGTCCGGGTGTGTCCTGGACACAGAAACCCTGGGGCCCTTTGGCGTATCCTTCACCTCGATAACATATACCTTGACGCGCTCCGTGGGACGGAATGTCTCGCCCTTTACCTGCTCGCTTTCATTGAGGATGGCGTCCACCCTGCCCAGGTTAATGCTCACGTTCCTTCCCAGATAGCGCTGTACCACGCCGGTCATGACATCCTTTTCCTTCATATAATACTCGTTGTACAGTGCCTTGCGTTCTTCCTCGCGTATCTTCTGCAGAATCACGTTCTTTGCGTTCTGTGTGGCAATACGGCCGAATTTCTTGGAATCCAGCGGAATCTGTACCGTATCCCCAATCTCATACTTGGGGTTCAGCATCTTGGCATCCGCCAGGCTCATCTCCAGACAATCGTCCTCCACGTTTTCCACAACCGCTTTTTCCGCATATACTGCAAAGTCACAGGTATTAGGGTTCACCGTGACCTTTACATTATCGGCTTTTCCGAAATGGTTCTTACAGGCAGTGAGTAAAGAGTTCTCAATGGCCTCAATGAGCGTATCTTTGGAAATGTTTTTCTCTTTCTCCAATACCTCCATTGCCTCTAACAGTTCCTTGTTCATGTTTATCCTCCTATCCATGTCTCAGCATGTGAATGATCTAACTAAAAATCCAGCGCAAGCCGTATCAGGGCAATGTCCGCTTTTTCAAATACCATCTGGTTTCCGTCTTCCATGGTCAGCGTCACAGTATTTTCATCATATGCACTGAGGGCGCCCGTAAATTCCTTTTGCTTGTTAAGCTGACGGTAAAGCCTTACATCCACATCCTTGCCCATGCTTCTTACGAAGTCCTTTTCCTTCTTAAGAGGACGGCCTAGTCCCGGCGAACTGACTTCCAGAATATAACTGTCGTCAATAAAATCTTCTTTGTCCAGCCAGCTGCTTAAGGCCCTGCTGATGACCTCACAGTCATCCACGGCAATGCCGCCTTCTTTATCTATATAAGCCCTCAGATACCAGGTACCTGCTTCTTTGACATATTCTACGTCTACCAGTTCAAAACCATGCTCTTCCATCAGTGGAAGGAGGTGTTTCTCCACCCGGCTCTCATAGCTCTCCTTTTTTCCCATCATTCCACCACCTTTCCTGTCTTTCCAAAACGAAAGAGTGGACTGGTGTCCACTCTTTTATCAGTAATCTACATTAGTTATCGTATACACTATACCATCATGCCGCCGTAAATGCAAGCATTTTCAAGGATTTTATCGAAATTTTCCTTAAAACCGCGGCGGTTCAGGGTCCTGCATCAAAGCATTGCGCGTCCTCTGCACCATGTCTGGAGTACGCTGTAATCATCATCCAGAACCACCAAATCCGCGTCGCATCCGGCTGCAATCTTTCCTTTTCTGTGATCCACGCCCAGACATCTGGCCGGGTTGATGGTGCATGAATTAAGAGCAGTGTCAAAGGGCACCAGCGCCTGCTCTACCAGAATCTTAAGCCCTCTGTTCATGTTGAGGGTGCTTCCCGCAATGGTATCTGTTCCCTTGAGACGGGCCAGTCCGTCCTCTCCTATCTCAATGTCATGGCCGCCCAGCTGGTACTCACCTCCCGGAGGGCAGTGCTTAGCCCTGAGGGAATCGCTGATCATGATGGAATAATCACGTCCCTTGGCCGTAAAGAAGTTGTTCAGGGCAGCCAGGTGGGAATGGCAACCGTCACAGATGATTTCCCCGTAGATGTCCCTTACCCGGAAAGCCGTGCCTACCAGCCCCGGTTTGCGGTGATGGTAAGGCGTCATGCCGTTATATACATGGGTCATGGATGTTGCGCCGTTGGCAATGCCCAAAAGAGCCTGCTCGTAAGTGGCTGCCGAGTGGCCCATGCTGACCACCACGCCGTGGGTGGAGCAGTATCTGGTAAGCGCATGGTCCGGATCCCGCTCCGGCGCCAGGGTGATATATTTGATAAGGCCCTGTGCTGCCTCCTGATATTTTTTAAATTGCTCCACGGATGCAGACGCAATGGCCTCAGGCGGCTGCGCTCCCTTGTACTCCATGTCCAGGAACGGTCCCTCAAAATGAATGCCCAGGATTTCCGCTCCTTCGTAGCCCTCCTTCACCACGGCTGCCACATTGGCCACGGCCTTGGTGAGCACATCCGGCATCTGGGTTACGGTAGTGGGCAGGATGGCTGTTACACCCTCCTCCGGTATCCGCTTCATCCAGTTGCGGAGTCCCTCCGGCCGGCCGTCGTTTGTATCAAAATCATATGCTCCGTGTGTGTGGATGTCAATGAAACCCGGCACGATTCTCTTATCCCCGTAATCCTGATCCGCCGGTCCCGCACCATACCCATGGATACGACTGATGGCTCCATCCTCAATCTCCATCTGGGCTGCTATGAACTGTCCTGCTATCCAGACTCTCTTACCCTGAATCCTCATAATTTCTTCTCCTTCCATTTATATGTTCTCAATATTAATTCCCCTTAGTTATAAGTATATCACGTTAGAAACATTTTTCAATATACCTCCTAAAATAAAAAAATATTTTTTTTAATTCAAAATGCCTATCTATAATCTCCAGTATATACAGGGCGCAAAAAAGTGCAAAAAAGCAGGAGCCTGTGTCACATAAAATATGATTCACAGCCCCTGCCTTATATCACTTATCCGTATTTCCCAACCGTCCGGTTATGACGCATCCTGATTCAGACTCCCCGCCCTCATCCTTCCCGGCTGCCGTCCAGCAGCGCCGCTATCTCCGGAAATGGTTCCACGCTCCGCCTCAATATCCCATGTATGTAAGCAATGGTTATGCCATAGTTGGTCATGGGAATTCCCTGGTCCTGAGCGCATTTCATTCTATATTTCATCTCACGCTCATTCAGCATGCATCCGCCGCAATGGACAATCAGATGATAGCCAGCCAGTTCATCCGGAAACTCCGTACCTGAGGTAAACACAAACTCCGGTTCTGTTCCGGTATACTCCCGTATCCACTTGGGCAGCTTTACGGTCCCGATATCTTCGCACTGCCTGTGATGGGTGCAGCCCTCAGAAATCAGGATTCTGTCTCCCTTTCTGATGCTGTCCAGAGCCCTGACGCCCTGCACCATGGGCTCCAGACTGCCTTTATAGCGGGCAAAGAGAATGGAAAAGGAAGTCAGGAGAATATCCTCCGGCGTATCTGCACTGACCTTAGCAAATACCTGACTGTCGGTGATGACCATTCTGGGCTTCTTCTCCAGAGATGCCAGCGTGTCCTTCAGTCCGTTTTCCCTGACCACCACGGACACTGCATCCGCTTCCAGGATGTCGCGTATGGTCTGCTGCTGGGGCAGAATCAGGCGTCCCTTGGGAGCCGCCTTGTCAATGGGTACCACCAGTACGGCCAGATCCGATGGAGAAAGCAAATCTCCCACGATTTTGCGGCTGTTCTCCTGGGTCCTGCCCAGCTGCGCCAGACACTCCTTCAGCGCCGCAATACCCTGACCGGTATGGGCGCTGACAGACAGGACGGGAACCGAGTCAGGAATCCCCTCCGGTCTCTGACCGGAAATTCCGTCCAAATCCGCCTTGTTGCAGACCGCCACGCAGGGAATCTGTTTTTCCCCTATCTTCTCCAGGAGGGCATAGTCCTCCGAAGCCGGGCCGTGACAGACATCCATCACCAGCACAGCCACGTCTGTCTTGTTTAGTACCTGATAGCTCTTCCTCACCCTCAGGCTTCCCAACTGGCCCTCATCGTCAATGCCGGGCGTGTCAATCATCATCACAGGGCCCAGAGGCAGCAGCTCCATGGCCTTATAAACAGGGTCCGTAGTGGTTCCCTTCACGTCCGACACCACAGCCAGATCCTGGCCCGTGACCGCGTTCAGCACGCTGGATTTGCCGGCGTTTCTCCTTCCAAAAAATCCAATATGTATCCGGTCCGATGCCGGCGTATTGTTCATTCCCATGGTCATCCGCTCCTCTTCCCCTGTTTAAAATCTGAAATCCCTGACGCCCTGTTCAATCTTTACCAGGTTATCCCTGACAATCTGGCGCACCTTCTCCTTTGGTATGCTTCCGATTTCCTTCTCTATGAGCGCCTCGCCGATGCGCCTTGTCTCCTCAGAACTGTAATCCATGAGATATTCCTTCAGCGTCATGAGAGCATTGGGATGGCAGCAGTTTTGAATCTGCCCGCTCTTGCACAGGGACATGAAACGGTCGCCTGTGCGCCCTTCCCTGTAGCAGGCCGTACAGAAGCTGGGAATATATCCCATACCCATGAGCCAGTTCACTACCTGGTCCAGGGTACGGTTGTCGCTTACATCGAACTGGGCCGAACATTCATCCTCAGGCTCAGGTTCAAAGTAGCCGCCCACGCTTGTCTTGGAGCCGCCGCTGATTTGGGAAATGCCCAGGTGCAGCACCCGTTCCCTGGTTTTCTGGCTCTCTCTTGTGGAAACAATCATGCCTGTGTAGGGAACCGCGATTCGAATACAGGCAACCAGCTTGGCGAAGGTGTCGTCATCGATTCCATTGTCAAAGGAATCCGGGTCAATGTCATCCGCCCTTCGTATCCTGGGCACGCTGATGGTATGGGGTCCCACCCCGAACACTGCCTCCAGATGCTCCGCGTGCATCAGAAGTCCCGCAAATTCATACCGGTAAAGCTCCAGGCCAAACAGCACGCCGCAGCCCACGTCGTCAATACCGCCCATTTGGGCACGGTCCATCGCCTCTGTGTGGTAACAGTAATCATGCTTTGGCCCTGTGGGATGAAGCTTTTCATAGCTTTCCTTATGATATGTCTCCTGGAACAGGATATATGTACCGATTCCCGCGTCCTTAAGCTTCCTGTAATTCTCCACCGTGGTGGCCGCTATGTTCACGTTGACGCGGCGTATGGCGCCGTTTTTATGCTTTATGCTGTAAATGGTGTCAATGGACTCCAGCATGTATTCAATGGGATTGTGCACCGGGTCCTCCCCTGTTTCAAGGGCCAGGCGCTTATGCCCCATATCCTGCAGCGCCATAACCTCCCTGCGGATTTCATCCTGGGTCAGCTTCTTCCTTGGGATATGTTTGTTCTTGGCGTGGTAGGGACAGTACACACACCCATTGATACAGTAATTGGACAGGTACAGGGGCGCAAACAGCACAATGCGGTTTCCGTAGAAATCCCTTTTAATCTGTTCCGCCAGCTCATAAATCTCCTGGTTCTTGTCCTCCAGTCCGCAGTCCAGAAGCACCATGGCCTCCCTGTGGGTCAGCCCCCTGCGCTCCCTGGCCTTTGCCAGAATCTCGTCAATCAGTTCCCTGTTTGTGCTGTTTGCCTCCCCGTAGGCAAGGGTCTCCTCAATTTCCCCGTGGTGAATGAATTCCTCTGCACGGGATGATTTTAGGTCGTAATTCATGTTCTTCCTCTCCTTTTCTTGCCGGGTCAGGGTCCATGGCCATGGCGGCCTCCGGTAACACTTCCCCGCCAGATAATTTATATAGTTTTATCAACTACCGATATTGGAGTACAGGGCCTTGGAGTTAACGCCCTGAAGCCTGCCCAGTTTGCCGGACAGGGCGCTTATGATGTCCTGGGGCGCATCCACCACAACGCTTATAATGTTAACCTTTTTCTTTTCATAGGGAAGCCCCATCCTCCCAATGATGTACTGACCGTATTGGTGGAGCAGATCGTTGACGCTTTCCACCGCATCCTTATTTTCCACTATTATGCCGATTACCGCGATTCTTGTCTCCATATGATACCTCCCGATAACTGAAAAAAGGATACGCCAAAAAGGCGTATCCTGAACATACTGTCATATCTGTGTCCCCGCCTTCCCCTTCAGCCTTGCTTCAGGTCAGTCAATCACATATCCTGATATGGGATTTGCTGCCGTCTCTTTGCTGTAAGGCCCTGGCCGTAAGACAGGCCTGTCAGCGCAGATACCGGTACCATGTACCGTGGCGCACATCCGTTTTTCTTATCTTACTACAGGCCAGGGGGACTGTCAATCATTATTCCGGAAATCTACCTGGCTCCCCTTATATACGGCTTACCCAATGCCTCGGGCGCGCTGTTTCTGCCGATGGAGCCCAGAAGGGCAACCAGGGTTATGATGTAGGGCAGCATGGCCAGAGCCTGTGTGGGCAGGGGCACTCCGATGGCCTGGAGGCGGATTTGAAGGGCATTGGCCGCGCCGAATATGAAGGCCGCGCCCATCATTCCAAAGGGCACATACCGGCCCAATATGACTGCCGCCAGGGCTATGTATCCCCTGCCTGATGTCATATTCTCAGAAAAATTACCCACCTGCACCAGAACCAGATAGGCGCCTCCCAGCCCTCCCAGCATTCCGTTTAACAGCACAGCCGCCCACTGGTACCGGTGTACGGGTATACCGGCTGAATCCGCAGCCCTGGGATTCTCCCCGATGGCGGCAAAGGCCATTCCCTTTGACGTCCTGCTGTAAAACAGAGCGACCAGGATTACCAGCACATAGACCCCGTATGTCAGTATGTCCTGGTTGAACAGGGCGTTTCCTATCAGGGGTATATCCCCCAGAAAGGGTATCTTAAGCTTTGCAAAGGGTTCAATCTGCTGATAGGACCGGCCGCTTGACATCAGTTTATAGAGAAAGCTGGTGACTCCGGCCATAAATATATTGATGGCGATTCCGCTGACAGACTGGTCCTGGGCCAGCCTGATGGACAGCAGCCCGTGGATGGCGCTGACCATGGCCCCGCCCGCCATGCCGCACAAAAGGCCAACGGCCAGGCTGCCGGAATAAAGGGTTCCCGCAAAGGAGAAAAAGGCTCCGCCCAGCATGACTCCCTCCATGCCTATGTTAAGGATTCCCGCCTTCTCGGATATGGTCTCCCCCAGTCCGGCGTAAATCAGAGGCACGGCCATTCTTACGGACGCCGTCAGAAAGGCCGTCACAAAACCAATGGTCATGATTTGCTCTAACATGGTTTTTCCTCCTTTCTCTTCCTGTAAAACAGCTCCCTGCCCAGAATCAGCAGCACAATCAGCCCCACCAGGATATTGACAATGGCCGAAGGCACTCCCATCTGCCTCTGCATGGAATTGGCTCCCACCTCCAGGGCCGCAAAGGCGATGGCGGCAAAGAGTACGCCCAGGGGATGGTTGGAGGCCAGAAGGGCGATGAGCACCGCTGTGTATCCGCACTCCCCGGAGATTCCCTCCAGAAGCTTTCTCTGCACTCCCATGACCTCCACGGCTCCTGCGATTCCCGCCAGTCCGCCGCTTAAGAACGCGGAAATGATGATGTTTCTGACAACAGAGATTCCATTGCAGGCAGCTGCCCGCTTGTTGAATCCCACCACCTTGATTTCATATCCCACCGTTGTCTTTTCCAGGATGAACCAGACAAGGAACACCATGAGCACGGCAATGATAAATCCCGCGTGAAGCCTGGTGGGCTTTAAGAACCGGTAAAGGGTGACGGAAGGGTCCAGCTTGGGCGACTGAGGTATGCTTCCTGCCGGGTCCATGAGGAAGGTCCTGACCGCAATGCCCAGGAAATTGATGGCAATGTAATTCAGCATGATGGTTACAATGATTTCCGATATCCCCAGCTTTGCCTTAAACATGGCGGCTATCAGAGCCCAGAGACCACCAAATACAAATCCCATCAAAATGGCGCACAGGATGCGGAGCGCGCCGGGAATCCCGGTCCAGGTAAGGGCCGCCCACGCCGAGGCAAGGGCCCCTATGTAAAACTGTCCCTCCGCGCCGATGTTGAAAAAGCCGGTCCTGAACGCCACCGCGCATCCCAGACCCGTAAAAATCAGGGGGGCTGCCTTTACAAACACTTCCATGAACCCGTTTAAGTTTCCAAATATGCCCTTAAAGAACATGGCATAAGCCTCTGCCGGGCTTGCGTCTGACAGCATGATGAGAACCGTCCACACTGCCACTGCGATGAGTCCGATGCCTGCTGTCTCAAATATTTTTGATTTCCTATTCATTTGCCGCCTCCTTAGCAATACCGCCCATCAGCAGGCCAATTTTATGTACATCCGCCTCTTCCCGGTTCAGGATCCCTATGATACGGCCCTCATACATGACTGCCACGCGGTCGCTTACCCCCAGGATTTCATCCAGGTCAGCCGATATCAGCAGGACGCATCTGCCTGCATCCCTCTGCCTGAGGAGGGTTTCATGGACAAACCGGGTGGCTCCGATATCCAGTCCCCTTGTGGGCTGGCTGGCCACAATCAGGCCGGCTTCCCCGGATATCTCCCTGGAAAGTATGACCTTTTGCTGGTTACCGCCGCTCATCAGCTTTACCGGTGTTTTGATGCCGCTTTTGCCCGAGGTCTTGATGCTGTATTCATCCAGGGCCTCCCTGGCTCTCTTCTCCGCCTGTCTGTAGTCCAGCACCATTTTCCTTGAAAAAGGTTCCCTGTCAAAGTCCCTTAAAATCAGATTGTCCTCCACCGTCATGTCCATGACCAGGCTGTCGCCGTGACGGTCATCGGAAATATAGGAGATACCCGCCCGGAACCGTTCCTTTACACTGTCCTTTCGTATATCCTTTCCCTGGTATTCCATCTGTCCGCTTTTAATCCTGCGGATTCCTGTTATTACCTCGGCCAGCTCCTTCTGTCCGTTGCCTTCCACTCCCGCGATTCCCAGGATTTCTCCCCTGCGTATGGTAAGGCTTACGTGGTCCAGAGACATCTTGGTGCTGTGCTTTTTGTGGAGACACACATCCTTAAGGCTTAAGGCCGTCTCCCCGGCAGCGGATTCCCTTATCTCTCTTTCCGTCTTAAGCTCCCGCCCAATCATACAGGCAGACAGCTCCTCCGGCGTTGTCTCCTTTGTCACCAGGCTCCTGACCTTCCGGCCGTCGCGCAGCACCGTCACCCGGTCGCTGATATCCATGATTTCCCCCAGCCGGTGGGTGATGATAATAATTCCATAACCCTCGTCACGCAGCCGTTTTAATACCCCGAAAAAATTCTCCGTTTCCTGGGGCGTGAGTACGCCGGTGGGCTCGTCCAGAATCAGCAGGCTCACATCCCGGTACAGAGCCTTGAGAATCTCCACCCTCTGCTGCTCTCCCACGGAAAGGGTGTGGACAGGGGCTTCCGGGTTTACCGGGAGACCGTAGGCCGCGGCAAGGCCCGTCAGTTTTTCCCTTGCCGACTTCCGGTCCGCCATGATGCCCTCCCCCTTTAATCCCAGCATCACATTGTCCAGCACCGTCATTTTCTTCACCAGGGAAAAATGCTGGTGCACCATGCCGATTCCCCTGGCAATCGCCTCCCCCGGCGACTTAAATTCCACATTATGGCCTTTAAAACAGATTTCCCCCCTGTCCGCCTGATAAATGCCAAACAGAATATTCATAAGGGTGGTCTTGCCGGCCCCATTTTCCCCTAACAGCGCATGTATCTCCCCCTGCTCCACAGACAGGTCCACATCCTCGTTGGCATACACGCCTGCAAAGGATTTGGTTATATGCTTCATCTCAAGTAATGGCATCTGTTCCATCCTTTCTTTCCAAACAGGGCCCGCACCCCCGGACACGCAGAGCTGCGGTTGGTTTGATGCAGGCCCCTTTCAGGAAATATCTTATGTTCTGGGCTTGGTATCACATGTCACTTCAAACGTTCCGGACTCAATTGCCGCAATCTTATCGGAAATCTTCTGCTTCAGCTCATCGGGAACAGCGGAATCCAGATTGTGGTAAGGCGCAACGCTCACTGCCCCGTCTGCCATTCCCAGCTGGTAGATGCCGCCCTCAAAGGTTCCGTCCGCAACCGTCTTAAAGGCAACCTCAATCACATGAGGAATGTGGTAAACAGATGAGGAAAGGATGGTGTCGGGCGCCAGATCATTCTGGTCATAGGAGTCGCCTGTGGCGTAGACCTTTGCTTCCTTTGCCGCATTGATGGCTCCTGTTCCCGACTCGTTGGCACAGTGTCCGATTACATCCGCGCCATTATCAATCATGGCCTGGGCGGCCTCCTTGCCAAGGGCCGTATCGGTAAAGGAACCGGTCCATGCGGTCTGTACCTGGATGTCAGGGTTTACTTCCTTTGCCCCGTCCTCAAATCCGTTCATAATCTTCACAAGGGACGCGCCCTGAATCGGTCCGATAAAGCCCACCTTGCCGCTCTCGGACATGCCGGCTGCCAGCATTCCCATGATGTATCCGCCTTCCTCACACTTTGACACATAGGAGGCCACATTGTCGGCAGACACCTCTCCCTCCGTTACAATGAACTTTGTATCCGGATACTGCTCCGCAACGTCCACCGCCGGATCTCCGAACTCGTATCCGTGACCGATGACCACGTCATATCCGCTGGCCGCATAATCCGCAAAAGCAGCCTCAATGTCATCCGGTGTCAGGTTCTCCGTATAGGTCACCTCACAGCCGTAATCCGCCTCTAAAAGCTTAAGGCCGTCATAGGCTGACTGGCACCAGCCCATATCATTGGCCGCGCCGGACAGGCACAGGGCCACCTTGTACGTCTTGCCGTCCGCTGTCCGGCTTCCTTCCTCCTGGCCGCCTTCGGCCTGGTCCCCATTTGCCTGGGTATCTGCCGCCTGGGCGCCCCCGGCCTGCTTATCTGCAGCCTCTGTCTTTGCCGCTGTCTCCTTTGTTTCCCCGCCGCATCCGGTCAGGCCAAAGCCTGCCATGGATAATGCCAGGGCTGCCGCCGCTAAACGCATTCTGTTTTTCATGTCTCTTATCCTTCCTTTTTCCTTAGATTTTTTATGTTTCCTCATTAGGTACCCCATCATCAGTCATGTGAATCTATAACACCCGAATCTGCATGGCGGTGATAAAATTTTTATTGTCACTCTCCACGAACTGATCCAGAATATTAAAATTGATGGCCTGGGCCCCCAGCTCAAGGTCCGGCCTGGCCTCCCTCAGACGCCGGATGGTGTCCGGCACCCCCTCGTATCCGCCCAGATGGTATCCGCAGAGGAAGTCGCCTCCCCGGATAATCTGGATTCTGGACTGAGGTATGGTTTTTGGTATCTCCTCATGGTCCGGATACAGGTAGGCCCCAAAATACTTCCGGTCTCCCTCGTAAAAGGCGATGGTGGGATAAAAATAAAAGGAATTTTCCCTGTACAGCAGCTCCTCGTCGCCTATGGAAATAAACCTCCGGTCCTCAAAATGCTTTACCGCAATCTCATCCAGACGGATTCCATCCATCTCCTGTTCCATGAACCGGATTTTTCTCTGGATGGCCTCATCTATGTTGAGCAGCTTCTGCCACTGCCTACGAAGCTTCTGGGAGCGCTGCTTCATAATGTCCACAGCCCTGCTGGAATTTAAGCTGGTTCTGGATTCCTTGATTTCCTCCAGGGAATAGCCCAGACGGCGCATATAGGACACGGTTGCCAGCTCGTATATCTGGTCAAACTCATACTTTCTGCGCCCGTTTTTCTCATTGCGTTCCCTGGGGGAAAAGATGCCGACGCTGTCGTAGTAGTACAGTGTCTGTATGTTAAGCCCGAACAGCTCCGCCAATTCCCCGATAGAAAAATATTCCTTCACCTGCCAACCTTCTTTCCTTTTTTCTGCCGGCTTCCCCTTTAAATAAGATTCCCCCTTAAATAAATTCCCTGTACGCGCTGTGAGGCTCCCGGATGACCCTTGTGCATACAGCCTCTCCCTCCAGGGCCAGCTTTCTCTCGTCCACGCCTTTCAGGATGCCGTCTTTGTAAACAATGTTTCCGTTAATCATGGTCATCCACACCGGTCCGGTCAGTCCCACTCTGGCCAGCAGGTTCTTCGGGTCGTGCAGGGCGCCCGCCAGCTCCAGTGTCTCTGTGTCAATCATAAACAGGTCCGCTGCCTTTCCCGCTTCCAGGGACCCCAGGTCGCCTCTTCCAAGGGTCTTTGCCCCGTTTACGGTGGCCACCTTTAACATGTCATAGGCGGAGACGCATCCCCCTCTCTCCTTGGTGTGGTTTGCCTGCATCAGGTAAGCCATGCGCAGGGCATCCAGCAGATTGGAACTGTCATTGGTGGCGGAACCGTCGCATCCCAGGCTCACAAGGATGCCCGCTTCCCGCATTTCCTTTATATTTAGAATCGGGAAGCCGCCAAGTACGGCCGGCGCCGGACAGTGGGAAACCCCTGTGCCTGTGGCTGCCAGGACCCTATACTCTTCCTTTGTCACTTCCCAGTCATGGGCGTACCACACGTCCTCTCCGATAAAGCCCATCTCTCCACACCAGTCCATGGTGCGCTTGCCCCAGCGGGCCATCATGCCCTCGTTCTCTCCCTCGCCCAGATGCGTATGCATCCTGACCCCCTTCTCCCTGGCCATGGCCACGGTCTCGGCAAAGGTTTCCCTGCGGCAGTTAATGGGCTGGCAGGGCGCCATGACTATCTGCCTCATGGAAAACGGCCCGGAATCGTGATACAGTCCAATCAGCCTGTCACAGTCCTTTAAGAACTCATCCGTTGTCTCCAGCATATTGTCGGGAATGGAGCTTCCTTCACTTCCGGGAAGGGTGTTGGTCCCCCTTCCGGCGTGGTACCGGATGCCCAAAAGCTCTGCCGCCTCCATCTGACGGTCCACCGGTGACTTGCCGGTCTTCCTGGTGTAGCAGTATTGGTGATCAAAGGCGCAGGTACAGCCGTGTTTCATCAAATCCGCAAAGGATGTAAGGGTGGAGTAGTAAATCACGTCGGAATCAATGTTCTGGAATATGCGGTAAATCTTATCAATCCAGTCCATCACCATCATGTTGGGATAGTCAATGGTCATGAGATTGCGCACAAAGGTCTGGAAAAAATGATGATGGGTGTTGATCAGGCCCGGATACACGAATTTTCCCTCTGCCCGGATGACCTGGACCTCCTCCTGATTCAGATTTCTTCCTGACGCCGGGTCCCCTCCGTTCATCAGGTCCCTGCCGATTGCCAGTATCTTCGGCCCCTCAATCAGCATGTCCGCGTCCCTGTAAACCCGGTCTTCCCCGTCACAGGACACGATTGCCCTGGCATTCTTAATAAGAATCTTTTTGTCCATTCTTTACCTCTCTTTCGGAAATATCATGCTGCAAAAAAGGACCGGCTTTGCCAGCCGGTCCTTTCCGCTTGGCTCTTGAACCTATTATATATCCTATAGCCGCTATAGGTTCAAGAGTAATTTTGTTTTTATTATAAATCGCTATATTCATATTAGTAAAACTTATAAATATGCAGACCCGTCACAGCCCGCTTTCAATCTTCTGCCTCTTGATTCCGTGTTTCTCGGCAAAGCCTGTAAGAATCATGGTCAGGGCCCCGTCACCGGTCACGTTGCAGGCGGTTCCGAAGCTGTCCTGAAGGGCAAAGATGGTAAGCATCAGCGCTGTTCCCGTTTCGTCAAATCCCAGTACGCCTGTAATCAGACCCAGGGAAGCCATAACCGTGCCTCCGGGAACACCGGGCGCTCCGATGGCGAACACACCCAAAAGGGCGCAGAACAAAATCATGGTGCCCAGGGACGGAATGGTTCCGTAAAGGATCTTGGATATGGTCATCACAAAGAATACCTCTGTCAGAACAGAACCGCACAGATGGATGTTGGCAAAGAGCGGGATGCCGAAGTCCACCATGTCATCCCTGAGAGGCGGCTGTGATTTCTTGGCACAGCGCAGGGCAACAGCCAGTGTAGCCGCTGAGGACATGGTACCCACCGCGGTAATATAGGCAGGTCCGTAATTCTTTATGACATCCAGCGGATTCTTGCCTGAATAGGCGCCGCCGACGGCATACAGCAGGGCCAGCCAGATGTAATGGCCAATCATGACAATGATGACCACCTGGATGAACACGGGAAGCTGTTTTGTAATAGTCCCCTCATAGGAAAGGGCACAGAATGTAAACGCGATAAACACAGGAAGGATAGGAATTACCACCTTGGTGACAACGGACAGCACAATCTGCTGGAACTCCTCCAGCACCTGAGTAATCACCGCGGCCTTGGTCCATGTGGCGGCCAGGCCCAGAAGCAGTGAGAACACCAGGGCGCTCATCACAGGCATAATTTGAGGTATATCCAGCTGGAACACGATTTCCGGCAAATCCTTTAACCCCTCCACCTCAGTGGCAATGGACAGGTGAGGAATCATAAGAAAACCTGCCGTCATAGAAAAAAGGGCTGCACCGATAGATGAAACATAGGCAATTATAATGGCGACTCCCAGCATTTTGGATGCATTGTTGCCCAGCCTTGTGATGGAAGGGGCAATGAATCCGATGATGATAAGCGGCACACAGAAAACAATGACCTGGTTCAGGATGTATTTGATTGTCACAACAACATGCATAAGGCCGCTCCCGGCCAACTGACCAACTATGATGCCCAGGATAACGCCCAAAAGCAACCGAAACGGTAAACTGCCTGTTATTTTTTTCATACTTATTCTCCAATCATGATTTTTATGATTTCCTCGTTGGTCTCCTTCATCCCTTCTTTTCCAAGACGACCAACGTTCTTAAGTGTGGCCTCGACACCCTTGGTGACGATACCGTCTCCCCCGTAAAACTGCTGACCGCGTATATACATGTTGTAGCCCAGAATTCCCGCATCCACTGCCGAGGCAATCTTGGCCGCGCAGGAAGCCTTTGCTCCGTCACAGACAATGCCCGACACAATGGCAAGGGCGTTTACAACCGTATGTACGACTTCTTTGAAACCGCCGCCGCACAGGTAAGCAATCCCTGCACCGGCGCCTGCACCGGCACTGACAGCCCCGCAGTAAGCGGAAAGCCTGCCAATGGGAGTCTTCTGATGGATGGCTGTCAGGTTGGACAGAGCCAGCGCCCTGTACTTCTTATCCTCATCCACCTTAAATTCCTCCGCATATACCAGCACGGGAACAGAGGCAGTGATACCCTGGTTTCCGCTTCCCGAATTGATGATGACCGGCAGTTCACAGCCATTCATCCTGGCGTCAGAACCTGCCGCTGCCATGGCTTTTGCCCTGGTGCGGACATCATTTCCGGACATTTCCAAAAGAACAGAGCCGATATTGGCGCCATAATCCCCTTTTAATCCCTCCTGGGCAATGGCCCAGTTGTACTTAATCTGGCGGTCCAATACTTCCCGTATATCCCCGATGTCCACCGTATTGATAAAATCCCAGATGTCCTCCATGTTGAGCAGGCTTCTGTCAGTCAGACCCTCCTCCTCGCCTGCCACCTCTACCTGCTTAAGAATCTCCCCATTCTTTTCAATCAGCACGATATTGGTATGATAATTGGCGATGCGGACCTTTGCGTAGGAATCCCCCTTATACAGAGTCACGATGATATCAAAGGTAATGCCGTTATCCGCATGCTCCACCCTGATTTCCGTGTTATCCAGGAATTCCTTCATCTGTCTGGTCTGATCTGGTGTAACTTCTGCAATCACCTCCAGTTCTTTGTCCGAATCTCCCGCAACAATTCCCGCTGCTGCCGCTGCCGGAATGCCCTTCAGATGATTCGTGTTAGGCACGATAACCGACTTCACATTCTTGATAATGCTTCCGCTGGCTCCCACCACCACACGGTCCGGCAGCTCCCCCAGCACTTTCCTGGCCGTGGCCGCCGCATAGGCAAGGGCAATGGGCTCTGTACATCCCATGGCCGGAAGCAGCTCCTCCTTCAGAATTTGAACATACGCTCCGTACTTAACATTTGTTTTTTCCATGATGATTGTGATACCTTTCTCAATTTTAATTGATTATCCGGAAAATTACTATACATTTTGGATTGATTTCTGATTAATATTAATGTACCATAAAAGCATATGGTTGTAAAATTTAATGTTTTTATGATATCATTTAAAAATTTTTATACAAAATGAGCAAAGGAATCACATCATATGGAGCTACGGGAGATTGCCGCCTTTATCCAGGTAGCGCAGTTAAAGAGCTTTTCCAAGGCAGCCAGACAGCTGGGTTATTCCCAGGCAGCTGTCACCATTCAAATCAAACAGCTGGAGCAGGAGCTGAACGTCCATCTCTTTGACCGCATCGGCAAACAGACCACCCTGACCCATCAGGGAGCCCTGTTTTACGAACACGCGGTCTCGGTCATGAAGGAGCTGGAACACGCCAGGGACGCGGTCACCCATGTTTCAGAGCTTACCGGAAGCCTGTGTCTGGGGACCATTGAATCCATTTGCGCCACCATATTCCCGGAGCTGTTAAGGGAATACCACAGGCTCTACCCCAAGGTCAACATAAGGCTCATCACCGACTCCCCTGAGACACTGTTGGAGATGATGAACAGCAATGCCATTGATATAGTGTATTTCCTGGATAAGCGTATGTATGACAGCAAATGGATAAAAGTCCTGGAGGAACCGGAGGACATTGTGTTTGTCACCGCCTCCGGCCACCCCTTTGTGGGGAGGGACAGCCTGGACCTGGACCAGGTCATAGGCCAGCCCTTCATCCTCACCGAGAGAAACGCCAGCTACCGTTTTATCCTGGACCAGTACCTGGCTGCCCAGGGCAAGGAAATACACCCCTTTCTGGAGATAGGGAACACGGAATTTATCATCAACCTGCTGAGAAAGAACCTGGGTGTTTCCTTTCTTCCGGAATTCACCATACACAGGGATATTATCAGCGGAGAGCTGGCCGTATTGGATGTCAGGGATTTCTACATGAGGACCTGGCGTCAGATTGTTTACCACAAGGATAAGTGGGTCACCAGAGAGATGGACGCGTTCATACGTCTGGCCAGGAGTTAAACCCCAAAAAAGCAGCCCGGCGCGTCAGAATTTAATTCTGAAGGGAGCATGTTCTCCCTGCCGCACATGGGCTGCTTTCCTGCTTTTCTATTGTCCGTTAATGTAATTCACCAGGCCGCCCGCCGATATGATTTTCTGCATGAAGGGCGGGAAGGACTGGCCCTGATAGGTCTCTCCCTTTGTCTTGTTGGTGATGATTCCGCTGTCAAAATCAACTTCCACCTCATCCCCCGCCTCAATGGACCTGGCCGCCTCCAGGCACTCAATGATGGGAAGGCCGATGTTTATGGAATTCCTGTAGAAGATACGGGCAAATGTCTCCGCGATAACGCAGCTCACTCCCGCGCACTTGATGGCCAGAGGCGCGTGTTCCCGGGAGGAACCGCAGCCGAAATTCTTGTTGGCCACAATGATGTCCCCCTTTTGGACCTTATTCACAAACTCCCTGTCAATATCCTCCATACAGTGTTTTGCCAGCTCGTCGCCCTGGGTGGCGTTTAAATATCTGGCCGGGATGATGACATCCGTATCCACATTGTCACCGTATTTAAAAACGTGTCCGCATGCTTTCATGTTCAGTCTCCTTTTCCTTTCACAATGATATTGCATTTATTCCGTTAATCCAGCCGGCACGGGCAGATAATTTTTCCCGCCACGGCACTTGCGGCAGCCACGGCCGGGCTGGCCAGATATACCTCTGAATCAACGTGTCCCATACGTCCCACAAAGTTTCGGTTTGTTGTGGAGATGCACCTCTCCCCGGCCGCAAGGATACCCATGTAGCCGCCCAGACACGGACCGCAGGTAGGTGTGCTCACCACGGCTCCCGCCTCAATGAAAATCTCCAGAAGCCCCTCTCTCATTGCCTGAAGATAGATGGACTGGGTAGCCGGTATCACGATGCAGCGCACACCCTTGGCAATCTTCCTGCCCTTTAATACCTCCGCCGCGATTCTCATGTCCTCTATACGTCCGTTGGTACAGGAACCGATGACCGCCTGGTCCACCTTCACATCCCCTGCCTGGTCAATGGTCCTGGTATTGGAAGGAAGATGGGGGAAGGATACGGTGGGCTTTAACTGGGACAAGTCAATCACATATGTCTCATCATACTCCGCGTCCTCATCCGCCTTATATGCGGTAAACCCGCGCTTTGAATGCTCCTTCATATATTCGGCGGCCAGTTCATCCACCGGGAAGATTCCGTTCTTTCCTCCTGCCTCGATTGCCATGTTGCAGATGGTAAAGCGGTCATCCATGGAAAGGTTCCTGATTCCCTCCCCCACGAACTCCATGGACTTATACAGGGCTCCGTCCACACCAATCATGCCGATAATATGTAAGATTACATCCTTGCCGCTGACCCACTTGGAGGGCTTGCCCACCAGCTCAAATTTAATGGCAGAGGGCACCTTAAACCATGCCCTGCCGGTCACCATGCCGGCTGCCATATCCGTGCTTCCCACCCCCGTGGAAAATGCTCCCAGCGCTCCGTATGTACATGTGTGGGAGTCCGCGCCTATGACCGCGTCACCGGCCACCACCAGTCCCTTTTCAGGAAGAAGGGCATGCTCGATTCCCATCTCTCCCACATCGAAATAATTGGTTATCTCATGGCGGCAGGCAAACTCCCTGCAGCACTTGCAGTTCTCAGCCGACTTTATATCCTTGTTAGGGATAAAATGGTCCATAACCAGGGCAATCTTGTCCTTATCAAACACGGTCTTTCTGTCCATCTTCTTCATCTCGTTGATGGCAACCGGAGAAGTGATGTCATTTCCCAGCACTAAATCCAAATCCGCCTCTATGAGCTGTCCCGCCTTCACTTCCTCAAGTCCTGCGTGGGCAGCCAGGATTTTCTGGCTCATGGTCATTCCCATAACTTATTTCCTCCTTCAATATCCTTCTCTTTAATAATTCCTCGAAATTATATCATCCGTGCTTTACATTTTAGCATATGTATTGTTATAATAAAAATGCATAATATGAATGGGATATATGAAAAAATGTTATATAGCAGGAGGGGGATTCCATGGAACAGAACCTGTCCCAATACAAGATATTTTATGAAGTGGCCAAAGCCGGCAACATATCCAAGGCCGCAAAGGAACTTTACATCAGCCAGCCCGCCATCAGCAAGGCCATCAGCAAGCTGGAGGACAGCCTTGGCCTGTCCCTGTTTACCCGAAGCTCCCGCGGAGTACAGCTCACCTCTGAGGGTGAAATTCTATTTGAACATACCAGGGAGGCTTTTGACGCCCTGGACCGGGGCGAACAGGAACTGAAGCGGATTCAGGAATTCGACATCGGCCACTTACGGATTGGGGTGAGCAACACTCTGTGCAAATATATCCTGCTTCCCTACCTGAAGACCTTCATCGACCAGTATCCTCACATGAAGGTTACCATAGAAAGCCAGGCCACAGCCCAGACCCTTGGCCGGCTGGAGCAGCAGAAGATCGACCTGGGCCTGGTTGCCGAGCCCTCGGTCCGCCGTGACCTGGCCTTTATCCCGGTCATGGATATCCAGGACACCTTTGTCACCACCCCCAATTATCTGGAGAACCTGTACCTGAGAGAGGGGCGGGATACCAGCCTGTTTGAGACGGGCAACATCATGCTTCTTGACACCAGCAACATGACCCGCCACCATGTGGACGAATACATGGAGGAAAACAACATCTGTCCCCACCAGATTCTGGAAGTCACCACCATGGACCTGCTGATTGAATTTGCCAAAATTGGCCTGGGCATTGCCTGTGTCATCAAGGAATTGGTGCAGAAGGAGCTGGACAGCGGCCTGCTGGTAGAGATTCCCCTGTATATCCCCATCCACCGCAGGACCATCGGCTTCGCCTATCACCCCTCCAACCAGGCCATGGCCCTGAAAACATTCCTGGAGTTTCTGTACTGATACTCCGAATATGCATATTCTGCATATATAAAACAGGCGGATTCCCCGGTTTCCTTCCGGGGCCTCCGCCTGTTCTTCCTTGTATCCGCCAATCTTCCCGAATACAATCTACGCAGCGTTCGTTGTGAATCAATTAGTTGTTAATCAGTTTGTCCGTATCATTCCAGCTGTAAAGCTTTCTCAGCTCAGCTCCCACCTTCTCAAGCGGCTGCTCTGCCTCGTTCTTTCTCATGGCATTGAAATGCGGGCAGCCAACCTGGTTCTCCAGAAGCCACTCTTTTGCAAAGGAACCGTCCTGGATATCGGACAGAATCTTCTTCATGGCCTTCTTTGTCTCGTCGGTCACAATCTTTGGTCCGGTGATATAATCGCCGTACTCAGCTGTATTGGAAATGGAATAACGCATGCCTGCAAAACCGCTCTCGTAAATCAGGTCCACAATCAGCTTCATCTCATGCACGCACTCAAAGTATGCATTCTCAGGAGCATAGCCTGCTTCAACCAGAGTCTCAAATCCGGCCTTCATCAGGGCGCACACGCCGCCGCAGAGCACTGCCTGCTCGCCGAACAGGTCGGTCTCGGTCTCCACTCTGAAGGTGGTCTCCAGGATACCTGCCCTTGCGCCTCCGATTCCCTGTCCGTAAGCCAGCGCCATGTCCATGGCCTTGCCTGTGGCATCCTGGTAAACAGCTACCAGACATGGGGTTCCTCTGCCCCTCTGATACTCGCTTCTCACGGTATGGCCCGGCGCCTTGGGAGCGATCATGGTAACGTCCACATCCTTAGGCGGAACAATCTGTCCGAAGTGGATAGCGAAACCATGGGCAAACATCAGCATCATACCCGGACGCAGGTTTGGCGCGATGGACTCCTTATACATGGCGGCCTGCTTCTCATCGTTGATCAGTATCATGATGACATCTGCTTTTTTGGATGCCTCAGCTGCTGTATATACCTCGAATCCCTGCTCCTCTGCTTTCTTCCAGGAACGGCTGCCCTCATACAGGCCTACAATTACGTTGCATCCTGACTCCTTTAAGTTTAAAGCATGTGCATGTCCCTGGCTGCCGTAACCGATCACAGCAATGGTCTTGCCCTCCAGTAATGACAAATTACAATCTTCCTGATAATAAATCTTTGGCATTGCTTTTTTCCTCCTTCAATTCCTTTGAACTTAAATCTTAAATGATATATGTTTAAGGCAACAAAACCGACGACTCTCTGTCCGCCTTTGGCCGCCCCTTAAGCCTCTGTTTTATGGAAGCATCCTGATATCCTCCGCGCCTCTTTCCAGTCCCGTAAGACCGGTTCTGGCCAGCTCCAGGATTTCATAATCCTCCAGCAGGTTAATAAGCGCATCCAGTTTGGACTGGTCTCCTGTCAGCATGACTGTCAACGAATCCTTTCCCACATCCACAATGGTGGCGCGGAAGATACTGGATATGGCGCTGACGGACTGGCGGTCGCTGGCATTGGCACGCACCTTCACCATCATCAGTTCCCTGTATACGGAACGGTCCGGCTGCAGCTCCTTGATATCCCTTACATCCTCCAACTTATTGAGCTGGTTCTTAATCTGTTCCAGGACGGTCTGGTCTCCCAGGGAAACCACGGTCATCCTGGAGTACCGCGGGTCAGCGGTGACACCTACAGTCAGACTCTCAATATTGTATCCGCGGCGGCTGAAAAGCCCTGCTACACGGGCCAGCACACCTGCGGTATTGTCCACAAGCAGCGATAACACGATTCTGTCGTCCATCTAATCCCACCCTCTCATTTGACGGCAAGCGCAAAAGCAGCTGCCTTCTTAATAGTAATTTCAATCATAGCAACCATTATTCTATTTGTCAATTGCATAATAGGAATGGTTATTATGAGTTCAAGTTATAGTGACAGGAGCAAATCCCTTAATTCCTTCACCGTCCCCGCAATCCAGGCAGGTCTGCACCCATCCATCTCCTGGCGGTCGCCATATCCGTAGAGCACGCCCACGCATTCCATGCCGCACTCTCTGGCCCCCAGGACATCGTGCTCCCTGTCCCCTACCATCATGCAGCGTCCGATTGTCTCATCGTCCGGCTCCAGGCCGCACTGTTCCAGCACATATCGGATTACATCCCCCTTGCGCACCCGCGTTTCCCCCATATCGGCTCCGCCGATGAAATCGAAATAGTCCGCCATGTCAAAGTGCTCCAGTATCTTCCTGGCAAACTCCTCCGGCTTGGAGGTGGCCACCAGCAGCACCCTTCCCGCCTCCTTTAAGGCTTCCAGCATTTCCTTTATGCCGGGATACTCCTTATTCTGAACCCAGCCCCTGACGCTGAAATACTCCCGATACGCCTGTACTCCCTCCCATGCCTGCTCATCGGAAAAGCCGTAATACTTCTTAAAGCTGTCCCTCAGAGGGGGCCCTATGAAGGGCGTCAGACTGTCCAGATCATCTGTCTGTATCCCGAAATGCGCCAGTGCGTGCTGTACCGATTTTGTGATTCCCTCCTTAGGGTCTGTCAGGGTTCCATCCAAGTCAAATAAAATATAATCCTTACGGTTCATGGTCACTTCTCCTTTTTTATGTGGCTGCCTGCTATATCTTCCCATCCTTAAACGCCTTCATCATCTCGTGTCCCACACTGATACAGGGACCGTATTCCACGATTTCATCCCGTGTAAACCAGCCGGCCTCGCACAGCTCCTCTTCCTCCAGGCATATGGTGTCATTCCCGTCCAGCTCCGCCGTAAATCCCACCATCTCCGTATCGGAAAATGCCCAGGGCTGGCTTTTATAGTAGCGGATATTCTTCACCCTAAGGCCCACTTCCTCCATGACCTCCCTGCGGACGCAGTCCTCAAAGGTCTCTCCGATTTCCACGAATCCGGCAATCAGCGCATAGTTGCGGTAAGCGCCTCCGGCATAGCGCGACATTAACAGCTTGTCCCCGTTGGTAATGGCCACGATGACAGCCGGACTGATCTTGGGGTATTCCGTCTGCCCGCAGGAAGGACAGACAAGGGCGCGCTCCCTGGCGCTGGGTTCTGTCTTCGAGCCGCAGCAGCCGCAAAACCGCCTGCTCTGCATCCACCGGTAGAGCTGGCTGCCCGTTATCCCCGCAAACGCCTGGTGAAGGGGTTCAAAATTCCGGAACACAGTCAGAGGCTCCATGTAAAAACCCCCGAATTCCGGCACCGCCATGTCCGTCACACAGTAATAGGCCCTGTCATCAATAGAAAAAAGGTACTGTGCCTGTTCCGAAAATTCCCCTTCCTCTCTCAATTCCCCGAAGGTAGGGATCGCACTCCCCTTTTCGCCTTTGAGAAGCATTACCTTATTATATTCGTAGTGAAGCAGATAATCCCTGTCTTCCGGTTTCTTCCTCCTGAATACAGGGTCATATGTATGCGGTGCAATATCCTGAATCATGCATTTAGCCTCCGTCCTTTACGGTCTGTTAATCCTGAAAGTCCAACCTGTAAAAATATATTTAGTGTCTATTGTATCACAGGAACGGTTCATTGTAAAACCTTCCTTTCAAATCAGCGAAGTAAATCAATAAAGCACAGCAGTGAGGTAAAACCAGTGAGGCAGGAACGCCCGTCAAAAAAGGACGCCCTGTATCCGGAACGTCCTTTCACCTCTCAGTCATGGATCACAACATTCAATTTTTTATGAATCCCCAGACTGAGAATTCCCAGCATGGACTTTCCGTCCACCATGCAGCTGCCGCAGCACACGTCAATATCTTCCGGCTGCTTCTCGCTCTGCTGGACAAACCGTTTTACATCCTCCACCGAATCAAACATGACTTCCCTTGTGGTCATATAGGCACCTCCTGTCATTTTATACAGAAAGTCTTCCCATATCAAAAAGGCTTATACACGCCAAACCGCTTTTTAAGGGGCTTAAGCTTCCAGCGTCTGAGGCTGCTGAAAATGTAATAATAAATCACAAAGGCGACCGTGGTCAGGCTCCAGGTCAGCGGATAGCAGAAGGCCGCGCCGATGATAGTGTGGTAATGAGGCAGCACAAACATAATCCACAGCACCCTGACCGCGCACACGCCGATGCCCGTGATGACGAGGGGCATCCACGCGTCTCCCACCCCTCTGAGGGTACCGGAAAGTATCTCAATGGCAATATAGGTAATAAAGGTCGGGACCATGAAATGCAGCAAATCCATGCTGATGGCCTGGACCTGCCGGTCCGTGGTGAACAGTTCCACCAGCAGATGGCCGCCGTTATACAGAACCACTCCCACGGACGCTGTCAGCACCACGCCGATCACCATGCAGGCACCGGCGCCCTTGCGCACACGGTCCAGACGGCCGGCCCCGAAATTCTGCCCCACGAAGGTGGTGGCGGATATGCCGAGGGCATTAATCATCATCCAGTACAGGCCGTCCACCTTGCCGTAGGTGGCCCATGCAGTCACATTGTCTGTTCCCAGGGTATTGACACCGGCCTGGATGATGACATTGGATATATTGTACATGACGGACTGCATCCCGGCAGGGATACCGATGCGCACAATCCTCTGGAGCATCCTCTGGTCAATGCGCACCTTCTTCCATTCCAGCTTATACATATCGTCCGTTTTCATAAGCGCACGGACCACCAGGATTGCGCTTAAAAGCTGGGACGTGATGGTAGCCAGGGCAGCGCCTGCCACTCCCATCCGCAACACTGCCACCAGCAGCACATCCAGAATAATGTTGGTAAAACAGCTGGCAATGAGGAAATACAGGGGCCGTCTGGAATCTCCGACGGCCCGCAGGATTCCGGCGCCCATGTTGTAAACCAGGTTGACTATGATACCCAGGAAATATATGCGGATATACACCACCGCATGGCCCATGACATCCTCCGGCGTCTTCATGGTTTCCAGGGCCCAGGGCGATCCCACCAGACCCACAATCATGAATATAATACCCCCAATAACGGAAAAAGCAATGGATGTATGTACGGCCCAGTGGACCTTATCCGCCTTCCTGGCGCCGTAAAACTGGGATATGACCACCGTGGCGCCGCTGGACAGGCCCACAAAGAAACCCACCAGCAGATTAATCAGGGTGCTGGTGCTTCCACCCACCGCAGCCAGGGCCTGCTTTCCCACAAAGCGGCCCACCACCATGGCATCCGCCGTATTATACAGCTGCTGGAAAAACGTTCCGAACAATATGGGAAAGAAAAACAGCAGCAGCTGTCCGAAAATGCTTCCTTCCGTGATACGGTTTTTCTTTGCAACCTTTCCCTCCATACCTGCACCTCATGTCTGTACATTTTCGTAAAAATCATAAAGAATAAAACAGCACCCACCAGTTAGGTCAGCTGATGGGTACTGCCTCCAATTCCTATCTTATATCATGGACCGGCTTTTGTCCATCGGATTTTATTCTGCGGCCGCTTATTCTACGGTCTTTTATTCTGCGGCCTCATCTTTTGCGGCTACCTCTGCGATGGATTTAACCAGACCGGCAATTCCCTGGATATCCGAAGGAATAATTATCTTATTGGCCTTTCCGTTGGCAGCTGCCTGGAACGCCTCCAGGCTCTTAAGCTGAAGGACCGCATTGTCAGCCCCTGCCTCCTTGATGAAACGGATACCGTCTGCCGTAGCCTTCTGCACGGAACGGATGGCCTCTGCCTGGCCCTGGGCCTCCTTAATCTTCTTTTCCTTCTCGGCCTCAGCCCTCAAGATAGCCGCTTCCTTCTCAGCCTCCGCGTTCAGAACCGCGGATTCCTTGTTGCCTTCCGCCACCAGAATCATGGACTTCTTCTCGCCCTCAGCCCTCAGAATAGATTCACGGCGCTCGCGCTCTGCCTTCATCTGTTTCTCCATGGCCTCCTGGATAGCTGCCGGAGGAATGATGTTCTTAAGCTCTACCCTGGTCACCTTGATGCCCCACGGGTCCGTAGCAATATCCAGCGACTCCTGCATCTTGGCATTGATGGTTTCCCTGGAGGTCAGCGTTTCATCCAGCTCCAGGTCACCGATAATATTACGCAGGGTGGTGGCTGTCAGGTTCTCAATGGCAAGCAGCGGACGCTCCACGCCGTAAGCATACAGCTTCGGGTCCGTGATGTAGAAGAATACCACCGTATCAATCTGCATGGTTACGTTATCCTTGGTGATAACCGGCTGGGGAGGGAAATCCTCCACCTGCTCCTTCAGATTCACCTTCTTGGCCACACGGTCGATGAAGGGAACCAGGAAATGAATGCCCACGCTGTATGTGCCGAGATAGGCACCCAGCCGTTCCACCACCAGAGCCTGAGCCTGGGGCACGATTCTGATACAGGTGGACAGAATGAATAAAATAATGACTGCAATGATGATGAACGTGATAAATCCTCCGATTGCTCCAAACATATGAATCCTCCTTATGTTTCTTTATACTTTTTCCACTTCATGTTCCTGCTTTGCCGCAGCTACCAGCAGCTTAGCCCCGCTGACAGCGGATATAATCACTACATCACCCGCTTCAAAGGTATCCCCCTCCTGCGCCGCCCTGGCAAGCCAGGTTTCACCGGCCAGGATGGCAGTCCCTGTACCCGCCACATTATCAATACGTTCCTTGACCACGGCCTTACGGCCTGTCAGACTGTCAACATTGGTATTTGTCCGCTTGCTGTACAGGTACTTGTACGCAAAGGGACGGACCATGAGAAACAGCATGAAGGACACCGCCACAAACACTGCCAGCTGGGGATACAGACCGCCTCCACACACCTGCACCACCAGAGCCGCCAGGGACCCTCCGGCAAACCAGATACTGGTCAGGGATGTAGTAACTCCTTCCACTACCAAAAAAACCACAAACGCGATAAGCCAAATAAGGGACATGTAAATCTCCTTTCATCTGCACAGAATATGGAGAAAATTGGTTACTTATTCTTATTGTATCATAGTCAGACTTAAAATCAATCAAGGGATTGTAAATTTATCATATTCTTAATATAATTGTAAGCAGTACGAAAGGTTATGCGTCAGTTAAGGACGCCGCTGCTGTTATTATATGTTTTTGCAAACAGGTTATACTTAACATAAACTTAAATACACATGATCAGGGGGTACAACATGAAACGCATACTCTTACTCGGAACAGGCGGCACCATTGCCTGCAAGCGCACGGATAAAGGGCTTAAGCCCGTCATTACATCGGATGAAATCCTGTCCTATGTGCCCGACAGCCGAAGCTACTGTGAAATCCACTCCATCCAGCTGATGAACATAGACAGCACCAACATACAGCCCTGCCACTGGCTGGCAGTCGAAAAGGCAATCGAGGAAAACTACGGCCAATACGACGGCTTTGTCATCACCCACGGCACGGACACCATGGCTTATACGGCCGCGGCCCTGTCCTACCTGATTCAGCATTCGCCAAAGCCCATCATCATCACCGGGGCCCAGAAGCCTATTGACATGGAAAATACGGACGCCAGGACCAACCTGGCCGACAGCCTTCTCTTTGCCTCCTGTCCCGGCGCCCACGACGTGAACCTTGTCTTTGACGGCAAGGTCATTGCAGGCACCAGGGGAAAGAAGGAGTGGACAAAAAGCTATCACGCGTTTTCCAGCATCAACTATCCTTATGTGGCCATCATCCAGGACGGCCAGATTATATTTTATCTGGACGACAAGGACAGGGACAAAAAGCCGGTCTGCTTCTACCGCCAAATGGACGGGGATGTGGGGCTCATGAAGCTGATTCCCTCCATGGACGCTTCCCTGCTGGATTACATGGCGGAGCATTACGACGCCGTCATCATAGAATCCTTTGGAGTGGGCGGCCTGCCGTCCTACCAGGACGGGGATTACCACGGCGCCATCGCCCGTTGGACAGGCCTTGGAAAGACCGTCATCATGACAACCCAGGTCACCAACGAGGGCAGCGACATGTCCGTCTATGAGGTGGGCCGGAGCATCAAACAGGAATTCGGCCTTCTGGAAGCCTATGACATGACCCTGGAGGCAGTAGTTACTAAAATCATGTGGATACTCGGTCAGACAAAGGACCCTGTCCGGATACGCAGGATGTTCTACGAGACCGTGAACCGGGACATACTCTGGAAATGGAGTGAAAACTAATACCCTGCCTCTGACCCGTTTTTAGAGAACTGTGCGGAGTTCTATTTTAAGCCCCTTTCCCTTGACTGTGATTTATCTTATTTTATCTACAATGCTTTTGCCCATGCGGGGGAATTATATCTTGAACTAGAGAAATCCCACGACAGCTTCCCGGCCAGCGGACCTGTTCCCAGGGCCGCCGTCTGCCGCAGGGTCTCCAGTTGGAGTACACAAAAGGGAAATGGCGGGGGGTGGAGCAGTTCGGAGAGACTAAGTCCCGCTGCGGAAACGGTCACAGCCCGGGCTGCGTTCCCGCCTCTCACGGACGCGATCCCCCATGCACGTCCGCGTCCCCTCCCCCGCCTCATTCACAACCGTAAACCCAAGTATCATTCCCCCTCCCACTGCCTGAAACACAGTGATGGACTCATGCAGGATAGCCACCGATACCAGGATGGCCGCAAGGGGGTCTATGTAGCTGAGAATAGAAGCTTCCTGGCCTTTCAGATAACGAAGGGATGAAAAATACATGCAATAACATATGCCGGTGTGGAACACTCCCACCACCAGAAGGTTTGCAACCCCAAGTACATCCATTTCCGAAAGATGGGATCCTCCTGTCAGGCACACATAGGGAGTGAGAACCAAAATGGCTGCCAGGAACTGGTAAAATGTCCGGTTAATGCCCGACACATGACGTATGCTTTTATTGAACAATACCACCGACGCATAAAACACAGCGGCCCCCAGGCCGAACAAAATCCCAATCAACTCACGGCTTCCTCCTCTGCTGACACCTATCACCAGCACCAGTCCCAGTGTGGACATAACGAAACAGAACACCTGGCGGGCGGTAAGCTTCTCCTTAAACAGGAAGGGGCTCGCCGCTGTCACTCAAACAGCAGTACGGGAAGGGCCACCTTAAACACAAACTGATTGACCCTGTCCACAAAGACTCCTTCCATGATTCCTGCTTTTCTGAAACACGCCCCCAATACCATAAGGAAAAAGATGGGCATGGTCGCATTGAGACTGAATATGAGATGTTCCATCGCAGTCTGCCTCCTGTCTTTTTTTGCACATTTTCCCTGTAACAATATGCGCTGGCCGTTTCTTTGTCAAGTCTTTCAAGATTTTCTTATTGACATTTCCTCTGTCTCGTGATTAAATAGAATCAACTTATTAATATAATTTTAAAAAGTGCGTTAATAATTGTATGAAAGGAGGGGTATTCCCATGGCCCAGGAAGAACCGGTCACTGTAAAACAGCTGAATAAAGAGCGCATACGAGCTTACATGGGTAAACATGAGTCTGCTTCCAGAAGCCAGATTGCCAGGGAGCTGGGATTAAGTTTCCCTACGGTCGGACGCCTGATTGATGAACTGTGCTCCGATGGGGAACTGACTGAACAAGGGGCCGGCTCATCCACCGGAGGCAGGTGCGCCTGCCTTTATGAACTGAATCCCCTTTTCAGCCTGTATCTCCTGGTACAGGTTGAGTCGGACCGGGTATGCTGGAATCTGAAGGATATGAGAGAGAACACCGTGGAGCAGGGATGTCTGCCCTTTGAAATTCTGTCCCTGGAACAGCTGGATGCCCTGATTCTCGATATCCACAACCGGTATCCCCGCCTGAAAGCAGCCGCCGCGGGGATTGCCGCCCTGGTAAATCACGGTGTGGTGGAAGAGACCAATCAGTACAGCGGACTCAAAGGCATGAACCTGGAGGAGCATTTCCGGCGTCTGGTTCCCATCCCCATGACAGTGGGAAATGATATGAATTTTCTGACCATGGGCTGCTGGGCCCAGAAGCACCCTGATACAGGCTCCCTGGTCACGCTCTTCATGGGAGGAAACGGTATAGGAGGCGGAATGGTCATTGACGGTCATCTGTGGACCGGGGCCTCAGGCTATTGCAGCGAGGTCAGCTTCCTGCCTGTCTATAAACAGTTAAACAGCGGCGGCCCTGGTCTGCCTCCCGCGGAGAACATAAGCGAGCTATATGCACGCCTGATACAAATTTATGCCGTGACGGTAAATCCTCACATGATTGTGCTCTACCGCCACCCCCTGCTGGAGGGAAAAGCAGACGAGATCCGCCGTCTCTGCGTTTCCTATCTGCCGTCCAAGGCAATCCCGTCTATAGAGCTGTCCTATGATTACCAGCAGGATTATGAAAAGGGCCTGTTTGCCGTGGCAAAGTCCCTGGAACAGGCTGCCAGTGAAGGAGGTTCATAATGCGCTACACCCATGTTGTGTTTGATATTGACAACACGCTGATTAATACCACCGGGGCCGTGCTCCACGGACTGCAGAGAGCTCTCAGGGATATAACCGGGGAACACTGGGACATAAGCCGGCTTCTGCCGGTTCTGGGCATACCAGGGCTGGATGCATTTGAACGTCTGGGCATACATTCCCCCGACCAGATATTCCGGATTTATCCCCGGTGGGAACAGTATGAACAGGAGTATCAGTACACCGCCTATCTGTATGAGGGCATTGTACCCCTGTTGGATTTTCTGAAAAAAAGGGCTGCAGCCTGGGCATCATCACTTCCAAGACAATGCCTCAGTACACCTGCAGCTTCCTTCCCTTTCAGATATCCGGATATTTTCAGACCGTCATAACGGCCGATGACACAGTCCGCCACAAACCGGATCCGGAACCCATGCTTGAATATATGAAACGCACTGATGCCTGTCCCCGGCAGATTCTCTACATCGGGGACAGCATCTACGACATGCAGTGCGCATCCCGGGCCGGAGTTGACTCCTGTCTGGCTTTGTGGGGCTGCCACTGTCCGGACGACATCTCATCCACCCATCGTTTTGAGGATCCGGCTGCCATCATACGCTGGCTTGAATGATACGCCAGAATGAGACGCCAAAATGAGACACCGGCTTCCACGCTTCACCGCCCCGCGTCTGATTTCTCCCTCAGCAGCCAGCCCAGTCTGGACTGGTCAAATATTATCAAACTGGATATTTTGCTCAGTCCACTTTTCCGTTATAGTAGGTATCAGCATTTAAGTACTTCAATTTAAGGAGGTATCCCTATGACGGAACGTTTCTCTACTAAAAAACTGGTGTTGTCTGCCCTGTTCGCAGCTCTGGCCTGCGTGGCCACCATGTCCATCCGCATCCCCACCCCCGGTACAGGCGGTTACATCCACCCGGGCGACGCCATCGTGATTCTCTGCGGCGTGTTTTTGGACCCGATATCCGCATTCCTGGCAGCCGGTATCGGCTCCTGCATGGCAGACCTGCTGGGAGGTTATTTCATCTATGTCCCCATCACCTTTGCCATCAAGGGCCTGGTGGCATTTTCGGCAAGCCATGTCTGCCGCAGTTTAAGGGCCAGAGGGATGAATCCATATGCCGCCGTAGCCGGCTGCGGTGTGATTGACATTGTTCTGGTGGCCGGAGGATACTGCATGTGCGAAGTCTTTCTATACGGATTAGGTGCTGCCCTGGCCAGTGTTCCCAGCAACATCATCCAGGGAATCAGCGGCCTGATTATCTCCAGCGCCCTGTATCCGGTCCTCCAAAAGCCTCTTTCCATGGCGTTAAAGGCTTAAAGGGTGTGAGAAAGCATTGTAAGACACTCCTAAAACGAATCCGGCATTTCAGCCACGGTCTCTCCATAAATGGGATGGCGCTTATAGGGCGCTATCTCAGCCAGAGGCTTCAGGACAAAATCACGCTTGTGCATCTGTGTGTGAGGTATGCTAAACTGTTCCGATACATACACCAAATCGTAATAGAAAATAATGTCCGGGTCCAGCGTCCTGGGGCCCAGTGTATGATTCGCTTCCTTCCCGCTGCCGCCTCGATTTCATGTAGGCCGTCTAACAGTTCCTCCGGTGTAAAGAGGGTTTTTATTTCCATACATCCGTTGATGAAATCAGCCTGGTCCGTCACTCCGTATTTGCCGCCGCGGTGGCCATCTCCCCGATCATGTCCGTGGCCCTGGCGCACATCATCTGGGCTCCCAGCACCACCTTGGTGTCGGCTTCTGCAATGATTTTGATGAAGCCTCTCTCCTCCCTGGATATCTGGGATTTCCCATTGGCGGACATCAGGAATTTCCCCACTGACACAGGTATCCCAGCCTGGGCCGCCTCGTCCTCCGTAAGTCCCACGGAGGCAATCTCAGGACTGGTGTACACGCAGTTGGGAACAATGGATAAATCAATGGAGTGGCCTGTTCCCGCCAGGTGTTCCGCCACCCATACTCCCTGGGCGCTGGCCACATGAGCCAGCTGGATTCCCTTAATCACGTCTCCGATGGCGTATACACCCTCCATGGATGTCTCAAAGTTGGAATCCACCACAATTCTTCCCCGCTCCATGGCAAGCTCTGTCCCCGGTCCCAGCAGCTTTTCCGTTTCCGGCACCCTGCCGGCGGCCGACAGCACATAATCCGCTTCCTCCCGCTTCTCCTCTCCCTTTTCCTCGAAGACGCAGGCCAGACCATGTTTCGTCTCTTCAATCCTCTTTACCGTGGCTCCTGTATAGATTTTGATTCCACGCTTTTTGAGAATCATTTTCAGGTTCTGGGAAATGTCCTGACCCAGGTCTGCCAGGAGCCTTGGAAGGGCCTCCGCTATGGTCACCCGGATGCCAAGGGATGAAAATACAGAGGCAAATTCAGCTCCGATCACGCCTCCACCGATAATCAGCAGGCTTTCCGGCGCACGCTTCAGTTCAAACAGCCTGTCGCTGGTAAGCACCCCGGGCAGGTCCAGTCCCTGGATGGGCAGGTTCATTGGCTTTGAGCCTGAGGCCAGCAGCACATGCTTTCCTTTTAACACCCGGCTTTCCTCTTCTCCTTCACACCCTGTCACCAGCACGGTTTTGTCCGCCTGCAGAGCGCCGGTTCCCTTAACCAGCGTCACGCCGTTTGCCTTAAAGAGCTGCTCCACTCCCTGTCTTAAGCTTCCTGACGTTCCCTCCTTGTATTCCAGAATCTTATCATACTCATACCGGACATTCTCCGCAAAAATGCCGAAATGTCCGCCCTCCTTCATCTCCCTGTAAAGCTGGGACGCATGAATCATGGCCTTGACCGGAATACAGCCACGGTTCAGGCAGGTTCCCCCTTCCTCCCTGTTTTCCACCACTGCCACCGTAAGCCCCAGCTTGGCGCCCTTGATTGCCGCCACATAACCGCCGGGACCCGCTCCTATGATAACCAAGTCAAATCTATCTGCCATTTTTCCTCCTATTGCCGCCGGAGCGCGCCGGAATCCCTTCCGACACGCTCCTGAGCACTGCCTGTATTGTTCTGCAAATCAATTGCCTGCTCTTACTCCCCCATATAGCGCAGCACCGGCTTTCTGGCCGCGGTCACCTCGTCCAGCCGGCGGACCGGAGTCTTGACCGGAGCCTGGTGAAGGCTCTCCGGGTCTGCCTTTGCCGCCTCATAAATGTTCCGGAATACCTCAATGGCTTGGTCCAGCGTCTCCCTTGACTCTGTCTCGGTGGGCTCCACCATCAGGGCCTCATGGACAATCAGCGGGAAGTACATGGTGGGCGGATGGATACCGTAATCCAGAAACGCCTTGGCAATATCCATGGCCGACACATTGATATCGTGTTTCAAATCCTCCAGCGTCATGACAAATTCATGCATACAAGTCTCATTGTAAGCCATCTTATACAGGTCTGACAGCTTATTCATCATATAGTTGGCATTCAGCACTGCATTGGAGGATGCCTCGGGAATCCCTTCCCTGCCCAGGGTCATGATGTAGGACAGCGCCTTTACCACCTCCCCGAAGTTTCCATAGAACATCTTTACCCTTCCAATGGATTCCGGCTCCTTCACAAAGCTTAAAGCCCCGCAACCTTCCTCTTCTCCCGACGCCTTAACCATAAATCCCGGAAGGAAGGGCCGCAGGAATTCCTTGCAGCCCACAGGGCCGCTTCCCGGACCGCCTCCGCCGTGAGGCGTGGAAAATGTCTTGTGAAGGTTCAGGTGGATTACGTCAAATCCCATATCTCCCGGTCTCACGATGCCCATGACCGCGTTGAGGTTGGCTCCGTCGTAATAGCACAGCCCTCCCGCCTCATGGACAATGCGGGTAATCTCCAGGATGTTTTTGTCAAAGAGCCCTACTGTGTTGGGATTGGTCAGCATCAGACCTGCCGTGTCCTCCCCCACTGCCTCCTTAAGCTTATCTAGATCCACGCATCCGTCCTCCCTGGAGGGAATGCTGACAACGCTGTAGCCGGCCATGGTGGCGCTGGCGGGATTGGTGCCATGGGCAGAGTCAGGGACAATGATTTTCGTCCTCTTTTCGTCCCCTCTGAAATGGTGGTAAGCCTTCATCAGCAGCAGACCCGTAAATTCCCCATGGGCGCCTGCCGCGGGCTGGAAGGTCATGGCCTCCATGCCTGTTATTTCACACAGATACTTCTCCGCCAGGCCAAACACCCTGAGGGCGCCCTGTACCGTATGTTCAGGCTGCAGCGGATGGATACCCGCAAAACCCTCCAGGGACGCCGCCTCCTCGTTTACCTTGGGGTTGTATTTCATGGTGCAGGAGCCCAGGGGATAGAAGCCGTCGTTGACGCCGTGGGCCCGCCCCGCAAGACCGGTATAATGTCTGCTGATTTCATTTTCAGAAAGCTCGGGCAGGTTCAGTTTCCTCTCCCTGCCAATTCCTATCTCGTGGACCGGCACGTCGCAGTCCGGAAGCAGGTGGCAGTGTCTGCCAGGAGTTCCTTTTTCAAATATTAATTTCATTCCCCGCATACCTCCTGCACGATTTGGGCCGCCTGGTCTATGTCTTCCTTCCGGTTCTGCTCAGTAGCGCACCAGAGAATCTCCCTGTCATTTAAGGGCAGTCCCCCCAGGATTCCCTTTTCCTCCAGAGCCTTTAAGATAAGGCCGCTGTCCGTATCTCCCTCGGTGACGAACTCGTGGAAGAATTCCCTGTCATACCTGGCCGTGAGGCCGGCCTGTTCCAGCTGTTCCTTCAGATAATGGGCCTTGGAGGTGCAGAGAACGGCTGTCTTTCTTAACCCTTCTCCTCCCATGGCCGCCATATATACGCTGGCAGTCAGGGCGCAGAGGGCCTGGTTGGAGCACACGTTGGAGCTTGCCTTTTCACGTCTTATATGCTGTTCCCTGGCCTGGAGGGTCAGCACATACGCTCTCTTGCCGTCCACATCCCTTGTCTCTCCCACGATTCGTAAGTAAGTAATAATCCGTATCTTGACAAAATAAGAAATCCCCCAGCACTTACCGGGGGAAGATCTGTCTTTTACTTTTTAAGTTTGCTGCGGCAATCATCAGGCAGATTGGAGGACCATGGGAGAAGCTCCAGCATTTCTTCCTTTGCCGGAAACGCACCGAGTTCTTTCATCTTTTCCATCACATATGTGAGATAGTTGTATGGCTTCAGTCCATTCAGAAGCGCAGTTTCTGTGATGCTGTACACAGTCGCACTGGCCTGTGCCCCGCGGATGCTTTTGGCAAACAGCCAGTTGCGTCTCCCTATGGCAAAATTTTTCAGTGCCCGCTCTGCAGCTAGATTGTCAATACTCAGATGGCCATCTTCCAGATACCTTTTCAGATAGGTTTCCTGGTTCAGCGTATACAGGACCGCCTCTCCGATCTTAGAAGATCTGTCCACAGCATCCTCCAGGGTATGAAGCCACTCGAAAAAAGCCTCTAAAAGCGGCTTTGCCTGCTTTTGACGCTCTTCATACCTTTCTTCCGGTGACTTGTCACGGATCATCTCTTCGATCTTATAGAACATCCCGATCCGTGCCATTGCCTGATATGCGGTTGTTTCCTTCAGCTGCTCTTTGGTAAAGTCCTTTTTCAAAACGGTCAGGGATTCATCAAATCTGCGCCTCGCATGGGCCATGCATCCTGTCACGGTGATCCTTTCCGGAAGGCTGTGGTATGCCTGGTATCCATCGCAGGTGAAATATCCCTGGTACTGATCCCCAAGGAATTCCACCGGATGATATCCCGCCCGGGTTCTTTCGTATTGGAAGAGGACCATCCGGGGTGCGCCGCTGTATTCATCAGTGAGATAGACCCACATCCAGTTCTGGGTGGAACCTTTCTGTTCCGGCTCATCGATTACCTGAACACGGGTTTCATCCCCATGAGCGTACCGGCTCCGGAGGAATTCTTCCTTCATCAGTTCATAAAGCGGCTGCAGATACCGGTCCGCACACTGGATGATCCAATTCGCCATGGTCTTTGTGGAAAGGTTCAGGTCGTAACGGGCGAATTCCCGTTCCTGACGCGCAAGGGGCATGCCGCCCACATACTTTGCGTTCATGATGCCTGCCACCAGGGATGGTGTTGCCACACTGCCTTTGAGAAGGGAAGGCGCCTTTTCCGGACGTTTCATCGCCCCGCATTTCGGGCAGCTGTAAACATAGGTGACCTCCTCCACCACTTCAAACCGTGCAGGCACAAACTTCAGGCGCTTCACCGTCTCTTTTGTCACGACTTTATATTTGGTATTGCAGTCCGGACAGTTTCGGTCCGCGCCGGTCAGCTTATACTCAATTACTTCCGTTGTCTCAAAGGCGGAAAGATCTTCCTCCTTTTTGCCGGAACGTTTCTTTCTTTTATAGGAAGACGGATGGATCTCCTCCATTTCCGGCTCCGGCGCATCAGGCTCTGCTTCCTGCTCTGCCTCGTTAAAAAGGTTCAGCTGCGTATAGCCATCCGCATATTTTTCGCTGGATGGGCCAAACTGTTTCCGCTGCGCAAGAGTCAGACGGTCAGAAAGCATCGCGTTCAGGAATTCCAGTTCCTTTGTTTTTTCTTCGAGGATCTGGATCTTTGTTTCCTGTTTCTGATAATGCTCCCGCATGGTTTTCATCAGGGAGATGATATCCTCCCTGCTCATCTTGTTCAGTTGTTCCTCTGTAAAAAGCGGATCCATAACACAGCCTCAACTTTCTGAAATCTCTACCAGAAAGTATACCAGAAAAAGCATTCCGTTCCTATAGGAAACTGCATTCCGGGACGGAGGAAAATCCGCCCAAAACAAAGTGATTTTCGGCTTTTTGCGAATTGACAGGATCCGGGCTCATATGACGATCTTCGGGTGACGTTCTTCAAATGCGCCGCTGGGGTTCAGGGATAAACCATCGCACAGCCAATGGATCTCTTTCAGCGTAACTTTCTGCAGTTCATCCGGTGTGTCAGGCCAATGGAAGGAATCGCGGTCCAGCCGTTTCATCAGGATCCAAAACCCTGACCCGTCCCACTGAAGGATCTTGAGCAATGTGCGCCTGCGATTGCAGAACGCGAACATACAGCGGGAGTACGGATCGAGATGGAATTTCAGTTTGATGATGGCCGCTAAACCAGTGTAGCTCTTCCGGAGGTCCGTGCAGCCACATGCCAGATAGACTGTAGTACTTCCGTAAAAATCAAGCATAGTTCTTTAAGGCCTGAAGCAGGGCAGTCAACAGTCTGGCTGGACAGTCCGCAGCAACTTCAATCCGGATATTTTCCGGGAGACAGAGCATCACAGGAGGTTTTCCTGTATCTGCTGTACTGAAATGGAGTTCATGTTCCGAAGGGAGCTTTGCAAACACCGGATCAGAAGCACTTTCTGTCTCAGCTGCTTCTGACTGGAGCTTTCGGATCCAGTAACCCAGTGTAGACTGTGGGATTCCATTCTGCTGACACCATTCTTTGCGGGATAAACCGCTTTCCTGAAAAGCATGGAACCGGTCTGCCCAAAGGTCAGCCTTTGAGGTTACATTGTCATTCGTATTTATTGGTATCACCTCCATCATTTGAACTTATCTTATCAAATGTGGATGGAAATTTGCAGATACTGATTATTACCTACTTACCACGATTCTGCCCGGAAGCTTTCTTCCCATGGCTGATGTAGCTGTCATAAAGCCCAGGTACGGGCCTCCGAAGCAGAGAGGCATGCCCAGGGGCTGGCCGTCTCCAACCGCGATGTCCGCACCGCATTCCGCCGGTGTGGGCAGAAGATCCAGGGAGATGGGGTTGCAGCCCATGATATATTTGGCTCCCTTTTCATGGGTGATTTCTCCCAACAGGCCGCATTCCTCCAGATTACCATAGTAGTTAGGCTGCTGCACATAGAAGCAGGATGCCGTGTCGTCTAACAGTTCCCTTAAGGCGTCCTCGTCCATGCCCATGACCGTGTCGCCGGGCTTTAACATGGCAACGAACACAGCCATGTTGGCCTGGGCTCCGGAATGGGGCTGTACATTTACGTAGTCGCATCCGAACAGCTTCTTTGCCCTCTCAATGGCAATGGTCTCCACCACGTCCACAAACTCGCATCCGCCGTAATAGCGTTTTCCCGCGTATCCTTCCGCGTATTTGTTGGTGAGCACCGTGCCCATGGCAGCCATCACCGGCTCCGATACAATGTTCTCGGAAGCAATCAGCTCCAGATTCCTTCTCTGGCATCCGCACTCCGCCTTGATTGCCTCCCCTATCTCTTTGTCATATCCCTCAATAAAATCCATTACCTGTTCAACCATTGGTTATACCCTCCTTTTTATTTTTCATCACGGTCTTATCAATCTGCCCTGCTTCTGCCTCCGAAACCATACCACCTCCCCATTTGTACCGTGCGCTTTTTTTAAGACCGGACCGGATATATACATGCCCTGTGTCCATGGCCCGGATATCAAATCGAGTAGGAGGAAGGCGATTATTTCGCCTTCCGACCTCTCACACCACCGTACGTACCGTTCGGTATACGGCGGTTCAATCAACTTAACATGTAACAGCCTTTTCGGCGTAGTAGTCTTCCATGGATACAAGACCAAACTTAGCTAGTCTCTCTTTACTGATACAAATGTGGAGATTCCAGCTTCTGCACACTCTGGCATATCCTTTGGCATATGAAATGCCATGTGCCGCATTTGGCGGCAGACCAAGTTTGATAAGATTCTTTTCCCTGTTCTTTGGCGTTTTCCAGTGTTTCCATATGCACATGCGCAGTCGATACCGAATCTGTCCGTCCATTTTTGCGCACAGCCTTTTCATGCTTCCGATTTTGAAATAATTTATCCACCCTCGGATAAGCCGGTTGAGTTTCCCAATTTTATAACCATTGCCCACTCCCCAGCTCCTGCTTGTATATTTCTTCATCTGCGCCTTGAACTTTGCTGCCGCTTTCGGGTGTGGTCTGGCTTTGTACCCTTTGGCAAATGAGTCATAGTAAAATCCAAACCCCAGATACTTAATGCCCTTTGGTTTATCAACCCTGCTCTTTTCCGCGTTCACTTTCAGTCCAAGCTTTTCCTCTATAAACCGAGCCACGCTCTTCATTACCCGCTCTGCCGCCTGTCTGCTCCCGACCATTATAATAAGGTCATCTGCATACCGGACGAAATCCAGCCTCCTTGCTTCCAGTTCTTTGTCCAGCTCATTTAACATGATATTTGCTAACAGCGGCGAGATATTTCCACCCTGCGGTGTGCCGACTACCGTATCTTCATACTCATCATCAATCATTACGCCGCTGACCAGAATCTTTCTTACCACCGATATGACATCTCCGTCCTTTATTGTCCGTCCGAAAATCGTCATCAGCTTGTCATGGTCTACTGTGTCAAAGAATTTCGCTAGGTCGATATCCACTATCCAGTTGTGTCCGTCATTCATCATTTCCAATGCTTTAAGGACTGCCTGCTGTGCACACCGCTTGGGTCTGAATCCATAGCTGTGGTCGTGAAACTGCTCCTCAAATATCGGGGTAAGCACCTGTGCCACCGCCTGCTGTACAAAGCGGTCTACTGCTGTTGGCACTCCAAGATTTCTTGTACCACCATCGGGTTTGGGTATCTCCACCCTGCGGACTGGCTTCGGCTTATACTTCCTCGTCCGCAACTGTTCCTTAATGTTTTCGCCGTTTTCCGAAAGATATGCGCCAAGTTCTTCAACGGTCATCCCGTCCACGCCTGCCGCTCCTTTATTCCTTACGACTTGCAGATACGCCGCATTTAGATTATCCCTGCTTAATATCTGCTCCATGAGACTGCTTGTGTCCATGCGTTGTTTCCTTTCTGCCCCTTTTGCCTTTGCCGCCTTTGAAGTCATCGACAGGCGTATGCTCCGGCTACGAAGTGGAACGTACTTCAACTGATTGATTGTTCAGCCCTTCGCTCCGTCCCCATTACAGGAACTTCCTCACTACTATGGCTTCTGCTGACTTCTCACAATTCGTTGTTACTACGGCTAATGAGACCGCCTGTGAGACCTCCCCAGTTAAGGTGCGTGTTCTTTTCCTCCATGTACCTGCCGCATTTACTCGTACTTCCGGCAACCTTTTGGACTTCAGTGCCTTTTGCCACCTTATCCGTATTTCCGAGCCTTATATGCGGTTCCTGTCCGTCAGGTCAGAGGTTTGCTTACAGCTTCTTTCAGATTCCGTCTCACGGCGGACACCCTTGCTGTTCGGCTATGTGCTTCGTTGTTGCCTACGCGCACTTGGGACTTTCACCCATTAGAAAACGCCCATGCTGGGCAAACAAAAAGCGCACGAACAAAAAAATGTTCATGCGCTCTGTCTTTGTACCTGAAAGATTTGGCTTCGTCGGTGCTATCGCTTTCCAGAGTTTCGTCCAGTATCCGGTTCTTTTGCCTGAGAGTTCTTCGCTTCCCCTTCGGCGCTGCCTGTGCAGTCTCTCCCGAATCCATCATCCGATTATATAAATTTATCAACAAAAGCATTTATATCAGTTCTGCTTTGTGCTATTTTCATATTATCACACTTAACATTTTCAGTCGACAAGTAAAATGTGTTTAATTTTTAACGCATTTTCCCGTTATTATACTGTATTTTTGCCGTATTTCCTGTTTCTTCCTGTCCCTTTATGCATATGCGGCTGACCCTGTAGGAGTACAAAAGGAAAGCTGTCATGGCAATGGAGAGGGCTGCCGCAATGATCCAGGCAATGTTGTATGAGCCCGTCATATCATAGGCCGGCGCAATCAGAGGACCGCCCAGGGCATATCCCACGCCGGGGAAAAGACTGAGGAATCCATAGATTTCCGCGTAATGCTTTGTAACGAAGATTCCGCTGGTGATAACCGGAGCGCTTACGGTTCCTATACAGGCACTGAACCCAGGCAAAATTGCCATCAGGTACAGGAAGAGCTGATGTTTAATAAATATCAAACAAATTTCTGAACGGGGCAGGCTGCACTCAGAACTCTGGGAACCATGGCAAAAACTCCGGCTCTTTGACACCGATAAAGCGATGGATTATCTCTCCGCTTTTTATCCACCTATGGGGCGCCCTGCCATCAACCAGCCGCAGATTCTCAGGTCTTTTGTCCTGTTCTTTCTGCTTGTTTCCAAGGGCCTTGCCTCTCTTTCCCCCACGGCCTGGGCTGCCAGGCTCCGGCAGGACCGCCTCCTCGCTGTCCTCACCGACTGTCCCCCTGACCGTCTCCCGCCGCTCGGCTCTTACTACGACCTGATTGACCGCCTTTGGGTTTACCCGGATACAACCCGCTATTCCCGGCACAGGCTCTTTCCTGCTTCCTGGAATTCCAGAAAAACGGACAGGCCAAAAGGGAAACATCAGAAAGCCTCTGAATCCCGCCAGGGCATCGTAAAGTGTATTGCAGAACGTCTCCTGGATGATAGGTCCATCCCTTTCAACTTCGAGGAAAGGCTTCAGCAGTTCTTTTACGCTGCAGCCGTCCTTCCGTCCATGCAGCAGGGGCTTATCCCTTCAGATAACCTTACTGTTTCCGGCGACGGTACCGCAGTACATACCCACGCTTCCCCCAGAGGACACCGCTTAGATCCTTCCTCCCCGGAGGGCTCCTCCCGCCATTATTCCGACCCCGATGCTTCCTGGGGCTGGGACAGCGACCTGGATAAATACTATTATGGATATACACTTTTCCATCTGTCCTGACATAACAGTTCCCTGAAGATTGACCTTCCGCTGCTCCTGCGCTTTACCAGTGCGAAACGCCATGATTCTGTCAACTTTCTGGTCGCTTTTCATGAAATGGAGAAAAACATGCCTGGCTTTTCCATGAAAAACATGTGCCTGGACTCCGCCATGGATAACCTTCCTGCCTACACGTTACTAAAGAACCGGAAGATCCGGGCTTTTATTGACCTGGCATCCTGAATGATTATGGTCTTCACCGGATGGTACTCCATGAAAACCACGTTATTCCTTCATGACCACGATCATTGCTATATGCATCCATTTAGATGCCCGCTTTAAAAAGCGGCAGAATGCGGAATAGCTGATATCTGGCATTTATCCAAATATCCTATCAAAGGACCTCCTGTCGAAGGTCTAAAAATCATGCCCTTCTTTATTCTGTATTCCCTGGATAATCATCACCTCCACCTCTCGTTTCCCGATTATTCATTGGCATTTTTTAATTGTTTGAAAATTGTATCAATTGTTTATCAAGTTTCCGAGACCGCTCCTCATCTGTCCGATTTTGAATTCCAATAGTATCATAATCTGTTCCACGCCTTCTTTGGCTTTGTGTAAATAGCACCTCAAATTTCTCCCTAAGTTTCTTTGTGCTCCGGATATTGCCTTTCCAGATACTATCATGTATGGCATACTGCAGCACCTGCTGTATCTCATCTTCGCTTAGTCCGTTAGCAACGGGACAATGGGTTCTGCTTTTTCATACTTCTTAAAATTTCAGTTCGATGTGTAGCTACTTATCATTTGTCTTACTTCTGTGTTCTTTCTAATGAGCAAATACGTCTTTTTTCATATAATATTATAAATTAGCGCCTTGGAGACAAAAATGTTTAACAATCAACATACTAACTCGCCTTCCTATACCTTGGGAGCTTCCTACTCCAGCTTCCAATCAAATGTGGCAACTGATTACGGTCCAAATCCGTTTATTATTGATATTAGCAATGCCACTATGAATAATGACACATTTCGCACTGCCTTATGGACAGGTAATAACTTACAGCTTACTCTGATGAGTATACCAGTTGGTGACGAAATAGGGTTAGAGGTTCATCCTAACGATGACCAATTTTTGCATATTGAATCCGGCCATGGGGTTGTTCAAATGGGTAACCAGATGGACCGTTTAAACTTTCAACAACCAGTCTTTACTAACAGTGCTATATTTGTTCCTGCCGGAATCTGGCACAATGTAGTAAACACTGGTGATATTCCTTTAAGATTATACTCTATTTATTCACCTCCTCATCACCCTTGGGGTACTGTCCACCAAACTAAAGCTATCGCAGAAGCAAATCATTACTAATCACCACCTCGTCAGTTCTTTTAGAAGGACTGGCGAGTCTTTAGCTAATCTCACTTCTAACAAAATCATAATTTATAACCCCATAACATATAATTAACTAAATATAAACAATAGGCATACCAGTATATGAAAATACGAAATAAAAGTGCTCTTATTATATCAATACTTATCCCATTAGCAGTTGGTTCAATGTCTGCATTATTTAGCGGAAATATGTTATCATACTCTATTTTAGATAAACCAGCTTTTAGCCCACCAGGATTTATTTTTCCTATCGTATGGACAATACTTTACATACTGATGGGAATATCCTCATATATAGTTTATTCTTCAAACAGTCCCAATAAACCGAAAGCTTTGTTGATCTATGGTATACAGTTATTCTTCAACTTTTGTTGGAGCATTATCTTCTTCGGTTTGGACCTTTACCTATTTGCTTTTATCTGGCTCATTGCGTTAATCTTTATAATAATAATTATGATAAGGCAATTTTACATTGTTAGCCCTCTGGCTGCTTATTTACAAATTCCCTATCTGATATGGTGTATATTTGCCGCATACTTAAATTTCTCTATTTTCATATTGAATTGATATGTGAAGTGAACCGACTAAGCCAAACTTATTCGGTTCTTTTTATTGACATCTTGTAATTTTTTAATTCCACCTGCAGATTTCCACATTCCGGGCAGTACATAACCGCTCCGACCACCATTTCATATCTGCCACCTAAGGCATAGTAAGCCCGGCCCCGTCCATCAGATACCGCAGGGGATGCGCCGGCACCCGGTGCACTGCCCCTTCACGCAGCAGCTCCGCCTTTGTTTCCAACGTCTTTCCCCGTTCTCATCCCATCTCGGGTTCCTGCATTCTCATTCTGGTAGTTGGTATTTATGTTGCCTGCACCGGGCTTATCAAGCGGGTAACCACAAAAACCATCCACGCCGTTGTGAATTCCGTGGTAGTGTTCGTGCTGTCAGCAGCCTTTATCGCCTATGCCCCGGACTATATCGGGAAAATCAATGAATTTTCCGCAGACATCAACGCCAGCCTGTCACTTGGCACAAAGATTGTGCTGCCAAACTCGGAAAGTCAGGGGAAAGACAGTGTAGACCTTATCCGTGACAGCCTGTTCTCCATTCAGGTGAAACAGCCGTGGCTCCTGCTGCAATACGGCAACTCGGATGTGGAAAGTATCGGAGCTGAACGTGTGGAAAGCCTGCTCTCAACCAGCCCCAACAAAAGGGGAGAAACCATGAAGCTAAGACACCTCTTTTTTGCCTGCTCCGGCGTGTTCGTGATGATTTTCTCCCTGTACTTTTGGTGGTGATTGTGTTCTTGGATGAAGAAGACGGCGGAAGAGACTATACAACGCAGGTATCGCAGTTTGAGCTTGTGTTGGAGAAGAACGGGGAGAATTGGAAGATTGTAAAAATAAGTCAAAACTTGGAAAGCAATATTTCCCCTTATGCATCATAATTGTTAAAATGCGGTTTTTTCTGCTCCACTTCTCACACAATTACAGCATGCTTTAAGGAAGCAATCTGTTAATATCTCTCGGGAACAACGTCGTAAATCTTACATTTTCATATCCTAATAACTTACTAGTACAGCATTGCCAAAATAATAATGAATAGACGTTGCTTTTTTATTGTAGTCGGTGCATAATAATTCTATCACTAAAGAATGGATGGGTTATTATGCGAAGGAAAACAATTGATACTATCCCGGTTTTATCTGATGCCATGAAAAACATATTATCTGCTTTTTCAAAAAGCCGCTCCCTTCCGTCAGGACTGGTCAAAAGAGCCAGCATTGTCCTGCTTGCGTCACAGGGAGAACTCAACCAGAATATTGCACCACAGGTCGGGCTTCATTATAATAATGTTGCCACCTGGCGCAGTCGGTTCCTCGCGGCGCTCCCAGCCTTGCGGAGGATTGAAATGGACGCCCCGGAAAAGCTTGAAGATGAGATACGGGCAGTCCTGTCCGATAAAAAACGCCCCGGTGCCCCGTCTGTTTTTACGCCGGACCAGATCATGCGGATCATCGGCCTTGCCTGCAGCAACCCAAATGATTTTGGGTACGAAGTAAGCCAGTGGAGTCTCCCGCTGTTAGTGGCAGAAATTAAAAAGCAGGGGATCGCTGAACAGATTTCTGAGAAATCTGTCAGCCGTTTTTTAAAAATGAGGTAGATTTACATCCCCACAAAATCCGTTACTGGCTTCATTCTTCGGAAAAGACGGAAGCCCCGGAATCTTTTGCTCGGAAAGTAAACGAAATCTGCGGCCTGTACCAGAGTGCCCAGGAACAAAGCCGGGAAGGTGCACACATTGTTTCCACGGATGAAATGACCGGGGTACAAGCGCTGGAACATAAATATCCTGACAAGCTCCCATTACCCGGCCAGTGCGCCAAAATGGAGTTTGAGTATATCCGCCATGGCACGACCAGCCTCATCGGGTTCTTTGATGTTGCAACGGGCCGTATGGAAATGCCGTATTTAAACTCCACACGCACAGAAGAGGATTTTGTGGAAGCCGTGAAAGCATTGGTAAGGACAGACCCGCAAGCCCCATGGACATTTATATGCGATGGCCTAAACACCCATAAGTCGGAAACCCTTGTCCGCTATGTGGCAGAAGCCTGTGCCCTTGGCGTGGAACTGGGCAAAAAAGGGAAAACAGGGATCCTTAAAAGTATGGAAAGCCGGGCGGATTTCCTGCATGACCCTTCCCACCGGATCCGCTTTGTCTATACTCCGAAACACAGTTCCTGGATGAACCAGATTGAGATATGGTTTGGCATCATTAACCGGAAGCTGCTGAAGCGGAAAAGCTGCCTATCAATAGAAGAACTGGAAGCAAGCATCCTGCGCTTTATTGAACAATACAATCTTACAGCACACCCATTTAAGTGGACATATGCCGGGATACCATTAGTAATTTAATCACTGATATTTAAGCAATGCTGTACTAGTGAAACGTTCCAAGCCAAGTCCAAGTCCTCCGTGTGGCGGCATACCGTATTTATGCATCATAAGATAACTTTCAAACAATTGCACATTCATATTTTTCTTATTCATTTTTGCAATCTGTTCTTCATAATTATGGATTCTCTGACCACCGGTTGTAATTTCAAGTCCTCTAAACAGCAAATCGAAACTTTCTGTTTCATTAGTATGTTCTTTACTGTCCATAGCATAAAACGGTCTCTTTACACTCGGATAATGTGTTACAAAAACGAATTCACTTCCAGTTTCTTTAAAAATAATCTCTGATAAAAGTTTTTCCTCTTCTGGTTCAAAATCTTCCCAATCTTTTACAGGACGATTATGAGCCTCAGCTATTTTAATCTTCGCTTCATGAAAACTAATTGCAGGAATTGTCTCAATTATAGGCAAATTAAGATCAAGCAATGCTATTTCCTTTTTATAATGCTCAGACAAATAATTCAATGTATATTTCAGCATTGCAGTTTCCATTTCCATAATTTCCTCAAAACTATTTATATAGCCCATTTCAAAATCCACGCTGGTATATTCGTTCAAATGTCTTGATGTATCATGTTTCTCAGCTCGGAACACTGGTGCAATTTCAAATACACGTTCAAACACGCCTACCATCATCTGCTTATAAAACTGAGGGCTTTGAGCCAAATATGCCTCTTGTCCAAAATAGTTTAAAGAAAATATATTGGCGCCTCCTTCTGCTCCTGACTGCACGATCTTAGGCGTATGAACTTCTGTAAAATGTTCATTATAAAGGAATTCTCTAATCCCCCTGCAAATGCCTTCCTGTAATTTAAAAATAGCTCTTTCTTTTTCATTTCTTAAAGTGATTGGTCTATAGTCAAGCAAATTTTCTATAGAAGTATCCACGATTTTTTGGTTGATTACAATTGGTGATATTTCATGAGGTTTACTTAAAACTTTTATATTTTTAATATGCAATTCATATCCTGTTTTACTTCTACCTTCCGCCACTAAAATCGCAGTAATTGTTACACAACTTTCTTCTGCTGGTATTTCGAGATTTCCCGAAGCAACGCACTGAACTACATCTCTTTTTGTTCTTAATAACACAAAAGAAAAACCTTTCATTTTTCTAACTTTGTAGATACTTCCATGAATTTGTATGTTGTTGCTAAGCTAATTTGTCATCCATACTGCTCTGCTTGAATGTCAGAGACTTGCTCTGTATAATGTCAATGAACATTCTACAGAAAGAGAAAGTCCCAGAAGACCCTCCCGCTAAGTTGTGTCCTCTGAGACTCATGATAAAACCATGATTATTGTATCAGAGTACACGGAATCTGACAAGGGGGATGGCGTAATTACTATCCATTGTAACGAAAATTGTATATGCCCCATATGCCGGTCCCCTGTCAGCCACCGTGACTGGAAACCACGAATCATGAAGCTGGATGGCGGACAGGTGGTGTGGCTGATGATTGAGCGGAGACGGTGTGACAATGAGGGCTGCCGGAGGCTTCACAGTCTTCTCCCTGATAAGCTCGTCCCTTATAAGCATTATGGCTCCGACCTTATCGCTGCCGTGCTGGATGGTGATATCATGCCGGAGGATACCATGAACGAGGATTATCCTTGTGATGAAACCATACGGCGGTGGCACCACTGGCTTATGGCAAACTTCTCCCGGACAGAAGGTTACTGTCGGCAGGCTATGAGCCTCTTAAGGAATCCCGGACTGGCCGGCGCGGCCATTTTGGAAACAATTAGGAAATCCTGTGACAGGTGGCTTCCCGCTGTCCTGCGCATGGTCTATAACTCAGGCGGTTTCCTGGTATCCGTCTGAGGACATCTTATATGCACCCACTTTGTTTTGGCTGTCAGCGCTTTTTGCGGTATGCTGTCCAAAAAGGAGGTGCATACCATGCAGACAATCAAAAAAGATTTAAACGGGAGGGATAACGAGGCGCTCTCACGCTACACCTTGATCGCGCCACTGCTTGATGAGAGCCTGGATCCCGCCAAACGCAGCCAGCTGCGGGAAGAAGCAGCCTCAAAGTCAGGCTTATCCGAGCGTACCATCTTCCGGTACCTTGCCGCCTATGAAGAAAAAGGCTTCGAGGGTCTCAAACCCGTCGTGCCGGCTCAGGCGGTTGTCTCCGGGAGGCTGCCGGATAATTACCGGAAGATTGTGGAGCAGGCAATCCAACTGAGGAAGGAAGTACCCAGGCGGAGCGTGGAGCAGATCATCTTCATCCTGGAGCAGGAGGGCTGGGCGGAGCCGGGCGTACTCAAGCGCCCTACCCTGCAGCGTCACCTTTATAAAGCCGGTTTCGGCACGAGACAGATGCAGACATACGCAAGCGCACGCGAAAGCTCGTCCAAACGTTTCTGCAAGCCCAACAGGATGATGATGCTGCAGGCTGATATCAAGTATGGGTGTAAGCTCCCCATAGGGAAAAACGGGGCGATGGTGCAGACATATCTGTCCTCCGCCATCGATGACCACTCCAGATACCTGGTCCATTCCCGGTTTTATGACAACCAGGAGGAAAGCATCGTGGAGGATACCTTCCGGAACGTCCTCTTGAAGGCCGGGGCTTGTGATGCCGTATACTTTGACAACGGTTCGCAGTATGTGGCAAAACAGCTGAAATTCTCCCTTGCCAGACTTGGGATTACGGTTCGGCACGCAAAAGTCCGCAGCGGAAAATCAAAGGGGAAAATAGAAAAATTCCATCAGGTGGTCGATGCTTTTCTCAGGGAGGCCCGGATCCATAAGGTCAAAACACTGGAAGAGCTTAACCGGCACTGGAAAAACTACCTGGAGGAATACTACCATAAGCAGCCGCACGAGGGCATCCGGGAGTATTATGAGAGCCTTGGCATGCCCGTCCCACCAGAAGGGATCACCCCTCTCCAGGAGTGGAACCGGGACTGCCGGCCTTTAAAGTTCCTGGATACATCCGTAGTGGCGGAAGCGTTCCTCCATCATGAAGAACGCCTTGTTGACAAGGGCGGCTGTATCAGCTTTCAGGGCCGCAAATATGAGACAAAACCGTCCCTTATCGGTTTCCGGGTGGAGATTTCCTATGACCCTGCTTCGCCGGAAACCATCACGATCCGCCATAAAGGGATTGAACCGTTTACCGCAAAGCCGCTCGAAATGAGGCCGTTTTGTGATAAAAAAGACCCCCTGCCGATTTCCATGCAGGAAACGGAGCCGGATAATTCCCGTATGCTGGAGGCGCTGGAAAAGAAGAGCGCAGCATCCAAAAAGCACATGGCAGATGCCATCTCTTTCGGACAGTACAGGAAGGATGGTGGCAGCAATGTATAAAGCTTTTTACGAAATGCAGCGTCTCCCTTTCGTGCGCGATATCCCGTCGGGGATGCTGTATGAGTCACCGGCGATGGCGGACACCCTTGGGCGCCTGTCTTATGTGGCAGACCGCCAGCTGTTCGCCGTGGTGACGGCGGATGCCGGGTGCGGCAAGTCAACGCTGGTGCGCCGTTTTGTGGAGACGCTCCCCAAAGAGGAATATATCTTCCTCTACCTGTCGGACTCCAAACTGACCCCAAGATGGTTCTACAAAGGCATGCTCGACCAGCTGGGCGTGGAATCAAAGTTCTACCGCGGCGATGCCAAGAGGCAGCTTCAGAAGGAGGTGGAGATCATCCGCGGCGTGCAGGGCAGGAAAGTCGTCTGCATCCTGGATGAAGCACACCTTCTGGAAAAAGAGACCATTGAGGAATTCCGCTTCCTGCTGAATTATAAATTCGATTCTATGAGCCCTATGGCACTCGTGCTCGTCGGGCAGACGGAGCTGTGGGATAAACTCCGGCTCCAGCGGTATGCGGCCGTCAGGCAGCGGATTGATTTAAGCTGCATCCTGCCCCATCTTGACCGTGCGCAGACGGAAAGATATATCCGTTCCCACCTTGCGTATGCCGGAGGCAGGCAGGATATCTTTACCGATAAGGCCATGGACGAGAGCTTCCGCGAGTCCACGGGGATCCCAAGGCGCATCAACCGGATCTGTAACGGCTGCCTGATGTACGCCAGCCAGCAGGGAAAGCGTCTCACGGACGAACATCAGGTAAGGTTTGTCCTCGAACATGAGATGCTGGGAGGTGAGGCCTGATGGTTCAGAACAAAGAACATCGCCCGGCAGAGACCTTTGCTGACCGCATGCGCCAGTCCGGCGTATTGGATCTGCTGGAGGAATACATGGACATCCGGGACGAACTGGAGGAAGCCCTCAATTCCATAGAACTGCTCCATGGGGATATCAGGATCGCCATGGATGACATCAGCGGACAGCTTGAAGATCTTCAGGAGCATATGGATAACGTCAGCAGTAAACTGCGCAGGTTCAAATCGCCGCATGCAAAGCAGTATGAAGTTGTCAAAGATCAAGGCGTGCTTCCATTTGACTGAAAAGCCTATGCAGGAGCACTCTCTATCAAAACGATGGTTTTAAGGGTGGAGAAATCCACCCAGAAGCCACCGCAATGACTGACATGAGTTAGAGCAGCCTGCTGAAAAATGAACAAATCTGGTCAGCGTCATATCAGGAGGTCAGTAACATTTGTATTTCTCCGATGTGTTCTACTAACTCCTCAGCTTCCAATTCAGTTACAATAATATTTCCTTTTATATTTTCCATTGTTTTATCCTTTCTATCTCGTTATTTGATTTTTATAAAACAACTACTATCCATAAGAACATCGTCTTTATGTCCCATACGATCACCTTCTTTCAAAATATGTACTCGTATGGAAATTGATAAAAAGGGTACAAAAAAAACCACACGAGCAAAGTATTTATCTTTACCAATGTGGTCTATTATCTTTATATTCCACATAGGCACAACACATTTAGCGCTTGCACCTATGACAAATCACAGATACAAACGCTACCTATCGTCGTCCCTATTCAGTTTCTGGAACTGATTATTAAACATAATTATACCTCTATCTGGGTTGAAATTCTCATTTATTTCTTGCCATTCTATCACTGATTAAATTAATTGTCAAGATACCCTTGGATTGCATGAAACTCGCGAAACTCGTATATAACGATTTCATAAACTAAGACATATTAATCTAAGAAACACCATCCATTCTTGTCAGAATATCTGCCACATATAGAAACATGACTGTGACGAAGATCGTGGATTCGTATGACTGGAACTCCTGTCTCTTTGCATCCCCTTTCCATTTTACGTTTTATTAATCCGCACCGTCTGTTTTTCAAAATCGAAATTCTCTGGTGTGAGGGCAAGCAGCTCGCCATCCCGAATTCCGGTCCAGTACAGCATTTCAAAAGCGTAATAAGATCTGGGCTTGCCCATCATAGTCTAAGCATGTTTCAGATATTGTTCCTTTGTCCAGAACTTCATTTCCTTCGGAACCTCTTTTCCCATGCTCCCCGTTGAGCTTGGCGAGCTTTTGGGGTTCCTCGGAAAGACTTCGGATGTTCGTGTGGCACAGTATGAAACAGAAGCCAGAACTCCCAAAGCTGACCTGATCAAAAAAATGGCACAGATCTTCGATATCAGCCCAAGAGCAATCAATGTTCCGGACATTGACTCCTATCTTGGTCTTATGCACACCCTCTTTGCACTGGAAGATATGTATGGAATCAAAATCGGAGAAATCGACGGAGAACTCTCTCTCCGCCTTGACCGGGAACACAAGAACTATCAGCATCTGTTCACATCTTTTCTTGCATGGCAGCAAATGGCTGCAAAACTGGAATCCGGAGAAATCAGCCAGGAATAACTTCGTGTATCATTGCCCCTCTTTAAGCGAGCTTAATCGGTGCATGATCCACTCAGTTGCTGTTCGGATTGTTGCCAAATCGTTGCCAAAATATTAACGGATTTTGTTTGGAATCCGCATAAATACTAGGCTTATTTTTGCAAAATCCTATTCGAACCCGCAAAGTTTTTTGTTTTAATCTTGTTTTTCTATATTTATCACGACTTTACAACTTTTATAAATGCCAGCACTGTTGCCGAATTAACTGTTTTAAAGCTTTCATAACAACACTGGATTTTATGCTGGTTTCGATATTTCTCACGAAAGTGGTATAAAATACCTGCTGCCGGATTTGCTCACTAAGGGCAAACCGAAATTCCTGCACACTTTCTGTACGGTACTTTGAAAATGATTCTTCCTGATATGGCAGTATCTTCATGGCACAATACGAGATGTTGATCAGGTTAACCAACATTTCGATTCCCTTCCGACTGCGTAACATATAGCTGCATAACGACCAGAACGTTTTCTGTTCATAATAACTCACCTCGATATTCCAGCGAAATGTGTAACACAATAATGGAATGAACTGCATACGCTCACTCCCGGTCTGGTTTAGCGGCGCCTTTTCCTGCCATGCGCAGAATATCTGCATCTGCTCTGGAATAATCGTACTGAAAAACAGGCGTCTGGAGCCGCCGGTTTTCTCTGTAGAAGTTACATAGGCGGGAACCTCCCTTTGCCCGAAGATATTGGTAGGGACCCGGCGTACACCCATGTAGTAATCCCCTATCTTTTCAGCAGAAAGAGTGAAGTCCTCTTTAATAGAAAGGCGTTCCCCATGCTTTGCGGGCCTGCCTCTTCTGCCGGTTGGCTGTGGGGCAAGGTCATAAATAACAGAGTCAGCCCTGGCATTACAGATCAAATCTAGATTTGGATATTCATCAACAATACAGGCGAGATTTTTCTTGGCGTACCAACTGTCACAAAGGATTATGACATTCTTCTGAGAAGCAAAAGAGGGCATGACCTGAGGCACCATGGCTGCGGCAAGCTCCAGTTTCGATTGTTTTTTCTGCCACATGCGGTAACCGAGAGGGACAGCCAGATAAGCAATCCGGCGGTTGCTCCATATGGGGACACAAAGCATGAGACTGACAAAGCAATGGCCGTTCAGATAGTTGGAGCCATTGTGTGCTGCATGGTCAAAAAGTTTTGAAACATCTTCAAATTTCCTTCCAAATTTAGAAATCATGGTATCATCAATGCAGAAGAAGACCGGCTGTGACTTCAGGGAGTCAGGAATGAGTTTTAAAGCCAGGGATGCCGTTACATTCATGAATCTGGAATAGTCTGCTTTGGAGTAGGAACAGGCATAATAAAAAGCAGTCAGTGACTTTTGGGTGATGCCAGACAAAAAATGTCGGTAGAGGGAACGGATGGAATCCGCCGACTCCATGGCAAGTATGGATAAAGCCAGTAGAAATAAAGTCTCCGCGGCAGGGGAAGAAAACGTTTTAAAATAGATGGAAAAATATTGATGAAGTCTACCAATCAGGTTCTTTTCGTTGTATAATGAGTTTGTCGTACAGGGTCACTTTCCTTTGGAGAGTATGAAAAAAAGTCTGTAAATTGAGATCTTCTATGATAAGTTAATGAGAAAGGTAGGTGGATGTCGTGACCACCTACCTTTACTATACGGATGCTTTTGGATTCTGTCAAGATGTATTGGAAAATCCCATCAAATTATGGTACACTTCTTACAGGAAAACATCAGGAGGTGTGCCATGAAGCTAAAAACAGACGATCCCTTTGTACCTGAAGATATCAGGGCAAAGATCAATGGACTGCAGTCCCTGCTGGATCATGCAGCCGACTTATACAGTGATATCTATAGCTGGTATGACAGTGAACTGAAATCCTATGACCCGAAAGCCACCGCAGACGATGAACTGTTTGACCCTGGCACAGGGACTGTTGTGGAGGGGATCGATTACCTGTCTATCATGGAATCCCTGTCAGAGCTGCAGACAGCCAACGAATGTAAAATGCAGAGGGATTAACCTTGTGTCCCATCGGCCTGGCCTCTGGCGATGTCTTCCCGTATCAGGGCCTTGATGGCCCCTTGGACGGAAGTGTCCCTGCCATATTTGTGCTGTCTGACCCAGGCCAGGATATCTGCATCTGTCTTCATATTCAGTTTTAACTTCACCTGTACAGTATTATAGCTGTCGTACCTGTCCTGAGCATCGTATTTTGAAAATCCATACATGGAAAGCTCCTTTCCGGATAGGTGTACACCTATGCCTGTGCGCTCTTATTCCGGCAGTCTGCCTTCGTACATAATGGACAGTTCCCCATAGACCTGCCCCCAGTTGCGGATGGGCATGGTCCACTTCTTCGTCGCCTCGAACGTGGCCAGGTACAGAGCCTTTAAGAGCGCCGTGCTGCCCGGGAACACGCTCCGCTGGCGGTTGAGCTTCCGGTAGGTAGAGTTGAGGCTCTCGATCGCGTTGGTAGTATAGATCACCTTCCTGACCTCCATGGAAAACTTGAAGATGGGGGATACCACATCCCAGTTGTCATGCCAGCGTTTCATTGAGTTGGGGTACTTTGGCGTCCACTTTTCCGTCACCTTCTCCAGCGCCTCCAGCGCCTTTTCCTCGTTTGCGGCATGGTAGATGGTTTTCAGGTCCGTGGCAAATGCTTTCCGGTCCTTGTCGGAGACGTATTTCAGCGTGTTCCGTACCATATGTACGATGCAGCGCTGCTGCTCCGTCTTCGGGAATGCCGCCGTTATGGCTTCCTTAATGCCCGTGAGCCCGTCCGAGCAGAGAATGAGGATATCCTTCACACCGCGGTTCTTCAACTCGTTCAGAACGCAGAGCCAGTACTTGGAGCTTTCATTCTCCCCGATCTGTATGCTCAGGACTTCCTTTTTACCTTCCAGCGTAAGGCCGAGGATGACATAGGCGGCAAGCTTGCGGATTACCCCGTCCTCCCGCACGGAATAATGGATTGCGTCGATGTAGACCACGGGATAGACTTCCTCCAGCGGGCGGTTCTGCCAGTCTTCAATCTGCGGCAGTATCTTGTCCGTCACGTCCGAGATGAACCCTTCCGAAGCCTCAAAACCATAAATGTCCATCAAGGTATCCGAGATTTGGCGGGTTGTCATGCCTTTTGCATACATGGATATGATCTTCTGGTCAATGCCGGAAATGTCCTTCTGGCGCTTTCTTACCACCTGGGGTTCAAACGTGGACTTCCTGTCCTGGGGCACCTGGATGTCCATGCTCCCGAAGCTGCTGTTGATCCGCTTGGGCTTGTAGCCATTGCGGTAATCATCCGAATCCGACCGTTCTGACCTCCCATAGCCGAGATGCTCATCCATCTCCGCTTCCATCATCTCCTTCAGGGTGCTCCCCAGCAGGTCTTTGAGGGCTTCCTGGATATCCTCCGCAGTCTGGATGTCATACTCTTCCAGGAGCTGATGGACGATGTTCCTTTTCCCCTCCGTCATGACTACTTTGTGTACGGGCTGTTTTTCTCTTCTTGCCATAATAATAGGCCTCCTTATGATAATAGATTTTATCATAGAAGACCTAATGCTTAATAGCTATTTACAGAAAAACTTTCATACTCTCTTCCTTTGTATATTTTGTTGGCAAACTAATTATACACCAAAGTGTCCTGTACGATATTTTTTTTCTTAAAAAGTTGTAAAGTCGTGTATATTTATCTATACCACTCCGTATAGATATTACTCGTATTCCTCACACTATTTTTCTTTATTGTTATGGTATCCGGTGGCTTGCACCCTCCTTTGCAAACCGGTACTACCAATCAAAGAATAATGAGAAAATGGTTTACCAATCCATGTGTATATTATGACTCTGATTTGAGAAATTTGCGTTCACTTTTTTATGATAAACATCCGCATATTTAACCGTAACGATAGTCGCTACTGTTTTCCGCAACATTTCTTATACTTTTTGCCACTTCCACATGGACAGGGATCATTTGGATATATTTTTTTCTCTTTTACAACCGGAATCTGTTTTGGTGCCGTAAATTCATCAAAAATTTCATCTTCATCCATTTCCCATTTTTTAATCGAGTTCTCGAATGTGTCTAACTGCTGCTGATACCATTTGCTTTCGTTTTCTTTTCCGACATAATCGGCTAATTGCCGCGCACGCATAAAAAGAATCGAATTATCCACGTAACACGAAACACCCCATGTCACTTTTCTTACCACTTCATACGCTTTCTCTGCATCTCCATTTTCAAAAAGAATCCAGCTAAAGCTATTGGTTCCATTTACGTTTTGCGAGTCATCCATCAGCCAATTTTCATAATATTCATATGCCTCCGCTGTTTTTCCTTCCCGAAAAAGGGATTCGCCAATGCCGCACCGAAAACAGCTGTCGTCTTCGCCTTGCCAATCAAACATCTCCAATATCTTTTGGCAGAACGCAATTCTTTCCCCATATTTTCCTGCATTTCCCAGTTCCATCTCATAGTCCTGAAGCCAGCAGTCAATCGGATATACATAATCCTGTGACTCCATCAGACCATAAAGTGTCTCTGTTTCCGGAACCTGTTTCATAACAGATTCAAAAATATCCCACGCTTCCTGCCAAAAACACAGGCCTTCTGCTGCCTTTTGTTCTTCAAAAGATTCATATCCTTTTTGAACCAACTCATCCCACTTATCCCATTCCGTTCTTATGTGATGATCGTCCTCATAATCAATACTTTGCCTTAACATCTCCTCAAGGCTGCTTTTATACTTTTCTTCATCAAAAGCCTGTCCCTTTTTCAAAATATCATAAATTTCTGTAAGTACAACTGCTCCGATTTTATCCTTTGCTTCTGACTTTGAATACCCGGCATCCAACAGTTTGTCATATGTATTCTTCGTGCATGGAGGATCGTTTGCTTTTAACTGATTATCCACCACCTCCAAAATGCTCTTCTTCAGTCTTAAATTCGCCACTATTTTACCGCCCTTTCCAAAAGTATTTTTATCAGTTATGCTTTAAAACTTCCAATGCCCTTAATAGTAATTTTTTTCTCCTGTGTTCTTCCAAAAATGTCTTATATCCGGCATTCCATTAATGGTATCGTAATTTAAGACGAAAAAGCAGAATATGCCAAAAAAGTTGGCAACTTACCATGCAGGTGGATTGGTCGAAAAATCTGAAGAAACGCTTGGACCTGACTATGAGAGTAAATTTAGTCCGAAACCTTTCGGTAAAGAACTCCCTGTCAAAACAGGGACTGCTCTTCTTGATATCAACCGCACTAGTACAGCATTGCTTAAATATCAGTGATTAAATTACTAATGGTATCCCGGCATATGTCCACTTAAATGGGTGTGCTGTAAGATTGTATTGTTCAATAAAGCGCAGGATGCTTGCTTCCAGTTCTTCTATTGATAGGTAGCTTTTCCGCTTCAGCAGCTTCCGGTTAATGATGCCAAACCATATCTCAATCTGGTTCATCCAGGAACTGTGTTTCGGAGTATAGACAAAGCGGATCCGGTGGGAAGGGTCATGCAGGAAATCCGCTCGGCTTTCCATACTTTTAAGGATCCCTGTTTTCCCTTTTTTGCCCAGTTCCACGCCAAGGGCACAGGCTTCTGCCACAAAGCGGACAAGGGCTTCCGATTTATGGGTGTTTAGGCCATCGCATATAAATGTCCATGGGGCTTGCGGGTCTGTCCCTACCAATGCTTTCACGGCTTCCACAAAATCCTCTTCTGTGCGTGTGGAGTTTAAATACGGCATTTCCATACGGCCCGTTGCAACATCAAAGAACCCGATGAGGCTGGTCGTGCCATGGCGGATATACTCAAACTCCATTTTGGCGCACTGGCCGGGTAATGGGAGCTTGTCAGGATATTTATGTTCCAGCGCTTGTACCCCGGTCATTTCATCCGTGGAAACAATGTGTGCACCTTCCCGGCTTTGTTCCTGGGCACTCTGGTACAGGCCGCAGATTTCGTTTACTTTCCGCGCAAAAGATTCCGGGGCTTCCGTCTTTTCCGAAGAATGAAGCCAGTAACGGATTTTGTGGGGATGTAAATCTACCTCATTTTTAAAAAACGGCTGACAGATTTCTCAGAAATCTGTTCAGCGATCCCCTGCTTTTTAATTTCTGCCACTAACAGCGGGAGACTCCACTGGCTTACTTCGTACCCAAAATCATTTGGGCTGCTGCAGGCAAGGTCGATGATCCGCATGATCTGGTCCGGCGTAAAAACAGACGGGGCACCGGGGCGTTTTTTATCGGACAGGACTGCCCGTATCTCATCTTCAAGCTTTTTCGGGTCGTCCATTTCAATCCTCCGCAAGGCTGGGAGCGCCGCGAGGAACCGACTGCGCCAGGTGGCAACATTATTATAATGAAGCCCGACCTGTGGTGCAATATTCTGGTTGAGTTCCCCCTGTGACGCAAGCAGGACAATGCTGGCTCTTTTGACCAGTCCTGACGGAAGGGAGCGGCTTTTTGAAAAAGCAGATAATATGTTTTTCATGGCATCAGATAAAACCGGGATAGTATCAATTGTTTTCCTTCGCATAATAACACATCCATTCTTTAGTGATAGAATTATTATGCACCGACTACAATAAAAAAGCAACGTCTATTCATTATTATTTTGGCAATGCTGTACTAGCGTGTATTACAGCGGGTCACCCGTATCTCATGAGGAATTAGACTGCAAAGCGGCCGAAAAATTCTGCTATCAACTGTCAGACTCCAGAGTCCCGCTACTATCCGGCACTGTTGATTGATTATGCAGCTTAGGGATAACATTCTTCCCCCGCCTCAACTACATATCATAGTCTTTTGGTTCTGAGCCAAATGTAACCTTGCATACAGATAATTTGCCCTCTGATATGCGTTCAAAAACGCCTACCCAAAATGGTTCCTCAAAAAATACTGTCAGTCTGCCCGAAACTTTGTCCATGACAATTCCTCCTTAAAATGATTGTAATGAACAAAGCACGGACGACCCTAAGGAAGGAGGGCTGCTTACACCAAATCGGTGCGACTGGACTACCTACCAGTTCTGCAAGGTTGCCTTGCGTTGTGTTTTTATCTTTGCCACAGCTTACTTTTTATAACCATACTCCCCAATCCCCATAGTTAAATGTTCCACTGCCATGATGAAGTTTTCCGTCCACCTTAAGATTTCTAAATGCTTCTCGCATATGAATTAAAATTTACGGCTTTATATCCAATGAATGATGTGCTTTACTGCACAGCAAAACCAGGTGGCACCTGAAAAGCCCGCAGGGAAGCGAATTTCCCACCGCACGGTCTTCGTCATTCTGACGAAGCGAAAAAGTGGAAAACCGCTGGCTTCAACAGAACCTATTCCATGAAAAACAGCATGTTTTCCACATAAAGACAGCGAGTCCGGAAAAACAGAGACGGTTATCCTCCAATCGCCGCAGCGGCTCTGTCGACATGTGGATAAGTTCCCCATGGAGCTGTTCCGGATGCATAAGGGCAGAAAAAATTTTCTCCCGTTTGCACAAAAATCAGAAGTCCTTCTTTTTCACGGGGCGGATCGCCTTGGGCTGGTCGATAGAAAGCCCCTCCAGGAGCCAGCGGTATTCCTGCCGGGTAAGGTTCCTTACTTGGGAGGAATTCCTTGGCCACTGGAAACGGCCGTTATCCAGTCTTTTATACAGAAGGCAGAAGCCGTCTTTTTCAAAATGCAGTGCCTTGATTCGGTCACAGCGTCTCCCACAAAAAAAGGAACAGGGAATTGCTGTAGGGATCCATTTCATAGGTATCCCGGATGATGGCCATCAATCCATTAAAGCTATCTAAAGAGGGAATTAGCAATAACGTATCTATATATCTACTGATAGGTTCAATCCTATCGTCACAATAAATTTGAGTGATTTTATCTGAAATTGAGTCTTTAAAATACCGTGTAGTTTTATTACTCCAATTATCGATTGGACATTTTCTAATTTCTCTTTCAAATAATGCAGATAAGACTAAAGCACAGCTAAAAAACAGCTTCTTATCAAATAATTTTTCGGCTTCAATCCACCAATTATTTTTCTCAACTTCAAATCGCGCATATCCCCTTCCAAGTTTCCTCATTATTAGGTTCCCAAAAAGGAGAGATAACCCACCCATTTTGCCCTAATTCTCTACATTTATTCCGTATTTTATTTGAAACATTATTTGAAAAATCTGTATCTATCCACACATCTGCCAAAAATTCATTTTGCTTTTCCACTCGATCCGTGCCATTAAACCTATAATCTACCAGACACCTAAATGTATATAAAGATTCCAACACTTCATTTCTCCTATCCCTGATTGCTTGTAGTACTTTTCAATATGGTGCTAGCACCATGTAATTTTTGCACCAACAAGGAAATCTATCTGCGTTCCCTCAACTTGTTCAAAATCGCCATAACATCCGGCTGCGTTGGTGTGAACTTTATACCACGCTTCAACATACCTATGACTTTTCTCGCTTTCTGCTCAATCTCTCTGGCAGTATGCTCACTCGTCAACATCAGATGATTCCCAGCGATTGTATATTCCCGTTCTATGTATTCCTCTGTTATCGGAAACATATCCTGTATCAGGAATGCGCTCTCCCGGCTGTCATCCAGTTTGACGATATGGAGAATATCGCAGGGTTTCCCGGCTTTTACTTTTTTCTCCATAATCCGTCTGTATTTATCAATGCGGCTGGACAATGGTATCATCCAGTATATCCCGGTACTTGAATCTTCAAAGCAATAATAATGCGGTCTGTTTCCCGCCTTATTCCCTTTGAGATATGGGTCTGGCATATCCTCAAAAAATTTGTCCTTGATAATATAAAAGCCTGTTTTCTTCATTTGCCTGTCCTCATTATGGAAAAAGTCCCCCACCTTGCGGCGAAGGACTATACTTTCAACCCAACCATTTATATACCGCATATCGGTCAGCGGTAAACTTTCAACCCGACCATTTATATACCACATATCGGTCAGTGGTAAACTTTCTTTGTACCTACATTCTAGCAAGTGCAAAGAGGAAAGTCAATAAGGCTTTCCATTAAAATTTTATGCAAATAGCCGCTAATTATTCCCGTTACGCAACAAAAACCGCATTTGAGTAATAAAGGTATAAAGTATCACCAACACCATTTTTGCACTCTCAAACCCTTATAAAATAAGCATTCCAGATACCCTAAAGCGTAACAATAGACAATATGCAACTTAATTGAGAAAAGCCGGGGCAGGCGTTACCTGCCCCTATGCTTTTCTTTCCTTTTCTGCTGTTTCAGTTCAAACTGCCGCTGTTTCTCTGCTTCCCGTTGCTCCCGGCTCACAGTCTTGCGTTCATTTTTCAACTGCTCCTGCTGTAATTTCAAAGCCTATTGCGATTTTGTGCATATCCCGGTGTTCTGCACCTGTTTCCGCACTTCCCGCTGTACCCGTTTCGGATTGCGAGCAACTTCCATCAGTTGCCACAGCCAGACTAAATTTCAGCCGATAGTAATTTTTCAGAACAAAATCGTATATCTCATAGTCCTTTGGTTCTGCTCCAAATGTGATTTTGCACACAGATAACTTTCCCTCAGATATTCGTTCAAACACGCCTATCCAGAATGGTTCTTCAAAAAATACTGTCAGTCTGCCCGCTATTTTGTCCATGACAATTCCTCCTTGAAAATTGTAATGCACAAAGAACGGACGACCCAAGGAGGGAGGGCTACTTACACCAAATCGGTGCGACTGGACTACCTACCAGTTCTACAAGATTACCTCGCGTTGTGTTTTTATCTTTGCTCCTATATGTTACCACATAAATGTCCATTTTTCCATAAAAATGTGGCAATCCGCTTATTAGTGCAAACTGCCACATTATCACACTTTTCTTATTTGTTTTAACTGACACGGTGCTGACATCATGTTCAAATCAAAATCATTACTAAGATTCCGATAAATGCAGCTGTGACTGTTCCCAGTCCAAATATGGCCGCGTCATAAAAACGAAACCCGAATGGAGCATCCGCCTTTATACAAAAGTCCCACGCGGCACGGAGGAATATAAAGAAATCTATAACCAGCGTACCGCTACGGAGCGCATCAACAACCGCGTCCTGAATGATTATGGTCTCCACCGGATGGTACTCCATGGAAAACCACGTTATTCCTTCATGACCACGATCACTGCTATATGCATCCATTTAGATGCCCGCTTTAAAAAGCGGCAGAATGCGGAATAGCTGATATCTGGCATTTATCCAAATATCCTATCAAAGGACCTCCTGTCGAAGGTCTAAAAATCATGCCCTTCTTTATTCTGTATTCCCTGGATAATCATCACCTCCACCTCTCGTTTCCCGATTATTCATTGGCGTTTTTTAATTGTTTGAAAATTGCATCAATTGTTTATCAAGTTTCCGAGACCGCTCATTTTAGGACAAAAAACAACACGAATCCGCGGACCTTTGAAAAAGAAAGGTCCACAAACTCATGTTGTACAAAATCAAGCCGAAGCTCTGCACGCAACTATTTACTCCCCGGTTATACCAATCCAGGAACAAAAGCCAATGTTCTCGCGAAAGAATATCGTTATCTTACAACAAATCGGCTGTTTTTTTAGCATACTGCACAAGATTTTTCTTTGGTTCACCTATACAAAATCCTCCCGCATAGGATTAAAGATATCCAGAAGAATGCCTGCCTTCCTGCACACGCATCCATGCTCCACGCCGTCCAGCTTCAGCATGGTATCCCCTGCCCTCACTGTTTTTTTCTCACCGTCTATATTAAACTCGAATTCTCCGCTTACCACATATGTAATCTGGGTATGGGGATGATGATGAAGGCTGCCCACGGCTCCCTCCTCAAAGGTATTCTCCACACACATCAAATCCTTACTGTAAGCCAGAACCCTCCTGACAACCCCAGGCCCCGCCTGAACCGGCTCCGCGTTCTCATGAAACACCCATCTTTCATCCAGCATGTCACTGTCTCCTTCCGTCATTCACCGCAGTCATCCGCGGTATATTCTCCATTATACCAAGCAGGCGGGGCTGCGGCTAGTCCCCGCTTCTAGTTTTCTGAATTTTTTAAATACGTTTCTCACAAATGTTTATTTCTCAGATTCCGTAACGCCTCCGCATGGTCCGTCTTGCCATGGGGAAGGCCCATATCAAAGCCCACGAAGGTGGGGTAATGGCTTCCCTTGCCAGTACATCCTGATAAAATTCCTCTGTGTCCGTGATTTTTCCTGCCCTGTACAGCTCCCCTGACAGGATTCTTATGATATCCTTTTTACTGCCTTCCATATCGAATACAATACAGTTCTCATTTAAATCATACTTATCAATTTTCCAATTTCTGTTTACTGTAAATGTATCTTACAGCCAGGCTGATTATACCTCTTCAAAGCCGACAAAGTGTAGGAATCTTGCAAATGCCCTCCGTCCTTGCCCGTCGCATTTATAGACGCCCGCATCCTCCAGGACCCGTGCAAACACCTTTCCCACTTCCTCCTGCAGTATGGACCACACATTATCCCTTGTCACCGGGATGCCCTTTTCCTGATAAACGGGCAGGAATTCCTCCACCCAGTCAGCGTGTTTCTCAAGGACCTCATCCCTTCGTATATCCTTTCCATCCACCATGTACTCTCCCAGCATTGCCAGCTCCGTCTTAAGCCTTGAAGGCAGCACAGCCAGTCCCATGACCTCAATCAGGCCAATGTTCTCTTTCTTTATGTGATGAAGCTCCTGATGGGGATGGTATACGCCCAGCGGGAATTCCTCTGTGGTAATATTATTGCGCAGCACCAAATCCAGTTCAAAGGTATCCCCAACCTTTCTGGCAATGGGCGTAATGGTGTTATGAGGTTCTCCGTCTGTCTCGGCAAAGATAAATGCATCCTCATCCGTATAGCCTCTCCATGCTCCCAGTACAGCATCCCCCAGCTCAATCAGTCTGTCCGGGTCAGCCGCCCGAAGCCGCAGCACGGACATAGGCCAGAATACGATTCCCGCTTCCACATCCTCGTACCCTTTTATGGTAAAATGCTTCTCTATGGGCGCTTTTGCCATGGCAAAGGTATAATGTCCCCCCTGGAAATGGTCATGGCTCAGGATGGATCCTCCCACAATGGGAAGGTCCGCATTGGAGCCCAGGAAATAATGGGGAAACTGTTTGATAAAGTCAAACAGCTTTCTGAATGCCGCCTTATCAATTTTCATAGGCACATGCTGTCCGTTAAACACGATGCAGTGCTCATTATAGTACACATATGGGGAATACTGGAATCCCCACTGACTGTCATTGATGGTAATGGGAATGATTCTGTGGTTATTCCGGGCAGGATGATTGGTCCGCCCCGCATATCCCACGTTCTCCATGCACAGCTGGCATTTGGGATAGCCGCTCTGCTTGGCTAGTTTAGCCGCGGCAATGGCCTTTGGATCCTTTTCCGGTTTGGACAGGTTTACCGTAATGTCTAACGTACCGTAACGGGTATCCGTGGTCCACTTCATATCCCTTGCAATGCGGTAACGGCGGATATAGTCGGAGTCCTGGCTAAAGCCGTAATACCAGTCAGTTGCTTTCTCAGGGGACTCCTCATAGCGTTTCCAGAATTCTTTTACCACCTCGCCCGGTCTTGGCATCAGGCAGTTCATCAGCTTTGTGTCGAGCAGATCCCGGTAAACCACGCTGTCCTCCTTAAGCACGCCCGTGTCCGCGGCACAGTCCAGAAGCTCCTTTAAAATGGCCTCCAAATCCCCGCTCTCCGCCGGCCCCTGGGGTTCTTCATACTCGTCCATTCCCATCACATCCAGGATTTGGTTCCTGGCATAAATAGCGTCCACCTCAGATATGAGCCCCTTATCCAGACCGTACTGTACCAATCCCTTAACCGCTTCATAAACCATAGAAATATCCTCCCTGTACACTCTTCCATCTAAGCGCAGCCACATGCCGCTGTTTTCTTCCATTATAACCCTCACACCCCGTAACCACAATGCACTTTTTTACTTTTATATCCTGTTTTTGTTAAACGGATCGGAGTAAACGGTTCACCCGGCCCACCAGAATTCCTCCCAGAAGGCCAATCAGCGCTCCCGCCGCACAGCCTGCTGTCAGAAGCACCGGCAGGTAGGAAAACACGCCGAACGTATTCACCACAAAGGCCGCCATCAGAAACTGTCCGATATTATGGGCCACTCCTCCCAATATGCTGACTCCCACCATTCCGAACAGCCTGAACCGCTTGCACAGGGCCATGATGGTAAGGCTCAGGGCAGTCCCCGACAGACCAAACAGGATGGCCGAAGGCGGCCCAAACAGGATGCCTGATAAAAGTATGCGCACCACGCTGATAAGAGCTGTCTCTTTTGTTCCCATACAGTACAGTCCCACCATGGTAACCAGATTAGCCAGCCCCAGCTTTACCCCGGGCGCTCCCAGATATACCGGCACCAATGACTCCACGTATCCCAGCACCAGTGCCAGGGCTGTCAGTATCCCAAAAAGGGCCGCATTTCTGGCAGAGGCTCCGGGGACTTGTTTTGCCTGGCCTTTTTTCACCGTTACAGCTGAGTCTTTATATGATTCTGTGACTGCCTTTTTCTGATTCGTCATATGATCCTCCCGTCTTCATCGCGGCATTTCATCCTTGCCCTGCGCTCTGTGTTGAACACGCATGTTCAACACGCATATAGTATACCATGCATGACCCAATTCTTCCATAGTGCCTTGGAGCGTAGGCGGCAACAGAACGGCAACCGTCTGAACTGTTTTCATGTATGAAAATGGACGGGAATGAATTACCACCGCTGCCTGTGCGAAAACTCATTGTATGCAATGGCGTATTGTGATAAAATTCTTAAGGAAAGTATCAGATTCAGAGCGACAAAAAAATGAACAGCTTATGCAAAAGATAAACTGCTCTGAATGTGATTCTTTCCAATTGTACCAAGTCGCGGAACTTTAGCCATAGGCTGTATGGGGATAGTATTTCCCCAGGGAAGCTTAAAATAGTGGATTATGGTGGTCTGCAATGCAGAAGCAGGACGATTTTAGCTGTATCCCATATTTTTGGGTATGCTTCGCAGACCTCCCGATGGCAGGTCTTAAAAAATATATAGGAAAGCAGCCTGTCAGGAAGAAGGAACATGACACCTTCCCAGCTGTTTCATGGCTGTATGACCACATTCAGGACACACACAGATATCGAAATTCCAGACTGCTTTTAAAAGCTCTGCCAGGGACATTCCGGCGTAACGCTGCTTGAAACGCTGTCCATTCTGAAGCTTAAAGATAACCTTCAGATTCTTATATTTCATCCGATTGTTCAGAAAACCATAATAGCGTATTTTCTGAAAGCCGGAAGGCAGCACATGCATCAGGTAACGGCGTATAAACTCCGTGTTGCCAAGAGTAATCTGACGTTTTGGTTCACCCGGCTTTTTTCCACGGGCAGAGAATGTTACCGTATCTTCCGTAACAGAAAGGATCCTGCTGTTAGAGATGGCGATTTTGTGGATGTAGCGTCCAAGGTATTCAATGACATTGCCGAAGCCGTTGAAGGTTTTCTTGATGTAGGGGCACCAGTCCATTTCATAAAGCTTATTTTTAAATTCCTTCCAGTGGTAAGAATTACGCAGGTTTTCACAGGAGGATGAAAAGTTAAGGGAGCCGCTTTCATAAAGGGAGACAAGGTGTGCCATATATTTCCCCTTAAACTTATCCCGCAGGACCTCCGTACGGATAAAAAACTTAGATGAGGATTTACGGATTTTTCCATCTCCGGTAAGCCCGCCGCCGGAAACAATGCAGTGCATATGTACATGGTAATCCAGCTCCTGATTCCAAGTATGAAGTACTTGGATAATCCCGGGTGTTGCCCCGAGCCACTTCTTATCAGCAGATAATTCCAGAAGTGTTTCGGCGCAGCATCTGTGAAGAAGTCCATACAGAAGCTTCTGGTTGCAGTAAATGAGGGGATTTAATTCATGTGGAAGTGTAAACACTACATGAAAATAGGGTGAATCAATGACCTCAGCACTGCGTTTATCTACCCAGATTTCTTTCTTCACAGCCTGACAGTTGGGGCAGTTGCGGTTGCGGCAGGAATTATTGTGGACTTCCACATGCCCACAGTCGGTACACTGACTTAAGTTGACACCAAGCCTTCCGGATTTGCAGTTTAAGATGGCTCGGGCGGCTTTGCGTTGGACATCCGACTGATAGTGCCCCGGTGCTGAGAAAGCTTCATAGGACTGCTCAAATATCTGCCTGATTTTGTAATCACTCATGGTATTCACCTGCCAATCGGTCAAAAGGGCTGACGGCATTGCGGATGGCATTACCGGAAAGATGGACATAAATAGTGGTGGAAGACAAAGATTTATGTCCCATAAGCGCTTTTATGGTAAGCAGGTCGGTTCCGTTTTCATACAGATGGGTACCAAAAGCATGACGAAAGGAATGACAGGTAAGCCTGCGTTCCCATCCGAGCCTGTCCTCATGGGCATGGATGTGTCTTGAAAGGAAGAATGTGTCGATGGGTCTGTCCTCGCCACTTTGCTTTGGAAAAAGAAAGCCTTTTGGTCTGCCGTATTCAAACCAGTAGCGTGTCAGCAGGTCAAGTGCCGCTTTAGAAAGAATGGCATAGCGGTCATTCCTGTTTTTGGAGTGTGTGATGTGAAGCCGCATGTTTTTGCGGTCAACATCCTCGTAACGCAGACGGCATACTTCACCGATACGAAGCCCTGAGGAATACATGAGTGTAACCATAGTCTTCTGCTTTAAATCAGGTATGGAAGAAATAAACTGCCATGTTTCCTGTTTCGAGGGAACATAGGGAAGGTACTCGTCAAACTTACGCATGGGAAGCTGTGTGTCATCCCATGTTTTGTGAAGAACATACATGGTGAAAAAGCGCAGTTGTGAAATGGCACAGTTGATGGTGCGGTCAGAAAGGTCTCTGGATTTCTGTAGCCATTTGATGTAGTCACGAAGTTCATCCCAGGAAACATCTTCTGGCGATTTGTGAAGAACATTTGCGAGGTAATCCAGATACGCCCGGATGTAAGTACAGTAATTTTTAAGGGTATGGTCGGTAAGACCGCGAAGGGAAATCATTTCCCTGAAAGAATTTAAATATTTGTCCATAGTAAAATCTCCTTTGAAATGCAATAAAAACAGTAGTTACATTTCAAAAAGAGGTGGTGGACGAGTAAAAAAATAAGATATATAGTTGTTGAGTTTAGAAATCCATGATAACATAAGCATAGCAGTTCTTAAAGTTATGAAGTTGTTTGGTGTGGTAACTTAACAATACATCATAAATTTAAAAACTGCTATTTTTTATAAAAAAAGTGGTGGTTTTATGTACCTTGGGCTAGCCGTCGCACTAGCGACTTGGTACAATAAATAATATATCCCAACCCAGCGCCGTCCGCGTTTATTTTGCCGCAGCGCATACTACTATATTTTCAAAAGGAGTGTTTTCCATGAATAAAAATACCATCAGTTCTAATGCCAGAAGTTTAATTGGCATTGCAGTCATGGCCGTGTTGTCCTTAGCGGTAATTGCTGTATCAGACCCTTTGTATAAGGCCTTACGGGGACCTGTTACCACGGCCAGCCCCGAAGCGCCTCTGGCCGACGGAATCTATACCTATGAAGCTCCGGAACCAGACTCAAACGGTTTTCGGGACAGAACCACCCTGACAGTATCCGATGGTATCATCGTATCCTGTATCTGGGATTCCTTTAACAGTGACGGGGAAAGCAAACAGAAGCTTTCCATGGAAGGCCAGTATATCATGACGCCGGACGGGCCTGTATGGAAAGCCCAATCAGACAGCGTCTGCCGTTACCTGATAGAGCACCAGCGTCTGGCCGGGCTGGCCGGTGACGACGGTTACACCACTGACGCCGTGGCCTCAGTCAGCATCAACGTATATCCATTTATAAACGGAGTGGAGGAATGCCTGCGTCAGGCGGAAATCAAATGAACATGTTACAGAAGCGAGACATGATTCTGGCTGCGGCAATACTGTTGATGGCGGCTGCTGCCTTTGGCATCAGCCACTATATCCGCCGCGCACCGGCAGCCATTGCCCAGGTGTCTGTGGACGGAACCGTAGTGGAAACACTGGATCTCAGCAAAGATACGGAGATAACGATTACCTCCCCTAACGGCGGCACCAACCACCTGATTGTAAAGGACGGTGAAATTTGGTGCAGTGAGGCCAGCTGCCCTGATAAGGTCTGTGTCCACCAGGGGAAAAAGCATTTAAACAGCGACACCATTGTGTGCCTTCCCAATCAGATGATTGTAACCATAACAGGCGGGGAATGATTTCCCCGCCTATTGTATTTATTCATTGTTATGCCCCGGAGCGTGTTTGAACATTGCTTTCTGACACGCGCTAAAACTTCTTAGCCTTGCCCACTCCGGCCAGAGCTGTCTTGATATCCTCAAAGCTCATTCCGCCCACGGCATCAATGGTGGCAACCACGGCGCCCTCCACCAGAGGACAATCCACCATCTCAACCTTCTTTTCCCCGAACATCTCAATGACCATCTCCGTGGTCATGACAGCGCTTCCCAAATCCACCAGGACAAGAACCCCGTCATCGGAATATACGGACTCAATGGCCGCCTGTATCTTCTCAAAGCTGGTTCCAAAGCCTCCGTCGTCCATGCCTCCGGCCGGCGCTATTCTTGCGCTTGGCGCCATGATGGAGGTCAGCTCCACCACACTTTTTGCCAGATTTTCACTGTGGGACACAATCACAAATCCTACCATATGTACTACTGCTCCTTTCAGCCGGACACGGTATCTCTATGCCCATATTTGTATCCGGTTTCTGTCTCTATACCAACCCCGCAATGACTTCCAGCATATAGGAATAAGAGGTGGCTCCCGGATCCTGATGTCCCAGTCCTCTTTCTCCCACATAGCTGGCCCGGCCCTTGGTCGCTACCAGATCCTTGGTGTGCTCTGCGCCGGCCCAGGCTGCCCTGACTCCTGCCTCCAGCACCTCCCCGGCGCTCTTTCCCTCTGCCGCCGCATCCTTCATGGCCTTCAGGGAAGGTACCATGGCATCCAGCATGGTGGCTTCCTCCACAGTGGCCTTACCTCTCTGCTCCACTGCCTGTACAACCGTATCCATCATGGACAGGAAATCATCCATATCCATCTCTTCCTTTCCTGCCAGGGCCATGCCCGCCTTCATATAGGCTGAACCGTACAGGGGGCCGGAAGCGCCTCCCACAGTGGATACCAATGTCATGCCCACTGTTTTCAGAATGGTCCCTATATCCTTTCCCTCCAGGTCAGGAAGCTTTCCCTCCACCGCTGCAAATCCCCGCGCCATATTTATGCCATGGTCACTGTCTCCAATCGGCTGGTCCAGCTCTGTGAGATACTCCTTCTCGGCCTCCATTTTCAGACCGATTGCCTTGATGATTTCCAATACCTTTTTACTGTCTGCCATGATGACCCACCTTTCATTTCAATTTATTTTTATGACCTCAGAAATGCCTGTTACTTCCAGGCCGGCGTATCCGCCGGAGCATCCAAAAGCTCCCTCAGCTGGTCATCCAGCCTCAGAAGCGAGATGGAGAATCCCTGCATCTCAATGGAAGTCATGTACTCTCCCACAAAGGTCTTATAAACCCTGATTCCCTTTTCAGCCAGAACATCTGAAACCCTGTTATTGATGATAAAGAGCTCCATGAGAGGCGTTGCGCCTGCTCCGTTGATCATCACGGCCACCTCGCTGCCCTCATAGTCAATGTCTCCCAAAATCTGCGCCAGAAGCATATCCGCCACCTGATCCGCAGTCTTCATGGACTCCCTGTGGGTTCCCGGCTCTCCATGGATTCCGATTCCCACTTCCATCTCATCATCTGACAGCTCAAATCCCGGCTTGCCTGCTGCGGGAACCGTACATGGCGCAATGGCCGCACCCATGGTCCGCACGTTGTCGATTACCTTTTGCGCAACCGCATGGACCTCGTCCAGGGAAGCGCCTGTCTCTGCCATGGCGCCTGCGATCTTATGTACAAACACGGTTCCGGCCACACCTCTGCGTCCCACGGTGTACAGACTATCCTTCACCGCCACGTCGTCATTGGTCACCACATACTTCACGGTGATGCCTTCCATCCCGGCCATCTCAGCGGCCATCTCAAAATTCATCACATCGCCGGTATAGTTCTTGACTACCATGAGCACGCCTGCATCCGTGGCAATGGCCTTGATTCCCTCATAAATCTGGTCCGGGGTAGGCGATGTGAACACTGCGCCGGCCACAGCCGCGTCCAGCATACCGCATCCCACATATCCGCCGTGAGCCGGTTCATGCCCGCTTCCTCCTCCGCTGATCAGGGCCACCTTACCTTCCTTCTTATTGGCTCTGACCACCACATTGCCGCAGTCCAGCTTTCTCAGATAACCCGGATACGCCTTAACCATACCCTGTATCATCTGCTCCTCTACCAGCGCCACATCGTTGATAAATTTCTTCATATTGCGTAAACCCCCTTCTATTTAATAGGCTGCACCAAATACGGGCAGCGGTTTCCCCTTTGGTTCATAAACCACGTAAAGCAGGGGCCGCCCTTTGGGGATGCGGACGGATTCATACCCGTCCGCATCCCCTCCTGTAAGCCTCTGCTCTCCGTTCTTCCCGTTACTCGCCCAGACAGTTCATGTCGTTAAGTCCGCAGGTTTTGTCCTCTTCCTCCTCAACACAGTTCATGTCGTTAAGTCCGCAGGTCTTATCCTCTTCCCCTTCCAGGCAGTTCATGTCATTGAGTCCGCAGGTCTTATCCTCTTCCTCTGTAATTCCGTTCATGTTATTGATGTCCAGTTTCTTCTCCATTTAGAGCCCTCCTTCTTCTTCGGACAACGCCCCATTCTGCCGGTCCGCCATCCATCAAACTACAGTAAGCCGGCGGCCGCCTTATGGCAGCTGCCGACTGACCGGCGCACCCCTGCTGGTTCGGAAGGAAACCATATTTCTGTCCCATCTCCAGCAGGAACGCACGACTATAGTACTTCCTTGGTGGCCACTATATCAACTCCCGTGCCGGCCACGTCTGCCACGATCACATCTCCAATGTGGATGGGAGCCTTGACGGTTACGCCCTTTAAGGCCTTTACACACTGGAATATCTTATCCTTGGGTATATCTTCCCTGGTCTTGACAGATACCATATCAGCCCGTCCGCCTGCCACCCTCACAGTGGAGGTGACGATTCGGGTCGGGTTGGTCACTTCCTTGCGCGCATATGTCTCGCCCTTTTTGCATGTGTATCCTGTGATGGCCTTGATTTCCCCGTTTTCCAGTTCAACGGTCAGAGGACACCCCATAGGACAACCGATACAGATAAGTTCTCTCTTTTCCATGGTCTATGCCTCCTCTACCTTTATTGTAATCTTCTTAAGACCGGGATGCAACATCAATTTTTCCTTCTGGAGCTTTATCTCCTCCATCTCTCCCGGCGCCATAACAGGACGTTTCCTGTGCATTACCTGCTCACCATCAAAGTATACGCCGATATAGCAGTTTTTATAAACATTTCCAACACGGAAACGTACGATTTGGGTATCCTCCATGCGGTCCGGATGGATGGTGCAGGGCACCGTATAGCGTACCCCGTCCACGGCGCTTAACTCAATCTCCTGTCCTGTCCCGGAGCGCCTGCCGTCCTTCACATATCTGGCTGCGTTCTTACCTGCCGCCGCTGCCTCCTCTGATACGAAATCCACTAAATCATGAACGTGGAGCACGTTGCCGCAGGCAAATACGCCTTCGATATTGGTTTCCAGGCTTTCGTTCACCACAGGCCCTGATGTGACGCGGTTCATTTCCACGCCCATCCCGTTAGACAGCTCATTTTCAGGAATCAGTCCCACTGAGAGAAGCAGGGTGTCACAGGTATAATCCTCCTCTGTTCCCGGTATAGGCTTACCCTTGCCATCCACAGCAGCCAGGGTGATTCCCTCCAGCCGCTCCTTTCCCCGTATATCAACCACGGTATGGCTCAGCTTCAGCGGTATGCCGTAATCATCCAGACACTGAACGATATTACGTTTCAGTCCTCCGGAATAAGGCATCAGCTCCGCCACCACCTTCACCCTGGCTCCCTCTAATGTCATACGCCTGGCCATGATAAGGCCGATGTCTCCGGAGCCCAGGATAACCACTTCCCGTCCGGGCATGAAGCCCTCCATGTTCACCAGACGCTGGGCCGTACCCGCGCAGTAGATGCCCGCCGGCCGGTAGCCAGGTATGTTAAGCGCCCCTCTGGAACGCTCCCTGCATCCCATGGCCAGTATGACAGCCCTGGCCTGTATCTCAAACAGTCCCTCTTCCCTGTTCATGGCCGTGACCACCTTGTCATGGCTGATATCCATGACCATGGTGTTTAACTTATATTCAATATTCCTCTCATACACCTGTTCCTCAAACCTGGCAGCGTACTCCGGGCCTGTCAGCTCCTCCTTGAATGTATGGAGGCCGAATCCATTGTGGATGCACTGGTTTAATATGCCTCCAAGTTCCTTATCGCGTTCCAGGATCAGGATGCTCTCTATCCCGTTATCCCTGGCCGCTACAGCTGCAGCAAGACCCGCAGGACCGCCGCCGATTATGACAATATCATATTCCCTCATCTTGCGCGCGCCCCTTTCTATATTCTGTCCTTATTGGTTCCCGCTACAAGCTTCGAATCCCCGCCGGCCTTTGTAATCTCCGTCATGGGAAGTCCCAGCTCACGGTGAAGCAGTTCCATGGATCTGGGGGTGCAGAACCCCGCCTGGCAGCGGCCCATTCCCGCCCTGGTCCTGCGCTTGATGCCGTCCAGGGAACGCGCTCCCAGGGGCCTGTGGATGGCGTCCAGGATTTCTCCCTCCGTGACCATCTCGCAGCGGCAGATGATATTTCCGTAAGCAGGATTCTGCTTAATCAGCTCTGCCTGCTCCTCTTTTGTAAGTGTATCCGGGTCCAGAATCCCCTTCCGGCTGCCGTTAAACTGCGGATTTGGCTCCAGCCCCAGCTTTTCCTTAAGGATTCCGGCCACCATCCTTCCAATGGCAGGACAGCTGGTAAGGCCAGGCGACTCGATTCCCGCACAGTCTACGAATCCGGGCGCGTCCTCCAGCTCCTTTATGATAAACTCATGGTGATCCTCATGGGCCCTGAGTCCCGCAAAGGATGTGATGACCTGGCGCATGGGCAGGTCCTTTACGTTCATCCCTGCTTTTGCAATCAATTCGTCCAGTCCCTCCCTGGTGGTGGCCGTGGCCTCCTTATCCTCAATATCAATGGCAGTTGGCCCCACAATCAGGTTGCCATGGACCGTAGGGGATACCAGAACACCTTTTCCATACTTACCCGGAAGAGCAAATATGGTGCGGCTCACATGATTTCCGGCGCTCTTATCCAACAGGCAGTAATCTCCCCTTCTGGGGGTTATGTGTATCTTTGTCCCGCTGACCATGTTGTGGAACTTATCGGCATGGACTCCTGCCGCGTTGACCACATAGCGGGTCTCATACACGCCCTGATTTGTTTCCAGAGCCCATCCGCCCTCTATCCTGCGGATATCCGTCACCTCAGTGTTAAATTTAAAGTCCACGCCGTTGGTATAGGCATTTTCCGCCAGCGCAATGTTCAGATTAAAGGGACATACGATGCCTGCCGTAGGTGCATAGAGAACGCCCGCCACCTCATCTGCCAGATTGGGCTCCATTTCCTTTATTCTCGCCTTATCCGTGATGATTTCCAAATCCTTTACACCGTTCTTAACCCCCCGCTCATACAGAGTTCTCAGGTCCGGCAGAGACTCCTCATCCAGACATACCACAAAGGATCCGCAGGGATTAAAGGGAAAATCCAGCTCCCTTGCCAGTTCAGGCATAATCTGGTTTCCTTCCACATTCAGCCTGGCCATAAGCGAGCCTTCCGCCGCGTCGTATCCGGCATGGACAATGGCACTGTTGGCCTTGGAAGTGCCGCAGCACACATCCTCCTCCCGCTCCAGGACACAGGCATTCACCTTATACCGTGACAGCTCCCTGGCAGATGCAGCGCCGGACACGCCGGCCCCGATTATTATTACGTCATACATATGTTTTGTTCCCTTCCTTCTTTTTTTGTGAAAATGCCGAATCCTCCCGGCATCTTCCTGCCGCCGCCCTCACCGGGCCGGCCTTTTATTTTAAATCCGCCGGCCTGGTCTTAAAGCAGCCAGCCCGGGCGGCCAACATTCAGCCCCGAAGGGTTTAAAAAGCGGAGCAAACAAGGCGTGTTTCCACACCCATTTGCTCCGCTCTGTTCTCACGCAATCAATATTCAGTTCATACTATATGTTACATCCACGGAATCGCCTGATACAGTAACACCGCCGCTACCGCGCCCACAACCGGTCCGATGATGACAACCGGCGCATAGCCCCAGTTGGAATCACCTTTGCCCTTAATCGGCAGAACAGCATGTGCAAGACGTGGTCCCAGGTCACGTGCCGGATTGATGGCATAACCGGTCAGACCGCCCAGAGACATACCGATTGATACGATGATTCCGAATACAAGCAGTTTATCTACGCCAGGAGCAATGCCGGTTACCTGGCCAATGCCTTTGATTGCAAATACAAGTACAAATGTACCCACTGCCTCGCTTAAAATGTTGCGTCCCATGTTAGGAACGGATGGTCCTGTACAGAAGGTTCCCAGCTTGGTTGCCGCTGACTCGGTTGCGTCATACTGGTCTTTGAACAGAAGGTACACAATGACAGCGCCCACAAAAGCACCTGCGAACTGTGCAACAATGTATCCGGGAACAAGTCCCCATGCCATGCTTCCATCCACTGCCAGGGCAATGGTCAGTGCCGGATTGAAATGCGCGCCGGATGCTGCGCCGAAGATGAACGCGGGCAGCATAACCGCAAGGCCCCATGCAAAGGTAATCTGGATGGAGCCAGCCCCCTTCATGCCTGACTTATTGAGCGTCACGTTTGCTACAACGCCGTCACCTAAGATGATCAGTATCATGGTCCCCAAAAACTCTGCAATATATGGCAACATATAATAACCCCCTTATCTGTATGGCATGGCCCCGGCCCCTGTGCCAAAGGGGCGCCGGATGCCGGGCAGCCATGCTGAATCACATTGTTTCATACCCATATCTGATTAATCTTCTTTTGCCCATCCATAAGAGCATTTCACGGCCTTGTTCCAGCCGGTCACCATCTCAGTCCTCTTCTCCTCTGAAATCTCCGGAGTAAAGGTGCGGTCGATGGCCCAGTTCTTGATAACTTCTTCCTTGTCAGCCCAGTATCCAACCGCCAGACCTGCCAGATAGGCAGCGCCCATGGCTGTGGTCTCCACGCACTGGGGACGGTTCACCGGAGCATTGATAATATCTGCCTGGGTCTGCATCAGATAGTTGTTTGCGCTTGCTCCGCCGTCCACCTTAAGGGCTGCCAGCTCTATGCCGGAATCCGCCTTCATGGCCTGGAGCACATCATTGGTCTGATAGCACAGGGAATCCAGTGTGGCACGGATAATGTGGTATTTGTTGACACCGCGGGTAATGCCCACGATAGTGCCTCTGGCGTACTGATCCCAGTGCGGCGCTCCCAGTCCGGTAAACGCGGGAACCACATAACAGCCGTTGGTGTCCTTTACCTTCTTAGCCATGTACTCGGAATCCGGCGAGGAATCTATCATCCTCATCTCGTCCCTCAGCCACTGGATGGCGGCGCCGGCAACGAAGATAGAACCTTCCAGAGCGTAATTCACTTTGCCGTCCAGGCCCCAGGCAATAGTGGTAACCAGGCCGTTCTTGGAGAACACCGGCTTCTCGCCTGTGTTCATCAGCATGAAGCAGCCGGTTCCGTATGTATTCTTTGCCTCGCCCGCATTGAAACAGGTCTGGCCGAAAAGAGCTGCCTGCTGGTCGCCTGCCGCCCCTCCGATGGGGATTGGGCCGCCAAAGAACTGCGGGTCGGATTCACCGTATACGAAACTGGATGGTTTTGCTTCCGGAAGCATGCACTTCGGAATGTTTAACTCGGCCAGAATCTCATCATCCCACTGCAGTGTGTTAATGTTGAACAGCATGGTGCGTGATGCGTTGGAATAATCGGTTACATGTACTCTGCCCTTGGTCAGCTTCCAGATCAGCCATGTCTCCACGGTTCCGAACAGCAGCTCCCCTTTTTCTGCGCGTTCCCTGACTCCCTCCACATTTTCAAGTATCCATCTCAGCTTTGTTCCTGAGAAATAAGCGTCAATCACAAGTCCTGTCTTGGCACGGAAGGTATCGACCAATCCTTTCTCCTTCAGTGTATCGCAGTACTCGGAGGTCCTGCGGCACTGCCACACGATTGCATGGTATACGGGCTCCCCAGTCTCCTTATCCCAAACAATGGTGGTCTCACGCTGGTTAGTGATGCCGATGGCCGCGAGATCCTCTGCGGTAGCCCCGATTTTGGACATAGCCTCCACTGCAACGCCTAACTGTGTGGACCAGATTTCATTGGCATCGTGCTCTACCCAACCTGGCTTCGGGAAGTACTGTGTAAATTCCTTCTGAGCAACACTGCACATTTCCCCCTTTTCATTGAACAGGATACACCTGTTGCTTGTCGTACCCGAATCCAGTGCCATTACATACTTTGCCATAAAAAACCCTCCTTCTTGTTGTTCTGATACATACCATATGTATCATTTATACATAAACCCATTCTCCTTCCCCAGGAGAGCGGACTTAAGCTTCGATATTTACATCAGCCATACCTTCTGATTCGTTGTCGATACGGATATGGCCCCGGCTGACAGGGCTGCCATCACATCTTCCTTGTCTGATATAAGTCCCCCCGCTATAACAGGCACCTTCACCAGCCTGCACACCCTGCGTATCACCTTGGGCATGAGTCCCGGGAGTATCTCTATGATGTCGGGCCTGGCCACGCTCATCTGTTTCTCGATGTTTTCAAATGCCATGGAATCCAGTACAAAAACCCTCAGCGTGGTATACAGGGACAGCTCCCTTGCCCGCTTTATCAGGGCCGGCTTTGTTGAAATGATTCCGTCCGCGCTGGTATTATTCCTGATAAAATCCACCGCAACCTCTTTGCTGCTGAGTCCTGTTATCAGATCAATATGCACCATGGCTACTTTATCTGACTCTTTAATCTGTCCCACGATTGCGCTGATATTACAGATATCCCCAAAGAGGATGAACACCACCTTAATCTCATCCCTTTTGCAGCAGGCGTCAAGACCTTCCATGTCCTTTACCGCCGCTATGACCGGATTAGTTTCAATCAGGTCATATAATTTCTGATTCATCGGTATCCCCCCTCACTTAATTTCACCACTAAAAAGAGCATAGTTCTAAATCAACATTTCTGTCGTTTCACTATGCTCTCATCATCTCAGCAACTTTATTCGTCTGTCTTCATCTGTTTCCAATATAGCACATTGCACATACAAATTCAATAGAAGAATTTCTTTTCTCGCATAATGTACAATTTTAAATCAATTTTAGCACTTTTTTTATTGATATTTAACAGCTTTTAACACTGTTTTACTATTTTTTAGTTATTATTTTAACAAAGTGACGATTTCATCCATGGTCTTGCTCCCCATCACAATCCTGCTGTCATTTATGATCATCATAGGCACCCGCTTAATATCATACTGGGCCACCAGGTCATCGTAAAGGGCCGCGTCAATCATCTCGGCCTCAATATTCGGATTCAGGATGGCAATCTGCTGGCAGGCTGTCACTACCAAAGGGCAGTGATGGCACGCAAGGGACACGCATATCTTGATATTCGCCTTCTTATCCAGCCGTTCTATCTTCTTTCTGGTACCCTTTGGCACCTCCTGTCCCGGCCCTGCCAGGTTATAGACAGCCAGCACAAAGGAGTTAATTTCCCTGCCTCCGGGCACTCCGTGAAAAGCAGCGCGCCCATAGGCCCCGTCCTTATACAGCCCGGTTACAGGCAGCCACGCCGTATTCAGTTCCGGCACCTGGTCCGCCTCGTCCGGCCCGTATAACTCCAGCTCCAGGTTAGGGCTTACAGAGACGATTGCCCTCAGAAAGGAGGCCATCTCCCTGTCCTTTTCCCCGGACAGGTCCGCCACAGCCCTGATTGTCACTTTTTTCTCCATCCTGCCGAAAATACCGGCCAGCTGGTCCTTAAGCCCCTGGTCCACCAGACTGCTTTCTCCCGGAATCGTATTTAAATCAATCGTAACCTCCACCTCCCTACAGCATTCCCACCAAATCCAGGCTGGGTGTCAGCGTCTCTTCTCCCGGCTTCCACTTTGCGGGACACACCTGGTCTCCATGTTCCTCCACGAACCGGGCGGCCTGAACCTTGCGCAGCAGCTCCTGGGCATTCCGGCCGATTCCCATGTCATGAATCTCATATGCCTTAATCCTGCCTTCCGGATTCAGGATAAAGGTTCCCCGAAATGCCTGGCCTTCCTCCTCATCCAGCACGCCGAACTCTCTGGCCAGCTTCCCGGCCGGGTCTCCCAGCATGGGATACTGTATCTTTTTGATGGTATCCGAGGCATCCGCCCATGCCTTATGGACAAAATGGGTATCCTCCGACACCGAGTAAATTTCACACCCGGCTTCCTTAAATTCCTCATAAAAATCAGCCAGATCCCCTAACTCCGTAGGGCACACAAAGGTAAAATCAGCCGGGTAGAAAAAAAATACAGACCAGTGCCCCAGTGTATCCTCCCTGGTCACATCCATGAACTTCCCCTGATAAAACGCCTGTACCTTAAATTCCCCGATGGTCCTGTTAATCAGATTCCCCATAAAAATGCTCCTTTCTCCAATTGTTAAGACAACAATTCCTGTTTTCCCGCAAATAAACTGACTTTTCTGATATCAGTTTGATTGTAGCACAAGTTTTTGTAGAGGACAAGGGGGGATAAGGATGGGATGGATATGGGGAGGCACCGCGGCGGCCGCTAAAACCGCTCCTGTCAGCGCCCCCTGCGCATCTGCCGCACCAGCTTTTTTGTTTCTCTGTCCACGCGGAAGGATTCTGTGATTTTCTGGAGTGCTTTATTGTAGGTCCAGTCGTCCAGGCTGCTTTGCTTCAGGTATTCCATTACCTGGTCCGGGAATTTGACGAAATAGACAGAGAGGGCCCAGGCCACGGCCATTTTGGCATAGTAGCCTGTATGATGGACGCCGTCCAGCAGTTTTAGGGCATGTTCCAGATAGGCCCGGTCTGTGTAATGAGATAACAGCATGACGGTTCCAAAGCGCAGGCCGTATTCCCCGCCGGATTGGAAATAAGGCTGGATGAACTGCCAGACCTCCTCTTTGTAACGGCCGGTAATCTTAAGGGAGCCGCAGAATATATCGCACACTGCCCAGTTATTGATGGCCGGGACAAAAGCGGTTACGTATTCCCTGGCCGTGTCCCAGTCACGGCAGCCTCCGCAGATACACAGCCCCCAGATTATCATTTCGTCGTAGAGAACGCCGTCTGTTCCCTGGCCCTTTTCCTTCCAGGCACCTGATACCTCTTTTATGTATTCCTGCCATCCGCTCTTTTTCAGGTCTTTCGCGATGCCCCGGAGCACGGGTGTGCGCACTCCCATGATGCCGGTGATTCCCGGCAGAAGCCGGCTGTGGAATTCCCGGTACTCCGGGTCTGATGATTCTTCCAGTTTTATTCTTACGGTTTCACGTATGGTTATCTTCTCAGTCATTTTAATCTCCTGGTTTAAATGACAATGTTCCACTGAATTAAAGCGTGCTTCTGACTGGATGGAACACTAGCTTTCTGGCGCGCTTTAGATTAGAAATTCGCTGAGTACAAAGTTGCTTACATCCATTCCCCATTCGGTCAGGGATATCCAGACACCCTCGCGCTTCAAGAGTCCGTCCGCAATGAGCCTCTCTATTACAGGGCCGTATATGCCTTCGATTTTAATCCCGAACATGGATACAAAGTCTATCTCTGATATGCCTTTTGTCATGCGAAGTCCCAGGAACATGAATTCCTCCATTTGGGCTTCCCTGGTCAGTTCCTCCACAGGGCCTCTGAGAAGGGCAAGCGCTGAGGATCCGCCTTCTTCGGAAAAATCCAGATGCAGATAGGTGTCCAAATCACGTTCATTGGAGAAACGTGTTCCGTTCATGCATGAGGAGGAGCCCAGGCCCAGGCCCAGATAGGGAACTCCCCTCCAGTAGCCTGTGTTGTGCAGACACTCCCTGCCAGGCTTGGCGTAATTGGATATCTCATAACGGCCGTATCCCTGTTCAGCCAGAAAGGTCCTGGTAAAATGATATATGCGGTTCTCTGTCTCCTCGTCCGGAAGGGCGGGATAAAGGGCCGCTCTTTTTCCGGGAACGGGAGCCTGCTCCGTATGGCGGCCGCCCCGGGGGTGCAGAAAGCAGACGTCATCTGTTTTAAGGCCGGTCTCCTCCTCTTCCCTCTTTCCATAACGGTCCCAGAAGGGTGTCCCCTCCTCCACAATAAGGCTGTATGCGGATATGTGCTCCGGTTTCAGCATGGTCACCTTCCTGAGCGTATTCTTCCATCTCTCCAGCGTCTGCCCCGGAATGCTGCTCATCAGGTCCACATTCACGTTGGTGAACCCGGCCATGCGGGCGCACTGGTAGCTCTTCAGGAATTCCTCAAAGGTATGGATTCTCCCCAGGTCCTTAAGTTCCTGGTTGTCCGCGGACTGGAGGCCAATGCTCAGCCGGTTGATTCCCGCCGCGCGGTAGATATGAAGCTTGTTCTGAAGCAGGGTGCCGGGATTGACCTCAATGGTAATCTCGGCATCTGCCGCTATGTCGAAATTCCTGTTCAGAGCCTGCATGATATCCCTGATAAGACACGGTTCCATAACAGAAGGAGTGCCTCCTCCTATGAACACGGTCTTGACCTGGTATTCACGGCAGCAGGCACCCTGGACTTCTATTTCCCTGATTAGTTGTTCGGTATAAGCCTCATGGACAGACGCCAGCGCCCTGAAGGACAGGAAATCGCAGTAAAGGCATTTCCTGGCGCAAAAGGGTACATGGAGGTACAGCTCCAAGGGCTTCCTCTGTAAGTTTGTCATCTTATGATTTATCCCACCTATTTATTCGTCATCCAGCTTCAGCACACTCATGAATGCTTTCTGCGGAATCTCTACATTTCCAATCTGGCGCATCCGTTTCTTGCCCTCCTTCTGCTTCTCAAGAAGTTTTCTCTTACGGCTGATATCGCCGCCGTAGCACTTGGCCAGCACATCCTTACGGACAGCCTTCACCGTTTCCCTGGCAATGATCTTGCCTCCGATGGCTGCCTGGATCGGTATCTCAAACAGATGTCTGGGAATCTCATCCTTCAGCTTCTCGCACATCTTTCTGCCCCGTTCATAGGCGGAATCCGCGTGTACAATGAAGGAAAGGGCGTCCACCTCCTCACGGTTCACCAGGATGTCCAGCTTCACCAGGCTGGAACGCTCGTATCCCTTGAGCTCGTAGTCAAAGGAAGCGTATCCCCTGGAACGGGACTTAAGGGCATCGAAGAAATCATAGATAATTTCATTTAAGGGCAGCTCGTATTTCAGAAGGGCACGGGTGGTCTCGATGTATTCCATGCCCAGGTAATTGCCTCTGCGCTCCTGACAGAGCGTCATAATTGAACCTACAAATTCCGTGGTCACCATAATTTCCGCACTGACGATTGGCTCCTCCATGTACTCGATTTCCGTAGGATCAGGAAGGTTGGACGGATTCGTCAGCTCCATCATCTCGCCCGTGGTTTTGTGCACCCTGTATACAACGCCCGGGGCCGTTGTCACCAGGTCTAAGTTGTATTCACGCTCCAGACGCTCTTCTATGATTTCCAGGTGCAGAAGTCCCAGAAAACCGCAGCGGAATCCGAAGCCCAGGGCAATGGATGTCTCCGGTTCATAGAACAGGGAGGCATCGTTGAGCTGGAGTTTTTCCAGCGCGTCTCTTAAGTCATTGTACTTGGCTCCATCCGCCGGATAGAGGCCGCAGTATACCATGGGGGTAACCTTTTTGTAACCGGGAAGAGGTGACGCGCAGGGGTTGTCCCTGGAGGTCACCGTATCGCCCACGCGGGTATCCCGCACATTCTTGATGCTGGCCGTGATATAGCCTACCATGCCTGCCCTCAGCTCGTCGCAGGGAATGAACTGGCCCGCGCCGAAATATCCCACCTCCACTACATCCTCCTCGGATCCGGTGGCCATCATACGGATAGGGGTTCCTCTTTTTACGGTTCCCTCCATGATGCGGCAGAATATGATGACTCCCTTGTAAGAATCGTAGATGGAGTCAAAGATAAGAGCCTTTAAGGGCGCTTCCGGATCTCCCTTGGGAGCAGGTATCTTGTGGACTATGGCTTCCAGCACTTCTTCTATATTAGCACCTGTTTTTGCCGAAATGTGGGGGGCGTCGCTGGCGTCCAGACCGATGACATCCTCGATTTCCGCTGCCACCCGCTCCGGCTCCGCGCTGGGGAGGTCGATTTTATTGATAACCGGAAACACATCCAGGTCATGGTCCAGGGCCAGGTACACGTTGGCCAGGGTCTGGGCCTCGATTCCCTGGGAGGCGTCCACCACCAGTATGGCTCCGTCGCAGGCAGCCAGGCTTCGTGATACCTCGTAGTTAAAATCCACATGTCCCGGAGTGTCTATCAGGTTGAAAATATACTCGTTTCCATCCTGGGCCTTATATACGGTACGGACTGCCTGGGACTTGATGGTAATTCCCCTCTCACGTTCCAGGTCCATATTATCCAGTACCTGCTCCTGCATCTCACGGCTGGTGAGAAGTCCTGTTTTCTCAATAATACGGTCAGCCAGGGTGGACTTTCCGTGGTCAATGTGTGCTATAATGCAAAAATTGCGAATTTTACTCTGGTCAACTGTTGGCATGCTTTATCCTCTTTCTGTGGTATTTCTTCACCGGAAACTTACGTACATCCACATGGAAAACGCTTCCGTTCGCTTACTGAATTATACTATCTTTTCTATTTCCTTGCAACACCATATCCAAAAGTTCTGACAGGGGCTCCATGGCGTTTAAAGCCTCCTCATAGGTGTTTGTCTGGGCTCCCACCTCGATCAGGCTGGACTTGGGACGCAGGTGTTCATTGTACCGAAGGCCCTTAAGGTATATCTTGCGGGTAAAGCCGGGGTAATAGGCAGTGGCTCCCAGCTGCATCTGAAGGCTGAATGCCAGGTTATCCTCCCGGTATGGATTCTGCAGATACTCGATAGGCCCCTCCGGCGTCTGGCTCAGTCCGTTGAAAAACATAATCTGCGCCGTGTCCCTGCCATCCACCTGGGTGACCAGATGCAGGTTTTCCCCTACCCCGTCCCTGTGGATATCAAGCACCACCTCGATGGAGGGATTCTGCTGCAGTATATTGGTAATTCCGTCCAGTGCATAATTATATGCCTTGCTCCGGTCCAGCTGGCCGTTTTTCAAGTCATACACCGATTTGTCGTGGTATACATTGTAACCCTTGGCCTCCAGCAGCCGGGTCAGGTAGTCCCCAATACCCACCACGGTCTGTCCGGGTCCGGAATCCTTATAAGCTTCCTGGGAATGAGTGTGGTAAATAAGTATCTGCGGCTTGGAGTCGTCCCCCTTCATGGTCATGTCACGGCTCAGCAGGTCCCTGGCATTCATCAGATCACGGCCCGCCGTGGTGGAGGTGTGGACGCTGTAAAAATGTTTTATGAGGAAGTCGTAATCCATCAGCTGTTCCAACACATATGTATTGCCGGTAATGGGGCGCTCCAGTGTCCCCGTTATGGTCTCCAGGGACTGGCTGGCTCCCTGGAATCCGGACGCTCCCATAGTTCCCGCGCCGGCTGCCAGGTCCTGGCCCCGGGTACTGTCTGCTCCGGCAGCGCCCGCATCGGCAGTTCCCCCTGCGCCGGCTTCTCCTGAGGCCACGATTCCTGTTTCCTCCGGAGTCTGCTGGCCGGACTCTTCATTGCCGTACCAGGCAAGATACTGGTGTTCTTCATAAAATGTTTTTACCGCGTTGTATTTGCGGTAAGCAGGATCCGGGTCATTGACTCCCCCACTGCCTCCCCGGACATCCGGCCAAGAGCCTGACACACCGGGATCTTCTGCCGGATGGGCCTGGTTCCATATGGCTTCTACCAGCCATTGTCCGCCTGCGCATATCATATTTCTGCACTCATTCTTTGTTATGCTTCCCGCGGCCCGGCTTATATACCGGCCGCACAGGAGCATAAGCAGTATAAGGACCGTGCCGGCCAGAAACCGGCGCACGAGCCGGTCCACGCCTCCACGTCTTATTCTCATCAATTCATTCACCTGTCATCATACTATTATTATGATATGCAGGAACGCAGAGGATATTGCTTGTTTCGTAACCTTACGGAAAAACAGCCTGATGGATGCCCTCGGATATGGTAAAGCTTAACTGCTTTACAGACTGGTCAATATCCGGAGGAGTGACGTAAAGAGGACCGAATTCCGGCTCCAGCAGCTCCCGTATAAGCTGATACTGTCCGTCCGGGTCCATTTCCTCGATCCAGCTCCCCGTTCCCCTGGTACCCTCATTTTCCGCCAGCACCCTCACCAGCGCGGAGACAGTATCGTGGACAATGGCTGCCGCCCCCACTACGGTGGGAACCCCTATGGCCATCACCGGCACTCCCAGACTTTCCTTTGTCAGGCTGTGGCGGTGATTTCCAACTCCTGAGCCCGGATGGATTCCCGTATCTGTAAGCTGGATAGTGGTCCCCAGACGCCGCACGCTCCTGGCCGCCAGGGCGTCAATGGCAATAATCAGGTCAGGATGGGTTTCATGTATGATACCCTTTAAAATTTCTGCCGTCTCCATGCCGGTCTGTGCCATGACTCCGGGCGCAATGCCGCTGATGGCGGGAAGCTTCCTGTCCTTCAGGAAGGTGTTTCCATACTGTCCGTCCAGATGTCTTGTTACCTGCAGGTTATCCAGCACCCTGGGGCCCAGGGAATCCGGGGTAACGGAGTCATTTCCCAGTCCCACCACCAGGATCGAGGGCAAATCCTCCTCCCTGTACCCAATCATCTCTGCCATAAGCTTTTGTATCTGGCGGGCCAGTTCTTCCGATATCTCACTGTGGTAATCATCGTCCGCCTTGGACAGCCGGTCTGCCTCCAGGGTCAGGTAGGTCCCTCTGGGCTTTCCCATTGACTTGGCTCCCTGTTCATTCAGTATCTTTACCTCTGTCAGTTTAAGGCCGCTTTTTTGGTGATGCCATTCCTTCAGCCGGACTCCGGATACGTCTCCGCCTTCCCCCATGGAACTCTCACGCTGTTCCAGCGCCAGGTCCGTCCTCACCTGGAAGGTACTGGCCGCGGCCTCATTGACAGCGTTTACAGCTGCATTTTCCTCCATATTCATCCACCTCACATCTCGTTCTCCCATCAGTTTCTGCGATTATGGCCGGAAATATGTATGATTGGATTGTCAAATTTCTTCAAAAATTCGCCAAATATGACTTGACATTCCGGGTCAGATTAGCTAGAATACAATAGTATGTTTACATTGAACTGTCCGTGTCCAGGCTTTGATGGAAAACACAAAGATTATAATATGAAGAACGGAGGTGTATTTCATTGGCTAACATTAAATCTGCAAAGAAGAGAATCTTAGTAAACGAGACTAAGGCTGCAAGAAACAAGGCGATCAGATCCAAGGTTAAAACTGCAATCAAGAAGGTGGACGCTGCTGTTGCCGCCGGGGACAAGGCTGCTGCCCAGGCTGCACTGCTGGCTGCTACCACCGAGATTGACAAGGCTGCTACCAAGGGAGTATATCACAAGAATAATGCTTCCCGCAAGGTATCCCGCTTATCCAAGGCTGTTAATTCCATCGCTTAATTTATAGAGATATTCATTGTTAAGGAATTTCAGACACTCTTCCTTCCGGACCAACCCACCGGGAGGATTTTTTTCTTTCAATATTGCTCTGACTCCCATTTTTCATGCAGTGCATAAAATGAAGATTCCTGCCCATACTATCATCGAGGTGATAGATATGGCATCCTATGTTTCCCCGAAAATTCGGGACAAATTCGAAACCCTTTCCGTTGACCTGAAAAACTGCATCCTGGAGCGCAATGTGCACCTGGAAACATTGCAGGACCTGATTAAGGTTCTGGATGAAATCGTGAAAGAGGGAAGCTGACAGCATCTAAAGGAGGCAGAATCATGAATCGTACCATGAATCAGGATACAGCAGAAAACAGGGACTGTTCCAACGATACGGACCATGTGAAGAAGGACAAGGGCGCTTATGCAGAGCCCCTGCCGGAATCGTTCAGGCCGCGCCGTGACGGCCCTGGCGGAGAATAAGGCTTTAAGAGGGAAAAATCCCAGACAGATAAGCGGTTGCCTGCTTTTCCTGCCTGGGATTTTTCATGTTTTCTTCCGGGTACCGGCTTTACATATGGTCTAACAACTTAGGATTTGCAAAGCCATACTCAAGATAATAGTTCAAATCCAAATTGTAGAATAGGAACACACAATTCACAATAATGCCTGTCTACAAAAGTTTTTCTATAGCGCTCCATTATAGGTCTGCTTTTATCAAACAAATATCCTAATTTCTCCAATTCAGAAAAACACATTTTCCATGCGGTTTGGACTGCATCTGTTGTGTGGGGAATTAGAAAAGTTAAATATTTACCGCTCTCCAATCCTCTACACTTGATTTGATTTAGTGCAAAGTTGTGATTCGGGGTGGGGGTAATTGATGCAAACATCATAACAGCACTGACAAGGCTTTACTATTTCAGGATTATCCATAGGTATTGCATAAAAAACGGTATCCTCATCATATAAATTGTTCTCTTTTATCCATTTCTTAAAAGTATCCATCAGTTTGTAATTTTCAACGTCATACTCACCAGTTCTTCTCATATAAATAACCTTAGAGGACGGTATTCTTTCTTGCATAGTGTTAATATAGAATTTCAAAATTGTTTTCTCCAATCTTATAAAGTCATCTATATCTAAACAAATCGTAATCCCAATTAAAATGATTTTCAAGAAGTTTTTTAAATGGGCATTTGTCGCTGACTCTATTATACTATGACCGTCCTCTATGGAGGGAGATGAACGGAAACCTTCTGGACGTGAACAGTTTGCAGCCGCAAAGGGGTTCCGGGCGGCAAGTCCACAAAGTGGTAGCTGGCGGCAGCCAGCGCAGGGGAAGTGTAGTTTCCCCTGTGATGATTGGCAGGAGCCGGAACGCTTCGGGCAATCATCCGCTTTCCGCAGGAAGCCCCCGGCAGGGCGCAATACACTACCTTCAGGTGGTGAATAGTTGCGCACTCTTTCTCAAAATCTGCCCTTGCCAATTACGAGTCCAACGAGTATAAAGAAATTAATCATAGCAACCTTATTACGCTGGCAGACTTTTATGAAGTGTCACTTGATTACTTGTTCTGCCGGACAGAAAACCGAGAGCAGATAAACACACCCTTGATGGAGCTACATTTGAATGATGAAATAGTGGCACTTCTAAAGTGTGACCGTATCAACAACCGGCTGCTCTGTGAGCTTGCCACACACAAAGATTTCATCAAGTTTCTGGCTGACATTGAAATTTATGTGGACGGCATTACTACTATAACTCGATTTAAATAAGTTTACAATTTAAGCATTGGTAGTAATCTGATTTCTTGGCTTACGTGTCCGTGCTTTGGGCGCACGTTTCCCTTGGTTTTCAGGATAATAATGTAAACTTATTAAAATCGAATTATACTACCATGCAATTCAAAACCTCAATGCCCTCGTCGATACCGTCCGTCATGAAATCATTGAACGGTATCGCCCCGGCGAAGATATTCCGTATATAAAAGTCCTGCAAGCCGCCCATGTGAATGATGATGAATATTTCAGCCGCATGGTGCTAGATGATATAAACGTCATTATCCGAGATATTCGGGAAACCCACAAAAAGGACAGTGAAAGTGCGCCACAGACCACCGTTGCCGATGAGCTGAAAGAAAATTTGGAAGCAGTTGAAAATTTCAAGGGCAGCCGTCAGGAAAAACAGGCAATGCTTTACTGCAAGCAGCTTGGTATCAACTACAAAAATCTGTCAGTTGAAGAATTTCGCTAGCTGATTCGGATTCTCCAAAAATCAAAGAAGATGGGAACGCCAATCAGTCAGCGCAAGAAACGCAAATAATCGAGTAGGAGGAAGGCGATTATTTCGCCTTCCGACCTCTCACACCACCGTACGTACCGTTCGGTATACGGCGGTTCAATCAACTTAACATGTAACAGCCTTTTCGGCGTAGTAGTCTTCCATGGATACAAGACCAAACTTAGCTAGTCTCTCTTTACTGATACAAATGTGGAGATTCCAGCTTCTGCACACTCTGGCATATCCTTTGGCATATGAAATGCCATGTGCCGCATTTGGCGGCAGACCAAGTTTGATAAGATTCTTTTCCCTGTTCTTTGGCGTTTTCCAGTGTTTCCATATGCACATGCGCAGTCGATACCGAATCTGTCCGTCCATTTTTGCGCACAGCCTTTTCATGCTTCCGATTTTGAAATAATTTATCCACCCTCGGATAAGCCGGTTGAGTTTCCCAATTTTATAACCATTGCCCACTCCCCAGCTCCTGCTTGTATATTTCTTCATCTGCGCCTTGAACTTTGCTGCCGCTTTCGGGTGTGGTCTGGCTTTGTACCCTTTGGCAAATGAGTCATAGTAAAATCCAAACCCCAGATACTTAATGCCCTTTGGTTTATCAACCCTGCTCTTTTCCGCGTTCACTTTCAGTCCAAGCTTTTCCTCTATAAACCGAGCCACGCTCTTCATTACCCGCTCTGCCGCCTGTCTGCTCCCGACCATTATAATAAGGTCATCTGCATACCGGACGAAATCCAGCCTCCTTGCTTCCAGTTCTTTGTCCAGCTCATTTAACATGATATTTGCTAACAGCGGCGAGATATTTCCACCCTGCGGTGTGCCGACTACCGTATCTTCATACTCATCATCAATCATTACGCCGCTGACCAGAATCTTTCTTACCACCGATATGACATCTCCGTCCTTTATTGTCCGTCCGAAAATCGTCATCAGCTTGTCATGGTCTACTGTGTCAAAGAATTTCGCTAGGTCGATATCCACTATCCAGTTGTGTCCGTCATTCATCATTTCCAATGCTTTAAGGACTGCCTGCTGTGCACACCGCTTGGGTCTGAATCCATAGCTGTGGTCGTGAAACTGCTCCTCAAATATCGGGGTAAGCACCTGTGCCACCGCCTGCTGTACAAAGCGGTCTACTGCTGTTGGCACTCCAAGATTTCTTGTACCACCATCGGGTTTGGGTATCTCCACCCTGCGGACTGGCTTCGGCTTATACTTCCTCGTCCGCAACTGTTCCTTAATGTTTTCGCCGTTTTCCGAAAGATATGCGCCAAGTTCTTCAACGGTCATCCCGTCCACGCCTGCCGCTCCTTTATTCCTTACGACTTGCAGATACGCCGCATTTAGATTATCCCTGCTTAATATCTGCTCCATGAGACTGCTTGTGTCCATGCGTTGTTTCCTTTCTGCCCCTTTTGCCTTTGCCGCCTTTGAAGTCATCGACAGGCGTATGCTCCGGCTACGAAGTGGAACGTACTTCAACTGATTGATTGTTCAGCCCTTCGCTCCGTCCCCATTACAGGAACTTCCTCACTACTCTGGCTTCTGCTGACTTCTCACAATTCGTTGTTACTACGGCTAATGAGACCGCCTGTGAGACCTCCCCAGTTAAGGTGCGTGTTCTTTTCCTCCATGTACCTGCCGCATTTACTCGTACTTCCGGCAACCTTTTGGACTTCAGTGCCTTTTGCCACCTTATCCGTATTTCCGAGCCTTATATGCGGTTCCTGTCCGTCAGGTCAGAGGTTTGCTTACAGCTTCTTTCAGATTCCGTCTCACGGCGGACACCCTTGCTGTTCGGCTATGTGCTTCGTTGTTGCCTACGCGCACTTGGGACTTTCACCCATTAGAAAACGCCCATGCTGGGCAAACAAAACTGCCGTTGTGGGAATTGGCGTTCCTACAACGGCAGCTTTCTATGCCAATATTATTTTTTCTCTATTATATAAGACTGCAAACTCTTTTGGCAGCCATTCTTTTCATAAAACGCTTTAATTCCCGGCTGTGAACCAAAATATAACATAGTAGGGGTGTTCTCCCTTGCAAGTTGAAGAAGTCGGCTTCCAATTCCATGCTTCTGATACTCTGGAAGTATAAGTAGTTCGGTAGTCGTTCCGAAGAAATAGCCGTCCGAAAGAATACGCAGGCAACCAACAAGTCTTTTCCCATCATAGGCAGTTATATTCAGCGTCTCATACAGTACGGAAGATGACAGGATGATGGCCAGCATTAAATCACCGGTTTCCGGCGGCAGCAAACGCTGGCCTAAAAACACAAGGCCTATCGCCACCCCTGCCTGGGGAATCAGCGCCAGCCCCATGTAGTTTCTTATTTCTCTGCTCATGCCTGTAACCATACAGCTTATATATGTACCAAGATATTTTCCAATAATACGGATGACAAAATAGCTTACTCCAATCACCCCCACTGTCTGCAAAACCTTAAGATCTAAGTTCATTCCTGATACAATAAAAAATATCGACATGACAGGAGGTGTAAAGTTATTAATCTGCCGGAATAATTTTTTGTCCTCGGTCAGATTGATATATGCCGCTCCAAACACCATGCAGGACAACAGCGGAGAGATATTTACCGCTGCGCAGATTCCTGATATTCCTAACAGCATGGCGATTGCGAGAATTAGCCGGTTATCCTTGCTGCGGCTGGGGATTAACAGCCTGCTTAGAAAATAACCGCAGAAAAATCCAAAAAGGATTGCTAAAAAATTAAATACCAAAGGAATAATAATATCGTTGGCGTTTACGCCGTTTGCAGCCCGGCCATTCGCAATCGCGGATACAATACTAAAGGCAAATAAACAAACCACATCATCCAAGGCCACAATCTGTAATAATGTGTCTACAAATTCACCTTTCGCTTTATACTGATTGATGGTCATCATCGTACTGGCCGGAGCTGTTGCTGTGGCAATGGCACCTAATACAAGCGCAAATTCCCAATCCAGATTAAATACAAACTTAACAAATATTGTCACGAGAAAACCTGCCATCAGCGCTTCAAACATCGTGATAATAATAACTTTTTTTCCTGTCCTTAACAGCACCTCTTTTTTAAAAAACTTTCCCACACCAAATGCGATGAAGGCCAATGCCAGGTCACTTACAAAGCCCATATGGCCGATAATAGCTACCGGTATGAAATTCAGACAGCATGGGCCTATCAAAATACCGGCCAAGATGTAACCGCTTACCTTTGGTAAATTTAAAGTGTTCGTCAAACGGGTCATAATAAAACCCGCAAACAGTATGATTGATAAAACCATAAGGACTTCTGTCCCTTCGCTTAACTGTCCCAGAAAATTCTGCATATGATATCCCCCTTCTTGTAAATAATTGATTCCGCTTATAAATTAAAAAACTGCCTTGATTCCTCAAGACAGCTTTTCTTTTAATTCTTTTTAGTAAACTCTAAACCATGTTCAATATCCGTGACATCGATTTTAAGTCTTATGGAATCCCCAATCCATGAGTTTTCAGAGTATTCAAATGGTGTTTCATCTGTTAAAAAGGAGGTACTGTTTATCTGCAGGATCAATGTATCATAGGTAATCTTCAGCAGTTCTACTTCTGACGTAGACGGCCTTACCACTTCAATTATATTTTCCCGCCTGTGTGTCTTCAGATGATAGATCTCATTCAGTGTTTTGGACAAAGACCCATCTATGCTCAGACCATTCTCATCCAAACCTGGCGCCAATGTGGCGGGAACCCATATCCGGTTTATCGCGATTGGATTGCCATCTACCTTCATAATTCTTTTTATATAATATATCCTGCCCTGATACTGCAATGCTTCGCTTATATGTGGGTAAGTATTGTCAAACGCCCTCATTTCCACAATTTCAGGATGCCGGTCAATGTAATGCCTTACTGATTTCCCCGATTCCATCCCCGGCAGGTCCAGATTATGCATAATGGGTTTGGGTGAGGATTTCACAAATGAGCCTTTATGGCGGAACCGCACAATGAGTCCATCTTTTTCCAGTTCAGCAATCGCCTGTCGCATACACACCCGGCTCACTCCATAACTGTCCGCCAATGATTGCTCTGTAGGCAGCTTCCCCTCTGCGTCCTGCAGGCTGGAATTCATGATACGTTTCTTTAGATCTACATATATCTGATAATATACAGGAATCGGCGAGTCCTTCATTATATTGTTATTCATAATCAGTACCTCCTCTATGATGTCTATACATTAATACTTAACTATAAATATATCATAGATTTGTCAATTATCCTAGTAAAATCACTCTCCCAAAACGCTCACAAAGTATTCACGTTTACGCGGACCGTCAAATTCAAGGAAGTAAATCCCCTGTGAGTGGCCCAATACCAGTTTTCCCTCATGGATTGGAAGCGCCAGCGTCACTCCAATCAGTGATGATTTTACGTGTCCCGCCGCATCCTGCGGCGTATCATGCTGATGCTTGAAATTGATTTTTGTAGGTATCAGCCGGCATATCTCATCCTGAATATCTTCAAATCCCCTGGGGTCCCAAAAGGATGTTATGGTCAGCCCGGCTGTTGTATGGGGGGTGAAAACAATACACTGCCCCTCCGTAATACCGCTTTCTGCCACAAATGCTTTCACATCATCTGTAAGTTTTATCACATCATTTTCCTGTGATTCTATTTTGAAATTTTCAATCTTGCTTATCATTAGACTCTCCTTAACTTCCTACTTGATTATCTCTATTTTGCTTTTCCAGATAGCTGATGCGTCCTCTGCAAATTTCCAGTTATCCCTGAAGCTGCGCGAATATGTCTCACCGCTCATAATACCGATATAACCGGCCAGCAGTGCAAGTGGTATAAAATAGAGAAGCGGCGATGTAATATCAAAATCCGTTTTCGGCATCAACACACAATGTCCATCCTCCACCTCCGGATTTTCCATGTCTGTAACAACCATCAGTGGGCGTTTCATAACCTGCATATAATGAAGAGTTTCCCGCGCCCTTCCTAACGCCGGGTTTTCATCATCAATGACCACAACCGTTCCTGTTGTGCTGACATCCTTGAGGAGAAAGTTCAGATGGAGCCATTCCTCTGTATTGATATGCATGGAATATTTTCCTGCTGCTTCAATCATCTTTGCCTGTCCATACCACGCGGACGCATAGTCAATACCGGAAGCGACAAAATCAAATCCTCCAAAATCCTTCCACTGTCCGGCAATTTTGTACACCTGGTTGTCTACACGGTCCAAAACCTCCAACAGCCTGTCCGGACATTTTTTTATATCCTTGCGATACAGGTTGGCCTGATCCATTGTATACCTTCCCCGTATCTCGCCGATTCGGATTGCCAGCAGCAGCAATGCCTCTACAGAGGCCAGATATCCCCTGACGCCCGGAGCGCTTTCAAAAGAAGGAATACTTGTATCAATTACTTTCTGGCATACAGAGCCGAGCGGCGTGGAACTTCCCGATGTCATTCCAAGGGTCAGTGCGCCCAGTTCCTTCATCCGCTCAATGGCTTCCTTGACCCTGGACACTTTCCCAGAATTGCTGACAGTAATCACTAATGGACAATTAGGCGCTCCTCCTACGCGTGTTTTAGGGTAATGTCTTGCCACGTCTATCGCAGGAAGCACTTCAATGGGAAGCCCGGTCAAACGTTCAAACGCATGTCTGACAGCCATCCCCGCTGCCATGGAATCGCCACAGCCTGTAATGATAATATGCTGCAGTGAATATATTTCATCAAATGTAAGGGCTTCCCTTATTCTTGGCTCCATCACCTCATATTGCTGTGAAATAAGCTCCGGTATACTATAAACCTGTCTTCTCATCGCATTATCAAACTCTAAATCCATTCTATTTTCTCCTTATTTTAATGTTGTGCGGTCCATTAAATCCAGAAGGTAATTGCCCACCTCAATACTAAACCGCAGCGCGCCGGGCAGCAGTTCATCCGGCATGTGCTGTGTGTAGCGGTGCGTTTCATAAACAAAGTCACCTTCGTATTCAATTTCCTTCAGTACCGGCAGGAACTCTTCCCATTTTGTCACGCCAAAGTATGGAATCTGGTGGTCGGCCTGGATTCCATAGTGGTCGGATACATGTGTGGCTTTCAATCGGCTGCCAATCATCCTGAGCGCCAAAATCTGATCCTGCTCCATGATGGAGGCGTGTTCAAAGTCCCATGCAATCCCAATCCGCTCTGAATCCAGGGCATCAACCAATTCAACCAGTTCTTCCGCTGTTGACGTATATCTTCTCTTCGGGCATATATTCAAATCCCAAAGGTTCTCAATGGCAATATGTAAATCCAACGCTTCTGCTATTTCCAGTTTTTCTCTAAAATATTGTATATTCCCATCCAGGGATTTTTTTCTTAAATCCGGTACATTCCACATGGTAGCCGCATGGGTCACGGCCCATTTAACGCCCAGCATTGCGGATCCTTTCATACAGCGCCGGATGATTTCTTCTTTTTCACCGGCTTCATCATCCCCCACTGAAAACACTTCATAGAAATGCAGGTGCGACTGTGAAAATTCGACCCCGTACCTGGCTGCGGCATCCGCAATGCTGTCAACCCACCATTGCCACTTGTCTGTAAGCAAAGGAGTAGGGAAGTTCGCGCAGTCATGAAAATTCATATCCAGAACCTTGTATCCCGCTTCTGCACATAGCTTCACGGCGTTTGGTATCTCTTCCTTTCTGCCATATGGCCTGTTAAAAGCAATGGTAGTAGATGTTCCCAGTCTCATGTCTGTCTTCCCCTCCTTGACTATCCTTTTACCGAACCTGCCGTCATACCGCGGACAATCTGTTTCTCTGAAACAATAAACACCAGAAGCGACGGCACCAGCACCATAACGGCACCTGCCATCGTGGCTCCATAAACGGCTTCTTCCGCAAAGTTAAGCATAGTAATTCCAACCTGTACAGTCCTCATCTCATTTCTCGTAGTAATCAGCATGGGCCATAAATACATATTCCATGTGCTGACGAAGGAGGAGATAAAAACAGACGCGAGCACAGGCTTCGCAATAGGCATAAGGATACGGGTATAAAACCCAAAGCTGTTACAGCCGTCCATCTCTGCCGCTTCCTTTAACTCCTTAGAGACTCCCAGGAAATATTGCCGCATCATGAATACATTTGCGGCTGAAACAAAATACAGAATCATGACTCCAAGATAATTGTTTACAAGCCCCATCCCGGATACCGTCATATAGTTCGTTACAATGGTTGCATCGGCCGGTATCAGCAAGGTGCCCAGAACCAAATAGAACAGCAGTGACTTTCCTTTATAATCAAAAAAGGAAAACGAATACGCGGCCAGTGATGCTGTTATGATTCTGACCGTGCTGCACACCAGTGATACAAAGATGGAGTTTAGGATAAACCTTGGTATTTTTGACATCTTTAACGCTGCTATGTAATTGCCGAGGTATAGCTCCTGGGGAAACAGGTTAGGCGGAGAGGACAGGATTTCCCTCGGCTGCATAAATGACATGAGAATGCAGTAGATGACAGGAGACGCGAGAATGATTCCCCATGTAATACAGGCCCCCTGCAATATACAGCTCAGGATTTTCTTCTTTTTCTTAGCTCCCATCAATTATAATACACCCCCTTCTTTTCAAACCTAAAGCTAATCAGTATCATAATGAATGCAAATGTAAAGCCCACAATTGCCGCCGCATAGGAAGAACCATAATTATAAATCTCAAATGCTTTCTTATACATATAGTAGATAATTGTGGAGGTTGCATTGTTTGGTCCACCCTTGGTCAATACGATAACCTGTCCGGACATCATCATGCTGGTTGCCAGGTTGGTACACAGCAAATAGAAAATAGTAGGAGATACCATGGGCAAATAGATATCCTTCAGTTCATGGCAAAGGTTTGCGCCGTCAATTCTCGCCGCTTCAATCAAATCATCCGACACGCCTCTTACCGCAGATAATAAAAACAGAAAATCCATTCCGATTCCAAGCCATATCCCCAGGAAAATCAGGGCCGGCATGGCCGTATTCTCTCCATTAAACCAAAGGCAATCCAAATTAAATATGTGGTTGAATGCGCCAATCTGCGGATTCAATAACAGCTTGAATATCAATGCTGCGACAGACATGGATACTGCCATAGGAAATGCAAACAGCAGTTCATAGATACCGGAAAATTTTCTTTTTTTACTGGCCAAAAATGCCATGAAAAATGCTAACGCTATTGTAATTGGCACCTGAATAAACGTATAAATAAAAGTATTAATGATTGAACGGATGAAGGTCGGGTCATGGAAAAGATTAACATAATTCTCTGCCCCTATAAATTCCACTGCCTTTCCTGTGGCATTCGTCAAAAATGTACTTGTGACAATTGTTTTCGCAAAGGGAAAATATGTAAATGTCACCATTAGTCCTAAAGCCGGTATCAGATAAAAATAAGGCTCTGCCTTTTTTAAGATACTTTTCTTTTTCTTTGTTGGAGTTACTGCTATACTATTCACTTTCATCCCCCATTTTCAAAAACAATATGTTTCTATTGCTTCCATCACTCCATACGCAAAGGAACCTTTGGCAACATAATCCGCCGCTTCCTTTAATTCATCATTTGCATTGTTAACCGCCACTCCGACCCCAGCCACCCGTATCATCTCCAAATCATTGGAAAAGTCCCCGCAGGCCATGATTTCATCCATCGAGACCCCTAATAATCCGGCCAGTTCCTTCACTCCGGTTGCTTTGTTGCATCCCTTTGGGCCAAGCTCCACCGCTGCGTCGGAATAAGTAGTTACCCAATACAGCTCCTTAAAATTTTCCATTTCCTTTTGATAGTTATGTATCTTCCCCGTCTTATTCTCATCCATAAACATAACCTTTTGGAAACGTGCTTTATACCAATCGGTTCCATCCAGGTCAATTGGTTCCTTAAACCGGTTCCCTATACTCTGGTGATAGCGGACATAATCCGTCTCCCGAATCGCCCGTTCCCCCTTTTCATCTGTCAATGTGACAGTCAGGCCGTCACGGTCGGCTTGACCAATATAACGGAGAATGGGCAGGACGGAAAAATCATGGGCAGCAAGATATTGATTCTCTTGCACAATGCATGCCCCATTCGCGATGACACAAGGATCTGTAATGCCCAGCTCTTTTATAATCGGCTCCGCCAGTTCCTTTGTCCTTCCAGTGGATACGGCAAACCGGATCCCGTTTTCCCTGCATTTTTTTACTGTGGCAGCCAGTTGGGGAGGAATTTTCTCCGAACTGTCAATTAACGTTCCGTCAATATCGGTTACAACCAGTTTTATTCCCATATATACTCACTTCCTTTCTCAATATATTTCTATCTTACTATGCTCTGTTGCGAATCCTCCTTTACTGAAATCCCATCTGTCCCGGAATCCCCTTGAATACTGCTCTCCGGTGAGTTCACATATCTTCCCTGCCAGCAGGGCGATTGGTATCATATGCGTAAACGGGTCAAGCAGCACATGTCCGCTGGGCGGCAGGACAATCCGGTTTTGATTTGTCGTCTCCCCATCCGCCTCATCCGTTATGACACACAGCCGGCGTTTCAGATATGCCATATAATCCAGTACCTCCAGATCCCGTGATTCTGACCTGGCAAAGGAACTTTTAATAAAGATTGTAGCTATCTCCTCCGGACGGCACATAAAAAAGGTGGAATGAAGCCAGTCCTCTGTACTGCACTCAAGTGCCGGTTTTCCAGTCTGCCCGGTCATCAGCTGACGCCCCAGCCAGGCAGACAGATAATCGCTCCCAGAACCTACAAACTCAAACAGGAAAGAACCGGCGGTATGCTCCGCAAAGCCATTAACCTGGTGTTCTATGGATGGAAGCCGCAGTTTTAGCTTCCGCTCCATCTGCATGAACGTATCAAAAAGTTCTGCTGTATCCTTTTTCTCCCCAATCTGCTTAACATTCGCAGTTCTCTTGGCAAGTATGAGAAAAAAGAGCAGTGTCACTGCAAAATTACAGAGTGGAAGGCTCTCCTTTATCTCCGGTATATCGATTCCCACCAGGTATTCCCCATGGGCCGCGCATCTGGACGACCGGTCCGACGTCACAGCAACGGTCATGATTCCATGTCGCCGCATCCGTTCCAGGCATTCAGCAACCCTGGCAACTATGCCGGATTTGCTGATACCGATAAACATGGTTTTGTCTTTTGGAAACAGGCTGGGATTCATTGCTCGCGAACAGTCAATTGAAAACGGGACCTCCACCGGTATATGGCAAATCTCTTCAAAAAGGCATTTGGCATATAACGCGGCAATATAAGAATACCCGCAACCGGTTACTATGATATGTTCCACCCTTTTAAGTGTCTCATCCGGCATGAATTGTACCACGCTCTTGTGAAGCCGCTCAAAGTGTCCTGTCAACAGGGAAGGGAGCTTATATGTGTGTTCTCTGATATAATTATACTGTTCCACATCTTCCTCACTGCTCTATGGGGTTTGCGCGGTTATATTCATCCAAAGCCGCATTGCAGGCCTCTGCCATGGCTGCTACACATTCATCAACCGATAACTCACCCGCGGCAAATTTTTCCCCGTTCTCTTTAAAAATAGTGGTAAATGCCTGCTGTGTGGGGGCCAGATGCTCCTGGATATGCGGATCCGATTGAATCAGCGCATTATAAGCAACATTAAATTCCGGCCGCTTTTCTATATATTCCTTCATTCCTTCTGTATCCATTGCTTTTTGGTTTACCGGGATACATCCCGTAGCCAGCACCCACTCTGACTGATACTCTGCTGAAACCCATGTTTTCATAAACACCCAGGATTTTGCAATCTTCTGTCCATCCCCTCTGTCAAATACATAGATGGAGGAACCACCCGGGCATACACCACCGCTGTCCTCTGCCGTAACCTTCGGAAGAGGCACAACCCCCAGCTCAAATCCCTTTTCTTCCGCTACATTTTCCATACTTTCCAGCACGCTGTTACTGGAAAACATCATAGCGCTTGTCCCTGCCATAAATTCATCCCTGGCCTGCGTCCCCTCATCCACAGTCTGTACAGCCCCTGTATCGAGTACCTTTTTCCATTCTGTCAGGAACTTTTTCATGGTCCCGTTTGTATCAAACTCAACCTTGGTCATACGTCCGGCATGTCCGTTCTCATGATCTCCAATATATGAATATTCTCCCTGGCCGGCAATGAAATGATTCAGATATGCGTTCTGTATTCCCATGGTGATTGCGTACTGTTTTACTCCCGAAGAATCTTTCTTAAGAAGCTTTCCAGCTGCCTCTGCCACTTCTGCCAGTGTTTCAGGAGGAGCCTCAGGGTCAAGTCCCGCTTCCTCAAAGGCAGTCTTGTTGTAATACATTGTCATGGTAGAAGCATGGAATGGCAGGCTGTTCAATTTGCCCGCGTATGTATATGTGTTAACCAGTTGGGGAAGTAATTCATCTGTGTTAAAAGAATCATCCTGCGCAATCAAATCCGCTGCCGGAACAACATAGGACACGGTGCTCATATACTCGGTATCCCCCGCGAATACCTGAACCAAATCCGGCATGTTCTCTACATCGCCCGCAAGGATCAGGGCTTTTAATTTACTGATTAAATCTGATGAGCTTTGATAAACAGGCGTAATTTTGATTCCCATTTCTTTTCCCACCGTATCATTAAACTCTGGAATCATTATTTTTTCCAGACATTCCCCTGCGGCTCCCCCGCGGTTATGCCAAAAAATCAATTCCGTGGTCTGGGATTTATCCACCTGCTCCAGGGTCACGGGTTCTCCCGATTTTGCGGCTCCCGCCTGTGTGGATGATGTCTTACTCCCTCCGCAGGCTGTCAGGGAAAACGCCATTGCCGCTGCCAATACAGTTGCTAAAATCTTCTTTTTCATGTGTACCTCCTTATCTATTTTTATTAATATTGTTTCTTAAGTAACTTACTGTCGTATATTCAATTGTCAATGTACATTATGTCCATATTTCCCGCTCATTGTTTATTGTATATATGTATTATTATTAATACATATTGATATAATAGAATATACGCTTTTTCAACAAAAAAAGCAAGTGTTTTTTTCATTTTTGTAAGCTTATCCTATAATTGAAAGGGGAATGTTTTAATCCTCCTGCTATAGCTGCCCTGTTTCAAAATATCTTGAAAATATTTCCAATCCTGTTTTTTTATTATATCCTCATACCGGTAGAAAAGCCCGGGATAATCCCTGCTAATCCATTCCAGTATACGATTAGCCTGTAAATCATCCGGACCGCACCGCAGCCTGTCTATATAAAGCGGTATCTTAATATCCAGCGTGCCCAGTACACAATCTAAATCTGTAATGCCCGGAAGAACCGGCGCCAGGGTAGCCCATATCTCCAAGCCATTCCTGCGTAATTAATTCGCATGATCAATCCCTGTATGCCTGCCGCCTCCATTCATTGCCTCAAGAAACGGTATCCTTGACAGTTCAGCCACTACAATAACCCGCGATTCCATGGATTTAAGAATTTTAATGTAATCCAGAATCACGTTTGATGCAGCTGAAGTTGTTATTACCAGTGGTATCCTGTATCTGCGGATCAGCTCCAGACATTTTCCTGTCAGCCTATACTCCCTTTCCAGCTCCATGAACGGATCACATACACTGCCCAGGTATAGATAACCATCATCCATACGATTTGAGAGATAATCCTCTAAAAGGCTTACAATATTCATTTTAACCTGTACACGGTTTTCCCATCCGGGAAAACTTAGCCAGTATCAATAAGGGCATCCCATCATACATCCATTATATGGATTTAGATAGGAATGCCCGTGGGGTGAAAGATCGATTGCCGTTTCTGCTTGTATCTCCTCTAATGTCACTGAAACACATGGATTACTTTCTGCTGGTTAACATCAATCAGCCCATATGTATTGAGCCTCAATTCCGGTATGACCGGAAGGCTCACGAATGCCAGTGTCATAAACGGGTCAATATCATCCGGAATCCCCATCACTCTTAGATTTTTCTTTAATTCCTCGAGTCTGGCATCTATCTGTTCCATTGACACGGTGCCCATCAGGCCTGCAATCGGCAGCGCGAGTTTTCCTATGACCTGTCCATTCAGGACTACAGCCAGTCCTCCCTGGTTTTCCCGCACGCAGTTTCCTGCAATCGCCATATCACGGTCACTCACACCTGCGATAATCAGATTATGGGAGTCATGCGCGATACTTGACGCCACCGCGCCTTTTTTCAGTCCGTATCCCCCTAAAAAGCCCAGACCAATATGGCCTGTATTATGATGGCGTTCCACTACTGCCAGTTTAACGATGTCGCGGCTGGTATCCACCCCCGGAGCATATCCCTCACATGACAATGGCTCATATTCCTTTGCTGCTGTCAGGAGTTCATGAGGGGTCAGGCATATGACGCGCTGCTTCTGGCCGGTGACAGGAAGATGAAAATCTTTCTCTTTAAGAACTGGCATATGGAAGGATGAAAAGACGCGCTTCTTTGTATCACCATAAATCTCCGGAATCATACCACTTTTTAGCTTCAGACTTCTGCCCTCTTTTGCGGCCAGCCTTCCATTTTTATATACACTGTCCACATGGAATGTATCCAAATCTGACAGGACCGTTATATCAGCCAGCTTTCCAGGCGCTATTGCGCCCCTGTCCTTTAAGCCGAAATACTCTGCCGCGTGTAAGCTTCCCATTTTAATTGCCTTTATCGGATCGGCCCCACGTTTTACCGCTTCCCTGATAATGTAATCAATGTGTCCGCAACGCAGCAAATCTCCCGGATGCTTGTCATCCGTAACCAGCATGGATCTTCGGTAGTACGGCTCCGCAAATAAAGGCATCAAGGCGTCCAGATTATGAGCAGCCGTCCCTTCCCTTATCATAATCCACTGACCGCGTCTCATCTTTTCCACTGCTTCCCCAAATACAGCACATTCATGGTCCGATCCAACGCCGGCCGTGATATACGCATTTAACTCCTTTCCTGACAGAAAGGGGGCGTGCCCATCAATGAGCTTTCCCATATCCAGGGCGTCCTGGATTTTCTCCAGTATTTCCCCTTCCGCCCGGACCGTACCATATGAATTCATCATTTCTGCCAATCCCAATACCCACCCGCTCTGGTAATAGCCCTTCAGGTCTCTTGCTGTCAGTTCTGATCCCGACTCGTCAAGACCAGTGGACGGCACACAGGACGGAAGCATGAAAAAGACATCCAGATCCAATGGTTCTGTGACAGCCAGCATGTAATCAATCCCCACCGCGCCTGCCACATTAGCAATCTCATGCGGATCCGTTATTACTGTTGTTGTGCCATGTGGAAGTACAATCCGCTCAAATTCAGCAGGGCTTACCATGGAACTTTCCAAATGTATATGTCCGTCAATAAAACCCGGGCATACGATTCTGCCTTCCATTTCCGTCTCGATTTCGCCATGGTATTCGCCAATGCCAACAATCACCCCCTGGTTAATTGCAATATCGCCCTGTTCGATTTCTTCCGTAAACACGTTTACAATGGAAGCATGTTTCAAAACCAGTTCAGCCTTCGTTTCACCTGATGCGGCTGATATGTTTTCTGCCATACTATCCTGCATCCAATTTCACCTCAATCCCTCTTTGAACCATATCACAGGCAGGATTCCAATAGTTCCTTTGCCACGTGCTTTATCACTTCTTCCAGCTTCCCTTTATATATCTTCATGGAGCTTCCAAACATCAGATTGGCGGGATAGTTAAAATTTTCTACATTACTGCCCGTCATGTCCCGGTATTCAGCAGTTTCCCCCAGATGAGGAATTTTCTCAATACATGGCCTTGTATCATCCATATACCCAAACAGCTTTTTCCCCATCTCAAACCCCATACCGCACTCAAACCCTACATCATTTGCGCACTCGTATCCGCGGTAATTGTTCAAATCAGCAAGGACTGCGTCACAGCTCTTCACCAGGCAGCGATAGTTTTCCGTCAATGCCGCTGCTCTCGTATAGGGATTCGCGCTCTCTGCTTTTGGCAGTTCCTCCGCCCAGTCACATGGAGTAACTGCTTCTAACCCATTTTCCCTGCAGATATTCTTCAAAGACTTATAGATATTATCTGCATCGTTCTCATAGCGGGTCAGGTCAGCCAGATAAATCTTTGGACGGCCCGGTATATTCCCTCTCCCCGGCATATTCCTCCCTTTGGGCATTTCTCCGCTTTCTTCCGCTTCATGCCTTGACGCAGACACCTTTCGCCCCTCTGCCTTCCACTCTTCTTCCAGGTCCGTCATCAGCATGGACAAACAATCGTCAAAGTCACCTTCCACTATTTTTGTAGACCCTACTACAGCCGGGGCAAACGGCAGCTCTTTATATGGCGCCTGCTTTCCTTTTTCATCATATACCACACCGTCCTGCATGGTGTATTTCTGGTCCTTCCATGCCAACGGACGCTTATCCCTTGTATAGCCATAGCATTTGAGACCGTCCGCATAAGCCATCCCAATCTCATAGATTGTGCCGCTGTCCGCCTCTGAACCGCGGTACGCTTCAAGATCCGCGATAATGACCGTGGTTTCCTTCATAATATTTTTTAGATCCTCAAAAATACTGTCCGCCCGCTTCTGAAGGTCCGGATTTCCCATATCCAACGGATGCTCATTGGGCAGTGTCACGCCAAATCCCAGGCTCTCCGCCCTCCTCCTCATCGCATTGAGAATAGAAGGACCTCCCTTATAAAAGCATTCCGGCCCCGCTATGTAGATTTTCTCCTGTTCAAACATATCAATCCTCCTGCTTACGCCAGTACAAGCTTCATTAAAAGTTTTAAGAACCCTTCATAGTCCGCGCTCTCGCCAATCTCCACCTCCGGCAGCGTCTCCCACACAAAATGATGCCTGCTGTCCAGGACGGTCATCCCCAGTGTCAATCCATCCTTTGTCTCTATTCCAACGCGGCCTGTTATCGTTGTAACAAGTTCAGGATCAATGGCATAGCCGACCGCCATACAGTCTATCACGGCACAATACGCTTCAAACCCTCTCTGATTGACAAAACGGATGGCCTGAAGGAAAAACTTTGCCTCCGGCTTATCACTCTGCTCCAGCATATGAATATCCCCGTCCGTCAGGTTTACATCAAAATGAGTTGCCACATCAAGGCCAAGCGCCACCAGCTTAACGCCTGAATTGTATACAATGTCAGCCGCTTCCGGATCAACATAGACATTCCACTCGCTCTGCGGCGTATCGCCTGTTGCGTTCGCGTAAGCATAACGGTTCAGCCCAAATGCACCGGATATAGCATAAATACCGGCAATCATGGACTTTATCTCCGGCGCCTTTTTCATTGCCATGGCCACGTTGCTCATGGGACCGGTACAAAGAATATACACTTCACCAGGATTCGCTTTCACCGTATCAATAATCAGCTCCACTGCGTGGCGCCCGCATAGGGGCGTGGCTGGATCCGGAAGATGATTCTCCGCCTGGCCATCCGTTCCGTGGGTAAACGGGTCCTTGGGGCTTTTTCTTACCATTGGTTCCGGCATTCCTTTACCTACCGGTATATCAGTACGCCCGATTAATTCCAATACCTTTAATGCGTTTTTGCTGGTCACATCCACTGAATAATTACCGCTCACGGTTGTGATTGCTTTTACCTCCAGCGCGTCCGATTTACAAGCCATGATAATTGCCATTGAATCATCCATACCCGGATCACAATCCAGGATTATTTTTTTCTTATCCATCATTCATTGTCCTCTCTGTTATTAAAACTCCGCCTGTGGGCGCAAATCAGTTATCTGCCTGTATCTTCACAAAAAACTCTCTGTTTCTTGGCCCGTCAAATTCCAGAAAATAGATGGCCTGGGAGCCTCCTGTCATCAATTTCCCCTCATGGATGATAAAGTTACCAGAGATGCCAATCAAGGCGGATTTAACATGTCCGGCGGCGTCCTGGGGGGTATCGTGCTGATGCTTAAAATCAATCCGGGTGGGAACCAGCCTGCGTATCTCTTCATCTAAATCAATAAAACCATCGGGATCCCACGGAGAGAACACGGCTAATCCGGCGGTGGAATGAGGATTATAGACAAGACACGTTCCCTCTTTTACGCCGCTTTCCTCCACGGTCTTTTTTACCTGCTCAGTGATATCACAGACCTCATTGTATTTTGTTTTAAGCTTAAACTTTTTTAACATGTTTTCCTCCTGCTATGAAACAATTATCTCATTCTCCTGAACACAATGTCCATTTTCACAGAAACTCCACGGTCCTTCACACCCACGCCCATATGATTCTCCCAGCATGCTGGAAATATAGCCCGCTATAAGGCACATGGGTATGAACTGGGTCAGCGGCATACTGATTGGATACCTGGGAGACGGCACCGTGATACAGTCTGCTTTGCCGGTTCCCAGGGATTCTGCCGTTTTGTCCGTCACAACCGCCACTGGCCTTCCCATTTCCCTGGCGTACTTTATCACATCCATGGTCCGTCCAAGACCAGGGTTTGTTGAATTAGCTACGATTATGGTTCCTATCTGTTCCGGATCCTTTGCAAAACAGTTCAGGTGAAACCACTCCTCTGAATTTATGTGCATCGAAACTTTTCCGGCAGCCTCAAGCATTTTGGCCTGCCCAAACCAGGCGGCCGCATAGTCAAATCCCGCACCCACATAATCAAAACAGGAAAAGCTTTTCCACGTTTCCGAAATCTCCGCGCATTTTTCTGCCATTTCAGGGAGCAGCGCCTCAAGCAGATTCCCCTGTTCCCTTATGTCATACCGGTAATCCATGGCCTGGTCCATGGTATATGTGCCTTTTACCTCGCCAATGCGAACAGCCAGCAGCAAAAGAGCCATTACGCTGACCAGGTAGCTGCGCGTACCCGGAGCGCTTTCAAAAGGCGGGATGTCCAGCTTAAGTACTTTTTCTGAACCCTGGGCCAGAGGCGCGTCCATATTGCCCGTAATCCCCAGCACAAAGCAGTCATGAAGCTTTGCCCGCCTTACCGCTTCCGTAACCCTGGCCACGCGTCCTGAATTGCTGACTGCGATCACCATGGGATTCTGGCAGTCCACCCCCAGATGGCGTTCACTGTAATACCGGCCCAGGTCAAGGGCTGTCACTACCTCTGCCTGTATCCCGGTCAGCATCTCAAATACATGCTTTGTTGCAAGGCATGCGGCATAGGAATCCCCGCAGCCGGTCAGCACCACCCGCTGTATATTGAAAATCTCCTGAAATGAAAGAACCTTCCTGGTTTTTGGCTCCAGGTCCTCGTACTGGTCTCGTATAAGCGATGGAAGGCTGAATACCTGCCGGCTCATGGGATTGGAATACTGCTCCGCTAAACATTCACTATAACTCATCTCACTCTGCTCCTTTACTTTTCACTATCTTGGCTTTATCTCTGCGGTCCAATAAGGCGCACCCTTCCAGGGCAATATCGATGGCAAAATTATGGCCGCTTCCCGCCTCAAACGTCTCCCCTGTACACAGGTTATCCGCAACCGAACAGATAGAACCGCCCCTGCGGCCGAACAGCGCAGAAAGGGTAACAATAGCGGCTGACTCCCTGTCCCCGTTCAGAACCCCGGCCCGGTTATAGATTCCCGCTATTTCAATATTCCATGGCTGCATGTAACCGCCCACTCCCGGTCTTCCGCCTCCAACGAAATCACTGTCCACAGACAGCGTCACTCCTACGTGATAAGGGGCCTCCAATTGGTCTGCCGCCTCCACCATGGCGCCCACCACCTCATAATGGCTGACTGCCGGGTATCCCGCCGGTATATATGCCTTTGTCATGGCTTCTTCGCGCACCACGCCGCTGGCGATTACCACATCACCCGGCTTTACCTCGTCGCCAATCCCGCCGGAGCCTCCCACACGGAGGAATGTCCCGGCGTCCGTATATTCCATAAAATCATATAAAATCAGTTCCATCTCCGGCGAACCGCTGCCTCCGCTGACCACAGTAATGTTTGCCCCCTTATAGATTCCGCTGTATGAAGTAAACATTCCAGAATTGCCAATCAGCTCGGCATGTTCCAGCCTGTCCGCAATCTTTTTCGCAGGGTCCACATCATAAGCGCACAGAGGGTCGCGGACCGTAATCAGAACAAAATCTCCCACTTTCTCATGGTCAATCTGCGTCAGCGCCGGACGGCCTTTTATCATAAGGCCGCGCTCCGGTACATTCTTATAATATTCATATAGCTCATGGATTCTTCTGATGGATGGTTTTTGCCTTATGGTTTCACTTCTCATCCTGATCCCCGCCTTTCATTTCACGCAGCAGACGGTGCGCCGCCATCCGCCTGCCCTCATCAATCCGTTCCGGTACGCCGAACTGTTCCAGGCACATAGCGGCCGCAATGCTCCCCATCATCCCGCATTCCCTGGGGCTGTAACCACTGCAATAGCCATACAGTACCGCACCCGATGAACTGTTGCCGCCTCCGGTTGGGTCCACTACATCCACATTCTTCACCGACGGCACAAACGACACCTCATTTGGGGTTATCATCACCGCTCCTCTGTACCCCTGCCGCAAAAAGACCATGCCGGTTTTCCACTGACAGAACCGCTCTATTACTTCTTCCAATGTGCCGACGCCAAAGAGGCGGCAGCTCTCGGTTAAATTAATAGAAAAGATATCTACATTCTCCGCAATCAGGCGTACCTCCTCCAGGCATTCAGGACAAGTGGAATCATTGGCAATCTCCCACATGACAGACGCTCTCCGTTTTTTCAGCATAGGTACTGTCTGCTGCCAAAAATCATGACTGCTGTTTTTAAATATATAGATTCCCCTGGCCGTTTGAAAATACTGTTCCAGCTCCGCCGGGGTGACTTCTATTTGTTTATAATGGTCCGGACCGTATAAGGGCGTCTCACTGCGCTCTCCATCTTCAAAATACTGGATGACATTATATGGGGTCTTATCACTTTTCACAATAAGTCCATCCATTGGTATGCCATTCTTCCTGTACCACGCGCCATACAGAGAGCCATAATCCCTTCCCACTCCCGTAACCGGCATAACGCTGTCGCTCCACAGCTTGATTCCGCATAACGCGTAGATTCCAGCGCCGCCCGCAACCTTCTTCACTGTCTTTTTATCCGCAAACCGGATTTCGTCTGTCACAGAAGTGGATGCTATTATAAAATCCATATCCTTATCCGTCCCCCTCTTCTCACTCTGACACAATGAAACTGTCACACGTCATAGTCCCTTCCGATATGGTAAAACCAGCCCCTCCATTTTCATAGGTTCCATCCTGCACTTCAATAAGTTTTGACCGGTTCACATAAAACTCCAGCTTGTCCTTGTGGGCCGCGAATGTCAAGTCATAGCCGGTATCCTCCTGATATGCATATGGAACCTCTGCCAGGATTACACGTTCCCGGTCTTTCTGGACATAGACAACCGCCCTGCTGTAATCCATGAGCGCCGCCCCATAGTAGCGCTTATGTCCCTTGCTTCTAAGGACCAATCCGCCCTCCTTATGAAGACTGTAATAGACCGTGCTGGAAACTGTATAATCCTCCCACTCCCTGCTTCCAATGGTCACAACGCCCCCCTTCTCCACATTTGATACGCAATATGTATGCTTAAAATCTGCCGCAAACTGCACGGCCGAACTTGCAAAGCCCGCAAGCCAGAGGGGATTCGTGTTCCATATGGATGTCATCAGCATGCCTCGCTGCGCAAAATCCCTGGGCGCTCCCTTCCAGTCAATGCTGTAAATCACCACATCCCCATCAAACCGTTTCCTGCTTCCAATCTCGTAACCCAATTTAAAAATGGACATGCCCTTTGTATCCGGAACCACCCATTCAAAGGTCCCTTTTCCCCGCAGCCGGATCGGCTCCCCATACATTACCTGAATCTGGTTATCAATATCATAATAAAGGATGTATGGGCGGATTGTGACCTCCCCGTCAGACAGCACTCCCGCGGTTGTCACTACCCGTTGTGACGAATAAAGGGTGGGCGAAGCCACTGTTGAAAAATTCCGGGCCAGCTTGGAAAAATCAATAAATGTCTGGGTAGACACATCCGCCGTCACGCCGTCCGCCAGATGACGGCAATGAATCAGCAGGCCATTTTCCCCGGATACCTCGTTATAATTGGAAAGCGTCACCTCCGCCTGGCTGCCATGGTCAAAACCACAGGGGGCAAATCCCTGCAGAGAGCCTGGAAATTCAAAGGTATACCGCTCATGGGTCTGCTGGATTTCTTCGTTGTGCAGCATGGCTGCTGCTTTTATAATCTTTTTACTCTCAAGTACCGCATCTGTCACAACAGAGCCGCCATCGGAAGTAACCACATACATGAGGTCCGCCACCGGCGTCCTGAAATCGGCGCCCGCGTTCATTCCCTCAAGGCCCAGGCGTATTCCGTTAAACGCGCCCACGTTGCCAGCGTTGCAGTCCGTATCCCACGCCGCTGAAGACGCGATGGATATGGATTTCTGAAAGTCATCTCCTCCCAATAAGATGGACGCAATCACCATGGCATGGTTCGGTATCATATGGCAGCACCCCGGGAATACCTCATAACCATATTTAGGATCCAGATACTCCCGTACCTTCCTCCAGTCAGATTCCTTTCTGCAAATGCCGCGCACATCCGCAATCATTTCCTTAAGAATTGGGTTCTGTACATACGCGCCAGCGCGGTCCAAAAGTATATCTACATTCTTCTCCGTAAATGCCATGGCCTCAAGGGCAGCAAGATGGCAGGCCGCCTCAAGGGCAATCCCATCATGGCTGACGCTGGCTGCCTTCCTCACCAGGCTGACCGCCAGATCCGGATCATCCGGACACGCCATAGCAATGGCGTCAATAAAAATCTGCGCCCCAATCTGCTCCGCCAATGTGGTTCCGTTCGTCTTAAGGGATCCGCTTTCAGGCGCATCCATACCATTTTTCAGATTCAGGAACGCCGTATGTTCCGTAGACCTTCCCAGCCCGCCCCACCACAGTATCGTTTTGTTTTCTATGATATAGTTAAGCCATGTATCGCCGAACGCCTTGGCGGGAAGTTCCCTGTCATACCCATTGTCCTCCAGCGCCCGGAAAAACGCGAATGTTCCCGAAATATCATCATCCGCTACAATCAGCGGTACCCCTGCTTTTTCGTGGACATAGTATTTGATTTCATCAAATGTTTCCCTGATTTTATGATAGCTCCATCCCTCTACCGGACGCCCCAGGTAGACGCCAATGATTTTGCCCAGCACTCCCGCGTATATCTGATTCCTATATCGACTAATACTCACGATTAATTCCTCCCGATTCTTCTTACTTCAAATCCATCTGCCAGGATAGCACCTGAATCCACTACAAAACCGGCTCCGCCGCACAGGTAACAGTCGTCCCTCCCCTCCACCGCCGGTTTTCCGTCAACCCGTAGGGAAAGTTTTGTGCCCTCAAGGGAAAACTCCAGTTCATGTGTCTCATCAATCGTAAAACAAATACCTGCTTTTGCTATCACATATCTCTGTTCATCACACTGGCGGTAAATGATTGCATTTCCCTTTGATAATACCGCACCGTAATACCGTCTGTGCCCTTTGGCCCGTGCCACCAGCCCGGCCTGGTCCTGCTGCGAAAATGTTATGACGGACTTGACGGAATAATCATCCCAGTCCATGGTTCCTGTGGTAACCACGCCGTTACCTGCGGCGTGTGATATGGAAAACGTCGTTGTATAGTCCGGGCAGAAGTGGTCCGCTGACGATACAAACGTTTTCAGCCAGGCCGTGGTCGTGGTCCATGGGGTCAATGAAGGAGTCATTTCCATAGACCGACCCAGACTGTAGCAAACCGGCACATTGGACCAGTCCAATGTTTTTATGACCACTGCCCCATCCATCCTCTGTTTTTTGTTTCTTAAAGATAACCCCAGACGGAAGATGGCATGGCCTCCCACATCCGGAACCTTCCATTTCAGGCAGTTATCTCCCTTTTTCAGTATAAACGCGCCACTGTATATGGTTTCCAGCCGGTCCGTCTCATTAAAGTACTCGATAAAGAAAAAGAAAGACGGGTTCTCTTCCTCCCTGGCTTTGATGACAGCATTTACTTCCTGGCCGCTGTAAAGGGACGGCGAACAGAGGACATCAAAATAGCTGGTTCCCTCCTTCCCTTTTGGCTGGAGGTCAATAAATGTATCAATGCAGGCGGAAGCGTGTACGCCCGGGCCAAGGCCGCGGTAGGAAAGCCTACAGCCAAATTCCCCTGTCTCCTCATACGGATTGTCAATACCACAGAGCACCTGCTCCTCCGTATCCTTATCATAAGGCACCACACCCTGGACAGAACCCGGGTATTCAAACGCCAGCCTGGCCTCCGGGAAATCCACCGGCTCATACTCCAGACGGCAGGCAGCTTTCAGAATTTTTCTCGTTTCCAGAACGGCATCCGATATGCAGGAACCGCCGTCGCTGGTCACCACATACAGGCGGTCCGAGACAGCAGACCGCAGGTCAGTACCGCGCTTAAATCCATCAAGCCCAAGCCTTATCCCGTTCAAGCATCCCACATTACCGGAATTGCAGTCCGTATCCCAGCCGGAACTGCACGCAATCATACATGCCTTGTTGAAGTCATCCCCGCCCATAATAAACGCCATTAAAAGGGTCAGATGGTTTGTCACCATAGGGCAGTTGCCCGGATACTTTTCATAGCCATGGTAATCCGCAATCCACTGTCTGACTGTCCTCCAGTCAGACGCCATGGCACACTGCTTCCTAAGTTCCCCGACCAGATTCTTAAACTCACGGTTTTCAACATACCTAAGCCCTTCATCCAACAACTTATCATTATCTTTTTCTATAAAAGCCATGGATTCCATCACTGCCAGATAAACAGCCGCATCTATTGCAATCCCGTCATGGCTCACGCTTGCCGCTTCCCTCGCCATCCTTGCTGCGCGCTCCGGATTTCCCGGATTAGCCATGGCCCACGTATCGATAAAAATTTCCGATCCAATCTGTTCCGCCATGCTCCGGCCGTTCAGCTCAATGGAACCACTCCTGGGCGCACGAATCCCATTCTTAAGTCTCAGGTATGCAGTATGCTCCGTGCTCCGCGACAGACCGCCCCACCAGAGGATTGTCTCATTTTCAATGATGTAGTTCAGCCAGGAATCCCCAATCTTACCCGCAGTAATATCAGGAGAAAATTTATTATCCTCCAGGCTCCTAAAAAACGCGAAGGTTCCGGAGATATCGTCATCCGGCACAATAAGCGGAGCTCCTGTCTTATGGTTTTTGTAATAATAGATTTCCCCAAAGGTATCCCTGATTGCCTCGTAGGTCCACCCCTCCACCGGTCTTCCAAGATAAACCCCAATGATTTTTCCAAGAACGCCGGCATAAATATCATTTTTAAACCGTTCCAAATTTTTCACAAAAAATCCTCCAAATTATAAATTAATTCCAACCCCGGCGGAACCCGGCCACGCAGAATGCGGGAATGAGTGTCCAAACACGCTCTATCCCTTCACCGCACCGCTTACCATGCCGTCAACAAAATACTTCTGCGCGCACAGGAAAAAGATAATAATCGGCGCAATCAGGATAACTGATGCCGCCATGAGAATAGACATATTCGAGCCGTATGCCCCGTTCATGGATAAAAAGCCAAGGGTAGCGGTAAAGTTCTTCGCCCCCTGCAGGAACGTGCTGGAAATTAGGTATTCATTCCATGACTGCAGGCCGATTAAAATGCTGACCGTAATCAGTCCCGGTGATACCACGGGCCGCAGCACATGCCAGATGACCTGCGCCGTATTGGCGCCGTCAATTCTGGCGGACTCCTCCAGTTCCTTCGGCACATTGACAAAAAATGTACGCATCAGAAATACTGACAGGGGCATGAACATGGCGGCCAGAATCAGGCTCGTTGCCGGGATATTGCCAATAAGCCCCATTTTGGCATAAGCATAGTATAAGGGGAACAAAAACAACTGTATGGGCACTGTCATAGCCATCATAAAATATGTAAGCACCCCTCCGTTTCCCTTGATTCTGTTCCCGGATAAAACATAGCCCGCAAGAGTGGAACAGAACAGCACAATAAGGATTGTACAGGCACTCAGCTTCACGCTGTTGATAAACCCATGCGCGAACTTTCCCGTGGTCCATGCCTGGATAAAGTTTTCCAGATGCAGAACCTTGGGGATTGAAAGCGGATTCCTTACAATCTCCGCATTCGTCTTAAAACTGTTGATTACCACAAGCACAATGGGAAACAGGCAGATAATCAAAAGCAGGAATAAAACCAGATGAATCATGGTATTGACCAGGATTTTTTTCTTTATTGAAGACGCTCCCATATTCTCCTCCTAATCCATGGTTTCTTTGCGGCTCATCCTGGTATAAACCAAAGACGCGATTAAACCAAAGAAACTCATAAAAAGACCGACTGCCGCTGCTTTTCCTACCTTCATCTCGCTGAAAGCAAAGGAATACGCATAGGTGCCGAGAACCTCCGTGGAATGCGCGGGGCCTCCGGCGGTGAGCAGCTTAATATAGTCAAATGCCAGAAATGAGCCAATGACAATCATCACAAACATCAGATTTACGGTTGACCTGATATTGGGAAGGTAAATGTAACGGAATAACTGCCATCCGTTGCATCCGTCAATCCTGGCCGCCTCCACCTGGTCCATGGGTGTCTGCCGCAGGGCCGCCAGATAAATAACGGTCAGATAGCTCCAATAATGCCATATATCCACACTTGCGCAGGCAAAAATAGCGCTTTTCATGCTGGCAAGGGGAGAACCAAAATCGATACCAAAATTTTTAAGGAACGCTATGATTCCAACCACAGGGCTGAATATAATGTTCAGCCAGAGCATGGCATTGACGGCAGGAGCCAGTACATAAGGAATCAGAAACGCCACCTGGTAAATGCTTCTGGTCTTTGTTCTGGAGAGAAGGAGCATGGCTGCCAGCATCCCGATAAATACAGGTATTGTAATAAATAAAACAGTCCAGATAAAATTGTTGCGGATTGCGATAAAGAAAATCCTGTCATGAAAAAGCTCAATGAAATTTTTAAATCCTACAAAATTGAAGTTCTGCGAAATGCCATTGTAATCTGTAAACGAGTAGAGAATGGTCATAAGCCCGGGAATTAATATGACTGACATACTGATTAGCAGGGCCGGGGCAACCAGAATATAATTCCAGTTCATTTTTCTTTGCCGCATAAAGTATTCCTCCTGTCAGTTTTATATCAATTCATGGCCGGAGCTGGTATGGGCGGTACAAGTCCCTTATCAAATTCCTCTTTAAAATCCTTATCTACTTTATCCAGATAGTCAGATACGGAAATCGTGTCATACCATACATCTTCGATATTGACCATATCCTGCTGCGTGGCCGCAGGGAAAAACACGTTGTCATAGTATCCGAAATTACCATTGTTAACTGCCTCCGACACGTCGCGGATCATGTCAACAAACGATTTTGACAGGTAGCCCATGTCCGTTGTATCAAGGACGGAAAGATCCTTTAACGGCGTTCCCCAATAACCGGGCCAGACAGCTGTTATCTCCTGCATAAACTCCGGCTGAAGCATCATATCAATGACCTTTGCCGCCTCGTCCTTGCGCTCCTGGCTGGTATTGGCATTAATTGACAACGTACAGGAGGTTCCGATTGTATATGTCTTATCCGGAACTGTTTCAGTTGCAGGAAATGGTATAAAGCCCAGGTTCTCCGCCATATCCCCTGTAAAGAAGGAGGCCGCCCACTGGTACGCAATGGATGGACCGATAAAAAACGGAGACTTCTCATCCGCCAGGAGCTGTAATGATTCACTGTAGTTCAGATTGATGTAATCGTCCCCAGCGAAGTAATCCTTATCCCACCATTCCTTGGATTTCTCAATCGCCGCTGTGATTTCCGGGCTGTTCCACTGCTGCTCCCCCTTCAGGCATCTGTAAACGGCTTCCGGCCCGGCTATGTGGGTGAGGAACAGGGACGCGTAGTTCTCATTCACCGGCTTCCATGCTTTATTGCCGGTCACGGACGCATACATCCCCTCTGCCAGCGCCTCATCCATAATTTTTTCCATGTCGCCGATGGTCTGCGGCACCTCCCATCCGTGGTCCGCCAGAACCTTTTTATTGTAAAATACACCGATGGTGCTGATTCCGCTGGTCAGACTGTAAAGTGTTCCATTCACTGTGCCCGATTCATAATACGGCTCCAAAATACGGTCTTTCCATCCATACTGTTCGGAATATGTATCCAGGGGTTCCAGCTTCCCTGCCGCCACAAGCGGCATAACAAAGGACGGCCCGGAACCGTATACAATGTCAGGCCCCTGATTAGCCGCAAGCGCCGTTGACATATCTGTATCCACCGAAGGGCGGAACTCCAGGGCAAGTTCATACTTATCCTGGGAACTGTTATATTTATCCGCCACATATTTCTGCATCGCTTCCTGTGCATACGGCTCCGCTCCCCAAAACCAGAATGTAAGCTGCTCGCGATTTTTAAGATCCGGCCCTTCTTCATCCGCCTTCTCATTTTGAACGGCCGCGCCCGGCGCGTCACTCTCTGACGAGCTTGTGGATATACCGCATCCTGATAAAAGCGTTCCTACCATGGCAATTGATAAAGCTGCCGCAAAAAATCTTTTTTTCATTTACCTTTTCTCCTTTTTTCTAATTGGTTAACGGTTATCTCTAACGTTTGATAAATTTATGATAAATATTTTTGTATTTTTATTATAACATTTTATCTAAAATTGTCAACGTAAAATAAAAAGTCGGAATCATTTATTTTCATCCATCTATTTTTGGGGTATTCCTCTATTTTTTCTGTCTTTATTATAAATTTATCGAGCATTATATCCAACTCATTTCACGAAAAATATTTGATAAATTTTTTAGCCGTATTTTGTTTTAACATACTCAAAAAGCCGGAAACAGGTATCATTCCCCATTTCCGGCTCTCTATAAAACTTTTATTCTTTTTTCCCATCAATTCCCGCCACAGAACAGCGCTCCACCACATAGGGCGTGAAATAGTAGTTCCGCGCCGGCTCCTGCTCATCCTCCAGCGGTTCCTCAATCCGACGGATTAACAACTCAACCACCTTTGAAGCCATCATATCCGTATTCTGGTCCACGCTGGTCAGCGGAACATCCATCAATATACACTGCCGCGTATTATCATAGCCGATAAGCGATAATTCTTCCGGTATGGAGACCCGGTGTTCCCGTGCATAAATATATACTCCGTATGCCATCAGATCGTTTCCAGCCACCACAGCGGTCACGCCCTTCTCCAACAGTACGGCCGCTCCTGCCCTGCCCGTCTCAATATCAAAATTTCCATAATATACAATCTCCCTGTCAAAAGGAATCTTTGCCGCCGCCAGCGCCTCCTTATATCCGTCCACGCGTTTTCTCGATGTATATACATTGGCATCCCCCACCATACACCCGATTCTTGTATGTCCATGCCTGATCAGATAATCCGTCGCAATGCGTCCTCCGTATTTGTTATCCGCCGTAACAAAATCGCAGAACACCGTATACGCCGCCCGGTCAAGCAGGACCATGGGAATCCCATTTTTCTGCAGCGACTTTAACAGCTTGACGTTCTCCTTATCCATGGTTCTTGGCGGAATAATAATCAGACCGTCCACATTTTTAGCCATCAGCCCTTCAAGAGCCGTATAAAAACACTGGATATCATCATTTGTATAGCATTGGAAAACCGTATATCCATGCAAAAACGCGTGCTTTGCAGTTTCCTCAGCCATTCTGTGATAAAAAGAATTCATCTCATCCGGCACAATCATACCAAACGTCTTCACTTTTTTAAACTCGGTGAAATCAACGCCGGATTCCATCCGAAACTGCATCTCTTTCGCAGTGCGCAGGATATGCTCTTTCGTATCCTCTGCAATTCTGGACGGACGGTCATTCAACACAAGAGAAACCGTACTTGGCGATACCCCTGCCGCCTTCGCAATATCCTTTACCTTTACTTTCACTTTGCCCTCTCCCCGATGGTAAATATTGATAAATTATTTATCAAAATTATACACCAGATTTCGCGAAGCGTCAACGGCATAATATGCTGATAATTCCTGCATCAGAGATATCACGTCACTGTAAAGCTGTCCCCATATTGTTTCGCCGTATCCAGCATCCTGGCTTTTGCCTCCTCAAGCTGTCTGCAATATTCTGTTTCGTGAATCAGATTATGCAGTTCAAACGGATCTGTTTTCAAATTATAAAATTCATCAAAATCGTTCTCATGGGCAATATACTTATAGTTGCCCCATCTAAGCATTCTGTGCTGAAATTCCCTTTTATAACAGCCAAAGGTTTCACATATCAAATGTTCACGCGACTGTCCGCCGAGCAAATTGACACCATCCATCGCGTATTCCGGCTTAACGTCTGCCGCGGCCAGGATAGTAGCCGGCAAATCCAGATTCGACGCAAAATCTCCGCATATCTCTTTGCAGGGGATAGATTATCCCACCGCATTACCAACGGTATTTTCATGGTTTCCTCAACCATAAGCGTCTCTTTATTAAATAAACCTCCATGCGCGCTTACAATATCACCATGATCCGCTGTCAGGATAATCAGAGTATTTTCAGACAGAGACAGGTCCTCCAGCTTTTTAACCACACGTCCCAGGGCATCATCCACCATCATTGCATGTTCATAGCTTCTGGCCAGCACCTGGTTCATCTGCGTCCAGTCCATTCCATCCATACAGTGCCAAAACTGTTTAGAGTAGGCGTAATTGGACGGTTTATTTTCATACTTTTCTGAAAAGCTTGGATGTTCGGCCAGTTTTCCGGCGTCTACTCTGCCATAAAATGGGTCCGCCACATCATAGGGGTGGTGGGGTCCCCATACATCCACAGGACGTTATAACCGGGTTTGAGCTGGGCGTTCCTCATATGGTCATCCTTCATATGCATAAACGTTGCTTCCGCATCGGTTTTGGAGTAGCTGTTGCGATTCCCAAAACGGGTATGGTGCAGGTCATAGAGCAGCTGACGGTCAAGAAACCTCCGGAACAGCTCGTAATAACGTTGTTGGATTGTTTTTCGTTTTCCACGTCCATGTACGAATGCAATCCCATGCTCTGTGGCAGTCTTTTCTAAAAAGTCGACAATCTCCTGCAAATCGGATGCCCGGCTTTCTCTTGTTACCGTAAAGGACTTGATATACTCCTGGTTTACCAGTTCTACCGCCGCTACGATTTTATCAAACATGGTTTCTTCCCACCGGCCAACCGATTTTTTCCAGACAAAGGTATATTTGTTGGCAAAAACTTCCAGCTTTGTGCCATCAATAAATACCATTTCTTTTGACAATTCTCCCATGACTGCCAGCCGGCGGACCATTTGGAAAAACAGGTCCTCACAGGCCGCAGCCAAAAATCCAGTACGAAACCGCGCAATGGTACTGTGATCGGTGGCCTTCTGACCGGCCAGCAGCCACATAAAGTTGTTATCTCTGCGGCAGGCCGCTTCAATCTTTCTGGAAGAATAAATGGTCTGGGAATAGGCATAGGGCAGAATCTTGAACATGATCTTTGGGTCCACTGCAGGATTTCTGCCTTTGGCAGAGTAAGCCTGATACAGCAAAGTGTAATCGAAATCCTCCAATTCGTGTCTCAGCAGTCGGACAGAATCATCATTCGGAATCAACCCTTCCAAACTTAATGGCAAAACCTGTTGATAAGTTCGCCCAAGTTCGGTATAATCTTTGTGGTATTCTTTTGTACTTGACATACTTTATTATACCACGGATGGCGGACTCTTAGGAGTCCGTTTTTTTGTTTTTGAGTACAAAAATGGAGCCATTGCTCCAGTAGATGGTTAATCTACTTTTGCAACGGCCCAACCATATGTCCCCATCCGGTCTATGTTGTTTGCCGGATGGGGATATTTTTTGTGATACGTGACCTTACAGAGGCGCGTCCAGCAGCTTTAACAGCCGGGTTAACTGCCCGTGGGTAACATTTACCCTGCCTCCGGTCAGTCCGATCAGTTCCTTTTCCTCCAGCTCCTTCATCAGACGGTGGATGGTGCGCAGGGAGCAGCCGGTTTTGGCGGCCAGAAGCTCACGGTTCAGCTTGAAGCGGCAGGAACCATTGGCCATGAGGGATCTGCGGGCTTCTTGGCAGATGATGTACATGCAGCGTTCTTCATAGGTCATAAGCAGAAAACGGCGGTTGGAGATGAGCTGACGGGAGAGCTGTTTCATAAGCAGCTTTGTGCGGAAGAACAGGGCGGTGCTGTCCGTGCTGATCCACTGTAGATAGAACCTTGCGGGCAGGGTAAGACATACGGAAGGCTCCCGCACCTGAACGGTCACAAAGCTTTCCGCGTCCTCGGAAAATAGCTCGTAGTCCCCCAGAACATCAAATGGTACCAGGTCAAAAAAACTGTAGGGCATCTCTCCGGCCTTCTCCTCGATGGTCTGGAGACGGCCGGAGATCAGGATATAGACCGTGCTACATGGGGTGCCCGCTTTGGTGAGGATCTGCCCCGGGAGAAACGCGCAGACGGACAGGTAGTTGCGGATCAGGGGCGGGCAGGTGGAAAAGAAGGATTTGACGGAGGGATAGCAGTCGTATTGTTTACAGTCCTCCAATATTTGTTCCCATATCATAAAAAATTCCTCATTTATCTTAAAAAGTGACATTTGGCATTTTTAATTCCATATATTGAGTTTAAAATAAAAACATATGAATTGCAAGAGAAAGAGGAGGTTATTTATTATGGGAACACCACACATAAGCGCAATGCCAGGGGAGATTGCCAAAACCGTATTGATGCCGGGAGATCCGTTACGGGCGGAATTTATCGCAAAGAATTGGCTGACTGACGTAAAATTAGTGAGCAAGGTGCGCAATATCTATGCGTTTACAGGAAAATTTGAGGGAAAAGAAGTGACTGTTATGGCCAGCGGAATGGGGATGCCCAGTATCGGTATTTATTCCTATGAGCTGTTCTCACAGTACGGGGTGGAACGGATCATCCGCATCGGATCCGCAGGCGCTTACAGCGAGAGGCTTAAACTGTACGATGTGGTTCTGGCAGAGGAGTGCTGGAGTGAATCCAGCTTTAGCAGGACCCAGAACGGGGATGAGGCAGATATAAAATATCCGGATCCGGAGCTGAACCAGGCGATTCTGGAAGCGGGAAAGGTATCAGGAATCGAAGTGATACCGGCTAAGATCCACTCCAGTGACGTATTTTACAGTGAGCCGGGAATGGACAGCTTTCAGGAGATTTATGCGAAGCACGGCAGTGAGTGCGTGGAGATGGAGAGTTTTGCCCTGTTCCACAACGCAAAGGTACTGGGGAAAAAGGCTGCCTGCCTGCTGACTATATCCGACTCCTTTACAACCGGGGAAAAGGCCACCGTGGAGGAACGCCAGGAGGCATTCGGCAGCATGATGAAGGTTGCGCTGAAGACGGCGGCTATGATGGCAGAGTAATTGGATTGTTGGATAGGAGAACAAAATGGGGAAATTTAAGCGAATATTTGTGATTGTAGTGGATTCATTTGGCGCTGGAAACGGAAAGGACGCAAAGGACTATGGAGATCAGGGCGCTGATACCATGGGGCATATTGCGGACAGTGTGGATCATTGGGAGATTCCCAACCTTAGGCGCCTTGGACTTGCCAACCTGCGCCCCTTAAAGGGCGTGGATGCTGTAACACAGCCTGTGGGATATTATACGGTTATGAATGAGGAGAGCTGCGGCAAGGATACCATGACGGGCCACTGGGAGCTGATGGGGATCAAGACAGTGAAGCCGTTTGTAACATTTACTGAGACGGGCTTTCCCAAAGAACTCATCGATGAGCTGGAAAAGCGTACCGGACACAAGGTGATCGGAAATAAAAGCTCCAGCGGGACTGAGATCCTGGATGAGCTGGCGGAGGAAGAGATCGCTACGGGCCATATGATTGTGTATACATCGGCGGATTCCGTGCTGCAGATCTGCGGCAATGAGGAGACATTCGGACTGGATGAGTTGTACCGGTGCTGCGAGATCGCGCGTGAGCTGACCATGAAGGATGAATGGAGAGTGGGCCGTGTGATAGCCAGACCATATGTAGGCAGGAAAAAAGGCGAGTTCAAACGGACCAGCAACCGCCATGACTATGCGCTTAAGCCTACCGGCAGGACAGCCCTGGACGCGTTAAAGGATCATGGATTTGAGGTGATCTCCGTGGGCAAGATCCGCGATATTTTTGACGGAGAGGGAATCACAAAGGCATACAAGTCCAAAAGTTCGGTTCACGGCATGGAACAGACCGTGGATATAATTAAGAATGAGGATTTTGAGGGACTGTGCTTTATCAATCTGGTGGATTTCGATGCCCTGTGGGGACATCGAAGGAATCCGGAAGGGTACGCAAAGGAAGTGGAGCGTTTTGACGAGAAGCTGGGAGAAGCGCTGGACGGACTGGGTGAGGAGGATCTTCTGATGATTACGGCCGACCATGGCAATGATCCCACCTATTCTGGTACGGACCACACCAGGGAGCAGGTTCCGCTTCTGATTTATTCTAAACAGTTTAAAGGAGCCGGCAAGCTGGCAGAGACAGATTCCTTTGGAGCGGTGGGAGCGACCATTGCCGGGAATTTTGGAGTGGGTATGCCGGAAGGAACCATTGGAAGTTCCCTTTTGGAGGAGTTGGTATAAGCAATTGAACGTAAAAAGAGGGCAGTTGAGAGTGTCGCAAAATCATCAAAATAGATGATTGGAGGGTATGAAAAAAAGTCTGTAAATTGAGATCTTCTATGATAAGTTAACAAAAAAGTGCCTTCGGCGCCTCAACTCCCCTAGCCCCTCATTCATGAGGGGAATTAGGGCTTGTTTTTTGCGTCATTTTATTCCATAATAATCTCATGAATGTGATTCAGAAGATGCTCAGAGACTATTACGAAATCATTGAATACGATATAAAACCCAGACCTGTCGTCATGGAAAACATTGATAAGGTCATTAACTGCGGGGATCCTTCTTATGGTGGCGCCATGTATGGCTGTCCCCATTGCGGTAACCTCAAGTTCGTTCCTTTCCGCTGCCACTCCAAGTTTTGCCCCTCCTGCGGCGCTAAGTATTCCAATGACAGGTCTACCGCTATGTCTTTTAAATTAATACAGTGTACCCATCGCCATCTCGTCTTCACCATTGACGAATCCCTCCGCCGCTTTTTCCTCGAAGACCGCACTCTGCTTAACTGCCTTTTCGAGGCTGTTTCTGATGTCATCAAAGAATATTTTTTCTCCCTGAACAAATCCAAAAACTTTGTCCCTGGGTTTATCTGTGTCCTTCATACCTTCGGTCGCCCTCCCGGTTGGAATCCACACATCCACTGTCTCCTTACCGAAGGCGGGTTTTCTGATGATGGTGTCTGGCGCAAGGTCACATATTTCAATTATTCCTACCTCCGTAAATCCTTTCAGACTGTTTTGTTAAATAAACTGGAAAAACGCATCGGTCCCTCTTTTAAAAAGATGAAAGCCGCCGTTTACCATAGGGACAGAAATGGATTCTACGTTTATGCCAAGCCCAATCTTTGCGACCCAAAATCCATTATTAAATATGTCAGCCGTTATCTTGGCCGCCCTGTCATTGCTCTTTCCAGGATTGATTCCTACGATGGGGAGATGGTGACTTTCCATTACAATAAGCATGAAGACAACTCTTTTGTAAAAAAGACTCTTCCCGCCATTGATTTCATTAAGCTGCTCATTCTGCATATACCTGAAAAAAACTTCAAGATGACCCGGTACTATGGGCTTTATGCCAGACACCGGGAGATTGACAATCAGCTCCATAAAGCAGTCCCAAAATCCAAACACAGGATTCTCCTCGATTTCAACACCTGGCGTAAGCTTTTCCTTCTTACCATGGGGTACGACCCCCTGCAATGCCCAAACTGCAGACATGAAATGGTCTTTCTAGAGCTGTACCATAAACATGAACGGGTTCCTCTGGATGAATTATACAAAAGGACAAGGATAAGGCATGGCCTTTATCCCCGGTCCCGCTCTGCTTGACTTTCTCTCCCATCTGCTTCATACTACATTTATTACAGATGGGAGGCAGTTGCAAATGAATCAAAGATATGTGGATGAACTCAGACAAAAATACATCAAAAATCCTCCAGAAGGAATGACACCCAAACTGGTCAGAAATATGACCGATTCTGATTTATTGGATATGCATTACTTTTTAACTGAAGATGACGACCTCGACGATGATGGATGGGAAGAAGGGTTCTATATCGACCTGTTCTAAATCACCGTCTGTTTTCTATACCCTCCTTTGGCAGAATCATTAGTTTACATAACTTTATTTCAGCAAGGACTTTGGTAAGTAGGTAAGCCCCTTACAGGGCTTACCCCTCTCAGAACCGGACATGCAGCTTTCCCGCATCCGGCTCCCTGCAAAGCTAATACATCTACAGTTATCCGTATATACTGACATAAATACGTGGCCGCACAAGCGGGAACTGTCTCATTAGTTCCTTATATCCTTCCTTCGTATAGCTCCTTCTCTGACTTCTTCTGTTCAGCCAGTAGAATAACCTAAACCATACCACATTATTGAATGAGTTCAGGCTTCTTGAATTGTCAGTAATTCCGTAATAATGATAATAACCAGTCAGTACTTCATTTAGTTTCTTTACTATCCTGTTTATCTCCAGAAACCTCATGTCTCTTATCATGGCGTTTATTTCCCTGCTTTTCTTTGCAAGCTTTTTCTTACTGGTTTTCCTCTTTACTCTGAACTTTCCCGTCCTGCCATGCGAACAGTAATGCGTGAATCCCAGGAATGTGAACGTCTCCGGCCTCCCTTTTCCCCGGTCTTTCCGGTTACTTTCTGCGAATCGGCCAAATTCAATCAACCTTGTCTTGCTTTCCTCCAATTCTAGTCCAAAGTACTTCATTCTGCGCTTTAAGTGTTCATAAAATATTTCTGCATCTGATTTATATTGGAAGCATCCCACAAAATCATCCGCATAGACTACCAGCCCCGCATATCCTCTCATCACTGGCTGTACTTTCTCCCTGAACCACCATATCAGCACATAGTGCATATATATATTGGCTATGACCGGGGAGCAGTCCGAGCCTTGGCCTGCCCCTTCTTCTGTCTCCTCATATCTGAAATCTCTCATGATTCCCGCTTTCAGCATCCGTCTTACCAGTCTGATAATGGTCGGGTCTTTTATCCGCGATTCTATGAACTTTACTATCCATTCATGGTCTAAATGGTCGAAAAACCCTTTAATGTCTGCGTCCAGCACCCAATTCGTCTTTTCCCTTTCCAGCATCCCATTCAGTCTCCTTAATGCCATGTGGCAGTTCCTTCCTGGGCGGAATCCCATCATTTCTTCGTAGAAATGGGGCTCGAACACTGCTTCCAGTATTCGCCTTAGCGCTTCCTGTACTAACTTATCCTCATAGCAGGATATACTGAGCGGGCGGGTCTTTCCATTTTCTTTTGGTATTTCCACCCGTTTTGCCGGTTTGGGCTTGTATGCCTTCTTCTTCATTTTCCTGATTAATTCATCTAAGTTTTCTTCCAAATTTACTTCGTAGTCCTCTTTGGTAATTCCATCAATTCCTACCGCTTTCTTTCCATCCATCTCCTTGTGGCATTCTTTCAGTAACTCTTTATTAATCAGATGCCCTATGGACGTAAATACCATTTCCGGATGTTCGCTTGACAACTGTGATATTCTCGCCAATTTCGTTTCCATAATTTCTCCTGTCTCTGCGTACAGATTATGTTTCCTCTTTGATATGACTTTGCATGGCTGACCTGCGAGGACAGGTCTCTCTCGACTTCCACCGCTTTTTTTTGCTGTGTACTATTCGGCCATCCGACTTCTGCCGGCCATTTACGGTTCTCCTTTCTACCGTTGTTCCGTATACCGGGCTTACGCAACCTGCCCGGAGCCTGGCAGACCTCCCCAGTTGACTTAAAATCCTTGATTACATGACCAGCCTTAAAACCCCGGGGAAGCAGCTGCATTCTCGCTCTTAACGACTACAGCTGTGTTGCTTTCAGTGTATAGGAGCACTTCTGCCTTCCCAATTTCATTTTAATATCGAAGCTATATACGGCTATGCCCTGCAATCCCGCTGTCTACGCTTAGCAGGCAACATCGCTGCTGTCCACCCAAGACTCGCTTGATGCGGTATAGCTTGTACCTTACACCGTGGGACTCTCACCCACTAAATTTCAAGCCCTTAGCTGGGCGCACCCTATAATACAAAAAAGAACCGGGCCACAGCACACCTGCTGCTGTCCCGGTTCATGATTCATGTAGAAATCAAGGAAAGTGTATCTGTTGTCTGACTATGCTGCAAACGGAGCGATTTCCTCCATCAGCTGGTCGCAGTCATCTGTGTGAAGAATCAGCTCTACGGTTTTGGACTTTGCCAGTGATAATACACCTACAATAGACTTTGCATCAACCATACGGCTGCCGCATTTCACATCTGCATCACACTCAAAACGGTTCATGATTCTTACAAAATTAATAATCTGGTCTGCCTGGTCAAACTTAACAAGGATACGTTTCATGTTGTTCACCTCCGTATGGTATTTTTTTAGTATCACTGTCAGATACTTGGGGGATGGTACTTACTGGTAAGTCCGCATCTGACAATGCCCTCTAACGTTATCTTTTGTTTGTCTTCCGACATTTTTATAATACCACGTTCAGGTAAGGGATTTCCATGGTAATATTTTTCTATCTCATGGAATATTTTCAAATATTATACTTATATCTTCTAAATCTGGTCCTTCCAGTAACCAATATTTTCCGAATCCACCCTTATGGGCTCGCCGGCTATGACCTCCAGCCCGCCGTCCTGACCGTAGTCCACGGGGTATATCCTGCCTCCCAGCAGCAGTTCCTGGTCCGCCCTGTCCTCAATGGAGCCCTCAGACAGCTCCAGGCACACATACCCTGCCACCCGTCCCAGGTCCATGGGACTCCATATGTACAGCACCGGACACACGTCCTCAGGATCGCTGCCCACATATTCCTCCATCTGGTCCGGAAGTCCCAGGCCGATGACCTTTACCTCAGACGCCTGGCCCCGCTCCTTCACCACATCAGCCGCCGCCTTGATTCCTTCCGTGGACAGGCAGCACATTACCTTCAGGTCAGGATAAGTCTCCAGCATCAGCTCCGCCTTTTCAGCCGCCTTTTCATATTCCCCTTCCCCGTAAGCAATGTCCACCAGACGCAGGCCGCAGTACTCAAGATTCTGGAGCTCCTGCTTCATCATATATATCCACTCGTTCTGATTGGCGGAACGGCTTCCCGCCGACAGGATACCCCACTGGCCGCTGTGGCCGCATATACGGTCCACCTCCCTGACCAGTTCTTTCCCCAGCTCTCTGGCATCCACCGGGCTTATGTAAATACTGCGGCTTCCCGCCTCCACATCCGCATCCAGCGTGATGACGGAGATTCCCTTTTCCCTGGCCTGGGTTAGAACCGGAGTCAGGGCATATTCATCGTTGGCAGCCACTGCTATGGCCTCCACCTTTTCGTCGGTAAGGTTCTGTATCAGATGTATCTGTTCCTGTGCAGAGGGATGGTCGGGATACAGGACAATACAGTTCTTGCCTGCATCCTCCACCGCCTGTTTAAAGCCCTCGCTGGCCAGCTCATTGTACCAGTTGTTCTTGGATTTCATGATGATAGCGTATTTTCCCCTGTTAAACTGACTGTCCTGGCAGGAAAACAGGAACAACACTCCTGCCATCATGGCCGCCCCTGCTATCCAAGCCCAATTTTTCCCTTTCACCCTGCGGTTCCCGCCTTCCTGCTGTTTTTTCCCAGTATATACCTAATGTCGTATTTTGTCCATTTCCGTTGCAAATTTATGATTTCTTGATACAATAGTTGTATCGGTATTGATTATTGTATACAAATCACTGCCTTTTGAAAAGGATGGATGATAATAGATGAAACTTCTGATTGTTGATGATGAGAAACTGACCCGTGAGGGAATCCGGGACAGCCTGAACCTGGAGAGCCTTGGAATCAGCCAGGTGCTGCTGGAGGACGACGGCATACACGGCCTTAAGACGGCCCTTGAGGAGGAACCGGATATTGTGCTCACGGACGTGCGGATGCCCAGGATGAACGGGGTTCAGATGGCGGAACGGATATTAAAGGAGCTGCCCGCAGCCACCATTATCTTTATGAGCGCTTATTCAGACAAGGAATACTTAAAAGCCGCCATCAAGCTGAAGGCCCTGGGGTATGTGGAAAAGCCCCTTGACATGGAGGAACTGGCCACAGCCATACGGGAGGCGGTGGAGAGCAGCATAAACGAGAAAATGAGCCAGGCGGCAGCAAGAATCCAGGAGAAGGAACAGCTGGGCCATCTGAGCCTTTTACTGTCCCAGCCAGGTGAGGAGAGTCTTATAAAGGCAGGACAGCTCGCAGCCGGCCTGGGCCTTTCAATCACCCATACCACCTGCTTCTGCTGCATTATCATTGACTGTGTCACCCCCTTATCCATGCTGCCGGAGGAACAGATGGACGGAATCAGGGATTATTCTGCGGACCATCTCACATCTATGGGCATATCCCAGGCATATGTCCTAAGAGGTGACCACCGCATCATTGTTTTCCTTCACTCCCCGGAGCGTCCCTCGGACAAGACCCTGTACGACTGCGCCGGACTCCTGGCCCAAAAGCTTATTAAGATATGCCCTTTTTTCATTTCCATGGGCCCGGTTGTAAGCGGTATGGACCGCGCGCATATCTCTTACCAGGAAGCCAGTGAACATCTGAAGGAGGCATTTTTCCATGATTACGGGTTCATACTGACCCACAACATGGAAACAGCCGTATTCCGGCCGCCGGCAGACCTCCTTCTGGAATTTTCCATGGCCCTGTCCGAAAAGCAGGAGGAGGAAGCCCTGGACATCGTCAGACGGCTGTATGAATCCTTTGTGCCAAACGACATGATTGGCCCCAGCCAGGTGAAGGATATCTATTATAAGTATTTCAGCAAGCTGGACGAACACGGCCTGGGAAGCTATATCTCCCTGTGGCAGAAGGAAGGACTGGAGTCTGAATCCATCTGGGAAGGGGTCATGAACTGCACCATCCTGAGGGAGCTCAATGACCTGCTGGCGGCAAAGGTGCGCCTGTTCTTTGAGCGCCTGCGGGGAAACAGTGTGGGAAACCCGGTGGTATTCCAGATTAAGGAATATATCCATAAGAACTATGCGGTCCCCTCCCTTTCCGTGCCGGATGTCAGTGAGTACGTCCACCTTTCGTCCAGCTACGTATGTACGATTTTTAAAAATGAGACAGGCCAGACCTTAAACCAGTATCTGACGGATTACCGCATCAAGATGTCCAAGCAGTTCTTAAGCGATCCCAGGTACAAGATTGCCGACATTTCATCCAAGGTAGGATACAGCGACGGCAATTACTACAGCAAGACCTTTAAGAAAATCGTGGGCCTGTCCCCTTCTGAATACAGGGAGAAAATGCTTGCATGAAAAATCCGTTTTCTAAGCTGATTCATCATTATACCTATGACATGCGTCTTAAGACAAAGCTTGTCATATCCCACATCATCCTGGTACTGCTGCCCACCGCCGTACTGTCAGGCTTCCTATACCTGCGCATTTACGGCATTGTCATGGATGACAGCATCCGCTCGGAGCAGGCCCTGTCCGCCCAGACCGTGACCTCCATTGAGAACCTCATTTCCCATGTGGGACACGCCTCTGATACCATCACCAGCGCCATGTTGATACAGGATCTCTTCCAGGTACCCAGAGCAGAAGCCAATACCATGGATATCTCCACCTCCCGGATGAACAGCCTGTTCCACCTGGTGCAGAGCATTACGGATCATTCCATGATTACAGATGTAAAGATTTATTATGATGACAGCGTATACGGAGACCTGATGCAGTACAACAAGATCGGGAATGCCCTGTTTAACCCGGTATCCTCAGTAAGCAGCAGCTACTGGTACGGCATCTACAGCACTTCGGATCAGGCCCGTCTGCTGTGCCCGGAACTGTACCTGACGCCGGACGAGACAGAGAAGAACGGAAAGCTGGCCTACATCACCCGAATTCCTTATACTCATGACGGCGGCGCTGTGTCCGGCATTGAAAATGCCTCTGCCTATGTGGCCCTGTATCTTTCCAGGCCGGCCTTTGACATGGTGCTGCGCAATGACGCCACGGTCACGGACGAGGCTGCCTTCCTGGTAAATGAGCGGGATGTGATCGTATCCGCCTCGGACATGGGCCTGGCCGGGAAATACTTCATTCCCCGCCCGGACCTGAGGCAGCGGGTGGGAAAGGAAAAGACGTTTTCCCTTGTCTCCTATCTGGACGGCTCTGCCTATGTGGCCTATTTTCCCATCGCGGACACGGACTGGTACATGATGTCCATTATCCCCGCCCTCCATATCGGAGATGCGGGCAGGGCGCTGATGATGCATTTTGCCCTGATTTACCTGCTGTTCACCGCCCTGGCCCTGTACACTGCCTTCCGCCTGTCCGGCTCCATTGCGGACCGCATCATAGGCGTGGCCCTGCAGATGGAGACTGTCCGCACCAGCCCGCCCCAGCCCATGGATGTGGCTGACACTGGCTGCGACGAGATTGGCGTGCTGTCCGATACCTACAACTACATGACAGAAGAAATCATCACCCTGATGGACAGCCAGAAAAAGGCTTCCGATGAACTCCGGATGGCGGAATTCCGCGCCCTGCAGGCCCAGATTAACCCGCATTTTCTCTATAATACCCTGGATATGATTAACTGGCTGTCCCAGACCGGGCAGAGCGAAAAGGTTACGGAAGCGGTCCAGATCCTGTCCCGCTTTTATAAGCTTACCCTGAGCCGCAGGGAGCTGATGAATTCCATTGAGAAGGATCTGGAGCATGTAAGCCTCTATGTCCGTCTCCAGAACATGCGTTATGACAATTGCGTGGCCTTTGTGGTGGATGTGCCGGAAGAAATCTGTGAGTACACGATCCCCAAGCTCACCTTCCAGCCCATTGTGGAAAATGCCTTCCTTCACGGCATCATGATGAAGGAAGAAAAAAAAGGCAGCATCCTGCTCACCGGCTGGCCAGATGGAGATGATATTGTATTCATCATCTCTGACGACGGGGCAGGCATACCGCCTGAAACACTTGATACATTAAAGGATGACGTGAATGCCGGTACCGACTCCTCCGCCAGCCCCAGGCACACTGCCTTTCCCGGCCACATCGGCGTCTATAATACCAACTTAAGGCTGAAGAGCCTGTACGGTGAATCCTACGGCCTCTCCTTCACCAGCACCTTGGGAAAGGGTACTGAGGTTACTGTCCGGATTCCGGCCAGACATATCACGTCTGACTGATTCCTTTCACATCCCAGCAATACGATTCATAGGCCGCCGCCAGGTTCATGGAGGCGGTTTCTTTTGCCGCCTTTTTCTCCAGATAGGCTGCCTGGCCCTCCAGGTATTCCGTGCTTGTCAGCAGTCCGGCCTGCTGCTTTCTCTGGAGTCCTTCGTAGGTCAGCCGGGCGCTCTGGAAGGCAGTGAGGGCCGCCTCATAGGCTGTTTTACTGGCCTGAAGGTTCTGGTAGGAAGCCAAAAACGCTGCCTCCTTTGTCCCCTCCGCCTCATCCGCCAGCCTGAACCTGATATTGATTTCAGTGGTACTGCTGGCCGGGGTGTGGCGGGCATTCTGCACATTCTTGTCATTTCCCATGGCTCTGTTCTTATCGCTTTCATAATCAACGGCTTCAATGGCTGCCATATCCGGCTCCGGTATGGCTCCTATCACCACCTGGCTGCTGTCCTCAATCCCCAGCATGGTAAGCAGCTGACGGCGCAGCTCCCCGGCCTGGAGCCTGAGGGACTCCAGGGAATTTCCGGCAGTGTCCAGGCTTTTTTTTGCTTCCTTCAGCCGGGCCTGGGTGGCGGTACCGGCTGCCTGCTTTCTCACCATGGCCTCAAAGGCTGCCTGTAAGGACTCAACCCGCTTTTCCTGGTATTCCACATTCTGTACCATCTGGTTGTAGGAATTCATCAGGGTCTGGGCTGTCATGGTAAAGGTGTCCGCGGACTTTTCCAGGCTGCGGGTGCTCTTTTCGCTGGTCATGGTGTCCAGCTGGCTGTATATGCGGCTGGCCGAGGATTTTAACATGGCTGCATTGGAGGAATAGATCCCGGCTGTCTGGCTGTCCTCACCGCCCATTTCCTCCGCCTTATCCTCCATGTTGTCCTGCTCCCGCTTAAGGGTATCCCATATTTCCTGATAGGCGTTTATATTGTCCTCGTAGTCCTCTATGCTCTCTTTTAAAGACAGATTTCCCTGTTTCAGCAGTTCCCTCAGATTGCCGTATTCAATGATTGTGGTGCCCGTTGCGTTCCCTGTGGTTGCCGGGGATATGTCCTGAGACGCATCCGGGACAGCGGCCTGGGATGCTTCCTGGGATGCATAGGAAGTCCGGACGCCGGTTCCCGACAGGCACAGTACCATTGTCAAAAGGACCATGACAGTCTTTTTTCTGTTCTCACGCCTCCTGCTGCTTCCCTTTACATGACTGCGGTTTTTCATTGTCTCACCTCTGTTCCATCCTGCCTTTTTCCTGCACTTTAAATATTTCTCCGCTATTTCCAAATCTCTCCCATCCTATGACACGGATGCCAGTCCGTCCACCGACCATTGGTATTCCAGCTGTGCCCTGAGAAGAGCCAGCCTCTGTGTACGCACATTGACCTGGGCTGTTGCGAAGGAGGACTGCTGTGTTATATAATTGTTTCTTGTCATGGTCCCGGCCGTTATCTTCCGCTCTGCCGTCTCCATGGCTGTCGCCTCAATTTCATATGCATTAAGAGCCTGCTCGTAGTCGGATTTAGATATCATCATGCTCTCGTAGGCATTCTTTATGCTGGAGGCAGCTGTCTCCTTCTGGCTCTTTAAGCTCTGTTCCAGACTTGACTTATTGGTGCCGCTTTTTGCATTGGCTATTTTCTTTTCAAGTATTTTAAGGCTGTAATTATTTTCCACTCCCCTGGATACATCCTCATCCAGATTGATGGCTGCCATTCCCTCCAGGTCCGGCTCCGGCACATCTCCTATATCCACCTGCGCCCCATAGGTCCATCCCAGCATAAGGCAGAGATTTTCTTTTGTCCGCCCCAGACTGCTCCGAGCCGACAGCAGGGATGCATCCGCCGATGTGACGGCCTCCCGGGCCGACAGCACCTGGGCCTGGGTGGACATACCGGCGCTCAGACGGGTAAGGGTCTGGTCATAGGACGACTGGGCCTGTATCTTATTCTGCTCCAGGCTTTCCAGGCTGTATGTCTGGCTCCAGTAGCTTATCATCAGCTCCTGGGCCTCCTTTACCAGACCCGCCTCTGTCTTGTCATATTCCAGCTTCTTGACGTCCCCGTCCTCCACATTGTCGTCTCCCTGTTCCCGCAGGTTATCAGCCTGAATCTGGCTGCTCAAATAGGAGGACAGGCGGCTGGCATAATCTGAATCCGACGAATCAGGATATTCCAGGCTTCCGTATATATCATCGGCAGCATCATAGTAATCATCCGCAATATCGTCCGCGTCCTTCCCCCGGAAATCCTCATACTCCAGCTGGTTCTGAATCACCGTGTTATTGTATACATGAATCAGGTCCGCTATCTCCGTAAAATCCAGCTGATTATCCCTGAGGGAAGCCCACTGCTCTGCGGTATAGGCAAACTCCGGTGTACCCGCCCACGCCGGCGCCGGCATGGCGCCAAGACACAGTGCCGCGGCCAGGCATCCGGCCCCTATTTTTCCGTATCTCATATGATTGACACCTCCTCTTTAAATATCCAGCACAACCCGTTTCTTATCGCCGTTCATCAGCGCATAGTAGATTGGCAGAATGAACAGGGCCACCGCCACGCCCACGCTGAGTCCTCCGATGTTAACAATAGCCAGACCCTGGGTGGTGGAACCACTGTCCCCTATGGCCAGGGCCATGGGAATCATGGAAAGGATGGTGGTAAGGCTGGTCATCATAATGGGCCTTAAACGTGTGGCGCCCGCCTCGATCAGGGAGGTCTTTAGATCCATGGTCATGCGGTATTGGTTCACTGTATCCACATAGAGGATACCGTTGTTCACAACCGTTCCGACCAGAATCAGGAATCCCAGTATGGACGTCATGCTGATGCTGACTCCCGTAATCTGCAAAAGGCCGAAGGAGCCTATGAGGCTGAATGGTATGGTGGTCATTACCATAAAGGAAAACTTCGGTGACTCAAACTGCGCTGACAGTACCACGAAAACCAGGAATACAGCGATGGCAATGGCCTGGTACAAGGCTGCAAATTCCTCCTGCATCATACGGTTCATGGAGTTGACGCCCTTCTTGATGGTGGCGCTTAAGTTGGGGCTTATGACCTCGCTGTCTATGGCGGACTGGACATTTCCCCCGGTATAATCTGCCGTAATGGTTATCTCATACGCCTTATCCGTCTTGGAAATGGATGCCGGGCTGTCCTTATAATAGATTTCCGCCACATCCGTAAGGGCCACATAGCCTCCGGAGGGCTTGGAGAGTATAATATCCTTCATCTGGCTGACGGTCCGGTACTCATCCTCCGGATATTCGGCCATCACGCTGACCTCTCTTCCATCCACGTCCAGGGTGGTCACCTCTTCGCCGTCCATCATCTGTTTTACCTGGGAACCAATCTGGGATGCCGTAAGCCCCTCTGCGGCCGCCAGTACCGGATCCACCTTCACAGTCACCACGGGAGCCGTATTTTCTATGCTGGAATGGACGTTCATCACATCGTCCCTGGCCGTCATCTCGGCAACAATCCTGCTGCTGACTTCCTGGAGCTCATCGTAATCCGTACCGTTAAGGATGACTTCATATCCCCGGCTCCTGCTCATGAAGCTCATGGACGAGGACGCCTCCACTGTCACCGTACAGTTATCCAGGTCCGCCATCTCCGTTTCCCACTGCTCCACTATCTCATCGGTGCTCATATCCCTGTCATCCCTCAGATAGGCTGTTATGGTACCGCTGTCATTGTTATAGCGCAGCATGTATGATTCCACATCCGGATGACCTTTGACAATCTCCTCTGCCTGGGTCAGCATGGCGTCGGCATTTTCCGACAGCAGTCCCGGCCTTGTTTCGATGGAAACGCTGACTGTTCCCGTATCGTCCGCGGTCATAAGCTCAGTCTCCATCCCGCTGGCCAGAAAATAGGTTGCAATCACGATGATTACTGATGCAATCATGATGATGGCCTTGTGTTTTAAAAGTCCGGGCATGATGCGGCGGTATCCGTTCTGTATCCGCTCCATGGGCCGCGACATGGGCGCCTGCATCCTCTCCTGGGGCTTATAGGCCATATAGGTAAGGGGAACAATGGTAATGGCTGACAGGAAGGAGGCGCACATACAGAATACGATAACGTATCCCATGGAGCCGAACATCTGTCCCGACATGCCCTGCAGAAATACCAGCGGCAGGAAAACCACACAGGTGGTCACAGTGGATCCCAGAATGGACTGGAGCACAATGTTGGTTCCGGACAGGGAAGCCTTGGCATACCCCAGCAGGCCCTTGTCCTCCTCTGTCTCTATGGCCCTGAAACAGCTCTCCAGCACCACAATGGAGTTATCCACCATCATGCCTACTCCCAGCACCAGACCGCTCATGGTAATGATATTCAGGGAGAAACCGGCGCTGGTCATCAGAATCAGCGACACCAGTATGGAGGTGGGTATGGAGCTTCCTACAATCAGGGAAGCCTTATAATCTCCAAAGAAAATGAATATGATAATCATGGAAATCACGGCTGCCAGCACCAGGGTAAGGGCCACGTCCTTAAGGGAACTGAGAATGCTGTCCGCGCTGTCCCTGACAATCCTGATATTCAGGTTCTCATCATCCGCCTCCAGGCTCTCAATAACCTCCTGAACCTCGGATGACACATCCATGGCAGTGCTGCTCTGCTGCTTGGTGATGGAAATGGAAATAGTATCCTCGCCGTTGTAGCGTGAAATGCCTCCCCGGCTCTCCTCTGCCTCATATACCCTGGCAATGTCCTCCAGATATACAATCTTTCCGCTGGAGGTGGTGATGGGGACTTCCTTCAGGGCTTCTATGGTCTCATGCTCCAGGGACGTTGACACGGAAAGCTCCAGCTTTCCGGATACCGCATCGCCGGATGGGTAGGAAAGATTGGCCGTGCTCATGGCCGTGGACACGTCGCTCATGGTCACCTGATACTGTGCCATCTCATCGGATTGAAGCTCGATTTTATAGTATTCTGACTTTCCGCCCATGGCCTCCACCTCCGCCACGGAAGAAATCTGTTCCAGCAGAGGCACCACGGTCTGGTCCACATAATCGTACAAATCCTCCTGGGAGGGGTTTGATATGGAAAGCATCATGGTGGTTCCCGCATTGTTATTCATCTCCATGACAGAGGTTTCCGCATCGTCAGGGAGCTGGCGGCTCAGCGCATCCAGACTCTGGGATAAATCATTATAAGCGTCGTCCATATCGGTGCCGTAATCATATTCCAGCATAATCATGGCCCTGTTTTCACTGGAAGTGGAGCTCATGCTTTTCACCCCCTCTATGGTTCCCACCTGGTCTTCTATGGGCTGGGTCACCAGTTCATCTATGTCCTCGGGACCAGCACCGGAATAAGATGCCATGATAATCAGCATTGGCTGGTCCGTGTCCGGCATCTGTTCCAGCGTGGCATTGAATACGGAAGAAATACCGAATACCAAAAGGCAAAGCAACGCCATAACCGTCGCCACCGGACGTTTTAATACAAACCTTGTCAATCCCATGGGTTATGCCTCCTGTTCTGCCTGTGATTTTGCATTTTTGCTGTGTTCCCCGCCGGATGCTGCTGTTTCTTCGGACTGTGCCTCATACCTTAACCGTATTTTCGCCCCCTCATACAGGTTGGAGCTCCATGTGCTCACCACCATGTCATCGGCTGACAGGCCGGAAAGAATCTGGGCATGTTCCTCATCCTCCAGTCCTACTTCCACCTGGGCCGTGGAGGCGGTGCCGTCCTGATACAGATAAACATAGGCATTGCCGCCGCTATAATAGATTGCATCAACGGGAACCACCATTGTCTCCAATGCCCGTTCCGTCACAAGGTTTAATTTCACCGTGCTTCCGGGGGCAATCTCCTGTGTGTCTTCAATCTGGGCCTTTACCTTGAACAGCCCTGTATCCGTATCAACCATGGAGTTGATTTCGCTGATATATGCTTTATATGTAGTTCCGTTCTTCTGGATTTCCAGCTCGTCGCCCACATTGGCATTCTGCATCATGCGCTGGGTCACATAAAAGGAGACTACGTTCTCACCCTCACCGGCAATCACACACAAATCCTGGGACTGGCTCACCCTGTCATACACCTCCACGTCAAAGCTTTCAATCTTTCCATTAATAGGGGCGGTGATGGAGCTGTACTGCACCTGCCTTTCATAAGCCAGTTTAGCGGACTCATACTGGAGCTGCGCGGATTTCACCGCGTTGACATACTGCTCGTATTCCTGCTCGGACAAATCGCCGCCGCTGTAAAGAATCTGCATTCTTCTCAGGTTGCTCTGGGCCTCTGAAAGGGATACGGATGCAGAATCCATGGAGTTCTTTGCCGTCTCCACCTGCTCTGTATCAATCTCAAGCAGGATCTGTCCCTGTGTCACCATATCCCCTGCCTTCACATATACCGCCGTGACGTCCCCTGCTGCCTTTGCATAGATATGAACCACATCGGAAGGCTCCACTGTGCCTGTAAGCCCTGTGGTAAGGATGATATCGCCGATTGACGGCCGTTCTGCCTTCACCACCGTGACAGAAGCCTCCTGTCCCACAGGCATACCGCCCTTTGATTTTTTTCCGCCCTTCGTCATAATCATTGCCACGGCCAGTATGACGATTATTCCGGCGGCAATGCCAATCTTTATTTTCCTGCTCTTGCTCATATTCAATCTCCTTTGCTGGTTTACTCAACTGATTCCTAATATTAAAGGTTAAAGATTAATTCAACATTAACAAAACCAGCCTGAAAGTCATTAATTTCGCGTTATTCTGTGAATTTTTTGTGACTTTACTGTGCGCCGGATACAATGACATAAAATGACCGAAAACAGCACGGAATCAGGCGGACCCGATCACATATATTGTTGATAACAGCAGCCGCATTCACACCTCCCGGATATTGATAGCCATTAAGTATAGCTAAATCTGCCACAGATAAAGCTGGCATGTCATTCACCTCCTCTCATTTTTGATACTAAAGCTATACATAAACAGACATTTACGGTATAAATATGGCATAAACCCATAAGAATGATTCGTTTATGTTTACTTTATAAAAGAGTGTTATATATGTATAATGAAATGTAGTAGTAAAGGGAGGTAAAGGAACATGTTTCAGATACTGGTTGCGGAAGATGACAAGAATACCCGAAGGCTGATGGAAGCTGTACTGAAGGAACACGGCTACCATCCCATCCTGGCATGCGACGGACTGGAAGCCTTGAAATTATTAGATACCCACCATGTGGACCTGGTTATCCTGGACATCATGATGCCAGGCATGGATGGCTACGAGCTCACCAGACAGCTGAGGGCAACAGATTACACCCTGCCCATTCTCATGGTCACTGCCAAGCAGCTGCCGGAGGACAAACGGAAGGGGTTCATTGTAGGAACAGACGATTATATGACAAAGCCTGTGGATGAGGAGGAAATGATTCTGCGCATCCGGGCATTGCTGCGCAGGGCTCAGATTGTGAACGAACGGCGCATCACCATCGGTGATGTGTGCCTGGACTACGACTCCCTGACCGTAAGCCGCGGGAATGAAAGCCAGACTCTCCCCCGCAAGGAATTCTATCTTCTGTATAAGCTCCTGTCCTATCCCGGCAAGATCTTCACCCGCATCCAGCTCATGGATGAGATATGGGGCATGGAATCCCAGTCGGACGACAATACCATCAATGTACACATTAACCGGCTCCGGAAGCGTTTTGAGGATTACCCTGAGTTTACCATCGAAACCATACGCGGTCTGGGCTACAAGGCGGTGAAAAATCTATGAGACGCAGGACAAACCATAAACCGCTGGGAACCATGACCCTCATACTGACCGCAGGCATCTTCTTAATCATGCTCACGGTCATGACCCTGCAGGGATTTTTGATGTACCTTTACTGGAGGATTTTCTACCAGGCCAATATCCCCATTCCCCAGTTCTGGCGCCCCATTCCCCTGCTGGCCGTGCTCAGCGCCGTGGTTGGGGCCGGCCTTACCCTGCTCCTGAGCCGCATTCCTCTCAAACCCATACGGGACCTGATTGAAGCCATCAACCAGCTGGCGGACGGCAACTTCAAGGTGCGCATCCACCTGGATCTGAACCGTGAATTTGAACGTCTCTCCGAAAGCTTTAACCGCATGGCCCAGGAACTGGAGAACACGGAGCTGCTGCGCTCTGACTTCATCAATAATTTTTCCCATGAATTCAAGACTCCCATCGTATCCCTGAGAGGCTTTGCCAAAATATTAAAAAACGACGGCCTCACAAAGGAGGAACGGGACGAATATCTGGACATTATCATAAGTGAATCCAACCGCCTGTCCCAGCTCTCCACTAATGTGCTGAACCTGTCCAAGATAGAAAAAATGAGCATACTGTCCGATATGGAGTCCTTTGACCTGTCGGAAGAAGTACGCCAGTCCGTCCTGCTGCTGGAATCAAAATGGCAGAAAAAGCAACTGGAACTGTTTATTGATTTGGACGAACTGGAATACCGCGGAAATAAGGCCCTCCTAAACCAGGTATGGATCAATCTGATTGACAACGCCATCAAATTTTCTCCTCAGAACGGAAAGATAAAGCTGAAGCTGCATAAGAAGAAGGACCAGGTGGTATTCCAGATTCTGGACAATGGATGCGGCATGGATGAGGAGACGAAAAACCACATATTTGACCGTTTCTACCAGGGAGACAGTTCCCATACCGCAGAGGGAAACGGCATCGGCCTCACGGTGGTGGAAAAAATCGTGCACCTGCACAAAGGGCAAATCCGGGTCATCAGCGAGGCAGGTATCGGCACCACCTTTACAGTAAACCTCCCCATTATCCCGCCTCCTTCTGCCCTGTAAACATTTTGAGGATTTCCCCGGTAAATTTACTTTGACATACCGTGTTTTTTCTGATATGATGACTGTACTTTATAAAAAGGAGGGCGTTTGATGTATTTTTCCATTCGTTTAAGATAAACAGCAAGTAAATAAAACCTGATATGTTTTTTTTGTTATGTCTGTTTTACGGATGAGATGCAGATACGCCTGATATAGCTTCATGTAATATATGAATTGCCCGCCGCTGACCCCGGGGACAGTTTGTTTTCTACATACAGGCAAGGCAGATAGAACCGTAATGGCTTTATCTGCCTTTTATGCTGTGTTTATGTTGTATGCTGCCAAACTGGGTTTGGGAGAAACCAGGCAGAACAGGACAGCCCTGTCAGGTCTGACACAGAATATGGAAAGGATCGTATAATATGAATGATTATTCAAAATGGAAACAGAAATTTCTGACCATTGCAGCTGGCCAGACTGTGTCCCTGATCGGAAGCTCTGCTGTCCAGTTTTCCCTGATTTGGTGGCTGGCCAGCGAGACCGGTTCTCCTATGATGATGGCATTATCCGGCCTGGTGGCATTTCTGCCCCAAATCTTCTTAGGCCCCTTTGCCGGGGTACTCCCTGAGAAGTACTTTGCAGGAATCATCCGTCCATACAGTGCCGCAAAGCAGGCAGAGTTAAGGCTAACACCGCAATCACCAAGGCTGCCCCGCCGGATATCAGAAACCAGTTCTCGATTCCCAGCGGACCGGCCAGGGCTCCTGACAGCACCAGTCCCAGGGGCATTGCCACCATGCTGATGCTGCTGGACAATGACAGCGCCCTGCCCAGGTATTCTCCCTGAATTTTAATCTGATAAATAGATGTCTGTACCCCAAAATAAAAGGGTACAGAGACTCCCATGAAAAATGACAGGAATACAAAGACATAAAAACCGTTTGGAGGCAGCAGACCGGTTACCAGGGTCCCGGCTCCATATATGCCTATGGACCCGGCGATTGCCTTTATCTTGTCTATCCGTCCTCCCCATATCCCCAGGGAAACAGAGCCAACCAGGGTACCCACTGCAAAAACAGTCTCCACCAGCCCCGATTCCCTGACGCCGCCGTTAAAGTAGGACATGGTAATCAGCGGATACAGGGTTCCTATGGAGAAATATATGACTGCATACAATGCGCCAATCACCAGAAGCTCCCGCATTCCGGGCACACTGCGCATGACGCCGTACCCCTCCTTAACCTCCCCCAGGAGATTTGTCTTGTCCTTATCTTCCCTGGAAATCGCTGGTATATCCACTGCTGTCAGGGTTGCCACTGCAAAAATCGCTCCTAACACATCCAGCATCAGGATAACTTTCAGCGGAAACACGCTGTACAATACAGCCGCAATGGCAGGACTGGCTATCATGGACGCAGATTCAAAGCTCTGCGAATACCCGGCGTATTTTGTCAGCTGGTCCTTTGGTATGATGGACGGCATGATGGCCTGAAGGGACGGGGCGTAAAATGCATTGCCAATGCTTCGGATAAATAATACAATGAAAATCATCCAAATCGGAATGTCTCCCCAGATTCCCGAAACAGCCAGCGCCACACAGGCTGAGGTCATCACCAGGTCCGAACATATCATGATTTTCTTCCTGTCATGCCGGTCAATCAGTACGCCGATGAACATTCCAAGCACTGCCTGGGGCAGGAACCCCGCCAGCGTTGCAAAGGAAAGGACTGCCGCTGACTTTGTTCTTCCGGTTATATACCATATGATTGCCATTTGTACGATGGAGCTGGTCAGGGTTGATATTCCCTGGCCGGTCCAAATTGTAAAATACTTCTTTCTCCATCCCGCAAACTGCTGTTCCATGGATGTTCCGCTGCCTCCTCTCCCACTCTTTCATTGTCACCTTTCAGCTGTCACCTTTTCGCTGTCACATCTATTCGCTGTCACATATCTATTCTCCGCCACACATCATCCGGCCGCCGGAATTCATATCCCCTCCCGCTCAAACATCTCCTTCAGTCTGAGCGCGTCCTCCAGCGTATTCTTCCAGCCATCCCGTTTCATATCCGCACGTCCCTCCGCCGATACCAGGACCTCTTCCTCCTCCAGAAGCATTCTCTGCAGGTCCGGGTGTTCAAAGGACGCTGCGCCGGTCAGATATCCCTGGCTGTTGACTACACGGTGGGCCGGAACTTCTCCGGCCAGACCGCGGTTCAGCGCATATCCCACCTGTCTTGCGTTTTTCGGTTTTCCGCAGAGCAGGGCGATTTGACCATAGGTGGCCACCTTTCCTTCCGGTACCGCCCTCACTGTAATCCCCACCCTTTTATAAAAATCCATCTTTCTCCTCCTCCGGCAACAGACATTCTCACTTCCACCAGCTCCTTCAAAACAAGCTAAAAAAGCCTGCCAACGGACTCCTCATTATAAAAACATACCAACATTGTACCATGGTACGCATCATTTTAACAGACCGAATAAAAACCAAAGAAAGCAGAATAAAAATCAAAGAAAACCCGCAGGACAAATCCCTATAACACAAGGACCGCCTCTGCGGGCTTTCTTACTATATATCGCACATTCATTTGCCCGGGGAACAGACAGGCGTCAGCCGGTCCCTTTTACTTCCCCTGTCCATAATAAGCATTTGGCCCATGCTTGCGCATGAAATGCTTATCCTGCATACACTGGGGAGCCGGTCCTGCCTGGGGATTGATGAGTTCTGTCATGAAATTCATTCTGGCAATCTCCTCCAGCACAACGGCATTATGGACAGCCTCAGCCGCGTCCCTGCCCCATGTAAAGGGGCCATGGTTTTTACACAGCACAGCCGGAATGTAAACAGGGTTTTTCCCCTGGAAGGTCTCAATGATGACCTTTCCCGTATTTTTCTCGTAGCCTTCCTCGATTTCCTCTGCCGTCAGGTTCCTGGCGCAGGGAATCTCACCGTAAAAATAGTCCGCATGGGTGGTGCCGTAGCAGGGAAGAGCCCTGCCCGCCTGTGCCCAGGCCGTTGCGTGTGGGGAATGGGTATGGACAATACCGCCAATCTCCTTAAACCCATTGTACAGCTCCACATGGGTGGCGGTGTCAGAGGAAGGGTTCATCTCCCCCTCCACCTTATTGCCCTCCAGATCCATAACCACCATATCAGATGGCTTTAACACATCGTAATCCACCCCGCTGGGCTTTATGACAAACAGTCCCTTTTCCCGGTCAATGCCGCTGACATTTCCCCAGGTGTAGGTGATAAGGCCCCTGCGGGGCAGCTCCATATTGGCTTCATATACCTTTTGCTTCAGTTCTTCTAACATAGTCTGTATACGCTCCCGTTCCTGTTAATCCTTCTATACTCCACAGCCTGGCCGCTCAATCCTTCATATGCTCCACAGCAGCCTTCTCAATGGCAAGGCCCTCCGCATACCGCTTCATGAATGCCTCGAATCCTTCCACATCCTCCTTCACAGGCTCCATTCTGGTTCCCTTGTCACCGGCAAAAACCTTGTGGGCCAGGTAAGCGTCCAGGGTCTCGCCTTCTCCCCTGCACCGCATGTAAGAGGCCAGCAGCGCAATGCCCCAGGCGCCGCCTTCCCCGGCTGTCTCCATGACAGATACCGGCGCGTTCATGGCTCCTGCCAGGATTCTCTGGCCCACGCCCTTTGTCTTAAAGAGTCCGCCGTGGCCCAGAATGCTGTCCACCTTCACATGCTCCTTCTTAAGCAGGATATCCATACCTGTCTTAAGAGCGCCCAGGGAGGTGTACAGGTGTACTCTCATGAAATTCGCCAGGTTAAACCGGCTGTCCGGTGTGCGCACAAACAGGGGACGGCCTTCCTCAAAGTGGGTGATGTGCTCCCCTGAGAAATAGTTGTACGCCAGCAGGCCGCCGCAGTCGGAATCTCCCTCCAGAGCCTTGCTGTAAAGGGTTCCAAAGAGCTGGCTCATGTCCGCCTTCATGCCCATGGCCTCTGAGAACTCCTTAAACAGGTTCACCCATGCGTTCAGGTCCGATGTGCAGTTATTGCAGTGCACCATGGCTACCATATCGCCTGCCGGCGTGGTCACCAGGTCAATCTCCGGATATACGTGTTCCAGCTCCTTCTCCAGCACCACCATGGCAAACACGCTGGTGCCGGCAGACACATTGCCGGTGCGGACAGCCACGCTGTTGGTGGCCGCCATGCCGGTGCCCGCGTCGCCCTCAGGCGGACACATGGGAATGCCTGCTTTCAGGTTTCCGGACGCGTCAAGAAGCTTTGCGCCTTCTTCCGTCAGGACGCCTGCGTCCTCTCCCGCCACCAGGGCCTTCGGCAGGATGTCCCGCAGCTTCCACGGGAAATTCTCCCCTGCCACCAGTTGGTCAAACTGCTCCACACGCTTCTGGTCAAAATCCCTGGCATGGATATCCACCGGGAACATGCCCGCCACATCACCGATACCCAGAACACGTCTGCCTGTCAGCTTCCAGTGCACATATCCCTCCAGCGTAATGAGGTAGTCGATATCCTTCACATGCTCTTCCTTATTGAGAATGGCCTGGTACAAATGAGCAATGCTCCATCTCTGGGGAATGTTGTACCTGAATACCTCTGTCAGCTTCCCGGCGGCAGGGCCTGTGATGGTATTTCTCCAGGTGCGGAAGGGCACCAGAAGTTCACCTTCTTTATTAAACGCCATATAACCGTGCATCATGGCCGAAAATCCAATGGAACCAATGGTGGTCAGGGTGATGCCGTAGGTTTTCTTCACATCCTCAGCCATTTTGCCGTAGCAGTCCCGGACGCCGTTCCAGATGTCGTCCAGGGTATAGGTCCAGATGTGGTCCACGTACCTGTTTTCCCAATCATGGCTGCCGGAGGCAATGGGTGTGTGGTCCTCACCGATAAGGACCGCCTTAATCCTGGTGGAGCCCAGCTCTATGCCCAGGGAAGTATTTCCATGCTCAATCTGTTCTTTTATCTTATTTATATCTAAACTCATGAATTGCCCCTCCACTTGCTTATTAAGGCTACCTATAAGCCGCCGCATTCCAGCGGAGCTCGTTCTTAAGCCCGCGGATGGTGGTATCCTTGTCAATATAGACCGTTTCAATGCCCATGGCGTCTGCCCAGTCTCCCATCTGCTCTGCCGTCAGGTCATAGGAGAATGCAGTATGGTGGGCGCCTCCTGCCAGAATCCAGCTTTCAGCCCCGGTTGCCAGGTTGGGCTCCGGCGTCCAGAATGCGGTTGCCACCGGAAGCTTGGGCATCGGCTTTTCTGTCTTTTTGCATTCCACATCGTTGATAATCAGGCGGAACCTTGTGCCGAGATCCACTAAGGATGTGGCGATACCGCGACCTGTCTTGGATGTGAATACAAGCCGGGCCGGGTCCTCCCTGTCGCCCATGGACAGCGGGCAGGCTTTGATGCTGATTTCCCCGTCCGCAATGGTGGGGCACACCTCCAGCATATGGGCTTCCAGGATTCCTTCCTTGCCGGGCACTAGGTTGTATGTATAATCTTCCATGAAAGAGGTTCCCTTGGCGTCCTTCATGCCCTGGGTCATAATCTTCATCAGCCTGACCATGGCAGCCGTCTTCCAGTCGCCCTCTGCGCCGAATCCGTATCCCTTTTCCATGAGACGCTGGATAGCCAGGCCCGGAAGCTGCTGCAGCTCTCCCAAATCCCCAAAGTGGGTGACGATGGCGTGGTAATCCTTCTCCAGCAGGAACTTCTCAAGGCCAGCCTCAATCTGGGCCTGTACCGCCACATGGCGCTTAAATTCCTCCGGCTCCCTGCCCTCCAGCAAGATAGTGTACTTGCTGTAATACTCGTCCACCAATGCCGTGATATCTCCCTTTGGCACAGCCTTCACATATTCGGCCAGCTCATTGACCGGATAGGCGTCCACTTCCCAGCCGAACTTCATCTGGGCCTCCACCTTGTCGCCTTCGGTGACAGCCACATTCCTCATGTTGTCCGCAAATCTCGCCACCCTTACATGGCTGCTCTCCATGATGCCTACCGCGGTGCGCATCCAGGCTGCTATGCGGCCCACCACCTTTTCATCTCTCCAGTGGCCCACAATAACCTTTCTCTCAATACCCATGCGGGTTACCATATGGCCGTATTCCCTGTCTCCATGGGCGGACTGGTTCTCATTCATGAAATCCATGTCAATGGAATCGTAGGGAATCTCCTGGTTGAACTGTGTATGGAAATGCATCAGGGGCTTTCTGTATTCCTGCAGTCCCAGAATCCAGGACTTGGCCGGTGAAAATGTATGCATCCAGGTGATGACGCCCGCGCACTCCTCATCCGCATTTGCCTCGTTGAAGGTCCTGCGGATCAGCTCATTGGTAATAAGTGTGGGCTTTAACACCACCTCATAGGGCAGGATGCCTGATTTATTAAGACTGTCCACAATGATTCCCGAATGCTCCGCCACATGCGCCAGGCACTCATCTCCATAGAGATCCTGTGAACCTGTACAGAACCAGAACTTATAATTCTTTACTGCTATCATATCTCTCATCCTCCTTGATTGTCAGTTAAAGCAATTGCCGGTTAGATATCCTCCGTCTGATCATCTTCCTCATCATCCGGAATTTCGCCATACTTAATATATTCGCCTTTTATAAATTTCTTAAGAGACCAGCCGGCCAGAAATGCACCTATGACGCCAAAAAGAACCCCACAGCCCAGCTGTACCATCTTGCCTCCCCCGGCAGGTTTTAAATACTCCTGCAGCAGGCCAAAGGCCAGGTATACCAGATAGCCTCCCGCCACCAGACGCAGCATTACGGTTATCTGAGTCGGTTTCGCGGCACTTTCTTCTCTCTTTGCCTCCTTTTTCGCACCCATTACATTCCCTCCTTACGCGGCCGTTCCAGGACCTTTACGGAATCCCGTTCAATAATATCCGAATCAAACAGATAGTTACCGTCAAAGTAGGGATTCTCAATCATACTTATCATGTTCTCTGCAGCTTTCCTGCCCAGGGCCTCCATGGGGTGGGGGAAGGAGGTAAGCTTTACGCTGGCCAGGGTTGCCAGGTCCGAATTATCAACGCTGACAATGGACAGCTGGTCCGGTATGACAATGCCCCGCTTCTCGCAGAGACCTGACAGCACATACGCCACCTCATCGTTGTAGCACACCACTCCCGTACAGCCCTCCAGCCTGTGGAACAGGTAATCCGACCACTGGTCCAGGTCCAGGAAATCTTCCGTGTCCAGCCATACCACATTGGCATCCTTTACCTTGATTCCCGCCTCCAGCATGCCTGACAGGAACCCTTTGTACCTCAAATGCCCCTGTCCGTCGTCGCTTTTGAACACGCCTCCGATGTTTTGGTGACCGTTCTTAATCAGATATTCCACGGCCTTCTTGCCCACCTGCTCGTCGTTCATGGACACGCAGGGCAGCTCCAGTTCCGGATACCGGCTGTTGAAGAACAGAATCGGGATTCCCCGTTCCTTAAGCTCCTGGTAGTAATGCAGGTTTGGATTGGGGAGAGCGCTTTTGGCCGGCTCCACAATCAGTCCGTCTATGATGTCTTTGTCGATAAGATTATTCAATATGTCCTGTTCCCTGCTCACCCGGTTGCCGGTGAAGGCAATCTGGGTGGTGTAACCTCTTTTTGAGAGAACCCTCTCGATTCCTCTCACCACAGGAGGGAAAATATAGCTGTCCACATAGGTACTGATTACAGCGATGTTCATGTACCGTTCCTGGCGCTCCGTCTTGCCGTTGCCGCCCACATAAGTACCGCTTCCCCGCACCCTCATGACCAGCTTCTGCTGCTCCAGAATATCCACGGCATGGCGCACCGTCTGGCGGCTCAGCCCGAAACGCCCGCTGAGTTCATTCTCCGAAGGCAGCTTCTCGCCCACCTTCAAAGCCCCGCTGTTAATGTTGTCCAACACCCAGTTATAGACTTCCTTATATTTCAGCTCCTGTGTACCCATAATCAAAACCTATCCTTTTTTCCTCTTTGATAACAAGTCTACCGTAACTGCACCTAAAAGTACAGCGCCTTTTACGATTTTTTGGATATCGGTGGACCATCCATAGAGGGACATGCCATTGTTCAGAATACCCATGATGAAAGCACCTACCACGGCTCCGATGATGGTTCCGATACCGCCGCTGGTGGCCGCGCCGCCGATGTAGCAGGAGGCGATGGCATCCATCTCGAAACCGTCTCCGGCCTTGGGGGTTGCGGATGCATTACGTGCGGAAAGCACGATACCTGCAATGGCACTTAAGATACCCATGTTGGTGTATACCCAGAAGAACACTTTCTCAGTATTGATACCGGAAAGCTTTGCCGCCTTGGCGTTGCCGCCCAGGGCGTATATCTGGCGTCCGGCAACGGTCTTGCTGGTGATGAAATGATACAGGCCAACCAGAACGCCCATGATTACCAGTACAAACGGTATGCCGTTGTAGCGTGACAGCTTGTAGAAGAAGAACCATACAATCATCAGTATGACGGCTTCCTTTATAATAATCTGCCACAATGGGTTGATGGGGAAACCATATTTCTTCTTGGTGTTAATGCTCTTAAGCTCTGCCATGATCACCAGTACCGTGGCAATGCCTGCCACAATAATGGAAACCACGTCCAGGGTGCCGTTTCCAAAGGGAATTTTCATGGTTGGCAGGAAGCCTGCGCCGATGTAAGTATAGCTGGTGGGAAGGGGTCCCTTTGTCTGGGCCTTTAACAGGGTGTATGTAAGTCCGCGTCCCATAAGCATGGTTGCCAGGGTCACGATAAAGGGCGGGATGCTCAGCTTGGATACGAACAGCCCCACGAACATACCGGCCAGAACGCCTACTGCCAGGGCAGCCAGGATGGCGACCCACATATTGGTGTGGTAGTCAATCATCAGGATGCCTACGGTTGCGCCGCACAGGGCCACGATGGAGCCGACACCCAGGTCGATGTTGCCTGTCAGCACACATAACAGCATACCGACTGCCAGGATGACCACATATCCGTTCTGCATGATCAGGTTGTTGATGTTGGCCGGCGACATATTCTTTCCGCCGGTCATGACTGCGAAAATCAAGAACACCGCGATTAAAGCAAGTACCATGCCATACTGCTTCATATCAATATTAACTGTTTTCTTCTTATCCATCTCTACGCTTCCTTTCCATTATCCGCCATAATACATTTCATGATTCGTTCCTGGGTTACCTCTTCCTTGGTCAGTTCTCCTGCAATCCGTCCTTCGTTGATCACATATACACGGTCACAGGTACCGATTACCTCCTGCATCTCAGAGGAGATGACGATTACCGCTTTGCCTGACTTTGCCAGTTCATTGATGACGCAGTAAATCTCATACTTGGCGCCTACGTCGATACCCCTGGTAGGCTCATCCAGAATCAGCACATCCGGCTGTGTCAGCATCCACTTGGCGAGAACCACCTTCTGCTGGTTGCCGCCCGATAAGGAGCCAACGGTCTGGTTAATGGAATTAGACTTGATGTTAATTTTCTTCTTGTAATCCTCCGCAGCCAGAATCTCATCATTTTCATTGAGAACGCCGTTCTTGGAAAAGAAATTCCTCATGGCGGACAGGGTCATGTTCCACTTGATATCCTTGATAAGCACAAGTCCATAGTTCTTCCTGTCCTCGGACACGTATGCCAGCTTGTTGTTGATGGCGTCCTTTACGTCCTTTATATGTACTTCCCTGCCGTTTATCTTAATGGCGCCGCTGATTTTCTGTCCGTAGGACCTGCCGAATATACTCATGGCCAGCTCGGTCCGTCCCGCGCCCATAAGTCCTGCCAGGCCCACTACCTCGCCTTTGCGCACATGAAGAGAAACGTCCTTGATGATTTGTCTCTGGGCGTCGTCGGGATGGTACACATTCCAGTCCTTTATCTCGAAAATCGTATCACCAATTTCACAGTGCCGTTCCGGGTAACGGTTGGTCAGCTCGCGTCCCACCATGCCTTTGATGATGCGGTCTTCCGTAAAATCATCCTTGCCCTTCTCCAGGGTCTCAATGGTCTTTCCATCCCGGATAACCGTAATGGAATCTGCCACGTAACTGATTTCGTTCAGCTTATGGGAGATAATAATGCAGGTGATTCCATGGGATTTAAGGTCCAGCATGATGTCCAGAAGCCGGCGGCTCTCTTCGTCGTTGAGCGCGGCTGTGGGCTCATCCAGAATCAGCAGCTCCACCTTTTTGGCCATGGCCTTGGCAATCTCTATCAGCTGCTGTTTTCCCACACCCAGGCTGCTGATGGGCGCGTTCAGGTTCTCGCCTCCCAGTCCAACCTTTTCAAGCATTTCCTGGGCCTTCTTATGGGTAAGGGTCCAGTCAATGATACCCTTGGCTGCCTTCTGCTCGTTTCCCAGAAATACGTTCTCAGCCACCGACATGTACGGGCTTAAGGCCAGCTCCTGGTGGATGATAACAATGCCCTTTGCCTCGGACTGCTTGATGCTGTGGAACTGACACACATTGCCGTTATACACGATATCCCCGCTGTATGAACCAAAGGGGTAAACGCCGGACAGCACATTCATCAGGGTGGACTTTCCAGCCCCGTTCTCTCCGCACAGCGCATGGATCTCTCCGCGTTTTACCTTGATATTGACATCGTCCAAGGCCTTTACGCCCGAGAATTCCTTCGTGATGTGGTTCATCTCCAAAATATATTCGGACATCTTTTCAACTCCTTTTCTTGAAAAATACTCTGTAAAAAGCGCAATCGGGCGGCGGAACCTATGCCGCCGCCCGAATCATCTTTACTGTGCCAGCTGCTCCTCTGTGTAGTAGCCGCCGTCTACGATAATTTCCTTATAGTTGTCCTTGTCTACTGCTACCGGTGTGCACAGGTAAGCAGGAACCACAACCTTGCCGTTGTTGTACTGTTCGGTGTCGTTGATTTCCGGCTCCGCGCCTTCCAGAACAGCCTGTACCATGGTTACGCACTTCTCAGCCAGGAGACGTGTGTCCTTGTAAATGGTTGCTGTCTGGTAACCGGAGATGATGTTCTTAACTGCCATCAGCTCAGCATCCTGTCCTGTAATCAGAGGCCAGTCCTCGCCAACCTTATAGCCGGCGCCTTCCAGAGCAGCCTTACAGCCGTATGCGAAACCGTCAAACGCACTTGCGCAGATGTCTAACTTCTCGTCAGCATAGAAACCGGTCAGGTAGTTCTCGCAGTTCTGCTGTGCTGTTTCCTGGGACCATCTCAGGATACATGTATCCTCGAAGGAGGTACGTCCGGACCTGCAGACCAGTGTCCCGTCATCCAGGTATGGCTGAAGGACTTCCATCAGTCCGTTGTACAGGAACAGAGCGTTGTTGTCATCAGGTGAGCCCATGAAGAACTCGATGGTGTAGGACTCGCCGGCTGCCTTGGCTGCGTCTAAGTCCTTTGCTTCCTTTATGTAGTTGCCGATTGCAGTACCAACTCCCTTGTTGTCAAAGGTTGCATAGTAGGAAACTGCGTCGGTATCCATCAGAAGACGGTCATAAGCAATGATGGGGATGCCTGCGTTCTTAGCCTGCTCCTCTGCGTTTACAAGTGCGGAGGAGTCGATGGATGCGATTACCAGACAGTTAACGCCGGACGCAATCATGTTCTCAATCTGGGAAACCTGCATCTGTACATCATCCTCTGCATACTGAAGGTCTACCTCATATCCGAGAGCTTCCAGCTGCTTTTTCATGTTGGCGCCGTCGTTAATCCAGCGCTCGGATGACTGTGTAGGCATGGCCACCCCTACCTTCTTGCCTTCCCCGGTTGCTGCCTTGGCTGCCTCTGCAGCCGCGTCAGCTGCCGCGGCGGAATCTGCCGCCGCTGCTGTGGTGTCCCCTGCCGCTGCCGCTGTGGTTGCCGCTGCCTGCTGTGAGCCGCCGCATCCTGTTAACAGTGAAGCTGCGATTGCCGTCCCCAGAATCATGCTTATAATTTTTCGTTTCATATGTTACCTCCCATGGTTTAATTTATACATACAACTTGTGTACATGTTCACAAGCTTGTACTTTCGTTAATTCAGCTAACCCTTGTCCCATTCCCCCCTGGTTCATTTGAATTATTTTGCATTTTTGTAGATTTTACTCCATCTTCATTGTGAGTTTCGCCAATATTTCTTGCGTTTTTCTTTAAATACACTATACATTTTTGTTCTATTTTTGTCAATAGGTATTTAGAACTTTTTTATATTTTTTATTATTGTACGTACAACTTTAACGTCATTTTTTCCATTTTCACCCAAAAGCGACTCGTTTCACCATGTAAATAGTTCCGAATCCTGTTCCCCGGACGCAAAATCGAGTAGGAGGAAGGCGATTATTTCGCCTTCCGACCTCTCACACCACCGTACGTACCGTTCGGTATACGGCGGTTCAATCAACTTAACATGTAACAGCCTTTTCGGCGTAGTAGTCTTCCATGGATACAAGACCAAACTTAGCTAGTCTCTCTTTACTGATACAAATGTGGAGATTCCAGCTTCTGCACACTCTGGCATATCCTTTGGCATATGAAATGCCATGTGCCGCATTTGGCGGCAGACCAAGTTTGATAAGATTCTTTTCCCTGTTCTTTGGCGTTTTCCAGTGTTTCCATATGCACATGCGCAGTCGATACCGAATCTGTCCGTCCATTTTTGCGCACAGCCTTTTCATGCTTCCGATTTTGAAATAATTTATCCACCCTCGGATAAGCCGGTTGAGTTTCCCAATTTTATAACCATTGCCCACTCCCCAGCTCCTGCTTGTATATTTCTTCATCTGCGCCTTGAACTTTGCTGCCGCTTTCGGGTGTGGTCTGGCTTTGTACCCTTTGGCAAATGAGTCATAGTAAAATCCAAACCCCAGATACTTAATGCCCTTTGGTTTATCAACCCTGCTCTTTTCCGCGTTCACTTTCAGTCCAAGCTTTTCCTCTATAAACCGAGCCACGCTCTTCATTACCCGCTCTGCCGCCTGTCTGCTCCCGACCATTATAATAAGGTCATCTGCATACCGGACGAAATCCAGCCTCCTTGCTTCCAGTTCTTTGTCCAGCTCATTTAACATGATATTTGCTAACAGCGGCGAGATATTTCCACCCTGCGGTGTGCCGACTACCGTATCTTCATACTCATCATCAATCATTACGCCGCTGACCAGAATCTTTCTTACCACCGATATGACATCTCCGTCCTTTATTGTCCGTCCGAAAATCGTCATCAGCTTGTCATGGTCTACTGTGTCAAAGAATTTCGCTAGGTCGATATCCACTATCCAGTTGTGTCCGTCATTCATCATTTCCAATGCTTTAAGGACTGCCTGCTGTGCACACCGCTTGGGTCTGAATCCATAGCTGTGGTCGTGAAACTGCTCCTCAAATATCGGGGTAAGCACCTGTGCCACCGCCTGCTGTACAAAGCGGTCTACTGCTGTTGGCACTCCAAGATTTCTTGTACCACCATCGGGTTTGGGTATCTCCACCCTGCGGACTGGCTTCGGCTTATACTTCCTCGTCCGCAACTGTTCCTTAATGTTTTCGCCGTTTTCCGAAAGATATGCGCCAAGTTCTTCAACGGTCATCCCGTCCACGCCTGCCGCTCCTTTATTCCTTACGACTTGCAGATACGCCGCATTTAGATTATCCCTGCTTAATATCTGCTCCATGAGACTGCTTGTGTCCATGCGTTGTTTCCTTTCTGCCCCTTTTGCCTTTGCCGCCTTTGAAGTCATCGACAGGCGTATGCTCCGGCTACGAAGTGGAACGTACTTCAACTGATTGATTGTTCAGCCCTTCGCTCCGTCCCCATTACAGGAACTTCCTCACTACTATGGCTTCTGCTGACTTCTCACAATTCGTTGTTACTACGGCTAATGAGACCGCCTGTGAGACCTCCCCAGTTAAGGTGCGTGTTCTTTTCCTCCATGTACCTGCCGCATTTACTCGTACTTCCGGCAACCTTTTGGACTTCAGTGCCTTTTGCCACCTTATCCGTATTTCCGAGCCTTATATGCGGTTCCTGTCCGTCAGGTCAGAGGTTTGCTTACAGCTTCTTTCAGATTCCGTCTCACGGCGGACACCCTTGCTGTTCGGCTATGTGCTTCGTTGTTGCCTACGCGCACTTGGGACTTTCACCCATTAGAAAACGCCCATGCTGGGCAAACAAAAGCCAGCAAGCCGACGGCCTGCTTGCTGGCTCAATGTTCCGTTAATTTTTTAACCGTTTTTTGTTTACTTTTGCCTGGCGGCAGGGCACCGCTGTTTCCTGTTACTTGTTCTTTCTCTTCAGGGCCGCGATCAGGCTCTGAAGCACGATGAAGAAACAGAGAAGGGCCGCAATGGTAATTCTCACCCACCAGGAGGAAAGGGTACCCTGGAAGGTGATGAAGGATTCAATGGTACCCTTAATCAATACTCCGAAAAGGCTTCCGATTACATTTCCCACACCGCCTGTCAGAAGAGTTCCGCCGATGACCGAGGATGCGATGGCGTCCATCTCAAATCCCTTGGCCTGCTCCACGAAACCGGAGCATGTGTTCATGCAGAACAAGAGGCCGCCCAGTCCTGCCAGAAATCCGTCCAGCACATAAGCCTGAAGCTTGATTCTTCTCACATTCAGTCCCAGCAGCAGGGCAGACTGTTCATTTCCGCCAATGGCATAAATAGAACGGCCGAACTTGGTATACTTAAGAACTACAAATACAATGGCCAGAACCACGAGAGCGATGATAACGCTTGGGTATACGTAAGGGTAAATCATGACTCCCTTCTTATTCAGATAACCTCCAAAGGGCAGATACATCTTGAATGTGGCAATGCCGGTAAACGTCTTGTTGGTAATGCTGATCATCTCCTGGCTGATAATGGAGGTCATGCCTCTAGCGAAGAACATGCCCGCCAGGGTCACGATAAAGGGCTGTATCTTAAGGTAGGCCACCAGAAAGCCCTGTACCAGGCCGAATATACATCCCGTGACCAGAACAATAAGGATGGCCGGAAACGCACCGATGTTCCCCCTCTCCATCATCCAGGCCAGCATCATGCACACCATGGCCACCACGGAACCAACGGAAATATCGATGCCGCCTGTGATCATGACAATTGTCATGCCTGTTGCCACCACAATCAGGCCAGCGTTGGATATGAACAGGTTGAGGAAGTTCTGTACCTTTGCAAATCCCCTTCCGCCAAACATGATGATGCCGACTATGTACATTACAAAGAATAGTATGATAGTGACAGCCAGCAGGAAGGAGTTGCCGTCCAGCTTTTTCTTTTCACTTTTGTTTTTCATTATGCCGCTCCCCCTTTCACATTCCTGGACGCATGTCTGGATGCCAGACGTTTCCTGAATTTCTTAAGCTCCTCTGACTGTACAGCCACAATCAGTATAACCACAATGGCCTTGTATACCGGAATCTGGTCCGCGGGCACGCTCATGGCATAGAGAGTGGTGGTCAGGGCCTGGATGGTATAGGCGCCGATTACGGAGCCCAACAGCGAGAACCGGCCTCCGCCCAGGGAGTTGCCGCCTAAAGCCACTGCCGCGATAGCGTCCAGCTCCATGTTGAGGCCGATGTTGTTGGCATCCGCGGAATAAATGCGGGAGGATGCCACCAGTCCCGCGATTCCCGCGCACAGTCCGCAGAACGCGTAGGCCATCCAGATGATTTTCACGGATTTAAGGCCTACCAGCCGGGATGCCCTCTCATTGATGCCCACAGACTGAATGTACATGCCCATGGCTGTCTTATTTAACAGAATATAGGTGAGCGCCACCGCGATTACAGCTACAAAGATAGGGGTGGGAATGGGAATTCCCGGTATGTTGTTGCCCAGCAGCTTATATCCGTCCACACGGATGTATGTAATCTGTCCGTTTGTCACCAGCTGGGATATACCCCTGCCCGCTGTAAACAGAATCAGGGTCGCCACCATGGGCTGTATCTTAAGCTTTGCAACCAGGAAGCCGTTAAAGCCGCCGCACACCACCGCCACGGCCAGGGCTGCCAGCACGGCCAGGATGTAAGGATTGGCATACTCATTGACCGACACCTCGCCGCCCGCCAGGACCCTGGTACACACAGCCGCAGCCACTGCCATGACGGCGCCCACGGAAATATCGGTTCCCGCCGAGGCAGATACCACCAGGGTCATGCCCACGGCCAGCACCACCAGCTCGCTGGCACGGTTGATGACGTCGATGATATATCCGTAGAGAACGCCGTTATTGATGGTAATCCTAAAAAACGTGGGCGTGGTAATCAGGTTGATTAACAGTACTATGATAAGACAGGATAACGGAAGAAAAAGTCTGTAACCTGTCAACTTTTTAAGTTTCCCCATCATTCTTCCCCTCCTCCTGCAATTGCTTTCATGATGGAATCCTGGCTCAGCTCGTCTTCCTTAAGCTCTCCCACCTTCTCGCCGTCGCGCATGACCGCCATACGGCTGCAGGTGCGGAGCATCTCCTCGATTTCAGAGGAAATAAACACCACGGCCATGCCTTCCTCCGCAAGTCTCAGGACCAGCTTCTGAATCTCTGTCTTGGTACCGATATCAATTCCCCTTGTGGGCTCATCCAGAATCAGAAAATCCGGATTGGTCAGAAGCCAGCGTCCCAGAATCACCTTCTGCTGGTTGCCGCCGGAGAGCTGTTTAATAGGAGTCTCCCTGTCGGCTGTCTTGATTTGAAGAATATCAATGTATTTGTCCGTGAATTCCTCCTGTTCCTTCCTGCTCATGAGCTTGAACATGCCTTTCTTGGCCTGGAGGGCAATGATGATGTTCTCCCGCACAGACAGATCCGCGATAATTCCCTCCTCCTTGCGGTTTTCAGGCAGGTAGGCCATGCCTTCCATCATGGCGTCAATGGGCGCGTTGACCTTTAGCTTCTTTCCCTTTACGGCCAGCTCGCCGCTGTCCGGCTTATCGGCGCCGTATATGGCCCGGACCAGCTCGGAACGGCCGGAGCCCAGAAGCCCTGTAAGGCCGATGACCTCGCCTTTATGGATATCCAGGCTGAAGGGTTTGATGGTCCCCTTGCAGCCCAGCCCCCTGGCGCTTATGATCACATCTTCCTTGACCGTGGACATGCCTTCCTTCTTGATGGCAGCCAGATCGTCGAAATCCTTACCCATCATCTTGGCCACCAGCTGTACCCTTGGCAGCTCCTCCACCTTGAATTCGCCCACCAGTGTACCGTTTCTGAGGACCGTAATCCTGTCACAGACAGCATATACCTGTTCCAGGAAATGGGTCACGAAGATGATTCCGATTCCCTTGGCCCTAAGCTGTCTCATCAGCACGAACAGCTTCTCCACCTCACCGTCGTCCAGGGAGGATGTGGGTTCATCCAGAATCAGCACCTTGGCCGACATATCAACAGCCCTGGCAATGGCAATCATCTGCTGGATGGCAATGGAATAGTTCTCTACAGCCATGGTCACATCGATGTGGATATCCAGTCCCTCCAGCAGCTTCCTGGCATCCTCCTTCATCGTCCTCCAGTCAATCATGGGACCTTTTTTCGGCTCTCTGCCGATATAAAGGTTCTCAGCCACTGACAGATTGGGACACAGGTTAACCTCCTGGTAAACCGTGCTGATGCCATTCTCCTGCGCTTCCTGGGGCGACCGGTTGATGATGGTATTGGATGAGCCTTCCATCCGGATTGTACCGGTTTCAAACTCCTCCACGCCGGTCAGCACCTTGATCAGTGTAGACTTCCCGGCACCATTCTCGCCCATAAGGGCATGGATTTCGCCTTTTCTCAAAGTAAAATCCACATCCTGCAGCGCCTTTACACCGGGGAAATTCTTGTTGATTCCCCGCATTTCCAAAACAACGTTCTGCTCCATGCGATTTCCGCCTTTCTACCGTTATACGCCCCATCTCCAGGGCTCAGTTACTTGAAAACATCCAGCCTCAGGCTTGAAAAGGGGGAGAGCCGTGCAACGACTCTCCCCACCGCCTTTCCTGTACTGTTACGAAAATGTTGATTAATAAGCGCGCTCAGCCTTGATAGATTCCAAATCCATGGATGTATCGAAGTAAGCTTCGTCTACATACTGAATCTTCTCAACAGTCTCGCCCTTCTCCAGCTTCTTGATGATTTCATCTACACGCGGTCCGTGTAACGGGTTACACTCAAATGCCGCGTTTAAATCGCCGGCTATCATGGCGTCAAATGCTGCCTTAACTGCGTCGAAGGAGAAGATGATGATGTCGCCGTCAGGTCCGCAGGTTTTGCCGGCTGCCTTGATTGCATCGATAGCGCCGAATGCCATGTTGTCGTTCTCAGCCACTACCACATCGATATCGTCATAGGACTTAAGGAAGGATTCCATAACTTCCTGGCCCTTAGCCTGTGTAAATTCGCCTGTCTGCATATCTAACATTTTCCAGTTGTCATGCTGCTTTAAGATGTTTCCAAAACCTTCTGTACGGCCAACCTGAGCGGATGCTCCGATGGTTCCCTGAAGAGTAACGATGTTGATGTCCTCGCCGTCTCTTCCCTGTGCCTTTAAGTAATCAGCCAGCCAGTTTCCTGCTATCTCGCCTTCCTTGATGAAATTGCCGCCTACCCAGCACTCATACAGACTCTCATCCACGTCCATCTGACGGTCGGACAGGATAACCGGAATTCCTGCTTCCTGTGCCTCCTGGAGAACCGCCTCCCATCCTGTCTCAACTACGGGAGCCACTACGATGTAGTCAACATCCTGCTGGATGAAGCTTCTGATGGCCTTAATCTGGTTCTCCTGTTTCTGCTGTGCATCGTCAAAAATCAGCTTGTAGCCGTTTTCCTCTGTAAAGGTGGACTTGAAGGACTCTGTATTAGCTGTTCTCCAGTCAGACTCAGCGCCAACCTGCGCATAACCAACCACAATCAAATCACCGGATGCCGCGTCGTCCTTTGCCTCAGCCTCTGTCTCAGCCTCTGTCTTCTCAGGAGCTGCCGTGGTGTCGGCCGCCGCCGTTGTCTCAGCTGCCGCGGGAGCTGCTGCTGTCTCTGCAGGCTTGCTTCCGCCGCCGCACCCTGCCAGCAGGGATGCTGCCATTGCTGCACATAACATAACGCTTAATCCTTTTTTTCTCATAATACGTAAACCTCCTTGATTTGTATTTTGTTTCCCCTTGTTGGAATAATCATATCAGTTGTTAATAACAAAAACAACGGAATTTCTCCGTTGTTTTGTACACGATTTTTAGATTTTTCACAGTTTATTCATACATTTGGGTGTTTTTTTACGATTATGGTTGGATATTTTTCAATCCTCCCCTTCCCCGCCATATCCGGATTCCAGGGGAATGGTCACCACTGCCCTTGTGCCCAGCCCCAGGACACTCCCGAACTCCAGACTGCACCGGGAACCATAGTTCAGGCGCAGGCGCTCCGCCACATTGAAAAGCCCAAAACCTCCCTTGGGAGCAGGCCCCTCCCGTAAGGACGAATCCTTTTCCCCTCTGAGCTTTCGCCTGACGGCCTCCGTCTCCTCCTCCGTCATGCCCGCTCCGTCATCCTCCACCTCCAGCACAGCCATGTCCTCCTTTGCGTATCCCCGGACCCAGATACGTCCCTTCCCCCTTTTATTCTTGATTCCGTGGTAAAGGGCGTTCTCCACCAGAGGCTGGAGGGTAAGCTTCAGGATTCTGCATTCCTCCAGGGATTTTTCAAGGGTGACCTCATAGTCCATGATATCCTGGTAGCGGACCTTCTGGATTTGGAGATAGCTTTTAATATGGCCGATTTCCTCGCGCATGGTGATAAAATCCTTTCCTCCGCTGAGAGTTGTGCGGAAAAATTCTGACAGGGAGGTGACCATGTCCACCACGGCCCGGTTTTGCCCTCCCTCCGCCAGCCACACAATGGTATCCAGGGTGTTGTAGAGGAAGTGAGGATTGATCTGCTCCTGAAGAAGCTGCAGTTCCATGACCCGGCGCTGGTTCTGTTCCTGCCGTATGTCCTCAATCAGCCGCCCGATTTCCTCCTTCATGTGGTCAAAGCTTCCCGTAAGGATTGCCAGCTCATCCCCCGCCTCGATCTTGGGGCCGGAGGTGAAATCTCCCTTTGCAACCCTCTCTGTCTCGTTGCAGAGCTTCTGTATGGGAACGGTAACGCTTTTGGTTATCCTGCGGCTGAGGAGAAGGCTGATAAGCAGAATGGATACCAGCAGGGTCAGGCTGACCACGATGGCCGTGTGCTCCTGGCTCTCCAGCTCCTTCTGTATCTCCTGGACATGGAGCGTTTCATAGTACACGTACTCCCTTCCCTGCTTTTCGATGTCGGCAGTCAGCACACGGACGCCGTAATCCAGAATTTCCATGTTCTTATCGTACATGCCGTGGGGAAGGTTGTCCTCTATCTCGTTCACTCTCTGTTCCAGCTGGTCCAGGCAGTGCATCAGCCAGTTAATCCTGGTCCGGTTGGCCCCCTCCGGCGTCCGCTTTAACAGTTGGCGGTAGGTCTTTCTGGCATCGCTTATGGTTTGATGCGGGTCCTTAATCTGCTCCCAGCCGTAGGGCCTGTCCTCCTCCATCAGCTCATGGATGGACTGGTAGGTCCGCATCCCTATGACAATGCGGTACATGCTGTAGTCCACATCCTCCCGCAGGTTGGCCGTAACGCTGTTGGCCTGGGTGATGTTGGTTATGCTCTGGGTGTAGGCATTGCAGAACTTGGCCACCGTTGCCATGAGATAGATAACCAGCACCGCCAGAGGAATGATGATGATAAATGTCATCAGGTTCAGGCGCTTTTCCAGGGGCAGGCGCTCCAGGAGACGGCTTCCGTCCCACTCCTTCCCGCCGGACCCGGTCCTCCATTTTCCCGTCATAAGGCCTCCCTGCTTCCCGCCCTGTACTCCTTAGGCGTACATCCAACGGTTTTCTTGAACAGATAACCGAAGTAATGGGAATCCTTATATCCCACCTCGTACCCGATTTCGGAGGTCTTAAGATTGGAGCACATCAGCAGCTCCTTCGCCTTTTCCATCCTCACCCCTGTGAGATATTCCACAAAGGTCACTCCCATCTCCTGACTGAAGATGGAGCTGAAATAGCTGGGGCTTATATTGACCCTGGCAGCCACCGTGTTCAGGGAAATCTCCTCCTTGGCGTAATTATCATGGATAAACGCCCTGGCCTCGTCCAGAACCTGGCTGTACTTGCTGGCTGTCTGGCTGTCCCTTAAGGTCATGACCTCCCCAAAAAGCTTCGCCAGCTTTCCCTTCAGCACCTCCAGGGTATAACCGTCCTTAAGGACCTTTTCCATATCCGACAGTTCCCGGGGAAGGCGTCCTATGTCCAGCCCCAGCTGTTCCAGAAACGTACTGACGCAGAGATAGCAGTCCATGACAATATACTGACGGAACATAAAGGACTGGCAGTTCTTTTCTCCCACATTCTGGAAATATTTTTCCACAAACCCGGATGCCTCGCCCACAGTCCCCTGTTTCAGGAAATTTTCCAGGGTCTTCCTGTTCACCTTGGACGCGTCCACAGAGTGGATATCTATGGTTTCCCCGGATCCATGGACCATTCCGTCCATCTGGCTGTAGCTTATGACCCGGTTCATTTCCGTGAAAAACCTGGCCGCAAACGCCCGCCCTGCCTGCAGATAGGAGGTCTGCAAATCGCCCAGGCGGTTCACGCAGCTTCCGATTCCGCCGAAATACTGTATGTCCTTACAGGCCCCGGCCAGCTCTCCCAGACTGGCGGCGCACTCCCTCATCCTGCGCTCCACCTCCTGCTCAGACTCCCCTGTGAGAATGAAGGCCCATCCCTCGTCCCCCCGGTCAAAAACCAGGATGTGCTGCCGGCTCTCCATCCGTTCCTCAATGGCTTCCTGGCAGGATACCACCCGGTCGGAATAGGCCACGGCAGATCCCATCGGCATAAGCTTAAACAGCATGAGCTGGTAAAAGGAAGCGGACAAATCCATCCCCACCTGCTCCCCGCGTTCCAGGGCTTCCTTAAAATTGACCCGCCCCGTAACCAGGTCACGCAGCAGCCGCTGGCGTTCCAGCACCGTGTTCTCCGCCATCTCCAGGCGGTACTTATCCATGAGGCGGGCATCCTCTCTCTCCTGCTCAATCACATCCGCCACCTTCTTCACTGCTTCCAGAAGCTTGGCAGCCGTAATAGGCTTCAGAAGATAGTCCGTCACCCCGATGTGGATGGCCTGCTTGGCATAGTCAAATTCATTGTACCCGCTGAGTATAATGATTTTGATTCTGGGAAACTCCTTTTTCACCAGTTCAGAGAGTTCCAGTCCGTCCATGAAGGGCATGCGGATATCCGTTATGAGGATGTCCGGCTGCACCTTTCTGATAAGCGGATAGGCCAGTTCTCCGTCGCTGGCCTCCCCTGCGAATTCCAACCCTTCCTTCTCCCATGGAATGTTGTTCTTGATGCCATCCCGCATGACGATCTCATCCTCCACAAGAAATACCTTTATCATAATCCAGCTCCCCCCTCTTATGTAATTTTATCCATACCATCCAATTTCTGTCTTTCAGTATAAAATAGAAAACGTTCATTTTCAAGTTTCTTCCTTTTAAAAAAGAAAAAGCAGAGACCCGAGCGCTGTCTCCGCCTTTGTTTTATTTTACCGGCCTACTGTTTTTCCCGGTTCTTCCGGTTAATCCATTCCGTGGACACATCCATGGCCGCCCGGCAGGCCCTTGTCCGGTCCAGGGAATTGAGCATGACAAAATCGTGGATTATGGCCTGGAACCGCAGGGCCGTCACATCCACCCCAGCCTCCCGCAGCTTCCTGGCATATGCCTCGCCCTCGTCCCTGAGGACATCCGCCTCGCCGTTGAGTATCATGGCAGCCGGCAGCCCCCTCAGCTGTTCCGCGGACGCCCGAAGAGGCGAGACCGTAATCTGTCCCCTGTCCTTCCGACAGGGGGCATACTGGTTCCAGAACCACTGCATACCCGCCCGGTACAGGTAGTATCCCGCCGCAAATTCATTATAGGAACAGGTATCGAAACAGGCATTGGTGACCGGATAATACAGCAGCTGTTTCTGGATGAAGGGTCCCTTCCTGAATTTTGACATGAGGGTCATGACCGTGGCCATGTTGCCTCCCACGCTGTCCCCGGCCACGGTGAAGGTTCCGGGATTCATGGCATATCCCATGGTTTTCACAAGGACCGGAGCCATACACATGACGCTGTAGCACTGCTCAATGGCTGTGGGACAGCGCGCCTCAGGCGAACGGGAGTACTCCGGAAATATCAAAACACATCCGGTTCTGGCAGCCAGCTCCTTTACCAGTTTTTCATGTGTGTGGAAGCTTCCGAACACCCAGCCTGCGCCGTGGATATAAAAGATGACATTGGCTGGCTGGCAGGAAACACCCGGATCCACCAGCCATACCGGAATAGCGCCCCATCTTCCGGTATTGACCCGCACTTTGCTGACACGGGCCGGATATTTGTACACAGGCGCGTCCTGGGCCTTTTCCAGAACCATCCTTCCCTCGGCAGGGGGCAGCTCAAATATAAGGGGCGGTTTGGAATTTGCCTGACAGACCTCCTCTGCCTCCGGCTCTAACGGTACACAACGTTTCATATGGAACTCCTTCTTCGCAACAGTCTCTACTGTCAGCATATTCCAATTTCCACGTTCTGCTCACCTGTTTTATTTATTTCAGCCATTTTCTTCCGCCGTCTTATAGCAGGTGATATCATGGCAGCTCATGCCCATCTTTGAATCCGGCGTAATCTTATATGTCTTGTTGTTGATGAGCAGCAGTTCATGGCTTTCCATGTCCACCACATAAATCCATGAATTCTGATGTTCCGGCAAGGCCCTCAGAGCCTCCGCCAAATCCGCGGCATTATCCCGGGCCCTCTGCTTCAGGAGAAACAGGGCCGTCAAATCACCCCCCCCCCCTCCTCTCAAAAACCCACCCAATACTCCCCACATCCCCGGCACACTACCGTGGCGGGACAGCTTGGCTGGAGCCGGTACATTGCCGTCCGGTACCATTTACACAGGTCAGCAAGCTGCTGCTCCACATTCTTAAAGCAGTCCAGCAGCCTGGAGGAAAAGCAGCCGCATTCGCCGTTTAGAATCATATTGGCTGCCTGTTCATGGGGAATGGCCTTTTTATACACCCGGTCTGACGTGAGGGCATCGTATCCATGAAAATCCCTTATTCCGGTTTTGGTCACAGATACCGCTCTCAAATAAAATTTGCGAAAAAATATAACATATTGTATAAATTATAGCAGGCTGATGGGAATTGTGCAACGATATGAAGAAATTACAAGGCGGGCAGAAGTTCATGAAAAATAAAATAACTGAAGGCGCGGTAGCTGGGAGTTTCATGATCCATCAGGTACATGTAACGGATGTTAACTTTGCATCGGTCTTCCAATTCCCGAAGGGAAGCGTATCCTGTGTCCATAAAGCCGAATAAGACTGTCTTTAGCATGTTGACCCGATTATATCCAGGCCGGCCTATCCTGTGTAAAGGCTCTGGCCTAAGATATTTTTCTATTCCAATCTCCTCCATGATTCTGTCAAATGCTAATACCGGATCACAGATATCCAGACAATCTGAAAGAAACAGTGGCAATCTTCCCTGTTTTAGGCTATAATACTTCTCGGTAATATTATTCATAGTAGCTTAATTTTACCACAAAAAGAAGAACGCCTCCAGGTCCTGTACCTGAAAGCGTTCTTTTTTTATGGGACTTTTTTCACAGCCCCATAGTATGTGACGAAACTAAGGGTGATACAGCAAAGAGACAAGATACTCCATGGGGGCAGTCATGGCAAGGTCGTTACGATATACCAGATAGACCATCTGAGAAATAATGTCGATATCCTTGATGGAAAGATACCGCACTTTTTGATTGCCAACTGCCACAGACATGAACATAGACGCACCAATACCGTAAAGGGTGCTCAGGCCAGTTCCATCATCTACAGCCTGGCGGAGACTGCAAAACTTAACAATCTGAACATCTACGCGTATCTGAAGACCGTACTGCTCTATATGCCGGACTACAAAGATGAGCCCGAAGGTATAGAAGATCTGATGCCCTGGTCAGAAATGATACAGCAGAGATGCCGGATCAAATCAAAAAGTTGAAGTTGGAACAGTTTGCTTTAACTATAGCTGGATGCTTTACAAAAAGATAGCCATTATTTTATTGAGCGCTTACCCTCCTCATATCCCATTTTCATATTCTATGTCAGTAACCGGCTGCGATCCTTACATATTTTCCTCGTCGTAACGGGCCCTGATACCGCCGATAAACTTAGGTCTGGTCCTGGCGCATACCACATGGGCGCTTCCTATCTCTTTTGTCTTAATCCGCACCGGGACTGCCACGTCCTTCATGTGCATGCCAATGAGGGTATCGCCTATATCAATTCCCGCATGGGCACTGATGTGCTCCACTGCCACAGGATGTTCCAGGGTAGCATACGCAGCCGTGGCAAAGGAACCTCCGGCCTTTAGCTGGGGAACCACATTCACCGGTTCATAGCCGTAAGCCTGAGCTGCCTCTGCCTCCAGAATCAGGGCACGGTTTAAATGTTCGCAGCACTGGGCAGCCAGATAAATTCCCTTTGGCTTTAGTTCCTGGTAAAGAGCCGTATACACAGCCATCCCTATCTCCGCGCTTGAGTGGGACCCAATCTTAAAGCTGTCTATCTCGCTGGACGAACAGCCTACCACCAGAATCTGTCCCGGCTTCAGGCGGGCCACCTCCATAAGCTCCTCCAGCACCTGCCTGGCCTGATCCCCTAAATCTTCCAGTTCAATTGTCTCCATCATATCCATCGCCTTCATTCCTCTTATTTTTATTCATATTTGTTTGCTATGAGCAGTTCCACTGCCAGCCGGTCCTGCAGCTTTCCGGTCTTAACACCTTCCTCGGCATCCACACAGAGATTCACATACGACAGGATCTGTTCCCTGGTAAATGTCTTGGCCTGCAGCATGATTTTTCCCACCACAAAGGGCTGAAGCTTGAGCCTGGACGCTATGGTACTTTTATCCATCCCCTTTCCCATCAGGTCCTTGACCTGAAGGATTTGATTAAACTGCCTTGCTATAAGAAAAAGGATGCGCATGGGCGGTTCCTTCAGCGTCAGAAGATCCTCATAGAGGTCCATGGCCTTGCGGGTCTGCCGTGCTGCAATGGCTGTTATCATGTCAAATATCTTATTGGTTACCTGGGTGGTACAGATGGTTTCCACGTCCTCGTCTGTGATTACCTCACGGCCGAGAGTATAGCTTATAAGCTTTTCCAGCTCCGAGCTGATGTTCTCCATGTCATCCCCTGCCTTGCTCAAAAAGAATTCCATGGTGCGGCCGGTAATCTTCCTGCCGTTCTTAGACAGGATGCCTGCCGCCCATCTGGCAAGCTGGGCCGGTTCCTGATGACTCAGTTCCGCAGCATAGCCGTATTTCTTCACTGCCTTATATAGTCTGCTCCTCTTGTCCACTTCCGATTCCACAAATATAAGACAGGTGGATTCAGGGATTCCTCCCATATACTCAGTCAGCTCGTCCGCTCCTGCCCCGCCTTTAAAGAATCCGCTGTCCTCCATCAGTACAAGGCGCTTCTCCGCAAAAAAGGGCATGGTGTCCGCAAGACCGATGATTTCGTTCACATTCATCCCTTTTCCTTCAAAATAATTATAATTCATGGTATCCCCGCCGGTAAGGGCTTCTCTCAGGCGGCTCTTATAACTTTTCTTTAAGAAGGCCTCTTCACCGAACAGAAGGTATACAGGCTTAAATGTACGGTCTTTTATGTCCTGGTTCAATGTCTGCATGTAAAGGTCGTCCTTCCATATCCCGTCAATTGGCTGATGTTTTTTCAATTTCAGTATAACACAGGGCAAGGTGATTTGTCACTAGAGCATGTTTGAAAAGTGCGGCTTAAGGTTCAAAGTTTCCTTGTTCATCTCCCGGATTTATAGTAGACTGTAGTCATGGAACATATATATATAAGGTATTTTATTCATGCCAAAAACGGGAGGCAAAAGGAAACTATGGGGGAACAAAACTTAAAGCTGAAAAGGAAGCTTGTCATTCAGTCCTTCCTTCCGCTGTTTATTTTAATTTTCATAAAATATTCTGACTACAGGATGATATCCGGCATATGCCATTTCATCCGTTCTTTGATGCAGGGGGAATTCAGTGTCATAAACCGGATATGGAACCACCCGTACCTGGGTCCGTTTGCCGTCACTATCGCTTCATTGGCATGCTCCCTTTACAGCATAACCGCCATGTGCCAGTTTAAGAGCATGCAGATGTCCGGATTTGTGGATGCAGGCGAAAAAGTCGTGATTGAAGAAGAGATAACGGATTCCGGAATCACGTTTTTCATGACTTTTGTGCTGCCTCTTTTGCTGGATGACGTGGAGACCTTAAAGGGGTTCATCATTTTTACCGGTATTTTAGGGCTGGTCATCCGCTTGATGTGGACCACCCATCTGTATTATCAGAACCCTATACTGACCCTGTTGGGTTACAGGATATACAAATTCCACTTCATCAATCCTGTCATAGACGGCTGTAAGGATAAAACCATGATTGCAGTGTGCAAAACAGGCATTGCAGAGGAAAAAATAGTGAAATGGAAGTATATATCGGATGATGTCTGCCTGATGTACAATAAAAACTGAAATAGCGGAGAAAAATACAATGGAAAACCAAAGAGAACATAGAGAACATGGTAAGAAAGATGTTGCCGAAAAAACGTCAAAGGAAATAATTGTAAATTCATTGGCGGAACTGTTTGCGGATGATGAATTTGGATTTGATATGTTCATTATGATGAAAACCAGGAATCCGCCTATTAAGCATTTCACCTTTTATGAGGGCCCTACCGGCAGGGAAAACGATTTTAAGCATAAAGTCCAAAACTCCATCGTCAAGAGTATCAGGGAACTGTATCTTGATGATGAGGCAGAATATGCAATGGCTGAACAAGCGGGGGGCAATCAGAATATTTTTTATATCATAAAGCAGGATGACGATTACAAACCGTTTGAGCTTTTAAATACCCCGGAAGAACAGATGGGGCCTTTCTGCATGGACGACAGGGACAAGGCCGATGCCATACTCTTCCGCTTCAGAAGGGGCCTTCACAGTATCTGGGCCTACCAGTATATACTTCCCGCCACAATCCCCAATAAGAAAAACCAGCACTTTTTTGCCCGGATATTAGATACGGAACAGACCGATTGTTTTGTGGAAATGCCGGAACAGCTCTTTGTAATCACAAGAAAAGTAGACCTGCTCATCATAGGGGACACAATCGTCACCAAAGATATCGGCCTGATGCAGAGACATTTCGGGTTCAATGACTTCATCAAGGCATCGGCCAAAAAGGCGGTGTCTGATATTTCAGATATCCGTCTGGTGATCAACTGTGAAAAATTAACGGCCTATATTGAGCGGAACCAGACCAAATATTCCCGCAAGATGATGCGGATTAAGCATTACCATGTGGTGGAAAAGACAGCGGAAGAACTGATACAGAGGGTGAATACAGTCCCCCGCTGGCAGGGGGTATTTGATATACGCGGCGGACAAATTTATCTGCACACCTTCAGGGACGTGGAAAACCTGATTGATTTATTCGATGAAAGATATACGGTTTCATTGGTGACAGGGGATGAATTTGATACGGATGTGAAGCGGCTGGTTGTTCCGGGCGGTAAAGACGGGGAGGGTCTAAAAAGGCAGGGTTGACATTAAGGGCGGTTAGTTGGAACCGCAGATATAAAAAGAGGGAGTTGCATGAATATAGGGGCTTATGATTTTGATTCCATCGGGAAGTTAGTCAGAGATTTGCAGGCTGAGAACAGAAAACTTAGAGCCCTTCTTAATAAAGCGGCCATACCATATTCTGAAAGTGAAGTATTCTCAGACGCGCTTTCTGCCGCGGAATACGATTTGGATCAAGGAGCCAGAATCAGTCAGCAATATATTGGCACAAATCTGGCAACCCGATTTTTCTCCATGTTTTGGGCGGGAAAGATGTATTTGCAAAAAGAGCTAAAAATGGGAATTACTATCCTCAATGTGATAATCGTTGGAACACTGCCCTATGCCCAAAGCAAAAAGGGAAAAAAGGTATTGTGATGACTGCGAATATAGAACCTGGACAAGGTTGACTCCGAATATTCTGATTCATCATCTAATGATTGTCTCGTGTGGCATGGTGGGATGAGTTTGCTTGGGAAGGAAGATGCATGGGATAATCTAATAAGAGTAAAGGATGCGAAGGCAGCTTCGGAATTACTGGCACTGGAGCATGTCTGACTGCTATTTTTTTCGTCAGAATCGTTTGCCCCTGGAATACGCACTGAAGCATTTTGGAAATTCCAGATATACCTTTAGACATCCTTTGGGAAGTATAAAGAAAATCCATGATTGACATATGTGGTAGAATTGGATTATAATAAAGGTACAAAAAAGGCAGTTCACTCCAGTGAGTGGCTTCCAAGTTAATAGCTTAATTAAAAATAGTCACTGAGCTTGGGAGGCGGGTGACTATTTTTTTGTACCTGTAATCATAACAACAAGTACCCCAAACGCTATCATCAAAGAAAGTGTCTCATATGTACTCATGTTATACCACCCCCTTTCGGAGATGGAAGCTACCCAGCAGCAGGAACTGCCTGCTTCCATTATACAAGGCAGTGAACAGGCTGTAAATAGAAGAATATAAAAGAAATACTTGTTCAAAGCATGAACTTATAGTAGACTTTAGCAGGTCACAAGAAAATGACCTGCCCTTTTTTGGTCTATTTTTTCAAAAACATGGAACAGAAGTTCCTGTCCCCAAACGGTAAATTTCAGCCGTATAGAGAATTGTCCCTGTTCCTTGACTATTCATGGTGGGGAACTGCTGTTCTGAAAATTGAGTTTAGCTTATGGCTTTCTTTCTACCCTGCAGGAAATGCAGCATCAAAAAAACAAAAGCTGTATAACTTGATGGCAGTTATGCTTGAAATGAATAGAATGGATTAATATAATGAAAAGCAGGAAAGGCGGTGATTGCTCCATGGAGCTGCGTGTATTACGCTATTTTCTCATGGTGGCCAGAGAAGAAAACATTACAAAAGCCGCACAGCTGCTTCATGTGACCCAGCCAACGCTCTCCCGGCAGTTGCAGCAGTTGGAGCAGGAATTGGGCGTGACGTTGTTTCGGCGTGGAAAATATAATATTTCCCTGACAGAAGATGGGATGCTCCTGAAAAGACGGGCACAGGAACTGGTTGCCCTGTCGGATCGAACCATGCAGGAGCTCACAAACAGGGAGCAGGATATTTCCGGCGAGATCTCCATTGGCTGCGGTGAAACCCGGAATATGACCCTGCTGGCCGAGCAGATGACCGCTTTCCGTCAGAAATATCCGCTGGTACAGTTTAGCCTCTACAGCGCCACAGCAGACGACATCAAGGAGCGGATGGAAGCCGGACTTCTGGACATGGGACTTTTGATGGAGCCGGTGGATATTGGCAAGTACGATTTCATTCGTATGCCATGGAAGGAAAAATGGGGCGTTCTGGTGCGGAAGGACTCTCCCCTCGGACAGAAACCGTCGGTTTTTCCGGAAGATTTGCTGAGGGTACCGCTGCTCATTCCCCGGAGAGAGGTTGTCCGGCACGAACTGTCGGCATGGTTTGGTGAAACATATGACCGGCTTGAGATTGCTGCAACCTATAACTTAATCCTGAACGCCGCCGCTCTGGTGCGGCAAAATGCCGGGGTGGCGCTGTGCTTTGATCTGGGCAGTTTTTATGAGGAGCTGATATTTGTTCCATTTGCTTCTGCGGTAGAAACCGGAGCGGTCGTTGTATGGAAGAAGAATCAATTTCAGGCACAGGCAACCGATTGCTTTATCAAGTGGCTGAGAAATACGATTTGAGCATTTCTCAGAATGTAATATAGGTATTCGACATTTTTAATAACAGACGATACAATGTAGGTATTCCAATTGGGATACCTACATTTTTTTGCACAAGGAGAAGGAAATGACGATTGAGGAAGCAAGCAGACGCTATCAGATCCCACTGGAAACGCTGCAAGAATATGAACGCTTCGGGCTTTGCTCCAGCGTGAAGAAAATCATGGGAGTCTGGCAGTATGACGACGAAGATCTGGAGCGCATGAGCATGATTATGACGCTGCACGAGGTAGGCTTTGAAAGTCAGGAAGTGGAAACCTATATGCAGCTGCTTCTGGATGGCAGCCACACCGTAGAGCAGCGTTTGGAAATGCTGAATGCACGGCGTAAGGCTGCACTGGAGGAAATTCATCTACGGGAAAATCAGCTGCGGCAGCTGGACTATCTGCGGCACAAACTTCAAAAAGTAAAGCAACAGGAGGAATAATCTATGAAGAAAAACATTGGCTCTCTGCTGGCATTGTACCCCCTTCCGGTCACTGTGATCGGTGCAATGAATGGGGCAAACCCCACATGGACACTGGTTGCCCATGTAGGCATCATCGGCCATGACAAGGTTCTGGTCAGTCTGGCAAAACCACACTTTATCAACAGTATTATCAAGGAAACCAAAAAGCTGACCATCAATCTGGTGCAGCCGGATATGCTGCCGGAGGCAGATCTGGCAGGCTCTCTCAGCGGAAGCAAGGAGGATAAGTCTCAGCTGTTTGCGTGGCTGACACAGGATGGCAAGTCTCCCATCATCGAAAAGTCTCCCCTGACCATGGTGTGCAGTGTGGTGTACATTTATGAGACGGACGGTTTTGAGAGCTTCATTTGCACCATCGACGGAACCTATGTGGAGAAAGGTTGTATGACCGAAACTGGTAAGCCGGACTACAACAAGCTGAAGCCCGTGCTGTTCCAGTTCCCCAGCTATGAATATCTGGCTACCGGCGAGGTGCTGGGCAAATGCCTGTCCTTCAAGTCAAAAAAGGAGGAAAAGTAAAATGTCCAAAACACTTGTAGCTTATTTTAGTGCCAGCGGAACAACGGCTTCTGTTGCAGGTAAGCTGGCACAGGCAGCAAATGCCGATCTGCATGAAATTACCCCTGCAATTCCCTATACATCCGCAGACCTGAACTGGATGGATAAACGTTCTCGCAGCAGTATAGAAATGAATGACCGCGGCTCTCGTCCGGCTCTGGCAGAAACCGATCTGGATGTGAGCCGATACGACACGGTTTTCCTTGGCTTCCCCATCTGGTGGTATATCGCTCCTACCATCGTAAACAGCTTTCTGGAAAGCCATGATTTTTCCGGCAAGAAAATCGTTCTGTTCGCAACATCCGGCGGAAGCGGTTTCGGTCATGCCGTGAACTATCTGCGTACCTCTGTGGATGAAAGCACCACGATCACAGAGGGCAAAGTGTTCCTCTCTAATGTAACCGAAAAAGAATTGGAATGCTGGATTAAGAAAATATAACGAAAGGAAATTTGATTATGGAAAAAGTCGTACAGACTGCGGGCAGAAACGCTTTGGGCAGCTTTGCCCCGGAATTTGCCCACTATAACGATGATATTCTCTTTGGCGAGAACTGGAGCAATCAGGATATTGACCACAAAACCCGCTGCATCATCACGGTTGTAGCATTGATGTCCTCTGGCGTAACGGATTCTTCTCTGCGCTACCATCTGGAAAACGCAAAGAAAGCCGGTGTGACAAAGGCAGAGATCGCTGCAGTCATTACCCATGTGGCCTTCTACGCAGGCTGGCCCAAAGGCTGGGCAGTGTTCAACATAGCAAAGGAGGTCTGGACAGAGGATGCGGTCACGGATGCCAAGTCTGCCCATGAAAACGGCATGGTTTTCCCAATCGGTGCCCCTAATGATGCCTATGCACAGTATTTTGTGGGACAGAGCTACCTTTCCCCTGTCTCCACCAGTCAGGTTGGTGTGTTCAATGTGACCTTTGAACCGGGCTGCCGCAACAACTGGCATATTCATAACGCTGCGAAGGGCGGCGGTCAGATTCTGATTTGCGTGGCAGGTCGTGGTTACTATCAGGAATGGGGCAAGGACGCCATTGAAATGAACCCCGGTGACTGCATCAACATTCCTGTGGGCGTGAAGCACTGGCACGGTGCTGCCCCTGACAGTTGGTTTTCCCATCTGGCTATCGAAGTCCCCGGCGAGAATGGCTCCAACAAATGGCTGGAAGCTGTGGATGCGGAAACCTATGGGAAATTAAAATAAGGTGTGACCATCATATATTAGGAAGGAATAATCTGTCAATTACCCATGTCTCAAGACACGGGCTTGTAACTCAACTACCGTAGTACAAGCGACAGAGTATTCCTCTGTCTCCTACCTCAAACATTGGCTACTATAGGCTGATTGACTGCAGCCCTTCTGCTTCGGCTTTACCTAACAGACCTCTGCTAACCAGAGGAGGATTCGTTTTCGATACCAACGGAATCGAATTGTTACGCTGGGATGCTCTTCGGAGCGGCAAGGTACAGATTCATCGCCGATTCGGTCATCATTACTTTGGTATCCGCACTTCCGGCATTGGAATTCATGCCGCTTCCGGTTTCGGTTTTCCTTGGCACGATTTCCACATATCGGGCAGTCCTGGCTTGTATAGGCCGGAGCCACGGCAATCACACGGTAACCGGTCATGAGTGCTTTGTATTCCAGCATCTTCCGGAATTCATAGCAGCACCAGCTGACCGTCACATAGCGCTGTTTGGTGCGGACCTGCTCTGTGGCTTTCCTTACACCGGTCAGATCCTCCAGCACGTAAAGCGTTCCGGCTCCATAGTGGGAGACAAGTGCCTTGGTAACTGCATGGTTTACCGCAGTTACATAACGGGATTCTCTCTCCCGAAGCTTTTTAAGCTTCCGTTTAGCGGATTTGGTTCCACGGACCTGAAGACCTTTCCGAAGGGCCAGCATGTTCGCCCGTTTCTGCTTGACCGGACGGCCGGAATAGAACGCGCTTTTTCCAGGGCAACCGGAACATGCGGAAACCATTTCCTGTTTTTACAAAGCAGCTTGGCCGTGCCAAACCGGCCTTCGCAGGAAAGCCAATGCTCCATGCCTTTGGATTCAAGGGAACCTTCAAGCGGCCAGACAGTGTGTTTAAGCGAAACATCCCGTCCCGCAGCGAGTAATCCCGGTTCCAAACCAGATCGTATTCGTGCCGGGAAAAGGTGAGCCGGATGAATGGGTAACCATTACTTTTCACCGACTGATGCTTTATAGCATAGCGAAAAAGAAAAAGCAAACGCATGTTCTGGATATTCAATAAAAAAAGGAAAGAGAGGCTCTGTAAGAGACGCTGAGGGGCACCATTCCTCTCATGTCCGAAGACATGAGTCTCCAGGTACAGTTATGAAGAAATTATTCTCTATGGTTCTGATTGCTGCGCTGTTTTTCTGTATGGCTGCCTGCGCAGGAACCACAAATGAAATTCAATCCGTCGGAGCTGAAAGCTCCGCACAGACAGAAAGCTCTTCTGCATCCATGGACACCTCCGCACCCACGGAGGAAGAAACTGCATCTCCTGTGGAAGGAAACAACAATGTAGAGGAAACGTCCGAAATGGAAGCTGCCGAAGAAAAGGCGCTGGTTGTCTATTTCTCCGCTACCGGAATCACCCGATCTGCCGCAGAGGAGCTGGCAGCCTTGACCGGTGCCGATCTTTATGAAATTGTCCCGGAGCACCCCTATACCGACGAGGACTTAAACTACAACGACCATTCCACCAGAGCAACAGCCGAGCAGAACGACCAGAGCGCCCGTCCTGCCATTGCAGGAGAACTGCCGGATCCGGATGGCTATTCGGTGATCTATGTGGGTTACCCCATCTGGTGGGGCGATATGCCTCGGATTCTGTACACCTTCTTTGATGCTGTGGACTTTAGCGGCAAGACCATTGCTCCTTTCTGCACCAGCGGCGGCAGTGGTCTGTCCGGTACGCCTGCGGCCATTGCCACACTGGAGCCTGATGCAGCTGTGACCGATGGTTTGGCTGTTCGCAGTAGTGACCAGCTTGTACAGTGGCTGACAGAAATCGGTCTGGCTCAGCGAGAGGTAACAGTCAGTGATTTTTATATAAGCCGCTATGAGGTCATGCAGGCAGAGTACGAAGCCGTGATGGGTGAGAACCCCAGCAATTTCATCAGGGATGATCTGCCTGTGGAGAGCGTTTCGTGGCTGGATGCCGTCCGCTATTGCCGCAGTCAGCTGGAAGGTCTGCCCCCTGTGTATACCATTGAGGGGCCGCGTGTCAGCTGGGATCGCACAGCAAATGTCAACCGTCTGCCCACGGAAACAGAATGGGAATATGCCTGCCGTAGGAGCAGATGGCTGGCAGCGGATGCGTCTATGGGTGAAGCGCTGTCCGTTCACTACTCCGGCGGTTCCACGCTGAATGATGATATTGCCACATGGTTGGAAACGAACGGTTTACAATAAGGAGGTGCAGTTATGAAATATACAACATTGGGCAACAGCGACCTGACGGTTTCCAAAATCTGCATGGGATGCATGGGCTTTGGGGATGCGGCAAACGGTCAGCACAGCTGGACGATTGACGAGGAACACTCCCGTGAGATTATCAAACGGGGGCTGGATCTGGGTGTCAACTTCTTTGATACCGCTATCGCTTATCAGAGCGGAACCAGCGAGCAGTATTTGGGCAGAGCCATCCGGGATTTTGCCAGACGGGAAGATATAGTCATTGCCACCAAGTTCCTGCCCCGGACGGCAGCAGACATTGAAAACGGTATCTCCGGTCAGCAGCACATTCAGCGGATGATGGACAAGAGCCTGCAAAACCTCGGTATGGACTATGTTGACCTCTATATCTATCATATGTGGGATTACCAGACCCCGCTGCAAGACATATTGGACGGGCTGAACCATGTGGTAAAACAGGGCAAGACTCGGTATATTGGCATTTCCAACTGCTTTGCATGGCAGCTGGCGAAAGCCAATGCGCTGGCTGAAAAAGAAGGCTTAGCAAAATTTGTTTCCGTGCAGGGACATTACAACCTGATTTTCCGGGAAGAAGAACGGGAAATGGCACAGCTTTGCCGGGAGGACAACATTGCCATGACCCCGTACAGCGCCCTTGCTGGTGGTCGTCTCAGCAAGCACCCCGGCGAGACCTCCAAGCGGCTGACTGAGGACAGTTATGCAGGGCTGAAATATGATGCAACTGCCGGGGCGGACAGCAGGATCATTGCAAGAGTGGCAGAACTGGCAGATTCCAAGGGTGTCAGCATGACGGAGATCGCTCTGGCATGGCTGATGCAGAAGGTAACTTCTCCGGTTGTGGGTGCCACCAAGTTACATCACATTGAGGGGGCTGCAAAAGCAGCAGAGCTGAGTCTTTCTGGGGAGGAAATGGCATTTCTGGAAGAACTGTATGTCCCCCATGTACTGGTCGGCGTCATGGCACAGAATACGGCGTCAGAAGCCAGCAAGCCCCATGTGTGGTCTACCGGTAACCAGAGGCTGTGATATGAAACGGAAGCATCTGAAAATCCTCGTTGACCTTTTCATGACAATAGCAATGCTGTTCCTCATGGGCTACCACCTGTGGGGAGAAGCTGCCCGCGAATGGGTGGGAGCCGCCTTGTTTGTGCTGTTCCTGCTTCATCATGGGCTGAACGCAGTGTGGCATAAAAAGCTGTTTAAGGGAAGATATACAGCAAGCCGCATTCTCCCGACGGTGGCAGACATCGCCGTGCTTGCAGCGATGCTGGCACTGATGTACAGCGGCATCCGGCTGTCACGATATGTGTTTACATTCCTGCCCTTTCTGCCGACAACTCCGTGAAACGCTCGTCCGATATGCACCCGGTCACGCTGTCCTCATACAGCCGCTTGAAGATAGCGGAGAGTTCCGCAATCCGTTTTTCTGCCGCTTCCAGCTCTTTCTTCTTGGCGGCGTTCCGGCGTTTGCCCCCGTCCTCGTTCTGCTCGATTAGGTGCTTCATAAACCGGGCTTCTTTCGTCCTCGTCCATGAGGTAGCCATATACAGGCTTGCTTGTGACGGGCTTTCCGCTTATGCCCTTTGAGCGTTTTACCGCTCTGATTTTCTTGCTCGTATCTCTCACCAGCCATTCATTAAAAAGATTTTTCAACGGCGTTAAATCGTTGTCGCCCTGTTCGCTGTCAACGCCGTCATTGATAGCGATATAACGCACTCCCTTTCTTGGGAACACCATTTCCGTATACATGCCGACTTGCAGATAGTTCCTGCCTAAACGGGAGAGTTCTTTTGTGATAATGGTCTTTATCTCGCCATTTTCCACGCCCTCTATCATTTCCTTAAAACTCGGTCTTTCAAAATTCGCCCCGCTCCAACCGTCGTCCACGAAAAAACGGTAATTCATAATGCCGTGTTCCCGTGCGTAGGTTTCAAGGATTCGCTTCTGAGAAGAGATTTGTCAAGGATATTTTCACCCTTACAAAAATATTATGAATTGCTGATTCTATCCCTAGTCAAGTGTGAACGTAAAGATGAAGTGGAGCAGAAGAAGAATATCGCAGACTAATATAACTCTATACTTGACATTTACTATTATCTTTGACCGTACACTCGACTTTTGTCCACTTTAATTTAGTCGCTTTTTATCTGAATAACCCTATCCCATCAATGTTGTCCACAGTGCTGAAAGAGGCATAACTAAAATCAGAGACGGAATTAAGTTGACAAGAGGCACGCTTTTGATTTTGGCTACGCGCATACCGGCGGCCAACGTCAAAATGCCGCCGCAGGCGGACAGATCAGCAAACATCCCCAGTGTGATCCACGCACCCGCCATGCGGCCAACACCAAAGATAACCAGCAGAACCAGAATCTGCGGGCCGGCAATCACACAGACCGCTCTCCCCAGCGCCGCCGCAAATACAAGGGCTGTAAAAAAGTCTAGAACCGATTTGGAGAACAATAGGCTGGTATCACCGGCAATCCCTTCTATCAACGTGCTGTACCAGCCGAACCCGGAACAGCAAAACAATGCAACTACGGTGATATACATATCCATGTCGATATTCTCTCTGCCAAGACGCAGTGTTTCAACCAGCCATCTGAAAAAATGGATTGCCGCTGTGTCCAAGTTCAAGATATGTCCAATGATAAATCCCCCCAGAATTGCCAGGACAACCGCGGTCATGGCCTGTGCCTTAATGATGGAATTGATACCAATGGCAATGGAGCAAAACCCAAACAATATTGACAGGTCTGACTTTAGTTTATCCGAGAGTGTTCGGGTAAGCGCTGCGCCTACAAATCCCCCTATTAGCACGGATAAACAGTTCACAATAACTCCAACAGGCATGGTATTCCCCCTTATTTATGATTAAAATGATAAATTATGGTTTGCCGCCGTCCTCTTCGGAAGAACAGCGGCAAACTTAGTATCTGTTTAAATGTCCAACGCGGCGTGGTAACCCCAGTAGACGGCGTTGGTGATGGTAGAAACCCGGGCGGCGTCGCCGATGACCCGGACAAAGGGAGCGGAGCCGTTCAGCGCCTCCACCACATCGGTACGGGATCGCTGGCCAAGGGCGCAGATCACGGATTTGCCGGGGACCAGGACCTCCTTGCCCTCTTTGTCCTCACAGACGATACCCTCCTCTGTGACCCGCAGTCCCTTGTACCCAGTATGAACGGTGACATACTTGTCGATCTCCTTCAACAGCAGGGGGCGGTGGCGGACATTGGCGTCGGGGGCCAGCATGTCCCGCATCTCCACCAGGTGGACTTTCTTGCCCTCCTGGCCCAGGTGGATGGCACACTCGCAGCCGGCCAGACCGCCGCCGAACACGACCGCATCGTCACCTACCTTGTCCTTCTCCTTGTAGTAGTTGTTGACGATCACTACGTTATCCCCGTCCAGGCCGGGAATCGGCGGCACCAGGGGGCTGGAGCCTGCGGCGACAATCACGGCGTCCGGGGCCATTTCATCCACATAGGCCCGGTCAACAGGGGTGTTCAGACGGATCTCCACTCCGGTGTCCCGGCAGAATTTGGCGTAGGTCCCTGCCAGCTGGTACATCTCGTACTTGAAAGGCAGGGCCTGCTCGCTCTTGAGAATGCCGCCCAGCTCGTTTTCTTTCTCACACAGGACGACCTTATGTCCTCTCCGGGCCGCAGTCCAGGCGGCGTACAGCCCGCCGGGGCCTCCGCCCACCACCAGGACATTCTTCTTCACCGGGGCAGGGGCGACCTCGCTGCCTTCACACTCCCGGCCAATCAGGGGATTGACGGTACAGCGGCGGGTGGAGGTGGCAGCCCGCTCCGCCATACAGGTGAAGCACCTCAGGCAGCGGACAATATCCTCATCCTGATTTGCCATAATCTTGTTGGGCAGGAAGGGGTCGGCCAGCAGGGCCCGGGCCATGTAGACCACATCGGCCTTGCCGGAGGCGATGATCTCCTCCATCTGGGCCGGGTCGTTCAGCCCGCCGATGGTGGCCACGGGCACTTTGACGTGCTTCTTGATTTCCGCCGCCAGATAGACATTCCGTCCGTGGTCGGTAAACATGGAGGGGTGGGTGATGCCAAAGGTGCGCTGATAGGTGCCGGCGGTGACGTGGAGGAGGTCGATGTAGGGCTCAATCTGCTGGGCAATGCGGATGCCCTCCTCCAGGTCATAGCCCTCCTCCACGAACTCCGCTCCGGACAGCCGGAATTCGATGGGGAAGAAGGGCCCTATCGCCTCCCGGATGGCTTTCAGCACCCGAATGGCGAAACGGCAGCGGTTTTCCAGAGAACCGCCGTACTCGTCGGTGCGCTTGTTGAACATGGGGGACAGGAACTGGTTGATGAGCCAGCCGTGGCCACCGTGGACCATCAGCAGCTCAAAGCCTGCCCTTTTGACCAAGCCAGCCACATGGGCATAGGCAGCCACAATGTCATCGATCATCTCCACCGTGAGTTCCCCTACTTGAACCCCATCGGGGCGGATGCAGGCGGAAGGCCCCCACTGGGTCATACCGTGCTGCTTGTTCTTGTCGGTCATGTAGGTGCCCGAGTACATGCCGGAGTGGGACAGCTCGATGCTGGGGATGGCCCCGTGGCGGCGGATGGCGTCGGCGGTGTAGGTGGCGCAGGCCAGGGAATTGAGGATGGACTCGTCCAGGTGGTAGGCGTGGGAGCCGTCGGTGGAGGGATGAACCATCAGCTCGGAGACGGTAACCGCCGCCGCGCCGCCCTTGGCGCGTAATTCGTAGAAAGCGGTGGATTTGGGGCCGATACAGCCGTCGGTGGTAATATCGGTGCCGCCCATGGGCGCAGAGAACATGCGGTTGCGGAAGGTGGTGCGGCCCAGGGTGATGGGCTTGCACAGGTTGGGATATTTGTATTCCATGATTATTTACCTCCTGATTACATATAAGCGCAGGCCATTGCAGTCTTTGCTGCCCTGGCCTGCGCTGCGGTAAAGGACTTTTCTGGTTAGTAACGGTTAAACTTCCTCGCCCATATACACCAGCGTTCCGTCGGCGCGTCTGGAGAATTTGGACAAAAATTCGTCGTAAGTGTTCCAGCTTTCCCGGGGGTAGTTGGCGTGGGACATTTCTTTCACAGTACCTACAACGAGCAGAGGAACCCGCTTGGCGTTCAGATAGACATAGTAGCTGATCTCGCCGCAGGCATACCGGTGGGGCGTCTCATCCAGCTGATAGATCTTCATCAGATTGCGCAGGAAAGCAGCAATGTCAGGGGCTACATGATACTCCAGCTCGCCCTTTTCCCGGTCCACACACAGCCAATCATTCTCTCCAAAGAGGAACAGATAGGGCACCATCGGGTCGATTTTTTCCAGTGGGGGGGCGTCAAAGTCTGGGTTGCGGATGGCCGACCAGGGGGCCACGGCGGCGAACACCTCCGGGGCACGGATCGCCAGGGCGGAGGTCATCATGCCGCCGCTGGACTGGCCGCAGGCGTACACCCGGCCCGAATCAATGGCGTACCGGCTCTTCACATCCTCGATCATGCTGAGAATGAAGGGCACATCGTCGATGGGCTTACCCTGATAGCTTCCGTTCCACAGCAGGACATTCCTCAGCCCGCCGGGGTGCTGCTGATAGACGCTGGCCTCGGGGAACAGTACAATAAAGTCCCGCTCCTCCGCCACCCGGTTCATACCGGACAGGTCGATAAAGCTCTCCGCGCTGCCGCCCCTGCCGTGCATACACACCACCAGGGGGACGGGCGCGGCACTGTTCCGGACGCTCTCGGGCACATACTCATACCAGCGGCGGGTAAAGCCGTCCACCTCCAGGGTGTGGAGCTGAGCACCGTAGGCGGCGGGGTCCTCATACCAACGCAGGGCTTTTTTAGAAAAGCTGCGGTGACGGCGGGCAAGGCTGATGAAGTCCCAGATGGCGGTGAAAAATTCCTCGTTCAAATCGCCGGACCAGCCGTTGGTCACCCGGACCTGGGCGATCTTCTCCTCGTTGACCTGACTCTTTTTGCACACCCGGCTGGGGAAGTAAATTTCATCTGCCCAACGGTTGGAAAATACCTCGTTGTCTGCGTCGTTCTGGCCCTTCCAGTAGTCCCGTACCGCCTGGTTATCTCCGGTGGTCTCCCCCCAGCACATCCAGACGGGAAGCTGTGCCTTGGTTCCGCTGACCACCAGTTCGGTCTTCCCGGTGTTCTCCCCGGCGTGGACCCGCCCGGCGCTTTGGAGTACCTCGGGGGTCATCTCACCGAAGGTGGCAAGGCCCGACCACTCGGAGGCCATCTCCATGGCGGCCTGCTGGGCCACCGCCGCACCGCCGCCGATCCCGACAGCGTAGATATTGTCCTGCATGGTGACGTAGAACCGCCGGGACTGAATCTCCACGTAGACCTTGTTCATATAGGCGGAATCGGTGCCGTCCAGGCGGTATTTTCCGTTCTCTGGCTCCAGGATGTGGAGGAAGATCTGGTTCTTCTCAGCAAACCTTATCCAAAAGCCGTTTTCCAGGAAATCCAGAACAGACACATCCTCCGGTGGAGCTACTACCAGGCAAGGCTGATTGCTGCACAACCCCGGCACGATATAGGTGTAGAAGCGCCGCTTCTGACCCGAAACTTCCACTTTTTCCTCAAACAGCCCAGAGATCAAACAACGCTTGGCATCGGTATGGTCCACCTCCAGAGCGCTCATATCAGCGGGAAACTGCTTGATTTCTAACATAAAGCATACCTCCTTTCGATGCTTCACCCCCGTTTGGAGTGGGGAGGTGAAGCATATTCTCAGAACATGGGGAATACGGTCATAATCCAGCCTGCGGAGACAACACAGAGAATGGTGGCGGGAATGATGGACTGCTTGATGAGAGATTTCAAATCATAGCCGCCGCTGGCCATACACATGGGAACCGCAGGGGTAGCCATGGGGGTCATGAAAGAGCTGAGGCAGGCGGACTGCACCAGGATAATGATGCCAATAGGATTGGCGCCCATAGCCTTACAGGCCAGGATGGCGATGGGGATGAAGATAATCATAACCGTGCGGTTCATCATCACCTGGGTAAGCAGGAAAGGCACGATGAAGAAGATAAAGCCGATGATGTAGGGGTTGTTGATGCTGTTGGCGAAGTCGGCCAGAACGCCGCCGACCACTTCTCCCGCGCCGGTCTCGGTGAGAGCCCCACCCATAGCAAAGGAACCAACGATCAGGAACGCCATGGACCAGTTGATGGAGCCGATGGCCTCCTTTTCCGTCAGGACGCCAAACAGGACCATAGCCACGGCGCCTGTGAGACAGATAACCCAGGTGTCGACTTTGATCTGACGCTGGAAAATCAGGGCCAGAGTGGTCAGAATAAAGATGATGTAACCCGCACGCTCCTGGAAAGCAGGCAGGGCCGCTTTATCGTCCCGGCGGGTCTTCATCTCGGAGGTCTGGACCACCGGGGCGTCAGGGGCAAACTTGGTAGCAAAGAAAATACAGTAGATCATCACTGCAATGAGCATGGGCAGACGGGCTTTCATGGGGTCGGTTATGGCTACAACAAAATCGGTGTAGGCGTTGGCCTCCAGATAGCCGTTGAGTTCGGCGGCCTGAGTAGCGCCGCTGCCCAGGGGCAGGGCAGAGATGGTGGAGATGCTGACGATGGACAGAGGGAACAGGGTCTTGGACGGGCTGATTTTCAACTCGTCGCAGGTGGCAATCATCATGGGAGCCATGATGCCGAACACGATGACAGAACTCTGGATGAACTGAGCCAGCAGGGCGGTAACCAGAACGTAGCCCAGCATGACCATCGTCAGGGAGCCGTGGGCGATCTTGTTCACGCTGGCGGCGGCTTTCTTTACGAACTGAGTCCGGGTAAAGCCGGCAGCCACCACGAACATGGCCACGATCATGACACCGTTGGAATTTCCAAAGTAGCCCAGGGCGGTTTTGGGGTCCAGGCAGCCGGTGAGGATAAAGGCCGCCATGCTGGTCAAGGCTGTCAGACCCATAGGGAGCTTGCCCCACACATAGCTGATCATAGTCAGCACGCAGATGATTAAACAAATCGTTAATGAGGTCATGTCTCTATCTCCTTTCTATTTTGAGGTCGCTTATACGAACCGGCAGACGTGGTCCACCGCAATGTCAGAGAAGCCGAACGCCTCTGCTTTGGTCATCTTGCCGTTACAGACATCTCCAATAATTTGAACCAGTTCCGCCCCCATCTTCTGATAGGTCTTTTCGCCGGTGATGATAGCGCTCAGATCCACATCCATGTTGTCCTCCATGCACTGGTAGGTGTGGGCGTTAGCGGTGACCTTCAGCACGGGGACAATGGCGTTGCCTGTGGGGGTCCCCCGTCCGGTGGTGAATATGATGGCGTTGCAGCCGCCCGCTACCATGGAGGTAAGAGAGGAGATATCGTAGCCTGCGGTGTCCATGACGATGGCCCCGTGCTTGGTGGGCCGCTGGGCCTGCTCCAGCACCTCCACGATGGGGCGGGTGCCGCCCTTGCGGATACAGCCAAGGCTCTTCTCGTCCAGGGTGGACAGGCCCCCCGCCTTGTTGCCCGGGGTGGGCTGGCCGGCCCGGCAGTCCTGTCCGGCGGCTTTCAGGTGCTCCTCATAGTCCTTGCAGATCTGGATGATCTGGTTATGTATCTCCGGAGTAGCGGCCCGCTTGGCCACGACATGCTCTCCGCCGATCCACTCGATGGACTCGCTCATGATGGTGGAGGCGCCCATGTCCACCAGCAGGTCGCTGAGTTCGCCTACGGCTGGGTTACTGGCGATGCCAGAGGTGGCGTCGGAGCCGCCGCACTCGATTCCCAGCAGCAGCTCAGATATGTCGCACAACTCCTTTGGCTGCATGGCTGCCTCCGCAGCCATGTCCCGAGCGGCCCGGACAGCTTTCTCAATGGTTTTCAGCGTGCCGCCCTCGTCCTGGATGCCGAAGGACACCACCGGCTTGCTGGTCATACTTTGAATCTTCTCCCGAAGTTTTTGGTGGGGGACAGTTTCGCACCCCAGACCAATGATGACCACTCCGTAGACGTTGGGATTGCAGGCAAACCCCGTGAGAACCTTCTGAGACATCTCGGTGTTGGCCGCTACATCGGAGCAGCCGGTGTTGAATACGATGTTTACCGCACCCCGGACCTGGCTGGCTACCACCCGGCAGCTCTCGCTTCCGCAGGCACAGGTGGGAAGGATCAGGACGTGGTTGCGGATGCCAGCACGGCCTTCTTTACGTTTATAGCCCCAAAATTGCATCATCGTTGCCTCCTCTCAGTGAATGAACTCACTGTCATAGTCCCGCGGTACACTGAAAATGTTCTCGTGGCTAACCCAGTGTCCTTTGGCGATAGATACGCTGGTCTGTCCGATCATCTCGCCGTACTTGCGTACCTCCGCCCCCTGGGGCAGGTCCTCCAGAGCGGCCTTGTGGCAGTAGGGGATGTCATCCTCAGCAGTGAGCGTACATACCTCTGTGCCCTTTTGATAGACGATTTGGCTCCCCTTGGGCACCGAGGCCACGCAGGTTACCACATTGTCACGCTGATCCATCAGCAGTGCGTTGATGTTCATGTTTGTTCTCCTTTTCTGAATTTTATTGGATCAAAAGAAATTCTTTATGCTATCTTTACAATAGCACAAAGCAGGTGTATAATCAATTTTATGATTTTTATAGATACATAAGGGCGGCTTATATATGGAACAAAATATGCAGTATATCTATCAGGTCTATCAGGACGGCAGCTTTACCAAGGCGGCGGAAAAGCTCTATCTGACCCAGCCCGCCCTGAGTATGGCTGTCCGTCAGGAGGAGAAGAACCTGGGGGCCGCGTTGTTCGACCGCAGCCGCCGCCCGCTGACGTTGACGCAGGCAGGGGAGGCATATATCCGGGCTGTCGAGCGGATGAAGTATTTGGAGTCCGATTTGAGCCGGGAATTGGAGGACCTGAGAGATCTGAACACGGGCCGCCTGCACATTGGGGGAACCCATTACCTGAACTGTTTCCTCTTAGCAGAGGTGCTGTCCGGCTTTTCCCGGCGGTATCCAGGCATCCAGCTCCAAGTGTCGGAGGACAGTTCAGCCAGGTTGGCAAAGCGTTTGGAGCGGCGTGAACTGGATTTGACCTTCAGCTGTGCGCCGGAGCATATTGAGCGTTTCGAACATCAACCTGCCTTTTTTGACCATATCCTGCTGGCTGTTCCTCGGGAGACCCCTCTGTCTGAAGCGTTGAGAGGGAGCGCCCTGTCTGCGGAGGACGTCCAGGCGGGGCGGCACATGTCCGACTCCTGCCTTAGAGTACCACTGGGGGAATTTCGGGAACTGGAGTTCATCCTGCTTCAAAAGGGAAACAATCTGTATGATCGCAGTATCCACATGTTTGAGGAGGCCGGATTTGCGCCAAAGGTAAAAATGGCGCTGTCCCAGCTGGTTACGGCCTACCGATTCGCGGACAATGGCCTGGGGGCCGCCTTTATCAGCGACCGCATCGTATTTTCCATCCCCTCAAACAGATTACTGTTCTTTTCCATCGCTTCCCTGCAAGTGAACCGGCTTTTTTACACCCTGCTGCCCCAGCGGAACTATACTGCCCACGCAGTCAAGGCGTTTATTGACTATTTACTGGAGTGGTTTGGGAAAAACGATAATAGGAGGCTACAATGAAACACAAATCAACACCCATTTTAGAGGTCCACGTGGAGACTAATCCCGAGGGGACCGTCATGCTGACCAGCGAAATCGGCAGTGTAAAAATGATCCCCTTCAAAGGCACGGTAACCGGGCCCATTTTCAATGGGATCGTAGAACCTTGCGGGGTAGATACCCAGATCACCAATCAAAACGAGGTGCGGCATATGTCGGCCCGGTATATGCTGACGGGCACGGACAGGGACGGCAGAGACTGCCATATCTATGTGGAAAACAACGGCTGGTTCACGGATGGCGCAAGGCCGACTCCTTTCCGGACGGTGCCCACCTTTATCACCGACTCCCCTGCGCTGGCTCCTCTGCTCCACCGCAATCAGTTCGTGGGTGAGGGGCTACGGGACGAAAGCGGACTGTGGATTCGTTTTTATGAATTACAGACGGCCAACAAATCACCTTAGAAGCGTCACCGCTCCTGGCTTCTTGCTATAAGCGGCTTGCAGCCGCTGGGCTGTTTCCCGTTCCTTATCAGGCCGAATAGCGTGACGGGCGACATCCAGTTCTATGGCATCCATATCCGCCGCCTGCCGTTGCAGCTCAGTGTACTGCGCCAGTGCCGCGTCCAATTCAGCGGTATATTTTTCCTCCTGCTGGTTTAGCCTTTCGAGCGAAGATTCCATAGATGCAATATACTGTTTGATTTCGCCCATGCCATGACCGTCCGCACAGTTAAACTGATTGAATAGCAGGGCCTTCTCGCTTTTCAATTCCTCGATATCTTCGGTCAAAGCAGCGATTTTCTGCGTCAACTCCCGATGTCGAAATACTTGAATTCCTGGGATACTTTTCTTTTCCTCCAACAACGTCCGGCGCTCCTGAATCTTGGCTTTAAGCTGCTTGACTATATTCTCATACTGCTTAATATCTAGTACAGCATTGCCAAAATAATAATGAATAGACGTTGCTTTTTTATTGTAGTCGGTGCATAATAATTCTATCACTAAAGAATGGATGGGTTATTATGCGAAGGAAAACAATTGATACTATCCCGGTTTTATCTGATGCCATGAAAAACATATTATCTGCTTTTTCAAAAAGCCGCTCCCTTCCGTCAGGACTGGTCAAAAGAGCCAGCATTGTCCTGCTTGCGTCACAGGGGGAACTCAACCAGAATATTGCACCACAGGTCGGGCTTCATTATAATAATGCTGCCACCTGGCGCAGTCGGTTCCTCGCGGCGCTCCCAGCCTTGCGGAGGATTGAAATGGACGACCCGGAAAGGCTTGAAGATGAGATACGGGCAGTCCTGTCCGATAAAAAACGCCCCGGTGCCCCGTCTGTTTTTACGCCGGACCAGATCATGCGGATCATCGGCCTTGCCTGCAGCAGCCCAAATGATTTTGGGTACGAAGTAAGCCAGTGGAGCCTCCCGCTGTTAGTGGCAGAAATTAAAAAGCAGGGGATCGCTGAACAGATTTCTGAGAAATCTGTCAGCCGTTTTTTAAAAATGAGGTAGATTTACATCCCCACAAAATCCGTTACTGGCTTCATTCTTCGGAAAAGACGGAAGCCCCGGAATCTTTTGCGCGGAAAGTAAACGAAATCTGCGGCCTGTACCAGAGTGCCCAGGAACAAAGCCGGGAAGGTGCACACATTGTTTCCACGGATGAAATGACCGGGGTACAGGCGCTGGAACATAAATATCCTGACAAGCTCCCATTACCCGGCCAGTGCGCCAAAATGGAGTTTGAGTATATCCGCCATGGCACGACCAGTCTCATCGGGTTCTTTGATGTTGCAACGGGCCGTATGGAAATGCCGTATTTAAACTCCACACGCACAGAAGAGGATTTTGTGGAAGCCGTGAAAGCATTGGCAGGGACAGACCCGCAAGCCCCATGGACATTTATATGCGATGGCCTAAACACCCATAAGTCGGAAGCCCTTGTCCGCTTTGTGGCAGAAGCCTGTGCCCTTGGCTTGGAACTGGGCAAAAAAGGGAAAACAGGGATCCTTAAAAGTATGGAAAGCCGGGCGGATTTCCTGCATGACCCTTCCCACCGGATCCGCTTTGTCTATACTCCGAAACACAGTTCCTGGATGAACCAGATTGAGATATGGTTTGGCATCAATAACCGGAAGCTGCTGAAGCGGAAAAGCTGCCTATCAATAGAAGAACTGGAAGCAAGCATCCTGCGCTTTATTGAACAATACAATCTTACAGCACACCCATTTAAGTGGACATATGCCGGGATACCATTAGTAATTTAATCACTGACATTTAAGCAATGCTGTACTAGTATAACTCGATTTAAATAAGTTTACAATTTAAGCATTGGTAGTAATCTGATTTCTTGGCTTACGTGTCCGTGCTTTGGGCGCACGTTTCCCTTGGTTTTCAGGATAATAATGTAAACTTATTAAAATCGAGTTATACTAGAACATATCATTGAAAAGTACAACAAGATTTATCGTGTCCAGATGCCGAAAGTAACCCCTCATGTATGCAGACATACCTTTTGCTCCAATATGGCAAAGTCGGGAATGAATCCCAAGACCTTACAGTATATCATGGGTCATGCAGACATTAGCGTAACCTTGAACACCTACACCCATGTGAATTTTGATGATGCCAAGGAGGAACTGAATCGAGTAGCGAATGGCTGAAAAAGCCCGTTGGTAAAGCTGCTTATTTTACCAACGTATTTACCAATTTTGCAGGGACAAATATGAGAAAGTATGGGACGATTTGAGAAAATACTCTGGAAACAGAGAATTTCGGAACAGCCCCAAAACCCTGTAAAATCAAGCATTTGAGAAGAAATACAGGACTTATAAGGAGTTACAGAAAAATGATAAAAGTATTATTTGTCTGCCACGGCAACATCTGCCGCAGCCCCATGGCCCTCTACTACTTCCGCAGCCTGCTAAAGGAAAAAGGCCTGTCCGGGGTAATTCGGGCAGATTCTGCTGCTACGTCCACCGAAGAAATCGGTAATCCTGTACACCACGGAACCCGCGCCAAATTAAAGCAGGCCGGCATTCCCTGCGAGGGGCACCGCGCAAAACAGATGACAAGGGCAGATTATAAATCATTCGATTACCTGATTGGCATGGATAGCTGGAATATTCGCAACATGCAGCGTATTTCAGGCGGTGATCCTGACCACAAGATTTTTAAACTTATGGAATTCACTGGTTCCGGAAGGGATGTGGCCGACCCATGGTACACCGGTGACTTTGACACCACCTGGTCCGATGTGACGGAAGGCTGCGCTGCGCTGCTGGATTATATATTAGAGCGCATTTAAACACAGTCCTTCTCTACTGACAGCTTATACCATTGACCCGTTTGTCTCTATGACACGGCGGTACCAGTGAAAGCTGTCTTTTTTAATGCACTTAAGGCTTCCTGTGTCGTGTTCGCTTCTGTCCACATACATCCTTTCCCATGATGCTTTCTCTGCCTCCTGATCCATATCCTCAAATCACAGCAGAAATGTCATAATGGCAGCCCCGAAAAATGATATACTGATGCCGCCACCTCCTTTAGGCCCTTGCTTCTGGACCGCATCATAACTCCCGGTGTGTGTCCATCTTCCCTTCCTGTCCTTATGATAAACCGGCTCTCCCTCTTTACCCGTTTTTCGTTCTGTGCCGTCCATTTTCTTCATCATGTCATATACCGGACCCACCTCTGTCCCCACGGCAACCTGGAGCTGGCCGCTGCTTTCCACAACCGCTATCACGCCTTCTACCCGCTCTATCCTGCCGCGGTCAGCTTTTTCCGGCTCCCTTAATGTAAACCGGAGTCTGGTAAAACAGTGTGTCACTTCCTTAATATTCTCCGCTCCACCTTTGTGAGATAATATCTCATCAGATGTTTTTTGATAATTCATCCCCTGCTCCCTCCAAGATTCCATTATCTCTTCCATATTTATAATATGGCTGTCAGAAGCGTATTTCATCCAGCGATTTCATCCAGCTTATCCTGATGAGATTTTTCCTCTCGGAACACATGGACTTTCAGCGATGCACCATCTGTTTTAAGTGTTATGGCTCCTTTCCTTCCGGTCTCCAGAATCACAATCCCCTGTTCCTTTAAACGGGACATTGTCTCCGGCGACGGATGTCCATAGGCATTTTCCTTTCCATAGGAAACAACGGCTAATTGAATCCTCAACCGGTTCAGGAATACTTCCGATGAAGATGTCCCTGAACCATGATGGGCTGTTTTCAATATCTGCGCATGATTCAAATGTATATCCTGCAGGGTTTCGTCCTGTTCTGCCAGTCTGACCAGGCTGCGCTCCTGCCCTTCCCCCATATCGCCGGTAAACAACATATGAAATCCCTTATAATCTCCGCACAAAACCAGGGAGTGGCTGTTTCGGTCCTTTCCGCCAAAATCTTCACCGGCATACAGACAGGTAAGTGTCAGCTCCCCTGCTTCCACCCAGTCCGCGGTTTTCATATAAACCACATCTGCCCCTTCCCTCCGGGCCAGTACAGCCAGATTTTCATATACCTCCTCCCCCTTTCCCATCACAGGCAGCACCAGTGTTCCTATCCTGATGTCCTTTGATTCCTCTAACAGGTACACAAAACCATTTATATGGTCGCTGTCCCCATGGCTTACCACCGCGTAATCAATCCACGATATTCCCCGGCTTTTTAAATAAGGCTCCAGAACAATATTCCCCAGTTTTTTCTGACTGCTGCTGCCGCCGTCTATAAGCACCACCTTCTCGCCTGTCCTGAGCAGCAGACCGTCCCCCTGTCCCACATCCAGACAGACAACCTCCAGTCCTTTGACAGGACGTGGGACCAGTGCCAGAAAACTAAGTGCATAAATGCAAAAAAGGCATATTAATATCACTGGTTTCGAGTCAACTATACCGCGAAACGGAGCCCGAAGACAGCGGGAATGAGTTTTCAAATCGGCTCCGGTCCGTCTCCTGATGCAAACCAGCATAACAGCTGTTCCCATCCCGCATATGCCAAAATACAACACCAACACGCCCGGAGATGGACGCCCCAGCACCAGGCTGTAACCGGGCAGCCCTTCCACAAATTTACACAGCAGCTCATAGAACCTTAAAATATAATGTCCGGCTCCCACTGCCGCCACTCCGCCCTGAATCCAAACACCTCCCAGTACAATCCCCAGAATACCGGAATACATTAATATGGAAACAAGGGGTATAACCAAAAGATTTAAAAAAATAACATAAAGAGGATGCTGAAAATAGTGATACAGCACAATAGGGGTGAGTATGATTTGTACGCATAAACTGATAAGGAGCGTCTTTTCCCATGCCCGTTCCAATTTAAGGAAGGACTGCATCCAGCCTCCTAATCCGCTGATTGCCAGAACCGCCCCAAAGGACAGTTCAAATCCGCTGTGGTACAACAGATAAGGCTGTCTGTACAGAAGAATTAAGGCTGCAGCTCCCAATGCCGACAGGGTGTCGTAGCTTCTTCCTTTGACCGCCGCCAGCCACAGGCACAATATCATGATAACTGCCCTTATAGCGGAGCCGGAACTTCCTGTCATTATTCCATAGCTGATAACAAGAGCAGATGATATCATCCCAGCCCGGCCATAACCGGCTCCGGCCCGGCGAATCATCAGATAGAGCCCTCCGCCGATAATAGCCAGATGCTGCCCGCTGACAGCCAGAAGATGGGATATTCCGTTGCGCTGGTACATATCCCGCATCTCCGGATTCATATCAGACGTATCTCCCAGAAGCACGGCTTTAAATACCGCCGCATCCTCCGGCATGCATATCTTCTCAAGTATACCGGCACACCGCATCCGAAATTCTGTTATTCCCTTATAATATGGAATCGCTTCTCCCCCCGCCACTTCCAGGTTTTCTCCATACAGCCTGCATGCAGTTCCCTTTGTGCGGTAATAGGTCCTGAAATCAAATTCTCCGGGATTTCCCGGTCCCTCCACCGGAGCCAGCTTCCCTCTCACCTGTACTTTCAAACCAGCTGTCAGCGCTTCCCGAAAACCGGAATCACTCTTTCCTTTCGCCCCGTTCTCCACATACACTACTATCCTCCTGAACTTCGCAGTCCTCCTCCCCGCCTCAGCCGTCACCTGTTCCAAAATAAGGGTAAGGGTATCTTCCTTTTGTTCAGCCTTTTTTATTTCTCCTCTTACCAGTATCCGAGCCCCGTTCATGGTCCGGGCCGCAGACTCCTCCCTGTCCAGAATCCCCTTTTCCTTCCCCCCTCTGGCCATCCCCAAAGACGCGCCAGCCAGAATACATGCCAAAAAGAGCAGAAGCACCCTGCGTTTCCGGTTGCTCCTGCCCTGCATCTTCTCCTTTGGAGCAGAAAAGCGCAATACTCCCCTCCCTGTATCCAAAAGCCATAGAATTCCCGCCGCAGCCGCGCACAGCCACGCCAGAACTCCTGTGTCCACCGCCGTGTTAACCTGCAGGGCCAGCACCTCTCCAAGTACGTAACCTGCTGCCAATACAACTAGCGGTCTCTTCATATTCGGTTGTGTTTCCTTTCGTATTTCCTGCCGTATCTTCCCGCGTTTCTTCTGCAGGCTTTCCTGCGCCTCTCCTGCAGTGCTTTCCTGCGCCTCTCCTGCCGGCCCTGCCCTATTGACTCTCCCCGTCAATATAATTCTGGCTTCTCTCAAAGGTGGTATTCAGGGACACCACATCCCGGAACATCACATTCTGGGACCCGTTGATCATAATCTGTACCTTTGTCACTGTCGTCATCTCCGAAAGAGAGTCCACAATGGAATAAATAGGTATATACTCATTCACTGCCAGGGTTGTATTGGAAAAAGCGGAATCAAAGTTGATATAGCATACATTATCTGTCACTGACAGGCTCAGTATCTTGCAGTCTGACGGGAGAGTGGGATTGTGTCCCTCCTGTCCCGGTCCGGCAATGAGCTGCTCTACTACCAGCTGTTCCAGGGAAGTATTGATGTTGTGGACTACCTCCCGTTTCTCCGGCACCAGGCGGTTGCCTGTCTCATCGGCAAAGTACAGGGTCAGCTCCGTCTTTTCGTAGGCATTCACATTGCTGGTGTTCATGATAAAATCAGTGGATGACAACATTCCCACCGGATTCCCCTGCCGGTCCATCAGTGGCTGGTCCCCGCAGTAAATATTGATATAGTCAATTCCCTCAATCTGCGTAAGGGTCCTGGTGAGGGCTGCCCGGCAGAGAATCTCCCGTTCCGCCTTCATAGCCGTGTAATTCATATCGAAGTACAGATACAACACCTGTTCCTCCTGGCGGCTCCCCTGATAGGTCACCCGGTCTGTCAGCCCCGGCTGGCAGTCCAAATCCTTTGGTACATTCAGAAACTGATCCATCAGTTCATTTACCAGCTCCCCCTTGTCCTTTGTTTCCGTCTCGTACTCCTGGGGAACCAGCTTGGTGATGGACGCATTCAGATAGTAAATCAGATATCTGCCCTCAGAAGGGTTTGAGGCGGGGCTTTCACCCTCCCAGCAGCCTGACAACAGGAATACAACCGCCATCAGGGGCAGAATCAGCCTTCTCACCGCATGTATTCCCATGGCATGTCTGCTCCCGGTACGTCTGCTCCCGGTATGTCTGCTCCCGGTATGTCTGCTCCCGGTATGTCTGCTCCCGGTATGTCTGCTCATGGCTTCGCCTCCTGTCTCGGTACATAGTTAAGAGGTATCCTCACACTGAAGGTGGTTCCCTCTCCCACCGTACTCTCCACATCTATGATACCGTGGTGCATCTGAATGACATTTTTCGCGATAGCCAGTCCCAGCCCGGTGCCGCCCACTTCCCTGGAGCGCGCCTTATCCACCCGGAAAAACCGTTCAAATATGTGTTCCAGCGCATCCTCCGGTATCCCGATACCGGTATCCGCCACCTTGATGTAGAAATATTTGTGGTCCGCATCCAGGGTCACGCGGACCATACCCGAATCCCGGTTATATTTAATGGCATTTTCCACCAGATTGGTAATTGCCAGGGATATCTTTACCTTATCCACATCCGCTGTCACTTCCCGGATGCTCTCCAGAATCAGTTCCACATTTCCGCGTTTGGCAATGGGACGCAGACGTTTTAAAATCAGCTCCAGTTCTCCGTTGATATTTACCTGCTCTATGTTCATCTGGTCCTCAGCTGTCTTGTCCATCTTGACCAGCATCAGCAGGTCCTCTATAATCTGGTTCTCCCGGTCAATCTCGTCCGAAATATCCGTCATAAACTCCCGATACAGCTCCACCGGCACGTCTTTCATCCCCATAAGCGAATCAGCCAGCACACGGATAGAGGTGATAGGCGTCTTCAGTTCATGGGACACATTGGAAACGAATTCCTGGCGTGACTGGTCCACGGCCTTAAGCTTGCCCAGGGACTTTTGGACGGACTGGGACAAAAGTCTGGTCTCCCTGTAAGTCTCCTCTGTGATGTCCGCGTCCAAATCTCCCTGCGTCACCCTGTCGAATGACATCTGAAGTTTTTTGAAAGGACGCAGCAGCAGATGGGCTGCCACCACGCCCAACACACTGATCACAAGCGCCATGCACACCAGAAAGAGATGGGATTTTCCCATGACCTTGTCTGTCAGGGACAGGATATTTTCCGTGGATGCGGTGACCACAATGACTCCGCTCACAGCTTTTCCGTCCGCAGCGTCATACACGGGAATGGTCTGGGCAAAATACTGCATATCCTTGTTGTAGTGGCTGCTGTTTTCACCCTTGAAACATTTGATGACCTCTTCAGACAAATAATACTTTCCTGTGGCCAGATTAAAGGTATCTGTCACCACCCGGAAATTGCTTCCCACAATAACGATTCTTCCATTATATACATCGGACAGGGTCTGCATCTGGCTGTCCAGACTGGCATTGTTCTTTTTCTCAGCCGTCATATAGCCGGACCGGGTCATCTTATTGCTGAGTATGACACACTGGTTCTGTATCTCTATGAACCTGGCATCCAGCTGGCTCTGCCGGAACGTACCCAGCATGATGCCGGCCTCCAGAAAAAGCGGAATCAGGGCTGCGCCTATAATGACGGCGGCAAGAGGTACCTTCATGCTCATGCCGAAGGTACGCAGCTTCTTAACAAATTTCTTTTCCGACACTTATTCCAGCTCCTTTAATTTCCTGGTGCAGGCAACTGCCAGGGCGCCAGGGCCGATATGGCATCCGATACTAAGGGATAGGGGAGCCCCGAACACGGGGACGCCGGGATATAATTCCCTTACAGTTTCTTCCAGCTCATGGGCTGCCTGCTCACTGCATGTATGTGCAATCTGCAAATAGGTGTGTTCCGCCTTCCGGTCTGCCAGGCGCTCCTCCAGATCATGGGCCAGGGCAGTCAGCATGATGGTCTTGGCCTGCTTCATGGTCCTGGCCTTTGCAAATGCATCCAGCTTTTCTCCCTGGATGGTGAGCACAGGCTTTATCTTGAGCAGGGTTCCCAGAGCTGCCGCGGCAGGGGTAATCCTGCCTCCCTTTTTCAGATATTTAAGAGTGTCCACCGTAATATAAATGGAGCTGTCAAACCTGGTTGCCTCCAGCTTTTCCTTTATCTGTTCACCACTCCATCCCAGCTCTGCCAAATCCCTGGCATCCAGGGCAGACTGTCTCTGTGTAACGGAAATCCTCTGGTTGTTCACCACCTGGACGCGCCCCTCATACTCTTTTGCCAGCATAAGGGCTGTCTGACAGGAACCGCTGAGTCCGCTGGACATGGGAATGTACACCACCTGATCATGATCCTCCAAAAGCTGCTCCCACTGCTCCATCACGTCTTTTGGCGAGGGCTGGGATGTGGTGATGTCGGCGCCTTCCTCCATCCTTCTGTAAAATTCTTCGTGGCTTAAATCAATACCCTCATAAAATATCTGTCCATCTATCATAAAAGGCATGGGAAGCACATATATGCCCAGCTTCTTTGCCTCATCCTGCGTTACTCCGCTGTTGCTGTCCGCAACAATAGCTATTTTCATAATGAACTACCCCGCAGCAAGCTGCGGGGTATCGAAGGTTGCAACCTCTACATATAATCCCATATGCTATACTGCTTTGTTTTCTCTACGTTTTTATAGATTGTTTTATAATTTTTTTCCTGTCCCTGTTCTTTCACATATCTACTTATGATTTGCTCATTCCCATGTTCACTCACCGTTGCTACGTAATAGCCATCTGTCCAGAATTCTCCTCCCCACAATTTTTTCTTCACTTGTGGACATTTCGCGAACACCTCTCGGGCTATGATGCTCTTCACTATTTGGATGATTTTTTTTGGACTATATGCAGGCACTGACTGGATAAGAAAATGTATATGGTCTTTATCTGTACCTACTTCCAAAAATCTTATTTCATACCTTTCCTGAATTCCCTCACACGTTTCTTTGATTACCCTATCTACATCTTCATCTATTACTACTCTTCTATATTTTGCTGGACATACGAAATGATACATGAGTACTGATACATTGTGTGACTTGCGTATTGTTTCACTCATCACACAATTTCTCCTTTCCTTTTTCCTCTAGTATATCACTTCCTCCATGTCTTGAAAAAGTTTGTTACGCAGCAAGCTGCGGGGAATTAAACCCTCTTTTTGATTAAATGTTCTCCTTCATGCAATCCCCTGGTTCAGTCTGTTTGCGGTTGCGTATAACTGGTAATACATTCCATTCTTCTCCAGCAGCTGTTCATGGTTTCCCTCTTCCGCAATCTGATTGCCAGCCGGCACAAGTATACGGTCTGCCCCCTGGATGGTGGTCAGGCGGTGGTCAAGGGCGGATGTGGCCTCGTCCATTAAATGTACCCTAACCCCGCTCCTCTTTGTAAACCTTACCCTCAACGGCAAACATATCTGTGTATTGTGTTCCTTTTTATAAAAAATAAAAGACGTAATCTCCCGATTAATCTTCCATCATCAGATTCACTAGGTTGACTAAGCTATATCCCTTCATAGCATATTTACTGCTATTCCACCATTATCCCATGTTTTCCCTTCCACCATACAACTTTATAAAAACACTCGAATCCAGTCATCTTCATGCATCTTTCAAGCGGATGGTCCACGTGAACATGGTTCTTCCTATCGTCATTTTATCCAGTCATTTATCTACAAGGCAGGCGCTCTCACGCTCCAACAAAACAGGGATCATATCAAGTTTAACTACTTTGGAGCATAAGGCAGCACCCTCAATAAATTCATAGGCGCCAGTAATCTTGACCATTCTAACAGATTTTGTTGCGTATCGCTTATGGTTTCCCATATGCAATGTTTTCATTACACATCGTTGCCGCCCTCCTCCTGATGGACCTGTTAACACACTTTTTTCAATTGAATCGTTAAGCGAAGCTTGGAAAGCATCCGTGTGTGTTGATGGTTTTTAGTGTATCATAAAACAGCCTTTTTTTCCACCAGAAAAGCACAGCCTTTTGATTTGGCTGTGCCATAGATTCGTTTATCTTCCTACATTGTTGATCGATATCCTAATCCAAAGGCGGTTCTTCCCTCCTTTTGATAGCCGCTGAACCGGTACCATTCGCCTGGTCCGTACCATCCTGTTTTCGATTTAAAGACTGCAGATCAGCTCCCTGTTTTTCCGTTCCAACGCCTTTTTTAACGTTTCATTTTCCTTCATTAATTTTTCATTGTCCTGCTGTACCTCTCTCAGCTGCCGGAGCAGTGCTTGTATTTCATGGTTCATAGCCATATCCAAAATCTTCTTTTTGGGGTTGCTCATGCCGGCCTGCTGCTCGAATGCCCGGTCCAGTTCTTTCCTCACCGTTGGATTTTTGTAGAAGAATCCTCTCGATAGTCCGGTCTTTTCCATCAGTTTTAGGACGGTAACCGGTTCCCTCTCATCCATCAGTTGATTCCATCTTCTTGTACCGGATATAGGCAGTCATATTGCTGCCCACATACACCAGAATACCTCTGAACTTCAGCGATTCCATAAACTCCAGCATGCTTTGGTAGCAGTTTAGATGATTATACCACCCCGTCCCCCCAAAAAATCAACCCGGCCTCCTTATACACTTCACGAGACAGGCTCAGATGATCCCTCCAATATCCCCACAGCCTTTCTATCACTATCTTCTTATTGCTCTCATATTCATATATTGTACCATCTATATCAGATATCAATTCCTTTATCATCTTCAACTCCCCGATTTCAATAACAATTCCAATTATTGCTGACCATAGTAAGCACTTGCTCCGTGTTTTCTCAGATAATGCTTATCCTGCAATTCCTGAGGCGCAGGCTGTACTTTAGGATTAATCAGCTCGCAGCAGGCCGCCATCTTTGCCACTTCCTCCAACACTACCGCATTGTGTACGGCCTCCATAGCGTCCTTGCCCCAGGCAAAGGGCCCGTGATTCTTGCAGAGACAAGCTGGAACTGCCATGTACTCTTTATCCTTAAAATATTCTGCGATGAGAAGCCCCGTATTTTTCTCATAGGCCCCCTCAATGTCCTCCCTGGTCAAGCAGCGCAGACAGGGGATCTCACCGTACATATAATCTGCATGGGTGGTTCCGTAACAGGGAATTCCTCTTCCTGACTGCGCCCAGCTGGTGGCCCATGAGGAATGGGTGTGAACAATCCCCCCCACCAGAGGTAGGGCTTTATACAACTCCAAGTGGGTGGCAGTGTCCGAGGAGGGATTGAGTTTTCCCTCCACACGGTTGCCATCCAAGTCCATCACCACCATATCCTCGGGGGACAGCTTATCATAATCCACACCGCTGGGTTTAATAACAAACATTCCACTCTCCCGGTCAATGGCGCTGACATTTCCCCAGGTAAAGGTTACGAGCCCGTATTTAGGCAGCTCCATATTAGCTTCATAGACAATTTTCTTCAGATTTTCCAGCATCTTCGGCTCTCCTTTTTACTTCCTGCTGCTGCGCTTTTATGGTTCCAAAATATACATGGCGATCTCATCTATCTCACGGTTAGTTGAGATAAGAACATCCTTTCCATGGTTTGTGTACCGAAACACATTCGCGGAACCGCAGTCCTTGTCCAGAACCTGGACCTCATAGCTTTTTGTATCCTGATTATATGTAAATGCAAGCAAATCTCGTGCGCCCTTTCTGTGTCCGATGACAACCCTGGTCTTTCCACAGAGCATGCCCCCAAAAATGGAGTGGGCAAATTCCGCAGGCTTATCATAAGCGTAAGCATTCCGGTAACGGCCGTCCTCCTTCTTGTATATACTGATGCTGTCGCCGTGGAAAGGCGCTATCACAGCTAACTCCTGCTCTCCGTCCCCGTCCAAGTCCGCAAGAAGCGCATCGCTGGCAGGAGTATCCAGAAGGCATTCTACACCCCACTGTCCACCCGGCTCTGCCGGAGGCGTAAAGAGGAATACGCCGTCCTCGGCGGACACTACGCTACCGGGAGTCCCGTCCAAATCGACTCTGTAATATCCGTGGTTTTTAGTAAGCCCGTCCTTAATCACTTCCATATGGAGCGGATTCTCCTGATTAAAAATGTTTAAATTCTCAGGCAGAACCGCAGCGTACACTTTACCGGGCTTTGACCAGTCATCCTTAAACTCATGGCCTGATTTAAGGGTGCAGGCAATAAGATACCGCACGCCTCCTCTCTCCAGGATATCAAACCTGTGTACATGAGGAAGAACCACCAGTGTGGTTACCAGCCAGTCTCCCTTGCCTCTTGGAGTTACGTATACAATCCCGGCCTCCTTAGAGTCGTTTGGAGAGTAGCACTTATAGGTGGAGAGAAACTGCCCGTCTGTCCCCGGCACCTGGACAATGGACATAGCTCCCCCCGGTTCAGTCCATACCGTGTCCACCTCGTTGCCGTCCAGATCAAAGAGGATACAGCGACCTACCTTCTCCGCCGCCACAAGAAAATAATCCATCCCCTGATAATGAAGAGGGGCAATGGAATAACATTTAGCCAGATTTCCTATTACTTTTTTCTCAACTTTCATAATTCACTCATCCTTATTCCCACTGCGCATCCAGAATACTAGTCATCATCTCATTGGCCTGAGCCAAATCCTTTTTCCACTGAGGATTCCCTGTATACCAGAATTCTGTCACATATTTTCTCACCCCCAGATCCCAGGCCGTCTTTATGGCTCCCTTAAAGTCCACATGGCCTTGGCCGAAGGATACTTCGCGGAATACGCCGGGAGTGGTCTCCTTCAGATGCATGGCTGCCAGATGGCCTTTTCCAAGGCGAAGGTCTTCCAGCACATCTGTACCATAGGTCTTTGCTGCATTGGTAATATTTCCAATATCAGGATAAACGCCCAGATACATGGAGGAAACGAGCTCCACATACTCCATGGCCTTTCCCACTGTGTTCATGAAATCCGTCTCCATGGTTTCAAACCCCATGACGATGCCTACTTTCGCTGCCATCTCAGTTGCTTTTATGAGATTTTCAGCAAATTGTCTTTTGGTCTCATCTGTGGACTCGTCATAGTATACGTCATAACCCGCCAGTTGTATAATCCGGATTCCCAAGTCATCTGCTAGCCGGATTGCTTTCTCCATAATCTCCATTCCGCGGCTGCGGACAGCAGGATCGCTGCTTCCCAGCGGAAACTTGCGGTGTCCGCTGAGACACATAGTGCGTATGGGAAGCCCGGCTTCCTTCATCAGACTCACCAGCCCCAGGCGCTCCTCTTCTGACATGTCCAAACGTCCCAGCTTCTCCTCCGTCTCGTCAATGCTAATCTCCACAAAATCAAAACCGGCTCCTTTTGCCGCTTCCAGCTTTTCTTTCCACCCAAGCTGCGAGGGCATGGATTTTTCATATAATCCAAGAGTATATGGTCGTTTCATCACTTTCCTCCCATTATATGTCTCTTTTTTCCAATCGCCGTCTTTGAATCCGGAGTGGCATGATGTCTTAAAAATCAGATTTGTGCACCTGATATACCCGAACGCCTTTTTCTCTTATGGCGTTCAGGGCGTCATCGGGCGCCTTCTCATCCGTTATAAGATACTGAATCTTCTCTATGGGGCAACTGGTAAAGCTGCTGTTACTACCTATCTTCGTGTGGTCTGCCAGCACATAAACAGTCTGGTTTGCATGGGCGATCATCATCTCATTGATACTGACCTCATTGAATATCTCTGTGGTCATTCCTAACTCTGCGCTGATGCCAGAGCAGCCCACAAACGCTTTCTTTGCATATACATGCTGCAAATTCCTCAGAGTAAAATCCCCCACCATGGCATCCTTTGGATGGCGCAATTCGCCTCCTGTAAGCACCACATTAACACCCGGACAATATTCCCGCCCTATGGCCTTGCCATTATTGGTAATAACCGTCACGTTATTGCACTCCACATACTCCAGTATCTGGAGTGCATTGCTGCTGGTGTTGATGAATATTGTATCATTCTCTGCCACAAAGTCTGCCGCATACCTAGCGATAAGCTTGCGGTACAGCTGCACCTCGTCCTTCATATTCTTAGGGGCCATGGTTGACACAGCCCCTCCATAATTACGAACAAGGAGCTTCTGTTCCTCCAGATACTGAAGATCTCTTCTAATCGTAATCAGGGACACTCCCAGTAGTTGCGAAAGCTCATCTACGCGAACTTCCGGTTTCTCCTCCATTATCTCCACAATCCGGTTTCTGCGACTCTCCACAAAAGCTCTTTCTCTTTTCATACGTCACACCTCTCATTTAGGAATATATCACTTTGCGGAGCAATACTGTTTTGCCTCGCTCATATTGGCCCCAGTGAGTCCCAATTTTACTGCATTGCATCGGGCTCACTGGCTTTCGTCCTACAAAAACTCCAATTTAACATGTGCTTTTGTGCAAGCACAACGCGATTTTCCTCTGGAACTTTTTTGCACGGCTCAATACCTACGTGTATATTATATCCCAAATAGAAGCTTGTGTCATGTATTTATGTTCGTTTCGTTCATTAAATTTTAGAGAAGGCCCTTTTCTTTCATCTTGTCTTCCATCTCCCGAGCTGACATGATGTTGCGGAGTCCGATTACAACGGTTCCTTTTTTCTCGGCATCTTTAAACATGTTTGCAAAATTCTGTGCGCAGAATACTACATCATACTGACTAGCTGCGGTTTTCCCTTCGGACAGTGCACAGTGATGAACCTTCCCCGGTTTGATCCCCACTGTATCCAGCATTTTCTGCATAGTCATCTTCATCATCAGACTTGAGCCCGCACCATTTGCGCAGCATACGATAAAACTCATATTTTCCTTTGCCATAATTAACCTCTCCTGCTTATAAACGCCTTAACTTTGACAATTCATTTATACATTACTATTTGTTCTCTTTCAAAGCTCTGTATGCTTCGTAATCCTCTGTAATCAGGAAATAACCTTTTTTGTCCTTCCTGTACTGAATCTGGGGGATAGCCAGAAGTACGATAACTACAATTGCAACGCCTGCGTAGCTTAAGCACTTCATGACGGCTGTCATTACAGGCCACACAACCGCCCAATCCCACATTCCTAAATATCCACCGTAAGCTGCCATCCCCACCCAGCCTGCGATAATAGCTGAACCGAACACCTGGCAAAGACCGGAAATAAATGGAAGAATGAGAGCAGCCTTGATCCCCCCCTTCTCATTGGCAAACACAGCGATAGTTGCATTGTCAAAGAATACAGGCACGAATCCGCAAATAACAAGCACAGGACTCTTTAATGCGATCAGCGCGCCAATAGCGATAATCTGTCCTGCAAAGCCTGCAAGGAATCCCAGAGGAACTGCGTTCATAGAACCGAAACCGTAGATAACCGCGCAGTCAACACCCGGAAGGGAACCCGGCAGCAGTTTGTCGGCAATCCCCTGGAAGGATGCAGTCAGCTCTGTTACGAAGGTTCTTACACCTAACTGAAGGATTGCCAGGTATACGGAAAAATACAAACAGGTCTGGATCACATAGAAGAACATGCTGGCATTTTCTTTCAGGAATCCCTGAGCCACAAGGTAATCACGTCCAAGGATGCAGAGAATCGTTCCGAAGAAGATTACCATCAGGATAGAGGTACATACCATGTTCTCATTAAAAATAGACATAAAGCCTGGAAGCTCTAAATCGTCAATCTTTTTAATATCCTTTCCATCTTTCTTTTTTCCAAAAACTTTCTCAGCCAACCAGGTATTCAGAGCAATGCCAAACATCTGTTGATGGGCCAGACAGAAGCCTGCTCCATCTGTCAATTCCTGACAGGGCTTAATGGTAAGGTTGGAGCCTACCGCCCAGTATGCGCCCAAAATCAGAGCCATTACAACCAGGAGGCTTGCATTATTGTCGATGAGGAACGGACAGGCGAACAGAATGAGCCAGTAAGCAGTGGACGCCTGCTGCACTTGCACATGACCTGTAGTAAACAGAGCGCGCAGCTTGGTGTACTTAGAGAAGCGCACCAGAAGGATGTTTACAATAAATGCAATCAACAGCAGAATCATCGCATTGCCGAACGTCTTTCCGAACACTTCCTCCACACCGGCTGTAACTGCGTTTTGACCGAAGTAAGGGTCAATTACCATAGCACCAATATTAAATCTTTCTTTCAGACCTACCAGCACCGGACGGAAATTGCTGACCAAACCACCGGAACCAACAGATAAAATCAAGTAACCCACTATCGCCTTAATCACGCCTGCCAGAACATCATACCAGGATTTCCTCAACAATATGTAACCAATCATTACGATAAGACCAATCATGAATGCAGGCTGCTGTAATACGTTAACTGCAAAATACGACCATATTTTCATTAAAATATCCATATTATCCCCCTTAATTTATCCCTCAATATAGTTCTCCTGAATCTTAATCAAATCCTCCGGTGTTTCCGCCTCCAGTAAAGCCGCCACTACCTCCTCATTCATCAGCAGCTCCGACAGTCTTGTCATGTTTGCCAAATGCTGATCTGGATTGCAGGACGCCAATGTAAAAAACAGTCTAGCGTCCATCTGCGCATTTCCCGGCTCAAAGCTTACAGGTTTTTTCAGTTTCATAAAAGCAATAGCTGTCTTGTGCACCCCTTTTGCACATTCCTGAGAATGAGGCATTGCCACATTGGGCATAATTACAATATAAGGACCATACTTCTTCACACACTCAATAATGTCTGCCTTATAATTAGCCTCCACAGTTCCATCTGCCTCTAAGCATTCACAGCTCATGCGGATGGCCTCTTCCCAATCAGAGGCCTCCTCCGCAAATTTGTAATGGTTTGACTTCACGAACTCTTTTAACATTGATTGTTCCCCCTTATGACCGAGGCTTACAGACAGGAGCGGAAAGGTATGTTCTGAGGAGCCTCAAAGCAGTCCTCAAACCCTCTTCGGTGATGGTACGCTCTCTTATCCTTGTCTGTAGGATACACATACTTGCCGCCTACTTCCCAGAAGAACGGATGGAATCTATAATCCAAACGTTCTTTCTTCATATCGTAAAGCACCTGGATTTCATTCACATCAGCCATAAAGTTGGTCCACACATCGTAATGGATGGGAATAACTACCTTGCACCTTAAGGCCTCCGCCATTCTCAGAATATCACATGAGGTCATCTTATCCGCCATCCCCACCGGATTCTCACCGTAGGAGCCAAAGGCCACATCCACATCGTAATCCTTGCCATGCTTTGCAAAGTAGATGGAGTAATGAGAATCGCCGCTGTGGTAAATGTTCCCGCCCGGCGTCTTAATCAGGTAGTTCACCGCCTTGTCATCCATGTCCATTGGGCATACGCCGGTCAGTTCTTCTCTGTCAGGTCCCGTGGAGTCTGTAGTAACCAGACAGGTACGGTCGAAGGAATCCAGTGCTACGATCTCAATATCTTTAACTTTGATGGTGTCGCCCGGGCGGACTGTAATGCAGCGGTCCTCCGGAACGCCCCACTTAACCCAAAGCTCAACTGATTTTTTCGGACCGATAAAGGGCACAGGAATCTCTTTTCCATTGTCATCCACAGTTTTCATTCCGCTCTGGATTACATGGGCCGCATACTCGGCGCTCATGTGATCCTGATGGTAATGAGTTGCCAGTACCGCGTCCACCTGCTTGATGGCAAACGGGTCAATCACGAAGGGTACCGCCCTCAGATTGGGCTGCATATCTCTGGCACCGCACATATTTGCCATCTGATGCCCAACCGCCATTTTCCCATTACCATGAGTGCGCTTTCCGTTGCCGCACCATAAGTCAATGGTAAGATTGCAGCCGCCGGGAGTCTTGAACCACATACCCGTACATCCCAGCCACCACATGGCAACTGTACCTGGCTTAACTTCCTCGTTCTCGATTTCCTCATTCAGCCAGGTGCCCCATTCCGGAAATGTACTCATAATCCAGGACTCCCTTGTCATTTCGCTCACTCTGCTCATATTATTATCCCCTTTCACATTCAACTCGACTCCTTTATATGATTTATTTGTTCTTTAATTGTATTTTATCATGTTTTACGATTGTTCGCAACAATCTTTTATGTTCGATTGTGTGTTTTTATGAGCGTTTCATATGCTATAATCAATTTCACCGCTCTTTTTCCAATTTTATTCCATATCAACAGTTATCACATATACATTTTGCCTATTTTTACAGCAACAATGCCATTTACCTCTCGCTTCATTTTCCTTTTTATAGGCTCAAAATCTAAGAACATCCTTTCGGCGTGGGCAAACACACACATGCGCAAACATGTCAATGCAGTCGAACCTGAGCTTGAACGCTATGCAGGATTGGTACAGCAGCTCAAGGGCAAGAACAGAGAATGGAAAAATCTGCTTGCGTAGGAAAAAACGCCTTTTTTTCCACATATCCAAACTGCATAACCTCACCTATTGCATGACCGAGCGAACCAAAAAATTGAAGAAACAGAAAACCGAAAAAGAAATGCTGCTTTGCTATTTGAACTGTGCCAACGATTCAGGTGAAAAAGAACTTATCACAACGGAACGGACGCTACAAAAGTAGTCAGAGCAGAAGGCAACATATTCTGACGAGCTTAATGAAGCCATGGAGGGGTATGTCGAACCGAAAGAGCAAACAGTCAGTTTGAATGTCTCCGAGCTCATGGACGCACGACTTGCTGTCCATGAGGAAAAAGAATGCTCCGCCGCCACTCGTGTGAAAGCCCCCTGCGGCGAGCAATAAGATTCGCGAATGACGCACGGCAGCAAACGTGACTCGGCAAATCTGCTCCCTTAGGAAGTCAAAACTCACTCCGTCCATAAATGTCCGCGACAGAAGCAACAACAGCCAGCACAGCGGAGGCAAAGCAAAAAGAAGAACAAACCTGAGACAATTAGGAACGATAAAATTCAGCGGAAGTGCTTTGAACGATGCACTCCCGTTATGACGGGAAAACATACTGGGCAGATTCAGATGGTAATTCTTGACATAGATTCTATGGTTCCAGAGAGCCATCTCCTGAGACAAATTAAAAACTGTGTAAACTTTGATTTCATATATGAAAAGACATCCCCCTATTATTCCAACTGAATAAAATACAGAAAAAGGGCCTCCAAAAAGCGACGGAAGAATGCCTCTTATCGGCAACAGCATTAAACCTTAAAAGACTGGTAAAAGCGGTGTGAGTAATCCGGATTTACCAGCCGTTCTATTGTGTTCCGTGAGAGACAGCATACAAAAATTCCTTAGAAAATGGATTTGTCAACAGGTCCTCCTTGGGATGCTCCCCCGCCATATGCTGTTTGTAATGATAATCCATCTGTTTGCCACCCAGATACGGGAAATCTTAAAAAAAACTATCTATATAGTCACCCTCTTTATTAGCAGGCTTAATATGAAGTTTGCCTCATTTTACCGTAGGTCTTGCTGATTATCAACATAAAATATGAAGTTCATTTTATATCACAACAAATCAGGCAGAAACATCCGACTGTTCTAAACCAAGAACACTCCTGACTGAAAAGGCAGCTTGCTGGTCTATTAAAAAGTTCAAGTGCTCATTTTCAAAAAAATTGTTTAATTCGTGACCATGATTTGGATATACACAGCACCTGTTGTCACAAGCAATCCCATTAGCAAGGGCAAATTGAGAAGACGGCGGTGTATTCACATCCTGCAGGCCAATACCAATTAATACCTTATTGCGAAGCAATGGGGCAAAATTTTTCGCGTCCACATAAGCCAGCTTATCAAAGATCTCCTGTTCCTTTTCATGCATAGGGTCCTGCCATTTGAAATAATAAAATAACCCCATATAAGGCCCTTCCGAAAAATCCTTTTCCCAGATTCTCTTATAGTCACAGAGCATCGGATATTGGCTAGCGCATTTCTCCACTTCCGGATAGAGGGCTGCGCATGCTATAGCCAGTGCTCCTCCCTGACCTTCTCCGTATACAGCCATATGGACTCCATCGGTCTTTTTTAATCCTTTTGCAACCTCCGTCCACAGCAGCGCATCTTCGTAAAGCCTGTGCAGATATAGATCCTCCACTTCTCCATCCAGGCCATGAAATAAAGGGCCGCAGGCTGTTGGCCCTTTCCCTGCCTCTCCACATTCACTCATTCCTCCCTGTCCCCGGCAGTCAGGGGCCAAAACAGCATATCCGATGGCGCCATAACGGCTTAAATGCAGCCAGCTTCGGGAGGATTGAGGATAGTCATGAAATTGTATTACCGTAGGATGCAGTCCCGGTTTGGAAGGGCAGATATATTTGGCTTTAAGAAGACATCCATCCCATGTCTTAACTGTAATAATATAATACTCTAGTTCCTCGGTTTCCATTTCTAATTTATCCATAGAGACAGATGAAGCCAAAGCCCCAATCTGTTCCTTCACCTGCTTCCAATGCTTCGCAAAATCCTTTGGAGCAGGACAGGCCCCTGTATAAGTATTTAATTCCTCTAATCTTAAATCTGTTCCAGGCATACCCCATCCTCCTTATTACCAAAAAAGTTAATAATCTTATTATCAAACGCAGCAATTTCCTCATGACCATATTCATAGAAAATCAAATGCTTTTTCCGGGCAGTGATCTTGGAAAATACGGCAAACTGGGTAGATGGCGGACATACATCATCCATAAGGCCGGTTCCGCATAAAACCGGACAGGTAATTCGTTCTACAAAATTCTGCACATCAATGTATCCCAATTTAGTGAAAAATTCATCCAGGTGTTCTCCCATCGGATCAAACCAACGGGTATGGTAAGCCAGGCCATTATAAACGATAACATCTCTATCCATCTCCCATGCTCTGCGATAATCAGAAAGAAATGGGTAAAGAGCCGCACAGCGCTTTATATAAGCCGCATTTAATGCTGTGCATACCAATCCTAGGCCAGCCCCCTGACTGGCTCCATTTACATAAATTTGCTCTGTATCCAATCCCTCTAATGCTAAAGCCAAACGTACCATCAGGCAGGTGTCCTGAAAGACCTCCACATAATAAAGCTTCTCCGGCGGCCCATCCACCCCCATGATAATATGATCTGCGGCAGTAGTTCCCTGCCGTCCGCCGAGATCCTCACTGATGCCTCCTTGCCCCGGACAGTCCATAGCCAGAACGGCCATCCCTAAACCGGCAAAGCTGGATTGTTCAAACCACCCCCTGGAAGATCCTGGATATCCATGAAACTGCAGAACCACAGGCACCCTTCTTTTTCTAACAGGCTTTACATATTTAATATGGAGCCTGGCCCCTGCCATTCCCTTTAACCATATGTCATAATACTGAGTATACGGGGTGTGGGGAATTTCCGCTTCCTTCAGTTCATATTCCAATGGCAGAACCCAGGCCTCCCTCGCTCTTTTCTCCCAAAATTCCCAAAAATCCTTCGGCCTGGGAGTACTTCCAGTATACTGTTTTAATTGCTGTAAAGGCATATCTTTTGCCGGCATGCTTTGTTTCCTTTCTATCGTTGCTACGTAAATTTGCTCATTTGAAGATGTGTTACTATCTCTTGATTCTGTTTCCATGAATAGATTGGTATGTTTAAACCATTCTCCCGTTTCGGACAATCCTCTCGATAATGAGGCCCCCTACTTTCCCTGCGAAGCAAAATCGCCTGATGCAGCGCAAGGGTAAGCTCGAAAGCCGCCTCCAAATCTACGCTTCTAAGCAGCTCCTCCATGGAACAATCTGTCTTTTCTAGGGGGATTTTATTCCGTTCCATTTGACTTTGGAGCTTTGATAGTTCCTGTAAAACATTCTTACTTCCTTTTTCGCTCCTTATGAGCATGGCATGCTGTTGATTCAATTTTTGTATCGTATTCAGATATTTCTTAGCTTCCAAAATGACATAAAGCGGCTGATAAGCATATGCTGCCTTTCCTTCTTTCTTCCCTCTCTCAGACCGAGCTGCCGCCTTACCAGCAATACGTCCAAAGACCAACCCATTGGCCGAAGACAGACCTCCCAGCCTATCTGCCCCATGCATGCCTCCGGTTACTTCACCACAGGCATACAGACCTTCTACTCCCGTAAATGCCTCTTCATCAATAGCAATCCCACCGTTAGAAGCATGAGCATATATGCTTAACCATACCGGATCATCCATGGTCAAATTTTTTTCTTCCTTTAACCAGTCAAAATATGTTTTTATAAACTCAGGCTGATGCCGCTTTACCTCCTCTTGATAAACAACGCGAATTCCCTCTCTTCTCCTTTGGCTTTCCTTATAAATTTCCAGATCCACCTTTTTAGACGAAAGGCGTGTAGTAAAGGGCCCATACCCGGATCTTAATTCTAACTGCTTCTCCCTTTCTTCCCCTTCCCATTCCGAAAATAATTCCTTATCTGCTCCATAAAAACGGCTGAATCGGAACATCTTTTCATTATAGATGGTCTTGGGGGCAGGGTGTACATGCCCCAGCATCATCTGCATAAATTCCAGATTAAACAATTTAGCTCCTGACTCTAAAGCCAGGTATTGACCAATTCCTGTCACATCATCTGTAGTCAAACGGTGTGTAAACAGTCCTCCCATTCCTCCGGTAGCTAAAATCACTGCTGGACTTAGTATTTCCACAAGGCTAAGCCCCTCATCTTTTCTCTTGACGGCCAGAGCCCCGCAAACACGCTCTCCTTCTTTTAATAGCCTTACGATTGTCATATGTTCAAGACAGGCGACTTTTAATTCACGCAACCGCTTCGACATCATTTGAGAGCTTCCAGGCTTTTCAATTCCCTTCCAAAGCCTGTTTTTATGATCAAAGCACGGTATAAATTCCCTCTCTTTATTTGCCTTTGCCTCTCTTAAGGGAACTCCCAAATGCTCTAAGTATTCCAGACTTTCCCTTATTTGTCCTGTGAAGGTGTGAACCAGAGCCGGATTAGCCATTCCTTCTCCAATTCTTAAAATTGTTTCTTCCAGATCCGGCACATCCTTTTCATCCTCTGGAGCTACCAAGCCTAATCCCCAAGTTCCAGGATAGAAGCTGGAACCAGAGCAAAGGCCCCCTCTGCTGATAATGGCTACCCTCACACCCTCTTCAGCCGCAGAAATAGCTGCTGTCAAACCAGCTAAGCCAGAACCAACTACTAATACATCTACATAGATTCTTCTGAAACAGCGCATGCTTCCATATTCTCCTTTGCAAAATGACACGCTACAAAATGTTCCTTTCCTTCAATAATATATTTCTGAAGCTTAGGCTTTTCTGTTGTGCATATTTCCTGGCACATACGGCAGCGTCCATGGAAATGGCAGCCACTGGGCGGATTCATTGGAGACGGAACATCACCCTTTAATACGATTCTTTCCTTTTTATGATTAATGTCTGCGACTGGTATAGCAGATAGCAGAGCCTGTGTATAAGGGTGAATACTATGCTGATATAATTCATCTGCATCTGCAAGCTCTACAATTCTGCCCAAATACATAACTGCGATTCTATCGCTTATATACTCTACTACACTTAAATCATGGGTAATAAAGATATACGTTAGGTTATGCTTCTCCTTTAATTCTTTTAAGAGCTGGAGAACCTGCGCCTGAATTGATACGTCAAGGGCCGATACGGCTTCATCGCAAATCACAAGCTCCGGGTTGATGCATAAAGCTCTTGCTATTCCTATACGCTGTCTCTGACCCCCTGAAAACTCATGAGGATAACGATCCATATACTCTCTGCGCATATTAACTGCTTCTAATAAATCCCCGATCACCTTTCTGCGTTCTGCTTTGGTTTTGACCCCAAACTTTTTTAACGGATCTGACAAGGATTGATAAATGGTAAAAGAGGGATTCAGGGAGGACTGAGGATCCTGAAAGACAATTTGAATCTTTCTTCTGGCCATATCCATTTCATCCTTTTTCAGTTCTGCAAGATTGCGGGAACCATCCTCAAATTCATATATCATTTCACCTGCCGTAGGCTTGTATAGCTGTAAAATTGTTTTTCCCAGAGTAGTTTTTCCGCAGCCGGATTCTCCTACTAATCCCAGGGTCTCTCCTCTGTAAATGGTAAGATCGATATCGTTTACAGCCTGCACGTAAGACTCTGCCCTACCCAGAAATCCACTTTTTACAGGAAAGAAGGTTTTTAATCCTCTAATCGTTAATAAAGGCTGTTTTTCTTTCTTATCTGGCATCTGTTAACACCTCCTTATATCTGCTGCAACGCACCATATGAGTCCCCTCTACTATGGCTTCCTCAGGCATCTTTCCATCACATGCCGCACAGGCATACTCGCATCTGGGAGCAAACTGGCAGCCGCTGGGGCGATCATAGGGATCTGGTGTGGAGCCCTGAATCGGATAAATCTCTTGTTTCGCGCCCTTTCCCAAAATAGGGATTGACTTTAAAAGCGCTTTTGTATAGGGGTGGGCCGGAGAGCCTAAAACCTCCTGAGCCGTTCCGCTTTCAATGATATTTCCCATATACATAACTGCCACGTCATCAGCCAACTCACATACCACACCCATGTCATGGGTGATCAGCATAATGGCAGTATTGTATTCCTCCTTTAAATGCTTCATCAATTCAAAAATTTGCGCTTGAATCGTCACATCCAAGGCGGTAGTCGGTTCATCTGCAATTAACACCTTAGGCTTGCAGCTCATAGCCATAGCAATCATAGCACGCTGACGCATACCTCCCGAAAATTCATGAGGGTATTGGTCAATCCTTTTTTCCGGATTCGGGATTCCCATATCCTTTAAAAGCTGTAGCGCTCTTGCTCTTGCTTCTTTTTTCGTCACCCTCTCATGAGAATGGATCATCTCGCAGATTTGCCAGCCGATGGTATATACCGGATTCAAGGCAGTCATAGGGTCCTGAAAGATCATAGCAATGTCATGACCTCTCAAAGAACGCATCTGCTTTCCATTCCGTTCCAGGCTTTCAATATGTATATCTCCACGCCCATCTTCACTATGGTAGATAATTTCTCCCTCTTCAATACGGGAAAGCTTCGGTAAAAGCTGCATAATAGAGGTTGCTGTTACACTTTTTCCACAACCGGATTCTCCAACAATACATAGAGTTTTTCCCCTCTTAATTTCCATAGATACTCCATTAATCGCCTTATTGCAGCGCTGGTTGGTATAAAAATATGTTTTCAGATTGTTCACTGAAATAATTACATCCTGTTCTTTCTTCATTCTTACGCCCTCCTAACCCTGCTGCGTGGGATCGGTTGTATCCCGGATTCCATCACCTAAAAAGTTAATACTCATAACGAAGAGAGAAACCACAATACCCGTTGGAAGCCACAACCACCAGCTATTTTCTAACGTATATAAATCCTGAGCAGCATTTAAAATATTTCCCCAGGTAGGAACCTCCAGGGGAACGCCCAGACCTAAAAAACTCAGCGCCGCCTCTTCAAGAATAAACATAGCCGTACTTAAGGTTATATTTACTATAATCGGACTTAAGGCATTTGGCAGGATATGCTTATAACAGATAACAAATGGATTCAGCCCAAAAACCCTTAAAGACTGGACATATTCCTCCTCACGGATAGACAGCACCTGGGATCTTGCCATACGGTAGGATGAACCCCAGCCGCAAATTATAAATATAATTACAATATTCTTTGCGCTCTGCCCTAAGATTGATACCAGCATCAGAACCAGAATAAGCTGCGGAATGGACATAAAAATCTCCGAAATCCGAACCATGAACTGGTCAAACCTCCCTCCCCTGTAGCCGCTGTAACATCCTGCCAAAACTCCAATGACAGCACAGCCAAGCGCGCTTCCAAAGCCGATAGCGATGGACATACGTCCTCCGTACAATACTCTGGCAAATACATCTCTTCCTAATTTATCCGTTCCAAAAGGGTGATTTCCTGAAGGCATCTTTAAAATAGCCTTCATATCTACTGCCGTTGGAGAATGGGAGGCCAGAAAGGGAGCAAAAATACAGCTTATCAGAATAACCAGAAAAATAGCTCCCCCCACGATGGCTAGGCGGTTATTCAGAAGCTTTCTTAAGGCTCGATTCCCCTGCTTCCTTCTTTTTAATTCACCGGACTCCTCCAGTCTTTTTATTCTATCAAACTTGCGATTTAATCTGGATTGTTTTGACACCTTTATCCCTCCTATCCGTTCAGCTTCACCCTTGGGTCCAGAGCCGCCGTCATAATATCAACAAAGGTACTGGCAAACAAGGTCATAAATACAAAGAGCAGGGCTAACATCATAACCAGGTTATAGTTTTGAGAACGTACTGCAGTATTAAACGCACTTCCTATTCCTGGCCACTGAAATACTGTTTCAATTACTACGGAACCTGCGATCAGCGTTGGCAGGCGGAAACCAATTAATACAATTACAGGAGTAAGAGACACCCTGAATCCATGTATCAGATTTACCCTCCATTCCGGTATCCCTTTACTTCTTGCAGTTTTTATGTAATCTTTATTCATCGTATCCAGCATACTGCTTCTGGCATATCGCATTACACCCGCAGTCATAGAAACTCCCAGCACAAGAGCTGGTAATACCATGTATTTTGCACGATCTAAAAAGGTTACTGCATTGGTATCCGTACGCCCTCCAACCGGCAGCCACCCTAAATTCAAAGCAAAAATTAAAATAGCGCATACGCCAAAGAAAAACTGGGGAATCGAAACTCCAATCATACCTGCCACAGTCAGAACATTGTCTCCAATGCTTCCTTTATAAATAGCACCTAACACTCCCAGAATACTTCCAAGAGCGGTGGAAATCAATAAGGCCGCCACTGCCAGCTCCAGCGTAGCAGGAAGTCTTTGCGCCATAATTTGAATAACCGGAACTCCGCTGGAGGTACTATAACCAAAATCTCCCTGTAAAATTCGGAACAACCACTTAAAATATCTTATAACAAAGGGATCATCTAATCCATACTGTGCCCTTAAAGCTGCCATTTGTTCATTCGTTAACCGGGCTAGGGATTCCGGATCCATTAAATAAGAGGTAGGATCTCCTGGCGTCAAATCTAACAGCCAATAGATGATAAAGGTAATAATCAGCAGCATCGGAATCATTCCCAGGATTTTTTTCACTGTATACTTAAGCATGTTTAGCCTTCCTTTCTGATTCGTCCCATTCTCATAAAGAAAGGGAGTGTCTCAAAAGTCATTTTCATTCAGAAATCATGCCATGTAGAAATTTTATAACAGTGAGATACACTGCATATGGTATGATTTTGCTTCTAAAGCGACTTTTAAGACACACTCCCCATCCTTACACGTATATAAAACAAATTGAATTGTTTATCTTACTTTACAACCCAGTTCTGAACTCCCCAGTTAAAATTAAACTGTGGATTACCAATCGCCTCAATTCCTTCTACTCTATCACTATGTAACAAATAGATTGGCTGGTAATATAATGGGATTTCAAATAATGTTTCGTTTTCGTATTTCTGCAATTCAAAGAACGCCTTTTTCTGTACCTCCGCATCTGCAGAAGCATTTGTTGCAGCAATTAATTCATCCAGCTTTGGATCGCCAGGCGTGTGTGAATTAATAGAGTAGCCGGTTGCGTATCTGTCATAGTACTCATGTAAGGACAGCGCCGCATTTGCCGCATAACACATATCCCAGTCTACCGCTCTAGGTCCATTGACCGGATCCTCCGGCGCTTTCCAAAGGATTGTTGCAAGGTCTCCCTCTACCAGGCTTGCATTCATCTTAATTCCAACTTCCGCAAGATACTGCTGGATAACTGCCATTAAATCCTGAGTTGCCTGATCTGTATAGTAGTAAACTACTTTAATCTCTCTATTAGAATCCCAGCCCACTTCCGCTAATAGCTGTTTTGCTTTCTCAGGATTGTAATCGTAATTATTTAATCCATCCACCTTATCCGATCCGTCAGGGGTTAAACTATTGGCAGGAACGCCTGCCCCATTCATAACGCCTTCACAGATAGCGGCCATATCGATTGCATAAGCAATCGCCTGGCGTACTCTAATATCCGAAAGAGCACCTGGAGTTCCATCCGCATTAGGGAATTTATTCACATAGAAAAGCCTTGTATAACGCACATCCACTTTATCCAATGTAATACCTGCCTGCCCTTCTAGTGCCTGCACGTCAGCAATGTTTTTTGTGTATGCATAATCCAGCTTTCCAGCTTTTGCATTTGTAACAAAGTTAGGATCCGAATCTCCGGCGCTGGGATTTAAGTGGATTTTGTAGTTTGCCACTCCACCGTAGTATCCTTCAAAAGGTGCCAATATTGTATAATTCCCCATCTGCACCTCCTCCACTTTAAAAGGGCCGGAACCAATCGGATGCTGGAAGTACTCTGCCTGCTGCAGGCTCACAGGATCCACATCTGCCAGATATTTTTTCGGCAATGGCGCAAATTGTGTAAATACCAGCAATGCATCAGGAGCTACCCTATCGAAGTTTAACGTAATCGTATTTCCGTCAACTACAATACCGGAAATATGTTCCGCACTTCCATCTAAATAAGCGCCAGAGCCTTCTATGGCTTCAAAAGCGGAGCGAAATACGGAGTTTAATACGGTTGTCTTTAACGCATACTCAATATTCCATTGAATTTCTTCTGCTGTAATTGGCGCCCCATCATGCCAGGTTATCCCATCTCTTAAGGTGAATTTTAAATAAGAACCATCTTCTGCCATTTCATAGCTGGAAGCCAGCTCTCCCTCACCGGATATAGGAGATAAATTCTCGTCTGCAAGCAGTAAACGAGCATACAAAGTTTTATTATACATATAAGTTCCCGGATTTAACCAAGGGGTTTCAAAGAACTCTGTAGGTCCTCCATTAGAGTAAAGCACTCCTGCCTCGCCCGCAGGCATTGCTTCCGTACCTCCTTCTGCTTTTATCCCTGTTCCTGTTGCAGTCTCCTGTCCACCGCCGCAGCCTGCTAGAAGAGCCATACTTATAGACGCTGCAAAAATCAAAGAGAACAGTTTCTTTTTCATTCTTTCCCTTTCTCCTTCCTTTGGCATATTGCCTAATATTGTAAAGCAAATATTATAAAATAAAGTTTTTATAAATATATTTATTTTTTAATTTATTTTCAATACTTCGCTATTATATTAAATGTTCTTTCAGAATCTTCACTTATTTATACAAATCATCTATCATATATCCTTTATGATTTGTCTATTTATTCCATAACTTTTATTTTTATTTCTAAAATTCTCTTAAATATATAATTATTTTCGCAAGGATGTGAACTGAATTTTTATATAAACATTCCATGTCCCGCACACCTGGCACCACCATAAATGAAACTGTGAGGATGGACGGATATTGAATTTATTTTCCAAGCCTAATGTAAAACCCATCGCCTTTAGGCAGTAGAGCTTCAGTAGCATTTCCTTTAAGTAGAGGCAGTGATATAATTAACATGCTGGGAGATGCGTAAAAATGGCGAATTATATACTTTGAAAAATCTGAGTGTTTATTGAAATCCCGCATGTTTTTACTTTTTTTAATTCTACGAACTACACAAATCACATGGCGTAGGATGGATGCTCAATCTCCCTGACAGGACGTTTGGCAACAATCTCCAGCCCCTGCATCAGAATGCCGTATTACGCTTCGGCAATATCCAGTACATCGTAGGTAAACCTGTTTGAGATTTCATAACTCAACCTCCTGACATGAGTCAAAAAAGTTGAGTGCTAAACTTTTTTGATTGTTTTTAGAATTATGGGCCTATTATCCCAGACTTCAACTGCAATTGAAAGGTACTCGCTATACAGCGTTTACTCTTATTCAGTTTGTGTTCTCGTTTTAGAACAGCAAATGTCACGCTCCGATAAAAAGATGGGTAATAGGCGCTGGCATTAATCCTGACTGTACCCATATCGGTTGCACAGGCGGCAAACCATGGACATCAACAGTCTTTCTCTGAATACAAGAAAGTGCCTTCGGCACCTCAACTCCCCTGGCCCCTCATTCATGAGGGGAATTAGGGCTTGTTTTTTGCGTCATTTTATTCCATAATAATCTCATGAATGTGATTCAGAAGATGCTCAGAGACTATTACGAAATCATTGAATACGATATAAAACCCAGACCTGTCGTCATGGAAAACATTGATAAGGTCATTAACTGCGGGGATCCTTCTTATGGTGGCGCCATGTATGGCTGTCCCCATTGCGGTAACCTCAAGTTCGTTCCTTTCCGCTGCCACTCCAAGTTTTGCCCCTCCTGCGGCGCTAAGTATTCCAATGACAGGTCTACCGCTATGTCTTTTAAATTAATACAGTGTACCCATCGCCATCTCGTCTTCACCATTGACGAATCCCTCCGCCGCTTTTTCCTCGAAGACCGCACTCTGCTTAACTGCCTTTTCGAGGCTGTTTCTGATGTCATCAAAGAATATTTTTTCTCCCTGAACAAATCCAAAAACTTTGTCCCTGGGTTTATCTGTGTCCTTCATACCTTCGGTCGCCCTCCCGGTTGGAATCCACACATCCACTGTCTCCTTACCGAAGGCGGGTTTTCTGATGATGGTGTCTGGCGCAAGGTCACATATTTCAATTATTCCTACCTCCGTAAATCCTTTCAGACTGTTTTGTTAAATAAACTGGAAAAACGCATCGGTCCCTCTTTTAAAAAGATGAAAGCCGCCGTTTACCATAGGGACAGAAATGGATTCTACGTTTATGCCAAGCCCAATCTTTGCGACCCAAAATCCATTATTAAATATGTCAGCCGTTATCTTGGCCGCCCTGTCATTGCTCTTTCCAGGATTGATTCCTACGATGGGGAGATGGTGACTTTCCATTACAATAAGCATGAAGACAACTCTTTTGTAAAAAAGACTCTTCCCGCCATTGATTTCATTAAGCTGCTCATTCTGCATATACCTGAAAAAAACTTCAAGATGACCCGGTACTATGGGCTTTATGCCAGACACCGGGAGATTGACAATCAGCTCCATAAAGCAGTCCCAAAATCCAAACACAGGATTCTCCTCGATTTCAACACCTGGCGTAAGCTTTTCCTTCTTACCATGGGGTACGACCCCCTGCAATGCCCAAACTGCAGACATGAAATGGTCTTTCTAGAGCTGTACCATAAACATGAACGGGTTCCTCTGGATGAATTATACAAAAGGACAAGGATAAGGCATGGCCTTTATCCCCGGTCCCGCTCTGCTTGACTTTCTCTCCCATCTGCTTCATACTACATTTATTACAGATGGGAGGCAGTTGCAAATGAATCAAAGATATGTGGATGAACTCAGACAAAAATACATCAAAAATCCTCCAGAAGGAATGACACCCAAACTGGTCAGAAATATGACCGATTCTGATTTATTGGATATGCATTACTTTTTAACTGAAGATGACGACCTCGACGATGATGGATGGGAAGAAGGGTTCTATATCGACCTGTTCTAAATCACCGTCTGTTTTCTATACCCTCCTTTGGCAGAATCATTAGTTTACATAACTTTATTTCAGCAAGGACTTTGGTAAGTAGGTAAGCCCCTTACAGGGCTTACCCCTCTCAGAACCGGACATGCAGCTTTCCCGCATCCGGCTCCCTGCAAAGCTAATACATCTACAGTTATCCGTATATACTGACATAAATACGTGGCCGCACAAGCGGGAACTGTCTCATTAGTTCCTTATATCCTTCCTTCGTATAGCTCCTTCTCTGACTTCTTCTGTTCAGCCAGTAGAATAACCTAAACCATACCACATTATTGAATGAGTTCAGGCTTCTTGAATTGTCAGTAATTCCGTAATAATGATAATAACCAGTCAGTACTTCATTTAGTTTCTTTACTATCCTGTTTATCTCCAGAAACCTCATGTCTCTTATCATGGCGTTTATTTCCCTGCTTTTCTTTGCAAGCTTTTTCTTACTGGTTTTCCTCTTTACTCTGAACTTTCCCGTCCTGCCATGCGAACAGTAATGCGTGAATCCCAGGAATGTGAACGTCTCCGGCCTCCCTTTTCCCCGGTCTTTCCGGTTACTTTCTGCGAATCGGCCAAATTCAATCAACCTTGTCTTGCTTTCCTCCAATTCTAGTCCAAAGTACTTCATTCTGCGCTTTAAGTGTTCATAAAATATTTCTGCATCTGATTTATATTGGAAGCATCCCACAAAATCATCCGCATAGACTACCAGCCCCGCATATCCTCTCATCACTGGCTGTACTTTCTCCCTGAACCACCATATCAGCACATAGTGCATATATATATTGGCTATGACCGGGGAGCAGTCCGAGCCTTGGCCTGCCCCTTCTTCTGTCTCCTCATATCTGAAATCTCTCATGATTCCCGCTTTCAGCATCCGTCTTACCAGTCTGATAATGGTCGGGTCTTTTATCCGCGATTCTATGAACTTTACTATCCATTCATGGTCTAAATGGTCGAAAAACCCTTTAATGTCTGCGTCCAGCACCCAATTCGTCTTTTCCCTTTCCAGCATCCCATTCAGTCTCCTTAATGCCATGTGGCAGTTCCTTCCTGGGCGGAATCCCATCATTTCTTCGTAGAAATGGGGCTCGAACACTGCTTCCAGTATTCGCCTTAGCGCTTCCTGTACTAACTTATCCTCATAGCAGGATATACTGAGCGGGCGGGTCTTTCCATTTTCTTTTGGTATTTCCACCCGTTTTGCCGGTTTGGGCTTGTATGCCTTCTTCTTCATTTTCCTGATTAATTCATCTAAGTTTTCTTCCAAATTTACTTCGTAGTCCTCTTTGGTAATTCCATCAATTCCTACCGCTTTCTTTCCATCCATCTCCTTGTGGCATTCTTTCAGTAACTCTTTATTAATCAGATGCCCTATGGACGTAAATACCATTTCCGGATGTTCGCTTGACAACTGTGATATTCTCGCCAATTTCGTTTCCATAATTTCTCCTGTCTCTGCGTACAGATTATGTTTCCTCTTTGATATGACTTTGCATGGCTGACCTGCGAGGACAGGTCTCTCTCGACTTCCACCGCTTTTTTTTGCTGTGTACTATTCGGCCATCCGACTTCTGCCGGCCATTTACGGTTCTCCTTTCTACCGTTGTTCCGTATACCGGGCTTACGCAACCTGCCCGGAGCCTGGCAGACCTCCCCAGTTGACTTAAAATCCTTGATTACATGACCAGCCTTAAAACCCCGGGGAAGCAGCTGCATTCTCGCTCTTAACGACTACAGCTGTGTTGCTTTCAGTGTATAGGAGCACTTCTGCCTTCCCAATTTCATTTTAATATCGAAGCTATATACGGCTATGCCCTGCAATCCCGCTGTCTACGCTTAGCAGGCAACATCGCTGCTGTCCACCCAAGACTCGCTTGATGCGGTATAGCTTGTACCTTACACCGTGGGACTCTCACCCACTAAATTTCAAGCCCTTAGCTGGGCGCACCCTATAATATAAAAAAGTCGTCCAGGCAGACTCTTTTATTAAAATTTTTATACTGTCTCACCGACTAAACAGATTTGTCCTTGCTGTGGGGCTTATACGAAACGTGTCCATGATTACCGCTTACAGGAGGTACAGGATATTCCCTTACAAGGAAAACAGGTCATCCTGGTCCTTCGTAAACAACGCTATTTCTGCCCTTCCTGTCACAAACGTTTTACGGAACCCTGCTCGTTCCTGCCTAGTATAACTCGATTTAAATAAGCTTACAATTTAAGCATTGGTAGTAATCTGATTTCTTGGCTTACGTGTCCGTGCTTTGGGCGCACGTTTCCCTTGGTTTTCAGGACTTGCTGCTTTCGCATTTACAACTTCATAGACGATTGTGCCCACATCCTCTTCCGAAAGATCAATCGTGTCCAAGCGGTATTTCCATTTGTAGGGGACGGGAACCTCATTGATTTCTTCAAAGTATTTCAAAATCCGTTCCTTTAGTTCCTTTTTCGAGCCTACACGAATCCCGGACAACATCTGGCGGGTCATTTTGCTGAAAAAGCCTTCCACCATATTCAGCCAGGAGCCATGTGTGGGTGTGAACACAAATTCAAACCTTCCAGGAACTGTATTCAGATATTCCTGTGTCTCCCTGGATGTATGGGCGGAGTGGTTATCCAGTATAAGCCGTATTTTGTCCCCTTTTGGGTATTTCTCATCCAATATTTTAAGGAATGTTACAAAATCGCTGCTTTTATGAGTATTGCTTACCAGTGGGATAGCTTCCCCGGTCAACAGGTCAATCGCTGCCAATAGGGAGAGCGTCCCCAGACGTTTATACTCATAATCACGCTGTACGGTGGACATTTTTTCCGTACTGGCAGCCGGGGGCCTGTCCCCGGTTGTGGTGGCAATCGCTTGGATCCCGGGCTTTTCATCATAGGATAATGTATGTACCGGCTCTTCATCACCGGCAAACGGAATCAAACTTCCATTTTCATCAAAGCGGAGTTCAACCTGTTTGTAAATGACCAGCACATCATGCATCTTCTTTTCAAAGTCAGGATCCCGTTTTTCACAATAATAGGTGACCTTATGGGGATTAAGCATTGCTTTCCTAAGTATCTTCCGGATAGAAAACTCAGATGCTGTCGCCATACGGGGATATCCTTCCTGTTCAGCAACGGAATTGATGTAGCGGGTAAGGCTCAATGGATACCATAACTCTGCCGGGAGGCCGAATGCGGAAGGCTTTTGGCAGGCAATATTGATTACCCATGCCTTTGCATCATCGGTAATTTCAATCCTGCGGCCACGGCCTTTACTGTCTTCCATGGCAGCTTTTACGCCTGATTCCATATATTTTTTCAGGCAGAGCTTTACCGTCGGTCTCGAAATATCGAGTTTGTCAGCAATGGCTTCATCTGCCATGCCATCTGATTTTAATAAGAGGATTTTGGCTCTCCTGTGGACTCTGGCTTCAACAGTCCCCTTCTGTAGAATGGACTTTAAATATGACTTATCATCATTGGAAAGAAAAATAGGCGTAGCACTCTTTGGCATCATTTTACCTCCTGAAATGGTCTATAAGTATTATACCATTTCAGGATAATAATGTAAACTTATTAAAATAGAGTCATACTAGCTATCACCGCAGGACACGCAGACTTGCATTCTACATCCTTTCCCTGCTTCGTCAGACCTTTTCCGTGAAACAGATTGCAGAACTTACCGGTGTTTCCGCCCAGACGGTCTGCCGGCTCCTGGACACCATACACTCTCCTCCGCCTGACCGGCTCCCACGAGCACTCTCCATTGACGAATTCAAAGGGAATGCTTCCACCGGCAAATATCAGTGTATCCTGGTTGAGCCGAACAAACGGCGAATCCTTGATATCCTCCCAGACCGGACCCAGAGCCACCTGGCTGAGTATTGGCGTAGCATTCCAAGGAAAGAACGCTTGAATGTTAAGTTCTTCGTCTGCGATATGTGGCGGCCTTATACAGAGCTTGCTCAGACCTTCTTTCCTAACGCAAAGCTCATTCTGACCCGCTATATAAAACTGAAAGATGAAAACAAACAGGCCTGTGACCTGATGCTTCAGTACAGTGAGGATTTGCGTTTGGCACACCACATGAAAGAGTGGTTTTATGATATCTGCCAGATGAAGGCATACCGCCAGCAACAGCAGGAATTTGATGACTGGATTGCAAATGCACAGAGCTGTGGGATCAAGGAATTTGAGGACTGTGCCAAGACTTACAGGGCCTGGCGCAAAGAAATCCTGAATGTCTTTAAATACGGGCTGACAAATGGACCTACAGAAGGATTCAACAACAAGATAAAAGTATTAAAACGGAGCAGCTACGGAATTCGCAACTTCAAGCGTTTCCGAACTCGAATACTCCACTGTACATCATAGGATAAAATGGTCGGTAATGCGGAGGCTTATTTGGCATATCCAAAATCAGTAAAACTTGGAACCATACATAAAAGGTGTACTTGTCATAGAGTTGGCGCGGGATTTTAACAAATCCCACCCCAACTATTGACAAAGAGCCTGAAAAAATACACCAAGCCAGTGGTGTTGATTATTGATGAGGGGCTGCTTCTTAAGCTGACAGAAGCCGAAGCCAGAAACCTTTTTGAACTGATACACAAAAGACGCAAGAAATTTTCAACAATCTTTTGTTCCTAGTTTCGCGAAAGCGAATGGTATCAGCAGATCTGCGGTGGCGAAAGCACCCTTGCAGATGCCATCATGGATCGCATATCCTACGATTCATATAAGATCGACATTGAAAGTATGGATCCATCCAAAAATCTTTCCATGAGAGAGGTATATGGACTGAATCCTGCACTGTCAAAGTAACTATTAACCAGGAAAACGGAGTGGCTCTGTTGGTCCGGACAGGTGGCTCTTGCCACATCGGACTGGCTGCTCCGCCGCACCGTAATAATCACCAAAAAACCAGCAGTAGGCAAGGTTAAACGGCACTTTCTCTTCAAGCCTTCGTTCTGATTTGATTCCATAAAGATAAGCAATGAGCAGCATTTTTATCAGGATAACCGAATCAATAGATTTACACAGTTTTTAATCTGGCTCAGGAGATGGCTCTCCGGAACCATAGAATCTATGTCAAGAATTACCATCTGAATTTACCCAGTCTGTTTTCCCATCATAAAAATGACCTATCGCACTTGATATGATAATTATACCATACAGAAGGTCCTTTTTCTTTAGTTTGTCAACAGGCCCTTTTCTTCACACACTCACTTCTATTCCTGTTTGATAGCCTTTTGTTGCTGCTTTTCCAGCAAATTTTCTTGTATATCAATTGTATAAATCGCCCGGAGTCCTTTCTTCACTGCTAGGCACCGCCTGGAAGATGACAATGAGAATCACGCGCGATTACAATGATTCATGGCTAACAGACTCCCCCCCCCCGTCTGTTCAATCAGGTATTGAATGATGGATGTGAATGACCGTCCCAATATATCATAAACAACAGAATCTAACGCAATATTGCAAACGGTAAGAGTATTCTGATATCAGTTCTTTTCGTTGGAACGGCAGGAAACAGGCTTATAACTATGCCTTGCATATTCACGTAAAATGTAAATTATTCGCATGGAATGTAACTGCCTCTTACAAGTCCCAGACGGCACGTAAACGCCCAATGTCCAGTACCCTGACAATTATGGTGCCGCAGTTATGTGAGGCCCGTTGAGTTCTGCTTTTTTGATTTTCTGTAAGATACTTGTCCAGCGTTTTCCCCATGGATATCGTTCATGAGTGCCTGGAATCAGCCCCCAGGTATTGGAGTCGCCAAAAGCCAGTATATTTTTCATCATTTATTTTTTCTTCCACCTTCAACAACCAGACTGTCTTCGTAGTCCAAACCATAGGTGTCAGCTAATGTTGCCTTATAAGCTGCATGGAAAAACTGCTCCTCACCAAGGCTTATGATTTCCTCATTCAACCAGTCCAGAAGAGTATTATTACCCTTGGAAACTGCTGGTGCAATGCTGTCCTGACTGCCCAATGATGGAATTCCTACAGTGTAACCATCGTTCTGCAATGCAAAGGCAATAACCTCTGTGTTATCATTTACCCACGCTACTCCGTTCCCGTTTTCCAGGGCATTCTTTGCAGTTGCATAAGAGTCATACTTCTGCAGTGGGATATCCGGATAGTTTTCAATCAGATAGGTTTCTGCGGTTGTGCCGGAAATGACAATGATTTGATCCTCCGCATTCCAGCTATCCAGGCTCTCAATCACACGGCTGTCTGGAGAAACGACTCCTAGTGCAACATTCATATATGGAAGTGCGAAATCTACTTCTTCAGCACGCTGAGGTGTTACTGTGAAGTTTGCCAGAATGATATCTGCCTTACCAGTCTGCAGATATTCGATACGGTTAGCCGCCTCGGTGGATATATAGTTGATTTTCACGCCGAGATCTTCACCGATGCGGTTGGCAAAGTACACATCATAGCCCTGATACTCCCCATTTTCATCTACATAGCCGAATGGGTTCTTGTCAGAGAAAACGCCGATGTTAATGGTGCCGCTCTCCTTAATTTCGTCCAAAGTACGGTAAACAACATTCTGGTTTTTTTCTCTGTCGGCTGTCACGCTGCCATTTGAAGAATTCTCTGATCCACAGGCAGCCAGAGAAAGCGTCAGCGAAAGAGTGAGTACAACGGTTACAAGCTTACGAATATTTTTCATCATGATCTCCATTCCGGGCATCGCCCTATATCAGTTTTGCTTTGAACCTTTCCGCTCAAAGGTAAATGTTTGCAAAAACTTTTTTGCCCGGTCAGTTCTCGGCGCATCGAAAAACTGATCCGGTGTCCCTTCCTCATTGATTTCTCCATCATCCAGAAAGATAATCCTGTCAGCCACCGCCCTTGCAAACTGCATTTCATGAGTGACGATTATCATCGTCCGTCCCTGGTCAGCAAGGTTTAAGATAACCTCCAATACTTCTCTGACCATCTCCGGGTCAAGTGCTGCTGTTACCTCATCAAACAGCAGAATTTCAGGGTGCATACATAATGCACGGACAATCGCAACCCGTTGTTTCTGTCCACCAGATAACTGCCGTGGAAAACTTTTCGCTTTTTCCGCAAGGCCAACACGGGACAAAAGTGCAAGAGCTTCTTTTTTTACCTCGTCCTTTGTCCTTTTCTGCACTTTGGTCGGTGCCAGCAGGATATTATCCAGCACGTTCAAGTGCGGGAACAGCTCATAGCTCTGGAATACCATACCGATCTTTTGGCGAATTCCGGTTAAGTTTCTGCTTCGCTTCGTGACAAGCTCCCCATGCAGCCGGATCTCACCACTCTGAATATTCTCCAGGGCATTGATACACCGCAGCAGTGTACTTTTTCCGCATCCGCTGGGGCCGACAATCACAACAGCCTCACCCTCGTGAATCTGCAGGCTTAAATCATTGAGAACAGTAGAATTGTCAAATTGTTTTGTCAGATGCTCTATAGTTAATACCGATTCCGACATCTCATCACCTCCATTGTTTCTCAAGGTATTTTGCCAAAAGGCTGATTGGCCAGCAGGCAATAAAATATAAAAATAATACCGTTAAGTAAATTCCAAATGCAGCATTGGGACTACTCATTCGGTTTGCCTCTATAATCTGTTGGGCAACCTTCAGTACCTCCACAACGCCGATCATCAGGATCAGGCTTGTGGTTTTAATCATCCTTGTAATGAGGTTGATTGACAGTGGGATCAACCTTCGCACGACCTGTGGCAGAATAATATACCGATAGCTTTGCATTCCTGTTAGCCCCAGTGCTTCGGCACTTTCATACTGGTGTATGGGAATACTAATAAGCGCACCCCGGACCAGATCGCTCATTTCAGCCGTTCCCCAGACTGTGAATACGATCATGGATGCCAACTCCCCGGACAAGTCCCAGCCAAAGGCTCTCGTAGTACCGAAATAGACGAGGAACAGTAACACCATCTGCGGCATAATCCGGACAAATTCCAGATAACATCGCAGGATCGCCCGGCAGATTGGATTTTTCCATGTCATGAGAATGCCCAAAATGATTCCCAATGGGATACTGATGGCGACGGAAATCATACTGATTTTGAGTGCCGCGTCTAATCCGCCAAGAATACGTGCAAGATTTTTCCCTTTCAGCAGCACCTCAAGACCCAAATCCGGCATAGCGTGACCTCCTTTCCAGGAGGCTTCCCAAAACGGAAACCGGAAGCAAAATAATAAGATAGAACATCACTAACAGGAAAAGGCTCTCCGCAGTTTTGTAATACAGTCCAATCAGATCCTTTGCTGTAAACATTAAATCCATCAGGCTTATGGCAGAGAATACGCTGGTTTCTTTCAATAAAAAAATCACATTCGCCATAAATGCCGGAACGCTGATGGAAAATGCCTGCGGCAAAATTACATAAGAAAAAGTCTGCAGTTTACTTAGCCCGAGACTATATGCGCTTTCCTCTTGGATTGGCGCAATCGCCTCAATCCCACTGCGAAATGCTTCTGACATATAGCTCCCGCCAAGAAAAGCCAGCCCTGCGACACCGCACGCAGCGGCATCTGTCTGAATACCAATTTTGGGCAGGCCATAATAGATGAAGAACAACTGCACCATAAGAGGCGTGTTCCGGCTGATTTCAATGTATACAGATACAATCCTGCGGATGACCGGAATCTTATAATACTGAATGATAGTGCATAGTAACCCAATCGTAATGGCGGCCGCTATCCCAATAAATCCGATTTTTACTGTCAGTACCGCCGCTTTTTGGTACAACGGCAAATATTTCCCGATAATTTCCCAGCTCAAGCCAGCCTCCTCCTTTTGCCTCAATTTCATTCACATCACTTATTTTAATGAAGCAAACCCATTCTCTAAGTCCGCGATAATATCATCAATATGCTCTGTGCCGATGGACAGGCGGATGGTATTCGGCTTAATGCCCTGTTCCAGCAATTCTTCCGGGGAGAGTTGGGAATGGGTGGTACTGGCCGGGTGGATTACGAGGCTCTTTACATCGGCTACATTGGCAAGCAGGGAGAAGATTTTCAGATTGTCCATAAACCTCCAGGCTTCCTCCTGGCCGCCCTTAATCTCAAAGGTGAAGATGCTGGCTCCTCCATTGGGGAAATACTTCGTGTACAATGCGTGGTTGGGATGATCCGGCAGGCTGGGATGATTGACTTTTTCCACCTGCGGATGATTGACCAGATATTCCACCACTTTCTTTGTATTTTCTGCATGACGTTCCAGGCGTAGGGAAAGGGTTTCCACGCCCTGCAAAAGCAGGAATGCGTTGAAGGGGGAAAGAGTTGCACCTGTATCGCGAAGAAGAATGGCACGGATATAGGTGACGAAGGCCGCCGGGCCTGCCGCATCCACAAAAGAGACACCATGATAGCTGGGGTTGGGTTTTGCGATAGGAGCGTATTTACCACTGGCTTTCCAGTCAAAATTGCCGGAATCCACGATAATACCACCCAGGGTAGTTCCATGGCCGCCGATGAACTTGGTGGCGGAATGGACTACGATATCTGCTCCGTGTTCAATCGGGCGGATGAGGTATGGTGTGCCAAAGGTGTTATCAATCACAAGAGGCAGACCGTGTGCATGAGCAATTTCTGCGATTGCATCAATGTCCGGGATATCGCTGTTTGGGTTGCCCAGCGTTTCCAGGTAGACAGCTTTGGTATTTGTCTGTATGGCGGCGGTCAGTTCTTCAAGGTTATGGGCATCCACAAAGGTTGCGGTGACTCCGAACTGAGGAAGTGTGTGTGCCAGCAGATTATAGCTGCCGCCATAGATTGTCTTCTGTGCTACAATGTGATCGCCGGCTTGTGCCAGAGCCTGAATGGTATAGGTGATTGCGGCAGCACCAGATGCGGTTGCCAGTGCAGCAGCGCCGCCTTCAAGCGCGGCAAGCCGCTTTTCCAGTACGTCCTGCGTTGAGTTTGTCAGGCGTCCATAAATATTGCCTGCATCTGTAAGCCCGAAGCGTGCTGCAGCGTGTGCGGCATTATGGAACACATAAGAGGTGGTCTGGTAAATGGGAACTGCTCTGGAACCGGTGGCAGAATCGGCCTGCTCCTGTCCAACGTGAAGCTGCAGGGTTTCAAATTTGTATCCGTTTTTATATTCACTCATTTTTGTGATCTCCTTTGGATTAATATTTTTCGGTTCACTCGGCTGCTGTTCCGGTTTCGGCAAATAAAAAACCGGAAGCTCATCACAAGCTCCCGGGCCAATGGCATACGATATGCTGACAGATCAATCAAGCATTGTATCGAGGCAGTTAGCTATGCTGCAATCTGCGCATAACCATACCCCAGCCATATAATATGCCCGGGAGTTCCGCATTCGACAACACATGACAGTATGAACTTTAAGGGTATATAATCCGGTCATTGCTTTCGCCTCCTTTCCTGATAATCAGCTCAAAACCGATGCACTTATAGTATCACCAATTGCCTACTATGTCAATGGGCGATTTTGAAATTTTTGAAAATCATTGATTTACCCATTCACCCCGCGGTATAATAGGCATAAATTACAGAAAGGACGGTGTATGGTATGATTTCAACAAAAGGACGCTATGCTCTTCGTGTCATGATAGATCTGGCAGAACATGGTGGTGAAGGATACATTCCCTTGAAAGAAGTGGCAGAGCGGCAGGAAATTTCCAAAAAATACCTGGAGATTATTGTAAAAGAGCTTATCAAAGAAAAGATGCTGATCGGGCTTGGGGGACGTGGAGGCGGGTACAAACTTTGCCGTAAGCCGGAAGAATATCCAGTAGGTGAGATATTGGAATTAATGGAGGGATCGCTTGCTACTGTTGCATGTCTTTCCAAGGACGCCAAACCCTGCAGCAGGGCCGCCACATGTAAAACTCTTCCCATGTGGGCAGAGTTTGATAAAATGGTGCATGATTATTTTTATGGAAAAACACTGGAGGATTTGTTATAAATTTACGCTTATAAAAGCTGGGTGGGATGAGGTATGTATCGGAATTGTATACCTATTGCCCATATTATTAGCTAGCTCTTTTAGGAATCGGCATGATTATTTTGTGGATCACATCCATAGATATGTGGAAAACATTGCAGACAGTGCATGGATTGATGATGATTTTTCTATTCTCTTTTTCATCGATTCATTCTGCTGAAACAGGCCGAGGCAATTGGGTACAAGCTCACATCATATCCCATAAAAACTCTCCTGAGTCATCCAGCACAACAGGCACCAGCTGCTTTTCTTCAAACTGCATGACCTTACAGAGCGTGGAGAAGGCAAACTGCTCCAAGGCTTCCGTGCCATACCGGGGATACTCCGAGAGGTCCGCTTTACTATATTTCCCGTTTTGCTCAACAGGCCCGTCCACCGAATATCCCTCTGTTTCGATCCAGTTCAAAATGGTTTCCTCATCGGCCTGCCACGCCAGCTTATTGAGCTTATCCGGCTCCTGATCCTCTTCAAACCGGACGACCATGGGATGCTCCATGACATCCCATTCCTTCTCCACAATAGGCGAAACCGTATCATTATGGGTATGGCAAGCAGCCACAAACAGCATGGTACCACAATCGTCCCAGCCCAGCTGGTCGGTATAGTAGGGCTTCCCGTTATCCTCAGTCTATGGGCATAGGGAGGTTTTTCCAGCTGGGATATTGCGGCCGATATCTGTTCCCGCCCATTCTCCACAAAATCCTGGACCTCAGCAGGGCTCAGTTTCTTCGCGTCTGCCGCGTCCTGTCCATACGGAGTTATTTTCTGAAAGATGTAGCCGTTTGCCGCTGCCCATTGCTGGACAGCGGTCTTCCGGTTATTCGAATAGTACCGGGGCAACGTCCCAGCGTAGATATCCAGTCCCACAGTAGATGTCTCCTTATCTGTGTATCAGCGCCGTTCCAGAGTGCAGCTGTGCCCGGCTCCTTCCGTCTTCAAATATTATTTCAAAAGGCGGCCGTCAATGGTAAATTTCTGCCGGGGTGGTTAGTCTTCTGAAGCGAACAGGCGGTCGATCTGCTCCAGATCATACTCTAAGATCCAGCCATGGAATTGGCGGTAGAGAGGCAGCAGCAGTTCCTGTGAACCGCCCAGCACATCCAGTCCCCGGTCATCGTACAGGTGGTAGATGAAGGGGCCAGGACCTGCCAGATAAACACTGGACGTAAAGCCGGACCAACCGCCGATGTCCCCCAGGATAATCTCCCGGATAAGCTGTTCCGGACAGAACGAAACACACTTCAGGTCCCAATAAAAGCGGATCTGCCTATGGGCATCGCCGTCTTCATCCAACTCCACAGATGCTTCCTGCTCCTGGGGGACAGGAAGCCCGGCCATCTTCCGAACCGTGGTCAGGACAGAATCATCTGTTTCTTCTTCGGGATATCCATCGATCCGCAGGATATCTGGTGGGATCGGAAGGCTCCGATAAATCGCCGCCGCCCGGTCCAGCGCACCCTGAACATAGACGGGATTTGGTTTTCCATCTAAATATATCGTCTCTTCCCCACCTATTCCGAACCGGATTCCCACTGGCGCATGGTAAAACAGTGGGTGCTCCAGCCGCTCCATGCCCAGTTGACACAGGACACTTTCAAACTTCTTGACCAGCATGATATTCCTCCGTTAGTCCCACAAAGATGTCTTCTCCAAAGGGTATTCCTTCTTGCTTCCGTTTTCCAAAGCGCTTCACACAGGCGTAGCGGTCCTCGATTTGACAGAGCAGGTCGTAGGCGCCCCTTTTGAAGTCCGGCAGGTCGTACACATCCATCAGCACTTCCTTGTCTTGTTTGTCCTCCGTCTGCTCCAGCTCCTCCTTAAAGGCATAGAGGGCGCGGACACTGTCCGGGCCGCTATCGGACGCAACAAACTGTTTTTTCAATTCGATGTATGTTTCTGATATTCCGGCATCCACCACATCTCCCATCAATCCCACCAGAAGTACCAGACAGTGGACTGCCGCAGGGTGTCGGCCAAGGCTCCAAGCTCTTCAAAGTTCTGGTCTATATCCGGGCAGAAGCCGTACTGCTCCACCGTCATCTCCATGGCCTTCTCCTTTGGGACAGGCGCCGACAGGTCAGGGCCACTTCAAGTGGAGTCCCATACCCTTCCCCAATCCTGCAGCTGGTCACCCCATTCTTCTTTGCCTCAATGAAAACAAAGCGGCGGCTGGCAGCTTCTTCTGACTTCCGCCTAACCTCCTTCTGGACAATGATTTTCTCGATACGCTCCCTCTCCTCAGCCGGGACACATTTTTCATACAGCTTCTGCATGATCTATCCACTACCTTCTCCATGGTAGAATCATCTTCCAGGCGGTCAGCCAACGCATGGTATTGATGCTCCTCCATCCATACTGTGATCTCTAAATAGTTCATTTCTCCCATCTCCTTATCATGCAGCCTCTAACTGATCTCCCCGGAAATCTCCTGCGAATGATTCACCGTTCTGGCTTCCGGCCTTGGTCTTTTCGGACGAGCTTCCTTCTCCCTCGCCTCCCTGGCAATCTTATCATCGTTCCTCATAGGTGATATACTATCACGCATATCTTCAGTATCCCCGGTAATCCTCGGAGACATTGCCCGAAATCACTCCACCGTTAAAGCATAAGTCTATCACCATGTTATTGTGATCGTCAGTTCCCGAAAGCAGGGAGCAGATTAACATAGGGATTAAAATAACAGGCGAGAGGAGCAGTCCGATGGTCCATGCCCTGCCTTTTCGCAATCGCTCATCGGTAAGAGCTGTTGCCGCCGCCTTTTTCACAAGAGCTGTAGTTGATATGGGTCCTGCCGTTCCTTTTGGGTAATTTCATGCCCAAGAAACAGTTCCATGCTGTAGTCCAAGATTTTTGCTTTTCTTTCTGACAGCATAATCCTGTAAAAATCCTTTTGCAGTTCGGTAATAAACGGTGCTTCCTCTACCAAGGCATAGAGCCGATCCATGTCAATTCGATCTGCAATCCGCTGCAGTGCCTGATTGCAATCCTCGTTTTTCAGGGAAGAAATATAATCAAAGTAGGGTATCTTTTTCCCCTGTTCCAAAATAGCCGAGGTCGGGAACAGATAAACACGCTGATGGATTTCTTTTTCATCTCCCAACACCTTCTGCATTCCAATTTCATCCATCTGTGGATAGAGGCAGGAGCCGCAGTCATAGATGGGAGCAATGTCAGCGCACTTGTTCTGCTCATCAATCAAAACTCCCCAGTTACCATTGTGGCGGTCGAAGTTGCCAAGGAAAGCATCGGCTACAAACATATCCCAAAAGAAGTCTTTCAGCTTTTGGGGTTCTACAAGGGATTGTTCCTCTATCGCTTTCAGAATGGAGGAAAGCTCGGTGCCGTAGCCGCTTTGCTCGCTGTCCACACAGGTGTTTTTCAGATGGGCAAACTCCATCAGCCTTTTGCCGCCGGCAGTAAAATCCCTGCAGGCAACCACGATTTTTTCCTTGCCGCGCTTGTCGGTATAAGTGCCAAGGAGGGTTTCCTGCACGGTAAATCCAAGGCTTTCAAAGATATGGCAGGCAAGATATTCGCTGATATAGCTGTTGGTATAACTCATCGCCTTGTTTTTTGACGGCACCGGTGGAAATTTCAGCATATAGCTTACGCCGTTATATTCGATGTTGATTTTATTGCCATTGGCACCTCCGTACCCTTTAAACTTATTGACAGGGCAGCCTGTAAAATCTATCATTTAAATCTCCTTTCCTTTTGCAATTTGGCACCAATTGCAGTGTGAAAATTCTTTTTCACACGCTCACTCCTGTTCTTCATAAAGATATTTCGCCCTCAGATAATTTGCCTGTTCCTCCGATATGACTCCTGCCCAAAGGTCGGCATTAATCGAACCATACAGCTCTCCCCATAGGCAGTCCATATAGGTCACTTCATCTTTTTCCCCCTGTATATAATCGCCGATTGCTTTTTGCAGATGGGCAGACAGGTTGGATTCCAAGTAGGAACGATCCTGCGGTTTGCCGTCCTCCTGATGTTGTTCGGATTCTGCTGTGAGTGTCAGCACCTCCTCGATGGTCATTGTAAAGGCAGTTGCCAGCTTTTGAAGCGTCTGCGCATTGCACCGCGTCAAGCTTGTTTTACCGGAGCAGATGTCTGAGAGTGTTGCCCAGGGAATACCGCTTCTTTTGGATAAGCTGTATCGGGACATTCCTTTTTCTTTTATCATTTCATTTATTGTCATTTTCATCACCACTACCATTATATCGGATTCCCGATATATCGTCAATGGTGATTTCCATAAAAGGCGAGGCTTCACAGGGTTCTATCGTGGCATAGGAGCCTGTGCGTGATCCCCGAAGTAACAGCTTGTAATCCTTAATTTCAGACGTTCCAAGCACCCTTGCCGAGGGACAGCGCTTCGCCATCTGCGGCAGATTTAGATTGCTGCCATAGGCAATATCGATTTTTACTTTGCTCATTCGTTCCTCCTACATCCCCATCGACATGGAAAAAGCAGAGCTACCCTTGCCTCCACTGGGATTCCTTCTGGTCCATCTTTTCCAACGTCCTGGTCAGCGCCTCAAAAAATAAGTGCAGAAGGCAAAGCACAAATCCTATGCTTCATCTCTTGCACTTATAGGATACAAAAGAGTGCCGGACCTATTTCTTTGTCCGACACACAGTCAATCTATTTCTTCATTTCATTTCCATTCCTGACATTCCAGACTCCATTTTAGGGAAAGGGATCTGAAACAGCCGCAGGATTTCCTTCTGAGATTCCAGCTCCCGTTCTGCAATAAATTCTATAAAATCATGAGCCTCCCGATGCGCCCGTTCCAACAAAGATACATAATCCTTACGAAGGATTGGCGGGATGACTGCCGGAAGATATCCATCTTGAATCAACGCAAGATTCACCAAAAGACGAGCCACTCTGCCATTCCCGTCCTTGAACGGATGGATAAATACACAACGCCGGTGCAGCTCGGCAGCAAATTCCACTGGGTGGAATCGCTCTCTTTTCTTAGACACCCATTCAAACAGCCCTCTCATCTCCTTGTCCAGTCTATCTGGTGGTGTGGTTGAATAATGGGAACCTGTGATGATAACCTGAATATCTCGATATCTGCCTGCATAGTCTGGTTCTATATTCCAATAGAACAACCTATGCATATAGAGCACCACTTCTTCATCTATGCGGCGACTTTTTAGCAAAGTGAACATAAACTCATAGGCTTTCGCATGCCCCACCGCTTCCAATACATCTCGCAGTGATCTGCCTCCTATGGTCAGCCCATCCTCCAAAAGCACCTTTGTCTCTCTATTTCTTGTTAGTATCATACCATATCAGTAAACATCACTTTGCCTTCAGCTGTTCATAAATACCCCGGATATTCCGGATAAGCTCAGGATGCAGGAAATCTTTCTGGTATACCATGTCAATCTGGCGCACCATGGAGGAATTTTCAATGGGAATAATGGCCAGACGGCCGCTGGCCAATTCCTCGCGGCAGGCGCTTTTGGCAATGATGGTAATTCCCAAATCCATGGTTACCAGCTCTTTAATCATGGACACATTATCCAGCTCCATCATCACGTTAAACTCTGCCAGGCTCATGTTCCTGGCGCCCAGATGCTTCTCAAACAGCTGCCTTGTGCCTGCACTGCGGCTGCGCAGAATCAGCTTTTCATGGCGTATTTCCTCCACGGACACGGTCTTGGCCCTGGCCAGGCGGTGCATGGGCGAGACAGCCAGACACAGGTAATCCGTGTCCAGGGTGGTGGACACCAGCGCCGTATCCGGCACCCCGCCCTCCACCACGGCAAAATCCAGTTCATATGCCTTCAGGCGGCTATAAATTTTTTGAATGGTATTGACACAAATATTTATATGTATATCCGGATTCTCATTGCAGAGGGTGGCCAGCACCTGGGGAATGATGGTCTCTCCTGCCGTGGGAGTGATGCCTACATTCAGGTGGCTGGTCTCCGTCTTGCTGTCCGCAATGGCCTGACAGGCATTGGAATAGACGGCCGCCGCCCTGCGGGCGTACTGCACCAGTATCTTCCCCTGGGGGGTCAGCTTTAGTTTGTTTTTGCTCCTATAAAATATTTTTATATCGAACTCATTTTCCAGCAGGCGAATCTGATGACTCACCGCCGGCTGGGTCAGATTCAGCTTCTGAGCTGCCTTTGTATAGCTTCCGGCTTCGATGACAGCCAGAAGGGTCTTTACTTTCATGTCAAACACGGGCCCGTCCCCCTCAGTATATAAATATTTTTTATATCCCAATCAAATAATATCATTTGATTTTATCACCAAACACTACTATAATCAAGCAAAACAAAAAAAACGCAGAAAGGAGTGCTGATTATGGCACTATTTTTATCAAACCTGGGAGCAGCAGGAATTATATTGGCCATAGCAGTCATGCTGGCATCCGGCTTTCTGTTGACACGAATCACAAAACAGCTTCATCTTCCTAACGTTACCGGTTATATTATTGCGGGAGTCATCATCGGGCCCTGGTGCCTGAACCTTGTCCCTTCACAATATATTGAACAGATGGATTTCATCACGGACCTTGCCCTGGCATTCATCGCATTTGGAGTAGGAAAATATTTTAAACTGTCATCCCTGAAAGCCAACGGAAAAAACATGGTGATTCTGACCCTGTTTGAATCCCTGACCGCAGGTATCTTCATCACAATTGTTATGCTGATTATTGGGTTATCCCTGTCCTTCAGTCTGCTTTTAGGAGCCATTGGCTGCGCCACGGCCCCTGCCTCCACCATTATGACTATCCGGCAGTATAAGGCCAGAGGGCTGTTTGTGGACACTATCCTGCAGGCAGTTGCCCTGGACGATGCGGTCTCCCTGATAGCCTTCAGCGTGTGCGCGGCCTTTGTCCAGGCCAGTTCCTCCAGCGGCTCTGTGACGGTTTCCCAGATTGCTTTTCCGGTGCTCTTTAACTTATTGGCGCTGGCGCTGGGCGGATTATCCGGTGTGGTGCTCAGCAGGCTGATACACAAACGCCGCAGCAAAGACCACAGCCTGGTTCTGGCCTGCGTCACTATCATGGGCGTGGCCGGTATCTGTACTTCCCTTGATGTTTCTCCCCTGTTGGCATGTATGGCCTCCGGCACCGCTTATATCAATGCCAGCGGCAACAAACACCTGTTCAAGCAGTTAAACCAGTTCACGCCTCCCCTCCTGGTGATGTTCTTCGTGCTTTCCGGCATGAGGCTTTCCGTCCCCAGCCTGGCGGCCGCCGGCGTGATCGGCATTGTTTACTTTCTGGTCCGCATTGCCGGAAAATACACCGGCTCTGCCCTGGGCGCCGCGGTTACCCACGCTTCACCGGAAATACGCCGTTACTTTGGCCTGGCGCTGATTCCTCAGGCAGGCGTGTCCATCGGCCTGGCTGTGCTGGGACAGCGTATACTCCCCGCAGAAAGCGGCCAGCTGCTGTCCACCATCATTCTGTCCAGCGGGCTTTTGTATGAAATGGTGGGTCCTGCCTGCGCAAAGGCTTCCATCAAGTTATCCGGTAGCGTTCCGGGAAAGGCGGGTGTTGGGAAGTCTGCTGTGGGAAAGGCTGTCTCCGGGAAGGCTGCTGCAAGCGGCCCCTCTGCCGCTAAAGCAGAAGATGCAGAGCAACCAACTGTACATAAAACGGACGCAGCGGTCCAAAGCCTCTGACAGCAGTAAAGAAACAAATACTGCTGTACCGGCCCGGCAAATCCCTCAAAGACATGCGGTAACCTGAATGATTTAAGATTACTTGGCGCCTGCCCCGGCATTTTTAGATCAAAAAAGCCAGCTCCGCACATTCGGAGCCGGCTTTTACATATATTGATTCTTATTTAATTATTCTTACCTAACCAGCAGTGATGTTCCTGTCATTTCCTTAGGCTGCTCCATTCCCATGAGTTCGATAAGGGTAGGCACGATATCGCACAGTGCGCCGCCCTCACGCAGCTTATAGGATGGGTCCGCATTTACCAGGATGAACGGTACCGGGTTGGTGGTATGGGCGGTAAATGGTTCGCCTGTCTCATAGTCCACCAGCTGCTCTGCGTTTCCATGGTCCGCGCAGATGAACATGACGCCGTCCACTTCCTTGACGGCCTCCACCGCACGGCCCACGCAGGCGTCCACGGTCTCAATGGCCTTGATGGCTGCGTCCTCAACTCCGGTATGGCCTACCATGTCAGGGTTGGCAAAATTGATGATGATAACATCGTATTTGCCGGATTTGATGGCTTCCACCAGCTTATCACACACGCCATTAGCGCTCATCTCGGGTTTTAAATCATAGGTGGCAACCTCCTTTGGAGAAGGAACCAGGATGCGGTCCTCACCCTCGTTTGGTTCTTCCACGCCGCCGTTGAAGAAGAAGGTCACATGAGCATATTTCTCTGTCTCCGCAATCCTTACCTGAGTCTTTTGGTGAGCTGCCAGGAACTCGCCAAAGGTATTGGTGATGCTCTCCTTTTTAAATGCAACCAGCTTGTTCTGGATGGTCTCGTCATAATCCGTAAAGCATACATACACCAGGTCCAGTCTTTTCTCCCTCGGGAAGCCGTCAAAGCTGTCGTCGCAGAATGCGCGGGTAATCTCCCTTGCGCGGTCCGGACGGAAGTTGTAGAAAATCACGGAATCCTTGTCCTGGATAGTCGCCACAGGCTTGCCGTCCTTCATGACCACAAAGGGGATGACGAACTCATCCGCCTTATCATTGTCATAGGAAGCCTGGATGCCTGCCGCAGCGCTTTCAGCCTGATTTCCTTCGCCCTTTGTCAGAGCGCTGTAAGCCTGTTCCACGCGGTCCCATCTCTTATCACGGTCCATGGCATAGTAACGTCCCATGACAGAAGCCACCTCGCCTATGCCAATTTCCTTCATCTTTGCTTCCAGCTGCTCCACAAAGCCTTTTCCTGATTCAGGAGGTGTATCGCGGCCATCCAGGAAGCAGTGTACATACACCTTCTTTAAGCCGTTCTTCTTCGCCAGCTCCAGCAGGCCGTAGATGTGGGTGTTGTGGCTGTGTACGCCGCCGTCAGACACCAGTCCGAACATATGAAGGGCAGAATCATGTTTTTTGCAGTTTTCAACTGCTGTGAGAAACTCCGGAATCCGGAAAAAGTCCCCGTCCTGAATGGACTTTGTGATTCTGGTCAGTTCCTGGTATACGATACGGCCTGCTCCCATGTTCAGATGTCCTACCTCAGAGTTGCCCATCTGTCCTTCCGGAAGTCCCACTGCCATGCCGCTGGCCTCTCCCTTTACAAAGGGGCACTGGCTCATAAGCTGGTCCATAACCGGGGTTTTGCCCTCGCATACAGCGTTGTGTTCGCAGTTATCGTTCAGTCCGTAGCCGTCCAGAATCATTAATACGGTTGGTTTTTTGCTCATTTTCAATCTCCTTCTGTTTTAAATGCCCTGCCGCCTTAGGGCGCGTGAATCCCGCGTTGGGACACGCTCCGGTCAGGGGCAGGGCACACATTCCGCTATTACTTGTTGTAATTTACAATCTTGCCAAAGTCAGGCTTTAAGGAAGCGCCGCCTACCAGTCCTCCATCGATATCCGGCTGTTCGAAAAGCTCCGGAGCGGAGGATGCGGATACAGAGCCGCCGTACTGGATACGGATTGCCTCAGCTGTAGCCTCATCATAAATCTCCCCAATGCATCCACGGATGGCTGCGCAAACTTCCTCAGCCTGCTCTGTGGTAGCCACCTTGCCAGTGCCGATTGCCCAGATGGGCTCGTAAGCAATAACTGCAGTCTTAGCCTGGTCAGCTGTCACATTCAGGAACGCAATCTTAATCTGCTGGCGAATCCAGTCAATGGTGATTCCCTGCTCCCTCTGTGTCAGTGTCTCCCCGCAGCAGACAATCGGTGTGATGCCGTGTTCAAAGGCCTTTAACACCTTTTTGTTCACGGTCTCATCTGTCTCCGCGAAATACTCGCGTCTCTCGGAATGGCCGATGATTACGTACTTAACGCCGGCGTCTACCAGCATATTGGGGGAAATCTCGCCTGTGTAAGCGCCCTTCTCCTCATAGTACATATTCTCGGCTCCGATATAGATATTGGTTCCCTTGGCTGCTTCCATAGCAGGAATGATGTCAATGGCAGGCACACAGAATACCACGTCCACATCCTCATTCACTACCAATGGCTTTAACTCGTTTACAAGGGCAACTGCCTCTGACGGAGTCATGTTCATCTTCCAGTTGCCTGCTATAATTTTCTTTCTTGACATTGTAGTTTACCTCTCCCTTTCACACTGAAATCATTTATGGGAAACCCGAATTAAGCTTTGTTGTCAGCTGCAACCACGCCTGGCAGTTCCTTGCCCTCCAGGAATTCCAGGGAAGCGCCGCCGCCGGTGGAGATGTGGGTCATCTTATCAGCAAAGCCCAGTCTCTTCACAGCGTTGACAGAGTCGCCGCCGCCGATTACAGTGGTGGCATCTGCCAAGTCAGCAACCGCGCGGCATACTTCCAGTGTGCCTTCTGCGAAGTTGGAGAACTCAAACACGCCCATAGGTCCGTTCCACACAACGGTCTTGGCGCCCTGTAATGCTTCCTTATAAAGCGCGATGGTTTTAGGTCCGATGTCAAATCCTGACCAGCCCGCATCGATCACATCCACTACTTTATGCTCTGTATCGTTGGAGAATTCCTTTCCTTCCACATGGTCAACAGGAAGAAGCAGCTTAACGCCCTTTTCCTCTGCCTTCTTAATCATCTCCAGAGCGTAATCCAGCTTATCTGCCTCGCATAAGGAGTTGCCGATTTCCTGGCCCTGTGCCTTTGCAAAGGTATAAGCCATACCGCCGCCGATAATCAGGGTGTCAACCTTGTCTAACAGGTTGTTGATTACATTAATCTTGTCGGAAACCTTGGCGCCGCCCAGGATGGCCACGAATGGACGAACCGGATTCTCAACTGCCTGCCCTAAGAACTTGATTTCCTTCTCCATCAGGTAGCCTACCACGTTCTCCTTGGTAAATCTGGTAACACCAACATTGGAGCAGTGGGCCCTGTGGGCAGTACCGAATGCATCATTTACGAAAATGCCGTCGCACAGATCAGCCAGTTCTTTTGCATAAGCTTCGCTTGCAGCATCGCCGTCTTTGAATTTGGTCTCCTCACCCCTGTAACGGGTATTCTGAAGGAGCAGTACCTCTCCGTCCTTTAACTCAGCGGCTACCTTCCGGGTCTCAGGTCCTGTTACCTTTGGATCGTCCACAAACTTAACCTCTACGCCCAGTCTTTCGCTCAGAGCAGGAGCAACAGGAGCAAGGCTCATCTCCGGAACGGGCTCGCCCTTTGGCTTGCCTAAATGGGAGCACAGGATAACCTTAGCGCCCTGGTCAAGAAGCTTCTTTATGGTTGGGATGGCTCCGTCAATACGGTTATAGTTCTGGATAACGCCTTCCTTTAACGGAACGTTGAAATCGCAGCGTACCAGTACTTTTTTGCCCTGTAAATCTTTTAAATCATCAACTGTTTTCTTGTTTAACATATGTCTTTCCCCTTTCAGAGTCATTGATACATTTGGCGAACAAAGGGCCCGGCCCAAACGACCGGACCCTTCATGAGTCTACTTAAAAATTACTGTCCTGTTGTCACAATTAGCCTAACTCAGCAAAGTACTTGATTGTCCTTACCATCTGGCTTGTGTAGGAGTTCTCATTGTCATACCATGAAACAACCTGTACTTCGTACAGATCATCAGCAATCTGGGCTACCATGGTCTGTGTTGCGTCGAACAGAGAACCAAATCTCATACCGATAATGTCGGAAGATACGATGGCATCTTCGTTGTATCCAAAGGACTCGCTGGCAGCTGCCTTCATAGCTGCGTTGATGTCTTCCTTTGTAACGCCGGCCTTCTTAACAACAGCTGTTAAGATGGTGGTGGAACCGGTTGGTACAGGTACACGCTGTGCGGAACCGATTAACTTGCCGTTCAGCTCTGGAATAACCAGGCCGATAGCCTTAGCAGCACCGGTGGAGTTAGGAACGATGTTAGCTGCGCCGGCTCTTGCTCTTCTTAAATCACCTTTTCTGTGTGGTCCGTCCAGAATCATCTGATCGCCTGTGTAAGCGTGGATGGTGGACATGATACCGCTCTGGATAGGAGCGTAATCATTCAGTGCCTTAGCCATAGGAGCTAAGCAGTTTGTTGTACAGGAAGCTGCGGAGATAATCTTGTCGTCAGCTGTCAGTACATTTTCGTTAACGCTGTATACAATAGTAGGAAGGTCATTGCCTGCCGGAGCAGAGATAACAACTTTCTTAGCGCCTGCATCGATGTGTGCCTGAGCTTTGTCCTTAGAGCAGTAGAATCCGGTACACTCCAGAACCACGTCTACGCCGATTTCGCCCCATGGAAGATCAGCAGCCTTTGGCTCCTTGTAGATGGTAATCTTCTTGCCGTCTACAGTAATGGAATCCTCTCCAGCCTCAACAGTGTGCAGACCCTGGCCGTAAACGCCGGCATATCCACCCTGTGCCGTATCATACTTTAACAGATGAGCTAACATCTTAGGATCGGTTAAGTCATTGATAGCTACTACATCGTAACCTTCTGCTCCGAACATCTGACGGAAAGCCAGACGTCCAATACGTCCAAATCCATTAATCGCTACTTTTACTGCCATGATTCAATTCCTCCTAGTTTGTTAAAAAATATATTATTGTTAAATATTAATCAACCTCTCTCTATTGTAATCAATTTCTAATGAAATGGCAAGTCCTTTTTTTATTTTTACGGATCTTTGAACTATTTATACGAAGAAAAGACTGGAATCTTGCCATTCGGGTATTTTCTGCTATAATGTTGTTATGAAATGCGATAGAAGCAAAGGAGAGGCTCCAATGATATACGACTGCCATCTGCACACTGAATTTTCCGGTGACTCCAACACCTCCATCAGCCTGCAGATTGAGAAAGCCATAGAACTTGGCATGAAGGAGATGTGCATTACCGACCACCACGACTACGATTCCGGATTCTGCGACTGTGATTTTATCCTGGATATACCCGCCTATCTCACGGCCCTGCGCATGCTCCGGGCAGATTACAGGGACCGTATCCGCATCAACATTGGAATCGAGCTGGGGCTTCAGGAGCATCTTAAAGAATATTTGGAGCACTTTGTAAAGCGTTATGGGGATTCCTTTGATTTCATCATCGGATCCAGCCATTTTGTAAAGAGCATGGACCCATACGATCCGGAATACTGGAACAGGCAGGGCGAGGTGACCGGCTTTGAGGATTTCTTTGAAGCCTCCCTGGCGCGTGTCAGAGACCTGTGCCATACCTTTGATTCCTTTGGCCATCTGGATTACGCGGTGCGCTACGCTCCCCACCAGAACGACTTTTACGACTACCGGCATCTGAGCCGGTGGATTGACCCGCTCTTAAAGATTCTTATTGAAAACGGCAAATCTCTGGAGTGCAACACAGGCGGTTTTAAGTACGGCCTGGGCCAGCCCAATCCCTGCCGGAAGATTCTCATGCGCTACCGGGAGCTGGGCGGCGAGATGATAACCATTGGATCCGACGCCCATACCCCGGAATATGTGGGTTATGCCTTTGACACCTGCCGCGAACTGCTGCTGGACTGCGGTTATAAATATTTTACCGTGTACCATGGCAGAAAGCCGGAATTCATTCCTCTTTAGCCGGGGAATGGCTGCGAGCGGCGATGATATAGGATTTGCCGCATTTATACCGTTTATGCACCTCATCCCGCGCTTTCTGTTTTCATGCCTGCCTTTACATCCTTCTGGAACCGCTCCCATGCGTCCTCGTGCTCCACATAATACTTAGGACAGAGTTTTTCATTTACATCATAGTGGCGTATGACGTCCCCAGGCGTCAGTTTCAGCTGTCTGCAGAGGAAGGCCGTCAAATCCACCAGGGATTCATAGGTGGCATCATTGAACTTTCCGCTGTCGTCCGGATGGCACACCTCAATGGCAACCGTCGTGTTGTTTAAAGGGGCATTGGCATAGGCAATCTCATTGACAGGAATGCACTGGATAACTTCTCCTTCCAGACCCACTACAAAATGGCTGCTGGCAGACGAACCGCTTTTTTGCGGGTCCTGGTCAGCCAGGCTGTCAAAATAGTCCCTGTTATTCCTGGCCGTGGAGCCGGGATTAGCCACATAGTGTATGACAATCTTATCCACCTTCTGACGCCCCACATCCGGCCTGGAAAATATATTCTTCCTTATGAAATCCTGCTCTACATAATCCGGCACTTCCACTGCCTTCAAATCCACGGTATAGGGCCTCTCCCAGCCCCAGAGGTAATAACCTCCGCCAAGACCGGCGCCTGCGCCCAACACCAGCACCAGCAAAAGCGCCAGGAAGGACACGCCTTTCCCCGAACGGTTACGGCGTTCACCTGAACCTGAATTTCCTGTTTTTTTATTCCTTTGAGACCGTTCAGTCTTCTTTCTGGTGTTCTGGTCCTCCTGCGCCGTTCCGGCAGCAGGCTTTCCGGCCCCCGGTCCCGTATCTCCCATACCGGGCTTTCTTCTGGAAACCCGCTCACGTCTGGGCCTGCCTCCTATGTAGGAATCCCCCACAGGAGGATTCTGCCGGCCAGACGCCGGCCGGCCCGGCTCCAGCGGTACCTGCCGGATATCTTCGTAATCTCTCATCCCATCTATATCGTTAGTCCGTTCCTCTCTCATCCTTTCGTACACCTTTCGTTAATTCATGTTCCACAGATTCTGTCACATGAACAATATAACATTTTTCAGCTTAAAACACAATGGATGTTGCATTTTATGAAACAATCCGTAAAATCATAAAACAGACGCAACTTTATCCCTGCCCCAGACGTCTAACAGTCAGAAGGATATGAAAGGAGGATGCAGGTACATGGGCTTTTACAACCACACGGCGGAAACAGAACGTCTCCTTACGGAAAATTATGAACGCTACTACCGCCTGGCATATAAGCTAATGCGAAACCAAGATGATGCCCTTGATGTAGTCCAGGAAAGCGCCTACCGGGCAATTAAGGACTGCAAAGGGGTCAGAAATAAAGACTACCTGTCCACATGGATTTACCGGATCGTAGTCAACACAAGCCTGGATATGCTGCGCAGGAAAAAGAAAGAAACACCCACAGAAGAAATGCCGGAAACACCCACGGAGGACCATTACCAGGACCTGGACTTGAAACAGATGATAAACCGGCTGGATGACAAAAGCAGGACTGTCATCCTACTGCGGTATTTTGAGGATCTTAAATTAGAAGAGATTGCTGATATAGTAGGTGAAAATCTCAACACAGTAAAGGCCAGGCTATACCGCACCTTAAAAAAGCTAAGGCTGGAACTGGAGCCGGAGTCTTTGGGCGGAAACCAGAACCATTTTTCAGAAAGGAGCCATGCTCATGAAACAGGAAGAAAACAGACAGATGGATAACCTGAAATCAGAATATGAAAGCATACCTGTTCCAAAGGAAGCAAAGGAACGCATGCTTGCGGGCATTGCCCAGGCAAAAAAAGAACAGAAAGGCGTGATTATTATGAAATTTGCAAAGAAGACAGGCGGGGCCGCTGCCGCTGCCATGATTGCCATTACCGTACTGGCCAACGCCACACCGGCCCTGGCCAATGCCATGGAACAGATTCCGGTCATTGGATCCATCGCAAAGGTGGTAACCTTCCGCACTTATGAAGATAAAAAGAATCATTTTGAGGCTGATATCAAGGTTCCCCAGGTGACGATTGAAGGGACCGAGGGTGCCCAGGTACCGGCAAACAAATCCATAGAGGATTATGGCAATGAGCTCATTGCCATGTATGAGGAAGAATTGTCAAAGGACAACGGAGAGGGGCACTATGGTCTGGATTCCCGCTATGAAGTGGTGACAGACAACAGCAAATATCTGTGCATCCGCATTGATACCACCCTTACCATGGCCAGCGGTACCCAGTTCGTCAAGGTATTTACCATAGACAAGGCCACCGGAAATGTCATCTCCTTAAAGGACCTGTTCCATGACCGTCCGGAAATGCTGGATGCCATCAGCACCAACATTAAGAGCCAGATGGCGGAACAGATGGCAAAGGATGAGTCCATCATGTACTTCTACCAATCCGATATGCCGGATGAGGATTTCAAGGGACTTACAGGCGATGAGAGCTATTATTTCAATGAAAACGGCGAACTTGTGATTACATTTAACGAATACGATGTGGCGCCGGGTTACATGGGCGCCGTACAGTTCACCATTCCCGGTTCCGTTACAGGTGCCTTTTAAATCCTGAATCCGGCCATGCATATTTTCCGTCCCCGCCTTCCATACTAATCCTGAGGTGATGAATATGATAGAGCGGGATGAACTTCCCATTGGATTTACCATGGAGTTGGCTATGAATCCTGAAGCCATGAGCCGTTTCTCCGGCCTTACGGAGCCGGAACAGAAACAAGTGGTAAACAGGGCCAGAAACATAAAGAGCCATGAGGATATGCGCAACTACGTGGAAAACATGTTTACGGAAGGATGATGGCACATGGACGGAATACAGATACCCGGAAGACAGGAGCCCGGCAGACAGGAACCCCTGGAGCTTCCGGGCAGAAACAGCAGCACCTATGGGGATGGGGACATTCCTGAAATTGATTTGCCCGGCGCAGACAGCGCCACCCATGATTTCCCTCAGGAATTTCCTGAAAACCGCATGCAGTCCTGATAAACCAGGGCTGCATTTTTTGCGCGTTTTTAACCCATCCCTTCCCGGGGCTCGAATCATGCCATATATTGTGATATTATTGTTTTTAATACAATATATAGAATCCGGGGTGTAATTATATGGAAATACAGGAGTGTCTGGGAGCTGAAAACCGGCTGGGAATCGATATCTGGAAACACAAATACCGTTATCAGGATGAAACCTTTGAACAGTGGCTTGGACGCGTCAGCGGGGGGCTCTGCGATTGCAGAGCTGATACGGGAAAAGAAGGTTCTGGAGGGCGGCCGTAACCTGTATAAAAGCTGCGGCCGGAGCAAATGCCAGAATCGTCACATAAACGGAGGAGGAGGGATTTGAACCCTCGCGCCGGTGCTGCCGACCTACTGGTGTTCGAAGCCAGACCCTTCAGCCACTTGGGTACTCCTCCAAAAAAATGCCAACTACTGCATTATACACTAAAATCCGTGTTTTGTGTAGTAGTTGGCGTTAATTTTTTTAGACATTTTCAGCATATTTTGAAACTATCTTAAAAATACCCTCAAATCTCCTTTAACTGGCTGCCGCCTGCATCTCGGTATATTCCGCAGGATTTGGAACAGGTACATCCACGGGCTGGCCGGGATCCGCGATTCCCACATCGCCGTCCAGGCTCACACTGAAGGTCTCCCCCTGCATGGTCATATCCATATCCATCTTGAGGCGCATCTTAATGCAGTCGCCGGCCGGATTCACCACATACTCTCCGCGGATATTGCGAAGCTTCATATCAAGACCGTCCAGCATGCCCGTAAGTCCGGTAGAGCCGAGTACCATCTGCATGTACTCGTTCATCCTGGCATCGTTGATGGTATAGCCGATGACCTTGTTCTCTCCCTCGTCCCACAGGTTAAAGTCTCCGGCCAAATCCTCCGGCACCTCGAAAGCCTTTGACGAAGCCATGGCCTGATTCATCATGTCGCCCATGGCCATGGGGTACTTAATCTTTTGTCCCGGCATATCCATGTAGGTATAGCCGTCCAGATAATACATGGAATAGGTGATAGGCTCACTGTCCGGAATTGTCATACGGCAATATGCCATGTAACGCAGCTGACTGGGGTCCTGCATATGATTCATCTTCATATTCATCTCCAGCCGCATGTCAATGGGACTGATACCTTCATTCTCAAGCAGGCTGCCTGTCATCTTCATCTTGAAATCGTAAAAGGCGTTCATATCCGTCATGTTCTGGTTCTTGGCTTCCACCGCCTTGTACAGCTCCAATGCTTCCTGTGACCGGGCCGCATAAGCGGTCATGGGACATAAAAGGACAGCTCCCAGAACCACTGCCAGCAGACGTTTCATTAATCTCATGTAATCCCTCCTTGTCTTAAACAAACCTTTGGTGTTATGTTCATTGTAACGCATCAGGTTTTATTTGTAAATGCGGAAGGATTTACGTTTTCCTTACATTTACAATTTTAACACCATTCATAATATCTATCCGGCACAATTTCCCAATAGATTTTGTCAATTGGATTTCATGTATTTAACGATATATAATATGTCTGCTGTTCAAAGCTGTATTAATTATACATAAAGATAAATCATCACGAAGGGGTATGGTATGAAATTTAACTGGAGCTATTTCTTTCAAACACTTCCCTATATTGCGGGCAAGTTGAATGTGACTCTGACTCTGACCATTATCAGTGCCGTTTTCTCGCTTGTCATCGGAATGGTCTTTGCCATCATCAGCTATTACAAAGTAAAGGGTGTGAGCCAGGTTCTAAAAATCTGGATATCCTTTGTCCGCGGTACACCGGTTGCCGCCCAGCTGTTCTTTTTCTATTACGGTCTGGCCAACTTAAGTTCCCTTATTCTTAATATGTCTCCCACCGTGGCTGTTGCGGTCATCATGAGCCTGAACATGGGAGCGTTTGTTTCAGAATCCATCCGCGGGGCATTGATTTCCGTGGATGAGGGGCAGAGGGAAGCAGCCATGGCCTTTGGCATGACAGGTTTCCAAATGACAATCAGAATTGTCATACCCCAGGCAATCCGTGTTGCGCTTCCGCCTCTATTCAATGACCTGATTAATCTTTTCAAAATGTCTTCCCTGGCATTTCTGGTTGGAGTCAGGGACGTGATGGGGGCCGCAAAAATTGAAGGAGCCAACACCTTCCAGTTCTTTGAGTGCTATGCCTGCGTCATGTTGATTTACTGGGTTATAACACTGATTCTCACGGCTTTCCAGAAAGTATTGGAAAAACGGTGCAATGCTATTTTTTAGACCGTTTGCTTATATATTATAATATTCATCAAATGGAGGAAACATATGAAAAGCAAAAAAGCAACCGCTCTTATTATCTCGGCAGCCCTGGCAGCTGCTTCCATGGCAGGCTGTTCAGGCCAGAGCCCGGAGCCTGCTGCCTCTGCCAAAGCCACACAGGCAAACCCGTCCGAACATGCAAAGACAGACAATTCCGGCAATGATACAGAACCGGCTGAAAGCCGCACTGTCATAGTAGGGACTGCCGGTACCGGCGAACCCTATTCCATGGTTGACGACCAGGGAAACTGGACAGGAGCTGAGGCTGACCTTTGGGCTGAAATCGAAGCCCGCACCGGATGGACCATCGAGATGAAACAGGTTTCAGATATGGCCTCCCTGTTTGGGGAATTAAACACCGGCCGTGTGGATGTAGCCGCAAACTGCTTTGCCATTACCGAAGCCCGTCTGAAAACATATATTGCATCTGACCCAATCTATGCGGATGCGCAGGTCATCATAGTCCGGCCGGACAGCGAATATAAGACAATGGATGATTTACGCGGACACACCATCGGTGTGACAGCCGGACAGGCTGCCCAGTCAACAGTTGAGAATATGGCTCCTGATTATGATTGGGAAATCGTAACTTATGAGGATTCAAATGCAGGTTTTCAGGATTGTTCCCTTGGGCGCATAGACTGTTATGCCAATACAGTTACCAACATCGAAAAAGCAGAAAGGGCCCAGAACCTGGAATTTCGTATGCTGGACCAAAAGCTGTTTGGAAATAACGTAGGCTGGTGGTTTGCTGACACGGAGGAGGGAGCCGGACTCCGCGATGATATCAATGTGGTATTAAAGGAAATGCATGAGGATGGAACCGTTTCTGAAATCATCACTAAATGGTTTTATGAGGATTTATCCCAGCTTATTAGCGACGAGTGGTTAACGGCAACCCACTAAATAACAGCTGAAAATCTGCAGTTGAAGGGAAATAACAGATGGTTACAGTAGAAAATCTGTCCAAAACATTCGGAACCGATACAGAAGTTCTAAAGGACATTAACCTGAATATAAAGAAAAATGAAATAGTGGCCATCCTGGGGCCATCGGGTACCGGAAAATCAACCCTGCTGCGCTGCCTGAACTTTCTGTGTATACCCACCACGGGAATCATTCAGATCGGCAATGCGCGTGTGGACGCAGCCAGGTATACTTCTAAGGAAGTACGGAACCTGCGGCGTCAATCTGCCATGGTATTCCAGGGCTATAATCTATTTAAGAATAAAACAGCTTTGGAAAATGTCATGGAAGCGCTTGTGACCGTTCATAACAGACCAAAGGCTGAAGCAGAGGAGACATCCCTGCGGCTTTTAGAGAAAGTAGGCATGCTGGACCGTAAGGATTTTTACCCGGCCAAGATGTCGGGCGGACAGCAGCAGCGTGTGGCCATTGCCCGGGCCCTGGCGGTCAGTCCGGATGTTCTGCTCTTCGACGAGCCCACTTCCGCCCTGGATCCCGAACTTGTGGGAGAAGTACTGAATACCATTCGCCGGCTGGCCGAAGAGGATTCCACCATGGTCCTGGTCACCCACGAAATCAAATTCGCAAGAAACGTTGCAACCCGCATATTGTTCATGGACAACGGTATGATTGCGGCTGACGGTTCCCCTGAGGAACTCATTGATAACCCTGAAAATCCAAGGCTGCGCCAGTTTTTAAATTTCGTAAGCAAATAAAGTCAACTATACCGGCCTCACTGTCTGTGGGGCCTATTACATTCTATTCCAACTCAGGGAGGAAGCTGATGCTGACCGAACAAATCAAAGAAAAAGCAGAACAATGCAGAGAAGAAATAATCCAATTTCGCCGTGAACTCCACTGCCATCCGGAACTCTCTATGGAGGAGTATGAAACATCCCATAAAATTGCTGAGAAGTTACGCAATCTGGAAGGGATGGAGGTGATTACAGGGGCTGCCGGCGGTACCGGGGTCGTCGGCAGCCTGACAGGAGCAAAGGGCGCTGGAAAAACAGTTCTTCTGCGTGCAGATATCGACGCGCTGCCCATAGAAGAAAAAACCGGACTTCCCTTTTCGTCAGAAACACCTGGCATAATGCACGCATGCGGACACGACGGACATGCTGCGTGGCTTTTAGGCAGTGCAATGATTCTGTCAAAGCTGCGCAGCCAGTTTTCCGGTCACGTGAAATTTGTATTCCAGCCCGGTGAGGAAAATGGAATTGGTGGAAGAAAAATGGTTGAGGAAGACCGCATACTGGAAAATTCTGCTGTAGACGCTGTTTTTGCCGCCCATGCATGGCCAGAAGCAGCGGCGGGAGAAATGTGTGTGGCAGAGAGATGTGCCTTTGGATATCCTGGAAGATTTGAAATACAGGTGACAGGGCAAGGCGGTCATGGTTCCTGGCCCCATGAGTGCATAGACCCCATTGCCATAACGAATCAGATTTATTCCGGTTTACAGCAAATCGTATCCCGACGTCTTCCTGAAACAGCGGCAAGGGTGCTGTGTAAGATTCTGCCTTCAGTGAGCTGCCAGGATATTAGGTGAAGAACATGTCAAACTGGATACCAATCTCATCTTGGAGGAGAGGATTTCAGTGAATATGTGGCCCGTGTTCCGGGAGCCTATGTATATGCCGGCATTGCAACTGAAAAAAATCAGGGAACGTTTGGACTCCACAGCAGCAGCTTTATGCTGGAGGAATCCGTGATACTCGGGATGGCCGCTGTATTCGCTCAGTTTGCAGTTGATTGTCTGGAAAAAGGAGGGTTTTAGCCCTCCTTCTATTCCCTAATTCAAATCATCGTTTTTCTCATTTTTTTCTGTCCTCACTGCCCAAAATACTGGTTCACCCCAGCCACCAGGCCGTCAGCCAGCGTAGTCAGCGTGGCCGCAGAATGGTCGGAAGCCTTGTCTCCCAGCTCTATATCCACGGACGGCACAGTGGAGAAGGAAGTCTGGGTCAGATCCATGGCCATGGAGCCGCCGGAGAATATCTTGACTCCCGCCCCCTTAAGACCTGCCACCAGGCTTTCGCCAAGGGCATTGTGCTGCTGCCAGTGAGATTTTACGGGTTCCATGTTCCGGTAGGATTCCACATTGGGAACGCTCATGTAAAATGCCCCCTTGTTATTGGTGGTGGAATCCCAGTGAAGAGCAATGTGGCAGTCGCTTGCATTATTGGCTATGACAGTCCTGGCTATATTGTCCAACTGGACATCGCCGCTCTCCCGGATCATCAGCACATCATATCCTGCTGCCAGCAGCTTATCCTTCAGTATCTTTGCCATGGACAGCGTCACCTTGCTCTCGGCGGTTCCGTCGGCAAAGGTCATGCCGCCTGACACGGCTGCCGCCAAGGTGGCCCCTGCGCCGGTGGTGCCCCCGGTTACCTTGGGTGTGCCGTCGGGATGACACAGCGTCTTGACAGAAGCTCCGCCCTTGGTTCCATGCCCCGCATTGACGCAGACCGTAATGCCCTTGGGGCTTGCTGCCTCGGAGCGGTACAGTGCCGCCGCACCCGAATAAATCTTGGAAAACTCCGCGTATTTCCACGAAGGATTCAGGGTTATCTCCCCGCTGTCCACACATGCCCGGGGCGGCGCGGCCGTGGTCTCCGGAACCTGGGTGGTTATATATCCGGATGATATGTAACCCGGCGTTCCATTATAATCAATTCTGGTCCACTGCTCCCCCTTCCCGGTACGCTTTAGTCCGGTTCCGGGACTGGCGTTTGTCAGAATGTTGGAATCGTCCCCTGTATCGCAGGCAGAGCGTATGCGTACACTGCCGCCGTTTGATGATTTCACATAGACAGTGTCTGATATATCCTCAAACTGAGGCATGGGTGCCGTGGTTCGCTCTGTGTCCAGTTTGATGGTCTCGGCCTTACTGCCTTTATCCGCACTGCCTTCTTCCCGCGCAACTGAGGGCTCGCCGGCTGACGGGCTCTCCTGGCCCCAGGACACCTCCCCGCCTTCGGACTGGATTCCGGCCTTCATCTCGCTGCTGGGCACATAGTTTCCACACCCGGTCAGACCCATGCCGGCGGCCATGATGCCTGCCAGCCCAATGGCGGCCAGACCATTTACCCGCCGTTTGTTACGTGCCATTCCGTTGCGTTCCATTCTGTCTGTGGGCGCCGCACTGCTTTTACATGCGGCGCTGCTTTCTCTTATCTTCCGTTTCATCTTATTATGGTACCTCCGCCTGCCACATAATCCCCGTCGTAGAATACCACGGCCTGTCCCGGAGTCACGGCCCGGACCGGCTCATGGAAACGGCATTCCACCATATCATTCCCGATTTCACGGATGGTACAGGGACTTCCTTTGTGGCTGTATCTGATTTTGGCCAAGACATCCATGGACTTTCCATGAAGCCCGTCAACTGCCATCCAGTTCAGTTTATCGCAGCGTAGCACATTTGTAAATACATCCTGATTGTCACCGATGACAACTTCATTTGTTTCAGGGCGTATTTCCACCACGAAAACAGGGCGGCCCATGGAAAGGTTCAGCCCCTTTCTCTGGCCCACCGTATAGTGGGTAATGCCCCTATGACGGCCCAGGACATTGCCGTCCAGGTCCACGAAGTTTCCCGGCGGCAGCTCCCTGCCCGTGTATTCCTCAATAAATGACGCGTAATCGTGGTCCGGGATAAAGCATATCTCCTGGCTGTCCGGTTTATGTGCCACCGGAAGTCCCAGGCGCTCTGCCATGTCCCGTATCTCCTCCTTATGGTAGCTTCCCACAGGCATCAGGGTATGGGACAGCTGTTCCTGGGTCAGGTTGTAGAGAGCGTATGTCTGGTCCTTTGCGGCGGTCACCGAGATCTTTAGGGAATAACGCCCTCCCGGCAGCCTGTCTATCTGCGCATAATGACCTGTGGCAATGTAATCCGCCCCGATGGCCATGCTCCGCCTGAGCAGTGACTCCCACTTCACGTGGCGGTTGCAGGCAATACACGGGTTGGGCGTCCTTCCCTCCACGTACTCGCCTACAAAATAATCCATCACGTTTTTACGGAACTCTTCCTTGAAATTCATGACATAATAAGGGATACCCAGGTCCATGGCAACCCTTCTGGCGTCATCCACCGCGCTTAAACCGCAGCAACCGCCCTCTGCCTCCTGGACCTCAGTATCCTCGTCCTGCCAAATCTGCATGGTCACGCCAATCACGTCGTAACCCTGTTCCTTTAACAGCCAGGCTGCCACGGAGGAGTCAACTCCTCCTGACATGCCTACTACTACCTTCCTGCTCAATAGTTTTCCTCTTCTTCCTCTTCCTCAATATTATCCTTGGGCTTTTCTAAGCCCTCAATGGTAATACCGTTTTTCTGTGCGTAATCCCAGAGGGCCGCATGGATTGCTTCCTCTGCCAACAGAGAACAGTGTACCTTAACCGGAGGCAGTCCGTCAAGTGCTTCCATGACTGCTTTATTGGTAACGGCCATGGCCTCCTGGACCGTCTTTCCCTTTACCAGCTCCGTGGCCATGCTGCTGGTTGCCACGGCAGCCCCGCAGCCAAAGGTTTTGAACTTCACGTCCCGGATGACCTGGTTCTCATCAATATCCAGGTAAATCCGCATGATATCGCCGCATTTGGGATTTCCCACTGTCCCCATTCCGCTGGGGTTCTCTATCTCACCCACATTTCTGGGGTGCTCAAAATGGTCCATTACTTTTTCTGTGTACATCTATATTCCTCCTGAATCGTTCCAAGTTTATCTTTCATACAGGCACTTCCCTGTATATTATTTTTTCTCACCGCCATTGTGCTTTATATAATCCTCATACAAAGGCGACATGCTCCGCAGGTATCCCACGATATCCTTAATCTGCTCCGTCACGTAATCCATCTCCTCCTTTGTGTTCTCCCCGCTTAAGGTAAGACGGAGAGAGCCGTGGGCAATCTCATGAGGCAGCCCGATGGCCAAAAGCACATGGGATGGGTCCAGTGACCCTGAAGTGCAGGCTGAACCGCTGGATCCGCAGATGCCTGCCATATCCAGTTTGATGAGAAGGGATTCACCTTCAATAAACTGGAAAGCAAAATTCACATTGCCCGGAAGGCGGCTGGTGCGTGAGCCGTTAATCCTGGTAAAGGGCACCTCGTCCATGACCCGCTTCATCAGATAATCCCGCAGTTTCGTTTCCCTGGCAGCCCGTTCCTCCATGTTGGCCATGGCCAGCTCCACTGCCTTGCCGTATCCCACTATGCCGGGCACATTCTCTGTTCCGGCACGGCGCTTGCGCTCCTGGGCGCCTCCGTGGATGAAGGAACGAATCTTAACACCTGTGCGGATATAGAGAAATCCGATTCCCTTGGGCCCGTTCAGCTTATGTCCGCTGGAACTGAGCATGTCAATATTGTACTCATCCACATCAATGGGCACATGGGCAAATGCCTGTACCGCATCGGTGTGGAACAAAATCCCGTGTTCCCTGGCAATGGCCCCAATCTCCTTGATGGGCTCGATGGTACCGATCTCATTATTGGCAAACATCACTGATATGAGGATGGTGTCCGGCCGGATGGCCTTCTTAAGCTCATCCAGCTTGACCACTCCATTTTCATCCACATCCAGATATGTGACCTCGTATCCCCTTTTCTCCAGGTACTGGCAGGTGTGAAGGATGGCGTGGTGCTCAATCTTGGTGGTGATGATGTGTTTCCCTTTATTTCCATAGGCCTCTGCCGTGGCCACCAGGGCCCAGTTATCGGCCTCGCTGCCTCCGGCCGTAAAATATATCTCATTGGTCTTTGCACCCAGGGACCGGGCAATGGTCTCTCTTGCATGGTTTACGGCCTTTTTACTCTCAGTGGAGAAGTCGTAGACCGAGGAGGGGTTGCCGTAATACTCCGTAAAGTATGGAAGCATGGACTCCACCACCTCCGGCCTGGTCTTTGTGGTGGCCGCATTATCCAGATAAATCAATTGCTTCATAATCAAAATCCGCCTTTCTGTAGTCCTAAAGTTAAAAGCTTCATCTACGCTTTTTACTATACCATAGTATTCCTACAATTTCAATAGGAATACTTGTTTTATATGGCACTACTGTTATTATATGAAAAATTCAAGGATATTACCATTTTCCAGATTATGTAAAACTACATTTGTGTCCTTATAATCAATCCATGACTATCTGAAAACGGCCAGTCAACCTATATTTAGACACACTTTATTCAAAAAGGCCATCCCACTACAGGGACAGCCTATCTTCATATCATACAATCTTTTCCACCAAAATCGAAAATAGTTTATGACCATACTTCTCTATTCATCAATATTAGGAATTTCATTAGTCAATGCATTTTTTGTTGCATTCATTGTGTCACGGTTATTAATCATCCGAACGATGTCATAAAAAATATCCTTGCGGGTTTTATATGATTTTTTTGTAATACCAATTTTTTCTGCTAACTGTAATGCCAATGCTTTCGTAATTTTGTCGTTAGCCTGCAATGCCTTTACTACTTCAATCGTAATATTCTCATAGCATAAGGACTCCAGCCCCATTGTTTGTAATATATTTAATAAATCACAGCCACCTCGGGACCTTTTAACAGGAGCTAGTGCCTCTACATTGGAAACAGATTCCCTAATCTTATCAAAATAATTTTTAGTCTGGTCAACCGTAAATGTATCCAACATCTTTAAAGCATCAAAAAAGGCTTCCATCTCATCACACGCTTTTATATCATGACTTAAATTACAGTCATTATAGAATAACCGCATCAACTCTATCCTTATATTTTTAATCATATTTCTTCTCCTGAATCATAATATTTTCGCTATATAATCTACTAGTTCTGTTATCTCACCCTGATTATCATATTCTGTATTATAGGCCGGCATACCCAGACCCATGGCATTTTCTATATCAGTTCTCTTGTAAACAATGTGGTCATACAAAACCTTTCCTTTTAAACCATCCATCGACTTCTCCCACTGTTTTAGCTGATCTATACCTCTTTGGTGTACATCCGTACACCCATATCTATTATATGTATTAGGCGCCACCTGAACCATGCTCAACACAGCTGCTTTGAGTTCTATATGACCAACAAATGACTTATATATACAGTTTTTGTATAATCCGTTTTGGATTCCTATCTCCAACATCTGCTTATATGCCAATAGCTTACTATATATTTTATTATCTATCATATGTATTAAATGATTCAAACCACGTAAGGACAGTTCGCTGGGTATCAGAGGCACAATATAAAAATGCGAAGCCGCCAAAGCATTCTGTGTTATATTCATCGTTGCCGGAGGACAATCAAAAACAATATAATCATACTCACTTTCAAGGTTATTATCATCTATCCATTTACAAATCAAGGTTTTCTTATCCCAATCATGGAAATCATCCGCATGAGCTGTACTTGCTAAATCAAACTCAAATTCATCTAATTCCTCTATTGATGGGAGGATATCTAAATTTTTAAACCGTTTCAGCGGAGCCTTTTCAATTATCTGGGTATCTGGCATCTGGGTTCTGTTTATATACGACTTAAATATTGCTGCAACACTGTTATCTTCTGTAAATTCCTTGGATTTTAAACACGCACGGCTCAGATTTGCTTGATGGTCCACATCTATAAGCAGTACTTTTCCTTTCGTTGATAACCCTGCGGCTAAATTTAATGCTAATGTTGTTTTTCCCACCCCGCCCTTATAGTTAATTATACATACTCTCTTCTGTCCTTTTGTCATTGAAAAATACCGCTCCTTCTCTCTCTTGATTTTAATCTCCTGTATTCGTATCCTATCTATATCGTCTAATTCCTTTTCAAGGTATGCTGATGGTATACCTAATATTTTGCTTGCATTTTCCAAATGGTGCTGCGGTATCCTCCTTCTGAGTTTTATCCAGTCATTTATCTGCTGAGATGTAACCTCTAGTTTGTTAGCTAAATTCAAATAAGAAATATCATACAATTTACATACATACTCCAGTCCCAGCAAAATACCCACCTCCTTACTATATTTAATAGTATAGTTGATTTGACTTGGTATGTCAATTTATTTTTGACTTATTTAATATGTCATTCTTCTTTAATCTTGACTAAACCACTTTATTCTCCATGCCAAAACTTAAAATACCATAATTATTCTAATATCTTCATATACAAAATCAGGAGCTCGAAGTACACTGTAATGAAATCGCAGTCTGCCTCTCACTCCTAATTATAATAATGATTCCGTTCCTTAATACCAATACGGCTCCCATTCCCCCACAAGCCTGGTAAGCGCCTCCATATAAAAATAATCCCCCCACCCCCCAGGTATTGCACTCATCCCCACCCCGGTTGGCGCAGGGATTGCCCGCGCTGGCCCTGGCATAGGTGCCGTGGAAAAGAAGGCCGTTTGACTCCTGGGGAAGCCCGGTGTCTGGGTGCCGGACGCCACGAGGACGGGGAAGGGGCTGTCTCCGTTGCATTCTTCACCGGCTTTATCCTGGGTACCTGCCTGGGCGTTTTCTGCCTGTTCCACATTGACCAGGTTGTTATGCTTTTGGGAGCCACGGAAACCATCAAGCTCTTTGCAGTGGAATATGCCCGCTACATTTTCCTGGCCACGCCTTTCATGATGTGTTCCTTTATCATGAATAACCTGCTGCGGCTCCAGGGCCTGGCCGCCTTTGCCATGGTGGGAATCACCACAGGCGGCATCCTTAACATTGCCCTGGACCCCATCTTTATCTTCGGCCTGGGTCTGGGTACCTCCGGGGCCGCCATTGCCACCGGCCTGTCCCAGTTTATCAGTTTCTGCATTCTTCTCGCCCAGTGCAACCTGCGCAGGGAGTGTATCCATATCCGCATCGGCAATTTCCGTCCATCCCTTTTCCTTTTTCGGCAAAATCTTAAGCGGCGGCCTGCCCTCCCTGACCCGTCAGGGTATGGCCAGTATTGCGACCATTGTTTTAAATACCACGGCCCACCCCTTTGGCGACGCTGCCATCGCGGCCATGGCCATCGTAAACCGCCTGATCTACTTCGTCAACTCTTCCGGTGCTGCTCATCGCCACACATCACCTGGGCCTTTTCGGCATCCAGCTGGCCCAGCCCATTGCAGACATCGGCACCCTGGTTCTCACGCTAGTCATAATCCGGGGCATATTCAGGGAATTTAACAGGATGGAGCAGACTGTAAAACCAACTGCTTAGAAAGTGTATGGAAATTGCTCCGGGGATGCCTCCAAATCGCCGTCCAATGGGTTCTACATCCTGGAATTCATCATATATTTTTAATAATTCCCATCTCCAGGAGCGTTTATGAATCACTCATTGACCGCATCCTCCCCTGTCTCCAAGCGTCTGTCACCCAGGAAAATGGCCTTCATCACCGGGACCTTACTCCTGACCTCCACCGGGTTCATATGCAGGATACTGGGATTCTTCTATAGAATCTTCATGTCCAGGACCATCGGTGCCGAGGGACTGGGTATTTACAATATGGTGCACCCCATATTCAGCATCTGTTTCGCTGTCTGCGCAGGCTCCATCCAGACCGCCCTGTCGCAGTACGTGGCTGCCAACCAGACCAGGGGCAAAGCCGTATTCAGGACGGGTCTGGTTATTGCCATGGGCATGTCCTTCCTCCTGGCCTGGGGCATCTATGGAAATGCCGGTTTCCTTGCAGAAAAGCTTCTGCTGGAGCCCAGATGCGCTCCCTATCTGCCGGTGATGGCTGTGTCCGTTCCCTTCGCGGCCCTCCACGCCTGTATCAACGGTTACTACTACGGCATGCAGAAAGCCCGTGTCCCGGCCTTTTCCCAGGTGGCGGAGCAGGTCATACGCATGGGTGCCGTGTTCCTCATTGCCAGCATCTGGCTGGAATCAGGCCGCCAGATCACCGTAAGCCTGGCTGTATACGGGCACCTGATTGGCGAGATGGCATCTGCCATGTTCACCGTGTTCTGTCTCGGATTCTTTCCGCCCTGCAAAGACGGAGACTCCCGCCGCGCTCCTGCCATCCCCCTTTCCTTTGGCGCCACCGCGGCTCCCCTTATGGCCCTGGCCCTTCCCCTTATGGGAAACCGGCTGATTTTAAATGTACTGGGAAGTGCGGAAGCCATATGGATTCCCAACAAGCTGATGAGCTCCGGCCTTACCAACTCCGAGGCCCTGTCCGTATACGGCGTCCTGACCAGCATGGCCTTGCCGTTCATTCTGTTTCCCTCCGCCATCACCAACTCCATGGCCGTGCTCCTGCTGCCCACGGTGGCCGAAGCCCAGGCCGACGGCAACGAGGCCCGTATTTCCTCCATGATATCCATGTCCCTGCGATACAGCTGCTATATGGGCGTGCTGTGCATCGGCATATTCACCATTTTTGGGAACCAGCTGGGCGTCAGCGTATTCCACGACCAAAACGCGGGTACATATATCACCATCCTGTCATGGCTGTGTCCCTTCATGTACCTGGCCACTACTATGGGCAGCATCTTAAACGGCCTCGGCAGGACTTCATCCACCTTTTTCCAGAATGTGTCTGCCATGGTCATACGGCTGGCGTTTGTGCTCTTTGCCATTCCCAGATACGGAATTCTGGGATACCTGTGGGGCATGCTGGTCAGTGAACTGGCTCTGGCCCTCATGAGCTTCCTTGCGGTGAAGCGTCTGGTACCCTTTTGCTGGGATACCATCAACATGATAGTTAAGCCTGTACTCCTTCTGCTGGTCTCCATCGGCATGTACCTGGCATTTTCACAGGCCTGCGTCTGGCTTAAAGAGCTTCCCCTCTTTATCATGACAACGGTGCAGATTCTGTTCCTGAGCTTCAGCTACATGGGACTTCTGCTCCTGTTCCACAAAAAGCGGCCCCTGCCTTAGAGCCAGGGACCGCTTTTTCCATCGCAAGCAGTATCTTTTTCAACGTTCTTCTCACGTGTTATATTTTTCCACATAATAGCTGAGGATGTCTGTCAATATATAAGACTCATATATCTCGAATACCGTCTCATTATCATGATACAGACAGAAGGAGGTGGCGTTGATTCTGAGCAAAGGCTGATTTTCCTCCGTCTCCAGATATCCGTAGATTTCGCTGCTCCCCACCGTGGCGTTTAAAATTTGCCGCGCCTTTGTGAAGGAGAGCTGGTAAAAGGATTTCAGCACCTCATACAGGGAGTTGCGGTTGAAGTCAAATAACTCCAGCTTGGGAAACAGCTTCTTTGGAAGAATGGAGGTATTGATACAATAGGGCCTGCCGTCCGCATAATAAATGCTCTTGATGACGTAGACCTCCTCCCTCTCCTTTAAGCCCATCCTGCGCCTTATGTCCGCGTCGGCTTCCTCCGCCTTCAGGAACAGCAGCCTTTTGGACGGCGTCTTTCCCTGGTGGAGGATGGCTTCGGTAAAGCTGTAGATGCGTGACAGTCCCTCCGACGCATGGTCCCTGACAAAGCTTCCTTTTCCCCTGATTCGGTAGAGCAGTCCCTCATGAACCAGCTCGTCTATGGCCTTTCTGACTGTAATCCTGCTCACCCCATAGGATGCGCACAGCTCATTTTCCGATGGAATGACCTGGTTGGGCCTGTATTCCATGCTCTCGATTTTATGTATGATATCCTGCCTGATCTGCTCATATTTGGCTAATTTCTCTCTCATAATAACCTCAATCCGCACTTTTTCTGTTTTTATCATTATATACTGAGAGAGACATTCTTTCAACTTATTGAAGAGAGAAAAGGGGTTACTTCGCTGTTTTCTGCGATATTTTCCTCCAGTTCATATACCCATAGAGGGAATTCAGCAGATTCACTGTCTTCATCACAATGATGAGCAGGGCCGTGGTGTCCCCTGATACAAACACCATAATCCACATGATGATGGACAGCGCGTTGACAATGACCCACATAAGCCACTGCTCGGAATAACGGAGCAAATAGAGCATACTGGCTATGACGGAAACCACTGTGGTCAGTGAATCCATAAATACAAAGGAACCTCCCATGTATTTTAACAGTTCTGAATATCCCCATACTCCCGCGGCCGTGGCCGCCGCCACCCCTGCCATAAGCTTAGGCGTCATGGTGCGGAACCGGACCTCGCCGTCGCTGGTTGCGTTCCTATTCCACAGATAGATGGCAGTGGCGCTGACCGGAATGCTGTAGAGAACATTGTACATTACCTCGCCGTACAGCGGGATTCCCAGGCACTGGTACGCGTACAGGGCGCTGTTGATGATGGCAAAGTAAAGCCCTGCCACCTTGCCCTTGGCTCCCAGAACCAGGTTCAGGCTGCCTGTAAGGCTTAAGACCAGCATGAACGGCGTATCCCCGTTGATAAACCATATAACGGTCATAAGCGAGCACACAAAAACCAGCCAGACTTTTTCAAATATACTCCAATCACGAAAGAACTCTTTTATCTTATTCATATAAACTTCCCCTCCACATTCGTATGTTATATGCAGCCATTCAGGATATAGGACGCAAAATCCTGCTGTTCAAACATTTCCCTGATCATCACCGGCCCCTGGATGCTTACGATTTCCGATGCCACCCGGTTAGCCAGTCTCACACATTGCTCCGTATCCAGCCCCTTGGAATACCCCGCAATCATGGCTGCCACGTGGCTGTCTCCCGCCCCTATGGTATCCTTTACCCGGGTCTTACAGGCAGGAACCGTCTTTATCCTGCTGCCGTCATAATACATGGTGCCGGAAGCCCCCATGGTGACCACCACAAGGTTATGGTTCAGGCCGTGCAGATACCTCAGGCAGCCCTCCACAGACGGCTGCTTCGTGTAATCAAAGGCTTCCTTCTCATTGAGATGGAGAATGGGCTCCACTGAAAGGATGCGCTCCATCACATCCCCGTCAATGTCGGTTATGACAGGCCCCGGAGCAAAGAAAACGCGTTTTTCCTTCATCCTGTCCTTCGCGCCCTCCATCCAGCCGGATATGACCCTGCCGCTGTTACCGCACACCTGGTATCCGGCCACATAGATGCTGTCATAGACATCCTGGGACAGCTGTTCAAACCAGGAGGGCCTAAAGCACCCTTCCGCGCCCTTGACCGTGATGAATGTGCGCTCCCCATCCTCCTCCACCAGACACAGGCAGTAACCATTGTCCGACTCTTCTTCCCTGATAAGGATGGGGTATCCCAGTTTTTCCAGATCGCCTGCAATCATATTCCCGTACATGCCCCTTCCCACAGGCACGAAAAGGTCGTGGTCCGCGTCAAAGCCCCGCAGCGTACCGGCCACGTTGTAGGCACATCCCCCCACAGCTGACACGGTTTCACTGCACAGAATGTCCTCCCCGCTTTTAGGCAGGCGCTTTATCTTCATGATAATATCAATGATGGCTGCACCTATCACAAGGGTTTTCATGCAAGTCTCTCCCTTCCTTTTTCCAGTATCTGTATGTAATGGTCAAAGTCAGCGTCATTCTGCTGCCTCAGGGTTTCAATGTATTCCTGTTTTATCTGTCCAAGCCCTGTAAATGCCCCGCAGACAGCAGTTGCCATGGCTCCAATGGTGTCTGTGTCGCCTGCCATGTTGGCGCAGAGCAGGCAGGACCGGTTGGGGTCCTGGGCAAAGTATGCCACGGACAGGGCTGCCGGCACGGACTCAATAATCCCCACCCCGGCGCCTACCACATCGTAGAGCCTGCGGATGAACCCCTCATCATCCCCCCTGTGGGCTTTGGCAATGTCCAGGCCGATCTTCAAGCGCTCTCCCAGCTTTGGACTGAAGGTCTCGCAGCCCATGCCGTAACCAATCTCCTCAATCCCAAACACATCCTCCATGACCTCATCAAAGCCATCCTTCACCATGGCCGAGCTCACTGCCTCCGCAATCATGGCCGCACCGGCTATGGTCACATCGCTGGTATGCGTGGCTCTTGATACCTGGTACACATACCTGGCAATGTCCTCCTTCTGTTCCGGCCTGAACAGGCAGCCGATGGGGGCAATCCTCATGGCGCTTCCGTTGGACAGTGCCTTGTCCGTAATCCTGGAATCCTGGATGTTGTCCCTGAAATTCGCCAGAGCCACCTTGGAGGTGGGGCCCAGGATATTGTTCTCAAAGGCATTCTCCTTTTCAGCCCAGGCTAACATCCTAAGGGCAATGTCCCTTGTGTCCGGTTCATAGTCAGTGGACGCAATGGAGTCCAGCAGAACCAGAGCCTGGCCCGTATCATCGGTGAACTGTCCCTTCTTATAATTAAAAGCCACATCATTCTCAGCCGGTCCGTCTAAAAATCCCTCAATCCGTCCGAAAAAGGCTTTCACTCTCTTTCTCCCCCACAACTCCGCAGGCATGCCCATGGCGTCGCCCAGAGCCATCCCGAAAAGGGCTCCGGCAATTTTGTCTCTCATACTGTTACCTCCTGGCAAGATTATTATTACATATTATTACATATTGTCATTACAGCTTGTATTATTATCTGCATTATAGTATCATCTGACATTCCTGTCAATATAAAAATACATATTTATGCACATGGTCACAAAATCCCAATATTCCACCACTTTATCGCACTTGTTTTTATGTATTTTGTATAATCACGACAGGTTCCGTTCCTGTCTCTCCGGCAGGATTCATTTTTCGGCTTTTTGCCATCCGTCCATCTGGTTGACTTTCCCAATGTTTCGAGATATAGTATTTAAATGGCTATTTTTGAAATACGAAAGGATTGTGAATTATATGGAGAAGAACAAAGAAGCAAAAGAGGTGGACCTGGGCACGGGAAGCGTGGGAAAACTTCTTTTTCAGTTGGCTCTGCCGGCCATTACAGCCCAAATCATCAACGTGCTGTATAACATGGTGGACCGTATGTATATCGGCCATCTGCCCGGCGAAGGCGCCCATGCGCTTACAGGCGTGGGCGTCACCTTCCCGGTTATCATGGCGATTTCCGCCTTTGCTGCCCTGGTAAGCATGGGCGGCGCTCCCAGGGCATCCATTATGCTGGGCAAGGGCAGAAAGGAAGAAGCAGAAAACATCCTGGGCAACTGTACCACTGCTCTTATAACCGTGGCCGTTGTCCTGACTGCTTTCTTCCTCATCTTCGGCCGCAGCATCCTGCTGATGTTCGGAGCCAGCGGCAATACCATAGAGTATGGGTGGGCTTACATGCAGATTTATTCCCTGGGAACCATTTTCGTACAGCTGGCTCTGGGACTCAACGCCTTCATCAATGCCCAGGGATATGCCAAGACAGGCATGTACACCGTGCTCATCGGAGCCATATGCAACATCATCCTGGACCCTATTCTCATGTTTGTGTTCCATATGGGCGTGCGGGGCGCTGCCCTGGCAACCATCATCTCCCAGGGAATTTCCGCTGTCTGGGTTGTCCTGTTCCTCATATCAAATAAGAGTTACCTGAAAATACGCGCCTGTTACATGCGGCCTAAAAGGGAAATCCTCATGCCGGCCATTGCGCTGGGCGCTGCCCCCTTTGTCATGCAGTTCACGGAAAGCATCCTGAACATCTGTTTTAACACCTCCCTCCTAAAGTACGGAGGCGATGTGGCAGTGGGGGCCATGACCATCATGGGAAGCGTGATGCAGTTCTCCCTCCTGCCCCTTCAGGGACTGACCCAAGGCGCACAACCTATTATCAGCTTTAACTACGGCGCCAAAAAGCTGGACCGCGTAAGCAGGACCTTCCGGCTGCTTCTGACCTCATGTTTGACCTACTCCACCGCCCTCTGGGCCGTGGCCATGTTCGCGCCCATGGTATATATCCGCATCTTTACCCACGACGCCGCCCTGACAGACTTCAGCGAGTGGTCTATCCGCATCTATATGGCCGCGTCCCTGCTCTTCGGAGCCCAGCTGGCATGCCAGCAGACCTTTATCGCTATCGGCGACAGCAAGACCTCCCTGTTTCTGGCCCTGCTTCGCAAGGTCATCCTGCTGATACCGTTGATTTACATTCTGCCTAACATCTTTGAAAATAAGGTGTTTGCCGTGTTCGTGGCAGAACCCATTGCCGATACCATAGCAGTGTGCACCACGGTAACACTGTTCATTCTTACCTTCCGGAAAATGAAGCGGAAGTTGGGAGCTCATGCCTGACTCTATCCGAGCCCGATGATCGGAAAGCAATATCCCAAACATAGAACACCCCAAAGCCTTTCTTATCAGCTTTGGGGTGTTCTATGTATTGGATTTCCACTGACCTCACTTCTCTTTTAACCGGCTTGTCAGCTCTTTTAGCCGGTTTCACGGCCTATTGTTCCGGACAGACTGCCCGCATACCGCCCTCTACACCCGGTCGTAAATCTGCTGAAGGAACTTCACATCCTCATGATAACGCTCCCTGCCGGAATTCTCCAGCAGCATGGCAATATGGGGCTTTCTCTCCTTAACATGCTTCATAAGGGGTTCATACCGGAAAAGACCGTCACCCACATGTCGGAACAGCTGTTCCTGACCGTCAAAGACAAAATCCTTCACATGAAGGGCCCCTATGCGGTCGCCGTAATATGCAAAGGCCCTGTCAATGACTTGCTTCTGGGCCTCCGGCTCCACCTGATAGGGGTGGATCAGGTTCACGGCGTCCAGTATCACCTCCACATTGGGGGAATCAATGTCCTCCAGAAACCGCTTCATCCTGGCAGGGCTGTACAGCGTGTGGTTAAATACGCCCTCCACCCCCACGATAACGCCCAGTTTCTCGGCCGCAGCCACGATCTCCCTCATACTCTTAAGAAGCAGCCGGTAAGCGTCCTCCGTATAGGATTCCTCTGTGACCCTAAAATCCGGGTCCAGGCGTCCGGTCTCTGTTCCCACCATATCAGCCCCTATGATTCTGGCATATTTCATGTGTTCGATGAAACGCGCCACCTCTGCCTGGCGCCTGGATTCAATGGGGTTTGTGGGATTAATGTAGCAGCCCAGCACAGCCACATGGATTTGGTTCTTCTCCAGCTCCCTGGCAATGGTCCGGGCAAATCCGGAGCTGTAATGGCCTGTGGTAAAATCGTAATCGCTGATGGACTTTCCAAATGCCAGCTGGATCTGGCGGATATCATGTTCCCTCACCTGGGCAAACAGCTTTTCCATTTCCATCTTTGGACATAAATCATGGCATCTCATGCCTGTATTCAGTTTCATGGACCCTTCTCCTTTGCAAACGTTTTCAATCCCTATTTTACCACGGCTATTCCCGGCCGGCCAGTCCTTTTTTCGTCTTTTTTATTTTTTTCTTTCATATCTTTTTTCTTCATATAGGCATCCATGGCATCTGCAACCGTCTTGGAATAGGCCACTGCCTCCACCACTGTCTTGGCTCCCAGAACCACATCGCCGGAGGCAAAGATTCCCTCCACCGTTGTCTCCCCCTGTTCGTCCGTCTCCAAAAGGCCGTTTCTGGTGGCCTTCAGCCCCTCTGTGGTATTGACCAGCTTGCTCTTTGGCCCCTGGCTTATGGAGATAATAACAGAATCAGCGTAAACCTGCTCTTTTTCATCGGAAACCCCTGCCGCATTGCCTTCCTCATCATACAGAATCTGCTGGAATACAGGCCCGTTGTCATTGATTTCCACAACATTCCTGTTAAACTCGAATTTAGCTCCGTCCAGCATGGCGTACTGTGTCTCGTGAAGGCTGGCGTCCGAGTGGTTCCCTCTGGCATAGAGGGTCACATGGTGGGAACCCTTTCGGATGACGGTCCTGGCCACGTCCATAGCGGAATTGCCCACTCCGATAACAGCCACCCTGTCTCCCAGGTCGTAGGCATCCGGATTGGCCAGGTAATCAATGGCAAAATGCACATTTCCCAGGGATTCTCCCTTGATTCCCAGCTTCTTTGGACGCCATACACCGGTGCCGATGAAGATGCTCTCATATCCGTCCCGGAACAGGTCCTTGATTTCCAGGGCTCCCCCTATGGTGGTATTGGGACGAATCCTGATTCCCATGGACAGAAGCTTTTTCTTATAGCGCTCCAAAATTGCCTTTGGCAGACGGAATTCCGGTATGCCGTACTGCAATACGCCGCCAATCTTGTCCCTGGAGTCAAAGATGGTCACACTGTACCCTTTCTGTGTCAGCAGAATGGCAATTGTGATTCCCGCGGGCCCCGCTCCGATGACAGCCACCTTTTTCCCGTTCTTTGGCTGGCACCGGACGTCAATACGCTCCAGGCATGTGTCTGATATATAATTCTCTATGCTGCTCACATGGACCGGCTGTCCCTTTCTTCCCAGGACACAGTGGCCCTCACACTGCCGCTCATGATTGCATACCAGGGAACACACCAGTGACATGGGGTTGTTGGAAAACAGCATGGCTCCCGCCTCCTCCAGTCCCCCCTCTTTCAGGGCCTTGATCATCGTGGGTATGGGGGTGTGGATTGGGCATCCCTGCTGACACATGGGTTTCTTACACTGCAGGCAACGGTTGGCCTCGTCGATTACATGAACTGCCATGGCATGATTCCTCCTTTAAACTGCTCTCATCTCTTTTTGCAGCCCCAATCATAGCACAGCCGTCCGGGCGAAGCAACAGCGCCGGTGTACTTTTTGCGAAACAGCCCGTCGCAAAATTAACGGAGCAGACCGGCAATTCTCAGAGGCGGTTCCGGCCCGCGCAGATCCCCTCACAGCAAAATGCCCCCGGGGCAGGTTTCTTACCTGAATCCCGAGGGCATTTTGCTGTAAACAGTACAGGGCAATCTGTGGCTTTCCTTTCCCGCACTTGTTAAATGCTTCACCCGTTAAATAAATAACTTTTAATCCGTTTCTGCCGCTACCGCTGCACGGCGGCCCTGCTTCCCCTGACAGCCCGGAACACGCCGGACATCTCCAGCATCTTGGCCACATTGAAAAAGATGAAGGAATCAATGGGCCATTTCACTATGTTCTGTATAACACGGGGAGGCAGAAGCAGCATGAACGCCTGCCCGTACAGGATACTGAGACACAGGGTGTTGAGAATCACGTTGCACACCAGGCAGACCAGGAAGTGGGCAGCCAGCACCCTGGTGAACTTTAACGGCTTCTTATAAAAGAAAAACCCGTAAATCAGTCCGGCCAGCATGGTTACCAGCGTCAGGCCGGGAAAGAAGGCGCCAACCGGCTTTATGAGATACTTGATAATGTCCAGAGCCCCCGCGAACAGACAGCTGACAGCGGGTCCGAACAGATAGGCCACTAATTGGTTGGGTATGCCGGAAAAGCCGATTCTCTGGGTGTTAGTCAGCTCAATGCGGAAATTCACCAGGATGATTGCCGCTGCCGCCAGCATGGCGCACACAGTGATGGTCCGGACGCTTTTAAGCTCCCGGGATGAACTGCCAAACAATTCTGCTAATTTCTTCATGATTCATTACCTCCTTTGCAGATTTCACGGACTACAAACGGAGATATGCAATGGCAGGTGCAGGAACCTTTCTTCCTTGCATACAAAAAACGGCCCCGGAAACCTATCCGACGCACGTTTATATGCCCGGACATGACTTCCCTGTGCGAGAGCGTGTTATATCATTGATTTCCATACACGCTTTTGGCCGGCGTAAACCGGCTGCACATAAAACAGGCCGCTCCATCTATCTCTGTTGCAGCGGGATGCGGTATATGTACCGCAGACAGATTCCCCTTGGGAATCCTCTTTCGTCCAGCTGACAACTCCCTGTCCAGCCGGCACTTAACGCACATATACCTACTCTGCTTCTGTTTTTATTGTACCTTCTACTATACACTATATCTGAAGATATGCAAGCACTTTTTTATTTTCCTTACGGCGCTTTTCCTTACGGCGCTTCCCAGTAATAGCTCCCGCCCTCCAGAGTGCGGATGGCAAAATCCTCATCATACAGATATTCCAGACAGGAAAAGGTCTTGCTTATGACCATCTTAAGCTTGATAAACTCAGACTGGTCCCTGGGCACATGGTCTATACCGTAGGCCAGGCATGCCACCTCCCTGGTGGTCATCCTGTGATGGCCGTGGTCCAGTATATGCTTGATTAAATCCGTCTTGTCCAGATAGGCAAAGACAATCCGGTCCACCACCCGCTTCACATCCCGGATGGGCTCCTTGTGAGCCGGAAGAATCAGGCAGTCTCCGTACTGGTGCTTCAGCCTTTCCAGGGAGTCAAAATACCCCTTAAGCAGGTGCTCGTCCGGATAGGTGGTACCCACAATGGGCACAATGCCGTCAATGACCTGGTCCGCGCAAAAGAGTACCTTATGATTCCGGTCGTACAGACCCATCTGCCCGTAGGTATGCCCCTTAAGCCCGACTGTCTCCAGGTGATAATCCCCATAGCTCAGAATCTGTCCCTCATTTACCGGTGTATATGGATATCCCGGAATCTCGAATTCCCATCCCCTGTTCTCCCGAATCCTCTGGTTCACTTCCATGAACATGTTCCATATCTCCGGTGTCCCCTCCTCTGTCACCCCAACGCTCTGCAGCACCTGGGGCTGGTCCTCCGAGGAGCCATGGCTGTGATTATAGTACAGACAGTCGTAACAGTGCCTGTCTTCCTGCGGATTCATGAACAGCCTTGCGCCTCTGGCCGCATACTCGCTGGCCAGGCCGCAGTGGTCATGATGCTTGTGGGTAAGGAATATATCCAGACTGTCATAGGTGATTCCCAGTTTTCCCAGCGCCTCTTCCATGACGTGCAGACACGTCCTGCTGCGAAAACCGGCATCCACCATCAGGCTTCTCTCCCCGTCATTTCCCGGAATGAGGAATATCTTAATCTCATCAATGCTTTTCTGATTGCTGTGAAGCTCCACTTCAAAAATTCCCGGAGCGCGTTCCAACATAACTTCCACCTGTCTTTCATTCTGTCATTCTATGGTCATTTTTATTTATCAGCCTGCCGCCATATCACGGAGCCCCTGGCACCCGGTCCGTTTTTTCCGTCCGTCTCTTAGCCGTCCTCACCACGAACCACGCAATTACGGTTCCCATGATGATTCCCGCCAGCACATCCGTGGGAAAATGTACAAAGAGATACAGTCTTGAAAACGCGATGAGCACAGCCAGCATAAGGGCCGGAATCCCCCATTTTCTGTTAAAAAGGAAGATGCAGACCGCTCCCTCAAAGCTCACCAGGGAATGCCCTGAAGGGAAGGAGAAATCCTTGGGGACACGGACCAGCAGCTCCACGGAAGGGTCCAGCCAGCATGGGCGCTGCCTGGCCGCCATATTCTTAAGCAGTACATTGCCCAAAAGAAATCCGGCTGCTATGGATATCAGCATACATCCGCCTAAAAGCCTGGTCCTGGGAAATGAAAAAAGCAGGACACCCATAAGGAGCCAGAACCATCCGTGGTCGCCCAGAGAGGTTATGAACACCATAAGCCCGTCTACCAAAGGCGTGTGAAGTTCCTGCAGTGTATATAAAATCTGGAATTCGATACCGTTCACCTCATTTCCAGGTTAATATTCCCTGTTCATACCATTATATCCCACATAATATTATTTTTCAATCTATTAATATTTTAACGAAATCTGCAATTTTAGTCAAAAACCTTGCATTTTTATGAATATGTGATAAAATCCCTAACAAAATAAAGGCTCCGGAGCGTATAAATTCCGATACACCCCTCAGCCCGGAAAAGGGAGAATATAAGTATGGCAAAATCAAGTGTGAAAGAATTCCTGAAACGGAAAAATGTTAACATCACGGTGCAGACCTATCTGATTGACGCTCTGGGGGCCATGGCTTTCGGCCTGTTTGCATCCCTTCTCATCGGCACCATCTTCGGTACCCTGGGCCGGCAGCTCCAGATAGAAATTTTCAACGTCATTGCCGACTACGCCAAAAGCGCTACCGGCGCGGCCCTGGGCATCGCCATTGCCCACGCCTTAAAGGCGCCTCAGCTGGTGCTGTTTTCCGCTGCCACGGTAGGTATCGCGGGCAATGCCCTGGGTGGTCCTGTGGGCGCCCTGGTCGCCACCATCGTGGCTGCGGAATTGGGTAAGATTGTATCCAGGGAAACACGTCTGGACATCATCGTGACGCCCGGTATCACCATTATCTCCGGTGTGCTGGTGGCCCAGTTCGTGGGGCCCGGCGTGGCCCAATTCATGAACTGGTTCGGAAACCTGGTAAAGACTGCCACGGAAATGCAGCCCTTCATCATGGGAATCCTGGTGTCAGTCCTTATCGGCATTGCCCTGACCCTTCCCATCAGCAGCGCTGCCATCTGTATTGCCCTGTCCCTGGACGGACTGGCCGGAGGCGCCGCCACAGCCGGCTGCTGCGCCCAGATGATTGGATTTGCCGTCATGAGCTACCGCGAAAATAAAGTCGGCGGTCTGATGGCCCAGGGCCTGGGCACCAGCATGCTGCAGATGGGCAACATTGTGCTGAATCCCCGTATCTGGATACCGCCCACACTGGCGTCCATGATTACCGGCCCCATCGCCACCATGGTCTTCCGCCTGGAAAACATCCCGGCCGGGTCCGGCATGGGCACCTGCGGTCTGGTGGGCCCCATCGGCGTATATACGGCCATGGGCGGCGGAACCCGGATGTGGGTGGGCATCCTTATGGTGTGCTTCCTGCTTCCCGGTGTGCTGACCTTTGTGTTTGGGGAGGTGCTGCGCAGGATGGGATGGATTAAGGATGGGGATTTGAAATTAGATTTGTAAGGTGCCGGTGAACGCGTACCGGAGATTGACGCCGTGAAAAAGGCGCCATGGATTCAAATGGCAAAGCAGGGGCTAAACCAATGGTTTAACCTCTGCTTTCTGGACAGGTGTAGCGCGGAAGGTTTTGGGTGTGTTTTCCGTATTCGATGGCCTGGCTTGGACAGCGGTTGATGCATGCCATGCAGTGGGTGCAGCTTCTGCCCCAGACGGGGAAGCCGTTTTTCAGGCGGATATTGTTTAAGGGGCAGATGTTGGCGCATTTTCCGCAGGATATGCAGGCGCCGGTCGCCCGGAACTTTTTGGCGTGGACGAACATTGGGTAAAAAATGTCGTTTACAATCCCGCTGTTGATCTTGTCCTTTCGTGTTACGGGAACCTGGGGGAACGGCCTGTTGAGTTTGATTTGCCGGGCGGCTTTGTCGATTGCGCTTTGGGACCGGCGGATTATCCCGGCAGCTTCTTCCCGGGTGGGGGTGGTGAACATCGCAATGTAGTTTTCGGGCATAATTATCTGGGCGCAGCCCTGATAGCTGAGGCCCTTGGCGTCGGTTAGCTTTTTCAGATATCTGCCCGCGTTTCCAATGTTTCCGCCGCAGGTCATTACGAAATATATGTTTTTGTTTCCGGTTAATTCTGTTTTTTCCAGCCATTCCTGCAGGATGCGGGGGATTCTCCACGCGTAGGTGGGGGCGGCCACGACCCACGGGGTGTCTGAGTGTATGCCGGAAAAGTCGCGGCTGCGTATTTTCTCTCCCAGATTCATGATTTCGTCGTTTATCTCTTCTCCGATTCTTTTCGCGATGTATTCACTATTTCCTGTTCCTGAAAAATATAGAATCATGGCGGTTGTCTCCTTCTGCTTTTTATGGCTACCTCTTTTTTGCACCCGGCTTTTCATTGGAATATATTAATTATAATATTCTTTCCCTGTCCCCGTCAACCTCATCCAGACTGTCCTTTCAAGATGTTTCAGTATATGCCTCTTATATTCCAGAAATTCTGCCGTAAGGCCGAAATCCCTGTCCCTGGGCTTTGTCTCCTCTATGATGAGTTCCTCTGTTATCCTTCCGGGCCTGCCTGTCAGCAGGTATATCCGGTCGGACAGCAATATGGCCTCGTCAATGTCGTGGGTAATAAACAGGGTGGACAGATGGATCTCATCCATCACCTTCAGATACCAGTCATGGACGGATTTTTTGGTCATCATGTCCAGTGCGGAAAAGGGTTCGTCCAACAGCGCCACGCTGCCTGAAAACAGATACGTGCGGAGCAGGGCCGCTCTCTGCCTCATGCCGCCGGAGAGCTGGGCCGGATATTTCTTCTGAGTGCCCTCCAGGCCGAACTGACGGAAGTAGGGGGATGCCAGCTCCCGTGCCTCCCGCTTTTTCATTCCTTTTACAATCAGAGGAAGGGCCACATTATCCTCTATGGTCCGGTAGGGCAGGAGCAGGTCCTTCTGCAGCATATAGCTCACCCGTCCCGGACAACCGGTCACGTCCTCCCCGTCCAGAAGGACATGCCCTGTATCCGGCCTTGACAGCCCAGCGATAATATTAAAAAGAGTGGTCTTGCCGCCTCCGCTGATTCCCAGCAGCGACACCAGTTCCCCCTTGTTCAGGGTGATGGATATATCCTCCAGCACCTGCTCCCCGTCAAAGGATTTTGAAATTCCCTCTACCTTTAGCTGCTCCATGTTCTCCTCCTGGCACGGCACTGCCGTCCCCGGCCTTACGGCAGGTATTCGTTGGAAAATCCTGTTCCCGCCTCAATGGGCGTCTCCGTAAGACCTTTTTCATTCAGCCATGCGTAATATACATCCCAGCGCTTCTGGTCAATGTATCCCCATTTTGGCGCATCCGCCTGATACTTGTCCGCCAGGTATTCCTGGCTGGCCTTTACCAGTTCCGGGTCCAGCTCCGGCGCGGCCTTGCACAGGATGTCCCCTGCCTCCTGAGGATGTTCTATGGCGAACTCGTATCCCCTGCTGACCGCGTCCAGAAATGCCCTGGCTGTCTCCGGCTCTTCCGCCAGGAATGTATTGTTGGCTATGATGACCGGCGTATAAAAATCAAATACAGAATCCAAATCCGCAAAGGCAAAGTAATCTGTCTCCAGACCTTCCAGCTCTGTCTTTACGCCTGCCCATGCATAGAAAATCCATATGGCATCCACAGATTTTGTCCTGAGAGCCGTCACCTCGTCCGTCACTGTGCTGGGAATCAGTTCAACCTTATCAAAATCCCCTCCGTCCGCTTCCATCACATCCTTAATGGTCGCCTTTTCCACAGGAAGGTCCCAGGTGGCATACTTTTTCCCTTCCAGTCCCCTTGGGCGGTCCATTCCCTCACCCTTTCTGGAAATAATGCCCGATGTATTGTGCTGTATAACACCTGCCACAGCGGTTACCGGAAGGGGATTATCCCCTGAAAATGCCGGCGCCAGGCTGTCCTGGAAGGACATTGCAAATTGAGCCTTTCCGGAAGCTGCCAGTACCTCCGCCCCGTTTTCCGGCGGCTGCACAATCTCCACCTCCAGGCCGGCATCCTTAAAATATCCCTTTTCACGGGCAACATAGAGGCCTGTGTGGTTGGTGTTAGGCGTCCAGTCCAGGACAAATGTCAGCTTTCTTACATCCTGCTTCGCCCCCTCTTCCTCCTGGCTTGCGCTTTCCCTATTTACGTTCTCTTTCCGTGTATCCTCCGCGGCCTGGCCAGAGGCGGTATTCTCTCCTGAATCCGGGGCTTTGCCGCACCCGGTGAGAAGTACTCCCATGCAAAGGGAGGCCAGCAGCATACTTGCACATTTATGTTTCATTTTCAATCTCTCCTCTTATAAACGCCGGATATAGTTTTCCCGTTCTATTTATGTTTTCGGCTATTTTCCCATGGCATACATTTTTTCTGAAGCAGTTCCACGGCCCACATCAGAATTAAGCTGATGGCCGATATGAGGAAAATGACCGCGAACATCTTATCAAAGGAAAATGCCTTCTTAACCCTTGTCATGTATACGCCCAGTCCTCCAAAACCACCCAGCCACTCAGAAATCACGGCTCCCACCACCGCGTAAGAGGCAGATATCCTGAGACTGGAAAAAAACTGGCCCATGGCTCCCGGCAGCTTGATATAGCGGAATATCTGGAACCGGCCCGCTCCCATGGCCTTTAACAGATTCACCGCATCCGGGTCAGCAGCCCTGAATCCGGTCAGCAGCCCCACCGTGATGGGGAAAAATGTGGTAATCACAATGAGTATGACCTTTGGAGTCATTTCATAGCCAAACCACAGCACCAAAAGAGGCGCTATGGCAACCGCCGGCACGGTCTGGGTCAGTACAATGATGGGATAAAAAGCCTTGTATGCCTTGTCAAACCGGTCCATCAGCACTGCGGCCCCAAAGCCCGCGGCAATTCCCAAAGCCAGCCCCAGCCCGGCCTCGGCCAGTGTAATCCTGGCATTCTCCATGAGGGCCGGGAATTCCTTCATAAATGCACCGGCTACCTGAACCGGGGAAGGCAGCATGAAGCCCTCCACCAGTCCAAAGGATACAGAAAGCTGCCACAGGATGAGAATGGACAGGATGGCGGAAACAGACCACAGTTTACTGGTGATGCTTGGTAACTTTCTTTTCAATGGTAAGCACATCTCCTTCGGGGTGGTAAGAAACCTTAATATATGCGGCCACAGAGGGGGCGCCCGCCCTGACCGCAATATACTGGCACTCTTTTACAATATCCATCAGCTGGTCATAATCCCCTTCAATGGTTGTCTCAAAGGGACCTACATAATAGTTTAACCCCGTGCTCTTGATGTAATCGATGACCTGGTCCACGATACGGATTAATTCCTCATCATCAGCTGCCTTTGGAAGTGACTGGATTGCTACGCTTGCGTTCATATTGTTCTCCTTTTCTCTTCAAATCATATGGATCAAAAAATCCCGTCCGGATATTACGGGCGGGATAAAACTCACAAAAACTTACATCTTCTGCAGGCTTCCTACGCTGGCATTATCCAGATCAGGTATCAGGGTTCAGAACATATTCCATCTCAGCCGGATTCCACTCCAGCACCCCTTTTCATTGTTGGGACAAGTATACTACGGCTCATTTTAAAAGTCAATAGGTACTGCTGCTCTGCCCTGCGGCTGTCATAGGATCCGCAAGGCCTGTCATGCGTACAGTACACTGTCATGCGCACATTTCAGATATCCTGAAATGCCCTGTAACACGCCTGGGTGCCGGAACGGTCCAAAACCGCATATGCAATGTCCGGCACTCTTTTAAGCAGTTCAGGACAGGACTGTATGTCAGCCCCGGCGGGATATCCGGTTTTCTTATAGTGACAACAGGTTTTACTATCATTCTGCCAAAATCTCCTTTCCTCCCCGCTCCACCGCAGTGAAGCCCTTCCTCTCAAACGCATTTAACTCCGGTTCCTCCACCTGGACGGGCTGAGCCAGCGGTGTGTATACCATGAATACCCGGAGGATGCTGTCCGGTTTTGGCGAAATATGAAGTCTGGCCGTCTCCTCATAGGCTTCCTTCTGGAATGTAATCAGGTTGTAAGGACTGCCCTTCATTACTCTGTGCGGTCCTCTCCTTCCCAGAACAGATAAGGGTACGCCTGTCCGCCGCCACACGCCATCTCATTTTCATAATAGTCTCCTTCTCGCTTCACGCGGCGCCAGCGTACTGGCCATCAAGTGTACCGGCACCTCTGATAATTCTATGGTAGCGCGCATGCAGCCTTTGTTCTTTTCGTCTTTGTTCTTTTCGTCTTTCTTAATTTCAGTTAAAGCTTTTCTGTCGCATGTGTAAGAGGAATACTTCCGGCCGGAGACCGCAAAAGCCAGCGCGGACAAGCAAAAAGGATTCCCGGCCCCAGAGCCCGGAATCCCTTTCATCGCCACATTACAGATAACTGTTATATATGCATCCTACTCCTTTTCCCGCTTCTTCACGGTGGGATAATGCTCCACAATATCACGATACCGGAAACATCCCTCCACATGGTCATTAATCACGCCGCAGGCCTGGAGATGAGAGTAAACCGTTACCGGCCCCAGATACTTAAATCCACGTTTTCTTAACTCCTGGCTGACCTGCCGGGACAAGGCGTTACAGGCCGGAATGTTTCCCTTTTGATGGCCTGCATAAAGAATGGTTTTTCCCCTGGAAAAGCTCCATATGTACGAACTGAATGAGCCGTATTCCTCCCTGACCTTCTGAAAACACCTGGCATTATGAATGACAGCCTCTACCTTTCTGCGGGATTTAATCATTCCTTCACAGGTCAGAATCCGTTCAATATCCGCCTCTGTATACGCCGCAATCCGGTCGTAATCAAACCCGTCAAAACACTGGCGGAAGATTTCCCGCTTCTGTATCATCATGTTCCAGTTCAGCCCGCAATGTCATTTAGTTAACGCTTTGCAATATTATGGTTAGATTCTTAATGAAGGGTGTCTAACCATATTTTTCCCTTTTTTCATAAAAACAGTTGACATACACCACAAAATGTGCGGCCGCTCTCGCTACTGATTGACTTTAATAGGTAGCGAGAGCGGCCCTTGGATTAGAATCATAAATTCATTCTAATTCAAGGAGGTACACACAATGTTCCATCAAAAAATTAAACAATGCTTTTCCCATTCCGTCCATCTTGTTTCATCCGTAATCTCCGAATTTACCTATTCGGACACCGATCTGACAAGGAACAGGAAGTTCCCCGCCGATAAGCTTATCACTTTCCTTGTTTCCCAAGCCTCCTCCAGCACAAAAAATGAATTGCTGGACTTCTTCGACATGGATCCACAGTCGCCAACTGCTTCGGCACTCAACCAGCAACGCGCAAAGCTTAGCCCGGATGCCCTGGAAGCTGTATTTCGGCATTTTAACCATTTTGCTTCCTTTTATGACCAAAAAAAGCTACGCTACCGCTTTCTTGCTGCAGATGGCTCCACCTTTACCTTTTTCAGTAAACCTGCTTTCGCCCCAGAAGAGTATCATGTCTCTGATGGACATTCAATAAAGGGCTTTTACAGTATGCATCTGAATGCTTTTTACGACTTACAGAAGCACACTTATTCCGATGCGCTGATCCAGCCGATCCATCAGAAAGATGAATTTAGTGCTTTCTGTGAAATGGTCGACCGCCACGATTTACTGACTGGTACAAAAGATGTTTTTATCGGTGACAGGGGCTATTGTTCTTACAACAACATGGCACATGTGAAGGAAAAAGGCCAGTATTTTTTATTTCGCACCAAAGATATCCATTCCAAAGGACTTGTTGGAAATTTTGAGTTTCCAGATGCAGACTCCTTTGATATTCAGGTAAATGTAACTCTGGTTCGCAGTCATAAAAAGAAGATATCGATTAAAGAAGGTTATTACAAACGCTTTGTGGATGCGGCTGCATCGTTTGATTACGTTGCATATGGTTCCCTGGATACCTACGATTTATCTTTTAGAATCGTACGGTTTCCGATATCGGATGATTCTTATGAATGCATCGTCACTAATCTGCCTTCAGATGAATTCCCGTCGGAACAAATAAAACTTCTATACTATGCCAGATGGGCCATTGAGGGGTCTTTCCGTAAGCTGAAATATACGGTCGGATTGAGTAACTTCCATGCCTACAAACCAGAATATATCAAACAGGAAATTTGGGCAAAGTTAATCGCTTACAACATAACAGAAACACTAACCAATCATGCAATTATAGAAAAGGGAAACACGAAATATGAATACAAAGTAAATTTCAGTATGGCTGCTCATATTTGTAGAGTCTTTCTCCGTCCGAACACAGGGAAAGACTCCATAGATGTGATGTCCCTGCTGACAAAAGAGCTGATTCCGATACGGAATGATCGACAGTATCCACGACTCCAAACGGCACACTTCCGAAAACCTCGATATTTTATATATCGAGCAGCATAAGTAACAGTTTCATCAATATCTATAATACCCTTTTTTGAAGCAGATGTAAATCTGCTTGTTTGCCTTGCGGTAAAATATTTACAAAACTACTTCTGATAAATAATCCCTATATCCTTCTCTTCAATCTATCCGTTTGGAACGTCAGATCTCTATTTTAAAAAAACATTCTTTCTTTTACAAAAAGTTAACTAAATGACATTGGTTCAGCCCGCACTGCATGACTTCCATCATAAGAAACTCAAACTGCCTGTGGTCATCATGCAGAGGGACACCCCATTCTTCATCGTGGTATTTCTTCATTTTTTCATTGCACAGACACCATGTACACCCGTCCATTTATCCCGGACCTCCTGCCGTTTATCCGCTTTTCCTGCCGATACATCCGACTGTTTCCCAATCAATCCCTATTTTCCAAATGCCTCGTCCGCAGCCTTCCATGCCCCTGCTATCCGGTCACACCACGCATCAAACTGAGGGTCCGGGGTCTGACTCTCCGGATGGTCCATCATATAGCGGACCGAGCTTCTAATCCCCTCTGCCATGGATACCCTGCATACAAAATCAGGCACCGCCCTCTTGATTTTCGTATTGTCAAACAGGACCGTACACGCCTTATCCCCCAGAAGCTGGCCTTCAAAATCGTATTCCTTTCCATGCTCTGCCAGAAAATCAGACGCCACATGAAGGGCGTTAAGAGGCCTGTCCAATGCCTCTGCCAGCGTTTCATAAATCTGGTTCCATGTCATGGACTCATCGCTGGTAATATGGTAGGCATTGCCTATGGCATGGGGATTGCCCATAAGGCCCACATACCCCCTGGCAAAATCAGTGGAATGGGTCAGGGTCCACAAGGAGGTGCCGTCCCCTGGTATGATGATTGGCTTTCCCTCCAGTATCCGCTTTAATATCTGCCAGTTTCCCTTATCACCATGGATGGCCACCGGCGGCTTTTTGCCATCATATGTATGGCTGGGGCGCACAATCGTGACAGGGAATCCGTTCCTGCGGTACGCTGCCGTCAGCACCTCCTCCGCGTCAATCTTTTTGCGGGAATATTCCCAATAGGGATTGATTAAAGGCGTGCTCTCCGTTATGGGACAGCCTGCCATGGGTTTCTGGTACGCGGACGCGCTGCTGATGAAAATATATTGCCTCGTCCTTCCCTGAAAGAGCCGTATGTCACGTTCCACATCCTCCGCCCCATACGCAATGAACTGGGCCACCACGTCATATGTCCTGCCCTCCACTATGCGGGCCACCGCTTCCTCGTCGTGAATGTCCGCAACAATGGATTCCATTCCCTCCGGCACCGGTTTGGAGCCCCGGTTGAGAAGGGCAACCTCCCAGCCTCTCTCCCTGGCCAGCTCTGTCACGGCCGTGCTGATGGTTCCTGTTCCCCCTATAAATAATGCTTTCATTATGATACCTCCCTGCATTCGTGCTATGTCACGCCTTAACGGCCCACCGCATTTTCGTGGAATGAGCGCGGCTGTTCATCCTGCGCTCCTCTGCCGTAGGGCGGATCACATCCGTGGCAACCTGGCTGTAAAGCCCCGCCCTGTACATTTCCTTAAATGATTTCTTCACGATCCTGTCCTCTCCGGAATGGAAGGTCAGGATAGCTGCCCGTCCTCCCGGCTTTAATACGCCCGGAAGCTTGTCCAGGAATTCATACAACACCTCAAACTCGCTGTTCACATCAATGCGCAGAGCCTGGAATGTTCTCTGGCAGGACTTCTTCACTGCCTCCTTCCGTTCTTCCTCCGGAATAAACGCCAGTGCCCTGTCTATCATCTCATATAGCCTGGTGGTTGTGGCAACCTCCCTTCCCCGCTTGATTTCACCCATAACCGCGCGGGCAATCTCCTCCGCATAGGGTTCGTCGGAATTCTCTATGAGCATGCCTGTTAATTCCTCCCGGGTCAGACCTTTAAGCCGCTCAGATGCAGGCTCCCCTTTAAGCGGGTCCAGACGCAGATCCAGGGGCCCTTCTTTCTTAAACGAAAAACCTCTGGACGGATTATCAATCTGCATGGATGACACGCCCAAATCCGCCAGCACAAAATCCAGGGGCCCCGATTCCCGGACTATCTGGTCTATATTGGCAAAGTTCAGCTTCCGGATGGTAAGTATCTCCGGCCCATAGCCCTTATTTTCAAGCCGCTTCCTGGTCTTTTCCATCTCAATGGAATCCACATCCAGAGCGTAGATATGCCCCTTTGACTCCAGGCGCTCCAGCATCCTGCCGGTATGGCCCCCGTATCCCAGAGTGGCGTCCAGGCCGGTCTGACCCGGCTGTATCTGTAGAAAATCCAGTATCTCATTTACCATGATAGGGATATGCATACCCACCGGGGTACTTCCCTTCTGGATGACCTTTGCCACGGTTTCCGGGTACTTTTCCGGCTGGAGCTCCTTGTATTTTTCCTCGTAACGTTTGGGATGGGTTCCCCTGTACCGCACACGGCGCTGGTGCTTCCGTTCTTCCTGTTCCATGCCTTACTCTCCTCTGCTTCTCCGATATTCTCTTTCAAGCTCCTCCCAGTACCTGGTATCCTCCTCTGTGACAGGACGGAGGACACGGCAGGGATTACCGGCCGCAATGACGCCGGATGGAATGTCCTTCGTAACCACGGACCCCGAACCAATAATCACATTGTCCCCAATGGTGACTCCGGGATTGATGACAGTATTTCCTCCCACCCATACATCATTCCCAATCACTACCTTCTTTCCGTATTCCAGCTGCCTGCGGCGTACCCCGGCGTCGATGGGATGGCCCGCGGTAAAGATGCACACCCTGGGGGCAAGAAACACATTATCCCCGATGGTCACATCGCATACATCCAAAATAATGCAGTCAAAATTAGCGTAGAAATTTTCACCCACAGAAATATGGCAGCCGTAGTCACAGCGAAAGGGCGGTTCCACCCATAAATTTTCACCTGTCCTGGCAAACAGCTCCTTAAAAAGCTGCACCCTGTACTCCGCCTGTTCTTCCGTGGTCCCATTAATCAGCCGAACCAGCCGCCGGGATCTGGCGCAGTCCGCCGCAAGCTCCTCATCCTGTGGAATATAAAGCTTCTCTGACAACATCCGTTCTTTCTCAGTCATAACCGATTCTTTCCTTCCTCCCCCGCTTATCTTTACCATTATACCAAGCATAAGGGCAGGGATGCAATATGTGATGGAAGGAAATCTGTTTCCTCATGGAATATCTGCTACGATTCTCCTCACGCGGTCTTAAACAGCCGGATGGCCCCTGTCTCGTTCAGGTAGCGCAGCAGGGACAGGCCAATGGGGAATCCAAACAATCCCAGTACACCCAGAAGCTGTGCTCCCACAAACATGCTCACCAGCGTCACTACCGGGTGAAGGCCAATCTGGCTGCCCACGATTTTAACCCCAATCAGGGTCAGGCCGATGGACAGTTCCACAAAGGTAATGGTCATGATCAGGGCATAGGAGCGTATGCACACAAAAAGGGTGCCCGCCACATAGGACTGTATCTCCATAAAAACTCTCATTCCTTTCGCTTCGCTTAGGCACAAAACAGTTATGAAATAGCAAGTTTGTGCTTCCACTATTTTATTTTTGATGTTAAACTCTCCTCAGACAGATACACTACAGAGCACGGAGGAGGAAGTAGAATCGGTTCCTCCATTTGGGATCAAGTCCGCATAAAAACATGTGTCGGCTGTCTTCTCAAGCACAAACCAGTGACGCCTTGAGCTCGTAACCTAATCATTGTCAAAGCAATTCCTTAGGTCTTTCTTTGCTGGACAGCCAGTCAATGTCTGTCTATTTTACTTAGGAGGGCTGTTTTATGTTATCTATCAAACACTTTGTCTGCTGTGGCATGGACGTTCACAAGAAATTTGTTGTCGCTACCATTGCTCTGACAGACTACAGGGGCGTTACTTCTTATGTTAAAAAGCGGTTCGCCACCTTCAATTCCGATCTTAATTCTTTGAAAAAATGGCTTCTTTCTTTCAATTGCACTGAGATCTGCCTCGAATCCACTGGTAAATACTGGATTCCAATTTTTAATATCCTGGAGGATTCCTGTCACGTTGTCGTTGCTAACCCCAAGTATGTCAGGGCTATCAAAGGACAGAAAACCGATGACAAAGACTCCGCCTGGATTGCGGATCTGTTTAAATTTGATATTGTTCCTTCCAGTTATATCCCCTGTAAGGAAATTCGCATGCTTCGGGAATTGTTCCGATACCGGCAGAAACTGATTGGCCACCGCAGCAGTGAGAAAAACCGGTTACAGAATGCTCTTACGGTTTCCAACATTGCCCTTGCATCCGTCCTCTCAGATACCTTTGGAAAATCAGCGACCGCCATCGTTGACTATATCCTGACCTGTGAGGTATTTGACCCCGAATACTGTAAATCCCTGCTTCTTAAAAAAGCAAAGGACAAGGCAGATGATGTTGTAACCTCCATAATCGGTTATGAACTGCGCCGTGACCAATCCGTTAAGATTAAGGTCTGCAGAAAGCATTTCGATGAAATCAATGAGTGCGTCTCCACTCTCGAAGAAACGATTTCCGACCTGGCTAAACCTTACCATAAATTTATCGAATTGGCTACTACAATTCCTGGAATTACAGAGCAGTCTGCCACCTTTATCATTGCTGAAATCGGGGTGGATATGGCGGTATTCAAATCCTCAAAACGTTTGTGCTCCTGGGCTGGGCTGGCTCCTGAAAATAACGAAAGTGCCGGTAAAAAGAAGAGCGTCCATGTTTCAAGAGCCGGGGTGTACTTAAAGCCTCTGCTGGTTCAGTGTGCAAATGCTGCCATCAAGAGTAAAAACCCTTACTTCAGATACAAATATGACCGTATAAAAAAACGTCGTGGTCATAAACGGGCAATCATTGCCATTGCACGCATGGTGTTGACTTGCATTTACCACATGTTCCAAAAGCAGGAGGTATTTAATCCTGCCGATACGGATTATTCCGCTATTCCTGAAGAAATGTACCGGAAATTTCAGGAACAGTATGACAGAAATGCCATCAAACGTTTAGAGAAACGAGGCTATATGATTACTCCTCCTGCTATGGCCTGATACCCTTTATTCCATAGGATCCTTTGGGGCGGCAGTTTACTGGTGCTCTTGTTAAGTTACGATTTTTTTTGATTTTTTCTTTCAACCTAACCTCCTTTGGCCGTTCCCCCAGCTGGCGCAGGCAGAATCCGGTCAGCAGTTCATAATCAGCCGCAATGAAAAAGGTGGTAATGACCATGAGCAGCAGATTGATAAACATACCGGGAAGAGATGAGGCGAAGCCGGAAAGCCCGCCCATGACTTCCATGGAGATTCCTGATACCATCTGTCCCGCGGACTGGACAAAATGCCCTTCCAGCTCCTCTAAGGTTCCAAGGAGAGACGGATCCATGCGCAGAAGGGACTGTTCTATGCCGCTGAAAATTCCGGTAAATACCGGCTCCACGTAATTGGCGTAAACCGAGGGCAGGCTCGCCACCAGCAATTTCCCGTTAGAAAATATCTTGACGCAGAGGAGGGTAAACAGCAGCCCCGCCACACTGTAGAACAGAAGCACCATAAGTATAGCCATAACCCTCCTGTTTATGTGCAGACGGCCTGACGCAAAACAGATTGGCCTCCTTAACAGATACGCAATCACGAACGCGGTGACAAAGGGAGCCACCATGGGCAGCCCGTATTTCAGCAGGACAAAGGCTGCCAGCAGCAGGATTGTAAAATACATACAGTTAATGATAAATATTCTTCTCGCTTCGGTCTTCATTTTTTCTTCCTTTCTGTCCGGACAGGTATAACATCCATGGCCGGCGCACCCTTTTATTGGTATGCCGGTAAAAAACAAAAAGACACGGCCTGCACCCAATTGTGCGCAAGCCATGCCTCATCCCACTTATGTGGTATATTGTATCGAATGTCTATGCTTCGGGGCAGTGCCGCCGAATTCGCCGTCCATGGAATCCGTCTTCTCCTCATGTAACTCTGTTTACGGCCTATTATATTGGATAAGCCTGAATTACACAAGGGGGTGACCCATACTTTAACAAACTTTTAATCCGCACTTTTATTCCGAATGGTCCCGGACAGGCCCGTTCAAAGAGCATGAACAGTTTTTCCAGAAATTCCGGCGCCATGCCGATTCCGCAGTCCTCCGCCACAAACCCGAAGCATCCCACTCTGCTGTCCATATCCGGTTTGACGATAAGGGCTGCCTCCTCCGCCAATTCCTTCAGGAAGAAGGCGTCCTCGTTCAGCCCCACATTGCCTGACTCTATCTTATCCCCAGCTCCTTTCCAATATTCTCCCCTGAGGACCATCCCCAATATCTCAAAGCAAGCCGGAAGAAAGCACATGAGCACGGCCGGCCGTCCCACCTTCTTCAAATCATTTAAGTCCAGGGAAATCCCTGCCCTCATCAATATAATGATAAGGGCAATCCGCCTCAGCTCCGATGATATATTCAGTATGGTCACATCAATCAGATTCAGGGCATAGGGTCCCAGAAGAATCCCCGTAAAAATCATCCCCATAAGGCCGGGCAGACGCAGCTTCCTGCATACCCATCCCAAAAACATTCCCAGCATCAGCATAAAAGCAATACTAATCAGCATATTCTTTTCCTCCTAACAGAGCACAAAAAAGCCGATAATTTCTGCGTCAACACATAATGCAGAAGTCATCAGCTTGATAAGCGGTTCTAGTCAGACTGGAGCGTGAAAATCGGCGACGAAGTAATCACGGCAAAAATCAAAGAAAAGGAAGATGCCAAAGCTGAATTTGAGGAGGCCGCAAGCGAGGGAAAAAGCGCCTCCGAGGCCCGTGTGACCCTCTCTGATTCCGGTGATTTTGCAGGGAACCGCGACTTTATCCTGGATTACAGGCTCACCGGACAGGAGATAAACTGCGGCCTCATGCTGCGCACCGGGGAAAAGGAAAATTTCTTTATGCTGATGGTGCAGCCGCCGGAGCGCGTCAGAGCGGAGGCGATACCTCCCCGGGAATACATATTTGTCCCGGATGTGTCGGGTTCCATGTTCGGGTATCCGCTTGATACGGCAAAGGAGCTGATACGGAGCCTGGTGGGGAATCTCAGGGATTCGGACCGGCTTAACCTAGTACAGTATTGCCAAAATAATAATGAATAGACGTTGCTTTTTTATTGTAGTCGGTGCATAATAATTCTATCACTAAAGAATGGATGTGTTATTATGCGAAGGAAAACAATTGATACTATCCCGGTTTTATCTGATGCCATGAAAAACATATTATCTGCTTTTTCAAAAAGCCGCTCCCTTCCGTCAGGACTGGTCAAAAGAGCCAGCATTGTCCTGCTTGCGTCACAGGGGGAACTCAACCAGAATATTGCACCACAGGTCGGGCTTCATTATAATAATGTTGCCACCTGGCGCAGTCGGTTCCTCGCGGCGCTCCCAGCCTTGCGGAGGATTGAAATGGACGACCCGAAAAAGCTTGAAGATGAGATACGGGCAGTCCTGTCCGATAAAAAACGCCCCGGTGCCCCGTCTGTTTTTACGCCGGACCAGATCATGCGGATCATCGACCTTGCCTGCAGCAACCCAAATGATTTTGGGTACGAAGTAAGCCAGTGGAGTCTCCCGCTGTTAGTGGCAGAAATTAAAAAGCAGGGGATCGCTGAACAGATTTCTGAGAAATCTGTCAGCCGTTTTTTAAAAATGAGGTAGATTTACATCCCCACAAAATCCGTTACTGGCTTCATTCTTCGGAAAAGACGGAAGCCCCGGAATCTTTTGCGCGGAAAGTAAACGAAATCTGCGGCCTGTACCAGAGTGCCCAGGAACAAAGCCGGGAAGGTGCACACATTGTTTCCACGGATGAAATGACCGGGGTACAAGCGCTGGAACATAAATATCCTGACAAGCTCCCATTACCCGGCCAGTGCGCCAAAATGGAGTTTGAGTATATCCGCCATGGCACGACCAGCCTCATCGGGTTCTTTGATGTTGCAACGGGCCGTATGGAAATGCCGTATTTAAACTCCACACGCACAGAAGAGGATTTTGTGGAAGCCGTGAAAGCATTGGTAGGGACAGACCCGCAAGCCCCATGGACATTTATATGCGATGGCCTAAACACCCATAAATCGGAAGCCCTTGTCCGCTTTGTGGCAGAAGCCTGTGCCCTTGGCGTGGAACTGGGCAAAAAAGGGAAAACAGGGATCCTTAAAAGTATGGAAAGCCGAGCGGATTTCCTGCATGACCCTTCCCACCGGATCCGCTTTGTCTATACTCCGAAACACAGTTCCTGGATGAACCAGATTGAGATATGGTTTGGCATCATTAACCGGAAGCTGCTGAAGCGGAAAAGCTACCTATCAATAGAAGAACTGGAAGCAAGCATCCTGCGCTTTATTGAACAATACAATCTTACAGCACACCCATTTAAGTGGACATAAGCCGGGATACCATTAGTAATTTAATCACTGATATTTAAGCAATGCTGTACTAGTGCTGTTCTCCGATGCAGCTGCTTCCATGACCCCGCAATCCGTACCAGCCACCATGGAAAACATCCGGCAGGCCACTGCCCAGGCATGTGTCAAACTTTGCCGTCTCCCGGAAATACTCCGCCTCTCCCATAAAATCTCCCCATGGGAGGGTCCGGTCCCAGGCCGGACGCCTTACCGTCATAACCTTTCGCGGCATCTGTTCCGAAATCCGCGGACATACAGGCCGGCGGAAATCGGGATGATACCGCAAAAACCATCAAAATATGGAATGACATAGTTTCAAACTATATCATTTCGTGCTAAAATACCTCCATGCATCAAATGCAATGGAGGTATTTGTCATGACCCTACAGCAACTGCGCTATATTGTAACCATCGTAAACTGCGGCTCTATTTCCGAGGCGGCCAAGCAGCTTTTCATAACCCAGCCCAGCCTTTCCAACGCGGTCAAGGAGCTGGAAAAGGAAATGGGCATATCCATCTTCAACCGGAGCTCCAAGGGTATTGCCCTGTCCTCCCAGGGAATGGAATTCCTGTCCTATGCCAGGCAGGTGCTGGAGCAGGCCGAGCTGCTGGAACAGCATTACACAAACAAAAAACCGGTGAAGCGTATCTGCTCCATATCCACCCAGCACTATGCCTTTGCCGTCAATGCGTTCGCCAACCTGGTATCCCGGCAGAGCACGGACGAATATGAATTCACCCTGAGAGAGACCCGCACCTATGAGATTATCGACGATGTGAAGAATTACAGGAGTGAGCTGGGCATCCTTTATATCAACGATTTTAACCGGAAGGTGCTGGAAAAGCTGTTTAAGGAAAGCGGTCTTGTATTCCATCCCCTGTTCCGGGCCAGCCCCCATGTATTCATCAGCGTATCCCATCCCCTGTCAGCCAGGAAACGCGTTACCATTAATGATTTGGAGGATTACCCCTTCCTGGCTTTTGAGCAGGGCGAAAAAAACTCCTTTTACTTCTCAGAGGAAATACTCAGCACCATACCCAGAAAAAAAGTAATTTATGTCAGCGACAGGGCCACCCTGTTCAATCTTCTCATCGGATTAAACGGATATACCATATGCAGCGGCATTTTAAACCGCAACCTGAACGGCGACTCCATCATGGCGGTTCCTCTGGAAACAGAGGATAACATGCTCATCGGATGGATTGCGGACCCCAGGATCCATCTCAGCCAGTTTGCCAGGAAATATCTGGAGGAATTAAACCGGCTGATTGGCAGACAGCCTTAGAGCAAACCACGCGCTAAGACGCCATCAGCCGGAATACGGATTCGTATATCCGGTTAGCAATATAAGGATTGTTCATGGTGTACAGGTGGATGCCGTCCACGCCGCCTGCCGCCAGGTCCACAATCTGGTCCACCGCATAGGCAATGCCCGCGTCCCGCATGGCAATCGGGTTATCCCCGTAACGCTCCATCACGGAGATGAATTTTTTCGGCAGCTTGACACCGCACAGGGATACCATGCGCTCGATCTGCTTTTTGTTGACCACCGGCATGATTCCGGCCTCCACCGGAACATGGATTCCCACCAGATCCATCCGTTCCCTGAAGCGGTAAAAATACTCGTTGTCAAAGAAAAGCTGGGTGATGAGCTGGCTGACGCCGGCGTCCACCTTGTCCTTCAGGTGTTTCATATCCCTTACCAGGCCGCCTGATTCCTGATGGCCTTCCGGGTAGCAGGCGCCTATGATGTTAAAATCCCCATGGAGCTTTATAAACTCCACCAAATCCGACGCATACCGGAAATCCCCTGCCGGCTCCCTGTCCGGAACGCGGTCCCCCCGAAGGGCCAGTATATTCTCTATTTTCTGTTCCTTCAGCTGTTCCAGAATCAACAGGACATCCTCCCTTGTCAGGTTCAGGCACGGGATATGGGCCACGCTCTCTATGCCGTATTTATGCTTAATAGCAGACGCAATCTTAAGCGTTGTCTGACTGTTCTCGCTGCCTCCCGCCCCATATGTGACGCTGATGAAATCAGGCGTGATTCCCTTAAGCTCATCCAGCGTATTGTAAATCGTGTCAACGGGCGCTGTCCTCTTGGGAGGAAATACCTCCAGGGACAGTACGGTTTTATGGTTGAACAAGGATGATGTCTTCATATCTGTTGGTTCCCTTCTTTGAAATAAGTCTTGGTCATCATTTATGATTTGTCATGATTCCTGATTGCAGTAATCATAGCACAAAACAAAAAGAAGGGATAATTTGTAAATTTTATGGGCAACTATAGTTTTAAACTATATCGGGCCATTCTCTGTCACTGTGTTTCCTTATTCCTGTCATAGGCCCGGATATACACAAAATTATCATTCTTTCGTTCCATTCTGTATTCCGGATCCAAAATGGCGTCAATGAACTCCCTGCCTCCTGATTCCACTGCCACCACCTTCATCCCCAGCTCCCGCTCCACATCCTGGACCGTCAGATCATCTAAAAATACCTGTTCACCCACGCGCAGCATATTGGAAGGAATCTGCAGTACCTCTCCCAAATCCTCACCCGCATCCTGCCGTTCCTTTAACTGTCTTATCAGGTCCTGTCCTGTTATGAGGCCGGATACCGTAATGGTCTCCCCAAAGAAATCATTTCTTATAAAGTACACATGAACCGTTAGACGGGGGAATGCAGCCATCAGCTGTTTCGCAAAGCCGCAGATGGTAGAATACGTCAGCTTTCCCGTGGCAATGGTCAGCGTCCTTGAAACAGTCTCAGCCAGCCCTTCATACTCTCTCGCGCTGACCACATCCTCCAGGGCTTCATTGAATTCATTGATGAACATACGCATCATGCCCACGCCGTTCTCCAGCTGGATATAGCCGTCATAACGCTCTTCCTCAGGAAAATCCCTGCCCGCCGTGATGTACCACTCGTCACTGGCATGAATGAAATGAAGGCCGTATTGGTCATAAAACTCCTGCTGGCGGCTTTCCACCATATCAATGACAGCGCCTGCTTCCTCCTTAGTATATAACTCAATGGGAAACAATCCATCCCTGAATTTTGTGATACCTGCCGGAACCACGGAAACACTTCTTAAGAACGGCAGATATTTAGATAAATCTTCAATGGTCCTCTTAAGCTCCGCCCCGTCGTTTACATTCTTGCAGCAGACCACCTGGCCGTTCATTTCCACATGGCCGTCATAGAGCATTTGCAGATACTTAAGCTTATCACCCGCAAAACGGTTGTGAAGCATTTTACACCGCAGCTGCGGGTTGGTAGTCTGTACCGATATGTTAATGGGGGCCAGCTGCATACGGATGATTCTCTCTATGTCCCTCTCCTTCATATTGGTCAGGGTAATGTAATTTCCCTGCAGGAAAGAAAGCCTGGAATCGTCATCCTTAAAATACAAGGTCTCCCGCATCCCCGGCGGCATCTGGTCAATAAAGCAGAAGATGCATTTGTTGCTGCAGGAACGGTAATCGCTCATCAGGCCGTTTTCAAACTCCACCCCCAGGTCATCGTCATATTCCTTGTCGATTTCCAGCAGCCACTCTTCCCCGTCCGGTTTTCTTATGACCACCTCAATATACTCATCCTTAATCAGATACCTGTAGTCAAATACATCCTCAATCACTTCATTATTAATCGAAACCAGTATATCCCCTGGTTCAATTTCCATCTCCTCCGCAATAGAGCCGGGATATACCTCTTTTATCACATGTTCATTCTTTTTCGTTTTCAACCTATTTTCCTCAATATTATAGTTCTTTCCACAATTCCTGTTTTTATGCTTTTGCTTCTCTGTAACATGCCCACACGCAGCCTCCGGTAAGCGCCGCCGCGAACAACACCGCCGCCGCCATGGACAGCCGGCTGACGCTGCCGCCAAAAGAAATTTCCCGTATAAGACGCGTCGTATGGGTCAGCGGCATAATATTCACCACCCACTTAAGGGCCTCCGGTATGCCGTCCAGGGAAAAGAAGGTGCCGCACAGGAAGGACATGGGCGTTATCACAATATTCGTAAAATTATTCATGTCGTAGTGGCTTTCCATCATCATGGCCGCCAGAAAGCCCAGGGCGGAAAAAATCAGCGAATTCAGGATAACGGCTGTCAACAGCCACCCGTTCATGGCCAGCCTGACCCCTGACACGATTCCCAACAGTACAATGAATACGCCGGAATACATGCCGCGGAGGGCTCCCGCAAGGATGTGTCCCATAGCCAGCAGATGCATCCGGGTGGGTGAATACAGATAACACTCAAAGCTCTTTTCGTGGAGGCGCATGACGCTGATGCGGGTGGAAACCGAAGTGTAGCTGTTGCGCATGGTGGTCATGGCCAAAAGTCCCGGTATCAGGTAGTAGAGATAAGGTTTTCCGTCCATCTCCATCACCCTGCCCAGTCCAATCCCAAAGGTCACGAAATACAAAAGCGGCGATACCATCTGGGAAAATGTGACTCTCCAGAACCTCCGTTTAAGAAACAGCCATTCCCGCCACAAAATCGTGGTTATTTCCATCCTCCCACCCCCTTGCTGGTGTAATGGAAAAATACGTCCTCCAGTGTGGAAGGAAGCACGCTGCACAGCGCGTCAATCCCCCCGGCCCTGGCCTTGGCCGCGGGCAGGTCCTGAAAGAACTCGGCCTTCATCCTGTCTCCGTCTTCGTACTCCACCTTAAATGGTCCGATTTCATCAATCAGTCCTTTTGGCGTGTCCTCCTTAAATATCTTTCCTCCGTCAATGAGCATCACATAATCGCAGAGATGCTGGGCCTCCTCGATATAATGGGTGGTCAGAAGTATGGTCTTTCCCTCCTTATGCTGCATGCGCAGGAAATCCCATATATCACGGCGGGCATTGGGGTCAATGCCTACCGTTGGCTCGTCCAGAAATAAGTATCTGGGATTATGAATCAGGGACTTTGCAATCATCAGCTTGCGCTTCATTCCTCCTGACAGGTTCTGAGTCACCCTTTTTCGGACGCTGTCCAGTCCAAGGAAGGACAGGAGACGGTCCGCGGACGCGGCAATATCCGCCTTTCCCATCCGGTAAAGGCGGCCCGCAAACTCCATATTTTCTTCCACAGTCAATTCCTTGTCCAGGTTGACATGCTGGCTGGTTACGCCAATGGCCTGCTTTACAGCCACGGCATTCCGGTCCATGGCCTGTCCGTCAAAGGCCACGGTGCCTGTATCAGGCGGCAGAAGTCCGGTCATCATCCGCATCAGTGTTGTCTTTCCCGCTCCATTGGGGCCCAGCAGGCCCAAAAACATCCCGTCGGGAATCTCCATGGAAACACCCTGCACCGCTTCCACATCACCGAACTGTTTATGCAGGTCTTTACATAGAATCATTACTGCCTCCCCTGCTTCTTGATGATGACCGTGGAAAGATAAGGTATATCATACTTTTTCAGGTCCTCAAAGTCAGTCACCAGACGCTCCTCACCTGTGCCTGTCTTGGTAATCAGCACAAACCTGTCCTCCAGGTGGTTCTCCTCCAGGGCCCGCAGCAGGGCCTCCGGGTCAGTGGAGGGCTTCATCAGAACCACATTGTCGTGTTCCCTGAGTACCCTTCCCAAATCCTCGCTGCTGTTTTTGCGCACTGGCGCCACCACCAGGTCCTCATTCCAGGCCACCAGAGGCATTTTCATGGAGTCCGCTGCAGCGCAGAAGGATGTAATGCCGGGTACTACCTCCACCTCCACGCCTGCTGCCTCTATGTAGGGCAGGGTGTACATAAACGTGCTGTAAACCGCCGGGTCTCCCAGTGTAATGAAGGCGCCGGTGCGCTCCCCGCTTAAATGCTCTGCGATGCATCCCGCGTTCTGCTTCCACATTTCACGCAGCTGGGCGCCGTGATAATGCATTGGATATACCAGATTTACGATTTTTGCCTCTGTGTTCTCCAAAAGTCCCTTTATGATATCAAAGGCAAAGCTTCCTGCTCCAGTCTCCTTTTCAGGACAAAAAATCACATCCGCCTCATTCAGAACGCGGTGTGCTTTTAAAGTCAGCAGTTCCGGGTCCCCCGGTCCTACGCCGATTCCGTACAGTTTTCCCATTTTTCGTTCCTCTTTCTGTTCTCATACCATGACATGGTACCATATCCGGAGGCAAAGGGCAATTATTTCATTCACCCTATTATAATTCACCTCCGACGTATGCAAAAAAAGGCCCTGCCGCTGAGTGTACAGCGCACGGCCCCGCGGTATCACGTTCCTGATACGTTTTGTCTTGTCACGGCTCTTTGCCTGCAGCAGATTCATGCCGTTGCGCGGCACTCCCTGGGGATATGTATTCCCCTATCTCTCAGTATCCCTTCATATATTTCTTTATGTTTTTGTCCTGGGCTAATCCGGGACTGCACTAATTACTGTGGTGGTTTTTCCTGGTATTATAAAGGCCAAAATACTTCTGTGCCTCCTCCTGATTCAGGGAAACCCTTTGTTTCAGCCGCGCAAGAGTCTGTTCCTCCGTCTTTCCATCCTCCAAATAATCCAGGATAAAAGCCCTGATTCCCTCGTTTCTTCCCTCTTCATAACGCCCTTCCAGGGCGTCCTCCATATTGAACTCCGTAAACAGCATATTCACCGCCTCCGTTCCATGTTCTCTCAGAAACTCCGCCAAAAAACCCTTCTGCTCACAGTCGGACATGGCGCTGATAATTGCCTCATCGCGGCTCTTTCCCTGTATCAGATAATTCTTTATCTGCTGGATAAACCAGGAATACCCATACAGCGGCCCCCATTTTTTTAGAATCGGGTGGTTTGACGGCAGATTGATATTAATTACCTTTACACTTAATTCTAGCATAGGATATTGGGTCTTTTCAAGGTATGCATCCGAAAGTTTCAGAATTCTCTCTTTTCGGGAAACGTTTGTCACCATTATAGAAAACAAAAAACTCAGGCGTTGGAATCTGAATCCGGCCGGTGCGGTACAGCGCTCTGGACTCAACCAGTTTCTCCATTGTCCTTCCATAATAAATGGCATCCCTTAACGGCATATTCTCATTTAAGGTTGACTGACGTTCGCTGATAACCGCACGACAGCTCTGATACAGCAGGCGCCCACCAGATTCCCCCGCCTCCCATTACCGCAATACAGCCCGCTAATGCGGCCGCCATAATAATCATGCCTCTGCCCATGGAGATAACCAGTGACTCCTTTGGCCGTTCTATGGCCGTAAAATATCCTGACCCCACAATGTTAAATCCCAGCGCCAGGAATGACAGGCTGAATATCCTGAATACAGACGCCGAGTAAAGCCTGAGTCCTTCCAGCTTTTCGGAAATAAAGAGAGCCACAGCCACAGCTGCAAACAGGCAGAAGTGACAAAATATAATGCTTCACATACTCCGCCGTGCTCTGGGTGTTGGCCTGATTGGCCTCCCGCCGCCTGCCCTGCCTCAGGAAAATGGCCACCACCGCGGACAGAGCTGCCTCCGATACCCCCCTGGCCACAAACATCCCGTCCACCATGGTATACAGCGCAAAAATCCACTGGGCCGCCACGGAGGGCCATACAAACCTCCAGAATATTTTCTTCAGTGACATTCCCTCAAAATTCATGATACAGCTCCTTTATGACAACTGGAGCTGGGCATACTGGTCCCCCGCCGGACCCGCACCTATGTGCCCCAGCTCCTTGCCTTTGCCAGGGAACATTCCATGAACATCCGGGGACCGCTGCAGGAACTGCTGTGGATTGATGTCCATACCACTAAGCATGTGGGGGAGCAGGTGACAGAGCTGCAGTTAAAAGCAGAGTCCTCCCCGGCCCATTCACCCCAATATAACCCGGGCTTCATACGGCTTCAGAACGCCCTTTACATGCTCATCATAATTACAAATCAGCTCCTTAGCGCCGGGAAACTCCTCCGCCGCATCACAGGGAACGGTCTGGTCCGTAAAATTGCAGGCAACCAAAAGCCGTCTGCCCTTGCAGTGGCGCTCATAGGCATAAACAGAACCGCTGTCCTCCAGCCGGCCCACAAATGCGCCATATACGATGATATCGTGCTGTTTCCTGAGCGCAATCAGTTTCCTGTAATAGTGGAATACGCTGTCCGAATCCGCCAACTCTGCCCTGGCATTGATTTCCCGGTAATTTGGATTCACCTTAATCCAGGGGATTCCTGTGGTAAAACCGCCGTTATCACTGTCATCCCACTGCACAGGTGTACGGGCATTATCCCGGCTGATTGTCTTTAAACAGCGCATCATGGTATCCTCATCCATCAGGCCGTTTTCCGTCAGCTCATGGTAACATTGATGCTTTCAATATCCCTGTAATCTGACAGGACTTCAAACCTTGCATTGGTCATTCCCAGTTCCTCACCCTGATAAATATACGGGGTTCCCTTCATCATGTGAAGGCAGGTCGCCAGCATTTTGGCCGACACCGTCCTGTAACGGGGCGAGTCATTCCCGAATCTGGACACGGCCCTGGGCTGATCGTGGTTATCCAAGTACAGACTGTTCCATGCCTTCCCTTCCAGCCTTGTCTGCCACCGATTAAACGTGTCCCTCAATTCCTTTAAAGGCACCCGCTTATCGGTCCATTTTCCGATGATTCGTTCCCCCAGGGAAACATGTTCAAAATGGAATACCATGTTCAGCTCCCCGGCGGTTTCACCTGCATACCTCTTTGCATGCTCCATGGTGGTTCCCAGCGCTTCCCCCACGGTCATGATATCATACCTGGACAGCACCCTGCGGTTCATTTCCCGCAGATACTCATGCACCCTCGGTCCATTGCAGACAAACTCCTGATGGTCCCCATAGAGTCCGTCCTTTACGGCTCCGTCCGGGAAATCCTGCTGCTTTGAAATCATGCTGATTACATCCATGCGGAAACCATCGATTCCCTTCCTGCACCACCAATCCATCATATCGTAGATTTCTTCCCTGAGCGTCCGGTTCTCCCAGCTCAAATCCGGCTGTTTTTTAGAGAAACAGTGGAGATAGTACATATCTGTCAGGCTGTCATATTCCCAGGCCGGACCGCCAAAATTGGAACCCCAATTATTAGGGGGCGCTGCCGTACGCCCGTTTTCGTCCCGTTTTCCTTCTTTCCAGATATAATAATCCCGGTATGGATTGTCCTTTGACTTCCTGCTTTCCACAAACCATTCATGTTCGTCCGAGGTATGGTTCACCACCAAATCCATGATAACCTTAATACCGCGCCGGTGCGCTTCACAGAGCATCCTGTCATAATCCTCCATGGTTCCGAACTCTTTTAATATATGTTTGTAATCAGATATATCATACCCGTTGTCATCACAGGGAGACTCATATACAGGAGACAGCCAGATTACATCGATTCCCAGTTCCTTAAGATAATCCAGATGAGCCGTGATTCCGTTCAAATCCCCGATACCATCCCCGTTGCTGTCAGCAAAGCTGCGCGGATAAATCTGGTATATTACGCTTTTCTTCCACCACTGATTCATCTATTCCACCCCATACTCTTTAAAAATATCTATGATTGGCTGTAAGCCTTTCGGGCCTTCAGCCAGGCTCCCGGGTATTGTCCGCTTGAATTGCCCAGTCCCGGCACCCATTTGCAATATACATTTGCGGTGTCAATGAAATTTCTATCCTTATTTTATCCGCATCCAGACCTGCATTTCTCCTCTTCCCCGGTTATTCCTCAGAAAATAAGGAACCGCCTTTACGGTCACCGCTTCCTCATATGACCCGTAAGGCATGTAGAGTGTATCTGCATCCGTCTGCGCAAGCTCCCGGACTCCCCTGGCCTTCAGTGCGATGCAGCCTCCCGGCATGGACAAATCTGCCTCCTCTGCGAGTCCGCCTTTGGGGTCCACGGCAATCTGGTCCAGATACGCCCCATTGTCCGCTTCCTCCAGACAATATACCAGCGGACCTCTCACAATTGCCGCCCTGCCCGCATTGTAACGGACATTCTGGCTGGCCTTTATGAACCGGGCCTCCATACGGAACTTAAGTGTAATCTCCGTCTCTTCCGGCCAGGAGCGCATCAGACAGGCAAATCCCTTTTCTTCCCTGTCCGCTGATACGGTTTCCCCATTTACACGCAGGCTGTATCCCCTGCTCCACCCCGGTATGCGCAGTGCCAGGCCCAACGGCGCACGGGTATATCCCATCCGCCTCCATCTTTCCTCCGGTCCGAACACGCCGTCAATGTGGTCGGCCAGTTTTTTTGCCACATTGTATACTTTTTCTTTTCCGGTTGCCAGATAGTAGGCCACAGCCCCCTCAATAAAATGGCCCGCGCAGTACAGCTCATGGCACTCCAGCACATTGGTCCAGCGCTTATCCGGTTCCTCAATGATAAAATAGGTGTCCAGATACCCGTCCGGCTGCTGGGCCCTGGCTATGATATCGATGACTGAATCCGCCTTTTCCTCCAGCTCTTTATCCCGCTCCAGCATGAGTACATTGCCCACTGCCTCCAGCCACTTGGATACATCACTGTCCTGAAATACCTGGCCGTAAAACCTGCCCTCCATATCTCCCGCCGCAACGCGGAAATTGTCAATGGCATGACTGGGCTCGGAATCCGGAATCCTGTCGTTTAGGATATCCCACTGGTAAGGGATGACCGTGTTCTTAACTAACGATATATAGCGGCTCCAGAATGAGTCCCTGATTGTACACCCCTGTTTTTCCAATAATCTGAATGCTTCCATGCTTCTGTACCTTTCTTAGAACCGCTGTGCGTCTGATGCCGCCTTTAACTCAATGGTCACTGTGTTGTCTCCGGGAGCCAGGATGATTCCGCCGTCATCCCCCAAAACATCTGCGCCTGATATGCCTTTTGCCTCATGGATGCCTTTCAGTACATACGTCATCCCCTCCGGCATCCCGGTGCTGGAAATGACAATGGTGCGTCCGTTCCTGGCAGCCCTGGCCGTCAGGACGATGCTGCCTGCGGTATCCGGAATCTCACATACCGCTTCTTTTCCATCCCCAAGGGCATATAACCTCAGTTCGGCTCCTTTTGCATAATCGTAATCCGGGCGTTCCCCGCAGGCCCCCATTGCAAGAAGCGTGTTCTCCCTGACATATAAGGGCAGGGTAAAGAAATCGCACACATCATGATACCATCTTCCGCCGTCCCTGCATTCCCCTGATAACAGATGGGTTCACCTGCCCTCCGGCAGATAGTACTCCACCTCATTGTCCTCCCTGAAAACAGGGGCCACCAAAAGGCTGTCTCCCAGCATATACTGCATATCCAGGTAGCGCGCCGCCGGGTCCCTGTCAAATTCCATTACCATGGCCCGCATGGACGGAATACCTGTCTCATGGGACTTAACCGCCATCCGGTACAGATAAGGCATCAGTCGCAGCTTAAGCCTTGTAAAACGGCGGCATACTTCCAAGGCCTCGTCATCGAAAAGCCATGGCACACGGTAGCTCTTGGAGCCGTGAAGCCGGCTGTGGGTGGACAAAAGCCCGAACTGCATCCTCAGGCAAAAATCGAGTAGGAGGAAGGCGATTATTTCGCCTTCCGACCTCTCACACCACCGTACGTACCGTTCGGTATACGGCGGTTCAATCAACTTAACATGTAACAGCCTTTTCGGCGTAGTAGTCTTCCATGGATACAAGACCAAACTTAGCTAGTCTCTCTTTACTGATACAAATGTGGAGATTCCAGCTTCTGCACACTCTGGCATATCCTTTGGCATATGAAATGCCATGTGCCGCATTTGGCGGCAGACCAAGTTTGATAAGATTCTTTTCCCTGTTCTTTGGCGTTTTCCAGTGTTTCCATATGCACATGCGCAGTCGATACCGAATCTGTCCGTCCATTTTTGCGCACAGCCTTTTCATGCTTCCGATTTTGAAATAATTTATCCACCCTCGGATAAGCCGGTTGAGTTTCCCAATTTTATAACCATTGCCCACTCCCCAGCTCCTGCTTGTATATTTCTTCATCTGCGCCTTGAACTTTGCTGCCGCTTTCGGGTGTGGTCTGGCTTTGTACCCTTTGGCAAATGAGTCATAGTAAAATCCAAACCCCAGATACTTAATGCCCTTTGGTTTATCAACCCTGCTCTTTTCCGCGTTCACTTTCAGTCCAAGCTTTTCCTCTATAAACCGAGCCACGCTCTTCATTACCCGCTCTGCCGCCTGTCTGCTCCCGACCATTATAATAAGGTCATCTGCATACCGGACGAAATCCAGCCTCCTTGCTTCCAGTTCTTTGTCCAGCTCATTTAACATGATATTTGCTAACAGCGGCGAGATATTTCCACCCTGCGGTGTGCCGACTACCGTATCTTCATACTCATCATCAATCATTACGCCGCTGACCAGAATCTTTCTTACCACCGATATGACATCTCCGTCCTTTATTGTCCGTCCGAAAATCGTCATCAGCTTGTCATGGTCTACTGTGTCAAAGAATTTCGCTAGGTCGATATCCACTATCCAGTTGTGTCCGTCATTCATCATTTCCAATGCTTTAAGGACTGCCTGCTGTGCACACCGCTTGGGTCTGAATCCATAGCTGTGGTCGTGAAACTGCTCCTCAAATATCGGGGTAAGCACCTGTGCCACCGCCTGCTGTACAAAGCGGTCTACTGCTGTTGGCACTCCAAGATTTCTTGTACCACCATCGGGTTTGGGTATCTCCACCCTGCGGACTGGCTTCGGCTTATACTTCCTCGTCCGCAACTGTTCCTTAATGTTTTCGCCGTTTTCCGAAAGATATGCGCCAAGTTCTTCAACGGTCATCCCGTCCACGCCTGCCGCTCCTTTATTCCTTACGACTTGCAGATACGCCGCATTTAGATTATCCCTGCTTAATATCTGCTCCATGAGACTGCTTGTGTCCATGCGTTGTTTCCTTTCTGCCCCTTTTGCCTTTGCCGCCTTTGAAGTCATCGACAGGCGTATGCTCCGGCTACGAAGTGGAACGTACTTCAACTGATTGATTGTTCAGCCCTTCGCTCCGTCCCCATTACAGGAACTTCCTCACTACTATGGCTTCTGCTGACTTCTCACAATTCGTTGTTACTACGGCTAATGAGACCGCCTGTGAGACCTCCCCAGTTAAGGTGCGTGTTCTTTTCCTCCATGTACCTGCCGCATTTACTCGTACTTCCGGCAACCTTTTGGACTTCAGTGCCTTTTGCCACCTTATCCGTATTTCCGAGCCTTATATGCGGTTCCTGTCCGTCAGGTCAGAGGTTTGCTTACAGCTTCTTTCAGATTCCGTCTCACGGCGGACACCCTTGCTGTTCGGCTATGTGCTTCGTTGTTGCCTACGCGCACTTGGGACTTTCACCCATTAGAAAACGCCCATGCTGGGCAAACAAAACAGGTATTTCCAATTAACTGAAAATACCTGTTTTTTTATCTTAACTTTGTACCACTTCCAGCTCAAATAGGCGGGCAGCGGGCATCCTGGGAATCCGGACGCTTAAGCTCCCCCTCTCCTGGTTCCAATTGTATTTACATTTTTCATAAGAAGGATATGCACAGCGCGCCTTGGCCTGCCGCCCCTTTAGTAGTCCAGTCCCTCCTCCACCTTCATAACACTTTCCCTCTCCGCTATGACAGCATCAATTTTCGGCTCGCTCTCCCGCACCTCTTCTCCATCTATAAGACGCATGAGCATATTTACCGCCAGCTCTGCCTTACGGCTCACATCCACACTCATGGATGTAAGCCTTGGATTGCAGAGCCTTGCATATATATCATCGTCAAATCCCGCCACAGAGATATCCTCCGGTATGGAAATCTGCCTGCGCTGCAGATAACCGATGGCCTCCACCGCATTGAAATCCGTGGAAAAAAACAGTGCGGACCTGCGTCCAATCAGCCTGCGCATTTCATCGTAAACCATGGCCCTCTCGTCATAGGTCCTGCCCAGCATATGTATCTCCAGGGCCGCGTTTTCTCCCAGGCGCTCCCTGTATAACTCCGACGCTCCCAGATACCAGCAGTAATCAGCTCCCGACTTGGTATTGGTCAGGTACACCACCTTTTCAATTCCCTGGTCCAGCAGATACCCCATCATGTGTCTGCCCCCCTCATAATCCCTGGAGGTCACATTAAAGCATCCTGCTATCTTTGCCGGGTCGTATTCGTTCATATCAATGGATACAATGGGCTTTCCCGTCTGTTTGCCAATCTGCTTATAATATTTGGCCGGCATGGAGATGGATATGATTCCATCCACATTCCATCCCATGGTCATTTTCATAATTTCGGGTATGTTCTTGGAAGAAAAGAGCATGATATAATACCCTCTTTTTCTCAGCATGCTTTCAAGCTCACCAATGATATTTCCGTAAAAGGGACGTTCGTAAGGGGTCCGCTCCACGAAATCCGGCGTATTGACAAGAATACTGATTATTTTAGAGTCCTTGTTGGTCAGAGCATTCAGCCCGAATCTGGGGATATAGTTGTATTTGACCAAAAGCTTTTTTTATTCTCTCTTCCACTTCCGGAGAAACCTTCTTTGCTTTTCCATGCAGTACATTCGACACAGTGGTCATACTGACGCCTGCCTCTGCTGCGATTTCCTTTAATGTAATCATTCTAACTTCACCTGTCCTGCTTTGACATTTTACTTTTTACGGAGCGTGTCTGAAAATTCATTCCCGCCATCTGACGTAAAAGCAGTTTCCAGACACGCTCTGGTAGAATCATACCATACTTTCAGATGCTCCTCCATTGGTTTTTCAAACTTTATATCCGTCCCTGCCTTATCAGTATATCGTCTAATCATTACATCCGTAAATGAAATCCGGAGCCTGTTTCAGGAAAACCCGCACGGTTCCGGCTTATCCCTGCCCAGCTCAGCCAGTTTCCGGTTCTTCTCATTTACAGTCCCGAAATCCTTCAGACAGCAGATGACCTGGCCGCAGGACTCCATAACCGCAGCTGCCCGCTCATACGTCTCCTCCCGAATCAGTTCAAAGGGGGCTTCCGATATCACCTTTGCAGCCAATGCCACGGCAATGGGGTAATCTATATCATTTTCGTGGAGGATTCCTGCGGCAAAAGGAATTCCCATGCGCTGCAGCTTCCTATACACCGGGATTCCGCTTCCGTTTCCGCCTATGACGAACACCTGGGGCGTTCCCCTCACCGGTTCCATCTCAAGGCAGCCCAGCTCGGCATGATAGCTGCCTTTCGTAATTCCGTACAGACTGGTAATATAAGAGGATGTAAAGATTTCTTCCGGTGTACCGCACCGTTCAATGTATTCCCCGTTTACGCAGACAATATAATCCGATAATTTCTGCGCTAAGTCCAACTCATGAAGGGACATAAGCACTGCCACCTTCTTCTCATGAACCAGGTCCTTGAGAATCGTCAGAAGCTCCAGCTTATGCCGGATATCCAGGAAAGAAGTGGGTTCGTCCAGCACAATGGCCCTGGGTTCCTGGCACACGGCCCGCGCCAGAAGGATGCGCTGCTTCTGCCCGTCGCTTATCTCCGAAAAATCCCGCCGGGCCAGGTCCCATGCGTGAACCAGTTCCATGGCCTCCCTGACCTTTTTTCTGTCTTCTGCGGTCAGTATGCCCATTCTTCCGGTATACGGGTAACGGCCGGTGCTGACCACATCCTCACAGGTCATAAGTTCAGGGTGAATCCGTTCTGTCATCAGAATGGACATCCGCTTTGCAATCTCCCTCTCCCCCATCTGCTGCATGGGCGTGCCATCCAGATATACAGCCCCTTCCAACAGCCCCAGCTGCCGGATTACGCTTCGGAGAATGGTGGATTTGCCAGCCCCGTTTGGACCAATCAGGGTTACAATTTCGCCTGGTCTCACATGAATCCCGATTTGCCTTATAAGAGGTATACCGCCGTATCCCACGGTCATATTTTCAGTCAATATGTAATTTTCTTCCATGAAATCCGCCTCTCTGTCTCTCCCGCTGTTCTGTTTTCCCGCTGCCCGGTCCCCATCCTTCCCGCTCACTGCATGTTCTTACGGTTGTGCACCATCATATAGATGACAATGGGCGCGCCGAAAACAGCTGTCACGGAGCTGATGCTGAGTTCTGTGGGCGCAAAGACCGTCCTGGCCGCCAAATCGCAGAACAGGCAGAACACAGCGCCGCCCAGGAAGCAGCCCGGAATCATGAGTATGGGCTTTGCCGTCTTAAACAGGCTCTTCACCAGGTGCGGAACCGCAATGCCCACAAAGGATATGGGCCCGGCAAATGCAGTCACACAGGCCGAAAGAATGCTGGACAGCAGAATCAGGGCCACCCTGAACCGCAGGATGTTCACCCCCATGTTCCGGGCATAGACCTCTCCCATCTGGTAAGCGCCAATGGGCTTTGCCATGAGAAAGACAAGGAGCAGCGCCAGGAAAATCACTGCTGTCATGACCCTTACATACTCCCATGAGGTACCTGAAAAGCTGCCCATGGACCAGTTGTGAAGATTGACAATGTTGGCGTCGTCCGCAAATGTCACCACAAAATCCGTTATGGCGGAACAGATATAGCTAATCATTACACCGCAGATAACCAGCATGGACATCTTCTTTACCTTACCGGAAATCATCAGCACAAATCCCATGGAAATCATGGAGCCTGCAAAAGCAGCCAGAATCATCCCGGCCGAGCCGATGGAGATTCCCCTTCCCAGCAGGACAATCATCACAAGGGAAACCACCAGTTTTGCGCCGGATGAAATCCCCAGCACAAATGGCCCTGCGATGGGATTTGCGAAAAACGTCTGCAGCAGGAAACCGGATACGGATAAGGCTCCGCCCAGTATCACAGCCGAAAGAATCCGGGGAAGGCGTATATCCCACACAATGTGGTATGAGGTGTCCTCCCCGGTTCTCCTGAGCAGGATTTCACCGATTTCCTCCACGGACAGATGCACACTGCCGGAATTAATGTTCCAGATAAATAATACGCACATCATGGCTGCCAAAAGGGCAAATGAAATGCTGTATTTTGTGTAGATACCTTTTGGCATTGGCATAACTCCTTTTTCCGGCAGCCCATGGGACCGCCATGTATCTTTGCCGGGCGGGAATGCGTTTTCAGACGCCCCCCTAGCGCAGCCGGTGCATATACCTTAATCCCTCCGGCTCCTTCTCTGTCAGTATCCGGTGGATATCCAGAATCATATCCCCCGGCCCCATGGTTTCCTGGAACAGGCTTTTTTCCGTGCACCACACATTTCCCTCCTTCACAGCCTTAAAGTCAGCCAGGAGGCTGCTTTTATCCAAAAGCTGGTCCAGGCTGTCCAGTTCCCCGTCTATGGTGCTGTTGTAAATAATGTAATCCGCATCCCTGGCAGCGGCATAAAAGCTTTCCATCTGCATGTTCATGGTGGACAATGCATTTTCATTTCCCGCAAGTCCCTGCGGGACATAGGTTCCTCCGGCCAGGGCAATCATTTCGGCCACATAATCCCCGGACTTTCTCACATTGACATAGCCGTTGCTGCTGATATAGAAAAATGCCGCTGTCTTCCCGGTATTCTCCTGGTTCATCACAGGTAACAGCTGCCTTACCTGGTCGTCAAAACAGCGCTCTGCCTGTTCCTCCCGGCCCAGCAGCACGGCATATAATTTCAGCCACTCCATCCTGCCAAGGGGATGGCTCTCATAGCTGGAGCGCTCCACCAGAACCGGTATCCCCAGCTGTTCCAGCTGTTCCTTTACTTCCGGGGAATGATAAATCATGGTGGATTCTATGGCCAGGTCGCAGGACATGGACAATATCCGCTCATAATCCGGCGCGTTGTATTTGCCCGCATAAAGCATTCTGCCATCCTCCAGGGCTGACCTGGCCTCCTCTATGTACCAACCGGAAGCATCTGTCCCGGACAGTGTAATCCGGTCCGTTCCATCCAGACTGCAGAACAGGTCCATTGCTGATGTTGCCGCCAGATAAATATTCTTCAGCGGCTGTTTTATGACAGCCACATCGCCCGGAAGACCGGAGGGCTCTGTTTTCCCTTCCGGCACCACCAGATAGCGGCCGCTGTCCTTTATGGTAATCATCGGGTAGCCGCCATCGTAATAATCCACTGAAAACTGGTCCGCATAGAGAAGTTCCATACTCCTGGTTATCTTTTTGCTGCTCCAGCTTTCCGGGGCAGCTTCCGGATCCTCATCCGAGGCCGTCTGCCCGGCCGTTGTCTGCCCAGCCGTTGTCTGCCCGGCCGTTGTCTGCCCGGCCGCCGTCTGTCCCGCCGCCGTCCGTCCTGTCTCAGCCCGCCCGCCCGGCGAACAGCCTGCGCATATCACCGCCATCAGAATTCCTGCGGCGGCAGCCGCCGTCACTATCTTTTTTCGTCTCATCATTCAGCCCTTTTTATTGTCGTTGAATCAAACACCAGGGTATATTCCACCTCATGAGGCTCGCTCATGGCTATGGTATCCGCTATGACCTGCATCTTCCAGTCAAAGGCGCTGACCGGAATCTCAAAGGAAGAATTCCCTTCCGTGTTCACCAGGTCAAACTTCTCGCCCCCGACCTTCATATAATCATAGTTTGAACTGCTCCAGATAATGGTTGCAAAAGCCTTGCCGTCCTCAATCCGGAGTGCAGCCGGCGTCTCCACAGATGCCCGGCCTGAACCGCCCTCCAGCCTGACTGCCACTGTATAGGAACCATCCTCCAGCTTGAGGCTCTCCGCGGCAGCCACCTTACCGTCTGCAAACGCCTCTGCCGGAAGGGAGTCGGCACGGAATACCAGCACACGGTCATACCATTTTTCCCTTTTCTTACTGAACGCACTGCAGTCAATCCCCTTGTCCAGCGCTTCCACCGGTACCTTGAAAGTATGTTTCCCATCCGCGTTTTCCGCAAATGGAATAAAATCCGCATCAGGAGCCCGCTCTGCATCAGCGCCTGTTCCCATATACAGTTTCAGATACCCGGTTCCGCTCATGGTCATAACTGCACTCATGGCTCCATCCCGCACCGTAAGTTCACACTCCGTAATCTGGAACATGCTGGAACTGGAGTCCACCTTAATCCCATAGACCCCATCTTTTATTGCATCTGCCAGAACCGGTACCATTCCGTCTTGCGCTACATCCATCCGGCTGCCTGTCTCCTGGCTTCCGGTGTCTCCTGCCCGGGCGCGCTCTGCCGGGTCATCCCCTGTCTGCCTATCCTCTGTCTGCCTATCCCCTGTCTGCCTATCCTCTGCCTGAGAACCGGCTTCCCGGGCAATGTCTGCAGCGGCGGCAGCCGGCGCCTCCTTTCCGCAGCCTGAAAGAGTTCCGGCGGACAGCCCCACGACAAGCAGCAGGGCAGCCAAGTTCATTTTCCTGAATTTCATTTCCAATCTCCCCACCTTCAAAAGGGCGATCAGCAAATTGCCCCGACCGCCCATTTATCTTTCTGATTTACTTTGTCAGACTGTCAACCGCTGCCTGAGCGTGTTCTACAAAGAGCTGTTTAATTGCTTCCAGCTCGCCCAGTCCGTTAACAAGGCATGTCACTTCATAGCCTGCGTCCTCAAAGGCGGTCTTCCAGGAGCCCTCTTCGTCTCCTGCCATGTCGTTGTTAGCATGGTCGCCTGCCACGATCATCAGCGGTTCCAGTACTACCTTCTTGTAGCTTCCTTCCTTCACTGCTGTCAGGACGTCATCCAGGCCTGGCGCCGCCTCCACGGTACCCACATAGTAATTCCTATAGCCTTCCTCCGTGAGCATGTCCTGCATTTTTGCGTACACCTGGTTAGAATCTGCCTCAGTGCCATGTCCCATGAAGCAGATAGCTGTCTCGCCGTCATCATACCGGGCAGTTGCCTCTGTGATGGCCTTCATCACTGCCCTGAAATCATCATCTGTGGTGAGAAGCGGCTTTCCGATTGCCACTTTCTCAAATGCATCCGAATACTCCGCCACCTCATTGACCAAATCCGTATACTCAAGCCCGTTCATCAGATGGGTAGGCTGAATCACAAGATTCCTGACGCCGTTCTTTTCCGCGCGGTCAAGGGCCTCGCCCACATTGTCAATGGCAACGTCATCCCGGGATTTTACGTGGTCAATAATAATCTGGCTGGTAAATCCTCTTCTTACGGCAAAGTCAGGAAATGCCTTCTCAATAGCGTCCTCAATGGCACCAATGGTCAGACGTCTGCTGTCATTGTAGCTGGTACCAAAGCTGACTACCAGAAGTTCATTTTCACCGATCTCATCCTGATTCCTGGTATTATCCTTAGATGCATCCCCGGTATCGTAATTCTCCTCGTCCGCCTCGGCAGCTGCTTCTGCGGCCTCTTCTGTCGTCTCCGCTGCTTCCGTCTCTGCCGCTGTTGTTGCCTCAGCAGTGGCCGCTGCCTCAGTCTCCTTGGTTGTCTCTGCGGCTGTTTCCTTCTGTCCGCCGGAACAGCCGGCCGCGGTCACCGTTGTCAGGGCTGCCGCCGCAAATAATACTGCCAGTTTTTTCATTTTCATCTTCTCTTTCCTCCTTGTTTTATATAACCCCATCGGTCAAAGAAAGGTAGAGGAATATGCCGCCTGTATCTGACGAATCCCAAACGGCAGTCTGCACGCGCATAGGCGTATTCCGGAAGATGTCAGCAGATATGTGTTTTTCTGCAGATATGTAATACGCAGCGTATCCATGCTCCGAAGGAATCCCCTTCCGTCCGGGCACAGCTTCCCCTGCGTAAAAATCCGTTACCGTCTGAGTCAGAAATCCGCGGCCGAAACACCGTAAATCGGTACAACCAATTACTCGTGATCTGGAAATATATTCCTGTACCAACAACTGGCAGGTTTCCTGACTCGTATATCAACACGCATGACCGCCTTCCCAATTCAAACGAATCAGTGACTGTCCTTGACACGAACCATGCGCTCCTTACTTACAGTGACGAGATCGTACAGGATTTCCACCTGTTTCCCTATTACCCGCAGTCTGCCAGCGACAGACAGCGGCACCAGTTGTTCTTAACTCGATATGATTTATCCTACCACTTAATGTAAAAAAAGGCAATAAAATCAATCATTATCCGGAAGCAGCTTCACTGTCACCATGATCTGTTTCAGAAACTCCCCTTCCTCCAGCCTGATATCCTCCACATGGGTCTGGGGAGGAAACTCAAAAGTTTTCTCCTCAATCTCCAGATAGAGCCAGTTGTAAGCCGCCTCTCTGGCATGCTCCACCGCATCCTCCAGGTCCGGTCCGTCTGCCTCGCAGCACTGCAGATCCGGAAATGTTACATGGTAGCCTTTATCGTTTTTATGAGGCGTAAATACCGCCGGGTAAGTAAATGTCATTTCTTTCTTCCTCCAATATTCATAATAAAGCATACTTATTATATACTGAATTTGGATTCTGCACAATCTCGGAGTGTTATTGGGAAGCTGTTATTTTTTGTAGAATATTCTGCATTTCCCATACCATCTATGATGTCACTGACGGACACGCCGGGATTCCGGCAGCGCACCCGTTTCTGTGTGGCAGGCCTCCAGAATCCGATAGTCCATCTTACGCAGGACATTCTCGGAGAACCGGATGACCGGTGTCATGCCCTCCCCAAGGGTAATATCCTGCCAGCCCTCGTCTGACAGCGGCATGAACGCCCTGTAACGGAAGATTCCCCATGTATCTCGGTCTATCAGCTCCGGACTGAATGCCGGCGCTTTGTAATCCAGCTTCCACAGCCCTCCGCGTCCGCAGATTCGTCCTGTCTCCTCCCGCCTCCTTTATAAGCTGCTCCACATTCACGAGGGCAGCCAGCGTCTGTTCCATTTCTTTATGCTATATCCTGTTTTTGCTGTCAATCCCTTTTTATAGGACTGTATATTCTATTATAATTCATATCCATGCTTTGGTCATGAACCGTTCAGAAAAGTATGGGCAAAATGGTCGGCAAAACAGTTGATAAAATACAAAAAAAATTCGTTCCTGTTCATATCTTATTCATACCTTGATGCTATATTTAATTTATAAAGCGTAATGCTTTTCATACAACTTTTCTCATACTAGATGGGCCGTCAGGAAACTGCCGGTCCATTTGTGTTGCGATAATCAGAACAACCTTTCCCAAGACATACCCTTATCCTTAAAGCGCCGTCCCCCTCTTAGGCATGAACAAGCCTTCCATATCCGCACTTTCATGCTTCAGCAGCCATATCTTTTTATCAATGCCCCCGGCATATCCGGTCAGACTGCCGGTTGTGCCTACTACCCGGTGGCACGGGATGATGATGGAAATGGGATTGTGTCCCACAGCTCCGCCCACTGCCTGGGCAGACATGGTTTCCCTGTTCATCCTCACCGCCATTTTCTTTGCAATATCGCCGTATGTAGTGAGCTGGCCGTAAGGAATCTGACAGAGGATTTCCCACACTCCCTGCCGGAATTCTCCGCCCGGAGGAGCCAGCAAAAGCTCTGAGGGTACCGGCTTCTTTCCTGCAAAATAGCGGTCCAGCCAGTCCTTCGTATGTTTAAAAATACCAAGTTCCCGGTCCTCAGTCATCTCTTCTTTTACAGTACCGGCAAAATATTTCTGTCCTTCCAGCCATAGCCCAACCAGTCTTTCACCGTCAGCAGCCAGCTTAATCCCGCCAACCGGCGATGCATAATCTGTCGTATAATACATATTACTCCCTCTCTGTTCTCCCTGTTTATCCATGAAGCGCTTCCCACGCGCTGCCGCTCCTGTATCCGTCACACACCCGGCAGTCTTTATAATAAGCTTCCTGTATACACGCCGGAACAGGAATAATCCCTACCCCAGCAGCCCCCGCACCGTATTCCCGTCAAACACCACCGCTGGGACGTGTTCCACTTCTATCTGGTAGAGGGCGTTGGCAGCCATATGCTCTGCGGCCTGCTCCAAATCCCGGATTCCTGTGGTGTCCGCGTATTTTTCTATGACCGCGTCAAGTGCCTCTTCAGTCACCACACATTCATTTTCGTGCAGTCCCATGCGTCTTAAAACCTTTGGCATGGCGTACCTGGAAAATATGATTTTCTTCTCCTCCGGTGTATAATCCGGAATATCAATCACTGCAAAACGCGACATAAGGGGCGCACTGATTTGGCTCTTATCGTTTGCCGTGGCAATGGGATAGACGCCGCCGGTGGGAATCATACATTCTATGTAATTGTCCGTAAATCCCAGATTGTCTAAGAGGGTCAGCAGCACATCGGCGGGATTGCCGTTGCCTTTTCCCGCTGACGCCTTGTCCAGTTCGTTGATAATAAAGACAAGGTTGGATTCTCCCGCCATGGAGAAGGCTTCCATAATGATGCCCGGTTTGGCATTTGAATAGATACGGGAACTGCCGGTGAGCTGTTCCGGGTCATTGATGGAGCTCATATCCAGGGTCGTCCACGGAAGCTTTAAAATCCTGGCTACCGCATAGGCAATCTGTGACTTTCCGGTGCCTGCCGGACCCACCAGAAGCATGCCGTATGCGGGAAGGGTATGGGTACGGTTAATCTGTATGATGGTCTCTATGATTCTCTGCTTGACCCGTTCCATACCGTACAGCTCCTCATCCAGAATCCGCCGGGCCTCCCTTGGATCAATGGACTCAAAATAGTGGTTCTTCCACTGTATGTTCATCATAATGGAAAGGGCGCGCTGCGCATGGCGCCTCTCCTCCGGAGTCACTTCATGGGATCGGGCTACCGCCAGATTCCGGCGGGCCCAGATTCGTATGTTGTCAGGCAGCGTTCTGCCGGCGCAGTTCATAAAATCAGAAAGACTCTGGAGACTGGTCAGCTTCATATCGTCCCCGATTTCCTCCAGGTCCTCTTCCGCCAGTTCCGTCTCCGGCGCGCTGCTTGCCAGCAGCCTGTCAATCATAAACTGGAGAAATCCGTCTTCAGCGGAAAGCTTGGTCCCGCCGCCAAAGGCCACCTCCCGAATCTTATAGACCGCGTATCCGTCCCCGCGGTTCTGGCCGGACAGGCGGACACTGATATGGTTCTCTCCCAGCCAGCGCAGCAGACTGATGAAGCGTGCGTCAACCCGCAGGATATCAGCGCTGATGGTCCCGTCCTCCTCCTTGAATTCAAAGGCCGTCCGTTTGGCCTGATTTGTAAATACGCCGCAGGAATGGTGCTTCCAGTCCCGGCTGCTGTTATCCAGAACAAGCATGGGCTTCTCCGGGGAGGCAGCCGCCTCGCCGGAGCAGTATACCGTATAGGTGCACTGGGGCTCCTCTTCCTTTTTGGGTGTATCGCTGAAATCAAATACCGGCATGATAATCCTCCCTAATTATGTACATCTTATTTTTGTGTCAACAGAGGGATTGGGGATTTTCCTTTATGTTTTCCCCATGTTATCCTTTCCGGAAGCATCCAGGCGGCTTCCTCTGCTGACCTTACTATCTTCTCTCAGCTAAGAGCATATTAACAGCAGAATCAAAATACGTTTTATCTATATCCTGGTCAAACTCCTCCCTGTAACTCTCATAAATCTCGCTTTTCACATCAGCATATGCTGACTCTGATCTTGCTACTTTCTTGCTGGCCACATACATATTATGCTCTCTGCATAACGGAAGCAAACGCTCCTGCATAACAGTTTTTAATTGATTCGAAATCTCTCTGTTCATATCGCTGATATCTTTGTTTGAAAATTCATGCAAATCCTCAAGCCAGTCAATTACCTTTACAAAACGGTTCCTCCCTTTAAAAGCTTCATAGGAGGCCGCAGTTATAAACGAATTCCAAATACAATCTTTATATATTGAATGCCTTTCAGCACATTCCCTGCAGTCAATTTCGCTGACATAATGGGCCATCTCTACGTAAAAACAATTCAAACGTTCTATATTTCCTTCTCTTCTTCTTTCAAAATATCCAGCGCACAAATTACCCCTTCTGCGTCTCCCGATATCTGAATTTTACGATAGCTTGTATCTTTTTTCTTTTTTATAATCATTCTCACATTCACTTTTTTCTTATCAGAAAAATATTTCTTAACAAAGTACTTCATCAAATCATAACAGGCGGACGCTGACAGACTGATTATAAAGGGTAGCAAAATATCAAAATCCCTTGATGCCAACTATTCAAAATTATCTTTATCATATACCATGGTACAAGGAATGTCCTCGCTTTTGGCGAACCTGTTTAAATCAAACGCAAATTCATTTATAATATCTTTTCCATCAGTAAACTCTGGTAATATATATATCATCCCGTCATTCTCGTTCAATGACGCTTTGCCCGATAACTCTCTAAAATCAGCTTCTGAAACCAGATGATCTTTTATCGTATAGTTTTTAACCATATTCCCAATTCCTCCAACCAGGCGTGAATAAGTCAACTTTATCATTCGACCCAGTTACCTCATATAATCTATATTGTACCATATCTGCATACTTCTTTCCATCCCGAGATTGATTGCATTTTCCAAACTTTGGATTCCTGTTGATTTTACATCAATCCACAAAATATAATATCACATATCAAAACCTGCACCATCCTTTGATTCTGGTCTCCTGTCTTAGGAAGTCCTGCAAGAGTCCCTTCATCGTCCAGTACCGTCATCTTGGGTACTTCCAGCAGCTGCGCCATTGGTAATTCCAGGTCAAATGTCTTTTTTAATAGCTCTGTGTAATACTGCCTTTCTCATTTCCTCTTTTCCGGTCTTTATCCGTGTGTTAAAGCATATCATGATTCCTGCTGCCGCGCAATGAAGAGGGACTCCGCAAAATAATATATGTTCCAAAAAACAGGAGCCAAAATAAGTTTCCTTATACCGGCTCCCATATCATCCAATCAGATGTCCCGGCACACGGACATCGTCATTTCACAGACTCATATTACATTAAAATGTCAAAGGGTGGTTTCCCTCCACTTGACTATATTCTTAAATACCACTTCCCCATCTGTTTTCTTACCGTCCAGGATGTCAGCCAGCTCTTCCATGGCTCTGACCCCTTCCTGATAAGCGGGCGTGATGATGGCAGATATGGCCGGGGTAGTCATCCGGGTCCATCCCTCTGCGTCAAATCCGATCAGGCCCAGTGTGTCCGGAAACAGCCTCATATAGTCCGGGTACCTGCGGATCGCCTGGTACACCACCTGCAAAAGTCCCGGACTGGCAACATAAATCAGCGTCTTTTTATCCAGGCTTATCTGGTCCTTCAGCATTTCGTAGACCTGGTCGGACTTTACGCCCTCCTGCAGGTACTGGGTGGCACCCTCCTTCCGGGCGTCCTGTATGGCATCCTTATATCCCTGGGTATTCTCAAAACCTGCGCTGATGTTGGAATCACCGTCTGAAATCATGAGAAATTTCTCATATCCCTTCCTGATGCATTCCGAAATCACCTGGTACACGCAGTCATAATTGTTGCTTTTCACATACCGTCCCTTGAAATCATAGGGCTTGGCATCCAGATATACGATGGGCTTTTTCTTTTTTTCCAGGTCTGAGGCCAGCATGCCGAAACGGTAGGTGGACTGGACTATAAAACCGTCAACTCCCAGCCTGAGCATGCGTTCCACGTAATCCTTCTCGTGCTGGAAGGCCAGACCGCTGTTTCCCACCACAATCTGGTATTCCAGGGCGCTGGCAGCCTCCTCAATTCCTTTGAGGGCCCTGGCGCAGTATCCCTCCGACGTGTCCGCCAGTATGACCCCCACCACGCCGCTGCTCTTGGCCTTCATGGCTCTGGCCGCAGCACTTGGCTCATATCCGGTCTCATCAATAATATGCTGTATTCTCTGTTTGGTCTCCTCAGACATCTTATTAATCTTGCCGTTGAGATAGAAGGACACCGTTGTCTTTGAAACACCCGCCCGTTCAGCAATCTCATTAATTGTCAACTTCTTCATTCTGACCTCCACCCGCCTCATCCTGCATCGCTCTTATAAATATACCATTAAATCCTCAATCGGTAAAGTGTCGTGTTCCCTTTTATGGTGTGAATGGCCGCTGCCTTGGCATAAACCGGCACCCCTCTGCAATCGTGAATTTTACCGCCCTGCCACGTTTCCTGATTCCACACCAGGAAATCCCAGGATTCATCCGGCGAGAGGCAAAAGCTCATGGCCGTCACCTGTTCCTCCGTCTCCGGCCGGCTGCTTCCGTACTGGAAAACCTGGGTTTTCTCAGCCTCTGTCCCTTCTCCAAACAGACAGGTCCAGTCTGTGATGCGGTCTGTAAATCCGGTTTTCCTAACCAGACAGGTGCTTTTCTCTTTCTGGTTATACTGTTTGGATATGACGCAGGGCACTGCCTCAAAGGGGCGGGAGCCCAGCACCGTCATTGCATCATCCCCGCCGGAACACAGTCTCCAGCATTCCCCGGCCCCGTCCGTTCCTGTCCCAATGGGGGTTCCCTGTACGGCACTGTCCAGATGATAATACTCTTTCACCTCATGACCGCCATCGCAGCGTATATCATTGACAATCATCCAGATTCCCTGGTCCACCGCCATCACCTTGCGGATGACCAGATAATGCGCGCCGGACATGAGACATCCGTGATAAGCCATTTCCCCGTAATGGACCGGGCCCTGTTCCCTGTAATAATTTTTAAAGCTCTGTCCAAAGCTGTCATACCCCCATGAACCCCTGGGCCTTCCATGAGACTCTCCGTCTATGACACATACATTGTGGGCCTGGGCGCTTTTGAGAAACGGGCGCAGCGGTTCCTCCTCCACATAGGAATACCTGCCGCTGTCCACCAGTATGGGACAGCCTCTGTAATGCAGCGATATATGAGTCAAATCCGCATGTCCGTGCCCGCTTCCAAGGGGACCGCATTTCATATAGGTGAAATGGCTGTCCTCCTCCCAGCTGCTTCTAAAAAATATATGCCCGGCATCCGCTGCAGCCAGGGACAGGCTCTCCGGTTTCCTGCCCGCCATGGCACTGTACCCGGTGACTCCGGCGCTTCCAAACATCCAGGCACTGTCCAGGTCCGCGGTATCATATCCCGCATACCTGTACCTGCCGTCCCCGGTAAGGACAGCCGCCTTCACCATCACATCCCTCACATCGGTAACATCGCTGTCACATTGGGCTATCTGTAAATGATCCGGTCCCGAGGCGAAAAGCACATAACGGCTCATCCTGTCAACGGCCTTCTCCAGCCAGTCTGTATCGCGCCAAAATTCCGTCCTGTTTTCAATCCTGACCCAAGCCCGGCAGGAGGCCAGCAGCTTCATGCAGGCAAGAAGCACCTCCATATGATACATCATGGACTGCTCCCAGTGGGCTCCGTCATCCAGTACCTGGAGCCCAATCTGACGTTCCAGTTCCTGCCAGGCCCAGTCCTCAGTTCCGTCTGAAGGTAAATATTCGTGAAACCACAGGTATCCGTTGCAGATGGACGCCGTCTGAAGGACGCCCCAGTTGCTGAGTGTATATTTTCCGATGTACCTTTTCCTCAGGCTGGCAAACTGTTCTTTCATGCTCTCCAGGATTCCTGCGGCTTCTCTTTCCTCCATAAGGCCCTCTCCCAGAAGATGAAGCAGCAGATACTGCCAGCTCATGCACCGGATTCCCGTATCAATGGTCCGGGTGGTCACGGTTCCTTCAGGAAGTATGGGATTTGCCTGAATCCAATGGAACAGAAACCATTTCAGCTTTTCCACATATGCCTTATCGCCGGTAAGCCAGCCGGCAATAAGAAGTTTGTTCATGTACTCGTGACGGTTCAGCATGAAAATCCATTCCGGATCCCCGTTGGGGCTTCTGTCCCATATCATTTCCTTAAGGGTAAATGGTTCACGGCAGGGTTCCATATCCCATCTGTCCTCAAACGAAAATGTATGCGCCATCAGCCTGTCTGCCTGCGCCAGAATTTTCTCCGCCTCCTCCCGGCAGTTTCCGGCAATATGGGCGCACACATGTTCCTTTTCATACCAGGCCTCGTAGGCCTCTGCTCTTTGTCTTACATGTACATACCTTTCATCATGCATAGATAACTCCTTTTTATGCCGTTCAGTCTTTCTCTCATTTCAGGGGGGCTGCTTCATCCCCTGTTCCCGTTAACATTCATAAAACAGAGAGGGAGGCGCCCCCGCTGCATGCTTCAGGCATACATGTCAAAGGGTACCTCCCCGCTTTTTTGAGTGTGTCCCAAAGCAATTTCCTGATACACTCTAAGCAATCAGATTCAGGACAGAAAGCACCACGCCCAGGATAATGGTAAGGATGACCAGCTTATAAGTGGTCCACTTTTTCACCTTTATAAGGTAGAAAATAAGTCCTGTGAACAATACAGGAAGAAGCTTGGGGGCAATGGCGTCAATCATCTCCTGGATAGCCACCACCTTCTGCTGGTCTCCCGTCATATTGGCAACGTATTGAATCGGTGTGGAAATCTTTACAAAATTTACAGCAAGGCCGGAGATGACAGTAACGCCTATCATGCTGGCGATATTGGATATCTGTTCCATCTTCGTGCTGAGGGTGGCGATGATGTTGGTGCCCAGCTTGTATCCCCACATGCCGGTCAGAAACTTCATGGCCAGAAGAATCACGTTCATGGCCACAAAGAACAGGATAGGGCCCATAATCAGGCCGTCCTGGGCCAGGGACGCGCCAATGGTTGCAAACAGCGGCGCCAGGCAGAACTGGGCAAGAGAATCACCGATTCCTGCCAGAGGTCCCATGAGAGCCATTTTGATGTTGCGGATTTCATTGGAAGGAGTCTTATTCTCCAGCATAACCAGATGAAGGCTGGTGATAAACGGAAGAAAGTGAATATTGCTGTTAAAAAACTCTATATTCTCCTTCAATGCTTCCTGGAGCTTGTCATCGTCGTCCTTGTACATCTTGCGGAGGGCGGGATAAAGCACATTTGCATAGCCAAGACCCTGGTAATTGCCATAGTTAAATCCATTCTGCAGGAAATAGGCCCGCAGGGATGTCTTCATATAATCTTTTTTCTCCAGCTGATTAAATGCCATCTTCAAATTCAACCTCCACTTCTTCTACAGATTCGCCGTTTTCTTTGCCGGCATGGAAAAATACAAGCAGCGCAATGGCCGTACCGATTACAGCCACTCCCATGACAGGAAGGTTCAGGTAGGCAATGGCGATATAGCCGAACAGTACAAATGGAATCAGTTCCTTCTTTGCCATTACATTGAGAATCATGGCAAAACCAATGGCGGGAAGCATCTTGCCTGCCACGCCCAGACCCGCGCTGAGCCATGCGGGAATCAGGGAAATCACCTTCTGGAGCCCCTCGGAGCTGAAGGCGCCTCCGAATCCGATAATAAAGCCCAGTTTGTGCCGGAGGCGGTTATGCGGTCAATGCCGCCATGACAAAACGCCGTATAAAGGCAGGCGGCACTGCGGCAGGCGCAAACATCGGGCGTGTCCAGCGTGAAAGCCGCAATCCCATACCGGTCCTGAAAGAGGCTGCCCGGCAGCGCACTCCGGAAGCGCGTGGAGGAGACCCCTTATCACAAACCGGATTCCCCGCAGCCGGGAAGAAAGGGAGATGGCGGGCATCCACAAGCGAGAATCTCCTGGTGCTGGAACATTAAGCCATTACGGCCTGTACGACCGGCGGCATGTGAGGCGAAAATGGAAGAACGGTTAAAATTGTGGTATTGTTTGAGGAAGGGCGCTGTTTCCGTATATGCATAAAAGGGCGCCTAAGAACATAAAGTTCCTAAGCGCCTATACTCTGTCATTTTTCTATTGCACTTAATTATAAAACGTTTCCGGTCTGCTTTGTCTCAGGAGCAGCCTCGTCCGCCGTCTCCGCCGCCGCATGTACCGCGATAACCGTTGCCACTGCTGTATCCAAATCAGTAACAAGCTCAATGTTCTTATTCTTCGCGATATCCAAATCTCCTACCCGGATTATATCACCGACTCTCATATCTCCTACATCGACTTTTACCTTGTCAATAATTGCATCCGGTAAAGCTTTGTAGGAAATCTCCTGAATCCGCTGCTGCAGAACACCGCTTATCACCTTATCATGGTTTAAAAGGATGATCTCCGCCACGGAATGGACTTTTTCGCCGCTTACAAGCGCCTGGAAATCAATCTCCTCAACAAGCCCCTTCATTGAATTAAAGCATATGTCTTTAATCAGGACGTCAAACACCTGTCCGTCCACGTCTAACAGAATCTGGCTGCCTTTGTTGCAGGTTTTTAGGAGCCGTTCCGCCACGGTTCTCTCCATTTTAATGGGAATGGATTCGGGAATTTCCCTGCCAAAGATATTTCCAGTAACGAAACCCTCTCTTCTCAATCGTTTTGCTTTGATGGACATGCTTCTTTTTTCAGCTTTTAAAGTAGTCATTTATCTTTTCCTCCAAAATTCTGATTGCTTAGCAGCCTTCAAATTTGATAAACAAATAGGTGTGTTAAGTAAGTTTATTATGTTACAACTACATTATAGCACCGTTGTCAAGTCCTTTTCGGATTATGCCTATCGATTACGCGGTCCATTTACTTTCTCTCGCTATATGAGCGCCTGGAATCGAATCTCAATCCCATGTCCATCCTCCCTGGTACAGATGGTGCCCCCGTGGGCCCCTATAATCTGACGCACAATCCTCAGCCCCATCAGATGTACATTTTCTTCCGGCATCTGCCCCCCGTTCAGATAATGACAGATGGCCGGAGGAATGCCGCGGCCATTGTCATAAAACTGCACATGGGGACGACTGTCTTTCATCCAGGCGCGCACCCCAAGGCTGCACCCGTCTTCATTGTGGCGGACTGAATTGCCCAGTATGTTTCGGAATGCGCGGAACAGAAGCTGCTCATCCGCTTCCAACGAAAATGTTTCAAATCCGGGTTCAATGCAGATGGACAACGGATAACGCTCCGCCTGCTCCATGGAATTCAGCAAATCCGCAGCAACCTTCCGCAGAATTACCGCCAGAAACACCTTTCTCTTTCGCAGCGGCTGTGCATTATACTCCAGTTTTGATGCAAGATTCAAATCCTCAATCAGATTCCGGATACGGACACTCTGCCAACGGATTAAGGCGGCCTTTTTCCTGATCCGCGTATCTGTATCGGATTGACGCTCTATCATATCCGCATAGCCCATGACCAGGGACAGGGGAGTACGTATGTCGTGGGATACCCCGCTGATCCATTCTGTACGCGCCTCATCACGCTTCTCCAGCTGCTCCCGCTGCGCTGTCAGACGGTCAGAGGTGCGGTTGATGGTACTGGCAATCTCCTTCATGGTCCCGGTTTCCGCCAAATGGGCGCTTCCGCCAGATGCAAGCTGCCCAATGGCATCCGCAATAATCCGCATCCGCCTGTAGTAGCGGAATCCGGATACCAGCAGAATCAGGACCGAGGCTGCCAGCGTACTGACAAAGCTTAGCGACAGGAATGTGAAAACTCCCTTTAAATTATCCATATCCTGATGAACAGCATAATTCCACATACTTCCCCTGGGATAGCCGATTACCAGGAGCCCCTTTCCCCCTCCCCATACATAAACCGGATAGTCATCCAGATACCAGCGTGTGAAAGAGGCAACCTGCGAGGTTGTGTATGTGTGGTTTAAATGCTCCGGCAGCCGATAGTTCCAGACCGGAGTTCCTGTATCATCTAAAAGCATGGCAAAGGAGGCCCCCATCTCCTGTAGGCAGGCCACAGCTTCCAGCCCGTCTCCGTCCAGCGCCTGGTATACCCGGGCAATGGCATACTTTCCCCCGCCGCTCTCATTTTCATAAAGCTTGGAGGTGACGATGCCCAGCAATACAACCTGCAGTACGACAAATGCAACAATGATTGCCAGCGCTGTTGCAATATAACTAAAATAAATCCTCATCAGGCTTTTCATCTGTTCATCCGATACCCTAATCCTTTCACAGTAATTAAAAATTCCGGTTCCGACGGCTTCTCTTCTATCTTTTCCCGCAGTTTACGGATGTGTACCATCAGCGTATTCTCATAATCGAAATAATTCTCTCCCCAGACCGATTCCGACAGAACATCAAATGTCAGGATCCTGCCGCGGTTTTCCAGGAACAGCTTCAAAAGCTGATATTCCTTATTTGTCAGGGAAATGGTTCTCCCCGATCCGTCCAATAACCTCACCACCCCCGCGGACAAATCCACCTCCCGTTTTCCCAGCCTGTAACACTCCGTCTGCTCCTCCAGCCGGTAAGTCCGTTTTAAGATAGCCGAGATGCGCAGTACCAGCTCCCTGGGCAGGAATGGTTTAGTCATATAATCATCCGCCCCCAGATCCAATCCCTGGAGCCGGTCCTCGTCCTGGTCCCGTGCGGAGAGAAACAGGACCGGAATCCTCTGCTTTTCCAGCACTGTCTTAATCCGCTGGAAGAAAGAAAATCCATCTTCAAAGGGCATATTTACATCCAGAATCAGGAAGTCAGCAGCCCCGTTTTCTATCCGTTCTTCCGCCTCCCGGCAGGAAAAGGCTGTCTCCACATGGGAAAAGCCCTCCTGCTCACAAATACTCTCCACCAGGCTGCACAACTCCCGGCTGTCATCTACCACTAAAATACGCGCTTCCCTAAGCTTCATCCCAATCACCTGCCTTTGGGTTCATTATAGCTGATTTAGCGGAACAGGGAATCATTTTTTGAATCATTTAAGGTAAATTTAAGGTTGGAGAAAGGCAGGCATAAGGAGGCCGCGTTATTCTGAATCCTAGAGAAAGCAGCAGAAAATCCGGATGAGGCTCTGACCTATGCCGTATGCCGCTTAATCGCAGACAAGGAGGATATCAAAATGGCACAATATATCATTGAAACCAGCCAGCTGACAAAGACCTACCGCGGCACTCCCGCCGTGGACCACCTGGACCTTCGCATTCCCGAGGGCTCCATCTTTGGATTTTTAGGTCCTAACGGAGCCGGCAAAAGCACGACCATGAAAATGCTCCTGGGATTAATCAACCGGGACAGCGGAAGCATCCGCATCAACGGCACAGAACTGAATGACCACAGCCGCATTTCCATCCTGAGACAGGTGGGTTCCCTGATTGAGACTCCTTCCTATTATGGTAATCTTACCGCATATGAAAACCTTCAGATCAGCTGCATGTTGAGAGGTCTCCCTTACACGGAGATTGACCGGGTCCTGTCCATCGTACGCCTGGATGGTCAGAAAAAGAAACAGGCCGCGCATTACTCCCTGGGCATGAAGCAGCGCCTTGGCCTGGCAAATGCTCTATTAGGCTCCCCAAAACTGGTACTTTTGGATGAACCCACCAACGGGCTGGACCCAGCCGGTATTCACGAGATGCGGGAGCTGATTAAAAGCCTTCCGGAACAGTTTGGAATGACGGTAATGGTATCCAGCCACCTCCTGGCGGAAATGGAACAGACCGCCGGCTGCATCGGCATCATATCCAGGGGACGGCTGATATTCCAGGATGCCCTGTCCATGCTCCAGGCGCGCAGCACCCGGCAGATTTATCTGCGTACCTCGGATGACACAGGCGCTGCCGCACTGCTCAGGGAAAACGGGGAGCTCTCTGCACTGCTTCGGGAAAATGAGGACCGTGCCGCCCTGCTTCTGAAAGGGAATGACGCCGCGGACGGGTTCTGTTACTCCGCTGCTGACGGCATCCGCCTCCCCTTCCTTCCCGACCATATGCTGGCACAGATATTCCACATCTTGATGAATCATGGGATTGATTTATACCGGGCCGAGGAGAAGCGGCAGAGCCTGGAAGATATCTACCTCAGTATGGTAAAGGAGGCGGGACTATGAGTATAAAAACAGAATTCATCCTGGAGATGCGCAAGCTGCGCCGCCGGCATATCCCGCTTCTGTTCCTGATGATATTTGCCCTCATCACGGCCTGGACGTGCTGGTGCATGGACGATTTAGACATTACACGCCTGAACGATGCGAGCGCTATGCTGTTTACCAATCTGCTTCTGATGAACACCATCCTGTGCCCTATTGTTCTGGCTGCTCTGGCCAGCCGGATGTGTGATATGGAACAGATGGGAAATACTTACAAATGGATCTGTACCATGCAGAAACCGGAACACGTCTACCGCGGGAAAGCAGCGGCCGGCAGTTTTTATATCATCCTGTTTGCACTCATGCAGACACTCCTGTTCTGGGCTGTTTCACGGTCATATGACGGAGGGGCCGCGTCCCATCTGACGGAATATTTTACAACCATATGTCTGACTTCCCTGTGCATATTTATCCTTCAGCTGAACCTCTCCCTCAAGTTCACCAACCAGCTGACACCCATCTTCATAAGCATAGGAGGCACATTTACCGGGCTGTTCTCCTGGTTTTTAAACAGATGGCCGCTGCGCTGTCTGATACCGTGGGGATATTATGCATCGCTGTGCAATGTGGGATATGCATATGATGAGTCCACGCGCTACACTGCCTATAGCTGGAATACGTATCCTTTCTTCTGGATGGCCATCCTGGCTGCGGCAATCATAATTCTGTACCGTTACGGCCAAAAACATTTTTTAGAAACGGTCCGTGAAACCATGTAAGGAGGAATAACTGATGATAGTAAAAGCAATTATCTGTGAACGCATGAAATGCAGAGGAACCCTGATATGGCCGGCCTTTCTGCTGATTCCTGTCATCCCCATCCTGCTCGGCGCCGGAAATTACCTGTCCAATCTTGATTTGTTAAAATCCGGATGGTATTCCTACTGGACTCAGGTGACATTATTTTATGCCACATTCTTTTTTGCTCCCTTGATCGGCGCATACTGCGCGTTTTTATGGAGATATGAGAATTTTAACAGCTGCCGGAATACCCTGTTCGCCTGCCCGGTATCCTATCACACCATCTACCTGTCCAAGTTCATCCTGGTATGCGCTATTTCCGGACTGACACAGATATGGTTTGCCCTGCTCTTTTTCGCCTCCGGAAAAGTCATTGGCCTGCCGGATCTGCCGCCCGGCGATCTCTGTTTCTGGATGATCCGCGGACTGGCCGGAGCCTTTGTGATTGCCGCCCTGCAGTTTCTGGTTGCCACGGAAATACGAAGCTTTGCCACTCCCATTGCCGTTGGCCTGGCAGGCGGCGTTACAGGCATAATTGCCGCCAATACGAAGGCCGGACTCCTGTGGCCCTATTCCCAGATGCTCCTGGGCATGAATTCCAACAAATCGGAGGATGTGCTGGGGCAGAATACCGTGTTATTCTTTGTGATATGCGCGGTTTATCTGCTGGGGGTATCTTTGACGGGAATTGGAAGAATAAAGAATAAGATAGGATAGATTTCCTATAATAACGAAGGAGCCGGAAGCCCGGGAATGGGCTTCCGGCGCTCAAGCGCTTTTACCTCCGCTCTTTATCCAGCTATCTCTTTTCTGTTAAAACAGCTCGTCAAAGCAGCTTCACTTTCTCTTTCTGACTTTTCCGATATTCAGTGGGCGAAACCCGGAATCTTTCTTTGAACACTCGGTTAAATGTCCTCTGACTATCAAATCCACTGTCCAAGCAGATATTAGTAATCGAATCCTCCGTGTTCTCCAATCGGCGACGAGCATAATCTAACCTCGTATCATTCAGATACTGCTTAAAATTACTATGAAACGTCTTTGAAAAAATGCGAGATAAAACATACTTACTAACCCCTAAGTCTTTCGCCATATCTTCTAAAGAAAACGTATTTTTGAAATTGCCTGACACATAGGCAACTGTCTGGTAAATGAGATCATCGCTTCCAACGCTTCTTTTTTCTACTAATTTGAAGTTTCTGATACATCTTGCCAGGACAATCTGTAAATATGCTTGTACAATCGCAAATTCCGTCTGTTTTGTTTTCATAACCGCCCCAAGCGCACGATACGTTTCTCTGTCCACGTCACCAGCTTTTATTATCGGATATTCCGGCGCATAGTTTAGCAATATCTCATCAAAAGTACTCAAAACAAACGGCGGGGATTTTATAAAAACAGCCACACTCTCCCTATCCGTAAAAACCTGATAATGGTGAATGATATTGGGAAATACAAAACCTATATCTCCATTCTCCATATGATACAGTTCCTGCCCAACTCCCAATTCCAAAGCACCCTCTGTTACCCATACAATTTCCAAAGCATTGTGCAGATGTGGAGATACATGTCTTGCCACTCTTTTTACTGCCAGAATTTCTTCTTCCGTATCTACAAATGATAAATGCACTGATAAATTCCTCCTCTCCCTTGCTCATGATTCTGCATTGTCACCTTATATCTACTGCAAAATTTGGCTATTCTTTCTTTTCTTTTGGCAAGCAATATTATTTCTCCTGTCATATAATAAACACATAACCAAGAACAAGGAGGAAGGTAAAATGAGTAAGCTTAAACAGTATTTCAATATCCTTTTAACTTTTTACGCCGACTATTTTAACCATATATATCGCGCATAGTTATCAAAAAGACTGAGTATTTCCTGATACCATTCCTTTTTTCGCCCGGATTTTATCATTTGCTTCCTCAACATTTATCCTGGAGAGGACAAACATAATAAGCACGTCAAAAATCAGCGGCAGCCACAGATACATAAACTGAAGCATACTGATACAAGATTCCGGCTGCGTTTCTGCCGTTCCTACATAACCGCTTAATTCAAGCAGCCATCCTACAACAGCAGTTCCAATACCCCCGCCAAGCTTAATCCCTAATGAGGTACAGGAATACATGGTTCCTTCTACCTTTTTCCCTTTCGTCAGATATGTGTATTCTGAACAAGATGCAATCACTGCATTCATATCTCCCTGCCAAGGCCCCTGGCCAAACGCTGCCACCGCTGTAAATAGCAGCATCAACGGAACACTTTCCATATACCCCGCAACAACTACCAGGGCTCTTCCAGCCACCGCAAGCATATAACCTCTTAAGTTCAGCTTATACATTCCATTCCATTTTCCTACCAATGTGGGCGTGAAAATCAGAGCGATAATCAAAGGAATGTTTACTGCCCACGAAAATACTCCGAACAAATTTTTATTCTTCAGAACCCATGTTGCATAGAAGATACCCGCTCCGATCATAGCAGTGTACAACTGCTGTAAGATATAGACTCCACAAATCATGAGGTAATATTTATTTGCAATAATCAGTCTAAACGCATCAACGGCACTGTATTTTTCTTCCTTAGATTGATCCGCTGAAATTAATTCCTCCTCTGGAAGTTCCTTTACAGAAAGCCCTGAAATAGTATTTACAATAAGGCCAATCACGGCATAAATAATTGCAACCGTTCTCCATGCTTCGGCGCCTCCACCACAGAAATCCACGAAGATCACTGTGACAGACTGAATGAGCAGGCTCGTTGAAAATGCAAAGATGAAACGATAAGACCCCATCTGTACACGTTCTTTGCTGTTTTTTGTCACTAGAGAGGTGAGGGCTGAATACGCAATATTATTTGCCGTATAGAACACTCCATTCAGCAGTGTATACGCAATAAAAAACCATGCGTACTGTGCTGTTTTGCCCCAACTGATTGGAACTGCAAACACAGCGATCAGTGTGATTGCACACCCGATATACCCATAAATCATCCAGGGTCTTGCTTTTCCCAGCTTCGTATGGGTTTTATCAATCAAGGAACCGAAAATAATATCTGTAAATCCATCAAAAATCTTAGATACCGCAATTAGTGTTCCGATTATCCCGGATGCCAGCCCAATCGTATCTGTTAAATAAATCATAACGAACGATGTTAAAAATGCGTATACCACATTTCCGGCAATGTCACCCGATCCGTATCCCACTTTGTTATACCACTTCAAGTACGTTTTTTCTCCCATAATACGCTCCTTCCCGAAGCTGCCTGAACGTTCAATGCCAGGCAGCGATTTTAGATGTTTTCATTGTCTTATGGCTGCTCACCGTTGTTACTTTGTGCCTTTCACAAATGGAACCAGAGTAAGTCCAAACTGAAACTCGGTTTCATCAAACCTGTACTTCTCCAGGACAACAGGGCCACAACTATTCGATCCTATTCCATTTAATGCATAATCCAAACATAGTATTGTACTGTCAGCTGCGCATAATTCATAGTTATGCGCAGCTCTTTCCAATTCTTCCTGCGTGTAATGCGAAGCATTGAATGAAAAGGACTTCTTTGCAACAGCCGCAATTCCATACTGTGAACCAGAAAGCTCCAGATAATCACAGTCATAGTGACTTCCATTTTCCTGCGGGCGAATGTAATCCTCATGTAAGTCACATACCTTCGACCGATAAAGCCCATGACTCGCTGCTCTATGTTTATCTCTGTAGCTTTCCTGAGGACCCATTCCATAATAACAGGCATTTTCCATGCTCTTATCAAGGAAAAGCCTCAAACCAAATCTCGGAAGTTCTGGAAATTCCCCATCTTTCAACACTGTAAATTCAGAAGATACTTTTCCGCTGGCGTCTACTATCCACTTGATTTTTACGTCCATGATTTTTTGCACTGTTGCAGCGACTATCGCTGAATAAGCCAAAATTTCCACACCATTTCTGTTCTGGCAAACCTCAATATCATAAGCTCTCGTATATGCTTCATGGTAATGGGCTTTTTTCCAGACTTCTTTCATATACATATCGTTATCCGTTGGTGCTCTCCAAATATTCAGTTCCATAGGACGCTTCAGATAATTTCTTCCGGCAAACTGAATTTGCTCAAAAAGGGCTGTTCGTTTATCTATGATGTAAACAAAGTCGGCTGCCTTTATTTCGATTTGAGTGTCTTTTTCCTTTACTTGGATTTCTGTACCCTCTGCAATTCTGTTTAACCACTGTTCTGCCTGACGGGTTTTTAAGTGGCTGCCAGAAAGCTGTATCTCATCAAAGCCCAGCACATGATTTTTTTCCAAAAGAGCAGCCGATTTCTTCAACCGGTAAATTAGTTTTAAATAAACCTTCCCATTCCCCGGTATAGAAAGCTCCAGCTTTGTTTTTCCCTCTTGGTGGGGCGCTACTGAAAAAGCGGGCAATTTCCCTTTACTAATAATCAAGCCATCCTGCGTCACTTCATAAGAAATTTCCACATAGTCCTTCAGATCATCAAAATCCATATAATTGTGTAAAATCAACTCTCCGCTGTCCAAATCATAGGAAACAACTCTTGCCGGACGATACACATTTTTATATTCCAGAAGTCCGGTATGGGGAGTACGGTCCGGATAAACCAGTCCATCCACACAGAAATTCCCATCATGGATGCTCTCTCCATGATCGCCGCCATAATAATACATAGGCGTTCCATTTTCCGTTTTTCCATGTGCTATCGCATGATCGCACCATTCCCAGACAAAACCTCCGCATATCCGGTCATCGCTCTGAATCATTTGAAAATAATCTTCAAAATCACCGGGGCCATTTCCCATGCTATGGCAATATTCAACCAGCAGAAATGGCTTACTTCCATCCTTCTCCAAATATTCCTCTATTTCTTCCAGTGCCGGATACATGCGGCTATACAGATCCAGATTATGGTACTGATAGGTTACGTTATAATTCCGATACCTGGCGCTTTCGTATTGTGTAAGTCTTGCGGGATCGAATGTTTTTGTCCACTCCAGTGCCTTTTCAAAATTGCAGCCATAAGCACTTTCATTTCCCATAGACCACATAACGATGCAAAAACGGTTCTTATCCCGCTGAATCATACGCTGTACACGGTCAAGAATCGACTGCTCCCAAGCCGGATCATCCGCTATCTTCTCATTCCAGCGACTAAAGCGGTTATAATCGGTATCCTCTTTCCGATATAACATGAACGGCCCATGCGCTTCAATATCCGCCTCGTCAATAACTATAAATCCATATTTATCGCACATCTGATAAAAATACGGCGCATTCGGGTAATGGCTGGAACGAATCGCATTAAAATTATGCTGTTTCATCAATATCATATCCGTCTTTATCTGTTTTGCACCCACAACTCCTGTTTCCGGCTCAGAATCGTGACGGTTCACACCGCGGAATTTGATTTTCTCACCGTTGAAATAAATCACTTTATCGTAAATTTCAATCGTGCGTAAAGCTACCGCATCCACAATCACTTCATATTTCGATTCCAGAATCACCGTATAAAGATATGGATTTTCCGTATTCCAAAACACCGGACAAAAGATTTCAAATTCTATGATTCCATCTTTCTCTATCGTCCCTTGAGAAACAACAGCTCCGTTTTTATCTTCAACTCTTATGTTCAGATGAATCGGCTGATAAAACTGTATATCTAACTTTATCCTGGCGACTTCTTTGGAAACCTCTGTCGTTATGCGATAATCGCACACAGCCCGTTCCGGACGTTTTAAAATGTACACATCTCTGAAGATTCCACTCATTCGGAATTTATCCTGATCTTCCAGATACGAACCATCACACCACTTCAGAACCAACACTGCAATGATATTCTCTCCATCTTTCAAAAAGGAAGTAACATCAAATTCACTCACTGCATGAGATATCTGGCTGTATCCTACATATTTTCCATTCAACCAGACATAAAAGCAGCTATCTACTCCCTCAAAATTCAGGTATGCTTTTGGCGCCGTTTTTTCACTCTGGTAAAAAAATGTATGAACATAAGCTCCGCACGGAATATCCTGCGGAACATAAGGCGGATCAAACGGAAATGGATAACGGATATTCGTGTACTGATGCATATCGTATCCTTCCATTTGCCATATGCCTGGGACTCTCATTTCATCAAAATCTGATACGTCATAATCCGTTTCGTAGAACGATTCCTTCACATCGTAAATGCTTTCAAAATAACGAAATTTCCAGTTTCCATTTAATAGCTGCAAACGATCTGACTTTTCTCTATGCTCTGTCAAATCATCCATTCTTTTTGATGCCGGCATGTAGTACGCTCTTGGCGGCATTGTGTTTTCATGCAGCACGCTTAAATCTTCATAATAACGTGGTACGATCATAAATTCCCTCCTTGAATATGCACTTTTTATCACACAATAAATTTTCTTTCATCGGCTGCGCTTTATTTGTTACTGTAATCATACGTCAGTATTCAAAATATGTCTATAAACCGGAATAGACATTTTATGCACAAAATGATACAATATAAAAAAGGCAGCGTCATCACTTATTTTAAAGGGGGTTCTCCGCCATGTATATGAACAACGGTTACTTAAATCAATCTCATCTCGACTTCAAAGACAAAAGCCAACCACTGATTGTTGGAAGCTGCGGCACATACAGACTATCTACGCTTCCTAAATTACCAACCTATCGTCCGCGGGGGCGCTTGGATTTTCAAATCATCTACGTTGCTTCCGGATGCGGCCATTTTCATTTCGACAAACCGGAAAATGAAACCATCGTTCATGCCGGCAATATTGTTTTATACCGTCCAAAGGAATTTCAAAAATATGAATACTACGGTGAAGATAAAACCGAGGTGTACTGGATTCACTTTACAGGAAATAATATAAAAAATATCTTGCGAAAATATGGGTTCGCAGACAACCGCAGAATCTTTCCGGTAGGTACTGCTTTGGAGTATGAACAAATTTTCAAACGTATCATATTAGAATTGCAAAAATGCCAAAGTAATTATGAAGAAATGATGACGCTCTTATTGCGCCATTTATTGATCATTTTCCAGCGGGAATTAACCAAAGAACATACCTTAAAAAATGACTATATGATTCACGAAATAGATAACGCTATAACTTACTTTATGGAAAATTATAATCGGGAGATTAATATAGAGGAATATGCTTCATCCAGAGGAATGAGTGTCAGTTGGTTTATTCGCAACTTTAAAAAATATACAGGCTCCACACCCTTACAATATATCGTTTCTATCCGCGTCAATAACGCACAAACTTTATTGGAAACCACAAATTATGCAGTCAATGAAATATCGCGCATCGTAGGGTATGATAACCAGCTGTATTTCAGCCGCCTGTTTCATAAACTAAAGGGATATTCTCCAACAGAATATCGTAAAACCAAGTCATCCTGCACCAGCCATTTTTCAATCTGGCTGACCTGAGATTTTACTCCACATCCTCTTTTCCCCATCTCACATCTATGAAAAGGCAAAAAAACGAGGGGAAAACCGGCCATTTTTTGCCCGGTTTTCCCCTCGTTTTTTCAGCCAAAACCGCTATATCTCGTGGTTAATGCACTCTACTTCTTAAACCACAATTCCTCATCATTATTACCACCTCCACATTTATTATTGTTCTATAACAGATGCCGCATTCTACTCTCACCTTGTAATTCCTCTCTGGTCTATTTTCTCTAATAATAGTCCTAATGTATATGCCTCAAAGATAATCGTAAATATACCGGTAGATACGGTCAAAATCTCTCAGGGCCCGATGAAACAGTTCTACTGTATATTTTTATTATGCATACTTTCTCCTCAATCCGCTTAACGCCTCTGTAATAGTGTCACAAAGATTGGTTCCTGGCTTTTATGGCAGATTTCTGAAATCTCATTTGTTTTTCTTAAGTCTGTAATTGGCATTATCCGGGGCATATTATCCCTCCTTTGTCCGCCGCATCTATATCATCTTCTCCAGTATTTCTATTATGTCCCTCACAACACATGGACAGAAATCTAACAGCAGCCCTTGCTCCAACACCTGTTCCATCTCATCCGCTTTGGATATGTCGTGTCCCAGCAGCTCCCTGCACATGCAAGAAACGTACTTTTCGGCAAACAAACGCTTGAACTCAGAAGTCATTTCACGCATGATTTCTTTTTGTTTCAAATCGTTATTCATACTATGTCCGTACTTGAGACCGATTACCATCAACGCACCGGTCACCGCCCCACATGTTTCACCACACTGCATTCCACCGCCAAAACAGGCAGACATTTTCCTGAGAAGGCTTTCCTCCATCTCCAATTCATCTGCAAATCGACCTGCCACTACCTGTGAACAGTCAATTCCCTGCATAAACAGGTTTTTTATTTCCTCTTTTGTCATCTATCCTTCCCTTTCCCAAGACCCTTGCCAGAATCTTGTCATCATACTGTTTATCATCGGCTTTGCGACATCCGGTTGTTCATGGCAATCCAGGATTTCTTTCAAAAGGCGCGAGACATCCTGACAACCATTACGCGTCAGGTTCCCTGCACATGATGCGCACAACCTCCTAAACCACAGCACTGTGTTCCTTTTATAATATCGGGTTTTATCCTTTATCCTAGCTTTCCTGTGTCTGTCAGCGGATGTTTAGTCATCTGCTCCAGAGGCTTCTCATCTCTTCAATCTGAGCTGCAACCAGGTTCAGAATATCGCTGTTTTCCATAGAAGTGCTGGAATCCTCGATCAAGATCATCTTGGTGTCCTTTTGGGTGATAGTGTTGTGCCAAAGGGTAGAGGGGATGTTGTAGACTTTATCCTTCTCCATCTTTACTGCGCCGAATGCTAACCCGCCTTCCACTTCATTGGCGTAGATCAGGGTGCAGCTGCCTTCCACCAGCACAAACAGCTCGTCCGTCTTGTTGTGGCGCTCCAGGCAGTCAATTCCTGTTACATCATTGGCCGGCTTCCAGTTCTTGATTCCCACAGTCCATTTCTCGTTTTCGAATACTCTCTGCATACCTTCGCCGGTAAACTCATAATTTGCAATGGTCATTTTCTTAATCCTCCACAGTCATTTTCCCCAATTATTTCAGCAGCTCTTTTGCCTTTGCAGCCACATTGGCAGCGGTCAGGCCATATGCCTCGAACAGCTGATCCGGCTTGCCGGACTTGCCGAACTTGTCTTCAATGCCCACCATGGCGAACTTGGCGCCGTTGTGGCCTGCCAGAACTTCTGCAACCGCAGAGCCAAGGCCGCCGATAACGGAGTGCTCTTCAACAGTTACGATGGCCTTGCAGCTCTCGTTCATCTTCAGCACAATGTCCTTGTCAATGGGTTTGATGGTATGCATGTTCACAACTGCCACGCTTGAGCCCTCTTTTTCCAGCTCAGCCGCCGCTTCCAGGGCCCTCGGAATCATCAGGCCGCAAGCGATTAAGCAAATGTCACTTCCCTCTTTCATCACATTGGCCTTGCCGGGAATGAATGGGGTGTGGGCTGTGGTGATATCGTCGCAGACAGGTCTGGCAACACGGATATATACCGGCCCGTCGATCTCAGCAGCAGCCATAACCGCCTTCTCTGTCTCCGCGGGATCGCAGGGAACAAAGATGGTCATGTGGGGCAGCTCTCTCATGAGGGCGATGTCCTCGATGGACTGATGGCTTCCGCCGTCCTCGCCTACACACAGGCCGGAGTGGGAAAAGCCGAACTTTACATTACAGTTGGTATAGCAGATGGAATTGCGGATCTGTTCAAACGCACGTCCTGCGCCGAACAGGGCGAAGGTGCTCACAAAAGGAACGTAGCCGGTGTGAGCGAATCCAGCCGCCGCACACATCATGTTAGCTTCTGCAATACCCATGTTGTAGAAACGCTCCGGGTATTTATCTTTGAACATACCGGTCTGGGTAGCATGGGCCAGATCGGCATCCATTACCACTACCTTATCATTTTTCTCTCCTAATTTAACCAGAGCTTCACCGTATGCAACACGTAACGACTTTCCCATTTTACTCCACCTCCTGCTCGCTTAACGCTTTCTCAAACTGCTCTTTGTTCATGGGGCTGCCGTGCCATCCGAACTGGTCCTCCATAAAGGAAACGCCCTTGCCCTTGACAGTGTTGCAGCATATGAATTTCGGCCTGCCCGATACGGGAGCCTTCAGAGCGGACACAATCGCGTCCATATCATGGCCGTCCACCTCGAAACACTCGAAGCCAAAGGCGTCGAACTTCTTCATAATGTTGCCCAGGCTCATAACTTCGTCGTTGCGGCCGTCGATCTGCAGTTTATTGTAATCCAGCATAAAGGTCAGGTTATCCAGCTTGTAGTGGGCCGCCGCCATTGCAGCCTCCCATACCAGGCCTTCCTGGCACTCGCCGTCGCCCAGCACTGTGTATACCTTGTAGTCTGCCCCCGCATGCTTTGCAGCCAGAGCCAGGCCCATGGCCAGGGAAGCGCCCTGTCCCAGGGAGCCGGTGTTCATGTCCACGCCCGGAGTCTTGGTGCAGTCGGGATGTCCCTGTAAATGGCTGTCAATCTGGCGCAGCCCGGCCAGGTCTTCCTTGGGGAAATACCCCAGGTCCGCAAGAATCGCGTAGAGGGTGGGGCATGCATGGCCCTTGCTCAGCACAAAACGGTCGCGGTCCGGGTCTTTTGGGTTCTTAGGATCTACCTTCATCACCTCATAATAAAGTGCCATCAGCATTTCCACACAGGACAGAGACCCACCGGGATGTCCTGACTGGCAGGCATATAACATCTTTAAGATTTCTGCCCTCAGTTCTTTCGCTTTCTTGTCATACCGCATAATTGTTTTCCTCCTCATCTCCCCCCTGAGCTTATGCGAAGGGGACTTTCCTTGACTTTCCCCTCAGCGTATGCGAAGGGAGCTTTCCTTGTTTATGGACGTCAACCCGCCGGCATTTCCCGGGCCGAACGGGGCGGCTCTTGAAGTTAACCTTTCACAGCTCCGGCTGTTAAACCTTCTACCAAACGCTTCTGTGCGAAGAAGAACATAATACACACCGGTATAATGGTGATAATGCCTCCTGCAGTCAGCAGATCCCACTGGACGCCCAGCTGTCCGATCAGGCTCTTCAGCGCTACCGGGATGGTGCGTGTATCCGTGTTGGTGAACATCATGGCAAATGTGTACTCATTCCAGGATGTCATAAAAATGTAAACTCCGGTTGCCACCAGGCAGGGACCCAGGATCGGAAGAATGATCTTCAAAAAGGCGGAGCCTCTGTTGCACCCGTCTACCAGGGCCGCTTCCTCAAGTGACATGGGCAGGTCGTTTAGGAAGCCCAGCAGCAGCCATACGGAAAAGGGAATGGTAAATGTGGTGTAAGATAAAACCAAGGAGGCAGGAGTGTACAGCAGTCCCATCTTACGCATAATGGTGTACAGCGGAATCAGCAGCAGTACCGTGGGGAACATGTTGTTGCACAGGAACGTACACATTAAAATCTTTCTTCCCGTGAACTGGTATCTGGAAAATGCATATGCCGCCAGCGTGGAAGCGGTCAGCGATACGATAGTTGTCAGGGAAGCAACGATAAAGCTGTTCTTCATGGCAGCAAAGAAGTTTACAGTGGTGGTAAACAGCTTGCTGTAGGCTTCAAAAGTAATGTGGCTGGGCCAGTATGTAACCACCGCTCCGTAAAGCTCATCCTGCGGTTTCACAGAAGTTACGAATGTCCAGTAGAACGGAAACAGGATGAAAACCATCATCAGGAGCAGCGGGATAAATACGGCTACAAAACGTTTTAATCCGGATTGTCTTTTCATATCCTTACTTCTCCTCCCTAAAGTTCATTTTCAGATACGGTATGGCTGCCACCAGCAGAACCGCTGCCATCAGAAGGGCCATTGCTGACGCATATCCAAGTTCCAGGGCATTGCCCTTGTTGAAGATGTAAACGCTGAGGGTCTGCGTAGAGTAAGCCGGTCCGCCCTCTGTCATGTTGTAGATTACATCCACTGAGTTGGCTACCCAGATCACACGCAGCAGCGCTGTTACGAAAATGGTGTTCTTGATGGATGGAATGGTAACGAACATCAGCTTCTGCCACGGTGACGCGCCGTCAATATCCGCCGCCTCGTACATTTCCGCGGGCACGCCCGAAAGAGCTGCTAATAGCATCAGCGCAAAGAACGGAATTCCCTGCCATACAATGGTTACGATCACACTGGGAAATGCGGTTGAAACCCGGGACAAAAAGGGTATTTTGTCCGTGACCGCATGGATTTTTAACAATAAATCGTTGAGTACGCCGAAGTTGCCGTCATAGATCCAGCGCCACATCAGGCCGATCAGTACGCCAGGTGTTACCCATGGAATCATGCTGACCGCACGGACCATGCCGCGCCCCACAAACTTCTGATTCAGAAGGAGGGCCAGAATGAATCCGAACAGGAACTGTAAGCCTACACCTGCCGCCACCCATATGACTGTCCTCCACAGGGCGTTCCAGAACAGCGGGTCCCCGAAGGCTTTCATATAGTTGGCTACTCCGTTAAATGCAATGTCTTTCGGTCTGCGCAGGTCATACTTCTGAAAGCTCATGACAATTGCGTTGAACACCGGAATGAACACTACGCAGAGAATGATGAGCACTGCCGGAGCGACCAGCAGGTATGGCCATATTGTCCGTTTCTTGACCATTGGTGAATCCCCCCTTCTGATTTCTGTGGGGCGGCCCTAGTATGACCCACATTAAATGCCTTGCCGGTTCGGTGAGGATGATTTTTTGAGAGTGCAGGTGCAAAAACGGAGGCGTAGTGGGTTCTACGCTGAGTATTTTGCACCTGTGCTATAGGAAAATCAGACCAGCGAAACAGTAAGGTATTTAGTGTGGGTTATACTAGTTTCTGCCGCCCCGCGTATGTGTCAATGGTTACTGGTACAAACCGTTCTGAAGGGTCTTCATGCACTGCTCGGCAGTGATGCTGCCGGTGAGCGCCTGGGATACGGTGTTGGGCCACAGGGTGGAGATCCACTCGGTTGTGGTATCCAGGATCGGAAGAATACCTGCATAGCTCTGTCCTTCAATGGAGGCTGCCATGAATCGGTTGCTCCGGAAGAAGTCGCCGGCCTGAACAGTCTTGCTTACAGGTACATTGCCGGTGCCTTCACACCACATCTTCTGGCCTTCGCCGGTCGCCAGGTAAGATACCCACTCAAATGCAGCCTCTTTGTTCTGGCAGGATTCGAAAATAACAGTCTCAGTGTCACCCATGGAGGTCCACTGGCCCTTGCCTGCGGGGAAGGGGAATGCGGATACGTCGCCGCCGAAGGCGGCTTCCATGTCAGCGGAAGAACCGGTATGGTGAATGGTCATGGCTGTTAAGCCGGACTTAAAGTTGGCAATAATCTCGTTAAAGCCGTCGCTGGTTGCTGTGGGCGGTACATAGCCCTTGGTGTAAATGTCGATGAAGTCCTGCATACCCTGAACAGCTTCCGGGGTAGTCATATCCTCAAAATTGCCGCCGCGCCCGTATACGAAGCTTCCCCATGGCTCCTGGCCGCCCTTGGCGCCTCTCATGCCAAAGCCGTAGACATCGGTCTTGCCGTCGCCGTTGGTGTCCATGGTGCACTTTTCAATTGCAGTTAAGAATTCTTCGTAGGTCTTTGGAACCTCAACGCCGGCTGCCTCGAAGATGGAAGGTCTGTAGTAAACGTACAGCACCTGGATGTTCCATGGCATAACATAGAGACTGTCTGTGCCTCCGGCTTCCTTCATAATGCTGTAGATGTTCTCGTCTATGTCGTCCTTCTTGTCCCAGCTGTCCACAAGGGGAGTCAGGTCGGCCAGCAGGTCGTTGTTGACAAACAACGGGGTGGAAGTCAGCTTCCAGGTTGCGCAGTCGATGTCTCCGCCGCCCATCTTGGCGTTAAAGAGATTCTCAGAGTATGCGCCGCCGTCCCAGGGAGTCTCCTCACCCACAACCGTGATGCCCTTACCGTTCTCCGCGTTGAATTTCTTGATAATGTCCTGCATCAATGCAGAATAATCGGTGTTGTCCGCCCAGTAGCGGAACTTAACGGTAACCGCCTCCCCGGAACCGCCGGCCGCCTCTGAGCCGGCCGCCTCAGAACCTGCAGCCGGTGCAGCGGTTGTATCCCCCGCGGCCGCTGTCTCCTTGGAGCCTGATGAACAGCCAGTCAGAGCGCCTGCGGCCATCAGGGCTGCCATTGCCAGAGCCAGTGTCTTTCTTGCAAATAATCTTTTTTTCATTTTCGTTCCTCCGTTTCCTTTATATCATTTAATGTTTCCCATACATGCCGCTCGGCCTGGAACTTGGCTTCCATGAAATCGCCCTCGGCAATTGCTTTACAGATTCCCGAGTGGCTTCTCTTGGCCCGCTTAAAACTCTCCGGATCATCATGTGTCTCCACATGGCTTCGGCGGATAGACTCAATGATGATGGGCACTACCCGGATCAGCACTTCGTTGTGCGTACATTCCGCAACCGCGGTGTGGAACTGGACGTCCAGCTCCGCCGATGCAGGGCTGTTGACCTCGCTGCGGTCCATCTCCGTCACCAGCAACTGGAGGTTCCTGACGTCCTGGGGTGTGGCCCTCTGGCAGGCCAGGCCTGCGATCTGAGGTTCAATCAGCATACGCGTCTCAAACAGATTCTGGATCAGCTTCTCCTGATTGGTGAAATGCAGCCCCAGGGGGTCTTCCCCAATACCCGTTCCCGCGCTCACAAAGGTTCCGCTCCCCTGCCGGATTACAACCACATTCTCCGCTCTCAGGAACTTCATGGCTTCCCGAAGTGTAGACCGGCTTACGCCAAAAAGATCTGCCAGCTCCTTCTCTGTGGGAAGCCTGTCACCGGGCTTCATCTCCCTCTGGATAATCATCGTCTTAACTTTCTGGGCAGTAGCCATGGGAAGTACATCCATATTCTGATATTCGTTCATATCTCTGCGCATTGAACTCTCCTCTCCCTCAGCGGTGGTCTATGGTCATTTTGTCATTTAACTTCAGTTTTTCTAGCAATCATTGGTGATATTTTTGTTTCATCTGTCCTTATAGTAGCATAACATATGATGTTTGTAAATAGATTTTTCATGTATTTTTTAATTTAAATCTATTTATTACTTATTTTATAGGTTAAAATGCCCATATTATACTTGTTTGTATTTTAAATTCATCAGACCTTTTAGTATATTTTCATACCAATTGGTATGTTGTTTTCGTTTTTGCACAAATTTTTCCCACATTAAACCCAATTCATCTTTTGTATAAATTACACAGAAAATGGGATTGCTTTTTTAAAGATTTCCCGTATCTGGGTGGCAAACAGAAGGGTTATCATTACAAACAGCATATGGCGGTTCCAGCCTTGGTAGCTGCGGCACTCATAATCCCCATCCCCAGATTGCTCTTGCATTCCTCAAAGCATTGTTCAATCGGCCGCCTTAACGTTGCTGCCCTGTCCAGTTCCCCTACCGGGAGGACCGCGGGGGCGTTACAGACAAAATATTTTATTTCATCACCTGCAAGAAACCTGCCTGTAATATCTGATGGGCATCATGTAGATAAGATATTGAAAATGACACAGTTACAATTTCCGTATTACAATGTGTTTATTATACATGGGAGATCTAAGGAACGAGAAATAACGGCTCCCAGCTTGAAGTTAAAAATACGGCAAAGATGGATTCTGGACGAAATATTGAAAAAAAGTGAATGCTGTCATGGGTTTGTAACTGGTAAATCGATTGTTACCAATGCTGAAAAGCATATAGGAAAAAACAAATTTTGACAGTGGATATCGAGGATTTTTTTTGTTTCCTATCATAGCGGAAATCATAAAGAAATACGGTTTTTCTATAAATAACAATAAAACAAGGATATTTAAAGAAAATGAAAGAAAACTGATTACTGGTTTACTGGTCAAAGAAGATGGTCTGAAGATTCCAAAGAAATTCAAAAGAAGATTAAAACAGGAGATTTATTATTGTAAAAAATTTGGAGTTTCAACACATCTGGAAAACATTGCATCTGCAAGGAGTGTTAATTTTAAAGAGTATCTGTATGGAAAAGCATACTACATAAAAATGGTAGAACCTCAAACTGGTGAATACTTTTTAAGGCAGCTAGATGAGATACAATGGTAATTTTGAGAAAATGGTTTGTAAAGAGAGGATAATTATAGGTTGAGAGAACTATTTCTTATGATGCATTGAGAACTTCATATATAACTAAACATATAGATAAAATATATAAATATGATACAGCAGGTAATGTGTTATAGCTAAACATAGAAGAGAAGGGAAAAAAACGTATTAGCAGCATGGCATTACTTTGCAAAGAGAAGAGAGGTACGGGAGAATGGGATTTTTTTCGAATCTGCTTAAAAAGCCCGGAGATTCCACCGCTGCAGAGGGATTATGCAAAGGCTGTATTTCTGTGGGCATTTTCCAAACCACAGCCAATAAGAGATGATGGTTACTATGCAAGTTATTTTCTGTACGAGTGCGGAATCAGAGACCGCGTCAAATATCATAAGAAGCTGATTAAGGAAGGGTATCTAATTGAGGCAGAACCAGGAGAGGCGCTGGAATTGTTGAAGCTGCCTGAACTCAAGGACATGCTGAGGGAACTGAATTTGCCGATATCTGGTAAGAAAGCAGTCCTGATAGAGCGAATACTTGATAATGCTGAAGAAGGATTCTTGAATGCCCATGTCCCGGAAACGGTATATAAGCTGTCTTCAGAGGGAGCTGCATTCCTTCAGACTCATGATGCCTACGTACAAATCCACAGGAATAAAAACCGGGGCATTTCATGGCAGGCATATGACCGATATGCAAAGCCTGGAATTGTGCAGGATGAAGAAAAGCGGTTTTTGCTGGGAAATTGACATTCAGCTCAATGAAAGAAATCTATGCCGGGGAGGTTTAAGTCTTCCCGGTATTTTATTACGGAAAATAACATCAAATGGTCAAAAATATGATATAATTCTGGCTAAGTAGTGAAATTTTAATGACAAAGAAAGACAAGGCATAAGAAGAATTTTATCTGCTTATTAAATAAACTTTGATTAGAATGGAAACAGCATGGATACAGTGATAACAAATTGGAAAAAGAATTTCTTCACAATCTGGACCGGACAGGCAATATCCCAGTTCTCAAGTTCTGTCCTTCAATTTGCGGTTGTGTGGTATCTGACAGACCATACCGGTTCTGCCATGGTACTGACGGCGGCTATGATGATGGGGTTTCTCCCGCAGGGGGTTTTAGGACCGTTTATCGGTGTCTTTATCGACCAGTATAACCGAAAAAGAATCATGATTATCTCAGATCTTCTTATTTCGGCAGCAAGTTTTGTAATGGTGATCGCAGGATGGATGGGCAGGTTATCGACAGAACTGATTCTTGCGGTTTTGCTGGCACGCTCGGTCGGTTCCGCGTTCCACAATCCCTGCCTTCAGGCAGTTACCCCGCAGATTGTCCCGGCAGGCCAGTTGACCAGATGTGCGGGATATTCGCAGGCGTTGGAATCGGTATCACAAATCTTAAGCCCGGTTGTCGCGGCGGTGCTGTACAGTTCCTGGAGCCTGAGCGGAATTATCTCCTTGGACGTCATAGGGGCGCTGATTGCGGTAATTACGCTTGGAATCACGCAAATCCCGGAATTGCAGCAGGAGGGACGTGACAGAAACGTACAGGTTTTACGGGAGGCGAGGGAAGGCTTCCGGATTCTCAGGGCAAAGAAAGGGATGCTGGGGCTGGTGTCGATTGGAAGTCTTTATACTTTGGCGTTGATGCCTACCAGTGCGCTGTTTCCATTGATGACAATGTCATATTTTAATGGAACCAGTACAAGTGCCAGTATTGTTGAGGTGGTGTTCTCTGCCGGGCTTTTGTTTGGGTCGTTGATATTGTCAAAATGGGGAGGAACAAAAAACAGGGTTTATACCATTGTTGGTTCCTTTCTGTTAATGAGTTTTAGCTTATTTGTATCAGGAATCCTGCCGCCGGATGATTTTTATGTCTTTATCTTATGTTCCTGGCTCATGGGAGTCTCCGGACCATTTTACTGGGGGATGTATACGCCGCTGCTGCAAAGCAACTTTGAAGCAAGGTACCTGGGAAGGGTTCTGTCATTGTCCAGCAGTATACGACTGCTCAGCGGACCGCTGGGGCTGATTGTATCCGGGATATTTGCGGAACGGTATGGGGTTGAGAACTGGTTCCTGATTGCGGGAGTGCTGGTACTGGCTGCTTCTGTGTTATGTGTGGCAGTGCCTTCGGTGCGGATTTGTGATAAGGCCGGGATTCTTATCAATAAGAAAAAATCAGAATAAAAATCCGGTTTTTGGTGGAGCATCCGGCTATGACTTGTGTTTAGCTGGTTTACTGCCTGCTGGCTGGTGTTCCAATAATTTTCATACTTGGAAGTTGATTCTTTTATCGCAGACAGACTGCCATGACTTTAAAGGGATGTTGGTTCTTAACAGCTGGAGAATATTCGTTAGATACGGCTGTCTGAGCGCAAGTTTTATTCAGAAGGTTACGGATTTTTATGCTACAGCATTAGATTACGATAAAGATGCTAAGACTACCCGGCAGTTTTTTTTAAACGGTTCAGAATAAGATGCAGGAGGAACGTAGTATACGAATGAGTATGGAAGACTGGGCAAAGCGCCTTGACGGATTCCTGGAGTTTAATGGAATGAACCGCTTATGGGGCCGGGAAAAATTAGTGCGGAGCAGGCAAAACTTTATGCGGAGACTGAGTTTGAAAAATATCCCATTGTTCGGGAACGCTTATTTATGTCAGGCTATGATAAGTATTTGTTAGAATTAGAATATCAAGCGGTTCAAAGTGACGCGTAAAGATAATTATACCGTTTCCGCTTGGGGAGAATTACGCCCTGCCGCCATCATTATTATCCACTCAACAAGATCAGATTTAGTAATGACGGCAAGATGACAATATTTAAGCTGACGGTACACAGTCTCTAAATCTGTCAGTTGATTTATAAAATTTACTGCATCAGCTAAGCGGATAACACCACAGAAATCATAACTTTTACCGGAGATGGCATCAACAGCCCCAAGAATTTCTTCAACATTGGATGGGTCTCCCAGGCCTGAACTTTCTACGAACAGGTAGTCAAAATCATGCTGTGTCATTTCACTGAGTGCGCTGACAAAGGAAAGTTTCAGGCAGGAGCAGAAAATAGAACCATGGTTGATTTCAACCATATGGATATCATCATTTTTCAGGATTGCGCCGTCAATCCCCAATTTGACAAATTCATTTTGGATGATACCAACCCTATTCCCTTTCAGGTGTTCTAGGAGCTTTAACAACAAGGTAGTTTTACCAGCCCCAAAAAACCTGTTAATACATAAAGTTTTGTCGTCCCTTTATTTCGCATTTTATTACCCCTTTCGTAAGCGTCAAACAAGATAGTGGATATAAAAATAACCACCAGCCTCTTATACTAAATACTAAAAGGTTGATGGTTATTGACATATTTCCTTTACCATGGGATTCCAAGGTAGATAATCATCCAGATATTCTGGATGCTCCAGGAAAGCGCTTCCGGGCATATCTGACAGGATGTATTTTATGTATTTCATTGGGGCAAGCTCGTTAGCCTTAGCTGTTTCAACTAGTATAACTCGATTTAAATAAGCTTACAATTTAAGCATTGGTAGTAATCTGATTTCTTGGCTTACGTGTCCGTGCTTTGGGCGCACGTTTCCCTTGGTTTTCAGGATAATAATGTAAACTTATTAAAATTGAGTTATACTAGTGTATATATTCCGGCGCTTGCAGCAGTTCCCTTTGGACTTCCTGCAAACAGCCAATTCTTTCGACCGATTACAAATGGCCGGATGCAGTTTTCAGCAAGCGAATTACTGATGGAACAGTGTCCGTCTTCCAGATAATTAAAAAACTCCTGACGATGGTTCAACGTATAATGGAAAGCTGTTGAAAGCTTTGATTTTGGTAGTTCTCCGATGGCATTCTTTTCTGCCCATGACCAAAAATCCTCGAGATGTTGTTTCTCGCGGATGAGACGTTCTTTTTTCTTCTGCTCGGGTGAAAGACTTTCCAGTTCTCCTTCGATTTCGAATAGTTTATTCAGCCGCAGGATTGCTTCTGCTGGTTTCGAAGCCTTAGGATCATGGACATCCTTTGGAAGCGCATCTACAAAGGCGCGGCGCAGATGTGTGTAGCACAGGCATCGTTTCACTCCCTTTACCCCATTGTATCCGGAGTACGCATCTGTGTGTATATATCCGTTATATCCTTCCAGAAATGCTTCCGGATATTTTCCGCCCCGGCCAGGCTGGTATTCGAAATAACGGATCGGATTTGCGGCATCTTTGATGCTGCAGTAAACCCACATGTAAGAATCCGATGGGTTCTTTCGGCCCGGTTCCTTCAGCACCTGTACATGGGTTTCATCGATGTGCAGGTAACTCTGCTTCAGCAGTTCCTGTTTGAGACGGCAGACTACATACTGAAGCCAGTCACGGTATACAACCAGCAGCCAGTTTGACATCGTCGCCCTGCTCAGGCTTAAGCCGAGAGCGTTCCATTCCTTTTCCTGACGGTGTAATGGGATGCCCAGTTCGAATTTCTGATGGATCAGCCATGCGATCGTAGAAGCGGATGCAAGGGAATGCATGACCGGAGGATATGGTACTGGTGCTTTTTCCATATGTGGTTTTCCACGTTTCCGGCATGCCCTGCATTCATAGGTTTCCCTGTAATGGTCAATGACTTTGAGTTTCGCCGGGATAAACTGTACCTCTGTGCGGACAAATTCTTCTCCGACTCTCACCATTGTGCCTCCGCATTTTTCGCAGATCTTCTCTCTGTCATCGATCGTATGCAGCACTTTGCTGTGCGGAATGCTTTTGACCAATTCCTCACGCTGGCCTGTATATTTCTTTTTACGGAGATGTTTCTCAACTTCAACCAGGTCAGGTTCCTGCGCATTGGGATCTGCACAGGATTCCACTTCATTAAACCCTCTTTTTGATTAAAAAGAGACATCTGTCCCTCGATCTGAAGTGCAGATGTCTTCTCGGATTTTGTTCCATAAAGGTAAGTAAGTAATAATCCGTATCTTGACAAAATAAGAAATCCCCCAGCACTTATCGGGGGAAGATCTGTTTTTTACTTTTTAAGTTTGCTGCGGCAATCATCAGGCAGATTGGAGGACCATGGGAGAAGCTCCAGCATTTCTTCCTTTGCCGGAAACGCACCGAGTTCTTTCATCTTTTCCATCGTAAGTAGGTAATAATCAGTATCTGCAAATTTCCATCCACATTTGATAAGATAAGTTCAAATGATGGAGGTGATACCAATAAATACGAATGACAATGTAACCTCAAAGGCTGACCTTTGGGCAGACCGGTTCCATGCTTTTCAGGAAAGCGGTTTATCCCGCAAAGAATGGTGTCAGCAGAATGGAATCCCACAGTCTACACTGGGTTACTGGATCCGAAAGCTCCAGTCAGAAGCAGCTGAGACAGAAAGTGCTTCTGATCCGGTGTTTGCAAAGCTCCCTTCGGAACATGAACTCCATTTCAGTACAGCAGGTACAGGAAAACCTCCTGTGATGCTCTGTCTCCCGGAAAATATCCGGATTGAAGCTGCTGCGGACTGTCCAGCCAGACTGTTGACTGCCCTGCTTCAGGCCTTAAAGAACTATGCTTGATTTTTCCGGAAGTACTACGGTCTATCTGGCATGTGGCTGCACGGACCTCCGGAAGAGCTGCACTGGTTTAGCGGCCATCATCAAACTGAAATTCCATCTCGATCCGTACTCCCGCTGTATGTTCGCGTTCTGCAATCGCAGGCGCACATTGCTCAAGATCCTTCAGTGGGACGGGTCAGGGTTTTGGATCCTGATGAAACGGCTGGACCGCGATTCCTTCCATTGGCCTGACACACCGGATGAACTGCAGAAAGTTACGCTGAAAGAGATCCATTGGCTGTGCGATGGTTTATCCCTGAACCCCAGCGGCGCATTTGAAGAACGTCACCCGAAGATCGTCATATGAGCCCGGATCCTGTCAATTCGCAAAAAGCCGAAAATCACTTTGTTTTGGGCGGATTTTCCTCCGTCCCGGAATGCAGTTTCCTATAGGAACGGAATGCTTTTTCTGGTATACTTTCTGGCAGAGATTTCAGAAAGTTGAGGCTGTGTTATGGATCCGCTTTTTACAGAGGAACAACTGAACAAGATGAGCAGGGAGGATATCATCTCCCTGATGAAAACCATGCGGGAGCATTATCAGAAACAGGAAACAAAGATCCAGATCCTCGAAGAAAAAACAAAGGAACTGGAATTCCTGAACGCGATGCTTTCTGACCGTCTGACTCTTGCGCAGCGGAAACAGTTTGGCCCATCCAGCGAAAAATATGCGGATGGCTATACGCAGCTGAACCTTTTTAACGAGGCAGAGCAGGAAGCAGAGCCTGATGCGCCGGAGCCGGAAATGGAGGAGATCCATCCGTCTTCCTATAAAAGAAAGAAACGTTCCGGCAAAAAGGAGGAAGATCTTTCCGCCTTTGAGACAACGGAAGTAATTGAGTATAAGCTGACCGGCGCGGACCGAAACTGTCCGGACTGCAATACCAAATATAAAGTCGTGACAAAAGAGACGGTGAAGCGCCTGAAGTTTGTGCCTGCACGGTTTGAAGTGGTGGAGGAGGCCGCCTATGTTTACAGCTGCCCAAAATGCGGGGCGATGAAACGTCCGGAAAAGGCGCCTTCCCTTCTCAAAGGCAGTGTGGCAACACCATCCCTGGCGGCAGGCATCATGAACGCAAAGTATGTGGGCGGCATGCCCCTTGCGCGTCAGGAACGGGAATTCGCCCGTTACGGCCTGAACCTTTCCACAAAGACCATGGCGAATTGGATCATCCAGTGTGCGGACCGGTATCTGCAGCCGCTTTATGAACTGATGAAGGAAGAATTCCTCCGGAGCCGGTACGCTCATGGGGATGAAACCCGTGTTCAGGTAATCGATGAGCCGGAACAGAAAGGTTCCACCCAGAACTGGATGTGGGTCTATCTCACTGATGAATACAGCGGCTCACCCCGGATGGTCCTCTTCCAATACGAAAGAACCCGGGCGGGATATCATCCGGTGGAATTCCTTGGGGATCAGTACCAGGGATATTTCACCTGCGATGGATACCAGGCATACCACAGCCTTCCGGAAAGGATCACCGTGACAGGATGCATGGCCCATGCGAGGCGCAGATTTGATGAATCCCTGACCGTTTTGAAAAAGGACTTTACCAAAGAGCAGCTGAAGGAAACAACCGCATATCAGGCAATGGCACGGATCGGGATGTTCTATAAGATCGAGGAGATGATCCGTGACAAGTCACCGGAAGAAAGGTATGAAGAGCGTCAAAAGCAGGCAAAGCCGCTTTTAGAGGCTTTCTTTGAGTGGCTTCATACCCTGGAGGATGCTGTGGACAGATCTTCTAAGATCGGAGAGGCGGTCCTGTATACGCTGAACCAGGAAACCTATCTGAAAAGGTATCTGGAAGATGGCCATCTGAGTATTGACAATCTAGCTGCAGAGCGGGCACTGAAAAATTTTGCCATAGGGAGACGCAGCTGGCTGTTTGCCAAAAGCATCCGCGGGGCACAGGCCAGTGCGACTGTGTACAGCATCACAGAAACTGCGCTTCTGAATGGACTGAAGCCATACAACTATCTCACATATGTGATGGAAAAGATGAAAGAACTCGGTGCGTTTCCGGCAAAGGAAGAAATGCTGGAGCTTCTCCCATGGTCCTCCAATCTGCCTGATGATTGCCGCAGCAAACTTAAAAAATAAAAAACAGATCTTCCCCCGGTAAGTGCTGGGGGATTTCTTATTTTGTCAAGATACGGATTATTACTTACTTACGTTTATCCATGGTCATATGTTCGGTGGGCTGGGTATCCTTGCCGGATCCATTCATAGCCTGGCATGCATTCCACTGAGCATCCGACTCCATGACGGTCTGCAATTGGGATACTTCCTGCATTTCCAACGCATCCCACGTGGTACAGATGGTAGAAGACGCTTATCAGGCAGCAAAGGTCTTTGGCGATTCCCTGCTCCTGCTTGACCGGTATTTTCTTTCCGTGCCGGCTCTTACAAGGCTTCAAGAACTTACCCTGGAAGAGTCTGTCCATATGGAAATTGTGACAAAAGCCAAACGTAACTGCATTGCTTATGAAAAACCCAGCGTCCGAAGATCCGGAAGGGGAAGACCTGCCAAGAAAGGAAAGGCCGACCATCTGAAGGAACTCTTCTATTCCCATAAGGAGAAGTTCCTGGAGACAGAGTTGGAACTTTATGGGAAGAAAGAAAAGATCCGCTACTACAGCACCGACCTGCTTTGGGGCCAGAAACTGTATCAAGAACTACGTTTTGTTCTGGTGGAATATAATGGGGGGCAAAGCATTCTGGCGGGAACCAGTCTTTCTATAGAGCCAGTGGCTATGATCCGTTTATATAGCTATAGGTTCCGGATCGAATGCACTTTCCGGGAATTGAAGCAGCAACTGGGAGGCTTCTGTTACCATTTCTGGTCAAAGCATATGCCCAAGATTGATTATTATCGCAAAAAGACAGAGCCAACTTCTCTTGAACAAGTGACCGACAACTATTCGCGTAAAAAGATAATGGAAGCAATCCGTGCCATTGAAATGCATATGGCATTGTCGTGTATTGCAATGGGAACGATTCAGGCTCTTGCTATCCGATCAGAGGGAAAGCTTCGCTCCTAACAAATCCGCTACCAACGTACTACATCGAAAGGGAAAGTATCGGAAGGAGCCGTGATGTGTTACCTACGGAAATATATTTTTCATTTTATGGGGCAAAATCCCGAATTACGCATAACACAATTAATTCAGGAAATGCAGGAAAGGTCAGTAATTGATAAGGATTTACTGGCTTCTTAAGCGTACAAACTTTTTACTGTTCAGTAGAGAGTATGAAAAAAAGTCTGTAAATTGAGATCTTCTATGATAAGTTAATGAGAAAGGTAGGTGGATGTCGTGACCACCTACCTTTACTATACGGATGCTTTTGGATTCTGTCAAGATGTATTGGAAAATCCCATCAAATTATGGTACACTTCTTACAGGAAAACATCAGGAGGTGTGCCATGAAGCTAAAAACAGACGATCCCTTTGTACCTGAAGATATCAGGGCAAAGATCAATGGACTGCAGTCCCTGCTGGATCATGCAGCCGACTTATACAGTGATATCTATAGCTGGTATGACAGTGAACTGAAATCCTATGACCCGAAAGCCACCGCAGACGATGAACTGTTTGACCCTGGCACAGGGACTGTTGTGGAGGGGATCGATTACCTGTCTATCATGGAATCCCTGTCAGAGCTGCAGACAGCCAACGAATGTAAAATGCAGAGGGATTAACCTTGTGTCCCATCGGCCTGGCCTCTGGCGATGTCTTCCCGTATCAGGGCCTTGATGGCCCCTTGGACGGAAGTGTCCCTGCCATATTTGTGCTGTCTGACCCAGGCCAGGATATCTGCATCTGTCTTCATATTCAGTTTTAACTTCACCTGTACAGTATTATAGCTGTCGTACCTGTCCTGAGCATCGTATTTTGAAAATCCATACATGGAAAGCTCCTTTCCGGATAGGTGTACACCTATGCCTGTGCGCTCTTATTCCGGCAGTCTGCCTTCGTACATAATGGACAGTTCCCCATAGACCTGCCCCCAGTTGCGGATGGGCATGGTCCACTTCTTCGTCGCCTCGAACGTGGCCAGGTACAGAGCCTTTAAGAGCGCCGTGCTGCCCGGGAACACGCTCCGCTGGCGGTTGAGCTTCCGGTAGGTAGAGTTGAGGCTCTCGATCGCGTTGGTAGTATAGATCACCTTCCTGACCTCCATGGAAAACTTGAAGATGGGGGATACCACATCCCAGTTGTCATGCCAGCGTTTCATTGAGTTGGGGTACTTTGGCGTCCACTTTTCCGTCACCTTCTCCAGCGCCTCCAGCGCCTTTTCCTCGTTTGCGGCATGGTAGATGGTTTTCAGGTCCGTGGCAAATGCTTTCCGGTCCTTGTCGGAGACGTATTTCAGCGTGTTCCGTACCATATGTACGATGCAGCGCTGCTGCTCCGTCTTCGGGAATGCCGCCGTTATGGCTTCCTTAATGCCCGTGAGCCCGTCCGAGCAGAGAATGAGGATATCCTTCACACCGCGGTTCTTCAACTCGTTCAGAACGCAGAGCCAGTACTTGGAGCTTTCATTCTCCCCGATCTGTATGCTCAGGACTTCCTTTTTACCTTCCAGCGTAAGGCCGAGGATGACATAGGCGGCAAGCTTGCGGATTACCCCGTCCTCCCGCACGGAATAATGGATTGCGTCGATGTAGACCACGGGATAGACTTCCTCCAGCGGGCGGTTCTGCCAGTCTTCAATCTGCGGCAGTATCTTGTCCGTCACGTCCGAGATGAACCCTTCCGAAGCCTCAAAACCATAAATGTCCATCAAGGTATCCGAGATTTGGCGGGTTGTCATGCCTTTTGCATACATGGATATGATCTTCTGGTCAATGCCGGAAATGTCCTTCTGGCGCTTTCTTACCACCTGGGGTTCAAACGTGGACTTCCTGTCCTGGGGCACCTGGATGTCCATGCTCCCGAAGCTGCTGTTGATCCGCTTGGGCTTGTAGCCATTGCGGTAATCATCCGAATCCGACCGTTCTGACCTCCCATAGCCGAGATGCTCATCCATCTCCGCTTCCATCATCTCCTTCGTAAGTAAGTAATAATCCGTATCTTGACAAAAGTAAGCGCCAAATATACCTGCGGATTTTCTAATCCGCCTTCTTCCGCTATAATTGTAGCTGTTAGATACTTAGACTATTTCACTACAATTATGGAGGATAGGTTATGGCAGCTACTCGCAAAGCCCGTGTTCCTATGGCAGAACAGATCAGGCTTATCAATGAATGCCGCCAGAGCGGCATGACAGATGCTGAATGGTGCCGTGAAAATGACATCGCAGTAAGCACCTTTTATAACTGGGTCAGCCGATGCCGGAAAGCGGCAGCGGAACAGATCCCTGCACCGAATTACGGTCATCATGCAGATCCACTTCCAAAACAGGATGTGGTTCCCATTGATATTGTTCCGGATCATCTTCCGGAGCAGCATGCGGCATCACAGATGCAGCAAATGTACCTTGACAATTCACATACGATTGAAGTGACCATGAAAGATGTGATCATTCGGATCAGCAATGATGCCGACCCTGTCCTTCTTACAAGGACACTCCGTCTGATCCGGGAGACTTCATGTTAGGCGATATCTCCGGACTTGAAAAGATCTACATCGTCTGTGGCTTATCCTCTCGATATTTTTGTAAGTAGGTAATAATCAGTATCTGCAAATTTCCATCCACATTTGATAAGATAAGTTCAAATGATGGAGGTGATACCAATAAATACGAATGACAATGTAACCTCAAAGGCTGACCTTTGGGCAGACCGGTTCCATGCTTTTCAGGAAAGCGGTTTATCCCGCAAAGAATGGTGTCAGCAGAATGGAATCCCACAGTCTACACTGGGTTACTGGATCCGAAAGCTCCAGTCAGAAGCAGCTGAGACAGAAAGTGCTTCTGATCCGGTGTTTGCAAAGCTCCCTTCGGAACATGAACTCCATTTCAGTACAGCAGGTACAGGAAAACCTCCTGTGATGCTCTGTCTCCCGGAAAATATCCGGATTGAAGTTGCTGCGGACTGTCCAGCCAGACTGTTGACTGCCCTGCTTCAGGCCTTAAAGAACTATGCTTGATTTTTACGGAAGTACTACAGTCTATCTGGCATGTGGCTGCACGGACCTCCGGAAGAGCTACACTGGTTTAGCGGCCATCATCAAACTGAAATTCCATCTCGATCCGTACTCCCGCTGTATGTTCGCGTTCTGCAATCGCAGGCGCACATTGCTCAAGATCCTTCAGTGGGACGGGTCAGGGTTTTGGATCCTGATGAAACGGCTGGACCGCGATTCCTTCCATTGGCCTGACACACCGGATGAACTGCAGAAAGTTACGCTGAAAGAGATCCATTGGCTGTGCGATGGTTTATCCCTGAACCCCAGCGGCGCATTTGAAGAACGTCACCCGAAGATCGTCATATGAGCCCGGATCCTGTCAATTCGCAAAAAGCCGAAAATCACTTTGTTTTGGGCGGATTTTCCTCCGTCCCGGAATGCAGTTTCCTATAGGAACGGAATGCTTTTTCTGGTATACTTTCTGGCAGAGATTTCAGAAAGTTGAGGCTGTGTTATGGATCCGCTTTTTACAGAGGAACAACTGAACAAGATGAGCAGGGAGGATATCATCTCCCTGATGAAAACCATGCAGGAGCATTATCAGAAACAGGAAACAAAGATCCAGATCCTCGAAGAAAAAACAAAGGAACTGGAATTCCTGAACGCGATGCTTTCTGACCGTCTGACTCTTGCGCAGCGGAAACAGTTTGGCCCATCCAGCGAAAAATATGCGGATGGCTATACGCAGCTGAACCTTTTTAACGAGGCAGAGCAGGAAGCAGAGCCTGATGCGCCGGAGCCGGAAATGGAGGAGATCCATCCGTCTTCCTATAAAAGAAAGAAACGTTCCGGCAAAAAGGAGGAAGATCTTTCCGCCTTTGAGACAACGGAAGTAATTGAGTATAAGCTGACCGGCGCGGACCGAAACTGTCCGGACTGCAATACCAAATATAAAGTCGTGACAAAAGAGACGGTGAAGCGCCTGAAGTTTGTGCCTGCACGGTTTGAAGTGGTGGAGGAGGTCACCTATGTTTACAGCTGCCCAAAATGCGGGGCGATGAAACGTCCGGAAAAGGCGCCTTCCCTTCTCAAAGGCAGTGTGGCAACACCATCCCTGGTGGCAGGCATCATGAACGCAAAGTATGTGGGCGGCATGCCCCTTGCGCGTCAGGAACGGGAATTCGCCCGTTACGACCTGAACCTTTCCACAAAGACCATGGCGAATTGGATCATCCAGTGTGCGGACCGGTATCTGCAGCCGCTTTATGAACTGATGAAGGAAGAATTCCTCCGGAGCCGGTACGCTCATGGGGATGAAACCCGTGTTCAGGTAATCGATGAGCCGGAACAGAAAGGTTCCACCCAGAACTGGATGTGGGTCTATCTCACTGATGAATACAGCGGCGCACCCCGGATGGTCCTCTTCCAATACGAAAGAACCCGGGCGGGATATCATCCGGTGGAATTCCTTGGGGATCAGTACCAGGGATATTTCACCTGCGATGGATACCAGGCATACCACAGCCTTCCGGAAAGGATCACCGTGACAGGATGCATGGCCCATGCGAGGCGCAGATTTGATGAATCCCTGACCGTTTTGAAAAAGGACTTTACCAAAGAGCAGCTGAAGGAAACAACCGCATATCAGGCAATGGCACGGATCGGGATGTTCTATAAGATCGAAGAGATGATCCGTGACAAGTCACCGGAAGAAAGGTATGAAGAGCGTCAAAAGCAGGCAAAGCCGCTTTTAGAGGCTTTTTTCGAGTGGCTTCATACCCTGGAGGATGCTGTGGACAGATCTTCTAAGATCGGAGAGGCGGTCCTGTATACGCTGAACCAGGAAACCTATCTGAAAAGGTATCTGGAAGATGGCCATCTGAGTATTGACAATCTAGCTGCAGAGCGGGCACTGAAAAATTTTGCCATAGGGAGACGCAACTGGCTGTTTGCCAAAAGCATCCGCGGGGCACAGGCCAGTGCGACTGTGTACAGCATCACAGAAACTGCGCTTCTGAATGGACTGAAGCCATACAACTATCTCACATATGTGATGGAAAAGATGAAAGAACTCGGTGCGTTTCCGGCAAAGGAAGAAATGCTGGAGCTTCTCCCATGGTCCTCCAATCTGCCTGATGATTGCCGTAGCAAACTTAAAAAGTAAAAAACAGATCTTCCCCCGGTAAGTGCTGGGGGATTTCTTATTTTGTCAAGATACGGATTATTACTTACTTACGGAGCTTCTCCCATGGTCCTCCAATCTGCCTGATGATTGCCGCAGCAAACTTAAAAAGTAAAAGACAGATCCTCCCCCGGTAAGTGCTGGGGGATTTCTTATTTTGTCAAGATACGGATTATTACTTACTTACATCCATACTGGAAACTCCTTTATTTGCTACAATAATACTCTAGTTTTCATAAAAAACAAAGAAATTGTTTACATATTCGAAAAATATTCCTATTTTATTAAATTAAGCAACTCAGAATCACTTTCTCAGGATAGATCGTTCAATTAAGCATAAAATCAAACTTTCTTTGAAAACGCCACTCAGTCTCCACATGTATTGAAGCTGTAAAAAGATTCTCAAAAGGCATAGTCAAACCTTTTCGAATTCATTATTGTTCCTCACTGAGAAGACATCAAGTTTCTTTTGAATGCCCTGTCCACATATTCCTTTAAATAATACCATAGAATTTAATACTTGTGAAAACTTAGTGCTGTTTCTTTCTATCTACTACCTGAATCTTCTTAATTCAGAAATGTTGACATAATTCGACAATTGTCTCCACATTTGTTGAGTGAATAATAATGATGGCGGGAAGGTATACTCCTCCCCCAGCGGAAACGATATAATCAACTTTACTCATCACTTTGCTCTGCTTGATATTCTAATTCTAACAAATATTTATCGTAATCTGACATAAATAATCGATCCTGAACAATACGATATTTTTCAAACTCAGTCTCTGCATGAAGCTTTGCCTGCTCTGCACTGACTTTTCCCGGTCCCATCAGCAGTTCATTCCCATTAAACTCCAGGAATCCGTCAAGGCGCTTTGCCCAGTCCTCCATACTCATCGGTATCCTTCGTTCGGCCTGTAACTCCGCATAGTCAAGATAAAGTGAAACGATTCTCTCCAAATAGGACATTTCCTTTTCGCTCAGGTAGTTCTTAGCAACACTTACATCAGCTTTGACGATCTTCCCATCCGGCGCTGATTCCCATGTTGTCAAACCCATATGTTCTTTTTCAGCATTTGCACGCTCTACAATCAATTCTGCTGCCGTATGCCGATGTACAGCCCAATGCATCTTGTTCTGTACCATTTTGAAAAACTGCCGGGTAGTCTTGGCATCTTTGTCGTAATCAAACGCTGTGGCATAGAGATCTGTAACCTTTTGATAAAACTTGCGCTCAGATAGGCGTATCTCACGAATATTTTCCAGCTGTCGTTCAAAATATTCATCGGTGAACATATGCCCTTTTTTCAGGCGCTCTTTGTCCATCGTCCAGCCCTGAATTGTATAATCCTTGACAATCTGACCAGCCCATTTGCGGAATCTTACGGCACGGTCGTTGTTAACTTTAAAGCCGACCGCAACGATCATTTGAAGGTTATAGTGAATCACTTCCCGGTTCACCTGCCGCAAACCTTCTGTTTGAACTATCCGGAATTTCCGGATAGTTGACTCCTGTGCCAGTTCACCATCATCATAAATTTTTTTAATATGTTCATTGATTGTACGCACATTTACATCATATAAAGTCGCAAGCATTTTTTGCGTCAGCCAGATATTTTCATCCTCATAACGCATTTCAAAGCTATCGTTACTATCCCCGACTGAAGCCACATAAGTCAAATACTCCGCGGCAGAACTGTGTATTGTAATGTCCGTTTTCCTTTTTGACATAAACGACTCTCCTCTCCCCGCTTTGTTCCTTCTTTCCTTGCATTCCCAAAAGAAACTTTCATTCCAAACATTACAAAGACTCAAGAATTTCCCATTTTAGATCATCTCTATAAATTTCGTCTGGCTCGTTCCAAATCATATTTATCAATTGAAATCATTTTCGCAGTTGGCAGATAATGGTGCGAATAATATACAATCATACTTGATAAAAAACCTGCCTTACAATTAATAGCCTCTTTTTTTAGTTCAAGATCATTTGTAGAATTTTCTAACCACAACTTCATGATACTTTTTGGAAGTTGAAATAAATATACTTGATTCCCTGATCGCAATTCCCAGGGATGAGATGAATTACTCCAATGCAATGTATATGAGTCAGAAAAATCATTATTTTCCCTTGTTATCCGGTATAAAAACAACAATTGACCAGAATTTGTTACAGCAACAGCCATACGTCTCCCGATTTCATTAGCGAATTCAATGATTTGATTTTCAGCCATATGCACAGCAGGTATTCTATGTCCCCTTATACTATCACCGAAAGAAACATTATCATAACCAAGCAACATCCAAAAATCACTCCAAAAAGGCATTTTATCAAATTCCAGCAAAGGAATTCTATGCGTTGCTGCAAACTCTTGGGCTTGAACAGTAAATCCGCTGAGTGAAGCGACTGCAACCTGATAAGTGTAACGTTCATAGGGATAGACAACTCCCGCTCTATTTTGCCTCCTTCGGGCCAAGAGTCTATTTACATCTACAATGTCAAAATGATTAATATCCTCTCTCAGACCCAGTGTACTTCTTATCATATTCAAACCTACTTTCTTGCGGTAGTCTTTACATTCAATTAACAACCTTGTACAAGAATAAAAAGGAGTTTGAGCTGGAGGCTCCAATAATACATCTGCATTGTGTGCTTCCCCTAGCCCTTGAATCATTTGGCCAGGAGCCCCATCAAAAATATATAATCCATCGAATTTCACGTCAGAAAACCCTACATTTATTAAGAATGTGTTTTATAAATAACTCAAACGCTTTTCCAAGTTTCATATTCATCCTCTGTATTATTAATATCTTTTCTATTATGCGCTTATAGCAATAAAATACAAATTCAAAATACAAATATTGATTATTTTTCTCTAAAAGGCAACAGACTATGCATTACGTTTATCTTTGTTCAAATATTTTATTTACTGCCAAAATTTCTTTAGCGGTTTCTAATTTTACAGTGTTGTTATATTGTCGAATATAAATATCCTCCCCACAGTATGAAAGTTCATCTTGTTTCGGTACACATATCCTAATTACTGTCAACCCTTTATAATCTATAATATCAATTTTAGTCAAAACTGCTATTTTTAAGTCTTTTGATAATTTTGACTCTTGAATAATGCTCAAAACCTTCCTACAGTAGTTTTCCACCGAAATCCCAAGTATTATAGCCTCTCTTTCTACCCCCACTACAAAATGGTTTGATATATTCATTGGTTCTATTCCATCCAGAATTTTAATTCTTTCAGCATCTTTTTCTTTGTCAGCTACACCAATATATATATAACCCTCACTATCTGGACCGATATTAGCCATTGCACATATAGTATGAATAATTTGACTTTCTAATTCTTTATCATATTTCCGGTCATCTGATAATCTTAAAAAACCTTGTTTAAATTCATACCTTGGTGTTTCAATTTTAGACCTACGAATGGAATTTTCAAAATCTAAAGCTAAACCCGCACCATGATTCAAAGATGATGGCTCCTTCTTTACAAAGGTTCCTCTTATTAGTCCTTCTGTTAATGCTATATTTTTTTTACGATCTTCAATATTTGTATAATGTGTACTCATCTTAATCTTTGATTGAAGATTTTTTAAGTTTTCAAACAAACGATTATTATCACATGGTGATAAATCCTCTTTTACTAACATATTATAAAATGCCATAAATAAAGTATAAAATGCATTTTTAATAGGACTTCTTGAATCAGGATATAAAGTCTTTCTCAAAAAATTATCCTCATTACTTACACTTTCAATTGTATTTTTTAAAACTGAAAATGTATTTTTAATATCTGAAATCAATTTTTCCTTTTTATATCTCATTAGTGCATTTTCAATATCGACTGCTAACGAAGAATTCTTTTTTCATTCTGTGTCCATACTAATTTTCTCTGATACTTCCTATTAACAACAATTTGACCATTTCTATATCTACGATATGCTTCTTGTACACTTAAACCACTTGGAATTAAACTCATTTATCTTCCTCCTCATTTTACTCATGCGTTTATAAATATTTCAGACAACTAAAGTTACTATCCATTTTCACTCATAAATTTATGTTCCCCATCATCTCTTTCCGGCATAATTCCACGCAAACTTCGACAATTTGTTGAGTGGATAATAATGATGGCAGAAATATATAGTTGCCCCTTGGCGGAACTCCAATAGTAAACATCCCGCTCAAATGCACAGCAAGCCATTGCATACCTACTCAAGATTCATCTTCTATTTCCTCTTTCTTTTCTTACTCTCTTTTTCGCATTCTCACCAACGTCCTTAATAGTTTCCATATATGCCTGCTCCACCGGTGAAAGTGTATTTTTTTGGTATTTTCTATACTCTTCCTTTGCCTTTTTCATTGCCTGATCATGACTCACTTTTCCATATCCCGCAAGCAGTTTTCTATTACCTGACAATAAAATAGCATCCAACTGGTCAATATAATCTTTCATGTACATTGGCTTATGCTCGATTGCATTAATTTCAGCCAAATCAAAATAACCAGAAACAAGATTATTCAAAACTTTTAATTCTTCCTCATTCAGATAATTTTTTGCAATACTAATATCCTTTAATTCCGGAAGTTCTCCCGAAAATGTAGTAAGTCCCATAAACGGCTTTTCTGAATCTGCTCGTTCGTATATCACTTCTGCCGCTGTATGGCCATGAGCCGCGAAATGCAGCTTATTCTGCACTATTTTAAAGAACTCTATTGAATCCTCACTACGAGGATCGTAATCTACACTTGTGGCATATAAATCCAGAACTTGTCGATACAATACCTTTTCAGATGAGCGGATATCTCTAATACGTTCAAGTAATTCACGCCAGTAATTACCACCGCCATTGCCTTTCAACCTTTCATCATCCATAGTAAAGCCTTTAATCATGTATTCCCTCAAACGCTCTGTCGCCCAACGCCGAAATCTCGTGGCAATCGATGATTTTACTCTATATCCAAGTGATATGATCATGTCAAGATTATAAAATGGTATATTCCTTGCAACTTCTCTATTGCCTTCTTGACGAACCTGTCGGAAATTCCGACAGGTTGACTGCTCATCCAGTTCACCATCTTCGTAAATGTGTTTTATATGCTCGACCACATTCGTCCTAGAGGTTTGGTACAAGTCTGCCATTTGCTGTTGACTCAACCAGACGGTTTCATCCTCAATTTTCACCTCTATGTGTGTTAGGCCATCTTCTGTTTGATAAATAATGATTTCACCTTGATTCTCCATTCAATCACCTGCCTTTGATCATTTAATATTGTTCATGTCATCACTTGCAGATTATAACTATATTCTAATTTTATTGTTACAATCCCACTCGATTCAATTCTTCCACGTTTAAATCTTTATGATTTTTGATTCTATATATTTTCTGCAATTGCAAATAATCTCTGGTACTAATAAACTTAATATATTCTATTTGCCCAATAATTTGAGATTTTTTAAATAATCCTATCTTTTTTTCATATTGAGAAATATTGGAACAAACATCTTTTATATACTGCTTTCCAACTGTAATATAATTTTCTTCCGCTGGTCCATGGACTATATTTAATCCTAAAAACTTAATATGATCACCCGCTTGCTTCAATTTATAAAATCCAACCTTATGCTCATTCATCTCCAGTCCAAGATAGCACAATTCTTTTGCAATGAAATTTAAAATAGATTTATAGTCGAACCATTTTCCAGATGAAATTAATATATCATCGGAATATCTTGTATAAACTAATTCAGGATAGTTATCATGAAACCGTGCATCAAAGAAATCCATGTAAATATTTGATAGAATTGGTGATGTAACCATTCCCAAGGCTAACCGACCATTCACAAAACATATATCTGTAATTTCTTTAATTCCCAACCATTCCTTTACATACTCACCTAAATACCTGCTCTTTCTCCATATCACATTATCTTCATAAGCCTGTTTAGGATCGTAGCACAAATGACACTTGATAATTTTATTCATTTTCCCTTTTGATATGCTATTGAAAAAGTCTCTAATATCTATCTTTAAGAAAAATTTACTGTCAATGTGTTGGTTCATACACATTAAAATCGACCTATCTTTGCGATAAGCATAACTATATGGCTGCAGTTCAAATAACTTCTGCAACTGCTTCATAAGTCTTAAATGAAAATTTCTTAAAGCAAAGCCTTCTGATGTGCAAGAATACATTTTTATTTTCCTTTTCTTGCCATTTATGAGTAGGTTTTTGGATATAACAGATTTTTTCTTATTATATCCAAACAGTGACTGCATCTGCCTCATTTCAATAATATCCAGGCCCAATAATTCGCATGCAGAAAATCGTTTTCGAGATCTCCAACGTTTTATCGGAGCATACCGCAGTCGCTCATAATTCTGATGAAAGGCTACACGAGTTTTTAACTTTTCTATGAAATAGCTCATGCTCCCAATTACATCGATGATGCTATATTCAAACGGCGAATCCAACTCCAGAATACACAATCCTTTTCGTATTAATATAGACATTATAACCAGCTCTTTATCTTTTTCGCACTCATAATATTCAAAATAATCCAGCAGTGCATTTTTGATATTGTTAATACTTCCAAAGGTTTCTACCAAATAAAATAAAATTCGTGGAGGAATAACCATTCGAATCCCCTCTGTATTAACCTGGTATAAGATTTTTTCAGCATCCTTAATATTTGTTGTAAATTCAATCCGCAGAATAAAGCTCTCTATTCCTTTGCTAAAGTCTTTCTTTATATCACGCTCTATTTCGCGTGGAATTTGATGTGATTTAAAAGCAACCAGATTTTCTATAACCTGTCTGCCTCCATCAATAAATTTATTGATTCTTTTATTCCCATAAATACAAAGTGCAATATTATCCGACTTTTTTATCGTCTGTTGTACAAAATATCCTATTGATGGTTTAAACGATCTGAAATCTTTTGGCAGTAATGCCGTGGTTCTGTTTTGAGAATAGCTATTTGCAAAAAGTCCCAACTCCAAAGCTGTTGACATTGTATCTATAAAAATATAATTTTTATATGCACATGCAGCAATCACTTCTTCTATCAATGCAATATTTTGGTTATTTTCCAGATCTTCTGTGTTAAAAACCTTATCAATAATCAATGCAAATGGTTCAATCACATAATCTTTTCCATTATAACTAAGTGTCGTTTTATATCTCGTCAGATACTGTCGCAAAATTTTTCTTCGGTCTTTCTTATCTGATGGATCATATAATGGTCCACATAAAAAAACAAGTGGTCTTAAATTAATAACTTCTTCCGGCGTCCTATTCATCATTTTCTCCCACACAAAAAAGAGCCACTTGATAAAACTGCTTTGGCTAACAGGGAGTGCGATAGAAATTGGAAAGCTTGGAACAAGCATTCCGATTTCTATCGTGCTACCTGTTGGACAAACCGTTTTGAAACTAAAAATAGTTTCAAAAAGTCCAAATTAATTGAACATTACTGGCTCTTTACAAAGAGTTTATCACAAAAGTTCAATCACCACAATACTCTTCCTAAACATTTTTCAGCCATTTTTTAACATTTATCATTTTCTATCACTTTTCGTTAATAAGCTATTCCTTATTTTCTGCACAATTCTACACAAACTCTCGACATTTGTTGAGTGGATAATAATGATGGTGGAAGGACGCAATTCTCCCCAAGCGGAAATGATATAATCCACTTTATTTGTTATTCGGAATCGCTTGATGCTCTAATTTAAGTCATCTAATAATTGAAGAAAACATATGAATCTGATGTCCGATTAAACTAATTTATTCAAAAAATAGCTATGCTAAAATATATTAATGATCTAAAAATAAATATTTTAATATCTTGTTTTTATAAATGCAACTGATAGAATCCAGGCCAACTATATAATATGATATTAAGGTCAAAAAGGCCGACGCCTTCGCCGGTCCACTTCGCCCCTTTTTGACCCCAATATCTATACATAAGCATACCCTAATTCTTTCTTTGAAAATTACAATTCACAGAATTCTTCAAATTTCGCTTTCACAGTATTAAAAGCTTTTTCTATTTTCTTTTGAAAATCTTTCTCATTTCGAATAACCGGATGAAAGGTAAGTTGTTCAAAATTTTCCAAAATTTTTCTAGTAAGCGGTCCTGTTGATTGTCTTGATTCCATTAATTGTAACATTGTAATCAAATCTATTCTGCGTAAAAAATATTGTTCTCTTTTTTTACTTTCAAAATGTCTAATAAACGCTTTTAATGTATTTGACCAATCTACTTCACCTGTATCGAGAAACGGTAATTCTCCATCTGACGGCATGTCAGAATAATATGCCAGATGATATCCTCTATTTGCTACATTATATTCCTGGTTTTCAAGTAAAAGATTATAGAAGTCCTCTTCTTCATTCATTTTTCCCATTTTAATTGCTCCAAAAAACAAAGATAAACGCACTGAAATATTCGTCTCAATTGAAAACGCCCTTTCAATATTTTTTTCTCGTAACTTACTATTTAACCTTGAAATATGATATATGGCATGTACTCTGGTCGAAATAGCTATATTATCATTTAAACCTAAATTATCCATGTATTTATCAAAAATATTATTAGCAATACTTTCTTTTTCTTCTTCTAAACTTTCATTCCAAATTGCTCTAAAATATCTATTAATTTCTGGGCGTATAACATATTTTAGAAATTCTGGATATGGCATCTTCTTATACAAACATGCATGGTATAATGTATTAGCAACCAAAAACTCTAAAAATTGTTCATGAAAAGTTCCAAATACAAATTCTCCCACTGTATCAAAGACCACTTCTAATATAGAATCATTATAATTTTCACCATATTGTATAAGATAATTATTTTGTAAATCTAAAAGTAAATTTTTAACTTTAGGTTTTCTTTTCAACAATCTTTCCTGATATATCAGCCAAGCAAAATAAGACCAAATTAATATTAAATCATTTTCAACTAAATTAGAAATTTTTGCTCTATGCAATTCTCGCCGAGCCATTTCCTTAAAACATTCCTGAAAAAGTTCTACCCTAGTAGAAATTGTTTCAGGAATATCCATTCTATTAGCTTCAATTACCCAAAGTAACATTGTAATAAGTAATGGATTATCTAAAATATCATTTAAATCTTTGTTATCAGTTAATAAAACGTAAATTTTATCAACATATTCTTTGTTTTTCCCATTTATAACACAAAAATTATCAATATATTTTTTAGCCTTTTCTGGATCCCATTTGTTTATCTTTATACGAACATTAAATTTATTGGCCAATTCAAAATTACCCAAATAACGTAAGGCATATTGAATGCGACTTGTCAACATGATAGGAAATTTAAATATACATGATGAAATAATACTATTTACCTCTTCTCTGGAAATTTTTTCTGCAATCTCATCAAAGCCATCTAAATAAAAATATGGCATTATAGACGAAACATCCAAATAAGGATATGGCATTCTCTTATAATAGACTTCAAAACATTCCTGTATGTACCTATAAAAATCAAAATGATATTCGCTACTTTTATCTTTCAACCAAATATAAAAAGGAATTTCGTATCCATCCTCTTTATTAAATTTCGCAACATGTTCTAAAAAACTCCTCGCTAAGATTGTTGTCTTCCCATAACCTGCCTCGCCATAAACAAGGACAGATTTTTGATTAGATAATTCACTAACTATAGCTTTTTCCAAACCCTGATTCTCTGTTAATAAAGAACCTGATTCAACATTATATTCAGGCTCCATATAATACCCTTTATCGAAAACATCTCCTAAAGACATCGAAAAACTTGTAGATGTCTTTCGGGCCTTCAAACTATCTCTCTGCCTATTAACTATACGCTTTATCCAATACCGAGATAGACCACTAAGTTTACCATGCAATTTCTCTATCAAATCAGGTATGCTATCAAAAAAAGTTATCCAATTACTACAATTTTTATCCTCATAAATTTTTTGAATATCATTGATAAAATAAATTGTTCTAATGTCACTAACATATTTACAATTATATTCTTTTTCAAATTCCTCAGGTGACTTTCCACATTTTTTCAAATCAACGGAATAAGAATGCCTCTCCTCCCAAGATTGTTTGTTTACAAAAACAAGACATGGGATTCCTTTTTCAATTGCAGATATATATTCTTCCTTTGTAATAGACACATCCGATGAATCGTAATAAATACCACCAAATCTCTTGTCTATTATTAAAATAGCGATATGTGTTCTTTTTAAAGCTGTTAAACAAACGTCATGCGAATGTTTATCTGGTTCTACTGGAAAATCAGGAGATTCAAAAGCAGAAATTATAGTATTACTTTGTTTTAGATAGTTAATAATTGCTTCGCGATAATCATGTAAATCAAAATCAGTGGAAAGTACTCCAATCACCCACGGTAAAGACATTTTTATCCTCCCTAGTTTATCTTACGAAATATTATAATCTCTTCACTATCTACTCCGCCAATCCTAACAGCTTTATAGTTAATTCTTCTCGTTGTTTGAAATACCTTTTCAAAGCTATGCTTTGTTATAGCCATAGTAGATATATCGTTGATAGTATCGTACTCTTTTGTTATTTTTCCTTTTCCTTGTCCGATAACAAGACAAAAATACTTATCTTTTTTTAAAATTCGACTTACTTCATTAAGCACATTATCCATGTCATCATAAAAACTTTGTACTACTTCTGCAGCCCTACCTTTTCTTCTAGCTCTTGCTCCGATCTCTTTTTCTGTTAAATCTTTAAATCTCTCTTCCGGGAAAAAAAGATTAATTAGTCGCATTGTTTTTACATAGTCTTGAGCACATAAATATGGGGGTGATGTGATAACAAGATCTATACTGTTATTCTCAATCCAATCGAGCCTACGTGAATCGCCACAATTTATATATGAATTGTTTATTATATCAAATAAATTACCAGTACTATTCGTTGTATGAAATTGCTTAATAAAGTCTGCCGCTGAATCATTAATTCTTTTCAACATGGCGAGGTACGCAGTAAACGCATCAAAATATGTGATCTTAGAGGGTCTACAATTATCTGTTATATATGTAAAATGCCCTCTCTGGGAACAAACTTCTTTCAGAATAGATACAAAAGCAAATTTTCTTATATAATATGAATAGGTATCATGATTACTTTCTAGTAATTTATATATACAAACAAGTTCATTCAAAGTATCAATATGATACCAATAAGGTAACTCCCGGCTTAAACCAAGTACATCAATATCAATACTCAACTGATAGGCGTAGTATTTATTAATAATTTCCTCATTTTTCCCTTCATAAACATCTTCTTTCACAAAACGCACTCTTATACTCTTTAAGGTTTCTGTATCTAATTCAACAAGCTTTAAGACGTGATTCCTATCCAAACAACAGCCCTTAAGTATATTTATAATATCTTTTGTAATATCTGCTGCAAATGGGTTCAAATCGTTATAATAAAAGCGTCTGTTTTGTTTTATCGCTTCAACACCAACTGTTCCTTTTCCTCCAAAAGGATCAAAAACAATATCATTTTCCTTTGACAATAGCGCAATTAGAAATTTGGGTATTGGCGGTGGCAGAGTTGCTGGATACCATGGTATTGAATTAATATCTATAGGAAATTTCAAACTATTATAATCAGAAAAGTCCCAATTGATTTGATTCAAAGTCCGAATAAGCTTTTCCATTATCCTCACCTCCATATAACGATACTTCAAAATTCTTTAACAATCCCTCTTCCAGGATATTACACATTACTTCCAACTCACTTTTTCTGAAAGAAATTTTCTTTCTAAGGTTTTTTCCCTCAACCTCAACATTTTTAAAATTATTATTGCTAAAAGGGCTAAAAAGGCCCAGTAAAACTCCTTGTGGATAATCTTCTGAATTACAAACCTTAATCTCCTCATTCCATAAAAAAACTTTATTTGCTATCATTCTTTTCCTTTTATCTGGATAAAAGTTTGCAACAACAGGTGGTATTCCTATTGATTTTATCTTTTTGTCCGTCATACCCATAAAATCCACGAAATACTCTCCCGCTACCTTCTCTATTTTTTGTAAATTTTTATTTATATAGTTGACTACTCCATTGCCCTTAACATACAGAATTCCCAAGCATACATATGGTTTGCATAACAAGACACGTTTCATAATATCACGGCTTTTAGTATGCCTTAATAAAACATTATATGTCATTTCCGAATCAGTTAATCGCCATGAATTAATATCAAGCACTGTAGTATTACAATCTTCCTCTAACAATAAATTTATAGCTCTTTTTATCATTGTTTGATAGGCAAAATCCTCTATACTTTCAAATATCGCAGTATATTGCAAATCACGTATCCTTTGCCATTCTCGTATTTGATCAACATACATCCCATTAAGGCAAATCTGTCCCTCTTTAACAACAAAAGACCCCGCAAGCATTTTTGCTGTTTCTCCACATTCCCCCGCTATTAGCCCCATTGCAGATGAAGCCCTAAAAATATTATCTATATTATCTAAATCCATACCTTTACTATTTACTAAATCTGAAAGAAGTTCTCGAGAATCTCCTGCTGCTAAATGAGCGATGCGATGAATATCTAAACCTATTCTCCTGGCCTCTCTACTTTGGCACACACTCAGTATTTTTAAACCCTGTCCCTGATAGATTTGAGCAAATTCTCTATCAAAAACACCTGTTGTTCCCATGATTAGATTTTTCAAATTTTGCTCATGGTCAAATCCGAACTTTATCTGCAAGACCTCTTCCATTGCATGCGCAAAAGGAGGCGTTCCAACGTCATGATATAAACAAGCTACCATCAATTCTGTTCTATCTTTTTCAGCCAGTTCCATACTATCTGCACAAATACCAGCAAGATAGCAAACTCCCAAAGAGTGTTCATAACGTGATGACGATGCAAATGATGGGAATGCAACAAATTGATTATTTGCCATCCTAACATCACGTAACCGCAAAAGACCTGGGCAGTTTAATAATTCTATGATAATGGGAGGAAATTTCATCTCTTTATATAATCTATCATATATTTTCATACTACTTACCTCTACTATTTAAATTAAATCTATCCTTTACCATTATACTATTTTTGTATGATGATTCTTCATAAAATTTTTCATAAGCATAATTAACCAACTCAAGTAACTGCTCTCTACTCACATACTTATTTTGGTAAACAATTTCTCCCCAAGGCCACGTATCCTTCATAATATAATCAACCCAGTCCTTCTCATTGTGAAAACATTCTTGATATATTGGAGTTCCTGGATAAATAAACAAAGGATTATAATGGGCAAAATCAAGATTCATATTTGTAGAGACTTCTATAGTATGTTCAATATTTTCTCTCGTCTCGTCTTTTCCACCTAAAATAAAAGTACCTGCGATCTTTATTTTAGAAATATTCTTTACATACTTAATCTGATCTGCTAATCCATTAAGAGAAATATTCTTACCTAAATACTTCAAACCACTTATTGATACTTTTTCTATACCTAAATTTATCTGTCTACACCCTGATTGATATAGTAACATAACGTCCCTATCATTCATTATTTCAAATAAGTCACATCTTATCTCCATCTGCCATGTCATACCAACCTTCCTTTGTATTAACATAGAGCAAAAATCAAAAACATCCTGGTGTACTTTTTGAGGATTATAAAAAAAACAATCATCATAAAAAATAATGTCTGTAATCTTATATTTTTCTTTAAGATATTGCATTTCATCAATAATATCATTGTAACTTCTTTTTCTGAACTGCTTATACTTCATATTACCTGAAACACAATATTTACAATTATATAAACATCCCCTCGAAGTTATCATAGTCGCTGTTTTATTATGCCCATCCATTCTCCTTGTTGAAATTATATTATCTTCAATAAAGGGTCTTTGTGGATAAGAAATATTACTAATATCCTCAATTTCATTAAAAAAACTATAATTTCTTCTCGTTACATATTTACATTCCGAAAGTTCCGCACCTTTTTTTGCACACTTTAGCATTTCAACAATCGCCTTTTCTCCATCCCCCTTTACAATATATTGAAGTCCTAAAAAATCAAAAAAAAACCATTCCTGACCATCAATCGAAGCTAATGGACCGCCCGCAAAAATTCTATCATTTCTATAAATATCTTTACAACAATCAGATATAATTTTTAAAGATTTTACCTGTGTTGTAATACATGGGCCGATTCCAACAAGCGTAGGTGTATAACTTTTTAAATTAATCTGTAAATATTCTTTTAATTTATTCAAATCGCCAGGTTCATATGTTGATATAACATGTGAACAGTCTATTACATCACTTGTTAATCCATTTATATTTACTGCCGCAAGTATATATCCCAAACCCAATGGAAAAATTGTTCCACTTCCATTTCTTCTATGAAACGGAGGGTTAATTAACAATAAATCTACATTTTTCATAACATTACCTCATTATGTATTTTTAACACATCCATACCAATTTTACTCCTATGAATTTGTTTCTTCACTTATATATAGGTCTTGATATGCTAAAACAATATTCTTTGTCCAATATCTATAATATCTTTTACTCCTATTTAGAAGTATATATATTCCTAGAATGAGCACCACATCCAAACTTATAAATGATAATATTAAATCTTGTCTTTTAAGAATCATAAATTCTATTTCGAATGCTAATGCCAAACATAAAATAAGCATAATTGCAACTCCTAATGTAGCACATGTATTATAAATCACATTTAGTTTTACATATTCATTTGCTCTCTTCCGCCTCTGCATATCCATATTAATTTTATGAAATAATGAGCGACTCTCTTCTCTTTGCTTTTCCTTATCATTTAACGTAAAATCACTTCCTTTTAACTTAATATACATTGGCATCAATACTTGGATTTGTTCTTGCTCAAAAACACCACCTTGGTAATCCAGCAAAAGCTCTATAGGCTTCCCATGTTTATACATAACCCTGTTCTTAAATATACTACTAAATTCGTGTAGAAGTAATCCCACAAAATAAGAGCTTAAAAGAAAGATCAGTAATTCATATACTGTTCCTGGCTCATATATATAAGATTTACAAAAAAGAAATGTTCGTTCAATCACGCTTGTTGTGTTTTTTACTTGTTCTGGTAATGACAACATATAATCAAAAATTGTTTTAAATAATAGCTGGAAAATTGCACCTGGAAAAAGTACAGTCCAGATATCATATAAGCCCATTTTCTCTATTAACTTATCCATGTTATTTACCCTCACATTTTATTATTCATTGTTAAATTAATCATAAATATTAGATTGTAGTTGTATAACTCTTACACCATCTTAACATATTATCCCACTCTTTACTATCTAAAAATATATTATGAATACTCCCTCACGTACCATCTGCTCATAAGACCTACCAATTTATATACTACCTTCTGCTACGCAACTCAAAGAACCGAATCATCTGATCTAATCCCTCCTCTCTCTACAACTATTATATGGGAACTGAAATAAAATCGCAGCATATTTTAAAAGTAAGTAAGTAATAATCCGTATCTTGACAAAATAAGAAATCCCCCAGCACTTACCGGGGGAAGATCTGTTTTTTACTTTTTAAGTTTGCTGCGGCAATCATCAGGCAGATTGGAGGACCATGGGAGAAGCTCCAGCATTTCTTCCTTTGCCGGAAACGCACCGAGTTCTTTCATCTTTTCCATCACATATGTGAGATAGTTGTATGGCTTCAGTCCATTCAGAAGCGCAGTTTCTGTGATGCTGTACACAGTCGCACTGGCCTGTGCCCCGCGGATGCTTTTGGCAAACAGCCAGCTGCGTCTCCCTATGGCAAAATTTTTCAGTGCCCGCTCTGCAGCTAGATTGTCAATACTCAGATGGCCATCTTCCAGATACCTTTTCAGATAGGTTTCCTGGTTCAGCGTATACAGGACCGCCTCTCCGATCTTAGAAGATCTGTCCACAGCTTCCTCCAGGGTATGAAGCCACTCAAAGAAAGCCTCTAAAAGCGGCTTTGCCTGCTTTTGACGCTCTTCATACCTTTCTTCCGGTGACTTGTCACGGATCATCTCTTCGATCTTATAGAACATCCCGATCCGTGCCATTGCCTGATATGCGGTTGTTTCCTTCAGCTGCTCTTTGGTAAAGTCCTTTTTCAAAACGGTCAGGGATTCATCAAATCTGCGCCTCGCATGGGCCATGCATCCTGTCACGGTGATCCTTTCCGGAAGGCTGTGGTATGCCTGGTATCCATCGCAGGTGAAATATCCCTGGTACTGATCCCCAAGGAATTCCACCGGATGATATCCCGCCCGGGTTCTTTCGTATTGGAAGAGGACCATCCGGGGTGCGCCGCTGTATTCATCAGTGAGATAGACCCACATCCAGTTCTGGGTGGAACCTTTCTGTTCCGGCTCATCGATTACCTGAACACGGGTTTCATCCCCATGAGCGTACCGGCTCCGGAGGAATTCTTCCTTCATCAGTTCATAAAGCGGCTGCAGATACCGGTCCGCACACTGGATGATCCAATTCGCCATGGTCTTTGTGGAAAGGTTCAGGCCGTAACGGGCGAATTCCCGTTCCTGACGCGCAAGGGGCATGCCGCCCACATACTTTGCGTTCATGATGCCTGCCGCCAGGGATGGTGTTGCCACACTGCCTTTGAGAAGGGAAGGCGCCTTTTCCGGACGTTTCATCGCCCCGCATTTTGGGCAGCTGTAAACATAGGTGACCTCCTCCACCACTTCAAACCGTGCAGGCACAAACTTCAGGCGCTTCACCGTCTCTTTTGTCACGACTTTATATTTGGTATTGCAGTCCGGACAGTTTCGGTCCGCGCCGGTCAGCTTATACTCAATTACTTCCGTTGTCTCAAAGGCGGAAAGATCTTCCTCCTTTTTGCCGGAACGTTTCTTTCTTTTATAGGAAGACGGATGGATCTCCTCCATTTCCGGCTCCGGCGCATCAGGCTCTGCTTCCTGCTCTGCCTCGTTAAAAAGGTTCAGCTGCGTATAGCCATCCGCATATTTTTCGCTGGATGGGCCAAACTGTTTCCGCTGCGCAAGAGTCAGACGGTCAGAAAGCATCGCGTTCAGGAATTCCAGTTCCTTTGTTTTTTCTTCGAGGATCTGGATCTTTGTTTCCTGTTTCTGATAATGCTCCCGCATGGTTTTCATCAGGGAGATGATATCCTCCCTGCTCATCTTGTTCAGTTGTTCCTCTGTAAAAAGCGGATCCATAACACAGCCTCAACTTTCTGAAATCTCTGCCAGAAAGTATACCAGAAAAAGCATTCCGTTCCTATAGGAAACTGCATTCCGGGACGGAGGAAAATCCGCCCAAAACAAAGTGATTTTCGGCTTTTTGCGAATTGACAGGATCCGGGCTCATATGACGATCTTCGGGTGACGTTCTTCAAATGCGCCGCTGGGGTTCAGGGATAAACCATCGCACAGCCAATGGATCTCTTTCAGCGTAACTTTCTGCAGTTCATCCGGTGTGTCAGGCCAATGGAAGGAATCGCGGTCCAGCCGTTTCATCAGGATCCAAAACCCTGACCCGTCCCACTGAAGGATCTTGAGCAATGTGCGCCTGCGATTGCAGAACGCGAACATACAGCGGGAGTACGGATCGAGATGGAATTTCAGTTTGATGATGGCCGCTAAACCAGTGCAGCTCTTCCGGAGGTCCGTGCAGCCACATGCCAGATAGACCGTAGTACTTCCGGAAAAATCAAGCATAGTTCTTTAAGGCCTGAAGCAGGGCAGTCAACAGTCTGGCTGGACAGTCCGCAGCAGCTTCAATCCGGATATTTTCCGGGAGACAGAGCATCACAGGAGGTTTTCCTGTACCTGCTGTACTGAAATGGAGTTCATGTTCCGAAGGGAGCTTTGCAAACACCGGATCAGAAGCACTTTCTGTCTCAGCTGCTTCTGACTGGAGCTTTCGGATCCAGTAACCCAGTGTAGACTGTGGGATTCCATTCTGCTGACACCATTCTTTGCGGGATAAACCGCTTTCCTGAAAAGCATGGAACCGGTCTGCCCAAAGGTCAGCCTTTGAGGTTACATTGTCATTCGTATTTATTGGTATCACCTCCATCATTTGAACTTATCTTATCAAATGTGGATGGAAATTTGCAGATACTGATTATTACCTACTTACTTTTAAAACGTCTATTCTTTTCATGTTAAGTTACTGTCTTGGCCTATATTTAAACGTTGTATTGAAAGACTTACATTAAAAGCTGCCGCTCCTGCCCAATTTGACTTCCGCCCAGGCAGTCCCGCCGAAACTCCTCCTCTGTTTTTATAAACAGGTTGTCATTATTGTCTGTATCCCAGAACCCAATATAAATCTCACCCTTCTCCGTCCGAATAGGCCGGTAAAACAGTTCTTCTCCCCAGCCACTATCCGCCATCGCCTTCCACTCTTCCATCACTGCCGCCAATTCCCGATCATTTAATTCTCCGTAAGTTCGTACTGTAAGCACACCCCAAAGGCTGCCGGCATATGCTTCTACATCTGGCATCATGGATACAACCCGTTTTTTAAGCAGTTCAGAATATAGATATTCTGCCAGCCCCTTCTCGAGGCAGTTTTTTAAGCTGGCCTGGATCTTTTCCCGGATCATGCTTTCATACGAGAGAAGCTCCTCCCCGCTTAAAAGCTCCGGCACAAAGGATTCACTTTCATTCCAATAGGCAGTTACAGCCAATGAATTGTACAGACGGAACTCCTGAACAGACGGGCTCATTTCCTGTATCGGATGTCCCTTGCAAATCAACGTGCCAAATGTTGTCTCCACCGGCCCGTTTTCTTTCATTTTCTGCAAACCATATTCCTGGAGACGGACATATGGTTCCAGCTCCTTCTCGATGTAAATCTGATGTAGATTCAACAGATACTTCGCATAGCTCTCCACAGACAACTTCTGAACTGAAAGGAACTCATAGTCCTTATAATTACGGATAATCCGACACGCTGCGTCTGCATCCCTTGGAACCTCCGCTTCTAGTGAAGCCAGAAGTTTCTTTCTCGACACAGTGGATTTATCTGCCAGGTTCTGTATCTCCATTGCAATCTGGTTCAGCTCCCTAAATGTGAGCCTTGGAGGTAAGAACTGATCCAACTCCCAGATATTGCTGAGATAATCTGCCTCCTCATCACCATCATATGTTCTGCACTTCTCCTCCAGAGCCTCCAGCTGTTTCTCCGTCATAGGGAAGTAAAAACAGCTCTTTTCCGAATACCTCTTATCAAATGCCAGATACACTCGGAATACGGCTGATCCAGGCTGCACCACTTCCGGATTCTGCTTCGTTCCCACTGCTGGTTTTGGCGCCTTGATTCTTGTGACGAGTCCCTCATCTGTCAACCGCTCACTGGCTTTCATATTCAAACGGCCATATGCTTCATAATCAAAATAGCCGGTCAATTCCACCGGTAGCGTTCTTCCCTCCCGCTCAAACAGATAATACCCACACTGTTCCAGGGATTTTATCTCTGGATGGCATTCGTACTGGTCTAAATGGTCCATTGCCTCCACAATCCGCAGCAAGGAATCCGGCTTTTCATTCTGCAGTACAGTCTCGAATACAGCCCGCTCCTGTTCCGACCAGGAACCAAGCTCTGCGGCAAGGTAGTTTAACTGCCCCAGGTTTGAATCCTGAAACACAAATTCTCCAATTAACAGATGAGCCAGACCAGCCACCGGCGCTTTCACATCCCCTATGAATGGAATCATTCTGGAAGGATGATACCCGGCCAATTCCTTCTGGACCTGCTCTGCCTGTTCCTCCGAGGCCGGCAGCTTCATCCAGATTCCGCCATCCCAGTTTTCACGCTTCACAAACACTTCCATTTAAGCCCTGCTCCCTTCCTCATTCCTTCTATAATTTATATATGGTTCCGATGATTTAAGTAAGGATATTACTCGGCAGCACTCCCACCTGTTCATTCTGCCCCTGGGATTCTCCTTCCTTCTGTCCCTGAACTAGTATAACTCGATTTTAATAAGTTTACATTATTATCCTGAAAACCAAGGGAAACGTGCGCCCAAAGCACGGACACGTAAGCCAAGAAATCAGATTACTACCAATGCTTAAATTGTAAACTTATTTAAATCGAGTTATACTAGTTCTTCCGACTGAAACAGGGACAGATATCCATTGACCGCCTCCGCTATCTTCTGGTAGTCCTCCTCTTCCATCTCACAATTCCACCAGACAGAATCCTTATACGATCTCAGTTCTGGCCCTGCCATCCGTTCCCCTTCCGTTTCTTGTTTCAGACCGGTCACATCACTGATTAAAAACTTCATCTGATCCACCAGTCCATTTGTTCGCTCCAGCACAGAGACGGTAAGACGGGTATATCCACTGTCCAGGAAGCCCTGTCCCAGCTCAATCTTACCTCTAAGATTCTCATCCAGTCTCCCATAGCAGGCTTTCCCCACATAGTGCATATCCTGCATTGCAATCCGCCCATCAAACATCTTTTTCAACTCTTCTGATACCATTCTGCTGTTCCTCCGCTTCTATCGTTCCTTTACCGCTCTGTAATGCCAACAATAAAACCCCCAGCTGTGATAGAAATATCACACTATGTCTGGGGACTTTATTCTTACCACTGTCAGGATCCCGGCAGGCAGGAACCCGTTGATTCTGCCGCCGGCCTTAGTCATAATCGTTGATTCTCTGTGTCATTACAATCCCTGAGTGGAACTGGATTTCAATCTTATCTTCGCTGATTACCTTGATACCCTTAATCAGCCGTCTGACCAGTTCATCGTCAAACTGGCGTTTTAGGTAGTTGGTCTTTTGGATATACTGGCCCATGCCTTCCACTCTCTGGTCGTAAGCTTCGGCCAGCTGTTTTTCCCGGATTAGCTCTGTTCTTTTTTTCTTGAGAGCCCGGATCTGGTCCGCGATCTCCCGGTACGCCCGGTCGAATTCCTCGTCGGCGCTCTCTGTTTTGGCGCTGTCCTCAATTAGGGCCAGCATCTGTTTCTGCAGCGCATCGATCTTCTCATCATATTCGGTCGGTTCCACGTTATCCGAGTAGCTGCCCAGGATCCGGATGACATTATCCCGGAAGGCATCGATAAACTCCCCTTCATCCTTTACCACGGAGTTGACGGCCTCCATAATCGCTTCATGGAGCGTCTTTTCTTCCAGGCTTGGGGAATGCTTGCACTTCTTGGTTCCGCTCTTCAAGCGGCTGTAACAGCGCCACACCGGCTTCTTTGTCCCGCCGTTCACCCAGACCTGCCTACGGTAAGGCTGTCCGCACTCCTTACAGTACATGATGTCAGCCAGCACATACTTGGAACTGTATTTTCCCCGGATGGTGGTTCCCTTCTTGTTTGCCGGACGATAAACATTCGCCCGGCGGGCCCGTTCCTCCTGTACCTGGTAAAACAGTTCCCGAGGGATAATCGCTTCATGGTTGCCTTCGATGTAAAACTGCGGTACGATTCCTTTATTGACCGCCCTCTTCTTTTCCAGGAAATCCACGGTATAGGTTTTTTGCAGCAGCGCATCTCCCATATATTTTTCATTCATCAGCATCTTGGAAATCACCGTGGCATGCCATACGGTGTTTCCTGTCACAGTCCGGATTCCTTCTTTTGTAAATGTCTCTGCAATTTTGTTAATGCTGTTTCCTTCCAGGTATAATCGGAAGATCCTGCGGACCAGCTTTGCCTCATCTGGCACAATGACCAGATTTCCTTCTTCATCTTTGGTGTATCCCAGAAATTTATTGTGATTTACATACACCACTCCGTTTTCAAACTGCCTCACATACCCCCAGTGGACATTTTCACTCAAATTCCGGCTTTCCTCCTGGGCCTGGCTGCTTAAAATGGTGATCAGCATTTCCCCGCCATCCCCCAGGGTATTGATGTTCTCCTTTTCAAAATACACGGCGATATTCTTTGCCTTTAATTTTCGGATATGGGTAAGGGAGTCTACCGTGTTCCTGGCAAAGCGGCTGATGGATTTTGTGATGACCATATCAATTTTTCCTGCCATACAGTCATCAATCATTGCTTGAAAGTCATTCCGCTTACGGGTCATGGTGGCGCTCTTCCCGTCATCTGCATAGATTCCTGCAAACCCCCATTCCGGGTTGCTGTTGATTTTTTCTGTATAATAATTCACCTGTGCTTCATAGCTGGTCTCCTGCTGTTCCTGCAAGGTACTGACCCGGCAGTAGGCGGCTACCCGCAGCCGCTTATATTGGGCCCTTGTATCACGGCTGTATTCCGGATTGGCTGGAATTACAGAGATGTTTTTCTTTACAACGGTTTCTGTTCTGGCCCGTCTCATCCGGTTTCCTCCCTTCTGCTGCTTCTCGGATAGGAAGCTCGATTTTTACACCATTCATTAATTCAAATTCGAACCGTCTGTCCTTGTGAACGGTAATCCGATGTATCGTTGCCTTAAAAAGTTCACTATTAAATTCTTTTTGGAGTGGGTTTTCTTCCAGGACTGTTTTCAGTTTTTCTGTCTGGTAATTCTGGTACTGAATTCTGGACACCCGGTACTGTAATCTGGCCCGCTCATAAATCAGCCGTACCATCTCCTCGGATGGATACTCCGGCTTTTCCTCCAATTCCTGCAGCTTTCTGGTCAGTTCTGCCACCTCACGGCTATATGGCAGGCCCTGCACGATGGTTTCCGGCTCTATTTGGAACCTCCCATCCTTCACCCCTCTCATCAGTTCCATAAATGCTTGGATGATCTGACTGTCTACCAGGAATATGTTCCGGCAGCACACCCTATTTTCATTTATGTAGTGCTTACATTTCCAGACGATTTTTTCTCCCGGCTGTCCGCAGTGCTCCACGTACCGGCGGTAGGGCTGCCCGCAGACTCCACAGACCAGACTGCCTGCGAACATAGAGCGATTTCCGAAGCTGTTAGGCTGCATGACGCGCCCCAACTCTCTGCTCTTTTCTTTCCTGCGATCCTGTACCTGGGTGAACAGTTTCGGTTCTATGATTGTTGGGTAGAATTCGTCTCCCAGATACTTTCGATTCTCCAGGATTTTTCCGACCGTCCCATGATTCCACACCGGCTTATGATTTGCATTGAGCACCCCCTGCTCCGTAAGTTTTCTCGCAATCTGATACAGGGAGGCTCCTTCTGAATACTCCTGGAAGATTCCTTTTATAATCTCTGCCTGTTCTGGATCAATTACTATTTTTCCTCCCGCCATCCGATACCCCAGCGGCATATGGCGTTGTCCCATACTTAGCTCACCTCCTGTTCATTTTCTTCCAGTTCCAGACCATTCTTCAGACGGAATACCAGCCGGCGTCCGGGTAGCACCGTGATATGGTCTACCAGCAGCAGGAACAACTCCTCGTCATATGCCTCCAGAATGGCAGGACGATTGCGGAAGGCGCTTATCAGATATTCGGTCTGGGATATCTCCCATTCAAAGGCTTTCTGCCCCTGTAGCTGCCGCAGCCGCCTCCGGTCCGCTTCCAGCTGTGCCTCAATCTGGTTCTGTCTCTCAATAAAAATGGCAGAGCTTATGCTGCCTTCGGTTAATAACCTGCCCAGCCTGTAGCCCTGCCGTTTTAGTTCCTGAATATTCTGTTCTATCTCCTGCATTTCCCGGTCTTGCTCTGGGTTGCCCTGGATTGCCTTCAGCGCCGCCAGCATGGGGATCAGGATCTCCTCATAATTGCTGGCAAGCCGGTTCCAAAGCGTAAGAAATGCAGCCTGGATGACGTCCTCGCGGACTGCCTTCTGGCTGCATTTCTTACTGTCTTTAATATGCTGGTAGCAACACCACTGGATTTTTTCATATGGCTTTCCGATATAGATTTTCTGCCTGCGAAATTTTGTCCCACACTCCCCGCAGAGAATCCGACTGCTGAATGCATACCGGTTCTGATATACTTCTGTATAAACAGTATCCTCACGCTTTAAAACAAGGCCACTTGCACAGTAATCACCTTTGTGGTCTGCAAAATAGGAATCCCGGATGCGTTCAAAATCCAGCATAGGGTACAGTACCTCTGGTATCTCAATCTGTTTTCCCCTGCGTAACAGCTCTGCTGCAATTCGCCCCGGATCACTGATATCCTCCAACAGATCATAGGAATCCAGGTTATAGGAAAGATTGATGATCTCCTTCAGCGTTCCAGGCGTTTCCAATTTAAGCGCCACGGAAAAAATATCCTGCCCTTTCCTTGTCATATGCCGCAGCCGCGAACCCAGGAAGTCCAGTTCCTTCCGCATCGTCTCATCTCCGTAATCCATCCCTGTAATCATCTCTGACAGCGGCTGAACCGGGGAAACCAGAGAACGGACCGTCACTGGCTGATTCCCGTTTTTCCCCTCGTCCAGTATCTTTTTGGCAGCCTCAAAGTCTGAAGCCGACATTGGAATCCCCATTTGCCCGGAAACTACATCCCCATAACCAATCCGGATTTCTAACATTCTACTTCCTCCTCATTTAAGACAGTCCCTACCCCATGCCGGCTGATTAAGACCGCATGGATAATCAGACGCAGCAGCCCGTCATGGAACAGTTCCGGATCTCCCAATTCCGATAAAGACACATAAGGTTTTCCGGTACATAATTCCTTCGCCACACAGAACGTTGCGTAGCTGTCTAAATCTGCCCCGCGAAGGCGGAATCGGCTGTAGTCAATCGTGTGCTCCTGCACAAATGGCCCGGCCTTTTCCCACAGCTTCTCCTCACTGCTCAATAGAAACACGGCCGCTGCAAATCCCGGTTCCGTCACAAGCCCCGGATATAAACCGCAGCGCATGAGCGCCCGAAACCGCCGCCTGTGTTCCACACTTTTAAAAAACATAATTCCTTTCTCCCCTTCCTCCTGGAGCTTCCCTACCCGGACCGTCAGGGCCGATCCCGGCAGCTCCTCTGCCAACAATCTGAGTAAAATCTGATAGAATGCAGGAGGCATTTCCTCATCCACTGCGGTATACAGACGGCCGTCCATACCCTGTTCTTTTTCTGCTCTCCACACATTGACATACCGGCAGCTTCCAACTCCCGCTGTCTCCCCAGCCTGCCGGCTCCGGATGACTCCGCTTCTACGCGGCCCAAACCCTGGCACCTGCTGCATTTCCCGCTCCAGCTCTGCGATTGAAGTCCCTTTCATAAATCTTACAGTCATGGTTCTCCGTCCTTTCTTTCAAATCGTTGGGTTTTTGACATAAAAAAAGCAGCTATGCCCTTATTTTAAAAGACATAACTGCGGTTCCACGGTATCACTGGACACCAGCACTTTCCTATCAAAGTCCGGCTGATTATTTTTTCAGTTCCTCTCTCTAATGGAATACCATGGATTCCAATTCATTCAGCCACCCCATATCCATCTCTTCTGCTTTTGAACTGATTCCTTCCATACGGTATCCCAGTTCTTCCAGTCTGCCTTTTACTGCTTCATTGACATCCCAATCAGACCATCCTCCTCGCCTTCCCATGCAGGATGAGACGGGTGTTCACCCTGTTGCTGAATCTCATCTGTCTTTTGTGCAGACACCGCGTCCAGAAAACCTCCCAGCCGATTCGGAACATAATCAGACAGCCAAGCGCCCCCAAACGTCTCATGGCTCTTAATTCTCCATATCGCCAGCTTTCCAAAATCAAGTTTCACGTCCTCAAATGGAAACAGAAGGTTGGTCAATCCCTCATTACGAAATGACTTCACATTTTTAAACTTTGTCCCCTCCAATAAAATGCCTTCCTGTGTTAACAGTTCATTGATTCCGTCTACCCACTCCTGCGCATCCCCTCCACAGCCCTGGAGGATCAGTCCTTCCTGATTTGTCATTCTGCGTAACTCATCGGTTGTGATCTGCATGAAATTCCTCCTTCTTTTTTCTTATCTATATAAAAAAGGCCAGCCACTTTTTGATCTGGCTGACCTGGAATTTTTATTCGATGGCCTTTTCTTTTACATCTCCAATACTGGGGCCAGCTGATTCTCCATGCTCTGACAATGCTCGGCCACCAAATCATTCAGCTCCTCTATGGAACCATACTCCGGTAACCAATCCCACAGCGCTGGCACCCTGCACTGGATGGCTAACTGTTTACATTCGCTCCAGTTTGAAATTCCCATAGCGCTCTTGAGCGCATCCATTTTACTTTCGGTTGCCGGAAGGGTCAATGTATAGTTATCATAAGGATTCCCTTTATAGATCCATACTTTAAAACTACAAGTCTGTTTGAAATCCGGATCTGGTAACTCATTCCCTCCATAGATAGGCTCCAGTTCTTCCTGACTCCCACTGGTATAGCCAAATGCATGAAACATACCACCGTGTTTTTTTATATAATCTGTTACAATCCCTTCATAATTAGATCTGGCTGCCTGCTCCTCCATAGCCATATCAGCATTTCCCTTCAGCAGATGTTCCCCTAATTTTGCTTCTGTTGTCACCCCCGGCAAATATCTGAATTTATCCATGTTGCAGGAAAGATTGATTATATCTTGGAGTGTCTCCGGTTTCATCATCTCAATCACGGTTCCGAATACCGCCTCGTCCTGGCTGTCCATCCATTTCACACGATAGGCCAGGTAGTTCAGTTCCTCTAATCTTTTTTCTGACACCGGAACCTCATACAGGTACTGGCGCAGATTTGGAATGGACGATTCCACATAGGCGGTAGCTGTTTCCAATGGAACTGTATCCGTTCCATTCAGAAGAAAATAGGCTTCTCTCATTTCTTCGATCGTAGCCGGCAGGCTTATTCCTACACCAGGGCTTACTGTCTGGCTCAAATAAATCTTAAACATCTAAATTCCCCTCTCTGTCTCTTCACATATAGACGTTTCTATTTTTGATACTCTATTAAAAAAGGCCCGCCATTTTTTGATCTGGCTGACCTGAAATTTTACCTCATATCCTCTTTTACCCGTCTCACATCTATGAAAAGGCCAAAAAATCGAGGTCAAAAACGGCCATTTTTTGCCCGATTTTTTCCTCGATTTTTCGCCAAAAACCACTATATCTTGTGGTAAGCTCCCTCTATTTTCCTTCCAAACCACAATTCCGCATCATTATTACCACCTCGACATTCCCGGTCCCCGGAAACATATCCACCCCACAAACCTTCTCCACCCTATATCCTCTGTCCTGCAGCACCGCCAAATCTCTGACCAAACTGGTAGGTTTACAGGATATATATACAATCCGGTCCACCCCGAAATCAATGATTTTTCCCAATGCCTTAGGATGTATTCCATCCCTGGGCGGATCCACTACAATCAGATCGGGCTTATCCTGGAGTTCATCTATCACTTTGAGCACATCGCCAGCCAAAAACTCGCAGTTCTCCAGTCCATTGAGTTCGGCGTTTACCTTGGCTGACCTGACGGCTTCTTCTACAATCTCAACGCCCACCACCTTTTTAGCCACAGACGCCAGTATCTGTGCAATGGTTCCGGTTCCGCTGTATAGATCGAATACCACTCTGTCCTTTGTATCGCCTACAAATCCCCGTACTGTATCGTACAGAATCTCCGCGCCAAGGGAATTTGTCTGAAAGAAAGAGAAGGGCGAGATACGAAAACGCAGTCCCAGCAGTTCTTCGTAAAAGTAATCCTGACCGTAAAGGATGTGGGTCGCGTCGCTCTGCACCACATCTGCCAGGGAGTCATTCTCTGTGTGAAGAATTCCCGCCAGCCTGCCATCCAGAGGAAGGCCAGCCAGCTTTTCCGTCCACTTTGACAGCGCCTCTTCCTCTGTCCTTTCGCCCAGATACTCCCGCTGTGTGCTGGTCACCAGGTCTACCAGAATTTCCCCTGTCTTTACCGCCCTTCGGACCAGCAGATGGCGAAGATAACCCTGGTGCTGTAATTTCTTATAGAAAGTAATCCCCAGCTCCTCAAAATATTCTTTGGTGGCCACCAATATCCTGCAGAAATCCGGATGTACAATCCGGCACTCAGGAGTGGTTACGATATCGTAAAAGCTCCCCCTCTTGTGCATTCCCAATGCCAGGGGGCCATCCTTTACCTCATCTCCAAAGGAAAACTCCATTTTATTGCGGTATCCTGATGAGTTGGGGCTGGCCTTGATTCCCTGAAACTCGTAGGTGCCGTCCTCTACCACGCTGTCCAGCAGGGATTTTACCTGCTCTTTTTTTATTTTTAACTGTTCTTCGTAGGGCAGGCTCTGGTAAATGCAGCCGCCGCATATCCCAAAATGCGGACATGCCTCCTCCGGCCTTTCTGCCGGTGAATGCTCCAGTATCTCCAAGGTTCTGGCCTCTGACTTTCCCTTTCTGCGCTTGGTGATAACACACTGAATTTTCTGGCCTGGTATGGCATTCTTTATCACCACTCTCTCGCCATCTATATGCAGGATACCCTTATTCGGGAATTCGATTTTTTCCACTATTCCTTCGTAAATATCGCCTTTTCTCATAAAAACTCTCATTCCTTTCGCTTCGCTTAGGCACAAAACAGTTATGAAATAGCAAGTTTGTGCTTCCACTATTTTATTTTTGATGTTAAACTCTCCTCAGACAGATACACTACAGAGCACGGAGGAGGAAGTAGAATCGGTTCCTCCATTTGGGATCAAGTCCGCATAAAAACATGTGTCGGCTGTCTTCTCAAGCACAAACCAGTGACGCCTTGAGCTCGTAACCTAATCATTGTCAAAGCAATTCCTTAGGTCTTTCTTTGCTGGACAGCCAGTCAATGTCTGTCTATTTTACTTAGGAGGGCTGTTTTATGTTATCTATCAAACACTTTGTCTGCTGTGGCATGGACGTTCACAAGAAATTTGTTGTCGCTACCATTGCTCTGACAGACTACAGGGGCGCTACTTCTTATGTTAAAAAGCGGTTCGCCACCTTCAATTCCGATCTTAATTCTTTGAAAAAATGGCTTCTTTCTTTCAATTGCACTGAGATCTGCCTCGAATCCACTGGTAAATACTGGATTCCAATTTTTAATATCCTGGAGGATTCCTGTCACGTTGTCGTTGCTAACCCCAAGTATGTCAGGGCTATCAAAGGACAGAAAACCGATGACAAAGACTCCGCCTGGATTGCGGATCTGTTTAAATTTGATATTGTTCCTTCCAGTTATATCCCCTGTAAGGAAATTCGCATGCTTCGGGAATTGTTCCGATACCGGCAGAAACTGATTGGCCACCGCAGCAGTGAGAAAAACCGGTTACAGAATGCTCTTACGGTTTCCAACATTGCCCTTGCATCCGTCCTCTCAGATACCTTTGGAAAATCAGCGACCGCCATCGTTGACTATATCCTGACCTGTGAGGTATTTGACCCCGAATACTGTAAATCCCTGCTTCTTAAAAAAGCAAAGGACAAGGCAGATGATGTTGTAACCTCCATAATCGGTTATGAACTGCGCCGTGACCAATCCGTTAAGATTAAGGTCTGCAGAAAGCATTTCGATGAAATCAATGAGTGCGTCTCCACTCTCGAAGAAACGATTTCCGACCTGGCTAAACCTTACCATAAATTTATCGAATTGGCTACTACAATTCCTGGAATTACAGAGCAGTCTGCCACCTTTATCATTGCTGAAATCGGGGTGGATATGGCGGTATTCAAATCCTCAAAACGTTTGTGCTCCTGGGCTGGGCTGGCTCCTGAAAATAACGAAAGTGCCGGTAAAAAGAAGAGCGTCCATGTTTCAAGAGCCGGGGTGTACTTAAAGCCTCTGCTGGTTCAGTGTGCAAATGCTGCCATCAAGAGTAAAAACCCTTACTTCAGATACAAATATGACCGTATAAAAAAACGTCGTGGTCATAAACGGGCAATCATTGCCATTGCACGCATGGTGTTGACTTGCATTTACCACATGTTCCAAAAGCAGGAGGTATTTAATCCTGCCGATACGGATTATTCCGCTATTCCTGAAGAAATGTACCGGAAATTTCAGGAACAGTATGACAGAAATGCCATCAAACGTTTAGAGAAACGAGGCTATATGATTACTCCTCCTGCTATGGCCTGATACCCTTTATTCCATAGGATCCTTTGGGGCGGCAGTTTACTGGTGCTCTTGTTAAGTTACGATTTTTTTTGATTTTTTCTTTCAACCTATTTCTCCGTTCTGTCCGCCGTTTAGGCATTTTTCTTGTGGTTCATTTTGCCGTATCATTATATCATGCAATAGGGCTCACATCAAGCCGGCCCCAAAAGGACCTCCACTTCCTACAGAATCGAGTAGGGAGATTTTCTCTCCCCTCTCACACCGTACATGCCGTTTGGCATACGGCGGTTCAACATAACTTCAAAGCATGATGTTCCATGTAATAATCATTACAGCTGACCAGTCCTGCCAGTGTCAGTTTTTCTTTTGAAATTGCCCTGACAACACATGTTTTGGTCACAACCCACTGGTATTGGTCTCCACAGTATACCGTTGCTCGTGCAAGGTCTTTTCCTACTCCAAGCTGCTGCACTCTCACCTCAAACGCTGTTGATTTTCTTCTTTCTGCCAGCTTCTTTCACGTCCTTTTAAATTTCTGTACGGAATCCTTGAGAGGTTTGCATTTCCATTCCTTTGTCTTTGTATCTTTATAAAATCCAAATCCGAGATATTTGAGGTTACTTGGTCTTGTTATGTGTGTCTTTTCAGCATTTACATTCAATCCGAGTTTTCTCTCTTTCCAGTCCGTTATCGAATATATGACTCGCTTGGCACTCGCTTCGCTTCTTACTGCTATTACACAGTCGTCAGCATACCTCACGAAGCGTAATCCTCGCTTCTCCAACTCTTTGTCCAGTTCGTTCAGCATTATTGGCGACAATAGTGGCGAAAGATTACCCCCACCCCCCCACATATGGGGTTCCTCGTTCCGTTTTCACGTACCTGCCCTGCACCATTACGCCTGCTTTCAGATATTTTCGTATCAGCGATTCTGCGTCTCCGTCGTTGATAATGTTATGAACAAGGCTCATCCGTTTATCTCGGGGCACGTTATCGAAGAATTCCTCTAAGTCAATATTAAGAAATACGAGCATCTCCCTTATTGCCATTTCACAACTCCTGTTCGGACGGAATCCGCAGCTGTGCTCTGAAAACAGCGGCTTGCACATAGAGCTGATTACCTGTATTATACCTTACTGGCCTTTTTTTGATGGGGTGGTAAAACTCCTTTCTGATTTGCTCTCTGATACTGTGCAGTTCTTGCGGATATATCCGGCAAGTTCTTCAATCTCCATGCCGTCTACGCCGCTTGCGCCTTTGTTGGCACGGACTTTCTTATACGCTTTGTTCATGCTCCTCTTGTCCGGTATCTTTTCCAACAACTCCGTCATACTCTGTGTGCTTCACTTCTCTCCGCTCCCTGATTTGTCCTATGTTCATGCGTTTACGGCTCTTATACGTTTCGCCTACATCCGCTTGTCAGATACTCACAGGTACATACATTCGTTCACACTGTTACATTGTTCAGACCTTCGGCAGATGTTTCCACCTGTCTACTATGGCTTCTGCTGACTTCTCACAGTTCGTTGTTACTACGGCTAATGAGACCCGCCCGTGAGACCTCACGGGATAAGTCCGTGTTCTTTCCTCGTCTGCCCTCTTGATTTACGCCCATGGTTTACGGCTGCCTTTAAGGCTTCGTTATCTTAGGCTAACTTACACGCCAATGAACGCCTTAATATCAAGCTTCTGTTCGTAGGGCTACGATTTCTCTATCCCTTCCTCTCGTCCACGCCTCGCGCTGTGAACCTTGGGAGTCGCTATATAGTTCGTTGACAGCTACGCCTAAGTGGACTTTCACCACAGAACACGGGCATGCCCGTCATACCCAAAAAGGACCGCCACTTCCCGCGGCGGTCCAAACAACTATCCTTTTTATCATTCTTCAGTGTATCTTATAACAGCATTATAGCATTCCCTGTTATTCAGCCTTTTCTGCCTTCTCCTCCGGCTCCTCATCCTCAAAGAAGTCATCGTCAAAGTCATCGTCGAAATCATCCTCAAAATCCTCCAGATAATCCGGAGTAAAGAAACGGTATACAGCGTATGCAATACCTGCCACTGCTGCCACTGCTCCAATGATGGCCAGCACCCAGAGAATGCAGTTCTTTTTCTTCTCGTCCTCTTCTCTCTTGTGAAGCAGTTCATTGATTCTGCTGGAATTCATCAGTTCTTCTACACGGCTTAATGCCTCTTTCCCCATCTGATCAAACCTGTCTCTGTCAAATCTGTTCATTCTACCCACGTCCTTTCTTATATATAAGCACTTCTGCCCTCTTGCTTGTTTTTAATTATTATATCATGGAAGCTCTTGATTTACTATCCCAATTTATTCAAATTTTATCCAATTGTTTCAATCCAATTTTAATTGAAACCCGATCCCGGCGGGAATCCGCTATGCAGATACCGGTTTCCGCCAGGCGTTCCGGACGCTGCCACACCCATCAGACCTTTTTTAGCTTTGCAAAGGATGCAAACATCTTCTTCTGGCCCGCACCGTCGAACACCACGGTGACTTCGTAGTCCTTCCCTCCGTCCCTGATGGACTTCACGGTTCCCTCTCCGAATTTGATGTGCCTGACCCGGTCTCCCTCGCCGTAATCCAGGGATGCTGCCTTCTGTACCGTAAATGCTTTGCCAAATCCCGGATTACCCGCTGGGCTGCCGGCGCCCCGGCCTGACAGAGGCTGGGATGCACCGGATGCATATGCGTTATAACCTTTTCCAAAGGTGCTTGTACGCGTATTCCCTGGGGCCGGCTGGTTCCACGGCAGACCTGCTTCGCCGGAAATACCTGACCTGCCAAATCCACCTGCACCATCCCCATTGTTCCGGCTGCCAAAGCTTCCCAGCACCGGTTCCAGACGCTCCTCCTCCAGCAACTCACCCGGCACTTCCTCCAGGAAACGGCTGGGCTTGCAGTATCTGGTCTCTCCGTTGACCATCCGCTGTCTGGCGCTGGTAATCACCAGCTCATTCTTGGCCCTTGTCATTCCCACATAGCAGAGACGACGCTCCTCCTCCATGTCTGTCTTGTCATCGGAATTTATGGACATCATGCTGGGGAACAGTCCGTCCTCCAGACCTACCAGATACACCTTTGGGAACTCCAGTCCCTTGGCGCTGTGCAGGGTCATGAGGGTGACCCGGTTTTCAGATTCATCCATATTGTCTATATCAGCCACCAGGGCCACCTGCTCCAGGAATTCATCCAGTGTGGGATGCTCGCTGTCCTCCTCGTAGCTCACGGCCTTGTTGACCAGCTCCTCTATGTTCTCCAGCCTGGTCTGGGACTCCACCTCTCCCTCTGCCTCCAGCTCCTGCTGGTAGCCTGTTTCGTCCATAATACCCTCTATCAAATCCTGGATGGTGTAATCCTCTGACTGTGCCCTGGCTCGGAAGCTCTCCATCTGCCCTATGAAGGTTCCGATCTTCTCAGCAACCTTGCCTATGCCCGGAATCTGGCGGGCCTCCCTGAGGGCGTCGTACAGGCTCATGCCATGTTCAGAGGCAAAGATGGTTACCTTCCCCATGGTGGTGGCTCCGATTCCCCGCTTGGGCACATTGATAATGCGCAGCACAGACAAATCATCCACTCCGTTGGCTATAGTCTTTAAATAGGCCAGGATATCCTTGATTTCCTTTCTCTGATAGAAATTCACGCCTCCCACCAGGCGATAGGGTACGTTGTAAAAGATACACCTCTCCTCCAGAAGGCGGGACTGGGCATTGGTGCGGTAAAGCACAGCCTGGTCCTGATAAGCATAGCCGCTGTCCCTTATCTCCCTGGCCACAAAGTCCGCTTCCTCTCTGGCCGTGTCAAATTGTTTAAAACGAATCAAATCCCCCTCGCCATTGGCGGTCCACAGGGTTTTGTCCTTACGTCCCCGGTTGTGGCGTATGACGCCGTTGGCCGCATTCAGTATATTCTGGGTGGAGCGGTAATTCTGCTCCAGCTTAATGACCTTTGCCCCGGGAAATGTCTCCTCGAAGCTCAGAATATTCCCTATATCCGCCCCTCTGAACCGGTAAATGGACTGGTCGTCATCCCCCACCACACACAGGTTCCTGTACTTGGAAGCCAGCAGGCTGATCAGCTTAAACTGGGCCAGGTTGGTGTCCTGATATTCGTCCACCATGATATACTTAAACCGCTCCTGATAGTAATTCAGGATCTCGCTGTTGTTCTGGAACAGCTCCACTGTCTTTACTATGAGGTCGTCGAAGTCCAGGGCATTGTTCTTCCTGAGACGCTTCTGGTACTCCTTATATATCTCCCCAATCCTGCGCTGCCTGAAGTCCTGCCCTGCATTTAACAGGAACTCCTCAGGGCCGATGAGCTTGTCCTTTGCGGAGGATATGGTGCCTAACACGGAACGCTCCTTGAACTGCTTGGTATCCACATCCATGACCTTGAACACCTGCTTCATCAGGGTCTTCTGGTCGTCGCTGTCATAGATGGAAAAATTCGTGGTGTAGCCCAGATACTCTATATGCCTGCGCAGGATGCGCACACAGGTGGAGTGGAAGGTGCTGACCCAAATGCTCTCAGCCCCAAATCCTACCAGCTGGTCCACCCTTTCCCTCATCTCTCCGGCCGCCTTATTGGTAAAGGTGATGGCCAGGATATTCCACGGGTTCACCTGCTTCTCATCAATCAGATATGCCACTCTGTGGGTCAGCACCCTGGTTTTTCCGGAACCGGCTCCTGCTAAAATAAGGAGAGGCCCTTCCGTATGAAGGACCGCCTCCTTCTGCATGGGATTCAATGCATCGTAAATACTCATAAACTATGTACCGCCTTCTTAACTGCAATTATGTTTATTAAGTATACCATTCTGAATCCCATCCTGCAAGACCTGCATTTGGGACGATTGCAGGCGACTGCAGGCGGCAAAATACAATCCTATCTTACAAGCAATCCCCCATACATGCGGCTGGTCCTTGTTCCAGGTTTGATTTCGCCATTGATTGAATAAATATAATCTCCGTTCAGCACCAGGCCTTCCCCGCACGGGGCGTCAAAAGAAACCTCTCCCACAGCGCTCCATGCATTTTCCAGAGCATTTAAAATCAGTAAAGCCACTGCATCCCCGCCGCTGAATACATAAATCCGGCCATCCAACACCTGTGATACGCACTGTGTCCTGGTTTCCTCCCCCTGGCACAGGCGCCAGTTCCACTGTCTCCTTTGTGTCCAGGGCAAACGCATAAAACCTGTTGGATGCCTTGCCGTCCTGTTTGCCTGCACCCACAATCTCATCAAATGTGACTTCTCCTTTTTCATCCGCTTTCACAAGCGTAATTTTATCACCTTTTCCATCCACCGGGCTTCCTCCAATATAATAAATGTGTCTAAGAACCCATGTAAAATAAGGGGAATTTCCCCCTTGTCATCTAGTATAACTCGATTTTAATAAGTTTACATTATTATCCTGAAAACCAAGGGAAACGTGCGCCCAAAGCACGGACACGTAAGCCAAGAAATCAGATTACTACCAATGCTTAAATTGTAAGCTTATTTAAATCGAGTTATACTAGTATTGAATACTATATAATGGATATAGTAATGTGATAAGAATGACAGAGGTGACACATAGATGAAGACAAATGAAGAACGTCTGCAGGACCTGTTTTCCTATCTGGAGAACCTGTCCCATGTCAAGGCGGACGAGATTCCTGATATTGATTTGTACATGGACCAGGTTACCACCTTCATGGACAGCCATTTAAAAGATATGAGACGCCATCCGGGTGATAAAGTCCTGACCAAAACCATGATTAACAACTACGCCAAGAACAACCTCCTTCCTCCTCCGGTGAAGAAGAAGTATTCCAAAGACCACATGCTGATGCTTGTGTTCATATATTACTTCAAAAACCTGCTGTCCTTCAGTGATATTGAAGAACTGTTCCGTCCTATTACGTCGAAGCATTTCTCAGGGCAGACATCCCGGCTGTCCCTGGAAGATATCTATAACGAAGTATTTACTTTGGAAAAGGGCGAGATGAACAATCTGAAGTCTGATGTGGCGGCCAAGTTTGCCCGGGCCCAGGATACATTTTCAGATGCTCCTGTGGATGATGAGGACAGGGAGTACCTGAAGCTGTTTGCCTTTATCTGCGAGCTGTCCTTTGACGTGTATCTGAAGACACAGATGATTGAAATGATTGCGGACCAGCTCAGGGAGGATGCGCCCGCTCCCCGCAAGAAGTAGGCTTCATAACCGGTTGAAACCCGCCCATAGCGGACAAAAGCCAATCGAGTAGGAGGAAGGCGATTATTTCGCCTTCCGACCTCTCACACCACCGTACGTACCGTTCGGTATACGGCGGTTCAATCAACTTAACATGTAACAGCCTTTTCGGCGTAGTAGTCTTCCATGGATACAAGACCAAACTTAGCTAGTCTCTCTTTACTGATACAAATGTGGAGATTCCAGCTTCTGCACACTCTGGCATATCCTTTGGCATATGAAATGCCATGTGCCGCATTTGGCGGCAGACCAAGTTTGATAAGATTCTTTTCCCTGTTCTTTGGCGTTTTCCAGTGTTTCCATATGCACATGCGCAGTCGATACCGAATCTGTCCGTCCATTTTTGCGCACAGCCTTTTCATGCTTCCGATTTTGAAATAATTTATCCACCCTCGGATAAGCCGGTTGAGTTTCCCAATTTTATAACCATTGCCCACTCCCCAGCTCCTGCTTGTATATTTCTTCATCTGCGCCTTGAACTTTGCTGCCGCTTTCGGGTGTGGTCTGGCTTTGTACCCTTTGGCAAATGAGTCATAGTAAAATCCAAACCCCAGATACTTAATGCCCTTTGGTTTATCAACCCTGCTCTTTTCCGCGTTCACTTTCAGTCCAAGCTTTTCCTCTATAAACCGAGCCACGCTCTTCATTACCCGCTCTGCCGCCTGTCTGCTCCCGACCATTATAATAAGGTCATCTGCATACCGGACGAAATCCAGCCTCCTTGCTTCCAGTTCTTTGTCCAGCTCATTTAACATGATATTTGCTAACAGCGGCGAGATATTTCCACCCTGCGGTGTGCCGACTACCGTATCTTCATACTCATCATCAATCATTACGCCGCTGACCAGAATCTTTCTTACCACCGATATGACATCTCCGTCCTTTATTGTCCGTCCGAAAATCGTCATCAGCTTGTCATGGTCTACTGTGTCAAAGAATTTCGCTAGGTCGATATCCACTATCCAGTTGTGTCCGTCATTCATCATTTCCAATGCTTTAAGGACTGCCTGCTGTGCACACCGCTTGGGTCTGAATCCATAGCTGTGGTCGTGAAACTGCTCCTCAAATATCGGGGTAAGCACCTGTGCCACCGCCTGCTGTACAAAGCGGTCTACTGCTGTTGGCACTCCAAGATTTCTTGTACCACCATCGGGTTTGGGTATCTCCACCCTGCGGACTGGCTTCGGCTTATACTTCCTCGTCCGCAACTGTTCCTTAATGTTTTCGCCGTTTTCCGAAAGATATGCGCCAAGTTCTTCAACGGTCATCCCGTCCACGCCTGCCGCTCCTTTATTCCTTACGACTTGCAGATACGCCGCATTTAGATTATCCCTGCTTAATATCTGCTCCATGAGACTGCTTGTGTCCATGCGTTGTTTCCTTTCTGCCCCTTTTGCCTTTGCCGCCTTTGAAGTCATCGACAGGCGTATGCTCCGGCTACGAAGTGGAACGTACTTCAACTGATTGATTGTTCAGCCCTTCGCTCCGTCCCCATTACAGGAACTTCCTCACTACTATGGCTTCTGCTGACTTCTCACAATTCGTTGTTACTACGGCTAATGAGACCGCCTGTGAGACCTCCCCAGTTAAGGTGCGTGTTCTTTTCCTCCATGTACCTGCCGCATTTACTCGTACTTCCGGCAACCTTTTGGACTTCAGTGCCTTTTGCCACCTTATCCGTATTTCCGAGCCTTATATGCGGTTCCTGTCCGTCAGGTCAGAGGTTTGCTTACAGCTTCTTTCAGATTCCGTCTCACGGCGGACACCCTTGCTGTTCGGCTATGTGCTTCGTTGTTGCCTACGCGCACTTGGGACTTTCACCCATTAGAAAACGCCCATGCTGGGCAAACAAAACGGATATCGCGGCCATTCACGCCGCAATATCCGTTTTTTAATACACCCTTTATCATACTCAGCTTTCGATATCCCCTTTTTCTGCCTGCGTTCCCCTTGTGAGCCTGGCAAATACCATGTCGTATCCGTCGCTTCCATAATTCAGCGAACGGTTAACCCGGCTGATGGTAGCTGTAGATGCGCCGGTCTTCTCCGCAATCTCCAGGTAGGTCTTGCCTTCCCGCAGCATTTTGGCCACTTCATAGCGCTGGGACAGGGACAGCAGTTCATTGATGGTGCATACGTCCTCGAAAAACTTATAGCATTCATCCGGAGTCTTTAAGGTCAGTATGGCATCAAATAGATGGTCCACTGCTTCTGTTTTAATTTTCTTGTTCATGTCCTGGTTATCTCTCCTTATAATTCATACGGCCTTCCCCTTCCGTATGGTATTGTAAAATGATTACAGGTCATATAAGCCCCATACTTGTTCATTTTAGCATATTAAAGTCTGAAAGTCCATACGTGGCAGGAGATTTTATAAGGGCATTTTTTTCGGGTATATATTCTTCTGTTTTCCCTGCCTCTTTTAGGACAGCATGAATTTCTCAACCACCAGCCCTACGCCGTCGTGGTTGTTGGATGCAGTGATGTAATCAGCGGCCTGTCTCACCGGGAGAACGGCATTTTCCATGGCCACGCCCAGGCCGGCATACTTAATCATGGTCATGTCATTGTAACCGTCGCCGCAGGCTATCATCTGCTCCCGTTCAAGCCCCAGCACCTCCAGCAAACGGGCCAGAGACTGGGCCTTGTCGATTCCCTTTGGCATGATTTCCAGGAAATACGGCTCGGAACGGTACACGCTGAAATCACGCCCCATAGCGGCTTTTACCTTGGGCTCCACGGTCACCAGGTAATCGCCGTCATCCAGCATCAGGAACTTGGGCACCCTGAAATCCACATAGGACTTCATATCCTCCACCTGTCGCAAAGGCAGGTGGTTGATATTGGACTCGGCAATGGCGTAGGGACATTCCTCATTGTTGGTGATAATTTCCCCGCCTTCATATGTAAGGATATCTACCCTGTGCTCCTCTGCCAGCCCGATTATCTTCTGGTTGGACTCCCTGGGCAGCAATGAAGAAAACACGGTTTCACCTGTCTTACAGTTGGTTATCATCCCTCCGTTGTAGGACAGGATATAGCTGCCGAAACGCGACAGCTCCAGCTCCCTTGCCAGCGGCTCCACGCCTGCCGTGGGACGGCCGGATGCCAGCACCACCACGTTTCCTGCTTCCTGGGCCTTCATCAGGGCCTCTTTTGTTCTGGGCGTAATGATTTTATCACGGTTGGTCAGTGTACCGTCCAAATCCAGTACGATTATCTTGTAGTCCATTGCCTTTTCTCTCCTGTATCCGATTCTTTATTTCCACTTATATTTTTCCGCGTTTTACTTCCATGTTTCCATTTACACTTCCATGGAACCATTTTATCAGAAATACAGCGCAGTGACAACCGGAACAGATATTAATCCACATCCCTGAGACCGAATTTCAGCTCTACCAGAGCCCTGGGGCGGCCTCCCTTGGCAGCGCTTTCCCTGGCGCAGACCGTCCCCAGGCCGGCTGCCTGAATCTTGCTGAGAATCCGCCTGGCGCTCCTGACCGTGATGCCCAGACATTCAGCCAGCTCCGAAGCGTCAAACACATAGCTCTTCCTCACACCAGCAATGGCCTGAATCTTCAGAATGGATTCCATGCTGAGTCCTGTCTTTTCAGAGATCGTCTGAATTTTGGGGTCAAAGGATATCATGCTGTACTGAAGCTGCTGCTCCAGGCCCAGCGGGCCATGAATCTTCTCTCCCTCATCAATCTGAAAGATTCCTCCATCCCCCTTGCCAAGAGAATATTCCAGAGCCTTCCTGGCATGCATCTCTGCTTGGTAAGCCGTCACGCCCATGCCCAGACCTGCATTTACTACCAGTCCCAGATTCTTTCCCTCCCCCTGAAGAATTCTCAGATCCTTATGGTTCTTCTTTCCCTTCACCACTCCGGAATTGGCATAAATCACATATTCATCACGCCCAAAGGGGAATACAGATCCCTGGATTCCCCTTACATAGCGTATCAGTTCCACTTCAAATTCCGCCTTGCTTGCCATGGCATTATAATACTGGTCCTCCCTCTCCGGGAAGTTGGACATCTGAATCAATTCCACCGCAATCTGCGAATATTCTGCCTGAGCCAGGGCCCAGCCCTTGTCCAGATCGGCCAGGGCATCCCTGACCTGGGAGCGTTTGGGCTCCAGGTAAAAGACCCTGCCGCCCTTTTCTTCTATCATATGATAGACTGCCACATAAGCAGTGACCGCCACATCGGTCATCTTCTTCTCCAGCAGCTCCATATGCCATGCAACATACTCTTCCTCCGCCACGCCTGCAAGCAGCGGGCAGGTATATATATTCCTGGGCTGTATGTGAAAGGCGTCCAGGATATCCTCGATAATCTGCTTTTCCACCACGTCAATGCTGAAGGTGTCGATTTCCCGCCCTTCCCTGACCATTTTCAGAAATACTTCCGAGATACTGCTGGCGGACCGCTTGATGTATGTGTAAGGTTTCTGCATCTGGTGATGACCCAGCACATAGTCGCAGATGCCGCTTCCGGTAAAAATCACACCGTCGCACTCCTGCTCGCAGATGTCAATGACATCCACGGCCTCTCTTACCAGCTCCCTTGTATATAAACGCACCTCATGACTCTGGTCAATCTGATGAATTGCTTTCCTGATGATTCCGCAGGATTCCTTTGGCCCCACTACTCCCACTATCATTTATACTGTCAACCTCCCGATTTTTTGCGCACAGCGCGCCATATACCGATTATAAATCAGAAGCGTCGTATAAATCAACCACCTGATGGTCTTTTAAGAGATTTAGGTATTCTTCCTTTGTCAGGGCAGGGCGGAAATTCCCCATGATTTCCTTTCCCCTCGCGCCTCCGTCCCACAAAAGGTCGATGATGGTAAGGGCCATCATTTTAGCAGGTACAATATAGGCAGTGTAAGGGTCGTCCATCCGGTATTTTTCCGTGTGGAGGCCGCCTTTTATGCCGCCTGCCCAGATGTGCATGCAGGGCATGATCTGGGAAATGTCCCCCAGGTCCGTGGAACCGGCTGTCTCCCAGTCCTCCACAAACGCATCCTCCCCCGCGTGTTCGTAGGCTATCATGTTGTCCCGGTACAGACGGGCAATCCGGCGGTCCGTATTCAGGGGGAGGTAGCCGATGCAGTCGTGAATCTCCACCTTGCCCCCCAGAGCCATTGCGGCCGCCTTCATGCTCCGGTTTACTTTATGGGAGGCATCCTCCATGGCATCAATGGTAAAGGCACGAACCATGATTTCCATGGTAACACGCTCCGGCACCACATTTACCAGGCCACCGCCCTCCTTGATTACAATGCTTACCCGCACCTTATCCTCATCCCTGAAGGTTTCCCTCAGCGCGTGAATATTGTTCATGGCCAGCTCCGCCATGTTCAGGGCGTTGATTCCCTGCTCCGGGGCAAACCCGGCATGGGCTGCCCTTCCCAGAAAATGCACGGTCTTGCTGATGAATCCATTGCCTTTGGTGTCCAGGATGCAGCATTTTCCCGGCTCCATCTCCATCATATGGCACTGAAGAACCATATCCGTATCGTCCAGGCCCCCACGGTACATAAGCTCCTGTTTTCCTCCCAGATAGTGGATGGTTCCCTGACTCATAAGGCGGTTCCTGTACTCATAGTCCACACATTCCTCCGCGGGTATGGCTATGAAGTCAGCGGCGCCGCCCAGGTGCTCCATAACGCCTGACGTAAGAATTCCCACGGCTGCCCCGTACAGGTTTGCCAGCTGTACATTATGCCCGCAGGCATGAACCAGCCCTCCCTCGGCCGCATCCGGATGGGCGTCGCACATGATGCAGTCCAGCTCGCCCATCACCGCCACCCTGGGACCGTTTCCCTTGGGACCGGAGGATACACGGCAGCCGGTATAGGATACGCCGGTCTCCGGCTCCAGCCCAAGCTTGCGAAAGGCTTCCTCCATAAGTTTTCCTGTCCTGAACTCCTTATATCCCAGCTCCGGCGTTTTATAAGCTTCCTTTCCCAGGGCAATGATTTCATCCTGGTGTTCCTCAATCACATTGAGGCATCTCTGTTTCACTTCTTCTTTGTCCATATCATCATTCCTTGTCATCTTACTTACAGTTCTGTCATCCGGCTCATAACCCTGGTAGCATTCCAGAGTTCATCCATATCCAGCGCTTCCTGTACCGTATGTACATCCATCATGCCAACGCTTAATATAAGGCTGCTGCAGCCGTACCCGGCCAATATATTGCCGTCGCTGCCTCCGCCGATGACCATGGGCTTAGGTTCGATTCCTTCCTTCTCCATGGCCTGGGCTGTCATGCGGTACAAATCACTGTCAAGGCTTACCTCCAGGGAAGGATATGCCAGTTCATGTTCTATTTCATAGGCGGCACCCATCTCCAGGCAGGCTGCTTTCAGGCATTCCTCCATGTGGGCCACTTCATTTTTAAGCTTATCCATGCTGTGGGAACGTATCTCGGCGGTAAATGTCACTTCATCAGTCACGATATTGGTGGCTGCCCCTCCCTCGATCCGCCCGATATTGGATGTGGTCTCCTGGTCAATCCGCCCGATATGCATCCGGCTGATTGCCCCGGACGCTGCCACCACAGCATTGATTCCTTTTTCAGGTTCAATGCCCGCATGGGCCTTACGACCTCTCACCGTGCACCTTATGGCCTCCATGGCCGGGGCCTTATAGGCAATGATTCCTGCCGGGCCTGTCGCGTCCGCTATGACCATGTTCTTGCATGGCAGGCGGGACAGGTCCATGTGTTTGGTTCCCTGCATGCTTGTCTCCTCAGAGACGGTAAACATGATATAGAACTCCTTGTGGGGCCTGTCGGTCTCCACAATATCCTCAACGATTTCCAGTATGGAGGCCACAGCCCCCTTATCATCGCCTCCCAGGGTGGTGGTGCCGTTCGTGCGGATGATATGGCCATCCACCACCGGCTTCACATCCTTACACGGCTCAATCTGGTCCAGATGGGCTACAAAACAGAAGGGAGGATTACAGGGCTCGCCCTTGACATGGGCGATAATATTACCGCCGTTTCCTCCATATGCCTTTCCGGCTTCATCTATGGAAGCCTCTATTCCTCTCTCCTTAAAATAGTCCATAAGCCATTGGCACTGCTCCTTCTCCCCGCCGGAAGGGCTGTAAATCTGAACTAATTCCAAAAAACGTTCCTGCATCCGCTCGCGTGACAGCATAGTCATCCTCCTCATTTTATAAGCCTTCATGTGCACGCAGCGCCCGTGCCCCGGGCGCTTGTGCAAGGTATCCTATCCCTTTTTCTTGTCCATCCCTTTTCCTTATCCGTCCCTGCTTATCAGTCTCTGCTTATCAGTCAACCTGCAGCTCTTTCTTGTAAAGAAGCTTGCCTGCGTAGATGGAGCCAAATACAGCTACCAGAATAACCACATAGGATGGATTGCCCGGTATAAAGCTTAAGAAGCCCAGCTTCATGAGCCAGTTCATTCCGATGGCGATGATGGCGGCCACCACGCCCAGTTTGGGACGGGTTGCGGCAAACTGTCCGAATACAGCACCGAAGAGCGCGGGAAGCAGGAAATTAAGCGCCTCCTTCACAGGTGCAGGAAGAATGTTCAGGATAACGCTTCCCGCAACAGCTCCCACGGTAAGAATCACGATATTGACGAGAATGGATGTGGCAATACCGATAGTGGAAATAATGGAGCCTTCCTCCGTCCCCATCTCCACTCCGGCTGCCTCCTGCGCCACGGAAGAACATGGCACACGCATGTTGGAGGTATTGCCTGAAAGGAAGGTAAGGTAGGTTCCCGGAATGCCCAGAATCGGGAAGTAGGAAATGGGCTCAACAATGTAAAATGCTCCGCTTACGCTGATCTGCATAAGAGTACCTGCGATAATGGCGGACACCGGAGGCATGTAGCCTCTGAAGGCCATCACCAGCGCAGGAAGGAATCCCGCGAAAATGCCCAGCAGCAGTGTAATCTTTCCCCATTTGACGATTCCGGGGATATATGTACCAGAATAATAATCGTTTTTCATCTTCTAACCCTCCTTAGATTACGCTGACAGCATATCCGATGAACATGCCGCTGAACATGGCGATTGCAAATGCCCACTCCCTGAGCCAGCCGATATCCCTGGCCCTGGACAGCTTCACCAGTATCATCATGATGACGCAGCCCGCTATGGTAGCGATTGCCGGCGCGTTGGTAAATGTCAGGGAGCCCTCGGCCGTAAAGAAGTTGCCGGAAGCCAGGTTAGCAAACGCGCCCAGCATGGCGCCCGCGGAAATGATGGGAACCATCTTGGCATTGCCCTTTGACATCAGGTGGTTAACCTTGTCCATCTTATCGCAGAACAGGAAGGTGAAAATCAGCCAGCCCAGGGAGCCGCATACCATGGTCCACACGCCGCAGGCAAATGCCATGGTATCCATGGTCTGAAGTGTCTTTCCCATGGCCTGCGCACCGAATCCGGCCGCCATGGCCTCATAGTTGACCGAACCGATAAATGACAGACGCATCCATGCCACCGGCGCACCCATGGTGACCAGCAGGGATATCATGGTTACCAGGATTACTACGGACGGGCCAATGGATGATATCACACTGCTCTTGATTGCCTTATGTACCTGGTCCGTGGTAAGAGCCGACTCGCTGGCCGCCTTCATAGACCTCTTCATAAACAGAATTGACTGAAACACTACCACCGCTACCGCCAAAGCCGCTGCTGCCCACATCAGAGGACTGTTGGCATAATCCAAATAATTAACACTTTCGTTCATTCTGACCTCCTTGGTTATTCCCCTTTCCAAAAGCTGCAGTCTTTTGGATTTTCTAGTTTCGGTCATGTCCATAACATGTCCTTATATTTATATTTACTACATTTCCTCGGTATTGTCAAGTGCTTTTGTTGAATATTTGTTTAAGTGACAGAATGGAGGTTGGAGGGTGTAGTGCAGAATATCTCAAAGAATGGGAGCTATTCTGAACAAAGTGCCTTCGGCACTCTAAACTCCCCTGCCCCTCACTCATGAGAGGATTTGGGGGGTTCTCTTTATATCTTTTTATTGTAAAATGTTCTTATGTGTAAAAAGAACATCCTCCAAACTATTTTTTCTGACCACTTTGAATACGTCCAATATGTCATCCGCCCCGGCAACAATGTTTTGGATAACATCGACAGGATGATCAATTGCCATGCTCCTTCTTTCGGGGGCGCTTTCTTTGGCTGCCCTCATTGTGGTAACCTTAAATTTGTTCCCTTCTCCTGTAAAAGCCGCTTCTGTCCTTCCTGTGGCAGCATGTATAACCAGAAACGGGCTTTACGTATGTCCTGTAAACTCGTTTCCTGCAACCACAGACATTGTGTCTTTACAATCCCCGTTAAATACATCAGCAGATATCTTGGAAGACCTGTCATTGCCACTTCCAGGATTGATGCCTATGACGGGGATTGTGTGACGTTCCATTATCAGCGCCATGAGGACCATAAAACAATCACAGAATGCATCCCTGCCATTGACTTTATCAAACGGCTGATCGTACATATCCCTGACAGGCACTTTAAAATGGTCCGCTACTACGGCATTTATGCAAAACACCATAAACAGGAAAAAAATCTCAGGAAATGTTTATCCCTTAGAAGCGGCAATATCTTTCCCGATTACTGGACTGGCGTAATTCGATTCTTCTGGCCTTTGGCTATGATCCGCTCAGATGCCCGAAGTGTGGCACTTCTATGTTGGTTTTAGAAGTTTACCACAAAAAAACTGCACTATTTGAACGCTATCGAAAGGTTATGGGATATGGATAGATCCATACGCCTTATCCTTTCTCTACCGTCAGATAGTGCAGCCTAAACCAAAAACAAAAAACTACATAGACAACGTCATGGCGAAGTCACACCTTCGCTCTTTTGCTATGTCATTTTTTATCTCCAGTCTATTATACACCATCTTTGCCGATTTGCGAAGTTTCCTAATAAAGAAAAAAATAAGACCCAGAAGAATTAACTCTTCTGAGCCTTATGGTCTGACTCTATTATCCGGATTCAGTTGTTACGGATCATGATGCCTTATCAAGCATATCATGGATATATGTCCGCAGGCCATCCTCCGTATCTATGCCGTATTTCTGGTTTATCAGGATATAATACTTCATAATCCGCTCTTTCGGCAGAAGCTCACTGGAAGGGATGCTGTCGCCGTATCCTTTCCTCGCCTCCATCCAGGGATCCTCATTGTGTGTGATCTTCTCCAGCACCTTTCCGCCATACATCCCGAAAGTATTCACCACAAGGTCGATCACACGCTTCTCATCATCCGTCAGTGCATCCTCAGTTCCACTAAGAAGCGCGAACCGTGCATCATCGATCGGATTATATTTGAAATCCCGGAACAGGTCATACACCTCCGGATAAACCGGACCGTGGATCCATGCCCTGCAGTCCTCTTCAAAGATCGGTTTTCCATACAATGCAGAATAAACGCCCTGGATAAAATACAGGAGCTTCTGCAGCATGAGAGGCGTTACCTCTTCCAGCTTTTCAAATATATATGCGATCACCCTGAGCATCTTATCCGAAACGGAAAACAGGCTCTCTATGCTTTCTGATGCCGAAAGCGCCTTCCTGTATGCCGCATCCGTCAGCTTCTCCCGGTTTTCCATGAGCTTATGCTTCATATAGGCAGGGGATGCCAGCGCCGCCTTTACGATATCAGAATATTCTTTGGAAGGTACCTGTCCTTCCAGATAACGCGGAATAGTCACCTCTCCGAAACCCAGCGCCAGGGACAGAGGAGCCTTACCGATCTTATAGATTTTCATGAGCTTTTCGATATCGTCAACCGATACAAGCCCTTCCGCCACCCTGTACTGCTCATCGATTTCCTGAACATTCTTATCAATAAGGCCTGGAATGCTCATTTCCTCACCGCACTCCGCACAGACAGCCACGGTGATTGCAAAGGTATAATCCTTATCCCTTATATTCTTTACGATGTCCTTCTTCTGCAAAAGGTACTCGGTCTCTTTCCTGCACTCTATGCAGAAATCTCTTCTTCCCTTCTCTGTCATAATGGTCACCTCCGATTTGCCTCCTGATTATTTGAAATAGTATGTAAGCGGATGTTTCTGTTCATGGAACGAAATAACGATCACAAAACAGTTCTCCAGCTTGTTGAATTTGATATACAAAGATACTGTTTTTTCTTCCGTCCCATTCCTCTCCAAAAGTGACACATCCTTGCCAAATACATACAGGTTCTCATGTTCATAGCCCTTATGCTCATTCTGCAGGATTTCCGAAAAATCCATTACAGTAAGGCTCAATATGATCTCCTTTGCCTTTGCCTCGTCAATAACATAATCCAGAAACAGATTGATGTTATCCTGCCGTCTGGCATTCCGATCAAGCCGGTAATTATCCTTTTCAACAGCTTCCTTCACCTCGGAAAGATACTGCTCTATGTCTTTCTGATCTATGCTCAATACTTTATCCTCCGCAGAGTGCATGATGTATTTTTTGATTTTTTTCATCATCAGTATAACCCTATGATTGCTTTTTGTCAATATCCCATCATCAAAAGCGGCAGGAAAATTTCCCGCCGTCATTTGACACCATATTCAGTTGGGATTACCCGCTCCGTCCTTATACTGCGTTCCTGCACATCTCGGTCAGCTGCTTCTTGATCCTGCGAAGCTTCTTAGAGATTGTGTTCTGTGACACGTCTTTCATCTCCGCAATCTCTTCCTGTGAATAGCCCTCCACATAATACAGACGATACAATTCCTGATCGTCCTCCGGCAGCCTTGAAAGAATCTCATAAAGAAGCTCCTTCAGCGGATCCGGCTCTTCCGCCGCCATCTCCGCAAGCTGCTTCGCATAAGTGCTGGTATCTGGATTCTCAGTCATCATCAATCCGTCCATCGACAGATTCCAATTCTTCTCCGGCTCTTCACCCGGATGCTGAGCCTTCCACTCTTCCAGAGCCTTCTTCTGCCAGGATTCAAGCTGCGGTCTGCTGTTCTTGATGTTGTTATAGACCTCAGCATCATCGAAGGAATGGAGCGACTTGATCCAGACCGCCGCCTCATCACCCTCCGCAATAACGGATACCATCCCGTCACTGAACCTGTACACATAGTTGCCTCTCTCACTTGTCGGTGTTTTTCTGAATAACATCTTTTGCCTCCGTTTCTGGCCCGGAGACAGTGAGACAAGACATCGACAGGCTTATCCCCCGACGTACCCATGCTGCAAAAAGAGCGCAATGAAGCAAGGGTACATACATATCGCTTTCCGCTGCTGCCGTACCGGCAACTGTCTGGAATGCAATATGTTCGTATCCTGTCCACTGCGCATCATGTGCCGATATTAAATTTGTAAATAGTTATTTGGATATCCGCCGGATACCCATCAGAACCTTCATCCACGGATGAGGACTCTGATCCGTACCCACCGTCCTACTGGTATAGGTATGAGAAACCCCGTTTTTCCGATTTCCCTCCTATATTTCTCTGGGATATTTGCAACCCCCTGTCTTACTAAGCGGTTTTTCACCGCATTTTTCCGGTATCATCATCCAGATCTCAAATTCGTCTCGATCGCGTATAGTTCACTGAAAACCTCAGACAAATCGGATGATGCGATCTGCTCGATTGACTTTGCCTCGTATTTTTCCAGGACAAAATTCACGGTTTCTGCACCAATCTCTGACTCGATAAATGAAGCTGTATTTTCAATATTTGCGATCCAATTTGTTCTTTCATCTCTTGTCATTTCTGCATACCTCCGTCTCTTTTTCTGTGTCTTTTGCCTGGCACGCCTTCATTAAAGCAGAATGGAAAAATGCTGTAAAAACTCGGTAAGTTGAGAAGAAATGGCTTAAAATAAGGCTTTTCAGATTTGAGCATAAAAAAAAAAGCCCCCTAAGAGGCTCAATCCCAACTTGGTAAGTTGAAAAAAATTATGAAACTCTTGAATTCTTTCTATCTTTGGTTCCGATTGGCTCCATTTTGACCACTTCAAGTAATCTATTGAAGTCCACAATGCTAATGCACGGGTATCGGTCAATAATTTTCAGCCAGATACGATCCGGATCTTGATATGGATGTAGTTTGCGCTCCGATTTCTGATACACTTCTTCTATCAGATCCCTGCGAAGCCCTAAACCGACACAGATAGCCATGATAGTTCCGGACTCCATTTTATTGGATTCATTATCTCTAATCCGTTTAAGATAATTCTCATGTACTAATGTATTCTCATAAAAGTCCAGAGGATCCGTCCATCCTTTTTTATCAATCATAAATGTCAGGCTCTGGCATAAGGTGGTATCTTCATCCCTGAGCAGCCTAAGGAACTCTTTTTCAGTCTCATCATTGCATAGCAAGAAAGATCTTCCTGCGCATATTTGTATGTTATAAAATGCTGTTCCCTTATATTCAGGGCACATGTAGGAAGATTTGTCTTCGCCCTTTTTGTCAGATGTATTTCGCCGTTTTTGACGGTGATATTCTTCTGTCCGGGACAACAAAGTACCCATCTACAAATAACAGGCCATATGACTCCACCCACTCTTCAAGAATGGGATTATCGGAAAGCATCTGGAATGACTCTTCCAAAGTCAGAGGAACAAAATCTTTTGTCCGGTTCAACTCAGCATAAACAGCTTCATAATCTTGAAAGCCGGATATTCTTTCTTCCAGCCCCACTTCAAGCAATCGAATCTTAACAGAGCTTCTCGAAACAATGAAGAACTCGGCAAGTTGGTGAATCAGCTCATCACAGGAATTGATATCATTATCAAGCAGTTCCTCTGCCTTCTTCCGGAACATATTTTTAGGCATCAGAACCCTTGGAGCCAACCTATGTGCCTGCCATTCCAGCCACTCGACCTCATTTTGCTTGGTGCGCTTCCCGCTCGGCGGCTCAAAATTTGTACGTTTCTCATTGATGCAGCTCTTGATCTTTTTCACGGTCTTCAGGAAGTCCGCCAAGCCCTTCATAGCCAGAAGCTGAGGGTTCACCGTCACGATCACTTCATCTGCCGCCCCGAAACAGGTTGTCAGGTTAGACTGCGGATCAAAGTCCACAGCCAGAACCTTCTTCCCCTTCTTCTGCAGGGAATACGCCAGATTGAACGCCGTAACAGATTTACCGACACCACCCTTCATTGCTCCGATCATGATTATCTTTCCCATAACATCACACCCCCTGTTCCGCGCAAACGCCGTACTCCGCTGTTCTCTCCGCTACAAACTGAGCACGCAGCTTTTCCTTCTCCGCCTTAAACCTCTTTTGCAGAAGCTCTGTCTCTCTTTCCATGAAAGCCGCCTCTGCTTCCTTCAGCACCGCCATTTCCGCATCCGGCGTGATAACCAGCTTGTCGTTCTCACAGCTGGCAGTAACATACCCGCCGATCTCAAAGCCCAGCTCCTTCAGCCACTGACCTTTAAGCATGATGGTCGGGGTTGACTTGTAATTGTATCCGCTCATTCCGTAGATCTTCATATTTCTACGCTCTTTGAATCTCTTCATCTGATTTCCTCCTTCGATTATCTGTAACATGGATGCTGCCTGCATCCGACCGCCTTGAAAGAGAAAAGGGCTCAGATCCGTCTAGGAGCAGACTACTCCCGCGGATCAAAGCCCTATTTGCTCTGATAAGCATCACCCCACTCTCACGAAGGCATTCTTCGTCCATTCGGAGCCTGGAAACCCCTCTGCCTTCATAGTAGTAGGTATTCGATTGTAAATTCGGCGCCGTCCTTACATCTCACCCCCTCTTCCAGTAGGTCAAAAAAATAGGACTTGGTCAGGAAGCCTTTAAAATCGGTCTTCTCTTGACTTGTCCTATTATGCCGTACTCATCAATAACAATATAATCAAAACAATCCCTGGCAAAGTATGATTCATTCAATACCGGATGTGAGAGCACTGCGCGAAACATTGGATGAACCAATGTATATTTCCCCTAAATCCTTTCTTCGGAATATGTAGGCTTTGGGGTGAAAGGACCGTTCCTTTTCATTGTAAAACCGAAGGTCCACCCGGTCCCCCAGCCGGTCCTTTATAAGGCACAATGCCTCCGGCTGTGTGATCCCCAGATAATTTCCGGTCAGGATTCTGATTTTCACTCCGCGTTTCAGTGCCTGTTCCAAATCATCCAGAATCATACGTACTCCTGACTCCATGAGGAATGACACAATCATATCAATCTGTACAGCCCTGAGCATACTGAGCTCTAACTGATACAGCAAAAAACGATTCTTATCTCTGCCCCCGGTAATGACCTCACAGGGCCCGATATCCCTTTGTATTTGTTTCAACGATTCTATTTTTTCCTCAATATCATGTTCAGCCATTTTTCTTCTGCTCTCCCCGGGCGGACATCGTCCGTTACCCACATCTCCATGATGTCAAATGTATTTACATCTTTTAACAGTTTATCCATCTTTCTTTCCGTCATATCCGTAAAATAGCGGCCACTTGGCTCACCCTCTGCCGTTCCATATTTAAAGGAGGTATACAGGATTCCATGGTGATTCAACGCACGAGCCATTTTGACAAAAACATCCTCCAGCTCCCCATAGGACAGATGCAGTATGGAAGAACATGCCCAGATTCCATCATAAGCCTCTTTTTCATCTAAATTCTGAAAATACATCTGCCTTACTTCAATGCCTGTATATTCAGACGCAATCCTGACCAGCTCTTCAGAACCATCTATGGCATCTGTCTCAAATCCCCTGTCCATGAAATACCTGGTATCTCTGCCGGAACCGCATCCGAAGTCCAGGATTCCAGCCGCTGTAATTCCTGCTCAAATATATATATATTTACAAAAAGCAGAAGGTCAATCTCCGATTTGTTTCCATTCTCCTTAGGCAGATATGGAAAATAGCATATTATACTCTCATTAAGACTGCTACCCATTTTTATCACGACTACTGTCAATCATATCATTTTTGGGCATCACAGGCAATTAAAACTGTTTAAAAATAAATACATAACCAGGTACTATCAGATTGGTCTCCATAAAATCAGACTCTCTATAAGACCACTCAATATCACGCCGGTATAAAACACGGCTTCCATCAGCCATTTTAATCCTCGGTTCCCCATGTTTTATTCACCGATTCCCCCCAGACCTAATAGACTATACTATACCAAATCATATAAGGAGCATATTGATGAAAAAAGCAATTAGCATTCTTCTGGCAGCAGCCCTGACCGCAGCTGCCCTAACTGGCTGTTCAAAATCATCCGGCAGTGCATCCTCCGGCAACACCCCGTTGGTCCTCAACGAAGTGGCCCATTCCATCTTCTACGCCCCCCAATACGCAGCCATTGAGCTGGGATATTTTGAGGACGAGGGCATCGACCTGACCCTTGTAAACGGAGCTGGTGCTGATAAGGTAATGACCGCCCTTATCTCCGGCGACGCCCAAATCGGTTTTATGGGTTCCGAGGCCAGCATCTACGTATACCAGGAGGGTTCTCAGGACTATGCTGTGAACTTCGCCCAGCTGACACAGCGGGCAGGCAACTTCCTGGTGGGACGTCAGCCTGAGGACAATTTTAAATGGGAAAACCTGAAGGGCAGGAAGGTCCTCGGCGGACGCGCAGGCGGCATGCCTCAGATGGTCTTCGAGTATATCCTAAAGAAACACGGCATGGACCCAAAGACAGACCTTTCCATTGACCAGAGCATCAATTTCGGGCTGACCGCAGCCGCCTTTACCAGCGATGACGCGGACTATACCGTGGAATTTGAACCTTTTGCAACCACTCTGGAGAGCGAAGGCAGCGGGTACGTGGTAGCCTCTCTTGGAACAGAATCCGGATATGTCCCTTACACTGCTTACTGTGCCAGGAAGAGCTATGTGGAGCAAAACCCGGAAATCATTCAGAAGTTTACCAATGCCATCCAGAAGGGCATGGACTACGTAAACTCCCATTCCGCCGAAGAAATTGCCAAAACCATCCAGCCCCAGTTCAAGGAAACACCGGTGGATAAACTCGCTGTCATCGTAGGCCGTTATAAGGACCAGGATACCTGGAAGGATGACACCGTATTCGAGAAAGAAAGCTTTGAGCTTCTGGAAAACATCCTGGAAGAGGCAGGTGAACTGTCGGCACGGGTTCCCTATGAGGACCTTGTTACCACACAGTTTTCTGAGCAGGCAGCGAAATAGCCTCCGCTTTACTCACGCAGTGCACTTTAATTCCCACTAACTATAAACAGCCGGCTTATAAACTGTTACCTGCCCAAATGCAGTACAGTATATAATCCGGCCTGTTTCATTTAGTTCACCTGTTTCATTCATTTCAACCGCTCCGCCTGCCACTCTTCCACGCCCCACCGCCCGTCCACGCCGCCCTACCACTCTTCCCTGTACTTCTCCTGATACAAATACAGCCATGGCGTATTCACCGGCAATGCCGCGAACTCATCCCTGTGATACTCCTGTACCTTCCCGCCCCGGCGCACCCGCAGGAGCCGGTCCGCCAGAGCCAGAGAATCTGCCAGGTTCACTGCCATAATCACCACAGGAATCCCCTTATTTAAAAAACGTTCCAGCAGCTCCATGATATGGATGCGCAGGGATACCTCCGCACTCTTAAAGGGCTGCACACAGAACACGACTTTAGGATTCTGAAGGTAAATGCGGGTATATATGAGGTCGTATTTCTGCCATTCCGTCAGACGGTCCACAGGCAGGTCAAATACCTCCTCCCCCAAAAGTTCAGCATATTCCTGACGCAGGCTTTTCTTAACGCGCTTGCTTCCCCACACGCCTCTGACCCGGTGGTCCAGAGTAAAACAAAGGTTATCCAGATAGCTCAGGTTGGAAAACAGCATGGAATGTACCGGCAGTTCCTGGATCACTGCGATGCGGCGGTCATTTTTCCCTCCCAGAGGCGTTCCGTCAATTAAAATCTGTCCCGCGGAATGCCTTTCTTCACCGGACAGGACCGGAATCAGTTCCTGAATCATGCAGTTATCCAAATCCTGCATCACCAGACATTCTCCCCTTGCAACTGAAAACGCAGGTTCTCCCTCTGCCTGAAACACAATCTGGTTTTCCTCCGGCCTTGGCCTCTGGTTCATCTGCTCCCGCACATGACGGTCAAAGTCCTCGGTGCAGTGCAGAAAAAACGGGTCCGGCGCTTTGTCCTTTGCCTGGAAGCATTTTATAATCTGTCCGTTCAGCATAAGGGCCGTCCGACCGCATATCTGACGCGCTTCCTCGAAATGAGCGGCTATGTAGAGAAAAGACATGCCCTTTTTCGCGTAGTGATGCAGGATTCCGCTCAGCTGCTCCAGCTCCGCGTCGCTTATGAAGGTGCTTATGTCCTCCAGCACCACCAGATGATTGCCTGCCACCACTGCCTTTAACAGTTCCACCACAAACCGTTCAAAGTTAGTGAGCTCCTCCACATAAGCGTCGGCCGGAATCTCCACTCCGATATCCTCCATGAAGGGCTTTAACTGTTCCCTCAGTATATAAGGCTGCATCAGCCGCTTCCTGAATCCGGGACGGAGCACGAAAATATTGTCGGCCACAGTCAGTCCCTCCGCCAGACAGCTCCGGTTGCGAATCACGCTGACACGGTTCATGGCAGTTTGATTTATGGCGGTTTGGTTCATGATGGTATGGTTCATACCTGTACATGGAAAACGCCAGTCGTTTACCAGCCTTTCCTTATAATACACATAGCCGTAATGCAGGGGAAGGTTTTGCTGCAGCAGACGAACCAGGGCAGACAGCCCCAGGTGGTTTACCGGCACCAGACCCAGTATCTCGCCTGCCCAGATTGTCATGCTGAAATTCTCCAGCAGGGCCACTCCCTGTTCCCGGTAAGTCACCCGCTCCATGCGCAGTATCTCTTCCCTCATTTTAATGCCTCTTTGTTCTTCAAGTCCCTGTCATTGGTAATGGCAGGCAAATTGATTTCCACATCTGTCCCAACTCCCGGCATGGAAAATACATGAAGCCCGTATTCCTCTCCAAAGAGCAGGTGAATCCGGTTGTTTACATTTATAAGGGCTATGCCGCCCCGAGTCTCTGAACCCTGGGACGCAAATGCCTGACCGCTCTTTCCCAGCCGATCGTTCATCCTGGACAATACCTCCTCATCCATCCCCACCCCGTCGTCAGAAATGCGTATCAGCAGCCGTTGTCCGCTCCGTTCCAGATGGATGGACAGGTGGCCTGTGCCTATCTTGCACTCCGTTCCATGGATGATGCTGTTCTCCAGGATAGGCTGCATGGTCAGCTTCGGCAGCCGGCAGCCATATATCTCCTCCCTGTCCTCCGGATCGCATTCTATGGACAGGCTCAGCCGTGAACCGAACCGGTACTGCTGTATCCGGAAATAGGTCCTGCAGTTCTCCAGCTCCTCCTCCACGGAAACCAGGTTTTCCACCTTGCTGATGGTGTAGCGGAAAAATGTGGCCAGGGCCTCCGTCATATCCGCTACGCTGGTAAGCCCTGCAATCAAAGCCTCGCTGCGGATGCTCTCCAGGGTATTGTACAGGAAATGGGGGTTAATCTGATTCTGGAGCGCCAGATACTGGGCCTGCCGCTTGTTAAGCTTAAGCAGTTCCGATGAATCCATAATTTTCATCATGTGCTCCAGCATCCGGTACACCATGGGAGTCGGGACCACCTGGCACAAGTCAGTCAGGTCGGTGGTGGTATATCCCTCCAGGAACAGGTGCATGGTCCGTTCCAACCGGAGGTAGGGCCTGAGTATCCATTTACTGAAGACCCATATGCAAATAAGCAGCAGCGCAGCGCCCATAACGCCGGGCCACAAGGGTGCATTTCCCCGGAACGCCCGGACCAGGCAGGCCGCAGTCTGAAACATCGCTAAACACAGGGCGGCAATAAGCAGCGCAATAACCCGCACCGAAAGATATCTGAACCTGTTTTGTTCCATTTCCCCGCCTCCCTCCTGTTCCCTTTATCCATACAGTTTCCGGTATTCCACCGGATTCAGTCCCGTGGCCTTGTGGAAGGTATGGGTAAAATGCTTCCTGTCACTGTACCCCACCTTCTCACATATCTCTGCAATGGGAATACTGGTCTCGCGAAGCAATGTCTTAGCTTCCTCAATCCTTACCCTGGTAAGGTATTTAGCAAATCCTTCCCCTGTCTCACGCTTGAACAGCATACTGAAATAATTGACGCTGAAACCGATATCCTCGCACACGGTCTCCAGGGTAATGGGTTCGTCAAAATGCTGCATCACATACTGTTTGGCAATGCGAATCGGTCTTGCGGCCTCGCTGCTTCGCATCTCCCTGGCCTCAGACAGCAGCCTTTCCTGGATTCGGGCCAGCTGGCCGAAAAGCTCTCCCGCTGTCCTGCACTGGCTGCAGCTGTTCACAAATTCCTGCTGGATTTCCTCCACATTGCTCAGGGCTGTGCGGGCGATGAAGAGGCGGCCTGCTGACAGCACCAGCTCCAGTATCTCCCTGCCGCATATACGATCCAGCCCCAGGGCCTCTGTCTCCAGCATACGGCAGGCCTCCCCTGCCTCTGCTGTACTCAGGCTGTCCACGGTGTGCTCCATCACCTTTATGTATTTATCCAGCAGGTTCTGCTTTTCTATGCCGGAGCCCGGCGGCACTGTATCCAGCAGTCTTCCGGTTCCCTGAATCAGGCGCTCTGTCATGGCGTTCCTGGCTGATTCCAGGGATAAGGGCATTTTCTCCGGAGCATCCACGGCAATTCCCAGTGAGACGGAAAATTCAAAGGGGCCCAGCAGACTTCTCTTTACTTCCAGGTGATTCAGGCACTCCCTCAGTCCTCTGCGCACCTCATCCTTTTTAGCCGGGTCGTAATTCATGACGCCGCAGCCGGTGAAGGACTGGAAATGCAGCAGCATGTCATGGCAGACCGGGGCCAGGGAGTTGCTGAATATATCCTTTATTTTCTCCTGCATGACCTCCAGGCCGCTGCGGCTGACCTGGCCACTGCCGCCGTCTATTTTTACCATGAACACCTGGTACATGCCGCCGTATGTCTCCACGTGGTAGATGTCCCTCAGAGCTTCCGCCGTCAATTCTGTGGGATTCGTCATCAAATCCTTTACCAGACTCTCCCGTATGCGGCTTAAATCCTTTTGGCTGTTCTGATGCTGCCTGCTGATGGTTTCCATTGTCTCCAGCCTGGATTCACATTTTTCCTTGATTTTTTCCAGTGTCTCCATCAGCTCCGCCTGTTTGATGGGCTTTAACAGATAGTAGCCGGCCCCATACTTCATGGCGCTCTGGGCATACTCAAAATGGGCATAGCCGCTGATGATTACCACTTCCAGGTCCGGCATGATTTGTTTCGCGCTCCGTATCAGCTCCAGCCCGTCGCAGCCAGGCATACGTATGTCTGTAATCAAGTATGTCGGGATGCCTGGACTGCACCAGTTCCAGCGCCTCCAGGCCGTTCTCCGCCATGGCCACCACCTCCATGCCCATTGAATCCCAGTCCGCCAGCGTCTGCACCAGCCTGCATATCAGGCGCTCATCGTCCGCTATTATTACCTTTAACATATACCACTCCCCCTAAGACAGCCTTCCAGGTTATACCCGCGACCTTTCTCTGACCTTAATCATAACATGCCCAATTTTACATTTCAACAAGAACGCCGTTCCTCAGAGCGGCGTTCCTGTCATATCCATTATTGATGATTCCTTACTTCTTCAATACAGACACTCCTGTATCCGTCACAGCTCCTCCTAAAGCTTCTCCTTCCAGAGCCTTCACACATGCTTCCACACCCTTTGAGCCCATAACATCCGGGTTCTGGGCCATGGTGCACAGCAGGTATCCGTCGTCAATCAGGCCCAGGATTGCATCGGACTTGTCAAATCCAACGCCGATGATTCCGTCTTTGCCGGATGCCTTGATTGCGTTGCCCGCTCCGGTGGTAGAACCTTCGTTACAGCCAAAGATGCCCACAACGCCTTGGGTGATATAGTTTTCCGCAATGCTCTGCGACTTGGCAGCATCGCCTTCGCCGTACTGTGTCTCTAACAGGGTGAAGCCGCTTCCCTCAAATGCGGAACGGAATCCTTCCTCGCGCATAACGCAGGAATCGGTTGCAGCGTTTACATTGATGATGCCGATGGAACCGGATGTCACCCCTGCGTCCTTCAGGGCCTTAAGCATTTCCCCGCCTGCCGTCTTGCCTGCTGCCTTGTTATCCGTGGAGAAGGTTGCCTCTGCTTCCACGTTGGCCGGGGAGTCTACGTATACGATTTTTACACCGGTTGATTCTGCTTCTTTTAACGCGGAGGAGATAGCGTCCGGACCGTTAGCTGCTACCATGATTGCCTCATAGCCGCCTGCCACTGCATTGTTCACGCACTCAATCTGCTGTGCGTCATCCTTTGTATTTGGAGACATGAAGGTCACGGTTACGCCAAGGGCCTCTGCTTCCTTCTGTGCGCCCTCGTTGAGGGTTACCCAGTGCTGGTCAATGGAATCCATGGTAATCAGAGCAATCCTGTATTCCCTGCCTGCCTTTACAGCCGCGGAAGCATCGCCAGCCGCCCCGTTCTGCGCCGTAAGCACAGATACGCCTGTGTCAGTTACCTTGCCGCCCAATGACTCGCCGCCAACAGCTGCCACGGCTGCCTTTACGCCCTCGTAGCCCATTACATCGGGATTCTGGGCCATGGTGCACAGCATGTATCCGTCGTCAATCAGGCCCAGGATTGCATCGGACTTGTCAAATCCAACGCCGATGATTCCGTCTTTACCGGATGCCTTGATTGCGTTGCCCGCTCCGGTGGTAGAACCTTCGTTACAGCCAAAGATGCCCACAACGCCCTGGGTGATATAGTTTTCCGCAATGCTCTGCGACTTGGCCGCATCGCCTTCGCCGTACTGTGTCTCTAAGAGAGTGAAGCCGCTTCCCTCAAATGCGGAACGGAATCCCTCTTCACGCATGACGCAGGAATCGGTTGCAGCGTTTACATTGATGATGCCGATGGAACCGGATGTCACCCCTGCGTCCTTCAGGGCCTTAAGCATTTCCCCGCCTGCCGTCTTGCCTGCTGCCTTGTTATCCGTGGAGAAGGTTGCCTCTGCTTCCACGTTGGCCGGGGAGTCTACATATACGATTTTTACGCCTGAGGACTGCGCCTCCTTTAATGCGGACGAGATGGCGTCCGGACCGTTGGCTGCCACGATGATGGCCTTGGCGCCCGCGGACACCGCATTGTTCACACATTCAATCTGCTGCGCGTCATCCTTGGTGTTGGGAGCCATAAACTGGACCGTTACGCCCAGCTCCTTTGCAGCCTTCTGCGCGCCCTCGTTCAGGGTCACCCAATGCTGGTCAATGGAATCCATGGTAATCAGGGCAACCATGGTGTCGGAACCAGCTGCCGGCGCTTCTGTCTTTGCTGCTTCTGCCGATGCCTGCGCTGCGGTGGTGGCTGATACATCCTCAGTCTTGCTGCCGCACCCGGTAATAAGAGACGCGGCGAGGCCAAGGGAACAAGCCAGTGCTAACATTTTTTTCATTGCATTTCCTCCTTTTTTCGTACGGTAGTGTCAAGTTTACTACCTCATTTTTTGTTACAAACCTTGTATTTTTAGGGATTACACCACTTTTTCAAAGAAAAAAGCAATGACCTCCCTTTTTGTGTCAATACTTTAGGTAAACCAATCCCACAAACACAGAAAGGAATTTCATTGCTTATGAATAGTATTACCTATTTATTGTCACTCATTCAATTTCTTTACCAGCAGAACTGCTGGCTCATTACTTTTATCTGCAAATATATCCCTCTCAAACAATGGGCTTTTGATGATTCCCATTCCCCTAAATACCAAAAATTCAGAACCGATGAACTCCCTATGCTTCAGTTTCATCAAAACGATTGGGACTGGCAGCTCCTCATCCCTTACTTCGAATATAAATACCATAAGAAGATTCGGCCTGTTGCACGGCGCAAGGAATGCGATATCTCTCCTGACTGTACCTGTCCCTCCTGCCATGCTCCTCAGCCTTTTCTTTATCGTAATAATGGTTCCAAAGGACAGTTAAAATGCAAAGTATGTGATACCAACTTCTCTACTGATGATAACCGCTTCTCCAAGCACTATACCCTGCGCTGTCCCCACTGCGGACATGCCCTTGTCCACAAAAAGGACCGGAAACACTTCATCCTCCACAAATGCGTCAACCAGAAATGTCCCTACTATCTCCATAACCTCAAAAACGTCGATAAAGAACACCTGGAGAAAGACTATGGCAAAAATGAATACAAGCTTCACTACCTCTACCGCGAATTCACGATAGATTTCTTTCGCATGGACTTAAACTCCCTGCCAAAGAATGCCTCCTCCCTCAAATTCAATAAGTTCGATTCCCATGTCATGTCCCTGTGCCTCACCCTTCATGTAAACCTTTCCCTTTCTCTGCGTAAGACTTCCCAGGCCCTGAAAGACCTCTACAACATCCAAATCTCTCATCAGCAGATCGCTAACTACTGCAAGAGCGCCGCCATCTGTATCAAGCCCTTTGTTGATAACTATGATTACGGCGCTGGCACTACCTTTACCGCCGACGAGACCTACATCAAAGTTCGCGGCATCAAATCTTATATCTGGTTTATCATGGATGCCGCCAAACGCTCCATCATCGGCTACAGGGTCTCAGATAACCGGGGCGTCGGCCCCTGTATCATGGCCATGCGCATGGCATTCCGCCACTTTAAGGAGCTTCCCAAAAACTTCCGCTTTATTGCCGATGGCTATAGTGCGTATCCTCTTGCCGCCCAGCAGTTCTTTCATGAATTCGGCGATGCTTTTAAGTTCCACATCACCCAGGTCATCGGGCTTACCAATGATGACGCCGTCTCCAAAGAATTCCGGCCTTTTAAGCAGATGATCGAACGGCTTAACCGCACCTACAAGGCTTCCTATCGAAAGACCAACGGCTTTGACACCATCGATGGAGCCAACTATGACCTTGCCCTGTGGGTCGCTTATTACAACTTTCTACGCCCTCATAAACACAACAACTACCATGTGCTCAATGATGTGGAAATCCTGCGGGGAGCAGACAACATGCCGGGCAAATGGCAGCTTCTCATCTTTCTGGGCCAGCAGACCATCCTAAATCTCCGGAAAACAGCCGCAGTCTAAAAGGAGCGGAACTGTTGTCAGGAGGACCGTGGAATACCGGAGCACAAAGTGCGAGGATATGCCGCGAAAGCCTCTTGACATAAGGTTCACGGATAATCCTGTAAAACAGAAAAGGGGGCAGGTGCGCCCTTTTCCTGCCTTCCGGCGAGGACGGGTTCGGGCAGAGCCCGATATTGGGTCAAGGGACAGGTCCCTTGCAAGTTCTTAGGGCGGCGCCCTAAGCTCCCGGAGGGCCTGGCTCTTGGTATATCTGCAGTTTTCAAGGTTCATTTGAGCCGATTTTTTCCGGCTTAGTTTTCATAGATTACTTGACACTACCTTTCGTACACGCATGTACACTTTCACATTCATTTTATATTAGCGTCAGGGAAGCTGGCCCGTGACGTCTAATTCCATAAAATTTCTAAACCTTTTTTTCCGCTGCCGGACGTTTCCGTATGAGCATTCCCTTCCGGAGCACCACGTCCAGAAGCACTGCGAATACCACGATAATACCTATGACAAGGCGCTGGATTCCTACCTGTACCCCAATCATGTTAAGTCCGTTTTCCAGGGTCTGCCATACAGCCGCACCCGCAAAGGTCCCCAGCAGGATTCCCGTTCCTCCCAGCGGCGAGATACCGCCGATGACGCCGGCTGCCACTGCGTACATCTCATACATATTGCCTGCTTCCATATTGCCCATATTGGCCTGGCCGCAGAGAATCAGACCTACCACGAAGGAACAGAAGGCACTGACCAGATATGTCTTTGTGACTGTCGCCACCACACTGACACCGGAGAGCTTGGCCGCCTCCGCATTGGAACCAATGGCGTAAATATGGCGTCCGGTCCTGGTCTTGGAGAGCAGGAAAAAGAATGCGATAAACAGTACCAGGGCAATCCAGAAGGTATTAAACACCCCCGCCGTCTTTCCATAGTAAAAAAATGCCTGGAACTTATCTGCCGCTTCCTTGCCTATGCCTGAACTGATGGCATCCGTGTTGCGGTTCCCATTTACCATATAAGCCACGCCTCTGGCTACGAACATGGTTCCCAGGGTTGCTATGAACGGGGGAAGCTGGAACTTTCCTACCAGAATACCGTTTACCACGCCGATGGCCAGGCAGCAGACAAGTGTAATCAGTATGGCAGCCATGGGATTGACCCCATGGGTCATAAGGGTTGCTGCTATCATGGCGCTCATGCCCACCACAGAACCAATGGACAAATCAATGTTGCCTGTTATGAGCACGTAGCTCTGTCCGATACCGATAATCAGGTACTTTGACATGGAACGGAACAGGTTTGTAACATTTTGTTCTGAAAATACAGTGGGATTAATTGCCCCGAATGCTATGTAAATGACAATGAGTCCCGCAAAGGCAGTCATAGCCCCTCTCATGCCCCTTATATTCAAAAACTGTCTGAGGGCTCCCTGATTCTTGTGATTCATACCTTTCTCCTCCTCATTATAAGCACTTAGCGTCAATTTTCTTCTCAAATCTGGTTGCCAGGGTCAGAATGCTGTTCTGGGTGGCCTCCTCTGCCATCAGCTCTCCGGTAATACGGCCGTCACACATGACGACGATTCTGTCAGCGATTCCCATGACCTCCGGCATCTCCGAGGATACGAACATGACAGCAATTCCCTGTTGCTTTAGCTGGTTCATCAGATTATATATTTCTACTTTGGCAGCCACATCAATTCCCCTGGTCGGCTCATCGAATATCACCACCCTGGAATTACGGGCCAGCCATTTTCCAACAACCACCTTCTGCTGGTTGCCGCCGGACAGATTGCCTGCATTCACATCCACATTAGGGGTTTTGACCTTTAAGTCATCCACCACCTTCCGGCACATTTCATCTTCCCTGGACCGGCTTACCACCCCCATCTTGTTGCACAGCAAATCCAGGTTTGGCAGGGCTATATTATGCCGTATACTCAGTTTTGTACATAGTCCGTCCTTTTTCCTGTCCTCAGGGGCCAGCACGATTCCTGCCTGTATGGCATCCTCGGGCTTGTGAATGGCCACCTCTCTTCCGTCCAGGAAAATCTGTCCGCTCTCCTTGGCATCAATGCCGAATATAGCCCTGGTGGTCTCGGTCCTGCCCGCTCCCATCAGTCCGGCAAATCCCACAATTTCCCCTTCATACAGGGAGAAATCCACATCACGCACCATCCTGCCTGCATTCAGATTTTTTACTTCCAGGACCTTTTTCCCTTTTTCGCAGGAAACGCGCGGAAACTTTTCCTTAATTTCACGTCCCACCATGTTGGCAATTATCTCATCCAGGGTTGTGTCCCGGAAATTCATAGAGGTTATGTACTGGCCGTCCCGCATTATGGTCACACGGTCCACAATGGACTGAAGCTCCTCCAGCCGGTGGGAAATGTACACGATGCCGCATCCCTTTTCCCTCAGGTTATGGATGATTCGGAATAAGTCCTCTATCTCCCTGGCTGTCAGGGCGGAAGTGGGTTCATCCATAATCAGGATTTTCGCATGGGTGGACAGTGCCTTGGCTATCTCCACCATCTGCTGCTTGGACACAGGCAGATCCCCCACCACCTGGTGCGGATCCAAATCAATTTTCAGCTCATCCAGAATCTTTCTGGCTTCCTCCTCCATCTCCTTGTTTGACAGAACCATGCCCTTTACCTTCTCGCGTCCCAGGAACATGTTTTCTGTCACCGACAGATGCCTGCACATGTTCAACTCCTGATGGATGATTGCCACTCCGGCTTCCTGGGCCTGCTTCGGGTTCATATCCCCGTACTCCCTGCCGAATATTTCCACTTTCCCTTCATCCCTTGTGTAGACACCGCTGAGCACCTTCATCAATGTACTTTTTCCTGCACCATTTTCTCCCAGAAGCGCCATGACTTCCCCTGAACGCAGTTCAAAACGCACATGGTCCAATGCCTTGACTCCTGGAAAGCTCTTACAGATATTCTCCATGGAAACAATTGTATCGTTCATTCTCAGCCACCTGTCCTTCTTCATAATCCATTGTCTGACTTTTATCTATGATTCTATTATACCAATCTTCAGTTTCACAAATAAGGGGGGCTTTTTCCTAATTAGGGGGACATTTTTATGCATTTTTATAGAATTACAGAAACGAGACGCAGAATTGTTTGTTATATACACCGTATTATTTTTATTATTACTTGATATAATTAGCACTTTTTCCATCTCTTAAAAAAGGCCGCCCTCCCCAGGAGGACAGCCTTCTAATCCCCATACAATTACCCCCTACCGCCGGTTCAGCCTCCACGCTCCCACAAGCTTCTTCAAATAATCCATATACCCTGCTTCCCGTATACTTCCGTTCGTCAGCACATTAACCTCTCCCAGCTTTTTGCCGCCCAGAGAATATTCCAGCACGCCTGCCTTCTGCCCCGGTTCCACCGGAGCGGGTATGGATTCCAGAAGCACCAGCTTCTTCTCGATGGCTCCCAAATCCTCACCCTTAAGGCTCAGGTAGGAAAATGTTCCCTCGTAGGTCAGCCCTACCTCATCCTCCACGCCTCCTGTAACCGGCATCTGGGGCAGCGGCAGATGTTCCTTGTCTTCATAGAGCTTGCAGTTTGCATAACCATAGTTGAGAAGGGTCTGGGCGTCTGCAAATCTGGTTTTGAAATCCGGCGCAGCCATGATGGCAGCGATAAGACGCACCCCATCCTTTTCCGCTGTGGCCGACAGGCAGTACTTTGCAATGGATGTGGACCCCGTCTTAAGGCCCGTAACCGTAAAATTAGTTGCCATCTTAAGCAGTTTATTTGTGTTGGACAAGCCGAATTCCTTTGTTCCCTGCTTTGTGACATGTGTTATATTCTCCATCCATATGGTGGAATAGTTATGTATCTGAGGATATTTATTAATCAGCTCGCGGCTCATGACGGCAATGTCCCTGGCCGTGGTGTAATGGTCCGCGGATTCCGTAAGACCGCAGCAGTCCACGAAATGGGTATTGGCCATGCCAAGGCCGGCTGCCCTTTCATTCATCATCCGCACAAACTCCTCCTCGCTGCCAGCTATGTACTCCGCCATGGCCACAGACGCGTCATTGCCGGATGCAATGACAATGCATTTAATCAATGTCTCCACGGTCTGTTTCTCGCCTTCCTCCAGAAACACCTGGGAACCTCCCATGGATTTGGCATGAGCGCTGGTGACCACCTCGTCCGTCAGCTGAATCTTCCCGGACTGAAGGGCATCGAAAATCAATATCAGTGTCATAACCTTGGTAACACTGGCCGGGCTGCGTTTTTCATCTGCACCCTTTTCATAGATTACCTGTCCGGTGGACGCTTCCATTAGAATAGCCGACGGGGCGGCTATCTGGACTGCTGTCTGGTTCTGGTCCGCAGGCGCCTCCGCCGCCTGCACATCCCCTCCTGTCCATCCTTCATCCTGTCCATAGAGGCTGCTCCCTGATACCTCTGCTCCCACGGGGATGGCGATTTCCGGCTCCTGGCCCAGGGCGGCAATCCCGGGATAGGAGACCAGTATTGCTGCTGAGCATAATATCGCTGCAATCCGTCTCATATTTTCCTCCAATAAAATCATCTGCTACTAATTGTATGGGAGTGGACAGACAGCTTATGCCCGCAAAACCTTGATTTCTACCGCAAAAAAATGCAGCGGGCCGTAATTATACCGCAGCCTGCCGCATTTTTCCTATCTTATTTTCCTGCCTTATTATAATTATACTTCCTTCAGGGCCTGTCTTAAGTCCTCTGCCATCTTCTCGTACTCAGGGTCTGTAAGCATGGTCCTTCCGCTGTTCATCTCAAAGGTGCCGCCCCATTCTTCACCGCCCTCATACTTGGGGACAATGTGAAAGTGCAGGTGATGTCCTGTGTCGCCGTAAGCACCGTAATTTACCTTGTCCGGCCGGAACACCTTGTGTACGGCGCGGGCTGCCTGGGCCACCTCTGCAAAGTAATCATTCCTCTCCTCGTCGGTCAGATCGATGAGCTCGCTGACATGCTTCTTATGAGCCAGAATAACTCTGCCCTTCTTACTCTGCTCCTTAAATACATAGAGAAAGCCTGTCTTCATCTCACACACAGGATAACCGAACTTAGCCACCAGTTCGCCCTGCATACAATATGCGCAATTAGGATCCTTTACCATATCTTCCATGTTCCTGTTCTCCTTTATGTTTATTCATATCAACTTAAACATACCACGGAACAAGATGAATTTCAATTCCAATATTTGTTTTTTCTTTCATAGTACCCACTTCACGGAATCTATGCTATAATAAGTAGGCAAGTACCAGATACAGGAGAATTTCTATGAGCAGAGCAGATTTCAGACGCAGGCAGTCCCGCAGGCGCAGGCAGAAGCTTGCACGGATGTCACGGCATCTTCCTACATTTATTTTATTATTAGCAATCACTGTACTGGCAGGAGGCGGCATTTTCGCCCTCTACCGGTTTGTTTTAGCGAAACAGCCGGACGGAACGGTCCAGGTCATTGCCTCATCAGGGCAAAACGGCTCCCCTAATCCGAACGGGAACAGACCTTCCGCTGGTGGGGATTCCCCCGGCGGGGCTTCCGGCGGCAATTTTGGCGGAAGCTCCGGCAATAGTTCCTCCGGGGCTTCCGGAGACAGTTCCTCCGGCCCATCGGACCAGCCTTCCGCGGAAGCTCCCCAGGACGACATTTCCCGGCTCATAGCCCAGGCTGACCGCATCGCCATGGGTTATGATTACGATAAGGCCGCAGAGCTTATCAACTCCAGCGGCCTGGATTTGGAGAACTCCCGCATGAAGGAGGCGCTGGCACGGTATGAATCACAGAAGGCCGCCCTGGTTCCCGCCGATATGAACGCTGTCACCCACATTTTCTTCCACTCACTTATCATGGATACCTCCAAGGCCTTTGACGGGGACTCGGACAGCGCCAACTATAATTCCGTCATGACCACCAAGGATGAATTTCTTAAGATACTGGAGGATATGTACCAGAAGGGCTATGTGCTGGTCCGCATCCACGATGTGGCCTACGAGGCGCCTGATGAAAATGGAAACGTCCGCTTTGTAATGGGCAGCGTCATGCTCCCGGAGGGAAAGAAGCCCTTTGTCATGTCCCAGGATGATGTCTGCTACTATCCCTACATGGACGGGGACGGGTTTGCCAAACGGGTGGTGATTGGCGAGGACGGAAAGCCCACCTGCGAGATGGTCATGGACGACGGCACCACATCCACCGGCTCCTATGATTTGATTCCGCTTTTGGAGGACTTCATACAGGAACACCCCGACTTTTCCTACAAAGGCGCAAGGGCCATTATCGCATTTACCGGCTATGAAGGCATACTGGGGTATCGAACTGCATCCTCCTACCAGAACAGCCCCGCCTATGAGGCTGACCGTGAACAGGCAGCCAGGGTGGCCCAGTGTCTGAAGGATAATGGCTGGGAGCTGGCTTCCCACAGCTGGGGCCACCTGCACCTGGGCGTGGCGGATGGCCCGCAGGCCGGATTTGCCATTGATGAGGAGCGTTTCCGAACCGATACGGACAAATGGGAGGCCGAGGTGGAATCCCTCATAGGTCCCACCGATATCATCCTCTATCCTTATGGCAACGACATTGCCGACTGGCGTCCTTACCATCAGGACAATCCCCGCTTTGCCTACCTGGAATCCAAGGGATTCCGCTATTTCTGCAATGTGGATGCCAGCAAGCCCTACTGGACCCAGATGGGTACAAACTACTTCCGCATGGCCAGAAGGAACCTGGACGGCTACCGCCTGTATGAGGATCTCATCCAGACAGACCCGGCCAGGAAACGCCTGACTGATTTGTTTGACGCCGCCCAGGTGTTTGACTCAGCCAGGCCCACGCCGGTAAGCTGGAGCTACCAGAAGTAACGTCTTACGGCTCCCGCTCATATTGTTATCACGCAGGCTTCCTGCCGCGGTCAAGCGGCAGGGGGCCTGTTTTCTTTTTTCCTGCTCCGGGCGAACGGTTTCCCGTTGTCTACATATAATAAATCAAGGAATTGATTTCTAATTGAAAGGAGCTTCTTCATGATTCCCAAACTGGAAGTAGACGGGGTCAGCTATTCCTACCATTCACTGGATGGTGAGACGCTGGCCCTTGACCATATATCATTTGATGTATCCCCCGGGGAATTCCTGGCTATCGTGGGTCCCTCCGGATGCGGCAAGTCCACCCTTCTGTCCATGCTGTGCGGACTGACACTGCCCGAGGGAGGCACCATCAACATAGACGGCGTCCCCCTGACCAAATCTCCCTCTGCCATTGGATACATGCTGCAGAAGGATCATTTATTTGAATGGAGAAATATTTTCTCAAATATATCCCTTGGCCTTGAAATTCAAAAGCGGTTGGACGAACCTGCCAGGCAGGAACTGCTGGAAATGATGGCGGCCTACGGTCTGGCAGGCTTTGAATATGCAAAACCCTCGGAGCTGTCCGGCGGCATGCGCCAGAGAGCGGCCCTCATACGGACACTGGCCCTTAAGCCGGACCTTCTTCTCCTGGACGAACCATTTTCAGCCCTGGATTACCAGACCCGGCTGTCTGTGTGCGACGACATCAGCTCCATCATCCGTCAGACGCACAAAACCGCCATACTGGTGACCCACGACCTGTCTGAGGCCATCAGCGTGGCTGACCGCATACTGATCCTGTCCCCCCGTCCCGGCCGTGTCAAGAAAATCCTGTCCATTGATTTTCCTAAAATGTGCACCCGCTCCCTGGACCGCAGGAACTGTCCGGAATTCTCTGCTTACTTTAATATGGTATGGAAGGAGTTAAAGACATATGAATAGAGATAAACAGCCTGTATCAGCCTGCAATATGTCCGTGGCCCAGCAGGAGTATGTGGCCCGAGAAATACAGCGCCACCGCCAGGTGACCATATGCCGCGTCATGCTGCTGGTCCTTCTCCTGGCGCTGTGGGAACTGGCGGCCGACATGCACTGGATTGACAGCTTCATTTTCAGCTCCCCTGTGATGATTGCCAAATGCCTGGTTTCCATGGCAAAGGACGGAAGCCTGTTCCTCCACACAGGGGTAACTCTTATGGAAACCCTTATCAGCTTTGCCGTGTGCACAGTCTTTGGCCTGGCATGCGCCCTGCTTCTGTGGTCCGGCAAAAGCGTGGCACAGGTGCTGGAGCCCTTCCTTGTCCTGTTAAACAGCCTCCCCAAATCCGCCCTGGCCCCTCTTTTGATTGTGTGGCTGGGCAATAACATGCGGACCATTGTGGTGGCTGCCGTGTCCGTGGCTGTATTTGGTTCCATTCTGACCTTATACACAGGCTTTTCCCAGATGGATACGGAACAGATCAAGCTGATTTACTCCCTGGGAGGCGGACGAAAGGATGTGCTCCTGAAGGTTCTGCTGCCCGGTTCCCTTCCCCTTGTTATAAGCAATATGAAGGTGAACATCGGACTGTGTCTGGTGGGCGTGATTATAGGTGAATTCCTGAGCGCCAAGGCCGGGCTGGGATATCTGATTACCTATGGCTCTCAGACCTTTGCCATGACCATGGTGGTGACTTCTATTGTGATCCTCTGCATTGTGTCGGGAGTGTTGTATCAGATTATCGCGTATGCGGAGATGAGAATAAAAAAGAGATAGTGAGTAAAACCCGTCTCTGAACTGAATATGTAAGGGACAGGAGGTTACGGCAGACCTTCCTGTCCCTTACAGCTTAATTTTCACCTCCTCTTTCGCATCCAAAAACTCAAATACCCTTTGGGCCGCAGCCATGGTGGCCTGCATGATGTTTGCAATGTTGGTTACCTGGTTGATGGGCTGGGAGAACTGGCGCAGATACTGGATGAAGGACTGAATCATACCTATGCTCAGCCTGCCGTTGATGCAGAGCCATCCGCTGACAACCGCCACTCCCACATAGCCGATATTGGTCAGCGCCTGCGTTAAGGGCATGATGATACTGGACGAAAACTGCGCTTTCCATCCGTTGTCGTAGAGTCGGTTGTTGATGCCCTCAAAAGTCCCGATGATGTCCTCCTCTTTTCCAAAGGCGGCAATCACGTTCTGTCCGTTGTACATCTCCTCCACATACCCTGTAAGATCCCCCAGCGCGGACTGCTGTCCCTGGAAATAACGCTGGGAATGTTTTACCACCTTCATGCTCACCAGGCCGCCGCCTCCCTCACCCGCTCATCGCTGGCCGAATCATCCCCGAAGCGGATATTTTCCATGATGGTACCCTTAAACAGCAGGGCTTTCTGAGGCACATAACCGATTTTTTGGCGCAGGGTCCTCCTGTCATAGTCCTTTACATTGACTCCGCCCACCAGGACCTCGCCCTCCTGCACATCATAAAAGCGTGGAATCAATCCCACCAGCGCTGTCTTGCCGCTGCCCGTACTTCCGATGATAGCCGTTGTCTCTCCCGGCTTTGCCTCAAAGCTGACATGGCTGACGGCCGGCTCTTCTGCTCCCGAAAAATAAAAGCTTACATCCCGGAAGGTGAGATAACCTTTCTGTCTCTCTGATGTCTTGGGAACCGCCGGGTCACTGATGGAATTTTCAGTATCCAGCACCTCGCAGATACGGTCCGCGGAAGCAGCGCATCTGGGATACATGACGAAGATCATGGAAAGCATGGTGACCGACATCATGATCTGCATCACATACTGGATGATTGCCAGGATATCTCCCGGTATCACGGGCTCTGCTGCGATTCCCTGTCCCGCCCGCCAGAGAAGCCCCACCACGGTCAGGTTTAATATCAGTATCAGGGACGGCCCCAGCAGTGACATGGCATGCATCATTTTCATGGCATTATTCATCAGGTCCTTGTTGGCGCCGTCAAAACGCTTTTCTTCGTAATCCTCTGTCCCAAATGCCCGGATGACACGGATGCCGGAAAGCTTTCCCCTCATAATCAGGTTGATTCGGTCAATCCTGGTCTGCATCTTCCTGGAAAGAGGCATGGTCCTCCTGCCAATCAGGCTGATAATCAGCACCATCACCGGCATGGATACCACGAGTATGCTTGACATTTTCGGATTTTTGCTGTAAGCCAGCATGATGCCCACCACGCACATGATAGGCGCTGTCAGGATGATGCGCAGAAGCGCGTAATCAAAGACGCGGTTGAAAATGTGTCAATCTCCGCCTGGGAGAAATATTCCACCTTTGTGAAAATCCTGCTCCTCACATTCCGCCCTAAGCCCAGCGCGATTCTGGAGGCAAAAAAGCCTGTGATAATATTGCATACCATTCCCAGCATGATGAGGCCGGTGTGAAGAATGTAATTCATATCCTTATCCGCGATTCCCCTGTTGATGATATCCGACAGATAGGTGGGAAGCCCCGAGTGGCTCCCACTCCGGCCGCCACACTGACCAGCACGCATAGAAGTTCCAGACGGAACGCTTTCAGCTCTGCAAACACTTTTCCAGACATTTTAACCCTTTCAAAATAGTCTCCAGAGCTTCTTTGCTCATGGAATCCTTCTCAGAATGGCTGCCCATCTGCTCCATCATGCCCTGAACCAATGCCCGCCCTTTTTCTGTAAGGACCACATTTATGAAACGGGCGTCTTTGTCATTCTTGACCATTGTTATATGGCCGGCCCGTTCCAGACGCCGGCAAAACATGGAACAGTTTCCTTATATTTTTTGAAATTAACTGCATAATTATTCTGCAGCAAAGAAAAATTTCAGGCCGCTGATACCTCTAATCTGGGATATCAACGGCCTGCTTCACACCTTAATCCGCTCCGCAACCTCGTTTCCGATTGCAAGACGTATATTGTTCATTCCGATTATCATGCTGTCCCTTCCATGCTGGAACACATTGATGGTACTTCCCTCCCTGATGTCATGCTGATGCATGAACTCCATGACCTGGGGATTGCCGAACATCCATTTAATCGTACAGACAGCTCCTGCCTTAACCTCTGACAATGACTGCATAACCACACCTCCGTTACCGTTTGCGTTCATACCAAGTATGAGCAAAATGGCCCTTTATCATGCCGGCCCTTTTATTTATATTGTAAACATCCGAAGGGCTGTTAGTCAACGGCAATGTGGGTTAGGCTTTTTTAATCTTTTATCTCCATTATCCTCTAGTCCTCCGGGTCCGTAAATCCCATCAGCCTGCACACGATAAAGCCGGCCGCGTAGGAAGCGAACAGACCTACAAAATACAGCGGGAACCGGGTGGTAATGAACGCCAGAGGAATACCTGACAGCTCAGGGACCTTGGCCGCCACCTTCATCACTGCCATGACGCTTCCGCCGATTCCGCCGCCAATGCAGGATGCTATGAACGGCTTTCCAAGAGGAATGGTACAGCCCCACATCAGGGGTTCCCCTATTCCCAGCATTCCCACGGGAAGAGCATTCTTAATGGTCTTTTTCAGTCTCTGGTTCTTTGTCTTTAAATATACGTAAAACGCAGCTCCCACCTGTCCCGCGCCGGCCATACAGGTAACGGGCAGCAGATAGGTGACGCCGAAATCCGCTATAAGCTGGGTGTTGACCGCAATGAGCCCATGGTGCATTCCCGTCATTACCAGGGGCAGATAGATGGCTGAGGTCAGACCGGCCAGCACAGGCACCTTATAGATAATGAAGCTGACAAAGGCTCCAATGGTCTCCGATATGAAGCCGCCGATGGGCTGGAATACCATCAGGCCCACAAAGGTCATGACGCAGACCGTAATCAGCGGCCGCAGGAACATGTCCAGGAAATCCGGTATGACTTTTTGAAGCTGTTTCTCCAGCAGCACTGCCACATAGGCAATAATCAGTACGGATATCACGCCGCCCCGTCCGGGGGTAATGGACACATGGAACAGCTGTACCCCTGCCAGGGATGAACTGTTCAGTATGGAGGCCAGAACAGCACCGATGATGGGACTTCCGCCGAATTCCTTGGATGTATTATACCCCACGATGATGGGCAGGATGGTAAAGACCGAGTAGGCCAGCGCGCTCATTATTTTGCCGAAATCCGTATCCTGAAAGCCCGGGAAAAATACATAGGATGATTCGTAGACAGCAACCACCAGTCCGCAGGCAATGAATGCGGGGATGATGGGAATGAAGATATTGGCTATCTTTTTCAGCATGTTCTTGCAGGGTACATTGTTTTTTGCCCTGTTTTCCTCTTTCAGGAGAACGGCTTCGTCCACCTCTTCACTTTTAATATGGGTCATGTCACTCATAAGCTGGGCCACTGCCGCCGCAGTGCCGGGGCCCAGCACCAGCTGCACATGACTGCCCTCCTCAATAACCCCCAGTACGCCCTCCAGCTTTTTAAGCTCCTCCCGCTTCATTTTTTCCGGGTCCTTTACGGTCAGCCTGACCCGGGTATAGCAGTTTGCTATGGTCCTGATATTGGATTCGCCCACCAGATTGCAGATTGATTGTGCCAGCTCTTTCTTTGTCATAAGATACCTTCCCCTTTCTTATCTCTTGCCTGTTATACCGTCTTTTTTAGTATCGCCCACTCCTGTACCACTGAAAAACCTGCCTTCTCATAAATCCTTCTGGCAAAATTGGTTTCCGTTACAAAAATCGTCATGTATTCCGCCCCCATGTTCTTAAGCTCCTGACACAGGCTGAAGAACAGTACATTGCCGATTCCCTTTCCCCCGTCAGCCGGGTCCACTGCCAGGGCCGAAAAGAATCCCCGTCCGTTTTTCTCAGGATACACGGTTCCGGCTGTGCCAATCACCCTGCCGTCCCTGTCCTCCACTATGAGAATTTTCTTATGTTCCCGGATTCCGTCCCGGAATTTTTTCAGGAATGACTGGTCCCTCAGACGCCCAAACATTTCCTCATATCCAAAATTCCTGGTGCCGTCAAACCAGGCGACTCTGATTCCCTGCTGCTTAAACTCCATAATGTGCTTCTGTACGTCCGCCGGAATGTAAAATTTTTCCAGTTGCAGATAATAAGAAACCTCTTTTTGAACCAGCTCATATCCTCTCCTTTGAAAAAATACGTATCCGCGGGAGTCTGTCCTGATTCCAGGCGCCTTGTTGTGCTCGTGGCCTTCCCGGTCTATGTACCAGGACATTTTAACGGGACATTTGTGACTTATTCTTATTTCATGTTTTCCCTGGCCCTTCAGAAATGCCTCCGCCCTTTCCAAAAGGCTGCTTCCCACGCCTCTGCCTTCATATTCCTCCTTTACCACCAGAAGGAATATATATCCCGGCGTATTGTCCCGGTTCTGCCCCGGCAGGAATTCCTTCTGGCTGATTGCCGCCGCAAATCCCGCCAGACTGCCGGAATCCGTAAAGGCCAGGATGCATCCCTCCGGGTCAAAATCCGGTTTATCCAAAAGCTCTGCCTTCCATTCTTCCGGTGTATCATAGGCTTTATACCGGATACGCACCGCTTCCTCTTTCCACAGCCGCACCAGCTGCGGAAGCATGGCTTCCTTATACGTCCTGTATTGCATTCCGAACATACCCCCCAGCTCGATTTAATCTTGTCTTTGCGGATTCGGCGCCGCAATGCAGCAGAATCATGGTAATTGCCAGCTTTACGCTTCCCTCCGCCTCCTCCAGACAGTCCCTGGCCTCTTCCCTGGTGCATCCCGTGGCTGTCATGACAATATTTTCCGCCCTTGTAATCAGCTTCATATTTGTCTGCACAACATCCACCATCAGGTTCTGGTAAACCTTGCCGATTCCCACCATGCTTCCTGTGGATATCATGTTCAGAACCATCTTCTGGGCCGTTCCGGCCTTCAGCCTGGTGGAGCCAGTAAGGACCTCCGGGCCCGGCACCGGTTCAATGGCCAAATCTGCCTCCTTTCCTATCTCAGAATCCCGGTTGCAGGACACTGCCACGGTCCTGCATCCAATTTTTTTGGCATACCGGAGGCCGTATATCACGTAAGGCGTCCTTCCGCTGGCCGCCAGCCCTATGACGATATCCGCCGGGGACAGATGAATCTTTTTTAAGTCTTCCTCACCCAGGGTCTGGCTGTCCTCGGCTCCCTCCACCGCCTTCACAAAGGCAGCGGAGCCCCCGGCCATCAGGCCCACCACCACATCCGGCGACACCCCGAAGGTGGGCGGACATTCCACCGCATCCAGTACCCCCAGCCTTCCGCTGGTACCGGCTCCCATATAGATGATTCTCCCCTTTTGTTTCAGACTGTCCGTACACCAGGCAATGGCCCGGGCAATCTGGGGCAGAACCTCCCCCACAGCTTCCACCGCCTTCCCATCCTCCCGGTTCATAATAGCAACAATTTCCAGAGGGGTCATCTGGTCCAGCCCCATGGTCTCCTTATTCCTGCTTTCCGTTACCAACACTGACAAATCTATCATGGCAATTCCTCCCCTTACAATACGTTTTGGTTTTCATCCGGTCCCTCGGATTTGTCTATATGGGTCTTCCTGAACTGTTCCATGCACTCGTCATACCGCTTATGCACATAGGCCGTGTACAGAATATCTATCATGTTCAGCTGGGATATCCTGGATGACATGGCCCCGCTCCTGAAAATCAGTTCCGTTGCAGCCACTGACAGGTTATAATCAGCCAGACGGACCAGGGGCGACTGCTCAAACCTGGATATGGTGATGACCGGCGCCTCCCTCAGCCTGGCTTCCCTGGCACATACTATCATTTCCTCTGTAAGACCGGAATAGCTGACAATGAGGGCCAGATCGCACCCCCGGATGTTTCTGGCCTGCAGGAGCTGGGCATGCCAGTCATCGCAAATCACACATGGCTTGTTGACCCGCAGAAGCTTCAGATACATATCTCTGGCCACCAGCAGGGAAGAACCAAGCCCGAACAGATACACGGTCTGGCTCCGCTCCAGCAACTCCACACATTGATTCAAGATTTCCAGATCCACCAGCTTCCTGGTATTGTCAAGGGACACTATGTTCTTATAGGTCACCTTGTTCACCAGCTCCTCCAGGCTGTCGTCCTTCTTTATCTCCTGCTCCATGGGCCGTGTACTCTCCCTGCGCAGGGCTGACTCATACAGCAGCGATTTCTGCAGCTCCTTATAGCCCTCAAACCCCATCTTCCTGCACAGGCGGACAATGGTTGCCGCTGAGGAAAACGTTTTGTCTGCCAGCTGCTTTATGCTGTATCCGGCGGCTTCCTCGGGATTTTCCCTTAAAAATCTGAGGACCCCTTTCTCAGCCCCGCTGGCCTGCGCTGAATATTCCTGTATCCTGACAAGTACACTTTTCATATCAGTTCCTTTCTATGCCTTTATATTACTCTTTTAAACACTTTTGTCAATATCATCTGACTTTTACGAAAAATTATTTCATATTTTGACTTTTTCACCTCTTATTGCGCGTAAATACTGAAAAGCCGCCGCTTTTTTATTGAGCGGCGGCTGGAGGAATCCGTCAATCCCCAAGGTAGTGGACAGTCCCATGAAGAATCCCGCCAGCATATTGATGACAGGGGGCGAAGCCCCCACCGCCGCCAGGGCGTTTGTATTGACAAAATTTCCTTCCACATAGGAATCCACGTATTATACAATTGTTGAAAAAAATTTCCTATTCAAAAGAGGGATTGAAAACCAGAAAATAGACTTAAAGATACTGCCGTCAATCATATCCGTATTACCGCTTTGCAAGACAAGACCCCATAGCCCAAACATTGCTGGCTGCCATTCCCTGTTACCCAGTCTCTCACTCCGCCGCCCCGGCAAGCCTGCGCTCCTTCTTAATGCTCAGAGCGTACATGGCGCCTCCCGCCGCCAGCCAGAACACGGTATACAGGGCCGTTCCCGCCAGCTGGGGCCAGGCAGCGTCCCAGCCGATTCCCTTCAGGTTCACAGCCTTTAATTCCACGGCAATATTGGCAATGGGCGAAAATATCCTGGAAGCAATGCTGAGCCATTTCGGCATCAAATAGTATGGAAAAATAAGTCCTGAGGTAAATACAATCAGGTTGCTGCACATCATATACAGCTGTGCAAAGCAGGCCAGCCTCCTGGTAAAGGACCCAAGCATCACGCCAAAGGCCACGGCTGCCAGCATGAAAAGCACTGTGCTGAACAGATAGAGGCCGATTTCCCCTCTCAGGGGAATATTCTTATACAGCCCCACCACGCTCAGCGCCGCGAACTGGGTCACCACTGCGCCGCCCGCCACCACGGCCGTCCTGATGATTCCGTCCTTTAATTCCTCCCCCCGCTTTTCCGGGGCAGCCGCTGCCAGGGCTTTCCTCTTGCGTATCATGAGAGGAATGAAAAATGAGATGAGGAAGGTCTGCATGGTGATGGAGGGAACCAGCAGATAGCTCATTTTCCTGATGTAATCGCCCTGTGGCTCATACAAGGTCCTGTCCACGTAAGAAAATGTACCCAGGCTGGTCTGGGCCGCCGAGGGGTAAAAGTTATTTCCCTCCAGCATCTTAAGCTGCATTCCCGCGCTCATGGTACCCAGCACAGACGATGCAGCCCCCACAGCCCCTCCTCCGGTGATGATGTTGGAGCAGTCCGCAAAAATCACTGCCTGGGGTGATTTCTTCAGTGACATATCCCGGCTGAAATTTACGGGTATCATGACGCCGGCCTCTATCTTCTTATCCAGGATGGCCTGTTTCAAATCCTGCTCCGAATCCGCGTAATATACAATGTCCAGAGAGGGATTGATGCCAAGCTGCTTCACAATGGACTGGGACAAAGAGGACCGGTCCTCATCCAGAATTCCGAAGGGAATATTTTCTGTGTAATCATTTTTCCAGATAGTAGTAATCAGGAGCATGCCGGCCAGCACGGAAATAAAAAGACCGATAACCGTGTTTTTTTCTTCCTTCCATATCCTGCTCATCATATGCCGGCCACCCCGCTTTCCGTCAGGGGACTATCCGTCAGCGGGCTTCCCGCCTCTGTCCTGACATCCCTGAATTTCTTGGCCACCAAAAGCGCCATCACCGCGCAGAATCCCATAAGCCACAGAACATGATGGGCCTCACTCAAAAAGCTGCGCTCCACCAGGGCCATGTCCCTCAGAGGCACGATATAGTGGGTATTGGGCATGAACCAGGTAAGAAACTTACAGGGCCAGGGCATGGAGATGACCGGAAATGTGTAACCGGCTAACAGCATGGTAAAACTTATGATGCTGCATTTCTGCACTGCCTCCTCACAGTTTCCCCCGGTACCCAGGTTCTGGAGTATTCCAAAAAGGGTAATGCCGAAGCAGGTGAAAACTGTCATCAGAATGCCGGCCCAGGGCGAACTCTTATACGGAAACCCGAAACACAGGGTCTGGGTCACCATACAGCCCAGGGCAGAGACGCAGGCAATGCCGGTGATGAATCCGGCCTTCTTCATCAGACTTCCAAAGCTCGCCCTCTCGCACACGCAGGCCCCCACGCATCCGGCTCCAATCTGCACAATGGTAAGAAGGATGCCCTCCATCATCATGTATGCCACGTTCTTGGAGGGATTGCTGATGGCCTTTGTCACATATCCCATGGGCGCAATCAGGTTCATGGCTGCCTGGGGCGGTATGCCCTTTCCCTCTGCCAGCTTCAGCATATAGCCGCTCTTAATGGTTCCCAGGGCTTCGGCTATGGTTCCCCTCATGCCGCTGGCAACCGTGGAAAGGGCGCCGTCGTTAAAAATCATGATTTTGGCTTCCCTGCCATTTAACAAATCCTCTGAAAAATGCTCCGGAATCACGATTCCGGCCAGGGCCTTATTGTAGTAAAATGCTTCCTTCAGGTCATCCTCCTCATCCGTACATGCAATGACGTCAAATGTCCTGTTATCCGAAATCAGTTGAATCAGGCTTTGGACCGTCTCAGAGTGGTCATGGTTCACAATGACCGTGGGGACCTTCTGAAAAGGCAGGTGAATGAACTCAGCGCCCATGAGCAGACTCAGGATGGTGGGTGCCAGAAGAAGAATCAGCATGGGAATCGTTATGTACCGTTTTTTCACAGAAGATGCCAGGCTCCCTGCCCGTTTCATCCATTCTCTCATATACCATCACATCACTTTCCAAAGTCAACATAGGCTGTCATACCGGAACGCAGCTCATCCTGCAGTCCCGACAGGTCGTCAAAGGTTACCTTGATTCCGTAGGTCAGGATATCCCAGTCAGCTTCATTGGACGCCTTCTTAGTGGCAAAATCCGCTTCTTTATTGATTCGCACCACTTTTCCCTTATATGTATCCTTTCCCAGGGCTGCCAGGGAGATATCCACCTCCTGGTCCAGTTTTACCCGGGGAAGCTTCATTTCATCCACATCACATGTGATATAGGGGGTATAAATGTCCGCAACCACAACGGAGGGAAGTCCGGAGGACACCACATCACCGGCCTTGACATTTACCGTTGTCACCAGGCCGTCCACAGGGGAGGTGAGGACACATTTATCCAGGGTGGTGTCAATCTGTTTCAGGGCAGCCCAGGCCTGGTCCACCCCGGCCTGGGCCTGGGCAATCTGTTCCGGCGTGGCTCCGTTTTTGGCTTCGGAAAGCTTGCTCCGGGAAATCTCCAGATTGGAGCGTGAGCTGTCCAGGGCAGCCTTGGCAGAAGCCAGGGCAGCCTTCTGCCCATCCACGGAGGACTGGGATACGGCCCCTGCCGGAACCAGCGCCAAGGTCCTCTCATAATCCGCCTCCATCCTGGTATAGGATGCCTGGGCATTTTCCAGGTTTGCCTGGGCAATCTGGACCGCCAGCTGCAGCTGCTTCATCTGTTCCTCTGTGGCGCCGTTTAACAGGCTCTGATAAGATGCCTGCGCCTGGGCCAGGGCTGCCTGGGCCTGTTCCCTCTGGGCCATCAGGGTATCACTGTCCAGACGGACCAGCTCCTGGCCTTTCGTCACCAGATCCCCTTCCTCCACCAGGACATCCTTAATCTGGCCTCCTGTCAGCGCGTTGATGTTGCTCTCATCCATGGTCACATAGGACTGCACCACCAGATTTTTCTTATTCTTAAATAACAGGTCATCCCCGGTCACATGGCCGAAGATGAGCACCAGGACAATGGCGCATAAAATAACAGCCGCCGCTGCCCCTATGATTTTTTTCTTGGATTTTGCCAGTTTCATTGTTATTACAGTTTCTCCCTTCCAGTATTTCTTTCATACTCCCTTACATTTCCGACGATTTTGCACATAATCTGTTCCAGGGCCCGTTCCTCCTGGGCCGTGATTCCGGCAAAGATGATTTTCTCCCACTGATCCATGATGTCCTTCAGTGAATTAGCTGCCTCTTTTCCCTTTTCCGACAGGCAGACCAGCTTTTCACGCTTGTTCTCAGGGTTAATCTCCCTCCTGATATATCCCCGCTCCTCCATGGCCGCCAATACCTTGGCTGTCTGGTATTTATCGATTCCGGACAGGCTGGAAATGGTATCCTGATTGCTGTATTTGCTGTAGCCTATAACCAGAAGCGCGATTCCCTCGGAAAAGGAAAGGCCGCAGGCCCTGAATTTAATGCACAGAAACCTTCGTTTGCTCTTTTCTATCATGGTGGCTATTTCCTGTATGGTACTCACCTCCTTGCGGGTGCTGCCGCAGACACTGCTAAGGAATGCTTTGTGCGGCTATCATATGTATTTAACAACTGTTGTGTTTGACAAATATTATATGCATTTTGCAAATGAAAATCAACCCGTTTTTTTTTCACAAAATTACGGCTCAACTTTTATTATTTCTCCGTTTATTTGACGGGATGGTTCTTCTGACAGGGCGCGGAGGAAGAAAAATGCCGTGAAGAAGCTGGTTTCCTGGTTTGGAATCCGGCTGATTCACGGCATTATCACGGCGTTTTCGCAGCGTTTTCATATAATGTTTTTATACTTCCTTTGATGACATTCAACAATCTCATTCCATCATTTTCATAATCAGGTCCGCGCAGCCCTCATATCCCAATACAGAGGTATTCAGACAGGCATCATAATTTTCCATATCCCCCCAGTTTTTTCCGGTAAAATAGTGATAATAGTCACTTCTCTGGCTGTCCCTCTTCTGTAATTCTTCCTCCGCCTTCTCAAAGGCTATGTCATCCACCTCGCATATACGGCGTTTGCGCTTCTCCATGGATGAAGCGTAGATAAACAGTTTAAGTACGTCGCATTCTCCGTCCAGGGCAAAATCAGCGCATCTTCCGATAAAGATACATGGTCCCTTCCGGGCCAGCCTGCGGATGGTGTCAGATACCTCCTTATTGATATCAAAGGGCTCCTGCATCTTATTGTAATTCTGGAACCGGAAGGCATACAGCACCAAATCATGAAGCAGGCTTCCCGTCCGTTTTTCATCCAGCTTTTTCAGTTCCTCGATGCTGATTCCATTGTCTGCCGCCGTCACTGCCAGAAGCTCCCTCCCATAACAGGGAATCCCCAGGCGCTCCGACAGGATGCGGGCCACCTCCCTTCCTCCGCTTCCGTACTGACGCTCAATGGTGATACAACAGTTCCTGCCCATACTCATTCCTTCTTTCTTATATATCTTTCTTATATATCTTTCCTATATGTCTTTCTTATATGTCTGCAAATGTCCTCAAATTACGCAGGACATCCATCTGCCTTATGTTACCTCAATTGCGTACTTTATCACATGGTCCCTCTTATTCTCAAACACATCATAGGCTTCCATAATGTTTTCAAGCTTTGCCCTGTGGGTAATCAGACAGCTGGTATCCAGTTTTCCGGCCTTTATCAGTTTCATGATTTCCTCACAGCAGGAAGCGTCCACTCCGCCGGTCTTGAAAACCAGGTTCTTCCCGTACATGTCCGGGAGGGGGAGTATCTGCGGTTCTTCATATAAGGCCACTACACAGACCACTGCATTGGGCCTGGCAATCTTCCATGCCATCTGGAAGGTATCCCTGCCTCCTGCCACTTCCAATACGGCATCCGCGCCGCGTCCAAAGGTCAGCTTCCTTATCTCCTGTTCCACATCCTGCTTTAGCGGGTTGAGGCCGACATCCGCCAGTCCCTGATCCTTAGCCAGCTCCAGCCGTTCATCAGACGTATCAATGGCAATGATCATTCCGGGACCGTAGAGCCTTGCGCACATCAGGGTACACAGCCCGGTAGGACCTGCGCCAATCACAGCTACCGTATCCGCCGGTTTGATTTCCGCCAGGGACGCTCCCCAGTAACCGGTGGAAAGGATATCCCCTGTAAACAGCGCCGCCTCGTCCGTCACCTCACCGGGTATCCTTGTTAGTCCGTTGTCAGCAAACGGAACCCTGACATACCCGGCCTGACCGCCGTCAATCCTGCACCCCAGCGCCCATCCTCCGTGCTCATGGGTACAGTTGTTGACATAGCCCCGCTTGCAGAAATAGCACTCCCCGCAAAATGTCTCCACATTCACAGCCACCCTGTCTCCGGGCTTAAACCTTCTTACCTCCTCCCCGGTCTGCTCCACTATGCCCACAAACTCATGTCCCAGTATGGTTCCCGGCACAGCCCTTGGGACAGCGCCGTTTTTAATATGGATATCGCTGGAACAGATGGTGGTAAGGGTCACCTTTATAATGGCATCCTGCGGATCTTTCAGCCTGGGGACAGGCCGGTCTTCCAGGGTTATGGTACCATTTTCTTTATAGACGGCGGCTTTCATTGTCTTGGGCTGGGGAGTCCGGGACTGGGGAGCCGGGGACTGAGGAACCGGGGATTGGGTCGCCTGAGACTGGGCCGCCTGGGATTGGGACACCTGAGTTTGCATATCGCTTTGCATCTTTACTATACCTCCGATTTGCTGCTGTTTTCTCCAATATCATCTTATCATATATATATAAATATAAGGATATTATAGCATATATCAGGCATTCCTAAAAGGACGTCCATCCTCCGTCTGTCTGTACCGTGGCCCCTGTCATGTGGGTGGCGTCATCTGATACCAAAAACAGGATGGATGCCGCCTGCTCCTCTGCCGTGGCCTCCCGTTCCAGCATGGAGGTGAGCTTCTGTCCGGCCATGGACTGGGCCTTTGCAGGGTCCATACCAGCTTTGATGGCTGCCTCTCTATGGTTCTTCACATATTCATATGCCTCGGCTACCATGGGCGTGGTGGTGCCTGCGGGATTGACTGAGTTTATGCGGATTCCGTATCTGGCGTAATCAAGGGCCAGGTTCTTAGTCAGTCCGTTGACCGCATGTTTGGACGCCACATAGGCAGGATTGCCCGGAAGGCCTGTGAGCCCGGCAATGGATGCATTGTTGACAATGACGCCCCCATTCCCTTCCTTCATGAATTCCCTGATTTCGTGCTTGCAGCAGAAAAATACGGAATAAAAGTTGTTCGCCATGGTGTAGTCCATCTGCTCCTGCTCTAACTCATGGAGCGGACTGGGATTTCCCTTGACGCCCGCGTTGTTAATGGCAATGTCCAGATGTCCATAAGTCTTCACTGCCGCATCCACCATCTGTTCTGCATGCTCCTCCGCGGACAGATCCAGATTCAGGAAAATGGCTGTGCCTCCTTCTGCCCTGACAGCATTGAGTACACGCTCTCCCTCCTCCTTCAGCCGGTCAGCCAGCACCAGCTTCGCTCCTTCCTTCGCCGCCCGGATGGCTGTGGCCTCACCGATACCCCTGGCCGCGCCAGTCAGAATGATTACCTTATCTTTAAAACGGTTGGGATAAAATTGTTTCATGTATGAATTGCCTCCTGTTATTTGGTGGGGTTATTTTATCCCAAATACAAAGGTATTTCCACCACGTCTGATTGTGAAAAAATTATTAAAATTTCATAAAAAACACAGCAGTACAGAATTCCTCCATACTGCTGTGTCCCCTCACTTTATGGTTTATATTATGCCTTATTTATTATGCTTTATTTAATGAGGCTTATTTAATCCGTCATCAATAACTGCCATACCTGTTCTCCGGGGCCTCGGCCAGCGGAACAGGGTTTCCTCCAGGGTAACTACTCCTGGACCTGCATCTGCGGATACATACCTTCTGCCGGATCCGCCTCCTGAGCCGCCGCTTCCGCCAGAACCTCACCGCTGTTTCCTCTGATATCCGGAGTGTTACCGCGGTTCCATTTTTCCTGACACCCTGTACAGGCTCATAGGACTTGTACATCATTCCGGTATAGATATAATGGTTTCCGTCTGTCCCGTCGATTGATTCAGGAATCAGTCCGTTCAGCCTGCCGTCCGCTTCCGGATCCCGTCCCAAAGGGCACCTGCTCCAGAGCTTACTGTCAAGCACATTCGCCGGAACTTCCTTGTTTACCATCTCCACATTTACAGTATACATATTGATATCCCAAACCGCTTCAAAGGCAACATTGCCGGTAAACTCATGGTTGTTGATTTCTGATGCCTGATATAACTGATCTGGTTTAAAACCTGCATCCGAGGATTCCACGACCTTCCAGCCGCTGAATCCGCTTCCCTCCAGTGAAGGAATCAGGTTGTCTGTAATCACCCCATATTTCTGCAGGCTGTAGGTCAGCAGCGGGTCCGTAGAATCATTCAGTGTTCCGCCTTTCAAATCAAAGACAACTGCTATGTTGTGCTTCAGCTCATCGTCTACATGCCGTTCATAAGGGCTACTGAAAAAACAGTGGAAGTAGAGTCGGGTTTACAAAATTTGAAGACATGTAACATAAGTCAAAAAAACGGGGGAAGTCTACCACGAAAAAGTAAAATTGCCAAAAAACAAGTTGACCAACCCCTCCGCGCATGGTAATATTACTATATAATTTAAACAAAAGGTCAGGTATAGCCGTAAGGTGTCACTGGTAAAGCAGGCAAGACTGGGTTATCCTATTCTGTTGTATATACAATGCAGCAGTCTGGGATAATGCCGGTCTTTTGTTTTGGGAAAAGGGACTGGTTATGGAGATAATAAAGATCATTAATAACAATGTGGTCAGTGGATTGGATGAGAGCGGGCGGGAAACCATCTGGATCGGAACCGGAATCGGTTTTCACTACAAAACCGAAGGCGTGTTTGATGAAAGCATAATCCAGAAGAAGTTTCACCTGGAGGACTCAGAAGCAGTATCCAAATTTGCCGGAATTGCGGCTGGGATTCCCTATGAGTACATTCAGACGGCAGAGGAGATTATCAGCATTGCCCACAAAAAGCTGCGTCACAGGCTGGATCGCAGCATTCACATCGGACTGACAGAGCACCTTTGCTGTGCTGTGGAGCGGAAAAATCAGGGCATTGAATTGCCCAATGCGCTTCTGTGGGAAATCAAGAATTACTATCCGGAAGAATACGCTGTGGGAATCGAAGCCCTCAGTATTATTGTGGAAAAGCTGAACATAGTCCTCTCGGAAGACGAAGCAGGATTTATCGCCATCCACATCGTCAATGCGGAGATGGGGAATTTCAATTCAAGGGGCTACGACATTGTTGTCATGACAAAAGATATCATCAATATCATCCAGTATCATTTCCAAAAAGATCTGGACCACAGGTCATTTGCGTTTGAGGAACTGATGGTCTATATCAAACATATGCTGCGAAGAATCATCACCAATCAGATGCATCATGGTGAGGATGAGGAGATCTGCGCGCTGATTTGTACAAAATTTCTGGCGGCATATGATTGCAGCGCTAAAATTGCAAAATTCATCTTACAGCAGATGAAGGTACAGCCCAACATGGAGGAAATTGCTTACATGACTTTGAATATCAACAGAGCCATGCGAGACAAATGAACTTAAGCTATAGGAGGAGAGAACATGGCAAGTAAGTATGACGCACTGGCCCGCATAATCATTCAGAACGTGGGTGGAAAGGAAAATATTGTAAGTCTGACGCACTGTATTACCAGGCTGCGTTTCCAGCTGAGGGACGAGTCAAAGGCCAACACGGAGGTGTTAAAATCAACCGACGGGATCGTTACGGTCATGCGGTCAGGAGGACAGTATCAGGTGGTGATCGGCAATCATGTGCCGCAGGTATATGAGGTGGTTTGCGAAAAAGCACATATATCCGGCGCGCAATCCGAAGAAGCAGAAGGCGACAAAAATATGGCCTGGGGGGCCTGGATGCTGGATCTGCTGTCCGGAACCTTCCAGCCGATCTTGGGATTTTTGGCAGCGGCCGGTATTGTAAAAGGTCTTTTGGCCGTGCTGGTGTTCGTTGCCGGAGCATCGGTGAAGGACAGCGGATTTTACCAGATGATGTATGCCATTGGAGATGGATTTTACTACTTCCTTCCCATGATCATTGCGGCATCCTGCGCAAAGAAGTTTAAATGTAACCCATATCTGGGCATGAGCATCGCGGCTGCCCTTTTGTATCCGGCCATGGTTGGCCTGGAGACCACCGGCACCCTGTTTGAGGGCACCCTGATGGCTCTGGATTATAAGACCACCTTTCTGGGAATCCCGGTGGTATATCCCAAGTCAGGATACGCCTCATCCGTAGTTCCAATCCTGGTGGCCACCGGAGTGGGAGCGAAGCTTGAAAAATACTTTAAGAAGATTGTTCCGGATACCTTAAAACTGTTCTTTGTACCGTTTTTGACGGTGATTATCATTGTTCCGCTGACTTTTATTTTGATTGGTCCGGTGGCCGGCATCCTTACCAACCTGCTGAACGCGTTTTTCCAGGCGATCTTTGCGATTCCGGTGCTGGGCGGCGTGGTAACCGGTATCCTGATTGGCGCGCTGTGGCAGATCTTGGTTATCTTCGGTCTGCACTGGGCGGTTATCCCGATCGGAATTGCCAATATCAGTACATATGGAAGCGATTTATTCATGACTCCTTACTTTGCGGCTTCGTTCGCGCAGTCTATGGTAGTTGCGGCTATTTATATTAAGACTAAAGATAAGAATATGAAGACAATGGCGCTCCCAGCCCTGGTTTCCGGTCTGTTCGGTGTTACGGAACCCTGTATTTACGGTATTACACTTCCTAAGAAAAAACCGTTCATTATCTCCTGTATCGCGGCAGCAGTGGGCGGCGGTATCCTGGGCGGAGCCAAGGTTTTACGATATCAGTCCGGCGCGTTGGGCTTCTTCGGATTCATGTCATTTGTCAAAGACGGCGAGCCTATGTCCAATGTAATCTGGGCTGTGATCGCAGTGGCGGTGGCGATGGTTTTAGCCTTTGTAATGACAATAGCTACCTATACAGATGATGAGCCGAAGGCAAAAAAAACCACTCTGGCAAAAAAGGCTTCGGTGGATGAGGACGCTCCCAAATCCGTGTTTGCTCCGGTAAAAGGCGAAGTAATCCCGCTAGATCAGGTAGACGACCAGGCATTCGCCAGCGGAGTGATGGGAAAAGGCATGGCAATCATTCCCACAGAGGGCAAGGTATGCAGCCCATGCGATGGAGTGGTTTCCGCAATCTTCCCCACCGGACATGCGGTAGGAGTAACCAGCAATGACGGCGTGGAGGTTCTGATTCATATCGGTATGGATACGGTGAAGATGGAAGGCCGGGGCTTTGATAAGAAGGTGAAAGAAGGAGACAAGGTAACGAGAGGACAGATCCTGGTGGAATTTGATATGGACGCTGTCCAGAAAGCAGGATATTCCCTGGTTACTCCTGTCATCATCACCAACACCAATCAGTTTGCGGACATTGTAACCAGCGCTTCTGGAACGGTGGATGTGGCGGATGAACTGCTTGTAGTTATGTAAAAGAGATATGGAAGGAGGAAATCATCATGAGCAAAATGCCAGAAGGATTTTTGTGGGGAGGCGCTACGGCGGCAAACCAGTGTGAAGGCGGATTCGACCTGGACGGAAGAGGAATTGCTAACGTGGATGTGCTTCCGGCAGGGGCAGACAGGCGTGCGGTCATGAGCGGCAGGATGAAGATGCTGGCCTGTGACAGCGACCATTACTATCCCTCCCATGAAGCCATTGATATGTACCATCACTATGAAGAAGATATCCGTCTGTTTGCGGAGATGGGATTCAAATGCTATCGTTTTTCCATTGCCTGGTCCAGGATATTCCCCATGGGGGACGAGGAACAGCCTAATGAAAAGGGACTGGATTTCTATGAGAAGCTGATTGACACCTGCCTTAAGTACAACATTGAACCGCTGGTCACTATCTGTCACTTTGATGTGCCCATGCACCTGGTAACGGAGTACGGTTCCTGGAGAAACCGGAGGCTGGTGGATTTCTACCTGAATTTCTGCCGCGCCCTGTTTACCAGATTGAAAGGGAAGGTAAAATACTGGCTGACCTTCAATGAGATCAACATGCTGCTTCACCTACCCTTTATGGGCGCAGGTCTTGTGTTTGATCCGGGAGAGAACGAGACCCAGGTGAAGTACCAGGCGGCTCATCATGAACTGCTGGCAAGCGCCCTGGCAACCAGGATGGCTCACGAGATGATGCCGGGCTGCATGGTAGGCTGTATGCTGGCGGCAGGAAGCTTTTATCCCTACAGCTGCGCCCCGGAGGATGTGTGGGCGGCCATGGGACGGGATCGGGACAACTACTTCTTTATCGATGTACAGTCCCGCGGCGAATACCCGCCCTTTGCGAGAAAACGCATGGAAAAAGCGGGAGTGGAGCTTGTTATGGGGCCGGAAGACCTTTCTGTTCTCAAGGAAAACACAGTGGACTTTATCTCATTTTCCTACTACGCATCCCGTCTGACCAGCGCCAATCCGGAGCTGAGTAAGCAGACCGCGGGCAACGTGATGGCCTCCATGCGCAATCCGTACCTGAAAATGAGCGAGTGGGGATGGCAGATTGATCCGCTGGGCCTTCGCATCACCATGAACAGCCTGTACGACCGCTACCAGAAGCCGCTGTTCATCGTAGAGAACGGCCTGGGCGCGGTGGACACGCCGGACGAGAACGGAGCGATCCATGACGATTACCGCATTGACTATTTAAGGGCGCATATTCAGGCCATGAAGGATGCGGTCAATGAGGATGGAGTGGAGCTTTTGGGCTATACGGTTTGGGGTTGTATTGATCTGGTAAGCGCCAGCACCGGCGAGATGAAGAAGCGCTACGGATTCATCTATGCGGACAAGGACAACGAAGGAAAGGGTACGCTGAAGCGCAGTAAGAAAGATTCCTTTGACTGGTATAAGAAAGTGATTGAGACGAACGGGGAAAGTCTGTAGATTTAAGCCGGCACAGCTGGAAGAATCACATCCAGCTTTATCGGGCATCTTCCAAAATACATGCAGGATGCGCTTTCTGATGCTCAGTCGGCTGCCTGAAAGCTATTTTGTGTTCTAAAGTATTGAGTTTTCAAGGAACAATCCCATTTTAGCTATGGGAAGTTTGAGTTATTTCATTTGACTGCAAATTTGATTGTAAAAGAACCCCTGACCATATTGGCCAGGGGTTCCTGTTATACTGCTATTTTGTTTTTACATTGACTGTAATGGACCGTTATGAATCCTCTTCTTTACGTTTCCTGCTTAACGCTGTCACCGCAACGAAGATTCCTGATAATATCATGGTCAATGTGGTTCTCTTAGATGTCTGACCTGTCTTTGGCAGTGGTGCCAACGGTACTTCACCGTCATCGATTAAGGTTACATCTACTGGTAATTCTGGAAGAGGTGCTAACGGCACATCTTCTGGGGTGATGGTTGTGGAGCCTGGGCCACCAGGTGTACTTGTGTAGCGTCTATTGCCTGTGGTGCCACCACTGGTTCCGCCTCCACCGCCGCCGGTTCCGCCTCCACCGCCGTTATAATTAAACTGTGCGGTAAAGGTTGTGCTCTGTGTGAACTCCGCAGCTTTGATTTCATCTGCGTTAGCATAGCTCCTGCTTCCATCTGTCCAGTTATTGAAAGAATAACTTCCAATGCCGGATACTGTTACGTTAGCTGATGGATATACAGGTGCTTCCATATTGTAGCTTCCATCTTCATTCTGTGGCCTGGTTACTACTTCCTTGACAGTTCCATAAACAGTACCACGGTTTGTGTCCTCAGACCTATATTCAAATACTACCTGATACTTATCTGGGATTCCATCTGGATTATCCGGATTTTCTGGATTAGTTCCTATTTCATCCTTATCAAAGTATACTGTAAAGGTGGTATTCTCTAAATAGGTATTTGTTTTAAAGGTGTCCATATTGATATGATAATCTTTGCTGCTTCCATCTACCGTCCAATAATCAAATGCATACTTATCATCTGCATTTACAGTTATATTAGCTTTTGGACTTGTAGGTGTAGGCTTAATATAATTGTCATTATCATCTCTAAATGTATGAACCTCTTTTATCTCTCCGTCTACGCTACCATTTCCTGCACTCACATAGGTGAACAGAATCTGGTATTTATCCGGGATTTCGTCCTCATTGTCATCTAATGCATAATAAACATTAATGACGTTCTTCGACACATCAGTTCCAATAGTCAGTGGTAAGTTCTCCACATAATCAAGTGCATACTTTGTTCTTGGCTTTACTTTATAAGTCGTTACTTGGCTCTCGAATTCTCCGATACCTTGCTCCAATGCCTGTTCATCCTCTACTTCATCATAGAAGTAATGCACACTGTACTTGAAAGTATCCTTGCTGTATACCACGTTTACGACGTCTCCGCCATCCGCGCTGATATTCTCCGCTCCGCTCCTGGCTCCGGGTACTGCGTAACCCGCCGGGGCGAACTTTGTTAAATCGGCTGGGATTGCATCTCCAAAGGTTCCTGTTCCTTCCACCTTGTCAAGGTAGTTTCCTTCTTCTATGCTGTCCTTGTAGTAGTTCACCGTGTAGCTCAGGTTCGTCTTCTTGCTGTATACCACGTTTACGACGTCTCCGCCATCCGCGCTGATATTCTCCGCTCCGCTCCTGGCTCCGGGTACTGCGTAACCCGCCGGGGCGAACTTTGTTAAATCGGCTGGGATTGCATCTTCAAAGGTTCCTGTTCCTTCCACCTTGTCAAGGTAGTTTCCTTCTTCTATGCTGTCCTTGTAATAGTTCACCGTGTAGCTCAGGTTCGTCTTCTTGCTGTATACCACGTTTACGACGTCTCCGCCATCCGCGCTGATATTCTCCGCTCCGCTCCTGGCTCCGGGTACTGCGTAGCCTGCCGGGGCGAACTTTGTTAAATCGGCTGGGATTGCACCTCCAAAGGTTCCTGTTCCTTCCACCTTGTCAAGGTAGTTTCCTTCTTCTATGCTGTCCTTGTAGTAGTTCACCGTGTAGCTCAGGTTCGTTTTCTTGCTGTATACCACGTTTACGACGTCTCCGCCATCCGCGCTGATATTCTCCGCTCCGCTCCTGGCTCCGGGTACTGCGTAGCCTGCCGGGGCGAACAGTGTTAAATCTGCCGGGATTGCATCTCCAAAGGTCCCTGTTCCTTCCACTTTGTCAAGGTAGTTTCCTTCTTCTATGCTGTCCTTGTAGTAGTTCACCGTGTAGCTCAGGTTCGTCTTCTTGCTGTATACCACGTTTACGACGTCTCCGCCATCCGCGCTGATATTCTCCGCTCCGCTCCTGGCTCCGGGTACTGCGTAGCCTGCCGGGGCGAACTTTGTTAAATCGGCTGGGATTGCATCTCCAAAGGTTCCTGTTCCTTCCACCTTGTCAAGGTAGTTTCCTTCTTCTATGCTGTCCTTGTAGTAGTTCACCGTGTAGCTCAGGTTCGTCTTCTTGCTGTATACCACGTTTACGACGTCCCCGCCATCCGCGCTGATATTCTCCGCTCCGCTCCTGGTTCCGGGTACTGCGTAACCCGCCGGGGCGAACTTTGTTAAATCGGCTGGGATTGCATCTCCAAAGGTCCCTGTTCCTTCCACCTTGTCAAGGTAGTTTCCTTCTTCTATGCTGTCCTTGTAGTAGTTCACCGTGTAGCTCAGGTTCGTCTTCTTGCTGTATACCACGTTTACGACGTCTCCGCCATCCGCGCTGATATTCTCCGCTCCGCTCCTGGCTCCGGGTACTGCGTAACCCGCCGGGGCGAACTTTGTTAAATCGGCTGGGATTGCATCTCCAAAGGTCCCTGTTCCTTCCACCTTGTCAAGGTAGTTTCCTTCTTCTATGCTGTCCTTGTAGTAGTTCACCGTGTAGCTCAGGTTCGTCTTCTTGCTGTATACCACGTTTACGACGTCTCCGCCATCCGCGCTGATATTCTCCGCTCCGCTCCTGGCTCCGGGTACTGCGTAACCCGCCGGGGCAAACTTTGTTAAATCGGCTGGGATTGCATCTCCAAAGGTTCCTGTTCCTTCCACTTTGTCAAGGTAGTTTCCTTCTTCTATGCTGTCCTTGTAGTAGTTCACCGTGTAGCTCAGGTTCGTCTTCTTGCTGTATACCACGTTTACGACGTCCCCGCCATCCGCGCTGATATTCTCCGCTCCGCTCCTGGTTCCGGGTACTGCGTAACCCGCCGGGGCGAACTTTGTTAAATCGGCTGGGATTGCATCTCCAAAGGTCCCTGTTCCTTCCGCCTTGTCAAGGTAGTTTCCTTCTTCTATGCTGTCCTTGTAGTAGTTCACCGTGTAGCTCAGGTTCGTTTTCTTGCTGTATACCACGTTTACGACGTCCCCGCCATCCGCGCTGATCTTCTCCGCTCCGCTCCTGGTTCCGGGTACTGCGTAACCCGCCGGGGCAAACAGTGTTAAATCGGCTGGGATTGCATCTCCAAAGGTTCCTGTTCCTTCTGCCTTGTCAAGGTAGTTTCCTTCTTCTATGCTGTCCTTGTAGTAGTTCACCGTGTAACTCAGGTTTGTCTTCTTTGTATAAAGGACATCTATTACATTGTCTTTTTCTTTAATTATATATGGCCCTGCTGGCGTCTGGACACCATCTTTATATCCATCCGGCCTTTCTTTGTTAAGCAAGGTTGGACCAAGGGTAACTCCTTCCCCAAAAGTCTTATTAGTTATTTCCTCACTTGCGCCAAGATAATGAGCTTCATCTATTACATCTCTATAATAGTGAATTTCATAAGACAAATCTGTCCTTCTGGAATATACTACGTTTACGACGTCTCCGCCATCCGCGCTGATATTCTCCGCTCCGCTCCTGGCTCCGGGTACTGCGTAGCCTGCCGGGGCGAACTTTGTTAAATCGGCTGGGATTGCATCTCCAAAGGTTCCTGTTCCTTCCACCTTGTCAAGGTAGTTTCCTTCTTCTATGCTGTCCTTGTAGTAGTTCACCGTGTAGCTCAGGTTCGTTTTCTTGCTGTATACCACGTTTACGACGTCCCCGCCATCCGCGCTGATATTCTCCGCTCCGCTCCTGGCTCCGGGTACTGCGTAACCCGCCGGGGCAAACTTTGCTAAATCGGCTGGGATTGCATCTCCAAAGGTTCCTGTTCCTTCCACTTTGTCAAGGTAGTTTCCTTCTTCTATGCTGTCCTTGTAGTAGTTCACCGTGTAGCTCAGGTTCGTCTTCTTGCTGTATACCACGTTTACGACGTCTCCGCCATCCGCGCTGATATTCTCCGCCCCGCTCCTGGCTCCGGGTACTGCGTAACCCGCCGGGGCGAACTTTGTTAAATCGGCTGGGATTGCATCTCCAAAGGTTCCTGTTCCTTCCGCCTTGTCAAGGTAGTTTCCTTCTTCTATGCTGTCCTTGTAGTAGTTCACCGTGTAGCTCAGATTCGTTTTCTTGCTGTATACCACGTTCACGACGTCTCCGCCATCCGCACTGATATTCTCCGCTCCGCTTCTGGCTCCGGGTACTGCGTAACCCGCCGGGGCGAACTTTGTTAAATCGGCTGGGATTGCATCTCCAAAGGTTCCTGTTCCTTCCGCCTTGTCAAGGTAGTTTCCTTCTTCTATGCTGTCCTTGTAGTAGTTCACCGTGTAGCTCAGGTTCGTCTTCTTGCTGTATACCACGTTTACGACGTCTCCGCCATCCGCGCTGATATTCTCCGCTCCGCTCCTGGCTCCGGGTACTGCGTAGCCTGCCGGGGCGAACTTTGTTAAATCGGCTGGGATTGCATCTCCAAAGGTTCCTGTTCCTTCCACTTTGTCAAGGTAGTTTCCTTCTTCTATGCTGTCCTTGTAGTAGTTCACCGTGTAACTCAGGTTCGTCTTCTTGCTGTATACCACGTTTACGACGTCTCCGCCATCCGCGCTGATATTCTCCGCTCCGCTCCTGGCTCCGGGTACTGCGTAACCCGCCGGGGCGAACTTTGTTAAATCGGCTGGGATTGCATCTTCAAAGGTTCCTGTTCCTTCCACTTTGTCAAGGTAGTTTCCTTCTTCTATGCTGTCCTTGTAATAGTTCACCGTGTAGCTCAGGTTCGTCTTCTTGCTGTATACCACGTTTACGACGTCTCCGCCATCCGCGCTGATATTCTCCGCTCCGCTCCTGGCTCCGGGTACTGCGTAACCCGCCGGGGCAAACAGTGTTAAATCGGCTGGGATTGCATCTCCAAAGGTTCCTGTTCCTTCCGCCTTGTCAAGGTAGTTTCCTTCTTCTATGCTGTCCTTGTAGTAGTTCACCGTGTAACTCAGGTTTGTCTTCTTTGTATAAAGGACATCTATTACATTGTCTTTTTCTTTAATTATATATGGCCCTGCTGGCGTCTGGACACCATCTTTATATCCATCCGGCCTTTCTTTGTTAAGCAAGGTTGGACCAAGGGTAACTCCTTCCCCAAAAGTCTTATTAGTTATTTCCTCACTTGCGCCAAGATAATGAGCTTCATCTATTACATCTCTATAATAGTGAATTTCATAAGACAAATCTGTCCTTCTGGAATATACTACGTTTACGACGTCTCCGCCATCCGCGCTGATATTCTCCGCTCCGCTTCTGGTTCCGGGTACTGCGTAACCCGCCGGGGCAAACTTTGTTAAATCGGCTGGGATTGCATCTCCAAAGGTTCCTGTTCCTTCCACCTTGTCAAGGTAGTTTCCTTCTTCTATGCTGTCCTTGTAGTAGTTCACCGTGTAACTCAGGTTCGTTTTCTTGCTGTATACCACGTTTACGACGTCTCCGCCATCCGCGCTGATATTCTCCGCTCCGCTCCTGGCTCCGGGTACTGCGTAACCCGCCGGGGCAAACTTTGTTAAATCGGCTGGGATTGCATCTCCAAAGGTTCCTGTTCCTTCCACCTTGTCAAGATAGTTTCCTTCTTCTATGCTGTCCTTGTAGTAGTTCACCGTGTAGCTCAGGTTCGTCTTCTTGCTGTATACCACGTTTACGACGTCTCCGCCGTCAGCACTGATCTTCTCCGCTCCGCTCCTGGTTCCGGGTACTGCATAGCCTTCCGGGGCGAACAGTGTTAAATCTGCCGGGATTGTATCTCCAACAGAACCTGTTCCCTCAACTTCTCCAAGGAAATTACGGTCGCTTATGCTGTCCTTGTAGTAGTTCACCGTATATTCATGGGAGACACTCCTGTAATACAATTTTAATACAGTATTATTATCACTAACTGCCGCGCTCGAATACTCATAATTTAATGCATATTCTTTAAGACTTGATACACTCTTCAGATCGGTATATATGATATATGTTTCACCATAATACCCCTCTATCTTTGTATTTTGCAGATTTCCATTACGTACATACCCGTTAAAATCAGTTCCTTCTCTTGTAAGTACGCCTAACGTAGAACTCTCCAACTCTCCTGTCAAAGGCTGACCATCTTCAGTTAAATACTGTATCTGCAAATTCGCTTCATTCGGTTTAATATAAATTCTTACTGTTACCGTCTGACTTGATTCGGTCCATCCAACGCTAAACCCATTTTCCCAATTAATTTCAACATTGTCGACAGTTACCTTAGAAACGGAATATGCGTTATCCAAATTAGGCGTAATATATATACCGCTTACTCCCGGATGTTTATCATGATAACTCGTCAATGATGATCCCATACTATTTCCGCTTAGTTCATCAATTAATTCATATTCAATTTTTCTTGTATTGTCATTACTATTCTCCCACCAATCGGACACAGCAATTTCAACCTGCTTCGCCAATTCTGTTCTCTGTAGGTAATAAAAAACTAATTGATCAGTTGCGGCAAAGTCTTTCCAACTTCCAGAAGATGTATAATATTGGATATTTTCGTTAAAAAACCTTAACCTTTCGATTCTTTGCCCATTTTCTACACGGTTAATGCCTGCATTATTCGTTTGATGATAGTTTGCTGGAAGCACTCTGGCATGCCAAAAAATAAGTTCATCATTCTCTCTTGTTCCTGTAGATGGAGCAATCTCGTCTACCGGCACACCGCTGTCTCCATACTGTGACAGGTCTGTACTGCTGATATTCTTTGACTGCTGTCCGTCCGAACCTGTAACTTCACGATTAGTAATCCAATACTCTGCATTAATGCCAGATGTATCTGTCACTATTATTGTATAGGAATATTCTCGCCCCCAACTACTAGCTGCCCTTACCATGGCTGTTCCTGGCTTAAGTCCAACTATCTCAATACTATTCCTATTCTGAGTACTGCCGCTTATAAAGCTAATAACATCGGAACCTGAAGTAACGCTCCAATCAGCATTTAACAGCGTATTTCTATTATTCTCATTATAAAGAGTTAATTTTTCACCAACGGCAATAGTGGTCGAATCATACTGTTTATTACCGCTCACAACCGCATAAATAGTAAAATGCTCAGCCTCAAAGGAAATCTCGCCAACTGTCTGTTCTCCTGGAACATCCACTGTATCGCTTACAGTCTCAACCTTTACTATATCTTCTGGAGCAATTTCACTTTCCTGGGCGGCTGCCTTTTCTTTCTCTTCCTTATTACTATCCTGCACGGTTTCAACACATACAACCTCAACAACATCGGCCTCTGCACTCTGTTCTATAATCGGCTTACCTGTGAATGTAACATTTACAAGCCGACTTCCACTCCACATCTCAGCATCAAGAAGTTTGTCTCCAAGCCACAGATTAATATCATAAGCCATGACTGAAGATACATTCTTTTTGGTATCAGCACTGATTATCTCCTGAACAGCTGTTTCTACATTATCATTGACGCGTACAGCTGTAGCTCTTACTCCTGCTGGCAACACCCCTTCTTCCGCCACTATGTGGATTACCATTCCGTCATCCATCACAAGCTCTGCATCAAAAGCCGGATGTATATCAGTTTCCACCGTATAGACTTCAACCTCCTGCTCCTCATAAACTTCTGGAACAGTATACCACGCAGTCTGCGAACCATCCTCATTATCAGCTATCGAGTCAGCTTCCAATACTTCTCCATTAGCCGTAACACTCTCAACCGCAAATCCAATCTGATTCTTAACTCCAAAGGTTAAACTCTCTCCTTCTTCCACACCTCTGGCGCCATCCACGATACGTGCACCAGCTCCCGGATTAATGGAGTAAGTAATTTTGTAACCATCAAAGTCATCCAAAGCCTTCAACTGATTAATCGTAGTGGTATAAACCTTTGCAGTACTGCAATACCCCATACCAACCAAATCAGTTGTTGATGCTTTATTAACTGTCTCTTCCGGCTTAACCTCCGGTTTCGTAACATCGGAAGGGGTTCCTACCTGAACTTCTTCGGTTGCAGCGGGTGTTTCCGCTGCATCTGTCGTAGTCTCAGGAGTCGTAGTCTCGTCACCCTCTGACGGAGCAGCTGTAGTTCCCTCTGTGGTTGTTTCACTCGGGTCTGTGCTCTCCCCTGCCTCGGCAGTAGTTTCATCCGATGCAGCCGCTGGGGATTCTTCCTGTTTTCCTTCCTGTGCTTCCGTAGTACTTTCAGTCTCTGCTGGTGCTACCGGCTCTGTCTCTTTTTCTGTCGGAGCCTCTGTTTCCTTAACAGCTTCTGTCTTTTCTTCCGGCTCAGCTTCAGGTTCCTTAGCTTCTTCAACTTTTGGAGCTTCCTCAGCATTACCTTCCTCATTATCAGCTACTACCGGCGCATAATGACGGATGATGGATGCCACTGGCTCACCTGTTGCCGCTTCTGGCTCGGCTGCTTCCGGTTCAGGCGCATCTGCTTCTGCAGCCTCCTGAGTTTTTTCCTCAGTTGTTTCCGGAGCATCCGTTGCTTCTTCTGTCGTCGCTTCCTCTGTGGCAGCCGCTTCTGTAGATGTCTCAGTCACACCTTCTGTCGGAGCCGTGCTTCCCTCTTCCGGAGCAGTCGTCTGTTCCTCTCTTGGCGCATCCGTAGACTCACTCTCACCCGGAACAACTGTGGTGGTTTCATCTACCGTTCCTTCTACGGTTGGTACTGTGGTATCAGGAGCTATGGTTTCCTCAGTGCCTGGTCCATTGACATCTTCCGGTGCAGTGGCTGTAGTCTCCTCCACTGGCTTGGAAATGTAATTAATCTCCTCATCACCATATGCCGCTTCAAAGCTCTTTACAGTAATTCTCTTGGTCTTTTTAACCTTTTCTACGCCATTCTCCATCCTTGTGATGTTTGTGGAGCAGCTGATAGTATCTTCCCCATTATTCACATATAAGAAGATAATCTCCTCATCGCCGGTTACCATATACATGTCATCGGCATCTTCCGGCAGTCGAACGAATACTCTCAGTTCCGCATCCATACTGCCGCCGTCCGGATCCGGGAATACTTCTAATACTTTCCCCTCTCCGTAAAACAAACTCTCGAATTTAGCAATGTCTCCATTGGTAAAGTCGAGATCGCCCGGTGATATTACATTGCCGTTTTCGATTGCTTCTTCGATAGCTGTCACCAATTGGGAACCCGTCATTTCGAATGTGACAGACTCTGACGACGATGTAGCCCCATAAGCTGCGTTCAGGTCCGCACCAACATTGGTACAAACCATGGCTGCCGCTAACGCGAAGGCCACCAGACGCTTCCGCATGTTACAGACTGATTTCTTTAACATGCCAGACCTTTTTCGTCCTTCCATACTTACACTCCTCTCATAATTTTTTCTTTCTACATAATTCCAGATAAATCCAACTGGCTGAAACTAGTATAGCAAACCACAGTTACAATCTGGTTACAATTTAAGAAAGTTTAAAATTTTTCTTAAATTAATTATGTAATTATAGATTCCCTCGCTATAATCATAGCAAAGAGGGCGTTATGCAAAGCGTTATTTTTCCATGATTTTTCGTTACTTTTTATTTAGATCATTAAAATTTAGCCTGTTTTTTATAACCCTTCCATGTATTTGTATCCACACATTTCATTTATAAAATTTTAAGAAACTATCGAATGAATGAGAAAAAACCTCATTTTCAATTGTATTATTATCAATAATATGGTAAAATGATTACAGATACATAAAGCTACATATTTTTGAGATTTTTTCTCACGTTTTGAGGTGCTATTATGCTAATCCAGTTCAGTTTTAAAAATTTCAAAGCATTCAAAGAGGAAGTTTTGTTGGATTTCCTACCTGCCTCCATCAACGAACATAAAAATACCCTGTTGAAGGACCCGGCTGACGGCGAACGCATCCTTCCTCTTATCGGAATCTATGGCCCCAACAGCAGCGGTAAGTCCACGGTCCTCGATGCTTTATCCTGTCTCTCCTCTCTGGTCACAGCATCTGTAACCGTACCAACCAGAATCAGAGATGTGCATTGTCTGTTTTCGGCAGATTGTAAGGATATTCCCACTCAGTTTGACGTGTTATTCCGCAGCCAGGGGTTCCTGTTCCGCTACCAGCTCCAGTTCTCAATGGGAACCATCGCTGAGGAGAATCTGTTCTACGGCAGTCTGGGCGGAAGTGATACGGGTATTCTTTTTAATAGGAAAGAATCCGTCATCCATCCCGGACGTGAACTCATCTCCTTCTCCCTTAAGGCCGTGCCTCCATCCGTAACTTTGCTGTCATGGCTCAATGCCTATACGGATTCCATACATGCCAGGGCCGCCTATTCCTGGTTCAGCAGAATACAGGGAAACAGTCCCAGGGAACTTCCTTCCGACATGGATACCCGGCGGAGACTGTGCGGTATCCTTAAGGATTTGGGACTTGATATAACGGATTACAGTATCATACCGGACTCAGACCACAAATCCCCTGCTGCATTCCTTGTTCACAGTCCTTATGAAGGCTGCACCTTTGAACTGCCGTGGGAAGATGAATCCATGGGCACAAAAAAACTGCTCTCACTGCTGCCTTCAGTCCTGGCCAGTCTGGATGACGGAAGCCTGATGATGGCAGATGACCTCGACTGTATTCTTCACCCTCACGCACTCCGTTATCTGATTGCGCTCTATGCCAATCACGAGAAAAATCCTCACAATGCGCAACTGCTATTCACCGCCCATAACACTGCCATTTTACAGCCAACGCAGATGCGCCGGGATGAAATATGGCTTTGCTGCCGTCAGGAAGGGCATGATACGGAATTATACCCTCTGTCCAGTTACAAAAAAGAAAATGGCCTCATCCCGCGTAATGATGAGGCCTATGGAAAGCAGTATCTGGAAGGCCGTTATGGTGCCATGCCCAATATACATGCCTAGAACGCGTTTAATTATTACATTCCAAAATCCGGATACCGTATTCTTTCTATATAATAACAAAGCCGCCGCAGATTCACTCTTCTGCGGCGGCTTATCTAATCCCAACCAATCTGTTCTATTACTAATCTTTCTGTCAGCTTCCCCTTATTCTTCCTATATCAAACTCTCCGGCATCACCTGGTAATTGAGTTTCACCTTCCTGCCCCCATCCCAGAGACGCAGGTTCCTGTCTATCCTCTCATAAATCCGCAGGCAATACTCATTGGACGTGCCGTTTAGCATGACCAGATATTGGCTTGGATTATAGCAGGTAAATAAATCGCCTTTTCTGAGGGACTTGGCGATGGCATCGTGAAGCTTTTCTGACGCGGTCTTTAAAAGCTCCCCTCCTGTATCCAGAGGTTTTCCCCTGGCATCCAGCAAGGTACAGCACAGAAGCACACTGGAAAAATCCACTCTCTCAGCCATGCGGGCCAAAAGCCTGTAACAGTCGATAAATGCCGGATATGCACAGTAATAAGGGCCGTTAATCCGTTCCCTCTCGTGAAGGCTGTCCCTTATATCCTTAAGCGTATCCGATGTATAACGAATCTGTCCGCTCATAATGCGGAACCGTTCCAGCATCTTCTCGGAAGGAGGAAGTCCCTGTTCCTCAAAATACTGGGAAACTGCGGCGTCATACACCTGCATGGCTTCCTTGAAGCGCTTCATGGCAATGAGGCAGTCAATTTTCATAATCTGGCATTCCTCATACGGATACAGCTCGCAGGCATAATTACATATCTCCAGAAGGCCGTTATATTCCCGGTTTTTCTTCATGAGACTGCTGGCAGCCCGCAGGCAGCTAAAGTACAGCTCCTGATAGCGCACTCCCACCACTGATACCCATTTCTCGCCGGCAAGCTGGGCCAGAAACTCTCCCTGATACAGACCACAGGCCCGCTTTAAGAGTGCCTCATCATGGGTGCGCAGGGCCTCCTTTGCCGTATTCTCGAAATCCCTGGCATCAATATACACCGGCAGCTCCCCGCTGTCCCACCTGTAGATTCCTCCGTCTGTGCGGATATACTCGCGGGGCGGCAGTTCACTGCCCTCCAAAAGCTTGCGGAGCCGGAATACCGCGGCCCGTAAACTTCCCGAAGGATTGGAGCATTCACCATTTCCGTAGAGCATATCCAGAAGCTCCTCCCTGTGTACGCCCTCCTCTCCTGAATACAGCAATATAAGTACCAGCTGCAGTACCTTTCCCGAAGGTCCTCCGGGAATCTGCAGCGGCTTCCTGTTATATTCCAGCATGATACTTCCCATCATAAATACGGTCAGACCTTCCCCTTCTCTGGCCGGATAACATGTGCCTTCCCCCTTCATTTGTATCCCCCTTGTGGTAAAGCGTTATTTTATATATAACACATTTTACTACAGATTCCTATGTTTTTCCATTATTTATCTTTCATAGACCAAAAATAGTAAGGAACCTCAACCAAAAGCATGACACTCCAGCCTATGGCGCAGGCATATGCAACCCCCGGAAGTCCGATTCCGGGCGTTAACAGGTACACAAACACTACCCTGAGGCTGGTTTGGACAAAGGTTCCCAACAAAGTAACGCTCATCTTTCCCATTCCCCTGAAAAATCCCTGGATTCCATTGGTAAATGCCGGAAACACATAAAATAACGCCATCATTCCCAGATAACTGCTGCCCAATGCCACAATCCCCTCATTTCCCGCCGTTACAAACAGCCCCATAAGCGGCCTTCTGAACAATGTAATGGTTATGCAGATGAACACCCAGTAACATGCTTCCAGCATGAGCCCTCTCCTAAATCCCTTTCGGATGCGCTCCTTCCTGCCCGCCCCTCTGTTCTGCGCCACAAATGTGGTAATTCCATGTGAAATGCTCTGCTCAGGCGTAAACGCAAAATCATCAATTCGGTTAACCGCGTTGAACGCCGCAATCATATCCACGCCCAACGGATTGACAGCGCCCTGAATCAACAGCTTTCCGATGGGCTGGCAGGACTGCTGCAATGCCGTAATGCTGCCGTAACGCAGTGTCTGCCTGAGAAGCTGTCTGTCCATGTTAAACTCTCCATGCCTTAACTGCAGCATGGGAATTTTTCTGTATACATACGTTATGCATAGAAAGGCCGAAGCCGCCTCCGCCACCACCGTGGTAACAGCAGAACATACAATGCCGAATCCCATCCCCCCAATAAAAATCAAATCCAAAACCGCATTTAATATGGAAGAAAAAGCTAAAAACTTGAGCGGCGTTTTAGAATCCCCCACACTCTTAAGGGCAGCCGATACTGCATTATAAAAATAAGTGAACGGCGCGCCCAGAAAAATGATGGACAGGTAAGAAGCCGCCTTGCCCAGTATCTCATCCGGCACTCCCAGCACTCCGAGAAGAGGTTTTGAGAAAAATCCTCCAAGTATGGCTATTAACACTGAAAAATAGCAGCCAAATATGACTGTGGTGGACATTTCCCGTTTCAGCTTTTCTTTCTGGCCGGCTCCATAAAACTCGCTCATCAGTACGGACGCCCCCATACAGATGCCCGATATTCCGAGTATGACAATATTCATCACCGGACTTGCCGTACCTTCCGCTGCCAGCGCCTCCTTTCCAATGAATCTGCCGGCTATGATGGAGTCCACCGCATTGTAGGTGAGCTGGAACATATTGCCCAGAATCAGGGGAATGGAATAATCCACCAGATGTTTTGTGATTCCGCCTTCCGTCATGTTAACTGCCGCCATATGGTTCTCCTTCTGTCCCTCATTTTATATATAAATACCTTTATCCAAGGAAAAGGCCCGGCAGGACCTTCTGAATCCTTTCAACCTTCTGCCGGGCCTGATTCCATGTAGAATGGAATGTGAATGGTATTCTGTTAATAACTGCGCAGCTTATCTTCATCCTCTTCCGTGGTCTTATCAATGGATCGAATCTCCACATCATATCCAAAACGGTCATCCACCTTTACATAGACCTTATCCCCTGCCTTGCGGCCCCTTATGGCCTTTCCCAGAGGCGAGTCAATACTGATTAATCCCTGAAGTGAATTACCTCTGACAGTGGTTACAAGTTTATACCGTTCCGTCTCATCATCATCGGGAATATAGACCTCTACCGTATCTCCCAGGCCAACTTCCCCCTCCCTGGAGTTATCAGATATAATTCTGGCGGTTTTTATCATTTTCTCCAGATAACGAATCCTGCTCTCATTCCTGTTCTTATCCTGCTTGGCTGCCTTATATTCAAAATTCTCACTTAAATCCCCATGGGCCCTGGCTTCCTTCACCGCCTCCAGAGCTTCCTTGCGGACCACTAATTTACGGTATTCTATTTCTTCCTGCATTTTCTTTATATCACTGGCTGTCAGATTATCATACATTATATTGTTCCCTGTCCTTTCTTTTCCCGAATTCCCGTCTGTGCCTTCATACAGCCGTTCTACGGATATATCCGAAGCTGTCCGCCGGCACTTAAGTCATACACTTTTCCGGGAGCCAGATTTCCATAATCCACATGGGCAATATATGGATTGGCCTTATTATAGTAAGCGGCAAAAATACGCTCTACGTCCTGATTTGCCGTGGTCTTAAAACACCGGTCCGCCAGGGTCTGAGGCATCAGACCGGTCACGGACAGATCCACCTTATACCAGCTGCCTCCCGCTTCCACGTAAACAAACATATGGTCCTTATCATTGTCATCCGGTGCACAGAAGCAATTAAGGCCCATGGCCCTGGTTAACATCTGATATGCCACGGAAATGCCCTCGCAGACCGCTTTATGATTTACCAGGCAGCCATAGGCAGTAAATGAGGGATCCCCAGAGGTATCCTCTCCGTTAACGAACCTGGAATACAATCCCTTATCATAAGTACAGCTGGAAGCAATGAAAAGAGCCGCATGCTTTGCCCGTTCCAGTTCGCTGGCGTCCCTCCAACGGTAACTGTTCAGATAATCCCGGACCACCAGGGCCAGGGCATTGCGCTGCTGCTTGTAGGTATCGCTTCCCACATTGTCCTGATACAGAGCCACCTGGCCAAGCACCAGAAGGCTGTCGCCATCCACAGCCATTTCCCCGGTTCCTATCTGATCGCTTTCTCCGTACAATGCCTTGCACAGGTCGTCGGAAAGCCCAAAATAATTATACAGCCCATAATTATAATCCTGACGCAGGCGTCTTTCCATCACCGGTTCACCTTTTGCATTCCATCCCATGATTACATCCACATACTGAAGCCCGGCCTGGTCCATATAATCCTTCAGGGGGTAGTTGGCATCATAGGACGCTTCCCATCCTCCAACCGTCCACGCCCCGTCCGCTCCCACCTGGGACCAGGCTCCCGCATAGACAGTAGCGGATAATAAAAGGGCTGCCGCAGATGCCGCTGCCAGCAACCTTACCACGGACCGGCCTATGTTTGATTGTTTCATATCGGATTGCTTCATATCCGATTGCTTCATATCCGATTGCTTCATGTCTGTCTCTCCCCCGCCGAATCGTCCTACCATAATCCTGTCTCCTGCTTTTATAAATTGTTTATTTTCCCTTTAGTTTCTTTATTGATTCTTTAGCGTGTGCTCAAACTTTGGCCATATTTTCCCTGTATAGTAATACTTGTAAGGCGATAGACCTTTTACTATACAGGAAAACACTTTTTCATACCTATGACCGGCAGCTCCCCTTCTGCCGGTCCCCTCCAAATGAAAGATAAGTTTACCGATTCAGGTAAACTTATTTTTTTATGCGCATATGCTATATAAAAATCATTTTTACAGGAGACACCATATGACCAACCAATCCGTCACTCCTGCTGACATCTTTGCCGATTTGCTGCGCTTTCGGGCCCCTGCCGCCATTGCCTGGGTCAGAGGCGGAAGTGCCGCGCCCAACCTAAGCGGCCTGGTAAAATTCTACCAGACTCCTTACGGTGGCGTACTGGTGGAAGCCGAAATCTTCAATCTGCCAAACAAACAGGCACCCGGCTCCACAGACTTTTATGCTATGCACATCCACCAGAACGGTGACTGTTCTGATGACTTCGCCAAAACAGGGGACCACTACAATCCATCCGGCAAGCCTCATCCGGACCATGCAGGCGACCTGCTTCCCCTTCTTGGAAACGAAGGTTATGCCTGGCTTTCCTTCTATGACAAGCGCTTCTCCACAGACGACATTATCGGCAGATCTGTAGTCATTCACAGCCATGCCGACGACTTTACATCCCAACCCGCCGGAAACTCCGGAACAAAAATCGGATGCGGTGTCATTGAAAAAGCGGATTATCTAAAAGTATAGCACAATGGCAGGAAAATATCATCCCTACAGTTTTCACAAAAATACCCAGGAAATGCAGCAGAACAAATTACAGACAGAAAGTACCGGATACCGCCATTAATACGTGCGGAATCCGGCACCTTCCATAATATCCAGATCCCGGAACACAGCTGCCGCCGCTGCCTCGTATTCTTCCAATCTCTGTGATTTCTTTATTCTCTTAATGTATTTCCCATTGTCGGAAAAAATCTGAATCATACAGGTCCACAGCTCCTTCATCTTAAACAGGACATTTCTGTCCCCGGACATGATTGTCCGGTAGCCTTCGTATATCATCTGGTGGAATTGCCTTAAGGTTTCTTTGCCGGTTCCCGCCCCACCGGAATCTGCCCCTGCCGCAATTCTGTCCAGCAGTCCGGGATTGGATATGATTCCACGACCCAGCATGACTCTATCCAATTCCGGATAATCTCCGCATAATGTCTCGTAGCCAGATACAGTAAATATATCCCCATTATAACACACCGGAGCCCGGCTGCCGTCAAACCCGCTGCCAAATGCCGGCATGTTCGGGGTGTTTTTATAGTAATCCGTGCGGACTCTGGGATGGAGAATTAATTCCTTCAGCGGATAGCGGTTGTAGATTTCTAAAAGGCCCGTGAATTCATCCGGCGATACCAACCCCAGCCTCGTTTTAACAGACAGTTCCATACCCATCCCTTCCATCTTCCCGCATACCTCGTCCAGAAACCGGTCCAGGCTGTCCGGCAGCCCCAGGAAACCGGCTCCTTTATACTTGGACACCACGGTACCGGATGGGCAGCCCAGATTCAGGTTTATCTCAGAATATCCGTATTCCTGTAATTCCTTTGCCGTTCGTATAAAATCCTCTGCCTGGTTTGTGAGTATCTGAGGGACTACGTACATGCCCTGGTTGTGTTCTGGCAGAATGTCGTTTAACTCCCGGAAGCTTAGACTGCTGTTGGCCTTTGGGGACAGGAAGGGAGTGAAGTACTTGTCCATGGGATGATAGCAGGCGTGGTACGCGTTGCGGTATATATAGCCGGTGAGGCCCTCCATGGGCGCCATGTAATATTTCATTTTCATATCAGATATCACTCAATCCTCAAAAAATCACTGCCCTTTAAGTCAATATCATTGGGCACCCTCACCTTACACCTTGATATCATCCTTAAATTCTGTAATATTTTATTGATTTCTGCTGTCATTATATCCCCATCCTCCTCCCGCAGGCATTTAATAATTGCATTCAGACTTCCCCTGTAACTCCTTTCTAATTCTATGGCATTATCTGTCAGCCATCGTGAAAATGGATGGCTGGCATTGATTATATTTCGGCCTATGCTGTTTTCTTCCGTCAAAATGCGGCTGTCCGCCTCATCTGATTCCGCAAATAACAGAGGAGGAAATACAAGTTCGCTTTCCGTGAATCCATCTTCCCTCAACCCTATGGCGTACAAAGACATACTGCATCCGTTACTGCTCATTTTACACTTCAGTCTGCAATTCTTTTGGACCAATGCCCGAACTATGTTTTCATCCGGTCTGTTTTCAATTTCAAAAGAATTACTGTGAGACAGTGAACCTGTGTTTAAGCATATGCCATTATCTTCATCGTTCTCCTTAAGCATGGTCTTTAATTTTTCAATTGTCAGATTTATCCCGCACAGATAAACCGATTCCGCCGCCTTGGAAAACTCAGCATTATTCAATAATATCAAATACTCACTTAAAGGACAGTTATCATAATATCCTATCTGTCCATAATCCAGTTCTGTTCCCGGAAGCCGGCGTTCCAATACAGACAGGTATCCCATGGTCTCCACGGAAAAGTGCTTAACACGTTCCCTGCTCATATTCAACATCGGTTTAAACCTTCCCTGTAAAAGTACGATTGTATAATTAACCCATTGTCTCAACCAGCTGTAGTCTGACCAATTCCAGTTAACTTTAATTCCGTTATAGGCTGTGACGGACACCCCGTTTATGCCCCTTTCCCTGCCCTCCATATAGTGATACATATATTTTTCAGCTAACCTTTTCAGCTGAGGATTTCTCTCCAGGGGAACCGAAATGTTTACTGTGCTGCGATTTGAAAGTTCTGTCCTCTCTAACCCATTATATATCTCCAGCCCTCTGTTTACTATTTCCTCCAGTTCATCTGATGCAACATCCCCGTCATTGCCGTTCAATTCCTGCAGCAGCTGTTCTTTGCTGTATTTCTTCGTCTGAAGCATTTCTCCGCATTGTCTGTGGATATGGCTTATATCTTTATATTTCTGAAACATTTCTTTTACAACTGACTCAAGGCCGCCTACATTCAAGCCGCTGTCACTGACACCATCCCAGTGCATTTCATATGACATAAGTATATGCAGCATTTTATTCTCAAAACTTATCTCCTGGTTCAGAGAACGTCCCACCCGGATATCTCCTATCCTGAAATCCAGGTCATGCGCAAGCTCTCCATCAACCGTAATCAGAAAGGTGCCGCCCCTTATAGAAGGAACAGGTACATAGTCCTGAATATTCCTGCATTCCAGGACAATTTCCGGCCTTTTAACCCAGCATATCTCTTTGAAACTCCGGCTTATATAATCTATCTCCTCATCTGTAAACGGAATCCGAATCACCTGGTTTGCTTTTATGTCCTCAATCAGTTCCTCCGCCATAGGAAAATAAATCGTCTCATAGCTGTCCTTATACACAATGGGCACGTCCGGGAAAAGCACATAATCCTTCACGATGTTCTTTACGCTGCCGCTATTCCCGTGACGAAATAAATTCATCCTAACCGCAATGGATGTTCCCGGTGTCTGACGGAACGGCTCCCGCCCGGATTCATCCATGGATGGCATCATTTCCCCGGTATCTCCATTTTCCTCATCTGCAAGGCTATAATACCCGCTGGTGCCAATCATACCGAAACGGATTCCGTGGCCCTCCTTATAGTGTCTTGTGCTTACCTCTATCCTGTCTCCGCATAAGAAACACGACAGGATTCCGATACCAAACTGGCTGATTGGTTTATAGTCATAGTAATCCTTATTTCTGTAATACCCCTGATAAAATTCAGGAGATGTATAGTAAGAGCGGCCAACCTTTAAAAAATAATCCAGAATTATCTTCTCAGTCATACCAATCCCATTATCGTCCACCCTCAGCCAATCATTCCCATCCGGATCCATCCATGTGGTAATTACAACAGACGGCTTTTCCTTCATCCAACTGTCAAAACCGTAATTCCTGTCAAGCATTCTGCGGGTACCAATGGCATCCAGAGAATTCTGCAGCAATTCACGGATAAACACCGCTGAATGGGTATATAAATCATTTCCCACCAAAAGCTCAAGAACCCGCTCAGAATCCATGGTTAAGTGGTATTCCCCGGTCCGATATCCATTACTCTCAATTCCGCTTCTGTCAATCTGGATTGGCAGGGCAAGGTTTCTCCATCTGTCAGAGCAGTTATTGCTTATTACCTCGGAACAATTCCTCAGCTCTAAATCTATATAGTCCAGGAACATATGAATAAAGTGTTCTGTCTGCATGCTGTTGCTCACGGCTCTAAACGCAAGGGCGTCCCTGCTAGCCTGTTTGGGATACCTGAATCCCAGTGACGACTGATGCTTCCTCCACTCAATTACAGACTGACGGTCCTGGGCATCTTCGATTTTCTGGTATTCATATAGAATTTCCGGACTTCTGGTCACGTCGAAATCCAATATGTCCCCCAACCGCAGCAACACGGCACAGAAGCAGTAATCAATCTCGTTGAAATTGTCGTATGGTATTTCTTTTACCCTTTCGATATTCTCTCCATGGCTTTGGCATACTTTAATCAGCCTGTCCCTGCGGACATTGGAAACATCCAGGGAGTCTTTCAGAATCTTTGCAATTCTCTCATGGTGAATGCTCCTGAAAAAATCAACCTGAATCTTTGCCGGTATTTCCCCCTCATTTTCAAACATTAGGACATCCGCAGACGGATGCTGTTCCAAATACCGTTTGAATCGGATACTGTTTAATTCCGACTGTTTTTCCTGTTTTGAGTAACACATGCCTATATCATGATAACATGCCGCCAATAAGAGAAGTTCGGTTTCCCCTTCAGTTAACTTCCCGATTCCCTCTTCTCCCAGTAAATTTTCTATTGCGTGTATAACGTTGACAACATGTACTTCGTCATGCAGGGTATAGGTGGGAAATGTATCCCGTACTGTTTTTAACATGGTAATCGCCGCGTCGCATAAGGATTCCATGGCATGCTGATTCTTTACGCTTATATTTCCTTCCAGTTTCTTCCATAATAAAGTATCTTTATATTTCATCTGACAATCCCCGATTTCCGTTTTACCGTATTTGGTTAATCCTGGTTATATTATACTATAAAATATTATCCGCGTATATTGGTGATTTGCGTAAACCAGCAGCAGACCGGAAACGCAAACCGAAAGCAGCCAGATGGAGACAAATAACCAACAGTCAGCCTAAGTTACTCCTCTTCAAAAGGAAAATAGAATCCCCAGGGAGCTGCAACTCCCTGGGGATTCGTCTGTGCACCATTGAAACACATTCGCTTTTCTCTGCTAATATTATATTACGTCATATAATCATAAATGTCAATAAGATAACTTACATCAATTTTTCTGTTCCAACCACAGAAAATTCTTTTTCCTTATTAAACCAACTATTTACAAGGAGGTTCCTAGAATTTCCCAGCCTTCGCCGCTTCCTCGATGCTAACCGCAATCGCCACTGTCATACCAACCATTGGGTTATTACCAGCGCCGATAAGCCCCATCATCTCAACATGTGCAGGTACGGAAGAAGAACCCGCGAACTGAGCGTCAGAATGCATACGTCCCATGGTATCGGTCATGCCGTAGGAAGCAGGACCAGCTGCCATGTTGTCCGGATGCAGAGTACGGCCTGTACCACCGCCGGATGCAACGGAGAAGTACTTCTTGCCCTTCTCTACGCATTCCTTCTTATAGGTTCCCGCAACCGGGTGCTGGAATCTGGTTGGATTGGTGGAGTTACCGGTAATGGAAACATCAACGCCTTCCTTCCACATGATAGCAACGCCTTCTGTTACGTCATTAGCGCCGTAGCAGTTAACCTTTGCGCGAAGTCCCTCGGAGTAAGACTTTCTCCACAGCTCTTTAACCTCGCCTGTATAGTAATCCATCTCTGTCTCCACATAAGTAAATCCGTTGATTCTGGAGATAATCTGTGCAGCATCCTTTCCTAAACCGTTCAGGATAACGCGCAGTGGTTTCTGGCGAACCTTGTTTGCCTTCTCAGCGATACCGATAGCGCCCTCAGCGGCGGCAAAGGACTCATGGCCTGCCAGGAAGCAGAAACAGTCAGTCTCTTCTTCCAAAAGCATCTTGCCCAGGTTGCCGTGTCCTAAACCAACCTTACGCTGGTCAGCAACAGAACCCGGAATACAGAATGACTGAAGGCCCTCGCCGATAGCTGCAGCTGCATCAGCTGCCCTTCTGCAATCCTTTTTAATAGCAATAGCAGCACCTACTATGTATGCCCAACAGGCGTTCTCAAAACAGATTGGCTGGATTTTCTTAACCTGATCATAAATGTCCAGGCCTGCATCTTTCGTAATCTTCTCAGCTTCTTCAATGGAAGCAATGCCATAGCTGTTTAATACAGAATTGATTTTGTCAATTCTTCTCTCATATGATTCAAATAATGCCATCTTCTTATTCCTCCTATTCGGTCTTCATCATTCTTTACGTGGATCGATAATCTTAACAGCGTCAGCAACGCGGCCGTACTGGCCCTGTGCCTTCTCCCATGCTGTGTTAGGATCGTCGCCCTTCTTGATGAAATCAGTCATCTTGCCAAGGCTTACGAACTGATAACCAATGATCTGATCGTCTGCATCCAGTGCAATACCGGTTACATAACCTTCAGCCATCTCCAAATAGCGGGGACCTTTCTTCAGGGTTCCGTACATGGTTCCAACCTGGGAACGGAGGCCCTTTCCTAAATCTTCCAGACCAGCTCCTACAGGAAGTCCATCCTCAGAGAATGCACTCTGTGTTCTTCCGTAAACAATCTGAAGGAACAGTTCTCTCATAGCTGTATTGATAGCGTCACATACCAGGTCTGTATTTAAAGCTTCTAACACAGTACGGCCCGGCAGAATCTCTGCTGCCATAGCGGCGGAGTGTGTCATGCCTGAACATCCGATGGTCTCAACCAGGGCTTCCTGGATGATTCCTTCCTTTACATTCAGTGTCAGCTTGCAGGCACCCTGCTGAGGAGCACACCAGCCTACGCCGTGGGTCAGGCCGGAAATGTCTTTGACTTCTTTTGATTTTACCCATTTTGCTTCTTCCGGAATTGGAGCAGCGCCATGATGAACGCCCTGTGCAACTGTGCACATCTCTTCTACTTCATGTGAATAAATCATGTGTTAAAACTCCTTTCAAAAATGAATTTGATCAAGTACAGTGCCCATTCGTTAAATTTATCACATCATACTTGGTTCTATTCTCTCACAAAATCCGACATTATGCAAGTGGTTTATTCTCTGGTATTCCTTATATTTTCGACATGATTTAGTATCATTTTTACCAATTTTATAATCTGGTATTTTGTTTATTAACGATTCATCCGGTACAGCAAGGCTGTCAAGCCACAGCATATCAGCCGCGGCACCTATGCCTTCATCCTCTTCATAATATGAAGATAATACCCAAAGAAAATAATTCCTTTTACAATGCTTGAAATAGTCAGGGCCCACCAAATGCCATTCAGGCCCAGGGCCGTTCCACCCAGTATCACGGCAAGCGGAATGCGCGCCGTTGTGAGAATAATGGTTATGACAGACGCCTCCATTGTCTTTCCCATACCGGACAGGGCTCCCACAGTCATCAGTTCCACACACATGAACATTTCCGAAAATCCGATAATGCGAAGATAATCAGCTCCGGCCGGTATAACCTCCGGCTCATGGATAAACAGGCTGAATATGGGCGCTGCCCCAAATATAAGGAGGCATGTGGTAAAGATACCCCATATAAACATAATGGCAGATGCCGTCATATACCCCTTTTTTACCCGCTTCAGGTTTCCCGCGCCATAGTTTTGCCCTACAAATGCATTGATGGCTGTCCCGAAACCATCTGCTGTCATCCACGAAATGGATTCAATCTGTCCTCCTACTCTCTGGGCTGTCACCGTAGCAACGGCTGCACCGGCTACTCCCATGCCGTGAATTGGCCCCAGGCCAAAGATAAGCAGAGGATCCAACACAATATTGGCCCCCATACCGATGCAGTTGGCCACAAAGGGAGTCCTGCTGTTGCCGGAAGCCGTATACAAGCCCGTCAGTGTCTGTCCAATAAACGCAAAGAGAATAAGGCCGCATGCAATTCTCAGATACACAATTGCATCTTTGACCACCAAAGACGAATTGAGGTGGAAAAAGCCTATCAGGGGTCCCGCAAAAAGATTTGTTATGATTCCATACGCAGCGGCCAGAACCAGAGCCAGCTGCAAGGCTCCCTTTCCGTACTGTACCGCTTCCCTTCTGTTTCCTTCCCCATAGGCATGAGCAGATTTCACCTGTCCCCCCATCCTGGCCAGGGCGGCAACACCGGAGGACAGCCAGGTATACATGGCAGCCGCTCCAACCGCTGCCACTGCATCGCTTCCCACCATGCCAATCCAGGCCATATCCGTCAGATTATAGGCAGTCTGGACCAGTGATGTGGCCATGATTGGCAGTGCCAGCTCAGTCAGGGATGTGAGTATATTTCCATTTAGTAAGTCTATATTCTTTTTCACTAATGTCACCTATTGCCACCGTATTTGCATAATGCTTCTATTACTATACTATTTTTCTGCTTTATATGCAATATACATGACAGCCAGGGGCAGCGTTAACTTTTTTGTTTTACACGCCCCATCCCCACCAATCCCAACAACCAGCGTCACACCCATTCAAAAAATCCAGAAAAAAATGTGCTGTCCACCTCAGAAAATACTACTATACGGGTATCACATACCATGCAGCAGCGCCTGCACAATCAGATATTGGTCTTTGCCGTAGCAAGTTGAAAGCGTTATAAGTTTCTCATCCCCTTCTGGAATGATTCCCGTCTCATAGAGGGACGCTGCCCCCATTTTCTCAAGATAGGGCAGCCACTCCTCCTCCATAAAGTTAGTGCCATAGGCTCCGGCGTCGCTCTGATGACGGAGCTGACAGGAAAAAATGGGACATTCCAGCCACTTTCCCCTGTAAAATACCTGTATGACAGGATTTTCCCGAAAAAAAGCTTCCTCGCCATATTTTTTCAAATCAGCAAACATACTTCCGTCCTTCATGTTATGCCCATACAGCACCGTGTTGTCCACAGCCAGGGGAACAGCCGAGGAATCCGCAAAAACGCAGCCTGATATATGCTGTTCCTGATAAAAGTTATGATTCAGATAATATTCGTTATCTTCATGCCGCACCACCGGATAATCAATTTCGGTTCCAGGTACAGACAGCCAGAACTGGTATTCCGGATTGATGGAAACCAGGGCCGCTTCATTCAGGTCAGGCTTTCCACAGGCAGAATTACCTTTAGGGTTTTCCTTCCCGTCAGTATACCTCACCTCATCCGAGTATCCCTCTCCATTAACATCCACCGCCTCAGCAGCATATCCTTCCCGGATTTCCTTCACTTCCCTTCCATAAGCCTCATCCTGTACCATACGATACCCCCTGCGCCCATCAGCATAGTCCAACCCCGTCTTAACCAGAAAACGCAGGCTGAACACAACTCCCGCGAAGAACATGAACATAGCCACCGCCATACCATACGGTCTTGTCCGCTTAATCATAGTCAGAGCCACGGCTGCAATCAATACCACAGAACAAATCCCAACTACAAACGCAGTTATCCCCGAAAACAGCGGCCGCACACTGTTTTTAACAACATACCTCTCGTCAATCCCTGAATATCCAATCTGTCCGCTCTCGTCATCCCCTTCGATGTCATCCAGAAATACGCTCCTGCTAATCTCCCCTCCATAAACTGCTGTGCAGTCCGCAACCAATTTACGTCCGACCGCTGTCAAATTTCGGCACAGCACCCCATCCTTCTCATAAATCTCACCATTCCACTGGAATTGCTCAATCCTGTACGCTTCCGAATCCAGGCCTGCCTGACTTAAAATTTCCGTCTCATGGCTTGTCAGGCTCTCCCTAATATCCTCCTTCCGTGCTTCAATCCTCACCCCGCCAACTTCATAAAAACCTGCGTCATAATCCGCCACCGTCAAATCCAGCCGGAACCCGTCCTCCCAATGTTTATCAGAAAAATGATAACTTACCAGTGGCAGCAGAACATTCCGTTCCTTTCCTGATATATCGTCTCTGGCTAATATCCAGGCGGTTTGCGGGACAGGCTCTATGTCTTCCATAGAGGTATATATCATCTTCCCTGAGACAGATAAGGTATCCGTTTCCTCCGCCATCACATCAAAGGCCAGATAAATTGTTATGGGTATCAAAATCAGAATAAATACCATCCATTTCCTGCCCTGACTCCATTCCTTCTTTCGTTTCATACGCAGACACATACTAAAGCCCGCCACACATAAAACTGTCATTGCTGCTGCCGCTGCCACGGGCAGGTCGTCTCCGGTCCTTACCGTATCCCTGTGGCCGGACCCAAAATGATATGTTCCTTTTCCAAACCGGTTTCCCGCTTGATACACAGCTGTAATGCTTCCTATTTTCCTGACCGGCGGCTTTTCCTTCCAATTATATATAATTATTCCGTCCTGTGTGATTATACCATCCTGCATCACCGCACCGTCCTGCGTCATTGCTCCACCCAGTATCCGCCCCACCGCATCCAGTGTAAACTCGTATACCTCATCAGCCAGCTGATATCCCTGAGGTGCCTCTGTCTCACGAATGACATACAGGCCGGGTGTTGCTGAATGATAAGTAAATGTACCGTCCGCGCCGGTTACAGCTTCGGTTCCCCCCTCGCCCTCAGTCTCCAGCCCCTTATCCGCAACACCGCTTACTCCTTTTTCGATCCTGAACCTGGCTCCCATAAGAGGCAGGCCGCTGTCTCCATCCAGCTTTGTAATTGTAAACTCCAATTCCTTATCCACAACCTCATATGTACCCCTTATGACATCACTGCCATTGACTGTAAAACTGAATATGTCTGGATTTAATGCATATCCGTTTGGCGCCTTTGTTTCCCGGAAGGTGTATGTACCATTTTCGGGCCTTCTTATGCGGAACGTTCCTGTGCTGTCGCTGACAGAGGTACCGATTGCCCGGCCCGTCTGGTCATAAAATGTGAATTCCGCCCCCCGGAGTACCCTTCCGGAAACATCTGTTTTCTTAAATGTAATGTACTCCACCTTTGGTCTTGGCCTGTTGCCTCCGCCGGATGAGGATGCTGTCCGGTTCTCAAACCGGAATACCTGAACCATATTGTGCAATACCTTATCATCCCCCCGGCCCATTTCCGGTCCCTCTGTCCCGGTCCAGTCTTTTACCACAATTTCCCGATCCTCAGTCCTCTCATATCCGGATGGGGCCTGAAGTTCATGGATGATATATGTGCCCGGTTTCAACCCGTAAAAACGCTGTCCGCTTCCTGCCTCGGATGTCCACTCCCGGACCACCTTTCCGTCAGACTTATCAATGAGCTGCAATCTGGCGCCTCCCAGCAGGTTTCCTGTTTCCGCCGACGTCTTTTCCACATCTACGATGGTTGTATAATTGCGCATAACCAGACGGGGAATCTCGGTCATTCCGTCCCTGATAGTAAATTCGACAGGAGTTTCCTGCAGTTCATATCCCTCCGGCGCTTTCACCTCAACCAGACGGTATTCTCCTGCACTCAGATTCTTTGTATAATGCCCCTGCCTGCCGGTTGTCCATTCTTCCGCTGTCTTCCATCCTGATTCTGTCCTGCGCTCGATTCTGAGTACTGCGCCTTCCAGCATTTCCTCTGTATCACCTGACAGCTTGTCCGTAACTACCCGGTTGGTGTCGTTGGCGGGGTTATATTCACAGACAATGATGTCTGTCAGCTCATTCCTGTAATGAAATTGGAATTCATACGGTTCAAGGGTCAGCATGTGCCCGGGGGCTGCCTTTGTCTCACTGCACACATAGGTATAGGGTTTAAAATTCCCATCCCGGTCCACATAGCCAATGGGTTGTGGACCAAACTGCGCCTGTCCCTGCTGGTCCGTGGTTACGGTACCGCATATGGAGCCCGTTGTCTGGTTCACCAGGCAAAACTCTGCTCCCTGCAGTTTTTCATCCGGCTGGTCCGAATCACTTTTTATAATACGGAGAATTCCATCCGGGATTTCATCTGTCATTTCTGTTTTTTGCAGTATCCGGCTGTCCGTAATAGTAAAGGGAATATCTACCGACTGCAGAAATCCGTACGGAGTTGTTATCTCCCTGAGGATATAATCACCTTCCGGGATGTACTCCAATATATGAGGTTTTAAATCCCCTGGCTGAAAACCTGGCGGGATAAGCCCTTGGTACTCATCCTCCTTCGTGTACCTTCCGTCCAGTCCCGAAATCCAGACCGCCTCAATATCCTGATATTGTCCATCTTCTGAGGGTTGGTGGAGCACAAGAGGCATTTCCGATACATTTCCCCTTTCATCCACCGGATAAATGGCAAGTTTTGCACCGTTTACCTCCTTACCGCCGGTGATATCCGCCTTGGAGACCTCCAGTTCAAGCGGCTTATCCCCCATCTTAAAATATTGTATCTCTTTCAAGTGCCCTTTTTCTTCTATATTAATAAGTATGGGGTCCGCTGTGGCATAGCCCTCAGGATTTTCTGTCTCTGCCAGCACATAATTTCCTACAGGCAGATACTCCAGGCGCACGGTCCCTTGCTCCGTATAATAATACCGTCCCTGATATGTGCCGGGAATTTCCCGGAAATCATAATCATACTTTATGATTGGATGATTTCCGCCTGCGTCCGGGACCACGCGGCCTGTGGCCGCCACCTCCTGACCATCCTTATATGTAGCGGCCCGGAATGTGAATATCCTTCCCGTTTCATCGTACCTGGGAATTCCATTTTCCAGCACCGGAAATCCCTTTTCATCCAGTATTGGACGGTATAAGGTCAGGTACGCTTCGCTGTCCCCGTAGATTACATCACCATTTCTTGTGTCGTATTTCAGAATATCAATGGATGTAAAATCATCCTCCATCTCAAAGCTCTGAACATCCCCTGTTTCCAGTACGTCAATATTCACCGCCTCTGACTGAACATATCCCTGTTCATAAGGACAAATGGTTTCCTCCAGTACATAATATCCAACTGGAATGTGGTCAATCCAATGGGGTTCTGTTGTCGTTACAGGTTCCCCGTGTTCATCCATCTTCATGTTTCCGTTATCATCGTACTGGTATCCGCTAATCCATGAGGCATAGACCTGGCCTTTTTTGTATATGCCATCCTGCTCCTTAAGGGGGGATCCGTCACTGTCCAGACCGGCCCGGTACAGGGTCATGACCGCTCCTCTTACCTCCTTCTGGGTCCGCACATCCAGCTTCGCAAAGGCAGTTTTGGTAAATTCATTCTGCATGAAATATTTCTGTACCTCGTCTGTGTCCCTGAGTATAAGCCCCATATGCCTGGCCTGGATATATCCCTGATCATAGGGGACGCCCTGCTCTTCAAGTATATAGGCGCCAAAGGGCAGGCGGGCAATCGAATGTCCGGCGCCGGACGTTTCCGGAGTTCCGTAAGAGTCCATGCTGTTGTCTGTTGTCCAGGACTCATCCTTTGCCGCTACGTTTTTGCCTGTATAATAGATGGGCAGTCCATTTTCATCATCCACTGTTGTTTTATTCTCATAAATCGTCTGTCCATTTTCATCCTTCCGTACCTGTATGGATTTGACCAGTATCTTATTTCCCTCATCATCCACTGTGTATGCCAGCATACGTCCATAGTCATCATAGACATATGCCATGCCGGTGACGGAATCCGCGAAACACAGCGGATTCCCTTTTTTATCCAGCACCAGCAGCTCTCCCGTATCCGGGTCTTCCCTGGTATCCACCTGATTCAAATCATAGAAATACAGATTTACCGGGGCATTATCCACAATGACGGTATCCCACACATTCCACGAGGCCTTATGTGTTTTCATGGCGTTACCCGGACTGTTTTCCTCACCAACCACACGTATTTCCTTATGAGTACCGGTATTTGTATCCGTAATCCCCGTTACCCTGCCGTCCTTGACAGTAGCGCTTACGCCCTTATAGACATGTTCCCCCGTTTTTTCAATTTCTATGGCATGGTACAGGGACAATCCTGCGCCGGATACGGAAATGTCAAAGCGGATTCCCCTGCCTGAAAAGGTACCGTCTGGCAGATACAGCGGTTTTACGCCGGGCATGGCCTTTAGCGCCTTTTCCGTCCCCTCCACTATATGTTCTGAGTATTCGTCAAATGGCTTAGTCACATACCCATCCCACTGCATGGTTTCCGGATTGTAAACAATATCTCTCACATCCCCCCGTTCCTCCAGCTTTTCCTTACGGCCGCTTACCTTATAAGCCAACCGGTCCCCGGCGTCATTGACCGTGACATTTTCCTCAAAACCTCCGCTTGTTTCCGCCATGCCCTGTGCATCGGTCTTCTGAAGGATGTTCTGGTTTCCCACCAGGGAATCCCCGTCCTCCACTTTATGAATTTCCATCCTGGAAGGATAGTCCTCCACCTTTATCCGGCTGACAGTCCGGGTCCGGACTTTATTGGTACTGCCGGCCACTGGAATGGCATACTGGTATTTCACAGCCGTATCCTCTTCCCATCCATCCGTGGTTCCGTCCGTATTTCTTTTTTCCCTGTAAAACGATACGCTGTCCGCGTACACTTCAAACGCCACCGGACGGCTCTTTACATACCCTTCCGGGGCCTGGATCTCCACCAGCACATAGGCGCCTGCTCCCAACGGCTTATACGTCTCAATGTATCCCACCGGCACCTTTTTCACCTGACCGTCTATAACTATTTCCCTGATTGTGGAGTATGCCCTGAAAATTCCTGTCTCATTCCCCTCCTGGTCCTCCTGCCTAATCAGCTGGCTTTCATCATACTGCGGGATCCCTTCCTTATCCAGACGCACAGGCAGGTCGTCCGTACTCCCATTATTCTTACCTACTCTCGGATACAGAATCCTCTTCCCGTCTGCATCCGTCACGGGATTTCCCCTCCAGTCCACAGCCTCGCCGTACAACACATTTCCGGACCCTGCGACCGTGCTCATTCCCTTTTTCTCCACATCCCTTTTAGCCGCATATATCTTAAACAATGCGCCGTCATGGATAATGGAATCGCCTGTCTCGGAATCCAGCTTCTCAATACGAAGTCTGGAATTATAATACTCGTCCTCAAAATCCTCCTGGGCAAAGGCCACGAAATTAAAATCCCCGCCAGTTCCGGAGGGAATCAGAGTCTCCACATTTCCCGTGTCCGGATTGATTCTGTCCACCGCGGGAGGCAGCACGGTCCACGGAACCAGCATAGAGGCAAATTTACCGTCTATGGCTGTCTGCATCCCTTTCATCGCTGCCACCTGGTCCCTGACTTCCATCTGTCCGTCTGCTGTTTCATATCCGTCATAGACCACCCCGTCCATGATTCCGGCGTCTTCGCTCTGGGAGGTATATCCGGCATAATATCCCTTTACGGCATTATTTCCGCCATCCATATATTCTTCTTCATAGGGTGCTTGGGATGTCAGGCTGCGGCCCGGCCGCACATCCTTATCCAGGCCGTATTTATATATCTCGAATCTTCCATCCTGTCCATTGGCCTGTATGATATGGGTCTCCTCATTGAAACGTATTTTATATTTGCGGATCAGGTCTTCCGGCGTATCCGTGCTGTCATACCGGAAATAGGGACTGCCTGTCTGATAATTGACATCCGCTTCCCCCGTGCCCTCATCCCGGCCGATATCCGGCACAAACGGAAGGGTGATCTCCCTGGGATAGTCCCTGGTAAAATGCCGGTTTGCCAGCTCCCTGTCCACGTCCGCGGGAACCTGCTCCACGATAACGTATGTGCCATACGCAAGCATGATGGAATGATTGTAATAATCATCCTTCCCATTCCTGGTGTTGCATTGCAGTGTGGTCACATCATTGTCAGCCCCTCCGCCAGCGTCGCTGTCCCAGGCAATGGCCAGCCTGTCATCCAGTCCGGTAAAAACAGACAGATAGCTCCCGGCCTCTTTCACAGCCCGAAGTAGCGCCTTTTCGTAGGCCGCATCGCTGTTAAGTCCAGGTTCCGCCGCAAGAATTTCCATTTTATAGGTATCTATATCATAGTAATCCACAGCAAACTGCCGTATCGCCTCCTGCGGCTTTTTCCCTTTTTCCACCTGCACTGCCGCGTACATGGCGTCAAAGAATTTTGTGTAATCATAGCTTCCATCTTCTTTTGTTTCCAAAAGCCGCTGTCCGTTTCCGTCCTTAGGAGGCAGAAAGATTTTCTGGACATCTCCTTTAAAATCCGCTGTTCCTATATCTTCTGAAATGATGCTGCCAGCGCTGTCCACAAAGATATTTTCCAGATTACTCTTCAGATATGCCTTGAATTTAAACTGACTCAGCAGCTTTGCGCCCTGGGAACTGCCGTCTCCCTTAAATAAACCCAGCAGCACGGTCAGCGGGTCGTTGTGGACAGCTCCGTATGTATTTACGCCGTCATAGGATGACTGGGAAATATCTTTTGTGACCTTTACGGACTGCTTGATGACTCTCTGCAATACCAGCAGCGGACCAGAACCAGTACCGGCTTCCTGCACCGGCTGATTCTGCCCCGGATAATTCAAAGCCTGGAATACTACATAGCTTCCTTCATCCAACGGAGGAACCGCAGCAAAGGCGCTTACCCCGACTCCAGCTATGTCTGTCAGGTACTGGCTGTAAGGCAATTCCTCCCCTTCCCAGTCAATGGATTTCTCTTTTGTCACCACCCGGAATTCCGTATATACCGGCTCTGTCCTGTCACTCCAGTCCATGGAATTCTCCACATGAATCACATAGCTCCCCGTGGCCCCATCATAAACAGCAGAAACCGGCTCCAGCTTATCTGTTTCATATGTTTCTGTTCTGTCTTCATACTCATAGACACGCTCCAGGAGAGGAATGGGATTCCCCTCCCTGTCAAGGACAATATCCCCTTCTCTGTAAGTCTCATACAGCGGCTGATACACGGTTTCGGCCGCAGCTTCTATATTGCTCCCAAAAGGAATGGCCGTGTTTATTTCCCGTTTTTCTCCTACTGACACAACGGCGCTTTTCAGGCTGTATTCACCCTTTTGATACTCAATCCAGTAACCAACCATCCCGGCCAGCCCCCCTGACACCTCTGCCGTTTTTCGGACATACAGTTTACGGTTCACGGAGTCATAGACCGCGGGGAAGGCGGCATCGGCCAATGAATAATCATGGCGCAGCAAAGCAAAGAAACTACCCTCCATCTCATATATATCCTCCACAGACCCGCAGTCAAAGAAGTTATGGACCGTGTACCAATCCATGATTTCCTCTGCCGCCTGTGCGTTGGTCTGGCCCGAAAGCCGGATTTTTGTCCACGGCGAAGTGTCTGAAACCGGTCTGTATCCAATCTGTTCCAACATGCCATTAATCTGTTCTGACAGATAATGTGGTTCAATGGCCTGTCCCCATTTACTCATATCAGCCGGTACAGCCGTACCGCTGGGATATGGGGCTGTCCTGAAACGGTAGGGCAGGGTCTCCCCATAGGGAATCCGCTCCTCCGTGCCACTGCCCGTAGCAGTATCCGACCGGATAATGGGATTACCGTCAGTCCCAATCTTATACTCACCTCCTTTTGCCGTCTGATAGACAGGGCGGCCCTGGTCATCTACTTTCATCTGAAGGGAACTTCCCAAAACCGCCCTGTACGTTTTTGTCTCTGTTCCTGTTTTTATTTCATAAAACTCCGCCCCCTGGGGATATCCGGTCAGGGTGATATCATATCCATTTTCAGTTTTGTAGCTCTCTACAATAAAATTATTCCAGGAGCCGTCTGCATCCATGGAATTATAATCGGACAAGCCGCCTGATATGCGGGCCTGTCCGGCCTCATGTATCCTGCTGACCGCATCCTGAGTCCGGTTGCTTTCCTTTAAGGAAATGCCGCTGACAGACAATTCATATCCCTCTGACCTGCTAAGCTCCATAACATAATAGCTGCCCATAATAAGGGGCCGCCCAATCCACTGTTCTCCATTTAAAGACACATAGTCGGGATAAACATCTGTGCCGAATCCCTGGTCCGATGAGGTGATGGACGAACCATTATAAAGATTTTCAGGTCCGGCGGCATTCTCCGGTGATATTATGTTTCCGTCATCATCCAGCCTGGACCCTGGTTTTTCCGTGTATGCCAGGAAAGAGGCATTTCCCTGTTTATCCGTGGCGGCTACGGCTGTCAAATCATTCTGGTTATAAACAGTACCTGATTTGCCATCCGGGTGAATGATATCCTGGGCCGCAAACAGGCCATAGACAGCGCCCTCCAGTGTGGCATCCCCCTGGGTCAGTCCGTAACTTCTGTCCCCGTCCGCGCGGTGCAGCTCTAAGTCCCTTTTATTGATGTGCAGCCTGCCCTCTGTCCGATGATTCCAGACCTTAAAGGTGTAGAGTATAGTATCCGGTTTCCCATAGCCCGATACATCCATGGATCCCAGGTCATCGTCCATAAACGACGGCAGGGACACGGTTATGGAGTCGTCGTCATCCTCTTCTCCTGAAAACAGGGACCTGATAAACCGCACTGCACGGTTTTCTTCCCCATCCGGTTCTCCGGTATCTTTCTCAGTGTCTTCCAGGAAATATTCAAATTCAACCGCGCCATAGGATGGTGAGACTGGCTTTCTGGCATATTCATATTCTTCATATATTTCACTTTGAACGCCATCCTCTCCATCCCTATCACCTTGAACGGCTCTGCTCTGATTTTCTTTATCAGAATTCCTCTCAGCTTCATCCAGGATATCCGCGGTATCTGTGGTGTTGTCTTTTATGTCCTGCATATCCTTATCTGTGCTGTTTTCTGTGTCCTCATCTATATTTTCCCTTGCAATGCCGTTTTTCTGAGTTTCCGTATCTTCTGGTTTCTTTTGGGTTTGATGTTTGAAATTATCTGTGTGTGCTTCTGATGAAATGCCGGAAAATAGAATGGTTCTCCCATGTCCTGATTTTAATAGATTTGGTGGTGGGGACACCGGCGATTTGGCCTGAAGATTCCCGTTTTTATCCGCCTCACTTTCCTGACTTTCATTGCCGTCCTCATCCTGCCCCCCGTTTCCGGGTGTGCCTTCATCCTCCCCTTGTGTTCCATCTCCATCCTCCTGTTCCCCCGCGCTGCCGGAAGCATTTTCCTGTTCCTGAGAAATACCGCCGTCAACGGCTTCCTTTAACGGAACATCTGCCTTCTTCTTTTCCTTCTTATCTCCCAATAGGCTGAATATACTGCGCTGTTCCTCAAGCTCCATCTCCTGACCATCCGGAACCGGATATTTGTAAGACCTTCTTTCTCTCATTGCCGCCACATACGTGTATACAGGCTCAATTGCCTTTCCCACAAACGAGCTGGGCCTATATACAGCTGCACGGGCATTTCCTCCCGCCTGGGCGGATGACAGCAGGACATTTTCTATCTCCTTGTCATCGCTGTGCTTTCCGTGGAGAATATATCCTGTCCGCGCCGTCTTTTCCTGTAAATGATAACTGTACTCCAATTCTATGAACCGTTCATATGTCTCATCCCTGTCCGCCAGCATGGCTTCCATAGCCGATGTGTCCTGTTCACGGTTATCCTCATCATGGTTCGGGGCATGGAAATCGCATGTGGCTGCGCACAATTCCTGTTCTGCCCTCCACTGCCCGCGAAGCCGGTCATTTTCCTCATCACAGCTGCAATCCTCATCCTCCTCGTGGTCGCATTCAATCCATTCCGGGGCAGGATGGCCCATGCAGTATGTTTTGCTGTAATTATAATATCTGGCATCGCTGTGCCTGGCATATCCATCTGTATCCGTGGTCAGGATGTCACAGATATAATTGTTTTCCGGTTCCGGCGACATGCAGTTTATATAGACCTGTCCGCTGGTCCCATCCGGTTCGCCTTCCTCATACCCCTGCTCATTTACCTGGGAAAAATCAAAATCTTCCCACACGTTGAATACAGTTCCCTCTAGCGGCTGATTCGTCTCGGCACAATATTTCTCCAAATCGATGTTATAAGTGCTCTCAAATGTTTCAGAATGGCGGTATAACTCCAAATTACCGCTGCCCGGCATGACCGCATCTGTTCCAACTGAAAAGGAGACAGATGCCATGGGGCGGCTAAAATCCAGCCATCCCAACTGCTTCTGAAAGTTTTCGGAAGCGGCCGGGGTAAATATATAAGCGTAAAAGCGGTTTTCGATTCCCTGGATTTGTGCAGACTCAATTGTTCCCTGGGGTTCCTGGTTTCCATTGTACTGAAATGTCACACTTCTGCCATCCGGCGCCAGTTGATATGACCACTGATTATCCGGAAAGGACCAGGAAGCACTCTGAAGCTGCGGACAGCTGCTGATATCCAATGTTAGCTCATAATGTCCGTCTTTCAGGACCATTTTCTGGACAGAACCAGCCCACGCAGGCAGTAAAGAACTGCCCGTACCATTATACTCGGCTTCCCCTTCCAGGATGTGGGCCTTCATTTCCTCAAAATAGGCCATAACCATGGGATCCCCATTCATTACTGCCTGGAACTTTTCCATGGCCTGCTTCTGCAATGCCCAGTTATGTTCATATCCATTCATGCATCCCCAGTAATAGACCTGGACGACCCCATAGCGCGCCGGAACATAATAGTTATCCGATACCAGCCACTCATAGGCAAGCACCATGGGCAGATAACGCTCAAACGGCCCAATGACGGGAACCGGCTTCCCCGGCTCCACATAATATTGCTCATATTTCGCCGGACTTCCGTCCGGAAGTTTGTGGCCTTCCTGTATGCATAATGCCGGCAGGGCTCCCGCGCCTTCCCCCACCTGGTAAATGTTCATATCCCGGTGTGTCCTTCCAAATGCATTCAGGTTCTTACCCCGGAACACCTGGCGGTATGGGTTCAAATTAATTAGATCCCCGGCTCCGCTGGTGGTCCGTACTGCCGTACATACCAATACTGTTGCAAGAAATAACGCCATCACGCGTTTCAATGTATTCCTTATCCTCATTTTTTCTCCTCCGGTAAAAAAACTTTGCACTACATGCCTCCTCTGTCCCGGCTGCGGGATTTCCCATCCATTATCCAGGCTCCATCGTCATTCCGCCACCAACGCCCGTTGCCAACCTGCATCCGCTGACCGGCATAAACTGACCGGCATAAACCGGCTTTACTGCCATAATTCTCTCGATGTTTTTCTTTTCGTTATTTTTCTTCCTGTTATTCTTCTTCCTGTATCCCTTTGCCCGCCGCTGCCCTTAAGTTTGTTTCTGGCAATTCATCCCTTCACCTGCAGAGGTGGGAAATTTCCGCTTCTTCTGTTAAAATGAATATTCCGGGCGCACAAAATAATTTCAAAGCGTGCAAAATAATATGCTTCAATTTTAAGATACATATAATCTCTCTGATTTTTTCAAGAATATTGATTTACGAACGTGACTGACTACTGATAAACAGCGCTGACTTTAGGAAACTGAGAAACTAACAGATATCATAAAAACACACCTCTATATCCTGAATAACACACGAAAACACACACCACCACCTTTTTCAATTATTCCTGCGTGAAAAACGGCTGAACCAGCCAAATGACCATAAAACTGCAAATAAGAATCCTGCACAGAGATTTCCATGCGATTTTATATAGAATACCATATATACCCTTAAAACGTCAATACCCAACTCTTTTTCTTTCTCTCTTGTTTCCATAGCCCTCTTTCCGTTGAATAAATGTAATAATAAATTCCGTTATTTTTTCAAATGGAAATTAACTCCCCTGCCTGCCCGCCCCAGCTATTGACAAAGAGCCAAAAAGCCGGCATCCAGGGTGTTCTGTCCGCTACAGACAGTCCCCGGATACCGGCTCTCTACATTTCAGATTCCATATTTACTTATTTATTTCCATTGAGATACTCATCGATTCCTCTTGCACCTGCACGGCCTGCCTCCATGGCAAGGATTACGGTTGCAGCGCCTGTTACGGCATCGCCGCCTGCGTATACGCCTTCCTTGGTGGTCTTCCCGTTGCTCTCATCTGCAATGATACATTTCCACTTGTTGGTCTCAAGGCCCTCTGTGGTGGAAGATATAAGTGGGTTTGGTGAGGTTCCAAGGGACATGATGACAGCGTCCACGTCGATGGTGTAATCAGATCCGGCAACCTCTACCGGTCTGCGGCGGCCTGATGCATCCGGCTCGCCTAATTCCATCTTGCGCACTACCATTCCCTTAACCCAGCCGTTGTCGTCGGTCAGAATCTCTACCGGATTGGTCAGCAGGTTGAAGATGATTCCCTCTTCCTTGGCATGATGTACTTCCTCCACACGGGCAGGCAGCTCGGCTTCACTTCTTCTGTACACTATATGCACCTCCGCACCCAGACGAAGTGCTGTTCTGGCAGCATCCATGGCAACGTTTCCGCCGCCTACAACCGCCACCTTCTTGCCCAGGTAAATTGGCGTATCGTAATCATCGCGGAAGGCCTTCATCAGGTTGCTTCTGGTCAGATACTCGTTAGCGGAGAATACGCCGTTGGCGTTCTCGCCCGGAATTCCCATAAACTTGGGAAGTCCTGCGCCGGAACCGATGAATACGGCCTTATAGCCTTCCTCATCCATCAGCTCGTCTATGGTCACGGATTTTCCGATGATAACATTGGTCTCAATCTTAACGCCCAGCTTCCTTACGTTGTCGATTTCAGGCCGTACTACGCCGGACTTGGGAAGACGGAATTCAGGAATTCCGTATGTAAGCACGCCGCCTGGCTCATGAAGGGCTTCAAAAATGGTTACTTCGTATCCCATCTTTGCGAGGTCGCCCGCGCAGGTAAGTCCTGCAGGGCCGGAACCGATTACAGCTACCTTGATGCCGTTGGTTTTCTCCGGCTTAGCCGGTACGAATCCGTTTTCCCTGGACCAGTCCGCCACGAAACGCTCCAGTTTTCCGATGGAGATAGGCTCGCCTTTGATGCCGCGGATACATTTACCCTCGCACTGGCTCTCCTGCGGGCATACACGTCCGCATACTGCTGGCAGGGCGCTGGATTCTGCTATGGTATTTGCCGCATCCTCAAATTTTCCTTCTTTTACTTCTGCAATGAACTTTGGAATGTTGATGGCAACCGGGCATCCCTGGATACATTTGGCATTCTTACAGTTAATGCAGCGGGAAGCTTCTTCCTGTGCCTCTTCCTGGTTATATCCCAGACATACTTCCTTGAAATTCGTTGCCCTTTCCTTTGGGTCCTGTTCCCTTACGGGTATCTTCTTTAATACGTCCATTATTCCTCACCTCCGCAGTTTCCGCATCCGCCGTGATGGGTAGCTCCCTCACGCAGCCGTAAGATGGCCCTGCCCTCTTCTGTCTTGTACATCTGCTGGCGCTTCATAGCCTGGTCAAAATCTACCAGATGGCCGTCAAACTCAGGTCCGTCCACACATGCGAACTTCACTTCCCCGCCAACGCTTACACGGCAGGCGCCGCACATTCCTGTACCGTCCACCATGATTGGGTTCATGCTGACGATGGTTGGTATTCCCAGCTCCTTGGTGAGCCTGCAGACAAATTTCATCATAATCATAGGTCCGATGGCAACGCAGACATCGTACTTCTTGCCCTGGTTCTCCACCAAATCCTTAACAACGTCGGTTACCATGCCCTTGCGTACATAGGAACCGTCATCTGTGGTAATATAAAGGTTTCCTGCAACGGATCTCATTTCCTCTTCCAAAATCAGCATATCCTTGGTCTTGGCGCCTTCTACTACATCCACGTCAATGCCGCGCTCTTTCAGCCATTTTACCTGTGGGTAAACAGGCGCGCTGCCCACGCCGCCGGCCACAAAGAGATAACGTCTCTTCTTCACCTCCTCCAGGTCATCCTTCACGAATTCGGAAGGCTGTCCCAGCGGACCTACGAAATCTGCAAAGCTGTCCCCGGCCTTCAGTCCGGCCATGCGCTCTGTGGATGCTCCCACAATCTGGAATACTATGGTTATCAGGCCCTTCTCACGGTCATAGTCACAGATGGTTAACGGGATTCTCTCTCCTGCTTCGTCCATCTTGACAATAACAAATTCGCCTGGTTGACAGGCCCTGGCTATACGCGGTGCCTCCACGTCCATCAGATATATCTTATCTGCCAGGCATTCTGATTTTACAATCTTATACATGGTTCTCCTCCTAGTAATATATACTCGCGTCCTCAGCTGGTGTTCCGCCGCGCGTCCGGACGTGACATTCATTGTTATTCCACCCGTATCCGGTAGCTCTTCTGCCAGTTTTCCCATCCGGGCAACGATATGATTCCCCTTCTGTCCTTCAATTCCCCCTTATATCCATCTGATGCGCAGATACCGTACCATGGTTCCAGACATACAAAGGGATGGGTGGCCTCCATTGTCCATATTCCCAAATACGGGAAATCGCTGCATTCCAACGTCACATAGGGGCTTCCATCCACAATCAGGCTTACGCTGCTGACCTGTGCTTCATCAAACATATATGTAAGAGCTGTATCGAAAAATCCTTTTGTCAGCGGCACCCGGCCCTCTGACAGCTTTAAATCTCCCTGAAGTTCTTCCTTCTCATAGCCCTTTGCATTAGGCGCAAGATAATGGAGACAATCCGTAAACTGCCCCTCCCTGCACCCTCTCCGGTTAAATTCAAAGGTGAAATCGTATATGCTCTTCCCTTCCGGCACCTGAAAAGCAGGATGTCCGCCCATCATAAACAGCATCTCTCCCGAATCCGTATTGGTGACCTTCCACATGACCTCGATGGTCCTGCCTTCCAGCCTGTGTCCAATCTCCACCTCAAAATGGAACGGATACTTCTCATATGTCTCCGGCGTGTCCTTCAAACGGAACCAGCATTCGTCCATATCACAGAGAAGGGGTTCAAAATCCATATCCCTTGCAAAGCCGTGGGGCGTCATGCTGTATTCTTTCCCATCATGGACATACGTCCCCTCATAACATTTTCCCACAAACGGAAAAAGCACAGGTGCGTGTCTGTCCCACACAGACGGTTCAGCGCGCCAAAGCACTTCGCGGTCCGCCTTCTTGTCATAAATCCTGGTAAGTTCTGCACCGTGGCGGGCAACAGTAACTAGAAGCTTATCATTTTCAAGTGTAAATAATGTTCCATCCTGTTTCACTATATATTCCCCCGTTCTCCTGTTTTTTAAGAAGCTTGTGAGAATTTACCCTCGCACAAGCTTTATATTAACATTTTCTGCTTCATGTTACAACCGGTTTTTAAATTTTTCCAAAAATTATTTTCTTTTTTTCAGCGTGTTGAACAATTTTTTTATTGCTCCTTTCTCTGGAACCTCCGGAAGGTATAACAGAGGTCAAAATAAGTCTGTTCATCGCCCTCTTCCGCCAAATACCATCCCTCTTCCTTTTCCAAGTCAGGAAAATATGCATCCCCGTCATAGGTATAATCAATACTGGTCACAAGGGCCGTTGTACAATAGGGGAGGAACTGCCGGTAAATGCTTTTCCCTCCTATGATATAGATATCACTTTCGTCGTAATTCTCCAGCGTCTTAAGCGCCTCCTCCAGGCTGTGGCAGACTACCGCGCCCTTTACCTTATACTGCATATCATGGGTCAGGACAATATTTACCCGGTTTCCAAAGGGCTGCCCTCCCGGCAGTCCCTCCAGGGTCCTGCGCCCCATAAGCACCACCTTGCCGGCTGTCTCCTTAAGGAACATCTGCCGGTCGGCCGGAATGGTCACCAGAGGCCTTCCGTCCTTGCCAATGGCCCAATGCCTGTCCGCTGTCACGCAAAGATTCAATGTCCCCTCACCTTACCCTTCTGTATACTCTGAATTCAAACGAAATACCCTCATGCTCCTTACCATCGCTGACCGACTCCAGTTTCCAGTTTTCATCCTGATCCAGATTTTCAAAATCCGTGTCCACATCAAAGGCGCGGTGAATGTAGGTCACATATGCCTTACTGCAATATGGAAGAAACTCCCTGTATATCATGCCTCCGCCGATGATGAACACATCCTCCTCACGGCAGTCCCTTAATGCCTCCAGCACATCCTCCACACTATGGTACACCCGGACGCCCTCAGGGGCATACGCCTCATCTCTGGAAAGGACCATATTCACACGGTTCTTCAGGGGCTTTCCCCCCGGAAAGCTCTCCAGTGTCCTGCGTCCCATGACCACGGTCCTTCCCCTGGTCGTCTCCCTGAAATACTTCATATCCTCCGGGAGATGCGCGAGGAGACCGCCGTCCTTACCAATTCCCCATTTTTCATCCACTGCAACAATCAGATTCATATATGAGTACCTCCCATTTTCTTCTAATGTCTGTTCATCCCTGCCCCGTTCACCGGTCTTGACAGATTATATCATGAAACCCTTTGAAAGAAAAGGTGTCCTCTGTTATAATGGTTCCATATTTAAAATGGAGGACAATGAACATGAGCTACGCAGACCAGATATTCATACAAAACTGCAACGATATATTAGAGCACGGCGTCTGGGATACAGACTATGACGTGCGTCCCGTATGGGAGGACGGCACCCCGGCCCACACCATCAAGCGCTTCGGCATCGTGAACCGCTACGATCTTACCAGGGAATTTCCCGTCATCACCCTGCGGCGCACTGCCTTTAAGTCGGCGGTGGATGAGCTTCTGTGGATATGGCAGAAGAAATCCAACAACATCCATGACCTGAACAGCCACATCTGGGATTCATGGGCAGATGAGGACGGCAGCATAGGCAAAGCCTACGGCTACCAGCTGGGTGTAAAGCATCATTATAAGGAAGGGGATTTTGACCAGGTAGACCGCATCCTGTATGATCTGAAGCACAATCCCTTAAGCCGCCGAATCATGTCCAACATCTACAACCACCATGATTTATGCGAGATGAACCTCTATCCCTGTGCCTACAGCATGACCTTTAATGTCTCCGGAAAAACCCTGAACGGCATCTTAAACCAGCGCTCCCAGGACATGCTGACAGCCAACAGCTGGAATGTATGCCAGTACGCTGTCCTGCTCCACATGCTGGCACAGGTAAGCGGTCTGAAACCCGGCGAACTGGTCCATGTCATTGCAGACGCCCATATCTACGACCGGCATATACCGATGGTAAAGGAGCTGCTGAAGCGGGAGCCTTACCCAGGTCCAACCCTGGCCATGGATACTTCCATCCAGGATTTCTACCAGTTCACCACTGGCAGCTTCCGGCTGGAAAATTATCAGTATCACACCTTCGGCGAGAAGATTCCTGTGGCTATATAAACAGGCTGTAAACAAAAGACGGATGGCCAATTCCAGCGGTCCATCCGTCTTTCTTTATTTCCGTCTGCCTTCCCCCGGCGCATCTGACGCCGTATGTTCCTAAAACAGCCCCTCATTCTTCTGCTCCAGCACCTTGATTCCATGGTAGAACATTTCATTATAAGGCGTAGGCACTCCCAGCTCACGGCCCATGCGGATGATGGTGCCTCCGAACATCTCCACCTCCGTCTTGCGGCCCGCCTCAATGTCCTGGAGGGTGGACGGCTTATTTTCAGGCGGCACATCCCTAAGAATGCTGGCCTGTTTTTCCATATCCTTTTCTGAAAGGCTGATTCCCTTCTTTCGGGCAATGGCTATAACCTCCCGCATCAGTTCCTCACGGATGAAATTGGCATCGGCGCTTACGCTCCAGGCCCCGAAGGGAATGCCCAGGACAGCGGCGCTCTGGTTCTCACTGACATTGCACATGTATTTATACCAGATGGCCCGTTCCATGTCCTCCGGGACAACGGTACGTATGCCCGCCCGTTCAAACAGTTCCTTCACGGCCTGTACCCTGGGGGACATTGTCTCATTGTGCTTTTCTCCCATTTCAATCCGGGCAGCCTTTGGATTAAAGGAGGCGCAGCCGTCCTTCATGACCACGCTTACCTTTGCCAGGGAATACAGCAGATTATCCCAGCCAAATACCTCTGCCACCTTATCCTCTGCCTCCACCCCGTTTAGCGGAGCCATAATAAGGGTATCCGGCCCAATCTGGTTTCTCATGTCCTCCAGAGCCTGGGGCAGCGCCGGAAACTTGGTGATGATAATAGCTAAATCCGGATAATTCTGACCGCAGTTTTCCTCCGGTGATACAATATTGAAATGGTGGCGGACCCCATTGACTATAACTCCCTCCCGCTCCAGGCGCTCGCGGCGGCTTCCTCCCGCAATCACGCGCAAATCACTCCCCAGCAAATGGCCCAGATGACTGGCCAGGAAACAGCCGATGGCTCCCAGTCCAATGAGGGATACGGTCCTTATTTCTCTTTTCTGTTTCATCCTGATTCCTTCTTTCATACGTTAATACTCATCTGAAGCGCAAGGGAATAAATAATGCGCTCCTTTACATGTTTCCCAGTCAGCTGTGTCAACGCGCGCTCATAATAGTCCAGCTGGACCCTGTAGCGCTCTGCCAGCATCTTTGCTCCCTGCTTCGGATCTCCTTCCGGCACATGGTCTGTCTTATAATCAATCAGGACCAGTCCGTCCTCCTCCTCCAGATAGGCATCGATGATTCCCTGTATGAGTACCAGCTCATCTGAGTCACCCAGTCCCATTTCCCTGGCAGGTATACCTATGATAAACTGCTGCTCCTTATGGATACGTCCCTCTGACTGTGCCTTCGCCATACGCTTTCCCAAGGGACTGGACAGGAAATTCCAAATGACCTTGGGATTGATGAAGTCATGGGCCTCCTGGTCCAGGAACCCGCCCTCCAGAAGCTTATCCACCACCGGCTTTACCTCTGCCAGGCCGTGTATCTCATGAAAATGGATGTGCTCCAGGACTGCGTGGTATGCGGTTCCGCGCAGGGCTGCCCGGTTTGGACCGGCCGAGACTGTTTTTTTCTGTTCTCCGGATTCCCCGGGGCCGGAGCCTGTCATATCCCGGCTCCCGGTCAGCGCCTTTAACTCACCAAGGGCTATTCCCTCCAGATTACCACTGTCCGTTCCAATGGCATCCTCTGTCCGTCCTATCTGGCTCTGCTTTTTGAGTTCGGATACAGACACCATGGCGTACAGTCCGATATCCGATTCATACGGGTACTCATATTCCAGTACTTCCCTGAGACGTGTTCCGAATGCAGCATCGTACACTCTCTTCCCATCCAGGTTCAGAAGATCTTCCTTTTTCATCTTCCGTATGATTTGCCGGGTGATTTCCTCGCCAATCAGGTCTTTTACCTGAATCTGGCGCATTTCCATATGGGAAGCCGGGATTGCGGGCTGCGCCATAAGGAGCCAGTCCAGACAGGAGTTGGCCGAAGCCAGTATGGTATAGGGCAGCTGGCCCTGGGACAGGGGGATATCCTTCCATTTTCCCAGCTTATTCTCCAGTGACTTATCCGCGGCTGTCATAATCAGCTTTTCCTTTGCCCTGGTCATGGCCACATAGAGCACCCTGAGCTCCTCCCCCATTGTTTCCAGCTCCGTCCGGCGCTTAAGTGCCTGCTTTTTAAGAGTTGGCGCCTTGACCCGCAGCTCCAAATCCAGGAAATCCGCCGCCGCCCCTAAATCCGCATCCAGAAGAATCTGGCCGTACGCATCCTGCTTGTTAAACCGCTTGCCCAGACCTGCCAGAAATACCACAGGAAATTCCAGACCCTTGCTCTTGTGAATACTCATGATGCGCACCGTGTTGTCCTGCTCACCTGCCACACTGGCCTCTCCAAAGTCCGTATCAAATTTCTTCAGTTTTTCAATGTACCTTACAAAATGAAACAGCCCCTTGTAGCTGGTGGATTCATAGGCAGCAGCCTTTTCCACCAGCATGTCCAGGTTGGCCCGTCTCGTCTCCCCGGCCGGCATGGCGGATACGTAATCGTAATATCCGCTCTCCCTGTATACCCGGTACAGCAGCTCATGGATGGGCAGATGTCTCGCCTCCCCCCGCAGCCGTTCCATAAGGACCGACAGCCTTCGGGATTTAAACGATATAGAGTGGGCAGTCTTTACAGGTATGCCGGATAAGCCCACTGTGATCCATCCTTCCTCCAGCCAGAGCTTCCACGCCCCGTATACCCCCCGGTCCTGGCCCTTTTTGGAATTCCGCTTGTAGACGGCCATCATCCAGGCCATCTCCTCATCGTCCATTCCCACAATGGGCGAGCGCATGACTGCGGCCAGCGGAATATCCTGCATGGGATTATCAACAACAGACAGAAGGCTGAGAATCGTCTCCACTTCAACCGTATTGAAGTATCCGGTCCTGGTCTGGGCAAACGCCGGGATGCCTTCATTCATCAGCACATTTACAAACACCTCTGACCATCCGCTCATGCTTCTGAGAAGGATAACCATGTCGCCGTAACGTGCCCTGTGGTAACCTCCCCTGGATTTATCCCACACCAAAATCCCCTGGTCCTCGCTTACCAGCTGGCGTATCCTTCCGGCAATCAGCCGGGCTTCCAGCTCCTTTGCCGTATAATCAAGGGAATCTTCATCCAGCTGTCTCAGTGTGTCCGCGCCCGTATCCACAAGAAGAAGCTCCGTAGGCGTTCCGGCTTTTAAGGAAACCGGTGCTGCTTCCCGGCTGCCGGACTTTCCCGCATCCGCCTCCGGGTCCAAAACCGTTTTCCCGCTCACCTCCTCAAATTTCGCGCCGGGATAAAGGGCTGTCTCAGGCGTATAGGTGATTCCTCCCAGGTTCTTTGTCATGATTTGATAAAACACATCATTGACACTGGTCAGCACAGACTCCCTGCTCCGGAAGTTCTGCTGCAGTTCAATCATCTGGCGCGGTCCCCTTTCCCTGGAATATGTTTCGTATTTATCCATGAACAGCTCCGGCCTGGCCAGACGGAACCTGTATATACTCTGCTTCACATCCCCCACCATGAACACGTTGGGATGGCCGGACCGTTCCCTGGAAATGCCGGTAATCAATGCTTCCTGGACATAGTTGCTGTCCTGATATTCGTCCACCAAAATTTCTTCATACTGCCGGCTCAGCTCGTCTGCCACCTGAGACGGACGGCGGAAAACCGTCTCCTCCCCGTCCCCTGTTTCCTCCCGTTCATACAGAACCTCCAGCGCCAGATGCTCCAAATCATTAAAATCCAGTACGTTCCGCTCCCTCTTGGCATCCCTGTACGCCTGGTCGAACATACCTGTAAGCCTTAAGAGTTCCCGTATGACCGTTCTGGTCCCTCTCATGCTTTCCACCACTTCCTCCGGGCTCTGCTGGCCGTAGAGTTCCCTGCATTTTGCCACGGCCTTCTTGACCCGGTCCCTGCATGCGCTTACAAATGCCTTCTTATCACCGTCAATATCCTTGCTCCGTATGGATGCCAGACGGCCGAAGCTCATATTCTGAAGGCTGTTATACAGGGCTTCAAAGCTTCCTGTGGCCGCGGCCCTTCCTATGGCCTCTATTTTACTCCTGTCGCTTATGAGCATGGGCTCATATGCCAGGGGGCCGTTTTCCTCCAGGCACACCTGAAGTGCTTCCCCCAACTGCCCGGAAAGCTCCTCCATCTGTCTGGCCACATCCTCCATCAGAAAAACCATCCAGGGGCTTTCCTCCATTTCCAGGATGCTTTCCTCCTCCAGCTCCTTCTGACAGGATGCCAGCCATTCCCCCGGCCATGGATGGCTCTGGGAAAACTGCCACGCCTGGAGAATCACATCCTCAATTCCCCGGTCTGATTTTCCGCGGCCGAAATGCTCCACGAATCTGGCAAATTCCGCATCCGCCTCATCGTAGCAGTTTTCCAGCATTTCACCCATACAGTCCCCCCTCAAAAGGGACAGCTCCCCCTCATCCCCCATGCGGAAGGCCGGATCTATGTCCAGGCTGTTATAATGGCTGCGGATGATATTCAGGCAGAAGCTGTCAATGGTGGTAATCTGAGCCTGGGGAATCAGGGCGGCCTGGAGCCACAGATGCTCGTCCTCAGGACGCTCCTTCAGCTTCTGCTCCACCGCGGCGCCTATCCTCTCCCGCATCTCTGCCGCGGCCGCATTGGTAAACGTCATTACCAGCAGCTGGTCAATATCCAGTGGACGGTCTCCTTCGCTTATCATCTGGATGATACGTTCCACCAGCACGGCCGTCTTGCCGCTGCCCGCTGCCGCGGACACCAGTAGGTTCCGGTTCCTGCTGTCTATTACCTCTTGCTGTTTACTGGTCCAATTCACTGCCATCTGTTTCCTCGTCTCCTTCAGCTTCCAATTCCGCCCAGATTTCCTCAGGCTTAAGCCCCTTGAGCTTGCGGTATCCATAGCCTGCTGTCTTGGTGTCAAAACCGCACACAGCATGGTAGGGACAGTAGTCGCAGGCCGTCCTGTTTCCCTGTTTGTAAGGCTTTAAGTCCACATTTCCCATCAGGATATCCTGCCCGGCCTCCCTGAGCTTCCGGTTCACGAACCGGCGCAGGTCCTGGAAGCGTCTGGTGCTGGCCACGGACGAGCGGCTTTCCTGGACATAACCGTCCTTGATTGCTACGGGTATCACATCGGATTCCTTCTCAATCTCCCTGTCCAGATGATGGATAATATCCAGTTCACTGTTTACCAGCCCGTTCATCCTGAGCTGCTTTAATATCTGTTTCTCGATATCCTTTTCATCCATGCCTTCCTGCTTATCCGCTATCGGGTCACCTATGTGGTAGTAGAAGATGCCGGCAGGCACCACCTCCTTGTCCGGGTGTCTCCTCTCCTCCATCTCCACCGCCGCGTCCATATAAACCACCAGCTGGAGCTGCAATCCATAAAACAGGGCGGCCAGGTCAAAGGATGTGGTTCCTGACTTATAATCAATGATCTTCACATAGACATGATCCTCGTCCCTGCACAGGTCCATGCGGTCAATGCGCCCCCGAAGCTGCAGCTCCTCATCCTCTGACAGGCCGATGCGCATGGCCTTCAGGTTATCAATGGCTGAAAAGGACACCTCGAACCCCACCGGCTCAAAATCGCCCTTTTTCACCTGCTCTGCCAGAGCCCATATGGTGCGGTCCGTAATCCGCTCCACCCTTCCTGCCAGGTACGCGTTGCGGGCTGAGCTGGACATGATTGTGTTGCCGTATTCCTCCGTCACCTGGGTCACGCATTCCTTTACAAGGCTCTTTCTCCCCTCTTCGGTCAAATCCCGCCAATCCTGCCCCCTGTCCTTCATACAGGCAAAGCACCTGTCGATGGACTGGTGGAACAGGTTGCCCATGTCCACCGCTTCCAGCTCGTACTCCTGCCTCTCCATCAATTCCAGTCCATACCGCAGGAAATGGGCGTAGGCACAGGAGGCAAACTGTTCCAGACGGGTCACGCTGCCCTGTAGTTCCCTGCCGTAAAGGGCCCTGGCAGCCGCCCGGCCGATTCCCCTTTCCTCATAGGAATAGAAAGCAGCGTCCACCAGCTGCCTCACCTTATCCCGGTGCTCCGCCGATGTATAAAAATGCTGGAAAAGCTGCATAAAGGCCGCTTCCTCCCGCTCCCTGTCATCCTCACCCGGCTCCTGCATTCCCCGGAGTCCCTTTATAAGCAGCTCCCTGGCATCCCTCCCGGTCCGCACCGGCCACTCCACGGAATGCTCGTCCAGGATTTCCATTCCCGGAAACAGCTTTCCCACTTCGCCCATGAGATTGGAGGGTCTCTGGCTCTTGCCGTCCGATGTAAGTCCGGCATAGGTGATCACCAGCTGTCCGGAGGGCTTTGACATCATAAGATACAGGTAAAATTTCTGAATACAGCCATCCTCTTTCACTGTGGGAGCCAGCTCTATATCCATTTTTCTGAGAGCCGCCCTGTCACGGTCCGATAAAAGGCTTGCTCCGCTCTTTCTCTGAGGAACCGTACCCTCGTTCACCCCCACAAAAAACAGTACCTTCACTGCCTCCAGACGGCTTCGGGTGATATCCCCCACCATGACCTGGTCAACCGTGGCCGGAATCACTCCCACCTGGATTTCCTGGAAACCGGCGTCCAGAATCTGGATATAGTTCTTCATGTCCGCCTTTTCCGCCCCCAGCAGTCCTTCCAGCCGTTCAAACAGTTCCAGAACACGGTCATAGACCTGGCCGTATTCCCTGGCCAGGTTCTCATCCCCCGGCTCTCCTCGCTCCAGAAAGAAATCCCTGTATTCCTCCAGCTTTTCCCTCAGCCTCATATGCTCTAAAAATTGGCGCAGGGCTGCCGTGACAGAGGCAATGGTGGCTTCCTCTGCCTTAAAAGCCTCCCGCAGCGGCCGCAGCGGCTCCAGAATCCACATACGGTATCCGTTCAGCTCCTTCATGTTCAGCTTTTCTCCGCCTCTGTACTGCCGTTCCCAACAGGAATCCCAGCGCTTCCACCCCCGGATGCCCAGAGCCCGCACATAATTTTCCAGCCGGTCCGTCATCTGCTCCACATGTTCCCTGGAACCGTCAAATATGTTCTCATCATCTGCCTGTGCGGTGTTCCCGTCCGCTTCTGACTCTATCCGCTTCCCATCCTTCTCATACACCAGACCTGTCTTCAGATACCGGAACACGCTCTCGTAGGAGAAATCCTTCACCATCTCCAGCGCTGCCCGTATCAGCTCCACCATGGGATTTTCCAGAATACTCTTCTTATCATCCAGGAAATAAGGAATCCCGGCCTCATCGAACTGGTGGGCCAGCTCCCGTCCATAGGATGGAAGGTCCCCGGTAATAACGGCAGCATCCCGGTAACGCATCCCTTCCTCCTTTATCATCTGCTCAATCCTGCTGCACACATAGGCTGCCTCCCCTGCCGGGTTGCGTCCCTTGTACACCTGGATGCGCTCCACATTCCCCTCCCAGGTTCTGCCAGAATACCGGTACAGGTTCTGTTCCAGAAAATCCAGCTCCGGGCTCTCATCATACCGCCAGGCCGGACGCCGGTTACAGATTATGTCCTCCTTCTTCGGTATTCCATGCCGCTTTGCCATGGAGGCCACACGGCACACCGTATGGCGGCTCATATAAAAGAGATGCTGGATACTGCTCTCCTTGTAGGCGTTTTCCCTGGAATCAATGGTAACCGTGCACACCACATCCCTGGCGTGCATCAGGAACAGCTCCACCAGTCTGTACTGAACCGGAGTAAAGCCAGTGTATCCGTCCAGAAGAATGATACTGTCCTTAAGGGGCTCCCACCTTGGAAGCTCCCTGCACAGAATGTCCAGAATCTCCTCTGCCGTGATGTAGTGGCTCTCTATATACTCCCTGAAACCGCTGTAAATCACCTCCAGATCCTCCAGCTTCTGGGCCAGAAGAGGGGCGTCCGTCTCCCCCCGCACCTCTCTCAGCATGTCCGGCGTGATACCGTACTGGGACAGCTCCGAAATCTGGGACTTAAGCTGGCTGATGAAGCCGGACTGCTCCAGATGGCCCTTATAGAGGGACAGCTTTCCTCTCTTTAATCCTGCCACCTTGCGCAGCACCATGGATTTTCCCATATCATCCAGAACAACCGGGATTCTGACTCCCAGGTCCTCGAATACCCGGTAAGCCAGACGCTTAAAGCTGAGGATGTCTATATTCATAATCCCGTGTCTGGGGTGGAGCCGGATGATTTCCTTCTGTGTCTGCATGGTAAACTGCTCCGGCACCACCACCAGGTACTTTTGTTCCGGATGCTCCATGGACTCCCTTATGACCCTGTCATAGAGCATCCTGGTCTTTCCCGAGCCTGCCCCTCCCAATATGAACTGTAACGCCACGTTTTCTCTCTCCTTCCGGCAGGCGGGACAACGAAAACTTCTCATATTTTCCCGCTCTGCCACATAAGCTTTAACAAACTATCTTAGAGGTCCTGACTATGAGCTCTAAAACCAAAATTGTGGTACTAAGGATGAAGGAAATCATCTACACCGCAATCTTCGTAGGCCTTGCCATCCTTTTAATTACCCTCTGTTTCATCATGTTCCGGCCTGGGAAGGACAACGTTTCCGTTTCCGCTGAACCTGCAGGCTACCTGCCGGGCGTATACAGCGCGGCCCTGACCCTTGGCAGCGAAGATGTGAATGTAAAGGTAACTGTGGATGCCAACCGCATCACCTCCATTGACCTGGTTCCATTAAGCGAAGCCGTCACAACCATGTACCCGCTGATGCAGCCCACCCTGAATGACCTGGCCGGCCAGATTATAAGCAATCAGTCCACGGAGAACCTTACATATCCCAGCACCTCCCGCTATACCTCCACGGCCCTGTTAAATGCCATCAATACGGCGCTGGACAAAGCAAAAGTGGATTAATAAAAGCGGGCGGATGTATCCCAAAGCACTCCGGCACGTCTTAAAGCTCCTGCCCCATATCATGAAGGCGGGGGCTTTTCTGACGTACCAAAATGTAAAAAAACGGCAGATTGCTCTACCGTCTTATCCTGCAAAAGAATATGTTTTATCGTACCATGTTTCCCGACCTGTGTCAAGTTAGCAAACACACGTTTAGTCCCTTTCCCAGCCGTGCAGGGACGTTTAAGCCCCTGGACCCAGATAGATATAGGGGTACATGGTTCCGTCCTTTATGCGCACGCCCATAAGCCTGGGAGATTCTTTGGCAAAAACAGCTTCCTCTTCCTGCCCTATGCCAGGCAGACAGGCTTCCATACATAACCGTCAGTTAAGAAAATCCTCCCGCTGTTTAACGGCTCCTCCATTGCGCAGCGCCTTTCTATGGTCTATACTAACTATATCCGGCCGGACAATTATGTTATACAGAGGAGATTATTATATGGAAATTAAATTAGGCCCGCGCATTGCATCACTGCGCAAATCCAAATCTATGACGCAGGAACAGTTAGCCCTTGCCCTGGGCGTGTCGCCTCCTGCTGTCAGCAAATGGGAGACAGGTGCCTCCTGTCCGGACATTGCTCTTTTATGCCCTCTGGCCCGCGCCCTGGGAACCAATGTGGATACCCTGCTGCAGTTCGAGGAAACCCTTACAGAAGAACAGATTGATGCCCGGCTGAATGAAATCGTTGAGACAGCCCGGAATCAAGGGTATGAAGCCGCGGACGGCATGGTACAATCGCTTCTGCATACCTATCCCTCAAGCATCCCCTTAAAATCCAGGGCAGTTACCTTGTTTGACCTGTTCGCGATGCTGTTTCCCGCCCAGCCCCAGCAGATTAAGGATGGCTGGATTAAGCAGAAGAAACAGCTTCTGGAGGACGTGCGTGCAAGCGGTGCCGCGGCCTTCTGGCAGGCAGCGGTATCCCACCTGGCTTCCATCACCATAGTGGAAGGCGAGCTGGAGAAGGCAGAGAGCCTTTTAAAGGAACTGCCCCAGCACAGCACTGACTCCACCTCTATCTGGGCAATGCTGTACCTGAAAAAAGGAGAAGCACCCCAGGCCTTGGAGGTCATACAGAAACGCCTGTATGTGCTGACACGCCAGGTACAGAGCTTCCTGACTCAGATGATGAACCCGGAAATGACCCCTGACACCGCAAGGACACTGGAACTGTGCGTCATTTACCGCCAGCTGGAAGAACTGCTGGGCGTGGGAAATGGCATGAGCCCGGGCTTCTTTGCCCAGGCTTACCAGCGGGCCGGAAAAGACCAACAGGCATTGGACAGCATGATTCAGTTTGTGGACGCCATCACCGGCACGGTCCAGAAGCCTAATCCCATCCTGTTCTCTCCTGCGGTAAAGATAGATGGGGAACATCCTGCCGCCACAAAGGAAATGCGTGAACTGCTCCTTAAGGGTCTGCTGGAGGATGAGTACTATAAACAGTTTCTGAATGATGAACGGTTCCAGGCTGCAGTGGATAAGCTCAGGGGCAGCATCCAAGAAGAGACGGCCTGAGCATCCGATATAGCAAAAGGACAGCCGCGCGGTAAAAATACCCTGCGGGCCGTCCTTTTTTACATCTTTTACCTATTTGCATTAAAATAAGAAACTTTCTTACTGTGTCAATTCCATCCTGGTGCCCCTCCTGCTGCGTCACAATCCCTCTGAGCAGGATTGTCTTCCAAAGACTCACCATGGATTTAATGAAACAAATCAGCAGCGGATTCCCGTTTGCCTCGGCTATGCAGATAAGGGAGCGGCGGTCCGCGTCATTCCCGACAAATCCCCATCCTCTCACCAAAGATGTCTTATCAGGAATTCCTATTATCTTTCCTTTCGGAATTTCTTACTTTTAAACACATACACATGGGCAGCCAATGTGGCTCCGAACACAACCAGCAAAATGGTTTCCACCCCATCCGGAAACCGGTTAAATCCCACTCCGAAGCTGCAGGCAGCGTCCACAAGGAAGATCCATTTCTCCATCTGGAACACCTTCTTCAGGTCGAAGTCCTCCTTTTTGGTGGAGCAATACATCCATCTTCCAGCCCTTATGCCTTTACTGTACTTGTATGGTTCTGCTCCACAAACCTGCGGATGTTGGAAGCATTGGCAAACTTTTGTACGATGCCGTCGCTGACAATCACCAGGGTAGGCGCCTGCATGATGCCGAATTTTTCTGCCAGGTCAGGACGCTCCTCCGCGTCGATAATCTGGTAATCCTGTCCCTTCAGGAACTCCTTGGCCGATACACAGTTGGGGCAGGTTTTGGTGGTAAAGAGATACAGGCGGGCTGAGGCGCCTCCCTTTTCCTTCCCCTGGTGGGAAACCTCTGTTCTGGCACTGTTGGCCCGTTCCCTGGTATCTGCCACGATTCTGGACACGCCATGCTTTAACTGGGATCGGCCTATGTTGTAGTTGGTACGGTTCTTGTACTCCTGGGTCTTGCCTTCGTTCCAGTTCTGAACCGGACGGTAGTAGCCGGTAATACGGCTGTAGACCTCTGCCTTCTCCCCGCAGATAGGACAGGTGAAATGCTCCCCAATCAGGTATCCGTGGCACTTGCAGATGGAATATGTAGGCGACAGCGTATAGTAAGGCAGCTTATAGTTCTCAGCCACCGTGCGCACCAGGTTGGCCGCGGCCTTCCAGTCAGGCATCTTCTCACCCAGGAACGCGTGGAACACGGTTCCCGATGTGTACAGGGTCTGAAGCTCATCCTGGATGTCCAGAGCGTCAAATACATCCTCCGTATAATCCACGGGAAGATGGGAGCTGTTGGTGTAATACGGCGTATCCCCCTCTGCCCCGGCAGTGATAATGTCGGGATAGCGCTGCTTGTCATGCTTGGCCAGACGGTAGGTGGTGGACTCAGCCGGCGTAGCCTCCAGGTTGTAAAGGTCGCCGTACAGCTCCTGGTAATCCGACAGCCGTTCCCTCATATGGTTCAGCACGTTCTTGGTGAACTCCTGGCATTCCCTGTGGGTCAAGTCCTTTCCGACCCATCTGGCATTAAGGCCTGCCTCGTTCATGCCTATGAGGCCGATGGTGGAAAAATGATTCTCAAAGGTACCCAGATATCTCTTGGTGTAAGGATACAGGCCCTGGTTCAAAAGCTTTGTTATGACCTGGCGCTTGGTCTTTAAGGAACGGGCAGACACATCCATCATGTGATCCAGCTTTGCATAGAAGTCAGCCTCGTCCTTGGCCTGGTAAGCGATTCTCGGCATGTTGATGGTCACGACGCCCACGGAACCGGTGCTCTCGCCGGAGCCGAAGAATCCGCCTGTCTTCTTGCGCAGCTCTCTGAGGTCCAGACGGAGACGGCAGCACATGCTGCGGACATCGCTGGGCTGCATATCGCTGTTGATATAGTTGGAGAAGTAGGGCGTTCCGTACTTGGATGTCATCTCAAACAAAAGCCGGTTGTTCTCTGTATCTGACCAGTCAAACTCATTGGTAATGGAATACGTGGGGATGGGGTACTGGAATCCCCGTCCATTGGCATCGCCTTCAATCATGGTCTCGATGAACGCCTTGTTAATCATGTCCATTTCCTTCTTGCAGTCTTTATACTTGAAGTCCATCTCCCTGCCGCCTACAATGGCATTCATCTCTGCCATGTCATTTGGAACAGTCCAGTCCAGGGTGATATTTGAGAAGGGCGCCTGGGTGCCCCAGCGGCTGGGGGTGTTCACTCCGTAGATAAAGGACTCAATGCACTTTTTTACCTCCGGGTAGGTTAAATTATCTGCCTTCACAAAGGGAGCAAGGTATGTATCAAAGGAAGAAAATGCCTGGGCTCCGGCCCATTCATTCTGCATGATTCCCAGGAAGTTAACCATCTGGTTACAGAGTACGGACAGGTGCTTTGCCGGCGAGGAGGTGATCTTTCCCGTGATGCCTCCCAGGCCCTCCATAAGGAGCTGCTTTAAGGACCAGCCCGCACAGTATCCTGTGAGCATGGACAAATCGTGGATGTGGATGTCCGCGTTGCGGTGTGCCTCCGCTATCTCCTGGTCGTAAATCTCGCTGAGCCAATAGTTGGCTGTCACGGCGCCTGAGTTGCTGAGAATCAGCCCTCCCACAGAATAGGTAACCGTGGAATTCTCCTTCACGCGCCAGTCCTCCACCTTCACATAGCTGTTCACCACATCCTTGTAATCCAGAATCGTGCTGTTCATGTTCCGTATCTTTTCCCGCTGCTTCCTATATAAAATGTAGGCCTTCGCCACATCTGTATATCCGGTCTGTTCAAGAACGTGCTCCACGCTGTCCTGGATTTCTTCCACAGAAATCTTTCCATCCTTCATCTTATTCTGAAAATCCGCAGTCACCCTCAAGGATAATAACTCCAGAATCTCATTGTTGTAATCTTTGGAGGTTGCCCTGAATGCCTTCTTGATGGCCTCTGTTATCTTATTCAGACTAAACTCGGCAACTTCCCCATCCCTTTTAACTACCTGAATCATGCCACTTGCTCCTTTCAACCCACGTACACTTTATTCAACTCTTTTTCCGCGTCTCTTAAACCCGGAATGACACAGCTGTCTCACGGCTGTGAAAACGCAGGGCCCGCCCCATATGGAGCGAGCTACGCACTCATTATAGCAGATGGAAATGCAAAACACAATATCTATGAATAACATTTTATATTATCCCAGATATTGTGTCTTATTAACTGTACTTATAACCACTTTTCCCAGATCCCCGCAAAGTCGCATACCTGCGTGGTTTTCCGGACAGGGGGCATTTTAATTAAATTCCACTCAATTCAGTCGGAATAAAGCTTTCCAAAAAGCTCTGCCGGCACATATGCCTTTACCGCGATTCCGTCCTCCTGGTATTCCTCCTCCAGAAGCTGGCCATACTTACGGATGGTCTGAATGCGTCCGGCCCGGCTGTATGGGAATACCTTTTCCAGCAGAATCCGTCTGCTGCGTATAATGGCCTGGAGCACCTTCTGCAGCTCTTCCATCCCCTCTCCGGTCCTGGCTGAAATCCGCACCTGGTAGTCCGATAAGAAATCCCTGGGTATCTGCATGACACTGCTGTCCCCCATGGCCTCCAGCTCACGGAACCGGTCCACCTTGTTGAACACAGTGACTATGGTCTTATCCACAATCTCCAGTTCCTTCAGCGTCTCCTTCACCACATGCATCTGCATGTCCATCTGGGGATTGGAGCAATCCACCACATGCAGGACGATATCGCTGTAGCGCGCCTCCTCCAATGTACTCTTAAAGGCCTCAATCAGATGATGGGGAAGCTTGCGGATAAATCCTACGGTGTCTGTAAGCAGTATCTGCTGTCCATCCTCCAGGGTATAGCTTCTGGTCGTGGGGTCCAGCGTGGCGAAAAGCTTATCCTCCGCCAGGATTCCCGCTCCGGTCAGACGGTTGAGCAGGGTGGACTTTCCCGCATTGGTATAGCCCACAATCGCTGCGGAAAGAGCAAAATTCTTCTCTCTCTGCTGCCTGGTCACCTCCCGGTGGCGCTTCACGTCCGCCAGCTCTTCCTTAAGCTGCCCGATTCGCTGGTGGATAAGCCTGCGGTCTGTTTCCAGTTTTTTCTCGCCGGGCCCTCTGGTGCCTATGCCGCCTCCCAGACGGGACAGGGAATTACGCATGCCCACCAGACGCACGGCTCTGTATTTTAACTGGGCCAGCTCCACCTGAATCTTACCCTCCCTTGTACTGGCCCGGGAAGCAAAGATATCCAGTATGACCATGGTCCTGTCCATAACCTTGGTGTCCAGGGCATCTTCCAGGTTCCTGAGCTGGGCCGGTGACAACTCATCGTCGCAGATGACGCCTGTGGCCCGGGTATCCCATAACAGCTCTCTCACCTCGTCTATCTTTCCCTTCCCCAGGTAAGTACCCGGATGGACCTTTTCCCGGTTCTGGATGATTCTGGCCACAGTCACGGCTCCGGCCGTGGAGGCCAGCTCCTCCAGCTCGTCCAGGGAAGCAGGCGTGTCCTCCTCCTCAGCAGTGCTCACCGCCACCAGTATTACCTTTTCCTGAAATTCACTCAAATCAATTAATTCCGCCATTCCTACCTCGTCTTCAAAAATGCAATCTCATGCTCCGCGTCTTCATCGGAACCAAACTCCTTCACAAAGTCCTCAAACATTGCCAGGGCTTTATCATACTGCTGTAAGTGTTCGCAGGCAACGGCCCGGTTATACGAAAGCTCCTTCAAAAGTTCCCTGGAACCGTCCGCCTGCGCCACTCCTGCCGGCGCGCTTTCCCCGTTTACCGTTTCTCCGCTTTGCGTTGTCCCGGCGTCCCCATCCTTTGTTTCTTTTTTGTCAGTCTCTTTGCCTGTTTTCCGGTCTTTCTCCTGGAGAGCCGAAGCCTGGGCAGCAGCCGCTACCTGGTACCCTTTGTCAAATGAATCATAAGCACTCTGGTAATCCTGCGCAGCCATCTGGCATAGACCCATTTGATTATAGATTTCACCATGTTCCATCCCATCCTTAAGTGCATTTTCATAAAGCGCCATGGCCTTATCGTATTCCTTCGCATCCACGCAGGCGCTTCCGGCGGCCAGAAGGGCCTCCTGCCTGCCGGGCACCGGCTTGTCCTTCTTATCCAGCGCTTCCGCCTCCTGATAGCGCTTAATGGCATTATCCGTATCTCCCAGCCGGGCATGGCAGCTGCTCTGCCTGTACATATACTCCGGTGTGTCCGGCCTCATCTCCAGGAGAAGATCATAGGTGTGGATAGCCGCATTATAATCCTTTAACAGGAACTCTGCGTCCGCCCTGTATAAGAGCACATCCCGGTTAAACTCCTCTGCTCCCTTGCCGGACTTTTCAAGGGCCGTATCAAAGGATCCGATGGCACCTGCATAGTCCCCTGCATCCAGCTTCTCTATGCCCTCTGCGCGGAACTGGCGTTTCCTGGAGGTGGTCATGTGTGCCACCAGCCGGAATGTTCCCACTGCAATCAGCCCCACGAGAAAGATGCAGATTGCCCATGCAATGACTGCCCTGATAATCCGGTTTTTCCTGCGGCGCCTGCGGGCTGCGTTAGAGACCGGCCTTTTGCCTCCGTATCCAGGGTGCTGCCCCTTTGGCTGGGGCTTTCGCCCGCTGCTGTATGACCTCTGTCCACGACTTCCCATATATTCTACCTACCTTGCATCCGTACTTCCAAAACCGCCGTTGCGCACATCACTGCATTCATCGTCCACGGTGATGCCGTAGGGAATGAAAATTCCCTGGGCGAATCCCACGCCCTGTCCCAATTCCACGGTCTTTCCCTCCCTGGAATCATTGGTTACCTTAATGAACATATGACCTTCATTATCTGAATAAAAATAGTCGCTGTCAATGATTCCCACCGTGTTGTTCAGCTGGAGCCTGAATTTAAATCCCAGGCTGCTGCGGGGAAAAATCTGAAGCACCCAGCCCGCGTCAATCTCTGCCCTGATGCCGGTGGGGACCTTCATGTTCTCACCAGGAGCCAGGGTAAGGGGGACCGGGGTAAAGAAATCATATCCGGCGGAGCCGGACGTGGCCCTGGCCGGAAGCCGGATTCCTTCATAAATATGTATTATCTCTTCCTCCGGCGTATCCGGGAAGGTATCGGCCCAATCTGCCTTAAACTGTTCAAAACTAACTTTATGAAATTTCGCGATTCTCTGCATAATTTTCTCCTGTCTCTTTCATACTTTTACAAGTCTATCATAATCCCATGGAATTTTCTACTTTATTTTTTATTCCTTCTTTATTAGAAACTTTGATATATTCATTTTCATTACAATCATATAGGAACTTCACTTTTAGAAGTATTACACCGAACAGAGGGACATCTATGAAAATTTCCTACAATTCCCAGCCACAGAGAAATCTGATTGGCAATCAGATTTTTAAGCTGCGCAAGAGCAAAAAACTATCCCAGAAGGAAATGGCTGCCCAGCTCCAGGTGCAGGGCTATTATTTCAGCGAACTGACCATCCTCAGAATTGAGAAAGGCAAACGCCTTGTGACGGACATTGAGCTCAAGATACTTTGCGACTATTTCCATATCACCCCCAACGACCTGCTGGGATACGGAGATGACGGCCGTCTGGTATAGCAATGCACTGTACGTGTATTTATGCATTATATAGTGAATTCCCCCACTACTACATTTCAGCCTAATGTTTTTTTTACCTCTGGGATACAATAATACAAAAGATTTTGTAGATAATAGACAATGGTGGTGAAAACATGATGAGTTATGAACTGGAGCGCATAGAAGAACTTTGCAGAGAGCGTGGGTGGAGTCATTACCGCCTGGCACTGGAGATGGATACTTCCCCTAACAATATAGGCAACCTGTTCAGACGTACCACGGTTCCCAGTATACCGACCATACGGCGTATCTGCGAAGTCATGGGGATAACCATGGCCCAGTTCTACAGCACCGATGGCGTACAGGTTACCCTGAACGAACAGCAGAGGCGGATTATGGACCTGTATGATAAATTGGACCCTTTGGATAAATCAAAGGCAGAAGCCTACATGGAAGGACTGTCGGCCAAGGCAAAGGATATATAGCGGTAAAACGGCAGTCAAAAGCAGCCCCGGACCGGCGTATGGGAATTCCCCCATGCCGGCTGGGCTGCTTTTTTCGTGTTTTATATGTTTTTTTGCACTTTAGCTTCGTTTTTCTGTTTTCCTTACCTGTCTTTCTCACTGGTAAAATCATGGTAATATATCCATAAATCGGCAAATAATCAGGATAAAACACATCATGGGGCACGGTCCAAAAACATCCTCAGCCATCCCGCCGCGTCAAGGAAGGACCTTCATCAGAGCCAGGGCCATCAGCAGAACGCCGCTAATCCATGACAGGTCGCACCGGAAACGTGAAGCCACCTTGCGCCCCAGCCACAGGCCGCCGTACATCATACAAACTCCCACGGCAAAGGACAGAGCCAGGGTTGCGGCCACGGGAATATCCAACAGAGCCGCCATGGTTCCGGCCACCAGACTGTCAATGGACATGGCCAGAGCCAGGAATACGGTCTCCTTCCACCCAAGGGACTGGGAGCCGTCCACGTCCGCTGCCATGGGGTCTCCGTAAATATTTACTATAACCTTCAGTCCTGACAGGGAAAAGCTGAGATTACGGCGGATACAGCAATGGCGGTTGATATAGGCCTTGATGCTGTAATCCAGGAACTTGATGAATCCCAGCAGAAACAGGCTTACAAAGCAGATGATCCTGGTCACATCCCCCGGAAGGACAGAACTTATAACGCTGCCCAGCCCCAGAGCCAGGCCCAGGCATCCGCTGCATATACCATTTAACAAAACTACCTTTCCCCAGCCCACATGGACCCGGTTGGCTCCATATGCGAGGCTGGCCACACAGGTATCTGTACAGAGAGCAAATACTAAAATCAGACTTCCAAGCATGATATCAACTTTTTCTTTTTATTTTAGTATATTCCTCATGTACTGCTTTGGGAATCTCCTCCGTGTACAAACACGGGGTATCATACATTCAGACTTCAGACTTCCTCTGCTGTCACGGCAGCCTCCTCTGACGCTTCCCCTGACGCTCCCTCCAATCCTTTTGCAGCCTCAGCCGTCAGCTCCTCCAGCTTAAGCTGCAACTCCTCTTCCACCTCTGCCTTGATTTCCGCTTCCTGCTCAGGACCCAGGTCCGGCAAATCCTGGACCGATCCCACGCCGAACCTGCGCAGAAATTCCTCTGTGGTGGCAAAAAGGGCCGGCCGGCCCGGCGCGTCCAGACGGCCCGCCTCGTAGACCAGATTATATTCCACCAAACGGTTTACCGCATGGTCAGACTTGACGCCGCGTATCTTCTCAATCTCCATCTTGGTTACAGGCTGCTTATAAGCAATGATGGACAGGGTCTCCAGCACCACTTCCGTCAACACCTGCTTCTTAGGGGCGGACGCCACCCGTATCAGGTTTTCATAGTAGGCTGCCTTGGTACACATCTGGTAGCTGTCCTCCAGCTGGGTTATCTCCATGCCGCTTCTGGCTGACCGGTACCGTTTTATCAGGCGTTCCACCGCCTTCCTGGCCACTTCCTCCGGCTGGCCGATGGCTGCGGCCAGCTGACGAAGCTCCACCGACCTTCCCATGGTAAAGAGCACAGCCTCTATGACTGCCTCCTGCTCTTTTTCATCCTCTGTGGGGGGAAAGGCAAGCTCCATCTTCCCTTCCTTCTCCTTTGCTTCTCTTTTCTCACTTCCGGCCAGCTTTCCGGTTCGGGTTTCAACCACACCGGCCCCGGCCTCCAGTGCCTCTATTCTGTCTTGACCTCTCATACGCTTCCATCCATCATCCTTCAAAATCACCCAGCTGGGCCAAATCCAGCTCCTCTTCCTCGCCTTCCTGCTCCAGCGTCTCTATGTCCATATCCCCAAAGGTCTCCTCCTGGCTCAGATGAATCTTTCCTATCTTCATCAGCTCCAGCACTGCCAGGAAGGTGACCACCACCTCCAGCTTGTCCGGCTGGCCCTCCATGAGTTCCCTGAAGCTGAATCTGCGCTTCCTCCTGGCGTAGCTCAGTACGTTGCCTATCTTCTGTTCCAGGCTTACGGGTTCCCTGTGTATGGTTCCGAAATTGCTTCGGATAGGGTCTATCTTATCCTCCTTGCGCTTCATTACCTGCTCAAAGATTCTCTGAAGCTTAGCCAGCGTAAGCCCGTCCAAAAGCTTGTCCAGGTCCACCGGAGGCTCGTATTTCGCCACCTCAGGCGGCAGGGTGGATGGCTTGTAGAGATGCTTCAGGGCCCCATCCTCCCGGTCAGCCAGTTCATCTGCCATCAGCCTGTATTTCTTATATTCCAGCAGGCGCATAACCAGCTCTGCCCTGGGATCTATTTCCTCTCCTTCCTCATCCACTTCCTTGGGAAGGAGCATCTTGGCCTTGATGTCAAGCAGAGTGGCCGCCATCACCAGGAACTCGCTGACAATGTTTAAGTCCTCTCGCTCCATATGGCGCACATAATCCAGATACTGGGCCGTGATTTCCACAATAGGAATATCGTATATGTTTATCTTATTTTTCTCAATGAGATGGAGCAGCAGGTCCAGAGGACCTTCAAAATGCTCCAGCTTATAGGATATGGTTTCCATTCTTTCACCTGTCAGTGGTATTCATTTTATGGTATTATGCCTGTCACGCCCTTCTCAAACGGATTAACACCAGCTGGGGCCTGTTGTTCAGGCGGATGTTGATGGAGTGGGTTCCCAGTCCCCGGCTGACAATCATCCGCTTCCCGTTCCGTTCAAAATCCCCGGCGCACCAGGGTAAAAAGAACTGGTACTGGGGCGTCATGACTCCCCCCAGCCCCGGTATGCGGATAGTGCCTCCGTGAAAATGCCCGGCCAGGGTCAAATCCGCTCCCCAGCGGACATAGGAATCAAAATACAGGGGGGAATGGGCCAGAAGTATGGTAAAGGGCTCCTCTTTGCAGACAGAAGGTCCTTTGCCCAGTTTCCGTTCCATATAGCCCTCAGGCATGAGAGGCGCCTTCTGGTACAGGGCCTTCCGGTAGAAACAGGGCGACAGATCCAGACCGGCAATCCTCAGGTCCCTTCCCAGGAAGGCGAAACTGTCCTCCAGATAATGAACGCCCATGGCAGTCATGGCATCCCTGTACTCCTCGTAAAGGTCCCCGTATAAGCTGCGCTCCCACACCATGCGGTTCTCATGGTTTCCGTTGCCGCAGTAAACCGGATAGCTGGCCGCCAGCTGACGGAACAGCTTTAGCGGGACCTTTATGTCCCGCTTTCCCTTGCAGACCATCATGTCTCCGCCGGATAATACCGCGTCCGGATGCAGACGGTGAATCGCCGCCACCAATTCCCCGTTGTCCCGGCCGAACTCGTTGTTGTGAAGGTCGGACAGGAATACCAGGTTCCTGTCCTTTTCCAGTTTAGGGGAAATGATTTCTGTCACTTCCACTGAAAAATGTTTTTTTTCGTACTCAGACCGCAGCACACAGGCAGCGCCTGCCGCCGCGGCCAGGGAAACAGCTTCTTTCCACATATCGTTCATTCCTTTATCAGATGACAGCTTCTTTCATAGGGCTGCTACGGCTGTTGCAATGAAAGCCTTCCGGTCTCAAAGAGGCCGATGACATCTGTAAGACTGTCACAGCAGGCAGTGAGCAGCTTGCGGATTTCTTCATCCGGCTGGTCCTGGTCAGGAATCATCACAGGATTAAAACCGCCTGCCGCGGCCGCTTTGATTCCGTTAAAGCTGTCTTCCAGGACAACGCATGCCTCCGGCTCCACCCCCAGCCGCCGGGCTGCCAGCAGGAAGATGGCCGGGTTTGGCTTTGCTTCCTTTACCATGTCCCCGTATATGTAATCGTCGAAATAGTTTTCCACCCCGGCTCCCCTGACATTGCCCTGGGTCCAGCTTTCACTGCTGGCCGTGGCCACGGCCGTCTTAATGTTGTGGCCCTTCAGGTATATAAGCAGTTCCTTAAGGCCCTTTTTTACCGGGACACCGTGCTGTGCAATCCAGCGGTAGGAGTATTGGCGCTTTTCTTCCCGGAAACGGTCATAGTCCTTCATGGCGTCCTCACCGAACTGCTGCGTGCAGACCTGTTTTACCTTGTCTGGTTTGCATCCCCGGATTCCCCGAAGGAAATTGCCGTCCACATGGATTCCGTATTTAGGTCCTACCTCAAACCAGGAGGTGGCGGCCAGACTTTCCGTGTCAAACATAAGTCCGTCCTGGTCGAAAATGACTGCTTGAATTGGTTTTGGCATTTATCTGTTCTCCTTAATAGGTGATAATCAGTCTTCCGTCTCATTTGCCAAGGCGCGGCCGGCCCTGATTTGGCTGTGTTCCATCAGGGCCCCGGGCTTTGCCTGCGTGGACATTATACCACCCACTCACCCTCTTTGTAAAATCTTATTTTGCCTGTCCCCCTACTTTGACCGATTATTCTCCTTCAAATACCATGGCGCCAGCTCCCTGCGGGCAAAATAGCCCTGGTCGTGGCGGCAGACCGGACAGTACTGAGGGGGTTCTTCTCCTTCATATATATATCCGCAGTTGGTGCAGATCCAGGTCTCCTTCTGCTGGCTGACATACAGGTTCCCGGCTCCCAGCAGGTCTGCCAGATACCGGAAACGCTCTCCGTGGGTCTTCTCAATCTCCGCAATCATACGGAAGGTGGCTGCAATCTGGGAAAATCCTTCCTTCTGCGCAATGTCCCCAAAGGATTTGTACACCACGTCATGCTCCTCGTATTCGTTGTGGGCCGCCGCATTCAGCTGGGCCAGGGTGTTCTTTTCCAAATCCACCGGATAACCTCCGTCTATGAATATGGTTTCCTTATCCAGCGGCTTCAGATAATCATAAAATATTTCCGCATGCTCCTTTTCCTGGTCCGCGGTGTAGGAAAATACCGCCTCCACCATGGGCATCTTCTGCTCCTTTGCCAGCCCCGCCGCAAAGGTATAGCGGTTTCTGGCCTGGCTCTCTCCGGCAAAGGCTCTCATAAGGTTTTTAGCTGTCTCGCTGGTTTTAAAATCAGTCATGGATTCTCCTCCTAAATTATATATGAAAACAGTGTGACATATGGTCATTCCTACTATTCCCATTTTCCTCTCTTTTATTCCCATTTCTGCCAATAGTCCTTGTATTTATGCCTGCTTCATGGTATAATCCATTTACTGATAATATCCATCAAAAAGCCCGGTTTTACGGACTCTAAAAGCCAAAAGGAGGATAAGCCATGATACGCTATGACCGGCTGTGGGCAACCATGCAGGCCCAGGGCATGACACAGTACAGACTGATCAAACACTACAATTTCAGTGCGGGCCAGATAGGACGGCTGAAAAAAAACATGCATGTATCCACCCACACCCTGGATACCCTCTGCACACTGCTGGGCTGTGATATCAGCGATATCATAGAGTACATCCCGGAGGGGCAGCCCGCCCCGGAGGAACAGCCAGTCTCCGAAGTTGCCTCCGCAGAAAAGGAAGCTTCCTCCAAATCCAGGAAATCAGACTCTCCCAAAGGCGATAAACCCAAGAAATCCGAACCAAAAAAATCCTCAAAATCAAAAAAGAGCGATAAAAAGGCTGCAAAAGACGGGAAAGAGGGCAAGAAGGGGAAGGAAGGCAAGAAAAACAAGTAAACATTCAGCTATATCAACAGATGGAGCGGAAATTTTCAATCATTTCACTCCGTCTGTTATTTATTTTCCACCTTTTTGTGAGATTGTCGGATTTACTTTCCCCACCCAAATGCTAAAATTAAGTTATGAAAAACGTGGCGCAGCAAAAAAATATGTTTAAGGGAGGAATGTTCATATGAGAAAATTTCAAAAGGCAACCGCAGTCATCATGGCAGCAGCCCTGGCAGCCACCGGCTGCAGCGCAGGCGGAACAAAGACCAGCGCCCCGCAGCAGCCTTCCGGCACAGAGGCAGCCAAGACAGAGGCAGCAGCCGGCGCTGATAAGACAGAGGCTGCCAAGGATACTGCTTCCGGTGAAGAGGAGCCTGTGCTGGTGGTCTATACAGCCAGAAGCGAGGCCCTGAACAACGCCGTGATTCCTGAATTTGAGAAGGATACGGGAATCAAGGTAGAGGTGGTGGTGGCAGGCACCGGCGAGCTGTTAAAGAGAGCCCAGTCTGAAAAGGATAACCCCCTGGGCGATATCTTCTGGGTAGCTGACCAGACCATGCTCTCCTCCTCCAAAGAACTGTTTATGGAGTATTTTTCCCCTGAGGATGAAAACATGCTGGATGCGTTCCGCAATACCACCGGCTATTTCACCCCTGCATTTGCAGACCCAACGGTCATGATTGTCAATAAGGACTTAAAGGGTGACATGAAAATTGACGGCTTTGAGGATTTGCTGAACCCTGAGTTAAAGGGCAAGATTGCATTCGGCGACCCTGTAAACTCCAGTTCCGCCTTCCAGTCCCTGTTAGCCATGCTCTATGGCATGGGCAAGGACGGAGACCCGTTATCTGACCAGGCATGGGATTATGTGGACCAGTTCATCGCAAACCTGGACGGCAAGATGGCCAACAGCTCCAGCCAGGTATATAAGGGCGTTGCGGAGGGCGAGTATGTGGTGGGCCTGACCTGGGAAGATCCGGCTGCCAACTATGTGAAGGAAGGCGCCGCGGTTGAGGTGGTATTCCCCAAAGAGGGCGCCATATTCCCCGGCGAGTCCGTACAAATTTTAAAGGACTGCAAGCATCCTGAAAATGCAAAGAAATTTGTGGACTATATGCTCTCCGAGAAGATTCAGAACGCAGTGGGCTCCAACCTGACTGTAAGGCCCCTCAGAAAGGATGCCAAGCTGGCTGACTACATGACGCCTCAGTCTGAAATCAAACTGTTTGATAGCTACGACGAGGGCTGGGTGGCTGAGCACAAGACGGAAATTACCAACCTCTTCAGCGAGCATATGGAGACATCCATGGACTAACTCTTTGCCCGCCCATCTGACAGAACACACGGCACCGGCATGACCATGCCTCCAAAGGACTGCCCATTACGCTGACCACATGATTCCATCACCGCGCATCACCTCTTGGCGGTCTGAAACGGTCAGATACGGCAGTCCTTTTTTCTTCGCAAAAACAAAAAAACAAGGAGGGTTACAAACCATGAGTGTAGCTATCAGCATTGAAAATGTAATCAAACGGTTCGGAAAGGATACCATTATAAACGGCCTGTCCTTAGACATAAGGCCCGGTGAATTCTTCACCCTCTTAGGGCCTTCCGGATGCGGCAAAACCACCCTGCTGCGCATGATTATCGGATTCAATTCCATTGAGGGCGGTGAAATCAAGATTGACGGCAAGGTCATCAACAACATCCCCACCAACAAGAGAAACATGGGCATGGTGTTCCAGAACTACGCCATTTTCCCCCACATGTCAGTCCGGGACAATGTAGCCTTCGGCCTTAAGAACCGCAAGGTTCCCCAGGACCAGATCGAGTCCCAGGTGGACGAAATCCTGAAGGTGGTAAAGATTGACCACCTGAAAAAGCGAATGCCCTCCAAGCTGTCCGGCGGCCAGCAGCAGCGTGTGGCCCTGGCCAGAGCCATTGTCATCCACCCGGAGGTGCTGCTCATGGACGAACCCCTGTCCAACCTGGACGCAAAGCTGAGGGTTGAGATGAGGAACGCCATCAAGCGCATCCAGCAGCAGGTGGGCATCACCACCATATATGTGACCCATGACCAGGAGGAGGCCCTGGCTGTGTCGGACCGCATCGCGGTCATGAACGGCGGCGTCATACAGCAGATTGACACCCCCAAAAACGTATACCAGCGGCCCTCCAACATCTTCGTGTCCACCTTCATCGGACTGTCCAACATCATGGACGGGCGCATTGAGGCAAAGGACGGACAGACATTTCTTCACATCGGGGATTACAGCGTGCCCATGGAGAACCTTTCCCGCAGCGCGGACGACGGCCAGGCCGTGAAGGTGTCCATCCGGCCGGAGGAATTCATCATCAACCGGGAGGGCAGCGACGGCATACCTGCCGTTGTGCGAAGCAGCGTATTCCTCGGCATCACCACCCACTACTTTGTGGAGACCGCAGACGGCAGGGAGATGGAGGTTATACAAAACTCCGATATCTGGGATATCATCCCGGACCACACCCCCATTCGTCTGGGCGTACAGCCCCATAAAATCAACGTGTTCACTGAGGACGGAAGTCATAGCCTTATTGTCAGGAGGGACCATTCATGAGATATGCGGGAGAGAAAAAATTAAATATATGGGTTGCAATGGCACTGGGAATCCTGGCCCTGTTCCTTCTCTTCGTGGTCTATCCCCTGGTGCTGGTGCTCTATAAAAGCGTCCTTTCTGAGGACGGAAACTTAAGCTTTGCCTATTTCACCAAATTCTTCGCAAGAAAATACTACTGGAGCACCCTGGTGAACAGCTTCAAGGTCACCATTGTCTCCACCCTGGTGGCCGCCGTTCTGGGACTGGCCATGGCCTATGTGCTGAGGAGCGTGCAGATTAAGGGAAGCAAATACCTGAACATCCTGATTGTCATTTCCTACCTGTCTCCGCCTTTCATCGGGGCCTATGCCTGGATTCAGCTGTTAGGGCGGAACGGATTCTTCACCAAAATACTCAACAGCCTCTTTCACATAAAGCTGGGCGGCATCTATGGTTTTGCGGGCATCGTGCTGGTATTCTCCCTCCAGTCCTTCCCTCTGGTGTACATGTACATATCCGGCGCCCTGAAGAACCTGGACAATTCCCTGAACGAGGCAGCCGAAAGCCTTGGCTGTACCGCATTCCAGAGGGTGACGCGGATCATCGTCCCGCTGGTGATGCCCACTATGCTGGCCAGCTCCCTGCTGGTGTTCATGCGCGTGTTCTCTGACTTTGGTACTCCCATGCTCATCGGAGAGGGCTATAAGACCTTTCCGGTGCTGATTTACAGTCAGTTCATGGGGGAGGTCAGCACGGACGACCATTTTGCCGCCGCACTCTGCGTCATTGTCATCGGCATTACTCTGGTCCTGTTCTTCCTCCAGCGCTATCTGGGCAGCCGCTTCACCTATTCCATGACTGCCTTAAAGCCCATGGCGGCGGAAAAATGCACCGGCACCCGCAACATCCTGTCCCACCTGTTCGTGTATGCGGTGGTGCTCATCGCCATCCTGCCACAGATTACGGTCATTGTCACATCCTTCCTGGCAACAGGCGGCGGAACGGTATACACCGGGGGCTTTTCCCTGGAAAACTACAGAAACACCCTGTTCTCCAAGAACAATAACACAGCTATCTTCAACACGTACCTGTTCGGAATATGCGCCATCGCCATCGTGGTGGTGTTTGGTATCCTCATATCCTATCTGACCGTCAGGAAGAGATCCTTCCTCACGGGCATCCTGGACACGGTGACCATGTTCCCCTACATCATCCCCGGCTCTGTCCTGGGTATCTCCTTCCTGTATGCGTTTAACAGCAAGCCCCTGCTGCTCAGCGGCACTGCCATTATCATCATCATATCCCTGTCCATACGGCGGATGCCCTACACCATACGTTCCAGCACCGCAATCATCGGCCAGATCAGTCCCAGCGTGGAGGAGGCAGCCATAAGCCTGGGATGCACCGAGACCAAATCCTTTGTGAAGGTGACGGTGCCCATGATGATGTCCGGCGTGCTCTCCGGGGCCATCATGAGCTGGATTACCCTGATCAGCGAGCTCAGTTCCTCCATTATCCTGTATACCAGCAGAACCCAAACCCTGACAGTGGCCATCTACGCGGAGGTCATCCGGAGCAACTTCGGCAATGCCGCAGCCTACTCCACCATCCTGACCCTGACCAGTATCCTGTCCCTTCTGGTGTTCTTTAAAGTTACCGGCAGCAACGACATCAGCATTTAGTCTCTATCTATGATATAATAGGAGGTACAGTGTCCAAAGGGCACTGTACTTCACTACTTCCGGGAGGTACCCGCCATGGCAGGCAACCAGTACAGGGATTATATCAAGCGTTCTTTCTTTAAATACGCAATCTCCATCATCTCACTGCTCTTTGTGCTGATGGGGCTGTTTCTGTTCATCAATGTCCAGTGGATCAGCGTGGGAAGTAACCGTAAGAACAACGCCCTCCTGGCATCCATCCTGGACAGCCAGGTGACATCATATAAGGAAGGTTTGGAACACTTTTCCACGGATTACCGCTTTTGGGATGCCCTGAAGCAGGAAAATACAGATGCAGCCACCCAGGTCAACCGGCTGCTCTACGGCTTTACCACGTCCCAGCCCATACGGAGTACCTTTGCCCTTACGGATACAGAGGGACGCATAGTGAGCTCCAGCCTTTTCGAGGGCAACCGCGCTATCTTCCTGAACAGCGCTGTCTATAAGAGCCTGGTGGAAAAAATGCAGGAAGCGCCTGCCCTGACCCACACCATGCCCAGCCGCCTGAATTTTGCCCACGGACAGGCCGGGGATCTGCTTTTGGCCCACTCCCTCGCGGACGCGGACGGTATCTGCGGATACCTGTTTTTCGATCTGATGGACGAACAGATTTATGAGGCGGTGCGGGAATACCCCCTGGACGACGTGGTCATCACAGACCGGTACGACAACCTGATTTTTGCAGTGGGAAGGCAGAACGCAGATCCCATGGAGAAATATCCTGCCGGCAAATACAGGATGGACTGGCAGAAGGGTAATATTGTGAAGGTCAACAACAAGCATTACCATATACACAAGGAAGCCCTTCCTGAGAGCTCCCTGATTCTATACACACTGGTATCCATGGAATTCCAGCGCAGCCTTGTGACCTACGGCATTCTGTTTCTGGGGCTGGCCGGAATTCTAATGGTCATCATGATTCCGCCCCTGACCCTGCGCATCACAAAAAAGAACCTGCAGGCCATTGACGAACTCCAGTCCTCGGTGGAGGAAATGGGGCGGGGAAATATGGACTACCGCTTAAAGAGCCAGGTTTTCGACGAATTCCAGATGCTCAACGACGCGTTCCGCAACATGGTGATTCAGCGCGAGGAGCTGATGCTTCACAACAACGAGCTGGCGGAGCGCAAGCGCATCATGGAAATCAAACAGCTGGAGGAACAGTTTAACCCTCATTTTATTTTCAATGTATTGGAAACACTCCGCTATGAGATTGCCATTGACTCTCAGAAGGCCTCGGAAATGGTCATGGCCTTTGCCAACCTGATGCGCTACAGCATATATTACGGGAGCACCATCGTGCCCCTGCAGACCGACGTCGAATACATCAACGACTATCTCCTGCTCCAGAAGATGCGCTATAACCGCAGGCTGAATTACCATATCGACATCCCTGAGGAGCTGATGGATTTAAGGATTCCAAAGCTGCTCCTTCAGCCGGTGGTGGAGAATTCCCTGGTCCACGGAATGAAGGATAAGCACAGTGTATCCGTTACCATCACGGCCCGTATGGAGGACAGTACCCTGGTGCTGTGCGTGGAGGACAACGGCAGCGGCATCAGCCGGGAAAAACTGACGGAGCTGCGGGAAGCCCTGGAGCAGGAGGATATTTACAGGGAACATATCGGATTATATAATTCCCACCGGGTGGTGCGGCTCCTCTACGGCCCTTCCTACGGCCTGACCATTGAGAGCTCCCCCGGAAACGGAACGCGGGTGAGCGTCACACTTCCCGCGGATATGGAGGAGGATACATATGTATAAAGTCCTGATTGTGGAGGACGAGGACATCATACGCAAAGGCCTGCTGTTCATGGTAAACTGGCAGGACGCGGACTGCGTGGTGGTAGGGGAGGCAGCGGACGGACTGGAGGGACTGGAAAAAATCCGGGATACCAGCCCGGATATCGTGGTGGTGGACATCAACATGCCTGTAAAGGACGGCCTTTCCATGCTGGAGGACAGCATAGAAGAATACGGCTATGACGCCATCATCGTGTCCGGCTACAGCGATTTTGAGTACGCCAGGAAGGCTATCCGCCTGGGAGTCACGGAATACCTACTTAAGCCTGTGAATTTTAACGAGCTCTATGACGCTCTCGGAAAGATTAAAGCCAAGCAGCTGGCAGCGGCCAGGCTCAGGCATGAGATGAAGCAGCTGGACATGGAAAAACGGAAGTTAGGCATACTGGACGAGCCGGAAACAGGGGACAGCCCCGAAGGAAACCGCCATGTGGATCACATGATGGACTGCATCCGAAACCACTACAGCTCCCACCTGTCTCTTACGGATATCAGCGAACAGTGCGGCATGTCCTGCACCTATCTGAACTCCAAGTTTAAAAGCTTCACCGGCTATACCTTCAACGACTATCTGAACCGCTACCGGATGCAGAAGGCCGTGGACCTGCTGAAGGAAAATAAATACAAGGTCTACGAAATTGCAGACCTTGTGGGCTTCTCGGATTATAAATATTTCATCAAAGTGTTTAAAAAATATGTGGGATGCTCTCCGGTCAAGTTCATGGAGGGCGGCGGCGCCGGAGGCTGGTAATCAGGCGAATGGGCCGGTATTCCTCTTCCAGAATACCGCTGTTGAGCTGGCTTACATTATATTATCTGGTAAATCCATTGTCTATTTAAGGATTTATTACTTTATTCCCTACCGGCACCATAACCTTGACTATATACTGTTCATACGCCTTCACCGTCAGCTCGTCCAGCATCAAATCCTCATACCATATCTTCCCCAGCCGGATTCCCCGCTCCCCTGCAAAGGCGGTGATGAGACGGTAGGACTTTTCCATGTTCCACAGATGGCCCCTGCTGTACAACTCCACGTAGGTTCCCTCCGGCCGATTCTGAACCCGGTGGGAGACAGTTTTCTTGTCCAGCCTGGTATACACCTTCACGCAGCGGTCATATATGCCACGTTCCAGGTCCTCTCCCAGATAAATGGATCCCACTGCGCCCACTGCGCCGTTGTACTTTTCCTGCATTCTGACATGCTCCGCAATCTCCACCGCGGCCTTCCGCTCCGATCCCGCGCTGATGTCCGACACCAGCAGATATTCCCTGTCCCTCTCCACCAGCCTTGGCTCGTCCAACGCGGTGTTCATGGCCAGCCTCACCGACTCTTCCTCATGAAGGATAAAGCGCTTCATATTCTTCAGACGCCGTATCTCCTCGTCAATCTGGCGCTTCTTTCCGTCTATCATGGACATGAACCGCTCCGGGGAACGGTTTTCCATATACTCCTTGATTTCCCCCAGGGACATTCCCAATTTCTGCAGGGCGCGAATGACCTCGAACGTGTCCATCTGCCATACAAAATAATACCTGTATCCGTTCTCCTCCTTGATGGCCGGGGAAAAAAGGCCTATTTCGTCGTAGTGAAATAAAGTGTGCTTCCCGACCCCCAGTATTCTGGCGAATTCCCCGGTGGTAAAATATAGTTCCGACTGTTTTTCCATTTTCGCTAATCTCCTCTTGACTATCGGGTTACCCTATAGCATATGATAATACCTGCAGCTGAAATTATCAAGTTCCAACCATACTTAACTTATTGAATTAAAACAGGAGTGTTAACATGAGTCATTCATTATCCAAAAAATTTACATTCGGGTCTCTGCTGCTGTTTGCGCTGCCCACCACTGTCATGATGGTGGTGATGTCCCTGTACACCATTGTGGACGGGGTTTTCGTATCCCGGTTCGTCAGCACCAACGCTCTTTCATCCGTCAATATCGTCTACCCTGTGATTAACATCGTGCTGGGCATCTCCGTCATGCTGTCCATGGGAAGCAATGCCATTGTGGCAAAAAAAATGGGAGAAGGCCGGCCTGACAGCGCCAGGGAAACCTTCACCGCCATTATTCTGCTGAATATCATAATCGGACTGGCCTTTGCAATCATCGGGAACCTGACGGCAGTGCCCCTTTCCCGTATGCTGGGAGCCAGCGACCTGCTCCTAGAGGACTGCGTCACCTACCTGCGCTGGCAGCTGGCTTTTGCTCCCTCCCTCATGCTTCAGATCCAATTTCAGATGTATTTTGTCACGGAGGGGAAGCCAGGCATCGGACTGTTCCTCACCCTTCTGGCAGGCATTGCCAACGCAGCGCTGGATTATGTGCTGATTGTACCCATGGGAATGGGGATTGCCGGGGCAGCCATTGCCACGGTCACCGGCTACACCATACCGGCCCTAATCGGCCTCATCTACTTTGCCGCCGCCAGACAGAGCCTGTGGTTCGTACGGCCCCGCTTCGTAAAAAAGGAGCTGGGAGAAGCCTGTCTCAACGGCTCCTCCGAGATGGTGACGAACCTTTCCTCCGGCGTCATCACCTTCCTGTTCAATCTGCTGATGATGCATTTTGCAGGTGAGGACGGGGTGGCTGCCATCACCATCATCCAGTATTCCCAGTTCCTGTTAAACGCATTGTTTATGGGATTTTCCCAGGGCGTGTCTCCGGTCATAAGCTTTAACTACGGAAGCCGGAACCATAAACAGCTCAGGCAGGTATTTAAAACCTCCCTCATTTTCACGGCAGCCTCATCCCTGGCTGTTTTCCTCATGGCCCAGCTGGGCGGCAGTCTGGTGGTGGAAATTTTCGCCCGCAGGGGAACGCCGGTCTATGAACTGGCAAGGCACGGATTCATGATATTTGCATGCAGCTTCCTCTTTTCCGGCTTCACCATCTTTTCCTCCGCCCTGTTCACGGCCCTGTCCGACGGACGGATATCCGCTATCATCTCCTTCGTGCGCACCTTTGGCCTGATTATCACCAGCCTGCTGGTGCTGCCCTTCATCATCGGGATGGACGGCGTGTGGCTGGCCATTCCCATAGCAGAATTCGGCGGTATCCTGCTGTGCCTTTATTTTCTGCGCAAATACAAGACCAGATATCACTATGCCTGATGGTTTAACTGCCCCGTAAAAAAGTGGTTGGCCCGGCGCTTTGATACAAAGCAGTCCGGGCCAGCGTCATTTCTGACATATCCAGCATAAACCATGGAGCCGCTCTAAGGTCAAGGCAATTTCATCCATGGAGATAATTGTAAGGTTTCTTACGAAATTTCACGACACTCCTTTGATAAACTTGGTGGGAGATTTGGAGGTATATTTTTTGAACACGGAGCAAAAATGCTTGTAGTCCGTAAATCCGGTGGCCTCTGATATCTCACTGATTCTGTACTGTCTGGTGCCCAGCATCACGATGGCCTGCTGTACCCTGTATTTATTGAGAAAGTCCAGGAAGGTCTGCCCCGTGACCTCCTTGAATTTCCTGCTCAGATAGCTGGCGCTGACCCCCAGGTCATCTGAGATGGATTCTATGCTCAGCTTCCTGGCAAAATCCTCCCGTATGGCCTTTATGGCCCTGGATACATACTGGTTCTCCGACAAATCCAGCTGCATGTAGTACTCCAGGTTCAGGTTGCCCCCCTCTATCTCCGCCTGCTCCATCACATGCTCCACCTGGCGGCTGTTCACGATTTCCTCCCCCAGCCGTTCCATGATATCTGCCAGGGCTTCCTCGTCCACAGGTTTTAGCAGGTACTCGCAGACCCTGGCCTCGATGGCGCGCCTGGCATACTCAAAATCCGCGTAGCTGGTCAGGAGGATGCTCTTAAACCTTACCTGCTCCGAGGCTTTCTTTATCATCTCTATGCCGTCCATAAAGGGCATGCAGATATCCGTTATGACCACATCCGGCCTGTATTCCAGAATCTTTTCATATCCGTCCCGGCCGTCGGCGGCCTCCGCCACCACCACGCAGTCCATGGACAGCCAGTCCGTGGTATAGACCAGCCCCTTTCGTATCATCTCTTCGTCTTCCGCAATCAACACACGCAACATCCGTCTGATTCCTCTCTTTTCACCGGCAGGGTCACCACCAGGGTGGTGCCGTGCCCCTCCGCGCTTCTGATCTCCACCCCGTAGGGGCGTCCGTACAGGATATCGATTCTTCTGTGAATATTATACAGTCCCGAATGCCTTCTGGGATTTTCCTTCTGTTCCAGCAGGGCTGTCAGCTCGCTTAAGGTGCACTGTGGGATTCCCACCCCGTCGTCCCGGCATATCATGATTAATTTTCCCTTATGGATATAGGCTTTCAGCTCCACGGTCAGGTTAAGCTGCTTTCCAAACCCGTATTTCACTGCATTCTCAATCATGGGCTGGAGCACCAGCTTGGGAATCCGCAGGTCCATGGTCTCCGGCTCCACGTCAATCCTGCACCGGAACCGTTCCCCAAACCTGCGCTTTAATATGGTCAGATAGGATTCCAGATGCTCTAAGTCCTCCTTTAACGTCACCTCTGCCTTGCTGCCGTCCAGGCTGTAGCGCAGAAGATTGGACAGGCTGAACACCATCCTCTCCGCTGTTGCAGGCTCCAGCTTGCACATGTACCGGATGTTCTCCAGGGTATTGTACAGGAAATGGGGATTGAACTGGGATTCCAGCTGCTTGTTCTGGGCCATGGACACCAGCTCCGCCATCTTCCGGTTGTTCTCCATCTGGATTCTCAGGCTCTGTATGGTCTCGTTATAGGCGTCGGCAATGATTTTGAATTCATTGTCGCTCTGTATCCGTATGACACCTTCCAGGTCTCCGTCCCTGGCATTCTCCATCACATCCAGAATTTTATAGAAATCCTCTGTTTTTTTCTCCGTCACCTTCCTGGAGTTGAGAAGCATCCACAGGGTCATGAGCACCAGGGCCGTGATGACCAGGCCGCTGCCCAGGCCCAGTGAAATGACAATGTTCTGGATATCGGAGATGGAATACACGGCAAACCCTCCCCTGGAAACCCGCTGCCTGGAGACCAGATACATCTGTTTCTTTTGGCTCAAATACCTGCCCGACTCCATGAGGACCTTCATGACCTGGTTGCTGCTGTTTAAGAAGCTGTAATTACTGCTGACATAGGCCCAGCCAAAGGGATCCGCGATAATGGTCTGGATATCCGGCTTGTCCACAAGTGCCTTAAACTGGCTGCTGGGAATGGAACACAGTATATAGCCCTGCTTTTTGTTCCCATCCATCACGCTCCGCCCTATGACAATCGTACTGCCGCCGTTTTTCCATCCTTCCGCCAGCTTAAGAGCCGTCCTGTTGGGCTCCCGGTCCATATCGTCAAATATGCCCCAGGACACGCCCTCCGGCACATCCAGGAACGGAGGGAGGTCACTGCGGCTGGACAGAAGGATGCTCCTGCTGCTGTCCATGACAAACAAATCACCCTCCAGTCCCAGACTGTTGGTGATGCCGTAAAATTTCCCAGACAGCTCAGCCTTTCCGTCCTGGTCGCGGACTCTGTCAAAGAGGCCGGGCTGGGAAGCCATTTCCTCCACACCATCCTCATACCGCGCCAGCACGTTGTCCAGCAGACCGGCCACATACCGGTTGTGCTCAATATTGCCGCTCTTTTTCCCGTGGAGCAGCACCGTCATAAAGAGCAGGCCGCACACCAGGGTAAATACAACCGCCGGGACAATGGCGTAGGCGATAAACATGCGCTCCAGTTCATGGCGGAAATACCGTTCTTTCTTCACTGGCTCCCCACCTCCCCGGATATGCCTGCGTCCTCCTCAAGCACCCTGTTGTAAATAGAGGCAAAATGCTCCAGCCACGTCCCCTTTCTGGAATTCACCTCCTCCTCCCTGCTGTATATGATGTGGATATCCTCCTTATCCGGCAGGTAGGAAGGTTCCTCCACATCCTTTCTCACGGAACGGCGGTCCAGCCTCATGGAGATAACGGTCTGGGCGTCCTTACCCGTTACAAAGTCCACAAAATCCCTGGCCTCCTCCACATGGCGGCTGCCCTTTACGATACAGACGCTGTCCGGCGTGGAGATAACCCCCTCCTTCATATACACCAGCTTTACCGGCCCCTTGTCCGCCACATAGTGGGCGGCCGCCTCCTCAAAGGTAAGGCCCACGGCGTATTTTCCACGGGCCACCCCCTGGTACACCTCCCCGGATCCGCCTAACAGGATACCGTCCAGATTCCGGCAGAAGTCCTCCACGTAATCCCAGCCCTGCTCCGGCTCCCCGTCCCCCATGGCATAAAGCATATTGATGAGATGTTCGTAGGCCGAGGACGACGTGGCAGGGTCGCACATGGCAATTCTGCCTTTCAGCTCCGGCTTTAACAGATCCCCGTAGCCCTCCACCTCCACATCACCAATCAGGTTTGTATTCACCATGATTACGCTGGGAATATCCGTGAACCGGCTCATATTGCCTTCCCTGTTCTTAAACTCATCCCGCACCATATCCTCATTGCGGCTTATGTAGGGCTCAAACAGCTCCCTCTTGGGACTGGTAGTGGAAAGGGAACCGCCCCAGAAGATGTCGCAGGGAGGATCGCTCCCCTCCTCCGCCATCTTAAGTAGCTCCCCCGTGCCTCCGGTCTGGACAAAGACCCGTATTCCGGTCCGTCCCTCAAATTCCGACACAATGGGGTTGATGAACTCAAGGGGATGAGGGCAGTAAATCACCAGCTCCTCATCCCCTGCATGGTCCCCGCCTGCCGCATAATCCGCACCTGTCACATGGTCCCCGCCTGCCGCATGGCCCGCAGCCGCAGAAGTCCCGCTGCCTGCGCAGCCGGCCAGGCAGAGGGACATCCCTATCACTGTAATATATTTGTTCCAACTCTTCTTCATACCCATCTGATTCCTCATACTGCCTGCCAAACCACATCCTCCGGCCATGCTGTCCGGGGGGCGCATGGCCCGGCAGCCGACCTTCTTCCGGCCATCCGGAACCAAACCGGCCCGGGCATTATACCTTTCGACATTATACCAATGTGTCTACAGGATGTAAACCCCCTTGGGATCGAAATCCAGGTATGCCTTCTCCCCCACCTCGTATATCCTGCGGTTCACGGGATTGTAATCCGTAATCTGAATCTCCATGTTCCCCACCATGACCTGATAGTACTGATAGGATCCCATGAAGGTGGACAGGGTGACAGTGCCTTCCAAAAGCCCCTGCTCCGCCAGGGTTGCCCCCTCGGGCCGGATAACCAGCACGGCGTCATCCCCCGGCCCCGCCTTTGCAAAATTGTTGACCGTAAGCTCCTGTCCCACAACGTCGATAACCGCCTTTTCACCGCTTGCGGACCTGACCTTAGCCTCCAGAAAATTGGCCTCACCGATGAAGTCTGCCACGAACCTGGAATTGGGATGGTAGTAAATCTCCCTGGGCGTCCCAATCTGCTCCACCTTTCCCTTGCTCATGATAATGATTTTATCGGAAATGCTCATGGCCTCGGACTGGTCATGTGTCACATAGATGGCCGTAATGCCCACCTTCTGCTGGATTTTACGGATTTCCGTCCTCATAGTGACCCTCAGCTTGGCGTCCAGGTTGCTTAAGGGCTCGTCAAAGAGCAGTACGCTGGGCTCGATGACAAGGGCCCTGGCCAGTGCCACGCGCTGCTGCTGGCCGCCGGAGAGCTGGTTGGTCATGCGGGACTCCATGCCCTCCATCTCCACCAGCTTGAGGATGCTCATGACCCTCTCATAAATCTCCTCCTTGGGGAGCTTGCGTATCTTAAGGCCATAGGCCACATTGTCAAATACATTATAATGGGGCAGAAGGGCGTAGCTCTGAAACACCATGGCCGTATCCCTCTTATTGGGCGTCAGAGCATTGATGGCCTCATCCCCCAGGTAAATATCCCCCTCATCCGGGCTCTCAAATCCCGCGATCATGCGCAGGGTAGTGGTCTTGCCGCATCCCGAAGGCCCCAGAAGTGTCACAAAGCTGCCGGGCTCAATATCCAGGGTGGTATCCTGCACTGCATAGAATTCCTTCCCTGTCTTTGGATCTGTATATATTTTGGAAATGTGTTCCAGACGAACACCTTTTTTCTGTTTATCCATATCAACTTTCCTCCTCGCTATGAGCACTTAGCGTCTGTCTTTTAGACGCTTACGTGCGATGCATGCCACTGGCGCTTGGCGGGCGTCCTTTGACCGCTTAGCGCAGCGGCCCGCTATGAGCACTTAGCGCCTGTCCTTCAGACGCTTACGTGCGATGCATGCCACTGGCGCTTACTCCTGCTTTATCTTCCTGCTGACTCCGAAGAACTTCATCAGGGTATTCATGATAAGTACCGCGCCGTAGGTTATGATAATCAGTACGGTTGCATAGGCGCATGCCACGCCGTAATTGCCCTTCTCAGCCTGCTCATTGATCTGGCAGGTGATGAGTAAGAAGTCAGGCGTCACCAGAAGAATGATGGCCGAAATTGCCGTGATGCTCCGCACAAAGGCCGTCACCAGGCCGCTGAAAAAGGAATCCTTAATCAGAGGAAGCGTTACGGTCATAAACACCTTGGCGGAGTTAGCGCCCATATCGTAGGCGGATTCCTCGATGGACTTGTCAATCTGGCGCAGGGCTGAGATACCGCTCCTGGTGCCGGTGGGAAGGCTTCGCACGATGAATACGATAATCAGGATAAGGCCGGTTCCGTAGAGGCCGCTCATGACGCCGGTCCTGAACAGGCCATTGGCATAACCCCTGATATATCCGATACCCAGCACGGTGCCGGGCACCGCCATAGCCAGCATGGATACGAATTCGATAAATCCCTTGGCCTTAAACCGTTTCTTTACCACCAGGTAAGAGATGACCATGGACAGGAAGGCTGTCAGGGGAGCTGCAATCAGGGACAGGACAAAGGAGTCCTTAAAAGCCTTAAGTCCGCTGGTCTTAAACATGTACTGGAACCATTTAAGGCTCAGGCTGTAATCCCTGCCCCAAAGGGTGAACAGCGCGCCAAAGGGCACCATAATGTACATCAGCATGACAAAGACTGACACGGCGCCGCAGAAAATGGTCAGGGGAACCGTTACGCTCTTATCCTCTATGAGCATCCTCATGCGGGAAGCCTTTCCCGTAAGGGTGGCTGCGGTTTTCTTCTCCAGATAATACTTCTGGATCAGGAACAGGACCACGGTCAGGGACAAAAGCACTACGGACATGGCCGCGGCTCCGGTGGAGTCATAGGCTCCTGTCACCTGCAGATAGATGGTGGTGGCCAGTGTGTCGTAGGAACCTCCAATCAGCATGGGGTTGGCAAAATCCGCCACAGACTCGATAAAGGTTACCAGGAATGCATTGCCCAGTCCGGGAAGAAGAAGGGGAAATGTAACGCTGGTAAACACCTTCCACCGGGTAGCTCCCATGTCCCTGGTCGCCTCTTCCAGGGAGGGATCGATATTCTTTAAGAGTCCCTTAAGCATCAGATAGCATACGGGGAAAAAGGTCAGCGTCTGCACAATGGCGATTCCCTTAAGCCCGTATACATTGGAATCATAGATTCCCAACAGGGATCGGGTGATGATGCCGCTTCGTCCAAACAGCATAATCATGGACAGTGACAGCACAAAAGGAGGGGAAACCACGGGAAGCATGGAAACCATGGCAAACAGCTTCTCAAGCACCTTTGTCTTAAGCTTTACATACACCTCCACATAGGCGAACAGCAGACCGATGGCAGTGGATGCGATTCCCGTAATCATGCCTAACACCAGGGTGTTTTTAAAAGCCTTCTGGAACCGCTCCAGGCTCAGCACCCTCCCGAATACCTCCAGGGTAATCTTACCTTCCGAATAAAAGCTGTCTACCAGCAGCATCAGAAGGGGGTACAGGATGAACAATGCCAGGAATACCAGCAGTACCACAATCATGCTTACCAGTATGGGGTCTGAAAAAAATTTCTTGCGCTCCAGATCAGCGCTCTGTTTTCTGGCCACAATGAGGCCCCCTTTCCCGAGGAATTCTTTCCTCTTGATTTCTTACAGTCCTTTCTGCCAAGCCAGGACCATAATGTAACAAATGCTGCGTAATGAATGATGACAACCATTACGCAGCACCCGTTTGCAAGCTCACACTACATTACGTTTCCAAGTGCCGGACACCGGCAGGAGCCCTGCCTATTCTGTCAAGAAACGGCTGGAGTCCGCGCTGTCGGAGGAGCTTCCAAGAGCTGCGAAGAAGTCCTCTACATACTTGGCACTGTTTTCCTTTGCATCCTCAAAATCATAGTCAATGGTATTGTTCATATCCAGACCAAATTTCGTAGCTTCCTCAGGCTGGGTGGCATTGCTTAATACCAGGAACTGATAGGAGCCGTTCTCCTTGGCGTGGTCCACACAGTCAGGAGACAAAGCATATTCAATCCACAGCTTGGCTGCGTTTGGATGTGCGCATCCGTTGAAGATGGCGGTAGCGCCTACCTCAAAGGAGGTTCCGTCCTCAGGAACGATCAGCTGGATATTGTCATAGCCCTGAAGAATCTGGTAAATGCCGTCATGAAGGAATCCGATACCGATTACGCACTCGCCCGGGCCTACCATCTTGGATGGGCCGGAACCGGACTTGGTGTACTGGGAAATGTTCTTGTCCAGGACCTTGAAATACTCCATGGCCTCGTCATGTCCCTTCATCTGAACCATGGTGTTGATGAGCAGTTTTGCCGTACCGGCCGTGTTGGGGTTGGACAGCATGATGAGTCCCTTGTACTCTTCCTTGGTCAGGTCATCCCATGTCTTGGGCGCCTCCAGGCCCAGGCGGTCCAGTTCTTCCGTATTGACCATGAAGCCCAGGATGCCCTTGTAGATGCCGTACCAGCAGTTGGTCGGATCCTTGTACTGGTCGCCAATCAGGTTCTTGGCATTGATGGCGTCATACTCCATCAGAAGGCCGTCAGCTACTGCCTCGTTATAGGGGTCTGTGGTTCCGCCGAACCATACGTCGGCAGATGGTTTGCCGGCTTCCTCGGATATCTTGGTATAAACCTCTGATGTGGAAAGTCTCTGGTATTTTGTCTTGATTCCGTACAGCTTCTCAAAATTCTGGCAGGCGGCAGACAGATATTCCTCCTCGCAGGAACCGTATACAGTCAGTTCGCCTTCGGCCTTGGCCGCCTTGATGAGGGCATCCATATCCCCGCCCGCAGCCTCAGCCGCCGTGGTTTCTGCCGCGTCATCCCTGCTCTCCTCCTTTGCAGCCTCCGTAGCAGCTGCCGTGGTGGTCTCAGGCGCGGCCGTGGTTTCTGCCGCCTTGTTACCGCCTCCGCAGGCAGTAAGGCTTAAAGCCATGGAGCATGCCAACAAAAGTGCCAGTTTTTTCTTCATAATAATACCCTCCTTCTCATTTCTGATGATTTCATCATAGCAGAAAAGAAGGAGGGTAAAAACCGCATTTCAAGTAATTTTGTCGTGATTTCTGAACATGTCTACTGTTTTTTTATCTAATATACACAACCATATCTATTTACAGACAGGCATCCAGCATTCCCAGCAGCTCCAGGGCGCTTCTGCCCATACGGCGGGCATATTCCTCACTTACGGACTCCGCAAAGGAAAGGGGGAAGAATTCGCCCTCCTCCTGAAAATCAGCGGGCGCGGAGGCGTGAATGGAAGTCACTTTAAACCCTTCCGACGTGCGGACACAGGTGGATGTAAAGCGCACTCCCATGGCAAAGTTCCTGCCGTCGGGAAGTGTGCGCACCACAGTAAGCCTGCCCTGCATGACGCCGCAGGCAGCCCTTTGCGTGTATTGTTCCGATATATAAAAACATTCTAACACATTCCTGTTAAAATAAAAAGGAGAATACCATTCCCCTTTTTAATACCACTCTTTTACGCTCTCTTCCTTTTCACCGTCACATAAAAGCAGTTCATCCCATCCCTGTACTCCACTCCAATCCTGGCCCTGTGGCTCCTGGCTGTCTCTGCCGCTATGGCCAGTCCCAGGCCATAACCGTTTGTGCTGCTCCTGGCGCTGTCGTCCCTGTAAAACCTTCGGAAAATTAACGTGCGCTTATCTTCAGGTATAGGTTCTCCCTGGCTGCACACCCACAGCCTGGCCCTGTTCCGGCCGGCCGGCTCCAGCCTTACCTCCGCCCGCCCCCTTGGCACGGAATATTTCACCGCGTTGTCCATAAGAGCCTTGATTAACTGTCCCATCCGGGATGGGTTACCCATCATCAGCACATCATCCTCTATCTTATATTCCAGCACCTTCTCCTCCTGATAAAACACAGGTTCAAAGATCAGTATCTTCTCCATAACCAAATCGCTCAGGCTGAACCGGGTAAATTCCCCCTTCCCCGGTACACAGGAATCGTTCCTGGCCAGAAGCAGGAGACTTTCCACCAGGGATCGCATTTCCCTGCACTCCTGGTTCACATGCTCCATCCACTTATCCGCTTCCGCCGATATGCCGGCATACCGCTCCTGCAAAAGCTCCGCATTGGCCGTAATCACGGTCAGCGGTGTCTTTAGCTCGTGGGAAGCGTCCGCCACGAACTGCTTCTGCATGCGGACAGACTCCTCCACCGGCTTCACGGCCCACCGGGAAAAGAAATAGGACAGCGCGAAGAATCCCAGCCAGATAGCCACACAGGCCATGGCGCCGTATTTCATGACTCCGTTTCTCAATGAATCCTCATAGGTGGTATCTGCAAATGCAATCATATGACCTGCGGGCTGGCTGATCCTTAAATATCTCAGATGATACGCGTCCAGTATCCCCATGTCCTCCTCCCCGGTCATGCCCAGCACAGCCATCTGCTCCAGGTATTCCGGTTCCCAGTAAGCATCGTATCCTTCCCCCAGCGTCACCGCGCCGTCCTCCCCCACCAGAACAGTGACGAACGGAATCCTGGCCGGAGACATGGCGGCAAATATCAGGGACTGCTCCTCCCCGGACACCACCCTGGACAGGGCCAGGCTTCCCTGGTCATTTACCCTGTGCTTCACCACAGAGGTCACCGCACAGAAGGTTATCCCTATGACCGCTGTCACCACCAGCATATTATAAATAATAAACTTAAGCCGAAGCCTGCCTATTTCCCTCATTACAGCACCTCCCTGCTGTTCTTTTCCACTATCCTGTATCCCAGCTTGCGTATGGTGACAATCATCACATCCGCCTTGAGGAAATCCAGCTTCTTTCTCAGAAACGATATGTAAATCTCCACATTGTTCTCCACTGCCTCCGCGTCATTTCCCCATACCCTGGACAGAAGGGTTTCCTTGGAAACCACCATATCCCGGTTCACCATCAGAATACGCATGATGTCGTACTCCTTTTTTCCCAGCTGTATGCTTTTTCCAGGCCCTCTTAAGGTATAGTCCGCCTGGCTTAAGGATATGTTTCCCAGGTTCAGGCTTTCGGGTATCATCTCCCCCCTGCGCCTTAAGATGGTCTTCATCACAGCCAGAAGCTCCTGCATGTCAAAGGGCTTTGTCAAATAATAATCAGCGCCGCTTTCCAGCCCCGTCACCCTGTCCTCCAGCTCGCTTTTCGCTGTCAGTATCAGAACGGGAACCTGGCATCCCATTTTTCTGGCTTCCCTTAACAGGGTAATTCCGTCCATTCCCGGCAGCATCAGGTCCAGGACAGCGGCGTCGTAGCCGCCGTCCTTTAGGAGCCAGCAGCCGGTAGTTCCATCCCCGCAGATATCGCAGTCATACCAGTGCTTCAATATATCACGGATGGACTCTGCCAGCCGCCTGTTATCCTCCACAATCAAGACCCGCATCTATATCCTCTCCCTGTTTTGAGTCATGTCTGAAAAATCCACCTGTATTCTCTCTCAATTCGGTACGAACCGCAAGAGAACAGAGGTGGATTTCACAGATAATTCACAAACCCGTATGCGCTTTTACCTGCTGCGTATCTCCCTTCTCATGAAGCTGATGTAGGAAGCGGCGAACACCACAGCCGTCAGCGCCAGCAGGCCCGTCAGATGGGGCCACACTAACAGGCAGCTCTGTCCCAGTGACAGATATCCGGTGATGGCGCCCGACAGCTGCTGGGGCAGGATGATGTTGGTGGAGCGCACCATGGGATTCATGATGGTGGAAACCGCCTCACTGTACAGGTAATAGGGCGACAAACGGTTCAGGCTCATCTGGCAGCTGTAATTGTCCAGAATCTGCCCTGCCGACGCGGTCTGCCCCATGGGAAACAGGGCATTGGCCACAATGCTCACCACCAGCGTCATAAACAGCGCAAAGAAGATCCACAACGCAATCACGATCATGGCTGAGGTAGCTGCATGGCGGCACAGCACGGAACATAGGATGGACAGAGCCAGCCAGAAGCAGATGTAGACAGAGGTGAAAAACAGCAGCACCAGCACCCGCCCCGCTTCCTCGGCAGCAGGCGGCACCCCGGTGGCCAAAAGCCCCACGGCGCCTGCGATAAGTCCCATGGAAAAGACCATGATAAAGATGATTGTGGCGCCGGCCAGGAATTTCCCGTTTATAACCGCATCCCGGTAAACGGGCTGCGCCACCAGGCGGTTTAACGTGCCCTCAGAACGCTCGCTGTTGATGGCGTCAAACCCCAGGCTCAGCCCCACAAAAGGCCCCAGCAGAGCAATGAAGGAGGTAAAAGACGGGATGGAGCTTCCGCTCAGGGTGAACAGCTTCAGGAAAATGTAGCTGGCATCAGACGCAATGGCGTCCGAAAGGCTGGTCAGAGCCCCGTATATGCTGGCGCAGCTGGTCAGCAGAATCAGTCCCAGCACAATCAGGAACCGCTTGCTGCGTATGTGGTCCGACATCTCCTTGCGGTACAGGGCCGTCATGCCGCCCATACCCTTACATGGTCTCACCCGCGCACCTCCATCTGACATATTCTTACCGCTGTTCCCTTCCGAAAGAAAGGAATCCTTTATTTTTCTTTTGATTGAGACCACCATTTTTCTGCTCTCCTTTCTCAAAATATCTGCGGTAAATTTCATCCAGGTCATTCCCCCTCTGTCTTAAGTGGCGCAGGGTGTAGCCCTTCTCCAGTGCCCTGCGGTTTAATTCCCTGCACAGGTCTGCTCTGGAATGGACCACGTAGAAATCGCCGGACCGCTCCACCTGCTCCACATTGCCAAGGCTTCTTAACAGCTCCTCGAATCCGCTGTCATCGGGAAAGGCAGCTGCCTCCAGGGCATAATGCCCTTCACGGCGTATCTGCCCTGCCAGCTCGTCAATTCTTCCGCAGGCAATGAGCCTGCCCTCCACGAAAAGCCCCACCCGGTCGCAAATCTGCTGAATCTGATAAAGCTGGTGGGATGATATGAGAATGGTCCTTTTATCATCCTCCGCCAGGCCGCGTATCAGGGTCATAAGCTCTCTCATTCCTTCCGGGTCGATTCCCAGAGTAGGTTCATCCATGATGACCACCTTCGGGTCCTTCATCAGAACATCAGCGATTCCCAGCCGCTGCCGCATGCCCCGCGAATAGGTTCCCGCCTTCTGGTCGGCTGCCTCCGTCATCCCCACCTTTTCCAGCAGTTCCTCTATCCGCCTGTCTGTCACATCGCCGGGCAGGCCGTTTAGCTGGCCTGTAAACCGAAGATTCTCCCGACCCGTCATGTCGGAATAAAACCCCACATTATCCGGCAGATACCCCACCATCCGTTTGACCTCGATGGCCTGCCTGGCGCAGTCCTTTCCGTCTATGTACGCACTGCCGCCGGTGGGCTCCGTCAGCCCCAGCAGCATAAGGGTGGTGGTGGTCTTTCCGGCTCCGTTTGGTCCCAGCAGCCCGAATATCTCTCCCCGCCGGATTTCCAGTGTCAAATCACAGACCGCTTCCTTCTCCCCGTAGGATTTGGACAGGTGTTCAGTCCATATCATCATTTCTTCCTCATTATCCATAACAATGCCCCCTTTCCAGCGAACGATCCATAAGGACTACCTTCTGCCATATTTGCGGAACACATAGCCCAGGCCTCCGGCCGTACCCAGTATGATGATGACTGCCACCACGCCCCAGACCGTCTTTGTCTTAACCGATACCCTGAAGTCGGCGTTTGACTGGGTCTGCTCGCAGGCTGCCGTAAATGTGTTCACATAGTCCCCCGTGATTGCTTCCGAGGAGGGCTTTACATGGGCAATGACTTCCGTGGTGCTTCCGGCCGGAATGGACGTGATGACGTTGTTCTCCGTATTGTAGGTCACGGTCCAGCCAGTGGGCAGGGATGAGTTAAGGGTCACATTTTCCAGATCCACGTTGCCGGTATTGGTGATGTTAAGCGTCACATCCGAGGTCCGGCCCGCATAGGCGTCAAAGCTCAGGCGGCCATCCGGGGTGGAAACCTTAAGGCCGTAGCTGCCTGTAATGACCACCTTCAGGCTGGTGTCCAATGTCTCCTCTGCCGACACAGCGCTGCAGGATATGTCATATTCCCCTGCCGCAACCCCTTCCGGCGGCGTCACCGACACAGTCATGCCCTTGCTGGCGCCGGACTCCACCTCCAGGGCAGCCACCTTGGCAGTCTCACCGGTGGGGGTAAAGCTTACTCCCCAGCCGGACGGCGCATTGGATGACAAGCTGTAGGACTGTGTCTTAAGCCCGTTGTTAATCAGAGTGGTGCTGAAAGAAAAATTAGTGCCCGTGGTTCCCTCCTGCTGGGGGTACTCCGAAGTAAAGCTTCCCTTTCCCGCATTCATCTCATTTACCATAAACGAGATAGGCAGACTGGCTGTAAGGCCCTCTCCCGCTGACGCCTTCACCTCCACTGTATAGGTTCCCTCTGTCAGCTCCTTTGGAACCGTTACATGAAGGGTCACCTGGGAGCCGTCGTCTCCGTTCTTTACATGGATGCGGCTTACCTGATAGCTGCCGCCCTGGAGATAACCCTCCCATCCCTCAGGCATGGCAGAGACCTCCAGATCCGCATCCAGACTGGCCCCTGTGTGGTTCTCCAGCGTGATGGGAATATTCAGGTTGTCTCCCGGCTTCACGGATATGCCCGGATAGTCCGTATTCAGGTCCAGGCCGCCGGCCCCGTAAACCGTATGAGCACCCATAAATACCAGGAACACAGCCGCCATGAGGACCGCCAGAAGTCCAAACCGCTTACCTGTCCCGCCCTTTCTGATTACCATTGCTTCCTCCATAATTTCCTCCTTTTGCCCGGTACGGGCATCTGTATTTTCTACCAGCTATCATAACGGAGAAACCTTTAGCCAACCTTTAATAAGTTTGAAAATACTGTGAAAAAGCATGGGAACCATGATTCTTCCGAACGCGCCAAAAAGGAGCCCTGCGGTAAGCGCGGCCCCTTATGTACTGGAATGACTGATATATCTTTGTTCTGTACCTGGGTAAATTACGGCTGAATGTCTGATAAAAATGATGGTGTGTATTGATAAGTCCGGGATATATCACCATATTAGATGCGTCAATCACATCCTCCGCTGTCTCCTGTCCGATTCCGCCAATGACTCCGTCCCGGATTAATACGCCCGCACCGTCAGGCAGTCTGTCATCCCCGTCACATGTAACAAGATGCTTAACGTTCTTTACGAGTAAGGTTCCCTTCATGATTACCTCCTGATGTAAATTCATAAACAATCTTTGTCTCATAGACTATATGACTGGTATACTGCCGGCGGCACGGATGTCCACGATGCACCCTCATACGGGTTCAGTATATATGATACCTGGATGCCAAGAATAAATACGGCTCCCCGCTTCTCATCGACCTGGACCATTTCCGTGAAATTATCAATAAATTCGGTTACAGCTTTGGAGACAATGTCCTCTACCGCTTCAGCCGGAAGCTTAAGCTCCTGTGCGGACCGGACCGCGGTGTCTACCGTCTGGAGGGAGACGAGTTTATCATCCAGTCTCCCGGCGGTTCCAGAAAGGACACCGAATCCCTCTTTGAAGAAATCATCCGGCAACTGGAATACAGCGGAGATATACATGTGGTAGGGCGTTTCATCGTAGACCAGGTATTCCAAAAAGCCAGAAAGTGGCAGACCGATTTTCCGGAACTGATGGCTGGTTTCAATGTATCCTATCTTCAGTTTAAGGATTCGGGGTTTGTGGATTACCTGATTCAGAAAGCCAATGAATATGAGCTGAATCCCGGATATCTCTGCATTGAACTGACAAAGAGTTCAAGGGCAGACGATTTCGACACCCTGGCCGGGTGTTTTGAGAAACTGCGGTCATTTGGTTTTCGCATTTCCCTGGATGATTTCGGGATTGCCTACTCCATACTGCTGTTGATCCGAAACCTACCCGTGGGTTCCGTAAAGCTTGACCACTCCTTTACCCTGCTTCAGGGTTATTTCTTTGACCGGCCCATGCCGGCCATCCGCCGCTTGATCTTCAGAGCTTATCCTAGTACAGCATTGCTTAAATATCAGTGATTAAATTACTAATGGTATCCCGGCATATGTCCACTTAAATGGGTGTGCTGTAAGATTGTATTGTTCAATAAAGCGCAGGATGCTTGCTTCCAGTTCTTCTATTGATAGGTAGCTTTTCCGCTTCAGCAGCTTCCGGTTAATGATGCCAAACCATATCTCAATCTGGTTCATCCAGGAACTGTGTTTCGGAGTATAGACAAAGCGGATCCGGTGGGAAGGGTCATGCAGGAAATCCGCTCGGCTTTCCATACTTTTAAGGATCCCTGTTTTCCCTTTTTTGCCCAGTTCCACGCCAAGGGCACAGGCTTCTGCCACAAAGCGGACAAGGGCTTCCGATTTATGGGTGTTTAGGCCATCGCATATAAATGTCCATGGGGCTTGCGGGTCTGTCCCTACCAATGCTTTCACGGCTTCCACAAAATCCTCTTCTGTGCGTGTGGAGTTTAAATACGGCATTTCCATACGGCCCGTTGCAACATCAAAGAACCCGATGAGGCTGGTCGTGCCATGGCGGATATACTCAAACTCCATTTTGGCGCACTGGCCGGGTAATGGGAGCTTGTCAGGATATTTATGTTCCAGCGCTTGTACCCCGGTCATTTCATCCGTGGAAACAATGTGTGCACCTTCCCGGCTTTGTTCCTGGGCACTCTGGTACAGGCCGCAGATTTCGTTTACTTTCCGCGCAAAAGATTCCGGGGCTTCCGTCTTTTCCGAAGAATGAAGCCAGTAACGGATTTTGTGGGGATGTAAATCTACCTCATTTTTAAAAAACGGCTGACAGATTTCTCAGAAATCTGTTCAGCGATCCCCTGCTTTTTAATTTCTGCCACTAACAGCGGGAGACTCCACTGGCTTACTTCGTACCCAAAATCATTTGGGCTGCTGCAGGCAAGGTCGATGATCCGCATGATCTGGTCCGGCGTAAAAACAGACGGGGCACCGGGGCGTTTTTTATCGGACAGGACTGCCCGTATCTCATCTTCAAGCTTTTTCGGGTCGTCCATTTCAATCCTCCGCAAGGCTGGGAGCGCCGCGAGGAACCGACTGCGCCAGGTGGCAACATTATTATAATGAAGCCCGACCTGTGGTGCAATATTCTGGTTGAGTTCCCCCTGTGACGCAAGCAGGACAATGCTGGCTCTTTTGACCAGTCCTGACGGAAGGGAGCGGCTTTTTGAAAAAGCAGATAATATGTTTTTCATGGCATCAGATAAAACCGGGATAGTATCAATTGTTTTCCTTCGCATAATAACCCATCCATTCTTTAGTGATAGAATTATTATGCACCGACTACAATAAAAAAGCAACGTCTATTCATTATTATTTTGGCAATGCTGTACTAGTCTGTCAACAGGCAGGTACCGGTGGAAATAGAAGATACCTCTGTAAAAGCCTGTCTTTCAAGCAAGAAATAATAATACAAAAAGCCCTGCGCGGCCTGCCCTTTTAAGGCAGCCCATGCAGGACTTATAAAACAACGGATTACATACCCGTACCATAAATCATATTCGGCAGGAACAGCACCAAATCCGGGAAGAATACGCAGATAGCCAGCGTTGCCAGGATAGCTATGAACAACGGCAGCGAATACTTCGTGGTCTCCTGCACCGAACAGTCCATGATATTGGAACAGGTGTACAGTGCAACTCCAACCGGAGGCGTGGAACAGCCCATGGTAACAATGGTCATCATGATGATGCCGAAGTGAACCGGGTCAATGCCGTACTGTGTGATAATTGGAATCAGTATCGGGGTAACGATCAGGGTGATGACCGTAGTCTCCATAAACATACCGAACACAGTCAGCATAATTAAAATCAGTAGCAGAAGCACGTATTTATTGCTGGTCAGACCTACCAGCAGAGTTGTCAAAGTCTTTGGCAGCTGGTCAAATACAACGCCGTAGCTGAATATGCCGGAGAAAGCCAGAATCATGGTAATCACGGATAAATCCTTTACGCTGTCCACGATACACTTCTTAAACTTCTCAAGGTTCAGTTCCTTATAAATGAAGATACCTACAAACAGTGCATAGAACACGGCAAAGGCACCGGATTCCGACGGGGTCATGACGCCGAAACGAATCAGCACAATCAGCAGGATTGGGAACATAAGCGCCCATATACTCTCAAAACAGGACTTGATGATAACCCCTGGAGGTGATGGCTTATCATGGTCCGGCTGATATCCGTAGTGGCGCGCGGACCAGGAGGTGGCAAGCATCATGAAGATACACATAATGATACCTGGAAGGAATCCGGCTACGAACAGGCGTCCAATGGAAACCTCGCCCACGGTTCCGTACAGAATCAGGCCCATGGACGGCGGAATTGTGGCTACAATCAGTCCTGACAGACAGTTGATTGCAGCGGCCCAGCCCGGTGCATAGCCTCTCTTTGTCATCTCAGGCCCAAGGATACGGCATTCCATGGCTGCATCCGCAACCGCGGAACCGGATACGCCGCCCATCAGGGTTGAGAGAACCACGGAAACCTGTCCAATGGAACCGTACATATGGCCGGTCAGCACGTTTGCCAGCTTTACCAGACGGGATGTGATGCCGGTGTTGTTCATCAGGTTACCGGCAAAAATGAACAGCGGAATCGCAAGCATGGTAAAGGACTGGGTGGTGGACAGGGATTTCTGCACCAGAATGGTCCACGGAATCTCCGGCCTCATTAGGAAGAAGGAAAATCCGGACACCGCTATCGCAAAGGCCACCGGCATTCCAAGGAACAGGAGAATTAAGAAAAATCCAACCGCACTTAACACTAATTAACCCCCCATTCTTTCATTGGTTTCCTGATATCACCGAGCACCTTGCCTATCATGCTGAAAAACATCAGTAGGGAGCCCACCGGTACCGCCAGGGTACACCAGGCATAGCTCATCTTCAGGGTATTAAAGGTACGGTTCCAGCTCTGGGACACCAGCAGGAATCCGTAAACAATCAGAATCAATAAAAACAGCAGCATGAAAAAGTCAAACACCAGCATCAGAGTCTTCTGGACCGCCTTGGGGAACCGGTTGGACAGCATGTCGATTCGAATCAGGCCGCCGCTCTTGATGATGATATCAGAGCCGATAAAGGTCAGCCATCCAAATGCCAGCAGCGAAACATCCTGGGCCCAGTTCACCGGCATTCCGATGGTTCTGGCCACTGCGGACCAGAACACCAGAACGGCAATCATGCATAACATTGCACCGGCCAGAAGCTCCTCTGTCTTTAAAATAACAGCAGAAATTTTTTTCATTTAAAAGCTTCCTTTCTGTATTGCGGAAAGTACCCGGGGATTAATTGGTCTTACCAATCTCCTTGTACAGTTTATCTCTCAGTTCAGCATAGCCAAGTTTCTCATATACAGGATCAACGGCTGCCTTAAATGGCGCAAGGTCCGGCTCTACGATGGTCATTCCTGCCTCAACCATTGCCTTCTCAGCCTCGTCAGCCTCTGTCATTACGTCAGCAGCTGTTTCCTGGCCAACCTCGATGGAGGTCTCAACCAGCAGTGTCTGTAAATCTTCCGGCAGGCTCTCAAACCAGCTCTGGCCGCAGATTAATCCCTGCATCAGCTGGAAATGTCCTGTCTTGGACTGATACTTACACACTTCATACAGTCTGGATGGATATGTAGATGTGTTCTGTGCCTCGCAGCCCTCCAATGCCTTGGACTGGATTCCGTTGTAAACCTCGCCCCATGACATGGAAATCGGAGTGGCGCCCATGGCCTGGATCGTCTCGGTACATACTTCCTGTCCGATGGTACGGATTCTCATGCCCTTCAGGTCATCCGGCGTATTGATTGGCTTGTTGGTCATGAAATGACGCGGGCCGTCGTAGAATGTAAAGGACAGGATTTTAATTCCGTGATCCTTGGACAGGGAATCTGTCCAGCCCTTAAATGTATCGGTCTGTGTTATCTTATAGCACTCATCGTAGTTATCTGCGAAGTAGCCCATCATCAGAATGGAGAAATCCTTCACATACTGTCCCATGCGGGAAGCATCGGTGTTAACAGCCACATTGGCGCCCTGGATGGCCTGCTCCAGCACGTCCTCGTCACTGCCAAGCTGACCGGACGGGAACACGGTTACCTTCAGCCTGCCGCCTGATTTCTCATTTAACACATCAGCCAGCTTCTGGTAGTTCCTGGTAATCAGGGCCTGCTCTGTCTGGGAAGTGGAAATCTTTAACTCATATACCTTGTCATCACTTGCGGCAGCCTCACTGCTGTCCCCTCCCCGGGCCTGTGTTGCAGCTGGCTGAGTATTTCCCATACCCGGCATGCCGTTGCATGCAGTCATTGCCATCATTGCCGCGGTAAGAACACCTGCTAATAATACTATCTTTTTCATTGTTATCCCCTTTCCTTAAGTTGTCCAGCGTAACAGCTTTCGCTAAACGTTTACATATTTTCCTCATTTAGTATAAACGTTTACATATTTTCCATCAAGCATTTTCTGCAAAAAAGTTTAACAGAATTTTAACGTTATTTTTATGCAGTATTCACAATTCAAATTATTTTTTAAAAGTTCCCGCTTTTTTTCCGCTTTCATTTTGACATTATTTCAAGAAACCTTTACAATAGCTGTGTATACATTTTCAGAGAATCACAGGGAGGTGGACCGGAATATGGTAACAATCAAAGACGTGGCAAAAAAATGCGGCTATTCCGTCTGCACGGTATCCCGCGCCCTTTCCGGCAAAGGATACCTGAAAGAAGAGACAAAACAGAAAATACTGGAAACAGTTGCAGAACTGGGATACCGCCCCAACACCCTGGCCGTCAACCTGAAGACCGGACGCCGACAGGCCCTGGCCCTGGTCCTGCCTTCCCTGACCAATATCTACTACACCAAGCTGGAACAGTACCTGGAGTCCTGCGCGTCAGAAAAAGGCTATATCATTTACCTGAACAACACGGAATACAGTCTGGAAAAAGAAAAACAGATATTAGAAAATTTAATCGGAATGGACATAGCGGGGGTCATCATTACCCCTGTCACCAGCCAGCATGACCATATCATGAACCTGGCAAAGTATGACATCCCCTATGTGTATTTAAACCGTTCTTACGAGGATGACATGGAACACTGTCTCCGCCTGGACAACAAAAAAGCCGCCTACGAGGCGGTTTCCTACATGATTAAGCTGGGGCACAAAAATATCGGCGGCATCTTCCAGAGCTTTGACAACCTCACCTACCGGGAACGCTATGACGGCATGGCCCAGGCCCTCCGGGAGCACGGGCTGGACTGCCGTCCCGGCCACATGCTCTTTGACGTTAACCCGGAGGATATGGGGACTACTCCCGGCCGGATCCTGCAGCTGCTCCAAAAACCCGACCGCCCTGAGGGGATCTTTGCCTGCAATGACATGACCGCCTTCAATATCTACCGGGCCTGTTATATACTTGGGCTGCGGATTCCGGACCATTTGTCCGTATTCGGCTACGATGACTGTATCATGGCCAATTTTGTGACGCCGCCCCTGTCAACGGTCAGCGTCCCTGTCCGCAAGCTGGCGGGAACCGCCATTGACTTCATCCATGGTTATCTGGAATCCGGCGTCCGGGCAGAGCTTCCCATATTAAAAGCTTCCCTGATTATCCGCAATTCCGTGCGCAACCTGAATTTGGATTAGAGCGTGTTCATATCCTTTCCCGGATACACCATCACCAGCTGGGCGCTGCCTTCCGGCCGGATTTGGTATGTCTCCACCCCGGCTGCAATCAGGAAGCTGTCCCCTGCCTTCAGACTGAGCACCTGTCCATTCTGTTCCATGGCGCAGCTTCCGGCACACACCACACCCAGATTGAATTTTTGGTTATATCTTACCAAAGCCGGTGCGGTCACCTCCAGTTTTTCCACAAAGAAGCAGGAGGTCAGGGTTTCATCCACCAGGCGCACCCGCCGGAAGGCGTCTGTTTCCTCCAGTACCCGGGGCTCTATCCTGCATTTTTCCATGATTTCTTCTTTGGAATACTCTGTATAATCAAAAATATCCAGGCAAAAATCCAGCCCCCGTCCCATGAACCGGCCGTCCTCCGGCACAACGATTCCCTCACGTTCAAATTCGCACCGCACCACCAAATCAGATGGCTCCATAATTTCCAGCATGGTAATTCCCTCGCCTATGGCATGAGGCATTCCGCCCGGAATATACCAGACCTCCCCCACCTGTACCGGAATCTTCTCAAAGCAGCCGTCCATTCGGGCCTTGTCCTGTTTCTCCACAATCTCCCTCCAGCCGTCCCTTCCGGGCGTATGCTGGAATCCCAGGCGGATGTATGGACTGATGCCCTCCCTTACATTGAGAATATAGTAGCACTCAAGCTTTCCATAGGGCATTCCCATCACTTCATTGGCAAACCGGGTGGCGGGATGGGCCTGTACGTGGAGCCGCATGGCTGAATCCAGAATTTTAAACAGGAAGCTGAGGCGCCAGCCTCCCTCCCCGCAGGCGGCAGTGCCCAGGTAAAACTCCCGGTCATCGTCTATTATGTCCCGCAGGAATCTGGGTCCATCCGCGGTCTCCACCACGGCCAGTCCCTCGTGTGCTATGGGTTCCATTCCCGGATTGGAGGCTTCCACCATGGAGCCCACCCATTCCTCCGGCATATTGTTGTCCGCCCACCGGGCTTTTCCATGGAGCCGGTCAATTCCCGCTCCCCCTGTGTAATTTCTCCGTACCCTGTTTTCGGGCAGTTTCATAAGTCCTGTTGCCATCGCGGCCTTCCTCCTGTCATAGTGTATGTGTCTATCGTATCTGCCGGATCTTTTCAATCAGGTCCAGATATTCCCCTCCGTATTTCCGGTATACCGGCTCCATTGCCTGGATCCAGGCCTGCGGATCCTCGGGCTCAAGAATGATGACCCCCTCCTTCTCCAGCGCCTCATATGCCTTCCGGTCCGCTTCCTCTATGGCTGTCCTGTTATACTCCTGGGTCTCCTTTGCAGCCTGTACCAGCGCGTCCTGATATTCCTCCTTAAGATTTTTCCAGGTGATTTTGCTCACCAGAATCACTCCGGGCGTATAGGTATGCCTGTCCTTCACATAATAAGGGGCAACCTTATAAAACTTATTATAATAATAGCTCACCGGCGGGTTCTCCGCCCCGTCAATGGTCCCTGACTCCAGGGCCGTATAGAGCTCCGCATAGGCAATGGGCACTGCCTCCGCCCCCAGCGCTTCCACGGTGTCGCCCATCATGGACGCCACCTGGACCCGGATTTTCAGTCCCTTCATATCCTCCAGTCTGCGGACCGGCCTGTCGGTGGTAAAGAAGTTCCTGGCCCCTTCATCCAGATAAGCCAGGCCAATCATTCCTGTACAGTCCTGGATATTATCCAGTATTTCCCTGCCCAGGTCACTGCCGCACACCTTCCAGAAGTGGTCCCTGTCCCGGAAAACATAGGGCAGCACCAGGGCAGACATCATGGGATTCCCGCTGTCCGCCAGAGACATGCTGTTGCCCCGGTACAAATCCAAAGCTCCCATCTCCATGGACTGGTAACAGCGCGCATCGTCCCCCAGCTGGCCGGAGGGATAGATTTCAACCATCACCCTGCCGCCTGTGAGTTCACTGACCCTGTCAGCAAAATACTGGGCCGAATCTGTCAGCACATGGCCTTCCGGATTCACCTCGCCGTAGCAGAGCACGATCTCCGGTTCATTGTCCGCTCCCGCGGCTCCCTTATTTCCCAAAATCCCATAGCCGCCCGCCAGTCCTGCAATCAGCACAGCAGCCGCGGCCCCTATCAACAACTGTTTTTTCAACTCGTTCCTCCTGACCCGGGCCAATCATTTCCTGATTCTTCCAAAACATCATTCCCTCTGAATCTTCATTTCTGAAAAATAGTCCACATGATACTTTAAATTATCCCCGTTAAAATTCAGCTGTCCCAGCTTTTCAAAACGTCTGGCTGCCTCTGAGGTCTTGACCCGTATACCCGGTATCTGGTTAATTCCCCGGATAATGGTCATCAGGCTGCGGCCAAAATTCAGCTTTACCGAAACATCCTGATATCCTAAAAGCGTCTCCAGCTCCTCAATCATCTCTGTAAGAAGATCGCTGGTCTGGCTCTGGTTCTCCCTTGACAGGGACCGGATAATCCGTTCCTCCAGGCCGCAGATCCGTTTCATGCCCTTCGTCATGCTGTCAAAGGCAAGGCGCGCCTCCTGCGCGGAATATTCCCTGATAAAGGACGCAGCCTCCCCATAAGCCTGCGTCAGCCGTTCCATGCCTTCATAAGCGCCGCTGACACCGCAGGCCACAGGAATCTTCCTCTCCTCTGCCAGGTAATCCCTGGCGCGGGTAATACAGCCGGTCAGCTCCGTAAACGCATCCTGCTGCTGTGAATAGAGGCAGATAACCATCTGGTCCATCCAGATGCTATTAAGCACAGTCACCCCTGCCATGTGAAAATAATTTTTCAGCACCTCCTGGGAAAATCCTCCCATGTTAATCAGGGCCGGACTGGAAATCAGCACTACCTTAAACCACCCGGCTCCCACCCCCCACATGGCAAACTCTTTTTCCAGCTTATCCCTGTCCCTTCGGCCAAAGAACACATCCCACAGCAAATCCTTTTCCAAATCCCGGTAGAAATCAAAAGCCGCCTCTCCATCCTCCGCCAGATAATTGGAATAGGACAGCATGGATAAGGTGTCCTCCCGTTCCCTTACCCGTGCAATGACCTTATCCAGTGTCTCTCTCAGCTCTGAGTCCAAATAGGGTTTCAGCAGATAATCCGTCACCCCCAGCTTGATTGCCTGTTTTGCAAAGGAGAAATCACTGTAGGCGGATATCAGCACAATCTGGATATCCGGATACCTTTTGCGCACCTCCTCCGCTGTCTTAAGCCCGTCCATCCGCGGCATCTTGATGTCCAAAAGCACAATCTGGGGCTTGCACTCCTCCAGCTTCTCCAGCAAATCCATACCATCCACTGCCTTGCAGACAATCTCCAGCAGACCGGGATAACTCTCCTTTATGACCTTCTCCAGATAATTCCGCTCGTACTGCTCGTCATCTGCCAATATTACACGCAACATAACCCTTTCCTCCTAATGCCTGTCTGATTTATAAAGCTTCAGCGTAATCTTCGTAATTCCCTCCGTCCTCTCAATCTGCAGCACGTCCTCTTTCCGATAAAATAACCTTAACCGTTCCTCCACGTTTTTCAGTCCGATGGAGGTTTTGGGGATGGGCGTCTCCCGGAGCGAGGGCTGGTCCGGGTTCTTCGGAAATCCCACGCCGTTGTCCGCCACCACAGCCTCAATATAATCAGGCTTCTCAGTAATCAGTATATCCACCTTCCCCCCGCTGACCCGGTCCTTCAGCCCGTGCTGGATACTGTTTTCCACCAGAGGCTGGATTGTCAGCGGCGGAATCATCACATCCTCGCCCATAAATGACTTGCGAACATCCAGACAGAAGGTCACCCGTCCCTTTAAATGCAGCTTCTGTATATACAGGTATGACTGAAGCAGCTCAATCTCCTCGTCCAGCGGGATGGATACCGTATTGATCTCAATGCTGCTTCGCAGGATTTTGGAGATGGCCTTGACCAGCTGGATGGAGGTATCCCGTTCTCCCAGCTGGATACTGCGGATTACCAGGCTCAGGGTATTAAACAGGAAATGGGGATTCATCTGCATCTGCAGCTCCCGTATCTTCGCCTCAGCCAGCCGTTCCTTCATCTGGTGGGTCTCATGTAATTCCGTAATCATGGTCCTGATCTGCCGCTTCATCTGGTCAAATGTGGCGGATACCTGGTTCAGCTCCGCATAAGGCGTCTCCTCAATATCCGCTGCCTCCAGATTATTGTTCATAATTTCCCTGGCCGCGTCCGTCAGCCGCTTGATGGAATTCAGGATACTGGTACTCATCTGATGGTTCAGCACCATGCCAAAGAGGCTGGCTGCCATGAAAAACACGATCAGTATACTGTTTGTAAGTCCCAGCGTCCTGCTGTGGCTGGCAAAGGCAGTGTTCAGGTACTCCAGGTACTGGCTCATCAACTGGTTCAGGCACCGCTCAATCTCCAAATCCACCTCGTCCAAATCAGCCATCAGGCTGGGATAATAGTCCCCGTCAGGCCGGATGTAGGACTCCGCCATCTCCCGCCTGTACTCAGCTACCTGACCCACAATCCGGTACATCATCTTGCACTTCCGGTCATTCTGCATCTTATCATCCAGTCCCCGCAGCTGGCTGTCAAACAACCCGCACTCGTCGTAATACTGCTTAAGCGTTCCCTCGTCGTGGCTCTTGCTGTACAGCTTAAAATAGGTCTGTCTCCTGTTATTGACTGCCAGCAGCCCGTTTACCTGCTGGTAATCCTGTAAAAGCCCGTTGTAGCGGCGGGAGGAGTCCACATTCACAAGGGCATTGGAGGCTATGAAGATAAAGGCCACCAGCAGCAGAATCAGATGGTTCCTTGTTATTTCTTTTCGTATGGATTTCATGAATCTTTTCTCACTTTTCTGTAGGGGATTTTTTCTTGGGAGATTTTTCTTCTGAGGTTATTCTACAACGGGAGTGGAAGAAAAACAAGTCAGACTGAGTCTGACTTGTTGGCGGCTTGCCGGCGGACATGAATATCCGGCTTCATACTATTTTGTCTTTTGCAATCTCCATCTCATAAGGCTGAGTCCAGTAAAACGCCGCCCCATGGAATTTCAGTGTTATCTTCGTTCACGTTCCCATCCGCCCCCGCTTAACTTTCTCTGGCAGAGCAGACCCTTTAACGCAAGCTCCTTATCTTCATGCGCTGCCGTCACATCGATGTATACCGCCGGCCTGTCCCCCACTTTAGCATTTCCCTGTCCCTTCCGGTTTTCCGCCGTCTGGGGCTCCTATATCTGGTGATGCCCAGTATACGCACAGAACCGTCTCTCCACGGAATGGTTTCGCTTAATTCTTTATAATCCTCCGGAACAGGCAGAGTGACGGGCGCGGATTCCTCACTGTCCAAAAACGTGATTCCTGGAATATAAATCCGAGCAGAACTATATTTTGTACGATGCTGTACTTCCGATTTTCCCTCAGTACATCATAATTGAAAAATTCGGCAGATGACTTTTCAACCATCTACCGCACATATAATCATAGTAATATATAAAGTCTACTGCACCCACGCCCCGCTCTCATCCACCCGCGATCCATCCGGTGTGGTTGTATTGGTCAGCATGGCGCCGTCCGCGCCCAGATAGAACCACTGGCCGTTTTCTTCCACCTTTTCCCACTGGTTCTTGGCCATGGCTCCGTTGGAGCGCAGGAAATACCATTTGCCATTTACCTGGCGCCATCCCTTGGCCATATATGTATTGGAATCAATCCAGTAGGAAACTCCGTCTACCGTAACCCACTCATTGGCGGCCTTGGCTCCATTATCCTTCACATAGTACCATCCGTTGCTGTCCTGTACCCAGCCCTTGGCTGAGGATGTTCCCGGACCGGCATTTCCCGTGCCGGAAGAACTGCCCGTCGTGCCCGCGTTATTTGAACTGCCTGTACTGCTTCCGCTGCCGCTTAAAGCACCTGCCTTCACCAGTTCATATCCGTAATCGAACAATGCCTTCGTATCCGTATAATGAGTTGATTTGCTCTTCATGATGACGGCAATCAATCTGACTCCGTCCTTCTCCACTGCCGTCACCAGTGTATTTCCCGCTTTGGACGTATAACCGGTCTTTCCTCCGATAACGCCCGGATAATACCTGGCGTCGTTGGGGTTCAGCATCTTGTGTCCGATGGTCACGGTCAGCCCGGAAGGATTCTTTATGGTAGCAGGCAGCGTATATGTACGCGTGGACGCCACCGTCTTCACCACATCATTCTGAAACGCTGCCCTTGCAATCAGAGCCATATCATGGGGTGTGGTGTAATGGTTGGAGTCATTGAGGCCGTGAGGATTTGTAAAATGTGTATTGGTACATCCCAAGGCCGCTGCCTTGGCGTTCATCATCTCCGCAAATTTGGCGTTGCTGCCAGCCACATGTTCCGCAAGAGCATTTCCCACTTCATTAGCTGATTTGAGAAGCAGGGCATAAAGACACTGGCGCACAGTCATCACATCCCCTGCCGTCATATTGATGGATACAGCGCCCGCTTCCAGGTTCGTGGTAGCTGTTGCTGAAAATGTGACCTTGTCATCCAGATTGCAGTTCTCCGCCACCAGCAGGGCTGTCATCAGCTTGGTGATACTTGCGGGATAGAACTGTTTGTCCCCGTTCTTGGAAAACAGGACGGTTCCCGCGGCAGCATCCATTAGCACGGCTCCCTCCGAAGCTATCTCCGGCTTCTGCACGGAAGCCGCGGCTGTCTGGTCAAAAGTCCCGGACGCTGTTCCTGCCGTTTCTCCAGGTGATACAGCACCCCCGCTGTTCCCCCCGGCAGCCTGGCCAGCTGTCGGATTCCGCGACGGACTTCCGGATAAAGACGGACTCCCTGACGGAGACGGGCTTCCGGTTGGGGACGGACTTCCGGATGGGGACGGACTTCCGGCCGAGGATGGCCCGTCAGATGAAATGACCCCTCCATCACTTCCGGATTCCGAACCCGGTCCCTGGGACGAAACCGCTGCCTGGTCATAGGTCTGGTTCCCGGACTGAAAGGAAGATACCTGACTTTCTTCCAAAGGCGTGATGGCGGCCGGATTAGCTGAAGCTGCTGTACTCATTAACAGGGTGCAGCTGGTGCATATACATAAAAATGATTTCCATTTCTTAAGTCTCATAATATCTCTCCCATATAGCAGGTCATTCTGAACAAAACTAGAGATATTATACCATACTTCATGGTTACAAAAAACATCTATTTCTGACGATAAACTTACGATATATATATTTTTTCTTTAATTGCACAGGCAGATATTTTTCTTTCCATCCTCCCACATTCCGTTATACAGTGGTTCCCCATGTCTTCATTCCATTGTTTCGTTATGCCTTATCCTGCCCTCCTGCCGGAATGTGTTTCATAACCGCTCCGGAGCATAGCACAGACATGCCTTAGTTCACGGATGTCATATCTCTATAAAAGTCTATGTATCCGCATTCCCTGCATACATGTGCGACTGTTGGCCCCAGCTGGTTTTTGGAATCGGAAATACGGTCCGGTTCATCCACCCATACAAGGTGTGTTCTGATTCGGTTTATTTCCATCTGGCCTGAACATTTTGGACATCGCATCTGCACTTACCTCCTTTGTGTTTTTTTCATTATACGACGGTTTAGGTGAAAATAAACTCCCCTCGGCGGTATGCCTAATGTCCATTCGCGCTCCCTGTATCCTGTTATCTACTATTTCTCCTGGCTCCGGCACAAATACCGTTCAATCATCTCCAGTTCATCCAGATATATACAATTGGGAATCCCGTGATTTTTCACCGCCTCCACACACTGGCCAAGTTCCATCCACATGACGCTCTCCACCTCTTCCTTCTGAAGGGTAAGCTGGTCCGCGTCCACCGTTTTCCTGTACACATACACAGCACTGACTTCACTGTCCCTGAACATATTTCCGTAAAACATGTCTTCCATATATCCCTTGTGAAACCCCGCAAATTCCAGGTCCTCCTCCCTGGCCTCAATCCCCAGCTCCTCCTTCAGTTCCCTGATGGCGGACGGCAGGAATTCATCTCCGGCCTGCACATGGCCTGCCGAGGAAATGTCATAACATCCCGGGTAGGAATCCTTTCCCCGGCTCCGCTTCTGCAACAGAAGGTCGTATGTTTTATCCTCATTTTTCCTCACAACCCATATATGGGCGGTCCCGCGGGGAACCCCGTCCATGTGGACCAGGCTCCGTTCCCGTACCACTCCTGTTTTCTTTCCGTCCTCATCCAGAACATCAAACAGCTCCATCTGTTTTCCGTTCAGGACAGCCTCAGTCAGCCGGTCTCCCTTATAAGCCAGCTTCAGTGAAAAAAAGGGGGCATCCTCATTCAGCAGCTTAAAAAAGATTTTATCCCCCTCCCACAGATTCAGTGACAGCACATCCTCCTTCCTCACCCACTCCAGCGTCCCCTCGTTGCAGGTAATCATCTCTCCCTCATATTTGTCCGCTGTATACAGACACATGTATTCTGTATCCCAGCCCTCAGCCTTGAAGGTTACCAACCCCCTGAACCGCCAGGAGGTAAGGGTGAGGCCTGTCTCCTCCCTCACTTCCCTGAGCAGGCAGTCCTCCGGACTCTCGTCCCCTTCAAAATGCCCGCCTACTCCAATCCACTTATCCTTATTCACATCGTTCTTTTTGCTGATTCTGTGGAGCATCAGATATGCCCCCTCATTTTCTATATAGCAAAGCGTTGTCAGCCTGCTTTTTTGTTCCATATGCCTGTCCTCCCGTTAGAGTCCGCCCATACCGGCGATCTAAAATACCCGTCGGAGCAGTTTCGACGGGTATCATTATAAACCTATTCTCCTTACGCTTCGATCTTTATTCCCACATCCCTATTCTTCAATTGAATAGTTGGGAGCCTCCTTGGTAATATGGATATCATGAGGATGGCTCTCCTTTAAGGACGCAGCGGAAATCTTTACAAACCGGGCTGTCTCCTGAAGGGTCGTGATGTCCTGGGCACCGCAGTATCCCATACCGGAGCGCAGGCCGCCTAAGAGCTGGAATACGGTATCCTCCACCATTCCCTTATAAGCCACGCGTCCTTCCACGCCTTCGGGAACCAGCTTCTTTGCATCTGTCTGGAAATAGCGGTCCTTGCTTCCGTTTTCCATGGCAGCGATGGAGCCCATGCCGCGGTATACCTTATACTTACGTCCCTGGTACAGCTCAAAGGTACCCGGGCTCTCATCACATCCGGCAAAAATGCTTCCCATCATACACACGCTGCCGCCTGCCGCAAGGGCCTTTGTCACATCGCCGGAGTACTTGATTCCTCCGTCCGCGATAATGGGTACGCCGTACTCCCTGGCAACGCTGTAGCAGTTCATCACTGCCGTAACCTGAGGCACGCCGATGCCTGCCACCACGCGGGTGGTACAAATGGAGCCAGGTCCGATACCTACCTTGACGGAATCAGCCCCAGCCTCAATCAGTGCTCTGGTGGCCTCTGCCGTGGCAACATTTCCGGCCACTACCTGAATGTCCGGATATGCGTCCTTAATCATTTTCACGCAGCGGATTACATTGGCAGAATGGCCATGGGCGGAGTCCAGAACCACCACGTCCACCTTTGCGTCCACCAGTGCTCCCACGCGTTCCAGCACATTGGCAGTGATTCCCACGGCAGCGCCGCACAGAAGACGCCCTTGTGCGTCCTTTGCGGACAATGGATATTTAATCTGCTTTTCAATATCCTTGATGGTAATGAGGCCTTTCAAATTAAAATCATCGTCCACAATTGGCAGCTTCTCCACCCTTGCCTTTGCCAGAATGGCCTTTGCTTCCTTTAAGGTAACGCCCTCCCTGGCGGTAACCAGGTTCTTTGTGGTCATGCACTCCTTAATGGGACGGTCAAAATCCTCCTCAAACTTTAAATCGCGGTTGGTAATGATGCCCACCAGCTTCTTGCCCTCTGTGATGGGCACGCCGGATATGCGGAATTTTGCCATCAAATCGTTAGCATCCTTAAGGGTGTGCTCCGGCGAGAGGAAAAACGGGTCTGTGATAACACCATTCTCAGAACGCTTTACCCGGTCCACCTCCTCTGCCTGGGCTTCAATGGACATATTTTTATGGATAATACCGATACCTCCCTGCCTGGCCATAGCGATGGCCATGCGGTGCTCTGTTACCGTATCCATGCCGGCGCTCATCAGCGGGATATTCAGTTTAATCTTCTTGGTCAAATGTGTGGTCAGGTCTACCTGGTTGGGAATCACTTCTGAAAATGCCGGTACCAGAAGCACATCATCAAAGGTTATGCCTTCGCCGATAATTGTACCCATTATAAATTTCCTCTCTTTCTGCGTGTTTGGTTTGATATGTTTTGCCAGAATATTGATAGTCCGTGAACTGTCCGTTTCTTATTAGTATCTTATACTAGCAAATTTTATCTGGCTTGTCAAACCAAAACAGAGAGAAATATTCATTGATTTTACTAATAGGGTTCCATCAGCCATTCTAATATCCTCCCACGGAACCGCTCCGGGGATATCTCCATCAAAGAGGGCATCTCCGTCAAAGAAGGCATCTCCGCCAAAGACACTACAGCCAGGCCGCCTCCAGGATGACTCCGAAGCGGCTGCACAGGATACCGGCAGTTATAATGACAAACATCACTGCTATCTGTGTCAGGGTTGTACAGGCCAGATCCATATCCATGGTAATCAGACATGGCAAATCCATGGCCTGTATCTGTTCATATCCATCCAGGTCCTGTCTCCCTGATTTCCAGGACATTGGATGCATGGGGTATTCCCAGCCACTGGGCCACCTCCGGCCCAACCCGCGCCGTATCCCCATCCGTGGTCTGTTTGCCGCAGAGAATCAGATCATACTCCCCCATCCTGCGCTCTTTCATCCCAAGAGAAGATTCCATGGCATAAAGATCATATGGATTCAGCTTTGACTGGGCTCCGTCCCGCTTAAGCACTCCGGTCACCGGGTCCACCTCCACATTGGCGGTATCCGGCACCTGCTTAACGCACACTTCACATTTCGTAAATCCCTCTCCTTAAAAAATCGGTACATGTATCACCTGTTTCCAATACATGCACCGATATCATAAATGACCGTACCCTATTACATTTTCGTCAATTACTCCATGTCTGCAAGTAATTTCTCGATCTTTTTCTTATTGGCGTCATCCAGTTCGCCCAATGGCTTGCGGGGCAGACCTACATCCAGGCCCTGTGCCTGTAATGTGTACTTGCAGATTTCCTGCCAGTGGGGAACCCCGTTGACCTTATCATAGAAGAAATAATCAATGTATGGCTAAATATTGTTCTGGGCTGCGATGGCTGCATCCACATCTTTTGCGAAGCAGGCATTCTGGAGTCTGCGGCACTGTTTTGGAAGTACGGCCGGGAAGCCTGACAGCCAGCCGTCTTCTCCGGCTAAGAGGCCTTCCATGGCAGCATAGTCATGTCCGTAGAATACAGTCAGGTCATCCTTGCAGTGGTAGTTCAGTTCATGTACCCTGTTGGGATCGCCGTGAGCTGCCTTGATGCACTGTATGGTACCGTCATCCACCAGCTCCTTTGCTCGTACTATCATTATAAAGGATAGGTTGAAAAATATAACTTTTGCTCTTAAAAAAGGGCGCACTAATACAAGGTATCCTACAAACTGAAAATTTCAAACTGCTGTTGGTATGGATTCAGAAGAAATCACTCCTTCTGATACGAGCAGTTTCAGGGCTTGTTTTACAGCTTTGGCTTTCTGCTTATCCTGCATTTTCTGCGGCATATCAGTTTTATATAAATCGCATGGATTCCATGTTTCTCCAGTTGAAAGCATCTGGTAAACAGCAGTCAGGAGCATCCTTGCGATGGCGATTTTTGCTCTCTTTTTACCTCTTCTTTTGGCAATGCGTTCGCATTTGTTTTTGTAGTAAGGAGTAGTCGTGGATTTTACGGCAGCATGGACACATTGCACCAGTGCTGGTTTGAGGTAGACTCCGGCACGTGTAATCCGAACAGACTTCTTCTTACCGGCAGATTCATTGTTGCCGGGCGTCAGGCCCGCCCAGCAGCATAACCGCTCGGAAGAGTTAAACTGTGTCATATCAGTACCAATCTCGGAAATGATGGTAATGGCGGAAGCCCTGTCAATTCCGGGAATGGTACAGAGCAAGGAAATAGCATTTTCATAAGGAGCAACCAACTCATCCAGTTTGGAGTCCAGGGAATCAATGGACTGCTGCACAAAAGCAAGATGAGAACGCACCATGAGCATACGTTCCTTTTGGGAAGGGGTCATCTGGTAACCTTCAATGGGGTTCGACCACGGCATTGGCTTTCTTCTTTAAGGATTTCTGAAGAAAAGATTTACACGTATCAGGGTCAAATTCATCAGAAGTGATCAAATAATCAGTAATAGCAGATGCAGATTTGCCAAACATATCGGTAACAACTGCATCAAGAGCAACATTACAGACGGTAAAAGCGTTTTGGAAACGGTTCTTTTCGCTGCGTTTGCAGCAGGTCAGCTTAAAGCGGTAGCGGGTGTATTCGCGGAGGATACGGATGTCCTTACAGGGAATAAAACTGCCGGGGACAAGGCCGAGCCGGAAAAGATCGCCGATCCATTTGGAATCCTTGGTATCATCCTTGTTGCCTTTTACGGCTTTAACCCACTTAGGGTTGGCAATGGTGACATTGATCCGGTCACAATTCTTAGGTTGCGGACTCGAAGTACCACTTATTTGTGCTTGAAAGATATGACTTACACTGATTAGATTGCTGATTTAATCCCTGAAAGAAAGCCTTCGACTCACCTCACCGTGCTTTGTAGTGTAGCTCCTGTAACAATTATAAACAAAGTGGTGGAAGACGCACCCCCTTTTTCATGACTATTTGTGCCGCCAGCGTCAGCGGTGGAATGGATGATAGAATGAAATAATGCAATATTAAATTTTTAATTTATTTTTATTACTAATATACATTCTTCCCTTGTTTATCTCGTTAATCTTTATTCAATTTGCAAATTGTCATCTTTATTCCGCACTGATATACTGGTCATAATCTATAATCCAGCGCTGTATTGTATGCGTAACAGTGATAAGAGTGCCTGATATCACCGGAATTCACACAATCCAGTGCGCACCAACAGAAGCGGAGGATTTTGTATGAAACTGGAAATCAAGTCAAAGCTATCCCAGTATCTTTCCATTGCCAATATGTGTTCCAACGGATATATCAAGGAATTGGAACTAGTGGTTCATGAAAAAGAGGACATGGACCGGCTGATTGAATTCATGTTAAGCGGTGAAAACCCGAAATAGATTAGAATGTAATACGGGCCGCCAGGGCAGCCTACATTCCACTGTCCCCGACGGCCCGTTCTCTCCCGGCCGGTCCCATATGCCGATTGCATTACATCACAAGCTTCCGCGGAAAGGTCCTGCGCATAGCTCCTATCATTCTCTCATTGGGTTCAATCAACACCTTAAAATGGTCCGTCCCCTTCTGGTATATGAGGGCGTACACCTTGGCTTCCTTTTTGCCCGACGAAAAATCCTTTACCTTCATGCCCTGCTTCTCATAATCCTTAAGCACAAAGGAATCAGCCGGCGCCACGATCTGGATGTCGTCCTTCTCGCAGTCAAATATCTTCTTTCTCTTTGCCCTTCCCAGAATGCGGTCCACCGAAAGACCGCCCTCTGCAAACAGATATTCAAACTCCACGCTCAGGTTCAGGAACACGAAATAGGTGGCCACACCCGCTATGGTCATGACAATTACTCCAAACACGGTCTGCAGCGCCGAAAGGACGGAAAATATACAGACCACAATCATGAGTATCTTTACAGGAACGGCATATGCCGGATCTTTTCTCTTCACAAGCCACTCCACATAGTTATCATCGTTCATAATGTCTCTCCTTTTATCATTTTGCATATTACACATTATACAATACTTTATCCCATTTTTCCAGTAATATCATTCTTAGGCCGAAGGAAAGAGAGCGCCTGCTCCATATTTGCCACCGTCCTGTGATTGATAAAATGTTCAATCTTTTCCACCAGCTCCAGTTCATCCTCCGTATGATTGAGAGTACAGAAAAAATCCTGGAGCACCTGGTGTCTGTGCAGCAGGTATCTGCCCTCCTCGTACCCCTTTTCCGTGACCATGATGGAACCGTACTTCTTAAAATCAATGTACCCGGCTTTTTTCAGATTATCTAACATTTTAGAGGCGGATGAGGGCCTCACGTGAAGGCTGGCAGCCAGGGAGCTGACACGGATGGGTTCCCCCTCTTCCTCCATTCTGCATACCATCTCCAGATAATCCTCCATGGACGAGGTCATCTCATCGGAGGCAGAGCGTTCATATCCTTTCATGGTATAGAATCCATCTTTATCAGTAACCAAAGTGTCCCTCCTGTAATACTATAAGAGTAAGAAAAAGTTTCCCTATCCTAAATCTATTGCGAGGTATTGTAATTATGAAAGAATTTCTATGTTTAAATGATATAAAACCAGGAAAGAGGGCGCGGGTAAAAGAGCTTACTTCCATAGGCAGCATCCGCAGGCGTCTTCTGGATATCGGTCTGGTTGAAAATACGGAGGTAGAGTGCCTTGGGCAAAGCCCTCTGGGAGACCCCTGCGCCTACCTGATCCGCGGCGCTGTCATCGCCATACGCTCAGAGGACTGCCGCGGGATTCTGGTCCAGCCCTGCACTGGTTTCAACGAACAGAAGGTAATGGAGGGCTGCACCAGCCTGTGAGGTATCTCCCACAAAACATCTGTCTTAAGAAACATCATCTGATTCCGGTCAGATGCAGAATTGCCTAATATAAAATCAAGAAAAAAGGAGTATTAAAATGGGTCTGACCAAACAATCCGTCGGAATGGGGGCTGTGGATTCCGGACTGGAGATAAAAAAACAGACACCTGATGATAAAATAATCGCCATAGCAGGCAACCCCAACGTAGGTAAAAGCACCCTTTTCAACAATCTCACGGGGATGAACCAGCATACAGGAAACTGGCCGGGAAAAACCGTGACCAATGCCCAGGGCTACTGTAAGACAAGAGAACACAGCTACGTGCTGGTAGATATCCCCGGCACCTACTCCCTCATGGCCCACTCCACGGAGGAGGAAGTGGCCCGCAACTTCATCTGCTTTGGCGGAAGCGACGGGATTGTGGTGGTTTGCGATGCCACCTGTCTGGAGCGCAACCTGAACCTGGTGCTTCAGACCATGGAAATATCGGACCGCGTCCTGGTATGTGTGAACCTGATGGACGAAGCCGCACGCAAGAATATTACCATTGACCTTAAAGGTCTGTCGGAAAAGCTGGGAGTACCCGTGGCCGGCACCATTGCCAGAAAAAAGCAAAGCCTTGACCAGCTGATGAAACAGTTGGATGACCTGGTGGAAGGTACCCAAACAGCCTCCCCCTACCAGGTGGAGTATTCCCCCATTATTGAACAGGCCATCGCCATGGCAGAGCCTGCCGTAAAGGGCAGGGTGGAGGGAAAGGTCAATTCCCGCTGGCTCACCTTAAAGCTTCTGGACAGCGACCCGTCCCTAATGAAGGAATTAAGGGAATATCTGGATGAGGACATACTGGAAATGCCTGAGATAAGCCTTGCCCTGTCACAGGCCAGGGAGCATCTGGCCAAATACGGCATTACCAATGAAATCCTAAAGGACCGCATCGTGGCTGCCCTGGTGGCATCGGCAGAGAAAATATGCCGTGATACGGTCCAGTTCCACAAAACCGGATACAATGAAGGTGACCGGAAGCTGGATAAGATTCTGACCAGCCGTTTCACAGGTTATCCCGTCATGATCGGAATGCTGGCCGTGGTATTCTGGCTGACCATCACAGGCGCCAATTACCCCTCCCAGATGCTGGCGGACGCCCTGTTCCGCCTCCAGGACCAGCTCACAAAAGCCTTCCTGGCTGTGGGCGCTCCCCCATGGCTTCACGGTCTGCTGATTTTGGGAGTCTACCGGGTCCTGGCCTGGGTTGTCTCGGTGATGCTGCCGCCCATGGCTATTTTCTTTCCTCTGTTTACCCTGCTGGAGGACTCGGGTTATCTTCCCAGGATTGCCTATAATCTGGATAAACCCTTTAAGAGCTGCCATGCCTGCGGCAAACAGGCTTTAACCATGTGTATGGGATTCGGATGCAACGCAGCGGGCATCGTGGGCTGCCGCATCATTGATTCTCCCAGGGAGCGGCTCATTGCCATGATAACCAACAACTTTGTGCCCTGCAACGGAAGGTTTCCCACCCTCATCGCCATTATCTCCATGTTTTTTGTGGGCGTATCCGGAGGTGCCTTTGACTCCATGCTGTCAGCCCTGCTCCTGACCCTGTTCATTGTCCTGGGCGTATGCATGACTTTCGCGGTCTCCAAAGTTCTTTCCATGACCGTGTTAAAGGGAATCCCTTCCTCCTTCACTCTGGAGCTGCCTCCTTACCGGCGTCCGCAGATTGGAAAGGTGATTGTCCGTTCCATCTTTGACCGGACCCTGTTCGTTCTGGGAAGGGCCATTGCGGTGGCCGCCCCTGCCGGCCTTTTAATCTGGATTATGGCAAATGTGCAGCTGGACGGCATCACCCTGTTGGCCCACTTTTCCGGCTTTCTGGATCCCTTTGCAAGGCTTCTTGGAATGGACGGCGTGATTCTTATGGCATTTATCCTGGGGCTGCCTGCCAATGAGATCGTAATTCCCATCATCATCATGGCCTATATGGCACAGGGAAGCCTTTTGGAGTTTGACAGCCTGGCGCAGCTTAGGGATTTACTGGTGAATAACGGCTGGACCTGGATTACCGCTGTCAGCACCATGCTCTTCTCCCTGATGCACTGGCCCTGCACCACCACTCTTCTTACCATCCGCAAGGAATCAGGCAGCCTTAAATGGACTGTCATGTCCTTCCTGGTGCCTACGGTCTGCGCGGTCGTACTGTGCTTTGCCTTTGCAACAGTGGCCCGGATGTTTGTATAAGGAAGAACTACCCGGCATGTACGGCAGGAGAGCAAAAAGGATGGGACAGCAGCACACATATTCCTGTGCTGTGCCCCATCCTTATTATGCTTCGTCAATCAAATACCGTATCCTGCGGATTAGTACATTCCGCCCATGTCAGGTGCTGCGGGGCCTGCCGGAGCCGGCTCCTTGATGTTGGCAACAACTGTCTCGGTTGTCAGCAGTGTGGAAGCAACGCTGGTCGCGTTCTGAAGTGCGCTTCTTGTAACTTTTACGGGATCCAGGATGCCTGCTTCAATCATATCCACATACTCTTCCTTGTAAGCGTCAAAGCCGTGGCCTACAGAGGACTCTTTTACCTTATTTACAATAACGGATCCTTCCAGTCCTGCGTTGGCTACGATGTGGAACAGAGGAGCTTCCAGTGCCTTTAAGATGATTCTGGCGCCGGTCTTCTCATCGCCTTCCAGTCCTTCAACAACGCTCTTTACTTCCTCAGCTGCGTGTACATAAGCAGAACCGCCGCCTGCGATGATGCCTTCCTCAACAGCTGCTCTTGTAGCGTTCAGAGCATCTTCCATACGAAGCTTAGCTTCCTTCATCTCTGTCTCGGTTGCAGCTCCAACACGGATAACGGCTACGCCGCCTGCCAGCTTAGCCAGACGCTCCTGCAGCTTCTCCCTGTCAAAGTCAGAGGTGGTTTCCTCAATCTGCTTGCGAATCTGGGATACCCTTGCGGAAATGGCATCCTTGTCGCCCATGCCGTCAACGATGATGGTGTTCTCTTTCTGAACCTTAACGGATTTTGCACGTCCCAGCTGCTCCATGGTTGCATCCTTCAAATCCAGACCCAGTTCCTCGGAAATAACAGTACCGCCTGTCAGGATAGCGATATCCTGCAGCATCTCTTTCCTTCTGTCGCCGTAGCCGGGAGCCTTTACAGCCACTACGTTGAATGTGCCTCTCAGCTTGTTTACAATCAGGGTGGTCAGTGCTTCGCCTTCCACATCCTCAGCGATGATGAGAAGTCTTGCGCCCATCTTAACTACCTGCTCCAGCAGAGGAAGCAGATCCTGGATATTGGAAATCTTCTTATCGGTAATCAGCACGTATGGATCGTCTAAGTTAGCTTCCATCTTATCCATATCCGTGCACATATAAGCGGACAGGTAACCTCTGTCGAACTGCATACCTTCAACCAGGTCAAGCTCTGTCTTCATTGTCTTGGATTCTTCAATGGTGATGACGCCGTCCTTGGAAACCTTCTCCATAGCGTCCGCTACCATGGTTCCTACTTCATCGTCGGAAGCAGAGATGGCTGCTACCCTTGCGATCTGATCCTTGCCGTTGATTGGCTTGCTCATCTTCTTGATAGCTTCCACAGCCGCGTCTGTAGCCTTCTTCATGCCCTTTCTCAGGACGATTGGGTTTGCGCCGGCTGCCAGGTTCTTCATGCCTTCGTTTACCATGGCCTGAGCCAGAACAGTTGCTGTGGTGGTGCCGTCGCCGGCCACATCGTTGGTCTTGGAAGCAACTTCCTTGATCAGCTGCGCGCCCATGTTCTCATATGGATCCTGCAGCTCGATTTCCTTTGCAATGGTAACGCCGTCGTTTGTAATTAACGGAGCGCCAAAGGACTTATCCAGGACAACGTTGCGTCCCTTCGGTCCAAGTGTAACACGCACTGTATCTGCCAACTGGTTAACGCCTGCTTCCAGCGCCTTGCGGGCTTCTACGCCATACTTAATCTGCTTTGCCATCTTTCATCAACCTCCAATATTCTATGTTCTACTGTTTTATTTATTATTCAACAACTGCCAGGATATCGTTTTGCTTTACGATAACGTACTTCTCATCCTCAATCTCTACTTCTGTTCCTGAGTACTTGGAATAGATTACCTTGTCGCCGGCCTTAACCTGCATGGTTACTTCCTTGCCGTCAATAACTCCGCCTGGTCCCACTGCAATAACCTCTGCCTGCTGTGGCTTCTCCTTGGCAGCCCCCGGAAGGACGATGCCGGACTTCGTTGTCTCTTCTGCAACTAACTGCTTTAACACTACCTTGTCAAACAATGGTACTAACTTCATGATTGAATTCCTCCTTGCGCGATATTCTGATTTTTCTTTCTTGTTTTCATTTTCTTACTGCTTTCTTTTGCTCACATGATATGTTATATCACCAGTTATTAGCACTGTCAAGAGTTGAGTGCTAATTTCTTTTAAATTTATTGTTTTTTTACAATTAGCTGTTTCTTTTTTTTTCCATTCGTATTACAATAATAACAATAAGGCATAATATGACCCATAGGGGAGCTTTTATGCATCACCATTACAAGAAAGGGGTTTTTGGCATGGCAAAGAAAGGTTGGGGTAAATTCGTAGCATTTGCAGCAGTAACCGGTGCTGTGGCTGCCGGCGTTTCCTACGTACTTCAGTATAAGACATACCACAGGGAGCTGGAAAAGGATTTCCGGGAATTCGAGGATGGCGGCGAGGACAGAACCGACGAGGACGGCACGGAGCGCACCATTGATGCACGCAGCCTGGACCGCAATTACATCTCTCTTTCCTCCAGCAAGGACGAATTCAAGGTAGCTGCCAAAGATATGGCCCAGGCAACGAAGAATGTCCTTAAGGATGCCGGAAGCCTGTTGTCGGACACTGCCCACGAGGCTGTTTCCGCTGCCGTGGACACGGCTCAGATTGCACTGCAGACCGTGAAGACAAAGAAAGCGGATTTCATGGATGAGCACTCCAGGGATAAGGCTGATGATTCTGATTTGTTCGAAGATGAGGGCTTCCTGGACGACGACTATGTGGACGAGGACGACCTCTATGATTACCGCCGTATGGACGGCAGTTCCTCCTATGATTCTGGAGATCTTACAGAAGATGATTACGATGACAGCAGTGAGGAGCCTGAGAAACAGGAAGCAGGCCCCTCTACCGCCATCATCGAGGAAGATACACTGGAATAACACAGCGGCTTAATACCAGGCGAACTATCCAAAACAGTGTAAAAAGCGGAAAGGCTTGGGGAACATAAGGATTTCGTATTCCCGGAGCCTTTCTGCTTTTTATATTTTATTCTGTATTTCATTCATCCTTTTATTCCTCCCAGGCCAGAAGGTTAATCCACACAGGCTGTCCGGCCAGCTTCTCGTCCATGATATAGGCGTGGCTGTCATCCTCCTGGGACATGAGCTGATACTCCCCACGCTCCTCTATATGAATCCAACGGTCATCCAGCTGTACCGTACCGTCCTTTACTTCCAGCTTCCAGGTGGATGTCTCTCCCTCCTGGTTCAGGGTGGTATAGGTCACCTCCCCCTCCAGCCTGTCACCGGTAAATCTCCCGGTCTTGCACACATCCCTGGCTTCCCCCTGGGGGCTGTTCTCATAATAGCAGTATCCTGTATGGCCATCGCCCTCCATTTTACCATCCTTCCACAATCCCTGGGAGTAATCATACCTGGGGGCATCCAGTTCAACCACCTGAAGGGCCGTACAATCTCCTTCCGGCCTGCCGGCCTTAAAGGCGCCGTAATACAGTGTCTTAGGCATGGTGAGCACCAGCCCCTTACCCTCTATGGACAGGCTGAATGACTGGCCGTCATAGAGATACCGCGTTCCGTCCATGACCTCATAAAACAGCGTAAGAAGCTCCTCCTCACCGCGGTCCATGACCCGCGCGGCAGACTCCAGATCCTGCGCCTCTAATGCCTCCAAGATTTCGTCCAGAACCGCCTTCTGGGATTCTGTCACGTCCGGAAGTATCTCTGCGTCTTCCCCTCCGGGCCGGGCCGGGTTCTCCCCTGGGCCCTCCGCCGCCTGTACAGCTCCCGCGGTATCCGGATAAGCGTCAGCCTTGCTCACGGGATTTCCATTTTCATCCTCCGGACCTGCCTGTTCATACATCCGGCCATAGGCGCTGCCCGTCCGGCCATGGGCCTGGTCATAGGCCCTGTCATGCTGCCCCCAAAAGGCGCTGATTCCCAGTACCACCGCAAACGCGGCGGCAGCAGCCATATCTGTCCGTGTGTCATTCCTGCCCTTCATGGTATACCATTCCTTTCATGTTGACCTGCTCATTATCTTCGCTATCTTATCTTCTGCAGCCAATAAAACATATTTTCCGTCAGACACACCCTTTATGCCTTTAGCATCCCAACAGCGTCTTAGAATGTCCAGGCCTTTGCCAGAAGTTTAGTGCCTTTCCGGATTTCCTCCTCGCTGAGACTTGCATATCCCAGCATAACGGTTGACCCCAGCAGGTTCGCCTCCGGCTGTATGAAACATCCCGATATTCCATAGACCTTCACTCCCAGGGCAGCCGCACGGGCCACCAGGCGTTCCTCCGCCTCCCCCTGCCTGTGGGTCAGCAGCACATGCAGTCCCGCATATTCTCCCCTGATTAAGAACCGGTCCTCCAGTTCCTTAAGCCCGGTCATCAGCGCATCATGTTTTCCCTTATACAGGGCCCTCATGCGGTTTAAATGTCTCTCATAATATCCCTGGGTTATAAACTGATAGAGAATGTTCTGGTCAATCCTGGACACCGTGGAGAGATAGAAACCGGCCCTTTCCCGGTATGCCTCCAGCAAATGCTCCGGCAGCACCATGAAGCCCACACGGATAGCCGGAGCTATAGATTTGGATAATGTTCCCATATAAATCACACGGCCTCCCCGGTCCATGCCCTGCAGCGCGGGAATGGGTTTCCCCTTATATCGGAATTCACTGTCATAGTCATCTTCAATCAGATACCTGTCCGCACCGCTGTAGGCCCAGGCCAGCAGCTCCTGCCGCCGCTTCACAGGCATGACGATCCCTGTGGGATACTGATGGGAAGGCATCACATATGCCACATCCGCGCCGCTACAGGCAAGGCGCTCCACATCCATTCCGTACCGGTCCATATCCACGGGAATCACAGGGTATCCCTCCCCCCTAAGCACTCTGTATGCCTGCTTGTATGTGGGGTTTTCCATGGCAATTTTCCTTCCATTTCCCAAAATCTGGGGCAGAAGCATCAGCAGGTACTCGCTTCCCGCGCCAATGAGAATCTGTTCCGGCCTGCAGTCCACCCCCCTGGCAGAATGGAGGTAAGCTCCTATGGCAGTTCTGAGAGCTCTCTCTCCCTGAGGGTCCCCTGCCGCAAACATCTCCTTGTTATCATCTACCAGTGTATTCCTGCTGATTTTCCTCCACGTATTAAAGGGAAAGCTGTCCAAATCAATTCCTCTGGGAGAAAAATCCACCTCGTAACGGTCTTTCCCGGTATCTCCCGGCTCTACAAAGGAGCCTCCGCCCTTTTGCCGTACCTCCACCAGTTCCTCTATCTTACAGACAAAATAGCCTTTGCATGGCAGTGCCTCGATATATCCTTCGGACAGCAGCTGGTCATAGGCCATCTGGGTGGTACTGCGGCTCAGCCTCAGGTTCCTGGCCAGTATGCGGGTGGAGGGCAGACGGCTTCCCGCCTCCAGCTTTCCCCGGCGGATTTCATTTTTTATGTACTGGTAAATCTGTTCATAGAGAGGACTGTCCGACTGGCTGTCAAAAGGTATTATCAGTTCCATTTTCCGCCCCTTCCTGCCGCAAGCTGGCATTACCATTCATATTTGAAACAAACATTTTAATCATACCAGTCCCACAGGGATATGTCAATATTTTCTCACATTTGTTCAGTTAACTAATACTCTTTTCGCAAAATACAAAGATTATTTCACGATAATATACTCTTTTTTCTGATTTGTACATTGTAATCATCGCGGTATGGAATTATAATAAAAGTAGAAAGAGAACCCAATAAAATCAGTTGAGAAAGGATGGATGGACATGAGCGAACAGACTCTGAATATGTTAAAGAAACTATCTCCCAAAAAAGAACATTCACTGGCTTTCCGCTGTTTCATAGGAGCTGCGGCCATTGTGCTGCTGACCGTGTCTGTGCACATCCTGGTATTCACAGCCATAGAGAGACACAGCGCGGTAAGGGACTTTCCGGAATGGTACCAGCTCCTTGCAGCCCTGTCTGTGGATGCGCTTTACCCGCTGTTCATAGTGTCCCTGGTATCCATCATCAAGCGGGTATTCCGCATACCGGTGCACCGTCTGGAGCGCAAGGTTTTCAAGTTCACCTATCTCTGCCTCGGCCTTATCGCAGCCTCCAGAATCAGCATGTATGTGGGGCTCTATGTATTCTTCATGGCTTTGTTTGCAGCAGGCACGGCCATTTATATTATCATCGGCATACGTTTTCTCTACGAGCTTTTCAAGTTCCACTTTATATCCTGCCGGTATTATTAAAGGACATATGATAAGGTGTTTCATCACAGTGTGATGCAGGAGCCGCAGGCATAATAAATGCCGGGGACCTTTTTCATCAGGTACCCGGCATTTTCTTTATCTCATTGATGATTGTCCTGTTTTATCTGTTCTGTTCCCTTATGTTTTATCCTATTTAGGAAGCTTGAATGAGCTCTTTAAGGATACAATCCGGTTAAACACCGGATTCTCAGGCGTGCTGTCCTTGCAGTCCACACAGAAGAATCCGTTGCGCACGAACTGATAGCTGTCATAGGCTTTTCCCTCTGCCAGGGCCGGCTCCACGTAGCACTCCTTTAACACAACCAGGGAATGGGGATTTAAATTCAGGCTGCCGTCCTCATTCAGCTTGCCCTTCTCCTCGTCCACAATGTTCTCATACAGGCGGCATTCCACCTGCCTCGCGGTGGGAACAGCCACCCAGTGAATGGTTCCCTTTACTTTGCGTCCCTCAAAACCGGAACCGCTCTTCGTCTCCGGGTCATAGGTACCGTGAACCACTGTAATATTGCCGTCGGCATCCTTCTCACATCCTGTACATTTCACGAAATATGCTCCCATCAGGCGAACCTCATTGCCGGGGAACATGCGGAAATACTTTTTCGGAGGCTCTTCCATGAAATCCTCCCGCTCAATATAAAGCTCCCGCCCAAATGGAACCTTCCTGTCTCCCAACCCCGGATTCTCCAGATTATTGGGAACATCCAGCATCTCCGCCTGGCCTTCCGGATAATTGTCAATGACCAGCTTCACCGGATTCAGAATAGCCATCATACGCGGCTTCTTAAGCTTTAAGTCCTCGCGGATACAGTATTCCAGCATGGCGTAGTCCACGGAGCTGTTGGCCTTGGATACGCCGACCATCTCCACGAACATCTTGATGGCCTCCGGTGTATATCCCCTTCTTCTCAGAGCCGCGATGGACACCAGACGCGGGTCGTCCCAGCCGTCCACGATTTTATCCTCCACCAGCTTCTTGATATAGCGTTTGCCGGTTATCACATTGGTCAGATACAGTTTGGCAAACTCAATCTGGCGGGGCGGATTCTCAAACTCACACTCCTTTACCACCCAGTCATAGAGCGGCCTGTGGTCCTCAAATTCCAGGGTGCAGATGGAATGGGTGATGTGTTCAATGGCATCCTCAATGGGATGGGCGAAATCATACATGGGATAAATGCACCACTTATCGCCTGTGTTGTGGTGGGACATGCGGGCAACACGGTAGATAACCGGGTCCCTCATGTTGATATTAGGGGAAGCCATATCGATTTTGGCTCTCAGCACCTTCTCCCCGTCCCGGTACTTTCCTTCCTTCATCTCCTCAAACAGGGCAAGATTCTCCTCCACGGAACGGTTCCTGTAAGGACTCTCCTTGCCGGGTGTGGTAAAATCTCCCCTGTACTCCCTGATCTGGTCCGCTGTCAGGTCACAGACAAAGGCCTTTCCCTTCTTAATCAGGAACACGGCGCACTGGTACATCTGGTCAAAATAATTAGACGCAAAGAAAAGCCTGTCCTCAAAATCAGCGCCCAGCCACTTCACGTCATCCATGATGGACTCCACGAATTCAGTCTTTTCCTTTGTGGGGTTTGTATCGTCAAAACGCAGGTTGAACTTGCCGCCGTACTTCTGTGCCAGGCCGTAGTTCAGTAAGATGGACTTGGCATGTCCGATATGCAAATAACCGTTGGGCTCCGGCGGAAAACGGGTCTGGACATGGTTATAAACGCCCTCTGCCAGGTCCTTGTCAATCTCCTGTTCTATGAAATTCCTGGAGACCACCTCCTTTTCCTCAGTTTCCATTACGGTATCCCTGTCTGCCATAATTGTTCCTCCGTTACGTTGCTATTGTGGTAAATATAATTATTAATCATAACACAATTCTTTTATCAGTGAAAGGGGAAAATACGTTTTGCAGTGGAAATCTTATCCCATGTCTGCTATACTATATTAATGTGCTAAATTATGTACAATTATGAGGAGATTTACCAAACCATGAAAAAAGCAGCAAAATTCGCTCTGATAAAGACCATCCCCATATTTCTGGGCTACATATTCTTAGGAATCGCCTTTGGACTCCTGTTACAGAAATCCGGTTTAAGTGTGTTCTGGGCCTTTCTCATCAGTACCCTTGTCTATGCGGGTTCCATGCAGTTTGCTCTGGTGGGCATTCTCACCGGCGGCTTAAGCTATGTGACCACAGCTGTCATGACCCTGTTTATCAACAGCCGCCATGCCTTCTACGGACTCACCTTCATTGAGCGTTTCAAGGAAATGAGAAAAGCCTATCCTTACATGGTATTTTCCCTGACGGATGAAACTTATTCCCTGTTATGTTCCATGGCACGTCCGTCCGCATTTACGGACAAAGAATGGAAGGCAGCCACTTTCTTTACAGCGTTTTTTGACCAGTGCTACTGGATAGCCGGGTCGGTGCTTGGCGCCCTTATGGGTGAGCTGATTACCTTTGACACCACAGGTATTGATTTTGCCATGACCGCCCTGTTCGTGGTCATATGTGTGGACCAGTGGAAGGCGGCAAAGACCCACATACCGGCTGTCACCGGTTTTATATGCGGCGCACTGTTTCTGGTGCTCATCCGCTCTTCCAACTTTATCCTTCCTGCCCTGGCAGCTGCCGTAGCCATGCTGCTGTTCCTGCGCAGGACCGTGGAACAGAAAATGGAGGAGGATTAAACCATGACCCACTCAAATTATGTACTAATTACCATACTGATTTGCGCTCTGTGCACCCAGATTACCCGGTGGCTTCCCTTCCTCCTCTTCGGCGGTAAAAAGGAAGTCCCCGGGCTGGTCCGCTACCTGGGGACCAGCCTCCCGGCCGCCATCATGGCCGTGCTGGTGGTCTACTGCCTGAAGGGAATCACACCTTTAGCCTGCCCCTATGGCCTGCCGGAGCTCATATCCGTTGCCGTGGTGGTGGGGCTCCACCTCTGGAAGGGCAATACCCTTGCCAGCATCGCGCTGGGAACGGTATGCTACATGCTGCTTGTGCAGATGGTATTCTGATGTTGCTCTGACCATGTTCTGGCTATACTCAGCCAATATTCTGGCCGTATCCTGTCAATATTCTGGCCGAACTCCAGGGGCGGCCTCCGGCAGTTTGAATATCTGCATCGCAATAAAGTCCCATACAAAAAGCCTGTTCACGCCGCATGATGGTGTGAACAGGCTTTTCTATATAGATTTTCCCCACGGCCTTTTACTTATACCTTTCCAGCTGCATTCCCCATATCACCGTCATGCATCCGTCCCTTCCAGCTCCCTGCCGCAGACGCCGTTCCCTTCATTCAGAACCGGCCTGATAATTCCATCCTTCACCAGGCCGATAAATACCGGCACCAGCTCCGGATCAAACTGTGTTCCCGCGCCCCGTTCCAGCTCATTGACCGCGAATTCCACCGACATGCTGGGCTTATAGCTGCGCTTGGATACCATGGCGTCAAAGGAATCTGCAATGCACAGGATTCTGGCCGCCAGAGGAATATCCTTCCCTGCGATGCGCCTGGGGTATCCCCTTCCGTCATACCGCTCATGGTGTCCCAGGACAGCGGGAATCACATAATCCATGGAGGGAAGATGGCGTATGATTTCCACGGATGCCTCCACGTGGCGCTTCATGGTGCTGTACTCCTCGTCCGTCAGTTTGCCGGTTTTGTTCAGAATATTTTCCGGTATCCCGATTTTCCCGATATCGTGAAGCAGGGCTGACTCCTTAAGAATCTCCTGGTACTCCTCGCTGGTTTTCAGGGCCTGCCCCATGGCATGGGCATAATAAGCCACATTCTTGGAATGCTGGAATGTATAGTGGTCTTTTGCGTCGATAGCAGCCGTCAGGGCGTAGATGGTTGGAGCATATTCGGAATACATGCTTCGGTGCTTCTTTGCCAGTCCCTCATCCGTATCCCTCACACCGATGATTCCGTCTGAGTATACCCGGATTCCGTTCTTTCCGGAACGCTTCACATGGTATACCGCGCAGTCCGCATTGGATATGAGCTCATTCATGGACGCTGCCGCGTACGGAGCAGCGCAGATTCCGCAGCTGACAGTCAGCGGCTTTAAGTAAGTATCCGTACAGTCCAGATTCATGTTCTGAATCTGCCGTGAAATATTCTCAGCCAGATTCTGCGCTGAATAGATATCATAGTCAGGCAGGATAACGGCAAATTCCTTGCCGCTGTAACGTCCGCAGTAACCGTTATCCCCCACGGTCCCCTGTATGATACGCGCAATATGCACCAGTGCCTTATCTCCCTCATGATTGCCGTAAAGCTGGTTGTACAGCTTAAAATCATCCACGTTGAAGATGACAAGGGCCAGGGAAGTGCGCTTGCATTTTACGTAATTTTCCTCCAGTGTCTCGCAGAAATATTTCCGGTTCAAAAGTCCGGTAAGCTCATCTGTCCTGGCTTCCTCATATGCCTTTTCGTAGAGCCTGGAGTTCTTTACCGCAATGGAGCTGACGGATTCAATGGAGTTAAGGAATATGATGTCCTCCTCGGAATACCCCCCGGCACGCATCTTTCCCCGCTTCTCCTTGCCCCCCATAAGCACCAGTCCGGCCAGGTCGTCCCCGCCCTTAAGAGGCAGGATACACTCAATCTTAAGGACCTCCATCTGGTATTTTTCTTCCTCCCACATGGACTTGTATTCCACGGTCCTTCGGAAATCCTTAAGCAGCAGACAGGAGTCATGGCTTTTAAGCCAGTTGATGAGCGGCGCGCTGCCTGCCAGAGAAAAATTCTTGTCATCCAGGGGACTGCTGCTGAACACCGCAGGATAATTTCCCTGTGAATCCTTGATGCAAATATAAATTTTCCTTGTGTGCAGGGTACTTCCTATGACGTTCACCAGGGCATTGAGGATTTCCGTCAGTCTGAGTGACTGGGACACAATGGCCGTGTATTCGCTGAGCCGTTCTGTCTGGCTCATCTCTTCCTTAATGAAAATCCGGTCAAAAAATCCCTTGGCCACAATGTAAATCAACAGGGTGACCATCATGGTCATAGTAGCCACAATCATAACGCTGAAGGGCGCCAGCATTGGCACATCCCTGCGGATGATGCCGTCCAGAGTCTGAGCCACATTATAAAAGGCCAGGGCGCTTACTGCCATGGCAATGATATAGCAGTTGCCTCTGGATACCAGCAGTGTCATGCGGAACACGTGCCTGGAATAAAGGGTATAGAACATCACCCCTGCATTCAGAATCCCTGACAGGATATCTATGGGGAAACCATTGAACAGCGGCACAGCCATATTTCCCGCAAAAAGCAGAAATATGCCTAAAAGCAGCGGAACCACTTTGGCCTTAAGGGCCCTGTTTTTCCGGCTGCTCCATATGATGGCGGCTGTATGTATGATTACCAGGAAGCAGAGTCCGTACATAATGCTGGCACGCCAGTCCATATGATAGACAAACACGGCGCTGGCCCCGTTCCACTCGATGGCGGGCGGCTGGACCAGGCTTCCTGTCCATATGTTATAGAGATTCACCAGAAGGATAAGCACCAGCCACATTTTGTGGGAGCCTTTGGCCTTATGGCCGCAGAAATCCCTGATGAAGCAGAAAAACGCACATGGCACCAGGCTGATTCCTGCCAGCGAAAGATGGAACCACAGCTCATAGGACGGCCAGGCCCGGAGCCTCATCAAAAGAGAGCCGCCGGTCCACAGAATCATGGCGCCCAGCACAGCGATAAAATCACGAATCAGCCGTGATTTCTTAGCCGACATAAAAGCCAGCATAAGAAAGGTATAGAAATATAAAGCTGTTATGGATATAAAAACATAGCTTCTCATACAATCAGTGTCTCCTAGTATCTCCTGTGCCCGTCAAAAGCTGCCTGCATCTTTATCATTTCCTGAATATCATGGATGGATGGGTTGATATGCCTCAGTGTCTTTCCGGTCTTTTCCCGGTAGGATGCAAAGGTGCCGCACCGAAGAATGGTTATCTCCAGCGGGTCCATGCCCAGTATCCGTTTCAAATCATGGTAATCCTGGTCCACGTATTTAAAATAAATGGTCAGGTGTTCCTTCAGAAGTTCCCGGCTGACGGCCCGGTTCACCACACAGCCGGGCGCCAGCTCCACGTACATATGGAGATAGGGCCTTCCCCTGTCCTCGGTAAACTCCTTCAGAGCCGCCCAGTCCGTCACATCAATTCCCGAAAGGCTGATAACATTCTTAATGGAATTTTCCGAAATCCTTGTAAACCCGGCAATATCAATAATATCCGGCACCCGGTCAATGTACTCAAACCTGGGAATCCGCGTCTCATCCTCCTTGCTGGCAAGTCCCAGACAGCGGTAGACATCCCCCACCCGGTACCGGGCAAATGCCCCGCCTTTCAACACAGTAAGGACAATTTCATATACTTCTCCGGCTGCCACCTCATCCATACATATGGCCCTGGGAACATAGGAGGGATCATCCAGATTTTTGTACATTTCCGTTTCCGGTATGAATTCATAAAAGCATGCATCCGGGAAAAAGTAAAGTCCGTTGCGGTTCCATGTCTCTGTCCCGATAAAACTGGGTTCTGTCCCCGCAAACACTTCCACCGGCCTGATACCCCACAACTCCTCCAGGTCATCTTTATAGCAGCGGTTATCTGTTCCAGCGCACAAAAATCCCTTCAGTTTGAACAGGTCCTTAGGCATCAGTCCCCGTCCTTCCTTCTCACACTGTTTTTTCGCCTTAAGATACCGCAGTGTCATGGAAGGAGGCATGGTAAACATTTTTTTCAGGAAGGATCCGCCCTTCTTACCGCCCTCAGACAGGCTGGCAATGCTCATACTCACATAATAAGCCACGCTGCCCATGCCGAAGAAGAAATCAATCCCCTTTCCCAGCCCCATCTTAAATCCCTTCTTATTCCGCTCGGAAAAGGTCATATTCACGGCCTCGTCCACCGGAGGAAGGAACTCTATGTGGAGTTCGTCCGACAATCCCAGTGGAATCAGGCCAGTGATATAGGGCAAAGGCGCCAGTCCATACAAAAATGTATCGCCGATTCCGATGTCAAAGCTTCCCCTGCCCTTGCTGGTAGCCATCATCAGGCAGGTCAGGATATTATTCTTGTAGGTTTTCAGCATACCGCTGGTGTAGGGCGCCACCTTGATAGGATGCTTTCCGCCCTCCCATGTGGTCTGAATCCATATGATCGGTTTATCAGGAAGCATGTCCTCCTTTTTCAAAAGAAGGACATCCGCATAATCTTCGTAGGTGGTCAGCGGCACCATGGACCGGAACTCATCTATGCTCTCCGGCCTCCTATCCTTTAGAATCTTCTTTCCAAGAGGACTTGCGCACCAGAGTCCAATCTGCTCCTCCAAAAGCCTTCTCTGGATTTTCATATAGGATTCCAGGTCCAGGTCCAGAAAACCGCAGTATTCCTGCCATATCCTGTCATATTCCTGATTGGTCAGCTTTTCCTCAAATGTCATTCCAGTTCACCGCCTTTTCCACAGTCTGGGTAGTAAAAATGGTACTTGTTCCTGGTAATCCCTGTAGTCGCAAAATTCCTCTACAAATATAAGCCTGTCCTGATACCAGGCATACAGAAGGTTCAGAAAAGAAAGACACAGACCGAGCATCACCCGGTTCGGATTCCCTGTGGACAGGCCCATACAGAAAAAACAGCCAAAAAACCACCATATGCCCGGATGACGGCACCAGCCATACATACCTGAGCGGCAGACCTTGTGCCGGTCCGCCTCCTGGCAATAAGTACTGTCAAAGGGCAGCGCAAAATACAGCGTATAAATCAGCATCGCCAGAAAAAACGCGCCCGGAAGGAGCCAGACTGACTGTCCCTTAACCCCTGAGGAAACACAAGAATACACCATTCTTCCTCCCACCACAGCCAGCAGCAGGTTGCCTGCCGCAAAAAGCGGGGCGAAGCCATTTTTTTTCAAAAAAACCCGATTCCAGTCATATAGGAAAAACATCCCAAAAGCCCCTAATCCAAAGCCCCAGTCCAACATCTATATCCCCCCTGCCCAATATATAAAAGGGAGCCCGCTCTCTTTATGACTCCAGACCCCCAACCATATCCAAAATAAATCCTCCCATCTGTTCTCAACCTTGGGAAATTATGTAAAGTACCATGTAAATATTAACTATTTGCCGAATAGTATAAATTCTATCATAAATATGTCGAAAAAGGAAGGGATTTACCCGGATATTATTTATTCTTTCTTATAAATAATTAGGTTATTTTGTAATCATATTAAATTTATTGTTTTTTAGGTACAATTATCCTCCCCTCGCCTGTTTAAGGATACTCCGGCCGGGAAGATTATTAATCCAGATATTTACAAGGGTACAAAGAATTGAGCCGTCAATTCTCATGTGGCCATGGCAGAAAAAAAGGGACAGTCCAGGCTATCCCTTAAAATCCATATCCGTTGTAAATTCCCTGCCGCAATATGGGCAAGTGACACGAGCCACTGGCTCCTCTGCCCCGTTTACAGTTTCATACGTATTCACCAATGCGGAACAAAAAGAAAAAAGCCCGGTAAATACCAGGCTATCCACAAGCTGCTGACGGGAATCGGACCCGTGACCTCCGCACTACCAATGCGACGCTCTACCGACTGAGCCACAGCAGCTTATTCTGTTTTGGTACGCTCTCGCGGGCCTTGTATATATTATCATGACCACATGGTTTTGTCAACAATAATTTTCAATTTTTTCTTCCATTCTATCCCCGCTCATTCAAACCGCTGCCCCCTCAAGCCTCCCAGGCAATTGTGAGCAGCGGTATGTGAGCCGGCTTTCTCAAAGCATCTGAAAATAAGAATCCTAAAATCAATCCTATTCCAAATATCAGAAAATCCCGTCATACCCTTCCCGCAGCGTATCACAGGAACGCCCCAGCTTCTCCAGCTCCTCCGGTGTCAGGGACAGCGGCAGGACTCTCTGTACTCCGTTCTGGTTTATGATGCAGGGAACGCCTGCAAACACGTCCATCTGGCCGTACTCTCCCCGCAGCATGGCGGATACGGTAAGTACGCTGTGCTCATCCCCCAGGATGGCCTTGGTTATTCTGGTAAGGGCCATTCCAATACCATAATAGGTGGCATTCTTGGCCTCTATGATTTTGTAGGCGGCAGTGCGGACCTCCTCCTCAATGTCATCAAACCGCTGCCTGCACAACGCTTCCCCGTTTTCCCCGCACAGCTCCAGAATGGGCTTGGTGGCCAGCAGCGCCTGGCTCCACGGCACGAACTCGCTGTCCCCATGCTCTCCCATGACATAGGCGTGGACATTTCTCGGGTCCGCCTTCAGATAATCGCCTAACAGGTACCTGAGTCTGGCTGTGTCCAGGGCTGTTCCTGTTCCCATCACCCGTCTTGGATTAAAGCCCGACAGGGTACAGGTTATCCTGGTCATGATGTCAACCGGATTGGTTGCCACCAGAAACAGGCCATTGAATCCCGATGAGGTAACCGGCTCAATGATGGATCGGAACACCTCGGCATTCCTTTTCAGAAGGTCCAGACGGGTTTCACCCTGTTTCTGCGCCACGCCGGCACAGATGACCACGATATCCGCATCCCTGCAGTCATCGTACTCCCCTGCGTATATTGTCATGCTGGAATTGGCAAATGCCAGGCCATGGTTTAAATCCATTGCCTCCCCCTCGGCCCTCTTCTTGTTCACATCAATGAGCACCAGCTCATCGCACACCGACTGATTCAGAAGACAGTAGGCATAGCTCATGCCCACCATTCCAGTTCCTACGATTACCACTTTTCTCTTATCTGCTCTCATGTTCTGCTCCTTTCCTGCCGTCCCGGTCTGCTGTTCATATCCTTAGTATAACTGGAAAACCCGCGTCTTATTCCGGCAGGATTTACAGCTGGTCTTTCCGGGACCTGCGGCGGTTTTTGCGGTTATCTGGCCAGTTTCTTTTCCATGAGCTCACTGTTGCTGCTGTAAGCCGCCGCATTTTCACGGGAAATCACTCCGTCACGGTATAGTTTAATAAGGCTGTTATCCATGGATACCATACCTTCCTCCTGGGAGGTGGCAATGACTCCGTCTATCTGGTGAATCTTGGATTCACGTATCATATTGCGGATTGCATTGTTTAAAAACATGATTTCAAATGCCGGCTGCACCCCGCCGTCCACAGTGGGTATGAGCTGCTGGGATATGACCGCATCCAGCACCATGGCCAGCTGGGTCCTTATCTGCTGCTGCTGATTTGGCGGAAATGCATCAATGACACGGTCGATGGTATTGGCCGCCCCCACGGTGTGAAGGGTGGAGAGAATCAGATGGCCTGTCTCCGCTGCTGTCATGGCTATGCTGATAGTCTCATAATCTCTCATTTCTCCTAACAGGATGACATCCGGCGCCTGGCGCAGGGATGCCCTCAGGCCAGTAACGTAGCTGTCCGTATCCGTAACAATCTCTCTCTGGGTCACCACGCTCTGTTTATGCCTGTGCAGGTATTCAATGGGGTCCTCCAGTGTGATGACATGGGCATTTCTGGTGCTGTTGATTTCATCAATAATACAAGCCAGGGTCGTGCTTTTGCCGCTGCCTGCCGGTCCGGTCACCAGTACCATTCCCTTGGTAAGCCTGGATACGCCGATGATACTGTCCGGCAGATGAAGCTGTCCGGCATCCGGCAGTTCAAAACGCACCACGCGGATGATTCCCGCCAAGGATCCTCTCTGGCGGAACACACTGGCCCTGAAACGCGACACCCCAGGGATGGCAAAGGAGAAATCATCATCTCCGTGGGACTGGACCTTATCCATGCCCCGGTTCTTTGCCAGGCCGTATATCTCGGTAATCATCTTATCCATCTCGTCGGGCATGATCCGGTTATCACCCTGATAGATAATCCGGCCGCCAATCTTATAGGAGAAGGGCATGCCTGGAATAAGAAATATGTCAGCCGCATTCTGCTCCACGGCCGATGTAAGCAATTCCATCACATTCATCTGTTTTGCTCCTTTTGCCTCTGTTTTATTCCTGGAATGGGGCTGCTCCGCCCCACACAGGCATTGAATTATCTATTTCATACTCATCACTGGCATATACATACCATGATTTTATATCGTAATGTTTTTCACCGCACATGAGAACCAGCTCAATGCGCAGGGACTGTCCCCTGTCCATGGGGATGTCCGTGGAAATAAGACCGCTCTCCCTGTCATAAAGCTCTCCCAGCCTGTCCTTGATATCCAGGCTGCACTGGGTGGAATCCTTTTCCTCCCCCATTTCCTCTGTCAGGACCTGGTCCACTTCCTTAAGCCACTGCTGCCCCCTGCTGTCCGCCTCATAATATGCCCGGACCGCCTCCCCGTTTCGCCCGGCCAGCTTTAAATCGCCCTGGGCGCTGCTTAAGGACAGCAGTCCAAAGGTAGCCATGCACAGAACGATGAAAATAAGAATCAGGGACGACGCCCCTATATTCACTTTATTCCTGGATGCCTCTCCTGCCATCTGCCTTTCCTTTCCGTGTTTCATTTTCCCGAACCTTGCCGGCGGCTGAATATTCCTGAATCTTAAGCCCTGCCGCCGGCTGCATGTAAAACTGCGCGCAGCGGGGCCTGCATGCTCTTAGGGCTGCGCATAGGTCTCTGTCTGCAAACGGTACAGCAGCTTTCCCTTGTCAGTTCCTCTGGCATAGCGCATGATAAGTATGTCCGCCCGCTTCATTTTATCCACAGTTCCGGTGTATATGACGCCCAAAAAGGACGGTTCATTGTCAGGTTCGGTCTCCTCCCAGCTGTTGTTCCAGTACATGGTATGTATACCTACGTAGCCTTCACTCTGTACCAGCTCCTGGTTCCATTCAGCCTGTTCCCGGTTTTTCCCGTCAGCATCTGCCAGGTGTTCCCATATATTACGGTCCGGAAGCATCTCCGGCCACCTAAGAGACTGCCCCGCCTTCAGCTCTTCTGCCAGGCTCTGCGCCTTTAACACCGCCTGATTTATGTCCCGGGCATCCCTGCTTATGTTGTCAGCCTTCACGAACACCAGAACACAGATACTGGCGCAGATGATAAAGAAACCCACCACCACCAGCATTTCCATTAAAAATGGCCCTGAACCGGACCCGCTTTTCCTATTCATCCGTCTCAAGTCCTCCGCTCCGCAGGGAAAGCTCCAGGCTTCCGCCGCCCTCTCCCACGGTCTCTATATGCAGCAGCCTGCCTTTCCTGGAAAGCTTCAGGCCCCGGCATTCCAGAATCTCCAGACCGTCCGCAAACCCCAAACCGCTGGATGTGTCTGTGAACAATTCCCGGATGCTCCCATCGTCCCAGTAAATCCATGTGACGTATTCTGATTCCCCGATTTCCTGTTTCATCTCCAGCACCTGGGTTCCATCCACATCCACCACATTTACCATCCCGGCCCGGTCACCCTGGCGCACCTTGTTGGCAATGTAGCTCAGAGCTGTGCTGCCTGTATAATTGGCGTCGCTGCGCACATTGATATTTTCATATACCCGGCTGCCAATCAGCACTGTGAAAAGGGCACACAGCACAAATACCAGAAATAACAGCATGGTAAAAAGCACGCTAACGGCATTTCCCTTCTTGTCTGTCTTCCGATTCATAACTGTATGCCCCCTACTCGTCTATGGGTATGATGGTGATTTCCGGCATCACATTGGATGCAAAACCATCGTAAAACACATTGTATTTCTTCCTGTTAATCTGGATCGCATAATTCTCCTCCAGATATCCCACGCTGGGAGGATAACGGCCCTCAATGGCATAGCACTGGACCGAAGCCCTTGCCACTGCCTTCCTGAGAGTCTCCTCCTCCCTTGCGCCTGTCCTCCCTGAAAAATTCAGCACAGCCGCCGCAAATACCGCCACCACGGCCGCCATGGCTGCCAGGGACAGAATGTAACCCAGCGCCTGGTTCTTCTCTTTTTTCTGAGACTTAACCTTCATCTGCTGCCTCCTAACTGTTATCCGATAGCGGACAATACGCCCACCAGTGGAAGCATGACGGACAGAAGGACAAGTCCCACTGATATGGCCAGAACTGCCACTATAGTCGGTTCAAACCTGGCAATCATATCGTCGATGGCGGTATCGGCCATCTCCTCATAATCCTGGGATATCTCGTCCATAACGCTGTCCAGATGGCCGCTTCTGGTTCCTACTTTAATCATCTGCACATAAAAACCGGAAAACAGGCCGGTATCCTTCATGGCCTGGTAATAGCTCTCACCCGTCTGAAGCTGCTCCGAGCATTTTCCGATGCGGACCGCCACGCTTTCGTTCTCAACCAGCTCCTTTGCCAGGTCCATGCCCTTTTCCAGCTCCATACCGCTCTTTAAGGTCAGGGCCAGTACTGAGGTAAACCGGCGGTTAGCCACTGCCAGGGCAATCTTGCTGCGGCCCTTCACGAAACTCACAAAACGCTCCACCAAAGCAAAACGTTTGCCGAATTTGGAGGCTGTCCAGATCCCGCATAACACCAGGGCCAGCACAGCCCCCACAATAAGGGCGCCGCCGCTTAACCAGCCTCCCAGCCTCATGGCCGAGGCTGCCACAGGAGGCATCCGCGCCCCCAGCTGCTCATATACCTTGTTGAACACAGGCATGACCTTGGAAAACAGCACAAAGAGGACCACCAAAAGCATTACCACCATCATCACAGGATATGTGACCGCATTCTTTATGGCCCGCAGGAGCCGGTATTCCTTCTCATAATAATCGGACAGCGATTTCATCATCTGGTCCATGGTTCCTGTCTGCTGGCCCAGCTTGGCCATATGCACCACATAAGCCGGGAAAACGCCCGTATCCTCCATAACCTTGAAGAAGGGGTCCCCCAGCTCCACGCCCTCTGCCATGTACAAAAGCATATCCTTCTCGCTCTGCGCGGCCGCGTCCTCAGCCATAATGGCCAGCCCTTCCTCCAGCGGAACAGCCGCTTCCAACAGCAGGGATATCTGCAGACAGAAGGCCGACAGCTCCTCATAGGAATACCGGTAATAAGACTCTCCCTTTTTCGCCATCTCTTTTGCCTCCCCTTAATAGCTGTATTTTGCCCGGTAGTTAGAGCCGTTTCCAATGTACTGCATGATTTCCTGGCTCTGTCCGCTGGAGGACGCAAACGTGGGGTCCATCAGCTTCCAGCTGTTGCCATCAAAATAGATGATATTATCAACCCATCCCTGGCCTTCCAGATATACATTAATCCACGCGTGATACAGATTCCCCGTATAACCCACTACCAGCTTGGTGGGAATGTCCTGGGACCTGAGCATGGCTGTCATGAGAGCCGCATAGTCAAAACAGATACCCTTTTTCTGCGCCAAAACCACATCCACATTGGGCAGATAGCCGGACTGGACCGAACTTGCCTTGGCCGTATCATAGGTAACGTTGTTGATTACATAATTATAAACATTTGACACCACGCCCAGCTGGTCCGTTGCGCTGGCAGCCACGGACGCGCCTGTCTGCACCGCGGCGCTGGCCGCATTAAAATTCACATACTGGTTGGGGTAAAGGAAGGGTCCGAACTGATTGGTTATGCTGGCATTTACATTCTGGCTGAACGCCTGGGAATACTGGTTTCCCTGGATATTTTCAAACACCTTCACCGAATAGCTGCCGCTGCCCTCAGACAGAGGGAACACCTCGTATACGCCGCTGCTGCTTAAATCATATGTATATGTCTCGGAACCGCTTTTTGTAATCTGAACCTTAATCTTGCCAACGCTACCCGTATACTTTACCATGATATAGCCCTCTGACACATTGGATGCATCCAGAGTGGCCTTCTCGTTGCTGTATGCAGTGACCCCGGAAGCAATGGGAGTCAGTACATGGCTTCCGGCAGGCTTTGTGTAAGCCAGGGCCGTCGCCGGTGCCTGGATGCTGCTGACGGCAAAAAAAGCCGCTGCCGCTGCCGCCGCAAACTTTCCAACAGGTTTATATGCTGTCTTCATAACATTATCACTCCTTTATCTCTAAAAGGACTACATCTCCAGGCGCTGCCTTACAATCTCATAGGCCAGCACGCCTGCCGCAACTGATGCGTTCAGGGAATCAATATCTCCCTTCATGGGAATGGAAGCAACCATATCGCAGTGCTCGCGCACAAGCTTTCCGACCCCCTCCCCTTCATTTCCCACCACAAGTCCGATGGAACCTTTCAGGTTCATCTTATACATAAGTTCTCCGCCCATGTCGGCACAGACAAACCACATACCCTTTTTCTTCAAATCTTCCATGGTAGCCGTCAGATTTGTGACCTTTGCCACCGGCGTGTAGTTTAAGGCTCCTGCCGATGTCTTTGCCACGGTGGCTGTCAGCCCCGCGGCGCGGCGTTTGGGAATAATGACGCCATGGGCCCCTGCCAGGTTGGCCGTACGGATGATGGCTCCCAGATTGTGGGGATCCTCTATGCCGTCCAGCAGTATGAGGAAGGGCGGCTCTCCCTTTTCCTCTGCCGCCTTCAGCATATCTTCCACCTCGGCGTACTCATAGGCCGCAGCATAGGCAATAACACCCTGATGCTTTCCTGTCTCGGATATCTGGTCCAGCCTCTCCCTTGGCACGTAGTTAATGATGGTATCGTATTTCCTGGCTTCCCTCAGGATGGTGCGCACCGGACCGTCCTGACAGCCGTCCAGGACGAACAGCTTGTCGATGGTCCTGCCGGACCGGAATGCCTCCAGCACGGCATTGCGCCCCTCTATGGTCAGTTCTTCGTATCTCATGTCTTATCTCCTTCCGGGTCCGGCATCCTGCCCAGCTTCTCAAGTCCCTGGCTTATCAGATATACCAGCCTGTTGTATTCCTGTCTCAGGAACAGCCACCCTACCAGGGCTTCCATCCCTGTGGCCATGCGGTAATCAATGACAGACGCGTTCTTGGCTGATGTGGCTGATTTTGCGTTGCGTCCCCGCTTGAACACAGCGTGCTCCTCCCGGGTAAGCATGTCCTCAATGGCCTTTATGAGCTCTGCCTGCGTACCGGCCTTTACAAGCTCCGAGCTCTGCCTGTGCATTTTATTTACCTGCATGCTTCCCCGGTTTATCACCTTGGTGCGTATGATGACCTCATACACCGAATCTCCAATATAGGCCAGAACCAGTGGCGAGTAAGAATTCTCATCCACTGGTTCAAGCCTCATGCACTGTCTATAATATGTGAGAAATTCCTGAATGGTTACGCTCTCTTCCACTTTACGCCCTCTCTGGTATCCTCTAATATAATTCCCATATCCAGAAGCTTTCCGCGGATTTCATCCGCCAGCGCAAAGTTCTTCTCTTTCCTGGCCTGCTGTCTGGCTTCAATCATCTCTTCGATCTCGCTGTCCAGCACTTCTTCCTTCTTCTCCGTGATAATGCCCAGTACATCGCAAAGTTCTTCTATCATTGTCTCCATATAAGATACGAATTCCCTGGTACTGGATTCATCTGCCGTGGTATTAGCCAGCTTCACCAGTTCAAATATGGCTGAAATGGCGTCCGCGGTGTTGAAGTCATCGTCCATGGCCTCCTCGTACTTGCCCCGAAGCTTATCTGCCTCTTCCATATTTCCCTGCTCCCCGGCTGTCCTGGGGCCGTCTGATGCCTTTGCCTCCAGGTCCCTTAACTTCTCCACACAGGTCAGTATACGCTCCAGACCATTCTTGGAAGCCTCCATCAGGTCTGCGCTGAAGTTAAGGGGACTGCGGTAATGGGCGCTGAGCATGAAGAAACGCAGCACCTGCAAGTCGTATTTTTCACTGATTTCCCTTACTGTAAAGAAATTCCCCAGGGATTTGGACATTTTCTTATTGTCAATATTCAGGAACCCGTTGTGCATCCAGTATGTTGCAAAGTTCTTGTCGTTGGCGCACTCACTCTGGGCAATCTCGTTCTCATGATGTGGGAATATCAAATCCTCGCCGCCGGCGTGAATATCAATCTGCTCGCCCAGGTAGCGTTTGGACATAACGGAGCACTCAATATGCCAGCCCGGACGTCCGTCGCACCACGGCGACTCCCAGAAAGGTTCTCCTTCCTTCTTAGGCTTCCAGAGCACGAAATCATTGGGGTCTTCCTTGCCCTCCTCGCCGGTGACCTTGATTTCACGGAACCCGGACTGAAGCTCATCCAGGTTCTTATGGGACAGCTTTCCGTATTCCTTAAAAGAACCGGTCCTGAAGTACACGGTCCCGTCCCCTGCCACATAGGCGTGATTTTTGTCGATAAGGGTCTGTATCATCTCCAGCATGCCGCAGATTTCCTGGGTTGCCTGGGGATGGACGGTAGCAGGCTTTACATTCATGGCTGCCATGTCCTTTTTGCACTCCTCAATGTACCGGCGTGACACTGTATCCGCGTCCACACCCTCCTCGATTGCCTTTTTGATGATTTTGTCATCCACATCCGTGAAGTTGGACACGTAGCGCACGTCGTACCCCTTATACTCAAAATACCTGCGAACCGTGTCAAATACAATCATGGGCCTGGCGTTTCCTATATGGATGAAATTATACACCGTGGGGCCGCAGACGTACATCTTGACCTCTCCCGGGGTCAGGGGAACAAATTCCTCTTTTCTTCTGCTCAGTGTGTTAAATATCTTCATACTCTTATTCTCCTCAAATGAATCTCCTGCGGCATGTCTGGAGCATGCCAGGTCAGCTGTGTCAGAATGTGTTTTATCCTGTTTTATTCTTCATTCGCCCGGCTGCAGCCAGGGCAGCCTCCACAGCCGCCTTCCATTATCTTACTATCATAGCAGTAATCTGCTGTTTCCGTCAATAAGGTAATTGCCTGAGAAGAGATTCCTTCCCCGGTTCCCGTAAATCCAAGTCCTTCCTCTGTAGTGGCCTTGACGCTTACCCTGGACACATCCAGGCGGAGGGCGTCTGCTATGTTAGCCGCCATCCGGGGCCTGTATGGGGCCAGCTTGGGACGCTGGGCTATGATGGTGGCGTCTATATTCTCAACCACGTAGCCTTTCCCGTCCAGAAGTTCTCCTACCTTCCTTAACAGTTCTATGCTGGAAATACCTTTATATGCCGGGTCCGTGTCCGGGAAATGCTGTCCGATGTCTCCCAGGGCAGCAGCCCCCAACAGGGCATCCATCACCGCGTGGACCAGAACATCCGCGTCGGAATGGCCCAGAAGGCCCTTTTCATATGGGATATTGACGCCGCCTAAGATTAGATCGCGGCCTTGTACTAATTTGTGAACATCGTATCCTTGTCCGATTCTCATAGTGTCTCCTTCCGTGTTCATCGCGATACCGTTACCCCCGCCATGCACACCGTGATTATGTTACTCCGCCATGTGCACCGTGATTACATTACTCCGCCATGCACACCGTGATTGCGCTGCGCTCCATCACGGTGTCGGGCTTCGCCCTATAAAATAAGCCATAAGGAAATCTTCTTTTGTGCGAGCACAACGAAGATTTCCTTCTGTCTTATTTTGCATGGCTCATTGCCTGCGTCATATCATCATCCTTACCTTCCTGGCTATGCAGCTGGCTTGTATGTCTGTCTGGAAGCCGCAGCTCTCGCCGTCTGCATGGACGGGCAGCGCTGCTTCTGTGTGGATGGATACTTCCCTGCATTCGTAGGTTCTGACACCTTTGGGCCGCCGCCTTCCTATGAGGGCTGACAGCAGAACGGGTATCAGCTTTATCCTGGTGCTGTGGCTCATGACGCAGATGTTTAATTTTCCGTCGCTTCCGTCTGCCCTGGGGGCAAAGAGGAAGCCGCCGCCCTCTGAGGGCTGTATGTGACAGGATATGAAAAGAATGTTGTTGAACTCTACCTTTTTTATCCCGTCCAATAAAATATATCCTTTGCTGGATTTACATTTAAAAAACTGGTGTATGCCTATGAGTATATAAGAAAGTTTCCCCATACCGAAACGATTTAAACGCTGACGGCATCTGGAAGACAGGGCATCCTGACAGACGGCCGCATCAAATCCGATTCCGGCGCTGACCAGGAACCGTCGGTGGGATACCTCCTGATTTCCATAGGTAAGGACTCCGTAATCAATCATGGTGAAATGCCGGGGGGCCAGCTGTTTCTTAAGACACTTTATGGTGCGTCCGGGCATGCGGAGACTCCTGGCCAGGTCGCTGCCGGAACCGGCCGGGATATAACCCAGACTTAAAGGCCCATGGAAAGACACACCGTCCAGAACCTCGTTCATGGTCCCCTCCCCGCCCACGGCGATGATATATCTGGGCTCACCATGACTGTCTGTCAGCCGCCTTGCCGCGGTTCTTGCGTCCCCAATGCCTTCTGTCAGGAAAACTTCGTATTCAATATTATGACTGTCCATATAACGGGCTATGGCTTTCCAGATTCTGAGACCCTTGCCGGAGCCTGCTTTGGGATTTACAATGAAGTTATACATGAAGGATTCAGGTCGTCCTTTCTAATATTTTACTCTGCCTTAAATTATAGCATAATACCCTATAAAACACTAAGAAAATTTCTATAAAAAAAGTTGTAAAAAAAGTCTTGACAATTACCACAATTTATCATATACTGTACAGGCAGTCGCGAGTGAGACACAAACGGCGGCAGGGTACGGGGTCTTAGCTCAGCTGGGAGAGCATCTGCCTTACAAGCAGAGGGTCACAGGTTCGAGCCCTGTAGGCCCCACTATCTACCAAACTTAATATGGCGGAATAGCTCAGTTGGCTAGAGCACACGGTTCATACCCGTGGTGTCGAGAGTTCAAATCTCCCTTCCGCTACTCGAGAAGCTTTGGATTGTCAAAGCTTCTTTTATTTTGTCGCCGGGTTTTGCCCGCCAGGGCGTTTTACCCGTCTGAAATCTGTCAGGGAGGACATGAGCATCATGGAAAAGGAACAAATTTTTCAGAGAAACGCGGGATTTTTCGCATTTTTTCTAAGCGGCATATGTGCTATCAGCAGCGGTGTGGTCGTAAGCATTCTGCAGGAAATCTACGGCTTTGCATATGGCATGACAGGGACACTGCTGTCCCTTATGAGCATAGGCAATCTGCTGGCCGGCTTTGCCTCAGGCATGCTGCCCGCAAAAATCGGCACCAAGAAAACAGTGGTGCTCCTGACAGCAGGCTATGGGGCCGGATATCTGATCATGGGTTTTTCCGGATGGATGCTGGTTCTCATGCTGGGATTTTTCATGGTCGGCGTTGCTAAAGGAAGCACCATCAATACCTGTACCATACTGGTGGCCGATAACTCCGGCGATCGTACAAAGGGCATGAACATCATGCACGGCTGCTACGCCCTGGGCGCGCTTTTGTGTCCATTCTTCATCGCCGCCGCCATGAAGGCAGGAAATACCGTCCCCATGCTGGTGTTAGCAGCCTGCGGTTTCCTGCTGTGGCTGACCTTCTGTGTGACTCCCGCCGAAACAAAGGCCATGAAAAAGGACAGGAATATAAATAAAAGCTTCCTTAAAAGCAGAAAATTCTGGATGCTCACCGGTCTTCTGTTCTGCCAGAACGCGGCGGAAACCAGCGTAACCGGCTGGATGGTTACATATTTTAAGGGAAACGGCATCATATCAGGATCTCTCAGCCCCTACACCGTAACCGTGATGTGGGGAGCCACGCTGATTGCCCGCCTGCTCATAGCATTTGTAATCCCTATCAAAAACAGCTATTCCGCCATGATTAAAATGGGCATTGGCTGCATCATCTTCTACATGGGCCTGATGATGGCCAGTACCCAGACCACTGCCATTCTCCTGCTGTTCGCCTTTGCCTTTGCCATGGCCGGCATGAATCCCACTGCCGTGGCCAGCGCGGGCCGTATGACCAGCGCGGCCAGCATGGGAATTATGCTTCCGGCTGCCAGCAGCGGCGCCATCATCATGCCCTGGATAATCGGCATGGTGTCTGAATATGCTGGCATTGAAATCGGAATGGCTTCCAATATCATTCCCTGCGCAGGCATGCTGTTATTCAGTGTAGCTGTAAAACGGTTGAAAGAATAGGAGCTGTAAATCCATGCTCCGCGATAAGGACATACGGGAGCCTCTCTTTGATTTCCTGGAGGAAATGTACGGAAAAATACGTATTCTGGAAGAAAAACAGATAGGAAAATCCAGAGCGGATATCGTCATGGTCCTGCCGGAGCTGGCCCATATCCAGGAACTGAATGAAATGCCAAATATAAGGAAAAGAGCAAACAATTCGTCATTGATAAAATCGCAGAAAGGATACCTGAGGATACACTCTCAAAGCAGATAAGCGATGCCCTAGAACTCCGGGATTCCGTCCAGGATATTTTCAAAGATGTTATGTGACTTACATCGGAGAGAAAGACGGTGTGGATTTCCAGCATCTGTATATCGACGGCTCAAAATTTGAGGCAAACGCGAACAAATACACATGGGTGTGGAAAAGGCGACAGAGAAATCCAGATATCGGCTTTTTGCAAAGATTACAGACCTGTTGACCGATATGAACGAAACCCTGTCATATACAGGGCTGAAAATCGAGACAAACACCGAGTATACGCCAGCCGGTCTGGAGGCCATTTTGTCTAAATACGCCTTCTTCTGCCATATATGAGAAGAAATTCATTTCCGGACGGGGACACAGAAAGAGCCAGGAGCAGCGTTATTATGAGAAACTGAAGGAATACAGCGATAAACTTTTCATTTTGCGTATAGGAAGCCGGTAAAGGGGAACCGGTATGGGCGGCAGGAAGAGTACTACACATGTGAAGACTGCGGAGGTTGTCCATATGCGGAAAAATGTAAAAAGACAGACAAAAACCGGACAGTCAGGATCAATGAGGAATTAAGTTCCATGCATAAAGAGTAACCTTGAGAGCATACAGGGAGCCCTGCTGCGGATGAACCATTCCATCCAGGCGGAGTATTAAAGGAGCGTGAGAAAAGGACTGAACTCGGCGAAATTGGAGCTTTTCTGGTTTCTATCGGGCATAATCTCTATAAATTTCACAACAAACAGATGAGACTCCAGAAGGCTGCTTAAGAGTGAAAAGGTGCAGATTTTATGGGGAAAGAGGTATTATACACGTTTAAGAGTCAGATGCAGGTAAAGTGACGGCATAAACAGGGGGGGCTGTGGAAAGTGGAGCATTTCAACTCCACTTTTTTCACAGCCCCTTTTTTCCGGACTTTTAATTTCTAATTTTGCCTGCATGATTCAACCTGCTTCATTAAATCCACAGCCCTTTTTCTGATTCCTTCCGCATCCAAGCCATAGTATTCAAATACCTGGCCGGAGGTGCCTGAGATAACCGGCTCATCGGGAAGAGCCAGATGCACCACTGTTCTGGGACACTCTTCGCCTATTGCCTGACTGACCATGGCTCCCAGCCCCCCGAAGGGCGAGTGTTCTTCAACCGTCATGACCGCCTTTACCCCTGACGCCTTTTCCACCAATGTTTTTCTGTCCATAGGCTTAAGGCAGTACATGTCAAGCACGGCTGCTTCTATCCCATCCCCGCGAAGCATACGGGCCGCATCCAGTACAGGACGCACCATCTCACCGCAGGCCACAAGCAGTACATCGCTTCCGTCCATCAAAGTTACCGCCTGGTCCATGACAAAGGGGCCCCCTCCATCTTCATACACATCCTCCACCGGATTTCGTCCCACCCTCAGATAAGCCGGTCTGTCATCCTTTACCAGCGCCTCCATCAGGCACCGGGTTTCATGCCTGTCGCAGGGCAGATAAACCCTCATGTTGGGAATGGCCGATAAAGCGGCTATATCCTGTGCAGAATGGTGGCTCATTCCCAGGGCGCCATAGCTGATTCCCCCGCTGATACCAATCAAGGTTACATTTGTGTCCGAATATGCCACATCCACCTTAATCTGCTCATAACTCCTGGCGGAAATAAAGCTTGCCGGAGAGGCCGCAAATACCCGTTTCCCACACTTTGCCAGCCCTGCCGCTATGCTGACCAGATTCTGCTCAGCTATCCCGGTCTCCACAAACTGATTCGGATACTCCCTGGCAAAATTTGTCAGGGATGCACTGCCCCGCGAATCGCTACACAATACCACAATGTCCTTGTCTGTCTCTGCCTGCTCCATCAGCACCTCACAGATAACCTGTCTGTTTGCTGTTTTATTCATGCAGCGCCTCCTCCTTCCTCTCCTCCAGGTCCTTTATAATTTGTTCGTATTCTTCACGGCTTGGCACCTTATGATGCCATTCAGCCTTATTCTCCATGAGCGCTGAACCATACCCCTTGACCGTGTCTGCAATCACAACAGACGGCTTCCCCTTCACCGACTTTGCCTCCCTGAATGCACGATCCAGACTGTCAATGTCATTTCCATCCGCCTGAATGGCATGCCATCCAAAGCTTTCCCAGCGCTCCTTCTGACACTCCTGTCTCATTACTACTTCTGTATTCCCGGAAATCTGGAGATGATTTCTGTCCACCACCGCGCACAGGTTATCCAGTCCATAATGTCCGGCTGCCATAGCGCCCTCCCAGACGCTTCCCTCAGCAAGTTCCCCGTCACCCATTACCGTATACACCCGGTAGCTTCTCCCATCCATTCTGCCTGCCAGGGCCATGCCCACGCAGACCGGAAGTCCGTGGCCCAGGGAACCGGAATTCATCTCAATTCCGGGCAGTTTATTATTGGGATGTCCGATATACTTGGAACCAAATTTCGAGAAATTAGCTCTTACATCCTTTATATCCAGAAACCCCTTGGCGGCAAGGACTGCATAATAGGCTTCCATTGAATGGCCTTTGCTGAGCACAAAGCGGTCCCGTTCAGGAGAGTCCATGTTATCCGGGCTGATATTCATATGTTTAAAGTATAATGCCACCAGGATATCCATAACGCTCATGTCTCCGCCAATGTGTCCGGTCCCTGCTTCCATAATCATATTGACTGCATCTTTTCTTAATTCAAATGACAATGCCTTTAAATGTTCCATCCATCTTCCCCCTTGATACACCAATGCATTCCGAAAGATTCATATCCACAGTCCTCCCATGGAAGGTCACCTGCGCTATTCCGCAGTTATCCAATTTTGTATCCCAAAACTTTCTGACCAGCCTGCCAAGCATTGTATTCAAAATACCACATATAATGGCTCCATGGGCCGTAATCAGCACATTGCGGTACTTCTTTTCCATGGGGACCAGTAACTTCTCCACCACCGTGGCTGCCCGGTTCATGATATCCTCAAAGCTCTCAGCTCCAATATCCGGCCTGTAAGTCTCCGGAGCATCCTCATATCTATAGATAGGTGCTACCAAATCGTGATATCCATGGTCCTGATAAGTGCCTTTCGACAGTCCATACCCCTGTTCTATCAGCAGCGATTCATCTATGATTGGTATACGCCTCTGTCCCAGTATAATCCGGGCCGTCTCCACGGCCCTGTCCAGCGGACTGGTATAACATACCTCCCGCGGCACGTCCCTTAATTTACGGGCGGCAGCCCGCGCCTGTTCTCTCCCACGCTCATTTAACGGAATATTTACCTGCCCCTGCATTCTCCGTTCTACATTCCAGTATGTCTCCCCATGCCTTACAAAATAAATGTCACAGCTCATCTGCTCTCCTTTATTCCCAACTGCCCCCAAAAGCTTTTACTCTGATATCAGGTGGGGCTTTCCCTGCTGTATTTCCATATATATATCCCCTTCATGGACCTGCATGCCAGTGTCGAACGCATCTGCAACCCACTCCTTATCCTGCTGGTCCACAATAAAATAGCGTACCTTTTCCCCCAGAAACATGGAATGCCTCACCCTGCCCTTTATGTAAATGCATCCCTCATTCTCAGGCTTTATGACAAGACGGATGGACTCCGGACGGATGCTGACCGTGATATTCTGTTTTTCCCTGCAGCTTTCATCTGCCTCTATCTTCTGTCCGCAGTAGGTCAGCACTGCGTGATGGCCGGTATCCTCGTTCATGCCCTCAATGAAATTGGCCACTCCTATGAAATCTGCCACGAATTTGGTTTTTGGCTTGAAATAAATCTCCCTGGGCTCTCCATACTGCTGGATATTGCCGTGCTCCAGAACTAGTATCTTATCAGACATGGACAGCGCCTCCTGCTGGTCGTGGGTAACATATATCATTGTAATCCCCAGTTTTCTCTGAATCAGGCGGAGCTCCACCCGCACGGACTCCCTTAACTTTGCATCCAGATTAGAAAGCGGCTCATCCAGCAGCAGCAGGTCAGCGCTGTTTACCAGAGCTCTTGCAATCGCCACCCTTTGCTGCTGTCCCCCGGACATCTGGTTGGGGTATCTTTTCTCTAATCCTGTAAGATTTACCAGTTCCAGCACCTCTTTAACCTTACGGCTGATTTCCTCTTTGGGGATTTTCTGGTTCTTAAGCCCGTATGATACATTTTCCTCCACTGTCATATGCGGGAACAGCGCATACTCCTGGAACACCATGGGAGTGTTCCTCTTCTGCGGAGGCAGTCTCTCAATGCTCCGCCCGTTTAAGATGATGCTACCCCCATCCAGATGGTAGAAACCGGCAATCATTCTTAACAGGGTGGTTTTTCCGCATCCGGACGGGCCCAGGAAGGTGATGAACTTCCCTCTTTCTATATCCAGGGAAATATGATTAATAATCACGTTTTTCCCAAACACCTTTACTATATCCTTCATTTGTAATAAAACATCCTTTTCACTCATGATGCGTCTCCTCTCTGTTCTATAGGTCAAATATGTTGATTTTATCACGAAGCAAAAGCTTCGCTATGCCAAAGGTCAGCAGAATAATCAGCATCATGCCAAGGGCTGTTGCTGCAGCATCTCCATAAGCCCCCCAGTCAGCCAGATTCAGAATGGTATTGGATGCCACATTCCACTTTGCGGAAACAAGGAATATGACTGTACTCAGGGTGTTCATACATTTCATAAAACTGTATACAAGGCAGATAGACATTGGATTCTTAAGCATGGGCATGACAATGGTCCTGAATGTTTTTACACTGGAACTGCCCAGATTGGCTGCTGCCTCCTCAATGGACTTGTCAATCTGTTTAAATCCGGCCACAGCATTCCGGTACCCTACCGGTATCTGGCGGATTACCATACCTATAACGATGATTGCGCCGGTTCCTGTCAGCATCAACGGCTTCTTATTGAATACAATAATCAGCGATATACCGATAAATGTTCCCGGCAGGGATGCCGGAAGCATTGCAAGAAAATCAGCGGTCTGACGCCCCGGAAACCGTTTCCTGGTGACCAGATAACCCAGAAGTATGCCCAGGCAGGCAGTTGCAATCGCAGCCACAACAGACAATTTCCAGCTGTTTGCCATGGTCTTTGAATTCAGTACATTGCTGTAAAAATGACTGAATGTAAAGGTATTGTCCACGCCAAGTGTTTCCGTAAAGGAGAATCCCACCACCCCCCCAATCAGGATACAGATAATCAGGCACACAAAGGAGCATACGGAAAACAGGAACACTTTGACCGGCATTGAAACAAACTCTCTTGTAAGGCCTCCTGTGGGCTTTCCGGTTACCGTTACATATGATTTCCGGTCCAGATAAAACTTCTGGATAAAAAACATGAGCAGGGAGGGAACCACAAGAAACAGGCTTAAGGCTGCTGCTAGAGGCATATCATAATTTCCGGTCACTGTGGTATAGGCCAATGTGGCCAATGTATTATAGTTTCCTCCTATAAGTTTGGGATTTCCAAAATCCGCCAGTGTATTGATGAATACCAGCAGGTATGCGCTGGCTATTCCAGGAGTTGCCAGGGGAACCGTCACCGTGCAGAACAGCCTGAATCCCGACGCTCCCAGGTTCTGTGCCGACAGCTCCACATTGGGGCTGATGGCCCTTAACACGCCGGAAATGGTAATATAGGCCAAAGGAAAAAAGGCAAGGCTCTGTACAATCCACAGACCGAACCACCCATAGGGGTCAGTGATCAGCCCCAGAAGCCTGTATGTTATGACACCCCGGCGACCAAACAGCAGCAGGAACGCAAGGCCTGTCATAACGGACGGCGCCATATTGGGCAGAAGGGCTATGACACGGAACACCCTGCTTCCGGGCAGCCTGGCGTAATTCATGGCATAGGCGAAAATAAACCCGATTACTATGGCAGTCGTGGTAGCCAGTACAGAAGAAACCATAGTATGCCGGAAGGCAGTCATTACCTTGGATGAGGTAAATGCCTTTGTCCAGTCCTCTGCCCCGGGCAGTAATGCCAGCTTTAAGAATGGATATACAATAAACAGAATAAAGACAAGGAAAATAAGTAATACAAAAAGTGTCAGTCCTGGGTCTGCTATCATATCCTTCATGTCTGTCAGCAGTCCCTTTTTTTCACGTACCTTTTGTGAACTTTCCATTCATTATCACCTCTTTCATTGAATTTGGTGTATATTTTGGGGGCGCTCCCTTTTCCGTCTGGAAAATATGGAGCGCCCCCATACACAAGTACACAGGTGTGTTCTATGTTACGGCATCATAGCTGCAAATTTATCTACCGTCTCACTCTTTACAGACGCCGCCGCAATCGGGTCATACTCCCGGTTGAAATTCAGTTCTGATAATTTGCTTCCGCCCTCCGGCGCGATACAGTCATCCCTTACAGCCACACAGTTGGCCAGCTCTACCAATGCATCCAGCGCATCCTTTGTTAGACAGAAATCCACAAAGGCCTGAGCAGCCTGATTATCCTCAGAACCTGCCACCATGGAAACCGGAACCATTGTCCATCCGGCTCCCTCGTATACCGTACTTGACATAGGATAGCCTGATGTCTTTACTATCAATTGGTCGGCAAGAAAGTTCACGCAGATAAGATACTCTCCCAGACCGGTCTTTTCAGCCGGTGTATAGCCACTGGAGGTATACTGTCCCACCTGCTCGTTAAACTGTTCCAGGTATTCCCAGCCCTTTTCCTCACCCATGTATTCCAGCACAGAGGAAATAAAGGTATAGCCTGTTCCGGAAGAGGACGGGTCCGGTGTGATGATTTCCCCTTTAAAAGCAGGGTTTATAAGCTCTTCCAGAGTTGTCGGCATCTCAAGTCCGCTGTCTGCGAATTCCTTCTTCCAGCGCTCTGTGTTAACGCCAATGGAAAGCGTTTCAATGTACTGGGATTTCCAGACACCGTTGGGGTCCAGGTACTCAGACGGAATTTCTGCCTCTGTAGAGGACTTATAAGGTACCAGAAGTCCCTGCTGCACCAGATTCTCATGACCGTCCACAGTTCCTCCAAGATATACGTTAACGGATGGATTATCTTTTTCTGCCGTCATCTTAGCAACAGCTTCCCCAGTAGGCATACGCAGATATGACACCTTACATCCGGTCCTCTCTTCAAACATTTCCGCCAGTCTTTTTACCATGTCCTCATGGTAAGAACCCAGAATACTGATTTCCTGACCGGACAGGTCCAGCTGGCCGGCCTCCGCCGGTTCCGCTTCTTCCGACTTCCCATCGCTCTCCGGGGCCTTTGTTGTCTCTTCCTGCTTTACCGTGCTTTCCGCCGTCTTCTGGTTACTGCCGCCGCAGCCTCCCAACAGGGATGCCGTCATTGCTGCTGATACCGCAAGTGCTAATAGATTCCGTTTCATAAGCCACCCTCTCCTTTTACTGTGGATTCTGTGCAAAATCCGCCAAAAATGCCGGCGTGTCCGCCGCAAAGAACATGATACTTCCCACTGTGTTGTCCACATCATATACCTGGCAGAAGCCATTCTCAAACACCACAATGTAAATCTGCGGAATATCCTTCTGGATGTCGGAGGAATATATCTCAATCTGACATACCGCCTCCCCCTTGCTCCGGGCCATTTCGGAAAAGTCTTTGCTTCCTTCCAGCTTCTTACCCTGCATGACAATCTCTTTTAACCGGCTTTTTTCATTTACCGTCAGGTTGGACCGTTCCGACTGTCTGCGCAGCACCACCCTGTTGTAGGAACCTATAAGTTCACCCAGATTGTCGGTGGTATAGAAATGGTCGCAAATCCTGTCTGTCATGGAAGAGACCTGATGCTCCGTGAATTCATTGCCGTACATGATTCCATCCCGCACAATATAACTATCCGCTGTAAAGTAAATACTGGGACTCTCCAGGAAATGGATGACCCCGCTTACGGTCCTCCTCGGGGAACCGGACTTTTTTCCTGCTTCTGTTGTAACAGGAAGCTTGTACAGCATTTCATAATACTCCAGGATTTCTTCAATGGACTCAATTTTAACCGCCCCCCACAAATCGTCGCTTAGGTCCAGTGATATGGGCACGGACCGGTTCATCAGGGTATATACATAATTCTCATCATCAATGGTATGGACCTTGCCATATGGAAGCTGCATATACACCCAGAACATGCATACAGACACAGCTATACAGCATATTGCTACTACATCTGCCCGCGCAGCGCTTTTGTTTTGCATTTTTTGCACATTTTTTTGTTGTGACTTTAGTATATTCTGTAATTTATTCATAATAATTCCCTAATTGTTTCATAAATGTAACTTTGAAAAAGTGACCACAAATTCTGCCCCTGACTCATCCCCATCCCACAGACAGATACTTCCCTTAAGCCGGTCCATAATGGAGGCGCACACTGCAAGCCCCAGGCCGTTTCCACGTCCTGTGCCTCCCTGAACCTGGTAAAAAGGTTTGAATATAAGTTGGGCGTTTTCACGGCTGATGCCGCAGCCATTGTCCCTTATGTGCAGGCTGATGTTTCCTTCAGTACGTTCCTCCCATATATAAATCTCATCACAGCCGCTGTGGTTTATGGCATTATCCAGTATGGTGAGGATTACCTCCTTACACATCTGTCTATCAGTCCTCAGTACAGACCCGCTGCTGCACCGGTTTTCCAGCCGGATGTTCCACCGGTGGAATCTTGGCCTCAGCAGCCTGGCGCATTCCTCTACCACTTCTTCCAGACCAAAGGAGCTGATATGAAGAGGTCCCCAATCCGCCTTGATATGGGATTCCTCCAGCATCATCTCAATGGAATGCAACAGAGTCTCTCCTGCCTCCTCTATAATAAAAGCGTCCTCGCAAACCTCATTGTTATCACTGCGCAGCTGAATCATCTGGGAATACCCGATAATGGAGGTCAGAGGCGTTTTCAACTGATGCGTGGTATTATTAAAAAACTGATGAAGCTGTTCTTTTTGTTCGTCCAAACGTGTTATGTACTCATTCAGCCTCTCGCACATGTGATTAAACGCCTCTCCCAGCTCCTGTATCTCATCATTGCTGTTAAGGACCACCCTTTGGTTCAGGTTCCCCTTCTGGATAGAGGAAACCTTCTGGCGAAGTTCATTCACAGATGCAACCAGCCTGCCAAACAGAAACCACAGAAGAAATGAAAGCGCCACCACCGCAATACCCGACATGGTCAGCAATATGGCTGCAATGGACATCATATCCTTGTATTCCTGTACCATGGGATATATGTAACGAATCACCCCCACTGTTGTGGCCGTATCTGTATGGGTATCGTAAATAGGGCTTGAAAAGGATAAGACCTTTTGGTTATCCACCTTCAGAAAGCTGTATGCTTTCTGGCTGAACGCCTTTTCCACATCCGCGCTGGCAAGTACCCTGACTCCTCTTACATCTGAATCAGACAGCAGTCCTTCCCGGGAATAGATTTGCACCCTGACATCCGCCATCTCCGAGAGATAACCTGCAAAATGGGATGCTATCTTTTTTAAATACCCCTGCCGATCATCTTCAGTGGAGGCCCGGAAATATTTCATGGTATATACCTGCCCCGTATAGCTGCGGCTTGTGAGCCGCTCCACTGCAGACGCATTCAGCTGCCTGGACAATACAATCAGGGATATTATGTTAAACACAACAATAAAAGGGATTATGATGCACAGGTTCATCTTCACCATGCGCACTTTCAGCTTACTCTTTATCTTCTTTTTCTCCACTGTCCGGCACCTCGAACTTATAACCTACTCCGTAAATTGTATGTATGTAATTTCCATAGGGCTCTATCTTAGCCCTCAGCCGCTTAATAAGTATATCCACTGCCCTGGTATTTCCCACATAATCAAACCCCCATATCTCATTGATAAGCTGTTCCCTGGTAAATACATGGGCATAATGCCTGGCCAAAAAATATACTGTATCAAATTCTTTGTAAGTCAGTTCCCTGGTATCTCCTTCAATGAATACCTTCCTCATACCCGGATGAAGCTCCAGGTTTCCATAACAAAGGGTCTTTTGGTTATCCGTCTGACGCATCTGGATATAATTCATACGCCTCCACAAAACCTTTACCTTAAGCACCAGCTCCTTAATATTGAGGGGTTTGGTAATAAAATCATCTGCCCCCAGCTCCAGTCCCAGAATTTTGCTGTATGTCTTGTCCTGGGCCGTGATAAAGATAACCGGCAGCGTCTCATCGTATTCCTGTACTGCCTGCAATACCTCGTAACCATCCATATCCGGCAGCATAATATCAAGGAGCACAATATCCGGGGCCTGGCACTTCACTTTTTGAATCGCTTCCGTGCCGTTGTAGGCGCCTATGGTATCATATCCTTCCATCTCAAAGCTGCGCCGTATGAGTTTCACAATATCTTTTTCATCATCGACAACTAAAACCTTCATCCTGTCATTCCCTCCCTGGTCTTGTTAATTGCTTTCCTCTGCCTGAACTGTTACTGCTTCTCTCATTATAATCTACTTTACTGAAAAAAGTATAGCGTGTTATATAGTGTTGTATACAGTGCCCCCACCTCTTACATTTTCCGAAGATATCCATTACTATATTATTTATTGGAAAATTTAACCACACAAGAGGAGGTATTACATCATGACAGCTACACCAAGGTTAACGGGGCCATGAAAAAAGTGGAGTTGAAATGCTCCACTTTCCACAGCCCCCTGTTTATGCCGTCACTTTACCCGCATCTGACTCTTAAACGTGTATAATACCTCTTTCCCCATAAAATCTGCACCTATTCACTCTTAAGCAGCCTTCTGGAGTCTCATCTGTTTGTTGTGAAATTTATAGAGATTATGCCCGATAGAAACCAGAAAAAGCTCCAATTTCACCGAGTTCAGTCCTTTTCTCACGCTCCTTTTATACTCCGCCTGGATGGAATGGTTCATCCGCAGCAGGGCTCCCTGTATGCTCTCAAGGTTACTCTTTATGCATGGAACTTAATTCCTCATTGATCCTGACTGTCCGGTTTTTGTCTGTCTTTTTACATTTTTCCGCATATGGACAACCTCCGCAGTCTTCACATGTGTAGTACTCTTCCTGCCGCCCATACCGGTTCCCCTTTACCGGCTTCCTATACGCAAAATGAAAAGTTTATCGCTGTATTCCTTCAGTTTCTCATAATAACGCTGCTCCTGGCTCTTTCTGTGTCCCCGTCCGGAAATGAATTTCTTCTCATATATGGCAGAAGAAGGCGTATTTAGACAAAATGGCCTCCAGACCGGCTGGCGTATACTCGGTGTTTGTCTCGATTTTCAGCCCTGTATATGACAGGGTTTCGTTCATATCGGTCAACAGGTCTGTAATCTTTGCAAAAAGCCGATATCTGGATTTCTCTGTCGCCTTTTCCACACCCATGTGTATTTGTTCGCGTTTGCCTCAAATTTTGAGCCGTCGATATACAGATGCTGGAAATCCACACCGTCTTTCTCTCCGATGTAAGTCACATAACATCTTTGAAAATATCCTGGACGGAATCCCGGAGTTCTTCATTGTTAAAATTAATGAAAGAACGATAACTGGGTATTTCGTAATCCGTCAGATACATGTAGCGTATATTTGTCCTGCAGCGGTCTTCTAATTCCCTTAAGGATGCATACTCTGTGTCCATAAAGCCGAACAGAATTGTCTTTAATATGTTGACACGATTATATCCGGGCCGTCCGAACTTACAAAAAGGTTCGGGGTGCAGATACTTTTCTATTCCAATCTCCTCCATGATTCTGTCAAATGTTAATACCGGAGCACAGATATCCAAAAAATCTGTAATAAACAGTGGCAATCTCCCCTGCTTTGGGCTATAATAATCTCTGGTATTATTTTTTATGCTAGATTATTATACCACAAAAAGAAGAACTTCTCCAGGTGACTCTTTCTTATATTAACACTCAGACAAAGGGCCGCATATCAAGATAACACCAAGATAATGCGGCCCTTCCCAATTCCTCTCACATACTCTTATATTTTTATAACCAAATACTCCCCTGTCAGACGCAGCACCGCATATCTTATCTTCCTCTATTCCTCCGCGTTCTTCTTAAGCATCCCCAGAATCACGCATCCGGCCGCTGCTCCCACAACCACCGCAGCCAAATACATAAAGGGATTTCCAATGGTGGGAAGGACGAAGATACCTCCATGGGGCGCCCTGAGGGTACAGCCAAACGCCATGGAAAGTCCTCCCGCAATAGCGGAACCGATGATACAGGAAGGAATCACGCGCAGCGGGTCCTGGGCCGCAAAGGGGATGGCTCCCTCTGTGATAAAGGACAGGCCCATCACATAGTTGACAATACCGGACTGACGCTCCTTTGCCGTGAATTTCTTCTTAAAGAAGGATGTGCACAGGGCAATGGCAATCGGAGGCACCATACCGCCTGCCATAACGGCTGCCATGACCTCAAAGTTGCCTTCCGCCAGCTGTGCGGTTCCAAACACATAAGCTGCCTTGTTAAACGGACCGCCCATGTCAATGGACATCATGCCGCCTAATACCATGCCCAGCACGATCCGGCTGACGCCGCCCATTCCGTTCAGGAAGTGGGTCAGACCGTCGTTAATCATACCCATATACGGGTTGACAAATGTGGTTACCACTGCTGCCAGGAAGATACCGATAACCGGATAGAGAAGCACCGGCTTGATGCCCTCCAGTGACTTTGGAAGTCTGGAGAAAAGCTTTCTTAAGCCCGCCACGATATATCCGCCTACAAAACCCGCAAACAGAGCGCCCAGGAACCCTGCGTTCACATCGCCCCCTGCCGGATTGGCAAAGGTGGCTCCCGTTTTGGCAATCAGTCCTGCCACCAGGCCCACTGCCAGGCCGGGACGGTCCGCGATACTCATGGCGATGAAGCCGGCCAGGATAGGAAGCATCATTCCGAATGCCTGCTCACCCACGGTCTTAAGATAGGCTGCCAGAGGCGTATTCTTTCCGAAGTTGGCCGGGTTAATGGAATAATCGTCAAACAGGAACGCCAGGGCAATCAGGATACCTCCGCCGATAACAAAGGGAAGCATGTGGGATACGCCGTTCATCAGGTGCTTATAGATGGTCCGCCCAATGCTGTCACTGCCTTCCGGCACAGACTCTCCACCCGCAGCTCCCGTATGGTGGTACACCGGCACCGTGCCGTCCACTGCCCGTTTGATCAGCTCTTCAGCCTTGTGGATACCGTCGGCTACAGGGACCATGATAACAGGCTTTCCGTCAAACCTGGCCATCTCCACGTTCTTGTCTGCGGCAATGATAATGGCATCCGCCGCTGCGATTTCTTCCCTTGTGAGCACATTCTGGGCTCCGCCGGAGCCGTCGGTCTCAGCCTTTAAGGCAATCCCCAGCTTCTTTCCCGTATTCTCCAGGTTCTCAGCTGCCATATAGGTATGGGCAATACCGGTGGGGCAGGCCGTAACAGCCAAAACCCGGTAACCGGAGGAAGTGTCTGCTTCGGCACCCGCCTGTGCCTTCGCGCCTGCCTTGGCACCCGTCTCAGCATCCTCCTTTGCATTCTGGCCCGCCTCTCCCTCAGGCGCTCCAAAACGCTCAACCTCCGCTTCATCAATGATGCGTAAAAATTCATCCTTATCCTCCGCCCCGATAAGCCCTTCCTTGAATCCAGGATTCATAAGCAGGGTGGACAGGCGGGATAATGCCTCCAGGTGCACGTCTGCTCCCTCAGCAGGCGCCGCGATCATGAACAGAAGGTTTGCCAGGGAACCGTCAAAGGCGTCGTAATCAACGCCCTCAGGAACCACCATGGCTGCCAGTCCGGGCTCCTTTACCGCCTCTACCTTTGCGTGGGGAATGGCGATCCCCTCACCAATGGCCGTGCTGCCCAAAGCTTCCCTTGCCAGTATGCCCTCCTTGTATCCGGCGGTGTCCTTAAGCCTTCCGCCTGCATCCATCAGGGATACCAGCCTGTCAATGGCCTCCTCCTTATCTGAAACCTTTACGCCCAGCTCAATGCTCTCTTTTTTTAATAACTCTGTAATCCGCATAAATGCGCCCCTCCTGACCGATTAAAGTGTGTTTAATAGTCTCATAATTTCATCTTTTGTTCCAATGCCGTCGGAAAATGCAGTAGCGCCGCCGCAGGCTGTTCCCAGCTTCAGAGCGTATGCATAATCCCCTTTTTCCAGATATCCGGCTATGAATCCTGCCACCATGGAATCCCCTGCTCCAACGGAATTCTTGACGGTTCCCCTGGCAACTCCCTGGCGGTGTACACTGCCGTCCTCCGCTACCAGTATGGCTCCGTCTCCTGCCATGGATACCAGCACATTCACCGCTCCCTGTTCCTTAAGCTTCCTGGCATGGAGAACGATTTCCTCTTCTGTCTTAAGTTCCTGACCGAACATCTGTCCCAATTCATGGTTGTTAGGTTTAATGAGGAACGGATGGTACTGTAAGACCTTTTGGAGCAAATCCTTCTCCGCATCCACTGCCATGCGGATTCCCCTGCCGTCCAGGTGTTCCATGATTCTCTGGTAGATGTCATTGTCAATGGCAGCCGGTATGCTTCCCGAAAGGACCAGCACATCCCCTTCCTTTAAATAGGAAAGCTTCTGAAAAAGCTGCTCCACATCGCCGGCCGTAATTTCCGGTCCCATGCCGTTAATCTCGCTTTCCTGGTCGGACTTCAGCTTTACGTTGATGCGGGACATGCCCTTCTCCACCTGGATGAAATCAGAGTCAAAACCCAGGCTCCTGACTCCCCGCTCAATCTCCCGGCCCGTGAACCCGGCTATGAAACCCAGAGCCGTGCTCCTGTATCCCAGGTTTGCCAAAAGCGCCGAAACATTGATGCCCTTGCCTCCGTAGAAGATGTTTTCCCGGATGGTCCGGTTTACACTTCCCAATGTGAAATGTTCTACTGCCACCACATAGTCCAGTGCCGGATTAAATGTTACTGTGTAAATCATATATCTCTGCATCGCCTTTCCATGAAAATTTATTTCTTATCTTGTCTCTATCATAATACGATACCATATTTTCGTCAATAGTATTTTATAAGAAAATTTATTTCACATATTTTTCGTCACAATATACAAACAGACGGCCTGTTTCCATAAAAAGCCGCCTGTTTTTTGTGCATTATTTTCTATTTTATCATTAGTACTGCCTTGCAGCTACTGTCTCATCATTTCTTATCCGGTGATATGGCTTTTTCATGACGCCGTATATGCTCCACAGAGTCTTCCATACCGGCCCGCAGCAGAAGATACAGTATCTCCATAACTGCCGTAGCCGTCACCCTGGAAAACCAGAACTCCTCTGTCAGCAGCTTTTCCCTGGTGGCAGTGACAATCTTGTAATCGCAAATCCCGGCCAAAGGTGAATTTCCATTGTTGGTAATGAGAATGACCGTGCATCCATTATCCCTTGCCCCCTCCGCCAGTGTCTGGAGACGCTTGGAGCTTCCTGAATTGGATATGACCATAACCACATCCTCATGTCCCAGGTTAAAGGTATAGGCTGTCTGTGTTTCCCATATATCCCCCGCCACAGCCGGTATTCCCAGCTGGTTGAATTTAAAGGCGCCGTCCAGAGCAACGGGAATGGTATTGCCCACGGCTGCCAGCTGCACCATTCGGGCATGCTCCAGCTTGTCCAGGATATGTTCCAGATTAGCCGGGTCCATCATGTTCACGGTCTCTGTCAGCTCGGCCACCTTGTTGGCCAATATATTCTGAAGGGACTGCCGCAGATCGCCGCGGTCAATGTCATTGGACACATTTCTGTCCATTTGTTCTTCTTCCAGCACCTCCCTGGCCAATGCCAGCTTCAGGCTGTGGAACCCTTTGAAGCCGCACCGCCTGCAAAAACGGGATACGGTGGCGTCACTGGTCCCGCTGGCCCTGGCCAGCTCGCCTACTGTCATATCCACTACCTCCGCCTTATGCTCCATCATGTAATCCGCTATCTTTTTCTCTGCTTCAAAAAGTTCGTCATAGGAGGAGCAGATAACTCCCAACGCGCTTCGTGTCTCTCCCATATCATATTCCGCCTGTCTCATGTAAATTCATTTCATGCTTTAAATATAGCACACAAAATTTAAAAATAAAAGCTGTTTTTCGTCATATATTATAATGCTTTATGAAACTTTATTAACTTTTCGTTACTCCCCTTGTTTTTCCTTTTTTACTGTGCTATAATCTCTAAACGTTAACATATTATTAACAATTTGTTTACATTTAGCCGCATATTATCAGGTCTTCAAATGTGAGAAAGAGGCTGGTATCATGAAAAATATTAAAACATTTCTTTCCAAGTACAAACATGCATGGCTGCTGTGTTACGGCTTCATTTATCTTCCATGGTTCTGTTACCTGGAAAAGACGGTCACCCGTCATTACCATGTAATGCATGTTGCACTGGATGACTTTATACCCTTCAACGAATATTTTATTATTCCCTACATGATGTGGTTTTTATACGTGGCGGGAACCATTGTTTTCTTCCTTTTCCGAAATAAGGAAGATTATTACAGGATTTGTACCTTCCTGTTCTCAGGTATGACCATCAGCCTGATTATCTGTACCTTTTTCCACAACGGCACGGATTTCAGACCGGTCATTGACCCGGGTAAGAACGTATTTTCCGGCATGGTTGCCGCCCTGTACCAGACGGACACGCCTACCAATGTATTCCCCAGCATCCATGTGTACAACTCCATCGGCACCCACATCGCCATCATGAAGAGTGAGTCCCTTAAGAAATATCCCTGGGTGCGGGCCGGTTCAGCCATCCTTATGGTTTCCATCTGCCTGTCTACCGTGTTCTTAAAACAGCACTCGGTCATTGATATGGTGGGAGCCGCCATCATGGCTTATGTGATTTACGGAATCGTCTACGGATACAACTGGTCCGCCGAGGACAAGAAGGTCACCCAGAAGGCGCTCAGTTAGATGGACAAAAATCAAACAAACGGAAACTAAATGTTCGGAATTTAAAACCGCTGTACGCCAGTCACTACCTACCGGCATACAGCGGTTCACTATTTTGGTGGCGGTAACGATTCCCGCATTCTGGCTGAAAGCCACATTGGGAAGGCCGCCAAAGAAGGCTCCTATGATATTGCTTAACCCGAATCCCAGGATACCTCCCCGCAGTTCCTTATCCGTGGCTTCCCGGTCCATCCCGCCCATGGCGGCGGTCACATCCCCCATGGCCTGCAGGGAATTGATGGCGGCCAGCAGCCCAATTACCACACAGGATAATGAATCCACCCCCGACAATCAACGGCAGTCCAGCTCCAAACTGAAGGCTGCCTTTCCTGAATCCGACAGAGAATACCCGCAAAAGGGTGGCCAAAGCAGATACCACAAGAGCCGCCTGGACAATGATGACCTTATTTTCCCCGCATAAACCCGCCACGCCCGCAATGATGATGGCAGGGGCAACACATCCCACTATCATCGCCGCAATGTGTTGGAAAACCAGCCTGATTATTTGAAAATTCGATTGGGCTTACCGCTCCTTGGAAAAAGGATTCAGCATCTTGCTCACCACTTCCGCCTCAGACGGGCCTTCAAACAGGGTGCTTGCCTGGTCCTTGGCAGGTATGCTGTCCACCTTGGAGCCGTCAACGCCGCCCCTCATCTCTACTTCATGCTTATAGTCAGCCAGGTATTTTTCGATGGCGCTGATTTTGTCCTCAGGCGCCTCCATACCTTCCCTAGATAGTCCCATGATGTCCATGACCGTATCCAGCTCACTGGCATCCCAGTCCTTAAGAACTGTGTCTGCAAGAAACTGAATCCGCTCCCTGATTGAATTACACTTCAGAAATTCTTTTACCATTTTCTAAGACCTCCATGCATATGGAAATTTCTTGATACCGGCTATACTATACTACTTCGTTAAAATGATGTCAATTAAAACCGTAAAATTTCTGCGTTATTTTATAACCCAGAATCAAAAGCTCCCTTCCACCCTTGCCGGGGAGGTTGCATCCCTGTCCCAAAAAGCCCATCCTGAGCCGCAGGAAAAGGGGCAGGTTCTGTTTTTTCAGATACTGCCACAGCTCCTTCTTTTTCTCCAGGTTTTCCTCTGTCCCGGATTTGATGGCCAGGACAGAACAAATGGTCATCATGATTTCCAGGTACTGTATCATGTAGTGGCGCAGCTTCCTGCTGCTTATCTTCATGGCGTCATAATACCCCAGCATCAGCTTGGTGACCCGAATCTGCTGGTCAATGCGGCCAATCATCACCTCTTCGTTGACGGACTGGTCCTGCCTTCCGATGTAATAGCGGTAGAAATTCACATCCAGGTAATAAATATGCTTCACATGAGGCAGGGGCTGGTACACAAAAATATTGTCCACATAAAAGGTGTGTTTGGGAAGCTCCAGACCGCACCGGATAAGCAGCCCTGTCCTGTAAATAACAGAGTGCATCAGTATATACTGCCCTGTCATGAAAAACTTCACATCATTCCATCCGAATACCTTGTCCTTGGGAAATGCCGTGTGGTATTTCATCACCTTTTTCCTTCTGGCCCCTTCCTTCTCATAGACAAAGTTGGTAACCAGCATGTCCAGTGTCTCTCCCCCATATACAAACCGCCTCAGGGTTGCAAGAACCTGCTCATATGCTTCCTCATTGACCCAGTCGTCACTGTCCACCACCTTGAAGAATATGCCCGTGGCATTTTTAAGCCCTGTATTCACGGCTTCTCCATGCCCGCCGTTTTCCTGATGAATCGCGCGGCAGATGGTGGGATATTCCCGGGCATACCGGTCAGCAATCTCTCCTGTCCTGTCTTTGGCGGATCCGTCATCCACAATGATGATTTCCACTTCCTCCCCGCCTGTAAGCAGGGTGTTGATACAGTGCTCCATATAGCTTTCCGAGTTGTAGCAGGGGATTGCCACAGTCAATAACTTCACGTTTCTACCTCCTCGTTATGAGTATTTAACCAAACGCTGCCAGGACTGCCAGATTGGCGGCCCCATGCATCAATACTGCCATAGGATATCTACGGTATTCACTACCTTCATAGCCCCATGCCAGCACCATTCCTAAAAAAAATGCGTATGTGCCTTGAATCCAATTTCCATGATACATTCCAAAGGCCAGGGAGGATATGACCGCCGCCGGAAAAAGGGCCATGAAACGCCTCAGCCATCCGTACAGAACCAGGCGGAAAGCTCCTTCCTCCAGAACGGGCGCCAGGACCAATGTCATCCACAAAAATCCCGCTCCACGGGATAGGGCAGGCTCCATGGCTTCCTCGTAAGAAGACAGGAGACTTTCAGGCCATGGTATAACCTTCACCAGCAGATTGCCTGCCAGCGCCGCCAACGCTGCCGCCAGTATACGCTTCTGCCACCCTGGGGGCAGGGCCTGTTTTCTATCCCTCATACACTTCCTGTCCTTCCAGTCTTATTCTGTTGACAGTATAGCATGGCTCCCCGGGTTTTGCCACCATCTTTTTTCTCTTTCCATTGCATTTTCTCCCATATTACCCTATAATAAACTTAATTTATATGACAATTTTAAGACAAGCGAGGTATGGATTATGGCGAAAAAACGCATCGTAATGGCCATTGGCCACAAAGATATGGGAACCAATCTTCCTGAACAAAAGGCAGCTGTGGCGGGAACCGCCAAAATCATCGCTGATTTCATCCAGGAGGGGTGGCAGGTAGCCATTGTACACAGCAACGCTCCCCAGGTAGGCATGATTCACACGGCCATGAATGAATTCGGCAAACAGCATGATGGCTATAGCCAGGCTCCCATGTCTGTCTGCTCCGCCATGAGCCAGGGTTATATTGGATACGATCTTCAGAACGGAATCCGGGCTGAACTCATTAAGAGAGGCATCTACAAACCAGTAAGCACTGTATTGACCCAGGTGACAGTGGACCCGTACGATGAGGCCTTCTATACCCCCGTCAAAGTCATCGGACGTGTGATGACCAAGGAGGAAGCAGACATTGAGGAAGCCAAGGGCAACCATGTGACAGAAGTGGAAGGCGGTTACCGCAGAATCGTCGCCTCCCCCCATCCTGTTGCCATTGTGGAGATCGACGCCATCAAAGCCCTTATGGACGCGGACCAGATTGTCATTGCCTGCGGAGGCGGAGGCATTCCTGTCATGGAACAGGGCTATAACTTAAGGGGCGCCAGCGCCATCATTGAGAAGGACCTTGCCACCGGACTGCTGGCCAAGGAGATCGATGCAGATGTGATGATGATACTCACCAGCGTGGATAATGTGACCTTAAACTACGGCACTCCCCAGGAACAGCCCATCAGCCACATGACCATAGACCAGGCCAGGGATTATATCAGCCAGGGCCAGTTTGAATTTGCCTCCATGCTGCCAAAGGTATCTGCCTCCATTGATTTCCTGGAGAGCGGAAAAGGCAGGAAGGCCATCATCACCACCCTGGATAAGGCAAAGGACAGCCTGAAAGGCCATGCAGGCACGGTAATTGAATAAGCACCTTGATTTTCCAAGATATAACAGTAAAAATCCATTAACCGCCAGTATTTCCCAAACGGTTAATGGATTCTTTTTTGTACGCATTTTAATATGATCTTAATCTGTCAGATATGCAGGCAGCCGCGCAAAGCTATAAGCCATTACAATGTTATCATACCTCTGTCAGTACCCGCTCCGTAATATAGCTGACCATCTCATCCTTTCGCATCCCCAGAGACAGGGCCAGCTCGGAATACAGATTATCCTCCGCAGTCTTAAAATACCGCTCGTCCAGATCCGTCATCTTCTTTCCCTGCTCCAAGCGGTCCTTCCGGCGCAGGTATAATGCTTTTATCATGCTGATCCACACCCGGCAGTCACAGGTCTTAAGGGCTTCCTTATACCGTTCCTCCCGCTGTTTATCATTGGTCACCTCCATCTCCTTCACATCAGAGATTTTGTCAATCAGTTCAAGGGCCTCTTCTTTGGAAAGAAGCGGCCTGGTTATGGTTTTCTCCGAATCCACAGGCGCCACAATCTTGCTGTCTTGCTGATAATAGGGACGGAGTACATAATACAGCCGGTCCTTAGGACCGTCAGGTCTGTCTACTGTGATAATATCCATCACCTCGCAGACGCCCCTGATACCGTATATGATATACTGACCTTTCTGATACATAATTTTACCGCCTACTTCCCTTATTTTATAATACTTATATTGTATCACTAAAAAGTTGTCGATGTCAGAAGTTTTTTGGCGGTGTCTCAAATTTTGTAAAAAATACACCATGATGCCACCTGTTTTTTTGTATACAATAACCAGTTCACTTTCCTTTTCAGGTCCCTGCTGCAATGGTGAGTGCCCATCCCCTCTTTCATAGACTGGATTTTATAATAATCCTGAGCGCAAAATTGGCGGCATCTGTTTTTGCGCAAACCACGTCTCCGGCTTTAATCTCTGCCCGCTCTGTTCGGGCCGCTGTCTGCTCCTTCCTTGGCATCTCCTCCATCTGAACCGCTGCTTTCATCTGCCTTACTGTCCCCGCCCTCGGTTTTGCTTCCGTTTCCCGTCTCCTTTGGTCTGCGTCCGGCATTTTCCTTATCCACTCTATTGCCTGCGTCGCCATCTCCGGGCCGGCCGCCACTGCGGTCAGTTTCTCCAATAATCAGGGTTATCTGTGAATCCGAAATTTCCTTGACCACACCTGTAATTTCATTTTCGTGGCCATCGCTGCTTTCTTTCAACACTTCAACGGTATTTGCTGGCGTATTATCCTGTTTTCCCTGACTCCCACAACCGGATGCCAATACTGCGCCCATCAGCATGGCCAAAAAAATAACTCTCTTTTTCATGTACATACTCCTTTTGAGCCTGCGGCCGCGATTCCCGCTTCTTAAGCGTTCTTCACCGTGGCAATGTCAATCAGCGTCAGTTCCTTGGCCCGGTTCTCCAGACTGGTTGCCAGCGCGTTGGCCGTATCCAGGGAGGTCAGGACATTGACGCCTGTCTCGATGGCATTGCGGCGGATGATGAAACCGTCATGGCTGCGCTCTGCGCCCTGGGCCGGAATATCGATAATCAGATCAATCTGGTGGCCCAGCACCAGGTCCAGGATATTGGGGGATTCCTGCTCCAGCTTGCGGATTTCGTAAGCCTTTACACCGTTCTTGTTCAGTGTCCGCGCAGTGCCTCTGGTGGCAAATATCTGATACCCCACAGCGGCAAACCTGCGGGCAATATCCACCGCCTCCTCCTGGTCGCTGTGGCGAACGGACATAATCATTTTCTTGTATTTTGGAAGACGGATTCCCGCCCCCTCAAACGCTTTATAAAGCGCTTCATTGAACGTCTTTGCAATGCCCAGGCACTCGCCGGTGGACTTCATCTCAGGTCCAAGGCTTATGTCAGCGCCCCGAATCTTCTCAAAGGAGAACACAGGCATCTTGATGGCAATATAATCTGCAGCCGGCTGTAATCCCGGTTTATAACCCAGCTCCCGGATGGTATGACCGCAGATAATCCGGGTGGCCAGCGGTACAATGGGGATTCCGGTTACCTTGCTGATATAGGGAACCGTACGTGAGGAACGGGGATTCACCTCGATGATATATACGTCGTCCCCATCCACAATAAACTGAATATTAATCATACCCTTTACATGAAGGGCCTTTGCCAGCTTCTCAGTGTAGTCCACAATGGTATCGATATTGTGCTGGGTAATGTCCTGGGCCGGATATACGGAGATACTGTCGCCGGAGTGGATACCGGTACGCTCAATATGCTGCATGATACCGGGAATCAGGATGTCGGTGCCGTCACAGATGGCATCCACCTCGATTTCCTTGCCCATGATATACTTGTCAACCAGAATCGGATGCTCCTGGGCTATCTGGTTGATGATGCCGATGAACTCGTCGATATCCTCATCGCTTATGGCAATCTGCATCCCCTGTCCGCCCAGCACGTAGGATGGCCTCACCAGCACAGGATAGCCCAGCTTATTGGCTGCTTCCTTTGCCTCCTCAGCCGTAAATACAGTATGTCCTGCGGGCCTTGGGATATTGCACTGCTCCAGGATGGCGTCGAAGCGCCCCCTGTCCTCTGCCGCGTCCACATCCTCTGCCGCCGTACCCAGAATGGGAACTCCCATCTTCATCAGGGCCTCTGTCAGCTTGATGGCTGTCTGTCCGCCGAACTGCACCACTGCGCCATCCGGCTTCTCAATATCCACGATGTTCTCCACATCCTCCGGGGTAAGGGGTTCAAAATACAGCTTATCCGCAATATCAAAGTCCGTGCTGACGGTTTCCGGATTATTGTTTACAATAATGGTCTCATAGCCTTCCCTGCTGAAAGCCCAGGTACTGTGGACAGAACAGAAGTCAAACTCAATTCCCTGTCCTATACGGATTGGGCCGGACCCCAGAACGAGCACCTTCTTTCGTCCGCTGGTCTGCTCAGCCTCGTTGAAACCGCCGAAGCAGGAATAATAGTATGGTGTCTCGGCCGCAAACTCGGCCGCGCAGGTGTCCACCATCTTGTAAACCGCGCGGATATCGTTGTCATGGCGCAGCTTCTTGATTTCTTCCCGGGAGGTTCCCGTAAGCACTGCTATTACATTGTCGGGATACTCGATTCTCTTGGCCTCTGCCAGAAGCTCTGCCGTCAGCTTCTTTTCTCCTGAGCCCACTGCCTTTAAGGCATCCTCCATCTCCACCAGAATAGCCAGCTTGTCAATGAACCAGAAGTCAATCTTAGTAATGTCATGTATCTGCTCATAGGTGAATCCGCGGCGCAGCGCCTCTGCAATTCTCCAGATGCGCATGTCATCCACCCTGTATAATTCCTCTGTCAGTGTTTCGTAGGAAAGGTCTGTAAAATCATAGGACAGCAGGCAGTCTACATGCTGCTCCAGGGATCGGATGGCCTTCATGAGAGCGCCTTCAAAATTGGTGCAGATACTCATGACCTCTCCTGTGGCCTTCATCTGGGTTCCCAGTGTGCGTTTTGCGCTGATGAATTTATCAAACGGAAGCCTTGGCATCTTTACCACGCAGTAATCCAGCATGGGCTCAAAGCTTGCATATGTTTTCTTTGTAACCGCATTTCTGATTTCGTCCAGGGTATATCCCAGGGCGATCTTGGCAGCTACCTTGGCAATGGGATATCCCGTTGCCTTGCTTGCCAGGGCCGATGAACGGCTTACACGGGGATTTACCTCAATAACACAGTACTCAAAGCTGTCCGGATTCAGGGCGTACTGAACGTTGCAGCCGCCCGTGATTCCCAGCTCGCTGATGATGTTGAGCGCAGAGGTACGGAGCATCTGGTACTCCTTGTCCCCCAGTGTCTGGGAGGGAGCCACCACGATACTGTCTCCTGTATGGACACCCACAGGGTCAATGTTCTCCATATTACAAACCGTGATTACATTACCTGCGCCGTCGCGCATCACCTCGTACTCGATTTCCTTCCATCCGGCGATGCAGCGTTCCACCAGCACCTGTCCCACACGGGAAAGACGCAGTCCGTTTTCCAGGATTTCAGCGCACTGCTCCGGATTGCCGGCAATGCCTCCGCCGGAACCGCCCAGGGTGTATGCGGGACGAAGCACTACGGGATAACCGATTTTTTCGGCAATCTCCAGGCCATGCTTTACATCCTCCACAATATCAGAGGGAGCCACAGGCTCGCCGATTTTCTCCATGGTTTCCTTGAACATCTCCCGGTCCTCGGCCTTCTTGATGGTCAGGGCCGTGGTGCCAATCAGGCGCACATTGTGTTCTTTTAAGAAACCTGCATCCTCCAGCTCCATGGCCAGGTTAAGGCCTGCCTGTCCGCCCAGTGTGGGCAGCACGCTGTCCGGTTTCTCTTTTAAAATAAGCTGTTCCACCACCTCCACGGTAAGGGGCTCAATGTAGACACGGTCCGCGATATCCTTGTCTGTCATGATGGTTGCCGGGTTGGAGTTGAGAAGCACAACCTCAATTCCCTCTTCCTTCAGGGAACGGCAGGCCTGGGTGCCTGCATAATCGAATTCTGCCGCCTGTCCGATGACAATGGGTCCGGATCCAAGCACCAGTACTTTTTTGATATCAGGATTCTTTGGCATCAGTCATTCACCTCCATCATTTTAAGGAAACGGTCAAAGAGGTAACCGGAATCCAGGGGTCCGGGGCATGCTTCCGGGTGGTACTGCACCGTAAAGATATTCTTGCCCACATACTTTAATCCCTCGTTGGTGCTGTCATTTACATTGACAAATGCAGGTACGGCCACCGATGGGTCCAGGTTGTCCGTATCCACCACATAGCCATGGTTCTGGGAAGAAATATAAACCCTTCCTGTCTCCAAATCCTTCACGGGATGGTTTCCGCCTCTGTGTCCGTATTTTAATTTATGGGTATCAATGCCGTTGGCCAGGGCCATGAGCTGGTGTCCCAGACAAATGGCAAAGATAGGCACATCTGATTCATAAAGCTTTTTCACTTCCTCGATAATGGCTGCATTTTCCTTCGGATCCCCGGGGCCGTTGCTGAGCATGATACCGTCGGGTTTTCCTGCCAGTACTTCCCTGGCGGGTGTGTCAGCCGGATAAACAGTTACCTCGCATCCCCTCTGGTTCAGAGAACGGGCAATGTTTCTCTTAGCGCCGTAATCCATGAGGGCAACCTTCTTACCGTTTCCGGGAAGGACGTAGGTCTCCTTTGTGGTGGTTTTAAGCACCACGCCAGTCACGGCATACTCCTTCATACGTTTTATGGGCTCGCTAAAATCGGTATATTCCTTTGTAGTAATCATACCGTTCATGGTGCCTTTTTCTCTTAATATTTTGGTAAGGGCTCTTGTATCGACACCGCAGATACCGGGAATGTCGTGTTCTTTTAAGAAGTTCTGAATGGTATCCTCGCTTCTGAAATTGCTGGGGATTCTTGATAATTCTCTTACAATATAGCCATCCGGCCAGGGCTTTGCTGACTCCATGTCCTGATGGCAGATTCCATAATTGCCAATAAGGGGATATGTCATGACAACGGCCTGTCCTGCATAGGACGGATCGGTCAGCACTTCCAGATAACCGGTCATTGACGTGTTAAACACGATTTCACTGATGACTTCACGTTCAGAACCAATGCTGGTCCCGGTGAATACAGTTCCATCTTCCAGTATGAGGTATGCTTTCATATGGGGGTACCTGTCCTTTCTTATGTGTTTGCTTAAGGGCCATGTGACCTCAGCCCAAATTGTAAAGATTATACTGTATTTCATATGAATTTGCAATGACTTTGGAAGCTAAATTTTTTTGTACCAATCAAATTTTTTTGTGCAAACAGGCCGGGAGGAAGCCGGAATACAACATGGGCAGGGTCCAAAAATATGCGCCCTGCCCACGTCTTTTATGTCTGTTTTTTATAGGGAATTACTGCTTTTTACAGAGGATTTCTGCCTCCCATCCTTCCTCCGCGGCGCCGGGCCTCTGCCCCGTGCTCTCCATCGGTTCCCGGAAAACCTCTCCTGCTGAATCGGCCATGGAACCCCTGTCCGCAGGCTACCCCGTCCTCCATCCCAGTTCAAATCATCACACCAATTCCGCAATCCGGGTAATTCCCACATAAATATGCGATATTTTATACCATGTGGCAAAATCCACCACTCCTGTCTGGGGCAGTCCGAAGATGGACTGGAATTCCCGCACCGCGTCCGCGGTCCTGGTGCCGTATATCCCGTCAGGCGTCACCCTGGGAATGGCCGAATAAACAGTTGCTATTTCATCCAGCTGTTCCTGCATCTGGCGCACCTTATCCCCGGAGCTTCCTATGGTCAGGTCACTGCCCGGCCAGGAGGCCGGTATCCCGGATATCTGCTCCGCCGTGTTCACGTAGATGCTGTCCCCGTAAAAATAACGCAGTATCTCTATGGGACTATAGCCCTGCTCTCCAAGGGAGCATGACCCCCACTGTGTCATCCAGTTAGGACACTGGACCTGGCGTCCGTCACAGTACTGAGTCAAAATAGGCTGTCTCACACCCGGACGGGACAGGTAGTTGTCAAATATCTCATCCACAGTCAGACTGATGCTCTCAAATATATTTCTTCCATATATCCACTTATGGTCAAAGGCAGTGGAGGACGTAATGGTAAAATCATAGCCCTGGTTCCTGTACCACTCCGTGTATACCCGGTTCAGGGTAAAGGACATGATTGCCAGCACATTGGCCGTTATGGTGGCCCTGGGCCAGGTGGAATATATTTCACTGGAGGCCACGTTCTTTATGTAGTCCCTGTAAGGCACATAATAGTCCTTGGCCGTACTGTCCGTGGGAACACCGTCGTGGACCACCACAGTCTGAGGCACTACCACCCGGCTGAGAACGATTTCCCCGCTCTCGTTCACTGGTTTTATCTCTGGTTCCGCTATCTTTGGAGGATAATTCCCGTACAGGGTGTGGTCCGGTATCACCACCGGGTCTTCGGGAGGTGTTTCCCCGCCAACCGGTGTCATGGCCGCCGGCTGTATGGCCGTGGCCTGGGCCAGTATTTCGGTTCCGGATATGGCCAGAGGCTCAAAGCCCTCCGCCTCCACCATCAGGTTATATTCCGAATAGGGCTGGATAATGCTTGGTTCCAGACTGTATTCCACAGGTGGCGCCGGAAGCTGTACCTGTTCTGTCTGGCCTGAGCTGTTGGTGGTCAGCTGCTCCACAGGCCGGTCCGGTTCTCCTTTATAGCTGATGGTGACCCTGGCGTTCTGTATGGGAAAATTATTCTGTATGTTGATTACGTTAATCTGCAGCAGTCCACTGGATGTCCGTTCTGGATTGGTTGCCATGTAATACCTCGCAGTTTCTTTTCATTACCTAAATATAATACCGCCCAGCCTATTATATGCATGTATTTTCCCTTAAACCTGAAAAGGACAAAAAGAAACAGGCTACAGCTCATATCCCTTAATCCGAAGATAAGCCCGTATGGATTCCATGGCCCCCTCTGTTCCCAGGGATGCCGTGTTCAGCATCAGATCGTAATTTTCCACATTTTCCCAATCCCGGCCTGTATAGTACCTGTGGTAATCCCTCCGCTCCCTGTCAATACGCTTGATGTTCTTCCTGATATCCTTTGGCTCATAATAGCCCAGAGCGCTGATTCGCTTTTCCCGGTATTCCATATCCGCGTACAGGAATACTCTCACCAGACCTTCCGCGCCCTCCAGCACATAATCAGCACATCGTCCCATGATGACGCAGCTCTCCTCCGCCGCCAGCTTTCGTATGACCTCGGACTGGAACCGGAACAGATTGTCCGCCGACACCAGGTCGGAGCCAAAGGAAGGACTTCCCTTTTCCGGGGTCAGGCTCTTTACAATCTTATACAAAAGCTTGTTTCCCGCCTTCTCGTCTGCCAGATAGTAATAGCTCTCCTTGATGCCGCTTTGGTCTGAATTCATGCGCAGAATATTCTTGTCATAGAAATGGATTCCCAGCTCCCTGGCCAGCCTGGAGCCGATTTCACTGCCGCCGCTGCCGTACTGTCTTCCAATGGTCACAATGAGTTGCTTTCCTTCCTTCATACGCCCATCCTCCTGTTCTGACAGCGCAGGCCTGCGCCTGCTTCCATGGTTTGTTTTCATGGTTTCATTGTACCAAGTCGCTAGTGCGACGGCTAGCCCAAGGTACATAAAACCACCACTTTTTTTATAAAAAATAGCAGTTTTTAAATTTATGATGTATTGTTAAGTTACCACACCAAACAACTTCATAACTTTAAGAACTGCTATGCTTATGTTATCATGGATTTCTAAACTCAACAACTATATATCTTATTTTTTTACTCGTCCACCACCTCTTTTTGAAATGTAACTACTGTTTTTATTGCATTTCAAAGGAGATTTTACTATGGACAAATATTTAAATTCTTTCAGGGAAATGATTTCCCTTCGCGGTCTTACCGACCATACCCTTAAAAATTACTGTACTTACATCCGGGCGTATCTGGATTACCTCGCAAATGTTCTTCACAAATCGCCAGAAGATGTTTCCTGGGATGAACTTCGTGACTACATCAAATGGCTACAGAAATCCAGAGACCTTTCTGACCGCACCATCAACTGTGCCATTTCACAACTGCGCTTTTTCACCATGTATGTTCTTCACAAAACATGGGATGACACACAGCTTCCCATGCGTAAGTTTGACGAGTACCTTCCCTATGTTCCCTCGAAACAGGAAACATGGCAGTTTATTTCTTCCATACCTGATTTAAAGCAGAAGACTATGGTTACACTCATGTATTCCTCAGGGCTTCGTATCGGTGAAGTATGCCGTCTGCGTTACGAGGATGTTGACCGCAAAAACATGCGGCTTCACATCACACACTCCAAAAACAGGAATGACCGCTATGCCATTCTTTCTAAAGCGGCACTTGACCTGCTGACACGCTACTGGTTTGAATACGGCAGACCAAAAGGCTTTCTTTTTCCAAAGCAAAGTGGCGAGGACAGACCCATCGACACATTCTTCCTTTCAAGACACATCCATGCCCATGAGGACAGGCTCGGATGGGAACGCAGGCTTACCTGTCATTCCTTTCGTCATGCTTTTGGTACCCATCTGTATGAAAACGGAACCGACCTGCTTACCATAAAAGCGCTTATGGGACATAAATCTTTGTCTTCCACCACTATTTATGTCCATCTTTCCGGTAATGCCATCCGCAATGCCGTCAGCCCTTTTGACCGATTGGCAGGTGAATACCATGAGTGATTACAAAATCAGGCAGATATTTGAGCAGTCCTATGAAGCTTTCTCAGCACCGGGGCACTATCAGTCGGATGTCCAACGCAAAGCCGCCCGAGCCATCTTAAACTGCAAATCCGGAAGGCTTGGTGTCAACTTAAGTCAGTGTACCGACTGTGGGCATGTGGAAGTCCACAATAATTCCTGCCGCAACCGCAACTGCCCCAACTGTCAGGCTGTGAAGAAAGAAATCTGGGTAGATAAACGCAGTGCTGAGGTCATTGATTCACCCTATTTTCATGTAGTGTTTACACTTCCACATGAATTAAATCCCCTCATTTACTGCAACCAGAAGCTTCTGTATGGACTTCTTCACAGATGCTGCGCCGAAACACTTCTGGAATTATCTGCTGATAAGAAGTGGCTCGGGGCAACACCCGGGATTATCCAAGTACTTCATACTTGGAATCAGGAGCTGGATTACCATGTACATATGCACTGCATTGTTTCCGGCGGCGGGCTTACCGGAGATGGAAAAATCCGTAAATCCTCATCTAAGTTTTTTATCCGTACGGAGGTCCTGCGGGATAAGTTTAAGGGGAAATATATGGCACACCTTGTCTCCCTTTATGAAAGCGGCTCCCTTAACTTTTCATCCTCCTGTGAAAACCTGCGTAATTCTTACCACTGGAAGGAATTTAAAAATAAGCTTTATGAAATGGACTGGTGCCCCTACATCAAGAAAACCTTCAACGGCTTCGGCAATGTCATTGAATACCTTGGACGCTACATCCACAAAATCGCCATCTCTAACAGCAGGATCCTTTCTGTTACGGAAGATACGGTAACATTCTCTGCCCGTGGAAAAAAGCCGGGTGAACCAAAACGTCAGATTACTCTTGGCAACACGGAGTTTATACGCCGTTACCTGATGCATGTGCTGCCTTCCGGCTTTCAGAAAATACGCTATTATGGTTTTCTGAACAATCGGATGAAATATAAGAATCTGAAGGTTATCTTTAAGCTTCAGAATGGACAGCGTTTCAAGCAGCGTTACGCCGGAATGTCCCTGGCAGAGCTTTTAAAAGCAGTCTGGAATTTCGATATCTGTGTGTGTCCTGAATGTGGTCATACAGCCATGAAACAGCTGGGAAGGTGTCATGTTCCTTCTTCCTGACAGGCTGCTTTCCTATATATTTTTTAAGACCTGCCATCGGGAGGTCTGCGAAGCATACCCAAAAATATGGGATACAGCTAAAATCGTCCTGCTTCTGCATTGCAGACCACCATAATCCACTATTTTAAGCTTCCCTGGGGAAATACTATCCCCATACAGCCTATGGCTAAAGTTCCGCGACTTGGTACAATTGGAAAGAATCACATTCAGAGCAGTTTATCTTTTGCATAAGCTGTTCATTTTTTTGTCGCTCTGAATCTGATACTTTCCTTAAGAATTATACCACAATGCGGCCTGAGATTTAAACGTTATTCCAAAAATCCTTCTTGACATACCGCCCAACAGTGCTTATAATAACAATCAATTGAATAAACTCTTCAGGGCAGGGTGCAATTCCCTACCGGTGGTACAGCCCACGAGCCGCAAGGCATGATTCGGTGAAACTCCGAAGCCGACAGTACAGTCTGGATGAAAGAAGATGAATCGTTGACATGGACGCGCTTACGCGCTTTTCGTGGCTGGCTGACAGTGCCCTGGAATGGACTATCATTCCAGGGCTTTTGTGTACCTCCCATGCCCATGTCCTCCTGAAGGCGCGAAACATTGTGCCTTGTGGTTTTATATTTTCTGCCTTGAACGATACGGTTCAAGGCATTTTTTTATAGAAGTTTTTAAAGCTGTATACCAGGGGACAGGCCATGGCAGCACCATGCGGGTCCCTGCATTTGTAAAGGAGGCACTGCATTGAATGATACTGATTACATGTCCATCGCACTGAAACTGGCCGAAAAGGGCTGTGGAAAGGTCAGCCCCAATCCCATGGTGGGTGCTGTTATTGTAAAGGAGGGCCGCATCATCGGCCAGGGCAGCCACCTCTGTTTTGGCGGTCCCCATGCAGAGCGAAATGCCCTGGCATCCCTGACCGAATCTCCCAGGGGGGCAACCCTGTATGTAACCCTGGAGCCCTGCTGCCATCACGGCAAGACTCCGCCCTGCACGGACGCCATCGTGGAAAGCGGCATCCGCCGGGTCGTCATAGGCACAAGGGATCCCAATCCCATGGTGTCCGGCAAAGGCACCGGAGTTTTAATAACCAACGGCATTGAGGTGACAGAGGGTATCCTGGAAGAAGAATGCAGGGAGCTCAATCACGTATTCTTCCACTACATAAAGACCGGGCGTCCCCTGGTTGTCATGAAATATGCCATGACGCTGGACGGCAAGACAGCCACCCGGGCCGGGCATTCCCGATGGATTACAGGGGAGCGCTCGCGCCAAAGGGTCCATGAGGACAGAAGCAGGTATTTTGCAGTCATGTGCGGGGTGGGAACCATACTGGCCGATGATTCCCTGCTCACATGCCGCCTCCCGGCTACAAGGAATCCGGTGCGGATTATCTGCGATTCACGGCTTCGCACGCCGCCGGATTCCCGGGTTGTCACCACCTGTTCCCAGGCCAGGACCATACTGGCCACCTGCTGCCCTGACAGGAAGGCATGGCTTCCCTATGAGGAAAAGGGCTGTGAAATCCTCCTCCTTCCGCCCCGTGAGGGACGCGTGGACCTGAATGCCCTCACAGAACACCTGGGACAGATGGGCATTGACAGCGTCCTGCTGGAGGGCGGCGGCGCCCTCAACTGGTCTGCCCTGGACCAGGGAATCGTAAACAGGGTCCAGGCTTACATTTCCCCAAGACTCTTTGGCGGCGCAACCGCCAAAACGCCTGTCGGCGGCAGCGGGGTGGAATTCCCATACCAGGGCTATTCTCTGGGAAAGACCAAAATCACGGCCCTGGGCCAGGACATTCTTATCGAAGGAGAGTTGGCGCCATGTTCACAGGAATCATAGAAGAAACCGGAATCCTGCTGTCTGTTAAGGGCGGTTCATCCGGTTCCCGCCTGGTCATCGGAGCAGACAGGATCCTGGAAGATATAAAAAGAGGGGACAGCATTGCCGTCAACGGCGTCTGCCTTACCGCGGCATCCTTCGATTCCGGCTGTTTTTTGGCGGATGTGATGCCTGAAACCCTGAAGCGTTCCAATCTTGGCTGTCTGCCCATCAAAAGTTCTCTTAACCTGGAACGGGCCATGATAGCAGGCGGCAGGTTCGGCGGACATATTGTGTCAGGCCATATTGACGGAACCGGGACTATTGTAAATGTTGTCCGCGACGGCAACGCCCTGTGGTACACCATCCGTTCTGCCCCGTCCATTCTGCGCCGCATCATTGAAAAGGGATCCATTGCCATAGACGGCGTCAGCCTGACGGTTGCCCAGGTAAGGGAACAGGATTTCAGCGTATCCCTGATTCCCCATACAGCCTCCCACACCACCCTGGGAGCCCTGAAACCGGGCCGCGTGGTCAACCTGGAAAATGACTGCGTGGGGAAATATATCGAAAGATTTATGAAAATCTCCCCGTCTGCCCACAGCACAGAAGATGAGGACACCAAAAACAGGGGGACCGGCAGCCGGATCACACCGGAATTGCTCAAACAATGTGGATTTTGAGCAGCCACGGAACAGGACCATTAAAAATAAGGAGGATTACCGCACCATGGAAGGATTCAACACCATAGAAGAAGTACTGGACGACCTGCGCCAGGGAAAAATCGTACTGGTGACAGACGATGAAAGCAGGGAAAATGAGGGCGATTTTATCTGCGCCGCCCAATATGCCACCACGGAAAACGTGAATTTTATGGCAGTGCACGGCAGAGGTCTTATCTGTATGCCCATGAGCACACAACTGTGCACAAGGCTTAAGTTCCCGCAGATGGTATCCGACAATTCCGACAACCACGAGACAGCCTTTACCGTATCCATTGACCACATAAGCACCTCCACCGGCATTTCCGCGGCCGAACGGGGCGTAACGGCCAGACAGTGTGTCAATGCCCTGTCCCGGCCTGAGGATTTCCGTCGTCCCGGCCACATGTTTCCGCTGGCAGCCAGAAAAAATGGGGTGCTGGAACGGAACGGCCATACCGAAGCCACCGTTGACCTGATGCGTCTGGCCGGTCTCAGTGAATGCGGACTTTGCTGTGAAATCATGAGGGAGGACGGAACCATGATGCGGATGCCCCAGCTTCTTCAATACGCCGGACAATGGAACATGAAAATCACCACCATCAAGGCCCTCCAGGACTACCGCAAACAGCACGATACGCTGGTGGAATGCGCTGCCGTCACCCATATGCCAACCCGTTACGGCACCTTTAAGGCTTACGGCTACAGGAACCTGCTGAACGGAGAACATCATGTGGCCTTAGTAAAAGGTGAGATTGGGGACGGCCGTGACTTATTATGCCGGGTCCACTCGGAATGCCTGACAGGCGACGCCTTTGGCTCCCTGCGCTGCGACTGCGGACAGCAGCTTGCCGCGGCCATGGCCCGGATTGAGCAGGAAGGCAGGGGAGTTCTCCTCTACATGCGCCAGGAAGGCAGAGGCATCGGGCTTCTCAATAAGCTGCGGGCTTACGAACTGCAGGATCAGGGCATGGATACCCTGGAAGCCAATCTGGCTCTGGGTTTTCCCGGGGATTTGAGGGAATATTTCATAGGCGCCCAGATATTAAGGGACCTAGGTGCCAGGACCCTGCGGCTTCTGACCAATAACCCGGATAAGGTATACCAGCTCTCCGGCTTTGGCCTGGATATCAAAGAACGGGTGCCGATCCAGATGACGCCCACAGACCATGATCTGTTCTATTTAAGGACAAAGGAACAGCGCATGGGACATTTGACACATTATTAAGGAACCTGACACATTATTTTAAGAAACCATCACATGCTAAGAATAGGAGAATACGCCATGTATATATTAGAAGGAAAACTTGTTCCAAAAAAAATAAGGATAGGCATTGTCGCATCCCGTTTCAATGAATTCATTACCTCCAAGCTCCTGTCCGGCGCCCTGGACTGCCTTCGGCGCCATGAGGTGCCGGAGGACGCTGTCACGGTAGCCTGGGTTCCGGGCGCCTTTGAGATTCCACTCATCGCCTCCCGTATGGCTTCCAGCAGACGCTATGACGCCGTCATATGCCTGGGCGCCGTAATCCGGGGCAGCACCAGCCACTACGACTATGTGTGCAGCGAGGTCTCAAAAGGCATTGCCCAGACCTCCCTTACCACCGGGGTCCCGGTCATGTTCGGCGTTCTGACCACGGAGAACATCGAGCAGGCCATTGAACGGGCCGGAACCAAAGCAGGCAACAAAGGCTATGACTGCGCTGCGGGAGCCATAGAGATGGTAAACCTGATACACGAACTCCGCCAAAGGACGGCGGATGACAGCTTATCCGCCATGCCCCCGGTCCAGGATGAACCGTGACGCCCGGGCAGGCAGGAGTCCTGGTCCTCTATGAGCTGCCGCCTTTCCTGCTCACGGCCGCGCAGCTTCCCCTCCAGTCCCAGATAGGCGCGCTTTCCTGATTCCACCGGAGGCAGCTCATCCTCACCCTCCCGGAACCAGGCTGCCACGGAGTCACGCCCTCTGCCTTCTGCATCTTTCCGCCGCCCGGCCATATGATATCCTCTGCAAATGTGGATATAAGAAAGATATAAGAAATCCGAATAAAATGCAAATCCATGACTCCGCAGTAAAAGCTGTGTTCCCCGGCCCGGTCCAGCTCCTCCGGCACGCGGTCTATGCGCATTTCATGGATTATTTTGGGGCGCCCCCCTTACGTTTTCCATGAACCACGCCAGTTTTGAGGCTGGAAAGTAGGGCGACAGATTGATTCCTGTTGTACGACGCACCCATTCCGCTTTTCCCGATTCCTCCACCCGCGCGCAGATATCCTTTGCCCTGGAACACTGCCATACGATGGCATCCGCCTTCTTCTCAATGGCAGCCTCAATCATGGATACCCGCTTCTCCGGATCCACTTCCTCCTGGGGAATGGCGATAGTCAGGTCCACGCCAGATTATCCGCTGTCTGCTGCGCAAAATCAGATACGGAAATCCACCAGGGATTGTTCAGTGTCTTTCCCTCCCAGTAAACGCTGATGCCTTCCTTTTTCTCAGTTCCCGCTTCCGCCTCCCCGGCACTGTCATTGGTGGCGGATACTGCCTCCAGTCCATTGGACGTGCAGGCTGCCAGGCTCAGGGCCGCCATACCAGTCAACAGGATAGTCCTCAAGGACTTCGGACAAAAAAAGAGCATATACAGCATAAAATGCCGTATGCTCTGCTCATCTTCTATTTTTGATTTGTTTTAATCTGTTATTTTTTTCACACTTCCGCGTTTCACCGGGCTGGTCCCTATCTCCACACCGCACAGATAGGCCACCGCCTTGCTGGTGCCCTGTACATTGTTGATTCTCTGCTCCTTCAGCATGTATCCGCAGTCCATTTCCTTTATTTTCTGGATGATTTCCTGGCGGCGCTTCTCACCCACTCCTGGTTTGTTATTTAAAACCAGAGAAACCGTAGCCGTGGACACCCCCAGCATTTCCGCTATGTCTTTTGCTCTCAGCGCCATTTACAGACCCTCTTGCCATACAATTAAGTTGATTTTACTAAATTATTAACTAAATTGCAATACCAAAAGGCATTCCGGATATCTCCGGACATCTCCATGGAAAGCCTAGATTCTTCCGCTGCCAAGCTCCAGCAGCTTCACGCTCCCGCTCTCAAGAGTGGCCCTGAGATTCAGAATGCGCTGGTTGGAGGACCCCCGGAAGGGAAGGCTGATATCCTTAAGAGCCTCCACGAACCGACCGTCCACCAGCACGTCAATCATGGACAGCATCCGGTCCGTATATTCACACCTGGCCCGGCCGTCCTTCAGAAGGTCCTGTTCCAGGGTATATCCTGTATAGCACCACAGATTCTTCTGCGGATAGCGGGCCCTCACCTTTTCCAAAAAAGGCACCAGCACCTCCTGGTTCTCAGGCTCAAACGGCTCTCCCCCCAGAAGGGTGAGACCCTCTATATAATCCGGAGCAAGGGCTTCCAGGATTTCCTCCTGCGTCTCCCCTGTAAAGGGTATCCCGAAGTTAAAATCCCACGCCTCCTCGTTAAAACAGCCCGGACAGTGATGGGTACACCCTGACACAAACAGGGATACCCTCACGCCTGCGCCGTTGGCAATATCATTCTTCTTGATTGTACCGTAATTCATCTTATAAATGGAGCACCCTTTCCTTGATTTCCTGGGTCCTGCCCTGGTTCCAGAACTGAGTTCCGATATAGCCGCAGGTTCTCCTGGCCACGTTCAGCTTGTTCTCGTCCCGGTTGCCGCACTTGGGGCATTCCCACACCAGCTTGCCGCTCTCATCCGTCACAATCTGAATCTCGCCGTCAAATCCGCATTCCTGGCAGAAATCGCTCTTTGTGTTTAACTCCGCGTACATGATATTGTCATAGATATACCGTATGATCCCCAGCACGGCCGGAATATTGTTCTGCATGTTGGGCACCTCCACGTAGCTGATGGCTCCGCCGGTGGAAAGAGCCTGGAACTGCGACTCAAATTTCAGCTTTGAGAAGGCGTCAATTTCCTCGGAAACATTTACATGGTAGCTGTTGGTAATATAGCTTCTGTCCGTCACGCCCTCGATGATGCCGAAACGCTTCTGGAGGCATTTGGCAAACTTATAAGTGGTGCTCTCTATGGGCGAACCATAGATGCTGAATCCGATGTTAGTCTCATCCTTCCAGCGGTTGCAGGCCTTATTCATGTACTCCATGACCTCCAGGGCAAAGGGAGTGGCCGCCTGGTCGGTATGGGACTTTCCGGTCATGTACTTCACGCACTCATAGAGCCCCGCATATCCCAGGGAAATAGTGGAATAACCGCCGTAAAGAAGCCTGTCAATGGTTTCGCCCTTCTTAAGCCTTGCCAGGGCGCCGTTCTGCCAGAGAATGGGCGCCGCGTCGGACAGAGTGCCTCTCAGACGGTTGTGGCGGCACATCAGGGCCCGGTAGCACAGATCCAGCCTCTCGTCAAATATCTTCCAAAAGGCTTCCATATCCCCGCCGGAGGACAGGGCCACATCCACCAGGTTGATGGTCACCACGCCCTGGTTGAAACGGCCGTAGAATTTATAATTCCCGTTCTCATCCTTCCAGGGGCTTAAGGCGCTGCGGCATCCCATGACAGGGAAGCAGTTTCCTTCCTTTAATTCCATCATCTTCTTCTCGGAAATATAGTCGGGAACAAGGCGCTTGGCCGTACATTTCGCAGCCATCTCGGTCAGGTAATAATACTCGGTTCCCTCGTTGACATTATCCTCCTCCAGTACATAAATCAGCTTGGGGAATGCCGGCGTAATCCACACGCCCGACTCATTCTTCACGCCCTGGCAGCGCTGCTTCAGAGTCTCCTCGATAATCATGGCCAGGTCCTTTTTCTCCCGCTCGTTCTTAGCCTCATTCAGGTACATGAACACGGTCAGGAAGGGGGCCTGTCCGTTGGTGGTCATCAGTGTGATAACCTGATACTGGATGGTCTGGACTCCCTTGGTAACCTCCTTACGAAGTCTGTTTTCCACCACTTCATGGATGGCTTTCTCGGAAGGCATGCAGCCAAAGGTCTTTACCTCTTCCTGAACCTCCGCGTATATTTTCTTTCTGGACACATCCACAAAGGGAGCCAGATGGGCCAGGCTGATGCTCTGCCCGCCGTACTGGTTGCTGGCTACCTGGGCGATAATCTGAGTGGCGATATTGCAGGCCGTGGAAAAGCTGTGGGGCTTCTCAATCCTGGTCTCGCTGATAACCGTGCCGTTCTGCAGCATGTCCTCCAGATTCACCAGGTCGCAGTTGTGCATGTGCTGAGCAAAATAATCGGAATCATGGAAATGAATAATGCCCTCCCTGTCCGCCTCCACGATATCCTGCGGAAGGAGCATCCTCTTGGTCAGGTCCTTGCTGACCTCGCCGGCCATGTAATCTCTCTGCACACTGTTAACCGTTGGATTCTTGTTGGAATTCTCCTGCTTCACATCCTCGTTATTGCACTCAATCAGGGACAGAATGCGGTTATCCGTTGTATTGGCCTTGCGTATGAGGGAGCGCTGGTAACGATATCTCACATAATCCTTTGCAAGCTCAAACGCGCCTGTAGACATGATCTGGTTCTCCACCATATCCTGGATCTCCTCAACGGACACGGCCCTGTTAAGTTTTACACACTTGTACTCAACGTAATCCGCAATGTCCTTAATCTGCTCCAGACTCAGCTTGTTTTTTCCGGCAGCCGTATTTGCCTTTGCCACAGCCACCACGATCTTATTGTTGTCAAAATCCTCTTCCGCGCCATTCCTCTTAATAATCTTCATCGTCACTACACTCCTTTTATCCAAATGCTCTCCCACGCTGCCTGTATTCAGGTAAACGGTTTAAAGGCATCTTATCACAGAATACTGAAAAAATCTGTTGCTTGTGCAACAGTATAAGATTTTAGCACTAAATGTTGTGTTTTTCAAGAGGAAGTATACGATAAGATGTATTTCAGAAAAATAAATCAATTGGCTGAAATCCCGGCCAAACCCGAAAATAAGTCTGACAGCAAAAGGCGTCCTATTTCAGGTAGTCACCTGCCGGGGATGTGTTATATTGTTTCAGTATCCCAATCACCACAGAACCGTCCGGTTCCCGCACAGCTCTCCCTCTCCACCAGGTGGTGGGGAACAATGATTTTCGTAGCCACCAGCTCCGGATTTTCCACATGGCTTATCATCTGGGCGGCTGCCTCGATTCCCAGCTGGCAGGCATTCACATCCACGGATGTCAAAGGCGGAAATGTAAGTCTGGAGAGAAGGGAATTATTAAAGGACAGGATGGATACATCTCCCGGAATGGATAGTCCCAGACCAATACAGGTCTTTTCCAGGGCCACTGCCAGTATGTCATCGCTGACCAGCACGGCCGTGGGTCTGTCCTCTCTTGCGAACAGGGCTTCCAGGGCCTGGTCCTGCTCCTCCGGCACAGAGGGCACCTCCACGCACAGCTGGCCGTCAAAAGGAATGCCCCTCTCTGCCAGGGCCAGCATATACCCCATTTTCCTGTCATTGTTATACAGCAGAAAGCGGTCTCCGGACAGGCAGGCAATCCTTACATGGCCCAGATTCAGCAGGTACTCAGCCGCCTCCCTGCCCGCGAGCACATTGTCGTTATCCACATAGATGGTCTGGTTCACATTCCTGCATGCCTTTCCTATGAGCACATACAGCAGTCCCTCTTCATAGAGATAATCCAGAACCGGGTCCTGCTCCCTGGAGTAGAGCACGATAAATCCCTCTGCCAGGCCGGTTCTCGCCATGGTCTTTATGGCCTGCAGAACCTCATCCTCATTCTGTCCCGTGATCACGGTATTGATGTACTGCTTCTGGTTGCAATACTGGCTGATTCCCCGTATCATCTCCAGATAGAAGGGATTCTGGTAAGCCTCCCACTCCGACGGGGGCAGAATGATTCCCACGGTGCGGGAATTCTGGGTGGCCAGGCTGCTGGCTTGAAAATTCGGTTCATAGCCCAGCTTCGCCATGGCCTGCCGGACCTTTTCCTTGGTCTGGCGGCTGATAGAGGGATGATCCCTGCATGTCCGGCTTACGGTTGACGGCGACACCCCCGCAAGGGCAGCCACGTCTTTGATTGTAACAGGCATAAACAGCCTCCTTAATATACGTTTCATTTTCATCGTCACGGGGATGTATATATACATGTTGACCGAATCCATCACCGCAATCCATATACATCCTTCCTATATTGTAAAGTTTAATGCAATTTTTGTCAACTCGTTTGCGCTCTTTTTGCGTAATCTTCTCCCGTTCGTTTGCATTCCCCTTTAAGAAAACTGCACAAATACCTGGCGCTGTTTTTGTTCAAAACGTAGAAAACAAAGGATTCTCAAAATATCTATTGCATTCTTCAGACAGCCGGACTATATTTAATGCAATCGGTTGCGTAAATAATGCAACAATCAAACTCAGGAGGTTACATATGAACAAGAACACTGACGGCTGTATTGGAATCAGGATTCTCTCCCCTTTAACCGGAACAGCGGTTCCATTGGAGGAAGTGCCGGACCCTGTATTTTCACAAAAAATCATAGGAGACGGCGTTGCCATCCTGCCTCAGGACGGCAATCTGGTCAGTCCCATTGACGCAGAGGTGGTTTCCATTGCAGAGACCCTCCACGCCTATGGCCTGCGTTCAGAGAACGGCATAGAGGTCATGATCCACTTCGGCCTGGAGACCGTGGCCTTAAAGGGAGAATGCTTCCAGTGCTGTGTAAAGGTTGGAGATAAGGTAAAGGCCGGCGAACTGTTGGCAAAAGCCGATTTAAAGGCCCTTGAGGAAAAACAGGTCAATACCATCACGCCTGTCCTCATCTGCGGCGGAATGGAAGGCCGCTCCATGAATGCCTTCACAGGTCCTGTAAAGGCGGGAACAGATGCCGTGATAACGGTTTTAGACCATTGTCCGCCGGACGGGACCGCAGAAGCTGAGACAGCCGCCCTCCAAAATCCAGACGGCGCCCCGGCGGCAAATGCGTCTTCCCTCACAGACACCGCGGACAGGAAAACAGGAAAGACCCGAAAATCCCTGATAAATTTTGACTTTCTCCAAAAGCTGGGCAAGGTTCTGATGACAGTCATTGCCGTCATGCCCGCGGCCGGACTGATGATCAGCGTAGGAAAGCTGATACAGATGGCAGGCATCCAGGCCATCTACGGACCAAAAGCAGATGTGCTCAAATCCGATATCAATGATATACTGTAAACAGGCCGCTGCCACTTACGCACCGCAGCTGCCCTCTGTAACTGAAAACCACCGGAGGCAGGTAATATGAAAATAATGACGCTTAACACACACAGTCTGGCGGAACCGGAATATGAATCCAAGCTCGCTGCCTTTGCCGGCTCCCTTGTCCAAATCAAACCGGATATCATCGCCCTCCAGGAGGTCAACCAGTCCAGGGACGCTCTCCCCGCAGCCCCCGGCCGGCTGCGGGAATCCTGCTACGTCCCCTGCCGCGCCATAGGCTTAAGTACGGACTCCCCCTGCGCGCCACGCGCAGTTATCCGCGCAGACAACCACGCCTTTAACCTGGCGCTGCTCCTGGCCCGGGCCGGTGTTTCCTATCAATGGACCTGGACTCCGGCCAAGGCAGGATACGGAATATACGACGAGGGCCTGGCCGTCCTCAGCCGTTCTCCCATACTGGGGACCAGCCAGTTTTACATCACCGGCATCCGGGATTATGAAAACTGGAAGACCCGTAAAATACTCGGAATCAACACCCGGACAGAATACGGAGATGAATCCTTTTACAGTGTCCACATGGGTTGGTGGAATGACAGCGAAGAACCCTTTGAGGGACAATGGAAACGCATATGCAGGGGCCTGGCCCCCTTATCCGGAAAACAGCTGTGGCTCATGGGGGATTTCAACTCCCCGGCACATGTAACCGGCCAGGGACGGGACCTGATACTGGCCTCAGGCTGGTTTGACGCCTACGACCTGGCTGTCTCCAGGGATTCAGGCGTCACGGTGGCAAATGCCATTGACGGATGGAGGGAACAGGGAGAGATATCGGGAATGCGCATTGATTACATCTGGACCAGCCGCAGGGTGCCGGTTATTTCCACCAAAACCATATACGACGGCATATCCGGCCCCCTTGTATCAGACCACTTTGGAATCATCACAGAATATTAAACAGGGCAATGCCTGCAAAAAACGAGGAGCATATAGAAATGAAACGAGAAAGCGGAATCTTACTATCCATCGCCAGCCTTCCCTCCAGATATGGAATCGGCTGCTTTTCAAAGGAGGCCTACGAATTCGTGGACCGTTTAAAGGAGGCCGGCCAGTCCTACTGGCAGATTCTCCCCCTGGGCCCCACCAGCTACGGTGATTCCCCCTACCAGTCCTTTTCCACCTTTGCAGGCAATCCCTATTTCATAAGCCTGGAGGACCTTATCCGGGAGGGTGTTCTTACAGAGGAGGAATGCAGCCGGGCCGACTTCGGCAGCCGGCCGGATTCCGTGGACTACGCAAAGGTTTACGAAGAACGGTTTCCCCTGCTCAGAAAAGCCTATGAGAGGAGCAGCATAAGCCTTGACCCGGAGTTCAGGAAATTTATGGAGGAAAACAGATGGTGGCTGGAGGATTACTCCCTCTTCATGGCAGTAAAGGCCCGGTTCGGCCAAACTGCCTGGACCCAGTGGGCGCAGGACATCCGCCTGCGCTGGAAGAACGCCCTGGATTACTACCGCAGGGAGCTGTATTACGACATAGAATTCCACCAATACCTTCAGTTTAAATTCAGCCAGCAGTGGAAAAAACTGAAAGCCTATGCCAATGCCAACGGAATCCGCATCATAGGGGACATTCCCATCTATGTTGCCATGGACAGCGCCGACACATGGGCCCATCCCGAACTCTTTGAGCTGGACAGGGACAATCTGCCCACCGCAGTTGCAGGCTGCCCTCCTGACGGCTTTTCCGCCACAGGACAGCTCTGGGGAAATCCCCTGTACCGCTGGGAATACCACCGCAGCACAGGCTATGAATGGTGGCTGTCCCGGCTGGCCTACTGTTATAAACTGTATGATGTGGTGAGGATTGACCATTTCCGGGGATTTGACCAGTACTATTCCATTCCGGCCGGTTCCGCCACTGCCATTGGAGGCCATTGGGAGCAGGGACCGGGAATCGGCTTCTTCCACATGGTAAAAAACAGGCTGGGAGAAAAGGAAATCATTGCCGAGGATCTGGGATATGTGACAGACTCTGTCAGACAGCTTGTAAGAGAAAGCGGATTTCCGGGCATGAAGGTGCTGGAATTTGCATTTGATTCCAGGGATTCCGGCTGTGCCAGCGATTATCTTCCCCACAATTACCCTGAAAACTGCGTGGCCTACACCGGCACCCATGACAATGAAACCATCAAAGGATGGTATGCCTCCATCACGGCCCAGGAGCGCAATCTGGCCAGAGATTATCTCTGTGACAGCTGCACCCCCGCAAACCGCCTGCACATGTCCTTCATCAGCCTGATTATGCGCAGCCAGGCCAGAATGTGCATCATCCCCCTCCAGGATTACATGGGTCTGGACAATGACTGCCGCATCAACACTCCCTCCACCATTGGCACCAACTGGAAATGGCGCCTTCTTCCCGGCCAGATATCGGACCAGTTAGTAAAAACCATTGCCTCCGTCACACTGCGCTACGGGCGCTGGAACTGGTGACAGGGCATGGGATAGACGAAACGGCCGCAGGCCAAATCCAAGAGAATTTGGCCTGCGGCATTTACTCCGTATATGTTTACTGATTTCTTATAATTACACCTGTCAGTATATGGCCCGTTCCCTCACCAGCACAGTGGGGTACCCCATGTTTCTCAGGTTCCTCTCCATCTGCACCGCATAGTCCATATTGAGGAAAGCACCGACCCTCACCTTGTACAGCCCGTCGTCGTAAACCAGGAAGGCCGGGAGGCCGCTTGCCTGGAGCTCATTCACCAGCCTGTCTGCGGGCATCCTGGTGCGGAAGGCTCCCACCTGGACCTGATAATATTCAGGCCGTTTTGCCTCCTGCTGCCGGATAGTTTCCAGCACACCGTCTGCTATGGCCTGGGCAATGGCGTCGAAATTCTCATCAAAAAACCGGTTGTCTTCCGGATTATCAATAAATCCCACTTCTACCAGTACAGCAGGCATCTGTGTCTTTCGCAGCACGATAAGTCCAGGGCGCTCCTGTACTCCCAGGTCCCTGAACCCTGTTTCCACCAGATTGCGCTGGATATTATCCGCCAGCATGGCAGGCACGCCTGCATCCTGATACACCAGCGTCATGGCACCGCTTGCCCCTCCCGGCACAGGGAAGGCATTCCGGTGAATGGACACAAAATAATCAGCCCCGGACTGGTTTGCTATCTGGGCCTTCTCCAGAGGTGTGTCGTATATATCCGTAGTCCTGGTGTATACCACATCTACCCCATTATTTTCCAATATCTGTCCTATGGCAAGAGCCAGCCGCAGGGTATCATCTTTTTCCCGGCGCCCGTCGTACATAGCGCCCGGCTCTTCGCCGCCGTGGCCGGCATCAATTATGACTCTCTTAACATCTGTCATACCAGATTCTCCTTCATATATGACTCTACATTATACCATATGTGAAAGTAAGACAAATGTTGACTGAACCTGGAACTAAATTTCGTCCACATCCACCCCTCTGGGGCCCACATGGGTGGAAAATACGATTTGTGTGCTTGTCCTGCCGAATTTCTGCAGCTGCCCTATGAACATATACCCCAGCTTCACCGGGTCCACCGCGGCATCACGCCCTGCCGCCGTTACTGCCTGAGGGCCTTTATCCGTTTTACAGCCTCCACCGTATTCTCATAGGTGCCAAAGGCCGTCAGGCGGAAATACCCCTGGCCGCTGGGCCCGAAGCCGCTTCCCGGTGTACCCACCACATTGGCCTGTTCCAGAAGATAATCAAAAAACTCCCAGCTGTCCATCCCGTCCTCCACCTTAAGCCAGATGTAAGGGGAATTGATTCCGCCAAACACGGTGTAGCCCGCTTCCTTCAGCCCGTCATAGATAACCCTGGCATTCCTCTTATAATACGCCACCTGCTCCATGACCTGCCGGCTGCCTTCTTCGGAATATACGGCTTCCCCGGCTCTCTGCTCAATATAGGGGGCCCCGTTGAACTTGGTGCCGTGGCGTCTGGCCCACAGCGAATGGAGCGTCACATCCCCGCATTTCAAATCCTTTGGAACCACGGTAAATCCCAGACGCACGCCTGTGAATCCGGCTTTTTTTGAGAAGGAACGGAACTCAATGGCACAGGTCCTGGCTCCCTGAATCTCAAATATACTGTGAGGCACATCCTCCTCGGATATATATGCCTCGTAAGCAGCATCATAGAGAATTACAGCCCCTATCCTGTTTGCGTAGTCCACCCACACCTTTAGCTGGCCCCTGGTCAGCGTGGTTCCTGTAGGGTTATTGGGCACACACAGGTAAATAAGGTCCGGTGTTTCCTCCGGAAGCGCCGGTACAAAATGATTCCGCGCCGTACAGGGCATGTAAATCACATTGCTCCACACGCCCGTGGCAGGGTCATAACTGCCTGTGCGGCCTGCCATAACATTGGAATCCACATACACGGGATATACGGGGTCACACACCGCAATGCGGCTGTCCTCGCTGAATATCTCCTGGATATTGCCGCAGTCGCTTTTGGCTCCGTCCGATACGAATATCTCGTCTGCCTCCACATGGCACCCCCATGACTTGTAGTCCTTTTCCACAATCGTCTCACGCAGGAAGGCATAGCCCAAATCCGGCGCATAGCCGTGAAATGTCTCTGCATGTCCCATTTCGTCCGCCGCCTTGTGAATGGCCTCCACAATGGCCGGGGCAATGGGAAGTGTCACATCCCCGATTCCCAGCCGTATGACCTGCCTGTCCGGGTTGGCCTTTTCATATGCAGCCACTTTTTTTGCAATGGCGGAAAAGAGATAGCTGCCCGGCAGCTTCAAATAATTTTCATTGATTTTAAACATGTCCGTTTCCTCCTGTCCTCTGTCTCTGATAAATAGGAAAACACTCCCAAAAACCGGATACACCTTTCGCCGCGGGACACATTGCCATGTCTTTCCCATGACCGCCTGTGTGCCGCAAAAGATGTACCAGGACGCACGCCATCGTGCGTCTGGTTCCTGAGAGTGTATAGTAAACATTTTCGCTTTAAAGTATTAATTGATGAAATTCGCCTCATCAATCATAATATATTTCTTCCGGTATGTCAATAGAGCCCCGGAACACCTCCACGGCCGGCCCTGTCATAAACAGATGGCCGGACTCCCTGTCATACCGTATTACCAGCTTTCCACCGCGCAGAGCCACCTCCGCCTCATCCTCCGTATATCCCATGAGGATGGAAGCCATGACGCTGGCCGCGGCCCCTGTACCGCATGCCCAGGTTTCACCGCTTCCCCGCTCCCACACCCGCATATCAAGGTGTTTCCGGTCCACCACATGAATGAACTCCGTATTCACACGGTCAGGCGCAAACCGAGCATGATTCTCAAAGGCCGGCCCAATCCGCTCCAAATCCAGACTGTCCACCTGGTCCACATAGTAGATTGCATGGGGATTTCCCACATTGATTCCCACAAACCTGTATTGCTCCCCGTCCACCGTAATATCCTCCGGCAGCCGGGATGTGAGGGCTGCCTCCCCCATATCCACGGTAACAGACACCGCCCTGCCATCCTCAGTCTCCAACTCCAGCGTCTTGATTCCCGCCAGTGTCTCCACTGTGATGGTCCTTTTATCCTTATCCACCAGACCGTGGTCGTAAACGTATTTTCCCACGCAGCGCACACCGTTGCCGCACATGATTCCCTGGGAACCGTCCGCGTTGTACATCTCCATTCTGCAGTCCGCTGTCCGGGAGGGGTATATGAGAATCAGTCCGTCCGATCCGACGCCAAAATGGCGGTCGCTCACATAGACCGCTGTCTTTGCCGGATCCCTCACCGTCTCCTTAAAACAGTCCACATACACATAATCATTGCCGGTTCCCTGCATTTTTGTAAATTCCATATCCGTCTCCATCCTGCCGTGTTACAGGCATTCTATAAATATTTCCCTTCCCCATCACACATGAATGAGGCTGATTACCATCTGGGCTGTCTCCACCAGATTGGTGCCGCTGTCCATGCTGCATTTCTGTATATACCGGTGGGCTTCCGACTCCGTCATATTGTTCCGTTCCATCAGCAGTGTCTTTGCCTCTGTTATGATATCCTGTTCCTCCTTGCTGCGCTCCCTGGGCCTGCTTCTTCTCCTTCTGCGGATTCTCTCCTGGGCCTGCACCATCATCTCCAGGGTATTCAGCAGATCGTGGACCTTTAGGGGCATGGGCAGGCAGATGACCCTGTCCGGGGACTGTCCGCTCCACCTGGCAGGTGATGAAATCAGAAGCATCTCAAATTCTCCCGGCAGGCACTGGCGCAGTTCGTCGTACATCATATCCTCAAACCGGTAACCGCTCACCACGATTCCCCCGTTCAGGCAGTCCGCGGCCGACAGAACCTGACCTCCTGAGGTACAGACTGCGACTACCTGGAAACCGTTGCGGACCAGTATGCTTTTTATGTTCTTCCCGTCCTCCGGCTTGGAGAACGCTACGATAATGTTAGTCACATGTCCCACCTCCAGGTAAAACCTTATTCACAACTGCCGGCGCCATCAATATTTGTACAGATACTGGCTTACTTCCCAATCCGTTACCTGGGCCCGGAAATCCCGCCATTCCTGCTCCTTGGCCTCCAGATACTTGGTATAAATATGCTCTCCCAGAACCTCCTTCATGAAGGAATCCCCGTTGTACGCCTCAATGGCATCACCCAGAGTCTCCGGAATCCGCTCCACATTCCTTTCCCTCAGCTCCTCCGGCTCCATGGTAAACATATTTCCCTCCACACACGCGGGAAGTCCGATTTTCTTCTCAATTCCGTCCAGGCCGGCCGACAGGCAGGCTGCCAATGCCAGATAAGGATTCATGGCAGAATCCGGGCATCGCAGCTCAATCCGCGTGCTCTCCCCTCTGGGGGATGGTATGCGAATCAGGGAACTGCGGTTGGAGGTAGGGGACCAGGCAATATAAATCGGTGCGTCGAATCCCGGAATCAGCCTCTTATAGGAATTCACAAGGGGGTTGGTCAGGATGGTCATTGCCTTCATGTGCCTGAGGATGCCGGCCATGAAATAATAGGCGTCCCTGCTCAGTCTCAAAGCATCCTGGTCATCCGCAAACAGGTTCCTGCCCTCCTTGTCTGACAGGGACATATTGATATGCATGCCGGAACCGTTCATCCCTTCTCTGGGCTTTGGCATAAAGGTGGCATGGAGCCCGTGGCGCTTTGCTATGGTTTTGGCAGCCATCTTAAAGGTCATGATATTATCCGCGGCCCGAAGCGCATCCGTATACTGGAAATCAATCTCGTGCTGGGCCGGCGCAATCTCATGATGGCTGGCCTCCACCTGAAACCCCATCTCCTCCAGGTTCAGCACAATATCCCTTCGGACATTTTCCGCCAGGTCAATGGGGGACACGTCAAAATATCCCGCCATCTCATGTGTGCTGGTGGTGGGCCTCCCCTCCTCGTCCGTGTGAAAGAGAAAGAATTCACATTCCGGCCCCACATTGAGCACATATCCCATGTCCTGCGCCCGCTTTACAGCCCGTTTGAGCACATATCTTGGGTCGCCGGAAAACGGGGTTCCATTTGGGTTATACACGTCGCAGATAAACCTGGCCACCTTGCCCTGCTGGGGCCTCCACGGAAACACCTCAAAGGTATCCAAATCCGGATACAGGTACATATCCGACTCGTCAATCCTCACAAAACCTTCAATGGCAGAGCCGTCAAACATGCAACGGTTATCCAATGCCTTTTCAAGCTGGCCGGCAGTGATGGCCACATTCTTAAGCATTCCGAAGATATCCGTAAACTGGAGGCGGATAAACTCCACATCCTCATCTTCCACCATACGCATGATATCCTCTTTACTGTATTTGCTCATATTAATCTCCCTCTCTTGCAAACTGTGATACCGACAAACACGCAGAGGCGGGAACCTCTTACCATGCTCCCGCCTCCTTAAAATTCACCGGGCAGGGACAGAGCGCCCCTTAAGACGTCCTCGTCAACCTTCCCTTACCCCTGCTTTTTGTTATAAAAAATATATCAGCAGATATTTCATTTGTCAATGAATTTCCTCTATTTTTTTGATATCACTTTAACGCGCGAAGCTGTTCTGTGAAATGGCTTCCCAGTTTAATGGTCCCCACATACCCCACATCGCCGGTCATGTGAACCACACCTTCCCCGTCGATCTCCAGCTCCAGGGTGCCTCCCGGCATCTGCACAAACATCTTGGGGTCCGTAAGCCCCAGACGGTAAGCCGCAGCCGCAGCCGCACAGCAGCCGCTTCCGGAAGCCAGGGTATAGCCTGCTCCCCTTTCGTATACCTCGGTCTGGATGTGGGTCCGGTCCAGTACCTTCATGATTTGGGTGTTGATTTTCTCCGGGAACTGTTTGGCGCTTTCAGAATACCTTCCAATCCTGCAAACCAAATCCTTTGAAATCTCATCCATAAGGATAACGCAGTGGGGATTGCCGATGGACAGGCAGGTAACCGGATAGGGAATCCGGCCAAACACCATGGTCTCGTTGATGATTTCCCTGCGCGGTCCCTCCACCGGCACATCGTCACTCCAGAAGGAAACCTTTCCCATGGATGCCTTTAACCGGGTGCCCTCCTCGTTGAGATAATGGATGGCGGCCTCGCCGCCCTGGGAGGAAATGGTAAAATCCTTTTTCTGTACGTACCCCGCGTCCTTTAAGTATTTGGCAAAAATGCGGACGCCGTTGCCGCTCTTTTCCGCAACACTGCCGTCCGGATTCCACACCACCATGGAAATCTGCTCTCCGTCCAGAATGGGTCCCTCCAGAACACCGTCAGCTCCCACCCCAAAATTGCGGTTGCACATGAGCTGTACATTGGAAGGGGTCAGCTTCAGTTTATTTTTGTTGGGGTCATATACCAGATAATCATTTCCCAGTCCATGATACTTTTCCACTACAATCCTCATATAGATATCCTCCATATCTGCGGTCTGTTCAACAGCTCTGCTTACCGGCAGCACAACAGGTTCTCCGCCTGTAAGCTTTATCATTATTTTATCAAGCACTTTTTTATAAAAATATAGATATATTGCTATTTTATATTGCAAATAATGCTCTATTTATTTTATACTCAAATTATAAACCCATCACATGCAGACAAAGCATGTAAAAAAGGAGGTAACTGTTTCATGCCCATCACAGACAACGCCCCTGCATTTGAACGCCAGGGATTCCTGAGGGAGGACTTCAGGCTGTTCCATTTAAAAGACAAGGTAAGCCCCAGCTACGAATTCCACTACCACGATTTTCTGAAAATCATGGTGCTGCTGGAGGGCAGGGTAAACTATGTCATAGAAGGCCGTTCCTATATCCTTCACCCCTTTGATATTGTGCTGGTGGGACGGGGACAGATTCACCGGCCGGAGGTGGAGCCGGGGCAGCCCTATGAGCGTCAGATACTTTACCTGTCCCAGGATTTTCTGGACCGTCACAGGGAAAACGGAGACTCCCTGGACCGGTGTTTTGCCACGGCAGCCTACCGCCATTCTAATGTTCTCAGACTGAAGGATGAGGTCAGGGCAAACATGCTCTCCCTTTTAAAACGGCTGGAACGCTCCCAGAGCTGGCGGCAGGAAGAATTTGCCGGGTCCCTCATGAGCCGCCTTTTATGCCTGGAATTTCTGGTGGAGCTGAACAGGGCCTCCATGGACGATAAGGCCCAGTACCTTCCCACAGGTGTCTTAAACTACCGTGTCTCCGGCCTTATATCCTATATAAATGAACATCTGGACGAGGATCTGAGCATCGGGACATTGTCCGCCGTAAGCTGCATCAGCCCATACCATATGATGCGTATTTTCAAGGAAGAGACAGGATGCACCATAGGAAATTACATCACCGAAAAACGCCTGCTTTACGCCAGGGACCTGCTTGGGGATGGGATAAATGCCACGGACGCCTGCTTCCGTTCCGGCTTCAGCCACTATTCCACCTTTCTCAGAGCCTACAAAAATCACTTCCACCAGCTCCCAAAACGGAACCCGGGCACTAAAATATAAAGTATTTCTCAAATTTTCTTGAAATTTTTCTGATTTCTGTTATAATATACTCATTGTTTTTCCATTGAGGACAGTTGTCTTTGTAAGGTGAACACGCGAAAACAAACTGGACCAGGACAAATTCAATGAAACAGGAGGAATGTATTATGAGAATCAGAAAGGTATTGGCAATTGCCATGGCAGCGTGTCTGGCCGCCGGCACCCTGGCAGGGTGCGGCAGCAGGAAATCAGACGAAAAAGTCATCAAAATCGGCGTATTCGAGCCAACCACCGGAGAGAACGGAGGCGGCGGTTACCAGGAAGTACTGGGTATCCGTTATGCCAGGGAAATGCATCCTACCGTCAACATAGGCGGCGAAGAATATACCGTCAAGCTGGTTGAGGCAGACAACAAATCGGATAAAACCGAGGCTGTCAACGCCGCCCAGAAGCTGGTAAGCGAGAAGGTCAGCGTGGTGCTGGGAAGCTACGGTTCCGGCGTGTCCATAGCCGCCGGACAGATTTTCGCAGACGCCAAGATTCCGGCCATTGGCTGTTCCTGTACCAACCCCCAGGTAACCGAGGGAAATGATTTCTATTTCCGCGTATGCTTCATCGACCCATTCCAGGGCACGGTCATGGCTAATTACGCGTACCAGAACGGCGCCAAGAACGCTGCCGTGATTACCCAGCTGGGCGATGACTATTCCTCAGGCCTTGGTTCCTATTTCAAGGATGCTTTTGCCAAGTTGGGCGGCAGCATCGTCAGCGAGGAACAGTTCCAGACAAACCAGACCGATTTCAAGGCCATCCTGACCAACATAAAGGCAGCTGACCCTGACATTATCTTTGCTCCATCCTCCATCACCACTGCCCCCTTAATCATCAAGCAGGCCAGGGAGCTTGGAATCACAGCCACCATCGCTGCAGGCGATACATGGGAGAACTCCACCATCATCGAGAACGCAGGAGCTGACTCAGAGGGCGTAGTGCTCTCCACCTTCTTCGACGAGGCGGAACCGGCCAACGACGAAGCCGCTGCCTTCATCAAGGGCTTCAAGGAATACCTGGTAAAGGAAAAGCAGGAAGACATTATCCCGGCTGTCTCCGCCCTGGGTTACGATTCCTACCTGGCTGCCATCAAGGCCATTGAGGACGCAGGCTCCACCGATACCACCGCTATCCGCGATGCGCTTAAGAATGTGGAGATTGACGGTGTGACAGGAAATATCACCTTCAACGAGACCGGCGATGCCAACAAGGATATCGCGTTCATCAAGACCATCAAGGACGGCAAGTTCCAGTTCCTGACCACCACTACCGTAGAATAGGGTATCTGGCTAATTACATATGGATACAGGGCCGCAGGCGGCATCCGCTGCTGCCTTCGGTCTTAACCAGCCTTGGACGTTCCAGGGCTGGTTGTATGTTTCAACGGATTTCTGGATACGGACCTTACTATAAAAACACAGGAGGCAGACTCATATGAGTTTAACAACATTTCTTCAGCAATGCCTGACCGGCATCTCCCTTGGCGGGGCATATGCGCTCATTGCCATTGGCTACACCCTGGTCTACGGCATCCTCCGCCTCATCAATTTCGCTCACGGCGATATCTTCATGATGGCCGGATACTTTATGATATTTGCAATGGCAAGCCTGCCCTGGTTCATTGCCATTCCCGTCACCCTGATTGTGACCATTCTTTTGGGCGTCACCATAGAGCGGGTGGCCTACCGCCCCTTGCGCTCCGCACCCAGAATGTCTGTTATGATTTCAGCCATTGGTGTTTCCTACCTTTTGCAGAACCTGGCCACCTACCTCTTTACCGCCCTGCCCAAAGGATACCCGGAGATTCCTTTCTTAAAGAAAATCTACCGGATAGGCGGACTGTCCGCCTCCTTTGTCACCTTCCTTACGCCTGTCCTGACCCTGGTACTGGTTTATCTTCTCATTCTGCTGATTAACCACACCAAAATAGGCATGGCTATGAGGGCGGTTTCCAAGGATTACGAGACAGCCTCCCTTATGGGCATTAAAATCAATAAGACCATCACCTTTACCTTCGCGGTGGGGTCCCTGCTGGCCGGTATTGGCTCCATTCTGTATTTTACGGACCGTATGACCGTTTTCCCCTTCTCCGGCGCCCTTCCAGGCTTAAAATGCTTTGTGGCCGCCGTGTTCGGAGGAATCGGCAGCATTCCCGGAGCTGTCATCGGAGGTTTTATCCTGGGACTTGGAGAGACGGCCCTGGTAGCCATGGGACAGTCCACCTTCAGCGATGCATTTACGTTTATCCTGTTGATTGTCATGCTTCTCATCCGTCCCACTGGACTCTTTGGTGAGAAGACGACCGATAAAGTGTGAGGTGGCGGACATGAAGAATATGACAAAGAACAAAAACAAAATATATTCCCTCATTGCCCTGGCGGTAATCATAGGTTTCCTGGCATTCCTGCAGTCTGACACAGCCGAATACAGCTACCAGATTTCCATTCTGGAGAGAAGCGCCATCTATGCGGTGGTGGCTGTTTCCATGAACCTGCTGACCGGCTTTACAGGTCTGTTCTCGCTGGGACAGGCAGGATTTATGGCTATCGGCGCCTATGTGGTGGCTATCTTTACCATTCCGGTGGGATCCAGGGCCAGCGTATACTATGTAAGCGGCATATCACCGGTGATTGCCAATATCCAGCTGCCTATACCCGTGGCTCTGCTCCTTGGCGGACTGGCCGCAGCAGCCATGGCTGCCCTTATCGGAATCCCGGTGCTGCGCTTAAAGAGCGATTACCTTGCCATCGCAACCCTGGGCTTTTCGGAAATCATCCGGGCATTCATAGCAGCTCCCATGTTTGACACCATTACCAACGGTTCCTACGGGCTTAAGAGCATACCGGGCTTTCCCAATATCTTTGCGGTATTCGTTCTGGCCGCCCTGTGCATTGCCCTGATGGTGCTTCTCATCAACTCCTCCTACGGCAGGGCCTTTAAGTCCATCCGGGAGGACGAGGTGGCAGCCCAGTCCATGGGTATCAACCTGTTTCATTACAAGGAGCTCTCCTTTGTGATTTCCTCCTTCTTCACAGGAGTGGGAGGCGGAATGCTGGCCATGTTTATGCGATCCATTGACTCCAAAACCTTCCAGGTGGCCCTTACATATGATATTCTGCTGATTGTGATCTTAGGCGGCATCGGCAGCGTCACCGGCAGCGTGGCGGGCGCTTTCCTGGTCACCGCAGGCAGGGAGCTGCTGCGCTTCTTCGATGAGCCCCTGACCATTGCCGGGGTAAGCATTCCTCTGTTCCGATCCGGATTCCGTATGGTCATTTTCTCCATCCTTCTGATGGCCGTGGTCCTCTTCTACCGCCGCGGTATCATGGGGAACCACGAATTCTCCTGGGACGGACTGTTCCGGCTCATACAGAGCATTCCTGACAGGTTTAAGGGAGGCAGGAAAAGGCCCTCTTCCGCTAAGAAGGGAGGCATCCACTGATGAACAACATGAAAAACAGTGTAAAAAACGTATTACATATGGAAAGCATCACCATGCAGTTCGGCGGCGTCGTGGCAGTGAACGGACTGACATTGGATGTAAATGAACACGAAATCGTGGCCCTCATCGGGCCCAACGGCGCAGGCAAAACCACTGCCTTTAACTGTGTTACCGGTATTTACCAGCCCACCTTTGGTTCTGTATCCTTTAACGGGGAAGTCATACTGGCCGATACGCCCCAGGGCAAGATGCGCCGCCTCTACGAGGGCGATGTATCCCCCACGGACCTGACTCCTGTGCGCAAGACACCGGACCAGATTACCAAGCTGGGCATTGCCAGGACCTTCCAGAACATCCGTCTCTTCGGCGCCCTGACCGTGTTTGAAAATGTCCTGATTGCCAAACATATGCGGGCAAAGCAGAATGTATTTTCGGCCACACTGCGCCTCAACCATGCCGAGGAAAAGCGCATGCGCGAGGAGTCCATGGCGCTTCTGGAAATGCAGGGACTGGCCCATTTAAAGGACGAGGTTGCCTCCTCCCTGCCCTACGGACTCCAGCGCCGTCTGGAAATTGCGCGAGCTCTGGCCACCAGCCCCAGCCTTCTTCTTCTGGACGAACCAGCGGCCGGCATGAATCCACAGGAAACCCAGGACCTGACTGATTTTATCCACAAAATCAGAGACGATTACCACCTGACTATCTTCATGATAGAGCACCACATGGATCTGGTCATGCAGATATCCGACCGCATTTACGTGCTGGATTTCGGCAAGCTCATAGCCCACGGCACGCCCGGCCAGATCCAAAACAATCCAAAAGTAATAGAAGCATATCTGGGGGTGAGTGAAGATGCTGAAGATTAATGATTTAAGAGTGAATTACGGCGGTATCGAGGCCGTAAAGGGAATCAGCTTTGAGGTGCCGGAGAAATCCATTGTCACCCTCATAGGCGCCAACGGAGCAGGCAAGAGCACCACCCTGCGGGCCATCGCAGGGCTGGTGAAAGCCTCGGCAGGCTCCATCCAGTTTGACGGGACAGAGCTGTTAGGCATGGATACCCCCGATATTGTGTCCAGGGGCATCACCCTTGTTCCCGAGGGCAGGCGGGTGTTCCCGGACATGACCGTTATTGAGAACATAAAAATCGGAGCCTATTTGAGAACCGATTTCCTGGACCATGACATAGAATGGGTCTACAGCCTGTTCCCCAGATTAAAGGAGCGAAGCTGGCAGCTGGCAGGCACTCTGTCCGGAGGCGAGCAGCAGATGCTGGCCGTGGCCAGGGCCCTGATGAGCCATCCAAAGCTGATGATGATGGATGAGCCGTCCCTTGGCCTGGCCCCTCTCATTGTCCAGGATATATTCAATATCATAAAGGAAATAAACAAACAGGGGGTAACCATCCTTCTGATTGAACAGAATGCCAACATGGCCCTGCGCATTGCGGACCAGGGTTATGTGCTGGAAACAGGCCGGATATCCCTGTCAGGCACCGGCAGGGAGCTGCTGGCAGATGAATCTGTGAAGGCGGCTTATCTGGGGAAGAAAAAGAAATAGCTTCACTGCAAACTGGTATACCCATAGGCGTTCACCAATGCGTCCAGTTTCTTTCCCTGTTTACACAGCGGGCAGTCCCTGTAGTCATAATACGTATAATCAGGCAAATCCTTCCTGCCAAAAATAGACGTGATCCTGTATCCGTTGAGCTCCTCCAATGTGCTGAAAATAGCGGTAACAGCTCTCAGGTTGCCTCCGTAATACCGGATGGACTCGATTCCCTTGTTCAGCGCCAGACCTGTGGTCACGGACGCGGTCAGGATGATGACATTCTTATCCCGAATCATGGGTAGTATGTTCTCCTTGAATATCATCTGGCTGTTGCTGTTGAACTCCGGAGTCACAATGTAGATGGTTTTATGGGCATTCATGGAGAGAACTCCGGCGCTGGTCAGTTCCTCTGCCAGGAAACTGCCGATGACCTGAGTTCCCTCAAGACACACAATGGTATCCACCACAGTGTCATAGAGGAACAGCCCCGACAGGCTCCCTGCAATCTCCTGGGCCTCGCTGAGCCTGGTCTTTAAGGTAGTCATATCCAGATAATAATTGATATGGGCATGGTTGGTGGCAAAGTGTCCCGGTGTAACCTTAAGCGGTGCATTACAGCCGGTGGTATGTATCTTAACATACTTATTATCCATAAAAGCGCCCCCTTTTACAATGGTACGGACATCGGTTTCCATATGTATTATTATACTAAATAATCCTCCCCGGTACAAGAGCAATCCGGCTGTCTTACCATTTTCCGCTAAAAATTACGAACATCCTGTTATGTTCAGATCATCCCACCCATCCTGTAAAACAGGCGCCGTCACTGCTTCCCCGCAGCTTCGGCGCCTGTTACTTTTATCACTCAATCCTACAGATTTCTGTCATTTCCGGGATGACTCCACACTGTATCCTCCGGTTTATTCTCTGAATCATTATTTCCGTCTGAATCCTCCGGTCCTGTCTGGCTCCCCGGATTCACCTGTTCTCCCTGGCCAACCTGAGCTTTCGGGTTTGCACGGGGCTCCTGTAAAGCCCTGCCTTTGTCCTCATCCTCTTTTGTTTCCTCCGGCTCAGGAATGCCCTTAACCTTGCGGAATATCTTCATGAATTCCTTACCTGTGATCGTCTCCTTGTCAATGAGGAATGCGGCTATCTGGTCCATGGCATCCTTGTTATCGCTTAAGAGACGCTTTGCCTCATCGTAGGAATCCTTCAGTATCTTCATGATCTCCTGGTCAATCTCAGCTGCCGTTGCATCGCCGCAGTTTAATACGGCCCGTCCTGTCAGGTACTGATTCTCCTGGGATGCAAGCCCCATGAGGCCGAATTTATCAGACATGCCATACTGGGTAACCATGGCCCTGGCCAGGTTTGTAGCCTGCTGGATATCGTTGGCTGCTCCCGTGGTAACTGTCTCAAATACGATTTCCTCTGCGGCACGTCCGGCCATCAGCTCTACCAGCCTGGCCTCCAGCTCCTTCTTCGTATTGAGGTACTTCTCCTCCTCCGGCACATTCATGACATATCCAAGAGCACCCATTGTCCTCGGCACAATGGTAATCTTCTGTACCGGCTCCGAATGCTTCTGAAGCGCGCTTACAAGAGCGTGGCCCACCTCGTGATAGGATACAATACGGCGCTCTTCCCTGCTCATGATACGGTCCTTCTTTTCCTTACCCACAAGGACCACTTCTACTGCCTCAAACAAATCCTTCTGTGACACGGCATTGCGCCCGTGCTTAACCGCATTGATGGCTGCCTCATTCATCATATTGGCCAGGTCAGCGCCCACAGCGCCTGAGGTGGCCAGCGCTATCTCCTTAAAGTCTACGGATTCATCCAGGAGCACATCCTTGGAATGTACCTTAAGTATATTGATACGCCCGTTAAGGTCCGGCTTATCCACCACCACGCGGCGGTCAAAACGTCCGGGACGAAGCAGGGCCGGATCCAGGACCTCAGGACGGTTGGTGGCGCCCAGCACCAGAAGACCCTTGGTGGAATCAAATCCATCCATCTCGGAAAGAAGCTGGTTCAGGGTTTGTTCACGCTCGTCGTTGCCGCCCATACGGCTGTCGCGGCTGCGTCCAATGGCGTCAATCTCATCAATAAAGATAATACATGGCGCATTCTCAGTGGCGTTCTTAAACAAATCACGGACGCGGGACGCGCCCACGCCCACGAACATCTCCACAAAGTCAGAACCGGAAAGGGAATAAAACGGCACATGGGCCTCGCCTGCCACTGCCTTTGCAAGCAGGGTCTTACCAGTTCCGGGAGGGCCTACCAAAAGGGCTCCCTTGGGCAGCTTGGCGCCAATCTTGGTGTATTTGCCCGGGTTGTGGAGGAAATCCACGATTTCTGTCAGCGACTCCTTGGCCTCGTCCTCACCGGCCACATCCTTGAAGGTAATGCCGGTTTCCCTCTGGACATACATCTTGGCGTTGGACTTGCCCACGCCCATGATTCCGCCGCCGCCCATGCGCTTCATGGTGAAGTTCATAAGGAACAGCAGGAACAGGAACGGGACAGCGTAATTCAACAGGACCAGAAGAAGGGTGCTGCTGTCGCTCTTCTCACGGTTGGTAACCACGTTATTATCCAGTATCCTGTTGACGAAGTCGTAATCGCCTTCCAGTCTCACCACATAATAATCCAGATTCTGGGAATACTTAGTATTACCCTTCTTAGGGATGACCGTGATTTCCGTGCTGCCCACCTTGATGGAGTCCACCTCGCCGGCTTCCACCATCTGGACAAACTCATTATAGGACAACTCCTGACGCTTCTTGGAATTCAGATAGTTGTTCATACTGCTGACCACGATAAATGTAAGTATGGCAGCAACCACCAGCATGGTTATGGTCTGCCAGTTACTTTTCATATTCGGGTCCTGTTTGTTGTTATTATCCATATTGTACAAATTCTCCCTCTGAATGGGTCATCTATCAATTTCCAGCAAAAACCCATTCTCTACCATTATAGTGTCAGTCTCCCCATAAATCAAGAAAAGAACAATTAATTTTCTTAAATTTTTGCAAAAAGCCCTGGATTTATTCTCGGTGAGGATGTATAATGTTTCAGTTATTTTTTTGATACTATATCAAACAAGTCACACGACACCCACAACAAGAAAAGGAGGTATCCCCATCATGCCAGTCAAGTACGTATTCGTAACCGGCGGCGTAGTCTCCGGCCTGGGAAAAGGCATCACCGCGGCATCTCTCGGCCGCCTGTTAAAGGCCAGAGGCTACAAAGTGACCATGCAGAAGTTCGACCCCTACATCAACATCGACCCCGGCACCATGAACCCGGTCCAGCACGGAGAAGTCTTCGTGACGGACGACGGCGCTGAGACGGACCTGGACTTAGGCCACTATGAGCGCTTTATCGACGAAAGCCTTACCAGGAATTCCAACGTCACCACCGGCAAGGTCTACTGGACGGTCCTGCAAAAAGAACGCCGCGGAGACTTCGGCGGCGGAACCGTACAGGTAATCCCCCATATTACCAACGAAATCAAAAGCCGTTTCCACCGCAACTACACGGAAAACGAGACGGAAATCGCCATCATCGAGGTCGGCGGCACGGTCGGCGACATCGAAAGCCAGCCCTTCCTGGAGGCCATACGCCAGTTCCAGCACGATGCAGGCCCCGGCAGCACCTGCATCATCCACGTAACTCTCATTCCTTACCTGAAAGCCTCAGAGGAGCTTAAGACCAAGCCGACTCAGGCCAGCGTAAAAGACCTTCAGGGAATGGGCATTCAGCCCGATATCCTTGTCTGCCGTTCCGAACTCCCCCTGGACGACGGCATAAAGGCGAAAATCGCCCAATTCTGCAATGTTCCCAAACATCACGTACTCCAGAACCTGGATGTGGACGTGCTCTATGAAGTACCCCTTGTAATGGAGGAAGAGCATCTGGCCCAGTCCGCCTGTGAATGCCTGGATCTGCCCTGTCCGGAGCCGGACCTGACAGACTGGAAAGCCATGATAGACGCCTGGAAGCATCCGGAGCAGGAAGTGACCGTGGCCCTGGTAGGCAAATACATCCAGCTCCACGACGCCTACATTTCCGTGGTGGAAGCCCTGAAACACGGAGGCATTGCCAACCGTGCGGCCGTCCATATAAAATGGGTGGATTCCGAGACAGTCACACCGGAAAATGCCCCTCAAATCTTCAAAGATGTAAGCGGTATCCTGGTTCCCGGCGGCTTTGGCGACCGCGGTATTGACGGAAAGATTCACGCCATCCAGTATGCCCGGGAACACCGCATACCATTCCTTGGACTTTGTCTGGGAATGCAGCTGTCCATTGTGGAGTTTGCCAGAAATGTGGCCGGATACGCGGATGCTCACAGCGTGGAGCTGAATCCCGCCACCACCCATCCCGTCATCCATCTGATGCCGGAACAGAACGGAGTGGAGGACATCGGCGGCACCTTAAGGCTGGGATCCTATCCCTGTGTCCTGGACAAGGCCTCCAAAGCTTATGGCCTGTACGGCGAAACCACAATCTATGAGCGCCACAGACACCGCTACGAAGTCAATAACGACTACCGCACCGTGCTTACCAAATGCGGCATGATGCTCTCCGGCCTGTCCCCCGACGGACGGATTGTGGAGATGATAGAGCTTCCGGGCCATCCCTGGTTCATTGCCACCCAGGCCCATCCTGAGCTCAAATCCAGGCCCAACCGTCCCCATCCCCTGTTTAAAGGTTTCATAGAGGCCGCTTTAAAGCAAAAGGGATGTAAATAATCTTAAAAAAGCCGCGGCATCGTCAGCGGAAATTCCACAAAATAGGGCCGCCATTTTGAAAGAAATGGCTGCCCTGCTTTTGATTTGCCAGTATGAATCATCTGCCTTTGCGCAAACTATATCTAAGATTCAATCACAAGCGCATCACAAGGAGGTGAATCACAATTGGATCACAAGGAAAAAGACGATTTTGACGTTGACATACAAGCCTGCTCCGCCATGGACTGCACCGGCCTGATTCCTTCCCTGCCCCAGGATGAGGCGGAAAAGGAAGCCTATGAGGACCTCTATCCCTATGTCACCAAGGCTGTTTCATCGGACAAGGAATAACGGAAGGCAGGCAGGACGGCACAGTACAATGCCGCACAAATTAAAACGGAGCCGAGGCCCTTTGCCTTTGCTCCGTTTCGTTTTATACATCACCCATGCATAAATCTGCTTAAAAACTCCTGGGTCTGAAGCTGTTTGGGCGCTCCAAATATCTGAGAGGGTTCTCCCTCCTCCACAATCACTCCCCCTGCCATAAATACCACATGGCTGGACACATCCCTGGCAAAGGCCATTTCATGTGTGACGATAATCATGGTAAGGCCCTCTCCTGCCAGCTTGCGCATGACCTCCAGCACCTCGCCCACCATCTGCGGGTCAAGAGCCGAGGTAGGCTCGTCAAACAGCAGCACCTCTGGTTCCATGGCCAATGCCCTGGCAATGGCCACCCTCTGTTTCTGTCCGCCGGAAAGCTGTCTGGGCTTGGCGTTGATATAAGGCGCCATTCCCACCTTTTCCAGATAATACATGGCATTCTTATGGGCATCTGTCTTGTTCTTCTTAAGCACCTTGACCTGTCCGATAATACAGTTCTCCAACACGGTCATGTTGTTAAACAGATTAAAGCTCTGGAACACCATTCCCACCTTGGAGCGGTACTGGGGCGCATTGACCTTTTTATCGGCAATATTGGTTCCATGGTACATGATTTCGCCTGTGGTAGGCGTTTCCAAAAGATTCAGGCATCTGAGCAGTGTGGATTTTCCGGAACCCGACGCGCCGATAATGCAGGTCACATCCCCGCTGCTGACTGAAAAGTCAATATCCTTAAGCACAGGATTGGTGCCGAAGGTTTTGCTCAAATGACGGATTTCTAATATCCTGTCTCCCTTCATCGCGCATCCTCCTTCTTCTTATCCTTTTCGTCCGGAAACCGGTACATACCGCTGGTATGCGCCAGGGTATCGGTGGTGGCCAGGTCGTAGTTGTCCGCGCCGTCCATCCTGTTTTCCCACCAGCGCAGGATTCTGGAACAGGTGAATGTCATGATGAAATATACGATCATGGTGATGGTATATGCCTCGAAATTCATGTACAGGGCTCCTGCGGCAGCCTTGGTCTTATACAGCAGCTCCGTGACGCCGATAACAGAGAGCACGCAGCTGTCCTTGATATTAATAATCAGGTTGTTGCCAATCTGAGGCATGATATTCCTCAATGCCTGGGGCAGAATCACATAGAGCATGGTCTGTACATGGGTCATGCCCACGGCCTTTGCTCCCTCTGTCTGGCCCGGATCAATGGAAAGTATTCCGCCGCGGACCGTCTCAGCCATGTAAGCGCCTGTATTGATGGAAAGAATGAAATAAGCGGCGCCCCACATGGACATGTTGATTCCTAACATAGGCAGAAGCCCGTAATAAATAAACATGGCCTGGGCCATCATGGGCGTACCGCGGAAGAACTCCACATAGGCGTTCAGAATCAGTTTCACGACCCAGAGCACGGCCCTCTTTACCGGGTTGTCTCCCCGCTCATTTGGTATGGTCTGGACAATACCCACGGCAAAGCCTATGATACAGCCCACCAGAGTACCTACCAGGGCAATCTTAAGGCTGACGCCCGCGCCCTGGAGCATTGACATACCGTATCGGTTGAATACGACCATAACACGGCCGAAAAAATCTGTTGGCATATCCCTTCTCCTTACTCTTTAACGTACTTTAGCCTGACGGCAACTCCGCTTCTCTGCAAATCAGTTTGGTATCCCTTTACAGATGCCGCGGCAGTTTAGTTTGCCAGAGGCTGAACAGAGATAGCTTCATCCATCATCTTGGAGAAGTCGTCCTTTGTCATCTTTGTGAGAACGCTGTTGATGGCATCCTTTAACTCTGTATTTCCCTTCTTTAAGGAAATACCGATATTGATATCTTCATCCGTTACCTGGAAATCAGCGTCGCCGCCGCCAAACTCAATCATCTTGAAATTAGGATAAGCGATGAGGGCTCCCTTGCCTGTAGGCTGGTCTGTAACAACCAGGTCGCACTTGTCAGCGTTTAAGGACATGAGCATGTCAGGAGCGCTGGCAGTGGCTGCCAGGATATTGGCATCCTGAATCTGAGGCAGACAGGTATTATACCAGATGGTGCTCTGCTGGGAAGTACAGGTAGCTCCCGCCAGGTCCGCCACACTCTTGGCATCCGCATATTTGCTGCCTTCCTTTACCAGGGTAACGATGGTTGCGTAGTAATATGGCTCAGTGAAATCCACTGCCTGAAGACGCTCAGAGGTAATGGACTGTCCTGCGATGACGCAGTCAACCTGTCCTGTGGTGACAGCCGGAATCAGTGAATCCCAGTCCAAACGCACGATTTCCAGGTCATAGCCCAGTTCCTCGCAAATCTTCTTTGCCATCATGACATCGTATCCGTAAGCAAATTCATTGCTGTCCGCAATAGCCACCGCGCCATTGGAATCATCAGGCTGTGTCCAGTTGTAAGGAGCATACGCGCATTCCATAGCCACGCGCAGCGTCTTTTTCTCTCCGCTGTCCGCCCCCGTGGTATCTGCTGCGGCATCGCCCTCTGCCTTGGCATCGCCGGCTGCGGTTGTTGCCTCTGCCTTTGTGTCTGCTGCCGTGGCCGCTGTGCCCCCTCCGCCGCATGCCGTCAGGGAACCGGCAGCAAGGACGCCGGCCAGAATCAGGCCTAAAACTTTCTTTGTACTCATTTTCATAATAATCTCTCCTCTTAAAAATGTTCCAGGCTTTACTGTCTAAGAAAAAAGCCACACCCATCCTCACAGGTATGACTCCACTGTCATCTGATGACCGGCAATCCCAAACAGCTAAAACCTTGCCCTATTAAACACGGCGCGCTTTGCTTTCCTAAGCGTATATGCGCCTAACGTGCTAAGTATAACATAACTCGTTCTGTTTTCCAATACCCAAATACGTCTTTTTATGCAGGAAAAAGGTATAAATAATTGTAAAAACAGCCATAAATCCTTTAACTGGGAATTCATGGCTGTCATATATAATCATTTCCTACTGTTCGCCTTCCTTTGCACTGTCCGCTGTTTCCTGAAGGTTTTCCTGTGCTGTCTCCTGCGTCTTATCCTTCGTCTTGTCCCCCATCAGCTCATCCATGCGCTGTAAGAATACATCGTCAGGCTGGATTTGATTTCCGTCCTCATCCACCTCCACCGCAAACAGGAAGGTTCTGGCATCGTTGATTTCATAGCTGCATGTAACCAGGGTATACAGGGTCTTGGCCGGATATGTAATCTCGTCGCCGTAGCCGCACGGCTTCACCATCTCATGCACAAAGGCGTCAAAGGATTCCTGGGATTTAAACCTGGTCTTGCGCACAATGGGCCGCGCCTCCCCGTAGTAGGCGGCCACTGCCTTTAACCTGATTTCCCGGTCGGGCGTGTAGATGCTGAAAAACTGGTGCTCCTTAAAAAATGCCTCGTCCTTATACCGGTTCACATCCTTGAACATGCTTCCGTTCTTCATATTATGGCCGTACAGCACATTGTTCCGTCCCACAAAATCTCCCTGGCTCTCAAAATCCAGGTAAATGGCGCCCGCAATATTCTCCTTGCCGTAAAAATCATGGTTTAGGTAGAAATCATTGTCCTCTCCCTGAACAATGGGATAATCGATATTGGTATCCGGCACCCGGATCCATCCGATGGTATCCGGATTCCCCCTCATCAGCTCCTCAAAGTTGATTGGAGATACATAGGGCTCTGTCTCCGGCTCCCCCGGCTCCGTCACTGCTTCCGTGGACGGCTGCGCGGTGGTCTCCCTGGCCAGCCCGGCCAGCCGCTCATATTCTTCCCTGGTCCTCTTGTCCTCCATCCAGCTGTGGATGCTCATGGCACCGCTTACCAGCATGACGGCCAGTAAAACCAAGATGATGATGCCCCGTATCCTGCTCTTTCCTTTTTTCTGATCCATAGATGATTATGTGTCCTTTCCCGCTGTCATCCCGCATGGCCGGAAGCCGCTTTAAGCTCCTCGTTCCATCCTTCGCTGTCAGCCACTGCCTCCTGCATCAGAAGCAGCATCTCCAAGAAGCTGCGGAAACTGACCTGTCTGCGCTTTTCCTTCCAGCAGATGGTTCCCTGCCAGGTGGCGTTCCTTCTGAACATGATCCTTATAACGAAGGTCATGGGGCCAAAGCCTCCCGCATTGACCGTGACGCTTCTGGGACTTATGATGTTCCCCTCCTCCCCGCCTTCCGGAAGAGGAAGAAGAAGGCGCTCCACTTCGTCCCTGAGTTCAAACTCACTGGCAAATTCCCGGCGGTCCGCCACTGCCGGATGGGATACGTCCCCGCCCATGACGAAATGACTGAAATTGCGCACAGCCACCTCGCACATCCGCTTGCCGAGGCCGTGCTTAATATCACTTCCTTGTCCGAGAGAACGGTCCAGATACTCCATCAGCTCCAAAAAGCTCTGAAAAGAATAGGTACCGCCGTTTCTCAGGTCCCTTATATTACCCTGCCACGTGGAATGAAACCTGTATTTCACATGCAGGCAGAACTCAGCCAGTTTTCCCTGGAGCCTCTTTTTTCCGGACTCCTCCCCACACCTTAATGACGGACCGCCATGTTTTATCCCCGCAAAGGACCTCTGGTCCACACTCTTCATGGGATAGCGGAGCTCATAAAAAAGGTTTTCCAGGCAAATGGCCATCTCCGAAATACAGCCAAAGGGTACTGCCTCCTCCAGGCTGTCATGGCAGATCCTCCCCTGCAACAGGCGGCCATCAAAGCTGTCAATGGCTATATTTACATATTTGTACGAATCCTGTAGGGCTCCGGTTTTTGCAATCGACATATATTCACCTGCTTTTCTCTAATAAATTGACATAGTAATCCCAATAAGCCTGCTACCATTATAACAGTCTCCGGTTACAATCCGGTTACAAAAGAACGCCGGGCTGCTTTTTTATGTATTTTTTTCTGGACAATTATGATTCTGATTAGTATACTTATTTTAGAATGACCCCGCTTTTGCAAAGGAGAGCAGACATGAATGCATCCATTATAGAAGATAAACCTATTATTTATATAAAAACCCTGGGCGGATTTTCCCTCAGGGTTGGCGATAAAGAGATAACCGACAACAGCAACCAGTCAAAAAAACCCTGGTGTCTCCTGGAGTATCTGGTGGTATTCCAGAAGAAATCCATCAGTCCCGGTGAACTTATCAACATCGTATGGGCCGACGACCCCGGCGTCAACCCGGGCGGCGCCCTGAAAACCCTGATGTTCCGCAGCCGCAGGCTGCTGGAGCCCCTGGGGATTCCTCCCCAGAAGCTGTTAGTCCAGCAGAGAGGTTCCTATTGCTGGACGCAGGACTATTCATCCGTCCTTGACATTGACCAGTTTGAGTCCATCTGTACCCGGGTCCTGAATCAGGACATGGATGAGGCTGAAGCCCTTAAGCTTTGCCTTGAGGGACTGGAGCTGTACAAGGGGGATTTTCTTCCCAAATCCGAATACGAATCCTGGGTTATCCCCATCAGTACATATTACCATTCCCTGTACCAGAAGCTGGTCTATAAGACGGTGGAGCTGCTTACCAAAAAGGAGGACTTCTCCAGGATAACCTCTATCTGCCAGACAGCAGTGGGGATAGAGCCCTTTGACGAAGGATTCCACTATCACCTGGTATACTCCCTCTACCGGGACGGCCACACCAGCCAGGCCATTGAAGAATACAACCATACACTGGACCTGTTTTATAACGAATTCTCCATCTCTCCGTCGGACCATTTTAAGGATTTATACAAGTCCATCCGCAGCAAGGAGCAGGGTATCAACACTAACCTGGATTCCATCCAGGAGACACTTAAGGAGGAAGCCTCAGGAGGGGCATTTTACTGCGAATATCCTGTATTTCACGACCTGTTCCAGCTGGAACGCAGAGCCATTGAGCGCACCGGCGATTCCATCTATCTGTGTCTCCTGACCATCGGTGACCTGGACGGACGGGTTCCCAAGACAACGGTCCTTAACAAGGCTATGGAGCATCTGAACCACGCCATCCGTGACTCCCTTCGTTGCAGCGACGTGTACACCCGTTACAGCATCAGCCAGTACATCATCCTCCTTCCCACCGTGACCATGGAAAAGGGTGAGATGGTCATGAAGCGGATACTGAGCAATTTCCGCAAGCTCTGCAGCCGCAGGGAACTGATTGTGGATTACAAGCTTCAGCCGGTGCTTCCCTGGAAGCGCTCTCCGGCAGGCCTTCGGGAATAAACAGAGTTTTGGCAAATGACAAAATTATGGCATTCATGAATCAGAAAAGCTGCGGCATTATCCTTCATCGGATTCCCTCCCGCAGCTTTTTTTATTTTGCTTTCACAATCATTGTGCAGCGTCTGTGGCCCTGCTCCTGCCATAAAAAAGCTGGTTCAGGTTCTTCATCACATGGCGGTAAGCCGGTATGAGAAACAGATCCGCGGCGATCCAGGCCACAGGGCTGGCGATGCACACTGCTATGTAACCAAACACAGGGACCAGGCAGAAGCCTACAAAGGAGCGCGCCGCCATCTCGCATACACCGGCAATAATGGCCAGCCTGGAATATCCGAGCCCCTGAATCATGAACCGCACCGCGTTGACAAACACCAGCGGAATATAGAACAGGCTGTTGCCGATGAGGAACAGCCGCGTGTTCCTCAGGATTTCCCCTTCCCCCTTATCCACGAACATAAGTGCAATCCATTGTCCAAAGATACAGAGCACCGCAAAGGCTATGACGGCATAGACGCAGCCCATGACAGCCCCTGCCTTCAGCCCCTGATCAATACGGTCCAGCTTCCTGGCGCCCACATTCTGTCCGCCGTAGGTGGCCATGGTGGATCCCAGGGCGTCAAAGGGGCAGCAGAAGAACATGCTGATTTTACTGCCTGCCGTCACAGCAGCCACCGCCATGGATCCCAGTGAATTGACTGCGGTCTGGAGGATTACGCTTCCTATGGCGGTGATGGAATACTGCAGTCCCATGGGAATTCCCATGTTGCACAGAATCTTCATGTAATGGGCATCCGGCCTCCACTCGTCATCATTCATTTTAAGGATGTCGAATTTCTTTCTCATATAAAACAGGCACAGGATTCCCGACACTGCCTGGGCCGTGATGGTGGCCCAGGCAGCCCCTGACACGCCCATCTTGAGGACCAGAATCGTAAAGAAGTCCAGGGCCACATTCACCACAGAGGAGAACACCAGAAAAATCAGGGGGGTGGTGCTGTCTCCCAGGGAACGTATGGTGCAGGACAGCAGGTTATAGAGATAGGTGGCCGGAATGCCCAGGAATATCACAAAGATATAGCTGTAGGCCCCATCAATAATATCCTCCGGCGTCTGCATCAGCTCCAGGATGTTGCGGCATAACAGGCACACGGCCACGGTCATGACCGCTGAAAACAGGACTGCCAGCCATGCGCTGTTGGCCACAAACCGTCTGAGCGCTTTTTCGTTCTTTTCTCCGAATTTCTGGGCCACCGGAATGGCAAAACCGCTGCATACACCCAGGCAGAAACCGATAATCATAAAGTTGATGGAGCCGGTGGAACCCACCGCTGCCAGGGCCTTAACCCCCAGGCACTTGCCCACGATGATGGTGTCCGCCATATTGTACAGCTGCTGGAACAGCAGTCCGCACAGCATGGGGATGAAAAATCCCAGTATCAGTTTTACCGGGGAGCCTTCCGTCATATCCTTTGTCACATTTGCGGCCATGTATGTATTCCTCTCTGTTTCCATGAATTTCATCCCAATAATGTACTCTCTTAACCTGCAATTTGCAAGTAGAAAATATCGCTGGAATCCGGGACCGGGACATACATTTTACACAATGGGCCGGGAATCTGTTCCCGGCCCGTAATGCCTGTTATTGGTAGCAGAGCACAGGCATGCCCTTATATATTAAGTCATAGAGCACGCTGGCTTTCTCCGGCGGAAGGTTTATACAGCCATGACTTCCGCTGGTCTGGAAGATGGTGCCGCCGAATTTGCTTCTCCATGTGGCGTCATGGAAACCAATGCCCCCGTTAAAGGGCATCCAGTAATCCACATGGCTCTCGTACTCATAGGTTCCGTCCGCCTTCTTGGCTCCCCTCAGTATCCTGTCCTTTTCCTTGTAGGTCAGGCTGTAAATGCCTGCGGGCGTGTCATAATTCTTGGATATATTACCCGTGACACAGGGCGCGTCCCACACCAGGTTTCCTTCCTGGAACATGTATACGTGCTGTCCTGTCAGGTCCACCTCCGCATACGTGTTGCCCCAGTCAGGGGCCGTGCGGCTGGCGGCCGTCATGGCGTATACAGGTTCCCTGTCCACAGGACCGGCTGCGGGGCCGGCCTGAATCAGGGCTGCCAGGGCCTGTACCTCGCCTGCCACATCTATTTTCCAGCCGTAGGGGCCCGTCAGCTCCACATCTTTGCCCGCGGCTGTATGGAATATGCGGGCGGTTCCGGCCGTATCCCTTCTGGACGCCATCTCTGTCACAAAGGCTGTGATTTTCTCCAAGTCAACCGTCGGCACCCCGTCCTGGCTTCCTGTGACCCAGGCGGCAATGGTCTCACCGCCAAGAGTCTCCTTCTCATCGCCAAACACATAATTGACGCTCATGTCCCGGTACTGGTTCATGCGGGCGCACAAGGCGATAAGGTTCTCATCTGTCTCCCATATATTTACCTGGTAATAACAGCCTGCGCTGTCCACATCCACAGAGCTCTGCCCTGCTTTTACAGCAGCGGTAATCACCTCCGTGGTCTTGGCCTCGTCCACATTATTTCCCTGGACAGCCGGTATGACGGAAAAAGGCTGTCCCTCCTCATAGGAGGATATGCGGGCATCGGAAGTGACTGTGATGCCGGAGCCGCTTATCAGGGTCAGAGCCTTAATCTTTGCCCCCATGGCCTCCTGGCTGTAGGTCACTGTCATGGCCATGGTATGGGAGTTATCCGCATCCGGTCCTGAGACACGTCCGGCTGCGTTCTGCGCATCCAGTATAGCCTTAAGTCCCTCGGGAACCTCCACCTTGTAACCGATGTCCGCACCTGTTATGGTTTCCTGGCGTCCGCCTCTCTCCTTAATGGTGAGATTGTATTCACCGGCATAAAAACCTTCGATTCTGGCCTTGGCCTCATCCACGGTCAGTCCGCCCACGCCCACGCCGTTGACCTTTGTACCGGATACAAAGCGGGTTGTATCTCCGCTCTCATCCGCCAGGGACACAAACGCCCCTGCCAGCACAAGCACAGCCGCTGCCGTCAAAGCCGCGGCCAGCCTTCCCATCCATGTCCTCTTCCTTAACTTCCGCATAAACAATCCTGCCCTGCCTTTTATTGATATTTACTGCATTTTCTTCCACTCCTGCCTGAAAACGGCAGGACGCCTTCTAAACATAACAGCCCTTCACCATATTTTCAATATGAAAATCAAAAATGTAAGAATTCTTCATAAAAACATAAAATCCGGGGTCCCTAAAACAGGGAAACCCGGATTCTTTCGTATGCCAGGACCTTTATCAGTCCACTACCTCTATGCTCTCGATGACAGGCTGGTTGGCCTTTGCCACGGAACCGTTATTGTCTTCCACCTTTGTGTCCTCACAGATGGCATCCACTACCTCCATGCCCTCTGTCACATATCCGAAACAGGCGTAATCCCCATCCAGGAATGTGCTGTCCTCATGCACAATGAAGAACTGGGAACTGGCGCTGTCCTTTATCTGGGAGCGCGCCATGGAAATAGCTCCCCTGGTGTGGGACAGCGGGTTCTCCACTCCGTTGTTGGAAAACTCGCCTTTGATTTCCTGGTCAGAACCGCCCATACCTGTGCCTAACGGGTCGCCGCCCTGAATCATGAAACCGCTTATGATGCGGTGAAAGGTAAGTCCGTCATAGAAACCGTCCTTTGCCAGCTTCAGGAAGTTAGCCACCGTGATGGGAGCCTCGTCCCCGTAAAGCTCCACGGAAATGGTTCCATAGTCCTTTACGTTAATCTTCACATGGTGTTTTCCTGCCGCTGCCTGAATTTCCTCCGAAGCTGTATCCCCGGCTTCCTCTGAAGCCTCCGATGTCTTGGTTGTCTCTTTTTTAACCGCCTCTGCCTTGGCCGCCTCTTCCTTGGACGCCTCAGTCCGCGCCGCTGTAGTGGCTGCCCCTGCGCTGGTGCCGCATCCGGTCAGGGCTGAAACCGCCAGTACAGCTGCCGCACATATACACATCCATTTTTTCATAAATTCCGCTCCTCTGCTTATGGGAAAACGGTACGCCGTCCCTCTGTCCGGCCATTTTCCCGAAATATACGTCTGGGCGTTATGTCACCCGGACTGCCAGAGCATATTGTAACACCTGCAATGCCTTCCCGTAAAGGACTTTATAGAAATATCATACTTTTGTCACATTTTTCCGGCCGGGAAAGGCGCGGACGGCGACCGTCACCCGGCTGCAAACCACGCACAGAACCACGGTGGCCGCCATGTCAGGAAGGGTGCTTCCCACAGGCGTATCCACCCGCATCAGTATGCGGTAAATCACAAAACCCGCCAGCCAGATAACCAGGTTTGGCAGATTGGCGGCCTCCGCCTCATGGTCCTGCCGGATGATAAAATAATCCGCAATCTGAATGGCAATCATGGGGGCAAACACGGAACCAATCAGATAAAGGAAATCTGTAATGTTGTCCATGGGGTATACCATGGCTGCCGCGGTGCCGATGATGGTCACTGCCACTGCCGCCCATTTTTCCTTAATCCTGTGTGTGATGGATACGCTGGATACACCGGCAGAGTAGGCGTCCAGGAACGTGGTAGTCACGGTGGACAGCACAATAATGAGAAGACCTGCCGCTCCCAGCCCCGCCTTGACCATGATGACAGATATATCATAATCACCCGTGTAAATGGCTGCTCCCATTCCGATGACATACATAAAGCAGCTCACCAGGCCGTAAACCACGGCGCTGGCCGCCGTTGCCCCAAAGGGCCTTTCGGCCTCCCTTGTATAATCGCTTATGAGGGGCAGCCAGGACAGAGGCATGGCCACGGACAATTCAACTGCGGCCCCAAAGCTCAGGGAACCGCCTGCCTCCGCGGACGGCTCCACGTTACCTGTAAATATAACCCGGCACAAAATGAGAGTCAGTACAAACAGAGCCGTCATGGCTGCCGTATTGATTTTTCCCAGGTTCCTGATTCCAATTAAAAGCCACACCAGAATCAGACCGCCAATCACAAGACACCATGCCCACAGTCCCGCGTCATAAATACCGTTAGCAGCCAGACCGCCGTCATAAATCATGATGGAGGTCCAGCCCACCAGCTGCAGGACGTTGAGTCCGCAAAACAGCAGGCTTCCTTTCTGTCCAAAGCTCATCTTCACTGTTTCCATGGAGCTTCGCCTGGTATGCCCGCCAATAAGCCCCGCCACAAACAGCAGCATGCAGCCAATCACATGACCCAGCACAATGGCTGCCAGCCCCTTTCCAAATCCCAGAGGCGCCAGATATGTGCCTGTCAGTATCTCGGCTATGGATACTCCTGCCCCAAACCATATAAGGCTGTTGGCAGATACGGAGGTTCCCTTTTCCTTCATTCTCATCTTTTCCCTCATGCTCATCCCTCCTTAATACTCGCCCCGGATGGCAAATCCATGGTTCATTGGTCCGCTTCCTTTTCCCAGGTCCAGCTGCGCTTCCAGCGCGCCTGAGAGATATACCTTGGCGCGCTCCACAGCCAGGTCCATATCCATGCCCTTGGCCAGATTGGAGGCAATGGCGCTGGACAGGGTACAGCCTGTCCCATGGGTATTGGGGTTGTCAATCCGCCTGCCGTTAAACCATTTCAGTTTCTTATGCCGGTACAGCAGATCATTGGCATCATTGAGCTGGTGGCCGCCCTTAAGGAGTACGGCGCAGCCATAGCTCTCCCCGATGGCCCTTGCCGCCTTCTCCATGTCACCGGGATTATGTATCTCCATTCCTGACAGCACCTCTGCCTCCGGGATATTGGGGGTCAGCAGGTTTGCCATGGGAAGAAGGACTTCCTTCAGCGCCTCTATGGCCTCCCCGCTGATGAGCCGGGAACCGCTGGTGGATACCATCACCGGGTCCACCACCACATTGGCTGCCCTGTAAAACGCCAGCCTGTCCCCGATGGCCTCTATCAGGCCGCCGGAGGAAACCATCCCGATTTTAACCGCGTCCGGGAAGATATCCGTAAATATATCGTCTAGCTGTTCCTTTAAAAAAGATGGAGTCACCTCCATGATTCCTGTCACGCCGGTGGTATTCTGGGCAGTCAATGCCGTTATGGCGCTCATGGCGTATACCCCGTGAGCGGTCATGGTCTTGATATCTGCCTGGATGCCGGCGCCTCCGCTGGAATCGCTTCCCGCGATTGTTAATGCTGTTTTCATAGTCATTCTCCTTTTCGCATTAATTTTATAAAGCGGCGGAAGGTGGTGCCCCCAATCCGCCGCCGGGAAGCTCCGGCGCCCATGCCTGATACCATACAGAATTGTCCCGCGTATTAATCGAGTAGGAGGAAGGCGATTATTTCGCCTTCCGACCTCTCACACCACCGTACGTACCGTTCGGTATACGGCGGTTCAATCAACTTAACATGTAACAGCCTTTTCGGCGTAGTAGTCTTCCATGGATACAAGACCAAACTTAGCTAGTCTCTCTTTACTGATACAAATGTGGAGATTCCAGCTTCTGCACACTCTGGCATATCCTTTGGCATATGAAATGCCATGTGCCGCATTTGGCGGCAGACCAAGTTTGATAAGATTCTTTTCCCTGTTCTTTGGCGTTTTCCAGTGTTTCCATATGCACATGCGCAGTCGATACCGAATCTGTCCGTCCATTTTTGCGCACAGCCTTTTCATGCTTCCGATTTTGAAATAATTTATCCACCCTCGGATAAGCCGGTTGAGTTTCCCAATTTTATAACCATTGCCCACTCCCCAGCTCCTGCTTGTATATTTCTTCATCTGCGCCTTGAACTTTGCTGCCGCTTTCGGGTGTGGTCTGGCTTTGTACCCTTTGGCAAATGAGTCATAGTAAAATCCAAACCCCAGATACTTAATGCCCTTTGGTTTATCAACCCTGCTCTTTTCCGCGTTCACTTTCAGTCCAAGCTTTTCCTCTATAAACCGAGCCACGCTCTTCATTACCCGCTCTGCCGCCTGTCTGCTCCCGACCATTATAATAAGGTCATCTGCATACCGGACGAAATCCAGCCTCCTTGCTTCCAGTTCTTTGTCCAGCTCATTTAACATGATATTTGCTAACAGCGGCGAGATATTTCCACCCTGCGGTGTGCCGACTACCGTATCTTCATACTCATCATCAATCATTACGCCGCTGACCAGAATCTTTCTTACCACCGATATGACATCTCCGTCCTTTATTGTCCGTCCGAAAATCGTCATCAGCTTGTCATGGTCTACTGTGTCAAAGAATTTCGCTAGGTCGATATCCACTATCCAGTTGTGTCCGTCATTCATCATTTCCAATGCTTTAAGGACTGCCTGCTGTGCACACCGCTTGGGTCTGAATCCATAGCTGTGGTCGTGAAACTGCTCCTCAAATATCGGGGTAAGCACCTGTGCCACCGCCTGCTGTACAAAGCGGTCTACTGCTGTTGGCACTCCAAGATTTCTTGTACCACCATCGGGTTTGGGTATCTCCACCCTGCGGACTGGCTTCGGCTTATACTTCCTCGTCCGCAACTGTTCCTTAATGTTTTCGCCGTTTTCCGAAAGATATGCGCCAAGTTCTTCAACGGTCATCCCGTCCACGCCTGCCGCTCCTTTATTCCTTACGACTTGCAGATACGCCGCATTTAGATTATCCCTGCTTAATATCTGCTCCATGAGACTGCTTGTGTCCATGCGTTGTTTCCTTTCTGCCCCTTTTGCCTTTGCCGCCTTTGAAGTCATCGACAGGCGTATGCTCCGGCTACGAAGTGGAACGTACTTCAACTGATTGATTGTTCAGCCCTTCGCTCCGTCCCCATTACAGGAACTTCCTCACTACTATGGCTTCTGCTGACTTCTCACAATTCGTTGTTACTACGGCTAATGAGACCGCCTGTGAGACCTCCCCAGTTAAGGTGCGTGTTCTTTTCCTCCATGTACCTGCCGCATTTACTCGTACTTCCGGCAACCTTTTGGACTTCAGTGCCTTTTGCCACCTTATCCGTATTTCCGAGCCTTATATGCGGTTCCTGTCCGTCAGGTCAGAGGTTTGCTTACAGCTTCTTTCAGATTCCGTCTCACGGCGGACACCCTTGCTGTTCGGCTATGTGCTTCGTTGTTGCCTACGCGCACTTGGGACTTTCACCCATTAGAAAACGCCCATGCTGGGCAAACAAAAGGCGGAACACCAAAACAGGTGCTCCGCCGGCAATTGTCCGCTATGGTCCCTACGTTGGCATTATCCAAATCAGGTAATGGGTCTAAGCATGAACAGCTTACTCTCAGCCCACTTAAGTGAGCTCCCCGTTTATTTACAACTACCATTATACATGGTTTCAGGGAGAATGCAATCCCTTTAGCAAGAACCTCTCCGAAACCGCTCCAAAACCTCTCTGTCATCCGCCTATCCCAGGGCCCTGTCCACGATTTTCACCATGGCCGTAAAGGTGGTGTCATTGTAATCCACATCGAACTCGTCCCCCGGCTGGTTCAGGATGCGCTTAATGCTCAGTATACCCAGCCCGCCATCCCTTTTGCTGGACAGAATCCTGCTTCCGTTCTTCTTAATCTGTCCGTTATAGGAATTTTCCACCAGCATCATAAGGTGGCCGTCCAGCCATCTGACCCGGACCAGGATGAACCGATGTCCCGTCAGGCGGCGGCATGCTTCCATGGCGTTTTCCAGCAGGTTTCCGATGACAATGCACAGAGTCAAATCATCCACTGGCACATGGGCGGATAAGTCCACCCTGGCTGTGAACTCCACCCCATCCTGCCTTGCCCTGGCGGCATACTCCTGCAAAAGTCCGTTTACGGCCTGGTTCTGGCAGAACACCATCTCAGCCGTCATATCCAGCTCCCTCTTCAGGTTCATCAGGTAATGGGTCCGCTCGCCCCGGTCCATGTTCAGAAGAGCGTGGATATGATGGCGGAAATCATGCTTGATGATGCGCACCTGTTCAATATAATCCAGAGTCTGGTTATAATGCTCCCTCTGCTGGCTGATGAGCTGCCTGGCAAACTGCAGCTCCTCCTCGGTCCTGCGGCGGCACATGATTTCCAGGGTGCTGCTCAAAATCAGCACGTACAGCACCAGTATCATAACGCACAGCGCCAGATAGAACAGCACGTCCTCCAGTCCGCGCACGGCCAGGGAACGGGATGAAAATATGGTATTGTTCCCAATGAAAAGGATGAACAGGGAAACAGACGGATATGTCAGCAGCAGGGAACAGGATCGCCTGGATAACTGGTCAAAGAGACGGTTAACCCTGTCCCTCAGCCAAAACCGTACAAACACATAAAATCCGCAGGCCCACAGCAGGGATACCGCCACACAGATCTGTCCGTATGTCAGGGACACATGCCCCTTTAATATCCAGGACGCAAACTCATTCAGCGATGTGGACAGGACCGCGAACAGCCATGCGGAAATGTACAGGAATCCTTTCTTAAGCAGGGTTCCCTTAAAAAAAATAAGGAGCACCAGAAAGTAAAGACAGGAAAATATGCCCCGGAACACAAAAAAGACCTGGGGGCTGATATGGAATACGGATTCCATGGATATCATGATGACCCACAGATAAACGGATATGGCTGCTATGTTCTCCCTGTCCCTGTGTTTCGGCTCCAGGCACACAAAAATGGGCATCATGCGCACGGCCAGATTGATCAGATTCACAAAAACAGTACACGCTGCATCGTTCATAAATTCCTCATTTCAGCCGGTAATGGTAGTAGGCATTCTTACTCTGTTTATAAAAATTCCTGGATATGGGAATCATCTGCCCATCCTTCATGTAAAAACAGGAATCCTCCAGCTTATCCACATAGTCCAGATTCACAAGGTAACTCTGGTGGCAGCGCAGGAACTGGGAATGGGGTTCCAGAACCAGCTGCAGCTCGGACAGCTTCTGGTTGACGGACAGTATTTCCCCATCCGCCAGTTTCACAAAAACGCGGTGAAGCCTGTTCTCGAACCAGGCCAGGCGCTCCAGGGGAAGCTCCACATTTACACGGTTATGTACCACGGGCAGAACAGCCTTCTTCACTCCCAGTCTGCGCCTCACCACACGCTCCATGGTGGCCCAAAAGCTCTCCTCCTCCACGGGCTTTAAGATAAATCCCGCCGCCTCCACTCGGTATCCCTCCACGGCTGATTCCAGGGAAGAGGTGATGAATACCACCACCGGATGGCCCTTGGCTTCCGCCAGTGCTTGTGCGGTGTCAATGCCGCTCATTCCGGGCATCAGCACATCCAGAAGATACAAATCATACTCCCTGTCCGACTCCAGAAGCTCCCTTCCTGATGCATATGTTTCTATGCGGACCTCAATGCCTTCCCGGTCAAAAAACCGTCCGGCATATTCCGCCGCCTGAAGGCGCTCCTCTTCTGTATCGTCACAGACAGCCACATTATACATACCCTGGACCCCCTCTCTCATAAAACTGCTGTACGGCGCACAGCCTATTCTATATTTTATTGGCATTTTTGCCATAAGTCAAGTTTCCCCGCAAAGTATCATATTCGGTATATTTTCTGCAGAAATGGTCCTTATTCCCCTGAAGCTCCTGTGGTAAAATAATGGTAAGAAAAATATTTCAACAGGAGGGGTTTTATGGGTTCAAATGTAATTGTAACAATCATCGTAATCGTCTACCTGCTTTTCATGCTGTGGATTGGATGGTACTCATCCACCAAGATATCCACCAACACCGACTTCATGGTGGCCGGACGCCGTCTGGGACCGCTTCTCATGGCCGGTACCCTGGCAGCCACGGAAATCGGCGGCGGAAGCTCCCTGGGCGTGGTCCAGAACGGTATGTCAGGCTTCGGACTCAGCGCATCCTGGTACATAACCACCATGGGAATCGCCTTTATCATCCTCAGCTTCGTGGCCCCCAAATTCAGGGCAGCCACCGTCAAGACGGTTCCTGAATATTTCCGCAGGCGTTACGGGAAATCCTGCGGCATCATAACAGCCGTCATCATGCTTCTTCCCCTGGTGGGACTTACTGCCGGACAGTTCATCGCGTCTGCCGTCATCCTGTCCACCATGCTGAATATTGACTACCAGGTGGCTGTTATCATCGTAGCCGTTGTGGTTACGGTCTACTCCATCATGGGCGGTCTCTGGAGCGTTACACTGACAGACTTTGTCCAGGTATTCCTGATTGTCATCGGTATGATTATCGCGGTTCCCTTTGCCATGAATTACGCGGGGGGATGGGGAAATGTGGCATCCAACATACCGGAGGGCACACTGAGCCTGTTCCAGGGCTATGATCTGTTTGGAATTATCTCCCTTGTTATCATGTATACAGCCACTTTCTCCGTAGGGCAGGAGGCTGTGTCGCGATTCTACGCTGCCAGGGATGAAAAGGCGGCCAAGGGCGGCGCATGGCTGGCAGCCCTGGTAAACTTTATCTACGCCTTTGTTCCTACTATCCTGGGCATCATCACGCTGGCCTTAATCAATATGGGCAAATTCAGCTCCGCACAGTTTGAGTCAGTAGGCGCGCGTTACGCCCTGCCGGTCCTTGCCATCAACACCATGCCGGCCCTTATATGCGGACTTCTGTTCGCAGGCATCATCTCCGCCACCATGTCCAGTTCTGACTCCGATCTCCTTGGCGCGGGCTCCATATTTGCCAATGACATCTATAAAGCAGTGCTGAAGCCGGACGCCTCCAGCCAGTCCGTCATGAAGGTAACAAAAATCGTTATGTGCCTGGTGGGTTTGGCCTCCATGCTCATTGCCCTCTTCAACACCCAGAGCATTGTATCCATCCTGATGTTCTGCTTCACATTAAGAGCAGCCGGCTCCTTCTTCCCATATGTTATGGGACATTACTGGAAGAAGGCGTCCACAGCAGGCACCATTGCCTCCCTGATTGCCGGAACCATCGTGGTAGTATATCTGGAGCACGTTTCCAAGGGAATGCTTTTCGGCATCAAGTTCAGCCAGCCCATCATTCCGGGTCTGGCAGCAGCCTTCATCTGCTTTATCATATTCTCACTGGCCATGCCGCCTGAGAAGGAGACCACGGAGCTGACGCCTGAGGAAGATGATTAGATACGGATTTAATAGGAATTTAATGGGGATTTAAACGGGATGTAAGAACACAATCGAATCATACAAACCATTGCAGGGACTGTCCGCCGCCGGTGTATGGCCGGAGGCGGACAGTCCCTGTCTTCTGCTGGCACTCATGGCTCTTATGATGACTTTATGATGATTTATGATTCCCCTTCTTCCAATCCCGCACCACCTGCATCGCCATTTTTCCGGCCGTGTTCCTGTTAAGAGGCATAACCCGGCCGTGATAGGGAAAGTATACCAGGTTGGACCACAGCACCTCGTATCCTCCCTTATCATACTCTTCTGCGGTGGGCAGATAGCTGCTGCATCCATTGGTATAGCCGTTAAAAAACAGAAGCGGCGCCTCCGCCTCCTTCCAGATGTCAACGGCGATCCGACACATGGCCTCATTGGGAACGCCGCACAGACAGCCCTGGCTGATAAAAAGATACTGAATCTCAATGTCCGCGTACTGGCGCCGGATTCCTCCGTCCAGAAGGCGCCTCACCTCCTCCAGCCACATCCTCCCGTCAATTCCGGCTTCTCTCTGCGCCTCCTCTGCAATTTTCCCTGCCCTTTCCATGTCCGGCACATCCGCCGCAAAACGGCAGAAGGAGGAACGGATTTCCAGACGCTCCAAAGGCGTCATCACCAATGAACCATACACAGCATCCACGGACCGGAAAATACGCTCCGCCATCTGTTCCAGGGCCCTGCGGCTCTGGGGCCCATATTTTTTCCTGTACTCCTGTGAAAATCCGTTCCGTGCCATCTCACAGCAGTGAACCTCCAAATATTCCAGGTTATCCTGATGATATTTGGGACGGATATCACCGGCTGCCCCCTGTACCATCATCACCCGGCAGTTATATGTCTCCTCCAGCCGTTTCCTTGCGGCCCCAATATAATCTGCGGAGATAAAGTAATTATCCCCGGACAACACATTGGCATGGGCTGTCACACGAATAAGAAGGACCTCCTTTCCCTTCCCATCCCGCGCAGCCAGCTTCAAAATACCTAACCGCCCGTCCATCTGGTCCGGTTCATTCCTCCTGTTTATCCCCACGGTGTTTTCTCCAATCCCCCAGGCAGCCTCCATGGGTTTCATATTGCCTGCGGCCTCCCGGACAGCCCTGTCCGCCTTCCTGCATACCATTTCAAAATAATCCGGTTCCTCTGCGGCATTGGGCGCGCTGTGAGTATGGGAAAAGCATACCATAATCCGCTCCCGCCCCGTGTGAAGCGCCGCCGCGGCCCTATCCCGGATAACATTGGACAGGTCCACCGTAAAGCCCAGACTGTCAATGGCAATAAGGCCGCCCCTGACGCCGTCAGCCTCCCATACCAATGCCTGAAGCCTTAAGGAATCCATGACGCCCTGCGATCGGTTATCCGGACGGTAAAATCCCACCATCTCAGCCGGACTGTCCGGCGTGATGTCCGCCTCCCCATATCCGGCCTGTACCATATCATATGTCTGCATGATAAGACACCTCTTTTCTTATTTCTGATGACTCTATCCTATCTCCCGGAAAATGGATATGCAATCTACTGTTTTCTTCTGTAGAATTCTGTACTATGTTTCCCGCATCAGCTTCTCCAACCCGCAATCGAGTAGGAGGAAGGCGATTATTTCGCCTTCCGACCTCTCACACCACCGTACGTACCGTTCGGTATACGGCGGTTCAATCAACTTAACATGTAACAGCCTTTTCGGCGTAGTAGTCTTCCATGGATACAAGACCAAACTTAGCTAGTACAGCATTGCTTAAATATCAGTGATTAAATTACTAATGGTATCCCGGCATATGTCCACTTAAATGGGTGTGCTGTAAGATTGTATTGTTCAATAAAGCGCAGGATGCTTGCTTCCAGTTCTTCTATTGATAGGTAGCTTTTCCGCTTCAGCAGCTTCCGGTTAATGATGCCAAACCATATCTCAATCTGGTTCATCCAGGAACTGTGTTTCGGAGTATAGACAAAGCGGATCCGGTGGGAAGGGTCATGCAGGAAATCCGCTCGGCTTTCCATACTTTTAAGGATCCCTGTTTTCCCTTTTTTGCCCAGTTCCACGCCAAGGGCACAGGCTTCTGCCACAAAGCGGACAAGGGCTTCCGATTTATGGGTGTTTAGGCCATCGCATATAAATGTCCATGGGGCTTGCGGGTCTGTCCCTACCAATGCTTTCACGGCTTCCACAAAATCCTCTTCTGTGCGTGTGGAGTTTAAATACGGCATTTCCATACGGCCCGTTGCAACATCAAAGAACCCGATGAGGCTGGTCGTGCCATGGCGGATATACTCAAACTCCATTTTGGCGCACTGGCCGGGTAATGGGAGCTTGTCAGGATATTTATGTTCCAGCGCTTGTACCCCGGTCATTTCATCCGTGGAAACAATGTGTGCACCTTCCCGGCTTTGTTCCTGGGCACTCTGGTACAGGCCGCAGATTTCGTTTACTTTCCGCGCAAAAGATTCCGGGGCTTCCGTCTTTTCCGAAGAATGAAGCCAGTAACGGATTTTGTGGGGATGTAAATCTACCTCATTTTTAAAAAACGGCTGACAGATTTCTCAGAAATCTGTTCAGCGATCCCCTGCTTTTTAATTTCTGCCACTAACAGCGGGAGACTCCACTGGCTTACTTCGTACCCAAAATCATTTGGGTTGCTGCAGGCAAGGTCGATGATCCGCATGATCTGGTCCGGCGTAAAAACAGACGGGGCACCGGGGCGTTTTTTATCGGACAGGACTGCCCGTATCTCATCTTCAAGCTTTTTCGGGTCGTCCATTTCAATCCTCCGCAAGGCTGGGAGCGCCGCGAGGAACCGACTGCGCCAGGTGGCAACATTATTATAATGAAGCCCGACCTGTGGTGCAATATTCTGGTTGAGTTCCCCCTGTGACGCAAGCAGGACAATGCTGGCTCTTTTGACCAGTCCTGACGGAAGGGAGCGGCTTTTTGAAAAAGCAGATAATATGTTTTTCATGGCATCAGATAAAACCGGGATAGTATCAATTGTTTTCCTTCGCATAATAACACATCCATTCTTTAGTGATAGAATTATTATGCACCGACTACAATAAAAAAGCAACGTCTATTCATTATTATTTTGGCAATGCTGTACTAGTCTCTCTTTACTGATACAAATGTGGAGATTCCAGCTTCTGCACACTCTGGCATATCCTTTGGCATATGAAATGCCATGTGCCGCATTTGGCGGCAGACCAAGTTTGATAAGATTCTTTTCCCTGTTCTTTGGCGTTTTCCAGTGTTTCCATATGCACATGCGCAGTCGATACCGAATCTGTCCGTCCATTTTTGCGCACAGCCTTTTCATGCTTCCGATTTTGAAATAATTTATCCACCCTCGGATAAGCCGGTTGAGTTTCCCAATTTTATAACCATTGCCCACTCCCCAGCTCCTGCTTGTATATTTCTTCATCTGCGCCTTGAACTTTGCTGCCGCTTTCGGGTGTGGTCTGGCTTTGTACCCTTTGGCAAATGAGTCATAGTAAAATCCAAACCCCAGATACTTAATGCCCTTTGGTTTATCAACCCTGCTCTTTTCCGCGTTCACTTTCAGTCCAAGCTTTTCCTCTATAAACCGAGCCACGCTCTTCATTACCCGCTCTGCCGCCTGTCTGCTCCCGACCATTATAATAAGGTCATCTGCATACCGGACGAAATCCAGCCTCCTTGCTTCCAGTTCTTTGTCCAGCTCATTTAACATGATATTTGCTAACAGCGGCGAGATATTTCCACCCTGCGGTGTGCCGACTACCGTATCTTCATACTCATCATCAATCATTACGCCGCTGACCAGAATCTTTCTTACCACCGATATGACATCTCCGTCCTTTATTGTCCGTCCGAAAATCGTCATCAGCTTGTCATGGTCTACTGTGTCAAAGAATTTCGCTAGGTCGATATCCACTATCCAGTTGTGTCCGTCATTCATCATTTCCAATGCTTTAAGGACTGCCTGCTGTGCACACCGCTTGGGTCTGAATCCATAGCTGTGGTCGTGAAACTGCTCCTCAAATATCGGGGTAAGCACCTGTGCCACCGCCTGCTGTACAAAGCGGTCTACTGCTGTTGGCACTCCAAGATTTCTTGTACCACCATCGGGTTTGGGTATCTCCACCCTGCGGACTGGCTTCGGCTTATACTTCCTCGTCCGCAACTGTTCCTTAATGTTTTCGCCGTTTTCCGAAAGATATGCGCCAAGTTCTTCAACGGTCATCCCGTCCACGCCTGCCGCTCCTTTATTCCTTACGACTTGCAGATACGCCGCATTTAGATTATCCCTGCTTAATATCTGCTCCATGAGACTGCTTGTGTCCATGCGTTGTTTCCTTTCTGCCCCTTTTGCCTTTGCCGCCTTTGAAGTCATCGACAGGCGTATGCTCCGGCTACGAAGTGGAACGTACTTCAACTGATTGATTGTTCAGCCCTTCGCTCCGTCCCCATTACAGGAACTTCCTCACTACTATGGCTTCTGCTGACTTCTCACAATTCGTTGTTACTACGGCTAATGAGACCGCCTGTGAGACCTCCCCAGTTAAGGTGCGTGTTCTTTTCCTCCATGTACCTGCCGCATTTACTCGTACTTCCGGCAACCTTTTGGACTTCAGTGCCTTTTGCCACCTTATCCGTATTTCCGAGCCTTATATGCGGTTCCTGTCCGTCAGGTCAGAGGTTTGCTTACAGCTTCTTTCAGATTCCGTCTCACGGCGGACACCCTTGCTGTTCGGCTATGTGCTTCGTTGTTGCCTACGCGCACTTGGGACTTTCACCCATTAGAAAACGCCCATGCTGGGCAAACAAAACAGGCGTCCGCCGGTCTTTTTCCCGGCCGGGCGCCTGTTCATACGTTACCATTTTACCAGTTTCTGCACTTCTTCCATACCCTCCTTATTGCACACCCTCCAGACCGCAGCACACCTTACCGGCATTTTCCCATGGAATATCACACGTCATACACAAAACGCGGAACCGGCCGGCCGTCCACAGGGGACCGTGTTTCCCCGTCCTGCACCGCGCCCATTTTCCTGTAAAATCCCACGGCCTGGGGGCTGGTGACAAATTGGATACGGCCTATTCCCTGTTTTCCGCACCAGCCGATCATATGCTCCCACATCTGTTTTCCCAGTCCCCTCCCCAGCCTTTCCTCTGCCACGTAAAAATACTCTAATTCCCACGCATCTCTATCCTGCCTGATTCCCCAGAAGGCGGCCGGACAGCCGCGGTCCCCCGCCGCATACACAGGATTGCAGCGGATAAAATCTTCCGTAACATTAAACCCTGCGTCAAAGTTTTCCATAAACGCCTCATCATATCCCCAGTGCGCCTCCGACGCCCTGGCAAGCCGGCGCAGCGCTTTCGTATCCTCGGGCTCAGCCCTGGCAAACTCCAAAGCCTGCCTTTTATACCGGCCGGGATAAAGGGTCTTTGCATCCCCGGTAAACCTTGCCACCATAACTGTTTTCTGCTCCGTATACCCATCCCGGTCATATTCATATTCCTTCCAGAGCCTCAGTTTCAGCGCCTCATATTCCCTGGCTGCTTCCGGATGCTCCCTCATATAATCCCGAAAATACAGCTCGTCGTTATCCCCCGCCTCTCTCAGATGCAGATGGAATACCTTCTCCGCAAGTCCAGACGGCGTGTACCCTCTGTTGAACGAAATCCTCCCCGCCTTTTCCATCATGCAGATGTAGCCGCCGCGGATGATATGCTCCTTCATGGCCTGCATATCAGCGCCTTCCCTTATTTCCACCAGGATATCCACTATGGGCTTGGCCCAGATGGATGGGATGGACGTGCTTCCCACATGGCTGATTTCACAGATATCCTCCATGGACAGGATGTCCAGCAGCCGCTTCCCTTCCTCCTGATACCACTGCGCCCAGACCGGCCTGTGCTCTGTGAGGAACACAGGGAACATCTGCCACAGCTCCTCCAGACTCATGCCGGAAAACGGGTCCTGTTTATCCTTCATCATCATGTCTCTCCAATTTTCTCTCCCACTCCTCCTTCACCCCTTTCATCCTGCGGAAATAGGAACTCATCTCATCCGCCATGCCTGACAGACGGTTTAAAAGAGTGGAAAAATCCTTTAACATCTCATCGTTCTGGAAATAGGGGTATACGATATCATGGTCTATCTCACTCCAGCCCTCCTCGAACAGGGTCCTTCCCTGGATTTCCACATAGTATCCCTTATATTTGATGATATAGTGGAGAGAGCGGTATATTCCGTTGGACTTAATCTCAATCAAATTCTCATCATAAATCCTGGTGTCTCCGTTCCTGCGGTAGACCTTTGGCCGTTCCGCGATGTAATAATGCCTGGGATCCTCATCAAAATCCTTTATCCGGTCCACCACATAGAGAGCGGGATTATTCTCAAATACGCTGGTTATATATTTGTGGAAATGAATCCAATCCTCCCGGTAAAGAAAAAACACCCGGATACCAATCAGGTCCGTGATATACTTATGATAATTGCTCCTGCTTATATCCTCAAACCGTTCAAAATGTTCGTTGCGCTTGCGTATGATTTTCTCTATCAGATGGCCGGGATCCTTAGTACGGTACCGATAGGAATGTATGCCCGCCCTCTCAATATCATAGAGATAATCGTATACAAAATCCTTACCAATGCTGCGCAGTCTTCCCTCAACGGACAGATAATCATCATATATGGCAGCCAGCTCCTCCCAGGCCAGACCGACTGCCTTAAGTTCCTCAGGTTCAATGTTGTAGCTTGTCAAAAATTTTTCCTTGTCAATCATCCGGTATCATTCCTCCTGTGTGTCTAAAATGTCTGCGTATCCTCACAGCCGCCCTGCACTATCCATCAATGAGGTTTCATCACAAATGCCCTCTCATCCACTGCCCGCAGGGTTGCCAGTATTCCGTCCAGGTGATCGTACTCATGCTGAATCAGCTCCGACATATCCCCCTCCAGTTCCATGGAACAGTCGTTCCAGTCCAGGTCTTTATAATATATGATGCACCGTTTATGCCGCTTTACCCTGACCAGAAGGTCAGGAAATGACATACAATCGTCCAGCACATCTATCATATCCTGTTCAGGAAAGGAAAGACAGGGATTGATAAACAGCACAGGCGTGTCCAGGTGCCGGTAAATAACACGTTTCTTCACTCCAATCTGAGGCGCCGCAATGGCTCTTCCCACTCCATATCGGGCCCTGAATGCCAACAGGGTATCCTTTAAATCCTCCTGCACCTGTTTCATCTGCTGAAGCTCTTCTATTTTCACTTCCTCGCTGACCTCATATAATTCAGGATCTCCCAATAAAAGAATCGTCCGCTCCATGTCAAAACCTCCCTCTGCGCTGTTTTCGCTCCCACGCAACGCGTTTTCTTAAGTATACCATGATTCCATCCTATTTCCAAATCCCAATTAAAGGGGACAGCCAAAAAATCCGGACCGCCTCGTACATGGGGCAGTCCGGGCCTGTATGCCTTTTTGTATATTACGCCTGTGTGAACTCAATCAGATTCAGTCCGATGGATTCGTTCATTCTTCTGCCTGCGGTTCCGTCAATCACCGTAATGAAAATCTCGGCAGTGGCGCTGATAACCGCCCTGTTCAAATGGCCTCCATGGCACTCTCCCACCAGTGGGTTGCCGATTACCATGTGAAGATGGAGATAGGGATTTTCTCCCTGCTGCGTTATGCTGCCTGTGAGGGAGGCAATCTCATAGATGCCCTTGAAGGACTTCCCATAATATTTCTTTTCCGTTGTATCAAATACCCCAAGTTCCGCCTCAGAAGCAGCCCCCAGCCCGGAGACCTCTCCCAAAGCCACCTTTTCAGTTCTGCACACTTCCCGAATACACTCTGCCACTTCCTCGCCCGGATTCAGGCGGAGAAGGATTTTTTGTCCAAATCTCTTATATTCCATGGTATTGACTCCTTTCAAACACAGTTTACAATACATACATCTCCCTCTCCAAAAGTCATATCCCGTGACATATCCCGAGTCATATCCCGTCCACCCTTCCCATTGTCAAATTTCCTTCGCAGATATATAATTATACCAATATCTATTTTATACCATACAACCTTAGAGATACCAGGAGGCGATACAATATGGATAATGGAATGAAAATACCGGACTGTCCCGTGGAAATGACCCTGTGGCTCATCGGAGACAAATGGAAGGTTCTCATCATCCGGGATTTGCTCACAGGGACAAAACGGTTCAACGAGCTCATGCGGTCCGTCAGCGGCATAACCCAGAAAGTCCTTACCAGCCATCTCAGGGCCATGGAACAGGCAGGACTTGTTACACGCAAAATATACCCGCAGGTTCCCCCGAAGGTGGAATATACCCTGACGGAAACAGGATACAGCCTGAAACCCATACCGGACTCCATGGCAGCCTGGGGAACGGCTTACAAAAAGAATACAGGGCAAATGCAAACGCAAAAAGAGCCGTGAACCCGTTTTTCTCACTTCCAGGGTCCATGGCTCTTATATGATATTACCCGCACACAGCCGGCTCCACTCCTAAAAAACCCGCTGTATCCCGAAGCGCCTTCATCCCGTCAAGGCGCCCTAATTCATACATCTGTTGTATCTTCTCCGGTCTGTTTTCTGTCCTGCTGATTTTAATAAGATGGCTGGGCCGTATGACAAAAATTTCCCCCGCAGCCTCCATGCGTCTGACCTCCTCCAGTTCCCGGTTATACATCAGGTGACGGCACTCCATGGTTTTTATAAATTCAGGATATCTGCGGTATACCCTGCGGATAGCGGGGAGCATATGGTTTGGCTTTTTGCGGTAGCCATCCGGCCGGGTAAGTATGACCAGGCTTCTTCCAAAGCCCATTTTGCGGAATGCAGCCGCGGGAATGGAGTCGGATACTCCTCCGTCCAGCAGTTTATGTCCGTCGATTTCCACAATCCTGGAAACCAGGGGCATGGATGCGGATGCCCGGATCCATTGTATGTTCTCTCCCCTCAGGCTGTCGCATCTGTGGTACACCGGCCTGCCGGTCTCCACATCCGTGCAGGTGGCATAAAACTCCATGGGCGAAGCCTCAAAGGCGTCATTGTCAAATGGGTCCAGCCGTTCCGGCAGTTCGTGATAGCAGAACTCATTTCCCACCAGGTCGCCGGTCGTTACCAGAGATCGGAAGCTCATATACCGCGGATCGCGGCAGTACTTCAGATTATATCGTATGGAGCGCCCGGCCTGTCCCGCCACAAAGCTGCACCCATGGATGGCGCCGGCCGAAACGCCCACCAGACCGTCCGCCTTAATCCCATGTTCCAATAATACATCCAATACACCGGCGGCGTAAATGCCCCGCATTCCGCCGCCTTCCACAACAATTCCAGTTTTCATTTCCATCTACCTCTTTACAGACGCATTTTAGGAATTAGCCCTTACCTCGTCCCACTGGCCATGGCCTGTCAGCCAGTTAAGAGCCTTGTGCCATTCCCTTACCGCCCCGGTCTTCATGCCCGCAGGCTCCGGCAGCTCATGGCGCCTGGCATTGATGCAGGACCATTCCAGACAGGAAATAAGGTCGCAGGCATCTAACAGCTCTCTGGGGCTCTTAGGCCTGGACTTTGCCATGATTTTACTGATACTGGTGCCATTTCTCAGGGACTTCACCAAATCAGCGGGATTGCACGGATGATCCGGGAACCCCAGCTCCTCCACCAGTCCCAGCGCCCACTCTACCACGTAAAGGGATTCATACTGCCTTAAGAAAGACAGGACTTCCTTCCTGTCGGGAGCCGTATCGTGAAGATACCTCCACTCCCTGGGAGAAAAATAATCCTGGGTATTGTTATTATCAATATAATCCATCAGGAAATTCTGGGCCTTTTCCACTCCCTGCTTTTCATCCAGCAGGCATTCCGAATAAATGGCAACGCCCATGATGGCCAGGGCTCTCTTGGCTGTCTCCTCCAGGGAGGGACATGTTATCTGCGAAGCAGGCTCAACCGCCGGCAGCCATCCGGGTACATAGATGGCATTCCCGATAAGCGTCTGCATGGTGCGCATCCTTCGGTCCACCTGTTCCTGGGTGATATCCTTTCCGGCCTTTAAGTCCGGCTCCTGATAGGGAAGATAGCGGGTAAAGGCGCTTCCGCCCTTGTCGGACAGAATCAGAAGCTTTTCCCCATTTTCCCCGCAGCAGAACATGCTGTCCTCTTTCTCTTCCTGGTTCTGGATCAGGATGATCCCCTCCAGGTCGTTTAAGACGGACACAAACATGTCCTCAATCATGGTCTTCTTGCCCTCAATATCCTCCTCGTCTTCCACGTCAAAGGCATATTCCACCAGCACAAAACTTCTGGCCCGTCCAATCTGGTACAGCAGGTTGGTCTTAACATCCACCACTCCTGTTTCCACCTGATAGAAATGGCCGCAGGTTCCCTCCACCTGTTTCTTTATGAACTCCTCCGCCTGCTCGCCGGCAGACTCGCTGGCCACCGCCAGACGGATTTCTATATCTCCGTTGTGCAGAACCAGGGTGTCTCCTATTCCCTCCGGGTCCAGGCCAAAGGTTGCACACAGAACTTGAATGATTTTTTCCTGTGACGGGATATCTGAGAAAATGAATGCCTTGCCTTCATACCGCTTTGCTGGGGCTGATGTCTCTGTTGTATTCTTTTCTTCAAACAATTCCATATAAATCTCCTTCTTGATTACACCGTATAAAACAGTTTGATTATACTATGTTTGGTGGGAAAACACAAATTATTCCTTATATTTTCTACTATTTCCCTTCAAAATAATCCGAAGCCGCCATCCCATAGATACACTCATCGCATATCCCCTGATTATTCCACCCATACTGCCGGAGGGTCCCTTCCTTTTTAAGCCCGCAGGCCATCATGACCTTTCCGCTGTTCACATTGCGCGTATCATGCAGGGCCTCCACGCGGTTGGCACCCTCCACCTCGAAAAAGAACCGAATCAGCTCCGCAAACGCCTCCTTCATGATTCCATTCCCCCACCACTTCCTGCCCAGGCAGTAACCCACCGTCACCCGTCCGGCCTTCTGGTTAAGCTCCGGGACAGAAATGTTTCCAATGACATTTCCCTGGTCTTCCTTCCACTCTATGGCCCAGTTATAATAATCCCCGGACGCATAAGACTGAATCCAGCCCTCCAGGATTCTCCTTGTCTCCTCCGCATCCTTATGAGGTTCCCAGGAGAGAAACTTCGTGACCTGAGGATCGTTTGCCCAGTTTCTGAACATGGCGCCGGCATCCTCTATCACAAAAGGGCGCAGCACCAGCCGCTTTGTCTCCATTCTCACGGTTCCTGAATTCTTCATAAGGTTCCTCTCCTTTCCTGCACATACAAAGGATGTGCGCAGCATGATTGACTGGCAGCAGAATATTATTCTCTAATATAGCACACATCCCGCATTTTAGGAACCCTTAATATCCTAAATTATTCCATATAGCTATGCTTCCTCCGCTTGCTTCTTCTTTAACTCCATAGCCCCTGCCTCTGCCCGCTCCTGAAGGATGGGATTGTCAAAACACAAAAATGCTCAAAGGCATCGGGATATGGAAATACCTTTAATTAAGCTTACCTCTTTAAGCAAAAAAAGCTCTCCGGCCGCATCATATACCGGAGAGCTTTTTCCATAAAGCTTTCTTCAAGTCCCATCTCTATTCCATCCCTGCATATATTTATTCCACTCCCGCTTTTTTGCAGATATCATTGAGACAGCATGACTCGCAGTGGGGTTTTGTCCTGGCCGTGCAGACGTCCCGGCCATGGAATACCAGCCTGTGGCAGAAATCGCTGCCCTCCTCAGGCGGTACAAGCTTCCACAGAGCCATCTCCACCTTCTTGGGCTCCTTGATTCCATCCACCAAACCCATGCGGTTCACCAGGCGGATGCAGTGTGTGTCCGTCACAATGGCAGGTTTTCCAAACACATCCCCCATAATCAGGTTGGCGCTCTTTCTTCCCACTCCGGGAAGCTTTAACAGGGCGTCAAAGTCATCCGGCACCTTGCCTCCATACTGTTCCTTCAGTATCTTCATGCAGGCGCTTATGTCCCTGGCCTTGCTGTGTCCCAGGCCGCAGGGCTTCACAATCCGTTCAATGTCTTCCACATCCGCCTCTGCCAGGGCATCCACATCCGGATATTTGGCGTAAAGGTCCTCAACCACCACGTTCACCCTTGCATCTGTACACTGTGCCGCCAGACGTACACTGACCAGCAGCTTCCACGCATGGTCATAGTCCAGGGTACAGCCTGCATCGGGATATTCTTTTTTCAGGCGGCCTATGATTTCCAATGCTAGTTTTTCCTTAGTCATGTTATATCTCCTTTGTATGCTGCAGCGCACTTCTTTTTAACTTCTTTTTAACTTCCTTTTTACTTCTTTGTATCATCCTGCGCTTCTCTTTTCACATACATCTTATTATACATGACACAGGTTTATTTCTCAAGGGAAATACCCTGGGGCAGACTGTAAGGACAACGGCCCCAGGGCAGATTATTCCTGTTGATATCACATATGATTATTTAACAATAAACGACTTCCTCTTACTCACCACATCAAAGATAACGGCTGCCAGCAGAACGCCGCCCTTGACCACCTTCTGCAGGTTCTGGTCCACGCCCATGATGCTCATGCCCAGATTCAGCACGCCCATGAGGGTTGCGCCCACGATAACCCCAGGCACCGTGCCGGTGCCGCCGTATGCGGAAGCGCCGCCGATAAAGCACGCGCCGATGGCGTCCATCTCATAGCTGTTTCCGGCCGTTGGGTTGGCGGAGTTCAGTCTGGCCACTGTAACCATGCCCGCGATGGCTGCCAGAAGTCCCATGTTCAGATAAGCCAGGAAATATACCCGGTTGGTATTAATGCCGGAAAGCTTTGTTGCCTTTTCATTTCCGCCCACAGCGTAGAAATAACGGCCTGTGGTGGTCTTGGAGGCGATATAGCTGTAGATTCCGATGATGACCGCAACCCAGATAAGAGCGTTTGGAATTCCCTTGTACTGGGCCAGACGGAACATGAAGGAGAGCAGGACAATGCAGATGACTGCCATTTTGACCACAACTCCCGTAAGGGGCTCCACATAATACCCCTTTGCCAGTTTCTGTCTCCTTCCGTTGAACACGATAACGGCATAGACAACACAGGCAATGACGCCCACCAGGAAACAGGTCAGGTTAAATCCCTCCACTGCGAAGAAATCCGGCACATAGGTGTTGAACAGCACCAGGAACTGGTCCGGTATGGGGGCCAGCGTCATTCCCTGCAGCACCACATTGGAAAGCCCCCTGAACATCAGCATGCCTGCCAGGGTAACGATAAAAGGAGGAATCCTGACATAGGCAATCCAGAATCCCTGCCATGCTCCCACCAGCATTCCCATGATGACCATGGCGATAAGTGTAAGGCAGGGACTGATGCCCATTTCCACCATCATCTTGCCTCCGATGGCGCCCACGAAGCATACCACGGAACCAACGGACAGGTCGATGTTGCCTCCTGTCAGGATACAGAACAGCATACCGGTGGCCAGGATAAATACATAGGCATTCTGGGCAATCAGGTTGTTTACGTTCTGCGGAAGAAGCATCTTGCCTCCCGTGTTCACGGTAAACAGTATGATAATGACCGCAAGAGCGATAATCATTGTATATTTTTTCAGAATCTCTGATATTTTCAGCTTTTGATCCATGGTCTACTCTCCTTTATCAGCTTTAAGAATACAGGACATAATATATTCCTGGGTAGCTTCCGAAGCGTCCACTTCCCCGGCCAGCCTGCCCTCATTCATGATATAAATGCGGTCGGACATGCCCAGCACCTCGGGAAGCTCCGACGATATCATGATGACGGACTTTCCCTCCTCCACCAGACGGTTTATGATGCAGTATATCTCGTATTTCGCGCCCACATCGATTCCCCTTGTGGGCTCATCCAGAATCAGCACATCGGGCTCTGTGAACATCCATTTTGCCAGAAGCACCTTCTGCTGGTTGCCGCCGCTTAAATTACCTGCGTTCTGTTCCACACCAGGACATTTTGTCTTCAGCTTATCCTTGTACTCCACAGCCACCATGTATTCTTTGTCCTTGTCTATGACTCCATGGCTGCTGACCGCCCCCATGTTGGCAAGGGTGGTGTTTACACGGATGGGATTGGACAAGATAAGGCCGTTCCCCTTCCTGTCCTCGGTCACATATGCGATTTTATGGCGTATGGCATCCTGCACCGTATTCAGATGGACTTCTTTTCCCTCAATATAAAGCCGTCCCGATATATTGGTGCCGTAGCTCTTTCCGAAAATGCTCATGGCCAGCTCCGTACGTCCCGCGCCCATAAGGCCGCAGATTCCCACCACTTCTCCTTTGTTTACATGAAGGGAAACATGGTCCACCACCTTCCTGTCTGAGTACAGGGGATGGTATACCACCCAGTCCCTGACCTTAAGGGCAGTGCCGCCGATGCTGATGCTCTCCCTCCTGGGGAACCGGTCTGTCAGCTCACGTCCCACCATGCCCTTTATGATCCGGTCCTCTGAGATATCGTCTGTCTGTTTGTCCAGCGTCTCTATGGTGGAGCCGTCACGGATGACCGTTATCTTGTCAGCCACATATGCGATCTCATTGAGCTTATGGGAAATAATGATGGATGTCATGCCCTCCTGCTTGAATTTAAGAAGCAGCTCCAGCAGGGCTTTGGAATCATCCTCATTGAGGGAAGCAGTTGGTTCGTCCAGAATCAGCAGCCGGGCCTTTTTGGCAAGGGCCTTGGCTATCTCCACCAGCTGCTGCTTTCCCACTCCGATATCCTTGATCAATGTATGGGAGGACTCGTTAAGACCCACTGTCTTTAAATAGCGGTCGGCCTCGTCGTATGTCTGGTCCCAGTTAATTGCCATCTTCTTTCCTTTTTCATTTCCAAGGTACATGTTCTCGCCAATGGACATATATGGAATCAACGCCAGCTCCTGGTGGATGATGACGATTCCCTTTTCCTCGCTGTCACTGATTTTATCGAACTTGCACACCTGACCGTCGTAAATGATGTCGCCCTCATATGTGCCGTAGGGATATATGCCGCTGAGCACATTCATGAGAGTGGATTTACCGGCTCCGTTTTCCCCCACCAGCGCGTGGATTTCTCCCTTTTCCACCTTCAGGTTTACATTGTCAAGGGCTTTTACTCCGGGGAAGGTCTTGGTGATATTTCTCATTTCCAAAAGTATCTCTGCCATTCTATCCCTCCTACAACCATACAGGCGGGTATTTCTCCCCGCCTGTGTGATTCTCACCTTTTCCGGTCTGTTTCACCGGTCCATCTGATTACTTTAACTGGTCTTCCGTGTAATAACCGGAGTCAATCAGCATTTCTTTGTAATTATCAATTGTGACAACCACCGGCTCGCAGAGATATGTGGGGATTACGCCTGTGCCGTTGTCATAAGACTGGGTATCGTTTACTTCTGCCTCTCCGCCCTGCATAACGGCGTCCACCATCTTAACCACCTGTGAGGCCAGGGTACGTGTATCCTTGAATACGGACATTGCCTGCTTGCCTGCAATCAGGTTCTTCACATTGGCGATATCACAGTCCTGGCCGGTGATAATGGGATATTCGCCGGTATAGGAGGATGCAAGGGCATTCTCAACACCCAGTGCGGTGGAGTCGTTGGAGCAGAGTACTGCGTTTAAAACGGTTCCGTCGGAGTAATTTCCTGCGATGATGGTATCCATTCTGTTCTGTGCCTTCTCCGAATCCCAGTTAGCGGTTGCCACCTGCTCAAATGTGGTCTGGCCGGACTTTACAACCAGCTTTCCGCTGTCAATGTATGGCTGAAGCACGTCCATGGCTCCGCCGAAGAAGAAGTTACAGTTATTGTCAGCCGGGTCTCCGGTGAACATCTCAATGTTGAACGGTCCGTCGTTCCCCTCTAATCCAAGAGCCTTTACCAGATATTCGCCCTGCTTCTGTCCTACCATATAGTTGTCAAAGGTTGCGTAGTATGTAACAGCGTCGGAGTTCATCAGAAGTCTGTCATAGGAAATAACAGGTATGCCTGCTTCCTTTGCCTGTCCCAGCGGCTCGCCCAGAGAGCTTCCGTCGATGGATGCGATTACCAGCATCTCACAGCCGTTGGAAATCATGTTCTCCACCTGGGATACCTGGGTCTGTACATCGTTGCTGGCGTACTGAAGGTCTACCTCATATCCGGCTGCCTCCAGCTCTGCCTTCATATTGCTTCCGTCCTGGTTCCATCTCTGCAGGTCCTTGGTTGGCATTGCCACGCCGATCAGGTGCTTTTCGCCGGATGCAGCCCCGTCCTTTGCTGCTTCTGTCTCAGCCTTGGTATCCTCTGCTTTGGCATCCTCTGCCTTTGCGTCGGCCTGGGTCTCTGTCTTTGCCTCTGAAGCAGGAGCAGCTCCCTCCTTGCCTGCGCATGCCATAAGGCTGCCTGCCATGGCTAATGTAAGCATGGTCACTAACAATTTCTTTTTCATATTGCAAATCCTCCTCCAAATGTTTTTGATGGTTTCACTATACCACAAAGGCCTCTGGACTTGCTTGGCACCCATCTGCACACTTTTGAGAGGTTTAAAAAAATGCCCTGTGCTCTACAGGACATTTTTGCTCAGTTTATATTGTTTTTAGTTAAAAATGTGCTAGCGTGGTCTTTGCAGTCATTCCTGGTCATGAAAAGCAAAAGAATACTGCCGGGAATACACATTAGATAAGATACCATATCTACCCCTGCTCCATTGTAAACTTTTATTTTATTTCTGAACAGGCCTTTAATGCTTCATAAGCCACATACTTAATCAACTTAATTTCCAAACCAATTTCGCTGTCACTTACCGTTGGAACCGCAATATATTCGTCAACATCCCCTTTCGCATGTGCTATGGAACACCTCATTGAATATATCCGTTCACAGAGCCTTCCTACTATCTTTTCATCGCTTTTCGTTAAATCAATTGGGTTTTTCTGTGAATTACAGTATTTATTTACTCTGTTTTTATCTTGTAATATCCAGGCTTTAAACTTTGATATATCCAAACTCCTTGTCAGCACTCATTTCAGCGACTCTCTCTCACTTAGTATATTCTTGTACTTGTGCAATACTTTTCTAAGTTCATTGTGATTTACAGCAGGCATTGACAGCGCACCATATTCGTTTTAAAAAAAAATAGTTTTGTGCTCTAACAAAAAAATACTCTAATACTTGATAGTAACTCAAATATGCCAATCTGGCCTCCTTGGCATGCAGAGCATTGATTAGGTATAGGGCTGGTATATACTCGAATTCTAACGAATGAAACTGAATTCCATATAACTTGGCTTCCCCTTCTAATTTATAGATTGCATCCATTTCTGCAACGGAAAAGTCTAAGTCATGTTCCATTGAGACTTTCAGCAATATCTCATTAATCATACGGCATATCGCATCATTGCTTAAGCATTCTATATCAAATAATTGAATCGATAAATATCTTTTACCAATTCAACCAGCTTAGAAAACAAAGCAATCTGTATACCCAGGATTTTCTTGGATTCTTCTGTTAATTCAAACAACTCCCCTCCAATATCCACTGAATTAATATTATCCAGCGAAATAGTCTTAACCCATCTTTTTAGTGCTTCATGTTTAACCAACCGATTCCCATACATTGACATATAACGGACTCCCCTTTGTCTTGCTGGTATTTCTCCATTAGGCTGCACCTTACTGACATGAAAGTCAGTTTACATTCAAATACACATCCTCCTTAGCATGGAACCCGCCCTTAATGATGACCTCGTCCATATTTTCCCCGGTGACCGCAATGGGCTGCAATTCCAGGTAGGGAACTTGATAGGTGCCGTCATAGGCAGTGCTCCGCGCCTCCTCTATTTCCTCTCCCAGTCCCAGGAGCACCGCGCATTTGGCAGCCATGCTGGCCTCCTGTTCCACGGATTTGAAGGCCGTCATTTCCTGGGTTCCCTCCACGATGCGCTGGCAGGCTGCCAAGTCGCCGTCCTGGCCGGTCACGTACACCTTTCCGGCCAGCCTTTCCTCGGACAAGGCCCGGAATGCCTGGCTGGCCAGATCATCATTTCCGCAGATGATTCCCTTAACATAGCGGTCCTGTTTTAATCCTTCCTTGGTGTAGGTATAGGCGTTCTCTGCAATCCAGCCCGCACAGTTGGACTCGTAGACCACGCTGAGGTTGCTGCCTGCCAGCGTCTCGTCAATGCCTTCGCGGACAAGCGTTACATTGTGATCTGTTAACGGACCCTGAATTAAGAAGATATCTCCCCCATCCGGTATGTTTTCTAACAGGCTTCTGGCCATCAGCCTGCCCACCTCGGTGTTGTCAAAGGATATGTAAAGGTCACATCCGGCATTCTGTATGAGACGGTCATAGGAAACTGTCTTGATTCCCGCTTCCCTGGCTTTAATCATCACATCTGTCAGCGCCTCGCAGTCCCCTGCCACCACCACGATGACATCCACCTGTTTTCTGATGAAATACTCAATCTGGGAAATCTGATCCTGCACGTCCCCGTTGGCATTCTGGACATTGACCTCTGCCCCCAGCTCCTTTGCAGCGGATACGAACACATCCCGTTCCCGCATCCACCGCTCTATAACAAAAGAATCAAAGCTAAGACCAATCTGTACCTTGGTCTCCTCCTGCTCCACGCTGCCTGCCGCCGCATCCTCCGTCCTGACACAGCCCGAAGCCGCCAGGACCGTGAACAGGACCGCAGACAGCGTGCAGACAATGCGGCCTGCGGTTCCTTTTTTACGTATACTCATGTCTATTCCCTATCCTCTCCCTGTCCCATTCTCCAGCCGTTCCCTGTACTCGCTGGGATTGACGCCCTCGTATTTCTTAAAAATACGGCTGAAATAATTGGGATCGCTGTATCCTACCATGGCACATATCTGCTTGATACTGTAATCCGGGTTCTGAAGACAGACGCAGGCCTGTCTCATCCTGGTTCTGGTCAGGTATTCTATGAAATTTTCCCCTGTACCCTGTTTGAACAGCTTGCTGAAATAATAGGGACTTATGTTTACCATCCTGGATATCTCATCCAGGGAAATATCCTTCTGGTAATTTTCGTCAATGTATTTCCTCACCGTATCCACCAGGTATTCCATCTCCTTCTTTTTCTCAGTTCCCGCGCATTTGCATATTTCCCGCGTCTTTTCCAGGAACCAGTGGCACAATTTGTCGCTGTCAGATGCATCCCTTATCTCGCGTATATAGCTGCCCCTGGGCTTCATGCCGAATTCAGTTCCGTCCTTTGCACAAATCCGGTACTCCAACTGCATGATAAGCTCCAATATCTTGGCCTCCATGTCCTCCCGGCACCCATACATTCCCTCAATGCAGGAAAAAAGCTCCGCCCCGCAGGCAGCCGCTCCCTCGCTGTCCGCCTTCAGCCCCCGCTCGTAATAACTGTTTTCCAGCTCCTTTGGATATTCCCCTGTCACATCCCCCTGCCTGCTGGGAATATCCGTGATGTGGACCACATGGCTGACGCTCTCCCGCAGGGCCCTCAGCGCCTCCCCGTATGACTCCTTCGCGTTTCCCAGGGTTTTTGTACTCCCGATGCCGCTGCGGAAATCGCTTCCGATGTGTTTCTCCAGCTTCTGGAGCATGGTCCTGGTCCTGGTGATGACCTCCACCCGTTCTTCATATTTAAGCGTCGGCTCAGAGGAAGGCACAAACAGCACCACCCGGTTGCCCATGACAGGCCCGGTGATACAGGAAAAATAATCCTTCACGATTTCCCTCATATCCTGATAATACTTGTTGGCCTTTACGCTGGAGCCGATTGCATTGGTCAGCCTGCCGCTCTCATCCCTGTCTCCGAATTCCAGCACCAGGCAGAAACCGTAATTGTCCCTGATTCCCAACAGTTCCTCGTAGCCGGAACTGTCCGCTGCGCCGTCGTCCTGAAGCATGCTGTAGATAAACCCGCTCTCAATCATGGGCACCACAATTTCCAGCCTCTCCCTGATTTTAAGGTTGTCGCTCCGCTTCTGCCTGGCTTCCTCCACCCGCTGCATGGCTTTCATGCACACGTCCAAAATCACCTTTTTATTGGAAATAGGCTTTGTCAGATACTCCATGACACCCAGGTTCACCGCCTCCTTTGCATAGGCGAATTTATCGTAGGCCGTAATGATAATAATAATCATCTCATTATTGACCTTCCTGATCTCCTGGATAGCCTGGATTCCGCTGAGCCCCGGCATATGGATGTCCACAAATGCTATATCCGGGTGAAAACTTTCAGCCATCTCCACCACAGCCCTGCCTGTTTTGACGCATCGTATATCGCATTCACTTCCAAAGCTGGTGGTAATGATATGCTTAAGGGACTCCAGCATAATTCCCTCATCATCTGCCAGTAATATCCGAAACATTTCCAATCTCCTCCTTCACCGGAATATGGATAATGACCTCGGTCCCCATTCCGGGGCCTTCGCTTACAATCTGGACCAGGCCCTTTTGCTGATAATACAATTCCAGGCGGCTGACCACATTGTCCAGGCCGATTCCCGTGGAATCGCCGTCCTCCGGCGTTTCCTGCCTCCTGCCTTCCATTACCTCAAGAATCCTCTCACGGCTCATGCCCTTTCCGTTATCCCGCACACTGATGCGGATGGAATCCCTGCACCCGTGAACCGTAAGAAGAATTGTACCGTTTTCTTCCATGCCGCGGATCCCATGTCTGACCGCATTCTCCACAATGGGCTGCAATATCATGCTGGGCATCTTCACATCCAAAACCCGCTGGTCAATGGACTCTTTAAACTGTATATCCCCTGCAAACCGCACATTCAGTATGTAGATATAATTTTCAGCCGCAGCCGTCTCATCCCCCACCGTGGCGTCCTCCAGCCCCTTCTTCACATTGTAGCGGAAAAATTCCGCCATCTTGTCCAGAAAAATACAGGTTTTTTCCGCGTCCTCCATCATAGCCAGCTGGGCTCCGGCATTGAGGGAATTAAACAGAAAATGGGGATTAATCTGGGACTGCAGGTATTTAAGACGGGCTTCCTTCAGGTGGTTTTCCATCAAAAGCTCCCGCTCCAAAAGTTCCTGCTCCTTCTCCGCCCCTTCCTTTACCTTAGCCACATACTCCTCCAGGCTGCCTACCATCTGGTTGAAGGTTCTGGTGACAATGCCAATCTCGTCGTTGGAATCCGTGTCCGGCATCTTTACGTTGAAGTTCCCCTGCCCCACCAGATTCGCTGTCCTCGCCAGACTGGTAAGGGGCGTCACCATATCCTTTACCAGCATCCTGAGCACCATAATCCCAGCCAGCATGACAATCATCAGAATTACCATATTGAACACCTCCATATAGCGAAGGGCTTCCCTCATGGTCTGGTAACTGGCAGAGTTATTTTTAAACTGAAGCTCGTTGAGCTCCGATATACGCATGTTGATGTACTGGTACAGGGTAAGGGCCCTCTCATAAGCCTCCCTGTACCGTTCCACATTCCGTCCCCGTTTGGCCTGGACCGCATCCTGAGTCACGGCCAGATAGGATTCCGACATCATACGGATGTTTTTTTCCAGGATTTTTCCCGGCTTGTCAACTGTTTTGTCATTCAGGCGTTCTAAAAATTCCTGGTATTCCTGCTGGCTTTTATAATAGCTCTCAAGGCTGTCCGAGCTCTTTACGGACACATAGTCCCCCATGTCCTTCTGCACATGTTCCAATGCCTCTGACAGCTCGCTCAGATTGACATTGCTGGCATAAACCGTATCCATCTTTCCGGCTATTTTATTTACCTGGAGATAGATAAATATATTGCTTACAAATAACGTCAGTATCATAAGGGTTACGGCCAGCAGTATCTTCTTCTCCAGGCTCAGGCGGCCCCATATGTTCTTTCCCGGTCTTTCCATATACATTGCCCACTTTTCCTTACTCAACGCCCATGTTTCATTAGCTGGCTCACATTTTCCTTTGTGACAAACTGCAAATCCACACTGTAATAGGAATTTGCATGTCCCTCCTGCAGATACTCCTCCAATGCCTGTACACAGTACCGCCCCATCTGCTCCGTATCGATGACAAGCGTTACCGGAATATTCCCCTTCCTGACAGCCTCCAGAATCTGGTCTGACTTGTAATACCCCAAAAGCTGGAGCTCACCCACCTTATTGTAGTCAATCATGGCCTGATAGGCTGCCTCTGTATCTACGGCCTCGGTACACACCAGGACGTCCGGTATTCCCTCCTTGCGGAAGAATATGTTCCTTATGGTCTCGTCCGCATCCACCTTCCCGGTGGAACGCATGGTCTCCTGTATCAGTCTGACCCTTCCCGATGTGTCCGGCGAGGTCACCAGCAGGTTGTTGATCTGTTCCGCTATCTGCTCCTGGCTGCTGTTATCCCTGTCGTGGAGCAGAAGCATCACCTCCACATCGTCCTTATCCGGCGGCACCAGCTTAAAAATCTGTTCCCCGTACTGCCGTCCCAGCTGGTAATCGTTGACCCCCACAAAGCTTATGCGGCTGGTATCCGGAGCGTCCTTGAGGACCGTGACCACGGGGATTCCCGCCTTATCGGCCTCATTAATCCGCTCATCTATCTTATGACCGCCTGTGTATTCCAGAATGATTCCGTCCACCCTGGAGGCAATGGCCATGTCCATAAGGCTCTCCATCTCTATGGTGGAGGAAAGACTCTTGCCCATCAGCTCCACCAGGGCATTGTGCTCCCTGGCCGCCTCTCTGATGCTCTCGTACACATCCTTCCAGAAAGGCATGTCGGAATCCTCCACAATCATGACGCAGTGGTAGCGGTATTCATTTCCATCCTCCCCGCCGTCCTCCCCCACCTGCTTTAAAACATTCTGGTAATAGGAGCTGGTGACCAGTGTGAGGAACAGCACTACCAGTATTCCAGCAATTACAATTATCCGTTCCAAGCGTACCCGGTTTTTCATTGGTTTTCTGTGCCCGCCCTCTCTATCAGCCTCTCTATCCCATCCTCCGGATAGAGCTTCACCCCATACTTCCTGCACAGCTTTTCTGCGTCCGCCAGGTAGGAATCACGTTCCTCCCTGGTATCACAGGGATGGCTCATGGCCAGGGTCTTAAGGCCCGCAGACACCATCTCGCAGAAGCAGTCCATGACTCCCAGGCCGTAGGAATAGGCGTCAATCACATGTCCGGTATCCTCCCCGTTCACAAACTCGTATTCTTCCTTGTCCAGAGACAGGGGAATTCCCGACTTACTGGTCACATTTACCCCGCCATACCAGGTGCTGTCCACCAAAAACATATCCCCTATCCGGTATTCCATGGAACATTCATCATTCTTTTTAATAATCCGTATTCTCTGTCCGTCCATTGCTATTTCCCCCAGCCACACATTATAATAAAATATAGGTATCCCTCTATTTTATAGCCACCCCCGGTTCCTGTCAATCCACCTTGCAAACCGGCCTGCATCCCGCCCTGTTTTCAGCCTGCATCCCACCCTGTTTTTCACACTATCAAATCTCCCCCCGGCGTGATATAATCTAATTATCACGTTCAGACTGCGGTCTTAGCCACGAAAGGCCCGGCACACGGCAATGTAATGATATACGGGGGGGATGGTTATGGTATTAAGATGTTTTTCGGCTCCGGATGAAAAGGTAAATCTCTGCTTTTATCCCTGCGGTTCCGGCACTGGACCAGGAGACCGCGATACATACTGTCAGGAACCACTGCGCATTTATAAGACAGATTATACAATGCTCCTGCTGCCCTACCTGGAATCGGAATTCCCGGAATTTGACGTCTGCCGGGGCCGGGATAACCGCATACCTGCCGGGACCTGGAATGTCATAATACAGAAAATAGAAGCCGACATGAGCCACATCCATTTCGACGATACTGTCTTTGACTTTTACAGCCGCTTCACCGGCTGGGTCACAGACGCATTGGATCAGGAGGATATGATTATAGCGGAGGGAAACCAGTAGCCGGACCGGACTGAAATCATCCTGCTTCTGCTCACTTTTCTGAAGTACCTTCACGTCCCGGATAATGGCCACAGCCCCCTTTTTCCTGCCGGAATCTCGGTCGCCACGCCGCCGATTTCCAGGACAGCGCCGTCCTTTATTGCCTGTTTCACACCTTCATGGGCGCTTTGGCTTCCGGTAAAAACGGCAGCAGTGGAATGTGATGTTCAGCATCCCGCACATGGCTTTTACATCCTCTGACAGATCATAGGTAATTGTTAAAAGCAAAACTCCTTAAATGTGGATAACCCATCCGTTATGTAAGGATAAATGATTATGTTATTTGGTATTATCTCAGTCGTTGTAACACTTATTTTAGTTGCTACTCAAAAGTATTTATCCAGAAAGAGAAAGATGAGTGGCGTAGTTTTGCTTTTAATTGGTACAGGCGGCCTGGCAAGCATCATATACAACTCTGCAATTAAGGATTTGGTAGTTGCAGCTGTAGAATATCTGGGGCTGCCAGGCTTTATACTTGCACCATTGTCAGGAGTTTTGCTCGGAGCAGCGACAGCTTCCCCTATGATTATTTATGCGAAGATTCATTAAGAACGGCCTTAGCATACGGGAACCTACGGAAACGCATGTTTTCGCTGGTATGGGCAGTGCGTCCTTTCCTGGCCGTGCTGCATGGATTTTTACAGAGCCAATGCCACTGACCCTTGCTGTATTGCATTTTAGGGCATCCCCATTTAATACGGTCAAAGCGGCCGGCTTCCTTTGTGACACCCAGATGTTTCATGACTAGTATAACTCGATTTAAATAAGCTTACAATTTAAGCATTGGTAGTAATCTGATTTCTTGGCTTACGTGTCCGTGCTTTGGGCGCACGTTTCCCTTGGTTTTCAGGACTTGCTGCTTTCGCATTTACAACTTCATAGACGATTGTGCCCACATCCTCTTCCGAAAGATCAATCGTGTCCAAGCGGTATTTCCATTTGTAGGGGACGGGAACCTCATTGATTTCTTCAAAGTATTTCAAAATCCGTTCCTTTAGTTCCTCTTTCGAGCCTACACGAATCCCGGACAACATCTGGCGGGTCATTTTGCTGAAAAAGCCTTCCACCATATTCAGCCAGGAGCCATGTGTGGGTGTGAACACAAATTCAAACCTTCCAGGAACTGTATTCAGATATTCCTGTGTCTCCCTGGATGTATGGGCGGAGTGGTTATCCAGTATAAGCCGTATTTTGTCCCCTTTTGGGTATTTCTCATCCAATATTTTAAGGAATGTTACAAAATCGCTGCTTTTATGAGTATTGCTTACCAGTGGGATAGCTTCCCCGGTCAGCAGGTCAATCGCTGCCAATAGGGAGAGCGTCCCCAGACGTTTATACTCATAATCACGCTGTACGGTGGACATTTTTTCCGTACTGGCAGCCGGGGGCCTGTCCCCGGTTGTGGTGGCAATCGCTTGGATCCCGGGCTTTTCATCATAGGATAATGTATGTACCGGCTCTTCATCACCGGCAAACGGAATCAAACTTCCATTTTCATCAAAGCGGAGTTCAACCTGTTTGTAAATGACCAGCACATCATGCATCTTCTTTTCAAAGTCAGGATCCCGTTTTTCACAATAATAGGTGACCTTATGGGGATTAAGCATTGCTTTCCTAAGTATCTTCCGGATAGAAAACTCAGATGCTGTCGCCATACGGGGATATCCTTCCTGTTCAGCAACGGAATTGATGTAGCGGGTAAGGCTCAATGGATACCATAACTCTGCCGGGAGGCCGAATGCGGAAGGCTTTTGGCAGGCAATATTGATTACCCATGCCTTTGCATCATCGGTAATTTCAATCCTGCGGCCACGGCCTTTACTGTCTTCCATGGCAGCTTTTACGCCTGATTCCATATATTTTTTCAGGCAGAGCTTTACCGTCGGTCTCGAAATATCGAGTTTGTCAGCAATGGCTTCATCTGCCATGCCATCTGATTTTAATAAGAGGATTTTGGCTCTCCTGTGGACTCTGGCTTCAACAGTCCCCTTCTGTAGAATGGACTTTAAATATGACTTATCATCATTGGAAAGAAAAATAGGCGTAGCACTCTTTGGCATCATTTTACCTCCTGAAATGGTCTATAAGTATTATACCATTTCAGGATAATAATGTAAACTTATTAAAATAGAGTCATACTAGGGAGTTGTCATTTGGGCATGTGGGATATCCGTATTCGTTATACCCGACTTCCTTAAGGGCGCTTTCATTTCTTGTATTGTAAGGAATCAGAGCTTTTGAAAAATGAAATTCATCTTTTAAGAATCCATAGATGTCATAACTGTCAAAAGCGGAGTCTCCCAGGAAGGTAAGTGGATGAAAGTCGGGATGGCGGACAAAAAAATCAAAGAGGATCGGCTTAAGCGATGAGGAATCACTAATCGATTTATCCTCATCTGGAGAGTCCGACTTCTTTTCTACAATAAGTTCAGGGTGCTGCTGCTTAAAATCATCATCTAATGCTCATGTGCGGTAAAGTAACACACAAGAATTTGATAGACAGCAACTCACTATTCTGTACAAAATTTTCAAAACTAATAACTAAGATATTTAATTTTTCCAAAATCGTCTGCCAAATATAGTAAAAAACATTTATTTTTAAAATTGAAGAAAAATTTATGATTTTATAATAATAATATTTGCGGAGAAATATTATTTTTTCGTCAAAAGTGCCGATAATAATGATAAAGGTTATGAAAATATTATAATGAAAAAGAGGAGGTGAAACCTTATTGCTGTGTTTATTCTAGTTCTTGATTAAAAAATGGACTAGAATATATTTATAATTAACAAGTTGACGTTTTTTAGAAAGGAGAAGTATTATGAAACCAAGAAGAAAGTTAAGTGTATTATTCAGTTTTATCTTGATGGTGGTTTTGGTATTTGCAACTACAACGACAGCATTCGCAGCTACTGGCAATAAAAAAGTAACCTCGTCTGGTAAAATGAGTATTGTACTCAATACTGGTCAAACAGGAAATTCCAGTGCAGTATCATTTAAGGTTTCAGGTTTACCCACAAACGCTGTTATTACTAAATTAGAAGTAAATACTGGTTCTCTCAGCAGTTATTCTGGTGCGATGTTAACCAATTATTTAACATTGACGAGTAGCAATAAAACCACAGCAGAAAAAATCACTTGGGGTGGGCAGGCAAATACAACGTTGAAATCAAATGGATTTCTTGCCACGAAAGCAAATGGAACATATACCATTACTTTTAACTGTACTTGTTTAGGTGGAGCTATTGTAGGTGGCATACCTACTGATGTTGGAAGTAAGACGTATTCTAGCCCATACATTACAGTATATTGGGACGATTCATTTTGATTTTGGGAATAGGTAAAGAACATCATCAAATCTAGTAGGAAGGAGAATGTGAAAAATGCGAATAGAAAATTATAACACATTCGCACAAAGTCGTCTGTTTTCGGGCACTGGAAAAATTGGGAATGTACAACTTCCCGATTATAATGATTTTCATTTCAACACGAAACAGTCTCCTGCTATGAGCGAGGATAAATATGAAGAGGCTATTATTGAACAAGCAAAAAAAGACCAATCAGAAGGGAAATTCCAATCGGATTCAGCAGGATTTAGAAATTTAGTGAAAAGTTATGTTTCTGTTGCCTCACCAAACAGAAAAGGAATTATTACAGATGGTTTAACAGCCATATTCAAAAATAATATTCCTCGTCCCAAAACGCTCGACATCATATCACTTATGTTTGGTGAAGTGAAATATCAAAAAGAAACTAAGAATTTATCTTATGCTGAGTTTTACGATGGCAATGGTGAAATGGTAGCTTCGTATTCAAACGGTGGTTGGACTTTTTATGGAACAAAAGAAGAAAATGCACGTGAATCTAAGCTTTTGGGAATATATAATGCAGCATGGAGAAGTGCTGCAAAAGCGAGTCAGGGAAACAGTAATGATGTCACTATAACAGATTCCATAAATATAACCGTATAAATACAAAAAACTAAACACCTCAATCAAGTGAAATTTTAGTAATCAATAAAAAGGCACCTATTGACTAATTGATAGGTGTCTTTTTTCGATTCAGAAAAGAAGCTTAGTCACCATTAACCTGACCTTAAAGCCCAACCCGCATCTATAACTGTCTTACCGTAATATGTCAGCTGGTACGTTTTACAGAGGAAAGCTTACGGACGGAAGCGACCTACCGAGCAGTAAAGTCTGAAAAAGATTTGCTGCTTTTTTTTGCGCCCATTTTTGGAAAATTGGGAGAGTGTCGGTATTGGTAAGTGAGCAGGGGAAATTTCCAGTTTTCTATCAAACAGCGGGCAGAACGCAGCTTCTAAGAGCAAGATTCTACCGCAGTACCAAATTTCGCTTATCGCTCATTTTGTCCTTGCGGAAATCTTGTTGGGGAGTGCCTTCCTCAAGCCCTGCTTTATATATCCCAAGATGCTGACGGCCGACATCATCCTGCAGTATGTGAGGGCCATGCAGAACTCCATGGGCAGCAACATAGAGACACTGTATAAAATCGTGGCCGACAAGGCCGAGGCGCTGGAATTCAGAGTGAGGGGGGATTCGCGAAAACGACACCCGCAGACAGGACATAGAGATTTATTACAGCTTTGTCGGCAAGATTGACTTGCCCGAAGCCTGAAAGCCCGCCCTATCCGGCGTAATCGCGAAACGCCGGATAGGAACGGCAAAATTTTTTACACTTCTATTACTTCTTTATCACACATTAGCAAAGAAAGCGGGTGTATCATCCAAAGTTTGTCCGGACAGTCTGAAAAGAGTTCATGTAAAGAAATCTGATGGTATTTAGCAGACATAAATTGAGTGACAACACTCAGTAAAATCAATGGGTTTCGGCGTTTATCCAACGCCTGCTGACAGATCATCATAGGAGAAAAACGCAATAAGGCACGATATCTGCCGTGCCTTTTTCATTGCATCCATATAATCTGACAGCATGCCGGGAATTCCCGCCGCCGCTGCGTTAAGCTTTTCTTCTATGAGAATTTTCGTACCCTTGCGGCCAAGCGCATCTGACGGGGCGATCAGGCATATTTCCGAACAAGGCATCTGTATTTCTTTTTCCGGCAATGGCCGCACCTCCCGGCTCATGATCTTACAGCTTGATTCGCATACTTACCCTTCAGTACGGCTTCGTCCAGGATATGCCCTTCCATCCCATGATACATCTGATTCAGATGGAATCCATCCTTTAAATCCAGCATGGTATCCAGGGCACACACCTTTATCTCATAAACATGCGTGCCGTGCCCCTCCGGCGGCGCCATCCCGCCGTACCGGCCGCACATTTCCCCGGAATGGCCTCCTCCCTGAATGCAAATCCAGCTGTTGACTCCCTGTACAAAATCAGGGCCATTCCTGCCGACGTCCTCTAAAAGCTCATTGGACGTGATATTGGCCGCCATCCAGTGAATCAAGGCAAAACCTCCGCCAGGTTTCTTTTTATGAGATTAGTATAGAAAGATTTTGACAATATGGCAATTACCCGCTTTTCCCACAGTATATACTTACTTTTTGATGTGTATTGGCAAGACAGTTCAGATAATATTCCTGTCCCGCAGCAATTGTTCCTATCCGGCCTCAATCATGTAATCAATGCCTATTTTCTGGTAGATTTCCAATGCCTTTAATACCGCTTTCCCCTTCTCCGTCAGAAAATACTCTGTTTTCAGGGGAAATGTATCATACACCGTCTTATCCACATTCTAAACACTATCAGTTCCTTCAAATGCTGCCGCATTTTTTCTGTTATCCCCTTGATATCCCGCCTTAAACCGGACGGCAGGGCAGGCCCCAGCCGGAGACGCCAGATAATGCTGCACTTCCTCTTACCCTTCATCATATCCTGGACCAGCTCCAGGGAGCAGGTATATTCTTCCCTGATTATCATATGGCCCATCTCCCACTCTGATTTCCTCAACAGCCGGCAGTATATAATCCCTGACCAGCAGCCACCTGTTCTTTGCGTCCGGCGCAAAACCGGACGTCATGGCTACCACCAGATTCCTGTCGGGAACCCAGCAAATCATGTTTCCTCCATCTCCCATGGCAGCGTGGACAGCCACACCCTTTTTCTCAAACTGCCACCACATATAGCCATAATGGCTGGGGGTTCTCTTCACAGACTGGCGGACCCATGATTCCGGAATGATACGCACCCCATTCCACATACCCATGTTCAGATACAGCAGTCCAAAACGCGCCATATCCCTGGGCGTCATGGTCAGACCCCATCCGCCTGCGGTGACGCCCTCAGGATCGTGCACCCATCCCCTGACCCCTTCCCCGAACAGGCTGTCATATGTATAGGTTTCCATGGGATAATCCGGAATCACCGTCATACCAACAGGCGCAAACAGATAGCGGTTTGCAAATTCCCGGGTGCTCATCCCAACCGCCCGCTGTAAAACCGCGGACAAAAGATGGGCTCCCGCCGTACAATATTGGAAATGCCTGCCGGGCTTATCCGTTTCCCCGGCATCCCTCATCATATCCAGGGTGAATCCCACCCAGTCAGGAGATGTACACAGCTGTTCCAAAGGTTCCTTCCATTCCTCAAATGCATAGGGCACCGTCATGGTCAGCAGATTTTCAATGGTCACATTCCCGCAGTTCCTGTCATGTGTTTCCGAAGTATAGTCCGGGAAATACTCCATTATCTTCCGCCTGACAGACGGTATATACCCCTTGTCCGCCGCAATGCCCGTCAATGCGGACAGCACGCTCTTTGTTACCGATGCCACATGGACCGGAACATCTGGTCCGAAGCCATGAAAGTACTCCTCACAGACAATACAGCCATTTCTGACCACCACGATGCCATTGGTATTTGCGTAGTCCGATGTGATGACAGAATGCAGTCTTTGAGGTAATTCCCGGTTCATTCCCTGCTCTCCGGGCTCTGCCGTCCGCCACCCGGAGACAGGCCAATTTTCATTTTGCATCATATAAGCTCCTTCACGTTTATAGGTACACCGGTGTATGTAAAAAGCATATAATGATTAAAAATGAAAAGCAAGAACATTTTTAAAAATCATGATAGGGTACATTCACTGTAAGGCATAACCTGTCACAGGACATGATAATGGGGAATGATGTCCTCATAGCTCCCGTCCTTCATGAGGAAGCCTCCCGGTATCACGCCCAGCTGTGTAAATCCAAGCTTCTCATACAGGCGGAGCGCTGAGACATTACTCCTTACCACGGCGTTGAACTGAAGTATCCTGAATCCCAGCTTTTTTCCCTGCTCCATACAATGCTTCACCAACGCCTCACCGATATGGCGTCCCCGCAGCTCGGATTTAACCGCGTAGCTGGCATTGCAGATATGGCCGCAGCGCCCCACATTATTGGGATGGAGAATATACAGTCCCACGATGTCTCCACCGGCGCCGTCATACGCAATCCCTGTAAAAGACTGCTCTGAAAAAAACTGTTTCCCAGTCTCTGCCGTGAGAAGCTCTATCTGCGGAAATGCCACTCCCTCCTCCACAATATGGTTCCATATCCTGACTGCCGCCTCTGTGTCCGCCTCTGAATACTGCCGTATTTTGATATCCATATCTGTAAAATCCCCTTCCCTTTATGTGAAATCATTTTATATTCCTAAATATTCTCTACCACGTTACTATAATCAATTACAGGTGGAAAATCAAGCGTGCTCCGCCCTATTTTGCGGCATCTTTTTTGCGGCATTGACGATATTCCGGCAGAAATGGTGTTTTCTAAATGACGCTGTATCAATCCGCACTGGGCAAATTAACAAAGTACGGCCACATCTTATACAGACCCGCGGTTTTACCTCATGTCAGCGGGGATATTCATTTATCTCCCCCCGCCGCTGCCGTTAAGTTTGTTAAATGCCTCCATTCCGGGATAAACCGCGCTGTCTCCCAGTTCTTCCTCAATCCTCAGCAGTTGGTTGTATTTGGCCACACGCTCGCTCCTGCTTGGAGCGCCTGTCTTAATCTGGCATGTATTAAGCGCCACTGCCAAATCCGCAATGGTAGTGTCCTCCGTCTCCCCGGACCGGTGCGACGCAATAGCCGTATACCCTGCCCTGTGGGCCATCTTGATGGCCTCCAGCGTCTCTGATACAGATCCAATCTGGTTCAGCTTAATCAAAACGGAGTTTGCGCAACCCATGGAAATTCCCTTCTTTAGCCTTGCGGTGTTGGTAACGAACAAATCGTCCCCCACCAGCTGAACCTTGCCGCCCAGTTCCCTTGTCATGAGCTGCCAGCCTTCCCAGTCTTCCTCGTCCAATCCGTCCTCTATGGAACAAATAGGATATTTTTCGCACAATTCCTTCCAGTGTGCAACCAGTTCCCCGGAGGAAAAATGCTTCTTGCTTTTAGGAAGTATGTATTGGCCCTTTGTACCGCTCTTCCATTCACTGGAAGCCGCGTCCATGGCCAGCACAAAATCCTTTCCCGGTTCATAGCCAGCCCTTCTGACTGCCTCCAAAATGAACTGGATGGCCTCCTCGTCGCTTGCCAAATCAGGGGCAAATCCGCCCTCGTCACCTACAGAGGTGGCAAATTACCCTGCCGCCTATCTGAAAATAGACAGTCGGCAGGGTTCGCCGGAGTTCGATAATATGTCTCAAATTGAGACGCATTTCGACAATGCTTAATCATTACAATCGCGCTGCGGTGCGCCGTAAAACGGCAGCCAACACGATGCACTGTTTTGACGTAGATTGGTTTCTTTGGTTCCGGCCCAATGTACTGTTTCATACAGTTTCCTCCTTAATTGAAAAGCTCGCTACTGACGCAATCAGGCAAAGGACGGTATTCACGACCCAAGGGAGCGTATAGTTCCCATAGGTTGTGAAGCAGCCCCCGCCCAGCCACGAACTGAAAAAGGCTCCAAACTGCTTTGTAATCAGCCCCGCTGTGGGCGGAACCGTTGAGTCACCTGTAATGCCTAAAAATCCCGTTATGATGATGGCAAAGGCAAACCCCTTGGGGAAAAGGAGCATAAACAGCGAAATCAAAACGCGGATGCCGTAAACACTCCCCAGGACATTTTTCATCTTGAACTTTACGATCAAAAATCCTGTTGCCATCGCGCCAATCATGGTGAGTATCCCGTAGACGGTCACGTCCTCACGGATTGCGAAGGGGCAAACTGCCCCCGGCTGGTGTCCGATCAACTCCCCTACCTGTTCATAAGGAACCATGCTGGGTTTTTGGTGAAAGTAGGCTTTGAATTTTGAGCTGTTTACCCTTGTGTCCCCCGCCATGACAAGCATAACAGGCTTGCCGTCCACAAGAAAGGTCAGCGACTTGGCGATTTCGGCAGGGCTGCATCCGACGGCTTCCGCTGCGTGTTCCACCGTATCGCCTGTCTGGCTGTGGACGGTAATATGGTCGGCAAGGCCCACGCCCTCAAAGTAAGTTTTGACTTACTGAAATGACATTGAAGTGAAAGGTACCTGAGCCGCCATGGGATACTCCATTCATTCAGCCGTAAAGGGAATCCCTATGATAATGCCTGCATAGAATCCTTCCATTCCGTAATGAAAAAGGAAGATATCTATCTCCACACATATCAGGATTTCAGAGAAGCCCGGAGGGCAATCCTTGAGTACATAGAGGGCTGGTATAACCGTAAGAGAATCCATAGTGCCATCGGCTATATGATACCACAGCAGAAGGAGGAGGAAGAATTAAAAAGGCAGAATAAACTTTCAACTTTTTGTGTCCAAAGTATTGACATAAGTCCATCCTTCAGATTCCACCTCACGATGGACACCCTTGTTGTTCAGCTATACACTTCCCCGATACCTGGGTACGTTTGGGACTTTCACCCGTTAGAGCGCGTCCATGGTGCGCAAACCAAAACAAGTGCCGGGTACAATGCCCGGCACCGCCTCACTCTTATCAGCCGCCTGATAACCGCGTCTCTTATCTTTTGCCTCTTATCTTTTGGTTCTTATCCTCTATCTCTTATCCCTCAGCATAACATCATGCGCCCCGCCTTCCACTATACTGGTGGATGATACCAGGGTGATTTTTGCCTTCTCCTGGAGCTCCGGAATGGTAAGGGCTCCGCAGTTGCACATGGTGGAGCGCACCTTGCTCAGAGTGAGATTTACATTGTCTTTAAGGCTTCCGGCGTATGGAACAAAGGAGTCCACGCCCTCCTCGAAGGACAGCTTCTTATCCCCGCCCATATCATACCGCTGCCAGTTCCTGGCTCTGGCGCTGCCTTCGCCCCAGTATTCCTTCATGTAGCTTCCATTGACATTCACTCTCTTGGTAGGGCTTTCGTCAAACCTGGCAAAGTACCGTCCCAGCATGATGAAATCAGCGCCCATGGCCAGTGCCAGCGTGATATGATAATCGTGTACAATGCCGCCGTCTGAACAGATGGGCACGTATACGCCTGTCTCCTTATAATACTCGTCCCTGGCCTTTGCCACCTCAATCAGGGCTGTGGCCTGTCCTCTTCCGATTCCCTTCTGTTCGCGGGTAATACAGATGGCGCCGCCGCCAATTCCCACCTTGACAAAATCAGCTCCCGCCTCTGCCAGGAACCGGAATCCGTCTCCGTCCACCACGTTGCCGGCTCCTACCTTCACCGAATCCCCGTAATTCTTCCTGATATAGTCAATGGTAATCTTCTGCCACTCGGAAAAGCCTTCAGAGCTGTCAATGCACAGCACGTCCGCTCCCGCCTCCAGCAGGGCAGGCACACGCTCCGCATAATCCCTTGTATTAATACCGGCTCCCACCATATACCGCTTGGAGCTGTCAATGAGTTCGTTTTCATTCTTCTTATGGGTGTCATAGTCCTTGCGGAAAACCAGGTACACCAGCTCCTGGTTCCTGTTCACCAGTGGAAGACAGTTAATCTTGTGCTCCCAGATGATGTCATTGGCTTCCTTCAGGGTGGTAGACTCGTCGGCATAAACTAAATTCTCCAGCGTTGTCATAAAGTCCTTTACCTTGGTATCGGGTCCCATCCTGCTGACACGGTAATCCTTATTGGTGACAATGCCTAACAGCTTTCCGTTGGGCTTTCCGTCCGCAGTCACCGCAATGGTGGAATGGCCCGTCTCCTCCGTGATGGCCAGCACATCCGCCAGCGTCATATCCGGCGATACATTGGAATCGCTTACCACAAAACCGGCCCGATACCGCTTCACCTTGTGAATCATCTCAGCCTGCTTCTCAATGGCCTGGGACCCGTATATAAAGGAAATTCCGCCTTCCTGTGCAAGGGCAATGGCCATCCTGTCATCCGATACAGACTGCATGATGGCAGAAACCATAGGGATATTAATGGTTATGTCCGGTTCCGTTCCTTTCTTATATTTTACCAGAGGCGTCTTCAGGCTCACCTGGGAAGGGATGCACTGGGTGGATGAATAGCCTGGAATCAGAAGATACTCGCTGAACGTGCGGGAAGGTTCCTCAAAATAGAATGCCATGTCATTTCTCCTTTTCAACTTGTTTTTTATTTTATTCTCCGCCGAACCTTATAACTGGTACTATCATATCATGCCCCCATATCTTCCGTCAATCAATGACCGGACCTTCGCTGCCATGTATTGTCCTGTCCGCAACCGTTGGGCAAAACCATCAGTCCATATATACCCGCGACCCGGTGGCTCCCCTCTGCCCCTGATATTTTCCATTGTATGGTTTCATGGCTATATCATCCATTTCCGCAAACACCAGCTGGCCAACCCTGCGTCCTGCCTTCAGCTCAATGGCACAGCGGTTAGCATTGAATAGTTCAAGAGTAATCTCCCCCTGAAAGCCCGGATCCACCCAGCCCGCATTCTGTATAAACAGGCCCAGACGTCCCAGGGAACTTCTCCCCTCCACAAAGGCGGTCAGGTTGTCCGGCAGGGAAACATACTCCATGGTTGTGGCGAGCACAAACTGGCCCGGAAGAAGGATGTAGGTGTCTGTGTTTATGGTCTTATACCTGACCTCATCCTTTAAGGTAATGATTCCTGTGGATAAATCCTCCACAATGCTGAAAGTATCCCCCAGGCGTATATCCACGCTGGCCGGCTGTACCTGCTCTTTGTCTAACGGTGTGATTGATAAAGTACCTTCCTCCAGCATTTTAAATAGTGTCCTGTCCGATAAAATCATAGTGTCACCCTCCAATATTCAGCGTTACTATATTTTATCCCATAAATACGGCGGAGGCAATATGAATTTATCACGCTGGATGCCCTGATTGCACTTCGGATTACGATGTGATTTTTAGTTGCATGCTATCCTCTATTGGCCGTAGAGGATAGCTATTTTTTGTACGGACTACACTATCCTTTAAGGCTAATTTATCAATACGAAAATATAGTTTACCCCAAAAGTTAAGTCAGTTGACAAGGAACTACACGCAGATCGTGAAGCTGGCTGCTGACAAAGAATCTGGCGCAACTGTTTCTTGTAGCTTTCCGGCTCACATGATATACTTTCTTTAGGGAGCAATCGTGCTGCAGGGTGGCATTGGCCTTTATTCTACATAGGATTGAGGTGATGTCTATAAAACATTTCGATTTTAATGACCTAATGGCATTTGGAATGTTTATATTGGCGGCATTGCTGACATTCATCTATTTGATATGCCGCTGGCTTAACATAGAAAAACCACCCCAAAACTTAACCGGTTTGAGGGTGGATTTTCTAAACTTATAATCAGGTCAACCCACCTTGTGGGCGGCTGTTCCTCTTTCTATCTATACTATAGCTTTTCTCCTCTTTACGTGCAAGAATTATTTTTCATCAGTTTGTTTTTACTGTGACACAATAAACAGGGCCGTTTTTCCTCAACAGGAAAACCGGTCCAATTAGAGCTGAATAAGTTTCCTGAGTCCTTTTCCTTTTTATTCAGCGAAAATTTAAACGACACTTCCCTGTACGAGATACTGAAAAAGCATAATATCATTTTAGACCATTCCCAAAAAACTCTGGACATGGTGTTCGCCACCTCAAAAGAGGCCAAAGCCCTGGGAATTTCAAGCGGGTACCCCCTTTTGAGGATTGAAAGTGTCATCCACGATGTGAAGAACACGATTACGAACCCCTGCCGCCGGCTCTGCATCGGTGACAAGTTCAAATTCATTATTTAAAACGCATAACGTTCAAAAAAAGCTCCCTTAGCTGCTGACTGTCGGCTGTTGTGGGAGCTTTTTTATAGGGTTTTCTGTTTTTATAAGGTTTTCTGTTTACGTAAAATTTTCTGTCAGCATCTGTGGCTGTTAGTATTGGTACTTGTTGGTGTTGGCGCTTGTTAATACCATACGGATATTAGCTCTTGTTAATGCGGCCACATATCAGTTCTTCCTGATGTTCTTATTCACAAAATCATTTGCAAACCGGTAATAAATCTTTTTAGGCATATACTCCGCCATGGCCTTCACAAGTTTCCCGGCCTTATCGGGTATGCATATAACCTTTCCTTTTTCAAACTCCTTCATAGCCTCATCCACCACATCTTCAGGCTGCCGGAATCCAAACATGCCCTTTCTCGTCTTATCCACATGCATCCCGTTATTTTCATGGAAATCCGTATCCACAAATCCCGGACACACGGCCTGAACCCTGATTTCCGTGCCCATAAGCTCCATGTGGAGCCCTTCGGTCAATGTGACGATGAAACGTTTTGAGGCGGCATAGGTAACATTGCCTGGCACCACCGCAAATGCCCCGTCGGATGAAATATTGATGATAATGCCTTTATTCCGTTCTTTCATTCCCTTCAAGACATGATGGGTTATCTCTGCCACAGCCGTTGTCTGAAGATAGATTAGGCGCTTCAGTCCATCTATATCCGTATCACTAAATGAGGTTCTGAAGCCAAAGCCTGCATTGTTCACCAGCACATGAACCTCCCGGCCCTCCAGCGATGCAAGCAGCTTTCTTATCCCGCCTTCACTAGCAAGATCCACCAGAATCACAATAACCTTACACGCATATTTATCCCTGATTTCCTGAGCTCTCCTTTCAATCACTTCTTTTCTCCTGCCGGTCATGATTAAATTTTACCCTTTTCCTGCAAACCACTTTGCATAGGCCAGTCCCAGACCGCTGGTTGCCCCTGTAATCAGTGCATAATGCTCCATATTCCTACCTCCTTGATTGTTTGCTGCCTGGCTTATGTTCTATTAGCCATCTCTATCTGTTAACTGTATCGTGCTGCGGTCTCGATGACACCGCTCTCAGTGGCGCTGCTCTTCATGACACCGCTCTCAGTGGCGCTGCTCTTCATGACACCGCTCTCAGTGGCACTGCTCTCCATGATGCCGTCCAAATGAACGCTGTTCACTCATTCTTTTAAAAAAGAAGTTCCCGAAACAGCGGCAACGGGAATTCTTCTCTTATCTGCCGGCCAATTTGTCATTTTTAGCTCAGTTACAGACCTAAAATACATTTCATTATCATGCGGATACCCGATGCCTTCTCAGCTGTTGACAATTCATCGTTCTCCAGGACAGGAACCGCGCCAAAGAGCATGTAGGATGCTGTAATCGGTATATTCTTAACCCTTGTGATTCCCTTTTCATTCATTATCCGCAGCTTCTCCTCCATATAAGGTTCAATGGTCTCACACAGCTTAACCGACATAAGCATCTGAAGATCATGATTTTCCTTTTTATGAAAGAAATGATGATACTTTTCTTTTCCGTCTGTCTGCATAAACAGCTGTTCCATTTTGTCCAGAAAACCATCCAGCGAACGCTCCGTTTCTTTCAGAAGTTCAATCATAGGGTACGTAATATCCTTTACGTACTGCTCGATTACAGTATCATACAGTACCTGCTTGGACTCAAAATACCGATAACACAATCCCGGCACCACATGCATGGCTGCCGCAATATCTCTCATGGTAGCTGCCTCATATCCCTTTTCCATAAAAACCCACATGGCCGTGTCCAATATCTCCTGCCGGCGGACCTCCGGCTCCTTGGATATTCTGGCCGTCTTGCGTTCCATCTGTCAATCCACCTCTTTTTCTGAATATAATTCTTTTCTCTTATACTCTGTTTTCATTTATCAACAGGTTTCCATTGTCAGCAGATATCCATATTCATTTTCCCAGCAAGTCTGATTTCTGTTATAAACCTAGAATAGCACTTCATTGAACATAAGTCAATAAACTATGTTCATTCAATAAATAAAATGACATAATTTTATTACTTTTTTTGTTCTATTTTTATTCCATCTTTAAGATTCTATTTCCATTTCATGAATATGGCCATTTGGGTCTGATTTCTCTATTTGCTTTAGGTCTGGCCATGATTATGAAGCCGGAATATCTCTGGGAAGTTGAACATATTTTCACAGTGGACGGCGCGGGGCCAACCGGTCTTTATTTAACATTTTTGCAGGCCAGCGGGACATTTTTTATGATATGTTCCGTTGCTGCGGCACTCTATATTTTGCTTCCATAGAGTGGGTTGATATATGGTTTGTGTAATTAATTCTTCTTATTATCTTCTCTTTGCCCCATTAACTAACAGGATGATAATGCCCCCAGAAGCAGCGGCAGTATTTCATCCCCATTTTTCTATGCATAGTACAAACGAACTTGGAAAGGCTCCGAAGCCTTTTTTCGGACCTGTACCCTTCCAACTTTTATTCTCTAACCTTTCACCATACCACGACAAAAAGCCCAATCCCCATAAGACCCAATCGCTGCCGGACGGGACACAATCCTGTTCGCCCATCCCTCGTACACTAATGCAAAAAACTATATCCTTGCCCAACATAAATTTTTCACACAAAGTTCAAAATTCCTCCCCCAGGCTCCATGCTATAATAGGCTTATTCCAATTAACCACAGGAGGTTTTCCATGCGCATATTAGTGATTGAAGACGAGAAACGGCTTGCATTTACTCTGGCTGACATGATAGGCGGGGCCGGATATTATACAGATATTTCCCATGACGGGGCAGAGGGACTGGATCTGGCAAAAACCGGTATTTATGACGCCACTGTCCTGGATGTGATGCTTCCCGGAATGGATGGATACAAAGTCCTGGAAAAATTGAGAAGCGCCCGCAACATGGCGCCGGTGCTCATGCTGACTGCCAGGTCGGAACTTGCTGACCGGGTCAGGGGATTAGACGCCGGAGCAGACTACTATCTGACAAAGCCGTTTGCCACAGAAGAATTCCTGGCCTGTCTGCGCACTGTGCTGAGGCGGCACGGAGATATTGCGCCCGACACCCTGTCCTTTGGGGATCTTATCCTCACGCCTTCCACGCCAGTATTTATCTGCGGCGAAAACAGCGTGTCCTTAAGCGCCAGGGAACTGGAACTCATGAGTCTCCTGATACAAAACAGCAGCCAGTATCTCCCAAAGGAAACCATACTTCTTAAGGTCTGGGGATATGACGCCAATGTAAATTCCAACAGTGTAGAGGCTTACATATCATTTCTGCGCAAGAAGCTCTCTCTGCTGGGGTCCTGTGTTTCCATATGCGTCATGAGAAACATTGGATATAAGCTGGAGGTGTCACTATGATACGTAAACTCAGATGGAAATTTTCAGCCATCATGATGATCATTGTCGGTCTTCTCCTGGCCGTCATCTTCATAACGCTGTACTGCACAACAAAAGCAAATTACGTTCGGCGGAGCATGGACACCCTGCATTCCGCCATGATGGAAGACTACCCGGCCAGTATGCGGGAACAGACAGGTTATGCCGAAGGACAATCAGCTTCATTCAATGAACAGTCAGAATCAAACAGGCAGGACACTCCAAACGGGCAGGCCGCACTAAATAGACAGGACCCTCCAGCCAGGCAGCAGCCCTCTGCCGGACAGCGTTCTCCAGCCCGTCCCCGCAGACAGGAGCTCCCTCTAATGGTGGTAGATATAAGGCAAGGCAATTATTCCGTAGTAAAGAACCAGCTTCTGAATACAGAAAGCCGGGAGGCCGAAACACTGGTATCCCTGGCAGAAAGCATGGGCGGTGAATCCGGCACCTTAAAGGACCGGCACCTGCGTTATCTCCGCGGAAAAACCATGCCAGACCAAACAGTGCGGTACGTATTCGCCGATATATACGAGGAACAGAATTCGCTTTACTGGCAGTTGATACACTCTTCCATTATCGGCGCATGTTCTTTTGCTGTCCTTTTCCTGTTCTCCATCCTTCTCTCCAGATGGGCTGTAAAACCCGTGGAAGATGCCTGGCAGCAGCAGCGCCAGTTCGTCGCGGACGCTTCCCACGAATTAAAAACTCCTCTCACCGTCATCCTCTCTAATGCCGATATGCTTGAAAAAGACCGTGATATACCGGAGGGGAAAAACCGGCAGCGGATAAGCCATATAAAGGCTGAGTCCCTGCGGATGAAACAGCTTATGGCTAATTAGATGTAATCAAGATGAAGAAAGGAAAAGCACAATCCAGACGGAACCGGCGAAGCAGTCAAGAAATATTTGTGGAATTACAAGATAGGTGCTATAATGGAGGAAGCAAGCCCCGGCATGGGGAGAAAGGCAGGACGATATATGCACATAAGCTACAAACCGCTATGGCATACGCTGATAGAGCGCAATATGCGGAAAGAGGACTTGCGGCTTGCCGCCGGTCTTACCACAAATATGATTGCCAATATGGGGAAGGGAAAGCATATCAGCATGGAAACGCTGACGAAGATTTGTGAAACCCTGAATTGTGGCATTTTAGATGTGATAGAATTGGAACAGGATGAAGCCGATTCGTAAATGAGGTGTTAATCAATGAATGAACGAGAAAAAATAATTCGATTATGGTTCGATATGTGGCTAAAACAAGAGGATTTAGGAATAGATGATATTTTTACAGAAGATGTAATTTACATTGAGAGTTGGAGTCCTAAATACGATAACCGGGCTACTGTAAAGCATTGGTTCAATGAATGGAATACCCGTGGAAAAGTTCTTGTATGGGACATAAAGCAGTATTTCCACAAAGAAAATTCAACGATTGTCGAGTGGTATTTCAAAAATCAGATGGATAATGGAAATGTTGAAGATTTTGACGGAATATCGCTGATTGAATGGACAGAAGATAATAGAATCAAGTTCTTAAAAGAGTTTGGTTGCAACCGATACAATTATAATCCGTACCAGAACAGTGATTTACCGCAATTCAGAAACGAAACAGCAAAATGGTTTTAATAGCAAAATTTTATATATGATTTAAGCCAGCCGTTGCAGGAACCGCAATTCCCACAACGGCTGCTTTTATTTTCTCCTGCGCCGGAAATTCAGCGGATTGTTCTTGATAACGGGCGATTTTGCAAGAACCTTTTTCAACACTTTCTGTTCATCAGCGGTCAGCTTGTCAAAGTCAATATCAAGCAGGTTGAAGATGATTTTCCAGATTTTTGTAAGGTGGTCCCCGGGAGCTGCGAGGGCTTTTTTGATTTCCAGGGCCATCTTCTTTGCAAGAGAGAAATCCGGCGTACTGTCAATGTCATGTTCATGGGCTTTCCGTATGTCGTGGAGAATGGCGTCCCATGTTTTATGCGTAACATGGCAGAAAAAATCTTCTTCCTCTAATTGGGCGGCAAGAAGCGTTTCCGAGTATAAATCGCCGTCAGCGTGGGTGTGGTTTTTGATAAGGGCAAGCCGCTGTTCTTCCAGCGATTCGTTTATATCCCGGAAACGTGCGGTGGCGTGACCGTCTATGTAAATTTCCGTGTCCGTCATTAGCCGCTTGAATTTTTCATGGGTGGCAATCTCACAGAGAAGCCGGTTGTTGATCTGCTCACTTTTCAGCAGCTCCACCATTTCATCACTAATATGCAGTTCTGACAAAGGCGTGTTTATCTGCTCCCTGTTTTCTGTCCGGCAAAGTATGTAATCAACAGACACGCCATAAAAATCTGCCAGTATCACAAGGTTATTGTGGTTGATTTCTTTGTAATCGTCCGTTTCATAGCTGCCGAGGGCAGACTTTGAAATGCCGGTAAGCTGCGCTAGTTGTTCCAGATATAAGTTTTTCTCTTTGCGTAAATCTTTCAGCCGTTCCTGTATGGTAATGCGTGATTTCATAGGCATACCGTTCCTTTCCAGCGGCTCACATGACCGCTGGATTTATTATAGCATATCCTTCCGCAAACGTGGAATATTTTGATTTCTGCCCCCAATTCCTACTTTTCGGACATACGGCACAAGGCTCAAAAATGTTCTATGATGTAGGTAGTTCATCGATGGATTATTCCAATCGAATGACCGTCCTGTATGGGATATGTCCCCCGGCGAAGTACCGCAGCGACTTCCGGCAAGGAGATGGAGGAACCTTAACCGCAACGAGCGTACCAACGGGGACGAAACGCCGCCGAAAGAACCGGGGGCAGGAACGACATCAGGGAGAACCGGCAAAATGGACACCGAAACGATACCGAAACACAACAATTTATCAGGGTATAGTCTGCCCTGTCCGTAATACTGCGGGGGATTTTCAGGCGGCTCTACGACCGCATTTTCCTTGAAAATCGCCCCGAAACGCTACACAAAAACCTGCTATTCGTCCATCCCGGTTGTTACGGCTGAAATGGGCGGATTTTTTATGAAGGAGGCACTATGCCGAGAATGTCAAAAAAGTTGAAGAAAGAGCTTGCTTTCTTCCTCAATGACCGGGGGCGCAGGAGCTACAATGAGCTTTGCCGGAAATGCCAGCATGAGTGTAAGCAGAGTTTCCGGGCTGTTGTCATTGACTGCCCCCGCTATTTATCCAAACGAGCGAAAAGGAGGACACCTAACGAATGAATTATGAATTTATGATGATTGACACACCCCTGCCGCCCTGTATGCCCCTGCCGAGGGCAACGCTGCGGCTGCCGGTCAGCAATACCGCAAAGGTCATGTACGCCCGCCTGTTAGATGAAATCCTCACGGACGGCGTGGAGGACAGCAACGGGATTCTGTTTATCCGCTTCCCCATCGTGGAGCTTGCGGCGGCACTTTCCCGAAGCCCCATGACCGTGAAGCGTTCCCTGAATGAACTGGAACAGGCTGGAATGATTATGCGTGTCCGGCAGGGCGTTGGGGAAGCCAACCACATTTATATTTTACTTCCGAAGGAGGACGCCGCCCATGAACGATAAGCTGGAAAAACTCAATCAGGAGATTGAAAAAGGGGAAAAGAAGCTGCGCCGGTTGAAGCATGAGGAAAAAATCTTGCAGAACCGGGCGAAGCAATTAACCCGGAATGAACGGACGCACCGGCTCTGTACCAGAGGGGCGGCACTGGAAAGCTATCTGCCCCACCCGGAGCTTGTGACGGATGAACAGGTCAGCACGATTTTGAAGCTGCTGTTCCATCGGAGCGAAAACCGAAAAATCATGGAACAGGTACTTGCAGAGAAGCCGGAAAATGAGTAAAGGCAGGACGCCGGAAAGGTTGGAGATTGCTTCCAGAGCGGCAAGCCGGGGCTTTCCCCTCTGAAAGAGGGCGCATTATCCGAGATTTTCAATTATCCGAGGAAATTCATAAAAAGTCCCATTCGTAAAGGCTTTTAAGAAGATTTCCTCGGATAATGTTTTACCCGCATGGTACATTAAAGTCATCAAACAAAAAGGAGGCTTTAACCATAACCATGAATCAACAGACAAATGAAAACACACCTACACTGTGCAGGTATCAGGAACTGAATCCGGAGATGGATGCTTTCCTGAGAACGTATCTTGAAGATGGGTGGCGCAGGGGGCTTCGGGAAAGCTCTATCCATCTGCATGATAAGATTGGGCACTACTTCTTATCCGCCATGGCTGAAACAGGCTGTATGAAACCGCAGGAAATGAATGCCCGGAATATAGGGACTGCCTGCCTGACCATCAGTAGCAAGTGGTATCTTTCACACATCCGGACATTCCTCCGGTATGCTTACCAGTCCGGCTATACCGACAGGGATTACAGCGGTATCGTCCCTCGGTTTAAAAGGCCGCAGCCATACCCCTCGGTTTACACCACAGAGGAAATCCTGAAAATTGAGAGCAGCATAAACCAGGATTCTCCACATGGGAAGCGTGATTATGCAGCCCTGCTCCTTGCGACACGGCTGGGGATCCGGAGCGGTGATATTTCATCCATGACACTTGAATGTCTGTACTTTGACAGGAACCTGATTCGGATTACACAGCATAAAACCGGAATCGCCATGGAATTTCCCATGGTTCCCGATGTAAAAACCGCATTGGAGCGGTATCTGCGGGAAGAACGTGCCGGTCATGGCAGTCCATATGTGTTCCTCCGCATTGTCCCTCCATACAGCCATATCTCCGTGCAGGCAATCACTAAGATTGTAAGGACTGCCATAGCGGCAGCCGGGATTGACCCGGACGGGCGCAAACAGGGAGCACATGCTTTTCGTTCATCCCTTGCAAGCTCCATGGTCAATGACAACATCCCTTATGAAGCAGTAAGAAAAACCCTTGGGCATACAGACCAGAACGCCATCCGCTCCTATGCCAGACTTGATCTGGAACAGCTCCGTGGGTATGCACTCCCGGTCATGGAGGCGACGGGCATCTTTGCCGCATTCCTGGAGGGGAGGTGGGGCCTGTCATGAAAGAATTTCAATCCATTTTCAAAAATGAGCTTGCAGAATATATTGAAATCAGCCAAGGGACAATCAGCAAGGATACCTTGCGGAATACGCACAGAGTATTGCTTTCATTCGATTCACTGCTGGCAGGAGAAAATGCCAAAGAGATATCGGAAACGTTTATCAACCAATGGATCAGGGCGCTCCATCAGGCAAACGCCCCAAAAACGGTCAGCGACAAGGTGAGTTATCTCCGCAAATTCCTGCGGTATCTCCGGTATGAGGGATACTGTGTTTTCATGCCTGACTGCCCCAAAACATCAGACAGCTATGTCCCGTACATCTTTTCAGACGATGAGATACAGACGCTTCTGGAAGGTGCTGACAAATGGGCTGACAGGCATCCAGACCCGAAAACCCGCCAGACGGACATGGAGTTCTGTATGCTGCTGCGGATGCTCCTTGGGTGCGGGTTCCGGTTGGGCGAGCCGCTTGCCGCCAAAGTAAAGGATGTGAATTTCCATGCCGGGACCATCCTGATCCGCCATGCAAAAAATGACAAGCAGCGTGCCGTCCCGATGGACCAGACCCTGACGCAGATTCTGGAAAGGTACTGCATTGCAATGGGCATCAGGACAGACCCGGAAAGCTACCTGTTCCCGGCATCCAGAAACGAGGGGGCTGCCGTCAGCAAAGGGACTTTTGATTTACGGTTCAGGAACCTTTTGCGGGAAACCGGCCTGTATGTACCTGGGAAACCCCATTCCAGAGGCCAGTGCCTCCACTGCTTCCGCCATTATTTCGCCATTCATTCCTTTGCGCGGGCTGAGAAGAATGGGCGTCCGGCAGACGATTCCGTGCCATTTTTATCTGTCTATCTTGGGCACCATGACATGGACGAGACGGAGAAATACCTGAAATTCAGCGGGGACATGTTCCCTGAATATTCGGGGCTGTTTGAGGAGTATGCCGTCGGCGTATTCACGGAGGTGGCCTGTGAGGAAAAATAAACTCCCTGAATTCATGCTTCTCCTGGAGCAGTTTTTTACGGAATACATGCCGCTCTCATCAGGGCTTTCCCAGAACACCGTCAGGTCATACAAACATTCTTTCCGGCTTCTGTTCCAGTATGTTTACCAGACGAAAAAGAAAGAGGCTGGTGAGATCCGGTTCCGGGATCTGGATTTTGAGACAGTTGATGGGTTCCTGAAATGGATTGAGACAGAACGGGGCTGCTCCGTGTCTACAAGGAACCTCCGGCTGTCGGCACTTTCCTCTTTTGCCGCTTATGCACAGAACAGAAATTTTGAAGCTGCGACGGTGTTTGCCAACGCAGTCAGGAGAATTCCTGCAAAAAAGCAATCCGTACAGCCAAGGATTGCCTTTTACCTTGATGAGGTGTCAGCCCTGCTCCGGCTCCCTGATCCCGAAAAACGTCTGGGACTGCGTGACCAGGTTCTTTTAAACCTGATGTATGCCAGCGGTGCGAGGGCGCAGGAAATCTGCGACCTGAAAGTCAGGGACTTTTTTGTGGAGAAAAACCTTTATAAGCTGACGGTCACAGGAAAAGGGAACAAGGCACGCCGGATTGTGCTTGCCAAACCCAGTGGAATTCTCCTGAAACGGTATCTGGAGGAAACAGGCCATGCCGGACAGTTGGAAGCCTATATCTTTTCCAGCCAGACACATCCACAGATGACTATTTCCTGCATTGAGGAGATTTACAAAAAATATATCGCCATCGCAAGGGCAGAGCATCCGGGAATGTTTTTGGAGAAAAGCTATACCCCGCATACCATGAGGCACACAACCGCCACACATATGTTAGAGGCCGGTGTTCCGATTGTGGCAATCAAAAATTTCCTCGGACATTCCTCGATTTCCACAACGGAACGGTACGCTGAACTTTCACAGGGAGCAGTGAACAGGCATATCCGGGATTGGAACGAGAAATGGTTTTCCCATCAAAAGGAAACTCATGCTAATCAGAAAAAGGAGAATCCGTTGCCCGACTTCCTGAAATAGCGCTTACATTATCCGAGGAAATCTTCTTGAAAGCCTTTACGAATGGGACTTTTTATGAATTTCCTCGGATAATTGAAAATCTCGGATAATGCGCCCTATCCGAGTTCTGGGATAGGGCGCAACTATACACCACTTTTGAAGTGGTGCGTTGCGTCCTGCCGGAAGCCCCTTGCCGGGAGCAGATGATTTCCACAGATTTTCAATCTGTTCCAATCATCACAGGGGAAGCTACACTTCCCCTGCGCTGGCTGCCGCCAGCTACCCCTTAGTGGACTTGCCGCCCGGAAACACCTTGCGTTGCAAGCTGTTCCCAGTCAGCAAGTTTTTACAAAATCCCGCTATACTTCTTTGAGTGAATGAAGTATAATGAAGCCAGCGACAAAGGGAGGAGGTAGGAGCGAAAAGTAACTATGGAAGTAATTATTAAAAATAAAATTGAAGAATTATTGTCAAAGGAATTTTATTGTAGTTCGGACGAATTAAATGGAAAATCAACAGTATATTCTGTTAATTTCAATGCAAAACAACCATATATAAAAATACTAGCCTATAGAAATTGCGTTGTGGTCTGCACCTCAGAGGATTTGCATGATAAAATACAGGAACTTGTACAAAGCAAGAATAGAGATGAAATTTTTGAACTTCCTTTGGTTTATGGGCAGACAATACATTATGTGCCTAATGATAGATATACAAAGGATGTATCAGCATCATTGAATTTTGCGTGTGAATATTTTTTTGACAGAGATATTTTATCTCTTGCTGGTTTGACTGGTTTTGAAAATTCTTTAGCATTTGATGAAAACGGTTCTACATCGACAAAAGCTGTTTATATTGCAAAGGACAAGAATAGAATTATTGGAGTGGCAGGTGCGGCAGAATCACCTGTAAATGGCATATGGGAAATAGGCGTAGATGTTGTGGAAAAATACAGAAATGCCCGGGTGGGAACGTATTTGGTGAGAGGTTTAACTAAGGAATTGCTGGCACGAAATATTATCCCATTCTATTCTGCTTCTATAACAAATATTGGTTCGCAGATGGTAGCAAGTAGATGTGACTATATACCGTTTTGGGTTGATACATTTGGAACGATTCTTGATGGAAGTTCGGTATATAATGATATTCTTAGGGGTGTATCATCGAAATTTATCAAATGACAAAGCGGACTTTGCCATCGTGCAGGAAAAGCTGAAATCCCGCCAGCGTCCCGGACAGTCGGGGGAGCCGAGTATGTTCGCCGGTCTGCTCAAATGCGGCGAGTGCGGGAAGTCGCTGACCGTCCGCTATACCAACGCCAAGCACCCGCAGCAGATTTATTCCTGCAAGACCTACAACGCCTACGGGAAGCAGCATTGCAGCCAGCACCGAATTGAATTTAACACGCTTTACACCCTTGTGCTGAACAAAATCCGGGAATGTGCCGCCGCTGCCCTGATGGACGGCGAAGCGGTAGCCGACCGGCTGACTGACACCTGCCAGAACGAGCAGAAAGACCAGCGGGAAGCACTGGAACGCTCCTTAACAAAGGACGAGGAACGGATTGAAGTGCTGGAAAAAATGGTGCTGCGGCTCTATGAGGATATGGTTGCCGGGCGCATTACGGACGCAAACTTCAATCTCCTGCTTTCCAAAACGCAGAAGGAACAGGCGGAGCTAAGGGCGAAAGTCGAGGACGGCAGGAAACGCCTTGCCGATGAAATCCGGCTTGCCGTGGACGCCCGCCAGTGGGTGGAATCCATTCAGGAATACCGGGACATCACGGAGCTGGACGCAGCCACCTTAAACCGCCTGATTAAAGAAATCGTTGTCCATGAAACCATAGACAGCGACAAAACAAGACACATTTCTATCGAAATTCATTTCAATCTCAAACCCATCCCGGAGGTGGAGCAGGTCACGGCATGACCTGCCGCCCCGCCGGGGAGGTTCTTAAACAAAACCACATATATTTTTTGACTGCCGCCGCCCGCCAGAACGCTGATGTTACTCCTAATTGGGGATAAAGCAGCTGACAGAAAGCCTTCTCACCCTGGCCCGGAGCGACTCAGGACAGGAGACAGCGGTCTGCGCCCCCGTTGACTTAAGCTTCATTGTGAACAGCAGTCTCATGACCTTTGAGCCTCTGGTTTTCGACATGGACAAGCATATCATCTATGACATCGAGGCTTCGCTCCACGTCAATGGGGATGAGAAAAAACTCCGGCAGTTGTCAGACATTCTCCTTGACAACGCCTGCAAATACAGTTTGGATAAAAGTTCCATCCGTGTAACCCTGAAAAAGTCTGGCACAAAAGAGGCGCTCCTCACTGTCTCAAATGAAGGAACACCTCTCACCAAAGAAGAAATCAGGCATCTGTTTCTTCGCTTTTACCGTGCGGACACTGCCCGCAGTAATATCCCCGGCTACGGCCTCGGACTTTCCATTGCCCAAAGCATTGTATCTGAGCATGGAGGGAGAATTGATGTCAGCACGGATGGTTCCAGAGTGAACTCCTTTATGGTTCTGCTGCCCTTACAGGAATAAGCAGATATTCCCGGCCGGCCTGCTCCAAGGCTGCGGCTTACTCCATCTTACTCCACGTTGCCGCGGCTTTCCAGAATATGGATACCTTCCGGCAGGGTCTCTGCCAGCAGGGTCTCCTGTATTTCAACAACAGAGGCTTTGCCGGAAATATTTCCGACTCCCGGCTTTTTTTCAAAATCTCCGGCTCCGCCCCCTGGCATTCTTCCAAAACCGCTGCCTGAAGGCCCGCCATATTGGTTCAATATGCTGTTCACCGCTACCTGGATATCCTGATCTCCAGCCTCTATGTAATAGATCTCCCCTGTTTTTAATTCTGGCGAACTGAAAAGCAGGGCCTCAAAGGTCTTCGAAACCTTTGTTTCCGTCAATTGATTCCCTTGACCGTCCTTCACTGATATAGTTGATCCGGCAGCCTGGATTTCATCAAAGTATACCACCAGCATGGATTGGGATGATTCCTCGGAAAATGTCCGGAACATTCCCGCGCTTCCCACAGCCAATATGGTTCCCCCTGATATGGATCCCTCTCCATCGTAATCCAAAGCACCATCTCCTCCTCCCGCCGGGCCTTCTACAAGGACGGTTCCACCCTCCAGATACAAGTCCCCGTTAGAGTCAATGCCATCACCGGAAGCATTGATTTTCACGTCTCCTCCCGAAATACGGATGTAAGCCCCTTCTGTCACACCGAATGAACCACCGTCCTGTCCCCGCCTGTTGCCAAAGGAATTTTTAAATGCAAGAGTATCCGCTGCCGGGTTTTCGTCTTTTTTCCCGGCTGCATTGATACCATCATCCTCTGAGTTAATCCGAATGGTTCCTCCGGTAATTTCCACGCAGAGTCCCTCCACCCCCTCGCTGCTTTGTTCCACTGTTATGGTTCCGCCCGAGACCTCCACCAGATTGTCACCGTGAACTGCATCGTCGCCTGTGGACAGCGTCAGCTGGCCTGTTGTTATCCTTACATCCTTGCCGCTGTGTATACTGTCATCCTGGGCATCTATGTCAATGACGCCGCCTGTAACCTCGACCAGCGTTTCAGCCAGTATTCCTTTCTTTCCTGCTGTGATGGTCATGGTTCCTCCGGTGATTCTCACATATCCCTTGTCTTCTTCCGTGTCATTATTTGACTGTATTCCGTCGCTGCCTGATGTGATGGTAATCTCTCCCCCGTTCACCTCTACGGCGTCCTTTCCTTTCATACCATCTTCCGCCGCCTCAATGACATAGGTTCCGGAATTAATGGTAAGACTGTCCTTCCCACGTATACCGTTCATATAATTACCGCTGACTGTCAGCATGCCATTTCCTTCAAACACCATATTATCTTTGCTGAAAATGGCTGCATCGGGCTCGTCCTCCCCGGTCTGGGGGTAAGTATATGAGTTTCCGTCAGATACCTTGTTTTCTGTCCCATCCTCCAGGACAATGGTCAGAAGTCCGCTTTGCCCGGCACAGATTGCGGAATAATCCGGGCTCGTAATGGAAACACCGTCCAGTACCAGACGTACCTCGTCCTCCTTTCCCGCCTCCACCATCACGCCTCCCCCTGTAATATTTCCTGTCAGGCGGTATGTTCCGGAAGATGAAATGATGACATTGGACCCGTCAGCCGCGGCTCCCACCCCTTCAATGACCACGGTTGTCCCATACCCCGTGATTAACGTTTCCTTTCCATTACCATAGGAACTGCCTGCGGCTGTCTTTGTACAGCCGGCAAGAAGCAGGACACCGGCCAGTCCGGCCGCTATTCCAAATATTCTAAGCTTACTGTATCTCACCCTATCTCTGCCCATATAACCATCCTCCTATAATTCTTCCCTGCCATCCGACAGCCGTCCGCAGACAATGGTAAGATTTCCATTTCTGCACCGTATATCATCCAGCATGTTCTTTTCAATTGATTCCGACTTTAAATCCACATGGTAACACAGCTCATAGAGACTGCCCATATTCACGGTCCTGACCCGCACAAGCTCCGGATTTTTAGTGTATTTCTCAAATATATCGTCAAAGATTCCCGAATAATCCAGATTTTCCGGTATCGTAATTTTCAATTCCTTTCTCTCTGCCCTGCCTGACGGAAGCGATACCAGAAGGATGGTAATTCCGCCAGCCACCATCATTAAAATCAGAGCGGTTCCCAAATACCCCATTCCAGCGGCCAGCCCCAGAGCCATGGCCAGGAATATGCTTCCAATTTCCCTTGCATTGCCGGGCATGGACCTGAACCGCACCAGACTGAACGCCCCCATGACCGCCACTCCTGTTCCCAGGTTTCCGTTTACCAGCATGATCACGGTTTGGACCATGACAGGCAGCAGTACCAGGGTAAGAATGAAGCTTCTGGAATACCGGTTCCTGTATGTATGGACCACAGCCAGCACTGCCCCCAGCAGGACTGATGTAACGGTACAGAGCAAAAATTGTCCCATTGTAATACCGGCATTTACAGTTTCTGTCAATACACTATCAAGCACAGATTCTTCCTCCCTCCACAAACACGCCGTGATACAGGTACTCTTTATAATAGGCTCCGTATTTTGAGTAGGACACAGGAAAAAGCCCCATACCGGAAAACAGCCTGCTCATCCATAAAGGCATGGCTCCGGGAATTTTAACCTCCATCAGAATCTGGTTCTTATCCAGAAGCATTGTTCCATACACCCCGTTCTTCAGCTCCAGCCCGCTGCACCTGCAGCAGATATTCCGGTCAAAGGTAATCCTTAATTCCTCATTGTCCTTTCCGTAATATGCCACCCGCTCGTAGGCCACATAGGCCGCGGGTTTTAATTCATACCGATTCAGCACATAATCGATTTCCTTCAATATCTGGCTCTCCTCAGCCCACCGGATTCCATAATACAGATACTTTCTTGCCTGGCAAAGTGTCATGGGAATCCGGCGCTTGTATACCACCCCGTCAAACTTTTTCTTTAATTCCGCATATACCACGCTGTTGTCCGTCACCTTCCCATATGCCCTCAAACGCAGCTTTTCCTTATATTCCGGCTTCTCAATGGATTGCCTGACCAGCTCGTAATCCCGTGTGTCAAAGTAAATATTGGATAAGGTATGTTCCCCGTAATGATCTGCATTCATCTGTCGTTCCAGAACAGGTATCAGCGCATCGTGCTTTTTTTGGGTGAGCATATATTTTTTCTCATAGCGTTTAAATATTTCCTGAGTCATACGCATAGCCTCCTTCATCTTTTATGGCCTTTATCCTATCAGCCCAAGCTGAAACAGACCTTAAAAAAGTACGGAAAACCATGAGCTTTCTGTGAACGGTCCGGGGATTTTTTGTGAACTGACGGGAGATTTTCTATGAACTGACAGGGAATTTTCTGCAAACTGCCAAGATATTTCTATAAACATCCAGGATATTTCTAAACTGCCAAAATGTCCCAATAAGCCGTTCAATGCTTTTCATAAAACCATGCCCGGTTACGGACCATACAAATATATGCGAAAAATGGGGCCGGCACTTTCTCACCATGGTGCCTGATGAGAATGACCGCCTGGAACATATGTATGTGCCCGAATTCCACCCCCGTTCAAACGTTATCAGAAAGTCAGACACTGCTGGCAAAAGCAAAAAACGCCGCCGGTATCATCACCAATCCCGGCGGCTTTCCTCTCCCCTATCTTTCTACAGACTCCAGCTCAGACTTTTTCCCTGAAGCTCTGCCATGTGACGGTATATTCCTTTCTTCTCCATCAAATCCCCCGGTGTACCCTGCTCCGCCACATAACCATCCTTTAACACCACAATCCGGTCTGCTCCCGCCACAGTCCGCATCCGGTGCGCAATAATCAGCACAGTCTTATCCTTAACCAGATTGGATATGGCCTCCTGTACCAGAGTCTCATTTTCCACATCCAGCGACGCCGTGGCTTCATCCATGAGGATCACGGGGGCATTCTTTAAAAGGGCCCTGGCAATGGACAGCCGCTGCCGTTCCCCGCCGGACAGGGCGGAACCATTTTCCCCAATCCGCGTCTCATATCCGTTTGGGAGACGATGGATGAATTCCTCACACTGGGCTGCCCTGGCCGCTTCCATCACCTCCCGGTCTGATGCGCCTTTGCGCCCCAGGCGGATGTTCTCCATGATGGTATTGTTAAACAGGACCACATCCTGGAACACAATGGAAAAGCTTCTCAGCAGTGTCTCCGGCTCTATCCCGCTGATATCCGTGCCTCCCAGTGTAATTTTTCCTCTGTCAATATCCCAAAACCTGACGGCCAGCTTTGCGCTGGTGGATTTTCCGCCTCCCGACGGCCCTACCAGGGCTGTCACCTGTCCCTGCCTCGCTGTAAATGACACATCCTTTAAAACCTGTTCCCCGTCTTTATAGGAAAATCCCACATGGTCAAATACAATATCATATCCATCGTACACAGCTTCCCTGCTTCCCTGCAAAACAGGCTGCTCCTCAATCAGTTTCATCCGTTCCACCACCAGTAAGGCAGAGTACACAGCCGACAGGTTCTGCAGACAGCCGGTAAGAGGTCCGTACAGCCTGGTGGACGCCACCATAAACATGAGGAACAGCATAAAGCCGATGGAATGGGATGACAGAAGATCAGCTCCTACCAGTACTGTGGTAGCCATGCCGACTTTCAGGAACATCTGGGACGCTGTGACCATGGTGCCGTTGAACAGTTCCAGACGTATGGTGATGGATTCCACGTTCAGAATCTTCTGATCCAGCCCCCTCAGATACTCCTCCTGCAGATTGTTGGCCTTGATGTCCTGGATATTCTCAATGCACTCCTGGATTCCGTCCGAAGCAGCGATTTTTTTTCCCTTCTGCCTGCGCTCTACCCGGTCCACCATGGGTCTTGTACCTGCTGCCAGAAGAAAGGATACGGGAACCACCCACAGCACAGCCAGCCCCATCCGCCAGTCAGCCGCCAGAAGACACACTCCTATGAGCGCCGTGGATATGAAGGCCCCTATGAGTTCAGGAATAAAATGGGAAAATGCCTTTTCGATAAACGCACTGTCCGCCATAATGGTGGTGGTCAAATCCGCCATATCCCTTTTTCCAAAAAAAGACATGGGCAGGGTTCTGAGCCTCTCCGCCAGACGAATGCGCATATTGGCGCTTTCCGTATAGGATGCCACAAAGGTGGCGTCATACTGGATTCTCCAGAAAATGAATATTATAACCAGCAGCACAATGCAGACTGCCACATACCCGGCCATTCCCAGTGAAGGAGCCTGAAGCCCCACTAACGGGCCCAGAAGCCGTTCCATGAAGAGGAACAGGATGCCCATGGGGAATATCAGCCCCATATTGGTGATAGCACAGGAAAATATGGCCTTTGTCAGATCCCTTCCTCCCTGTTCGCTCAATGCGAATTTTTTCTGCAGATACTTGCTCATGCCTTTCCACCTACCTTCCACTCTACTGATGTCTGGTAATCCTTCCACATTCTTGCATACAGCCCCCGGGCCTTCAGAAGTTCATCATGGCTTCCCTGTTCAGCCACCCGGCCTTCCTCCATCACGAAGATTCGGTGGGCCCGGCACACCGTAGACAGCCTGTGGGCAATCATTATCACAGTCTTGCCTTCCACCAGCTTCTCAAATGCCTGCTGAATCAGATATTCATTGTCAGGGTCCGCAAACGCCGTGGCCTCATCCAGAAGCACAATGGGAGCGTCCTTTAAGATTGCCCTGGCCAGTGCGATTCTCTGCATTTCACCGCCTGACAGGTACACGCCTTTGGTTCCAACCACCGTATCCAGACCCTGGGGCATCTTCTCAATGATGTCCTCACATCTGGCTGCCTTCAAGGCCCTCATGACTTCCTCCTTATCTGCCTCTGGTTTTGCCGCCCGTATGTTGTTCAACAGACTGTCCTTAAAGAGATGGCTGTCCTGGAATACAAAGCTGACCTGCTTCATCAGCTCCTTTGTCCCTATGTCCCTCACATCCACCCCGCCGATACATATGCTTCCCTGGTCCACATCAAAAAACCTTGGAATCAGGCTGACCAGAGTGGTCTTACCGCTTCCGGAGGCCCCTACCATAGCTGTGGCGGCTCCCTGCGGTACAGTAAGGGACACATGCTCCAGGGCATTTACACCGTCCTTGTTATAGGAAAATGAGACGTCCTTAATCTCAATCGTGTGATTTTCAGGCTTCCTGGGAACAGCGGGCTCGGGAAGGGGCTTCTCCCTGATAACATTCAGTATCCGCTCCATGGCGTCATTGGCAGCCATGGTATTTTCACTGGTCCACATGATTTTGTCCATCATGGTCACGCAGACAGGGGCAAACAGGATGTAAAAAACCAGATCCAGGGCCGTGGTCACAAAGTCCTGACCGCCCGCCGCATCCCCTGCAAGAAGAAGCCCCGCGGGTATGAGAACGGCAAATATGCCGTTGATGCTGACCGAATAGCAGCACATGGGAATTCTGAGGGACAGAGTATAATTCACAGCCCAGTTCTTATAGCGCATGATGGAATCATGAAAGCTCTTAAAGGAAAAAATGCTCTGCTGGAATGTCTTTACCACAGGTATTCCACGCACATACTCCACGGCCTCGTTGTTCATGTCCTCCAGGGCATTCTGGTACTGCCTCATGCACTCTGCCATTCCCGTCCCCATCATCCTGCTGAGGAAAAATGTACCCACCGCCATGGGAATGAGGCTGATCAGACCAAATCTCCAGTCAAACACCAAAAGAAGTACCAGCACTGCCGCAGGCGTCACCAATGCTCCTGCCAAATCCGGCAGCTGATGGGCCAGATATGTTTCTGTCTGTCCTGCCCCGTCGTCAATGATACGGCGCAGCTTTCCGCTTCCGGTCCCTTTGAAATAGCCAATGGGCAGTTCTGCCAGGTGGTGAAGGGCAGCCGTCTTCATATTTCTGGCTGTCCGGAAGGCCGAAAGATGGGTACACATAAGGGCCCCAAAATAAATAAGCATACTCAGGAGCGAGGAAGCCACCGCCATCCACCCCCAGTAAACCAGCGTTCCGCCGGCCAGTCCTCCCGGCCAGTTCAGGACAGCCAGCTTTATCACCTTCCACATGCACAGATACGGCACCAGCGCTATAACCGCGCTGATACCCGACAGAATGCACCCTGTCCCCGTAAGGTATTTATACTTCCCCGCAAAGGTCATCAAAGTCACCTTATCTGTATCGGGAAGCCGTGTCATAATATGTTTCCTGCTGCCATCCACTTTTTCATCCTCCTTTTTTTGTTAGTTATAACTAACTTATTGTTTTAAAAGTAAGGCTGTCAGGCTTCTGCCTTCCGGCTTTCTGCCCTCAAGCCCCATCCCTTACTCATCCAACTCCATGATGCGCACCCACCCCGCATGCTGAAAACGGCTTAATGTGACAGCACAGGTAACCGCCTGTTCCCTTGGCAGGCCGTGAGACACAAATTCATGGAGCTGCTGAAAAAAGGACCTGCACAGAATATGAATCAGCGTGCCGCTCATCCCTTCAGCCGAATACCCCAAAGATTCCATGGTCTTTATAAAATCCCGGCAGGACTGCTCCTCCACTGCGGCCAGCCTGTCAAAATAGCGGTCCCTGGCTTCCGGCGCGCCGCAGCACAGAAGCAGCTTAAAAACCTCAAAATGGTCATAGATATAATTCACCATCCAGGGTATGTACTGCTCTGTAATCTCATTCAGCCGGGCCGGCTGCTGTTCAGGAGGCAGCGCGGCAAAGTCCCTGTGCACCTTATCGTACAGAGCCAGCAGTTCCTCCGCCGTGTCCGAGGTCAGTGCGTCAAACAATGCTTCCTTTCCCGGAAAATAGCCGTATATGGCTCCGGTTGTCACCGATGCCTCCTTTGCGATCCTCCTGAGCGACGCCTTCTCATATCCGTATGTGAGAAATTCTTTCCTGCCTCCAATATGGCAGTAACCGTACTGTTGTCCCGGACCCCCATGCCGATCATTGCACCCCCTCTATGCATCCCTATAACACTGTTATATAACATCGTTATTATGTTACAAAAAAAGGCATCCGTCAATACATATAACAGATACCTTTTATCATTAAACCGTATTTTGAGTATTTTGAAAAAACTTCTCTAATAAACCGTCAAAACCCCTTTGGGAATCAGGTTACTCCAGCGCCATGTCCGGAGCCGTCAGCCTCTTCCTCCGGGCAGGCCGAGGCTGTGAGATATCCTACGCCTTCCCCAATAACTCCGTCACTTCCTCCAGGCTCTTTCTTCCAAAGTAAACCTGGGTATCATTTATCACCATGCAGGGAACGCTCATGATTTTATACTTCCTTTTCAGCTCCGGATAATGCATCAAATCTACGTCCTCTCTTTCCAGCCTGAAGGCCGGCAATAGCTGTCCGGCAGCCTGCCTTCTCTCCCTTTCATCCGGGCCCAAATGTTCACGAATACAGGAAATCCTGTCTGTCAGTCCTTCCAATTCTCCTAAAAATCCGCTCATCTCTCCTGACAGCGGACTGTCATCCAGCGCCGCCCGTATGATGACCCTTTTCTCAAATCCGGGAAACAGGCCGGACAGCTGCCGCCGTATTTCATCCGATAAAAACGCATTGCCTTCGCTGTCCCGGAGGAGGCTGTCTTTTACGCGGTCCTGGCACAGGAAAAATCGTCCTCCCGGACTATCAGTGTCACCTTCTTCGCATACTTTGTCAGGAAAATGCCTTCCTCCACCGCGGCAAAGCCTCCTCCGATGACGAATACCTCCAGACCGGCAAAAAATTCCCCGTCGCAAGTGGCGCAGTATGCCACGCCCCTGCCCTGGAACTCCTTCTCACCTTTAAAGCCCAGCTTCCTGGGATTGGCTCCCGTGGCCAGCACCACGCCCAGCGCCCGGTACTTCCCGGCAGTGGTATGGAGCACCTTCACATCCTGTTCCAGTTCCATGTCCAGCACCTCTGCCATGAGAAGCTCAGCGCCGAATACCTCCGCCTGCTCCTTCATGGACCGGGTCAGTTCCCTACCGCTGGTCCTTTCCACGCCCGGATAATTGACAATCTCCGAGGTAATGGTGATCTGGCCGCAATGAGTTTATATCAGTCCCACCAGGTCCAGACTTGGCTTTAAGGTATCTGCCCCGGGCTGCCATTTTGCCGGGCACACCTGGTCGCCGTGTTCTGCCACAAACCGGGATGCCTGTACACGTCTGAACAGTTCGTCCGCATTCCTTCCCACATTTCCCGCGATAACCTCATAAGCCACTATCTTTCCTTCCGGATTCACGATAAAGCTCCCTCTTTCAGCCATTCCGTCAGCCTCTATCATCACATCGAAATCCCTGGCCAGCCCGCCTGTGGGATCCGCCAGCATGGGATACTTGATTTTCCGGATAGTCTTGGATGCGTCATGCCATGCCTTGTGGACAAAGTGGCTGTCGCAGGATACGCTGTATATCTCGCAGCCGGCTGACTTGAAGTCCTCATACTTGTCAGCCAGATCCTCCAGCTCCGTGGGGCACACAAATGTAAAATCTGCGGGATAAAAGAAAAATACCGCCCATTTCCCTAATACATCAGATTTCTTCACTTCCCTGAACTCTCCGCCCGCATAGGCCTGTACTGTAAAATCGCTGATTTCTTTTCCTATTAATGACATATTGTTTCCTCCTTGTATTTGTGATGGTTAACTGCCGCCTTGTCTCCTGTCCCGCTTTTCCAGAAGCAGGAAGCCTCTTTTGTTGTTAGTTTTGACTAACTAAATCACATTTTACCAGTCACGACCTTATTTGTCAAGAAATGATATTAATAATAATTATCAATATCATTTCTTTTTAGGAATCGAGTAGGAGGCGGTGATTAACCGCCGTCCTCTCACAGCACCGTACGTACGGTTCTCGTATACGGCGCTTTCAATAGTTGGTGTGCAGAGACTGATAGGCTGCGGCTAAGTCATAAAAGCCCCAGTTTATCAGTCTTTCTTTACTTAATGCCCAGTTGACCGCCTTGTTTCCGGCATTGAACCAGTATCCCTTGCGGTCGTAGGCTATTGTTGCCGCATAATGGCTGTCTACTCCCAGTCCTATGAGTTTCCTCATTCTGGTTTTGGGCAGTTTCCACTGTTTCCAGATACACATCCGTATCCGGCGGTACAACCATCCATTCAGGCTTTCGATGTTTTTCTTCATGTCCGCTATCCCATAGTAGTTCAGCCATCCTCTCATGTAGACTTTTATCTTTTCCTTGGTTCGGATGATACTCCCGCACCTGCTCCGGGAAGTAAGCCTGCGCAGTTTCTCCTTGGCTTTCTTCCATGACGTTCCATGGACACGGATATAGGTCCCTGTTCCGTTCTTCCCAAAACAAAAACCAAGGAACTTAAAATTTTGGATTGCGAACACACTGACCGTTCGGCTCTTTTCCCGATTCACTCTCAGTTTCAGCCTTGCCTCCAGATATTTCGTGCTGGATTCCAGCAGTCGTTCTGCCGCCCGTTCGCTCTTTGCCAGCAGTACGATGTCGTCTGCATAGCGGATACACGGTACGCCCCGTCTGTGGAACTCCCAGTCGAACTCATTCAGATACGCGTTTGCTAAGAGTGGGGATAGATTTCCTCCCTGCGGGGAGCCTTCCTTCGTTTCTGTCACAACACCGTTTTCCATCACTCCACTTTTCAGGTACCGCTTCACCATCTGCACCACTCTTTCGTCTTTTACTTGTTTCCTCAACAGGTTCAGCAGTATCGTATGGTTCAGCGTATCAAAGTATTTCGATAAGTCGAGAACTACTGCCCTCGTGTATCCCTGTTCGATATACTCCTTTATCCTGAGAATGGCGTCTTTTGCTCCTCGTCCCGGACGATAGCCGAAGCTGTCTTTCGAGAACAATGGTTCGTAGATTGGCATGAGCTGTTGAAGCATTGCCTGCTGGATGATACGGTCTATTACGGTGGGGATACCAAGCTTTCGTATCCCTCCCTCCGGCTTCGGAATCTCCACACGCCTGACTGGAGATGGGGTATACTTCCCCTTCCTGATTCTCTCTACCAGTTCATAGTTATTCTCCCTCAGCCATGGTAACGCCGCTTCAATGGTCATTCCATCCACTCCCGGCGCTCCCTTGTTTGCCTTCACTCTTTTGTAAGCCCTGTTCAGATTTTCCTTGTTCAGTATCTTACTTAAGATGTCTGGCTCTGCACTGTCTCTTTCCTTCCATATCCGGTTGAATGAGCGGTGCGCTCTCACATACCCTTTGCGTTCCGCGCTATCTCTTTGCGAGCAGCTTTCTCTGTTTTCTGTACCCATCTGCCCATTCCTCCTTTCCCTGTCGTACTAAAGACTCCTATTGATTCGGTCCTTCACTGAAAACAGCTACTATGACCTCTGCTGACTTCTGTACGCTCAGCATTACCTCTCGGCAATGGTTACTCCTTTCAGAGCATTCCGTACAGACCTCCCTGGGTACCACACGTTTCTTTCCCTCCATCTATCTGCCGCATTTACTGTACACGATTCCGTGTAGCTATCGGGCTTCATCTTGTGTTGCAGACTTACCCTCATGTACAGCCTTCTATACGGTTTCTGTCCGTCAGACCAGAGGTTTGCCCATGGGTTCGTTCCCCACATCCGGCTTCCTTCAGATTTGCAGTCACCTGCAACACCCTTGCCTTCGGCTATATCCTTCCCGCTACCAGGTGGATTCAGGACTTTCACCCGTTAGAAACGTGCGCCGCCAGGCGCACAACCAAACAAAAACAGCCAGACAAGCTTTCTCATCTGGCTGTTCCCACGCTATGTTTCTACTCTTCAAACGAATTAATGACTGATAATTCCGGCTTCATATCATACTTTTTCTTAAAGACAATGGCTCCCACGATTCCAGCCAAGGTACCGCTGATGGCAGCCAGCAGCAGCGCCATAAGTACCTTTAATGGCGGATTGAAGGCAAAGGGCGCCAGCAGTCCGGGTATGGGAGAAGCGGTTCCCGGGGCGTTGTTGATTATGCCCAGGAATGCGGCGGCCACTCCCGAAAAGCCTCCTCCGAAAAAGTTGGAACAATAAATCGGTATGGGGTGCTTTGTTATGATATGGGCCTGTGTCAGCGGCTCCATCATAACAGCTGCCACGTTGCTGTTATCCCCGAAGTGGAGCATTTTAAAGATGGCGCCGTTGGTAAAGGAGCCTCCGAAGCATGCAATGGCCGCAATGCCCATGGGCAGTCCCGTAAGCCCCAGCATGGCGGTAAGGGCCATGGAGCTGAGGGGCGACGTACAAATCATCTTGATGACCCCTCCCAGCAGAAGTCCCATAAGAATAGGCGACTGCTCTGTAGCTGCCGTAATCATGCCGCCGATGTGTGCCAGAGCCGCATTCACAGCCGGATCCACCAGGAATGCGATGAATCTGGCAATCGGCGCAATCAGGAGAGCCCCCAGCACGGAATCCAGGCCCGGCGGAAGATGCTTCTCAATAAACGGTGCGATGAAACCAATTGCATATCCCGCGATAAATCCCGGAAGGATGCCGTATCCTCCCAGGGCAACGCCTGCAACTACCGCGAACACAGGATTCACTCCCATGCCTATCGGTACCATGATTGCCGCTGCCACGCCGCCCATGTTGCCCGATATGGTGCCTGTTTCCCCAAGGAATGCCAAGTGAAGCAAATCTCCGGATATGTACCTGTGAACAGCCTCCACAAGGAAAGTTGCAACTGCCGCATTGGCCATTCCCGACATGGCCGCTGATCCTTTGGGCGCCTTCATACTGAAAAGTGAAAAGGCTGCCAGCGTCAATAATAGTAATCCTAACCCCGTAATAATTGTCATAAATCTACGTTCCTCCTGTTTTTTGCTCTCCGTAGTTATGCCCTGGCCGCTTTCCACCACAGACCGCCGTTACCGCCGTGATAGCTCTTAAGCTAAGGTATATCCTTGGTAGAGTTTTCGCAATGCAGGTAACGAAGAAGTCCCCAAAATTGCAAAAAACAGAGACAGACATAAACGTAGCGTAGATGTCTGCCTCTGTCCTTTTACCTGAAAGTTTCCCTGACGCGGCTGCTGCTATGCCGCCGGTTGCTTCATCGGTATTCACATTTTAGTGACCTTCTCCAGAGTCCCGTCCGAATTCGATTCTTTTGCCTGAGAGTTTGCGCATCCCCTTCGGCGTTACCCAACGGTAATCTCTCCCGAATTCATCAACCGGTCTGTCATTAACTTTGTTTATATTTTAACATCAAACATAGAAAAAAGCAATAGAACTATGTTCAGTTTGTTTACTTTTCACAAAAAATATGTTCATTTTTTATGCATTAATTACAATTCTCTTCATAAAAAAATGACAGAAAACAAACATATGTCCATCTATTCTCTGCCATTCTCATGATAATTGTAAAATACAGGAGGGGGTGTATTTTAAATTTTCCCTTTCCGCGCCTCCAGAAATCAATCCAGAAGATTGGTCATACTCTTTAAGCTGATAGCCAGAGTAGAGATATTGTGGAGCATAGCTGATGTGGCCGGGGTTATGACGCCTCCCACTCCCAGGAGTATAAGACCCAGGTTGAATCCGATGACAAACCGGTAGTTCCGGTCAATCCGGTCCATGAGTCCCCGGCTGATGGCCCTCAGTGTCACCAGCTGGAACAGATTGTCCTCAGAGATGGTGATATCCGCTATCTCCCTGGCAATCTCAGCCCCTTCGCTGATGGCAATTCCCGCGTCAGCGGCCGACAGTGCCGGCGAATCATTGATTCCGTCGCCAATCATAATGACCCTGCGGCCCTTCTTCTTTTCTTCGTCCACAAACCGGGCCTTGTCTTCGGGAAGGACCTCTGAATAATACTCATCCACTCCCACACGTCCGGCAATGGCGGCTGCCGTGCGCTCACTGTCCCCCGTCATCATGACAATCTTGGTGATTCCCTGTCTGTGAAGGGCGGTGACAACCCCATCCGCCTCATCCCTCAACGGGTCCTCAATGCAGATCACGGCTGCCAGGCTTCCGCCGATAGCCAGATAGAGGTGGGAATATTCCACAGGAAGCCTGTCAAACACCTCCTTCTTATCCTCCGGTATCCTGCATCCCTCATCTTCAAATACAAAGTGATAGCTTCCAATCACCACCCTCTCATGGTCTACATAGGTTGCTATGCCGTGGGCCACGATGTAGTCCACCCTGGAATGCATCTCCTTGTGGACCAGCCCGCGTTTCACTGCCTCGTGTACCACCGCGTTGGCCATGGAGTGGGGGAAATGTTCCTCCAGGCAGGCCGCAATCCGCAGCAGCTCATCCTTTTTCATACCATTGAACACCACCACATCCGCCACCTGCGGCCTGGCCTTTGTCAGGGTTCCTGTCTTGTCAAAGACAATGGTGCGGGCAGCAGCCACTGCCTCCATGTACTTGCCGCCCTTTACCGTAATATGGTAGCTGCCGGCCTCCCGCATGGCAGAGAGCACGGACAGGGGCATGGCCAGCTTCAATGCGCAGGAGAAATCCACCATCAGAATGGACAGGGCTTTTGTCACATTGCGGGTCAGCAGCCACGTGAGGACGGTTCCGCCCAGACTCCAGGGAACCAACGCGTCCGCCAGAGTGGCTGCCCTGTCTTCTGCCGTGGACTTAAGCTGCTCCGACTCCTCAATCATGGTCACAATCCGTTCAAACCGGGTGTCGCCTGCCGCCTTCCTGACCCGAAGGGTAATCTCTCCCTCTTCAACGGCTGTTCCCGCGTACACGTAGGAGCCTTCCCCCTTCCTGACCGGCGCTGACTCTCCTGTCATGGAAGCCTGGTTCACCATGGCGTCCCCGGAAGTGACCACGCCGTCCAGAGGAATCACATTTCCCATATGGACCGTTACCAGGTCTCCCTCCCGGATCTTTGAAACAGGGACCAGGACCTCTGTTCCGTCCACCTTCTGCCATACCCTGGAAATATTTAAGGACATGCTTCTGGCAAGGTCGCTCACTGACTTTTTGTGGGTCCATTCTTCCAGAAGCTCCCCTATTCCCAGGAGGAACATAACAGAACCAGCCGTGTCAAAATCCCTTCTCAGAACAGACACGGCAATGGCCGTGGCGTCCAGCGCCTCCACCTCCAGCTTCCCCCTGAGCAGACAGCGGATTCCCTTCAGCAGATACCGGATGGAGCGGACTGCCGTATAGACGGCCCGGACAGGCGGCGGCAGGAAGGACTTGGTAAACGCCCGCGCCATCACCTTCTGAACCAGCCTCTCCTTGTATTCACGGTTCAGGGCTCTGCCGCTGTTCTTCGGCACCAGCTCCCGTATCCGCTCATTATCATAAGAAAACCCCTGTATTCCCTCCAGGATTTCCCCGCGGCTGCCCTCATACACCACCGCGGCATCCGCTGTCCTCTCGTATACCCTGACATCCTTTACCCCGGGAAGGGTACAGAGATAATAATGCAGCAAATCAGCCTGCCGTATGCTCATTTCCTTCTGATAAAAATGAACCCTGACCCTTCCCCTTATCTCATGTCTAATTACAAACTTCATTGTTTCAGGCTCCTTTTCCCAACTGACTCAGACACATTTTAACAGTAAATGAAAAAATTACCGCCCGGAGATATCCTTCCCCAGGCGGATTGTACATTACGCTGTAACCGTATCAGCAGAAGCTGTCTCATCTTCCTTCAAATCTTCCGAGGTCTGCTCCGGGGCTTCCTCCCCGCTTTCATCCTCAAATACGTCCTCCCGGCAGCGCTGCGCGTTGATTTCCCTGGCCTCTGCCAGGATGTCCTCAGCGTTCTCCTGAATATTGGTGGCGGTGGTCATCACACAGTCCTTAGCCCTTAATCCGGCTGCCAGACAATTGATATAAAACCTCTTGGCATCATCACTTCCCAGAATCTTCACGCCTGCTGTTCCGAACAGAACGCCGCCTAAGAAAAGACCTATTTTCTTACATTTAAAACAATCAATCATTCTCTTTGTCCTCCTACTTATGCTTATAGCCTGTGTAAACCGTCATCGCCAGACAGAATACCATGGCCCAAGCCCAGAATCTGTGATTTTTCATCTTACGTTACATCCTTTACGTAAACATTTGCTTAATTAGTCTCCCGGGACCGGGTATCTTCTTCCTTATCAGACACAAAAGAATATTGATAAGAACGAGTCAGGACACCGATCTCCTCCAGCGTGCTTACAGTCCTGTACACGGTGGCCATCCCCAGCTTCGTGTCCCGTTTCCGCGCTTCATAGAAAATCTCCTTGCAGTTTGTCCAGTTTCCCTCCAGAATAACATCCAGGAGCATCCTGCGCTGCTGCGTAATCCGCATTCCCCTCTTCTGAAACTCGTCTATCACCTGTTCCTTCTGCCACATGTCGGTTCCCTCCTCACCTGCAATCGGCCAAATCGGAATGTGTCCGGAAGATACCTGCACAAGCATTTCCGGACACATCTGTCCCCCAGGCCTGCCGCAGCCGGACTGTCCAGTGACCATTTCCGCCTGCATCAGGGCTGTTATGATGCTGTCTTTGTCTTTACATTCACATTAAGGGAATTGCTCTCTTTGTACGGTCTTACCAGCAAATAGATGAATCCGGCCACGGCTGCAATTGCCACGACGGTTCCGATTCCAAAGGTTCCTGTTGTAAACCAGCTGCCAAACTGGTATATGCACAGCGCCACCACATATGCGAGTACAGTCTGATAACCGATTGCAAACCAGGTCCACCTTGCATTGTTCATCTCACGCTTAATAGCGCCCATGGCCGCAAAGCAGGGTGCGCACAGCAGGTTGAACACCAGGAAGGAATACGCGCTGACAGCTGTAAAGCTTTGGGCCAGTGTTCCCCAGATTTCAGCTCCGTCCTCAGCCACTTCCGCAAAGCCGTAGAGAATACCGAAGGTACCGACTACATTTTCCTTTGCAACCAGACCTGTGATGGCCGCCACAGCAGCCTGCCAGTTCCCCCATCCAAGAGGAGCGAATATCCAGGCAATGGCCTGGCCGATTAACGCCAGAATTCCGTCCGACAAATCCTCCACCATTCCAAAGTGTCCGTCCACAAAGCCAAAGCCGGATGTAAACCAAACAAAAATGGTGGACAGCAGAATTACGGTTCCCGCCTTTTTAATAAAGGACCAGCCTCTCTCCCACATGCTGCGCAGAACATTCGACACGGTTGGAAGGTGGTAAGCAGGAAGCTCCATTACGAACGGCGCCGGGTCACCTGCAAACATTTTTGTCTTCTTTAAGATGATGCCGGAGCAGATGATGGCCGCGATTCCTACGAAATAGGCACTGGGCGCTACCCAGGAAGCGCCTCCGAACAATGCTCCCGCAAACAGCGCAATAATGGGCAGCTTTGCTCCGCAGGGAATGAAGGTGGTGGTCATGACGGTCATTTTGCGGTCCCTGTCATTCTCAATGGTACGGGAAGCCATGATGCCCGGAACGCCGCAGCCGGTTCCAATCAGCATGGGGATAAAGGACTTTCCTGACAATCCGAACTTGCGGAAAATTCTGTCCATGATAAATGCCACCCTGGCCATGTAACCGCAGGACTCAAGGAATGCAAGGAAAATAAACAGCACCAGCATCTGGGGCACGAAGCCAAGCACAGCGCCCACACCTGCCACAATACCGTCTAATATCAGGCTGGAAAGCCAGTCGGCACAGCCGACAGCCGTGAGGAATCCCTCCACAATAACAGGTACGCCCGGCACTTCCAGTCCCAACAGGCTCCATCCCTCCCCAAACACGCCGTCGTTCGCCCAGTCAGTGGCCCAGGTACCCACGGTGGTAACTGAAACATAGTAGACAACCCACATTACTGCCGCAAAAATCGGGAGCGCCAGGAAACGGTTGGTGACGATATGGTCAATCTTGTCGGAGACGCTCATCTTCTCCCTGCTCTTCTTTGTATAACACCTGCCAATAATGGATGTGATATATGTGTAGCGCTCATTGGTGATGATGCTCTCAGCGTCATCGTCCGCGGCATCCTCCATGCGCGCTATGATGCTTCCCACATCCGGAACCATGGTCATCTGCGCCGCTATCTTGTCATCCCGTTCAAACAGCTTGATGGCATAGAAGCGCTTCTGCGCCTCAGGCACATTGCCGCCGACGCACCGCTCGATTTCCTCCAGGGCTGCCTCCACATCGGCGGAGAACTTGTGTACAGCCGCAGTCGCCCTGCTGTCCCTTGCAAGCTCCACCGCCTTGTTGGCGGCCTCCATGATACCGGTACCCTTTAATGCGGAAATCTCCACCACAGGACAGCCCAGCTCCCTGCTCAGGGCCTGAATGTTAATCTGGTCCCCGCTCTTTTTAACCACATCCATCATGTTGACAGCCATCAGCACGGGAATTCCCAGCTCCATCAGCTGGGTGGTCAGGTACAGGTTCCGCTCCAGGTTGGTTCCGTCCACAATGTTTAGGATGGCATCCGGGCGCTCGGTAATCAGGTAGTTCCTGGCAACCACCTCTTCCAGCGTGTAAGGCGACAGTGAATAAATACCGGGAAGGTCCATGATAATGACATCCTTATTCCCCTTAAGCTTGCCCTCCTTCTTTTCCACCGTGACACCGGGCCAGTTTCCTACAAACTGATTGGACCCGGTAAGACCGTTGAACAGCGTGGTCTTTCCGCAGTTGGGATTACCGGCCAAAGCAATTTTGATTGACATTTTCATATCCTCCTCATTCTCTTATTGAGAAAATTTATCAATAAATTAGTTATGACTAACTCAATCTTTTAAAAAAAGCAGTTCCTACTGCACTTCAATCATCTCGGCATCCGCTTTCCTTAAGGACAGCTCATAGCCCCTTACATTCACTTCCACAGGATCCCCCAGAGGCGCCACCTTGCGGACATATACTTCCGTCCCTTTTGTAATACCCATATCCATGATACGGCGTTTTACAGCCCCTTCTCCGTGAAGTTTAACAACCGTTACCGTGCTTTTGCATTTTACTTCCTTCAATGTGCGCATCTTATTAATGCTCCTTTCCTTCTCATACCCGCGGCCATTTTACACCATAATCTTATTGGCCATCTCTTTGCTTATGGCAACCCTTGATTCCTTTACATTGACAATCACATTGCCATTGTTAGCAGAAACAACAGTCACACTCGCTCCCGGTACGAATCCCATGTTCTCCAGATGACGTCTTACCTCTTCCTTGCCGCCCACCCGGACTATGGATGCCTCAGTACCTTCTTTTACCAATGTCAACGGCATACCCATCACTCCTCTTTCTGAACCTGATGTGATTCTGTTCCCTATATCCATATTGCAGCTGGAAAGTTATGGCATCCTAACTGCAAATTTAGGTTAGCACCAGTTAACTGAAATGTCAATAATTTTTTTCAATTTAATTGCGGTTTTTTTTGCGATTTCAGCCCCGCTGCCAATTTGCGTTTCCTCTCAGGATATGATAAAATAGAAAACAGCTGCCGCAGACTTAGAACAAACTAATGTTTATCAGTGGGAGGATTTGATTAAATTGAAAATACAGGAATCAGCTGAAAATTATCTGGAAACAATCTTGATTTTAAGCCACCGAAACCCCTATGTCCGCTCCATCGACATCGCCAACGAGCTGTCATTTTCCAAGCCCAGCGTCAGCGTGGCCATGAAGAATCTGCGCGAAAACGGTTATATCCTCATGGATGACCAGGGCCATATCACCCTCAGCAGCATTGGAAAAGAAATCGCCGAGACCATGTATGAACGCCACACCATGCTTTCCCAGTGGCTCATGTACCTTGGCGTGGACGAGCAGACAGCCGTGGAGGATGCGTGCCGCATTGAACATGTGGTCAGCGCCGAAAGCTTCCGGGCCATCAAGGACCATATCACCAATGGGCATGAGCTTCCGGGAGACAACGCATAAGACACGCCGTCAGGAACATTCACAAAAACACAGCGCTTACCGACCATATCGTGCGGAGGCGCCGTGTCTTTTTTATGCTTTCTCACTGTCTCTACCGCTGTTCTTTCTGATATTCTCTCCGGGGTCCCTGATTTTCTTCCGGGTTTCCCGGCCCGTCCGTCCTTATATACACACTCTCCGGCCGTCCCTTGGTGGTGGTCCTGGTCTTATACGCAATCTTTAGATACCCCTCCTGCTCCAGTACCGCCAGAAAACGGTTGGCGCTCCGTTTGGTGATTCCCAGTCTGAGCGCCAGGGTTCTGGCTGTAATTTCCTGCTTTTCGGAGGCGCTGATGGCAGTGAATATTTTCTTTACTGTCAGGGGCGAAAGCCTGGACTGTACGTCCAGCACCTCGCTGTTGTCCACATTCATGAGCAGCTGGCCGCAGTCCCCCATGGGACCGATGATCTGCTCCCTCTCATTGATCAGGTATGCCAGAGACTGCTTAAGTTCAGCCTCGTGGCAGGCGTCAAGAGCATTTAACCTGGCCTGGGAAAGGCTGTTTCCAAGACCGCAGCCGATACTGAAACGGGCGGACAGCTTTTTCTCCCTCAGAAACGGACTCAGACGGTCCTCCTTAAAATCTCCGGTCCAGCCCGACACATGTTTCTTGGTGGACACGATTTCCAGCCCGTAATGGCGCCGGTGGACCGAACAGTCAATCATGGATGCCCCTATAAATTCAATCACCAGATTTTCAAGCCTCATATAATCATAATCCAGCCCCTGGAACATCTCGCCGCCGGAACCGTTTTCCGACAGCTTCACAATGATGACTCCCGGTATCTGCTCCTCAAGCTTCCTGCGCTCAATCTCGTCGAGAAGCTTGTCACACATCTCCCCCACATACTGCTTGCTGGGGAAAGGGAAGTAGACCTTAACGCCGGCCTTCTGCAGTGCCGGCACAATGCTGGAAAACCGCGTGACGGATAAATCAATCTTTCCTTCCTCCCACAGCTTCACATGTTTCCTGTACTCCTCCTGCTCAATCCCAAGCATCCGATCCATGTCAAACTCATCCTCTGAAAGCTCCCGGATATCAGGCATGGGGCTGCGCCCCTCCACAAAATCCTTAAGGCCCACACCGAAGATCTCCACAATATCAGCGTAAACTCTAGTAAAATCCAGGTTCCTGTTCTCATTTAACAGCTGCAGGAATAAACGGTACAGGGCAGCCTCATCCGTGTTAAAAAAACAGATAGGGCGTTTCTCTTCTTTATAATAAAGATGTATCATATGCGCAGGAAAACTGCCGGAGGTTAGAATGCCGTCAAACTCCTCCGTAACATTTTTATGGATATGCTGTATATCCGAAAATGTCTTATACGTAAATATGCAATAATCAAAGTCCCGGTCCGCAAGCATAGACTGGAGAAACTCCTTTATATATTCTGTTGCGATGACTGCAATCTTCCTCTTCAATTTCATTCCTCCCCAAACCGCTCTGTCTCCTATCTTAACATAGCAGCGGGAAATCCGCATCCTCCAAATGAAATAATCTCTTGTTTTTTGTCAATCATACATAAAAATCTTTTTCCCATCTTGACATTCATTGTCTTTTTTGTCATAATAAAGACAAGTCTTTATATAGTCTTTTTATACTCAAGGAGGGCACTACGATGAACCAATTCTTACGACGAGCAACGGAACTTGAACCTCAGATGCAAAAGGACCGGCGCTACCTGCATCAGCACGCCGAAGCGGGAGAGCACCTGCCCGGCACAACCAAGTATGTCATGGAACGGCTTGCTTCCATTGAGCTATCCCCGCATGAAATCTGCGACTCGGGCGTCACTGCCCTGATTGAGGGCAGCCGCCCCGGCAAGACCATTCTCCTCAGGGCTGACATGGACGCGCTCCCCATGAAAGAATCCAACAGCCTTCCCTTTCAGACGGTCACGGACGCGGCCCACAACTGCGGCCATGACATACATACCGCCATGCTTCTTGCGGCTGCCCAGATTCTGTACGAGCGCAGGGATGAGCTCTGCGGCAGCGTCAAGCTGATGTTCCAGCCGGCGGAAGAGGTCTTTACGGGTTCCGAAAACATGATTAAGGCCGGGCTTCTTTCCAATCCCACAGTGGATGCCGCCATGGGCATGCATGTGATGTTAGATACCCCGGTTCCCTCCCTCAACTATGGCACAGGCTTCATGACGTCCTCCTGCGACGGTTTTAAAATCACGGTAAAAGGCGTGGGCTGTCATGGCGCCATGCCCCATATGGGTATTGACCCCATCAATGTGGGCTTCCATATTTACAGCGCCTTCCAGAATCTCATAGCCAGGGAATGCGACCCGGGCGAGAAGGCAAGCCTTACTCTAGGCGCGTTTAATGCAGGATCCACATCCAACATTATTCCTGACAGCGCCGTGCTCATGGGCACCCTGCGCACCTATAATAAGGATCTGCGCGCCAGGCTGGTAAAAAGGATGCATGAGATTACAGAATACATGGGAAAAGTCTTTGGAGTGGCGGTTGAATACGAATCCCTCTCCGATGTGCCCTCCACCTACTCTGACCCGGACCTTACCAGGGAGCTGGCAGGATATGCCGCCGAGGTGGCGCCTGATTTCATTAAACATACGGATTACTCCGTCACACCTTCTGATGACTTTGCCCGCGTGTCCGAAAAGGTCCCTACTGTCTACTTCATGATAGGATGCGGGGTGGATGGATGCACGGTCCAGCACCACAATCCGGGCGTATTATTTGATGAAACCGTCATGCCCTACGGGGCCGCAGTACACGCAGCCTGTGCATTTAACTGGCTGAACAGGAGGAACGCATAATGGAACGCAAAAAAATATATTATGGCTGGTTTGTTGTTTTTGGATGTCTCATGATTACATGTACCATGGTGCCCCCCATCATGGCGCTCAGCAATAAATTTCTGATTCAGGTCACGGGTGAGCTTCAGATTTCCAGAAGCGCCTTTACCCTGGCCAATACCATTCTCCAGGGTCTGGGTATCTTCCTGTCCCCCATTGTGTCGGCCAGACTTGCAAGAGGCAACATGAAACGGATTCAGACCGTCAGCATTATTGGCTTTGTCCTTTCCTACGCTTCCTTCTCCCTTGCCACCAACGTGATTCATCTATACATTTCCTCCTTTTTTACCGGTGTTTTCTTCTTAAACGCCTCCCTGATTCCGGTAAGCATGATGATTACCAACTGGTTTGTCAAAAAGAGAGGACTTGCCATGAGCATAGCCATGGCAGGAATCGGCGTGGGCGGCACCATCTTCAGTCCTGTCATTACATGGCTGCTGGGGGCCTATGGCTGGAGGAGCACCTACCGAATCATGGCTCTCATTATCCTGGTACTGGCCCTTCCCGCTGCCCTGTTCATCCTCAGGAAACGTCCGGAGGACATGGGACTCTTACCCTACGGCAGCGAGGATGCCGCCATACAGGATGCCGCCTCCAAACGTATTCCCAAAAAGGCAGACATTGTATTTCCGCTCAGCGTGAAAGAATCCAGGACAAAGCTGTTCTTCATCCTTTTCATCTTCGGCATGCTGTGCAACGGGCTGATTAATACCGGCTCCCTGGGCCACTTCCCTCCGGCTATCGAGGAACTTCAGGGCCCCCAGGTACAGGCTTTAATCATCTCCATGTATTCCATGATTGGTATTTTCGGCAAGCTGGTTCTGGGATGGCTCAATGACAGGTTCGGAGTTGTGGCCAGCACTGCCTTTGGATGCATCACCTTTGCCCTCTCCTTTATCTTCATCCTGTTTGGGCAGAATATCAGCATGCTCTACATCATGGCCTTCCTTTTCGGCCTGGGAGATGCCATCGGCACCGTGACCCCTCCTCTTATTACCTCCGCCATCTTTGGCGCTGAAAAATACGGCGAGGCATACGGAATCGCCAACAGCTTTACACAAATCGGCCTTTCCCTGGGAGCGCTCATGGTGGCAGCCGTATATGACACCAGCGGCTCCTACAATACGGCCTGGATTCTCCTTATTATCCTGACCCTGGGTGCCTTCGCGGGCTGGGTGGGCGCGTACGCGGTATCCAGAAAGTACTGTCAAAAATCAGTGGCGGACAATACGTAAAATGCACAGGCCGCCCAATAAACCCGGAAGGCAATGGCTTCGGTGCGCGGACTGTCTCGGCGGATGGGTTGCCCTGTCTCTCAAATCCAGAATATCCAGAAGGGCAGCTGCCCATTGGCATGCATGTCCTCAACCGGGCCGTAACTGAACGCGTAATGGGTCACTGCCTTGGAAATAGCGTCAATATTTTCCCTTTTCGCACAGGCGGTGATTCCGTGTTCCGATTTCATTTTATTATAACCAGCCCCGGTAAAAAGACAAGTTAAAAGGCGGGACATTTATCGCATCCCGCCTTACGGCGCTGTTGTATCAGCACAAAGAACCTATAAAAGAGAATGTTCCTCCTCCAAAGGGAATAATATCATGAACACCCACCAGGTCCGCAACCGTTACCGTTTCATGGGAATCGGGCAGGACATATCCCCTGTGGTCTTTGCAGACGGGGTCAATGAGATGGGGTCAATGAGATGGGGTTCGGGGCGGCTGTCCTCTACTTCCCCGGCTATGCCCGGTATGATTCCCCGGACCCTGAGGATCCGTCCAGACCTGCCGTCGCAGCCCTGGAGCTCACCGGATTTCTCTTAGGCTTAAGCGCATCCGTGGAGGAAGCCGCATTCATTCTCCGCACCATCCGAATCGTTGGCGCCCAAGACTCCATAACCGGAACCATCGCCCCGCTCCACTGGCTTGCGGCGGACAGGACCGGCAAATCCATGGTCATTGAAAAGACAGCCGACGGCCTGCATCTCATGGATAACCCCATAGGCGTCCTCTCCAACAGTCCTGACTTCCAGTGGCACCTGACCAACCTGCGCAATTACATGAATCTCTCCTCCTCCCAGAATCAGTCACAGACCTGGGGCAGCCTGGAGCTGACCCCCTTAGGACAGGGCGCCGGCAGCTTTGGACTGCCCGGGGATTACACGCCTCCTTCCAGGTTTGTCAGGACTGCTTTTCTAAAGACCCACACACCCATTCCGGCAGGCAGGGAGGAAGCAGTGCCGGCCTGTTTCCATATAATGGAAAGTGTAAGCATACCAAAGGGCCCGGTCATCACCGGCCGGAATACGCCGGATTATACCCAATACACGGCCTTCATTAACCTTTCCTCCAGGGAATACTTCTTCAGGACCTACGACAACAGCTGCATCACCTCCGCATCACTGCCCGGCAATCCGGATACGGAAAGCGGCATGAAATCGCTGGCGGTCCTCAATCAGCCTGCTGCCTTCTGCCGGTTACCCGAGTCTCTGGGCACGTTCTAACACCTGGCAGAGATATTCCGCATCCACCGGCTTGGTCACAAAGCCGTCCATCCCGGCCTCTGCTGCCGCATCCGCATCTTCCTGAAAGGAATTAGCCGTCATAGCTATGACAGGGATGGAAGAGGCATCCTGTCTCTGCATCCCCCGGATGGCCCGGCAGGCCTCCAGGCCGTTCATCTCATGCATCTGGATATCCATGAGAATAGCCTGATAGGTCCCGGGGCTGTTCCGGACAAACAATTCCACAGCCCGTTTTCCATATTCCGCCCTGTGCACACTGGCTCTCTTTGTCTTCAGAAGCTCAATGGCTATCTCCGCATTCAGGTCATTATCCTCGGCCAGAAGGATGTTCAATTCCGGAATCATGTCAGCCGCGATTGTCTCAACATACTCATACTGCCAGCCCTTATATTTTGCTATCTCAGTCCGGCCTCCCTCAGCATCCAGGCAATCCTGGCGCTTTCCTCCAGCTCTTCCAGACAGTAAAAAGCGTCCATCAGATTTTTTCCCGGCACCACTGCCCCGTGCTGCTTCAGCAGATAGCCGTCGCTGTCCATCACACGCTGCCCAAAAGCGTCAAACAGTGCCTGGGAGCCTGGCTTTTCGTAGGGAATCACCCCCACCTTACCCAGCTTCATCTTCAGATACGGGGTATGGTCCGGGATTGCGTCTGTTTCGTCCTCAGCCGGCACAAAGCTCCACAGCACCCCATAGGTGCCATGAGTATGCAGGACCGCGCCTGTTCCCGGCTTTTTCTGGTATACCTTCAGATGCAGGGGCCATTCCTTGCTGGGCTTGCTGCTGCTCAGACATTCTCCGTTCATATCCATGACTGCAAATTCATCCTCTTTCAGGGTTCCAAAGCAGCTTCCGCTCTGGCTGATGTACATCCTTCCATCATGGAAAAAACTCATATTAGCCGATGAACCGGCTGTCTTGTTCCTCTCAAACAGACTCCTTCCAATCCAGACCGCGTCCTTTAATTTCTGAGCCAATTCCTTGTCCATCATTTTCCTTCCTCCATCCGCGTCATCTCCAACACTTTTATAAAAAACTCTTCCTGCCCGAAATTCCCGGACTTTAATACAAGGCGAAGCGTCTCATTCTCCATGGGCACCATGACCGGCACTCCGGGCGCCACGCTGGCGCCAATCTGGTAGGAAGAAAATCCCAGGCGTTTTGTCACCGCACCGGAGGTCTCTCCCCCTGCCACCACCACTCTCCTGATTCCATGGGCCACTGCCCGCTCCGCCAGCTTGGCGGCTGCCTGTTCCAGCATCTCTGCCACGCGCTCCTGCCCGTATTGCTGCACTTCCTTCACATTTCGGGCTGTATCAGAGCTGTACACCAGAACCGGAATTCCCCAGTTTTCTCTCACAAACTTCCACGCGTCCTCCAAAGTCTCCCTGCCCTCAAGCATGGCCACAGGGTCCATCTTATAGCTGAGTCCGCCGTGGGCCCGGAAATAGTCAATCTGCCCCAGGGTAGCCTTGGAACAGCTTCCCGCAAGCAGAATGGCGGATCCCTCTGCCTGAATATCAAGCTCCGGCAGCATCTCCTGCCGGCTGCTCAGCCGTTTTGCCAGCGGCTCCAGAATCCCGCTTCCGCCTGTCAGCAGGGCCAGATCCCCGAACAGCTCCACAATCCGTTCCCCATCCTCCATATCCCGGTAATCCGGTATCACATAGAAATGCTCCTGCCTGTCCTCCTGTTCCGTAAGCATGGCGCGGATTTCATCTGCCGGCCTGTCCATCTGCTCCTTCCAGAGCTCCACACATGGGTACTTGCTCTGGGGCTTCATCAGGCCGGCGATTCTGGAGTCCCACATGGGAGTCAGAGGATGGTTCTTCATGGGGCTCTCATGCAAAGGCACACCGCCAACATACAGTTCCCCGTTTCTTACCACACGCCCGTTGACAGGCAGGGCCGGGCACAGTACCGTATAGGACACCCCAAGGAATTCCATGGCGGCGTCCGCAACAGGACCAATATTTCCCTCTGGAGTAGAGTCAAAGGTGGAACAGTATTTCAGATAAAATTTCTCCACGCCCTGCTCCTTCAGCCAGCCAAGGGACCGCATGGTATCCGCCACTGCTTCCCCGGTATCCTGGGTCCTGGATTTAAGCGCTATCACAATGGCCTGTATTCCCTCCGCAATCCTGCTTTCTTTTGCCGGAATCCCGTTAAAGAGCTGGACCGACATGCCTCCCTTTACCAAAAATGAAGCCGCGTCGCTGGCACCTGTAAAATCATCGGCTACACATCCGAATATCGGCATAGTTTACCTCCTGTCATCATGAAAAGATATATTATACAATAATACCAGCAAATTTCATGCCAGCATAAATCACAACCTTCCTGCTTTGTTATTCATCCTTATATGTTGCAAAACCGTTGACCAAACTGTTGCATTATTGTAGAATCGAAACAGCAGCAACTGTACCATCCGCCATAGGAGGACCGCCATGATTCATATACTATTCATTGTACCATATCCCGAACTTCGGGAAAAGGTTGAGTATGTCTTAGACAACCATCCTGAAAACAAACGAATTTCCGCCAACATACAGGTATTGACAGTTGACCAGATTTCACGGATTAATGCAGGAAGCTACGATGCTGTCATCGCCCGGGGGTTCAGTGCCAAACAGTTGAAAGCCATGCATCCCCAGACTCCCGTTATCGACCTGGCCATTTCCGGTTATGATATCATACGCACGGTCGCTGAATGCCGCAAAGATTTTAATTCCACACAGATTGCCATCTGCGGATTTTACGGAAAAATATACGAAGCCTCCGACATATGCAAGCTGCTAGTACAGCATTGCCAAAATAATAATGAATAGACGTTGCTTTTTTATTGTAGTCGGTGCATAATAATTCTATCACTAAAGAATGGATGGGTTATTATGCGAAGGAAAACAATTGATACTATCCCGGTTTTATCTGATGCCATGAAAAACATATTATCTGCTTTTTCAAAAAGCCGCTCCCTTCCGTCAGGACTGGTCAAAAGAGCCAGCATTGTCCTGCTTGCGTCACAGGGGGAACTCAACCAGAATATTGCACCACAGGTCGGGCTTCATTATAATAATGTTGCCACCTGGCGCAGTCGGTTCCTCGCGGCGCTCCCAGCCTTGCGGAGGATTGAAATGGACGACCCGAAAAAGCTTGAAGATGAGATACGGGCAGTCCTGTCCGATAAAAAACGCCCCGGTGCCCCGTCTGTTTTTACGCCGGACCAGATCATGCGGATCATCGACCTTGCCTGCAGCAGCCCAAATGATTTTGGGTACGAAGTAAGCCAGTGGAGTCTCCCGCTGTTAGTGGCAGAAATTAAAAAGCAGGGGATCGCTGAACAGATTTCTGAGAAATCTGTCAGCCGTTTTTTAAAAATGAGGTAGATTTACATCCCCACAAAATCCGTTACTGGCTTCATTCTTCGGAAAAGACGGAAGCCCCGGAATCTTTTGCGCGGAAAGTAAACGAAATCTGCGGCCTGTACCAGAGTGCCCAGGAACAAAGCCGGGAAGGTGCACACATTGTTTCCACGGATGAAATGACCGGGGTACAAGCGCTGGAACATAAATATCCTGACAAGCTCCCATTACCCGGCCAGTGCGCCAAAATGGAGTTTGAGTATATCCGCCATGGCACGACCAGCCTCATCGGGTTCTTTGATGTTGCAACGGGCCGTATGGAAATGCCGTATTTAAACTCCACACGCACAGAAGAGGATTTTGTGGAAGCCGTGAAAGCATTGGTAGGGACAGACCCGCAAGCCCCATGGACATTTATATGCGATGGCCTAAACACCCATAAATCGGAAGCCCTTGTCCGCTTTGTGGCAGAAGCCTGTGCCCTTGGCGTGGAACTGGGCAAAAAAGGGAAAACAGGGATCCTTAAAAGTATGGAAAGCCGAGCGGATTTCCTGCATGACCCTTCCCACCGGATCCGCTTTGTCTATACTCCGAAACACAGTTCCTGGATGAACCAGATTGAGATATGGTTTGGCATCATTAACCGGAAGCTGCTGAAGCGGAAAAGCTACCTATCAATAGAAGAACTGGAAGCAAGCATCCTGCGCTTTATTGAACAATACAATCTTACAGCACACCCATTTAAGTGGACATATGCCGGGATACCATTAGTAATTTAATCACTGATATTTAAGCAATGCTGTACTAGGGTGCGAAGTGGAAATTTATCCGGCCAGTAATCATAAGGACCTGGAAGCCAGCATAGACGAGGCCGTCGCCCATGGATGTGACGCGCTAATCGGAGGATACTCCGCTGTAGAGCTGGCTGAAAAACATGGCATCCCATCCCGCCTGATACGAACCGGAGAGGATACCATCCTTCAGGCAATCAATGAGGCCATACGCACGGTCGAACAAATACAGATCGAACGAATTGTCGCCGAGACCTATAAGACCATCATATACGCGTCCAAGGACGGCATCCTGTATATTGATTCCACCGGTACCATACGGGTACGCAACCGGGTGGTCAAAGCCATGAACAACAATATCAGCCTGCTGTCAAGGTCTCTGCGGACCACCCTTCCCTATCTCTACAAATCCTTTAGCGAGGTTTTAAAGGGGGGACAGGAAATAAACGGCAGCATTCTTACCATCCCCAAAAGCAACCTTACCGTATCTGCCTCCTTTGTTCCCGTGGTAGTCAATAACAACATTTCCGGCGTCGTGATTACCTTATCTGATATAACTGAAATACAGAAGCTGGAAAATCAAATCCGCCGGAGTCTCAGTGAAAAAGGACTCCGGGCAAAATATACCTTTGACGACATTATTCATAAGAGCGCTGTCATCGACGCCACCATTGATACGGCGCGCAGATATGCTGCCTCGGATTCCAATGTCATCATCGTGGGAGAAACCGGGACAGGAAAAGAATTGTTTGCACAGAGCATACACAATGCCAGTCCTCGTAAAAATGGACCCTTTGTCGCCATCAACTGTGCCGCTCTGCCGGAAAATCTGCTGGAAAGCGAGCTCTTTGGCTATGTGGAGGGCGCCTTTACCGGCAGTGTCAAAGGCGGTAAAATGGGACTTTTTGAACAGGCGCACGGCGGAACCCTGTTTCTGGATGAAATTGGTGAAATTTCCCTTTCCACCCAGACCAAGCTGCTGCGGGTTCTCCAGGAACGCGAGGTCAGAAGAATTGGTGATAACAAGGTCATCTCCATCAATGTCCGCATTATTTCCGCCACCAACAAAAGCATCAATCAGCTTGCCGGCAAAGAACTGTTCCGCCGTGATTTGATGTACCGCCTGGATGTCCTGAGAATTTTCCTTCCCCCTCTTCGCCAGAGAGACCGGGACGCGGAACTGCTGTTCCTGCATTTGATGCGGCAGCGGGGGCAGGAGTGCGGGATACCTGTTCCCGAAATCAATCTTTCGGCCTTATCCGCCCTTAATGATTATCCATTTAATGGAAATATAAGGGAACTGCGCAATATCGTAGAGCGCTCTCTGGTAATCTGCTCCGGAAATGCCATCACCAGAGATGATTTGCTAAGGGCACTATATCCCCGGGATTTAGAGGATACATCTCCGGTTCCTGTCTATACTGCATCTCAGACCTCCGGCGAAGAAAGCTCCATCATATGGGCACTTGGTGAATGCGGCGGCAATCAGACCAGGGCTGCCAGGCTGCTGGGTATTAACCGTTCTACACTATGGAGAAAAATGCAGAAATATCATATAAAAATATAATTCAAATCATGCAATGGTGTTGCACATTTTGTTGTGATATCGTTGCATTTTTTGCTGTAATACTGTTGCAACCGCACTCCCCCTCACCCTCCGGTGTATTTCTCTCTATATCGACCTTTTTCTTGTGTCTTTTATGAAGCTTTTATTATTTTTAGCCGATATCCATATACTTGGCATCATAATTGCTCTAAACAACTGCATCGGGCAATAAGAACACGCCATGCTCCGGCCCTGCCGGGGTGGTCAGTCTCCGGGGTATTGGCGCTCTATTCCAAAATCAAGAAGAAGGAGAGGTATTTTTTATGAAGATTTGCGCGACAATGAAAAAATTCCCAGGGGGCATGATGGTCATTCCACTATTGATTGGCTGTTTAGTCAACACATTCATCCCACAGGTACTGGAGATTGGCGGGTTTACAACCGGTCTTTTTAAAACAGGAACCTCTACGCTGGTAGGCCTGTTCATCCTGTGCAGCGGTGCAACCATTAATTTCAAACAGGCAGCCCTTCCCCTCTACAAGGGAGCAGTGCTGACTATTTTAAAATATGCCATCGGTGTATTGCTTGGCCTGGGCCTTAACAGGCTGTTCGGACCCATGGGAATTTTAGGTCTTACTCCATTGGCAGTTATCACAGCTGTCACGAACTCCAACGGTGCCATCTACACTGCCCTGGCAAAAGAATTTGGAGACAATACAGACGTAGGAGCCATTGCAATCCTGTCCTTAAACGACGGTCCATTTCTAACCATGATTGCACTGGGCACTACCGGCCTTGCGGAAATTCCAATTCTGTCTCTGGTAGCAGCTATAGTTCCTCTGATTATCGGTATGATTTTGGGCAATCTGGATGAAGACTTCAAGATGCTGTTATCCAACGGATTAGCTATGCTGCTTCCCTTTAACGGTTTTGTGCTGGGAGCCAATACAAGCCTGTTTACTATAGCAAAGGCCGGTGCCGGCGGTATTGTCCTTGGACTTATAACTGTTTTGTTTACGGGTGTGTTAACCTATTACCTGTACAGCCTGATTCGAAGAAAACCAGATCCTATGGGAATGGCCATTGGTACCACCGGAGGCAATGCTGTAGCTGTACCTGCATCCGTTGCCATGGCGGATCCTTCCCTGGAGCCGGTAGTGGGCGTGGCTACCGCGCAGGTGGCTGGCGCTGTTGTTATCACAGCCATTCTGACCCCTATTTTGACCGGATTCTTTGCCAGAAGGGCTGCTAAAAGGCAGCAGAAAAATTGATAAGCTTATTTGCATTGAAAAAAGGGAGGACTAGGTTGAAAGAAAAAATCAAAAAAAATCGTAACTTAACAAGAGCACCAGTAAACTGCCGCCCCAAAGGATCCTATGGAATAAAGGGTATCAGGCCATAGCAGGAGGAGTAATCATATAGCCTCGTTTCTCTAAACGTTTGATGGCATTTCTGTCATACTGTTCCTGAAATTTCCGGTACATTTCTTCAGGAATAGCGGAATAATCCGTATCGGCAGGATTAAATACCTCCTGCTTTTGGAACATGTGGTAAATGCAAGTCAACACCATGCGTGCAATGGCAATGATTGCCCGTTTATGACCACGACGTTTTTTTATACGGTCATATTTGTATCTGAAGTAAGGGTTTTTACTCTTGATGGCAGCATTTGCACACTGAACCAGCAGAGGCTTTAAGTACACCCCGGCTCTTGAAACATGGACGCTCTTCTTTTTACCGGCACTTTCGTTATTTTCAGGAGCCAGCCCAGCCCAGGAGCACAAACGTTTTGAGGATTTGAATACCGCCATATCCACCCCGATTTCAGCAATGATAAAGGTGGCAGACTGCTCTGTAATTCCAGGAATTGTAGTAGCCAATTCGATAAATTTATGGTAAGGTTTAGCCAGGTCGGAAATCGTTTCTTCGAGAGTGGAGACGCACTCATTGATTTCATCGAAATGCTTTCTGCAGACCTTAATCTTAACGGATTGGTCACGGCGCAGTTCATAACCGATTATGGAGGTTACAACATCATCTGCCTTGTCCTTTGCTTTTTTAAGAAGCAGGGATTTACAGTATTCGGGGTCAAATACCTCACAGGTCAGGATATAGTCAACGATGGCGGTCGCTGATTTTCCAAAGGTATCTGAGAGGACGGATGCAAGGGCAATGTTGGAAACCGTAAGAGCATTCTGTAACCGGTTTTTCTCACTGCTGCGGTGGCCAATCAGTTTCTGCCGGTATCGGAACAATTCCCGAAGCATGCGAATTTCCTTACAGGGGATATAACTGGAAGGAACAATATCAAATTTAAACAGATCCGCAATCCAGGCGGAGTCTTTGTCATCGGTTTTCTGTCCTTTGATAGCCCTGACATACTTGGGGTTAGCAACGACAACGTGACAGGAATCCTCCAGGATATTAAAAATTGGAATCCAGTATTTACCAGTGGATTCGAGGCAGATCTCAGTGCAATTGAAAGAAAGAAGCCATTTTTTCAAAGAATTAAGATCGGAATTGAAGGTGGCGAACCGCTTTTTAACATAAGAAGTAACGCCCCTGTAGTCTGTCAGAGCAATGGTAGCGACAACAAATTTCTTGTGAACGTCCATGCCACAGCAGACAAAGTGTTTGATAGATAACATAAAACAGCCCTCCTAAGTAAAATAGACAGACATTGACTGGCTGTCCAGCAAAGAAAGACCTAAGGAATTGCTTTGACAATGATTAGGTTACGAGCTCAAGGCGTCACTGGTTTGTGCTTGAGAAGACAGCCGACACATGTTTTTATGCGGACTTGATCCCAAATGGAGGAACCGATTCTACTTCCTCCTCCGTGCTCTGTAGTGTATCTGTCTGAGGAGAGTTTAACATCAAAAATAAAATAGTGGAAGCACAAACTTGCTATTTCATAACTGTTTTGTGCCTAAGCGAAGCGAAAGGAATGAGAGTTTTTATGGAACGTTATATCATTAAAGCAAACAAAATCATAGCGCGCGATCAGCTGGAAGTTATGGAAAACAGCGGACTTCTGATTGAAAATGGAAAAATACAAAAAATATACGATAATATCTCTCAGGTTGAAATACCAGAGCAAACAAACGTAATTGATTATGGCGATAAGGTAATCATCCCCGGTATGATTGACTGTCATAACCATCTGGCATTAGACGCCAGACTTGAAAATCACCTGGTTAAAATGGAGGACTGCGAGGCAGAGCAGACCATACGCGCCATTAAAACCATGAAGGACGACCTGGCAGCCGGTGTAACTACCTCCAGATGTCTGGGAGACAGATTCTATATTGATGTAACATGTAAAAAGGCGCAGAAGGAAGGACGGATCGCGGGACCGAAGCTGGTTGTCAGCGGCATCGGCATGCGCAGCAGCCACGGACACGGATATGTAGGAATGCCCCATTGCGGCGCGGAAGATTTCCGCAGGACCTCCAGGGAAAATATTGCCCGTGGTGTTGATTTTCTGAAAGTATTCATGACAAAGGTAATCAATGCAACCCCTTTCATCTATCACTTTTTGACCTTAGAGGAACTGAGGGCAGTGGTGGAAGAAGCAAAAAGCGTGAATATAACCACAGCCTGCCATTGTTCAGGAGGACAGGGATTAGACGACTGTCTGACTGCGGGCATTGACTGTCTGGAACATGTGTATTATATCACCCAGCCCCAGGTGGAGCGGGTTAAAAAAGAGGACCGCTGGGTGGTATATACTCCCAGCTACGCTCTGAATGACCAGCTGTTATTCAAGTTTTCGCCTCATGACAGGGAGGGGAGCCTTCGTGAAAAGGAAATTATCTGCAAATGCTTATCCGGCGCCATTGAGGGCGGACTTAAGTTTGGCATTGGCACTGACGGGCTGCATCAGGGCTTGGCACAGGAAGCATGCTATATCTCTGGCCTGGGCGCTAAAAACCGGGATGTACTGGCCGGAATCACAATCAACGCGGCTCGGATCTGCGGGGCAGACAAAAGCACCGGCTCTATCGCGGAAGGAAAAGCAGCTGATTTTGCAGTCCTGGAAGGCAATCCGTTAGATGATATTGAAGCTTTAAAGAAGGTTACATCTGTTATCCAGGACGGAACCATTATCTTCTAAATTATTAGGGGAGCACTCTTTGCTGCTAAATCTCCCTTTCCATCTACAAAAAGGATGCCGCTGCAAACTGAGTTCGATTTGCAGCAGCGTCCTTTTATTCTGTGTCACCTCTATATCATGTTAAAGCCCGTGTTGCAATCAAAGCTTTAATCCTTCGTTATATAATTCATAAGGAAGGCTTCCTGACAAATCCACCACGTTCTTTGTTATGGGCTGCCCTGCCTTTACATCCTCCAGCAGTGTTGTACCATTTAACAGATAGAATGGAGCCGCATTTCCCGCATCCTTAAGTTCCCACAATTCCGGAACCAGGCCCTCAATGGAATGATGATGTCCCTGGACCTTAAGTACGGTTCCCTTGGGCATATCCTTCTGAGCCACACCGGTCATGACGGAAACCTGACGGCATTCAGAGTGGGTACCCAGTCCCAGGATGTCTCCTAACAGAATGGATATAGGCGTCTCCAGTCCCATATAATGATAGGGAAGATAGATACATGCATATTTACCATTACGGCTTACCACATGCCCTTTACTTGTAAGCAGTTCCCATACCGTTTCATTCTCGCATCTGATGATGATGAACTCGCCACCTGCAAAACTGGCCTCATCCGGCGCACGCAGATTGCAGAATACATCTACCACACCAGTTTTCTTAAGTATGCCGCCATCTTCCTCCGGAATAAAGATATCTGCCAGTTCGCTGATCTTTGCAACAGGATAATTCAGACGTCTGTCAGACGGCACCAGCCCGGTGACATTGGACACAAGATTCATCTCGCAAAGATCGGCGGAAATAACTGCCATATATTTTTCTAACAGCTTACGGCGTCCCTCCAATGTCCCGGGGCCTTCATAATGCCAAAACTCCTTCAGACCAGGAATATTCTCATGCGGTTTTTCAGGGCCTTCCATATAAGTGAATTTGTCAGTGTCCGGATCCCATACAAAATCATATTCGCTGGCTTTGCCCGCTGCTATGATCTCTAATCCCAATACTTTTCCCCAAGAGTAAAGATCCAGAAGGTTTCTTGGCTGATCTCCGTTAACCAGAGAGTATACGGTGCCGTGTTTCTCAGCAATATTATTTAAAATAGGACCGCACACGCTGTCAGTCTCCTTTGAAACCATGTATACATTGATTCCCTTCTTTAATGCGTCCGCGGATACCTCTGAGCTCACAGCCGTGTTTCCCGTACACTCAACCAATGCCGTAATATCGCTTTCCAGAACCAGCCGGTAGTCATTTACAATAAGAACCCCATGGCCTGGAGCGCTCTGGACCTGCTCTTTATTCCCGCATATAATAATATCCTCTTTCCTATATCCAAGTCCTGTGAGCACCTCCACACATTCGTCCGTATGCCGTGAAGATATCAGCCTCAGTTCCATTAACTCAACCTTTGGAATTTGTGCCAACAGCGTATAGCCATAGCCGCGGGTTGCACCTATAATTCCTACTTTTGACTTTTTTCCGCCGTTGTTCTTAAATAAACTTGTGTAATCCATATCGCGCATTTCCTTTCTGTTTTATATTTTTTCTTCCCACACTGCCTGAAACAGCCCTCTCTGCCGCATTCTGTCTGAATGTCAAGCTCAGTCCGTGATGCTTCAGGTAATGATGTGGGAATATTTACTACTACTAAACTATAATAGCAAATATCATGCCAAAAACAGATTGACGAAAATATAACAGAATTTTCGCGCAAAAAACCAGTGAAATAAGGATGCTGTCAAAGCATAAGAAACATGGTAATATGCTGATTCATTTAAACATCGTGACATGAATGCAACAAAAACAATCAACAATGCAACAGCGTTGCAACTGCTGCTAAATGCTCTATTTCTCAGATGCCTTATTATTCAGTCTTTTGGGGACATCTCCCCGCATCATTAGCCACCCCCACATTCTTAGTCACCACCACATCGCTCCCCAGCCCCAGCACATCTGCTGCTGCCACCTGTCCGTCTGTCCTTATCTCCAGGGGACAGTAGGCAAATGGCCTGACCTGATATACCGGACCACGCCATCCGCCAGACTCTCCGCCTCCAGGGATACGAAATCCACCAGGTCGTGGACCTGGAGAACATTACCGGCGGCAAAGATTCCCTCCACGCTGGTCTGGTAATGTTCATCCACCACGGCTCCCTGCTGCGCTCATCCAGCACTACGCCTGCTCCCAGAGATAACTCATTCTCCGGTATCAGGCCTACGGAGAGAATCAACGTATCACAGGCATACTCCTTTTCCGTCCCCGGAATAGGGCGCATGTTCCGGTCCACCTGTGACACCGCCACGGATTCCAGGGGCTCTATCATCAGTCGTACCTGGAGCAAATCCCTGACCATTTTCCGCTTATCGCACACAAGGGACAGTCCCAGCGGATCCTCTGTCAGCCCCAGCTTCGCAGACACAAAGGTCCCGGCCCCCCGCGCCGCCGGTCTGCCGCTGTTTCCAAAAGAAGGTCAATATCCCCGCATGAGCATCCGACAATGGTTCATATGTATTGGATGACTTGGATTCCTGCTTTTTTCTCAGATAAGATGTCAGCTTCTCAGCTATTTTTTCGCCCGGCATACAGCTCCCCCTGTCTCATCCCTGTCACTGCTTTGGGCAGAGAGCAAATAGTCGATAATGCGGATATCATGCTTATCCACTTCCCTGAATTCATATCCTGTATGGAATATCTTCTGCCCCTTTGCCGAGATACACGGTATGGTCCTGCCCTCAAAGACCGCGCTTCCAAAATAATCCGCCTCAAATTCATACCATCCGCCTTCCAGGTCCGCCTGCTTTGCAGTTCCATCCTCGTTGATTACAAATGGATGGATATCCACATAACTCAGCTCCGGGTGGCAGAGTTCAATCCGCACCGGGCGCCAGTCCGTCGTAATTTCATACCCATGGGAAACCAATGTGCGGAGCAAAGCGTCTGTATACCGGGCATCAAAGTTAATATCCACGTCCCTGTGCTCCCTGGTCTGTTTCCCAAGCAGCACATCCACACCCCAGCCGCCGTCCAGCCAGTACCGCATGCCAAATGTCTCCATCAGGTCCAATACTTTCAATAAATCTGCCTTTGTTACTGTCTCTATTTTTATCATAAAATCTCCGCCTTTCCCCATAAACTGCTCATCTGATGCTTTCTGTCACTGCATCAAGTTTACCATATTTCTCCCCTCATATCTACCCGGTTCAGCAGCTGAAACGGAGGAGAAATGGAAACCGGGAGAACCCATCGGACCTCCCGGCATTCCAGATATCACGTCTCTTCCCGCAGTTTCTGAATCAGCTGTTCAAGCTGCGGTACCGGCTGCATACATTCATGCCCCACACAGAGGTAAAATAATTCTCCGGCCTCAGGCACCGGATAATCTCTTGTATAGGGTGCCAGACGCTCCATTTCCCGTACATTTTCCTCTGTTTTTACCACCACAGACAGCCCCTCTGACGTTTCGGCCAGGTTTGCGAGCTGAGCAAGCAGCTTCCTGTGCCTTTCCATGTCAGCGCCAGGCGACAGCGTACACACCAGTTCCTTAGAGGGATACAGCACATCCATCATGGTCAGAAGCCCATAGCTGTGCCCAGAAGGATATCCGTCCATGGCGCCTGCCAGGTAACAGAGCTGTTTCTCCAGCACCTTCTGCCATTTGACCTCGCCGGTAATTTGGGTCAGCCGGTGCAGTACCTGAGCTGCCACGGAATTCCCGGACGGCATGGCGCCGTCATAGGTCTCCTTTGTCCTCACAATAAGCTGTTCCCCGTCCTCAGCATACAGATAAAATCCCCCGCGTTCCCGGTCAAAGAACTGTTCTGTCATTATCTCCGCCCAGGCAGCCGCCCGTTTCAGATAATCAGCCTGGAATGTCACCCGGTACAGCTCCAGCAATGCAAGACTATAGCAGGCATAGTCATCCAGCTTTCCCTCACCTGCGGCATCTCCGTCACGGTAGCGCACCATCAGACGCCCGTCCTTCACAAGGCGGCTGTTTATAAATGCTTCTGCCCTGACAGCCATATCCACATACCGCTTTTCCCCCAGCACAGCTCCTGCCATTGCGCATGCACAAATCATCCATCCGTTCCAGGAAACCAGTATCTTGTCGTCCTTATGAAGCCTGGCGCGGTCAAGCCGGTATTGATACAGTTTTTTGCAGTCCTCATTTTTTCTGCCGCCAAAGCTGTTACGGACGCCATGACAGACATTGCCGCCATGGTCATCACCGCCCCATGGTTCCTCACAAATCTCCTCGTAATTCTCATTTTCCAGCAGGTTGGGTATGCTCCTTCCTTCAAAATTACCATGCCTTGTAATTCCGTATTGCCGGCAAAAGTCCCTGCCCGCTTTCTCTCCCAGTACCGCCCTTATCTCCTCCTGGGTAAACACATAGTATTTTCCTTCCACACCATCGCTGTCCGCGTCCTGTCCGCAGTAAAAGCCGCCCTGGGAATCCGTAAGCTCCTGCCTGACGTATTCCAGAATCTTTCCCGCCACACATCCATACATCTTCCGCCCGGTGCGTCCATAGGCTTTGATGTAAGCCATGACCAGCAGGCTGTTGTCGTAGAGCATTTTCTCAAAATGGGGCACCAGCCACTGTCCGTCCGTGGAATATCTGGAAAATCCGCCTCCAATGTGGTCAAAGATACCGCCCCTGTACATCTGCACCAGGGTTGTCTCCGCCATGGCCAATGCCTCCGGCCGCTTCTGCCTTGCGCCATACTCCATCAGGAATATCAGGCTGTGGGGCGTGGGAAACTTGGGCGCGCTTCCAAAACCGCCGTTTTTACGGTCAAAACTGTCCGCAAACTGCCTGAATGCCTGATGCACCGCCGCAAGCTCCGGCTCGGCCCATCTTCCTGTCTGTTCCTGGCTTCTTAAGTATTTCTCTATCTGCCCTGCCTGGTCCAGAAGTTTATCTTTTTTCGCCTTCCACTGATCTGCGGCCGCTGTCAGCAGTTCTTCCAGCCCCGGCCTTCCATAGAGGGCTCTCGGAGGAAAATAGGTACCGGAAAAAAACGGCCTGCAGTCCGGCGTCATTATGATAGTCAGCGGCCAGCCACCCTGTCCGTTCATGGCCTGGCACACTGACATGTATACAGAATCCACATCCGGCCGTTCCTCCCTGTCCACCTTAACACATACATATTCCCTGTTCAGGATTTCCGCAATCACCTCATTTTCAAATGATTCCCGTTCCATCACATGGCACCAATGACATGTACATCATCCGGGACATGTCAGCTGTACCCAATAGATAAGAAAACAGGCTTATTTTCATGCCTTGCTTTCTCAAATGCCTCCTCTCCCCACGGAAACCACTGCACCGGATTATATGCATGCTGCAGCAGATAGGGCGATTTTTCATTGATTAACCTATTGGGTCTGTTGTTTTGATTGTCCACGATATCACCTCCCTGTTACTGAATATTTGTCCTCTTATGTTCTCCGCGAAAACATAGAATTATACCCTCCTGCCGTCAGGTATCCATCTTTATATGTATAGAGCACGGATTGCGTTTATAATAGCGATAATTATCTCCCCCACTCCCCAAAAAATCAGGATCGTCTCCTTAACCGCCATATCAAAACCGTATTTTCCCGTTTTCTCCACAATCTGCTCCGCATACTGTTCCAGTTCATCCCAGGTTGCAGGAGGCGTTTCAGGGTCTAATCCGGCTTCTGTAAAGATTGTTTTATCGCAGTATTCTTTGCCTGGGTTATTTCCAAAATTAGTGTTTTGATAAAAGTGAAGGGGCCTGCAACCAACTTTATTGAATTATTTCACGATGTTCTTTTAACAACCGTTTCTTACGTTTATTAACAGCTTGTCGGGAAATATGAAGCCTGGCTGCTAGTTCTCCTTCCAACCGCAACAATAAAGACTATCACATCAGTAATAAACGGAGCAGCAAAACGCCGTGATATGACCTGACATATGATGGCTATCACTCTTTCAGAATACATAATAAACCAGCCAAATGTTCTGCGTTCTCTTTCTGTTCCACACAAGTATAATGATCGCCGGGAGTTTCTATAAGATTAAAAGCGCCCAATGCCAATCTTTCCCATGTCTCCAATACCATTTTCTTAAATCCGACCTCCCCCTCCAGGGCAAAGAAATAATTTATATTGCCTAAATACGGATATATTTCATAGTGCATGGCATCAAATGTCGCAACGCAAACCTGATATAAACTCTTAATAAGCTCCATTGCCATCTCTACCCCCGTATTCTTTTTACACTGTACTGCATATAATCCGAAACGGTCTTCTTTCCTCATCACTGCCAGTTCTCTGAAAAAGCTGCCTAACTTCTCCCGCTCAGCTGTTCCAGATATGCTTGTCAAAAAACCCTTGCTAATTACTCCTTTTTTCATTGATAAAAGGGACTGCGGGTGTTCTCCGGTTATACGGCTTGGTTTACAAATTGATGAGCTGTGTCTTAATTGCAACCGCAGGTATCTTATATATGGATGGAAGGATTTCCCTTCCATACTGCATGACATTTTTGTTTTGTGCATTTACCGTTTACTCTGACCTGGAAACCATGGGTAACAGCGCATTTTTGAGTAAAAAAATAAATACCGAATTAGACCGTTTAGAAGAGGTTACAAATATCCCCAAAATGGATACCATTACAGATAAACTGAATCCTGCCAATTATGAGATTTCTTTAAAAGATGTATCGTTTGGCTATGGTTCCCGCAAAATTATTGAAAACATTTCTTTAAACATACCAGAGCATACTACATGTGCGATTGTAGGTCCGTCAGGAAGCGGAAAAACGACACTATGCAGCCTAATCGCCCGTTTCTGGGATGTTCAGGAAGGTTCTGTTTGCATTGGTGGACAAAATGTGAAAAATTATACTGCTGACAGTGTGCTTGACTGTATTAGTATGGTCTTTCAGAAGGTTTATCTATTCCATGACACAATAGAAAATAATATTAAATTCGGTAATCCCAAAGCAACACTTGATGAAGTAATGGAAGCAGCAAAAAGAGCTTGCTGCCACGACTTCATTATGGCTTTGCCTGATGGATATCAGACCGTGATTGGCGAAAGTGGATCTACATTATCTGGCGGTGAGAAACAGAGAATTTCTATTGCCCGGGCAATTTTAAAAGACGCACCCATTGTCATTTTAGATGAAGCGACTTCCAGTGGTGACCCTGAAAATGAACAGGCTCTTTTATCTGCGATTGAGGAACTGACTAAAAATAAAACTTTAATTTCCATAGCTCACCGCTTGAGTACAGTACAAAAGGCTGACCAAATCATTGTAATTGATAATGGTCAAATCAGACAAAAGGGCACTCACAAACAGCTTAGCCAAGAGGATGGTATTTACAGGAATTTCCTTAAATTGCGTGTGGAAGCAACCGGCTGGCAATTATAAATTACTCCTGCCTTTTGTTCAAAAAAAGCTCCAAATAGAATGTCAACTTAGGCTTCTATCCGGAACTGATAATAAAGAATCACAATTATAACTAAGGTTGTAATCGCAGGTGCAGGAGGCGCTGAGGAGAAATCCATTATTCATGAACATGATGAAAAAAGCAAAATGTGAAGATATTAAACTGTTATCAAGTTTAAATCGTATTGAAGAATAGTTGCTGGAGCAGGTATGACACCTGCTCCTACTGTTAAACTTTAATTTCCTGATTGCCTGTTCTGCTAAGATACGCAAAAAGTATTGCAAGAAATTGACTAGAGGTTGGCCTTCTATCAAGTGTATGACCGGCCAATTTTTGAAGGAGGCGTGGCTGCGATCTCCATGCTACCTGCGATAAAGTCCTAATATTTCGTTCTACAGAATTACATGATGTTTGATACCGTTTCGCGATTTCAGGATATAGACATTTAGTAACAGAATGTATGCGCTCCTCATCTTCTTTCATAAGCATAAGAGCGTACTCTGTATAGCGATATCCGACATAATGCAAGTCTGCTCCAAGAAGTGTCAGTATCGTATGTATTTCTGAAGAATCAAATACGGGTTTATGCGGCATCTCCATTCCTCCTTCCTATCAAAATTTTTAACTCCTTGAAGAAAATCAGAATCTCTTCGTCGGTTAATAATAAAACATAGTTTACCAATGTCATGGCAGAAAATCCATATTTTCCATGTTCTTGATCAATATATGATCGCGGTGAGACATGTAGGGCTTCTGCCATATATTCTTGAGAGAAAGCATGAAAGTTACGATACGTATAAATTTGTTTTTTTATCTATAATTATTATAGCATACCGCAGCTTACAGCTGCAAACAAATTTAAAAACATAAAAGAATCATCCTGTTCGTAGATGCACGTGCTATAATGCACATATACGGTATCTGTGTACCACTCTCCATCGGAAACTAAACTTCCCTGCAAGCATTCATACGAAAGGATGACCCTATGAACACTATTTTAGAGCAATACAAAGATAAAATCAACGGTATTTTTTCCTTTTTTGACAGGATTATCATCAAAGGGTTACAGTTCACAGTACCCTATCCACAAAATGCTTACAACATTTTTATGCTGCATCATCCGGCAGGATTGGTTCTATATGCCCATATGCTTTTAAAAGCAGGGTGACTGAAGATTGCTCTCAGTCACCCTGCTGTTTATCTTTTATTCATTATTTCGCTGTTCCCCGTTCCAAACGCCATCGTTGTCTACGTACCAGCCATCGATCCAGGTATTTGTTAACAGTTTGCCTAATGTTCCATCGGAAACCTCGTTAAAGTAATACCACTTTCCATCAATTTGATGCCAGCCCACATACATATATCCCTGGGTTCCGTCAGAATATGGATGGAGATAGAACACATGATCGCCGTCCCTAAACCAGCCTGTTGCCATATAACCGTCTTCATGGAAATAGTACCAGCTTACCACATTATTCCATACCAACTGTCTCCACTCTCCATGAGGCCAGCTCTTATCTGTAAACTCAAACCACCAGCCCTTTTCGTCCTGATGCCAAGCACCCGGAGTATTGGATGAGGAGGTATAAACCCTGCCGCCGTTTCCGGAACCGCCGGAACCACTGCTTCCAGAACTGCCGCCGTTCTCACCTGGCGTAGGAACAACCGGTTCTTCCTCATTGTCGTCCACATAAGTAAGTCCAAAACCAAGTTCGTAATAATTGCCCTCACTGTCTTTGTATGCGTACGCTTTTCCATTCTCATCTTTCATGGATGCCGGCATATACTGATCCTTATCATAGCCAGGCACATCATTTGGAGATATGCACACACCGTCCGCATTGACAGCGATCACACTGTCGTCCTTTGGAAGGGTAATGGGCATCTTGCCGGCAGGCTCGTAGACACCTGTTATCACATCCATGGTTGCCGTTGTCAGGGTATCAAAACCAGCCAGGACCACATCTGAATAAGGCTCTACATTACCCAACATCCAGGCCAGGGTAAAGTTTACATTTGTCACAACTTTACCGCCATTAGCTCTTACTGCCTCTGAGATCGCCTTGATGGATTCTACATTCTCAATAGTGGATTCCGTATGAGTGTCCGCCACCGGGCGCCCTTCATCATCCACATCATGGACGATCTTATCCGTACATATATCCAGCTCAAGGTATCCCTTTGTTGCAGAGAAATAGTTGCCGGAGGATGGATTTACAAACAGTAATGCATAGTCTGCTTCGTGATAATTGTTGGTAAGGCTGATGTTGTAATCCCCGGACATAATGCTTCTCTGAAGCTCTGAAGTTGTGCTGGCCGAATTACTCTGTCCAAAGTACTGGATATAAACTTTCTTCCCTGTCAGCTTATCAGCAGTCAATGGAAGGGTTCCTTCCCCATCTTTTAAGAGAACCACTGATTTCTGATGGGCCTCATATGCTTCATCCCAGTTGTCCTGGTTATCTACAGTCTCTTGAGCAGTATCCGGATCGCGATATGGATTCTCAAAAAGACCGAGATCAAACATTTCTTTTAACAGCCGCACATTGGACTGGTCAAGCGCTGCTGTTGTCAATGTCACATCCGCCACCTCATAACCTGCAGGAACTACACCTTCAGTCGTATAATAGTCAGATTTTCCGCCATCAGGGCCTCTGTTCCAAGCCTCAATGATCGAATTAACATCATTTGTATCACTTATAATATCTGTTCCCACATTGATCGCCAATGCATTTCTTTCAGGAACATCCAATTCCTCAACTCCCCAGCACATATTGCCGGTAATACCGCTGTCGCTGTTTACATATCCCTCATGACCTATCTGCTCACGGAGGATATCGTTGATAAATACCTTATTAAACGCAAACCCTACAGGAACCATGTCAATGGGATTGCCTTCCAGGTCATACTGTGTTTCACTCTTTTCAGCTGCCGGTTTTGCATAGTATGGCATGATAGAAGATACACGGTTTTCCACTGCCTTGATAAATGCCGGAAGGTGATACTTCTCTAAGCTGCCTTCAGTCTGATATACATTCCACTGTCCCTGTGAATAATGGGGATCGAAACCGTTCTCTCTTGCACCGCCTCCTGGGAAATGTTTTACAGTCAAGGCAACACCATCTGCCTGCACACCATCCGAACCGTTCTGGAATCCCTCAACCAGCCTTCCAATAATATCGCTGATCAATTCAGGATCCTCTCCAAACGTTCCGTAGGTCCTCTGCCATCTGGGATCTGTCATGGTATCTGCCATGTACATATATCCCTTCTTTAAGCCTGACGCATCCCATTCATTTCTGGCAATCTCTGCAAAACGGCTGATAAGACCCGCATCTCCTCCACGGGCAATATCTCCCATAACCGCTGCCGCCAGGCCTAATGTGCCAGGCCATGTGGAGAATACTCCTGATGCATCATTCATACCAAACGTCATCTGTCCATTTTCATTTCTGGAATTAGAAGCCACAACAACCGGAATTCCCAGTTCTGTCTTTTCTGCCACCAGGTTCATCTGGTTGATCCAGGAAGCCATATCCTCAGGTTCCGGATTTTGACGCAGTATAAAATGCCTCAGCCCCCAGTCCACAATCGCTTCTGTTGTGCCCAGTGTGCGTGACACACCGAAAATTTCGGAAGACATGTCATCTGTGTTGGAGGTTTCATCCAACAGGCCGGTTGCTTCGTCAGGGTTAGAGCTATAGATTCCCATACCTCTGGAGTTAATAACCATCATTCCTGCTTTGTCCTGGAGCGTCATCTTTTCAACCAAATCTTTTGCTCGTGTTTCATCGTCTTCCCGCCAGTCTTCGTACACGTCCAGGATACCATTACCATTGGAATCTTTAAAGTACATGCCGTCTTGCTCAATAATGCTCTTCGCAGTGGCGCCAATGGTTGGCCCGTTACCGTTTTCCCTATAAATAATACTGTCATACCATGCCGCAACTGAATCGTCTGATGCTACAGGAATCGTGGAATCGATATCGTTAAGCACCATAAGCTTCTTGGGCTCAGCTATCTCATAAAGTCCGTCCACACCTACTGCATCCACCTTAAAACCATAGAAACGCTTAAATACATTCGTATATGTATATGCGCATGAATTATCCGCTTTCTTGATTCCAAGGTACAGTTTAGAAGGATTTTGTCCTAATAATTTCTCTGATAAGGAGGCGGTTTGGCTGATGATATCCCAGATAAGGCCGTTCTCCTGTCTTGTGGGGTCTGCCTCCTTCTCCAGAACCTTCCAGCTGCATCCATACTTCTCAGCCGCATCTGCATCTGCCGTAATACCAATATAGGCAATTCCTTTGGCTTTGAGTTTTGTTATATCAAACTCTGTATCATTATTAGATATAAGTCCAATCACTGCCTTGCCATTGAAATTATCCGGTATGCAGACCCTGACATAGTTGGTATATGCCTGGGCAGGCTTTCTGATATAAGGTATATCCTCCAGCAATACACCATAGATATTGGCAGTACCGCTCACTTTATATATCGATTCCTTATATCCGTCTTTTTCTTCCACATCACCTACCATCATAATGGAAGGCTCACTTTTCATGGATTCTTCAATATTAGTAAACCATGAGGGACGATATCCAAATATGGGCTGATTTTCCGCTATGGACATCATACGCTCACGTTCTTCCTCTATTAGATAGCCTTCTGCAATCGCATCATCCAAAGCGGACTCGTACTGATCCAGATAGTCCTCTCTATCTGCATACAGATCTTCCAACTCCTCTCTGGATATATATACCATGGAGCCGCCGTCTGTAGAGTAGTTTCCATTAACGCCTCCATAATACTTCGCTACAGGCACCGAAATCTGGGGAGGTACAATACCCTCTGTCAGGTTTCCATAGTCATCTCTTGCATCCAGGCCGATATCATCAGCCCGGAAACCGGCCGGCATATCCCCGCCATCCGTCCATTCAATGAGGTTTGCCAAAACAGAGTTGACATAGGAATCCATATTAAGATCCGTGTTTGTATTGGGACGCCCTGTATCCTTATCTGTCTTCATCGCCGGATAATACCCTGCCGGACGCCCTGCCTGGATCTGAAGTTCATCCGTCAGATCCGGCGGGAAAATCTTGGATGAGTGGGCTCCGCCTGCGATCACGTAATGGCGGTACATATTCTCTCCCGGCTCATCGCCGTCTTCTTTAATATAATTGGGATTTATTTTAACGCAGGCACTGTAATCATTCTCGCCCTCCACCAATATATATGGCACTGGTGAATCATACGGTGCGGCAAAGCTTCGGGTTTTGCCGCCGCTGCTAAGGGCTGAGTCCGCAAATGCTCCAACTACATTAACAAAGCCATCAAAAACAGCATCTCCCTCCCCCTCATCAGAATTATAATCTATTCCCACTGCATTGGCTTGTCCAAAGCAGTTAACAAACGTGTTTAGATACATACCTGACTGTGACTGCCCCATGAGGAATACCTTGTCTGCCGTATTCCCCCCCAACAGATCACAATTCTGCTGCTTTAGCATAACACCTAACTGACCTAACATATCCCAGAACAAACCGTTCCTGTCATCGTCATTCAGGCTGCTGGCGCCCCATTCCAGTTCTGCATACCGCTTGGAATCAAATTTCTTAAGAGATTCCACATTGCAGTATTTTGAAGTGATTCCCACATAGGCATATCCATTCCTCATAAAATAGTCGTAACTTCTGCGCCAAATATCGGGTAGATCCACTTTACTGCTGGCATTCAGTATATCCACAAAAACCACACCGTTAAAATCAGCTGATTCTTCCGGCATATACACAAATACCCTATTAACGTAGTCCTGCTCCTTTGGCCTGGTTGCATTGCTGGATGTTGCAGTCACCACTTTATGGTCGTCTTTTAAATCATAGACATGCGCTTTTCCTTTCAGGAAATACTCTGTCTCTTTATAATTATATTTATCAGTAAAACCAATATCCTGCTTTGTTCTTCCGTTTTTCTGGCTTAGATACATGAAACTGTCATCTGTTTCAGAAATTTTCTCATAAACAGGCGTATCGTTATATGTAATAATTACCCTCTCCAGCATCTCATCATCCAATGAATTATTACGGCTAGCTTCACTGGGAGTTGCCTTTGTGGCCTCGCTGGGAGTTGCGGTCTTTTCTTCCTTTAAGCCTAAAGAGACAGATACACCTGCACCCTTGATTGCATCTTTCTCTCCAGTTACGTCTTCTAACTTGTCCGGAGCATCGGCGTCCGGTGTCTCCGGAGCATCGGCGTCCGGTGTCTCCGGAGCATCGGTGTCCGGCGTCTCCGGATTATCAGTTTCCGGTGTTCCCGGGTTATCAATGTCCGGCGTCTCCGGGTTATCAGTTTCCGGTGTCTCCGGGTTATCAATGTCCGGCGTCTCCGGGTTATCAGTTTCCGGCGTCTCCGGGTTATCGGTGTCCGGTGTCTCCGGGTTATCTGTTTCCGGTGTCTCCGGGTTATCGGTGTCCGGTGTCTCCGGGTTATCGGTTTCCGGTGTCTCCGGGTTATCGGTGTCTGACGTCTCCGGATTATCGGTGTCTGACGTGTTAACTTCTTCTCTTTCAATCTCTTCAGCGTAAGAATTAAAGGGCCTTATACCCCCCCCCCCCAGCTGCAACACTATTTCCTACTCCTAGACTCGATCCCATCATAGAAGCGGCAAGAACTAAAGCCATAACTGGTTTTAATCTTTTTTTCATAAACCTTTGCTTACCCCTTTCTTAATCTTTGCATTTCATCCTTTTCGCGATTAAGGAATGAAATACAAATAAAAATACGGTCTGGCCATACTCGCATTAACAAAATGTTAACATTTATAAATATTATATAAATATTTCTATACATAATAAATAGTAAGTTTTTAACATTTCTAGTACTATTTTGTCTTTTGGCACATATTTCAAGCATTATTTTGCATTACATTGAGCATTTATCCCAATACATGTCATAATATAATTTTCCGTCACAACAAAATCGGACAATAGACAGTAATCATTCATACGCACCAGTTCTTCATCCGTGGATGATTGTGTCCCTGTCCCCTCCTCACAGTAATCAAGCCATATGCAGCGACAGTAATTGCACCTTTAAACATGGACAAAATCCAGTCCATGGTTTCGAAATAATTCATTTTAATCGGATCCACATTCCTGTCTGCCATCCTTTTCATTCGTTTCATTTTGAACTTCCTGTATGACGTAAAGCAGGAATTCCTCCAGGGTAGGTATTTTCCCTCTCCGAGGTATCCGGCTTTAAAGTTTACTCACTTCCTCATTTTGTGGAGTCATGAAGGCCTCCATAATGGCTAACTCCATCTCCCTCTTAACCACCTCATCACCCACTCCATACCATCCAGCGATTTCCTTAATCAAGCTTTTCATGGTCTGCATGTTCCATCCTCCTGTGCGCATAATGTAAACACCTATAAAATGATATTATATGCGATTTTATCGTGTATTTTAACAGATTTAAGCGTTATAATCGCTCGTTATGCAACTTATTATGAATTATGATTACTCACACAGGAGGTGGGTTACATGGATGAACAATATATATGCAACCGCATCACACAGCTCCGTGAGGCCAGAAATATCTCTGAACGCAAAATGAGCCTGGATCTTGTCACAGTACCAGCTATATCCGAAGCATAACCTCTTGACGTTCCCTTCCTTCCATGGGTGAATTCCTTTATATCTGCGAATATCTTGACGTAACGCCCATGGAGTTTTTTAATGAGGACCGGGAATATTCCCCTCTCCAAAAAAGAGCGATGGATTATATCTACACCCTATCCGATGATGATATTCAACTAATGATTGGTTTAATTGAACGTATCAAAAGGAACCGATAAAATATCCTTCAATGCAACCCTGAAAAAATCCCTGACAGAAGATACCTTTCACATCTGCCAGGGATTAATAATTCATTTTCTTCGATATTTATTGGTGTCAAAAGGCGCCCCAGCCAAGCCGGAGCGCCCTTAATTGCGTCACTATTCGCTTAAAAATACTTCTTGCTTCCCCTTATATTAAGGGTGTTTCATACTGTCCCGCTATGTTTTACCACTTACTGAGAATCGCATAATTACGTTGTTTGCAGCTTATAGCATATTACATTTTATTACCCTTTCCTCCACAAATGGAGTCAAATTGGAGTCAGGAAAGAATCCGCTATTTTCCAAAGGAAGACACATACTGCTCCACTGCGTTCAATACTAACTCGGCAGCGTCAATTTGTTCCTGGGCTTCTTCAACGGAGGCGATATAGAACTCGTCATAATCACTGGCGTGACGAATCTCCTGGGCCCTGCCAATCCTGCGGCCGAGCTGTCTGGAAAATTTCTCTGTCTTGACGTATTCTTTATTAAAATATGCAATTGTGTCCTTATGCCGCTTAAAAGCAACCTGCTCCAAGGCTAATACTGCTGTAATTGAGTGATAGATTGAATAATACGCCCTGTTATTAGCTGCTCTGAAATGCTTGCCGATAAAATCATCCTTTGCAGTTGCCAAATCCTCCTTTGCAACTGTAAGACGGTGAAGAGCAAGGTCCCTGGGATTACCACTATTGGGCGACATACAATTCGACCCCCTCATTTTTCACATTCTTATAAAAAGGGTCAGCCGGAAGCCAGTACTGGAAATGATTTACATTTTTTACAATCGGCATAATCATAATGTCATGGTCCAGATTAAAATCAAAGGTTATATCAGAAACCATACGCCCTTTCTGTTTTATGGTATCCTCCGTTGAATCCACCAGAATCATAATATCTATATCTGAGGATTCGGTATAATCTCCCCTTGCATAGGAACCATACAAAATAACGGCCTTTAATTCACTCCCATATATCTCATGTATTCTATTCACATACTGAAAAAGCACATCTTGAGTCTGGCTTTGCAAAATACCACTTCCTCTCTGTTTTTTAGGGATATATCACAACTGTATCTATTTTCATTATATCCGATTGATAGATACCTTACAACATTTTCCGGAATCTAAACAGAAAAATATCAATTGATTCTCAATCTTCCTTCAAGAACCTCCATTATAACATCTATATCCTTCCTTGAATAATGGTTATATACGTCCATAGTAATCCTTATATCGGAATGGCCCATAATCATTTGACTTGCTTTATAGTCGTGTACAACTGCACATAAGCGGCTGCAAAATGTATGTCGTTAAAAATCCAAACGTTTGGATTTTATCCGGCACAATTACGCAATACAGAACACCAACTCATGGATTTCCGCCGGCTTCGACTTTATCGACAAGCTGCTTTATCTGAGCAAGAGCATGGGGCATACATCCCTGGACAGCACACGCTATTATTATTCGATAGTCCCTGCGCTGGCAGGCATCATCGAGGAAAAAAGCGAAGGCAGTTTCGATGACATCATACCGGAGGTGCCAGACTATGAAGAATAAAACTGCCGAGCCGTTGGAACTGGCGCACTATATCAACAAATTTCTTTCCGAGTATGCGCCATCGCATCTGACAAACAGCGACAATACCCTGGATTCTTACGGGACTGCCCTTACGCTGTATATGGGATACCTGGAAACGCAGCGCGGCATCACGCCGGATAAGTTCAGCCCGGAGTGCTTCGACCAGCAGCATATCGAAGGCTGGCTGGAATGGCTGTCCGGGGAAAGGAAGTGCGGCGCCGGGAGTGTACCGAAAAACTCCTCCTCTCAAAAGTGGAGTATGGCGTGTGTTATGGATATGTGAAGCATTGTAGAACAATTCTCAAAGATCTTATCCTTTTCTTTGACGCAATCGGTATCCATGCTCCGGAAGAAGTAAGTTACACCCATTTAGAGCGGTTCATCAATTCACTGGTTGGCTGGTCCGCTTCCACAGTACGCAGCAGAATCAGCCTGGTACGCATGTACTTTCGTTTCCTTTTCCTAAACGGCGATATCAAGGAACCGAGCACGTCTTGGCCTGCGCTTAGGGGATATCCGGGAACTGAAGCTTTCAGACATTGACTGGCAGGCGTGCACCCTGACTATCATACAGAACAAGGCGAAGGAGCCGCTGACACTGCCTGTCCCCGATGATGTGGGCTGGGCAGTCATTGACTATCTAAAGAATGGACGCTCCGTCACGGAAAGCAAAAATGTTTTTGTCCGGCATGTTCCGCCTTATAACAGTTTTGCCATCACAAGCAACCAGCACAATATCATAAACAAAGCACTGTCCGATGCTGGGATTACATACCGCGGTAAGCCCAGCGGCTTTCATACATTAAGGCATTCACCGGCCCCCTGGCAGCACATTTTTACGGTATTGTGGAGGAACGGCACCGGATGGGTTTCAAGTTTGGAGAAGAAGAACGGCTCCTGCATGAACTGGACAGGATGAGTGTGGAGTTCGACTGCCAGGAAGGGCTTCCCGAAGAACATCCCAGTTGTCGTGCCAGCGCTTCATAGAATTCGGATATTTCGGCGTCCACTTTTGCTTCATAGAATTCGGATATTTCGGCGTCCACTTTTCTGTCACCTTCTCCAGCGCTTCCAGGGCTTTCTCCTCGTTCGCAGCGTGGTAGATAGTTTTCAGATCTGTGGAGACGGCTTTCCGGTCTTTGTCAGAGACATATTTGAGTGTGTTGCGTACCATATGCGCGATGCAGCGCTGCTGCTCCGTCTTCGGGAATGCTGCCGATATGGCCTCCTTAATGCCCGTGAGTCCGTCTGAACAGAGGATGAGGATATCTTTCACTCCGCGGTTCTTCAGCTCATTCAGGACAGAGAGCCAGTACTTGGAACTCTCATTTTCCCGATTTGTATACTTAAAACTTCCTTTTTCCCTTCCGGCGTAAAGCCAAGGATGACATAGGCGGCAAGCTTGCGGATCACTTTGTTCTCCCAGACAGAATAAGATATCCATCAGCGTGTCGGATATCTGGCTGGTGGTCATGCCTTTTGCCCTCCGTCATAACTACCTTGTGTACAGGTTGCTTTTCTCTTCTCGCCATAATAATAGGCCTCCTTATGATAATAGATTTTATCATAGAAGACCTACTGCTTGATAGCTATTCCAATAAAAACTTTCATACTCCTAAATAGGCCGGAGTACAAAATGGCCCCCACAATATCGCGGAGGCCACAATCTGTTATTTTAATGCTTCATAATCAGCGTCCGTATAATCTTCTTCCAGATTCCAATTATCAAATTCCAACTCTCTATAATCCATTCCCACTGCTTCACACGCACGCTTCCATTCTGTCGTAGTATCTTCCGCAAGTTTCCGCAGTGCACTATCATAATCTGTAATGCTCCGACTCAGCACGCCCTGCATAATTGCCCCTAGGCTCGGCTGAACATCTTTTACTTCTGAATAAAATGCGTTTGCCTTTTCAGCTCTCTTTGCTATTGTCGGAACTATCTTTGCTGTTGCATTTGCAATCGTATAGTAGTCCTTCATAATAGCGTTTGTCATATACTGTTCATTAATTTCAGGAATAACTGATACAAACACACCATCCTCTACGCAACTGGACTGATATCCAAACTCCTCACTATAAAGAGCCATCAGATAATCCACCGCTTCCTGCGGATGTTTGGACTGGCTATAAAGTCCCATCCACGGGGAAAGCTCTCCCTGCTGCACATACGTGTCTTTCACACCATCAGGAACCGGAACAGCCATTACTCCATAATTCAAATCCGGATCATTAATCCCCCATTGAGAAATGCACCACATTCCTTGGCAAAGGAATCCTGCCTGTCCTTGAGCAAACAGTTCCCTCGCTTCCGGTGCGCTGATATTTACAGTATCCGGATGAATGCTTCCGTCATCTTCAAGCTGAGCAAATAACTGCATTACACCTTTTACCGCATCCGTATCATATGGGGCCATTCCTTGATCCGTCAATACTTTCTGAGTAGCCGCAATCTTGCCACCTGCCGCTGCTGCCATTGATCTGGTCAAAACATCCAAACGGTTTATCTGTTTTCCACCATCAATCAAACCGTAAACATTTCCATTTCCATATTTAGTAATTTTTTTGCATGCTTCGCGAAATTCTGAATATGTTTCCGGAATTTTATCTACTCCCGCTGCGCTAAGCACATCTTTATTATAGAAAAACAGGCACTGGATTGTAGGCATAAGCTCCGTAATCGTATACCACTGATTTCCTTTATGTGTTACACCTTCACTGAACGATTTCGGATCGAACTTTTCCGCAAAATTATCCATTACATAATCATTAATCGGCTGAAACCAATCCTCCTGAAGCGCTGTATCCAAAGTCATTCCCACCGGAATCGGGAAAAGATCAGGACCATCTCCAGATTTAATCATAGTCACAATCGTATTCTTGAATTGATCTACCGTCAACTGTGTATACTCAATATTGATATCTGGATGAACTTCCATATACTTTTTATGAAATTCTTTTCTCTGCGGAGCAGATCCGTCACTCCAATCCACAATGCGAATCGTAACTTTTCCATCCGTATTCTGATCCGCTGAAACTACCTTATCACCTACTTCTCCTGCCGTCCCCGAATTACGCACTGATGATTTTTCTTTCTTCTCATCCGTCTGAATTGCAGGCATTGCACAGCCTGTAGTGACCGCTACTGCCAAAAGTGCTGCTAAAGCGCATTGCCCCCATCTCTTCTTCATGTCCTACTCCTTTCACACTTTGTTAGTGTTTTATATATTTTTACTACTATTTTCTGCCTAAATATCTAAAATTCTTCTTTTGTCAACTCTTTACTGCACCTGCAATTCCTTCCACGAAATGGCGTTGAAGGATGATGAACAGAATGATAACGGGAATAACCGCAATCGTACCGCCCGCTGCAATTCCAGTCCAATCTACAGTATTTTCGCCTTTAAATGCATAAAGTCCAACCGCCAGTGTTCTCGAAGCAGGATTGTTTAAAGTCAATACCAACGGAAGCATAAATGCATTCCAAGTCCAAATCGTCTCCATAATTACTACAGTCGTTGCAATCGGTTTGCACAAAGGCATCATAATATTAAAGAAAATTCTGAAGAAACTGCATCCATCAATTTTAGCTGCTTCTTCCAATTCCATTGGAATAGAGGCAAAAAAGCTTGTAAACAGCATTAAGAAAATCACATGCGCTCCACCGGCCTGTGCAAGAACCAAACCTGTTTTGGTTCCCGTCAGATGCATACCCTTTACCACTTCATATGTGGGAATAATGGTACTGACCAACGGGATTGCAATGCTGCCCACAAAAATTCCCATCATCAAGTTTCTTCCCACAAATTTATAACGCCCCATTGCATAACCGGCAAGCATCGTAATAATCAGAACCAACACTACAGCAAAGCACGTCACAACTACCGTATTCAAAAAATAACTGCCAAAATTAGCTTTTACCCAAATACGTTTAATATTATCCAATGTCGGTGCTTGTGGAATCAAGCCTAAACGATTATTAAAAAACTCGTTCTGACTCTTAAATGATGCGGAAATCATCCAAAGAAACGGATAGACCCAAATCAACCCGATTGCCAGCAATACCAAATGGTTTATTCCTTTTTTTACCCAACTCATAACCTCTCCTTATCATCAATTTTTCTTATCTAGATGTACTTTGACTCCATTCAAAATCACACCCACAACAATTACCACTGCTCCGAAGAAAAGTGCTGCAGCGCTGGCATATCCCAGCCTTGGCATCCCGATTTCACTTGAAAATGCAGAGCGATAAACATAAGTTGCAATTACATCCGTTGCATAATAAGGTCCACCTTCTGTCATTGTTTTTACAATATCGAAAACCTTCAAAGAATTGATTACACATAAAGTTGCTATCACTCCCCCTACCGGAGCAATCAAAGGAAGGACAATATGAATAAACATCTGTACCCGATTTGCTCCATCTACTGTCGCCGCTTCATATACATCCTTTGAAATACCTTGCAGGCCTGCAAGCCAATAAATCATGTATGTTCCGCAATCTTTCCAAAGCGAAATCAGCACTAACGACGGCATTGCCCAAGCAGCATTTCCAAGAAAATTAATTGGTTTCCTCAAAAGATGAAAGCTCATTAAAATGTGATTAACCGGTCCCTGCACTCCCATAATAAAAATCATGATAATACCAACCACAGATGCCGTAGTAACAACAGGAATAAAATACATGGTACGGTAAACTCCACGACCCTTTAATTTCTCATCGTTAAGCAAATAAGCAAGAATAAGCGATACGGCCAATTCCAACGGAACAATCATAACTGTATATTTAATACTATTTAAAAAAGCATTCCAAAACAGCTTATCTGTAAGCAATTCCTTATAATTTGACAACCCCACAAATCGTGCTGTCCGTGTTAATCCCGACCAGTCAAGCAACGAATACACAATACTGCAGACAATCGGATAACCCTGAAATAGAATATAAAAGATAACCGCCGCAGCCATAAAAAGCCAGCACCACGCATTTAACACTAACTTATCTTTTCTTTTTCTCTTCTGAACTCTTAATTCAAGCTCTATTGTGTTCGATTCCATAATCCCCCGTCTCCCTTCCCTATAACTTCTTTTTCCTGGTTGCGGATTCCATCGGAAGTCCCGTATCATAATCCAATTGCCGAGGCTCATATTCTTCATTCTCTCTCTGTCTTGTATACCCCTCATTATCCCAGTCTGGTACAAAATCTTTCCTCCATGGCCGCATGCGCCACTGATAACCCCTGTATAAATCTCTGGTGTTATTCATATGTTCAATCAATCTTTCATGCATGGCATTTCTGGCCTCTGCATAATTTTCATCGTTAATCAGGTTATTCATCTCATATTTATCTTTTTCCAAGTCATAGAACTCATCACTGTCCAGCAGATGAATCACCAGCTTATATCGTTTGGATATTGCTGCTCTCATAATCTGCAGCCCGCCGAACCCATCATGGTCAATCTCATATCTGGTAAACTCTGTATATACCACATCATTGATTTCTTTGGATGTATCATAAATCTGCGGAAGCATGCTTTTACCTTCCAGCAGCTTTGGAATAGGAAGTCCAAAATAATCCATTATGGTCGGAACAATATCAATATGGGATGCCATTGCATCTTCCACGCACCCACTTGCACCCCCCTTGATGATTAACGGGATGTTTGCTACTTCTTTGTACGCTGCCGCATTTTTTGAGAACAATCTATGTGCCCCAAGCATATCTCCATGGTCAGATGTAAAGATTACCATTGCATCCGGCGCTACCTCTTTAATCTTATCGAGTACCCGTCCAATCTCATAATCCACAAAAGAATTACAGCCCAGGAATAAAGATAGGCCATCAGAAGACTTATTAATCTCGTCTTTTGCGGCATGCAGTTTTTTTCCTGCCCAAAGACGCTGCATAAATGGTTTCTTAGAAAGGTCATCCTGAAAATTCGGACAATCATCAAACTTAAATCCATCATACATGTGATTAAACGGAGCCGGGCAGAGGGATGGACCATGAGGCTCATCATAGGACACACTCAGAAAGAAGTCCTTATCTTTATATGTCTCCAGATATTTAATTGCACGCTCTGAGCACCGATATGCGTAAGTAAACTTTTCTGAAAAGTCTATTTTATATGATTCTTTCGAATCTCTGGATTTTACTTTATCTTCATCACTCAACTCATCTAAATATGTTTTCATGTCATACCAGTAGTCTGGATTCCAACCTTCCGGGCAATGTCCGTTTCCAAAATAATCCGAACCGTCCAGATGCCATTTCCCAATATAGCCACATTCAATATTATTATCACTAAGTCTCTGACCTATCGTCTTTATATTATCTCCCATAGCGATACTATTGGTTACCATGCCGTTTGTATGCGGAAACGTCCCTGTAAAGATTGCACTTCTGGCCGGGCCGCATACCGGCTGACAGGTATATGCATTCTCGTAACGGATTCCCTCTTCAGCCAAACGGTCCAAATTCGGTGTTTTCATCTTTGGATTACCATAACAGCCAACCATATCTTTCCTGGTTGTGTCTGTCATCAAAAAAATACATTGTCTTTTCACTTGCCGCCTCCTCTGTTAATTAAGTTTATCATGAATGATTCTGCTTATTTACGACACCAGTATAGTGCGTATAGAGCTGTATTCCCATATCCAATCATAAGTTTTACATGGACAATTCTGTTTTTATCTGTTATATTTTTTAGCAGAAGAGATTTATTATAAGGAAGAAGGAAGTATTATGATAAATGTTTCAGGTCACCTAAGAAACGAAAGACGCACAACCGGCTTCGCAGACTACTCTAGTCCACTGTCTATCAACTGTTGTGGAATGCAGATTTTCAAAACAAAAGATTACTCTCAGAACCGTTCCGCAGGCAGAGTCGATTATCAGCTCATATATATCCACAAGGGGGCCGGACACTATTATCTAAATAAGGAATGGAAAGCATTGGGGGCTGGAAATATTCTTCTCTTTCAACCGCAAGAACCCCAAACCTATTCCTATTTCGCCAAAGACCATCCCGAAATTTACTGGATTCATTTCACCGGCTATGACTGTAAGAATATCATTAAGAAGTATAACCTCCATAACTTTTATATTGGAGAACACCCCCTGTTAAAAACCCTTTTCCAAGAGACTATCATGGAATTACAACTGAAAAAGACATTTTGGGAAGATGTTGTTTTAAGCAATTTTCTTCAAATACTTGCTATCATAGCCCGGGCACATCAACAGATTCTTTCTCCTTTAGGAAATGACTTTTCTATCGATTGCCTCGTTATGCAGCTTAATCAAAAGTACAAAGAAAACTGGAATGTACAGTTAATGGCTCAATACTGCAAATTAAGTGTGGGATATTTTTCTCACATATTTAAAAAACGTATGGGAGTCGCACCTATGCGTTATCTGACCGAACTTCGAGTCAACAAAGCAAAAGAACTCATAGCTACCAATACAATGAACTTGTCCACCATTGCCCCCTTAGTAGGTTACTCTGATCCTCTTTATTTCAGCCGGGTATTTAAAAAGACTACCGGAATTCCTCCAACAGAATTCCAGCAGTCCTTGCTTACTTCCAATACCCCTGAGTGGTGGCCCGATAGATAATTGGGTCACTATTTTTTTACTATTGTACATTCCAAACCGCTAAGGGATGGTTCCCCATCCTGCCACGTATAGCTGGCTACTCCTTGTGTCTGCAGAAAATAGTCTATTATTACATAAAAAGAAACCATTGTACATATCTATCGCATTGTAAAAGGCTGCTAAGTTGTTCGCTATAGTACTATATAAAATTTTACATTTTAATGAAACCTTTTTACTTCTCGCTCCGTCTAATCTAAATGAGCCCCATACTGTACTTACTGGAGGAATGAAAAATGGTTTTCAGCAGCCTTGTTTTCCTATTTCACTTTCTGCCCCTGTTTTTACTGCTGTACTATATGTGTCCGGCAAAATGGAAAAACGCCGTTCTGTTTGCCGGAAGCCTTATATTCTACATCTACGGCGTAAAAAATGAGCCCTGGTACTTTTTCTTATTACTGCTGTCCGTCCTGGTAAATTACCATATCGGCCTCCTGCTGGGACGGCGCAGATGGCCTGAACGCCGGAAAAAATGGCTGATATTCGGAATCTGCTATAACCTGTTCTGGTTGTTCCTATTTAAATATTCCGGCTTTTTTGCAGGAAATCTAAATTGGATCCTCCAAAAAATAGGGATTGGATTTTCCATCCGGCTTCCGGATCTTCCACTGCCTGTCGGAATCAGCTTTTACACCTTTCAAGCCATCTCCTACCTCGCTGATGTTTACAGAAAAGATGCCTTTCACGAAACTTCCCTTATCAACTACGGCATGTATATCACCATGTTTCCACAGCTAATTGCTGGTCCTATCGTCACTTACGCTTCCGTACGTAAGCAAATCCACCGGCGCAGCCATAACCTGAAAAATGCTGAAAGCGGCTTGCGGGAATTTACGATTGGCCTGGGGCTCAAAGTTCTTCTAGCCAACCAGGTTGGGCGGCTGTGGAGCCAGGTAGGCGCCATTGGCTATGAGAGTATTTCCACTCCCCTTGCCTGGCTGGGCCTGGCCGCATTCAGCTTTCAGATTTACTTTGATTTTTATGGCTACTCCCTGATGGCAAAGGGACTTGGACAATTGATGGGATTTTCTCTGCCGGATAATTTCAACTATCCGTATCTGTCCCTGTCCATGACCGAATTCTGGCGTAGATGGCACATGACCCTGGGCGGTTGGTTCCGGGACTACATCTACATCCCACTGGGCGGCAGTCGCTGCGGCAAAGGCGCAACGATTCGCAATATGCTAGTGGTCTGGCTGCTGACCGGATTCTGGCACGGGGCAAGCTGGAATTTTATCCTATGGGGAAGTGTCATTTTCCTGCTCATGTTCATCGAGAAGATGGGGCTGAAACATCTACTGGACGGCTGTCCCCTAATCGGGCATCTCTATATGATGATGGTCATCCCACTGACCTGGCTGAGCTTTGCAGTGACGGATCTGGTGCAAATGAAAATTTATTTTCTGCGCCTGTTCCCCTTTCTCGCTCCTGAAAAACAGTCTCTTTATTTTGCAGGAGATTTCCTGAAATATGGCCGGATTTACGCGCTGTCCTTGACTCTCAGCCTAATCTTTATGACACAGCTGCCTCGTAAACTATACAAACAGTGGAAGCGCTCCTTTCTGACTGCGGTAATCCTACTAGTACAGCATTGCCAAAATAATAATGAATAGACGTTGCTTTTTTATTGTAGTCGGTGCATAATAATTCTATCACTAAAGAATGGATGGGTTATTATGCGAAGGAAAACAATTGATACTATCCCGGTTTTATCTGATGCCATGAAAAACATATTATCTGCTTTTTCAAAAAGCCGCTCCCTTCCGTCAGGACTGGTCAAAAGAGCCAGCATTGTCCTGCTTGCGTCACAGGGGGAACTCAACCAGAATATTGCACCACAGGTCGGGCTTCATTATAATAATATTGCCACCTGGCGCAGTCGGTTCCTCGCGGCGCTCCCAGCCTTGCGGAGGATTGAAATGGACGACCCGAAAAAGCTTGAAGATGAGATACGGGCAGTCCTGTCCGATAAAAAACGCCCCGGTGCCCCGTCTGTTTTTACGCCGGACCAGATCATGCGGATCATCGACCTTGCCTGCAGCAGCCCAAATGATTTTGGGTACGAAGTAAGCCAGTGGAGTCTCCCGCTGTTAGTGGCAGAAATTAAAAAGCAGGGGATCGCTGAACAGATTTCTGAGAAATCTGTCAGCCGTTTTTTAAAAATGAGGTAGATTTACATCCCCACAAAATCCGTTACTGGCTTCATTCTTCGGAAAAGACGGAAGCCCCGGAATCTTTTGCGCGGAAAGTAAACGAAATCTGCGGCCTGTACCAGAGTGCCCAGGAACAAAGCCGGGAAGGTGCACACATTGTTTCCACGGATGAAATGACCGGGGTACAAGCGCTGGAACATAAATATCCTGACAAGCTCCCATTACCCGGCCAGTGCGCCAAAATGGAGTTTGAGTATATCCGCCATGGCACGACCAGCCTCATCGGGTTCTTTGATGTTGCAACGGGCCGTATGGAAATGCCGTATTTAAACTCCACACGCACAGAAGAGGATTTTGTGGAAGCCGTGAAAGCATTGGTAGGGACAGACCCGCAAGCCCCATGGACATTTATATGCGATGGCCTAAACACCCATAAATCGGAAGCCCTTGTCCGCTTTGTGGCAGAAGCCTGTGCCCTTGGCGTGGAACTGGGCAAAAAAGGGAAAACAGGGATCCTTAAAAGTATGGAAAGCCGAGCGGATTTCCTGCATGACCCTTCCCACCGGATCCGCTTTGTCTATACTCCGAAACACAGTTCCTGGATGAACCAGATTGAGATATGGTTTGGCATCATTAACCGGAAGCTGCTGAAGCGGAAAAGCTACCTATCAATAGAAGAACTGGAAGCAAGCATCCTGCGCTTTATTGAACAATACAATCTTACAGCACACCCATTTAAGTGGACATATGCCGGGATACCATTAGTAATTTAATCACTGATATTTAAGCAATGCTGTACTAGCCGTTTTCTGGCTCTGCGTTTACTTTATGAAAATGGGCGCGGACGATCCGTTTTTGTACTTCCGATTTTAAATTAGGAGATTACGACTATGAAGAAATACTGGTATACCTCACTTCTGGCCTTCAGCCTTCTTATCTCAGCCATCGCGTCTACGTTGCCCGCCTCAGTTTACGGCATTGTTACTTCTGCCTTCGTCCGGGTATGCAGCAATGGTCAGGAAACGACTGAAAACATCGACGCAGAGCTTTCTGCCGGAAAATATGACCTCCCGGAAACAAGCCAAGCTGAAAATAAACGTCCGCAGGATCCGGCCATCCACGGTACTGCTCCTGTGGTTCCAAAACATTCTGCTCATAAAAACGATTCCTCAGAAAGCGTTTCCATGGAAGCTTCCTCTTCCGACAGCATAGACGCCACACCGGGACCAGCAACTTCTGCACCGCAAACTCCCGCTGCTACCTCCGTGGGGCCCGGCTATATCCCCCCAAACCCTGACTTCACCGGCGTCCTGTTCATCGGCGACTCCAGGACTGTGGGGCTTTCCGAATATGGCGATTTAGGAAACGCCGAGATTTTTGCCAACTCCGGGATGAGTGTGTTCAACCTGTTTGAATCTACCGTAAGGACCAAAAGCGGCAAAAAACAGGATCTGGAAGAAGTCCTTTTCCAACAGCAATACCACACCATATATCTGATGCTGGGCATCAACGAACTGGGCTACGATTACAGCAGTATTATCCGGAAATACCGGTCTGTCGTGGACACCATCAAGACCCGTCAGCCGAACGCTGTGATTGTGCTGGAAGCCAACCTCCACGTGACTGCCGAAAAGTCCTCCTTCGGCAGTACCTATACCAATGAAAAAATTAACCAGATAAACAGTGGCATCAGAGCTATCGCAGAAAACAGCGATTGCTGCTATATCAATGTCAACAGCATTTTCGATGATGAAAACGGCGCTCTGAAGACCAGCTATTCCACCGATGGCTCCCACCTGCTCGGAAAGTATTACTCTGTCTGGACAGACTGGCTAAAAGGGGAGTCCCCGGATGCCTAAACCTGTTTACCAAAAAGAAAATCTTATGCTGCACTGTAGAAAGCAGAAAAATACAAGGAGCTTCCTGTATACTTTAAAGAGTAAAGGGAATTGACCAAAAAGAATACCTCAAGTAAATCTAGATTATTACTGACCCGGACAGTTGGTAAAAATCTAAAACACGAGAGGTATCTAAGATGAATGGTAAAGCAAGAAGGACAAAAAAGCACGTAGTAACAACAGATTTTGCAACAAATGTTTTATCACAGGAGGAAATCAGGAAGAAAATACAAGTAATCGAACAGGAACTTAAATCTTCTACATGGAGAGATTTGGAAACGAATGGTAAGTGAAACTCATTATATCAGAGCGATAGATTCCAGAGGAAGGGAAATAAGCAAAGGTGCTTTTGAATTCAGTAACAGTATGGAAGCCTTTGCAAGTGCCAAAGCATGGATGCTGGAGCTTGCAGCTCAGAATGAGAAGAAACAGGCAGTGTTAGGTCTTGACCAACAGGTCACTACTGGTTTGTGCGACCCTAAAGGGTCAAATTGAATTGTTGATATACAACTATCCCACTGTCTTGGGATATTCCTACTCATCGGTGCGTATGACCCAAAATGGGATGAGTGGTGGTGAAAGTCATGAACCAAGACTTTTACAAGACAGCGGACTTCGGTCAGCCACTCCGGTTTATAGAAGTATCCTAAACAGGACAGGTTCAGTTTGATTAAGAGGGATAACCCCTTATAAGTCCAGAAATGGTAAGTAACCCGTAAGGGAAACAGAATCCTTATGAGGGAGTAGGATAGTTAGAGAAGCGAATGGATGGCGCAGAAAATCCAAAAGTTTGGATTTTTTGAGACATAACCTCGCCTCATCCCTGCTGGAGAACGGCGTTCCCCAGCCTGTGATCACACAGACATTGGGGCATACAGCCCCGGATTCCCTTGAGCCTTACCTGAGGGCGGACTTTGTGCATTTAAAAGAGTGTGCTTTAAGCATAGAAGCTTTCCCGCTGGCGAAGGAGGTGTTTTCCTTATGAAAGAGTTCTGCTCCTTCCTCGCCCCACAGATACATCATTTTATCCGGTACCGGCAGGCGTCACAGCGCTGGAATGACTCTTCCTATGAGGAGAACCTGATGCTGTTTGACCGTTTCTGCCATGAAAACTATCCGGGGGATACCGTGCTGTCCCGGGAAATGGTTGATGGCTGGTGCCACCAGAGGGACACGGAAACAAACAATTCCTGCCGGTCGAGGATTTATGTGGTGGATAGCTTCGTTCGCTTTTTGAACAGCCGCGGGCTGCGCGGACCAGATGGTCTGGCAGGTCATGGGGTAGATGGCCCGCTCTCGGCAAAACGCCGGCAGTACTCCGCAGCCCGACTGTCCGTGGACACGATGCAGTTACAGGTCGGCTCCCCCTTCCCGTCCACCAGGCAGAGGCCGTTGCCGTAACCAGTCAGACCCACGGCCCGGATTTAGCTTTCGGATATGCCCGCCTTCTCAATGGCCTCCCGGATGGCGTCCGCGTTGGCCTCCCACACCTGGAGGGTATCCCGCTCCGTGTAACCCGGCGCCGACACCGAGATGGGCAGGCGGCGTCCGACAACCACGCTCGCCTTCCCGTCCAGGCCCAATATGGCGCACTTGATCTCCGACCCGCCGTTGTCAATCCCCATAAGATACTGGTTCATATATTTCTACTTTTCACCGCAAAGGGATCATTGCCGTGAATCCCGGCGATGGATTACAGGGTCTCGCGGAACTTGAACACCACGTCCATGAACTCCTTCACGCGGTTGACATCCACCCGCACGTTCTCCAGCTTGTCGTTCTCCAGCTTTCCGCCTTCCTTAAAATATGTACCCACCACAGCCGCATCCGCAGTGGTCAGCTTGCGCTCGATGGTGTCCGGGCGGCAGCCGGTGTTGCACAGCACCACCACGTCCGGAGCTCCCGACTTCACGCTGGCGATCAGTTCGTCGTCCACGTCCTGGCCGGCCGCGTTGGCGGAGATGCACAGCCCGTCCGGGTGAGCCTTGAAAATCGTGGATTTGGCAATGTCCACCAGGGGTCTGGTGTCCATGCTGCGGTCGGACTCGGGGTTGATGAAGTAGAGCATCTTTAGGTCATCCAGGTACAGCGCTGCCTTGCGGCGCAGCAGGCTGGAGAAATCGTTGTTGTAGAAGCCGCCGTCGCCCACGTACACGCCGGAGAAGGTTCCGCGGATGAACTTGGCATCCACTGCCGCCGCCAGCTCGATACTCGCCTGGCCGTCGGAGATGCAGTCCACGCCGTAGGGCACGCGGATCTCGGATTTCAGCTCGCCGATCACGCGGGCCATGGCGGCCGGGGTGATGAAGCTCATGTGGCGCTCGTAGGGCAGGCTGAACTCGTTGCTGAACATGATTCCGTCCACTCCGCCCTCCTGCAGCGCGTGTAAGTCCGCTCTGGCGTGCTCCACCACCCGCTCCATGGTGTCGCCGTAGTGGAAACGGGGATCGCCCGGCAGGGGATCCAAGTGCAGCATGGTGATAATCGGTTTCTTAACCCCAAACATTTTTTCAGTCCAAAGCATAGTCATATTCTCCTTATTTCCCCAATTTTTTCGAAATTCCGGTAAAACGAAAGCGGGAGAGTCAAAGGCATGCACTTCCCGCTTTTCGCTTTTCATTTACGATTCGCTATATCGTTTTTAATCAATAATCCAGCTGACGGTAGTAGCGGCGGATCTCCAGCGGGTGGCACAGCTCTGCTTCCATATGAGCGTCCACGCGGTTGTTCACTGCGTGCATCACCAGGTGGGAGATGGAACCTCTGAACGCCTCGCTGATTCCCTTTAACTCGTAGTCCTTGGTATCGATAATGTTGTAGTTCTTGCAGATTCTGGGCAGGAAGTTCTTCACGCGCTCCGCCAGGGGACGCTGCTCATCTTCGCCGATAAACAGGGTAACCGGTGTCTCGGCCTCCACGATCTCCAGCATGCCGTGAAAGAATTCCGGACAGGTGATGGATTTGGTGCGGATCCACATCTGTTCCTCCCAGTAGCACATGGCGTAGGAATAGGTGGCTCCCCACTGGTTGCCGCTGCCCACAAAGTAGTGGGGCATATCCGGGTGGGCCTTGACATACTCGTATTTCTTTCTGGCAAACTCAGCCGCCCACTCATCGGCTTCCTTCTCCACATCCACCAGGTCCTGGGCCAGATGGGCTTCCATCTCCGCGTTATACTGGTCGTACTCCGGGAACTCGCCGTTGTTGTACATCAGGCGGTTGGCCACCATGTAGAACTTCAGCTGCTCGTTCATGGGATAGGAGATGCACCAGTCGCACTGTTTCACCATGGGGGCATCGGGCTTGTCGATGAAGCCGAACACCTTGGCCCCGATCTCGTGGGCCTTGTCAACGGCCTTCACCATCTCAGCGGTGCTGCCCGTCACGGAGGAAAAGATCACGATGGAGTCCTTGGTAAAGCGTTTGTTGCCGGTGGTCAGAAATTCCGACGCGTTCTCCACGTATACCGGAATGGAGCTGCTGCCCCGCATGTAGACCTCAACCTGCATGCTGGAAGCCCAGGTTCCGCCGATGCCAATGAAAAAGATTCCGTCGAACCCGCGGTTCTGGATCTCATCCACCACCTTCTCGATCTCCGGTCTCAGCGCCAAAGCGCCGTTAACACTGTCAATCTGTTTCTGCTCGTCAAATTTTAACATCACTAATTGCTTCCTTCCTCTATTTATGAAAATGTACCGTAAAGTTGCATTTGTCCCCCCGCGTATAGGACTTGGAATATTCAATCACGCGGTTGTGGTCGTCGTACGTGGTACAGCCAAACAAAAAAACCGTCTGTTCCTTGTTGATATTGATCAGCCGGGCATCGGACTGGGTCAGCTGGACCAGGTCCAGGGTCTGCCAGGCCCGCACGGGGTTGATGCCGTAAAATTTGTAGATCTCGTACATGCTGAACACGGACAGGTCGATGCCCTCCATCTTGGGGACCAGGTTGTAGGGGATGTAGATCTCCTCGATGGCGATGGGTTCATCGTCCGCATAGTCCAGCCGTCTGATATAGTACAGCATATCCTCCGGGGCGATGCCAAAGATCGCCGCGTACTTCTCTCCGGCTCTGCGCTGGCCTTTTGACAGGGTTTTCCTCCAGGTTTCCACATTCTTCGCATTCATGGTCTGTGTGAACCCGCCCAGCACCTCTAAGTCGCGCTCGATCTGCGCCACCACGTAAACGCCCTTGCCCTGCACACGCTTCAACAGACCCTCGTTCACCAGGGCGTCGATGGCGCTGCGCACGGTCAGACGGTTGATTCCGTATGTGCTGGCCAATACATTCTCCGAGGGGATCGCCGTTCCGGGCGCATACTCCCCGTCCTCAATTTTTGAGCGCACCACCTCTCTGAGCTGCAGATAGATCGGTGCATTGTAGGAAACCTCTGCCGTTTTTGCCAACGCAATAACCTCCTTTACGCTTCTTACCAGGCGCCGTTGTACTCCAGCGTCACGCTGGAATTAGTCGCGCCCATTTTCATACACTCCTCAACCGGTTTTTCCTCTAAAATACCTTTCAGAAACCCGGCGATAAAGCTGTCTCCAGCCCCCATGGTATCCACCACATTGCAGGGGATGATGCCAAAGGTGGTGTATGTCTCGCCGTTGTAGGCAATGCTACCCTTGTCGCCCAGGGTGGTGATCACCAGCTTGGGCCCTCTGGCCTTGATCTGTTTCATGGTCTCGCGCAGCTCAGGGGTGTCGCCGTCGTCCGTGGCAAAGAACAGGTAATCCACGGAGGGGATTGCGGTAACCGCCGCCGGATCGTCCGGGCGGGTAGCCGCGTCAAAGGCCACCTTCACGCCTCTGGCCTTGATCTTCGCCAGGTCGTCGTGAACATTCCCCCAGAGGCCGGTCACCACCATATCATGGCTGCAGAGGAAATCGATCTCCTCCTCCGTGAGCTTGAAGTCCGCCAAAACGCCTTCCTCGTACTCGCCGAACACGCGCTCTCCGTCAACCAGCTCCACATGGGTGATCGCCGTGCTGCCTTCCATAAAGCGGATGTGGGAGACGTCAACGCCCTTTTCCGCAATTTTTTCCTTCATCAGTTTTCCGTACTGGTCGGTTCCGACCACTCCCGTGTAGGAGGATTCTTCCCCCAGCCGCACAAAGTACACGGCCACATTGACGGGGTTTCCGCCGGGATATGCTTTTCCGATATTTTCGTATACGTCCATACAGTTATCGCCAACTGCAGCTAACTTCATGTTTATACCTCCCTAATTCCGCTCTGCCGTACAGCGCGGCTGCGCTGCCATCCTAACGCCTCGTCAGCTCGCTGGCAAAGCAGATGTACTCCGAGCGGGTAATCTCCTTAAAATACTCGAATACAACGTCCTGCTCATCCATGGTCACGCCGGACTGATAGATCACAGGGGCGCCCTCTTGCATTTCCAGGTATTCGGCTTCTTGGGCATCGCAGTAGGTGATGCTCAGCTTCTCGTGTCCGCCCGAGACCTCCACGCCGTAGTGGTCCTTCAGCAGGCTGTACAGGGAACTGTTCTCAAAATCCAGCTGTTCGATCCCGGCAAAACGCTCCGCGTCCAGGTAGGCGGTGGAAATCATCACCGGAACCTGATCCAGAGAGCGGACGCGCACCAGGCGGAACAGCTTGTGCCCCAGAGGGAGCTTCATCTTCCGCCCGATGTTTTTCGGGGTTTCACAGAAATCCATGTGGACCACTCTGGTGGTGATCTCGCGCCCCGACCGCTTTACGGTCTGGTAAAAACCGTCCGCATCCTGCAGGTTTCGCACCAGCTTCTCGCCGGACACATAGGTGCCCGATCCGTTTTTGTTGTAGATTTTCCCCTCAAGAATCAGCTGTTTGATGGCGCTTCTCAAGGTGGAACGGTTGAAGTCCCACATGTCGCACATGCTCCGCTCCGAAGGAAGCCTGTCACCCGGTTTTAAATGGTTGTGAATGATAAAATTTTCGATTTTCTCAATTGCCTCGTCCCGAGGCTTCTGACGCTCTATATTCATGGCAGACATTCCTTTTTACAGTCGAATTTTGTAATACTTTATCGTTAAATGTATTTCTACAACTCAATCTTAGAACATCTGCCACGAAGTGTCAACCATACTGCTGCTAATTAAGCGTTACTTTCCAGCGTTCTTCTTGTTCTGGCTCTCCCAGAAATAGTAAACCGGAAGTCCGGTCACAACTGCCAGCAGCGCGCATACGATACCGGCTACCGGAGCCCAGATAAAGGTGGACCAGATCAGGGTGCCGGTGATTACCATGGCGATGCCGACCATCAGAGGTCTGGCGGGCATACGGTATGCCGGCTGATAGTGGGCCTTGTTGCGCAGCACGATGATGGTGCCGAAGGTCAGGAAGTTCTTCATCAACGCTACCAGGGTGAAGTATCCCAGCAGGTCGGAAAGAGAGCTGGCAAAAATCAGGGTAATTGCTACCGCGCACTGTACCAGGATGGAGAAGTACGGGGTCTCATATTTCGGATGCACTTTGCCGAAGGACTTGAAGAACAGGCCGTCCTTTGCCATTGCGTACTCGATTCTGGGCTGGAACATGATACAGCTGGACAGGGAACCTACTACCACGATAACCGCCATGATTGCCACGATGGTTCCGGCATAGTTGCCGATCACCGGGATCTTGGAAGCCAGCAGGGCGATTGGTGCCTCGGAGGCGGCCAGCTCATCCACGCTCAGCAGACCGGAAGCGGTCAGGGTAAGGCCAACGTACAGGCCCAGCACGATGAATGCGGTGAGAATCAGGCCTCTGGGCAGGTTCTTCTTGGGCTCACGGATCTCGCCGGACATGTAGCAGGCGGCGGCCATACCGTCGAAGGACCAGGTGGTGGCGGAGATACCGGCCATCAGCGCGGTAAATCCTGTTGCAGTCACGGTTGCCAGCGGAGCTGAGGACAGGAACAGCTCTCCCTTGATGAAGAAGATACCGATTCCGATGATCAGCACGAAGGGAATGATCTTCAGCGCCGTGATTATGGTCTGGAACTTGCCGCCGCCCTCCACTGAGCGCAGGTGCATCATCATAAAGATCAACACAAAGGCCACAGCGACCAGGCGCAGGATGATGCCGTGTACCGGGATGAAGAAAGCCAGGTAGTTGGCGATAGCCAGAGCCATGATGGAAATGCTGGGCGGGTCTGTGGCCCAGAAGCTGATCCATCCGCAGAGGAAGGCTAGGGGTCTGAAGCCCGCTTCTTTAAAATATACGTACTGGCCGCCGTCCTCGGGGAAGGCGCTGGCAAGCTCCGCATAGCAGAAGTTTGCCGGAATCTGCAGCAGACCTCCGATCAGGAAGGCCAGCACCAGGAACAGGCTGCTTCCGGCGGCGTTTGCCACCTCTCCCAGGGAGGAGAAGATACCGGAGCCAACGGTGGTGCCGACACCCAGCGCGATAACCGCTCCCAGGCCCAGCTTTCTCTTCAGTTCATTTGCACTTTGTGACGGAGTTTTTGGATTTGACATACTCATATCTCCTTTTTTGTATTTGGTTTATAGGAACCTTAACCCTATCGCATCGCGCTGCAGCGCGTATGTTTCACTTCTTGGGGCGTTATCACTCGCCCATGATCTGTACCATCAAGGTCCGCTTGGCCGGACCGTCGAATTCACAGAAATAAACTTCCTGGGCACCGCCCCGCTCCAGCCGGCCGCCGCTCACCACCAGGTGGCAGTGGTTGCCGGTCATCAGGGATTTGAGATGGCCTGTGGGGTTTCCGGCTGTAGAGCCGTAGTCACGCAGCATCCGCGCGTGGGCGTAAGGCCAGTCCTCATGCGCCAGCCGGGAAAGGAATTCCGACATATCGCTCTCTAAGCATTCCAGCGATTCGTTCACCGTGACACCTGTGGTGGTGTGGCGGCTGATCACATTGACGATGCCGTCCTGTATTTTGCTCTCCGCCAGCACCCGCTCGATCTCATCCGTGATGCGGATCCACTGGTTGTACTGGGTTGTCAGCACTGTAATCTCTTTTAAAATCACCACTGCGAATCACCTCCTACAGCCCGCCCAGGAACTCGATGGCGTTTTCGCCTTTGATCAGTTCCAGGGTGCTCTCTCTGAATCCCAGCTTGCCGATAGCGTCAGCCATGCGTATCTGCTCAAACCGCGGGTTGTTGCTGCCGAACATCACCTGGTGGCGCAGGCTGCGGTCGATCCAGGTGGCGGGTAGGTCATGGTTGAACACCTGCTTGTAAAACTCCCAGGCGTTGTCAAAGTACAGGATACCGGTGTCCGCGTACACATTGGGGTACTTGAGCATCAGCATCGCCGTCTCCTGCACCCAGGGCCAGCCGAAATGGGCCAGGCAGATCTTCAGGTTCGGCCGCACGGCGGCCAGCTCCTCAAACTCCACGGGGCGGGAGTATTTGGTCAGCGTGTTGGGCTCCCAGGATAGTCCGCTATGGAAAATAATCGGTTTCTTGTAGGTCTCGCAGACGTCGTACACAGCGCTCAGCCTCTCGTCGCCGGGGTAGAAATGCTGTCTGGACGGATGAAGTTTTAAGCCCTTTAAGCCCAGAGCTCCGAAGGCGTGCTCCAGCTTTTCCGCCGCTCCGGATTGGAACGGGTCCACGCTGGCAAAGCCGATAAATTTATCCGGGGCCAGGTCCACGAGGGTTTTTACCTCCTCGTTGGTCACCACCGGCCTGCCCAGCTCCGAGGTGTAATCCTCAGGCAACAGGCAGAGCCTGTCAAGTCCGGCGCAGCGCATCTGGTTGAAAATGTGTTCCAGCGGCGCAGTGCCGTTTTTGTGGATATCCAGGGCATTGTGCCGCATCTCCTCCACCGCTTCATCCCCGTTGATGGGATCGTAAAAGGTCGGATGCACATGAATATCAATAAACATCGTATGTCTCCTTTCCAAGGTGTTCTGTTATGATACAAAACTAAAAGCCCGCCTCTTTCATGTACTCTCTGGCTCTGTCGATGGCTCTTCTAGCGTACAGGCGCGGCTCGTTGATGTAGCCGGTCACCAGCTCCAGGGTTGCGGTCCGCTCATAGCCCGCTTCCTTCAGCTCCTTGAACAGCTCCGGCAGCGGAATGGAGCCCTCGCCCGGAACGATGTGGCTGTCGGTGCCCTGGTCGCCGTCGATGATGTGCATGTGGTACATCCTGTCGCCCATCTTGCTCAGATAAGCCATGATGCTCTCGTGCTGTACGTAGGGAGGAACGATATCGCACATGCCCACCACGTAGGGATTGTCCACGCGCTTAAACAGCTCGATTAAGTCGTTGGCGCTCTTGAACGCGTTGCTCTCGTAGGGTGTCAGTGTCTCCACCACCAGCTTCACGCCCACCTGGGCCGCGTGGTCGCCCAGCTCGCGGATGGTTTCCACCATGCGGGTCCAGATTTCCTCGTAGGTGGCCTCATAGCCTGCGTGGGCCGGAGAGATCAGCATGTAGTCGGATCCCAGCTCCTTAGCCATATCCAGGCTGAGTTTTAAGTATTCCACCGCATCCCTTCTCTGCAGCTCGCTGCCGATCATGAAGTTGTACGGATAGCCATTGTGTTCCGGCGTGTAGCCCAGCACCGGCATCTCATACTTGTCGATCAGGCGCTTCACATCGTCCAGCTCACCGTCTTTTAAGTCCGGCGCATAGGCGTGCGGTCTGCCGCCCCAGAGTTCGATGAAATCGTAGCCGAAACGCTTGGCGTCCTGAAAGCAGTGCTCCAGCGGGTTGCGCTGATAACCGGATGTAAACATACCAAGTTTCATAAATATAAACCACCTTTCTGCGAAAGGCACCGATGGGGTTATGAAACCCTGTCACTACTTTTCGCTTTTCAATTCTATTCCCCTTCTGAAAAATTCAGGAGGTTATTTTATTGTCTTTCAAAATTTTTCGTTTTAACTGCTGTGGACTTGATGTCCACAAAACCTGGATCTACGCTTGCATTGGCATCACCGATTCAAACGGCAGAACCGATTACAAACAAGCTCGTTTCTCTTCCTTTTCCAAAGGATTGAAGGAACTGTGTGATTGGCTTGCAAAGTATAACTGTTCTGAAGTCTGTATGGAATCTACCGGCAAGTATTGCGCGCACATAATGTTTTGGAAAAGGCAAATAATTCTGTGATTCTTGCTTTGATGTGGCACCTTTTGTAGACAGTCGATGTAAAACACCTATGGAAGAAATCCAAGCCGCTGTTGACGGAGCTATTTCTCCTGAACAGGCCATTAAACTTCGTCAGTGCCTCAATCATATCGACGAATTAGAAAAGCATCCGGAAGAAATAGAACGGGAAATCCTTCGTCTCTCTGATAAATACCAGGCCGCTCTTGATCTAATTCGTACAGTTCCCGGATTTGATAAAAATCCAATGACTGCCATTCAAATCCTTTCTGAAATCGGAGGTGACATGTCTGTTTTCCCCTCAGCTAAGCACCTCGTTTCATGGACAGGATGTTGTCCGCGCAATGACCAAAGCAACAAAAGAATCAAATCAACTCGAATTTCCCGTGCTGGTAATTTTATTAAACCCATTCTGGTACAAGTTGCAAATGGTTTATTGCGTTCTAAGAAACATCCTGAAATAACCGGCCGCTATAAGCGTATTAAATCGCACCGTGGTCACAAGAAAGCCATTATCGCAATCTGCCGTATGCTCCTGACCGCTATCTGGCACATGCTTTCAGATTTAAAACCATATACAGCAGAAGGTTTTCTTGAATCACGTCCTGTGAATAAAGCAAAAGTATTGACTACTCCACAGGCACTTAATCTACTAAAGCAGCGTGGATACACCATTAAAGATGATATCGTTCCTGCCATGAATTAGGTGTTGTGTCTATATTTTCTTTTTGAAGCCACCGTAAGATGGCTTGTTTGTCATACAATTTACTTTTTTCTAACCACTATTTCTTTGTTTCAAACTTTACCCCCTTTTATTCATTCTCTTTTAATATTGCTGCAATCGCCCTTCCAAGGGCGACGTGCGCGTTGGCAGTCAGGTGGATTCCGTCTCCTCCGACCTCTCTGGTCACGGTGCCGGCGTCCAGGAACAGGCAGTCCCAGCTGCGGGCCAGCTCCCTGTAAACCAGACTCAGCTCCTCGCTCTTCTTTGCGGATTCCCGGTCGAACATGGGGTCGTCCTCAGGGTGAATGGGCACCGGGGCCACCAGCAGTATCTTTGCCTTGGAACCGCGGATACTCAGGATATGCTGCGCCTTTATGATCAGCTCCTCCATCCCGTACCCGATCTCCTTTGCGTTCACGTGGAAATGGGTCTTGGTGTCGTTGGTGCCCAGCATAATGACCATCCAGTCCACCGGGAGCTGTGAGAGGATGAAGGGCAGCAGGTGCTCGATTCCGCACCGCTCCGGCTCCATCCGGTCGGAAAATACGGTTGTGCGGCCCACAAGGCCTTCCTCCACCACCCGGTAATCCCGCCCCAATTCCCCGGCCAGAACTCCGGTAAAGCGCACGTCCTCGTCATAGCGCTCCCCAGTCACCGGCACGTAACCCCAGGTGTTGGAATCGCCGTAGCAAAGAATCCGTTTCTTCATATAATTAATCCTCCCAGGGATGAAAGGTGCTGACCACCCTGGCCGCCACTCTGGCTCCGGTGTCCAGGCACTTCTCAATGTCAGAGCCCATCAGAATCTCGTACAGGAAACCGGCGATAAAGCTGTCCCCGGCGCCCACGGTGTTCACCAGCTGGGCCGGATAGATACCGCCCTCGTAGTACCGTTTGCCGTCGTAGGCCAGGCTGCCCTTGTCGCCGAAGGTGGCCACCGCAATCTTCATGCCCCGGTCCACCTTGTCCTTTAAATAGCCCTCGATAAACGGAGCACGCTCCTTGTGGTAGGAATAAAAGCCGTAATCCACGTAAGGCAGTGTCTTCTCCACCAGCTCGTGGTCCAGCCGGTCCGCATAGTCAAAACTGATCTTCGTCCCGGATAGCGCCTTGATCTTAGGCAGTGTGTCCTCCGCCTTGCCCCACAGCGCAGTATGTACCAGATCGTGCTCCGAGGCGAAGCGGATGTCCTCATCGTCAAACACGATGTTCTCCAACACGCCCTCCACGTAGTCGCCGTGGACTCGGTCCAGGCCGTCCATATCCATGTATGTGATGGCGGTGGCCCCGTCCCCCACTTTAAAGTGGCTCAAATCCACGCCTTCCTTTGTCAGCGTCTCCACCATCCACTTGCCGTTCTCATCGGACCCGGTGGTGCTGATCACGGAGACCGGTATTCCCAGCTTCTGAATATTGATGCCGGTATCCACAACGTTGCCGGTGGGGTACTTCCTGCCGATCCGCTCGTATACGTCAATACAGTTATCGCCTATTGCCGCAACTTTCATCGTTCTCCTCCTAATCTTATATATGTTACTCAGTTTTTTATACCACTTGAAGTATAGCAGATTCACTTACTTGTGTCAATTTATTATTATCGACATAATCAAATTTTATTTATATGCATTTTGCACATATATTTTTCATATTTTCTCACCTATACGTTTTTAGATAAATATGGTACAGTAATTTTTATACCAAAAGAGATCACGCCGGAAGGCGGCAATTCTTCACCCGCTTTTCGTCTGTGATCCCTCACTTCAACCCTATATTCCGTTCTTCAAGCAGAGCCCTGAGGCTGCGCCCAGCACCAGCTCGTTGATCGCATCCGCGGCCGCTCCGGCCTCATTATCCCGGACCGTCACATAATCCGCCCCGGCTTTCACGCACTCCCTGGCATTGCCCACCGCCACGCCTATGCCTGACTGCAGGATCATCTCCAGGTCATTGTCATAGTCCCCTATGGCCACCACGTCCTCCCGCTCCATCCGGATCAGGCGCAGCAACGCCTCAAGGCCGTTCCACTTGTTGATCCCCGGGTTCATCACATCCACGCAGCCCGGCTCCGAGAGCACGGCCCGCAGGGCGACTCCCTGCTCCTGGACGGCTGAGAGCACAGACATTGCATCGCCCAGAATGGTCATGCCATCCACCCGGTCCGTGGGCACCTGGGACAGATCGTCAAAATAGTCGGGCCGGCAACCGATGGAATCCATGTAGCGCGCCAGACGGTCTCCGTACTTGCTGGCATAGCACTCCCGGCCGCAGATCACATACACCTGGATATCATGCTCCTGGCAGAAGCGGATCAGCCGCTCCACCTCATCCCGGTTCAGCACTTCGTTGTCCAGCACCCGGCCGTCCCTTCCGCAGACCAGCTTGGCGCCGTTATTTAATATAAGATAGTCCACAAAATCATACTCACAGTCCAGGGGCGCCATATCCGTGTCCGCCCGTCCGGTCACAAAGGCGACCATATGTCCCTGGGCCCTGGCGGCGGCAATCGCCTCCTTCACGCCCGGCGCCAGCCTGCCCGCAGCGTCCACCGCCGTGCCGTCCAAATCCATTGCGATCAATTTCCGCTTCATTTCAACAATCTCCTCATCTCTGCAATGCCCTCACACTGAAGTTTCGGGGAATTCTAAAATTATATATGTTTTATTATATTTTAGCCCACTTTGAGCATACTATGTTCCCTGTTTCTTGTCAACCACCATTCCCATTTTTCAACCACTCGCCTGGCATTATTGTGCATATTGTATAAAATATATGGTGATTTTCAGCTCTTTTTACAATTCTTCCGCCAATAGGATTTTCTTTATTGAATTTGAAGCTGGTCTGTGTTATGATTTGCACAGAATTGGTATGGAATATGTTTTATCTTATCCATCTCATCAAAGGAGGAATTCACATGCAGAAAGCAGACCTTTTATTGCGCTCCAACGCCGTATTCGACGGCACCGGCTCAGAGCCGCAGCCCGGCTTCGTGGCCATCGCCGGCAACCGGATCTTGGCCGTCGGCCCCTCGGACGGCGCAGAGTATGCCGGTGATAACACCGAAATCCGCGAGCTGGGCGACCGCCTGATCTGTCCCGGTTTTGCGGACGTGCACTGCTTCTTTACCGGCTATCTTCTGACCATCGCAGGCGCTGACTTTAGCGGCTGCGGCACCGTAGAGGAAGTGCTGGCGGCAGCCAAAGCGTATCAGAACACCTTAAAACCCGGTAACACCGTGCTGGCCCGGAACGTAAAGCCGGGCTTTGACAGCCTGACCCAGGAAAAACTGGACCAGGAATTCGGCGAAACCCCGGTGATCCTGTTTATGGAGGGAGGGGAGACCTGCTACATGAACAGCGCGGCCAGGACCGTCTACGGCTTCACCCCCGACACCTACTGGTCCGAGAGCTACTGGAAGCTGCTGAAATACGTGCTCAGCGACCACAGCTACTCTGTGCCGGAATTCAAAAACTATCTGGCCATGATGAACTCCCGGGGTATCACCTCGGTGAAGGAGATGGGTTTTGACGACTTCTACGGCTTCACCGACGCGCTGGGCCAGCTGGAGAAGGACCAGGCGCTGACCGCCCGCGTCCACTTCATGAGCCAGCCCGTGGGCGCTCCCATGAACCTGGAGTACGGCAAGGCCATGCGCGACAAATTCCAGGGCGGCTTTGTCCGGTTCTCCGGCTACAATCAGATGACCGACGGTTCCATCAGCCAGCTGGAGGGCGAGATGAAGAAGCCCTACCTCTGCGCCGACACCTGCTGCGCCAAGGACATCGACTGGGAGGGCTTAAAGCGCGACGCTCTGGCTGCGGACCAGGAGGGCTTCCGCTTCTCCCTGCACGCTCAGGGCGACGGGGCGATCGGCAAAACCGTGGACATTTTCGCACAGTGCCAGAGGGATGAGAACGGGAAGCTGAAGAACCGCCAGGCCATCACCGACCTGGAGTGCTCCGATCCCGCGGACTTAGAACGCATGGGACAGCTGGGCATCGTGGCCGAGGTCTATCCCCAGATCATGTCCATCGCGGACCGGGCCAGCAAGATCGCCATGATCGAGGAGAAGATCGGCATGGACCGGGGCCGTTACTACTGGAACCGCCGGAAAATGGCGGACAACGGCGTGGTGATCTCCTGCGGCACCGACCTGCCCCTGCTCTACGACGACATCCCGGAATCCGTGTACCACACCGTGGGCGGCCTGTTCCCCGAGGGCGGCGAACCCTTTAATAAAGAAAATACCCTGACGGTCTCCGAGCTATTAAAGGCCTGGACAAGCGGCGGCCAGTACAATCTGGGCTGCGAGAGGGATCTGGGCACCCTGGAAGCCGGAAAGCTGGCGGACATCACCGTGCTGGACGGAGACTTATTCAAGGTTGATCCGGCCCAGGCCCGCGGTATGAAAGTATTTATGACCATCGTGGACGGCCGCGTGGTTTACCCGACAAAATAAAGGAGAATTGGACTTGTGGAACCTTATTACGCTGGGTGGCTCTCTCTGGTACCGCCCGTACTGGCAATCGCTTTAGCGCTTGTATCGAAAGAAGTTGTATCGTCGCTACTCGTCGGCATCATGGCCGGCACCTTCATCTACTCCATGGGCATGGGCTTAAACCCCATCGCAGGCACGGTGGGCACCGCCTTTGACCTGATGGTGAACAGTGCGGACCTGTATATCATCCTGTTCGTCTGCATGCTGGGAGGGCTGGTGTTCGTGATCTCCATGGCTGGCGGCTCCAAGGCCTACGGAAAATGGGCTTCGACAAAGATCAAGTCCAAGCAGCTCTCCCTGCTGGCCACCGCGGTGTTGGGCATCGTCATCTTCATCGACGACTATTTCAACTGCCTGACCGTGGGAACCGTCATGAAACCGCTGACCGACAAATACAAGGTATCGCGCGCCAAACTGGCCTACATCATCGACTGTACCGCAGCGCCCGTGTGCATCATCGCGCCCATCTCATCCTGGGCCGCCGCCGTGGGCAGCAACCTGGAGGCCACCGGATACTACCAAAACGGATTTGAGGTATTTATCTCCACGATTCCTTTGAATCTCTACGCCCTGCTGTCCATCGCCATGATCTTTATCATCATCCTCACCGGCCTGGACTACGGTCCCATGGTCGATGCGGAGGCCATGGCCGCCAGAGGGTACTTGGGCTCCGTGAAATCGGAGAATGAGATGTTGGCGGAATCCTCCGACCGCGGCACTGTGGTGGATATGCTTCTGCCCATTGTGTTCCTAATCTTCTTCTCCATCGCCGCCATGCTTCACACCGGCGGGTTCTTCGTGCCCGGCGGCAAGTCCTACATGAACTTCGGCAACGCCTTCGGCAGCTGCGAGACCTCGAAATCCCTGGTTTGGGGAGGCTTCGGCGCGCTGGCGGTGGCCCTCGTCATGTTCGTGCCCCGCAAGCTCATGACCTTCAGGGAGTTTATGAACGGCGTCACCAAGGGCTTTAAGACCATGATCCCGGCCTGCTGTATCCTGTTTCTGGCCTGGACCATCGGCTCCGTGTGCCGCGACATCCTGCAGACGCCGGAATTTGTCAGCGACTGCCTGGCCAAGGCCAGCTTTCCCATCTTCCTGCTGCCGGCCATCGTGTTCGTGATCGCAGCGTTTTTGAGCTTCTCCACAGGCACGGCCTGGGGTACCTTCAGCATCCTAATTCCGATCATCGCGCCTGTGGCTTACGCTCTGGCCCAGCAGCTGTTGACCGTATCCCTGTCCGCCACCCTGGCGGGCAGCGTGTTCGGCGACAACTGCTCCCCCATCTCGGACACCACGATCCTTTCCAGCGCCGGGACGGAATGCAACCATATCGAACACGTGACCACCCAGCTGCCCTACGCCCTGACCGTGGCGGGCTGCTGTTTCGTGGGCTACATTGTGGCGGGCCTCAGCGGCTCCAACGTGGTCCTGACACTGTCTGTCTCCTTCGCCTGCCTGGTGATCGCCATCAAGTTCCTCCACAGCTACTACGGGAGGAAAACAGCCGGTAGATCCGGGCAGCGCGGGTGACGGCACATTTCCACTGCAACTGACAATTCAATATTTGGGAGGGTTACTATGAACAACAAAAAGTATTTTATGGGCATCGATACCGGCACCAACTCCAGCAAGGGCGTCATCATCGACCAGGAATGCAACATCATCGCCACGGCCAGCGCCGAGCACGCCATGACCAACCCCAGACCCGGTCACTATGAGCACGACGCCGACGAGGACTGGTGGGGCGACTTCTGCCGGATCAGCAACAAGCTGATCGCAGACAGCGGGGTGAACCCCGAGGACATTCTGGCGGTGGGCGCCAGTGCCCTGGGAGCCGACTGCCTGCCCGTGGACGAGGAGTGCCGTCCCCTGCGCAAGGCCATTCTCTACGGCATCGATTCCCGCGCCACCAAGGAGATGGCGGATCTGACCGAGCTCTACGGCGAGGAGCAGATCAAAAAGTGGTACGGACGTCCCCTGTGCTCCTCCGACGTCATGCCCAAAATTCTCTGGATCAAGAACAATGAGCCGGAGGTCTACGCCAAGGCCCACAAATTCATCACCGCCTCCACCTTCATCACCGCCAAGCTCACCGGCGAGTACGTGGTGGACCGTTTCCTGGGCCTGGCCAGCTTTAACCCGCTGTACAACAGCGACGGCACGCCCAATCCAGAGCTGTGCAAACCCATCTGCCGCCCTGACCAGCTGTCCGCCATCAAGGAGGCCAACGATATCGCCGGCACCGTGACCGCCAAGGCTGCGGCCGAGACCGGCCTCAAGGAGGGCACTCCGGTGAGCACCGGCACCGACGACTCCGGCGCCGAGGCCATCAGCATCGGCGTTGTGGCCCCGGGCAAGATGATGATCCAGTTCGGCTCCTCCATCTATATGATCCTGGGCACTAAGGAGCTGGTGGATGACGACCGCCTGTGGCGGGAGGAGTTCATCGTTCCCGGTCTGTGCGATATCTCCGCCGGAACCAACGCCGCCGGCTCCCTGACCAAGTGGTACCGCGATAACCTGTTCCCGGATGCCGTTGCCGCCGAGAAGAGCGGCGGGCCGGATGCCTACCAGACCATGATGGAGGGCGTGGACCAGATCGCCCCCGGCAGCGACGGCCTGATCACCCTGCCCTACTTTGCCGGTGAGCGCACCCCCATCAACGATCCTCTGGCTTGCGGCTGCCTGCTGGGCCTGACCCTGGCCCACACCCGCGCCCATCTCTACCGCAGCGCCCTGGAATCCGTAGCCTACTCGGTGAACCAGCAGATCCGCATCATGGAAGCCCACGACAACGCGGACATCGACCAGATCTTCGCCGTGGGCGGCGGCGTGCAGAATCCCCAGTGGATGCAGATCGTGGCCGACGTGACCGGCAAAGAAATCAACACGCCCTTAGTCACCATCGGAGCCAGCTTTGGCGACGCCATGATGGCGGCCACGGCCGTGAAATACCCCGAGTTCGAGGACTTTGCCGCTCTGACCAAGTTCATCAAGCCCGGCTGCACCTTCCATCCCAACCCCGAGGCCCACGAGCAATACAAGGCCTTCCAGGAAGTGTACGACAAGCTGTACCCGACCACGGCGGAGCTCATGCACGCTCTGGCCAAACAGTAAATCAGCAGACAAAGAACAGGCGGCCTGCCCATATGGGCAATGATATGATTCCCCTTAAGTAGACAAGGCAAATAACCAAAATCTACTTAAGGGGGATTATGTTGAAAGAAAGTATTCACCTGAAGAAAAATCAATATAGTCAAGGAATACTTGTCCGGAGTTTCTTCTTTTCGCGATATTGGTGCCCGATTAGGATATACATCGAAAAAGGGATATCCTGGATGCTTTGAAAGTTGGGTTGCTCTGTATCGGGTTGACAGCGAATCTGCTTTTTACAAGTTGGCCGGAAACCGTTCTTATACCAAAGAATTCAAAATGATGGTTGTTGAAGAGTATCTTCATGGAAGCGGCTCGTTAGTTGATTTGTGTATAAAATATCATATATCAAGTGACAGTATCCTCAGGAGGTGGATTTCATTGTATAATGCCTATAGAAAACTAATGGATTACAATCCGAAGCGGGAGGTCTATATGGCAGAAGCAAGACGCAAAACATCTATCCTCTTATAGTCAATTGTATTCCTGGGTAAAGAAATATGATGCTACAGGTGAAGATGGTCTTACAGACAAACGTGGTCGACACAAAACCGAAGATGAAGTTGATGAATTAGAACGTTTACGGAGAGAGAATCTTCGCCTCAAACGCCAACTTGAGGAAAAAGATATGGTGGTTGAACTGTTAAAAAAAGTGAAAGAATTCGAAGGGATGTGAGGCTCGGAAAGCAACGTCATGAATCAAAGTATCTTGCGATTGAATACTTTTATGCTAACAACAACTGGAGTATTAACTGGATGTGTAAACAGTTGGGAATCGCAAGAGCTGCGTATTATAGGTGGAAGCATAGAATTGTGCCGTAGCAAGAACAGGTAAACCAGGAAATCGCAGAACGAATCAAAGAGTATGATGAAAGATTTTCTCAAATCTTGGGTTAGTGTAAAAAAGTTTGTGTCTTTGGAAAAAAATACCTCTTTTTTGGTAAGAATCAAGATATGAAAATTCTTATCAAAAAGGAGTATTTTTTATGCCAGCAACAATGAGCAGATTCGATAGATTATTGCAGATAACAACTTAAGCAGTGTGGCTGACGTCTACAGCCTTCTAAGGGACAGTTTCAAGGTAAGCGCTTAATTTAAGGGTGTAGACACAAAAAACCCGAGGTGGTTAACCCCGGAATAATCCATACATTAACATTTGAATAAATGGTTACCTGCATGTTTTCTGAACACTGTCCGACCATGGTGCGTTTTTTTCAATCTCCCCAGGAGGTCTTATAGGTTGGCCGCTGTTCCAGAATGTACTTCATATATTTATACGGATCCAGACCGTGGAGCTTCGCCATCTCTGCGATAGTATAAATTCCCATGCTTGCCTCAGCGCCATCCATCGTGTCGGAGAAGATCCAGTTCTTCCGGCCCGCCACTACCGAACGGATGGAATTCCCGCTCATGTTGTTGGAAAGGCTGCACCTCCCGTCCTCCAGGTATGTCATGAGAATTGGACTTATGTCAATACTTTGGACACAAAAAGTTGAAAGTTTATTCTGCCTTTTTTAATTCTTCATCCTCCTTCTGCTGTGGTGTCATATAGCCGATGGCACTATGGATTCTCTTACGGTTATACCAGCCCTCTATGTACTCAAAGATTGCCCTCCGGGCTTCTCTGAAATCCTGATATGTGTGGAGATAGATATCTTCCTTTTTCATTACGGAATGGACGGATTCTATGCGGGCATTATCATAGGGACTCCCTTTACGGCTGAATGAATGGAGTATCCCATGGCGACTCAGGTACCTTTCAAATGTCTGGCTCGTGTACTGGCTTCCCAGATCACTGTGAAGAATAATTCCCTGTGTATCTTTGACATTCAGGCAGGCACTCTTTACCGCCTCAACTGCCAGCTCCGCCGTCATGGATATGCCATAGGCATACCCGATAATCTTGCGGCTGCACAAGTCCATCACGGAAGCCAGATAAGTCCATCCCTCTTTCTGCACATGGATGTAGGTAATATCAGTACACCATTTCTGATGGATGGTTTTTGCCTCAAAATCACGTTTCAGGAGATTTACTTTATCATTTGGGACGGCTCCGTGGTTTGCATGGTGGTTATTTTTTTTACCACGACAGACCTTAGCCCCTGTTTGGCCATATGCCTTTGGACACGCTTTACACTATATGGTGTCCCGTTGTCATTGAGGGTGCGGCAGATCTTGACAGCGCCGTATCTTTGCCTGGAATCATCATAAACCTGTTTCACCTTCCTGCCGAATTCCTTATATTCCTTCTGCCGGTTTGAGGGTACACAAACCAGAGCTTTGTAATAGGTACTCCTTGGGAATTTCAGGGCACTGCAAAGCTGGGATACCATGTAATGGTTTAGATGGTTCTGGATAAAAGTCACAATTTCGGTTATTGTTCTTTTGCGAATATGGCGGTCGCTTTTTTAATATTTCATTCTCGATCTTAAGGCGCTGGATTTCTTTCTGGAGGGCCTTATACTCCTTGAGGGTAACTGTTTCCTCCTCCGATACCTTGATGGGAGAAAGCTGCTTAAGCCAGTTACTGAGTGTACTCCGATTTACGCCATATTCACGTTCCAGTTGGGGATACGAGGTTCCTCCGGCATTATACAGATCCACAATCTGCTGTTTGAATTCCGGAATGTAAGATTTTTGGTTTTTCGCCATGTTGAACATCTCCTTTGCTCTTTCACTTGATAGTATAGGTGGTTCAACTTTTCTTGTCCACACTTATATACTAACACCACCATCAAATATATCCGCAGATACCTGGAAAGACCTATCATTGCCATTTCTAGGATTGATGCCTATAATGGAGATACTGTAACCTTCTATTCCAATATTTTGAATCCAGCACTCTCAGACACTCGGAGTGCGACACTTTTAACTTTCAAAGGTCAGGGTTAAAAAGAGTTGCATACATAGAAAGAGCTCCCCCATGGAGCCATAAGTAGAATTTTCCTCGATTGTTGGGGCAGCAGAATGTGAATGCTTTCCCCGCGGAAATGACCTTTACTTTTTCTACCAAGTGACCGGAATTGCTGGAATATCACCCATTTCTATGGTATTCTGAAAAGGTGAATCCCTGATACAAGGAAATCTGGTTCTGGTTACTGTCGGTTCGGCGGAACATCCCATGCTGACGGAACACTATATTGAATGGGTACTACAGACCAAACGGGGAAATCAGTAAATGAAAGAGGGAAGACTTCTTTAAGCCTTCCCTTCTTAGACTGTAGACACTGAACTACAGTGTCTCCTTCCTTAACTGCAGACAGTCCCTCTGGCTTATCGCCTTCAAAACTAAGTGCATACTCCACTCCATCCTTATCAGTAACAACAAACATAAAATCCTTAATATCGCTGATTTTTCCTGTTATTGTAGATTCTTCCTCTGTCGTGATATCATTTTCAGATGATGGAACATCATATATATCATCCATTTTCTGAGAATTAACCATCTGTGAGGGTTCTATAGAAGGAGCTACTCTTTCCTGCCCAGAACACCCTGTAGCCAACATTAAAAGTGGCGGCTTTTAAATATGCTCCAAATTGTGGTCCAATTACTCTCGCTGCGTGCTCATCTATGACTGTTGGCTCCTGGTAGTACAAATCTTCTACTTACATACCTTCATAGATAGAACAATGTTCTTCAGAGCCTTCACGATTTTCTTGTTTTGGTTTAGTCTCTTCCAACACCTTTATTTTCATTTCATGACGTTTTTCACTGTTAAGTAAGTAGTATCAAAAAATGTCCTTTGGCAGTTTCGGAAACTCTTTGCGGTAGAAAATCAATCATATAATATGGCTTTTTAAGTATGTCATCATTCTTTTTGAACATATCCTGCATTTATTTATCTCCTAAAGTTCCGATTGAACAAAATCGCTACGCGATGGCCTGCCAAGGCTGTGGCGCAGTTTTTACGTTCCTCTAAATAAAAAGCAGTGGAAAAATCTTCCGCAATACGGTATTGTTAAGTTACCACACAAAACAACCAAATACGGAAACCTCCACTGCCTATGATTACAATAGCATTTTTTGGTGTCTTCCGCAAGCGGAATTATGATGCCAATGCCCCTCCTGACAGGCAGCTGCCACGATCAACGCTGCTTATTTCAGGAGGTTTTATTATGTACGATGATATTTTTGAATCTATCCGCTATGAAGCGGAAAAACGGAACCTGCGGGAAAGTACAATAAACTTGTACTGTGCCAATGTCAATTACTTTCTCCGCTGTATTGGGAAAACCGCCTCTGAGCTTACACTTGACGATGCGGAAAGTTTCCTCTCTGCCAAACGTTTGGAAGGCAGGTCTCCCGAAACTCACAACCACTATCGGTCAGCAATTAAGTTCTTCTACAAAAAAGTGCTCTGGATCCTTTGGGATGATGACATAGTTCCTGCCATGAAAAGGGAACGGAACCTTCCCGCCGTCCTGAGCCGTAATGAGATAAACGCGATCATTGAGGCCACCCAAAACCTGAAGCATAAAGCTATCATTGCGACGATGTACTCTTCCGGATTACGCGTCTCAGAGGCTGTCCATCTCCATTACGATGACATTTCCCGTACCAACATGACCATCCATGTCCGTGAAACCAAAGGCAGGATCGACAGGTATACCATCCTCTCCCGGAAGAATCTTGACCTTCTTACCGAGTATTGGTACAAATGCGGCCGGCCCAGGGGGATACTTTTCCCAAGCTCCTGGACTGGTGGATACCTGGATATAACCAGTGTGAACCAGTTCTTTAAAAAAAGCGCCAGGCTTGCCGGTATTACCCGCCGTGTCTCTTCCCATGCGTGCCGACACAGTTTTGCCAGCCACCTGTTTGAAAGCGGGACCGATATCAAATATATCCAGTCCCTTCTCGGGCATGTGGATCCCCGCTCTACCGATGTCTACCTCCATGTAAGCAACAAGACCCTCCTCGGCATCCGCAGCCCGTTCGATGGTCCGCAAGGCGGTGAGGAATGAACACTGACTGCACAATCCAGGATGTTTTTAACCGTTTTTATCCTTCCTATGCATCCTCCCATGATGTTTCCCCTGCCCAGAGAAAGGCGGCTTACCACATCATGAACTGCAAGACCGGTGCTTTTGGCGTAAATGTGAGCGTCTGTGAGGATTGCGGCTGTATTTCCATCCACTATAATTCCTGCCGTGACAGATGCTGCCCTATGTGTCAGGAATTCCCGAAAGAAAAATGGGTTGACGCGCGCAGGGAGGATCTGCTGGACGCGCCATACTTCCATATGGTATTCACTGTGCCGGAAAATCTGAACCCTGTTATCTACAGCAATCAGAAACTTTTATATACAGCGCTTTACCATGCCGCGTCCGATACCCTGCGTGAACTTGCGGCTGACCCGAAATACCTTGGCGCTGACATCGGCTATATCTGCATTCTGCATACCTGGGGGAGCGCCATGAACTTCCATCCCCATATCCATGCCATTGTTCTGGGAGGCGGGCTGGATGCAGGAAATCACTGGAAAGGCAGCGGGGAGGACTTCTTCCTTCCGGTCAGGGTGGTCTCCCGGCTGTTCCGCGGAAAATATCTTGCTGAACTGAAACAGCTATGGAAAGATGGAAAACTCGAATTCCACGGTACGGCAGAGCCTTACAGGAACCATTATGCCTTACAGGAATTATTGGATACCTGTTACAAAAAAGAATGGATACCCTACTGTAAGAAGCCGTTCCATGGCGCGGAATCCGTCATCAGGTACCTTGGAAGGTACACACACCGGATTGCCATCAGCAATTATCGTATCAAATGCATGACGGATTCTATGGTCACATTTACTGCAAAAGATTATAAAAACCAGGGCCAGTGGGAGGAGATTACGGTTTCCGGTGAGGAGTTTATCCGCAGATTTCTGATGCATGTCCCGCCAAAGCGTTTTGTCCGGATACGCCACTATGGCCTGCTGTCATCCCGGAACAAGAATAAGAAGATCACCTTGTGCCGGAATCTCCTCGGCTGTAGAAAGTATATCGCAAGGCTGAAAGATCTGGATGCCCCTGCCATGATCCGGCTGCTTTACAATAAGGATATCTGCAGGTGTTCTTCCTGCGGCGGAAGGATCATTCCTTTACCGGCAGGGCAGCCTTGTACAATGCCAGAACCGCATCTTCTATGTTAAAAAAGGCAACTGAATATTTTTTAAGCTTCCTTTGGAGGCTTATTTCTGATGCCATAAACATGACACCGGACGCCGAATCTGGCTGCCATGCATCCATATGCAGTATACTTCGCTAAAAGGCTGGGGAAATTGAAAGTCCATATATAACGGCTACCCGGACGCGCCTTTGTTCAACCAGGAAAAATCGAAACTGATGCAAACGAAAGGGCAGGTATCGAAATATCAAAGCTGCTTTTTCGTTTGCACCACCTTCGATTCTTTCCTTAACGATTTGTTTCTATATATAACATATTCTCACATAACTTGCACAAGAAATACTGGACACTGCCCAACCATGACTTTTTCCATATCTGCCACTGCTTCCTTCTCCTCTTTCGGCCCTGCCCCTATCAAAATAGACCAGCACTTAAAAGGCCATATTCTTTTGTAACTTTTATCACCAGCAAATAGTTACCCTTACCAGATATCACTGAGATGGAAATAAAGCTCAAAATTATCCTTGATGTATGCTCTCCTCTCTGTATCTATCAAGGAACATCTATCCCTTGACCGCCCCCATAGTAATCCCTTGGGTGAAATACTTCTGGAAGCAAAGGAACACAATAATGATAGGAACAGAAGCCAAGGCAGCTCCTGCCATAATAAGTCCAAAGTCATTGGACATCTCGCTCAGCTTGCTGGCAATACCCAGGGCAATGGTCTTGGACTCATTCTGGGTCAGCATGACCAGCTGCAGAGGATACTCATTCCAGGAATTGATAAAGGTAAAGATTGCCAAGGCGCCGAATCCCGGTCTGATAATGGGGAACGCCACATTTATAAAGGTTGTCAGTTCACCGGCGCCGTCAATGCGGGCAGCTTCCAGCAGGGAAACAGGAATATTCTCAGAAAACTGTTTCATCATGAACACGCCAAAGGGCCAGCCCACCACGGGACAGATCACTGCAAACATGGAGCCCCACACAGAGTGGATCAATCCCAGATCCGACATTTCCTTCATCAACGGAATAAGGATAACCTGTTTGGGAAGCGCCATGGCGCACACGAAAAGGCTGAATATCAGTTTTTTGCCCCAGAAGCGTTTCTTTGCCAGGACATAGCCTGCCAGGGATGCGGTAATACAGGTAAGTATCATGGCTGTTGCCGAGATAAACACGCTATTGAACAGCCACCGGAGCGCCATAGGCATGCCTATGCCAAACAGCTCTGTCTTGCTCTTAAACAGCCTGGCAAAGTTGTCCCAGGAAACAGTGGTGGGGATCCATTTGACCATCTCACCCGACTTGATGATGATATCGCTCTTTTCCTTTACAGATCCGGTGACGATCCAATAAAGGGGAAAGAGGAAAAACACAGCCAGGAACGCAAGGATGATAACCGTGACCACATAGTAAGGAGATAATATTTTCTTTTTGCCTGTCATATGTTCCGTCCTCCTATTCTGTTGTTCCGCCGTTCATGACCTTAAACTGCAGGGCACTGAACAGAGCGATCACGATTGCCAGGATGACACCCATTGCATCGGCATAGCCAAATTCCTTGGTTGTCTTGAACGCAATCTCATATAATAGGTACATAACCGTGCTGGTGCTGTAATTAGGCCCGCCGGAGGTCAGCAGCTGAATCAGGGCAAAGCACTGAAAGCTGTTGATGGTAGTGATGACAGCCACATACAGCGTGGTGGGCATGATGGATGGCCACTTGATGCGCCAGAATACCTGGAAGCTGTTGGCGCCGTCAACTTTGGCAGCCTCCTCCAGGGAACTGTCCACATTGCCCAGGGCAGCTACATATAGGACAATGGGCTGGCCAATGGAGGTAGTGAACAGGATCAGGATGATACACCACAAAGCCATGGATTCGCTGGCGGTCCAGGGTAGAGGCTGGCCCCCAAAGCTCCTGATCACATAATTGAGAAGACCGTCATATTTGTCAAACATCCACTTCCAGACCACAACAACCGCTACCGAACCAGTGACTACCGGCAGGTAAAAGACGCAGCGGAAAAATGAACGGATACCGGAACGCATTCTGTAGATAGAGGATCCTACCCATAGGGAGAATGCAGTGACGGCGGGAACTGAGACTGCCACGATGATCACGGTGTTGACAGCCGATTTCAGGAATATCTTATCTTTAAAAAGACGGATGTAATTCTCTAAACCCACGAACGTTCCTTTGGGATCCGCAAAGCTGGCATTGGTAAAGCTGGTAATAACCCCCATTGTCATAGGAGTAATGACAAATCCCACAAAGAAACACAACGCCGGAAGCAGGAACAGATATGAGACCATGGTCTCCCTGCGCTGAAGGACCATACTGCGCGCCGGCGCCTTTTCCTTCCCGGGCCTTCTTTCCTTTTGCTTGGAAACAGTTGTTTTTTCCATATTCTTTCATTCCTCTCTAAAGATTGGTTCAAAATCTCCGTTCTGAACAGATGCAAGAAACATCCCATCCAAACATGCTCTGAAAGCAGATTCCCTCCCCCCGCACCCGGCAGAGGAAGGGAGTCCATGGTATATTTCAGTTAGTTGCTGTTTGCAGATGCGTTAAACTCATCTGCTGCTGCCTGTGGGTCGGTACCGTTAAATACCTGCTGCAGCATGTTGAACCACAGAGGACGCATAGCGGCAAATCCGGCGCGTGTGTTGTAATATGGGCCATAGTACTGGCTCCAGGAAGCCAGCATAGCTTTGTGCTCGTCTCCGGGATATAAATCTCCAAAGGAGGTGCGGACCGGGAATGCATTGGTCTTAACCACGCTCTTTGGTCCCCATTCAGGATCATCACAGATAAATTTAATAAACTCTTTGGCCGCGGCTGCGCGGGCATCTGATTTATTGTCAAATACACAAAAACCGTTTACCAGGTATTCCAGAGAAGGCTTGCCGTCCTCGGATGGGAATGGCACTGCGAGCTGGGTATAATCTTCAGACGCGTAGGTAATCTCTGCGGATGTGCCAAAGCAGAAGGTCATGGCGCAGGTCTCCTGCTGGAACTTCTGCAGTTCATCGGCGGCTGCCATATCAAATCCAGCGTCAATGGACTTGTTATCGTACATTTCCTTTAAAAGGGCAAGGGCCTTAACGCCGTTTGCGTCAATGTTCCACTTTCCGTCAGAACCTACGATGGAAGAACCGTATAAGTTGTTCACCAACGCACGGGTACCCTGGTCGCCGCCCTGTCCGCCGCAGTATACAATACCCGGAACCTGAGTGGGAGCTGCATCCCGAAGGGCTTCACACATCTTAACAAAGTTTTCCGTTGTCCAGGTACGGTCGCCTTCCAGGTTCACGTACTGAAGCGCATCTGCCTTCTCCAGCGCTTCCTTATTTAGACCCATATAGAATGGAGAGGAAGAAATCGGATACATCCAGGCTGTGCCGTCCGCGCCCACGCAGGTTTCCACAAGTGACTGGCTGGTAAGGTCGCTCTTAAGGTCACCCAGCATGTCATCCAGGGAAACCAGGTATCCTGCCTCGCCAAACTCAATGATACGGCCTGGGGCATCAAAAAGGATATCGGGCGCAGTGTCTGAGGTAAGGGCTGCTGTCAGTTTATCCGGTCCGGATGTAAAGTCCAAGTATTCAACCTTAACTTTTATGTCGGAATGAGAGGTGTTAAATGCGTCAACCACCTCCTGCTCATAACCAGTGTCTACACCAAATGTAGGGAATGCCCACCATGTAATCTCCGTCACTGCTGCGCTAGATTCTTCTGTCGATTCCATAGCTGACTCTGTCACAGTAGTCTCTGCCGTTTTGTCTCCACTACAACCAGACAGTACTCCAACCGCTAATGCTGTTGCTAAACCAAGAGCTAAATTTTTTTTCATGACTTCTCCTCCTTGAAAATATTTTATATCAGGTAATCGCGAGACTCGGAATACCATAAATTCTCCGCCTTTTGGAACCGTCTTTCTATCTCTCCCCCTTGCCAATCCTTGAATTTACATATTCTCTCTTTACAAAATTTTTGCTCCATATATTCAAGCCAAGTTTTTCTATACAACATGCACAAACTCCAATCAGGTCAGCCTCGCAATATCCTAAATATGTTATATATTTATATAATATATAAAAGATATTTTTTGTCAATATTTCTTTTTAAAAAGAAATTTTTTTCTATTTTCCAAAGAAATTTAAAAGTAAATTCTGCCCCCCTAAGCTTATATTTCATTCCAATTTTATAAATTACTTACTTCTGATCAATCTTATCTCTGTATCGTTATGGGAATCATGATTTTCATTATGAAATTTAAACATTTAATCCGGGATGACAAAAAGTCATCCCGGATGGATTTAAAAACTATCTGTCTAGGACAAACATTGAACACTCTATCAGCAAAGACTTATCTGCGTCTCACCTCATACTTGGGAAAACACACTTTCCACTAATCAGGTATTTCAGTATAGACAACTTTTCTCTGCGAAGGCAGGTATCTATACTCGAAAGAAAAAACGCAAACAAAGGAACCTTAAAAGATTTTTACTTTTTATTGTTTTTTCGGATGGCAGGTGATATAATGCAGCCATGATACCGGAGACAATTGAATTTAAAAAGTTGGAAAAATATTATACCAAAGTATGATGTGCTGTTCCATGTGTATATTACTGTATGGGCGAAGAAAGCGTATTCCGGCACCGTACCAAGAGCACATAGGCAGTTGACCTTCCATTTTCCATTATAATATCCCACAGCTCACAGGCTTTCACCTTTCCATGAGTCTGTTCAGGCGTATGCTGGAGAATGAAAAAGTGGCCGGCATTAAATGTTCTTCCGCCCCGGCCCAGGACATCCTGCGCTTTAAGCTGACCGGTGGAAAGGATTTTCTCATATTCAACGGACCAGACGAATATTTTATCGTAGGCCGTCTCACGGGCGTTGGTGCAGGGCTCGGCGGCACCTACGGCGCCACGATTAAATTATATTAAAAGATAGACAACCCAGCTAACTAGGGCAAATGGGAGAAGGCGCAGATGGTGTAGAATCTTATGGCCCTGTCTCATGATATCAAGCAGGCCGAAGCAGATACAAAAAGTCTCTAAATCCAGGAGGTACGCTGATGAAAAAAAAACATATTGTATGCTTTGGAGATTCCAACACCCACGGTTACCGCGCTTCAAACGACAGCCGCTATGATGAGCAGGAGCGTTGGACCTGTCTTTTGCAGAAACAGCTTGGAGACGATTATCTGATTATAGAGGAGGGGCTGTCTGGCCGGACCACCTGTTTCCCTGATCCTATTCACGAGGGACTATCTGGCCTAGACTATATCTATCCCTGTCTCATGAGCCACGAGCCGGTAGACCTGTTGGTCATCATGCTGGGGACAAACGATACCAAAGAGCGTTTTGGCGCCTCTGCCACATGCATCGCCTTGGGCCTAAAGCGCCTGATTGCTAAAGCAGCTTCCATTTCTGATGCATGGCATATGGGAAAGCCCAACATCCTGGTGGTCACACCCAAGTCTATTGACAAACGCTATGTGACCACTCCGGTTGGAAAAACCATGGGAATAGGTTGTGCTGAGAAATCAGAATGTCTTGCCGAAGAATTTGAAGGAATCGCCTCCCTAATGGGATGCCATTATCTGGATGCCAATGCCGTGGTAACGGAACAGAACCACTATGACTATATGCATCTGACAAAAGAGGGGCACCAGGAACTCGCCAATGCGCTGTCAAAGGTTATACGCTCCTTATTTATCTAGGCTTTAGGTGTTTGATAAACGCCGGAACCCATTAGTTTTACGTTGATAAGGAAGTATTCACAACAACTTATCATCAACGCTGACAAACAGGGTGCAATTAAAAACAGAGAATTGATTGCTTTCAAAAATAATCAATTCTCTGTTTTCAACTACATTCCTCTATGAAAGCTGAAAGTGTTCCTGATTTGCAAAAATCTAACAGACTTCACGATAAGCATATTACTGTATCTTTTGTTATAGAATTTCTGTTTTATTATATTCCTTAATCCGTGGAGTTTAATTATTATTTCATGCTGCAATCACTTTGTTTATGCGGTCTGTCGATACTTTTAAAAATATTAACAATATCACCCATTTGGTGATGTTTTCTGATACAATATTCCATAAGAAAACTATGGAGGCAGTCATCATGAAAAAGATAAAAATTGAGTTTACCAATGAGCGGCTCATCCCAGCCAGCGGCCTTGCAGTTGTCGGTGCCATTCTCGGCAAAAGCGACTTCGTAAAGCGGTGCAACCGTATGGATGTCACCCCAAACCGTTCACAGCACCAGATCAAGAACGGGGATGTCCTGCTCACTTATATCGGACTTCTCACCATGGGGAAACCTGCTTATGAGTCCGTCCATGAGTTTGATGACGACCCGGATTTTTACAAATACGCACTTGGCATTGTCAGAAGCATCCCTTCTGAGGAGACGCTGCGCCAGCGGATGGATGACATTGGCTCATCCATGCGTTCTTATATCCTTGCGGAAAACATCAAGATGCTCAGGGATAATGGCATTGTACCGGGAAAACTCCCGAACGGTTATGTGCCTGTGGATATTGATGTCACGCCCTTTGATAATTCCAAGACCAAAAAGCAGGGTGTCTCCAGAACTTATAAGGGATGTGACGGCTATTCGCCGATAATGGCATATATTGGAACGGAGGGCTATCTGGTCAACTGTGAACTCCGGGAAGGAAAACAGCATTGCCAGAAGCATACCCCTGAGTTTTTACGGGAAACCATCCGTATGTGCAGGGAGATTACGGATGAACCGCTCCTGATCCGCCTTGATTCAGGAAACGATGCCGCAGAGAATATCGGTATCCTGGTGGAAGCGGGCTGTTATTTCGTCATAAAACGCAACCTCCGCAGGGAAAGCAAAGAGGACTGGCTGCAGATGGCACAGGAATACAGCCAAGATATCGAAACTCCCCGTGAAGGGAAAACCGTCTATATCGGCAGCGACTGGAAACCGGTTTCCTATAAAACAGCGGATGATGCGGAAAAAACCATCACCGTCCGTGCCGGGTACGAGATCATAAACCGTACCATTGATAAATATGGCCAGTTCCTTCTGGAAGGCGACATTGAAGTCAATACCTGGTGGACAAACCTTGGAATGACGGACCGCGAAGTCATAGGACTCTGCCATGCCCACGGCGAATGTGAGCAGTTCCATAGCGAGATCAAGACCGATATGGATATGGAGCGGCTGCCATCCGGCAAATTTGAGACCAATGAGCTGGTACTGGAACTGGCAATCCTGGCCTATAACATTCTGCGGATGATCGGACAGGAAAGCATCGGCAGGAAGGGCACAGAGACAAAACATAAAGTCAGGCGCAGAAGGCTGCGCACGGTGATTGGTAATATGATCATGATGGCAGGTCACGTTACAGAGCATGCCCGGCAGTTGTTGTTAGGCCTTGGCCGAAGTAATACATGGCGGTATGCTTTTGCGCAGGTGTATACAGCATTTGCGGATTTCCGGTCATAAATGTCATCCTGCCAGGTAGCCTTTGAGAAACCAAGGGGAAAGCATGCCCTTTTGAAAGGGAGAGTATGAAAAAAAGTCTGTAAATTGAGATCTTCTATGATAAGTTAATGAGAAAGGTAGGTGGATGTCGTGACCACCTACCTTTACTATACGGATGCTTTTGGATTCTGTCAAGATGTATTGGAAAATCCCATCAAATTATGGTACACTTCTTACAGGAAAACATCAGGAGGTGTGCCATGAAGCTAAAAACAGACGATCCCTTTGTACCTGAAGATATCAGGGCAAAGATCAATGGACTGCAGTCCCTGCTGGATCATGCAGCCGACTTATACAGTGATATCTATAGCTGGTATGACAGTGAACTGAAATCCTATGACCCGAAAGCCACCGCAGACGATGAACTGTTTGACCCTGGCACAGGGACTGTTGTGGAGGGGATCGATTACCTGTCTATCATGGAATCCCTGTCAGAGCTGCAGACAGCCAACGAATGTAAAATGCAGAGGGATTAACCTTGTGTCCCATCGGCCTGGCCTCTGGCGATGTCTTCCCGTATCAGGGCCTTGATGGCCCCTTGGACGGAAGTGTCCCTGCCATATTTGTGCTGTCTGACCCAGGCCAGGATATCTGCATCTGTCTTCATATTCAGTTTTAACTTCACCTGTACAGTATTATAGCTGTCGTACCTGTCCTGAGCATCGTATTTTGAAAATCCATACATGGAAAGCTCCTTTCCGGATAGGTGTACACCTATGCCTGTGCGCTCTTATTCCGGCAGTCTGCCTTCGTACATAATGGACAGTTCCCCATAGACCTGCCCCCAGTTGCGGATGGGCATGGTCCACTTCTTCGTCGCCTCGAACGTGGCCAGGTACAGAGCCTTTAAGAGCGCCGTGCTGCCCGGGAACACGCTCCGCTGGCGGTTGAGCTTCCGGTAGGTAGAGTTGAGGCTCTCGATCGCGTTGGTAGTATAGATCACCTTCCTGACCTCCATGGAAAACTTGAAGATGGGGGATACCACATCCCAGTTGTCATGCCAGCGTTTCATTGAGTTGGGGTACTTTGGCGTCCACTTTTCCGTCACCTTCTCCAGCGCCTCCAGCGCCTTTTCCTCGTTTGCGGCATGGTAGATGGTTTTCAGGTCCGTGGCAAATGCTTTCCGGTCCTTGTCGGAGACGTATTTCAGCGTGTTCCGTACCATATGTACGATGCAGCGCTGCTGCTCCGTCTTCGGGAATGCCGCCGTTATGGCTTCCTTAATGCCCGTGAGCCCGTCCGAGCAGAGAATGAGGATATCCTTCACACCGCGGTTCTTCAACTCGTTCAGAACGCAGAGCCAGTACTTGGAGCTTTCATTCTCCCCGATCTGTATGCTCAGGACTTCCTTTTTACCTTCCAGCGTAAGGCCGAGGATGACATAGGCGGCAAGCTTGCGGATTACCCCGTCCTCCCGCACGGAATAATGGATTGCGTCGATGTAGACCACGGGATAGACTTCCTCCAGCGGGCGGTTCTGCCAGTCTTCAATCTGCGGCAGTATCTTGTCCGTCACGTCCGAGATGAACCCTTCCGAAGCCTCAAAACCATAAATGTCCATCAAGGTATCCGAGATTTGGCGGGTTGTCATGCCTTTTGCATACATGGATATGATCTTCTGGTCAATGCCGGAAATGTCCTTCTGGCGCTTTCTTACCACCTGGGGTTCAAACGTGGACTTCCTGTCCTGGGGCACCTGGATGTCCATGCTCCCGAAGCTGCTGTTGATCCGCTTGGGCTTGTAGCCATTGCGGTAATCATCCGAATCCGACCGTTCTGACCTCCCATAGCCGAGATGCTCATCCATCTCCGCTTCCATCATCTCCTTCAGGGTGCTCCCCAGCAGGTCTTTGAGGGCTTCCTGGATATCCTCCGCAGTCTGGATGTCATACTCTTCCAGGAGCTGATGGACGATGTTCCTTTTCCCCTCCGTCATGACTACTTTGTGTACGGGCTGTTTTTCTCTTCTTGCCATAATAATAGGCCTCCTTATGATAATAGATTTTATCATAGAAGACCTAATGCTTAATAGCTATTTACAGAAAAACTTTCATACTCTCTTGAAAGGATTTCTAGTGTTCCTAACCGTCATTTGGAACCAAAATCAATCCAGATACATTAAAATACTGTCTTTGAAGAACTATTTATCAAGAATAAGCCAATCCGATTTGGGATTAGCATCATAAAACAACCAGTTTCACGGATTCAGGTATTACACAGTATTACTGCACCAGTCGCAATACCAGTCAATGCATCAACCTTTTCTCTTCCATCAGTGTCACCCACTTGTTTTTGTAACTCTGCTGCTACCATTTCTTTATCGTATTTCAGTCTTTCTAACATTGGCTTATGCCTAAACTCAAAGTTTCTAAATATATCATCCCAAGTAAACGCATACACCTCATATTTTTCTGATTTGGATACCAATCCAATTTTTCCTTTATCCTCGAATACTTTGTATTGACTTTTAATGTATTCATCAATTTCCTTGCAGACAGCTATAAATTTCCATTTACGAAATTCACTATTAAATTGTGGCTGTCTTCTTACAAAATCCATATAATCTTCTATCTGCCTCAAAACTTTCTTCGTCAATGGTACTTTAGGTGCTTTTAGTTCTACTACGATGTTTTCGTCTAGTACCGTTTCAAACGTGTTTTCAACCGTTCGTGTATTACACATAAAAATATCCATACGACGCTCATTCTCAATGTCTGGTTCTAATGAGGCCTTAATATTTTCCTCACCATACAAAATATTTGTATATTGCTGCAATGCCTTTTGCATTCTTTGATCAGCACTGGCCAAATTATATTGCTCTCCAAATAGCCAAAACTGTCTCTCCACTATTTTTTGTATATGGTCACGCTCATTTGCAAACTGTGTTAAATCATATACAATACTTTTTAATAATTCTATCACTTTATAACGTTCTTCAATGAATTTAATTGTTTCAATAATATTTTCCAAAGAAGTTTTTTTCAATATCTGTGAAAAATCATGTCTTTGTTGTGGAGATAGTTCTACCAACTGTTCAATTATCCCCAATACATTTTCCCGTTCTTCAGAACTCAACAATAAATTAAGAAAAGCTAGTAGTGACTTCTCCTGAACCGGTTTTAATTTATAAAATATTTGCGGTTCTAATTTATATATCTCAGTCGTAACTTTTTTTAAATCTTTTTTTCGCATTTGCCCGTAGATATCATCAGTAAATTGAGGAAATGTCTTTTTAACATTTAACATTTTCTCTACTTCGGCATCTGCTTTTTCGGTTAAATACACTCCTATCGTTTTTTCTATAAAATTCTGAATAGACCTTCGTAATGCTTTTAATATCTTCTTTTCTTCTTGGGAATCAAATAGGCCTATTTGATCATCATCTTGATTCGTTGTAACGTCTTCCTTATCATCAAAAAATTCTGATTTTACAAATACACTATGGTTAAAATCAATAGTATTCCGATTAAAAGTTGTTGTTTCCCTACCTTTTAGCGCATCTGCACTATCGAAGTAATAGCAGCAAAATTTTTCTTTTATAGCTTCTTGCCAAACAACCAAATTTATTTCAAAACGATAACCTTCTATCGTAACTAAAGATTTACTACTTAAATCAGTATTTATATATTTTTTGTAATCAATTTCTTTATCATTAACTACTATGCTAACATTCTTATTTTTAAATAAGTATAAAAACCACGCAAACTCTTTCAACAAGAAAGGCTCAAGCACTTCAAAACTCATGTTCTCTACAGTCAATGATGTAATATTATTAAATTTTACTTTCGTTCCACATATTTCATTTTTAACTATTTGAGGATCGGTACAATCAACAACTTCTTTTTTGTTATTGGACATCTGTATACTATATTCTTTGTAACTCGCTCCATCTTTATAAATAGTAGACCATTCTACATTATTAGCAAATGCTGTAAATGAAAAACGCCCTTTACCTTTATTGGCTTTTGCCTTCATTTTCAATGATAACAAGTTTTTCTTAGAAGCCAAAAATGCACCAAATGTTTCAGATAAATCATCATAATTAATTCCATCGCCATTATCTTTTATAATTAGCTCATCAATGCCAAAAGCAACATTAGGACTATATCTTACACTCACTGTTGTCGCATGTGCCTCAAATCCATTCCATATATATTCACAGATAGCTTCCTTATAATCATTTGTTATTCCAGAAGTTTCAATACTCTGATTTTTTACACTTAAAGGAATAATCATAACGCTCTATCTCCTCTCATTCTGACTTATTTTCATCATATCACATTCATATTCCTTTTTCTATCTAAAATCAAATAGATAATGTGCTTTCAAATGACTTTATAATCGTTTTGCCGCAGAGTATATCTTTTGCCAGATAGTATCCACTTTTGCCAAATAGTATGGGTTTTGCCGGATTGTATCTTTTGCCCGACAAAACCCTCATTTTCAAACTCTCTGGCATTATCCCCGTCCCCACTTCCGGGGAAACTTATCCATCTCACCATCCACAAAAACACAACTCCATTTCCCGCTAAAAATCCCGCAAACCCGCCTAGAATCAAGGTTTCCGCACGAGCAACGTGACGGTCTCAACTTGCTGTTCATTGTCCAAACTGATATTCATATCTTCCTCTATGATAGGCAGCCGAAACTTGATGGATTTCAGCCACTGTCCATTGGGCTGACGCTCCGGGTAAATCTGAATTTCAGAGATCAGTTCCTCAATCAGCTGCCGTTTCTCTCTGTCGTTCATCTTTCCATAGAGCTGATCGAAGTAAATCAAAACCTTGTAGATATTATCGCCGGTCAGCTTTTCTGCTTCAATAGCCTGTTTCTTGGCTCTGGCTGCAATCAGCAGGGATTCCAATTCTTCAATCTTATCATACATCCCATAGAGCCGATCATCAAGGTCAGATTTCCGTCTGCGGTAATGCCGGTCGTCTGGGTCAAGAGAGTCGGTTTCTTCAATTAGCTTGGATTTGGTGGAATAAGCCTGACGAAGCTGCTTTTCATAGTTGCTGATTTCCTGCTCAATCGCCGTGGTATCGACTTTCATGTTGATCTTTTCCTGCATCATCGCTGCAAATCTGGGATTGCTGACCAGCTTGCAGATTACCTCCGCCACAGCATCGTCCAGCAGCTCTTTCCGAATTTGCTTCTTGTAATCGCATTTATGCCCACGGGTCATAGAGCGATGTTTGCAGCCATAGTAGTAGAAATCCTTGTATTTGCTGCCGTCCGCTTTCCGTTTTACGCACTTATTGCCGTACATTCCAACACCACATACGGGACATTTTACAATGCCGGACAACAGGTGCGTACATTCGTTTTTCCCTTTGTTGACGTGTTCATACCGTTTGGCTTGAGCAGCCAACTTGACCTGTGCTGCCTGCCATACATCTTCCGGGATAATGGCCTCATGCAGACCATCCACCAACAAGAAGTTTTCCTGTTCCACCAAACGGTACTCATTTCTGGTTCCATGCACCTTTTCAGTTTTTCGTCTGCCATAAGCAATCTTGCCGCAGTAAACCGGATTTTTTAGAATCATGCGAATCAGACGGGCATCAAAAAGAGGATTTTTCCCGTTCTGCCGCTGGACTTTGCTGATCCCGTGATTTTCAAGATATTTTGCGATCCCATTTGCGCCGGAATCGGTTGTAACATACTGCTCATAGATGGTGCGAATCGCCGGAGCTTCCTCCTCGTTGATTTTCAGCTTGCCATCCACCAGTTTATAGCCGTAGGGGGCAAAGCCGCCGTTCCACTTGCCCTCTCTGGCCTTTTGGATACGACCTTCCATGGTTTGGACACGGATGTTTTCACGCTCAATTTCCGCCACTGCCGATAGGACGGAAATCATCAGCTTTCCCGCATCTTTAGAGGAATCAATGCCATCCTCCACGCAAATCAGGTTGACGCCAAAATCCTGCATGACCTGTAAGGTGGAAAGGACATCCGCCGCATTTCTACCAAAACGGGACAGCTTGAATACCAGAACAAAGGAAACGCCGTCCTTGCCGGTTTTGATGTCCTCCATCATCTGGTTAAATTGCGTACGGCCTTCAATCGATTTACCGGATTTTCCAGCATCCTCATATTCGTGAGCAATCTCATAATCATTGAATTCTGCAAAGGCTTTCATGCGGGATTTCTGGGCATCCAGCGAGTAGCCGTCAATCTGCATGGCGGTAGACACTCGTGTATAGGTATAAACTTTTATCTTTTCTTTTACCATGGTCCTTCCTCGCTTATACTGCTCAACAGTTCCTTATGTATTTCCAAGGGAAGCATTTCTTCCCTTGAAAAATATGTTTGGACACTTATCTCACGATTATTGTATCATGCTGCTTTTGGCGTTTCAATATTTTCTTTGTAAACATTTTTACCTGTGTTGTGGTTTGAGATTTTATTCTCGGGGAACACCGGATCAGGCAAAGAATCTAAGTCCAGCTCCCCGGCATATTTTTCAATCATATTTGCCAGTAAAACGGCGAAGCCGTTCCACTCATCTATCATAGGCATTTATCCTCCGTCTGTCCGGTTTGTGCATATACTCCGCCAGCACTTCTTTTGGAATGCGATCCAGCACAGCAACGGCGTCAGCATAGTCCCGCCGCAGCTTGGCATCGGCCAGCTGCTTCAAAGTGCTTTCTTGGGTTGCTTTCTCTAGGGAATGCTCCAGTTGAGTGTTCTTCTGTTTCAGCTTTTTGTTCTCCACGGTGGTTTCCGTAAATGCCACCTGATACTTCTTCATGGTGCTGTGCATTTGCTCCACCGCAGGGATATACTTATCCAGCAGAGCTGCAATCTCGGCAGCTCTGCTTTTTGCGTTAAAGGCTCCAATGCCGGACAGCAGCTCCTCCAGCTTGGCTTTTTGCTTGGTCAGTCGGGTCATCTCTTTGAACACTCTGGGCGGGATGTGGTCACGTCCAGTCTGGCTGGCACTTTCCCCACGCTCCAGGTCGGGATATTTTCGCACCATGTGTTCCCAGAATTTGTCCTGCCACTGGGTCAGCTTTTTCTTATTTCCCACGATCTCCTTGGCGCTGAGCCTGCCATCCACAGTCAGCGGGACAAAAGAAAGGTGCATATGGGGCGTTTTCTCGTCCATATGCACCACGGCGGATATGATTGTTTTAGGGGCTTGGTTTTGCTGGATAAATGTCAGCGCCTCTTGAAAATAGGCTCTGATCTCAGATTTTTTCTTTCCCTGAAAGAACTCCGGTGTGGCAGCTACCAGAGCTTCCACGACTCGAACACTGTCTGACCGGGTACGGCAACCGGCTTCTTTGATCTGCCGCTCAGCCTCCGCACGATATTTCTGTTCCGGCTCGATCAGATGGAAATTGTACTTGCTCCTGCTGATGTCCACATCGGGGTTGCTGGCGTATTTCTCTTTGGTTCGCTCGTTGTGGGCTTCAATGTTCCTGATCTCTGGCCCTTTGTACTTGGCAAAGCGGAGAATGGCATACTGCGGCTTGCTCATACTCTGTCACTCCGTTTCTGCCAGATCAGGTCATAGCCCAGCACGTCGGCCAGCTCCACGACCTCCTTGTAGCGAATAGATTCCCGCTGGAGCTTGGCCGACAGGTTGGAAACACTGTCCGACCAGTCGTATTCCTCATGGAGCAGGTCAACTACCTCTTGCATGGTGTATCCCGCCCGGACGATCTGCGCCTTAATCTCGCTGCGTACCGTCATAATCAAAAATCCTCCTAAATTTACTTGATAAAAAAGCGAAGCCGGTACGCCCTCAGGCATAGCCGCTTCGCCGTATCGTGAAAAATTCTCTTGTTACCAAATCTGTTCAGAATTGCCGGTGCGATGTCCTGTCCATTACCTGCACCTTCCGACTTTCCCGTTCCGTGTGACTTGGCTCGAAACCGTGCATTTTCCCATAATTCCATGCACCCAGTTCGCTGGTTCGAGAAGCACGGTTTCGCAAAATGATTTCTTCCAACCGTCAAATACTTTCCGATTCTCACTTGCCTTAATTTACCCCCCCAATTTTGCCAGTGATTTTTGATATACAACCGCTGAATCGCTATAAAAGGGGGAACAAGGGTCAATCAAAGCGTACGTACGTACACAGTATCAGCGCCGCCATTCCTCCGGTACATCTTCCGGTACGTACGTACGCATCGAATCGCCTGAAAACACCGACATATTGTTTCTCACCAGCACCTCGATACCCAGAAAGCCGCGCACTCGCCGTCCGGCGGCATTGGTCACATTGTTGCAGTATTCTAGGTTGTAGCGGCTCTGGCAGGCAATCAGGGCTTCGCTGAAGCTGCGGGGTTTCAGGGCGGACAGGTTGTTTTCGGTGCAGTAAATCTGGTATGCCTCGTACAACTCTTTGGAGCTGGCCGACATATCGGCTTTCCGGCGAATATACCCGTCTGAATCCAGAAAATCAAAGATATTGTTGTTATCTCGTTTGACGGCCTCCCGGTTTTCTCTGGTACGCTGGCTCTCGGTGAACTTGAAGTTATTGGCCACCAGCCGCTGCAACCCCTCAAAAGCCCACAGCAGGATGCCCTCCACCTCGGCTTTCATCTTCTCGGCAAGGTCGGGATCATCCACACGGCCAGCCGGTTTTTCTTTCGTGGTCAGTACCAGCTGGCGGCGGTAAAATCCGTCGCTCCGGTCGAACAGCGCCTGCAAATCTCCGTTGGAGAAGGCCAGCAGCCGGGCGCACATCCATCCCTGATAGCTCTGCTTGCCCTTGCGCTCCAAATCCATTTTGCCCTGGGCGGTCACGATGGACTTTACATAGTTGGTCTGTCGCAAGGCTTCCATTCGCATATCGTCATCCACGCACAGGAGGATATGCTCCAAATCCGCACGGGCAAACCGGTTCTCCGATATTTTCCCAATGCTCCCGTCCTTCATATTGGAGCCGAATAAAGCTCCCAACACAGCGCCTATCTGTGACTTGCCCTCGCCGCCGTTGCCTTTAATCACCATCATCCGCTGTCCCTTATTACTGGGAATCAGGCAGTAGCCGATATATTCCTGCAAGGTGGGGATGTCCTCCGGGTAGAGCAGGCCATCCAGAAATTTCAGCCAGAGAACAGGTTTCGGGGCATTGGAGTTGTAGGCCACAGGGAAACGGTTGCGGACAATTTTTGGCTTTCCCTCCACAAAGGTCCCGTCCAGAAAGAGTGTCCCGTTGGAAAGATGAACCCGGTCCGGTTCCGGAGGAAAATCCTCCTCCAGCGCCGCCAGTTTCATCAGTTCCACAATGTTGCTGATTTTGCGGGGAATGTTGCTGACCGCACAGCATTTCAGCTCCTCAAAAATCTCTCCCCGCAGGGGCAGTTCATCGGTCACACGGCCTTCTGGCGTGAAAAAAGCCCCGTTTGTGAAGATGATCTTGTGCGTCTGCAAGAACTCATCACAAAACAGGGCTTCGTTGATGCTTTTTCCATCAAACCAGACGGGCATTCCGTCAGGCTGCTTGTTTTTCTTCATGTGTAACTTCCTCCTTTTCCAATCTCTTTAACCGTTCCTCCAAACCGGCGATCAGGCCATCCTTGTTTAGTATTTCTACGATTTTCACTCGCTGTTCCAGCTCGGCGGCAATGAGCAAATCTGCCAGATACTCCACACAGTCCAGCATCTGGCAGGCTTCTACAAACCGATCATCCAGATTATCTTTCGGTCTCTTAGGTGCGTGCTGTACCTTCCAGCGTTCCAGAAGATGCAGATAATCACACAGCACCCGCAGGCAGCGCACTTCCTCCTGCCGGTATGCTTTCAGCAGAGGACGTTTTGGTCTGGGCAGGGCGATTGCCGCTGGTGGCTTGTCCGGGTCAATCCCGAAGTCATGAGCCAGCTTTTTAGCCGCCTCGTAGCTGCTCAGGCCAAACAACTTTGCCACAAGGTCGATCACGTCGCCGGTAGCCCCACAGCCAAAACAGTAAAAGTACCTCTCGTTCAGCTTCATGCTGGGGTGCCGGTCATCGTGGAAGGGACAACAGGCCATGCCGTTTCGGCTGATTTGCAGCCCATAATAGGCCGCTGCTTCTGGAACACGGACAACTTGTTTTATCAGCTCAAACCATGTCATTACTGCTCACTCCCTTCCGAAAGAAAATCCTGGATGCCGTTTTTTACCATAGAGCCTCTCTTTCTTGCGCTTCCGGCGCAGTCGCTGTATAATGTTTATATGGTTCCAGAAAAAGTAATCGGCTTTCAGATTACCCTTTCACTAATAGGAGAAATCCGGGGTGTAAAACGGAACCATTTTTGAAAAATCACAAAATATTTTTGAAAGAGGTGAGGTCATGGCGTATCTGTCTGATGACGAGCTTCTGGATACCGAGGGTGGCTTCACCGTATGGGACGATGGGACGGGCACTGGTGCGGCGGAGGAAACGCTGGAACAGGCGCTTGTGGAAGAACGTCTGGCCGAACTGGAAAATGAGCTGGAGCAGGACGAGCATCCTATCGACTATGAAGCGGAACTGGAGAACGAGGAAGAAGAAGCCGCCCCGGTCAGCGAAAAGCGCCTAAAGCGGGAAATCCGGGCGGAAGCGGTTCGGCGGTTGGAGGAAGCAGCCCGCACCGAGGAGGATTTCCGAGTTGTCGTAGGAGAATGGGACAAGCTGGATCAGAACCGGGAACGCCGGGAACGGGACCATGAAAACCTTCGTGGTGATGTGCCGCTGGAATATCAGGCGGTGCCGGAACCGAAGCTCATTCCCCGATGGATGAACAACCCCGCATACCGGCAGCTGATGGCCGGGAACTTTCTGGACATCCTGTTTGACTGCCCCTATGAGATGCAGAATCTGACCGCCGACGCCTTTATTTCCCGCATGGTGGAGGAACTGAGTGAGGAACACAAGGAAGTCCTTTATTTTCTCTCTTTGCGGCTGTACAGCACCACCCGGCTTGCCGCTGTTCGTGGGCAGTCTGACCGTAACATTCGCAAGCTGCGGAAAACCATACACAAGAAATTGCAGCGCCAGATGTATGACCATCTGTGCGGCAAGCAGGAGCATGGTAGCGGTTTGACCTTGCGGGAGCGACTGTTTTTGGAGGAATACTCGAAAATTGCAAGGAAACAGGGCAAGGATGCCGTGATCCGGCGGGAGAACAAGACCAAACGCAGAAAAAAGAAAAACCGCCCCTGATAATTGGGACGATTAAGGAGAAAGGGCGTGTATGATGAAAAATTTGTTTGAACAATCCCGTTCCCATTGGGTGCGGTACGATCATTATGAGCTGAAAACAGCGGAAGATGGCAAACGGTACATCACCCCCGGCAAGAGTGCAAAACCGGATGTCTACAATCCGCTGAAAGAGGTCCCGAACATTGTGCTGGACGCGCTGAATGTGGGGATGCTGATGATGGGACGCAAGCCAGAAGCAGAAGTGGAAAAGGCGGTGATGGAATTTGTCACCCGGTACGGCCTGCTGGGGCTGATGACCGCTCTGCCCACCACACCGTCCTTTATGGACTATGAGGCGGTGTACCTGCCGAAAAACCACTTCATCAAGGAAGAATCCATGGCAACAGAAAAATATCTGTCCCTGTTTTACCCCTTTGACCAGTTGGACCTGGTGAAAAAAGGCATTGAATCCTCCTGGAATGTGTCCGGTGACCGGACGATGGTTGCCCTGACCATGACCTTTATGGACGAGCCGATGGCGAAGAACATGAGCTTCCAGCGGGAATATGCGGAACCCTATGACTGGGTTGCCCAGCAGTTCAAGGACTGGGCCTTTACGCTGACCACTGCTATTTTGTACTACAATGACTATGATTCCATCGACGAGGACGCACGGGGGCTGTATCGCAAGTCCATGGCTGCGTTCGGCGGGATCGCCCCCAGTTACCACATCGAGCTGCTGGATAAGCCCACTATTTATTGGGACTTTCACTCCCTGCTGCTGGGTATCCAGATGATGTTCAGCTTCATGCTGGTGGACAATGACCAGCCCCTGCGCCTGTGCAAGCATTGTCAGAAGGTGTTCCTGGGCAGCCGGTCCAACGCCGCTTTTTGCAGCCCACGGTGCAAGAACCAGTATAACGTCTACAAAAGCCGTGAGAAATCCAAAGGGGAAGCAGACTAAAGAGGGAACTGTCGCTGCGGCGGGACGGGAGCTTATATACCTCTGCTTCCTTTTCCGGGCAGGCGGATTTTGCCCTGTGAGCAAATCCCGATTTCGTCCGTGTCCGTACAAAATCCGCCTGTCCTACTGCCGCCGAAAAGTGTCTGCCCGCTGCCCATCTGCCCAAGTCGCAGATGCCGCAGTCAGCCCCTTCCCGGCGTCAGCCGGAAGCAAAGGTATAACACACTAGACTTTCCGAGGGAAAGTCGTGTGCCAAGAGAGGAAGTATCCCCCCTTGGATTCCCCCTACATTTTCGGAGCCTGGGGTACAAATACTGCTAAAACGCAGTCTGAACACCTCGCCCCGAAAATACTAACAGCTCTACGGTTCTGTACACATAGAACCGTAGAGCTGTTACTGCTCGTCTGGAAGATATTCAGCAATATCCTCCAGGCGACAATCAAGTACCGCGCACAGTTTATTTAGCGTCTTTGTCTCCATATTGTCGTTTGCCCGTAGCCGACGGATGGTTTTACTGTCGATACCGCACTTCTCTCGCAGCAGATATGTGGAGACTCCCTTTTCCTTCATGACACCCCACAATTTATCGTAAGCGTCAAATAAGAACGTGTAGTGAAATATTTGGCGTTCTCTTGTAAACTTGGGGTTAGAGTTTTTAGAGTTCCCTCCCAAAACTCTAAATCCAGATAAAGGAGAATACCAATGGACATTTCCGCTTTAACTCCGGATAAACAGGTAAAACTTCAGTACTGGCTGGACGTGATCCGGCAATGCAGAGCCTCCGGTCTAACAAACCAGGCATGGTGCGAACAACATCATATCTCCCTAAAAAGCTATTACTACTGGATCGCAAAGATCCGGAAACTGGCGCTTGAAGAACTGCCCCGAAAGAGTCATGGATGCAGGCCGGTCATGGAGCAGACTGCGTTGATTCCGGATGCGGCTCCGGAATTTACGGAGGTATCCCTTCACGGCAGGCAGGATCCCTGTGCCGCTCCTGCAGCAGTACTCCGTGCCGGTACGGTGACTGTTGACCTCTTTGAAGATACGCCCCGCGAGTTGCTGGAGACCATTCTGAAAGCGGTGAGATCATGTTAGGTGACCTCTCCCGGGTGGAAAAGATCTATCTGCGCACCGGGTACACAGATATGAGAAAACAGCTGGACGGTCTGGTGGATATCATCCAGTACAGCTTTCAGCTTGACCCTTACAGCAATTCCCTGTTCCTTTTCTGCGGGAAACGGGCGGACCGGATCAAGGCAGTCCATTATGAAGGGGACGGCTTCTGCCTGTTCTATAAGCGCTACGAAAACGGCCGCCTCCAATGGCCGCGGACGGGCGAAGAAGCCAGACAGATCTCCCACCAGCAGCTCCGCTGGCTGCTGGAGGGCCTGAACCCGGAGCAGCCAAAAGCGGTCCGCAGCTGGGTTCCCCCGAAGCCTGAAAACCCCGGGAATTCCTTATAAATGCTGGAAAATCCTGCTGTTTTATGGTATAATGAATTTATCAGAACAGGAAGGTTTTCAGCCCATGCAGGATACAGCGCAGGAGTACCAAAAGCAGATCAAAGAACTGGAACAGCAGGTCCGGCTCCTTAGGGAGCAGGTTGATTTCCTTACCCGTAAACTTTATGGAACAAAATCAGAGAAGACGTCTGCCCTTGAAATAGAGGGACAGATGTCTCTTTTTAATGAAATGGAATCCTGTGCTGAGCCGGATGCCCATGAGCCGGATCTGGTGGAGGTCGAAAAATATCTGCGTAAAAGGAAATGTGCCGGCCAGCGGGAAAAACTGATAAAAGACATTCCCCGCAGCAAAGTGCTCCACACGATCGATGAAAGTGAACAGATCTGTGAGAGATGCGGAGGTACCATGGTTAAAGTTGGTGAGGAGTTTGTGCGTACCGAGGTACAGTTCATCCCTGCCAGCCTCAAAGTGGTTGACCATTACCGGGAAACCTATGAATGCAGGGCATGCCGCAAAAACGGGACGCCTTATATGGAGAAATCCCCGGTGCCCCATCCTCCGGTCATGCACTCCCTTGCATCTGCTTCCACGATCGCATGGCTTGTCCATCAGAAGTTTGAACTGGGCATCCCCTTATACCGTCAGGAAAAGGAATGGGAAGCCATGGGGCTGTCTTTAAGCAGGGCAACGATGTCAAACTGGCTCCTGGCCGTCTGCCGGGACTGGCTTTCCCATGTGGTCTCCCATCTCAGACGGGAACTTCTAAAGCAGGGATATCTGCATATCGACGAGACCCATGTGCAGGTGCTGAAGGAACCAGGGAGGAAGAACACTTCGGATTCCTATATGTGGGTGTACTGCAGCACCAGGGACAGCAAACGGCCGGTCCGGTATTTTGAGTACCAGCCGGGGAGGGGTGGGAAATATCCGGAAACATTTTTAAAAGGCTATACCGGATATATCCATACGGATGCTTATTCCGGGTATAATGGGGTGAAAGGGGTTACGAGATGTCTGTGTTACACACATCTGCGCCGCGCTTTTGTGGACGCGCTGCCAAAAGACATCCATGGCCCGGAAGCCTCAAAACCTGCGGAAGCAGTCATTCGTCTGAATAAACTGTTTGAGATAGAAAAGGAACTGGACGGCCTTCCCCCGGAACAAAAGAAAAAAGAACGACTTGACCGCGAGAAGCCGCTTCTCGAGGCTTTCTGGTCGTGGGCAGAGATAAGCTCTGCCGGGGAATTGCCAAAGTCGAAGCTCCATACCGCTTTCCAGTATGCCCTGAACAACCGGCAGGAGTTCTTCAACTATCTTGGGGATGGAAACTGCTCCATCAGCAATTCCCTTGCGGAGAACTGTATCCGCCCCTTTGTGATCGGCCGGAAGAACTGGCTGTTTGCCGGAAGTCCGAAGGGTGCTGCCGCAAGTGCGGGAATCTACACCCTGGTAGAAACAGCCAAAGCCAACGGCCTGGATGCAATGAAATACATCAAGTATATCCTGGCAGATATGCCGGGGAGTAGATTTCTCGAAAATCCGGAATATCTGGATGACTATCTGCCATGGGATCCCATGGTACAGGAACGTTGCCGATAACCACTGCCCTTTTAGTATAGAGGGTTAGTGGTTATTTTTCTATCCACCATCTTATTTGACGCTTACAATTTATCAAAGACGATCACACACTCACCCCCGATTGACACCAACTAGTATGGGGGTTATAATCTCCCTTATTAAGGGGATATAACCCCCATACTAAAATTAAAAATCGGAGGCAGATCATGATGATTGAAAGGTGCTGTGCGTTCACAGGCCACCGCCCGAAGAAATTTCCCTGGGGCTATGATGAAACAGATGCTAGATGTGTTACTCTAAAAAGAATGCTCTCAGAACAAATTGCCACACTGGTGGGCGCTGGGTATACCGACTTTCTTTCTGGCATGGCGGAGGGGTCCGACACTTGGGCAGCGCTGGCCGTTTTTGCCTTGAAAAAAGAAAATCCCGCGCTAAAGCTCCACTGTGTCCTTCCCTACGAGGGACAGGCGGATCAGTGGTCGGCTTCGGCGCGGGAACTTTATTATTCTATTTTGAAGCAGGCGGATTCAATTGTGTATGTAAGCCGGAAGTACAATAAAGAATGTATGTTGAAACGCAATCGCTATCTGGTTGAGCATTCTGCCTATCTGCTGGCCGTCTACAACGGCGAGTGGCGGGGCGGGACGGCTATGACAGTGAGGTATGCCAGGAAGCTGGGGAGGAAGATTACTATTCTCAACCCAGCTACTCCAGAAAGGCTGGAGCGGCAATATACCAGTGATACCGAATAGAAAACTGCTCATCGATTTTGCCTTCATAAGTCCATGGAGCTGTCATATGTCAGTCGAATGGGTCTTACAAGCTGACATCTATTTGGCAAAAATAACCTCCACGTTCATAATGCGAAGGGCTTCTTGCTCCAGCTTGTAGGCCTCATATCTCCTGACGTTCGATTCAAGTGCTAGGGAGTTGATTTGTTGCTGCATCTCTTGATTACGCAACAGTGGGATAGGAATTTGCCGAACATGATCATCATCAATCTCATCAACCACAGAGCCATATGTGAAACGAGTAATTAGTTGATGCCCATAATCGGAAGCAAGAAAAATATTCAGATATCCGGCTATTTGGGAATTGGCGGGGGTTACACGAATGATGTGCTCACTTGCTACCCAATGTTCCCAGTGTTTAGGTACTAAAGCTGTTTTTCCGATAGTTCCACTTCTTGTAATTAATGTCATGTTTTCGTGCAATTCCAACTGCTCATCTATCCGCTCCCCATGATGGGCCAACGATAAATACTTTTTATTGGAAGGATCCAATTCCCCAAGTTGCTTTCCGCCGATAAAGCCTCGGCCATGCCCTTCGTCTACATAAACACGCTTAAACCTGCCTGGGAGAATGACTGATCTACTTATCCGGCTGTCGCCTACGGTTGTTACTTCGGCGGCGTTCTCTTTGAGGTGGGCAATAATCGCATCTACCGCCGGAACATGGTAGGAAGCATCAAGCCGCAGATTCATATTGCTTAGTTTTATATCGAATGTGCTCACAGGGGCGGCTACCTTTTGAAATTCATGTATAGCTGGCAGGTGAAGTTCTGCTATCATCAGGCTTGTAGCCTTATCAATCATTTCATTGGACTCGTCCCGCAAAGCATAGGAGCGTGCAATCAAATTATGGATACGCTGCCGCAACCCCACAGGAGCATCGGGAACCGGGATTTCTGATAAGTGGTCCGGCTCAACATGGGTAATTACTGAACCATAGCCATTGGTTTGTAAAATTAAACTGCCCACCTTTGATTTGAGATAGGTATAAACGTATCCCAAGTCATATTCTTTTTTGAAGGTAACACGAATTACGTCATCAGAAAAAACACAACCGGCCAAGGTTTTTGATACATATGAGATGTTGCCTATTGTACCGCTGCGCGTCAGCAATAAAGTGTTTTCCTTTAAGCGGAGTTCATCCATATTACAATCTGCCAACCGAGATATATGTTTTTCTGGAACAGGATAGAGATCGGTCATCTGTGAAGGAAGATAGAACCCCTCTCCATATGGCTTATCACACCATATCCTCTTGAGCCGGCTCCGCTGCATCCAGCCAGGATAATAGGCAGTTTCAATCAAGCCGCTATCACCATAGAGAATAACAGTTCCATATTTCCCTTTATAAACACTCTCCCGCGCTTGTTTTGCCTCCACATCAAATACGCTAGCCTCCAGCCGCTTCCCACGGGAAATCATATCGGAGAGGGAGACCGAACACCACTTTATAGGGCTTTCCGGAAGATGAACTTCTATTTCAGGCGCGGTATTCATTTTGTGGGCCAAGTTACCTGCTACCATGCAATGCCCTCCCTTCGCTTCCAGTCGTCAAAGATTGCTGGTACGGCAGTGGTCTGATCGTCAGGCACCTTGCTCTTGCGCTCGTGAGAGACAGTGCGATCACCCTCCCCGGTTTCACCGAGAACCATGATGTTATCCGTATCCGGGGCAAGGATTTCATTACCTTCTACATCACGCTTGAAAATGGGATTGCCTCTCTTATCATGTCCTACCCTTTCAACCATTGCCATAAAGATATTATAGTCGGCCATTTGTCCTGTAGCCGCTTCTTTGCCCTTTTGTGCTGCTGTTTTCTTTTGAAGAAATAGAACCGATGTTTGTGTGCCGTTATGAGGCTGAAAAGTATCTACATGGAGATCAACGCTGGCAATAATCCTATGATTCTGAATCAGCCATTCACGAATGTACCCCAATCCCGGTGATCCAAGGATGGAATCCGGCAAAACTATTCCCATGCGCCCACCTGGAACGAGAAACTGTGAGCATCTCTCAATGAATAGAATTTCAGGCGGGACAGATGATTGCAAACGCTCAGTCATCCTCCAAGTGCCGGTTTTCTTGTCGTTTTCCCAAATGTGGGCAAGTTCAAACTGTTCAAGGATATTTTTGTCCTTGATAGGAATTTTACTGCCGAATGGGGGATTTGTTACAATTACATCAAAGAACGCGATACTTTCATGGTTGCGAATTTCTGACTTCTTGATATGTAGTGCCTCCGCAAGCCGTGTCTTGAACTCATCTGTCCATTCGTGCGGAGGCAGGAGGGAATTTGTTTGCAGAATATTTCCGCTACCATCATTGTTCATGACCATGTTCATCTTGGTTGCCTTGACTAAATCAGGATTAATATCAAAACCAAAGAAACTGGTCGAAGCCATCTCGGAAATCCGATCTTGAAATACTTTTACGGTGTCGCCATCCCAATCTTTTTTAGGAATTCCCATGCTGGCAGAAAACTCTGCTTCAAGCTGGGCAATAACATGTGTCATTGCCTGTACAAGAAAACCGCCAGTACCACAGGAGCTATCCAGGACACGCTCGTCAATACGAGGATTTATCATCTCCACAACCATCTTCATAACATTTCTGGGCGTAAAAAACTCGCCCCTGTCGCCGCGGAGATTGGCTCCTACAATTTCTTCATATGCTTTTCCCTTGATGTCAATATTCGTGCTGAGCAGGCTGTACCGCTGCAATTCGCTGACAATATACGCTAAGCTGCGAGGCGTCAGCTTGATCTCATCATTTGCGTCAAAAATCTTACCATGACGCTTCTTTACGCGCTGAAAGATTTGGGAAATGCGTTTCTGTACAGTCAGTTGCCCATCCGGATTTGAACGCTCCTCAGACGTTGTAAAAAATTCCAGAGGCTTTGGTATATTTCGCTCGTCCTCGATCTTGCAAAAAATGACTTTTAGCAACTCAAAAAATGCAGGTTGTTTCTGCATACCATCATTCACATAAATGTGATTATGACAGGTTTTGAACACAAACAGCAGATTATCATCCGAAGCATTGCGCAGATTTTTCCGGCTAGGTCTGTTTACCTCATCTAAATTGCCATCCGCAGAAGGAATATCGTTGTATTCCATAAAGCAAATATTCCCAGCACCATCTGTATATTTACGGAAGACAAACTTTTGAATGCTATTTGTCCACATACCCCATTCGCAGTTCGGGCATACAGACATATAGGACTGCAATTGTGCTATTCCATCCTTGGCGTTTCTGGCATCGACGGTTTCCTTTTTGCACTCAATAATAATCTTAATTGTGCCCTGTGTTTGCTCTGGAGCATCTTTGTCCCAGATTACAATGTCTGCCCGAGGTTTTCTTGAGCCGACTTGAAGAGTGAACTCAATTTTGATCTGCGATGTGAGATATTTGTGTTCGTTCACAAGACGTTTTTCTATTGTCTGACGAACATACTCTTCGGGAGTATCGTTTCTGAACTTGCTGTCAATATAGTCGCAGATTTTACCATCTGGAATGACAATTACCTTTGTGTCAGCCATTACTGCTTCCTCCGTTCTCATGGGAAGGGCGTACATAACGGATTATGTCCGCCAAATCACAGTTAAGAGCATAACAAATACGAGCTAAAACATCGAGGTCTGGTCTCTTGATGTCATTCTTACAATAAGCGTTCAGTTGTGTCCGTTGTAGGTTTGCTTCCTCAGCCAAACGATTTTTGCTGACTTTTTTCTCCTGTAAATACTCAGCCAAAACGATATCAAAATGTCCATAGTCAAAAGGCTCGCTCATACTATAGCCCTCCTCTGTAATATAATTATAGCGCAACCGGCAAATATGTACAGCTGTAATTATTTACAGGTGCATAAAAAAGGAACAGCCATAAATAGAGGTAAAAAACAAAATCCGCCAGCACCGAAACTTTAAGATTATCGGTACTGGCGGATTTTAGTTAGTCCAGAGGCTTATCCTCTGTGACGGTTTTCAAGTAAACTTCCGGGGTCCCATTGAGAATTAAGTCAGCATAGGCAACCGGATCATTGAAAACCAAGTAATCTAATTCAGAACGCTGATACATATTGCTTGAAATCTCGTTTTCGACTGCGGTGCAGTCAATAGAAATAATGCTGCTATCAGCAAATTTAAGCTCTACACAAGCAGTGTCGATATTGAACTCACAAGAAATCAAGTGCTCCAAATTCGTCACCTCAAATCATTCCAAAATGCTTTAGCGCCTCTGTAATGGCGGCTTCCTTCTCCGATGGGCATTTCGGCTGTCTGGAATTCACAGACTTCGGTTTATTATAGTTTTCCCGCTCGATAATGCCATACTTCTGTTTGACCTGGGCGATATAAAGGTGGCTGACTTTCAGGCCAGTATGCTCCAGTACATACGTCTTGATTTCCTCATAGGTAGCTTTGCTCTCCGCCGATGTCAAATCCAACTCGTCCAGATTCAGCTCCACCTCGATATGCTGCTTGGTGTTGAGTTTGGACAAAAGTACTACTGTCTCCACATGCACCGTCCCCGGAAACATATCCACCGGCCAAGCCTCCACCGCCCGATACCCCAGCTTCTTCATATACCTCACATCCCTGGCCAGCGTTTCCGGATTACACGACACATACACCACCTTTCCGGCTCCCAGCTTTCCTACGGCGTCCATAAACTCCTCCGTACTTCCGCTTCTGGGAGGATCCATGATAACCACATCTGCTTTCTCACCCTGTTCAGCCATATTCACCAGAAAACGGCCGGCGTCATTACAATAAAAACGAATATTATCTATTCCATTCATCTTCGCATTATTAACAGCATCCCTGACCGCATCCTGATTCAGTTCCACTCCAATAACCTTCCCGGCAGCCTTACTTGCTATGATTCCAATGGTTCCGATACCGCAGTACGCATCCACCACCAGTTCCCGCCCGGTAAGACCGGACAGTGACAATGCCTTTTCATAAAGAATTTCTGTCTGCACGGAATTCACCTGGTAAAATGACTTTGACGATATACGGAACCGGCATCCGCACAGTTCGTCCACAATATATCCCTTGCCATATAACACATGCTCCTTATCACCCAGAACCATGCTTGTCCCTCTTCCGTTAATATTCTGGACGATGGTGGTAATCTCCGGATGTTTCTCCCGCAAAGCCTTAACAAAGTTATTCTTAGACGGAAACACTGGAGATGCCGTAACCAGCACTACCATAATTTCCCCTGTGGAAAAACCCTTGCGGATTAAGACATGTCTGAGAAGTCCAAAGCCCGTATCCTCATCATAGGTCCGAATTTTAAAAGATTTGAGCATTCCGCGTATAGTACCGATGATTTCATCCGCCTTCTGGTTCTCTATAAGGCACTTCTCCACAGGAACTACATGGTGTGTATTTTCTTCATATATTCCGGAAATGATATTTCCTTTTTTATCTCTGTCAAATACAGCATGAACCTTATTGCGGTAATGAAATGGATCCTTCATACCAATAATAGGCTTAACAGGACAGAGCCCTTTTAGCAGTTCCTCTACCTGCTTCTGTTTGAAATCAAGCTGCTTAGCATACTCCATATCCAGCAGCTGGCAGCCTCCGCACAGATTCAGCACCGGGCAGATACTGTTGCTCCTTCTGGTTCCCCGTCCCCCATATGAACCGCCTCTTTTGGAATCCTCTCTCCGATATCCAGCACTTAATCCCCTTCCATCTTGTTTTTTTGGTGCAGACAATCCATCCGTCCCTTTGCGCTCTCTTGGCAAACTGCCATCCCTGCGTTTTTCTCCACTGCGCTGTTTGGACAAAGCATCCCCATCTTCTGCAAACCGTTTCCCGCTCTTACCCACACCAGTCTTACCTTCTCCGTCCCTCACCTTATGTTTACTATCCTTTGCTCTGTCTTTATCTCCATCTACGGCTTTCCTGCTTTCTTTTCCCGAACCTGTATCCATTCTTTTAGCCGTCTTTCCAGCTATTTTTCCAGCCATCCCTCTCTCCATCCTTTCAGCCATCTTTCTATCTATCTCCTATATTCGTCCATAATTTTCTACGCCTATAACCATTTCCAAGTCACTTCAACTTCATTCAAAAATACCTAACCTCCCTCAAAATCAAAATCCATATGGCCATTCTACCATATATTTCCCCTAATGTATAACCATATAAACTGAATAAATCACATACCTGCTGTCAGCTAACAAGTCAACATAACCTTTTACCCTCCCCATTATAAGGGTCCTATCTCGTAAAAGTGTTCATGCTGCCGGATACTACCCCCATCCCCCACACAAACCCTCAAAAAATCCCACCACCAAACACCTCACCCTTTCCCGCAAAAAAGGCCCGGCATCTCCCGCAGCACTGCTCTGCATTCTGCAATGCCGCGGGATTACCCAGCCATTTTACACCCATTATCTATTTCAGTCTGTCCGGCCCTTTTCTCCGTATCCGGCCATCATCAAACCGCTCTCGTAACCTCCGCCAGCCACACTCTCTCATCCTCATCCAAATATGGACTAATCTTCTCATACACCTGTTCATGGTACCGGTTCAGCAGTTCCACATCCCGGTCGGACATAATCCCCCTGTCAATTACCTCCAAATCAACAGGAACATACGTCAGGTACTCAAACCGCAGGAACTGGCCATATTCATTCTTTTCGTCCTCAACACACAAAACCAGATTCTCCGTTCTGATTCCGTGGCTTCCCTCAATATACACGCCAGGTTCATCCGATGTAATCATACCCGCTTCCATCACCGCATTATCCTGGCGCTCCGGGACCATTTTGAAGCGGATGCCATTGGGGCGCTCATGTACGCTGGACAGATAGCTCACCCCGTGTCCGGTGCCATGTTCATAGTTAAGTCCCCGTCTCCACAGCGGCTCTCTGGCCGCATAATCTAGGCTGAGTCCGCGGCAGCCATGGAGGAACTTAACGTCTCCCAAGCGCAGCATACTCATAAGCACCAAAGTAAAATGTTCCTTTTCCTCATCTGTCACCGGCCCCATGGCAATGGTCCTGGTAATGTCGGTGGTCCCTTCATAATACTGACCTCCGGAATCAATAAGGTACAGTCCCCTGGGCTCCAGAGAGATATTGCTCTCCGGTGTGGCGGAATAATGGCACATGGCTCCATGTGCACCATATGCGGATATGGTTGCAAAGCTCAGGCCTATACACCCCTCCTGGTCCATGCGCAGCTTCTCCAGATAATCCGACACACTGATTTCATCCATGGGAATGCGCCCCATATTCTTCTTCAGCCAGTAGATAAACTTGGTCATGGCCACGCCGTCCTTGATATGGGCCCGCTTTTCATTTTCTATCTCCACATCATTTTTAACCGCCTTCATGGAAGCAGTGGGATTCATTCTGTCGATTACCTTATTGGCTCCGTTAATCAAGCGGTAAACGGCATAGTTGACCCTGCATTTCTCCAGCAGGACCTTTTCGCCCTTAAGCTCCTCCACCATGTCATATACTCCGTCATAAGGCATCACCGTGACACCCATCCGTTCCAGATACTCCCTCACGCTTATGTCCTCCGCATCCTCCAGATACGGATAAGCTTTTCCCACCAGCACACTGCTGTTGACAAACAGGTACAGTTGGTCCATGGTCAACAGCGCGTACGACAGCACCACCGGATTGTACAGGATGTCGTTGCCTCTGATATTTAACAGCCATGCTATATCATCCAGGGAGGTAAGCACATGGACCGATGCATGGGCCTTTTTCATAGCCGCCCTCACATCCGCGATCTTTTCCAATGCGCTCTTTCCCGCATATCTCTCATCCAGAACCCATGCAGGCTCCGCCGACAGCTCAGGCCGTTCTTCCCAAATCATGCCTGCCAGGTCTTCCCCGTAGGAAATACGCGCGCCCCGCTCCTTTAACAGTTCCTCCAGGGCAAGCCCTTCGGCCGCATTTACTACCCTGCCGTCAAATCCCAGGCAGCCGCCCTCAGGCATTTTGTCGTCCAGGTACGCTCCCAGGGAGGGAACGCCCTCCTGTCCCATTTTCATCATGGTCATCGTGGAATCCTTTAGCTGGGCAACTGCCTGCACATAGTAGCGTCCGTCTACCCAAAGGCATGCTTCGTCCATTGTAACCAGGGCCGTACCTGCCGATCCGGTAAATCCGGTCATATATTCCCTGCATTTGAAATGCTCTCCCACATATTCGGATTCATGGAAATCAGCCGTGGGTATCATATACGCATCCATTCCCCGCTCTTTCATCAATTTCCGCAATGCGTTCAGCCTGCTCTGAATCACAATCATACTATTATCCTTCCTTCCATTTCTTTCTGTCTCCCCCGCACCTATTTCTTCCTCATGGCATCCTCTATAGCCGCCCCAATGCCTTCATTGTAAGTAGGCTGCGCCCGCATGGCAAAGGACATTTCCTCTGCGCTCAGTCCGTTGGCTATGGCCGTGGCTATTTCTCCAATCATATCCGTGGCCCTGGGACACATCATCTGCGCCCCCACAATGGTGTTGGAATACGCTTCAAATACCAGACGGATAAATCCATTTTCCCCGCCGGTTATGATGGATTTTCCATTTTCTCTCATGGAGAAATGCCCGCAGCGCACCTTCAGCCCTTTTTCCCTGGCAATTTCCTCCGTGATGCCGACGGTGGCAATCTCCGGATCCGTATAGATACAGTTTGGCACGATTGGAAGGGACACATACATGCCATTGGGCACTACCTCCAGCTTAATGCTGTGGGGTCTTCCGGCTATCCTCTCCACCACATATGTGCCCTGGGCCGCTGCCACGTGGGCCAGCTGTGTTCTGGCGGACACGTCACCAATGGCGTAGATTCCCCGCACGCTTGTCTCAAAATTGCTGTTTACGGCAATCTTCCCGCCTTCCATCTCAAGAGAAATGTCCCTGCCCAAAAGCTTTTCCACATTTGGCCGGCGCCCGATGGCCATGAGTATCTGGCCTGCTCTCATTTTAACGGGCTCTCCCTCCCCGTTGGGAGTGATGACGCAGCTGAGTCCGCCCTCTTCCTCCAGTATCTCAGTAACCGTGGCATCACAGTACACGTCAATGCCCTTTTGGCGCAGCTCCTTTTCCAGCTCCGCAGACATTACATCATCCATGGGCGCCATCAGATGCTTCTGCTTCTCCACAATGGTCACATGGGAACACAGGTTGTTGAACATGGTGGCAAACTCCACCGCGATAACGCCTCCGCCCATGATTGTCAGCCTGTCAAAATTCCAGCTCTCCGCTGCCAGCAGCCTGTCGCTGTTCCATACGCCTGCCAGGTCCGCGCCGGGAATCCGGCTCATGTAGGACACCGCGCCTGTGGCTATGATGACTGCGTTTCCGCGGAAGAATTCCCGGCCGCCTTCCTTTAGCTCCACCTCCACGGTCCTGTCCCTGCGAAGCACCGCTGTTCCGTAAACAATTTCCACATTCAGCTTTTCAAAGCCATATTGAATGCCATCCCGGTATTTAACCACTGCTTTTTTCTTATACTTCTGCATTTTCCCAAAATCAAAGGAAATGAAATCAGTAGACACGCCAAATTCATCGCAGCTCTGCATCATATGAAACATATCGGAGGCATGCAGCAGCGCCTTGGTGGGAATGCATCCCCGGTTTACGCATGTACCTCCAATCTTCTTTGCCTCTATCACCACAACCTTGAGGCCAAATTCCGCTGCTTTAAGCGCTGCCGTATAGCCCCCTGGCCCGGCTCCTATAATCACTACGTCAAATTCTCTTGCCATACCCGTTCTCCCTTATGTTCTTAATAAATTATTCTTTTAAATTATCTTGATTACATTATGTTTTAAATAATTTCTTCCAAGCATTTCTTCAAAGAAGGCGAACCTAAATCAAACTCAAATGCCTGCAGGCCTTCCATATCCCGTCCCGGTCAATATCATCTGTAACATAATCCGCCACGGTCTTCAGCTCCTCCACGGAATTTCCCATGGCAACACCGATGCCTGCCTCACGTACAATCTCATAGTCATTCATGCTGTCTCCAAAGGCGACTGTCCGCTCCAGGCCTATGTCATAGTACTGGCACAGCCGTTTCAGTCCCTCTGCCTTGGAGGCCTCCCGTTCCACCACATCCGCCCCCATGTTCCCCGAGAACATGGGAAATTTGAATTCAGGAAAATGGTCCTCCAGCTCTCTGGCGCCTTCCGGACCGCCTATGTACACCAATGTCCTCACCGGTATATCCATCAGTTCCCATCCATCCATGAAATTGCGTTCCGAAACACCCCAGCGAAGCCGGTCCATGCGGACTACGCCCTCCGGGTGTATATAATAATCCTTTCCCTCCTGGCTGACGCCCAGGGAAATTCCGTGGGTATCCCCATATTCCAGCAATGCCCTCAGCCGGCCCTTGTCCATCAGATGTTCAAAGAGGACATTGCCCTCAGCCACGACCCGCGTTCCGTTCATGTGTATCACTGCGTCCGGCATAATCATATCCCGGTATACCACACTCATATCATGGTCCATGTTCCTGCCGCTTCCTATGACAATGACCGAGTCTTTCCGCAGCAGCTCCAGGGCTTTCATAGCGCTGTCCGGAATTTTCCATGTCTTATGGTCCAGCAGTGTCATATCTAAATCAAAGCTGACAATCCGCTTTTTCTTACTTGGTTTCTGTGTCATTTTTAAATTCTCCGAATAAATTAAAATTAGGTCTTTTCAAAATGAAAATTATCTGATATAATAAGTGAGGTTCGAGAACGGAGTATGGCGTAGCTTGGTAGCGCGCTCGGCTGGGGGCCGAGAGGTCGCAGGTTCAAATCCTGTTACTCCGATTTTTTCTTTTAATTCATAGGTTCCTGATGCTTATCGGTGTCAGGAACCTTTGTTTTTTTGATTACCTTTCTGCAATATATTGATTACCTGTTACCCAGATTGGGCATTTCAGCATTAATACGCGATATGATTTCAGTCTTTTCCTCAATCCCGCTAATATCGTATGTATAATACCGTTCATTCACATCTTCCGTATGTCCGAGAAGTGCTGCTGTAGCCGATACCCCCTTACACCGCTTTTTAGAGTTTACCGTCCTGCGGAATGCGTAAATCCCCTTTTCACTGTTTCCTACTTGTCTACATTTGTTCTTTGAACAGGAGGATATCATTGGCGCATGCACTCTCCCGTTCTCATTTAAAAAAACTCTGACTCATATCCCCATTGAACCTCCAATGTCCTTTACTCGTTTAAGCAAATTCCTGATTTCGTTTGTCATCGGAGAAATACGCGCTTTGCCAGGTACTCTTTTCTTTGTTCATTTTTACTTTCTCTTGTACGTATGACAGGTCAATAATACCATTTTCCAGGGCGTAATGCAATATGCCCAAATTGTTTTCTGCTTTCATCATCACTTATCAGGAACCGTGTATACACTCACCGGCCGTGGGGTGGGGGGCTACTCTTGTATCTTTAATTTTATGTCTGTTAAATATATAGGGTCCGACATTTTTGGGGCTCTCGGACACTTTTTTTCTTCAAATTCTGCGGTATAGCGGCACACAAATAACTCCCATCAGAAAGAACATCGGATAATACCTCCGCATCATCTGGCTCCATCTTATCAGACGAACTAACGTTGCGGACATATAAACACGAACAGCACCATGGAAGGCCTTTGGAATATGTGTCAGATAGGTCACTGATGGTGATAAGGCACATCATTTGCCTGGCATATTTTTCGGATCAATTCTCTTGTCCTTAGTGCTACCTGACCCATCAGGACTGGCTTCCCATATAAATATTCATAATGTTACCTTTCACTTTTCTTTATTCCTCAACCATTCCAATCAGGTCGAATTTCTCCGTTGAAACAATGACATCATACGATTTTTTCTCCGGTATCTCATACTTCACCCAGATGGTTCTGTCGGAAAGATTGTAATACCATCCGGTTCCGGCTTCCTCCCAGCCGTCCCTTACAAGATAACGCGGGATGCGCTCGCCGTCAACCGTTACCCAGAATGCACCTTTTTGCTTGCTGACAAGCCGGATTGTAACTCGCTCCAATGGGCATTCGTAGGTTCCCCTGGTATCAAAGTGAATTATCGTCTGATTACCGGCAGTTACATTAACTGCGGTTTTCGCGTAAACACCCTTCTTATAGTCCTCCGTGTGTCCGTCATCGTCATAGAATACAAAGCTGGTGTCCGTATCCGCGCTGATCAGGAAATCCGCATGACGCATCCTGTCCGACATAATATGCTTAACATCCTCGCTGGTCACATAAACCGCACTTCCCCTGAGGAACATGGGAATGCTGCCCAGATTTACCGGAAGCTCGATAGTCTGACCGCCCGAATACTCCTTCAGGTTGTCATTCATGTCGAACCATCTGCATCCTGACGGCAGATAGATAGTTCTTGTCCTTGCCTCCGGCTCCACCACATTGGCAACCAGCACGCTCTTTCCGAACATAAAGATGAAATTATTATCGCTGTAACACTTCTTATCTTCCGGGAACTCTAAAAACAGCGGGCGCATAGCCGGCATGCCGTTCTGGTTTGCCTCATACATCAGGCTGTACAGATACGGAAGCATCCGGTATCGCTGGGCGTAAGCCGCCTTCACATATTCCCGATTCTCCTCATACATCCAGGGCTGTGTCACCGTGTTGTCGTTATTTGCCGAATTTAAGCAGAAGCGCGGCTGGAAAATACCGTTTTGAATCCAACGAAGCAAAAGCTCCGCCTCCGGCACAGATCCCGCGAACCCGCCAATGTCACAGCCCATGTTGGCACAGCCGGAAAGTCCCATGCCCACGATCGTGGCGATGTTGAACTTCACTGTACGCCAGTCTGTCAGGTTATCTCCTCCCCATACCTGCGCGTATCTCTGGATGCCTGCATATCCCGCACGGTTGATTATGTAGGGCCGCTCTCCCGGATAAACGTGGGCAATCGCCTGCTTTCCAAGAAATGCCATCAAATTGGAATGCAGAATCTTGAGCTCCGCCATTGTCCCTCCGGCGCCTTCAAAATCACAGTATGCGTCCCGATCCTCCACGCCGTCCATCTCACAATTGTCATTCCATACGGTCTTTGTTCCCATTCTCAGAATCCGGTCTTCCAAAAGCATCTTCCAGGTTTCACGGGCCTTCGGGTTCGTGAAGTCTAAAAACCTGCCTTCTCCGCCCCACCATCTTCCATAATAATCCCCGTCACCGCCCGGGTTTTTAATAAACACGCCGTTCTCCTCAAACAGGTTCATATAAGGATGATTTTTCAGAATACCCGGTTTCAGATTGGGAATCACATTGATTCCTCTGGCATTCATACGCTCAAAGAAATCCTCAGGATTTGGAAATCTCCTGTAATTCCAGTTAAAGATATAGCGGAGGTTGTCCTCCTCGCCGCTGGAATAGCCGGATGCCAGCCAAAAGTTATCGATCAGGATGCCCTCCTTCTCATGCTTATCGATTACCCGATAGATTTCCTGATCACAGTTGTCCTCCAGTTCTGCGTAATACATAGTCGAGGCACAATACCCCAGAGACTGTTTGGTGGGCAGCGCGCAGCGCCCCGTCAGCATCGTATAGCGGTCTAAAACCGCCGAAAGCTCAGGACCCTTGAGCAGGAACAGGTCAATATCTCCCCCATCCGTCTGATAATAGCAATACCGATCCCAATAGCCGGAAACCTCCTGCCCCATATCAAATACGCTGTCGTAGGAATTATGATAAAACAAGCCGATGGCATAGGCTGTTTTCTCGTTGATCCGGATATAAAACGGTATATGCTTGTACATGGGATCCCCAAACTCCGGATCGTGGCCAATCGCGTCCTTGGGTGACATCCTGAGTCTTCTCCCTTTCTTGTCCAGACAGCCCGTCTTTTCGCCAAAGCCGTAAAAGTGGTCGTTAACCGGATCCATTTTGGAATAGTGGGCCAACCGTCCCAGATGATCCTCCTCAAACGCCCTCTCCTTCAGATCCTGATAAACGACAGCCCCGTCCAGGGTCTTTAACGTCAGGAAAAAGGGGGTTTTGCTGATTTCCAGGACGCAGGTGCCTGTTGTAAATACAAGCTTTCCGTTCTTCTCCTCGCAGGGAATATCCAGGGGCTCGATGCGTGTGCGCTCGTCCTTTAAAAGTTCGTCCATCCGATCCTCCCAGGCGGTAGTCACCAGCGTATAGGATTCTTCCTTAAAATCCCGCCGGAAGCTCACCCGTACCCGAATCACGTCATCCGTCATAAAAATCAGCAATACATCTGCCGCATCCCCGTGCAGAATATAGCCGGAACCAGTCTTTTCTATTGATTTCAGTTCACGTAAAAGCATCGCGTTCCTCCATAATCATAAAACTGCAGCCGCCCGAACTCAGACGGCTGCGTCGATAGTTACATCCCAATCAAATCAAAATCTTCAAAGGATACAACCAACTGAGCATCCTTCTTCGGATTTGCATATTTTACCAGAACGGCCTTCTTCGTCTGGCTGTAATACCAGCCGCTGTCCGCCGCTTCAAACTTCCTGCGGTTTAAGTAGTGCTCCAGCCGTTGCCCGCCAAGAGCTGCCCAGAATGGGCTCCTGTCCTTGCGGATGATTTCTACTGTAACGCTCTTTACTGTATCCCGGTAGTCACCCTCAGCGGTAAAATCAACCTTCACCACATCGGTCCCGCTGACGCTGACAGTGGTTTTGCGGAAAATTCCTTTTTCAAAATCGTTGGTTCTTCCGTCATCATCGTACAGCACAAATTGAGAGCCTTCCCTTGCCGAGGCAATAATCAGACGGAGTTCCTCCACACAGTCGCGTTCCATGTTCATCAGTTGATTATCCGCCATAGCTGCCTTCATTCGGCTGCCCGGAGAGACCCATTCCGGTGATGGCCGGAATGTTGTACTTTAAGCTCTTCCAACTGGTATAGTTGTCGCCGCACCAGGTCTGCGCATAACGCTGGATGCCGCTGCTTCCGCTTCGGCATACGGAATAGGGCCGCATATCCGCGTCATGCTCCTTCACCGCATCGTTGCTCAGCTTGCACATCAGCGTGCTCATGATTGGCTTCAGTTGGGCAATGGTACCGCCTTTGCCGTCAAAGTCCGCAATAACATCCTTATCCAGCAGGCTGTCATACTCACAGTTGTCATTCCAGATTGAGTTGGTTCCCACAGCAACCAGGCTTCCGGTCACATATTTTTTCATGCCTCACGAGCCGCAGGCTTTGTAAAATCCCAGAACGCCCCGGGACCGCCCCACCAGCTTCCCACCGCGTACTGCTCCGGATTCTTGCTGTCCTTCACAAACACATCCTGGCTTTTGAACTCCTCAAACCACGGGTGGCACAGGAGAATCCCAGGCTTGATATCGGGAACATTCTCCGCCCCCTTGTCCTGCATTGCATGGAAATATGCAGATGGATCCTTAAAGCGGGTCGTATTCCATGTGAACACGCAGCGCTTGTTTCCAACGCTGGTATATCCGGAGGAAAGATGGAAGCCGTCAATCGGAAAGCCTTCCTCCTCCATAAAGGAATAATGGGTCACGCGGCGGTTGGAGTCCAGCGAACGGGATTTCCGTGCAGATCACTGTAAAGCAGGGTTCCTTCCGTGTCATACAGCTCAAATCCAATGGGATCCTTCATAAGTACAAGGCGGATTTTTCCGGTATCGAAGGTAATCTCATTATCTGTTTCTTCCACCCCGGGGATTACCGGCTCCACACGAGTTCTCTCCCCCTCAAACAGCGGGTCCAGGCGGTCCTCCCATGCCGTTATCATCAAAACATAGGATTCCTCCGTAAATTCCTTGTCAAATGAGGTACGGACCCTCACAATCTCATCGGTAACGAATATAATCTTGATATCGGCGCAGTTTGTATGTACCAGCCATGCGCTGTCTGTCCTTTCAATTCCTGAAAATTGTGTGCAAATATCCATACTCTGTCTCCATTCTTAGGGTTATCGATGGGTTTTTTCCGCTTTTTACCATTATTACCACCACATGCTTGGCACAAGACCGCACAGATACGGCACAAGCAGCGGGATAGCAGGGATAAAGCTTACCAGGAACAGGGAGATTACCATTGCCGTAAAAATCGGAGCAATATATTTAGTAACCCCCTCAATCTTTACGCGGCCGACACCGCAGCCCACGAACAGGCAGGAACCTACCGGTGGTGTTACGGAGCCGATACCAAGGTTCATAATCAGCATAAGTCCGAAATGCACCGGACTCATTCCAACGCTGGTGGCGATTGTAAGGAAGATTGGAGTGAAGATCAGCACGGCCGGAGTCAAATCCAGAAACATACCCATCACCAGCAGGAACACATTCATGATTAAAATAATCATATACCGATTATTGGAAACACTCATCAGCCCCTCGCTGATAGCCGCCGGAATACCAGAATAGGACATCACGTAGGACATGATTGAGGATGCCGCAATCAGAAACAGAATTGTCGCGGAACTCTTCATCGTGTCTGCAAGCAGGTCATAAAAGGTTTTTATACTCATCTCACGGTAGATGATTGCCAGCAGCGTGCAGTACAGGCACATGACCACGCCTGCCTCCGTTGCCGTGAAAATACCGGTCAAAATGCCGCCCATTACGATAATAACAGCCAACAGGGACGGAACTGCCTCCAGCACGATCTTCCATGCCGGATCCTCCTCCTTCACAGCGGATGCCTTGTAGCCCTTCCTCACCGCCAAAAAGATTGCCAGCCCCGCGACTGCAATGCCAAGCAGAGCTCCGGTCAGATAGCCGCCCATGAACAAGGCTGCCACGGAAACGCCGCCTGCGGTGATGGAATACAGAATTAACGGACCAGACGGCGGTATCAGGATTCCTGTCGGCGCCGAACAGATGTTTACAGCCGCGGAATAATTGGGATCATATCCCTCGTCCAGCTCCAGCGGGCTCATGATGGAACCCATCGCGGAGGTTGCCGCTACGGAAGAACCGGATACGGCGCCGAAAAACATATTCGCCAGTACATTTGTAGCTGCCAGATATCCGGGTACCCATCCTACCAGCAGTCTTGCAAGACGGACCAGCCGCTTTGCAATCCCTCCCTTGTTCATAACGTTGCCGCCCAATGAAAAGAACGGCAGAGCCAGAAGGGAGAAGGAATCGCAGCCGGAGAAGCATCTCTGTGCCGCTGTCAACGCGAAGATATTCCCGTCCATACCGCTCATGATTGCAGTAATAATGGAAGCGATACCAATTCCCGCCGAAATCGGAACGCCTGCAAACAGCATAACAAAAAATGAACCAAACAGCATTAACGCAGCCTGAACAACCATGCTTATTTCCCTCCTTTGCTGTCAGTAAAAAGCTGTATATACTTGATTACACGGGCAATCACAATGAAAATGCCTGAGATCGGAAGGCATGCGTACAGCAGCCTAAACGGGATACGCATCACGGAGGACTTGTTGGTTGCATTGCCTGCAAGCTGCATTCCGCCGTAAATAAAAACATAGCACACAAAGAACAGAATCGCCGCCTCAATGAAAATCATAAGGACAGAGCGCACCGATCCTTTCACACGATCCTTTACCAAATCCAGCGCCAGATGCTCATCCTTGTAAAAGCAGTAGGCAGAACCAAGCATGGATGCCCAGATCAGCACGTAGCGGAGAAATTCATCCGTAAATGTAGACGGATTTTTCAAAATCCAGCGGGTAAAAATCTGCCATGTACCGCCTGCCAGAAGAGCAAACATGGCAGCGGCCATGATAAAGCGCATTACGGTATCCAGAAAATCATTAAACTTTTTCAAAATCTCATCTCCTTCATGAAGTAAGCAACAGCATCCGGCCGGTTCCTACCTGCCGGCAGCCTGAATCTTCTCAACGATTGCATATACCTCCGCGTTGCTGGTCTTTAAGCCGTCATAAATAGACTGGCATGCCTCCTGGAATGCCGCGGTGTCCACATCCTCTACAAAGGTAATGCCGTTTCCTTCCGCCCCAGTCTTAACCTCGTTCTCAAAATCCGCCCAGCGGGTCTTGTACTCGTCTGTTGCGGCCGCCGCAGTCTCCTTCATGATGTTCTTCTGGCTGTCGCTCATCTGATTCCAAACCTTGGTGGAGATTACAATGACGTCAGGAATACGGGTATGCTCATCATAGCAGTAGTATTTTGTAACATCGCTGTGATCGCGGAGAGCGGTGATGTTATTCTCAGCGCCGTCGATTACTCCCTGCTGCAGGCCAGTATAAATCTCAGAGTAGCTCATGACCGTTGCGGAGCCGCCCAGCGCGTTCATCATGTCGATGGCTATCTGGCTGTCCATGGTGCGGATTTTCAATCCCTTTAAATCAGCCGGTACTCGAATGGGTGTGTTGGCGGTATAGAAGGAACGGGAACCGGAATCCAGCCAGGTCAGTCCAATAAAGCCGTCGCCCTCGGTAATGTTGTAGAGTTCCCCGGCTATCTCGCCATCCATAACCTTATAGTAATGATCCTTATCGTTGAATACATACGGAACAGACAGAGCGTTCCATGCCTCGTTGAAATTACCAAGGGTTGACGCGGAAACCTTTGCCATATCCAGCGCACCTGCCTGAATGGAAGAAACATTGTCCGCTTCAGATCCCAATTGACCATTGGGAAGGATCTGAATGTTGATTGTTCCGTTGGACTTCTCCTTCACTGCCTCAGCCCATGCAGTCATCTGGATGTGCACCGCATGATCCTCAGCCAGTCCATGGCTCAGCTTCAGATTAAAGGTCTGCTCAGAAGCCGATGCCCCGCCGTTTCCTCCTGCCGCCTGCGAAGCAGCAGTGCCTGATCCGCCTCCACATGCCGTCAGCATCATTGCTCCTGCTACGGCCAATGCCATCATTGCGCAATTACGTAATCTCATAACTTACTTCCTCCTTTAAAATGGTTTCATTTATCAATCAGCCAACGCCTGCTTTGCGGCTGTCAACTGTTGCTTTTTATGCAGCTATGGAATATCATCCGCGCTTTAAATTGCATGCTATTGTTTTTCATTGCCGGTCTCCGTTTCAAAAATTAAGGCATTTTTGCACAAATATACGATTAAAATATTATGAATTTCATCAATAATTGATATATTTTTTGTTTATATAAGCAAATTTTATCAGTTTTATATCATAAAAGTCCCATTCTTTTGTGATTAAAAACTTGCAAAATGTGATATTAAAGAATATACTTTTGGAAAAAGAAGAAGATGGTTTTTTGATTTAAGCAAAGAAGGGGGAAACTACATGATTGTTCAGAAGATTACACACTGCACTGATTCCATTCTGACACAGGAGATGGCCCGCATCGGTCTTGAGGACTATGGAGTGGTTGTAACCTGGTACACAAACCAGAACAACAAGCAGTCTGTGGTCCACTCACACCCGTACCACGAAATCGTTCTGCCGATCTCCGGAAGCAACGTGCTCTACGCCTTTCAGGGGAGCCTTTACACCCTCCATCCTGGAGAGATGGTCTTTTTTCCCGCGGAAATTTATCACTCCGGACGTTATACGGTTACAGACATCGTATCTAACCGACTGGTTGTCCAGATTGGCGCGGAAATCTGGGATTATGCCATTCACGCATCCGGATTAATCAATCCGGATTGGCAGAAGAATATCGTTATTTTGAGCGCGGACGCTGTATCCGCCTTGGACCTGCGGGGGCATTTGGAGCGCATGGCCCAGATTCCCTGGATCAAAAAAGCTTATCAGAAAACGGTGTTAAACTGTGAGCTGATGGAACTCCAGCTTTTTATCAACCAACTCGTGGAGGAGCAGCATACCAAATCCCCCAGCTTAACCAGCGCGCTGATTTCCCGGGCTGTTGAATACATCCAGAAGCATTACACCGAGTCCACCCTTACGGTGGCGTCTCTCGCTGAAAATATCTTCATCAGCCGGGAGCATCTCTCCAGAGCTTTCAAGGAATACACTATGGAGAGCATTCACGGATATATCAACAACCTGCGAATGCAGCACTTCCGCCGTGATATTGCCGCCGGACACAGCGTACTGGATGCCTGTACAAACAGCGGCTTTGCCAGCTATAACAGTTTCCTGAAGTCCTTTAGAAATCTATACGGAATGACTCCCACCCAGTATCGCACGCAGCTTAATTCCATTGAAAAAAGGAGCCTTAATACTTATAATTCATAGGTTAGAACCAATTCCTTCAGTCCCTTCGGCGGCAGTCTGTAGCTATAACATCCATTATGGACAACTCCTGTCATTGTACAAAAAGACTCCCATGACATTACATCATGAGAGTCCTTAGTACCACTATAAATTTTTCTAACAGATACATTACTTTTGCAAAAAATCTTTTGCTTCACAATACTTCTGCCGCACAATCCCCTGCCATATTCCCTCTGGCATAAACAGAAAGACCATCGTATCTTATCCTAATCATCCTGTCCTACATTTCAGTTATACACAGTAACAAATCAGTTATTTTCAGACTATTCTCATGAAATATCCAGTGTTTTCGGTGGATAATGTGGATAACTTTGTGGATATCTTGTTAATTCCCTGTTGATGTCATGTGGATGTCCTTTGACCTCTGCGTACTTTATCACAGCTTAACCCATTCCATAATTTACCATCCCATAATACCGAAACCCTTAGAGGGACGTATACCACGCGTTCAGTGTACGGTCCTCCTCACTCATTATTCCAGCAGTTCTTCATAGGACGTTCCCAGCGCTGTTTTGATGGCTTTCAGCTGAGAGACCTTTACATGCTGCGTCCCTTTCTCAATCTTCACCAATGCCTCCCTCGTAATGTCTACCCCCATCATCTGCAGGATACGGACCAGATCCGTCTGGCTGATTTTAGACTTCAGCCTGATTCTACGTATGTTGGTGCCAATATTGGTTCCTTTATCATCTTTTATCACATCCATTACCATTCCCCTGTACGCATGATTCCATAAACCCTCATTTCATGTCCCCATTTTTGAACCCATTCCAGTCCATTTCACTCTTCATATTATGGAGATTTTATGATATAATGGGACCAAAACCAGTCCACTATTAAAAAATTCAATGAGGTGACCCTATGGAACAATATGACTTTACAGACACCGGCAACGCCAAAGATATCTACGGATTACTGGATTGCATGTCGGATAAGGAACTGGAGATGGCCAGGGAGGCGGTCAGAAACATCCGTGAAACCGCACAGCTGGCCCAATACGAGCGGTACAATGTATGGTTTGACCATACACTTCTCCCCATCTTCAAAGAATATGCCCAGATGACCTCTTCCCTGCTGCAGATTGAGCGGGACAACGGGACCATCGACGTCCTCTTTCGCAACAGCGGCGGTCTGGACATTACGGAGAACTGTAAGGGTATGTACATGGCACTCATGATGGCCGTACATATATTCCTGGATTCAGACGCCGGTGATTCGGTTCTGGCCCTGACCTATGACTGCTGCAGGATTGTATCATGAAATGCTTCCCGCTCATCCTGTGCCCGGGAAGCATCCGCTCCATATCCGCCCCAAAGCACTGCACAGGATGCTGATAACCTTCATATCCAGCCATCCGGCAGCGTTCCCGGTTCACCTCATGACAGTGGACAGGCTACAGAAAAAGAGGCGGCTGTCCGTACCATATGGCGGCGTCTGTATTCTCAGGAATTTCTACAGCGGGATAGTATGGCCTAACTCCATACCGCCGTCTACTTTAACAGCTCATCATAGGTCGTTTCCAAAATAACCTTGATGGCCTTTAGCTGGGACACCTTGATATGCTGGATGCCCCGCTCAATTTTTACCAGGGCCTCCCTGGTGAGATTCACCTCAAAATCCCACTCTGCCAGGTCAATCTTCTGAATCAGTTCTGTCTGTCCAATCCCCTTTTCCTTCCGGATTCTGCGGATATTCGCCCCTATATTAGCACTCTCATCATTCTTAATTATGTCCATTCTGCCACCCCTGAATATCCGGACTGATTTTAGTCCTTTTTGCCATTAATCTTATTCAAAATTTATGATATAATGGGACCAGTATCAGTCCAATGGAGAGCTTCCGGGATCAGAATCTCAAAGCGGAAGCACCAGCGGCTGCCCTGAAGGCCGCGCACCGCTTCCCGGGATGGAGGTAAAGATTGAAAATGAGAAGCAGAGTACTCCCATGAAAAAAATAACAGGCTGAGTCCCCCCGCGCCAAAAGGCGCGGTCCTCAGCCTGTTTTCTAATCTATTCATTATGTTTGGTTTTTCCGTTTCCCGGACATCCGCCTCTGCCTACTTATACAGTGACAGACCATCCATCAGTATAATGGGATCATCCCACTCATTATCCGTAACCAGAGAAACCTCAACGCGAATCGCATTCTGTCCGGTCACATCCACGCCAAAGTGAATCAGCTTTTCATTGTAATGAATATCCTGTGACGTATAGAGTACGGTATCATTGTCACCATATACGGTTACTTTAGCCATGATTCCGCTGCTGAACTGGGAAGATGGAGCTATAACGCCGGATAAGAGCCGGTACTGTCCGTTGGCAGCATACTTCACATAGCTTCCTTTGCCTTTCAGACGGATGGCATTATTCCAGCGCTCGCCGGTGGATGTTTTGCCGGAGGTAATGATATTGTATCCCTTAGTAGAAAGGCCGTCCAACAGATTCTGCACCAGATATGGTGTGGACAGGTCTGTAATATTGGCCGGTTCCACCTCACTCTCCGCTGCAATCCATATGCCGTCCGCGCCAATCTGGCGTCCGTCAATCACTGTATTCGTGGCCATGGCTCCGTTGGGAAGCAGGAAGTACCATTTGTCGTTATCCTTAAACCATCCCCTCTGCATGACACCTGCCTGGTCCATGTAATACCACTGGCCGTCAATCTGCTGCCATCCCGTGGTCATGACGCCGTTGTTATCCATATAGTACCAGTTGCCGTTATCCTGAATCCATTCCTTGTAGGCAAACTTATTGGCGCCTCTCTGATACTTCCACTGATCATTCACATATTTCCATGTACCTGCATAGGCCGGAACCGACATAACCACACTCAGAGCCACTGCTGCCAATATAACCGCCAAACGTCTCTTCATTCTGAATCTCCTTTCATTCTCCCTTAGCTGCCTTATACAGACAGATACTATTCATCCTGCACTTGTTACATTATAATTCATTCTTTATTTTTATGCAACTGTGTGTACAAACTGTAATTAAACTGTAAAGATTAAATTCTTCCAGGATTTAAGCCTGTCCGTTAACACCATGTGGCCTGCCGGTCCTATCTCCCAGGCGTTTGCGGCTGCAGCCGGACATCAGGTATTCTTCATAATCACGCTTTCCACCACATCCGCCACATGCTCGCAGGCATCGCAGCATTTCTCCAGGTATACGTAAATCTCCCTCCAGGCAATGATTTCAATAGGGTCCGTCACCTCGGCGTGGAGACTGCGCATGGAATCAATGAACAGACTGTCGCCTTCCTCCTCCAGAGCGTTAATCTCGATAATCAGACCGTGAAGGGTCTTGGATTTTCTGAAGTCCGCAAATTCCTCCATGACCTCCTTAAGCGCCTCACAGCAGCGGATGATGACTTTTATGAAGGCAAGGGCCTCGGGGCGGATTTGCTGAACATTGTTTATGTAAATACGAATCAGCACATCCTCAATCTTGTCCGTCACCTCGTCAATACTCTGGCTCAAAAGAATGATATCCTCCCGCTCAATAGGGGTGATAAATGCCTTGACTAACACCGCCATCATCTCATGCTTTTTCTTATCCGCGTCATGTTCAATCCGGTGCAGCTCGTCCAGCTTGTCCTGTAAAAGCCCTGTATCAAAATGGTTCAGATTGCCCTCCAGCATTTTAGCTGCCTGGCACCCGCACTCAACGCACTCAATGAAATTCTGAAAATAATAACTATCACTTTTCTTAGACATCTTATCTTCTCCTTTGCTTATCCATGGAACAACATCATAAACAGCTTCGCCATCAGGAATCCAATGATACCGCAGCCAGGGAATGTCATGACCCAGGTCATCACCATATCCTTAACCACGCTGAAGTTAATGGCCGACAGACGTTTCACCGCTCCCACGCCCATGATGGCTGTGGTTTTAGTATGTGTGGTACTGACAGGAATACCGAAAATGGAAAATCCGAGAAGACAGGCAGCTCCCGCCATATCCGCGGAAAAGCCCTGGTATTTCTCCAGCCTTACCATATCCATACCCACGGATTTGATGATTTTCTTTCCTCCAATGGAAGTTCCCAGGGCCATGGCGGCCGATCCCAGCAAAAGCATCCACAGTGGAAACCGTACTCCCTGGGTATTGCTGGACCCGTTCACCATACAGATACCCAGCAGCATGACTCCCATGAATTTCTGTCCGTCCTGGGCACCATGCATGAATGCCATGGCGGCGGCTCCGCCAATCTGGGCATACCGGAAGAATCCGGTGGTTTTCCGGCGGTCCATATCCCGGCAGGTCCAGGCCACCAGCTTGCAGGAAAGGTAGCCGCTTAAAAATCCCAATACAACGGAAAAAATCAGACCATAAACCACCTTTATCCACTCTGCCGAGTTAATGGCAGAAAATCCTCCGCGGATAGCCACGGCAGCTCCGGTAAGGCCCGCTATCAGCGCATGGCTCTCACTGGTAGGACATCCAATGGAAACAGCAAAGGATGACCATACCACAATGGAAAAAAGCGCGGCACACAGGGCAACCAGAGCAATCGAAGTATCTTCCCCAAAATTGACCATATTGGTAATGGTCATGGCAACCGTGGAATTCACCATGGTCATCACAACCACCCCTGCGCAGTTGCATACTGCCGCCATTGCAATGGCCAGATTCACATCCAGGGACCTGGTTGACACGCATGTGGCAATGGCATTTGGCGCATCCGTGATACCATTGACACAGATGACCCCAAGGGTCAGAAGAACTGTTATCAACAATGCCGGATTTGTCACCAGCTGCCGCAGGAAAAAGGAAAACGACATGTCCATAATTCTTTTTTACCTACTCTCTTAATTATTTACTTTATCTTTACGTAAACTTTACAAACCCATGATTTTAATTCTAGCACGGTTTTTTATGGTAGTAAAGTTCAATTTCGTTAAGAAACAGAGGAAAATATTCGTCTTTGGATAACAGAAATGCTATGGGGTAAAATGGAAAATGCCTCCATTATCCATATATAGATAATGCAGGCAATGCAGACCGTGCAAAAATGTTTGCAGTTTCTTTAAATATATTTTCAGAGAAAATATACTCCAATTATTGATAATGTTTTATCTCTCATCCGGGTTTCCTGTTTATTCTTGGAGCTGCGGGCCGCCTTTTCCAGTCTGTTCCTCACAAGACAGACAGGTCCGGTCCGATTTTCCCAGTCCATCCCTCCTGAGCCGGTCAGCTCAGTCCGGTCAGCCCCACATCCATGCTTCCGGAACGGAATCCTTCTGCATCCAGGGTTATATATACAAACCCCATTTCCTTGAGACGGCTGACGATTTCCTTCCGGCATTTCATAAATACATCAAAGGCTTCCGGGTCCAGTTCCAGGCGCGCGATATCTCCGTGAAGCCTGAGACGTACATTGCCAGGAACCATGGTTCTGACATAAGCTTCTCCCGCTCCGATTCTTCCCAGCACCTCATAATCCAGGACAGCGCCGTAAGGCAGGCGGGTAGCCATACAGGGAGTGGACGGGCGGGATGCCACCGATATTCCGTACTCTGATGCCAGGGCCTTTACCTGGGCCTTGGTTATGCGCAGCTCTGCCAGGGGACTAATGATTCCCAGCTCCTTAAGCGCCTGGATTCCGGGGCGGTATACATGCATATCGTCCTCATTGGTGCCGTCCAGAATATACCGGATTCCCCTGGCCTGTGCCAGTTCTGCCAGCTTGGAAAACAGATGGCGCTTACACAGATAGCAGCGGTTTACCGGGTTATTTTTGATTGCCTCCTGCTCCAGCTCGTCCACGGTAATGACTTCATGGATTCCCCCCAGCTCCCCTGCCACGCGCCTGGCTATCTCCAGGTCGCAGGAAGGATGCAGGCGGCTGTCAAACGTCACGGCGTATACGTTTCTTCCCGTATGGGCGGCTGCGTCTGCTGCTGTCTTTAAAAGCAGGCTTGAATCCACTCCGCCGGAAAACGCAAGGCATATATCCTCTTTGGCCAGCTGCTCCATCCTGGCCTCCAGACACTTTTTCATATGATACAGAGATGGCCTTTCATCACTGTAGCTGTTATTTACCGTATTCATACAAATCTCCTAATCTGACATTATCTGTATCCATTAATCCTGCCGGCTTTCCTCTGCCTTCCTACGTACCTGATGATACGCGGTCTGAAAATCCGCGCCCTGTTCCATACAGATACGCCGGATGCTTTCATATTCAGGATAGAAGAACTTTCTGCCTTTGTAAGCGCACACCTTCACATCCGCCGGCCCGTAACTGGTTTCCACCTGGATTTCACTCCGCTCAAGAACAGTCCTCTCCGTTGGATAACGGCGGATTCCGATGGTGGTGGTCTGGGTCAGTATGATTTCCTCCATGGCCTCTATGGATGACTCACGGCAAAGCACGGACATCATATAGGCAGGACGGTTTTTCTTCATGTGAATAGGGGTATACCACACATCCGCGGCCCCGGCATCAAGGAGCATCTCCATGGTAAGGCCCAGCATTTCCCCTGTACAGTCATCCAGGTTCGTCTCCAACACCCACATGGTACGGTCCTCATCCTGTGAATTCTCCAGCAGCATGGCCCGGAGCACATTCGCCTGTTTAAAGACCTTGTTCCCCGCCCCCATTCCTATCTTAAGCAGACGGCAGGAAGCCGGAAGCCGGTCCTTTGTCCGCAGCGCGGCGGCAATGGCTGCCCCGGTAGGCGTAACCATTTCCCCGTCATTGTCTGTAAAATGCAGCTTAAGTCCATAGGAGGAAGCAATATTAGCCGTAGCCGGTACAGGAACCGGCAGTACACCGTGCTGGCAGCGGACATGGCCGTGGCCTTCAGACAATGCGGAAACCACCACATCCTCCACGCCCAGATTGTCCATACAGACTGCCACGCTGATAATGTCCACAATGGAATCAATGGCTCCCACTTCATGAAAATGAACCTGCTCAACAGGAAGCCCATGGGCCTTGGATTCCGCCTCCGCCACAATGCGGAACATGGTCCGGGCCATTTCCTTCACCCTTTCATTGGAATCCAGATGGTCTATGATATGATAAATGTCGTGGAGGTTCCGGTGAGTATGGGAGTGGGAATGGCCGTCCTCATGCTCATGGCTGTGCTCGTGCTTATGCCCATGACAATGCTCATGTACCTCTGAATGCCCACAGCTGTCTACGCGCTCATACGCATCTTCCTGCCGATGCGTATGCTCGTGGCTGTGTCCATGCCCATCCGCCTCCAAATGCACATCAAAATCAAAGACATCCAGACCGCACACCACCTTCCGGCCAAAATGCAGATGGTATCCATCCACTCCCAGACTCTCCAGCGCATTCTCCAGCACCTGCCTGTCCGCTCCCAGGTCAAGCAGGGCTCCTACCGTCATGTCCCCGCTGATACCCGAATTACACTCCAGATATAAAATCTTTCCCATTTTATCTCACCGCCATTCTGTTTATTTGGGCCGCCAGGTAGCCGGCCCCGTATCCATTGTCAATATTAACCACCGATATCCCGTTGGCACAGGAATTAAGCATTGTAAGAAGAGCCGATAACCCATGGAAGCTGGCGCCGTATCCCACAGAGGTGGGGACTGCCACCACAGGGCATTCCACCAGGCCTGCTATCACCGTGCCCAGGGCGCCTTCCATTCCGGCCACCGCCACAATGCAGTTAGCCTTGTCCAGGCGTTCCCTCTGGGCCAGAAGCCTGTGGATTCCGGCAACTCCCACATCAAATATCCGGTCTGCCCTGCATCCGAAATATTCAGCGGTCTGGGCTGCTTCCTCGGCCACCGGTATGTCCGCCGTGCCTCCCGTGCACACTGCCACACACCCCCTGCGCTCTTTACCCGGCTTCTCCACCTTGAGTATCCGTGATATGGGATCATACACCACCTCCGGCACCGCTGTTCTCACCAGCTCAGCCTGGCTCTCAGAAGCCCTGGTTCCCAGGACCTCCCCGTCTCTCTCATAAAATTTCTTATAAATTTCCAGCAAATACGCATCCGGTTTTCCCTGGCAGAATACGGTTTCCCCAAAACCGGAGCGCAGCTTCCTGTGATGGTCCAGCTTGGCATATCCCAAATCCTCATATGGCAGGTTCTTAAGCCGCATCTGCGCATCCTCTATCTCAACACTGCCGGACTTTACCTGTTCCAGTAATTCCCTGACATCCATCTTTCGTTCTCCTCTCTCAAATCCATACGGTTAAGCTATCCGTTCTCAAATCAGCCACCCTGCCGCAAACACGTTCCAGCAGCTCCTCTGAATGGCTGACCACCAGCAGACCCAGCTCCCGCGTCTTCACTTCCTCCAAAAGGAATCCCCAGATTTGGCTCTGGGTGATAAGGTCCAGCATGGCGCTTATCTCATCTGCCAGAATGAACCGGGTGCGCTTACCCAGGGCCCTGGCTATACAGAACCGCTGCAGCTCCCCTCCGGACAGCTCTCCCGGATACCGGTTCAGCCAGTCCGGTTCGATTCCCAGGCCGCGGACCACCCGTTCCTCCACAGCATCCCCTTCCCTCAGCACCTCCCGCATCTTAAGACGGGGATTTACCGACAGTTCCGGATGCTGCCATATCATCTGCACCGGATTGTAACCGCCCCAGGAAGAAATACTTTTTCCGTCTAAAGCCACAGTCCCATGGTCTGGCTTCTCATAACCAGCCAGTATCTTGCAAAAAGTAGTCTTTCCAAAACCGCTGGGAGCCTTCAGCCCCACACGTTCCCCGCTCTCCAGACTCATGCTGACATTGTTCAGTATTTTCCGGTTCCCATTGTCGTATTGAAACGAAATATTCATTGCTTCCAGTCTCATACTCCCGCCTTCCTGCATTTTACCATGCCGCCGCGAAAACTGCGATAGGAAATTTCCTGAAGACAGCCCTCGTCCATATCCGGGCAGCGGGGCCCATAGGGACATCCCGCGGGCATATCCGCCGCATAGGGCTGGGTTCCGGACGCTGCCTTAAACCCGTGTCGGGGCATGGCCCGGAAAAGAGCTCTGGTATAGGGATGACGAAGCCTCTGTTCATCCTCAAAATCCGCTGCCAGGGCTTCCTCCACATTGGTACCCGCATAAAATACCACGATTCTGTCAGCCACCTCCAGAGCCAGCTCCAAATCATGGGTGATGAGAAGAACCCCTGCCCCCTCGTCCGCTATCTCCCGGAAATGGTTGAGCACACGCCTGGCCGCTCTGATATGAAGCCCCGGAGTGGGTTCGTCTGCAATGACTAGTCTGGGATGCTCCATCACTGCGGTTGAAATCAGAACCCTTCTGGTCATTCCCCCGGACAGTTCAAAAGGATACAGTCCCTCCGTATCCTCTCCCAGCCCGTAGCGCCCCAGAGACTCACGGCAGCGCTTCACACTCTCCTTATCCTTTTGTCCCCTTCGTACCTGCTCCCCCACCTTCATCAGCGGATCCAGATAGGACACGCTCTGGGGTACCAGTACCATCCGGCTTCCCCGGAGCTGTTCCTTCCGCTTCTGGTTCAGAATTTCCCCCTCAAAGAAAACCGTCCCCTGACAGGCGGCATTCTGCGGCAGAAGTCCCATGACCGCATGGGCAAGAAGGCTCTTTCCCGAACCGCTGGAACCGGCTACGGCCACCACCTCATGTTCCCGTACCTTTATGTTCAGGTCCCGAATCACGGGAAGTTCCCTCTGGCGCCATCCCCCCACATACTGGGAAAATGAAATCATCAGGTGTTCCACCGACAATATGACTTGTTTTTCTTCCATGACAACCTCCTACAGAACAAACCCCTGCAACAGTGCAGGCAGAGATTCTACAGATGGGCCTGGGCCGGGTCCAGCAGACGGCTCAGCGTATCCCCGATAAAATGGAACAGGACCACCACAAATACCAGCAACAGCCCCGGAAACAGGGCCAGCCACCATTTTCCCATGACCAGGTATTTCATGCTCTCAGACAGGATAACGCCCACTGCGGGCTGCTCCGGCGGCAGTCCGAAGCCCAGGAAGGTTATGCTGGCCTCATGAAGGATTGCATGGGGAAACAGCAGAACCATGCCCACAAACAGCTGGGGCAGAAGATGAGGCGTCATATGTTTGAGGGCAATATAAAGCCTTCCCTTTCCCAGCTTCTTGGCAACCTGTATATACTGGCTCTCACGAAGCTGCATGACCTCCCCCCGCAGAAGCCTGGCCAGGGATGTCCAGTGGGTCAGTGAAATGCCAATCAGTACACCCCAGAATCCCTTTCCCACTGCAAAGGAAATGAGAATCAGCAGCAGGATATGGGGTATTCCCATGACCAGATCAATGATTCCCCCTATGACAGCGTCCGTGACCCTGCCCAGACAGGCGGCCATGGTTCCCATGATGAAGGCCGCCACCGCGCTGAAGCATGCTGTCAAAAACCCGATGCGTATGCTGATGGATAAGCCTGTAAGGCTGCGGATGAACATATCCCGTCCCATCCAGTCCGTTCCAAAGGGATAGGCCAGGCTGGGCGGCAGATTCTTTCTGGTGAAATCCGTGGCCAGTGCCCGCTCCTTTAACACCTGGCCGGCAATGGCAATGGCCGCCAGCAGGATGACCGATACCGCCAGCAGCACCGCCATGGCCTTGCGGCGGTTCCATCTGTGTCTTTGTGCGTTCATCCCCTGCTCCTCCTGATTCTGGGATCCACCGTTCCATACAAGAGGTTGGCGGTAAAGTTCCCTAAAAATACAATGGCCGCGCTGATGATTGTAATTCCCATCAAAAGCGGCACATCCCCGCCCAGTCCGGCCGTCACAGCAGCCTGTCCCAGGCCCGGATAGGAAAATACCTGCTCCACCAGCACGGAGCCTCCGAATATCTCGCTGACAGAGGCAAACTGGAGCGTCATGGCAGGAAGAAGGATGTTGCGGATTCCATGCCTGCGGATAATGGACCATTCCGACTCCCCCCTGGCCCTGGCAAACAGTACATAATCACTTTCCATGACCTCTGCCATCTTCTCCCTTGTGTGGAGGGCAATGTTGGAGATGCCTGTAATGGACAATGCAGCCCCAGGCAGTATGCCATGAATCAGGCGGTCCTTCATGGTCACAGCCCACGCCTCCACCCCGATTGGAACGGAAAGTCCTATGGGGAGCAGCTTAAGCCAGACCGCGAATACCACCAACAGTACCAGGGCCACCCAAAAGGCCGGCGTACTGGCAGTTGCCAGGGCATAGGAAGAAATAATACGGTCCGCTGCCTTTCCCTTTTTTGCCCCGGCTATGATTCCCATAAGGAACCCAATGAATCCGGACAAAATCCATGCCGCCGCCATAATCCAAAGGGAATTGGCCAGCTTCTCCCCGATTACCTGGGCCACAGGCCTGCGGTACAAAAGGGAGATACCCATATCCCCCTTAAGGAAATCACCGGCCCAGGCCAGATAACGGGTTACAGGCGGCGTGTTGACTCCCCAGTATTCCTGGAGCCTGGCAATCTGCTCGCTGCTCATGCTGCCAAGGGCCGCCTGCCCCACATTGGTGGTAAGGGGGTCCAGCGGAGAGACCGACACCAGGAAAAACGCCGCCATACTCACCAGCACCAGCAGGACCGCCATCCGTATGAAACTAACACCCGCCTGTTTCCAACTCATGATTTTATCCTTCCTGCATACATACAACTATGTCTTCTTTTATTCCCAGCTCCACTGGTCCACATTATTCACAATGGACCATCCGTGGCCATGGGGATGGATTTTCTGCTCCGCCACCTTAAGTCCGTCCCCGGACCAGTACAGATGGTCTATATTAACCAGCCAAATCCACGGTATATCCCCGTCCTGGGTCACTCCCTCGGTCCCGTCCCACTGGGCCTTCTTCCACAGCTCGTAAGAATCCTCCAAATTCCCGCTGGCCAGGGCCTCGTCCATGTACCGGTCCACGCTGTCATTGGCATAGGGAGAATACTCCGCCAGGCCGGTATCCTTCATAGTATGGTAAATATTGTAGAGCTCCATAGGCGTATGGGCGCCCCAGCCCCACATAAGCGGCTCTGTCTGGGCGCGGTCATAGGCGTCATCCCAGCCAACGCCCTCTATCTTTACATCAATTCCCACTTCCTTAAGCTGGTTGGCAGTATCCGCCGCCAGGGCCTGGCGTACAGAATCGCTGGCCGGGTACATCAGTGTAAATCCGGCCCTGACGCCATCCTTTTCCCTTATTCCGTCTGAACCTGCCTTCCATCCGGCTTCCTCCAGAAGCTCTGCTGCCTTTTCCGGGTCATACTCTGTCTTTGCAGACTCATTGTACCAGGGCATCTTATCACACACGCTGTATGCCGGACTTCCGTAACCGTTCAGCACATGTTCAATCATTTCATCCCTGTCAATCGCAATATTCACAGCTCTTCTCACCTGTACATCCGACGTAAAATTATTTCCAACAACGGTTTTGCCGTCAGATACGGTGCCGGCCTTTACAGCCGGAAGGTTGAAGCCCCGGTTATCCACTGTCTCAAAGGAAAGGAGCTCATATCCGGGAAGCGTCTGGTCCGAATAGGACGCGGCCGTATAGGCCAGGTCCACCTGACCGGACATAACAGCCGCGTAAGCCGCGTCCTCTTCCATGAAAAGTATGGTCACCTTCTTCATTTTCGGCTCTGTCCCGTAATAATCCGGGTTCGCCTCAAATATGACCTGCTGTCCCTTATCCCACTGTTTCATGATATATCTGCCGGAACCAATGGGATGTGACCCGTAATCCGCCCCGTAGGCATGTTCCGGTACGATTCCCACGATTGCCATGGTATAGGGCCAGATGGAATAGGGCCGGTTCATGTGAAATACCACGGTGGAATCATCCGGCGCCTCTGCACTCTCTAACATGGTAAAATCATTGACAGAGCTGGTGTCCCGGAGTGTGTTGTATGTAAATGCCACATCCCTGGCAGTCAGCTTCTCTCCGTCTGTAAACTTAACATCATCCCGTATATTCACGGTCCAGGTAAGGCCGTCCTGGCTCACCTCCATATCGGTTGCCAGGTCATATCCTATTTTCAGGCCGGCTGTGGTCACGGTCAGCGTACTCTGAATCAGCGGCTCATGGACATGTTCGCCTGCCCCCCATCCGTAGGCAGGATCAAATCCGGCCTCCGGCTCTGAGGTTGGCCCCATAACAACCACCACATCGTCCCTTGTCCCATTGCCTGCCTTCTCCCGGGCGCTATTTTCCCCGCTGTTTCCGGTACTGTCTCCCGCACTGTTTCCAGTACTGTCCGCGGCCGCAGATGTCCCGCTGTCCTTAACGCTGCTGCCCGCGCAGCCCGTCACAACCATGGACACGGCCAGCATAGCTGCCACGGCATATTTCATTCCATTTCTCATTCCTCGTCTCATTTCCCTCTCCATTTCCTTTTTATGCCCTTCCCATGTGCCCGGACTTCATACGCTTATATCTATAATCCCTGATTCAAGCCCTGATTCCATAAATCCAATCCATTTCCCGTCGCAAAAAGCATAAAAAAATACCAGAATAAGCGTATTCCTTGAGAATACATCCTACCTTCCTGGTATCCCTTACTTCTTAGATGATTTAATCTTACTTCATCGAATTTACTTGGTTCATTCTGAATGTTGACTTCTGTCAACCGTTAGGAAAATTATACGCAAAAGTCCGCAAAAGGTCAACGCTTTTCTTGCCAAACGTTTGCCCATATATTAAACAGTCAGCCTGAACCATCCCCACAAAGGGGAAAAGTTCCCAGGGAGCCAACACCTCCCTGGGAACTTTTTAGTGTAACTATGCACCTTTCTTATCTGTCTCTTATTTATTCACCCTTCTGCTGAACCTCTACGGTACGTCCATCCACGTCTTTCGGGTCTCCCACGGTCAGTCCCGGGACCTCCGCATCCGGGCACGCGTTTGTCCATGCAAGCTTCATGACATCGTCGGCTGTCATTTCCTTCTTCTGGATAACTCCAAGGCGGATGTAATCGGCTGCAATATTGCCAAGCGCTTCCTCTGTGATTGCGTCAGACAGGCCGAAATCCAGGGAATCCCAGAACTCAAGCTGATTTTCAAACTCGCCTGTCATCTTATTGGTGTCAAACATTAACTGCACGGCATCCTCAGAGTGGAGACGGGCAAATTGCCCTGCACGTTTAATCGCCATAACTATGTATTTTGCATGAACCGGGTTCTTGGCAAGAAAATCATTGTTCATGGCGGTTACACAGCACACCTCTCCCTCGAACTCATCGCTGGGGGTAATGGAGCATACCTTGCGCATCTTATCTCTGTAGTTGGCGATTACAAAATAATCCGAGAAAATGGAAGCGTCAATCTCGCCGCTCTCCATGGCAGCAACGCTGGCCGCGCTGTCTGCGATATCAAGATACTCCACCTCAGAGGTAGGGTCTATCCCCTCCCCGTCCAGCATACGGTAGATAATGTTCTGGTCGGAGTTTCCGATGCCGTCATGGATGGCAATGGTCTTTCCCTTTAAATCCTCAGCTGTCTTGATTTCGCTGTCGTTGAATACGTAGATGGATTTGCAGCCCATGTGGGCTCCGGCTACGAAGGTCATATCCACGCCGTTTGTCACCGGCACAAGCATGGTTGCGATATGGTCTGTTCCCCACAGGCACTTCCCTGTACCAACCGTGATAACAACAGACTCGCCTTCAATGTATTCCGCGTTAATACCGTAATCCTCATAATAGCCCAGCGCCTCGGCAAGGTATACCGCAGACACGCAGGCTCCCCCGTTAAACAGATAATTTAATGTTGTTCCAAAGGCAGGCTCCTTCTGCATAGCCTCCCAATCCTCCTGGGACACAGCCTCCGGGCGGCCGGCGTCTCCGGTTGCCTCCTCGCCGTTTTTCCCGGAATCCTGTGACTCTGCCGCTGACTCTGCCTCCGCTTTCGTCTCCGCCGATACAGCCGCTGTGGACGCGCTCTCCGTGGGTGAGCCTCCCCCCTGTTCCCCGCAGGCGCTCAGGGATAAGGCCATCATTCCCGCAAGCGCTGCTGCCAGAACGCGTTTCGCATTTGTTTTTTTCATCATACTGTTCTCCTTTTTGCTTTTAATGGTTATTTATATACACAGACCATAGAGTCTGCGCTTTTCACTTTACAGGGGTCTGTCCGTTTTACCGCTGACCGCTGTTTCTTCCGCCAAAGTGCAGGCGATTGAGGATTTCATTCCGGCAGGCCACAAAGGTCTGTGATGAGCGCTCTCTGGGGTATGCCTGGTCTATCCTAATATCAGAGACAACCCTCCCCGGGTGCGCGTCCATGACAATCACCCTGGTTCCCATGTAAATGGCTTCATCCACATCATGAGTAACCATGATCGCAAGCTGCTTTTTCTCCTGCCACACCTTTAGGATTTCATCCTGCATATTCATGCGTGTAAATGCGTCAAGCGCTCCCAGAGGCTCGTCTAACAGCAGTATATCCGGCTCGTTAATCAGAGAGCGCACCAGCGAAACGCGCTGTGCCATACCGCCGGAAAGCTGGCCCGGGTAGTCGTTCCGGAAGGATTCAAGGCCTATGATTTTAAGCATCCTCTCTACCTTCTTCTCATTCCCCTTCAATTTTCCCTGCAGCTTTAAGCTGAAGGAAATATTTTTTTCCACTGTCAGCCATGGAAAAAGGGTTGGTTTCTGAAACATCATTCCCCGCTCCGGCGACGGCCCTGTAATCTGTGTCCCATTTACGGTCAGATGGCCGGTGGTCGGGGGAATCAGTCCGGCCACAAGGCGGAGTATGGTGGATTTCCCGCATCCAGACGGCCCCACGAGACTGATAAATTCACCGCTTTTCATGGAAAGATTCACTTCGTTTAACGCATGGGTAACCTCATCGTGCTCCACCTTTGCGAAACTTTTTGATACATTGTCTAACCGAAGGATAATTGTATTTTCTGCCATTATTTCACTACTCCGTTCTGCCATCTGAGGACGCGGCGTTTAATCAAATCCAGCACCTTTGTCACAATAGTGAAAATAAAGCAGATGACAAACAGCGCAGCAAACATTTTGTCATAGGCCGCCCAGGATTTAGCCCAATTCATGTACCAGCCAAGTCCTGCTTTTACCCCCATCATCTCCGCAATCATGATTGCAACACAGGAGGAACTCATGGCTTGGGTGCAGCCCTGTAAAATAGAGGGCATTGCATGAGGGATCGCCACCCGGAATACAAGCTGCCGCTCACTTGCCCCCAGGGTCCTTGCGGCCTCGAAGAAATCCTTGTCCACATTTTGGATGCCGGACATGGATGCCACGGTAACTGCAAACCATGAGCCAAGAGCGATGATAAACACGGCACCCCTGAACAGGGAGGCTGCCACAACCATGATAATGGGAATCCATGTTGCGGTGGGGATGGGCCCCAGAAATTTGATAATGGGATTTATCCAGTACCGGGCCTTTTCGGAGTAACCGCAGGTAATTCCCGTAACCAGTCCCAGGACAATACCGATAAAATATCCCAAAAACAGCAGGCGCAGAGTGTGAAGCGTACATTCAAGCAGATAAGCCCGGTCCTCCCATGCAATGTTCAATATGCTGTTCATACACGGAACAAAGGGCTGGGACAGGATGCCTGTTTTCAGGGTCAGGTAATCATAAACGGTAAGCAGGAGAAAAAAAGCAGAGACCAAAGGCGCGCGGTAGCGCAGGTCCTCCACTGTCCGTTTATCCCCCCTCCGGTTTTTAATCCCGGCTTCAAGGGCATAGAGAGCGTATGCGGTCATAAAGGCTGCCACTACCCATACATAGGTGTAGGGATGGCTGTTGGGACTTCCGTTGGGAACCTCCCAGTACTCGATAATAGCGATGAAACCGCAGATAACCGGAAGCACCATAATAACAAAATCCAGGATTTTCTGCCCGCGTGTTTTTTCCTTTTGCTCCAGTTCTTTTAGCTGCTGTCTCGTCAGATGTCCCAGCGGGTTTATCTGTCCGCTGTCAGGGACAGGCTTTTCCTCCATATTAGTTGACATAGTCCTTCTCCTCTGCATGTGATGGATACTAAAGTATTCAAATATCGCGCTTCTATTCTAATCGAAATTGAACGGACTGTACAATTTAAAATAACTAAGATGGAAGCCGTGTTTATAGCTTAATTCTATAACAATGCCTCTTTATTCGGTTTTCCTGTAACGTTTATACCATCTGCCCATGCATATGGCACGCGCACCCGCAGTCCTCCTGCCCCTTGCCTTCATACGCCTCATCCTTCATCATCAGATGGACCGCGCCCAGCTTAAAGGTCTGGGGAAGGGCCAGGATATTGGGATTTTGTCCAACAAACTTTTTCTTTGCGTCAGCCAGTGCTTCCTCAATGGTGGCCCTGGTTTTAAGGCCCATCCCTCTGGCATAGCCCGGTTCCTGGGCGCCGCACAGATAGATGGCGGAGGTATTCATTTCCGCTATATGGCCGCAGCTAATCATGGAGAAGCCGTGAAATGGGTGGAACGCATTGCAGTAACGGTATTTTCTGATATATTCCTCATTGGTTGCAAAGTATTCGCCGTACCGGTTCATGTCCGGCAGGGTGTTCATAAAATCATGCTGGAACATATCATACATTTCCCTGGTGTAAGGCCACAGCTCATCGTGGAAATAACCGCTGCACAGGGAGGAACAGATAATCACACAGTTATCGCTCATAATGCGCTTATGCCGGATGACCTGGGCCGAGATGGCCTGCATCAGCATAATGGGATTGGTGCCCATGCCCTCGCCGTAGTGGAAGAACTGGGGCATACCGAATATCATCACATCATACTTCTTTTCGGCCCACGGCACATAGGTCCTCTTATCCGCCGTAATCCAGGAATGGGGCTGCATGACTTTGGCATATCCGCTGTTAATCTCTATCTGGCGGGACTTGGTGTCCAGCACGGCGTCGCAGCAGAAAAACTTCTTTCCCATGCACTTTTCCATATACTGGCCAATCTCATCAAATTTCGTCCTCATAAGCGACTTTCCGCTGACCGGAGTAAAATCCTTCCGGTGCATGACCTCAGGCACATGGTGGGAGGCAATGGAACGCCAATGGGTGATGCCTGTGGCGCAGTGCTTATATCCCCCGGAGTAGCCGCCGTAGGGATTGCCCTGGGTGTGCCCGATGAGGATTGCCACGTCGCTGTCATACACATATTTGTTCATGAGCACCGGGTCGCCGCGGTCCGTGGTGCCCAGGTCCACCAGATGCTCATAATCCTCGCTGTCATGGTTGATAATCTGGTGTGAGTGCCAGAACTCGTGGAACAGCTCATCCCCAAGAATGTTGTAGATTTCCGCCTCCGTGTTCTTACGGTGAAGTCCGTTGGAACAGATTAAAAGGATGTCCTTCTTCTCCACTCCCGCGTCGTACAGCTCCTTCAGTATCAATTTAATAGATATTTTCCTGTGGGAAGTGGGCTGTTCCCCTCCTTTTACCCTATCCGGGAAAATAATGGTCACCTTGGATCCCTTATGGGCCAGCCTGGACAGCGGCTCCATTCCCATGGGATTGCGTATGGATTCCAGGGTCTTTTCCACCAGCCGGTCCTCCGGGATACAGGGCGGGTCTGCCACAGTCTCGCCGGGTATGAACACATCGGTGTTGTCCGGAAGCTCTGCCGCCATAAGCCCCGCGCCATATTCAAATGATAACTTCATATGATAATCCTCCTGTGATTTTCCTGTGATTTTCAATTGTGTTCCAAACGCTTCAGTCCTGTTCCAGATAGGTGCGCACGATCTCCAGATATTCCTCCGGATAGAATCCAATTTCTCCCTGGAACCTGGTGAGGGCAATCAGGCCGCCGTCCATGACCGGAACCGAAGCCAGCATCCTGGCGTTGTCCGTTTTAAGGCCGCCTCCATAGACCACATCCATTCCTCCGGTCATTTCCTTAATATAGGAACCAATCTTCGTGATATATGCTTCATCCGGCGGTGTCTTGCCTGGTCCGATGGCCCATATGGGTTCATAGGCAATGACCACCTTCTCCTTATCCACATCCTTAAGCCCTGTCTCCAGCTGCGATTTCAGCACTTCCTGCCATTGTTCCTGCTCCCCGGCCGTTTCCCCGATACAGTAGATCACGGTAAGGCCGGCCTGGATTGCCGCCTTGATTTCCTGATTCAGCAGCCTTCCCACTGCGCCTTCATCCGTGACTCCGGCCTCCTTTAGAATTCCGGCCTTATCCTTTCGCTCCTCGCAGTGGCCGATGATAACGGAACTGCATCCCATTGCTTTAGCTGCGTTGGCAGTGCGGTTGGTGGTAAATGCGCCGAAATTGCCGTTTTCAGCCGTATCGTCCCTGTACACTCCCTGGCAGCCAATCTTAACCGGGCTGTCCTCACACAGGGCTTTTACCGCCGGAATCAAATGGGCTTCCGGGAAATACATGACGAACTCCACATCTTCTGCGCCGTACGCCTTCAGCTTTTCCTGGGTATTCTGCACAATGTAGCTCCCCCATTCCTCCATGGGCGCCACACCGTTGACCCCTCCGTACTCCCTGGGTATATCGAACCGTTTCAGGTTCAGAAATATGTGTTTCATTTTCCCACTCCCATCTTTTCATACTCTTCTTTAAAATCCACAAAATCCCTCAGTTCGGGTCCAATCAGCGGCCTGCACCATTCCAGAAACGCGCCGGTTACATCATTGCCCCTGTCATTTATGTATTCATCCGGCAAAACCCGCTCATGGAGCATCACCTCTTTGATGGGTATGGCTGAGGTATGGACATGATACCCGCCATCCTCATTTTCATCCCGTATAAGTCCAATCATGACGCCGCTCCCGCCGGCCATGGCTGTACGCAGCGCTTCCCTGCCGGCCAGAACTGCCTCTTCCCGGTCCACAGGAGACTGCCAGGCTATGGACGCCCTTCCGCAAAGGCCGGGCTTCTCGCTCCTGGCCTTAATTCCCAGCTTCTGTATGACCAAATTCGCCAGATAAGCGCTGACATCCCCATAATAGGCGGCTCTCCCCGCCTTAAAAACAGGTGGCACAATGGGTTCCCCTTTTTCATTCTTAAGCCCCTCGCTGGCAACCACCACCACGCCTCCCTTTTCTTCGTAAAGGCGTTTCACATCCTCCAGGAATTCCTCCTCATGGAAGGGACGCTCCGGCAGATAAATCAGATGGGGCGCATCCCCCGGCTTCTTCCTGGCCAGGGCGGATGCAGCCGTTATCCATCCGGCGTTGCGGCCCATGGCTTCCATGACGCACACATGGATGGGCAGGGCCCTGACATCCGCGCCCACCTCTGCCGTGGAAGCGGCGATAAACCTGGCCGCGCTTCCATATCCCGGTGTATGGTCTGTTATGGCAATGTCGTTGTCAATGGTCTTGGGAATTCCCACCACATAGATGTCCTCTCCCCTGCATGCCTCAAAGATACGGCCGCAGGTGTCCATGGTCCCGTTTCCGCCGTTCAGGAGCACATACCGGATCCCATGCTTCCTGAAGATTCCCGCCATGGCATCATAGTCCTCCTGTTCCAGGGCATACCGGGAGGAGCCGATTGCGGTGGCCGGCGTCTGAAGCAAAAGGCTCAGCTTCTCCTCCGGAACCTGCATCAAATCCAGAAAATTCTCCTTCAGGATTCCTCCGCTTCCGCCAATTGCCCCGTACACCTTCCCTATGCTGCCGGATTTCTTGGCTTCCTCCACCACGCCGTACAGGGAAGCATTGATAACAGCCGTGGGGCCGCCTCCATGGACCACCAGAACATTTGCCGACATTGCCTTTACCACCTTTCTCATTTATTATATCTGCATTTTCTTATAGCGCTCAGCCATCTCCTCCAGGGAAACCTGTTCCACCAGAGGCGCTTTGCCGTAGGAGCCAAACTGTACGATGAGGGTGCCCACCACTTCCTTCACGCCCCGCTCAATACAGTCTGTTATGGCTGGCGTATCCTCATCCGGTATGGCGCCGGTCAGCGTACCTCCCAGCCCGTTAATTTCATTCACAATATATTCCGGAACCGTGGACGATCCATGGGATACCAGGGCCCCGAAAATCCCCTCGTGGTTCAGGAACTCCCTTATGGCCACCGCAATCTCCTTGCGCAGCTTTACATCCTTTCCCTTGGAGGCCCCGTGCATGATTCCATAGGATATGGCCAGTGCGTCCACACCGGTCTTGCGGAAAAATTCAACCGCCTTCAGGGGATTGGTATAAGTGGAACCCTCTGAAAACACATGGTCCTCCACTCCGGCCAGCACTCCCAGCTCCCCTTCCACGCTGACGCCTCTTGCATGTGCGTATTTCACCACTTCCCGGGTCAGCTCCACATTTTCATCAAAGGCAAGGGACGACCCGTCAATCATCACAGAGGTGTATCCCCCTGCAATGGCAGCCGCGCAGGAATCAAAATCCCGCCCGTGGTCCAGATGAAGGACAATGGGGATAGGGCTGTCCTCCCCATATTTCTTTACGGCCCTGGCAATATTTTTGGCGCCCTTTTTCTTATCCTCCAGGGTTGCGTTCATAAAGTCGCATCTTCCCCCCATGAAGCCGTTTGCCAGGTCAGCTCCCTGCAATATGGCAGCGGAGCGGAACATCTCATGGACCCCGATGGCGGCCTTTGCCTGGGCCACCGCGTTGACGTTGAAAGCGCCCTGGGCAAATCCATGTTTAACAGAAGCCTCCATGAGAGGTCTTAAAGGAATCAATGTCATATTTTACCTTCCTTTTCCGGCGTTTTATCACTGGACAGGGTCACGCCCTTTCCTGGGATCCTGCCAGCCGGATAATATCTTTAATGTCTTCGCGCAGCCGCAGTTCCGCATACTGTGATAATTTCCAGGCGTGGCCCTGGTCCTTACCCTCAGCCAGCCCCTCTTTCAGATAGTTCACATACTGGCAGCGCACCTGGGTACCAAAATTAATCTTGGCCACTCCGCTGTCAATGGAACGCTTCACCAGTTCCTCATCCATACCCGTGCATCCGTGAAGAACAAAGGGGATATCCGTAAATTTCCTGCACTCCTCCAGCACCTCCGCCCGGATATCCACAGGCCCGTTGTAAAACCCGTGGGCATTACCGATGCCGATGGCCAGTGAATCGGGATGGCAGAGCTTAAGATACTGTCTCACCACATCCGGGTCCGCGATGTTGGATGCACCCATCTTATTTCCCTTGTCATCCAGACGGCACAGCTCTCCGATTTCCGCCTCCAGGGGCACGCCAAAGGACCTGCACACCCTGGCCACCGCCTCTGTGGCAGCTGCATTTTCCTCCACTGGCAGGGCGGAACCGTCAAACATAATAGAGGTAAATCCCAGCTTCAGCATCTCCATACAGCGCTCAAAGCTGTCTCCATGGTCCAGATGGATTGCAACCGGCACAGATACCTTGGCGGCCATCCATTTTGCCGTCTCATAAAACCAGTCATGGCCTGAATAAGCCCCTGTATTCACATAGTGGGCCAATATGACCGGGGAGCGAAGCTCCTCCGCGGCCATGCACACGGCCCGTATGATGTCATAGGTTCCTCCCTGGGTATTGATAGCGGGAACCGCATAATGTCCTTTATAGGCATTCTGAAGCATTTCATAAGTGGTTGTCAGCATGCTATTCTCCTTCTCAGATGTTCACGATGACTTTCAGATAATCGGACGGGGACTGAATCATGTCCTTTATGGTATCCTCCACCTGGTCCAGTTCAATCATTTTTGTTATAATTGCGTCCGTGGGTACCCTGCCCTCGTTTACCAGACTGATTGCCTCCGGAAACTTTCCGTTGGAATTCCTGGACGGGCACACGTCAATTTCCTTCTGCATCAGGCGTACCGTGTTAATCCGCACCGGGTCATGAGGCCATCCCACCAGGGCAGTCCTTCCTCCATGGCACACGTAATTATGCATGTTCTCCAGAATGACCGGAGCTCCTGTACAATCAATCATGGCCTCAGGCAGCTTGCCGCCTGTCACCTCCCGCAGATACTCCTCCACATTTCCATCCCCGGAATTAAAGGTGCATGGTACCCCCAGCTCCTTTGCGTAATCCAGACGCTTTTGCAGCACATCCACCAGTATGGGGGTCGCGCCGTAATTGATGCAGGCAAATGCAGCCATAAGGCCGATGATGCCGGCTCCGAACACGGCGCAGTGCTCCCCCTTTGATACCCTGGCCCTGGCGGCCCCGTGAAGGCCGATGGTTAAGGGTTCCACCAGGGCTGCATGGGTAAAGGTCAATTCATCGGGAAGCTTATATAAAAGCTGCACCGGATGAAGGAAATACTCGGACATCATGCCGTCCTTATGTACGCCGCACACATGCAGGTCCGCGCAGTTATTGAAGCGCCCCGCCGCGCACATATGGCACTTATTACAGGGCACATAGGGTTCCAGGGCCACCCGGTCGCCCGGCTTTAACCCTTTGTCATTCTCCCCGATTTCCTGAATGACTCCCACGCCCTCATGGCCCAGCCCGTTAATGGGATAGCGCATGGTGGGGTTCACCCCCCTGTAAGCAGTCACGTCCGAACCGCAGATACCGCACATTTCCATTTTTATGATTGCCTGTCCTTCTTTCAGCTCCGGCATGGGCAAATCCTTTATCACCAGGTTTCCTGGCTCCGGCAGACATAATACCTGCATGTTTTCAATCCTCCTCATTCTCTCTGATATAGTCAAGTGCATGGGGCATGATGCCCAGGGACCAGCCTCCGTCGGCAAATATCACCTGGCCCACAATGTAGTCCGATTCTTTACAGGCAAGGAAACTGGCCAGACTGGCAATTTCCTCTGTCTTTCCGAAACGTCCGACGGGCGACACGGACAATATGGCCTCCTCATCCAGTATTCCTGATTTAAGGGGCTTTTCCACCATCTCCGTCCGAATCCAGCCCGGAGCAATGGCATTTACCTTGATGTTATACAGGGCCCACTCTGCTCCCAGCTGCTCTGTCAGCAGATTCACAGCTCCCTTTGTGATGCCGTAGGGCACCCGGCCCACATTAATCATCCTGGTGTTTCCGGAGGAGATATTGACAATGCTCCCTCCCCCGTCCCGTCTCATATAAGCTCCCACTGCCTGGCAGCAGAACAGCGGAGCCTTCATGTTGATGTCGATTACCTCGTCCAGCACTTCCTCCGCCAGCTTAAGGGTGGGACAGGGACGGGCCACGCCCGCACAGTTTACCAGTATATCAATATGCCCGTATGTTTCATGTACATAATCCGCCATGGCGAATATCTGCCCTCTGTCCCGCAGATTAATCTGATAAAACTCTGCCGTGGGGCCGATGTCCATGGCAGCCTTTCTGCCCTCTTCCTCCAGCACGTCTGCTATGACCACCCTGGCTCCTTCATCCGCATATCTGGAAGCAATTCCAAACCCGATTCCTCTGGCTCCGCCTGTCACGATGGCTGTCTTTCCATTTAACCGTCCTGATTCCATATCTCTACCACCATTTAATCTTGTCTGTTATATAGTTTCGGTACTCAATAAACCGTGAGGATGTGATATTCCTGGGTCTTGGCAGGTCAATCCGTACCTCCTCCTTTATTTTAGCCGGTTTGTTGCTGAGAATCAGCACGCGCTCCGCCAGATACACGGCTTCCTCTATATTGTGGGTGATGAATACCACCGTGCTCCCCAGCTCCTTCCACAGGCGTATGACCTCATCCTCCAGATAAAATCGCATCTTCACATCCATCTGTCCATAGGGCTCATCCATCAGCAGCAGGTCCGGCTGCATGGCAAAGGAACGTCCGATGATGATTCTCTGCTCCGCTGATACGGACAGCTCACCCGGATACGCCTTCCTGAACTCCCAAAGTCCCATCAGGTCCAGTATCTGAGCCACCCTGCGGTCGATTTCAGCCTTGGGGATTCTCTTAATCTTAAGTCCATAGGCCAGGTTATCCTCCACGGTCAGCCACGGAAGGGCGCTTGGCTCCTGAAACACAAAGGAAATGTTATGCTTGCGTGGGTCCGCAGGGACTCCGTCTATATACAGGTCGCCCTCACTGGGCATATGAATCCTGGTAAGGCAGTTTAAAAACGTGGTCTTTCCGCAGCCTGTAGGCCCCACTACACACACGAACTCGCCTTTGCGGATGTTAAATGACATATTATCCAGCACCAGCAGGTCGCCGAATCGCTTTGTAAGATTCCTGACCTCGACTTTTATGGGCCGGGTATCCTCTCTCTCAGGCATTCTTGTCCTCCTATCCAACCGTTCAGACGGCCCATCCTCTTTCCCGGTTTACCCGCCGTCTGAACTGTTACCATTAAATTGCTAAATCAGTGTTGTCGGAAATAACCGTACGCAGCTTCAGGAATTCCTCGCTTACCATATCCCTTGGCCTCGGTATACTGATGGGATATACCTCCTTTACAGTGGCCGGGCAGTCGCTGAGAAGGATAATTCTGTCTCCCAGATAGCAGGCTTCCTCTATATTGTTGGTGACGAATATGACGGTACGCTTTTCCTTTTCCCAGATTCTTAAGATTTCCTCCTGCATCTGGTACCGGGTCTGGGCATCCAACTGTCCAAAGGGCTCGTCCATGATTAACAGCTTGGGGTCCGCCGCATACGCCCTGGCGATTCCCACCCTCTGCTTCATGCCGCCTGACAGCTGGGTGGGATAGGATTTCTCAAATCCCTTAAGGCCCACCAGCTCTATGTAATGCTGTGCAAGCTCCCTGCGCTGTCCCTTGGACATTCCGCGGAATTTAAGGCCCAGCTCCACATTTTCCATAACCGTCTTAAAGGGCATCAGGGCCAGCTTCTGGAACACCATGCTGATTTCCGGGTTTACGCCCTTCCACTCTCTGCCGTTGTACACAACCGTTCCCCCGGTCTGCTGCTCCAGCCCCGCGATGATATTGAGCAGAACGGTCTTGCCGCAGCGCCCCGGCCCCAGGATTACCAGAAATTCGCCGTCGTTCACATCAAAGCTCACATCTTTTATGGCTGTAAAATATCCCTTGTCGCTGAAAAACGTCTTGGATATCCCATTTATTTCCATTCGTTTGTTTAGTTGTTCCACGGGCACACCACCTTCTCAAGTTTTTGAAGCCCCAGTGACAAAAGGGCGCCAATAATTGCAATGGTTATGACAGAGACAAGTACCAGGGCCATATCGCTTCCCTGCCAGCCTCTGGTCACCAGTGCTCCCAGTCCTTTCCGGGCGCCTAGCATCTCGGCCGCCAGTACCGTTGTCCAGCCTGAGCTGACCGAGGTGCGGATTCCCGCAAAGATGGAGGGCAGGGCAGTGGGGATAACGATATCCGTCAGTATCTGCCTGTTATTTCCGCCAAATACATGGCCTACATCCAAATTAATTTTATCCACCATCTCAATTCCCGTGGAGGTGTTGATGACTAACGGCACAAAGGTTCCGATAAACACCAGCAGTACCTTTGGAAATTCACCGATGCCGAACCACATGATTACAATGGGAATCCAGGCAATGGGCGGAATGGGGCGGATGACCTCAAATATGCTGCCAAAAAATGCCTTGCATTTCTTATTCCATCCAATGAGAATGCCAAAGGAAATACCAAAGGCCCACGCGATAAGCAGTGCCATGAGTACACGCCTTAAGCTGGCCCATGCGTGTCCTGCCAGGGAGGTCTTTGCAATGGGTTTGGTAAATGTTTTCACAAAACGCGCCCATACGTCAGCCGGAGCAGGCATCAGCTCCGGGCGGCTGTCCGAGAACAAGACCCAGCCCACGGCAATCATCAGGATTGCCAATACAGGCAGGCCGTAGTACAGGACGTTTCTCAATGTTTTCTGCTGTTTGCTTGCTACATCCATATTCCTTACTCCCTCCTACCTGTTTACCTTCCAGCGCAGGAAATATTTTTCTGCCCTGGACAAAAATCCTGAAAGAATGGCTCCGATGGCGCCAATCACCACCATACCCACGATTACAATATCCGGACGGGCCACGGTACGGCCAATCTGAATCATGTATCCCAGTCCGGCGCTGGCTGCCAGCATCTCCGCCGCCACCAGGGTGGACCAGGAATTTCCCAATGCCACGCGGATTCCGGCAAATACCATGGGAAGGGAGGAAGGTACCCCCACTTTCCAGAATATCTCCGCATTGGAGGCCCCAAAGGTCCTGGACACATTGATCAGCGTCTTGCTGGTCAGCTTTATGCCTGTGTAGGAATTGATGACACAGGGCACAAAGGCGGTAAAAAAGATGATGAGCGCCTTTGCCTTCAGGCCAATTCCCATCCACACCACTACCAGGGGTATCCAGGCAATGGGGGGAACCGGCCTCACCAGTTCAAAGATGGGGCGGATAAAACGGTCCGCATAGGTCCACCAGCCCATGACCAGTCCCAGGGGAACGCCGATGATGATGGCCGCCAGGAAACCGGATAAGGCAACCTGGAGACTGGCCAGTATATTCACCCAAAGGACGTTGCCGTCCGGGGCCTTATTCGCAAACTTATACATCAGGGTCTCAAAAATCTGAGTGGGCGCGGGAAGCATCCTTTCATTGACAAGACCCACACTTACTACCAGCTGCCACACGGCCAGCAGCGTAATGATGCCTGCCGCGCTTAACAGGGCGTAATTCAGGCCTTCCTTTGATTTCTGCTTTTTCCACTCCAAAAGGCCAGCCTCTAATTTCTCATTTCCAGTTGCCATATCGGTATCTCAACTCCTTTTTAATTTGCGGTTTCGGTCAGTACCTCATTTAACAGCTTTCCATCCGTATGTCCCACGAATCTCTCCTGGTCGCCTTCCTTGTAGTTGCCCACGCTGATGAAGAAATCAAGTACGTCCAGAAGTCTCTGGTCCAGAACCGTATTGTCGGAACCCTCTTCCTTGTCATTCAGCATGCCGCATGCCTCATAAAGGGTGTAATATGTATCGGCCTCCAGATATTTTGCGGTTGTCTCCCTGTCCATGGAGCTTCCGTTCTCATCATTCATGTCCACACAGTAGTCAATGGCCTTTTCCTTGTTCTCCTTCATCCAGTCCATGGTCTTAAAGTACACCTCCATGAATACCTTCATGGCCTCGTATTTATCCGGATCCGCGTAGCTGTTCTTATTTGCCACAAAGCTGCACATCAGACCGGAGTCAGCCATGGGACCGCTGGCCACAGGCGTATACTTATCGGATTCGGCCAGCATCTTGAAGGTGCCGCCAGATCCTGTCAGTACGCACACGTCGCCTTCGCCGGCCAGAAATGCGCTGTAAGCCGTTGCCGGGTCCATGGCGATGAAGTTCACGTCGTCAACCGTAAGTCCAAAGCCTTCCAGTACCTTAATCAGCACATACTGGGTAACGCTTCCCGTGTTGCACAGGATGGATTTTCCCTTCCAGCTGTCCGCGTCCCCGTAAATTTCATCACTCAGGTTGTTATGTCCCTGGCCGGCTTTCACGATATCCGAATCATTCCTGGCAAATACATACTGTGTTCCGTCATCCGTATTGCCGGATCCAAGGACCAGCGCATCGTATCCCAGAACACCTGCGAACACGCCGCCCACGCCGGTACAGCCGATATCCCATCCGTCAGATGAAAGGGATTCCATCTGCACCGGGCCGTTGGTGAACAGCACTTCCTCAATATCCAGTCCCTTTTCCTTATACCATCCTTCCTGCTCCGCTATGTAGATAGGAAGATAATTAAGGCTGCCTCCAATGCCAGACACCGTAAGCTCATAGCTCTTGTCCGCTGTTTTGCCGTCACCTGCTCCCGATGCCTGAGCCTGTGTATCCGCCTTCTTGGAATCCGAACCTGCCCCGCAGCCTGATACCAGTCCGGCACACATAACTGCTGCCATCGTGACTGCCAATGTCTTTACTAATGATTTTCTCATAACGTTTGACCTCCTGTCCCCAAATGGTTCTCTCATTTTTGCTACATGTTTTGCGTAATAAACAGCCGCCTTTACCCTTTATAAAAGTTGTATATTTTTTTCTTTCTTTCTGTTAAATAGTTAACATTTAAACCATTCAAACATTATGTATTCACGATACATTATTTATTTTTGACTATTTATTACCCAACTTGCAAAGTCATTATAGCAATATGACCATTTCAAGGCAAGGCAATTCAAACCAAACGTTTGCGTACCAAACTCCCTTGAAAAACCATTGATATACTTTGATTATCCCCCCTTTCCCTCCATTTTCTCCGATATTTTTTACGCAAACGTTTGTGTATTATTTTATAGTAATCCATATTCATTTTTTGTATACTTAAAGCAAATAAATGAGTCATTTGCTTGAAATGCCCCAGAAGAGGAGGCTAGACATGACATTAAAAGAAATCGCCCGGGAAGCAGGGGTATCCATCTCCACTGTCTCCCGGGTCATAAACAAAAACAGCACCAATGTTGCCAGCAAGGAGGTCCAGGACCGCATCTGGGAGATTGTCCGGCGCACCGGCTATACCCCAAACGCCACGGCCCGCAGCCTGAAAACAGGGGCGGCTAAAGCCGTTGACGCTCCCACCCGCTCCATTGCCTGCCTTTACGCCAGGGCCGAAGATTCCAACTCAGACCTTTTTTTCTCCACGCTGGCCCGCAGTATTGAAAAGGAAGCCTTCAAGCACAACTACGTATTAAAATACTCCTTTACCGCCATCGACATACACCACCCCAATACATTCCGTCTCATAACGGATAACCATGTGGACGGCGTAGTGGTTCTGGGCCGGTGTGACAAACAGACACTAAGCTTTTTAAAGAAATATTTTAACTGCGTGGCCTACACAGGTCTCAACCTGTTAGAGGCCAAGTACGACCAGGTAATCTGCGACGGGTATCAGGCCAGCCTGGCTGCCATGAATACTCTCATCGGCCTGGGACATACAAGAATCGGCTTCATAGGGGAAACACAGTTTGAGGACAGGTACACCGGCTACTGCGCTGCCCTAAGCGCCCACAATCTGCGTCCGGCTAAATCCTATATCGTCAACGTCCCCCTGTCCTCCGAGGGAGGATATAAAGGGGCCAAGGAGCTTCTGTCCCGCAAAACGGATGTGTCCGCCGTGTTCTGCTGCAATGACAACACGGCCATAGGCGCTATGAGGGCCATCAAGGAAGCCGGTCTGGCGATTCCGGACGACCTTTCCGTCATCAGCATCGACGACATAGACACGGCCCAGTATCTCTCCCCCATGCTCACCACCATCCACATACCGGTGGAAGAAATGGGACAGATGACAGCCAAAATCCTCATTGACCGGATTGAGGAAGGCCACAAGCTTCCCATCAAAATAAACCTTCCCTTCTATCTGGCAAACCGGGAAAGCTGCGCCCCCTGCTCCGAAAAAACGTCCGCCGCAGAACACGAACAAACAATATCAAGAAAAGAGGAATAAACCATGCTGATTACAATTAAGGATTCCAGGATAACTGCTGTCATTGACTCCACAGGCGCCCAGCTTATTTCCCTGAGGGACGCTTCCGGCCGTGAATACATCTGGCAGCGCGACCCAAAATACTGGAAAAAGTGTTCCCCTCTCCTGTTTCCCGTGGTGGGCAACTGCCGGAATGACAGGACCATACTGGAGGACCGCATATACGCCATCGAAAAACACGGCTTCTGCCGTGAAAGGGACTTTGACGTGTCACAGGAGACCTCATCAAAGGCAGTGTTCTCCATGGGTGACACGCCGGACACACACAAAGCATATCCCTACGCCTTCCGCCTCTCCCTGGCATATGAGCTGAAGGACGGCATGCTGTTCATGAAATACCAGGTGGAAAACAGGGACCAGCGCGACATGTGGTACGCCATTGGCGCACATCCGGGATTTAACTGTCCCATGGAGGAGGGCTATGCCTTTGAAGATTACCAGCTGGTATTTGAAAAGGAGGAAAACACTGTCAGCATACCCTATGATTTGGACCAGCTCCACTTTGCCCCCTCCAAGACAGGTACCACGCTAAAGGGCAGCATCCTGTCCCTGAGCCGGGAAATGTTTAAACATGATGCTGTATTCTTTGACAGGCTGAATTCCCGGGCCGTATCCATCCTCAATCCATCCACCGGACGCGGCGTGGAGGCGGGATTCCCCGGCTTTGAAACCGTTGCCTTCTGGACCTTGTGCCCGGAACCGGCCCCTTACCTCTGCGTAGAGCCCTGGAACGGCTCCGGCATCTATGAGAATGAGGACGACCAGCTCTCACATAGGCATCACATACAGCGTCTCTGTCCTGGGGACAGCTGCAGCTATGTCATGACCATACGAATACTGGAATGATTTTCTGAGCAATAAAATAGTGATAATATGAAACCGGCCCCGCATTCTATTTTCCTGAATGCAGAGCCGTTTTTTAACCTTAAGTTTCTTCCGGTCTCAACTTATTTTTGACACAGTACCCGCGTATGCCGTCATACGCGCGGATCCGCCTCTGCCAGAAGAGATAGATTTAACCCTTTACTTTTGCTATACTCAGTTATATCCAATACCTCCCTTTATCCCCTACTATTTTACACGCGAATTTCCCCGGCCAATCCTTCGACATTTAGCGACATAATTTATCGTTTTTTGTCGTCCTGTCCAACTTGATAAACCCCCCATCCCCGGTTTAACTTTACAGGAGTCAAACGATATCGGGAGGAATCATCATGAAATACGAAAGAGAAACCTGCAACCTGCTCCGGCGCCTCGGAGTCAACAACTCCTACGTGGGGTTCCGCTACACAGTATATGGTGTCATCCGCGCTATTGCCAATCCGGAGCTGCTTATCTACATCTCCAAAGGACTCTACGTGGAAATATCCGCGGAATATCATACGTCCATTGGCTGTGTGGAGCGCAATATACGCACCATTATCAGCACCATATGGCTGCATGGAGACCGGCAGCTTCTGAATCAGGTCTTCGGCTTCGAGTTGGAACAGAAGCCCCGAAACGGCGCCTTCATAGATGCGCTCTCGCATTATGTTGTAGAACACTATTACGACTGATTTTACAAAATCATAAGGGAGAAGAGAATACAGGCCCGGTAACCATCGGGTCTGTTTGCTGCGCTCATATACCATTACCGGCAGCTTCCCATCTATGGTGTTTTTATTGGAAACAAAAAAAGCCCTGCAGATACAGGACTCTTACGTATGCGGCTAACAGGACTCGAACCTGCACGGTTTCCCAATGGGACCTAAACCCATCGTGTCTGCCAATTCCACCACAGCCGCAAATATAAAAAATGCGGGTGGCCGGACTTGAACCGGCACGGTATCGCTACCGAGGGATTTTAAGTCCCTTGTGTCTGCCTATTCCACCACACCCGCAGATTGCTACATGACACAGCCATATGCAGATATAAAACAAATGGGGCCTACAGGGCTCGAACCTGTGACCCTCTGCTTGTAAGGCAGATGCTCTCCCAGCTGAGCTAAGACCCCAAATTGCATATGTTGTATCGCATTATAAAATGCAAACGACCCGGAACGGGTTCGAACCGTCGACCTCCGCCGTGACAGGGCGGCGCTCTAACCAGCTGAGCCACCGGGCCATTATTTAGATGATATAGTTCTCATTCTGCTTTAGTTAGGAAGAGTGGACCTTCGGGGACTCGAACCCAGGACCGACCGGTTATGAGCCGGTTGCTCTAACCAACTGAGCTAAAGGTCCGAACTATATAATCTCTAACATTGTTTACTGTTGTACAGTAAAAGCCGATGATCGGACTCGAACCGATAACCTGCTGATTACAAATCAGCTGCTCTGCCAATTGAGCCACATCGGCATATCATAAACTGGTCAAATGACCCCAACGAGATTCGAACTCGTGTTACCGCCGTGAAAGGGCGATGTCTTAACCGCTTGACCATGGGGCCTGAATAAGGTAGTGGTCGCCATGGACTTCCACTAAAACTCCCCGAGTAGGACTTGAACCTACGACAGCGCGGTTAACAGCCGCGTGCTCTACCGACTGAGCTATCGAGGAATAATGATACGCTTATTGTACTTTGCGATGACCAAATCATTATACAATAACTTTGCCAAAATTTCAAGCACAATTATAACATTTTACGTACCCTCAAAACCGCATATTGAATTCCGATTGCTTCACAAACCAACTTTTTCCCTTAACCTTTTTGGATAAGCCCTCGACCGATTAGTATTAGTCAGCTACGTACATTACTGCACTTCCACCTCTAACCTATCTACCTCGTCGTCTTCAAGGGGTCTTACTCGCTTTCGCGATGGGATATCTCATCTTGAGGGGGGCTTCACGCTTAGATGCCTTCAGCGTTTATCCCGTCCAGACTTGGCTACCCTGCCATGGCCTTGGTAGGCCAACAGATACACCAGCGGTCTGTCCATCCCGGTCCTCTCGTACTAAGGACAGCTCCTCTCAGATATCCTGCGCCCGCGCCGGATAGGGACCGAACTGTCTCACGACGTTCTGAACCCAGCTCGCGTACCGCTTTAATGGGCGAACAGCCCAACCCTTGGGACCTGCTACAGCCCCAGGATGCGATGAGCCGACATCGAGGTGCCAAACCACTCCGTCGATGTGAACTCTTGGGAGTGATAAGCCTGTTATCCCCAGGGTAGCTTTTATCCGTTGAGCGATGGCAATCCCACTTTCATACCACCGGATCACTAAGTCCTACTTTCGTACCTGCCCGACCCGTCGGTCTCGCAGTCAAGCTCCCTTATGCCTTTGCACTCTCTGGATGGTTTCCAACCATCCTGAGGGAACCTTTGAGCGCCTCCGATACCCTTTCGGAGGCGACCGCCCCAGTCAAACTCCCCGCCTGACATTGTCCCCCGCCCGGCTCACGGGCGCAGGTTAGAAACCCAATATCGCAAGGGTGGTATCCCAACATTGGCTCCACACAGACTGGCGTCCATGCTTCTCAGCCTCCCACCTATCCTGTACATGCAATACCGAATCCCAGTATCAAACTGGAGTAAAGCTCCATGGGGTCTTTCCGTCCTGGCGCAGGTAACCAGCATCTTCACTGGTATTTCAATTTCACCGGGTGCATTGTTGAGACAGCGCTCAAATCATTACGCCTTTCGTGCGGGTCGGAACTTACCCGACAAGGAATTTCGCTACCTTAGGACCGTTATAGTTACGGCCGCCGTTTACTGGGGCTTAAATTCAAAGCTTCGCTTGCGCTGACCTCTCCTCTTAACCTTCCAGCACCGGGCAGGCGTCAGCCCATATACCTCACCTTACGGTTTTGCATAGACCTGTGTTTTTGCTAAACAGTTGCTTGAGCCTATTCTCTGCGGCCACATCTCTGCGGCACCCCTTCTCCCGAAGTTACGGGGTCATTTTGCCGAGTTCCTTAACAATGCTTCTCCCGCCGGCCTTAGGATTCTCTCCTCATCTACCTGTGTCGGTTTACGGTACGGGCATGTATCACACGATAGCGGCTTTTCTTGACAGCCGGAATCACACACTTCGCTACTTTTGTTCGCTCCGCGTCACGTATTCGGATTGCACGGCGGTTTTTCCAGCCGTACTCCTACCACGCTTGCCCCGGTATTCCCATTCCCGGGATGTGCTGTCCTTCTGTGTCCCCACAGTTCTGATGATACACGGTACAGGAATTTCAACCTGTTGTCCATCGGCTACGCCTCTCAGCCTCGCCTTAGGCCCCGACTTACCCAGAGCAGATCAGCTTTACTCTGGAAACCTTGGATATTCGGCCTGGAGGATTCCCACCTCCATCTCGCTACTCATTCCGGCATTCTCTCTTCTCAGCACTCCACGGCTCCTTACCGGTACCGCTTCTCCGTCCTGAGAATGCTCCTCTACCAATGTCTTACGACATTCCTAAGCTTCGGTGTTGTGTTTCAGCCCCGGACATTTTCGGCGCAGGACCTCTCGACTAGTGAGCTATTACGCACTCTTTGAATGTGTGGCTGCTTCTGAGCCAACATCCTAGTTGTCTTTGAAATCCCACATCCTTTTCCACTTAACACACACTTTGGGACCTTAGCTGTAGGTCTGGGCTCTTTCCCTTTTGACTGCCCAACTTATCTCGTGCAGTCTGACTCCCATACATCATTTACGCGGCATTCGGAGTTTGATATCCCTTGGTAAGCTTTGACGCCCCCTTAGGAATTCAGTGCTCTACCTCCGCTAAACTAATATGAGGCTAGCCCTAAAGCTATTTCGAGGAGAACCAGCTATCTCCGGGTTCGATTGGAATTTCTCCCCTATCCACACCTCATTCCCACCCTTTTCAACGGATGTGGATCCGGTCCTCCACGGAATTTTACTTCCGCTTCAACCTGGACATGGATAGGTCACCCGGTTTCGGGTCTGCCTGTACTGACTTGACGCCCATTTGAGACTTGGTTTCCCTTCGGCTCCGAGCCTTAAGCTCTTAACCTTGCCAGTACCGGCAACTCGCCGGACCGTTCTACAAAAAGTACGCGGTCGCACCTTAACGTGCTTCCACAGCTTGTAAACACAGGGTTTCAGGTTCTTTTTCACTCCCCTCCCGGGGTCCTTTTCACCTTTCCTTCACAGTACTATGCGCTATCGGTCACTAAGGAGTATTTAGCCTTGGAGGGTGGTCCCTCCTACTTCCCACAAGGTTTCTCGTGTCTCGTGGTACTCTGGATCCTGCTGCTTCCTATTGCTTTCGTGTACGGGGCTTTCACCCTCTCCGGCCTGACTTCCCAGACAGTTCCACTAACAATTCGGTTCACGTACGCAGTCCTTAACCCCAGCATGCACGCACGCTGGTTTGGGCTCTTCCCATTTCGCTCGCCGCTACTTTGGGAATCGATGTTTCTTTCTCTTCCTCCGGCTACTTAGATGTTTCAGTTCACCGGGTTCCCCCTGCATGGCTATGGATTCACCATGCAGTGACTGAGGTTTGCTCAGCCGGGTTTCCCCATTCAGATATCTCCGGATCAAAGGATATTTGCTCCTCCCCGAAGCTTTTCGCAGCTTATCACGTCTTTCATCGGCTCTTAGTGCCAAGGCATCCACCCTGCGCTCTTTATAGCTTAACCAAAATGATTCCCCGCGGCGGGTTGCTGCGGTTCCTCTCACGTCCATAGCGTTGGACGCTTTGGTTCTAGGTTTGTTTATAAACGCTTTCGCATTTACAAGTTTGTTTCTTCCATACAATCTCTTGTATGGCCTCGGATGTCTTGATATTCTGATTTTGAATATTCAATTCATTTTTATTCAATATGCGGTTTTCAAGGTACGTATGGCATGCTTCCGTCACTTCCGAGGTTTCCGGTTTAGCCTTCTTCCTCACAGTCACTTCAGCAAATGGAGATGGAGAGATTCGAACTCTTGACCCCCTGCTTGCAAGGCAGGTGCTCTCCCAACTGAGCTACACCCCCATGGAAATCTGGCACCCACCTGCTCTCCCATGCCGTCTCCAGCATAGTACCATCGGCCGCTTAAGTCTTAACCATCGTGTTCGGGATGGGTACGGGTGTTTCCCCTAAGCGCATCGGCACCAGAATTTCTTTGTGTCCTTTTCATTGAACACTAGACAGTATCTAAAACCCTTACTTCTTCTTCCTTAGAAAGGAGGTGATCCAGCCGCACCTTCCGATACGGCTACCTTGTTACGACTTCACCCCAGTTACCTGCCCCGCCTTCGGCAGCTCCCTCCTTTCGGTTGGGTCACTGACTTCGGGCGTTGCTGACTCCCATGGTGTGACGGGCGGTGTGTACAAGACCCGGGAACGTATTCACCGCGACATTCTGATTCGCGATTACTAGCGATTCCAGCTTCGTGTAGTCGGGTTGCAGACTACAGTCCGAACTGGGACGTTATTTTTGGGATTTGCTCCACATCACTGTCTCGCTTCCCTTTGTTTACGCCATTGTAGCACGTGTGTAGCCCAAATCATAAGGGGCATGATGATTTGACGTCATCCCCACCTTCCTCCAGGTTATCCCTGGCAGTCTCCCTAGAGTGCCCGGCTCTACCTGCTGGCTACTAAGGATAAGGGTTGCGCTCGTTGCGGGACTTAACCCAACATCTCACGACACGAGCTGACGACAACCATGCACCACCTGTCTCCCCTGTCCCGAAGGAAAGGCCGCGTTACCGGCCCGTCAGGGGGATGTCAAGACTTGGTAAGGTTCTTCGCGTTGCTTCGAATTAAACCACATGCTCCACCGCTTGTGCGGGTCCCCGTCAATTCCTTTGAGTTTCATTCTTGCGAACGTACTCCCCAGGTGGAATGCTTACTGCGTTTGCGGCGGCACCGAAGGGCTTTGCCCCCCAACACCTAGCATTCATCGTTTACGGCGTGGACTACCAGGGTATCTAATCCTGTTTGCTCCCCACGCTTTCGAGCCTCAACGTCAGTTATCGTCCAGTAAGCCGCCTTCGCCACTGGTGTTCCTCCTAATATCTACGCATTTCACCGCTACACTAGGAATTCCACTTACCTCTCCGACACTCTAGCAAAACAGTTTCCAAAGCAGTCCCAGGGTTGAGCCCTGGGTTTTCACTTCAGACTTGCTTCGCCGTCTACGCTCCCTTTACACCCAGTAAATCCGGATAACGCTTGCCCCCTACGTATTACCGCGGCTGCTGGCACGTAGTTAGCCGGGGCTTCTTAGTCAGGTACCGTCATTTTCTTCCCTGCTGATAGAGCTTTACATACCGAAATACTTCTTCACTCACGCGGCGTCGCTGCATCAGGCTTTCGCCCATTGTGCAATATTCCCCACTGCTGCCTCCCGTAGGAGTTTGGGCCGTGTCTCAGTCCCAATGTGGCCGGTCACCCTCTCAGGTCGGCTACTGATCGTCGCTTTGGTGGGCCGTTACCCCGCCAACTGGCTAATCAGACGCGGATCCATCTCACACCACCGGAGTTTTTCACACACTGCCATGCGGCACTGTGCGCTTATGCGGTATTAGCAGTCATTTCTAACTGTTATCCCCCAGTGTGAGGCAGGTTATCCACGCGTTACTCACCCGTCCGCCACTCAGTCAATCAAGATTCCATCCGAAAACTTCATCTTAATTGCTTCGTTCGACTTGCATGTGTTAGGCACGCCGCCAGCGTTCATCCTGAGCCAGGATCAAACTCTCATGTTCAAAAGTTGATTCCAGGTTTTCAGACTACTTAGCTTGGCTAGTTATCTTTAACCTTCATTACTTGGTTTTGTTCTGAATTTTCTCAAATCCTAAGGTCTAAACCAGACCTTTTGTTTTTAGAATTTTCAGGGTTTTACATACTGTCTAATCTTCAATTATCAAGGTTCTTTGTTGTCGTCTTGTTCAGCAGCAACTTTTATATCCTATCACAGTCGCTTGTGTTTGTCAACAACTTTTTTCATTTTTTTCTTTCTTACTCTCTTGCGCTTTTGGTACTCACCGCAGCGCAAGAGATATCTTACCAGATGCTTCAGCAAATGTCAACAGATATTCTCAACTTTTTTCATTTTTTGCGTTTTTCCATATCCAGGCCCTCTCAATCCCTATGATTTTCCTGGTTTAACCGGCTTAAATCCGATATGACAGAACGCATAAACATGGGATTCTTCTTATATTCAGCCATACTGCTTTCCTCGCATATGGATTCAAATAGCTTTTGAGGACTTTCTTTCTGCATTCGCCCCCTGTACGCCTCTGTACACTCCCTGATTTTAGAGATTCTTGAACGCCCGCCATGAATCATGTGCATTCCTGTCCTTCTGTCGTAGACCTTATCCCACGCAGGACAATACAGGTCAACCTCCTCCAGTCCTTCCAGACGCCTTAATGTTGCTTCGCTGGCATGAGAGTTTTCATAAATCAGAGCATCCGACGGATCCGGAATGGCATCTCCGGTAAAAAGGATTTTCTCCTCCCTGTAATAAAAGCACAGTGATTCCCTGGAATGACCGGGTGCTCCTATTACCTGAATGGTAATTCCGGGTTCCAGATACAGCAGGTCCCCGTCTGACAGGATATTGTCCACCGGAACAGAACCATCCACCAGACCATAAAAGCCAGGTATGGGCCGCTTCTCATATTGCAGGTCTATATCTTCAATCCAATCCCTCTCCCCCCTGCTGGCATATACGCAGCAGGAATACCTTTCCTTTATGGATTTTAGGGCTCCAATATGATCCGGATGGGAATGGGTCAACAGTACAGCATTTATATTTTCTCTGTTTTTTCCAAATTTATGTATATATTCCCCAATTTTTTTATCACATCCTTTTACTCCCGTATCTACCAGGTAACAGCCCTCCTTTCCCATTATAATATACACATATACATACCTCGCGATTTCAGGTGTAACATTAAACTGAATGAGCAGCTGATGAACTCTGTCATATATTTTCATCCCATTTTCCCCTCTCTTTTATCCCTGTCATCCCCATACATTTCACCGGCCGTGATAATGACAGCCTGGCTATCCACTGTATTTTCCCTTTTACTCATGATCCTTCTGTATTCCTCTGAAGAAAAACACCGGTCTATGCTCTCCCTGTCCGGAAACCATATCATAATAAAGCGGTCCGGACGCCAGTCTTTCCCCATATATTCAATCCCTTCGCTTCTCACCACATACCTCCCTCCGTGTTTCTCCACTATAGGCCTGACCAGTTTTATGTAATCGTCATAATCTGCCCGGTCTTTTCCTGGCTCCAGGGATACAGAAATAATAAAGTAGCAGCTCACTTTTTCTCCCTTCTTTGCAAGTGAACACTTGCATATCTGATAAAAATAAATGGCACCGCATGGTACCATATATTTTTATGTTTACTTGGCCACTCCATGGATAAATGCATCTACCATTTTTACAATATACTCATCTGCCTCCATCTCAGTCAAACCGCCGCCAAAGGAGGCCTTAAAAAATACAAATCCAAAATTTAAGGATAAAAACATCATCGCCATGTTCTCGTAATCATCCGATATAAGCTTTCCCTTATCATACATTTTTCTGAGATATTCCATAACACCGGTTTTAAAGACCAGAGGAATGGCTAAGATTCCTTCCCTTGTATCTTCCGCCAGCTCCGGCGTACGCAGTCCCAGAGAGAGCTTGACAAACTCCGGCGTGACCTTTTTCATGTAAATGCGGGCAAATTGGCATAGATCCTCTGTCAGATTCCCCGTCTCATTCTTAAAGTCTTCCGGTTCCAAATCCGGATGCCATCTTTTCTGTTCCATGGCCTGAAGCACAATTTCCTTCTTTCCCTTAAATTTTCTAAAGATGGTACACTCGTTCACTCCGGCACGTTTGGCAATATCCTTTGTAGTGGTAGCTGTATATCCTCTCTCCACTACCAATTCCATAGCTGCATCTATAATATTCTGTCCTGTCTGGTCCATATCACCCTCCCGCAAAAGCAAGTTTACACTTGCATTATACAGTAATCTCTTCCTTCTGTCAAGACCGCCTGTCACAAAAAGGCCAAGCTGTTCATTATTCCATCCGTATCCAGGGGCGAAATAACGCCGCCGAATATGACCATCTGCACTCTGCCTCCACTGATTCTGGCATAAACCTTCAAAAATCCCGGTATGCCCAGGGAAGATGCATCCATATAGTGATAACAGTACCAAGAGCCGCTGGCAAGATGACTGGCTTTCTTGGACTGGGGTGCCCCCAACTCCGCTTCCACAGCTGTATCCAGTACTCTTTCCTGGTATGTATATACCAGTTCTGCATATCCTCCAAAGTCCGCCAGTGATTCCGACATGATACAGATAAGGCTGCTGCCGTCCACACTGGTCATATAGATTCCCCTCTCATCAGAGGAATGAAATACAAACCCACCGGGAACAGTGACAACCACATTGTCAATCTGCTTTATTGCGCTGCTGTCCTGGCTCTGTTCCTGCACCCGAATCTGTTCCTGAGTCTGTACCACGCCGCCCTCAATCCATGCCCCCTGTGCGTCAACGCTGTATCCATCCGGTGTCTGAACGCTCTGGAGGCAGTAACCGTCCTCATTAAAATAGTAACATTTTCCATCTATCCAGGACCATTCGCTTTTTAAATACGTGCCATTCTCATTCTGGTACCACCAGCCGGTATCATCCTGCCTCCACTGGCCTGCCAACGCACTCATGCTCACAGCCGCAGTGGCAAATAACACCGCAATTACCATCTTCCAGCACCTTTTCCTATCAGCTGCTCTCTTATTAGTTACTCTCATTTCAGTTACTCTCATTTCAGTTACTCTCATATCAGCTTCCCTCCCTTAGTCTTATACTTCCAATATACTTCTCTTTTCCAGGGACAAGAACCTAGTATAACTCGATTTTAATAAGTTTACATTATTATCCTGAAAACCAAGGGAAACGTGCGCCCAAAGCACGGACACGTAAGCCAAGAAATCAGATTACTACCAATGCTTAAATTGTAAGCTTATTTAAATCGAGTTATACTAGAATGAACTAAAATCATACTTTAAGATGGTAAATACAAAAACAAAAAAACCGGAGCACCTTGTAAAAAAATAAATACAAAGCTCCGGTTAAACAACAAAAAAGCGCGAGACGGGATTCGAACCCGCGGCCCCCACCTTGGCAAGGTGGTGCTCCACCCCTGAGCCACTCGCGCGTAAATGTTATTATTTTATTTTTAAAGTCGGGGTGACAGGATTCGAACCTGCGACCTCCTGGTCCCAAACCAGGCGCTCTAGCCAAGCTGAGCCACACCCCGTCATCACCGTGTACATAAATATATCACAGATGATATAAAATTTCAAGTACTTTTACGTACCCTCAAAACCGCATATTGAATTCCGATTGCTTCACAAACCAACTTTTTCCCTTAACCTTTTTGGATAAGCCCTCGACCGATTAGTATTAGTCAGCTACGTACATTACTGCACTTCCACCTCTAACCTATCTACCTCGTCGTCTTCAAGGGGTCTTACTCGCTTTCGCGATGGGATATCTCATCTTGAGGGGGGCTTCACGCTTAGATGCCTTCAGCGTTTATCCCGTCCAGACTTGGCTACCCTGCCATGGCCTTGGTAGGCCAACAGATACACCAGCGGTCTGTCCATCCCGGTCCTCTCGTACTAAGGACAGCTCCTCTCAGATATCCTGCGCCCGCGCCGGATAGGGACCGAACTGTCTCACGACGTTCTGAACCCAGCTCGCGTACCGCTTTAATGGGCGAACAGCCCAACCCTTGGGACCTGCTACAGCCCCAGGATGCGATGAGCCGACATCGAGGTGCCAAACCACTCCGTCGATGTGAACTCTTGGGAGTGATAAGCCTGTTATCCCCAGGGTAGCTTTTATCCGTTGAGCGATGGCAATCCCACTTTCATACCACCGGATCACTAAGTCCTACTTTCGTACCTGCCCGACCCGTCGGTCTCGCAGTCAAGCTCCCTTATGCCTTTGCACTCTCTGGATGGTTTCCAACCATCCTGAGGGAACCTTTGAGCGCCTCCGATACCCTTTCGGAGGCGACCGCCCCAGTCAAACTCCCCGCCTGACATTGTCCCCCGCCCGGCTCACGGGCGCAGGTTAGAAACCCAATATCGCAAGGGTGGTATCCCAACATTGGCTCCACACAGACTGGCGTCCATGCTTCTCAGCCTCCCACCTATCCTGTACATGCAATACCGAATCCCAGTATCAAACTGGAGTAAAGCTCCATGGGGTCTTTCCGTCCTGGCGCAGGTAACCAGCATCTTCACTGGTATTTCAATTTCACCGGGTGCATTGTTGAGACAGCGCTCAAATCATTACGCCTTTCGTGCGGGTCGGAACTTACCCGACAAGGAATTTCGCTACCTTAGGACCGTTATAGTTACGGCCGCCGTTTACTGGGGCTTAAATTCAAAGCTTCGCTTGCGCTGACCTCTCCTCTTAACCTTCCAGCACCGGGCAGGCGTCAGCCCATATACCTCACCTTACGGTTTTGCATAGACCTGTGTTTTTGCTAAACAGTTGCTTGAGCCTATTCTCTGCGGCCACATCTCTGCGGCACCCCTTCTCCCGAAGTTACGGGGTCATTTTGCCGAGTTCCTTAACAATGCTTCTCCCGCCGGCCTTAGGATTCTCTCCTCATCTACCTGTGTCGGTTTACGGTACGGGCATGTATCACACGATAGCGGCTTTTCTTGACAGCCGGAATCACACACTTCGCTACTTTTGTTCGCTCCGCGTCACGTATTCGGATTGCACGGCGGTTTTTCCAGCCGTACTCCTACCACGCTTGCCCCGGTATTCCCATTCCCGGGATGTGCTGTCCTTCTGTGTCCCCACAGTTCTGATGATACACGGTACAGGAATTTCAACCTGTTGTCCATCGGCTACGCCTCTCAGCCTCGCCTTAGGCCCCGACTTACCCAGAGCAGATCAGCTTTACTCTGGAAACCTTGGATATTCGGCCTGGAGGATTCCCACCTCCATCTCGCTACTCATTCCGGCATTCTCTCTTCTCAGCACTCCACGGCTCCTTACCGGTACCGCTTCTCCGTCCTGAGAATGCTCCTCTACCAATGTCTTACGACATTCCTAAGCTTCGGTGTTGTGTTTCAGCCCCGGACATTTTCGGCGCAGGACCTCTCGACTAGTGAGCTATTACGCACTCTTTGAATGTGTGGCTGCTTCTGAGCCAACATCCTAGTTGTCTTTGAAATCCCACATCCTTTTCCACTTAACACACACTTTGGGACCTTAGCTGTAGGTCTGGGCTCTTTCCCTTTTGACTGCCCAACTTATCTCGTGCAGTCTGACTCCCATACATCATTTACGCGGCATTCGGAGTTTGATATCCCTTGGTAAGCTTTGACGCCCCCTTAGGAATTCAGTGCTCTACCTCCGCTAAACTAATATGAGGCTAGCCCTAAAGCTATTTCGAGGAGAACCAGCTATCTCCGGGTTCGATTGGAATTTCTCCCCTATCCACACCTCATTCCCACCCTTTTCAACGGATGTGGATCCGGTCCTCCACGGAATTTTACTTCCGCTTCAACCTGGACATGGATAGGTCACCCGGTTTCGGGTCTGCCTGTACTGACTTGACGCCCATTTGAGACTTGGTTTCCCTTCGGCTCCGAGCCTTAAGCTCTTAACCTTGCCAGTACCGGCAACTCGCCGGACCGTTCTACAAAAAGTACGCGGTCGCACCTTAACGTGCTTCCACAGCTTGTAAACACAGGGTTTCAGGTTCTTTTTCACTCCCCTCCCGGGGTCCTTTTCACCTTTCCTTCACAGTACTATGCGCTATCGGTCACTAAGGAGTATTTAGCCTTGGAGGGTGGTCCCTCCTACTTCCCACAAGGTTTCTCGTGTCTCGTGGTACTCTGGATCCTGCTGCTTCCTATTGCTTTCGTGTACGGGGCTTTCACCCTCTCCGGCCTGACTTCCCAGACAGTTCCACTAACAATTCGGTTCACGTACGCAGTCCTTAACCCCAGCATGCACGCACGCTGGTTTGGGCTCTTCCCATTTCGCTCGCCGCTACTTTGGGAATCGATGTTTCTTTCTCTTCCTCCGGCTACTTAGATGTTTCAGTTCACCGGGTTCCCCCTGCATGGCTATGGATTCACCATGCAGTGACTGAGGTTTGCTCAGCCGGGTTTCCCCATTCAGATATCTCCGGATCAAAGGATATTTGCTCCTCCCCGAAGCTTTTCGCAGCTTATCACGTCTTTCATCGGCTCTTAGTGCCAAGGCATCCACCCTGCGCTCTTTATAGCTTAACCAAAATGATTCCCCGCGGCGGGTTGCCGCGGTTCCTCTCACGTCCATAGCGTTGGACGCTTTGGTTCTAGGTTTGTTTATAAACGCTTTCGCATTTACAAGTTTGTTTCTTCCATACAATCTCTTGTATGGCCTCGGATGTCTTGATATTCTGATTTTGAATATTCAATTCATTTTTATTCAATATGCGGTTTTCAAGGTACGTATGCAGAATCGAATGTTTGGACTTGTGTTGGAAGCTTGCTTCCATAAACAAGTCTGAATATTCGGTTTTGCAGCGTGCCTGCACGCGACCGAAAGAACGAAGTTCTTGAGGTGCATACGTGACACGTATGGCATGCTTCCGTCACTTTCAAGGTTTCAGGACCAGCCTTCTTCCTCACAGTCACTTCAGCAAATGGAGATGGAGAGATTCGAACTCCTGACCCTTCTGTCTTTGCAACAGCCATTCTTCCAGAAGAACGATATGATAATCATACAGGGCTACCCTTATAAGGCAATCTCTTATTCAGTTTACTACATGGGCTTAAGTGGACTCGAACCACCGACCTCACGCTTATCAGGCGTGCGCTCTAACCGGCTGAGCTATAAGCCCCGGTTAATTCTGCAAAAGCCAAGCTGTCACATCATTACCTTGCTGTATATGTTCTCAGTGATAGCGAAGCCACTGTTCACTGCAAAACTTCTTTTAAAATCCGGCAGCCACCTGCTCTCCCATGCCGTCTCCAGCATAGTACCATCGGCCGCTTAGGTCTTAACCATCGTGTTCGGGATGGGTACGGGTGTTTCCCCTAAGCGCATCGCCACCGGAAAATTTTAAGCACCTTGAATCAAGGACTCAATAATACATAAACCCCTACTTCTTCTTCCTTAGAAAGGAGGTGATCCAGCCGCACCTTCCGATACGGCTACCTTGTTACGACTTCACCCCAGTTACCTGCCCCGCCTTCGGCAGCTCCCTCCTTTCGGTTGGGTCACTGACTTCGGGCGTTGCTGACTCCCATGGTGTGACGGGCGGTGTGTACAAGACCCGGGAACGTATTCACCGCGACATTCTGATTCGCGATTACTAGCGATTCCAGCTTCGTGTAGTCGGGTTGCAGACTACAGTCCGAACTGGGACGTTATTTTTGGGATTTGCTCCACATCACTGTCTCGCTTCCCTTTGTTTACGCCATTGTAGCACGTGTGTAGCCCAAATCATAAGGGGCATGATGATTTGACGTCATCCCCACCTTCCTCCAGGTTATCCCTGGCAGTCTCCCTAGAGTGCCCGGCTCTACCTGCTGGCTACTAAGGATAAGGGTTGCGCTCGTTGCGGGACTTAACCCAACATCTCACGACACGAGCTGACGACAACCATGCACCACCTGTCTCCCCTGTCCCGAAGGAAAGGCCGCGTTACCGGCCCGTCAGGGGGATGTCAAGACTTGGTAAGGTTCTTCGCGTTGCTTCGAATTAAACCACATGCTCCACCGCTTGTGCGGGTCCCCGTCAATTCCTTTGAGTTTCATTCTTGCGAACGTACTCCCCAGGTGGAATGCTTACTGCGTTTGCGGCGGCACCGAAGGGCTTTGCCCCCCAACACCTAGCATTCATCGTTTACGGCGTGGACTACCAGGGTATCTAATCCTGTTTGCTCCCCACGCTTTCGAGCCTCAACGTCAGTTATCGTCCAGTAAGCCGCCTTCGCCACTGGTGTTCCTCCTAATATCTACGCATTTCACCGCTACACTAGGAATTCCACTTACCTCTCCGACACTCTAGCAAAACAGTTTCCAAAGCAGTCCCAGGGTTGAGCCCTGGGTTTTCACTTCAGACTTGCTTCGCCGTCTACGCTCCCTTTACACCCAGTAAATCCGGATAACGCTTGCCCCCTACGTATTACCGCGGCTGCTGGCACGTAGTTAGCCGGGGCTTCTTAGTCAGGTACCGTCATTTTCTTCCCTGCTGATAGAGCTTTACATACCGAAATACTTCTTCACTCACGCGGCGTCGCTGCATCAGGCTTTCGCCCATTGTGCAATATTCCCCACTGCTGCCTCCCGTAGGAGTTTGGGCCGTGTCTCAGTCCCAATGTGGCCGGTCACCCTCTCAGGTCGGCTACTGATCGTCGCTTTGGTGGGCCGTTACCCCGCCAACTGGCTAATCAGACGCGGATCCATCTCACACCACCGGAGTTTTTCACACACTGCCATGCGGCACTGTGCGCTTATGCGGTATTAGCAGTCATTTCTAACTGTTATCCCCCAGTGTGAGGCAGGTTATCCACGCGTTACTCACCCGTCCGCCACTCAGTCAATCAAGATTCCATCCGAAAACTTCATCTTAATTGCTTCGTTCGACTTGCATGTGTTAGGCACGCCGCCAGCGTTCATCCTGAGCCAGGATCAAACTCTCATGTTCAAAAGTTGATTCAAGGTTTTCAGACTACTTAGCTTGGCTAGTTATCTTTAACCTTCATTACTTGGTTTTGTTCTGAATTTTCTCAAATTCAAAGGCCTAAACCAGACCTTTTGTTTTTAGAATTTTCAGGGTTTGTGTATTATTCAGTCTTCAATTTTAAAGGTACGATGGAAGCAATGCTTCCGACCGCAGAAGGAGGGATTTGAACCCTCGCGCCGCTACTAACGACCTACTCCCTTTCCAGGGGAGCCCCTTCAACCTCTTGGGTACTTCTGCTTGGTTGAATCTTGATTCATATTCAATTTATATTCGCAGGCAAATCATTAAAACTCGTCTGCAGCGGAGAGGGTGGGATTCGAACCCACGCGCCCTTGCGGACAAACGGTTTTCAAGACCGCCTCGTTATGACCACTTCGATACCTCTCCGAACGCGCTTTTCCATTTTACAGAAGTTTCGACGTTTTGTCAAGTATTTTTTTATTTTTTCAAAATTCTTATTTCTGAATTTTGTGTTTCGTTGGCGTTTTCAGCGACAACTCGATTAGTTTATCATGTGATTCGACAGATGTCAACACTTTTTTTGACTTTTTTCCGCAGCATTTTTTTCGCGGGCTGAGATTTCATAAATCAGGAAGTCCCAGCCTGCATTACCATTTATTTGGACATATCAATTCCTGGAATACTTCTATATATCCTTATCCACAACCCAACGATCTAACTGTTTCAGAAATTTTCTATCCTCCGAAACCACCTTGACTGGTTTTTTATAATCTATAGCCATCAGTCCTAACACGGATTTTCCATCAGCAATCTGATTATCCATTGTATGTACTCCAATATCTAGAGGAGATGCACATGCCAGATGCATAAAATCCCTTAAGTCATTGGATGTATACAGCATAATTTCACGTACCATATTGATACCTCCTTTTTCGGACATAGTATAACATCTGAGGATAAAATATATAATATCCAATTATGATTTTATGTAATTCCATTGCGTTAAAGCAACACGTAACTCATCCTTTTCCGCTGCCGCCTTTTCAAATGCTTGTCCACTCATCACAATGTCGATAGCCTGGCGCATAGCCCGAGCCCCTGCCGCCGCACCACAAGGATGCCCCTGAACCGCTCCCCCCGCCGCCAGGACCACATCTTTTCCCACTTCTCTGATATATTTTTCCACCATCCCAGGATGAACTCCCCCTCCTATGGACGGCATGGAGGTCTTAATATCATAGAAAGGAAGCGTGAGTTGGGCCACTGTCTGCATATACTTTTGATGAAGAAGCGGATACCCCCCATAAGGTGTATTAATCATTACAATATCAGCTCCGGCAAGACGCGCAAGCTTTCCTACAGCAAGGGGCGATGCCATTCCATTCATGGTTCCTTCAAAACACATTCCTGTGCCCGCCGAATGGCCCAGTATGGGGAGAGCCGTATGCTCTGCCACATACTTAAGCACACTGTATCCCATAGCCGCAAAATTAATCATAAGTCCATCCGCACCGGCTTCCTCTGCACGTTTTACATTGTCAATGATTTCACCCGCACCACTGGTTATGTTAACAAAATATTTCACCCGTTCCCCTGTCTTTTCATAGGCTGCCTCGGCCGCTTCTCTATATGCTCTTACGCGTTCTTCCGGCTTGCTGTAAACAGGATTTCCGAATAGCTCATCATCTTTAATAAAGTCCGCACCGCCAAGTGCAGTCTCATAAAATATCCTTGCCCCTTCTTTTGGGGTCAGTCCTGTACACGGTTTTATCATATTCAGCAAAATCGGCCGGTCATTTATTCCGGCAAAATTCTGTATTCCTTTAATCCCATACTGTGGTCCCCTGAATTTACGGGCAAACTCCTCGGAAAACTCAATATCCAAAAGTTTTGCCTGGGCTGAGGTGGATGCATCATTACCTAAAAGGGCCGTAATCAGCAGTGGCTGGTCTGTGCCAAAATTCACAGAAGGATAGGCAATCTGAATCAGATATTCTCTCTGGTCTTCGGTAATCTGAGTAGCCAACTCCAGTGAGGGCACATCAAATACGTTCACCACCTTCCCCATATACTTTTCGCGAATCTCCTCCGTAATTCCAGGAATCGGAATCCATGTTCCAATGGTCTGCCCCACTGCCAGGGTTGCCGCCTTCTTCAGGATGTCCACTTCCCTCGGCAACCTTGTATAATAAGTTGCTATTACATAATTTTGTTTGTGCACTGTCTCCGATAATGTATAAAGTAAAGAATCCATCTTTTCTCCTTTAATCCACAACGTCCATATGCCTGGTAAAGCAAAAGAGCCAGGCATCCTGTTTCGATACCTAGGCTCTGTTATCACTCTCTGTTTCTGCTATATACTTATATCACGATTTACGCGTTCTCATGAAAATACACATCCAAAGAATAAGGAATATTCTCCGTTCTCTTCTTCAGATTCTGAGCTAATAAATGACTGATTCGCTCGCTGTCCCGATGTTTCAAAGCATCCAAATAACTCTGATGCTCCTCAATCATCCTTTCCCTGGATTCCCGGCTTTCCAAGAGTTTCTGACCGTAGATCAACTTAAAGAATGATAGATTATCCCACAGCGATTCTATCATCGCACAGATTCTGTCCAGCTGGCTGATTTTATAGATTGAAAAATGATATAATCTATTCTGCTGATACACATCAATTGCATCAAGCTCATCCTGCCTGACAATACGAATATATTCTGCGTGAATCTCTTTCAGGTTCTGGATGTCTTTATCTGTAATCTTCTCACAGGCATACTTTGCGGCTACCGGCTCCAATGCCGTTCTCGCTATGTATATCTGCCGTACATCATCCTTTGTCAATGTCACAAGCCTTGTCCCTGCATATGGAACAGACTCAGCAAGCCCTTTCTTTTCAAGATTGGCCAAAGCTTCCCGAATCGGCATCCTGCTTACTCCCAGCTGAGACGCCAATTCCTCGGTATTCAGCTTGTCTCCCATTGACAGCTTACCGCTCATAATCCATTCCATCAGCTTGTCCAAGGCCAAGTCCGGAAGCTTGTTATGTTGAAGCATTCCCCTGTCCAGATCATTCATTGTAATACGCATATTAGATTTCATATAGCTCTCACCTAAGTAATATTTACAAGCCAAGCTTCGAAACGGTCACTTTTAAAATCGCCACTTGCGCGGTTTCTTCAATTAATTCTGCTGTATGCTCTGCATTAATTGCATCTTTTCCGACTGCCACTAAGCCATGATCCACAAGTAAAAATCCGGGCAAATCTGAGTTCTCTCTATATATTTCTTCCACCATTGGGAAATACTCTTTCTTTACCATCGCCGCCGGGACATCTAACGTTGGTAAATCCGCGCTCATCTTGAGCCGGGCGTGCCATGTAGTTCTCTTTAATGCCTTTCCCGTGGACGCCCATGCAATCGAATACGGTGAGTGTGTATGTACAACAGCATTCACCTTGGGACAAATTCTATATAGCAAGCCGTGAAGTAAAGCCTCTCTTGTAGGTTTTCCTTCCCCTTCTACTAGATTTCCATCGAAATCCGTGATTACAAAACCTTCCGGCGTACTGTCGATAAAAGACTGCCACTTGCCTTCACAATCATCAAATCTCTCCCAGGCACTCTGGCACTCACATTGCCGCCGCTTCCAGTTTGTATACCTCTAGTATAACTCGATTTTAATAAGTTTACATTATTATCCTGAAAACCAAGGGAAACGTGCGCCCAAAGCACGGACACGTAAGCCAAGAAATCAGATTACTACCAATGCTTAAATTGTAAGCTTATTTAAATCGAGTTATACTAGTATATGCTCTTTTGCAGGCTATGACAAGTTCCTCTGCAATTTTTTTAACATCTTCTGACATTTTCCAGAACGCCTCCCTGCCTTAATATTGTATTTCATCACCTATCGCACCACGCTCTTTAAGCTCATCCACCATATAGTGGGCGGCTTTAATGCCCCAATCCTTTGTATCCAAGTTTCCCGGTATTGTAATGTTTTCCACATTGGGATTCCTAAATTTGCTTGTCAATATTAAATAGTATATTCTTATTTATCGTTTTATTTTTGTATATAATTTATTGGATTTATTTGTGAATTGTATATAGACTGCATGAAAATGCATTTAAATCGGTATGATATAAAAAGGAGATACAAGACTATATTTCATCCTGTATCCCCTAAACCGGATATTCACAGCTACACAACGGAATTTCTTAGCACTTCAGCCATAAAAAGGTCCTCAGGCGTCGTAATCTTAATATTGGCATAACTACCCATTACCATATGCGCCTTCACCCCCATCTGCGCCTCCACCACCATGGCGTCATCGGTTATGCCGGTGCAGTCCGCCTTCATCTGGCGGGCAAACGCCTCCACAATCAGGGGCACGGAAAATACCTGAGGCGTCTGTGCCTGCCACACCATGCTGCGGTCCGGGCTGGACTCAATCATCCCCTCCTGGTTCACCAGCTTGATGGTATCCTTGACAGGCATACCCACCACGCAGGCATTATAACTGCACACAGCCCTGTATGCCCGCTCAATGATTTCGCCGGTAACAAAGGGGCGGGCCCCGTCATGGATAAACACGTATCCATCCTGTCTGTCCCTGCCCGCGGATTCCCTCTCCTCTTCTTCCCGGTCCATCAGGGTGCAGAGCGCCTTCCATACGCTCTCGTACCTCTCGCCGCCCCCAGCTCCTATGGCGCTCACCTTCTTCAGTCCATACGCCTCCACGATCTCTGTCCTCACATATTCCATATGTCCTGCATCTGTCATGAGTATGATTTCATCTATCACAGGAGATGCTTCAAACACCTCCAGCGCATAGGCTACCAGCGGCTTACCGCCGATTTCCATGTACTGCTTTGCCGTTTTCCCGCCCATGCGGCTGCCTTTCCCTGCTGCCAGGACCACAGCCGTACAATATTTCTTTTCCATTGCAGACCTCCTCCCCAGTCCTTCCCGGACCGGAGCGCGTTTGCTCATTCATCCCCGCCATCTGTACGCCCTTTAGCGTTCACCCAGCTTCAAATTGGGAATGGCATTCAAATCCCATCCGGATATATTCCCCTTTAAATACTCATAGTAGGCAGCCGTCCCGATCATGGCTGCATTGTCCGTGCAGAAAATAGGAGACGGATAATAGAACTGAAGCCCATCCTTCTCACAGGCCTCTGCCACAGCCTTTCTCAGCGCAGAGTTGGAGGCAACGCCGCCGGCTATGGCCAGCTTCTTATATCCAAATTCATGGGCTGCCAGTATGGCGCGGCTTACCAGAGACTCCACCACGGAATTCTGGAATGAGGCCACCAGGTCAGGTACATGGATTTCTTCCCCTGTCATGCGGGCGTGGTTAATGTGGTTCAGCACAGCTGACTTCAGCCCGCTGAAACTGAAATCATAGGGAGCCCCCTCCACCCTGCCCCTGGGGAACTGGATGGCGTGGGGATTCCCCTCCTTTGCAGTCTTATCAATCTTAGGCCCGCCGGGATATCCCAGGCCCACAGACCTTGCCACCTTGTCAAATGCCTCTCCGGCCGCATCGTCCCTGGTTCTGCCGATAATCTCAAATTCCCCGTAGTCCTTTACAATCACCAAATGCGTATGGCCTCCCGACACAATCAGGCACACAAAGGGCGGTTCCAAATCCTGGTTCTCAATAAAATTGGCGGAAACATGCCCTTCTATATGATGTACTCCAATAAGAGGCTTCCCTGCCGCATAAGCAATGGCCTTTGCCTCTGCCACCCCCACCAAAAGAGCGCCTACCAGACCGGGTCCGTAGGTCACACCGATTGCCGTGATATCCTCAAGAGCCACCTGTGCTTCTGCCAGGGCTCTCTCAATCACATAATTGACCGCCTTTATATGCTCCCGGGACGCAATCTCCGGAACCACGCCCCCATAAACCGTATGGGTGGCAATCTGGGATGAAATCACATTGGACAGCACGGTCCTTCCGTTTTTCACCACTGCCGCGGCTGTCTCGTCGCATGAGCTCTCGATTGCCAGTATCAAAACATCCTCTGATGCCTGTCCTATCATAGTATCCTCTCCACTTCCATGTATCCTCTGGTACCCTGTACCATTCTATCAGTCCTCATCAAACTCCAGCTCCGCCGTCCAACCGTCCCTGGCAGCCTTTGCCCTTGGAAAAATAGATCTGACTTCCTCCATATACTCCTCCGGCCTGGTAAGGGAGGGGCTGTAATGGGTAAGCCACATCTGTTTCGGATTAGCCTGCTTTGCAAGCGCTGCCGCTTCATAAAACGTCATATGCTTATATTCCCTGGCCTTAGCCGCTTTTTCCTTTTCCCCGTACATTCCCTCGCAGATAAAGAGGTCTGCCCCGGCTGCATACTCTGCAATGACCGGCACCGGCCTGGTATCAGTGCAGTATGTCACCTTAAGTCCTCTGCGGTCCGGTCCCAGCACCATATCCGGCGTCAAAAGCCGTCCCTCATGCTCTATCTCTTCGCCCTTTTGCAGCCTGCTCCAGAACTTCTGGGGAATCTCCTGGGACCTGGCCCTCTCCACGTCAAAACGTCCTGTGCGGGGGATTGTGATGGAGTAGCCGTAACACAGCACATTGTGGTTTACCCTGTAAGCATCAATGACATAAGGGCCCATCTGAATGTGTTCCCGGTTCTCCGTAAGCTCCACAAACCGCAGTTCAAAGGGCAGCTCCGGCGCAATGGTGCGAAGCGCACCCACCACCCGTTCCAGTCCCTTAGGACCAATCAGGGTCAGCGGCTCCACTCGTTCCGCATTACCCATGGTAAGCAGAAGTCCGGGAAGGCCGCTTATATGGTCCGCGTGATAATGTGTAAAGCAAATGACATCTATGGGCTTGGGACTCCATCCCTTTTCCTTCAGGGCCACCTGGGTCCCCTCACCGCAGTCAATGAGCAGATTGCTGCCCGAACACCTTGCCATCATGGATGTGAGCCAGCGGTACGGAAGAGGCATCATGCCTCCTGTTCCTAACAAACATATATCCAACATACTGTAATCCTCATTCTCTCAATAACTTAACTCACAAAATCATATCACACTTTCCTCTTAATAATCAAGTATCGCCGGAAAATAACATGGCAAACACCAACGGCAGGCACAAAAATGGAGCTGCCGCAGCAGCCCCCATATTTATCTTATATAAATCCTGTCCCGCGAAAGGTTGGATACCACCAGCTTCATAACCGGCATGAAGTTTTCCCCAAAGCTTTCCTTGGGAAGCACCAGATCTGATGACTCTTCTATATAAAAGGCAATGTCCTTCGGGGTGGAGACAGCCTTCTGTACCGTGTTCCAGCCATATGTTCTGACCTGCTCCCCCATCTTCTCCTCGATGCCGTTTTCATCAAATCCGTACTGTATCTCGGAATCATACCTGGGCTGTCCCATCATCCGTCCTGCCTGAAGCCTGAGGTTAATGGGCGTAAACATAAGAATCATAACGCCGACCGCAATATACACAAACGCCTGATGCAGCTGTATGGTCTGGTTTCTCAACAGGAAGCCTCCGGTGATAATAACCGCAAGACCCAAAAGATTGACCAGGAAGCCGGATAGCCTTGATTAAACAGCAGCAAATCATAGATAAACTCAGCCTTCATCCTGACCTTCACATATACCTTCATTCAAATCATCCCTCTCTTAAATCAAGCTTTTCCTGCGGCCCATCCCTCCGGGGAGTAAATACCCCTCTTATTCTTTCTCATCCAGCCGTCAAAAAAGGCAGTTTTTTGTTCCCCTGGTTATTGATCCGTTTTTTTGTGCATGAGCGCCGCGTATTCAGCCACCACCCTTGTGGACTCAATCAGGCTGATGCTTCCCGCAATCCCCTTGCCGGCAATATCAAAGGCAGTTCCGTGGTCCACCGAGCTTCTGATAAAAGGAAGCCCAAAGGTGAGGGTTACGGATTTTTCAAAGTCCAGGGTCTTGCAGGCAATGTGGCCCTGGTCATGGTACAGAGACAGGATAGCGTCGTATCTTCCGGATTTACCGATATGGAATACTGAATCAGCCGGCACAGGCCCCACTGCGTTGATCCCCTCAGCCCTGGCCGCCTCCACCGCCGGAATCATCTGTAATGATAGCGCTTATCTCGTCCAGTGAACATACCACCATCACATACCCCCCGCCGAACTTACTGCTGTCAGCCAGCACATATGCCTGGTCGGAAGCAGCCAGCACCGCCTTCTTCACCTGCATCTGAGGCGAACCGATGGAGGTAAGCCCTACGGAAAAATTGATTCCATGAGCGCTGATAAAAGCCTTATTGGCCCTGAACCCCTTTAATGTATTGACTGCCACATCGCCTACGGTGGATGCCAGCTTTCCTCCCACCTGCCCCCCTAAAAGGAACAGCTCCACATGGCTCAGATGTGACAGCACGCCTGCGCTGGCCAGGGAATTGGTGATGACCAGAAGATGTTTGGAGGAATCATCCCTGATACATTGGGCCAGATAATAGCAGACAGAGGAATCGTCCAGGATAATTGTGTCCTGGTCCTCAATGTATTCATAGGCCTTCCATGCAATCCGGCGTTTCCTGTCGCTGTTTTTAAACACATTCCCGGCGTCAAAGGGCACCATGAGCTGTCCGCCCACTTTTACCGCGCCGCCGTGAATCCGCTTTGCAAGGCCCTTGTCCTCCAGCTTCTTTATATCACTGCGAATGGTCACCTCTGAACAGTTTAACTCCCTGCTCAGCTCCGCTACCTTTACGCTGCCGGTACTGTCCAGGCGGACGGCAATGTATTCCATTCTCTTATTTGACATGACTAACCTCTCTTTTCATACACGCCTCCGCTATGCCGTCCTACACCAGATGGAGGGGAATATCCTTCTCTGCGATGAGCTCCTGCCATTCCTGGCTCAGTCCGTCATCTGTCACGATTTCATCAATCTCTTCCAGTTCAGCAAAATATCCCGTCTTTACCTGACCGAATTTGCTGCTGTCCGCCACCAGTATCTTCTGCAGGGATGATTCCAGAGCCGCCTTTTTTGTGACCACCTCATAATTGTGCGCGCAGGTCATGCCCAGCTTTTCATGGACACCGGAGGCAGAAACGAACATCTTGCTGGCCCTTGTCCTCCTTATCAGCCCTATTCCTTCAACGCTCTCAAACATCAGGTCGTTCCGGTGGAAATATCCGCCGGCAAATATCAGGGAAAGCTTCTCATTGCCCTGAAGCTGGGACAGGATATGGTAATTATAGCAGAGTACCGTAAGCTGCATCTGTTCCGGTATATATTTGGACAGTACGCCGGTGGTGGTCCCCGAATCCAGAATCAGGATATCCCCCTCCTCAATCATACCCGCCGCAAACCGGGCGATTCTGTCCTTTTTATCAAAATTGCGGATCTGCTCCGAAGAGTACAGATATTCGTCGTGTTCCCGCGCTGCCGGCTCAGAAGCCTGATTTTCGTAAAACAGACGGTTTTCTTTCAGATAATCAATATCACGACGGATGGTCATCTCCGAGACCTGAAAACGGTCCGCCAGCTCCTTGATTGATAATACGGGAGATTCCTTCAGCGTATCTAAAAGCGCGTAAATCCTGAGATCCCTTTTTCCCATAAGTTATGTTTCCCCTCCTGTCGCAATCCTGCTGCGGCCCAAGGGTGCACAGCGTTACGAATCTGACTGTAAAATATTATAATTGTATTTTCAGAAAATGTCCAGATGTTCCTGACCACGCAAAAATGTTATATAATGTTATAAAAATGTTATTTTTACATTTTATTTCACATTTTTTTAATAATTTATCTTGATTTTTACATTCTAAAATGCTAATATATGCTCATGATAACATTAATTAACATTTTCATCAATATGGAGGCCAAAATATGAGAACAATTGTAATTGGGTGCGACAATGCTGCTGTACATTTAAAAGGTGAACTCATGGACTTTATGGAGAAAAAGGGATATACCGTGGAGAATATGGGATGCGACAGCACTGAGGATTCTACCTATTATCCCTATGTGGCAGAGAAGGTGTGCCAGGAGATCATAAACAGCGGTTAACAGAAGCACGGTGTGCTGATCTGCGGCACAGGATTGGGCATGGCCATGACTGCCAACAAATTCAAGGGCATCCGCGCCGGCGTCTGCCATGATATCTTCTCGGCGGAACGTTTAAAGCTGAGCAATGACGGCAATGTGATCTGCATGGGCGAGCGGGTGATTGGAACCGAGCTGGCAAAGCGGATTCTGGAAAAATGGCTGGTACTGGAATTCGTGGACTGTGCATCCACATCCAAGGTGGAGGCCATCAAAGAAATCGAAGGAGAAAATCTCAAATAGCGGAGGCGGCTTGATGAAAAAACTGAATCGGTTGTATCTTGGCACAAACACAAAGATGTACAAAACCATTGCGGACACAGCTTCATTTCTGACGCAGCTCCGCCAGCTGACAGAGGACCTGGCAGACAGCCCTCTTACCCTGTTTGTCATCCCTTCTTTTACCTCCCTGGAGTCCGCTAACAGGATTACGTCCAGATCCCACATACGACTGGGGGCCCAGAACATGTGCTGGGAGGAGCAGGGACAGTTCACCGGTGAAATTTCACCTGTCATGCTTAAGGAAGTGGGGGTAAGCGTAGTGGAAATCGGCCACTCGGAACGCCGCCACGTTTTCAGGGAGGATGACTTTGACCAGGAAAAAAGACGGCAAAGGCAGCCCAGTCCGGTTTCACTCCCCTGCTGTGTATAGGAGAGACCCTGATTCAGAGGGAATACGGTCTAAGCGGAGAGACCCTGAGCACCCAGTTAAAGGTGGGACTTCATTCTATCACCGGAGAACAGGCAAAGCATCTCTGGATTGCCTACGAACCCGTATGGGCCATCGGCGTAAACGGTATCCCCGCGGACAGTGGTTATGTGGCTGAGCGCCATGCGGGCATACGGCGGATTCTGTGCGCACGCTTTGGCGAGGAACAGGGAAGCCGCATCCCCATTCTCTATGGCGGCAGCGTGAATTCCCAAAACGCACAGGAACTGATTCAACTTCCAGATGTGGACGGCCTCTTTATCGGGCGCAGCGCCTGGGACGCCTCACAGTTCAACCGCATCATACGCCAGGTCATGCCTTTATACATGAATAAATAGCAGGAGGGAAATCACGGATGCACAATCTGCTTGTGGCCCAGTCCGGCGGCCCCACATCCGCAATCAACGCCACCCTGTCCGGAGTCATCACAGAAGCCATGATTCAGGGCGGTATTGACCGGATATATGGGGGACTCAATGGCATTGAGGGCATTTTACAGGAAAAAATAATAGATTTGCTGGATTATATCAATAACACAATGGACCTGGACAAACTGGCCCAAACCCCTGCCGCTGCCCTGGGTTCCTGCCGCTTCAAGCTGGCCGGGCCGGAAGATGATGCCGCCCAATACCGGGTTCTGATTGATATTTTCCGGAAATATGAAATCTCCTATTTCATATACATAGGCGGGAATGACTCCATGGACACAGTGGATAAGCCGGCCAGATACTGCCGTTCCCAAAAGATTGAAGATATAAAAATCATCGGAGCGCCAAAGACCATCGACAATGATCTGATGGAGATTGACCACTGCCCTGGTTTTGCCTCGGCAGCCAAATATATTGCCACCACCTTCGCGGAGCTGGAGAGGGATGTGGCTGTCTATGATTCCTTCGGAGTCACCATCGTGGAAATCATGGGGCGGAACGCAGGCTGGCTCACTGCCGCCTCATCCCTTTCCAGGGTAAACGGCAACCGCGGACCTGACTTTATTTACCTCTGCGAAGTTCCCTTTTCCATCAGCCGGTTTCTGGACGACATACGAAGCCGTCAGTCTGAAAACAGAAATCTGCTGGTTGCTGTCAGCGAGGGCGTCCGGGATGAAAATGGGACTTATCTGTCTGAACAGACTCCCGGCAACAGTCCCGACCGATTCGGCCACAAGGATATTGCGGGAACCGGAGGCGTCCTGGCTCATATTGTCCGGAATGAACTGGGATGCAAGACCCGTTCCCTGGAGCTCAATCTCATGCAGCGCTGCGCCGCCCATCTGGCCAGCCGCACGGATTTAAACGAATCCCGGCTTCTGGGAACAAAAGCGGTTCAGTGCGCAGTCCGGGGCCAGACCGGAAAAATGGCAACCCTCCTGCGTATGCCCTCAAAGGACCGTTACCGGATTCAGTTTGCCGCCGCGGACGTGTCTCTGGTTGCCAACCGCGAAAAGACAGTCCCCCGGCAGTGGATTAACCGGTCGGGCAACGACATTACCCGGGAAATGACGGATTACCTGACGCCCCTTATCGAGGGAGAGGTTCCGGTGCTGTATCGAAACCGCTTTCCTGAATATTTCACCATATCCCCCGCATGAGATCCGGGGATACATATTAAGGAGAACCGCTTTGGCAGTTCTCCTTATCCCATCCTACAGAAATTCAATCTGTTCTTCCCTGTCCACAGGTATCTTGAAGCCGGAAACCAGTTCATCATAACATTCTTCACACAAATCAAAATGATGGACCTGTCCGTCCTTCTCAGAAAAATAATCCCATGCATGGTCGATACTAATACATCCTTCCCGGATGATTCCCTGCTGCACCACCAGCTTCTTTCCGCAGCAATTGCACATTATTGCTTCCAGCTGTCCATTTTTATTGTACCTTTTCATATGAACCCTCGCCTTTCTCTGTCATCGTATCCTTTCATTCATTCCCTTATCTTCCCCTTAAAGAAAAAAGGAGAGGAATGTCTGGTTCCTCTCCATTATATACATAAAATATTCACATTTTAAGTGGTAATTCTTTCATATTGTCCGATTCCACATGATGACGGCATCCTCGGCAGGATTGTGGTAATATCCCTTCCTGACAGCCTCCTGCCTGAAACCATAGGAATCATACAGTTTTCTGGCTCCCAGGTTGCTTTCCCGGACCTCCAGGGCAATGGCCCGGACCCCTCTGGCCCTGGCAAAAGCCACCATGGCATCCATAAGTTCCCGCGCAATTCCCTGACGCCTGTAATTGGGATATACCCCAATCCGCTGTATCTCCCCCTCGTCCGCCAGAATCCGCACAACCGCATATCCCAGGATGGCTCCGTGGTCCGCATAGACAAAATACGTATCCAGCCTGCTGTCCAGGCCCATACGTATCAGATTCTCAGACCAGCTCTCCGAAAAGCATACCTGCTCCAAATCAGCTACCTGCTCAATATCCTGGCCTGTCATGGGGCGCACCCCGCGAATCAGCTCCATTTTCCCGCTCCTTTCTGTTGCCGCAGCAGTTCAGACCATGTATCTGCTGCCGTTAATAATCTCCCGGGAGCTTTGCGGCAGCTCCGCGGGCAGACTGCTCTGCCTCTCTCTGGCGTTCAGCCTGGGGCTTTCTCAGATAATCCGGCGTGAACTCCGCCGCTGTCACCACCCGTACGCCATGGCAGCCCTCTGCATCCAAAATCGCGTTCATCCCCAGGGCAGCCACGGAGGCAGCCCTCTGCCGGTTCATCTGGGCCGGTGCAAAGGCATGGGGCACGGTGAGCATCTCCCTGATAATATCCTTATATACAGGCACACCGTCTCCCAGGAATATGACCCGCTCTCCTTTTTCATTGAGAAGTCCCGCCAGCTCCCGCATATCCATGGGCTGCTGCTCCATCACCACCTCCAGGCCGTCCCTGGTATGATAGAGCCCCGTATAGACCTGGCTGCGTTTTGCATCCATGATAGGACAGATCAGTCCCTCTGCCCCCCACATATTATATGCCATGGCATCCACGGTGGGAACATGGACCAAGGGCTTTTTAAGAGCCAGCCCCAGCCCCTTTGCCGTGGCAGCGCCTATGCGCAGCCCGGTAAAGGACCCCGGGCCGCCGGCCACTGCTATGGCGTCAATGGTATCCATATCCAGTTCCAGAAGCTTTACAATCTCATCCAGCATAGGGAGCAGGGTCTGTGAATGAGTCTTTTTAAAATCCACTGTATACTCTGCTGTCAATATGTCATCTGTCACCAGGGCCACACTGGCCACCAGGGATGAACTCTCTATTCCCAGTACTCTCATCCTCTATCCTCCACGCTAATCCGCCTGTAATCAAATCCCTTTTCCAAATCCTTTTCAATGGTCACCCAGGTCACCTTCTCAGGCAGTATCTCCTCAATCAGGCCGGGCCACTCGATGAGGCAGACGCCGTCTCCGAAGAAACAGTCCTCATAGCCGATTTCGTCCATCTCGCTCACATCACCGATACGGTACACGTCAAAATGGTACAGCGGAAGCCGTCCGTCCTCATACTGCTGCAAAATCGTAAAGGTGGGACTGTTCACCGGCCCCTCTATGCCCAGGCCGGCCGCAAATCCCTGCGTAAACACAGTCTTTCCCACGCCCAAATCACCGCTCAGGCAGACAATCTGTCCAGGCCCTGCTTCCCCTCCCATCTTTCTTCCCAGCTCATATGTTTCTTCCGGTTTCCGCGTCTCGATTACCATTTCCTACCTCGTTTCATACTTACTTTACGCCCTTCATGGTCAGTGAAATCCTCTTCTTGGCCAAATCCACGCTCAAAATTTTCACATCCACAACATCTCCCACACTGACAGCCTCCAGCGGATGTTTGATGTACTTGTCTGTCATCTGGGAGATATGTACCAGGCCGTCCTGATGAACGCCTATATCCACAAAGGCGCCAAAATCAATGACGTTGCGCACGGTTCCCTTTAACACCATTCCCGGCTCCAAATCCTTCATCTCCAGGATATCGCTTCTTAGAATGGGCCTTGGCATCTCATCCCTGGGATCCCTGGCAGGCTTTTCCAGCTCTCCCGCAATATCCCGCAGGGTTATCTCTCCTATGCCCAGCTCCTGCGCTGTCCTCTTATAATCCTTTATCCTCCGGCTGATTCCCACCAGACCTCCCCGGGACAGCTCCTCAGGCTTATAACCCAGCTTTTCCAGAAGCTTCCCGGCTGCATCATAGCTCTCCGGATGGACGCTGGTACCGTCCAGAGGATTCTCACCCCCTGTAATACGCATAAAGCCGGCGCACTGCTCAAATGCCTTTGGCCCCAGCTTGGCTACCTTTAACAGCTGCTTTCTGCTCTTAAATGCCCCGTTCTCTTCCCTGTAGGCCACAATATTCTTAGCCAGTGTCTTATTGATGCCGGACACATATTCCAGCAGGGAGGCCGAGGCTGTGTTCAGATCCACGCCCACCTTGTTCACGCAGTCCTCCACCACGCCTTCCAGCGCCTCACCCAGACGCTTCTGGTTCATATCATGCTGGTACTGACCCACGCCGATGGACTTGGGGTCAATTTTCACCAGCTCAGACAGCGGGTCCTGGAGACGTCTGGCAATGGATACCGCGCTCCTCTGGCCCACGTCAAAGGCAGGGAATTCCTCGGTGGCCAGCCTGCTGGCAGAGTACACGGACGCTCCTGCCTCATTTACAATCACATACTGGACCTGTTCTCTGATTTCCTTCAGCAAATCCACGATAATCTGCTCCGACTCCCTGGACGCTGTGCCGTTTCCCACGGATATGAGGGAAATATTGTATTTTTTAATGAAAGCCTTCAGTATCTTTTTGGATTCCTCCACCTTGTTCTGAGGAGCTGTAGGGTAAATAACCACTGTATCCAGCACCTTTCCCGTGCTGTCCACCACGGCCAGCTTACATCCGGTGCGGAAGGCCGGATCCCAGCCCAAAACCACCCGTCCCACAATGGGAGGCTGCATCAGAAGCTGTTCCAGGTTTTTTCCAAATACCTTGATGGCGCCCTCCTCTGCTCTTTCCGTCAAATCGTTTCTGATTTCCCGCTCAATGGAGGGGCCGATGAGGCGGCCGTAGCTGTCGGCTGCCACTTCCTTAAGGATGGGCGTGGTATATGGGTTGTCCCGGACAATGGTCTGCTTTTCCAAATACCCCAGAATCTGCTCCTCAGGAGCCAGGACCTTCACGGTCAGCATCTTTTCATTCTCGCCCCGGTTCAGGGCCAGGATGCGGTGGCCGGCAGCCTTCTTCACAGGCTCCTCATAATTATAATACATCTCATAGACAGACTGCGCCTTCTCATCCTTGGCAGAGGACTGGATGACACCCTTGTTCATGGTTATGTTCCTGATATAGGTACGGAAGGCCGCGTTATCTGAAATGCGCTCCGCCAGTATATCCCTGGCTCCCTGTATGGCCTCCTGGACGCTGGCCACTCCTTTTTCCTCCGACACAAAGCCGGCAGCCGCCTTTTCAACAGGCTCACCTGTCATCTGCATGCTGATAAGGTCCGCCAGAGGCTCCAGCCCCTTTTCCCTGGCAATCATGGCCCTTGTCCAGCGTTTGGGCTTGTAGGGACGGTAAAGGTCCTCCACCGCCACCAGGGTCTGGGCCTCCTTTATCTTAAGCTCCAGCTCCGGGGTCAGCTTCTCCTGCTCCGCAATAGAGGCAATAACCTGGCTCTTGCGGTCTTCCAGGTTGCGCAGGTATTTTAACCGCTCATCCAGATTGCGCAGTACCTCGTCGTTTAAGGAGCCGGTTGCCTCCTTCCGGTATCTGGCAATGAACGGAATCGTATTCCCCTCATCAATGAGTTTGACGGCTGCTTCCGCCTGATGGCGTCCGATATTCAGCTCTTCCGCCAGTTTTTTAATAATATCCATGGTAAACCTCGCATATCTGTAATCTAACTAACTGTTATATTATAGTGCATCCCAACCGCTTATGCAAGTTCTGGCCGAAAGTTCCCCGTATATGGAAAGCTTCTTCATCTGGACAGTGCCGGTAATTCGTGATAAAATAGCCAGGATAGCAGTCACCATATTTCGGCGCAGCACAACCCGCTGGGCCTGACCAAAGAAAGGTTCTTATTCAGAATGATGAATGATACTCATAATAACCAGAAATCGTCTTCAAACAATCAGAAAAAAAACTTCACGTCCTCCGAGCGCCTTGCCACCTGTTCCATGATAGCAGGCATCATCGGAATCGTGTGCAGCCTTTTCTATCTGCCCATGTCCCTGGCCTATAACCAGACAGCCATGCCTACCGGCCTTGTCTGCGGCGTTATCGGCATCATCCTTGCCCTCATGGCCCGGAACGCCGACATAAGTCCCAGGAAGTCCTTTAACGCAAGGGCCATTGCAGGGCTGGTATTAAGCGCCATAGCCATCTCCCTTACATTTTTCTTTTTCTACGCTCTGGCCTGCTACTATGAGGCGCTCAGCGATCCGGTGACCGGACCTCAGATTAATGAGTTCATCAACCGGCTCCAGGAACAGCTGAACCAGCAGTTGCAGCTGCCCAAGACCACTGGCTTCCTTTGGTTCTGATGCCGGTTTTGACGCCGGCGCTATCCCGGTCCGCTTCCGGCTCCGGCTATATTCATACGGGTCAGCGCGGCCACAGGGGAAGCAGGTCCACGCCTCTTACCACCAGCATATAGTTCTTGTACACCCAGTTCACCAGCGCAATAGCTGCGCCGGTGTAAACCAGCAATTTTTCATGCCCCAGATAATATCTGGGGTTTTTGGCCGCCCTGGACACCGCAAAGCTTACCAGTTCAGCCGTCAGCACCACTGCCATATAGGCAACCAGGGGATGGTACCGGATACTCAGGAGCAGATTGCCGGCGAGCAGCGCCCGAAACGCTCTGGTGCCGCCGCAGCCGGGACAGTAAAGTCCCGTTAAAAGATGAAACAGGCAGGGAAATCCCTGCCTTGCAATTTCACCGATAATCCGGCTTATGACCGATGCCATATGCTACAGCACCGCACGTATCATCTGCTTGATACCGTATTCAGACCGCTCCTGTTCCCTGGAGTCATAGGAAACAGCCACTTTCCTGAATTCACCCTCTGCCATCTGGGCGGTGAGGAACGCGAATTCATCCATTCCGTAAAGCTCGATTACCTCCACCTGGCCGAAGGCGTTCTTTACATCCTGCTCCTTATTGCGGTAGGAACCGGCCGCCCTGACAAAATACCTGAACTGTGCCTGGTCCATGGATTCGATAGCCTGTTTTTCGTCTGTCCAGCCCATGGGCACGTTCTTTTTGAGATTCTGAGCCGCCTCAATGATATCAGCCACCACCGCGCTTCCCGTTGGAAGCTTTCCGGCGCCGCTGCCATAGAACATGGAGGTACCCAGCATATTTCCCTTCACCAGGATGCCGTTGAATACATCATTCACAGAGTACAGGGGACTGGTCTTGTTAATCATCACCGGCGCCACATAGGCCAAAACCCTGCCGTCTTTTATTCGGCTGGTTCCAAACAGCTTCACCGATGTCCCCATCTTCTCCGCATATTTAAAGTCGATATCCGTGATCCGCGTGATGCCCTCGGTGTAGATATCCTCATAATTCACTTCTTTCCCTGTTGCCATGGCTGTAAGAATGGCAATCTTGCGGCAGGTATCATGGCCTTCCACATCCGCCTCAGGATTGCGCTCCGCATATCCCAGATTCTGGGCTTCCTTCAGGGCATTTTCAAAGGATTCCCCCTCTTTGTCCATCTTGGTCAGGATAAAGTTGGTGGTTCCGTTTAATATACCCGTGATTTCCTCGATGCGCTCACCCATGAGACAGCGGTAAAGAGGGCGGATAATAGGGATACCGCCGCCCACGCTGGCCTCAAAGAAGAAATTCACATGCTTCTTCCTGGCAATGGCCAGAAGCTCTGTGCCGTGGGCCGCCACCAGCGCCTTATTGGAGGTGACCACATGCTTGCCCGCCATGAGGCAGGCCTTCACGAAGGGATAGGCAGGATTCAGTCCGCCCATGGTCTCCACCACAATCTTCACTTCCTCGTCCTGCTCAATCACCTTGAAATCGTGGACGATCTTATCTGCCACCGGACTGTCCGGGAACTCCCTTAAATCCAGGACATACTTTAACTCCACTTCCTGTCCTGCCTGGCTTGCTATTACATCCCTGTTCTTGTCAAGTATCTCGGCCACGCCGGAACCAATGGTACCATACCCCATAACTGCTGTCTTAATCATAATCTTCCGCTCCCTGTGTTTTATTCTCCTCTGATATTGAAAGGCCCGAGCCGGCCGTCACTCCCTGGCAAGTATTTTGACGTAATGGATACCGTCCAGTACTTCCAGTTCCTCTATCATGCTGGATACATTGCCTGTATTCTCCCTTACCTCAACGCTCAGCGTAAGCGTTGCCACGCCGTTGACCGGAATGCTCTGGTGAATGGTCAGTATATTGGCCCTGTACACCGCTACCACGTGAAGCAGGTCGCTGAGAAGTCCCTGTTCATCGTCCATCTGCACCACCAGGGTAATGGTTTTCCCCTTGGTGTTGTCATAGAAGGGAAATATGTCATCCTTGTACTTATAAAAGGAACTCCGGCTGATTCCCACCTTATCCGTGGCTTCCTGCACCGTAATGGCCCGTTCTGTCTCCAGCAGCTTCTTTGCCTCCACAACCTTCAAAAGAACCTCAGGCACGGCTTTCTGTTTCACCACAAAGTATTTGCTTTTGTCTTCCATTGTTCAATCCTTTCGTAGGCCCGCGTGTATGTCCGTATTGGAAATACATCTGTACTCACGAGGAAGATATTAACATATTTTTATTTTAAATGCAACTGTTTTTATCTAATTCTTCACGCTAATTTTTTTCACGATACACAGAGGAAACGCGGCCAATGCGCAAAGGACCGGAAGTTTCCGGTCCCCTGCGCATTGGTTCTATTCGTATGCCTCATGTCTTAATGATCTGTAACCCCGCCTGTCTTTACTCGTCTTCCCTTACATTCTTATCCGGGCATCCCAGACTCATCCAGCGAAGATAGGCACTGATAAAGTTATCAATTGCCCCGTCTAACACAGCGTCCACATTACCGCTTTCCTCGCCTGTACGGTGGTCTTTGACCATGGTATAGGGCTGCAGCACATAGGAACGAATCTGGCTTCCCCATCCGATATCCTTCACATCCCCGCGAATGCCTGCCGCCTTGGCCGCCTGCTCCTCCTGCTTTACCATAAGGAGCTTTGCCTTCAGCATCTGCATGGCCTTCTCCTTGTTCTGGAACTGGGAACGCTCATTCTGGCATGTCACCACGATTCCCGTGGGAAAATGGGTGATTCGGATGGCTGAGGACGTCTTGTTGATGTGCTGTCCGCCGGCGCCGCTGGACCGGTAGGTGTCCACGCGGATATCGTCGGGATTCACCTCAATATCTATGTCCTCCTCAATGTTGGGCATGACGTCGCAGGACACAAAGGATGTCTGGCGCTTGCCCGCGGAGTTAAACGGAGATATACGCACCAGTCGGTGCACTCCGTGCTCAGAACGCAGATATCCGTATGCATTCTCACCGTCAATCTGCACGGTGACAGATTTAATTCCCGCTTCCTCGCCGTCCAGGAAATCCAGCACATGGGCCTTAAAGCCCTTGCTCTCAGCCCAGCGGCAGTACATGCGGTACAGAATGCTGCACCAGTCACAGGACTCGGTTCCGCCTGCCCCTGCGTTCAGGCGCAGGATGGCGTTATTGGAATCATACTCTCCGGAGAGCAGGAGCTTCATCCGCATATTCTCCAATGTTTCCTTAAACTGTTCCAGCATCTCCTCAATCTCAGGAATCAGAGAGGAATCATTTTCCTCGTATCCCATCTGAATCATTACCTGGATATCCTCATACTGCTGTTCCAATGCCCGGTAGGTATCCACCTCATCCTTCAGGTTCTTGGACTCTCTGACCATCCTGGTGGACTGCTCCGGATCGTCCCAGAAGCCAGGCTCCTCCATGGACTTATCTAATTCCGCGATTCTTCTGACCTTGTTGTCCAGGTCAAAGTGAATCCCTCACTTCCACTAATGGCTTGTCATACGTCGATAACGTATACTTAAAATTATCTAACTCTACCACAGCTTCACCCACTTTCAATCTATATTTTGTGAGCCCCTGCTCAGGGCTGTTTCATGGTTATATGCAGTCATTTTCATAAAGGCCGGTGTTCAGATGATATCACACCGGCCCTGGTATTTCGTCGATTATTTAATTCTTCCGTGGCACTGTTTGTACTTCTTGCCGGAACCGCACGGGCATGGGTCGTTAGGGTATATCTTCTGCTCCACACGCTTCTTGGGCGCGCTCGGGGCAGACGCATCCTTGTTCGTGCCGGTCACCTTGGCAGCGGGTTCACGCTCCACCTTCTGCTCCACGCGGATATGGAACAGGATACGGATTGTCTCCTCCTGGATGGAAGCCATCATGGACTCGTACATCTCATAACCCTGCATCTTGTATTCAACTACCGGATCCCTCTGGCCGTATGCCTGGAGGCCGATGCCCTCACGCAGCGCGTCCATGTCATCCAGATGCGCCATCCACTTGTTGTCAATTACCTTCAGCAGAACCACGCGCTCAATCTCACGAATCTGCTCCGGCTCCGGGAACTCGGCTTCCTTTGTCTCGTAAAGCTTGATGGCCTCTTCCTTCAGATTGTGCTTAAGCTCATTCTTCTTCATGGACTTCTTCTGTTCGTCGGTAAGAGTTACCGGCTTCAGGGGAATGACCGGAAGAAGGAGGTTGTTCAGTTCCTGTAAATCCCACTTATCCGGGGTCTGGTCATCGGATACAGAGATATCCACCGCGTTCTCCACAGTGTCCGTAATCATCTTGAGTACAAGGTCGCGCATGTTGTCGCCGTCCAGCACCTTGCGGCGCTCCGCGTAGATAACCTCGCGCTGCTCATTGTTGACCTCGTCGAACTTAAGGAGCTGCTCACGGATACCGTAGTTGTTGCTCTCTATCTTCATCTGTGCCTTCTCAATGGCATTGGACAGCATCTTATGCTCAATCTGCTCTCCCTCCGGCACACCCATGGCCTCAAACATGGCCATAAGACGGTCTGAACCAAAGAGCCTTAAAAGGTCATCCTCCAGGGACAGGTAGAACCTGGACTCACCCGGGTCACCCTGACGTCCGGAACGTCCGCGCAGCTGGTTGTCAATACGGCGTGACTCGTGACGCTCCGTACCGATGATCTTAAGGCCGCCCAGTGCCTTGGTTTCCTCGTCCAGCTTAATATCCGTACCACGGCCCGCCATGTTGGTGGCAATGGTAACAGAGCCGTGGATACCTGCGTCTGCTACGATTTCAGCCTCCAGCTCATGGAACTTGGCATTCAGTACTTTATGGGGAATTCCCTTTTTAGTCAGCATCTTGCTCAGTAGCTCGGAAGTCTCAATGGCAATGGTGCCCACCAGGACAGGCTGTCCCTTCTCGTGTGCTCTCTCCACCTCGTCCACAACCGCCTTGTATTTTTCTTTCTTTGTCTTATATACGGCGTCCTCCAGGTCCTTACGAATCATAGGCTTGTTGGTAGGGATGACGATAACGTCCATGGCATAGATGTTGCGGAACTCTTTTTCCTCTGTCTGGGCAGTACCCGTCATACCTGCCTTCTTCGTATACTTGTTGAAGAAGTTCTGGAATGTTACGGTAGCCAGGGTGCGGGACTCCCGGCGCACATTTACGTGCTCCTTAGCCTCGATTGCCTGATGAAGTCCGTCGGAATAACGGCGGCCGGGCATAATACGGCCTGTGAATTCATCTACAATCAGGACCTCGTCATCCTTTACAACATAATCCTTATCCCTGAACATCAGGTTATTGGCGCGCAGAGCCAGGATAATGTTATGCTGGATCTCCAGGTTCTCAGGATCTGCCAGGTTTTCAATATGGAAGTACTCCTCCACTTTCTTGACGCCCTGTTCTGTCAGGTTTACTACCTTATCCTTTTCATCCACAACGAAATCGCCTGTCTCCTCAATCTCCTCGCCCATGATGGCGTCGATCTTGGAGAATTCCTTGGATACGGTACCTCTCTCCAACTGGCGGGCCAGTACATCGCACACCTCATACAGCTTGGTGGACTTGCCGCTCTGTCCGGAAATGATAAGAGGCGTCCTGGCCTCGTCAATCAGCACGGAGTCAACCTCATCGATGATACAGTAATCCAGGTCGCGCAGCACCAGCTGCTCCTTATAAATGGACATGTTATCGCGCAGGTAATCGAATCCCAGCTCATTATTTGTCACGTAAGTAATGTCGCAGGCATATGCCTCCTTACGCTGTTCACTTGTCATGTCGTTCAGTACAACGCCCACGGTCATGCCCAGGAATCTGTGCACCTGACCCATCCACTCGGCGTCACGCTTTGCCAGATAGTCATTGACCGTTACGATCTGGACGCCCTTTCCCTTCAATGCATTCAGGTATGCGGGACAGGTGGATACCAGAGTCTTACCTTCACCAGTACGCATCTCGGCAATACGGCCCTGATGCAGTACGATACCGCCGATCAGCTGTACAGGGAAATGCTCCATATTCAGAGTTCTTCTTGCCGCCTCACGGACAGTGGCAAACGCCTCCGGCAGAACGTCATCCAACGTTGCGCCCTCTGCAAGCCTTTCTCTAAAGATTCTGGTCTGGTCACGCAGTTCCTCATCAGACATGGCCATCATCTCGGGACGCAGCGATTCAATCTTTGTCACGATTGGCCGTATCATCTTCAGTTCTCTTTCACTGTGAGTCCCGAACACCTTTTCAATCAAGTTCATGGTATACTCTCCTAACTTCTTCCTATATAATAGAAACTAATTTTCAACCAGCGCCTGTACCTGCAGCATCTGCCTTATCACCTATTATCTGTCTGCTGATTCCTGTCTATTCCCTGCCTTTCCACAATGCCTGTCATTGCGGACCTTTGGATAAAATACTACAAATACTACGCCTATGATACAATCTTACTTATTGTAGCACTTGAGAAAGATTTATTCAACGGGTTAATGAAAAATTAACATTTTGTCCATATACTTAACAATTCCACGTTATTTTACATGATTTACCCATTTTCATCCTGTTCACCGTTTTATGAAACAGAATCTATGCTCTCCTTTTTTGAAGCGATTCTCTTCAGACTTATGGTCAACCAAGCAGATTGCACAAAAAATGTGTTCGATTTTTTACCTGTCCACATTATCCCCAGAAGTTTATACACATTACCCCCAAAGTTATCCACATCACAGTTTGTCCATTTTAAGGCAAAAAATAGTTATACACCAACTTATCCACATTATCCACAAGTCTATAACTTTTCATTTGCTCTTCCCCCTCAGACTTTACATTTATTTTATTTTTGTACACTTCTGATAAACTTGAAAAGTACGAAAGAAAAAACAAGGTTTTCTCTTGACATTTCAAGGAGTCCTCTATTAGGAATGCAATAGCTCTTTACCGCATTTGAAACAAAATTTTATAAAAAATTAAGATAAATTGTTAAACAATTCTTAGGTTATGATTGTAATTTTGCAATAAATATGATATAATGTCACTATCCCAAGAAAAGGAGTTGATGTTTATGCGTTATACCATAACAGGACGAAATATTGAGGTAACTCCAGGTTTGAAGGCTGCCGTTGAAAAGAAGATTGGCAAGCTGGAACATTTCTTCACTCCGGACACCGAAGTAATCGTAGCGCTGAGCGCACAGAAAGACCGACAAAAAATTGAGGTGACTATCCCAGTCAAAGGCAATACCATCCGCGCGGAGGAATCCAGCTCCGATATGTATGTATCCATTGATCTGGTAGAGGAAATCATTGAGCGCCAGATCCGCAGATATAGAAAGAAACTCATTGATAAGAAACAGGCCGCCATCTCTTTCTCCCAGGCATTCATAGAGGAAGAGGACGAAGTACAGGATGACGAGATTCAGATTGTCAAGACAAAGAGATTTGCCATCAAGCCAGCCATTCCCGAGGAAGCATGCCTCCAGATGGAGATGCTGGGACATAATTTCTACGTGTTCCTGAACGCAGATACGGACCAGGTGAACGTAGTCTATAAGCGCAAGAACGGAACTTACGGACTGATTGAGCCGGAGTTCTAAACCACGGATTCAAACCGAATATTTTTCTTATAATAAGTACAAGCCCGCAAATCTGCGGGCTTGCTTTTATATGTAGAAATAATTCTTTTAATCCAAAAACGTCACTGCCTTACAGGGCGTCCTGTAATTTGCCGGCGTGATGCAGATACCCGTGGTGGGATTGCTGGCGTGGATAACCTGTCCGCCGCCGATGTAGATAGCCACATGGTTAATGTAATCGCCGCTGGCATAGAACAGCAGATCTCCCGGCTTGGCATCGCTGACCGATATGGACTTTCCTCTGGCCGCCTGGTCCCTGGAGCTTCTTCCTGTACTGATTCCAAAATGGGCGAATACGCTCTGGGTAAATCCGGAACAGTCGGCTCCGCTTGTCAGGCTTGTCCCACCGTACACATAGGGGTTGCCCAGGAATTGTTTTGCGTATGCCACCACTGCGTTACGGGTAGCGGAGGCCACCTCTGTGGAGGTTCCGCCAGAAGATCCCGGACCCTTGCTGTCCACAGTCTCAGGCGCCTTTGCCGTTGTGGGCGCTGCCACCGTACTGTCCTTGCCGTTCTCAGGATTGGCAGCAATGGTGGTGACGGCGTCTGTTCCCTTTGTCTCCTCCTTTTTGGGAGCCGATGTGGCAGGAGCTTCCGTGGTTTTCTGGGCCTTTGTGGTGGCTGCCGTGGTCTTCTTGGCCGCGTCTGCCTTCTTGGCATCCTCCAGAGCCTTCAGGGCCTTGTCCGCATCTTCCTTGCGTTTGGCCTCCTCTGCCGCCTTAGCCTTCTCCTCTTCCACCGACACAGCCTTGTTAAACTCCACACTGGTCTTCATATACTCCTTGAACACATAGCCTTCCAAGTCCGAATCCACCTGGACCTTCAGGAAATCCCCTTCCTCGCCCGTAACCACATAGTGGGCGCCCTCTGACAGCAGTGTCAGCGTCTTTCCTTCCATGTCAGGGCTCTGTCTCAGACGCAGGCTGGGAGTGCCCACTATGGTGCCATAGGTGGTTCCCACCTGCTTGGCCCTGGCTTCTGCCTGCTGTCCTGTAACAAAATAATCTGCCTTTATGTAGCCGGTAACGGAACCGGACTGAATCTTGTACCATTTGCCGCCCTCTCCGTCCACCGTGTCCAGGATGGCAGCCGCGCAATCATTGTTAATCTTGCCGGTCACACCGCTGCTGGTGTTAGCCTCTGTACGGATGTTGACCGTGCCGTTTATCTTTGACACTGCAATGTTATCATACGCTGAGGACTTTGGTTTGGATACAGTCTCCTGGACAGCCTTTGCCTTTGCGGCGTCCCCTGACGCGCTGCCGGACTGGCCGCTGCCCTTATTGCCGCTGCCCTGGCCGCTGCCGGAACCGCTCTTGGCGGAGCCTGCGGCTGTATTTGACTGGACAGACTTGTTTTGCATATCGGAATAGGATGAAGCCAACTGCTTTTCCGGCTCTGTGTTGCCTGCATAATAATTATTCAGCGCAACGGATATACCAGCCAGAGAAGATCCCGTCTCCAGATTCGTGGACGCAAAGGCGTTCACAGAAAGCGCGCAGCTGCACAAACCGCTGAGCACGATTACTTTCTTCCAGTTATTCATCTGCAGCCTGCCTCCCCTAATTCTCTACCAGATACCGCTCCACACTGGTTATCGCGTTTGCCCCGTCCGCGGCAGCCGTGATAATCTGGCGGAGCGGCTTAGTCCTCACGTCACCTGCCGCAAATATACCAGGCGCCGATGTCGCGGCGTCCTCCCCGGCCCTGATATAGCCGTGGTCCATATCCACCAAGCCCTCAAAGGCCCTGCTCTCCGGTGATATTCCCACTGCAATGAACACGCCCTGCACTTCCAGTTCCCTTTTCTGTCCGTCCTTTACATTGGTCAGAGAAAGACTCTTTACCATTCCGTCCCCATTGATACTGTCAGCCACCGTATCCCAGATTACCTCCACATTATCCAAGGACAGCAGATTCTCCTGCAGGCTCTTGGCTGCCCGCAGCTCATTTCTCCTGTGAATCAGATATACCTTGCTGCACATACGTGCCAGGAAAATGGCATCCTCCACAGCCACATCACCGCCTCCGATGACAGCCGTGACCTTATTGCGGAAAAACGCTCCGTCACAGGTGGCACAGTAGGACACCCCGGCTCCTGCCAGTTCTTCCTCCCCCGGCACCCCCAGCTTCCTGTGGACAGCTCCTGTGGCAAGTATAAGGGCCCTTGCCTCATAGGTGTTGCCCTGACACACCACGCTCTTGACGGCGCCCCTGCTTCCATCCTCGATTTTCAGGACCTCGTCCTCCACGAACCGGGCTCCCAGACGGTCCGCGTGTTCCCTGAACTTAAGCCCCAGATCGTATCCGCCGATGCCGGGAAGTCCGGGATAGTTATCCACCTCATATGTGGTCAGGACCTGGCCTCCGCTGACCATGGCCTTCTCAACCACAAGCGTATCCAGCTTTGCCCTCTGGGCATAAACAGCGGCTGCAAGACCTGCCGGTCCGGAGCCGATAATAATTAAATCATAAATATGAGACATAGTTTCACCTTTTCCTTATATTCAATCTAAGCCAATGTTCTTACTATTTTAAACAATTTGTAATTATTATATCACATATAATTTATTTATTACAATTCAATTTCTTACAATTATATCATTGGTATGGTAAAATATGTTATAATCCATAACAGAAAGGATGTGTATCTTATGCCGCGTAAAACCGTACTGGTCACCGGAGCCTCCAGGGGCATCGGCAAGGCCGTAGCAGTTAAGTTTGCAAAGAAGGGCTATAATGTAGCTATCAGCTGTATCCGCAGGGAGGAACAGCTGATGCGGACCCAGAAGGAAATCGAATCCTTCCAGGTCCCCTGCCTGGCATACAAAGGAGATATGGGGGACATGGCATGCTGTAAGGAACTGTTCCTTAAGATTAAGAAGATGTTCGGAGGTGTGGACGTCCTTGTAAACAATGCCGGCATCTCCTATATCGGGCTTTTGCAGGACATGTCCACGGAGGACTGGGAGCGCATGCTGCGCACGAACCTGACATCTGTTTTCAATTGCTGTAAGCTGGCAGTACCCTATATGATTTCTCAAAAGCAGGGAAAAATCGTCAATATATCATCTGTCTGGGGCGTTGTGGGCGCGTCCTGTGAGACAGCCTACTCAGCCACCAAGGGCGGCATCAACGCCCTGACAAAGGCCCTGGCAAAGGAGCTGGCTCCCAGCAACATCCAGGTCAACGCCATTGCCTGCGGAGCCATTGACACGGAGATGAACCAGTGGATGGACGAGGACGACCTTATCGCCCTGGTGGACGAAATTCCATCCGGCCGTCTGGGCCGGGCTGAGGAGGTGGCTGATCTGGTTTACCACCTTGGTTACAAGGAATCTTACCTTACCGGACAGGTTATCGGACTGGACGGGGGATGGATTTAGGCCGGGGAATTTAAGCCGGCGGATTCAGGCCGGGAAATTGAGGCCGGGGGCCTGCTATGCGTCCCGAACCTTTCCGAAACTTTTCCGTATCCTTACGAATATATTAACTGTATTGACCTTGGAGCCGCTCCATGGTGTAGAATCTACTCAGAAAAGCAATACACTAATATAAATCGCAAGGAGGCATGCTTCTTATGAAAAAGAAATATTTAGCAGTCGCAGTTCTCTCCATGGCCCTGGCCGCGGGAAGTGCCATGACATCATTTGCCGCAGGATTCGTTCACACCTCTCAGGGAACAAAGTATCAGTGGGGTTCCGGAGATTATTGTACCAATAACTGGGTGAACTACAAAAACCACTGGTTCTTCTTTGGTGAGGACCAACTCATGCGTACTGGATGGATTCAGAGGGACGGCACCTGGTATTACGCCGCGGATACAGGAGAGCTCCAGAGCGGAATCATGAAGATTAACGGCAATGTCTACTACTTCGACAGCAACAGCTGTAAGCTAAAGACCGGAGAACGCACCTTCAATGGTGAGACCCACACATTCACGGAAAACGGAACCACCGACGGCGGTCCATATGTTTATACAGAGTGGAACAGCAACGGGACACTTAGACGCGGTACCAAATTCGGGGTACGGTAATTGGTAAATTGCATATCCACAATCGGATAGGGATGCCTGAGCCGGAAGGTTCAGCCATCCCTGTTCTAATGATATGAAAAAACAAAGAGCCAAAAAGACCTTCCGGAAAAATTTTTCCGAAAGGTCCTGTAAACTTTTTGCAGGGACATACTGGTGTAAACCAGACGCTGACTCCAAAATTAACGCTTGGAGAACTGAGGAGCACGACGGGCTGCTTTGAGACCGTACTTCTTTCTCTCTTTCATTCTTGGGTCTCTTGTTAAGAAACCGGCTTTCTTCAGGGCTGGTCTGTAATCAGCGTCTACCTGAAGGAGAGCTCTGGAGATGCCGTGACGGATTGCTCCGGCCTGTCCTGTTGTGCCTCCGCCGCGAACGTTAACCATTACATCAAATTTATCAGTAGTCTCAGTAGCTACTAATGGCTGGCGAACAATAACCTTTAAAGTCTCAAGACCAAGATACTCATTGATATCTCTTTTGTTGATGGTGATGTTGCCGGTACCTGGTACTAAATATACTCTGGCGATGGATTTTTTTCTTCTGCCTGTTCCGTAAAATTTTGCGTTAGCCATGATACTTTCTTCCTCCAATCCTCATTAAAATGTTAAAACTTCTGGTTTCTGTGCTGCCTGCTCATGGTCTGGGCCTGCATATACATGAAGCTTGCCAAACATACTTCTTCCCAGAGGTCCCTTTGGAAGCATACCCTTAACTGCTAACTCGATAACCTTCTCAGGCTTCTTAGCCATTAATTCACGCAGGGTTGTCTCTCTCATGCCGCCTACGTAATCAGAGTGATTATAATAAATCTTCTGATCTAACTTCTTGCCGGTTACTTTAATCTTCTCAGCGTTCACAACGATTACATAATCGCCGCAATCCATATGAGGTGTGAAAATCGGCTTGTTCTTTCCTCTTAAAACCTTTGCTATCTCTGAAGACAGACGTCCTAATGTATATCCTGTAGCATCAACTACATACCATTTTCTTTCAATTGTCGCTGGACTAGCCATAAAACTCTTCATTGGTTAACCTCCTGTTAATCTCAACCTTGTTATACACCTGACATCCAACGGATGCCCGCTATATGCCTGATAAATATGGGAAGTATTTATCAATCAAAGTGCTCACTCCGGGGCTTTGGATGAGCATTCTTTGCTAATGTCACAGTTTTATATTATATAATACCAAACACTCCCTGTCAACCACTTTACAAAGAAAAATGCCGAATAATCGAAGATAATCCGGCATTTACAGCTCATATTTCATTTCTATCAGGGTAAGCCCCCTGGCAGGCGCCGTGGGCCCTGCCGCCCGCCGGTCCTTTGCCTCCAGAATGGAGGGCATATCCTCTGCCTGTATGTGGCCGGTTCCCACGGCCATCAGAGTCCCGGCAATGATACGCACCATGTTATACAGAAAACCGTTTCCGGTCACGCGTATGGTAATGATGTCATCGTCATTTCTCGTTACTTCAATCTTATAAACGGTCCTTACCGTATCCGTTACCTGGGTGCGGACGCTGCAGAAACTTTTAAAATCATGTTCCCCTGCCAGCATATTCGCAGCAGCCTGCATCCTGTCCACATCCAGCTTATAATAGCAGAAATGGGAGTACAGACGCTCCATAGGCATGTTGATTCTCCGATTTAAAATCCTGTATTCATATGTCTTGATGCAGGTACATTTCCTGGGATGCCAGTCAGAGGGCACCTCCTCAGATACCTGAACCCGAATGTCCTCCGGAAGTCTCTGGTTCAGGGCCATGCCAATCTTATCCGGCGGCATCTGGCTTTCTGTGTCAAAGACAGCCACATTTCCCCTTGCATGGACGCCTGAATCTGTTCTGCTGGCGCCTATGACCTGGATGGGCTCCCTCATAAGCTGGGTAAGGGCTTCATTGAGAACAGCTTCTATGGTCACTGCCCCCGGCTGTATCTGCCAGCCGTGATATTGTGTGCCGTCATAGGCAACCACAAGCCGTATTCGTTTCATTGGTCCTACCTTCCTGTTTATGCAGAGCAATACTCATTTTAGAGATAAACCCTAGACGCTATTATGACCACAAAATACAGAGTATATATCATATAGGCATCATGGTCCGCCTGGCGGTACTGAAGGGGTTTCATCTTTGTGCGGCCATCGCCGCCGCGGTAACAGCGGGCTTCCATGGCCATGGCCAGGTCTGTGGCCCTGCGGAAAGCGGAGATAAACAGGGGCACCAGGAGAGGCACCATGGCCTTTGCCTTCTGTATCAGATTGCCTGTCTCAAAGTCAGCTCCCCTGGCCATCTGGGCCTTCATGATTTTATCGGTTTCCTCCACCAGAATGGGAATAAATCTCAGGGCAATGGACATCATCATGGCAACCTCGTGGATCGGCACCCTGAACCGCTTCAGAAAGCCAAGGCCCTTCTCCAGACCGTCTGTCAGCTGGTTCGGCGTGGTGGTCAGCGTCATGACGGATGAACCGATGACCAGATAAATAAGCCTCAGACCCATAAAAAAGGCCATGCGCACGCCCTCAAAGGTTATCTTGAAAATCCAGAACTTTACCAGTATGCGCCCGTCTGTAAGGAACAGGTTAAAGCTGACACTGATTAACAGCAGAATCATGATAGCCTTCAGGCCCCTGAGTATGAAACGCACCGGCACCTTGGTCAGCTTAATCACAGCCGCCAGCACCACCGTGGCAATGACATACCCCCATATATTGTCTGCAACAAACAAGGAGGCTATGAATACCATAGTTCCAAAAAGCTTTGTCCTGGGGTCCAGTCTATGAACTGCCGAGTCCACCGGATAGTACTGGCCCAACGTAATCTCTCTAAACATTTTTATCCCTGCTGCTTTCTGTCAGTTTGTTCCTCAGCGCCAGAATCGCCTCCCTGGCCTCTGGCACTGTGGTAATATCATTATCAATATCAATGCCTTTTGCCTTCAGATCATGGACCAGATAGGTTATCTGGGGCGCCGCCAGTCCCATGGTTTCCAGTTCCCTGTAATGGCGGAATACCTCCTTGGGCGCACCGTCAAACACCTTCTGCCCATGGTTCATCACAATAAGCCGGTCCGCATACCTGGCTACATCCTCCATGCTGTGGGAAACCAGTATGATGGTCATATGGCGCTCCCGGTGAAGCCTGTCAATCTGGTCCAGAATCTCATCTCTTCCCCTGGGGTCCAGACCAGCCGTTGGCTCGTCAAGTATAAGGACCTCCGGTTCCATGGCCAGCACGCCGGCAATAGCCACCCGCCGTTTCTGGCCGCCGGACAGCTCGAAGGGAGACTGCTTGTAATAGAAAGGGTCCAGGCCCACCTGCTCCAGGGCTTTTTTTGCCCTGGCTTCAGCCTCCTCACTGCTCAGTCCCTGATTCTTAGGTCCAAAGCATACGTCTGTCAGCACATCCACTTCAAAGAGCTGGTGCTCCGGATACTGGAACACCAGGCCCACCTTGCTCCTCAGCTGCTTCATGTCATAGCCCTGGCTGTAGATATTCTCCCCATTGTAGTAGAGTTCGCCTGCGCTGGCTTTTATCAGCCCGTTTAAATGCTGTATCAGGGTGGATTTCCCCGATCCTGTATGTCCGATCAGCCCTACGAATTCCCCGTCCTCAATCTCCAGATTCACGTCAAACAGGGCATGCTGTTCAAAGGCCGTGCCGCCCCCATATACATAATTCAAATCAACTGCTTTTATTGACATCCTCTATCTCCTTCTCCCTATCTCAGAAGGGGTACCAGCTGTTCCACCAGCTCTTCCCTGCTAAGGATTCCATCTGCAAGGGGTATCCCTGCCTCCTTAAGCTCCCAGGCCAGCTCTGTCACCTGAGGCACGTCCAGTCCATGGCTCTTCAGCTCTTTGACCCTGGAGAATATCTCCCTTGGCTGTCCGTCCATGGCAATCCTGCCGTCGTCCATGACGATGATTCTGTCAGCTTCAATGGCCTCCTCCATATAATGGGTAATCAGCAGGACCGTGATGCCTTCTGTCCGGTTTAACTCATGTATGGTCCGTATGACCTCCCTGCGGCCGTTAGGGTCCAGCATGGCAGTGGGCTCGTCCAAAATAATACACTCCGGCTTCATGGCCATGACGCCTGCTATGGCCACCCTCTGCTTCTGGCCTCCGGAAAGCTTATTGGGGGACTGGAGCCGGTAGGCGGTCATTCCAACTGCTTTCAGGCTCGCCTCCACACGCTTCCATATCTCTTCTGTGGGCACGCCTATATTCTCCGGTCCAAAGCCCACATCCTCCTCCACGATATTGCCAATGATCTGGTTATCCGGATTCTGGAACACCATGCCGGCGGTCTTGCGCACATCCCAGATATGTTCCTCATCCCTGGTATCCATATCTCCCACCCATACGGTTCCCTCCGTGGGCAGCAGGAGACCGTTGACATGTTTGGCCAGGGTAGACTTGCCGGAACCATTATGGCCCAGCACAGCCACAAAATCACCCTTTTTTATATCCACATCCACCCCGTCAATGGCCCGTTTCACTTCTTCTATGTTTTCTTCCTCATCGCGCCTGATATACTCATATACCAGTTTTGCCGTTTTAACGATTCCCATATGCGTCCTTTCAAAACCTTTGTTCTGCTACGTTTCTCAATTTTAGTTGATATTACTATAGAAGTCAAGAGCAGCGGCGCAATAATCCCATTACAGGGCCATGGCTGCGGCAAAAAACAGTGCCAGCCGCAAGACCAGGCCCGGAGAGGAGGATATCCATATGGCAGAAAAATATCCCCTGAGAGTTTTTAAGCTCCCCGGGGATTTTCTCTGTGGCAAAATGTATACAGCGTATTTTATACCTTATCTGCCGCCTTTCCATATCCGGCCAGCTGTGGGTCACTGCACCCAGGCTCCGTCATCCCCCACATAATACCCGTCCGGTGTGGTGGTGTCATAATACATGGCTCCGTCGTCTCCGCAGTAATACCATCTGCCGTTCCAGTCAATCCAGCCCGTCACCATGTAGCCCGCGGCATTGAAGAAATACCACCTGTCATCAATATATTGCCAGTTATTCACCGTATAGCTCTTATCCGCATTGCAATACCACCAGCCCACCGCATCCCTCAGCCATGCGCCTTTGTAATCGGATGATGAGAAGCCGTATGTCCTTCTGCCATCGCTGATTTCATCCGCTTCCTCAGATGAGACATACCATGAGTCAGATTCCTCCCAGCTTCCCTTGTCAGAGGAGTTGTACACAGCCCTGACTTTAAACATATAGTCACCGCTTTTTGTTATATAACCGGAAAAATCATAACTGGTGTCCGAGGTTGTAAGTACAGAGGTCACTGAATTATCGTTACGGTAAAGCCTTACCTCGTATTTCCTTGCATCCCCGCTGTCCTCCCATGAGGCCATGCCGTCGGATTCATCCCATTCCAGTCCGTAGACATCTAAATCATATCCGCTGTCACTGCCGTCCAGAGAATCCAGAGTAATGTATACAATCAAGGTGCTGCTCTTTCTGGTAACAGATGTAACTTTGCCGTCCGCCCCTTTTAAGTCCACATCATTTTTAGACAGACCGGAAGAAAAGTAATAGTCATCCTCTGCCTCCACCGTGACCTTCAGCTTTGGTTTATCGCCATCGTCCCATCCATTTTTAGGCTCATTGGTTATCTCTATATCGTCCACATAGTAGTCGCCTGAATCACAGGTCACATCCACATCGCCGGAACTGTCACCCGCCTCAATATTCGACTCTACATCCAGGGATATACTGTCTATCTCTGTCCTTGTGGATGCCATGGCCGTCCCGCACATAAACATCAACAGCGCCCCTGACATCCAAATGACTGCCTGCTGTTTCAGTCTCCCCATATCACACTCTCCCTTTCACTGCAAACCATAAACTGTGCCTCTGCGTCAATGAATCCAGGCTCCGCTGCCGTCTACCTGAAAGCCGTCCGGTGTGGTGACTCCTGCTGCCATGGCGCCATCCTCATACATGTAATACCATGTATCCTGAATCTGGTTCCATCCTGTAACAGCATAGCCTTCCGGGTTAAAATAGTACCATTTCCCCATGATACGCTCCCACCGGTCTGCGGCTGCAGTCCCATCCTGATAGGTAAAACGCCTGCCCTCCTGATAATCTCCCCAGGTTCCGTCAGTAATGCCTGGTGTATTAGCCCCGGAGGCCAGGGAACTTACAGGTTGGCCATCCTCAAGATAATCCTGCTGGTTTCCGTTTCCCGCAATGGCCTGGACCTCAAAATAATACTGAATCCCCTCCTTTGTCATAAACGGTGAAAAATCGTACTCGGTACTGCCCTCCACAAGCTGGCTCACCACAGACCCCTGATCATTATAGAGAACGACCCGGTAGGTGGTGGCGTACTTAACAGGATTCCACCTGGCAAGACTGGGGTTTGCACTGTCCCAGCCGGCCCAGGCAGTCTCTCCCAGCTGTGCCGCTGCCTGGTACTTAAATTTCACCTGATATACATTTCCCAGATCTGATTCATAGTCCTCTCCCGTATACTTTTTAACAGAGGACACCTTTGCCTCATTCCTTCCATTTGTCACATAAAGCTCCAGACTGTCCCTGCCCAGGGTTCCGGAACAGCCCAGATACAGGGTTCCGGTCACTTCATTGCCCGGGCTCCAATTGAGGGAGTCCTTAGACCACTCCACATCGGATGCCAGCTCCACCGCATCAGAGGAATTCTCAGACACTTCCACGTCCGGCTCCAGGGGATGTTCCCTTTCCTTGTCATTGTCGTCCCTGCTGGTGCCGCCCGTGTCATACTGGTTGGTAATCTCCAGCCTATATGTGGTTTTAGCCTGAGCACTCATGCTCAGGCCAAATACCATCAAACAAACGGCAGCAGTTGTAAAACAAAATCTGCTTTTTTTCATAGCGTCTCCTTTCAACTATCCTTTCTTTATCTATGAAAAATGCCGTCATACCTCTTTTTCCCACAAATCACTCACAAACCTCTTTACCCTAATGCTGCCATACTCCATTGGCGTCCAACTTGAAACCGCTGATGGACGTGCTAACGGCCTTCTGTCCCTGTCCCGGATAGAAGTAGTACCAATTATCCTGGACCTTGTACCATCCCTCTACCATGGCGCCGCTTTCATTCATAAAGTACGTCTTTCCGTCAATGGTAAGCCAGCTGTTCTTGACCATGGCGCCTTCCGGTCCGTCCTGGTTGGGATTCATATAATACCATATGTTATTAGACTTTACCCAGCCCGTCTTCATGTCTCCGTTTTCACCCAGGTAGTACCATCCGCTGTTGGTCTGTTTCCAGCCTGTTATCATCTTGCCGGTCTCGTCGAACAGATACCATTTATCATTCCATCTCAGCCAGCCGTTTTTCTGGTAGTTGCCGTCAGGATATTTGAAATACCATGTGTCGCCTTCCTTGCGCCATCCAACGTCCGTGTTTCCTCCGCCGGGAGTGCTGCCGTTTCCGTTCTCCTGTCCACTGCCGTCAGAAACCTCGTCCTCAGCGATATATAAGTCTCCTGCTTCTGTCCATTCGCTCTTTTTGCCGCGCTTCTTTTCCTCCTCTGTGTGAGGAACGGTTCTTACCTTAAAGGAATAATCGCCTTCCTTGGTCATATAGGGATAAAAATTGTAGGATGTCCCCTTGTACTCCTCCAGCTTTTTGACAACGGATGAACCCCGGTATAAATACACGTCATAATATCCGGAACCGCCGTTTTCCGGTTTCTCCCACCTGGCTCTGCCCCGGGTGCTGCCCCATTCCGCGTCTTCCGGCGGGTCGTAGGTTCCCTTGATTCCGTTTGCCCTGATTACCACCTTAAGGTCACTTCCGCTTTTGGAAGCAGACACAAAGGTTCCGCCGCTGACACTGACGCTGCCTGAACTGTAGCTGCTGCGGAAACGGTAATCATAATTGCTGTTGCCGGAACTCTCCGGCTCCAGCCATACGGTTATCTTTGGCGTGTCGCCAATGGTCACTTCCTTATCATTGGACCACTCTGCCGACTGTACCCTGTATTTGTTCGATGAAGTGTATACCTTGTTCCCGCTGTCGCTGGAATCCGTTCCCAGACTGTCACCATCATTGATTTCATCCCCTGAATCCAGGTCTATATCCACCTTCAAAGAGATGTTCGTGATATACTTATAATCAGATGCTGCCAGGGACTGAATGGGCATCGCTGTAACCAGCGTACCGGTGGCCAAGGCCAGACATAACAATCGCTTCATGCTTCTCATGAAATTCAACCTCCTCCAAGGATTCCCCCTTGCTTCACTTTCCTTGTATCTTCTTTTCCTGGTTCTATTATAGACCAGGGGACAGTTTTGCGTCAACTTACGATATTCTTGCGATATTTTCACGATTATTTCAGGAACAACAAAAAACTGCAGACACGTTTACCATATCTGCAGCCTTCTTAATGATTCAAATATAATTATACTAACTCAATCAGAACTTCCATAGCGCCATCGCCCTTACGCTGGCCAATCTTAACGATTCTGGTGTAACCACCATTACGGCCTACGTACTTTGGAGCAACGTCGTCAAAAATCTTTGCTACCAGGTCAATAGACTTGGTATTCTTCTTCTTTCCTGCTGCTGCAGCCGGAACTTCAGTCACTCCGTAGAGAACCTTTAACATCTGTCTTCTGGCATGCAGTCTGGAAGGCATATCTTTCTTGATTTCCTTCTCTACTTCATCGTATACGGTAACTTTCTTGCCGTCTACAACTTCCTTAACTCTCTTGCCGTCTTTGTCCTTGCGGGCAACCTTAGCGGTAACCTTTACAGTCTCGAAGTTATCCTTCTCCTTAACTGCCATGGCAATCAGACCTTCTGCAACCTTGCGGATTTCCTTTGCGCGGGTTTCAGTTGTCCTGATGTGTCCATGATATAACAGTGCTGTTACCTGGCTTCTGATTAAAGCTTTTCTCTGATCGGAAGTTCTTCCTAATTTTCTATATCCTGCCATTGTATTTTCCTCCATTATTGCGGAACACCTTCACCATGCTTCTTTGGACTTACTGGCGTTGGCGTTTTTGCCCACTTATTCTATTTGGCTCTCTCAGTCATGCTTCTTTGGACTTACTGACCGGGAGTAAAGCTCCCTCACTGCGTTCGGTCTGTGCGGGAAACGCAAACTCCGCTTCGCTGCGTTCGGTCGCTTAGTTGTCGTCGCTTGGATTCAGCTGTAAGCCTAATTCCTTTAACTTGGCCAGTACTTCCTCTAGGGACTTGCGGCCTAAGTTACGAACCTTCATCATGTCCTCAGAGGTCCTGTTGCACAGTTCTTCCACTGTGTTGATGCCGGCTCTCTTCAGACAGTTGTAGGAACGAACGGAAAGCTCCAGTTCGTCGATATTCATCTCAAGCACTTTCTCTTTCTCATTGTCTTCCTTCTCTACCATGATCTCAGCGGTCTTGGCATTCTCGGAAAGGTCAATGAACAGGTTCAGGTGCTCGCTTAATACCTTAGCGGCCAGGCTGACAGCCTCGTCGGGAGCCAGGGTGCCGTTGGTGTAAATCTCAAGTGTAAGCTTATCGTAGTCCGTCTGCTGTCCCACACGTGTATTGGCTACCGCCATGTTCACGCGCTCCACAGGAGTGTAGATGGAATCAACCGCTATGACCCCGATTGGTAAATCGTCGTTCTTATTCTTATCGGCGCTGATATAGCCGCGGCCCTTGGTGATGGTAAGTTCCATATAGAACTTGCTGTCCGTACCGCCGCTTAAGGTGGCGATAATCTGATCCGGATTCATGATCTCGATATCAGCATCCGCCTGGATGTCAGCTGCAGTAATTACACCTTCGCCTTCAAATTCAATGTATGCAACCTTGGGCTCATCGGTATCGCTGTTGTTCTTAATCGCTAAGCTTTTGATGTTCATAATAATTTCAGTCACATCTTCCTTAACTCCAGGAATGGAACTGAACTCATGCAAAACGCCATCGATTTTTACCTGACTCACTGCGGCTCCGGGTAAAGAAGAAAGCATGATTCTTCTTAAGGAATTGCCCAGCGTAGTGCCGTAACCTCTCTCAAGTGGTTCAACTACAAACTTGCCGTATCTCTTGTCTTCTGAAATCTCTGCGATTTCAATGTTTGGTTTTTCAAAATCGAACACTAATAGCCCCTCCTTTTTGGGTTTCTATCAAATCTCGAGGGAAATAAAGCACTGCAAAGCAGTGCACTGCCCAAACACAGCCCAAGGCGTAAGTTCGGGTTTTTCATCCTGCAAAGTACGCCTGCCCCATAAAGGACAGGCATACCTTGTACAATTTATAATCAATTGTAGGATTACTTGGAGTACAACTCGACGATAAGCATTTCGTTTACCGGAACATCAATCTCATCCCTGGTCGGCATTTCCTTAACGGTACCGCGCAGGTTCTCCTGGTCTACATCCAGCCAGGCCGGAACCATACGTCCGCCGGTCACTTCCAGGATGTCTTTGTATCTCTGTGCGGATTTGTATTTCTCCTTCACTTCAATGACATCACCAGCCTTAACGCGGTAGGATGGAATATTCACTGGCTTGCCGTTAACCAGAATGTGCTTATGGTCAACAATCTGTCTTGCTTCCTTACGTGTACGGCCCAGACCCATGCGGAACAGCACGTTGTCCAGTCTGCACTCTAACAGGATCATCAGGTTAGTACCTACCATACCGTTCATCTTGGATGCCTTAGCATAGTAATTACGGAAAGGCTTCTCTAATACGCCGTAAATGAATTTAGCTTTCTGCTTTTCTCTTAACTGCATGCCGTATTCACTTAACTTTTTGTTTGTTCTCTTGGATTCTCTGTTGGACTTTTTATCAATTCCTAAATAGATCGGATCCAGACCAAGGGATCTACATCTTTTAAGAACAGGAACTCTATCTACTGCCACTTTAATTACCTCCTAATTAAAATCAATCAGACTCTTCTACGTTTTGGCGGACGGCATCCGTTATGTGGAACCGGTGTCACGTCCTTAATGCTGGTTACTTCCAATCCACATGCCTGAAGGGCACGGATTGCTGCTTCACGTCCTGAACCAGGACCCTTTACCATAACGTCTACGGATTTTAAGCCATGTACGAGAGCTGCCTTAGTAGCAGTTTCTGCCGCCATCTGGGCTGCATATGGAGTAGATTTTCTTGAACCTCTAAATCCAAGACCACCGGCACTAGCCCATGAAAGAGCGTTACCCTGCGCATCAGTTAATGTAACAATTGTGTTATTAAAAGATGACTGGATATGTGCCTGTCCGCGTTCAACGTTTTTCTTTACACGCTTTTTTGTCACTTTTTTAGCTGTAGTGGACACTTTTTTAGCCATTTTAAACTAACCTACTTTCTCATTTTCTTGAATTCGCTCTTCCTGCTTTTAAAACATGTAAATCGAATTCGGTTACAATGTTGCTAATGATGTTCTTCTTCCGCTGATCGAAGAACAAAGTTCACACTAAATTCGTGAATTACCTCATTAAGTGCTTACTTTTTCTTGTTTGCTACTGTCTTCCTCGGACCCTTGCAAGTTCTGGCATTGGTCTTTGTCTTCTGGCCACGAACCGGCAGGCTCTTTCTATGACGAATTCCTCTGTAGCATCCAATTTCCTGAAGTCTCTTGATGTTCATAGCAATCTCTCTACGAAGATCACCTTCAACAGTCTGAGTCTCAGCAATGATGTTAGCCAGCTTTTTTACCTCATCATCGGTTAAATCCTTAACACGAGTGTCTGGGTTAACGCCAGCTGCCGTTAAGATGCGGTTGGAGCTTGCTCTACCGATACCGTAGATGTAAGTAAGACCGATCTCAACACGTTTTTCTCTTGGTAAGTCAACACCTGAAATACGAGCCATGTGTGTAGTACACCTCCTAATTTTAATTAACCTTGTCTCTGTTTATGCTTTGGATTTTCACAAATTACTCTGATACTGCCTTTTCTCTTTATGATCTTGCATTTTTCGCAGATCGGCTTTACGGATGATCTAACCTTCACAGTAATTCTCCTTTCTATAGACCAACAAAGTTGCTAAAGCATTATATCAAACATTTACCATTAATGCAAGCACTTTTTTATCTATTGTGTTTTATGTTATTTTCCGGGACAGGCGGTGTATGATATCACTGTGCCCGCAGAAAACTGAACTCTGTCTTACTTCTGTCACCAAACAGCCGGCTTACCTTATTTATCTCTCCAAATGATTCTTCCCTTGGATAAATCATATGGCGACAGCTCAATGGTTACTTTATCTCCCGGCAGGATGCGGATATAATTCATACGAAGCTTTCCGCTGATATGTGCCAGTACCTGATGGCCGTTCTCCAGTTCAACCTGGAACATGGCGTTGGGTAATTTCTCAATTACGGTTCCCTCAATTTCAATTACGTCTGCTTTTGACATTCTATTTTACCTCCTACTGCCTGCGGCTGCGGATGAAGCCTGTTATGTCCTCATCCCTCACCGCCGCGCCTTCTGTAAGCTTCTTCCTTAAGGTTTCATCGTGCTCATCCATGAGCTGCAAGTGTTTCCTGTTCTTGCGTTTCTGTTTACTTAAAGGGTGTTTCCCGCCGTCTGACAGATAAACATATTCCCCTTGGACACTGATTATGATATACAGTTCATTTTTGTCGTGACCTGCTAAGCTCTTTACCAGGCCGGCTTCCTTAAACTCTACCATAGGGCCACCTCAAACTACAGCGATAAAATCTCAGGTTCGCCATCCGTAATCAGGATGGTGTTCTCATAATGGGATGCCAGAGAGCCGTCCTCTGTCACAACGGTCCAGCCGTCATCCTCCCATACTACATCATAGCGCCCTGCAGTAATCATAGGTTCAATTGCGAGTGTCATTCCGGCTGCCAGCCTGATGCCTTTACGGCGCTGGGCGAAATTAGGAATCTCGGGTGCTTCATGCATCTCCGTACCGATTCCGTGACCTACCAGGTCCCGGACCACTCCGAAGCCAAAGCTTTCTGCATATTCCTGAATGGCTTTGGAAATGTCATTGAGATGATTGCCAGCTTTCGCGTACTTTATACCTTCAAAAAAGCTCTGCTGCGTCACCTCTACCAGTTTCCTGGCCTCCCCGCTCACTTCTCCAATCATATGGGTTCTGGCTGCATCGGACTGATATCCCTTCCATATAACGCCTGTATCCAGGCTGACGATATCTCCTTCTTCCAGATAGCGGTGCTTATCCGGAATGCCGTGAACCACCTCATCGTTAATGGATATACACACAGATGCCGGAAAACCCTGATAATTCAGAAAAGATGGCACACATCCATGACTTCTTATCATATCTTCACACATCCGGTCGATTTCTTTGGTAGACATACCCGGTGCCAGGGTCTTGCCAAGCTCCTCATGAATCTTGGCAAGAATGCGCCCTGCTTCCCGCATTAATTCAATTTCCCGTTCTGATTTAATCGTTACCATTCTCTATGCTCCTAAAATCCTGACGATGGCCTGGAATACTTCTTCCATATCCAATGTGCCATCTACCTCGGCTAAAACGCCTGCCTTTTTATAATACTCTATGAGAGGCTGGGTCTGGTCATGATAGACATCAAGACGCTTCTTAACAGTTTCCGGTTTATCGTCATCTCTAAGTACCAGATGCTGGCCGCATACATCACAGATTCCTTCCATTTTAGGAGGATTGTATACGATGTGATATGTTGCCCCGCAGGAAAGGCACGCGCGGCGTCCGGACATACGGTTTATGATGTTCTCATCAGGAACATCCACGTTGACTGCATAGTCAATGGCCTCGCCCATGTCGCCCAGGGCCTTTGTAAGGCTCTCAGCCTGTGGGATAGTCCTTGGAAATCCGTCCAGTACGTATCCGTTTTTGCAGTCCTCCTCATGGATGCGGTCTAACAGCATGCCGATGGTAATTTCATCCGGCACAAGGCCGCCTGCATCCATATAAGACTTAGCTTTCATCCCCAGCTCCGTGCCGTTTTTTATGTTGGCCCGGAAAATGTCCCCGGTAGAGATATGGGGAATCTGATATTTTGCTGCAATCTTTTTTGCCTGAGTGCCCTTGCCGGCACCAGGTGCGCCTAACATGATAATCTTCATAAACCCAGTCCTCCTCGTTATGAGCACTTAGCGGCCGTATTTTGGCCGCTTACGTGCGATACATGTCATCTCCACTTGGTGAGGTCTTCCACGAGCCTAGTGGAGTGGCTCGTTATGAGCACTTAGCGGCCGTATTTTGGCCGCTTACGTGCGATACATGTCACCTCCACTTGGTGAGGTCTTCCACGAGCCTAGTGGAGTGGCTCGTTATGAGCACTTAGCGTCTGTCTTTTAGACGCTTACGTGCGATACATGCCACTGACACTTAGCGAGGTTTCTCACGAGCTTAGTGCAGCGGCGCGTTATAAGCTATAAATACAACAAATCCGCCCCTGTGGAATACCACAAAGGCAGATTGATTGATTCAACTGTGGTTGTTAATCGTTCAAAAATCCCTTATAATAACGCACAAGCATCTGAGATTCTACTGCTTTGATTGTCTCAAGCACAACGCCCACGATAATGATCAGTGACGTTCCGGAAAATGAGATTCGGCTGACATTGAGTAAACCGGACGCAAGAATCGGAACAACCGCAATAACTATGAGGCCGCATGCACCAATAAAAACAATATAATTCAATATCTTATTCAAATAATCGCTGGTTGGCTTTCCAGGACGGATGCCCGGGATAAAGCCGCCCTGCTTCTTCATGTTATTGGCCACTTCCAACGGGTTAAAGGTAATGGACGTATAGAAGTAAGCGAACATAATCAGCAATGCAATATAAATCACCAGACCGATGGAGTATATAGGATACTCAGGCCTGCACCATGAACCCGAATTGAGCACCATCAGAATCTTACTGCCGATGGAGTTGGGATCAATCGTAAAGAACTGAGAAATCACCACCGGGAAGGACATGATGGAAGAAGCAAAGATTACCGGCATAACGCCTGCGGTATTTATCTTCAGTGGGATGTTGGAAGTCTGTCCGCCAACCATCTTACGGCCAACCATCTTCTTGGAATACTGGACCGGAATTCTCCTCTCGGCATCGTTCAGCACGATAACGAAAACTACCATAGCCAGGATTATCAGGGCAATCATCACAACGCTGAAAATCATCTTTGTAACCGTCTGTCCGAAGATAAAACGGTAATAAAGGGTCTTTATATCATCCGGCACACTTGACAGGATGTTGAACAACAGTACGATTGAGATACCGTTTCCAACACCCTTTTCCGTAATCTGCTCGCCGATCCACATGAGCAGGGCGCTGCCCGTTGTCATGGTAACGATGGCGATGATGATGTTCCATGCGTTATAATCTATCAGAAGTCCCTGACGTCCGAAGCCGATGGCCATGGCACTTGATTCAATCAGTGCCAGGCCTACGGTGGTATAGCGGGTGTATTCCTGAATCTTCTTTCTTCCGTCCTCGCCATCCTTCTGCAGCTCTTCCAGTTTTGGAATCGCAATGGTCAGAAGCTGGATGATGATGGAAGATGTGATGTATGGCGTAATGCTCAGGGCAAAGATGGACATGGATGAAAATGAACCACCTGTCATGGCATTAAAGAAGCCAAACACATCCGTTGTCTGTTTCGCAAACCAATTCGCGAAGAACGATGTCTCGATTCCCGGAATCGGCAGCTGGCTGCCAAAACGGATGACTACCAGCATCATGAAGGTATAGAGAATCTTAGTGCGAAGCTCTTTTACCTTGAATGCATTTCTGATCGTTTTAAACATTAGATCACCTCGCAGGTTCCACCTAAAGCTTCGATTTTAGATTTTGCACCTTCACTGAATGCATTAACCTTAACGGTCAGCTTTTTGGTTAATTCTCCATTTCCAAGGATCTTTACACCATCTCTTGGATTCTTAACGATGCCGGCCTTGATTAAGGTCTCAACCGTAACCTCAGCATCATTATCGAACCTTTCCAGAGCGCTTACGTTAATACCAACAATGGTCTTAGAATTCATATTAGTGAAACCACGCTTTGGCAGACGTCTGTATAAAGGCATCTGTCCGCCTTCAAAGCCAGGCCTTGTAGCTCCGGAACGAGCTTTCTGACCCTTATGGCCCTTACCTGCGGTTTTACCATTACCTGAACCATGGCCACGGCCTTTTCTAAAATTATCGCTATGCTTTGAACCTGCAGCAGGCTGTAAATTTGACAATTCCATGACTGCACCTCCTTACTCTATATGATTAGACTTCTTCAACTTTTACTAAATGCCGCACTGCTGCGACCATGCCTCTGACAGCGCCATTATCTGGCATCTCAACCGTCTTGTGCATCTTGGTCAGTCCAAGAGCCTTAACCGTTGCTTTCTGCTTTGGAACAGCACCGATAGGGGACTTGACTAATGTGATTTTTAACTTCTCTGCCATGTCTTTCTCCTCCTATTAGCCTACGATTTCTTCCACAGATTTGCCGCGCAGTCTTGCGAATTCTTCCGGAGTCTTTAAGGAAGTAAGGCCTGCAAGAGTTGCAAGGACTACATTTGTCTTGTTGTTGGATCCTAAAGATTTTGTACGGATGTTCTTGATTCCCGCCATCTCCAGTACGGAACGTGCCGGACCGCCGGCGATAACACCAGTACCTTCAGGAGCTCTCTTTAACAGAACAGCTGCACTTCCGAATTTACCGATAAAATCATGTGGGATACTCTTATTCTCATCTACAGGAATCTCTACCAGATTCTTAATTGCGGCTTCTTTACCTTTGCGGATGGCCTCCGGAACCTCGCCGGCCTTTCCTAAACCTGCGCCAACGTGGCCGTTGCCATCGCCTACTACTACCAGAGCGGAAAATCTCATGGTACGTCCACCTTTAACAGTCTTGGATACTCTCTTGATTGCCACTACCTTGTCATTCAGCTCCATCTGACTGGCGTCAATAATTGTACGCTTCATGCTTGTTCTCCTCTCTATTAGAAATCCAGACCAGCCTCGCGGGCTGCATCTGCTAATGCCTGAACTTTGCCCTGATATATAAAGCCGCCTCTATCGAAAACAACTTCCTTGATACCTTTTTCAAGGGCTCTCTTTGCAATGACTGTACCTACATATGCTGCAGCTGCCTTATCGTTGGTCTTCTCCAGTTCAGCATTTACTTCTTTCTCAACTGTGGAAGCAGCAACCAAGGTGTTACCAACCGTATCGTCGATAATTTGAGCATACATATGATTATTACTTCTAAACACTGCCAGACGCGGTCTCTCTGCTGTGCCAGCAAAACGGTTACGCATTCTGTTGTGTTTCTTTACGCGAATTTCGCTTCTTGACTGTTTGTTAACCATTTTTACACTCTCCTTAATTATTTCTTACCAGTCTTACCAACTTTACGTCTGATAACCTCGTCAGCATACTTGATACCCTTGCCCTTGTACGGCTCAGGTCTTCTCTTGTCTCTGATTTCAGCAGCGTATTGGCCAACTTTTTCTTTACTGATACCTTTAACGATAATCTTGTTCTGACCTTCCATAACGGTCTCGATGCCCTCTGGATCTTCCATCTCTACCGGATGGGAGTAACCCAGGTTCAAGGTGAGCTTCTTGCCCTGCTTAGCGGCCCTGTAACCAACGCCGTTAACTTCAAGAACCTTCTCATACCCCTCTGTAACACCATGAATCATGTTGTTAACCAGTGTTCTGGTCAGACCATGTAAAGATTTCATCTTCTTTAAATCGTTTGGTCTGCTTACGATAATCTGATCATCCTTCTGCTCGATGGTCATTTCTACTGGGAGCTCTCTCTCTAATGTTCCCTTTGGACCTTTTACAGTCACTTTGTTTCCTTCTGCGATTGTAACAGTAACTCCTGCCGGAACCGCAACTGGCATTCTACCGATACGTGACATGCCTTTACCTCCTACTTAAATTCTCGGAAGGAACTATGCGTTCCTTCTGTTTTCAGTTTCCTCTATCTCATCCTTACCAAACAAATGCCAATACTTCGCCGCCAACGCCTAACTGACGTGCTTCTTTATCTGTAATCACGCCCTGGTTGGTGGAGATGATAGCGGTACCAAGTCCGCCCAGTACCTTGGGAAGCTCTTCCTTGTTAGCGTATACACGCAGACCCGGCTTGGAGATTCTCTTGATACCGGAAATGATTTTCTCGTTCTTGTCTTTGCCGTACTTTAAGGTGATTCTGATGGTCTGGAAACCGCCGTCCTCTACCATGTCGTACTTTGCAACATACCCCTCTTTTACCAAGATGTCAGCGATGGCTATTTTCATCTTGGATGAAGGTACGTCTACTGTATCATGTTTTGCAGTGTTTGCATTACGAATTCTTGTAAGCATATCTGCAATCGGATCGCTCATTGTCATTTTAAAATGCCTCCTTCTCTATAAATATTCTCCTGTTCCTCACTGCCTTTCATGAGGAAGATACTCCTCCCTACGTTCGGAGTATCGGCTTTCGCACTAAGTTCGTGAACTACCTCACTAAGTGCTTCATGCCTACCAGCTAGCTTTCTTAACGCCAGGAATCTGACCCTTGTATGCTAACTCGCGGAAACAGATACGGCAGATACCGTACTTTCTTAAATAAGCATGTGGACGGCCACAGATTCTGCAGCGGTTGTACTCTCTGGTGGAGAATTTAGCCGGACGCTGCTGTTTAATCTTCATTGAAGTCTTAGCCATGAAAGTTTCCTCCTAACTATTTTGCAAACGGCATATTGAATAATGTCAAAAGTTCACGAGCTTCTTCGTCAGTCTTAGCGGTGGTAACGAAGATGATATCCATACCTCTTACCTTGTCAACTTTGTCGTACTCAATCTCAGGGAAGATCAGCTGCTCTTTGATACCGAGCGCATAGTTTCCCCTGCCATCAAATGCGTTAGGGTTAACACCTCTAAAGTCACGTACACGGGGCAGTGCCAGGTTTACCAGACGGTCAAGGAATTCATACATTCTCTCGCCGCGCAGCGTTACCTTGCAGCCGATTGCCATGCCTTCACGGAGCTTAAAGTTAGCAATGGACTTCTTTGCCTTGGTGGTTATAGCCTTCTGTCCGGAGATGATTTCCAAATCCCTTACAGCAGAATCCAGAACCTTGGCATTTTCCTTAGCTTCGCCTACGCCCATGTTGATAACAATCTTATCAAGCTTCGGCACCTGCATAACGTTCTTATATCCAAATTTTTTCATCAGAGCGTCTACCATTTCGTTCTGATACTGTTCTTTTAATCTAGCCAACGTTTTTTCCTCCTCTCCTGAATTAGTCGATTACTTTGCCGGTTGTCTTTGCTACGCGAACCTTCTTGCCGTCTTTTTCTTCAAATCCGACTCTGGTTGCCTTGCCGTCTACTACCAGCATTACATTGGAGATATCAATAGGAGCTTCCTGGTTAACGATGCCGCCCTGTGGTTTGCCCGGAGCCTGCTTTGTGTGCTTGGTAACCATGTTGCAGCCCTGAACCAGAACTTTGTTCTTCTTTGTATCAACAGAGATAACTTTTCCCTGCTTATCTTTATCTTTACCTGCGATTACGACTACTAAGTCGTCCTTCTTAATCTTATTCACAGTAACACCTCCTTATAATACTTCGGGAGCTAAGGAGACAATCTTCATGAACTGTTTGTCTCTTAATTCTCTTGCTACAGGCCCAAAGATACGAGTTCCTCTTGGAGTCTTGTCATCCTTAATAATTACTGCTGCGTTCTCATCAAATCTGATGTAAGAACCGTCTTTACGGCGTGCGCCCTTAACGGTACGTACCACTACAGCCTTTACAACATCGCCCTTCTTTACAACACCGCCTGGTGTTGCATCTTTAACGGAAGCAACGATGATATCACCGATACTTGCATATCTCCTGGTTGAACCACCTAATACACGGATGCAGAGAAGTTCTTTTGCACCGGTATTGTCGGCAACCTTAAGTCTTGTTTCCTGCTGAACCATACCTGTTACTCCTTCCTCATCTCATTATCTGGCTTTCTCGATAATCTCAACAAGTCTCCATCTCTTATCCTTGGACAGTGGTCTTGTTTCCATTACTTTTACTGTATCACCGATGGTGCACTCATTCTTTTCATCATGAGCTTTCAACTTCACGGTCTTCTTAACGATCTTACCGATTACAGGATGTTTTACATGGTCCTCGATAGCAACTACGATTGTCTTATCCATCTTGTTGCTGACCACTTTACCGGTACGGGTCTTTCTCAAATTTCTTTCCACGGTAGTTTAATCTCCTTTCCGATTTCCGGGTATGTTCACTCAACTAAACTCGAAAATACCTCGTTAAGTTTCGTGAACGACGTTCGCACTAAGCTCGAAAATGCCTCGCCAAGCGCTCACAGTCATGCGTTAGCCTTCTCAGTGATAACAGTCTGGATCCTGGCAATGTTCTTGCGAACTTCCTTAATCCTGGATGTGTTATCCAGCTGATTGGTTGCATTCTGGAATCTTAAATTGAACAGTTCCTTCTTCGCAGCTACTAACTCTTCATTCAGCTCATTTGCTGACTTATTCTTTAACTCTTCTACAAATTTATTAGTTTTCACTGTTATCACCGCCTTCTAAATCTGCTTTAGAAACAATCTTACACTTGCATGGCAGCTTGTGCATAGCAAGACGCAGAGCTTCTCTAGCTGTTTCCTCTGGTACACCAGCGATTTCGAATAATACACGGCCTGGCTTTACAACTGCTACCCAGTACTCCAGAGCGCCTTTACCGGAACCCATACGGGTTTCTGCTGGCTTTGCTGTTACAGGTTTATCCGGGAAAATCTTAATCCAGACTTTACCGCCACGCTTGATGTAACGGGTCATGGCCACACGGGCAGCTTCAATCTGGTTTGATTTGATCCAACATGGTTCAGTGGAGACTAAACCGTACTCGCCGTTAGAAATCGTGTTGCCTCTTAATGCCTTGCCGGCCATGGAACCACGGAACTGCTTACGACGCTTAACTCTCTTAGGCATTAACATTATTTATCGCTCCCTTCCTTGTTTCCTTTAGTAGGAAGAACTTCGCCCTTGTAGATCCATACCTTAACGCCAATCTTGCCGTAGGTTGTATCTGCTTCTGCGAAACCATAGTCAATATCTGCTCTTAATGTCTGAAGCGGGATGGTACCTTCGCTGTAGAATTCAGTACGTGCCATATCAGCTCCGCCAAGGCGGCCTGCAACTGCGGTCTTGATACCCTTAACGCCGGCCTTCATGGTTCTTCCCATGGTGGACTTCATTGCACGGCGGAAGGAAACACGGTTCTCCAGCTGTCCCGCGATGGACTCTGCAACCAGCTGAGCATCCCTGTCCGGACGTTTGATTTCCTTGATGTCGATGAACAGCTTCTTATCAGTCAGCTTCTGAACTTCCTTCTTCAGCTTCTCGATTTCAGAACCACCCTTACCGATAACCACGCCTGGCTTAGCGGTGTAGATGATAATCTTAACTCTGTCAGATGCACGCTCAATCTCAATTTTGGAAATGCCGGCACTGAACAGTTTCTTCTTCAGGAACTTTCTCATATTGTAATCTTCAACCAGGCAGTCAGCAAAATCAGCTTCTGCATACCACTTGGAATCCCAGTCTTTAATAACACCGACTCTTAAGCCGTGTGGATTAACTTTCTGTCCCATATTTGCCTCCTATCTCTCATTCAGAACAACAGTGATGTGGCTCATTCTCTTCTCGATCCTGTAAGCACGTCCCTGAGCTCTCGGTCTGACTCTCTTCATGGTCGGGCCCTGGTTAGCGTAGCACTCTTCAACATAAAGTTTCGCTGGGTCCATTCCGTTATTGTTCTCAGCATTTGCTGCTGCTGATTCCAGTAACTTCTTGATTAAGCTGGAAGCGTATCTGGGATTGTAAGTTACAATACCAAGTGCGGTCTGTAAATCTTTGCCTCTGATGGCATCTAATACAAAGCAAGCCTTCTGGACAGACACTCTCGCGTAAGACAGTGTTGCGCTTGGTCTTGTGTCCTTCTGGGCATTTCTTTCTCTCTTGACTTGGGATCTATGTCCTTTTGCCATTAGTAAAACCTCCTTTCAATTTACCGTGAATTACTTTCTCACGCCGGACTTCTTCTCGTCTTTACCGTGACCTCTGTAGGTTCTGGTTGCTACGAATTCGCCCAGCTTATGTCCTACCATATCTTCGGTTACATATACCGGAACGTGTTTCCTGCCGTCATGAACTGCAATTGTGTGACCAACCATCTGCGGGAAGATTGTAGAACGGCGGGACCAGGTCTTGATTACCTGCTTCTGTCCTGCTGCATTCATAGCGTCTACTTTCTTTAACAGATGTGCATCTGCAAATGGTCCTTTTTTCAGTGAACGAGCCATGTGTTCTTAACCTCCTTTAACTATTTGATGGTTCTGCCATCACGTCTTCTTACGATCAACTTGTTAGACTGCTTGTTTTTCTTTCTGGTCTTCAGACCCAGAGCCGGCTTGCCCCATGGTGTGCACGGACCCGGACGGCCGATACCGCACTTGCCTTCACCACCACCGTGTGGATGGTCGTTGGGGTTCATTACGGAACCGCGGACTGTAGGTCTGATACCCATGTTGCGCTTCCTGCCAGCTTTACCAATGTTGATCAGGGAGTGTTCGCCATTGCCCACAACACCGATTGTTGCGCGGCAGATGATTGGAACCATTCTCATTTCGCCTGAAGGTAAACGTAAGGTGGCGTACTTGCCTTCCTTAGCCATCAGCTGTGCTGAATTACCGGCTGAACGGACTAACTGGCCGCCCTTGCCAGGATATAACTCAATGTTGTGTACCTGAGTACCAACCGGGATGTGATACAGCGGCATGCAGTTTCCAAGCTTTGCCTCTGCTGTATCGCCGCTCATAACCTTCATTCCGTCGGTTAAGCCCTGTGGCGCCAGGATATATGCCTTCTCGCCGTCTGCATAGCAGATCAGAGCGATGTTAGCTGTTCTGTTTGGATCGTACTCGATTCCGATAACAGTTGCGGGAATACCATCCTTGCTGTTTCTCTTAAAGTCGATGATTCTGTATTTTCTTCTGCTGCCGCCGCCTCTGTGACGAACAGTGATTTTACCCTGATTGTTACGACCAGCGTTCTTGTTCAGGGATACTACCAGAGATTTCTCCGGAGTGTCCTTTGTGATTTCCTTGAAATCAGAACTGGTCATATGTCTTCTGGAAGGTGTATAAGCATTATACTTCTTAATTCCCATGACATTTTACTCCTTTTCTTTTTCTTTTCACGGCGCGTGACTTTGGTTGGAATATCTGGGATATCCCGGATGCCGTATAAGTTCTCCGTCCGGGTGTGTCCGGCGGGTGAATGGTTTGTTGGATTAAGGTGTTCTTAACCGCAACGGGTTCCGCTCGACTAAGCCCGAAAAGACCTCGCTAAGTCTCGGGAACGGCGTTCTTACTAGGTTCAAAAAATCTCACCAAGTAATCACAGCCCCTGGAAAATCTCAATCTCTTTGCTGTCTTCTGTCAGCTTTACGATTGCTTTCTTGGAAGCAGCTGTCTTGCCGAAGGTCATTCCCCTTCTCTTGGTCTTGCCTTCGCAGTTCATGGTGTTCACGCCGGCGACCTTGGTGCCCGGGAACATTTTCTCAACAGCCTCTTTAATCATAGACTTGTTAGCGTCTACATGTACCATGAAAGTATACTTTCTATCGCCCATGGCATTCATGCTCTTCTCAGTGATGACTGGTTTTAAAATGACGTCATAATACTTGATATCTGCCATTATGCGTACACCTCCTCGATGGATGCAACAGCAGCTTTGGTAGCCACTACTGTGTTGTACTTCAGAATGTCGTATACGTTGATGGAGCCGACCTGAGAGGTCTTAACGTCTGCAATGTTCCTTGCAGATAATACTGTATTCTGATCATTGTCAGCCAGAACCACCAGTGCCTTGGATACCTTCAGGTTATCCATAACATTCTGGAACTTCCTGGTCTTAATCTCGTCAAACTTAAGCTCATCTACCACGATAAACTTGTTGTCCTGAACACGGCTGGTCAGAGCAGACCTGAGAGCGGCTCTCTTTTCCTTCTTGTTCAGTCTGATGGTGTAATCTCTTGGTGTGGGAGCGAATACGATACCGCCGCCCTTCCACTGAGGAGACCTGGTTGAACCCTGTCTTGCATGACCGGTTCCTTTCTGTCTCCACGGCTTTCTGCCGCCGCCGGAAACCTCAGAACGTGTCTTTGCTTTCTGTGTTCCCTGACGTTTATTTGCAAGCTGTGCAACAACTGCAAGATGTACCAGATGCTCGTTAACTTCTACACCGAACACGGCATCGTTCAGTTCTAATGTGCCAACTTCTTTACCTTCCATATTGTAAACAGATACGTTTGCCATTTGTGTGTTCCTCCTTTCCTATAAAAGCTTACCTTTCAACCTTAACGGTTTCTTTAATTGTTACCAGGCTCTTCTTTGGTCCTGGCACCGCGCCCTTAACCAGAATCAGGTTATTGTCAACATCAACCTTGACAACCTCCAGATTCTGAACGGTAATCTGCTTGCTGCCCATGTGGCCTGGCATTCCCTTGCCCTTGAATACGCGGCCTGGTGTTGTAGCGGAACCGTTGGAACCCTGATGGCGATGGAACTTGGAACCATGTGCCATAGGTCCTCTGTGCTGTCCATATCTCTTGATGGCGCCCTGGAAGCCTTTACCCTTGGAAATAGCGGTTGCGTCAATCTTATCGCCTGCTGCGAAGATGTCAGCCTTAATCTCATCTTTTACGGAATACTCTTCAGCATTCTCAAACTTGAATTCTCTTACATATCTCTTGTAAGAAACGCCAGCCTTATCAAAATGGCCTTTCTGTGGCTTGCTGACCAGTTTGTCCCTCTTGTCAACAAAACCAACCTGCACTGCCTTGTAACCATCGTTCTCAGCTGTCTTAACCTGTGTTACCACACAGGGTCCTGCCTGAAGTACGGTTACCGGAACTAAAGCACCATTCTCATTGAAGATCTGGGTCATTCCGACTTTTGTTGCTAAAATCGCTTTCTTCATTGTCTTACCTCCTGTTTCATGATCTACAGCGGAATGCTTTCGCATTCATCCTAGAACAGCCTAATATACGTGGAACACTATGAACCGCCTGGCGGTATGTTGATTCCTCAACAGGAAATGCAGTGTTGCTTCTATATTTAAACCCTTCAGGATATAAACATTTTTTCTTGAAAACAAATTGCCCTGCGGCCATTCTATTTTGTTTTCATCTTGATGTCGATGTACACACCAGCCGGCATTTCCAGTCTGGACAGCGCATCAACTGTTTTCTGGCTTGGAGCTGTGATGTCGATGAGTCTCTTGTGAGTTCTCTGCTCGAACTGCTCTCTGGAATCTTTGTACTTATGAACCGCACGCAGAATAGTTACTACCTCTTTCTTGGTTGGTAACGGCACCGGTCCGCTCACCTGTGATCCTGTCTTCTTTACAGTCTCGATGATTTTTCCGGCGGACTGATCTACCAACTGATGATCATAAGCCTTTAAAGTGATTCTCATTACTTGACTTGCCATAAAAAAAGTCGCCTCCTTTTCGCACTTTCAAACCAAGTACGACAAGCGGTGACTGTACACGTTTCCGTGTGTGTCCTAACGGAACTCCACACTGATTCTGCCATCTAACATTGCAGTTTCTTTAATTGGTACAGTGACTTGTCGCCAGTTTCCTAACTTGACATTCGCTCCACGGAAAACCTGCCTCACTTTGTGGGCAGCAACCTCTCGCTTCAACGCTATCATGCCACAGCCTTTGTATAATAGCACACATTCCAAATAAATGCAAGTATTTTTTCAATTTTCTTTTACGGCCTTTGTTGGGAGTTATGTTGGTTTTAATTAATTCTTTTCGCAGCTTTTCCCGGAGCATTCTCACTCAGGCAGACCGCGGTCTCATCATGCAAGAAAGGAAAGACCTCCCATTTAATATAGAAGTCTTTCCTTATATCAATCATTTCATTCGCATACCGGCCGTCACGCCAGGCTGTTTACTCTGTGCAGTACGGCTCTGTGGGCTCCTGCGCGTAAGAATTAACGTCACTGTCATCGTCTGCCTTTGTCAGCTCACCGGAGCCGTTGGTTGTAAACTTAACGCCGTCGCTGTTCTTTACATTGCTGCCCTTCATAACCTTACCGGAAGCGTTGACCACATAATTCCTGCCCTCTACCCGGTAGCATACATACTTCTGACCGTCCGTTGCCTTCTGAAGTTTTCCCTTATAATATAAGTAGTTATCCTTAACCCCGTTGACGCCCCGTCCATTGTCCAGGAAATAGAAATCGCTCTTATTGCCGTCGTCCTCGGTCACTTTCATCTTCCCCTTCTGGACACAGCTCTTGTTCTTATCGCCAAAGTAGAACGCGGTCCAGTCATCCTCGCCGGAACCGGTATAAACCTTCTTAAGCCCATACACCGGATTGCCCAGGTGGTTGAACAGGTATGATTTACCGTTCAGCTTCACAATGTCGCTGGTGGTAAGGCGTTCGGAATCAGCTGCCCTCGGTTTGCCGCTGTTGTTAAAGTAGAACCACTCCACGGCTTCCTCATAACCGCTCAGTTCCTCAGGCGGTTCAATGGAGTACCAGCCAATCTTGGCCTTGCCGTCAGAACCAAAGTACATAAAGTCCTGGATAGAGTCATTGGTTGAGGACTTTACGTTCTTCCAACCCGTCTGCATGGCCCCGTCCTCGTCAAAGCAGTAATAGGTTCCGTCTATCTTACGGGCCGTATAATCGCCGTCCGAGCTGTCCGGCGCGTATTTCTTGCCGTTGGAGGAAAAATAGTACCAGTAGCGGCCGTCATCATCTGTCACGCTGTCGATTCCAGGCGTCACCTTGTCTCTGTTGTCGTCATCGTCATCCGGCGGATACAGCTTCTGCCAGCCTGTCCTCATAACGCCGTCAGAACCGGTATAATACATATCGTCCAGAATCCAGCCAATCTCCATACGGCCGTCACCGTTAAAGTGATACCACTTATTATCAATTTTTTTCCAGGCATCCGTGATTACCTTGCCGCTGCTGCTGAAATAATACCACTCATACTCTCCCTGGTCCCCGGTAAGCTTCAGCCACTTGTCAGTGAGCATGATGCCGTTGCTGTCCATATAATAATCAGACTCAACCCACGCATTGGTGGCCATGACACCCTCGCCGTTGAGATAGCGCCACTGGTTGTCCGCCCCTTTTTTCCATGTATTATATATTTTATTCCCGTTGGAGTCATAGTAGACCCAGGTGCTCCCCGATTGAGCCCAACCCTCTGCTGCCAGGGCAGATATCGTAGCCGTACCAAAGCACAGCACTGCCGCCAGGGACCACACTGCCACCATCTTTTTCTTCATATGCTCAACTCCTCTTCCCATCTGCATTCACGCATATCAGCCCGTATTCCGCCAAGGCTGATAATCCTATGGTATATTGTATCAAGGCTCCCTCAATTATTCAACCTAATTTATCTTTCAATTCTATTACAATTTAGCTAAACCGTTTCTATTTTTCCGAAAATGTACCGAATACTTGACGGAGCCGCAGCACTTAGACTATACTCATTATTATCATTATTATATATGGAAGAAACGAGGTTAAATAAATATATGTGGCTTGCAGACGAGTGGAAGGATTATGAAGTGATAGACTGTTCAAAGGGAGAAAAACTGGAGCGCTGGGGCGATTACCTCCTGGTGCGCCCTGACCCACAGGTCATCTGGGACACTCCCAGGAACCATAAGGGCTGGAAAAAGATGAACGGCCGCTATCACCGCAGCAGCAAGGGCGGGGGCCAGTGGGAATTCTTCCATCTTCCTGAACAGTGGTCCATTGGATATAAGGGGCTTACATTCAATCTAAAGCCCTTCAGTTTTAAACACACCGGCCTGTTTCCCGAACAGGCTGCCAATTGGGACTGGTTTAGCGCCAGAATTCGAGGGGCAGGGCGCCCGGTCAAGGTCCTGAACCTGTTTGCATATACCGGCGGAGCTACCCTGGCCGCGGCTAAGGCAGGCGCCAATGTCACTCATGTGGACGCCTCCAAGGGCATGGTGGCCTGGGCCAAGGAAAACGCCCAGGCCTCCGGCCTGTCCGAAGCCCCCATACGCTGGATTGTGGATGACTGTGTGAAATTCGTGGTGCGGGAAATCCGCAGGGGAAACCGCTACGATGCGGTCATCATGGATCCTCCCTCCTATGGCCGGGGGCCGAAAGGGGAAATCTGGAAAATAGAGGATGCCATTCATCCTCTGGTCAAGCTGTGCGCGCAGCTCCTGACAGACAAGCCCTTGTTCTTTCTGATTAACTCCTACACCACCGGACTGGCTCCCGCAGTCCTTTCCTACATGATAAGCGTGGAAATCATGCCCCGCTTTGGAGGAACAGTATGCGCCGAGGAGGTGGGCCTTCCCGTCACCCAAACCGGCCTGGTACTGCCCTGCGGGGCATCCGGGCGCTGGGAGGCATAGAGCGGTGAAAAAGTCCCGCATCAGGATTCACTGATGCAGGGCTTTTTTCTTGCTTGGCTCGTATTTCTTTCTTTTTTGTTTTACATAATCCCGTACTTATCAAAGGAGGCTTTTGCGGCCATACCGTTCTTAATGGCCTCGGCCACCATTTTCTCTCCGGCAGCCTTCTCAATGACCCTGACAACCACTTCCTCCTCAATCTCCTTCGGGATGACCAGAACACCGTCCAAATCCCCAAATATAGCTCCACCCTGACATGGGCATTGTCCAGCACGGCAGCGCTGGCGCCGCAGTATGTCAGGATAATGAATACATACCTGGAAAGCTCCTTTGTCCACGCCAGAGGGAGATTGAACACAAAGCGGAACAGCATCTGGAGAAAACACACCACGCAGCACCTCCTGTAGGAGCAAAGTGCTCTTTAGCCGTTTTGAGCATGTCCCCGTTATTGGTATAAGAAAACCGCGGCAGTTCCCCCAGTCCGGCCTCGTGATAAATTGCCTGGAGATGAAGGATACCATTGGCGGAGCCGCCCATGGTCAGAAGGTGCATAACTGCGTTCTCAAATGCGTGCTCTGTTAGGATATCCCTTGTGGTAATTCCCTTTTGAACCAATTCCACAATTTTCTCCCCGGTCTCAACCCCCTTTGCCATGCGGGCTGCCAGGACTGCCGGAATGATGCTGCTTCCCATCAGAGACATGCCCAGGCTCTCTGATAATGCGCTCATGGTATTAGCAGTTCCCAGCATGGCACAGGAGCCACTGTGGAGAACTCCATGGGCGTTCCTCCTGCCTTGATAATTCCCTCCTTTACGCTCTCACACAGTTGTTTCAATACAAAATGTCCCGGCGTCGCATTGGTATAGCTGTTTGCAATAGCAATGATGGGTTTGCCCTGCCCATACAAAAAACTGCCGATGCAGTTTCCTCTAAGATACTGCATCGGCAGGACTGACTTGTTCCTCTGTCTGCCGGGACTTCGGCACTATTTATAATTCTACTCCAGCAGCCGTCCCACATCCAGCTTTCCCCACCCCTGCTGGTTATGCGGCAGGCCCAGGTCCAGGGCGCGTTCCCTGATACGAAGCTTCACATCCTTGTTGCTCATATCCGGGTACTTCTCCAGCAGCAGGGCTATGGCGCCCGACACTAGGGGCGTGGACATGCTGGTACCTGATTTTGAAAAATATTTGCCGGGCTCATTGCAGCAGCTGATGATGCATGAGCCCGGCGCTACCAAATCCGGCTTGCAGACACAAGCCAGTGTGGGACCTCTTCCGGAGTAATCCACCATGCGGCTTCCCATGACATCCACTTCCTTGTGGTCGTCCGAGCAGCCCACTGTTATGACCTTGCGGCTGATACCGGGAGTTGTGATGGTCATCCGGCCCGGTCCATGATTTCCGGCTGCCACCACCACCACAAGGCCGTCATCCCAGGCCGCATTCACCCCCCGCACCAGAATTGAGTTCTCTGTCATGTCCCTGCGCGACAAGGACCCTACGGAGATGTTCACAATGCGGATATTGTATCTGTCCCTGTTCTCCCGGATCCATTTAAGTCCTGTCAGTACGTCCGTGGCATAGCCGTTTCCCTTCTGGTCCAGCACCTTCACTGATATCAGACTGCATCCCGGCGCCACTCCTCTGTATTTTCCGTCGGAGGAGATGCCGCTGCCCCCAATCATTGCAGCTATATGGGTGCCATGGCCATTGTCGTCATAGGGCGATGTGCGGTGGTTTACAAAGTCAGCAAAGGCTGTCACTCTATCCTTAAAATCCTCATGGAGGTAAATTCCGGTGTCAAGTACTGCCACACCCACTCCTCTACCCGTAATCCCCATGGAATATACTTCTTCACAATTAATGTCTTCTCTCGCCTGATTCACATCACGATTTTCTCCTTTTTTATTAGGATATTCTATAATGAAGGAATCTGTGCCACGGCACCGTGTGCCGCGGTCAGGCAGGCAGAACTGTCAGGCGGTTTATCCGCCTGACAGAACCAGAAAAAATTCTCTTTAAAATGAAGGCGGAACCTGCTTCTGCCGATCCACGTCAATTACACCGTAGGTATTGATTCTCAGCTTCGGAATTACCGGAAGGCTTACAAATGCCAGTGTCATGAATGCATCTATATCGCTGCTGATTCCCAGCTCCCTCGTACACGACTTCAGAGCCTGCAGCCGCTCCTCCACCTCCTGCACGGATAAACGGCTCATAACTCCGCCAATGGGAAGGGCAAGCTCGCCTAATACCCGGCCCTCTGCCGCCACGGCCAGTCCGCCTCCATTCTTTCTCACCGCGTTGGCGGCCAATACCATATCCCAGTCATTGGTGCCCACCACAATCAGGTTATGGGAATCATGGGCAACGCTGGTGGCCACAGCCCCCTTCTTAAGACCATATCCGCCTACAAAGCCCAGCCCTTTGTGCCCGGTGTGAAGATGGCGTTCAAACACAGCCGCTTTCACGATATCCTGTTCCAGGCTGACGCCGGGTGCCAGTCCCGGAGTATCCTGCCAGGGCACCAGACGCTCCTCTGTGAGAAGTTCATGGGGCTTGAACTGTATAACACGCTCCATGGTTCCCTTTTGCTCCAGCACCAGGTCCTCCAGGGTAATCTCATCCATGCGGAAGGAGTCAAATACGCTTGGGAACGCAGCTTCCAGGTCACTGGCCGTTTTTCCCGCAGAGCCCATATCCTTCCCGGCTCCCAGGCATACTCCCTCTCTTGCCGTCAGGACGCCGTTCTTGTATACAGCCGCCACCCGAAACTCCTTCAAATCCTTAAGCACTGCCAAATCCGCCCTCAGCCCAGGCATGACAGCTCCCCTGTCCTTCAGCCCAAAATACTGCGCCGCATTAAAAGTCCCCATCTTAATGGCCCGTATGGGGTCCGCTCCCAGAGCCACTGCCCTGCGGATGATATAATCAATGTGCCCCATGGAAATCAGGTCGCCTGGATGCTTGTCATCTGTCACCAGCATACATCTCTCATAATAGGGGGCCTCAAACAGGGGCATAAGCGCTTCCAGGTTCCTGGCAGCCGTGCCCTCCCGTATCATAATCCACTGTCCCCTTCCAAGCTTTTCCAGAGCTTCCCCTGCATCCGAACACTCGTGGTCAGACCACACGCCGGAGCACACATAAGCATTCAGCTCATTCCCTCCCAGGAAAGGCGCGTGGCCGTCTATAACCTTGCCGCGGCTACCTGCCTCCTTAAGCTTCTCCATCAGATCCTCCCGGCCGGCAACCACTCCCACTGAATTCATCACCTCTGCCAGACCCAAAACCCTGGAATTCTCATAATACGGCTTTATATCCTCCGGCCCCAGCACGGCTCCGGACTCGTCCAGTCCAGTGGAGGGTACGCAGGAGGGCATGACAAAAAATGTATCCAGGGACAGTCCCTCCGTGGCTTTTAACATGTAGTCCACACCCTGGCATCCTGCCACGTTGCCAATCTCATGGGGATCCGTGATCACGGTTGTGGTGCCGTGGGGAAGGACAGCCTTTTCAAACTCCGGCGGCGACACCATGGAGCTTTCAATATGTATATGCCCGTCAATAAAGCCGGGACAGATATACCTCCCCGTCATGTCCGCGTTGATAAGTCCGTCATATTCCCCTATGCCGGCTATGCAGCCGTCCTCAATGGCTATGTCCCCAACCTCTGTGCGCTCCGTAAATACATTGACGATTGTTCCCCCTTTTAATACAAGGGATGCCTTTCTCCTTCCGGCAGCAACGTCCATCATTTTTTTAAGATCATTGTATTGTCTCACACAAATACCTCCTTCTGTCTATTCTTTATCCCCCAATATATTTGATATCATAATACTATAATCTATGTAAAAGTACAATATTCTGATATTATTAAATTTTTATGTAAATTATTACTACTTTTTCATTCATTTAGATATTCTGCAAAATTTTTACATTCTACCACTAAAACGCTTGTATTTCCGCTTTATCGTGCTATAATAGTCTCATGGAAGTATAGCTCAGCTGGGATGAGCGTTCGCCTCACACGCGAAAGGTCATGGGTTCGAGCCCCATTACTTCCATTTTTTATACCCATTTTCAGTTTACGATTCCATTTCATTTTTCTTTCATCCCCAGAAGCCTGTTTTTTCCAGTCTTCTGTTTTTTCCCCTGCTGCCTTATTTGTTCCCATGGCTTTGTCCGGGAGGTGGGAATTATTAATTTTAAGATTTTCTTAATAATCTATTCAAAGAACATTCAAACATTCCGGAGGATTGCATGCTATACTAAGTACATAAGAAATGCACGAATGTTTAACAACTATCCTTCAACCCTTTTTGAAAATCCGAAAATCCTAAAGAAAATTGCTCCGTACCACCTGGTACGGAGCTTTTTCTATGTAATGCATAAATTTTGACTTTCTTTACCACCGTCTCCTGTCTCCGGCTCTTATCTCCGGTTCAGTCCTGCCAGGACTTCCCTTAATTTCTCCACATTTCCATCATCAAAGCAATATCCGTCCATCCCGCAGCGGCGGGCGCCTTCTATGTTAAGCTCCAGGTCATCCACAAAAAAGCATTCTTCAGGCTTCAGATGGAACCGCTCAAACAGATGGCCGTATATCTCCTTCTGGGGCTTCAGGCACAGGACATCGGCCGAGAACAGGATACCGTCAAAACAATCCACCGCGGGCAGCACGTCCTTATAACAGCTCAAAAGGCGGACGGATGCATTGGAACACAGATAGATGCCATATCCCATGGACTTAAGCCACCTGACCACATCCTCCATTCCTTCCTTCTTATACATGTTGAACTCATGCCAGCGGTTAAAACACAGGGCTGCCAGACTGCGCTCCTCCTCTGTGTCCAGACGGGCCTGCATCTTTTTTAAGGCCATATCCTCCGGCATAACTCCCATGTCCAGCAGAATCCACTCAGGCGATACGAATACGGAAGTGCTGACCTTTTTACGTGTTTCCGGGTCCTCTATGAAATGCCTGCATACTCCGTCCGCCGTGTAGTCCACCAGGACATTTCCCATATCAAAAACAATGTTCTTAATCATCCTATCCTCCTGCTCTCTTTTATATATATTATGGCTTTGGAACCTCTGAAGGGAACATTCTACCATATTCAAAAACCCGGGACAAGGCCCCGGGTTTCATGTCTCTTAGGCTTCCGGTTTTTCAACCTGGATAATGGCAGCCTTCTGCATAGGAATACGGCAGTTTTTATTGTTACCGAATTCCACAATGACTGTATCATCTGTCATGTCGATGATAACGCCATAGAATCCGCTGCTGGTGAGAATGGTATCACCGACTGCAACGCTTTCCAGCAATTCCTTTTGTCTTTGCTTCTCCTTCTTCTGAGGACGGATTGCCATGAAATATAACATACCTCCCAGAAGAACAATATAGAGAATCCAGAACATCGGACCACTTGTCATTCCATCTTCCTCCTTCACACCTACCGCCGCCTCGCCGCAGTAGTTTCTTATTCATCAGACGCCGTACCGGTGGCACGGCTGGAACCTTCCATACCGGCAAGCTTGGCCGCTTTATACTCAGCATAGCGGTGTTCCTCGATGGCGTCGCGAATCTCTTTCATCATTGTATTATAAAAATACAAATTATGCAAGGTACATAATCTCATTCCAAGCATTTCTTTTGCCTTCAGCAGATGACGGATATAGGCCCTGCTGTATGAACGGCAGGCAGGACAGCCGCATCCCTCTTCTATGGGGCGGGAATCCAGCTCGTATTTCTGGTTAAACAGATTCAGCTTACCCTGGTTGGTGTACACGTGACCGTGACGTCCGTTCCTGGATGGATATACACAGTCAAAGAAGTCCACGCCCCGGTCCACTGCTTCCAGGATATTAGCCGGGGTGCCCACACCCATCAGATAGACCGGCTTGTCCTCCGGCAGACAGGGCACTGTCACGTCCAGGATATGGTACATCTCCTCGTGGCTCTCTCCCACTGCCAGTCCGCCCACCGCATAGCCGTCTAAGTCCATTTCCCGTATGGTCCTTGCATGTTCCATACGTATCTCCTCCACCACGCCGCCCTGGTTGATGCCGAACAACAGCTGCTCCCGGTTCACCGTGTCCGGCAGGGAGTTAAGGCGCTCCATCTCGGTTTTGCAGCGCGCCAGCCAGCGGGTGGTGCGCTCCACTGAATGCCGGATGTAGTCGTCGCTTGCATGGCTGGGAGGGCATTCGTCAAACGCCATGGCAATGGTGGAACCCAGATTGGACTGAATCCGCATGCTCTCCTCAGGCCCCATGAATATCTTGTGGCCGTCGATATGGGAGTTAAAGTAAACCCCTTCTTCCTTAATCTTGCGCAGGCCTGCCAGGGAAAACACCTGGAACCCGCCGGAATCCGTAAGGATGGGGCGGTCCCAGTTCATGAACCTGTGAAGCCCGCCAAATTCCTTTATGAGCTTGTCGCCGGTGCGCACATGGAGATGGTAGGTATTGGACAGCTCCACCTGGGTGCCGATTTCCCGGAGGTCATCCGTTGAAACAGCTCCCTTGATGGCGCCCACCGTTCCCACATTCATGAACACAGGCGTCTCCACTGTGCCGTGTACTGTTTCCATGCGGGCGCGCTTGGCCCGCCCGTCCTTTGTTATGACTTGATATTTCATATAATAGCCTCAATTACTCCTCATCGTCTGCCAGGGCAGCTTTAATCATGATGGCGCACTCAATCCGCTTCTTCTGCATCTCACAGCCAATGTCATACGCCCCGTTGATGGAACCGCTGAAATTATACGCATTGGCAGCACAGCCGCCGCTGCAGTAGAACCTGGCAAAGCAGTCCTTACACTTAGGCTTGGCGTATACGTTGCAGGTCTTGAACTCGTCCCTGATGTCCGTATTCACAACGCCTGTGTCCACATTGCCCAGAAGGAATTTCTCATTGCCCACAAACTGATGGCAGGGATAGAGGTCACCCCACGGGGTCACTGCCAGATACTCGGTGCCGGAACCGCAGCCTGCCATGCGCTTGGCCACACATGGTCCTGCCTTTAAGTCCAGCATAAAATGGAAGAAGTTGAATCCCCTTCCCTTCTTTTTCCGCTTGATATACTCTAATGCCAGGCGGTCGTATTCTTTTAAGATGACCGGGATGTCCTCCTCTCTGATGGCGTAATCCTCTGACGGGTCAGCCACCACCGGCTCCATGGACATCTGCTCAAATCCCAGGTCCGCATAGTGAAGCACGTCATCCGCAAAGTCCAGATTGTTCCTGGTAAATGTACCGCGGACATAATAGTTCATCTGCTTCCTGCTGTCCGCAAGCTTCCGGAACTTGGGGACAATCAGGTCATAGCTGCCGCTGCCGTTACGGAAGGGGCGCATCTTATCGTTGACATCCTTTCGTCCGTCCAGGCTCAGCACCACATTGCTCATCTCGCGGTTGCAGAATTCCATCACCTCGTCATTTAACAGAACTCCGTTTGTGGTCAGGGTGAAACGGAATTTCTTGTGGCGGGCTTCCTCCTGGGAACGGCCGTATTTCACCAGCCGCTTTACCACATCCCAGTTCATCAGGGGCTCACCGCCAAAGAAATCCACCTCCAGGTGTTCCCGGTTGCCGGAATTGGCAATGAGGAAGTCCAGCGCCTTCTTTCCCACCTCGTAGCTCATGAGGGCGCGGCGGCCATGGTACTCGCCTTCCTCTGCAAAGCAGTAACGGCAGGCCAGATTGCAGTCATGGGCAATGTGCAGGCACAGCGCCTTCACAACCGTCTTCCTCTTTTTAAAGTCTACCACAAAATCCCTGTAAATATCCTTGGTAAGAAGCTGCTCCGCATCAATCAGCTGTCCGATTTCCTCCAGAGCCTCCTCTATATCTTCCTGGCTGTATCTGTCCTTCAGACAGACCCTTACCTCCTCCTCCACTTCTGAAGGCAGGGCAGCCGGCGCTTCCATCTCCGGAATCCGCTGTGAAACCAGCTGCACGGCATCGTAGACAACCGGGTCCACCACATGGACGGATCCGCTGTTGACATCCAGGACAATATGATAACCATTATTTATATACTGATGAATCACGAATCTACTCTCTCTCTTTCTAAGGACCAGGGGCCCCAAATCCTGTGCATGGTAAAGCCCCTATAATCCCATCGACCATAGGGGCTTACAACCAATTTCCTGTATGTATCTCTTCTGACCGGCGATTAGCGGTTAGCGTTCTCGCAGCTCTGGTTTCCTACTGTACAGGATGTCTTGCAGGCTGACTGGCAGGAAGTCTGGCACTCGCCGCATCCGCCCTTCTTCATTGTGTCCTTTAAGGTATTGGTATTCAATGTCTTAACGTGCTTCATACTACGGCACCTCCTATTCATTTAATATTATTATTTGTTTGAACATATAATTCTTTGAAATTATAACACAGGTTAAAGTCCCTTGCAACGGTATTTTCAAAGGTTTGTCATATTAAAGGCTCCTCCGGGAATATACTGCAACATAGATTCTTTCAAAAGGAGAACAATATATGGAAAATGGTATTGTGAAGCCCATGCTCCGCTCCCTGCTCATCTCCTATGTGCTGTCAGGAATCCTTCTGGCTGCCCTGGCCTTTGCCCTCTATAAACTGCGCCTGAAAGAGGGACAGGTGAACCTGATGGTGTATGCCGTGTATCTGCTGACCTGCTTATCCGGCGGTTTCCTGGCAGGCAAACGCATCCGGCAGCGCCGGTTCTTCTGGGGGCTTCTGTCAGGGCTTCTGTACTTCCTGGTACTTTTTGCAGTGTCCTGGGCCATGAATATGGGGTCGGCCATTGATATGGAACGCTCCGTCACTGTCATGGGCATATGCGCACTGGGAGGAACCATAGGGGGGATGCTCAGTTAATGATCATAAGAGAGAATGCCTGCTTCCTTTCATGGCCATGGAATCCGGTCATTCTCTCTTCTCTTCCATCACGCGGCCCTCCCCAGGGCCTTATTTTCTTATTTCTTTTTTTTCTTCACACCCGCCTCTTCCAGGCTCTTCACAGCCTGTGCCAACACAAAGACAGCGCTTCCCAAAAACACGAACATATCTCCCAGATTGAACACTACTTTCTTAAGGGATTTCCATTCAATGGTGAAATAATCCACCACATATCCGCGCATCACGCGGTCGTACAGGTTGCTGAGGGCGCCTCCCATCACAAGGGACAGGCCCAGCTTTTCCCCGGTCTTGCCCTTATCCTGCATCATGGCTGCCAGAGCTCCTGCCATGGCGGAAATCACCATAAGCGGAATCCCCTTTACCAATTCCGGCCTTTCCTTCATGAATCCAAAGGGAAAACCGCTGTTATGGTTCTTATGAAGCTTTATTAATCCTTTGGCAGACGGCAGCTCCCTTGGGAACGTGTCGTCCTCCTGGCCCTCAACCACGCTCTTGACCCCCAGGTCCAGGGCGGCCAGCCCGCCTATTATCCAGCCGTAAATCATAGATTCGCCTTCCTTTCCACCCTTTTATTTCATTTTACTATGGTTTCACACCTCCGTCCAGTGAAAGGTTTCTGAATTCAAGCATATACTATAACAAATATCCTGCCCGAGGTGTGCCATGGCAGACTGCCCATTTAATTCCGCCGACGAGAATATTGCTGATTTCATATACAGAATTGGAAGCCAGCAGCAGATTGGCGGCAACCCAGCCGATATTCCCTGTATGGATTATGTGAACGAGGAATACAATATCATCTACACTCCTCTGGATACCGTAACCCCCATTTCCCTGGCCCAATACAGCTACTATACTGTACCCGGACTTTTTTCCCTTCTGGACAGCTCCAGCATGGAGGCATCCGGCATACTCACCGCCTTTTCCGCGCCCGCCCTGGGAAACAGGGGGCGCGGGACCCTTATCGGTATCGTGGATACCGGCATTGACTATACCAACCCCTTATTCCGCTATCCGGACGGCTCCACCAGAATCGCGGGCCTGTGGGACCAGAGCATCCCCGCGGGAGCGGATGTCATTCCTCCCGGCGTGCCAGACTATTATGAACTCAGCGGCGCCTCTTATGGCACTGAATTTACTAGGGAGCAGATCAACCAGGCCCTTACCTCCGACAGCCCCCTTGACCTGGTGCCCTCCACGGACACCAATGGCCACGGCACCTTCCTGGCCGGAATTGCCGCCGGCGGCTCCCTGCCGGAACAGGACTTCACGGGCGCGGCTCCGGAGTGCGAGCTCATAGTGGTCAAACTGAAGCAGGCCAAACGCTACCTGCGGGAATTCTACCTTGTCAGCGAGGGCGCCGATGCCTACCAGGAAAATGACATCATGATGGGAATAAAATACCTGCGGGTGACCGCGTTCCGCCTGGGCCGCCCCCTAATCATCCTCATCGCCCTTGGATCCAATCTGGGAAGCCATGAGGGCACCTCACCCTTAAGCAGCGTTGTGCAGGATGCCATCCGTTTCCTGGGCCGTGCAGCGGTCATTGCGGCAGGCAATGAGACAGGCCGGGCCCATCATTATTTCGGCACCATTCCGGCCGGACAGGAGTGGGATGATGTGGAAATCCGGGTGGGACCGGAAGAATCCAGCCGCGGCTTTTCCCTGGAGCTATGGGCTTCCACTGCCGATACCTATTCTGTGGGCTTCGTCTCACCCAGCGGTGAGATAATCTCCCGTATCCCTATTATAGCCAGGAACGAGACCTCTATCCCTTTTCTTCTGGAACCAACGGTCATTACGGTCAATTACCGGCTCATTGAATCCGGCGCCGGAAAACAGCTGATATTCATGCGTTTTGAAAATCCTGTGACCGGGATATGGAGGGTGCGGGTTTATAATACCCAGTATTTTACAGGTGAGTTTAACATATGGCTGCCCTCCGAGGGACTGATATCGGATGAAACCGTATTTCTGCGTCCCACTCCCGATACCACCATTACCATGCCCGGCAATACGGGCGCGCCCATTACAGTGGGGGCCTACAACCATCTGAACAACAGTATCTACATCCACTCCAGCCGCGGGTTCACCACTTCCGGTATTGTAAAACCGGAGCTGGCAGCTCCAGGCGTCAATGTGATGGGGCCTGCTGTGGGGCGCAGAATCAACGGCTCCATCCCCATGACCACCCGCAGCGGCACCTCGGTGGCTGCCGCCCACGTGGCCGGCGCTGTGGCCAGCCTCTTTGGCTGGGGAATCGTGGAAAGCAATCAGATTACCATGAGCCAGGCATCCGTTAAATCTTATTTAATCCGCGGTGCAAAAAGAAATCCAGCACTCCGCTACCCCAACGAAGAGTGGGGCTACGGAGCACTGGATTTATATGAAACCTTCCGGCGTATCAGGGAATAATCCAACGTTCAGCAGGGTATGAATAATCCTCACAAAGGTATGAATCAACCACGCATCTGTATCAATGGTCCGCCGCTCTTTTCCAGATAGGGACGGGTGACAACCACGGAGCCGATATTGGGGTCTTTGGGAATCTCATACATAATATCCAGCATGAATTCCTCCAGAATGGCCCTCAGAGCCCTGGCCCCGGTCCCTCTCTTGATGGCTTCACCGGCAATCCATTTAAGAGCCTCATCCTCAAAAATCAGCCGTACCTCATCCATCTCCAGCAGCCGTTCATACTGCTTGGTGATGGCGTTCTTCGGCTCCTTCAGGATGCGGACCATCATGTCCTCCGTCAGCCCCTGAAGGGTCACTGTCACGGGAAGCCTTCCCAGGAACTCGGGAATCATCCCAAAGGTCCGCAGATCCTCATTGGTCACCTGTCCCAGAATATCGGGATCCTTATCATATGTATCCTTCAAAATGGAACCAAAGCCCATGGTGGTTTTCTTCATCAGGCGTTCCTTAATGATCTCCTCCAGATCAGGGAATGCGCCGCCGCAGATGAACAGGATATTATCCGTATTCACCGTAGCCATGGGCGTCATGGCGTTCTTCTGGTTGGAACCTACCGGCACCTCCACAGTGCTTCCCTCCAGCAGCTTGAGAAGCTCCTGCTGTACGGATTCGCCGCTGACATCTCTGGTATTAGTCTGTTTCTTCTTGGCAATCTTGTCAATCTCATCAATGAATATGATTCCCTTCTGAGCCCGCTCCACATCGTTATCCGCAGCAGCAAGAAGCTTGGATACCACGCTCTCTATGTCGTCGCCGATATACCCCGCCTCTGTCAGAGAGGTGGCGTCGGCAATGGCCAGCGGCACGTCCAGAAGTCTGGCCAGGGTCTTAACCAGATAGGTCTTGCCGCTTCCCGTAGGGCCAATCATCAGTATGTTGGACTTTTCAATGACAATGCTCTTATCTGTTCCGGCATCCTCCACGGCCACGTCTTTAGAGGGATGGTCCAGAAATGCCCTTTTATAATGGTTATATACAGCCACTGCCATCACCTTCTTGGCTTTTTCCTGACCGATAACATATTCATCCAGCTTCGCCTTGATGACATGGGGCGCCGGTATGTCCTTCATGGTCAGGACCGGCTGTTCCTTGGCTTTTTTCTTGATTTTCTGCTTTTTGGGAATTTCCACTGCGGGAGGTGTCATATTCAGATCATTGAGGTTCATGTTCATGTAGGGCATATTGGGGAGTTTTGAAAAATCCATGCCTCCCTTTGTCACGGAATCAAATGCCTTCTGCATACAGTCATGGCAGAGATTCATGCCGCCGGGCATGGATATCATGGGGCCGGCCTTACTCTCGGGCCGCCGGCACATGTAACACACCTTTTCGTAGCGGTCCTCTTCCTTTTGTTTGTCTTTATCTTCACCATGGCCGGATGTCTCCACATCCTGGATATACTCTTTCTCGTCCAAGTAAATTCTCCTCTCTGTTAAAGGGCGTACCGGGCCGAATCATCGTCCCGCCGCTTAACGTAAAGTATATAACAAAATGCTTCCCCAAACAAGAGGAAGCATTTTCATTTCATATTATTTTGTAAAATTTAAGTTATTGGGCCTGTGTTTCCGTATTCTCCTGGGGCATGGCTTTCAGTGCAATGGTAACTGTCCTTTCCTGGTATTCCCCGTCCTTCTGGGTCTGTACCGTCAGATCGATCTGCTCCCCCATCTCGTAGCAGGCCAGAAGCTCCTGTAAATCCGTCATGTTTCGGACACTCTGGCCGTCCACCTTGGTGATGATGTCCTTTTCCCTCAGGTCTGACTGGGCCGCGGCTCCTTCCTCCAGTATCTTGTATACATATACGCCTCTTGGCATTCCGAAGGCCGCCGCGGACTCTTCATCTACGCTGGTTCCCTGTATGCCCAGATAACCTCTCCTGGCCTCCTCCACCGGATTCATGGTCTTGCGGTTCATGAGCTGGTTCATGATGTCCTCTGCCTTGGATATGGGAATAGCATAGCCGATTCCCTCCACTTCGGTGGAGGAATACTTGGCGGCATTGATACCGATAACCTCCCCCTTCATATTGAGAAGGGCGCCTCCGCTGTTGCCCGGATTGATGGCCGCATCTGTCTGCAGAAGCTCCCTGGTGCTGGTGTTTGATACCCTGACCTCCCGGTTAAGTGCGCTTACATACCCCACGGTCACGGACTGGCCATAACCCAGCGCATTGCCGATGGCAATGACGCCCTGTCCCACCTTCAGTTCATCGGAGTTGCCCAGCCTGGCCACCTTAATCTTACTCTTAGTGTCATCCTTGATCTGCTCCAGAGGCACTGCTATAACTGCCAGGTCCGTCTCTGCGTCCGTTCCCTTAATGGCCGCGTCTACCACCTCACTGTCAATAAAGGCCACCTTCAGGGAGGTGGAATCCTCCACCACATGGTTGTTGGTCACGATGAGAAGTTCCTTATCGTTCTCGCCTATAATGATTCCCGAACCGCTGCTGGGCACCTCATAGGTCTGGGGGCCGCCCCTGAAGAACCAGCCGTATCCGTAATTATTGCTCTGGTATACCGCCGTACTGGTGATTGCCACCACCGTGGGCATGGCCTGTTCCACGATGTCGGACACATCCGCCACTGCTTTTCCATTATTCCTCTGGCCCTGCTGGTATCCGCCGTCTCCCTGGGAGGCGCTGCCCTGACCGTTATCCTGGCCGCTGTCCCGGCTTTCTGTCCGGGCCTTTGGTATCTCTTCCTTCTTTTCCGGTTCAGCCGACGCTGCAGCGCTGTTCCCCATGAATCTGGACGCGGCCACATTGACTCCCACCATGGTCGCCCCTGAGACAGTACCAAAAAGAAGGGCTCCTGCCGTGAGCAGGGCCGCCTTTTTTAAAATGCCGCCCTTTTTCTTCTTTGGAGGCATATCCTCCGGCTGGGGACGGCGCCCATATGGGTCCCCGCCATACTGCCTGTTGTCATAGCTCTGGTTATCATAAGACTTCCACCCGTAGTTCTGGTCGTTGTCGTACATTGTAATTCCCCTTTCTCACGTAATCTCCCGATTCTGTACATAGTTTAACAGCGATTTGTGATAAATGTGTGACCATTTTATTATATAAGGCTAAAACGTGCCGGCAGGAAATGATAAATCCCCGCCGGCACGTTTACAGCCTTATATTCCCAATTTTTATATGAGTAATCCTTACATTAATTTCCCGGCCCAATGATAACGGAACCCGGTCCCTCCGGCACGTATTCATCGGACGAGGCGCCCGGATAAGCTGCCGTACTCCCCTTGGTGCTGCCCGGATAGGCCGCGGATGTACCCTGGCTTCCGGGATACGCAGCCGTGGTTCCCCTGGTGGCTCCGGGATAAGCGGCACTGGTTCCCCTGGCGGGATCCTGGCCCGGATAGGTGATTGCGCCCGGCCCGGTTGTCCGGTCGCCCTCTGATGTCTCGGCTCCCGGGAACATGCTGCCTGAGCTGCTCTCCCCCGGCCTTCCGGGATGGACAGTACCGGAGCCGCTGCTTTCTCCCGGCAGTCCGAATATACCGTTATCATCCTCAGGCGGGTCCACTTCATTGCCAAACTCGTCGGTCTCAATCTCCAAATCCGTTTCGCCGTCAATGATAGACTCATCTGTCTCGGACGTGCTGCTCTCAGACTCATTTTCTTTTGTCTCTTCCGTGGCCTTGGTCGCCTGCGTGGGCTTGGGGATATAACCGCCGTCTGTTCCCACATGGTCGATTGGCTTGCCCTCATTGTACATGCCCGTATCCGCTGATATCTTGGCGCTGATTTTCTTTACCATGTCACTGGGCTGGTAATTTTCATCCCCAAACAGGAACTGATGAAGAAGGGTTACATTGCTCTCCAGTGTCTGCGGAATAACACAGGCTCCCTTCTTGCCCATATTGGCGTCACTTCTGGCTGCCGGGAATCCCATGGTATCCGCTATGGTATACTTGGTCAGATTTTTGGCTGCCGGTATAATGTCATCAATGGTGACACTGGAAAGAATCTGGGGAAACACTGCCTCCATGACATTGTTCACCACCGCAAAATCAGATTTCTTAAGCTTCTGGAAACAGAGGTCAATGATCTCCCGCTGGCGCTCTGTCCTGGCAAAGTCCGTATCCATCTTACGAAGCCTTGCGTACGCAACCGCCTGGACACCGTCCAGATGGTTAAGACCCGCCTGTTTCAGCTGATAGGAACCTACCCCTGTGGCCTCCACAGTCTCGGTAATATAGGCATTGATATAGTAAAACTCCGCCTTGCTCAGCTCCACATCCACTCCGCCCAGAATATTGACGGCATCCACCACTGCCTTCCAGTTAAATGTGGCAAAATCATCTATCTGAAGGTCCAGATTTCTGTTCAGGGCCTCCACTGCCTGTTTAGGACCTCCCAGGAAATAAGCCTGGTTAATCTTATTGTACAGCCCGTTATCACTTACACTGAGATAAGTATCCCTGAACACGCTGACAAGCTTAATCTCGCCGCTGCCCTGGTCAATGTTGCATATGATGATAACATCGGCATTATTGCCTTTTCCAACCGAATTGTTTCGGCTGTCCACGCCAAAAAGGGCAATGGTCCAGTATCCCTCCATCTCCTCCACCTTTCCTTGGGGGATATTAGGGTTGGTCACCTGGGCCGGTTTAAACTGGCTTGGCTGAATCAGGCTAATCTTGTTCTGCGCATACCTGTAGAGCCCTGTTCCCAGAAGGAATATGATTTCCAGTATGATAAATACAATTATCATCTTACGGCGGCGCTTAACCGCTGCCGCGGCCGGGTCCGCTGCCGCCGCTTCCCTGGCCGCCCTGCGGCCGCCTGCTCCGCCCCCGTTTCTTCCAAAGGACGAATCCCTGCCCTTACCGGCGCCAGGGTCTTCCGCCCCTGCATAGGACCGGCTGTATGTGCGTCCGCCAGTGCCGCCAGCGCCCAAATTTCCGGCTGCCGGCCTGGCTCCTTTACCTTCGCCTGTGTACCTGGGCCGTTCTCCCGGCCTGCTTCCTGAAATTCCCGGCCTTCCGTCAGGCCGGTCCCCTGTGAATCTGGGACGGTCCACGGACTTGCCGGCCGCGTATACCGGCCTTTCTCCGGACGCGCTGCCCGTGCCTGTATATCCCGAACGCGCGCCGTTATTGCCGCCTGCGCCCGCATATCCAGGGCGTTCCGGCATTTTCTCACCGGCATAGGCACTGCGGGTTCCGATCTTTCCTGACATGCCTGGGGCGCGCTCCGCGGCTCCCTCTCCGGCATAGCGGGGACGCTGGCCGGAACCGGCACCGGATCTGGGCCCGGCACTGGACCTGGAGCCGGCTGCCGGGCCTTGGCCTAGGCTATCCGAGGCCGCCCTGCCTGGCGCCCTGTCAGCAAAAACCGGTGTTCTTGGCCTGGCCCCGCCGCCTGAACCTGCGCGGACCTCCTGGCCGGCTCCATTTATCCCCCGCCTGCTGCTTCCGGCGCGCGCCCCCGGCATTGTATCTGAATCAGCCCCGGCACCCGCGCCCAGATCGCGCTTTCTGCTGCGGCCTCTTAATCTCTCTTCTTCCTCATCAAATCCATTGTCAAACTCACGATTCATTCGTCCATCCTCATTCCATCACGTAAATCAGGCGCTAAACACATATAAGCAGCCCCGCTCCTCTGACCCGCAGACTGTATCCGGGCACGGCTAAAGCACAGGAGCATTCTTAACGCAAACGTCATGCATATCAATATGCATTTTTATTAATAAATCCCTTGAAAACAGTGAGAAGCATGATCTTAAAGTCAAAACCCAGGCTCCAGTTCTCAATGTAATACAGGTCATGTTCAATCCTCTTGGTTATCGATGTATCCCCGCGGTAGCCGTTGACCTGGGCCCAGCCCGTAAGCCCCGGGCGCACCTGATGCTTAATCATATACCGCGGTATCTCTTCCTTGAATTTTTCCACAAACAGCGGCCGTTCCGGCCTGGGCCCCACCAGACTCATGTCGCCTATGAGAACATTAAAAAACTGGGGCATCTCGTCAATGCTTGTCTTGCGTATGAAACGTCCCACAGGCGTTACCCTGGGGTCATGGGGCGTTGTCCACTGGCTGCGTTCCCTGCCTGGGTCCTGGACCTCCATGGAGCGGAACTTGTACATCTTAAAGGGACGGTTGTGCAGCCCTATCCTCTCCTGGCTGAAAAGCACGGGCCCGGGTGAAGTGATTTTGATTAGCAGAGCCGTGACCAGCATGAGAGGCGAAAATACAATCAGACCAAACAGAGCGCCGGCAAGGTCCACTATCCGCTTCATGGTGGCATTAAACACCCCGGTAAGGGGCACATGACGGATATGGATTACCGGAAGTCCCTGAAGGTCTTCCATATAGGGAATCGTCGGTATTATATTATTATAATCCGGTATGAACTTTGTATGCACGCCTGATTTCTCACAGGCGGCCACAATCTGTTCCAGATTAGAGTACTCTTTAATGCTCAGGGTTATGGCTATTTCGTCCAGCGTATTGGATGCCAGGAAGTCCTCCAGATGATTGGTGGGTCCCAGTACCTGTACCTTTTTATATGCAAAGCCGGCGGGCCGGTGATCGTCCAGGATTCCCTGGACATGGTATCCCCATTCCGGATTGACGCTGACCCTGTCGATGAACCCTTCGGCCGCCCGGCTGTAGCCAATGAGGAGCACATGCTTCTGATTATAGCCGTTGGTCCGCAGGGAGCGCAGGAAGATGCGTATTGAAATCCGCTCTGCTTCCAGCAGGATGATATTGGCCGCAAAGAATGCCAGAATCATCTTTGTGGAGAAATAGCTCAAATGGCTTACGAACCTTCGCAGGCCAAAAAGCACGAACGTAAAGACCATAAGGCCGATGACATTGGCCTTGCAGATATTCGCCAGCTCCGAACGCCGCCCCTGAATCCGTTTGGGCACATACAGATGGAAACTGGCATATAGAATCAGGTATATGGGCACGATAAAAATGAGCGCCATAAAATATACCTGGGGCTTTAGCACGCCTTCGTCTAAGGGCAGCACCTTTCCGCTGATGACAATGAACCATGCCAGAGCGTAGGCCACCACAGTGACCAGTATATCCAGCAGGACATGCATGCGGTTCAGCCTTTTCTGGTTATCTTTTATCATTGTATTTCACCTTGGTTTCTCAGGGAATCCCTTCTTACCGTAAATATCGTTGTTATTATACATGATAAGCCGTCATTATTCTATAACATTTCTCTTAATTTCGAAAAAGTTCATAATTTAGCAATCCGCCTTGCGGCAAACTCATAAACATAGATAAAGGTCCCTGTAATCAATTCCCACTCAATGGCCAGATAATTTTTAAGCCGTTCCCTGCTGTAAGGCACCTTCCGGCACCTTTTAGCGGTTGCCAGGCCTTCCCTCACACCAGCCGCATAATCCCTTCCAAATCCCTTTTTCTTAAAAAACATATACTTAAGTCCCATTCCCAGGAGAATGGGAAGCAGGTTCACCGCCAGCTGCAAAAGGGGCATGTTCTTATAATTCAGATAAATATTATTTCTGGCAGCCAGCTTTACCTTGAAGGGATTGTACTTGGAACCGCTGGTGCCGCTTCCCACATGATAGACAATGGCCGTGGGACAGTAAATGTTGTCATATCCCGCTATTCTGGCCCTGTAACCCACGTCCAGGTCCTCCAGGTACGCAAAATGCATCTCGTCAAAGTATCCGATCTCTTCAAACACCTCACGGCGGTAAATGGCTGCCCCGGCGCAGGCTGAGAAGATGCGGCATGCCCTGTTATATTTTGCACAGGGGCGGCCCACGCCCCTCTGGTATGCCCACCCCAAAAGGCTGTACATATCCCCGGCATCGTCCATCAGCTCCTTTCGGCAGAGCTGTATCATCTTGCAGCTGACGGAAAATATCTTTTGGGAGCGCTCAATGGCCTTGATCATTTCTCCCACATAGTGAAAGTCCGGCTCCGTGTCATTGTTGAGCAGAATCACATAAGGAGTTGACGCCGCCTTAATGCCCACGTTCACCGCGCCCGAAAACCCTGTGTTCTCAGGCAGGAAAATGGCCGGAATCCCCTGCTCCTTCAGCCACTCCACACTTCCGTCCGTGGAACCGTTGTCCACCACCAGGATGTCAAAATCCCGGCAAATCTGCATATTAAGGGCTTTAAAACAGGGCTCCATAAATTTAAGACCGTTATAGTTCGGTATGACGATGGTCACTTTGCTGTGCCTGCCTGCCCTGCGTCCTGTTTCATTACCGCGTCCTGTTTCATTACCGCGTCCCGCTTCATAATCATTTCTATGGTCACTCATGTGCTTTCGTATCGTCCTCCGGCGCAAACTGTTGGTAAACCTTAAGGTCATAAGGCTCACCTATTTTTTCCTTCAGAAGGTCCCTGAGCGCAAAATTTGATTTGCGCAGCGTCAGGTTGGGGTTGTAGCAGGGGTCGCCATTTTGAATGATATCCGGCCACTTCCGTATGAAGATGGCCACCTCCCGGTTAAAACGGGCTATCTTTTCAGGCGTATCCTCCAGCCCTCTGGACTTGGATTCGTAATGGTAAAAGCATGAATAAGGCGCATACACTACCAGTTTCCCCAGGGCGCGTACTTTCATGCAGTAATCAATATCATTAAAGGCCACTGCCAGCTCCGGGCTCAAACCGCCCACCTGGTCAAAGACGGATTTCTTTGTCATGAGGCAGGCCGCCGTGACGGCGCTGTAGTCCTGGGCGCACATGGCCCTGTGGAAATAGCTGTTCTCCGCCTTGTGAAGGCCGATGAATGTATGGCCGGCAATGCCGCCAAAGCCTATGACCACTCCGGCATGCTGTATGGTGTCATCCCCATAGAGAAGCCTGGAGCCTGCAATGCCCACATCCTCCCTCTGACAGAATCCCAGCATTTCTTTTATACTGTCCCCGTCAATCAGCTCCGTATCATTGTTGAGCAGCAGCAGGTATTCACCCTTTGCAAAGGAAGCTCCATAATTATTGATGGCAGAATAGTTGAAGCCCTGCTTCCAGGTGACCACCCGGAAATTGCTGTACTCCGCCTGCATCTTATCGTAGTAGGCAAAGGTATCCTTCTGGGAACTGTTATTTTCCACGACAATGAATTCCAGGTTCCGGTACGATGATTTCTCCATCAGGGACCGCACGCACACATCCAGGTCCTGGCTGTGGTCCTTATTGGGGATGATGACAGACACCAGAGGTTCACCCTGTATCTCAAACGTGGTATGGTAAATGCCGTAATCCACACCCTTCTCCACCTTCACCGCCGGAATTCCCATCCGCTCATAGTGGGCCATGATGGCTCTGGAGCCGGCCTCAAAGGCATACATCTTGCTCTCCGGGTTGCTGGCCGTGGAATTCTGATGGCAGCGCCAGTGATAGAGGACCTTGGGAATGTGGTATACTCTCTTAGCGGCCTCCGTACACCGGAAAATGAAATCATAATCCTGGGCGCCGTCAAATTCCTGGCGGAATCCGCCCACCTGCTTTAACAAATCCTGCCTTATGACGAACAGATGGCATATATAATTGACGCTGGTCAGCAAATCCGGGTTGAAATCAGGTTTGAAATGAGGGTCGAACAGAGCCTTTCCATCCATGTCCAGTTTATCTTCATCGGAATAAATGACCTGGCAGTCCGGATTTTCATTGATTGCCTTCACCACCTCATAAAAAGCATTGGGAGGAAGTGTATCGTCATGGTCAGCCAGGATGACAAAGTCTCCCCTGGCCATATCCAGGGCTGCATTGGTATTGCCTGAGATTCCGCGGTTGCTGCCCAGAATCTCATAGCGCACACGCCGGTCACGGTCCGCGTACTTCTTAAGCACACGCTCCAGTCCCTCTCCCCTGGGGCTTCCGTCCGCAACGCATATCTCCCAGTTTGTATAGGTCTGTTCCATGATAGAGTCCAGCATTTCCCTGAGATAGCGCTCCGGGGTCTTATAGGCGGGAATCACAACGGACAGCATGGGCTCAAAGTCAAATAAATGCTTTCTCTGCTCCGCCAGCTCCTCTTCCGTTGGTTTGGTCAGCTCATACCACTCGCTGTAATCATAATCATTGTCAATTCCCTGCAGCTTGTGCTTTGACTTGACCACAAGGGCCTTAAGGCCATGTTCCTTCCAAAAGTCCATGGCCACATGGACTGTCTCCATGTTCATCAGGTCCTTAAGCTTCTCCATACGCTTGTGGGCCACGCTGGCCCGCTTTGCAATCAGCTCCTCATTATACTTGATTTTTGCCTGGCGTCCCTCGCAGCGGATCAGCAGGTAATAATCCTTCCCCCGCTCATAGGGAAACTGGATGTCAAATCCAAATTCCCGGTCAAGGACCTTCTTAAAATATATCTGGCTCACATCATCCCTGCGTGTATTTACATGCTTGAATTTTACCGGCTGGCGCTTCTCATCCTCCACCCGGAAGGTGGCCCTGCTGTCAGGGGATTTACCTATAGCCCATCCGTTAAGGGTAATGGAATTCTCCCGGATGCGTACCACGTCTATCTTATATTTCATGCTTCATTACCGCCCTTTTTCTCTTCCTCGTTAAAATTAATACGCTCTTCCTCAATGACCAGGGGCCGCTTCATCACCCGCTGGTTAATGCTCATGATATACTCTCCCAGAAAACCGATGAAGAACAGCTGTACCGACCCCAAAAACAGCATTCCGATAAGCATGGGCGCCATGCCTGCCGGGAAACGGTCCCACCAAATCAGCTTCATTACCAGGTAGACCAGGGCGATGAGCATGCTGACAACGGCGCATATGCTGCCGAAAATCGTAGCCAGACGCAGACCTGCCTTTGTATAGGAAGTAACGCTGAGCATGGCGGCATCGTACAGACGATAGAGGTTATTATGGGTCTTGCCCGCCCTGCGGCGCGGCTGCTCATAGGGAATCTCCTTGCGGCGGTATCCCAGCTCAGCCACGATTCCCCTGAGGAAAGGCGTGGGGTCATCCAGTTTGCGTAAGACCTCAATGAACTCCCTGTCATAGAGACCGGAACCGGTAAAATGCTCAATCTGCTCCACGTCCGACAATTTCTTGATGGTCTTGTAATAGCAGCTTCTGAGCCAGTACATCAGCCGGTTTTCCTTGCTGCTTGTCTTGATGCCGATGACGATTTTATATCCCTTCTCCCACTCGCGGATATATTTGGGAATCATTTCCACCGGGTCCTGGAAATCCGCCACCATCTCGATGACGCAATCTCCCGTGACCTGGAGCATTCCGTAATAGGGGGAATTGAACTGACCGAAATTCCGGGCATTGAGTATGGCCTTGATGCGCGGGTTGTCCGCACACAGGCCCCGGATAATGTCCCTGGTGCCATCCGTGGAATCATTATCAATGAATACCAGCTCATAGTCATACCGTGGCAGCTCTTTTTCCAGGATTTCCGTCACCGCCCTGCTGATAGGGCCTACATTTTCCGCTTCATTATAACAGGGAATCAATACGCTGATTTTCTTCATATCTCTCTATGCTTCTTCTTTCTCTATGGTTTCTTCGATGCCTTGGCGGAAGGTATACCGTTCCTCCCACCTGCCGCCTGTGAGTCTCTTAAGTCTGTTGATGTCAGGCCGGATGGACAGGGCGCCCTCCTTAGCCTGCACAAAGGTCCCGTACTCCAGCGTTCCCTTAAATCCCACAATTTCATGGATTTCCTCCACAAAGGATCGAAGGGGCCTGGTGTCCTGACTGGCTATGTTGACAATAGCGCTTACGGGACCGCCGGAACCGTCCTTTTTCCAATCCTGCCCTTCCATTACAGCCTGCCTGTATAATTCATATACTGCCTGTACCGCATCCTCAATATACATAAAATTCCACATATGCCTGCACGCGCTCAGGGAGACCTTCTTATCCTGCCTTAAATCCCGCACCAGGGTGGATATGATGGACCATGGATGATCCCCCCAGCCGTACACGCTGAAAAATCTCAGGTGGTAATAGTGAAGGCCCAGACGGCCGCAAAGGGGCGCTGCCTTTTGGTAAAACTCCCATTTTGCCTTTCCGTATTCATTGATGGGACGGCAGGGCGCATCCTCCTCCATGATTCCGTCCACGGCCCCGTATTCCACTCTGGACCCCGCGTCCATGAACACCCGGCAGCCCAGGCGTCCCGCCGCCTCCACACAGTCCAGGGAGCCGGCCACATTGCGGGCCTGGACTTCGGGCGAGTCTATCTCCTCCCGGTTCACGCCTCCCCAGGCCATATGGAAAAAGCCGTCCGCCTGTTCCACCTGTGGGACGCATTCCAGCACATGGGCCAGGTCGCAGGCCACTGTATGCAGCCCCTCATGAACCGGAAGGGCATCCAGATGGAGGGAGCCCGGACGCACCAGGGCGTACACATGGGCCCCCTGCTCCAGAAACACCCTGGCCAGACTGCTTCCTATAAAACCGGTTGCTCCGGTAATTACTATGCGCATATTCTCATCCCTCCTAAACCATCTCCAGATGGTTGGAACGCATGGCCCTGATTTCCACGGATGTGCCGAACTTCTGGCGTATGCTGGCCGCTATCTCATCCGTATAACCGGGCGCCGTGATTATGATGGCATCCACCGGATGTTCATGAAAATGGTCCGGACCAACGATGGGCAGATGGGAGGCGGGGGCAAATTTACCCTGCTTAAAGGGAGCGGAATCTATGATATACCTTGCCCTTTCCCCCAGCTTGGTAGTGGCTGCAAGGGTAAAGCCCTGGTGGCTGGCTCCCCAGACAGCCACCTTCTTATCCCAGGCATCCAGATACTTCATATAGGACTCCATCTCCCGCTTCAGATTAACATAACACTCCAGCAGGTTCTCCGTATCCATCTGCGGACGCTTTTTCACAATAACGGAAAGGGTGTCCCGGTTAATGACCTCGCACTCCTCCACCAGGAAACCGTTGCGCTCTAAAAGGGGGGTAAGGGTCTCAAAGGTATAGTAGGCCAGATGGTCCCGTATCAGCTCATAATAGCTGTTGTGGTCCATGATATATTCAAAGCTTGGGACTGTAATGAGTCCCATGGCATCGTCCTCCAGGTTGCGGTATATGGCCTGGAGCATGGTGCCGGGGTCCGGCTGGTGTTCCAGGAAATTAAAGGACAGGAATACGTCATACAGTCCACCCGCAAACCGCGTATCCTCTGTCTCCGTAAACCCTTCCGTCACATCCAGTCCCTGGGCCCTTGCCAGCTCCACCAGATGGGGATCATGCTCTATGCCGTGGACCTCCACCGGAAATTCTGACAGGACCTTTAAGAATTCTCCCTGGCCGCATCCCACTTCGATGAACTTCTTTCCCTCCAGATGATAGCTGTCAATGAGATGCTTATACTGGTATCTGCGCAGCTCCACCATGGTTTTGGAAAAACCTCCGGCCCGAATCACATCCCGGTAGTAGTCCACCGGCTCACAGTCAAACTGGACCAGTCCGCAGCCCATGCACTGGCATAAATCCAGGGTCAGTCCCCGGTCCTCCTTTACCCCCTGGGCATCCGGCAGGTGCTGGGCCGAGGCAGGCATATTATCTAACGTAAGCAGCGGCGTCTCCCATAGCGGGGCGCCGCAGGCGATGCATCGTTTCATAGACAATTCTCCTTATATATTCCAATCATTTCCCTGATTCCATCCTCAAACGAAATCTCCTGGGCGAATCCGGCAGCTTCCTTAAGCTTCCTGATATCCGGCACCAGGGATACCACTCCCTCCGCATTGGGCGGCCGTTTTCCATATTCGCAGGTGCCCTTTTCCCCGCAGAGCCGGTGCATCTGTTCAACGAACGACTTAAGGGTGCGGGTGTCTTCTCCTGCCACATTATACACGCCGGCCGGTACTTTGGCAAGCAGAAGCCCTGTCAGGGCCCTGGCCGCATCCCTCACATGAAGGAAGTTCCACTGCTGGGTACAGGCCCCAAGCTCCATCCTGCCTCCCTTAAGAAAGGTATCCAGGCAGGTGGACACCAGGGACCAGGGGTGGTCTCCGGGACCGTAAACGCTGAAAATCCTGGCATGGATATAATCAATGCCCAGGGCCTTTGCATCTTCCCCTGCCCTGCGGCATACCTCCAGCTTGTCCTTTCCGTATTCAGAGACAGGATGACACAAAATCTCCTCCCCCATAATGCCGTCCACGATGCCGTACTCGGCCTGGGACCCGCAAAAAAGAAACCTGGCGCATCCCAGACGGGCCGCCGTGTGGAGGGAATCCAGGGCATACCCGATGTTCCGGGCCTGGACATGAGGGTCCTGGCGGTTGGCGCTCCCGGCCCCCTCCCAGCCCAGGTGAAGCCACAGTTCTGCCATCCCTTTGGGGGCAGAATGGGATTTTAAAGCGGAAGAAGGGACCAATGCAGGACATGATTCAAGCTTCCTGATATCCTTCAGGGCAAAGGGCAGAAAGGTGAGGCATTCCCCTTTTCTGCCTGATTTTCCCTCCGCTTCCGGCGCAAGCATCTCAAGCTGGGGCAGCCCCGGAGAGTCCGGCCTTACCACGGCAAATACATGATGGCCGCCTGCCAGCAGTTCTTTTGTAACAGCCCTTCCGATAAAACTGGTAGCTCCTGTTACGATTACACGCATAAAATATACTCCTTCTTATCCCGGATATCCTGTGACAGGTCCGTCCGCTGATTGACAGACAGGATCTATCCCTTTATCCTGGGAATAATCATATTCTCATCCATCTCCTCATCCGGCAGGAAGGGAGACAGGTCCTCCAGGGGCGGCGACACCATGGTGCCGTCGGGCAGTCTCTTTGCAGAAGACTTGGGTTCAAAATTCTGGTCCATGGACACGAATACCTCACAGATAACCGGCCCCTCCGCTGCCAGGGTTTTCTCCACCGCCTCCCCGAGTTCGCTGTTATGTCTGGCCGACACATAGGGGTAGCCGTAGGCCGCCGCCAGCTTATCCAGCGCCGGGAAGCTCAAATCCCCGCTGTCCACGCCAATTCCAATCAGGGGCTCTCCAAAGAAATTCTTCTGGGTTTGGCGGATGGAGTGGTATCCCCCGTTGTTAATCACGAATATCTTGATTCCCATTCTGTGGTGGATAATAGTCTGCAGCTCCTGAAGGTTCATCTGCATGCTTCCGTCCCCGGTCACCAGAATCAGGTCATCCCCGCTTCTGTCCCCGCCCTGGCTGTAGCAGCCCTTATCCCTGGAAGCGGTCCAGGCGCCGATTGCTGCCGGCAGATCATATCCCATGGAGGCAATGGCGGAATTGGTGATAAAACGCTGGCCCTTCTTAATAATATAGGCATGTCCTCCTACCACACAGGCGGAACCATTGCCCACCACCGTCACCTGCCCCTCTCTCAGGCGGCTGCTGACAGCATGGATAAACGCGTACACATTAGCCGGTTCCTCATCCGTATGGGCAAAGTGCTTGGGCAGTATAACAGGATATTTCTCTTTCCACATGGCGCAGGTCCGGCTCCATGTCATATCCCTGAGGCCCTTTCCTCCGTCAAATACCTGTCTGCCGCCGGGACGGCTGACGCTCTCGGGAAGGCTCCCCTCTTCCTCTGCCAAAATACGGTCCAGAACCCGGTTCAGCTGTTCCAGAAGATCCTTTGCATCGGCATGGACCCGCATGTCGCTGCGGACTGACGGCTTCTTCAGCTCCTCCTCATCTATATCATTGACAATCACATAAGCCTCTCTGGCCCATGTCTCAAAGTTATACCCCACCTGCCGGATGCTCAGACGGCTTCCCACGGAGAGCACCAGGTCGCTGTTCTGAACGGCAAAATTCCCCGGCCTGTCCCCCATATTGCCTGCGCGGCCCACGTACAGAGGGTGGGTATCATACATGATATCCTCGCTGTCCCAGCCCGTAATCACAGGAACGCCCAGCTTTTCAGCCACATCCATGAATACATCATGGGCTCCCGCTATGCGGATGCCGTTACCCGCATTGATGACAGGACGCTTTGCCGCCCTTATCTTATCTATAATGGTACAGGCAGTGGAAGCGTCAACCTTTTCCGGCAGCACCTGGCGGTGTTCTCCCTTTCCTGCCTCGTCCTCCGGTATCCTATGTCCCCCGTCCTTTCCGGCCCAGCCGTTTCCTCCGGCCTCATAGTCAGCCGCGTCAAAGCCGGAAAGCTCCTCTGTCTCCACAAATGCGCCCTGGACATTCAGGGGAATATCCAGCCAGCAGGGACCCGGACGCCCGGACCGTGCCAGATAAAGGGCCTTCTCCAGACAGTATCGGACCCGCATGGGATCAATGACCATCTCTGAATACTTTGTCATACAGTCAACGGCTTTACATATGTCAAACTCCTGGTCCCCCATGGCGCGGATGCCCACCCCGGACCACCTGGCCGTGGTATCATAGCGCACCTGCCCTGACAATACCAGCATGGGAATGGAATCCAGCCATCCCCCCACCACGCCGGTAATGGCATTGGTTCCTCCCGGACCGGTGGTGACGCAGAGCGCCGCAATGCGGTTGTGAATCCTGGCATAAGCCTCAGCAGCCATGGCGCACGCCTGCTCATGGTGGTTATAGATACAGTGAAGCCCCTCCTGATGTCCCAGGCCGTCATCCAGATGCATGGCTCCTCCCCCTGTCACCATGAAGGCCTGGCTGATTCCCTCCTCCACCAGCTTGCCTGCTATATAATTGGAAATCTTCATTTTCATAAATTAAGGTCCCCCTTCCGGTCTATCAACTATGGAGAGTATAGCATAAAACGCCTTAAAATAATACTATATTTTCTCTTACAATGGATTCTGAAATGGCTGTAGGGGCCCCCCTCCAGTGCCTTCCATAACTTCCAGCAACCATCACTATCAATACACATTCATGTCCGTTATAATAAACCACGTAATGCAACACCGGATTTTCGGCCACAGACAAACACACATATCAAAAAGGAGAGATTCATTATTATGAAAAAACAGATCAAAGTTCTGGCTGTATTATCCACTGCCATGTTCATGGCAGCAGTAACCCCTAACTTCATCGGCACCGCTTCCACTGCTTACGCAAAAAACGTGGGCTGGACAGAGGAAAACGGCAACTGGTATTACTATGATTCTTACGGCGAGGCAATCACCGATACCTGGAAGAAGAATGGCGATGACTGGTACTACCTGGATTCAGACGGAATCCGCGCCGCAGACAGACAGATTGATGAGTATTACGTAGGAGAAGACGGAAAACGCGTCAGCATGAAGTGGGTTTCCGTGGAAAATGAAGATTTCTGGGATGAGGACGATGCTCCTGAATTCCTGTACTACTATTATGGAAGGGACGGCAAGGCCCTGACCTCCAGATGGGCTTCCATAGACGGAAGCTGGTACTATTTCAACGAGGACGGCATCATGCAGACCGGCTCCATCACCGTAGATGGTTACAACTACTATCTTGGCGAGGACGGCAGCAGGAAGACCGGCTGGATTCTTATGGCAGATGAAACCGATGATCCGGAATACGTTGAATCATGGTACTACTTCGACAATACGGGCAAGCGTATTGAAAATGAAGTTGACAAAAAGATTGACGGCCAGTACTACACCTTTGTGGACGGCCGCATGCAGACAGGCTGGTACAAGCTTCCTGTCCAGGCAGCAGCAGAGTCCGGCGAGGCCCAGACAGCAACCCCTTCCGAGGCAGCGCCAGCGGCTGAGCAGACCGCAGCCGGCTATCAGTACTACGATGAGGACGGAAAGCGCGCTTCCGGATGGAGAACCATCGAAGGCGTGGAAGGCCTCAGCGAGGAAGCTGAACTTTACCGTTTCTACTTCAAGAACGGCAAACCGTACCATGCAGAAAAAGGCCTTGAACTGTTCACCATTGACTCCGGAAAATATGCTTTTAACACAAAGGGTGAAATGCAGACCGGCAAGAAGGTGGTAAACCTGGAGGACGGAAACGTGGCTAACTTCTACTTTGATGAAGAGGGCGTCATGAAGACCGGCAAGCAGGTCATCTTCGATGAGGACTTAGGCGAGACACAGAACTGGTATTTCCACACAGACGGCTCCAGAAAGGGCCAGGGCTTCCACGGCATCAAGGACAATGTGCTGTATGTATACGGCCTGCGTCAGGAAGCCGACAAGGACCTGCGCTTTGCGCCTGTAGAGTTAAATGGCAATCAGTATCTTGTAAACAGCAACGGCGCCGTACAGAAGGCCACATCTTCCTCCAAATCAAACGCTATGCCTGAGCTTGGCAGCGGCTACAAGGATTTCATGGATGAGAATGACAAAGTATGGACCGTAAACACAGAAGGTGTCATCCAGTCTCAGAACACCGCCCAGTAACACGCACACAGCAACCATAAGACCGCCCCTTCATCCGTTCGTTTCACCGGCGGTCCACGGCAGACTAACCAATTAGTCTGCCGTTTTTTTGTCCAATCTGACGAATTTACAAAAATCGCGGAAAAAAGTGTTATATTTTGCGATTTGAAACGCTATATATATTAATAAGTATTGATCAGGAGAGGATATTATGAGAGAACTTGCTGTTTTTTATTGCCCCAAATGCGGACACTATGCCTACTATCAGACATCCCGTCATCCTCAGTGCCCAAAATGCGGCGCTCAGGAAGCCATGTACATGGTCAGGATGCATTACACGGAATTCATGCGGATGTCCTGTGATGAGCGTGACGAATTTCTCTCCAGGGAAATCCTGAAGACCAATCCGTCCCTAATCACCCGGCTGACCGAACCCCACAAGCGCTACAACAGCCGGGAAATCATTGCTGAAATGAACAACGTAATCATGAACCTGGATATAGAGAACAAGATTCTCAGCGATACGGTGAAATGGATGCACGATACCATATGGGAACTGATGCATGAAAAACGGGAATCCGGCCAGGACAAAATCTCCGCCTGCGGGGGCTGCCGGGACCGGCAGCCATCGGAGAAATCCATGGAGGGAACAGTGGAAACGGAACAAACCGAGGCAGCTTGCAGTGAGGCCGCTGCCGCCGATATGTCGCAGACCACCGTGCCGGAAAAGGGACAGGAAGAATAGCTGGCTGCAAATCCGAAAAAGCCAAATCTGAAAAACATATAAATTTCCAATTTTATATATCTTTTGTGCAAATAGTGCGTTATAATAGTATATATAAGAGATGTTTTGTGCACATTTATACTTTTAAGGTTGGAAAGGAGTGGAACTATGAGCCATAAGATTATCACTATAGCCCGCCAGTTCGGCAGCGGAGGCCATGAAGCCGCCCAAAGGCTGTCAGAGCAGCTGGGGATTCCTCTCTATGACCGGAATCTGGTGGAGATGGCCGCCGAACGGATGGGACATTCTCCTGTAAGCGTTGAAAAGGCAGACGAGTCCGCACTGTCCTCCTTCCTGGCCGTCTATCAGATTCCCAAGGAGCCTAATTCCGTGACCGGGTATGGATTGTCTCTGAATGACAGCACTTATGTCACCCAGACCATTATTATAGAAGCCCTGGCCCAAAAGGGTCCCTGCATCATCGTGGGCCGCTGCGGCGATTACGTGCATCGCAGCTATCCTGACCTGATAGACGTATTTATCTATGCCGATATGGAAGACCGGGTGCGCCGGATTATGGATCGCTACAGTTTTTCAGAGAGGGATGCTGTCAACGCCATCAAGTCCACGGACCGCCGGCGCAAAAACTATTATGAAAACTACACCAAACGCAAATGGGGCAGCATTGAGTCCCACCAGATGCTCTTAAACATCAGCAAGCTTGGAATGGACAAGACCGTAAGAATCATCAGGGGAATCTACGAAACTCCCTAAGCCTGTTCCCAACGGTCCATAAAAGGCAGGCGTCTGAAGGTGTTTTATTTCCTTCGGGCGCCTGCCTTGTATTTGTACGTCTGTTTCTCTTTTTTTATTCCCCGGACTTATCTCCCGGTCCCATCCCTGTCTTTGAAATATACCCCTCATAGCGCCTCAGCGCATTCTCCTTAAAGGGCGCGCTGACCGTAAATTCCGAACCGTCAAACAGAGTCACCATGCGTACGCTGAAGGTTGCCACATATCTGAGATTTACGGCATAGGACTTATGCAGCCGTATGAAACCAGCCTGCTCCATATTGATTTTGGAAAACAAATTTTCTAAGGTGGAATAGCAATGATATGTATGGCCGGCAGTCACAATCTTTACCCGCCGGTTATCACCTTCAAAATAGAGGATGTCTTTTAAAGGTATTCTGTAAACGGTCCGGCTTGATTTGAATTCAAAGATTCCGGCATCACCCTCTATCTTTTCGCAAGCTTTATAAAATACATTCTGGAAGTCCTCGGGCCTGATTGGCTTCTTTAAAAAATGAAAGGGCTGGAACTGGAATAAATCCAGCGCATATTCATCCCCGTAAGCCGACATATAGACAATCATGCTCGCATCATTGCCCAGCTCCTCCCGTATGAACCTGCCCAGTTCAATTCCGCTCCTGTCCCTCATCACAATGTCCAGAAAAATCAAATCATAATGCCGTTCCTTAAGTGCTTCCTCAAACTCCTTACCGGTGTTGAATATCTCCACCTCCAGCCTGCGTCCCTCTTTCCATCGTCTGATATAGTCCTCCAGCTGGCTGCACACCTGAAAGTCATCATCACATATTGCTATCTGTATCATGCACCTGTCCCCGTACTGCAATTTTAATCTCTAGTATTTTACACCCCCCTGGTATTATTTCTGTTAAAATGTTGAAAAAAGGCGATTACTCGTTGAAATTTGTCAAAAATCATCCTCCCAGGGTAATATCCTGGGCCGCATACCACTTAAGGGCATCTTCCACATGTTCCCTCCTAAAGTCCGGCCAGTAGTCATCCACCACATAGAAATCAGAGTAAACGGACTGCACAGGCAGAAAACCAGAAAGACGCCGCCTTCCTCCCCACCGTATAATCAGGTCGATTCTGGAAACCTCAGACGTCTTAAGCCCCGGCCCTATGGCTCCATCCTTATATCCCAAATCCCACTCCCAGCTGTAATTCACCAGAAAGTTAATCTTCATTCCGCCTTTTCCAAAATCATGTCTGGCGGTAAAGGGAAGAAGCTCTTGGGGAAACATGGGGGATTTTGTATTTCCCAGCACAAGCAGGCTGGCGTCTTCCTTTGCCAGCTCCTCTACCGCTGCCACGCAGGCCCTGGTAAATGCCTGTCTCTGGACCGAGGGCCGCTTTGTGTTATCTGCCGTAAAACCATAAAAGGACATTTCGCCAATGCCCAGTTCCCGGCACATACGGTACAGGGACATTCCGGGTGAGATTCCGTGTACATACCCCTCTGATTTATCCATTCCCTGGCCTTTGGCCCATCTCCGGTTTCCATCCGGGATGATTCCGATGTGTTTTGGCAGTCTCATACCATCTCCTCCGTTCCTGCTTCTATATGGAAAGTATGGTCTTAAATGGAAAATCTATACCAAAGGCAGCGGCAGTGTGTCAGTCCTCCATGATTTTCTTCGGCTTATCCGTAATCAGATTATCCGCCCTGGCTTTCCTGTCAGCTGCATCAATTCCGCATCGTGAAACCCAAGGCGCATCTGGCCGTCGTCAGCAGGGCGGACGGCTGACTTCATCTCCCGCTCCGTAATCCGTTCCTCCCCTGTCAGCCGGCCGCACAGAAGCGGCGATTCCGGGTCATGCATCCTGCGGTTGGCTTCCACCTGAGCCGGACTGAAATTCGCATAACAATACCTGCAGAAATGGGAACAGGTGTTGTAAGCGCCGATATCCACGCTCTTGACACAACCGCATTCCTCCCTCTGGGCAGGGTCCTTCCTTACCGCCAAAAGCCGGCCCAGCAATCCGGCAATCAGCTGGTCATCTATGCATTTTCCCTTCTGAATATGGAATCCGGACAAATCCCCTGCCTCTGAACATGTCCTTATGGTCATGCCATGCCTTTCTGCCTCCGGACCCATGAAGGATGCCAGGGATACTATATCCTCCCCTGTCATTGTACTGGGCTGAATCTGTTCCATCCGGCCTTTTATTTTCCGGTACATATCCAGGAAACTGATAACACAGGTATGGGTGTACCCTTCCAGGCTGCCGCACAGCCGGGAAAACCATTGGAAATGGTATTCCCTGGTATAGGACGGACTGAGAAGCACCGGATCATACCTCCATATGACCCGCTCAGGCCCCAGCCTGCAGGACAGCTCACCAAAGGTCCTCACCAGCTCATTCTTATGGGGAAGTCCCGGTTCCACATCCGTCCCATAGGGTGTCAAGGTGAATTGGAAATAATAAGGATACCCCAGCCGGTCCAGAACAGAAAGCCTCTCCATCATAGGGCCCGGGTCCTTTGTCCAGAACACAAAGCAGTCCACTGTATCCGGACTCAGAAGAATCTTGCTGACCTGCCTGGGATTCATGGGATTCTTTACATACAGGTACCCTTCCTCCAGCCGTCTGAAAAACCAGTCTGAATAAAACGCGGGGATATCTGTCCTTCTGCTGGCACTGACGATCATGGCGGGGCCTCCCTTCTTTGGCTTACGTGGCAATCTGTGTAGTCTAATAGTAAGTGCCTGGTATGACAGTGAACTAAAGTCCTATGATCCAAAAGCCACTGTTTTGTTGACCGTATTGCCTTATAGGCATTCGCAGTCATTCCCACCAAATCTTTACAAATTGATTTTTTCTTCGATTTCATTTGCAGGCATGACAAAGACCTCCTTTCCATTGCTACAGTCCGAATCGTTGCATTCCTAACATAAATTCATCCAACCCCCGCAATCTTTTTACTCTGCGGAGCTTGATTTTACACACATCACATATCTGCTCTAATCCCGCTTCCACAATTATATTCGATACTCTTATCTCCTTTGGTGATCCAAATTGGAATATAAAACCTATCAGGATTTCTGCTAACATTACAATCGGATCATCATCCGGTTCTAACATTTCAAATTTGATGATTGTTCCTGTATTTGCATCTCCCAACAATGACAATGCCGGATTCCCGGGACGTTCATATTTCTTATCCGCAACAGATACACCCAGTACTGATACATCCGCCTCTAAAACGGCATCACATTTAGGAGCTTTCGCAAGGTCTGAAAGCAATTCCTCATCTGTGATAAGCAAATTGCCAAATTGAAATGATGTAAATGGTAAAGGTGCCTCACCAAAATTCCATGTCTTTTTGTCTTTTCCAAATGAAAATAGAAACATATTCCCATGTTCAAAATCAACTTTAATATCGGTCTCGTTATAATAACGCAATGCCAATTCTAAATCCTGAAGATAAGTGCTCATCCGAAGCACCTCAGATTCATCCATATTATATGGATAATATCCAGGCTCAAAAGACAGAAAGTAAAGCCACTGATTTTTACCGCGGTATGAGTAACCTAAGTCTTTGATAAGCTTTCTCTGCTTACCGGTTAGTTCCTCGCGATTTCCCCAATAGCATGTAAGATTTTTCTGATTAAACATGGCATATTCCGGTTTCAGATTCATACTCTGCTGCATTGGAAGCATCAGAAAACTGTTAAGACCTTCATAGCCCTCATAAACAGCTATACCATAACAGTCTCCGCCCCGACCAAGTATACTATAAAATACAGTGTCCTCCTTAGCGCCACTTCTGACAGCAATCAAATCCATATCCCAAAGCTTTTCCCATGGTTTCAATTCTTTTATACGGGTTGCTACTTCATACAACTGTTTCCATTGTTCTAACAACGCTTCTTTTCTCATGTGTCTATCTCCTTCTGAATCCGTACTCCTGTTTCAGTCTTTCAAATATCTCAAAAGCTACCGGGCATATGGCGACAGTGTCCAACATGCCAAGCAAGCTACATAACCGTTCCGGCTGGTCTGTATATGGATACTTCTTGCAGCTATCCGGTTTGCAATCCCCTAATTTACAGTTGCCATCTTCCTGTAAAAAATCACAGGGCATATGCTTTGTATGATATCCAATACCGCACGCTTCTTTTTCCAAAAAGAAATCTATGAATTGCTCAACTGTAATACCCAAATATTCCGCATCTTTTTCAACATCCTCTTCCGGAATACTACCCTTATACATTTTACAACAATTCCTACACTTATTGCAATCATAATCAGCAAACAATTCTTTATGCAATCTCAGAAATTGTTTATCCAGTTCCTCTTCATCCGCATGTCCCTTCAAGAAACTACGGAATTTGTAATTCTCATCTTCTCTTTTCTTGGCTTCCATTCCTATCTTGTCTGGATGTATCATAAGACGCCTCCTATCCTTGCTTTTATCGTCGGTTTTTCCTTATTGAACTGGTTGTAATATTCAGCCCCAGATCCTCATCCTACCGGAAAGCTTGATATTGGCGCCTTCCAGCATCTTCTGGAGACTGTTCAGCTCCCTGGTACGTTCCCCAACAGGGCTTTTGCGGTAACGTACAAGTTCACGTAGTTCGCGCTGATCTTTATCAGGGATATAGCTTGGCTGGAGCAATCCGTGCTGCAGAAGATCAGCAATCCATTCCGCATCCTTTACATCAGTTTTCCGACCCGGAACAGCTTTCATATGGCTGGCATTTACCACCATTGCATTCAGGTCAGACGCTTCCTGCACATCCATCCGCTCAAGATGTTCACGGATAAACAGGCTGTCGCTGTGGATGTTCTGTTCATAAACCTTTGCCCAGGATTTTTCCAATGCTTTTTGTTCCCTGGATGTTAAAACGGAAAAACTGTCTGTAAGAGACAGCTGTTGGTAAGTGTTTTCCTTGAATGACATAGAGAATACCTTCTTTCGTAAGCTATCTCTATTATACAGCAAATGCGTGTATTATGCTTGTGCATACTACAAAATATATGAACTTTTCAAGGTGCTATAGTTGGGCTTTTGACCCCAACATCATAATAGGTCTCCTTATGATAATAGATTTTACCATAGAAGACCTATTGCCTGATAGCTATTTACAGAAAAACTTTCATACTCTCGGATTCAACTATTCTTACCCGTATTATTTTATCTCCCCGCTCTGCTCCTTGGCCCAGTGGTCCACCACAATACCGGGAGCATACACAAACATCATGTGCAGTTCCTCTTCCCCTGTGTTATACAGAGAATGTTTTAGATTACTTGGAATAAAAATACAGTCGCCTTCCTTTACCGGCTGTTTCTCGCCGTCTACCTCCATCTCCCCATGCCCTTTAAGAATCGTGTAGGACTCCACAGTCTCATGGTCGTGCTCCGGTATACCGCCGCCTCTATACACCACCACATAGCCCTGGCAGAATTTGCTGCCCTCCATGGCGCCATTCTGGCCCAGGATTACCCTGGTGCGTCTGCCGGCCGGAAATTCGGTTCCCTCTATGTCCCATATATTTACTTTTTCCATTTTATTCCTCCAGATTGTCTGGAACGTGACTGAAAATCGCTTTCAGACACACTCTAAGAAATCAGATTCTTCACAGACTCCCGTTCAATGAGCCTGCCTTTAAAATAAGTCTGGCTCTTATGCGCACAGGTCTGCGTCTTAATCTGCTCCATCAGCTGTTCAAATATGATTCCTGCCGTATCTGCCAGGGAATGACGCAGCGTAGTCAGAGGGGGATCCAGATATTTCACCTGAGGAATATCATCAAACCCAACCACGGATATATCATCCGGTATCCTTAACCCGCTTTTGGTAATTCCCCTGTACACGCCGTAAGCCATAAAATCATTGAACATGAATACGCCTGTGGGCCGTTCCTTATGGCGCATTAATTCAAGGGTTTTATAGTAGGCGTCGTCCTCGGATTCCACATCGCGGACAATATACTTTTCGTAGTCTTCTATCCCGCACTCCCCAAGGGCTTTGAGGGCCCCTGACAGACGTTCCCGGTTATATTGACGTTCCTTATCATTAATATAAAGGGCAATCTTTCTGTGTCCATTGTCTGTCAGGCACTTCACCGCCTGGTAAGCTGCATCAGCATTGTCAATATTAATACAGGGGGTATCCACATCAAAGGTACGGTTTACAATCACCATGGGAATCTCCCCTATGTATGGTTTCACATGTTCTACATCCTCTGTGGATGCAATATACAGTATGCCGTCTACAAACAGATATTTAAGGGTTTTAAAATATTCCTTCTCCTTTTTCACATCTCCCAGTGCATCACACAGAATCAGGGAATATCCTGCCTTTGTAGCGCATGCCTCCATATATTTTACTACCTCCGGATAATATGGATTCATGATATCCGGTATGATGAGGCCAATCAGCTTGCTGCCTCCTTTTTTCAGGCTCCTGGCCGCCAGATTGGGCTTATAATTCAAATCACTGACAGCTTTCATCACTTTCTCTTTTGTCTCTGGCTCTACAAATGCCACGCCTGACAGTGCTCTGGATACTGTGCTGGGAGAAACCCCTGCATATTTTGCAACATCACGAATTCCTACCATTGGTATTCTCCTTTAACCGTCTTTTACCTTATAATACCATCTTCACGGTAATCTTTCCAGACATTTTCAAACCAGATTTCCTCGCTGGGAAGGGGTCTGACCGGTCTCCAGGATACTCGGCAGGCTTTCCTGTCTGCCTCATAATAAATCTCCTGGAGTACGGTTGTATCCGTCTCCTCAGTCCTGTTCCTGAACCGTTCGTCCAAATGCGGGTTAGGTACTTGTCCCTGGGCATTATATACCAGATAGGAACCTCTGCTGATGCCCACTCTGGCGTCATAATCCTTCAGGGCCTCTAAATACACAAACTGGCTTATAAGAAGATGCTTCAGTTTATACAAATCCTTAAGCACTTCCGGTCCCTTAATCATGACCTTCTGCTCCAGCTGTTCCCTCTGTTTCAGATTTTCCTCAAGAGCTGTCCGTATCCCTTCCTCTGATCGGATGCATGCCCCATATTTGGTCATCCTGATTCCCAGTAACCTTCGATGGGCAGCCACATCCGTGAAACAGCCTTCAGAACCATGCAGGACGCGTTCTCCAAAGGCAGTCTCCTCTTCCACCTCTTTCGCATGGATGCCGAAGAACTGTTCCCTGCCGCAGGGTTCTCCCCCATATCGCTTCGCAATATACTGGCTGGCACGTATGGCGCCTACCTGCCCCGCGTTCAGCGCGCTTCCTCCCGGCCGGTATATGCCATGGGAGCCATTCACCTCACCTACCGTAAAAAGGTGCCTGATATTGCTCTCCCACCACTGGTTTCCTCCAATTCCTCCGTTGTTATGCTGGGCGCACACAGCTATTTCCAGATACTCTACCGACAAATCAATGTGATGGCTGCCGTAAACTTCAATGGCCGACGGATTCATATGTTTCAGCCGTTTATAGGGCGTATCCAAAAGTGCCCTGGAATTTTCAAGATATTCCCTGCCCTCACCTGTCAGATACCGGAATGAGATATTTCCTCCTTCCATCATCGGGGACGGGTTGTGCATGAAATCCAGAAAGACCCGTCTGCCCTTTAGGACTGTCTCCTGATAAACAAGCAGGTCGATGAGAGACGACCCCTGTCCTTCAACCTTTCTGGGGTCGAAGGGCCACTGATACCCCTTTAAGAAGATTGCGGTCAGAAGCTGTCCGGGCGTATCAAAATAGTCATTCAGGAATTCCCTTTCATGGCTTCCGTCCTGCTCCGCGGATATATAGCGGGGCAGGCACTGCTGGAATGTTCCTGACAGATTCCACCTGTGCTTTACAGATGCAATTCCGAACTGGGACTCCGTCAGATTCTTTGCCACGGCTCCCGCTTCCAGCAGTATCCCCATTCCTCCGGTCTGGCTGACAGGGTATACACTGGCCTGATACATCCCTGCTTCCCCGCCGGTGGCCCATATAATGTTAACTGCTGAAAATACGGCATACCGTTCATCCGCTGAGGCGGCCTTCCGTTTATTCAGGGCAATGATACCTGCTGCCCACTTTTCGCCGTTCTTCTCCTCTGTAAGCAGGCGCACGGCCTGATAGCCGTCAAAGAATGGGATTCCCCGTTCCTCTGCCTGGCGTTCCAGGCATTCGGTCATGTATTTGGATGTCAGCGGTCCTGCGGAAATACCTCTCTTAAGCGGGTCATGATCCGTCTTGTACCCCACATATTCCCCGCTCTTATTAAAAGGGAAAGGAACTCCAATATCCACCAGGTGGTAAAATGCCCTGAGAGAGCCGGCCGCCTCAGCCATGGCAATATCTCCATCCACACATCCCCCATCAAACAGGGTCTTTGCCATTTTCCGTACACTGTCTGGCTCACTGCCGCACTGGGTCAGTTTATAATAGGTCTGTTTGTCTGAACCCGTATTCCTGGACGTTCCCATGTACCGTCCCTCCGTAATCAGGGCAATATTTTTCTGCCCCAGCTTATGAAGAGTTACGGCTGCATTAAGACCGGCTGCCCCGGTTCCGACTATAATTGTATTGTATTGATAAAAAGGTATCCTGTTAATATCCATATGCTGAAACCACATCCTATAAGCGTTGGATGTGGAACCCTCCATCCACATCTATGTAATTGCCTGTCGTGTAGCAGAAATCATCGGAGCAAAACGCCCTGACCGCCTTTGCCACATCCTCCGGAACACCCCACCTTGCAATGGGAAACATCCCCTGCCTGATAAGTTCCGTATACTTTTCTTCCACCTGGCTGGTCATATCGGTACGGATGACTCCGGGCCTTATCTCATATACAAATATACCCTCAGGAGCCAGTCTGTCCGCAAACAGCTTGGTAAGCATGGAGATTCCCGCCTTTGAAACACAATACTCTCCTCTGTTAACGGAAGATACCTGGGATGAGCAGGATGAAATGTTGATAATTGTCCCACGCTTGCCTCCATACACAGGCTGTTTCATCATCTGCCGTGCCGCCGCCTGTGTCATGAACATGTTTCCTTTTGTATTGCTCCCCATTACATAGTCAAAGCTCTCCTCTGTCATCTCCAACAAATCAGCCCTTACTTTCGGTGCCACCCCTGCATTGTTGACAAGCACATGGATTTCCCCGAACTTCTCTGCTGCCTCCCGGACAATACGGATCCTGTCCTCAGACTTTCCTATGTCACCGGCATACCAGGCATAGGAGATGCCCGCTTCCAGGAGTATTTTGGTACTTTCCGGGTAAAAGGATTCATCGCGTGTAGCCATGACAGCAACATGATAACCGTTTATCCCCAGTTCCCGCGCAATGGCCAAACCAATACCCCTGCTTGCTCCTGTTACAAGTGCTGTCTTCATTTTCATTACCCCCTATTTCATAATCAGTTCAGGCAGCGTCATCGTCAACGCCGGAATGAATGTCACAAGCAGCAATGTAATGAGCATAGGAATATATAACGGCAGCATGGCCTTTGAAACTTTCTCAATTTTCATATTGCCAATGGCACATCCTGTAAACAATGCTGTTCCTACCGGCGGCGTACACAGTCCGATTCCCAGATTCAGCATCATCATGACCCCAAACTGGATGGGACTCATTCCGAACTTTGTCACAACCGGAAGCAGAATCGGAGCCATGATGAGTACCAGAGGTGCCAAATCCATGACGCATCCCAGCAAGAGCAGAATCAGGTTGATCAGAAGCAGTACCACAATCTTATTATCGCTGATGCCAAGGAGCAGGTTTGTGGCCAGGGTCGGCACATTCAGGTATGCCATCACCCATCCGAACGCGCCTGCCGCGGCTATGAGCGCATATACCATGGAAAGGGTTTTAATGGTATTTCCCAGCACGACGGGTATATCCTTAAAATGAAGCTCCCTGTATATGAAAAATCCTACAAACAAACAGTAAATGCAGGAGACTGCCGCTGATTCCGTGGCAGTGAAAAATCCCGCTGATACGCCGCCGATGATGATGACCATTGCAAGCATGGCGAAGAACGTATCCTTGGTAACCCTGAGGGCTTCCTTAAAAGGCAGCTTTTTTCCTTTGGGATAATGCTTCTTCTTGGAAATGATATAACACATGACCATAATGAAAACTCCCAACATGATGCCCGGGATATAGCCTGCGCAGAACAGGCTTCCCACAGATACTCCTCCTGCCACCATGGAGTACAGCACCATGTTATGGCTGGGCGGGATGATTAACCCCTGACAGGAGCTGGCCACGGTAACTGCTATGGAGAAATCCTTTTCATATCCCGCCTCCTCCATCATGGGTATTTCCAGCGCACCCAGGGATGACACATCGGCAATGGCAGAACCGGAAATGCCGCCAAACAGCATGGATGCGAGTACATTTACATGCGCCAGACCCCCGGTTATCTGCCCCACGCATACATTTGCGAAGGCCAGCAGGCGGCTGGATATACCGCCTGCAGCCATAATTTCCCCCATAAGAATAAAGAAAGGGATTGCCAGCAGTGAAAATGAGTTAAGCTGTTTGGACATCTGCTGCACCAGAGTCATAACAGGCACCTGGATATACAGCATGGTGAAGGCTGTGGATATAATCATTGAAAAGGTAATGGGGCATTTAATCATAATAAGCAGCACAAAGGTTGTGAGAAGGATTGCGATAGCTATATTTGGATTCATTCTTTTTCCTCCTCCTCTCTGTTAAACTTACCGGCATCATCGGTTTTCTTGTATTCTTTCAGGCCCATAATGTCCAGGACCGTAAAATAGATAATGGCAATGCCGCTGACCGGAATCATAATATACATCAGCGATGACGGCCATTTTGTTACCGGAAGCCGTGAATCCATGGTGGACAGCACCATTCTGACCCCATAGACCGTGAAAAAAGCACCTACCAGCAGCGTAATAATCCGGTTCAGCACATCCATTACATTCCTAATCTTTACCGGAAACTTATCATAAAACAGCTCCACGCCAATATGCAGGTTCTTTTCCGCACCAATAGCAATGCCCAGGAACGCCATCCAAATTGTAAGCAGCAGCGCCACCTCCTGGTTCCAGCGGATATTGGTCCGCAGTATGTTCCTGCAGAATACCTGGGCGCATATGATTACAATTACAACTGCCAGGACCCACCTGGCATAGCCATATATAACCTTGTAAAACAGATTGAAAATATCAATTAATACCTTCTTTATTCCTTTCAGCATCTTCAGTCTCCTATATGCCAGTCCTTTACTTTCCTGCTTCTACAATCTGGTCAATGATGTCCTTATAGGCGCCTTCAGATTTACGGCAATCACCTTATCAAACATCTCCTCCGGATATTCAAATGCATTCTTCCGAAACTGCATACCCGCATTATTACACAGGATATCCACATGACCGGCATCTTTCAAAAGACGTATCCACACCTCATCCACATCCGAAGAAACTGACAAATCCACTTTGTAACACCGGCACTCCCGCCCCAGATTTTCAACCGCCCTTCTGGTATCTTCCAAATCCCCAATATCCAGTGCAATGATATCTGCTCCTGCTCTGGCAAGTCCGGCTGCCATTCCTTTACCGATGCCTGTTGCACAGCCTGTAATCACTGCCCTTTTACCCGCAAGAGAAAACAATGAATCCATATGAAATCTTAACCTCCCCTCCTATGAAAACGGTTTCTTGTGTTGTTATGTACATATTAACTCATGAAAACGGTTTCGTCAAGAGTTAATTGTAGATTTTTGTTCAGTTTTAAAAACATTTCAGCAAAAGACGGAAAGGGCTGTAGATTTACGCTTCCCTTTCCGTCTTTCCTATAACCTAATCTCCCGAAAAAATTATACACAACCAGCTCCCTGATGTTGTGAATCCATTGAAAATACTAGGTTTTTAAGCATTCTCTCTTTACAAATATGTGTATAAATTATATAATATAAGAAGAAATATTATACACATATTTGAAGGAGCCGCGCCATGTCGTCATTGGTTTATGTCAAAAATCCAAATGGTAAAATCTATGTATATAGCAACGTTTCTGTTTATGATAAGGAAACCAAAAAGGTCAAACATATTCGCAAGAGCATCGGGCATCTGGATCCAGCAACAGGCGAAGTGGTTCCCAACCGCAGGAAAGGCGATATTGCCCGCAAAAAGGCTGAAACGAAAGAACCTGCTGGCCGCTGTGTTGTTGAAAACACCGGCATACAGTCCCTTTTGGATAAAGCTGTTTCAGACATAGGACTGACAGTACCGCTCACCGCAGTTTTTCCAGACGACTGGAAACGCATATTGACGTGCGCGTATTACCTTGTCAGCGAAGGCGGGGCATTATGTCATATTGAACAGTGGCAGCGGATGTATCCGCCACCATGCCGTTCTCTGCTTGCAAGCCGGCGGGTGAGTGAACTCCTTGTAAGGCTCACGCCTGCGCTGCAGCAGAACTTTTTCAGCAGGTGGATTGATGTAAACCGCCAGAAAGATGTCTATGCAATGGACATCACCAGTGTATCCTCCTACAGCGAATTGATTGACTTTGTCCGTTGGGGATACAACCGTGATGGGGAAAAACTGCCCCAGATCAACCTCCTTATGCTCACCGGCGTCACTTCCCATATGCCGCTGTATTACAGGATTATTCCCGGCAGCATAAAGGATGTGAACACCCTGGAGGACAGCATAGCGAATATATCCGTTTTGGACAGTCCGGCCTGTCATTTTGTCATGGATAAAGGCTTTTATAGTGAACCGAACCTTGACGCAATGTATGCCAGTCATAAGAAGTTCCTGGTCGGAGTGCCTTTTACGGTCGGTTTCGCTTGCAAGGCAGTAGAACGCTACAGGGATAGCATCCGTTCACATCACAATTACTGTGCAGTCTTTGGGGACGAACTGTACGCGGTCACGGAATCTTCCACGTGGAAAGGGCATCGATTCTATATCCACGTCTACCATGATAGTTTCAAGGCGGCGACAGACGAACGGAATTTTGACCATATCCTGCACTGCTGTTATGAAGAACTTATGGCTGGCAGACACGTAAAGGAGCATGCCTCGTATTACAATAAGTTTTTTCAGGTTCACAAAACACCTGTAAGGGGCATCAGGGTGGATTACAACGAGGAAGCCATCAGCAGGCATAAAAGGAACCATATCGGCTGGTTCGTGCTTGTAAGCAATCACATCAAGGATAAGACGAAAGCTCTTGAGGTGTATCGCGACAAGGATGCTGTTGAAAAATGTTTCGATGACCTCAAAAATGATCTTGACATGAAGCGTTTACGTATCCATTCGGCGGCAGCCATGGAAGGCAGGATTTTCATACAGTTTATAGCACTCCTGATCACAACCCGGTTAAAGCAGGTGATGAATGCGGCTGGATGGTTTAAAAATCATGACCTTCAAAAAGTAATAAGCGAAATGAAAACTGTCCGCAGTGTTAGTATAAATGGAACACGAAAAAAATACACCACTGAGCTTACCCCATTTCAAAAAGACATTTATGAGCTATATGGGTTGACCCCCTAAATATGTGTATAATTTGGACGGGATTTTAGGCTATAATTCTTATTGATACATTTTAAACCGGCCTCCCCGTTCACCCCTTCTCCCGTTTCGCCGCCAACAGCCGGTCCAGATAAACAGACTTGAACTGTTTGCTGGCCATGGCCTGCTTAAGAGGCGGCAGCTCCAGGATAGCACTGAACAGAGCGGCCATGGCCCTGTGGTTGGAAAAGGCCTGGTTATCAAACACCAGATTTGCCAGTGTTCCCTTCTCAATGGCCTGAAGAACAAATCTGTGGGTGCTGTTCACCGGAGTAATGATCTGCTCCGGCCTGCGCTCCATATGAATCGCCTTGACGCCGCAGTTCCTGGCGCATACACCGCAGCCAAGACAAATATCCTTATCCACCGCGGCACGCTTTTTTCCGTTCCCTCCATCCTCCATGGAAATGGCCAATACCGGACAGACCTTTGCGCACTTTCCGCAGCCAACGCATTGGTCCCCGGAAATATCAGGAATATAATTCGTGGTAGCCACCGGCTGCATGGGGCTGAACCGCCTGGCAGCCTGAAGGGCCTCACAGCAGCACCCGCAGCAGTTGCAGATAAAAGCCGGGTGCTCCCGCACATTTTCCCCTATCTGTACCAGATTGCTGGCATAAGAGCGCTCCAGTGCATCCAGTGCCTCCTCCTTGGAGATAAGTTTACAGTAATCCCCATGCTGGGCCAGGGAACGCGCCACATTGTCAAAGGTCAGGCACACATCCCAGGGAGCGTTAATCTCGCAGGGGTGGCCTGCGTGGAACATTTTATGACGGCAGTAACAGAGCCCCAGACCGATATATTCTGCCTCTTCCACGATGTGGGTCGCCCGCTCGTAATCCAGAATGTGGTTCATCCTGTCATTGGTCAGAACCGACTCCTGGACGAACACGCGGCCCAGCTTTGTCTCCGTGGCATAAAACAAGTCCTTGATGAAATCCTCCTCCACATTCATATACTGGTAATACAATTCACTGAGATACTTTTGGTCAATATCTCCTCTGGTCCTCATCAAAGCAAATTCAATGAATCCGGCCATTGGCGGGGGCATCACGAATTTCCGCACACCCTTGTCCCAGGAGTCCACCAGCAATGCCTTGCCGCACAGGTGGTCCAGCAGCTTTTCCGCCTTATACTCCGATGTGCCCCATATCTTTGCCGCCTTTTTTATAGTAAACGGGCGAACCGGCAGCAGCGCCACCCATTTAGCCTCCTTTTCAGAATAGAGAACCTGCAGTATCTTATACAGTGTCTCAGAGGCCGGGGCTCCCTGGGTAAACCAGTTGATACGGTCTCCCAGGTTCCGGTATGCGTCACGGGTTGTAAGATGTCCCATTGTCTTTACCTCCTCCTTGGATTTTCGTAGATTATTCCCGTTTTTTTCCCTGACATACCGCGGTGCGCCTGAACATTCATTCCTGTCAGCTATGCCTGGGCATATCCGGGCATGGAACAACCTCTTTACCATCTACTTTAGCACTGCAAAAAATAATATTCAACAGAAAGTACATCACATGCTTCCTCTCCACAAAATCCTGTTTTTCTTTATCGCTCTATACCATTCATCCGCCGAACCGAACATATGTTCTTATTTTTCTTGACAAAATCCCCCCTCAGTGATATCTTTAAAATACATCACATATTCCAATTTCCACATGAGAGGTGGAAAAATATGCAATATTATATACGCATTGATAACCGGAATGTATATGTCTCAGAAGAGATTTATAAATTATACTGCAAAGGAGAGAGGAAGGAGCGGTATTTCCGGGAATCAGATATTCATAACAAGACATTTTATTACAATGCACTGGATACAGAAGATTTAAACGGCTGTGATCTGTTTCAGGACACCCGCTCCAAGCCTGTGGATGAGCAGGCAGAAGAATCCCTGGAGCACTCCCTTCTCCTTGAGGCCATGAAGGACCTGGAGCCCAAAGAGAAGGATATCATACGCCGTATTTACTGTTACGACCAGTCCCTGCGCCAGATTTCCAGGGAAACCGGAGTTCCTGTAACCACCCTTCATTACCGCCATGGAAAAATTCTCCGTAAGCTGCGGAGCCTCATGGGCTGAAGGAAAGGTGCTGCACAGATTCTCACAGGCATTTTGGCCAAAGGGCCGCCCGCGCTGACATTCAGGTACCTATACACATACCTGTTGGCTCTGGACGGCCCTTCCTATCCGTTTTTGTCAGAACATACGTTCTGTTTATCGGATGAATCTTGTAACCACCTAATAATTGCTTTTACCCGGAACAAAGGAGGAATCTGGTTTGAATATTGTTATATCAACTGAACATAATCAGCTTTTCAGACAACTTTACGCAGCCGCGGACTCGGCCATCTCCGGCCGGCATCTGAGAGGCATGGAGCTATATGCCTTCAGAAGCCTGGCGCCGGAAGAACTCCTCAGGGAAGCGGCCGGCTCTCCCGGGCAGCTGTGGCTCATGTTCTTTGACAGCGACAGCCGGCCTGACTGGACAGATGTCCTGGACAGGCTTACAACATACAGCAGTCAAATCATGGTCTGCGTGGTGAGCAGTGATTACAGCACCGCGGCCCGCCTGGTCAACAGCCGCTCCGTGCGCGGCATTGCAGGTTATATCCATCCTGTCCATGACAATTTAGAGCGCTCCTGCCTGAATATCCTGACCTACCTGAACCGCCGTGTGAATTCCGCAGACGGATTTCTAATCGTGCACGGCAGCAGACAGGAAGCCCGGCTTCCCCTTTCCAGTATTTATTATATAGAAACCGTAAAAGGGACTCATATGTGCAATATACACTGCTCAGACGGGGTATATACGTTCCGTTCCGGTATAAAAGAATTGTCAGAAAAGCTGGGGCCGCCTTTTCGTCAGGTCCGGGCGTCCACCATTGCCAATCTGTCAAATGTCCGGTCCTTTGAACCAAATCCGGGCATCCTTTCCTTTACAGGCGGAATTTCGTGCTGCTGCTCCCGCAGCTACAGGCATGATTTGTCCGATTATTTCCGCGGGCATCCAAGCCATGCGCGCGCGGAAAGGGGAGGCGGATGATGGAAAGGCGACAGTGAAGAGACTGCCCGAAGCACATTGAAAGGGCAGAGAATCTCACCTCTGCCCTTTCTTTCCATACCCTTATAAACTTTAATTGTCATTTCTCTGCGGCCACACGAGTGGCCGTCCTTCTGTCCCCTGTCAGGATAAAAATAACTGCCGTTCCATCATCCGCCGTCTGGTAAGTCCCTCCGGTACCTTTCCTGCCGCTTTGTTCCACTTTACTGTCTGCAACCTACGTGGTTCCTGTTTTCGTGTCCGGCGGCGGCACCGTCCCTCCCGTATATTCACTGTCCTCGTATGCGGCCAGAGCAGGTGTTTTTCCTTCTGTTTTGTCAGGCGCTATATTTTCCAGTTCCATACCCGTTTCATTTTCCCCCCAGATTCTTCCCGCGATAACGGAATTCTCCACGGATTCTTCCTCCGGAAAATGCAGAACGCCGTTTTTGTCCACCTGTACCATAAAACGTGTACCAAACCTTGCCATCTGTCCATTCCGGTTAAAGTAATACGGCTTTCCTTTGATAAGCTGAATACCCTTAACCATTGCAAAGTCCGGCCCAAAATAGTACCAGTTATCTTTATAAAAATACCAGTTATCCCGCACGGCATGCCCCGAACCGTCAAACCAGAACCACTGCCCTTTGTCCTGATACCAGTCATTGGACACATACCGTTCCGGTTCCAGATAAAAACGGACCCCTCCATCTTCCTTGACCCATCCTGTGGGATGGGGTGATGGGACCGGTGATTCGCATACCTGAGCTGAATAATCAATATCCTTGAGTTTCAGCACACTGACCCAGGGCGTGTCCTGCGCTCTTGTCTCCACCGTACCATAATTGATTCCCTTAGCCTCGATGCATTTCCCATTTCCAATATACACCCCGATGTGTCCTGGTTTCCAAAGGGCCCAGCCTGTCATTGATTCATTCAATGTCCCTATGGGTTTCACCTCCCGGGCAGTCTCCCTATAATTGGCGCTTCCCCTCAATATGCCGGTACACCATGTAATCAGGCCGGAACAATCCGTACAATGCTTTCCCATGAAACTGCGCGCCTTAGTTATGTACTGGGATGTGTAGACCTTGGGATTCTCCGCTGCCAGCTGTTGCAGCAGCGCTTCCGTCAGGATCTGCCCCTTCATGCCGAACACATATGGCGTGCCCAGCTTTCCCTTGCAGAATTCAATCAGTTCCCTGCTTGTCTTACTCATGATTCATTTTCTCCTCTCTCTGTTCACGAACCGTTATCTTCTGTCCCCATGCCGATAAAATCCGTATAGTAAATATTCTGCCGCACATCCATCAGCATGAAGCCGTAAAGATACCCGTCCCCGGATGCAGGCACTGCCTCTAACAGCATATCATCCGGTTCCTCTATATAAAATTCAGTTCCCATATAGTAGCTGTCCGTGTAGTACCTGTCCTCCATGATTTGGCCTGCAGCATTACCAGTATTACCGGGAGCCTCCCCCACATCCTCCATACGCTCAACCAGATAAAGCGGAGTCACCCGGTCCCCCTCCTTTAACTCATAAATCTGCTTTGCAGCTTCAGAGGTCTGGCCTGCCGGTGTCACGGAAAGAATCTGCCCGTCTTCATGCTCCTCGTCAAACCCTATCCGCATGGTGCACAACTCCCCGTTATAGAGCACCGGGGCCATATATTCCGTGTATGCATCCAGATTCATGGTCTCAATGAGACAAAGTACCTGTCCCTTCATCCCCATATAGCTGTCCTCCGGCGCTGCCCGCAGGGTTCCGTCCACGCCAATATCCACATCACTGTCTGTACAGAGAAGGTAATAATATTCATCATCCCCCGCAGGACAGAACACAGCCAAATACGCTCCTGTCACATCAGAAGCATCCTCAGGGGCTATGCTGATTTCCACGGTGCCGTCCTTATGCGCACTAATATTTCCCCATTCCACTCCGCTTTCCCGGGCCAGATACGCTGCATATCCGTCTGTCAGCCGCCTGTAGGCACTGCAGAATCCCGTGGTGTCATACGTTTCCAGTTCCTCACTCAGATAGGGATTGGAGCCGCTTGGCAGGTATATAGTCAGACCGCTTGGATTCACGGGATAGCCTTTAGCCCACTGTTCCGCCACAAGCCTCCTCATCCGATTCTTCAATGTCTGAAAGGCATTTTCATCCGGATATACCCTCTGGCAGGCATTCAGGAATTCCAGCACATCCACCAGCTCCGGAGAACCGCCCGCCTGCCTGCTGCCAAATGCCAGCATTTTCATTCTGTCCCTTCCCAGTTCTCCGTACAGCTCTTCCCGCAGTTTCTCCGGTATCCCGTCCACATATTGATGAAATACCTCATGAAATGCCGGATATTCCTTCATATCCAAAAGGCTCATTGCAACAGGCGCAGTGCCCGAGGCATAGCAGGCACCATATGCCTCCACCATGGACCGGCCCACCGCCTCTCCCCATTCCATATCAGGCGGCAGGCTGTCTCCCAGAGCCGTCATCCATCTGTAATCATATCCATGCTGGGGTTCCAGCTCCGGAGATGCAATAACATAATCGGCATATCCATCCAGACAGCCGGCAGTCTCCGCACTTCCCATAAGACAGGCGTCAAACGCCACAAAGTCAAAGGCACTGTCTGCCATAACTGAATGGCCCAAAGCCTCCCTTATCTCCTCCAGTGAGAGCCCATCCCCGTCAAAATGGCTGTCGCTTCCGTATCCTCCCACCGGACCGCCTCCATGATTCCACAGAATCAACCCATAATGATTGGCCGGATAAGACCGGACACCGTAGTTGATAAAATCCGTCAGTGTATCCGCATCCCCCATATTCCTGATTTCCATGGATTCCATGGATGATATTCCATCCCCTGTCAGGGGAAATCTGGCATAGGGTACGCCATCCATTTCATCCAGCTCCCACCGGGTGGAACCGCCTGCCTCAACCACTACATGGAGGGAAGGTGATTTTCCTTCCTGCTCCATCACCTTCAATGCATCCATCATTTCCCAAAGGTCCGCTGTGGCGGCGCCGTAATCCCCCTCCAGGTCACTTCCGTTCATATAAACCATAATTGTACTGTCCGCCGCCTCTGCCGCCTCTGCATATTCCTTTACCTGGATTCCCTGACGCTCAGAGCCGCTTACCGTATAGAGAGCTGCTCCTGCCAGCAAGGCGCTGAGGGCCGCCGCGATTCGCGGCGCAGTGACCCTCTTTCTATTTTGTTCCATCTGCCAATCTCCTTTTCATTATCACTACAAAATCATTTTGCCGTTTCGTATCTTTACCGCCTCGCGTCTTACCGCTTTACAGCCTGCTGTCATACCTGCCCTTGCGGCTCCTGTTCCTCATTACACGCACGTTCTCAGAAGTCCTGGCCCCAAATTCCTGCCTTGCTTCGTCCATATACTGGTGAATCAATCCCTCCCGGGATAGATTAATGTAATTCTTGCCGCTGCGGTCCACAGGGAAACTGCGGTACATGGCTTCCTCGGTCTTATTCAGCACGCGCTCCATACTCCCTTCCGCCGGGGACAGCGCCTTCTTCTGTTTCCGCTCACCAGTCTTCTTCTTTTGAAGCTTAGCATACGTCAGCATCTGTTTCCTCTGGCTCTCAACCGCGGACATGCTCTTCTTTACCTCATCATACAAAAGCTTTGCCTGGTCGTAATTGTGAATAACATCCTTCAGCTCAGACAGCTCCTCATCCCGGAACACCCCCTCCTTCTCTTTCAGGGTAATCTTACGCTTTAATCCGCCCATGGAGCCGGACAGCGCCTTCACATCCCCGGCCTGTTCCCCCGTAGTCAGAATACCGCCCACACAGTCCAGAGCGTTCATATACTCCTGGTTCATCTGGTCAAAGTCAGACATGGGTTCGCGAAACTCCCGGATATAAGCTTCCTGCATGGAACGCATCAGCCTTGTGGAAGATTTCATCTGCTCCCTGGCTCCCGCCAGGCGCCTGCACTGTTCTTCTATGGTATATGTTTCGTGGCTGTACCTCCTGAAATTGCTGCGGAAAGCCCCATCCTCAATGTGGTCCAAATCATTTTTCATCCGCCCGTTCATATTGCCTGATACCGTGCCTGCCGCATCGGATTTCAGCGCAGAGTGGCCCATTTTTGTCTCATACCGGTAAGTCTTTCCCAGGGCAACAAACTCAATGGATGCCCTGAATTCCTGTTCGCCCATGTCAGCCTTGCCATACAGCTCCAGCCGGTTGATATAGAAGAATGACAATGCCCCCTGTATCACGGCATTTACCGCTTTCATGACACCCTCTCCAACCTTGCCGGCCAACTGCACCGCGGCTTTGGCCACCTGAAGAGCAGCTGTTGCCACCCCGATTGCCACATATACTCCGGCCTTGGCCACCTCATAGGCTCCTATCTCAATTCCCTTGGCAATGGCCACAAACGCTTTCTTCCACCACTTGGCATTCCTGATGGATCGTTTGCAGTCCTCAATTTTACGGTTCAGGGAATCAATCTGCCCATACAGCTCATTTACATGGGCCTGGGCTCTGTCAATCTCTCTGGCAGCATTCTTAATCTTATCCCTGAGCCGGTCAATGGCTCTGTTGATGCTCTCCTGTACTGCCTTCAGTTTTTCCGCCAGCTTGGACGTATCAATCACCAGACGGAATTCAAATCCGCCCCGGTTAAAATCCTGGTAATTCACCTTCAGATGGATACTCACATCAAAAACCGCCAGCCAGTTAAACCGCACATCGATGGATATAAGCCCCTTGCAGAAGATAATTCTGGTCTCAAAATACAGGATGGACAGCAGCTCAATCCTTCCGTCCAGATAGAACGTCACATCCTTCTTGCCTGCGGACAGGAAGAATACGATACCCTTCTGTTCCTTGCCCATAAACTGTCTCAGCACACTGTCCGCGGGCACAGGAAGGGCTTCCCCGGACTCCTGCCCGGCTTTGGAGGGACCCAATTTCAGGAAACCCAGATTAACCTCCGGTATACGTCCATACGCCAGCACCCCATCCCCCTCCCGGAAGGAAAACAGAACCTCGAACCGGACCTTAAAAATCTCAATGACTCCGCATACAAAGATTCCCCGTTCCACCGTGTAGCTGCCCAGCCTGGTATTCACATCCGCATAATAAAACTGGGCCGTAAGCTTGATGCCGCCTGAACCGTCTATGTAATAATGACGCATCCGCCGCTGGTCCACCAGGTCCACCCCATCCCCAAAGGGAGAAGCCTTTACCTGAGCCTTGTCCAATACCAGGCTGTTATCATGGACTCTCTGGTTAAATGCCTCTGCCAGCCGGGATCCGTTAGCATTCTTAACCAGTTCCCGGTCAAAAGCCTGCATGTCCTGGAAAGGAAGCCCTAATATACGGATAAAATCAATGCTGTCAAGGCCGTCAAAAGAAAGCCCCAGCAGATTTCTCACCAAAATGGGAATGGACAGGTCGCTGACTGCTGCCGACAGCAAATCCAGCTTTGGAACCGATCCGGCCACAGTAAGCATCACAGCCCCAAACAGGTGAATTTCCCGTATATAAAGATTGGCAAACATGGCAAAGGACGGCCCCTGGTCAAACCCTATGGCCAGGCAGGTATCCCCTATGGAAAACGGGCCTGCCAGATGAATGGGCTCCCTGACCTCCCCAAAGGCCTCCACCATAAAGCGGGTCCTGGATATGCCGCAGTTTACATGAAACTCCATATCCGGCACAAATACAAACCGAAAGGTACCCTGAAGGGCCAGTGACAAGGCGCTGCTTCTAAGCCCAACTGCCAGACACATGTTCCTGCTCTCCATAAAACTGTTTTTGCTTGCCGGAATTGCCGCCATACACAAAAATCCGTCTTCACCTGCTCCCAGAAAAAGCTGCGTCTCCTCAAGGCCGAACAGCTCCCTGACTGCCCTCTCAAACACGCTGTCTCCATTCAGTTTCAAATGGGAGTATGCCAGAAAGCTGCACCTGTCAATCTGAGCCGGAAAAGCCTCGGCTCCCGGCGCCCCATCCATCAAATCTCCGGGACTCAGCCCCTTTCCCACACGTCCGAAGAAATAAAACTGCTCCATCCCAAAAAAGTCTGCTGCTTTCTTCACCGCATCCATAAGGGAGGATACCTGCGCGTTTCCCCTATTACTATCTGCTGAAAATGAAAAAAGAATGGCTGCGCTTCCCCTGCCTGCTGCTGCTTTAAAATACAGCCCCGGTTCTCCATAACCCAGGGCTGTGATTCCATGAATGCAGGAAAGAGCGGCACGCTTATTGGAAGCATGGACCAGACCGGAGGCGTATCCTCCGAATTTGGAAGCCATTTCACCATCCACAGCCTCCAATAATCCCGCAGGCCCCCTCTGGTCCATCTGAAGTTCTCCGCAAAAAGACAATTCGCTCTTATCATACCAGACAGCCAGCCTGGCCGGACACCCCCTGACGGCGCCCTCTACGGCTATGCTGCACGACATCTGCCTCTGGTTCATTCCTGCCGCTCCTTTCCCGCAATCTTTCCATGATGCATTGTATATTACGTTTCTTATGCTACTTGGCGGCCTGACTCTTGTCCGGCAGTGCAGCCACGCCCAGGTATTCGTCCACAGTAATCAGGGCCATCTTGTCCACTACCTTCTTTCTGTCCGTATTCCAGACAGAAATGGAAAGGTTCGTCACATCCACAATGGGCTTAATGGTTTCCGGTACCAGGCCTTCTGTCACCACCTGCAGCTGAAACGCATACTCCAGGACAGAATTCTCTCCCTTTTTACAGATGTACAGATAAGCCATCTGAAGCTTGATTACAATATCTTCCAGTTTCATGGATGTGGAGCCGCCCTCCTTGGCGGCCTCGGTCATGGCTTTCTCAAGCTGGGCCGTATCCACGGCAGTATCACTGCCTGTCACGCCCCTGGCCATCTTCTTGATATCGTCAATCAGATCCTTTACGGAAATACCGCTGTCCGGCGTCTGTTCTGACGGAATCAAAAGAACTGCATATCCTCCCTCATTTTTTTCATACATGGCATGAAGCTGGGTCCCAATCAGGGAAAAGTCAATACCTATTGAAGCTTTTAATGTGTTGTTTTCCATTCTGCTGCTCTCCTTTTCTTAATTATTTTTGTATACTATCTATCATCAATACAGCCCTCCGGATGGCTGCAAAGCCATCATACCGTTAAAATGGTACCGGCTGCGTCTTGACGGCATCGTTTGGATGATTACCGGCATGAATGGCGTATTTTCTGCAGTTTACACGTCCATTTTTCCAGTTCCCCCAGATGTTCCTGCCCCCTCCTTCCGCATACAATATACACTCTTTCTCTGTAAGCTCCATTCCCTTAACCGCGGCATAGGTTCTCCATACCAACTGGCTGTAAGAATCTGAAATCATCTGTTCCTCCCCTCCAAGAGTACTGTTCCTGTCACGGCACAGATCCATCTCATCTGCCAGACGTATAATCCCCGCGATACACAGCTGCCGCATACCATCGGAAAGCATGTTTAACGGCATGGACGGGCGGAAGGACGGCGCCGTTGGACGGTATGTTTGGGCAGCACTGTTGGGCGGCATGCAAAAAAGGACGTTAAGCCACGGACCATTCCATAGCTTAACGTCCTTTCCTCCAATCAGTCTATCAAAACACAGTCAGGCCGGATTACATACCTGCAAACTGATTCTTTACCTTCATGATTTTCTGCTGTTCCGCCTGCTCCGTCTGATACCATCCCTTGGCGGACATCTGCTTATAGATGTCATCCTGCATACACAAGCTGTCATTCAGCGCCTGGTTAAAGGTCTGATGCACATCAGCCGTGGAAGACTCGATGGTTCCGTGAACATACAGGTCGCATACCCCCTTCTCGGTCAGAAGAAGGTTCTCCATAATACACTTGTCGTCCATTCTCTGCTTCCTCCTTATACGAGTTTATAAAAACTGTCAAAAATCTGCTGGTGCTTCTGTTCCATCTGCTGTACCTGATTTTTAAGGGCAGGATCCTGCAGATTCTGGATGGCTTCCTGGCACTGATTCATCAAAAACTGCTCATGGCCTAATGCATCCTCAATATAATTTAATTCCTTTGGACTCATAAGATATCACCTCCATGATTAGTATGCCGCCTGCCTACTCAGGATATGCATAAATCCGTATCTATCCCGAATTGGTTCGATGTAACGGGCTCAATACTAACAGTTCCCCTATTATTAACAAATAAAACTTGTAATTTTACCCCAAAATACAGTACAATAGTAATAGTAACATGTATACCGGCAGTCAATTTTCCGGAACCAACAAGGAGGGATATACAATGGCAAAAAAATCACTCATTATCGCAGCCTTGGCAGCGTTCCTCTCCATGGGCACTCTGTTCTCCGCCTATGGGCAGGAAAAAGCAATCACATCCATACCCTTGACATTTTCCTGGGACACAGCCCCAAAGGGCGGCGAACTGGTAGGCAATGTATATGCAGTATCCAGCACCAGTGAATTCAAGGTGGAAGGAGCCGTGTACGACAAAAAGGATGACCAGTGGGACTATGGCGAGAGGCCCGTCGTGGAGGTGGAGCTCTCCGCAAAGGACGGATACTACTTTTCCAGCACCAAACGCAGCATTTTTTCGCTGACCGGCTGCGGAGCCCAGTTTAAAACCGCTGAAAAGGACGGAGATGGTAGCGCTTTAATCCTTCAGGTGTATCTGCCTGCCATAGACGGTAATCTTCCTATTACCACATCCGTCAGCTGGAACCAGACCACCGCTGTGTGGGATAAGGTAAACGGGAGCAAAAACTACGAAGTACGCCTGTACCGGGACAAAATACTGGTAACCACCCAAAAGACGTCCGAATCCACCTATGACTTCAGTTCCTACATCAATGTAGAGGGAAATTACACATTCACCGTACGGGCATTGGGCACCTACAGCTCCCAGGCCGGACCATGGACCGACAACTCCGAGCCCCTGACCATCCGCACCGAAGACACCTGGTTTATCACCAACGGAAAATGGGATAAGACCTCCTCCGGATGGCGCTATGTATATCCAAACAACGTCTACCCGGTAAACAGCTGGCGCTGCATCAGCGACAACTGGTATTACTTTGGACAGAATGGGTATATGGAATCTGATTGTTATGTAAAATCATCCGACCAGGATTTGTATTATTGGCTGGGAAGCGACGGAATCTGGAATACTGAGAAGGATACCGCTGCGCCGGAGTCCGGGGCGCGGGTTGTGAAATAGTGAACATATAAAACTGGCAGGTGCTTGATGCCATCAGCGGTGCAAAAGCATCTGCCATCATCTGCAGCATAGCAGAAACAGCAAAGGCAAACACTCTGAAACCATATGAGTATTTCCATACTTATTGTCAATAATAACTGAACATATGGAAGTGCTACCCCAACAAGCAGAAACTGCTTGCCAAGTAGCAACGCAGACGAAAACTCCGTAATAGGGGAGTAAATATCGTTCTACATTCGAGCAAGAGCGAACCGACCATCCATGCGGTAGACATTCTTACTTTAGCCACTCCGTCACAGATTGCTCCGCTACCGCTTTATCATTTTGGGCGGTCGTTCCTGCAATAGCCAAGCCGGTTTTTACAGTTGCACCTGGGCAAGCTGTGCTGATATTTTCAACAGTACCAGACAGTCCGCTTCCAGCATGAGTGCAGAATGAGATAATTGTCTTTCCCGCAAAATCATTGCTCTCCAAAAACGTATAGACCGCCATAGGCATATCGCCCCACCAGATCGGATAGCCAAGGTAAATTGTGTCATAGCTGTCTAAATTATCTATGCTTTCAGCCAATTCCGGGCGGGCCTTCTCGCTCTTTTCCGATTGGGCAATCTCGGTACATTCTTCGTAATTTTCTGGATAAGCATTTACTGTCTTTATCTCAAACAATTCTCCGCCAGTCTGCGCTGCAATGATCTCCGCAACGATAGCAGTATTACCTTTCTCAATAACACCCACGTCATAGTTTTCGCCGGTACGAGAGAAGTAAGCCACCAAAATGTCATTATCGTCCTCCCGCTCTTTTTCGGATATTTCGCCAGGAACGTCAGATTCAACCGAGACTATCGACTCACTTTCAGATGGGACAACGGAAGCTGTTTCATTTGAGGAAGATATTCCGCAAGCGGATAAGATGATAGCAAGCAAAACAGAAACAGCGGTTTTTAACATTCTACTCACTCCCTCACGCCTCCGGCTTCAGTGGACCATAGTAATAGCTGGAAGTTGCGCCGCCATCAATCAGGAAGGTGGAGCCTGTGATAAAAGCACCCTTGCCGCTCATCAACAGTTCGGCAACATTTGCCACTTCATCCGCCGTACCGGGTCGGCCAGCGGGGCATTTGGCGAACATATTCTTGTAAAAAATCCCACGGGGGCCGTTGAACTCGTCCAGAGCCAACGGCGTGACGATAATGCCGGGGGCAATATCATTCAGTCTTGCCCCTCTCTCACCCCACTTGACGGACTCCGCCATAACCCGTTTCTCGTTGCACCGCTTGGCCATCTGGTAAGCATGGAGAGTATCACGGATGTTCTCCGGCTGAAGGATGTCCAGCGACAGCAGTTCCTCGGTGGGCGTGGTAGCCAACAGCGCATCCTCCGCCGCTGTCAAGGTGGGCATCCTCCAGCCGGATTGGCTGGAAATGGTGACGCCCACGCCGCCGGGGGCAATTACTTTGCCCACTTCTTCCAGCAGAACAGCGGTCCCATAGAGGTCAACCTTCAAGATTGCCTCAATGGGCGCCTGGCTGGGGGAAACGCCCGCAGCATTCACCAGCATGGTAATGGGGCCATATTTCTGTCCCTCGGCAATCAAGGCGAGAATGGATTCCCGGCTGGACAAATCCATTTCCATGGGAACCACGTCAAAGCCCGCCTCATTCATCGTCCTGGCGATTGCCTGCGCATTTTCCGGCTTTTTATCGCCCACTACGATTTTCATTCCGGCGCCCATCCTGCGGGCGATTGCCATGCCGATCTGTCCGGCTCCGGTCAAAAGCATTACTTTTTTCATTGAAATCCCCTCCAAAGTTCAATACGTTGAGGCTGTGGTCTTTCCTACAAACCATCTTTCGTTTCGCTCCAAAAGATCCATTTGAAGCTGAATCCGCCAGGTATGTTTACCGCCGCCAGTACGCGGGTCTGTCCAATAAGTGTGACGGTTCCTGGCGATTTTCGCCCGGCAGGACTCCAGATAACTCGCCCTTTGCGCCTCGTCCATTACACCCACTTTTCCACCGCGGCCTTCGCGCCGTCCACACTGCTGCCGTGGATTGCCAAGCCCTTTTCGACCTTCGCGCCCTTGCAGGTCTGCTGGATTTTCCGCTCGGTGCCAGCCAGGCCGCTGCCCTCATGGGTGCAGAAGGGGTGGATGGTCTTGCCCGTCCAGTCGAAAGCCTCCAGGAAGGTATAGACCGCCATAGGCATATCGCCCCAGTAGTTGGGATAGCCCAGGTAAATTTCATCATACCCGTCCAGACTGCCCAGCGTCCGCGCCAGCTCCGGGCGGGCCTTGGCCTGCAAGTCCTTTTTCGCCTGCTCGATGCAGGTATCGTAATCGGCGGCATAGGGTTCGGCCTGTTCGATCTTGAACAGTTCCGCACCGGTAGCGGCAGCAATCATGTTTGCCGCCTTTTCTGTGTTGCCCACCTCAATATAACGGTAGGCTCCGCCAAAATAGTTTTCATCTGCTCTTGAATAAAAGACAACCAGTTTTGCCATTACCTGACACCTCCCGCAGTACCGAAATATTTTGCAATCTCATCCATCCGCTCACCCTGCTTTGCATGGAATGGGCAGCGTTTGTCACAATGGCCGCAGTGGATACAGTCATCCGCATGGAGTTCCAGTTTGCGGTAGTGATCTGCCGCCAGCGAATCGCCAATCTTTGCGAGGTCATAGTATTTGTTGATAAGGGCAATGTCCAGCCCTTTGGGACAAGGGTGACAGTGGGAGCAATAAACGCATTTACCTTCAGCCTCCGCCGGGGCAAAGCTGCCGAGGGCGGAATAATCCCGCTCCTCCGGGGCGGCGTCCAGATAGGCCAAGGCCCGGTCCAGATCGGAGCGGCTTCTGTATCCGGGCAGCACATTCAGCACTCCCGGTTTATCCAGGGCATATTGAATACACTGAATTTCGGTTAGGGCCCGCTTAAATGGAGAAAGCGCACCGCACAGCAGTTGACCGCCTCCGAAGGGCTTCATAACCGTGATGCCCACCTGTTCTTTTTGGCACCGCTGATAGAGCTTCAGCCGCTCGTCCACGCCGCCGATGGCATAGTCGCCATGGCGGTAATCGTAGGCGGGATTAATGCTGAACATCACCACGTCCAACACCCCCATGTCCAGCAAACGATTGACGATCTCCGGGGTGTGGGAGGACAGCCCAATGTGCCGGGCCACCCCTTGCGCTTTCAGATTTTGGATGTGTTCCAGTGCGCCGGAATTGATATAATTTTTTAAATCGGAAAGTTCGTCTATGCAGTGGATAAAGCCGAAATCAATATAATCTGTGTTCAGTTTATCCAAAAGCCAGTCCATGCCCCGCTTGATACGGTTCAGATCTGTTGTCCAGCCGTACTTCCCGGAGGAATAGTCCGCACCAAAGTGCATCTGCAGATACACCCAATTCCGGTTCCCGGCAAACGCGGTGCGGTAGTAGTCAAACGCCACCGCCTCGGGGACAGCCATATCAAAATAGTTGATACCATGTTCCATTGCGGCGGTGATGGTATCGACACCCTCTTTTTCACCGGCTTGATGAATACTGGAGCCTCCAAAGCCTAAGACACTGATTTGCTCAGTTCCTTTCGGCAGTCTGCGATATTCCATGGCCGCGCCCTCCTTAATTTTTCTCAAATTCCTTCGCCACGTCTACCAGCAGGTCACGGATGTGCAGATGCTGGGGACAGGCTTTCTCGCACTTGCCGCACTTGATGCAGTCGCTGGCCTTGCCGCCCTGCCTGGTGTGGACCTCGTTGTAGTAATAATCGGCGTTCCAGTCGTGGTAGATCATTTTCGTATTCATTACCGCGAACAGATCGGGGATAGAAATTTTTTGCGGGCATCCTTCCACACAATACCGGCAGGCGGTGCAGGGGATCAGGTTCATGGAGCGGAAAATCTCCTGCACCTTGCCCACAGCTTCCAGTTCCTTCTTGTTCAAGGGCTGGAAATCCCGCATATAGCTGATGTTATCCTCCATCTGCTCCAGGCTGCTCATACCGGAGAGGACCATCATGATCCCTTCAAACCCGGCAGCAAAGCGGATGGCGTAGCTGGCGGGGCTGGCGCTGCCCAGTTCCCTGAAAACCTCCATGGCTTTCTCCGGGAGGCTAACCAGATTGCCGCCCTTCACCGGCTCCATGACGATCACCGGCTTGCCAAATTTCCGGCAGACTTCGTAACACTTGCGGCTCTCTACGGCGGGATCGTCATAATCCACATAGTTGAACTGGATCTGCACGACTTCGATCTGCGGGTACTCGGTCAAAATCTGCTCCAGTACCTTGGCCCGATCGTGGAAGGAAATGCCGAAATGCCGGATTTTCCCCTCTGCTTTCAGTTCCAAAGCTGTTTCATAGGCGCGGCACTTTTTGAAAAAAGCGAAATTCTCCACCCCCTGGGCGTGCATCAGGTAGAAGTCGAAGTAGTCCACGCCACAGTCCCGCAGCTGCTCCTCAAACAGGGGCCGGATGTCCGCCTCGCTTTTGAACAGATAACCGGAGAGCTTGGTAGTCAGGATATAGCGGTCACGGGGATAGCGGCTTGTCAGGCACTCCCGCAGGGCCGGCTCGCTCTTTCCGTTTAAGTAGCCGTGGGCGGTATCGAAGTAGTTGAACCCTGCCTCCAGAAAGGCATCTACCATTTGGCAGGTTTGGGGAATATCCACTTCGCCGTCTTTCATAGGCAGACGCATAGCCCCAAAGCCAAAATTCTTTTTGATCTGTTCCATATCAGTTTTCCTCCTAGTTCCAATTTAGCGTCCCCGTTTTCAGGGCGCTTTGATAGACTGAGATTTTGTGGTCCAGGCGGCCGAGAGCCGCGCTGGTCTGCCGCTGCTGCTCCAGCAGGACCTCCCGCTGCTTCTCCAGAAGAGACAGACGGTCGGGGATCGTGCCGCTGCCGAGCTGCGTAAGACGCACATACTCCGCGATAACCTCTACCGGAAGCCCTGCGCTTCTCATACACAGCGTCAGTTCCACCCAGCGCAGGTCTTCGTCCTGGTAGTCGCGGGTTCCTCCGGCTGTGCGGGAGACGGCCGGGATCATCCCAGCCCGTTCGTAGTAGCGGAGGACGTCTGCGGAGATTCCGAATTTTTTGCTGACATCCCTGATTGTCGTAGTGGTCGCCTCCTTAATGTGCTGATAAAGCTATTATAATATTTGAAGTTCACTTCAAGTCAAGAGGGAAATGTAAATCAGAAAAAATTTCTGCCGTTTCAATATCCTATAGCAAAACAAATGGGCATAAATAAAAGGCAGACGCGCAATTTTGAATGTAGCGCATCTGCTTTCTACCCGATTAGCCCAATAGTTTATTGATTACTGTTTTTTATCATCACGGCTAAGCCTGCAATAGAGAGCTGTAATCTTTTTTGACTGTCTATTCAAAATAAACTCCTTTCCGACAGCCGGATATGATTTTTGTAGTGATTCCATTTTACCATATCTGCCGCCTTGCTTCAACGCTTTAAAGTGAGAATTTGAAACATTTTTACACTTCTGTGCTTAATATCCGATTGACTTTGGTAATCATATCTTCTCTTTGTCCCCTATCGAAGTGGGAACAGACAACATAATAAATACCATCCACCTCCTTTACAAAATCTAAATTTTTTGGTTTTGAGATTTGTTTAAAAAAAGCAAGACGTTCTTCTTTTGGCAATTCGGCAAGCATATCGTAAATATTGTCGATTGCTTTTCGGATAGCGGCATCTTCTGTAAAATCCTCTCTGGTTGTTTTGTCTATATAACTGTTCATCTGCAATAATCCTCCTCTAAAGAATAGGGCGAGAAAAATATCCCTCACCCTATAGCCTGTGGGAAAGCTGATTTTCAAACCGTCTGTTGGAATTAAAATCTGCCCTGTCATCCATACGGATCTGTTCAATAGTATTTTCATCAACTCCATGTTCACGCAATACTTTTTCTTCCCTTTCTTTCCAGATATGCCATTTTCTATCTTCACGTTCATGATTATATGCCATTCTTTTTTCCTCCAATTTGAATTGAGCAGGCTTCAGCCTGCGATACTTCTTGCCCATTAGGTCGAGAAGATTGCTGTTTAACAGGTGTATAACTAATTCAAATTGGCAGGCGTTGAACGGCATCCAACCTTAGAAGCGCCTTACAGCGTATTTCTACAAAAAACGACAAAAGAAAATCCGCAAGGGCTGTAAAGCCTTTACGGATTTGAGATTTTCTATTTCTGTTATATGGAGATTCTACTTCTACATACAAGGTGCAGAATCCATTTGTGATGGCAAAGATTTTTTCAACTGGCAATCCGCCAATCTTTGAAAATATATTATATGGACAGCCGCCTTTCAAAAGCGTCTGCATTGCTGTTTTTAAAAAGCACATAAAAGAACACCCTCTGACTGGAAAACAGATTTTGAAGGGGTTCGTTATTATCTGGGCATAGAAAAATCGCCGTCAAAATTACCGTTTTTTTATTTGACGGACTTGCCGCTATTGTTCTTATAAAAGGAAAGAGCCAATGCTCTGTGAATTTCCTCACAAAATCATTGGCTCTGTGTCTTTGCATCTGGCTCTGTAATGATGGTTATTTGGTAAGTAATTTTTTGCCTTAATCAAACTTTCCCGCCTGCACTTCGGACCGTATAGGGGATAATTTATCAGAACAGTATCGCCCCTAATCCTGTTGCGTGTCTTGCCGCCGCAGAGCGGGCATAATATCCATTCTATCTCATTCATAATAATCACTCTAATTTTTCTTTTAACGCCGCAATCCATTGTTCGATTGCCTGTACCAAAAAAACTGCTGCTGTAAAACTGCCATACCAGTTACCGGAATATCTGGTGCATCCAGGAACTGTGTTTCGGAGTATAGACAAAGCGGATCCGGTGGGAAGGGTCATGCAGGAAATCCGCCCGGCTTTCCATACTTTTAAGGATCCCTGTTTTCCCTTTTTTGCCCAGTTCCACGCCAAGGGCACAGGCTTCTGCCACAAAGCGGACAAGGGCTTCCGACTTATGGGTGTTTAGGCCATCGCATATAAATGTCCATGGGGCTTGCGGGTCTGTCCCTGCCAATGCTTTCACGGCTTCCACAAAATCCGCTTCTGTGCGTGTGGAGTTTAAATACGGCATTTCCATACGGCCCGTTGCAACATCAAAGAACCCGATGAGCTTGTCAGGATATTTATGTTCCAGCGCTTGTACCCCGGTCATTTCATCCGTGGAAACAATGTGTGCACCTTCCCGGCTTTGTTCCTGGGCACTCTGGTACAGGCCGCAGATTTCGTTTACTTTCCGCGCAAAAGATTCCGGGGCTTCCGTCTTTTCCGAAGAATGAAGCCAGTAACGGATTCTGTGGGGATGTAAATCTACCTCATTTTTAAAAAACGGCTGACAGATTTCTCAGAAATCTGTTCAGCGATCCCCTGCTTTTTAATTTCTGCCACTAACAGCGGGAGGCTCCACTGGCTTACTTCGTACCCAAAATCATTTGGGCTGCTGCAAGCAAGGCCGATGATCCGCATGATCTGGTCCGGCGTAAAAACAGACGGGGCACCGGGGCGTTTTTTATCGGACAGGACTGCCCGTATCTCATCTTCAAGCTTTTCCGGGGCGTCCATTTCAATCCTCCGCAAGGCTGGGAGCGCCGCGAGGAACCGACTGCGCCAGGTGGCAACATTATTATAATGAAGCCCGACCTGTGGTGCAATATTCTGGTTGAGTTCCCCCTGTGACGCAAGCAGGACAATGCTGGCTCTTTTGACCAGTCCTGACGGAAGGGAGCGGCTTTTTGAAAAAGCAGATAATATGTTTTTCATGGCATCAGATAAAACCGGGATAGTATCAATTGTTTTCCTTCGCATAATAACCCATCCATTCTTTAGTGATAGAATTATTATGCACCGACTACAATAAAAAAGCAGCGTCTATTCATTATTATTTTGGCAATGCTGTACTAGTATAACTCGATTTTAATAAGTTTACATTATTATCCTGAAAACCAAGGGAAACGTGCGCCCAAAGCACGGACACGTAAGCCAAGAAATCAGATTACTACCAATGCTTAAATTGTAAGCTTATTTAAATCGAGTTATACTAGTCTATCAGCGGTGCTAAACCGTTTGCTTGAGTCATGGAGTTTTTTAAACTGTAAATTGGCTTACAATCCGTAAGCCAATTTATTCAGACAACTCGCTTTCTATTTCTTCAACTGTCGGCAAGTTGCTTTTAAATTCCTCACGAAGCACCTTTGTTAATTCATATTCTGCAATTCCGATTGGCTGTGAAATATCATCAAGGGCATATTCCGCAACAACATCATCTTTATCTTTACAGATAAGTATACCTATTGTTGGATTGTCCTGTTCCGTTTTAATCTGTTTATTAACGGCGGTTACATAAAAGTTTAATTTGCCTGCAAACTCTGGCTTGAATTTCTCTGTTTTTAACTCCACGACAACATAGCAATGGAGGCGGACATGGTAAAAAAGTAAATCCATATCTTTCTCATCATATTTTTCTCTCAAAGTCAGAAAGTCAAAATTGTATGGATCTTTCAATGTCTGTTCAGCCAAATCAGATTGTGGCTCTGGTAATTTTAGTTGAAAATTGGTAATAGCTTTGCCCTGTCTGTCATACAGACCGCCATCAATCTGATGCTCTAAAACAGTTCTGCTCCAACCATTATCCATCGTTTTCTGCACATAAAATAACGCTTCCGAAATATCTTTGCATTTATACATAATCCTTTGGTTATGTCCCCACGGAATCCCTTTTACCATTTTTTCAATCAGTTCCATTTGGCTTACAGCCTGTAAGCCATTTTCATCAGAGTTGTAAAACCTGTACCAATAACGTATGCTTTTTAAGTTTTGTACCAAAGATTTCATTGTAGATTCCTCCAGTATATTTAATTATTCCTACAAATTCATCATATCCAACCGTCATTACAAATACTTATAGATGCCCAAAGGGACACTTCCTTATGTGAAGTGTCTTGGTGTCTTTTTTTATGTTACCATTTGTAAGTAGGTAATAATCAGTATCTGCAAATTTCCATCCACATTTGATAAGATAAGTTCAAATGATGGAGGTGATACCAATAAATACGAATGACAATGCAGTCTCAAAGGCTGACCTTTGGGCAGACCGGTTCCATGCTTTTCAGGAAAGCGGTTTATCCCGCAAAGAATGGTGTCAGCAGAATGGAATCCCACAGCCTACACTGGGTTACTGGGTGAGCGCTTAATTATTGGGTAGCTATACATTCCTTACTTTATCGCTCATAATGATAGCAAATAGATTTTTACTCCACTTCCTTGATAGGAAAGTTGAAATTCACTACAATTGGAGGTTTCACTATGAGCAGTAAACGTACTCCAGGGCGCTCTCTGGATGAATGGATGGAACTGGTAACAGAATGCAGGCAGAGTGGACTGACGGATGCTGCGTGATGTATCGAACACGGGATTTCTCCCAGCTGTTTTTACAATGCAGTTACCCGTCTTCGCAAAAAAGCCTGTCAAATACCAGAACCTCGGAATACTCAGAGGCAGTGCTCTTGCTGATTCTATCTGTTATTGATCTCTTGATTTGACCGAAGTCTGCTCTACTTGCCTGTCTGGGATTTGACCTGTATAATGGCGGTAACATTATACAGAAAGAAAAAAGTCCCAGGGAACCTCTCCTGCAAGGAGGATTCTGATATTACTTCCGGATTAACGGGTACCTGAAATCCATTGGGTACCGATTCCTGGGATTCAGTGAGGAACTGCTGAATACCCGGCTGTCTCTGCTCGAATATTTACGCTTATCAAACGACAGATGGCTGGAAGCCATTCTCCGTATGATATATAACTCGGGAGGGGGGGCTTCCTGAGGATGATACCCTTGCACCTGCTTTGTTTTTACTGTCATTTTTGCATGGTGTATCCTTAGCTCAAGGAGGTGCATAAAGCCATGCGGACAACAGTAAAAGACGTAAACTGGCAGGACCAGCAGGCTTTGATCCGTTATACACTGATCGCACCCTTGCTGGATGAAACACTGGATCCTGCCAAACGCAGCAGCCTGCGCCGTAAGATTGCTGAAGAATCCCGGGTTTCAGAAAGAAGCCTGTATCGTTATGTTGCGGCATACCATGAAAAAGGGGTTGCCGGGTTAAAACCGGTCGCCGGTGAACGGAGTCTTTCCAAAAAGCTCCCGGAGAACTACCTCAGGATCGTGGAACAGGCAATACAGCTAAAAAAGGAAGTTCCAAGGCGTTCCGTAGAACAGATCATTTTCATCCTTGAGCAGGAAAACTGGGCAGAACCCGGGGTACTGAAACGCTCTACGCTTGGGCGCTGCCTTTACCGCGCCGGATTTGGTGTGAAACAGATGCAGATGTGTCAGGATGCACGCGGAAGTTCATCCAAACGCTTCTGTAAGCCCCACCGGATGATGCTGCTGCAGGGAGACATTAAATATGGCTGCAAGCTGCCAATCGGTAAAAACGGTGCCATGGTACAGACGTATCTGTCTTCTGCCATTGATGACCATTCCCGGTACGTTATCCAGTCACAGTTTTATGATAACCAGGAAGAAAGCATCGTGGAGGATACCTTCCGTAAGGTGATCCTGAAAGCCGGGAAATTTGACACAGCATATTTCGACAATGGCTCCCAGTATGTCGCAAAGCAGTTAAAGCTGTCACTTGCAAAGCTTGGCATAACTGTCCGCCATGCGCCCGCAAGAAGCGGAAAATCCAAAGGGAAAATGGAAAAATTCCATCAGGTGGCGGACGCTTTCCTGCGGGAAGTAAAAATCCATAAGGTCAAGACACTGGAGGAGTTAAACAGCTACTGGGGCATGTATCTTGAAGAATACTATCACAAGGCAGATATCGAACTCGCAATGGAAGACATAACCGACGAACTTAAGCTTCTCCAAGAGCATTTGAATACATGCAGTGGCAGGCTACCTGAGCAGGTTAAGGTCAAACTTAGAGGTCATTAACAGCAAAGAAAGAGAATAATCAAAGGATAGATCATTCTATTTGGAGCCAAGATATAACATCATGGCTCCCGTCATCGGATGGCTGGCTCTCGATAACGGATCCTGTGGCTCTATCACATGAGATTGGGTGGCTCCTCCACCGCAGAATATTCACCGCTTTGCGGCCTGTGTTATTTCAGGTACGCACTATGGTGCGTTTACAAGAAATCCCCCAGCACTTACCGGGGGAAGATCTGTCTTTTACTTTTTAAGTTTGCTGCGGCAATCATCAGGCAGATTGGAGGACCATGGGAGAAGCTCCAGCATTTCTTCCTTTGCCGGAAACGCACCGAGTTCTTTCATCTTTTCCATCACATATGTGAGATAGTTGTATGGCTTCAGTCCATTCAGAAGCGCAGTTTCTGTGATGCTGTACACAGTCGCACTGGCCTGTGCCCCGCGGATGCTTTTGGCAAACAGCCAGCTGCGTCTCCCTATGGCAAAATTTTTCAGTGCCCGCTCTGCAGCTAGATTGTCAATACTCAGATGGCCATCTTCCAGATACCTTTTCAGATAGGTTTCCTGGTTCAGCGTATACAGGACCGCCTCTCCGATCTTAGAAGATCTGTCCACAGCATCCTCCAGGGTATGAAGCCACTCAAAGAAAGCCTCTAAAAGCGGCTTTGCCTGCTTTTGACGCTCTTCATACCTTTCTTCCGGTGACTTGTCACGGATCATCTCTTCGATCTTATAGAACATCCCGATCCGTTCCATTGCCTGATATGCGGTTGTTTCCTTCAGCTGCTCTTTGGTAAAGTCCTTTTTCAAAACGGTCAGGGATTCATCAAATCTGCGCCTCGCATGGGCCATGCATCCTGTCACGGTGATCCTTTCCGGAAGGCTGTGGTATGCCTGGTATCCATCGCAGGTGAAATATCCCTGGTACTGATCCCCAAGGAATTCCACCGGATGATATCCCGCCCGGGTTCTTTCGTATCCTAATCTCCCGAAAAAATTATACACAACCAGCTCACTGATGTTGTGAATCCATTGAAAATACTAGGTTTTTAAGCATTCTCTCTTTACAAATATGTGTATAAATTATATAATACAAGAAGAAATATTATACACATATTTGAAGGAGCCGCGCCATGTCGTCATTGGTTTATGTCAAAAATCCAAATGGTAAAATCTATGTATATAGCAACGTTTCAGTTTATGATAAGGAAACCAAAAAGGTCAAACATATTCGCAAGAGCATCGGGCATCTGGATCCGGCAACAGGCGAAGTGGTTCCCAACCGCAGGAAAGGCGATATTGCCCGCAAAAAGGCTGAAACGAAAGAACCTGCTGGCCGCTGTGTTGTTGAAAACACCGGCATACAGTCCCTTTTGGATAAAGCTGTTTCAGACATAGGACTGACGGTACCGCTCACCGCAGTTTTTCCAGACGACTGGAAACGCATATTGACGTGCGCGTATTACCTTGTCAGCGAAGGCGGGGCATTATGTCATATTGAACAGTGGCAGCGGATGTATCCGCCACCATGCCGTTCTCTGCTTGCAAGCCGGCGGGTGAGTGAACTCCTTGTAAGGATCACGCCTGCGCTGCAGCAGAACTTTTTCAGCAGGTGGATTGATGTAAACCGCCAGAAAGATGTCTATGCAATGGACATCACCAGTGTATCCTCCTACAGCGAATTGATTGACTTTGTCCGTTGGGGATACAACCGTGATGGGGAAAAACTGCCCCAGATCAACCTCCTTATGCTCACCGGCGTCACTTCCCATATGCCGCTGTATTACAGGATTATTCCCGGCAGCATAAAGGATGTGAACACCCTGGAGGACAGCATAGCGAATATATCCGTTTTGGACAGTCCGACCTGTCATTTTGTCATGGATAAAGGCTTTTATAGTGAACCGAACCTTGACGCAATGTATGCCAGTCATAAGAAGTTCCTGGTCGGAGTGCCTTTTACGGTCGGTTTCGCTTGCAAGGCAGTAGAACGCTACAGGGATAGCATCCGTTCACATCACAATTACTGTGCAGTCTTTGGGGACGAACTGTACGCGGTCACGGAATCTTCCACGTGGAAAGGGCAACGATTCTATATCCACGTCTACCATGATAGTTTCAAGGCGGCGACAGACGAACGGAATTTTGACCATATCCTGCACTGCTGTTATGAAGAACTTATGGCTGGCAGACACGTAAAGGAGCATGCCTCGTATTACAATAAGTTTTTTCAGGTTCACAAAACACCTGTAAGGGGCATCAGGGTGGATTACAACGAGGAAGCCATCAGCAGGCATAAAAGGAACCATATCGGCTGGTTCGTGCTTGTAAGCAATCACATCAAGGATAAGACGAAAGCTCTTGAGGTGTATCGCGACAAGGATGCTGTTGAAAAATGTTTCGATGACCTCAAAAATGATCTTGACATGAAGCGTTTACGTATCCATTCGGCGGCAGCCATGGAAGGCAGGATTTTCATACAGTTTATAGCACTCCTGATCACAACCCGGTTAAAGCAGGTGATGAATGCGGCTGGATGGTTTAAAAATCATGACCTTCAAAAAGTAATAAGCGAAATGAAAACTGTCCGCAGTGTTAGTATAAATGGAACACGAAAAAAATACACCACTGAGCTTACCCCATTTCAAAAAGACATTTATGAGCTATATGGGTTGACCCCCTAAATATGTGTATAATTTGGACGGGATTTTAGGTCGTATTGGAAGAGGACCATCCGGGGTGCGCCGCTGTATTCATCAGTGAGATAGACCCACATCCAGTTCTGGGTGGAACCTTTCTGTTCCGGCTCATCGATTACCTGAACACGGGTTTCATCCCCATGAGCGTACCGGCTCCGGAGGAATTCTTCCTTCATCAGTTCATAAAGCGGCTGCAGATACCGGTCCGCACACTGGATGATCCAATTCGCCATGGTCTTTGTGGAAAGGTTCAGGCCGTAACGGGCGAATTCCCGTTCCTGACGCGCAAGGGGCATGCCGCCCACATACTTTGCGTTCATGATGCCTGCCGCCAGGGATGGTGTTGCCACACTGCCTTTGAGAAGGGAAGGCGCCTTTTCCGGACGTTTCATCGCCCCGCATTTCGGGCAGCTGTAAACATAGGCGGCCTCCTCCGCCACTTCAAACCGTGCAGGCACAAACTTCAGGCGCTTCACCGTCTCTTTTGTCACGACTTTATATTTGGTATTGCAGTCCGGACAGTTTCGGTCCGCGCCGGTCAGCTTATACTCAATTACTTCCGTTGTCTCAAAGGCGGAAAGATCTTCCTCCTTTTTGCCGGAACGTTTCTTTCTTTTATAGGAAGACGGATGGATCTCCTCCATTTCCGGCTCCGGCGCATCAGGCTCTGCTTCCTGCTCTGCCTCGTTAAAAAGGTTCAGCTGCGTATAGCCATCCGCATATTTTTCGCTGGATGGGCCAAACTGTTTCCGCTGCGCAAGAGTCAGACGGTCAGAAAGCATCGCGTTCAGGAATTCCAGTTCCCTTGTTTTTTCTTCGAGGATCTGGATCTTTGTTTCCTGTTTCTGATAATGCTCCCGCATGGTTTTCATCAGGGAGATGATATCCTCCCTGCTCATCTTGTTCAGTTGTTCCTCTGTAAAAAGCGGATCCATAACACAGCCTCAACTTTCTGAAATCTCTGCCAGAAAGTATACCAGAAAAAGCATTCCGTTCCTATAGGAAACTGCATTCCGGGACGGAGGAAAATCCGCCCAAAACAAAGTGATTTTCGGCTTTTTGCGAATTGACAGGATCCGGGCTCATATGACGATCTTCGGGTGACGTTCTTCAAATGCGCCGCTGGGGTTCAGGGATAAACCATCGCACAGCCAATGGATCTCTTTCAGCGTAACTTTCTGCAGTTCATCCGGTGTGTCAGGCCAATGGAAGGAATCGCGGTCCAGCCGTTTCATCAGGATCCAAAACCCTGACCCGTCCCACTGAAGGATCTTGAGCAATGTGCGCCTGCGATTGCAGAACGCGAACATACAGCGGGAGTACGGATCGAGATGGAATTTCAGTTTGATGATGGCCGCTAAACCAGTGCAGCTCTTCCGGAGGTCCGTGCAGCCACATGCCAGATAGACCGTAGTACTTCCGGAAAAATCAAGCATAGTTCTTTAAGGCCTGAAGCAGGGCAGTCAACAGTCTGGCTGGACAGTCCGCAGCAGCTTCAATCCGGATATTTTCCGGGAGACAGAGCATCACAGGAGGTTTTCCTGTACCTGCTGTACTGAAATGGAGTTCATGTTCCGAAGGGAGCTTTGCAAACACCGGATCAGAAGCACTTTCTGTCTCAGCTGCTTCTGACTGGAGCTTTCGGATCCAGTAACCCAGTGTAGACTGTGGGATTCCATTCTGCTGACACCATTCTTTGCGGGATAAACCGCTTTCCTGAAAAGCATGGAACCGGTCTGCCCAAAGGTCAGCCTTTGAGGTTACATTGTCATTCGTATTTATTGGTATCACCTCCATCATTTGAACTTATCTTATCAAATGTGGATGGAAATTTGCAGATACTGATTATTACCTACTTACTTAGAAAAAGATGAAATTTCCCGTTTAGTATTTGTAGTAGAATAAGTCATAAGGGATCCTCCGATTTTTGTTTAGTGGTTTTTTGCTTAGACACCATAATTCTACTACAAAGTCGGTAAGGATTCCTTATATTTTAGGCATTAAAAATAGTTGTGTATAACTAATTCTGTCAAATAGCAGGTATGTGGATAGAACTACGGTAACTTAAGAAGTATATACAGCCTTGATTTTTCAGGTAAAATCAGCTATAATTTATTAAAACATTTGTTCGATCTAGCTTTTTTCTCCGGGAGGGGGTATAATTTGAGTATATTAATATAAAAAAGGATATACTTTAATGAACGAAAGAAAAAAGTTGTCGAATTCAATACCTCCTGATTTAGTAGACTATATCTATGAACAAGGCAAAGAAGATTATGTCCGGAAAGTTTATCGTATATCGAAAAGTGGAATTATTGATAGATTTACATTTTTAAATTCATACGAAGAATCACTTCATGAAAAAAGAAAGTTCAGACATAGTTTGTCTGATATTAAATCATTTGGAACATCATGTTCGCTAACTGATGATAGTCCACGAAATTTTTTAGGTTTTTTAAAAAGCAAATATCTCAAAAAATATCCATGTCCTTGTGTAATAGTTGGACATAGTATTGGAGGTTTATCACAAAGGACAAAAGATAGGGAACCAGATTATGCTGATGAAAATCATATTGACTGGTGGATATATAATGAGGAAGGTATAATCGAAACTATTATTAAAGATTTTCATATTGTAAATTATGAAGTGAATGATATGGAGAAATTATGAAGATGAATGTTTATTTTACAAATGTTTTAGATATTGGAGATTTGTATTTAGAAAAGGTTTTATTTGAATACGATAATGAACCTATTGTTTTTACATGCAAGGATTCCAATAATTATCGTTATTTATGTGTATGTGATGATATTATTGATTCTCATTCATGGATAGTTACAAAAATAAGCAATGAAATATTAATTGATGTAATTCAAAATAGAATCAGTGTTTTGTCGGCTTTTGAAACTTCTGGCAACAAAATAATAATTATTGATTATGATTTTGAAAGTGATGATTATCATTATCAAGCTTTAAATTTTGATGATATTGATGAAGATGAATTGCCTTCAAAAAATCAATATCTAAACAAAATTGATTGCTTTAATGAGTATGTTTCATTACTTAAAGAAGAAAATATTGATTATGTTTATAATCTTGATAGTGAAGTAAAAGACCTAAATATAACTGTTAAAATTAATAGTGTAAAACATACAATAACCGAACATATATCTTTGAGTAACTATATGCTTATGGCTTTATCAAATAATTTTTGTGGTTCTCCAGATATTGCTTTTCTGGATTTAACACAAAATGACAACGGTAAAGAAACAAAAAATGAATCCTCGATTGATTTATATACTGCTGCCTAAAGGAGATATGATGAAAAAAAGTGATTTTCAATTTAGCAACCCTTATCTTACAAAGCTAAATTTTAAAATTAATGATGATTTTGATAAAGATGACTATAATGGCGGGATGTCAATAGAAAGTGAAATTACACAAGAAGTAATAACTCCAGGTGAAGAAGCAAGAGTAAGTTTATTACTAAAATTGGGTAATGAATCGAATATTTATCCATTTTATTTTGAAATTGAAATGACTGCATTATTTAAAATTGTAAACTCAAATAGTAGTACTCAAATTAATCATTCTTTTTCCAAATTAATAAACACAAATGCTCCTGCTATGCTTTTATCTTACGCAAGACCGATTATATCTTTAATAACGTCTCAAAGTGGGATGCCAGCATTTTATATCCCATTTATAAATTTTACATCAGATAAAGAAAAGACACCTTAATTGGTGTCTTTTTATGGTAAGCGCTCAATAAAATAATGGCTATCTTTTTGTAAAGCATCCAGCTATAGTTAAAGCAAACTGTTCCAACTTCAACTTTTTGATTTGATCCGGCATCTCTGCTGTATCATTTCTGACCAGGGCATCAGCTCTTCTATACCTTCGGGCTCATCTTTGTAGTCCGGCATATAGAGCAGTACGGTCTCCAGCCGCTTCGTTTTCCGGGTCTCCGCATCAAGGTCCGCATACTCTTTTTCCAGTTCGAATAACTGGCTGCAGTAATCAAAGCCAATCTCTGCAGGAGTCTTATCCGGGGTCTTCTTCGATTCCCCAGGAAGTGCGTCATGCCAGTACTGGATAACTCTATGACCGACAGCAAACTTGAAGGGCTTCTATTCCCCAAAGAAGACAAAATATCATCTTCCAAACGGATGCCCGATTTTGCTTACATCCGCAAAGAACTTCTGCGGAACGGTGTGAGCAAAAAGCTATTGTGGACGGAATACATGGAGGACTGCCGTGCTAACGGCGAAGAACCACTCATGTATTCGCAATTCTGCTATCACATCCAGCAGGATGAGCAGAAAAGGCGTGCAACCATGCATATCAACCGGAAACCCGGTGAACAGGTTGAAGTTGACTGGGCAGGAGATCCTGCCACCGTCATTGATCCGGATACGGGCGGGATACTGAAAGCCTATATCTTTGTCGGAGTCATGACGTACAGCCAGTATGCATACGTCGAAGCGTTCCTTGACATGAAGCAGAAATCATGGATCAATGCCCATGTCCATATGTACGAATACTTCGGCGGCGTTGCCAAAATCTTAGTGCCGGATAACTGCAAGACTGCCGTTATCCACAATGGCGGATGGAAAGGCCAGCAGATCAACGAAACGTATCAGGAAATGGCAGAGCATTATGGGACTGCGATTTTTCCCGCACGTGTCAGAGCTCCCAAGGACAAGCCGAATGCGGAAGGAACCGTAGGTATGATATCTACATGGATCACTGCAGCACTTCGGGATGAACAGTTCTTCTCCCTCGCTGAATTGAACCGTGCTATCAGTGATAAGCTTACACTGTCTAACCGGAAGCTCTTTCAAAAGAAAGAGGGCAGCCGGCTCAGCTTGTTTCTTGAGGAAGAAAGACCATTGTTGTCGCCATTGCCCGCTACCCGCTTTGAACTGGCAGACTGGAAACAGGCTACCGTCCAGTTCAATTATCGTAAGTAGGTAATAATCAGTATCTGCAAATTTCCATCCACATTTGATAAGATAAGTTCAAATGATGGAGGTGATACCAATAAATACGAATGACAATGTAACCTCAAAGGCTGACCTTTGGGCAGACCGGTTCCATGCTTTTCAGGAAAGCGGTTTATCCCGCAAAGAATGGTGTCAGCAGAATGGAATCCCACAGTCTACACTGGGTTACTGGATCCGAAAGCTCCAGTCAGAAGCAGCTGAGACAGAAAGTGCTTCTGATCCGGTGTTTGCAAAGCTCCCTTCGGAACATGAACTCCATTTCAGTACAGCAGGTACAGGAAAACCTCCTGTGATGCTCTGTCTCCCGGAAAATATCCGGATTGAAGTTGCTGCGGACTGTCCAGCCAGACTGTTGACTGCCCTGCTTCAGGCCTTAAAGAACTATGCTTGATTTTTACGGAAGTACTACAGTCTATCTGGCATGTGGCTGCACGGACCTCCGGAAGAGCTACACTGGTTTAGCGGCCATCATCAAACTGAAATTCCATCTCGATCCGTACTCCCGCTGTATGTTCGCGTTCTGCAATCGCAGGCGCACATTGCTCAAGATCCTTCAGTGGGACGGGTCAGGGTTTTGGATCCTGATGAAACGGCTGGACCGCGATTCCTTCCATTGGCCTGACACACCGGATGAACTGCAGAAAGTTACGCTGAAAGAGATCCATTGGCTGTGCGATGGTTTATCCCTGAACCCCAGCGGCGCATTTGAAGAACGTCACCCGAAGATCGTCATATGAGCCCGGATCCTGTCAATTCGCAAAAAGCCGAAAATCACTTTGTTTTGGGCGGATTTTCCTCCGTCCCGGAATGCAGTTTCCTATAGGAACGGAATGCTTTTTCTGGTATACTTTCTGGCAGAGATTTCAGAAAGTTGAGGCTGTGTTATGGATCCGCTTTTTACAGAGGAACAACTGAACAAGAAAGTGCCTTCGGCACCTCAACTCCCCTAGCCCCTCATTCATGAGGGGAATTAGGGCTTGTTTTTTGCGTCATTTTATTCCATAATAATCTCATGAATGTGATTCAGAAGATGCTCAGAGACTATTACGAAATCATTGAATACGATATAAAACCCAGACCTGTCGTCATGGAAAACATTGATAAGGTCATTAACTGCGGGGATCCTTCTTATGGTGGCGCCATGTATGGCTGTCCCCATTGCGGTAACCTCAAGTTCGTTCCTTTCCGCTGCCACTCCAAGTTTTGCCCCTCCTGCGGCGCTAAGTATTCCAATGACAGGTCTACCGCTATGTCTTTTAAATTAATACAGTGTACCCATCGCCATCTCGTCTTCACCATTGACGAATCCCTCCGCCGCTTTTTCCTCGAAGACCGCACTCTGCTTAACTGCCTTTTCGAGGCTGTTTCTGATGTCATCAAAGAATATTTTTTCTCCCTGAACAAATCCAAAAACTTTGTCCCTGGGTTTATCTGTGTCCTTCATACCTTCGGTCGCCCTCTCGGTTGGAATCCACACATCCACTGTCTCCTTACCGAAGGCGGGTTTTCTGATGATGGTGTCTGGCGCAAGGTCACATATTTCAATTATTCCTACCTCCGTAAATCCTTTCAGACTGTTTTGTTAAATAAACTGGAAAAACGCATCGGTCCCTCTTTTAAAAAGATGAAAGCCGCCGTTTACCATAGGGACAGAAATGGATTCTACGTTTATGCCAAGCCCAATCTTTGCGACCCAAAATCCATTATTAAATATGTCAGCCGTTATCTTGGCCGCCCTGTCATTGCTCTTTCCAGGATTGATTCCTACGATGGGGAGATGGTGACTTTCCATTACAATAAGCATGAAGACAACTCTTTTGTAAAAAAGACTCTTCCCGCCATTGATTTCATTAAGCTGCTCATTCTGCATATACCTGAAAAAAACTTCAAGATGACCCGGTACTATGGGCTTTATGCCAGACACCGGGAGATTGACAATCAGCTCCATAAAGCAGTCCCAAAATCCAAACACAGGATTCTCCTCGATTTCAACACCTGGCGTAAGCTTTTCCTTCTTACCATGGGGTACGACCCCCTGCAATGCCCAAACTGCAGACATGAAATGGTCTTTCTAGAGCTGTACCATAAACATGAACGGGTTCCTCTGGATGAATTATACAAAAGGACAAGGATAAGGCATGGCCTTTATCCCCGGTCCCGCTCTGCTTGACTTTCTCTCCCATCTGCTTCATACTACATTTATTACAGATGGGAGGCAGTTGCAAATGAATCAAAGATATGTGGATGAACTCAGACAAAAATACATCAAAAATCCTCCAGAAGGAATGACACCCAAACTGGTCAGAAATATGACCGATTCTGATTTATTGGATATGCATTACTTTTTAACTGAAGATGACGACCTCGACGATGATGGATGGGAAGAAGGGTTCTATATCGACCTGTTCTAAATCACCGTCTGTTTTCTATACCCTCCTTTGGCAGAATCATTAGTTTACATAACTTTATTTCAGCAAGGACTTTCCTATAATACAAGATGAGCAGGGAGGATATCATCTCCCTGATGAAAACCATGCGGGAGCATTATCAGAAACAGGAAACAAAGATCCAGATCCTCGAAGAAAAAACAAAGGAACTGGAATTCCTGAACGCGATGCTTTCTGACCGTCTGACTCTTGCGCAGCGGAAACAGTTTGGCCCATCCAGCGAAAAATATGCGGATGGCTATACGCAGCTGAACCTTTTTAACGAGGCAGAGCAGGAAGCAGAGCCTGATGCGCCGGAGCCGGAAATGGAGGAGATCCATCCGTCTTCCTATAAAAGAAAGAAACGTTCCGGCAAAAAGGAGGAAGATCTTTCCGCCTTTGAGACAACGGAAGTAATTGAGTATAAGCTGACCGGCGCGGACCGAAACTGTCCGGACTGCAATACCAAATATAAAGTCGTGACAAAAGAGACGGTGAAGCGCCTGAAGTTTGTGCCTGCACGGTTTGAAGTGGTGGAGGAGGTCACCTATGTTTACAGCTGCCCAAAATGCGGGGCGATGAAACGTCCGGAAAAGGCGCCTTCCCTTCTCAAAGGCACTGTGGCAACACCATCCCTGGTGGCAGGCATCATGAACGCAAAGTATGTGGGCGGCATGCCCCTTGCGCGTCAGGAACGGGAATTCGCCCGTTACGACCTGAACCTTTCCACAAAGACCATGGCGAATTGGATCATCCAGTGTGCGGACCGGTATCTGCAGCCGCTTTATGAACTGATGAAGGAAGAATTCCTCCGGAGCCGGTACGCTCATGGGGATGAAACCCGTGTACAGGTAATCGATGAGCCGGAACAGAAAGGTTCCACCCAGAACTGGATGTGGGTCTATCTCACTGATGAATACAGCGGCGCACCCCGGATGGTCCTCTTCCAATACGAAAGAACCCGGGCGGGATATCATCCGGTGGAATTCCTTGGGGATCAGTACCAGGGATATTTCACCTGCGATGGATACCAGGCATACCACAGCCTTCCGGAAAGGATCACCGTGACAGGATGCATGGCCCATGCGAGGCGCAGATTTGATGAATCCCTGACCGTTTTGAAAAAGGACTTTACCAAAGAGCAGCTGAAGGAAACAACCGCATATCAGGCAATGGCACGGATCGGGATGTTCTATAAGATCGAAGAGATGATCCGTGACAAGTCACCGGAAGAAAGGTATGAAGAGCGTCAAAAGCAGGCAAAGCCGCTTTTAGAGGCTTTTTTCGAGTGGCTTCATACCCTGGAGGATGCTGTGGACAGATCTTCTAAGATCGGAGAGGCGGTCCTGTATACGCTGAACCAGGAAACCTATCTGAAAAGGTATCTGGAAGATGGCCATCTGAGTATTGACAATCTAGCTGCAGAGCGGGCACTGAAAAATTTTGCCATAGGGAGACGCAACTGGCTGTTTGCCAAAAGCATCCGCGGGGCACAGGCCAGTGCGACTGTGTACAGCATCACAGAAACTGCGCTTCTGAATGGACTGAAGCCATACAACTATCTCACATATGTGATGGAAAAGATGAAAGAACTCGGTGCGTTTCCGGCAAAGGAAGAAATGCTGGAGCTTCTCCCATGGTCCTCCAATCTGCCTGATGATTGCCGTAGCAAACTTAAAAAGTAAAAAACAGATCTTCCCCCGGTAAGTGCTGGGGGATTTCTTATTTTGTCAAGATACGGATTATTACTTACTTACCAATTATCACATAAGTATAGAAAAAATGCTATACTCTGTGCCGTATGGATACATCAAAAAAACGGTTGATGTACGGGTAACGGAACATACGATTGAAATATTCTACAACCATAAACGCATTGTTTCCCACCGCCGCCTTACGGGGCGTCCCGGGCTATCATGGATATCAGTTACACATCCGGGCGCAAGTTGAACAAGGAGCTCATACGCCGTCTTGCCACCTGCGAATATATCACTGAACACCGGAACCTGTTCATCACCGGTGCAACAGGCTGCGGCAAGACCTACATGGCTTGTGCGTTCGGCATGGAGGCCTGTAAGCAGTACTTCAATACCCGATACGTCCGTCTCCCCGATCTGCTCATCGACTTGGAGCTAGCTCGGACTGACCGCACTTATAAGAAGGTAATGGCAAAATATGCCAACCATTGGTATTGATCCTTGATGAGTGGCTCCTGCTGAAGCCGACGGAGGCAGAACAACGTGATATCTTCGAACTCCTGCACAGGAGGCGGAAGAAATCATCCACCATCTTCTGCTCCCAGTATGAGCGTTCCGAGTGGTATGACCAGCTTGGTAGGGATGCAAGCCCTCTTGCCGATGCCATCATAGACCGTATTGCTCACGACAGCTATGTTATCAACATCACCAGCATCGATCCTGAAAAAGACAGATCAATGCGTGAGGTGTATGGATTAGATAAGAACCTACGCGAGTAAACTCGCAAGAGATGATTTCCGTCTTCCGGTTATCTGATTTCCAGATTTCCGGAAGCGCGACTTCATCGCGCATGAATAATCAACTGTTACTGGCCTCTGCCTCACGAATACTTTGGAGAACAGCCAGCTGCGTCTTCCTATAGCAAAATATTTAATGCTGCGCTCGGCGGCCGTATTAAATTGTTTCCAGGGCTTTCTTGACTGCCTTTCGTATATCCTCTCCTGCCGTACGTATTCCTTGTCCAATATCAATTCTGAGAATGCCGCTTAAATCTGAAGGTATATCCAGATTCCCCTTACTCAGCAATATGACCCGGCCGCTTTTCCTGCCCATTTTACCTATAAAATATCCCAGCTCGAAAATTACATTCTGTCTGGCCCGAGCCTGATTCTCATGGTTAAAATCATCCGGCGTCAACAATACGAATACAATATCAGCCTGGTCTGCCTGTTCTTCAAACTTTTCAATAATCGTCCTGCCGCAATCCGGGAGTTCAGCCAGAATGACCGGGGCTGGAAAGCCCAATGTATTCTGCAGATAATCTTTAAGCTCTATACGAGCCAACGTATCATGTCCATGGACAATAAATATGTTTGCATCACGTTCATATTCCTGCGTCTGTGTCGGTTTTGAACGAAAATTACCATTGTTCCGATTTCCCGTCAACTCTGCCATCCTTGTCGCTCCTTCCGTGTCTCCGGCAACATTAACACCTTTGTCGCCACTTATCTGGCTGATGATTTTAATGTTCAATGTACCACCTCCCATCAAGGCATGTCCGCCAAATTCATTCCGCCGTCTCCACTTTTCTGCCATATCATTTTTATATCCCGGACATTACCCAGTATACTTCCCAGCCCAAATGTTAAAACAGACGGCGTAACGACCCGTACTACTTTTAACACAGTATCTTTTAGTCCCAAGAGAAAACTGCGGGAAATCTCTTCATACTTCAGTTCCATCTCAGATAGCTGTGACTTAAGCTGCTCTATGGTTCTGTCACTGACAAATGCCCTGAACACGTATAATTTGTTAATTGCTTCTTTTCCATATGTATCACTGTCCTTCACCAGTGAGTATATCCTGTCAATCACATTTCGACACTTATCATATTGCTGTGCCTGCATCATGGCCGTCACAGCGTGAAACAGAACCTCAACCAAAAGCGTTTCTTCGTTTGCCCATTCCAAATCATGATATGCCTGCTCAAAAAATGCCACTGCATGCTCCGGATGCTCCATAAGGACCCAGCTGATTCCCATCAGCCTATGAGCAGCATATTTTAAGTAGGGATCGCTAAAAGTGGGTTTATCCACGATATTGCATGCCAGCTGAGAATCATACGTCATGCTCTGGTATTGACCATTCATCATATTCACCGCGCCATAACACAAGGTAGCCCGTACACAATCTGCTTCGCATCCGTCTATGATAGAGCCCCAGTAGGACACCTTCCTGAAACAGTCCATGGATTCCTGATAGTTCTTTTCAACCAGATTATTAACAGCCTCAACCAATAATGCCCGTACACCCTTCTTACTCGGATCCTGAATCTGAACAGCTTTTATCATATCCACAACCATATCGAAAAGTATATCTTTTCTTATATCCCCGGTGACTGTCTGCAGGGCAACCGTAACCAAAAACTGATTGGGAGCCAGCCTTTCATCATCTGCATATCCAACCAGTGGAAGAATCATCCCCTGGCTGGCCATATCGCTGCGCCGTTTTTCAATTACCTCTGGTAACCGGGCCCCAGTCTTCGGTGCAGCTGTTCCCAACAGTTTGTCCAAAATATCACGGTTATCCTCTGCCGTGAATGCCCCCCTTACATTCGTTCCCATCAATATCTGAACTGGTGCGTCTAAAATGGTTCCCATTATCTACTCTCCTCCCCTATTCGTATCTTATCCCTTATAAAAAAAGTAAATCTTAGTTACATAATACACAATATATGGATAAGCTTCCGAAAAACGTTGAAATCAAACCGTTTTGTGATGAAAATAGATACGCAGAAAAAGCGCTGCTGCAGAATTAATCCAGAAGAGTCTTTAATAGAGTACCTTTTCAATATCCTCTTTTATCTTCATCTCCAATTGTTTAGCGTCTTCTTCGGTATCTGCGCAGATTGAAAAATATAACTTTAACTTTGGCTCTGTACCCGAAGGTCTGACCACCATGGATGCATTTCCTTCTAACATAAACTTCATCACGTTAGATTTAGGGAGCTCAATTTGATTCTCCCTTCCATCCCTATATTTAATCAGGGACTCTTTATAATCACTGATGGATATCACTTTCAGTCCTCCAATTTGACTTGGAGCCGCGGTTCTGAATCCACTCATGATTCCATCCATTTTTTTAATTCCTTCCATGCCTTCAAAGGTATGTAAGTAAGTAATAATCCGTATCTTGACAAAATAAGAAATCCCCCAGCACTTACCGGGGGAAGATCTGTCTTTTACTTTTTAAGTTTGCTGCGGCAATCATCAGGCAGATTGGAGGACCATGGGAGAAGCTCCAGCATTTCTTCCTTTGCCGGAAACGCACCGAGTTCTTTCATCTTTTCCATCACATATGTGAGATAGTTGTATGGCTTCAGTCCATTCAGAAGCGCAGTTTCTGTGATGCTGTACACAGTCGCACTGGCCTGTGCCCCGCGGATGCTTTTGGCAAACAGCCAGCTGCGTCTCCCTATGGCAAAATTTTTCAGTGCCCGCTCTGCAGCTAGATTGTCAATACTCAGATGGCCATCTTCCAGATACCTTTTCAGATAGGTTTCCTGGTTCAGCGTATACAGGACCGCCTCTCCGATCTTAGAAGATCTGTCCACAGCATCCTCCAGGGTATGAAGCCACTCGAAAAAAGCCTCTAAAAGCGGCTTTGCCTGCTTTTGACGCTCTTCATACCTTTCTTCCGGTGACTTGTCACGGATCATCTCTTCGATCTTATAGAACATCCCGATCCGTGCCATTGCCTGATATGCGGTTGTTTCCTTCAGCTGCTCTTTGGTAAAGTCCTTTTTCAAAACGGTCAGGGATTCATCAAATCTGCGCCTCGCATGGGCCATGCATCCTGTCACGGTGATCCTTTCCGGAAGGCTGTGGTATGCCTGGTATCCATCGCAGGTGAAATATCCCTGGTACTGATCCCCAAGGAATTCCACCGGATGATATCCCGCCCGGGTTCTTTCGTATTGGAAGAGGACCATCCGGGGTGCGCCGCTGTATTCATCAGTGAGATAGACCCACATCCAGTTCTGGGTGGAACCTTTCTGTTCCGGCTCATCGATTACCTGTACACGGGTTTCATCCCCATGAGCGTACCGGCTCCGGAGGAATTCTTCCTTCATCAGTTCATAAAGCGGCTGCAGATACCGGTCCGCACACTGGATGATCCAATTCGCCATGGTTTTTGTGGAAAGGTTCAGGTCGTAACGGGCGAATTCCCGTTCCTGACGCGCAAGGGGCATGCCGCCCACATACTTTGCGTTCATGATGCCTGCCGCCAGGGATGGTGTTGCCACACTGCCTTTGAGAAGGGAAGGCGCCTTTTCCGGACGTTTCATCGCCCCGCATTTCGGGCAGCTGTAAACATAGGTGACCTCCTCCGCCACTTCAAACCGTGCAGGCACAAACTTCAGGCGCTTCACCGTCTCTTTTGTCACGACTTTATATTTGGTATTGCAGTCCGGACAGTTTCGGTCCGCGCCGGTCAGCTTATACTCAATTACTTCCGTTGTCTCAAAGGCGGAAAGATCTTCCTCCTTTTTGCCGGAACGTTTCTTTCTTTTATAGGAAGACGGATGGATCTCCTCCATTTCCGGCTCCGGCGCATCAGGCTCTGCTTCCTGCTCTGCCTCGTTAAAAAGGTTCAGCTGCGTATAGCCATCCGCATATTTTTCACTGGATGGGCCAAACTGTTTCCGCTGCGCAAGAGTCAGACGGTCAGAAAGCATCGCGTTCAGGAATTCCAGTTCCTTTGTTTTTTCTTCGAGGATCTGGATCTTTGTTTCCTGTTTCTGATAATGCTCCCGCATGGTTTTCATCAGGGAGATGATATCCTCCCTGCTCATCTTGTTCAGTTGTTCCTCTGTAAAAAGCGGATCCATAACTCAGCCTCAACTTTCTGAAAGCTCTGCCAGAAAGTATACCAGAAAAAGCATTCCGTTCCTGTAGGAAACCGCATTCCGGGACGGAGGAAAATCCGCCCAAAACAAAGTAATTTTCGGCTTTTTGCGAATTGACAGGATCCGGGCTCATATGACGATCTTCGGGTGACGTTCTTCAAATGCGCCGCTGGGGTTCAGGGATAAACCATCGCACGGCCAAAGGAGTTCTTTCAGCGTAACCTTCTGCAGTTCATCCGGTGTGTCAGGCCAATGGAAGGAATCGCGGTCCAGCCGTTTCATCAGGATCCAAAACCCTGACCCGTCCCACTGAAGGATCTTGAGCAATGTGCGCCTGCGATTGCAGAACGCGAACATACAGCGGGAGTACGGATCGAGATGGAATTTCAGTTTGATGATGGCCGCTAAACCAGTGCAGCTCTTCCGGAGGTCCGTGCAGCCACATGCCAGATAGACTGTAGTACTTCCGTAAAAATCAAGCATAGTTCTTTAAGGCCTGAAGCAGGGCAGTCAACAGTCTGGCTGGACAGTCCGCAGCAGCTTCAATCCGAATATTTTCCGGGAGACAGAGCATCACAGGAGGTTTTCCTGTACCTGCTGTACTGAAATGGAGTTCATGTTCCGAAGGGAGCTTTGCAAACACCGGATCAGAAGCACTTTCTGTCTCAGCTGCTTCTGACTGGAGCTTTCGGATCCAGTAATCCAGTGTAGACTGTGGGATTCCATTCTGCTGACACCATTCTTTGCGGGATAAACCGCTTTCCTGAAAAGCATGGAACCGGTCTGCCCAAAGGTCAGCCTTTGAGGTTACATTGTCATTCGTATTTATTGGTATCACCTCCATCATTTGAACTTATCTTATCAAATGTGGATGGAAATTTGCAGATACTGATTATTACCTACTTACATATATTTAAAGCCAGTCAGCACATTCACTGTATCTACCCCATAATCAGATGCAATCCGCTCAGCCATATCGATGGTAACTATGGTCTTCATCATAAGAGGCCGGCAGGGCATACTGCCGCCGGCATTCCTTTGTTTGCAAATATACTCAAGCAGCAGCATACCGATTTCATTGGCGCTTAACAGCAAATATTTACATCCAGACTTTACCCCCACACCGACCCGGTCACAATCCGGGTCGGTTGCCAGCAGCAAATCACAGTTCAAACGCTTTGCATCGCGAATTCCCAATTCCATCGCCTGCTCAATTTCAGGATTCGGATAGGGACAAATTGGAAAACATCCATCCGGCATTTCTTGTTCCTTTACGGCATAAACATTTTGAAAACCATTTTCCTTCAACACTCTCTTAACACAATACCCTCCAGCTCCATTCAACGGAGTATAAACAATAGATATATCCTTTTTCATTCCCGCTTCGCATAATGCCTGTTCTGAAACAGCCTGAATAAATGCATCTACTGTTTCTTTGCCAATATAGACAACCAAGCCTTCTGCCTGAGCCTTCTCAAATGACATCCGAGCCACATCTGCAAACATGTCAACCCGGCTTATTTCCTTCTGAATTTCCTTTGCAGTCCCAGTGGTTATCTGGCATCCGTCTTTTCCATACACCTTATAGCCATTATATTCTGAAGGATTATGGCTTGCCGTAATAACAATGCCGCCATTACAGTGCAGCTGCCGTATTGCAAATGACAGCGAGGGAGTCGGCATTAATTCCGGATATATGTGAACTATGATTTTATTTGCAGCAAACACACCTGCTGCAGTTCTGGCGAAAAATGACTTTGCCCTTCAGTAACTAATGACATATCTTACGATCAGTTCTCCTTGTTTACACAAAACTTAAAACTCTCTATAACTAGTATAACTCGATTTAAATAAGCTTACAATTTAAGCATTGGTAGTAATCTGATTTCTTGGCTTACGTGTCCGTGCTTTGGGCGCACGTTTCCCTTGGTTTTCAGGATAATAATGTAAACTTATTAAAATCGAGTTATACTAGTATGACTCTATTTTAATAAGTTTACATTATTATCCTGAAATGGTATAATACTTATAGACCATTTCAGGAGGTAAAATGATGCCAAAGAGTGCTACGCCTATTTTTCTTTCCAATGATGATAAGTCATATTTAAAGTCCATTCTACAGAAGGGGACTGTTGAAGCCAGAGTCCACAGGAGAGCCAAAATCCTCTTATTAAAATCAGATGGCATGGCAGATGAAGCCATTGCTGGCAAACTCGATATTTCGAGACCGACGGTAAAGCTCTGCCTGAAAAAATATATGGAATCAGGCGTAAAAGCTGCCATGGAAGACAGTAAAGGCCGTGGCCGCAGGATTGAAATTACCGATGATGCAAAGGCATGGGTAATCAATATTGCCTGCCAAAAGCCTTCCGCATTCGGCCTCCCGGCAGAGTTATGGTATCCATTGAGCCTTACCCGCTACATCAATTCCGTTGCTGAACAGGAAGGATATCCCCGTATGGCGACAGCATCTGAGTTTTCTATCCGGAAGATACTTAGGAAAGCAATGCTTAATCCCCATAAGGTCACCTATTATTGTGAAAAACGGGATCCTGACTTTGAAAAGAAGATGCATGATGTGCTGGTCATTTACAAACAGGTTGAACTCCGCTTTGATGAAAATGGAAGTTTGATTCCGTTTGCCGGTGATGAAGAGCCGGTACATACATTATCCTATGATGAAAAGCCCGGGATCCAAGCGATTGCCACCACAACCGGGGACAGGCCCCCGGCTGCCAGTACGGAAAAAATGTCCACCGTACAGCGTGATTATGAGTATAAACGTCTGGGGACGCTCTCCCTATTGGCAGCGATTGACCTGCTGACCGGGGAAGCTATCCCACTGGTAAGCAATACTCATAAAAGCAGCGATTTTGTAACATTCCTTAAAATATTGGATGAGAAATACCCAAAAGGGGACAAAATACGGCTTATACTGGATAACCACTCCGCCCATACATCCAGGGAGACACAGGAATATCTGAATACAGTTCCTGGAAGGTTTGAATTTGTGTTCACACCCACACATGGCTCCTGGCTGAATATGGTGGAAGGCTTTTTCAGCAAAATGACCCGCCAGATGTTGTCCGGGATTCGTGTAGGCTCGAAAGAGGAACTAAAGGAACGGATTTTGAAATACTTTGAAGAAATCAATGAGGTTCCCGTCCCCTACAAATGGAAATACCGCTTGGACACGATTGATCTTTCGGAAGAGGATGTGGGCACAATCGTCTATGAAGTTGTAAATGCGAAAGCAGCAAGTCCTGAAAACCAAGGGAAACGTGCGCCCAAAGCACGGACACGTAAGCCAAGAAATCAGATTACTACCAATGCTTAAATTGTAAGCTTATTTAAATCGAGTTATACTAGTACAGTATTGCTTAAATATCAGTGATTAAATTACTAATGGTATCCCGGCATATGTCCACTTAAATGGGTGTGCTGTAAGATTGTATTGTTCAACAAAGCGCAGGATGCTTGCTTCCAGTTCTTCTATTGATAGGCAGCTTTTCCGCTTCAGCAGCTTCCGGTTAATGATGCCAAACCATATCTCAATCTGGTTCATCCAGGAACTGTGTATCGGAGTATAGACAAAGCGGATCCGGTGGGAAGGGTCATGCAGGAAATCCGCTCGGCTTTCCATACTTTTAAGGATCCCTGTTTTCCCTTTTTTGCCCAGTTCCACGCCAGGGGCACAGGCTTCTGCCACATAGCGGACAAGGGCTTCCGACTTATGGGTGTTTAGGCCATCGCATATAAATGTCCATGGGGCTTGCGGGTCTGTCCCTGCCAATGCTTTCACGGCTTCCACAAAATCCTCTTCTGTGCGTGTGGAGTTTAAATACGGCATTTCCATACGGCCCGTTGCAACATCAAAGAACCCGATGAGGCTGGTCGTGCCATGGCGGATATACTCAAACTCCATTTTGGCGCACTGGCCGGGTAATGGGAGCTTGTCAGGATATTTATGTTCCAGCGCCTGTACCCCGGTCATTTCATCAGTGGAAACAATGTGTGCACCTTCCCGGCTTTGTTCCTGGGCACTCTGGTACAGGCCGCAGATTTCGTTTACTTTCCGCGCAAAAGATTCCGGGGCTTCCGTCTTTTCCGAAGAATGAAGCCAGTAACGGATTCTGCGGGGATGTAAATCTACCTCATTTTTAAAAAACGGCTGACAGATTTCTCAGAAATCTGTTCAGCGATCCCCTGCTTTTTAATTTCTGCCACTAACAGCGGGAGGCTCCACTGGCTTACTTCGTACCCAAAATCATTTGGGTTGCTGCAGGCAAGGTCGATGATCCGCATGATCTGGTCCGGCGTAAAAACAGACGGGGCACCGGGGCGTTTTTTATCGGACAGGACTGCCCGTATCTCATCTTCAAGCTTTTCCGGGGCGTCCATTTCAATCCTCCGCAAGGCTGGGAGCGCCGCGAGGAACCGACTGCGCCAGGCGGCAGCATTATTATAATGAAGCCCGGCCTGTGGCGCAATATTCTGGTTGAGTTCCCCCTGTGACGCAGGCAGGACAATGCTGGCTCTTTTGACCAGTCCTGACGGAAGGGAGCGGCTTTTTGAAAAAGCAGATAATATGTTTTTCATGGCATCAGATAAAACCGGGATAGTATCAATTGTTTTCCTTCGCATATTAACACATCCATTCTTTAGTGATAGAATTATTATGCACCGACTACAATAAAAAAGCAGCGTCTATTCATTATTATTTTGGCAATGCTGTACTAGTCGTTCGACAAACAGCATTTTAATCACTGAAAAACTTCTCTATACTCTCCTGCATTTCACCTTCTATCCTCGAAGCTTCATTTATATCATCTGCGCATACCGACATGTACACTTTCATTTTAGGCTCCGTTCCTGATGGACGTACTATAACCGAGCAATACTTTTCTAATAGAAACTTTAATACATCTGACTTTGGCAATCCATCTACACCCTTTGAGTAGTCCAAAATTTCTAAGACCCTCCTTCCACCAATGTCATCCACGCCTTCCCGTAGTAACGCCATAATTTCCTTCATCTTTTGAAAACCAACGACGCCTTCAAAGGCATAAGAGTGCTGCGTATTTAGACAGTATCCATATGTCATATATAATTCCTGCAATTTTTCCCACAACCCAATACCTTTCGTTTTATAATAAGAAAACATTTCACATATTAAAAATGCCCCGTTTACTGCATCCTTATCCCTCACATAGGAACCGCTTAAGTATCCATAGCTCTCTTCAAATCCAAAGATAAACCGTTCGCACTGCCCTTTTGCTTCCAACACCCCAATTTGCTCGCCGATAAATTTAAAACCAGTCAGCATATTTTTCGTTTCTACACCATAATGTGATGCGATTCTTTCCGCCATATCAGTTGTTACTATTGTCTTTACCAGAAGCGGATTCTTCGGCATCATCCCATTGGCAATTCTTCTACTGCAAATATAATCAAACAACAACATTCCTGTCTCATTTCCACTCAGCAGCACATACTCCCCATTTTCGTCTTTAACAGCAATACCTACGCGGTCACAATCCGGATCTGTTGCAAGCAGAAGGTCTGCATCATATCTACTTGCATACTCAATTCCCAGTGCCATAGCCTCGTGTATCTCTGGATTTGGATATGGACAAGTAGGGAAATTCCCATTCGGCTGTTCCTGCTCTTTCACCACCGTAATATTAGTAAAACCGCTTTCCTGCAACGTCCGAAGAACTGGCTTAAGCCCTGTACCATTTAATGGAGTATAGACAATAGACACCTCCTTGTCTATCAAATCATTTGGTCCCAGTACACTTTGAGCCTTTACCGCATCAATAAATGCATCTATAATTTCCGGAACAATAAAGCTAATATACCCTGCCGCTACCGCCTCATCAAAGCCAGACCTACATATCCCCTCAAACAAATCAACATTTTCGACTTCAACTAAAATTTCACTTGCAACCTTTGTAGTAATCTGACATCCATCAGCTCCATATACTTTATATCCATTATACTTTGCCGGGTTATGAGATGCTGTTATCATAATACCAGCCGAACATTTTAACTGTCTCACTGCAAATGATAAACAAGGAGTTGGCCTCAACTCATCGAACAAATATACTTGAATGCCATTCCCTGCAAATACCTCAGAAGCAATCCTTGCAAACAACTCCGACTTAATTCGGGAATCATAACTAATCGCAATTCCGGTGACACCCCCTTGCTTTTTCATATAGTTGGCCAATCCCTGAGATGCTTTTGCCACTGTATATATATTCATTCGGTTGGTTCCCGCTCCAATTACCCCCCTTAGACCACCAGTCCCAAACTCCAGACTGCGATAAAATGCATCTTCAATCTTTTCCCAGTCGTCGGCAATGCAGTTTAGTTCTTCTGTAATATCAGCATCTTCCACTGCAAAGTCTATCCCGCGACGGTATTCATCCAAAATTGTCTCTGTTTTCATTAGACTATCCTTCCTGCGTCACAAATTAGAATTATATATCTTCTGCTTTCTTTTTTACCCATGGACTCAACTACCACCGGCTAAAGCCGGTAGGTTGATGCGGCCTAAAGGCCGCCGTTAAGCGACTGAAAGTCGCAGTGGGGGCTAAAGCCCCTGCTTTTGCGACTGAACTCACAGCAGGGCTGAAGCCCTTTCTTCTTAGACTGTAGTCTACTAAAGCCCTACTGAAGTAGTCATTCTTCTCCTATCGAAAAATTATCGTAGCCTTCTTCTTTTCCCTGCTTCTCTATATATTCTTCTATCATTTTTTGATCTACTTCCCCTACCGTTCCGCAAAAATATCCTCTTCCCCATATATGCTGTCACCAATATTTCTTTTTCAACTTCGGGAATTCTTCCTGCAGCAGCTTTGACGATTTTCCTTTCAGGTTCTGCATAATCTCACTGGGGGCCAAGTTCGCTGGACATGACAATAGCATATGTACATGATCCGGCTGTATACTTCCTTGTAATATTTTTATTCCCTGACTGTCACAGCCTTGTCTCAGCAAATCTCGTAGCCTAAAGGCTACATCTCCTTTTAATTCTTCATATCTATATTTCGTTATCCACACAAAATGGTACTTTATATCATATACCGTATGACTCCCATTTCTGTAATTTGCCATTTCTACGTACCTCCCGATACGCCAATTATATCACTGCCTCCTGGAAAAGGAAATGCCGCTGAAGCTCTACCGCCTAAAGGCGGTGGTTTTTACCTTAGGCTTGGAAAATAAAATATTATATCTTATCTCTCATATCTACCGTTTCCCGCGCAGCGGCCACTCCAATCATCAGCAGTGTAAACATAATTGGAGCAACAATCGGAACGCTTATATTAACAACTGCCTGTGCAGCATAGCATATAATCGAAAATGAAATAGGTATAAGAAATGAATTCTTTGAAGATGCATTAAACATTTCCATTATTGAAGTAAATAGCAGGGATAGATATGCAATTAAACCCACAAAACCTATTGTTATAAAGTATTGTAAATACTCATTGTGAGCGCTATCAAACTTTTCAAAAAATCTGCTGGCCATCTCCTCATAATAATTATTTACAGTAATAATTCCAAATGTATCTGGACCATAGCCAAAAATCTTATGAATCAATGGAAACTTACGGTAACTCTCTATTCCAATTCTCCAAATATATCCTCGTCGGGTACCCCAATCATCATTAATAACAAGATAAGTTTTTAAAGAACCATATTGGTCACCATTTCCTTTAATGTTTGCATCATACAATATATAGCCCACACAGAATATTCCTACTATTATAAGAATCAGCCAAATCCATCTTCCTAAATTACTTTTTTTCTGTACGCAACTTTCTTTAAATAACTTGGTTTCTAATATATGAATCAACGCTGTTGCTGCCCATAGTCCTGCTACTACATATTGAAACTTATCATAACCTACAACTATATTAAACAAACCATTAATTTCCAAAACATGCTCTGGTACGCTGCTAATAATGACATCAATTAGCTGAAATTCAGAAAATAAAAGCGCTAGAAGAAGTAAATACTTTTTAATACCACCTATACCATTGAATAGGTATAAGGGCAACAGTCCGAATAAAGCAATCAATGCCAGATACGCATTATCGCTGATTCCTGTAATTAATGCAAACAATGATATAACAACGCAAAAAGTATACCATACTTTTCGATAAAAGGTATTTTCATTAACAAAAAGGACCACACTCATACCAGAAATAAGTGCTATATATGATGTGTAGGTATTAATATTTCCAATCGTAGAAGCAAAAATCCTGTAATCATCCCATGAAAGTCCCACCTTAAATCCAATCGGGTCCATTTTAAAAAACTGAAATATTCCAATAATACATGCTATCATTCCTGCAGCCAAAAATATATCCAAATACCATCTTTTAAACTTTAAGCATCTGGTAATGATAAAAAAGCTCACAAAATATAAAAGAATTAAAAACATTCCTGTATATCTACCTTCATTTCCCCAAAAAGATTCATAAAAATAATCGGATTGAAAAGTTGATATTGTGACTGCAACCATGAATATAATCATTGCCCAATCTGCTATATTCAAAGCCTTCTTTCTGAACTGCTTAATTACATACCGAGTGTTCTCCCACTGGTAATCTCTGGCATCAACATGCATATATATAAGCGCTGTTATTAAGATGAGCACCACTAATGCAATCACTGAACCATAATAAAACATGTATTTCACGCTTAATATATCATAATAATAATCATGAAAAACCAAAGGAAAAATTGCCAGTATTGCGACTATATAAATGCTCGCTATAATTTCATTGGATCGTTTCCACGATACGATTAAACCGTTTTTTTCATTCATCCGTCTGTTATCCTTTCTTAAACTATAATGTTTTATCAGTATACCATTTTGTACCCGAATCTGCAACTTCGTCATAACATGTAAGGTTGCAGCCTTTAATATTTAATGTTATACTAAATATACTTTCTCTTAACAGCAAAAATATGACAAATTTGGAGATTTCTATGAAACTGTTACAGATTACCCCTGAACCGCCCTCCTCAACGTCCGGAGGAGGAATTGGTGTCAAGCAGACCTTATTATCACTCGTGGACAATAATTACTCCGTGGACTACATCGGTCCTGAAATTGCAGATGAATCCCTGGCCTGGCTTTATGATAGAACTTACTACTTAATCCCCAGTAATAACATATTGCTAAGGATATTTGATACACTGTTCATGAATACAAACCGTCGCTATCGGTCATGGCTTAAACTGAGTATTGATTTTTCTGCATATGATGCAGTTATAATGGATTTTACTAAATTACATTATGTCCTTAAACGAATAAGAAATACGCCTTTGTTCGTTCGTGTACACAATGTAGAATATGATTATTCTCAAAACAATTACCGTCATAACCGAAATGTGTTTAATTTAATTGATGCCTGCTTTTCCAAGCCCCGTGAGCAGTTGATTGTCAATCAGGCCAATCATTTAATTGCCCTGACAGAAAAAGACAAAAATCGTTTGTGCCAATTATACCATATTCCATCTGAGAAAATAACTGTTATTCCGGTGTGCATTCCGCCCAAAAAAATATACTTGCCCTCATTTAATAACCAAAATCAGGCCCCACATCCATTGCGCATGCTGATAACCGGTTCACTGTGGTATGGTTCTAATTTTGAAGGAATATTATGGTTTATAGAAAATGTATACAGCCGATTATCGATTCCAAAGGAACTTTGTGTTGCTGGATCACATCCAACTCCTGAGTTTTTAGACTTTGTAAAGAAAATACCTTCAATTACAATAGTGAATACACCAGCAGATATGGCACCATATTTTTATAATGCCGAATTATACATTGCCCCTATCTTTGACGGCGCTGGCATGAAAGTCAAAGTTGCTGAAGCCATGTCCTATGCCCTGCCAGTAGTAGGAACAAGCCATGCATTTGAAGGCTATGTTATACAACATGGCAACAACTCATATATTGCAGATACTATAGACGCTTTTGAAAAAAGCATACTTGATTACTATCATCTTGATGAAAAGCAGCGTTATGATATGCGGCTTTCCTCTCTACAATTATTTCAATCTCATTACAGCCTGAAAAGAAGTGCTGATTTATTCGGGAAATTAATTGACCCTATGAGCGTTTAAACGTAAGTAGGTAATAATCAGTATCTGCAAATTTCCATCCACATTTGATAAGATAAGTTCAAATGATGGAGGTGATACCAATAAATACGAATGACAATGCAACCTCAAAGGCTGACCTTTGGGCAGACCGGATCCATGCTTTTCAGGAAAGCGGTTTATCCCGCAAAGAATGGTGTCAGCAGAATGGAATCCCACAGTCTACACTGGGTTACTGGATCCGAAAGCTCCAGTCAGAACCCGCTGAGACAGAAAGTGCTTCTGATCGAACATGACTCCATTTCAGTACAGCAGGTACAGGAAAACCTCCTGTGATGATCTGTCTCCCGGAAAATATCCGGATTGAAGTTGCTGCGGACTGTCCAGCCAGACTGTTGACTGCCCTTCTTCAGGCCTTAAAGAACTATGCTTGATTTTTCCGGAAGTACTACGGTCTATCTGGCATGTGGCTACACGGACCTCCGGAAGAGCTACACTGGTTTAGCGGCCATCATCAAACTGAAATTCCATCTCGATCCGTACTCCCGCTGTATGTTCGCGTTCTGCAATCGCAGGCGCACATTGATCAAGATCCTTCAGTGGGACGGGTCAGGGTTTTGGATCCTGATGAAACGGCTGGACCGCGATTCCTTCCATTGGCCTGACACACCGGATGAACTGCAGAAAGTTACGCTGAAAGAGATCCATTGGTTGTGCGATGGTTTATCCCTGAACCCCAGCGGCGCATTTGAAGAACGTCACACGAAGATCGTCATATGAGCCCGGATCCTGTCAATTCGCAAAAAGCCGAAAATCACTTTGTTTTGGGCGGATTTTCCTCCGTCCCGGAATGCAGTTTCCTATAGGAACGGAATGCTTTTTCTGGTATACTTTCTGGTAGAGATTTCAGAAAGTTGAGGCTGTGTTATGGATCCGCTTTTTACAGAGGAACAACTCAAGAAAGTGCCTTCGGCACCTCAACTCCCCTAGCCCCTCATTCATGAGGGGAATTAGGGCTTGTTTTTTGCGTCATTTTATTCCATAATAATCTCATGAATGTGATTCAGAAGATGCTCAGAGACTATTACGAAATCATTGAATACGATATAAAACCCAGACCTGTCGTCATGGAAAACATTGATAAGGTCATTAACTGCGGGGATCCTTCTTATGGTGGCGCCATGTATGGCTGTCCCCATTGCGGTAACCTCAAGTTCGTTCCTTTCCGCTGCCACTCCAAGTTTTGCCCCTCCTGCGGCGCTAAGTATTCCAATGACAGGTCTGCCGCTATGTCTTTTAAATTAATACTATAACTCGATTTTAATAAGTTTACATTATTATCCTGAAAACCAAGGGAAACGTGCGCCCAAAGCACGGACACGTAAGCCAAGAAATCAGATTACTACCAATGCTTAAATTGTAAGCTTATTTAAATCGAGTTATAATACAGTGTACCCATCGCCATCTCGTCTTCACCATTGACGAATCCCTCCGCCGCTTTTTCCTCGAAGACCGCACTCTGCTTAACTGCCTTTTCGAGGCTGTTTCTGATGTCATCAAAGAATATTTTTTCTCCCTGAACAAATCCAAAAACTTTGTCCCTGGGTTTATCTGTGTCCTTCATACCTTCGGTCGCCCTCTCGGTTGGAATCCACACATCCACTGTCTCCTTACCGAAGGCGGGTTTTCTGATGATGGTGTCTGGCGCAAGGTCACATATTTCAATTATTCCTACCTCCGTAAATCCTTTCAGACTGTTTTGTTAAATAAACTGGAAAAACGCATCGGTCCCTCTTTTAAAAAGATGAAAGCCGCCGTTTACCATAGGGACAGAAATGGATTCTACGTTTATGCCAAGCCCAATCTTTGCGACCCAAAATCCATTATTAAATATGTCAGCCGTTATCTTGGCCGCCCTGTCATTGCTCTTTCCAGGATTGATTCCTACGATGGGGAGATGGTGACTTTCCATTACAATAAGCATGAAGACAACTCTTTTGTAAAAAAGACTCTTCCCGCCATTGATTTCATTAAGCTGCTCATTCTGCATATACCTGAAAAAAACTTCAAGATGACCCGGTACTATGGGCTTTATGCCAGACACCGGGAGATTGACAATCAGCTCCATAAAGCAGTCCCAAAATCCAAACACAGGATTCTCCTCGATTTCAACACCTGGCGTAAGCTTTTCCTTCTTACCATGGGGTACGACCCCCTGCAATGCCCAAACTGCAGACATGAAATGGTCTTTCTAGAGCTGTACCATAAACATGAACGGGTTCCTCTGGATGAATTATACAAAAGGACAAGGATAAGGCATGGCCTTTATCCCCGGTCCCGCTCTGCTTGACTTTCTCTCCCATCTGCTTCATACTACATTTATTACAGATGGGAGGCGGTTGCAAATGAATCAAAGATATGTGGATGAACTCAGACAAAAATACATCAAAAATCCTCCAGAAGGAATGACACCCAAGCTGGTCAGAAATATGACCGATTCCGATTTATTGGATATGCATTACTTTTTAACTGAAGATGATGACCTTGACGATGATGGGTTAGAAGAAGGATTCTATATCAATCTTTTTTAATCACCGTCTATTTTCTATGTCCTGATTTAGCAGTGTTATCGGTTTACATAACTCGTTTTCAGTAAGGACTTTCCTAATATACAAGATGAGCAGGGAGGATATCATCTCCCTGATGAAAACCATGCAGGAGCATTATCAGAAACAGGAAACAAAGATCCAGATCCTCGAAGAAAAAACAAAGGAACTGGAATTCCTGAACGCGATGCTTTCTGACCGTCTGACTCTTGCGCAGCGGAAACAGTTTGGCCCATCCAGCGAAAAATATGCGGATGGCTATACGCAGCTGAACCTTTTTAACGAGGCAGAGCAGGAAGCAGATCCTGATGCGCCGGAGCCGGAAATGGAGGAGATCCATCCGTCTTCCTATAAAAGAAAGAAACGTTCCGGCAAAAAGGAGGAAGATCTTTCCGCCTTTGAGACAACGGAAGTAATTGAGTATAAGCTGACCGGCGCGGACCGAAACTGTCCGGACTGCAATACCAAATATAAAGTCGTGACAAAAGAGACGGTGAAGCGCCTGAAGTTTGTCCCTGCACGGTTTGAAGTGGCGGAGGAGGTCACCTATGTTTACAGCTGCCCGAAATGCGGGGCGATGAAACGTCCGGAAAAGGCGCCTTCCCTTCTCAAAGGCAGTGTGGCAACACCATCCCTGGTGGCAGGCATCATGAACGCAAAGTATGTGGGCGGCATGCCCCTTGCGCGTCAGGAACGGGAATTCGCCCGTTACGACCTGAACCTTTCCACAAAGACCATGGCGAATTGGATCATCCAGTGTGCGGACCGGTATCTGCAGCCGCTTTATGAACTGATGAAGGAAGAATTCCTCCGGAGCCGATACGCTCATGGGGATGAAACCCGTGTTCAGGTGATCGATGAGCCGGAACAGAAAGGTTCCGCCCAGAACTGGATGTGGGTCTATCTCACTGATGAATACAGCGGCTCACCCCGGATGGTCCTCTTCCAATACGAAAGAACCCGAGCCGGATATCATCCGGTGGAATTCCTTGGGGATTGCAGATTGCCAGCCCAAACGGCCACCTATGCCATATTCGGCGGCCAGCTTGTGACTTAAATGGCGGCCAGCCAGAGACGCATTAAACGGCCGAAATTTCCAGTTATAATATAAGCATCTCCTTCTCAAGGGGAAATATTATGACTGGAGGTTCAACTATGGACTACAAAAAGGTACTGAGACTTCACTTTGTAAATCATCTCAGTAGCCGCGAGATCGCCGAAAGCTGTGGCGACTGCGGCAAAACATCTGTTAACGAGTTCCTGAAGCGTTTCAGGGAAAGTCAGGAACTCTCGTATCCGCTGCCGGCGGATGTCACAAACGAATACATCGAGAGCTTGCTTTATAAAAAGCCTGGTGTATCGGCGGAGCAGCTTCTCTACCGGGATTTTGACAAGGAAGCGGTCTATAAGGCCCTGGCCCGCAAAGGGGAAACACTGAAACATCTGTGGCAAAAATACAATGCCATAGGTATTGTAGACGGAAAGAAGCCTATGAGTTATCGGCAGTACTGCAGACGTTACAGCGAATGGGCTGATTCCAAACAGCTGACCTTTCACATCCAGCGTTACCCCGGTGTCAACCTCGAACTGGACTATGCAGGAAAGCAACTTTACCTGCACAATCGGCGGAACCCGGAAGAGACCACAAAGGTCACGGTCTTTATCGCTGCCCTTACCTACAGTGATTACTTTTACGCCGAAGGCATGACCGAATGCGATATCCGGAACTGGATCCGGGTGAACAATAATGCGCTGGCCTATTTTGGCGGCGTGACCCCGACTGTCACTCCGGACAACTGTAAAGTAGCGGTTGCCCGGAACAAGGACTGGATCAGCCCTGTCCTAAATAAAGATTTCCAGGCATGGGCAGAACACAACGATACGGTTTTAACTCCGGCCAAAGTAAAATCGCCCCGCTGGAAGCCAGTCGTGGAAGGCCACGTAAAGATCGTTACCATGCATATCCTCGTAGACATGGAGGATATGGTTTTTTATTCACTGGATGACTTAAACCGCGTTCTGATGGAAAAGGTGGCAGCCGAGAACAGAAGACCCTTTCAAGGGCTCACCTACTCCCGGTATGATCTCTTTGAAACAGAAGAGAAGGAGACCCTTCTGCCCCTTCCGACCAACCGCTTTGAATACCTTGAACGTAAGACGGTTAAAGTAGCACAGGATTTCTCCTTCACCTTCGACAAGGTCCATTATAGCATGCCCCGAAAATATCTGCGACAGGAACTTAAAATCCAGGCAGGTGAAAAAGAAATCTATGTTTATAACAAACACGGCGACCTCATCCGGACGCATAAGCGCAGCTATCACCGAAGGCCTGGGTGATTATTCCGACGGATATGCCAGCCGAATACAAAGACTATGGTTATTGGAATGTACCTTATTTCCAGCAAAAAGCGTCTGCCATCGGCCCCAGCACCCGCGCTTTGATTGATGCAGTCATCCGAAAATACGCTTATCCGGTGCAGGCATTCCGAAGCTGCTTTGGTATTCTGCAGTATGCGGAAAAATACTCACCAGAAGCCCTGGAACGCTGCTGTAAAGACGCAGTTTTGGCTGGAAAATGCAACTATTCCTATATCTGCAATACGGTCTCTGCCTATCACAAGGAGCCACTGCAGAATCCGTCACCACAGAGCAAACGCAAAGAAGACGCTGCAACAACCATTTCCGGCACTTACAAAGATGATGACAGCAAGTATTCCCTTAGGAACCTGCTGAAGCGTCAGGAAACGGAGGCCGATAATGAAGACTGAGACTAATGATATCTATGAGATGTTGGACACACTTTCACTGCCAGTGGCTGCCCAGCGCTTTACAGAACTGTCCAAGGGTCCTGAATTCGGCAACTATACCGCTTTACAGTTCATCCGTGAGGTTCTGGAACCTCAGTACATAGAAACCATCAATAAGCGATTTGAAACAAATCTGCGGCTCAGCAGTCTGGTCAACAAAGGCGCTGCAGCCGAGAACCTGAAAACCGGTAACGGGCGTATCTATAATGATGTCACTGTTGATCAGGTTCTGAAATTCCACTTTGCTGAGAACCGGCAAAACGTCGGGATCTATGGAGTGACTGGCGCAGGCAAGTCCTACTTTCTGTCTGCCTGTTGTGTAGAAGCATGTCGGCGCAATTACCGCTGTAAGTTTGTAGACTACAGCGATCTGCTGGATGAACTGATTGTCCTCAACCGTCAGGAAGATCTGAGCAAGTACCGTAAAAGGATTAAGTACTATGCACGGATCCAGCTTCTGTTCATTGATGACTTCGCCATCAGCCGGTATTCGGAGGAAGGGATCAAGATCCTGTACCATCTCATAAAACTTCGGGATGACCTTGGTACCTCCACCCTCTTCAGCTGTCAGTATTCTCCAGATGAGTGGGGGAACCAGCTGAGTGACGAAAAGGAATGCTACGGCAAGCTTGATGGAATCAGACGCCGGCTGACTACAGGATTTACTGTATTCATTGAGAAAGCATAGCCTTCTGAGACAACTATCAATGCTGATCAGCAGGGTAGGATACTCTCTGCTCTGCTGATCCTCAAAACTGACCGTTTAATATGGCCCTGACTGGCCGGGAAATGCGGCCCTGATGGCCGCAGAAAGTGGCCGTCTGCAGGGATCAGTTCCAGGGATATTTCACCTGCGATGGATACCAGGCATACCACAGCCTTCCGGAAAGGATCGCCGTGACAGGATGCATGGCCCATGCGAGGCGCAGATTTGATGAATCCCTGACCGTTTTGAAAAAGGACTTTACCAAAGAGCAGCTGAAGGAAACAACCGCATATCAGGCAATGGCACGGATCGGGATGTTCTATAAGATCGAAGAGATGATCCGTGACAAGTCACCGGAAGAAAGGTATGAAGAGCGTCAAAAGCAGGCAAAGCCGCTTTTAGAGGCTTTCTTTGAGTGGCTTCATACCCTGGAGGATGCTGTGGACAGATCTTCTAAGATCGGAGAGGCGGTCCTGTATACGCTGAACCAGGAAACCTATCTGAAAAGGTATCTGGAAGATGGCCATCTGAGTATTGACAATCTAGCTGCAGAGCGGGCACTGAAAAATTTTGCCATAGGGAGACGCAACTGGCTGTTTGCCAAAAGCATCCGCGGGGCACAGGCCAGTGCGACTGTGTACAGCATCACAGAAACTGCGCTTCTGAATGGACTGAAGCCATACAACTATCTCACATATGTGATGGAAAAGATAAAAGATCTCGGTGCGTTTCCGGCAAAGGAAGAAATGCTGGAGCTTCTCCCAGAGAGTATGAAAAAAAGTCTGTAAATTGAGATCTTCTATGATAAGTTAATGAGAAAGGTAGGTGGATGTCGTGACCACCTACCTTTACTATACGGATGCTTTTGGATTCTGTCAAGATGTATTGGAAAATCCCATCAAATTATGGTACACTTCTTACAGGAAAACATCAGGAGGTGTGCCATGAAGCTAAAAACAGACGATCCCTTTGTACCTGAAGATATCAGGGCAAAGATCAATGGACTGCAGTCCCTGCTGGATCATGCAGCCGACTTATACAGTGATATCTATAGCTGGTATGACAGTGAACTGAAATCCTATGACCCGAAAGCCACCGCAGACGATGAACTGTTTGACCCTGGCACAGGGACTGTTGTGGAGGGGATCGATTACCTGTCTATCATGGAATCCCTGTCAGAGCTGCAGACAGCCAACGAATGTAAAATGCAGAGGGATTAACCTTGTGTCCCATCGGCCTGGCCTCTGGCGATGTCTTCCCGTATCAGGGCCTTGATGGCCCCTTGGACGGAAGTGTCCCTGCCATATTTGTGCTGTCTGACCCAGGCCAGGATATCTGCATCTGTCTTCATATTCAGTTTTAACTTCACCTGTACAGTATTATAGCTGTCGTACCTGTCCTGAGCATCGTATTTTGAAAATCCATACATGGAAAGCTCCTTTCCGGATAGGTGTACACCTATGCCTGTGCGCTCTTATTCCGGCAGTCTGCCTTCGTACATAATGGACAGTTCCCCATAGACCTGCCCCCAGTTGCGGATGGGCATGGTCCACTTCTTCGTCGCCTCGAACGTGGCCAGGTACAGAGCCTTTAAGAGCGCCGTGCTGCCCGGGAACACGCTCCGCTGGCGGTTGAGCTTCCGGTAGGTAGAGTTGAGGCTCTCGATCGCGTTGGTAGTATAGATCACCTTCCTGACCTCCATGGAAAACTTGAAGATGGGGGATACCACATCCCAGTTGTCATGCCAGCGTTTCATTGAGTTGGGGTACTTTGGCGTCCACTTTTCCGTCACCTTCTCCAGCGCCTCCAGCGCCTTTTCCTCGTTTGCGGCATGGTAGATGGTTTTCAGGTCCGTGGCAAATGCTTTCCGGTCCTTGTCGGAGACGTATTTCAGCGTGTTCCGTACCATATGTACGATGCAGCGCTGCTGCTCCGTCTTCGGGAATGCCGCCGTTATGGCTTCCTTAATGCCCGTGAGCCCGTCCGAGCAGAGAATGAGGATATCCTTCACACCGCGGTTCTTCAACTCGTTCAGAACGCAGAGCCAGTACTTGGAGCTTTCATTCTCCCCGATCTGTATGCTCAGGACTTCCTTTTTACCTTCCAGCGTAAGGCCGAGGATGACATAGGCGGCAAGCTTGCGGATTACCCCGTCCTCCCGCACGGAATAATGGATTGCGTCGATGTAGACCACGGGATAGACTTCCTCCAGCGGGCGGTTCTGCCAGTCTTCAATCTGCGGCAGTATCTTGTCCGTCACGTCCGAGATGAACCCTTCCGAAGCCTCAAAACCATAAATGTCCATCAAGGTATCCGAGATTTGGCGGGTTGTCATGCCTTTTGCATACATGGATATGATCTTCTGGTCAATGCCGGAAATGTCCTTCTGGCGCTTTCTTACCACCTGGGGTTCAAACGTGGACTTCCTGTCCTGGGGCACCTGGATGTCCATGCTCCCGAAGCTGCTGTTGATCCGCTTGGGCTTGTAGCCATTGCGGTAATCATCCGAATCCGACCGTTCTGACCTCCCATAGCCGAGATGCTCATCCATCTCCGCTTCCATCATCTCCTTCAGGGTGCTCCCCAGCAGGTCTTTGAGGGCTTCCTGGATATCCTCCGCAGTCTGGATGTCATACTCTTCCAGGAGCTGATGGACGATGTTCCTTTTCCCCTCCGTCATGACTACTTTGTGTACGGGCTGTTTTTCTCTTCTTGCCATAATAATAGGCCTCCTTATGATAATAGATTTTATCATAGAAGACCTAATGCTTAATAGCTATTTACAGAAAAACTTTCATACTCTCTTCTCCCATGGTCCTCCAATCTGCCTGATGATTGCCGCAGCAAACTTAAAAAGTAAAAGACAGATCCTCCCCCGGTAAGTGCTGGGGGATTTCTTATTTTGTCAAGATACGGATTATTACTTACTTACGTTTAAACGCCCATAGGGTCCTTTTTACTTATCCACTCTCTGTATTGCACTGGATCCAGCGTCTTTCCCCGACGGTTTTTCAAACCATCCACAACAGCCATATTTAAAATCTTCAGACGGACTTTATGATATCCTTTATACTTGGGCTTAATCGCTGCTGCAATCATTAGCTTAAATATCTTTAATGTCATAATAGAATATGCTATCATCCTAATTATTACATTATTTTTAAATTCACGAATCAAAAAATATTTATTACGAATTGAATAATACTCCTTCCACCATGCATCCGGCGCCATATAATTATTACACAGGGGCGGATCCTGGTGTTCTATTATCGCGCCTCTAACCACATATACCCCAAATTTTCTGGAAACACGATATGTATATTCAGTATCATCTCCATAAATAAACAAACTGCCGTCAGCAATCCCTACCGTCTCCACTGCTTTCCGTGAAAACAATGGACCTACAAATGCATTGGCATCTACCTGAACAACATCCTCTAACTCTTCATACTTATGCACAATCTGCCTTTCATTTAGCATCCATCCTTCCAACCTCTTGTGGTGGTAAAACTGATACTCCCTCAAATCAATTCCGTAAATAAGGGGGCACATTCCTCCTACATTTGGAAACTTCTTCTGACAATTAAGCAGTTGCTCCAGACAGTCGGGGCATGGATATGCATCATCATCCATAATCCAATACCAATCTGCATCATAACAATCCCTAGCGGCTTTCATTCCTGCCTCAAACCCACCTGCTCCACCGGTATTTTCTGAAAGCCAAAGAACATCGATACAGTCATATTTATCTGCATATTGTCTAAGGGTTTCTTTCTCTATAAGTCCACTATTATTATCTATAACCAGTATTTTATAAACAGGTACCGTCTGCTCACGTAAAGACTCCAAACATCTAAATAATGTGCCTGTCCGATTATAGGTTACTGTAATTGCCACTATTCTTTCCATAATTACCTCAAAATGAGCCTATCACATTCAATGTTTCCTGTACAAATATCTCATGCGTCCTCATTAATTGATATCCAGCACTAATACTATTTTCAGTATAGAAGATACTGTTTTTATACTTATAATAACATTTTTAGGCGTCCTCTGTCTTCTGAACAAATTCATTATCATTCTCTCTCTTTAAACAGGAAATTTCATCTCTCACCCTTCCATAAAACACATAAATATACGCTATATGATTATTCAAATGGGCATCCATCACTTATTAAATTCGATATATATTTGTCATTGTATTCTCTTGAGTTTCACCCAATCCCCATATGCACTGAACCAACAATAATAAAAAGAGCCATAATTTAAAGTTTCTTCGATGTATTAAGCATATAATTTACTACCATCTTCTTCCAATGCCTCAAACGAAGAATCTGGATATTTCATAAGAATAGCATAACCACAAGTAATTAAATTACCAGCAAAATTTACTACTTTATTTTGTTCACTGACTAATTTACTAATTATTCCGGGGCTCTTTGAGCCACCTGTGCGGACTTTGAGAGCCGCCGTTCCGGAGAATGGGAGCCACAGATTCCGGTAATTCAGAGCCACTTTTGGCTCTGTTACATATAGTTTCCTTTATACTGTAGATACACACTTTGGTGTGAATACAGATAAAGGAGGTCACCATTATGACCCAGTATCGTGAAATCCTTCGCTTAAAAAGCCTGGGATTCAGTGACCGGAACATCGCCCATAGTTGCGGCGTGTCTCGAAATACTGTCGCTAAAGTCACCAAAAAGGCTGTGGAAATTAATCTTTCCTGGCCATTGGATTTTGACATGACCGACAGGGCTCTTGAGGAACTTTTGTTTCCTAAGGATAAGTCAGCCACCAATCGACGGATTCCTGACTTTGACTACATCCGTAAAGAATTGTTACGGAACGGAGTCAACAAAAAGCTCCTCTGGGTGGAATACTGTGAGGAATGCCGTATGAACGGCGAAGAACCACTCATGTATTCCCAGTTCTGCCATTACATCCAAAAGGATGAGGAAAAACGCAGAGCAACCATGCATATCCAGCGGAAACCTGGTGAACAGATCGAAGTTGACTGGGCGGGAGATCCTGCCCACATCATTGATCCGGATACCGGTGAGATAACGGATGCATGGGTTTTCGTAGGAGTTCTGACCTACAGTCAGTATGCGTTTGTAAAAGCATACATGGATGAAAAGACAAACAACTGGATCAAAGCACATATCCAGATGTTTGAGTTTTTCGGCGGCGTTACACCAATGCTTGTCTCAGATAACTGCACAACTGCAGTGAATCATACAAAAAGCGATTGGTATACAACTGCTTTGAATACCACATACCACGAGATGGCGGAGCATTATAATCTTGCCATTGTTCCGGCGAGAGTCCGGAAACCCAAGGATAAACCAAATGTTGAAGGATCTGTTGGAAAAATATCCACATGGATCACAGCAGCCCTTCGAAATGAACAGTTTTTCTCTTTGTCAGAGCTAAATGTTGCAATCAGAGAAAAACTGGATGCCTATAACGCTCGTAAGTTCCAGAAAAAGGAATGCAGCAGGCTGAGTTTATTTCTTGGGGAAGAAATGCCATTACTGGCTCCGCTGCCTGCTACACCCTTTGAACTTGCCGAGTGGAAACAAGCCACCGTGCAGTTCAGCTATCACATCGCAGTAGAGAAGATGTTCTACTCCGTGCCTTATCAGTATATCAAAAATAAGGTCGATGTGCGTATAACAGATACAACGATTGAAATTTTTCATAATCACAATAGGATCGCCTCCCACCGCAGGCTCTATGGCCGAAGCGGTCAGTATTCTACTATTACGGAACATATACCGCAGGATCACCAGATACACAAGTAAGGTTGTCGATGGAATCCTTACCTCCGGCAGGGTTGAACAGCAGTCCTACAGAAGCTGTATGGGACTGTTAAGGTTGGCTGAAAAGTATTCGCCGGCAAAACTGGAACAGGCATGCACAAAGGCACTTGCCTATTCTGGAAAGCCCAGCTATAAAAGTATAAATAACCTGCTTGCTACCATGAAGGGCGAACCTGATCTCACAGCAGATGATACCGCTGCATCTAAGGCAGAAGCAAAACCGCATGGCATTACCAGAGGAGCCAGATACTATGGAGGTAAAAAATCATGACAAATCAAAGTACACTCGACAAACTTATTGAAATGCGTCTTACTTCTATGGCAGATGCATTTCGTATCCAGATGGATGACAGCAGCATGAAGGATGTTCCTTTTGAAGACCGTTTCGGTATGCTGGTCGATGTTGAATACAGCAGCCGAAAGAATAACCGTCTGAAAAGGCTGATTCGTTCAGCAGAACTGGAACAGCGCGATGCCAGTATTGCAGCAATCGACTATCAGTCCGGACGCAAGCTGAATAAAGCACTTATCAGCAGACTGGCAACCTGTGAATACATCACAGAATACCGGAACATCTTTATTACCGGAGCAACCGGAAGCGGCAAAACTTACATTGCCTGTGCCTTTGGCATGGAAGCCTGCAAGCATTATTATTCAGTAAAGTATGTGCGCCTCCCGGATTTATTACTGGACTTACAGGCGGCCAGGGATAACAGCACATTTGGTGCTGTTCTGAAAAAATACACCAAGCCAGCATTACTGATTTTGGATGAATGGCTGCTGCTGAAACTGACTGAAGCTGAAGCCAGAAACCTGTTTGAACTGATACATAAGAGGCGCAAAAATCCTCTACGATCTTTTGCTCTCAGTTCCGTGAGAACGAATGGTATCAGCAGATCTGCAGCGGTGAAAGTACACTTGCAGATGCCATCATGGATCGTATACCCTACGATTCATACAAAATCGATATTGAAAGCATCGATCCGACCAAAGATCTCTCAATGAGAAAAGTATATGGCCTGGATCCGGCACAAGCTAAGTAACAAAAGCAGGGGGCTCCGTTAGTCCGGACAGGTGGCTCTCGCCACTCCGGACTGGCGGCTCCGCCGCACCGTAATATTCATAATTTACTTTGTGATCTTGGAGCGCTATTTTATTTCTAGTATAAATGTTTTTAAATAACTTTATGTTATTCCTCTTTTATGGTATACTCTTATTTATACCAAATCCGGAGGAAAGAACTTATGCCTAAAAACGCAAATTCAATTTCGCTTACTGATGACGAGTTGCGATATCTGACATCAGTCACTCAAAAAGGAACGGTTCAGGCCAGAGTTTATAAAAGAGCAAAAATACTTCTCTTAAAATCCCAGAGGCTTTCCAATGAGTTTATTGCGGAGAAACTGGACATCACAGTTCCTACGGTTCGCCTCTGCCTGCAAAAATTTATGGAATCCGGGGTAGCGGCAGCTCTGGAAGATTCCCACGGGCGGGGACGAAAAGCGGAAATATTTGATGATTCCAAAGCCTGGGTAGTAAATATTGCCTGCCAAAAACCAACCGCTTTTGGCCTTGCCGCCGAACTATGGTATCCTGCCAGCCTGACAAAGTATGTAAATTCCGTTGCCCAAGCCCAGGGATATCCGCGTATGGCGACAGCGTCCGTAAGCAGTATAAGAAAGATTCTCCGGGAGGCACAGCTCAATCCCCATAAGATTACCTATTACTGTGAAAAACCGGATCCTGACTTTGACAAAAAAATGCATGATGTCCTTGTTATCTATAAGCAATTGGAACTCTGTTTTGACAAAACTGGCAATTTTATCCCATTTGCGGAGGGAGAGACAGCTGTCCATACATTATCTTATGATGAAAAGCCAGGGATTCAGGCAATCGCAACCACTTCAGAAGACAGGCCGCCTGTCCCGGAGGGAGAAAATTTGTCTACAGTTATGAGGGACTACGAATATAAGCGTTTAGGGACATTGTCCTTGCTGGCGGCCATTGACCTACTTACAGGAGAAGCGGTTCCGCTGGTGAGTGAAACGCATAAAAGCAGTGATTTTGTGTCATTTTTAAAACTCCTGGATGAAAAATACCCCAAAGGGGACAAAATCCGTCTTATATTGGACAACCATTCCGCCCATACCTCCAGGGAGACCCAGGAATATCTGAATGGGATACACAACCGATTTGAGTTTGTATTTACCCCAACTCATAGATCATGGCTGAACATGGTGGAAGGATTTTTCAGCAAAATGACACGCCAAATGCTGTCAGGAATCCGTGTAGACTCCAAGGATATGTTGAAGGAGCGGATCTATCAATACTTTAATGAGGTCAACGCGGTGCCGGTGCCATACAAATGGAAATACAAAATGGACACGATTCATCTTGAGAATGAGGACATAAACGCGATCATATATGAAGTTGTAAACGCAAAAGCCGCAAGTCCAGAGAATCAAGGTAAGCGTGCGCCTATTCCAACAAAACGAAAAAGGAAAGGCCAAAAACAAGCTGAATCATAAAGCTATTTAATGTTAACTATACTAGTATAACTCGATTTTAATAAGTTTACATTATTATCCTGAAAACCAAGGGAAACGTGCGCCCAAAGCACGAACACGTAAGCCAAGAAATCAGATTACTACCAACGCTTAAATTGTAAGCTTATTTAAATCGAGTTATACTAGGTATACTCAAAACATGCAAAAAAGCCCATAAATCTCGAAATATACAAGTTTTTAAAATTTTAAACTATTTTATTTTTGGATTTTAAGATGTTTAAAAATTTATTAATAATTTTTTTGCACCCAGAATCTAACCTAAAAAATGAAGAACCTTTCAACTTGTTTATTTCTTTTTTCATTTGTTCTATGTCGTTATCACACATTTGCTCTGTTTGTGTTGCCAGAAAATTATATCTTTTCTGCATACATTCAATTTCATGTTGCATTTGATTCAAACGTTCATCTTGTGCCTTTTCCCAATCAAATAATATTGGAAATTCGTCTCTCATTTGATTTAAACGCTCATCTTGTGCCGTTTGCCATTCATATAATATTTTTATATCAGATTGTACTTGTCTTATCTCTTCTTCTATTTTATCATATTTGTCATGAAAAAGCCGTTCTTGCTCCAAGACAATGTCATATAACGTATACTCCTCTTTAAAACCATTAACACCAGCCAATGATTTTTCTAACCACTGAATACTTTCTTCCCTTTTTGCTGCTAAAATATAATTTAATTCATTATAATTAATAGGTTCTTTAAAAAATTCGTTGGATAATAAATCATTTTTATTTTCAATCATTCGATGTTCTAGTCCAAGCAATTTAAGTATAGAAAGTATTCTTGTTGCACCTCTCCATTGCCACTTATTATAAACAACGCAGAATTGTCTCTGGAATATTAAAGCAAAGCATACCCCATGAAATGAATCTGTAATAAAGAAATCAGAGTTTGCTATTGTTGCTAACCATTCTTCATTTTTAACATTTTTCAATGTCTCTATTGACCATTGAAAATCCCCATTAGGATAACCATCTGTATCTATTACTGCCAATGCATTTCCGGAACACTTTTTTTCGGCCAATTCTTTAATTAAATCCGCTCTGTCTTGAGTTGGATCTAATATATAAGCACCAACATAGTGTTCATTTGGCAAACGAAGTTTCCCTATTCGCGCCATATTTTCGTAGAGACTTTTATCGCAAAGAAAAACGGGATCTAAAACCCATTTTGCGTCGATATCAAAAACATCTTTAGCTAAAGAAACTCCCGACTCTTCCCGCACTGAAAATTTTTGAAATCGTTTTAAAAAAAATTTTGCTTTCTCACATAATTCTTTATTTCCCTCAAACTGCTCTGTTCCAAAGGAAGCAGCATAAGCGATTTTATACTTATTGGATTTCACCCAATCCAAACAAGAATAAAAATTCATATTTTCTATAAAATGAGCTCTTACTAACTGATCCGAAGCCAATACAAAACATCCACATTTATCATTCAGGTCCACCATTGCATATTTATCTTTATACACAGGAGCAATATCGCATCTTTGATATGGGTTCTTCAAAAAGAGCTCTAGCCTATCATCATATTTACAAAAATTACAATCACCAGCTTTATCAATCATTAAAACCGTAAAGCCTCTATCTGTTAAATATTGATACAAGGCATAATTAGTTAAATTATTTCCAATATTGTGATTGAACAAACATACAATTCCAATATCGTGCTCTCCAGATAAGGCTAACTTAACAGATTCGTTAAAAGTCTTCTTCTGCAACAGTCTAAGAAAATATGAATAATTTTTATTCCTATTTCTACCTTCACCATGAAATCTGTTTCCTTTATTTAATGCCCATTCCAATGGAACATTTTCATATCTTGCAAATAATCTGCATGCTTGCGTCCAATATGTTTGTGCCTTAATACTGTTAACCAAGACAATACTTGTCCCCATTTTGTCATTCCATGAAGAATCATGCATATCAATTCCCCAGAAATCACCAATTGTGAAATCCCCCTGCCTAGGGAAGTCAGCATATCTACAATTTTCGCATGTATCATTTCTTCCCAGAATATTCTGGAAGGCTTGTTGATACCAATCTTTCTCATATGACGGATACAATACCTCTCCACATTTTAGTTCTACTCTATATCCAGTGGAAGACCATCCTTGTTTTTTATCTCTAAATATAATATTACTTACATTATCAATTCCATAATTTTCATCTAAGTAATTTCTAAATAAAACATTTGACGGTGCATAAAAACAGAGAAGATCAATGGTTAACAGCTTATCATTCAAATAACTTTCGCCCAAATACGACTTCAGTCCAGCAACCTGGCATGGAAAGCCAAAAAAGGCCACCTGTATATTCTGTTCTAATAATGCCTTAACCTGGCTATACGACTTCTTTATATTACTTTGTACGTATTTAGAATTTCTCAATATTTCAATATCGTTTAAATTGTTAGTGCCGACATATTCACAATAAAAATCCTCGCTCCACTTCGCACCAAATACCCATCCACCTTTTTCTATAATATCTTGAGCAATTATTGAAAAAAAGCCACCTGACGAAGAAATCATTCTTGTTTTTTCATCCGCCCATACTGCATAACATTCCGGATTAGTAAAATGATTATTTTTCTTTACTGTTACTGCCGGGCATACACCAACGCACTTATTACATTTAATACACGTATCTCTATTTACAAATGGTTTCAAGAATCCGTTTGAATCATAGCACATTTTAATGGCATTAGATGGACAAATATTATAACATGCCCCACATCCTGTACAATTAATATTTTCTTTCAAAACAGAAGGTTCTACTTTTTCGAAGCATGCTATCAAGGTCCAATTATCCGCAAATGCATTGCTTCTCTTGGTCATTATAAATCCTAATTTACCAAGTTCATTTATTATATCAACAGAATAGAAACGCGATTGTTTAAATTTTTCTTTACCTTTATAGGAAATTATTATCTTTCTGTAATGTATTGACAATTGCTCCAAAAACCATAATGGATTATTCAAATTTTCCATAACATCTGTACATACAGCAATTTCCGCATCGTAATCCGGAAACTGATATTCATTCATATCAGCTATTATATCAGTATTCCCATGGACAATTGAATAGTAATGAATTACATTAGGTAAGATGCGATTAAGCCGCCTGTCCTTAATGCTGAAATCCACAATTAATCTATTATTATTATTATCTATAAGCCCTAATATTGCAATAATTTGTTTATACCACATTTGTTCTTCTGTAGCTAAAGATAATTGACCATCTCCCCCATTAATTACTTCATAACTTTTTTTTTCCATATTTGTTTCCATCACTTTCACTTATTGCCCAAAATTTAAAAAAGGTACTAGTATAACTCGATTTAAATAAGCTTACAATTTAAGCGTTGGTAGTAATCTGATTTCTTGGCTTACGTGTTCGTGCTTTGGGCGCACGTTTCCCTTGGTTTTCAGGATAATAATGTAAACTTATTAAAATCGAGTTATACTAGCATTGAACAATCCTCATCAAAAACTCTTATAATAAAAATACACAATGCATAATAAAACAATGGAAAGTTAAACGGATATAATATGTCTCCGTTTAGGCTATAACATATTATATTGCTTCACATATCTCATCTATTATCTCATCACTATTTCCCTGTGTTATAAGAAATTCTAATGCCCCAGATGTCAATCCCATATCATTTAAACTAAGGTAATCCATAGCAACTCCATCCGGCCAAAACATTGAATGTTCTGTATAAAAAACTACTTTCTTGCATTTTGATGAAGAAATAATATCGCTTAAACCGCTTCTTATACCTATGTATGCTCCTGCTTTATCTAAAAATTGAATTATAGAGGAATAGGGAATAAAAATGCCTTGAGTGCCAACTACCGGAATCTCATCTTTCCCACAATTGGTACATATAGTATATCCCTTCTTTTGTAACCTATCCACTATGTTCTCCCAAAAATTGGCCGGGAAACTGTCTACGCAAGTAGCATACGGTGCTAAAAGAACAGTTTTTCCACATTTCAAATTATATTTTTTAAATAATATTTCTACCTCATCTGCTTTATCCGCAAGACAAGGTCCAATCAATTTGGCATCTTCAGGAAGATTCATACCCTTAAATCTATAAAAATCCATCATATTCCATCCGTGCCGTCCTTGAATAGCCCAGGTAATCTGCAAATAATCTGACATATTATCAAAATGGCAAAAATAATAGAAATCAATATTTTCTTTACCTACAAATGTACGAAGTTTTCTCAAACGTTCGTGTGTTGACATATCAATCTGGAGAATATGTCCTTCATATATTTGTGGAAATAAAGATTCTGCGACTTTTTTTTCATTTTTTCCTACCACTAAAAAACAATAATCTTTAACTTCATTCCTTTCAATCCATTCCTTGAGCAAAAGTGAGACTTGGTATATATCACCGGTTCCCAATGCTGCGCATGATACTAAAACAGTTTTTTCTCCAACTTGTTTTTTTATTTTTTTGTAGTCTGAATACCCTTTAAAAATATATTTGTAATAAAAATATATCATTCTACAGAATGTTGAATGTTCTTTCCAGTATTCCCATTTTATTATCCTGCAAATACTCTTCTTAAGCCATCTATTTATCCGTTTAACTGTTTTTCTTAACCCAAAACACTCATAATATTCTTTTATGGAATGAATTCTGTTTGGAATATAGTATATTTTTCTTCCGACTTTATATTCTTTATGTTCAAAGACTTGGCTTGTGTCAATAGAACTCAATGAATACTCTAAATATTCAATAAAATTCTCTCCTAAAAAATCATTAACATTTTTGATATACTCTTCATAAGTCTTCCTATCATATCGTATTGTCATCGCACTGTCATATAATAAAGAACAATAGCGCTTAAGATATTCATATGTATATTCAGGAAATAATTCTAACTTTCTCCAATATCCCTCAATTATCTGAGCCATTCTTAAATTTTGATTAGCTCGTTTAACATATTGCCTCACAATTTTATCTGTCGCACTACTCGGCCTATTCCTTTGATAATGATATAATTTATTTGGAATATAAGAGATTGTCTGTGCTAAGGGATAGATATAAAACAAAAAGGCCTCATCTTCCCCTAATGCCAATGATTCCTCATATTTTATATCATTTGATACAATAAGTTCTTTCTTATAAACTTTATTCCATATTAATGGATAACTCCCCGTCTCATACATTAAAGCATTAATACTTTTTCCTTCATAAAAGGCTTTTCTAGTATTTAAATTTTGCTTAAAATAAATAAATGCATTATCCAGATACTCATCTTCTTCATGCCAATCTTTACTCATAAAAACATTGCCGCCAAAAACAATTATATCACTTGCATTTTTTTTGATTTCCTCAGAAAGTATGCTACATGCATCTTTATCAATCCAATCGTCTGAATCAATGAACCAGATATAATCACCCTTAGCCAATTCTATTCCCTTATTCCGAGTATATGACACACCATGGTTCTCATGGCTATAGCATTTTACTCTGGAATCCTTTTTTTCATAGGATTTCACTACGTTTAAGCTATCGTCTTTAGAACCATCATTTATACATATAACTTCAAAATCATCATATGTCTGAGCTAATATACTATCCAAACATAATGGAATATCTTTCTCGACATTATATATAGGTACTATAATAGAAAATAAAACATTATTGTTCATCTCATACTCCTAATCATCAATTCCATATACTCCACTTAAAAAGAGTTCCTTTTCTGTAGTTCCATTTTTTCCTATCATAGTTTCCCCAGCTCTTACGCTAGGTTGATAGATAGAAGCCACAACAATATTGTAATAAAACGGAAACAATGAGTATAATTTGACAATATTCTCTATCTGTTTATCTGGACAATATATAACATCAATGATATATTCATTTTTTTCTATTTTCACAGACTCACTCTTCGTGACAACAAAAACAGCATTTGATTGGTGCCGACTATCTAACAAAGCTTTAATATAATCTCGGGCATATGCTGTACAATTACCATTGTCCCCTGGGCAAAAAACGAACATTGTTTGAGGTGTGATTACACCCTTCCTCTTAATATTTTTCCAACATTTCCATCCTACCACACATTGGCAGAAATCTTTTAATAAATTTATTTTTTCCATTTTTCTTTTCCATTCATATAATAGATAAATTATGTCTTTATCTGTATTATATTTCTTATTAAAAGTATCCCGATTTTTCTGGCTAAATTAATTGTACCAAGCCGCTAGCGCGGCGGCTAGCCCTAAGTACGTGAAACCACGACTTTGTTCATAAAATGGGCAGGAGATCCTGCCACCGTCATTGATCCGGATACGGGCGAGATACTGAAAGCCTATATCTTTGTCGGAGTCATGACGTACAGCCAGTATGCATACGTCGAAGCGTTCCTTGACATGAAGCAGAAATCATGGATCAATGCCCATGTCCATATGTACGAATACTTCGGCGGCGTTGCCAAAATCTTAGTGCCGGATAACTGCAAGACTGCCGTTATCCACAATGGCGGCTGGAAAGGCCAGCAGATCAACGAAACGTATCAGGAAATGGCAGAGCATTATGGGATTGCGATTATTCCCGCACGTGTCAGAGCTCCCAAGGACAAGCCGAATGCGGAAGGAACCGTAGGTATGATATCTACATGGATCACTGCAGCACTTCGGGATGAACAGTTCTTCTCCCTCGCTGAATTGAACCGTGCTATCAGTGATAAGCTTACACTGTTTAACCGGAAGCTCTTTCAAAAGAAAGAGGGCAGCCGGCTCAGCTTGTTTCTTGAGGAAGAAAAACCATTGTTGTCGCCATTGCCCGCTACCCGCTTTGAACTGGCAGACTGGAAACAGGCTACCGTCCAGTTCAATTATCACATAAGTATAGAAAAAATGCTATACTCTGTGCCGTATGAATACATCAAAAAAACGGTTGATGTACGGGTAACGGAACATACGATTGAAATTTTCTACAACCATAAACGCATTGCTTCCCACCGCCGCCTTACGGGGCGTCCCGGGCAGTACAGCACCATCACGGAGCATATGCCGCAGGATCACCAGAAATATCTGGAATGGAACGGCGACCGCTTCCGTCAGTGGGCTGAGCGGATTGGCATAAACACGTACACTGTGGTAAATGCGATACTTACCTCCAAAAGTGTGGAACAACAGACCTACCGGGGCTGTATGGGGCTTCTGAAACTGGCTGAGAAATATTCAGCCCGTCGTCTGGAAGCGGCCTGCCAAAAGGCTCTATCCTATACGGCATCCCCAAGTTACAAGAGCATCAAAAACATTCTCGTAACAGGTTCCGACCAGACCGGCTCATCCGGCGAGGATTCCACAACCACTCAACCAAAAGCACACGGCATTACGCGTGGTGCCGACTACTACAGGAGGTAAAACTATATGACCAATCAGAGTACGATTGATAAATTAATGGAAATGCGCCTTACCGCAATGGCAGATGCATTCCGCAGCCAACAGGATGATCCCAAGCTAAAAACAGTACCGTTTGAGGATCGTTTCGGCATGCTGGTTGATATCGAATTCAGCAGCCGGAAGAACAACCGCTTAAAGAGGCTGATCAAAAATGCCGGATTCGACCAGCCGGATGCAAGTATCATGGATATCAATTACACATCCGGGCGCAAGTTGAACAAGGAGCTCATACGCCGTCTTGCCACCTGCGAATATATCACTGAACACCGGAACCTGTTCATCACCGGTGCAACAGGCTGCGGCAAGACCTACATGGCTTGTGCGTTCGGCATGGAGGCCTGTAAGCAGTACTTCAATACCCGATACGTCCGCCTCCCCGATCTGCTCATCGACTTGGAGCTGGCTCGGACTGACGGCACTTATAAGAAGGTAATGGCAAAATATGCCACCCCCTTGGTATTGATCCTTGATGAGTGGCTCCTGCTGAAGCCGACGGAGGCAGAACAACGTGATATCTTCGAACTCCTGCACAGGAGGCGGAAGAAATCATCCACCATCTTCTGCTCCCAGTATGAGCGTTCCGAGTGGTATGACCAGCTTGGTGGGGATGCAAGCCCTCTTGCCGATGCCATCATAGACCGTATTGCTCACGACAGCTATGTTATCAACATCACCAGCATCGATCCTGAAAAAGACAGATCAATGCGTGAGGTGTATGGATTAGATAAGAACCTACGCGAGTAAACTCGCAAGAGATGATTTCCGTCTTCCGGTTATCTGATTTCCAGATTTCCGGAAGCGCGATTTCATCGCGCAAGAATAATCAACCGCCAACTGCTATGATTAGTTTACCATGGTTTTTTAATCTCAACAACTACATATCAAAAAATTTTTATCGTCCGCCTCCTGAGAAAAGATTGTTTTCATGTCTTTCCATCATTTATTACGAAGGAGGTCCCACATTATGGACGATTATTTAAAGCAATTCAGGGAGATGATCTCCCTCCGCGGTCTTACCGACCACACGGTTATGTCTTATTCTACCTACATCCGTGTCTATCTGGACTATCTTGCTAACATTCTCCACAAACTGCCGGAAGATGTTTCCTGGGTGGAGCTACGCGATTTTATCCGCTGGCTCCAGAAAGAGAAAAATCTTTCTGACCGAACGATAAACGCTGCCATCTCCCAGCTCCGTTTCTTTACCATTTACGTATTACATAAGCCCTGGGACAGCTCCCATCGCGCAGGTTTGATACGTATCTCCCATTTGTCCCTTCGCAGGAGGATGTCTGGAAATTTATATCTACCATGCCCGACCTGAAACAGAAGACTATGACTGCCGTCATGTATTCCTCCGGCCTGCGTATCGGGGAAGTCTGCCATCTCCGTTATGAGGATATCGACCGGAAAAATATGCGCATCCATATCTGCCATTCCAAAGCCCGTCAGGACCGTTTCGCGATCCTTTCCAAAGTTGCGCTGGATCTGCTCACACAGTACTGGTTTGCTTATGGGAAGCCGATGGGCTGGCTTTTTCCAAAACAGCGTGGCGCAGATAAGCCAATCGACACTTTTTATCTCTCCTGGCATATCCATGAGCACGAGCGCAGGCTTGGATGGGAGGAGCGCCTCACCTGCCATTCCTTCCGACACGCTTTTGGCACCCACCTTTACGAGAACGGCACGGATCTTCTGACCATAAAAGCCCTCCTTGGACACAGGTCCCTGAATTCCACCACGATTTATGTGCACCTCGCCTCTAACGGCACAGTTCATGCCGTCAGCCCCCTTGACCGGATGGGAGGTGGCACCCTTGGGTGATCTCAATGTCCAGAAAATCTGGCAGTTTTCATATGGCAGTTACTGTGATTCCGGACAGCCCCAGTCGGATGTCCAGCGCAAGGCTTCCCTTGCCATCCTGAACTGCAAATCCGGAAGGCTCGGCGTCAATGTCTCCATCTGCCCTGACTGCGGGCATATGGAGTTCCACAACTGTTCCTGCCGCAACCGTAACTGCCCCAACTGCCAGGCTGTGCAAAAAGAGCTCTGGGTGGACAAACGCCGGGCCGAGGTGATCGATGCTCCCTACTTCCATGTGGTATTCACACTGCCGCATGAACTCAATCCCCTCATTTACTGCAACCAGGAGCGCCTTTATGGGCTCCTCCACAAATGCTGTGCGCAGACGCTCTTGGAATTGTCCGCTGATAAAAAGTACCTTGGCGCAACACCCGGGATCATCCAGATCCTTCATACCTGGAACCAGGAGATCGGTTACCATGTGCATATGCATAATGACAAGCGGAATATTATGACAAGGAAAGTAGTATTTTCCTGATAAACAGGGACTTTTTCAGTTGCTTTCCTTTACATAATTTAATGTTTCAAAGAGTTTAACCAGTTCGTGAGATCCCTTTTCGTTTCATCTTAGCACTTGTTTTGAATAAATTTGTGTCACTTTGCAACTAAAATAGTCAGAAACAATACCAGTATGTCATAGCTATCATGGAAATATTGCAACAGAGAACAGCGAATAATTACTTACTTGTCATTATGGATGTAATGTAAAGCTTTACATTATATGCACTGTATTGTCTCCGGCGGCGGCCTTACCCCTGACCATAAGATACGGAAGGCAAAAGACCGTTTTTTCATACCGGTAAAGGTACTCCGTGACAAGTTCAAAGGGAAATATCTTGCCTGCCTGGATTCGCTTTATAAAAACGGCAGACTGAACGTTTCCTCTTCCTGTGAAAAACTCCGCAATTCTTATGAATGGTCTGCGTTCCGCGATGCCCTTTATGAGAAGGACTGGTGTCCATACATAAAAGAAACCTTCAACGGGTTCGGCAATGCCATTGAATACCTTGGCAGGTATACTCATAAGATTGCCATTTCCTACAGCCGTATCTTGTCCGTTGATGAAAAGCAGGTCTCCTTCTCTGCCAGGGGGAAGAAGCCTGGCGGGCCGCGCAGGACAATTACTCTGGAAAACACGGAATTTATACGCCGCTACCTGATGCATGTGCTCCCATCCGGGTTCCAGAAGATCCGGTATTACGGGTTCCTGAATAACCGGGGCAAAAGCAAAAACCTGAAGCTGATCTTCACCCTCCAGGGGCACCAGCGTTTCCGGGCAAGGTACAGCAATCTTTCCATGGCTGAGCTTGTCAAGGAGGTATGGAAGTTCGATATCCGTGTCTGCCCGGAATGCGGATGCTGCCGGATGCAGAGTCTTGGAAGGTTGCATGGGACTTCCTGACAAAAGCTCCTTCTCACTGAATACATTTTTTAAAGGCCTCCGCGAGAAGGTCTGTTTCGCATGCCCTTTTATCAGCCGCTTTCGTAAATCTGCACGAAGACCGCCACTTAATATCAAAAATATCTTTCAGAACTTCAGCATTTTCGCCAGAATGAAAAGATACTTTCCCCATACACTGACCGGCTGACCCATCCGCGGATTGGTACAATTCCTTATATCTATAAAGCATTCAAGATATCTATTCTGATACCCACAGCTTCATCCCTTGCTTTATTTACAGACATCCCCATTTTCAATCCTGATGGTTTATTGTCATTAATTAAAATCCGCTCACCAACCGGCATATTATAAAGTATTAAATCATACCTCAAGCCATTTTCGTCAAGGAATTTCTCTGTCAGCAATTTATAATCTTCTTTCCTTGCTGTTAAAATAAGAACATAATCCTCATCTGGAATCTGCGCAAAAAAATCTCTAACCCCAGGCAGCAATCTATCTTTTCCATAAATCTTATAACCATTATGCTCCACAAGAGTCCCATCCAAATCTAAAATCCATGTATGCGGCAATGAAGATAAAGTCAGGTTCATAACATTTCCCCTCTCAACTTAGCGCCAATCCCACCACCTGGATGATTTACTTTGAAGTCATCTAATGTAACCCCTCTATTTTTACATATCTGCATTGCTAATCCCTGCAATAGTATCAGGTACACTGTGGTTGAATTATTGGGGACAATATCCCATTCATCACCCTCATTTTTAAGCTCCAATATAATGTGTTCTTTCAGAATTGATATTAATTTAGACTCCTTATTAAAACTTAACAGCCACGTTTCCGTTCCTCGTTCCTGAAGATAATGGGCAAGCATTATCGACTCTTCTGTATTTCCACTTTTAGAAAGCAGCAAGACAATATCATCTTTTTCCACCATTCCTAAATCTCCATGCACCGCTGTATTCGTATGCAAGAATCTGGCATCCATCCCCAGCGAGTTCATAGTTCCAACAAATTTCTCGCATATAGGCACATTTTTTCCCAATCCGCTCGCCACAATCTTGCCACCATTATTAATGCACTCACTGCAATGGTCTACTAAACGTCTAAATTGATTTTCATCCAAAGAATTTAGTGATTCTTTAACTGTTGCCATAATTTCATTAAAATAATTAATCATTTTTCCATTTTCTCCTTTAATAGATTCACAATACTTCTTCAAGTAAATACGTCCCATTATAGAACGCTCCACAAATGGAATCATAGTCCTCCCAAGCATATGTAGTTAAGGACAACCAGATAATTGCGTGTAAAAATTTAATTTTCATCGGATTGCAATCTTTAATTCTACTCAAAAAATAATCCCCTAAATCTTTCCAGCCATTGGTGCCAATATCTAAAATTATTTCGTTTTCTTTTATCAGAAGTTCAAAATGCTTATTATTAAATTGATCATAATCCCCATTGATAGAATAGTACACCTTGGCCCAGTCATAATATTCATCGCCGTATAATTCCTGAAAACCAAAGTATCCTCTGGGGTCCAAAAATATAATGTTTAAATCTGAATCTACCATAGTATTAGAGAATGTGCAGTCCCCATGAATCAATGCGAATTCATTTGTATCGCATAGTAGTTCTTTCACTTTCTTTCTGAAATTCTCTTTGTAAAAATACGGGTTTCTGCAGTTCCTGCCGTTAATACGGATATATCGTTGGTTTGCAAACGGAATAAGATCACGCACACTTTCCAATCGCTTGATTGTTTTATGATAATATGCCTCCATTATACTGAATAAATCTGCCGACGTCCGCTTTAAATCATGCAGTCTTTCAAGGGAAGATACCAGATTATCAATAACAACCTGCTTCTGCTCCAGTGTCAAATCTGTTTTAAAAATATTTTTTCCATCTATCTTTTCCATTGTCAACGGTTCAAACTCATAGAGCTTGGGAATTTGCTCAAATTTATACTTTTGCACTTCACGATACCAGTTCACTTCACGTACTGCCAACTTCCGCCCTTGCTCATCAATTGGTCTTTTTACAATTATATTACCCTTAATTTCCATGCTATTGAATGGACGGCAGCGATACTCATCGTTTTCTGTTTCCTGAAGAGCTATCATGGTCCCTACTTCCCTGGTACCATAAAGTCCAATTTCTTTAAATGTCCTTGCGTTTTCCCCCATCCATCGAACGAGTTCACCTTCTTGAGGGATACCTACCAATTGTTCTTTATCTTTGAACACAAACATGCCAGCCACACCATATTCATAAGAAGGCTGCTCTACAAACTTATCTTCTTTATACGACCATCTGCACTCAAAGTCCTTTGATATTCCTATGTAATTCTCTTCGCCCAATCCGTTAATATCCGTATCAGCCCCCAGAATCAAATCCGACCATATCAGCATAAACGGAAAACCATCCGGAATATATTTCAGTGCGTCGCCAATTCCGGCGCATGTCCCTGTCCCTTTTGCCTTTACTGTCACATACTTTACTTTGCAAAAGGACTCCAGGTATTCCTCCAGAACTTCATGCTTATAATCGCCTATAATAATGAATTTTTTCTGTGGGTATTTATTAAACAAATGAAATATTATTGGCAGATTATTAACTGGCACAATGCCCTTTGGCTTATTCTGCGTTAATCTTTTTAATCGTGTTCCTTTACCGCCTGCCTGAATTATTACATATTCTATCATTATATTCCTCTCCCTTGCTCCACGTAATTTACTATATATGTTAAATCATCATTTTCATTTTTTAGCCGATACTCTATGACATCCGCACTTACATCCTCTAATGCTGCCAATCTAAAAAAGTTCGTATAAAGATTGTCGGATGGATACAATGCAATAAGCTTACACTCTGCATAACACAGCAAATCCAGCAAACCGCTCCTCAGTCCTATTACATAACCACAATATTCTGCTACCATAGCTACATCACCTATATTGCAGAGTAAGGGCAGACTTCCTTCTGCTATTGGTTGATTAATATCTGTAATATTTGTCATGACCTGAAACCCTTTATTCAAAAAAAGTTGGGCAAGTCTATCAAAAAAAGAAAATGAAATTTGATTTGTTACCGATGCGTACGGCGCTAAAATGATGGTGCATCCTTTCTTTACCTTCATGTTTCCTAAAACTTCCGAAATATCAGCAACTTTATAAGTCGGAACATCAAATGCCACATTTTCTTTCAATCCCAATTCACCATACCTAATGCAATCTTTCAATGACAGCATAGGGAAACGCGCTGGATACAAAAAGAACTCATCAACAAATGCATTTTCCGGATTAATAATAGTAATATTTTTAATTTTTTTTAATACATGGATGCCAAAATTAGTTTTTCCTGAATCCAAAATCAGTCTTAATCCCTTTCCACGTATAATCATTACATAATCCAAAGTTTGTTTATAGCATTCTGTAAGAGGCTCCATTCCCTTAGTTGTAACGAATGTCATATGTTTAATGTTATTTTTTTCTTTGTACGCCTTAAGATACCCTAAAGATAATAATGTATCACCAATATGATTACATACAACCACATAATGTGTATACTTATTTCTAAAATTATATATGATATAAAAAATTGATATAGGAACTCTAATTAATGAAATATATAAATTGCGTATTATAACTACTATTGTTTTTTTTAATAGGTTAAGCATACACACTCCTTTAATGTCAAAAGCTCTCCATATACCTTTGACTTACTTCCATCACATCGCCACTCATTTTTACATTCCCCTTATCTATCCACAGTGCTTTCGTGCATAAATTTCTAACAGACTCAATTGAATGAGAAACATATAGTAATGTCGTTCCCTGATTAAGCATACTTTGCATACGTGTCTCACATTTCTGCTGGAAAGCATAGTCCCCTACAGCCAAAACTTCATCCACAATTAATATATCCGGTTGTACTACTGTCGCAATAGAAAATCCTAATCTAGCCGCCATCCCCGATGAATAATTCTTAATAGGCATATCCAAAAAATCTCTCAGCTCTGCAAAATCTACAATTTCATCAAATTTCTCTTTCATGAACCGTTCGCTATGTCCCAATACGGCCCCATTCAGAAATATATTTTCCCGGGCTGTGAGTTCACTGTCAAATCCTGCGCCCAACTCAATCAAAGGTGCAATGGTGCCCCTGATTGCCACATATCCTTTATAGGGTTTAAGTATTCCGCATATAAGCTTTAGGAGTGTTGACTTCCCAGAGCCATTTGTCCCGATAATACCCCACGCCTCTCCCCTTTTCACCTTTAAATCAACCTGTTTTAAAGCCAAAAACTCCTGGAACATAAGCTGTCCATTCATAAGCTTGATAAAGTATTCCTTTAAATTATCCAATCGCTCCGTTGACATGTTAAATCTAACAGTTGCATCCGTAACTTCTATTATATACTCATTATTTTCCATGTTATATCTCCAATTATATATACAATATAAATTTGTTCTGTGTTTTTAAGAATGACCAAGTGCCCAACAGCATCCAAAATAGCCCCACTGCAAAACCTATTAAAATCATTCTCCCTCCTGGCATTTGCCCATCCAATACAATCATACGAAATTGTTGAATATATCCATACATTGGATTAAACATAACTACAGATGTTCGCAGCCAATCCGGAAGCATAGTTACAGGATAGAAAATAGGAGTAAGATACATCCACGCCATGGTAAAGGCACTATAAAGATGTCGGATATCTCGGAAAAAAACAGTGCTCTGCGCTAAAAAAAGCCCCAACCCCAAGCTAAACAGGTATACCTGAAGTATAATCACTGGTATAAACAGCATAAAAATATTCCAGTTTACTCCGCAGACAATAAATACAACAAGCATGGCTCCCAATGAAAATATCATATTTACCAGTGAACTCGTAACACGAGCCATGGTAAATATATATTTTGGAACGTATGTCTTCTTTAGTAATGCTGCATTCTCAGTAATCGAACCCAGGGCCATATTTGTAGCCTCTATCATGAAATTAAATAAGGTCTGTCCCACAATTAAATATACAGGAAAATTCTGAATATCGCCTCTAAATATATTCGAAAAAACGGCAACCATAATAGCCATGGTCAAAAGTGGATTTAAAATACTCCACAGATATCCCAAAAAACTTCTCCTGTACTTCAGCTTTATATCTTTTTGGACCAACTGCTTTAACAAATGTCTGTAACAATAAAAACCGTTAAGACGAGCCATCATCTTACCCATTCTTTTTCCTCCAGCCAATTAAATCTAAATCAGTATAACATCTTACCATGTCTTTTGCAACCAAGCAGCTATGCGTAATACTATGAAAAACTGTACTTTTTATCCTATCATTCCAAATATTGTAGAAAATGGCACATACGCATCATAACTGCCCACATAAACCATCAACCTGGACAAAGCATAGATTCCATATACTCCAAATATAATCTTAGATTTCCAATTACCACTATTTTCTCTAAACAGATATTCAAATTGGTACAGACTCACCATACAGTACGGAGTTGCAAATCTTGCATAGACATTACTGGTAAATAAAGCTCCTATTGTAATTGCAAATCCAAATGAATACAGATTAAGACATCCCAGAAAATCCTCATCCCCTCGATATCTATTATAGAGGATAAACATAACCCCCACAATAAGAACCGAATTTGCCATCCTTTTTAGTATCATAAACAATATGCTATAATTTGCTCCATATGCACTATTTCCTTCATTAAGATATTCCCAAATACGGTACCCCAATTCTCCTCCCACCATCTGGCTTATCATTAAAAACAATGGCTTAATCATAAATGCTGCAAATACCGTAAATGTTACAAGCATCACCAGAATCCATCTTCTGCTTAACGAAATATGATAAATAGGATAGGCCAATATCCACGCCAGCGCTGCTTTGTGGAACATTATAGCAGCCAAAAGACAAACTAAAAAACCTGCCCCGTTTTTCTTTCTTATATATATAATACTGAAGAGACAGATTACTGAAGCTATGGTCTGACGCACTACAAATACTCCCCACAGCCCCATAGCCCATGTTCCAAACATAAACAATAAAATATACCTTTGTTCTTTATCACTTTCCATCTTCCAGATAAACAACGCAAATAATCCATTTACCAGAAGCCCCTGAACAAAAAGTAAAACAGTGAAGTTTCCTCCACTCACACGATTTATCAGAATCAAAAGAATGTTAAACAATGGCTCCGTATCAAACTTTTCAAATCCACCATGGAGCACCATCCCCCACTGCATATTATCATACATTCTTTTATAATTGAAGAAATCTCCCGGGCCTCCCCAACGTATGGCTGATATGCAGGTAATTAGAAGCACAATGCTAATAAGGAAATTTCTCTGCATTTTTCTGCTGGGCTTTCCAAATACTTCCCATCCAGACAATACTAGCAGAAAAAGAAAAACAAATACATAAACCATCATACGCCTATCTTCTCACTTTCATACAGTCGCATTAAAACCCGTTCACTTCTTTCCCATCCAAAATGTGTTTTAGCATATTCTTGCCCATTCCTACATAATTCACAGTATTCCTTCTCTCCCATGTTTATAATATCTATTATTGTCTGTACAAACTCTAATTCTGTTTTTGCCAGCAAAAGAATATTGCCTTCCTCATCAATTCCTTCTGCTCCTATATTCGTTGTCACAACCGGTGTTCCAAGAGCTAGGCTTCGCAAAACTTTCAGCTTAATTCCTGCACCTAATGTTAATGGAAATACAGCAATACCAGACATCAATACATACTCGTCCACATCTTCAACAAATCCAGTAATATAAACCGTGTCACTTTCTAACCGTCTTAACTCAGGTGGAGGATTATTTCCAACAATATAAATATTCACCAGATAACCTGCATTTTTTAGCTGTTCTCCTAAACGAATCAAGCTCATTGCCGCTGCAGCATTTTCCTCTCTTCCCATCTGTCCCAAAAAGCATAGCGTGTTTCGTTCTTTTTCCTGGTATTTCGGTTCTTCCATCATACCATCTTCAATTCCAAAATATGGGTTGAGCACATAAATCCCAGATAATCCATACTGTTTTTCCAAAAGCACTTTATCTTTGTGACTAAATGTCATAACTGCATCAGCACGGCGACAATAAATCTTCTCATAATGATATAGTCTGCGTATCTGATAAGAAAGATATCTTTTTTTCAATCCCTGCTCTTGCTTTGCCCTACGCTCATAAGATTGCGTTGTCACATCATGTTCTGTCATATAATAACGTAATCTTGGAAATAATCGACATATCCACTGATATTGTGCCATTGATGCATATTCACCATGAATAGCATCTATACGATAACGCCACACACACCAAACAAGCAGTGCTGAAAATCGAAATGAAGATCTTGCTGCAAAATATGCTGGAAACCATGGTTCAAATAAAACATGTAATGCTTTGCTCCATTTATACAATTTCACAAAATGATATCTTGCATCTTTTTTTAATTTGTTGGCAAGTACCTGATCAAAGTCCGACGCAATAAATGTTAAGACATACACCTCATTCCATGTTCTTAGCGTTTCTATTTGACGTCCCATGCAGACACCACCTGCGTGATTCGTTTCTAGAGAAGGAAGATATGGCGATATATGCAGTATATTCATTTTTCAATTCCTCTCTGTATTTCCAGTTGACTCCAGGCTTTTTCCATTTGAATATAAAAAGCAGGCACGGAAAATTTTTCTTCGTATACATGTCTTATATGAGCACGCATCTTGACAGTATCTTCAGCCAAGTGAATCATATTATTTATCTGCTCGTCATTCATTGATGGATAGCAGTTGAATCCGACTTTCTCCTCTTCCACTAAGCGCCAGGTATCGCCTAATATGTTATTAAGAATTGGTAGCCCATATGCAAAGTATTCAACTGACTTCATAGTCAATCCCACACACACCTCAGGTTTCATAATATTCAATCCATAATGACATTGTTGAATAATACTACCCTTAACATCCCCATCGTAAATTACTCCCTCATCAATTACCTCAATTCCCGCTTTCTCCAGTGCTCTAATAAATTGCGTTTTATTTTCACCTTTTCCAATTATATGGCATATTACCTTCTTTTTCCTATTTAAGCGCTCCATAATACTTACAATTGTTTCTATATCGATAATATGATTAACTGTACCCAAATAACAGATATGAATAAGGTCTAAATCTGGTACTTTCATCCACTTTGGCTTTTTTATATCCTTAGGCCAATATACAGTTTGAGGAGTATATCCTAAGTTTTTCTTAAGCATTTCAGAAAACACACCACATTCTGTTACTACCAAATCTGCCTTTTTTAAATTATTGTCTCTCATTTTTCTCCAAACAGAAAAAGGCCAGAATGCCTTTCCCAATCGGAAAGGCAGAGACTCCGGCCACATATCTAAAATATCATAAATCAGAATTCCTTCACACTTTTTTTTGACTTCAGAGGTAAACTTCGCTAAAGAATTGGCTGGGAGCAACACATAAAGCACCTCTGGCTCTTCGTCGATGGCTATTTGAGATACTCGTTTTGCATAATCGTACAAAGAATACACTCGTTTTAAAGAAAGATTCTTTTGATATGCCAGCATAGGAATATATCTGTGATTCTTCTTTTTGTAATATCTTTTTTGCTTCAAATGATGATCAAATTCCGGTTCAAATACCAGGATATTATACCCTTTTGAAGAAAGAAACTCCTCGATAGCATTTACCCTGCTTTCATAAGTGGACGAACTCGTAATTATAACCGCCTTATTTTTTCGTACCATTCTTTGCTTCCTCTATATCCAGTGTTGCACACTGCTCCTCTGTAAAGCCTTCTGTACTGTCCTTCATAAAGAGGATCTTGACTGTAAGAAATATTATCTCCATGTCCATCAGCCATGAATAATTCTGAATATACATCAAATCAAGCTTCAGCTTATCATATGGAGTCGTGTTATATTTACCATGTACCTGAGCATATCCGGTCAGCCCGCTTTTCACCTTCAAACGATATTTAAACTCTGGTATATCCCGAACATAAGCATCTGTGAGTTTGACACTTTCCGCTCTTGGACCTATCAGACTCATTTCTCCTTTTAAGATATTAAAAAACTGGGGCATTTCATCAATCCGCAACTGACGTATGACCTTCCCCACCGGGGTGACCCTCGGGTCATCCTCCATAGTTGGAACATACTTAATAGAATCCGAATTAATCTTCATACTGCGAAATTTGTAAATCATAAACTTCTGTTCGCCTTTAGTATATCGCTCCTGCAAAAAGAGTACCGGTCCTCTGTCATAAAGTTTTATAGCTAAAGCCGTTACAATCATAATAGGAGAAAACACAAAAAGCAACGCTAATGTAAGTACAATGTCTACAGCCCGTTTAAAGAATCGTTGTTCAAAGGTGAACCCATTATTACGAGATAATAATAAAGGACTGTCAATAAGATGGGAATCCTCTGCACTTCTGATAATAATATCCGACAATTTAGGAGTAACATAAACACGTATTGATTGAGAATAACAAAATTTCAGTATTGTATTTCGTATTTCTGATGGGAGGTCACACAAAATAACTGCTTCCGATTGCTTGGCGCAATTTACAACCACATCGACCCCCTCTCTATAATCTATCTTTTTAGTAATAATAAAACGATCATTCCTTGTATTCGCCTTACCCACAAACCCATCAACAGTCCGTTCCCCATATACTAAAAGCGCTTTTCTTGCAGGGTATAGAAATCTATACAACCGTGTAAATATAATCCCCCAAGGTACAATTACCAGCAATTGTAATACCGTCATATATACCAAGGGAACAATCGATGTGAAGTGCTTTATCAATAAAGTAATCTGAAGATAAATCAATGCATTGGCAGATATTGTTGTCAAAAATTGAGAATAAATAATATTAAAAGTCTTTAAATAACCTATCTTAAGTCCACCATACATTTTACTGAAAATAAGGAGAATCAAACAATAGACAGCTACAATCATCCAATTTCCAGTTCTATTATATGGAATCTCCATTTCAATATTATAATGCCTTAGCCATACTGTCCAATATATTGCCATCTCACATACTACAAGTGTAATTATAGAAGTAAAACGCACAATACGTTTATACTGCTCAAAATTCTTCATCGGATAAACACCTTCTAAATCCATCCTTCTTCATTCATACGCCGGTTTTTAACTATTTTCTTCTCCTAAATCCTCAATACATTATATCATTCCCTTTATATTTTAGCAACTTACGTACTTATAAAAAAGCTGGAAATTGTTTAATCTTTTATTAATGTTTGTTTTAATACTTTTTGTTCTCTTTTATTGTCCTTAAGTTTTAACTTGTAACAATTTTCCATATAATGCTATTGCACCTGTATTTACAGATGACGAAGATCAGACCCATTGGTTCTACTTCAAATCTAATGGTAAAAAAGTAAAATCTGATGGTGCTGAAGAGCTTAAGGAAAAGACTATCAATGGTAAGAAGTACGGCTATGACCAGTATGGCGCAATGGTAGCTGAATGGTCTGCTGATGTTAAGAGAGCTTCTGATAACCATGTTGATATTGTAGCCAGCAAGAGTGATTCTGCAAATAAGAAGTCTGTTTCTGCTAAGTACGCTCAGCAGTGGAGATATTTTAATGATGTAGAAAATGGCGCTAAGGTAAGCAAGGGTTGATTCAAGGTTGTATCTGCTGAGTATCTGAATGACGAAAAAATATAATGATGAGGATGATGCTTGGTACTATGCAGAAGGCAACGGCGATATTTATGCTGGTGAGTTCAAGACCATCAAAGGCAAGAAATATGCATTTAGGAATGATGGACGAATGATTAATGGACTTAAGTTTATCGCTGATAACGGATCTGGTCTATCTGTAATCGCAGATGATGATGACTATCCATTTGATACAGAAGATGGATTCAATGATAATGCTCCATATTGGGAAGCTAAGGGCTATAAGTGCTATTACTTCGGCGATGGCGATGATGGCGCTATGAGAACTAATAAGACTACTATTACCATTGATGGCGATAACTTTAACTTCTTATTCGAAAAATCTGGTAGCAAGAAGGGCGCTGGTAAGACTGGTGAGGATGATAAGAAACTGTATCAGTCCGGTATGCTTCTTAGAGCGGGTAAAGACGAGAAATATCAGGTAGTAAAGGCTCTTGACAAAGACAAAGATACCAATGATGATGGAAAAAGCCTTGAGGGTTATAAAAAACTTGAGGATGTTTAAGGAATTCGTGAAATACTTTAAGAATGCTGATGGCAGCGAGGGTCTGAACACTGTTGATCCACACTCTGTATCCTCTTTATCTAGCCTTGGAATCAGTAAAAAGGCGGATGATATTGATGAGTTATATGTGATTCCTGCTACTGATAAAGATGGCAAAGCTACGAAAAACACGTATTCTCTCGTTAATACTGCTGGTAAAGTTATAAAGAGCAAATCAAAGAATAAGGACGGAAATGATTACTACTATTCTGTTGATAGTAATGGTCTTATTATGGCAGTTTACACAGAGAAATAATAGTTATCTGTAATAGTAAAAAGCTAGTATGACTCTATTTTAATAAGTTTACATTATTATCCTGAAATGGTATAATACTTATAGACCATTTCAGGAGGTAAAATGATGCCAAAGAGTGCTACGCCTATTTTTCTTTCCAATGATGATAAGTCATATTTAAAGTCCATTCTACAGAAGGGGACTGTTGAAGCCAGAGTCCACAGGAGAGCCAAAATCCTCTTATTAAAATCAGATGGCATGGCAGATGAAGCCATTGCTGGCAAACTCGATATTTCGAGACCGACGGTAAAGCTCTGCCTGAAAAAATATATGGAATCAGGCGTAAAAGCTGCCATGGAAGACAGTAAAGGCCGTGGCCGCAGGATTGAAATTACCGATGATGCAAAGGCATGGGTAATCAATATTGCCTGCCAAAAGCCTTCCGCATTCGGCCTCCCGGCAGAGTTATGGTATCCATTGAGCCTTACCCGCTACATCAATTCCGTTGCTGAACAGGAAGGATATCCCCGTATGGCGACAGCATCTGAGTTTTCTATCCGGAAGATACTTAGGAAAGCAATGCTTAATCCCCATAAGGTCACCTATTATTGTGAAAAACGGGATCCTGACTTTGAAAAGAAGATGCATGATGTGCTGGTCATTTACAAACAGGTTGAACTCCGCTTTGATGAAAATGGAAGTTTGATTCCGTTTGCCGGTGATGAAGAGCCGGTACATACATTATCCTATGATGAAAAGCCCGGGATCCAAGCGATTGCCACCACAACCGGGGACAGGCCCCCGGCTGCCAGTACGGAAAAAATGTCCACCGTACAGCGTGATTATGAGTATAAACGTCTGGGGACGCTCTCCCTATTGGCAGCGATTGACCTGTTGACCGGGGAAGCTATCCCACTGGTAAGCAATACTCATAAAAGCAGCGATTTTGTAACATTCCTTAAAATATTGGATGAGAAATACCCAAAAGGGGACAAAATACGGCTTATACTGGATAACCACTCCGCCCATACATCCAGGGAGACACAGGAATATCTGAATACAGTTCCTGGAAGGTTTGAATTTGTGTTCACACCCACACATGGCTCCTGGCTGAATATGGTGGAAGGCTTTTTCAGCAAAATGACCCGCCAGATGTTGTCCGGGATTCGTGTAGGCTCGAAAGAGGAACTAAAGGAACGGATTTTGAAATACTTTGAAGAAATCAATGAGGTTCCCGTCCCCTACAAATGGAAATACCGCTTGGACACGATTGATCTTTCGGAAGAGGATGTGGGCACAATCGTCTATGAAGTTGTAAATGCGAAAGCAGCAAGTCCTGAAAACCAAGGGAAACGTGCGCCCAAAGCACGGACACGTAAGCCAAGAAATCAGATTACTACCAATGCTTAAATTGTAAGCTTATTTAAATCGAGTTATACTAGTACAGCATTGCCAAAATAATAATGAATAGACGCTGCTTTTTTATTGTAGTCGGTGCATAATAATTCTATCACTAAAGAATGGATGTGTTATTATGCGAAGGAAAACAATTGATACTATCCCGGTTTTATCTGATGCCATGAAAAACATATTATCTGCTTTTTCAAAAAGCCGCTCCCTTCCGTCAGGACTGGTCAAAAGAGCCAGCATTGTCCTGCCTGCGTCACAGGGGGAACTCAACCAGAATATTGCGCCACAGGCCGGGCTTCATTATAATAATGCTGCCGCCTGGCGCAGTCGGTTCCTCGCGGCGCTCCCAGCCTTGCGGAGGATTGAAATGGACGACCCGGAAAAGCTTGAAGATGAGATACGGGCAGTCCTGTCCGATAAAAAACTCCCCGGTGCCACGTCTGTTTTTACGCCGGACCAGATCATGCGGATCATCGGCCTTGCCTGCAGCAGCCCAAATGATTTTGGGTACGAAGTAAGCCAGTGGAGCCTCCCGCTGTTAGCGGCAGAAATTAAAAAGCAGGGGATCGCTGAACAGATTTCTGAGAAATCTGTCAGCCGTTTTTTAAAAGTGAGGTAGATTTATATCCCCACAGAATCCGTTACTGGCTTCATTCTTCGGAAAAGACGGAAGCCCCGGAATCTTTTGCGCGGAAAGTAAACGAAATCTGCGGCCTGTACCAGAGCGCCCAGGAACAAAGCCGGGAAGGTGCACACATTGTTTCCACGGATGAAATGACTGGGGTACAAGCGCTGGAACATAAATATACTGACAAGCTCATCGGGTTCTTTGATGTTGCAACGGGCCGTATGGAAATGCCGTATTTAAACTCCACACGCACAGAAGAGGATTTTGTGGAAGCCGTGAAAGCATTGGCAGGGACAGACCCGCAAGCCCCATGGACATTTATATGCGATGGCCTAAACACCCATAAGTCGGAAGCCCTTGTCCGCTATGTGGCAGAAGCCTGTGCCCCTGGCGTGGAACTGGGCAAAAAAGGGAAAACAGGGATCCTTAAAAGTATGGAAAGCCAAGCGGATTTCCTGCATGACCCTTCCCACCGGATCCGCTTTGTCTATACTCCGAAACACAGTTCCTGGATGAACCAGATTGAGATATGGTTTGGCATCATTAACCGGAAGCTGCTGAAGCGGAAAAGCTGCCTGTCACATAGAAGAACTGGAAGCAAGCATCCTGCGCTTTATTGAACAATACAATCTTACAGCACACCCATTTAAGTGGACATATGCCGGGATACCATTAGTAATTTTATCACTGATATTTAAGCAATGCTGTACTAGGTTGCGTATCCACCTTTTGGAAATGGATGCCTGCCGGAAAGGATAAACTTACATGAAATACCAAGGAAACTGCATAATGACATATTTGATTCCAAAAAGGCCGCGAAGGTCGGGCTTGATGTTTCCCTCAAGACATCCATCATCCCGGAGGACGCGATCGTTGACCTGCGTAACCTTGTCAGGGATTACTATTATATCAAGGACCTGCAGTCCTCCATCGTGCTGAAGCTGAATGCGGAACTCAAGGTGTCCTTCCCCGCATATCTGGGCGTCTTCAGCAAGATTACCACCCAGACATCCCTGAAGCTTCTGGAGGATTACCCTCTCGCTTCCGATATGCTCAATGCGCCAAAGGAGGAGCTTGTGAAAATCATCCGCACCACCGCACTCTTTGGCGAAAAGTATGCCATGGCAAAGTACAACGCCCTGTGCAGCGCCGCAAGGGATGCGGCGGTCTTTGGCCGCGCCCTGCCCAGCAATGCCGTCAGGATAAGGCTTTACATAGACAGCTACAGGGAATACCAGAAACACCTTGACACCATTCTGGAAACCCTCCACGAATCTGTGGGCAAGCTGCTGGGGACGGCGGTTTATAACCGCATCCGCCTCCTCCAGCCACTGCGCGGGGCAGGTTTCCTGAGCGCCGTTGTCCTGATTGCGGAGATGGGCTCCTTTGACCTTTTGTTAAGGGGCTTTTTTCACATCCCCTTTATTAAGCATACCCTTTTTTAGGGAACGGCTTCCAACAAATTTTTTTTCATAATTTTCAAATCACCCCTTGACATTTCTTAGCTGGACTTTAAAGTATCACCAGCTTTGGAAAAATATTTATATTTTTTGGTTTTATTACACACACGACTTTACAACTTTTTAAGAAAAAAATATCGTACAGGACACTTTGGTGTATAATTAGTTTGCCAACAAAATATACAAAGGAAAGTGACCCTGTACGACAAACTCATTATACAACGAAAAGAACCTGATTGGTAGACTTCATCAATATTTTTCCATCTATTTTTAAAACCTTTTCTTCCCCTGCCGCGGAGACTTTATTTCTACTGGCTTTATCCATACTTGCCATGGAGTCGGCGGATTCCATCCGTTCCCTCTACCGACATTTTTTGTCTGCCATCACCCAAAAGTCACTGACTGCTTTTTATTATGCCTGTTCCTGCTCCAAAGCAGATTATTCCAGATTCATGAATGTAACGGCATCCCTGGCTTTAAAACTCATTCCTGACTCCCTGAAGTCACAGCCGGTCTTCTTCTGCATTGATGATACCATGATTTCTAAATATTGGAAGGAAATTTGAAGATGTTTCAAAACTTTTTGACCATGCAGCACACAATGGCTCCAACTATCTGAACGGCCATTGCTTTGTCAGCCTCATGCTTTGTGTCCCCATATGGAGCAACCGCCGGATTGCTTATCTGGCGGTCCCTCTCGGTTACCGCATGTGGCAGAAAAAAGAATCGAAACTGGAGCTTGCCGCAGCCATGGTGCGTCAGGTCATGCCCTCTTTTGCTTCTCAGAAGAATGTCATAATCCTTTGTGACAGCTGGTACGCCAAGAAAAATCCCGCCTGTATTGTTGATGAATATCCAAATCTGGATTTGATCTGTAATGCCAGGGCTGACTCTGTTATTTATGACCTTGCCCCACAGCCAACCGGCAGAAGAGGCAGGCCCGCAAAGCATGGGGAACGCCTTTCTATTAAAGAGGACTTCACTCTTTCTGCTGAAAAGATAGGGGATTACTACATGGGTGTACGCCGGGTCCTTACCAATATCTTCGGGCAAAGGGAGGTTCCCGCCTATTTAACTTTTACAGAGAAAACCGGCGGCTCCAGACGCCTGTTTTTCAGTACGATTATTCCAGAGCAGATGCAGATATTCTGCGCATGGCAGGAAAAGGCGCCGCTAAACCAGACCGGGAGTGAGCGTATGCAGTTCATCCCATTATTGTGTTACACATTTCGCTGGAATACCGAGGTGAGTTATTATGAACAGAAAACGTTCTGGTCGTTATGCAGCTATATGTTACGCAGTCGGAAGGGAATCGAAATGTTGGTTAACCTGATCAACATCTCGTATTGTGCCATGAAGATACTGCCATATCAGGAAGAATCATTTTCAAAGTACCGTACAGAAAGTGTGCAGGAATTTCGGTTTGCCCTTAGTGAGCAAATCCGGCAGCAGGTATAGGTTGAAAGAAAAAATCAAAAAAAGTCGTAACTTAATAAGAGCACCAGTAAACTGCCGCCCCAAAGGAGCCTATGGAATAAAGGGTATCAGGCCATAGCAGGAGGAGTAATCACATAGCCTCGTTTCTCTAAACGTTTGATGGCATTTCTGTCATACTGTTCCTGAAATTTCCGGTACATTTCTTCAGGAATAGCGGAATAATCCGTATCGGCAGGATTAAATACCTCCTGCTTTTGGAACATGTGGTAAATGCAAGTCAACACCATGCGTGCAATGGCAATGATTGCCCGTTTATGACCACGACGTTTTTTTATACGGTCATATTTGTATCTGAAGTAAGGGTTTTTACTCTTGATGGCAGCATTTGCACACTGAACCAGCAGAGGCTTTAAGTACACCCCGGCTCTTGAAACATGGACGCTCTTCTTTTTACCGGCACTTTCGTTATTTTCAGGAGCCGGCCCAGCCCAGGAGCACAAACGTTTTGAGGATTTGAATACCGCCATATCCACCCCGATTTCAGCAATGATAAAGGTGGCAGACTGCTCTGTAATTCCAGGAATTGTAGTAGCCAATTCGATAAATTTATGGTAAGGTTCAGCCAGGTCGGAAATCGTTTCTTCGAGAGTGGAGACGCACTCATTGATTTCATCGAAATACTTTCTGCGGACCTTAATCTTAACGGATTGGTCACGGCGCGGTTCATAACCGATTATGGAGGTTACAACATCATCTGCCTTGTCCTTTGCTTTTTTAAGAAGCAGGGATTTACAGTATTCGGGGCCAAATACCTCACAGGTCAGGATATAGTCAACGATGGCGGTCGCTGATTTTCCAAAGGAATCTGAGAGGACGGATGCAAGGGCAATGTTGGAAACCGTAAGAGCATTCTGTAACCGGTTTTTCTCACTGCTGCGGTGGCCAGTCAGTTTCTGCCGGTATCGGAACAATTCCCGAAGCATGCGAATTTGCTTACAGGGGATATAACTGGAAGGAACAATATCAAATTTAAACAGATCCGCAATCCAGGCGGAGTCTTTGTCATCGGTTTTCTGTCCTTTGATAGCCCTGACATACTTGGGGTTAGCAACGACAACGTGACAGGAATCCTCCAGGATATTAAAAATTGGAATCCGTAGGCTAAGCACACAACGCCTTGCCCAAAGGCAAGTTTTTGCGTGCTTGCCCCCGAACCGTACGTGCACCTTTCAATGCATACGGCTCTCCATTTGTGTTGACTTAAAATCCACTTACTATTTTGCTATAACAAGTTTCGCATACAACCAGGGTTTTCCGGTTCATTTCAAGCATTTTTCGTTCCCAGTCGGTGACTCCGGATAGTTCTGACAGCTTTCTTACATGGTGGACTATTGTTCCAGGTTTTGTTTCACCGCAAAGTTCACAACAGTCTTTTGAGAAGCGTGTGAGCAACTCCTTGGATTGTTTTTTACTAGTATAACTCGATTTAAATAAGCTTACAATTTAAGCGTTGGTAGTAATCTGATTTCTTGGCTTACGTGTTCGTGCTTTGGGCGCACGTTTCCCTTGGTTTTCAGGATAATAATGTAAACTTATTAAAATCGAGTTATACTAGCATGGTTTGTGATGATGGGTTGTTTTTTGAAACCATAGTCATATAAGTATACTGTTTTGAAGCCATTATGGGTTTGGTAACGTGTCTGCATGCGTCCTTCCCTGAAATATTTCCTCATTATTTTGTGCACTGAACTTTTGTGTTTTCCTGCGAGTGTTTTAGCAAGGCTGTATTTCATGATGTAATAATAATCATTGAGCGCCGATGCATTGTCCGCAAACCTGTAGTATTGGTATAAACCGACGATTTCCCAGTTGTATATACGGAAGATTTCATGGTCGGGGAGATAGAGCAGGTTATTTCTTGTTTTCGGTTTCCAGATTTCCTTTCCATCAGCGTTGTGTTCGATTTTTATTGCCTCAGACTGTATTAATTTCTTTAACCACGCTTGCTTGGGGAGGTAAAGCCTGACTCTTCCATGGTGACGGTCTGACAGTTTTCCCAGCTTATCCCTGGACGGGACGCCTTTTCGGCCAATGGTTATTTCGCAACCGAGGAATTGTGCTTTTTCATATCCATGGGTAACCAGTGTTTTTTCTTCGGACAGCTCCAGATGTAATTCCTTAAGCAGGAATGACTGGATTACCTGTTTGGTTGCTATAGCGTCCTGTTTGCTGCCGATTATTCCGATAAGGAAGTCGTCCGCGTACCTTTGGTAGAAAATCCTTCTGAATGAAGAATCCATTGGCTGGGAGCAGGACATAGATACCCGTTGGTTGCGCAACGCTTTAAGTTCTTTTAGTTTTTGGGTTCTCTCTCTGGAATTCCCAGCAAGCCCGGAGATGGACTTCCTCAACCGTTGTTCTTTATTTTGGACAGAAATGTATTCTTTGGACAGCTGTCGTTTTGTCCCCTTATCAAAGGAGGTTTTGTATGTCGCCATAAAACAGTCAAGTTCGTTCAGGTAAATATTGGCAAGGATAGGACTGATAATTGAACCCTGGTGCAGTCCTCTGTCCGGTCTGTGTAATTGTCCGTTTTCCAGGTGCCCGGCTCTTAGAAATTTCCAGATTAGGCTGATAAAGGCTTCGTCCTTTATCCTTTTGCGGAGAATGCTTATCAACACGTGATGGTCTCCCATATCAAAGTAGGAATGGATATCACCTTCGATAAACCATCTGACCCCGGTGAAGTTGATTTTAATCTGGCTAAGGGCTGAATGACAGCTTCGGGACTTCTCATGATGTCTCGCACATCCTTCCTTTAGGTATTGAAATCACAAACTGTCCCCCTTCGCCATGTACAGCGCTTTCCGCTGCCCGGACTACTATGGGGACTCCGTTGCCATGGCGGTATAACCGCTTTAGGCAATCCACATTTCATGCGCATAACATAGCGTGTACCGTTTCAGACAGGATTTTCGCCCGTTTCCGCTTACTGCGGATGGCTGGCAGTGGGTATATATACCGGAACAATACTGGGATTCCGTTATCACTGCCACCCAGCGTTACAATTGCCATTCGCTGGTGACCCGGCTAAGACTCCTTGGGCTATCCTTCAGGCAGTGTAGCTTTTGTCTTTGTCGATACGTTCATCTTGCCGTTCAGCCGCAACTTGGCAATTTCATTGGCTTACGGCGTTGCCGGCATGCGTTTGTCCCTGTTGTGGTTTCCCTTGCAGGTCAGCCGGTTGATGGCGGCATTTTTATACCAATGCCTTCCTCCTGCTTGCGGAGGATTTGTTATGTGCACCATATGTGCGCGCAGTATTTACCAGTGGATTCGAGGCAGATCTCAGTGCAATTGAAAGAAAGAAGCCATTTTTTCAAAGAATTAAGATCGGAATTGAAGGTGGCGAACCGCTTTTTAACATAAGAAGTAACGCCCCTGTAGTCTGTCAGAGCAATGGTAGCGACAACAAATTTCTTGTGAACGTCCATGCCACAGCAGACAAAGTGTTTGATAGATAACATAGAACAGCCCTCCTAAGTAAAATAGACAGACATTGACTGGCTGTCCAGCAAAGAAAGACCTAAGGAATTGCTTTGACAATGATTAGGTTACGAGCTCAAGGCGTCACTGGTTTGTGCTTGAGAAGACAGCCGGCACATGTTTTTATGCGGACTTGATCCCAAATGGAGGAACCGATTCTACTTCCTCCTCCGTGCTCTGTAGTGTATCTGTCTGAGGAGAGTTTAACATCAAAAATAAAATAGCGGAAGCACAAACTTGCTATTTCATAACTGTTTTGTGCCTAAGCGAAGCGAAAGGAATGAGAGTTTTTATGCCACTTTCGTGAGAAATATCGAAACCAGCATAAAATCCAGTGTTGTTATGAAAGCTTTAAAACAGTTAATTCGGCAATAGTGCTGGCATTTATAGAAGCTGTAAAGTCGTGTTACATACTAAACAGGAGTTAGCAGTTTTTCTAGACCGTGAGCTCTGCCTACTCCCTACCTCATGAATAAGGCTGGACATTTCTGTTAATCCTACGAATGCCGGAAGAATAGGGTGGCCGGGATTTATAGTTTACACTGTCCCGGCCATTCTTTATCTACAGATAGTTGCTCTGCCGTTCCCTATACAGGGCAAGCTATTGATTCAGTACCTGATCACAGCCATGGTATCTCTGGTTCCACTTCTTTCTTATATTTCCACTTGCTAGATATACGCATCTTTTCAAGGGCGGCATTACCGAAAATACGTTTTTGGTTTTTTATTACTTTTCGGTACTGGTAGTTCAGCCCTTCAATGATATTTGCCGTGTACATAATCCGTCTGATTTCCTCAGAAAACTGAAAAAAGAGTTTACATCCTGCCAGTTGTTCTCCCAATTACTGATTGCATGAGGGTCTTTCTTTCCCCATTTGTCCTGGATATCCTCCTGCTCTGCCCGTGCTGCGTTCTCATTTAGCGCGTTATAAACAGACTCGAAATCGGTTAAGAACTTCCTCCAATCATTATAGTTGATATATTTAAAGGGATTCCAAAGCATGTGGATGACACAGCGCTGAATCTTTGACTGGGGGAATATTGCCCGGATTACCTCTTTGAAGTAGGGGAGCTCATCCACGCAAAAGAACAAGACACACTGCATCCCACGGTTCTTCAAATCATTTAACATGATAAGCCAAAACTTCGAGGTTTCGTTTACACCTACTGTGATGCTCAGGATATCCTTATACCCATCCAGCGTAACACCCAGGACAACATAAGCAACCCGGCTTAGAACCTGCCCATCTTTACGGACCTTATAATGGATGCAGTCCATAAATCCTACCCCAACTATTGATAAAGATCCAATTTTCTATGACAATAAAGTACCCTGACAGTAAAATGCAGCTCTTTTCTCTGTATTTTACTGTTAGGGTACAACCTACTTATCTAAATCATTTAAACATATCAATAAAAACTTCCATATTTATTCATTCCCGCTCCATGCGCCGTCTGCACCTACATAATATCCGTCCGGCGTAGTCTGACTGGTGACCATGAGAGAATCCCCACCGAAATAATACCATTTCCCGTCCGTATCCTGTTTCCAGGCATTGGTGACATAGCTTCCGTCCGACAATTTATATTTCCAAGTGTCTCCGAATTGCTCCCAACCTTCCTGAGAGGTATTGGATGCACTGTTTTCGCCAGGCCCGCCGCTCTTTTGATTCACGATTGTGGAGGCATTTCCATCCCAAACGCCGTCAGCATTTACATAATAACCATCAGGAGTTTCCTTATCGGTTACCATATATCCTCCTATATTGAAGTAATACCATTTTCCGTCTGCATCTTTGAACCATGTATTCGCGGCATAATTGCCCGTGCCCATGAGATAGCGCCAACCTTTTTCGTCCTGTTTCCATCCCGGCATATAATTAGTCTTTTCGCCCTTTGCATTTACGTAAATCCCGTCAGGAGTGACGGTATCTGCCAGCATGATACCCTCATCATTCATATAATAGGATTCACCATCAACCCTGAGCCATCCGCCTGCCACAAAATTGCCGTCCGGTTTACGGTATTTCCGCTGATTGCCCTCGGTTATCCATCCTGAAGTTATGGTTCCGTCATATGCTCCTGCATCTGATCCGTCCACATTAATAAGATATTTTCTGACCTCAGGAGGCAGCTCAGAAGCAGAAACTCCGTTTGGCAAATGCACAACATCAACATAACGCTCATTGCTTGAATAATTTTTATTGTTCGTAAGCAAAACAATACGGGTGGTCGGTTGTATTCCTTCAGGAAGAGATGACCAGTTATCCGGTATTGCCCAGACACCGCCTGCATTGACCAAATCAGGAACCTGTCCCCATGGGCGTGAATACTTGTTTGGCTGGAATGTATAACCATAATCGTAGCCACGGTTCAAGATGACATCACTTTCGTTAATGGTATTACCTCCTACAAGGATTGCGAATGACTGACCATTTCCATAATCTACCGGACGCCATGTAAAAAGGTAGGCCCCGCTGTTTTCCATTGTTATAGACGGAGCCGTTTCTGCCAATGTTGGAATCGTGCTTGACAGACCTATTAACATTGCGGTCCCCAATATAAGGATTCTTTTTCTTATCATAAATACCTCCAGGAAAATCTTTCTATGTATTATATTTTGCGGTAATATGTCCTTCATATAAAAAAGAGAAAGCGCTATGACTAATACAATAGATCAGTCACAACGCCTTCCCCCTTATAGCCAGACTACACCGACTTATTATTTATAATTAATCTTCTACGTAGATACCAATAATCTTACCGCCCTTAGCTACTACGTACTGGAAGTCATTGCCATCCTTGTTCTTGGACTTGCTGTCAATCACTTTACCAGATGTATTTACCAGGAAGTACTTATCAGTACCCATACCATTACCGTCGTTGATAATATACAGTTCCTTAATGTCGGTTGTCTTCTTGTTAAGACCAAGTTTAGAAATATTCTCTTTGGTAACTGCTGTAGATGTTACCTTATTGCCAAGATCCTTAACAAAATCGTCTGCATCATCCAGCTTTACGTAACCCAGAGAATCATCATCATTAACAGCCTTAACCACCTGATACTTCTCATCAGATCCAGCTCTTAAGAGCTTACCAGACTGATAGAACTTATCATCCTTCTCTCCTGTACGTCCAGCACCCTTGCTTCCGCCGGACTTCTCGAAGTAGAAGCTGAAGTTATCGCCATCAATAGAAACAGTGGCCTTGTTTGTTCTCATAGCGCCATCATTTCCATCACCGAAGTAATAGCACTTGTAACCAAGCTTATTAAGCTTAGGTGCGTTCTCATCGAATCTGTCTTCATCATCGAATGGATAGCTGCCATTATCGTCGGCTTTTACGTCTAAACTGCCGACGTCATCCTTGATAAACTTAAGTCCGTCAACCATACGGCCGTCATTACGGAACGCATACTTCTTGCCCTTGATGGTCTTGAACTCGCCTGCATACAGGTTGCCGCTTCCGTCTGCATAGTACCAAGCATCTTCATCATCATTATACTTATCGTAGTTCAGATACTCAGCTGCTACTACCTTGAACCAGCCCTTGCTTACACGGGAACCATCCTCAACGCTGTTGAAGTATCTCCACTGCTCAGCATACTTAGCAGATACACTGTTGGTAGCTGATGTGCTGTAGCCGTCTCTTGTACCATTCTTAGAAGCTGCCTCAACATCCAGAGACCACTCTGCTGTCATAGCGCCATACTGGTCGAACTCATATTTCTTGCCATTGATGGTCTTGCTCTTCTGGAGATCGCCATCTTTAGCCTGAACCTTCTTACCATTTGACTGGAAGTAGAACCAACGGCTCTGATCCTCATCATCGTTGAATACAGGAGCAATCTCATTATCATTAGTTGCTTCATCGTATGTGATATCCATCTGCAGCCAGCCAACAGTCATAGCACCATCATCTTCGCCGCCGAAGTAGTAGGTACCTTCCTTGAAGCCGTCGCCGTCTGTATCATCTACGCGCTCTGCATTGTCCTCAGAAACCCAACCGTACAGCATCTTGCCTTCGTCATCAAAAGCATACTTCTTGCCGTTAATTGTCTTCAGAGCAACCTTAGCATTGTCGCCATTCTTTAAAGCCTTACCATTTGCCTGGAAGTAATACCAGTAATGATCCGGCTCATTGTCCTGTCCTGCATCTTCGTTGTCGATAGCTACCCACTGGTTAGCTGCCATAACACCGTTGATGTCTACATAATAATAGTTGTCGCCGTCCTCAATCAGCTGATCGATAGCCATTTCGCCATCGCTGTTTAACCAATACCAGTTGTTACCGGATTTCTTCCACTGATCAGTTGCTCTCTCGCCGTCTCTGTTGTAATATACCCAAGTACCGTCTTCCTCAGCCCATCCTGTAGCTGCGAAAGAAGTCATGGATGCACCAATAGCGAGCAGTGCTGCTGTTGATAATACAGCAACTAACTTTGTCTGCTTTCTCATAATTAATGCACTCTCCTTTTTCTTTTTGAAATACTTTTTGAAATTCCTTTTTTTGCATTACGAGTTGATTATACTTCGGATAAGGAAAATTATCAATAGTTTTTTTGCATTTTTTGCATTTTCTACAAAATTATGTAATATCGACAATTCCATCCGTCGAAAGCTAACCAGCTCCATCACACGCACTTAGTATATTATAAATTCCGCAAAAATACCATAACTTTTACCTGTGCATTTTCTTACATAATTATTACAAAGATGTTATACAACCCGCAAATTGCACTTATATATGTACATGTCCTCATATTTCAGCAAAAAACAGAATTAATACATTATGATTTTGTTATCTTTATATCCCATAATAACTTACGAGCATCATTACCCGGGAATTATTCCAGGGATGATGCTCGTTTATATAACTCCAGATATACTGTTCCGTCAAATCATAATTATGATAATCCTGATTTACTATCTCAATACAACCTCATAAGCCCCGGCCATGCCCTTGCACTGTATCAACTCATAATATTCCTCTATCATCGGAATCATCTCAGAAAGATCGGTATGCCAATAATCCTGACGCTTCATAATTTCTTCTACAGAGGCCTTTTTCATGAACTGCATTATCTCATCTCCATCATTAGCCTTATCCGTACGGTAGAAGGCTATTAATGCTGCCATAGAAAACGTAAGCGCCTTTGGGTAACGACCAAACTTTTCTTTATACTCCAATATAGTAGGAAGAACTCTAACCTGGAACTTGCTTACTGAATTTAATGCAATGCTCAGCAGCTGATGCTTGATAAATGGATTAGAGAAACGCTCCAGAACAGCCGCACCGAATTTGCGATTATCCTCTGTGTCTCCAATTGTAGGAATGATTTCTTCAAATATACACTTCTTAAGGAATGCAGACACCTTCTCATCCTTCATGCATTCTCCAACTGTCTCAAGTCCGTACAGATACGCCCCCAATACCATGGAAGTGTGTCCTCCATTCAGAATGCGCACCTTCCTTTTTTTATACGGATGAACATCGTCTGTCCAGACAATATTATAGCCGGCCTTCTGGAATGGAAGTTCGTCTTCATGATGACCGCCGATAACCCACAGATGAAATATCTCGGCCGTATCTATAAGCTTATCCTCATAACCAATCTGCTTCGTCAGCTCCTCAACCTCGTCACGTGGGTAACCTGTCACAATACGGTCTACCAGTGTGCTGCAGAAATCATTTTCATTTTCCAGCCAGGTTTTAAATCCGTCCTCCAGCTCCCATAACTCTGCATACTGCAGAACACATTTTTTCAAATTGTCCCCGTTATCATCAATCAGTTCACACGGGAGTAAAATAAGTCCTTTTAAACCGGCTTTGAACCTTTTATATAAAAACTGAGTAAGTTTAGCCGGATATGATTTTGGCGGCATATCAGTCAGCTTCTCTGTACCCAGGTATTCAATTCCTGCCTCGGTAGTATTGGAGACAAGAACCCTTAAATCCGGATTCTCTGCCAATGCAATATATTCTTCATATTGGGTATATGGATTCAACGCCCTGGATATAGATGTTACATGGGTATGCTCATTAACTACCTGTCCATTATCAATTCCCCGCAGGAATAGATTATATTCACAATTTTGCTCCGAAAGCATCTGGCACATCCCTTTTTCGATAGGTTGAACCACGACTATCTTTCCATCATACAGACCTTTCTCCTGGAGCTTGTGAAAGAAATAGTCTACAAAGCCCCGCAGAAATCCTCCTTCTCCAAATTGAATCACAGTTTCTTTTACACATTTACTCATTTTTGCTACCTCCGCTGTTGTTTTTTGTAAGTGCTTACATTTTTAACTTCAACATTTTTCTTTTGTTTATGTGATTACTATACATCATATTTTTACTTTTTGCAATAGTTTATACTATTTTTTTGTAAGCATTTACATATATCTTCCTAATAACATTGACTTTCCTGCAAAATTATGAATATAAAAGGAGGAGCAGGTATGAGAAAGCACACAAAAGCACTTGCAACAATTATGGCAGCAGCTGCACTAGCAATGGTGACTAACAGCCGGATTCCGATTACAAACATCTGGTACTATGTTGGCCAGGACGGCAAGTGGTATTGCTTTGACAGGAACAATGGAGATATGAAGCGAGGCACTACAATTGACGGCTATACTGTTGATTTTATATTAGCGGGATTTAGGGAAAAAGAGCTATGTGCCGATTAGCCGGCACATAGCTCTTTTAATATACACAACAAACCTTCCCGTCAGAAAACCGCCGCGCCTCAACATGTCTCCACATCTCAGCACGGCGGTCTGCGCATCTAAATCAAGCTCAGCCTCATCAACTGAATCCCGATTATATGACTTATATCAGCCCTGGTCCAAAATTACTTTAATGTAACCTTAGCGCCCTCAGCCTCTAATTTAGCCTTAACATCCTCAGCCTCATCCTTGGATGCGCCCTGCTTAACTACCTTAGGAGCTCCGTCAACTACGTCCTTAGCTTCCTTCAGGCCTAAGCCGGTAACTTCGCGAACAACCTTGATAACCTTAACCTTGTTAGGACCAACCTCAGTCAGCTCTACATCAAATTCGGTCTTCTCTTCAGCTGCCGCTGCGCCAGCGCCTGCTGCTGCAACTACAACACCTGCTGCTGCGGATACGCCAAACTCTTCCTCACATGCTTTTACTAATTCATTCAGTTCTAATACGGATAATTCCTTGATAGCTTCGATAAACTCAGCGGTTGTTAACTTTGCCATTTTATGTTCCTCCTGTTTAATATTTAATAATTAGTGTTTCAAGCCACGGCCTTTGCCGCGCTTGTGTCAGTAAAATTATGCCTCTGCGGCTCCACCCTGCTGCTCTGCGATCTGATTGAGTACACGAGCCAGGTTGGTAATCGGTGACTGGATGCTTCCAAGCAGCTTGCCAAGAAGCTCCTCTCTGGAAGGAATGGTTGCGATAACCTGGGTTCCTGCCTGGTCATAGTAGGTTCCTTCAACTACAGATGCCTTCAGTTCCAGCTTTGGAGCTGTCTTAGCGAAGTTAGCTAAGATGCGTGCCGGAGCAGTAGCGTCTTCTTTGGAAACCGCTAATGCGGTAGGTCCTTCCAGCTGTGGTGCAAGTGCCGCAAAATCTGTTCCTTCTGCCGCACGCTTAATCAAAGTATTCTTATATACCTTGTAAGCAACCCCAGCTTCCCTTAACTGCTTACGCAGCTGAGTATCCTGCTCTACTGTCAGGCCGCGGTAGTCTACGATGACTGCACCGGCAGCGCCTTCCAGCATAGCCTTGATCTCATCTACGACTGGCTGTTTTAATTCAACTTTTGCCATGAATGGTTTACCTCCTTATATAGTTTCGCATTGAAAACCGTCATAGCATGGAACGATTCATAATCCGGGTTCCAAGATTCCGCGCCGGACATGCCGGACGCACCGGATATACCAGGTACGGACATCTGCCGGAACCAGACAAAAAACCTCTCTGCCATAAAGACAGAGAGGTTCGCAAAATCTCATCATAAATAATCAGAGTTTTGTATGTTCCTCGGCAGGCGTTTTTGCCTTACACCTTACGGTACCTGCTGTCTCAGGGCATTCAATACTGTGGTATCATATCATATTGTATGAATGATGTCAAGCCCCATTCAGGCTTATCCACGGTTTCTATCCACGGTTTATCCACGATGTTTAACCACGGCATACGCATAAATGCGTAAAATAAACCTTCAGATGAATGGGGTTCTGTGCTTAAAAGCACTATATTATAACAATCAATTAGTTCACAAGCTTTGCAACGTTCAGCTTAACGCCGGGACCCATGGTAGAGGTCAGGGCAACGCTCTTAAGGTATGCGCCCTTAACGGTGCTTGGCTTAGCCTTCATGATCGCATCAATAAGCGTCTGGAAGTTGTCCGCTAACTGCTCCTCTGTGAAAGAAGCTTTTCCTACTGGCACGTGAATAATATTTGTCTTGTCGAGTCTGTATTCAATCTTACCAGCTTTGATGTCGTTGATAGCCTTGGTTACGTCCATGGTTACGGTTCCGGCCTTTGGGTTCGGCATTAAGCCCTTTGGTCCCAGTACACGGCCCAGACGGCCTACAACGCCCATCATATCAGGGGTAGCTACCACAACGTCAAAATCCAGCCAGCCGTCGTTCTGAATCCTCGGGATCAGTTCCTCTGCTCCTACGTAATCAGCACCCGCCGCCTGAGCCTCATCGGCCTTTGGTCCCTTTGCAAATACTAAGATACGTACAGTCTTGCCTGTTCCGTGTGGAAGAACAACAGCGCCACGAATCTGCTGGTCAGCATGACGTCCGTCACATCCTGTTCTGATATGAAGCTCTACAGTCTCATCAAATTTTGCGGATGCGTTCTTCTTCACTAATGTGATAGCATCAGCAATGTCATAAAGTGCAGCACGGTCTACGTTTTTCATAGCCTCTGCATATCTTTTTCCTGATTTCATTCTAAATAACCTCCTAGTGGTATTGACGGGGAATCTCCCTCCCACGTTCATATAACGGGTAAATGCCTTAGCAACCCGGAAACCTTGCTCGGGTGTCTCCGGATTCATGCACCAATTGTATTATTCCTCGGTATAATTTCCAGATATGATTCTTTGAAATTATTCCTCGATGGTAACGCCCATGCTTCTTGCAGTGCCGGCAATCATGCTCATGGCAGCCTCTAAGCTGGCAGCATTTAAGTCTGGCATCTTAGTCTCTGCAATCTTCTGAAGATCAGCCTTCTTAAGAACAGCTACCTTTGTCTTGTTAGGAACGCCGGAACCGCTCTTGATGTTGCAGGCCTTCTTAATCAGAACAGCTGCCGGCGGGGTCTTGGTGATGAAGCTGAAGCTTCTGTCCGCATATACGGTAATGACAACAGGGATGATCATGTCGCCCTGATCTGCTGTCCTTGCGTTGAATTCCTTGGTAAACTGAACGATGTTGACACCGTGCTGACCAAGTGCTGGTCCAACTGGTGGCGCTGGTGTTGCTTTGCCAGCCGGAATCTGTAATTTAATATATCCTGTTACTTTCTTTGCCATCTTAGGCACCTCCTAAAATTATGTGGTATTGTCGGGAATGTCCCTCCCACCAGCCCCTGCCCTGCAGAAGCTGATTCCTTGTGTTACAAACGGACGCCTACATCTTCTTGACTTCGGCAAATCCAAGTTCAACCGGTGTTTCACGGCCGAACATCTCAACGTGCATGGTAATGGTCTTCTTACTGTCATTGATGGCCTTGATGGCCCCTACAGTATCCTTCCATGCGCCGGAGATAACAACTACCATATCTCCTACTTCAAAGTCGACTAAGACATCTTCTTCCCTATGGAATCCCAGGCTGGCCATCTCTTCTTCTGTCAGAGGAACCGGTTTGGAGCCCGGACCCACAAAGCCCGTGACACCGCGGGTATTCCGCACTACATACCATGTGTCGTCGTTCATGACCATGTTGATGAGCACATACCCCGGGAACATCTTCTTGTCCGCCTTTTTCTCCACGCCGTTCTTAAGCTCAACCACAGGGAGCATGGGGACGGACACCTCTAAGATCTGGTCCTGAAGGTTCCTGTTTTCAATTGTTTTCTCAATGTCGACCTTGACTTTGTTCTCATATCCTGAGTAGGTATGGACTACATACCAATGTGCTTCTGACATACAATCACCCTCGCCTTTATTTCAATCCGCATTCGTTTGCTTAAATTAAAGAATAAAGCTCAAACCAAACTTCATAACGAAGTCCAGGACAGCAATCATCACGCCAATCGCAATTGACATGAAAAGCACTGCCACGGTCTGTTTTGCCACGGTTTCCTTGTCAGCAAAGACGATTTTCTTGTACTCTTTCTTCAGCCCGTGAAAAAAGCCAGGCTTTTTGTCCTTCTTAGCTGCCTTCTTCTCAACCTTGTCAGCCTTGGCCGTTTTCTCTGTGGTTTCTACAGCGTTAACTGTATTCTCTTCCATAATTTCACGTCCTTTACTGAGCAGGATTACTTTGTTTCCTTATGCATGGTATGCTTCTTGCAGAATCTGCAGTACTTCTTTGTTTCCATACGGTCCGGATGAGTTTTCTTGTCCTTAGTCATGTTGTAGTTGCGTTGTTTGCATTCTGTACATGCCAGTGTAATTTTTGTGCGCACGACTTCCACCTCCACTTATATTATCGTAGTTCACATTTGCCGCTCAGGTACTTATTTTTGAGCATAAAAAAAAGACCTAAGCTCTTCCATTCGCCCGTTTACTATACCATAGAAATATCCATACGTCAAGGAATTTTTGCGGATTTATGGGATGGCATCATTGTCCATGGCCGATAAATATGGTGACAAAATATACGTGCTCCGCACCGGCTTTTCTGAGGACCCGGGCGCACGCCTCTATGGTACTGCCTGTTGTGTAGATATCATCCACCAATATAACTTTTTGCATGGCGGACGGCAGGGCAGCCGCCGTGAAGGCCTGCTCCAGATTCTTTAACCGGCCGCTGGAATCCAGGTTTTTCTGCGGAGCTGTCTTTCGTTCCCTTTTCAGAACGGATGTGTTTACAGGAATTCCCAGCGGGCCGGAAAGACGGCGGGCTAATTCCTCCGCCTGGTTGAATCCTCTTTCCCGAAGGCGGGACGGATGGACCGGCACAGGAATAAGGGCATCCCCATCCATGGAACGGATGCGTTTTCCCATTTTCCTGACCATGGCTTCGCTGTAGAAATCCAGATATTCTCTCCTATTATTGTACTTAATCCGGGCCATGGAACGGCTGGCCGTGTCATCGTAATTAATAAGGCTCAGTCCATAATCAAAGCTGCGTTTATGTCTGGCGCAGTCACGGCAGTATTCGATGGTCTCATCCAACACTTCCTTTCCGCACTTTTTGCAGACAGGACGCCGTACCCAGGACAGCTTTGCCATGCAGCCCGGACATATGAGATTTCCTTTGGGCAGGACAATATCGCCGCACACAGGGCAGCGGCGGGGAAACAGGATATCTGTCAGGAAATCACTGCCTTCCTGAATTATCTTGAACGGCACCTTAAATGGTGTCTTAATTGGCGTCTTAGTCCGTATCTCCACCACCTCCTGAATTCCTTTTTAACTCACAATGCATCTTCGGATTCTCAGCCAATGGAATCCGGCTGCGCATATATCTCCCCGATCCTGCTTTTAAGCCCGGAATACCGCTTCTGTTCCACGCAGTTTGCCGCCATGGTGTAAAATGCATCCGGCTGTCCCACCAGACATACGCACGCGCGGGCGCGGGTCACGGCCGTGTATATGAGATTGCGGGTCATAAGCATGCGGGGACCGTTGTACATGGGGATGATAACTGCCGGGTATTCGCTTCCCTGTGACTTGTGGATGGTGATGGCATAGGCTAATTCCAGCTCCTCCAGCTGCTTGAAGCTGTACTCTATCATCTTGCCCTCATCAAATTCAACGGTGAGCAGCTCCGCAAATTCATTGATTTCCCGGATAATTCCAACGTCGCCGTTGAAAATTCCGGCTCCCTTGTCCACGGGTATACCGTACTTGTTGCGGACCTCCCACTCCATCTGATAGTTGTTCTTTATCTGCATGACCTTGTCGCCCACCCGGTAGATGGTACCGCCCGCCTCTTTTTCCTTCTTTGTCTTGTCCGGCGGATTCAGGTAATTCTGCATAATCTGGTTCAGGCGCTCCACGCCCAGGGCGCCCTTTCGCATGGGCGTCATGACCTGGATATCAAAGGCATTGGCGTGTACGTAGTCAGGCAGCTTCTTCTGAATCAGGGTGATGGCTGCGCTTATGACAGCGTCGGGATTGTCCCTTCGGATAAAGAGGAAGTCCTGGCTGCGTTTTGCCAGGTCAACAGGCTCTCCTGCATTGATTTTGTGGGCGTTGACCACAATGTCGCTCTGGGCGGCCTGGCGGAAGATGTGGGTCAGCTTCACCACATTGAAGCTGCCGGATTCGATAATATCCCGCAGTACATTTCCCGGCCCCACGCTGGGGAGCTGGTCCACATCCCCCACCAGGATGAGCCGGGTGCCCACATTCACCGCCCTCAGCAGGGAATGCATGAGGCTGATATCCACCATTGACATCTCATCTATGATGATGACATCGGCATCCAGAGGATTCTCCTCATTTCTGTCAAAATGCATCCCCATGCTCTGGGCTCCCCTGCCTGACCTTGGAACGCCGGGAATCACAGGGGCATCATTGCCGGACATTCCCACCGGGACCAGCTCCAGCATACGGTGGATGGTCCTGGCCTCATATCCTGTTGCCTCCGTCATCCGCTTGGCTGCCCGGCCCGTGGGCGCTGCCAGAAGGATTTCCATTCCCTCCATCTCAAAATACCGGATGATTGTATTGATGGTGGTTGTCTTGCCGGTACCGGGACCACCGGTGATAACCAGCAGGCCGCTGTTCACAGCTTCGTATACCGCCTTTTCCTGCAGTTCATCCAGGTGAATGGACTCCTGCTGCTGTATTTTAAGGAGATTGGCCTTGATTTCGGCCTGGGGAATATCCCCCTTGATGTTCAGGTCATGCAGCATACGGGCTGCATTGAGCTCCAGATAATAGTAGTGGGAGGAGTAGACCAGGGCGCCCTGGGCAGATGGCTTTACCACCACCTTTCGGTCTATTTGCATATCCATCAGGTGCTTTTCCATGGCGGACGGCTCTACTTTTAAAAGCTCTGATGCCTGGACAAACAGCTCTGCCTGGGGAAGATAGGTATGGCCGTTGGCGGTAGCCAGAAGAAGAGTGTACAGAATACCTGCCTTGATACGGTAATCGGAATCCGTGAAGATTCCCACCCGCTCCGCTATCTCGTCAGCCATCTTAAAGCCCACTCCCGGAATATCATCTGCCAGGCGGTAGGGATTCTCCCGGATAATCCCGTACAGGGCGGGACCGTACTCCTGATATATCTTGGCTGCCAGATTTATGGTAATGCCGTAATTCTGGAGGAACATCATGGCCTGACGCATGTCCTTCTTGTCCTCTACCTGCTCGGCTATGGCCATGGCCATCTTCTCGCTGACTCCCTTTACTTCGGACAGGCGCTCCGGCTCCTCCTCCATGACCCGGAAGGTGTCTGCCTTGAAATGGCGCACGATTCGGGCAGCCAAAGCGGCCCCGATGCCTTTGATGGCGCCGGAGCCAAGATAGCGTTCCATGGACAGTTCATCCTGGGGTGTCTTCATCTCATAGCTTTCTATCTGAAGCTGCTCCCCGTACACCGGATGCTGGGTCATATGGCCGCTGGCTTCTATCATATCGCCCTCTGCGGCATAAGCCAGATTGCCTACCATGATGACTTCTTCCCCGTCGCTCTGATCCGTGACACTCATTACTGTGTAGCCGTTTTCTTCGTTGCGGAACTTGATCCGCTCTATAAATCCTGTTATTGTCGCCATCGTTTCATCAAAAGTTTAAAAGAACCCGGTGCCAGGGCGTGTCCGGAGTGCTCCAGTCTATCACGCTGTGCCGGGTTCTGATTTTTAGTAATCTTCTCTTCCGCCGCCTACTCCCATGGATGCCTCCATAGCCATATTCATGCCGTGGGCAAACTCAATAAACTTGCCGGTACCAATGGCCACCGCGGTCAGCGGGTCCTCCGCAATCATGGTGGTGATGCCCGTCTTTTCCTCAATCAGGGCATCCAGGCCGCTGAGCAGGGAACCGCCTCCTGTCATCACGATACCTCTGTCAAAAATATCGGCAGCCAGTTCCGGCGGGGTGCGCTCCAATACATTGTGTACGGCATCCACAATCTGCAGAGCCGGCTCTCTGAGTGCCTCCAGAGTCTCGTCTGAGGTAACCACGATGGTCTTTGGAAGACCGGTCACCAGATTACGTCCTCTGACCTCCATGGTCAGGACTTCCGGCCTGCGGTACGCCGCTCCGATGTTAATCTTTATCTCCTCCGCCGTGCGCTCGCCAATCAGAAGGTTATGCTTCTTCCTCATATAGCGCACCAGAGCCTCGTCAAAGTCATCACCCGCAATTTTGATGGATGTGCTGACAACAGGACCTCCCAGGGAAATAACCGCAATGTCAGCTGTACCGCCTCCGATGTCCACGATCATATTGCCGCAGGCCTTGCCGATATCAATGCCTGCGCCGATGGCAGCCGCAACCGGCTCCTCGATAATGGCCACTTCCCTGGCTCCTGCCTGGTAGGTGGCGTCCTCCACTGCCTTTTTCTCAACCTCTGTGGCACCGCTGGGAATACATACGCTGATTCTTGGCTTGCGCAGCGTCTTCTTGCCCACTGCCTTGCTGATGAAATATTTGAGCATCTTCTCTGTAATGGTATAATCTGAAATAACGCCCTGACGCAGAGGACGGACAGCAACAATATTGCCCGGGGTACGTCCTATCATAAGACGGGCTTCCTCACCGATGGCCATGATTTTGTTGGTATCGCGGTCAATGGCCACAACGGACGGTTCTTTTAACACAACGCCTTTTCCCTTGATATATACAAGGATGCTGGCAGTTCCTAAGTCAATTCCAATATCATTGGACATCATCGAAAACATATAAATAGTTCCTCCTCAATGACTGAACCGGACCGGACGCACACGCTGGTGGCTTCCATGCCTGTCCCCCTATGGGGACCAGACGCCGGGACAGACCGCATCAATTGCTTAAATATAAATGGTTGCATTGCATTACTTCTATGCATTGCTTCTATTATATACAATATTGTAAAGTTTTCAAAGGGTTTTTTTCTTTTTTATTTTCTTTATGTTTTTTTCATGCCAAGGACATATTTTCGTCACAATTATTGCTTATTATAATAACAAGTTCATCGAGAGGTGGACGAGGCCTTTGTTTCAAGTGATTACTTGAAATTACAAAGCTTTTTCATACTCATACCGGACGGAGTAATCCGTCCGGCCCCCCTATAACATTTTCTTTTATATATACCTACCATTCCCACGCAGGCAATGAGCTATGCGAAAAAAAGCAGAAAAAGAACTGGCGACGTATTTTACGGACGCCGGTTCTTTTTTGCCGTATCACATAAATTTTCTGCCTGCATGATATCACAAGCCTGAATCACAGGCATGGTCTGCGCAGTTCTCTATCCCTTTACCCCCCGCTATATCTGAACTAAAGACTGTCTATACTTTTCCTTATCCGAAGTATAATCAACTCGTAATGCAAAAAAAGGAATTTCAAAAAGTATTTCAAAAAGAAAAAGGAGAGTGCATTAATTATGAGAAAGCAGACAAAGTTAGTTGCTGTATTATCAACAGCAGCACTGCTCGCTATTGGTGCATCCATGACTTCTTTCGCAGCTACAGGATGGGCTGAGGAAGACGGTACTTGGGTATATTACAACAGAGATGGCGAGAGAGCAACTGATCAGTGGAAGAAATCCGGTAACAACTGGTATTGGTTAGATAGTGATGGCGAAATGGCTATCGATCAGCTGATTGAGGATGGCGACAACTATTATTATGTAGACATCAACGGTGTTATGGCAGCTAACCAGTGGGTAGCGATTGACAACGAGGATGCGGGCGAGGATGACGAGCCGGATCATTACTGGTATTACTTCCAGGCTAATGGTAAGGCATTAACCAACGGAGACAATGACAAAGTTTCTTTAAAGACGGTAAACGGCAAAAAGTATGCTTTTGATGACGAAGGCAAGATGTTGTTTGGCTGGGTAGATGAGAACAGTGCTGAGCGTGTAGACAATACAGACGGTGACGGCTTTAAGGAAGGTATCTACTACTTCGGCGGCGAGGATGACGGTGCTATGACCGTTGGCTGGCTGCAGCTTGACATCACATACGATGAAGCCACCAATGACGACTATAAGTATACCGCAGCAGCATTTAACGATGATGAGGATCAGACACGTTGGTTTTATTTTAAGTCCAATGGTAAGAAGATTTATGCTGAAGACGGAGACCGTACCAAAGATAAAACTATTAACGGCAGGAAGTATGCATTTGATCAGTATGGTGCAATGGTAGCTGAATGGTCTATTGATGAGGATGACCTCGGCAACGGTGGTATTGCTTCCTTTAGCTCTGCAATTGCGTCAACTAGTGAAGTTGTTACTGGTAAGGCAGCTGATTCTAAATATACCCAGGCATGGAAATACTTCAACAGCGTTGAAGATGGTTCCCGCGTAAGCAAGGGTTGGTTCAAAGTAGTATCTGCTGAATATATTAATGAAGAGAAATATAACGACGATGAGGATGCATGGTACTACGCAGATGGTAGTGGCAATCTGTATGCCGGTGAGTTCAAGACCATCAAAGGTAAGAAGTATGCATTCCGCAATGATGGTCGTATGCTGAGCGGCTTGAAGTTCATCTTGGATAACGGTAATGATAACTTAACCGTATATGCGGATGATGACAGCACATATGGTTTTGATAACGAGGATGATTTCCTGGATAATGCTGTTGATTTCTATGAGCCAAATGGCTATAAGTGCTACTATTTCGGTGGCGATGATGATGGTGCCATGAGAACAAATAAGACAACCGTTCCATTTGACGGCGATAATTATAACTTCTACTTCGAGAAATCAGGTGGCAGCAAGGGCGCTGGTGTAACCGGCGAAAAGGATAATAAGCTGTACCAGTCTGGTATGCTTTTGAAGGCGGACTCCGATGATAAATATATTGTAGTTGAAAAGGTTACAACAACCGAGAATGGCAAGACTACAACAACTTACACTAAATTAGACGATGCGAAAGATTTCCTGAATGCTGCAGGTGTAGTTTCTACGGATGAGTTAACTGGCAAGGCCTCAGATGCTTCCGTAGCTATCGGTAATGGCAATACCAAAAAGGCTGAAGATTTGTCCGAGGCTTACTCCATTACGTATAAGGAGGCATCTGCAACCGATAATGTTAAGTATGAGTATATTCTTGTAAATACATCCGGCAAGGTAGTTGATGGAAAAACAAAGAGCAAGGACGGAAATGATTACTACTATGTAACCAAGAAGAAGGCCGATGGAACCAACAGCATTGTAGCTGTATATGTTGAGGATTAATCTCTGGGAACGATTCTATTGTTTTAATATGAATTAAGGGGGAAGCGTTGTGACTGATTGACTGACAGTTAGCCACAGCGCTTCTTTTTGTCATAATAAACTTTAAACCAGAAAGGAACAGGATGATATGATTAAGAAAACATTTTTTGCCGCATTCTCTCTTGCGTTTTCTCTTGCGGTCTCTCTTGCGGCGGCCACTCCGATTTCCGTTTTGGCGGATACCTCCTCCAATACAATTATAATGGAAAACTGTGGAGCGTATCTCTTTGAATGGCGCCCTGTTGACTGTGGCAATGGGCGGGCATTTGCCATTCTTGTGGGAGGAAATACGATTTCAGAAAGCAATGTAATCTTAAACAGAGGATATGATTATGCCTATACTTTTAATCCCATGACCTATTCAAGACCATGGGGCAGCGTTCCTGATTTAGTAAATATTGACGGCGTATGGGCCATTCCAGAAAACGAGGGGACATTGCCAGAAGGAAGCCAGACTTATACGCGTATTGTGCTGCTTACCAATAATACAAACATGGATACGAAGGAGCGATATGTAGATGTAGTCCATCTTCCTAATGGTGTGGATACATCTACTCTCCCGCCTGAGGTACGTAAATATCTTATCAATGTAGACGGCTCAGATGCAGGTGCCTTCGAAGGGACCATTACATCCGGATGGGTTCAGGAGGGTGATATCTGGAAATATCGCACAACAGATGGTACCTTTATAACAAACAGTTGGGTACAGGTAGATGAAAAATCTTATTATATGAATGAAGAAGGAATCATGCTGGCCGACACCATTACCCCCGATGGATATTATGTAAATACAAAGGGTGAGAAGACCAGCTACATACCTGGCTGGCTCCAGGACGGCGCAAGCTGGAAATATGTGAGAAAAAACGGATATTATGCAGCCAATCAATGGATTCAGGACGCAGATGGGAAGTGGTACTATTTTGACATGGCGGCCGTCATGCTGGCCAATGCCACCACTCCTGACGGCTATTACGTGGATGCCAACGGCGTATGGGATGGACAGCCTGCCTCTGCTGTTACAGGAGGTGAAAATCCCGGACCAGGAGTTACCACAGCTTCTGATACTGAAGGATAATCCGGCCGTTCTTGCAACGGCACTGATAAGCGGCAATCGGGGTACCATTCAGGTACTCCCCTGCCGCTTATCATTTTATCCGGAAGTTAGACATTCTCCTTCTATTTGTCTATATATTTGCGTTTATCGCCCGATTTTTGTGAATAATCTGCGGGGATTTGTTCATCAATAGACAAATAAATGAAACTGTATATTTATTTTTGAGGAATCCTGAGCTAATATATTTGTTAAAAAATGAAAGGAGCAAAATTATAATGGAACTTATGGAGTCCCCGAATTTCTTGGATCATGCTGAACTTCTTGATGACAATACCCCTCAATGTCTCAATGCTTTTCACAAATATCTAATCCAGCATAACATGTCCTCTAATACAATCACTGCCTACATCTATAGCGTAAGGCATTTTTACACCTGTTTTGATCATCTTAATTCCAATAATGTCAGCCTTTACAAAGCATACCTTTTAGATCACTATCAGCCACAGACAGTCAATATGCGCATCCGCGCCCTGAACTGTTTCTTAAAATTCCAGGGCATCAGTGATTATAAAATACGTGCCCTCCGGCTGCAGCAGAAAAAATATACGGACTACATTATAAGCCAGGCTGACTATGAGTATCTGAAACGCCGGCTTCGTGAGGATGAACAATATACCTTCTATTTTATCATACGCTTTATCACCGCTACCGGGGTCCGTGTCAGTGAATTGGTTTCTTTTCAGATAGAGGATGTGATAAACGGCTATAAAGACATCTATTCAAAGGGAAATAAGATGAGACGCGTCTATATCCCCACCGCTTTGCAGGAGGATACACTCCAGTGGCTGGAATCTGAATGCAGAAAAAAAGGCCCTCTGTTTCTGAGCCACCTCAAACGAGGTATTTCTGTCTCTGGCATCCGCTCCCAGTTAAAGACATTTGCATACCGCTACCATCTTGATCCGAAGGTAGTATATCCTCACTCATTCCGGCATCGTTTCGCTAAAAATTTCATTGAAAATGGCGGAGACATCGCTTTCCTGTCCAACCTTCTGGGCCACACCAGCATCGAAACCACCCGTATCTATCTGAGACGGAGCAGCACGGAACAGTCCCTTATTGTGAATCAGATTGTTGACTGGTAATGGAATGAAAGGTGCGCTCAGCATGAATACAACTATACAAGAAAAAAATGAACCTGCCTTTCATGCATACCTGAAAAAAGCCCAGGCTTCTCCCAATACGATCCGCAGCTGCATGGCAGCCTGCAGGCTTTATTATTCCCTGTATGATGACCTGACTGTCAATCATCTGATTTGCTTTAAGGATTATCTTATTAATCACTACAAAGCAGCCACGGTAAACAATCGAATATACGGAATCAACCGGTACCTGGACTGCCTTGAAGAGCTTTGCGGCGGCCAAATGCTTCACTTCAGGCTGACTGTCATCCGTACCCAGCAGGCAGCCTTTCTGGATAATGTCATTTCCCAGGAAGATTATGAGACATTTAAGAAAATGCTTAAGGACGACGGAAATCTGCTGTGGTATTTTGTTGTTCGGTTTCTGGCATGTACCGGAGCCAGGGTCAGTGAACTGATACAGATTAAAGCAGAGCATCTGCATCTCGGCTATATTGACCTCTATACAAAGGGCGGGAAAGTGCGCCGTCTCCATTTTCCTGATGCCCTGTGCCGTGAAGCCCTGGAATGGCTGGCTGCGAAGGGACAGGCTTCCGGATTTTTATTTGTCAACCGGAATGGAAACCAGATCACCTCCCGCGGAATCAGCAGTCAGCTTAAGACGCTGGCCATACGCTGTCAGATTCCGCCTGAAACAGTCTATCCTCACTCCTTCCGGCACAGGTTTGCTAAAAATTTCCTTGAAAAGTTTAATGATATCTCCCTTCTTGCCGATTTGATGGGCCACGAAAGCATTGAAACCACCCGCATTTACCTTACAAAATCAACGCAGGAGCAGCGTGAACTGATTGACAAAATAGTTACCTGGTAATGTTTGCCGGCATTATGACGCCGCGGATATCGGGAATCCGGCAGTCACAGCAGGCCGCCTCATATCGCCCGCCTCCTCCGGGGAAGACCAAGGGCAATAAGATGAGGCGTGCCTATATTCCCCGCGGACTGATTCATGAACTGCAGGAATGGCTGGCCGCCGCCCACCGAAGCACCGGTCCCCTGTTCCTCAGCCGTTTTCACACTCCCATCTCCCCATCGGGCATACGTGCTCAGTTCAAGGTATTCGCGGTCCGGTACGGCCTGGACCCAGAGGTCGTCTATCCCCACTCCTCCCGGCACCGTTTTGCCAAAAACCTTCTGACAAATTTCAATGCTATTTCCCTTTTGGCCAACCTTATGGGCCATGAGAGCATTGAGACCACACGAATCTATCTGACCCGTTCTTCCGATGAGCAGAGAGAGCTTATTGACAGAATTGTCACATGGCGGATTGCATTTTTGTGAAAAAAACAGTATCATAGAAGAAACTCGGAAAGGATGGTTTATATGTACGAATATACCTGGTATCAATGGCTTACGTTCTTTTTTATATACTGCTTTTTCGGATGGATTTTTGAATCCACCTATGTTTCCGCGAAAACAGGCCGCTTTGTGAACCGCGGTTTCCTGCGCCTTCCCCTGCTTCCCCTTTACGGAACAGGCGCCGTTATGATGTTGTGGGTATCCCTTCCTGTAAAGGATAACCTGCTCCTGGTGTACCTGACAGGCGTCATCGCCGCCACCCTTCTGGAATACGTCACCGGCTGGGGCATGGAGAGGCTGTTTAAGATGAAATACTGGGATTACAGCAGCCAGCGATTTAACGTGAAAGGATATATCTGCCTCAGCTCCTCCATTGCCTGGGGTTTTCTGACCATCTTTCTTACAGAGGTGGTTCACCGCCCCATCGAGCATTACGTCCTGGGCCTGCCTGTCATGGTCAACATTGTTTTTGTACTGATAACAACCCTGCTGTTTGCAGCGGATACGGCTGAGTCCGTAAAAACCGCCCTGGATTTGGCCAAGGTGCTGGATGCCATGACAGACATGCGGGCTGAACTGGACGATATACAGGTACAGATGGCTCTGTTAAAGGCAGAAACCAGCGAGCGCGTTGCCGAGGCCAGAGAGGAAGCGGCTGCCAGGCTCAGCCGGATGAAGTCAGGAGCTGCCAGCCATGCGGCTGCGTTTAAGGATGACACGGCCGAACGCCTGAATGAGCTGGTTGAGAACACCATGGAGAAAATGAGCGGATTCGTGGAGGGTACCGCCGAAAAGATGGGCGGTCTGGTGGAAAACACAGCCGAAAAGGTGGCCCGGACAGCGGAACGGCTGTCAGAGCTTACGGAGGACGCGGCTGCCAGGGTGTCCGGTACGCTGGCCCAGCGCGCGGAGGGAGCCCAGCAGGCAATACAGCGTGACGAGCTTAACAAAGGTGTTGTCCAGGAGCGCAGGGACAAACTGGCCGCCCTGTCGCAGCGCCTTGTATCCATTTCCGAAAAACGCCATATGCTTTCAAGCCATATGGACTTCTACCGCAGAGGCATACTGAAGGGCAATCCCACCGCCTCCTCTTCCCGGTTCGCAGAAGCGCTGAAGGAACTGCGTGAAGTTGCGGACAGGAAGGACCCGGATGAACGTCATATAAAATAGTATTCTGTTTTTTAACCAAAAATACCCTAATAGTTTGACACAGCTTTATTTTCTGCGTCCTGCTATTAGGGTATGTTTTATTCCATAATTATTACATCATCTTATCCACCATAGCCATCACGGCTGCGCCCAGTGCCTCAGACCTGGCGTCGGCATCCTCCATGGAGCTGCCCTTGATACCATAGTAGAACTTAATCTTAGGCTCTGTTCCGGAAGGTCTCACACAAATCCATGCTCCGTCGTTTAAATCATAGTACAGCACGTTGGAGGAAGGAAGGCCTGTGGGCTTTACTTCACCGGCAGCCATATCCTTTATGGTGTCCAGCTTGTAATCTCTGGCGGACACTACCTTGTAGCCGCCCACCTCTTTTGGCGTATTATTCCTGAGCGTCTCCATGATTGACTGAATCTTAGCCAGGCCCTCGATGCCGGATAAGCCGATAGACTTGACAGCATCCTTGTAATAGCCGTACTTCTCATACATGGCAACCATGGTATCCCACAGGGTCATGCCCTTCTGCTTATAGTAAGCGGCCGCCTCGCAAAGGGCCGCTGTCGCGGAAATGGCGTCCTTGTCACGGGCATAGGTGCCAATGAGGCATCCGTAGCTCTCCTCCATACCAAAGAGGTAAGTCCCGTGGCCCGTCTTTTCATTCTTTAATACCTGCTGCCCTATCCACTTGAAACCGGTCAGCACTTCAATCAGTTCACAGCCGTACTCCCTTGCAACCGCATCAATCAGGTTGGTGGAGACAATGGACTTGATAACCTGCCCGTCCTCCGGAATCTTGCCTGCTGCTTTTTTCTGGCTCAGAACATACTCGCACAGAAGGGAGCCGGACATGTTGCCTGTCAGAGGGATGTACTCTCCCGATACAGCGTCCTTCACGTATACGCCCAGACGGTCTGCATCCGGATCCGTAGCCAGAACCAGGTCCGCATCCTTCTCCCTGGCCAGCTTAAGGCCCAGGGCAAATGCTTCCGCAGCCTCCGGGTTCGGATAGCTTACCGTAGGGAAGTCCCCGTCTGGCAGTTCCTGCTCAGGTACTACATATACATGGGTGAATCCCAGTTCCTTCATCACTCTTCTGGCCGGAATGTTGCCTGTGCCGTGAAGTGGTGTGTACACGATGCTGATCTGGTCCTGCATCTCGTCAATGGCCTTCTGGTTCACGACCTGGGCCTTGACCTGGGCAATATACTTGTCGTCGATTTCTCTGCCGATAACCTCGTACTTGCCTGCAGCCGCGGCAGAAGCCTCGTCCGTGGTCTTTACCGTGGACAGGTCCTCTATGGCCAGTACCTCCTCTGTCACGCCCTTGTCATGAGGCGGCGTAAACTGGGCGCCGTCCTCCCAGTATACCTTGTATCCGTTGTACTCAGGCGGGTTATGGCTGGCCGTGATGTTAATACCGGCTATGCATCCCAGTTCCCGCACCGCAAAGGACAGTTCAGGAGTTGGACGCAGGGACTCGAACTTGTATGCCTTGATTCCGTTGGCCGCCAGTGTCATGGCTGCCTCCATGGCAAATTCCGGAGACATATGGCGGGAGTCGTATGCAATGGCCACGCCCTTATCTGCTCCGCCCTGCTTGATGATGTAGTTTGCAAGGCCCTGGGTGGCACGTCTCACCACATAAATATTCATCCGGTTAATGCCAGCGCCAATGACACCGCGCAGTCCTGCTGTTCCGAACTCCAGGTCCATATAAAAACGCTCTTTAATCTCGTTTTCGTCACCTTCAATGGCGCGAAGCTCTGCTTTTGTGTCCTCATCAAAATAGGGGTTTGATAACCATTCCTGGTATATCTTCATGTAATCTTTCATTTTATACTCCCTCCTGAATGTGATATTCCCTGCATGACCTGCCGGCATTCCCGCTGCAGCGCAGGCCAAAGGGCCGGTCCGCAGCGTATTTTCTGATTAAGATTATACTATATCAAACCAGAAAAAGGAAGTACAACCCTTATTATTTTTCGTCAAACACAGCCTTCACAGTCCGCTTTCAGGCGCTTCAGGAAGCTGTTCCTGGCCTGCTGCTGTTCCTCCAGGCCCCGCAGTTTGTCGGTGTTGCGGGCCGGTATCCAGGCCTTGTTGGCGTTGTAGTAAAAGTTCAGCTGCTTCCAGTATTTTTCAGGATAAAGAAACAGGTAGTACAGGCATCCCCTTTCCTTCGGCTCCATGGGCAGCACCCTTTCATATGAATCCAGCATGGACAGGCCCAGGTCCAGGTTCCATCCGTGCTTTTCCATGACCTTGCGCATGAAACGGTACAGGTCCGATATCTGTATTCCAAGATGCATCCGGTTGTACTCAATGATAGCTGTGTAGCTGCCTCCCATGAGCACATGGTGCTGGTCCAGATCCCCATGGCACAGGTACAGGGGCTTCCTGTCCTTTTGGCCTGGGGGCTGGACCTCCGCTGCTTCCAGGGCATCCTGGTCATCCTGGTACAGCCCCAGCTTCAGGCATTTTCCGCTGCCGCACATTCCGTTTCCTGCTGCCGGCTGCCGGCGGGGTTCGGGCCATAATTCCCGTATACCCTGTACCGCTTCCAGGGCCTGGTCGTAAAACATCTGATAGCTGCCAATGACGCACAGCTCAAATTCCGACTTCTTGCGTTTGGATCTTATATAATTGCGGGCCCGCTGCATTTCCCGGTTGTGCCGCTCCAGCTCTTCCTCCAGAGGACCTGAGAGGATGGAGCCCATGCTCCACTCCTCCTTAAACTCAATCTCTCGCAGCTGGCTGTGCAGCATAGCCAGCCGGGACAGTGCCTGGCGTATTTCATAGCCGTCCTTTATATTGCATTCCCGGTCCAAAAACCAATCCTTTAATATGTATCTGGTGCCGTCGCTGGTCACGGTCATCAGGTCGCCTTCCCTGTTTCTCAAGTACCGGTCAGCCCTCAGACTTCCCCTGGTATCAAGCCGCCCCAGGACCTCGTCCTCAAACTCCAGACGCCTGGCTGTCCCGCGGTATTCCTTCAAAAGCCTGCAGCCCTGGTCTGTCTCACATATCCAGGAGCCGCGTCCCTTTCTCACGGTTCTGACTTCCATATCATACTGTTCTAAGGCTTCCACGTACTTCTCGTTCATCCACAACCCCTCCACACTCTTATCCCATCACATTTAGTCGAAACGGGAAGCTGCCGTTTCAGCTACTTCTAGGGTATGTAAAGATTTGGTTGTTTATGACAGGAGAAATGGAGGACCGGGTTCAATTCCCATTTTGTGTATAGTGTACAAACCATTCCCGCCGTATTGCCCACATCATGCCGAAATGTCCTGATATGACAGTAAAGAAATGTGAAAATGACAACAATTCCTCTGAAAAAGCAATATAATAATTCTGTAAATATTTACAAGGCACACAAAGGAATGAATCATGAGCTCATATATTTTTGAAACAGTGGAATTTGAAAAGAAATATCCGGTTAATGCGTTTGTGGCTTCTATCCAGAGCAGCAGTTTCCATTGGCACTACGAATACGAACTGCTGGCAGTACTGAAAGGAAGCATTACGGTCAGAGTCAGCTCCAGGGTACTGGTCCTTAAAAAGAACGATATCATATTAATCAATTCCAAAAGCGTGCATGAAATTCAATGCGAGCAGGGAGACAACCTGTGCATGGTTCTGCAGCTGGACCCGGCGTTGTTTAAGAATGAAAAGGGGGAGACCATCTTCTACCGCTTCTATATTAAACAGTGTGACCGATGAACTGCCTGTGAGAGGCGGATATCTGCATTTTGTAAGGAGGGCTGCCAGAATCGTACTGGGCTCCCTTAAAAAGGAGGAGGAAAAATCATACTACCGCGTCTGCGCCGAGGTATATACCCTGATTGCCGATCTGTTTGAATATGTGGAGTATGACATGAGCATGCAGACAGGACAGTCTGACCATGATATCACTCTTCTGATGGAGATCATCGATTATATCAGGGACCACGTGGAGGACCGGGACGTCTTAAAGCACCTGTGCAGGGAAATCGGCATGAGCAGCAAGACCGTGTACCGGTATCTTAAAAATCATGTGGGCATGTCGGTTAAGGATATGGTTGACACGCTGAAGGTGGATAAGGCCAAAAAGCTTCTCAATCACACGGAGAAAAACATGAACTGCATCATTGACGAATGCGGATTTGGTTCTGAAAACACATTTTACCGGATTTTCAGACAGAGCACCGGACTGACCCCCAGGGAGTACCGGCAGAAGGGACTTGAACAGAAGGACAACGGCATCCTGAAGGGCTATCTGGATTTTGAAGAATGTGAGGCTGAAACAATCATACTGGAAATATTGGAGGAACAGAAATAATGGATTACAGCAAGGAAAACAGGCTGTCCTATACAGAAAGGGCCCGCCGTATCGTGGATTCCCTAACCCTGGAAGAAAGGGTCTCCTTAATGAGCGGTTCCATGACGTTCGAGGAAGTAAGGGGAGCCATCAAGAAGAAAACAAAGGAACACTATAATCATTTTCCCTACCCCGCAGGAGGAATCCCGGAAAAAGGAATCCCCGCCGTCCTTTTCTGCGACGGTCCAAGGGGCGTTGTCTGCGGCAATGGAAAAAGCACCTGCTTTCCGGTGTCCATGCTGCGCGGGGCTTCCTTCGATACGGACCTGGAAGAAGAAATCGGGGAGGCCATGGCAGAGGAGGTACTGGCCTACGGAGGGAATCTGTCTGCCGGCGTATGTATCAATCTTCCCTACAATCCCGGATGGGGAAGAAGCCAGGAAACATACGGCGAAGACTCCTTCCATCTGGGCGAGATGGGCGCCGCCCTTGTGCGGGGCATACAGAAAAAGGGCGTCATTGCGTGTGTCAAGCATTTTGCCTTCAATCAAATGGAAAATGCCCGTTTCAAAGTAAATGTGGACTGCACCAGGAGAACGGAGCGCGAAGTATTCCTTCCCCACTTCAAGAAATGTATTGACCAGGGGGCCGGAGCCGTTATGAGTTCCTATAACCTTTACAAGGGGGTCATGTGCGGCCATAACGGATATCTGCTGGACCAGGTTCTTAAGGATGAGTGGGGGTTTGACGGTTTCGTCATGAGCGACTTTGTATGGGGTGTGAAGGATACGGCGGCGGCTGCCAACGGCGGACAAACCATGGAGATGTGTGTCACCAAATACTTTGGCCAGAATCTGGTAAACGCGGTTAAGGAGGGGCTGGTGGATGCGAGCAGGATTAACGATGCCGCCCTGCGTATCGTGCGCACACTTCTGGCATTTGAGGATAAAAAAGAACATGTAAGACCTAATGTGATTGGGTGCAAAAAACACACAATGCTTGCTCTGGAATCAGCCAGGGAGGGCATCACCCTGATCAAAAACCAAAACCAGGTGCTTCCCCTTGACAAGAAATCCACCAGGCAGGTGGTGGTCCTGGGACGGCTGGCACAAAAGGAAAATACAGGTGACAGAGGTTCCAGCCAGGTGTACCCTCCCTATGTGGTGACCGCAGTCAAGGGAATTGCCGCGGCATCCCCCAAAACAGAGGTTATCTATTATGAGGGCAGCAATCCGGAGCACAGCCGGCACCTGGCCCAGGAGGCCGACGCGGTCATATTTGTTGTTGGTTATGATTATAACGACGAAGGCGAGTATGTGGCTGAGGACAGAAAGGATGTCTACACCGGCGCAGTGGGCGGCGACAGAAGAAACGGACTGGGCCTTCACGGCGCGGACAGGAAATTGATTGAGGCGGCCGGTCCTGCCAACAAAAACTCCATCGTGGTCCTCATCGGAGGCAACATGATTATGCTGGAAGGCTGGAAAGACCAGGTGGCGTCCATTCTCATGGGATACTATCCGGGTATGGAAGGCGGGACAGCCCTGGGGGAAATCATTTACGGCGACGTGAATCCCAGCGGAAAGCTGCCCTTTGTGATTCCCAATAGGGAGGACCAGCTTCCGTCCGTGGACTGGAACGGAACCACCCAGTATTACGATTATTACCATGGATACAGGAAGCTGGACAAGGAGGAAATCCGCCCCGCAGTACCTTACGGCTTTGGACTGTCCTATACCACATTTTCAGTGGAATGCATGAAGGCCTGGACAGCAGACGGTCTGGTATATGCCTGCTGCGATGTAAAAAACACCGGCGGCAGGGAGGGGACAGAAGTCTTACAGATGTATGTGGGTTTCCCCCAGTCAAAGGTAGACCGTCCCGTCCGAACATTGAAGGGATTTAAGCGGAGCAGTCTCCAGCCAGGCGAAAAGAGGACTGTCGTTATCTCCTGTCCTGTGGAGGAACTGGCCTGGTTTAATGAGGAAACCGGTTCCTTCGAGACAGAGCATATGGAATATGAGATTTACATGGGCACCAGCAGCGCGCCGGAAGACCTGCTCATGACAACTATTACAATATAGGGGGAAATCAAGATGGAAAACAAACCATCCTTATGGGAGAAACTTGCCTTTGCCGTTGGCGACGGAGGCTGCAATTTCGTTTGGACCACCATTGGTTCATTCCTGACATTATATTACACGGACAGCGTGGGGATCAGCGCCGCTGTCATAGGCACCATTATGCTGCTGACAAGACTTCTTGACGGGGTAACGGATCTGGGTATGGGGGCCCTCATAGACAGGACCCGCACACGCTGGGGCAAAGCCCGCCCGTGGGTCCTCTGGTCCGCCGTACCCATGGGGCTGGGGCTGGTTCTTCTGTTCAATGTTCCTGCCTCCCTGGGAAGCAGCGGAAAGATTGCATATGCAGCCATTACATACACCCTAATGGCGGCTGTCATCTACACGGCCTGCAATCTTTCCTACAACACCCTTCTGTCACTGACAGCGCCCAACCCAAAGGACAGGGTTCTCATGAGCTCCCTGCGATTCTTCTGCACCATGGGTGTTGTTCTTATCATCAACTACAATACCATGAACCTGGTGGAACGTTTTGGCTGGAATGGGATGGCTTTCGCCTTCGGAGTCATTGCGGTAGTCCTGCTGCTCATTACCTTCTTCTTTACAAAGGAACGCTCCATCGCGGGAATATCGGGAAAGAGTGAGAAAAAGATTCCCGTGGGCCAGTCTTTCAGGTTATTGTTCAAGAATAAATACTTTATATTTGTCACCCTGATTTTTGTCATAAATTATACAGCCCTTGGTGTCAACAACGGTCTGCGCATCTTCTATGCCAGGGATGTCCTTGGCAATGCAGGGCTGATGGGAACGCTCACCTTATGTTTTATCCTGCCCAAAATGATTGGCAACCTTCTCTATCCCCAAATTACAAGGATAATGGGAAAATGGAAAAGTCTGGTTCTGGGATACATCCTGGAAATGGCAGGAGTAGCCGTCATGGCCCTCACACCTTCCTCCCTGGGCACTGCCGTGGCGGGCCTGGTACTGCTGGGAATCGGAGGCATCCCCCATACGGCGGGCCTGTTTGCCCTGGTAGCTGACGTAATTGATTACGGCGAATGGAAAACCGGGGTCCGCATTGACGGCCTCACCAATTCCGCCACCAGCTTCGGCATGAAGGTAGGAGCCGGCCTGGGCTCTGCCATCGTGGGATGGGGACTGGCCTGGGGAAATTACAACGGCAGGCTGGCTGCCCAGACAGCAGAAACCGTGTCAGCCATCAAAATCCTGTTTACGGCAGTTCCCTTTGCCCTGTTTTCAGCGGGGCTGATAATCATTATGTTTACCAATATTGACAAAATATACCCTCAGATTTCCAGGGATTTGGCGGCGGGAAGGTCTGAGGCCGGACAATAGGCTTCCCGCCCGAAAACACCCCCGGAGCAGTGTGAATTATCGTAATATAATTCACACGTTCCGGGGGTGTTTCACTTATCTTTTTATTTATCTGTTTGTCTGTCTATTCATCCTTCCAGTGCAGGTGGTGAAGCTGACCGTTCAGCTCCAGCTTGCCGAATCCATTCTGTCTCAACGCCTCGTACAGCACGATGGCCGCGGAATTGGACAGGTTCAGGGAACGGATATCGCCCCACATGGGAATCCGGATGCAATGGTCCTCATTGTCCACCAGAATCTCCTCCGGGATGCCGGCGCTTTCCCTGCCGAACATGAGATAGCAGTCCGGCCTGTAGGACACATCGGAATACACCTTGTGGGCTTTGGTGGTGGCAAAATACATGCTGCCCCGGGCCTGGGGATTGCGCTCCAGGAAGTCCTGATAATCGCTGTACACAGTCACGTTCAGTTTGTCCCAGTAGTCCAGCCCTGCCCTCTTTAATGCCTTCTCATTGAGCTTAAAGCCCAGGGGCTCGATGAGATGGAGCCTGGTCCGGGTGGCAACGCAGGTACGGCCGATATTGCCTGTATTGGACGGCATTTCCGGTTCTAATAGTACAATATTCATCATGGTATGCTGCGCCTTTCTGCTATTCCCCGCCGTCCAGTCTTTTCACGAACCTTGCCATGCGTCCCAGGGCTTCCTTCAGTTTATCCAGGGAGTAGGCATAGGAAACTCTCACGAATCCCTCCCCGCAGTCCCCAAATGCGGTGCCCGGCACCACAGCTACCTTTTCCTCTTCCAGGAACCGGGTGGCGAATTCCTCAGATGTCATTCCGAAACGGCTGATGTTGGGGAAGGTATAAAACGCGCCCATGGGCTCAAAGCAGGTAAGGCCCATCTCCTCATAGGCGTGGAGAAGAAAACGCCTGCGCTGATTGTAGGATTCCCGCATCATGGCCACGTCCGGATCCCCGTTCTTCATGGCTGACACGGCTGCGTACTGGCTGGTGGTAGGGGCGCACATGATGGCGTACTGATGAATCTTCAGCATCTGCTCCAGAATGATATGGGGAGCTGCGGCATAGCCCAGACGCCAGCCCGTCATGGCATAGGCCTTGGAGAAGCCATTGATGAGCACGGTCCTCTCCTTCATTCCGGGGAAGGATGCAATGGTCACATGGCGCTTGCCGTTGTATGTCAGTTCGGAATAAATCTCATCAGAAATCACAAACAGATCCTTTTCCAAGACAATATTTACAATTTTTTCCAATTCCTCTTTTTCCATAATGGCACCCGTAGGGTTGTTGGGGAAGGGAAGGATGAGAATCTTTGTCTTGTCTGTAATCTTCTCCAGAAGCTTTTCCGGAGTCAGCTTGAACTGGTCCTTTTCCTCCAGCTCAATGGTCACGGGCACGCCGTCTGCCAGGGTAACACAGGGCATATAGGACACGTAGCTGGGCTGGGGAATCAGTACCTCATCTCCCTCGTTTAACATGGCCCTCAGGGCAATGTCGATGGCCTCGCTTCCGCCTACCGTTACCAGGATCTCCTGGTCCGGGTCATATGTAGCGCCGCATCTGCGCTTTAAATATTCGCATATCTCCACTTTAAGGGGCTTTAAGCCGGCATTGGAGGTATAGAAGGTACGCCCCTTTTCCAGGGAATAGATACCCTCCTCACGGATGTGCCAGGGCGTCTCAAAATCCGGCTCGCCCACGCCAAGGGAGATGGCGTCCTTCATCTCACTTACAATATCAAAGAATTTACGGATACCGGACGGCGGTATCTTTACGATTTTATCTGATAATGGGTTTCTCATGGAGTAATCAGCATCCTTTCATCCTGCACCTGCTCACTGATAATGGTGCCGTGGTCTTTGTATTTTTTCAATACGAAATGGGTTGCAGTGCTTAATACGGATTCCATCGGTCCCAGCTTGTCGGATACGAACTGGGCAATCTGGCGCATGGTTCTGCCCTCGATGAACACAGTGAAGTCATAGGCTCCGCTCATGAGATACACGGCCTCCACCTCGCTGTATTGGTAAATGCGCTCCGCTATCTTGTCAAAGCCCATGCCCCTCTGAGGAGTTACCTTTACCTCGATTAACGCCACCACCTTTTCCTCGCTGGTATTATCCCAGTTAATCAGTGTATGGTATCCGCAGATAATGTGTTCCTTCTCCATCTCCGCTATCTCGTTGGCCACCGCTATTTCGCTTTCTCCCAGCAGTATAGCCAGGTCCTTAAGGTCGATTCTGCTGTTTTTCTCAATGACTGCAAGTATCTTTTCTCTCATAATATATCATCCTCCATCCTTCCATGTTTATATAGCTTCTTAGCTGTCTCATATTATCTTTGTCAGTTCATCGGGCTGGGGCCGCTCCAAAAATCCGGCTCCCTCCTGTCCATGGCGTATCTGCCTGGCATTTCCATCCGCCACACTTCCGATGACGCCCGCGGGAATTCCCTCTGCCATGAGCCTTCTCACCAGCTGCCCTCCCCTGTCCGAGGCCAGGATGGCGCAGTTTCCGCTGTACAGCCGGTAGGGATTCAGTTCAAACAGCTCGCATATCTCTACCGTTACCTGCCGCATAGGCATACTTCTGAGGTCCACATCAATGCCCGCGTTAAATATCCCTGATAAATTCCAAAGGGCAGCTAAAACGCCGCCCTCTCCTGCATACTCGTAAGCAGTGAAGGAGCAGGGCTCCTTCTTCTGTTCACGTTTTATCCATTGTTCCACGGAGTATGGCTCCGTTTCATCCAGACACCTTAAGAACACAGGCGAAAAGCGCCCATTGAGCACATCCCGCTTTTCTGAGCCTATCTTTACAGTCCCCGCAAATCCGGCATGACCTGCCATCACCAAATCCTGACCCGGCCTCATGAAGCCGTCGCGCTTCTCAAATCCGCCTGGTCCCTGTCCGGCCGTCCGCATTATGGTCCCTCCACCGGGGTGACCGTGGGGCCTCCCCCGGCCGGCGCCGGATTTGCAGCGGGCGCCGGGTTCGCTGCCGGCGCCGGATTTGCCGCTGCCGGGTTCGCCTCCGGGGCCGGGGCCGCCTCAGCAGCCGGCTGCGTCACGCCCGGGCCTCCCTCCACTCCGGTAACCGGCGCTGTCTCGGCCGGGGCTGTATCCACGGGCGCCGTCACATCCGGCACCACCGGCAATGCCACCGGCAGATCAGGACCTACCCGGTAAATGGCCTTGGATGCATTGTAGGTGTCCTTGTTTAGCAGGGTTCTCTCCTGCTCCACACCGTCCACAGTCACTACCTTCCATAATCTGGATCTGAGTCCTGTATGGGAGGACTGGACCTTGACCCTTGCTCCCGGAGCCAGGGTGTTGTCTACAATGAGCTGAGGCTCGCCCGGACTGGTGCTTCCCAGGGTCTCAGACACGTATTCCACCTTGCGGTTGGCCGGCCTTGTCTCCTTGCCGTATATGGTAAAGGTAAGCTTCCTGCCGGAGGTATACCCTTCCACATAAATAGGGGTACTGTAATTGTTCTGTATCTTAATATCCTTATATGTGCCTGCAATGGCCGCATCCCTGGATGGTTTCACATAGGTGACAATCATGGAGTGGTTCTGTCTCTGGACAATCTCCACCTCCGCTTCCAGGGAAGCGTTATACAGAGTGGTAGCCAGCTGGCACACGCCTCCTCCGATACTGTCCACCACCTGGCCATTCTCATAAGCCGCCGCTGTCTTATACCCGTTGGCTGTGGTAAAAGGCTGCAGGCATTCATAGCCTGACAGGACATCCCCCGGCATTAGCACATGGCCGTTAATCTTAGCCGCGCCTACTGCCAGGTTGGTGGAGCGGGCTGCGCCGCTGCTGCTGAAATCAGTTGTATATGTGCCCAGCACATCCTGTATGGTGGCCAGGGCTTCACTGGTAATGGCCGGCTGTTCTTCTGTTACCTGGGCCGTTACCTCTATGGGCTTTTCCAGACCGGCTTCCAGTGCCTCATTCAGGGCTGCCTCCGTTCCCGCCACGTCAACCACGCGTCCGGGCACAGAGTCCGTAATGACAAACTGTCCATTTTCTCTGGTTATAGATGCATTCCGGGGCTCCGCCGTGATTCCCTGGCACTGTGTATCCACAAAGGCCTTCACCTTAGCGGAATCCACCTCTGTCTCCAGTTCAATATCCACGGGCGCCGCCGCCAGATCTTTTTCAATCATATACTGTTTAATCAGGCTGCCGCCGGCATACTGGCCGGCCGCCTCATCAATTGCGTCTGTGTTAATCCAGTGAAAGCCCAGCTCCCCCGCCGTGGTGGCCACGTCCTGTCCATCCACGCTAAGGGTCACTGACTGGGCCGCCAGGCCGTCCACATATTCCTGGACCGCCGCCTTCGCCTCCTCAGCCGTCATTCCGGCCAGGCTCTGGCTGCCTGCGGTTATCCCGGCCGGCAGCACAGGCGCCGCCCAGGCAATCACTGGAAATGCCGCAAGCAGCGCCATACTGATGACCGCTGTCAGGCCGGCATTACCTATACGATTCCTCATAAATTCTCCTCTTCCAAACTGTAATGCAATTAATACATAAGTGCGCTTAAGGCCATAGGAACAATCATAGCCAGCACTAATACAACAACAATGATGGTGGAAATGATTTTCTTGGTCCTTGGATCTCTCATATTAAGCATTGTACATTCACCTCTTTTAATAATATACCTCAGAATCTCTTCTTTAGTCTTTCTGTTCCCCGGATATTCTTCTGGTCATCCGTCCGTACCGGGAGATAATATTGTCAATCATCCGCGACACCTCACCGCGGCTCATGGCGTCTATCTGCACAGCTATGTCTATTCTATGACATTTTAACAAATCGTGCAAGTATTCTTTTTGCCTTTTTGTGGGCGGCTGCTCTCTTTTTGCCTTATAAATCAAGGGTTTTGCCGCAAAAGCCTCCGGATGCTCCCTGCCATGGCGGACCATCATCGCCTGATACAGTCCATGAGCCGCCTCCGCGTCCGCCTGGGCCCGGTGGGCCGTGGACTGAGAAACCTCATAAAAGGAGCAGGCGCAGGTCAGATTCCGTTTCACATCCGCGGGCATAAACAGACGGCAGATGCCAAGGGTATCAATCCCCTCCCGCTCAAAATCCAGCCCGCTGTTCACCGCCGCCCGTTTCAGGAAAGCATAATCGAACAATATATTATGCCCCAGCAAAGGCAGATTTCCGCAGAACCGGACCGCATCCCCAATAATATCCTCAATCACAGGAGCGTCCTTCACCATATCATCCGTAATCCCCGTAAGCTCCCTAATCCGCTCTCCCAGCTGCCGCATAGGATTCACCAGAGTGACAAACCTCTCCTCCACCCGGCCGTCCACCACCCTCAAGGCGGCAATCTCCGTAATCTTCTCCAGCCTGGCCTCCAATCCCGTAGTCTCCAGGTCCAGGGCTATGTATGAATTCGTCATATCTTCCTCTTTCCAATAAAAAATAAACACCGCAAAACCACATGAAGCCGTATTCTAAAACAAACCTCATATTTATGACCCATTCTACTACACTTATGGAGGAAATGGAACTGGAAATAATAGAATACAAAGAAAACATTCAATCACCTGCCATCCGTCCTCCATCCCCAAAACCGGATATCTGGCAAGCGCGTCCTTCACATCCATGAATTCATATCCAACCCGGCGTATGTCCTCCTGGGACACATGTTCCGGATTCACTGCATAGGTAATGGTAAACCTGCCCTCAGAGGAGCTGTGTATCATGTGGGCCGGTACCATGGCAGAACCGGGAAACGCCCCTTTTTCCATCAGCTCCATGGTATAGGGCGTCCCCCTGTAGCCGTAACGGCGTATGAGCCCGTCCACCTCCGGATTCTCGCCAAACCCCTTTATTCCCGGCGCAATGACCAGTAATTCCCCGCCGTCCTCGATCATCATCCGTGTGCGGTAAATGGCCTTGTTTCCCACCCAGGTGGTGGAGAACTCCTCCGGCTCCAGATAAGCCACCACCTTTTTTGCCCGGCGTTCCACCTGTGTGATGCAGCGTCTTTTTGCCAAAGCAGCCGCATGTTCATAGACCTGCCTGGACGCGCCGGTAAAGATGCCGTGAAGGGCGGGCCTCCCCAAAGAACCGGATCTGTTCCCCACGGCTCATGGCCCTGTGGGTCCCCACCGCAGGCATAACGCGCACTTCGGCCTCCATGCTCAGACGGTGATACAGATAGGAGGTGATAACACCCCCATAGGAATAACAGCGTGTGATATCCGGCGGCACTAAGAGGATACGTCCGGCCCTCGGAAGTCCCTCCAGCATGTAATCCAGTACGTGCTCCGCCTGTTTCCTGTACTGTTTCGTGAACTGTCCCGTAAACTGTTTCTGACTGGATGGAGCACTACTTCCTATGCTTTTCCCTGCTGTATATGAGTACCAGCAGTACGATGATAACGCCCTGCATAATCTGACGCCCTGCCTCCGGAATATTGACAATGGTCAGAAAATCATCCAGTATGGTCATGATAATGGCGCCCGCTATGGTTCCGATATATCCGCCCTTTCCGCCGGTAATGGCGGTTCCCCCGATGATGACGGCCGCTATGGTCTTTGTATTGTAGCTGGTACCCACATCCAGGAAGCTGGTACCCGTGTATCCCACCAGGAAGAAACCGGAGACAGCCGCTATGACCGCGGATATCAGATATACGGAAAATGTCACCCTTCCTGTGTGTATTCCCGAAAACCTGGCCGCCTGCTCATTGGTGCCCACGGAATATATCTTCCTTCCATAGGGAGTATTCCGCAAAAGCACAATGGTCACGGCTGCCATGACAGCCCATATGACCACAATACCGGAGAGGATGCCTATGAAGCTCTGGCCGCAGACAGCCTTTAGAAGTGGGGACGCATTGCCCTTGGGGGCGCCTTTTGTGTAAATAAGAAACACGCCCTGGATGACCGTACCCACGCCAAGGGTCATGATAAAGGGCGGTATCTTAAGCCAGTGGATTCCCACTCCGTTGATAAATCCCACCATTGCTCCCATGACAATAACCGCCAAAAGCGCGGCGGTCAGGTTTTCATCCCGGCCCATCATGATCTGGGCCGCAATCACATTGGCAAACGTGATGGTATTGGCGATGGATAAATCGATTCCTCCTGTCAGTATGGTCAGGTTCTGTCCGATTGCGGCGATTCCCATAAAGGAGGCCAGCCTCAGGATTCCGGCCACATGGGTGGGCTTTAGATATCCCGGAGACATAATCTGGGCCGCCAGCAGTAATACCACCAGTATAACATAAACCATAACCTGTGAACTGCCTGCGTTTTTCTGAATGAACTGTAGCTTGGAAGCCTGTCTGCTCTTTTCTTCTCCCATTTTCTTTCACCTTACCTTTCTATCCTTAAATAATAAGTCCCCACAGTCCCTAACGCCTCTTATGCAGCGCGCTGAGCGACAGGGCTGCAATCAGTATCAGGCCCTGGCATATGAACTGGTAAAATGAAGAAACGCCAAACAGGTTCAGCATATTATTTATGATGGAAATGATGAACACGCCTGCTATGGTCCCCAGCGGGTCCCCCACCGCGCCTGTCATGGCGGTTCCGCCCACCACCGTGGCGGTGATGGCGTTCATGGCGTAATTTTTGCCTATAGTCGCATCGGCGGAATTCATCTGGGCGCTTAAGAATATTCCGGCCACCGCGCACAGGAGTCCGGCCAGACAATAGGCCCGGAATTTTATCTTTCCCACCCGGATGCCTGTGGAGTAGGCCGCATTTTCACTGCCCCCAATGGCCCTCAATGCCTTGCCGTAGGGCGTGCTGTTGGCAAGACGTCTCGCCAGACAGAGGATGAGGATAAAAAGAAGAAAGGGAGCCGCGCCGGAATATCCCCGGGTCAGGAATTTGGCAAAAGCCTTATGTACACTTCCCCCCGGATTGGGCATGAGCAGTAAAGCCATGCCGTCAAATACGGCTGTGGTTGCTATGGTTACAATGATGGGGGCCAGACGCCCTTTGGTGACGAGAACACCGTTTGCAGCCCCGCAGGCCAGCCCCACCGCTGCCGCTGCCCCCAGGGCAGGAACAAACCCCCAGGCAGAGTCCGGGTTCATGGACAGGACGCAGACCACGTTGCACAGGGCCACGATTCCTCCCAGGGACAAGTCAATACCTCCCGTGAGAATAATCAGCGTCTGCCCCAGGGCAGCCATCAGTAGCGGAAAGGAAGAACGCAGAAGATTCTTGAAATTCCCCAGAGTAAAAAAGTCCTTATTAAATATGCTTACAAAAACCATGAGAGCTGCCAGGAATACATATATGATGACCGTATGACCGTGTTTGTGCCAGAAATTCTTATTCATCCTGTTCTTCACCCTTCCTCACCTTCCTTCCTGTTCTTTCCCAGCCCCATGCCCAGCTGCATGATTCGTTCTTCTGTCAGATCTTCCTTCTCCAGGATACCGGATATCCTTCCCTCGTACATGACAATCACCCGGCTGCTCATGCCGATTACCTCCAGCATGTCGCTGGAGTTCATAACTACCGCCACGCCCTGGGCCGCCAGGCCGTGCATGATTTGATAGAATTCCCGTTTGGCTTCCACATCAATGCCGCGGGTAGGCTCGTCAAAGAGAATCACCCTGGGCTCCGTGGCCAGCTCCTTGCCAAGAACCACCTTCTGCTGGTTTCCCCCTGAGAGACTGGATACAGGCAGGTCCAGCCCTCCCATTTTAATGGAGAGCTTTGACACCATGGACTCGCTGAATGCCTGTTCCGCCTTTTTGTCTATGAAACATCCCTTCATGCGCTTTTTCATACTGGAAATGGACAGGTTGTGACGGTTGGAAAGCTCCAGCATCAGGCCCTGGTTCTTCCGGTCGGAGGGCACCAGGGCAATTCCGTTTGCAATGGCCTGTCCCGCGTTCTTTATTCCCACCCGTTTTCCATTTACAATAATCTCTCCCTCAGACAGGGGATAGAGTCCGCTGACAGCATTGAGCAGTTCTGTCTGTCCGTGTCCCTGCAGTCCGGCCACCCCCAGTATCTCTCCTTTATGTACCTGGAAGCTGACGTGGTTCAGCTTATGGTCCGCATCCGCCAGGTTTTTTACCTCAAATATGACCTGGCTGTGGTCTGCCTGGCATACAGACGGAGGGAATACATGATTCAGGGAACGCCCCACCATCATGCGTATCAAATCATCCTCATTTATCTCGTTCATGTTCCTGGTCCCAATATAACATCCGTCCTTGAATACAGTAATCCGGTGGCCCAGCTCAAACAGCTCCTCCAGACGGTGGGAAATGAAAATAATTGTCTTTCCGTCCGCAATCAGATTGTGGATAATCTGATACAGCTGCTTTACCTCCTTTTTCGCCAATGCGGAAGTCGGCTCGTCCAGAATAATCAGTTCCGGGTCCCTGACCAGAATCTTAAGGATTTCCGCCATCTGCTGTTCAGCCACCGGCAGGCTGCCTACAGTGGCATCCGGATCAATGTGGATTCCATAGCGGTCCATAACGTCCAGAATGCGCTTTTTGATTTCCCTTCTGTTGATTCTTCCCAGACGGGTAACCGGCTCCTGGTTTAAATAGATATTTTCCCAGACCGTCATTTCCCCCACCAGCGTCAGCTCCTGGAACACCATGGCAATTCCCAGTTTCTGGGACTGCTCAGGATTCCGGATTTCCACCTTTTTACCATGAAAATAAATCTCCCCTTCATCCGCCTGATGGATTCCCGCAAGAATCTTAAGTATGGTACTCTTTCCGGCCCCGTTCTCCCCGGCCAGCACATGTACTTCCCCCTTGCTGCAGGAAAACGGATGGAAAAAGCCAGGGGACTGCTTGAGAATACCAACATGAAAATGTATGAGATTTCATCCAGGGTAGGATATGAAAATGCGGCCTATTTCAGCGCCGCATTCAAACGATATTATGGAAAATCTCCCTCTGAGTACCAGAGCCGTAGGTAGGGCGGACGGCTGGCAGGGAGAAAAAATTTATAAAATCTTACGCCTCCCTGCCCGGACATTCCTCCCGCAGAAAGCATTCACAGCATTTAGGGCGCCTCGCAACGCAAATGGTACGCCCCAGGGTGATGATATGTATGTTCCACAGAATCCAGTGGTCCTTTGGCAGCACCTTCATCAGAGCATACTCTATCTTCTCGGGATCCTCCTCTTTTGTAAGGCCCAGCTTCCTGGAAATGCGCTTTACATGAGTATCCACCACAATACTGGGCTCGTTGTATATGTTCCCGCGTATGACATTGGCTGTCTTACGTCCCACGCCGGCAAGGGAGGTAAGCTCCTCTATGGTTTTTGGCACCTCTCCGCCGAACCGTTCCACCAGGTCCCGGCAGCAGGCAATGATATTCTTAGCTTTCATGTGATAAAACCCAATGGAATGGATATCCTGCTCCAGCTCCTTTAAATCCGCCATAGCAAACTTTTCCAGTGTATCATACTTTTGAAACAAGTCAGCTGTCACAATATTTACCCTGGCATCCGTGCACTGGGCGCTCATAATGACCGCAATCAGCAGCTGCCAGGGAGTCTCGTGATTCAGATAACAGCGGTACTGCGTACCGTATTCCCTGTCCAGTGCAGACAGGATACGGTCAATACGGGCGGTGAGTTCTGCTTTTGTTTCCCTGACGGCTTTTCTTCCAGTCTCAGGTCGCTTCAAAATGGTTTTCTGCGGCATATATCCAATCCTTTCATCACAACGTTTTTGTTGTATTTACAACAATGCAAGGTCCATCACCTGATCCTGACCGCCCTTGCATTGTACGTCAGCGGGTCCCTGTGCCTGTAGTCAAACAGCACCAGGGTTCCGTCTCCCATGGCCTCAATATGGGCCATCTTACTCATCTGCCTGGAATCATACCCTTCATAATCCGTAAGATACAGGGGGGATTCCTCCTCCCTTTGAAAAAACTGCCGGACAGCCTGTTTATAGGGGCTTTGGTCCCGGGCAAAGGAGGGACGGCTTTTTACATTTTCCCTGAGATATAAGTCATACATGAGAAGGTCCCTGAACCGTTCCATGACAGAGGCATCCATCCCCGCAGCCCCATGTCCGGCTATGATGCTGTACAGTATCTCATATCTGGCTATCCTGCTGTGGCTGATGCCGGTGAGATGGTTCTCCCGGTAAAATGCAGCCATATCCAGAAACATTTCATAAGGCGAACCGTATGCTCCCGCAAGCTCGGCCAGGGTATGGACGAACTGCCTGCTGTTATAATACACCTCTGTCATATCCTCCACTCCCTTTAGCTCCAGGATGTCTCTGTAGGACAGCCAGCGGGTGGACAGGACCTCATAGGGCGGCCTGGAGGAATAGCAGAGACCATAGGACGGCGCCATTTCTTCCATATAAGAACCTTTCAGTACTTTCAGGAAGCCCAGCTGAAGCTGCTCCGGCTCCATGGAATACACCTGATTGAATGAATGGCGGAAGCATTCCAGATTCTCACTCGGCAGCCCCGCAATCAAGTCCAGATGCTGATGGACGTTATGCCCTTTATTAATTGTGCCGGTAATACGGCGTATCTCGTCTATGTCAGTCTTGCGGCGTATGGCCTTAAGCGTGTCCGGATTGGTGGACTGGACGCCAATCTCCAGCTGGATCAGTCCGGGACGCATCTGGCCCAAAAGCTCCATTTCCTCCTGGTCCAGCAAATCAGCGGCAATCTCAAAATGAAAATTAGTGACTCCGTTGTCCTGACTTTGTATAAACTTCCAAATGGCCATGGCATGTTTTTTATTGCAGTTAAAGGTCCTGTCCACAAACTTTACCTGAGACACTCCGGCCGCAAGGAAATAGGCCAGCTCATCAAGGACCAGTTCCAGGCTTCTGAACCGTACGCTCTTATCAATGGAGGACAGGCAGTAACTGCAGGAGAAGGGGCAGCCCCGGCTGCTCTCGTAATATATGATGCGGTGCTCCAAATCCTTTATATCCATATTTTTATAAGGAAACGGTATCCGGCTCATATCCATGGCCTGGCGGACACCGGTATCTGCCAATGAACCGTCGGGGAGGCGAAAGGAAAGCCCGGGTATATCTTTCAGACCGGCCTGTCTCTCCGGCAGACGTTTTCCACCGCCCACCCTCTTTTCGCACCGCTTATCCACATAATATCCGGCCAGCTGTGCAAAGGTCTCCTCCCCCTCCCCCTTCATAATGCCTGTTACCTCCGGCAGCTCCCGAAGCACTTTAGCCGCGTCAAAGGACACCTCCGGGCCTCCCAGCCATATGGGAACATCCGGCAGTATTTTCCCCAAATCCGCCACCAGGTATCTGATGTATTCTATATTCCAGATATAACAGGAAAAGGCAATCACATCCGGTTCTCTACTGAATATATCCTGAAGAATCAGGTCCGGCTGGTGGTTGATGGTGTACTCGGCCAGCTCAATAAACGGCTCTGCAGGGCCCTCCCGGCATGTCCCGGTTTCCCGTTTTATTGCCCGGTCATTCCTGCCGCCCGCTTCACCCGCCCCCAATATCTGGTCCGCGTAGGCCTTCAGGCTGTAAATTCCCAGATTGGAATGTATATATTTCGCATTGACAGCCGTCAGCAGTATCTTCATGAGACTATACCTCTAGCTCGATTTTATGGCCTGTGGACTGGTACTGGTAATAGCGCACTCCCGCCGCATTCAGCATGCGCTTGGACGCCTTCACCGCCGGCGTGTCCGCATATTTGTCTTCCCTGTATACAATGGTCCTGATTCCTGCCTGTATAATGGCCTTGGCGCACTCATTACAGGGAAACAGGGTCACGTAGAGCTTGCTTCCCTCCAGACTTCCACCTCTGTAATTAAGGATAGCATTTAATTCGCTGTGTGTGGAGTAGAAATATTTGGAATTGTAGGGGTCCTCCTTCTCATTTTCCTTGCCCCAGGGAAATTCGTCATCCGAACACCCTTTTGGGAATCCATTATATCCCATGGACAGAATCTTATTGTCCTGGCTGACGATACAAGCTCCCACCTGAGTGCTGGGGTCCTTGGAACGTTTTCCCGACAACAGGGCCACCCCCATAAAATATTCATCCCACGTTATATAATCCGCACGTTTTCCGGTCATCTTTTTTCCTCCTTTTATCCTGTTCGCAGTCCCTGGCTGTCTCTGCACACGCGCAGCATCCCCCTCCCCCGATGAGTCCGCTGTATACGCCTCCTGTTTGGACATTCAGGAACGGCTGCTTGATTGCTGCTTATATTTTCCTCTGTCTGTGAATGGATTATAACATTCCGGGCATATTTAATCAACAGAGTTGAGCAAATCTTGGCATTGGCCACTCTATGGGACCTTGCCTTTTTCCGGGATAAATGCTATATTATAACAACCGGACGGTAGCGGAATATAAGTAACTATCGCTCATTATCCTATATCTTTTACGATATCTGAAAATATCTGAATCTTAAAGATTTATCTAAACATTCTGCCCCACATGAGTCGGGCAATGATTTCCACGTTTAAATCACACCATTAATTCATCAAAAGGCAAAGGAGCTATTGTCTGGTTTATCAGAAAACGCTATAATGGGGATAGGTTCTTATATGGCTTGCCGGAAAAGGAGGCTGTATGGGAGGAACATACCTGCGTGAACAGGAATCAGCAGGGGCCAGCGGGTTCAGCCAGCTGGAGGACAAGGTAATGAAAACAGCGGCACAGTTTTTCGGGGAAGATCTGCTTCCCTATGCAGGTGTAAAGGGCCGGATAGCCCGCGTGGCGCCTACAGAGCATGTCCATCTGGAGATGCGCAGGCTGGAAGAAGACTTCAATTTCATCATGAAGGACGGTTCCTGGAGACATCTGGAATTTGAGAGCGACCGCATTCGGGAAAAGGACTTAAGACGGTTCCGTGAATATGAGGCTTACATAGGGCTTACATATGATGTTCCGGTCGCCACAACTGTGATATGCACATCCCGGGTAAAAATCCTGAAAAAGGAACTGGTCAACGGAATGAACGTGTACAGAGTAGAAGTGGTGCGGCTGAGGGACAGGAACGCGGACAAGGTCTTTGAAAAGCTGAGGCGGAAAATCAACCGGGGCAAGATACTGAGACGCCATAATGTATTTCCCCTGCTTCTGACCCCCCTGATGTCGGGAAAGATGGAAATGAGCCAGCGGATTTACCAGGGCATGGAGATTCTCCAGTGTGAGGAACTTAAGGCAGGGGATGAGGACCGAAAAAGGATGCAGTCAGTGCTGTATGCGCTGGCGGTAAAATTTTTGGACAGAGATGAATTAAAGATGATAAAGGAGAGGATTGGAATGACTGTTTTAGGTCAAATGCTGTTTGAAGACGGTATGGAAAAGGGGATAGAAAAGGGAATTGAGAAAGGCGTCCAGCAGGGGCTGGGGCGCGCAAATGCACTGATTGTAAAGCTGGCAGACGCTGGAAGGGCGGACGACATCATCCGGGCAGCATCGGATAGGACGTATCAGGAACAGTTGTTTAAGGAGTTCGGAATCTAGTAATTTTAAAAAACTTTATATAGCAGACCGCCCGTCAGGTTAAGGAGGTGTTCCTGTATATTGGCCTTTATTGAGTAATGTAAACTTTTGTGAGTCTTTAGAAGCATAAATATAAACTGTATTTTCGTACTGGTTTCTTAGGGTTATAGGATAATGTTAATCATTGTAAAGCAGACATTGTACAATTTAAATACGCTTTAAGTATATTTGATTACAGAACTATCATCAATAAACCGAAACTCAATATTAGAAAAACCTTGAATAAATTACCAAAATCTGTTATTATATAAACCTAAAAAGAAGCAACCGCCCACAAGGGGTTGGCTGAATATGAAGATAGAAATACCACCCACTCAACTGCCAAGTATCAGGGTGGTTTTTCTATGTAGCTACTTACAAAACGTAAAAACGAATGTAAGCAATGCCAAAAGGGATAGACCAAAGATCAAATATCCTATATGTTACAATTGGCTCGTCAGGAAAATTCCTGAGGATTGAAATAATAATATTGTAAATAAAGAGGAGAATGCCATTAAAAAACAATGGCAGACTCTTCTTTATTTTTCATCAGTCCCAACTTTACCTGCATCCATTTTCCGGCACCGGCTTAGTCACAATCACATCCGCGTCATACCCCAGCAGATGCGGTATGACAACGGTTCCCGCTTTCACAGGGGCGGTCAGTGTACATTTTTTTATCTCATCCATTGCATCGAAAATCCGGTCCCGTGGGATGGGGTTTGTCAGCCTCACACTGGCCAGGGGTAGTATACCGCCCTTTACCAATACAGATGTGGCAATATTTCTCTGGGGGGCCGTCACTTCCTGCTCCACATACGCCCTGCCCTTTGGGCACGCGGCGCCCTCCACGGAGCAAATCCGTCTGGTTCCGTCTTCCCTCTCCTCAATCTGCGCCCTTATATCACATCCGTTGGGGCAGATGATACATGTATATTCTCTCAACATTCAGCGCTCACCTCCAGCCGGCTCAGGGACACCAGTTTATCAGCCTTAACGGTAAGTTCAATCATCTCGGCCGGTATTGCCTTCTTCATTTTCTTTGACGCCACCAATACACCGTCCTGCCTTACCTCAATGCGGCATTCCTTCAAGGGACTGTTTACCCTCAGGGACAGCTTAAAATCCCTTGTGCCGCTCACTCTCTGGGGAACAGTGTGGTTAATATGGCTGTCCGTTTCTATTTCGATGGGACAGGGGGTAAGGCATCCGTTCTGCACATATTCCGCAGCTGAATCCGCCAGGCTCTCTGCTTCCATGGAAACAAAGTCCACTAAATCATGGACATGGAGCACGTTTCCCGCAGCAAAAATCCCCTCCACATCCGTCTGGAAATGTTCATCCACCACAGCGCCTTTTGTCCTGTCATCCAGGGTAACACCAGCGTCCAGAGAAAGTTCATTTTCGGGAATCAGGCCCACGGAAAGTATCAGGGTGTCACACTTGTATTCCTTTTCTGTTCCCGGAACGGGTCTTAAGTGTTCATCCACCCGTGACACCGTGACGCCTGTCAGGCGGTTGTCCCCGTGGACAGCCGTTACCGTATGGCTCAGGTACAGCGGAATGCCGTAATCATTCAGGCACTGCTCCACATTGCGGGGCAGACCGCTGGGATATGGCTGGATCTCAAACACGGCCTGGACATGGGCGCCTTCCAGCGTAAGCCTGCGGGCCATAATCATGCCGATGTCCCCGGATCCCAGGATGACCACTTCCTTTGCGGGCATTACATTGCAGAGGTTAATATAAGCCTGGGCAACCCCGGCCGTAAACACACCGGCCGGCCGCTCACCCGGAATTCCCAAAGCGCCTCTGGTCCGTTCCCTGCATCCCATGGTAAGGATGACGGACCTGGCCTTCCACACCTTAAGCCCCTGGCGTGTCGCTGCGGTCACAGTCCTGTCTTCTGTCACCTCCAGCACGGTTGCGTCCGTGATATAAGGAATTCCTGATTCTTCCACCTCATCGATAAATCTCTGGGCATATTCCGGCCCGCTCAATGTGGTTTTAAAACGGGTCAGCCCAAAGCCATCATGGATGCACTGCCTGAGTATTCCTCCCAACTGTTTTTCCCGTTCCACAATCAATATGTTATGTATTCCCTTCCTGTATAACCGGACAGCCGCAGCCAGTCCCGCCGGTCCGCCGCCAACAATGAGAACGTCAATCTCCATTCCCTACACCTCCTCCCGCACTCTGCCGAAAAACATCTGTGAATCTTTTCTTGCATACCTTACTTCTGTTTCCTTTTTTCCCGATTCCTCTTCTATCATCTGCGCAATACGCATCTGGCAGTATCCTCCCTGGCACCGCCCCATCATGGAACGGGTCCTGTATTTAATCCCTGCCATGGTGTCAACCCCCAGTGGATTATGGATGGCTGCCAGGATTTCCGCCCTGGTTACCTTTTCGCACCGGCAGACGACCTGGCCGTAATCAGGATTCTGCCTTATCATCTGTTCCTGTTCCTCTTTTGTCATCTCCGCAAAACGAGGAATTCCTTTTCTCACAGGATTAAACTCCGGATTGGGCGTCAGCTTCTCCCTTTCTTCCATAAGACAGACCGCATGACGGGCAATGGGGACTGCCGCCGTAAGACCCGGAGACTCAATGCCCACCAGATTAATGGCGCGGGGCGCAATGTCATCCCTTATCTCTATCTTAAAATCCTGTATAACACCGTTCTCATCCACCCATTTAGGCAGAATACCGGAATAGCTGCGGATATAATCCTTTTTATGGATACAGGGCCACAGGTCTGAGGCACTCTTAGCCAGGTAATCCATATTTTCCTGCGGGACGCCATAGTATGTAAAATCCGTTACCATCTCCGCGTTGGGACCAATAATGACATTGCCGTCTGTGGTGTTGGTCACATGGATTCCCATGTAAGTATTGCTGGGAACCGGATATACAGGCATGGGGAGAAGCGGTCCTGTGCGCTTGTCCAGAATAATGTAATCTCCCTTGGAACCAATCACCTTATATCCGCGGATACCCAGCATACCGGATATTTTACCGCAGCCCAGTCCGGCACTGTTCACGACCCACCGGGTATGGAATTCGCCGTTTGGCGTCATAAGAATATAATTGCCCTGGCTGTCCCGCCGTATTCCTGTCACTTCATGGTCAAAATAATACGCTGCCCCGTTGGCATGTGCATTCTCAGCCAGAGCTACGGTATAATTAAATGGGTCCACGATTCCGCTGTTAGCCGAAAACATGGCAAATTCCCCTGCCACAGCCGGAACCAGTTGATGAAGCCGCTCTTTTCCAATGAGCTCCAGCCCCGCAGCCCCATTTTCTTCCCCCTGCCGGATGGTCCGTTTCAGGGTTTCCATATCCTCCGCCGTATTGCCCACCAGCACCTTACCGCAGCGGATGAACTTAAAATCCAGTTCCTCGGCCAGTTGTTCCATGAATCGATTGCCTTCCACACAGAGTCTGGCCTTCAGTGAGCCTGTGTCATAGGCAAATCCGCCATGGACCACGCCGGAATTTCTGCCGCTGGTCTCATAACATACATCCAGATTCTTTTCCAACACGCCTATTTTCAAACGGTACCTGGACATTTCCCTGGCAATGGCGCTGCCCACCACGCCGCCGCCGATAATGATTACATCATACAGTTGTTTCATGCCGTTTTCCTCCTGAAGGATTATCGCAAATTCATCCTATGAATATATTTTATTTTTACCACATTTGATGAATATAGTCAATACAAAATCCTTAAGAACGCAAATATTTATAGGATGAATACTCTGTAGCTTCCATTCCACCAGAAAATTTATCCTCATCAGAAAACCGCACCTTAAAAAAGACCGGATGTCCGGTCTTTTCATGGTAAATCATTCTGAGGGCCGTACCCGAGGCGTCTCAGCATCAATTCTATTCCCTGCTTTTCATTATTCCTCAATCCTTATTCCCTGCTTCCCATCCCGCATTTCGCCTTTATACCGGTTGTCATTATACATCAGATGGAAATACATAGCCTGCTGCGCCTCCACGGGTTTCCTGTCCCGGATGGCCTCAAATATCCTGCGATGGGATTTAAGGGTCTGCTCATACTCTGTTTCCTGAACAGCGCCGGCAAATACACGGACGCCGTCTGTGATTACCGGCACCAGGTTAGTCATGACCAGATTATGGGAACAATTTGCAATCTGGGCATGAAACTGCGAATCCTTGTCCGAATAGTCTTCCCTGCGCATCATCTGCTCCTCCAGGCCCAGAAGGATGTTCTCCAGCTCGCGGATGTCCTCCTCTGCAGCGTTCTGGGCTGCCAGAGCCGCAATGGGAGGTTCCAGCATAACACGCACCTGAATCAGATCCTCTGTCAGTTTTCTCCGGTCCTCTATCATGGCAAACCCCAGGGGGTCATCGGATACACCGTTTTTATCTGAAATAAAGGTACCTGAACCCTGGCGTATGGTAACGATATTTCTGGACATAAGGATTCTAAGGGCTTCCCGCACCGTGTTGCGGCCAACCCCCAGAAGTTCCACCAGCTCGGCTTCCGTGGGAAGCTTATCTCCTGCCGTATAGCCATCCTTTTGTATCATCTCCAAAAGCTTCTGGGACACAATCTCCCCTAAGGTCTGTTTTTCCATATCTCCTCCTGCCTGACGCATTACACCTTCACAATCTTATATCCCGCTGCCTTGGAAAGACGGTTCATGATGGCCTGTCCCAGGTGGTCTTTCGGGAAGCTCTCCGAAAATATGTAGTCCACTCCCAAATCATCAAACTCCCTGAGCAGAGCGTAAAGGTTATGGGCCACAGATGCCTGGCTTTTTCGTTCGCCTATGCTGCGTACCGCGCCGTCTGTATAGCAATGCCTGGACTCGTCCGTACAGATGACTCCCACCCTGCAGCCGGCCTCAATCTTCCCGCGGGAAAGCTCCCGCACCTTGCCAATCATGGCCTGAAGCTGTTTCTCATCCAGTCCATTTTCCCGGTCAACGTCCTCCGGCTCCACCAGTGTAAGGTCGGCCTTAGGCGCATAATGCTTATACTTCATTCCCGGCGCCTTTGGCCTGACATCCGCAGAAAGAGGGCCCAGGATAGCCGGGTCCACGCTCACATCCCCCAGCACCGCCTCAAGCATTTCCATGGTGATGGCCCCCGGTCTCAGAACAGCCGGTACCTCGGATGAAACATCCACAATGGTGGACTCCACCCCGATTCCCACGGGACCTCCGTCTATAATCATCTCAATCCTGCCGTTCATATCCTGCCATACATGGTCGGCCGTAGTGGGACTTGGACGGCCGGATGTATTGGCGCTGGGCGCGGCCACGGGCACTCCGGCCAGAGCAATAAGCCGGTTTGCCACCGGGTCGTCCGGCATACGAATTGCCACGGTATCCAGACCGCCTGTTGTGCCATAGGGGACCTTGTCACTCTTGGGAAATATCATGGTCAGGGGACCTGGCCAGAAAGCCTCCATCAGCTTCCTGCCTGCCTCCGGGATCTCCTTTACAAGAGGCGCTACCTCCTCCATGCAGGATACATGGGCAATAAGAGGATTATCCGAGGGCCTTCCTTTTGCGGCGTAAATTTTCCCTGCCGCATCCTCGTCCAGGGCATTGCCGCCCAGACCGTATACGGTCTCCGTGGGAAATGCCACCAGGCCCCCTGAACGCAGTATACCGGCTGCCTCCCCCAGTTCCTCATCCTTTATATGGTTCCTGTCCTCTATCATAACTCTTTTTGTCTCCATGATTCATACCTCGATTGTCAAATACCGTTTGCTCTATGTCCAGTCTATTTTAGCACCCGCCACAGCCAATGTAAAGCCGGGAAATCTCACCTATCTGGCGCCTGTCTCTTGAAGAATAAGGACATTTCGTGTAAACTTAAGTTATCACAAATGATTGGAGGCTTTACCAATGAGCAATATTAACAGCGTAATGAAAGAATTCAAGGCATTTATCCTCAAAGGAAACATCATCGACATGGCTGTAGGCGTCATTATCGGCGGCGCTTTCAGCAAGATTGTAACTTCCCTTGTCAATGACATCCTGATGCCCCTGCTGGGCGCCCTGACCGGCGGCGCAAGCTTCAACACACTCAAGTATGTCATTCATCCCGCGGCCACGGTAAACGGGGTAGAAGTAGAAGAAGCCGCCATACTCTATGGCAGCTTCCTGCAAAATATATTGGATTTTCTCATTATCGGCGTGTGCATGTTCTTTATGATTAAGACAGTTGCCGTCATCAGCAGCCGGTTACGCCATGAAGAAGAGGCCAAAGAAGAGACGCCCGCGCCGGCTGGTCCCACACAGGAAGAGCTTCTGGCTGAAATCCGCGACCTTTTAAAGGAACGCAGAGACATGGCCTGATATCCCTAGAAGAACCGAATCCGCTTGGCATTCTCCACAAATTCCCTGTTATTCCTGGTCCTCGCGAAAAGGTCAAGTACCTTTTCCACTGCGTCCTCAGGTTTCAGGGAATTAGTGGCCTTGCGGATGATATCCACTGCCTCCGCTTCCTCCCGGGAAAGCAGGAGATCATCCCGTCTGGTACCGGACTTCAATATATCGATGGCCGGGAAAATACGTTTCTCAGACAGTTTCCTGTCAAGCACCAGCTCCATATTGCCGGTGCCCTTAAATTCCTCATACACAACATCATCCATGCGGCTTCCCGTCTCCACCAGCGCAGTGGCCAGAACGGTCAGGCTTCCGCCCTCGCGCATATTTCTGGCCGCGCCGAAGAAACGCTTTGGCATATGAAGGGCCGCCGGATCCAGACCGCCGGATAATGTACGGCCGCTGGGTGCAACCGTCAGGTTGTATGCTCTTGCCAGCCTGGTAATGCTGTCCAGCAGGATAATAACGTCACGTCCGTGCTCCACCAGACGCTTTGCCCGCTCGATCACCATCTCGGATACCCTCTTATGACGGTCAGGCAGCTCGTCAAAGGTAGAGTAAATGACTTCCACATTGGGTCCCACAATGGCTTCTTTTATGTCTGTAACCTCCTCAGGGCGCTCGTCGATCAGAAGGATCATCAGATGCATGTCCGGATTATTGGTTGTGACTGCCTTTGCCACCTGCTTTAGCAGTGTTGTCTTACCTGCCTTTGGAGGAGACACGATCATACCGCGCTGTCCCTTGCCGATGGGAGCCAGAAGGTCCAGAACACGCATGGCCACTGTATTCCTCTCTCCAGGTGTTTCCATGTGAAGGCGCCTGTTGGGAAAGATGGGGGTCAGGTCCTCAAAATTGGGCCTTGTCTCCGTGGCGCTTAACGGATAGCCGTTTACCGTCTTGATGTAGAGCAGGGCCGCGAACTTCTCCGTTGCAGACTTCACCCTGCGGTTTCCCACTATAATATCGCCTGTCTTCAGATTGAAACGGCGGATTTGGGATGGGGCCACATAGACGTCGTTTTCACCTGGAAGGAAATTTTCACAGCGGATGAATCCAAATCCGTCCGGCATGACTTCCAGTATGCCGTTTGCCTCAATGCCGCTGTCCAACTCAGCCATGTCCTGGCTGGATAAACCCATTGAGTCACTCCTGTTGTCCGCTCTGGTAAAACGCTCTCCCTCACTCTGGGAAGGCGTACTGTTCTGGCTCATGCTGTTATTCATGCCACTGTTTCCATGGGGCTTGGGAGACTGGGTTCTGTTCTGTGTATATTTGTTGTCGTACCCTCTTGAAACAGGGCGGCGGTTATCCGTTCCTCTGCTGTCATTCCTGTTTTCCTGATAATCCTGGCTCCTTGACTGGTTGCGCTCAGGGGCATGGGACTGGTCCTGGGGACGGTACGCTTCCTGGCTGCGGGATGCCTCCTGTCTGCGGGGCGTTTCAGCCTTTTCTTCTCTTTTTATCTCCGCCGGCTTCACTTCCGGGTTTTTCTCCGCCTCAGCGCAGAGCAAATCAATGATTTCTGCCTTTCTCAATGAACTAATGCCCTTAATTCCACGGCTCTTGGCCATTTCCTTTAGTTCTGAAAGAGGCAGGGTCTGCAGTTTTTCACGCATAGTATCTCTCCTTATTAAATTCAATTCTTCACCCGCAAAAAAAGCCGGTGCACGCCTTCTGTCTATATCCACATTATCTTCTGTTCATTCAAATTCGGGGTTTATTCCAGATTTGGGAATTGCTCAGGGACTAACAGACTGCCGGCAGCATCAAGAAAACTGCCAGCCAATCTATGTATAGCCCTATTATATACACGAATATCAGAGAATGTAAAGTTAAAATTTGAGAAAATCAGCTTTTCCTAAAATGAGAATAGGATACCACTCTGATTCCACCTGTATTATTGGTGTATCTGTTAAGCTTCCCATACGCCTAATACTTCACACTTAGCATCCCTAATTAAAAATCTTGCTCCCCAAAATATCAAACTCTACCTTGTTAAAGGGTTCACTGAAATAATCAAACTCCAATATCACAGCTTCTTCAAAGTTAATTCTTTCAAAATTTTTTCTTGTCAAATCAATTACTCTATCAATTTACACCACCATCTATTTTTCGGAGACGCTCAACCAATGCCTGGCTTACGCCGGCACCTAGTTTCCCTGCTAAAGTAGTGCCAATAAAAGGTCCGTAATACGGAATACAATATGTTCGGATGTAAGGGCAATCAGCATGTATGTACATCCACATAAAAGCTTTCCTAGCCTGCGCCCTGGAAAGCAAATATAAGAATACACAATCTGCAGGGCGGTGACACTGACCAGCCGCAAGAGCGGATAGAAATACAGTTTATCAATCCATGTAATTGCTAATGCCAAAAGGATGCCGCCAAGCATCTGGCGGTACCAGTAATGGTCCTTTCCTCCTAAAATACGATAGAAAAGATACCAGCAGATACCTGCCTCCACAAAATTAATCATTATCTCTGCCATTTTCTCATAATCCTCCCCTAAAAACAACTATTCTCAAGTGCCAATTCGTGCAAAAAACCGACAATTCGTGAAAAAAACAACACCCCCACCCCCATTATTATAACATTTTTTTCTGTTTATGTGGCTAAATCTGGAAATCCGCTGGTGCCTGATATGCACTTTATAATGCAATATAGTAAGAAACCCTTTACAAGAGCATACAGAAAAAAGAGCTGCCAACCTTACAAACAACGCCGCCCTGAAAACAAGGCGGCGTTTTGCTATGTGGTCACTTCTGGCCAGTGTGGCCAGAGGGAGTGGTATATTTATATTCCCTGCATCTGATATGTTCCACAAGGATAAAAGATATAAGGCCCAGGAGCGGTGAGCGGCAGGGCCGCGGACAAGGGAAAAGGCCGGAGGCGTGTTCCCTACGCTTCCGACCTTTCATGGACTCCTCTTTACAACACTGTCTAACTCCAGACCATTTCTGCAATGGCGCCTTTCATTGACATCTATAAGGACGCCATTTTTTAATGTCTGATACAAAGTCAGGTATTATATGTACAAATATCAGAAAGTCAGCTTTTAAGCCATTTCATATGCGCATTTATCTGTTTCTCGTAACCATTGTCAGAAGGTTCGTAAAATACGGTTCCCTCCATACCGTCAGGCAGATACTGCTGCTGCACATAATGCTTGGGGTAGTCGTGGGCATACCGGTAGCCTGCCCCATGCCCCAGCTTTTCCGCTCCCTTGTAATGCTTGTCCTGCAGATGGACGGGCACAGGCATGGTCCGTTCATTCCTCACCGCTTCCATGGCCTTCTGTACCGCCATACAGGCAGCGTTGCTCTTTGGAGCCGTGGCCACATAGGTAACTGCCTGTGAAAGGATGATATTGGCTTCGGGAAGTCCGATTCGCTCTGCGGCCTGGGCTGCGTTCACCGCCACCACAAGGGCCTGAGGGTCCGCGTTTCCCACATCCTCCGCAGCGCATATCATGATTCTTCTGGCTATGAACTTGATGTCTTCCCCCGCGTACAGCATCCGCGCCAGATAATACACGGCAGCGTCCGGGTCCGACCCCCGCATGCTTTTAATGAACGCGGATATGGTATCATAGTGGTTGTCCCCGTTCTTATCATACCGGACCGCCCTTTTCTGAATGCATTCCTGGGCCACTGCCATATCAATGTGAATCCGCCCGTCCGATCCCTTTGCAGTGGTCAGCACCCCCAGCTCCACGGCATTTAACGCGGCCCTGGCATCCCCGTTGGCCGTATCTGCCAGGAAATCAGCGGCATCCTCGTCGATTTCGGCATCGTAAATGCCCATTCCTCGTTCCTTGTCATAAACCGCCCTCCGGATCAGCTCCTTTACATCGTCCTTTTCCAGGGGCTTAAGCTCAAATATCCTGGACCTGGAAAGAAGCGCTCCGTTTACCTCGAAATAAGGATTCTCCGTAGTGGCTCCTATCAGTATCAGCGTCCCGTCCTCCACAAAGGGCAGAAGGTAATCCTGCTGTCCTTTATTAAAGCGGTGGATCTCATCCACGAACAGTATGGTTTTCCGTCCGTACATGCCAATGTTATCCTTGGCCTCCTTCACCACCTCCTCCATGTCCCTTTTTCCCGCCACCGTGGCGTTAATCTGCCTGAAATCCGCACTGGTGGTATTGGCAATGACCTTGGCCAGAGTTGTCTTCCCGGTTCCCGGAGGTCCGTAAAAAATAATGGAGCCCAGCTTATCCGCCTGTATGGCCCGGTACAGCAGCTTATCCTTTCCCACAATATGCTGCTGCCCCACCACCTCATCCAGGGTCCTGGGACGGAGCCTGGATGCCAGAGGCGACTCCCTCTCCATATCCTTTTCTCTCATATAATCAAATAAATCCATATCTGTATTCTCCTCAGTCAATCAGCAGTTCATCCACCGTAACAAAAGTATAGCCCCGCTTCGTCAGCGTGTCAACGATTTCCAGGGCTGCTTCCACAGAAGTGGGGAAAATATCATGCATCAATATAATATCCCCGTTCTCCACATCCTTAAGCACACGTTTCACAACACGGTTGGTATTGCGCAGTTTCCAGTCCAGTGAGTCCACGGACCACAGTACGGTGGTCATGCCGACCCTGCACTCCAGCTCCTCATTCCAGTCTCCATAGGGCGGGCGCATATACTGGGGCCGCTCTCCCGTAATCTCTTCTATCATCCGGCTGGTCCTGTCCACGGCCTGGCAGACCGCGTCGGATCCGGCCTTTGTGAGCTGCACATGGCTGTAGCTGTGATTTCCAATCAAATGCCCCTCTGCCTTCATCCGCTTTACAATTTCCTCGTTTCCCTCTATGTTCTGACCCATAAGAAAAAAGGTTGCCCGGACATTTCGCTCTTTCAGCCCGTCCAGCAGTTTTTCCGTGTAATCCTCATTTGGTCCGTCGTCAAAGGTCAGAGCCACACATTTCCCTTCCAGGCCCTTGGCCCGGTCCAGGGTATCCCCTCCCTCCCTGACCCAGGAGCCCCCGTCAACGGACACATGGGCCGGCATTTCCCCCCTTACCGCATGGATAAGGCCGCCCAGCAGCAGAAGGTCCATTATGCAGACGGCTGCCAGGAGTTTTGACTTATTTATCAGCTTCACCCTGTTTTTCCCTCTCTTATTTCACATCCTTATCTATCCAGTATATGTGCGGGGACAATGTAAAAATGCTTTTACCTTTTTCCGTCTTCCACATACTTAAAAAAACATGGGCAAAGAAGAAAACAGCGCCGGGACTGCTCCCGGCGCCGCTCAGCTGAACTTAAATCATATAGAACGTATTTCCCTGACTTCTACTGTGCTGTTCCTATCGGTGTGACCACTACACCCGGTCCGCCGGATGTACCTGTGACAGACTGGCCTGACCCCGGTGCCTGATTGGATACGCCGCCGCTCTGTGAAGGCTGGGGCGCCTGTCCTCCCTGGCTGCCGCCTGGCGCCTGGGTCTGTACATTTCCTGTCTGGCCGTCCCCGGTCTCATTTCCCGTTTCCTGAACAACCTGGCTGAGCACTCCGCTTGCGTCTGTATTGTACGCCACGCCGCCTATGTCCACAGTGGTGCCTGCCGCCATACGTCCTGTGGATGGCTCCATATAGTAGTGGAGTCCGCCCACATCGATCACGCCTTTCGCCATACGTCCGGAGCTCTCAAAGTAATACCAGGCCCCATCCATCTCACGCCAGCCCGTGGCCATTGCCCCGGATCCCTTAAGGTAATACCGCTCACCGCCGTCATCCAGCCAGCCTGTCTGCATCACGCCCTCCTGGCTGCTGTAATACCAGGTTCCGTTGTCATTGATCCAGCCCTTTGAAAGGGCTCCTGAGCTGTCCAGATAGTACCACTTCCCGTTCTGACTGGTCCAGCCTTTTGCCATGGCCCCATTTCCCTCCAGGAAGTATCTGCGGCCGCCGTCATCCAGCCAGCCTGTCTGCATCACGCCCTCCTGATTGCTGTAATACCATGTTCCGTTGTCATTGATCCAACCCTTTGAAAGGGCTCCTGAGCTGCCGAAATAATACCATTTCCCGCTGTCGGATTTCCAGCCGGTTATCATCTTACCGTTAGAGTCATCCAGATAGTAAGACTTGCCGGACTGGTTGAGCCAGCCCCTGGACACCAAACCGTCCCCGTTCATATAGTACCATGTGCCGTCATCCTGAATCCAGTTGTTTTTCTGCTTTGCATAGTTCTGGTAATAGTAGGTCTGCCCGTTGATAGTCCTCCACGTATTAGCCGGAATCACAGAAGTGAAATCCTTGAACTGAAAATCGATATCCACATTTCCGCTTATACCGTTTACAGCGCCGGTGCTTGTTGCCTGCCACATAACCGGATTCTGATAGGCGGGTTTGGCGGAATAGCGGGCTACCCATACAGGATAGTTCATTTTGCTCATATCCAGCTTATTGGCAAGCCAGTTGTCATTGGCATAGATGACAGGATAATAGCCCGCCTCTGAAATCCGCCCGCAGAACGCGTTGGCGATGGCTGCCAGCTCATCCTTTGACAAGGTTCCCTGGGTGGAATCCTCCATGTCAAAGGCCACGGGATAGGAAACCGGATAATCATGAATCAGGTTGAGGACAAAGTTGGCCTCCTCCACCGCCATCTCCGGCGTCATGGCCAGAGAGTAGATATATACGCCCACCTTGACGCCTGCCGCGCTGGCCTGCTGGATATTCCTGTGGAAGTAAGGGTCCACTGCGCCCTTTGAACGGGTGCCCAGCATGACGAAGGACACGTCGTCCGCGGCTACCTGGCTCCAGTTGATATCTCCCTGCCACCTGGACACGTCAATTCCCCGGAACAGCACATTATTGATGGACGAGCCGTCCGGCATCTGGTATACGCCGTTTACCTTCTTCCATGCGTTGGGATTTGCGGTGGAAGCAGACTGTCCGGAGGTGGTTCCTGTACCGGAGGTGGTTCCTGTGCTGCCAGTGGAACTCTGCCCCGGCCCTACGGGAGATATGACCGTGGAGGACTGGGTCTCTCCCGGTCCCACGGCCAGGGATGTACCCGCGGGCACCATTGTCCCTGCCCCGATTAGCCCCGCCAAAACAAGTGCGCGGCAGCGCCTCATTATCTGCGTCGTATTTTTCATAATCTTCTCCTCATACCATTGTATTTTTCAAAAAAAGAGGGGATGTCCAGCCATCCGCTGTCACATCCCCCTTGTTAAACTGCTGTACATCAACCTGGTCCGTCTGTCCGTCCTGGTTCAAGCGCAGTTGACGAGCCGGATGGGCTGTTATTGGAATTGCCGCTGGTCGGGCCGCTGGTGCTGCTTCCGGAGCCGCCCGGTGTGCCGCTGCTGATACCGGAGCCGGAAGAACCGGACACGCCGGGTCCGCCGCTGCCGCCGGAACTGCCGGAATTATTGTTCACGGTTCCCGGTGTCTGGGCCGATACGCCGTTGGCATTCTGGCATACACCGCTGCCGTCAAAGTTATACTGTACGCCATTGATGGTAGCTGTGGTGCCCGCAATCATCTTGCCCTCGTTGGCAGGGTTCAGATAGTAGTACTTGCCGTCCAGCTGAATCCATCCCGTCATCATATGTCCATTGCTGTTGAAGTAATGCCAGGAATTATCAATCTGCTTCCAGCCTGTGGACATCTTGCCGTTGCTTGTATCCATATAATATTTGTTGCCTTCGCTGTCGCTCAGCCAGCCGCTCAGCATCCGGCCATCCGTATTCAGGTAGAAATAATCATTATCCACTTTAGCCCAGCCCGTCATCATCTTGCCGTCCGTGCCAAAGAGGTACCAGTTGTCCTTAATCTGTGCCCAGGAATTAACCACGCACTTTCCGTTGCTCTGGAAATAATACCATGCGCCGTCCATCTCACGCCAGCCGGTTGCCATGGTTCCGTTGCCCCGCATGAAATAGTAGTCGTTTCCAATCTTCAGCCAGCCTGTAACCATACTTCCGTCGTTCAGCATATAATACCACTTGCCGTCCTCCGGATTGATCCAGCCCATGGCCATGAGACCGTTGGGCCTGAAGAAATACCATTTTCCGTCAATCTGCTTAAAACCCGTGGACATATGTCCCGTGGATAAGTCCATGTAATACCAGCCCTCGCTGGTCTGAAGCCATCCTGTATGTGTCTGTCCATTATAGATATAAGTCCAACTGTCATTGGATTTACTCCATCCGTCCGCCCCATAGCTGGTGAATACAGACCCCAATGACATGGCCCCAATCATACCGGCTGCCGCGATTGCTGCCCAGTACTTTTTATATCCCATTTGTCATCCTCCTCGCCTGGTATATCTGGCCAGGGGCATAGTAGTCCCCAACCGTTTACATATCTCCGATTATAGCACAATCCCATATTCATTTGGTAACAAATTTATTACAATTTCCGTAATTTCCTATAATATTTTTTTGCATACCGGTACATGATGATGGTGTATTCTCCAAACTCATCGCCCAGAATGCTTTTATATACAGCCCACAGGCACCACAGGAATCCTCCCAGGGCCGCATTGGCATATAGGGCGAACAGCTCGTCCTCAGAGGGCTCCCTCTGAAGATAAAGCCTGAAGAGACGTTCCATGTCCTCTTCATTGTAATAGGAATAAATCGCACACATGGACACATCCATCACCGGGTCACACATGCCTGCATACTCCCAATCCAGGAGTTTTACACTGCCGTCCTCAAAAAAGAGAAAGTTATCCACATTTGCGTCAATATGACACAGGCATTTTGGGTGTTCCATGGAATCCAGGGTATCCATGAGCCAGTCCATCCACCCCCTCACTTCCTCGTAATCCTCAAACAAAAGAGCTCCATGGCTCCTGCACAGCTTTTCATAGAAGCTGATTCTCTCCCGGATGTCAAAGGAATGGGCCACCGTAATACCCGACTGGTGAAGGCAGCGCACCATGGACATGCATTTTTCCATATCGTCCCAATCCGCTGCATCCGCATTTCTGGTACCTTCATAGTAATCCGCTATCTTATACCCCGTCTTTTCGTTCATGTACAGCACATGCTCGGTGATTTCAAGCGGGGCAACGGCGTCGTAGACTGTTTTTTCCTGTTCCCTGTTAATCAGAAGTTCTGTTCCCGGACCTGGTATGCGGCAGATGCAGTGGCGGTCCTCCACCTTAAACAGAAACGACTTGTTGGTCATGCCCGCTTTCAGGCAGCGGATATCTTTAATGTGGGATTCCGGTACCTTGAATACCTCTGCGACCAGCTTCATGGCCGCATTGTCAGAATGATTCTGATAGCGGGGGTCAAACAGGCGCAGCTCCTCCAGGTTCTCAAACTCATATACCTGGTCATCCGGCTGGCGGTTCACATCCATCTCTATCTCATCCCATCTGGAAGCAGCCAGTCCGCTGGCTTCCTGGGCCGCTTCCAACAGTCCGCCGGCTTCCTCCTCCAGCCGCCGCCTGGCCTCTCCTTCCAGCATATCAACATAGACCTGTTCCCAGTAGAACTGCTCTGTTCCCGGCGTCTTATAATAGGCTTCCAGCACGGGAAGGAACTGCCGGGAAAATTCCCGGGAAAAATAAGCCGGACCATACATGACCCACTGGTCCCGTCCGCCTACTTTCACATCGGTGATCCTTCCCTTTTTATTGAAATAAAGGCACCACTCCTTGGTCTCTCCCCTCTGAAAAGCCGAGCTGTACCAGGCCCCACATTCATAGGCATGATACATGTTCTCCCGCATCCAGTTGTCCGATGACAGAATGTACATATTGCGTCCCTCCAGCACCTTCCTGGCCCGGTATATAGTGGTCAGGGTGTTTTTGCTGGTGTATTCAGGATTGTACAGAAGCTCCACACCGTATTTATCAATGAGGTATTCAAACTTCTCCTTCAGATATCCCACTGCTATGGTTATGTTCCTTATCCCCACTTCGTGAAGCTGCTTAATCTGACGCTCAATCATTCGCTCCCCAAAGACCTCCAGGAGCCCCTTGGGCATCTCAAAGGTCAGGGGTACAAAACGTGAACCGAATCCGGCTGCGATAATAAGGGCGCCGTCCACCCTATATTGGTCTAACAGCTTCTGTCCCTCAGCCCTCAGCCTCCATCTGGCTTTTCCCTTTTGGCTGCTTTTCTCTCCTATATATCCCTTTGCCAGGCAGTCCTTAATCAAACCATTGGCCGTGCCCAGGGAGACGTCCAGCTTTCCGGCCAGCTCCCTCTGGGTGATATCCGGCTGCTCCAGCACTGCCCTGCATACAAGTCCATGTCTGTCCATTGTGTAATCCTCACTTCCTGCCTGTTTATGTTCAAATTTATCATTTTGTGGAAATATATGAACATTATATCACACCCGCTAAAAAAAGCAAGCATAAAAGCAGCATGACAGCACCCGGAAAATGGCAGAGAATATTCCCTTTTTTGATACCATAAAAATAAAAAACCAGACTCCGAAACATTCCCCAGAATCTGGCTTTCTTATCTATAAACTTACACTTCAAATATCAAATCCCCATAACTTGGCATGGGCCACAGTTCCTTATCCACTATCATCTCCAGCTGGTCCACAGGAGCCCTGAGCGCTTCCATGGCCGGTACTACCTGGCTGTGGTAGATGACAGCCTGGCCCTTGCCACCCTCGGCGGCTGCGGCCTTTTCCGTCGCCTCCAAAAGATGGGCAAGTGCTGTCTTTATCCCGGTAAGCAGCTCTGAGGTCTCTATGAGCAGCTCTGTCTGGGTGCTCACATCCGCCTCCTGGCATACGCCTTTCACGGCCCCGATGGATGCGGCAAGCTGTGTGGTATACTTGATGACTGCCGGGATAATGGACTTGCTGGCCATATCGTACATGGTCCTGGCCTCAATGTTAATGGCCTTGGAATAGTTCTCATATTCCACCTCAGACCGGGATTCCAGCTCAGCCTTTGTAAATACCCCAAATGCCTCAAACAGCTTCACCGCCTTATCCGTTGTCAGAGCCGGGATGGCATCCACCATGGAGCGGATGTTCGGAAGTCCTCTTCTCTCTGCCTCGGCTACCCATTCATCTGAATATCCATTTCCATTAAAAATGATTCTCTTATGGGCGGCCAGAGTCTTCTTTATGAAATCATGTACAGCCATATCAAAGTCATCTGCCTTCTCCAGTATGTCTGCCGCTTCCTTAAAGGCTTCTGCCACGATGGTGTTCAGCACGGTATTGGGAGAAGCGATGGAATCCGAGGAACCCACCATGCGGAACTCGAATTTATTACCGGTAAAGGCAAAGGGTGATGTACGGTTTCTGTCCGTGGCATCCTTATCCAGATCAGGAAGAATGTCAACTCCGGTCTTTAAGGTGCCGCCCTGTTTGGAGTGGGTGGCTTCGCCGGTGCTGCACAGCTGGTCGATTACATCCTCAAGCTGCTCTCCCAGGAAAATGGATATGATGGCAGGCGGCGCCTCGTTGGCTCCCAGTCTGTGGTCATTTCCCACATCGGAGGCAGACTCCCTGAGAAGGTCTGCATGGATATCCACTGCCTTGATGATACATGCCAGTACCAGAAGGAACTGGATGTTTTCATGAGGCGTGTCACCAGGATTCAGGAGATTGGTGCCGTCATCCGCGGTCAGCGACCAGTTGTCATGCTTACCGGAACCATTGACGCCCGCAAAGGGCTTCTCATGAAGGAGGCAGGCCATGCCGTGGCGTCCGGCCACCTTCTTCAGTGTCTCCATGACAATCTGGTTGTGGTCAACAGCCTGGTTTACACCCTCGTAGATAGGCGCAAGCTCATGCTGGGCCGGAGCCACCTCGTTGTGCTGTGTCTTGGCAGGCACGCCTAATTTCCACAGCTCTTTATTTACATCGTTCATGTAAGAACCGATTCTCTCACGGATGGCTCCAAAGTAATGGTCCTCCAGCTCCTGGCCCTTGGGAGGCATTGCGCCGAATAAGGTTCGGCCGGTGTAAATCAGGTCCTTGCGCTGCAAATATTTCTCTCTGTCTACCAGGAAATATTCCTGCTCCGCGCCTACGGACGGTGCGACCCGCTTGGCTGTGGTGTTGCCAAAAAGACGGAGTATCCTTAATGCCTGCTCATTGACAGCCTGCATGGAACGCAGCAGCGGAGTCTTCTTATCCAGCGCCTCCCCCTTATAGGAACAGAAGGAAGTGGGGATGCACAGGGTCACGCCGATGGCGTCTTCCCGCAGGAAGGCGGGTGAGGTACAATCCCAAACCGTATATCCCCTTGCTTCAAAGGTGGCCCGCAGGCCGCCGGATGGGAAGGAGGATGCGTCCGGCTCGCCCTTAATCAGCTCCTTGCCGGAGAATTCCATGATTACTTTTCCGTCGGATGGAGCAGAGATAAAGGAATCATGCTTTTCCGCAGTCACCCCTGTCAGCGGCTGGAACCAGTGGGTATAGTGGGTGGCTCCCCTCTCGATTGCCCAGTCCTTCATGGCATGGGCAACCACATCCGCAATACTGGGGTCCAGCTCTGCCCCGTCTTCAATGGTTTTCTTTAACTTCTTGTACACGCTCTTTGGCAGACGGTCCCTCATCACCGCGTCATTGAATACATTTTTACCGAACATCTCCGATACATTCAACACATCGCTCATAGAATTATCCATCCTCTCTTTTTTATCTTCCTTTTCCAAAATCGTTTCCAAAATTCTCAGGTCATAGCTCTCTCAGGTCATACATCTCTTTTCACGTAATTATATTAAGTCCGCGCGTATATATAATAAAAAGGTGTTCCCCCTCTGAGAGAGAACACCTTTGTTCTTTATTAAAATAAACCATTTTCACCGAAATTGCAAGTGGTTTTTCAATAAAAATACATTTTTATTCTAATAAGGATTGTTAAGCCATATTAATAACTAGCATCAGTTATAGTGATGTAGGTTATAAATCAGCCGGTATATCGTATATTATGCCTTGCCAACGGAACCGAACAGCTCCATCTTTTCCTTAACAGTTGCCCTGATAGCATCAGCGCCCGGAGCCAGAAGCTTCCTTGGGTCAAAGCCCTTGCCCTTCAGGTCCTTGCCTGCCTCGATGTATTCCCTGGTGGCTGCCGCGAAGGACAGCTGGCACTCTGTGTTTACATTGATTTTCGCAACGCCCAGGCTGATAGCCTTCTTAATCATATCCTCAGGGATACCTGTACCGCCGTGAAGAACCAGAGGCATATCGCCTACGGCTGCCTTTACCTGCTCTAATACGTCGAAACGCAGGCCGGGCCAGTTCTCAGGATATTTGCCGTGGATATTGCCAATGCCTGCTGCCAGGAAGTCAATTCCCAGATCAGCGATGGCCTTGCACTCCCGGGGATCCGCGCACTCGCCTAAGCCTACCACGCCGTCTTCCTCGCCGCCGATGGAGCCAACCTCTGCCTCCAGGGACAGACCCATGGCATGAGCTACCTTAACCAGCTCCTTTGTCTTCTCGATGTTCTCTTCGATTGGATAGTGGGAACCATCAAACATGATGGAGGAAAATCCTGCTTTGATACATTTATAGCAGCCATCGTAAGTACCATGGTCCAGATGCAGGGCAACCGGAACCGTGATGTTCAGTTCTTCCATCATAGCCCGGACCATGGCAGCAACTGTCTTAAATCCTGTCATATACTTTCCTGCGCCCTCGGATACACCCAGGATAACCGGAGATTTCAGTTCTTCTGCTGTCAGCAGCACGGACTTGGTCCACTCCAGGTTGTTGATGTTGAACTGGCCAACCGCGTACTTGCCTTCCCTTGCTTTTTCAAGCATGTCTTTTGCTGAAACTAACATATTATACCTCCTTATAACTTTGTTATTTTATTAACCATCTCACCCATTATATCGCATACGCGAACAAAAAGGAAGATGTTTTTCATTAAATCAGCTGATGCCGAGGATGTCCTTTACCTCGTTCTTCATATCACCCACGCCGCACTCCCTGTTATGGCGGACCGCCGCATGACGGATTTCCTCCACTGCCTGGGGAACAGCGACGCCGGACAGGGCGCTTAATGCATCCACGATTTCAAATTCATCCTTGCCCTCCAGTCCTTCCCTGCCTGCAATGGCTTCCATGACACTGTGGGAAAATTTATAAGGGCTGGCAGTGGACGCTATGACTGTCTTTGTGCCATCCCCGCTTTCCTTCCTGTAATTTGCGTAAACAGCAGCCGCAACGCCTGTATGGGTGTCAATGAGATAGCCCGTATCATCAAACAGTCTCCTGATGGTGGCAGCGTCCTGCTCCTGGGTGGCAAAGCCTCCCGCGAAATCAGACATGAAGACGCGCATCTCAGGCGTCACCTCATACCTTCCCTCCTCGGAAAGCCTCCGCATCAGGGCCGCGTTGGCCCGGGCATCACATCCTGTGCTCAGATAGATGAGACGCTCCAGGTTGCTGGATATAAGGATATCCATGGACGGTGAATTGGTGAGGATGAACTCTCTCTTCCTGTCATAAATTCCTGTGGTGAAGAAGTCATATAAAACTTTATTGTCATTGGATGCGCATACCAGCGTCTTTACAGGAAGTCCCATGCGCTTCGCAAAATAGGCCGCAAGGATGTTGCCGAAATTGCCTGTCGGCACCACCACATTGATTTTCTCGCCCTTGTCTATCTCTCCCGCTTCTAACAGTTTGGCATAAGCATATACATAGTATACAATCTGCGGAACCAAACGGCCAATGTTAATGGAGTTTGCCGAGGAAAACCGGAACCCCTTTCCCGCAAGCTCTGCTTCCAGGTCCTTGTCCCCGAAAATTTTCTTCACGCCGGTCTGGGCGTCATCAAAATTTCCGCGGATTGCCACCACAGAGGTGTTGTCCCCTTTCTGGGTGCGCATCTGAAGCTCCTGGACCTTGCTGACTCCGTCCTTGGGATAGAATACAATGATCCGGGTACCGGGCACATCCGCAAATCCGGCCATGGCCGCCTTGCCCGTATCCCCGGACGTGGCTGTGAGAATGACAATTTCCCGGTCCACATGGTTTTTCCTGGCCGCTGTAGTCATAAGATGGGGCAGGATGGACAGCGCCATGTCCTTGAATGCAATGGTGCTTCCATGGTACAGCTCCAGATAATATGCTCCGTCAGCCTTTGCAAGGGGGGCTATCTCTTCTGTATCAAACTTGCTGTCATAGGCCCTGGCAATACAGTCCTTAAGTTCTGCTTCCGTATAATCTGTCAGGAACAGCTTCATAACCTCGTACGCTGTCTCCTGGTATGTCATGGACGCCAGCTTTTCAAGGGGCACATCCAGCTCCGGAATACCGGACGGCATGAACAGGCCGCCGTCCTTTGCAAGGCCCTGTAAGATGGCCATGGAAGCTGTCACTTCCTTTTCACCGCCTCTTGTACTCTGATAGGTTAATCCCATACTCTTTTTCCTCGCTTTTAAAATTCTCAATTAGTAATGTTACCAAAATATTAACATATTTCCCGGACAGACGCAACTGTAAACACGGATACCTTCCTTTTCCGCCCTTTATCTGGTATACTGATACAGCCTGTCCTCATACTGCCGGGGCCTCATCTGACGCGGAAAACGGGGCAGGCCCAATAAGCCCGGGAGGAACATCATCATGACCTATGAACACATAGTTGCCGGAACCTTCATAAGCCGGCCCAACCGTTTTATCGCCCATGCGGAGACAGGGAACAGGACGGTGGTATGCCATGTAAAGAACACCGGACGGTGCAGGGAGCTTCTGATTCCCGGAGTCACGGTTATACTGGAATTCCATCCGGATGCAGTCCTTTCCGGAAGAAAGACCGAGTATGACCTGATTGGCGTGTACAAAAACGGTCTGCTCATCAACATGGACTCCCAGGCCCCCAACAAGGCCGCATGGGAGTGGCTGGTCTCATTGGGCGGCGGCCAATATACGGAAAAAAACCATTACCCTCTTGGTTCTTATGTACCCTTTGACATACGGCGGGAAGTCACCCACGGCGACTCACGGTTTGACCTGGCATTCTCCCTGAGAAACCGGGATACCAAAGCAGTGTCTCCGGCCTTCATGGAAGTCAAAGGCGTGACCCTGGAGGAAAATGGTCTGGCTTTGTTTCCTGACGCTCCCACAAAACGGGGCATCAAACACTTAAAGGGCCTTATAAGGGCCCATGAGGAAGGTTATGAGGCCTATGTCCTGTTTGTCATCCAGATGAAAGGCATCCAGGGTTTTACCCCCAATGATATTACCCATCCGGCCTTTGGGGAGACGCTCAGACAGGCCCGTGAAGCCGGCGTTCATGTGCTGGCATATGACTGCCTCGTAACTCCCGATACCATGACTGTGGATTCTCCGGTAAAGGTCATGCTGGATTAGAACGTGTCACAATATACCCTTCAAACGCTCCGGGCCGGGGCCTCCTTTGCGGAAGCCCCGGCCGGTTTAGAATTCATGCTGCATATTACAACCCTAAGCCGCAGGCAGTTCAGGGGCGGCAGTTAATTTAGGAGCGGCAGTTATTCCAATTGCCGCAGTTGTTCCAATTGCCGCAATTATTGCGGTTATTGCAGGAGCAGCGGCAGTTCGAAGCCTCAGCGGTCCGGCCTGCTGCCCGGGCAGCCGTCCTTGCCTCAGACGAACGATTACAGCTGTTGTTGGCATAGAATCCTGCCATATATCCCTGCCAGTATAAATCGCAGGTCCTGCTTGTTCCGCCGAATGACCCGGACGTATCAGCCGCGGCTGCGGCCGCAGTACTGCGGCAGTTTTCACCGGCAGACTCCGTTCTGGCAAATGCTGCATCCCCTGCATAATAAGATCCCTCATAAGTTCCTGCATATTCATTCCAACCATTACAATTATTATAGTCCATAGTATTAATCTCCTTTCATCTAGGTTGTACTTTATTATACGGGGCTGGGCCAAAAGTGTGACAACCCTCCTTTTATTCCCACAGATACGTGCTCTGCATATAATATCATAACAAACCTGAACGGTGATTCACTATGGTTTATCCGTTACATGAACTGAAACCGGGAGAACGGGCTGAAATCGTCTGGGTTATCAGCGAACCGCCTATGTCCCTGCGGCTGGAAGAGCTGGGTTTTACAGCGGCAGCCCAGGTGACCTGTATTCTGAAGGGCCGGCGCGGCCACATGTCCGCCTACCAGATACAGGGCACAGTCATCGCCCTCAGGCCTCAGAATGCCAGGGAAGTGCTGGTCCGGGTTCTGAATCCGGGTTGAAATTACAGTTTGAAAAACTGATTGGGACATCATTTCGCCCTTAATACCGGTTGTCAAATACGCGGGTGGACTTCTTTTCGCTTCTTGGAAGCTCGCCCAGCTCCACCAGCTTCACCACCGGAGTCAGGCCAATCCGCCCTTTAAACTGATTCTGGATTTCGATTTCCAGGGCATATTTGTTAATGGAGGGATTTGTCTCCACAAATAAGGTCAGCACATCCTTGCCCATAAGGTGGTCCACCATAACCTGGTATTCGCTTGAAGCTCCTTCTATGGAGCTCAAAAGCTCCTCTATCTGGCTTGGGAATATGTTCACGCCCTTTACCTTGACCATATCGTCGGTACGCCCAATCAGGGTGCCGATTCTGGGATATGGCGAACCGCAGGGACAGTCCCCCGGCACGATTCTGGACAGGTCATGGGTACGGTAGCGAATCAGGGGCGCGCCTTCCTTTTTCAGGGTAGTGATGACAATTTCTCCCACCTCGCCGTCAGGCAGCACCTCACCTGTCTTGGGGTCCACAATCTCGATGTAAATGTAATCATCCCAGTAGTGCATGGCTCCCTGTTTCTCGCAGTTGATGGCAATACCCGGCCCGTATACTTCCGTAAGGCCGTAGATGTCGAACAGGTCCACTCCCAGCTCGGCCGCTATCCTGTTCCTCATTTTCTCTCCCCAGCGCTCGGAACCAATAACACCCTTCCTCAGATGGATGCGCTCTCCAATCCCTCTCTTGGCAATCTCCTCGGCCAATAAAAGAGCATAGGAGGATGTGGCGCACAGGACCGTGGATTTCATATCCATCATCATGCGCAGCTGCTTATCCGTATTGCCGGGCCCCATGGGAACGGTCATTGCGCCCAGGCGCTCCGCCCCCAGCTGGAAACCGATTCCCGCTGTCCACAGACCGTATCCCGGCGTAATCTGGATACGGTCCAGATTGGTGATGCCGGCCATCTCATAGCAGCGCGCAAACATCAGCGCCCAGTCATCCACATCCTTCTGGGTATAGGGGATGATGACCGGTGTTCCGGTAGTGCCTGAGGAAGAATGAATACGAACGATTTTCTCTTCCGGAGCAGCCATCAGTCCCAGCGGATACGCCTCCCTCAAATCACCCTTCCAGGTAAAAGGAAGCTTCTCAAAGTCCTCCTGCGACTGTATCTGATTCACATTGACGCCTTCCAGCTTATGCTTGTAAAAGCATTCCTTGGCTGTCAGTTTCTTGAGCTGTTCCTTAATGAGAAGGAACTGGGATTCTTTCATCTTCATCTGGTTAATCCTCCGTTTATCTTATCATGGGGCCGGCTGATGCGCCCAGCTTCAGGGCCTTCATATTCATATCCTTAAACTTTTCCGGCACCCTTTTTTCAATGGCTGCCTCCATCTCTTCCAGGGAAATTCCTATCAGTCCGCTGGCAATGGCTGCTCCCAGCAGAGCCACATTCATCACCTTAGGGGAACCGCATGCCATTCCAATGGATGCCGCATCCACTACCGCCAGGTTATCCGCGGCATGCTCCAGATATTCCATCATCTCCAGGCCCGTGTAGCCACCTCCCGTCAGGGAGGCGGTCACCGGCCGTATGGGAGCCGGGGATACCACCACACAGCCGCCTTTTTTCAGGTATGGCAGACACCGGACAGCCTCTGCCGGTTCAAAGCCAATGAGCACATCGGCCCCGCCATGGGGTATCAGCGGAGAATAAATCTCCTCACCGATGCGCACATGACTCACCACGCTTCCGCCCCTCTGGGCCATGCCGATGGTCTCAGCCCCCTTGGCCTCCATTCCTTTCTCCATGGCTGCCAGGGCTATGAGGCGGGATGCCAGGACGGTGCCCTGACCGCCCACTCCGCACAGCAATACATTTTTTGTCATCTTATATACCTCGCTCTCCAAGCATCTTCCCTGTCCTGTCCGTCTGAGGCAGGACTATTTAACCGTTTCAATGGCGTTTACGGAACAAATCTGGCTGCACAGACCGCATCCGGTGCACAGGCCGCTGTCAATGCTCACCACATCCCTCTCCAGCACCAGCGCGGGACAGCCAATCTCATTGATGCAGGTCCGGCAGTTCACACAGCTGTCCTTTGCAATCCTGCACTTGCGGGAGCTTTTTATGATGGCCACGCATGGAGACTTGAAGATGACCGCTTTCACGCCCTTCATGGCGGACAGCTTGAGCACAGCCTCCACACACGCATCTAAATCCAGTGCGTCCACCGTGACGGTATTTTTTACACCGATGCCCTCCAGCACCTTTGTTATATCCACTTTCTCCACTACATTTCCCATCATCGTCCGGCCTGTGCCCGGATGGGGCTGGTGGCCTGTCATGGCCGTGGTGGAATTGTCCAGGATACACAGGGTCAGGCTGGCCTCATTGTATACCGCGTTGACAATGCCTGTGAGACCGGAGGCAAAGAAGGTGGAATCCCCTACAAAGGAAAAATACCGTTTATCCGGTTCCACCCGCTGCAGCCCCTGGGCCATGGTAATCCCGGCCCCCATGCACAGACATGTGTCCACCATATCCAGAGGCTTTGCGTTGCCCAGGGTGTAGCAGCCGATATCGCCGCAGTAAACTCCCTCTATGGGCTTCGCGCCCTCCTCCAGGCCTTCATTCAGCTTCTCCATGGCCCTCTTTACCGCGTAGAAGGACGCCCGATGGGGACATCCTGCGCAGAGGACCGGCGGACGCACCGGCAGCGGCGGAACCGGCAGGGATATTTCCGGCTGCGATGCTCCCGGATCCGCTGCACCGTCCTCCAGTCCTTTCAGATACTGGATATAGGATTCTCCCAAATACGCCTCCAGGACCCTTCTGACAGACTCCACGGAATTCTCACCCGCGGGCTGAACCTCCCCTGTAAGCTTGCCCTTCACTTCCAGAGGCAGGTGATGTCTGCCGCTGAGAAGCAGCATCTCCTGTTCCAGAACCGGATCCAGTTCCTCCACAGCCATCACCTCATCCAGCCCTTTTGCGAACTCCAGAAGCAGACGCTCCGGCATGGGATTGGGAGTGGATACCTTAAGCACTCTCGCTCCTTTGTACCCGTTCAAAGCTTCCATGACAAACTCGTAGCTGATGCCATGAGTGAGGACGCCCTTGACCGTGTTTCCCTCTTCCCTATGTAACAGGTTGAACCTGTAGCTTGAAAAATCCTCCCCTATCATGGGATTCCGGGTCTCAATCATCCTGTGGTTTGCATGGGACAGCCTGGGGAAAATAACCCATTTGCCGGAATCCTTGACAAAACCCTCATGCTCCGGAAGCTTGACCCGTTCCTTAAGCTCCACGCTGGCACACCCGTGGCAAAGCCTTGTGGTCGGGCGGAACAATACAGGAGTATGGTATTTCTCAGAATATTCAAAGGCATCCTTTATCATCTCGTATGCCTCTTCCGGAGAACTGGGGTCAAATACCGGCAGCTTGGAAAACTGGCCGAACCGCCGTGTATCCTGTTCTGTCTGGGAAGATATGGGCCCCGGGTCGTCAGCCGCCACTACCACCAAGCCTCCCTTTACTCCCACATAAGCCAGGCTCATCAGAGGATCTGAAGCCACATTCAGCCCTACCTGCTTCATAGTTACCATGGTCCTGGCTCCGGTGTATGCGGCCGCGGCCGCCACCTCCATACCTGCCTTTTCATTGACAGACCACTCTACATAGATATCTCCGGGATTATACTTGGCCACCGTCTCCAGTACTTCCGTAGAGGGCGTTCCCGGATAACCGGAAACCACCTGAACTCCTGCCCGGACAGCCCCCAGGCCGATTGCCTCATTTCCCATTAAAAATGATTTGGACATTCCCCTTCTCCTTCCCAACCGCGTTTTGTTTGTCAGAACACGTTCAAACAGGCTTCGGGCCTTTCCGATCCGATACGTTCTGATATGTTTTAATACTATTATATGAAAAAAGACCCGTCCTTTCAAGAAAGGACAGGCCTGAATCTCAAAATGCCTGTGTTACCACCTTAACTTTTTAATGCTCTCGCAAACATGCACAGTACATCGGTACTGTACATGCTCTGCCCTTAACACAGGCCTGCGGTCCAGATACTTGGCGCGTAAGCTGTCAGCTGACGGCCTTTCCCCTTTCCCTCAGCGGTCCATTTGCCGGCCGGCCTGTTACAGGGATTCCACCATCCCCCGCTCTCTGTGAACGCCCTCTACGGTTTGATTTCCGCCTCAACGGTTTATTTCAATCTATTATACAAGTTTTCCCGCAGATGTCAAACATTTTTTAGCCGGAATCTCACGCCGCGTCAATTACTGGTCATTGGTCAGCTTAAAGTAATCCAGAACATAAAATACCAGGCTTAAAATCATGCCTGTCACGCAGGCCAGCACCATACCGGTAAGCTGCACATTTCCAAACTTCACGGCAATTCCCGACAGTCCTGTGACAAATATGACTGAGGTAAGTGCCAGATTTCTGGAATTTCCGTAATCCACCCGGGAATCCACCAGAATACGCAGACCTGAGGTTCCAATCATACCATAGAGCAGGAAGGAAATGCCGCCGATAACAGGACCGGGTATGGTGCTGATAAGGGTGGAGAACTTGCCGATGAAGGAGCACACAATGGACAGCACAGCTGCTCCCGCAATCACGCGCACGCTGTATACACGGGTGATTGCCATGACTCCGATGTTCTCGCCATAGGTGGTGGTGGGCACGGAGCCTATCAGTCCTGATATCATGGTGGAGAAATTATCTCCGAACAGGGAACGGTGGAGGCCCGGATCCTTTAACAGATCCCTTCCCACAATCTTGCTGGTGACTACCTGATGTCCGATGTGCTCAGAGGTAATGACCAGGAGCACCGGAAGAATAGTCATGATGGCTTCCAGATTGAACTTAGGCGTACTGAAATTAGGCAGGGCAAAAACAGGGGCCGCAGCCACCTCTGCAAAGTCCACGATACCGCAGGCCAGGGCCGACACATAGCCCACAATAACCGCTATGAGGATAGGGATAACTGAGAAGAACTTTCTGAACAGGATAGAACCAAATACAGCGGTTCCCAGGGTAAGGACAAACACGATTGTCTTTCTGGGGTCCAGTACCTCGTCCAAGAGTCCTGCATTGCTGGCCGCGGAACCGGAGAGCTCCAGTCCGATAAGCGCCACCACCGGGCCCATGGCTGCCGGCGGAAGGACCACTTCAATCCACTCTGTTCCGAATTTATATACGATGAATGCCAGGATACATCCGCAGAAACCTACTGCCACGAACCCTCCCAGGGCATATTCATATCCGAAATTACTGATAACCACGCCTGCCGGCGCCAAAAATGCAAAGCTGGACCCCAGGTAGGCCGGCGCCTTTCCCTTTGTCACTCCTATAAAGAGCAGGGTGCCCACGCCGTTCATGAACAGCACCACAGCCGGGTTTATGCCAAATATAAACGGCACCAGGATGGATGCGCCGAACATGGCGAACATGTGCTGGATGCTGAGGGGTACCAGCAGGTTAAAGGGTACCTTGTCCTCTACCTGAATGATGCGTTGATTTTCCATTGTCTTCCTCCTTTGTTGTTCACTTGTTTCATACTCTGTTTCCTGCCGCGCGCCTCCGCCCTGAGCGGCTATGCCCCCGGCTTATCTTACCCCTCTCAAAACACCGTCCGCAGATAGAGAACGGGTAATCCCATGACAGTTCCTTGCCGCAGGCTGAGCATTTGCGGGTGTAGCTGGCACATTCTGTCCTTAATATACGGCTGATTTCCTCCTCTGTGCCGCGTCTCTCCTCGGCCAGGTTCTCCGCCTGTACGGGAAGCCCCACCTTCCTGGAAAACTGGAAATAAAGGTCCAGCATTTTATAGTAGCTCTCCAATTCATACAGGTCTTCCCCGGGACTGTAAGGAAACTCCAGTTCCGTCACGTCACGGTACTCCCGACAGTAATCCTTCCACAGGTCCATGACCATTTTATTGTCTATATCGATGGAACAGGTGATGAGCTTATAAATTTCCTGCCGGGAGTATTCCCCCATATCATCCCGGTGTACATGCTCAAAGCTCATATACAGCGCCAGCAGCTCGTCCACCTCCATTTTCTCATAGATGGAAGGCGTATCCATGCCGGCCCATATCTTAACCAGCGTATCAATCTCAGCCGGAAGGTTAAGGAGCTGCTCGGGGAATCCCACATAGGCCTTCATGATGGGCATGGGCATTCTGGAAAGGCCGTCTTCAATGACCTCCGCCTCGTCGATAGCAGCCACAAATCCCTCGTCGTAAAGACCGTATCTTCCGGCCCGTCCGGCAATCTGTTTTATCTCCTCCGGATTCAGGGTTCGCTTATTTACCCCGTCAAACTTGCGTGTCTCCACAAACACGATTCTGCGTATGGGCAGGTTTAACCCCATACCGATGGCGTCAGTGCTGACCACCACCTCTGTCTCCCTGGCCAGGAACCTGCGCACCTGTTCACGTCTGGTGGCGGGAGGCAGACTTCCGTAAATAACGCTGCAATGGATTCCCTCGTTCTCCAGGTGGGCTGCCAGGGCCAGCACTGATTTCTTGGAAAATACGATGAGAGCATCGCCCTTTTTTAAATCTCGTTTCAGATTATAAGGCTTTTTCTCCATGGTCAGACGTGTGTTTCTCTTATGGCGCACCACCCTGTACCGGTCGCCGCACCGCTTAATCATCTGCACCACAATATCCTCTGCCTCCGGAGCCATGCACAGGTGGATTTCCTCTGCCCGAAGTCCCAGCACTGCCCTGGTCCAGTTATGTCCGCGGTAGGGGTCGGCTATCATCTGGCACTCGTCCACCACCACGATATCGAAATATTCATGGTCATTCAGCATCTCCACGGTACAGGACTGGCAGACAGCTCCGGGCACCTCCAATGTCTCCTCTCCAGTGACCATGGAACAGGACAGGCCCTCTGTGTTGAGTTTGTCATAGACCTCCAGGGCCAGCAGCCTTAAAGGCCCGAAGTAGGCGCCGTGTCTGCACTCCTTAAGACGTTCCAGGGCTTCGTGGGTCTTGCCGCTGTTGGTAGGGCCCACATGAAGGATAAACCTGCGTTTCATCTCCCTGGCCCCCGGGTATTCCTGCTCCGGCTTCTGTTTTACAGACTCCAGAATGCCCCGCTTGATGGTTTTCGGAATGTAGAACAGCTGGTACGCCCTCTCCAGAGAATTGGTGAGGAGATAACGGCGTATGCCCTGCATCTTCAGCACCTGCTCCAAATCCTCACGGGACAGGCCGTTTACATATTCCAGTTCCTTCCTGGCAAGGGCTTCACAGAATTCCCTCATCTGACGGCAGCTGGACTCCCACTGCTCCAGGGCGGGCCCTGTCAGATGTCCTTCCCTGCGCATGAGATAGGCGCACACCTTTGACAGCATGGCATGGACATCGCTGAGTTCGTTGGACTTCACCAGCGGCTTTAAGTTGGCCTCAGTCAACCGGCTCAGGCGTTTCCTGAGTTCGGCACCTGTCATGGCCCGGTAGCGTTTGTTCACATTTCCAAAGAACAGGTCCTGGTAATATTCCGCCAGATACTGCTCGCACTCCTTTTTTATCTCCATGGACTTCCTCTTTCTTCCAAATATTCGTAAAAGCAGCCAGACGCATATGTTTCCATATCCATCTGGCAGCACATTAAACCATGGTTGTATCTACAAAATGTTCAAACCCCGATATACCATATTCTGCACATACGCTGTTGATTCCATCCACGATTTCCTCCCGTGAGTAATTGGCGGTGTAGAGTTCGTCATCCTTCAGCTGGTTGAGGTACATGTAAAATGTAAGGGCCATCTCCAGACAGTCCAGGCTGTCCGTGTCCAGCTCGTCGGTAAGAAGGTTCTCAGCATCATTGATGTTTCCCTCATCCACCAGGTCCTTAAGCCTCTTATATACCCGGTCAAGGTCCGTATACCTGTCCTCATCCTCCGGAAGGTCATAATCAATATCGTTCTTGCCAAGAACCAGCCTGGCAATCGTCCTCACCAGATCGCTGATTGTCCTCATAACATAATCATCCTGATATCCCATATCATTTCATCTCCTGAATTTAGTGGATTCTGTTTTTTGCACATTTAAACTTAGTATAGTTGATAACCTTTCCTCCGTCAAGCAGTCTGTTATCACAATGATAAACCAATGGCAGATAGGGACCTGTCTGCCATGCACCAAAGGTTCTGCGGCACATACGCTATCCTAAGACTCAATCTGCCCGCCCACAGGCAGAGTTTATATTTCAGGAGTGACTGGATGGAACACCCACATTTTATCATCGCGTTTACCGGTAATGAACAGACTGGCAAGGAGGTCTTATTCAAAAAGCTCACCGCCCAAAAAGGATCTGTTAAACCTTCCCGCATGCGGGACATGTCCTGCCCCCATGGAGATTTTCTATATGACAGCCGCTGCTATAAGGCAGTAAACCTTCCCGGCATCCTGTCCCTCAGCTCTCCGTCAGAGGAAGCCAACTGCACTGCATCCTATCTCTGCTCAGGAAAACCGGATGCCATCCTGGTAACAGGCCACGCACTCCATCTGGAGATTCTTCTGGGGCTTTTAAAGGAAATTCTGAGTCTTGGACCGGTCAGAGATTCTTCCATCCCCGTTGTACTGTGTATCAGCCGCTGTGAAGAAGCCAGACGGCAGGGCATCCGCATTGATTTTTCACTTCTCCACGATGTACTCCGGATTCCGGTCGTTCCTCTTCATGGATACGGCAAGGAACAGATGGACGACTTAAAAGCAGCCCTCCACTATGCCCTCCAGCCCCATCACAAGCATGATTTTCTCTACGACTGTCTGGACTTTTCTCCCTGCCGTCTGGCTCATGAGTGTATGATGACAGAAATAAAACCATCCCATGGAAGGCAATGGAATATACATCCGGAAACAGGACGGACCAGAAGAATATGTGAAGCACTGCTGCTATTACTTTTATTCGGACTTACCGCATGTCTGTCAATCCGGCTCACGGACTGCTTATGGCCGTTATTTTTTGAAACCAAAACCATCCTGTGGGCCTGGGCAGAATGGCTTGGATTGCCTGCCTGGCTGAGTGCGCCCATTATCCATGGCGCATTTTGCGCCGTGTCATGCACCATACCCGTGATGCTTCCGCCGCTTTTTCTGCTGTTCCCTCTGTTGGGATTGTTGGGAAGAAGCGGCTGTTTTCTCTGGGCCGTATACCTGTCAGACCTGATAACGGAGTTTTTTATTGAAAAACCCTGTAATACCGTCAGACGCTACAAGTCATACGGCATATTTTCCACCCTATTCTCCTGTACCGCGGACCACACCATTCCCATCCTTGACCGGGCAGCGGCGGCGGCTGTCCCCACCGGCATTCTCATATGGTTCCTTGGCAGCATGGCATATGTGGGACCGGCAACAGATTCTTCCGCCTTCCTGTCCCCAGGCATAGACGGCGGGAGCCTGCTGGAAGCCATCATACGTTTTTTTGATCATCCGGCCCGTCTCATTGGTCTGGACGGCACCATACTGACTGCTTTTATCCTGGGTATTTTTTCTCATGGAATGGCGCTTCCCGCCATGATGATGATATATCTGAAAACAGGAGGCATTCCTTCCCCTTCATCCCCCTTCATCCTAGGACAGCTGATGGCAAATCACGGATGGACCTGGCGCACAGCCCTGTGCACCTGTCTCATGGCCCTGACCCGCTTTCCAAGCCTTACTGCCTGCCTGAAGCTGCGCAGAAAGCCCGGCCGCTCCCTGTACTTCCTTTCAGGACGGCTGCTGGTGTTCATTCTCGGCATCATCCTGTGCTTTCTCGTCGCTCTGACAGGCAAAGTATCCGGTTGACGCCATCGTTCCCATCATGATTCAGCAATACCTTTCCCTCACATAAAAACATTCCCCTGAACATGGTCATGCTCTGGAAATATTTTCCAGAGCATGTTCCCCATTTTCTGGGGATTCTTTCTTGACTGCCGGGTCTCCTGAGCCTATAATGGAACTAAGTAAACAACAGGATACATATATGGACATTCAAAAACGCAGGACGTTCATCATCAGCTTTATTTACTTTGGAATCATAGGCGTGCTCTGCTATATAGGATTAAAGAAGCTCCTGCCCATACTGATTCCCTTCATGGCAGCCATGGCTATTGCAGCCTTGCTGGAACCGGCGGTGTCCTTGCTGGACAGACATATGAAGGGTGGAAAGGGTGTGGCCGCCGCGGTTGTGCTGCTGGTCTTTTATGGTTCCATTCTGACAATCATGTGCGTGTCCGGCAGCCACGTTCTGTCCTCCATCCAGGAGCAGGCAAAAAAACTGCCCGGCATCTACAGCCAGACCATTGAGCCAGGTCTGTCCCATTTCTTTTCCTTACTGGAGAACAGTTTTCCCGGCCACAGCATCCACATATCTGCCCTGGGACAAAGCCTGGAGCATTTCATGAAGAATGCCTCCATGGGCATCTCCTCCGCACTGCTTGGCTGGGGCGCCTCTGCCATAAGCGGGATTCCCTCCCTGTTCCTTGATTTCATCATCGCCGTGATAGCCTCATTTTTCCTGACAGGCAGCTACAGGGAGACGCTGGATTTCCTGCTGTGCCAGATTCCCGGCGACAGACGGCAGATGCTCCTGCAGATATTTCTCCATGTAAGGGATATTGCCTGCCGGCTTCTGAGGGCTTATGCGCTTTTGATGCTTCTGACATTTACGGAACTTTATATCGGATTCCTGGTCCTTGGCATTCCGGCCGGATTCACCCTGGCCTGCATCACCTCGCTGGTGGATATTCTGCCGGTGCTGGGCACGGGCACCGTGCTCCTTCCCTGGGCGTTCATAGCCTGGATGACCGGTTCCAAAAGCCTGGCCCTGGGTCTTGTGTGCCTGTATCTGCTCATAGCAGTGGTCCGCCAGACCCTGGAGCCGAAAATCATCGGCCTTCAGATGGGCCTTTCCCCCGCAGCCACCCTGCTGTGCATGTTTGCAGGCGGCAAACTTCTGGGCCTGACCGGTATCTTCCTGTTTCCCATAGCCGCCGCCATTCTGGCAGAACTGCGCAGCGGCACTACCTATCCCTCCCAGGAACAAGCTTAACCCAGCGCTTTTACTGACTGCGTTCTTCATGACTGCGCTCTCCGTGACTGCGCTCACCTCAACCGCACTATCCCCGGCCCCAGCATCCCACCAGGCAAGAACACAACCATCCCCCAAAGGCAGGTGTTGCATATGAAGTTCTTCCATAACGTTACAGCCAAGATTCCACCGGTATTTACCTCTAAAAACACAGCAAAATCACCCGGACACCAAAACGCGGCTCCTGAAAGAGCAGAAAAAAAAGTCCGTTCCCTGGTTTTCTTCGCAGCCGGCCTGGTTCTGGCTGCTGTCTCCGGCCTGCTGGGGCTCTGTGCCCGGACGGTGCCCGGGTTTGCCCAGTTTTACTCCGCCACCGTGTACCCTTTCCTGGCAGGGACATTAGGACGGTTCTGCAGCCTGTTTCCATTTTCCCTATCCGAAATCGGGCTGTATTTCCTCTGCCTGCTCTGCATATGCTACATGATTCTGCATATCAGACAGCCTGTTGCGCTGTTTTCCCGTGTTCTTTTTCTTTGCGGTGTCCTGTTATTTCTGTTCACGGTAAACTGCGGCATCAACTATTACCGGACTCCCTTTTCCTATGAGGCAGGTATTGCCGCAGAAAGCTCCTCCACCGAGGAGCTGCTGGCGCTGTGCCGTTATCTTACCAACCAAATCAACAGCTCCCTGCTGGAAATAGACCACTCCGGCGATCTTCTGGACGGTCTGTATCCCGGACAAATGGAAGCAACCCCCGCACCCTCGGCCCGGGAACTTTCTAGACTGGGAAAGGACGGCAGGGCTGCTATGATTCGGCTGGGCCAATCCTATCCCCAGCTGGATGGATATTATCCCTATCCAAAGCCCTTTATCAACTCCAGACTGCTGTCCGTGCAGCAGCTCTGCGGCATCTACTCCCCCTTCACCATAGAGGCGAACTACAACAGGGAGATGCCCTACTATAACATCCCTCATACCATATGCCACGAACTGTCCCATCTGAAGGGCTTTATGCGGGAAGATGAGGCCAACTTCATCGGATATCTGGCATGTATCGGCTCTGACTCCCCGGACTTTCGCTACAGCGGCTACCTGACCGGCTGGGTCTATGCAGGCAATGCCCTGGCCAAGGCGGACCCTGAGAGTTATTATGACCTCTATACAAAGCTGTCCCCTCAGGCAGCCCGGGACCTGGACTGGAACAACCAGTTCTGGGAGCGTTTTGATGGACCGGTGGCAGAGGCCTCCACCCAGATGAATGACAGGTATCTTAAAGCGCACAGTCAGGAGGACGGCGTCAGAAGCTATGGCCGGATGGTGGATTTGATGCTGGCGTATTATAAGGAGCAACTATAGTCTGTCCCATATCACCGGCCGCAGGGTTCCCTATCTCTCCGGCGAAGCGCTGGATTGGCTGGTACAAATCCGGGATGGAATGGGCATACACACAGGAGGCGTACCGGAGAACTAACATTACCGGCTCCGCTCAAACCTCATACCCTCATATATACGGACCGGGTTCCCCCGCTCCAGCCTTGCGTGTTCCATCCACGCAAGGCTTTTTTCTTTTTGCTGATTCCGGGCGTTCATCTCTGCCAGTATGCAGCACAGCCGGTTCATGGCAATCTGCTTATTCATGTGCTGGCTCCTGGCCTGGGTTGACACCACGGCTGTACCTGTGGGAATATGGATGGCCCGCACGCCGGTCTCCACCTTATTCACATGCTGTCCGCCCTTTCCTCCGCTGCAAAAGGTTTCAAAACGCACCATCCTTTCCTCTGATATCCTTGGGACCTGGTCCAGTATGCTCACGTCCACATACCAGTTCTTCCGCTTGTGTCCGGGACGGTAGGGACTTTTACAAATCCACAGCACACTGCCCTCCAGCTCCCGCAAATTCCGGTCTGTCTCAAACACCACAGATGACATGCAGCCCGGCTTCTTTCCAGGCATACAGCTTACCAGGCGCACATCCCCGTTTTCCCTTCTCAGTTCTTCATAGAGCATGGCCACTGCCAGCTCGCATTCTGCCGGCCCCTGACCGGAGCTAATCTGTACTCTCATAGATTCCCTCCTATCCTTTAAACGTGATCAGGGGACGCAGGGTGGCTGTTATGTCAATCAGCCCATACTCCTGCAATACTCCGATGACCTGCTCCACATTTTTATATGCCTCCGGCGCCTCTGCGAACAGCAGGTTGGTATCGTGGCAGACCACACGGCTCTTAAGGCCGGTGTACCGGATGGAATCCCGGTCATAAATCTGCTCCACACATTGGAACTCCGCAAAATGGTTGCCTCCTCCCAGGGTCCCCAAGTCCCGTATAGGGCACTCCTCCTCATACGGGTCGGAAAACAAAATATCCTCCAGATCCCGGATGGCCTCCAGCCTGGATACCCATTTCTCCTGTTTAAACTTCTTTTTCTTTATTCCTGTATCAAAGAGGCTCATACCACATCCGATATCATTTCCCAAAAGATGGGGATATAATATTCCCCTGCTCAGGACAGCGGTTCCCACAGGAATCCGCCCGGGATGCAGGTCCGGAAGCCCCACCGCCTTCACTACGCCCGGGAGCCTGCTCACTGCCAAAAGCTGGTCCTTTGCCGCCTGTTCCACCCAATTCTTACCGTTGCTGATTAATATGCAGTTTTCTTTCTCCAAATCAAATTCTCCTTCATAAGCTGACAGCGCTGCCCATACTTCTGTCATTTCCCCTAAAAAAGGGTACAAAAAAACACGACAACAAGCCGTGCGCATCAAAAAACATAGTATGCCGCTTCCTGTCCTACTGTTCTGTTATACTGTTTTCACCTCTGCTTTACCATTACGCCCTGCCAACATAACAACCACTCCTTTGCTCATGAAGGATTTGCTTCCTTCGTATTCTGTATTATAATATAATAGTAACCCGGCAAAATGTCAATCCCGGAATAACCCAAAAAGCCCACCGGGCCTCCGTTTCCACGGAACTTTTATATCATTGCATATACCAGGGCATAATGAACTACCCCGCAGCAAGCTGCGGGGTATCGAAGGTTGCAACCTCTACATATAATCCCATATGCTATACTGCTTTGTTTTCTCTACGTTTTTATAGATTGTTTTATAATTTTTTTCCTGTCCCTGTTCTTTCACATATCTACTTATGATTTGCTCATTCCCATGTTCACTCACCGTTGCTACGTAATAGCCATCTGTCCAGAATTCTCCTCCCCACAATTTTTTCTTCACTTGTGGACATTTCGCGAACACCTCCCGGGCTATGATGCTCTTCACTATTTGGATGATTTTTTTTGGACTATATGTAGGCACTGACTGGATAAGAAAATGTATATGGTCTTTATCTGTACCTACTTCCAAAAATCTTATTTCATACCTTTCCTGAATTCCCTCACACGTTTCTTTGATTACCCTATCTACATCTTCATCTATTACTACTCTTCTATATTTTGTTGGACATACGAAATGATACATGAGTACTGATACATTGTGTGACTTGCGTATTGTTTCACTCATCACACAATTTCTCCTTTCCTTTTTCCTCTAGTATATCACTTCCTCCATGTCTTGAAAAAGTTTGTTACGCAGCAAGCTGCGGGGAATTAAACCCTCTTTTTGATTAAATGCTGTGACAGACGCCGGGCACTCTGCCCGCTGTTATTCATACAGGGCAGGACGTAAGCAATGTTCAAGCATGCTCTGTAATCAAGCAATCGAGGAGGAATTCATAATGAAAAAAAGAAAAAGCCTGGCGGCACGAATCACCGCAGCCCGGGCAGCCACCCCCCGGACAGCCCTGGCGCTGACAGCCGCGGTACTGGCAGCAGCCATGGCTGTCACCGGATGCTCCGGTACAGGCCGGACAGAAACAGAACCGGAGAGCCAGACTGAAATCACGGCCGGCCCGGCAGTTAACCGGCCTGAAAGCCCCAAGCAGTCCCTTGGCAGCCAATCCGGCGAAGGTCCGGCAGCCTATGTGGATGATTTCTATGACGCGGTAAACCATGACACGCTGGAAAGCTGGGAGATTCCGGCTGAACAGGCCGATATGAGCTGGTTCAGAAAGGCGCGGGAGGACAATTATTCCAAGGTAAATGACCTGATTCGCCAGGCGTCGTCCGAAGCAGGCCAGACACTTCAGGAAGCCGGAAGCGACCTGTACAACATACGCGCGCTGAATCTGACCGGTCTGGACCGGGAGACCAGGGACAGGGAAGGGTACGGCCGGACAACCGGAGCATTTTTAAAGGAAATAGATTCAGCGGACTCTGTCACCGGGCTTCTGAAGGCATGCCTTCAGTTCCAGAGGAATACCGGGCTGTTCAGCCTTATGGGCTGGTATTATGAAGGGGACAGTGAGGACTCCTCGGTAAAGGTCCTCTATCTCTCGCAGCCGGATTCCGGTCTCAGGAGGGAAGTCTGGTTCTCCGAAGACGCATCCAACCAGAAGCGGGTGGAGGAATACAAAAAATATCTCACAAAGCTTCACGAAAACAACGGCCTGAGCCCGGAGGAAGCTGCGGCCACCGTAGCCCGGGTAACGGATATGATGAAGGAACTGGCATCCTCCACCCTTAAGATAGAGGAGGTCTATGACGCGGAAAAAACATACAATGTCTGCACAGCCGGCGAGGCAGCAAACCTGTATTCCGGCGCCCTGCCCTTCAGCCTTCTAAACAGCATATTCGGCATACTGGAAGGTGAAAAGACAGTTGTCTCCCAGCCGGATGCCTGCAGGAAGCTTGGAAGCTATCTGAAGGAAGAAAACCTACCTCTCCTGAAAGAATATGTCAAAACCTGTCTCTATTCGGATCTGTCCATGATGACAGACACCGCTTCCCTGGCTGCTGCCCAGGAGTATCAGACAGCTGCAGGCGGTATAGAAAAGAGAAAGGATTTTGAGAGGACCGTGTCTGAAACAGTCCAGGAAAAACTTGGTTTCCAGTGCGGCCGTGTATTCTGTGAAACCTATTTTAACGAGGACGCCAAACAGGATGTGGCTTCCATCATCCGTCAAATCATAGATGTATACGACAACCGCCTTGCCCATATGGAATGGATGACAGAATCCACCCGTCAGGAGGCAAGGAAAAAACTGAAAGCCATTACAGTCAAGGTTGGTTATCCCGACCAATGGCCCCAGGACAAATACAGCCTGGTACTGAAATCCCCGGACGAGGGCGGCGTCTACATTGACAATATCATGGAAATCCTGAAGGCATCCCAGGACTACTCCTTTAAGACCAGACACGACCCGGTGGACCGGAATGAATGGGGCATGACGCCCCAGACAGTCAATGCCTATTATAACCCCGGAAACAACGAAATCGTGTTTCCGGCCGGAATCCTTCAGGCCCCGTTTTATGACCCGGAGGCAGAGCCTGTGGCCAACCTGGGAGGCATCGGTGCTGTCATCGGCCACGAAATCACCCATGCATTTGACACAAGCGGTTCCCAGTATGATGAAAAGGGAAACCTGCGGGATTGGTGGACTGCCCAGGATAAACAGCGTTTCAGGGAACTGGCCCAAAAGGTCATTGACTACTATGATACCATGGAAGTAAACGGCATCCAGGTAAACGGTACACTGAGCGTTACGGAAAATATCGCCGACCTGGGCGGCGTTTCCTGCATAACAGAAATAGCCAGGGAAAAGGGATATGACCTGAAGGAGCTGTACCATGCCTATGGTGTCATATGGGCCACAAAATACAGGGATGAATACCTTTCCTACATCATGACCAATGATACACATTCCCCTGGCATCACCAGGGTAAATGCCGTACTGTCCGCCACCGATGACTTTTATACTGCCTTTGGAGTCAAGGAGGGCGACGGGATGTACCGCAGGCCGGAGGACAGGCCCCATATCTGGTAGAAATGAGAGTATGAAAAAAAGTCTGTAAATTGAGATCTTCTATGATAAGTTAATGAGAAAGGTAGGTGGATGTCGTGACCACCTACCTTTACTATACGGATGCTTTTGGATTCTGTCAAGATGTATTGGAAAATCCCATCAAATTATGGTACACTTCTTACAGGAAAACATCAGGAGGTGTGCCATGAAGCTAAAAACAGACGATCCCTTTGTACCTGAAGATATCAGGGCAAAGATCAATGGACTGCAGTCCCTGCTGGATCATGCAGCCGACTTATACAGTGATATCTATAGCTGGTATGACAGTGAACTGAAATCCTATGACCCGAAAGCCACCGCAGACGATGAACTGTTTGACCCTGGCACAGGGACTGTTGTGGAGGGGATCGATTACCTGTCTATCATGGAATCCCTGTCAGAGCTGCAGACAGCCAACGAATGTAAAATGCAGAGGGATTAACCTTGTGTCCCATCGGCCTGGCCTCTGGCGATGTCTTCCCGTATCAGGGCCTTGATGGCCCCTTGGACGGAAGTGTCCCTGCCATATTTGTGCTGTCTGACCCAGGCCAGGATATCTGCATCTGTCTTCATATTCAGTTTTAACTTCACCTGTACAGTATTATAGCTGTCGTACCTGTCCTGAGCATCGTATTTTGAAAATCCATACATGGAAAGCTCCTTTCCGGATAGGTGTACACCTATGCCTGTGCGCTCTTATTCCGGCAGTCTGCCTTCGTACATAATGGACAGTTCCCCATAGACCTGCCCCCAGTTGCGGATGGGCATGGTCCACTTCTTCGTCGCCTCGAACGTGGCCAGGTACAGAGCCTTTAAGAGCGCCGTGCTGCCCGGGAACACGCTCCGCTGGCGGTTGAGCTTCCGGTAGGTAGAGTTGAGGCTCTCGATCGCGTTGGTAGTATAGATCACCTTCCTGACCTCCATGGAAAACTTGAAGATGGGGGATACCACATCCCAGTTGTCATGCCAGCGTTTCATTGAGTTGGGGTACTTTGGCGTCCACTTTTCCGTCACCTTCTCCAGCGCCTCCAGCGCCTTTTCCTCGTTTGCGGCATGGTAGATGGTTTTCAGGTCCGTGGCAAATGCTTTCCGGTCCTTGTCGGAGACGTATTTCAGCGTGTTCCGTACCATATGTACGATGCAGCGCTGCTGCTCCGTCTTCGGGAATGCCGCCGTTATGGCTTCCTTAATGCCCGTGAGCCCGTCCGAGCAGAGAATGAGGATATCCTTCACACCGCGGTTCTTCAACTCGTTCAGAACGCAGAGCCAGTACTTGGAGCTTTCATTCTCCCCGATCTGTATGCTCAGGACTTCCTTTTTACCTTCCAGCGTAAGGCCGAGGATGACATAGGCGGCAAGCTTGCGGATTACCCCGTCCTCCCGCACGGAATAATGGATTGCGTCGATGTAGACCACGGGATAGACTTCCTCCAGCGGGCGGTTCTGCCAGTCTTCAATCTGCGGCAGTATCTTGTCCGTCACGTCCGAGATGAACCCTTCCGAAGCCTCAAAACCATAAATGTCCATCAAGGTATCCGAGATTTGGCGGGTTGTCATGCCTTTTGCATACATGGATATGATCTTCTGGTCAATGCCGGAAATGTCCTTCTGGCGCTTTCTTACCACCTGGGGTTCAAACGTGGACTTCCTGTCCTGGGGCACCTGGATGTCCATGCTCCCGAAGCTGCTGTTGATCCGCTTGGGCTTGTAGCCATTGCGGTAATCATCCGAATCCGACCGTTCTGACCTCCCATAGCCGAGATGCTCATCCATCTCCGCTTCCATCATCTCCTTCAGGGTGCTCCCCAGCAGGTCTTTGAGGGCTTCCTGGATATCCTCCGCAGTCTGGATGTCATACTCTTCCAGGAGCTGATGGACGATGTTCCTTTTCCCCTCCGTCATGACTACTTTGTGTACGGGCTGTTTTTCTCTTCTTGCCATAATAATAGGCCTCCTTATGATAATAGATTTTATCATAGAAGACCTAATGCTTAATAGCTATTTACAGAAAAACTTTCATACTCTCGTAGAAATATTTTCATATATCCAAAATGTCAGAGTCCGGGAAGCAGCTGCCTCCCGGACTCTGTATTGCCATTATTACTCTTCTCTCTTCTTCCTGACAATCAGCCAGATGATTACAAACCCGGTGCATAAAATCATAACCTGAAATATAAGGATGACACAGATGCCTGCCAGCACCAGAAGGCCTACAACCCTTAATCCGCTGTCAGAACTTCCCTCAAGGTCCGTTCCTGCCTGGCCCGCGTCCTCCTGTGACGGAACTTCGGATCCCTCACCATCCTGCTCCAGTCCCTGGAGCCTGCGCACATCCCCGGCCAGGGATTCCAGTTCCCTGCTGTCAAACACATCCCGCAGCCCGCAGCGGTTCATGGTGCCGCAATAAGGTGCATCCAGACCTTCATGCAAAAGTCCCATGTAGGTATCCACAGCGCCGTCCCAGTCGCTCCTGGACATGGTCCAGAGGTCAAGGGCCGACAGCGCCGAGGTTCCATATCCCATATAGTACAGGGGGCTGTAAAACAAATGGGACACATCCACCCAGTCATAGCACACACCCTCATCGTAGACATCATAATACCATCCATGATAGGAATCCTGTATCTCTTTGAATGTGCGGTTCATGTCCTCCAGACTCATGTCCGGCTCCATGTAAACAGCTTCCTCAAATTCCTGCAGCATGCAGGACATAATTGTCACATACAGCATATCCGTAACGGACTCAAACTCAAAGGCCTCTGCCCCTTCGCCGAACATATCCCCCGCATACTGGTTGGCCAGCATCTCCAATCCCTGTGACTGGACCTCGCACACATCCACACTGTAACCCTGGAACAGCTCAGGCACCGAATTATAATAATAGGAGCTGAAATGCCCGAATTCATGAATCAGGGACTGGTAATCCGTAAATGTGTGGTTTCTGTTGATGAAAATAAATGCGTCTCCATAGCTTGGGAACCCTACGGTATAATTATTATCCACCCGGTCCTGTCCGTCTTCCCCTGACCGGATATCATACAGCTCATTGTCCTGCATATACCGGAAAATCTCACCCAGCTCAGGATTCACCGACTTGACCGTTCTTCCCACACAGGCCAGTATATCCTCTGTGGAACTCTCTTCCATAAGGTCCAGGGAGTCATAGGATTCCTGGGCCACATCCATATGCCAGATGTCATTATTCAGGGGAACAATACTGGTCTTTACATCCGCGCAAAGCTCCTCTGCATCCTGAAGGGTATAGTCCCTTCCGTAAACAGCCTCAAACGAATACTGGGCATAGTTATCATAGCCCTTAAGCTCCGCTATCCGGCGGCGCACCTGAACAAGTTCCCGGAACTTGCTGCCCAGCACCCGGTTCTTTTCCCTGACCAATGCATCCTCTATCTCTGCATATTGCCCATCGTCAAGGTCCGGTTCCCGTTCCAGCCGGCTGTAGCTCCACTGTCCGTTCTCCAGCTCCACCGTAAAATCACCGGCAGCCAGTTTATCATACTCCCTGAGAAGCTCCTGCTCCTTCCGGTTCAGTTCGGTCAGCTCCCCTGTATTTTCCCTGTAATATTCGATGTAAGGCGCATTTTCAATCCCCATCTTATCCGCCAGGACTTTTTTATAGGATGAATTCATTCCCTTTTTTAGACAAGCCGCGGCCTTATCCCCCATCTCGGAATAAATGTCCGTAGTATATGCCTGCTCTGAGGCAGCCTGCTCATCCGACACATCTGCGTCATATTCCAGCTGGGCCATATAAGTCAGGGTGGCCAGACGGTCATACTCATCCACAATGGCATCGTAGAGCCTCAGCACTTCCTCATCCCGGCCTTCAACAGCACAGGCCTGTTCAAAGTCAGCCATGGCCTGTTCCATGACAGCCGGGTCATAATGCTCGTATGGCCTCCGGGAATAGGGTACGGCTTCATGGGCCATCACGCCGGCCACGCCGGCATTTCCCGCTGCCTGGGCAGCCAATCTTTCCTGAGCCGCGCCGCAGGCGGCAATGGACAGGGACATCACCAAAGTCAGGGCCAGCGCCGCCCCGCGCCTCAGATTCCTTTTCCACATTCCTTTATTCACAGCAGGCCCTCCTTACATATTATGGTATATGCCTATTGTAACATCCCGGACGGTTTACCGCCAGTTGATTTAGCGCCGAATCTCCCGTCCATACTCCCTGCCTAATCTCCGGTCAGCCATCCTTCCTCCTCCGGAAGCAGAAAATAGTTATTGTCCCTGTCCGAATCAGCAATCATGGCATCCAGCTCCCGAATCAGATAGCTGTCCGGCATGTTCCTCTCCCAGAACCGGTATCCCTTGGTGCTCTTTATGCCTTTGACGTCAATTTCCCGTCCTGCATAGTAATCAATGTATACCCCCGCATAGGTAGCTGCCATGGAATGCTCCACGTCTGTCCCCAGGTTCTTCACAACGCCCCTTATCTGGTCACTGATCAGCTTTTGTATATACCGGCAGGACCAGTCCTCAAAATCCAGCAGGTCCGGATTGGCGCTTCCGTTATTCCGGGCCCAGGCCGACACATCCACGGCTCTGGTGGCATAGGAAATACTTCCGTCCTCCTCCCATAGCACCTCTCCATACTGGCAGGGCGGTATGCTGAGGGCATCTGTCACGATTTCCTGTATGCCGTAACTTCCTTCCGGAACTCCGGGTTCGCTCTTATGCTTGCGGATGCGCTGCACATGCAGATGTCCGCTGAAAAAAAGCGGGAGCTCATATTTCTGAAGAAGGGAAATCACCTCTCCATTGTTGTCCATGGCGCACTGGGTGGTATACATCCTGCTCTGGGCCAACAGATTATGGTGGGCAATGGGTATCACAAACACGCCTTCCTCCTTTGCCCTGGCCAGCTGTTCATCGGCCCAGGCCATGGTGCTGTCTTTCAGCCTTCCCTCCACCTTGTTATCCGGCTCATATTGACAGGAGTCCAGCATCAGGAGCCAGTTTCTGTCATCCAGGGCGTAGACATAGCTCAGCGAGCTGCTGTCCCGGCTCAATGCCTGGTCATATCCGTATTCATGGTAAATCTCATGGAATTCAGGTCCGTCAATATAGGGAGCCGGCTCTTTCCGGTCGCCGTAGTATACCGCAGCGTCGTGGTTATTGATATCATGGTTTCCCGGTATCACCAGGACCTGTATGCCGGCGTCCTGGACCCGCTTGAGTCTTGCCGCCAGTTCCTCATGGTTCATCCGCTCCCCGTTCATGGTAATATCGCCGCTGAGAACCAGGGCAGAGGGCCGTTCTTTTATGACCTCGTCCAGAAATGCTTCCAAAAGCTCAGGCAGATACTGGACCACCTTCCCGTCGCACCGTTCCACGAACAGCCGGAAAGCCTCCCCGCCGTCTCCGGCTAAAGCGCTTTGATAGTGAAGGTCTGTTGCCAGGATCAGCTTAGGCGGTATGTAGGGTTCCTCCGGAGCCGGAGGGTTCCACATACCGGGGAATTTCTTCTTCCACTCCTTATAGCCCTCCTGCCGGATTACTTCATCCTGGGTTTCCCCGGCCTGGGAGTCCGTAGCCAATGCCGGCCCGGCCTGTTCCTCCCACTCCTCCCCTGTTTCCTCTTCCCGGATGCTCTCAGGCACCTGGCTTTCCCTGCGCTCAACCGATGCAGACCCTGAAGGCTCCATTAAAGTTTTTAAAACGTGCAGTACCCCGAAGCATGCCATAAATACCATGGCATACATCAGGGCACTTATCATCCAGGTCTTTCTCTTCATGCAGTCTTCTCTTTCCGTATTAACTATCGCTGTGTTATATTATGCCCAGTTCCTTCATGGCATACGCGATTCCGTCCTCCTCCACATCCTTTGTCTCGAACGTCGCGTAGGGCTCCAGCACCTCGTCATGCTTTCCCATCAGGATACAGTTGCTTGCGTAGCGGAACATGGCAAGATCATTGCCGCTGTCACCGAACACATAGGCGTCGTCCAGAGAGATTCCATAATGCTTCAGCACCAAATCAATGGCAGTTGCCTTGGAATGTCCTCTGGGCACGCATTCATATTCCCCGTTTCCCCGGTCTATGATTTCCATGTCCCTGAGCCGTCCAAAAAGCTCCTTGGGCCTGCTGTTTTCATCCGAGATAAGATAAAACTTATCATAGTCATAGCAGTCGTCTTCCCAGTCATATTCAGACAGGCAGCCTGAACGCCTGAGCGACGCCTTCAGCTGCTCCACCCTTGGAATAGGTGACTGTGACCTGTGAATGTGGATTCCGTCCGACGCTTCAAGGGCTCCGTCCAGTCCGCACGCATCAATATGGCTCTTGATATCCAGCCCTCTCTCATGAGGAATGTGGTAGCTGTACATTACCCTGCCCTCCGCAAGGATATATGTCCCGCAGCCGCACAGATATCCGTCTGCTTCCACCAGCTTCTTAATTTCACCCAGATGGGCATATACACGGCCTGTATTGATGAACACCAGATGTCCCTTTGCCCGCGCCTCCTTCAGCGCCTGTACCGCACTTTCGGGAACCCGGCCTGTTTTCTCAGACAGGAGGGTTCCGTCAATATCATAAAATAAAGCTTTCGTTTTCTTATTCATCATCTCTGAACACAATGGTCTGTGCTTCCTCGTCCATGCTCTCCACGATTGCCAGTGACTCCAGCCGGATTCCCTCTGAACGCAGCAGGTCTCCGCCTACCTGGAATCCCTTCTCGATGACAATGCCCGCGCCTACCAGCTCAGCGCCGGAATCCCGTACAAGGGCAGCCAGGCCCTCCAGAGCCTTTCCATTGGCAAGGAAGTCATCAATGAGCAGCACCTTATCACCGGCTCCCAGAAACTCTTTTGACACAATGATATCATAAACCCTGCCATGGGTGTAGGACTCCACCTTGGTGGTATAAACCTCGCCTGCAATATTTTTGGTCTGCGTCTTCTTGGCAAATACAACCGGCACATCAAAATACTGGGCCACAATACATGCAATCCCGATTCCGGAGGCCTCAATGGTAAGAATCTTGGTGACCTCCACATCGGCGAACCTGCGCTTGAATTCTTTCCCAATCTCTCCAAAAAGCTTGATGTCCATCTGATGGTTTAAGAAGCTGTCCACCTTCAGAACGTTTCCGGCTTTTATCTTGCCGTCCTTGCGTATCCTGTCCTTTAAAATCTGCATGTACGAGTCCTCCTTTTTCTTTTGGCAATCCTTCTTTACTGTGCGGCAGTTGTCTCTGCAGCTGTGGTTTCTGCCGGAGCTGTGGTTTCCTCTGCGGCAGCAGTCTCTTCCGCTGCCGTTGTTTCCTCTGCGGCGGCAGTCCCTTCTGCGGCCGTTGTCTCCTCTGCCGGAGCAGCTGCATCCTGGGCTTCGTTGACTGCGTTGTCCGCCATGAACTTCATTACCTTCTGGTTCAGGGCCATTTCATCCAGGGTCTCCTGGCCGAAATATTCCACTGCGGCCTCGAGGGTCTGGCCGTTCATCTCCGCAAATGCCTGGCGGTCGGCATCCTCCAGGGTAATGCCCTCCAGCTCGGCAACCTTAAGGATAACCAGCTGGTTCTTCACATCATCCTTCACTGACGCGTAAACAGCTTCCTGTAATCCGGGAACATCCATGCCATTGGCTCTGGCCATGCCGGACAGGTTGGTGCCGTACATCTTAGCCTGCTCTTCATACTGCTTGATGCGGTCATTATAGCGTCTGGAAAGGGTATTCTTATTCAGCTTAAACTTGGAGTTCTCAACCACATTCTTAAGTACATACTGCTGAATCTGAAGGTCGGCAGACTGCTGCTTCTGCTTTAAAAGGTCCTCCTTAACGCTGGCCCTGTACTCATCCACTGTCTTAAAATCAGAAACGCTCTGTACAAATGCGTCGTCCAGTACGGCTGACTGCTTTTCCTTTACAGCATTCACAGTCACCTCAAATACAACGTCCTGTCCCGCCAGGGCTTTCTCGCTGTAGTCCTCCGGGAACGTCAGGTTCAGTTCCTTCTTATCGCCCTTTTTTGTGCCAATCAGTCCATCCTCGAATCCGTCGATCATTTTGCCGGAGCCCAGGGTCAGGTCCTGTCCTTCGCCGGTGCCGCCTGCGAATTCCACTCCGTCCTGTTTTCCCACATAATCAATGTTGACAATGTCGCCTTCCGCGGCGGGCCTGTCCACTTCCTCAATTTTAGGATTCTGGCTGAGTACCTGATTGATTTTTGACTCTACCTCGGCGTCTGTTACCATGACAGCCGGTACATTTACCTTCACGCCCTTATACTCTGCCAGCTCTACTGTGCCGAGATTTTCCTTTCCTTCTGTCTGGCTGGCCCCGCAGCCTGTCATAATGGAGGCCGCAACCAGTCCGCATAAACATATGAGTGCTAATTTTTTCATTCTACATATCCCTTTTCTATCCTGATTTCACACGCAGGACCTTGAATTATCCTTATTTTTCCATTCATCCCCAAATAGCGTGCGCTGTACATAGTTATATCATACCTGTCCGTGAAAAAAAAGACTTTCCACCAATTTCATGAAAATTTAAGCAACCGTCCACAGACTATTTGTAGAATGCCTTAAACGCCTTATACGTATTATAGACATCCAGCTTGGAAGCCAGCTCAAAAGGAGAATGCATGGACAGGATGGGCACGCCCAAATCCACGGTATCCACATCCATGTGCGCCACGAACTGGGCAATGGTACCGCCGCCGCCCACATCCACGGCTCCCAGTTCACCGGCCTGCCAATACACGCCTTCTTCCTCCATAATGGCAATGACCTTTGCCATGGTCTCGGCGCTGGCGTCGTTGGATCCGGACTTTCCTCTGGCTCCCGTATACTTGGTCAGCACACAGCCTTTGCTGATATAGCTTGTGTTGCGGCCCTCGTACACATCCGGGAAGCTGGGGTCAAATGCAGCGTTTACATCCGAAGAAAGGCACAGGGATTTCCTCATCACTTCCCTTGGCCTGACACCTGCCTGCTCCGCCAAATCCTCTATGTAATGAAGCACAAAATCCGAATTCAGTCCCGTGTTTCCGGCGGATCCGATCTCTTCCTTGTCAGCCAGAATAGTCACCGTGGTGTGGACCGGCTTCTTTGCGTCTATCTCAGCTGTAAGGGCCGTATACGCGCAAACCCTGTCATCCTGCCCGTAAGCGCCTATCATACTGGTGTCAAAGCCCACATCCCTGGCCTTTACAGCGGGAACCATCTCAATCTCAGCGCGGAAGAAATCCTTTTCCGTAATTCCGTATTTCTCGTTTAAAAGGCTTAAGGCCAACAGCTTTACAGGTTCCTTAACCTCCTCATCCTGGAAGGGAAGGGAGCCAACCACAATATTCAGTTCCTCTCCCTTTAATCCGTCCTTTAAGGGACGCTCATTCTGCTTGGCGGCCAGATGGGGAAGCAGGTCCGTCACGCAGAATACCGGCTCCTTCTCATCCTCTCCAATGGAAATCTCCACGGTCTCTCCGTCTTTCTTTACCACCACGCCGTGCATGGCCAGGGGAATGGTACCCCACTGGTATTTGCGGATACCGCCGTAATAATGGGTTTTAAAAAATGCGATATCCTCCTTTTCGTACAGAGGATTGGGCTTTAAATCCAACCTGGGGGAATCAATATGGGCACCGTTGATTCTCAGGCCCTGGTCCAGAGGCTTCTTTCCAAATGTGGTGGCAATCAGCGATTTACCGCGGTTCACATAATACACCTTATCTCCGGGCTCATAGGATTCCCTGGAGTCAAAAGGCTTATAGCCTGCCTTTTTAAGCATCTTTACAGCTTCCTTCACACACTCCCGCTCGGTCTTTCCCGCATCCAGAAATTTCTTATAGCCCTCACAGTATTTAAACGCCTTTTCCGCCTGCTCCGGTTTATCCTTTCCAATATGAGGGAACGCCCATGTAAGCTGTTCCTGTAATTCCTGTCCTTTTGTATTCTTAGCCATTATTATCCTCCTGGTATATTTTATTTTATAAACTGATGCTTTACTGACTTAAGTTATGACGGTTGCGGCATTTATAATTCAAATGTCCGTTCCCGTCCGCCGCGCGGCTCCACCCCGCCCCATCCGGTCCTGCCTGCCGCCTTACGGCGGCTGTGCTTCACATCCAGCAACAGGGCGGAGGACTGGGCATCACCGGACCTGGCGGCGGCATCTATCATCTTCTTGATCTCAGCGTCTCCCAGCCGGGCTGACCGGGCCATGAAGCCCAGGATATCCCGCTCTCCACGTTCAATCAGTCCCTTTGTGCCTTCCCCGGCATGAATCCTTACATAATCCCAGTACTCCTCCTCTGCATTTTCCCTTAAACCATAGGGCCAGTACAGGCGGTACAGGGCCAGGCGCACCGCCAGCTCCGGCTTTTCCTGGACCTTTACATGGGGAAACAGCCTGTCGTATTCATCGAAACGGAAATCCCCTCCGTCAAAACAGTACCGATACATATGACCGCAGCCATGCATCTCCCTCATGATGATGCGGGCCGGTGTGTTTTCCACGGACTCCTCAAAAAATTCCGGAAATACAAGCTTTGCCAGAAGCGTACCCGAACCGGACCTGTAATTTACGGACAGGGTCTGGTGAAGCTCCGACAGGATGTCCTTAAAGCAGGACTTCCTGCCCTTGGCAATACGGATATCCAGGCATTCCAGGCCTGTACAGCCGGTAAATACCCCGGCTCCCCAGTCCTCCACGGCACTGCTGCATGAAAGCCTCTTCAGGCCGTAGCAGTTGTAGAAGCCATAGGCCCCCACCTTCCTGATTGTATCCGGCAGGCTGATTACCTCCACCCGGCTGCCGCAAAGCTCCGGCTCTCCCTGGTACTCACCGGGCGGCGGTTCCCGCCTGCGGACTGTATCTGAAAAAAGGTAGGCGGCCAGCTCTGTCACCGGCATGCCGTCAGCCGTCCCCGGAATCTCCAGAATTTTATCCAAACCATAACAACGCTGGAGGCAGATCCCGTCCAGCGTTTTTTCATATAATATTCTCATGGTATCAGTTTAATCAGTTTAGTGGATTTTTTCAAGACTATTTTACTTCCAGCAGGTATTCCCATACGGATGACCGCCATTTCACTGACTCCCCAACCGCCTGACTCCATTTTCCGATATCACTATATCCATCATCTGGTCGTGGGGCTCCATAGGTATGTCCGCGCGCATGATTCGTTCCCTGCATATGACTGCCTTCACGGCCCGGGTCCCGCCCAGATAGCGGTCATAGTACCCGCCGCCGTACCCCAGCCGCCTGCCGTCGTAACTGCATGACATGCATGGCACAATGGCCAGATTGATTTCCTCCGGCTGTATGACCGGAGCATGTGCTCCCGGTTCCAATATACCGTATTTTCCTGCCTCCAAATCCCGAAGGCTCCTGATTTCACGTACCTCCATGATCCCTCTGGCAGTGCACTTGGGAACACCCACCCGTTTTCCCTGCCTTAAAGCCTCCTCCAGTATGGGCGCTGTATTAATCTCACCGCTGGTTCCCACAAAGCAGAACAGAGTCTCCGCCTGCTCATATTCCGTCAGCCCGGTCACATGCCGGAATATCTGAAGGTCCGCCTCCTTTGTGTACCCTTCATCCAGCGCTGCAACCGCCTCTTTTGTCTCTCGACGCAATGCTTTTTTCCGGTCTTCTGATGTTTTCAGATCCTCCAAAGCCATAGATGCTTCCCCTCCCTGTCAGTATGATTTCTTCTATTTTATAGACCACATATCCTGCGTCCTTAACAGCCTGTTTAAGCTCATTGTTTCCGTACTTCTGTTTCATCCGCACCAGGGCCTCGCCTTTTTCCAGGTCCACCTGGGCCCACACCCCTTCCAGGCTGTTGAGGGCATTTTCCACATGGCCGGCACAATTACCGCAGGACATGCCGTCCACCTTGAGAATCCGTGAATAGGGATAATGGGACTTATCCTTATCACTGACTTTGATTTTTTTCACCGATGCCTGGGACGAGGCCCCGCAGCACCCGGAGGTTAGTTTTTTGGCGTAGCTCTTGAGCCCAATGATTGCAATGACAATCAGAACTGCACATATAATGGCTGTTGACATAATATCATCTCCCTTATGCTTAGCTGATGTGTGGTTTATGTGATAAGATTAGCATTGGCTAACCAAAATGTCAATTCCTTCCTTCTGCAATCTTTTATTTCCGCATTCTCCCCCATCCCACAAAGCAAACATGTCCTGAAAGCCCGCCCTCCATATAAAAGGCAGCTTCCAGGACACCCAATCTTACTCTGCTGGCTCTGCGCCCGCGAATATTTCTTAACACACAACTATTTCTCTTTCATCATAGCCTTAACAAGGGCAGCCCCCGCAAACAGCATAATGAATATAAAGGGGAATGCCGCCGCAAGGAAATTGTCTGAAGCGGTTTCAATCCACCCGCAATCAGGAGTCCCACAGCCAGAAGAGACTGTACAACGCCCCACAGAACCTTTCTTCCGTTCTTCGGATTCAGGTCTCCCTTGGATGAGAACATGGCAAGCACAAAGGTACCGGACAATAAGGACTGCGTCTGTCTGAGCTGTCCACAAATGCAGCATGGAACCCGGGCTGAATCCATCCTCCATATTATCCCTCAGCATATCATCCTCCATATTATCCCTCAGCATATCATCCTCCATGGGCATATTCCTGACTTTTAGCTATATTTTCAGTGTACATTGTTTTATAATATTTGTCAAAAAGAAAACGAAAGCCCTTTCCAGTCCAATGTTCTACCATATGTCCCGGTTTCATATAGTGTAACAGGAGGTGCATATGAATATTTCACAAACAATAGCCGGGATTCTGTTCGTATCCGTACTGGGGACCCTTCTCCATTTCACCTACCGCTGGTCCGGCCGCAATCCTCTCATCGGCCTTATTGCCCCTGTCAATGAGTCTGTCTGGGAACATATGAAACTGCTGTTTTTCCCCATGCTCCTGTTTGGTCTATGGAGCTTAAAGGGCGTGACCGACGCCTGCCGCTTATCTGCATTTCACGCAGGACTGCTTATGGGAACGCTCCTGATGCCAGTGCTGTTTTACTCCTATACAAGCGTGCTGGGACGTAGCATTTTGGCTGTGGATATAACACTATTTTACATTTGTGTAATTGCTGCATTTCTCATATACCGCGGACTGTCAGGGAGCTGTCTTTTGGAAAAATACAGTCATATGACATCCATGACCGTGTTTCTTTTATTGATTTGTTTTCTGCTGTTTACTTATTTTCCGCCGGGATTTTCTATTTTTAAGGATCCGGAAGGGTGACGGAGGTATGACGGCAGAATGACGGCGAAACCAAAATTTTAACGCCATTAAATACTGACTGGAATGGGACTTTGAAATAGCCGATATCACCCGTAACAGAACTTCGAAATAGCCCGTTATCGTCCATTTTGGAATTTATAAACTGTCTGTAATTATACGCTGATTTGCGTAAGCTAATGCCCGTCCGGCCATGCTGCATAATCTTAGAATGCAGTATGGCTGACGGGCATTGCTATTTCGCCATTTATGCAGATTATAATGACATTATACACTGTAAATACAGGTTCTGTATTCTCATAATACGGTCCATTCATACCCGTCAAACCGGTCGATTCATTTTACCGGACCGGCTCGTAATCCACGGCGGACTCCTGGCCGGTGGACTCCAGTTTGAATATGACAGGCCGCAGTCCGTCATTGCAGCTGCATATGGCGACTCCCGGCTTTCTAATCCAGTCTCCGTAATAAAACAGTTCATTTCCCGCACCATGGGCCAGGGCAAATACGTACTGATAAATGGCTTTCCATGCCTCATCACAAAGCCCTTCAGGCTTTGCATAATCCGCATAAAATACCTGCCCTTCCTTCATCATGGGACAGGCAGTCAGGCCCTCTGCCCCGTATTCCCGGGCCAGTTCTTTGTCCAGGGTGGTTTTTAAAACAGTTATCTTTTCTTTCCTCATGTTCCGAACCTCCTTTGTCACTGCGGTTACCCGATGATATAATATCCGGACAGCTTAAACCTATTTTTGGATGATTTGCGTCCATTCCCTTGATTTAAAGTATTCATTGATATGGTATTCCTGTTGTCCCATATCGTTTCTGGGTTTCCCCAATCCATCTTTGATATAACCCCTTCTAAAAGCTATGGTAATGAGACCATTTGATTCCAGCATAAGCCTTCTGATTGCCTTTAGAGGCGCGTGCCTGCTTTCTTGTAAGAGACTCCTGATAGGATTCCTCAATGGCATTGGCAAACATCTCTTGAAAAAGTTTTCATGCAAAGAAAGACCAGCCGTTCATCTCCTACTGATCTTTACAAGTCTCTCCCATATATGATTCAGAAAATCCCGATACCCGCAATATGTATCTTCAAAACTGCAGCACACTTCCTCCTGCATCCGCCTGCAGCCTCCACCGCAGAGCTTCCGGTATCGGCAATCGCCGCAAAGTACGGGGAGCTTCTCCCTCTTTTTGCATGCCGATACAGCTGAACGTTCGTAGACTGTACGCAAAGAGTCCCGCGTCAAATTACCTACTGCAAAAGGATCCAGGCAGTAAAAATCACAGGGATACACGGTTCCGTCTGCCTCCACAACAATCTGCGGCTGGCAGTATCCGCCGATTCCGCAAGCTGTTACAAGCCCTCTGGAAAGCAGCTGGACCAGATCATCAAACAGCTTCACGCTCCGGTACTGTCCGTCACAGAGTTCCTTATACCATAAGTCAAACAGTTCCTGATAAAATGATGCAAACCGCTCTGGCGTCAGCGCAAACGCTTCCGTTTTGGAACACGTAAGATCACGCAAGCATGGAGTAAACTGAACGTATTCAATTCCAAGCTTTTTAATTTCATTCCAGACCTGTTTCGGATGTCTGGCTATCTGCCGGGTTAATGTGCATAGTACATTGTATTCCACACGATACCGCGTAAGCCGCCTGATCGTTTCCACCACACGACGGTATGTTCCATTCTTTTTTTCGTCCGTCCGCGCATGATCATGTGCTTGCGAAAGAATATCACAGGAAATTCCAATCAGAACATGATTCTCTGTCAGGAATTCACACCACTCCTCATTCAAAAGAAGGCCGTTGGTCTGAATCGTGTAAAAAATCTGCACCTCTGTTTTCTTTTGCTTTATATACTCAGTCAGATTCCGGTAAAAATCAAGCCCTGCAAGCGTTGGCTCTCCGCCCTGAAAGGACAATGTCAGCCGGTCTCCGGCTTCCAGTTCAGTCAGAATGTGATCGAGCACTGATCTGGCAACCGACTCCGTCATAATCCCAAAGGAGGACACCTCCCGCAAACTGCTGATATCATCATAAAAGCAATAGCTGCAGCGGAGATTACAAAGTGACGATGCCGGTTTCAGCATCACGGTAAGCTGTTTCATCTTATCTGCACCTCTTATCTGATCACCCTGATCGATCTTCCCTCATAAATGCGCGGCTTCATCAGATACGAATATCCATTATCCGAATAATCCTTCTGTCGGATCATCTGCATCAACCGGCTTCCGACCAAAACTCCCATTTCATAACCAGGATGGATCGAGCAGGTAATGCCTGTTTCTTTCCAGTCCTTATTGGAATAATCAAAGCAGACAAGGGAATAATCCTCCGGAACATTCTTTTTCATCTCCTTCAGACTGGCCAGTACAGACTGCAGGATCATATAGTTACAGCAGACCACGGCAGTACATTTTTGCAGACTCTTTAAAAATTTTCCAATCTCCTTATAAAAGCCGTCCGAATGCGCTTCATTGGAAATGCACCACTTCACATAATCGTCTTCAAATACAATCCCGGCGCTTCTTAATGCACTCACATATCCTCTGAATTTTTCAATACTCTGATAATTATCGTACACAAAGATGCCGGCTATATTTTTATGCCCTGCTTGAGTCAGCAGTCCGATCAGTTCCCGAGCACATTTATAATCATTATTGATCACACGGGGGTACTTTAACTCTTTGTAATAGTTGTTATAAAAAATCACCGGGATTTTTTTGGAATAAATGTTCCGATAACAGTCCAGATTGGGATTTAAAAGACTTGCCTTCACACCATCCACAATAAACCCATCAAAGCCCTGATGCGCTACCACATCCAGACAGTTCCGCTCACTGGAAAATTTATTGTCCGTAAAGAATGTCTGCAGATCTGCATCCGTATCGGTCAGTACTTCCCGAATCCCGTCAATCAGACCGGAATTCGCGTTGGAATCCTGGCCCTGCAGAATCAGTCCGATCTTCAGACAGGAGTTTTGCAAACCGACTCGACTGGATAGCGCAGTCGCTTTATTAATATAGGAACCGCTCCCTTTGACCCGGATCACAATTTTTTCCTCTACCAGTCTCGCCATGGCCAGCCTGACTGTATCCCGGCTGACCTGAAACTGACGGCAGAGTGCATTCTCAGACGGGAGCCTCAGATTCGCCGAAAATTTATTTTCGTCAATATACGCGCGAAGCCGGTTATAAATGATGTCTGACTTCTTTTTGTTAGTAGATAACCCTGTATTCAATGCACTCCTCCCGCCAGTTCTTTTTCAATTTTCCTTCACACTACAGATGGAAGTTCTGCCATTTTCAAACATTATTCCCCATCTACAATGCGCGGACGGCTATGTTCCGCCTTCTCGATCCATCCAAGCAGTTTCTCCCGCAGCTCCAGCCGGACCTTGTCATATGCCGGATCATGGATCAGATTATTCAACTCATATGGATCCGTCCTCAAATCATAGAGGAAATCATCCGCATACAGATCCGATGCTGCACAAGCACCTCCATCCTTATCCGGTGCATAGACAGAATACAGATAATACCTGGTTCGGATACATCTTCCAACACGGCTCTCTGAAATCTGCGAGAACACCTCATCAGGTCTATTATCTGTCTTTCCGCAGACCACGTCAAGAAGATTCTCCCCGATCATGGCGTCCCCCACATCGACACCGGCAATCGCCAGAATCGTCTTTGGAAGACTCTCCGTGCTGACCAGCTCCTCTACTTCCTTTCCGCCCTGATAGGCACCCCCCGCTATAACAAGCGGTACATGAGTCGCCGCCGCATGGCAGGTACGCTTGTAATCGTCGTAGCCATGCAGATGACTGTCTGTATTTCTTGTCATAAAATGGGAACCATGATCTGATGCAAAAATGATGACGGTATTCTCATACAGATGCTCTTCCTTCAGTCTCTCAATCAGACGCCCCAGATTCTCATCCAGGCTTGCACACTGTCCCAGGTAATCCGGATACTCTTCTGCCGCATTTCCCTTTAACGCTGCCAGATCTCCCGGAAGGACAAAATTCTTGTATTTTTCTTTGGATCCATGCGGTCCTTCATAATGCTTGTGATCATTCTGATGATGCGGTTCAATCTGGGAAATCGTCATAAAGAACGGTTTTTTCCGGTCATACTGATCAAAAAACTGCAGCGCCATATCCATAATGCAGTCTGCCCGGTAGCCTTTAAAATCGATGCGGTTATCATTTTCATCAAAGACATAACCGTCATAACCATGAGAAGTAAATTCCAGAACATCCGCCGTTCTCCAGAATCCGGTATAGCCGCCGCGCAGCTCTTTCGGAATGGCTGTAATGGTATGATCAATCACCGGAGCTTTCTCAAGTTCTCCATCACTTGCCAAATGCCATTTTCCAATGTAGGCTGTCTCGTATCCAGCCTCCTCGATATAATCTGCAAGTGTTTTTACACCTTTTGGAAGCATAATATTATTCCGAAAGCACCCAGTCTCCGTAGGATATTTTCCCGTCTGAAACAATGCACGGCAGGGTCCGCAGACCGGCTGCGGAGAATAAGCGTGATCAAACTTTACGCCTTCCTTTGCGAGGCTGTCCAGATTCGGCGTAATGTCCAGAGGCTGTCCGAAACAGCCGCAGGTATCCGCTCTCTGCTGATCTGTAAAATAAAAGATAATGTTTTCTCTCATGGTTTAAACTCCTAGTATAATAATGGTGTAGTCAAGAGTGACTACTGGTTAATAGTTACAAAGTCAAATTTAAATATATTTGTATAGATGCCGAAGGAGGATACGCCATCTGCGCCGCTGCAAGGGATGCCTCTGTATTTGGGCGCGCCCTGCCCAGCAATGCACTCCGCATCAAGATGTACACAGAGAAGCATCTGGACTCCATACTGGAAGAACTGCACAAAGCTGTAGACAAGCTGCAAGGGAAGCCTGTTTATGAACGCATTAACCTTCTTCAATCCCTTCGTGGTGTCGGCTTTTTAAGTGCGGTTGTCCTAATTGCGGAAATGGGCTCCTTTGACCTGTTCCCTTCACCCAAGAAGCTCTACGCTTACTTTGGGCTTGATCCGGCTGTAAAACAGTCTGGCAAGTTCAACGGGGATAAAGTCCATATGTCGAAGCGGGGTTCAAGCCTTTATTTACGATTATTACATTCGCAAATGTACCTGTAAGAAAAAGAATGTTGCTGTTGGCGCGGTCATGCACAAGATCTGTAACATTATTTTCGCCATGCTTAGGGATAACAAGCCTTTTGACATCATCACGCTCGAAGAGCACTGCAGCCGCTATGCGGCAGAACATCTTTTTCAAATCATTCCTTGACATTTCTTAGCTGGACTTTCCGGGCATTGCGTTCCATAACTTTGCTTCTCACAATCATAGCCACTGCACCAACGATCAGCGCAATAAAAATCAGACAGTACGGACTGCTTACAAAAATGGATGGATTTCCTTCTGAGATCAAAAGCGCACGGCGGAAATTAGTTTCTGTCATATTCCCAAGCACCAGACCGAGGAGAATCGGAACTGTCGGGAAATCAAGCTTATACAAGATCCAGGCAATCACGGCAAATGTCAGCGTTACTGCTACATCGAAGTAGGACTTATTCACCGAATAAGCTCCCGCAAAGCAGAAAATCACAATGATCGGTGTAAGTATTTCCTGCGGGATAGAGACAACCTTAGCAAACAGTTTCGTCAGATATTTTCCCTGCAGCAGCATGAAAAGGTTTACAAATAAAAGCCCGATCATGATCGCGTACATAATATCTCCCTGTGTCGTAAAGAGGCTTAAGCCAGGATTCAGTCCATTGATCATCAGCGCGGACAGCATGATGGCCACGCAGCCGTCTCCCGGAATTCCGAGCGTAAGCAGAGGAATGAGCGTTGCACCGGTTACTGCGTTGTTTGCGCTTTCCGCAGCAGCAATTCCTTCTACCGATCCGTGTCCGAACTCTTCCTTGTGCTTCGACATATTTTTCGCCACGTCATAGCTGAACCAGGATGCCATAGACGCTCCGGTTCCGGGAATGATTCCGATAATCGTGCCTATAATCGAGGAAATAAATGCCGGGCGCACCATGCGGCGGTACTCATCTTTACTGATTTTTCCATCATCTGCAATTCTGGACGTATCCAGCTTTAAACGATCCGGCTTCAGTTCTGCCTTTTTCAAAATCTCAATCAGCGCAAACAGGCCGATCAGGCAGATTGCAAGATCCAGCCCCAGATACAGTCTGGAAATGCCAAAGGTAAAACGGTCATAACTGGTTTGCGGATCCGCTCCAATACAGGAAACAAATAGACCGACACAAGCTGAGATGATTCCCTTAAGCATGCTCTTTCCGGAAATTCCGGCGATGATCGTAAGACCGAAGACACAAACCAGAAAATATTCTGCCGTTCCGATGTTTGCTGCAACCTTCGCCACCTGCGGTGCTAAAAACAAAAGCGTTAAAGCGGAGAATATACCTCCAAATGTAGATGCATACAGAGCTATCTTCAAGGCCGCCTTTGTCCGTCCTTTTTCTGACAGGGGATGTCCGTCCAGCATGGTGGTGGCTGCATGCGGTGTTCCCGGCGTATTGATCAAAATTGCAGATACGCTTCCGCCGTAACCTCCCGCGCAGTAAATTCCAAGCAGAAACATCATGCCCGGGATCGCTGTCATCTTGTAGGTAAACGGCAAAAACAGGATAATGCATAAGATTACGGTAAGTCCGGGAATTGCAGCAAACACAGAGCCGATAAACACCCCGAGATTCATCCAGATAAAGTTTTCCGGTGTAAACAGCATTTTCAGCGCCGGTCCGATATAAGCACCCATCTCACATTCCTCCTCTAAAATTTTACGTTCAGTCCAAAACAGAACACCGCCCAGATCATCACAGCCAGCCCCAGCGTAATCACATAATAGCTTTTTTTCCGGCACCGGAAATAAAGCAGGAAACTGACTGCACAGAAAACAGCGCCCAGCACAAACAGATCCGTTACTTTGCAGATCAGATAAGTCATAATGAGGATGCCGAGAATTAACAATGCCTTGATCTCTGTCAACAGATGAAACGTATACGTCTGAACCGGTTCCTTTCTCAGCAGCTTTGAAACATTCTGAATGATCAGAATTAAGCTGCAGATCATCATGAGCAAAAATAAAAGTCTTGGAAATACTCTTCCATTTACAACATCACTTTCCGAAACAGAGACCTGTTCCGGCATGATCAGAAACAAAAATGCCCCCAATGCAAAAAATAATATGGCTCCGACCAGATCGGTCGGAATTGTAAATTGCTTTTCCTTTAATCTGGATGCGATCTGATCCAGTTTCTTTTCCTGCATCGTTTTCCTTCCTCCCGTTATTGCAATGAATATGTCTCACGGCTGACATAACATCAGATCGCCGCGGCTAAGTGTAAAATGAGAATGCTGCTGTTACACAGCATCCTCATGATTATGATATTTCCTTCACTGGTTACTGTACAACCAGATCCTTGTATTCGTTTACAATGCTCTTTACGTTTTCAATGTGTTCCAAAACCTGATCATTGGTCATGGTGTCTACCTCCAGAAGCATGGTATCCGCCAGCCACTCGCTGACACTCTGGTCTGCAAGGATTTTGTCATAGAGTTCTTTTAATGCCGCAATCTTCTTTGCATCCGTACCTTTGCGTGCAAGGATCAGGCAACGGTTTCTGAAGTAAGGATATCCGTACTTACCGACACCTTCCACTCCTGCAAACGGACCGTCTGCAATATCCTCGCCATCAAAGGCACAGACAATGCTGACACCATTCTGCTGATAGGTCTCTAAAATCTGGGACTGATGGGATACTGCAAAGTTTGTCTCTCCCTTTGCCACAGCTTGGGCTGCCTCAGCCGCTGAGCTGTACGCAACGATCTTGATCTGGTCTCCATAGCCCATGGATCCAAACAGTGCAGCCGCCAAAAAGGCCTCCGATCCGGTTGCTCCGTTTGTTGCAATGGAAATCTGATTTCCCTGATCCATGTAAGACTTTAATTCATCGATAGAAGTGATTCCAAGCTTTGCATCTGCCGACATGACAAATACGGAGGAATACAAATTTTCAACAAATTCAAAATCGTCATAACTGAACTGCATCTTCGCCGGATCCAGAATCGAGGTAATGGAAAAAAGACCTTCTCCTGCAAATACCAGTTCCGAATCATTTGCTTTTGTTTCTGCCACCCAGCTGTTTACCGTTGCCGCATCCCCTTTTACGGCATCCGCCACCAGTACAATCTTGTCTGAGTAAGTGTTTGAAAGACTGGCTGCTTTCTGGCTTACCATGGCTGCCACACCAGATGGCGCCCACGGACAGGTAACCGTCCAGGTTTCCGTCTTTTCGGAACATCCTGCAAGAGACATGACTGCAGTCAAAGCAGCCAACCCAAGTGCTAACATTTTTTTCTTCATGACCCTTCTCCTTTTGTTAATTTTGATTTTTTCATACAACAGTTTCTTTATTTATTAGTTCAAGATTAACATACGTTTTTTTTACTTTCAACAACTTCATTCTATTTTTTCACAAAGCTGTAGGTTTTGCAGCTTTATGTGCAAAAGCTGTAGGGGATTTTGATAATTATTAGACACATTGTCACGATAAAACTTCGAAAGACAGCGAAACCGCCACTTTCATGACCCCCGCCAGCCCATAACCCAAATCGGATTCATCTTACACTTCTGCAGCAAAACCAGGCATACAGCGAAGATGCCTGCCAGCACTCAGTTGGTATGTACTAGGGCGATCTGCTCTGCGCTTCCCCAGAATACGGAAATCAGAATGAGGATCCCGGCAGATCCGATCATAGCTACCACAGCCGGACGAAGAGAATTCAGGATTCCCTGCAAAAGCTTCATATTCTTGTATAAGATAGAACGTAAGTAGGTAATCATCCGTACCTTGATTTTTCAAAATAAGCCGCCCCAAAAGGGCGGCTCAAATTTTATTCTTTTGTTCGAAGTTCTTCCGGAAGTTCGCCCGACCAGGGCAGAAGCCGATCCAGGTCTTCCGGCTTCGGGAACGGGTCCATCCGCCGCAGCTGATCCAGAACGTATGTAAGATAAAGATAGGGTTTCACACCATTTAAAAGCGCTGTCTCTGTGATACTGTAAACCACGGCGCTGGCACCGATTCTGGCCATGGCCTGATATGCGACCGTTTCTTTCAGCTGCTCCTTCGTGAAATCCTTTTTCAGTGCGGTAAGCGCTGCGTCAAACCGGCGTCTGGCATGGGTAAAGCATCCGGAAACGATGATGGAATCCTTCAGCCCATGATATGCCTGATAACTATCGCAGGTAAGATATCCCTGAAACTGGTCTCCCAGGAAGTTCGCCGGATCATAACCGGCGCGTGTCCGCTCATAATCAAAAAGAACCATCTGCGGGGCTTCGCTGTAACGGTCTGTCAGATAAACCCACATCCAGTTTTGAGTGGACCCTTGCTTCTCCGATTCGCCGATTACCTGAAGACGTGTCTCATCGCAATGGATATATCGGCTTTTCAGGAATTCTTCCTTCATCCGGTCATAGAGCCGTTTCAGGTATCTGTCTGCGCAGTTGATGATCCAGTTTGCCATGGTCTTTGTTGACAGCTTTAAATCATATCCTGCGAATTCCCGTTCCTGTCTTGCCAGCGGCATGCCGTTGACATATTTTGCATTCATGATACCCGCAACCAGAGATGGAGTGGCGATTCCTCTCATGTTTTGAAAAGATGTATCAGAAACTATAAAGGCTTGCTCTATGCAGTCTACATATTCGGTGTCATAAGAATAGGGAGGCTCCTTTTTTAATTGGAAGAAAATATTAGAAATAAAATCAATGAAATCTAAAAAATATGTTGTCTGACAAGATGCTATAAAAAACTCAATTTGTTTTTTCTTATCATTAAAATATCCTTTGCTGGGTACTAAACTTTTAGTTCCGATTTCTCGTGAAAAAGTAGCACTGATACTTTATATTCATATACATCTGGTAATTCGTTAGGATTAGCATTTCTTTCTGAATAGAGTTTAAACATATTAATACCTCCAATACAATATATTATAATGTAATTATGTGAAATATAAAAGAGCCTTTATAAATTCGTTTTTCCATCATTGAAAGATAGAAAATAATTTGCTAAAATATCCGTAGGGAACAATCATGTTATTACAAGGTGTTGGCCTTCCATTTTACATAAGATGGGAGGTGGTGCGAATGAAATTTGACTTCAAGGACTTAATGGCCTTTGGTATGTTCATTCTCGCATTACTGACCTTTATCTTAAAGATTAGTCAGTAGCGTTTTCTTAATCCCGGAAACGGGTACAGAAAAACCACCCTTGTAAACTTGGCCGTTAAAAGGGTGGATTTTTCTATCGTTGATATAGGCCAACCTCTTGTACGAGGTGGTTGTTCCTTTTTTATTACACTTCTATTATAATCAATCCACCTATGAAATTCAAGTGATTCTTAAAAAATCCTCGTTAAATCGTCACGCCAGCGATAACAATTCACCTATATTTCACCTCATATCCATCAAAAGCGCCCTATTTTCTAGCCGCCGCCCACGAACTGATTTTTGCGTTGGATCTTCCGCAAATGTTCCAAAATCAGCTGATCGTTCAGTTTCGGAACAATCTTCTGGTTACTCCACCCCCAATTTGCTCCTGAGAATATACCATATAAAATCTCCGCATCAGTTTTAAATTCTCTGCAGAATAGCCTTTGCCATAATTTTTTGTCAGGAATTTAGATAATTCCTTTAAAAGCTGCCTGCCATAAGCGGCACGATTCTCCCCATTCTGCTCTTCCTCGACAATCTTTCTGCCGATCTCGTAGTATGCGTAAACTGATACTCTTATATCCATGCCAGGGGGTCCCGCTTGTCATAATACCACCTCGCCACTATCGCTTCCTCTTTCTAGTATAAATGTTTTTAAATAAATTTATGTTATTCCCCTTTTATGGTATACTCTTATTTATACCAAATCCGGAGGAAAGAACTTATGCCTAAAAACGCAAATTCAATTTCGCTTACTGATGACGAGTTGCGATATCTGACATCAGTCACTCAAAAAGGAACGGTTCAGGCCAGAGTTTATAAAAGAGCAAAAATACTTCTCTTAAAATCCCAGAGGCTTTCCAATGAGTTTATTGCGGCCTATTCCAACAAAACGAAAAAGGAAAGGCCAAAAACAAGCTGAATCATAAAGCTATTTAATGTTAACTATACTAGTACAGCATTGCCAAAATAATAATGAATAGACGTTGCTTTTTTATTGTAGTCGGTGCATAATAATTCTATCACTAAAGAATGGATGGGTTATTATGCGAAGGAAAACAATTGATACTATCCCGGTTTTATCTGATGCTATGAAAAACATATTATCTGCTTTTTCAAAAAGCCGCTCCCTTCCGTCAGGACTGGTCAAAAGAGCCAGCATTGTCCTGCTTGCGTCACAGGGGGAACTCAACCAGAATATTGCACCACAGGTCGGGCTTCATTATAATAATGTTGCCACCTGGCGCAGTCGGTTCCTCGCGGCGCTCCCAGCCTTGCGGAGGATTGAAATGGACGCCCCGGAAAAGCTTGAAGATGAGATACGGGCAGTCCTGTCCGATAAAAAACGCCCCGGTGCCCCGTCTGTTTTTACGCCGGACCAGATCATGCGGATCATCGGCCTTGCTTGCAGCAACCCAAATGATTTTGGGTACGAAGTAAGCCAGTGGAGCCTCCCGCTGTTAGTGGCAGAAATTAAAAAGCAGGGGATCGCTGAACAGATTTCTGAGAAATCTGTCAGCCGTTTTTTAAAAATGAGGTAGATTTACATCCCCACAAAATCCGTTACTGGCTTCATTCTTCGGAAAAGACGGAAGCCCCGGAATCTTTTGCGCGGAAAGTAAACGAAATCTGCGGCCTGTACCAGAGTGCCCAGGAACAAAGCCGGGAAGGTACACACATTGTTTCCACGGATGAAATGACCGGGGTACAGGCGCTGGAACATAAATATCCTGACAAGCTCCCATTACCCGGCCAGTGCGCCAAAATGGAGTTTGAGTATATCCGCCATGGCACGACCAGCCTCATCGGGTTCTTTGATGTTGCAACGGGCCGTATGGAAATGCCGTATTTAAACTCCACACGCACAGAAGAGGATTTTGTGGAAGCCGTGAAAGCATTGGTAAGGACAGACCCGCAAGCCCCATGGACATTTATATGCGATGGCCTAAACACCCATAAGTCGGAAGCCCTTGTCCGCTATGTGGCAGAAGCCTGTGCCCTTGGCGTGGAACTGGGCAAAAAAGGGAAAACAGGGATCCTTAAAAGTATGGAAAGCCGGGCGGATTTCCCGCATGACCCTTCCCACCGGATCCGCTTTGTCTATACTCCGAAACACAGTTCCTGGATGAACCAGATTGAGATATGGTTTGGCATCATTAACCGGAAGCTGCTGAAGCGGAAAAGCTGCCTATCAATAGAAGAACTGGAAGCAAGCATCCTGCGCTTTATTGAACAATACAATCTTACAGCACACCCATTTAAGTGGACATATGCCGGGATACCATTAGCAATTTAATCACTGATATTTAAGCAATGCTGTACTAGTGCTATTATACAGGAGCAGACATGAGATCGCAATACGTTTTTTAGAACATTTGTTCTTTTCATATTTAGCCACTGTTTTTGGTTTGCATTGAAAGACTTACGTTTAAAGCTGCGGCACCTGTCCAATCTGACTTCCTCCCAGGCAGTCCCGCCGAAACTCCTCTTCCGTTTTTATGAACAGATTGTCATTATTGTCCGTATCCCAGAACCCAATAAATCTCACCCTTCTCGGTCCGAATGGGCCGGTAAAACAGTTCTTCTCCCCAACCGCTATCTGCCATCGCTTTCCACTCTTCCATCACAGCCGCCAGTTCCCGGTCATTTAACTTTCCGTAAGTTCGTACCGTAAGCACACCCCAAAGGCTGCCAGCATATGCTTCTACGTCTGGCGTCATGGATGCAACCCATTTTTTAAGCAGTTCAGAAAACAAATATTCTACCAGCCCCTTCTCAGGGCAGCTTTTAAGCTGGCCTGGATCTTTTCCCGGATCATGCTTTCATACGAGAGAAGCTCCTCCCCGCTTAAAAGCTCCGGTACAAAGGAGTCGCTCTCATTCCAATAAGCAGTTACAGCCAATGAATTGTACAGGCGGAACTCTTGCACTGACGGACTCAATTCCTGTATCGGATGTCCCTTGCAGATCAGTGTGCCAAATATTGTCTCCAACGGCCCGTTTTCTTTCATTTTCTGTAAACCAAATTCCTGGAGACGGATATATGGTTCCAGTTCCTTCTCGATGTAAATCTGATGTAGATTCAGAAGATACTTCGCATAGCCCTCCGCCGATAGCTCCTGAATCGGAAGGAATTCATAATCCCTATAATTACGAATAATCCGGCACACTGCATATGCATCTCTGGGAACCTCCGCCTCCAGTGATGCCAGAGGTTTCTTTCTTGACACAGTGGTTTTATCCGCCAGGTTCTGTATCTCCATCGCAATCTGGTTCAACACTCTAAATGTGAGCCGTGGAGGTAAGAACTGATCCAACTTCCAGATATTACTAAGATAGTCTGCCACCTCATCAACGTCATATGTTCTGCACTTCTCCTCCAGGGCCTCCAGTTGTTTCTCCGTCATAGGGAAATAAAAACAGATCTTTTCCGGATACCTCTTATCAAATGCCAGATACACCGGAATACTGCCGATCCAGGATGCACTACTTTCGGATTCTGTTTCTTTCCCACTGCCGGTTTTGGCGCCTTAATTCTAGTGATGAGCCCCTCCTCTGTCAGCCGCTCACTCGCTTTCATATTCAAACGGCCATACGCCTCATAATCAAAATAGCCGTTCAGTTCCATCGGCAGCGTTCTTCCCTCCTGCTCAAACAGATAACGCCCATACTGTTCCAGGGATTTTATCTCTAAATGGCATTCATACTGGTCTAAATGATCCATTGCCTCTACAATCTGCAGCAAAGAGTCCGGCTTTTCATTCTGAAGCACAGTCTCGAAGACAGCCCGCTCCTGTTCCGACCAGGAACCAATCTTTGCGGCAAGGTAGTTTAACTGCCCCAGGTTCGAATCCTGAAACACAAATTCCCCAATTAACAGAGGAGCCAGCCCAGCCACCGGGGCTTTCACATCTCCTATGAACGGAATCATCCTGGAAGGATGGTACCCGGCCAGCTCCTCCAGGACCTGCTCTGCCTGTTCCTGCGAAGCACGGAACCAGAATACTTCATAGCAAAAGTTATCGGTCAAGATTATCCCCACCTTTTGCTATGTAGTGTAAGCCTCATTCACCTTACCCCACCGGGCAATTTTTACCCCTTTTTAGCGGTTTTCACCCCTTTTCGGAAAGCGCAACCCCATCCATACACTTCGGCAAAACTATTGCTCAATTTGTTTCGCCATTGAGTATGTCTTTGAGCCACTTAGGAACCATCGGAACTTTCTTCCCGGCAAGGATCAGTTTCATAATTTCTTCGGTATCCTCCTGCCGCCAGAACCGATTACGGATGTAGCAGTCATGGCTACAAAACTTCTGATTTTTCGTTTGGCTCTCAAATTCTTTTCCGCAAAACATACACTCATGCTTGTAAAGAAACGGATGGTTTTTCATCCACAATCTGCGGCACTCATCAGAACAATAAATCCGTTTTCGTCCGGCGGACTTCTTCTCTAATGGCTTGCCGCATTGTCTGCATACACTATCAGCACAGACCTCTTCCATTTTTCTTCCTTCTCTGGCTTGCAGACGATTTTTTGCATATCCATCTAAACCTTTTGCTTTGCAATAATTTCTGACCTTGTCCCTTGGAAGGTCCAATGCGATCCCTATTTTTCGGTAGCCTAATCCCATGTTTCGAAGACGCTCAATCGTTTTCTGCTGTTCTTTTGTCATCTGATATCAACTCCTTAACAAATTTGGTAGTCCAGTAATCACTCTGGATTGCCAATTTGTCAAGAAAATCTTCTGCTAAAAAATCAGTTATTTGACTAATGTCAAATAATTCTTAGCTATCTGCTTACTTAAAGTTCCTGCATCATTAATTCCTTTTAATTCAGCTAACTCATCATATACTATACCTAATTTCTCTATTGAATATTTCTTTCCATGCACTTTTGTAAATGGGCCATCACTCTCTACAAATATCCTTTCCATTGGAATTCTTTTTATTATTTGTTTTCCATTAACGCCTCTCATCATAATGAACTACCCCGCAGCAAGCTGCGGGGTATCGAAGGTTGCAACCTCTACATATAATCCCATATGCTATACTGCTTTGTTTTCTCTACGTTTTTATAGATTGTTTTATAATTTTTTTCCTGTCCCTGTTCTTTCACATATCTACTTATGATTTGCTCATTCCCATGTTCACTCACCGTTGCTACGTAATAGCCATCTGTCCAGAATTCTCCTCCCCACAATTTTTTCTTCACTTGTGGACATTTCGCGAACACCTCCCGGGCTATGATGCTCTTCACTATTTGGATGATTTTTTTTGGACTATATGTAGGCACTGACTGGATAAGAAAATGTATATGGTCTTTATCTGTACCTACTTCCAAAAATCTTATTTCATACCTTTCCTGAATTCCCTCACACGTTTCTTTGATTACCCTATCTACATCTTCATCTATTACTACTCTTCTATATTTTGTTGGACATACGAAATGATACATGAGTACTGATACATTGTGTGACTTGCGTATTGTTTCACTCATCACACAATTTCTCCTTTCCTTTTTCCTCTAGTATATCACTTCCTCCATGTCTTGAAAAAGTTTGTTACGCAGCAAGCTGCGGGGAATTAAACCCTCTTTTTGATTAAAATTAACAGAAAAATAGGCTCCCAAATTAATAAATTTTTCTAACCATATCTCATTTCCTGAATACCAATGTATAATTACTTTACGATTTCCATTCTTCTTCAATATCTCATATATCTGTTGTTCTGCCATGCGACAATGGACTGACATGATTTTGTCACAAGACATTTTACATATAAAATCAAAGATCTCTATCTGCTCATTTTTATAGTTCAAGTATTCATTTGAAAAATCCAGACCAACTTCTCCAACATATTTTGTGGTCGATAAATTTCTTATAAAAGATGCCTTTCCAAACCTCACCTTCCCTGCATTTTGCGGATGGAAACCAATCCCAAATTGAACATAATTCGTTGGCTGATATAGTTCTATACATGTTTCAAAAATCTCAGGTTGATTTGTAACGCATAAGGTATGCTGTTCCAATTTGTTTATTTGTTTGAAAACCTGTGAATGATTCGAATAAAAATCAAGATGGAAATGCATATCAATTAACTTACTCATCAATCGCTCCTTCTATAAAAGTCAATAAATCATCCCCATTTAACTGCGCTTGAGTCTTTACAAATTCATATAATTCCTCCATAGATTTCATATATACTTTTACATATTCGTCTATTTCTTTCATATTCATTCCACCGAGCGCAACCAATTTATTCGTGTAATAATCCTTACTACCATATTTCAGATAATAATGCAAAGATAATAATACAGCCTTCAAATCTGTTGTTTTTCCTGTATCTGGATTTGAGAATCTTTCATTCTTCACAAAATCCATGTCAATATTTTGATTCGGATAGTTCTCTTTCAATATTCTATATAACTCATAAATTCTATTACCCAACGCATTATATTCTCGGCATCCAACAAAACATACATGTTTCTCTTGCTCTAATAAATTTATGGCTCCTGAATAAGAATCTAAGCCTCCAGAAAATAAAGAAACGGCATCAAAATCTTGACCAACAATATCATATTTCTTTTTAGACTTAATGTTTCTAAACCTTAAATCCGTTTTCCTAAAATTTATTTCCCATAAATCTCCACTTAAAAATCCCAATATATTTTCTATCCCACTCTTAATACTATTCCACCTCTCTATTTCCAATACTGGAATGGACATACATATTTCTCTTGTCCAATTATCTTCTACTTCTCCCGCATAAATACCAGCACGAGGTATCCTTTTATCCGCAGCATAAACACTTGTAGCAACAATTATTAAATCTTCATAAATAGGCTCCAAATTGTCCTTTTTAAATCTTCTCCATAGTTCTTCAAAATTAACTTTTATATTTGACTTCGGGCCCTCATTCAGTATATCAAATCTAATGGCATCTTCAAAACCGTGAATCGGCTCGATTTCTGTTGTTTTATTAATCCATACTTTCATATTGTCCCTCCATTTTCTTCAAATCAGCATAACATTCTTTGCATACAGAGGCGATATACTGTTGCCCTTCTTTACTTGTATAATCTAAATCCAACTTCTTTTCTAATTGAACATCTGCCATTATTCTATTTTCGATTGCAGCGCTCACATCATCCATAACACGATCATAATCTTTTGATAACTCGGCATGTGTAAATATCTTTTCAGAAAAACAGGTTTCAAAATTTTTAATAGCAAATTGAATAATGAATTCTATCAAAAACTCTTCATTATTAATTTGTTCAAAATCTTTAAATGTTTCTATCTCAAGTCTCTTCAATGTTTCCGAAAGACTTTCTCGAATTATCTGCATATCCGTTGTGGAAAAATCTCTAGTACAGCATTGCTTAAATATCAGTGATTAAATTACTAATGGTATCCCGGCATATGTCCACTTAAATGGGTGTGCTGTAAGATTGTATTGTTCAATAAAGCGCAGGATGCTTGCTTCCAGTTCTTCTATTGATAGGTAGCTTTTCCGCTTCAGCAGCTTCCGGTTAATGATGCCAAACCATATCTCAATCTGGTTCATCCAGGAACTGTGTTTCGGAGTATAGACAAAGCGGATCCGGTGGGAAGGGTCATGCAGGAAATCCGCTCGGCTTTCCATACTTTTAAGGATCCCTGTTTTCCCTTTTTTGCCCAGTTCCACGCCAAGGGCACAGGCTTCTGCCACAAAGCGGACAAGGGCTTCCGATTTATGGGTGTTTAGGCCATCGCATATAAATGTCCATGGGGCTTGCGGGTCTGTCCCTACCAATGCTTTCACGGCTTCCACAAAATCCTCTTCTGTGCGTGTGGAGTTTAAATACGGCATTTCCATACGGCCCGTTGCAACATCAAAGAACCCGATGAGGCTGGTCGTGCCATGGCGGATATACTCAAACTCCATTTTGGCGCACTGGCCGGGTAATGGGAGCTTGTCAGGATATTTATGTTCCAGCGCTTGTACCCCGGTCATTTCATCCGTGGAAACAATGTGTGCACCTTCCCGGCTTTGTTCCTGGGCACTCTGGTACAGGCCGCAGATTTCGTTTACTTTCCGCGCAAAAGATTCCGGGGCTTCCGTCTTTTCCGAAGAATGAAGCCAGTAACGGATTTTGTGGGGATGTAAATCTACCTCATTTTTAAAAAACGGCTGACAGATTTCTCAGAAATCTGTTCAGCGATCCCCTGCTTTTTAATTTCTGCCACTAACAGCGGGAGACTCCACTGGCTTACTTCGTACCCAAAATCATTTGGGCTGCTGCAGGCAAGGTCGATGATCCGCATGATCTGGTCCGGCGTAAAAACAGACGGGGCACCGGGGCGTTTTTTATCGGACAGGACTGCCCGTATCTCATCTTCAAGCTTTTTCGGGTCGTCCATTTCAATCCTCCGCAAGGCTGGGAGCGCCGCGAGGAACCGACTGCGCCAGGTGGCAACATTATTATAATGAAGCCCGACCTGTGGTGCAATATTCTGGTTGAGTTCCCCCTGTGACGCAAGCAGGACAATGCTGGCTCTTTTGACCAGTCCTGACGGAAGGGAGCGGCTTTTTGAAAAAGCAGATAATATGTTTTTCATGGCATCAGATAAAACCGGGATAGTATCAATTGTTTTCCTTCGCATAATAACCCATCCATTCTTTAGTGATAGAATTATTATGCACCGACTACAATAAAAAAGCAACGTCTATTCATTATTATTTTGGCAATGCTGTACTAGCAAAGTAGTCAATTAAGCCTTTATATAATTCGTTTCCCTTTTTATCTAATAAAGAATCTAAACCAATATTTTTAGCTGCATTCTCAGCACCATATTTATTGACCGCACTTATGAAATTCATAAGTCCGCCCGCAACAACCGAAACATTACTTTTACTCAAGTGAGTCGACATATAAGCATCTGCATATTTAGAAATGGCTTTGCTAATTCCTGCACTTCCTCTTGAATCTTTCATCATTCTAGTTACAGCACCTTTAGCTTGTCTCCATTGTTCATTTTTAGGTGGAATATAGCCTTTTGATGTTCCCATACCGCCCCTCCTATTTTTCCTTCATAATAATATCTACTATATTTTGCTCCAATCCGTTACCTTTCAAAGCTTCAATCACGTCAAGGAAGCCCGATTTATCTGCTTGATACATTGAACACATTACAGTTGCTCCTTGCAAATTTATTTCTGCGACTTTCAGCTTTTTTATTACATCCTTAATTTCACTCCTATATTCTGGATAACAAATATAAATTGGTTGCATTTTTTCAAGTAATTTGCTATTTTTCTTAAATTCTTCTATAAGTGCATTTGAGATTTGTTTATCAAAACACTAAATTCTTTTCTGAATAGACGAATATTCTCAACTGTAGTATCTTTATCTTCATCTGCTTCCTTTTCGCCCCATGCCTGTTTTATATCTTCTAATATTTCTTTCCTTTTCGCTTTTGATAAGTATTGTGCTAAGGTAAGAGTAGTAGCAGCCGGATTAATCGCACTCATTATAAATGGCATCCCATGCTTAATTGCTGTTGCCCCTAATTTCATTAAATTGATTCTTCCAATTAAACTTTTTATGTCATCTTTTAGTCCTTCAAAAGCAGGCTGGTTGTCCATAAGAGTCCGCAAAAGACTTTCCATGATTGCACTTTTAGCATCATCATATCCTTCAAATATCCAAGAATTTAACGAAACGCAAACATATTTTTTCTTTGACATATCTCTTTCTTCAATATTTTTTTCAACTAACTTTAGTAATGTTGACTTTCCAACACCCCAACGTCCAAATAATCCTATTGTCAATGGATTTAATCTTTTATTTGCTGTTATATTCGTTATCAATTCAGCAAAAGGGCTATACGCTAACAAATCAATTTGAGACTCTTTATCCAACCACATATATTTATCCCTTCCTTTTTTTATATACATTATATAGCTCACCTCCATTCTCGACAACATATTTTGACCTTTTATCCAAAGATGCCAACTAAAGGAAAACCCTTCAGTTGGCATCACCTTTCCATTTTTAATTTTCTGTTTTATACACAATCTCCGTCCCATCCAGGAACACCGCCACCACCACGCCGCTCTCATATACTTTGATATGATCCAGTGTCCGCAGCATCAAATCAACATCCAACTCCTGTATGGGCTGTGTATGTTCCGTCAGTTTCATAAAATCTATCGCCCGGAACCTCGCCAGTAAATCCTCTCCCTGTGCCTTTTCCTTCCACTCCGGCAGAAGCGCATCCCGGCATTCCAACAGCTTATTCCATGCCATGAAATAAATCTTCCGCATGGTATCTTCATCTATATGCCGATTGGAGCATCCCAACACTCCCTTCACCTTATACCGCTCACTGCACTGCCAGATCCTGCGCGTCTCTCCAGCGCTGCTCTGCCAGCCTTTCCTATGGAAAACTTTGTTGCACTCACCGCAAATAATCTTAGCTGCAAATGGATTCTGCTCCGTATTGTGGGAAAAAGAATTTGTCCCATGCTCTTCCAGATACCGCTTCCGGCGTTCCATCTCCAACTGTACGCACTCCCAAATCCACGGCTCAATAATGGCTTCATGGTCATCCTCAATATAAAACTGCTGAATCTCCCCTTCATTCATCACACGCTTCTTTGTCAGGAAATCAGCCGTGTAGCTTTTCTGCAAAAGGGTATCTCCTTTGTATTTCTCATTCTCCAGCATACTGGCAAGCGTAGTGGCCTGCCACTTTGTGCTGCCGTTCCAATTTACTACGCCTTCCCGCTCAAAGATCCGCTTGATATAATCGGTAGTTTTTCCATGCAGAAATTCCATATAAAGTCTCTGCACGATCTTCGCCTGCTTTTTGTTCACCACCAGTTTCCCGGATTCATTGGTATCATACCCAAGGAACCGTGCCGTACTCATTTTGTGCTGGCCGACTTCAAACCGTTTCCGGATTCCCCAGGTGCTGTTCTCTGAAATATTGCGGCTCTCATCCTGTGCCAGAGAAGAAAGAATTGTCAGCAGCACCTCTCCCTTTGCGTCCAGTGTGTCAATATTCTCCTTCTCGAATATTATCCCAACACCGAGCGCTTTTAATTCCCGGACATAATTCAGACAGTCCAGCGTATTCCGGGCAAACCGGGAAATGGATTTTGTGATGATCCGGTCAATCTTCCCGGCACGGCAGTCTGCAATCATCCGGTTAAATTCTTCCCTTTTCTTCGTATTGGTGCCGCTTATCCCTTCATCCGCGTATATCCCGGCGCATTCATATTCCGGGTTGCTGTTGATGCTCTCTGTGTAAAACCGCACCTGGTTCTCATAGCTTAATAGCTGCTCTTCTTGATCTGTACTCACCCGGCAGTACGCCGCTACCCGGAGCTTCCGGCGCTGTGTTTTCTTCCCTTTCCCTGCTGTCGAATTTTTCTTTGGCGGTATAACGGTAATGTTTCTTGCCATCCTTTACAACCTCCTCTGCCACCGTTGGCTCTGTAATATTCTGCCGGGATGCGGATTCATCCGGAATCCTTACCCCCGGACATGCTTGTTTTCCTTCCTCAATGTAAGTGGAACACAGCCACTCGATCCTCTTTTTGTATCCCTGCCTGCGCCGGAGCGTCCGTCCGCAATGCGGGCAATACAGCATTCCGGTCAGCGGATACCTGTTCTGGTATTTCGAGGGATTATCCTGCGTGGTACTTCTATCCCTGCGGTTTTCTTTCATTTTCTCCTGAAGCCTGTCCCACTGCTCTGCGCTTAAAATCGCCGGATAGCTGTCCTCCATATAATAGCTTTGGACTTCCCCACGGTTCCTCACGGTCTGGTTCCGTCTGCCTTCCGGTGTATAATATTTCTGCAGGTGGAAATCACCCTTGTATTTCTCATTCTTGAACATTCCGGTAATCGTTCCGGCAGTCCATTTTCCCCCACTCACTGTCGGGATTTCCAGAAACTTCAATAACTGTGCCAGACGGCTGCTCCCCACTCCCAAAAGGTACATATCCGCCAGAAACTGCACCACCATGGCTTCCTTCGCATTTATAATAAGCTCCCCGAATTCGTCTTTGTCATATCCCATGAAACGGCTGGTGTTGATCATGTATTCCCCACGCTCAAACCGCTTCCGAATGGACCATTTATTGTTCTCTGATATGCTTCTGCTTTCTTCCTCCGCAAAAGAAGCGAGGACAGTGAGCATCATCTCGCCGTCCCCGGATAACGTGTTGATATTCTGTTCTTCAAAATAAATAGCAACACCCAACTGACGCAGCTCCCGTGTCACTTCCAGAAGCACGGTTGTGTTTCTGGCAAACCGGGAGATGGACTTTGTAATAATCAGGTCAATCTCCCCTGCTTTTGCTTTTTGGATCATTTTCTGGAATTCCGGACGGTTTCCGCAGTATCCGGAGATTCCCTGGTCTGCAAACACCCCAACAAACTCATATGCCGGATTAGACCTAATGGAACGCTCATAAGCGGATATCTGGTTTTCCAAAGATTCGCCCTGTTTTCTGCTGTCCGTGGAAACCCTTGCATATGCGCATACACGCTTCCGCTTCGGTTTTGCAGCCTTTTTCGGTTCGATCATCTGTATCCTCATACAAGCGCCTCCTCCCCAAAATAATCCTTCATAAACTGCCGTATCCGGCTGTACTGCTCCCAGGCATCTGCTTCCCTGCTGATGCTCACCACATCCACATTCGCCTTATCGCAGATTTTCATAAATTCCAAAAACTGCTTCCAGTCACGGGCAATCATGACCCATCCCTGGTCACTACCACATGGATATGCCCTTTTTTGACCTCTTCCATCAGCCGCAGGAATTCCTTACGGCTGCCGTCTGCGCCGGAACCTTCGTCCCAAAAGAAATGTTCTTTTTTCTTAACCACGCCATACCGTTCTTCCAATGCTGTTTTTCCCGGTTCTATATATTTCTCATATCCATGGTCACGGTGTGTTGTCCGGTAATAATATGCCACCTGCTTCACTCTTTCCGGTATCACCATGCTGCTTTCACCTCCATGCATTTCTGCCCCGTCCCTTCCTATTAAGAAGGTAGGATTTTGGGGTAGTCTATTAATCACTCTGAATGCCCGATAAGTCAAGCAGATAAGCCGTTTCCACGCCTTTTATTTCTGCTCTTCGGAAACTTATTTTCAAAGGCAAGAAAGTGCCTTCGGCACCTCAACTCCCCTAGCCCCTCACTCATGAGGGGAATTAGGGCTTGTTTTTTGCGTCATTTTATTCCATAATAATCTCATGAATGTGATTCAGAAGATGCTCAGAGACTATTACGAAATCATTGAATACGATATAAAACCCAGACCTGTCGTCATGGAAAACATTGATAAGGTCATTAACTGCGGGGATCCTTCTTATGGTGGCGCCATGTATGGCTGTCCCCATTGCGGTAACCTCAAGTTCGTTCCTTTCCGCTGCCACTCCAAGTTTTGCCCCTCCTGCGGCGCTAAGTATTCCAATGACAGGTCTACCGCTATGTCTTTTAAATTAATACAGTGTACCCATCGCCATCTCGTCTTCACCATTGACGAATCCCTCCGCCGCTTTTTCCTCGAAGACCGCACTCTGCTTAACTGCCTTTTCGAGGCTGTTTCTGATGTCATCAAAGAATATTTTTTCTCCCTGAACAAATCCAAAAACTTTGTCCCTGGGTTTATCTGTGTCCTTCATACCTTCGGTCGCCCTCCCGGTTGGAATCCACACATCCACTGTCTCCTTACCGAAGGCGGGTTTTCTGATGATGGTGTCTGGCGCAAGGTCACATATTTCAATTATTCCTACCTCCGTAAATCCTTTCAGACTGTTTTGTTAAATAAACTGGAAAAACGCATCGGTCCCTCTTTTAAAAAGATGAAAGCCGCCGTTTACCATAGGGACAGAAATGGATTCTACGTTTATGCCAAGCCCAATCTTTGCGACCCAGAATCCATTATTAATTATGTCAGCCGTTATCTTGGCCGCCCTGTCATTGCTCTTTCCAGGATTGATTCCTACGATGGGGAGATGGTGACTTTCCATTACAATAAGCATGAAGACAACTCTTTTGTAAAAAAGACTCTTCCCGCCATTGATTTCATTAAGCTGCTCATTCTGCATATACCTGAAAAAAACTTCAAGATGACCCGGTACTATGGGCTTTATGCCAGACACCGGGAGATTGACAATCAGCTCCATAAAGCAGTCCCAAAATCCAAACACAGGATTCTCCTCGATTTCAACACCTGGCGTAAGCTTTTCCTTCTTACCATGGGGTACGACCCCCTGCAATGCCCAAACTGCAGACATGAAATGGTCTTTCTAGAGCTGTACCATAAACATGAACGGGTTCCTCTGGATGAATTATACAAAAGGACAAGGATAAGGCATGGCCTTTATCCCCGGTCCCGCTCTGCTTGACTTTCTCTCCCATCTGCTTCATACTACATTTATTACAGATGGGAGGCAGTTGCAAATGAATCAAAGATATGTGGATGAACTCAGACAAAAATACATCAAAAATCCTCCAGAAGGAATGACACCCAAACTGGTCAGAAATATGACCGATTCTGATTTATTGGATATGCATTACTTTTTAACTGAAGATGACGACCTCGACGATGATGGATGGGAAGAAGGGTTCTATATCGACCTGTTCTAAATCACCGTCTGTTTTCTATACCCTCCTTTGGCAGAATCATTAGTTTACATAACTTTATTTCAGCAAGGACTTTGGTAAGTAGGTAAGCCCCTTACAGGGCTTACCCCTCTCAGAACCGGACATGCAGCTTTCCCGCATCCGGCTCCCTGCAAAGCTAATACATCTACAGTTATCCGTATATACTGACATAAATACGTGGCCGCACAAGCGGGAACTGTCTCATTAGTTCCTTATATCCTTCCTTCGTATAGCTCCTTCTCTGACTTCTTCTGTTCAGCCAGTAGAATAACCTAAACCATACCACATTATTGAATGAGTTCAGGCTTCTTGAATTGTCAGTAATTCCGTAATAATGATAATAACCAGTCAGTACTTCATTTAGTTTCTTTACTATCCTGTTTATCTCCAGAAACCTCATGTCTCTTATCATGGCGTTTATTTCCCTGCTTTTCTTTGCAAGCTTTTTCTTACTGGTTTTCCTCTTTACTCTGAACTTTCCCGTCCTGCCATGCGAACAGTAATGCGTGAATCCCAGGAATGTGAACGTCTCCGGCCTCCCTTTTCCCCGGTCTTTCCGGTTACTTTCTGCGAATCGGCCAGATTCAATCAACCTTGTCTTGCTTTCCTCCAATTCTAGTCCAAAGTACTTCATTCTGCGCTTTAAGTGTTCATAAAATATTTCTGCATCTGATTTATATTGGAAGCATCCCACAAAATCATCCGCATAGACTACCAGCCCCGCATATCCTCTCATCACTGGCTGTACTTTCTCCCTGAACCACCATATCAGCACATAGTGCATATATATATTGGCTATGACCGGGGAGCAGTCCGAGCCTTGGCCTGCCCCTTCTTCTGTCTCCTCATATCTGAAATCTCTCATGATTCCCGCTTTCAGCATCCGTCTTACCAGTCTGATAATGGTCGGGTCTTTTATCCGCGATTCTATGAACTTTACTATCCATTCATGGTCTAAATGGTCGAAAAACCCTTTAATGTCTGCGTCCAGCACCCAATTCGTCTTTTCCCTTTCCAGCATCCCATTCAGTCTCCTTAATGCCATGTGGCAGTTCCTTCCTGGGCGGAATCCCATCATTTCTTCGTAGAAATGGGGCTCGAACACTGCTTCCAGTATTCGCCTTAGCGCTTCCTGTACTAACTTATCCTCATAGCAGGATATACTGAGCGGGCGGGTCTTTCCATTTTCTTTTGGTATTTCCACCCGTTTTGCCGGTTTGGGCTTGTATGCCTTCTTCTTCATTTTCCTGATTAATTCATCTAAGTTTTCTTCCAAATTTACTTCGTAGTCCTCTTTGGTAATTCCATCAATTCCTACCGCTTTCTTTCCATCCATCTCCTTGTGGCATTCTTTCAGTAACTCTTTATTAATCAGATGCCCTATGGACGTAAATACCATTTCCGGATGTTCGCTTGACAACTGTGATATTCTCGCCAATTTCGTTTCCATAATTTCTCCTGTCTCTGCGTACAGATTATGTTTCCTCTTTGATATGACTTTGCATGGCTGACCTGCGAGGACAGGTCTCTCTCGACTTCCACCGCTTTTTTTTGCTGTGTACTATTCGGCCATCCGACTTCTGCCGGCCATTTACGGTTCTCCTTTCTACCGTTGTTCCGTATACCGGGCTTACGCAACCTGCCCGGAGCCTGGCAGACCTCCCCAGTTGACTTAAAATCCTTGATTACATGACCAGCCTTAAAACCCCGGGGAAGCAGCTGCATTCTCGCTCTTAACGACTACAGCTGTGTTGCTTTCAGTGTATAGGAGCACTTCTGCCTTCCCAATTTCATTTTAATATCGAAGCTATATACGGCTATGCCCTGCAATCCCGCTGTCTACGCTTAGCAGGCAACATCGCTGCTGTCCACCCAAGACTCGCTTGATGCGGTATAGCTTGTACCTTACACCGTGGGACTCTCACCCACTAAATTTCAAGCCCTTAGCTGGGCGCACCCTATAATACAAGAAAGTGCCTTCGGCACCTCAACTCCCCTAGCCCCTCATTCATGAGGGGAATTAGGGCTTGTTTTTTGCGTCATTTTATTCCATAATAATCTCATGAATGTGATTCAGAAGATGCTCAGAGACTATTACGAAATCATTGAATACGATATAAAACCCAGACCTGTCGTCATGGAAAACATTGATAAGGTCATTAACTGCGGGGATCCTTCTTATGGTGGCGCCATGTATGGCTGTCCCCATTGCGGTAACCTCAAGTTCGTTCCTTTCCGCTGCCACTCCAAGTTTTGCCCCTCCTGCGGCGCTAAGTATTCCAATGACAGGTCTACCGCTATGTCTTTTAAATTAATACAGTGTACCCATCGCCATCTCGTCTTCACCATTGACGAATCCCTCCGCCGCTTTTTCCTCGAAGACCGCACTCTGCTTAACTGCCTTTTCGAGGCTGTTTCTGATGTCATCAAAGAATATTTTTTCTCCCTGAACAAATCCAAAAACTTTGTCCCTGGGTTTATCTGTGTCCTTCATACCTTCGGTCGCCCTCTCGGTTGGAATCCACACATCCACTGTCTCCTTACCGAAGGCGGGTTTTCTGATGATGGTGTCTGGCGCAAGGTCACATATTTCAATTATTCCTACCTCCGTAAATCCTTTCAGACTGTTTTGTTAAATAAACTGGAAAAACGCATCGGTCCCTCTTTTAAAAAGATGAAAGCCGCCGTTTACCATAGGGACAGAAATGGATTCTACGTTTATGCCAAGCCCAATCTTTGCGACCCAAAATCCATTATTAAATATGTCAGCCGTTATCTTGGCCGCCCTGTCATTGCTCTTTCCAGGATTGATTCCTACGATGGGGAGATGGTGACTTTCCATTACAATAAGCATGAAGACAACTCTTTTGTAAAAAAGACTCTTCCCGCCATTGATTTCATTAAGCTGCTCATTCTGCATATACCTGAAAAAAACTTCAAGATGACCCGGTACTATGGGCTTTATGCCAGACACCGGGAGATTGACAATCAGCTCCATAAAGCAGTCCCAAAATCCAAACACAGGATTCTCCTCGATTTCAACACCTGGCGTAAGCTTTTCCTTCTTACCATGGGGTACGACCCCCTGCAATGCCCAAACTGCAGACATGAAATGGTCTTTCTAGAGCTGTACCATAAACATGAACGGGTTCCTCTGGATGAATTATACAAAAGGACAAGGATAAGGCATGGCCTTTATCCCCGGTCCCGCTCTGCTTGACTTTCTCTCCCATCTGCTTCATACTACATTTATTACAGATGGGAGGCAGTTGCAAATGAATCAAAGATATGTGGATGAACTCAGACAAAAATACATCAAAAATCCTCCAGAAGGAATGACACCCAAACTGGTCAGAAATATGACCGATTCTGATTTATTGGATATGCATTACTTTTTAACTGAAGATGACGACCTCGACGATGATGGATGGGAAGAAGGGTTCTATATCGACCTGTTCTAAACCACCGTCTGTTTTCTATACCCTCCTTTGGCAGAATCATTAGTTTACATAACTTCGTTTCAGCAAGGACTTTCCTATAATAAATAAAGAGAAGGGGGGGATTTATTTCCCCGCCTCTTCCTGCTGCCTCCGCCGCACTATAAACTTAAACACTCCGTTTCTTCCGCATCCGAATTCCAATCAATTCCTTCACATCCTCCAGTACGTCCCCGTCCCTTACCTCTATCATCATCCATCTTCCCCCATTAAAAGGAGCGGTATCATGATACAACTGACGGACATAAGCAGTACAGCCGTTAAGTGCCAGTTCTGCCTCCGGGGCTTCCTTTGCCCCCACCGACACCATGCAGATAAAATACCCTTCCTCAGGATACAATGTGCAGACCGCCCTGGATCCCTTCTTATACTTTACGTTCCATCCTCCCTGCATGGAGCATCTGCTGTACTCAATCCTGGGGGATATATGAAATGTGTCCTCCAGCCAGGCCAAAAGCTGCTGCCAGTAGGGACTTGCTATATATCTTCCGATTTGCTCCATGTCCGGCTGCCTGTGAGCCGGGTATACCTCCATCCATGTCATTGCGTACCTTCCTTTCATTCTGACGGAGGACGAAGCGGGACAGCGCCGCCCATGATGAAAGCCCCTCATGATAGCCCTCCATATCATACATCTCATATATCTGTCATTTCACGATTGTACCAAGTCGCTAGTGCGACGGCTAGCCCAAGGTACATAAAACCACCACTTTTTTTATAAAAAATAGCAGTTTTTAAATTTATGATGTATTGTTAAGTTACCACACCAAACAACTTCATAACTTTAAGAACTGCTATGCTTATGTTATCATGGATTTCTAAACTCAACAACTATATATCTTATTTTTTTACTCGTCCACCACCTCTTTTTGAAATGTAACTACTGTTTTTATTGCATTTCAAAGGAGATTTTACTATGGACAAATATTTAAATTCTTTCAGGGAAATGATTTCCCTTCGCGGTCTTACCGACCATACCCTTAAAAATTACTGTACTTACATCCGGGCGTATCTGGATTACCTCGCAAATGTTCTTCACAAATCGCCAGAAGATGTTTCCTGGGATGAACTTCGTGACTACATCAAATGGCTACAGAAATCCAGAGACCTTTCTGACCGCACCATCAACTGTGCCATTTCACAACTGCGCTTTTTCACCATGTATGTTCTTCACAAAACATGGGATGACACACAGCTTCCCATGCGTAAGTTTGACGAGTACCTTCCCTATGTTCCCTCGAAACAGGAAACATGGCAGTTTATTTCTTCCATACCTGATTTAAAGCAGAAGACTATGGTTACACTCATGTATTCCTCAGGGCTTCGTATCGGTGAAGTATGCCGTCTGCGTTACGAGGATGTTGACCGCAAAAACATGCGGCTTCACATCACACACTCCAAAAACAGGAATGACCGCTATGCCATTCTTTCTAAAGCGGCACTTGACCTGCTGACACGCTACTGGTTTGAATACGGCAGACCAAAAGGCTTTCTTTTTCCAAAGCAAAGTGGCGAGGACAGACCCATCGACACATTCTTCCTTTCAAGACACATCCATGCCCATGAGGACAGGCTCGGATGGGAACGCAGGCTTACCTGTCATTCCTTTCGTCATGCTTTTGGTACCCATCTGTATGAAAACGGAACCGACCTGCTTACCATAAAAGCGCTTATGGGACATAAATCTTTGTCTTCCACCACTATTTATGTCCATCTTTCCGGTAATGCCATCCGCAATGCCGTCAGCCCTTTTGACCGATTGGCAGGTGAATACCATGAGTGATTACAAAATCAGGCAGATATTTGAGCAGTCCTATGAAGCTTTCTCAGCACCGGGGCACTATCAGTCGGATGTCCAACGCAAAGCCGCCCGAGCCATCTTAAACTGCAAATCCGGAAGGCTTGGTGTCAACTTAAGTCAGTGTACCGACTGTGGGCATGTGGAAGTCCACAATAATTCCTGCCGCAACCGCAACTGCCCCAACTGTCAGGCTGTGAAGAAAGAAATCTGGGTAGATAAACGCAGTGCTGAGGTCATTGATTCACCCTATTTTCATGTAGTGTTTACACTTCCACATGAATTAAATCCCCTCATTTACTGCAACCAGAAGCTTCTGTATGGACTTCTTCACAGATGCTGCGCCGAAACACTTCTGGAATTATCTGCTGATAAGAAGTGGCTCGGGGCAACACCCGGGATTATCCAAGTACTTCATACTTGGAATCAGGAGCTGGATTACCATGTACATATGCACTGCATTGTTTCCGGCGGCGGGCTTACCGGAGATGGAAAAATCCGTAAATCCTCATCTAAGTTTTTTATCCGTACGGAGGTCCTGCGGGATAAGTTTAAGGGGAAATATATGGCACACCTTGTCTCCCTTTATGAAAGCGGCTCCCTTAACTTTTCATCCTCCTGTGAAAACCTGCGTAATTCTTACCACTGGAAGGAATTTAAAAATAAGCTTTATGAAATGGACTGGTGCCCCTACATCAAGAAAACCTTCAACGGCTTCGGCAATGTCATTGAATACCTTGGACGCTACATCCACAAAATCGCCATCTCTAACAGCAGGATCCTTTCTGTTACGGAAGATACGGTAACATTCTCTGCCCGTGGAAAAAAGCCGGGTGAACCAAAACGTCAGATTACTCTTGGCAACACGGAGTTTATACGCCGTTACCTGATGCATGTGCTGCCTTCCGGCTTTCAGAAAATACGCTATTATGGTTTTCTGAACAATCGGATGAAATATAAGAATCTGAAGGTTATCTTTAAGCTTCAGAATGGACAGCGTTTCAAGCAGCGTTACGCCGGAATGTCCCTGGCAGAGCTTTTAAAAGCAGTCTGGAATTTCGATATCTGTGTGTGTCCTGAATGTGGTCATACAGCCATGAAACAGCTGGGAAGGTGTCATGTTCCTTCTTCCTGACAGGCTGCTTTCCTATATATTTTTTAAGACCTGCCATCGGGAGGTCTGCGAAGCATACCCAAAAATATGGGATACAGCTAAAATCGTCCTGCTTCTGCATTGCAGACCACCATAATCCACTATTTTAAGCTTCCCTGGGGAAATACTATCCCCATACAGCCTATGGCTAAAGTTCCGCGACTTGGTACAATTGGAAAGAATCACATTCAGAGCAGTTTATCTTTTGCATAAGCTGTTCATTTTTTTGTCGCTCTGAATCTGATACTTTCCTTAAGAATTATACCACATATAAAATGACATCTGTATGTCATGTTTTCAGGTTAAACACCATGTCCTGCACATCCCCCAACCTCCAATGCGTCTCTGTTCCCTGACACTGCCAGGTCAACCAGCCCTTCCATATCATACTTTTCCAGCCCTCCATAGCTTTCTGCCTCCTTTTATAAAGTTAGAGGGAAGATACTGCTGGTCTGTGACATATAATATGAAACAATGTATTCTTCCCGGCCGGATGAGTGCCATTTCACTGACCCACCAACCGCCTGACTCCTTTTTCCGATATCACCATATCCATCATCTGGTCGTGGGGCTCCACAGGTATGTCCGCGCGCATGATCCGTTCCCTGCATATGACTGCCTTCACGGCCCGGGTCCTGCCCAGATAGCGGTCATAGTACCCGCCGCCGTACCCCAGCCGCCTGCCGTCGTGGCTGCATGACATGCATGGCACAATGGCCAGATTGATTTCCTCCGCCTGTATAACCGGAGCATGTGCTCCCGGTTCCATTATACCGTATTTTCCTGCCTCCAAATCCCGAAGGCTCCTGATTTCACGTACTTCCATAATCCCTCTGGAGATGCACCTGGGAACCCCCACCCGTTTTCCCCTCCTTAAGGCATCCTCCAGTATGGGCGCTGTATCAATCTCACTGCTGGTTCCCACAAAGCAGAACAGGGTGCCCGCCTGTTCATATTCCGGCAGACCGGCCACATGCCGGAATATTTGAAGGTCCGCCTCCTTTGTATACCCTTTATCCAGCGCCGCAACCGCAGCTTTTATCTCCCGGCGCAATGCTCTTTTCCGGTCCTCTGATGTATTCAGTTCTTCCAAAGCCATAGATGTTTCCCCTCCCTGTGGGTATTTCCCTAATTATACACTGCCCCATATTGGAAAACAACCACCTGGTAAGCGGACCTGGAAAGGCCTGGGATGCGGACCCGGAAAGCGGCAGACCTTCTGACTTGTATTTTTTCTTATTAGCGGATACAATGGTATCAAACGGACGGACGAAACAGAGGAAGAGCTTTATTTACCTGTTTGAAAGCTCAGAACTTTCTTCTATATTATAAACCACGTATCCCGCGTCCTTAACAGCCTGTTTGAGCTCATTGTTACCATGCTCCTGTTTCATCCGCACCAGGGCCTCGCCCTTTTCCAGGTCCACCTGGGCCCACACCCCTTCCAGGCTGTTGAGGGCGTTTTCCACATGGCAGGCACAATTACCGCAGGACATGCCGTCCACCTTGAGAATCCGTGAATAGGGATAGTGTGATTTATCCTTATCCCTGACTTTGATTTTTTTCACCGATGGCTGGGAGGAGGCTCCGCAGCACCCGGAGGTTAGTTTTTTGGCATAGCTCTTGATTCCAATGATTGCAATGACAATCAGGACAGCGCATATAATAGCTGTTGACATAATATCATCTCCCTTTTGATTAGCTGATAAATGGTTTCGATGAATGGTTTATACAATAAGATTAGCATTGACTAACTCAAATGTCAATTCCTTCTTTCACCCACCCCCGCCTTCTCCCCATCCCCAAAGCAAACGTGTCCTGAAAGCCGGCCCTCCATATAAAAGGCAGCTTCCAGGACACATAATCTTACTCCGCGGGCTCCGGGCCCGCGAATATTTTATATGATATTCTCAACACACAACTATTTCTCTTTCATCAATGCCTTAACAAGGGCCGCCCCCGCAAACAGCATAATGAATATAAAGGGGAATGCCGCTGCAAGTGAAATGGTCTGAAGGGGTTTTAATCCTCCCGCAATCAGAAGTCCCACAGCCAGAAGAGACTGTACAACGCCCCACAGCACCTTTCTTCCGTTCTTGGGATTTAAGTCTCCCTTGGAGGAGAACATGGCAAGCACAAAGGTACCGGAGTTTGCCGAGGTAATGAAGAATGTACACAACAGTATGAGGGATACCACGCACAGAATCATTCCCAGAGGGTACTTGCCCATAACAATGAACAGTCCCGTCTCAGGCTTGCTTGCAATATCCGCCAGCTGGGCAACGGAAAGCGTACCGTCCATACCCAAATGCAGACCCAGGCTTCCCATAATGGCAAACCAGAGAATGGACCCCAGAGCCGGTGCCAGCACCACGCCTGCGATGAATTCCCGAATCGTCCTGCCCTTGGAGATACGGGCAATGAACGATCCCACAAATGGAGCCCATGCAATCCACCATGCCCAGTAGAACACCCTCCATGCTCCAACCCAGTTATTGTCACCGTAATTGTTAATCATGAGGCTGTCCCCAAAAAAGTTCTGCAGATACTGCCCCAGTCCGTTTGTCAGGTTGTTAAGAATCTCAAGTTTTGGCCCTACCAGGAATGTAACAGTGATCAGGCCAATGGCAATATATAAGTTAGCGTCGGAAATGATCTTAATACCGCGGCTGATGCCGTCAACAGCAGACCAGATATAGATAACGCTTATTACCGCAATGATAATAATTTGAATCACCAGGGTCGTCGGAATGCCAAACAGGTAGTTAAGTCCTGCATTAATCTGCATGACGCCCAGTCCAAGGGAAGTAACAACACCCGCAACAGTGGCGAACACCGCCAGTACGTCGATGGTCTTTCCCACCCATCCGTTGATTCCCTTTTCACCGATAAGGGGTTCAAATATGGAGCTGATAAGGCCCGGTTTTCCCTTGCGGAACTGGAAATAGGCAAGACCCAGTCCAATGATGCAGTAGTTTGCCCACGGATGAAGTCCCCAGTGCATATAGCTGGAACGTATGGCAAAGTTTGCGGCAGCTTCCGTACCGGCCTCAATTCCGGGAATCGGGTTTGAGAAATGTGCCAGCGGCTCAGAGATTCCCCAGAATACCAGACCCACTCCCATGCCTGCCCCAAACAGCATGGCAAACCAGGATACGGTGGAATATTCCGGCTTGGAGTCATCCGGTCCAAGCTTAATCTTTCCCCATTTGCTGAAAGCAATGGCAACTGAAAAAATAACAAATGCGGTCATGGCCATAAGATAAAGCCAGCCGAAATTATTGGTCAGAAATGAATATGCCGAATTTGAAACAACTGTAAAGTTGGCATTAAAGGCAACCGCCCATATTGCCATGATAATGGTTATTGCTAATGAAACTACGAATACCTGATTTTTGTCTTTCATATAGGCCCTCTCCTTCTCCTAAAAGCATGCGGATAGCCGGCAGAATGATTCTGGACAGCCAAACAAAAGCTCTCAAGCAAATACAAATGCCGCCTGACAGGCCCCCCTGCCAGGCGGCACACAAAGCCACTCATCACTCATGGCATACAGAACCGTATTTCGTACCGCCCTGTATCCTAGATTTCTACTTTGAAAATCGTCTGCTTTTTAATATCTGTAGCCAGAGCATCCAGCGCTGCCTCCACTCTGGATCGGCGGAGCAGATGCTGCTCCTCCCTGGAGGTGGAAGGATTGCCGAGAGGATATGGTATGGATATGGTTGGAACCATACGATTTACACCAACCGTCTGGGCAACCGGAAGAAGGTTACACATAAGTACAACAGGGAAGCCTGCGCGCTCAAATTCTTTTACCATCGTTGACCCGCAACGAGTACAGGTCCCTCAGGTGGAGACCATGATAACGGCGTCCACATGGTCCTCCTTCAGAAGCGGTATGATTTCCTTGGCCATTCTTCTGGCCTCTCCCTGTGTGGTTCCGGTTCCTACGGTTGAATAGAAATAATCGTGGAGGGAACCATATTTGCCCTCATTCAGGAATTCCCTCATAACATCCACAGGCATGATGACGTTGGGGTCCGCGTTGGCAGCCGCCGGGTCAAAGCCCGCGTGGATTGTCTTAAACTCACCGCTCTCTAAGCGGTCCAACTTGGAGATGTCATATCTGCCCCAGCGTGTTGCAGATGCGGACTGAATCCTGTCCGGATTGTCCACAGGAACAATACCGCCGGTGTTGGCCAATGCAATCCTGGCATGCTTTAAGTCCTTAAGAGCCGGTGCAATGGGTACCAGGTCCTTCTTAGGAATAATCAGCTCAGACTGATAGGGCTGTCCTGTAGCCTTGGCAATGAGCATATCCACTGCGCGGTCTGCTGCCGCCACGCCGTCCTCACGCCATACCTGATGCCGGATTCCTCTTGCATAATACCCTTCTGCGTCCGGTCCCTCCGGTGTCTGGCCCTTTAACAGCTTATCAGCCAGCTTTACCATGGCGCCTGCATCCTTCTTCATGCTGGCTGCGGAATGGCTGCCCATCATGATGTACATATCCTTCTTAAACATCTCAACGCCGGGGTTCTCCGCGTGCATGGATGTGATGACCGGTACGCCGAACTTGGCGGAAACCGCCTTTCCAATCTCGCCGCAGGCAACACCGTAGCGGCCTGCCTGGAAGGCCGGTCCGGCCAGGAAAAGATCAAACTCCCTGCCCTTTAATGCGGTCAGAATCCTTTCAATGGCTTCATCTCTGTGTGTGCTCATAAAGTTGTCACCACAGATAATGGTTGTGGTAACCCGGGCGTCAATCTCTGCCAGCATCTGGTTAATGGCTGCTGTGGGTCCCATGACGCCGTCTCTGACTTCCGGTTCGTAATCAGCCTTGTCTTCTCCGCCAATGCCCGCGAAGAACTGATTGATATAACAGATAACGTTCTTCATAACGAAACTCCTTTCACTGATTTTCCTTAAAATTCCCTGACAGTCTTGGTGGACCAGCCGATAATCTGGTCTCCGCAGAACATGGCGTTGTTTTCCATGATGATGGATCCATCCGGCCTGACAGACGGCCCTAAAATCTCATCCCCGGCCCAGCCTCCTGACAGACCATCCCTTGCAAGGGCTTCCAGCTCGCCGATTACCTCCGGCATTGGCGGAAGTTCAACCAATTCAGAAACATTACCGGTAGAAACAATGGCATCTTCCTTCTCATCCATGGAAACCAGGGGATCGGACTTGCCGTCACGGCCTGTACACTCATTTGTAAGACCAACCGTCTTAACGCCGGCGTCCTCCAGAGCCACGATGCAGCCTGTAAAGTCAGCGTCCGGATTGCCGTAGCCTTCCTCAGTCACAAGGGCGGCGTCCGCTCCAAGGGATTTCGCAATCTGCGCCACAAACAGCGCGGAACGCTCCTTCTGCTCCAGTGCAACATTCAGGTTTGACATGATGACACCCAGGAAGTTAAGGGTCTTGCCGTGCTCCTTGTACAGCCTCTTGATAACAGGACAATTCTGGAAATCATAGGTTGCCCACTTAGAAGAGCATGGCATGAAGCTTCCGGAAATCATGGCTCCGTCCAAAACCTCGTTGGGATTCATGAAGGTGGGAAGCATATGGTTGCAGTCCCATCCATAGCAGAGGTCGTTGTAACCCATCTCCTCCATCTGAGACTGAGGCTGCATCACGTATACAACGGATGGAAGCTTTTCCGTCTCAGGAGCTCTCCTGATAACCGGTTCCAGCTCGTAGCTTTCAACCTCTTCCGGCTCCATATCCTTTACACAGGAACCAATGTACTCGGCAAGTTTGTGAACCGCCTCCCTGATAGCCCTGTTTTTCTTCTGCTGTTCCCGTTTCTCAAACTCCTCGTCTGTATCTGCAACCAGCACAAGATTCTTAAGTTTGGAGAAATATGTATATTTAGCGCCTTCCCCTCCCATGTCAATCAATCCGTCCTGGAAACCTCCCCAGTGACTTCCAACAGCCAAAAGGCTCATATCCTTCAGGCAGTGTGTCCTTCCATCTCCAGCCTGTGACAGTGGTCCTGTGTAACCCGGGAACAGTGCGTCCCCATTTACCTTTACCCTGCACTCTACCGCCTCTTTAACAGGTACCAGTCTCACCATGTCGCCAGGCTTTACTATCCTTAAATCTGCCTCCGTGATGTGTGGGTCTCTCTTGACAAAGGCAAGGCAATCCTCTTTGTCTACCGTAAGGATACCGTTCTCATACTTGGTTTTGTCACCAAAAACGATGTCCTTCACATAAAAATTACCCAGTTCCAGTTTCATAAATGAACTACTCCTTTCTTATAGAAATTTTCTATAGTTCTGGCTATTAACATTTAATATTTTAACATTAACTGTCCGGTTTGCAAGGTTTTTTGTGCATTTTGACGATTTTCAGAACATTGTTGGATAATACCATGGTAACTTTATGCATCATGTAAGGGACTCAATATTTTGTATCCATTCCCTTTGTATTTCAAAGCATACCCCTAATTCGTCCGACGGTGAATTAGGTTCCAGTTCAAAGACCCGGTCCCAGCTGGCTATGATTCTCTTTTTCAGCATGGGATAGTAGTTGCCAAACGCCTCTGTAACAAGAGCCATCTCATTCTCAATCCCATACCGTTTCAGCTCCTCGTTAAACGCGCGCTCATCCTCCAGGTTAAACGGCACATACATATAATTGACCCTGAACCCCCAGGCATACTCAGAAATGACATAAACCTTTTCCCCGGGTATCCTGAGCGTGAGACACACCGTATCCTCTGTGTTCCTCAGCCTGTATTCATCATGCATGGACAGCCATATGGGAAATGAGCACCCCTGGGGAACATCGATTCTCTCCCTGCACCGCTCGGCGAACCACCGGTAAAGCCTCAGGTAATACTCTGAAATAGAGTCATTTTTCATCCTGATATACTCCTCCTTTACCCGGTAGACACCCGTATTTTCCAGTTCCTCCAGCACCTTTTTGGACTGCCTGGTGTAAACCGTATAATATCCGTTTTCTGTTTTTCTGCTCATATCAAATCCTCCTGACCCATTACATATTTTCCGGCTTCATAAAAAATGAGCCACGGAAGTCTCTTCTGACGGCCGCGGCGATTCATTCTGTTTCTGATGGTTTTTTATCTGGCATTTGCCATGTAATCATGGCCCAGGGTATCGCTGGCATATATACCTACGATGACTTCCACATCACGCTTAAACTCCTGGACTTTATCCTCGATTTCTTCCGGTTCCAGACCATAATCCAGGATGTCCTTCAGGTACCCCTTATACAAAAGGCAGACCATCCGGTTCATCTTCATGGCATTCCCCATCGTAATGACGCCCGCCTGGGCGCAGCGCTCCGCCATGACCATGTCGCGTTCAAACAGGTCCGTGGACTGGAGCATGACCTGGAGATAGGGGCTGACTATATTGATTCGTTCCGGAAACATATCATAGTACTCACGGATGGCTGTGGTCAGATTCCGGCTGGCAGAGCTGAAAAATATGATATCGAAAGCCTGAGGATAGCGGAAGGCAATGCGGCAGTAGCATTCCCATATGCCAATGTGCATGTCCCAGATATCACGCCACTCCTTCTCGTGAATATTCAGCTCTTCCAGATACTCATCCAGATACCCCAGGTTGGCATAATAGAGCAGCTCTTCCACATTCTCAAAATACCGGTACATGCTGGTGGTGCTGCACTGAAATTCCTTGGCCATCCTGCGTATGGAAATGGCCTCAGTCCCCTCGTCCCTAATGATTTCCAATGCCCTCTCTATGTAAACCTTTCTGTTTAAATCCTTAAAATACTTTCTCCTCACTCGTTCATTTTCCACTGAAACCATCCCTTTCTTCTGAAGCTGAATGGGAATTAATTCCCACCACATCCTCCTGTCTGAGCTGCCATACGGCGGCTCCCAGGTTTGTCTGTTCCATATTGTCTATGTCAAATATACGGTTCCAACTCTTCTTGATTTCCGACTTCAAGTATGGGTAAAAGGGAGACTGAAACACTTCCCAGTAAGCAGACACACCCATCTGGTTCATCTTTTGTTCAAAACGGGCTTCGTCCTCCCGATCCTTTCCCACATAGGAAAGATTCAGAACCTTCTGCCACTTTTCACGGTCAAACAGGACCGCTCGTTCCCTGGGAATGGACAGCTCCAGCAGAAAACTGTCCTGGGACAAATACACCCAGCTCCGGTCGAAAAAAAGCCAGATAGGAGATTCAGCTCCTTCAGGCGGTTTGACCAAGAGCCCGGCCCTCTGTTTGAAAAATCCATACGCCTCCTTAAACACCCAGGCGCTCTCCCCATACTTCCTGTCAATAAATTCCATCTTTACCTGAGAAAATCCATTCTCCCTGATACAATCAAGGACTGCGTCTGTCTGAGCTGTCCACAAATGCAGCATGGAACCCGGACTGAATCCGTCCTCCTTATTATCCCTCAGCATGTCATCCTCCGTAGGCATATTCCTGACTTTAAACTATATTTTCAGTGTACATTGTTTTATAATATTTGTCAAAAAGAAAACAAAATCCCTTTCGTTCTTTGTCCAATGTTCTATCATATGTCCCTATTTCATACAGTGTAACAGGAGGTGCGTATGAATATTTCACTAACAATAGCCGGAATTCTGTCCGTATCCCTACTGGGGACCCTTCTCCATTTCACCTACCGCTGGTCCGGCCGCAATCCCCCTATCGCCCCTGTCAACGAGTCTGTCTGGGAACATATGAAACTGCTGTTTTTCCCCATGCTTCTGTTTGGACTATGGAGCTTAAAGGGCGAGACCGACGCCTGCCGTATATCTGCATTTCACGCAGGGCTGCTTATGGGAACGCTCCTGATACCGGTACTGTATTACTCTTATACAAGCGCGCTGGGACATAGCATTTTGGCTGTGGATATAACAATATTTTACATCTGCGTCATTGCGGCCTTTCTCATATACCGCGGACTGTCAGGGAGCTGTCTGTTGGAAAAATACAGCCATGTAACATCCATGGCCGTGTTTCTTTTATTGATTTGTTTTCTGCTGTTTACTTATTTTCCACCGGGATTTTCTATTTTTAAGGATCCGGAGGGATGATGGAGTGCGACAGAATGATGATGGCATGATAATGGTATGATGATAATAGATGACAGCTTTTCCGGAATTATAATGTGATTAAGTACTGACCCGAAAGGACTTTGAAATGGCCGGTATCACCCGTAACAGGCCTTCAAAATAGTCCGTTATCATCCAATTTGAAATGTATATATAGTCTGTATTTCACAAAACATATATGCTGATTTGCGTAAGCAAATGCCCGTCAGGTATACTGCATAATCTTGATCAGCCCCTTGTCAAGCAGACAGGTGAAATATCTAAAATTTAGTGCGGACGATGCCTGCATTTCGGTTTGGAGTGCAGGCATTTTTCTATGCACACCATTTCTCTTTATATTTGGTTATCCGTTTGTTTGCGGTAGTGTAAAATAGTTTGTGTCTTTGGAAAAAAATGTCTCCTTTTTGGTAAGAATTCAGATATGACAATTCTTATCGAAAAGGAGCATTTTTATGGCAGTAGCTAAGGAACAAATTCGACAGATTATTTCACAAAACAACTTGAACAGTGTGGCGGATGTCTATTCCCTTCTCAAAGAGAGCTTTAAAGACATCCTCCAGGAGTTGATGGAGGCGGAACTCGATGCTTCCCTTGGTTATGAAAAGAACCAAAAAGGAGAGCTCTCCTTAAACAATAAGCGTAACGGTCATTCCCCTAAGACCCTCAAAAGCCAGTATGGGGAATTTCAGGTGGATGTGCCCAGAGACCGCAATGGGGAGTTTGAACCAAAACTCATCCCGAAATACCAGCGGGATATTTCAGGAATTGAAGAAAAGGTCATTTCTTTGTACGCAAGGGGAATGAGCACAAGGGACATTCATGACCAGCTCCAGGAGCTTTATGGGATCGAACTCTCTGCGGAAATGGTCAGCAAAATCACTGACAAGATTCTCCCACAAGTCAAAGAGTGGCAGCCCCGCCCCTTGGCGCCTATTTACCCTTTCATCTTCATGGACTGCATCCACTATAAGGTACGGGAAGATGGACGTATTTTAAGCAGGGCTGCCTATGTAGTTCTTGGAGTTACCACGCAAGGGTATAAGGATATCCTCAGCATCACCGTAGGGGCAAATGAAACTAGCAAGTTTTGGCTTGGGATGCATTTGTTCTTCCTCGGTTGCTCCTTCAGCATTCAAATCGCTATTCGCTTTACTATATTGCATCTTTGCAGACAAATCTTCCATATATGATTCAAGACTTTCTAAATACATAAGGTTGTCCCTAAAATATTTGGCAACGGTTAAATCCGCTTTCCAATAATCTGACATTGCATTTGGAATCATTTTGTCATACTTAATCTCACGAATAGACGCAACAAATTTTTTCTGTTCGAGTGTAGTAATTTTGTCTTTAGGAACAACTGCTTTTGCGTACTCATTTGGAAGTGGTGCAGTTCCTTTTGTTCCATATGCTGTTGATTGTATCTGTAGAATTTCATCAAATGCTGACTTGGTCACCTCCCATTTATGCGGGGGTTCCTTAACTTTTATTAATATTTCGCCAAGCAAAGCACCTATATATCCGTCTCTATTTTCGGAAGGAATATGACCTACATATTTAGAAAATTCATTAGATATACCGTCTATTGAAGTTTTGGCAGCTTCAATCGTAAATTTATCTAATATTTCCAAAAGGCGACTTTCGTCATAAGAGTCACCGAAAATTCTATTATATTGATTCCTGAATGTTTCTTCATTTTTCTTAGAGATAGCTCCTATATCTTTTAAGCGTTTTAATTTCTCAGTCTTTTTTATATTATTCCAACTATGAAACGGAGAATCACTTTGAATTGTAGCTGTAGTACTGAGTATATAATTGGAAAAGTTTTTTACACGCTCATAGTCTACATACCAATTTGCAAGTGTCTTCCAAAAATCTATATCTCTGTCCAAAATAGATTTATTACCAAAATGATGTTTTACTTCTCCCTGAAAGCGACCACCCACATCATTTATAATGCTCACATCACCATTTGTCTCAATTTGCAGAGTATCGCCATCGTTCAATTCAAAGCAATCTCTTAAAGCTATTAGATACTGGTATATATCACCAGCTTTTTGCAATGTTGCATCATTAACTGCTCTTGTCACGGTCAATACCTCCCTTCAGATTTGACCATTTTCTCGCATTGCTTTTCCAGATATTTTGCCATTCTTTCTCATTCACAATCGCATCAAACACAGGCTCAAGAAAAGTCTGGATTTCCGCAATAACGAATGAAAACTCAAGCGTGTTATCTTTTATGGTTTTCAAAAAGAATTTCCAACGCTTCTGCATATCTTCATCATCGGCAAGTGCAACAACACGCTTAAAACTATCTCTGTCATAGGGAGTACCACGCCGCTGTAAGGTTTCAAATACAGCTGCCTGCAATTTTGCACCCTCAAAATCGAATGTCCTTGAGAGATAATAAATGTCATAAAAATCTTTCATTCTGCCTGTCAGTTCAAAGCGTTGCAGTGTGGCATCAAACTTCTCGGCAATGGTGCTTTCAAGGGAATAAGTTTTGATTACAGGTGCTTCAAAGTCTGGAAGCTGAGTATTGATTGTGCGTTCTTCGGCACGGGGGACTATAATATCACCCACGCCTATATCAACATTGAACGGCACACGCACATTTTTTATTTGAGCAATAATCTGTGTACTGATACCGTGATATTTTCTTTGCGGAGAAATCTCTTCAAAGCCTTTTGCTCGCATTTCTATATAATCGTTACCAGTCGGTGTGTCGATGATTTTACAAATCAAATCTTTAACAGCATCTATTGAATTAGAGTATCCACGGAGCAGGAAATCGACATCAATGGTAGCTCGACTTTCAAAATTGGTTAGAGTATAAATGAACAATCCACCTTTGAGTATTAGTGTATCCTCACACCCAGATTTTGATAGCTTTCTCAAAAATTCTTCCTGCACAAAAAGTTGTAAGCATTGCTGATAGCTGATACCAGAAGCTTTTGCTTTATTTCTCAGCTTTGCCAGAACGGAAGCTGCTATATCTGCCATTACAACCACACTCCAATCAATTCTTTTACACGCGTTTGTACACGCAAAACTTTCGCATATTCTATAAGATTCGGTATATTCTTTTTCGGGTCTTTAACATAGCCCTGTACTGCTTTATTAAAAACCTCCTTATCCATCTTGTTCATATTTCGCAGCACATCGCAAATAGTACGGTCACGGTCATAAATGCGGACTTTGTGGAAATCAATTTCACCCTCGGTTTCGCCCAGCGTAACCAACTCTGACTCTACACGATATGCCTTTATAAACGGATAATCGATTTTTGTTCGCCGCTTAGAGACATTTTTATCTATTGCAAAGTTCCACTCAGCAGGATTTCTGTCACTGTATCTATAATAGAATAGGGCAGTCTCCATACAGAGCACTGCATCGGGAAACAATCGATTGATAATGACAACTTCGCTTTCTCCATAATCTTGAGTCCAGTGATAGTAACCTCGCCTGACTCTTTCAATCAATCCTTCGTCTAAAAGTTGTTTTATATCTGCATAGTATAACTTTGAAGCTGTAAGTTCAGCAGTAGTCATAACATAATTATGACTGCTAAACAACATTCTCAGTGTCTCAATATCTTTATTCTGAAGCATATCTTCACCTCTATTTAATCGCCCTTAATCAAAGCAATAATTGGGCACTTTACTATATTATATTCGATTTTTCTCTTTAAGTCAATAATAGCAAAGTGAACGCTTTTAATTGTACCAATCAGGCAGTTTAGTATAAAATCTGTCCTCCGCTTTTATAACCAGATAAAATATTGGTCAGCGAAAAGACAAATATGTAAAAAAATAAGCGTACCACTGTTTTTATGATACGCTCATCATTATTAAATTACCTCAAAATGCTTCAAAGCATCCTTTATCGCTTCCGCTTTCTCCGCCGTCGGATGCTTCCTCGGTTGTTTCAATTCCTCTACCGCATTAGGGGCATCATACATCGGCAATCCTAACTCCCTCTTTACCTCTGCGATATATGCGGTATGTACTTTGAAGCCATATTTCGCTTCTATGTACTCCTTAATCATCTTGTATGTAACTCGTTCCTTCGGCTTGTACGCTTCGGCTCTCTTGGCTATATTATCAAGCGGCACTTTGCCCTCACCCTCGCCAAACTCGACTTTTACGTTGATTACACTGTCGGGTTTTTTGTGGGAAAGCATTACAACCGTCTCAACGTGCACCGTAAGTCGATGTCAAAAAATCATGTGTGCTACACAATATTATAGCGTAACTTATTATCTTCACGACTTTACAACTTTTATAAATGCCAGCACTGTTGCCGAATTAACTGTTTTAAAGCTTTCATAACTACACTGGATTTTATGCTGGTTTCGATATTTCTCACGAAAGTGGCATAAAATACCTGCTGCCGGATTTGCTCACTAAGGGCAAACCGAAATTCCTGCACACTTTCTGTACGGTACTTTGAAAATGATTCTTCCTGATATGGCAGTATCTTCATGGCACAATACGAAATGTTGATCAGATTAACCAACATTTCGATTCCCTTCCGACTGCGTAACATATAGCTGCATAACGACCAGAACGTTTTCTGTTCATAATAACTCACCTCGATATTCCAGCGAAATGTGTAACACAATAATGGGATGAACTGCATACGCTCACTCCCGGTCTGGTTTAGCGGCGCCTTTTCCTGCCATGCGCAGAATATCTGCATCTGCTCTGGAATAATCGTACTGAAAAACAGGCGTCTGGAGCCGCCGGTTTTCTCTGTAGAAGTTACATAGGCGGGAACTTCCCTTTGCCCGAAGATATTGGTAAGGACCCGGCGTACACCCATGTAGTAATCCCCTATCTTTTCAGCAGAAAGAGTGAAGTCCTCTTTAATAGAAAGGCGTTCCCCATGCTTTGCGGGCCTGCCTCTTCTGCCGGTTGGCTGTGGGGCAAGGTCATAAATAACAGAGTCAGCCCTGGCATTACAGATCAAATCCCGATTGAACAAAATCGCTACGCGATGGCCTGCCAAGGCTGTGGCGCAGTTTTTACGTTCCTCTAAATAAAAAGCAGTGGAAAAATCTTCCGCAATACGGTATTGTTAAGTTACCACACAAAACAACCAAATACGGAAACCTCCACTGCCTATGATTACAATAGCATTTTTTGGTGTCTTCCGCAAGCGGAATTATGATGCCAATGCCCCTCCTGACAGGCAGCTGCCACGATCAACGCTGCTTATTTCAGGAGGTTTTATTATGTACGATGATATTTTTGAATCTATCCGCTATGAAGCGGAAAAACGGAACCTGCGGGAAAGTACCATAAACTTGTACTGTGCCAATGTCAATTACTTTCTCCGCTGTATTGGGAAAACCGCCTCTGAGCTTACACTTGACGATGCGGAAAGTTTCCTCTCTGCCAAACGTTTGGAAGGCAGGTCTCCCGAAACTCACAACCACTATCGGTCAGCAATTAAGTTCTTCTACAAAAAAGTGCTCTGGATCCTTTGGGATGATGACATAGTTCCTGCCATGAAAAGGGAACGGAACCTTCCCGCCGTCCTGAGCCGTAATGAGATAAACGCGATCATTGAGGCCACCCAAAACCTGAAGCATAAAGCTATCATTGCGACGATGTACTCTTCCGGATTACGCGTCTCAGAGGCTGTCCATCTCCATTACGATGACATTTCCCGTACCAACATGACCATCCATGTCCGTGAAACCAAAGGCAGGATCGACAGGTATACCATCCTCTCCCGGAAGAATCTTGACCTTCTTACCGAGTATTGGTACAAATGCGGCCGGCCCAGGGGGATACTTTTCCCAAGCTCCTGGACTGGTGGATACCTGGATATAACCAGTGTGAACCAGTTCTTTAAAAAAAGCGCCAGGCTTGCCGGTATTACCCGCCGTGTCTCTTCCCATGCGTGCCGACACAGTTTTGCCAGCCACCTGTTTGAAAGCGGGACCGATATCAAATATATCCAGTCCCTTCTCGGGCATGTGGATCCCCGCTCTACCGATGTCTACCTCCATGTAAGCAACAAGACTCTCCTCGGCATCCGCAGCCCGTTCGATGGTCCGCAAGGCGGTGAGGAATGAACACTGACTGCACAATCCAGGATGTTTTTAACCGTTTTTATCCTTCCTATGCATCTTCCCATGATGTTTCCCCTGCCCAGAGAAAGGCGGCTTACCACATCATGAACTGCAAGACCGGTGCTTTTGGCGTAAATGTGAGCGTCTGTGAGGATTGCGGCTGTATTTCCATCCACTATAATTCCTGCCGTGACAGATGCTGCCCTATGTGTCAGGAATTCCCGAAAGAAAAATGGGTTGACGCGCGCAGGGAGGATCTGCTGGACGCGCCATACTTCCATATGGTATTCACTGTGCCGGAAAATCTGAACCCTGTTATCTACAGCAATCAGAAACTTTTATATACAGCGCTTTACCATGCCGCGTCCGATACCCTGCGTGAACTTGCGGCTGACCCGAAATACCTTGGCGCTGACATCGGCTATATCTGCATTCTGCATACCTGGGGGAGCGCCATGAACTTCCATCCCCATATCCATGCCATTGTTCTGGGAGGCGGGCTGGATGCAGGAAATCACTGGAAAGGCAGCGGGGAGGACTTCTTCCTTCCGGTCAGGGTGGTCTCCCGGCTGTTCCGCGGAAAATATCTTGCTGAACTGAAACAGCTATGGAAAGATGGAAAACTCGAATTCCACGGTACGGCAGAGCCTTACAGGAACCATTATGCCTTACAGGAATTATTGGATACCTGTTACAAAAAAGAATGGATACCCTACTGTAAGAAGCCGTTCCATGGCGCGGAATCCGTCATCAGGTACCTTGGAAGGTACACACACCGGATTGCCATCAGCAATTATCGTATCAAATGCATGACGGATTCTATGGTCACATTTACTGCAAAAGATTATAAAAACCAGGGCCAGTGGGAGGAGATTACGGTTTCCGGTGAGGAGTTTATCCGCAGATTTCTGATGCATGTCCCGCCAAAGCGTTTTGTCCGGATACGCCACTATGGCCTGCTGTCATCCCGGAACAAGAATAAGAAGATCACCTTGTGCCGGAATCTCCTCGGCTGTAGAAAGTATATCGCAAGGCTGAAAGATCTGGATGCCCCTGCCATGATCCGGCTGCTTTACAATAAGGATATCTGCAGGTGTTCTTCCTGCGGCGGAAGGATCATTCCTTTACCGGCAGGGCAGCCTTGTACAATGCCAGAACCGCATCTTCTATGTTAAAAAAGGCAACTGAATATTTTTTAAGCTTCCTTTGGAGGCTTATTTCTGATGCCATAAACATGACACCGGACGCCGAATCTGGCTGCCATGCATCCATATGCAGTATACTTCGCTAAAAGGCTGGGGAAATTGAAAGTCCATATATAACGGCTACCCGGACGCGCCTTTGTTCAACCAGGAAAAATCGAAACTGATGCAAACGAAAGGGCAGTTATCGAAATATCAAAGCTGCTTTTTCGTTTGCACCACCTTCGATTCTTTCCTTAACGATTTGTCAATGACCTGTTCAAACTGTCGGCGTTTAATCTGTATGCGGTTGCCATTCATAATGAGCCAGCCAGCGTCCTTGTTTTCCTCTGCCAAGCGTCTTAGCTTGTTTTCTCCAATACGGAAATATTTTGACGCTTCTTCAATGGTAAGGGTATATTTTTCCCATACGGGAATATCGTTGTTATTCATCAGATACCCCCTTTCCCATGTTTCGTGTCATATTGAATATAAGGAATAAGGTCGGTGCGGTTTATCCTCTGTAAGTGGGCGGTTAATTTACTGGAAAGAGAAGTGCTGTATCTTGCCTTGTCAAGCATAGTTTCCACCCGTTCCAGTCCACCTAATGCGTCATGTTCTTCCAAGAAGTAAAAACTTTTGACAGCGGAAATCACGCCACCCTCTGTGAGCCATTGCTGTGTTTCTTCAAGGGAATTATGCGGTTTGGGTGTATGCAGTTTCAAGACTTCCACAGCCCCTAAAAAGCGTTCCCAAAACCGACACGTTTTCCACCTGCTTTTATTGCTTTCATTTCTGTTTGCTACGACAAAGCGTAGGTTGTTTGCCAATAGTCCGAAAGCCAGTTCCCCAAGTTCCAGCGGTCTGTCCTTGAACGTCATGGCAAAAGCATGAGCCTTATCATCACGCAGTTGCATTTCTGTCCGTTTCCAACTGCCGACTTCATCAAGCGTCTTATTATATTTTGAACAGACTTCCTTATCCTTGTCATAAAAGCGGTAGGACAATCCCGATTTCCCAGCACCGATATAAACAGTTTTTGCGGTGTCGAAATCGTCAAACTTGCTTTCATCAAAGTGGTAGCCCTCACTATTGGAGATAAATTCCTCTTTTTCGCATTTTTTCTTTATCTGCTCTATGGTAAAGAATGGCTTTTTGTTCTTATCATCAATGGCAATATCAAGCCTTGTGAAGTGGAAGTTATCCCGTCCGTATCTTCGTTCACAATGTTTGAACATATCCCCAAAGGTATAATTCCTACTATCGAGAATACGGAAAATATCATCACAACCTCTGCCAGTCATAACGAGATAACAGCCAAGCCCCTGTGGGTTGTCCTCTGTCTTTATTGCGTCGCCCGATACATAAATATCTCCAATCTCCCAACGTGTCTGATAGGTCTTGAATTTTACGGTTGCCGGATAGACATTGAAAATATCAGTCGGTAATCCTAAAATGTGCATGATTACATCTTCTGCGGTTGCAGTTTCAAATACAATGCTGATGTAATCAATCTTAACGGATAAATTTTCGTGTGTTGCGATACTTCATTACTCCTTTCGTATGCCCCGATTTTTTGCGGGGTATAAATTGCATTTTTTCCTTTATTTATCACAGTTTCTAGGTACTATGACATGTATACGCAGGGCGATGTTACATATACGCCCTTTACGAACGCCTAAAGGCGTTCCCTTTCTTCCTGTCTCTGATCCGTTCTTATCGCTCACGAGCCTTTGGGAGGCTCGTGGCTAAACGGGCCAGCCCCAGTCAGAAACACAGTTTTCGGTCGGATAGTCCATGCCTATTCATGCTGTCAAAGTGAAAATATCTTCTCTAAATGCTTACTCAAGCGTGTGATTGACCTCATTGTGCTTAATCACTCTATCTGCTATGATAATAACGCCAATAGAATTACTTGTCAAGAAATTTTTCTTGACTTTTTCAAAAATAATAAGTATGATAGGCTTATAAAGTGATTGAAAGGAGAAGATGTTCCATGAATTATAAGCATTTGGGACAAAATATACAGACGGTCAGGAAACTAAAAGGGATGAAGCAGCAAGAACTTGCCGACGCTATCGGTATCAACCTACAAAGCCTTTCCAAGATTGAAAGAGGTGTGAATTATCCTACCTTTGAAACACTGGAAAAGATAATGGTTGTGTTAGAAGTCGCACCGAATGAAATGCTGTCAGGTACATGGAAATTTGCTTCTCATATAGAGAAAGAAGTCTGTCAGTTCGTCAGAGGGGAAGAACGATTAAATGCTGAATTGAAACACGGTCATTATGATAACTTCTTTGACAGCGAGGAGGAATGGCTGGAATATGAATTAGAACAGTTAAGGGAGTATATCACGGATTATATCAATGGCAAAGACATCACAGCGTCCGACCTTTACCCAATCAAAGAGTTTGTCCAGCATTTGAAATTTCAGAAGATTTTAGACCGCTATGATGAGTTTTACAGCCTTGATATGTTCGGGGAAAGCACAGAGGGACACAAGCATATGAACCCGTATGTTCCATTCGGCAAAGGCAAGGTTATTGTAAATATGAATTTTGATGATGAAGATGAATAGCCTTTATCCTCTCACAGAAGATACAGCAAACAAAAAGTCCGATCAAGAGTGCAAGCACCACCTACGGTGGCAAGGCTCTTGACAGGACTTTTTCTTTACTGTTTTGAGATAATCAAGAGGAATAAAGGGGGATTTTATTGCCATGAGAATAATGTGAAAGTCAAAGTTGCCGTGAAATTCATTGATAATCAGACAAAGACAACGTAGGTATCACAGTTTGAACTTGTGCTACATAAGGATAGCAACTGGAAGATTGTAAAATAAATTCATAAGCATACAAACACATAAAATTATATGCCTTATTTTTATAGATTATCGTAATATTGGTACAATTCTTTTGCTCGTTTCGATACAAGGTTTTTTAAATGCTCTGGATAGATAGACTTAATCAATTTTCCATATGAAAGGAAATAATCAGCAATAAATCTTTCTTCCCCTACGTTGTAAAATCCTTTTATTTTATATTGTCCATCATATTTGACTAATTCCATTGAGGGATAATTTTCTTTATAAAATAAATCCACTCCTTTATCTAATATTTGAACTTCAAAATCTGTAGCATTTTCAGACTTAAATATGTTTGTCGAACGATTTAGAAGTTCTTGCCTTGGCTTCGGTATATAGCACTCACTTTCTGAAATATCAATAATTTTATCACAACGGAAAACTTGAACTCTTTGCCTGTCATGATTAAAACCTGTAACATACCATTGTCCAAAAGATGAAGATATATTAAAAAACTGCACTTGTACTTCTGATACAAATTCGCCTTTTTTATAAGAGATACAGCACACCGTATCTTTTACTGCCATTTCTAAAATATCTTTTAGTAAAGGGCTACTATTATAATGCTTAGTCCCCTCAAGGCTTAATGTATGTTCCATCTTATTAATAGTATTAATAAGTTCATCAGACAAGCAAGTTTCAAACTTTTTCTTTAACTTTTCAATACTTAAATGAAAAGGAGTCGATTCATAGGCGTTTAAAGTTAGCATAGCAAAATACAAAGCATACATTTCATCAACAGTAAAAATAATTGGTGAAAGAAGTCTATTTTTCAAAATCCCATAACGTCCATTTCTTCCAGTTTCCGAAAATATGGGCATACCGATTTCTTCTAAAGATTGTATATCTCGAATTGCTGTACTTTTAGATATTCCGTACTCTTGCATAATATCTTTCAAGTTAAAAAAACTTTTATCACTTAAAAAAATCATCATGTCATTCAATCGTGTTGATTTACGCATTTGTTTAAACCTCCTTATTTCGTTAAATGGTGTCATGTTCTGATACCTTTTTATATTATACTATTCATGTATCAACAATAAAAGGAGGATTTCTATGGATACACTAAAAGAATTTCAAAAAATGATGGCAGAACAGACTGACCTTGCGTTGGCAACTATCGGAACAGACGGCATTCCAAATGTTAGAGTTGTAAATTATTATTTCAATCCCGAAAATAATATTGTATACTTTGCAACATTTAAAAATAACGACAAAGTAAAAGAAATGAAACAAAATCAGAATGTTGCCTTTACAACAATTCCAAAAAAAGAAAACGAGCATATAAAAGCGAGAGGAACTGCTATCAAGAGTAAAAAAACTATTTTTGATTTGGCAGATTGTTTTTGCGAGAAGATACCTGATTATCGAGAAACAATAGAATATGGTGGGAAATCACTGATAGTATATGAAATACACTTTGAAACAGCAACCGTTACTTTAGATTTATCGAATAGTAAAACTCTCAAGTTGTAAATAATTCACAACAAATTTATTAATTATAGGACGGATTTATAGCAGTAGCTCACTAAGGATAGATACTGCTATAGTTTTAAGAAAAAGGTGGTGTTTATTATGGGAAGATATTAGTTTTAGAATTTGCAGAGCAAAATTAAAATAAATTCATAAATTTGCTATAAAGGGGCTTATCGTATGAAACACTTTAAATATAATCCGACATCTTTAACTCAACTTTAATGATACAACTTTTAAAATTGCATACGAATATATTTCACCTTTAATGGCTCGTACAGACTTTATGTTTTATGCGGGCTTTTTTCTATGTTTTTCAAAAGTTATAAACGGTATTTTCATGATGAAACATTTCGTTTATATAGTTTTGCTTTGGTAGAAAGGAGGTGAAATCGTGAGGATATCTTCTTTCGAGCATATCGTCAGATTACAATTTAATGCTTTGATGATGATTGTTATTAAAGGCACATTATCAAGCCATAGAAGACAGATTGCTAGACGTTCTAAACATGAAATTTTGTTTTGTGAATTATTATTAAACAGTTATCAACTTCTAGTAATAAATGTATAAATCAAGAATATTTATAACATTTCAACCACTAGTACAGCATTGCCAAAATAATAATGAATAGACGTTGCTTTTTTATTGTAGTCGGTGCATAATAATTCTATCACTAAAGAATGGATGGGTTATTATGCGAAGGAAAACAATTGATACTATCCCGGTTTTATCTGATGCCATGAAAAACATATTATCTGCTTTTTCAAAAAGCCGCTCCCTTCCGTCAGGACTGGTCAAAAGAGCCAGCATTGTCCTGCTTGCGTCACAGGGGGAACTCAACCAGAATATTGCACCACAGGCCGGGCTTCATTATAATAATGCTGCCACCTGGCGCAGTCGGTTCCTCGCGGCGCTCCCAGCCTTGCGGAGGATTGAAATGGACGACCCGGAAAGGCTTGAAGATGAGATACGGGCAGTCCTGTCCGATAAAAAACGCCCCGGTGCCCCGTCTGTTTTTACGCCGGACCAGATCATGCGGATCATCGACCTTGCCTGCAGCAGCCCAAATGATTTTGGGTACGAAGTAAGCCAGTGGAGCCTCCCGCTGTTAGTGGCAGAAATTAAAAAGCAGGGAATCGCTGAACAGATTTCTGAGAAATCTGTCAGCCGTTTTTTAAAAATGAGGTAGATTTACATCCCCACAGAATCCGTTACTGGCTTCATTCTTCGGAAAAGACGGAAGCCCCGGAATCTTTTGCGCGGAAAGTAAACGAAATCTGCGGCCTGTACCAGAGTGCCCAGGAACAAAGCCGGGAAGGTGCACACATTGTTTCCACTGATGAAATGACCGGGGTACAGGCGCTGGAACATAAATATCCTGACAAGCTCCCATTACCCGGCCAGTGCGCCAAAATGGAGTTTGAGTATATCCGCCATGGCACGGCCAGTCTCATCGGGTTCTTTGATGTTGCAACGGGCCGTATGGAAATGCCGTATTTAAACTCCACACACACAGAAGATGATTTTGTGGAAGCCGTGAAAGCATTGGCAGGGACAGACCCGCAAACCCCATGGACATTTATATGCGATGGCCTAAACACCCATAAGTCGGAAGCCCTTGTCCGCTATGTGGCAGAAGCCTGTGCCCTTGGCGTGGAACTGGGCAAAAAAGGGAAAACAGGGATCCTTAAAAGTATGGAAAGCCGGGCGGATTTCCTGCATGACCCTTCCCACCGGATCCGCTTTGTCTATACTCCGAAACACAGTTCCTGGATGAACCAGATTGAGATATGGTTTGGCATCATTAACCGGAAGCTGCTGAAGCGGAAAAGCTGCCTGTCAATAGAAGAACTGGAAGCAAGCATCCTGCGCTTTATTGAACAATACAATCTTACAGCACACCCATTTAAGTGGACATATGCCGGGATACCATTAGTAATTTAATCACTGATATTTAAGCAATGCTGTACTAGTATAACTCGATTTAAATAAGCTTACAATTTAAGCATTGGTAGTAATCTGATTTCTTGGCTTACGTGTCCGTGCTTTGGGCGCACGTTTCCCTTGGTTTTCAGGATAATAATGTAAACTTATTAAAATCGAGTTATACTAGTAAATTTATTTTAGCCCAATCTTTTATAGGATGTAGCAATTTCCATTCCGCATCATCACGCTTATTTGTTCCCCAACTTTGATAAGGAAATTTACCATGAGATATATTTGCCCAAACACCGTCGACTGCATTTCTGGGTGCAAAAGTTTCATCTATCTGCAAATCTGTGTTTGTTTCCGTATGTGGGAAAACTCCTCTCTTCACAAATCCATCATAAGGATTTAAAGCTAAATTTCTTCGTATTTCCAACTCGCTCTCATATAAAAAGCGAGCTGTTATTACATGACAATTTCCTGAAAATGCCTTTGGTGTCAATGCCTTTCTTTTTTCGCCAAAGGGTATTTCAAAATAATTGCTTTTTTCTGAAACAAATATAACTGCCGGTCTAAGTGCATCATCAAATTGAATTTCGCAATAACAAGGGGCCTCGCTTACCTCCAAACTGATTACATCGCCTTCATTATATGACGAAAAATACGTAAGCACCGCCAGATTTGTACTTTCACGGCTGAAAGCAACAGTTATAAATGATTTGTTAAGTACCTTTAATTTCATTTCTGACATTTCTGTTTTCCTCTTTTGATCATTACCACAGCAAAATATGCTTCCCTCTCAAACGCATAACCGCTTCTGCAAAAAAGTAATCTCCGTAAATAATCGGAACATTTGCATTTTCTTTGCTGTGATAAAGGACGGTTCCTCCTGTAACAATACCATCTTCCTCAGGGTTCCAATTACAGAACTTACTTTCACAGGCTTTCAAAATTTTGACTGCCGATTTATCATACAATTCCTTCTCATATTCATCCACATGTTCCGCCAGCTCAAGCAATCCTGCCGCAATCGCCATTCCTGCAGTTGAATCAAATTTTGCAAAATGCTCCGGAGAACGGAAATCTACTACCGGCAGCCAGTCATTCAATGACAGATTCGCAATACAATAGTGGGCAGAACGTTTTGAAGCATCCAAAAACTTTTTTTCTCCTGTATATCGATAGCTTAAGGCAAATCCGTATAATGCCCATGCCTGGCCTCTGCTCCAAGATGAACCGGAAGCAAACCCTTGTCCCCTTGGATTATCCACAAACTCCCCTGTCTTCGGGTTTAGCACAATGATATGATTCGTGCTCCCGTCTTCCCTTAGTCCATACCGTAAGATTGTATTTGCATGGCGGACGGCGATGTCTCCAAATCTTGAATCACCTGTTTCCAAACCGGCCCAATATAACAGCGGTAAATTCATCATGCTGTCAATAATAACCCATCCTGATACATCTTCTTTTGTCCATGAAGGCTGATTCCAGGCCCGTATGTATTCTCCGGTAGGATTATATCGCCCGGCTAAAATTGTAGCCGCATGGAGCCCCCGTATTTTTGACTGCCTGTTCTCTGTAATACGGTAATCGGCAACCGCAGATAATGAAAACATAAACCCTACATCATGATACAGTCCTTCGAATCCATGAAGGGCCCCGTCCAATCTTGTTTCAATTTTCCTGGCAGTATCAGCATAGATACAATCCCCTGTCTCATAAAATAAGTGCCAGAGAATTCCCGCCCAAAAACCATTGGTCCACATATAGATACCTTCCCTGGTATCTATATCCCTGTATTTCCCATCTTTGGGTATATACGGTATGATATCATTGAGCCTCTCAGCTTCTTGTTTTACTTTCGTCTTTAGCTTATCAAATACACCGTCCAGCCAATTTGGAACTTCCATTTTCAAAGATTCATCCATCTGTAAATCCTCACTCTTTTCCCTTTGCTATTTGAATTAACTTCCCATTTAATTCTCTGCACTGTTCATCCGTAACTTCTTTTTTCATGTAACTCAGGATACGCTCCAGCGGCATCATTCCCTGCCGTTCCCTCATCTGCTTTGCTAACTCCGCCGAAAATTCTTCTATCACCGCCATTGCCTGCTCACTTTCCAAAAGATCTTTGCAGGATTCCCTGATAGAGAACATACCCTTGGGAAACATCCTTTCCTCTTCAACTACATCCGTAAACCAGTTCTTTACATTTAAACCCGGGTTGGAATCAACATATACATAAGAGAGTTCTTTTTCCGTTACCCCACAGAACACAGCCTCGTCCTCCCATTCCCCGCTTACTGCTTTTACCCTGTTTTCTCCCTGCCCAAGAGCAATCTTATAAAAATGAAAAACTCCGGACTCCGAAAAACCTTTATAGCAATTTTGGTTTACATATAAATCCACTTCTTTTTGATTGGAATATACGGTAATGCATATTTCAGGCTGTTCCCGCTTAACGAACCGGCTCTGGGCTATTTTTACAAATGGTTTCGATGACCACTGAGCCATATAATAATAGTATGCGTCCTTCTTAATTTTTCTGTCAAATGTAATGAGTCCTTTTCCGTTTTTATGCTTCAAACCGCCCTCATCCCGAATCTCGCTGCTAAAATCATACAAATTCCACACATAAGTCCCCCATATGTATGGCTTGCTTTTAAACATGGGATAAACGGTTTCATGGTACAAAGCCTGAAATTCTTCGGAATAGTCCTTTACCTTCGGATCCTGGGAGTGGAATGCCAGATTGCAGTCCACTCCATATTCCGTGATACCCAGCGGTATATGGGGATTATCCTCATGAAACTTTTCCACAAAAGCCTCGCTGTCTTTCATCTCTCCGTAATACCATCCGAAATAAATATTGTATCCTACCGCCTCCGTAAGTTTATTTAAAACGCTGTCATTTTTTACGCAAAACAGATTGGCGCAGGAACTGATTCGTGAAGGATCCAGCTGTTTGGCCAAATCCCCAAGACGTTTCACTCGCTCATACATCCCCTGATTCTCACCAAACATGGCAATCTCATTCTGGATTCCCCAAAAGCAAATAGACGGATGATGGATATTCTGCAAAATCAGTTCTTCCAGCTGACTGCACGCATTCTCCAACAAAGCCTCACTTTCCGTCATCTTAAGCATGGGAATCTCTGCCCAGACAATCAGCCCCTGTTCATCGCACAACCGGTACATTTCCTGGGGATGTTGATAATGGGAAAGCCTGACACTGTTGGCTCCAATTTCTAAAATATCATGGATATCCTGATTCCAATGCTCCTCATTTGTTGCGTTAAACACACCATCATAATCCTGATGTTTCGCAACCCCGTTGAGTTTTATATTCTCCCCATTCAGAAAGAATCCTTTTTCTCCGTCTATGGAAATACTCCGAAATCCCAGGGGTATATCCGCACTATCCACCACTCTCCCATCTGCCTTAAGCTCCGCATGCAGGCAGTATAGGGATGGTTTTTTTAATCCGTTCCACAAAACAGGATTCGGAACTTCTATGTGGCAGATACTCTCCCCCAATTCTGTTTTGCAGGCAGTTATCTCCTGTCTTGGCGACAGCACACGATAATCTATCTGAACATCTTTCCCTTTGGCATTGTACAAATGAGGCTCTGCCAAAATCTCTCCTGTTCCATCCTCCAGAATTTTTGTACGTACAATCAATCCCGATGTTCCATAATAACTCCGGTCAAAGCATACATTTTCCGTAATGATCAGATCTATACCCCGATACAGCCCACCGAATACGGTAAAGTCTCCTGTAAGCGGAGAGATTTCCTCCCAGGAACGGTTATCCAGAAAAATATCCAGTTCATTCTCCTTCCCAGGCTCGCAATACTGGGTGATAGGAAACGTAAAAGCAGAATACCCTCCTTTATGTTCTCCCACATAATGTCTATTGACAAATACCTTGCACCACCGGTCTGCTGCCAGGAAAATAAGAAAAACCTGATTATCTTCTTTATAATCCAGCATCACTTTTTTTCGGTATACGACCGTTCCCTTATAGGGATTCTCCTCCGAATACCATGTATGGGGCAAATCCACCTGCTCAAATGCCTCCCTATCAAAAGAAATCTCATCCATATTGCAGATTTTGTCTATATCCGTCTGGTAAAGCTTCTGAAACTCCCAGCCTGAATTGATATTTTCCATCTGTTATTCCTCTCTTTAACCTTCATGTCTTAACTGTTCCATCTTCGCCCTCACCTCTTCCATTCTCTGAGGCGTCAGTTCATAATACTTCATGGCAATGGTATTGCACAATGCTCCCAACACGGAGGTTCCGTAATAGAAAAACAATCCGAATACAAAAAGGGCTGTTGTACTGGGCGTATCTACATCAGGAAGCTTGTCTGCAAATCCAATCCAGGCAAAGGCAATTCCTACTAAAGACGGAGCTGCTGCAGAAATAAGCTTGTCAATAAATGTATATACAGTAGCTACCATGCCCGGCATATATTTTCCGCTGCGGCTGGCTTCATAATCATTAATATCTGCAATCATCGGCGGAATGGCAGAAGTACAGATCATCTGAGAACCCTCTCCCAGAATAGATAACAAAAATAATGCCACGGTGAAGAACGTAAAACCTGTAAATGTCTGTCCATATCCATTTACATACCCAGGCAGATTGAGAGTTTTCGGATCTGCAACCACAAACAATACCATGATAATGGTATTAAAGATTACCACTCCCCAGCTTCCTACCTGCATTGCCTTTTTTAATCCCAGCTTTCCACCAATAGCTCCAACTCCAAGGGTCATCATAACCAGCCCCAAAATGGTTGTATAGAGAGACCAGCCGCCATTAAGCTGAAAATTTCCAATAATAATACCAAAGACCACAACGCTGACTGCACTGATTCTGCAGCTGGAAGCCAGTTTATCCGTGGCTGCCGATACAATCAGCATCTGCAGCGGTTTGTTGGTTTTCAATACTCTTATGTAGTCTTTAAATTTTACAACCTGCTTTTCTTTCGTAATGGCAGTAAACGCAGGAATGTCCTTTGGCGCAATGGAAACGAAAGCAATTGCAATGCAAATACTTGCCGCCACAGCTGTTAAGAGCCACATATCCTCAAATACTCCGATCGATGACATTTTTCCATACTTTACCACCAAACTTGCCACATAAATCTGAACCAAAGAACGGGACATCCGCACTAAAATTGTCCCGACAACACTTAAAAACGGACGCTGCCCCGGATCGTTTGTCAGGCACACATTACCAGTATGCATACTTACGTTGAGGAACGTATAGCCGATATAGAACAGCAGTGCAAATACGGTAAAAAAGATACCTCTTGCAACTCCGCCTTCCGGCAGATGATGAGTGACACGGAACATGAAGAAACTGTTGACAAAGAGCAAAACGCCACCTATAGTCATACATATTCTTGTCTTCCCTGCCCGATATCCAAATTTGTCAACCACAAATCCCACCATAGGGTCGGTCACCCCGTCCCACAATCTCATAACGGTCGAGAAACTGGAAGCAAAAATAACAGCCATACCCACAAATCCATTTAAATAATAAGACATGTACATAGTTAAACCCATATACAGGTTTACTGCCAGATTTACCCCTGAGAATCCAACGATTCTCCATGGTTCTACCCTATGGATTCCCTTCTCCATAACATATTTTTGCCCACTCTCTTTCATGACTTCTCCTCACTTTATGTAATTTTTACAATTCGAATTGTCTGTAAAAATAGTAGCATATTTTTCTGTTGCATGATAGAATAAAATCATGTAAAATAGTACTTTATCACAAAAAGGAGAATTTTATGATATCCCAGTCCTTTCAAATCGCCCAACAATTAATCCATGATATTTGCTACCTGTCAGTTCAGTACCTGGATACTGACGAAGTTATACAGTCTTTCAGTGAAACCTATATGCTTCATACCTTACAGAGTTTCTTGAATCCTGCTACCTTAAAGCGGCTTTGCCTGACATTAGCTGCCGATAAACTATACTATATTATCGACCAGTTTGATATCCATTTTATCTTGTTTCTTATAGATGAAGCTCCTGTTGTTGCAGGTCCTTTCTGTCCACTAATCATGACGAAACAGGACTGTATGAAATATATTAGTCATCATCAGCTTTCCCCATGTTCTTCTAATGATCTGTTATCGTACCGAAGCCAGTTTCCTGTTATCAGCGAAGAAAATGCGATACATATCATTCGCTCTCTTCTTCATACCCTGCAGCCATCCTCCAAAGATCGGGAGATGGAATATATCAATTTATCAAATAAACCAAATTTACCGGAGAAACAGGAATCCGACCTTTCTTTTCGGAAAAATTACTCGGAATTAATTCAAGAACGTTACCAACTAGAGCAACGTTTTATGAGAGATGTTGAAAACGGAAATTTCCACGCCGCAATTTTGAATTTAAGAAACATGCAGAGGGATGTGGCCTTTTTAAAAGAGCTTGGAACTACTTTAGAAAGCGAACGGATTGGGGCTGCTATTGTACGTACAATGGTGAGAATCTCGGCAATGCGTGCCGGGCTCCCCGCCGCCGTCATAGATTTAGTTTCCACTCAAAATACAATTACGACCCAAAACGCCAAATCTGTTGAGGAAATTTTTAGAGAAAAGGAAAAAATGGTCAATGCTTTCTGCCAGGAAATCCTTTCCCACAAAAACCATCAATACAGTAACCTTGTATCAAATGCAATGCATTATATTGAACATCACTATTCACAAAATTTAACCGTGAGACAATTAGCAGATGAGCTTAACGTCAATATCAACCGTCTTATCTCTGTCTTTCAGACAGAGACAGGAAGAACTCCAGGCAATTATATTCAAAATGTACGACTAACACAAGCCTCCCACCTTTTGTCGAATACAGATTTAAGCGTTCAAAATATAAGTACTATGGTCGGCATCCCTGACGCAAATTATTTTATTAAACTTTTTAAAAGAGAATATTCCATGACTCCTAATCAGTATCGAAAATTTTATCGCTTATAAATCTTTTCGTAAAGGGGCTGTGAAAAAGTTTATCCAACGATTCCCAAGATAACTGTTTTTCTTATATTCTGTTGTTTTTCTGGAGGAATTCATAACTTTTTTAAGCCCCTCCCCGCATTTTTCAGATTCAATAGTCAAATGGGGACAATATTTCCTTCGTCCTAATTTTAGAGTCTTCCTCTTATCTTGCTACATCGTAAAATCTATAATTTTTTAAAGTTATTCACATATTTGTATATCAGTAAGTAAGTAATAATCCGTATCTTGACAAAATAAGAAATCCCCCAGCACTTACCGGGGGAGGATCTGTTTTTTACTTTTTAAGTTTGCTGCGGCAATCATCAGGCAGATTGGAGGACCATGGGAGAAGCTCCAGCATTTCTTCCTTTGCCGGAAACGCACCGAGTTCTTTCATCTTTTCCATCACATATGTGAGATAGTTGTATGGCTTCAGTCCATTCAGAAGCGCAGTTTCTGTGATGCTGTACACAGTCGCACTGGCCTGTGCCCCGCGGATGCTTTTGGCAAACAGCCAGTTGCGTCTCCCTATGGCAAAATTTTTCAGTGCCCGCTCTGCAGCTAGATTGTCAATACTCAGATGGCCATCTTCCAGATACCTTTTCAGATAGGTTTCCTGGTTCAGCGTATACAGGACCGCCTCTCCGATCTTAGAAGATCTGTCCACAGCATCCTCCAGGGTATGAAGCCACTCGAAGAAAGCCTCTAAAAGCGGCTTTGCCTGCTTTTGACGCTCTTCATACCTTTCTTCCGGTGACTTGTCACGGATCATCTCCTCGATCTTATAGAACATCCCGATCCGTTCCATTGCCTGATATGCGGTTGTTTCCTTCAGCTGCTCTTTGGTAAAGTCCTTTTTCAAAACGGTCAGGGATTCATCAAATCTGCGCCTCGCATGGGCCATGCATCCTGTCACGGTGATCCTTTCCGGAAGGCTGTGATATGCCTGGTATCCATCGCAGGTGAAATATCCCTGGTACTGATCCCCAAGGAATTCCACCGGATGATATCCCGCCCGGGTTCTTTCGTATTGGAAGAGGACCATCCGGGGTGCGCCGCTGTATTCATCAGTGAGATAGACCCACATCCAGTTCTGGGTGGAACCTTTCTGTTCCGGCTCATCGATTACCTGTACACGGGTTTCATCCCCATGAGCGTACCGGCTCCGGAGGAATTCTTCCTTCATCAGTTCATAAAGCGGCTGCAGATACCGGTCCGCACACTGGATGATCCAATTCGCCATGGTCTTTGTGGAAAGGTTCAGGTCGTAACGGGCGAATTCCCGTTCCTGACGCGCAAGGGGCATGCCGCCCACATACTTTGCGTTCATGATGCCTGCCGCCAGGGATGGTGTTGCCACACTGCCTTTGAGAAGGGAAGGCGCCTTTTCCGGACGTTTCATCGCCCCGCATTTTGGGCAGCTGTAAACATAGGTGACCTCCTCCGCCACTTCAAACCGTGCAGGGACAAACTTCAGGCGCTTCACCGTCTCTTTTGTCACGACTTTATATTTGGTATTGCAGTCCGGACAGTTTCGGTCCGCGCCGGTCAGCTTATACTCAATTACTTCCGTTGTCTCAAAGGCGGAAAGATCTTCCTCCTTTTTGCCGGAACGTTTCTTTCTTTTATAGGAAGACGGATGGATCTCCTCCATTTCCGGCTCCGGCGCATCAGGCTCTGCTTCCTGCTCTGCCTCGTTAAAAAGGTTCAGCTGCGTATAGCCATCCGCATATTTTTCGCTGGATGGGCCAAACTGTTTCCGCTGCGCAAGAGTCAGACGGTCAGAAAGCATCGCGTTCAGGAATTCCAGTTCCTTTGTTTTTTCTTCGAGGATCTGGATCTTTGTTTCCTGTTTCTGATAATGCTCCCGCATGGTTTTCATCAGGGAGATGATATCCTCCCTGCTCATCTTGTTCAGTTGTTCCTCTGTAAAAAGCGGATCCATAACACAGCCTCAACTTTCTGAAATCTCTACCAGAAAGTATACCAGAAAAAGCATTCCGTTCCTATAGGAAACTGCATTCCGGGACGGAGGAAAATCCGCCCAAAACAAAGTGATTTTCGGCTTTTTGCGAATTGACAGGATCCGGGCTCATATGACGATCTTCGGGTGACGTTCTTCAAATGCGCCGCTGGGGTTCAGGGATAAACCATCGCACGGCCAAAGGAGTTCTTTCAGCGTAACCTTCTGCAGTTCATCCGGTGTGTCAGGCCAATGGAAGGAATCGCGGTCCAGCCGTTTCATCAGGATCCAAAACCCTGACCCGTCCCACTGAAGGATCTTGATCAATGTGCGCCTGCGATTGCAGAACGCGAACATACAGCGGGAGTACGGATCGAGATGGAATTTCAGTTTGATGATGGCCGCTAAACCAGTGTAGCTCTTCCGGAGGTCCGTGTAGCCACATGCCAGATAGACCGTAGTACTTCCGGAAAAATCAAGCATAGTTCTTTAAGGCCTGAAGCAGGGCAGTCAACAGTCTGGCTGGACAGTCCGCAGCAACTTCAATCCGGATATTTTCCGGGAGACAGAGCATCACAGGAGGTTTTCCTGTACCTGCTGTACTGAAATGGAGTTCATGTTCCGAAGGGAGCTTTGCAAACACCGGATCAGAAGCACTTTCTGTCTCAGCGGCTTCTGACTGGAGCTTTCGGATCCAGTAACCCAGTGTAGACTGTGGGATTCCATTCTGCTGACACCATTCTTTGCGGGATAAACCGCTTTCCTGAAAAGCATGGAACCGGTCTGCCCAAAGGTCAGCCTTTGAGGTTGAATTGTCATTCGTATTTATTGGTATCACCTCCATCATTTGAACTTATCTTATCAAATGTGGATGGAAATTTGCAGATACTGATTATTACCTACTTACGAAAACTCCGTGAACATGGAATTTTTAATGAGAAAACCAACCAGTACATGGTTTCTGCGCCATTAATATGACAATTGGAAAAAAATTTTGCAAATGGAAATGATTATCTTATATCTGGTACAGATTTATTACAAATGGCAATCGAAAAAGCATATTTAATCCAAAACGAAGTCGGTGGAAAGTTTGTTTATCTGGAATGCGAAGAAGAAAAATTAATACGATTTTATGAGAAAAACAAATTCAAGGTCTTTGGTAGAAGGAAACTGTGTTGTTGCTAAGCTGATTTGTCATCCATACTGCTCTGCTTGAATGTCAGGGACTTGCTCTGTATAATGTCAATGAACATTCTACAGAAAGAGAAAGTCCCAGAAGACCCTCCCGCTAAGTTGTGTCCTCTGAGACTCATGATAAAACCATGATTATTGTATCAGAGTACACGGAATCTGACAAGGGGGATGGCGTAATTACTATCCATTGTAACGAAAATTGTATATGCCCCATATGCCGGTCCCCTGTCAGCCACCGTGACTGGAAACCGCGAATCATGAAGCTGGATGGCGGACAGGTAGTGTGGCTGATGATTGAGCGGAGACGGTGTGACAATGAGGGCTGCCGGAGGATACCATGAACGAGGATTATCCTTGTGATGAAACCATACGGCGGCGGCACCACTGGCTTATGGCAAACTTTTCCCGGACAGAAGGTTACTGTCGGCAGGCTATGAGCCTCTTAAGGAATCCCGGACTGGCCGGCGCGGCCATTTTGGAAACAATTAGGAAATCCTGTGACAGGTGGCTTCCCGCTGTCCTGCGCATGGTCTATAACTCAGGCGGTTTCCTGGTATCCGTCCGAGGACATCTTATATGCACCCACTTTGTTTTGGCTGTCAGCGCTTTCTGCGGTATGCTGTCCAAAAAGGAGGTGCATACCATGCAGACAATCAAAAAAGATTTAAACTGGAGGGATAACGAGGCGCTCTCACGCTACACCTTGATCGCGCCACTGCTTGATGAGAGCCTGGATCCCGCCAAACGCAGCCAGCTGCGGGAAGAAGCAGCCTCAAAGTCAGGCTTATCCGAGCGTACCATCTTCCGGTACCTTGCCGCCTATGAAGAAAAAGGCTTCGAGGGTCTCAAACCCGTCGTGCCGGCTCAGGCGCTTGTCTCCGGGAGGCTGCCGGATAATTACCGGAAGATTGTGGAGCAGGCAATCCAACTGAGGAAGGAAGTACCCAGGCGGAGCGTGGAGCAGCTCATCTTCATCCTGGAGCAGGAGGGCTGGGCGGAGCCGGGCGTACTCAAGCGCCCTACCCTGCAGCGTCACCTTTATAAAGCCGGTTTCGGCACGAGACAGATGCAGACATACGCAAGCGCACGCGAAAGCTCGTCCAAACGTTTCTGCAAGCCCAACAGGATGTCAAGTATGGGTGTAAGCTCCCCATAGGGAAAAACGGGGCGATGGTGCAGACATATCTGTCCTCCGCCATCGATGACCACTCCAGATACCTGGTCCATTCCCGGTTTTATGACAACCAGGAGGAAAGCATCGTGGAGGATACCTTCCGGAACGTCCTCTTGAAGGCCGGGGCTTGTGATGCCGTATACTTTGACAACGGTTCGCAGTATGTGGCAAAACAGCTGAAATTCTCCCTTGCCAGACTTGGGATTACGGTTCGGCACGCAAAAGTCCGCAGCGGAAAATCAAAGGGGAAAATAGAAAAATTCCATCAGGTGGCCGATGCTTTTCTCAGGGAGGCCCGGATCCATAAGGTCAAAACACTGGAAGAGCTTAACCGCCACTGGAAAAACTACCTGGAGGAATACTGCCATAAGCAGCCGCACGAGGGCATCCGGGAGTATTATGAGAGCCTTGGCATGCCCGTCCCACCGGAAGGGATCACCCCTCTCCAGGAGTGGAACCGGGACTGCCGGCCTTTAAAGTTCCTGGATACATCCGTAGTGGCGGAAGCGTTCCTCCACCATGAAGAACGCCTTGTTGACAAGGGCGGCTGTATCAGCTTTCAGGGCCGCAAATATGAGACAAAACCGTCCCTTATCGGATTGAAGCGTTTACCGCAAAGCCGCTCGAAATGAGGCCGTTTTGTGATAAAAAAGACCCCCTGCCGATTTCCATGCAGGAAACGGAGCCGGATAATTCCCGTATGCTGGAGGCGCTGAAAAAGAAGAGCGCAGCATCCAAAAAGCACATGGCAGATGCCATCTCTTTCGGACAGTACAGGAAGGATGGTGGCAGCAATGTATAAAGCTTTTTACGAATTGCAGCGTCTCCCTTTCGTGCGCGATATCCCGTCGGGGATGCTGTATGAGTCACCGGCGATGGCGGACACCCTTGGGCGCCTGTCTTATGCGGCGGACCGCCAGCTGTTCGCCGTGGTGACGGCGGATGCCGGGTGCGGCAAGTCAACGCTGGTGCGCCGTTTTGTGGAGACGCTCCCCAAAGAGGAATATATCTTCCTCTACCTGTCGGACTCCAAACTGACCCCAAGATGGTTCTGCAAAGGCATGCTCGACCAGCTGGGCGTGGAATCAAAGTTCTACCGCGGCGATGCCAAGAGGCAGCTTCAGAAGGAGGTGGAGATCATCCGCGGCGTGCAGGGCAGGAAAGTCGTCTGCATCCTGGATGAAGCACACCTTCTGGAAAAAGAGACCATTGAGGAATTCCGCTTCCTGCTGAATTATAAATTCGATTCTATGAGCCCTATGGCACTCGCGCTCGTCGGGCAGACGGAGCTGTGGGATAAACTCCGGCTCCAGCGGTATGCGGCCGTCAGGCAGCGGATTGATTTAAGCTGCATCCTGCCCCATCTTGACCGTGCGCAGACGGAAAGATATATCCGTTCCCACCTTGCGTATGCCGGAGGCAGGCAGGATATCTTTACCGATAAGGCCATGGACGAGAGCTTCCGCGAGTCCACGGGGATCCTAAAGCGCATCAACCGGATCTGTGACGGCTGCCTGATGTACGCCAGCCAGCAGGGAAAGCGTCTTACGGACGAACATCAGGTAAGGTTTGTCCTCGAACATGAGATGCTGGGAGGTGAGGCCTGATGGTTCAGAAAAAAACATCGCCCGGCAGAGACCTTTGCTGACCGCATGCGCCAGTCCGGCGTATTGGATCTGCTGGAGGAATACATGGACATCCGGGACGAACTGGAGGTAGCCCTCAATTCCATAGAACTGCTCCATGGGGATATCAGGATCGCCATGGATGACATCAGCGGACAGCTTGAAGATCTTCAGGAGCATATGGATAACGTCAGCAGTAAACTGCGCAGGTTCAAATCGCCGCATGCAAAGCAGTATGAAGTTGTCAAAGATCGAGGGCGTGCTTCCATTTGACTGAAAAGCCTATGCAGGAGCACTCTCTATCAAAACGATGGTTTTAAGGGTGGAGAAATCCACCCAGAAGCCACCGCAATGACTGACATGAGTTAGAGCAGCCTGCTGAAAAATGAACAAATCTGGTCAGCGTCATATCAGGAGGTCAGTAACAACATGTTCATCATACACCTCATCTATTTCCAAATAACAATCCTTATAATGTCTTTTTGATTCTGAAAATCATTCGGTAACATTTTTCCATATATACATATCTGTACTCACACCTCCATTCGTAGTAGTCCGTCCTTCTACATTTTAATCAGCCGAATCTTTCCATCAAAAGCTTTACGTTTTCCCTTAGTTCCTCTGAAAATTCGTCCAAATCATCAAATACAATTACTTCATCCTGCAAAAAACGGACTAGATCAAATATCATATTTCCTTTACTAAGTTCTATACAGACCCCAGGTGTTTTCTTATCCTGTCTCATACGCTTCTCCATTGTCCAAAACTTTGTTGAAGCAGGTTCATTACTGTTTAAGTAAGCAACATAATCCTCAATGAGCCGCTCCATATAATGTTCCTGCCAACCAGATACTTTCTCTCTATAAAGTTTCCAATCACGTTTCGATGGTTCCATAAAATTATCCTCTTCTATTTTTCTCTCCGTTCTAATTTCACGCAACATTCTGTATGTGGTGAGTGGATAATAATGATGTCTAAAAGACGTGGCTCACCCTTGGCGGAGTTTCGTTTGTCTAACTTTATTTACATCACAAATAAAAGCACCGTTTCATGTCGCATCTACTTTTATTCTTACCAGCTTTGTTCTACATAAAGTGGACTTGAATTAGGCAACAAGCCGTTGCACAATTACTCCAGCTCTTTGGCTAGAGAATACTCTACTACAGTTTCGTTTTTACCCTTTACCAACAGCAAACCAATAGTTGGCTTATTGTCCGGGTGTCGCAGAATATCATCAACCACATTTTGGTACATATTTAGCTGGCTAATAAATCCTGGTTCAAAGTCACAGGCTTTTAGCTCAATTACGACAAAGCACCGCAGTTTCAGATGGTAAAACAAAAGGTCGAGATAAAAATCATCACCGCCTACTTCCAAATGTACCTGTCGGCCTACAAACGCAAACCCTTGCCCCAGTTCCAACAGAAAGCTCTGAATATGTTCAGTAAGTTGCCGTTCAATCTCTATCTCCCGCCGAGGCATATCCGTTCCGAGAAAATCAAACAGATACGGATCTTTAAACACCTGATTAACCATATCGGAATCCGCTGGCGGAAGTGCTTCCGAGAAGTTATTAACACTCCTACCAGAACGCTCCATTAGTCTGCTTTCTATTTGCAAGTCTAAAATCGTTTTACTCCAGCCATTTTCAATTACTTTATAAGCATACCAAATACGACTTTCTTCATCTTTCAGTTTGTCCATTAAAGAAATATTAGTTCGCCATGGTATTTGTGCAACGACCCGTTGCACAATTTCAAAGTCAGGACAACTATCCGCAAACTTCCTCATATATTTTATGTTTCTTGGAGAAAAACCTGACATTTCCGGGAAGGCATCCTTTAAATCCTTGGCCATACGGTCAATAATTTTTGTGCCCCAGCCTTCTTCCTCCTGCTTTTTTAGAATACCTCTGCCGATATTCCAGTACAGGCAAGTCATACTGGAATTAGCATTTAATACAACAGAAATCCGCTGTTTTTGAATTTCCGATTTTACTTCTTCTATAAATTTCAAATAAGCATCACTCATCTCGGAAAGATTTGGAGCAACAGGGAATATTACTCCATCTTTATTCTTTCCCATATAATTTCGATTATCTAATTTCTCACCTCGCTATTCCCTTTAGACAAATTCCTCTACTTATATTATACGCTTTTACAACATCCAAATTATAGTGATCAACCCGTCTCACTACGGTTCTTTCCCCGTCCTTTTGAACTATCGCAAAATTTGTGACAGTTGCAGGTTGGTCTTGCAATTCCTCTCTCAAAGCGTTATTAATATGTTTTCCAATTGTTTTTTACATTGCGCTCAAATAATTTGGCCATCTGTAAATAAGATAATTTCCATTTTATCCATTGTAATCCACCTGTCATAGCTATTTTATATTGCCTTTCTGCTGCAACAGAATGATACTTTCCGCATATATTGAGAAATAATTATGATTCCCCCCAAGCGAAATACAATCTTGGCTGAACCATAAGATTTTAAGATGTCCTACCTAATTTTTAACTGTATTCCCGCCTCAGTTTTGCATATCCTCCAGCAACTCTTTCAGCATATTTTCCTGATATCCGGCCAGCTGCTTTTCTTTCATGCACTCTGCCGTTTTCTTCAATATAGGATGACCTATATTTTCGAGCTTTGCTCTTCCAATATCCCCTATTCTTTCTTTTGAGAGGCTTTTATCATAATCCTCCGGCGACATTCTCCATATATGAATACGATCCCCGAATTTCTTCCATAGTCTATCCGCAATACAGAGCCCATCCGGATCAATATCTCCATTATAGTAGATTTTTGACCCACTGGCCAAAATATAGGTAATCAGCACCTGTGCCACAGAACGGGGCTGACCGGAAGTACACAGAAGGGTGTAGTCCGAATTTTTCAAATTATGAATCAAATAGCTGAAGACCATCTCATTCTCAACTATATACGCCTTCTCCCCCACTGCCTGTACACCGATAATCCCTTTCATATTCTCCATGGTAATAACATAGGGTTCCTTTCGCTCACAGAACGTATCATAGGCCCCATGCCATCCCTGTTTAGTAAGCAGCCGGAGTCCATAACCATGAACCATGGAAGATATATTGTCCGGAACAATCGAAACCTGCGTCAGCAGTTTCCGCCACTGATGTGCGTCTTCGGGCAATTCCATATTTTCGCAGCAGCAGATTGCATGTACAAAAAGCAATCCGGCTGTTGTGCTGCGGTCAAAGTAATGGGGATTATCTGTTATCTCAGCAGCCAGCACGGCTAACGGATATTCATCTTCCTTATCCGTCAGCTCTTTTAGCTTCATCACTGCGTTCCCTACATTCCGCACCAGCAGTTCCGCCTGCTTCTCATCTTTTGCGTACTCCCTCATCAACAGCTGATATCCATATTTTTTCTCAGAGATCATTTTCCGCAGCCATGCAAGCGCCGCAGCTTCTCTTCCGGCATTTTCTTCAAAATATCCGCAGCTTCTGTCCAGAAACTTTTTTCTTCTCTCCTGCTCTTCTCTCTGCCGCCCCTGAGTGGTAATCAGCGGCTCCCCGAAATATTCCTCCAGCACCGCTTTCATATCCACCGGCGCGAAACGTGTTTTTTGCAGTCCCTGTTCAAATTCCAAGAAAGAAAACCGAATTGTTTCCTCATAAAATACTTTGCCGATTATGCCGCCCACTGCCCGCCGCTCTTCCTCCGAAGTCTGTTTAAGCGTAATTCTTCCCGCAGCTTTTCCGTAAGATTTCCATTTTTTTCTAAATTCTTCAAAGCATCTGTGATATGCCCGCTGACTTTTAAAGTAATTTGCACATTCTTTATTATTGCACATCTAATATCTTCTCACGTCCATTCCATGTATAACGGATCACTGAAACAATCTGCGAATCCTGGGGCCTTGAAAGTTCTGCAATCCGAAGTCCTTTTACCGTCTCAAAACATCCCCATAAAGCCTGGGAATTCATGATATAATCAAAATCCAGCTTATGCACAAGTTCAAACATACTACTGATATTTTTGTCATCCACTCCTGCAAATGCCTCATCCAAAGCAATGATTCGCGGATGGTCTTCCTGCTCCGCTTTTTTATACTGTGCGTTGACTGCTGCAAAAAGAGGAACATACATGGCCATAGCCTTTTCTCCACCGCTGAAACGGTTAAACGCCGCATTGGTCAACAGCTTCCGCTCTCCTTCTCCACGCCTGAAATACATGTGAAATTCAAACCATTTGCGATAATCCAGCGCATCCCTGACAAGATCCATGTAATTGATCATGTCGCCTTTTTCTTCCAGTTTCAGCTTCTCCATGCGGATTCGGCTTCTAAAATGCGCCGCAACCTTCTCTATATCCTCTATGGTCAGAAGCATATGATCTCTGAGCAGAATCTGTTCAAGCTCCGCGGTGTCTAACTCCATATCATTCTCTGCTTTACAGGGTTTCCAGTCCAGTGAAAAGATCAGACCCATAGAGGTATCCATCTCCCGCATGAGCTGCGACATATCCGAAACCCATTTCCGGCTTTCTGCAATCCGGTCCGTAAGCTGCCGGCTGATGGTCTGGGACAAAATATCCTCAAACAGCTCCCTGTCCTTCTTCTGGATCAGCAGCTCCGTCTCATCAATGCCCTGTTTCAAGATGCCGTAAAATTCCTCCAGATATACCCTTTTCCCATTCCATGAGGAAACGACCCGCACCCGCTTTCGTATTGCGCCAGCAGCCTCTGTTTCCAGAGCTGCCTCCACCGGCGTGTCAAAACATTCCTCCAAAGATGTACCGTAATTGACCAGACTTCCGTTATGGCGCTGATATACCTGATGCAGCGCCTGCAGCAGGTCCGTTGGCTCTCTGTTCTTATCGCTTTCCCGCAATACCGACACCGCTCTCTTAGCACATTCAAAGATTCCCTGGCTTTCTCTGTCAAATACCAGTTTTAGCGCAAGCTCCTCTTCAAAATAATTCCTCAGGCAGGTTTCTGCTATAATTTTCTGGCGCAGGCTTTCCTTTAGTTTTGGCCCATCTTCCAGAATCACCCGTAGCCTTTCCCCCAGAATAACCAAATCTTCTTTTAAAGTATCACACTCTGTTCCAATTTCTTCCAGCTCTTTCTTCAGCTGCTTTAAGCGGCCAGCCTTTTTTGCAATTTCCGGACGGTTTAGGTACTCCTCAAACTGCCGAATCTGAATCTCGCTCTCTTTTTCTTTCGCACTCCAGCTGCGTTTCTCTGCAAAAGCATCATCCATCAGCTGTTCACTTTGAACGTTCCTGTCCTTCTCTGTACTGAGATTCTCCTGAGCCGTCCGAAGCTGCAGCATTGCCTGCCTGATCTCCTGCCAGATGCGGCTATATTCTTCCAGCGCATCATTGGCTTCCTCATAGGCTTCTTCTGTTCTGCCATAGGGAAATGGCTTGCACTTTTGCAGCATTGTCTGGTATTGCTGGTTCTTTTTAAATATCAGCTGCCGCTCCTGCGCCTCTTTCTTCCCACATTCCTCACATGTCCTTTGCAGCTTGTATTCACATTCCCTTTCCTGGTCTAAGGCAGCGTTAATCTCTGAAAAGCCAGGGAGCTTCTGATATTCTTCCTGCAGCTTTTCCAAATGCTCCTGCACCTCTGTAATCTCTTTTTCCAAGCTTACAATTATTTCTGTAATTTCAGAAATCCGGCCTTCCAGCTCGCGGATTTTCTGTTCCTTCCGTCTTTTTCTCGCCAGAACTCCCACAAACTCAGCACTGCCGGTTTTGCCTGCTTTACCAGCCAGAATCCCCTGTTTAAAAGTCCCGTCTTTCCCAAGGTAAATTCCTTGTCCATCCTCTTTATCTTCATAAATATTGCTGAGAATCCTCTGAACGGTCTCTTTCAGAGCAGGTTCCAGCTCTTCGCTGACAGTCAGCCCGGAAAAGCCGGAACCTCCATTCCCTTTCACATACAAAACCGTATCCAAAAAACCGGGACACCGCTTTCTGATATTCTCAAAATCATCCGCAGATACTACAAGTGCATCTAAAATTCCCATTTTCTGGAGCTGAGCCTCCAGCCTTGCACAGTACGTCTCATCCAGATTCTTAGAAAATTCCACAGTTTTATAAAAAGGTACTGCTTTGATACCAGCCCTCTTAAGCGCCTTTCTTGAACGCTCTATACTCTCGTCCCTCTCCGGCTCCAATTCCCCTGAATTCCGCAGGCATGTAAGCTTTTCTTTTTCCTGATCCAGTTCTTCCTCCTGGATTTTCTTCTGATATTCCAGACTGCTTTTTAGATCCATGAGTCCCTGGCGCTGGCGCTCATAATCGGTGCGCAAAAGCGCCTGTACTGTTTCTGCATCTGCTGCAGACTGATACTCCCGAATTTTCTCCACCAGTATTGGAAGAATCCCGCTGTCAGGACTCCACTGAGAAGATTTTTTCTCTGCTGCATAGATATCTGTGATCCACTGATCCACACAGCGGACAACATCTTCCTGTGCAGCCTTAAAGTTCTGCTGAGCCTCTGCTTTTTCAGTATGAAGTTTCTCCAGCTGCGCCGCAAGTTCATCATACTGTCTGGATCGCTCCTCATACTCACGTATTTCCCTTTTACATTCAGCCAGCAGTTTTTTCAGCGAATCAAGGCTTTTTACAATTTCACTGCTTTTCTCATGTTCGCCTCTGTCTATCATCTGAAGAGCCGCCTCGTGCTGATCCCACTGAATAATCTCCTGCTGCTCTCCCAGTTCCAACTTGGCTTCCCCAATCTCCTGCTGTATTTGTTCCAGGCAGGCCATGATCTCCTTCATTCTGCGTTCTCCCCGCCAGATCATTTCCTGATAATCCCGGATCTTACTCTCCCAATCGGCAACCTTCCCGGCAGCTTCTTCTTTCTCTCCCCTGGCCTGCTCCAACTTGCGGTCGATTCCCTCCAGATCCGCATCCAGAAGTCCAGCCCGCTCAATTCCTTTTAGCTTTTTTTGCTCCTCTAAGTCAGCCAGACGCCGGCTCTTGCTGTTTCTGGCCTCCTCTGTCTCCTGCCGCTTCTGCTCCTGTATGTCAAGCTGGCACTGTTCTGTCTCTATCTTCTGCTTCATTGCAATATAAGCCTGTGCCTTTTTCGCAAGCATATATTGATTATACCGGGTATATTCATTCCGTATGATTTTCACATCATCAAAGGCTCGCTTCAAAATCTCCAGGCTTTCCTGAATCTCATCCATTTTTTCCATAGCATCCACCATAGCGCGCAGATCTTCATCTGTCAGCGTCTGCAAAGAATCATTCAAGATCTCATATACCTTGGTGGGTTTAAATTCCTTGGAAAGTTTGGGAGCGCGGACCTTCACAAGCAATTTAATAAACTGCTCATACTGCTCCGCTTTCCGGAATCCAAAAATGTACTGATTGACCGCTTTTTTATATTCACTCTGGCTCGTCGTAAAAAAATTGTCATCTCCAAGCTCTGTTTTCATTTCCCTTCTGTCATAAGGGATTTTGCTTGAACCAATCTCCTTGTACAGCTTCAGATCATAGCCAATCCTTCGCCCGTCCAAAATAATAAAACCCCAAAAGTCCATGGGTTTTCCTCTTTTTGCCCTCTGTCCAATGGCAATGGTGCGATATTCTTCCGACCTCTCTTTTTTGAATTCCAAAAATAAATATCCTGTGGATTCATCCTTTCCTTCTTCCCCCAGGAAATAATATTCCATTCTCCTGTCGCTGGACCCAAAGGGATCCAGCCGGCTCGGCGTACGGTCACCGTCCAATATAAAGGGAATGAAGCTCTGGGTTGTAATGGATTTACCAGACGCATTTTGCCCACGCAGGAGAAGCTTTCCATCCACAAATTCAAACTCTTCTTCATCATATAACCAGAAATTCACGAACCCTATACGGTTCATTTTAAAGCGGTCTTTCACTCCCCGGTACCTCCCTTAAAATCCTCCGGATAAACTCCTGCTGTCCTTCCCACAGACGGAAATAAGGCAATCTGCGTTCCGTCATTTCGAATCATCAGCCAGGTTTTCATATATTTTAACACATGCTCCACAAGCAGCTCCTCATCCATTTCCCGATATTCTTTGCTCCACCCGCTGCTCCACTCTCTGCGGCAGGACAAAATCACGTCTGAAATGCGTTTCCTTGTCATGTAAATACATTCATTTTCCTGCTTTTCTAAATTCCCCTCTGAAACCTCTTTTTGTATCCTCCCACAGACCAGAAGAACAATCTCCGGAAGCATGGCGTCTCTCGGGTGAACAGAACCATAGCAGTCGTCCCCGTCCAATGAGATACATGCCATATTTTTGTATAGATCCAGATTTCCTCCCATGTTATCATTGATATATTTTGCAACCCACTGACGCTGATTTTTTAAATACAGCGAATCTGCGTCCTCACTGTTCTCCCAGTACATAGACGGACACACCGCCAACTGCCTATACACACGGTTGATGCGCAATGCGCCTCTGTTTTCCTGAAATTCTTCAAAATCTGTCTTTTCAAAATCCTCCCAGGATTCAAATATAGAGATGCCAGTTGGAAAGCTGGTTGCAAAATACTTTGAATATCCGGTATTTTCATACAAAACTTCCTGTCCTGCCTCCGAGCCAAAGGCCTCGCTGCGTCCCTCATATACCAGGAGCATCTGTAGTTTCTCCATATATTGCAGAACACGAACCAGGGATTTTCTCTGTGTAAAAGAAGTCCAATCTATGGATACATAAGATTTCAGCTGCGCTTCAACATAATCAATCAGCTCTGACAAAAGAAACTGCTCCTGTTCCTCTTTATCCTCCAGATACATCAGCACTACACACAAAATACAGTAGTCCCTGATCTCCATAAATTCCCCGATTCCCATAAACGCTTCCGCATGAGCCGGTCTTTTCTCTAGTTTTAACAAATTTTCCGTATGAACAAGCTTCCAGCCCAGCTGCTCCCTGATAAAGCGCTGAAAATTCGGAATATCCCTCTTCACTCTGTAATACGTTTCCTTATCTGTATCCTTACAGATCCAGAAATTCTCTAATAGTGTTCTGAATTCATTCATAATGTTATAAACTCCAATACAAACGCGGGCATAACCAGATCTCCATCCTCGCACCTTAACACACATTTTCCCTTCGTCTGCGTCAAACGATATTCCTGCCCATATTCCGTCCTTCCTGTTTTCCGGGAATTCATATTGGCCTGCGTGATCCACTGCAAAAATGTAATCCTTGTCTCCTCCGAAATAACCTCTTCTATTTCTGAAAATGTGATCTTGTTATCCTTGATGTAATACATAACAATCTCTTTCTGCCGTTTGATCTTCTGCAGATACTTCTCCCTCTGCATGTATTTCTCCAAAGACTTATCTGTAAATCCTCTCCGGTCTTTTTTCTCCCGATAAGCTCTTGTATGAGGTTTCAGCAAAAAAACAGCAGGCTCGTCCTTATAAATACTGTCATTGATACCCTCCCCCTCGCGAGGTTCCAATGTCTTAAAATGCTGTATTTTCTGTACTCCAAAAACATGAGCCGATAGCTTCTGAGCCTCTTCCAAATCCTCACATTGCAGAAACAGTTCCAAAAACTTGCGGTAATCATCCTTCCTGCTGATTCCGCCATTCTGGAGCTGTACGATCAGCGCTGCATTCTGAATAATACTTCTTATTACATCATTCGTGATTTTCAAAACTTTTTTGCACTCACACTCATTTCCCTGTGAATCTATAAACCAGTTTTTCAGAGAATTCCATTTCCCCATCACATTTTCACGTATGCTTGGCTCTGCATTTCCATGAAGCTGCAAAACCGCATGTGGAATATCCAATTCACTCTGTATCACTTTTGACAGAATATATTCTTCAATCACCAGCATATTATCTGACAAAATTTGCTCGATCCGCTTGGAATGACGCTGCAATTCCTGCACAAATTCATTCAAATACTTAATAAACTTGTCCTTATGTACTACAAATTCCACTGACTTCATGAGCTGTTCCGTTTTTCCGGAATAGAAATCCCGCAGATAATCCTGATAATTCTGGTTAAGCCTTTTAAAATCCTCCTGGAGCAATCCCCACCACTCATTAATCTCCTTCAGACTGCTATCTTTTATTTCTTCTGCCTTTTGCAGGCTTTTTTCCAGCCGAACAAAAAAATTCGTGGATAAATTGCCGGATTCCAAAAAAAGATTTTCAAGACGCACAGTGAGACGTTCAATCTCAACCGCATACTCTGACATGGTATAGCGATACTGCTTATTCTTGTAATCCGCTATGGTATAAACCCTTCCAGGGTCCTGGATCGGAGTAAGATTTTTCCACTTGACTAAAGCTTCCAGATCTGTCATCAACTGTTCCATGGTATATCCCGTAAACGTCTCATCCTGTTTAAGCAGCTGGAAAATATCTTCTTTGTATATCTGGAAATGCATCTTCTCATATTCACGGTAAAAACACCGCATAATTTTACGGTATACCGGTGCATTGGGAACGGATAAATAAGATGTCTCATTAATTGGTTCAAAATATTCCATTTCTATGAATTGCCTCCGAATATGTATTTACAGGAAATTCAAAACATTCTGTAAACCAGCAGAAATGATATTATCAAGATTATAAAATCCAAATGATATCTTATTCCATCGGATCCGGTTGTTGCAAAATTTGCAACAACTGAAGCCCAGCTTAGTTCACCTTCTGAAAAATATTTTTATGTGTCAGGATATCATATTGGTAATTAATACTCCAATAATTTTTACTAATAATTCATAATCTTAAGCATACCATAATCTCTAAAAATAACAACTATAAAAACACAGTGTTTTTACCAAATCCGCTATATTTTGTGGTTAAATGGTGAGTGGATAATAATGATGTCTAAAAGACGTGGCTCACCCCTGGCGGAGTTTCGCTTGTCTTATTTATTAACTCGTGAATAATATCACCTTTTCAACTCTTATCCGTTTTATGTTCCAATATTTTTATCGAATCCAAATAATCCTTCTCCACATCACTGAGGGTTCTGGTTTTATATTTTCTGTATTCACTCGTTGCTTTATCAACTGCTTGTTTATGAGTAACACTTCCGTTTCCTTGAAGTAACTGTTCGCCACTCATTGTAAGTATACGATCCAAATGCGCTGCCCAATCGCTCATAGTCATTACCTGTTCCCGCTCTGCCTGACGTTCCGCAAAATCAAGATACCCTGAAACAAGTTGTCCCATCGCCCGAAGCTCTTTTTCATTCAGATAGTTTTTGGCAATGACAGCCTCCTTTAATGTTGGCTGATTTCCTGCAAATGTCATAAGTCCCATAAACTCTTTTTCAGCATCCGCTCTGGTATAAATAACTTCTGCTGCAGTTTGTCCATGAATCGCATAGTGAATCTTATTCTGAACCTTTTTAAAGAACTGAATGGATATTTCAGCTTTCGGATCATAATCAATACTTGTAGCATAAATTTCTAAGACTTGCCTGTAAAATACCTTCTCAGAAGCACGTATATCTCTAATACGTTCGAGTAATTCTTTAAAGTAGCCTCCACCACCCAAATTCTTCAGCCGCTCATCGTCCAGCGCAAAACCTTTTCTCATATATTCTTTTAAAATGCCTGTTGCCCATATTCTAAATTGTGTGCCGCGCTTTGACTTCACACGATAACCGACCGAAATAATCACGTCAAGATTATAATAATCTACATCATAAACTTTTCCGTCAGCCGCAGTATAGGCAAATTTTGCCCATACTGCTTCTTTGGACAATTCTCCTTCTTTAAAAACATTTCTCACATGCTTGCCTATTACGCTTCTATCTCTTTGAAACAACTCCGCCATCTGATCAATTGACAGCCAGACCGTATCTCCATCAAAAGTTGTATCTATCTTTGCCAAACCATCTTCTGTTGTGTAGATAATAATATTTGATTTCCTATTAATATCACCTTGACTATTCACTCAGTTCACCTCCTCGCCTTTTCTATGCCTTTACTTTTTTAATGTATAGGTTCTTTGTTATATGCATTTCCTTAATAGCCTTAACTGTATATTTATTTTTACCTTATTATAGTGAGCAACCTGCCTCATTACGGATCTTTCCCCTTCTTTTTGAACTATCGCAAAATTTGCCACAGTTGCGGTCTGAGCCAGCAATTCCTCTTTCAAAGCATTATTAATACGTTTTCCAATCGTTTTTACATCTTGCTCGAATAATTCGGCCATCTGATTTCGGTTTTAACCATACGGTGCCCTGTTCCGGTGTAATGGGTACCTCTAATGCAACATTGCTATCAGTAAATAAAACTATTTCTTTTTTATCCACTCTAGCCCCATGTCCTAATTATTTTGCATTACTTTTTTTCTGCAACAGGACAATACTTTCCACATGTGTTGAGTGTATAAAAATGATGTTCACAGAGCAGAATTGGCCCTGGGCGGACATGCGGTCTTCCCTGCTGCATAAGAACGTATCCTTTTTTGATATTCCCTTTGCTCTGCCATTGAACTATATCAGAGATTTAAAAATTTAAAGAGGCTTTTCGTATCCCAGGATAAGATAGGTATTGCTGGATCAACTAGTACCAACACCCCCTCAGCCCTTCCTCTGAAGATTCCATTCTTAGCAATAATATCATCCCTAAAACGCAAACAAATTCTTATCCTATGTTCAAGAATATCTATTAATTATAAGCAATTTGCCTCTTACAATTGCTACTTTTTCTTATGGTGAATATCTTTTATTGTGTGTACATCATTTTTTATTAATAATCCTGTATGTGCACTTTTTCTACGCAATTGATTTACGTCTTATAAATCTGACAAATATAAATTATAAGGATGTATATTATTTGACGAAATTACGCCGATTATCTGTCCGAGCATGTGCATACTGCTAGATATTTGAATTCCCAACAGTATTACTATTTATTCCAAATCCAACTTTTTCTTAATCATCGAGTGCGTCCACGATTCATCTTTTTCCTTTGTAAAGCTTTCTATAATATCTTGCATTGTTTCAGCACTCCAGTATATCTTAAGTTTTTCCTTTGCACGAGTTATTGCTGTATAGAAAATAGAATGCGATATTTTTTCTGCGTTATAGGAAGGGATAATTATCTTTACAGATTTATACTCTAAACCTTGCGCCTTATGAATAGAAACAGCATATGCAATTTGAAAAGGAATAATTGTCTTAACTCTTTCTTCATCATCTTCTAATTCTTCAATACTTGCAATCACCTCTAAACAGATTCGCGTTCCAAAATCGGTAACATCAACGAATTCGAAACTTTCATTCCTGCATTGCCGTTCTGTTAGAATTGTATCTATATCAAGCGTGAATAAAATTGCTGAATCGCTTTTTGAAATGTCTACAATTCTTCCTTTTAAATTGTTATATAATAAGGATGAACGCTTAGTATCCAGAAAAATTATTGGATCTCCAACTTTGAATGTCCACTCAGCCCATGAATATACTTCACTTTTGGTATTGGCATTTTGGAAATAAAGGTTCATATTGTTTAAACCAAACTTCCCATCGTAATTTAAGCACAATACAATCTCATCTTCATCCTTAGATACGAATATTTCTTCTCCTATGTCGGAAGAAAACGGACCGTCTATTGCCAATTTTTCAGTAATAATGGGTTCAATTTTTCTAACCCCATCCCATAAACTCTTTAACTCTTCTTTTTCTGTCCTCCAAGTGTTTAAAAGTTCAACATTAGCGCCATCCGTTTTAATGATATCTTTAGCATAATAAAACCAGTTACCAAAATCGATAGACTCAATTTGATAAATATCGCCTGCTAAAACAAGCAGGGTATCATCATCGATTTTTTCCAACATTTTCCCCATAGTTCTATTATCTATAGTACTGCATTCATCAATAAAAATCACATCATAATCCGTAAGGGTAACCATCTTTGTAAAGCTATCGATACTTACAAAATCTGACTCTGAACCTGGATTCTCTATACGTCTTTTTAAATTTTGCAAAGCAGTATGTGTTTTTGTAAGAAATAGCTTCTTTGATTGCATCATCATATTTGAAACATAATTAATCAATGTAGTTTTTCCCGTACCGGCCGCTCCGTATATGAGCATTACTTGAGATTTTACAAATACCTTTTGCAACGCAACCTTTTTTAAGGGATCTTCAAATTTTAAATTGCTTTCCCTAAGATATCTTGAATTTGACTCCTGTTGTCCCCTATTAGACACTTTTGAAAGCTTTAATAATTTTTCAAGTATAAATAAAGTATTAGCTTCATAGGAGTCGATAGATAAATAACCATTTTCTTCATTAATTCGAAAACCATTACTACACTCCCATGCATCTAAGCTATCATTATATTTTTTAATCTTCTCCATGCTTGCCACAGAATCCACGTCAAAATACAATTCTCCTGTTTTATATATCAGACTTTCAATTGTCAAATATGGATATGCAGTATTATATTGTTCAGAACCATTAGTTATTTCAAGGATATCATTTATATTGCCTTTACTTGTTTTCCTCCCAGCAAGATTTGAAATGAAGGGCTTTTTCTCAAATGGATAGCATCTGCTCGTAATATAAAGTTCCTCTGTAAGACACTTTTTGTCAAATGTATTTGGCAGTACTGATTCTAATATCTCTTCCCGCAAATTTAGTAATATATATCGTACAGTGTGCTTTCCCATCTTATTTGAAGATAATGCATAGTCTCTTCTCAGTTTAAAGAACACCTCCTCAAAAGTATTCGTTTTGGTCCCACCATAAATTTGGTGTAAAGCATTTTGATACCTGTTTTCATGTAAATTAATTAAATCTAATAAATTGATACCCGTCTTAGTAAGGAAGTCCATCAATGAGGTATACTCACCATAATTCTTGTTTAAATTAGTACTTATATGCAAAACTTTACCCAGTTTATTTAAACATGAAGGATTTATGGATACTTTCCAATTAGTCACTACTTTAATTTTACTATTTGCACCCCAGAGATTGATTTCTGCATCAGCATATGCAATCTGTATTGAATAATTGGTCGATATATTCTGCTTCGTATATACAGTAATCCGATTAAATTTAGTTGCATACAATCCGGCCAATTGTAATGTAATTTCAAAATATCTTTCCCCATTAACAAAGAACGGTGTCTTTTTTTGAATATAATATCGAGAGGTTCTAACATTCTTTGGAGATAAGTCAATTGCAGCAATACTTGAGACTACCATTTCATAATACTCTGTATCAAGAGTATCAGTATGTAAAGGGAATGATTCTAGGTTTTCTAGTACTAAAATACTAAAATTATTTTTCAAAAATTTTCTAATCTCCCAAAGATAGCTATAGTATTTCAACATCAACCTTTCGGATTGACCTTCGTCAGGAATTCTTGAGCCAATATATTTAAGACCTTTCAAAAATTTGCTCAAATATTGGGTTTCAATATTAAATTGGGATAACTCCCATGCTAACCTTTCATTAACATCTGTATATCCTAAATTTATTGCATTTAAAATCAAAGTAGCATAACATAAATCATATAGCCCATTCACTATCCTTCTCGATATATTATCGCGAGATTTATTCTCATTATTGATCCTATCAATTTCTAATGATATATCCTCACATCTAGTCTCGATAATTTTTATGGCATCTTCTTTTTTGAGGTTATTCTTATTTAATTTATTTAGGAACAGATGAAAATCTATAATTCGTTTGAGTTTATTACAGAATATATTAACGCTTTCGTCTGTATCTTTTATCTCATCTTCAGCATTCAGTTTAATTGTTGTGCTATTCTTTTCAAAATCTATTGATTTGATAAAACCAGGAGATACATATTTCCAAAAAACGCGTTTTTCTCCTCTAACATCTGGGTTTAACACAATAAATAAAATCCCTGGATCTGCAGTTACTTCTTTAGCGATAAATGCCGGAAAGGCTAAACTTTTTAAACTATACGAAATTATGCCGTTAGTTTCTGTATAATTATGTGTTCCTTTTATCTGGACTATAAAATTTTGTTCTGGACATCTAGTACAGCATTGCTTAAATATCAGTGATTAAATTACTAATGGTATCCCGGCATATGTCCACTTAAATGGGTGTGCTGTAAGATTGTATTGTTCAATAAAGCGCAGGATGCTTGCTTCCAGTTCTTCTATTGATAGGTAGCTTTTCCGCTTCAGCAGCTTCCGGTTAATGATGCCAAACCATATCTCAATCTGGTTCATCCAGGAACTGTGTTTCGGAGTATAGACAAAGCGGATCCGGTGGGAAGGGTCATGCAGGAAATCCGCTCGGCTTTCCATACTTTTAAGGATCCCTGTTTTCCCTTTTTTGCCCAGTTCCACGCCAAGGGCACAGGCTTCTGCCACAAAGCGGACAAGGGCTTCCGATTTATGGGTGTTTAGGCCATCGCATATAAATGTCCATGGGGCTTGCGGGTCTGTCCCTACCAATGCTTTCACGGCTTCCACAAAATCCTCTTCTGTGCGTGTGGAGTTTAAATACGGCATTTCCATACGGCCCGTTGCAACATCAAAGAACCCGATGAGGCTGGTCGTGCCATGGCGGATATACTCAAACTCCATTTTGGCGCACTGGCCGGGTAATGGGAGCTTGTCAGGATATTTATGTTCCAGCGCTTGTACCCCGGTCATTTCATCCGTGGAAACAATGTGTGCACCTTCCCGGCTTTGTTCCTGGGCACTCTGGTACAGGCCGCAGATTTCGTTTACTTTCCGCGCAAAAGATTCCGGGGCTTCCGTCTTTTCCGAAGAATGAAGCCAGTAACGGATTTTGTGGGGATGTAAATCTACCTCATTTTTAAAAAACGGCTGACAGATTTCTCAGAAATCTGTTCAGCGATCCCCTGCTTTTTAATTTCTGCCACTAACAGCGGGAGACTCCACTGGCTTACTTCGTACCCAAAATCATTTGGGTTGCTGCAGGCAAGGTCGATGATCCGCATGATCTGGTCCGGCGTAAAAACAGACGGGGCACCGGGGCGTTTTTTATCGGACAGGACTGCCCGTATCTCATCTTCAAGCTTTTTCGGGTCGTCCATTTCAATCCTCCGCAAGGCTGGGAGCGCCGCGAGGAACCGACTGCGCCAGGTGGCAACATTATTATAATGAAGCCCGACCTGTGGTGCAATATTCTGGTTGAGTTCCCCCTGTGACGCAAGCAGGACAATGCTGGCTCTTTTGACCAGTCCTGACGGAAGGGAGCGGCTTTTTGAAAAAGCAGATAATATGTTTTTCATGGCATCAGATAAAACCGGGATAGTATCAATTGTTTTCCTTCGCATAATAACCCATCCATTCTTTAGTGATAGAATTATTATGCACCGACTACAATAAAAAAGCAACGTCTATTCATTATTATTTTGGCAATGCTGTACTAGTATAACTCGATTTTAATAAGTTTACATTATTATCCTGAAAACCAAGGGAAACGTGCGCCCAAAGCACGGACACGTAAGCCAAGAAATCAGATTACTACCAATGCTTAAATTGTAAGCTTATTTAAATCGAGTTATACTAGATATTTCAGGATTCGAAACAAATTCAAATGTACCATCATGATTGGGCCATTTATCATCACAGGAAAAGTTAGTATTAATTTTCCCATCTGAGGCCAAAAATGTTTCTAAGGCTGAAACAGCCGCACGATCTTCAGCTGAACGTTCAGAGTGAGTTGAAATATGACGTCTGATTAAATCACTATTGTTTAAATGCAAAATGGTCACCTCGTTTTAAATATCATTTGAACTTCCACTATTTTTTAGTCCGTACTAATTCGACACAAACCTCGCAGTGTGGTGAGTGGATAATAATAATGGCGAAAACATATAATTCTCCCTTAGTGGAAACCTTTCGTCAGAATCCTAATAATTATTTTTTCCCTCCAACTTATCTAATTCCCCTATACTCTCTAAAAAATGACATTCCACCGGAGATAATATATATTCCTGATTTCTTTTATACTTTTCATACTCCAAATGTGCTTTCTCTAATGCTTGCTGATGTGTTACTTTCCCCTTTGTTGTTAATATATCTCGTCTGGTCATCCTAAGGTAATCATCAATCGTCTCCAGCCAGTCTTTCATATACATTGGTTCCTGATTTAAAGCATGTACCTCTGCAATATCCAAATATGCCGCGACAATTTTATTGAGTGCATCCAACTCTTTTTCATCAAGATAATTTTTCGCCACTTCTACATCAGAGCGTTTTATACGGTTGCCGCTCCATGTAGTCAGCCCCATATTATCTTTATCCGCATCTGCCCTTTGGTAAATCACCTCTGCCGCAGTATGCTTATGTGCTGCCCAATGCATTTTATTCTGCACCTGTTTAAAAAACAACACTGAACTTTCTGCCTTAGGATTGTAGTCAATACTGGTCGCATAGATTTCCAGAACTTTTCGCCAAAATACTTTTTCTGAAGATCTAATATCACGGATACGTGATATTAGTTCTTCAAAATAATTGCCGCCTCCAAGGTTCTTCAAGCGATCATCATCTAAGGCAAACCCCTTTTTCATATATTCTTTTAAAATATTCGTGGCCCAGATTCTGAATTGTGTTCCTCTAAGGGACTTTACACGGTATCCGACCGAAATGATCACGTCAAGATTATAGAAATCAATCTGTCGTTCAACAGTTCTATTTCCTTCTTTTTGAACCGTTGCAAATTTTGCAACAGTTGCTTCCGCCAATAACTCACCTTCTGAAAAAATATTTTTGATATGCCTGGATATTGTAGACTTATTCTTTTGAAATAGCTCTGCAATCTGATCCAACGAGAGCCACACTGTGTCATTATCAAATGTAACTTCAACTTTAGTGATTCCGTCTTCAGTTGTGTACATTAAAATACTTGATTTTTCCAAATTTCTTCTCCCCTCAAAAAATTTGATAGTAATTATTTCACATTTTCCTAATAATCATAAATATAATATTCCATTCAAATTCGTCCACAAATATTGACCGAATACAGTAGCATAAATATATTTATAATTACCTATAAGATAAATTTGACCTTCTGATATAAACACATCTCTGATCATATAAATTATCTATTTTCGTTGGATTATATCCGTATGTACTTAAAATAAATTCAACATCAGCCGTTGTTGTTCTTGATTTCGAACCAATAACGATTTCACCTGTTAAATCATTCGCTACATTTGAAAATGAAAGTTCATAGTATGAACATATATTATCTTTAGTAACTCGATATTTCAATTCACCTAATTCAAAATTATTATTTTTGTAAGCTACCTTGCTCTATTATCTTTATTTTCTCATCAATCACAAAATCATCAAATTTAAGATTTCTAATCGCTTTAACCGTATTTTTTCTTAACATATCTATTTGTTTTTCAGGTGCTTGTAGTAGTAATAATGGTAATACTACAGAATCCATATAAGCTAAATTATTTTTTTCCTGAACTAAATAAAAGGTGTGTTTTAACAATGCAAAATCCGTATCCTCATTAATGATAATTCCCAAAATCTTCTTATATTCATAATAATAACTTTTTCCGACCTCGTCATAGAAATCTTCACGAATTTCATCACTTATCTGTTGGCAGAAAGCAACTGCAGTATCTATATTCTTTTTATATACTTCATAAATATGAATGGAAAAAATCATCAATTCACGAACAATCCAGAAAAACTCTCCTCTGGTTTCCGCTTCTGGACGTTCCTGTTTTTCATGTTCATTACCCAGAATATATATCAATTTATCTAATTCATGATTCTCTAAAAATTTGAATTGCAAGTAAGAATCTATTCTATACATGTATTCCATATTTTTAGACCAAAAATCCCTCTTACGTGTCATCATATGAAAGAAATCCATACCCAAGGCACTCAGTCTATATTTATCTGCAAACTTTGCACATAAAAGGCATAGTAATTCACGTTTTTCGGGATTCCAATATGGTATTATTTCATTTTCCTTAACATCGTTCCAAAACATACGAAGCTTAGGTCTCGAATAATCACTGCCATCTGCCAACTTGTCTGGTACACGATTATTCAACAAATCTCCATATATATATCCCAAAGCATGCATCATTTTCGTTAGAATACAATCTAATGGAATACTATCTTCAACATCATATTGACATATTAACCGTTTTATGAATTCAAGGAATTCTTTTATATATAACTCTATTAATCCTATAGTATATAGCTTCATCCAGTATTCCGCTTCCATTTTTTCCTTTATTAAGGGATATTCTTCCTGTGGTTGTATTTTGGCAGCTATAAGCAGCATGCATTCATATACCTGCTGTATTTCTGATACGTCATCTGCATCTAAGATATTCAAATACATAAGACAGGAATCAATCATAATTGGTCCCGTTACATTCATGACAACCTGTGGAAGTAATTTCATTTCCCATTGGAATGCTTTACGTTCTAATTTTTCATCCTTATTATCATGCGCAATACGAGCCATTTCATCAATAATCTCCGCAAAAAACACAGGGTTGCTCTCTATTATATATTTTTTAGAATAATATAATTTTTTTACCCCCTCGTAATCCTGAGACACATGCAAACAATACATATTTGAATGAAGAATACTCTTCCACAAAGTTGGATATGAATCAACCTTAATTCTTTTAAAAAAACAATCTAATTGATTGATAAATCTTTTTTGGTCTTTACAACTCTTACGAACCTTCTCCAACATACATTGAAAAAGTGCATCTATATTCTCAATCTGTTCCAGTTCCATCCACTGCTTATTACTAAAGTATTGTTCAGAAATTTTAAAGTAACTCTCCAATTGCTCAATTGAATCTATATTAAGCATCAGCATCTCATTATAAACAGAAAATGCTGATTTATTCATTAAAGAATCTGGAATTAAATTTTCTATTTGTTCTTGATTTAGTTGAAAAATTTCATCATCATAAATATTGTTGCCCTTGCATTGCTTCATATAATTTTCAAAGAAAATCAAGGATATATTGAGATTAATCATTGCAAGCTTAATACCAAATAAAATAATTACAGTCCATACTTTATTATCTTCTTGCGCATACTTCCATATTTTTTCCAATCTATCATTTAGATCTGCTACTTCTCCATCAGTTTTCCAGACTATAAAATATAGTTGTACTACTCTTAACAAACATTTCATAAATAGCGACATTTTTTCAGGCAATGGTGTTTCCTTCCAAAAAGATTCTACCTGTATAGAATAGTTTTTTACTTCCTGTTCTATCATTTCTTCCATTAATTGTATGCAAAACCAACCCATAGAATCAAAATCTTCTAGTCTGTAGAAATAGGATATCAAATTCGAGATGTCTAGCGGTTCTAATACTTGTTTTTTCAGATTTTGTATCATATATTGATCAATACTGTTTTTTTCTTCTATCTGTAATTGTTCTTCAGCATAAGATTCCAATATATTATTGGAGCAATAATAATCATCTCCCTCAAGATAAATCCATCTGTTTTTCAGCTTTTCGAGACACTTATCGCTATCTTCAACTTCTTCCGGTATAGATGCAATCTGCGCAACCCACGCTTTATTAACACGTCTATTTATATAAAGCATTCGATAATAGAGTCTTCTCGTTTGTTCATCATCTATCGCTTCAATAAACATTAATTTCATTTGTTCTTCTATCGACACAGTCTTCCTTGAAATAACTGTCAGGAATACTTCATCATCAATTTTCCATCCATTCCTCTCCATCCGATACACCACTTCCATGACAACAGGCGGCAAAGAGCCACACACCTCTATAAAGCTCTCATACCCTCTAGTTTTCAGCAAATTGTCTGGCGCTCCATGTTTTTTCATTATTTCAGTAATTTCTTCTTTATCAAGTCCCTTTAATTCGATAGATATAATTTCTTCTTTATTGATATATCCCCTTATATAATCTTCAAGATTTTCATATCCACTAGAAATTAATTTACAGTTTACTTTCTTGCATTCTTTTAAGATCTGCAAACATTTATCCTTAACTTCGATATTCGCGATATTAGGAATCCCATCTAAAATTAAAACACTACCATCTTGCAAATTCAATTCCTGTACATTTATGTTAATGAATTCTTTTTCCTTAACTGTAATCCACAAATATGTAGATAGTTTTTCTGCAATACGTATTAACGTTTGAGTTTTTCCTGTAAACATTTTTCCGTAAATATGAATCCATGCATATTTTTTTAATTTTGATGTTATACCTTTTACATATAGATTCTTTTCACTACCATCAAAGTACTTAAATGGTTGCGTCCCTACTATACTATTTTTTTGTACTGTTATTTGTATCCTATTTAAACTATCACTTCCCATAGTATTTTGTTGCATATGTTGCTCATGTTCATGTAAAGCACGAATAATATTCTGTTCACTTTTTTGTACGTCAGCTTTTGATGCCATAGATGCTTTTACACTATTAAACTCACTTTTCATATCCTGGTGCAATAGATTTGCTAAGGCTATACTCTCTGAACCCAGAAAAGAATGCGAAATAAAATTACAGATATCTTCAATTTTACTATAAAATTCACGAATATCTGCATTTTCCATAACGCCAATTGTTTTTCCACGCTCTTTCAGATATTCTGCTGTATTTTGACATAGTTTATAAATTAATTCATCAGATGTCATTTTAAGTGCACTATCACCCTGAAAGACATACTGAAAGATTTGTTCGATTGGTTTCATATTTTTTAAATAGGATTGCATTGCATCTGTATCAAAAATCCTACTTTGTTCTTGCATTCTTGCTAATTCTCTACTGACACTCTGTTTTGCATTTTCTTTTATCTGTTTGAGTTTTTTGGATTCTAAATTTATTCCCTTACCAACTACATCATATATGATAGAAGAAAATATATTAATAACTACAGAAACAATTAATCCATTCATATTATTATTTCCTCCTAATATCTATTAATCAATTTTATGCACCTACTTTATAGAACCAAGCCTATTTTCGACATAATTCCACGCAGACTTCACAGTGCACCGTCCCCGGAAACATATCACAACACCTCCCCCTCTCCACCACATACCCCCCATCTGCCAAATACCTCAAATCCCTGGCCAGCGTAGCCGAGTCGCAGCTGACATAAACCACCCGTTCCGGTCTCATTTTAAGTATGGTATCCAGACAAACCGCATCGCATCCTTTTCTTGGTGGGTCCACCACAATCACGTCCGCCTGGACATGATTCTTTTCAAACTGTTCCGGCAGTACTTCCTCGGCCTTTCCCACAAAAAACTCTGCATTATCAATACCGTTTATCTCTGCATTTCTCCTGGCATCCTCTATGGCCTGGGGTACAATCTCCACGCCATATACTTTCTTAGCCTTCTGTGCCAGGAATAATGAAATAGTGCCGATTCCGCAATACAAATCCCAAACAATCTCATTCCCCGTAAGTCCGGCATACTCCAGCGCTGTCCCATAAAGCCGTTCTGTCTGAACAGGATTCACCTGATAAAATGAAAGTGGCGATATCTGATATTTCACATTTCCAATATAATCTGTTATAAATCCAGGGCCATATAGATTCACAATCTCCTTCCCCATAATTACATTCGTTCTTTCCTGATTCACGCTATAAGAAATACTGGCCATACCTTTAATTCCATTCCTGTTTACATGCCTGTTTGATATATACCCTTTTGCTTCATTCTCACTTGTCTCCTGCTCTTTTACTTCCAGCCCCTTTGTTCCCTGCTCACTTACTCCCTGTCCCTTTCTATCCTTCCCATCCCCACCGGTCAGCATCTCCACCAAACGCTCCTTTCCGGGAAGCTTTTTACCATTTATCACCAGACATACCATTATTTCACCTGTCTTAAATCCCTTCCGAATCAGGACATGCCTCACCAATCCCTTATGTGAAATCTCATCATAGGGCTCAATCTTCATTTCCCTCATAAACTGCTTTACAATATCCAGAATCTCCCTGTTTTCCTCAACTCCCAGCAGGCAGTCCTCTGCTTCAACAATGGCATGTGTCCGCCCTGCATAGAATCCGGCAATTACATTTCCGTCCTTATCCTTTCCAAAGGGGAACTGGGCCTTGTTCCTGTATCTCCAGGGCTCCTCCATCCCCATGATAGGAAGCATATGAATCTCATCCTCAGCAAATTTGCCTATACGAACCAGATTATTCATCACCTTCCGCTCTTTAAATTTCAGCTGTTCTTCATAACTCATGGCCTGAAGCTGACAGCCACCACATTGCCTTGCTACCGGACATGACGGAATGACACGGGAAACTGACGGTTCCAGAACTTCCATGAGCCTGGCAAATCCATATGATTTCTTTATCTTCATGGCCTTTGCCCGCACCACATCGCCAATCACCGCATCCTTGACAAACCAGATGTAGCCATCCACTTTTCCCACGCCTGCTCCGTCCTCATTCATATCCTCTATTGTCACAATAAATTCCTGATTCTTTTCCATACAATTCACCTATCCTGTCATTCAATTATTATTATGAGCGATTATTGCTCTCCATTATTTCATCCTGTTATCTTATCCTGTTATTTCATCCCATCCGCCCACCAACACACTTCTTCCATCCCCGCCCCATTATCACAAAAGGCCGAAAACACACTGGTCAAGGACACATCCTGCAATCCCGTACCCAAACTAAATGTTTTCAGCCTTATATATTCGGTCCCGTTATTTCTCTTTATTATCCAACCTCAACGCCTATTCCGTTGTCTTCCTGATATTAGACTCCAGCAGCCGGTTGTACCCCAGCCATCCTTTATTCTCCCCGCCGGACTGCAGCGCCTCTATCATGGTCTCCATCTTGGCATCTGTGTTATCGGCAAAGTTAAGGGCCAATGCCTCCAAAAGCGCCGGCTTCTTGGGTGAGCCGTACTCTAATTCCCCGTGATGGGCCAGAATACAGTGTTTAAGCTCTGTAGCCAGCTTCTCCGGAAATCCCGGTATAGAGCGGATACTTTCACCCACCATCTCAGTACCGATGATAATATGGCCCAGAAGCTGTCCATCGTCAGTATAATCATTCTCCGGAAAGCGTGAAAGTTCCCTGGTCTTACCAATATCGTGGAAGATAGCAGCTGTCAGCAGCAAATCACGATTAATCATCGGGTAATATCCGGCATAGTAATCACACAGCTTTGTCACGCTGAGCGTGTGTTCCAACAGGCCGCCCACGAATCCGTGATGCACGGTCTTGGCTGCGGAATGGAACTGGAACGCTTTCGCAAAAGCCGCGTTCTCCACAAAATAGCCGCACAGCAGCTTCTGAAGATAGGGATTCTTCACACTTCTTATGTATCCCAGCAGCTCCTCATACATTTTCTTTATATCCTTCTTTGACATCGGCAGGTAATCCGCCTCCACATACTCTCCCTCCTGGGCCCTGCGAATCCGGCGCACATTCAGCTGGAAGGAGTTCTGGAACAGAGTCACATCCGCCTCTACACGAACGTAATCCATGGTCTCAAATTCCCCGACTCCCGGAGAACCCAAATCCCATATCTTGGCGTCAATGGTACCTGTCTTGTCCTGCATTACCAGATTGCCGTATTCCTTGCCATTCTTCGTGAGGGCAATCTGCTTGTTCTTGCACAGGTACACATCTGCAATGTGCATACCTTCCCTGAAGGTGCCGATATATCTCATGTTCAATTTTCCTCTTCTTTCTATATTTATAAACCTATTTTATAAACCTACTTTAAAAACCTAATTATTACCCTATCTATACGCCTGGCAGTCCATACCGCCATCCATACCGCTATCTGTCATCCGTCCAACGCATTCCACTCCCTGACAGCAACGCAGCCAGGCGGTTAACACTGCCTGGCCCCTCTGCCTGACTTCTTACGCTGCCTGACGTAAACTGCCGCCTGTCCACAGCCGCCGCCGGGTACCAAACTCTCCGGCTATCATCTTTCCCCGGTTCCAGTTCCTTCCAAAACCCCAGCCGCTACCTGGCTCCAACCGTCACTGAAAACTCAATTTCCTTATATTCATCCTTACCGTTTCTCAGGACCGCCACCTTAATCTTATCTCCTGCGTGCAAGCTTTCCACCTGGTTCTGGAAATCCTTCAGGCTTCCCACCTTCTCGCCGTTCATCCATGTGATGATATCCCCTGGCTGTATGCCTGCGTTATATGCGGGGCCGTCTGTCACTGCCGCTATCACATAGATACCGGAAGGCATTCCGCTGTCCGCCATGGCCTGGCTTACTTCCTGTCCCTTAATGCCGAAATACGGAGCCGGAATACCGTTGCTCATCATCTCCAATATGCCTTTATAATCAGATATGGCCACCACCGTGGTCATCCTGCACACGCCATCCTCGTCGTACTTGTCCGTGACCCATCCGATGAGCTCACCCGAAGTGTTCAGCAGAAATGTCCCCGCCTCCGCGTCTCCGCTGGCGCTGGTATAGAACACCCTGGAGCTGCCGTCCACCGTATGGACATTGCGCGCCACATAGGATATATTTCCATAATCGCTGGAGTGGACAATACCTGCCGGCGCGCCGATGGCCACCACCATGTCGCCCTGCTTTACCCCGTAAGAGTTGCCCAGATTGATGGCCTCCACCTTCTTAAACTGCTCGCTGTCCATCTGGGCCGCGTCCACGCTTACCACGGACAGTCCCATAATGGTATCGCTCTGCTTCACTATTCCGGCCATCATGGTTCCGTCCGGGAACGCCACCTCAATGGAATCAGCTGCCTCCACGGCCTTGTCCGGCGTGAGAACCAGAATCTCAGTGCGGGTCCTGGCTATGACCACTCCGGAGAACTGTCCTGATGTCTCGATGGGATTGTCAAACCAGTCTTTTTCATGCTGAATGGAATGGACCACCACCAGACTGTCATCCGCGTCACTGGCAATGGTGCGCAGGTTGCTGTACAGTTTATTCAAATCATCAATGGAATAACGGTATTTCTCCATCTCGGAGCGTACCATCTCATCCACTGCCTCGGTCATGGCCGGTTCTGTGGGCTCAGTCTCCATCACCACAGGTGCCGTGGTTTCCGGTTCATCCTTTGGTATGGTAATCTGGCTGCTCTCCTCAGGAGTCTCCTGACCTAAAATTCTCTCAGCCACAGGTCTGCTCACAACAAAACAAATGGCCGACAACACGCCAAACAGAACGGCACAAAAAATGGTCAACAGGATTTTCCGGGCAATCTGCCGTCTGGTCATGGGCTGCCGGATAATCTTCTCATTAATAAAACGATGAGACTTGTCCGGAGTCTGCTCCTGCCGGTCTAAATCTCTATGCTGGTCAGCACGTTTATCCGCCATAGTACTCCTCCTTGCGAAGACTCTTATCCTCTATTATACGTTTCTTCCCAGTATTATGCAAGATTTTATATATGAAAAGATAGTAAAAAAGATAGTAAATATCGATTTTTATGGTATAATTTAAATGTCGGCTTTTGGGAAAAAGTCCTTTTAAATCCAGCATTTTTACGGAAATCACAGGTGAAATCAATGAATCAGAAAGCGTTAAAAACTTTAGAATATGATAAAATCATAAACCAGCTCACAGAATATGCGGCTTCTCCTCTCGGGAAAGCCCTCTGCCAGAGCCTCTCCCCTTCCTCTGATTTGGAAGAGGTGCGCACCTGGCAGGCACAGACTACGGATGCAGTGACACGGATCCGTCTTAAAGGTTCCGTGTCATTTTCAGGTATCAGGGATATCGGAGATTCCCTGAAGCGCCTGGATATCGGCAGTTCCTTAAGCATACCCGAACTGCTCTCCATAAGCTCTCTCCTGACCGTGGCAGCCAGAGCCAAGGCCTACGGACGTCATGACGCAGACGAGGACGGAAGGGGAAGCGGCGAATCCCAGGATGACTTCGACTCTCTTGAGCCCCTGTTCGCGGGTCTGGAGCCCCTGACTCCTCTGAACAACGAAATCAAACGCTGCATCCTCTCTGAGGACGAGGTTGCGGATGATGCCAGTCCGGGATTATCCCATGTGCGCCGTTCCATGAAGGTGACGGCCGACCGCATCCACACCCAGCTGAACTCCATCCTCAACTCCTGCCGTTCCTATCTTCAGGACGCGGTTATCACCATGAGGGACGGGCGTTACTGCCTGCCTGTAAAGTCAGAGTACAAAAACCAGGTATCGGGAATGGTTCACGACCAGTCAGCCACGGGTTCCACCCTTTTCATCGAGCCCATGGCCATCATCAGGCTGAACAATGAGATGCGGGAACTGGAGATACAGGAGCAAAAGGAAATTGAAGCGGTTTTGGCCTCCCTGAGCAACCAGGCGGCTCCCTATACAGAGGAGCTTCGTATGGACATGGAGCTGCTGGCGCAGCTGGACTTTATTTTTGCCAAGGCCGGCCTGGCCCGCCATTATAAATGCAGCGCGCCTGTGTTCAATGACAAAGGCTATATCCATATCAAGGACGGGCGCCATCCCCTTTTGAACCCCCAGTCCGTTGTCCCTATCAACGTATGGCTGGGCAGGGAGTTCGACCTGCTGATTGTAACCGGCCCAAATACGGGCGGCAAAACCGTGTCCTTAAAAACAGTGGGCCTGTTTACCCTTATGGGACAGTCCGGGCTTCACATCCCTGCGTGGGAGGGGTCGGAGCTGGCTGTGTTTGACCAGGTATTCGCGGACATTGGGGATGAACAGAGCATTGAACAGAGCTTAAGTACCTTTTCCGCCCATATGACTAATATTGTGCGCATTTTAAATGAAGCCGATTCCCGGTCTCTCTGTCTTTTTGACGAGCTGGGCGCGGGTACGGACCCCACAGAGGGAGCGGCCCTGGCCATTGCCATCCTTTCCTTCCTGCACAACATGAAGTGCCGCACCATGGCCACCACCCATTACAGCGAACTGAAGGTATTTGCTCTCAGCACGCCCGGAGTGGAAAACGCATGCTGCGAATTCAATGTGGAAACTCTGCAGCCCACGTACCGGTTACTCATCGGTATTCCCGGCAAGAGCAATGCCTTTGCCATTTCCCAGAAGCTGGGGCTGCCCGGATATATCATTGACGACGCAAAATCCCATCTGGAGGCCAAGGATGAGTCCTTCGAGGACCTGTTAACCAGTCTGGAATCCAGCCGGCTGACCATTGAGAAGGAACAGGCTGAAATCAACGCTTATAAGGATGAGATTGCCTCCTTAAAAACCCGCCTGACCCAGAAGGAAGAGCGTCTGGACGAGCGCAAGGACAAGATTCTAAAAAATGCCACCGAGGAAGCCCAGCGCATCCTTCGGGAAGCCAAGGAAACAGCGGACCAGACCATAAAGCAGATTAACAAGCTGGCCGCCAGCTCAGGCGTGGGCAAGGAACTGGAAGCTGAACGTGCCAGACTCAGGGACCAGCTGAAGAAAACAAATGAGAAGCTGGCTGTGAAACCCAAGGGACCCAGCCAGCCCATTTCACCAAAGAAACTGAAAATAGGAGACGGCGTCAAAGTTCTGTCCATGAACCTTAAAGGCACTGTAAGCACGCTTCCCAATGCCAGGGGCGATTTATATGTCCAGATGGGTATTCTCCGCTCCCTGGTGAATATCCGTGACTTGGAGCTTCTGAATGAAAAGGACATAAGCGCCACACTGGGCGACGGAAGCTCCATAAGCTATGGCGGAAAGACTGCCAGGGGCAAGGGAAGCGGCAGCAGCCAGATTAAGATGTCCAAATCCTCCACCGTGTCCGCTGAAGTCAACCTCATAGGTATGACAGTGGACGAGGCAGTGCCTGCCATGGAAAAATATCTGGACGACGCCTATCTGGCCCATCTCCAGACAGTGCGCGTGGTCCATGGCCGGGGAACCGGAGCCCTTAAGAACGCGGTGCACAAGCGCCTGCGTCAGCTCAAATATGTAAAGGAATTCCGTCTGGGCCAGTTTGGTGAAGGCGATTCAGGCGTAACCGTTGTGACATTTAAGTAGAAATCAGCAGCAAGGAGGAACTATAGCATGGCAGAGAAGCAGAGGATTCTGATTGTGGATGATGATGCAAATATTGCAGAATTAATCTCCCTCTACCTGATGAAAGAGTGTTATGAGACAATGATTGTGGGGGACGGCGAGGAAGCCCTTAAGGTATTTCCGGAATTCAAGCCCAACCTGGTACTGCTGGACCTGATGCTTCCCGGTATAGACGGTTATCAGGTCTGCAGGGAGCTGCGCGCTTCCTCCCAGGTACCGGTCATAATGTTGTCCGCTAAGGGAGAGATTTTCGACAAGGTACTGGGACTGGAGCTGGGGGCTGATGATTATATGATAAAACCCTTTGATTCCAAGGAACTGGTAGCCCGCGTCAAGGCAGTGCTGCGCCGTTACCAGGCAGCCCCGGCCCCGGCTCCATCGTCCACCGAGCAGCAGGGCGAATACGTGGAGTACCCGGACCTGATTGTGAACCTTACCAATTATTCCGTAATCTATATGGGCCACTCCGTGGAAATGCCGCCAAAGGAGCTGGAGCTTCTGTATTTTCTGGCGGCTTCCCCCAACCAGGTATTTACCAGGGAACAGCTTCTGGACCATATCTGGGGCTATGAATACATTGGGGATACACGCACCGTGGATGTACATATCAAGCGTCTGCGGGAAAAGATAAAGGATCACAACAGCTGGGCCATCACCACGGTCTGGGGAATAGGCTATAAATTCGAGGTGAAACGATGACCCGTTCTCTTTATTCCAAATTCATACTGGGATATCTGATTTTCGGTCTGCTGGGCTTTATCGCCATTGCCACATTTTCATCAAAAATGACCCGTGACTATCTGGTCCAGAGTAAGGCGGACGCGCTGTATGACGAGGCAAATATCATCGCCTCGTCATGCAGCACCATGTATCAGGGAAAACGGCTGGATTCCGAGGAGGTTTCCACCCAGATACGGGCCTTGTCCCACTACCTGAAGGCCGAGATATGGGTGGTCAACCGTCAGGGCACCGTGGTTATGGACAGCCTGGGCGGTTCGCGGGTCCAGTCCTCCATAGACGGTTTTGACCCGGCATCCATCGGGAACCGGTCCTATACCATAGGGGATTACTATGGGATGTTTAACGGAAACGTGCTCAGTGTGTCAGCTCCCATCACAGGGAATTACAACACCTACGGCTACGTGCTGATTCACCTTCCCATCAGCGAAATCAACCAGTCCCAGAACGGCATCTTAAGCATACTTTACATCACATCCGCTGTCCTGTTCGGCCTGTCCCTTATTATCCTTCTGGTATTCACGCAGACCGTGTATCTGCCCCTTCGCAAGATTACAGTGGGCGCCAATGAATACGCGGCCGGTAACCTGGATTACCGAATCAATGTCAAAACCCACGATGAGATGGGTTATCTCTCCGACACCCTGAATTATATGTCCGACGAGCTGAATAAGATGGAGGAATACCAGAAGAATTTCATAGCCAATGTATCCCATGATTTCCGCTCTCCCCTGACTTCCATCAAGGGCTATCTGGAAGCCATTCTGGACGGCACCATACCGGCTGAGATGTATGAAAAATACCTGTCCAGGGTCATATCCGAGACAGAGCGCCTTCACAAGCTGACAGAAAGCATGCTTACCCTGAACTCTCTGGATGCCAAGGGCTATCTCTCCAGGACCAATTTTGATATCAACCGTGTTATAAAGGATACGGCGGCCTCCTTTGAGGGCACCTGCGAGTCTAAGAACGTAAGCTTTGATCTTACCTTCTCGGATGACATCCAGATGGTTTTTGCCGACCTTGGAAAAATACAGCAGGTCATGTACAATCTCATTGACAATGCCATCAAGTTCAGCCACCACGATTCCACCATCTACATCCAGGCATCGGGACGGTATGAAAAGATATTTGTATCGGTCAAGGACACAGGCATCGGCATACCCAAGGACAGCTTAAAGAAAATCTGGGAACGTTTTTACAAGACCGACCTGTCCCGGGGCAAGGACAAGAAGGGCACCGGCCTGGGCCTGTCCATAGTAAAGGAAATCATACAGGCACACGGCGAAAACATTGACGTGGTCAGCACAGAAGGCGTGGGAACCGAGTTCATTTTTTCACTGCCCCGTTCCACCAGCCTTTAGATAATGCCTGCACGACCGGATTATCCGCACTGCCGGGAATGTTTACCAATATAAAAATGTTTTATAATATCGTAAGATATTTACCAGAAAATTGTGATATAGTTATATTGTGGAGAGATATACGATTCATTCCAATATGATTAGAAAAAGAAAGGACAGGCAGACATGATTACATGGAAAAAAGTGGGCACCGCATTGTTAGTTGCCTCTCTTATTTCTTCCGTCCTGGCTCCTGCAGCCATGGCGGCAAGCAAGAAGAAGGTGGGCAAGATTTACCTTACCATTGACTCTGACATACGTACCGGACGTGATGGGGGAGACGTGGAGGTCACTGCTACCGGAGACAATACCAGTCTTTATTATGTAGACTCCTGGGAGGTCACCAATGATGACGGAGACACCTGGAGCAGCTCCAAGCCGCCTCAGGTAGACATCATCCTGGGTGTGGAGGATGAGGAAGAATACTATTTTTCCAACACCTCTTCCAGCAACTTCAAGCTGACCTTAGGTTCCTCCAGCAAATACCGATTTGATAAGATTAAATTTGTAAACGCCAAGCGCAAGGACAGCAACGCCACCCTTATCCTTACAGTCCAGCTGGTATTTGACAAGGACGCGGATACCAGCGCGGCAGCTGCCCCGTCCAACCTTCAGTGGGATTCCGCTCACAACGGAAACGGTTCCTGGAACGAGGTTTCAAGCGCCAAATATTATCAGACCCAGCTCATTAAAAACGGAGCTGCCATAGGTGAAATCAAGGACATCTATAACACCTCCTATAATTTCAAGGACCAGATTACGGCGCCCGGCTCCTATCAGTTTAAGGTCCGCTCCGTGAAGTCCAGCAACAGCGCCAAGAGCAGCTGGAACACATCCGGCTCATGGACAGTAAGCGAAGCAGATATCGCTGCCCTGGGCAATACTGTCACGGATAATTCCCAGCCGGCGGCAGGCACCTGGCAGACAGCAGCGGACGGCCGCTGGTGGTACAGCAATGCGGACGGATCCTACCCGGTTTCCAGCTGGCAGCAGATTGACGGCCAGTGGTACTATTTTGACGCGGAGGGATATATGGCCACAGGATGGATTGAACTGGATGGTAAGAGTTATTACCTGGATCCTTCCACCGGAGCCATGTATGCCAATACACGCACGCCTGATAACTGCTGGGTCGATGAATCCGGCGTATGGATTCCCGGAATGTAGCTGACCGGGTGTTTACAGGGGAAAGATACGTTACAGTTAAAAAATTCCTTTATCAGACAAACAGGGAGCAGGCACATCGAGACAAACGTGCCTGCTCCTTATTAATTTACTAATCACCCCTGCAGTATCAGTCCTACAGTACCAGCCTTGCGGCCCCGTATATACCTGCGTCATTTCCCAGGGTGGCAAGTCCCAGCTTCCCCTTGTATTTGGATATGGGGGTAAAATAATCATAATGCTTCTGGACAACATCAATCAGGAACTGTCCTGCCTTGGATACGCCTCCGCCTATAACGAAAATTTCCGGGTCAACTATCATGACGGCCATGGATAAAGCCAGTCCCAGGTAGCGTCCCACCACATCCATCACTTCATTGGCCAGCTCATCCCCTGCCTTGGCCGCGTCCAGCACATCCTTGGCTGTGACGTTCCCGCCATGCTCCCGCAGAACCGAGGGCTTATCGCTGGCTTCCATCTTCCTTCTGGCCTCCCTGGCAATGCCTGTGGCCGAACAAATCTGCTCCACGCAGCCCACTCCGCCGCAGTTGCAGTGCTCCCATTCCTCATCCCTTACGTGGATGTGGCCAATCTCACCGCCAAGGCCGTGACGGCCGGCAATGATTTTCTCATCAATAATGACACCGCCACCCACACCGGTTCCCAGGGTAATCATGACCAAATCCTTATATCCCTTGCCTCCGCCCTGCCACATCTCTCCCAGGGCGGCCACGTTGGCGTCATTTCCGCTCTTTACAGTGGCTCCGTCCAGCAGATTGCTGAGCTCCTCCTGGGGATTCATCCGGCGCCACCCCAGGTTCACACATACCTCCACGAATCCATCCGGCATAACCGGCCCGGGAACTCCCAGCCCGATTCCGGCCAGGTCCGTCTTAAGGCTCAGGCCCATTTCCTCCATCTTATCACGGATGGACCGAGCCACATCAGGAAGGATATACTTTCCGCCCTCCTCTTTACGGGTCCTTACTTCCCACTTGTCCAAAAGCTCTCCCGTAATCTCAAAAAGTCCGATTTTTACCGAAGTTCCTCCGACATCTACTCCGATACATTTCATCCCCATGGTATCTATACTTCCTTTCGCTTTTATTCCTGCATCACTGCAGCTTAATTTCCGTCATTTTCTGCGGTCCCATGACAAGAAGGGTTCCCGGGAACCTTCCTGCGGATACCTTGCTGACCGTAAAGTCAAATGTTCCGTTGTATTTCTCCGTACCTGTCATGTTGTAAACCTTGCAGGAACTGTCATTATACAAAAGAATCAAATCACCGTCAATATCAAAACCGGTATACTGGTAGTTAAAGGACTTTTCAAAAACAGGGCTTCCCTCCCTGTCATAAATCCTCAGTCTGTACGGATCTCCGCCTTCCACATTATCCGTAACAATGCCAACCTTGTCCTGAGCATAGCTGATGCTTCTTATATTCTCCTCTATGGGAATCTGGCTCACCAGCTCCGGCGATGTTTCCACCCTGGTTGAAAAGAACTGTATTCCCTTATCCGCGAATATGACGGAATGGCTCTCATCCAGAAACCTGACCCTGCCCGCCATGGCATCTCCCAGGTCTTTGGGAAAGAATATACCCACAACACGGTTGGGATCATTCTTGCCCAGTCCGAAATTGTAAAACACAATCTTGCATTTTATCATACCCTGGTCCAGATACATATAGGATGTGATAAGCTGCGTGCCATTGGGCGAAAGACTTAAGTCCACCGGATACCCGTCACCTGACAGCAGAGACTTCACCATGATGTCCAGAGGGCTTCCATCCCTTTTATATAAATAGATATAGCTCGCCTTGGAATCCTCCTGAAGGGCGGCCACCACGCCCTTGGCAGACACCGTGACCCTCAATATGGGCAGCAGCGTGGTAGCCTGCCCCTGGGTCCCGTTTTGATCGCATATGTAGATGCTGTTGCCCTGCTGGTCGCCAATAGCCGCAAAATCGCCGTTGACCGATACAACGGGAGACCTCATTTCATAGCTCTGTACCCATACCACCTTGCCCTTGGCGTCCAGATAGGCAGCCCCGTCCTTTGTATATTTGAGAACTCCGTCCCCAAAATCTCTGTACCCGCAGAAGCTTCCTTCACCCTGGGCAGCGGCTTCCTGGGCCTCAGCCACCAGATCCCGCTCCCAAACCGTCTGATAATCCGTAAAGGTGTGGTAGCGTTCATAGCGGGACAGCACCAGGGCTGCTATGGCTGCCAGGGCAGCAAGCACTGCCAGAATAATCAGGCGCTTCCTGACTACGCGCCGATGCGCCTTGTGCACGATTTCCCGGCTGTCCTCCTCTTCCTGGAAGGGACTGCCGGAAGGTACGATTTGACGTTTCAGCTGCTTTTTTTTATTTTCACGGCTCATTGAATTGGTACTGCCCATCCTGCGTTCTCCCAAAATTCGTCTTTTGCGTATATGCATTAGTATACAACAATTTTGGATAAAACGCATTATCTTTTTCCGCCAGAGGTTTCCAGGCATATGCTTACGGAACCAGAAGCTTTTGTCCCGCAAATATGCTGTTTTCATCTGTCAGGGAATTGACCCGGCAGATTTCATCTATATGCTGCAGATTATGATACAGCTTAAAGCAGATGCCATACAATGTCTCTCCGTCCGCCACGGTGTACACCTTGTAGCTGGCAGCGGACACAGTCTGGTCGTCAGCTTCCCCTCTGCCCCCGGTTGGCGGAAGTGTGGAATCATCGGCAGGAGCTTTTGTCTCCGCTGCCGCCTGGCTATGGCCGGATTCCGTCTGTTCATTTCCCTTTTTGGCTGAGTCAGTCTTGGACGCGTCCTGGCTGGATGCCTGGCCATTTTCCTGGCCTGATGCCGCCGCCTGGCCGCTTCCCTGGCCTGTCCCTGCCGTCTGACCGCTTCCCTGACCTGATGCCGTCTGACCATTTCCCTGGCCTGTCCCGCCCGCCTGGCCGCTATTTGGCGGTTCCAGGGTTTCCGGAGTCACCCTGGAAGGTTTCTCATCTCCATTCTCCGGTGACGGAGCCGTGGTGGGATATACCTTTCCCGATGCCTCCTCAATCACATAATCAGGCTGGTCCGCAGCGGACCAGCCCTTTCCGGAAGGATTCTCTGTACCGCCCTTTCCGGCAAACGCCATCAGGCCGTCCTTTATGTTTCCTTCCGGTACCACGGATGCAATCACGCTTTCCATCTGGTGCATTTTCTGATAGTTGTTGAACATAGCCACGCCGCCTGCCAGTACTGTGACAGCCAGTACACTGCAAAGGCCTGACAAAACTCCCACCGTGCTCCGGTGACGTCCTGCCTCCACCCTGCGCTCGTCCATTTTTTGCTTAAAATTCTGGATGACCTTATCATCCACTCCTGTTTCTGCTCTTGGCACATCCTTGCGCAGTATCATGTAATCCTGCATCATCTGATTCCGCTCATAATATATGCTGTATCCTCTTAATTTGTAAAATCCGTCGGAGGATGTTATGTAAACAGCTTCCTCGCCCTCCAGGCCGCAGTTCAGATACATGAGCTGGTTCTTTCCGGTAAAATACTGGCTGTGCTGCTTCCAATAGGTCAGGGGGCTTAAGGTACAGCCGGGTCCCGCGCAGAGGAACCATCCCTGGACCGTGCGCTTGGGAAACATCTGCTCCACATCCTGGTAGGCCTTTTTCCAGGCGTCCTCGGTGAATGCCACCTTTCCGCCTTCCTCGGTGACCGAATCCATTTCCAGGGCTCCATCCACAAAAACAAAAGGTATGTCTTCATGGGTCTCCCTGCTTCCCAAAAGCAGACCCACACGCAAATCAGCCCCCTTTGCCGGCTGGAGGCGTTTTAAATAAGTATTTACATAATCCTCCAGATATAACTTTAAGACCTGGTCCCTCTCACCTATCTGCCGGAAATTCTTCGGCAGCTTAGGGAAGGGTTCATATAATTCTCCCATAGAATCACCCCGCTGTTTTTAATCCAAACAAGCATAGCAGATTCCCGGCGCAGAATTTGTCATATTATGGCAGCATTTTCCCATAATCGTTCGACAAGAAAAATGCTTTCGCAAATACAGTCCGCCATTTTCATAACCATGGACAGACGCACGCTCTGCAGCATGACCGGGTCCCGGCTGCCCACTCCGCCCACTATTCCGGTTATGGCTATGTCCCCCACGGCCTGCAGCTCCTTGGATACTCCCAATCCCGGCTGAAGCGCTCCCCGGCCCAGGGTCGCGTATCCCACATGGTCCAGACTTCCCACCGAAGCATCAATGGCAACCACCACATAATCCGGATAGTGAAGCCGTATATACCTGGCGTACAAATCCAGGTTCATGGCATGGACTGGCTTGTCAAGTGTTCCGATGACCGCCGCTCCCTTAAGCCGCCGGCTGCGGAGCATATGTCCCACCAGAGGGCCCAGACTGTCTCCGGTGGACCGGTCTGTGCCGATACACAGGAACATGATGCCATCCTTTCCCTTGGCCGCCATCTCCTCCCTGATAAGCCGGTCCAGGTGCATGGCAAAACCCTCCGTTTCAAAACCTTCTGATGTATTATAATAAGATATGTCTTCCCGTTTTTGTACGTTAAATGTCTTCCATAATTTCATAGCTAAGTTGTCCACCCAAACATGTTATAATCATCGCCCGGCTTAAGTGGGCTGTTTTTATAGTATAGGCTTGGGTATTTGAAATTATGCATGAAAAAAGGACACACGGATTGACAGTATCCGCATGTCCCTGTCTGCCTGACAGCCATATCGTGGCTGGACCAGGACCTATTGGGCCATTTTAGCCAGGCAGTTATTTGTTTTATACCGCTTATATCTTCAGGTTATAAAACCCCTTATCCAAATAGCTTCTCCTCATAAACCCCCGACTCAATCAGCCCTCTGATGGCATCTGTCACGGCCTGTTTATCTTCCCTGTAGGTAACGCCAAACCATTTATCCGGGGTGTCAAGGACGGTCACTCTCGCCTTCTTATTCTGTACCAGATTGTCTATGATTTTAGGAAGCAGGTATTCTGATTTAATATCCCCTTCCTTCAGACTGTCCAAAAATACAGGGAATCCCTTCTCCAGCTCCTGGATGAAGCTGGCCGGAAGCCCCCACATATTCATGGAAACAGGCTGGGACGGGCTGATGGTCACAGGCGCACCGCTCTCGTTCGTGGCATGGAGTCCGTCTTCCTTCATCTGGATATTATAAGTTTCTGTCACGTTCGTCAAAAATCCATCTCCATCCACCTGGCACACGCCTCTGGTGACTGTGCCGTTGTCGCTCAGGGTGTTGGACAGCACAAACCCCCCCATGCAGATATCATATATCTCAGACTGTGAATCCATATGCTCCGCCATGTAATCATGAATCCTGCGAAATCCTTCTCGTCCATAGTAGTCATCCGCATTAATCACAAGGAATGGTCCGTCTACCATACCTTTCACGGAAAGGACCGCCTGGCCCGTACCCCATGGTTTGGTTCTTCCGGGTGTCACTTCATAGCCGGCCGGAAGGTCTTGCAGTTCCTGGTATGCGTATTCCACCGGAAGGAGCTTCTCTATCCTGTGTCCGATGATTTCCTTAAAATCCTTTTCCAGATCTCTCCTGATTATGAATATTACCTTATTAAATCCCGCTTCCATGGCATCGTGGATTGAATAATCCATGATAATCTCGCCGCCTGGCCCCACAGGCTCCAGCTGCTTGATGCCGCCTCCAAAGCGGCTTCCGATACCGGCTGCCATGATTACCAATGCAGTATCTTTCATCCTTAACTTCTCCTTTGATTTAAACTGGTTACACTATAGCACATTTGACCTTAAAAAGCAAAGGGAAAGAATGCCTCCTGCCGTGCCAGTTCAGTCAGAACACGTCTGCACCGGCACACATCCTCATACGGCACGTACTCATTGGGCTTATGGGCCAGCTCCAGGCTGCCGGGACCGTAGGACATGCAGTTGCGGTTGCCCAGGGTTCCCGCAATGACTGCTGTATCTGTGTAGCCGTTAAAGGAACCGATATATGTGTCCTCCCCCGTCACACGATCGCAGACAGATTTAAGGCTGGCCAGGAGCCGGGAACCGCTGTCCTTTTCCACATAGGGACGGTCACCTGTGACGGTGTAACTGCCCCTGACTCCCGCAATCTCGGCTTCCGCCGCCTTTACAGCTTCCTCTACTATATTTTTCGCAGCCGCTGTGTCCGTAGGCGGCACCAGACGCATGTCAATCCATACCTTACAGGAATCCGGCACAACATAGGGACGGTATCCCCCTGTTATCTGTCCAAAGGTCACCGTAGACATACCCAGATCTTCATGAACCGGGCAGCTTCCAATGGCCTTGCGGATATGGCAGACTGCCTCTGCCATGGCGGCAATGGCATCAGCGCCCTTCCACGGATTGCTGGCATGGGCCGTGATTCCCTGCATGGTCAACTCAAACCAGGTCCTGCCCTTATGGGCTACCTGAATCTGCCCGTCCGTTGGCTCCGTGTCTAAAATCCAGTCTTCCCGGCCTACCCAGCCGTCCCGGATAGCACATTCCACTCCCCGCATGAAATCTTCCTCGTCCACGGTTCCGATAAATACAAAAGGCCGCACCGGAAGCTCTCCTGTACTTCCGGCCAGCTCCGCCATGTCTGAAAATGCAGACAAAGCACAGGCCAGGCCTGACTTCATGTCACAGGCCCCTCTTCCGTACAGGCGGTCTTCCTTTACCACTGCTCCCAGGGCCGGGGTATCTTCCTCCCATCCCTCTCCCAGCATCACCGTATCCATGTGGCATATGTACACAAGGGAAGACGCCGCAGCTTCTTCTCTCCCTGGTATGCGGGCCATAAGATTAAAGCGGCCCGGCATTACTTCCTTTTGAATCAGTTCAATCCGGTTCTTAAGCGCTCCTGCCTTTTCCTCTATCTCCTCTGTAAGCCATTCATATATCCACTGTTCAATTTGGCTCTCATAGGCTCCCGGGTCAGAGCTGTCAATCTGTACCAGCTGGCCTGCCAGCTCCCAGGTCCTGCGGTCCCCTTCTTCTACTGTCACGTTTTCGCTCCTCCTGTCAATCATATGGTTGGATACCAGGCGTCTGATACTGTTTCTGGTACTGCTTCTGATACTGCTTCTCATGCCGGTATCCCTGCCCCATTATACCCCCATATCTATAAATCATCAACAATGGCGGCACTTTTTGCGTAAGCCGTGCTCTTTGCCTCAAAAAAGTCTGTTTTCACCATATTTGCATTGGAATACTGGTTAACCCATTTCATGGATTCCGGCTCCTCGTCATCCCCCTCATACAAGGTGCCGAAGCCCAGCCCGCTCCAGCGCAGGTTTCCCAGGTACCGTATGTAGTCCGTAACCATTTCGCTGGTCAGACCCGGGACATCATCGCCAATCACATAGCTCCCCCACTTGATTTCCTGCGCCACGCCTTCCTCCAGCATGGACTTAAGCATACCCACCATCTCCGGCGTGAATAACTGCGGCTCCTCTTTCCTGAGCTCCCCAATCATGTTGCGAAACAGCCACAAATGGGTATTCTCGTCCCGGTTGATATAGCGGATTTCCTGGACGCTTCCGGGCATCTTTCCGCCCCTTCCCAGGTTATAAAAAAACATGAACCCGCTGTAAAAATAGATGCCCTCCAGGATATAGTTTGCCATAATGACCCTGAGAAGGGTCACATCGTCCTTCCTCTCCTGGAATTCATTATACAGATTTCCAATAAATGTATTGCGGCGCAGAAGGTGTTCATCCTCCTTCCACTGGTACAATATCCTGTCCCGCTCCACCGGGCTGCAGATGGAATCCAGCATATAGCTGTAGCTCTGGCTGTGCACCGCCTCCTGGAATCCCTGAATCGTAAGGCACAGATTTACCTCATTGGCTGTGATATACTGGGCAATGCAGGGCAGGTTGGCTGTCTGGATGGAATCTAAGAACACCAGAAAGCTCAGTATCTTATCATAGGCAGTCCTCTCCGGAGCCGTCAGGTTCTTATAATCCTTTAAGTCCGCGCTGAGGTTGATTTCCTCCGGAATCCAGAAATTATTCATGGCCTGGCGGTACCAGCTGCTGGCCCAGGTGTATTTCATATTATTAAAGTCGTTGAGATTGGTGGTGTTTCCGCCTATCATCCTCCTGCTGTTTTTATCCGTGTCGCCCTGAGGGTTAAACAGGGGCTTGGCCGATAATATACTCATATCAAATATCCTTTCTTAATATATACCTTTCAAAAACCGCTTAGCTGGAACAGCTTTCACACTCCTCCACCTCTAAAGACTTGCTGCGCACATAGTACAGGGTCTTTACGCCGCTCTCCCAGGCCAGTATATAGAGGTTCAGCAGCTGGCGCATGGTGTAATCATTGGTAATGTACAGGTTCACGCTCTGGGCCTGGTCAATGTGCCTCTGGCGCACGCCTGCGGCCCGCACCGTCCAGGTCTGGTCCATGGTGTATCCGCTTTTATACAGCCAGAAGGTCCGTGGTGTCAGGTCCGGGGCAACCCTGGGCAGTATGGCGTTCTTTTTCTCTTCCAGATAAAACCGCTTCATCACGGGGTCCAGGCCAGCCGTTGTACCGGAAAGTATGCTGGTGCTGCTGGTAGGCGCCACAGCCAGAAGATAGGCGTTGCGCATTCCATACTCCGCCACCTGTTCCGCCAGCGATTTCCATTCCCCGCTCACAAGCCCGCGCTTCTCAAAGTATGCTCCTGTCTGCCATTCGCTTCCCTCAAAATACCGGTAACGTCCCTTCTCCGCCGCCAGATTGGCGCTGGCCCTGACAGCCGCGTAATGAATCCGCTCAAACACCCGGTCCGCAAAGGCCAGATGCTCCCCGCTCTCCCACCGGATGCCGTGCTTTGCCAGCATATGGTGGTAACCGCTGACTCCCAGGCCGATTCCCCTGTAATTCCGGTTGGTGATTCCGGCATAGGCCAGCGGATAAAAATTCAGGTCAATCACATTATCCAGGGCCCTCACGGCACTGGCAACAATATGCTCCACTTCGCCCGGATCATCCACATCAATGGCCCCCAGGCAGAGGCTGGCCAGGTTACAGACCACAAAATCTCCCGGCCGTGTGGTCTGGACCACCGTGGTCTCCCCATTTACCTCCAGCACCTGAGTCGATACACTTTCTATGGGAGACATGTTCTGGGCAATCTCGGTGCACAGGTTGGAACAGTATATGATGCCCCGGTGGCTGTTGGGATTGGCCCTGTTTACCGTATCCCGGTTAAAGATAAAGGGTGTGCCTGTCTCCACCGCGGACTTGATAATCAGGCGCACCACATCCTTTAACAGCACGGTGCGCTTGGATATCCTGTCATCCTCCACACAGTCCAGATACCGTTCCTCCCACAGCTCCCCGTAACAGTCCTCCAGGCAGTATCCCTTTACGGTCTGAATCTCGTGGGGGCACATCAGATGCCAGTTCTGGTCCAGATTCTCCTTAGCCATCCTCCAGAACAAATCAGGAAAACACACGGCCGGGAAAATGTCATGGGCCTTCATGCGGTCGTCCCCGTTATTAGTCCGAAGCTGAAGGAACTCCGGCAGATCCTTGTGCCAGGCGTCCAGATAAACCGCCGCAGCGCCCTGGCGCATGCCCAGCTGATCCACTGCCACAGCCGTATCGTTCACCAGCTTAATCCAGCGGATTACGCCTCCGGCTGCCCCCTCAAAGCCCCGGATCCTGCTTCCCGCAGCCCTGACCTTTCCGAAATACAAGCCCATGCCCCCGCCGAATTTGCTGACCTGGGCAAAGTTGTCCACACTTCTGTAAATTCCTTCCAGACTGTCGGGCACAGTGTCAATAAAACAGCTGGAAAGCTGATGATACGGCTTCCTGGCATTGGACAGGGTGGGGGTGGCCATGGTTACCTGCATCCGGCTGAGCATATCGTAAAACCGGCGCACCCATTTTATCCTGCACGCCTTATCTTCCTTCATGGCCAGGTGCAGGGCAATGCCCAGATACATTTCCTGGGGCGTCTCTAACGGATGATGGCTGTGGTCCTGGATCACATACCGCTTAAGGAGCAAATCCAGTCCCGCATAGGTAAAGAGCTTATTTCTCTCATCATCCAGAAATCCTTCCGCCTCCTCTATCTCCTCCCGGCCGTAATGCTTCAGAATATAATCACCATATAATCCCTGGTCTGTCAGATATGAAATCTTTTCATAGAGCCCCCTGATTCCCAGCCCCCTGAGCTGTTCCTCCATCTCACAGGCAAAACGGCAGTACCGCAGCCTGGCCGCTGCAAATTCCCACATAGGTGCTTCCTTGGAAGTCAGTTCCGCCGCGGAACGAATCAGGGCTTCCATGCCCTCCGCAGGTTCCATCCCCTGCTTGTGAAAGGATCGGTACCTTTCAAACAGGCGCTCCAGCCCGTATCCCTCCCCCTGAAAATCCCTTCCGATTCCTTCCAGGCATTGTTCCAGCCCTTTATAGTCCAAATCTATATCCACTTTCCTTTTCGCCATGATGACCTTTTGCTCTCCTTCTCTAATTCCTGACATCCGTGCATTCCTTTTCCAGATGTCACGCCCACCATTATAAACCATATATATAGTGGTTACAAGCTGTTTTTGCGCCACCTATACCCCAAATACTGTATTCTCCTTTATTCACAAGGCTTTCCCGGCTACAGTTATATACTTGTGGCTGTTTCAACAAAAAATGTGATTGCACTTGTAGTAGTTTCAGCCTATTATATGGATGGAACAACAATGAATACGTGACCTTCAGGCCACAAAGGGGGTAAACTTTCCGCGTATCCGTTACTCGGTTCATACAAGGGAAGCAGAGATTATGAGCGAGATAAAAAGTCCATTTTGGCACACGGCAGCCGAATATGGCATCATTACAGTAAGCATCTGGATTATGGTGGTTGGAATCTACTTTTTCAAGTTTCCCAATCATTTTGCATTCGGAGGCGTTACAGGCTTTTCCACGGTAGTAAGTGAAATCAGCCGTTGGTCCGCCAGTGACTTCACATTTATTGTGAACACCTCTCTGCTGGTATTAGGGTTCATTTTCCTGGGTAAGGGGTTTGGAATAAAGACCGTTTATGCAAGTATGGTCATGTCCATCAGCCTTTCCCTGCTGGAACGTGTCTGTCCTTTAAGCAGGCCGCTGACAACCGAACCTCTGCTGGAACTGCTGTTCGCCATTTTCCTGCCGGCAGTGGGCACAGCCATCCTCTTTAATCTGGGCGCTTCCAGCGGCGGTACAGATATCATCGCCATGATACTTAAGAAATATACCAGTCTTAACATAGGAACCGTCCTCATGCTGGTGGATGTGGCGGCCGCGGCCTCCTCATTTTTCATCTTCGGACCTGAGACAGGGCTGTTCTCCACCATCGGCCTGGCGGCCAAATCCCTGGTCATTGACGATGTGATTGAGAATCTGAATCTGTGCAAATGCTTTAATATTATCTGTGACGACCCGGAGCCGATCTGCGACTATATCATCAACACGCTGCACCGCAGCGCCACGGTATACCATGCAGAGGGAGCGTTTACCCATCATGAAAAGACGGTAATCATGACCACCATGAAACGCAGCCAGGCATTAAAGCTGCGCAACTATATCCGCGCCATTGAGCCCACCGCCTTCATGCTGATATCCAACTCCAGCGAAATCATCGGAAAAGGATTCCTGGCCGGGTAAGCTTAGCTGCGCTCTTCCATATCATATATAATAATAACGGCAGCACAATCCGGTTGACCCCAATCAGATTCGCTGCCGTTTTTCCATTCCGCCCGTTTCAGTCACCGGTTAATTCCATCCCGTATCCAATGGTCCCCAGGCGTTCCAGCAGTCCAAACATATAATCCGTATACCGTTCCGCCACCTCAATCACCACTGCATCCGGCCGAAGCTCAAGGGCGGCTGCCCCGCAGTCCTCTGTCCGGTAATCCATCAGCGTCACGTCCGGGTAGTTCCTGGCAAAGTACTCAGCCATGTGTACCCCGAAGGAATCCCTGCATATAAGGATTTTTTCTGCCTTCCCCTCTGCGTCTGAGGAGTAGTGGGTAATGGTCTCATGTTCATTCTGGTAATCCATTTCAAAGGACACATCCTCCCTGTAGCCTGACACCTTGAGGAACGGATCATCGTCATAGTACTTTTGAAGATTCAGCATGGTTGCAAGGTCCCCGCTGAAGGTTCCCCTGTTTTCAATATCATAAGAGCGGTATGATTCCGGGCCGAACGGCTCCCCGTCTATATCCTGTATCACCATCCGGGACGCCATAAATGCTCCCATATCATTCCAATGGGTATCGTACTTCCTGTATATCTGGCACCAGTCATCCTTGGCCTTCCTGAACTCATCCAGGGGATAGTACACATCGCAGTCCGTATTCTCCTTCAGATATGCGTACAGCAAATCCGCCTTGGACTGTTCCTGAACCACTTTCACGGAGGAGGGCATAAACTCACTGTACACCTGCTCCTTGTTTGGAACCATATAGAAAACCAGCTTCGTCCCTCCGGAAGCCAGGTTTTCATCGGCCTGCTTAAGCAGCGCGGCAAACCGTTCCAGATCCTCTTCACTGTAGCGATTGGTTCCCTGGTAGTCCGCAATGCTGTCCTCCATTTCCCCCTTCAGCTTATAGAACATCCATCCGTCCTTTCCCATAAGCACGGCATCGGATGTAACCTCCCCAAACACGTGGATGTCCGCCAGTTTTCCGAAGGCCACAATGGGATTCTTAAAGGCCAGATGGTCATTAAAGTAGGCGTCATACTGACCCGGATAGGATTTAAGGTCCGCCGCCCTGAGATTCCTGAAATTAAGAACCGGCTTTTCCTGGTAAATCCGGTTTTCGTAATTCTCCGTATCCACATAGTCCTTTAGAGGTACGAACAGGAGTCTGGGAAGTATCATCATCCCCAGGAACATGCCTGCAAATATATATGCTTTTGCGCGTTGTCTCACCTGCATCCTCCTCTCTAAAACCGGAAATAAATAAACGGATTATAGGTGCTGCCCACAGCCATCACAATCGAGTAGGCGAACAGCAATATAAGTCCCAGGCCTTCAGACAGGTAAATGTTCCTGCCGTCCTGCATATGTTTCCTGAAACAGGGGACCAGGGCCTGAAACGGGCCGCACAGCATCATTCCAATCACCATATAGACTATGGTCTTATGGCTCATATACATGGCCGTATCATATATCCCCGGCCGCAGAAGAAACATCTGCCCAAGCAGCATGAGTCCTCTGGTAAGCGAATCCGCCCGGAACATGGTCCATCCCACCACGGTAACGAAGAACATATAAATATAGCTGACAGCGGCAGGCAGCCTATCCAGCCGCCGCTTTAAAAACAGCCGTTCCGCCACCTGAAGGCAGCCGTAATACATTCCCCACGCAATGAAGGACAGGCCGGCGCCATGCCAGAATCCGGTACAAAGAAACACGATCATCAGATTGCGGCAGGTGACCAGCGTCCCCCTCCTGCTTCCGCCCAGAGGAATATAGAGGTAGTCCTTAAACCAGCCGGAAAGAGAAATATGCCATCTGCGCCAGAACTCTCCCACGGTTCTGGCCAGATACGGATAATTGAAATTCTCTGTCAGCTCAAAGCCCAGCATTTTGCCAAGGCCCACCGCCATATCCGAATAACCTGAAAAATCAAAATAAATCTGAAGTGTATACAGGATTCCCGCGTACCATCCCAAACCTCCGCTAATCTGGTCCATGGGATTGGCCAGAACCTTGTCCACCACGCTTCCGAACTGGTTGGCAAGTATAACCTTCTTGCCCAGTCCGTAGATAAACCGCCTGGCTCCGCAGGCAAACAGCTCAGGCGTCACATGACGGTTTCTGATACATGCCCCCATCCCCTGATAACGCTCAATAGGTCCCTGTATCATCTTAGGGAAAAAGGACATGTAAAGTCCCAGGTTCAGCAGGTTTCTCTCGGCCCGTATGGTCCCACGGTACACATCCGCCCCATAAGAGATCATCTGAAAAGTGTAAAATGAGATGCCCACCGGCAGCAGCAGGTTCTTTGGCTCCATCACGGTGCCTCCCGCCAGCTTATTTACCAGGCCGGTCAGGAAATCGAAGTATTTAAAATACCCCAGAAACCCCAGGTTCACCGCAACCAGCGCCACAAGGAGCAGCTTATCCGGGGTGATGAGCGTCTGCTTAGAGGCGCCGGAAGTGGTCTGCCTGTCTGACATGGCAGCGTCCCCGGCTGCCCCCGCATCAGCTCCGGCTGTCCCCGCGTCAGCTCCGGCTGTCCCCGCGTCAGCTCCGGCTGTCCCCGCGTCATGCCCTCTGCCCCGCACAGCCTCCATCCCCATGGCGCCTGCGTAATTCACTGCCAGTGACAAAAGGAGAAGCCATATATACTCCTGTTCCCCCCACGCGTAGAAAATAAAGCTCATTGCCAGCAGAAACAGGTTGCTTAACCGGATTGGCAGCACCAGATTGACCACCAGCACAAAGGGCAGGAACAGCCATAAAAATATCATGGAACTAAATAGCATGAAATATTTTCCTTCCTGAATTCATTCTTCCGTCCGCAGGATCCCGGAAAATGCCCTGGAAATGCCCTGCAAAACATCGGCATCCGTTTCCGTCCATTTCCCTGCGGTGGACCATGGCGATATTATAACATGCCTCCACGGGTTTTAAAAGGCTGATTTGCATGGCCATCTGTCCGGGCGCTGCCTGGCTCCTGTTTACACGCAGCTGCTTTCTTGCTAACTTTAAACAGACTTTAAATAGCCCCTTTAAATGTCCAAGTGCATCATTGTACCAAAAGGCCATCTGTGTTATAATTATCTCATTAAAATTTCCCCGGGCGGACCGGAAACATTTTTTGTCTCATACTGCCCGGCTGCAATCATCACCTTATGAGATATCACGAAAGAAGGAAGTGTTATGGACCTAAAATTACAGGTAAAACAGACCCAGACTTTGTCACAGCGGATGATTCAGTCAGCTGAGATTCTTCAGATGACTTCTCAGGAGCTGAATACTTATATCAATGAACTGGCATTGGAAAACCCGGTAATCGACATTGTGGAGCCGCCCACGGCACAAGAACAGCGCGAGTCCATCGAACAGCAGGAATGGCTTAATTCTTTCAATGAGGAGAATTACTATCTGTACCAGCGCCAGAATAATGACGATGACTACGACTTTAAATCCAGCTGGAATATAAACACGGACGACGGAGAGACCCTTCAGGACTATCTGTGGTCCCAGCTCATCACGGAAAACTTCACGGACCAGGAAACGGAAATCATTAAGTTCATGCTGGAATGTCTCGACAACAAGGGCTATCTGGAAGAGAGCATAGAGACCATTGCCTCCTACTTTGGGACCGATACCGAGCTTGTGGAAGATCTTCTGTCCGACCTCCAGGCTCTGGACCCCTCCGGCGTCTGCGCGCGTTCACTGGAGGAATGCCTGAAGCTGCAGCTGGAACGCAGGAATATGCTGACCCCGGTACTGGAATCCATCATTGACAACTGCCTGGAAATGGTTGCCAAGAACCAGATTCCGGCCATTGCCAGGAAGCTGCGCCTCTCTCCCGCTGAAACCGCCGGTTACTGTCAGATTATTAAATCCCTGAATCCAAAGCCGGGCGTATCCTTCAGCAGCAGGGACCAGCTCCGCTATATTATACCGGATGTGACCATTGTAAAATTCAAGGACCATTTTGACATACTGCTGAACGAATCCATGTATCCCACCATTGAGCTTAACAGCTACTACCGCCAGATGAACCAGAATCCGGAGTCCTCCGAACTGAAGGAGTATCTGGGCAATAAAATCCGGCAGGCCGAGTGGGTGAAGCAGTGTGTGACCCAGCGCGGAAAGACACTTATGCAGGTATCCCGGGCCATCCTGGAACACCAGGAGGAATTCTTTACCTTTGGGCCTGCCCATCTGAGTCCATTAAGGCTGGCAGATATCGCCCAGGAACTGGACATCCATGAATCCACTGTCAGCAGAGCTGTCAGCAAGAAATACCTTCAGTGTTCCTGGGGCGTATACCCTATGAACTACTTCTTCTCGCGCAGCGTGGCTGTCCAGGAAAGCAGCGGCAATGAAAACGGCGCCCAATCCGTGACTGCCGCGGATATCAAACGGGTGCTCCGGGAAATCATAGAGGAAGAAAACAAAAAGAAGCCTTACAGCGACCGCCTCCTGGGTGAAAAGCTGGCAGAACGCGGCATATCCATCTCCCGCCGGACCGTTGCCAAATACAGGGAAGATGAAGGCATTGCGGATGCCAGCGGGCGTAAGGAGTATGTGTAGCAAAATATTCTCAGAGACATGGCCGGTCTGCCATGTCTTTTTGTTTCCCCCAAATACGCAGGAACGAATTAAGTTTATTTTACGCAAAAATCATCTTGACAATGTCGGAGAAATCTTGTAAAATTGTTGATGTCGCTGATGGAGCAGAGCTTGTAAGGATAGCGGCTGATGATTCCTGCTTGTTTCAGATAGGCAAATGCCCAGATAGCTCAGTTGGTAGAGCAGAGGACTGAAAATCCTCGTGTCGTTGGTTCGATTCCGACTTTGGGCACTGACCGTGTGACAGAACGGTCGTCACGCAGGTGTAGTTCAATGGTAGAACACTAGCCTTCCAAGCTAGATACGTGGGTTCGATTCCCATCACCTGCTCTGTAAATGCAAAAAGCCTTGGAGAGGCTTTTTTTGCTTACCCGATGTTCATAACAATCGGATAGGGGAGATTTTAACCTCCCCTTCCACACCACGTAGCGTACCGTTCGGTACTACGCGGTTCAATAGTTTACTCGGACTTTCAGATAGTGGGCAGTCATATCGGGATAACCAAGTCTGTCCACTATGATTCTTTTGGTGAGTGCCGAGTTGAGCATTCCCGCCGCTCTCCACACTCCCTTTCGGCAGTTCGCCATCTCATGCACCTTCCACTCTGGTAAATGTAACGCCCGCAACATTTTATATCTTGTGCGTACCTTCTTCCATTGTTTCCAGTACACCGCTCGGATTCTGTGGCGCAGCCACTCATCCGTCTGTTCCATCAGGCTTTTCATGTCTGCATATCGATAATAGTTAATCCATCCCCTTGCATAGCTTCGGCGTTTTTCTTCCCTCTCCTGATTGCTCCATTTGTTCCCTCTGGTTGTCAGCTCCCGTATCCGGTTCTTCATTTTTGCCACCGACTTCGGGTGTATCCTCATGCGGCATTTCCCTTTATGCCGGTAAAAGCCGTAGCCCAGGTATTTTATCTTGCTGACGTGGCTCACTGTCGTTTTCTGAAGATTGACTTTCAGAAACACTTTTCCTGTGATGAATGGCACAATGTTTTCCATCGTCCTCTCTGCGCTTTTCCTGCTTTTGCACAGAATCAGGCAGTCATCCGCATACCTCACATACTTGTGTCCCCTGCGCTCCAGTTCCTTGTCCAACTCATTCAGCATGACATTTCCACATAAGGGACTTAGCGGGCCTCCCTGCGGCACGCCCTCGGTCGTTGCGTGAAATCCTCCGTCCTCCATTACTCCGGCTTTCAGGTACTTGTGTATCAGCGAGATTACCCTCCCGTCCTTCACCGTCCTCGACAGCACCTCTATCAGCTTGCTGTGGTTCACCGTGTCAAAGTAGGATTGTAAATCCATGCTGACCACGTAGACATATCCTTCGTTGATATATTTCCTACATCTTTCCAGTGCGTCATGCGCCCCTCTGCCGGGACGGAATCCGATGCTGTTGTCAGAGAACTGTTCTTCATATAAGGGAGTCAGTTCCTGTGCGATTGCCTGTTGGATTACCCTGTCTACCACTGTGGGTATCCCCAGTTTCCTTGTTTTTCCTTTCTCCTCTTTGGGTATTTCTACCCTTCGGACTGGGTTTGGCTTGTATTTGCCTTCCCTCACCTGCTCGACCAATTCGGACTGGTGTTCTCTCAGGTAGGGTAGAAGTTCATCCACCTGCATTCCGTCAATCCCACCAACGCCTTTGTTCGTTTTGACCTTCTTATAGGCGGCATTTAGATTGTCGCTTCTAAGAATCGTATCTAGCAGGTTGTCCGTCCGAAAGTCCGTGTTGGTGTCGGGGTTCCCGGTAATCCTTTCATGGGCGTACTCTCCTGTTTCCCTTCCCTGTTCCGCAGGTATCTCTCGCAGGTAGTCCTCAATATGAAGTTGTCTGTACTTAATTCCATGTCCGGTTTCCATTTGGTAACGACACCTCCTACTGTTCAGTCCTTCCCGGTGCGTTTGCGACCGCCCGGTACTATGACCTCTGCTGACTTCTCACGGCAGGCTTTACTCCGTGACAGCGAATGTTTTATCGCCACTTTCACGTCCGTGAGACCTCCCCGGGTACTCACACGTTCTTTCCCACTTATACCTGCCCCGTTTACTGCTGGCGTTCCGTGCAGTTATTGGACTTTAGTTTGTTAGGCAACCTCATCCACGCTTCACAGCCTATCCGGACAACTTTTACAGGCCAGTGGTTTGCCTCCGGCTTCCTTCAGACCCCACCTCACGATGACGCCCTTGCCATTGGCTGCACCCTTCCCACTGCCGGGCGGGTCAGGGACTTTCACCCGTTAGAACGTGCGCCCGCCGGGCGCACCCAGTAAAAGGCAGCAGAGAAATGCACTGCTGCCTTTTATGTTTCTTATTCTTTTATGTTCCCATTCTCTCTTATAACCCGCTATTTACCCTGTCCATAATGATTTTTGGCAAAGTCCTTCATCGCCGCTACATTTTCAGGGGATATCCCTGCCGGTTTTCCGCCTGTGGCTTCAATCATGTAAAGAATTCTGGCTGTTGCCTCCAGGACGGTTGCCACTTTAAACGCTGCGTCCATACTCTCCCCCACGCAGACAGCTCCATGGGAATGCAGAAGACAGGAATTTGCTTCCTTTCCCAATGCCTTTTCACACTCAGCCGCCAGTTTTTCAGAACCGGGCAGTGCATACTGTGTACATTTGCAGGTGTCTCCCATGGCCTGGGCTGCCTCATCTATTATCAGAGGAATGTCCTTACCCTGAGTGGCGTATACCATGGAATACATGGGATGGGTATGGATGACTGCGTTTACCTCTTCTCTGTTTCTGTAGACAGCCAGGTGCAGCCCTGTCTCAATGGTCGGTTTCCTGTGCCCTTCCACGATTGTTCCGTCCAGCCTGCAGACCACTACATCGTCTTCTGCAATGGTGCTGTATTTCATGGCGCTGGGCGTCAGGTATACCAGCCCGGTCTCAGGATCGCGGATACTGATATTTCCCCATGTCTCAACAGTAAGGCCTGAATTCTCCAGCTTTTTCCCGCTCTCTACAATACATTTTTTAAAGTCCATTTCTGCCTCTCATTCCGCTGCTGCCGGCAGCTCTCATTTTATTATGGCCTGGAGTATGTTCGGATCCCATATGAAAAATCCTTTGCAAGACTCCAACCCTGCTCCTACTCAAAGGTTTTTAAGTAATCCTTAAACTCACCTACATTGTCCTTTGTGATAACTTCCGTTCCGGTGTCAATATAGGATTCTGCTTCGCCGCCATCAAATATTTTAAGCATATTATCCACACCCAGTTTTCCCATTTCAGCCGGATACTGTGCCACGGTTGCCAGGAATTCCCCGTTTTCCACCAGGTTCAGCGCTTCGCTGACAGCATCAAATCCGATAATCTGAATCTGCTCCTGCATATTAGCTTCCTTGATGGCTCTTAATGCTCCGATACCCATATTGTCGTTGCAGCAGAAGAAAAGTTCAACATCCGGATTAGCGCTTATGATATTCTGGGCAGCTGTATATCCCTGGTCCACTTCCCAGTTTGCTGTCTGTTCAGCCACAACGGTTACCGTATTCCCGGCTCCTTCTATAAATCCATTGTAACGGTCCGCTGCATTGGTCTGTCCTTCAATCCCCTTAAGTATGGCTGTCTTTGTTCCCTGCTCAAAGTTTTTCGCCACATATTCACCTGCCAGTTTGGCGCCTTCGTAGTTATTGGTTCCATAAAACGGGATATCCAGGCCCACATTGGCAAGGCTCTCATCGGTCAGCTTTGTATCCAGATTGATGATAGGGATGCCTGCTTCCTTACATTTTGTAAGAGCGGATTCCAAACCATCAGAAGAGCTGGGAACCAGCAGGATTCCGTCCACCTTGTTGGCAATCATATTTTCAATAATGCCAAGCTGCGCATCAGCGCTGGCATGCTGATCTCCGGCCTGGACCTCAATCTTGACGTGCTTTGCCTCTGCTTCCACTTTGGCGCCGTTGGCCAGGGTAATATGATATTCGTTGTTTAAAGTCATCCCCACAAATCCAATCGTCTTATCCTCATAGCTGCCTGATGCTGCTTCGGCGCTGCTTTCTTCGTCCCTTCCGCTTTCCCCAGTAGTATCCGCGGTCCGGACCTCCGTTTTTTGTTCCTTGGCTGTCTCCGGCGCAGTCTCCTTCGGAGTGCCGCCGCATCCGCTTAGCACCGCTGACGTCATAAACGTGCTCATTGCCAATGCCATCACTGTTGCCGTCATGTTTCGCTTCATAATCAATTTCCTCCTTTTATTTGCAAATACTTAATGTATTTAGCTCTCCTACTCGCTTTGGCGTTCTTTCTTCTTATCCGCAAACACTGCGGCTATGATGACGATGCCCGTGACAATGGTCTGGTAATAGGTGGCAACATTCATAATCTGGAGCCCGCAGGTCAGGGTGCTGAGAATGATGGCTCCCACCAATGTATTTCCAATCTTCCCTTTTCCGCCTGATAAAGAAATTCCTCCGATGACCGCGGAAGCTATGGCGTTCATTTCATAACCAGAGCCGGCATTTGGGTCTGCATATGTAAGACGTGACAAAAGCATGATGCCTCCAATGGCAGCAAATATGCCGCTTAAAACATATACCATAAGCACGGTTCTGTTTACATTGATCCCTGAAAGCCTGGCGGCGCAGATATTGCCGCCCGCGGAATAGACATGTCTTCCAAACTTTGTATATGCCATGACAAAAATAATGACTGCGTAGAACACAAACACATATATGACAGATACCGGAACAGTCCCAAGCACCTTTGAAGCCATCAGACTTCCCAGTCCCTTAGGAAAACTGGATATGGGCTGTCCTCCGTTAATCAGAAGCGCTAATCCCCTGGCAATCTGCATGGCTCCCAGCGTCACGATGAAAGGCGGCACCTTTCCGTAACTGACCAGGCAGCCATTGACCAGACCAAAGGCGGCTCCTGCCGCTATACACAAAATTCCCATGGCAATTAAGGGCATGCCTGCCTTCAAAATCAGTCCCCCAAATATACCCACAAATCCCACGATGGACCCAACGCTTAAATCAATTCCGCCTGTGACAATGACCAGAGAGGCGCCGATTGCAATTATGGAAATAATGCTGGCCTGGGTAATAATATTGAACATATTATTAAGGGTCAGAAAATTCTTTCCCATCATGCTGCAGATTACTGCAAATACAATAAAAATAACAACCAGTCCAATATATAAAGTCAAGGCCGGCAGCTTTGCCTTAACACCATCTTTGTAGCTCTCCATACCTATATTCCTCCCTGCATCGCATATTTTAATATGGTTTCCTGCGTCAAATCCGGGGCATTGTCCAGTATGGCCTCCAGGACGCCTTCCCGCATAACCGCAACCCGGTCGCACATCTTAAGCACTTCCACAAGGTCAGAAGATATCATAATAATAGAGGCCCCCTGATTGACCAGGTCATACATAATATTGTATATTTCGTCGCGTGCCCCCCACGTCAATTCCTCTAGTACAGCATTGCTTAAATATCAGTGATTAAATTACTAATGGTATCCCGGCATATGTCCACTTAAATGGGTGTGCTGTAAGATTGTATTGTTCAATAAAGCGCAGGATGCTTGCTTCCAGTTCTTCTATTGATAGGTAGCTTTTCCGCTTCAGCAGCTTCCGGTTAATGATGCCAAACCATATCTCAATCTGGTTCATCCAGGAACTGTGTTTCGGAGTATAGACAAAGCGGATCCGGTGGGAAGGGTCATGCAGGAAATCCGCTCGGCTTTCCATACTTTTAAGGATCCCTGTTTTCCCTTTTTTGCCCAGTTCCACGCCAAGGGCACAGGCTTCTGCCACAAAGCGGACAAGGGCTTCCGATTTATGGGTGTTTAGGCCATCGCATATAAATGTCCATGGGGCTTGCGGGTCTGTCCCTACCAATGCTTTCACGGCTTCCACAAAATCCTCTTCTGTGCGTGTGGAGTTTAAATACGGCATTTCCATACGGCCCGTTGCAACATCAAAGAACCCGATGAGGCTGGTCGTGCCATGGCGGATATACTCAAACTCCATTTTGGCGCACTGGCCGGGTAATGGGAGCTTGTCAGGATATTTATGTTCCAGCGCTTGTACCCCGGTCATTTCATCCGTGGAAACAATGTGTGCACCTTCCCGGCTTTGTTCCTGGGCACTCTGGTACAGGCCGCAGATTTCGTTTACTTTCCGCGCAAAAGATTCCGGGGCTTCCGTCTTTTCCGAAGAATGAAGCCGGTAACGGATTTTGTGGGGATGTAAATCTACCTCATTTTTAAAAAACGGCTGACAGATTTCTCAGAAATCTGTTCAGCGATCCCCTGCTTTTTAATTTCTGCCACTAACAGCGGGAGGCTCCACTGGCTTACTTCGTACCCAAAATCATTTGGGCTGCTGCAGGCAAGGCCGATGATCCGCATGATCTGGTCCGGCGTAAAAACAGACGGGGCACCGGGGCGTTTTTTATCGGACAGGACTGCCCGTATCTCATCTTCAAGCTTTTTCGGGTCGTCCATTTCAATCCTCCGCAAGGCTGGGAGCGCCGCGAGGAACCGACTGCGCCAGGTGGCAACATTATTATAATGAAGCCCGACCTGTGGTGCAATATTCTGGTTGAGTTCCCCCTGTGACGCAAGCAGGACAATGCTGGCTCTTTTGACCAGTCCTGACGGAAGGGAGCGGCTTTTTGAAAAAGCAGATAATATGTTTTTCATGGCATCAGATAAAACCGGGATAGTATCAATTGTTTTCCTTCGCATAATAACACATCCATTCTTTAGTGATAGAATTATTATGCACCGACTACAATAAAAAAGCAACGTCTATTCATTATTATTTTGGCAATGCTGTACTAGTGGGTTCATCAAATATATATACATCTGCATTGGAATACAGCCACTTTGCGATAACCACCTTCTGCTGGTTCCCTCCGGACAGGTTCCTGGCCTCCGTGAGATGTGTATGGGTCTTAATCCGCAGGCTCTTGATGTAATCCTTTGCGCGATCCGCCATCTCCTTTTTGCGGATGAACGGTTTGGCCAGCTGCTTTAAATTGGGCAGTGCAATGTTATCCATGACGGAGTGCATAAGCACCAGCCCCTCATCCTTCCTGTCCTCGCTCAGATAGACGATTCCCTTTTCAATATTTCTGGACAGGTTGTTGGACAATGTTTCACCCTTATAGTTTTTGATACCGTTTCAACGCTTCACCGGAATCTTTCCCGCGGCAATAAGTTGTACTCTCAATGCCCTTTCCCAAAAGGCTCCTGATTTCCCTCACTGTCAGATCAGGTTCAAAATACTTGAGCTGGGCTCCCAGGTTTCCCAGGGACGTACTCTCTTTCCCCCCTGTCACTACCCTTTTACCCGCTGCATCCGCCGTCATCTGACATAACCTTGCATTCCGTGAGCCTCCGCCTACCATATAGACAGTGTCCTTTTTCTTTCCGCTGATTTCCTCCAGGTCTTGTATCACCGAGGCAAAGCTCAGCGCCATGGAGTTTTGAAAACCGCATATGATTGTACCCCAGTCTTTTTCTCCGGAAGCCTGACCGGTCTTAACAAAATAATTCCAAATCTCGTCAGACATATGTACAGGATTAAAAAAACTGGTATCGTTCACAGGGAACAGCGGTACTATCCCCTCATGGCGGTCACCAAGGCTGTTAAGCTCTTCCCAGCCAATGTTCCCATGTTCCCCTTCATATTCCTCCTTAATGCGTTGGATGATAAACATACCAGCACTGTTACGCAGCAGGGTGATTTTATTAAATGCCCCTATTTCGTTGGTCAGGCATCTCTTTCTCACTTCTTCATTCACGATTGGCTCCTCTAACTCCATGCCGATAAGCGCCCAGGTCCCTGTGCTGACAAACAGAAATTCATCCTCCTCTGCCGGAATCGCCAGGACAGCGGCAGCTGTATCATGGGACGGCACGCAAATTACCGGTACATCATACGATATGCCCAGAATTTCCTTTACATTAGAATGAAGCATGCCAATGGCCGTACCGTGTTTCCCAATGGCGGCAAACAGATCGGAGGGTATTTCCATCGTCCTCAATACTTCTTCACTGAGCTCCCTTTTTCTGGCATCCATCAGCTGGGTCGTGGACAATTCGCTGGGCTCATTCACCATACAGCCAGTAAAGAGATAGTTTAAGATATCCGGAATCATGAGAAGCTTATGGCCGCAGAAAACAATGGACTGCATTTTCTCCATCATTCCCTTTATCATATTGACCGAATTAATCTTATCGCACAGGATTCCCGTCTGCCCGAACAGATATGTCCTCTGCTCCTCAGACATCTGTTCCAGAACCTCTGCCCCTATGCCGTTCCTGTATGACAATGGATTCTGAATCATAAGCCCCTGTTTGTCAAACAGTGCAAAATCCACTCCCCATGTACAGATACCGATTGAGTGGATGGTTCCGGCCCGCTTTACCGCCTCTTTTAACCCCTCTAATAATTTTTGGTAAATCATCAGTATATCCCAATAAAAATACTGATGAACCCTGACCATATAATTTGGTATCCGGGAAATGACTTCTGTGGTTATTTGTTCCCCGTCATACACTCCCAGAATAACCCTGCATGACGAATTACCGCAGTCAAACGCTACCATATTCCGCTTCATCAACACCCCTGCCCCTCTCCTATTGAATTTTTATCTCCAGACCAAACCCTTCCGCCCGCTGTACAAGGAATGATAAGTCCGCCTTCTTAAGGGACGGCATATTCCCCATCTCATACGCCCGTCCTAACCCCTGATATTTGGGCAGCCCCAGCCTGTGATAAGGAAGAAATACAATCTCGGATATATGATTTAAACTCTTAATGTACCTGAAAAAACCATTGATGGACGCCTCATCATCATTGCAGCCCGGAATATAGGGATATCTGACTGACAGTTCCCCGTTGTAATGACCGCACAGCCATTCCAGATTGCTGAGTATCAGGGTATTGTCCACACCTGTCAGCTCCTTATGCTTCTCAGAATCAATCTGTTTGAAGTCATAATATATATAATCAACACGCCCGTTTATGTCTTCCAATGCCTTTTGGGGGACATGCCCGCATGTTTCAACCAGGGTATTATAACCTCTCCGGTGCATCTGCTCTCCAATAGCCCCAATAATTTCACTGTAATATAATGGCTCTCCTCCGCTGAATGTAACGCCGCCGCCGGACATTCCATAATATTGCCGGTCCTTCAGTATCTCAGCAAGAAGCTCATCCTCGTTGTATTTTCTGCCCATTATCTCCCTGGCGTCCGCATAGCACTCCCTGATGCATACACCGCATTGCCTGCACTTACTCTGGTCTGTAATATATCCGTAACCTTCCTTGTAACTTATGGCTTTTTCCGGACACAAAACACTGCATCTTGCGCAGCTGATACAAACATTTGTCTTCACCAGAACCTCTGTCCCAGCTCTCTGGGATTCGGGGTTTGCACACCATCTGCAGCGGAGGGAACAGCCCTTTAAAAATACTACGGTGCGGATACCGCGGCCATCCTCTGTCGCATACCGTTCTATATTAAATACATTGCAACCCCCCATGTTTGTGATTCCCCCTATTCATCATCCGCCGTTTCACTCACCGCATTGCGGTACTTAAGCTATAATTCCAGCTCAGCCCTGCTTATCACATCCATCTGGCACTCCGGGGACAGTGACGTAAACAATGCACTGTAGCCAGAAACCCTGACCATCAAATCCTTATATTCATCCGGATGCTCCATCGCCTTCTTAAACACCTTGTTATCCACCACATTAAACTGAATCTGCTGCCCGTAGTTTTCAAACAACACCTTAATCATGGCAATTACCTTCTCTCTATTCTCATCCGTATCCAGCGCTCCTTTGGACAGACGCATATTGAATATGGCGCCCTTCTGGAACCATATGCTGGGCAGTTTCATGACTGAATTGCAGGCAGCCGTGGCGCCTTTTTTCTCCGAACCATTGGCAGGGGAGATTCCATTATTTACCGGCTGTCCGTCCTTACGTCCGTCCGGTGTGGCTCCAATGCTCTTTCCAAAAGCAATGTTACCCGTCACAGGACTCTGGCTGTAGGAGTAACAGCATGGCACCGGCCCTTTTCCATACTTCGAACTTCTGTATTTATACCTGTAGCTGGAACCAATGTAGTCCTCCAGTTCAACTACCCACTTATCAGTTCTCTCATCATCGTTTCCAAATTTGGGTGCCTTGTTTAACAGTATCGCCCTGATTTCCGGCCCGGCAGGCACTGTCTCCATATCCTCATAATTGGTGCTCATGGCATGAAGTACCTGTTCCATGGTCAGAAGCTTCTGATTAAATACAATCTCGTCTAATGCTGCCAGGGAATCCCCTGCACTGATAGTACCTGCCGTAGGCCCGCCGTCCGCCGAGTATACGGAACCGCCCTCCACAAGGTCCATCGCTCTCTCTATACAGTCATATACCAGGGATGATCGGAATGCGTTGATGTCCTGCTGTATATGGATTTCATCATTGATATGCTCTGTTTCAACCTGCAGACCCATAAAATAATCCAGGGTCTGCTTATACAGTTCCATCAGTTCCCTTACACTGCCGCAGTCCTCCGCACGTTTTTCCAAATCCACAAAGTGGTATCCGGTCTTAGGGTCCGTGCCGTCGTGCAGTGTGATTTCCAGCACCTTCTCCACATTCAGCCATGGACCTTTGGCCGCAAAATCCCATTTCCCGGGAATCGATGCCTCGATACATCCGTCCGGCACCCAGTCCACCCGGTCTTCCTCAGCAATCCCCATATTTTCAAGCGTCCTTATAAATGCCTTATCATTATAAAATGCCGGCTGGCCGCCCTGATGCCTCTGTGCTGCCTTTAACGCCTTCATCATGAACGCATCACTGGTTCCCTCGAACCATTTAATGGATACGGATGGTGTAAACAGCCTTACATTTTCACATGCTTCCACACACAGATGGGAAACTTCATTTGTTGCATCCTTTCCGTCCACTGTCTGGCCCGCAATGGCAAGATTAATGAACATCTGGTACCCCAGGAAAAACTCTGTATCCGGCCAGCTCCTGAGCTTATTAAGTTCATTGCATTTGATGAAGAAGCATTCGACTATCTCCAGAGCCTCTTCTCTGGTGATTCTGCCTTCCTCCAAATCCTTCTTATAGTAAGGATACACATACTGGTCAAAACGCCCCAGTGAAATGGCATGCCCATTGGATTCCAGATGGACCGCCAGCAGAATCATGTAGATGGACTGAACCGCCTCGTGGAAGGTTCTGGCCGGATTCAACGGAACATTCCTGCATATGCCCTCCAGCTTGAGAAGTTCCCTCCTGCGTGTTTCATCCTTTTCCTGCTCCGCCTGCTCTTTGCAGCGGTCAGCAATACGGCCCGAAAACATCACCACGGCCTGATTGCCCTGAAGGGCGGCCTCAAGAAACCATCTTTTTCTTGTATTGCCCGGCTCTCTGGGGTCCAGCCTCTTAAGCTTATTCTCTATCCGTCTCATGACATCGGATAAGCCTTTATCTACCACACCTTTGTAATCAACAATTACATTGCCCAAACCGGCAGCGGACACCCATGTATCGTCAATCACATTGGCGTCCCAGGCCTGGTTGATTTTATCAGGAAGGGTCTTTCTCAGATTTTCATATAAGGACTTCCCCTTCCAGTATTCCACACATTCTAATATTTTGTCTTTGTCTTCCTGTGTGTAGTAAAACCTATCGCCTGGTCTTTTATCCGGGGAAAAAGGCGAGCCGTTTAATTCCGCTTCCAGCCAGTCCGTGGAATACTCCGGATATATCGGGGATGCTTTAGGCCACTGCGCCTGGTTTCCCACAATCAGCTCGTCTGCATTCACATAAACCGTCATGCGGCTCAGCACATCATAAAATGCCTGGGACCGCCTCAGCGCAATTGGTTTTCCCTCTGTCTCCTTCATAGACTCAGTAAAATAGACGCACCGCTCCGGACAAATACGCGGGTCTGCAGCAAATAACCGTTCTCTCAACCTTTCCGTTCTTTTATTCATGTTCCGCCCCTCACATTCACTTCGTGTATGTAACTTGTTACATTTACAATATAGCACTTTATGGTCTTGTTTTCAATAATACATTTGTGTATTTTTCATATTAAATCATTATTTTTCCCTCTTTTTTAGCGATTATTCCTTGTATCTTCATCTTGCCAATTACACCAGTTTGATGTGTTAAGTAAAACTGTTACATTTTTTCGTGTTTACAATTAATTTTATTTAAACTATAATATGATATGGTCGGATGAAGCTTATTTTTTCTTTTTATGAAACAAGTTTCACCCCTTCAGAACCAGGAGGAGAAATCGTATGAACAAGGAAAGCCGTCCGGAAAATAACGGATACATCGGAATCAGGGATATTGCCAAACTGGCGGGAGTCTCTACCGCAACTGTATCCCGCGTCATCAATAATCCAGAAATGACATCTGAAAAGGTCAGAAAGAAAGTGCAAAAAGTAATTGAGGAATATAACTATATCCCGAACCAGCCTGTCAAGAAAATCTTTTCCAAGACAAGCAATACCATTGCCGTGTTTATATATGACATGGAGAACCCCTTTTTCATCAGTCTGATTAAAGAACTGAACCAGATATGTCTGGAACACAACTATATGCTTCTTATTTGTGATACAGGAAGCAACCCGGAACTTGAAAAGAAATATCTTTACTTCTGCCTGGCTAACCGATGTGCCGGTATCATTCTGACAGAAGGCGTTGATTCCGATATTTTTGAAGCCTGCAGGATCCACATTCCAATTGCATTTCTGGACCGTAAGACGCATGGCAAATTCTCAAGCGTACGTTCCAACAACAGGCAGATGATGCAGCCAATTGTGGACTACCTTTACAATCTCGGGCACAGAAAAATTGCCTTTGTCGGCTGTAAAACACCCATGGATTCTGTTATTTCCAGACAGAATGGCTACATAGAAACAATGGCAGGAAAAGGACTCCCCATTATCCAGGAATATATTTATGACAGAAACCTTCAACTGACCCTTCAGGCCGGAAGCCAGGCTCTTAATTATTTCCTCTCCCTTCCGGCCGCCCCTACGGCAATCATCTGCTGTAATGACATCATTGCCTTAGGGGCCTTGAACGCAGCATATTCCCTGGGGTTAAAAATCCCCGCAGACATGTCCATTGTAGGATTTGATAATGTAATCAGCAATCTCCATCAGCCTCAGATAACCACTGTGCAGCAGAACCTGCGGGATATATCCCTCGAATTATTTGAGCTGGTGGTCAATCCGCCGGATGAGCCTGTATCCAAAATCATTGAAGCCTCCTTCATAGAAGGCGCCACCTGCAGCAGAATCGAAACACCCCAAAAGTAAATACTTATGCCTGGAAGCCATCCGAAAAAGCGGAAATTGTACGGTATGCTTTTGCGGATGGTCTTTCAGTCAAACTTCAGTCAAACTATTTTAAACCAACAGACAAAAAACCTCTTGATTTATCAGAGAAAATATGATAGACTATACCACGTCAAAGTAATATCATACTTTTATGCGCGAGTGGCTCAGGGGTGGAGCACCACCTTGCCAAGGTGGGGGCCGCGGGTTCGAATCCCGTCTCGCGCTTTTTTATTACGCCGGAGACTGCGCTGCCAGTTCTCCGGCCTTTTGTTTCTTTCAGATTCAAAGCTTATATAAAGCAATGGGAAGGCGCCCTCACGCGGGCAGCCTTCCCATTTTTAAATCTGTTTTTCTGATTGCCAGGCCGAATCACCGGCCTTTAATGTTTCTGTTTTACCGTATTAAGGTACTCCATGATTCCCATATGTATGGTCCAGGCCATCCTGTCCTGATATTCCTCATCCTCCAGGCGCTTGGCTTCCTTTCCATTACTCAGGAATCCGCATTCCACTATGACAATAGGCTCCTTCACATGAAGCAGGAGATAATAGTTGTCATTGGCCTTGGCCATCCTCTTGTTGGCCTCGCCCAGCACATAGTCAAAGCGCTTCTGCAAAATTTCCGCCAGAAACTTTCCCTTCTCCGATGTCTTATAGTAAAAGACCTGGCCTCCGGATACATATTCCTCATGGTAACTGTTCTGGTGAATGCTGACCACCAAATCAGGTGCCGCCTCATTTATGATTTCGCACCGTTTTCTCATGTCCGCCATCTTTTTATGACTGTCCCCAGAGCTGTAAAGTCCCTGGTCCGAGTCCCTGGTAAGGATCACCTCTACGTCGGAGGCCTCAAGATATGCTTTCAGCTGCTCTGATATCTTCAGGTTAATATCCTTTTCCAGCTGACCATTTATCCCTACCTTACCCGGATCGCTGCCTCCGTGTCCGGCGTCTATGACCACCACCGGCCTTGCCTTGTCTGCCTCCGCTGCCTGATTATGGACAGCCACCAGTGTTCCTGCCTGCCATGATATCAGTGCCACGATACAAAGCAGCAGAATCCCCATCACTGTCTGCCATGCTGAATGCTTCATCAATGGGCGCTCCCTGATAACCTTTATTCCAGTATATTCACCCGCCTGATGAAAATGAACCTGTTTTTACTCTATACTCAGAACGTTATAATCCTGTACCGCGTCTTCTATGATATATTCCAGGTATTCATACAGAATGCTGGGATAGCAGTACTCCTTCCACATGGAGTATCCGGGCTGCTTCACAGCCTCCTTCACCACCTCATACGCCCTGCCGCCATAGCACGCGGCATTGATATCCCCATACACCTTTGCCATCTGCTGCTTCTCCGATTCTGTCAGCTTCACAAATATGCTGCCCGTCTCCTCCTCCGCAGAATTCTTCATGGCATCATATGCCTGATTATAGAATATCTGTTTTAAAACAGGCGGACTGTATGTGTCGAAGTTCAGCAGGTTCTCATCCGTGCTCTTGTTTTTCCTGGCCCATTTCTCCATATTTACCTTGCGTGTATAGTAATAAAATGTCTCATCCTCCATGTAATCCAGCACACCGTACTGACAGGGAGGCGTGGACAGGGAGCTGGTGACCACCTCATAGATACCGATATCGTTATTCCTCATAAAGTGCTGCACATGCAGGTGCCCGCTGAGGAACAGCGGGATATTCTCCCCTTCCAGCATCTGTATAAGCTCCTCACTGTGCTCGATGGTACAGTCATCCGCATATACCTTGCTCTCCTCCAGCAGGTTGTGATGGGCCACCGGTAGAAGAATCACGCTGTCCCGGGCAGCCTGCTCAAGCTGCTCCCTTATCCACTCATAGGTTTCTGTCTTTATCATCCCCCCAACCTTATTGCGGGGTTCATACTGGCAGGTATCCAGCATGAGCAGCCGCATGGACGGTCCCAGGTCATAGGTGTAGCTGAGGGAATTGGCATCCCTGCTGCTGGCCTCTGAGTATCCGAATTCCTTATAAATACGCTCAAAATCCTCCGGAGTGGTAGGTTCTGCCGGGTACCGGTCTCCCCCGGAATACACGGAGGCGCTTGGATTGTTAATGTCATGGTTGCCCGGTATGACCAAAACCGTGATACCGGCTTTCTCCACCTCGTCCAGCTTTTTCGCCAGTTCTTCATGGCTCTTCTTTTCTCCCTGAAGACTTAAATCTCCGCTGATAATCAGGACATCCGGGCTCAGAAGTTTAATTTCCTCCAGTGCGGCATCCGTTATCTCCCATACGTAATTGGTCAGTTTTCCGTCGCCGTGCTCTACCATGGCCTGAAACATATCCCCCTGGTCTGTCAGGGATTCTGCCAGATAATGTATATCTGTCATAAGGATAATGCGTTTTCCTCCAATCAGCGGCTCTGCCTTTGTCTCCTTTTCAACATCGGGAAAAGGCTGTATCTGCGAAGGCTCAGGGTGTGTGGGCTTTTGCAGCTCTGTTTCCTGAACCGTTTCCTTTGTCTGCTGTTTTTCGGCGGTGGGTGCCGCCTGGTTTCCAGTCTGTACGCTGCACCCTGCCATGACTCCAGCCATGAAGACAGCTGTCATAATTCCCGTTATCCTTGTTCTTCCTGTCATTTCCTTCCTCCGGCGTCACCCATTTCGTTTATTTAACCTCTGACACAATATCCCAGATGTCCGCTGGTTCAAATCCCAGCTTCCAGCAGGCAACTCCTGCCAGGTCAAACTCCTTAATCAGGTCAATCTTAAGCTTCATGGAATCTTCCTCTTCCATCCATATATACTGCTGTCCGCTTCCGCTAACAGTCTCACCGTAATACTGCCCCAAAAGCTTATCCCAGCTAAGCTCCACCTGGTTCTCCTCCACCCACTGCCTGGCATCCGATATGCCATATGCCTTTGAAGAGGTCTTTCCCTCATTCACGGTCCATACTCTGGTATAGAAGGGGACCGCATTGATGACCTTTTCCTTGGGGACCTCCTTCAGAGTATTCTCAATTCCTTCCCTCACATAGGGAATGGATGATACGGAACCGGCTTCTCCTCCTGCATAGTGTTCATCATATCCCATAACAATCACATAGTCAGCCACAATTCCCTGTTCCCTCCTGTTATAAAACGCAGTATAGGAGGATGGTACATAGTTGTCCACAGACAGCACAAGTCCCTTATTGCGGCAGGCAACCGACATTTCCCTTATGAACTGCACATAATGGGGCCCCGCCTCTGCCTTCAGGCTCTCAAAATCCAGGTTGAAGCCGTCAAAGCCATAGGTATCCGCCTCATTCATCAGTTTTTCAATGAGCTTTTTCCTGGTACTGGTAGAGGACATCAGAGTCTTAGTGTTTAGATTTTTGACGCTTTCCTCCGTACTCACATTCTCCACCATGGCCCACACCTTCAGTCCCATATCATGGGCCTTATCCACGTAATCCCTGCTGGCCAGTGATGTATAGGTGCCGTCGCCGGACACCACATTGAACCAGGTGGGCACAATCACATTCATCCCCCCGGCATTGGATACATAGCTCTCAAGAGTATTATTTCCCTCCGGCCGTGTGACCTGATGAAATCCCAGCCTTACTTTCCCGTCCATGGAAATGCTGGTATACACAGGCGCCTCAAAGGTGCTGACAGGCGCAACCTGCTCTCCTGCCTCCAGCTTCCGGTTTTCCACATATCCGATATAACCGTCCGACGTTCTTACCCTGGACCACTTTTCCATGGTCTCCAGTACATCCACAGTCTCTCCTGCCGCCGCCTCTGTGATAATCTGGCTCTTTACACCGCCCCTGACCCTGACCTGTCCTGTTTTTTTCAGCACTGCCGTGTCATAGGGCTGCCAGGAGGTGTCGATAAACACCCGCTTGATCTGGCTTGTGGCAAAGGCCTGAGTGCGGATATCTGTATAATTCACCACAACCCCAAGGGACAGGTACATTCCATCCTGTGTGACCTTAAAGAGAGGTCCCTTCTCTCCCTGGGCACTTTCATCCGCATACACAATGGAGTCAGGCAGTGCATACACCAGCAGTTTTTCTCCCTCATCCCAGTAAAAGCGCTGGTTCAGATGTTCATTTACCCAGTCCACGGGCAGGTACACCTGGCCGCCCTCGTAGATTCCCTTCTCCTCCTGCACCTGGTTATCCAAAATAAGGGCCACCTGGCCGTCCTTAATACCAAATATCCTGCTCTTATCCGCCAGCTCATTGCTGGGCATGTATTTCTTGGCAAAAAGCACTCCCAGACCACCGCCTGCCAGGATAAATATGAACAGCAGAACCAGTACCGTGATTCCGCAGCCATGACCTTTTCTTCTTCTGCTCATCCTGTCCTCCAGTTTCCTAATGATTGTTTTTATTCTACCACAAAATAGAGTGCATGTACCAATTAATTGCTTACAATTTACAGTCATTATGGATGAAACAGGAACAAAAGCCCGGTATGCGCCGCCTGCTTTGGCTGCACAGGCTGAGACGGTACTCATGGCAGCGCATAATCCGGGCTCTTGTTATCTGCTCTGTTATTTGCTGTTGTTATCTGTTTTTATTATCTGCTCATGAATCCTCATCTTTTTTCTCTTTGGGAGGGTCGCTGAGATACACTTTGTCAAATCTGATTTCCTTCAGACAGCCCTGCTCGGCGCCAACATAGTCTCCCATGTAAAAGCCCCCGTCTTCTCCCATCTCGAATATCTTCTCCCATTCTTTTTCCGGGCACTCGACTCCGTCAATGGTAATCCGAACCCCTTTGTTCTTGTATCTCTTCAATCCGTCCAGATAGATTCTCTGGTGTTTCTTCCGGTCTCCATACTCGACATTTCTTATCATGCTGATAAGCCCTCCCCTATTACCGCAAGACAGCCGGACGGCAGCACCAAGGAGTTGTTTTCGTGACATACTTTTGTGCGCCGTTTCCTTCTGTCTCTTTTTTCTTCACAAAATCCCCTCAAACCACCGCATGGTCTCATAATCCACTGAAAACGCATCTACTGAAAGAGGAACCCTGGCCAGAGAAATCCCAAACTGCCTCTCTATCTGTTTTCTGGTGTCCTCACTGCCAAAGGCAGCCGTATATATCCACCCTGTTCTGCGTCCTTCCTCCTCTGATAAAAGCTCCAAAAATGCCTCCAGCTTCCATTCGCTCAGTGCAGCCATGACAATCTTCACTTCGCATCTGAGCCATTCCGCCCTGATGGATGGCCTCAGCTCTCCAAAATCAATTATAACTTCGTCATATGTTCCATCCAGACAGGACGCCAGCACGCGGGGGGCCCCCTGCATATAATATGTAACCCCGAAGATTTTGTATTTGTAGTCCGCAGAATCCGCCTGCTTTGCGGAACCGGCCTGGCATATATCCTTTATGGTTTTCCATGCGCCATGGTCATTCCACTCAATCACCGCAGTCCTGCGCTGCAGGGCACTGGCCATATAATTGGCCGCCAGGACGCTGAGATGAGTCACCCCTGTTCCCCGTCCTGTTCCTGTGATTCCGACAACCCTGCACCCTTTTGCAGGCTCCCGGCTGTTTTTAAAAAAGATTCTCTTAGAAAATCCCATCTTCTTAATAAGCCTCTTTTTTTCTTCCACCTCCCGCCGCCGGTCACGGCAGACCATAAAGACTGAAAAAAGGCATCTTCGCTTTTCTGGCTGAAAGGATTTTCGTATTCCGGCGAGACAAACAGCTTTATTCCCTTTAAAGCCTTGTCTGATTTGGCCATGGCCTTCAGCTCCTTTTGACATACGGCCCGTGTGCCCCGAAATATAAGCACGCGGTTCCCGCTGCACCGTCCCGTCCAGGCCTGATTCATCCAGGATATATACCGCCTGATGTATCGGCCGTCCCAGACGCTGGCGCTGCCTGTCCCAATTAAATCTGCCTTCGCCGCCTTTAATTCCAGTTCCGCCTGCTGCCAGTCTGTTCCATAGTCTTTCACTATGATGTCAAATCCTGTCCCTTCATCCAGCTTTACGGCAGGTCCATACCACGGCTTTAAGCAGCAGCCGTTCATGGTATAGATTCCAAAACGGTCCGGACGCATACCTGCCCTTTGAGCCATGGCGGCCACTGCCCGGGAGACATTATGTTCCTCATAAAGCGCCCGGTACCCGTTCCTGTTCAGAAAATATACCAGCCCTAAGGCTAAATGTGTGGTACCCGTCCCAGCCTTCATCCCGGTCAGAATCAAAATATGAGATGGTATCGCCTTTTGTTCTTTTTCTTCTGTCAGCTTCCTGGTACACAGCGCCTGAAGCGCATCCTCCACCTCGCCGGCGGAAGCGTACCGTTTCTCCATATCGGAGTCCATGCATTTTCTGATAATCCGCTCAAAAGCCTCCGATAGGGCGGCAGACTGTCCGGCGTCCTCTCTCAGGGTTCCTGCTGTCATAAAACGGAGGACTGCACCAATGGCATAAATGTCGGTCCTTTGATCCAACATGCGGTCAGAAGCATACTGTTCAGGAGCCGCGCAGCCCACTGTGCCGAATCGCTTTGGGGCAATGTTTGCCCAACGGCAGCCTGCGGCATGATCAAAATCGATCAGCTTTACGGTGCCATTGCAGATTATCAGGTTATTTGGTTGTAAATCTAAATGTAATATGGGTATTTCACACGCAGAATGCATGTAAGCCACAAGCCCGCAGACCTGCATCCCGTAACGGACTGCCTCTGCCTCTTGAATAGGCCCCTGATTCGCAATCAGGGCATATAGAGAATATCCTTCAAGATATTCCTCGATTAAATAAAAAAATTCGGAATCTTCTTCTAAATCATAAATCATGGGAATCCCAGGATGGTGCAGTTCTTTTAGCACCAGTGCTTCCCTTCGGAAGGAGTCATAGTCGGCATCCCTTTTAGAGATACGCTTTATGGCCCTGTATTCCTCCAGGCCAATGTGCACTGCCAGCCATACGGTTCCTGCCCGGCCTGTTCCCAATTGGTGCAGCAGACGGTATTTGCCAAATAAAATGGTATTCTTTACTCACCCCTCCTTTGTCACAACATCATCTCACATCCCAATTTTACCCTTTTCTTTATCACCTGTCTATGGTCGTTATATCTTCCATGGCTTTTCATATGCTATTTATACCACCTGAAAACATCCTGCGGCACGATATTTTTTAAATTTTTATTAAATGATTGATATTTCCGCCTGTAATGTAGTATATTTAAAGTGTAGAAGTCTACTTTCGGCCTGGAGTTTCCAAAAAGCACCCTGGTCCAGGGCAGATGCTACCACATTTGACACAGAACAGGAAGTGATCCTAATGAAAATAGAACGTATCAATGAAAACCAGATTCGCTGTACATTGACCAGCTTTGATTTAAGTGCGCGCAACATAAACCTGGTAGAACTGGCTTATGGAACGGAAAAAGCCAGGAAGCTGTTCAGGGAAATGATTCAGAAAGCCTCCAATGAAGTGGGCTTTGAGGCGGAGGACATTCCTTTGATGGTTGAGGCGATTCCTTTGTCCAGCGAAAGCATCATGCTGGTCATCACTAAAATCGAAGATCCGGAAGAGCTGGATACCCGTTTTGCCAAGTTCTCACCTTTCACGGACGACAGCCAGAATTCTCTTGTGTCCCAGTTAGCCAGCGAGTTCCTGGAAGGCGCTTCCGATTCCCTGAATTACCTGGAGCCAGGTTCCGTGGAACAGGTTGGGGATGAGAGCTCCGCAGACAGTGCCTCTGAAGCTGCCGTCAAGAAGAATACAGGCTCTGTTGCCAGCAGCCGCATTTTCCGGTTCAACAGCCTGGACCGCATAAGCGAGGCTTCCCGGGCCGTATCCGGAATCTATGACGGCGTCAACACCCTGTATAAGAAGCCCGGCACCAGGCAGTATTATCTCATTGTAAAACGCCTGGACTGCGGCGACCTGGATTTCTCCCGTGTGTGCAATATATTGGCGGAGTATGCCACCAAGCTCTCAGGTGAATCTGCCAGCGAAGCATATTTTAAGGAGCACTATGAGGTCATCATTCAGGATAATGCCCTTCAGAATCTCGCCAAAATTTAGGGGCGTAGCCTGCTAAAAATATATGGAAATTTAATATATCAAAATATTATAAAACACCCCTGCGGCTGTATTGCCGCAGGGGTATTATATTGCCTTAGACTTCTGCCTTAGACTTCTGCCTTAAATATTTACTTAAAAATTTACTTAAAATATGCCGGATACCGGTTTCTGAACATCTGCTCATTCAACATCCACCGGTTCAGATGCAGTTCCATAATCTCTGCGGCCTGCTTTTTATCGCGGCGCCGTATGGCTTCCAGCAATTTCTTATGGTCCTCAATTATCTTATGGTCCTTAACCGTTGCCACGGACAGGCTGCGAATCCTGTCATAGTGAATCGCCAGTCTCTGGCACATCTCATAGGTAAGCTCCTTACGGCAGATGGAAAACAGCTTCCGGTGCATCTTATTGTCCAGCTCCAAAAGCTTCTGGGATGAACCTCCCTCCAAATAAAACTCCTGAAGTCTGATATTCTCATCCAGCCACCGCAGGTCCTCTTCATCCGCCTGGCCGCAGACCAGTTCCACAGCCGCTTTCTCCAGGACCAGGCGCAGAAAGCGCGCCTCCTCCACCAGCTCCACATCAATCAACGCAATGCGCATCCCTCTCTGGGGAAATATCTCAATGATTCTGGATTCCTCGCTGAGCTGTATGACCGCTTCCCGCACAGGCGTGCGGCTGATGCCTATCATCTGCGACATTTCCACATCATTAAAGGGCGCCCCTGGTTCCAAATCCAGAGATATGATATTCTCCCGCAGGGTCCGGTACGCATACTGTCTGGCAGTCTCTCCATGTCTTTTTTCCTCTATCTTCATGGGTAAAACCTCCTAATACCGGTCCCCAAGCCTACAGGGACTGTATCTCCTTCCAGACATCATCATCCACATAAATTCCCAGACTGTCATGCTCCTCATGGAACCGGGCGCTTCCCTGGCCCGGCGCCCTGACACTGCCGCCTTCCTCCGACGGAGCCGAGCTTTTTACATACCGCACGGCTGTATCCACGATTTCCTTCATATGGGCATCCGTGGTGGTCCTGCCCGGATCCACCACAATCATCACCTGGGAACAGCCGCCGCAGCTGCCGTATCCCTTCTGGTCCATGCCGGCTGCTCCTATGCCGTCCGTGAGCACCGACCCCAGGATATCCAGCATGAAGGAAAAGGCCGATCCCTTCCAATACCCCACAGGCAGCACACGGCGGGACTTCTCGATGGCACCCGGATCGTCCGTCAGATTGCCCTCGTCGTCAAATCCGCCGGGATACGGCAGTTTCTCCCCGGCCAGCCGTGTAACCTGCAGTTTTCCATAGGAATACTGTGACATCGCCATATCCAGCTGGAGAGGTTCACTCCCGTCCGCAGACGGCACAGCCATGACAAAGGGATTGTTGCCCAGACGGCATTCCCTGCCTCCCCATGGCGGCATGCAGGACTCCGTGTTGGTCCACATGATTGCCGCATATCCCTTTCTTGCAGCGTACAGCCCGTAGGTGCCGCCCCGCATCCAGTGGGTGGTATTCCTGATTCCCACCATGCCGATGCCGTACTGATCCGCCAGTTCCATGGCCCGGTCCGTGCAGTACAGGGCATTCAGGATGCCGGGACCCATGTTTCCATTATAAACCCGGATGGCGCCGAATTCACGTTCTAGGGAAGGCTCAGCATTAACGTCCACCCATCCTTTCTGAATGTAGTTCACAAACCTGGCCACCCGGTTAGTGCCATGAGAATATACCCCGTCGTAGGCAGTCTCCGTGTGAATACGGGCGCAGGTCTCCGCCTTTTCCTCAGGCATCCCGTATTTAACCAGCACCCTCTTAATCTCACTCTTAATTTCGCCAAAGGCTAATCTCATCGCATCCATCCTTTCCTGCTGTATACGCCTAACGGTTCTGCTTCCGGATAGCCTCCCACAAACCATTCAGGTAGCATGCCCCAAGTGCCCTGTCATAGAGGCCGTATCCGGGCATGGACACCTCACCCCAGATAGCCCTTCCGTGGTCAGGGCGCATGATTCCGTCAAAACCAATGTCGTACAGCGCTTTCATTATCTCATACATATCCATGCTGCCGTCTTCTGAGAGATGGGCAGCTTCCTGGAAATCTCCAGGAGCATTATACTGCAGATTGCGCACATGTGCAAAGGGAATCCTTCCTTTTAAGGACCGGATGATATCCGGGATGTCATTTTCCGGATTGCTTCCCAGAGATCCGGTACACAGGGTGACACCGTTAAAGTTTGCGTCCACGGCTTTCATCAGTTTGAGAAGCTTCTCCTTGCCGGTTATGATTCTGGCTAATCCGAATACGGGCCATGCCGGGTCATCGGGATGTATGGCCATCTTAATGTCATACTTCTCACATACCGGCTGGATTGCCTTGAGAAAATACACCAGATTGTTAAAGAGACGGTCCTCATCCACGTCCTTATACATGTCAAACAGCTCTTTAATGCGCGCCATGCGCTCAGGCTCCCATCCGGGAAGCTCAAATCCGTTGGACTTTTCTCCCATGGTCTGGAACATATTCTCAGGATTAATCTTATCGATCTCCTTCTGGCTGTAAGCCAGTACCGTGGAGCCGTCCGGTCGCTCCTTAGCCAGATCGGAACGGGTCCAGTCAAAGACCGGCATGAAATTATAGCACACCACATGAATTCCGGCCTGGCCCAGACGCTCCAGGGTCGTGATGTAGTTGGCAATGTACTGCTCCCTGTCAGGAGTTCCCACCTTGATCGCGTCGTGTATATTGACACTCTCAATTCCCAGGACCTTTAATCCCCTGGATTCCACCTGTTCCTTCATCTGAAGAATGCGCTCCATGGGCCAGACCTCTCCGGCCGGAATGTCATACAGGGTGGTAATCACGCCTTTCACACCCGGTATCTGCCTGATTTGCTCCAGAGATACAGAATCCACGCCCTCACCGAACCAACGCAATGTCATATCCATAACTAATTTCCTCCTTGAAATATATGTGCAGTACTTTTGTGTTTTTCCGGCTTTCCGGAAATAAATATTTTAATATACTAATATATTACTATTTGTGAGACAAACTGTCAATACCGCAAAACATAAAAAGAACCCGGCCCAGTCACATATCCCCTGAGCCAGGCTCCTCCAATCACTGCTTCAGACTATCATCAGGCTTTCGCTGCCAGAATTTCGTTAATCTGGGAAACCAGTGTGTCGCAGTCAATGCCGTGTACCATACAGGCCTCTTCCAGAGACTCACCCTGGGAAGCCGGGCAGCCAAGGCAGTGCATTCCGGCACGCATCAGAATCGGCGGTATGCTCTCATCGACCTGGATAAGCTGGCCAATCAGCATGTCTTTACTAATCTGCATCTCTTTGTCCTCCTTATATTTCTGCTATAAGTATAACCAATTAATCGGTTTACCACGCTTCTACCATCATAATACGTTTTTCGACATTTGACAAGTCCTACATAAGCTTACATATTTTTCATATTAACCATAATTATCAAGGCTTGTTAAAAAATATTATCACTATGCCCTCTTGACGTGTATACAATGTGCATAATATAATAAATGTTGCAAAAGCAACAGCATATATCGGACTTTTCTAGTAGACTATGGATATCCGGTAAATCCGGTATGGCTGTGAAACATTTGGTTAACAATAGTTTTTATATATAGATTCACGCATTTCACAGGAGGAAAAGTCTATGAGAACAGAGTGGAACACATTTAAAGGCGGTGTATGGCAGCGGGAAATCAATGTACGCGACTTTATACAGAAAAACTACACCCCCTATGACGGCAGCGACGAGTTTCTGGAAGGTCCTACCCAGAATACAACGGAGCTCTGGGACCAGGTTATGGAGCTGTCAAAGCAGGAACAGGAAGCCGGCGGAGTTCTGGATATGGATACCAAAATCATTTCCACCATCACGTCCCACGGCCCAGGATATTTAAACAAGGACAGGGAGACCATTGTAGGCTTTCAGACTGACAAACCCTTTAAGCGTTCTCTTCAGCCATATGGAGGCATCCGCATGGCTATGAAGGCCTGCCAGGACAATGGATATGAGGTTGACCCTGAAATTGTGGAATTCTTTACCAAGCACAGGAAAACTCATAACGCAGGCGTATTTGACGCGTACACCCCGGAAATGAGGGCTTGCCGTTCCAGTCATATCATCACCGGACTGCCGGATGCCTATGGACGCGGACGCATAATCGGGGACTACCGCAGGGTTGCCCTTTACGGTGTGGACGCCCTGATTCAGGAGAAAAAGGAAGAAAAGGATTCCACACGCACCATCATGTACTCTGATGTTATCAGAGAGCGTGAGGAACTGTCTGAGCAGATCCGGGCATTGGAAGATTTGAAGGAGCTGGGACGTATCTATGGTTTTGATATCTCAAAGCCTGCTTCTGACGTCAAGGAAGCCATCCAGTGGACCTACCTGGGTTACCTGGCCGCTGTCAAGGAGCAGAACGGCGCAGCCATGTCGCTGGGACGCACCTCCACCTTCTTGGATATTTACTCTGAGCGTGACTTAAAGGAAGGACGCTACACGGAGAAAGAGATTCAGGAATTCGTGGACCACTTCATTATGAAGCTGCGTCTTGTAAAATTTGCCAGAACACCGGAATACAATGAGCTGTTCTCAGGCGACCCCACATGGGTTACGGAATCCATCGGAGGAATCGGCATTGACGGCCGCCACATGGTGACCAAGATGTCCTTCCGTTATCTGCACACCCTTCAGAACCTGGGCACTGCCCCTGAGCCAAACCTGACCGTACTGTGGTCCACAAAGCTCCCTGAGAATTTTAAAAGGTTCTGTGCCAAGACCTCCATTGAGTCCTCCTCCATCCAATATGAGAATGATGATTTGATGAGAGTGACCCACGGCGATGATTATGCCATTGCCTGCTGCGTATCCAGTATGCGTATCGGCAAGGAAATGCAGTTCTTCGGCGCCAGAGCCAATCTGGCCAAATGCCTGCTCTACGCCATCAACGGCGGTGTCGATGAAATCAGCGGCAAGCAGGTGGGACCGAAATACCGTCCCGTGACCACAGAGTATCTGGATTTTGACGACGTGATGGACAAGTACAAGGATATGATGAAATGGCTGGCCAAGGTATATGTCAATGCCCTGAACATCATTCATTACAATCACGACAGATACTGCTACGAAAGACTTCAGATGGCGCTCCATGATAAGAAGGTGACCCGCTGGTTCGCAACCGGCATCGCGGGCCTTTCCGTTGTGGCAGACTCCCTGTCCGCCATCAAATATGCCAAGGTCAAGGTGGTGCGCAATGATAAGGGTATTGTGACCGATTATATCGTGGAAGGTGATTTCCCTAAATATGGAAATAATGACGACCGGGTTGACGAGCTGGCAGCAGACCTGGTGCATACCTTTATGAGCTATATAAAGGGCAACCACACCTACCGCGGCGGCATTCCCACCACTTCCATCCTCACCATCACCTCCAACGTGGTGTATGGAAATAATACGGGCGCTACACCGGACGGCAGAAAGGCAGGCCAGCCATTTGCGCCAGGCGCAAACCCAATGCACCACAGAGACAGCCACGGCGCGGTGGCATCCCTGGCATCTGTTGCCAAGCTTCCGTTCAGGGACGCCCAGGACGGTATCTCCAATACCTTTTCCATCATACCGGGCGCGCTGGGCAAAGATGACCAGATTTTCATGGGAGACCTGGAAGTGGAGCTGAACGGCTGCGGAGGCGGCTGTGAGGCACCTACCCTTTTTGAAGGGCTGGATTCCGAAGCCGACATCGAGGAATCCTGATAAGCAGCATGTAAACCAACTTCTTGAGAAAGCGAGGATTAATATTATGGTAAAAGCAAGTGAATCACAGATTGATAACCTGGTGGCTCTGTTAGACGGCTATGCCCAGGAAGGCGGACACCATCTGAATGTAAATGTATTCAGCAAGGAGACCCTTTTGGACGCACAGGCCCACCCTGAAAAATATCCCCAGCTCACAGTCAGGGTATCCGGCTATGCAGTGAACTTTAATAAGCTGACGAAGGCACAGCAGGATGAGGTCATTTCAAGAACCTTCCACGGCTCCATCTAAATCCTGTCTGTAAACTGGTTTGGATGCCGCCTGGACAGGAAGATATTCCGCATCGGCGGCATCCATGTTTCTCAGAAAGGAGCACAGCCTTATGATTGGACGCGTACATTCCATAGAAAGCTTCGGCACCGTGGACGGCCCCGGTATCCGCATGGTAATCTTTTTAAGCGGCTGCCCCATGAGATGTCTCTATTGCCATAATCCAGATACATGGGACCCCAAGGGCGGCACCCCCATGACAGCGGAGGACATACTGAACCAGTATGAGCAGGCCCGCCCCTTTTACAAAAAAGGGGGCATCACGGTCAGCGGCGGCGAGCCGCTGATGCAGATAGGTTTTGTGACAGAGCTCTTTGAAAAAGCAAAAGAAAGAGGTATACACACCTGCCTGGATACCTCCGGCATTACCTTTAACCCGGGTTCACAGGCAGTTATGGCCCATTTTGACCGGCTTTTGGCCTCCACAGACCTGATACTCCTGGATATCAAGCATATTGACCCTGAGGAGCATGTGAAGCTCTGCTCCCAGCCCCAGGATAATATACTGGCTTTCGCCGGATACCTGGAGAAAAAGCGGATACCTGTATGGATCCGCCACGTGGTGGTTCCGGGCATAACGGACCGGGAGGAATATCTGTACCGCCTTGGACGCTATCTCGGCACGCTTAAGAACGTAAAGGCATTGGATGTGCTTCCTTATCACGATATGGGGAAGGCTAAGTACCATCAGCTTGGAATCCCCTACCCGTTAGAGGACACCGCCCCCTTGCCTCCCGCAAAGGCGGCAGAGGCCCGAAAAATTATTCTTCAGGGAATGCGCGACGAAAGGACCCATTGCTCCTAAATTTATACAATATTCGCTGGTTTAGGAACGATTTTCCTCTTGAATAATTAGACGTTATAGTATAAAATAAAATAACAATGTAGACAAATCTTAAGGAGGTATTTTATCATGGCATATGTAATCAGTGATGCTTGTGTAAGCTGCGGCAGCTGTGCAGCTGAATGTCCAGTAAGTGCAATTTCCGAGGGAGACAGCCAGTACGTTATTGATGCTGATACCTGCATCGACTGCGGAACCTGTGCAGCTACCTGCCCAACCGGAGCTATCTCCGAAGGCTAATTAAGTATTACATAAGGGTCTCTTCCAGACGGAAGGGGCTCTTTTTCATATATTCAGCATATATTACTCACAGAGCACATGGAGGAATCCAAATACCATGAAAAAACCAGTAATCGGCATAACACCATCCCACAATACGGATAACGACGATATAAGTGCGCGCCCCACCTACCTGAGGGCCATTGAGGCGGCGGGCGGCCTGTCCATCCTTCTTCCCCTGGAGGTATCCGGAGAAGACTTAAAACAGCTGTCCAAGCTGTGCGACGGCTTTCTCTTCTCCGGCGGCCCGGACATTCATCCATTCCTTCTGAAGGAGGAAACACATACCCAGTGCGGCAATGTATCCATGGCGCGGGATACCATGGAGCTATCCCTCCTGAAGCTTGCCGTGGACGCCCGAAAGCCGGTGTTGGGAATCTGCCGCGGAGCCCAGATCATTAATGTGGGGCTGGGAGGCGACATCTATCAGGATATTCCCAGCCAGACGGAAACCGTCTTTCCCATCGCCCACAAGCAGCCCTATTCATGCTGCCTGCCTTCCCACCATGTGGATGTGCGCAGGGATACGCTGCTGTACACAATTGCGGAGGGGAAAACGGAAATCGCAGTAAACAGTTCCCATCATCAGGCGGTGCGCAGGATTGCTCCCTGCCTCATGGCCAGCGGCCATGCGCCCGACGGCATCATCGAGGCCCTGGAGATGCCGGATTATCCCTATCTTCTGGCACTGCAGTGGCATCCGGAGTATATGTGGCAGACAGACACTGTGTCCGCCAATATATTTAAAAGCTTTGTGGATGCCTGTCAGGGATAGCGGGAAGGGCGGCCCGCAGGAAGATTGGATAACGGGAAGATCGGACAACAGGAAGGCCCTGCATGATTCAGGCTGCGGAATGCCGCTTGAATCATGCAGGGCCTTCTTACTTAACTCCAGCACTTATCTTCTGTTTTTATCTGCTGTATTTTTCTGCTTTACTGCTTATTATCTATCAATTCTCCGGCCATCTGGGCCATATCCCGGGCTGTCATGGGATTATCCATGGCTGTTATGATGTAAACCTTCTCCCCATCCTTCCAGAGCATGCTTTGGGCAACCTTATCCTGTACCTTATCGCTTCCATAAGAGATATAGAGTTCTCCTGCTGCTTCCTTTGCCTTCTCCTCATCGGAAACCTGATAATCCGGGGGAACAAAACGGTACTGATCTCTGGTGTAGTTCAAAGTAATTCCGTTATGGTCAAAGGTCTGATCCGGCTGTCCCTCCTCATCATACAGGCTTGTGCCCTGGACTGTAATGAGCACATCCTGATTTCCGTCCTTTTTGTAATTCAGAGAAAAGCCCTCCGTGGACTTTATCACATTTCCATCCTGGTCCATGGCATCCTGATGGATGGGCATTCCCATATCAAACCTGTATCCGTTGCTGAATGTTTCAGGGGCGTTGGTGGTATAGCCCAGCTTTGTCTCCATCTCTCCCAGTTTATCATAGGTAAAATCATCCAGATGACTGCCTCCGCCGCTTGTATATACCACCTTCCCGGCCGCAACCGCTGTTATGGTGCCCAGTACGCAGACAGCTGCCGCCACCACGAATACACGCTTCATATTCCATTTCCTCATTCCTGATTCCTCCTCTATTTTCCGGTGAACAGAGTGCCGCATCCTCTCTGTATCTGCGGAAGTCACCTGTATGGACTCTGCCCGGCTGCAAAGAGTACGGCCTATCTGCTCTTCCAGTCCCTTCCGCGTCACCGGTTTACTCCGTCTGTTCATAAGGTTACCTCCCTTCCTACCCTCCTGTTTTCTTCCATCAATTCCTGTTTCAGATTCGCCCTGGCCGTATACAGCCTGGACTTAACGGTTCCCTCCAGACATCCCATGATACCTGCTATCTCCCTGACGGACATCTGATTAAAATAGTACAGGACAACGGCTGTCCTCTGTTTCACCGGAAGATTCCTGATTGCCTTATAAAGCTCCTTTTCCCGGGAGCGCATCATAACTTCCTCCAGCACTGAGGCTGTTTCAGGTTCTTCCTTCCCAAACACCTCTTCCATCGGCTGTTCTTTCCTGTTCTTCCTGCAATACCGCCAGGCTTCCCTGGTAAGGGTCTTATAAAGCCAGTTCCCAAAAGATTCCGGTTCTTTGATTTTCTTTCGGTTCATCCAGCACAGCACAAAGGTCTCCTGAACAATATCCTCGCTGTCTGCATGACTTCCGGATATGAGATATGCCACGCGCAGTATCCTGGGATAATAATATTCCATCAACCGGTCAAATGCCCGGCTGTCTCCCTCCGCCATACGGAGTACCAGACCTGCCGTCTCCTGCTCCATGTCCATCCACTCCTTCCATGGTCCGTCTCTTATTTGGAACCACCTATATATGGAACCATTATATATCCCTTCTGGCATAACTGCCAGAAGGTGTTGTTAATCGGTGCACCTGCTATATAGAGAAGATTGGGCAGCAAATGGTTCATTTTATTTTGAATCTTTTTTGAATTTGCTCCATTTTCATTCCGCGTCCTGATAAACGGTGAATAACCCCTTATAAAAGTAAGGTTTATGCTTGTCAGAACAGATTATGTCATGTAGAATAATACTGCTGAGAGAAAAGGAGTTTTTGATAATATGAGCATTTTAAACGTAGAACATTTAAGCCACGGTTTTGGGGACCGGGCTATTTTTCAGGATGTTTCCTTCCGCCTGTTAAAGGGGGAGCACATTGGCCTGATTGGGGCGAACGGAGAGGGAAAATCCACCTTTATGAACATCATTACCGGCAAGCTCATGCCTGACGAAGGCAAGGTGGAGTGGGCAAAAAACGTGAGGGCCGGTTATCTGGACCAGCATGCGGTGCTGGAAAAGGGCATGACCATTCGTGATGTGTTAAAGAGCGCTTTTGCCTTCCTCTTTGAGATGGAAGAACATATGAACCAGATTTGCGATAAGATGGGTGAAGCCGGCGAGGATGAGATGACCGCCATGATGGATGAGCTGGGAACCATACAGGATCTTCTCATGGCCCATGATTTTTATATCATTGATTCCAAGGTGGATGAGGTGGGACGCGCCCTTGGCCTGGCTGACATAGGACTGGACAAGGACGTGACAGAGCTCTCCGGGGGACAGCGCACCAAGGTGCTTTTAGGCAAGCTTCTTCTGGAAAAGCCGGACATTCTGCTGTTGGACGAGCCTACCAACTATCTGGATGTACAGCACATAGACTGGCTGAAACGCTACTTGCAGGAGTATGAAAATGCCTTCATCCTCATTTCCCATGACATACCCTTCCTCAACAGTGTCATCAACCTGATTTATCATATGGAAAACCAGAGGCTTGACCGCTATGTGGGGGATTATAACAAATTCCAGGAAGTATACGCTGTAAAGAAGTCCCAGCTGGAGGCCGCCTATAAGCGACAGCAGCAGGAAATAGCGGAGCTGGAGGATTTCGTGGCCAGGAACAAGGCCAGGGTCGCCACCAGGAACATGGCCATGTCCCGCCAGAAAAAGCTGGATAAGATGGACGTCATTGAACTTGCCAGGGAAAAACCCAGGCCGGAGTTCCATTTTCTGGAAGCCCGTACTCCCGGTAAATATATCTTTGAGACAAAGGATTTAATTATCGGTTATGACGAGCCGCTGTCGCGTCCTCTCAATCTGGTCATGGAGAGGGGCCAGAAAATCGTGCTGGTAGGCGCCAACGGTATCGGCAAGACCACGCTGTTAAAGAGCATACTGGGCCTTACGCCTGCCCTAAGCGGCACCGTGGAGCTGGGCGACTACCTGTCCACCGGTTACTTTGAGCAGGAGATGGCTCCCGGCAATACTACCACCTGCCTTCAGGAAATATGGAACGAATTTCCCGCCTATACACAGTACCAGGTCCGCTCCGCCCTGGCAAAATGCGGCCTGACCACGGAGCACATCGAAAGCCAGGTCAGGGTGCTCAGCGGAGGCGAACAGGCCAAGGTCAGGCTCTGTAAGCTGATTAACCGCGAATCCAATGTGCTCCTGTTAGACGAGCCCACCAACCACCTGGATGTGGATGCAAAGGATGAACTGAAACGGGCCCTTAAGGAATATAAGGGCAGCATCCTGCTAATCTGCCATGAACCTGAATTTTTTGAGGGATTGGCAACCGATGTGTGGGATTGTAGGGAATGGGCGCTGAGGCTGTCCTAGAGTGTGTCTGAGGTAAAAACAAAAAGCAGGCCATGAAAAGACAAGTGTGGACCAGATAATCCATCCTTACTTCACTCAAAAAGAGACTGCTGCCGATTTCCAGGTCTCTGAAACCGGAAGGACCGGCCCTGAGCCTGGCAATATTGATTTTCAATATGCAGGTTAAGATTTTGCATGATATTTTTAGGCATATTATAAATGATTCCAAAAGACTGGTTTTAGCATGTTTCACACTGCTTTTACCAGTCTTTCTTTTAAAGTTTAACTCCGCCGCAGAAGAACATTCCTGGTATTTTCTCCTGCCTTGGCTGTATAACATGATTTTACATAGCACATCCTCGCATTCATGCCCCATTTCCTTCCATTCGCGGACAAATTCCACACTTCTCCCCGATCAATGCTATAATGGAACCATCAGTACTGAGTACAGCGGCATACCGGGAAACCGCATCATTCTCACTGAAAGGAGCTGCACCCATGAAGCTTAACTGGAAAACCATATTAAAAAGGACAGGTATCATACTGCTGTCCACACTGCTCTTTGCCCTGTGCTCCGGCCTTCTCTACATCACAAAGATGGCCGGCTCCATCCACATTACACGGCCGGAGGACGAACCGGAACTGGCCTCTGCCATGACCAATGAAAACCTGGACACAGAAACCCGGGAAAAACTGGGCGGATACTGGACCATTGCTGTCTTTGGCGTGGACAGCCGCAACGGGAAGCTTGGAAAAGATAATAATGCCGACGTACAGATGCTGTGCTCCATCAACAGAGACACAGGTGAAATACGCCTTGTATCATTATACCGCGACACCCTCCTGATGAATGACACCGCAAACAACGGATACGGAAAGCTGAACCAATCCTACTTTCTCCAGGGCCCATCCGGCAATATCTCAGCCATCAACACCAACCTGGACATGAAGGTGGAGGACTTTGTATCCTTTAACTGGAACAGCGCGGCTGATGCCATCAACCTTCTGGGCGGCGTGGACATAGAGCTGTCCAAGGCGGAATTCTATTATATCAATGCCTTCATCACGGAGACTGTGGACACCACAGGAATCCCCTCCACCCATCTGGACGGGCCCGGCATGCAGCATCTGGACGGTGTTCAGGCTGTTGCCTATATGCGCCTGAGACAGATGGACACTGATTTTAAGAGGACCGAACGGCAGCGGTCTGTCACTCAGCAGGTCTTTGACAAGGCCAGAAAGGCAGATATCGCCACCCTGATTCAGGTATTCCATACAGTTGCGCCTCAAATCATGACCAGCATAAGTGAGGAAGAGTTTATGGAAATTGCATATAATATTAAAGATTATCACATCAGCGGTACGGCCGGATTTCCTTTTGAACAGACCACCGCAAACCTGGGCAAGATAGGCAGCGTGGTCATTCCCAGCACGCTGGAATCCAATGTGGAAGAACTGCACCGTTTCCTGTACGGCAATGATACCTACATCTGCTCCGGTCAGGTTCAGGACATCAGCAGAGAAATCATAAAACGTGCTGTGAAAAATTAAGGAGATATGAGTATGATACGAATTGCTGTCTGTGACGATGAGCGCTGCTTTACAGAGCAGATTGACCATATTATCGCATATCATGCCAGGGACATTACCCCGCCCCCGGAAACAGTCCTTTACACCAGCAGCGGCCAGCTGCTTTACGATGTGGAGGAGGGCGCCCACTTTGACCTTCTGCTGCTGGATATTGAAATGCCGGAAAAGGACGGGATGTGCCTGGCCGCATCTCTGCGCCGCCATCTTCCCATGGCCCTGATTATTTTCATCACCTCCCACACCCAGTACGCGGTAAAGGCATATGAACTGTCTGTTTTCCGCTACATTCCCAAGTCTGAGATGGAAACCTGCCTGCCCCTGGCCCTTAAGGATGCCTGCCGGATTTTAAAGCAAAGCTCTTCAGATACTTATATCATCGAATCAGCCAGGCGGATTCAGAAAATAGCCGTGGAGGATATCATCTATGTCTATAAGCAGCAGAAATATTCCGTAATAGCCGCAAAAGCCGTGGAGATTCCTGTGCGAAAACCACTGGCCCAGGTACTGGAGGAGCTGGACCATACAGGCAGTTTTCTCATGGTGGAACGGGGCTATATCGTGAACCTGTTTCATGTGGAGAAACTGGAGGGCGAACAGATTTACCTGGACAACGGCTCTGCCCTTCCGGTCAGCCGGAACCGCCTTAAGGAAACCCGTGAAGCCATAACAAAGTATTGGAGGAAAATGCTATGACCATGAACCACTGGTATCAGTCCATGTACCAGATGTTTGAATTATGTTCAGACTTCATTGAAGCGTGGCTCTGCTATGGCTTCGTGGGGCTGTTCCTGCCGGATCGGCTCCGTGGAAAGGTGCCGTTTTTTATCCTGTCCCTGGTCCTGGTGGGCTCTGTCCGGGCCATGGATATACTGGGCATGGACCCTATGATATCCACTCTTTGGTTTGTATTTTATATCTGTATGACCACGGTGGTGCTGTTCCAGGTGAATCTGTTTTATGCCGTATCCCTTGTAAGCTTTTATATCCTGTGCCTCTATGTGATCAATTATTTCTGTATGTCCGTTATGGGGGTCATTGCCGGCAACCGTCAGTTTGCGCAGTTCATTCTGAGCCAGTTGTCCCTGCTTCGCTGTATTTATCTGGCTGCGGATACCGCGCTCCTGCTTTTATTATATATGCTTATCAGACACGCCTTTAAGGGCGGGCTGCTCTACAGTCCGCGGATGCTGTTCGCCATTTCCCTACTGGGCATCCTGGGTATTACCTTCCTGTCAGCGGTCACCCTTCAGGATATTTCCGTGATTACCCTGTTCAGCTGGAGCCTGTGCCTTATCATGGTGCTGTGCTTTATCTTCCTCCTGCTCTTTTATTCTAATTACATGAAAGAGCATGAGCTCAGAAGCATCCTTGAACTGAAGGACCAGATGGTACGCCAGGAATATGAGATGGTCAAACAGCTGCAAAAGGAACAACAGTCCCTTTCCCATGACATGAAGAACCATCTTCTGGTCATGGATACCATGCTGAAGGAGGAAAAATACCAGGAAGCCCGGAATTATATCGGCCAGCTGGGCATTCCCCTGGAGCGCCTGGCTCCCTCCATTTGGACCGGCACTTCTACCCTGGATGTGCTTTTAAATCATACCAGAAACCGCTGCGGCCAGTCCCATATAACCTTTACCGTACAGGCGGACGCCGTTGATTTGCGCCCCATGAAGGACCAGGATATATGCAGTCTCTTTGCCAACCTCCTTGACAATGCCTATGAAGCCGCCCGCGCCATGCCGGATGGGCAGGGCTGGATTCTCTTTAAGATGAGAAAGGCCAGGGAAATGCTCTTCATAGACCTGTCCAACCCATCGCCGGAGCCACCCCGCGTAAAAAACGGCGCCATAATCTCCCGCAAGCAGGACGGACGGCTTCACGGCCTGGGTCTTAACAGGGCATCTGCCACCGCGCGGGAGTACGGCGGACAGCTTACCTATGGATATGACGGCGGCGTGTTCACAGCCAGCATAAGTTTTCTGGGAGGAGTTAAGGGAAAGGCCAAATAAAAAATGACCCTATTCATACATAAGGTCATTTTTACATTCTACAGTTGGATTCTGAAATCGTCTGAACCCTCGCCGTTTACCACATAATAGGCTGCATTCTGCTCCGGTGATATGTACAGCTCGATGGACTTGATTACGGTTCCCGGATGAGTCATACCGTATTCCTTCTCTGCCTGCGCCAGCACATCCTTTGCCGCTACCTGCCTGCCGCCAAACTCCACTACCACGCTCTTCTCAATCTCCGGCTTTGCAACCTCTTTCACAGCTGCCGCGGTCTCTTTCACTTCTTCCTTAACCACAGGCTCAGCTGCCTTCTTAACATCTTCTGCTTTCTTAACCTCTGCTGTCCTGGTCAGCGCGGCGCCTGCCTGTGCTGCCGCAGCCATAGTCCTCTTAGGTCTTGCCATGTTAGTTCCTCCCTATTTCAATCCGATTTCCAGTGTCAATGGGGATTATACGGCAGCCCCCTTTTTTTGTCAATGTCACGGATATGGAAAATAAACCGCTAAACAATGACCTTTATGGAAATTTTTCAGGCATACACTGACAGATTGTCATACTTCTTTATGGCATTTGCCACATTCCTGTGCGGAAATCAGTTTCCGGGCCCTGTCCGGGAACCAGGCAAAGGCTCCCGACGACGGAACCATGGCAAATTCCATCCTTTTCCCGCCGGACGGATGTGGAAATGCCAGCCTGCGGGCGCACAGGGCCAGAGGCTGGCGTCCATCCCCAAATCCCGTTTTTTTCCTTGCTCTGTCCACAGTCCCGGCTGTGGATTTTGTGGATAACCCGCCTCCATATCGTCCATCCCCGTACAAGGGAGTTGCGTGTCCGGCAAATTGTACCCTTATCTGGTGGTGTCTTCCTGTAAGCAGCTCTATATCTATTAAGGATAACATCTGATCCTGTTTTCCGGGGTTGTTGATAACCTCCAGGACCCGGTAATTAAGAACCGCCTTTTTGCCGTTTTCATCAGACTTATCCACAATCTTTGATGTGTTGTTTTCCTTGCAGTGGCGCAGATAATCCACATATGTCCCCTGTTTATCCACAGGTTTTCCACAAACCACCGCCAGGTATGATTTTTCCATTTTTCCGGCCTGCAAAGAGGCGCTTAATGATGCTGTGGATTTCTGGTTCAGTCCATATACCATAATTCCCTCCACCGGCTTATCCAGTCTGTGGATAACCCCCACATAGGGCGGCTGGGCTGTTGATGCTCCCTGTGGACGGCTGTGGATATCTTGTGGATTATGTAGATAGCGGCGTATCTCACTTACCATATCCGGCGCAAATCCCCTGGATACCTGGGACTCCAATCCCGCCGGTTTTTGCACTACTATAATATCTTTATCTTCATATAATATTGGTATCATACCTCGACCTCGCTTATCCGTCTGTTTCCTGTACAGATGATTCTAAAGAAACGCTTTTGTTTATACCATGATTCTCCCTACGCACGGTTGATTATATTCAGAAATTAGTTTTATACTCAAAGTAATTCTTAAAAAGTATTGCATATTTCTGGTCTTAGGTGTATAGTATATAATACAAACATATGTAGTATTCAAAACTACATTTCAGGGTTTCGATTAAAGTGAACTGTATTTTCAATAAAAGGAGGCTGGATACTATGACAGCAAAATTAAAACATGGGATCACCAAGGTTAAGGATCCCGGAAGCGCATTAACCCACTTCATCGCTATGATTCTGGCCATCATCGCAGCCATGCCGCTGCTCTCAAAGGCAGGACATGATTCCGGACATATGCACATCAGCGCGCTGGCGGTTTTTATACTGAGCATGATTGGTCTTTATGCGGCCAGCACCATATACCATACCCTGGATATCTCCCCTAAGATTAATAAGCTGCTCCGCAAGATAGACCATATGATGATTTTCATTTTGATAGCAGGCACTTATACTCCGGTATGCATGATTGTCCTGGGCGACAAAACCGGCTGGACCATGCTGACGCTGGTGTGGGGTATTGCTATTGTGGGTATCCTCATCAACGCACTGTGGATTACATGCCCCAAATGGTTCTCGTCCCTGATTTACATTGCCATGGGCTGGGTGTGCATACTGGCTATAACCAAAATATTAAGCTCCATGCCCAGAGCAGGCTTTATGTGGCTCCTGGCAGGCGGTATCATCTATACGGCCGGCGGTATCATCTACGCCATGAAGCTTCCATTCTTCAACTCCCGCCACCGGTATTTTGGTTCCCATGAGATTTTCCATCTCTTTGTTATGGGCGGAAGCCTCTGCCACTATGTGATGATGTACCGCTTTGTGGCATAAGGCAGCCTGCCCTCAGGGGACTTGTCTCCCTTATCAGATGTTCCTTCTGCGTCCTGCTCATATGTTTAATGGCATATTCCCTGCGCATGGCCTCCTGCTTTGTCTCAAAGGCCTCATAATAGGACAGCACCACCGGACGTCTGGGTCTGGTATACTTAGCTCCTTTACCCTGGTTATGGGCCTTCAGACGCTTGTCCAGGTCATTGGTCCAGCCGCAGTAATACGTTCCGTCCGCACAGGTGAGGATATAGGTGTAATTCATGGATATCCCTTCCTTCCCGGTAATCAAACTCCTGACAGCAATAAAAGGGCGTCCCTTTAAGGGAATGCCCTCTCTGTTTCATTTTATCAGATAATGCCGGCTATGTAAACGGTAATAACGCTTGCAACACGTCATCACCGCCCAGGTTGCCCTGTAATCTATGATTAAAGCACCAGCTGGATGCGCGGCACAACCAGATAGAAGGTATTTTTCTGAACCACATCTATATCTTATTATATCGCGCATACCCTTAAAATGTGCATAAAACACATTTATTATTCCTCTAAAATCTTCTGCCCCCGCCTCCGTGGCTTCTTCCGCTGCTGGACCGGTGGGTGGAGCTTCGCCCTGAGCTTTGTCCTGAACCTCCGGATGAGTGATTCTGCGTGGGTCTTGGTATGGGGGCCGATGTAATGAATCTGCGAATCAGATTGTCTCCTGAATCGCCAAAGGCAAATTTGGCATCCGCCCGGTAGGCCAGATGGCTGTTGGCCCTCTCCCGTTCGGTCTGCTCCATGGAATACCGCCGCTTCACTCCCAGGCATACCGAGCCCGCCACCCCGGCTGATACCAGAAATGCAGACATTCCTTCATACCAGCGTATGCTTCTGTAGATACTGATTTCCCCTGTTTCCGTGTCGTAATTATACTGTCCCCTCTGAATTCCCCGATCCACATAATACTCCACATCCTTCAGGAATTCGGCTGCCGCCCTCGCATAATCAAGGTTTCTCAGGGAATAGGCCACATCATCCTGTATCTGTTCGATCCGCCGGTCTGTGAGAATCCGTATCATATTCCCGGTGGTGGACACATAGCTCTCGCCTCCATAGCTGCCGGGGCTGTCCATATAAATCAGAAACAGTACGCCGCTGGCTTTCCTGCCTGTGCCCAGGCCGTTCTGGTCGTAAAAATCATCTGCATATTCCCTGGCTGTATGGCTTCCGTCATTATAAGCAGTGACCACAGCCACGTCCATCCCGGTCTTTTTCCTGCACTGAGCAATCCGTTCCTCCAGGGTTCCGGCTTCCTCTGATGTCATAAGGCCCGCTCCGTCGAACAGTCTCCGGGCATTCTTGTGGTTCTGATTCTTATCATAGGTCTGGGACTTGTGATATACCCCGGATTCCTGTGCCCGGGAATCCAGTATGTTTCCCGCTCCGCTCCAGACTCCCAGCCACACCACGGCCGCCGAAACTGCCAGGAGCCTGAGCCATCTAACCATTCTGCGTCCTGTCATCCTAAGAAATACCCTCCTGTCATAAGTAATAAAAACAGCGGAAGGAATACAGAGAAAAAGAGAATAATAATCTTCTTCCTGTCCACAGGCAGCTTTCCGCAGATTTTTCCGGTCTGTCCGTTAAGGGCGAAATAGTATATCTTTCCCCTGGCCTTGTCATTATATGTAAGGGTCCATACGGGAAGCAGGGCATAACTCCATTTCTCATCCCGTATGCCTGCTTCCTTTTTGCGGACCTGCATACTGCTGTAGCTCCCGGCCTGGTCCTGAAGGCTTTGAAGGGCAAACTGCCTGACCTCTGTCTGCACGTCCAGCACAAACTGCTCTTTCTCCATATCCCGGTTCTCGGCCAGGAATCCGGAAAGATAACCCATGGAGAAATTCTCTTTTTCATTCATCCTGTATGGGAGCACGCTGTCAACCAGCTGCCTGTTGGCCTTTCTCAGGCCATTTCTGGCCACATGGTTCACCTCCATGGTTCCCTGGCGTTTTACATCGTATACGGTTGTCTCTGTATACCTCATGCCTGCGGTATCCCATGTCCTGAGCCTGGTCCCCTGGGCGTCCAGCTCGCCGTCCACCCGGCAGCTGTAAAGCCAATAGGGGAAATAAACCCCGCTCATGCCCTCAATCTGCTTCTTATTGTAAAATGCCTCCGGCACATACCTTTTTCTCCCTATCCACTGGGAAAAAATCTCCTCTGCCTTCTGCCTGTCTATCTGGAAGGGAATCACATAATCCGGCCTGAACTGCCCTTCCAGCCGTCCTGCCAGTACCACCGGATTATGGCAGTAATAGCAGAAGGTGGCCGCGGTGGTCTCATCCGTCACAATCTGGGAGCCGCAGCTGGGGCAGGTATAAAGAACCGGCTGAGCCTCAGCGCTGCCTGGTTCCCGGCGGTTTGGCTCACGGCAATCCGGTTCCTGGTATTCCAGTTCCCGGCGGTTCATTTCCGGGCTCAGGCGTTCCAGTTCTTCCTGGGTAAAATCAGACAGGCAGTATTCGCAGTGATATTTCTGTGAAGCCGGGTCAAATACAAGGCCGCCGTCACAGTTGGGGCATTTGTAGGTTATGGCTGCCATATTCTCTCTCTCCTGTAATCAATGCCTTTAGGGCCTTGGTTTCCCGCATTCGCTGCAGAACTTTCCTGTATTAATGTTTCCGCAGGCACAGGTCCACGGTGCATCGGGACGGGGATGTCCGCACTCGCCGCAGAACTTGCCTGTATTAGAAGTCCCGCAGCCGGGGCAGAGCCATGCCCCGGACGGCTGGGTTTCGGGCATCTGGCCGGCCATTCCCCCGCCGCCCGGCTGTGCCCCTGCCATCTGGTTCGGCGCAGCCCACTGGCTGCCGGACGGCTGGTCCCCCATGGGCTGGCTTACCGGAGCCTGGTTCATCTGCATCTGCTGCATGTTGGTGTTGGATGCCGCGCCCATGAAGCCGCCGCCCATCTGCATTCCCATCCCCATGCCCATAAAGCCGGCCATAGCTCCGCTGTCGTTGGATCCCGCGTTTTTGAGCCCCTCCGCAATGGTGGTCTGTACGTAACCCTCCCTGATTGACGGGTCGCCCATCATGGCTCCCCGGTTCCTCAGGTTAATCAGATTCTGGGATTCCTCGTCGTAGGTAATACTGGCAATCCCCACTGCCTGTATCTCCATCCCTCTCATCCGGGTCCATTCCTCATCCAAGGTATGGGCCATATACTGTCCCAGCTCCCGGCTCCTGGAGGTGACATAGGATATCCTGGTGCCGTCTGCCGACATCTGGTTGATGGATGTCTGCAGAGCCTCCAGGAATTCCGACAGGTACTGTTCATTGATAGTGTCTATTTCCACATGGTCTGCATTCTTTGGGATAACCTCAGCGTAAAACTTAATGGGGTCCGTGACTTTGATGGAGTACGTTCCATGGGCCCTCAGGAACAGCTCCGCATTGTAAAAGTTGTCAAAATAATTCACCGGGTTGCGGGTGCCGAATTTGATTCCCTTTATCTCCTGAAGATTCACATAATATACCTTCTGAGCCCCAGGTGTCACGCCTCCAAAACGGATACGGTTAAATGACTCCTTCAGAGCCTCACCAAACTGCCCGTTAAACATGGAGGGCATGGAGGAATGGCTGACCTTGTAATAGCCTTCCTCCGCCGTATAATCCACTATCTTTCCGCCGTCCACCAGCATCATGAACTGGTTGGGATACACATGGATGACGGAACCGTCTGACACGATATCAGATGACCCCTTTGTATTAGATCCCTTTCCCCTGCGCACCTGGACGCCTCGGACAAAGACGGTTCTGTCCCCCATATCATCCGGCTCTATGGCCTCCAGCCACTGGTCGGCCAGGGCTCCTCCCACTGCTGTGGTAACTGCTTTAATGATTCCCATGATTAATCCCCTTTCTTAGCTGCCTTCTTCTGTCTGCGCCTGCGCTTAACCGGCTCAACTGCCTTGATAGCCACCCAAATCATCAGCGCGGCTATGGCCAGCTGAATCACAATGCTGATGATAATCCAGTTCTTCATCACAAAGCCGGTGGACTGCATCCCAAAATAACCTGCCATCTTGGCTGTGGGTGTGCTGCCTCCCATCTGTCCGTTTATGATTGTATAAAATGTAGCCGCAGGATTGAGAAGCAGCAGATAAATCACATTTCCCGATGATGGTTTGACCACATTTTCCCCGAAACCATAGGCCGCCACTGAATTGCTTATATTCATGGAGGACAGGGAGAGTGAAAACTTATTTATAAAGTATGTCCCGGCCACCACGGCTATAAGCACTCCATAGGTAACCACCGTGGATATGGTAGACCGCTTGAACAGGGCCGAGAAACAGATTCCCAGGCTTCCCGCAAAAAAGGCCACCGTGATATAGCACAGAAGGAGAGACAGGATATCCTGCCATGTGATTCCCCCATAGACAAATACCATGGCCACCGCTGGGAAGCTGGACACAATCAGTAAGAGCAGCGTGCTCAACGCGCTCATCAGCTTCCCGATCACCACCTGTGACGCCGTCATCTGGGTAGTGAGCATCAATTCCAGGGTCTGCCGCTCCCGCTCCCCGCTTATGCTGGCCGCTGTCACGGCCGGCACTATGAACATCAGCAGTATAAACTCAATGGTGGTGACAAACTCATACATATCCATGAAGCTGCTGTACTGTATGACCGCCGCGGACTCCACCTGGGCCACGGCGGAATACATATTGAGCAGTGTGACCATGGACAGGATTCCATTGAACAGCACGATGATGAGGGGCAGCCGGATACTTCTGGAGCTGACCTTCATCTCCCGGCTATAGACCGGATTTCGCATCATATGACAACACCACCCTTTCCTCTTCATGTTCTGTCAGCTGCATAAATACGGATTCCAGGCTTCCCTTTTCCCGGGTGAATCCGTTGACCAGCACGTCGCTGTCAATCAGCCGCTGGAGCAGCAGGGCCTCGTCCTGGGCATCCCCCGCAAACCGTACGCAGATATCCTGTTCACGCAGGGATATGGTCTGCACACAGGGATGGCTCTTAAGAATGGACAGCGCCTTGTCAATGTTGGTGAACACGGATATAACCAGCGGATTGGAGGTATTGACCCTGGACAGGATATCGTCTATATTTCCCTCCAGCACCATCCTTCCCTGGTCTATGATTCCTATATCCGTACAGAGCTCGGACAGCTCGGACAGGACATGGGAACTGATTACTATGGTCTTGCCCGATTCCTGGAGCTCCTTTAATATCTCCCTGAACTCAAAGCGGGTCCTGGGATCCAGCCCCGATGTAGGTTCATCCAGTATAAGGATGGCCGGATCGTGAATCAGGGCCCTGGCCAGGCACAGTCTCTGCTTCATGCCCCTGGACAATCCGTCCACGAAGAAATCCAGCTTATCCTCCAGCCCCACCTGCTCCAGCAGGGCCGTGTATCTCTTCCTTGCCACCAGGCCGCTTATGTGGTGGCAGGCCGCAAAGAATTCCATGTACTCCGACACGGTCAGGTTATCGTACACCCCGAAGAAATCCGGCACATAGCCAATCATGGACTTAAGCTTTCCCAGATCGGCACGGGCGTCCATGCCGTTTATGGTAATCCTGCCTTCCTCCGCCTCCAGGAGCCCTGTCATGATTTTAATGGTAGTGGTCTTTCCGGCTCCGTTGGGCCCCACGAACCCGTAGAGGGCGCCGGTCTCCACCGTCATGTCCAGGCCGCTTAATGCATGGTATTTTCCGTATATCTTGTGTAATCCTCTTATTTCCAGCATCATTTACTCCTTCCTGTCACAGTCAGTATGGGCAGCATGATATTCCAGGTGTAATCGCCGGTGGCATCGTACACATACTTGATGGTCAGGGTATTTCCCGGGGACAGGTATGGCTCCAGCGCCTCCCTGTCATAAGACTGGACGTGGGTATCCATGGAATCATAGGTGCCGGTATTGTAGTTATAGAAATACATATTGCCCGCAAATGGCACCGTATAGTAATACCGCATGCTCTGCACCACCTCATCGCTCATCTGATGGAAGGACAGCTTCTCCACCTCGATGTCATTTCCCAGATAATACTCTAACATGACCGGAGTCAGGCCGTACATGCTGTTGTTGGACGCATAATACTCGCCTGAAAGCACATTGGGCTGCTTCTGGAGCGCGGATTTGTATATCATGCCGTCCTGTTCATAATTGACATCAATGGAGGAGGTAAGCAGGGTGGAACCATATGTCTCATAGTTGGGGGACTTTAAGAATCCTGTCTCCTCCTTCTCATTGCTGAATCCCAGTACCCTGGCCTCTGAGTGATAGCCTGACAGATAGTTTCCCATATAGAAGGACAGAAGGTTGGTCCTCTCCAATGCCTGCACATAGGCCGCGTCCCGTATATCCTTGTCCTCTTTATAGCGGGAGGCCCCGGTGATCTGCTCTGCCATGGCATAACCGAAATTGGTGATTCCGTATATGACCTTCATGCCGTCCAGACTTACGGTCTCTCCCGGCTCCATGTGCCCAATGAGAATCATCTGATTATACAGAAGGATGGCCACATTATCCACTTCCTGGCCGTAATTGTTGGTCAGTGTCCCTGTCACCTTACCGTCAAAGGAATTCACATCGCCTGTAAATCCCTCCTGCTGTCCGTTTTCCATGCGGCGCTCCATCATGAAGAACTTTGAGTTGAACGCGCCCACATTGTCGGACCTGACCCTGGTACCCTCATCATCATAATGTATGGTTATGGACGGTGTCTCCTCACCCGTGAATTTGGGCAGGGGGCCCATATTGTAGTAGGCGCTTCCCGTAATGGGATACAGGGTGTATTCCGGGTTCAGCGTTACGGAATACGGTTTATTATAGGGGGCCCGCATGTTGATGAATGTGGTTTCCGATATCTCATCCCTGTCCGTATCCTTTATGGTTGCATAGGTGAAGAAGGGCCCTGTAAACCGCGTACTCATGCCCATGAGAAGAACCATGCCGGTACAGCACAGGGACAGAATCCCCACGGACAACTGGTAATACCGGCGCATTCCCCTCTGTTTCCAGAAGAAGTAGAGGCCAGGTCCGGCCAGAGCCACATAGGCCACCGCCAGTGTCACATACAGGCCCACCTTTGGAAGATTTTTGATATTTCCTGTATTTATCAGCCCCTGGACTGACCAGAACTGGTTGGATGTGCTTCCGTCCATGGCGCTTGCCAGCCCGTTTATCTTATCCTCGCCCAGAAGGGTGGTGAACAGGTTGTCAATATAGGAGATATTGGCCTGGCAGAATTCCTCTATGTCCACAAAATCATACATGGCAACGGCTGCCAGTCCGTTCCCCACGGAAACCGACGAGAGGACAGACAGCTCGTCGCTGCCCAGCACCTCGGTGCCGCCTTTCAGCATGACATCCGTGCAGACCAGAGGGATGGAAGCGCCTTCAGGCCGGTCCACCGCATATTCCACGCCCATGTTGATGACCCGCTCGTCGGGTTGGGGAAGGGGCTGCTCCAAAAGTTCCTTGCCAAATCCCCTCAGGGTATCCTCTCCCCTGTCGCCGGTTCCTATGAGCAGAACTCCGCCCTTACGGACCCACTCCCACACAGCCTCTATCTGCTGCCCTGACAGCTTTCCGGAATCAAAATCCGTTATCAGCAGCACATCCAGCTGGTCCAGCCCCAGTTCCGACGCCGGCAGAGTGGCTGCCGTCATCTCGATGGTCTTGGTCCTGAGGGTGCTGTAGTTAATACCCACGCCATTAAAATACAGAAGCTCCGCCGGGTTGTCACTGAGTACGCCGATAAAAAGCTCTGCCGTCTCCAGGTTCAGATTCAGCTTCAGGCGTTTGCTCACCACCTCATTTCCATTCTCATCCAGCACACGCACATACATTTGGTCTACCCTTGCCCCCAGGGATATGCTCACTGATTTGTTCACGCTTTCGCCGGGTTCAATTTCAACCGGATACTCATACCGGTATACATCATAATCCAGGTTCATGTTATATCCCTGAAAATCCGACTCCATGGCCAAAATACACAGGGTTCCCTTAAACGCCTGTGCGGACTGGCTGGACAGCTCGATTTTAAGGGGCAGGAAACGGCCGCTTTTCGCTGCATTCTGATAACCATAGACCACGTCCATGGCAACGGGTGGTTCCACGGTTTCCTCCTTGGCAGCCGTACTGTCCGTCCCAAAAGCCTGGGCCCCCGGGGACTGGACCGTGACAGAGGCCGCCAGCATTAAGCCAAAAAGGGTGCTTTTCAGCGCCCTTTTTATTTTCTCCGGAAATATCCGCATGTTACACTTCCTCATCCTATATTCTCCGTTCAAGTCAGCTAATAGTTCCAAAATTCTCTTTATTGATGTCAAAATTCACCTGAAGCTTTACCGTGAACACAGTGCCGTCCAAATCGCTGGTCACATTGATGGTACCCCCGTGCATGTCCACGATTTCCTTTGCAATGGCAAGTCCCAGACCCGTACCACCCGTACTGCTGGACCGGGACTGTTCCACCCGGTAAAACTTGTTGAATATCAGAGGCAGCTCCTCCGGCGGTATGACGTAGCCGTAATTTGTAATGGAAACCGTCACCACATCCTCCTGGGCCAGTATCTTTACCAGGACTCTTTTTCCATCAGCGCCATACTTGATGGCATTGCCAATCAGATTGTCGAACAGACGGGCCAGCAGATTGCCGTCAGCTGTTATAATTTTAGCCGGTACATTGCTCTGCAGGTCATATGACAGGTTCTTTTCCACAAAGTTCGGATATGCCTCCTCCAAAAGCTGTCCCAGCAGCTTTACCACATCCAGCCGGGATACGTGCATGGATATCCTGCCGTAATTGAGCTTTGTAAATCCAAACAAATCTTCAATCAGCTTCTCCAGGCGGCGCGCCTTTCCGTATGCGATTTCTATGTACTTGTGCTGCATCTCAGCCGGTATCTTGCTGTTGCCGGCCAGCAGCTCCAGGTATCCGATGATGGATGTAAGGGGTGTGCGCAGGTCGTGGGCCACATTGGTTATGAGCTCGTTTTTGGTGCGCTCCGATTCCCTCTCCTTATCCATCAGCTCCCGGATATCCTCCACCATCCTGTTAAGGTTGGCAGCCATGCTGGAGAACTCGTCGTCCCCAATCACATCAATGGTAGTGTTCAGGTTGCCTTCCGATATGCTCTGAACCGCATCCGATATATTGCTGATATAGCGGATATAGGGTTCCTGCAGAATCATAAAGGTCACCGCGAACAGCACCAGTCCGGACACCACATAAACCAGCACTACCGCCACATGGTAATCCAGCACAGCCTGAAGCAGGCGGTTCATACGTCCGGATTCCTCCATGTATCTGGCAATCATGGACACGTTGGTCACCAGAAATATTTCCACCAGACAGGAAATGACGGCGCTGTATATAATGTTGGTGATAACCCGGGTATGGTAGCGCCTGCTCATATCACTTTTCAATTTTATAACCTACTCCCCACACCGTGGTGATGATTTTATTCTGTCTGGTGTCCTCTTTCATCTTGCCTCTCAGGCGTCTGATATGTACCATGACCGTGTTGTTGGCCTCATATACCTTTTCATTCCACACCTTCTCGAATATCTCGTCGGTGCTGAATACCTTGCCCGGGTTGGAAGCCAGCAGGTACAGGATATCGAACTCAATGGGTGTGAGCTTGATTTCCTCATCGTCCACAATCACTTTATGGTTATCCTTGTTAATGGTCATTCCCTTTATGGTTATCTCGTTGTTGGCCTTTTCCTTGGAAACGCTGTTCGGGTTTAGCTGGGTGTAGCGGCGCAGCTGTGATTTAACCCTGGCCGTCAGCTCCAGCGGGTTAAAGGGCTTCACCACATAGTCGTCCGCCCCTGTTCCCAGACCTAATATCTTATCTAAATCCGTGGACTTGGCACTGAGCATGATAATCGGGATGTTGTTGGTTTCCCTTATCTTCTTACACATCTCCAGGCCGTTCATCCCCGGCATCATAATGTCCAACAGCACCAGGTGTACCTCTTCTTTGGAAAGAATTTCCAGCCCCTTGGCAGCATTCTCTGCCTTATACACTTTATAGCCATCACTTACAAGATAAATCTCAATCAAATCCGCAATCTCTTTTTCATCATCTACTACCAGGATATTTATATCGGGCATGATGTCCCCTCCTCATATGTTAACTTATATGACCTATTCTAACATAATATATCAAGGTTTTCCTTACTTTTTTCTTGAAAAATTGTGGGAATTTCTGTTACAATACACCGGGCCTCCCTATAATGGTAATATCTTCTTTCATTTGTATACTTTAAATAAAAATAGACTGAAAAATAGGATTTTTTGCAAATATTTGTGTTCTGTCACAATAGAAAAAGAAGTAAATTATGATATAATTCTTAAGGAAAGTATCAGATTCAGAGCGACAAAAAAATGAACAGCTTATGCAAAAGATAAACTGCTCTGAATGTGATTCTTTCCAATTGTACCAAGTCGCGGAACTTTAGCCATAGGCTGTATGGGGATAGTATTTCCCCAGGGAAGCTTAAAATAGTGGATTATGGTGGTCTGCAATGCAGAAGCAGGACGATTTTAGCTGTATCCCATATTTTTGGGTATGCTTCGCAGACCTCCCGATGGCAGGTCTTAAAAAATATATAGGAAAGCAGCCTGTCAGGAAGAAGGAACATGACACCTTCCCAGCTGTTTCATGGCTGTATGACCACATTCAGGACACACACAGATATCGAAATTCCAGACTGCTTTTAAAAGCTCTGCCAGGGACATTCCGGCGTAACGCTGCTTGAAACGCTGTCCATTCTGAAGCTTAAAGATAACCTTCAGATTCTTATATTTCATCCGATTGTTCAGAAAACCATAATAGCGTATTTTCTGAAAGCCGGAAGGCAGCACATGCATCAGGTAACGGCGTATAAACTCCGTGTTGCCAAGAGTAATCTGACGTTTTGGTTCACCCGGCTTTTTTCCACGGGCAGAGAATGTTACCGTATCTTCCGTAACAGAAAGGATCCTGCTGTTAGAGATGGCGATTTTGTGGATGTAGCGTCCAAGGTATTCAATGACATTGCCGAAGCCGTTGAAGGTTTTCTTGATGTAGGGGCACCAGTCCATTTCATAAAGCTTATTTTTAAATTCCTTCCAGTGGTAAGAATTACGCAGGTTTTCACAGGAGGATGAAAAGTTAAGGGAGCCGCTTTCATAAAGGGAGACAAGGTGTGCCATATATTTCCCCTTAAACTTATCCCGCAGGACCTCCGTACGGATAAAAAACTTAGATGAGGATTTACGGATTTTTCCATCTCCGGTAAGCCCGCCGCCGGAAACAATGCAGTGCATATGTACATGGTAATCCAGCTCCTGATTCCAAGTATGAAGTACTTGGATAATCCCGGGTGTTGCCCCGAGCCACTTCTTATCAGCAGATAATTCCAGAAGTGTTTCGGCGCAGCATCTGTGAAGAAGTCCATACAGAAGCTTCTGGTTGCAGTAAATGAGGGGATTTAATTCATGTGGAAGTGTAAACACTACATGAAAATAGGGTGAATCAATGACCTCAGCACTGCGTTTATCTACCCAGATTTCTTTCTTCACAGCCTGACAGTTGGGGCAGTTGCGGTTGCGGCAGGAATTATTGTGGACTTCCACATGCCCACAGTCGGTACACTGACTTAAGTTGACACCAAGCCTTCCGGATTTGCAGTTTAAGATGGCTCGGGCGGCTTTGCGTTGGACATCCGACTGATAGTGCCCCGGTGCTGAGAAAGCTTCATAGGACTGCTCAAATATCTGCCTGATTTTGTAATCACTCATGGTATTCACCTGCCAATCGGTCAAAAGGGCTGACGGCATTGCGGATGGCATTACCGGAAAGATGGACATAAATAGTGGTGGAAGACAAAGATTTATGTCCCATAAGCGCTTTTATGGTAAGCAGGTCGGTTCCGTTTTCATACAGATGGGTACCAAAAGCATGACGAAAGGAATGACAGGTAAGCCTGCGTTCCCATCCGAGCCTGTCCTCATGGGCATGGATGTGTCTTGAAAGGAAGAATGTGTCGATGGGTCTGTCCTCGCCACTTTGCTTTGGAAAAAGAAAGCCTTTTGGTCTGCCGTATTCAAACCAGTAGCGTGTCAGCAGGTCAAGTGCCGCTTTAGAAAGAATGGCATAGCGGTCATTCCTGTTTTTGGAGTGTGTGATGTGAAGCCGCATGTTTTTGCGGTCAACATCCTCGTAACGCAGACGGCATACTTCACCGATACGAAGCCCTGAGGAATACATGAGTGTAACCATAGTCTTCTGCTTTAAATCAGGTATGGAAGAAATAAACTGCCATGTTTCCTGTTTCGAGGGAACATAGGGAAGGTACTCGTCAAACTTACGCATGGGAAGCTGTGTGTCATCCCATGTTTTGTGAAGAACATACATGGTGAAAAAGCGCAGTTGTGAAATGGCACAGTTGATGGTGCGGTCAGAAAGGTCTCTGGATTTCTGTAGCCATTTGATGTAGTCACGAAGTTCATCCCAGGAAACATCTTCTGGCGATTTGTGAAGAACATTTGCGAGGTAATCCAGATACGCCCGGATGTAAGTACAGTAATTTTTAAGGGTATGGTCGGTAAGACCGCGAAGGGAAATCATTTCCCTGAAAGAATTTAAATATTTGTCCATAGTAAAATCTCCTTTGAAATGCAATAAAAACAGTAGTTACATTTCAAAAAGAGGTGGTGGACGAGTAAAAAAATAAGATATATAGTTGTTGAGTTTAGAAATCCATGATAACATAAGCATAGCAGTTCTTAAAGTTATGAAGTTGTTTGGTGTGGTAACTTAACAATACATCATAAATTTAAAAACTGCTATTTTTTATAAAAAAAGTGGTGGTTTTATGTACCTTGGGCTAGCCGTCGCACTAGCGACTTGGTACAATCATTTCATGAACATTATAATAATTTTATAAATTTTCAGGAGGTGGGGATCATCAAGATAGTGACTGTTATGGACAATCTGGCCGGAGAACAAAAAGCCATGAAGGCAGAACACGGATTGTCCTTTTATGTGGAGACAGGGGATATGCGCATCCTCTTTGACTTCGGAGCAGGCAGACACGCCCTGGAAAATGCCCTCAGACTGGGTATCCGGCCGGAACAGGCAGACATTGCAGTGGGGAGCCACGGGCATTATGACCATGCTGCGGGTTACAGGGATTTTGTGGCGGCAGGCCTTAGCTGTCCCCTGGTTACGGGAAACGGGTTCTTCGAGGAAAAATATGCCAGAAACGGACTCAAGGCAACCTATCTGGGTACGGGATTTGACAGCCTGTTTCTGGAGGAACACGGCATCCGGCATATGGTGTGTGAGTCTGTCCTTCCAATCGGCAGGGGATGCTGGGTCATGGGCGGCATAAGGCGGTCCCATGACTTTGAGACAGTCCCGGAGCGTTTTGTGATACGGGACAAGGACAGATGGAAGCAGGATTATTTTCAGGATGAGGTCTGCCTTGTGCTGGAGGAGAGAGGTGCGCTGGTGGTTATCGTGGGATGCAGCCATCCGGGCATCCTTAACATCCTGGATACGGTAAGGCAGCGCTTCTCCCAGCCCATACGCGCCGTGGTGGGAGGGACCCACCTGGTGGAGGCTGACCGGGAACGTATACACAAGACCATCCGTACCATGAAGGCTCTGGGCATCGGACTTCTGGGCTTTAACCACTGCTCCGGGGAACTTTTACGAAGCATGATGGCTGAAAACCCGGAACTGAACACCGTGTATCTGGGCGCGGGCGACTGCCTGTTCCTCTGATTCCTTTGATACTTTTAATTCCCTGATTACATCGGGGACGCATCTGGCGGCGGGAGGATGATATGTTGGAATTTTCCAGTATGGCACAGGATTTCGTGGAGGCTACCTCCTCCCTGGTGGGAGGGCGCACCATCAACATCATGGACCGGGAAGGTACCATTATCGCCTCCACGGAAAAGGAGCGCATCGGCACCTTCCACCAGGGCGCGGCCGAGGTCATTGCCACCGGAAAGCCGGTTCTTATTGAGACAAAGGATCTGCCCCGGTATCCCGGCGCAAAGGAGGGCTATAACATGCCCATCTTTCTGAAGGATGAGCTGATTGGGGTGGTGGGCATCTTTGGATGCGAGGAGCAGATGCTGAACGTAGCCAATCTTCTGAAGGTCTATGTAACACAGCATTTTGCCCAGCAGGCCATGGCACAGAAACAAAACGTGGAATCTGAGGTGAGGAACCGCCTTCTGAGCCTGCTGCTTCTCGGAGACACGGGGCAGATGGAAACCATTTACCAGCTGTCGGCTCTGATTCCGGTCCAGCTGGTGTTTCCTGTAAAGGTTATTATGATACGGGCATGCAAACGGAAAAATACCAGGGAGCAGATGAACCACTACACCCAGCTCTTCCAGAACATGATGTGGCAGGGTACTCTGGACCGTTCAAGAGATGTGTTCGGCATCCAGAACAATGACTGCATCATCATCCACAGTGTTCCCAGACAAGGGAAGGGAGACGAGGCCCTGGACAAAATCATAGCCCAGGTGGTCCGGGAGGAGGAACTCTGCATTGCTGTCAGCGGTACCTGCGCACGGCTGGAGGACATTCCCGGCGGTATGAAGGAATCCAATACCCTGATTTCCATGGAGGGCGGACCGGTCCGTAATCTGGAGAACAGCCAGGTCAAAATTCAGTATCTGCTTTACAAGTCCCTGATTCACGGCGGTACGAAGTATGCGGAAATGCTGTACCGTAAACTGACAGCCAGCCAGGACGCCAGGCAGGCCGAGGTTCTTCTGATGACTGCCAGGATATATTACCAGGAGAACGGCAGTGTGCAGAAGGCGTCCGAACGGCTTCATCTGCACAAAAATACCCTTCTTTACAGAATGAAACGGCTGTTCCAGCTGCTGGACCTGGAAAACGAGACTCCCTTTACCAGAGAATTTCTGATCCGTCTGATTTTCATATATCATCCGATAGATGATATCACTTAAACATATTTGAGGAGGTTTTACAATGTCAGGTTTATTTATATTCTTAGTCATATTTCTGGCCGTAGTTTGTATGGTATTGGCCATATCTAAATTTAACCAGCACCCGTTCATAGTACTTACGGTTATCGCCATCGCCGTGGGCCTGGTCTGCAAAATTCCCACAGAGGAAGTCATCAACACAGTAAAAAGCGGTTTCGGCAACATACTGGCCAGCATCGGTATCGTAATCCTGGCAGGAACCATCATCGGGACCATCCTTGAAAAGACAGGTGCTGCCCTGACCATGGCCAACACCATTCTCAAGCTGGTTGGAAAGAAAAACAGCGTTCTGACTATGGCCATCACCGGTTATGTGACAGGCATCCCTGTATTCTGCGATTCCGGCTTCGTCATCTTAAGCCCGATCTCCAGAGCCCTGGCCAGCCAGAGCAATGTATCCCTGGCCGTCATGGCTACCGCCCTGTCCGGCGGCTTATATGCAACCCATTGTCTGGTTCCCCCTACCCCTGGCCCTATTGCCATGGCCGGTACCCTGGAAGCCGATTTGGGATTGACCATACTGGTGGGCCTTCTGGTATCCATACCAGCCACCTTATCAGCGCTGTTCTATGCCAAAAAGGTATCCGGCAAAATTGATATTCCTGCCAACCCTGAGTACACGGTGGATGAACTGCTTCAGAAATACGGCAAGCTGCCCGGCGCACTCCACAGTTTCTCGCCCATCCTGCTTCCCATCGTACTGATTGCACTTAAATCCGTAGGCGATTTTCCAAGCGCTCCCTTTGGAGACGGAGTTGTGAAGATGTTGTTCTCCTTTATCGGTAATCCTGTTATTGCCCTGATTTTAGGCGTGTTCCTGGCCATGACCCTGGTTCCGGCTGCTGAGAAGAAAAACACCTTATCCTGGATTACAGAAGGTGTCACCAATTCCGCAGGCATCCTGGCCATCACCGGCGCAGGCGGCGCATTTGGAGCCATCCTTCAGAAACTGCCTATTGCAGATACCCTGAGCGCATCCCTTCTGGGTCTTGGTGTGGGCGTTTTCCTTCCATTCATCATTGCGGCCCTGTTAAAGACAGCCATGGGAGCTTCCACTGTTGCCATGATTACCACCTCCGCTATGATTGCGCCTCTGATGCCTGCCCTGGGATTTACCACCCCGCTGGCAAAGGTACTTGTCATTATGGCTATCGGAGCCGGTTCCATGACCGTATCCCATGCCAATGACTCCTACTTCTGGGTGGTATCCCAGTTCTCTGACATGGAGACAAAGGATGCCTATAAGTGCCAGACCGGTATGACCGGCGTTATGGGTATCGTGACCATTATCATTGTGTTTATACTTTCTCTGGTGTTCTGTGGTGTCCATAGCTAATGTCTGCAGAACAAACACTATCTTCCCGGTTCCGGTAGATCCTATCTGCCAGGATGCGGCTTGGGCAGCGCCCCTCCCGTTCCCGGAAGCCATCGCCTGGAGGTTTCCGGCTTCATTGCAGCCATCAAAGGCCCCTTACAATAAGCCGGACAAAGGGCCGGCTGGCGCTGACAATACGATCAGGAATCCTTAATAGCAAAATGCAGGTCCTTAAGAACGATGATATAACTCTATAGACTGATCAAATGCATTTTCCTCATAACACATTTTCTCCTGTCCCCGGCCTACAGCACCGCATATTCTTGCATCCATTTTAGGAACGGAATAGCGGTCGAACCATCCTTCCAGCTCTGTCTTAAGGCTCCTGATCTGCTCTTCAAATTCCGGATTTCCGAAGAGGTTGGTTTCCTCATCCGGGTCCTTTGACAGGTCATAAAACTCGCAGGGACTGTCTCCGTAGCGGTGGATATATTTTAAACTTCCCTTTTTTATCATACGGGTCTTGCTGTATTCGTCAAATACAACAATCCGGTCTTCATATTTTTCCGCTGGATGATTGATCTGCTCCAACAGGCTTTTTCCCGGCTGCAGCGGCTCCAGCTCATATTTGCATCCTGCCAGTGACAGGATAGTAGGGAAAATATCATACTGTCCGGCCATAGCAGAACAGGTGGATCCAGGTGCTTCGCATTCGGGAACTTTAATGATAAATGGAATTTTTACGGATGAATCATACATATTTGGCGGATAGGTACCGTTTCCTTTTCCCCAGATTCCGTGCTGCCCCAGGTTCATACCGTTATCGGAAGTAAAGATGATCACTGTATCCTCTTTGAGCCCATGGGCATCTACCCAGTCCATGATCTTTCCTACGCCTGCATCCATGGCAGAGATAGCGGCATAATATCCCGTAAGATATTCCCTTCTCTTCTCAGGTGTATCACCGATCGGACAGGTATTATTTGCCTGCCATGGATGAATAGGAAGATCCTGTGTATCTTTAAATTCGCAGTCCTTATACAGATCCCTGAATTTCTTCGGGTGTTCACTTGCATCCCAGGGGCTATGAGGCGCTGTATAATGGACACTTAAATAAAATGGGGCCCCTTCTCCTGAAAGCCGGTCCAGATACTCTAAAGCATGGTTTGTGATGGTATCTGTAATATATTCATGGGAAATGGATAACTCTCCGTCTTCAAATATATCTGCATCATAATAATGGCAGCCGCCTCTTCCAATGGTAAAATAATACTCAAATCCCTTTTTCTTTGTAATATTATCTCCCATATGCCATTTTCCGCTTAAAGCACAGTGGTAACCATTTTCAGCCAGATATTCCATATAGGTTTTATGGCCTTTCAGGTAATCAATGGACTTGTCTTCCATATCAAATCCATCCATCATTGCCATATGAGGATATTTCCAGGCATCCAGATTTCCCTTCCTCAACCAGTCCTGTATGCCATGGCAGGAAGGGATCTTTCCAGTTACGATACTGGCTCTTGCCGGTGAGCAGACCGGAGAAGTACAGTAGAATTCATCAAAGGTCACTCCCGCCTCTGCCAGGCGTTTCAGATTCGGGGTCTTAATATCATGGTTTGTCTCAGATTCTACAGCCCATGCCCCCTGGTCATCTGTAATTACAAAAATAATATTTGGTTTCTTTTTCATGCTTCTCATCCTTTCACGCCGCCTGCTGTCAGGCCTCCGATATAATACTTCTGGGCCGCCAGGAATATGGCAAAAATAGGCAGGATAGAGATTACGCTTGCAGCCATGATCAGACTGTATTTAAGCCCTGTCTCATCCATAAAATTTACCAGTCCCAGATTGATGGTGTACAGATCCTTGTTATTAATAAAAATCAGTGCATTGTCGTAATCATTCCAGCTCCAGGTAAAGAAAAGAATGACCAGTGTTACCAGTGCCGGTTTGCACAAGGGCGCAATGATCTGAAAACAGATCCGCAGATCCCCCGCTCCGTCGATCCGGGCCGCTTCCGAAAGCTCCTCCGGGATCTGCAGCATATACTGCCGCACCATAAATACACCGTAAATAGAGAATGCGGCGGGAAGAATCAGCGCCCAGTGGGTATTGTAGATTCCGATTTCCTTAAACATTAAAAGCTTGGGAACCATCAGCAGCTGATGAGGAATCATCATGGTAGCCAGGTAGAGCAGAAAAATCTTATCTCTTCCCGGAAACTTCAGTTTTGAAAATCCATATCCCGCAAGAATAGAAGTAGTCACTGCAAATACCACAGAAAGCAGAGTTACTTTTGCAGAATTAAGGAACATCAGGGAATAGCTGTATTTTCCGAACCATACCTCTCTATAATTCTGCAGGTTCAGATAATCCGGAATCAACCGGAAAGGAACTGCGAATACATCTGCCTCACGCTTAAAGCTTGCTGATATCATCCATATAAAAGGAACGGTACAGACAATTACCATAAACCACAGGCAGGCGGTACATATAATCTTTGCTGTTTTATGATTTTTGTTCATTTTACCTTGCCTCCTTATGCCTCGTTCCTTTTCTGGATACGGAACTGGATCCAGGTGATGAAGAAAATAATCGCCAGAAGGACAATCCCCTGAGCGGATGCAAATTCCAGCTTTCCGAACTGGAATGCTGTGCGGTAAATATTGTATACAAGCATGGTAGTTGCAGTTCCCGGTCCGCCATGGGTCATCAGGTTGATCAGTCCAAATACCTTAAATGAATTGATAATGGATGTGATCACAATAAAAAATGTAGTACCGGATAACATGGGAATCGTCACATACCAGATCCGTGCAATACCATTGGCTCCGTCAATGGCTGCAGCTTCATACAGATCTCTTGGCACATTGATCATACCGGAAAGAAACAGGATCACTGTATATCCCAGGTTCTGCCAGATACAGATCAATACAATGGCGGGAAGGGCCCAGCGAAGGTCTGACACAAAAACAGGCGGATTTTCCATTCCTATTTTACGAAGCAGATTTAAAATGGGGCCGTTATTAGAAAACAGCGCCAGCCATACAGCGGATATTGCTACAATATTTACAATATAGGGTAAATACAGACCTAACTGTACGAATTTTTTTCCAATCACATATTCATTTAATACATAAGCCACCATAAATGAAAGTACAATCAGAACAGCTACATAACTTACAGTAAAAACAATGTTATTGATGAGGGATGCCCTAAACCACGCATCCCTCCACATTTCCACATAGTTGGAAAATCCCTGGATCCTGATTCCCTTGATTCCCTTGGAATAATCCCATTTGGATATGCTTATAATAAAACTGAAAAGCATGGGAACTGTCCAGAATATAAGTACACCAATCAGATTGAGCCCTATGAAGGCATACCCCTTCATAGCAGATTTTGCCTTCTTGATTTTTCGTTTATTCATAGGTATCACCTGCGCTACTGTTCCTGGGCGATCTTCTCATCCGCTCTCTTCTGGGCAATTTTCAGAGTATCCTCCACGGACTGGGCTCCGGCAAATACCTTATCAAATTCCTCTGTTAAAATGGTATTGATCTCCGCAGCGGCTGTCATATTCTTACGGATGGAGACATCACTTCCTGCCAAATATACATCTTTTGCACTCTCCATATCAAACAGCTCCTGCTGATCACCAAAGATAAGGGAAGCCACCTTATCTGCATCATACTTCTTACATGCCGGAATTCTCGCATAAGGTGCCACATAATCCATGCCTTCCTCGATATACCACTTGATGAACTTCATGGCTTCCTGCGGATGCTCTGACTTGGAATTAACACTTAAGTCATCCGTATAAGATGTAGTATAATTGTGTTCCTGATCTGCGGACAATCTTGGCATTGGAGCGAAGCCTACCTTGAAATCATGAGGATAGTTAGCTGTATCCTTTACATCTCTCACTACCCAGTCGCCGAATATCATAGCTGCTTTTCCTGTCAGCAGCATGCTTGCGGGCGCCATTTTCTGTGTGGTCACATCTACATAGCTTGGCTCAATACCTTCGCTGACGCGCTGTAAATATTTCTCTGTTATATCTTTTACATCTTCTGTATCAATAAACGCTGATTTTCCGTCCGGGGCATACATCCAGTCCACTCCCAGCTTACTGTTTAACATACGCAGTGCCGGCTGTCCCGCATCATATCCAGGGAAGAACCAGCCATAAACCTTGTCATTTCCTTCTCCTTTGGTGAGTTTTCTGGCTGTATCCAGGAATTCGTCATAGGTCCAGTCTTTGCTTGGATACGGTACGCCTGCTTCATCAAACATCTGCTGATTATAAAGGATCGTCTCTGTAATTCTCTTTGCCGGAAGACTGTAATAATGTCCGTTTATTTCTTTCTGGGAAATAGTATCCTCATAGTCTTCATCCAGCTTAAAGCCTGCGCTGTCAAATAATTCATCCAGCGGATAAGTATAACCGCTGTCAATTCTCTTCTTTAAAAGAACATCATTCATACTGAAGAAAACGTCAATAGAAGTATCTGACATCAACGTCATATCCAGCTTGGTATTTCCCGCATCATCATTGACATATCTTGTATACTCCACCTGAAGATTGGGATCTATCTTATTAAAAGCTTCACATACCTGTTCCGGCCCCATATTCTCCGCAAAGGATCCCCACCAGTGGAGCACCACCGGTTCTGCGGATGCCTCTGCCTTTGCCTCCCCTTTTTGATCGGTTGTGGAACCTGAACCGCCGCATCCTGCCATTACAGAAGCTGCCATAATAACAGACAGCCCCAACGCAACTGTTCTTCCTGTTTTCATAAACCATACCTCCTGCTGTTTGATGGCCCCATTATATACCGGTTCCTGCTTATAATGAACGCAGAAATAAAGGGGAAACTGGTAATTTTTTATGCACCTTTATTCGATTGGTAATTTCTTTTGCAAAATGGTAATTTTTTACGCGTTTTTCAAAGAAGCTTTTCTTTCCTGTCTTTTTTATTGTATACTCTATGTAAACACTTGATTTGATGGAAAGGCGGTTTATAATGATGAAACAGACTTTTATGAAACTGAATCTGTCCTGCCGTCTGTTTATGATCATTATTGTACTTTTTCTGATTCCCTATCTGTCCCTTTTTTCCTGGGCTTACAGGAAAGCGGAGAGCATTATCCGTACCAAAGCACAGTCCCTGGAAAAAGAAAACCTAAGCCAGACAAGAAATGACATTGAGAACCTTTGCTTAAACATTGCCAAGGCTTCTGATTACCTGATCTCCCTGGATCATTACGGTGTACTCTATCGTGAATCAGAACAAAGGGGATATACTTATTTAAAATGCTGGCAGTACGTAGATGAACAGATCCAGAATGCAAATAACGCCCTGTTAAATTCCAGTGCAGATATCAGCGTTCTTTCCAAAGACCGGCTTTTATACTCCACACTTTCTTACCAGAAATTCCGGTATCAGGATTTTTTCAGAGAACAGGTCGTTTCCACTACATATTTTTCAAATGCTCACAAAAGTTATCGCAATTTTGAAAATGACCAGACTTTTATTTCCTATATCAGAGAACTTCCATCCTTCTGTTCTCAGTCATATTATCTGGTGATCTCCATTCCGGCAAACAATTTTTCAAAGCTTCTTGGAACTGCTGCCGGAACCATGGAACTGACGGATTCTGCGGGCAATACCATCTGCGGAGTCCGTTCACCCCAAAATAACGAAAGCTTCCGGGAAGAAACCTCCATCTTCCTCTCCGGTTGGAAATTGGAAGATACCATTTCCACAGATTTTCTCTACAGGGACATTTACCAGCTGCGTCTGTTTACATTTGCTGTATCCTTAGTGTTATTAATGGCATGCCTTCTGGTAACATTTTCTGCTATTTACGCTCAGTTAAGGCCTCTTTTAAAGCTGAAAGAGCAAATGGAGCTGGTGATGTCAGGCAATCTGAATGCGGAAGTGGCCACCACCAATTCCAGAGACGAGATCAGCAGTCTTTCTCGTACCTTTAACAACATGGTCAATGAAATCAGCCACCTGATCAATGAAATCCAGGCCACTCAGAAAAGAGAAAGTGAGCTGCGTTTTGAAATGCTCTTAGCACAGATCAATCCCCACTTTCTCTTTAATACCTTAAACTCTATTAAATGGATGTCAGTGGTATCCGGAACAGACCACATCACCACGACCATAACCTCTCTCGGACGCCTTCTTGAGATCAGTATGAACAAGGTTAATGATGTACTTCCGCTTGGCGAAGAACTGGAAAATATAAGAAGCTATATCCAGATCCAACAGGTACGGTATCCGGGACGTTTTAATGTATTTTACCATATAGATGATTCCCTTTTAGACTGCCGCACCTTAAAACTGATCTTGCAGCCTCTTGTGGAAAATTCCATTCTCCACAACATTGAGCACCGCGATTATCTTTCCATTGACATTTCCGGAAAGCTTTCTGAGGATCTTATTATCCTGTGTGTAAAAGATAACGGAACCGGTATGACAAAAGAACAGATGGAACAGATCTTAAAGCCTAAGACACATGCAGAAAAAGGCTATGTTTTCTCCGGACTGGGTGTATGCAATGTAGAAGAACGGATCCGGCTTGCATATGGCCCTGATTACGGATTAGTATATAACAGTGACGGCTATTCCTATACGGAAGTAACGATCACTTTTCCCCGACACCAGAAATCAGACCCATTTTTATTACAGAAAGAAGCAAAACAATGATAAAAATACTGATCGCAGATGATGAACCACTGGTAAGAGCCGGTATTAAGGCAGTAATCCCCTGGAATGATCATGGTTTTGATGTAATTGGAGAAGTCTCCGATGGAAACGAAGCTTATGAAAAAATCCTGGCCCTGAAACCCGATATACTGATCACAGACATAAAAATGCCTGGAATGGATGGTATCACGCTGCTTAAAAAGTTAAAACAGGAGAAAGTTCCCATACAATCAGTGGTGCTCAGCTGCTTTGACGAATTTGAACTCGTCAGAGAAGCCATGAAATACGGCGCCCGGGACTATATCCTGAAATTATCCATTGACCCGGCAAAGATCCTGGAAGTTCTCGGTGAGATCCGGCAGGATCTGGCTGACCTGCCGGAAAATGAGCCGCATTTTTCTTTAAATACTGATGATCTGAAATATCTCTTTATAAAAAAACTGCAGAACCGGGGATTCACCTCAGATGAACAGATAGAAAATGTGCTCCACAACATTCAGCTGACTATTTCCCTGAAAAATTATTACCTGATGCGTTTTACCTTTGAACCGGAAACAGCCAAAATACCGGATGACAACCGCAGAAAAATGATTTATAATCTGTTGAACCAGCTTTGCCAGCGCTACCCTGGGAATGAACTGTTCTCCCTGGATGAAAAAGGATATCTGATCATACAAAATGCAGAAAAAAATGATTTTCTCTGCCGTCAGATTTCTGCAGCCATGAAGCAGTATGCCAACCAGACCGTATATTTCGGCATAAGTCCCAGATTGAAGGATTATTCAGTGTTTAAAGACGGATTAAAACAGGCGGAAGATACATTAAACACCTGTGTTTTTTATGAACAAACAGAACCTTTGACTTTCCGGATGCTTACATCTGCAGGTTTCCCATTTATTACCAGCTGCCTGGCCCAGAAGCTTTATATTTCTCTTTCCTCCGGCAACACAGAGAAATCCTGTGAGCTGATTTCCCGCTTTTTGCTCTGGCTGAAAAGCGGACTGTTCTTTTCTTCCCTCTGCTATTCTTATCTGGAGGAGATCCTGAATATTTATGTGCGGGTAGCAAGAGAACAGAATTTTTCCATTTACCAGATGCAGGACGGTGAAGCCGACATTTTCAGCCGGATCCGCCAGACGCACACCCTTCGCTCCTGCGAACAGGTCTTGTCCGGCTTTACCAGAAAGTTTACGGAATTCATCCGTGAAAAACGTTCCGGTGAACGCTCCGAAATCCTGAAGATCAAAGAATACCTGCAGCTTCATTACAGTGAAAATATTGACCTGAACCTGATTGCAGAACTGGTAAATATTACGCCGTCCCACTTAAGCAACCTTTTTAAAAAGGAAACGGGAGTGAATTTTTCCACTTATCTCACGGATGTCCGGATGAAGGCAGCCAGGAAGCTTTTACAGTCGCCGGAATTTCTGATCTATGAGGTTGCAGAAAAAACCGGATATTCCAATGCAGGATATTTTGGAAAAGCTTTTAAAAAATATTGGGGTATATCCCCGGAAGAATTTAAAAAAGAACAACGTTAGGAGTTTACATACTATGCCGGCTATCAGCGTACTTATCAAGCCATCCTCCGGGATGTGCAATATGCATTGTGATTATTGTTTTTATTGTGATGAAGCCCAGAAACGGCTTCAGAAGTCTTATGGATTTATGTCTGAAGAAACTTTAAAAAATGTGATCCGCAAGACAATCCTGCGGGCAGAAGGTGCTGTTGCCTATGCTTTTCAGGGCGGTGAGCCTACCCTTCGGGGAATTGATTTCTTTAAGAAAGCCATTGCTTATGAAACCCAGTATAACCGATACCATATACAGGTCCGCAATGCATTACAGACAAACGGATATCTGTTGGACGATGAATGGTGCCGCTTTTTAAAGGAAAATCATTTTCTGGTAGGTTTGTCTTTAGACGGGACAAAAGAAACCAATGACATGTACCGCCATGCTTCCGGCTGTGAATCTGTTTTTGACCGGATCTTCCAGGCTGCAAAACTGCTGGAAAAGCACGGAGTGGATTTTAATATCCTTACAGTAGTAACCAATAATACCGCTGCCCATATAAAAGAGATCTATGAGTTTTATCGGAAACAGAACTGGGACTACCAGCAGTATATTGCCTGCCTTGATCCCTTAGATGAAGAGCACGGGAAGAATTCCTATGCCCTCTCTCCTGAGCAGTACAAGGATTTCCTGATCACTTTATTCCATCTCTGGTACGAAGACTGGAAGAAGGGCTGCCAGCCTTATATCCGCCAGTTTGAAAATTATATTGGCATCCTCATGGGCTACCGCCCGGAAGCCTGTGATCAGTGCGGTGTATGCAATATCCAGAATGCAGTGGAAGCAGACGGCAGCGTTTATCCCTGTGATTTCTATGTATTGGATGAATACCGGCTGGGAAATTTTAATACGGATCAGCTGGATAGCATTGACCGGCGCCGTCAGGAAATCGGATTTATTGAACGTTCTAAAAAATTAAAAGATTCCTGCCTTTCCTGTTCCTATTACAATATCTGCCGGGGCGGCTGCCAGAGAAACCGGGATCTGGATCCTGAAAGCGGACTTTATGACAATTATTTCTGTGAAAGCTACCGCATATTCTTTGATGCCTGTCTGCCTCTTATGGAGGAGATTGCGAAAAAACAGAGTACTGAACGATAAGCCGGATTACTTTTACATTAAGCGAATCCCCAAGTCTTGCACGACCTAGGGATTCTTTTAGAAACGATTCTTTTTGGAACGTTACCTAATTACTGCTCATAACCGGCTTAAACACCCTGCTCCTGGCCGGATCCTCCTCATCTGCGGACTCCTTAGCCATAAGGACAGCTTCCCTGCAGAACTGCTCCTGGGAATTGACCAGGACCTTGCCCCTCTTATCCTCCTTCTCGTAACTGCCGTCCGGCTGAAGTATATGGGCCTTTACATTGTCCTCCAGCTCCACTTCCAGAATATGGATTACCTTTTCCCTTAATATCTCGTCCTCAACAGGGAACATGATTTCCACCCGGCGGTCTAAGTTCCTGGGCATCCAGTCCGCGCTGCCCATGTATACCTCCGGGCTTGCGTCATTGAAGAAATAAAAGATACGGCTGTGCTCCAGAAAGTTGCCTACAATGGAGCGCACGGATATGTTCTCGCTGAGTCCCGGCACACCTGCCTTCAGGCAGCAGATGCCGCGGATAATCATTTCCACCTTGACTCCCGCGCAGGACGCCTCATACAGAGCTGTGATGATTTCCTTGTCACACAGGGAATTCATCTTGGCCATAATGTGGGCCGGCCGGCCGGCCCTGGCATGCTCCGTCTCCCTGCGTATCATGCGCAGGAACCTTCCCCTGAGCCAGAGGGGGGCCACAGACAGCTTATTCCAGGCCAGAGGCTCGGAATAACCGGACAGCATGTTGAATACGGCGGTGGCGTCCTCCCCTATCTGGGGATTGCAGGTAAGTATGCCGCAGTCCGTGTAAAGCTTGGCCGTGGAATCATTGTAATTGCCGGTGCCCAGATGTACATAGCGGCGGATTCCATCCTCCTCCATCCTTACCACCAGGGTAATCTTGCTGTGGGTCTTAAGGCCCACCAGACCGTAAATCACATGGCATCCGGCCTTCTCAAGCATCTTTGCCCAGTTGATATTGTTCTCCTCGTCAAAACGGGCTTTCAGCTCCACCAGCACCGACACCTGCTTGCCATTGTCCGCTGCCTCCGCCAGAGCCGCAATAATGGGAGAATTTCCGCTGACACGGTACAGGGTCTGCTTGATGGCCAGGACCTCCGAATCCCTTGCGGCGCTGCGCACAAAGTTCACCACCGGATCAAAGCTCTGATATGGATGGTGAAGCAGAATATCGCCTTTCCTGATATTGGTGAATATATCATCCTCATTCATAAGGGCCGGCACGGGCTGGGGCACATACCGGGGCGCCTTGAACAGTTCAAAGCCTTCCAGTCCGTACATCTTCATAAGGAATGTCAGGTCCAGGGGACCGTTAATCTCAAAGATATCCTGGCTGTTAATGGACAATTCCTTTCGGAGGATTTTAAGGAGGCGCTTATCCACATTGTCCTCTATTTCCAGGCGGATGGCCTCGCCCCACTGACGTTTCTTAAGCTGCTTCTGGATTTCCTCCAGCAGGTCCACGGCCTCCTCCTCGTCTATGGTAAGGTCGGCGTTCCTCATGATGCGGAATGGATGGGAGGCCACAATGTCATAATTGAGGAACAATGCAGGCATGTTCCGCTCTATGATTTCCTCCAGAAGGATGACCACCCTCTGCTCCTTGCCGTCCTCGTCTATCTCCCTGGGCAGCTCCACAATCCTGGAAATGACCGAAGGAACCTGCACCATGGCGAATTCCAGTTCCTCATCCTCACCACTCTTCTTTTTCAAAAGGGCGGCAATGTTCAGCGTCTTGTTCCGTATCAGCGGGAAGGGCCTGGAGGAATCAAAGGCCATGGGCGTCAGGACCGGATATACGTTCTTCTTAAAATACTCGTCCGCATATGCCGCTTCTTCCCCGGTCATATCCTCATGTTCTGTTATGATGCGCAGCCCGTTCTGTCTTAAGGCGGGCACCAGGGAACGGTTATAGGTGGAATACTGCATCTCCACCAGCTCATGGGTCCTCTCGCTGATCCGGTCCAGCTGTTCCTGGGGCGTCAGGCCCGCAATGTCGGGCTTGGTGTACTTTGCGTGTACCATGTCCTTTAAGGAGGCCACCCGTACCATATAAAACTCGTCCAGGTTGGAGGCGGTTATGCTCAGGAATTTAAGACGCTCAAAAAGCGGGATGCTCTTGTCCCTGGACTCGCTGAGCACACGGTAGTTGAATTCCAGCCAGCTCAGTTCACGGTTAACATAATTCGTCGGATCCGCCGCAAAATCAATGGCTGCTGCTTCCTGTCCGGCCGCGGTATTTCCCTGAGCCGTATTATCCGCCTTACTCCCGGACTCTGCCTTAATCCCGGCATTTCGCCTGGATGAGCCGCCTTTTACCGAAGCTGCCCTTAATGTATCGGATTTCTCCGCTTTATTTTTCTCTACTTTAGCTTTCTCTGTCTTGGATTTAGATGCCTGAGGCTTTCCAGCTGATTCTGCCATATCTACACCCTCCTTTTCTGTCTGAGTATCGGCCTTATGCCAAATATCTCTTCAAAGAAATCCGCCTTCTGTTCAAAGGATGCGGCTTCCAACGCCATATTTCCCGGATAACCGGTGGTGATTACCAGTTCATTTTCCCGGATAGCCATGCGGCAGTCCACCAGCTTTCCCCTGTGGCTGCGGTCCATGGAATTGGCCAGACGCAGGATGGCTGTCAGCTTGGCAATGAGGATGGTGATGGCGTTGCGGCTCATTCCTGCATCCTCCTCCTGATGTACCTGGGTCTCCAGCTGTACCTTGTCATAATCGAAATCACGGATATTATACCGCACCACATTGGCGATGATTTCCCGCTCCAGATGACTCAGGCCGATGATTTCCGTGGACATGATGATGTTATAGGAGCATTCGTTGGAATTCCTTATGCTTATAAACTTTCCGCAGGCATGGAGCAGCACCGCAATCTGAAGCATCAGCCGCTCCCGCTGTCCCAGTCCGTGGAACTTCTTCATGTTGTCAAAAATACCCAGGGCATACTGTTCCAGCACCTGATTATGGCTGGTATGGCACTTGTAGCGCTTTGCAATGTTCCTGGACGCAGCCAGGATATCGTTCTCGAAATTGTGGCTGAACTTGACCAGCTTGTTCTCGTTGGCATATTCCGCCGCAATACCGTCACAGAGGCGGATACCGGGCACCCAGAACATTTCAGCGCCCGTCAGCTCCAGAATCCGTTTGTATACCACCACACTTGGCAGAAGCAGGGATGCGTACTCGCTGTTGACCCCAAAGCGCTCCTCGATCTGATCCGTTGTCATCTGGCACATGCGCTCGTAGAAACGGTTCATAGCGGCCGCGTCCACCTTATCCCCGCAGGTATTAAGGTCCGGCCTGTTGATGATATAGAGGATATTTTCCCCAATACCAATGAGATTTGTGATTTCCCTGTCCTTCAGGTACATCTTGCGGAAGGTAAACAGTTCATTGTCCACAATCTCCTCTATATGCTGCTTGTGTTCTTCCACGGTAGCCGGTATCCTGGCCAGCAGCCCCCTTACGCGAAGGGTGCCCAGGGGCAGGTTTTGGGTGGTCACCAGGGAATCCTTGTCAAAAAGGGACAGCTGCGCGCTTCCGAATCCCACATCCACGATGGCGGTCCCCTTTTGAATGATTTTATTAAATTCTGCTGCCTTGGCAGCTATGGCCTTATAGCTGATGAACCGCTGCTCTGAATTACTGATGATGCGCACAGTCAGCCCTGTCCTCACCCGGATCTGGTCCAGGATTATCTGGCGGTTGTGCGCCTCCCTCATGGCGCTGGTTGCATATGCCCTGTAGTCCCTTACCTTATAGGACTTCATAATCTGGACAAACTCCTCCAGTACCTGGCACATCTCCTCCACCAGCCCATAGCTTATCTTGCCTGTGCTGTAGGTATCTCTTCCAAGAGCTATTACATGGCGTACATGGTCAATACGCTGGATTCCTGTCTTATAGGACATCTCATAGATACCCAGCTCCAGCTCAAATGAACCCACATCAATCGCCGCAAATGTCCGAACTGCCACTTTTTTTCAACTCCTTATAGGTAGACTCATGGTTATTATAAACGGCCTCCTCCCATCATACATCGAAAGGCGGTAAAAACTATGTAAAATTTGCGTAAAGCAGGGACGCAAATAACCTACCGCCTTGCCTTCAGATGGGTTATGAACTGTGCGGCCGTTCTTCCCGACAAACCTCCGTGGCTCAGCTCCCACTTGTTGGCCTCGGCAAAGAGCTCCTGCTCCGGCATATCAAAGCCATGGCGATCCGCCAGCGTTTTTACTATGGTCTCAAACTGTCTCTTATCCGGCGAGCCGTAATAGATGGTTACCCCGAACCTGGCTGCCAGAGACAGCTTTTCCTGCACCGTGTCGTTGTTGTGAAGCTCGTCGTCCAGCTCCCGCTTGTCGCTGAACTTCTCACGGATAAGGTGGCGGCGGTTGGAGGTTGCATAGATAAGCACGTTGCCCGGGCGCTTGCCCAGTCCTCCCTCTAAAATCGCCTTCAGATATTTATACTCAAGTTCATAATCTTCAAATGAAAGGTCGTCCATATAAATGATGAACTTGTAATTTCTGTCCTTAATCTGCCCCAGCACATCGGACAGCCCCTTAAACTGATGCTTATATACCTCAATGATGCGCAGACCCCTGCCATAATATTCATTGAGCACCGCCTTGACGCTGGAGGACTTGCCGGTTCCCGCGTCTCCAAAGAGGAGTACGTTGTTGGCTTCCTTTCCGTCCACAAAGGCTTCTGTATTCTCTATGAGTTTCTGCTTCTGAAGTTCATAGCCCACTATGTCCTTAAAATATATATGCTCCACATTGATGATGGGATCTATGATGACAGGCTGGCCTTCCTCCTTCTCGATGATGCGGAACGCCTTATTGAGCCCGAATTTTCCTACGCCGAATTCCCTGTAGAATTCCACCACATGGTCCTGGAACTGCCCTGCGTCCGCGGATTCCTCCAGCTGCACTGCCAGGTTCACAATCCTGTTTCTGACCCGCCGGTTAAATACACGGCTGTCCTTCCTGGCCGGCTTATAATTTTCCATAAGGGCCCACAGGCCGGAGGGTTCCAGGTTTCGTATGTCGTAATCAAACAGGGCCTTGAAGATACGGCAGTCCTCCCTGGCCAGTTCATCCAGGGAGCCGCCTGCCGGCCCTGTTATCTCGCATGTGGTAGTGTATGCATTTTCATTGTTTGCCAGACAGAAGGCCAGGAAACAATGCCAGAGGTTTCCCTCAAATCCGTACTTAACAGCCAGCTCCGCAAGGCGTCCTCCGCAGGACGCGCCGTCAGGCTCATGGCCTCCCTGTGCGTATCCCATCAGATGGGCGATATCACGAAACAGCTCCTGGTACTCCAGGTTCCTATATATTACTAAATCTTTGATATCCATGATCTTCCCTGCCTCCCTAATAATTTCCCAAAATCCTCATGCTGACTGCTTCCTCGGAGATTCCTAACAGCGCGTTGCGGATTGCCGGGTCGCTCAGCGACCCCTCCACGTCCACGAAGAACCTGTATTCCCAGCTGCGTCCCTCTATGGGGCGGGATTCTATCATAAGCATGTTCACATCGTTGTAAATAAAATTTCCCAGCATATTGTACAGGGATCCGCTCTTATGTAAACCTTCAAAACAGATGCTTACCTTTCCCGCGTCCTTCCTGTACATGGGCTTCCTGGCAACGATAATGAACCTGGTGGTATTGTTCTTATTGTTGTTAATGGAGGATTCCAGTACCTTAAGGCCGTAAAGCGCTCCTGCTGTGGGACTGGCCACGGCTGCCTGGGATATATCCCCCTCTTCCAGCACTTTCTTGGCTGCCCCGGCTGTATTCTCCACGCTTATCTGGCTCCACTGCCTGTGGGCGCCCAGATACCCGGAACACTGCATCAGTCCCTGGGGATGGGAATACACCCGCCTGATATCCTCAAGCGAGGCTTCCGGCAGGCCTAAAAGCGCGTGGTCCACCGCCACCTTTGTCTCGGCCACAATGTATATGTCATGCTTCAGCAGATTATCGTAGTTGTCAATCACGGCCCCAGCCAGGGAATTTTCAATGGGAAGCACTCCATAGTCAGCCCTTCCCTCCTCCACCTCTATCATGGCATCCTCAAAGACCGGGACATGGTATACATCGGCATCTTCGCCAAAATACTGGAGGGCGGCCCTGTGGCCGTAGGCCCCCTTCACGCCCTGGTAGACAACCCGCACGCCTTCCCGCTTCAGCTCGTCCACCATGGTAAAGCCGGTATCCCCGCCCTTGCCGTGCTCTGCCAGAAGACGGTACTGGAGCCTGCGGCTGATGGTTATAATCTGTGAAAAGAGCTCGTGTACTCCCTTCCTGTTAAATTCATTGCGGGCCATGGCGGCCACCGCGTCCAGCTTCTGCTTTTCCCGCTGCCCGTCGTAAACAGCCTTTCCCGTTCCAATCTTAAATTCAGCCACCTGGCCGCAAAGCTCCATCCGCTTCTCAAACAGTTCCACCAGCCTGGTGTCTATCTCATCCAGCCGGCCCCTGATTTCCTGTAAATCCAGATTCTCCATGGTTATTTATCCTGCTCCTGTCCTTCCTTCATATCTTTCAGCATACCTGCTATAACGTCCCTTGTATATGCCCCGGGAAACTTACGTTCTTCAGCCGGGAGCTCCTTAATATAGATAGGTGTTCCATAGCGTATGCACACATGGCTGGGCTTTACGAAGGGCAGGTGCTGTTCAAATATCTCCGCCGTACCTGTGATGGCCACCGGTATGACAGGGCATCCGCTTTTCTGCGCAATCTTCAGGCTTCCCTCATGGAAAGGCAGAAGCCCGGTCAGCTCCTGATTCTCATTACGGGTACCCTCCGGAAATATCCATATGGATACGCCGGATTTTACCTTCTCGATGCCCTCCAGGATGGTCTTCAGTCCCTCTTTTATGTCCACGCGGTCCAAAAACAGACAATTGACCCTCTGCATCCAGGTGCGCAGAAGGGGGATCTTTAACATCTCCTTCTTAGCCACGAACCCGGTCAGCCCCGGAACCGTCACATAGCCTACCAGTATGTCAAAATAGCTCCTGTGGTTCCCCACATAGAGGACAGCCCTGTCTGACGGTATGTTCTCCAGCCCCTGCACCTCGTATGTAACGCCTGCCAGCTTCAATATAAAGCGGAACACCCCCTGAATCTTGCTGAGACTTTTTTCCTGGACTCCCACAGGATCCTTTTTGGCCCTGAGTCTGAGCATGGTCAGTACCGGCACGGAAAAAATCAGGTACAGTACGACCGTCATGGCCACCAATATGATACGTATCATTGTCTTCTCCTTTATATATCCATATTTATATGTCAAGAAATGTTTATTTTTCATTATATCAAAAAGGACGGCTTAAATACAATACCCCGCAACCAGGTTTGTCATTTAATCGCCGCCCTTGGGCTTTGTGAGATATTCAAACAGGAGACCCGTCATAAACCAGAGTGGTGCGAACTTGAGCCGTATGACCCCGCCCACATTGTCGGGCCACAGGGAGTAGTTCCATGGGCAGATTCCCATGCTGGTCAGCCATATGCCGGTTATATACTCCGCAATAAAAATCAGCACCATATAAACCAGTCCGTGGCGTATGGCCCGCCCGGCACGGCTGAGCCTGTCCTGCCCCGCGTCCTCCAGTCCCGGAAGCCCGGTAAGCCAGCTGTCGATAAACCGGCTTATGGGAAACAGGAGCGCCCCCATGCCGTAGATGGGAAACATAATAAGGGAGGTGCGGCCTATCAGCCGCCAGTCCCCGGCCATAATGGAGTCCACAGAGGTAAACATGACCTCCAGGCACCATCCTGCGATTCCGCATCTGCAAAAGTTAAGGAATAATTCATATATTTTATTTTCGTGGTCGATTTGTCCTGTCTGCGCTCTCATAGCCATTAGTATGAGCCTGAGCGGCTGCCTTCTATTCGCGGACAGCTGCTTTTCCAGAACTTTCCGTGTTCCCCGGGCAGGGTTTCCCGGAGCTGCCGGGCTGCGGAGGCTACAATAGCGGGGACAGGAGCCGGCTGGACTGTTCCTTTATGCGCATCCACAAGTTTCTGTCCCCATACTCTTCCCTGGTGATTTCCCGGCAGTGGGGCAGGTCATTCATAAACGCCTCTTCCAGCTGGCCTGTGACTTCCTCGTCATAAATGGTGGCATTGACCTCAAAATTCAGTTCAAAGCTTCGTATATCCATGTTAGCTGTTCCATAGCAGCTCACCCTTCCGTCTACCATGATGCCCTTGGAGTGGAGGAAGCCGTTTTCATACACATAAACCCTGGCCCCATAATCCAGAAGCTCCCCTGCATAGGAGCAGGTGGCCCAGTACACAAAGGGGTGGTCCGGCTTGCAGGGAATCATCAGCCGCACATCCACACCTGAAAGGGCCGCAATCTTAAGACTGGAAAATATGGCGTCATCCGGTATGAAATAAGGGGTCTGTATATAGATATGGTGCTTTGCCTTGTGAAACAGCTCCAGGTAGTTATTCCGTATATGGGGCTCCCTGGTATCCGGTCCGCTGGTGATAATCTGCATGCAGACCATCTCGCTTACATGCTCCGGGTCCGGCCAGACAGCATGGATCTGGCCGTTCAGCCACCGCCTGGCATACTCTGCTTCCTCCCCAAAGTACCGGATTTCCTTAAACAGGTTCTCCCCTGTCACGTAGTTCCAGTCCAGCGCAAAGCGAATCTGAAGACTGATGGCTGCCTCCCCCTTTATTTCCAGGTGGGTATCACGCCAGTAGCCAAACTTAGGATCACGGGATATATATTCCCGGCCTATATTGAAGCCTCCCACAAAACCCGTGGCGCCGTCCACCACCACGATTTTACGGTGGTTGCGGTAATTCACCCTCAGATTCAGCCATCCCAAAAAGGGAGGGAAGAATACCCCTACCTTAATCCCGGCGCGGCGCATCTGGTCCCAACGCTTCTTCGGCATGAAGCGGCCTCCCATGCCGTCGCACAGGATTCTCACTTCCACACCTTCCCTTACCTTATCCAGAAGAATGGGGACAATGGAGTCAAACAGTTCATCGTTCTTGATGATATAGTACTGGATGTGGATAAACCGGCGGGCCTGGCGCAGGGCGTTTCTCAGGGCTTCAAATTTTGCCTGTCCGTCTGTGTATATCTGTACCTGGTTGTTCACGGTGAGCACGGATCCCGATGTTTCCAGATTATAGATAATCAGGCTCTTAAAATCCCTGGACATGGGGTCCATCATTTCCTCCGGCATGTCGTCGGAGCGGATGATATCCTCCTGGCTTTTGACCGGCAGGTTCAGCCTGTCGCTGACTTCCTTCACCCGGAACATCCTGCTCTTTTTCATATCCTGGCCAAAGAGCAGGTAAAAGACGATTCCGAACACCGGGATGAAATACAGGGCCAGAAGCCAGGTCCATACACTTCTTGGGTCCCTGCGCTGAAAAAATATGATAATAATAGAAAATGCCAGGTTGATATACAGCAGATGGTCCAGCAGCCATCCCCATACCGTCAATACCGTACTCCAGATTATTTCCATTCTACAGCCTCTCTCCTAGTTTTCCGCTTCCGTTATATTTCCTTCCTCGTCAATGTTCAGTTTCACAGTGCCGTACCGGTTTCCATATTCCAGATAGCTCAGACGTCCTGTGCCCAGGTCCACCTTCACGGAGACAATTCTGGCCTCCTTCTGTCCTCCGGAAATATAATCCTTTAACGGACTGTCGGGATTGCTGAGATCCAGACTCATAAGCCTGAGTAGCTTTGGGGCTGCCAGCGTCCCCCTTTCCCTCTCGTCATTCAGGTAACGCTGGACCGCATCCACACAAATCTGGGCCTCTGTTTTTGCCGCTGCCTCATGGGCAGCGTTAATAAAGCTCATCATATTAGGCACCGCGATACACAGCAGTATGGACAGGATTGCGACCACCGCAATCAGTTCCACCAGGGTAAACGCGGAATTTTTCTTTTTCTTCATGTCCTTTTTCCTCATTTTCCATTTCCCGCCGTAAGCCGCCGATAATGGCTCATTGTACCACATGCGGGGCTTAATTTCCAGACTCAATCTTGCCCTCACCGGTATCGCCGTAATAATAAGCCTTATACGTCCTTCCGTTTATCTGGCCTTCCCAGTAGGCACTGTTACTATCTTTGTCAAAATGGTACTCCTCTTTCTCAGAGTTCTTTAAGACACCCGCATCTAACATGTCCTGCTGCGCCTTTCCCAGGGTATAATTCGACCTGGCATTGGTTATGGCTACCTGTTCCGCTGATTTGTCCTGGATTCCCCGGTAGGAGGGCACTGCTATTGCCACCAGTATTCCCAGTATGGCAATGACACAGATTAGTTCCACCAGCGTAAATCCTTCCGTTCTCTTTTTTCCCTTTTTCATATGTATGCTCATTATCATGACTCCTCTTTTCTTTTGTACGATTGGGGCCCCCTACTGGACGGAATACAGCATTTTCTCAACCTCCTCCATATCGGTCTGTCCGCCCGCAGCCATCCTCAGGACATGATCCCTGAGAGGCATGGAGCCTTTCTGCTCCTGGTATTCACGGATGGATGAAAGCGGCTCCTTATCAAGTATCATGGCCCTGATCTGTTCATCCACATCCATTATCTCATAGACCGCTGTCCTTCTGGTATACCCTGTACCGCCGCAAAGAGGACAGCCCGCAGCTCTCCACAGTCTGTCCGGAATATGTTTCTTCCGCTCCGCGAATATCCTGCGCTCCCGCTCATCCGGAACGTAGGGTTGGCGGCAGCTGGGACAGAGCAGCTTTACCAGCCTCTGGGCCACGATGCCGGACAGGGAAGCCGCTGCCATATAAGGAGGGACTCCCATGTTGCGAAGTCTGTGGATTGTGGAAGCGCAGTCATTGGTGTGAAGGGTGGACAGAACCAGATGCCCTGTAATAGCTGCCCTTACTCCGATGTCCACTGTCTCCTCATCCCTCATTTCACCTACCATGATCACGTCCGGGTCCTGCCTTAGGATGGAGCGCAGGGCAGACGCAAATGTAAGGCCGGCTTTGGAATTTACCTGGACCTGGGTAATTCCCTCCATGACCTTCTCTGCCGGGTCCTCCACCGTGACTATGTTGATTTTCTTTTTCACCATTCGGTTTAAGGCAGCGTACAGGGTTGTTGTTTTTCCGCTTCCCGTGGGACCTGTCACCAGGACCATACCGTGAGGCGCCTTAAGGATATGTTCAAATGCGGTTCTCTGTTCTTCCTCCATACCCAGGCGCCTTATATCCATCAGTGAGTTGTCCCTGTCATTTCCCAAAAGCCTGAGAACTGCCTTTTCACCATAGATAGAGGGCAGAGTGGAGATTCTCAGGTCCGTGGACACCTCACCCCGCTCATAGTGGTATTTTCCATCCTGCGGAAGACGTTTTTCCGCAATGTCCATGCCGGCCATCAGCTTAAGCCTGGTTATCATGGGACGGTGGAATTCCATTTTAAGTGTAGTATGGACCATCAGGTCTCCGTTGATTCTGATGCGGATGACCAGATCGTTCTTTCCCGGCTCCACATGAATGTCGCTGGCATTTTTATGAAAGGCTTCCTCGATGACCGCATTGACCATGCGCACCACGGGAGCGCTTTCCACCCGCTCCATGAAGGACAGTTCAGAAACAGAGCCTCCCGGCGCTGCGCCAGGTTCCGTCATTGAAACATATGCATTCTCCCCGTATACATGCTCCGGCGCATTGCCATAGGCTTTTCTAAGCGCCTGCTTCAGCTCCTTCTCCTGCGCCAGCACTGCCCTTACCTCCATGCCGGACAGGGTTTCCAACTCTGCCAGCACATCGGGAGACACCGGATAGGCTGCTGCCACCATAAGACATTCCTCTTCAAATCTCATGGGAAGAATCCGGTTCCTCACGGCAAAGGACGGCTCAATCACGGCGGCTGCCTTGCGGTCAGCCCTGAGAGGGCCGAAAGGCGCCACCTCCATATGGTCCCTGGCAGCCGCGCAGGACAGAAGATCTGCCTCTGTAACATAACCGAACTCTGTCAGTATTTCCTCAATGGAGCTGTCCGGCCTTCCCTCCTTAAGACGCATGGCGCGGTCCAGTTGTCCCCGGGTCAGATATCCCCTGTCAATCAGCATGTTTTCTATGGGTATTTTATCTGGCACTGTTGTCTCCTCTCCCTTCCATATGGTATACTTTCGCCAGACAGCAGATTATTATGAAAGCGAGGTAATACCATGGTTTTTATCTATTTAGTATTTTACGGACTGTTCGGCGCAGTGACAGGCAGTTTTCTGAATGTCTGTATCCTGCGCATACCTGAAAACCAAAATTTCGTAACCGGGCGTTCCCACTGTTCTGCCTGCGGCCATGTGCTGGCTTTTTACGATATGGTTCCCGTTCTGTCCTGGTTATTCCTAAAGGGCCGGTGCCGGTATTGCAGGGCCCCTGTTTCCATACAATATCCGGCTGTGGAGCTTCTCACCGCATCTGCCTTCATCCTGTGCCTCCTGTCAAAAGGGCCAGGTATGGGTTCAGCCATTATGTGCATGTTTTCCGGTATTCTCATTACAGCCGCGTTTATAGACGCACGGCATATGTATATACCTGACGGCATCCATGTCCTGATTTTGCTGCTGTCCTGTATCTCACTGGCAGCCGGATCCGCTCCCTCCCTTATGAACCGGCTGGGCGGCTCCCTTCTCACAGGCGGTTTCCTGGCTCTTGTGAATCTGCTTAGCCGCGGCGGCGTTGGCTGGGGTGACGTAAAGCTCTTTGCTGCCAGCGGTCTGCTGATAGGCGCCGCTCCTGCCATGACAGCCCTTCTGATGGGCTATGTCACAGCGGGACTCTGGTATGCTGTTCCCCTTTTGCGGGGAAGAGTTGGCCGAAAGACACAGATACCCATGGCACCGTTTTTTGCAGTGTCCCTGATGATATGCGGCCTTTGGTTCCGCCAGCTGCTCCTGTGGTATCTGGGCTTTTTCCGTTAACGGATGACGCCCTTCTTCTCATGGTCAGCTGCCCTCATAATAGCGGTATACGCCGTTTCCGTTCAGATAAACTTTCACTTCCGGGCCGTCCCCTCCGCTGGACCGGTACGGTTTGCGAATGACCATCACGGATCCGTCCCTGCCGTCAAATACAATGTCCGCCATCAGGGAAAAGCTGTAACCGCTGCTTACCACCCTGGTATGGACCGTGGCCAGGGATTTAAGGGGTTGCGCTGTCAATGTAATGTCAATTGTGGTGGGGCTGTCTGCCGCAGGAGCCTCCGCTGCGTCATCATCTATGACGTCGGAATCCTCTGAAACTCCTTTTCCACGGACCACATATTCCTTGTTTCCCAGCGCGTGGTACAGATACCGTTCCCAGCGAATTTCTTCCTCTGCGGCCGTGTCCTCCTCTGTAGCCATGTCTTCCTCCAAAGAAGAAGCTTCTGCCTTAAGTTCTCCGTCCTCTTCTTCCTCAGCCTCCTCCTCGTCCATCATCTCGTCAAATTCTTCCCTTAACCTGTCGCAGTCCTCCTGGAAGCTCTGCCAGATCAGGTTCATGGCCGGGGACTCCCCACTGCTTACTGCCTCGCAGAATGAACGGTGAATGGTCTTGGAGGAAAGCTGGGCTTCCATATAGCGCCTGCTGTTCAGGGCAGCTTTCATATTGTACCGGGAAATGGCCATATAACCGCCGGACAGCACAGTCAAAAGCGTCATGAGCAGGACCACATACATAAGGCTGCTTCCCCGGGTATGTCCATTATACTCTCTTTCTGTTCTTCCCCTGTCCATCATGTCCTGCCTTCCCCATCCATGGTATAACCATACATGGAACCGATGACCGCCTTCTGTTCATATATAACATCCCCGTCCCTCTTCACCTTTATGCTCACCCTGGCCCGGGTATTCTCTGTTCCGCTAAAATCCAGCTCTAATTCCATACCGTCCATCTTTGTCACATCCAGCTCCTCCGCAGAGATACTGGGCCAGTCCTCCACCGGCGGCAGTTCCTCATAATATGACCCGCCCTCCTCCAGATCAGGAATCTCCTGTCTGTTCCTTACGTAGTAGTATAACTCGATTTTAATAAGTTTACATTATTATCCTGAAAACCAAGGGAAACGTGCGCCCAAAGCACGGACACGTAAGCCAAGAAATCAGATTACTACCAATGCTTAAATTGTAAGCTTATTTAAATCGAGTTATAGTAGGATATCACGCCTGTATCCCGGTAGTCGCAGAAAAACACATAGCCGTACCTCATTTTTTCCTCCATACCACGGTAGGCCTCGCCGCACATTGCCTTTGCCTGGGAAATCCGGTCCAAATCATAATACAGCTTCATCTGCGGATGGATGAAACCGGAAATAAATACAGCCAGGACAGCAGCAATGGACAGTGCCGCCACTGTCTCAATCAATGTAAATCCGCTGTTGTTCCCTGTCCCGCTTCCTTTCGCCATATCCTCCCCGCCTTTATCTGTGCCTGTAAAATGTCATATGGTTGCCGGCATCTTCCCCCGATTCGGTGATTTCATATTGTTCAAATATTTCCCGGACCTGGTTCGTCCCCTCCAGGCTGAACTCTACCGCAATGGTTTCTCCGGTAGGGTCTCCCTCTCCTTGGCCGGCCCGGGCGCTGAGGATATAATTGGACTGTTCCAGCCTCTGCTCCCTGGACATCTGGCCGGCATTAGCAGCCGTCATCATCAGAAACCCAGTACAGACAACTGCCAGGAGGGCAGTTGACACCACAACCTCAATCAGAGTGAAACCTCCTCTTGATGACCTGCTATCCGATTTCTTCATAATAATATCTGACCTCCATGATTCCTTTCATTCCCTGATACGTCCCCTGTCCGCCCTCTCCGCTCTCATACACAGCTTCCACATCCAGAAAGCTTACCAGAACACTTTTCTGTTCCCTGTATATTTCATCGGAAAATGTCATCACACCCTTTGCGTCCGGACATTCTATTTCCATGGTAATGACTGATTCCATTACCGTACCGCCGGCCGGCCCGTTTCCCGGAGCTTCCTTACCGCTGTCCTCGGGGTCATCCATTTCTGTGTCATAGGGAAAATCCGCCAAAACAGCCTCGCCTATACTCATGCGGCATATGCTTACCCCCGCCCTGGCTGCCATGGCCTGCAGGTTCCTATCCATAAATGTATCATCGATATTACGGTAGAAGAAATCTTCTTTATTCCTTAAATTCTCCCACTCATTTAGCTTCTGCTCCAGCTCATCATAATGGCTCAGGTAAAATTCCATGCCCGCCGCTTCCTGCTTCCGGCTTTCCATCAGCTCCCTGGACTTCTGGTATCCGGCGCGGCACGGCCAGATAAATACTTCCAGCGCCACAGCCCAGATGATGAGGGTGAACAATACGCCTATGAGAAAACGCTCCCTGCTACTGAGCTTCATCCTGTCCTCCTGTTCCCAGAGTTCCGTAAACAGTTGCATATACCCGGTACGTCTCCCTATCCTCTGCCCTCTTTTCCCACAGGCTGTGTCCTACCTGCCTGAAAACCCCTGAATGTTCCACCCGCTCCACGTAGGCCGGTACATCCTCAGAGCGCTCCATGGACACCACCATCTGAAGGAAAGGCCCCTCACCGTCAAAGGAAATGGATTCAATCCTCATATCCGGATCCATGGCCTCTGTAAACGCCCTGAATCCATCCATGCCCAACAGATTCTTCCCGGCTAACAGCGCCTTTGCTGTCCGGGTTTTCTCCATGTCATGCGATATTTCTCCTATTCTTTCTTCCATCTGCATGGATTTGCGGACACGGCTCTTGTACTCGGCTCCTTCCATCGCATACTCTGTCCGGGCCAATTCTTTCCCTGCCCTATGGTTGAGACAGGCGGCGTGAAGGGACAGGCCCGCGGCAGCCAATCCGTTGGCAAGCAGGAACAGGGCCCGGCCCCTGGTCATAAACGGCCCGTGACCCAGAACCGAGTTCTCTCCATCCCCATAACCCAGTTCTTCCAGTTCCAGCGCCTTTTTCTTTCCCTCCAGGGAACCTGCCACACAAACTGCCAGACATGTGGCGTCCACTGGTTCCGGCATTCTGACACAGCAGGGTATCTTGAACCTTTCGGACATATATTCCGCCGCTGCCCCGGCATCCGGAATACAGGAGGTCATGATGACCATACAATCCGGGACAGGTATGTCCGCCTCTGTGCGGCAGTCCTGTATCAGGCCTTCCACCTGCTCCGCCATCTCCTCGCAGAGCATGTCCAATGCTTCCTCCCGCAGAAAACAGCCGGCCTTAAGTCCTGTCATGCGGCATGCCAGGCAATGTCCGCCTGACAATACATAAAAGCCCATGCCTCCCTGGCTCACATCCAATAAAAGCACCCGTTCTTCCCGCCAGAGTTCCCTGGCCATAAGCGCCATACAGTCAGGCAGAACCAGGACACGGCCGCATATCATTTTCCCGTCCTCCAGCGCTTTCTTATACGCATCCAGACTGCGCTGTTCCATATAGTAAGCGGTAACAGCAGCCTTTGTCCTGCCGGCTTTAGCCCTCAGATCCAGGGCCACCGCATGATTTCCAAAGCCTGCGTCCAGCAGGGACATCTCATTGACTGCCATTCTTTTCATAGCGTTCTTCCCCGCCTTTGGAATGGTGAAGCCCATCATCTTCACATCCCGTCCAACGATCAGATTGACCCGCTTTCCTTCCATGCCGTGTTTTTCAGCCAGACGCGTCAGGGCCGATACCACATCAGGCACCGGCTCCACGAATTCCCACTCCACTATTTCCAGGCGGCGGTGGCTGCCGGAACCCGGACACCGTTTAAACCTGCCGCGGACATACCATATCCTGTCCTCTTCCAAACATATGTAATATTTCATTTTTTACCTCTTACAGCATCGACGAGTACATGTTAAAAACAGGCATCATGATGGCCATGACCACACTTCCCACCACCAGGGCAAGTATGAGAATCATGGCCGGCTCCAGAAGCGCAATCATCTGGTTGACCGCTCTGGCTGCCTCCTTTTCATAAAAGCTTCCCGCATCCTCCAGCACCATATCCAACGCACCGGATTCCTCTCCCGCTGCCACCATAGAGATGAGCACCGGCTGGAACAAATCCTGCTCCTCCAACGCCTGCGACAGCATCACGCCTCCTTTTAATCTCTCCGCGGCCTGGGCCAGCCCCTTCTCCACATATGAGTTTCCCATCACCCGGCCCACCGTGTGCATGGCATCCAGAATTCCAATCCCGCTTCCGTAGAGCACGGCAAAGGCAGATGCAAAACGGGATGTATATACGGTTCTTAAAAGTTTTCCTATGATTGGAGTATACAGTACAGCCCGGTCTGCCTGCAACCGGACGGAAGGACATTTTAGAATCCCCTTGAACAGGGCCATCAGTATCAGAATAAGCATAATGTAAAGAAACCCGTGGCTGCGGAGGCTGAAACTGAGCCTCATCATCATCCGGGTAATCCAGGGCAGTTCCTGCTCCTGCAGCATGGAGGCAAACTGCGGAAGAACCATGGTCAGCATAAATACAGCCGCCATCACGGTAATGGAAAACAATATGACCGGATAGGTCATGACCGCCCGCACCTTGCCATTTAACTCTTCCTCCCGGCCGTAGTACTCCGCCATCTTATGAAGCAGTTCATCCAGCCTTCCGCTGGACTCGCCCGTGCGCGTCATATAAATCAGCAGGTTAGGGAATACTCCCTTCATCTCTTCCATGGCTTCTGACAACGTACGCCCCTTATGAATGCTCTCCCTTAATCCGGCAAGGGCTGCTTTAAGAGTCTTATCCCTGGCAGACCCGGCACTCACTTCCAGGGCCCTGGACAGAGATACACCGGCTGTCAGCATGGCTGCTATCTGCCTGCACAGCAGCGGAAGCTGTTTCTGGTTCAATTTTGCCGGACACGCTGCGGGCGTCCTCTCCTGGGAACTGTATTCATAGCAATAGAGTCCCTGGGATTTCAGTATGACAAAAAGAGCCCTGCCGCTGTCTGCCTTCTCGGTTCCACAGTGAACTCTGCCATCTTCACTTTTCGCCTTGTATCTGTAACGCGGCATGGCTCCCTTCCCCTTTCCATAACGGATTCATATGTACAAAACCGGCTTTATCTGATATAAGTCAGACAAAGCCGGCCGCAAAACACTTATATATGATTTTCTTAACGGAAACTATTCTGAGCCGGCTCATATTGGTAGCCAATACCAGACAGTACAGATATAATCCTGGACTTATCCGCATCCAATGCCTGGCACATCTCGTCCAGAGAGCTATAATTGTCACGGAGCTGTGTGTTTACATAACTCAGCAAAATAACCGGGTCTTTTGGAATGGTACTCACAATTTCTACCTGCTTTCTATTACCTCATATTGATTCGATTAACATCAAATACCCTATATCTAGTCCTATTCCGGCTATAGGTACTCCGGCCTTCGGCAGAAACGATTATATCACCTGCAAGTAACGTTTTCAACATAAAGTTAGGGTATTTTCCCTACTTTTTTCGTCATCGCCGGAAGTTGATTGAATTATATTTCTCTATTAGAAGTATTCTGAAAAATATCTCCTATTTTATGGAAAAAATAAGGGAAAGAACCTGTTTGCGCAGATTCCCTCCCTTACCTGTATCTTCATTCCATACTTATCTAACATCATTCCACATAAGCAATCAGCCGTGTTTTGTCCTCATCCACATCTATGACAATGGTGCTTCCCTCACGGACTCCGTCGCCCAGTATGATTCTTGCCGCCAGGGTCTCCACATTCTTCTGGAGGTAACGCTTCAGGGGACGGGCACCGTATGCCGGGTCATATCCCTTATCCGTAACGAATTCCTTGGCTCCCGCCGTCAGCTCCATGGTCAGCTCCCTGTCAGCCAGACGTTTATTCAGGTCAGCCACACAGAGGTCCACGATTCTTCCGATATCCTCTCTGGTCAACGGCTTAAAGAGTATGGTCTCATCCAGACGGTTTAAGAACTCCGGCCTGAAATGGGCGCGAAGCTCATTCATCACCGCGTTTTCCACCTCCGGCCTGATGTTTCCGTTCTCATCAATTCCCTCCAGCAAATACTGGGATCCGATGTTGGAGGTCAGGATAATGATGGTATTCTTAAAGTCCACGGTCCTGCCCTGGGAATCCGTGATACGTCCATCGTCCAGTACCTGTAAGAGTACGTTAAACACGTCCGGGTGGGCCTTCTCCATCTCGTCAAACAGTACCACGCTGTATGGTTTGCGTCGCACGGCCTCTGTCAGCTGTCCTCCCTCGTCATATCCCACGTATCCTGGAGGCGCTCCGATAAGACGTGACACGGAATGTTTCTCCATGTACTCACTCATATCAATCCGCACCATGTTGGACTCGTCGTCAAACAATGCCTCTGCAAGGGCTTTGGCCAGCTCCGTCTTACCCACGCCGGTGGGCCCCAGGAACAGGAAGGATCCAATTGGCTTGGTGGGGTCCTTGATGCCTGCCTTGGAACGGATGATGGACTGGGTCACCAGCTGCACGCCTTCATCCTGGCCCACCACACGTTTGTGAAGAACCTCATCCAGATGCAGGGTCTTGCTTCTCTCGCTCTCTGTCAGCTTGGCAACCGGGATTCCGGTCCATTTGGATACGATTCTCGCAATCTCATCCTCTGATACGCTCTCCCTCACAAGACTTAAGTCCTCATTCCGGATGCGTTCCTCTTCCGCCTGCAGCTCCTTTTGAAGCTCCGGCAGCCTGCCATACTGCAGTTCCGCCGCCTTATTCAGGTCATACTTCTGCTGTGCATCCTGAATCTCCCTGTTTACGCTCTCTATCTCTTCCCTGAGGGCGGAGAGGCGGTCCACACTGGCCTTCTCATTCTCCCACTGGGCCTTTTTTGACGCAAACTCATCGTGAAGCTCTGCCAGCTCCTTCTGGAGGTCAGCCAGACGGTCCTGGCTCAGACGGTCTGTTTCCTTCTTAAGGGCTGCTTCTTCTATCTCCATCTGCATGATTTTCCTGGACATTTCATCCAGCTCCGCAGGCATGGTATCCATCTCTGTCTTAATCATGGCGCAGGCTTCATCCACCAGGTCGATGGCCTTATCCGGCAGGAAACGGTCGGTAATATACCGGTCGGACAAGGTGGCAGCGCTCACCAGGGCAGAGTCTGTTATCTTCACCCCATGGAACACCTCATAGCGCTCCTTAAGCCCCCTCAGTATGGAGATGGTATCCTCCACCGTGGGTTCATCCACCATCACCGGCTGGAACCTTCGCTCCAGCGCCGCGTCCTTCTCTATATACTGGCGGTACTCATTAAGGGTGGTGGCGCCGATACAGTGGAGTTCTCCCCTGGCTAACATGGGCTTTAACATATTGCCCGCGTCCATGGAGCCCTCTGTCTTGCCTGCCCCCACGATGGTATGCAGCTCATCGATGAACAGAATAATCTGCCCGTCGCTCTTTTTCACTTCTTCCAGCACAGCCTTCAGACGTTCCTCAAATTCACCTCTGTACTTGGCTCCTGCCACCAGGGCTCCCATATCCAGGGCAAAGAGCTTCTTATCCTTCAATCCGTCCGGAACATCCCCCCGCACGATTCTCTGGGCCAGACCTTCCACCACGGCTGTCTTGCCCACGCCGGGCTCACCGATGAGCACCGGGTTATTCTTCGTCTTACGTGATAAAATGCGGATAACATTACGGATCTCGCTGTCACGGCCGATTACCGGGTCCAGCTTCTGGTCCCTGGCGCGCTCCACCAGATCATATCCGTATTTGGCCAATGTGTCATACGTGGCCTCAGGATTATCGCTGACCACCCTCTGGTTGCCCCTTACAGTGGACAGGGCCTGAAGGAATGTCTCCCGGGTTATGTTATATAACTTAAATAACGCCTTAATATCCTTATTGGGATGCTTCAAAAGAGACAGGAACAAATGCTCCACGGATACATATTCGTCACCCATGGCCTTTGCCTCGTCCTCGCCGCTTATGAGCACCTTATTCAAATCACTGCTGATGTAAAGCTGACCGCCGCCGCTTACCTTGGGCAGACGCTCCACTGCCTGCTTTGCCTCGTTGGAGAACATATCTCCCTGTATCCCCATCTTTGTAACCAGCTTAAGAATCAGGCTGTCCTCCAGGGTCAGCAGGCTGTACAGAAGGTGCTGCTCATCAATCTGCTGGTTTCCGTATTCATATGCCAGCTTCTCGCAGTTCTGGACTGCTTCCATAGACTTCTGAGTAAATTTATTAATATTCATTGCCCATTCCCCTTTCTTCTCTGCCGCCTCTGACCAGAATGCCTGTGTGATTCCTCCGGGAGCAGCGGCTTACGGAATTGTGCTTTGTCATCTTTGTTCTAGTCGTACTATAACACATGTTGTTAGCACTGTCAAGGGTTGAGTGCTAATTTTTCAAATAAAAATGCCGCGGCACAGACGTCATTTATCTGTGGCCGCGGCCAGCTGCATATTTTTTACTTCACGCCGGTAGCTGTGATTGTCTTATCAGTAAGGGTACCCTTGTAGATAATGGTTGCGGTATCCCCTATCTTCAGTTTATCAAACATGCCTTCTTTTCCCAGGAAGGTAAACAGAGTATTCTCAGGGTCCACTGTGTCGATGACCACATAATCCGCCCCTACTTCTGCCACCTTGCCGGAAAGGGTATTGATTTTAGCATCTTCTGAATCCATGGCATCCTCAGTCACGATTTTGGTTGCCACCGGTTTGTCGGTATCGTCTTCCAGGTCCCCGTAGTAGGTCACATCCGCCTGTACGCCGGACTTGACGCCGTCCTTGGATACCTTCTGCGCAATCTTGGTGTTAAAGGTATATGTACCCTCGTCCGTGGTCAGGGTCAGTGTATTGTCATCTGCCTTCTCTATGGTTCCCGTGACAATGGCATCCTCCTCAGCGGCCGCTTCTTCTGCTGCCTCTGCCGCGGCAGATGTAACGATGTCCACTGACTTTGCCTTGGTCGTATCAGCGGAAAGCTCGCCTGCATATGCAACCTCTATCTCGTCGCCTTCCCCGATGGCATCCGCACCTTCAATCTCGGCCTCAGATACATCAAACTTCACTTCCCTGCCTGCGTCGTCCTTGACGGTAACCACCTTATCGGCTACCTCTCCCACGAAGCCATAGAAGTACTCCAGTTCCATATCATCTTCTGCTTCTGCAGATTTCTCTGTCTCTGTCTGCGCTGCTGTCGTAGTTGGGGCCGCTGTAGTTTCTTTATTGCCGGAAGAACAAGCTGTCATCCCCAATGCAAGCGCCAGGACTGCAACCGCCAAATAGTGTCTCTTCATAATAATCTCCTCTTTTCTAAATCATGCTATGTCATATGATACGCCGGGACGGGCAGCATATTCCCCCTGCTGCCGTCCACGTTACATATTACTACGAAAAACCCTATTTTACTATGTCTTTTTTTTTAATTTTTCATAAAAGTTTAGATACTCCCCATTTTTTTGATGGACTCTGATACCAGTTTTTTGAAGAGGGGAGCCATTTTATCCGATGCCTCCTGGACCTCCTGGTGGGACAGAGGCGCGTCTGTCATGCCGCAGGCCAGATTGGATATACAGGAAATACCGCATATCTTCATGCCCATGTGATTGGCCGCCACTGCCTCGCAGGCCGTACTCATGCCCACTGCATCCCCGCCCAGTATCCTGCACATCTTTACCTCATACGGACTTTCATAGGCAGGTCCTGTGAGCTGTACATAGACCCCCTCCTGTATCCTGATTCCCAGCTCAAGGGCAGTGGAACGGATGATGTCCCTCAGGTCCTCATCGTATATGTGGCTCATATCCGGGAACCTTGGTCCCAGCTCCTCCAGATTCGGCCCGATAAGGGGCGAGGGGACAAAACAGGATATCTGGTCCTTAATGAGCATGAAATCCCCTGCCCCATAATCATAATTCACTCCGCCCGCAGCATTGGTCAGAAAGAGGATTTTTGCCCCCATAAGCTTCATCAGGCGGGCAGGGAGGACCACATCTGACATGGGATAGCCCTCATAATAATGGACCCGTCCCTGCATCAGCACTGCCGGAACCCCATTTATGCGGGCAAACACAAACCTGCCCTTATGGCCGGGTACCGTGGATACGGGAAATCCCTCTATATCACGGTAATCAATGGTTCCCTGGATTTCCAGCTGCTCTGCATAGTCGCCAAGGCCGGACCCCAGCACCAGTGCCACCTTAGGTTCAAAGGGAATCTCATCCTTTATACTGTCGTAGCAGTTTCTCAGCTTGTCATACACAGGATTTGTCATATCTGTTCTCCTTTCTTACGGAAGGCTTACCCCTCCTTTATTATGTGAAGTATATCATACCTGAGCCACAGGGCTCAACCTTTAATGCGGGGCAGGCACCTTCTTCTGTGTTCCCGCCGGTTCTGCCTGTACCACGCTGCCAGAAGGGCCAGCAGTCCCACGCTTATGCCTATGAGCCCTGCCCCCACTGTTATGACAAAACCGCTGCGTACCCAGTACCAGAGATTTCCCTCCCGGCCTTCATCCTGAACCTCCGGCGCGGGTACATGGCCTGCTTCCTGAGCCGCTTCCAAAGAGGCGGGAGCAACCGGGGAAACCTGCCTGTAAACCATCTCCAGAGCATAAGTTTCCGGTTGTGTCCAGCTGAATTCCCCCTCATATGCGGCCTCATAGTCTCTGAGGAGCTTTTGGCCCCGGACCATGGCCTGACGGCACATTCTCCCCTCCTCATCCTCATACGGCTCCCCTGACCAGTCTGCATAGAGTATGCGGTACTCCATGGGAGACAGCCCCATAAACTCCAGCAGCTTCCCTCCCATGGACACACAGGTCTCCAAGACCGCATCCCCCGGTATGACCAGGGAACCTCCATGGTATTCATCCGCGCCATAGGCGTGGAAGGTGACAGGTGCCGTAAATCCATCCTTCCATTCCTCCCTTACAATCCTGCTTTCCCTCAGGAACAGGGTTCCCTCTGCCTGGCTTCCCGATACATCCTCTTTCAGGGAAATAGAGCCGGGAATCCCTTCAGCCCCTTCCACACCGGTATACACCATCTTCCGTTCCAGATGCCGGCTGGCATCCTGTCCCGGAATGGTCAATATCTCCCAGTAATCCAGCCTGTACTCCTTTCCATCGCCGTCCCAGTACCGGTCTGGCGGTTCCTGGAATTCCCCATCCTCTGCCGGCTCCACGTTCCGGGTAATCCGAATCTCCGGCCCGTATCGTCCCTCCTCCGGTTCCTGTGCCGCCATGGCCGGCGCACGGCCTGACAGCCAGAAAACAGCAGCAGCCACCACAGCAAATGCTGCCCTGCCCATTATCACCCTTAAATTTATCCGTTTTTCCAACGGTATTCTTTTTCCTCTATCTGTCATAAGCATTCCTCCCGGCTATACGCCATCTTACAAACTGCGGGAGAACAGAATACAAATCATATGAAAATGTCAATGTGCATAAATGAAAACTGCCTGCTAAAATGGGAATTACGGGTTTCAGAAGGAAACCTCGTCTCTGTGCTGATGCACAGCCAGATGTCTGAAGAAAACAATCTGTGGTCTTATTATACATAACCTGAGGACAGGAATCAAGGGCAATTTCGATATTATTCGCCTCATTATTCGCCTCATATGCAGCCGGAGAAATGCAGCTGTTCACACGGTACGTCCTCCTGGCCGATAAAAACGTTCCCCATCCCTCCCTTGACCGCGGCCGGTCAAAAAGACGGCATCCCCTCTCCTTATAGAAGGAATACCGTCCTACACTTATCTGTCAATGCACCGTCAACTGAATTACGGTCTGAACTGGCTGTACTTGTGTCCGGGAGCGATTCCTCCCCTGTAGGCCGCCAGCTCACTTACTGTCACCAGCTGATATCCCCGCGCTGTCAGCTCCGGAATCAGCACCACTGCCGCATCTGCTGTCGTACTGTAGATATCATGCATCAGTATGATGTCCCCATCCTTTACCTGGCTCAGCACGGTGTCAATGGTCCTCTGCGCATTCCTGTGCTGCCAGTCCCTGGTATCAATGGACCACATAATGGCCGGCATACCCATGGAGCCCAGCACATTGAGGGATGCCGCGTCGATATATCCCCCCGGCGGGCGCATAAGGACAGGAGATACGCCGCAGACAGCCTGGATCTTCTGGTTGGTGGAACCCACCTGGCTTACGATTCCCTCCGCACCGATTTTTGTCAGATATTTGTGGTCATGGGTGTGGTTGGCAACCTCGCATCCCTGGTCCACCATCCGCTTAATGACGCCTGCATTTGCGTTGACATTGGAGCCCAGCATGAAGAAAGTCGCCCTTCCTCCATTGGCCTGCAGGCTGTCCAGAATCCGGCCGGTCACTGATGTCTTAGGTCCGTCGTCAAATGTGAGGGCAATCATAGGTCTGGACGGGTCAATGCCATGGGAAACCACCGGGTCCGCGGGAACCCCTGCCCCCTTAGCCGTGATGGAAGCCCGTATGCCGTCCACCCTGAGACCTGCACCCTCCTGTCCGGCGGATGCGCCATTGGCTGCCCAGTCTGTCCAGGAGCCGTTCTGAAGTACTTTGTAGTATAAATCATATCCTGCCGCGCCGCTGCCAGTCAGCTCCATACGAATGGACTCCAGAGGCATGACGCCTTCCGCTCCGCCTGTCTCAGCTCCATCCTCTGCCCAGGAGAGCCATCCTGAACCGCTGAGATTCACCTGATAGCGTATTCCCACCTGCATACCGGCCGGAATATGTATCAGATTAGCCCTTATGGCCGTGACCCACGAGTTGACCGGGGCCGAACACATATTGTTATCGGCCGTGGCCGCGCTCCAGCCCTGCTGCAAAATGAAAGCGCTGTAGTTTACCTGGAGGGATTCCTGTCCCGGGACCGGCTGTACTGCCTGGCCTTCCGGCTGAGCTGCCTGCTCCTCCGGCTGAGACTCCTGGCCTTCCGGTTGAGCCTCCTGGCCTTCCGGCCGGGCTGCCTGCTCCTCCGGCTGAGCTGTCTGGCTATCGGTCTGAGCTGCCACTCCCGGCCCTGTCTGGGCTGACTTTGCCGCACCTACCCCCGTGCTGCCGGCCAATGCCGTCATTCCCTGCATACTTAAAATAATTCCGGCTGCTACGACAGCAGCCAGAATCTTTGACTTTTTCCCACATCTGATCATTCACATTCTCCTTGCATCATGTCTTTATTTGAGGAAATGATATCCTCTCCGAACACAGTCCTGCATAACATCACATATTCCTTGAAATACAGGTGGTCCTCCAACTCCTTCAGAGCATGGGCTATCCCCCAATAATACCGGGCATGCTTCCGTTTATCCTTCTCGTTAAACCGCTGCCATATGGCGTCGCCCACCACCAGATAATCTCTGGCCGTACAGCGCATGTTGCTGAGCTTGTCCCCCAGGGCCAGTATCTTAATCTCCCAGGACGCCGTGCAGAGATGCCTGACCGTACGGGTCTTTCGCTCCTGCCAGCTGCGGCTTTTATCTTCGCTCTCATCCACCACCAGGTCCGCTACCCTGGAACCAAACGCATCCTCCAGTTCTTCCCTGGTAACTCCTGCATCCTCCATAACATCATGGAGCAGGGCTGCCGCAATGATTTCCTCATCATCCGTAAAGGCGGACACAATCACTGCCGTCTCCATGGGATGCGTGATGTACGGAATCTTCGTGCCCTTTCTGAAAGCTCCCTTGTGGGCTTTATCTGCAAACGCAGCCGCTTCTCCAATCATAGGTCTTACTCCTTCTGTGATAGCATTATTTCTATTCCTTATGTACCTCTCCCTTTGATGTCAGGAATCACACCTATCATACCATATTCAGCGGATATTTTGAAGAGTATTGTGGAATCTTTGCCATTTTCCAAGTTAAACTTGTAAGAAAAGAGAATTTCTGATATGCTATAGAAGTATTTTTTCCGCATTACTTAAGGAGGATAATTCATGGATCGTCATTCGTCATATTCGGCTCCCCGCAGCGAACGTGCTTCCGGTTCTTACGGCAGCAACCGCGGCAGGAGCAGCAAACGCAACACCTATAATAAACGTTCATGGAACGATAACAGAAAACTGCACACCCTGGTATTCTACATACTTCCCTTTATCTTAATCAATCTGGTCATATTCATCCTGGCCACGTCCACACCCAAGATAGAGTATGATGCATCTGACACCAAGGATTACCGCAGTGTGGACATATCCATCCGCATACGCTCCCTTCTCCCTATACGCGAGATGAGCGTCACCATGGAATCCCAGCCCCTTGAAATGGAAAAGGAAAAGGGAGTCTACAAAGCCACCCTGACCAACAACGGAACCCTCCAGATATTTGTGAAGGGCTGGAACGGAATGTCTGCCAGACTGTCCGACACCATTCAGGCACTGGACGATATGGCGCCCACCATTCAGGAAGACTATGTGATGGAAAATGGAATCCTCACCATCACGGCGGAGGACAGCCAGTCAGGTATTAACTTTGATGCGGTCTATGCCACGGATGAAGATGAAAAGACCGTCAAACCCAGCCATATCAATAAAGAATCCGGAGAGATCACCTTCCCCATGGATACCCAGACCCTTGTGGTTTTTGTGGAGGATTACGCGGGTAATACCATAAAGAGCTCCTATACCAGCCTGAAGGACGGCTTAGACCTCAGCAACCGTGACACGGAATTCCCCTCAGACGGCACCAACGGCACTAATGGCAGCGGTTCCAAGGGAGCCGGCACAGATAAGGAAACCAGTAAGGCCAAGGAATCCACCAAAGCCAAGGAGTCTGCTAAGGCCAAGGAGTCCACTAAGGCCAAGGAGTCCGCCAAAGCCAAGGAATCCTCCAAGGCTGAAGAATCCTCCAAGGTCAAGGAGTCTGCCAAGGCCAAGGAATCCACCAAAGCCAAAGAGACCACCAAAGCCGCAGAATCCACCAAGGCTAAAGAGTCAACTGCGGCAACAACGGCTGCCCCTCCCGCCGACCCGCAGTCACCATCGCCCACCCAGGCATCACAGGCGCCGTCGCCCACCCAGGCATCACAGACACCGTCGCCCACCCAGGCGCCACAGACACCGTCGCCCACCCAGGCGCCACAGACACCGTCGCCCACCCAGACGCCACAGTCTCCGTCGCCTACCCAGACATCTCAGGCCCCGTCGCCTGATAACGGTTCGGGAGATAACGTCACCATCGTACCCCTGGGCTGACACTTATCTGAGCTATCTGTAAAATATCAATTGTAAAATAAGACCATGGCTCCCTCCGCAGAACCATGGTCTTATTTTTACCCAATATTCTATTTCATATTTTATCCAAATCCTGTCACTGTCTTCCCGCATCCATAATGTCGTCAATGATATCCACATATTCAGAACAGTATTTTTCGTACATAGGGGCCGCGGCTTCCCGGAACCGTTCTTTTTCCCTGGCATCCAGCTCCGTCACCACACAGCCTGCTCTCCTGACCCTGTCTTCTGAGGTTCTCTCGCGCTCAGCCCACAGTTCACGCTCATACAGAGCCGATTCCCGGGCACAGTCCCGTATAATGTTCCCGTATTCCTCCGGCAGCTTATCCCAGGTGGACTGGGCTGCCAGCTGAAGCTCCGGAACCCTGGTGTGTTCGTCCAAAGTGAAATATTTGGCCACCTCATAATGCCTGGTGGACTCATAAGAAGGCCAGTTGTTCTCGGCCCCGTCTATCTCCCCTGTCTGCAGGCCTGAATATACATCCCCAAAAGCCATGGGTACCGGCGTTGCCCCCAGAGCCTGAATCGTATCCATCATCAGTTCAGATTCCTGAACCCTGATTTTAAGTCCCTTCATGTCGTCCAGAGACTCAATGGGCCTGTCCGTACTGTAGAAATTACGGGCGCCCGCATCATACCAGGACAGCGGCACCAGGCTGGAACCGCCGAAGGAATTCATGAAATCCGTACCAATCGGCCCCTCCAGCACTTTCCACATGTGCTCCCGTCCCGTATACAGGTAGGGCATCTGAAGCACATTCAGCTTTGGCACGAACTCGGCAAGGGGCGACAGGGATACCCTGGCAAAATCCACGCCGCCAAACTGCAGCTGTTCAATCACCGTTTTCTCGTCTCCGAGAACACCGCCGGCATTGACCTGTATCTCCACCCTGCCCCCGGTCTTTTCATATACCAGCTCTGCAAATTTATAAGCTCCCTGGGTGGTGGGATAATCCTCCGCCTGATTCTCAGCATATGTCAGGACGAACTCCGGAACTGTCTTCTGTGCCGTACCGTCCTTACCGCTGCCTGCGCAGGATGCGGCCAGAATCATGACAGCGGCGCAGGCCATCAGGTAAATCACATTTTTTCTCAAGCAGCCGTCCCTCCCTTCGGATATATCATACCCCAGTTACCAGACCCGGTCAAGGCAGGCCTTTCCTTTAATTATGCACAGTCCTGCCTTCCACCTTTGAGGCGGCATAACGGTAAAATTCTTCTTTCTCATTTCCAAGCACACGGTTTGTAAATACAAATCCATGGGTGGTATCGCTGAATACGATAATCATGGCAGGTTTCCTGGATATCCGTTTCACAGAATTCCACGGCAAATCTGATGTATCATTTCCCACCCGAATGTGAAGCCCATTGTCGTCAATGGTAACCTGGGTGTCCTGGGTAATCCCCGCCGTCTGTTTTTTTGCCTTGACATAAATCATCAGCGGCTGAATGACTGTAAAAAGGCAGCAACCCAGAACGATGAGGCACCTCATGAGTCCCTGGGCCTGGTCCCACCTGGAAAATCCCAGTGCAAAGGCCGCCACTGTAAATATGATATTGCAAAGTCCTGCCAGAGAACCGTATATATAATACATGGAAAGCTGCCATAAATCCCGCGCCGTTGTCCTGTATGTGTATGTGTATCTCATTCATATGCTCCTTGTGCGGATGTCCTGAATCTTAACAGAGTGGCGACAGGGCCGCCACTCTGAGATTATTTTAACACGAAACATCATTTTCCCGTATCCAGTAATTAATGGGCCAGTACAGATGGAAGCCACATGCTGACAGACGGAATAAAGGTAATCAGCAGCAGAGTAATAATCATACACAGGTAGAATGGAAGCGTAGCCTTAACCACCCGCTCCATAGGCACCTTGGAAACCGCAGAGCCAATGAAAAGAACTGCACCAACAGGAGGTGTCAGAAGTCCGATACCGCAGTTAAGCACTACCATGATACCAAACTGAATCGGGTCCAGACCGATGGATGTTGCGATGGGAAGCAGGATGGGGGTTGCAATCAGGATGATTGGCGCCATATCCATGATACATCCAAGTACCAGAAGAATCAGGTTCAGCAGCAGGGCCAGAAGAATGGGGTTATTGGTCATGCCTGTGATTGCGCTGGCAGCCAGATCAGGCACATGCAGCTGGGTCAGGCAGTATCCGAAAATACTGGATGTGGCAATCAGAATCATTACGATAGACAGGGTGTCCACGCTGTCTCCCAGTACTCTCCAGACTCCCTTCCAGTCCAGTCCCTTGTAGATAAACACGCTGACAATCAGGCTGTAGATAACAGCAACCGCTGCGGACTCTGTGGCCGTAAACACGCCGCCTACCACGCCAAATACAACTATCAGCACAGCTGCCAGTGCCCAGAAGGAAACACTCAGCTGCTTAATCAGGTTGATGATGCTGAACTTCTCGCCCTTCGGGTAATTGCGCTTAACGGAAATGATATAGGATCCTATCATCAGCGTTACGGCCAGCAGTGCTCCAGGAATATATCCTGCCAGGAAAAGGCTTCCCACGGAGATGCCGCCTGCCGTGGTGGCATAGATGACCATATTGTGACTGGGAGGCACCAACAGTCCCTCACAGGATGAGGTAATGGTTACAGCTGTTGAGAAATCGTCATCGTATCCCTGGTCCACCATCATGGGAATCAGGATAGAGCCAAGGGAAGCCGTATCTGCTGATGCGGAACCTGAGATACCGCCAAAGAAGTAGGAAGCGACAATATTAACCATTGCCATGCCGCCCCGCATCCAGCCAACACATGCATTGGCCAGTGCAATCAGCTTTTCGGAAATACCGCCTGAACCCATCAGGCATCCCATGGTGATAAAGAAAGGAACTGCCATCAGGCTGAAGGAGCTAATGCCCTTTACCATCTGCTGGCAGATGGTGGTCAGGTTATGTCCCTGGAATAGAAGGCAGAACACAGATGAAAGCGCCACCGCATAGGCGATGGGAAAACGCAGGAATACCATCAGGAAGAAACTGCCCAGCAAAACCAGAATTGCCATGCTATTTGCATCCATTACTCCATCCCCTCCTTTACAAAGAAGCTCTTTACATGATTATATAATGCCTCTACTTCGAAAACCAGCATGGCCACGCCGGCCAGAGGCACCGGGAAATACATCCAGAACCTGGAGACCTTAGGCATGCTCACATATGTACCCTTTGAGCCGATTCCCGTGGCATACTTCCAGCCCACCGTAATCATAATGACTGCAAGCACAAGCACTGCCAAGTCAGCGATGATATCCAGGCTTCTTACCAGCTTGGGGGGCAGATACCGGTCAAACGCGGTCATGCGTATATGGGCGCCCCTTCTGATGGCAAGAGCTGCCGAAAGCACTGCCATATAGGACATACAGGTCAGAACTACCTCTTCACTCCACGCAGGGTCGGGAATGAACGAAATGTACCTTCCTGCCACAGCCATGCTTGTGATAAGGATATCCACTACCAGAAGCAGCTTGCAAAGGAACAGTACGGCCCTGTATGTCATATCATATGCAGGCCTGATTTTATCAATCTTTTGAAATATTACAGGCATATTGATTCCCCTTTCAAGAACTACAGGCACAGAGTTTATTCATTTGCCCTGTGCCTGTCTGATTGCCGTTTATTATTTGTTCATGTCAAGAATCTGCTGATACAGTTCAGCCTGGTCCTTTGTAGAAGACTCGATGATGTCTTTACAAGCATCCTGCCATGGCTTGATATCAGGAACCTCAACCACGTTGACACCCTCAGCCTTCAAAGCATCAAGAACCTCTTTTTCCTTATCCTCGGAAATAGTTCTGTTGAACTGAGATGCAACCTTGCCGGCTTCCACCAGGATGTTCTGCTGCTCTTCTGTCAGCTTATCCCAAGCTTCATCCGTGATGATAACCTGGATTGCGCCCAGTGTATGGCCGTCCAAAATCAGGTTTGGAGCAACTTCCTGGAATGCGTTGGACTTGTAATTAGCGATTGGCTGCTCAGCACCGTCCACAACACCTGTCTGAAGCGCGGAGTACAGTTCGTTGAAGGAAACTACCGTTGGGCTTGCGCCAAGGCCTTCCACCATACCGTTCATGATCGGGTCGTTGGACACACGCAGCTTCATGCCCTTTAAGTCATCTAAGCCCTTAACTTCCTTAACAGTGAAGAAGTGACGGAAACCTTCCTCGCCGTAGTACAGGCCTCTTACGCCAAGTCCGTTGTCATGCGGTTCCATCAAGAACTCAGGAGCCAGATCGCTGTCAGCAAACTTCCAGAAGTGGTCACGGTTTGCAAATGTATAAGGAATGGACAGAAGCACGGACTTCTCAGCGCCGTAGCTTGTCAGGGCAAACGCGGAAATACGGGAAATATCAATGGTGCCGCCGCCGCCCAGCATGGTATCAAGAACGTCGTTCTCTGAACCAAGGACACCGCTGGCCTGCAGGTCAATCTTAATCTTGCCGCCGGACATCTCCTCAACGGTTTCCTTAAACTTAGAATCAGTCTGTCCAACAATGGTATCCAGCGGGTTAACCTCTGCCATAACCAGGGTAACCTCCGGCATATCGCTGGTATCAGCTGCTGCTTCGGTCTTAGCCTCCTCGGCTGCATCCCCCTCTGTCTTTGCGGCCTCTGTAGCAGGTGCCTCAGTTGCTGCGGGAGCTGCTGTGGCTGCTGTATCAGGGCTCTTTAAGCCACAGCCTGCCAGGGAACCGGCTACCATCGCTGCACACAATGCGGTGCTAATCCATCTTTTTTTCATGAAACTTGTCCTCCTCTTAATACTTTTTTCATGTTCTCACATGATTTTTTTATGTTTTCTTAACGCTGACTTTATTATAAGAGTATTTCACGTTTCTGAATATAGTAAATTTTTGTGAATCATAGTAGGATTTTAACCTGTTTCCTTCATCCATTTATGCAAATATTACATATATCGTCTTTATACAATCTTTATCCCTTCTGGAAAATAGACAATCTGTACTCCGTGGGACTCTGACCCGTTATGCGCTTGAACACCTTTGCAAAGTAATTGGAATCACCGTAGCCCACTGCCCTTCCAATCTCCTTCACATTAACCGTTGGCTGTTCCAGCATCTTCTTGGCCTCCTTTATCCTGTACCGTGTCAGGTAGGATGTGAAATTCTGGTCAAAACACTGCTTGAACAGCTTGCAGAAATAGGCCTCTGAATAATTCATGGCCCTTGCGGCATCCTGCATGGAAATGTCAAACATATAATTTTCATGTATGTACTGGCTGATTAATGACGTAACCTTAGACAGGCGGGCATGTCCTCCGTCCTCCGGATCTTCTGTGTCCGCCGTCACGGGGTTCTCATTTTCATCCTCATCCCCTCCGCTCTGCCGTTGCTCCCCCGCTATATGCATGGCCTCCTCCACCACCAGCATCAGCTCCTGCTCGTCGTAAGGCTTCAGAAGATAATCCAGGGCCCTTACCGTAATGGCCTTTTTTGCATAGGAAAACTCGTCAAATGCTGTCAGGAATATGATGCAGCAGTCCTTGTCCGCCTGCCGAATCTGCTGGGCTGCTTCTATGCCGTTTATACCCGGCATCTCAATATCCAGAATAGCAATCTGTATCTTTTCCTCCTCATAGATTTTAAGGGCTTCCCTGCCATTGGCTGCCTGGAATATCCGGCATCTGTCCCCCAGATTCTTCTGCAGCGTCTTGTAAAGGACCTGTCTCTCAATCATCTCATCATCCGCAATCAGTAAACGTAACATTGGCTCCCCCTTATATCTTCTGATAGTCCTCTTCCCGGACGGCAGGCAGGATAATCTGCACCACAGTCCCCTTGCCGGCCCTGCTGTAAATTCTCAAACCCCCATCCTCATACATGGATTTAATCCTCTGGTATATGTTCCCCAGCCCAATGCCCACCCTGGCCGTCCGATGTCCCTTAAGTGCGTCCATAAGCCGTTTCAGCGTCTCTTCATCCATACCAACTCCGGTGTCCGCCAGGGAAATGACTAGCTTATCCTTCTGTTTCCATATCCTTAAAAATATCCGTCCCCCTTCTTCCTTCCTGGCTATGCCGTGTATGATGGCATTTTCCACCAGCGGCTGAAGGGTAAAGGCCGGTATCATAGTCTCGCTGCCGTCCACCTCCACCCGGAAGTTATGACTGACACGGCTGCCAAAACGCATCTGCTGTATGTACATATAATCCTGCACCACCTTAAGCTCCTGGTCCAGAGGCACAATCTGCTCTGAGGTCTTGAGATTATAGCGGAAGAGATTTCCCAGACTGGATATCATCCGCTCTGTGGTCTGGGCTTCCTCCAGTTTAGCCATGCAGGAAATCATGTTCAGTGTATTAAACAGGAAATGCGGATTAATCTGGCTCTTAAGAAGTTCCAGGCGGGCCGCATCCAGACGTTTCTCCATCTCGATGCGCTCCACCTCCTCCTTATGAAGGCGCTCCGCCATCTCATTTTTCTCCTTCAGGGTATTGATATACCCCTCTGTGGCATGTTTCATCTTATTAAATGCCTGGACCAGCTCTCCCATCTCATCCCGGTTTTCCACCACCAGGTCCTCGCCCCCAAAATCATTTCTGGCTATCTCCCTGGAACTGTGGGCCAGTTTTACCATAGGGGCAATCAGGGTATCGGACAGAAGCTTGGTCAGGCAGATGACCGTAATAATCATCAGAACGGAACAGGCCATAATCATGTAGGGAAGGTCATAGAGGAGGGGAACCTTTTCCTGATAGCTGCGCTTTCCCTCCTTCAGGGTGGACTGCATCAGCCTTCTGGCATAGGTCTGCAGATAACCCTGCATTCCATATACCCTGTACAATTGCATCACAAATCCGTCATCCGACTGGTCCATGTGAAGGACCTGGTCCCGGAAATACTGGTAGCCTTCATAGCCATTCTTAATATTCCACGTCCTGGCATACCGCTCTGGTCCAATGACATCATAGTCAAAGGGCAGAGCGTCTATACTGCTCTCCGTCTTAAAACAGGCCAGCCTGTATTGCTTTGCATTCTCCCAGGACCGCTCCCTCACATAGAGTTCAAAGGCATCCGCTTCCTGCTCCATGGACTCCTGCACATCATAGCAGAGGGAATTGTCATTGAGTATCACGTTAAAACTCTCCAGGGAGAAATTCATGACCAGCATATTAAAGGCAATGGACAGACCCATCACCAAAATGACAACGACGGAAAATGCACCCAGCTTTTTTTTCAACGATATTGAAAGCCACTGATTTTTAATATAAGAAAACATACCCCACCCCAATCGCACCAGAATGTGTCTGCAGCCTGCTTTCTTCCGGCTGTTTGTCCAATTTGCGCTCTGCGTAACCGTGTCATGCATCCTTTACCATACCATCCCTCCGGGATTGCCCACGGTCCGGCCAGTGTCTTTCACCATTATACCATATAATGACAGGGAGCGCAAAGCCCCCGGCCTTGCGCTCCAGTTATTCCCATTCGCCTATTTTGTTTTACTATCTTCGGGTTTTGAAGCGGTTATCTGCTTCTGGTTCTTCTTAGCTGTCCCAATCTGCTTCCGGCTCTTTTTGGAAGTGCTTATCTGCTTCTTCTCCTCCTTGGACGTGCTTATCTGTTTCTGCTCCTCCCTGGACGTGCTTATCTGCTTCTGCTCCTCCCTGGATGTGGCTATCTGCTTCTGCTCCTCCTTGGACGTGCCTATCTGTTTCTGTTCTTCCCTGGAAGTACTTATCTGCTTCTGCTCCTCCTTGGACGTGCTTATCTGCTTCTGCTCTTTCTTGGAAGTACCTATCTGCTCCTGTTTCTTCTTGGACGTGCTTATCTGCTTCTGCTCTTTCTTGGAGGTGCCAATCCGCTTCTGCTCTTCCCCGGACATGCCAATCTGCTTCTGCTCTTCCCCGGACATGCCAATCTGCTTCTGCTCTTCCCCGGACATGCCAATCTGCTTCTGTTCTTCCCTGGAGGTGCTTATCTGCTCCTGCCCTGCCCCGGACGCAGCCATCCGCTTCTGTCCATCCTTTGCAGCCGCGGCCATCTCTGCTTCCTGTGCCACGGTATCTGCCTTCTTTGGAGATGCTGTTTTACCGGACACCTTTTTCCTGGCCGCAGGCTTTTTATCCGCAGGCTTTTTATCTGCCGCCTTTTTAACCCCAGGCTTCTTTGCCTCAGATTTCACGGCTTCTTCCACCTGTGTGCATGTGTAGATGCTGACGCTCATTGGCGGTATATAGACTTCAATGGAATTGTCCTTTTCATCCCATTCCAGCTTCCGGGATGTCTTGGCACGTCCGTTGACCCTGCCTTCCCCGCCAAAGTCCCTGGAGTCGGTGTTGAATATCTCCTTATACTTGCCGTGGAAGGGAACTCCCACGCGGAATTTCTCGTGCTCCATGTTGTCAAAATTGCAGATAAAGAGAAGGGTTTCCTTATTTTTTCTGCTCTTTCGCAGGAATATGATTATGCTCTCATTCTGATAGCTGCAATTAATCCACTCAAACCCATCGGGATCATAATCCATCTCATACAGGGCCGGGTGCTCGCGGTACAGCCTGTTAAGCGCCTTCACATAATCCTGCATGTTTTTGTGAACAGGATACTCCAACAGTCCCCACTCCAGGGACGCGCCCTCATTCCATTCTGCCACCTGGGCGTATTCCTGACCCATGAACAGCAGCTTCTTTCCGGGATGTCCCATCATAAAGGCATAGGCAGCCCTCAGGTTCTCGGCCTTCTTTTCCAGGGTTTCGCCCGGCATCTTGCCAATCATGGAACCCTTGCCGTGAACCACCTCATCGTGTGAGAATACCAGCACAAAGTCCTCGCTGTAAGCATACAGCATGGAAAATGTCAGCTCCCCATAATTGTTTTTCCTGAACAGGGGATCGCATCTCATATAGTTGGTGAAATCATTCATCCAGCCCATGTTCCACTTATAATTAAATCCCAGGCCGCCCTCTTTCGGATCGCCTGTAATCATTGGCCACGCAGTGGACTCCTCCGCTATGATGACCGTTCCGTCCTTCCGGCCCTTGAATACGGAATTCAGATGCTTCAGGAATTCCATTGCCTCCAGATTTTCATTGCCGCCATATAGGTTGGGCACCCACTCGCCGTCATTCTTTCCATAGTCCAGATAGAGCATGGAGGCAACCGCATCCATCCTGATTCCGTCCGCATGGTACTTGTCCGCCCAGAACAGCGCATTGGCAATCAGAAAATTTGACACGCCGGGACGGCCGTAATTGTATATCAGGGTGCCCCAATGGGGATGGGATCCCTTCCTGGGGTCCATGTGCTCATAGACGCAGGTGCCGTCAAATACAGCCATTCCATAGGCATCCCTGGGGAAATGGGCCGGCACCCAGTCAAGTATGACGCCGATTCCCTGTCCGTGCATATAATCCATAAAGTACATGAAATCCTCAGGAGCACCGTAACGGCTGGTTGGGGCATAATACCCTGTAACCTGATAGCCCCAGGATTCATCCAGAGGATGCTCCATCACAGGCATGAGCTCCACATGGGTATATCCCATGTCCTTTACGTACTCCGCCAGCCTTGGGGCCAGCTCGCGGTAATTATAGAATTCGGAACCCACCAGGTCCTTTCCTGTCTCATCCTTGACCGTCTCCTTGCGGATCCAGGAGCCCAGATGAACCTCATATATGTTCATGGGCTTGTCCTTTGTATCTGTTTTTGCCCTCTGATCCATCCATGACTTGTCGTTCCATTTATATTTATCAATATTCCATACAATAGACGCGTTATTGGGACGCAGCTCTGCGTAGTTTGCATAGGGATCCGCCTTCAGCATGGGATCCCCTGCTCTTGTCTTTATCTCGTACTTATATATCTCACCTTCATGCAGGCCGGGAATGAACAGCTCGAACACACTGCCGTCCCCTTCTCCCAGGCGGCGCATCTGATGGCGTCTTCCATCCCAAAGGTTGAAATCCCCCACCACGCTGACGCGCATGGCGCACGGCGCCCACACGGAAAAGTACACGCCGGATACTCCGTCAATGGTCATGGGATGGGCGCCCATCTTCTCATAAATCGTATAGTGGATGCCCGCTGCAAATTTCTTCAGATCTTCTTCCCGGTACTGGGGAGCAAATGAATAGGGATCATAGAGTTCCTCCGTCACCCCATTGTCATAGGTGACCACCAGGGTATAGGGCGTCTTGCTCTTGCGTGGTATCAGCGCCGCGAAAAAGCCAGCCTCGTCCGCCAGTTCCATGGGATATTTCTTCCCGGTTGAGGAAATCTTTACACTGATTTCAGCCGCGGTGGGTACCAGCGCCTGAATCAGAAGTCCCTCCTCTGTCAGATGGGGTCCCAGCATGGCATGGGGATTGGATGCTTCCGAATACACCAGTTCTTCAATCCCTGCCCAATCCATCAAATCATATAATTTCTGTTCCATATTATTGCCCCCTTGTAAGTTTATTCATTCTTCGGTCTGATATCAGCACGCCCGCTGTATATCCTACTCCTAAAGGGTATTTGCCCTCTCAGCAATATTCTGTCTGAAATTAACCACGTCATGCTCGTATTCTTCATCCATAAGGGGAGAAGTAATCATGAAATCCGCGCTGGCCTTGTTATTTGCAATGGGGATGTCATAGACCTGGGCAATCCTTAACAAAGCCTTAACGTCCGGATCGTGGGGCTGCGCTGTCAGCGGGTCGGAAAAGAAAATAACAAAATCAATTTTTCCTTCCACAATCTTGGCCCCAATCTGCTGGTCGCCGCCCAGAGGGCCGCTGTTATACCCCTTTACAGGCAGGTTGGTTGCATCCGTAATCATACGGGCCGTTGTGCCGGTCCCGCAAAGGAAATGCTTGGACAGTATATCCTTATGCTCTCCGCACCACTGTATCAGTTCCCGTTTCTTCTGGTCGTGGGCAATCAGGGCAATGTTCTTCTGTTTGCGTATTGTCATAGGTAAATAATCCATTTTCATCTGTCTCCTTTCAGTCTGTCACTTTGTTGGCGATGGTTCCTATCCCTTCTATGGTACACTCCACCACATCTCCCGGAACCAGGAATTTAGGCGGGTCAAAGCCCATGCCCACTCCGGCCGGGGTCCCTGTGGCAATAATGGTTCCGGGCTGTAAGGTCATTCCCTGGGAGAGTTCGCTTACAATGTGGCTGATATCAAATATGAGCAGTTCCGTATTGCTGTCCTGGCGAAGCTCGCCGTTCACCCTGGACTGTACCTGCACCTTGGGCGGATAAGACAATTCATCCACAGTGGCTATGCATGGTCCCATGGGCAAAAAGCCGTCCAGCCCCTTGCCGAAATACCACTGCTTATGCCGTGTCTGCAGGGTCCTGGCGCTGACGTCATTGATGATGGTATATCCGAATATATAGTCCTTTACCTCTTCCTCTCTGACATGGGATGCCTCGCGGCCTATGATGACTGCCAGCTCTGCCTCGTAATCCAAATCCGTCACAATATCCCGGTGGCTGGGGATTCCTGCCCCGGGATCCGTGGCCCGGTTCACCCGCTTGGAAAAATAGATGGCATAGGGTCTTTCCCCGTCAAATGCTTCCTTCTTAAATCTGGCTGATTCCTCTACGTGAGCCATATAATTGATTCCCAGGCAGATAACATCCTGCCGCGGGTGGGGAATCGGAGCTAAAAGGCTTACCTCCCCAATAGGGGCAGCACCCCTGACCTTATACGGGTCCTGGCCAGACGCGTATTCCAGCAGCTGCTTCTCCGAATCGCTGATGGTCTCTATCAGCTCCTGCATGGACTTATAATCCATATCCAGGGAAGCAAGGGGATAGACCCAGCTTCCGTCCCTGCTGATGACTCCAAGTCCGGATTTGTGTTCGATTTCATATGTAACTAGTCTCATAATGCCCTCCTGCTCATACCATTACGTGTATCTCATGTTTACTCTATCACATTTTTCCGAATTTTTCTACGATTTTGCCATTATTTCAGAAATCGCCCTTTCTCCCTGTCAGGGGTCTTCTTCCTAATAAATGGATTCCCGGAGTATCTTATGTATCTGGATTACCAGGGTGGGCAGGAATGCGGCCGCCGCCAGGGTGGTAAGCTGGCTCAGGCTTAAGTCGGCTGCGGCAAACATGATTTGCAAGCCCGGCACAAAGAGCACCGCTGCCAGCAAAACCACTCCCAGCTGGAACGCCATGACGCTGTACAGATTGCTTCCCAGCCCAAGACGTATGATGGAGTGGCTGCTCCGGCAGTTGAATCCGTGGAACAGCCGGGCCAGGGTGAGGGTGGAAAATGCCATGGTACAGGCCCTGCCCGCGCCGCCCTCATGAAGTCCGGTGGTATAGGCCCACATGGTGGCTGCCGCAATCAGGGCTCCCTGGACCAGGATATCCCGTATAAAGGAGGCCGTGAGGATACCCTCCTTTGGATTTCTGGGCGGCTCCTTTAGAAGCCCTTCCTCCGGGGGCTCCATTCCTATGGCTATGGCCGGCAGGGAGTCCGTTATAAGGTTGATGAACAGCAGATGCACCGGCTTAAAGGGCAGCGGCAGGGACAGCAGAGACGTATATAATACGCAGAAAATCCCTGCCATATTTCCCGACAGAAGGAACTGGATGGAATTCTTTATGTTCCTGTATACATTCCTGCCGTTGGAAACCGCCTTTATGATGGTGGCAAAGTTGTCGTCCGCCAGTATCATGGACGCCGCATCCTTGGACACCTCGGTTCCCGTGATGCCCATGGCCACGCCGATATCAGCCTTCTTAAGGGCCGGGGCGTCATTGACGCCGTCTCCGGTCATTGCCACGATATGCCCCCGGTTCTGCCACGCCCTCACAATGCGTATCTTGTGCTCCGGCGACACCCTGGCATAGACCGAAATGTGCTCCAGGTTCCGGTTCAAATCCTCCTCTTCCATGCGGTCCAGCTCAGCTCCTGTCACCGCCATATTTCCCGGCGTAAAGATACCGATCCTCTCTGCTATGGACATGGCAGTCACTTTGTGGTCCCCTGTAATCATCACAGGACGTATGCCTGCCTGCCTGGCGCTGGCCACTGCCTGGCGTGATTCCGGTCTGGGCGGGTCCATCATGGCGGTGAGGCCCAGAAACACCAGGTCATCCTCCAGCCTGCCTGACAGGGATGATTGTTCCCGGCTGTTCCCGGCCTTCGCCTCTGCATAGCCGGAATTGCCGTTCTCCTTTCCCGCCTCATTTAACGGACGGCATGCAAAGGCCAGGACCCGGAGTCCCCTGGCAGACCACCGGCTGTTCTGGTCCAGTATCCTCTGGCGGTCCGAGGACGACAAGGTCCGGCTGGGTATGGCGGCCCCGGCCCCCGGCCCGGCCGTTCCAGCCTTCTGACCGGCTGCCGGATTGGCCAGGCGGGTACATTTCTTGAGCAGCACATCCACGGCTCCCTTGACAAAGACGATATCGCTGCCTTCTATCTCATTTATGGTGGTCATGAGCTTGCGGCGGGAGTCAAAGGGAATCTCCCCCTTTCTCGGACTCTGGAGCCGGACCTGTTCCGGTATAAGCCCCGCCTCTCTGGCCATGTTGAACAGCGCTGTCTCCATAGGGTCCCCATCCTGGCCGGAGGCGTTGTTATTAAGAACCGCAGCCATAAGCAGGAGCCTGACATCGTTCCTTCTTGTTTCATTTTCCATCCATGACGGCTGCTGCTGCGTATGGTTGATATACACCTGCTCCACATCCATGCGGTTCTGGGTCAGAGTTCCTGTCTTATCAGAACAGATCACGGAGACGCATCCCAGGCTCTCCACCGCCTTCAGATCTTTTATGATAGCCTGTTCCCTGGCCATCTTCTGGGTGCCCATGGCCTGAACAATGGTGACGATGGAGCTCAGTGCCTCGGGTATGGCCGCCACGGCCAGAGCCACGGCAAACATCAGGGCATCCAGCACCGGTTCCCGGCGGTACAGGCTTAGCAAAAACACCAGGCCGCAGATGGCGATGATGGCAATGGCCAGATGGCCGGAGAACCGGTCCAGGCTCACCTGAAGCGGAGTCTTCTGTTCCTTGGTTCCGTTCATCAGGACGGCTATTTTTCCGATTTCCGTGTTCATTCCCGTGGCTGTAACCACTGCCACGGCGCGGCCTGAAGTCACCAGGGAGCCGGAAAATACCATGTTGGTCCTGTCGGCCAATGCCACGGTTCCCTCCCGTGCCTTCACTGCCCCGGTGTGTTTCTCCACCCCCAGGGATTCTCCTGTGAGAGAGCTCTCATTGACGGTCAGTCCGTACACTTCCAGCAGTCTTCCGTCCGCGGCCACCATATCTCCGGTCTCCAGAAGCAGGATATCCCCCGGCACCACCAGAGCGGACGGTATGGTCATGCTGCGCCCGTCCCTGAGGACCCTGGCTTCAGGCGAGGAAAGCCGCTTTAAGCTGTCCAGGGATTTTTCCGCCTTCTGGTGCTGGACCGTACCCAGCACCGCATTCAGCAGCAGAACCGCAAATATGACCATGGCGCTCTCCGGATCCCCTGTGAGCATGGACACGGCGGCCGCTCCGATCAGGATGATCACCAAAAGGTCCTTGAACTGCGCAAGAAATACCTGCCACCACTGGAGCCGCCCGGCCTCCTCCAATACATTTTCCCCATATTCCTTAAGACGCTGCTGCGCTTCCCCGCTGTCAATTCCCTGCCTGCCGGAGTCCAGTCCGGCCAGCACCTCTGCCTCCGGCTGTTCAAACCAATCTGCCATCTGTCTCTCCCCTCTTACCGAATTCATGGTTCTTATGGGCCTGCGCCAGAGCGTCTGCTTCCCCGGCATCCCCCAGACGCCGCGTAAACAGATATAAAAATGCTCCCGGAAGCGCACACCCGCGCTGGTTCCGGGAGCACTCCATAAGAGTACCCACTCTAAATCTATGAATTAGTAAGAATCATTATGACCGGCCGTACCTGGCCGGGGCGAGAAAGCTTTACAGCCTGTCCTTAAAATCAATCTCTGCTGCCGAAAATCATGCCGAATGCCACCTTATAGCCTTCCTCAAGGGAATCTGTCTCCACATATTCCTCCCAGGTGTGGGCCCCTGCGCCGCGGAAGCTTCCCACGCACACGCTTGGAATTCCCAAAGACAGCGGGATGTTGCAGTCCGTGGAACCGGCGCAGTGTTTCGGCGCTTGCCCGGTCATCTCCTCCACCACCCTGTGAGCCCAGTCTGACAGGGCCTGTTTTCGTTTCGGGTCCACCTGCCCTTCGCAGGGTCTGACCCCGATGACCTTAAAGGATACATCCATCCCCTCTGCCTTTGCCCGGTCAAACACCTCCATGAACTGCCGTTCCATATATTCCAGGTTCTCCCTCCGGTCGGAACGGAACTCATACAGCATCTCGGCTTCCTGGGCAATGGTATTGACCGATGTCCCTCCTGATATCATGCCTACATTATAGGTAGTCTTTCCGCCCTCCGGCACCCGGATTCCATACAGCTTCCCCACCAGGGACGCCAGTCCCGCAATGGCATTATCATTTCCAAAGTCATCGTAGGAATGACCGCCCCGGGTGCGGACCCTTACCCGGAAACGCTTGGAACCAACCGCCCTGTCCACGATGCTGGAAAGAGAGCTGTCAAAGGTACAAAAGCGCTCTATCCTGTCACCGAAGTCCTCACAGATTTTGTGCACTCCCTTCAGGTTTCCCAGCCCTTCTTCCCCTGCATTGCACACCAACAGAAGTCCGGGGGCATCCTCCCTGCGGATTTCCCTCCACTGGGGGGAATCCACATGCTCGGCTATATATTTCCCCGCCAGCAAAAGACATACCAGACATGCTGTGTCGTCCCCCACGCCGGGACAATAGATACGTCCATCCTCCACCCTGAGGGGAAGTTCGCTCTCATCGGGAAACACCACATCCATATGGGCCATGAACACCTCCACCGGCCTGTCCTGCCTTACATCCGCCGGATACACCACATTAAGGGCCTGGTCAATATATACGTCTCTGGCGCCCTGGGCTTTAAGCCAGTCTGAACAGAATTCAGCCCGCCTCTCCTCATGGTTTGAGGGCGCCGGTATCCTGGCCAGCTCCAGAAGAAGGCTGTAAGCCTCCTGCCTGTGGTTCTCTATATACCGTATCATTTCCTCTGACAGTATCATTTGCTTCCTCTTCCTTTCTTTCCCCTTTTCCTGCTGCCTTTCCCTTGGAAGCTTTCTTCTGTGCGGGAACCTCCTTTCCCATGAGAACCACGATGGTCCTTGCCATGATCATCATGGACTTCTGGTTCTCCAGAACCGGTTCACCGCCCCGGGGATACATGCCGTTCACCTGGTCCTCATCCGTATTAAAGGCTGTATGCCACTTAAAATCCTTTGGCAGGTTGGGAAGGGCGAACTCATGAGGTTCCCAGTGCATGTTAAATGCAACGTAGAAGTAATCGTCCTCCCTTCCGTCCAGCTTCTTACCGTATTTTCCGCAGTATAATATGCCCAGCTGGCGGAGGAAACGGTCAAACATGGGACACCAGGTCTTAAGGCCGTGGTAGGACACGTCCGGCAGACCCACGGAGCGGTAATCCATCAGAGCCGGCTCCTTCTCCATATGGAACACCGAGTGCTCCTTTCTGAATTGAATCACATGCTTTACAAATTCATGGATGCTGCTGTTGGAATTTAACAGGCTCCAGTTAAGCCATGATATATCGTTGTCCTGGCAGTAGGAGTTGTTGTTTCCCTTCTTGGTCCGGCCAAATTCGTCTCCCATCATGAGCAGAGGAGTTCCCTGGCTCAAAAACAGCATGAGCAGGGCATTGCGTATCTGCTTCCTGCGCATCTGCATGATTCGTTTCTTTCTGCTGGGGCCCTCCGCTCCGCAGTTCCAGGATTGGTTGTAGTCTGTTCCGTCCCGGTTATCTTCTCCGTTGGCCTCATTGTGCTTTATGTCATAGGATACCATGTCCATCAGGGTAAAACCATTGGTATTGGCCATGTAGTTGATAACGCCCACCTGCTGGGGATTATGCCGGATGTGGTATACCAGACGGTTAAGCTGGTCCTCATCCCCTTTTAGAAAGCTGCGCATATCCATCATGAACCCGTCATTATATTCCGCCAGATGTTTTACCTGCCCCGGCTCCACACCGTCCCACCCGGGCGCCAGCAGCTTCAGCCTGCTGAGGTAAGGGTCCTCACCCAAAAGCTTCACAGGCGCGTATCCCACCAGACGGACGCCGTCCACATGGTATTCCTGAGCCCAGAAGCGGACCACATCCAGCACATAGGAGGGCGCTTCCTTCCCGTCGAAAAACAATTCCAGGACCAGCTCCAGTCCTGCCCTGTGCAGGGCCTTCACCATATCCTTAAACTCCCGTTCAGGCTGCCTCACAGGTCCGCTGCTGTAGGCACACTTGGGCGCAAAATAATAGCCCCTGGTATATCCCCAGTAATTCAGCTTTCCGTCCGGTTTTTCAGCTGCAAAGGGGCTTCCGTCCACACGCTCCGGTATGATTAGCTCCTCAAACTCCACCGGGGGCATCATCTCCACAGTGGTGATCCCCAGGTCTTTGAGATAAGGTATCTTCTCCGCCACGCCCTTAAATGTCCCCCGGCTGTCTCCCTCCACGCCGGAGGAGACATGTTTGGTAAATCCCCTGGGATGGATGTGGTAAATCACACACTGGTCATAAGGGATGCAGGGAAGGACGTCTTCCTCCCAGTCGTACGCGCTCCCCTCTGTATCCACCGGTGTGCGTACCGGCTTGTCCAGACGCGCCAGGCTTCCCCAGCGCTCCATACCCGTAAACCTCCTCCCATAAGGGTCCGGCACCTGCTGTCCGTCCACCTCGTACACATACTCCAGACCGGAAAAGTCGCCCAGCACAGTCATGCTCCAGACATCTCCTGTTCTGGCATTTGCAGGAAACCCGATTCTTCCCTTGGGACTTCCGGCCCCTTTCCTATAAAAAACAACGGCACAGGCCTCCCCCTTGGAGGCGAAAGAAAAATGCACCCCTCCAGAGACAGCAGTCGCTCCCATCGCGTATATCCTTCCATCATTCCTGTCTATCCGGAATCTCTTTATCATCGCTGTTACCGCCTTTCCTAAGACAATCCTTACATGATAAGAAAAGTATATAGTTAGTTCGACATTTTGTCAATAAATCAACACTCTTTGTCAGAAATCGTCATCTTATTTCACACAAAAAAACTGGTTATCAGAAAAATGTAACTCATCTGATAACCAGTTTCCATACTGTGCCTGCTGTTATTTCTGAGCCTCTATCTGCTCCACCAGCTCGTTAAGATACATCCAGCGCTCCATTTTCTCCTCCAGCTGTGCTTCCCTGGCGGACTTTTCCTCCATCAGCTCATTGAGCCTGGTATAGTTGGTGGCGGATTTTCCAATTTCCCGCTCTAAATCCCCGATGGACTGTTCCAGGTCAGCGATGTCAGCCTCAATGGTTTCCCATTCCCGCTGCTCTTTAAAGGAAAGCTTGCGCTTCTTTTCTCCGCCGGCCGACTGCTTCCAGTTATTCCGGTTCACGGAAAGGCCGGACCCGCTGCCATCGCTGTCCCCGCCTCTGCCGCCTTTCTGCTCCCCTGTCTCCCGGGGATGCCTGGCGGACCAGGCAATCTGATAATCCGTGAATCCGCCCTCATACTGGCTCACCTTTCCCTGTCCCTCAAAGGCAAAGATGCGGTTCACAACGCGGTCCAGAAAATACCGGTCATGGGATACGGCTATAACAATGCCCGGAAATGTATCCAGATAATCCTCCAGTATGGTCAGAGTCTGGATATCCAGGTCATTGGTGGGCTCGTCTAACAGTATCACATTGGGCGCCTCCATAAGGATACGCAGCAGATAAAGCCTCCGCCTCTCCCCGCCTGACAGGCGGCCTATGATGGTATACTGCATACCGGAGGGGAACAGGAACCGCTCTAACATCTGGCTGGCGCTGATACTGCCGTCCTTTGTCTTTACGTATTCCGCCACATTCTTAATATAGTCAATCACCCTAAGGCTTTCATCCATGGCCTCATTTTCCTGGGAGAAATACCCCATCTTCACGGTCTGTCCTATCTGTATGGTGCCGGAATCCGGTTCCACCCAGCCTGCCAGCATCTTCATCAGGGTGGACTTTCCGCTTCCGTTGGGACCGATGATGCCCACACGGTCATTTTTCAGGAAAATGTAGGTAAAGTCCTTTATCAGCACCTTGTCCCCGTAAGCCTTGCACAGATCCTTCACCTCCACCGTGGTCCTGCCTAACCGGCTGGCTATGGACTCCAGCTCCACGTTGCGGTCATATTCCGGCCCCTTCTGGTCCCTCAGCTCCTCATAGCGCTGTATATGGGCCTTCTGCTTGGTGGAACGCGCCCTGGCGCCCCGCTGCATCCAGGCAATCTCGTTGCGCAGAATCGCCTGCCGTTTGCGCTCCGATGCCTCGGCCATTTCCATACGCTCCGCTTTCAGGGACAGGAAGCCCTCATAATTTGCCTGGTAGCTGTAAAGCTTTCCCTTATCCAGCTCCACAATGCGTCCCGCCACGCTGTCCAGAAAATACCGGTCATGGGTAATCATCATAAGGGCGCCACGGAAGGCTTTCAGATATTCCTCCAGCCAGTCAGCCATACCGCTGTCCAGGTGGTTGGTGGGCTCGTCCAGAATCAGAAGGTCCGCCGTACTCATAAGCACGCTGGCCAAGGCCACCCTCTTTCTCTGTCCACCCGAAAGGGTGGATGTCAGGGCATCGTGTTCCGTGATACCAAGCTTGTTAAGCATGCTCCTGGCCGTGGCCTGCATCTCATCCGGAGAACTGTAATGGGTTTCCCCGGCATTTTCCCGCATAACGCTTTCAAGCACCGTATCTCCCTCTGTGAATTCCGGAATCTGGGGCAGATAGCGTATGTAGAGGCTGCGGCCCCTTACCACGCTGCCGCTGTCCGCATCTTCCAGGCCCGCAACAATCTTAAGGAGAGTGGACTTGCCTGTGCCGTTGACGCCAATCAGGCCTATCTTCTCCCCCTCGTTGATGGAGAAGGATGTGTCGTCAAACAGCAGCCTCTCCGTATATGATTTTGTCAAATGTTCAATGGTAACCAGATTCATCGTCTTTTCCTCTTATTCAATCACCAGCTCCACCGGACAATGGTCTGAACCCATGACCGTATTGTGGATGGACGCGCTTACCAGTCTGTCCTTAAGGCTTTCTGATACACAAAAGTAGTCAATGCGCCACCCTGCATTCTTGGCCCTGGCGCTGAAACGGTAGGACCACCAGGAGTATATCCCCTCCAGGTCCGGATAGAAATAGCGGAACGTGTCCACGAAGCCCGCTGCCAGAAGGTCGGTGAACTTTCCCCTCTCTTCATCGGTGAACCCGGCATTTTTCCTGTTTGTCTTAGGGTTCTTAAGGTCAATTTCCTTGTGGGCCACATTCAGATCCCCGCAGAATACCACCGGCTTGTTTTTCTCCAGTTTCTTAAGGTATGCCAGGAAATCGTCCTCCCATTTCATCCTGTAATCCAGCCTTGCCAGGCCGTCCTGTGAATTGGGGGTATAGCAGGTCACAACATAATATTCAGGAAACTCTGCCGTAATTACCCGTCCCTCCGTATCGTGTTCCTCCATGCCGACGCCATAGGACACGGACATGGGTTCCTCCTTTGTGAACATGGCTGTGCCGGAATATCCCTTTTTCCTGGCATAGTTCCAGTACTGGTGATAGCCGGGCAGGTCCAGCTCAATCTGGCCCTCCTGAAGCTTACTTTCCTGTATACAGAATACATTTGCGTCCGCCTCCCTGAAAAAATTCAGGAAGCCCTTACCCACGCAGGCCCTGAGACCGTTTACATTCCACGAAATCAACTTTGTCATTTCTTTATGGCTCCTCTCCGGAACATGGTCCGGGAATGGGTTTCCCGGTGTGTTCCTGTGTCATTTTTAAACGGCTGTCTACTCCGGATATACAAGCCTGGATTCCGGGAACTGGTCCACATGGTACAGTACATCCAGGTACTTTCCGGCCAGGAATCTGGCCATACCCAAATTCATATCCAGATAATTGCCGCAGTCCTCTGGCGATGCCCCGGGCACCTCCCCCTCAAAATCCCTGATAAACTCATACATCTCCACCATCAGGGGCAGGATATCCGCGGACTCGTAGTCTCCAGCCAGCAGCAGATAGAAACCGGTCCTGCACCCCATGGGGCCAAAGTAAATGCACTTTTTGCCAAAGGTGCCGTGATTCCTTAAAAAGGTTGCCCCCAGATGCTCGATGGTATGCATTTCCGCGGTGTTCATCACCGGCTCCTCATTGGGCGAGGTCATCCTCAGGTCGAAGGTGGTCACCATTCCTCCTTCCACCTGATCCTTCCTGGATACATAGACTCCAGGCTGCAGCTTATTGTGGTCAATGGTAAAACTTGTAATCTTTTCCATATCTGTTCTCCTCTCAATCCGCTCCATAATATCCGTTCAGAAATTTGGCGCACGCCTCATCCCTGTAATTGTGTAACGACTGAAAAGGGGCAGGATTTATCCATCCTGCCGCCCTGTCACTGCCACTATATTAATCATCTGCCTCTTCACTCTCAGTCAGTGTGAAGGTAAATCTCTTACGTGCCATCTCGTCGCTTTCAAGGTACTCGTCGTAGGTGGTAATCTTATCAACCAGCTTGCCGTTGATGATTTCCATGATGCGGTTTGCAGTGGTCTGCACTATCTGGTGGTCACGGGAGGAGAAAATCATCACGCCCGGGAACTTAATCATACCGCGGTTCAAAGCGTCGATGGACTCCATGTCCAGGTGGTCCGTGGGCTCATCCAGCATCAGCACATTGGCACCGGATATCATCATCTTGGACAGCATACAACGCACCTTCTCGCCTCCGGAAAGGACCTTCACCTTTTTCACGCCGTCCTCGCCGGCGAACAGCATACGTCCCAGGAAACCGCGGACATAGGTCACGTCCTTCTCAGGAGAATACTGGGTCAGCCACTCTACGATGGTGTCGTCGTTGTCAAACTCGGCGCTGTTGTCCTTGGGGAAATATGCCTGTGAGGTGGTAAGGCCCCACTTATAGCTTCCCCCATCCGGCTCCATCTCACCGGACAGAATCTTAAAGAGTACTGTCTTGGCCCGCTCATTTGGTCCTACCAGGGCAGCCTTGTCCTCGCGGCCCAGGATGAAGGAGATATCGTCCAGTATCTTTTCACCGTCAATGGTCTTGCTTAAGTGCTCCACGGTCAGAACCTCGTTGCCGATCTCGCGGAAAGGACGGAAATCAATGTACGGATACTTGCGGCTGGAAGGACGGATGTCGTCCAGCTCAATCTTCTCAAGGGCCCGCTTACGGGAAGTGGCCTGCTTGGACTTGGAAGCATTGGCGGAGAAGCGCTGGATGAATTCCTGCAGCTCCTTAATCTTCTCCTCCTTCTTGCGGTTGGCTTCCTTCATCTGCTTCACAATCAGCTGGCTGGACTCTACCCAGAAATCGTAGTTTCCTGCGAACAGCTGGATTTTCCCATAGTCAATGTCAGCTATCTGGGTGCAGACCTTATTCAGGAAATAACGGTCATGGGATACCACGATAACTGTGTTCTCAAAGTTAATCAAAAACTCCTCCAGCCACGCAATGGCGTCCAGGTCCAGGTGGTTGGTAGGCTCATCCAGAAGCAGAATGTCCGGGTTGCCGAACAGGGCCTGGGCAAGAAGTACCTTTACCTTCTGAGCGCCCAGAAGGGAGCCCATCTGCGCATAGTGCAGGTCCGGCTCAATGCCAAGTCCGTTTAAAAGGCTTTCAGCATCCGACTCTGCCTCCCATCCGTTCATGTTGGCGAATTCACCCTCTAACTCAGCGGCCTTGATACCGTCCTCGTCCGTGAAGTCCTCCTTCATGTAGATGGCTTCCTTTTCCTTCATTATCTCATATAGTCTCTTGTTTCCCATGATGACCGTATCCAGGACCGTGTACTGGTCATACTTAAAGTGGTCCTGCTGCAGGAAGGACAGCCTCTGTCCGGGGGTGATTATGACATCGCCGCTGGTAGGCTCCAACTGGCCTGACAGGATTTTAAGGAATGTGGACTTTCCGGCACCGTTTGCGCCGATGAGCCCGTAGCAGTTGCCCTCGGTGAATTTAATATTCACATCCTCAAACAATGCCTTCTTGCCCACGCGAAGAGATATGTTGCTTGTACTAATCATGTTCGTTACCTTTCTCTTAATCTGTTCTGTTGATATTTCTAGTAAAAGAGGGGTCATGTAAGGCCCCTCTCACGCTGTTTACTCAATATCAGATTGTACAGGGAAAACACTTATTTTGCAAGGGTTTTTCGCAAAATTATGGCGGCAGCCCGTCTATTTCGTTCCTTTAATCTCCACCGGATAGTTTACTCCCTGGGAATTCACATAGGTCACGGTCACCTTATCCCCGCTGTCCCCTGCCAGGGCCCCTTCCTCTATGGGGCAGTTATCCTTTAAAAAGCTTAACTCCTGTCCGTCGTCTGTCTTCATGGTAAAGCTGCTCATCGCGTTAGCCGTGGTGGTGCCTTTCTCCGTAAGGATACTCCACTCCTCCTGTTCCGGAAGAGCCACCACCAGGGTCACGTCCTCCGGCCTGCCCAGGGGCTCCCCTATATACGCAATGGCTATCTGCACGCCCTCAACAATCTCCACCTCCACGTCCCGGATATCCGACTGACTGATGTCATAGTCCCTGCCGTCGTCCGCCTGAAGAGTGAACACCGCTCCATCCTCTGTCACCTTTGTGACGGTACCCTGAAGCATATGGTATACTTCCTTTGCCTCAGCCGCCTGCTCCGTTGTCTCCGGGGCCTTGGCCGTGGTCTCCGGCGCTTTGGTGGTCTCCTCAGCCGAAGCCTGGCTGGTAACGGTCTCAGATGTCTCCACCGCCGGTTTTTTGGCACAGCCGGTTCCCAGCACCATTGCCGCAGCCAGTGCGGCGGCTGTTATCATCAATGAATGTCTCTTCATATTACGATTCCTCCCGTCTTATATCAGATTACCTATGAAGCTTACCATCATATTCTGTTAATTTCAATAAAGATTCCCTTAATTTTCCCGGTATCATATCCAGTACCCCGGACAACCTCATGCCCAGAATCCCCGGCAGATGCCGAAGACACAGGAGTATGACCAGACGTCTGGCCGCGGGCGACAGTTCCATGGCGGTTCCTTCCTTTTTTTCTAAGTATACCCTGGACTTCCATAGCCCAAACTTCCATGGGAAAAACATTCTTGTAACCGACAGTACCAGATGCTATAATATTATAAAAGATTGAGAGGAGGTTGTTACTCTGACATCATGCGTGTCATATTCCGTGAGCTGGAACTGAGGCAGCTGTCCAACCAGGCCTTTGTCATCAATGAAACCCGCAAATTTTGCCAGCTCTTCACCAGCAGCAGCTATATATTCCAGAGGCCATGAGCGCAGCATCGCCAAAAAGGCATCCCCGGCCACGTTGTTATGGTCCTGGATGCCTCTTAAGTATCTGCCTGTGGACATTATATTGTTCAAAATCAATTCAGCAAGGCCCCATACCGCCCCAAAAAGCTCTGGGTCCTCTCATTATCCGAAGCAAACACCTGCTCCGGCGTTCCTTCCTCCACAATGACGCCGCCCGCCATGAACACCACGCGGTCCGATATATCCCTTGCAAAGGCCATCTCATGGGTGACTATGACCATGGCGATGTCAAGGTCTGCCAGGGACTTAATCACCTTAAGAACCTCCCCTGTCAGCTCCGGGTCCAGGGCTGAGGTGGGTTCGTCAAAAAACAGTATCTTGGGATTCAACGCCAATGCCCTGGCAATGGCCACACGCTGGCACTGGCCGCCGGACAGCTGGCATGGAAACGCATTTTCCTTGTCCTCCAGCCCCATCTTCCTGAGCAGTTTCCTGGCTTCCTCATATACCTGCGCCTTATCCCTTTTCTGCACATGAATGGGAGCGTCCGTGATGTTCTTCATGACAGAATAATGGGGGAACAGGTTGAAATTCTGGAATACCAGGCCATACTGGCTCTGAATTTCCTTTAAATCCTTCTTTGACGCGTACACGGCCTTTCCGTCCTCTGTCCAGGCCGCCCGCTTTCCCAGGTATATCACTTCCCCGCTGTCCATGGTTTCCAGCATGGTAGCGCACCGCAGCAGGGTGGATTTTCCCGAACCGGAGGGGCCGATGACAGACACGATTTCCCCCTCCTCCACACTGAGGGACATATCCTTTATAACACCCAGGCCGTCAAACGACTTTTCCACATGATTTAATTCCAGCAGCTTCATAATCCACAATCCTCCTGTTCCTAACGGTAATAATCCATCTTTTTCTCAACCCACTCCATTCCAACTGCCACTACCAGGTTGAAAATATAGTAGAACAGACCGGCGGCCACAAAGGGAATCATGTTGGTCTGGGACGCTGCCAGAGCCTTGGCTATAGAGAACATCTCCGCCACGCTGAGGGTAAAGGCCAGGGAGGTGTCCTTGACAAGGGTGATGACCTCGTTGGTTACAGACGGAAGAATCCGTTTGATGACCTGGGGCAGTATGATTTTGAAAAAGGTCTGGAACCGGCTGTAGCCCAGAATCTGAGCCGCCTCGTACTGGCCCACAGGCATGGACTGGATGCCGCTTCTGTAGATTTCAGCAAAATAGGCGGCATAGTTGATTACAAATCCAATGAAGGTGGCCCACAGCCGGTAGCCGCTGCCCACCTTGATTCGGAACAGATAATAGGGGCCGAAATACACCACCATGAGCTGCAGCATCAGGGGCGTGCCTCTCATGATGGATATATATACCTTGACAATGGCCTGAAGCAGCCGGTTTTTGGACATACGCCCAAAGGCCACCAAAAGGCCCAGTGGAAGGGAAAATATTAGTGTCACCAGGAATATCTGGATACTGGTTCCCATACCTCCTGCCAACTGAATCAACATCTGCTGGACTGTCATTTTACCCATAACTTCATACCTGCCTTTAACATTTATGCCGTATAAAGCCGCTGTTAAACGAGCTGCCGCCGGATTATCCGGCAGGACAGCAGGTCCAGACAGCGGCCTTTATTACTTACCAATCGTAGTTACGTCCTCGCCAAACCATTTCTCAGATATGGACTTAAGTGTGCCGTCCGCAGCCATCTCTTCCAGGGTAGCCTGTACCTTGTCACGAAGCTGTGTGTTGCCCTTCTTAAATCCAACTCCGTACTCCTCCGCGGACAGGCTGTCCTCCAGGATAACAAAGTCTGCGTTTCTCTGCTGGATCTGATATCCGGCCACGATTACGTCCATGGCTATGGCGTCCACCGCGCCCTGCTCCAAATCCATGAAAGCTGAGTTATAATCAGCCGTGGTGAGCAGCTCCTTGAAGGTAGCTGTCAGGTCGGGCACCTCCTTTAACGCCGCCTCCGCGGAAGAATCCACCTGGCACTCCACAATCTTGCCTGCCAGGTCCTCCTGGCTGGCTATGCCGGAATCCTTGGCCACCACAAATACCTGGGTGTTGGCCATGTACGGCTCTGACCATGTATAGTCGTCCTCACGCCCTGTCATGGTAAATCCGTTCCAGATACAGTCGATGTTGCCTGCCTCCAGCTCCATGTCCTTGGAATCCCATGCAATGGGCTGTGCCTTGTACTCCAGTCCCAGACGCTTTGCCACTTCCTGGGCCAGCTCCAGGTCAAATCCTGTATACTCACCGTCGTCTCCCATGAATCCCATAGGCGGGAAATCCTGGTCAAATCCGACTATCAATGTACCTCCGCCGCTTCCTTCGGCGGCCTCTGACGCGGTTTCGTCCTCTGCCTTTGTCTCCGCCTCTGCGGCTGCGTCCTCAGCCTTGGCAGACGTGTCCGCTGCTGCCTGTTCGGTTTCTGCCTTTGTCCCTGCCGCTGTAGCTGCTTCCTGTGAACCGCCGCATCCTGCCAGGGATAATGCCATCACAGATGCAAGGGCCAGGCTAAAAAGTCTCTTTTTCATAATAAACGTCCTCCTCTTTTTCCGCTGTTTCGGGTCCAGCGGCTCCTTACGGTCTTTTGACACGCTATCATATTAGCATACTAAAGCGCTTGTGTAAAGGACATTTTATATGGCAAAACTGACAAAGATCCGCGTCACGGTCCCCCTCCCAGAAAATCAGGGCAAAACAGGAGCCTACAGCAGATTCATAAGCTCCTTAAGGCTCCCCACTTCATAATCCGCCCGTATGCCCTCAGGCAGCGCATTACCGCCGGGGTTATACCAGCACGTATACGTGCCTGCGGCCATTCCGCCTTTGATATCGGACGCAGGTGAATCGCCTATGAGCAGCATACGCCGCGGGTTGGCATCCGGTATCCTGGAAAAGCAGTAATCAAAATATTCCTTCTGCGGTTTCTGGCTCCCCGCATCCTCGGACACAAATATATCTTTCATGAAGCTGTCCAAGCCGGAAGCAGCCAGCCGCTTGTACTGGGTGGACGATGTACCGTTGGTAACCACATATAAATCATACCTGTCCTTCAGATAGGCGCACAGCTCCAGGGCTCCGTCAATCAAAAAGGCGGATGCGTCCAGCTGCCTCCGGTACAGCTCCTCTGCCTCATGGCCGTCCACCGCCCTGCCCAGACGGTCAAAAAAGGTCTCAAATCTCTGCCGCACCAAATTATCCTTGGTCACTTCCCCCCGCTCAAAGGCGGACCAGAATCCCTCATTGATTTCATGGTACAGCAAAAGCCGTTCCTCTGTGGGCTCAAATCCATACTGCTCAAGGACTACCCTCATGCCCTGCCTCTCAGACATGCCAAAGTCCAAAAGAGTACCGTCCACATCCAGAAGAATCACATCAAACTTCCGTTCCCTGCTCTCCATAGACCACCTTTCCTCCGCAAACCGTGTACATTACTTTGCCCGTCAATGTCTCGCCCAGGAAGGGGCTGTTGGCTGACTTGGATTCAAACCCTTCCACTGTCCACTGCCTGTCCGCATCAAACAGCACCAAATCCGCCGGCGCTCCTGGTTCCATGCGCCCGCAGTCCAGCTTATACAGCCTGGCCGGATTAAGGCTCATCTTCTCCATGAGCTCCAAAAGCGTGAGATGGCCTGCCTTTACCAGATTGGTAATCCCCAGGGCCAGGGCAGTCTCCAGTCCCAGTATGCCGCTGGGCGCCTGGGTCAGCGGCCGCTCCTTCTCCTCCCTGCTGTGGGGCGCATGGTCCGTGGCAATCATGTCAATGGTCCCATCCTTAAGTCCCTCAATCAGCATCTGCCTGTCTTTCTCTGTCCTTAACGGCGGGTTCATCTTAGCCAGGGTTCCGTGCTTTAACACGGCTTCCTCTGTTAGGGTGAAATGGTGGGGCGTCACCTCGGCCCATACCTTTGCTCCCAGCCTCTTGGCCAGGCGCACCACCTCCACAGAATGCCCTGAGCTGATATGCTGGATGTCCACGGTTGCCCCTGTATCCAGGGCTACCATGCAGTCCCTGGCCACCAGGGAATCCTCTGCCAGTGCCGGAGAGCCGTAGATTCCCAGTTCATCCGAAATCCTGCCGTGGTTAATTCCATTTTCCCTGATAAAATGCTTGTCTTCCTCGTGGAAGCTGAGAACCGTATCCAATCTGGCCGCTTCCTCCATGGCCGCCCTGACAAACGCGCCATCCATAAGGGGTATTCCGTCATCCGTAAATCCCGCTGCCCCGGCAGCCAGAAGTCCCTCCATGTCGGTCAGCTCCCTGCCCGCGAATCCCTTTGACACTGCGGCGCAGCTTAACACATGGATGCCTGTCTTTTTTCCCTCTTCCAGCACATAGCGCAGGGTCTTCCCGTTATCCACAATGGGATTCGTATTGGCCATACACACAACCGTGGTGAAACCGCCCTTTGCAGCAGCCCTTGCCCCTGTATGGATGTCCTCCTTGTATGTGGGGCCCGGATCGCGAAAATGCACATGGACATCCACCAGTCCCGGCGCTGCCACCAGTCCCTCTGCCTCGATTATCTGCCGGTACGTCCTCTCCCGCGGGCTAAAGCCGGGCGCTCCCTCCGCTCCGCCCTGGTCCGCCGGAAATATCCCGGCAATCCTGTCTCCGTCCAAAACAACATCCGCTTTTATATCCAGCCCTTCCGCGGGTCCCAGGACCCGTCCTGCGCGAATCAAAATCATATTCCGTTCCTCTCTTTATTCCATCCTTTATTTCGTTGGCTTCTCAGAATCCATGTCCGGGGCGTGTCGGAAAGCCGTTCTCCCGCTGTCTGCCTGTCACACCAGGAATTCCTCTCCCCGCCTGTGTATCTCCTGTATTCTGTCCTTATACCCACCGGCGCAGGCCAGGGCCTTAAATCTGGCAGCCGCCTGAAAGTCCTCCCAGAAATGCATGGGAAACACCACGTCCGCCCCCACCATTCTCATAAAATCATCCATTCCCAGGTAAAAATCCTTCTCCTGTCTGGGGTCAATGAGCATAAAGGCCACATCGATATGGCGTCCTGCCAGCTTGTCCATTTCCCGGTGAAAACTTTCACTCATCCTGCGGTTGTCGGCCTCCGGCTCGCCCTCCCATACCCAATTGTTCAAGTCCCCTGCGTGGTAAATGGTCCTGTGCTCCAGGCTGACCAGGAAGGCCACCCCTTCGTCCGTGGACTTAAACGCCTGGATATCCACCGGATTCCCGGCTCCGTCCTTCAGGCTCACTTCCTCCCCCGGTCCCAGGAATACGGTTCTGCCCAGAAGGTCCTCCGGCACCTGCCTTGTCCAGATATCGTCGGACAGCACATAGGTCACATTCCCGCGGCTTTCCTCCAAATCAAATATGGAACGGGAAAAATGGTCTCCATGCCGGTGGCTGGCAAACACAAACAAAGGCTTCTCCCTGTCTGTTTCCGGAATGTTTCCCTCAAAATAGTCAAACAGAAGTACGGCATGGTCAAGCTCCGCCATAAAACTGCTGTGATGGATATAGGTTATCTTCATATCGGTCATCTCCCATCCGTTCTTATATGTCTAATAGTAACATAAACAGCAATCCCCGTATAGTTATTTTATTCCATTTTCCTCCAATAAATATGTCCAGATTCTTATTTTTCAGCCGAAAGAGAAGAATAAAACAGGCGGTCATGCGCGAAATCAGGGAAGCCGCAGCGGCACCCGCCACACCCCAACGGAATACAAAGATAAACAGGGAGTCCCCTATGACATTGATGATGTTCATGATGACGGACGTTTTCTTAAAAAAGACTACTCCAACCGCCATCCCCCGTCAATCTGTAATTTACCCAAAAAATCAGGCACTCAAATGGCCTCCCCGTCCCCTTTCCACAAATCCGGTGTTTTCCTAAAACTACAGCCCGTAAAATAAGGGCCGGCCCAGCCGCGGGATGGCGCCCACGGGCCATAAACAGCGCAGCGCCCAGAGGGACCAGAACCGCATAACCTGTGGACGAGGCTATGTTGGACATGATTCCCAGAAACACCACCACGGCTGCGGCGCTTTGTCATTTTGACAAATACAATCAGCCGATTCATTGTTTCAAAATGCTTTGTGCCTTAAAATACAAGCATGCAGGACATGGGAACGTGAAACGAAATATTAGTACAAAAATTCAGCAAAAAAAGCAAAAGAAGGTAAGAAAAAGGGGGAAACAATGGAGGGGAAGAAAAAAGGTCTGTCTCTGACAACACAAATTCTAATCGCTGCAGCGGGCGGTATTGTCTTTGGGTCTCTGATTGGGCCATGGGCCTCATTAGGCTTTGTATCCACAAATATCATCGGCTCCATGGCTGACAGCGCTATGGTTCCATGTATTGTCTTCGCATTGTTCTTTGGCACAGCCATGGGTACATATACACGCCAGAGCGGCAACAGAAACTTGGTTGAATGGGTAACCGGTTTTAATACCATCATTACCAATATCATCAAGGCTGTCATGCACGTCGCGCCAATTGGAATCTTCTGTCTGCTGGCAAACGTGGCGGGCTCCACCGGCTTCAAGGTCATTATTCCTATGATTAAATTCCTGGGAGTATTGCTTCTGGGAGACGCTGTCCAGTTCCTTATTTATGGGCCGCTGACAGCTGCTCTCTGCAAAGTAAATCCTGCAAAGATGCCTAAGAAATTCGCTAAAATGTCCATGAACAGCTGCGGAGCGGCCCTTTGTTATGTGGCTGCAATCTTCTTTATGGCACAGTCCACAGGAGTCCAGCTGACCACCTCTCAAATGGGAATGGCCATCCTGCTGTCATGTCTGATGTGCATGGGAACTATCGTTGTACCGGGAGGTTCCGTAATCGTTTATACCTTCCTTGCCTCCTCGCTGGGGCTGCCGCTGGAAAGTATCGCTATCCTTATTGGTATTGACTGGTTCTCAGGAATGTTCAGAACACTTATGAACGTTGACGTTGATGTCATGGTGGGCATGCTTGTATCCAGCAAGCTGGGCGACCTGGACAGAGATGTGTATAATGAGACGAAGGCAGTAGAGTACTGAATTTTAATTAAAAGGAGCGTGTCTGCGGCTCATTCCTCTCACGGTAATATCAACCGTGGGAAGGATGAGCCGCAGACACGCTTTTTGCATTTTATCACAGCTTCTGCCTTATGGCCTGCTCCTGTTCATCAAAGAGCAGATCCTTATTGTACTGGTAATAGCGTTCACACTCATATTCATCCAGGAACCGGACACACGCTTCGCTGGTATTCAGCTCCGTGACAAATATAACCATTTCCTGGCCGTTTCCAAAGGCAGCTTCCATGAAGTCAAAGGCGTGCTCCAGACGGCTGCCGCAGTCCTCCTTCATAGCCTCATAGCAGTCGCTGTGCTCCATGAATTTTGTGCGCACCCATTCCCAGGCCTGCTCCCTGTCCTCAACGGCTTCCTTTCTCATCTGCTGGGCATATTCCTCCAGCATGATTCGCACGCTGAGCCACAGGCGGTCCTCCCGCCTTCCTGACAGTCCGCTTTTCTTCCTGCGAAAACGCTCCTCCTCCAGCTCCTGAGCCAGGGACGCCAGAACCATGGCAGGCGCTTCGGATTTATCCGGTATTGCAGATGTTTCCGCCCTGCCTGCCATCTCCTGGCGGTAGCTCTTAAGCTGCTCCATCAGAAGCTCCATGAAGGCATTCTTATCCCACAGCTTCTTAAACCCTTCCGTCAGCTTGGACAAAATCAGGCATGTAACGCTGAGACGCTCATCAAAGGGCGCCCTGGCAACCCGGCCGCACAATGCCTCCCGTATGACGCCCCGCAAAATCTCATCCACCTGATACTCATTCTGATATTTATAATACAGCTCCAGATAATTGGCAAAATCCTTTGCGATTCTGGGGTGCTGGATATACTGGCTGATCACATCCCTGTCAGCCCTTTTGTCCAGACTCTCATAGACCAGAATCAGCTGGGATAGGTCCTCCCAGGCCCTTGGGGTGGCGAACAGCTTTCCGTCCACTGTTGTCTCTATCTGGCAGAAATTCTGTCCCTTGATGTTCAGATAGGAGATAATGGCCGGATGGATATTCTCAGCATATGCATACTCCTTCCACACCCCCAAATCCGGTTCCACGTCAATCCGCTTGATCCGGTCCAGGGTGACCACATCGAATTCCCTTACAGATTTGTTATACTCCGGCGGATTGCCGGCAGCTGCGATAATCCAGCCCTCCGGTATCTTATGGCTTCCGAAGGTCTTGCACTGGAGAAATTGCAGCATGGTCGGAGCCAGGGTCTCGGATACGCAGTTGATTTCATCAATAAAAAGAATCCCTTCCTTAAGACCTGTTTCCTCCATCCGGTCATAGATGGATGCCACAATTTCACTCATGGTATACTCCGTCACCGCATACTCCCTGTCTCCATAAGTCTTTTTCTCAATGAAGGGAAGGCCCACCGCGCTCTGTCTGGTGTGATGGGTGATGGTATAGGATATCAGTCCAATCCTGCATTCCCTGGATATCTGCTCCATTATCTGAGTCTTTCCCACTCCGGGAGGACCGATCAGCAGCACCGGCCTCTGCCGTATGGATGGTATGACGTACTCTCCGTTCTCATCCTTTAAAAGGTATGCTTCAATGGTATCCTTTATCTCTTCCTTAGCCCGCTTAATATTCATGTCCTGTTCTCCTGCTCTGTGGGATAATCAACGCATCCCTGCTTCTATTGTCCATGTCCGTTCCTTTTTCCCGGTCTGTACTCCATAATCTGTTCCTCCTCCAGCACCACCTTCATGGCCCAGGGAGGCACGGATTCATCGGAAAACATATTCTCTATGAACACAAAGGCCGTGTCGTAGGAGGGTGCCTGAACCGGATAGATTCCCTTGCCGTCCGTGAAATAAATAAGCCCCTTTAGGGAGGCTGTCTGACGGCTTTTCTTAAGCCCGTTCACATATTCAAATGCCGGTCTGAAATCCGTTCCCCCGCTTCCTCTAATCTCGAAATCATCCATATAAGCCTTCAGTTCCTCCTGGCTTGTAACCAGCACGTCCGATCGCACAGCGTCATCACACTGTATGATGTGTAAATGGACCTTCTTAAAATAACTCTCAGTCTCAGACAGCACGTCGTAAGTCTCTTCCAGGAACCGTCTCACCAGCTCCCCGGAACAGGACATGGACGTGTCAATGACAATGGCGAAATCCTCCACCCGGTATACCTCTCTGGACTCCAGGGGCTCGATGAGGGGCATATTTCCGTAGAGGGACAAGCCGTAGGTATAAAACGCGTAGTCAAATGAATCCGGGTCCACCTGCATTTCTTCCTTCAGAACCGCAAACTTTTGCAGAAACCGGCTGTAGTCGTATCTCTCCCGGTTTTCCACCCGCACTTCCTCCAGCAGGCTCCGGTTGTCCTCAGACGCGTCCTTTGAACCGGTTTCCAGCTCCGTCTGCATCTTTTCCCGGTTATCATTCCACTCATTCTGCCTGGACCGGGCGATCTTGGGGCTGTCCTCCTGCTCCCACAGATCATGGCTGTCCACGAAGAATTCCGCCTTCAGCATGTCCAGGCGGCGTTCAGGAAGCTCCATCTCCAAAAGGGCCCTGTAAACCCGCTCCGCTGTCAGGACATGCCCTTTTTCCGCCAGAGCCTTCTCAAGCCTGAGATACATCTCCCTCCTGAGGGCGCTCCTCGGCACATGGACACATTTCTGGTATAATCCGTCAATGACGTACTCCATGGCAATGTCGCAGGACAGGTCCCAGTATCCCTTATCCCTGCCCTTACGTGTATACATATGACAAAACAGGCAGTGGAACAGCATATGGAGATACCCTCGGTTCACCAGCGTCCTGCCCCTTTTATACAGGCCCAGCAGATAATCCGGCCCATAGTGGATCAGATGCCCGTCCGTCCCCAGTCCCTCCCTTGCCCAGTCAGCCTCAAAGCCCAGACTGCTGAGGGACACATCCAGAAATTTCATGTTTACATACAGCTCGCTTCTGGCCTGGCAGAGAATCCTGGCGCACAATGTCACCTGGTCCAGCTCCTCCAGCTGCCTTTTCCTGACAGGATCTGTCATGGCTGCTGCCCTGCCGTCATGGTCTCATGTTCTTCCTTTAATTCCTGGTACAGATGGTAGAAGGTCCAGTCACTGTTATGTTCTGTCAGCACTGCCTTCAGGGCAATCCTGGGCACACCGGCCCCGCGCAGTCCGGACAGCAGCATGTCCAGTCTCTGGCCGGAGAACTGTTTTAATACCATGACCTCCTCCGGTATGACCGGAAGTTTTCCCGGAACAGCCCCGGCGCTTTCTTTAGCGGCCTCATAGCCTTCCATCCCGGCAAGATATCCAACCTTCTCCAGGACCTGTTCCGGTCCTATATTCTTTATGCGCACGCCCATGCGGACCAGTACGCTCTTCATCATAGCCACATGCTTCATTGTCTCCGGTCTGCCCGGATTATAGTACAGCACAGTCTCCATCATCTTTGCCATGTCCTGCCATCTCCTTTCATCAGGGCCTGTTTACAGCCCCTTACCGCACTAAGTCATGCGCCGCCTTCCCGGTGTCAGTTCTTCCCGGTGTCAGTTCTTCCCGCTGTCTACTCTCCAAACAGCTCCTGGCTGTCAAGCATCAGGGTAAAGGGTCCGTCATTGAGAAGCTCTACCTTCATGTCTGCTCCAAACCGTCCCTTCTCCACCACATCCACATGGGTCCTGCACCGCTCCATAAAATGCTTGTACAGGGACTCCGCCATCTGGGGAGCTCCTGCCTTTATAAAGCTGGGCCTGTTTCCCTTGCGGCAGTCCGCGTACAGGGTAAACTGGCTGACCACCAGCAATTCCCCCTCCACATCCTCCAGTGAGAGATTAGTTTTTCCATTTTCATCCTCAAATATCCGCAGACGGCAAATCTTATCCGCCATCTTCTCAGCCATCTGCCTGGTGTCTCCGTCCGCCACTCCCAAAAGGATAAGGAAACCTTTTCCAATCCTTCCCAACAATTCTCCGTCCACGGTCACGCTGGCCTGCGTCACCCGCTGTACCACTGCTCTCATATGATTTTATCTCCTTTTATCTCAGCATCATTTTCAGATATTCCATAAGGGTCTCGGTGGTTTCCTCCCTGTAGAGTATCTCCCTGGCCCGCACCGGATAATCCGTGATGATATTGTCCACACCTAACAGTTTCATTTGTTCTATCTCTGTCTTGCTGTTCACGGTCCATACATGGACCGCCTTGCCCTTTTCATGGGCTGCTTCCACCAGTTTCCTGCCCACAAAGCTGGAACGGATGCTGATGAAGTCAATATATTCATTATCGTAATACGTTCCGTAGGCAGCCGCCAGGATGTATCCTGTCCTCAGCTCAGGAGCCATCTCCTTCACCCGCTCCAGATATCCCAGCTTAACCGAAGTGATGACACATTGCTCCTCCATTCCATATTCCCGGACCAGGGCAGCCACCTGCTCCGGCAGACTGGAATCATTCCCTATATTCTTAAGCTCAATATTCAGCTTCATGCGGCCCTTGCAGGCTTCCAGCACTTCCTCCAGGGTGGGTATACGCTCCCCGGCAAACTTCGGGCTGAAATGGCTTCCCACATCCAGCCTGCTTACCTGGTCATAGGTCATGGTTCCCAGCCTGCGGTCCACCCCTGCCACCCGCTTAAGGTTCAGATCGTGGCATACCACCACGATGCCGTCCGCAGTTGTCTGTACATCGATCTCACTGTAATCCGCCATCTCCTCCATGGCCGCCTCAATAGCCGCCATGGTATTCTCCGGGGCCATCCGGGAACTTCCCCTGTGGGCCGTTACCTCTGTCTGCCCCAGCACATCCCAGTCAGGGGATGTTCCGTTATATACCATATCGAATATGAGAAACAGGCTGGCTCCTGCCAGCGCCCCTGTTATGGTCAGTATCCATTTTCTCTTTAAATGCAGCTCATAGGGCATGGTAAAATCCCAGGGCGCTCCATGGGCACTTTTCATGCCATACTGGTAATATATCACGGTCAGGGCTCCAAAGTCCACCAGGGGAGCCAATATTCCTCCTATGAACAGGACCACCAGCTCCAGTCTGGCGCACACGGCTGACAGAACAGCCATGGCCGCATAGCTGTCCACAAACAGGGTGACTATCACGGCGGATATCACCACAATGACCACGTATATGAGAACCAGTCCCACAGCCAGCCCCAGATTCACCACCACCAGCAGGACCACCGCCCTGAGGCTGCGTCCCTTTAAAAGCTCCATGCTCCTTCTGAAGCCGTCGCCAAACTGCTTCTGCTCAATCATGCAGGCAAAGAACACCAGCATGGTAGGTATCCCTATGAGCACCAGAGCAGCCGCCAGCAGTACCAGCCCCAGTCGGGCAGCCGGCGCGTGCAGGATTTCGTACATGACAAAATTAAGGGGTTTTATCCTTGTGAGAATCCGCAGCAGCAGATAGCTGTTCATCATCAGATAATCAGCCAGAGCCAGGGGCAGAAGCTTCCAGTTCCTGCCCTTACACGCATCCCATGCCTTGCCCAGCGCGCCCTTTAAAATGTACACGGAATCCACCCGCATGGAATAGGCCGCGGACTGGTAGGCAGTGATAAGGCCCCCGATTTCCACCACCATGAGCACCATGCCCAGCACCGCCGCTGCCAGGGCGCAGACAATGGTTGCCGGGCGCAGAAGAAAGGCTCCCATATTACTCATGGTCAGATAACTGTATCCTGCCATGCGCAACGAGAACCTTAGGAGCTGGTTTACCAGCCTGATATAGAATGTGCCTGCAACCAGCCGGAACAATACTTCAAAAATTACCAGCTGGCGCAGGTTCAGTTTAATTACCTGGTCTGTCTCTTTTATCAATCGGTTCACTTAAGATTCTTCCGACCTTTCCTTCTGCTCCCTGGCAAATGCCGTGATGGCCTCGTTAAGCGAAAACATCTTGGCATCCAGCATATCCACCATATCGGCGCAGGCCTTTAGTTCCTTCAGCAGGTTCTCCGGGGCATTTCCCTCGAACTTATACGCAATCTTATGTTCCAGGCTGGCCCAGAAATCCATGGCAACGGAACGTATCTGAATCTCCACCTTGGTCTCCACCGGTCCATCCGTGAGATAGACCGGCACAGTTACTACCATATGATAACTCTTGTATCCGTTGGGCTTGGGGTTCTTGATATAATCCTTTACATGAAGGACAGTCACATCCCCCTGAGCCGCTATCATGTCGGCTATCTGGTAGATATCCGACGTGAACGAACATATAATCCTGATACCGGCGATATCGCTGAGGCATTCCATCATATTCTCAATGGTCACCTCATATCCGTCCTTCTTAAGCTTCATGACAATGCTTTCAGCTGACTTCAGTCTGGATTTGATATGCTCGATGGGGTTATAATCATAACGGTTGGCAAACTCGTTATTTAATATTTCAATCTTTGTATTGACCTTTTTTAGTGCTGAATCATAGAGAAACATCACTGAACGCCATTGGTCAACCTGGTCGTCCGCTTTGGGGATATTGGTCATTCCTATCCCTCCTTACCTTAAGCCTAGAGTTTAAGCCCCTTTAACAGGTCGCCTAACCCTGTGGATACCGTACCGGTCTCCTTGTAGTCAAATGTCTCATGCTCTTCTCTGTCTGCCTGCTGTTCTGCCAGAACCTTCATGCTCAGGCTTAGCTTGCCCTCCTGTGTTGAGAGAATCTTTACCTTCACGGTCTGTCCCTCGGTCAGGACCGCGCTGGGATGCTTGATTCTCTGGGTGCTGATCTGGGAAACGTGAAGCAGTCCGTCCACGCCGTCGTCCAGCTTAATGAAGGCGCCGTAAGGCTTGATGCTGTCCACAGTGCCTTCCACGATATCCCCGGCCTTGAACTGGGCCATGCGCTCCTTCTTCTGCGCTTCCTTCTTCTCCTTCTCCACCTCGCGTCCGGAAAGCACCAGTCTCTTCTTCTCCGGATCAACCGTGATGATGACAGCCTCCACATACTTGCCCTGCCAGTCTTCCAGTTTCTCCACATACTCTGTGGACAGCTGGGATGCGGGAATGAATGCCCTCACTTCCTCCAGGGATGTGACCACGCCGCCCTTCACTGCCTCGGCAATCTTAACCTTGACAACGGTCCTGTCCTCCATCATCTGAGCGAACCGGGCCCATTTCTCCCCCTCGCCGCTCTCCTCCTCGGCAATCTCGATGTGTCTCTGGTTCAGGGTCTTATAGGAAGCCTCCAGTTCGGCCGCATAATCCTCCATGGTCTCCACGGGCGCAGCCTCCTTTACCTCTTCCGTCACTTCAGTCTCCAGCTCTTTGTTCAGTTCTTCACTCATAATTACTCTCCTCGCCTTCTGTACATTTTACCAAAATATATTCCTTACCATTATAACAACAACCCACCTAATATTTCTATAGTTTTATGACGAAAATTATACCTTTTTTATTTTTTATCCTTTTTTTACGCCTTTTCACTGTCCTGAAAATATGATATGATGCATTCAGCGGCTAAAACGTCTCAATGTTCGCTAGAAAGGACCTGCTTTCCATGATAGATTTACTGGACCTGCACACACATACAACGGCCAGCGGCCATGCCTATAACTCCCTTTACGAGATGGTTCACTCGGCTTCGGCCAAAGGATTGTCCCTGTTCGGATGCTCCGATCATGCCCCTGCCATGCCCGGCAGCTGCCATTCCTTCCATTTCATCAATTTTAAAGTCCTGCCAAGAACCCTTTACGGCGTCAGGCTGATGATGGGCGTGGAACTGAATATTATGGATTATGACGGAACCGTGGACCTGGAACAGAGCGTCCTGGAACCCCTGGACTATGCCATAGCCAGCCTGCACCAGCCCTGTATCCACAGCGGCACGGCGCTTCAGAATACTAACGCTTACCTGGGGGCGCTTAAAAATCCCCTGATCCATATTATCGGACATCCGGATGACAGCCGTTTCCCCATAGACTATGATACACTGGTGGCTGCCGCCGGAGAACACCATAAACTTCTGGAGGTAAACAACAGCTCCTTAAACCCCTTAAGCTTCCGCGTGGGAGCCAGGAATAATTATATAAAAATGCTGGAACTGTGCAGACACTACGGCACCAGCATCATTATAAACAGCGATGCCCACTGCGAAGCGGACGCGGGCAATCACGCCTTTGCGCACGCTCTCCTGGAGGAAGTGAACTTTCCACGGGAGCTGATAGTCAACACCTCCCTGGACCGGCTGTGCTGCTTTCTTCCCAAAGCAGCCGCCATCCTGGCCCAGCGGGAGGATGAGCGCTGCGGTCACCTGTACCGGCCCGTTACAATGGAGGAAGGAAACGCTCCGGGAGGAAATGAGTCATGATTAATTTCCTGAACCTGGAATATTTCCTGGTGGCTGCCGAGGAGCTCAATTTTACCCGCGCAGCCAGGAAGCTCTACATCTCCCAGCAGTCCCTGAGCAACCATATATCCAACCTGGAAAAGGAATTTGACGTGATTCTCTTCAACCGCACCTCCCCTCTGACCCTTACCTATGCGGGAAGGGCCTTAAAGACCAGGGCAAGGGAGCTTCTGGATCTGCGGGATGAGACCTACAAGGAAATCTCCGACATAAAGGACTTCTCCACGGGACAGCTTTCCATCGGCGTATCCCATACGCGCGGCAGGGTCATCCTGCCGGAAATTCTGCCCACCTACCAGTCCCAGTTTCCGGGCATCGAGCTTCACCTGGCGGAAGGAAATTCCAGCCAGCTGGCCTCAGACCTGCTCCACGGAAGTATTGATCTGATGATTGACCTGCTGCCCTTTACAGCGGAAAATGTGGAGACAGTTCCCATCTGTAATGAAGAGATCCTCATGGTTGTTCCGGATGACATTCTGGAAAAGGCATATCCAGGCCAGGTGGAGGAAATGAAGGAAAAGCTCCGCGCCACCTCTGATATCCGGATTCTGGAGCACTGCCCCTTTGTACTGCTAAAAAAGGGGAACCGTGTGCGCACCATAGCGGATGAGATTTTCGAGGATGCCCAGATGAGCCCCCGGATCGTGCTGGAGACAGAAAACATTGAAACTGTGCTGGCTCTCAGCGGCAAGGGTATGGGAATCACCTTTTATCCCAAGATGTTCATGTCCCCGGACCCTGCCTCCCGTTCCTACCGCAGCGCGGTTCTGGAGCAGAACCACCTGAACCTCTATTCCCTGAACTACACGCGGGCCCACGGCGTCCTGGGAATCGGCTACCACAAAGGCCGCTACATGTCCCGGGCTGCCCATGAATTCATACGCATTGCCAAAGAACGGCTGGACTACGCGCCAAAAAAATAATGCATCATGCCTGATATATGTATGATATACCCTGTTTCCTTCATAAGCTGGATGCAGGGTATTTTCAACCCTTGACAGGGTATCCATCCTCTGATAAAATATAAACAGTAATTATTATTATTATCTTTATAAGAGAAGGAGATGCGATGAAAGCTCTAAAGTATAGCCGTCAGAGGGAATCCATCAAAGCCTGTCTGATGAATCGTCACGACCATCCTACGGCAGACGCCCTATACGCCAGCATCCGTGAAGAATTTCCCAATATCAGTCTGGGAACGGTTTACCGTAACCTGAATCTGCTGGCTGAGACCGGCGAGATACGAAAGCTGACCTGCGGGGACGGTGCTGTTCACTTTGATGGAGATACCCGTCAGCATTACCATTTTGTGTGCAGCGAGTGTAATCAGGTTTACGACATGGAATTAGGCGCCATGGAGGACCTGAATAAGGAAGCCCAGGAACATGCGCCAGGCATCATTGACAGCCACTACTATAACTCGATTTAAATAAGCTTACAATTTAAGCATTGGTAGTAATCTGATTTCTTGGCTTACGTGTCCGTGCTTTGGGCGCACGTTTCCCTTGGTTTTCAGGATAATAATGTAAACTTATTAAAATCGAGTTATACTACGTACTGTTCTACGGACGGTGCAGCAGCTGTTTACAAAAAAAAGTTGATAAAGCTATTGACAAACCAGCCTAAATGATTTATATTGATATCAGTAATAATTACTATTATTGATTATCAGCAACATGTCAGGATGACCGGACATCCATTGTCCGGCTCCTGGTCATCATTATAAAAAGGAAAAGGAGAATATTGATTATGAAGAAATGGGTATGTACAGTTTGCGGTTATGTTTACGAGGGAGAGAATGCACCTGAGAAATGTCCACAGTGCGGAGTTCCGGCTTCCAAGTTCAAGGAGCAGGCTTCCGAGGGAATGGCATGGGCATGCGAGCATGAGGTTGGCGTGGCTCAGGGCGCTCCTGAAGATATCATGATGGATTTAAGAGCTAACTTTGAAGGCGAATGCTCCGAGGTGGGCATGTACCTGGCTATGTCAAGGGTTGCTCACAGAGAAGGCTATCCTGAGATTGGCATGTACTGGGCCAAGGCTGCTTTTGAGGAAGCAGAGCACGCAGCCAAGTTTGCCGAGCTGTTAGGCGAGGTTGTCACCTCCTCCACCAAGAAGAACCTGGAGATGAGAGTTGCAGCTGAGAACGGCGCTACCGCAGGCAAGTTCGACCTGGCCAAGAGAGCAAAGGCTCTGAACCTGGACGCAATCCATGACACTGTTCATGAGATGGCTAAGGATGAGGCCCGTCACGGCAAGGCATTTGAGGGTCTGTTAAACAGATACTTCGGCTAATAAACAGCCGCTGTCCGGCTTATGACTTTTACAGAATCAGGAGAAGATCGCGATCTTCTCCTTTTTATTTTCTACTGCATGCGGCAATTGTCATAGAATCTTCATAATTAAAGCCTTGAACCCATTATCCATCTGTGCTAGACTAAGCACGAAAATGCTTGAAAAAATACCTGCTGTGGGAGGTCCTATTATTGATACAGAATGTCCTTTGTTTTCTTGAAGAATCCGCAGAAGCCTATCCCCATAAAACGGCTTTTGCCGATGAACATACAAGCCTTACCTACCGCCGGCTGTCAGACCTGTCCATGAGAATCGGCAGTGTTTTGGGACAGAAAACAGGCCCGCGCCGCCCTGTTCCCGTGCTGGCAGAGAAGAATGTATTTACCCTGACCGCCTTTATGGGCATTGTCCGGGCGGGCTGTTTTTATGTCTTCCTGGACGCAGGCCAGCCGGCCGAACGTCTGAACCGGATTCTGGACACCCTGCAGGCGGACCTTATGATTGCAGATAAGGAAAGCCTTAGTCTGGCCGGCCCTGTCTCCTTTTCAGGGGAGATACTCCCCCTGGAGGACTTAATGTCTCTTCCGGATGACGCCCTGAATCCCGGTCTCCTTGCATCCATCCGCAGACAGTCCACAGATACGGATCCTCTGTACGGTATCTTTACCTCCGGCTCCACCGGCGTACCCAAGGGTGTGGTGGCAAGCCACCGCTCCGTCATTGATTTTATCGGGCATTTTACGGACCTGTTCCATATAACACAGGATGATATCATCGGCAACCAGGCGCCCTTTGACTTTGACGTATCCGTAAAGGACATCTACTCTGCCCTTAAAACAGGAGCCACACTGGAGGTCATTCCAAAGAAACTGTTTTCCATCCCCACCGGCCTTCTGGACTACCTGTGTGACAGGAAAATCACCACGGCCATATGGGCTGTTTCCGCCCTGTGCATCATCACCACCCTGAAAGGCTTTACCTACCGCGTGCCCTCTCATCTGAATAAGATTCTCTTCAGCGGGGAGGTCATGCCGGTAAAGCATCTGAACACCTGGCGCAGCTGCCTGCCAAAGGCCCTGTTTGTAAATCTGTACGGCCCCACGGAGATTACCTGCAACTGCACCTACTATGTGGTGGACCGGGAATTTGAACCCGGAACGCCCATTCCCATCGGGAGGCCATTTCCCAACGAAACAGTATTTCTTCTGGATGAAAATAACAGGCTGATTACAGAGCCCGGGCAAAACGGCGAACTCTGTGTGGCGGGAACCGCGCTGGCTCTGGGCTACTACAGGGATCCGCGGCGCACTGCCATGGCCTTTGTCCAGAACCCCCTCAATTCCTGCTATCCTGAGACCATATACAGGACCGGCGACCTGGCCTGCTACGGCAGGGACGGGCTTCTGTATTTCAACGGCCGTAAGGATTTTCAAATCAAGCACATGGGACACCGGATCGAGCTTGGCGAGATTGAGGCGGCCCTGGAAACCGTGGAGGGCGTGGACAGGGCGGTATGCCTGTTCCTGGAAGAAAAAAATAAAATCGCGGCCTTCTATGAGGGTACCGCAGTCAAAAGGGACATTGCCATTGGCCTGGAATCTCTTCTGCCGCACTACATGTTTCCCAATTTATACAGAAACCTGACGGAACTTCCCCGTACCGGGAACGGCAAAGTGGACCGGCAGGCGCTCAGGAGGCTCTATGGATAACAATATATTGCAGGAAGCTGCCCGGACATACAATACGCCGTGTTATATATTTGATTTAGACGCGTTTATCTCGCGCATCCGGCGCATGGAACAGCTCCTCGGAAAACAGGTGAACATCTATTACGCCATGAAGGCCAACCCATTCCTGACAGCTGCCGCTGCCCGGGCTGCCGGCGGCCTGGAGGTCTGTTCCCCAGGAGAGTATGATATCTGCCGCCGCGCCCGTGTGCCGGCCCAAAAAATAGTCCTCTCCGGGGTCAATAAGGAGGAAGCCCACATCCGTTGGGTCATGGCGGAGCAGGGAGCCGGCACTTACACCGCTGAATCCTTAAATCAGCTCAGTCTTTTGGAAACCTGTGCCGCAGCAGCAGGCCGTACCGGGGTCAGGGTGCTGGTCCGCCTGACCAGCGGCAACCAGTTTGGCATGGACGAGGAGGATATCCTTGCCTCAATCCGTAACCGGGGCTGCTATCCCCATCTGGACCTGGCAGGCCTCCAGTACTATTCCGGAACCCAGAAAAGGGGAATGGAAAAGATAAAAAAAGAGCTGGAAAAACTGGATTCATTTCTGGTTTTTGTCAGGGAACATATGAATTTTGAGTTCCGGGAGCTGGAATATGGCCCCGGTTTCCAGATACCTTATTTTGAAGGACAGGAGCAGACGGACGAAGAAACTCTTTTGCAAGAATTCAAAAAAATTCTTGATTCCCTGAATTTCAAAGGTATCATTTTTCTCGAGGCAGGCCGTTTCCTGGCCGCTCCCTGCGGCAGCTATCTGACCCGTGTGGCGGACGCAAAACGCTGCCAGGGACAGAATTACTGCATTGTGGACGGCGGCATTAACCACGTAAACTACTATGGCCAGACCATGGCCATGAAGGTGCCAGCTTACCGGTATCTGCCTCAGGACAATCCGGCCCGGCCCCCCGCGTCCCAAACCTCCGGCGATCGGTGGACCGTGTGCGGCTCTCTCTGCACATCGGGAGACATACTTGTAAAAAATCTTCCCCTGGAGGGCCTGATGACAGGGGATTTGCTGGTATTTGACCGCATTGGCGCTTATTCCGTTACCGAAGGCATTTATCTTTTTCTGAGCCGTCAGCTTCCCGTAGTCCTCACCTACACACTGAAACAGGGGCTTTCCCTGGTGCGGGACGCCTTCCCCACGGATATACTCAACGACGGCTTTGCCATGGAACTATATCAAGCACAAATCGGTTTTCAGGGATGCGGTGACAACACATAAACACATAAAAGGAGAACAATAAAATGGATGAATTATTAGAACTGTTAGAAGACATAAAACCGACGGTGGATTTCAGGACATGCACGGGCCTGATTGACGACGGGTATCTGGATTCCTTTGATATCCTGTCCATTGTCAGCGAGCTGAACGATGCATTTGGAATCGAGATATCTCCGGTGGACATTATTCCGGAGAATTTCAACTCTGCCCAGGCCCTCTGGGACATGGTAGAGCGCCTTAAGGACAATTAGAGGGGTATGTCATGTCTTTTCTTTCAATGAAGTTCCTGCTGTTTCTGGCCGCGGCAGTGGCAGGATATTATGTGATACCAAGACAGCTCCAATGGGTATGGCTGCTCATATTCAGCTATATATTCTATCTGGCCTCCGGCCCGGCGGCGGCAGTGTTCATCCTGACCACTACCGTCACTACCTTTCTGGGTGGACTGTGTCTGGAGCACACGGACCGCGCTCTAAAGCGCGCCCTGCGCCCCGACGATCCTCTCCACCCCCTTTCCACGGACGAAAAAAAAGCCTTAAAGGAGCGCTTCAAACAACGCAAGAAATGGATTGCCGCTCTGGTCCTCCTCATAAACTTCGGTATCCTGGCAGCATTAAAATACCGCAATTTTGCTGCGGATAACATGAACCTTCTCTTCGGCACCCATTTTTCCCCGGCAAAGCTTCTGCTGCCGCTGGGAATATCCTTTTATACCTTCCAGTCCATGGGGTATCTCATCGACGTGTACAGAGGCAAATACGCTCCGGACCGGAATCCTTTCCGTTTTGCCCTCTTTGTCTCCTTCTTTCCCCAGATTCTGCAGGGGCCCATTGGACGGTACGACCGTCTGGCATCACAGCTATACGGGCAGAAACGCTTCAGCCTCACCCGGATAGAGAGGGGACTTCAGCTCATGCTCTGGGGCTATTTCAAGAAAATCGTCATAGCGGACAGGGCCGCTGTGGTTGTCAGTGAAGTATTCGGCAATTACCAGTCCTATCACGGCATCCTGGTGATAGCCGGCGTACTGTGCTATTCCCTTCAGCTCTACGGCGATTTCTCTGGCGGCATGGATGTAGTCATGGGCGCCGCGGAGTGCTTTGGCATATCCCTGGACGCCAATTTTAAGCGCCCTTATTTTGCACGGTCCATATCAGACTTCTGGCACCGCTGGCATATCACACTGGGCACCTGGATGAAGGACTATGTGTTCTATCCCTTTTCTCTTTCAAAGGGCATGAACAAATTAGGAAAATACTGCAAAAAACATTTTGGAAAGCATGTAAGCCGGGTACTGCCTGTGTGTATCGCCAATCTGCTGGTATTCTTTCTGGTAGGCGTCTGGCACGGGCCTGCCTGGAAATTCATTGTCTACGGACTCTATAACGGAATCATCATTGCGGCCGGCAATCTATTGGCCCCCATTTACACACAAATGGCCCGGAAACTGCATATACCGGCTGAATCCAGCCCCTGGACCGCGGTCCGGATTTTAAGGACCTTCCTTCTTGTAAATATCAGCTGGTATTTTGACATGGCAGAAAGTTTGGGAGCCGCATTGGCCATGATGAAGAATACCGTTGCCGGCTTTACCCTGTCCGCCCTAACGGACGGCAGCCTTCTGAGGCTGGGTCTGGATCTCAAGGACTGTGGGGCCCTGGCCCTTTCCTGCGTGGTCCTGTTCACAGTCAGCCTTCTCCAGGAAAACCATGTCAGCATGCGGGATGCCCTGGCTGCAAAGCCCCTGGCCGCCAGATGGTGCGTCTATCTGATGCTGCTCTTTTCCATACCGCTACTGGGCCAGATTACCATGACAGGAGGAGGTTTTATATATGCGCAATTCTGACCAAATGACGGACCGGTTTCACAAACAGTTCCCAGGGTGGCTGAGAGCCATCCTGTTTCTGGCTCTGTGCGTATGCATCACGGCAGCCCTCAACTATGGTTTTATACCCCCAAGCTCTGTGAGAATCAACCTTCATAACCTTAGAAACGGCGAAACATACGACACGATTTTCATTGGCACCTCCCATGGGCAGTATGGCATTGATCCCTTCTGTGTGGATGCTGCCTCCGGCGGCAGCTCCGTCAGTCTCTGCATGGCGGACGCCTACCCTGACGATATGTACCACATGCTGCGGCTGGCCTGTGAAACCCAGTCGCCTTCCCGCGTTGTATACGAGCTGGACCCCTCATACTGGATGAATGAACAGCGAAGCGGTTCCACCCAGATTTTCTTCTATCAGGAGTTCCCTGCCTCCAGGTCAAAGGCTTCCTACTTCCTGGACAAAATCATAAATCTGGATTTCCGTTCTGCACTGGCCCCATGGAGCTACTACCGCAACCTCATAGGCCAGGTACCGGACCATATACGCCGCAGGCAAAGCCCTTCCTATAAAAACTACGACCCGTCCGCCCTGGAAATCCCCGGGGGCCATTACGCGGGCCGCGGCTTCATCTACCGGGACCGTGTGGAGGGCGAGGATAAAGGCACCTTCAACAACATTCCCTGGGATGAGAGCCAGGTAAAGCCCAAGGCAGAGCTTTACTTTAACCGCATAGCAGAGTTCTGCCGGAAAAACGGCATTGAACTTACTGTCATCACCACCCCTGTCCCACAGAAAACCCTGGATGCGTTTGCCGGTTCCTATGGGCAGTCCCACCAGTATTTCAAAAACCTCTTAGAAGGCTGGGGCCTGGAATATTATAACTTCAATTATATGAAGCCTGAACTTATGGATCGCGGTATGGAGGGGTACTGGGACTACGACGGCCACATGGACGGCATCAAAGCGCAGGAATTCAGCACCCTGTTAGGCCGCTTACTGGGCAGCCTGGACCAGGGTAATTTAAAATACAATGAATTTTTCTCAAATACCTATTGACAAATTCCTTTAAGTAGTTTATATTAATATCAGTAACAATTACTATTATTAATTTAGCAAATAAATGAATCCCTGGTGATTCACATTAAGCTCTATAAAGGAAAAGGAGAATATTGATTATGAAGAAATGGGTATGTACAGTTTGCGGTTATGTTTACGAGGGAGAGAATGCACCTGAGAAATGTCCACAGTGCGGAGTTCCGGCTTCCAAGTTCAAGGAGCAGGCTTCCGAGGGAATGGCATGGGCATGCGAGCATGAGGTTGGCGTGGCTCAGGGCGCTCCTGAAGATATCATGATGGATTTAAGAGCTAACTTTGAAGGCGAATGCTCCGAGGTGGGCATGTACCTGGCTATGTCAAGGGTTGCTCACAGAGAAGGCTATCCTGAGATTGGCATGTACTGGGCCAAGGCTGCTTTTGAGGAAGCAGAGCACGCAGCCAAGTTTGCCGAGCTGTTAGGCGAGGTTGTCACCTCCTCCACCAAGAAGAACCTGGAGATGAGAGTTGCAGCTGAGAACGGCGCTACCGCAGGCAAGTTCGACCTGGCCAAGAGAGCAAAGGCTCTGAACCTGGACGCAATCCATGACACTGTTCATGAGATGGCTAAGGATGAGGCCCGTCACGGCAAGGCATTTGAGGGTCTGTTAAACAGATATTTCGGCTAATTTGACATAGAATCAATTTTACCCTCCAAGCCAGGAATGCAGGCGGTCTCCCCAGGGCTGCCTGTATTCTTATCTGGCATAGCTGAACAGCTGTAAAATTATTGATTTTTAGATTGAATTTCTGTAAATAACAGGATACAATAGTTTATAGGTAGTAAAAAACGAAACAAAAGAGAAAGGTGAGGTACAATTTATGGCATCAAAATACGCAGGAACCAAAACGGAACAGAACTTAAAGGACGCATTTTCAGGCGAGTCCCAGGCACGCAACAAGTACACCTATTATGCATCCGCTGCCAAGAAAGCAGGCTATGAGCAGATGTCCGCTTTATATCTGGAGACCGCGGACCAGGAAAAAGAGCATGCCAAGATGTGGTTCAAGGAACTGCACGGCATCGGCACTCCTGAGGAGAATCTGGCTGACGCGGCAGCAGGCGAGAATTACGAGTGGACCGATATGTATGCCCGTATGGCCCGCGAAGCACGGGAGGAAGGCTTCGAGGAACTGGCTGTTAAGTTTGAACTGGTTGCCAAGGTTGAGGCTGCACATGAGAGAAGATACAATAAGCTGTTAGAGAGCTTAAAGAACGACAAAACTTTTAAGGGCGATGCGCCTCTTGGCTGGAAGTGCAGAAACTGCGGATACGTCCACGAGGGACCGGAAGCTCCCGAAGTATGTCCCTGCTGTGCTCATCCGAAGGCTTATTTTGAGAGGAAAGTAGAGAACTATTAAAAGGTACAGTGGTGGGATGGTACGCCGACACTTGTAGGGAACTTCGCCCGTGACTCTTCATCCACCAAATATTTAAAAGCGCCCGCTGTCTTTTCCCACGCTAGGGAGAAAAGACAGACGGGCGCTTTTTTGTTGCAGTAAATTATTATTTCAAATTTAGGTTCACGTACAAGTTCCGCCAGGAACACCCGCGTGCCATCCACATCTTACCGGTTCTCAATCTCCATAATCATATTCACCCTGCGCTCATGCCTTCCGCCCTCAAACTCAGCGTCCAGCCACGCCTCTGTTATCATCTTGGCCAGCTCGCTGCCCACTACCCTGGCGCCAAAGGCAAGTACGTTGGAGTTGTTGTGCACCCTGGACAGCTTTGCGGTATAAGGCTCGCTGCACACGCAGGCTCGTATTCCCTTTACCTTGTTGGCTGCCAGAGAGATGCCCACGCCGGTGCCGCAGATGGCGATTCCCAGGTCAGCCTGGCCGTCGGCCACGGCCCGTCCTACCTTTTCGCCGTATATGGGGTAGTCGCAGCTCTCAGTGGAGTTGGTTCCCAGGTCAATGACCTCATAGCCCTTTCCTTCCACAAACTCCTTGATGATGTTTTTAAGCTCAATGGCTGTATGGTCGTTACCAATTGCAATCTTCATGATTCCTCTTCTCCTTTTATCTATTCCCTATATTATGTCTGGTCTTTTATACCCTGTCCTGCGCAAAGAATGCCTGCACCCGGTCCAGCCTGGATGTCATGGACAGAAGCAGCATATCGGCCGCCGTCAATGCGGCCATGGCTTCCACCACCACCACGGCCCTTGGCACGATGATGGGGTCATGGCGGCCCTTTATCTCCACCACGGTCTCCTCACCCTTTTGGTTCACGGTGCGCTGGGGCTGCCCAATGGAGGGCGTGGGCTTAAACGCTGCCCGCATCACGATATCGCTTCCATCGCTGATTCCTCCCAGTGTTCCCCCTGAGTGATTGGTCTGCTTTCCAATCCTGCCGTTAAAATACAGGCTGCCGTCCGCCGCCTTATGGGATATGCCGAATCCGTCATTATTCTCAGATCCCCGCGCCCTGGAGGCGGCAAAGCCATCTCCTATCTCAAATCCCTTGACCGCGCCGATGGACACCATGGCCTTAGCCAGGTTCGCATCCAGCTTCTCAAATACAGGTTCGCCTGCTCCGGCGGGCATACCGCGGATAATACATTCCACCACGCCCCCGCAGGAGTCCTTCCCGGCCATCAGCTCCTCCAGCCGGGTCTCTGCCCGGGCTGCCGCCTGGGCGTCCGGCATGTACAGCCTGTTATTCCACATCTCGTCCAGGTCAAAGCGCTCCCGGGAAATACCGATTCCGCCCACCTCGCGCGTATAGGCCCTGACCGTGATTCCCAGGCTCTCCAAAAGCCTGCAGGCGATGGCTCCCGCCGCCACCCTGGCAATGGTCTCCCTGCCTGAGGACCGCCCGCCGCCCCTGTAATCCCTGAATCCATACTTCTGGTCAAAGGTGTAATCCGCATGGCCGGGACGGTAAATATCCATGATATTGCTGTAATCATGGGAACGCTGGTCCGTATTGCGCACCTCCAGCGCGATGGGAGTTCCTGTGGTCCTTCCCCCGAACACGCCGGACAGGATTTCCACCTGGTCCCCTTCCTGTCTGGCCGTGGTAAACTTGCTCTGGCCCGGCTTTCTCCGGTTCAGATAGGACTGGATGTCCCCTTCCTCCAGAGGCAGTCCGGCCGGGCAGCCGTCCACCACCACGCCGATTCCCTCTCCATGAGATTCTCCCCAGGTCGTCACTCTCAATATTGTTCCCAATGTAGATCCTGCCATATGCTGTCTCCTGTCCTCCTGTATCAATGGCCCAACCGCCTTATCAGCCTAATTTCCAATCTTTGCAATGGCGCAGCAGTTTGGCTCGTTCACCATGACGCTGCGTCCGCACATAACGATGAGGCCCTTCTCATAATCCACCTCAAAGAAGCTGATGCTGCCGCTGTCATGGTTGATGGACGCGATGTGCTTCTGATCCGGGAATACAGCCACATCCTTTGGATATTCCCCGCTGACAGGCAGGCAGCAAATCATGGTGAGAAGTCCTGATTTCTCATCCCTGCTGTAGATGCTTACTGTATTTTCGCCTGCGTTGGTGCAGTAAACGTATTTCTCGTCCGGAGACAGCCTCATGGCGCAGGCAGCCGTCAGATTGCCCGGATTCCTGGTGGAGGTGGTGGAAATGGTCTGTATCTTCTCAATCACAGGCGCCCTGTCGCCTGTTTCATAGAAATAAACGCAGATTACATTCTGCAGCTCATGCATCAGATAGAGGAACCGTCCGTCGGAGCTGAAGCGGAAATGTCTTGGAGCTGACTCCAGGTCGCAGTGAATGGCGTCTACCTGGAACAGTCTCTTATCCTTGTCGTTGAAACGGTATACCTTTACCTGGTCCGTTCCGTTGTCCACAGACAGAACATACCTGCCGTCGGGCATCCTTCTGGTGCAGGTCACATGGGAACGGAAGTTGCGCTCAGCCACGCTGCCATATCCCTTATTGAACACCTCGTCCACAATCTGCCCCACGGAACCGTCCTTGTTAAGGCTCAGAACCGTGGTCTTGCCGTCATGGTAGCCTGAGACAAATACATATTTATCTTCCATATCAGTACACAGGTGGCAGCCCCTCATGCCGCGGATGGGAGCGCTGTTCAGTCTTGCAAGGCTTCCGTTCTGCAGGATTCGGAAGGATACAACCCCCTCGTCCGCGATGGAGTACAGGGTTTTCCCGTCGCTGGAAGCAATGACATAGGAGGAGTTGTCCACTTCCATCTCACACCTCTCCCTAAATGTCCCGTTTTCCACATCCACGTCATACACTGTAATTCCTTTTGCTTTTCCGGTGTAGGAATAGGATCCTACATATGCCATATATTTTCCGCTCATACCTGTCTGTACCTCCCTGATTTATGTCGGTTTTTATTTCAATTTAGACTAAAAACATCATATCATAAATTTGTGAATTTGTTAACTGGAAGTTTGTGAAATTGTCCCCCTCTGTTCATCTCCCAACCTGTCCCTGAACTTATCTGCCAAATCTTTTAAAAAGGGTATTGACATACCACTGATTTAATGTATAATGAAATTCGCGCTTGTTTATTATTACTAAACTTTTTGCTTATTTTTATAGTCAGTTAGTATTTGTAAACTTTTTGTTCAGAAACGCGAGACAGGGAGGAGCTCCATGGAAATTGGAAGTAAACTAAAGGAACTGCGGGTGTTAAAGGGTCTGACCCAGGAAGAACTGGCTGACCGGGCCGAGCTTTCCAAGGGATTCATTTCCCAGCTGGAACGTGACCTGACATCTCCGTCCATAGCCACCCTGATGGACATTCTGCAATGCCTGGGCACCACCATCGGTGAATTCTTCAATGAGACGCCGGATGAACAGGTAGTATTTGGCAAACAGGATTATTTTGAGAAAATCGATACAGACTTAAATAATGAAATCAAATGGATTATCCCCAATGCCCAGAAGAATGTGATGGAGCCCATCCTCCTCACCTTAAAGGCCGGAGGCTCCACCTATCCTGATAATCCCCATGAAGGGGAGGAATTCGGATACGTGCTCCAGGGAAGCATATCCATCCATATAGGCAGCAAGACATACAAGGCAAAAAAAGGGGAATCCTTCTACTTCACGCCGGATAAGAAACATTACCTGACAAGCAAGAACGGGGCCCTTCTTCTGTGGGTGAGCTCGCCGCCAAGTTTTTAATCACATTAAGATAAAGGAGATTTTGATTATCATGAGCCAGCCTTTCATTGATTTACAGCACATATCAAAAAGTTTTGACGGCGAGCTGGTCCTGGACGACCTGAACCTTTCCATCAGGGAGAACAGCTTCGTCACCTTGCTCGGCCCCAGCGGCTGCGGCAAGACCACTACCCTGCGTATATTAGGCGGCTTCACCACCCCTGACACAGGAAAGGTAATCTTCGGCGGACAGGACATCTCCATGATTCCACCCAACAAACGCCCGTTAAATACCGTATTCCAGAAGTATGCGCTGTTTCCCCACATGAACATCGCGGAAAATATTGCCTTTGGCTTAAAGATCAAAAATAAGCCAAAAGCCTATATTGACGACAAAATCAAATACGCCCTGAAGCTAGTAAACCTGCCCGGCTATGAGAACCGGACCGTGGACTCCTTATCCGGCGGCCAGCAGCAGCGTATCGCCATTGCCCGGGCCATTGTCAACGAACCCAGGGTGCTGCTCCTTGACGAGCCCCTTGGCGCGCTGGATTTAAAGCTGCGCCAGGATATGCAGTACGAGCTGATACGCCTTAAGAATGAGCTGGGAATTACCTTTATCTATGTGACCCATGACCAGGAGGAGGCTCTGACCATGTCTGACACCATCGTGGTCATGAACCAGGGATACATCCAGCAGATGGGTTCTCCTGAACAGATTTATAATGAGCCCGAAAATGCGTTCGTGGCAGACTTCATCGGTGAGAGCAATATTGTGCCCGGAATCATGATCCGGGACGAACTGGTAGAAATCTTCGGCGCCCGCTTTGCATGTGTTGACAAGGGATTTGGCAATAATAAGCCTGTGGATGTGGTCATCCGGCCTGAGGACATTGACCTTGTAAAGCCTGAGGACGGCACCCTGCAGGGTGTTGTGACCCACCTGATTTTCAAGGGCGTCCACTATGAGATGGAAGTGACCACCCCGGACGGTTTCGAATGGCTGGTGCATTCCACCGATATGTTTCCTGTAGGCCGGCAGGTGGGCATCCATGTGGAGCCCTTTGAAATCCAGATCATGAACAAGCCTGCTTCTGAAGACGAGGAGGCGCTGGGAGTCAATGAATAGCGAAAAAAAAGGCGCCGCCATCGGCAAGGCGCTGTTATCAGGTCCCTATCTCATTTGGATGGCCGGCTTTACACTGATTCCGCTGGCTATGATTATATGGTACGGGCTGACTGACAAGGGAGGCGGCCTGACCATGGCCAATGTCATTGCCATTGCCTCCGCGGACCACGCAAAAGCGCTGTGGCTGTCCCTTGGACTGTCCCTGGTGAGCACGGTTCTCTGTCTGCTGATCGCATACCCGCTGGCCATGATACTGAGAGGCCGCGGAGCCGCTGCAGGAGGATTCATTGTGTTCATATTTATCCTTCCCATGTGGATGAACTTCCTCCTGAGAACCCTGGCCTGGCAGACACTGCTGGAGAAAAACGGAGTCATTAACGGTATCCTTAACTGGCTTCACCTTCCTTCACAGTCCATGATTAACACCCCGTCGGCCATTGTGCTGGGCATGGTATATAACTTCCTGCCCTTTATGGTGCTTCCCATTTACAATGTGCTGTCCAAGATAGACGATAATATTATAAATGCCGCCATGGACCTGGGAGCCAACAGCTTTGAACGTTTCACCAGGATATGGCTACCCTTAAGCATACCGGGCATCATCAGCGGCATCACCATGGTGTTTGTCCCTTCCCTGACCACCTTCGTTATTTCCGATTTGCTGGGCGGCAGCAAAATCCTGCTCATCGGCAATGTCATTGAACAGGAATTTACCAGGGGAAGCAACTGGCATCTGGGAAGCGGACTTTCACTGGTCCTCATGGTCTTTATCTTAATCAGCATGGCCATGATAGCCAAATACGATAAAAACGGAGAGGGGACTGCATTCTGATGACAAAGAGTTCAAAAGTACTGCGGAAAATCATATCAGATTTTTATATGGTGCTCATACTGTTCTTCCTTTATGCCCCCATCCTTACCATGATGGTCCTGTCCTTCAACAAATCCAAGTCCAGGACCCAGTGGGGCGGATTTACCCTGCAGTGGTACACCCAGATGTTTGACAGCCGCTCCATCATGAGCGCCCTGACCACCACGTTAATCATAGCCTTTGTATCGGCCCTGGTGGCTACGATCATAGGCACGGCAGCGGCCATCTCCATCAGTTCCATGCGGACAGTGCCCAGGACCATTGTCATGGGCATAACCAATATACCCATGCTGAACGCCGACATCGTAACCGGTATATCCCTGATGCTGGCCTTTATTGCCTTTGGTATTTCCCTGGGATTTAAGACTGTGCTTATATCCCATATCACATTCAATATACCCTATGTCATACTAAGCGTCATGCCCAAGCTCAAGCAGACGGATAAATACACCTATGAGGCAGCCCTGGACCTGGGCGCATCCCCTATGTACGCATTTTTCAAGGTGGTGTTCCCGGATATCATGCCCGGCGTGCTCTCCGGCTTTCTGCTGGCGTTTACCATGTCCTTAGATGACTTTATCATCACCCACTTCACAAAGGGCGCAGGCATCAACACTCTGTCCACCCTGATTTACAGTGAAGTGAGGCGCGGCATACGGCCGTCCATGTACGCACTGTCATCCATTATATTTCTGACCGTGCTGATTCTTCTCATCTTTGTTAACTTCCGGTCCATTAAAAAACCGGAAAAGGCATAACCGAATTCAGACATTAAAGGAGAACGATTATGAAAAAGAAAATGACAATCACCCTTGCTGCCGCATCCATGGCAGTTCTGTCCGCCGCCCTCTTAACCGGCTGCGGCAAATCCGGTTCCTCCCCCGAAGGAGGAAACAAGGAAGACAACAAGTTAAACGTATACAACTGGGGCGAGTACATTGACGAGGATGTCATCACCCAGTTTGAGGATGAAACCGGCATACAGGTTGTCTACGATGTGTTTGAGACCAACGAGGAGATGTATCCTGTCATTGAGGCCGGCGCTGTGAAATACGACGTTGTATGTCCCTCCGACTACATGATTCAGCGCATGATTGAAAACAATCTTCTGGCTGAACTCAGCTTTGACAACATTCCAAATTATAAGGAAATCGGCCAGCAATATCTGGATATCTCCAAGGGCTTTGACCCTGAGAACAAGTATTCCGTACCCTACTGCTGGGGAACCATGGGAATTCTCTACAACACCAAGCGTCTGGAGGAGCTGGGCGTTCCCGCTCCCACCAAGTGGTCTGATTTGTGGGATGAGCGCTTAAGCGGCGAAATTCTCATGCAGAACAGCGTAAGAGACGCATTTACCGTGGCTCTGAAGATGAAGGGATATTCCTTAAACAGCACCAATTCCGATGAACTGGCCCAGGCCCGTGATCTGCTGATTGAGCAGAAGCCTCTTGTCCAGGCATATGTGATTGACCAGGTAAGGGATAAGATGATTGGCGGCGAGGCTGCTGTGGGCGTGATTTATTCCGGGGAAATGCTCTACATCCAGGATGCAGTGGCGGAACAGGGTCTGGATTACAGCCTGGAGTATGTAATCCCCGAGGAGGGAACCAACTACTGGATTGACTCCTGGGTTATTCCGGCTAACGCGGAGCACAAGGAAAATGCGGAGAAGTGGATTGACTTCCTGTGCCGCCCTGACATCGCCAAAAAGAACTTTGAATATATCACCTACGCCACGCCAAACACAGGCGCCTATGATTTGCTGGACCACGACCTTAAGAACAACAAGGCCCTGTTCCCTGATTTAGATAAGCTGTCTAACTGCGAGATTATCCAGTATCTGGGAGACGATGTGGATACCATCTACAATGACATGTGGAAGGAAATTAAATCCGAGTAAAATATACCGCTTTAACCTAAATAAGGCCACAACATAAGAGGGGGCTGTTGCACTGAAAAAACAGGAAATTTTCAGTGTAATAGTCCTTTTTCCATTTCTTCAGCTTTAATTAAGCACCTAAAGGGGGGTTCTGCTTTTTGTCATTTATTTTTGGGCACACTTTATCGGACCCTGCCATGGGCAGCGTCTTGTCGGTTTTAAACGGGCTAATTTTACGCCTCCTTCTTCATCGGGAACAAGTGTCCCTGTCCGCCCAGATTGGATTTAAGTTTACTACAAAAAAACTGCACTTTGAACGCTATTGAAAGGTTATGGGATACGGATAGCTCCATACGCCGAATTCCTTCTCTACCGTCAGATAGTGAGCCTAAACCAAAAGCAAAAATCTACAATAAAAAACCGCATTTCGTGCAGAAACTGTTGAAAATATATAAAAACCGGTGTAAAATTAAGTTTAACTAAGTGTTTATGTACAAAAGAAGAGGGGATGTTTTGTGAGAAAACGGAAAAGATGTAGACAATTAGCAGGAAGGGCTGCCAGTCTTTTATTGGTAACTACTTTGATGGCGCCCAATATGGTGCCGCTGATAGCCTATGGGGCGGAGGCCATTCATAACAGGCCACGTTATGTGTCTTTTGCCAGGCCGACGGCTCTTACCCTGAACGAAGTAGGTATTAGTGACCTGGGAAATTCCGGGGGTGGTGATGGGGCTGGCAATGACAGCGGCTCCGATACCAGCAATGATTCAGGTAGCAGTAGCTCTAATTCTGATAGCAACGGTTCTGGCAGTGATGGATCAGAGTCAGGAGGCGGTTCTGGAACTGGCGGTTCCGAACCTGACGGAGGCTCCGAGTCCGGCGGAGGTTCTGAATCCGGCGGAGGCTCCGAGTCAGGGGGCGGTTCGGAGTCCGGCGGAGGCTCCGAAACCGGCGATGGTTCGGAGTCTGGTGATGGTTCCGAAACCGGCAATGGCTCCGAGTCCGGCGGTGATTCCGAAACCGGCGATGGCTCCGAGTCCGGCGGAGGTTCCGAAACCGGCAATGGCTCCGAGTCCGGCGGAGGTTCCGAAAACGGCGATGGTTCGGAGTCCGGCGGTGATTCCGAAACCGGAAAAGAAGAGGAGTCCGGTGGTGCAGATAAAGAGACTGGAAGCAATACAGATGAAAGTAAGGACGAAACCAAGGAATCTACAGAAGAAACCGAAGAATCCAAAGAAGCGGATGAGAACGGCAGCCATAGCGGCGGAGCAGGCGGTAATCGACCTGCCGGACCTGATGTGCCAGAAAGTACAGAAGCAGAGCTGGAAACCTTACCTGCCGAGGTTCTTTCGAAGCCAGAGGATGAAAAGGAGGCCAGAGAACCAGAAGACTTTTATGATGACCTGATTGAAGAACCGGAAGGAGAGCTGGTCCAGTTTAATGACCGATACCGTACCTACCAAACCGGCGATGGGGAGTATGTGACTGTCATTGGCGGGTATTCCGGACTGTATCAGGATAAAAGCGGAGAGGTCCTTGAGGCCAACAACATGCTGACCGAGGCTGATGTGGAGGATGAGGAAATATCCGTGGCCACAGGTTCCAACGCCAGGAGGATGAGAAGCATGGTATCCGGTGGGACAACTTACCGGAATGAGGATGGGCCGATAAACGTGCTTTTGCCTGAAAAGATGAGCGGCGGACGCGGGTATACCATCTCAAAAGGCAGTGATTCCCTTGAAATAATACCGGAGGGTGGGGATTATACCTTAAGCTGTGTGGGGGATAATGCAATCCGTTATAGCGATGTGTATGAGAACGTGGATGTCCAGTATACCATCCTGAATGGCACTGTGAAGGAGGATATCATCCTGCTGGAGAAGCAGGAAAAGGACAGCTTTTCTTACAAGCTTAAGTCCGGAAGCCTTAAATTCAAGAAAGAAGGTAATTCGGTTATCGCCTATCACGCAAGCGCCAGCGATCCTCTGTTCCGTTTGACGGCTCCTATGATGGTCGATGCGGCAGGGTGCGCTACTGATAAGGTGAAGCTGTCCTATGATTCATCCTCTAAGACAGTCACCATCAAACCGGACCGTAAATGGCTGGAAAGTGAGGCGAGGGAATACCCGGTCCGCATTGACCCGGGAACCACCCTTGTAACACCATCCCAGTTTGCATATGCCATGGTGGGATCTGGCGTACCTAAAACCTACTTTGGTGATAATGGCCATACAATGGTCGGTTACTCAGAGGATTACGGATATTGCCGGGCCTTTATGGAGATAAGTCCTGACTGGGAATCCTTAATGGCAAGACGGGATGAGAATGGTGATGGTCCATCCGTCAACGATGTCCAGCTGACTGTTTATGTGATGACAAAGGATACGGTCCAGCGCAGTGCGTTTATTGCACTTGCACCAGAGCGCGCCTGGAACCAGGAAACAATAAGCTGGTATACGATGCATAACGGTGAGATAGATAAGGCCTTAAATGGCGGGGACCTGCCGCAGCTGGGTGATTATCAATACTCAGAAGGTGAAGCAAAGCCGATGTCCTTTAACATCACGGAAGCATATGATAAATGGCTGCGGGACCCCTCTACGCGTCATGGCCTGATGCTGAAGGTGCTTGCAGAATTACCTTACAAAGACTCCATTGAAGATGTCATGTGGGCTGAAACCATTTATAATGGCTGGAACGCGAAATATGGGCCGAGGCTGGAAGTGGCCTGGTCCGGAGAATTAAATGACAAGGACTTATTAACCCTTCCGATGAGCGAGTTTACCCTGAATGTTGACCCAGGCGTCATGCCAAGTGACGCAGGCGGCAGAAGCACATTAGGCGTCGTACCATGGGGAATATCACAGGCAGGTTCTGAGATTACATATAACCTTTACGAAGCGGAAGGGGATAATGAGACAGACAAAGGCGGCGTGACGGCTGAAGATTCCCTGGCGTATCCGGATTTCCGGAAGGTATCAGATGACTGTATCAATTTCGGATACTTAGAGGGCAACTGGCAGGGTGACCCTGCTTTCATGACAGAAAATCTTCAGACAGATACAAAATATTACATAACAGCACAGGGGGAAGGAAAGGAAGTAATCGAGGATGAGGAAGGCAGCCCCGCGTTAGGGGATGGGACTGAAACCAGCGATTTAAAGACTTCGGATGAATTCCTGTTATATGAAGTGCAGGTCAAAGACGATATTGCCAGGATAGCGAAGCATTATGGAATCCTAATCCGTCAAATCAAAAAAGATAATCAGATGACAGCGGGGCAGCTTACAACGGCCGGGGATATCCTCTTTATCAGGAAACCTCTGACGGATGTCCCATACACATTTAAGATTCCTAAGGATAAGCTGGAGAAATATCTGCTGGAGGCCATACTGGGCGGTTATGACCCGCGTTATGACTTCGGCGGTGACCCGATTAACATGTCGTCCGGCTCCTATTACATGGAGCATACCGATGCGTCCATAGAGGACTTAGGCGGCACCTTTGAAATCTCCAGGAGTTATAACTCAAAGAACCCATTCTTCCGTTCTGAATTCGGAAAGGGCTGGAGTACCCTTGCAGGCGAGAAAATCATGGTCCTGGAGGATGGAAGGATATTCTATTCCAGGGAGGATGGTAAGGGAATCATATTCAAAAAGGCCGGGGATGGAACATACAAGGGGCCTGATGGCTATGATTATACCCTGATGCCGGTCGATTCAATTGAAGTTTCAACCATGGAAAACCCGGATGACGAGGATGAGGAGGAAGAAGGGTTCCCAGGTGATGCGGAAGGTGAAATCCGTATAGCCAGTCCGTTATCTGCTGAATACCGCACAGCCAGCCCGTCCTCCGCGGCTATGAAAATGACACCTGCTGAGGATGAGGAAGACGGGGAAGAGACCGGAGCCGTTAAACCTTCCATCGGATGGGAAATCACACAGCCGGACGGAAGTGTCAAGATATTCAATGCATACGGCCTCCTTGTCACTGAGAAGGACAGGAAGGGCTATAAGACATCTTATGTCTACGACAGCGCTTATCAGCTGCGCCAGATTATCACACCTTCAGGTAAGATTTTTGAGATTGCACAGGATGATGACGGGAAGATTACCGATATCACACTTCCGGATGGCGGGACAATCCACTATGAATTTGATGACCAGGATAACCTTGTTTCCGTGACAGACCCGGAGGGCGGTGTGCGCAGGTATGAATACGACGATGCCAACCACATGACGGCATGGTATGATGAGAATGATTCCATGTTCATACGGAATACCTATGACAGCGAAGGAAGAGTCACTGAGCAGGAAGATGCGTTAGGAAATGTCAGCACCTATTCCTACGAGCGCAACCTAACCATCATGAAAGATAACCGTGGAAATCATGTGCTGTATCATCTGGATGACCGCGGACGGACCGTGAAGGTGGAGTATGCAGACGGCGATACCATACTTACTTCCTATTCCGCTGACAACAGGGTAGCATCACAAACAGATGCCAATGGCATGACCACTTCCTATGAATATGATGAGGAAGGGAATGTACTGACAGAGACAAGACAGGATGGAAGCCAGGCCCATTTTACCTACAATGAACTTAACCTGCCTTTGACCGCCACGGATTATGAGGGGAACACGACCACCTTTGAATATGATGAGGCAGGGAACCTGCTGCTCATGACAGACGGGGAAGGCAATACAACCAGGTATGATTATGATGAACTGAACCGGATTGTGTCCATAACGGATGCTAATGGCGGTACTACAACTTTCAGTTATGAAGATACGCAGGCAGTGCCTTCGTCCATAACGGATGGTGAAGGTAATATAACCAGATACAGTTATGATGAGATGAACCGTCTGTTGGCCGCAACGGACCCGGAAGGTAATACAACCAGCCATGTTTATAATAAGAACGGTTGGGAGATATCCACCCAGGCGGCAGATGGCGGGGAGACTGTTTATGAGTTCAGCCCGGCGGGAGAGATCATCTCAATTACGGATCCCATGGGGGCAAAGGCAGCCTTTGCCTATGACCGTATGCATAATATCATCTCAGGGGAAGACGCCCTTGGGCATACATTGGATTACGCCTATGATTCTAATTACAACAAAGTAAGCGAGACGGATGCCAAAGGCAATACCACACGTTATACATATGATTCCAGGAACCGGATGGCAGGATATACGGATGCTCTGGGCAATGAAGTCACCTTAAGCCTGGATGGAGCGGGTAACATCATTATACAGACGGATAAACGTGGACATGATACGGAATTTGTATATGATATGGTCCTCAACCGGCCTGTCTCATATAAAGACCGGGCTGGTGCCTTAACCAGTTATGAATATGACCGAAACGGAAATATGGTCAAGGTTAAGTACCCGGATAAGAGTACGGTTACATATACATATGATAAAGCCGGCCGGATGGTATCAACGACAGCCCGGAACGGACTGGTGACGGAGCTGTCCTATGATGGATGCGGGAATATCATACGGATACAGGATGATGAAACACGGGTGTACAAATACGGGTATGACCATAATAACCGTCTCATCCGCACGGAAGACCCACTGGGCGGCGTAACCCGCTATGCCTATGACGGCGCTGGGAACCAGATAGCCGTAACCGACGCTAATGGAAATACGGCCACCTATGGCTATGACGCGGTTGGCCGCCTGACGGAGATGAAGGATGCCCTGGAAGGGGTTACTGGCTTGGGGTATGACTTAAATGGAAACCTTGTAAGCGGCACAGATGCCAACGGACATTCGGAAAGCTGCTATTATGATGTCCTGGGGCAGCTCCTGGCCCAGACCGATGCGGCAGGCAATGTGACCGCAATGGAATATGACGCCGTTGGAAATATATCTAAGGTAATGGATGCCCTTAAAGGTGAGACTGTCTACGAAACGGATGCCGTACAACGTACTGTAAAAATAACGGATGCGATGGGGCATGACTACCTTTATGAATATGATGGGAACGGCAACCTGCTCAAAACCACTATGCCAGACGGCGATACCGTGTCTATGACATATGATGCGGAGGACCGTATGGTAACCCGCACGGATGAGGCAGGCGTCATCACCCGTTATTCCTATGATTCCATGGGACGTATCACAAAAGCCTCCGATAATATCGGAAACACGATGTCGTATGAATATGACAGCAGCGGCAACCTCATAAAGCAGACCGATACCATTGGCCGGGAAGCTGTCTATGAGTATGACCAGTTCAATCACCTGGTACAGGTGACGGGGACAGACGGAGCCACGACATCTTACACCTATGATGCACTTGACCGGCTGACCAGCGTCACACAGGCGGATGGGACGGTCACTTCATACGAATATGATCCGGTCGGCAACCTGATTAAGACAACCGAGCCAGGTGAGGCCGTCTATACCTATGCATATGACGCCATCAACCGGCTGACAGAGAAGGTGAACCCGTTAGGGGCTGCCACGACTTTCCAGTATGATGCAAAAGGCAACCTCACGGGGAGCGTTGACGGGGAAGGGGCTGTGACCGCTTACGCCTATGACGCCATTGACCGGCTGACCCAGTTTACAGACGGCCGCGGTAACAACACCCAGTATGAGTATGACGAGTTATCCCGTCTCCTGGCATATACCACGCCGGAAGGGAATAAGGAGGAATACCGGTATGACCCGTTAGGCAACCTGACAAAGCGTAAGGACGCAAACGGCCTGATTACGGAATACCAGTATGATGTCATGGGGAACCTGATAAAGGAAATCTCCCCCAAGGGAGCCGTGACCAGCTATACCTATGACAAGCATGACGAACTGACCAGTATCACGGACCCGGCGAAGAATGTTACGACCTACGAGGTGGATCTGAACCGCCAGGTGACGAAGATGACGGCCAAGAACGGCGGCGAGTATACTTATGGCTACGACGCGGTCCACCGGCTGACGGATATCACCACACCGCTGGGACTGACCAGGACCTTCACCTATGATACGGCGGATAACGTGGTAAAGGATACGGATAACCTGAACCGTACCACTGCCTATGAGTATGACATCATGCACCGGCTGACTAAGTCCGTGAATGCCAAGGGCGGGGTGTCCACCTACACCTATGATATACGTGGCAACCGGAACGGCATGACCGATGCCCTGGGATACAAGTGGAATTATACCTATGACCTGGTAGACCAGCTGACAAAGAGCGTGGATCCGGAGGGCAAGGCAACCGAAGTGGCCTATAACCTGGTGGGAGAGATTTCATCCATTACCAAGCCAGGGGACCGCAGGACCAGCCTGGGCTACGATGGCAACTATAACAGGACCACACTGACCGACCCCAAGGGATACGTCTATGAATACACGTATGACAAGGACAACCGTCAGGTAGGATTTAAGAACCCGCTGGAGGAGACTATCATGGCCGCCTATGACCCGGGAAGCCGTGTCACCAGTGTGACGGACCGCATGGGGCTTACAGAAGCATACACCTACGATCCGCATGGGAATACCCTGAGTGTGAAGGCCACCAATGGCCTGGTGACCCGGTTCAGCTATGATATCCTGGATAACCTGGTGCGTGTGACCATGCCGAGTGAGCTGACCACTACCTACACCTATGATGTGATGGGGAATGTGACCTCCATGACGGATACCATGAAGCGCACCACTGCCTATACCTATGACCTGGAAGGCAACATGACCAGCATACATGACCCGTCCGGACGGACTGAGCGGATGGGATATGACATCGGGGGGCGCATGACCTCCTACATAAGCAATGGCGGGAACAAGGTATCCTATGATTACGATGTCCTCAACAGCCTGGTAGAGAAAGCCTATGAGGACGGGGACGGCAACGCCGTAAATGAAGGTGTGGTTTATGGCTATGATGTCCTGGGCCAGCGTGTCTCCATGATGGACCGAAGCGGGGCCAGCAGTTATGAATATGACGGGCTTGGACGGATTACCAAGGTAACCACCGGCTCCGGTGAGGTCACCACCTATGCCTATGACGGATGTGACCAGCTGGAGAGCATCACCTATCCGGATGGGAAGAGTGTCCGTTATGAATACGATAAGAATGACAACCTGACAAAGGTGACAGACCGAACCGGCGCCGTCACCACCTATGTATATGATGCCATCAACCGTGTGACGGAAATCCACCGCCCCAACGGGGTGAATACCTACAACACCTACAATGCCAGGGACCAGATCGTGTCCATGGTCAACCGGTGCGACGAATGTGAATGGATAGTCAGCCGGTATGATTACACCTATGATGACCGCGGGTTCATCGTGGCGGAGGACGCGGTTGAAAGCCTGTATGCGTATGCCTGGGATGACAAGCATGACGGGAAGCATGAGAGCTGGCACGATGACCTGTTCCCGCACGGCAACAAGCATATCAACAAACATGACAAGGACGGTATCTACAACTTCCAGATCATAGAGACGAAACGTGCCTTCACATACGATGATGACGGCAGGCTCCTGACCGCAACCGAGAATGAGGACCGCCAGGGCCGTTATGACTATGTGTTCAAGTATGATGATATGGGAAACCGTATCTTCTACAGCAAGGCCCGGAACGGAAGCGTGCAGGAAAGCGCGGAGTACACCTACAATGCATCGAACCAGATGGTAAAGGTCCGTGAATACGATGGGAAGCATTACAGGAACGTGGAATATAGTTATGATGCCGATGGAAACCGGATCCTGGAAGAGGAAGTCAAGCCGGATGGGAACCGCAAGGTGGAGAAGAGCTATGAGTACAGCGTGGAGAACCGTCTCAAGGCAGTGCGTGATGCCCACGACCTGCTGGTGGCCATGGCCTATGACGGCGACGGGAACCGCATATTCCAGCTGAACTACAACCTGCATACCGATGATGACTGGAAGGGGAATTCCGGAAATGGGAACGGAAACAACAAGGACAACACCGGAAGCGGCAACAACGGCAATGGAAACGGCAATAAGAAGGGCGCCGCGGCAGCCATCGCAGAATTCTTTACCGGTGAAGAGCCGGAAGCGGGGAAACTCGGTGCCGGCGTAAGCCAGGCATTGGCTGAGCATCTCTTCAGTGAAGAAATCCTTGGAGGACTGGCGGAAGGTTTAGGAATCCAGGAGGAGACTGTAACAGCCCAGGTAGAGACAACAGAAAGTGACATGGACAGCGCTGATTCCGGGCAGGCCATGACTGCGACACCAAGCAATGCGGCAGCCAGCTATGCCGGAAAGAATGATAACGGCAATAACGGGAACGGCGGCAATGGGAACCATTATGGCTGGGGGAACGGAAACAATGGAAACGGAAACGGCAACAACGGAAATGGAAACGGCAACAGCAGCACCGGAGGAACCAATGACAATAACGGAAATGCCAGCGGAAACACCAATAATACAGGCGGGAGCCAGAATCAGAGCGGCATCCTGTTCCCGGTGGCGGGCGAAGTATCCGAGCTGGAGCAGGAACTGATTGACATGATTAAGACCACCGGGAAGCAGAAGGATTATGAGCTGGTGGAATATGTCAATGATGTGAACCGCGACCATGTGGAAGTGTTGATGGAGCTGAATATCAATGGTATAATGGATACGGCATACAGCTACGGGAATGAACGCCTGACCAATGAGCGTTTCACTGGCTGGACCGGCTACTATACCTATGACCCAAGAGGCAGTGTGACAGGTGTGACAGGAAGTGATGGATATATCTGGCAGTCGTACCGGTATAATGCCTTTGGAGATATCACGTTTGACAAGCCACAGTATAACAATGTCTACAGCTACAATGCGGAGAGCTTCAATCCCAATATGGATGCCCAGTATTTAAGGGCGAGATATTACAGCGTGAAGACAGCCGGATTCATCAGTGAGGATAGCTACCTGGGAGATATCACAGACCCGTTGACACTGAACCGGTATAATTATGTGAAGAGCAGCCCGCTGAATTATATTGATCCTAGTATAACTCGATTTAAATAAGCTTACAATTTAAGCATTGGTAGTAATCTGATTTCTTGGCTTACGTGTCCGTGCTTTGGGCGCACGTTTCCCTTGGTTTTCAGGATAATAATGTAAACTTATTAAAATCGAGTTATACTAGTGGCAGAACTGCATTTATAGTTTATTTTCCAGATGAGGATCAATGGAGTATAGTACCAGAAAATAAAATCTTAAACTTTGGATATGACGTAGTAGGGATTCTTCCTTTTGGTTCACATATAGCTAATGGTTCTAAAATGTTTATAGGGTCTTTGGTTAATGGAGAACCATATGATATGGATACTACTATAGCTCAACAGGTAAAAGAAGGAATATCTTCTGGTTTATCAGACGTGAGTGACTTATGGGCACTTGCTGGATATAGTAATCCATTTTCTGCAGGAGTTGCTATTGTGACATCTATTGATAGTATCGCAACTATAGGGGTAAACCTGTCTTCTAATTCTGAGATAGTTAGTCAAATAACTACAATAAGATATGCCAATTTTTTGATTACGGAGAATAAGGAGACACTAATAGAAAGGTACAATACTCTTTATAGTTTTGTAGAAAAATGTGTGGATAGTGGTTTGTTAACTTATAATGTTGATTTGTGCGGCTCAGTATATGAAGATTCTATCTATATTGCAGATGATTATGCATTTGAGGAGTTAATCGATGATATGGATAACGAATTTATTAAGAATGTAGAAATGGGGCTTGGAGGATATGCTAATGATATAGTCATTCATACCCCAGATAATATTACTGATTCAAATTCATCAAGAGATTCAATAGTATCATTAGAACCGATAATATTAAGACCCGGTTCCGTAGTAACAATAGAACCGGAGGGAACAAATTATGAAAGGACAGCTGTTGATTTATCAAAATAAAGAATATTTTTATTCTTAATAACTAAGTCTATGTATTAGGAGGAATATCTATTGGAAAAATGTAGAATTGCTGTCAAACAGAAGTGAGCCAATACGTTAAAGGAGAAAAGTAATATAATGATAAAAATTTTGAACACCTTGCTATATTATGTTTTAATGTATATAGCCTTTGTAGTAGGAATACTGGCAGGTGTTGCAATGAGAGGGCATGAACTGACCAAACAGATTATAAAATTTTCTTTTATTGGGGCACTTATAGGTTGTTGTATTGTATTTATAGCTTCATCTTAATACATAATACAACATTTATATCGTATAAAGCGACTATTTGTAAGGCTGGATGACTTGAATTATCCAGCCTCATGATAGTTAGGAGGCCTCCAGAGGGCATCCCAGGCCGGAGGCTGTAACGAGTCGCTTGCATCTGTATCAGCCAGTGCGATGGATTTCCTGATGAGTATGCTCTATGGTGCAGTTGCGGCTACATACGAAAATGAAACAGCATTTAACCTGCCAGTGAACTTCATGAAGAATGTGACGGAGCAGGAGCGTTCAATATCCTTCATGGACTTCATGCGTGACTTATCAAGTAACACTCTGGCTTTCGAAATAGGTCGGCTGATAGGGGATTTGGCAAGTGTGCATGGAGGATTCCATCTGACACTCGGCGGGTTCGGAATATTAGCAGCCGCTGGCGTATCAGGGCAGATAGAGATAACCCCTGCAGGTATCGCAATCTTAGCAGAAGGAACTATACAGGACAAATGGAGATATCGACATTCCATACGATATGAAGCAGTTTCGCTATCGTTGAGAAAGCTATTGCGGGTTTGGTAGAACATGGAGTAACGAAACCAGTTAATATTCCATGGAATTAAAATTAATGGAGGGATATTTTATATGGATAATATGAGTAACTTGCAGGATTAACACCCTTACAGCAAGAGAATTGCATGCTTTGGTGATGAAGGATGAATCCAAAAGTTTTCTAAATTTGGCCGTTTTGTATTATGAAATATATTCGCCCGGCTTTGACGGGCGATGTCCCCTAAGGTTATGCGTTTTCCAGTACAACCTCTTTAACCTGCACACTTTTCGACCCTGGCTATATTGCCTGATTTGGGGAGAAATGCCTTTGTTCCACATCGGCTCAATGAGCTGGAATACCCGCTTCATGGCCCATCTTTCCGAGCTGGGTCTTAAAACCGGCACACGGGCCGTTACGGTGCGTCACAGGGCCAGGAGACGGCGGGGAGGAACCGCTTGCCGGCATATGGTTGGGATATCCGCCCTGTTTTTCAGGAGAAATCCGGAAACAGGCTGAGTATGGCGATTGAATCAAGCTATTTTCTTGTCAGACGGAAAATCAGCAGTATTTTAGAGGCGTTGGGCGGCAGAATTAATAAGGAGCATTTGAGTGCAATTGCAAACGGGGATGGGGGTATGATTATAGCCACCGCAGTATATCGGATTTACACCTAAAAACGAGAAACAATATTACACAGCTATGCATTATATGGCAAATGTATCTTTATATATGTATCATAGTATGTCTGATGACAATTTATATATTCTAATCACGAAGAACCGTGAACAAGTAACCATTAACATAATAGGAGCGGTGTGGTACATCGCGACCGCCTGCCTTGCATCAGTATACAACAAACTGATAAGCAAATTAGGCGCAAATAGCAATAAAAGCATGAGTAAAAAAGCAGGGAGGCATACGGCATGTGGATTAAAAATAATATTACAGCTAAAATCATAAAGTTAACCTTACTCACAACTATTTGTATAGTATCTCTTTCTTTCTCTTCTCTGGCCAATACAAATTACTATGCCGGGGGTGAACCAGGGGTCCAGATGGGCATGCAGGTTGAAGGTCAATTAGCATACAGCCGGGGATCCAGATATTATGATGAGTTTAAACTATCAGACAATACTCTTTTAAAGAATCAGTGGCTGTGTTCGGTTTCCGATACTTACTTTAACGACTATGATATATCATGGTATTATTTTGACAAAAATGGCAGAACGCTAAAGAGGTGGCAGACAATTAATGGAAAGACATATTATTTAGACGATAGTATTGGACAGGCAGAATATGGATGGTTTAAATATAATGAAGATTGGTATTATTTTGAACCCAATACAGGAATTATGCAGACTTCCGGTACATATGAGAAAGATGGAATACTGTATAATATAGGTTCTGACGGAAAGGCACATTTTGCATCCGAGTATTCGGCTGAAGGTGGATGGAGGGAAGAAAATGAAAAATGGGTGTTCTACCGGGATGGAGGGAAGGTAAAGAATGATTGGATTTCTGATTTAGGCATATGGTATTATTTCGATTCCGACGGATATATGGTTGGTGACCAGATTTGCAGCATTGATGGAAATCTATATAGTTTTGCAGGAAATGGCCATATGGAAACCAACATTGAAAAATTCTATAATGGGGTCAATTATTACTTTGGTGAAGACGGGATTGGTGTGAGAAAAGCCCATAAATATGATAATATCTATCGCCATAATGAGGTTGTTCAATGGTTCAATGCTACATATGCAATCCTCACCAAATCAAATAATGGAGCATGTACCTATCTTGGGGGATATGCTAAAAATTCTTCTTTCGATTCATATGAGGGTGTATTAGAGTTACTCCAGAGAGATTGGGGGATAACGGACAGAGCCTCCGGGGAAAATGCAGTGGCCAATCTGCTCCTGTCCGCACAAAATGCGGATCATTCAACCAAAGCCTGGTACTATAGCCGCGCCATGCAGCTAAGCGCCTGGTTCTATCTTGTAGACTACTGCACGGAACAGGAAAGCCTAGACAGGCAGTTAGAGATTGCCAAGATGATACAGCCTGAATTTTCTTCATGGGATGACTTCAATCGCTCATACATGAATGGATACCAGAAATGGTCAAACAATGAAGAAAAAATAGAAAACCGGCAGTTTATTTATAATTACCTTAATAAATTGGATGACGGACCGTTTACTATCAGGTGGAGTGTTTCATTAACAAAGACCTGGTAACCATTGACTCCTTTGTCCTGCGTCACGCAGGAAGCGGAATCCAAACATGACCTGGCAGCTCACATGGTTTGCCAGGTCATGCCTGTATTTCAGGAGAAAAAGACTTTGAATTCGTCAAGGGAAGATGCTTGCGGGAGCCGTTTAGGCGGAGAATAGCTAATAGTGTCCAGGAGCCGGCAGACCGTCTGGACGGAAACACCGGTAAGTTCTGCGATCTGTTTTGTGGAAAAGGTCTGGCGAAGCTGGGAAACAATGTAGAATGCAAGCCTGCGGTGGTAGCTGGGCAGGAGAGAGTAGGATTCCGTTGAAACATTTGCTGCAGGAGGGGAAGAGATAGTGCCGTTAACGAAGAGCCAGTATTACCTGTTTACCCTATAAGGGGGTATCCTGTACCTCTTGAAAGCGGTAATCATGAATCCGTTTAGTTTTAGTCCCACAGTGGGGATAAGTGTTGATGGAGCTGAACATCAATGGTATAATGGATACGGCATACAGCTACGGGAATGAACGCCTGACCAATGAGCGTTTCACTGGCTGGACCGGCAACTATACCTATGACCCAAGGGGGAGTGTGACAGGTGTGACAGGAAGTGATGGATATATCTGGCAGTCGTACCGGTATAATGCCTTTGGAGATATCACGTTTGGCAAGCCGCAGTATAACAATGTCTACAGCTACAATGCGGAGAGCTTCAATCCCAATATGGATGCCCAGTATTTAAGGGCGAGATATTACAGCGTGAAGACAGCCGGGTTCATCAGTGAGGACAGCTACCTGGGAGATATCACAGACCCATTGACACTGAACCGATATAATTACGTTAAGGGAAGCCCTTTGAATTATATGGATCCGAGTGGACACTCTGGTTTAGATATCTTTACACCACCTAGCAAATATGTCCATACAGGTGATATACCGGTGGCAAATGACAGTAATGCATCCTATGACATAACAAAGAAGGCAAATACGGAAGCAGCCTGTTCAATCATCAACTCTTGTATAAATGATAATCAAGGCGCATTTATGGGGGTTACAGCAGGTGTAGCATTGGTTGTACTGACGGCACCTGCTTCAGCACCTGTCCTAGCCGTAATTGGGGCTGGGATGGCAGGTGGGGCTGTTGGTATGGTTATAGGAGGGGTTCTCGAAAAAGGAATCAGCAGTGCAGATATAGCCAGGACTCTAAAAACAAAATATAATATTGACGTCACAGAACGTCAGAATCTGGATTTGGATTCATTGCCATCCGAGGTCAAAGACTTATGCAGCCAATATGATAAGAACTTTGAAGATATGGAAGGTTATTTTAAGACAGGGTCAGTGCTCATGGGGCTGGGAGTGGCATTTTATAAGGCAGGATATTTCCTTGATTCCCTTCAAGCATCCATTGCAGAGAAATCAAAGAAGGCATATGAGAGCCTTAAAAGTTGGTTCAATAAAACATTTAAGGGGGAAAGTGGACCTGGAGTTTGGGAAAAGACTAATGAAGCGATGAGTGACGCATCCAGAAATTATCAAAAGTTTGTCACTGGTGCTGAAGATGGTATGGTTTATAAAGTAAATGATGTCAAATTTGATGGATTTAAAAACGGCATACTCATGGAAGCGAAAGGAAATTATTCACAGTTCGTAAATAAAACAACTGGAAAATTTCAAACTTGGTTTAATGGTAAAGAATCTTTAATAAGCCAAGCGAACCGGCAATTAAATGCGGCAAATGGCACTAAAATACAATGGTTCTTTAATGATGAGGTGTCATTAAATGCTGTAAAAGATCTGTTTAAAAATGAAGGTATAACAGATATCGAGTTAATACTTAAACCAATGCAATAAGGAGTTAAAATATGATTGATACATACACAATGATATTATGGGCCAAAGCTAACAATAACAAGATAGACACTCAAACAAAACAAGTATTTGATATATTATCTACTTTAAGTCAAGTGTCTTATCTTAGACCTAAATACCTAACAGCTAATAGAAAAAAGAATACCACAGAATTTGAATTAACTCTTGATAATGTGGAGAAACTGATTACTAAAAAACGAGATAAACAGTTTGAGGAATTGGGCTCAAAAATATCTTTTTTTACATCATTAAATGATGATGAATCTGTAGGTATTTCAATAAGTATAGGCGTTTCCAAAGCCAAGTTTCAAAATACTATAGTGTTAGATTTAAATTTTGATTATAAAGAACAAAGCGTAGAAAAATTTGATGAATTATCGGAGGTATTTAAAAAATTAGTGAGTGTATTTGCCCCTTTTTATGGCTGTATTACAAGTAGGAGTAATAGTAGTATGTTCGATACATATTATGATAAGATTAATAACTCTCCAACTTCAATTTTTGATATAAATTATTGGGGTGAAGATATTGTTAATGATTTACCAATTAGCGAAATACGAAAAAAGGTTTTTGAATGTATAGAGATTAATAGTGGGTATTACATTAGATTACAAAAGGAACCGATTAATATATCTAATATAAATCATATGAAATTACAAAAAGATATAAATTGTTTACTTGGATTTTAAAATGGAACAGGGTTGAGTTATATTTTTTAGCCATTCAAATTACTTGCCCGGCTTTGTCGGGTAATGTCCTCCGGCTGGGTGGCATCAAGCCACCCGGCCTTTAACCCGCACACTTTTCGACCCTGACAATTCCGCTTGATTTGGAGGAAAATCTTCCTGATACACATCGAGCCAGAAAGCCAAAATACCTGCCTCATGGTACATCTTTCCGAGGTGGGCCTTAAAGCTGGCACACGGGCGGTCACGGTGCGTTACAGGGGTAAGAGAATGGCGGGTAGAGATAGGGTATCGGTGTTCGGACGGAAAGCTGCTCTGTTTTTCAGTAAATAAATGATATTCGATGATTGAGCCTGACTGAATTAAAGGTTTTTCTTGCCAAAAGCCGGGAAATGCCTTAAAACCGTGGGTCTCAGCAGTATCTGCGCTGTCTGCTGGTATAAGTTTTTCTGGAAACCCGGAGAAAGTTATTCAAAAAACAAGGGCATCCAGCATAACAAATTCCGGCTTTTCCACCCAGCGAATTCCATGTTTTCAGCGATGCTTTAGAGATGCCGGGTGGCAGAATTCTGAAAACCACAAAAGCTGGGTGCCGCCAAGCCACCCATGAATAACGATTTTCATCCTTTTTCGACCCATTGAAATTCATTCGTCAGTAAGATTTCAGTAAAAAAAACGCAAGGGAATTGAAATTGACACTTCGGATAGTTCCATGGTACAATGGCGCACACCCGGGGGTTTAAGGGGGTAAAAACACACCGTTTTCTATGCCCTGGAAACACAGATATTGCAGAAAGAAGAACAGAAAAAAAGAACACTGCCGATGAGGGTATGAAAAAAAGTCTGTAAATTGAAATCTTCTATGATAGGTTAATGAGAAAGGTAGGTGGCTGTCGTGACCACCTACCTTTACTATACGGATGCTTTTGGCTTCTGTCAAGATATTTTGGAAAGATCTATCAAATGTGGTACACTTCTGATATAAGATCGTAAGCGTCAAATAAGATGGTGGATAGAAAAATAACCACTAACCCTCTATACTAAAAGGGCAGTGGTTATCGGCAACGTTCCTGTACCATGGGATCCCATGGCAGATAGTCATCCAGATATTCCGGATTTTCGAGAAATCTACTCCCCGGCATATCTGCCAGGATATACTTGATGTATTTCATTGCATCCAGGCCGTTGGCTTTGGCTGTTTCTACCAGGGTGTAGATTCCCGCACTTGCGGCAGCACCCTTCGGACTTCCGGCAAACAGCCAGTTCTTCCGGCCGATCACAAAGGGGCGGATACAGTTCTCCGCAAGGGAATTGCTGATGGAGCAGTTTCCATCCCCAAGATAGTTGAAGAACTCCTGCCGGTTGTTCAGGGCATACTGGAAAGCGGTATGGAGCTTCGACTTTGGCAATTCCCCGGCAGAGCTTATCTCTGCCCACGACCAGAAAGCCTCGAGGAGCGGCTTCTCGCGGTCAAGTCGTTCTTTTTTCTTTTGTTCCGGGGGAAGGCCGTCCAGTTCCTTTTCTATCTCAAACAGTTTATTCAGACGAATGACTGCTTCCGCAGGTTTTGAGGCTTCCGGGCCATGGATGTCTTTTGGCAGCGCGTCCACAAAAGCGCGGCGCAGATGTGTGTAACACAGACATCTCGTAACCCCTTTCACCCCATTATACCCGGAATAAGCATCCGTATGGATATATCCGGTATAGCCTTTTAAAAATGTTTCCGGATATTTCCCACCCCTCCCCGGCTGGTACTCAAAATACCGGACCGGCCGTTTGCTGTCCCTGGTGCTGCAGTACACCCACATATAGGAATCCGAAGTGTTCTTCCTCCCTGGTTCCTTCAGCACCTGCACGTGGGTCTCGTCGATATGCAGATATCCCTGCTTTAGAAGTTCCCGTCTGAGATGGGAGACCACATGGGAAAGCCAGTCCCGGCAGACGGCCAGGAGCCAGTTTGACATCGTTGCCCTGCTTAAAGACAGCCCCATGGCTTCCCATTCCTTTTCCTGACGGTATAAGGGGATGCCCAGTTCAAACTTCTGATGGACAAGCCATGCGATCGTGGAAGCAGATGCAAGGGAGTGCATGACCGGAGGATGGGGCACCGGGGATTTCTCCATATAAGGCGTCCCGTTTTTGCGGCATGCCCTGCATTCATAGGTTTCCCGGTAATGGTCAACCACTTTGAGGCTGGCAGGGATGAACTGTACCTCGGTACGCACAAACTCCTCACCAACTTTTACCATGGTACCTCCGCATCTCTCACAGATCTGTTCACTTTCATCGATCGTGTGGAGCACTTTGCTGCGGGGAATGTCTTTTATCAGTTTTTCCCGCTGGCCGGCATATTTCCTTTTACGCAGATGTTTTTCGACCTCCACCAGATCCGGCTCATGGGCATCCGGCTCAGCACAGGATTCCATTTCATTAAAAAGAGACATCTGTCCCTCTATTTCAAGGGCAGACGTCTTCTCTGATTTTATTCCATAAAGTTTACGGGTAAGGAAATCAACCTGCTCCCTAAGGAGCCGGACCTGCTGTTCCAGTTCTTTGATCTGCTTTTGGTACTCCTGCTCTGTATCCTGCATGGGCTGAAAACCTTCCTGTTCTGATAAATTCATTATACCATAAAACAGCAGGATTTTCCAGCATTTACAAGGAATTCCCGGGGTTTTCAGGCTTCGGGGGAACCCAGCTGCGGACCGCTTTTGGCTGCTCCGGGTTCAGGCCCTCCAGCAGCCAGCGGAGCTGCTGGTGGGAGATCTGTCTGGCTTCTTCGCCCGTCCGCGGCCATTGGAGGCGGCCGTTTTCGTAGCGCTTATAGAACAGGCAGAAGCCGTCCCCTTCATAATGGACTGCCTTGATCCGGTCCGCCCGTTTCCCGCAGAAAAGGAACAGGGAATTGCTGTAAGGGTCAAGCTGAAAGCTGTACTGGATGATATCCACCAGACCGTCCAGCTGTTTTCTCATATCTGTGTACCCGGTGCGCAGATAGATCTTTTCCACCCGGGAGAGGTCACCTAACATGATCTCACCGCTTTCAGAATGGTCTCCAGCAACTCGCGGGGCGTATCTTCAAAGAGGTCAACAGTCACCGTACCGGCACGGAGTACTGCTGCAGGAGCGGCACAGGGATCCTGCCTGCCGTGAAGGGATACCTCCGTAAATTCCGGAGCCGCATCCGGAATCAACGCAGTCTGCTCCATGACCGGCCTGCATCCATGACTCTTTCGGGGCAGTTCTTCAAGCGCCAGTTTCCGGATCTTTGCGATCCAGTAGTAATAGCTTTTTAGGGAGATATGATGTTGTTCGCACCATGCCTGGTTTGTTAGACCGGAGGCTCTGCATTGCCGGATCACGTCCAGCCAGTACTGAAGTTTTACCTGTTTATCCGGAGTTAAAGCGGAAATGTCCATTGGTATTCTCCTTTATCTGGATTTAGAGTTTTGGGAGGGAACTCTAAAAACTCTAACCCCAAGTTTACAAGAGAACGCCAAATATTTCACTACACGTTCTTATTTGACGCTTACGGAAGGATGGCATCTGAGAAAAGAAAACATCATCTATGTGGGGATTGACCTGCATAATGAAACCCACACAGCGGTCATGCTGGAATACAAAGTTGGGAGAGATTACGTTTGGTAATAAACCATCGGAGTTTCCGAGGCAGGTAAGGAAGGTCAGCCGTTTTGTGACAGAAGATAAGACGGCAGTGTATGGTCTGGAAAACGCCTGCGGTTATGGCCGCGCCTTGGCTGTATGGTTGATTGAAAAAGGATTCCATGTAAAAGACGTAAATACTGCTTTGTCTTACGTCCAGAGAAAAAGTGTGCCGATGTATCAAAAAAGTGACAGTTATGATGCGGAAGCCGTGGCCTTGGTGCTGATTAATATGCTGGACAAACTGCCGGATGCGATACCGGATGATAAATATTGGACACTGGGCCAGTTGGTGAACCGAAGGGATAATATTTGTACCCATTTGCATAGACTGAAAAATCAATTCTTTACCGGTGAAGAGCCGGAAGCGGGGAAACTCGGTGCCGGCGTAAGCCAGGCATTGGCTGAGCGTCTCTTCAGTGAAGAAATCCTTGGAGGACTGGCGGAAGGTTTAGGAATCCAGGAGGAGACTGTAACAGCCCAGGAGGAGGCAGGAACAGACAGCAGTGATACGGCCAACGCTGACTCTGGGCAAACCATGACTGCGACACCAGGCAATGCAGCCCCGGGTGCCGTAAGCCCAGGCAATGCGGCTGCCAGCTATGCCGGAAAGAATGATAACGGCAATAACGGGAACGGTGGCAATGGGAACCATTATGGCTGGGAGAACGGAAACAATGGAAACGGAAACGGCAACAACGGAAATGGCAACGGCAACAGCAGCACCGGAGGAACCAATGACAATAATGGCAATGCTAACGGAAACACCAATAATACAGGCGGGAGCCAGAACCAGAGCGGCATCCTGTTCCCGGTGGCGGGCGAAGTATCCGAGCTGGAGCAGGAACTGATTGACATGATTAAGACCACCGGGAAACAGAAGAATTATGAGCTGGTGGAATATGTCAATGATGTGAACCGCGACCATGTGGAAGTGTTGATGGAGCTGAATATCAATGGTATAATGGATACGGCATACAGCTACGGGAATGAACGCCTGACCAATGAGCGCTTTACCGGCTGGACCGGTTACTATACCTATGACCCAAGGGGCAGCGTGACAGGTGTGACAGGAAGTGATGGATATATCTGGCAGTCGTACCGGTATAATGCCTTTGGTGACATTACATTTGGAAAGCCGCAGTATAACAATGTATACAGCTACAATGCGGAGAGCTTCAATCCCAATATGGATGCCCAGTATTTAAGGGCGAGATATTACAGCGTGAAGACAGCCGGATTCATCAGTGAGGACAGCTACCTTGGTGATATCACAGATCCGCTGACACTGAACCGGTATAATTATGTGAAGAGCAGTCCGTTAAATTATATAGATCCGAGCGGAAATCAAGCAATATCCAGTTATGCGGCCAACTATCAGGCTAATGATAGTGGAAATAATCCAATTCCGTCGTATGCAGCATCACATGACAGTTATGGGCGGGGTCTGCCGAAACAGACAAGCAGTGTTGGATTCAAGACCGCGGTAGAGAACGCAGTAAATCAGGTGATAGATAAGGGAAAGGAAATAAAGAATTATTGTGAGAACTGGGTAGTAGGTGCAAAAGTAACCTTCTATACCAAAGAGACTGAAATGACAAATATGTTCATGTTGATGTTCGGAGGTGATAATATAACATCCGATGCGGAGATGAACGCCCATATAGCTGAACTGATAAACAGTATAGATAATTTCGATTATGTGGCGTACCGTGACGGAACGATTGATGGAGAGATGCTGTATATTATACAGTATATGGTAGCAGCTAACAACGCGGACAAAATGTTAGGAGGTTTAGTAGCAGGAGGCGGTGGAGTAGCTACTGGAACAATTGTAACGCCAGAGGGTTATTTAGTAGAGGTAGAATTGTCTGGTGGATATGCCGGTGTAGCAGAGAATATCGGAAATATGGTAGCGGAAGGTGCATTGGCTGGTGTTCTTGCTATGAATGGACAAGGAGGACCGAATAAGGGGGAGTCTGACTCTAAAAAGAATAAAATACCTGATAATGATTCAACAACAGGACACATTTTTAGAGATGCAGAGGGGCATATTCCAGATACGCCAGAAAATAGAGCATTACTGGAAGAGGTTGCCAATGATTCTGCAAATTTCCGCGGAACCGACAAGTATGGAAATGAATGGTATACAAAGACTCAGAGCGATGGAAGCCAAGTATGGGTAGAATCAAGAAATGGAAATATTTTTGAGGGTGGAGTTAATAATACACCGAAACCGTGGAATCCAGATACAGGTCTGAAAAAGCCATGATAAGGAGAAAATATGAAAGAAATGCAATCGTTCTTAATGTTTTTCTATATTTTAGATCAGTGCTATGATCAATGCCCAGAAAATGACTTAGGAGGGTTCTTAGGGTCAATATCTCCTGAATTGTGGGAAGATGGTAAACCAATGGATGAAGCTGTGTATAATGATTGGAAAGATCGAAATGATGCATCCCTTCTTAATAGTCAAAATATTATAAACGCAGCAATTGATTTTTTACGATTTTACCAGACAAAATTTGGTTTTGATTTTTCAAAAACCCAAAGTATCCTTAAGAGCACAGTTGGTATTGAGATGCTTGAAAAAGCAGCTACTAAAACTGATTTGATGTATCAAAAGCATAGTTATGATGATTGAGTATTTATTCGCCCGGCTTTGCCGGGCGATGTCCTCAGAGGTTATGCGTTTTCCAGCATAACCTCTTTAACTTGCACACTTTTCGACCCTGGCCATATTGGCTGATTTGGGGAGAAATGCCTTTGTTTCATATTGGCCCTTCTCATTTTCAGCGGTAGTTTTAGAGGCGTCGGGTGGCAGAATACGGAACACTGGAAAAACTGGGTACCGCCGAGCCACCCACGTAAGACACGTTCGACCCTTTGAAATTCATGGCAAGTAAGTTTTCAGTAAGAAAAACGCAAGGGAATCGAAATTGACAGTCCCCCTGACGCTATGTTACAATGGCGCACACCCGGGGGTTTTAAGGGGGTGGAAACACACCAGAAAAATCTCAGCAAGACAGACACACCGGCCACTCCATGATGGATCTGAACGGTGTGTTTTCTTTCTGCTGTTATAGGCTGTTGATAAATTTCATAGCCCGGACGCCGTCTTTCACGCCGCAGACCTGTCATCCATTCTTCCTCTGTCATCCGCTTCATAATATTTTCAGCTTGTGCGGAAGTCGATACCACAATGGAACAAATAACCGTTCCATAGATGAAGCACCTTACACAAATCGAAAAATGGACCGGGAAAAGACTTGAATCTATCTGTCACCAGAGGTAACATACGACACACTTCCAGAGAGGTTTCTCTCCGGAAGGAATCACCTGTAAAGTTCGTAGGTTGTGGAAATGGGTAGGCTTATTCCCCCTTGCGATGGCCGTAGCCCTGGGCGTAAACCGGCACATAACGCTTATCAGCTGAGGTTGCCGGCAGATTTACAGTTACGGATGGAGACAGGAAAAGAAGGAAGGATGGCATCTGAGAAAAGAAAACATCATCTATGTGGGGATTGACCTGCATAAGGAAACCCACACAGCGGTCATGCAGCTTCCGCATCATAACTGTCACTTTTTTGATACATCGGCACACTTTTTCTCTGGGCGTAAGACAAAGCAGTATTTACGTCTTTTACATGGAATCCTTTTTCAATCAACCATACAGCCAAGGCGCGGCCATAACCGCAGGCGTTTTCCAGACCATACACTGCCGTCTTATCTTCTGTCACAAAACGGCTGACCTTCCTTACCTGCCTCGGAAACTCCGATGGTTTATTACCAAACGTAATCTCTCCCAACTTTGTATTCCTGGCCTTGGTGCTGATTAATATGCTGGACAAACTGCCAGATGCGATACCGGATGATAAATATTGGACACTGGGCCAGTTGGTGAACCGACGGGATAATATTTGTACCCATTTGCATAGACTGAAAAATCAATTCTTTACCGGTGAAGAGCCGGAAGCGGGGAAACTCGGTGCCGGCGTAAGCCAGGCATTGGCTGAGCGTCTCTTCAGTGAAGAAATCCTTGGAGGCCTGGCGGAAGATTTAGGAATCCCGGAGGAGACTGTAACAGCCCAGGAGGAGGCAGGAACAGACAGCAGTGATACGGCCAACGCTGACTATGGGCAAACCATGACTGCGACACCAGGCAATGCAGCCCCGGGTGCCGTAAGCCCAGGCAATGCGGCAGCCAGCTATGCCGGAAAGAATGATAACGGCAATAACGGGAACGGCGGCAATGGGAACTATTATGGCTGGGGGAACGGAAGCAATGGAAACGGAAACAACGGAAACGGAAACAGCGGAAATGGCAACGGCAACAGCAGCACCGGAGGAACCAATGACAATAATGGCAATGCTAACGGAAACACCAATAATACAGGCGGGAGCCAGAACCAGAGCGGTATCCTGTTCCCGGCAGATGGGGAGGTATCCGAGCTGGAGCAGGAACTGATTGACATGATTAAGACCACCGGGAAGCAGAAGAATTATGAGCTGGTGGAATATGTCAACGATGTGAACCGTGACCATGTGGAAGTGTTGATGGAGCTGAATATCAATGGTATAATGGATACGGCATACAGCTACGGGAATGAACGCCTGACCAATGAGCGTTTCACTGGCTGGACCGGCTACTATACCTATGACCCAAGAGGCAGCGTGACCGGTGTGACAGGAAGTGATGGATATATCTGGCAGTCGTACCGGTATAATGCCTTTGGAGATATCACGTTTGGCAAGCCGCAGAACAATAACGTATACAGCTATAATGCCGAGAGCTTCAATCCCAATATGGATGCCCAGTATTTAAGGGCGAGATATTACAGCGTGAAGACAGCCGGATTCATCAGTGAGGACAGCTACCTTGGTGATATCACAGATCCGTTGACACTGAACCGGTATAATTATGTTAAGAGCAGCCCTCTTAATTATACCGATCCTAGTGGTAACGTTGTAGAGACTGTTATAGATGTAGTATCTGCAATAGACAGTTCAGTAAGATTTATGAATGATCCATCATGGGCAAATGCAGGATTTGCAGTATGGGATATAGGTGCGGCAATCATTCCGCTGGCCCCGGGTTCTTATGTTGTTAAAGGAGCAAAATATCTAGGTGAGTTTGATAATGCGGTCCAGGCGGGAAAAGCGCTAAGCTTGTTGAATGAAGCAGGTTATCTAAAAGATAAGATGCTGGTTGCGGAGTTTGACTCTAAAATCTCAAGATGTGATGTAGGAAAGGAAATCCTAGTATAACTCGATTTAAATAAGATTACAATTTAAGCATTGATAGTAATCTGATTTCTTGGCTTACGTGTCGGGAGTATGAAAGTTTTTCTGTAAATAGCTATCAAGCAGTAGGTCTTCTATGATAAAATCTATTATCATAAGGAGGCCTATTATTATGGCGAGAAGAGAAAAGCAACCTGTACACAAGGTAGTTATGACGGAGGGCAAAAGGAACATTGTCCATCAGTTGTTGGAGGAGTATGACATCCAGACTGCTGAGGACATCCAGGAGGCCCTGAAAGACCTTCTGGGAAGTACCCTGAAAGAGATGATGGAGGCTGAGATGGATGACCACCTCGGTTATGAAAAATCGGAACGTTCTGATTCCGACGATTACCGCAACGGCTACAAGCCCAAGAGAATCAACAGCAGCTTCGGGAGCATGGACATCCAGGTGCCCCAGGACAGGAAGTCGACGTTTGAGCCACAGGTAGTAAAAAAGCGGCAAAAGGATATCTCCAGTATCGACCAGAAGATCATCTCCATGTATGCAAAAGGCATGACCACCAGCCAGATATCCGACACGCTGATGGATATCTATGGGTTCGAGGCTTCTGAGGGTTTCATTTCGGATGTGACGGACAAGCTTCTTCCACAGATCGAAGACTGGCAGAACCGCCCGCTGGAGGAGGTTTACCCGGTAGTCTATATTGACGCAATCCATTATTCTGTCCGGGAGAACGGAGTGATCCGCAAGCTTGCCGCCTATGTCATCCTTGGCCTCACGCTGGAAGGGAAAAAGGAAGTTTTAAGTATACAAATCGGGGAAAATGAGAGTTCCAAGTACTGGCTCTCTGTCCTGAATGAGCTGAAGAACCGCGGAGTGAAAGATATCCTCATCCTCTGCTCAGACGGACTCACGGGCATTAAGGAGGCCATATCGGCAGCATTCCCGAAGACGGAACAACAGCGCTGCATCGTGCATATGGTACGCAACACACTCAAATATGTCTCTGACAAAGACCGGAAAGCATTCTCCACAGATCTGAAAACTATCTACCACGCTGCGAACGAGGAGAAAGCCCTGGAGGCGCTGGAGAAGGTGACAGAAAAGTGGACGCCGAAATATCCGAATTCTATGAAGCGCTGGCACGACAACTGGGATGTAGTCTCGCCGATCTTTAAGTTCTCAATGGAGGTGCGAAAGGTGATCTACACGACCAACGCCATAGAGAGCCTCAATTCCACCTACCGCAAGCTCAACCGCCAGAGGAGCGTATTCCCCGGCAGCACAGCGCTTCTGAAGGCATTGTATCTGGCGACCTTTGAGGCCACGAAGAAATGGACAATGCCCATCCGCAACTGGGGGCAGGTTTACGGGGAACTGTCGATCATGTATGAAGGCCGACTGCCGGAATAAGTACACACAGGCATAGGTGTACACCTATGCCCGGATGTAGGTGTACACCTATCCGGAAAGGAGTCATCCATGTATGGATTTTCAAAATATGAGGCGCAGGGAAGGTATGATGAGTGGAATACCACACAGGTCAAGCTGAAACTGAACAACAAGACAGATGCCGATATCCTTGCTTGGATCAGGAAGCAGAAATACAGCCGGGATACCTCCGTACAGGGAGCCATTAAATCCCTGATACGGGCGGATATCGCCGGGAGCCAGGCTGAAGGGGCGCAGGGCTAATTCTCCCACGCTTTACATTCGTTGGCTGTCTGAAGTTCGGACAGGGATTTCATGACCGCCAGATAATCGATCCCTTCCATAACAGTGCCTGTACCAGGGTCAAACAATTCATCATCCGCGGAAGCGTTCGGGTTATAAGATTTCAGTTCGCGGTCGTACCATTCATAGATATCATTATATAAGTCTGCGGCCTGATCCAGCAAAGCCTGCAGTTTATTGATTTTTACCCTGATATTTTCTGGCACAAAGGGTTCGTCTGTTTTTAGCTTCATGAGATACCTCCTGATGATCTTATATCAGAAGTGTACCACATTTGATAGATCTTTCCAAAATATCTTGACAGAAGCCAAAAGCATCCGTATAGTAAAGGTAGGTGGTCACGACAGCCACCTACCTTTCTCATTAACCTATCATAGAAGATTTCAATTTACAGACTTTTTTTCATACCCCCGTTATTTCTTTCGCTGAATCGCATGTTTGGCCGCCGCGGCAATATGCTCTGGCGTCAAACCAAATGATTCCAGCAGTTCTTTTGGAGCACCCGAATGACCAAATTTATCTTCCACACCGATAAACTCAATAGGAACAGGTTCCGTTCCAACTATTACTTCCGAAACAGAACCGCCCAGGCCTCCTATCACATTATGCTCTTCTGCTGTCACAATAGCCCCTGTCTCTTTTGCCGCCTTAATGATAATATCCCTGTCAATCGGCTTAATTGTATGCATATCAATTACACGGGCATTTATGCCTTCCGCTTCCAGAATCTTCTCTGCCTTCAATGATTCCTGAACCATCAGGCCACAAGCAATAATTGTTACATCCGTACCGTCAGCCAACTGTACCCCTTTACCAATCTCAAATTTATAATTCTCAAAATTGTCCGTTACGCAATCCAGGGCGCAGCGGCCGGTTCTCAAATAACATGGCCCTTCATATTCCAAAACTGCCTTTGTTGCCAAACGTGTCTCATGAGAATCACAGGGCACAATTACTGTCATCTTTGGAATCGTACGCATCAAACTGATATCTTCGATGCACTGGTGGCTGGCTCCGTCCTCACCTACGGTCAAGCCGGCATGGCTTCCTATTATTTTCACATTTAATCCTGGATATGCCACACTGTTACGGATTTGGTCATAGGTACGCCCCGCTGCGAATACCGCAAAGGTATGTACCAGAGAAACAGCCCCACAGGTAGCAAAACCCGCCGCTATATCAACCATATTTGCTTCCGCGATACCGATATTAAAAAAACGTTCCGGATATTTCTCCGAAAAATACTGAGTCATTGTACAACTCTTCAAATCCGCATCAAAGACATAAACATTATCTCTATCACCAAATTCTTCCAATGCGAGGCCATATGCTACTCTAGTAGAAATATTTTCGCCCATTTTATCAGTCCTCCAATTCTGCAATTCTTTCGTCAAGTTCTGCATATGCTGTTTTAAATTCTTCCTCCGTGGGTTTTCCTCCGTGGAAGCGAACCTGATTTTCAAATATGGACACTCCTTTTCCCTTAACGGTATCTGCAACAATTACCGTCGGCTTCCCACTTGTTGAAGATGCCAATTCAATCACATTATGTATCTGTTCGATATCACTTCCGTCTATTTCCATTACATTCCACCCAAAGGCTCTGAACTTCTCTCCAATTGGATAGGGTGACATGACCTCTTCAAGGGAGCCATCCAATTGCAATTTATTATTGTCAACAAATGCGATTAAATTATCCACCCTGTAAAATCCAGCCGCCATAGCCGCTTCCCAGATCTGGCCTTCCTGAATTTCACCGTCTCCCATAATACAGAATACGCGATATCCCAGTTTTCTGCTTTGTCCATACATAGCCATGCCAAGTGCAACCGACAATCCCTGTCCCAACGATCCCCCTGACATATCAACCCCTGGAACATGGATTTCCACATGTCCTGAAAGGTCACTGTCAATTTTCCTAAAAGTTGCAAGATGTTCTGGTTTAAAAAAACCCTTCATCGCCAGAGCCGTATACAACGAGGGGGAGCAATGTCCTTTAGATAACACCAATCGGTCACGGTCTATCTTCTTTGGCTCATTTACATCTACATTCATCTCATCAAAATACAGAACCGATAAAATCTCCGCTATGGAGAATGATCCTCCTATATGTCCTGAGCCCGCGGTTTCAATGGTCTGTAATGCAAGCTTACGCATTTTATAAGCCTGCAGTTCTAATTGTCTTTTTAATTTACCGTCCATTACTACAAAATCCTCCTGAAATATTAATTAACAGTACTTATTTGGATGCATTCTGTTTTTTCTGTTTTAGGATATCAAAATAAACAGCGGAAATGATAATCATGCCCTTTAGGACAAATTGCCAATATGAATTTACATGCATCAAATTAAGACCATTGGAAATCACGCCAATGATTAAAACTCCAATCATCAAACCACCAACTGTACCGGTACCGCCAAAGAAGGATGTTCCTCCGAGTACTGCCGCCGCAATAGCATCTGTCTCATACCCTTCTCCGGTCGAAGGCTGACCAGAGGAGAGCCTGGCCGCCAGGACAACTCCACAGAATCCTGCAATCGTTCCGCTAATTGTCCATACCAGAATTTTTATCTTTTTGACATCAATTCCGGAAAAACGGGCAGATAATTCATTTCCACCAACCGCGTAAATATGCCGCCCGGTTCTTAATTTGTTTAGCAAGAAATAATCCATAATCAGGAATATTATCATATAGATAACCGGATATGGAACCACTCCCAGAGAACCCGTCCCAAACGCGCTAAAATTCGTATTCTTCGTAGTTACCGGAGAACCATTTGCAATCAGATATGCGGCTCCCCTGCATACAGACTGCATTGCCAGTGTCACCACAAAAGGATGGATTCCTGTATATGTAATGATGACGCCATTTATCAAGCCTACAAATGTCCCCACCAGGATTCCAACAGCAATACCCATGGGTATGGGGAGTCCAAAGCTTTCAAAGGTCATAACGCACATGACTCCACTAAGGGCAGCCAAGGCTCCTCCTGTCAGATCAATACCAGCCAATATAATAGCAAGCTGTACTCCAATCGCCAGATAACAGTTAGTAGCGCAAGTTCTCAATAAATTCACCATATTGGTTTTAGTTAAGAAATTATTTCCAAAAATTGCAAAAAGCGTGCCCATAGCAAATAAAGCAATAAGGATACCGCAGTTTAGCCTGAAATAGTTACGTGTTGCGCGAACCATAGCACTATTGGATCTTCTATTCATTTTTGTTCACCCCCATTGCGTATGTTAAAATCATCTCCTGAGAAATACCATCTTGGTGTGCCAGCTCTCCTGTAATCCGCCCTTCATGCATTATCACTACACGGTCACTCATATTCATAACCTCCGGCATTTCGGAAGAAATCAATATAATTGCCAATCCTTCCTTTGCCAGGTTATTAATGATAGTATATATCTCAGCTTTAGCCCCCACATCAATACCACGTGTAGGTTCATCCAGAATCAGCACCTCCGGATCCGTTGCCAACCACTTTGCAAGCAACACCTTTTGCTGATTGCCTCCTGACAAAGTTGAACAATTTACATTAGGGGACGGTGCCTTTATTTTCAGTGCATCTATACCCTGTTCAACAATCCCTGCTTCCTTATCAGCATCTACCCGCATCCCTCTCATGAATCGGTCCAGAACAGGAAGGGATATATTAAATGCAATTGTATTCTTTAATAACAGCCCCTCTGTTTTACGGCTCTCTGGAACGAGGGCAACACCTCTTTTTTGCATAAACATTGGGTCTGGCTTTTTTACCAATTCGCCTTTCAGATATATCTCTCCTGAATCCAAAGGATCCAGTCCCATAACAACTTTCATCAATTCCGACCGGCCAGCACCTACCAGACCGTAAAAACCGAGTATCTCTCCTTTTCGCACGGAAAAACTGCAATTTATGGCTCTTTTTCCTGCACATATATTTCTAGCTTCTAACACAACCTGTCCCAGCTCATTAAATGTCCTTACATAATAATTTCCCAAGTCCCGTCCAACCATAAGGGATATAAGCTGCGCCTCTGTACATTTTTTAGATTGGAGTTCACCCATAAATTCTCCGTCACGCATGATCGTAACCGCATCACACAACTGAAACACTTCTGCCATTTTATGCGTAATGAACACAATCCCCATACCCTGCTTTTTTAAATCGCCGACAGTCTTAAAAAGTATGTCCACTTCCTTTTCTGAAAGCGAGGATGTTGGCTCATCCAAGATGAGTATCTTTGCATTTAAGGAAAACGACTTTGCTATTTCTACCATCTGCTGCTGTCCTATTGAAAGTTTTCCGACATTTTCATTAGGATCCACTTCAAGGCCAACTCGTTCCAATAAGGGTCTTGCGGCCTCTGCCATCTTATCTTTATTTACCATTCCAAAAGAATTCCTCATTTCACGGCCCAGAAAGATATTTTCTGCAATTGTAAGATACGGTTCTAGCGCAAGTTCCTGATGGATAAATGCCACCCCCATATTCTGGGAGTCGTGGACTGAGTGGATACTGACCATCTTTCCTTCGATATATATGTCGCCCGAATCCGCTGTAAATACGCCTCCCAGCACATTCATGAGCGTAGACTTTCCCGCACCGTTCTCACCCATAAGCCCCATGACCTCGCCTTCATGTACGGTAATCGCCGCATTATTGAGCGCACGTACACCCGGAAAAGTCTTTACTATATTTTCCATGCGTAAAAGCTCTTTTTTCATCTTCTATGCTCCTTACCTTGTTACCCCTTGACAATTCGAAAGGGGAAAACCCCCATAGGTCTTCCCCTTTCGAGAGCACTCTTCATGCAAACTGGTTGGGACTTACTGCCAATCTGAAATATCAAAATCACCAATATTATCTGCCGTAATCAGTTCAACCGGAACAACTATTTCACTTTCCACAGTCTCGCCAGCCAAGTAGGAGAGCGCTACATCTACCGCACTAGCTCCAACAACAGACGGCTGTTGAGCCGCAGAACCGGTTGCAGAACCATTTGCCACATAACTCATAAAATCCGGATTCCCGTCAACACCATATATTACAATATCAGACCTATTGGACGCTGCGCACGCTTGTACACAGCCCAGCGCAGCCATATCGTTGATGCAAAAGAAGCCAGCAAGCCCGCTGTCGGCTGTAATTGCGTCTTCAGCAACCGGCAGTGTCGTTGCAGTATCTCCTGAAGTATCAGAAGTCCCTATAATATTAAAATAACCGCCAATGGTATCCCTAAATCCCTGCTCGCGCTGTACACACGCAGTTCCCGAAGGCTGATTCATAATATAAATTTTAGATCCCTCTTCCAGCTTTTCCATCATATTTTTTGCACATTCAACACCCGCCGCATAGTTATCAGAAGCAATCACCGATACCACTAAATCTGTGCGATCTGCAGCGGTATCCACATTAACAACCGGAATGTTGGCATCCGCACACGCCAAAAGCGCTTCTGTACATGCAGTACAATCCATAGGCGCCATAATGATTGCATCCACTTCCTGGTTAATCAAGTCATAAATGTAATTATTCATGGTTGCCTGATCGCTTTCAGCATCTACTGTAACCAACTGTCTGCCCGGATCCATTCCCTTATCAGTCATGGCATCCTTGATACCCCCCATCATAGCTGTCCAAAATGGATTATTCATCGTTGTTGGGACATACGCAATCGTTATATCTGATACAACTTTATCCGACTTTGCCTCCGCTGATGCAGCCTTATCGGCTCCTGATGACGTTTCCTCTTTTTCAGAAGACACTTCCGCCGTCTTTGTTGGTTCGCCGCTTCCCGCATCTGTGCCGGAACTTCCGCATCCAGCTAAGTTTGCAGCCATTGCCACTGCCATCATAATGCTCAGTACACCCTTCTTTTTCATATCATCTTCTCCTTTTTAACATGTTTTATATCTTTTTATCTTTTCCCGCGCGTAAAAAAGACAAATAGTATCCTGTCAGCATAATGCCTGCCGAATCCTTTCCAGTAATAGGTTGTTTTTAAACAGCTTTTCCAGCGCAATATAATACCCTCCCAGCAAAACCGTATCCTCTTTCAGCTTTGTGCATCTTATGGAAACATTTTCCATTATAGATGGATGGACGAACTGACTGACTGACCGCTGTACCTTCTCGAGGAATTCCGGCAAATCTGGATAATCCGCTCCCAATATGACACAGTCCGGGTTGATAATATAAACAATACTGGCAATTCCATATCCAAGCATCCACGCCATCTTATCAATTGCATAAACCGCCAGCGGGTCACCATTTTTATAAGCATCTAATATTTCCCAATAGGAGCTTTTTTCGGTTAATGGACTTTCCGGAAATTCATAAAGACGTTCCAACATATACCGCACTGCGCTTTCTGTGCCCGCACAGTATTCATAGGTACCCTGTATCCCATTCTGCACATGCTTTCCGTTATAATTGATACCCATATGTCCGATTTCTCCGGCGATTCCCAACTGTCCCTCTACAATTTTTCCATTTATTATAATTCCTGCCCCGATGCCAAATCCCACGGAGCCCAGAGCAACTAAACTGACATGCCTATCTGTCTGGCGTTCTTCGGCACATTTCCACTCAGCATAGGCTAATAATTTTGCATCGTGTTCAGATATAATAGGGCGGCCAAAAGCCTCCTCCAGTTCTTTATGTATATTGACCCAGCTTAACTGCTCAAATCCCGATACAAGGAATTCTTCCCGGTCTACATCTTTATCTTTACGGATATATGGTCCTGGTAATCCCAGACAAATTTCTATCACACGGTCTTTACCATACTGTTCTATCAGATTTTTTCCCGTCTCTTTCAGCCTTCTTATAATTTCATAAATATCTCTTTTTTCCAAAAATTCAAATCGTATATGATTAATCATATGTCCGTCAACGGAATACACGCTAACTCGGTAATCTTTCCGATTAATACTAATCGACATGATGTAAATTCCGTCCAGTTTAAGGCAAATCAATTCACCACGTCTCCCCGAAGCACTTTCTCCATCCACAGCAATAATACCCAAATCTAAAAATTCATTTATGATATTGGTTATGGTTGCTTTCTGAAGTCCAATCCGCGCCGAAAGGTCTGTCCTTGTCATACTTCCATTTTCCAGAAGGGTTTTAAGGACAAGAGTACGGTTTGTCTTCTGCATTTCATTACTATTCATTCCATACTTCATAATCAGCCATATCCTCCTCTCTATTTATGTTCATTATTTTAATATATAACTAAAAGTTTTGGCAATATAGTTTATTTAATTAACCTAAATATCTTTTCTTTTGTATATATTACATTATTATTTTCTATTTGTCAACATATGTTTGACTGTTTTTTATATTATAGTGTTCATTTAATTAACTATATATTCTTAATATACTTAAAGCCCCTGCTTTTGCGACCGAACTCACAGCAGGGCTGAAGCTCTTTCATTATCGTAGCCTGAATACAGGAAAAGGCAGGAGAAAATCTATGCTCCTGCCAGTACATATCTATTTTTATCCCTATCTGGTTTAACACATCACGGATACCCTTACAAAAAATCGCTATAACTATGGAACAAAAAAGAACTTCACAAACAGTAAAAACGAGATGTATTCCTCATATTATACACCTCGTTTTATTCCTAGTACATTATTCAAGACAGCTTTTAACCCGAGACCCTGCAGACACTAAACCCCTTTCCCAGCCTTCTCATGGCTTCCATGACACATAGAGGAACCCGCGCAACCTCCGCATCCTCCCGCACATCCTCCGCATCCCTTGCCTGACTTCTTGTCCTTTATCATGACACGGACGATTGCCCCTGTGAGCAGGACCAATATGACCAGAATGATTAATGTCGAAAGATTCATTTGTATCTTCTCCTCCTTCCTGTTTATGCCTGGACAGACACCGGTTCTGACCCTTTCCCAATCTTTTTACAGGCGCTCTTATAAGCACTCTTACAGATTAGCCATTTCTAACTCCATTCCCAGATTAGCACTTTCTAACTCTCTTGTCAATCGTTTTTTTATATGTTACACTTAGAACTATCATACTAAATAAACGGGGGTATTTACAGACTTGAAAATACAGGAATCAGCAGAGAATTATCTGGAAACCATACTCATGCTGGCCAGGGAAAAGCCCTATGTCCGCTCCATCGACATTGCCAATGAACTTGGGTTCTCCAAGCCCAGTGTCAGCGTGGCCATGAAGAATCTCCGCCAGAACGGGTATGTCCAGATGGACGATCAGGGGCATATCACGCTGACGCCTTCCGGACAGGCCATTGCGGACACCATGTATGAACGCCATACGCTGCTGTCCAACTGGCTGATTTACCTGGGTGTGGACCCCAGGACAGCTGCTGAGGATGCCTGCCGCATGGAACACACCCTGAGCGCTGAAAGCTTTGATGCCATCAAGCGCCACATCACCCACGGCCATGAACTGCCGGATTAGGAGGAAGCCTATGCTCAAAGACCTTGTTAAACAATGCCGCTCTTACAGAAGATTCTATCAGGATACCGCCATCCCATACAATGAACTGGCTGATATGGTGGATACGGCCCGTCTGGCCGCTTCTGCCTCCAATGCCCAGGCCCTCAAATTCAAGATTCTGTGCACACCGGAGGAATGCGCCGATATCTACCCGTATATTGCCTGGGCGGGCGCCCTGAAGGATTGGGGCGGACCAGAGGAGGGCGAGAGACCCTCCGCCTACATCGTCATTGCCTGTGACCTGGCTATCGGAAAAAACAAGCAGTGGGATGACGGAATCACGGCCCAGACCATCATGCTGGCTGCCGTGGAAAAGGGATACGGCGGATGTATGATTGGCAGCTGCATGCGGTCAGAGATTGGCCGGCTCCTGGGACTTGATCCGGAGCATTACAGCATAGACCTGGTGCTGGCCCTTGGAAAGCCCAGGGAAGAAGTAGTCCTGGTGCCGGTAAAGGAAGATGGATCCACTGCGTACTACCGCGACGGGAATCAGGTTCACTATGTTCCCAAACGCAGCCTGGAGGACATCCTTCTGTGATGTTCCTTTCATGATTTGGTTTTCAGCACTGCGGCATTATATTCTGCCATGAATAAAACAAAGCGCATCGGGCGGACATGTATTTTACATGTACCCGATACGCTTTTTTCATATTTCCGGAAGGTAACTATTTCTTCGCTGCCAAAAGGCTTTACGCTTATTACAGTGACAGGGCTCTCATTGCGTTTAGTATGGCAATGACCGACACGCCCACATCCGCGAACACTGCCTCCCACATATTGGCCGCGCCCGCGGCGCCCATTAAGAGCACCACTGCCTTGACCCCCAGCGCAAAGGCGATGTTCTGCTTTACAATGGACAGGGTCTTTCGCGATATGCGGACCACATCCGCGATTCTGGCAGGGTTATCGTCCATAAGCACAATATCCGCCGCCTCGATGGCTGCATCTGATCCCATGCTTCCCATGGCAATTCCCACATCCGCCCTGGAGAGAACAGGCGCGTCATTGATTCCGTCTCCCACAAAGGCCAGCCTGTGCTTTCCTGTCTGCCGTGACAGCAGCTCCTCAACCTTTGCCACCTTGTCTCCCGGAAGGAGCTCCGCGTGGACCTCATCCAGTCCCAGCCTGGCCGCCACTGCTTCCCCTACCTCTTTCTTGTCTCCGGTGAGCATGATTGTCCTTCTGACACCCACCTTTTTAAGATTCCTGATTGCCTCCAATGCCTCATCCTTGATTGAATCCGATATGACGATATATCCGCAGTACACGCCGTCCAGAGCCACATACACAACCGTGCCCATGCTGGTGCATTCCTGATACTGCACATTCATTTCTTTCATCAGCTTGCTGTTGCCGGCCAGTACGGTATGACCGTCAATCTCCGCCCGCACTCCATGGCCGGATATCTCCCGGGCATTGCTGACACGGTTCAGGTCCATGGTATCTCCCCACGCATCCTTGATGGAGCGTGAGATGGGGTGGTCTGAATAACTTTCCGCCAGTGCCGCCAGTTCCAGCAGGGAACGCTTTTTCTCATCGGAAGGCTGGCTGGCCGCCCACACCCTGGTCCGCGGCACCTCAGACGCCTCCGGGACAGGGCTGCCGGCCACTGCGTGAATCTCAGTCACCTTGAATTCTCCCTTGGTCAGCGTACCTGTCTTATCAAAGACAATGGTATCCATCTCAGACAGAGCCTCCAGATAGTTGCTTCCCTTGATGAGCACGCCCTTTTTGGAAGCAGCGCCGATGCCTGAGAAGAAGCTCATAGGCACGGAAATCACCAGGGCGCACGGGCAGGAGATTACCAGAAAGGTGCAGGCCCTTCTGACGCCCTCAGACCAGGTCTGGCCAAAGAACAGGGGCGGAATCACAGCCAGGAGCACGGCTCCCATCACCACCAGAGGGGTATAATATCTGGCAAACCGGGTGATGAAGTTTTCCACATGGGCTTTTTTGCTGCTGGCATTCTCCACCAGCTCCAGAATCTTTGCCACGGTGGAATCATCAAACTCCTTTGCGACCTGCACCCGCAGAAGGCCGCTGCCGTTGACACAGCCGCTGATGATGTCGTCTCCCTCCGCTACCTTACGTGGCACGGACTCACCGGTCAGCGCTGAGGTATCCACCATGGAGTCCCCAAACACGACTTTGCCGTCAAGAGGAATTCTCTCCCCGGACTTGACCACGATGATATCTCCCACCTGTACGTCGTCCGGGTTCACCTGCTTTAACTGCCCATCCTCCTCTATGTTGGCATACTCCGGGCAGATATCCATAAGCTCAGTGATGGACTGCCTGGAACGGTTCACCGCGTAGCTCTGGAACAGTTCGCCCACCTGATAAAACAGCATAACCGCCACAGCTTCCGAATATTCCCCCACGCCAAAGGCGCCGAAGGTAGCCACTGTCATCAGGAAATTCTCATCAAAAACCTGGCCGTTTCGGATATTGCGGAATGCCCTGTATACAACATCCAATCCAATCAGAACATAGGGAATTAGGTACAAAGCCATCTTTCCCCACAGCCCAAGCCATTCCGGCAAAATCTCCATGTGGTCTGACACTGCCAGGGTAATGTAAATGATGAAGGCTGCTATGATACGGGACAGCATTGCCTTTTGTTTCTTAGTCATATCGTTTTCCTTTCCGGTGCCGTCCTGCTGCGTTTAAAGCTGGATCACGCAGTCAGGCTCCACCTTCCTGCATACAGACACTACTTCCTTCATAATTTCATCGAACCTGCTGTCATCTGCTTCTATGGTCATCTTCTGGGTCATGAAGCTTACCGTTGCATCTGAGACTCCCTCAATCTTCTTGATTGCTTCCTCCATCTTGGCTGCGCAGTTGGCACAATCCAGGTCCTGCAGTTTGAATTTCTTCTTCATTCTTATTCTCCTCCATATTTGTTATTTTATTTATGATCCGTTTTCCATCCCTGCACCATCGGCATCTGCCGCAAAACCTATTCCTCTATATGCTCCATACCCTGGTTGATGATGGTCCTCACATGGCTGTCCGCCAGCGAATAGAATACGGCCTTGCCGTCCCTGCGGCTCTTAACCAGGCGGTTCTGCTTAAGGATTCTCAGCTGGTGTGATATGGCTGACTGGTTCATATTAAGCAGCTGCGCAATGTCGCAGACACACATCTCCGCCTCAAAGAGCACATACAATATCTTGATCCTGGTGGAATCCCCAAACACCTTGAATATCTCCGCCAGGTCATATAGCTTATCCTCATCCGGCATCTTGTCATTGACTGCCCTTACCACATCCTCATGAACCTGGTAAAAATCGCAGCATTCCACATCATTCATTGCCATGGCTGGTAACCTCCTCTTCTTATTTTTATTTGATTAAATGAATGTGTGTTCATATGTTTATATCTACATTATATGCTCAGATTTTAAAATGTCAACTGGAAAATTAAAAAATATTTGAAAATCCCACTCAGTCAGGCAAAAATAAAAGGAGCCGGCCCCATGGGACCAGCTCCGTCTGATAATCCTATATATGATACTGCTCTTCCTCAGCCGCAACCGCAATATGCAGCTCCTCCAGCTGTTTCTCATCCACCTGTCCAGGCGCCTCCGTCATCAGACAGGAAGCATCCTTCACCTTAGGGAACGCGATAACGTCGCGGATACTGTCAGCTCCCACCATTAACATCACCACACGGTCCAGGCCATATGCCAGGCCTGCGTGGGGCGGAACACCATACTTAAATGCCTCCAGAAGAAAGCCGAACTGCTCCTTGGCTCTCTCAGGCGTAAAGCCCAGCACTTCAAACATCTTGGACTGGATATCGGCCTGGTGGATACGCACGGAACCGCCTCCCATCTCCACGCCGTTCAGGACGATATCATAAGCCTTGGCGCGAACCCTGCCGGGATCCGTATCAATATACTGTAAATCTTCATCCATGGGCATGGTGAACGGATGGTGCATGGCCACGTAACGGTCCTCTTCCTCTGAATATTCCAGAAGCGGGAACTCTGTCACCCACAGGAACTTAAAGTCATCCTTCTTAAGCAAATCCAGCTGTCTGGCCAGTTCCAGACGCAGGTTGCCCAGGACATCAAATACCACCTTATCCCGGTCAGCGGCAAACAGCAGCAGGTCGCCCGGCTTTCCGTCCATGACCTTAATCAGGGCATTCATTTCCTCATCCTTCATGAACTTTGCAAAGGAGGACTTGAAGGTGCCGTCCTCGCTGATTGCCACATAGGCAAGTCCCTTGGCGCCAAAGCCCTTGGCATACTCCACCAGAGCGTCTATCTTTTTACGGGGCATATGTCCCTGTCCCCGGGCATTAATGCCGCGGACGCTGCCGCCATTTTCCAGGGCGCCCTTAAACACCGCGAACTCACAGCCCTTAACCGCCTCCGAAACATTCTTAAGCTCCATACCAAAACGCAGGTCCGGCTTATCAGAGCCAAAGCGGTCCATGGCCTCCTGCCAGGTCATGCGGGGAATGGGCAGCTGCACATCAAAATTGCAGATTTCCTTAAACAGCTTCTTTAACAGGCGCTCATTTACATCCAGCACATCGTCCACATCCACAAAGGACAGCTCCATGTCAATCTGTGTGAATTCAGGCTGACGGTCTGCCCTCAGGTCCTCATCGCGGTAGCAGCGGGCCAGCTGGAAATAGCGGTCATAACCGGAACACATGAGAAGCTGCTTGAACAGCTGCGGTGACTGGGGCAGGGCGTAGAAGGAACCAGGATGCACGCGGCTGGGTACCAGATAATCCCTGGCCCCCTCAGGCGTACTCTTAATCAGGGTGGGAGTCTCAATCTCAAGGAATCCCTCAGATGCCAGAAAAGCTCTGGTCAGGGTAGCCACCCGGCTCCTAATCATAAGATTTCTCTGGATATCCGGTCTTCTCAAATCCAGGAAACGGTATTTCAGGCGCAGCTCTTCCTTTGTCTTGCTGTTCTCCTCAATGGGGAAGGGAGGTGTCTCGGACTCGGAAAGAATGCGCATGGAATTGGCCCTGATTTCTATGGCTCCTGTGGCCAGATTGGTATTTACCGCGCCGGAGCGGGCCTCCACCCGTCCTGTAACGGCAACTACGAACTCGCTCCTCAGCTTTTCCGCCTTTGCAAAGCTCTCTGCGCCGCAGTCATTTTCCTCAAATATAATCTGAAGGATGCCGGAGCGGTCCCTCAAATCCACAAAGATGATGCCGCCCTTATTCCTGCTCTTCTGGACCCATCCCATAACGGTCACTTCCTGACCGATGTGGGCAGTGGTCACTTCCGTACATCTATGGGTACGCTTTAACCCAACCATTGATTCTGCCATTGTCTTATCTCCTTTATTTTCCTTAATTCTTCAGGCTTTCCTTATAAAATTCCTTAAACTCCGTATACCCTTCCCTGCCCAGCTGTTCCTTCTGGAACTTCTTGTTCTTATTCATCTGGGCAACCAGAACCCGTACGCCCTTCTTTCTCTCTTCCATGGCCTCGCGGATTACAGCTGCCAGCCTGGCGCTGTCCACGCCCTTCTCAAAGAGAAACGCCTTACTGGCAGAAGCGCCGGGCACGGTAAAGCCATTGTCCATAAGGATGGTTACAATGCGCTCAAAGCCTATGGAGAATCCGCAGGCCGGTGTCTCCATGCCTGTAAACTTTCCAATCATCTTATCGTAGCGGCCGCCGCCTGCCACGGAACCGCCAAAGCCCTCCATGGAGACCTCGAAAATAGTCCCTGTATAATATGACATGCCCCTGACCAGCGTGGGGTCGAACTCCAGGCCGAAGTCAGCCTCAGCCACCTCAGCCACCGTGTCCATGATGTGGGCCAGGCCCTCGCTTACATTGGCGGGCATCACCTCTGAGAGCATCTGTCCCAGGGCCCTTACCCCGGCTGCATCCTTTGTCACGTTCTTAAGCATGTCCAGATATTTGCTTACGCTCTCCGGACAATAGCCGGATTCCAGAAGCTCCTTCTCCACGCCTTCATACCCAATCTTATCCATCTTGTCCAGGGTAATAAATACCTGGTCCATGGACTCCTCCGGAAAACCGCAGTACAGGGCCATGCCCCGCAGGATGCCCCTGTCATTGATACGGACAGTAAAGCCGTTGTCCGGGCAGATTCTTCCAAGGGCAGTGGTGGTGGCCAGAATCAGCTCAATTTCAGCCAGGCTGGTGGCATCTCCCAGAATATCGATGTCACACTGAACAAACTGGCGGAAACGGCCCTTCTGGGGGCGGTCCGCGCGCCACACGCTTCCCATCTGAAGCGCCTTGAAGGGACTTGGCAGGTTGGCTGCATTGTTGGCGTAATAGCGGGAAAGGGGGAGGGTCAGGTCATAGCGCAGGCCGCTGTCCACCAGGTCATTCTCTTCCTTTGCCCCTTCCAGGTTAAGCTTGTCCCCTCTTTTCAGTATCTTGAAAATCAGCTTCTCATTATCTCCGCCCTGTTTGCTGGTCAGGTTCCCGATGTGCTCTACGCAGGGTGTCTCTATCTGGGTAAATCCAAAGCTTTTATAGGTCTCTTTGATTTGATTCATCACGTACTCACGAATCTGCATCTCAGCAGGCGTGATATCTCTCATGCCGGTGACCGGCTTCTTTGCTAATGCCATACGCGTTCTCCAATCCTGATTTTTCTTCAATATCTTTATTTTAAGCATCTTTTATGATTTTGCAAGTGTTTTCAATGATTTTTTCCTCCCTGTGAGTCCGCGCCGCCGCGGGCTTACAGTTAAAGGATGCGCTCCTTGCGCTGTATCATCTCGTCAATCCTGCTGATGTACTGCTCCACTTCCTTTACATTCTCGCAGCGTTCCCTGCGGTTCTCAGAAGGAAATACCACCTTGGTGGTGGTTCCCGCGCCGCAGGCAGCTATGGTCTGCATCTCCTCCATGATAAGGATGTTGTAGATACAGGCTTTGCCGGGCAGGGAGTACCCTACATTCTCAAAATTACCGGCCATGTTTTTCTGGCGGTACAGATAATAGGGCTCCATACCCATCTCACGGGCGCAGGCAGCGCTGAGCTCGATCATCTCCGGGGTGTTCTGAATCTTCAGCCCGCCGTACTCCTCCCTGAACATGTTGAGCCTGGCCGCCCTCTTGATGGCCAGGGAATGGACCGTAAGGGAATCCGGGCCTAGAGCCCGTACCTCCTCCAATGTGCGCCGCACATCATCCATATTCTCCTCTGGAAGCCCCATAATCAGATCCATGTTGATGTTGTCAAATCCCAGCTCCCGGGCCATGTAAAAACGCTCCTTCACCATCTCCACGGTGTGGTGGCGCCCAATGAGGTCCAGGGTTTTCTGGTTCATGGTCTGGGGATTAATGGAAATACGGGTAATGCCGTGGTCTCTCAGCACCTTAAGCTTGTCCGGGGTAATGCTGTCCGGCCTTCCGGCCTCCACTGTAAACTCCAGCACGCGGCTCAGGTCAAAGAGCTGCTCCAGCCTGCTTAAAAGGGCTTCCAAATCCTCCGCGGGAAGGGACGTGGGGGTGCCTCCGCCGAAATAGACCGTGTCCAGGGGCCTTCCCTCCATCTTCCGGGCCGTATATTCCAGCTCCTTAAACAACGCCTCCAGATAAAGACCTGTACGCCCCCTCCATTTTTCAATGGGATAGGAGGTAAAGGAACAGTACAGACAGGTGGTGGGGCAGAATGGTATCCCCACATACAGGCTGTAGCCCCGCTCATAGTCCAATGGTTCCAGAAGTTTTTTCTCCCTGGCGGCAATCTCAATGCTCAAATCTATCTTATCATCGCTGGCAAGGTAGGTCTCCTTCATAAAAGAACGGATATCCTCCTCCTTCCAGCCTTCCTCCAGCCTGGTAAGGGCTATCTTGGTGGGGCGGATGCCGGTGAGGGAACCCCAGGGCATTTCCTTGCCCGTGCGCGCCGCCAGCATGAGGTAAAACATTTTCTTTATGACATTCTTGGTGGCGGAATGGTCCGAAAGGTCCGAGGGACGGGTGCGGGAATCCGATAACTTCCAGCCCTTTAACCCCTCCGGCCGTGATGGGGCCTGATCTTTTCCCGGCTCCATCACGGTCCCGTTCCCGCTTAAGTCCTCTGAGGCGGCTCCATTTTCCCATATACAGACGGAAACCGTGCCATCTCCCAGCCGTGTCTCCACGTAAAAGTCCACCCCGTCTTTTACCTCATGGGCATAAGCCTCACCTGGATAAAAGGACATCAGAAGTTCTCTGATGTCCTGTTCGTACCGGTTATCCTGTATTAAAAGTCCAATCATACAAAACCTGCTTTCTATAATAAAGCCTTCTTTTATTCCTGTTTGAAGGCATCCGGGCCTTTTACCCGGAGGATGTTGTCTCTTACCGTAAGCACGGGATTCCCCTTCTTCTCAAACCCGATGGTGGTGGGATCTCCGTGTCCTGTATACACCATGGTATCATCCGGCAGTTTAAACAGTACGTCCACAATGGAGCTGACAATACGAATCGTATTCCCTGTGGGCAGGTCTGTCCTGCCATAGGAACCGCAAAACAGGGTATCGCCTGCAAAGACAATGCCCTCATCCGGCAGATAGAAGCAGCAGGAGCCTGCGGTATGTCCCGGTGTGAACAGCACCTTCCACCTGGTTCCCAAAAGCTCCAGCTCCTGTCCGTCATGGAGAAGCACATCCGCATGAAGGCTGGTCTGCGGGCCTCTGAATCCTCCGGTCATATTAAGCTTTGTATCGGCCAGCATATTTTCCTCTGTCTCATATGCATAGACCTTTACCCGGAATGCCCTGAGCACATCCGGCACAGCCATGATATGGTCAAAATGGCCGTGGGTCAGCAGGACTGCCGTGAGATTGATTCCCAGCTCGCTGCACATATTCAGAATATAGGGAGCGTTGTCAGCCGGGTCAATGACCACCCCCTCCTTGGCCTGCTCATCATAAACCAGATAACAGTTGGTACTCACCTGTCCCAGTACACATGTCTTAATCCTAATATCGCTCATTTCCTTCCCCTTTCATCACATCTATCCTGTTGTTCTCTCTATATCCAGAACGCCCTCAATCTGGCGTATCTTATCGGTCAGCCGGTTCAGCTCATCGGTCCCATGAATGTCAAATGTCATGATGATGGTGGCCTTGCCCTGCTTGCTGGTCCTTACATTCATGGAAGTAATGTCAATCTGCTTTTCCGTAAAGACCTTGGATATATCTGCAAACATACCAATCCGGTTATTGGCAAATATCTTGATTTCCGTGGAGTACTGCTCATTGCTGCCGGCTCCCTCCGCCATCTGCCATTCTGCGTCAATCATCCTGCTGCGTTCATCCTCCGGCAGGTTGATGATGTTCACGCAGTCCGTGCGGTGGATGGATACGCCCCGGCCCCTGGTGACAAATCCTACGATTTCGTCCCCCGGCACCGGGTTGCAGCACTTGGAGAAGCGGACCGCCAGGTCATGGATTCCCTTGACCATGATGCCGCTCTTTGATCTGCGGACGCTGGCCTCACCAGACCTTCCCGCTGTGTCGGCAATTCCGCTGAGCACATCCGCATCCGTAATCTCCCTCTTTAACTTCTTCTCCCGCTCCTCCAGCATCTTATTGATGACCTGGCCCTCTTTCAGGCCCCCGTGTCCAATGGATGCCAGAACGGAATCCCAATCCTTATAGGCATACCGGTTCATAACCTTTTCCATGAACTCAGGCTTGCCGATTTCAGACCAATTAATGCCCTTTGCCTTACAGTAGCGTTCAATCTGGTCCCGGCCCCTGACGATGTTGTCTTCCTTCATCTGGCTCTTGAACCACTGGTTAATCTTATTCTTGGCCTGGGTACTCTTCACAATGCCCAGCCAGTCCCGGCTGGGTCCCTTGGAATTCTGGGATGTGATGATTTCCAGCTGGTCGCCGTTTTGAATCACATATTCGATGGGCACCAGCTTGCCGTTGACCCTGGCTCCCACCATCTTATTTCCCACCGCGCTGTGTATACAATATGCAAAGTCAATGGGAGTGGAACCGCTGGGCAGGGTCTTTACATCCCCTGACGGTGTAAAGCAGTACACACTGTCGGAGAACAGATCCAAATCCCCCTTGACCATACTCAGGAATTCCTTGGAATCGTCCGTATCCCTCTGCCACTCCAGAATCTGGCGCAGCCAGCTGAGCTTTGCCTCCGCGCTTCCCGCAGCCACCTGTCCGCTTCCGCTCTCCTTATATTTCCAGTGGGCGGCGATACCGTATTCCGCTGTCCTGTGCATCTCATAGGTGCGGATCTGTATCTCAAAAGGCTGCCCGTTGCTTCCAATCAGGGTGGTGTGCAGGGACTGGTACATATTCTGTTTTGGCATGGCTATATAGTCTTTAAAACGGCCCGGAATGGGCTTATACATCTCATGGATGACACCCAGGGCAGCATAGCAGTCCTTCACGGTCTCCACCATGATGCGCACTGCGAACAAATCATATATCTGGTCCAGAGTCTTATTCTGGTTCACCATCTTTTTATAGATACTGAAAAAATGCTTCACACGTCCGCCCACAGTGGCCTCAATGCCCGCATCCTCCATATGGCTCTTGACCTCATCCACGATTTCCTGGACAAAGGCCTCTCTTGTATCCTTGCGGAGGGCCACCTTCTCCACCAGGTCGTAATATACATCCGGCTGAAGGAACTTAAGGGACAGATCGTCCAGTTCAATCTTAATCTTGGAAATACCCAGTCTGTCAGCGATGGGAGCATAGATCTCCATGGTTTCCCTGGCTTTTTCCTTTTGCTTCTCCGGCTTCCAGTACTGACCGGTCCTCATATTGTGGAGACGGTCCGCCAGCTTGATGATAATGACGCGGATGTCCTTTGCCATGGCCAAAAACATCTTGCGCAGGTTGTCTGCCTGGATTTCCACCTTGTCCTTATCCCAGTTTAACTGTGTCAGCTTGGTGACACCGTCCACCAGGAAGGAAACCTCGGAGCCAAACTCCTTGGTCAGCTGCTCCAGGGTCATGATGGTATCCTCCACCACATCATGAAGAAGCCCTGCCGCAATGGTCTCCTTATCCATCTCCAAATCGGCCAGTATAATGGCCACGCAGAGCGGATGGATGATATAGGGCTCCCCGGATTTGCGCTTCTGTTCCTTATGGGCCTCGTCCGCAATCCTGTAAGCCTTTTCGATCATGGTGATATCATCCGACGGATGATATTTACGAATTGTATTAATCAAGTCCTGATACAGCACTTCAGGGCTGGTAAAGTCGGCCGGCGCTTCCAATTCGATATCCAGTTTTTCTTTTGTTCCCTCATTTGCCATATGTTCGGTCACCTTTTCCTATGGATAGTCAAGATACATTATAATTTTTTTTATGTAAAAAAGCAAGGGGCGCTTGGAAAAAAGCGGGGCCGGGCCGGAAGGCGGTCTTTTGACACGCTCTATACCGGCCCTGCCTCGTCAGACTTGTCATAGACGGCAATCCCGTTTTCTCTGTGCGCTTCACCCCGTACATGGCTCTGTCCGCCCGGTTTATCAGGTCCTTCATGCTCTCGGATTCCCTCCGGACATAACAAAAAGGCCCATTTTTATTCTAACGGGGCCTTTCTGTAACCAAATCTGTTTCATTTTCCTACTTGCCTTCATAAATAATCGCGGAATCCACATCATATCCCTTCAGATGCTCCCGCCCGTTCAGCCCTTTCAGCTCCATGACAAAGCAGATCTTTACCACCTGTCCGCCCAGCTGCTCAATCAGCTTCACAATCGCCTCGGTGGTGCCTCCCGTGGCGATCAGGTCGTCCACAATGATTACCTTCTGGCCCGGACGGATGGCATCCTTGTGCATTTCAATGGTTGCCTGTCCGTATTCCAGATCATATTCCATGGCAATGGTCTCGCAGGGAAGCTTTCCCTTTTTGCGCACAGGCACAAATCCCTTGTGCTGTGCATAGGCCACCGGCACTCCAAAGATAAATCCCCTTGATTCCGGACCTATCACCAGGTCGTAATCCAGGTCCTTCACCATGTCAATCAGACTGTCCACTGCCATGTGAAGCCCGTCCGCGTCCTGCAGGATGCTGGTCACATCCCGGAATATGATTCCAGGCTCCGGAAAATCCGGTATGCTTCTTACATACTCTTCTAACTTTTTCATGATGGTTTCCTCTCTTCCACATTCAGATTCTTAACCGTATCCCTGATAATCAGCTTATTGTTCAGGTAAATCCTCCGGTTGTCGATGATTCCCTCATCCAGGCGCCTGAGCAGCACCCTGGCTCCCTCTTTGGCAATCTCACCCATGTTGCGCTCCACTGTGGTCAAATGCATATCCGAATAGCCTGACATATCCCAGTTGTCAAAGCCCACCAGGGAAACATCGTCCGGTACCTTAAGACCGGCCTCCACAATGGCTGTCCTGGCTCCAAAAGCCATCTCATCGTTAAAGCACAGCAGGGCCGTGGGCCGGAAGGCGAGAAGCTGTTTTGCCGCGGTATATCCGCTGGCATACCGGTAATTGCCGCTGATGACGGGAAGGGCATCCGGATCCAGTCCGTGGCTGGTCATGGACGTCCTCCATCCCCTGCGGCGCAGCCGGCTGGAATCCAGTCCCGGATTTCCTTCTATGATGCCGATGTTCCGGTGTCCGTTCTCCAGCAGATAGTCCATGGCCCGTTCCATGGCAAGGGCCTCATCCGTGGTCACATTGGGCGCGTCCACGTCCACGGCCCGGCAGATGACTGCCATGGGAATCTTTTTGTCCAGGACCTCATTCATAAACTCCATGTCCTCGCTTCGCTGGGACAATACGATGATTCCGTCAAAATAGCTGGGATTCAGTGTTCCGGGTTCGTGCATATCAATACCTTTAACCACTACATTATACTTGCTTCCCGCAACACTGTAAACCCCTGTCAGCACGTCGTGGAGCACAAACGGCGATGTCATCTTACTGATGGTAGAGAAATACAGCCCTATTACATAGGATCTGGACTTCTTCAGGTTGATGGCCGCCTGGTTTGGCACATACCCCATCTCCTGGGCCAGGCGCAGTATATTCTTCCTGCTTTCCGTGTTCTCCACTCCTATGCCGTTTAAGGCCCTGGATACCGTGGAATAGGAAACCCCTGCCCTTTTCGCGATATCCTTTATCGTCACTGCCATAATATCCCCCTCTTTGCAATCCCCCACAAGCGTTTACATATCATTTCCGTTCAGGCGTACGAATACAATCTAACTCGTTTTCCGCCTTCTGTCAAATGCTTCCGCAGACACAGCCGATATTTTCCGTGATGACGGCCGGACCGTCCTGTCCCTCCACCTTCACGTCCTTGAGAACCAGCTCCTCAATCTGATTGGCGTAGATTCCCATGCGGCATATATGGGAGTCACAGCCATCCATCATGGCGGGCTGCCCTTCCCTGGCAGACGCAGCATAGCTGACGCGGACACGCTCCATCTCCACCCGTCCAATCCGCTGTTCCGGAAGACCATACATGTAGGCAGCCGCCACATGGCAGTTCTCCGCCTCTATATCCCTAAAACACAGGCTCTTGATAAAAGGCGTTTTGTCATCCACCGGAAGCGCTTCCTTTGTGCGCACATACTCGCTGTGTCCGTCCGGGTCACAAAAATAGAAACAGTTGATGACAAAGGGGGTCATCACATGGTCCATGCGGATGTGTTCAAAGACAATTTTGTCCACCACGGCATCCTTTCCTCTGCCCCTGCGCGTCTTGATGCGCAGTCCTCTGTCCGTGTGCAGGAACATACAGTCCTTGACAGTCAGGTCCTTTACCCCGCCCGCCATCTCGCTTCCGATGGTAACAGATCCATGGCCGTCCCGCATACAGCATCTTCGGATGGAAATGTTCTTTGACGGACATTTATAGGTGGAACCCATATAGATTTTTCCCGACTTTACGGCGATGCAGTCATCTCCCACAGAGAAGCAGACGCCGGCAATCTCCACATCCTTGCAGGATTCCGGGTCCAGTCCGTCCGTGTTGGGCGAATCCTTGGGACTCAGCACCTTAAGGTCAAAGAATCTTAAGTGGTCGGAAAAATAGGGATGGATGTTCCAGCTGGGACTGTTCCTCACTGTGATTCCCTGAACCGTCACCTGCCGGCACCTCTCCAGGAAAATCATCCTGGGGCGGCAGGCCGTGTGTATCACCTTGGGCTCATGCCACCAGTTCCCCTCACCTGTCCCCGCGTTCCCGTCTATGATTCCCTGTCCGTAGATAACGGCTTCCTTCACGTTCACGCCAGTTATGATGCCGGTAAACATGGGCAGCGGATTGCCCTCCCATGTGCCCAGATTGTATTCGCCCTGCTCGTCATAGCTCTGGATCATGCCCTGAAACACAGGAAAACGGGTCCGGTCCGTATACGCGGACAGCACCGCCCCCTCAGCCAGCTCAATGTTCACATTATCCTTTAAAAACAGGGACACTATCCGGTAGGTCCCGGCCGGAATCAGGACCCGGCTCTTTTCAGGGCAGGCCATAATGGCAGCCTGGATAAACAGGGTGTCATCCTGAATTCCGTCTCCCTTTGCCCCAAAATCACGCACATCCAATGTCACGTATTCACTGTCCGTGGCAAAGGAGGTCTTAAACACAAGGCCATCTCCGCTTCTGGCCTCCACCTGATAGCCGGTATCCGGTTTCAGATTATAAATACTTGTGACAGCTTTTCCTGTTTCCCGGATGAATTCCCCATTCAGATAAATGCGGTACATCCGGCTGGTTTCATATGTGCCTCCGTCCTCTATCTCCAGTACGGCGCAGCGCGCATTTTTATAAATCACCTTTAAATCCATGGTATTATACCTCTTTTCTTTTCTGACCCTCTATGGCCGCAATATCAATTCAAGAATGGGGCCCCTCCCAGGAGAGCCCCCATTCCCATCCAGGCTGACCCTGGCCTTTTTATATTTTAACCCTTAACACCGCCTGCCGCAATACCGTCAATGAAAGAATCCTGTGCGCAGAAGAATACAATCAGCGATGGTACAATGGAAATCAGGGACATGGCCAGGATACGGTTCCACTGGAAGCCCACATCTCCGTCCATGGACATGCGCAGGTATACGGAGTTCGTATATTTCTGCATATCCGCAATGTAAATCAGCGGCCCCTGAAAATCATTGTTGGTCCACATGAACTGGAACAGGGCGCAGGACACCAGAGACGGCTTCAGCATAGGAACAATCACGTACCACAGTGTCTTTAATGTGTTGCAGCCGTCAATCTTGGCGGCTTCCTCCAGCTCCTTTGGCACTCCCCTGAGGAACTGAATCAGCATAAATACGAAATAGGTATCCGCCGCGAACAGGGAAGGTACAATCAGAGGAAGATAGGTGTTGACCCATTTCCATTTGTTAAACATGATGTACTGGGGCGCATTGAGAACCACCTGAGGAAGAAACAGGGTGGACATCAGCATAGCAAAGAAAATTTTCTTTCCCTTAAAGTCAAACCGCCCGAATCCATAGGCCGCGATGGTGGCGGACACCACGGTGAAAATCACCTTGGGAAGCACAATTTTATATGTATTAATCAGGGAGGTAATCAGGGATATCTTGCCTCCATAGCTCTTAAAGGCATTGCTGTACCCGTCGAACACAGGGTTCTTAGGCAGAAACCATGCGCTGGTAAATATTTCGGAGTTGGTCTTAAAGGTGGCCCCAACCATCCAGATTAGAGGGTATACCATGATGAATCCCACCAGAATCAGCAGAGTGTAGCGGATTGCCGTGCTGACCTTCCGTTTTGTCTCTCTTGTCATACATCCCTACCTCCCTTCCTCGTCTGAATAATACACCCATTTTTTCTGGCTGATAAATGCCACCGCTGTCAGCGTCATGACAATCAGGAACAGAATCCATGCCTGTGCGCTGGCCATTCCCATCTTATGGCGCAGGAATGCATTGTTGTAAATCAGCATGGAAATCAAGGTGGTTGCGCCGTTTGGCCCGCCCTTTGTCACCAGGAACGGGGCGTTAAACTCCTGGAATGCCTGGCAGAGCTGGGTAATCAGGTTATAGAAAATAACCGGTGTGATAAGGGGTACCGTAATCTTAAAGAACTGGGTCCACTTGCCTGCGCCGTCAATGGAGGCAGCCTCATACAAGTCTTCGGACACGCCCTTTAAGGCTGCCAGGAAAATAACCATTGCGGAACCAAACTGCCAGACACGCAGAAGCACAATCACAAACAACGCGCTGTTGGCGCCGGCCATCCAGTTAATCTTGGGACCTCCGAAGAATGTGATTACCGTGTTAATCAGTCCATCCGTATTGAACACAGCCCTCCAGAGAATGGCAATGGCGATGGAACCGCCCAGGATAGACGGGATATAATATGCTGTCCTGAAAAAATTTACACCCTTCAGCTTGAAGTTGAGGATATATGCGATAAAGAGGGCAAACGCCAGCTTTAAGGGCACATCAAAGATCGCATATTTGAATGTCACCTCAAATGCCCTGATGATATCCTCATCCGTAAATATCTTCTCGTAGTTCAGAAGTCCGGTCTTTGTTATTCCGTTGAACAAATCATAGTTGGTAAAGCTGTAATACAGCGAAGATGCAAATGGATATACCTTGAACAGAAGAAATCCAACCAGCCATGGCAGAATGTAAAGCAGGCCGATATTCAACGCCCAGAATCCTTTCCTTTTTTTCATACGGTTACCTCCAAACCTGTTAATCTAAATAGCTCTCATACTTCTCCCTGAGCAGCGTACCTGTGCCGCACCCCTTTTGGATGATGTATGCAAGCTGCTCACGCGGGCCAGGATTCCCTCCTGCCAGCATTTCCTTTAATCTCATGCGGAACATGTCCTGGAGCGCCCTGTAATGCTCGTATATTTCCGGGGACATCCGCTCTATGGTATCTATCAGCAGGACCATCTGGTCCATGCCGGGCGTTTTCAAAGTCTTAAAATATGTAACAATGCTGTCGTAATTTTCCCTGTGCTTTACTGCTTCCCTAACATCCATACTATTTCCGCCACCGCCTTTTTCTGTCATCAGCCGCGCCTTTCCCGTCTCCCCCCGCTGCCCGGGGCAGGCCGGGATACGGGCCGCCCGGGGCATATCCGGCGGCCCTGTCTGTCATTTCAATACCAATATCCGTCCTGAATCCTATCTGAAAATCAGAAGTTATAACAATCGTCAATACCCTTCATCAAATCCTCCGCTGCTTGGGCGGAAGTAATGTCGCCTGCGCTCAGCTTTCCAAATACCTTGTAATATACACCGTCAGGATTGGCCTTCAGGTCATTGTGCTCAAACATGGGGTCCAGAGGGAATTTGGAATGGGCCAGAACCTTTGCGTTGGCCTCCATTACCAGCTTATCACCGATTCCCTTTTCCTCCAGAATCTTTACACCCTCCGCGGAGCATGGAATGCCGCGCTCAGTACCGCAGATTTCAATTGCCTCATCATCATTTAATAAGTAGTTAATCAGCATGGCCGCTTCCTTTGGATGCGCTGAATTTGCGGATACTGCCAGCGCCATGGAAATCTTGGTAAAGCCGCCGTCGTAATCGCCGAACTTAAGGAAGTCTCCGATAACCAGCTCCTGGCCCGGCTTTGTGGTGCTCTCCGCGATTGCCTTCTGTACCTTGGAAACCGCGGAATCCCACTCAAATACGCCTGCATATTTGCCGTCGATTACCTTTGCGTTCTTATCTAAGGAATCCGCCATATCGCCCTGAAGGATAGCGATGGTGGGAATCACATGGGCTTCCTCCAGCTTTGTCATAAAGTCCATGCCTGCCTGAATCTCCTCGGCCGTGTACTGAAGCTCCCCGTTCTCAACCCATGGCTTGCCGTATACGCTCTCCAGATAGTATACCAGGAAGATGGCCCTGTCATATTCCATCATGGCCAGAGGATAATAGTCTTCATTATAAGCCTTAAACTTAGCGCCCGCCTCCAGGAGGGAAGCTTCATCTGTGGGAATCTCACATCCAACCTCATCAAAGGTGGTCTTATTCCAGTAGAACAGACGTCCTGTCAGGGCCACCGGCACTGCCATCAGCTTGCCGTCTGCCTTGCACTGGTCCAGGCTGTCCTGGGAAAACTGGGTCAGGTCCAGGACATCGCTGTAGTCCTCCAGATTTGCAAAGTTGGTCCCGTTGCCGCTGTAGGATGTAATCCAGTTCCAGTTAATCTGCATAACATCAGCCGCATTTCCTCCCTGAATGGCAAGGGACTGCTTCTCTTCCCATCCGGTCCAGGCTCCGTATTCGCATTCCACCTTAATGTTAGGATACTTTGCCATGAATGCGTCCACTGCCTTCTCAGTTGCCTCATGTCTGGAGTCACCGCCCCACCAGCAGAACTTGATGGTCACGTCCTCAGATCCGCTCTCTGCTTCCTTGCTTTCTGCCTGTGCCGCCGTAGTGGTCCCGCTGCCGCTGCCGCCTTTGCAGGCTGTCAGTGATAATGCCATTACAGATGCCAGGGCCAGGGACACTGCTTTTTTCAGGTTCTTCTTCATCATTTCTTTCCCTCTCTTTTCTTTGTCTTTGCTTAGATGTTTGCAAAGGTTTGCATCATTGCTTTAAAAATTATGCATATCTGCCATTTGTAAGTAATTACATTTAGTTCATTTTAAGCAAACATGCATCGTTTTTTTTGTGATTCCATAGTATCACTATTTATATCGTATGTCAATTGTTTGATTCGTATAGTTTTTTTATATTTTTTTGTGTAATATATCCAATTCTTTTCCCGCTTTTTTTGTGTTAAGATAGATTCAAGAATAAAAAAATGGATTTAGAGGAATTCAAAGACATAATGCACTGTGATTTCCGGGTTTTTCCCGGATTAAATTGAGCTAAATCACTATTGTTTTTCCTGCAAACGTTTACACTTCCATTTTTTCAAAGACGCCTTACATCAGGCTCAGTGTACATATATGTATAAAGGAGAGTTAAGATTATGAAAATACTGGACCGTTACATCGACCAGCTGATTGAGCAGAGCACCCCTGAGGCCCCCGTGTGGAACATTGAAAAAATCCGGGAGGGTTCAAAATCTACCTGGAACTATATTGACGGCTGCATGATTAAGGCCATTATCGAACTCTACCTTATAACCAGGAACCGCCGGTATCTGAACTTCGCAGACGCCTTCACCGGCCGCTTTGTAAGGGAGGACGGCTCCATTGAATCCTATGATCCAAAGGAGTATAACCTGGATAATGTAAACGCCGGCAAAACCCTGTTCGACCTTTACAAGCTGACCGGAAAAGAAAAATACAGGAGGGCCATGGATACTGTATACAGCCAGCTAGAGGAACAGCCCCGCACATCCACAGGAAACTTCTGGCATAAGAAAATCTATCCCAACCAGATATGGCTGGACGGGCTTTACATGGCCCAGCCCTTCTATATGCAGTACGAGGCAGAGTATAACGGCTGCAAAAACTGCGAGGATTCATACCAGCAGTTCCTCCAGGTATACGATCGGATGAGGGATCCACTCAACGGGCTGTATTACCATGCCTACGATGATTCACGCCAGATGTTCTGGTGCGATAAGGTGACCGGACTGTCGGAGAACTTCTGGCTCAGGGCCATGGGCTGGTATGCCATGGCGCTCATCGACACCATGGAAGTCATGCCGGAATCCATGACCTGCCAGAAGGCGCGGTTAAACGCCATCTATAAAGAACTGATTGACGCCATGCTTCCCTACCAGGACCAGGCCACCGGCATGTGGTACCAGGTGGTAAACCGGGGAGGTATCGCCCCCAACTACCTGGAGGAATCCGGCTCCGCCATATTCGCCTATGTCATCATGAAAAGCGTACGCCTCCATTACCTTCCCGACGACTATTTTAAATACGGCCAAAAGGCATTTGAGGGAATATGCAGCACATACCTCTCCGAGAAAGACGGCAGTCTCCAGCTGGGCGGCATCTGCCTGGTTGCCGGGCTGGGCAACACGGACATGCGGGAGGGCACCTTTGAATACTATATGAGGGAGCCTGTGGTTGAAAATGAAGCCAAGGGAATCGCTCCCCTTATCCTGGCGTACATTGAGACCATGTTTCGGCGCCAGCCATAAGACAGCGGCATAAACAGTGACATATACAGCGGCATAAAACAGGCGGCAAAAGTGATTGAACCCATGAGCTGTTTTCAGTATAATGATACTGGAAACAGCCTTTTTGCATATTTTTCACCCTCTGTTTCCGGAAAGGCGAGAACATGAATATAAAACATTTTAATATTATGGTTACTGAACAGGAATGCGGCCATGCAAGGGCATCCCTGAAGCCGGCGGACCTGACTGCTTATCTGTTAGATCGCCTGCCTCACAAGCCGGAGCTTCTCCGCCCGGCCGTGGTCCTGTGCGCGGGAGGCGGTTACGGTTTTGTGTCTCCCAGGGAAGACCAGCCCGTGGCCATGGAATTTCTGGCAGCGGGATGCCAGGTCTTTTCCCTGCACTACAGCGTTGCCCCGGAAACATTTCCCGTGGCCCTTATGGAGCTGGCCAAATCCGTGGCTTTCGTGAAAAGCCATGCCCGGGAATGGAATATTGACACAGATCGGATTATTGTGTGCGGTTTCTCCGCGGGAGGCCATCTGGCCGCCTGCCTGGGCATGATGTGGAACCGCGAATTTCTCTATGGCCCCCTGAATGCGGCCCCTGAGGACATACAGCCAACGGGAATGATTCTGTGCTATCCGGTTATCACATCCGGAGAATTCGGACATAAGCGCTCCTTTGAACAGCTTTTGGGAGACAGGGCCGGCGACCCCAGGCTCAGGGAACTGGTTTCCCTGGAACTTCAGGCAGGACCGCAGACGCCCAGGACCTTCCTGTGGCACACCTGGACCGACCAGTCCGTGCCTGTGGAAAATTCCCTGCTGCTGGCCCAGGCCCTGAAAAAGGCAGGCGTCAGCCTGGAAATACACATCTACCCCAGCGGACGCCACGGACTGTCCCTGGCTACGGACGAGGTCTCCGACAGCACGGGCGACTGCCTCGCGCCCCACTGTCAGGGCTGGATGGAACTGGCAAAAGAATGGATAAAAGAAAAGGACAGGGAATGATATGTTAAAAGAAGAACGGCAGGCATTAATCTTAAATAAGCTTCACTCCTCCGGCAAGGTAGTTGTCAGCAGGCTGGCCGTGGAGCTGAATGTATCCGAGGATACCATCCGCCGCGATTTGCTGGACCTGGACCAGAAAGGGCAGGTCAAGCGTGTGTTCGGCGGAGCCATTCCCATGGAGCGCCCGGTCATCAATTTCTTTGACCGGGAGACAACGGATGTGGAATTAAAGCAGCGCCTGGCGCTGAAGGCCCTGGACTTTCTGGAGAAGGACCAGCTGGTGGCCATTGACGGCAGCAGTACCAACCTGCAGTTTGCCAAGAACATTCCTAACGGCCTTAAGCTCACCGTGCTGACCAACAGCTATTCCATTGCCCACGCCTGTTCCATGAAGGACCAGGTGGATGTAATCGTCCTGGGAGGACGGCTGTTAAAGGAATCCATGACCAATGTGGGGGAAACCGCCGCCAGCCAGGCAGCTCTCTACCACCCGGATCTGTGCTTTATGGGCGTATACGCCATCCATCCCGAATATGGCATGACCATACCATACCCGGACGAGGTCAGCATAAAGAGACAGCTGATTCAGTCCTCCCGAAGGGTCATTGCCCTGGTGAATCCCATTAAGCTGAATACCGTATCCAGATACCATGTGTGCGGCATCGAGGCTTTCACCACATTAATCACGGACAACGACGTGTCCGGCGAAATGGCTGTGGACTACCGGAACAAGGGACTGGATTTTTTATAGTCAGGGCAGGTGCTCCATAAAACCTGTTGCGATTTTTTGCGTTACTTTTGCGGTATTTTATTTGTATTTCGGCGCTCCCCTGTGTGCGTTCTAACAAAAATCGCATATTAACGCATATTTTTGCAACAATTTGCTTGACACAGCATGTATATGCGCTATAATACACTTAGAGATAAAAAGGAAGCGGGCAGGCGAGCCTGTCCCGCACATTTTAGGAGGGTATTTGCTATGAAATTTTTTGTGGACACAGCTAATGTTGAGGACATCAAAAAGGCCAATGATATGGGTATCATCTGCGGCGTAACCACCAATCCATCCCTGATTGCAAAAGAGGGAAGGAACTTTGCCGAAGTCATCAAGGAAATCACCGACATCGTGGACGGACCTATCAGCGGCGAGGTTAAGGCTACCACCGTTGACGCAGAGGGCATGATTAAGGAAGGCCGCGAGATTGCCGCCATTCATCCAAACATGGTAGTCAAGATTCCCATGACAGTAGAAGGCTTAAAGGCTGTCAAGGCGCTTCACGCAGAAGGTATCAAGACCAACGTTACCCTGGTATTTACATCCGCACAGGCTCTCCTGGCCGCACGGGCAGGCGCGTCCTACGTATCCCCGTTCCTTGGACGTCTGGATGACATCTCCATGCCGGGTATCGACCTGATTTACGACATCACCGAGATTTTTCAGATGCACAACATTGAAACTGAAATCATTGCTGCCAGCGTCCGCAATCCGATTCACGTAATCGACTGCGCCAAGGCCGGAGCCGACATCGCGACTGTTCCTTACAAGGTACTGGAGCAGATGACAAAGCATCCTCTGACCGACCAGGGCATTGCCAAATTCCAGGCTGATTATAAGGCTGTGTTTGGTGAATAATCCATCTGAACCGGTATCGTTAAAAGGCTCCCGCTGTTCCTGCGCGGGAGCCTTTTTTATATCCGAACTTCTGTACCCATGAATCTGTACCTATGAATCTTCTGAATTTTCCTCCTCTGTAATCAGAACCGCCTCCCCCAAATCAAACACCTTGGAGAACGCATACTTATTCTTCTTGGATGTATCCATCAGCACATAGACCGCCTTGGAATGGTCTTTTACAATCACCTTTTTCCTGGCCTCTCTGTCATCATAGGTGTAGATGCCTCCGTCCGGGATATACCCGTTGGCGCCAATGAACGCCTTGTCAAAATACATGTCGGATATCATCTTTTCCGTCAGGGCGCCCAGAACGGATTCCAAATCATCCCTCACCTCTCCCCCCAGCAGGATACACTTCGCGTTCTTGACGGGCAGATTGTCCAGCAGTTCCGTGCTGCTGGAGACAATGGTGATTCGTTTTCCCTGGAGATATTTAAGCATCCCCACCGTGGTCGTGCCTGAATCCACGTAAACGCAGTCTCCGTCCTCCACCAGCGCGGCCGCCTTCCTGGCAATGATCTCCTTCTCCTCGCTGTGAATCAGTTTTTTCTTTACCACAGGTTCATCGAAGTCCTCCGCCTTATACTTAACCGCGCCTCCGCGCATGACGATGACGCTGCCTTCCTGTTCCAGAGCAGCGACATCCCTGCGCACAGTGGACAGGGAAATGTTCAATTCCGCTGCCAGGTCTTTTATATAAGAGATATCCCTTTTTTTGATACTTTTCAGTATCTCTTCTTTTCTCAACTCAGGAACCATATGCTTACCCCTTTGAACTATAATAACTTTATTATATCAAAGAGCCCATCCTTAGTTCAACCATGATTCTTGCATTTTCTGTCATATTTTTTCATTTTCCGTAAAAGTTCAGACATCGGGCAGGCGGCTTTCGTTCATCTCGCTTAAGCAGGGCATGGCCTCCTGTGCTCCTATTTTGGTCACGGTCACCGATGCTGCCCTGGCCGCAAAGCAGCATGCCTGGAGATCCGTCATGCCCTTGAATTTTCCATAGGCAAATGCCCCTATATAGGAATCTCCTGCCCCTGTGCTCTCCGTTACGCGCTCCACCTTTACAGGGTCAATGGGAACCGCTCCCTCTTCCCCCAGAAGCATACTGCCCTTGGAGCCCAGGGTGACTATAACAGTTCCGTCCGTCAGCTGTCTCAGCCTGTCCGCATGAGCCCTTACCATGTCTCCATCCGTCATATCAGCTCCCGCATAAAAGGATGCCTCCGTCTCATTGACAATCAGGCAGTCTACCATTTTAAGAACTTCCCTGTCCATTTCCTTGGCCGGGGCAGCGTTAAGTATGGTGTATACATGATACTGCTTTGCCTTTCGGATAATATGCTCCACCACACCTGTGGGTATCTCCAGCTGAAGAATGATAATCCTGCTGCTTCTGACCAGCTCGTCCAGCCCGTCGATCTCCCGGGACGTAATATCAAAATTGGCGCCTGTGATGATGGAAGCATACACAGTCCCGTCCTCCAGGGCATGGACCACACCCACACCCGTGGGGCTGCCGCTCCTGCCTATGCAGGAACAGTCCACCCCATAGTCCTTCAGTTTATCCACCAGGGCATCGCCAAAGGCGTCCCTTCCCACCTTCCCCACCATAATGGTGTCGATTCCCAGCTTGGCGCACTGTACAGCTTGATTGGCCCCCTTTCCTCCGCCGGAATAGGTTATGCTGTCAGCGGTGTATGTTTCCCCCAGAAGAGGCATGCGCTTCTGCTTCATAATGATATCGTAGTTAAGGCTGCCGATGACACAAATGTAATCTCTCCCGCAATCTCTCACTGTCCAAACCCCCTTATGCGGTTATTCCGCCTTTGCCTTCTTATTCAGTCTCATGGCTGCAAGCTTACCCTGGATTACGTCCACATATACCGCGAACACTATGATAAGACCCGTAGCAATATACTGCCAGAATGTATCCACGCCGCAGACCACCAGTCCTACCTTCAGGGCCTGGAGAAGGATTGCTCCCAGGAATGTGCCTATGATGCTTCCTTTACCGCCTGCCAGGCTGGTGCCTCCAATGGCCGCAGCCGCAATGGCATTGGTCTCATAGCTGGCTCCGGCCGCCGGCTCTCCGGTGCCCAGTTTCGCCAGCATGACCATTCCGGCAAACGCAACGCAGACACCGCAGATTGCATAAGACATAATTTTGTTGAAATCCACATTGACGCCGGACAGGCGGGTGGCTTCCTCATTGCTGCCGATGGAATACAGATAGGTTCCAAACTTTGTGTGCTTCAGCAGGATATAGGCAATCACCGTCACAACCAGGAACAGAATCATGGATGAGGACAGGGTGCCGATTACATCGCCATCCATAATGTCCCTGAAATTCTGGGGAATGTTAAGCACAGGCCAGCCCCCTGTTATAAGGTAGGCAACTCCCCTGTATACGGACATCATACCCAGGGTAGCCACAAAGGGCTGTAATTTCATCTTGGCCACAAGGATTCCGTTCACAAGCCCCAGACAAAAGCCGATGGCCGCGCCTGCAAGGACGGCTGCAAAAGGATTCAGTCCCATGACCAGGAAATTACCCACGCTTACGATTACAATAGCCAGCGTGGAGCCAACTGTCAAGTCAATTCCGGCCGTAATGATGACCAGGGTCATGCCGATGGCCAGAAGACCGTTGATGACGGACTGGTCCAGGATATCAAGCAGGTTGGACGGCGAAAAATAAATGGGCTGTATGACGCCAAATACCACCATGATTACAGCCAGCGCAGCAACTACTTCTAATTCCCTTGAAAACTTCTTTATCATACTCTTCATAGTCAGCCTCCCATCGCAAAACTCATTATGACTTCTTCATTCAGTTCATCGTGGTTCAGAAAGCCCATGATTTTGCCTTCCCTCATGACCACAACCCTGTCGCTCATACCTATGACCTCCGGCAGCTCCGAGGACACCATAATGATGGCCTTTCCTCCCGCTACCAGATCCTCCATCAGGCGGTATATCTCCGCCTTGGCGCCCACGTCGATTCCTTTTGTGGGTTCATCAAATATAATGATATCGGCGTCCGTGGTCATCCACTTGGCGATGATGACTTTTTGGGCATTTCCGCCGCTCAGGCTCTCTGTCAGGTAATTCGGATCCGCAGGATGCAGATTCATTTCCCCCGTATAATACATACAGTTGTCATATATCTTCCTGGCATTCACGAAGCCCTTGCTGCAGAACCGGTTCATGGAGGCCAGCGCCATGTTGCCGGCGTTGGTAAAATTCTTTACAAAGCCTTGGGTCTTTCTGTTCTCAGGTATCAGCCCCAGACTGTACCGCAGGGCATCCTTAGGACTTTTTATCTCCGCCTTTTTCCCTTTTATGTAAACTTCTCCGCTGGTATAGGGGTCGGCTCCAAATATGGCCCGCATCACATCCGTTCTCTTGGATCCCACCAGTCCGGCAAAGGACAGAATCTCGCCCCTGTGGAGTTCAAAGCTTATATGTTCAAATACTCCGTTCTTGCACAGATCCCTGGCCTCCAGCACCACCTCACCGGCGGCGCACAGTGGATTATTTCTAACGGCATAGGCGGACACATCCCGTCCTACCATGTGGCGTATCAGCTCCTCCTTGGAAGTCTCCTTTATGTTCAGGGTGGCGATATACGTTCCGTCGCGCAGAATGCTGGCCCTGTCCGCTATGGAAAACACCTCGTCCAGACGGTGCGTTATATACAGTATCGTAATTCCCTGGTCCTTAAGTTCCATAATCATCTTAAGCAAACGGTCCACTTCACGGTCCGTCAGGGCCGATGTGGGTTCGTCAAAGGAAATGATTCTTGCATTGTGAAACAATGCCTTGGCAATCAGTATCATCTGCATCTCGCCGGTGCTGAGAGAGGTCACACGGTCCCTGCTTCTGAATTTGCAGCCCAGCTTTTCCAGAATGGCATCTGTCTTTCTGTACATGGCATCGTAGTCCACCAGAACCCCCCTGGTCACCTCGTAGCCAAGGGCTATATTCTGCCCCACCGTCAGCTCAGTCACAAGGTTTACCTCCTGATGCACCTTGGCGATGCCGAATTCAATGGCATCATTGGCATTCTTAAAGTCTACCTTTTTCCCGTCAATCTCCACGCTTCCATCGTAATCAGGATAGATGCCGTGAAGGATATTGAGAAGGGTGGATTTACCCGCGCCGTTTTCCCCAAGAAGGGCGTGTATCTCCCCTTTATCCACCGTAAAATCCACACTGTCCAGCGCCTTGTTGCCGGGGAACTGCTTAGTTATATTAGAAAAATGTATCATTGTCGCCATATTCTATCCCCTCTTTGAAATATCAGCCAGGGGTCTGACCCTCTGGCTGATGATGGTTTCCTTGCTTCCATTTGTCTATTTTGCATATACAGGGTCGGTCCAGCCAATGATTTCCTCTGCCGGCTTATCCACGTTTTCGGAATCAATGAGGGCCTGAGGCGTCCACAGCACCCTTGGGATCTCCTGGCCGCCCAGGCTTCTGAGCATTACTTCACCTGCGATCTGAGCTTTATAGAACGGGAAGGAATCAATGGTGGCATCCAGCTCGCCCCTGCGGATTGAATCATACGCCTCTCCTATGCCGTCAACGCCAACCACCAATATATCCTTGCCGGAAGACTTCACAGCCTCCACCACGCCCAGAGCCATGGTATCGTTGTTGCAGAAAATGGCGTTCAGGTCCGGATACTGTTTAATCCATGTGTCCGCCAGGTCTTTGGACTTCTGGCGGTCCCAGTCAGCATTCTGCTTTGCCACAATCTCAATATCCTTTGCATTGGCCGCCATCCAGTTCTCAAAGCCTTCCGTCCTCTGCCTTGCGGCAAACGCCTTAGGCATACCGATGACAATAGCCACCTTTCCCTTGCCGCCCAGCTTATCAGCAATCCACTCCGCTGCCAGCTCTCCGTTCTGATCCGCTTTGGGACCCACAAAGGAATCCGCATTGGCAATCAGGCCGTCGTTCACATTGATAACCGGGATTCCCGCCTTCTTGGCATCCTCCACGCCCGGCGTCAGGTTTCCGTCGGAAATAGGAGAAAGGAGAAGTCCTGTATACTTCTTATTAATCATATCCTTTACAATGGAAAGCTGTCCCTGCTCGTCGTTCTCGCCCTGGGCCGAGGTCACGTCTATGGTGATATTATAGCCGGCGGCGGCAGCCTTGGTCTGGTACTCGCCGTACCCCTCTCTCAGGGTTCTCCAGTACTCATTATCAAAGGATTTTGCCACTGCTCCCAATTTGACTTCGCCGTCCAGCTTCGGAACATCCCCCAGCTTCTCTCTCAATTCCCCGATGCTGACCCCTGCCTCCTTGTCCGGATTAAAGGTATCCGCCGCTGTCTCTGTCTGCGCCGTGGCAGCCGCCTGCCTATTGGTACATCCTGCCATGAGCCCCGCTGCCATGGCAATTGCTGTCATAGATAAAATCAAACCTCTCTTTTTCATCTTCTCTTCTCCTTTTACATTAAAATAGTTTTTGTTTATAGTAAAGCAACCATCATGTTGCTTACAGCTACTGCATCGTTTTGTTCCACCACCTTCTCCATCCGGCAGAGCCCGTAGGTGTCAATGAGCTGTTCAATCCTGCGGCACATCCTTATATTTGCCTCACATTCCTCCACCGCCTTCTCCCTTTTCGGGAATGTGTCAAAATATATCACACCCTGGAAGTCATATTTCTTAAGGTAGTACATGACCTCCACTGTCTTCCAGAAATTCACGGTTCCCACCATAAGGCCGTCATCCGTGGAACCCTCTCCGTCGTTGAGATGTATATTGTAGAGTTTCCCCCGTTCCAGCAGCCAGGCTGCCGCAAACGCAGGATTCTCCTTTTTCATCAGCATGTGGCAGAAGTCCAGGGTGACCCCAAGATTTTCCCTGTCCACGTCGTGGAGAACGGAAACCGCGGTTCCAAAGCTGTCAATGAAAGCATGGACCCTCTCCTCATAAGGCTTGTACTCAATGCTCACAGGCACCCCGGAATAGTCGCACACATCCCGGAACGCCTTCACAATCCGGTTCCAGTAGCTTACATAATCAATCTGGAAGGAATAATCAAAACCGTCAAATCCCAGCCATATAATCATCTGGTTTCCTCCCAGTCTCCTGCACGCATCTGCCGCTTCCCTGCATAATGCTATGGCGTCCTGTGATATGGAAGGCTCATGGTTTCCAAACTCCCCTCCTATGTACTTGTCCCTGAACCTTAGGTTAATGGCATTACACTTCAGCCCGCATTCCTCCATCTTTGCCTTTATCACTTCTATATCATAATCAGCAAAATGTTCCGGATAATTCAAATCCACATAATCCACTCCCTCTATGGCTCCTATGGACTGGAATGCATTCAGCAGGTTGCTGTCAAATCTCAAAAACGAGTTAATCCGTGTGGCGTACTTCATATGATTGCTACCTCCTTGCAGCATCATAATAGCATTTGATTCAAATTATGTCAATACTTTTCAAAATATTTTATTTGTTTTTTCGGCATAAATTTCTATATTTTTTCATTTATATCCAGCCATATTCTACGTTTTTTATTTTGCGAGAGTGGTTTTTACGTTTGGCACGGTTGTTTTCACTAATTTTATGGCTTTAAAGTGAGAATCAGCTCAACATGGTCCTTCTTATTATTCCATATTTTTTCATTTATTTTCATTTCGATGCCGCCATTTGATTATCCATGGGTATTTTTAAATAAAATAATACAAATGCCGCAGAACAATGCTGGACTCACAGCACCATTCTGCGGCATTCATCCTATTTTTAGCTTTTAGCTTATATTCCAAACGTGTCAAAAAGCTGTCTGCGGTACTCCTTATCCTTTGAGGCCCTTTCCAAATCATCATACCGTTTATCAGCCATGAGCAGCAGGTTCAGTTTGCTGACCCGCTCCTCGCCTTTCATTTGACCTTTCATTTCGCCTTCTTTTTTTCCGTCCTCAATCAACTCATCAATTGCTCTGCACACATCCATCCCCTCCTTCTCTCCATGATTTTTCATTATGGCCGCCAGTCTTTTCTGCTCTCCCAGCAGCGTCTTATCTGAATTATATTTTACCATACTGAATATCTGCTGTAAACATGTGCGGAACACACTCATGTCCTCCATACTCTGCGGGGTAACCAGATTAATCTTATAATTGGGTATAAAGTCCCGTATAGCCCCGGCCTCCTCCGGGCAGTTGTCAAATCCCAGCATCTGGTGAAGGCCATACAAAAATGAAACTTGCTATTTATATAATTCGTATTACTACTTTATATTTTTATATATTTAATAAAAATATAAAAATGTTATTGACTAATATCACCCCCATGCATTATATTATACTTATAACAAAGTTTAAGCCGATATTTTCACATATTTTCACACATGAAAGGAGCGGAACGGTATGAGAATCAAATTAAAAGAGGGTATAGTAATGGCAATGGCATTATCCTTGTGCATGCCACTCCATGCAGCTGCCGCACAGGGAGGGTATACCGAATCTTTCCAGTAGGAAAACAAGGATACCGAAGCTATCTGCATCATTGATATGACAGAAAAAGTTTATAACTCGCTAACAAGAATGCCAAGCGTCGTGGATGGCAAAACACAAGTTATGGCTTTCTCTGTTGAAAACCTCAAGAGCAATTCTTATGTAGATGGTTATGACTATGGAAAATCACTTAATCCCGGTACAAGACAAACATACTATGTGGTTTGCACTGCAAGAAGCTCCGGAACCACTGCTGATGTTGGTTTGGCATACTATAATAGCCAGGGAAAATATATTATCAACAGCAAAACATCCTTAAGTGGATATGATAGCTACGGGACAGTTTCCGCGACACCAACATTTAAAAATTACGGATACGTAAAAAATACTGGCTCTGCTAAGCTTACCGCATCATATGTATACATGAAATAAAGGAAACCCCCTAATAATTATCGGCTTAAATTTTATAAGGGAGCATCTCAACTATGAAATTAAAATGCAGCATTGTTATATTAGTCATCCTGGCATCTTTTCTTTTTTTAGTAAGCTGCCAAAATGATAGTGGAACAGCAGAAAAACAACAAACCAAATTAATTGAATCCTATTTTCAAGACTTGAAAAACGGTAATACAGAAGAGGCTTCTAAAAAGGTCCGATTTACAAAAGCAGAAATAAACGCCGGTTTACCAGATATATTCTGTGATGCCATGCAAGGATATGATTATAAAGAATTAACGATTCATGAAATCAAAAAACTGAGTGATTCTATTTATCTTGTAAATGCCACAGTCAATACAAACTTTGACAGCGAGAATAAATCTGAATATATCGATGTTGAATTCAATCCTTTTATTGTATTCTATGATAACGAATATAAAATCGCTTTTGTCAAAGAGCAGGTTCCCCAAAGCTTATATGGAGACTTAAAGGCATTGCCAGATAATTATGATGATAATTTAGACTACATCATATTTGAGGATGGTGATGAAACCTTTAACCTAGAATAGCCCATATGCGCCTGGCAGACGATACAATGATAACACAACATTTTCTACAATACTACCTGACAGCTATCATCGTCAAAAGCAGATATATGTTTATATTTTTATTAAGATGTATTAAAATATAAACAGGAGGTTGTATTGTATGGAAAAAAAATTATCACCAATGGAATATAAGTACATGGAATTTATTTGGAAATTCCCCCAGGGAGTATACAGTAACTTAATATACGACGAATTTCCGCAGGCACAAGGCACAAAAGGGGCTATTTTATTTCATATCAAAGAGAAAGGTTATGTCTCAGTCCAGCAGAAAGGAAAGCAGACCCTTTATACCCCGCTGATTAGCAAACTGGAGTATGATAAAATGGCAATTAATATGAGATTGAAGGATAAATTCGGAAGCAGCCGGTTGGAAAATCTGATTGCAACATTATGCGGTAAAAAGAGTTTAACAAAGCAGCAGGTAGATAAATTATATCAATTGATTGAAGAACTGAAAGAGGAGGATAATGATTAATTGGCTTGAACTGATATTTGTTATGTCAGTTGTATCCAGTATAATGTTCGGAGCTGTCCTTTTGATTGAACGCTTTTATAAAACTGAATACATTGAATACGTATATTTTATGATGAAAGTAGTTCTAATTATCTTTCTAATCCCCATGTTTATATTGATAATGAAGATTGTCATGGACAGCATGGGGTATACTATCAATGATATTCATGGGGATGATATAATGAGTGTCATTTGTTTTAATCGTTACAATATTGCCATGCTTCCCCATATTCAGGCTGCTGCAATATGTATTTTCGTCATATGGGGATTGGGGGCTATCTTAACTTTTATAAACTCATTTATCAAGGGAAGGCGGCTGTTACATCACCTTATTAAAAGCTCTGAAACTATTTCAAAAAAAGAACCGGATTACATGATAGAAAAAGCAAAAACAGAACTGGATATACGAAAGCTGCCTGTGTTATATAAATCTCATCTCATAAGCACACCATTTTTGACAGGAATCTTCAATCCTAAAATCATATTTCCAGGCAGGGATTTTTCCGAGGAAGAGTGGGACTTAATGTTGAGGCACGAATTGATGCATCTTAAATCGAATGACTTGTTGTTTAAAGCCATCATTGGCATTGTACACTGTATCCATTGGTTCAATCCCATTGTATATCTATATAAAATAATCTTTTTTGATTTCAGCGAATACGCTTGTGATAAACGAACAGCAGCAGCTTTTAACTCCAGACAAAAATCGCAATATGCGGGTCTCATCGTCAGCCTGGCCGCCACAAGACCGGAATCTGAACAGACGGTCACATTCGTTGACCGAAATTACAAGGTGATTGAAAGGAGGGTTAAAGAGATTATGAAAAAACCAACAAAGGAAAAAAGCGCATTATTAATCGGAACAATGGCACTTTTTATATTACTATGCCCAATGGCCGCATATGCTGCGGCATCCGGAGTAATGGAAGCTCAATCTATAGTAGTAAAGAATGAACTTACGAAAAATATTGAAGAGAGCAATATCTTCCTGAGTCAGGAATCATCCGTAAACATGAGAGCAGATGCAGTAAAGGCCATATTAGTTAATCCCAGAGGAATTAACAATATTGACATGTCTCTCGAAGCAGGCAACACATATATGTTTGACACTCTTTCTTTGAAAAAGGGACAGGAAATAACTCTATCAATCGTATCCGATAAGTCTTCCGACCGTTTCTCAGTCAGTATCACTGATAAATCAGGAAAAGGAAGACTCTTCTCATCCAATAAAGGAATGGTATCCGCTACCTATACCGTCCCTCAGAATGGCGACTATAAGATTTATATGAACGGACCAAATAGCGGCAGCGACGATATCCATATCAGCGGAACGATACGGATTGAATAGTTAACGCAAAGCAGCACCTGAATTTAGATATTTTACTTGTCTGCTTGACAAGGGGCATATCATAATTAACAGGTGCTGCATTTTTTTATCTACAAATAAATGATATTACATAATTCTAACATTTTTAAGAGCCCCGGTCTTAGAAAACTGGGTCCACTCACACACATTTACCGCGTGGTCCCCTATCCGCTCCAGGTACTTGGCCACCATCAGCAAATCAATTCCCTGGTCCGCCTGGTCCGGAGAGGATTGGAGCAGATGAATCACGTCATCCTTCACCTGGTTGAACAGCGTATCCACCTCGTCATCCCGTTCAATAATTTCCATGGCAGCGTCTAAATCCTGGTCGATGAATGCTTCTATGGCGTCGTGAACCATTGCGTTGGCGGATGCGGCCATAACCGGAAGATGCTTAACAATGTGATATGCATGCTCGCTTTTTATCCTCAGAATCAGCTCAGCAATATCCGAGGCATGGTCCCCTATCCGCTCCAGGTCCGTCACCACCTTAAGGGCAGTGGATACCTGGCGCAGGTCGCTGGCAACCGGCTGCTGGCGCAGTATCAGGGACAGACATCTGGACTCGATGGCGCGCTCCATGTCATTGACTGTCCTGTCGCCCTTAATCACATCCTCAGCCATCATATAATCCTGGTCCTCAAATGCCGTGAAGGTCTGCTCAATGGCACTCTCCACCATATGGGCCATTTCTTTTAAATCCTGTTTTAATGCTTCTAACTCATGTTCGTACGTAACCCTAACGCTCAATCTGATACCTTCCTTCTGCCATCATCCGAAACGGCCTGTAATATAGTCTTCTGTCCTTTTATCCTTCGGCATGGTGAAAAGTTCGTCCGTAGTCGCATACTCCACTACCTCTCCCACCAGGAAAAATGCAGTGTGGTCCGCTATACGCGTGGCCTGCTGCATGTTATGGGTCACAATGGCCACCGTATATTTGCTCTTAAGATCATCCATCAGATCCTCAATCTTCAGGGTGGATATGGGGTCCAGGGCGGATGTGGGTTCATCCATCAGAAGGACCTCCGGCTCCACGGCCAGGGCCCTGGCGATACAGAGGCGCTGCTGCTGTCCGCCGGACAGTCCCAGAGCTGATTTCTTCAGACGGTCAGAGACCTCATCCCACAGGGCCGCCCCCTTAAGGCTGCTCTCCACAATCTCATCCAGCTGGGCCTTATTCTTAATGCCATGGATTCTGGGTCCATAGGCAATGTTGTCATAGATACTCATGGGAAAAGGATTCGGCTGCTGGAATACCATGCCGATTTTCTTTCTCAGCAGGGTGGTATCCACCTGGGAATCATAAATATCCTCATCATCCAGGAGAACGGTCCCATCTATCTTAACGCCCGGCACCAGGTCGTTCATGCGGTTCAGTGTCTTCAGGTAAGTGGACTTGCCGCAGCCTGACGGCCCTATGAAGGCAGTAATCTTATGTTCATACAAATCAAGGTTTATGTTTTTAAGGGCATGATTCTCCCCGTAGTACAGGTTCAGATTCCGGGTTGAAATCTTTGTTTTGCTTTCCACGCTTATTCTCCTTTGCTAATTGAAATGGTCCGACGCATCCCTATGCCCCGGCTTCCACATTGAACCGGTGGGACATGTATTTTGCCAGACCGTTGATTCCCAGTACAATGACTAAAAGGACCAAGGCCACGCCAAAGGCCTCATTATATTTTGCTTTCTGCATAAACAGATAGAGCTGTATGGTGAGGGTTCCTCCGGATTCAAATATCTTGGAAAGCAGATTCTTTGGAAGATAATAACCGCTTCCCGCCGTAAACAGCAGGGCTGCTGACTCTCCCACAATTCTTCCGATGGCCAGGATTACGCCTGTGAGGATTCCCGGCATGGCGCTGGGAAGAAGGATAGTCCGTATCATATACCATTTTGTGGCTCCGATTCCAAGGGCTCCATGGCGGTAGCTGTCCGGCACGGTCTTAAGCGCTTCCTGGGTGGTTCTGGTTATGAGGGGCAGAATCATAATGGTCAGGGTCAGGGCTCCCGTAAGAATGGAGTATCCCAGTCCCAGAACATTTCCAAAAAACACCATTCCAAACAAGCCGAATATAATAGACGGAATGCCGGACAGGGTTTCTGTGGTAAACTCAATCATCCGCACCACCCTACCCGGCTTTGCGTATTCATTCAGATATACGGCAGAGCCAATGCCCAGGGGCGTGGCGATGAGCAGGGTAATAATTACAATGTACAGTGTGTTTATGATATTTCCCAGGATTCCAAAGGTTCCCTTTGTCGCGCTTGAGGCAGTACTTAAAAATGCCCATGTAACATGCGGGATTCCCCCCACAAATACATAACCCATGATGCCTGCCAGAAGAAGGATGGAGAAGCCGGCACAGGTATATATGATGACTGTAAGGAATACATCCAGGCCGCGTACCCGCTTGCCGTATATGCTGTCCTGTACGACGGAGTCCTTATGAACCCGGACCGCAATATCATTTGTCATTCCTGTTTCCTCCCTTCTTTAAAATCCTGGTAAGGCTTATGTTGATAATCATGATAAATGCAAACAGTACCAGGCCAATGGTGAAAAGAACCTGTCTGTGAAGTCCCGCGGCATACCCCATCTCCGATACAATGGCTGTTGTGAGGAAGCGCACGGAATTAAAAGGAAGGGGCAGGTTTACGGAGCTTCCCGACACAAGGCTGATGGCCATGGCTTCACCGATAGCCCTGCCCGTTCCCAGCACAACAGCCGTTATAATGCCGGATTTGGCCGCAGGCACAATTACCTGGAATATGGTCTGTATCTTTGTGGCGCCCAGTGCCAGGGATGCGCTCTTTAAATGGGCCGGTACGGATCTCAGGGAAGATTCGCTGATACTGATGACCGTGGGGAGAATCATCAGGGCCAGTACCAGCACGGCTGATATCAGATTGGCTCCGCCGGTAAACTGATGTGTTTCAGACCCTTTAAACAGCATCAGTTCCATTTTGTACATCAAAGGATTAAGAATCAGGATTCCCAGCAGGCCGTATATGACAGAGGGGATTCCGGCCAGAAGCTCGACCGCCGGACGGACCATGTCGCTCAGCCGTTTGGGGGCTACCTCTGCAAGGAATATGGCTGTCATGACGCCGATAGGAACTCCAATCAGGATTGCCAGAAAGGTTCCCACTATGGAGGTCAGGATGACAAACAGTATACCGAAGCTGGGGGATGCGGCTGCCGGCTGCCACACGGTCCCAAACAGGATTTCCAGCAGACCCACTTTAAACAGTGCGGGCGTACCGCTGATAAGCATGTACAGTGTGATGGATGCAACAGCCAATACGGCGAAAAAGCCGCAGGCAGTAAAGATGCCCTGTGCAGCTTTTTCGACAGCGGACTTGCTGCCATGACTGGATCGTATGGAAAATGTCTCCGCTCTCATGCAGGAAGTCTCCTTTCTCTATTCCGATTATTTATCAACTGCAATCAGTCCTACGGACTTCACAATCTCTGCGCCTTCATCTGAGTAGATATAATCGAAGAGGGCTTTTACCAGGTCATTCTGCTCGCTTATATCTCCCTTGGTAGCCATTACAAACGGACGGCTTAAGAAGTAGGAGCCAGCCTTGATGTTTTCCTCTGTAGGCTCAGCGCCTTCCAGCTTTACAGCCTTTACCGTATCGTCCAGTACATCCAGGGAAACATAGCCAATAGCGCCTGGCGTGGAAGCCACCTTTGCCATCACTGCGCCGGTGCTGTCCAGCTCATTGCTGTATTTGCACATGTCCTCCAGCTTTAACAGTTCCTCAAAGGCGCTTCTGGTGCCGGAGCCGGATTCACGTCCAACCACTACGATGGGAGCGTCATTTCCGCCTGCATCCTTCCAGTTGGTGATTTTTCCTTCGTAAATGTCAGACAGCTGCTGTTTGGTCAGGTCCTCTACCGTATTGGCCCCATCAACCACCACTGCGATTCCGTCAATGGCAACAATGTTCTCAGCCACGCCGCCAGCCTTCTCCTCATCCTTTAAATTCCTGGAAGAATTGCCGATATCAGCTGTTCCATTGCTGACAGCCTCGATTCCCGCGCCGGATCCAACGAATTCAGCTGTCACCGTCACATTTGGATATTTCTCCATAAAGGACTCGCTGAGGGCATTGGCAAACTTCTCCATGGAAGTGGAGCCCACCATGCTGATGGCGCCGCTTAAATCGGCAGACTGAGCATTTTTTGCCTCTGTAGCAGCCTGGTCTTTTGTCTCTCCGGCCGTAGCGGAAGCTTCTGCGGCCGTCTCCGCGGTTGTTGCCGGAGCGGCTGTCCCTGCTGCGGTTGTCTCTGTGGTGCTGTTGCCGCATCCTGCCAGGATACCCATGGCCAGAACTGCTGTGCCTAACAGTGCTGTTAACTTCTTTCCATTCATTTTCATAATACGTTTCCTCCTGAATCATTTCGTTTATTATCATGTTTTTTCTTATCTTTTCTACAGTTTGGAGTATACATAAGATTTACATCCGGAGAAATCATGATATGGTATAGTTTCTGTAAAATGTATGTAAAACCGAAGCCCCGGCCCTGTGCTACTCATACCGGCTCTCCCCACATCGGCGCCCCTCATACCGGTGCCCCTCATACCGGTGCATCCCGCAAAAAAGACGCCTGCCTCCACGGCAGACGCCTTTCACCTTATTTTATCCCGGTTTTACTTTAGTCTTATTCTTGTCTCAGCCCTTACAGACATCCTCCACAATACGTTCCATCTCTCCCCACTTCTTTTCCATATCCGCCACCAGTCCGAACTGGGTGCGGCAGCGATCCAGATTATGCTTCTCCCTGGCAGTCTTAAAGTAAGTGTCGCCGGACAGATAATCCGTAAGGAACCGGATGCCGCATTCCAGGGTCATGAGCCTGGAACCCTGAGGAAGCATTTTAACCTCTGCTCCGGTAAGGCTTCCCGCGCACCCCTCCAGAAAGCCTCTGGTATAGATTTCAAAGAGAGGAATTGACAGGGACACCCTGCTTAAATCTGTTTCATCCTCCTGCGCGGTATTGGCGCCAAAGCGGATGGAATCCCCAAAATCAAAGATGGAAAGTCCCGGCATAACGGTATCCAGATCAATGATGCAGATGGCCTGGCCGGTCTTGTCATCAATCATGATATTGTTTAATTTGGTATCATTATGGGTCACTCGCAGCGGTAGTTCGCCCTTAGCCAGCATATCCATGGCCAGCCCCATATCCTGCTCCCGGTCCATGGCAAACCGAATCTCATTTTGAACCTCTGACGCCCGTCCGCAGATATCTTCCTCCACCGCTTTCCTGAAAGCCCTGAACCTTCCCGGAGTGTCATGAAAACCCGGGATAGTCTCTGCCAGCTCTCTGGCAGGATATTGGGACAGAAGTCTCTGGAAATGCCCAAATGCCTTTCCGCTCTGGTAAAAGTCCTCCGGCTTCTCCACCAGGTTATAGCAGGTGGCTCCCTCAATAAATAAGTACATCCTCCAGTAATTCCCCCGACTGTCCACATAGAAAGGAGCTCCCTCCCTGGTCTTTATGAGGTTCAGGGTCTCCCGGTCCGGGTCCCCGCTGTTTTTTATGACCTCCTGCCTCAGGAAGGTGGTGACCCCCTCAATATTGCGCATAAGGGACACCGGGTCCTGGAAGATATCCGTATTCATCCTCTGAAGAATATAAGGGCGGTTCTCACATATAAGACGGAAGGTGTCATTGATGTGGCCGCTTCCATAGCGCTCGCAGCTCACTGCCGCCCCATCCGTGGCAAAAGCCCCGGCCGCCTCCTTGAGTATATGTTTATCCATTTCTGCACTCATTTCACATATTCCTCCCAAAGTTTCTCCGGGTACAATCCCTTATCCTTAAGGTCCTTAATGGCTTTTACCACTGTCTCTTTATCTTCTTTATAGGTAACTCCATACCAGCGGTCCACACTCTTTAGCACAGTCACCTCAGCCAGATCTGCCTTTAGAAGTTCATCTACCACAAAGGGCAGGAAATATTCGCATTTCATAGGATTTACAGGAAGGTTTTTATCCAGGAACGCCCCAAATCTGTTCTCCAGCTCGCCCAGAATACTCTTTGTAAACCCCCACATGTTCATGGAAACAATGGTGGACTCAGGAAGTTCTGTCCATGTGGCGCCGTCATCCTCCGTATATTCCGCCTGATTCCCATGCTTTTCAATCCTGGTCCGTTCGTGGATATCCACCAGACGGCTGTCTGCATCTGTCCGGCACACGCCTCTTGCCACATATCCATTGTCTGTCAGGGTATTATACAGCTTGTAGCCCACCATTGTATACTGGTATCTGCCCGTGTCCTCAACGGAGGACAGCTGGTTATAAATCATGCGAAAAGCTTCTTTTCCATAATAATCATCTGCGTTGATTACCGCAAAAGGCCCGTCAATCAAATCCCTGCAGCAAAGCACTGCATGGCCCGTCCCCCACGGCTTTACCCTGCCCTCCGGCACCTGGTATCCCTCAGGAATCTTATCCAGCTCCTGGTAAACATAGGCCACATCCATATATTTACTGACGCGGTTTCCAATATGAATCTTAAAATCGTTCTCAATGGCCTTCTTGATAATGAATATGACCTTTTCAAATCCCGCCTCCCTGGCATCAAATATGGAAAAATCAATGATAATATTCCCATAGGGGTCCACGGGGTCAATCTGCTTTAATCCTCCGTAACGGCTTCCCATACCCGCCGCCATAATCACTAATACTGGTTTCTGAGACATGCTGTCCTTCCTCCTCACATGATATATCCTTATTCCTTCACGCTTCCCGTTTCACCTTATCCCTTCACGCCGCCTCCGGTTACGCCCGCTATAATCTTCTCTGACAGGAAGATATACAGGATGAAGGTTGGCAGGAACACAATGACAACAGCAGAGAACATACCGGCCCAGTCACCTGTATATTTCATGGAGTTTATCATAGAATACAAGCCCACTGCCACCGGCCGTACCTTATCGGAATTTCCGAATATCAGGGAGATGAAATACTCATTCCAGATATTGATGAAGTTGAATATTGTAACGGTCACTATTCCCGGCTGGGCCATAGGAAGCATAATCAGCCAGAAGGTCTTTACAGGCGGACAGCCGTCGATGGCAGCCGCTTCCTCAAACGCCCTGGACAGATTGGCAAAAAAGGTAGTTAGGAAAATGGTGGTGTAGGGTACATTGATTCCGATATACAGGAATATCAGAGTCGCCCGGTTTGCTGACACATTGTTAAGGATGTTGAGACCTGCCACCGCGGCAAACAGCGGAAGCACAATCATGACTACCGGTACTCCCATGGAAGCCACCAGGGATGACTGTATTAGTTTATTGCACACAAAGTCAAAACGTGACAGCGCGTAGGCTGCAGGCGCGCAAATCAGTATCAGCAGGGTACAGGATACCGCCGCATAAAACAGGGAGTTAAAGAAAATAGTGGATACATTGGAATTGACCCATGCCTTCACATAGTTTTCTATATGGAATCCGCTCTCCAGCAGCTTATTGCCGAATATCTCCTTGGTGGTGGAAAAGCTGGCCATCAGGACCCAGCCCAGCAGGGCCAGGGTAAACAGAATCCACAGGGTAAGAATCAGGTATCCGGGGGCCAGCTTCAGTTCCTTCTTCCAGCGCACCGGTTCCCTGTACAGTTTTTCTTTTTTCTGAAATAATCCCGACATATGTTTTCCCCCTTTCCTAGAATTCCAGATCTTTGTCCTGAAGCAGATGATTGCAGAGCCAGAACACAATGACCACGCATACGCTCAGCATTACGCCGACCGCTGCTCCAATGCCGGAATTGCGCTCCGTGACGCTGTTGCCCGCCCCGAATATCTGCATGTACAGATAAACCATGGGCGTAATGGTCTGGGTATCAGCCGTGACCGTGGAGAACAGCTGGGACCATACGAAAAATCCAACGCTGGTAACGCTCCACATGGTAACATTGGTTCTGAACACTCCTTTTAATAGGGGAAGTGTTATATAGCGGAACTGGCCGAACTTATTTGCCCCGTCCAGAGTGGCTGCCTCAAAATAATCGTCGCTGATGCGCTCGATGCCGCTGGCAAATATCAGCATGTGATAGCCCACCATGCCGAAACAGTAGGCCAGGAGCAGAGCCATGAATTTGTGGTCGTTGTCCAGCCACTGTATCCTTGCCAGGGAATCCAGGCCCAAAGCCTGGAAGAAATTTTTAATCAGTCCGTACTTGGGGCTGTAGACATACTGGAGCCACATGGTCGCCAGGGCCACCGCGCTGACGATGTTAGGCAGATAAATCATTGCCCTGAAAAAGCTTTTGAAGCGGATGCTGCTGGTAATGATTACGGCAAACAGCAGAGCCAGGGACATGACGATGATACCGCCGATAAACCATATCCGGGCCAGGTTCCACATGGAGATGCGGAACAAGGTGGTATTCGCCAGCTTCACATAGTTATCAATACCGCTGAAGGTCCATTTTGACATGGGGTCCGTGATTCCCTCAATCTTGAAAAAGCTCATAAGGATAGTCCTGATAATGGGATAAAGGAATACCAGGACGAACATCACCAACGCCGGTGTCATGAACACAATTATCATTCCCTTATTTTTTTTCACGCCGGTTCCTCCTAACATAAACCTGTTCCGGATACGCTCCGGAGTCCAAAAAGAGGCGGCAGCGTTATACGATGCCACCTCACTGTTGCATATTCCATGCAAAATGTGCCGAATGTATTAATCTGATTACTTTCCTGCCGCCTGAAGGCTGGATACAAATTCATTCGCTGTAATGGCTCCGCTGCAAAGCTTGGTCATGTTCTCTTTGATGATTGGCGTCATATCCACATTGTCCTCTGCTCCGGCAGCCCACGGATAACGTGTCTTTAAGCTTTCCATTACAGGCTTCACGTCTGTAAGCTGTACAGGCCACTCTGAGTTTGTGGTGTCGGACGGGATTCCCAGGGATTCCTCAGAAAGCTTCTTGTCAAACTCGCCCTTGGTAATATAGGTAATCAGTTTAAAAGCATCCTCTGCATTCTGTGAATTCTTGTTGATAGCCAGCACCTGACCGCCGTAGTTTGCCGCTTCCGGACCGTCTGTACCGCCTTCCACTGCCGGGTAGCTGAAGCATCCCCACTGGAAGTCGTCGCCTGCCATGTTCTTTACTTCGTTTGGAAGCCAGGAACCATTGAGGTACATGGCTGCTGTTCCCAATGCCAGCTCCTGGTTCTGTCCTGCCGGGAATACGTTAGATGCTATATTCTCTGAGAAATATCCCTTTTGGGCAAAATCCGCGTAAGCCTTGGCTGTCTCCATCACAGACGGATCATCCCACTTATTGTTCTTTACGATATCCGATGTCTTGTCATAGCCGTTGAGTCTGGACATATGGTATCCGAAGAGACAAAGTATGTATGCGTCGTCACATGTAATAGGCGTATAGCCCGCGTCTTTGATTTTCCGGCATGCCGCATCCAGTTCTGCCCAGGTGGCGGGAACAGAGGTGACGCCTGCTTCCTCAAAGATTGCCTTATTGTAGAAAAACGCAAATACATTAGGCTGATAAGGAATGGACTTAAGGGTTCCTCCTCCCACCTCGCGGCAGGCTTCCATCAGGCTTGCATTGGCAGTTGCGTCATAATCAGCTGCCTTGGCCAGTTCTTCCAAATCCATCAGGTAGGCGCCCCATGTAGTATTCACACGGTCAATATCCTCGTCAAACAGGTCAATGTTGGTTCCCGCATCCAGGGCCGGCTGTAATCCTTCCCGGATTCCGGTACGTCCCTTGAACTGTACGTCCACGGCCACTCCTGTGTCTGCCGAAAACTTGTCAACTGCTTCCTTGATTACCTGGCCCTGGGGCTCTGTGGACTCCCACATGGACCAGTATACCAGACCTGTTCCGTCTCCGGCCGGTGCCTGAGCATCCGCTGCTGTGGTATCTGCTGCCGGAGCTGCCGTGGTGTCAGCTGCTGCCGCTGCCGTGGTCTCCGTGGCGCCGGACCCGCCGCCGCAGGCTGTCAGGGAACCAACCATGGCTGCCGCCAGTGCCAATGCTATCCATTTTCTGTTTTTCATAAAATACGTCCTCCTTGAATCTTATTGTGTTTTTGCTGATTCATATTCACTACTGATAATCCAATTATAGTAAATATGCACATGAAGTTCTTTGCACTATAAATTAATTTATTTGCACAAAAAGGCTTTTCCTATCTATAATACACAAATATCGCTCTTATCAAAGATTCATGTGGGTTATTTTGTATATTTATTGGAGATATCCCTATACAATCCCTTACACATCAGCCGCCTTATAAGTCAAACCATCTTATCTCACATGGCCCCAGCTCCATGGGTGCCCCGTGTCCATCCCCGTCATAGACCACTGTTGACTGCGCCCGGCTGGTGTTGTTGACCACCGCGTATTTTCCCGCCTCAGGATATCCATGCACCTCACAGTACAGATTGTCTGAAAACCATATCTTCATTTCCTTTTCTTTGGAGGCAGCATAGTACATGCTCCTAATGAGAAGCCTGGTGTTCTCATGGCTGTAAGGAAGGCCCGCAAGGTACACGCCCCGTCCTCTTCCATATGGGTGGGCGCTGAGATGGACCTCATGGTCTGAAAATTCCCCAATCTCCGTGTCCGCTCCCAAAGCATATATGTTCTTCATCCCTTCCCCGAAATCCAGAACCAGCCTTCCTGATTCATCCCTCAAAACGTCCTGTGTAATGAAGTGGCTGTCTGCCTGTTTTGTATGATACTTATCCGTGGACAGGGTAAATCCCTGCTCCTTATCCACCCCCAGCACATCTGCCAGCTGGAAATACCGTCCGCCCCGCTCTGCGGCGCTGGGCTCTCCCACTCCCACAAAGCCGCCGCCTTCCCAGACAAACCGCCTCACTGCCGTGAGAATCTGCTCATCCAGCCACTCATCCCCGCCGGACCAGGCCGTACCCGCATCCCCTGCATTGATGATCACATCCACGTCCTCTGGTATGCCTGAACTGCGTATATCGTCAAAGCTCATAAATGTCACATCCACGCCTGCCCCGCTCAGCGCCTCCAAAATGCCGAAATACGTGTAAGTCTGCTTGTACCAAAGGGCATGGGCCACCATGTATGGCTGCCAGGAGCGCAGCTTTCCCCAGCAGTTTAACACGGCTGCCTTCAGCCCGCAAAAAGGCCTGCTTCCTCCTATATTGCCGTAGATTTCCCTGAATTCTTCCGCAACTTTTTCAATGTAATCCACAAAGCCCGGAAATTTGCAGGCCAGACTCAGATACCCCCCGTATCCGATGCGGTCAACAGGTTTGCGCATCAGGGCCCTTCGGGCGCAAATCCAGTTCTCCACCGCCTCAGGCACAGGATCATTTCCCTCATAAAATGTATCCGGAAAAAAGTAGGGTAGGAAACGGCCTTCCGTATAGCTCACCCCCGGAATATCCGATATAAGGCGCAGCGTTGCCCCGCCTCCCACGCTGCCCACCACGGCATCCAGGCCGATTTTCGGGAAATAAGCGCCGTAAGGCTCGGTTCCGATCCAGTTGTCGCCCAAAAACATCATGGCCTTACGCCCCGCCTGATGGACCAGCTCCACCAGCTCCCTGGCTTTGCCTGCCACAAACCGCTGGATAAAGTCCATATAATCCCTGTAATGTCTGGTGGGAACCCGGAATGAGGAATTATAGTACCCATTGTCCACAATATCCTCAGGTCTGAGGGCATAGCCGTATTCCGCCCGGAATTCCTCCAGAGCCTTGACGCTGACCGTTGCCCCGTATCCGAACCAGTCTACAAATTTCTCCTTTGCGTCGCTTCCGAATACCAGCGTAAAATGGTAGAAAAACGTGGTGAACCGTACAACATCCGTATCCGGATTATCCTTTAACCACTGTACCAGGTACTCCCTTGCAAACAGGCCCGAAGCCTCCTGGCGCACGTCAAAGGGAATCTCATGGGGTTTATCTCCCCAGTTATTGGTTATGTGATTGTACATCTGGGTAGGATCCCACACCGCGTATACCAGGAAGGATACCGTGTATTCGTGGAAGGGCAAAGCATGCTCCATCACCACCCGCATGGGGGCGGTAGTGGCTTCTGATTCGTTGGTTTCTGCGGCTTCCCCGGCACCGTCAAACACTCCCTTAAACTCCCTGCCATCGCCAAATCCTTCCGGCATGGACGCTCCTGTCAGCTCCCACCGGGAGGCAGGGACCGCCTGGCCCGTGGTGCGGTCCATGACCTCCCACCACTTCTTTGGGTCATGGTAACAGTCAGGAACCACCTGCTGGCCAAAATACCCCTCCATAAAGTCCATCTCCAGATGGTTCCCCACCGCGGTAAAGCGCCGGGACATAAGGTAGAGCTGCTGGCATTCCTCCATATGCTTAACCGCAAATTCATTGTGGCCTCTTGCCACAAAATAGGTGGTGTAGATCTCCGCATCCAGAGATTTGACATCCCTGTCCAGCTTTGTCCCGTCGCTGTCACGGATGGCATCAGCGCCCCAGCGCTCCATAAGCTCCCTTGTCTCGTTCAAAAAACCGGATTCACTGGGAAGCGTAACTCTTCCTCTTGTCTTAGACATGTCCGTATCCTCCCTTATATCTTTCTATTGGGCTGTATTTCATAAGCCCATGGCTCTTGATTTCACTTAAATAAAGTATAGCGGATAGCCTTTTTTGTAACAAGACAGAGGACGGATTTTTATTTGCACATTCTATCATTTAATTTGTATGATTGTATTCTGTGGGATTGACTACTGTGGTATAATTCAAGAATATAAGACCGTTTTAGAAAAATACAGTGCGGGAGGAAGGATTCCATGGCCTATAAAAGTGTAGTACTGGAAGACAGCATTACCATCAACCGAGTTATTTCCGTCCACTATTTCCAGTATATGAGCGACTTCTCCTTTCCCGGAGAGAGCCACGATTTCTGGGAACTGGTATGTGTGGACCGCGGTGAAATCGACGCGTTGGCCGGAGAGCGGCGCCTGACCTTAAAGAAGGGAAATATTCTGTTTCACAAGCCCAATGAGTTCCACAACGTGCTGACCAACGGAAAGGTCTCTCCAAGCCTGGTGGTCATTGGATTTGTATGCCATTCACCTGCCATAAAGTCATTCGAGGATCAGCTCATGTCGGTCCAGGATACGGAAAAAGAGCTCCTGGCCCAAATCATCGTGGAAGCCAGAAACACATTCAGAGGAAGGCTGGATGACCCGTACCAGGAGGAGCTAATCTTTAACAGTGAACCTCTGACCTTTGGTTCAGCCCAGCTCATCAGCCATTACCTGGAACAGCTGATTATCCATCTTTACAGGAGATATTTTTCCTACTCCCTGCCAGTGCGTTCTTCCCGCTTTCTGGCCGAGGCCAGCAGCGGGAATGACACCTACAACCGAATCGTACGCTATATGGAGGAACATCTGGGCGAACGCATGACCATAGACAGAATCTGCCGGGACAACCTGGTGGGGCGCTCCCAGCTGCAAAAGCTGTTCCGGGACACAAAAGGCTGCGGGGTCATAGAATTCTTTTCCATGATGAAAATTGACACAGCCAAACAGATGATACGCGACAACCAGCTTAATTTCACCCAGATTGCAGACCGCCTGGGATACAGCTCCATCCATTATTTTTCCCGGCAGTTCAAGCAGATTACCACTATGACGCCTTCTGAGTATGCCACCTCCATACGGCTGCTGTCGGAGAAGCCTTAGGACTTAGAATGCCTCTTCGCCTGTCTTTCTTCATCAGATAGAAATGGCCACCCGGGAGTATGTCCGTTCCTCCCAAATGGCCGCTTCAGAAAATCTATTGGAGGGCTCCGCAGAACCATCAGCTCTTCTTTATAAAATCCGTCCCGCACTTCGGGCAATGAACGCTGACCTTCCCGTGTCCCCTGGGGATACGCACCTTCTGCCCGCATCCCGGGCACTTAAAGATACGGTATTTCCGTCCCTCTGTAAAACGGAATTTGATTTTCCTGAAATATTCCGTCACATAAAACCGCAGGCGCAGATAAACCTGATTTTCCTGATAGCGTTTCCCCACATTTTTTGAAAACATCCGTAAGTACAGGCAGATAAAACCCGCCAGCTCCAGGATATACAGAAACGAGGACAATATCCTTACCCTGACAACAACGTTCAGGAAAACCAGCACGAGCACAGCATACATGATAAACTGGCCCAGCTGGTCCATACCATATCTTCCTATCATGAAACGCTGGAATTTTTCTCTGATTTTATTCATCTGCAAACAATCCTTTCCCCATTGTCCGGCCTGCTGCCCGGTACATTCCCCAGGCAGCCGCGGATCATTCATCCGAAAGTAACTATAACCTAATTCTCATGGGAAAGCAATGTACAGACAGGTTTTTAATGATTATTTTATAAATGCAGGCATCAAAATGGAGGCCGCAGATTTTAGACGTCACAGACGCCGCTCATCGCAGGCGCCGCTCATCACAGACGCCGCACCGCGTCCATGGCAAGCTCTGAGCGCTCGCACTCGCTGGCATTCAGCGTAATCTGCCAACAGAGCCCGCTTCCCTTCATATGTTCCGACGCATAGCTGAGTCCATTGGTGCGTTCATCCAGAAAGGTCCTGTCTATCTGGTTTGGATCGCCCAAAAGGATGACTTTTGTCCCCATCCCTGCCCTGGTGATGATACCCTTTACCTGGTTTGGCGTCATATTCTGGGCCTCGTCTATTATCAGATAGGTCTTGACAATGGAACGGCCCCGTATATAGTTCAGAGCCTCTGTCTGAATCAGACCCCGGTCAAATATCTCGTCCACCTTACCCTTAAGCTCTGCCTCGTCTTCATAACGTTTTTCCTCGTTGGAATCAATGAGCTGCTCCAGGTTGTCAATTACCGGTCTCATAAGAGGCGATATCTTCTCCTGTTCATCTCCCGGAAGAAAGCCTATATCCGCGTCAAACTGGGCGTTGGGACGGCTGATGATGATCCGCCGGTATTCCCCCGTTGGATTGTTCAGCAGTTTTTCCAGTCCCACGGCCAATGAATAGAAGGTTTTTGCCGTTCCCGCCATTCCCTTTACAATCACCAGAGGCGCTTTGTCCGCCGGCTGCATCAGCGCCTCCTGCAGAAAGTACTGCCCTGAATTCTTAGGGCTGATGCCATATGGTTTGCTCTTTTTGTATTCCAGCGGCACGATTCTGTCTCCCTGAACCCGTCCCAGCAGCGTTTTCTTTACGGACTGGTCCGCTTTCAGAAGCAGAAACTGGTTTTCCCACAGCTGCGGACAGCTGTGTCCACCGCTTTCGTCAGATATGTATGCTTTATCCACAGGAATCCCTTTTTTCTTAAACTCCTTCACATCCTCCTCCGGTATGAATACCTCGCAGCGTCCCGTGTACTGCTCATCCCTGTCCGACACCTGTTCCGTGATAAAGTCCTCAGCCCGTATCCCTATAATTTGTGCCTTGATGCGCAGCTGTTCCAGCATACGGATGGAAGCCCTGGCATTGGCTCCCCGCTCTCCCTCTGCCTTCTTTAGGTTATCTAACTCTTCCAGCACCACCATGGGAAGCACAATATAGTTCTCCTCAAAGCAGTTCACAGCGTAGGGGGCTTGAATCAGCACATTGGTATCTAATACATAGGTTTTAATCATTCACAGGGCTCCTTTTCCGGTTTTTATAAAACGTTTTGGACTCTTTGCAGTTACTTCTTACGATTACTTCTTTCCAATTACCATCATACCCCGCTGCTTGACCCCGTTCTACCACAGATATGTAAAACAATAGTAAAGATCTTGACATTATATTTCCCATCCCCTATAATCAGAATTGATTCGCGGACCGCATTCCACAATATAAGTACAATATGGTATAAGAGAAAGGCGGCTAACTGAAATATGATTATTAGATGATTGAACAGCAGCAGATGATTTACACACACCCTTTCCTGGCTGTATAAAAGCCGGGCGGATTTTGTGTGTCTTTGTCATTTCGTTCAGTCATACAGGGAATCATATTCCACAGGGCCATATTTTTATATAACAGGATGCATCTGTCTATCCATATGCCTCCGCCGCATCAGACGGCATGTCCCGGCAGGCGCGCGCAAACCGCTCCTGACCTGTACATTCCCTCTCCTTCGGCTTCCTCACAGGCCAGGTTTATATCCCTTCTGAACGAAGTGCGTTTAGGAGGGATTTTTTATGTTGTTAAATGCACTGAATATTAAAAAAGAATATGGAATTCAGACTGTGCTGGATATTGAAAAACTGGAAATCCGGGATGGGGACCGGATTGGGCTCATCGGACGCAACGGAGCCGGGAAATCCACCCTTTTAGGCGTCCTCTCCGGAAGGATTGCCTGCGACGAGGGCGTGGTGAAAAGGTATTGTCCCATTGCGGAGATTCTCCAGACCGGTGAAACTGAGGATGAACCTGAGGCCAGGCTTCTAAGCCAATTAAAGCTCCGTGACAGCGCTGTAAAAAGCGGGGGCGAAAAGACCAGGCGCGCCATCGGGGCGGCATTTTCCAGCCAGGCCCCGCTGCTCTTTGCCGACGAACCCACCACTAATTTGGATATGGAAGGCGTGGCACTGTTGGAGAAAATGATGAGGGGCTACAGGGGGGCCATCCTGATGATATCCCATGACAGGACGCTTTTGGACCAGGTCTGCAATCAGATATGGGAGCTGGACCGGGCAGCCGTGCGCGTCTTTGACGGCAATTACTCTGACTGGGCCTCTCAGAAGGAACGTGAACGGGGCTTCCAGGAATTTGAATACCAGCAGTACCAGAAAGAAAAAAGGCGGCTGGAGCGGGCTGCCGACGCCTTGCAGAGAAAAAGCCGGAAAATGGCAAAGCCGCCCAAACGCATGGGAAGCAGCGAGTGGATGCTCTACAAAGGCGTCGCCGCTGTCCAGCAGGGTCATGTGCAAAGCAATAAATCCTCTGTCATGAGCCGGCTGGAGCACCTGGATAAAAAGGACCGCCCGGACGAACCGCCCCAGGTGTCCATGAGACTGCCGGACGCCGGGCGGATACGGGCCAAAAACGCGGCCGCTATCCGGCATCTCACCGTGAGCTACGGGAATCGCATTGTACTGGACGATGTGAGCCTGGAAATAGAGGCAGGGAAACGGACCTTTATCATCGGCAATAACGGGGCCGGGAAGTCCACCTTAATCAAAGCCCTGATGGACAGGGCCCCCGAAACCTTCATTGCCTCCGAAGCAAGAGTCGCCTATTTTTCTCAGGACCTGGACACCCTGGACCCGGAAAAAACCGTGCTGGAAAATGTAGCGGAGGATGCAGCCTATCCCCAGCATATCTGCCGGGCCGTCCTGGCCAACCTCTATATGACTAAAGACGATATGTTTAAACCAGTCAGCGTATTATCCGGAGGAGAAAAGGTCAAGACAGCCCTGGCCAAGGTTCTGGTATCAGGCTGCAGCTTCATGATTCTGGACGAACCCACCAACCATATGGATGTGTATACCATGGAGGGTCTGGAACATCTGCTGGAAAGCTACGACGGAACGCTGCTGGCCGTCAGCCACGACCGTACCTTCATAAGTCATACAGGGGATGTGGTGTGCCAGCTTGAAAAAGGAAACATACAAAAAAGCACGGCGCAGAAAACAGACACACGGCACAGCGGGAAATATTAACCGTTATATTTTATTGACAATAACGCTTTTCCATTATATGATAGATTTACTATAATTATCCATATGGAGGAGACGTATCATGAGAAAAAATGTATTGGGGATTCTACTGGCAGGCACCATAGGATCTGCCCTTATAACAGGCTGCGGTGCCGCATCCTCCGGCACTGCCCAGTCCTCTGCCCCACAGCAGACACAGGAATCAGCTCCGGCCTCTGACGAAGCCGGTACATCAACCGCGGACGCAGCAGACCTGACAGGCCATACCCTGATGATCTACTGCGGCGCGGGCATAACAAAGCCGTTCCAGGAAATAGCAGACAGCTTTAAATCGGTCACCGGCTGCGAGATGAACGTGACATACGCCAATGCCGGCCAGATTCAGTCCCAGATTACCACATCCGAAGAGGGCGACATGTTCATAGCCGGTTCAGCCGAGGAACTGAAACCGGTTGAGTCCTATGTATCCGAAAGCAGGGCGCTGGTAAAACATATACCCGTACTGGCAGTACAGAGCGGCAATCCGAAAAACATTACCTCTCTGTCCGGCCTGGCCGCAGAGGGCGTGTCCCTCATTATCGGCGATGCGGACTCTACTCCCATTGGAAAGATTGCCAAAAAGGCCCTGAGCGATGCAGGTATCCTTGACAAGGTACAGATAGCGGCATCCACTGCCACGGCTCCCCAGATGGCAACTGCCATTGCCGCGGGAGAGGCTGACGCAGCCATCATCTGGAAGGAGAACTGCGATGCAGAAGGTGTGGAAATCGTGGATAACAGCGGTTTGGAAGATTACATAAAGACCATCCCCGCGGCCTCCTTAATCTGCTCTGCGGATCATGACGCCAGACAGGCATTTCTGGACTACTTAAATTCAGGGGAGGCACGGGAAATCTGGATAAAGTATGGATATGAAATTGCGGAATAAACATAGGAGGCGTAGAGGGACAGACCTGTTCTCAGCCCTGACCGTCGCGGTGGCGCTGCTGGCGATTCTTTTCATCGGCAGCGCGGTCTGCGCCATTGCAGCCGGAGGGCTTCCCGCCTTTGCCGGAACCATACGCCAGAAGGAAGTGCTCTTTGCCCTGCGTCTCAGCGCGGTCACCGCCAGTCTCTCCACCCTTATTGTCATGGCTCTGGCACTTCCCACCGCCTATGCCCTGACCCGGACCTCCATGCCCTTTAAGGAGCTGTCCGGCATCATCATCGAACTGACCTTGTCCCTTCCATACCTGCTTCTGGGACTCAGTCTCCTTATCATATTTTCATCACCTGCAGGCAAATGGCTGAAAGAGCAGGGCTTTAAGGTGGTGTTTTCTCCCGCGGGCATTGTCATGGCCCACATCCTGGTAAATCTCCCCTATGCCATCCGGCTCATCCGCACGGCCTTCGAGGCATCCGACCAGCGGATGGAATTCATTGCCCGGACCCTGGGGGCTTCCCCCTGGAAATGCTTTCTGACCATTCTCCTTCCCCTTTGCCGCAGAAGCCTTGTGAGTACCTTCATCCTGACCTGGTCCAGAGCCCTGGGTGAATTCGGAGCCACCCTTATGGTGGTGGGAATTACCCGTTTTAAGACGGAAACCCTGCCCGGCAGCATCTATCTGAGCATATCCACCGGCGACAACCAGGCCGCCATGGCAACTGCCATGCTGATGCTGATGATTTCCGGGCTGGCCCTCTTTCTCTCCCGTCTGCTTACCAGTCCCGCTGACAGAAACAAAAGGCAGGTGTTCATACGATGAACCAAATAGTTATCAACAATTTTTCCGTAAAAAGAGGCAGTTTTACACTGTCACCCATCTCTCTTACCATACAAAAGGGGGAAATCTTCGCCATCCTGGACCGCACGGGTTCGGGTAAGACCGTACTTCTGGAGGCCATCAGCGGCATGTTTCCCGGGGACACCGGCAGCATCCTCTTTGACGGAATTGACATACGGGACATCCCGCCCGGTCAGAGGAAGCTGGGCCTTGTGTATCAGGACTATGGCCTGTTTCCACATATGAAGGTAAAGGAAATATTTCCTATGGACTGAAAATGCACGGATATTCAAAAAAAGAACAGGACAGCCGCGCACAGGAGCTTATGGAAATGCTGTCCATCTCCCACATAAGAGACCAGTATCCCGGAACCCTGAGCGGAGGCGAGAGCCAGCGCACAGCCCTGGCAAGAGCCCTGGCACCGGCTCCCCAGGTTCTTTTATTAGATGAGCCATTTTCAGCCCTGGACCCTGCCACCCGGCAGTCCCTGTATCAGGAGCTGCGCCGGATTCACCGGCATTTTGGCTGCACCATCATCTTCGTCACCCACGATTTTCTGGAAGCCCGGACCCTTGCAGGCCGCGCGGCCATTCTTCTGGAAGGGGAATTAAAGACAGTCACCGACACCTCCAAGCTGATAAACGGGCATTTTTCCGCGGAGGTGGAAGGGTTTCTGGGGAGAAATCAAATCATTACTGCGCCAGAGCGCCAAAAAGAAAAGAGGATTGTCCAATGACATATATCAATGATGCGCTGTCATTTTACAGCGAATTAAGATCACGTTTCATGAAGCTGCTGACAGAGGAAGGGATTCTGGACGAACAGGTGGTAATCAACACAAAATCCCTCACGCCGGAGGAAGCCATAGGTATTACCAAACGGAAGGATTTTCCCATCATAACAGGAAAGGATGTGATGGTTCAGGCAGAATGTTTGGGCGCACTGGGACAGGCGTTTACCGATGCCCCCTCTGCATATCGGGGCACATTGGAAGAAATATGCTCCCTGGACCTGGCAAATGACCCCTACAGCCGCGGATTGTTCATAGCGGCCCTGAACGCTGTCATGAAACACCTGGGCAGAGTGGACTGTACGGTCCACTGCCGCAATGAAGGGCCGGAATTCTGCGCCGCGGATGTGGTCCGTTAGGGCAGTTGACTTAAGCCCGTCCAATATCGGCCAGAAGCGCTTCGGAGTCCTTGTTGAGGACGGACGCATCCCTGAGACCAGTCAGTCCCTGTGCCGTCTGGCAGATCTGGTACTGTGCACGGGAAGCACTGTCTGTAACGGATCCATCGTGGACTTCCTTCCATTTAAGGACAAAATCCTGTTCTATGGCACTACCCTGGCCGGAGCCGCCCCTCTTATGGGCCTGCCAAGGCTGTGCTTTGCGGACCGTTATCAGGATTCCTTCTTGCAAAATACGTCTGCCTGATGCTATAGTATAGAAAGATTTCATCAGGACGATTACAACTAAAGGAGGACTACCATGGCTTCACTGCCAAGGATTGGTGAAACCATAAGCGGTTTCACCGTCACCGAACTTGGAACCATACACATGCTGGGCGCCAGGACCGTTCTGTTTAACCATGAATCCAGCGGCGCCCAGCTTTTATATATTCAGAATGACGACCGGGAACTGGGTTTTAACCTGATTTACCGGACGCCTCAGATGGATGAACGGGATAATTCCCACATATTGGAGCATCTTATTCTTTCCTCCTGTAAAAAGTATCCCAGCAGGGATATCTTTTTTGACATGGACAGCAAGAGCTACGCCACCTTTATGAACGGTCTTACGGACAATACCTTCACCTGCTATCCGGTGTGCAGCCAGAGCCAGGAGCAGCTTCTAAAACTGATGGACGTGTTCCTGTGCTGCATGGAAGAGCCGGATGCCCTGAAGGACAAAAATTTTTATCTGAGGGAGGCCATACGGTATGAGCTCTCATCCGTCAATGGCCCCCTGACCATGCAGGGCACGGTGCTCAGCGAGGACTGGGGCCATCTGACCGACATTCTGGAAAACGCAGACAGCGCCATGTCCCATACCCTTTACGAGGGCTCGCGCACTGCCAACCTGCTGGGGCGGGCTCACCTGCATTACAGAGAGCTGTCCTATGAGCAGGCCAGGGAAACCTTTGAGCGGTGCTACAGCTATTCCAACTGCCTGATTACCCTATATGGAAATATAGATTACAGGGCCATACTGAATTTCCTGGACAGGGAGCACCTTTCCAGGGCCGCCTCAAAAGGCCGCAGCCTTCTTGGGGAGTTTGAGGAACCGGTGAAACCAGGTTTTAGGACCTGTACGGCACAGAGTCCCGCTTATCATGCAGCCCCTCGGAACACGCCTCTGTCATGGACTACGGCATAGACCTGTCAGGCTGCACAAAGGAGGAACTCATATACTGGGACCTCTTTGCGGATATCCTGGATAACGATACCTCTCCCTGGCACAGATATGCCAGGGAAATGGGACTCAACCATGTGATGGAGGTCTATCTGGATATTCTGCTGCCCCACCCCTCCTTAAAATTCCGCCTGCGCAACGGTGACTCCTGTCTGAGGGAGGCATTTTTGGACTCCATCAGAAAGGCCCTTAAGGATATCTGCCGTGATGGTCTGTCCCCCAAACTGTACCGGGCATCCATGAAGGAAAACCGCCTCACCGACTCCCTTACCCGGGAAGCCCCCCATCTGGGCTTTAACCTGTCTGAGGAAATTGGACGTTACTGGAGCACCACAGGCCGGACCGATTATTTTCAGCTCTATGAGGAAGCCTTCCGGCGCTTTGAGGAAGACTCAGACCAGGCCATCATAAAAAAGCTGGCTGCCACTGCCCTTCATCCCCGGGCCAGCGCCCTGGTCGTGACCGAGCCCGTGCCCGGTCTGGCTGAACAGCTGGAGGAGGAAAAGGAACAGTATCTTAATGAAAAGCTGGCTTCCATGACAGCGGCTGAGCAAAAACAGCTGATAGAGGAAACAGCCGCCTTCCATGACTGGAATTCCAGGCAGCGTAGCAATATGGACTTTATCATCCGGCCCCAGGATCTTCCGGAGCCGGCCAAACCATGCTCCTTCACAAAAAGACAGTGGGGAACCATCACATGCTACACATCCCCCTCTCCCTCGCAGGGCGTGGGCAGTTACCAGCTCTATTTTGACATCAGCCGGATTGAGAAGGACGATCTTAACTACCTTACGCTTTATCAGATGCTTCTCACGGAACTGGATACAAAGCGGTTTACGGTGGAACAGCAGAAGAACCTGGAGCAGGAATACCTTCACGACTGTACCTTTGACGAGCTGTATCCCGCAAGGAAGGCAGGCCCCCAAAACCATCCCATGATGAGCGTATTCTGGTTCGGGCTGACCGAAGATTTTGAGGCCGGGCTGGATTTTCTCCTGGATGTAATGGGCGGCGGAGATTACGGCGACACGGATACCATCATACAGGTACTGGAAAAATATCTGCCTGACTACGACCAGTCCAAGGGGGACAATGCCTCTGCCCTGGCCTTCAGCCTGTCCGAAGGCTATACGAGACAGGAATGCCGATTCCGCAATATGTTAAACAGCCAGGAGAATTATTATTTTCTGAAGGATGTACTGAAACGGCTGAAGGAAGATCCTGATTTTGGGACCATGGCGGCTTCCAAACTTAAAACCATTTCCCATACCATATTAAACCGCCGTGGCCTGGTATTTCTGGCAGCCGCTTCACCGGACGTATTAGGAAATCTGGAACAGGCTGCCGTGGATATACTGGGGAGACTTCCCGTTTTTAAGGAAGATCATGATTCTTTGGCTCCCGCCATCTGGATCCCGGACCAGAAGCAAAGGCTGGCCGTGTGCGTGGAGGCCTCCTGCCAGGAGACGCGGCTCATGGGCGATTTCTATGAAAATCCCGGCTTTAAAGGGCGTTATCTGCCCTTTCTCATGGCTGTGGCGGATAAATATTTAAAGCCGGCCATACGCTACCAGGGCGGCGCCTATGACAGCGGCATTGACTTTTATATTCCTGCCGGTTATTTCTCCCTGTGGAGTACCGCGGACCCGGAAGTCAGGAGTACGCAAAAGCTGTTCCTGGCAACCGGCGCACAGCTCATGGAACTTCCGCTGACCCGCGGGGAACTGGACGGCTACATCCTGAACGCCTATGCCCAGGCCCTGCCGCCCTCCGGGACCTTAAGCACCCGCATGCGGCACATGCGCAGGGACATGGTGAACATGGATTCCTGCAAAATAAACGAAATGATTTCAGATATCAGGAATGCGGACCTCTGCCACCAGCAGGAGGCAGCCCGGATTATTGATGAGATTTTGGGACGCAGCGCCATTGTCACAGTGGGAAATGAGAAATGTATCATGAAGGATAAGGATGTGTTTGACCAGGTCTTGATATATCATACGGATTATGCGTAAATGGCAGGGACGGGATGAGCGGCTATGAATAGGCATCTTTTATTGTCTTCTTCTCCCTTTTACAAACAAGAAGGGGCTAATGCACTAAAGCGTCATCCCCTCCTTGCTTTCGGTTATCTCATTTTTATTGTATACTTTTAAATTCGTCTAATCCGCTTCCTATGACTTCACCAGAAATCCTCCGTCTACAGGGATAACCGCACCGTTTAAATAGTCGCTGGCAGAGGAAGCTAAAAACAGTACGGGCCCCTTTAAGTCCTCGGGTCTGCCCCACCGGCCTGCGGCAATCCGCTTCGTACACTCGTCCTTGCGCTCCTGGCTCATATTAGCACACATCTCCGTGTCCATATAGCCCGGGGCGATTACATTGCAGCAGATGCTGTGATCCGCGCAGTCGGAGGCAATACTCTTAGAAAGCTGAGTCACAGCTCCTTTTGCCGCAGAATACGCCGGCACGGTAGTTCCGCCAAAGAAGGAATTCATAGAACCGATGTTGATGATCTTGCCAACGGTATCCTTGTCCCGCATGACCTGAATGGCCCGCTGGCACATAAACCACACATGATTTAAGTCCACATTAATCACCAGGTTCCACATCTCCTCCGGAAACTCCCATGGCTCATAACGTCTCTGGATGCCTGCGGCCGGAATCATAACATCAAGCTTTCCTCCCAGCAGTTCCATAGCCTCATCGAACATCCGGTCCAGTTCTGCCTTTTTGGACAGGTCGCCGGCTACGCCGTGGGCCTTATAGCCCTTCCCGCAGTATTCTTCCACCGCTTGTTCCAGCTTCTCCTTCTGGAGATCCATCAAAACCACCTCGGCGCCGTTTTCCAAAAGCCCTTCCGCCATACCTCTGGACAGGCCCTGAGCCCCGCCGGTCACAATGCACTTCTTTCCCCGGACACTGAATTTTTCCTTATAGTCGTATACCATTTTCTTTACACTCCTCATCAATTATACTCTATATTCTCACGGCGTCTGGAGAGTTCCGTCCCGGTTCCTGGTTTGGGTCCAGATGGTCACCGTGTTCTCGCAAGGGTACTTAGCTGCCTCCCGCTCATTGATGTCCACCCCCAGACCAGGCCTTTCGTTGGGATACACGTAGCCGTTCCTAAATTCCGGAAGTCCGGGAAACACCTCCAAAAGCGCACCTTTGGGACCCTTTAAATCCTGGATCACAAAGTTGGGCGGCTCAATGCCGGACCACTCCTGAACCCCGAAATTCATAGCTGCCAGATCGATATGGACATTGGCCGCATGCGCGATGGGGGACATATCTCCAGGACCGTGCCAGGCTGTCCGGACTCCGTACTGCTCCGCGAACATCTGGAGCTTGCGCGCAGGCGTGATGCCCCCGATCTGGCTTATATGCACCCGGATGTAATCGATCAAATGCCCGCTAATCAAATCCCGCCAGTCAATAGAGCGGTTGAACAGCTCCCCTTGTGCAATGGGTACCTCACTATGGCACCGGATTTCCCGCAGCCACTTGGTTTGCTCCGCACACACCGGATCCTCTAAAAACAGCAGGTCAAAGGGTTCCAGCTCCCTGGCCAGCTTCACTGCTTCCGGCGGTGCCACCCGCTCATGGACATCGTGAATCAGCTTGACGTCATACCCGATTTTGTCCCGGATTCCCGCAAACAGCTTTACCGTGTCCCGCACATAGCGGGCTCCGTCCAGGTAAACTCCTGGCAGAGCACCTTGGGGGGCGGTTTCAGGAATCACACCGTAACGTTCCCCTCCGTATCCTCTGCACTGGCAGCGGATATTCTGGATACCCAGTTCCCGGTACCTCTCAATATTTTCGCAGAGCTCCTCCAAATCCCTTCCATCCGCGTGGCGGTAAACAGGCACTCCCTCGCGCACCCTGCCGCCGAACAGCTGATACAGAGGCATACCAGCCAATTTTCCCTTAATATCCCAAAGGGCCATATCAATTCCCGAGATCGCGTTGTTTTCAATGGGACCTCCCCGCCAGTATCCATTCTGATACATTAGCTGCCATAGTTCCTCTATATTTTCCGCATTTCTTCCCTTTAAAAGCGGCGTCAGATACTCTTCCACCACCAGCTTCACCGCCAGATGTCGATAGGAAAAGGTTCCGCAGCCCAGGCCGTAAAGGCCCGGCACATTGGTGTCCACCCGCACGGCCAGAAGGTTAATCCCCTCTGGTGCCGTGCAGATAACTCTGATATTCTCAATTGTCACTGCCACTGTGCTTTCTCCTTATGCCTGATAAGTCTCTAACGCCGTGATGGCCTCCCGGATCATCTCCTTTGTTACCGGATACGGCGTATGCTTTAACTCCTGATTCTCCAGCGTCATCTTCAACACATCCTCCAGCGGATCGGTGGGATCCAGCTCCAGATCTCCCAAGCAGATAGGCAGCTTAATAGCTTTGCTAAGCCGCCAGGCCCTGCTAAGCTTTTCCCAGTCATGGTCTACCATGAGGTTGACCAGCATCCCATAAGCGACCACCTCTCCATGGAGATGCCGCTCCTCGATACACTTGCGGCTGGTCATGCCATAAAAAAGGGCGTGGGCGATACCGCCGTTGTAATCCGGATGGGCAGACACAGAAACAATACCTGGGGATATAATGATATTTAAAATCGTCTCCTCCAGCTCCCGGCTGATCACTCCTTTTGCGGCATCCTCCATGGCCTTCTCCGCCTTCTCCAGCATAGGATAAAAGCACATACTGCCTGCTGTAATTCCCAGAGCACTGCCATAATCCAGGGATTCCCCGGCCTTGGCAGACCAGGCGGACTCCACGTGCTTTGCCATAGCGTCTCCGAGGCCTGCCCAGAGGTAACGCACCGGCGCCGCCAGGGTCAGCTTGGGGTTGATAAAGCAGTGTACAGGAACATTTTTCAGCTTGAGAATCTCCCGGAAGGATCCGTCCTCATGGTAAAGGATGCTGATCTGCGTGATGGGCGCACAGTTGGAAGCAATGGAGGGGATTGTGTAGACCGGCTTACTCAGCCTATCACCCACCACTTTTACCGTGTCAATACACTTGCCTCCTCCCACGGCCAGAATTACATCCGCCTCCTGAACCGCCGGTTCCCTCTCCAGCCGCTTCACGTTTTCCCAAGTTGCGTCCTTTCCGTAAACCACTGCCCCGGTTAAAATAATCTCTGCCCGCTCCAGGGACGGGAGCACATAATCTTTTGAAGCCTCCCATGCCTGTTTACCGCATATAACGGCCGCCCTCCTCCCCCTGCCTATACGCTCCGGGAAAGTCCCAAAGGCATCCTCACCCATCGTAAACCGGGGGAGATAAATGGAATGATATTGATTCATGGTCTTTTTCACCTTTCTTGTTTCAGTTCATCTGTTCCCGCCTGGGATCCAATACCGCCAGATCGTAACCACGGCTCTCATGTGTGTGGGCTGCCAGTACCCAAAAATAAGCATTCCGTGTCCCCGGGGAGGCCAACTGGTCCAGGCACCGTTGCCTCCCCAGGTCAGCCCGGCAATCAGGCGGGAAGCCTGAATCTCCTGGTTGAGCGTCATAAAAACCTCTCTCTGCCTCGATGGCCACACTGTTTCCTCCCGCCGTGTAGAAGGAGTCAAACCGGCCGCAGTGATAATGACGGCCAGCCAGATCCAGCCCAGCCTCTCCCTTAATGCATACACCGTTCATCTCCTCGCCGCCAGGCTTCAGTTCATAGCGCTGGCTTGCCGCCAGGTTCAGCCGGTACATTGCCGCCTCTTGACAGTCCTCCCTGCCAGGTACGATCACTTTATGAAATCCATATTCCTCCGGGGAAACGATTTTCCTTTTCTCCATCCGCTCCCTTGTCACAATTCCCTGTACCATAATCAAACCTCCTTAGGTGAGAAACGTACAAAACCATTCTGAGAATACACACAGAAAAAATACTCCCACATAGCCAACCAAAAACGGAATCTCCGCCTTGGCGATCTCTCCCATCTTCAGCCTTGACACTGTGGCCGCCGAGTAGATGTTCACCGCTACCGGAGGCGTCATTGTTCCCACTACATTGGAAACGCACACAATTATTCCAAAATGTACTACATTAATGCCCATGCTCTGGGCAATAGGCCACAGCACCGGAACCAACAAAACAGCTATGGCTGTCCCCTCCATAAAGGTTCCGAAAATCAGGAGAATCACTGCTACCACCAGGCAGAACATTGCTGCATTTAGATTCATGCCAATCACCGTATCCACCAGAGCCTTGGACGCGCCTGAGATTGTGAACACCCATGAAAAGGCTGTGGACGCGGCGATGATGAACAGTATCATAGCAGAACTCTTGGCGGAGTCCTTGATGATTTGGATCGTATCCGGCAGATTCAGCTCACGATAGATGAAAGCTCCGGCTATAGCTGCCCATACAACAGCCACCGCAGCGCTCTCCGTGGCGGTCAACATACCGGAATAGATTCCTCCCAGAATAATGATGGGTGTAAGCAATGCCGGAATGGCGTCCAGAAAAACCTTCACCACCTCGGCGGGCGTGCGCTTCACATTCTGTTTCGGCCACTTTTCCTTATGGGCAAACCACAGCACCTCCACCATCAGCACCAACATAATCACGATACCAATCATCATACCCTGCTTGAACATATTTCCAACAGAGGCACCGGTCAGCGTACAATAAATCACCATGATAATAGATGGCGGGATGATGGGCCCAAGCCCACCGGACACCACCAGAAGTCCTGCGGTTCGCGGCCCTGGATAGCCCTTTTTGATCATATCCCCGTAGAGCATGGTTCCGATGGCAATGACTGTTGCCGGGGCCGATCCAGACAGGGCAGCAAAGAAAGCACAGGCCAGTACCAGCGCCAGGCTCATACCGCCTCTCACGTTGCCCACCAGGCAGTCCGCAAAATCTACAATCCGCCTGGAAATTCCACCCTTCGTCATCAGATTGCCAGCCAACACGAAAAATGCGATGGCCATGATAGAGCTGGACTGCAGCCCGCCAAAGATCCTTTGGGCGATAGCCGTGGAGGAGGCCGGAAGGCCCCCGAACACCACGGCCGTCAGAGAAGCCACACTCAAGGAGATGGACACCGGTACCCCGATCACCAGGCAAAGAATAAAAATCAAAAATAAAATCAATCCTGCATTCATGTCCTGTTTCCCTCTTTCTTTCCGAATTCTGCAATCTGCTGTACCAGTGTAATGGTCTGAATGACGAAGATGAGTCCAAAGGCCAGTACCAGCGAGAAATACATCAGAGACATGGGAAGCTTCATCACAGGCGTGGTTTGGCCGGCTTGAAGCTGCTTTAAGACCAGGGCCCCTCCCGCTTTAATCATGATAAAAGCAAATCCCACCAGAATCACCTGCCGGATAAGATCAACAATCTTGCGGACCACACCGTGCAGCTTGTCCACCACGGCAGTCACCGCCACCTGGGTGCCATCTCTTAGACCCACCTCTGTTCCCAGCAACGCCATATAGGTCATACTGTATACGGCTATCTCCTCTGTCCAGGGCATGGAAGCCTGGATAAAATTCCGATTCAGCACAGAAATGAAATAGGAAGCGACCATGGCAATAAAAGCAGCGGCCATGACTGCATATTCTGCCGATGTAACGCATGACAGAAGTTTTTTCATAAATTTCATACGAATCCTCTCCTCTTTTCCTACTGCACCGCCCTCTTGGCTGCGTCGACAGCTGCTATCCATTTCTCGTCGTAGGAAGCACCGGCCTTTTCCTGGGCCGCCTGATACTTTGCCTTTAACCCCTCGGTATCAATATCATAGAAGGTCACACCCGCACCCTCTAAATTTTCCACTGCCTCTGCATTAGCCTCGTTCAGATAAGTCCACTGGGCCTTGCATCCCTCCTGCACCGCATTGGCAAAGGGCTCTCTCATGTCTTCAGGAATCTTGTTCCAGGCGTTGTCGCTCATACAGATCGGAATGTAGACGAAGCAGTGCTTTGTGTTCGTGATAGAATTCACTCCTGCCTCATAATATTTATTAATCCAGCAGTTAGATACTGCATTCTCACAGGCATCAATGGTTCCCTGCTGCAGCGCTGTGAACTGCTCGGAGGCAGAGATGGCCACCGGATTAGCCCCAAAAGCAGTAAATGCCGCCAGCTGGCCCTCGTTCTGCATCACCCGAATCTTTACGCCCTTGAAATCTGCCGGGGTCTGAATCGGTTTCTTGGAGAACACATCCCGAAATCCTGACTCCAAATAGCCAATGACGTGAAGTCCATGCTTTTCCGCCTCGGCAGAAATCAGATCTCCCAACTCATTCTGTACCGCGTAATTAGCCTGGTCCGCGCTGTCCCAGAGAAAGGCCTGGTCTAAAATAGACATCTCGGGAATATAGTTGCTCAAAACGGAATTAGCGCAGGTAGCGATGTCCAGATCACCCTGGATCGCCATATCCAGGGTATCTGCCTCTCCACCCAGAACACCGCCCGCCTGGATGGTAAGCTGGATGTTTCCTTCCGTGGCCTCACTCACCAGCTCGGCAATCTTTTCTGCTCCCTTGTAATAATTTGACTGGGAATTATCCACCAATGCCATTGTGAAATTCAGAGCTCCTTCATTGGCAGCAGCTTCCGGCCCGCTGTTCCCCGAAACGCTTCCCTTTGCCTCTGTTTGTCCGCTGCCGGATGAGCCGCAGGCCATAAGCCCAAGAGCTGTCAGTACCGCAATTCCTGATAATAAATACGTTCTTTTCAACACACTGATTTCCCTCCGTTTTCTAAATTGTTTGATAAAAACAAAAAAATATATCCGACGAATGCAGTGTAGCACATCGGATATATTTTGTCGATACGTTGAGTTTTGTTTCTATATATGCGGATATTTATTGTGTATATTGTACAATATTTTTAAAAATCATTCGATGACTTTTCTCGTCTTCTGCTGTTCAATCTCCTCAATAATCTTTCTTCGGGTACTGTTTAAGTGATCGATCATACTGTAACGGGCTCCACTGGCATCTCCCCGTTCAATAGATTCCGAAATCATGTGATGGAATTTCACAGTCTGATTTGCCAGCTCATCATTTGTGACCTTACAGAACAAAGGGATTCCCTTAACCACAATCTCCATCAGCCTGCAGGCAATCTCATTCTTAGAACACCTGGCAATCTGAAGATGGAACGCCATATCCTTCTCATAATGGGATTCCTGCATCTGGATCTGCCAGCGCACCTCCGCCTCCAGCTCCATCAGTTTCCGGCAGTCCTCATAAGTCGCGTTGGTAGCTGCCAGGGCAGCGATATCCGGTTCCAGCATCAGCCTTACTTCTGAAAACTCCAGCGCTTTGTTTGGCAGCTCTTCCGGCAAAAATGCTCCCAGAAGGTTTGACGTCTCTCCCTCGCTGATCTCAATCGGCTTTTGCTTCTGCCTCAAAAGATAGGTGCCGCTGCCTTGAACCACCTCCACCAACCCTTCAAACCGCAGCAGCTTTATCGCGTCCCGGACAGTCCCTCTGCCAACCTCGCAGTATTCCGCCATCTGCAGCTCATTTGGAAGCCTATCGCCCGCCTTCATCTCATTCTCAATAATATACTGCCGTATCTTCACGGCCACCCGCTCCGAGAGCGTCTCCGTCTTTTGTCTCACCTAGCCACCGCCTTTTTCCATCATGTTTTCTGTCGATATATAATACCGCCGGGTTTCTGCGGGTGCAGGCCATTCAATCATCCAATTCCGCCATACACGATTCCCAGTATGAACACGATCACGGCCAATGGCACATAGACATGCTTGGCCAAAGGTCCGAAGAACTCTCCCAGGGGCTTTTCACGCCCTTCTTCCAGTTCCTCCCGGATCTCCTTATATCCCAGGATATAATAGATGGATACAGCCCCCAGCACTGCGCCAAAGGGCACCACAATAATGGTGATGAAATCCATCCATGATCCCACCTTGGGCTCTGACTCCAGGAAAATCCCCACTAACAGGGCAATGCCGCTGCACAGGGCCACTGCCGCTTTCCTGGGAAGCTTAAACCGGTTCTGCCATGACTCGCTTACCGCCTCAAACATATTGATTAAGCTGGTGATGCCAGCAAAAGCAACGGACAGGAAGAAAATCACCGCGAACAGCCTTCCCATGGGCATCTGCCGGAAAATCTCAGGCAGGGTGATAAACATAAGGGGCGGGCCTGCGTTTGGCTCAATGCCAAATGCGAATACAGCCGGCATGATGGCAAGGGCAGCCATCATGGCAGCCACCGTATCAAAAAAGGCGGTGCGGATGGATGCCTTCGGTATATCCTCTGTCTTGGCCAGATAGGTGCCGTACACAATCATTCCCGATCCTGTGATGGACAGCGAGAAAAATGCCTGTCCCATGGCCATGACCCAGGTATCCACCTTTAATAAATCGCTCCAACCCGGGGCAAAGAGGAATTTATACCCTTCCTCCGCTCCCGGAAGGAAGGCCACGCGGATGGCCAGTATTGCGAACAATACAAAGAAAGAAGGCATCAGGACCTTATTAATTTTCTCAATTCCCTTGGTGGCCCCAAACATAAGGATGCCGGCCGCTGTCACCACCACCAGGACATGCCATGGAATACTTCCGAACTCGCCTGTGGCCTGGCTGAAATAGGCCGCCGCGTCCGCTGTAAGGATGGCCCCTGTTACGGAACCGGCCAGGGCTCTTATCACCCATCCTACGATGATGGCATATCCAATGGCAATACCCAGGGAACCCAAAAGAGGAATCCAGGCCAGGAAATACCCCAGCCTGCCTTTTCCTATTTTCTCCCAGCAATATTCATAAGCTCCCAGGGTTCCGGTCCTGGCCCGGCGCCCAATGGCGAACTCAGCCGACAGCCCTACCAGGCCGAATAATACAATGAATAGAATATAGGGCACCAGAAACGCGCCGCCGCCGTATTGTCCCACGCGGTACGGAAACATCCAGATATTGCCCATACCCACTGCGGAACCCACACAGGCCAGCACAAATCCCAGGCTGCTTCCAAAGCCGCCGTTTTGGTGCACGGCTGCCTGTGATGAATCCGTTTTTTTCTGCTTGTTCATAACTTCTCCTTTTAAGACGTTCATTTAGACGGCCTGCCGTCCTGCGTGAAAATGAAACAGGACTGCCTGTGAAGCCATCTTTACTATACTACCCCATTAACACCATTTAGTCAAAGCTTTAAAGCAAAAAAGCGGCAAAAAGAAAAAATTCCGCTGTTAAAACAAATCAACCACATCATAGCTGCTTCCGTTCCACACAGCCGGACGCACCTGCCTTGTCTTAAGCTGTTCCACGAAATCCTCCAGACGGTCCACCTTCTCCGGCAGCCAGGTGGCATACTTCCCAATCTGGCCCGTGGTGTGGGCATCGCTGGCCCCTATGGTCTTAAGACCTAACTCCCGGCAGTACGAGAGAGCCCTGCGGTTGGCTTCAAGTGCCGTACTGCCGTTGAGCACCTCCACCCCGTGGAGCCCTTTGACCACGCGGAGGTTTTCCTCCAGACCGCGGTTATTGTTCCGGAAAGGATGGCAGGAGACACAGAAACCGCCGGCCTTATTGACATGGTTTATAAATTCCTGGGCATCCACCCGGCAGCCGGGATAATCTTCAATCCCCCACGCCGTGATATCCCCCTGAAGGGAAAAAAACTCAATACCCACAAAAATTGGGAAACCGGTCCTGTGTGAATACTCTGTTGCATATCCCCTGAGTCCCATGCTGTCATGGTCCGTGATGCAGACAGCGTCCAGTCCCCTGCCCCGCGCTATGGTCACGATTTCCTCCAGGTTTATTTTGCTGTCCGATGAATAAGTACACTCGTGAAGATGCATGTCAACCAGCATTTAGGTTCCTCCTATCTCTTAATAATCTTGAGCAGCCTGCCGTCCTCTGTCCATACGAGGCTCTCCAGGTCCATGAATTCGGCTACAAACGGGCTGGCCGGCCTCCGGCAAAGTTCCAGGGGCGCGTCATTCTGGACCAGCTCGCCCTGGTCCATGATGGCGATGCGGTCTGCCAGGATAATGGCCTCCTCCTGGTCGTGGGTGACGAACACCATGGTCAGCCCCAGGTCTTTCTGGAGCCGCTTCAGCTCATGGCGCATTTTGGTGCGCAGGGCAGCGTCCAGGTTGCAGAAGGGCTCATCCAGCAGGCACAGCTTGGGCTCTACAATCAGCGCCCTGGCAAGGGCCACTCTCTGCTGCTGGCCTCCGCTGATTTCCTGGATATAGGCCCGGGCATAATCTGCAAGGCCTACCATTTCAAGATAACGCATCCCTTTCTGTCGGGCCTGCTCCCGCTTCACTCCCCTGAATTTCAGACCGTAAATTACATTCTGAAGCACTGTCATATGGGGAAACAGGCCGTAGGACTGGAATACAGTTGTAACCGGACGCTGTTCCGGAGGGATATGGGTAATGTCCTCGCCGTCCAGCCGCACGCTGCCGCTGTCCGGATCCAGAAAGCCTCCTATCATATTGAGGGTCGTAGTCTTCCCACACCCTGACGCGCCAAGGATGCAGAGAAGCTGGCCCTGTTCCAGGGTAAGGGACAGATCCCGCACCACCTCCCTGCCGTCAAAGTGTTTTTTTAAATGGTCAAGTTCAAGATACACGCCGCTTACCTGCCTTCCATGTTATTAAATAAGCCATGCCTTCCACCGCCAGCACCACCAGTATAATGCTGGTGGCAATCAGGGAGGCCAGGGCGTAGTCCCCGGTATAAACCGCGTCAAAAAGTTTAAACACTGCCAGCTTACGGCCCGGATCTATGAGAAACAGGATTGCTCCCGCCGTAGTCATGCTGCTGGAAAAGTTATATACAAAACAACTGAGAAAAGCCGGCTTAAGACCGGGCAGTATTACGGTCTTAAGCACCGAAAGCTGGCCGCCTCCCAGGTCCCGCACCGCTTTTTCCTGTGCCCTGGGCACCTGTGTCAGGGTGGCGGAACAAATCTTTGTGGCCGTGGGAAGCTGCTTGAACAGCATGTTGGAAATGACAATCAGGGCCGTTCCTGTCAGCTTTAAGGGCGGAGAATTAAAGGCCAGTATATAGCCGATTCCAAAGCAGGTTCCCGGCAGCATATAGGGCAGCGTGACCAGACAATCAAAGAAATTCCGGCCGGGAATCTGTCTCCGCTCCATGTAATAAGCGAACAGCATTGCAAAAAGGGTTCCGGCCAGGGATACTATGAACGCATATGCCACGCTCCGCCCCATGGTGTCCAGGTCAAAGCGGACCATCTGCTCCAGATAACGCGTGGTAAAGGAATACACTCCCCTGGTGCTTTTGAGGAAGCCGGATATGAATATGCATCCGTACTGCAGAGCCATCATAAAAAAGAATATTATGCTTCCCAGGTTTGAGAGAATCCCTGCCGCCCCGCATTTTCCCAGTGAAAGGGCCAGCGGCTCCTGTCTCCCTCTGCTTCCCTCTGTCAGCATATCCGAACGCTTCATCAGTTTCCGGTAAATGAAAAACGCGGCTATGGACGGAAGCATCAGAACCATGTTCATGGCGGAGGCCTTCTCCAGGTTGGAGTATCCCACCAGCTGAAGATATATCTCTGACGCAATTGTGCTGAACCGCCCTCCGATGATGACCGGAGTTCCAAAATCCGCCAGGGAACGGACAAAGGAAAGGAGCAGGGCCACCCAGATCCCCGGCCGTATCAGAGGCAGTACAATGTCACCCAAAATGGCCCTGGGGCTGGCTCCCAGGTCCCTGGCTGCCCGGATGCTGTCTCCATCCAGCCTGGTCAGGATTCCCCCCAGGAACAGGGCATTTAAGGGTACAAAGGAAAGGCTCTGCATCAGGATGACACCCCAGCAGTTATAGGGGTCCCAGCTCAGCCCCAGCAGCCGGTAGGCAATCCACCCCCGGCGTCCATAGAGCTGGATATAAGCCAGGGATGACACAAAGGGCGGTGAGACCATGGTAATCAGCAGAAGCGCCATGCAGAGCAGTCTGACGGCTCCCCGTCTTGTGGCCAGGAACAGGGCCGCCGCCGTGGAGAAGGCAGTGCAGAGAAGGGATGCGCATATACCCACGAACACACTGTTACAGAGATTTCCCCTGTATTGGTTCCAGACAGAAGCATAGGAGTCATAGCTTATGGATTTCCCGTCCCAAAGGCTCCTAATCAGGATGCAGAGCATGGGCCAGAACACAAACAGGAAAAGGCTGGCCAGCAGAACTGCCAGCAGCAGTTTATCCGCCCCATATCCCGCAATGCCAAAAAGGACATCTTTCGATGCCCTTTTGCCATACATGTCTCCATGCATGTTTCTGTGTTTATCTGCATTCATGTTTCCATGGGTGCTGTCAAACCTATTCATCTGCTGCCTTATCTCCCATCAGCGCCTCAAAATGCTCCAGGATTTCCGTACGCTTTTCACCGAACAGGGACAGATCCTCCTTCATCAGCATGCCGGTGTCATACCCCAGGTCCAGTCCTTCCAGGGATGGCTTGATGGTCTTTACGCTGTTCTTCTGGTCTATCTCTGCCAGCATCCGCAGATTATCGTCATTGCTAAACAGCCACTCTATGAAGTACCTGGCCGCGTCCCCGTTCTCAGCGTTCTTAAATGCCGCCACTCCCTCGGGTACCCACGGAATACCGTCCTCCGGGTAAACAATGGACACATCATACTCGTCTAACAGAGACTCGATGGTACCGTCAATGTATGTGATGCCGATGGCATATTCATCTGCGGTTACCTTATTCTTAGGGTCGGAGCCGCGTTTTGCATAGTAAGCTATGTTCTTATTCAGTCCTTCAAAATAGGACCAGCCTTCATCTTCCCCCTTAGCCTGAAGCAGGGCATTGACCACGGCATAGTTGGTACCAGATACAGCCGGGTTGGACATGATGATTTCGCCTTCGTATTCGGACTTTAACAAATCATCCCAGTTGGCGGGAGCCTCTATATTGAGCTCCTCCATGAGGCCGTCATTGATCAGAAAGCCTACAATGGTAATTCCCTTGGAATACCAGTAGCCTTCCGGGTCCTTAAACTCCTCCGCCAGGTCCGCAGAAGCATCAAATGAAACCTGCTCTAACAGTCCGTCATCCTTTGCGCTCATGAATGCGTCGATACCGCCTCCAAACCATAAATCGGCAGAAGGGGTGCCGCCCTCCGCGCGGAGCTTGGAAAGCACCTCTCCCGAGGACATGGAGAGCAGCTCTGCCTTAACGCCGGTATCCTCAGTGAATTTGTCAAACAGGGTTACATAATTCTCGCTGGTAGCTACCACCTTCATGGTGCCGGAGAGAGCCGGGGCTTCTGCTTTTGTTTCCGCTTTGGTTTCCTCCTGGCTCTGAGCTTCAGTCTCCTGGGCTGCGGTGGTTTCCCCGGTCTGTGCTTCGGTGGCGGACTCGCTGGTATTATTGCCTGTGTTATTGCTGCTCCCGCAGGCTGCCAGTGCCGGCACCATGGACAATGCCATTAACAGGGTAATCATTTTCTTTCTCATCTGTGGTCGTATCCTTTCTTTCATAACAATATTTTGCCTCGCTATCCTATATCCTCCTCTTAAGGACAGTAATTACCATTGTTGAATTATAATGAGCAGCGGTCCTTAAGTCAATGAGGAGTCTTCCTGTATAGAAAAAAACGAACATTCAGGAAATCGGATAGAAAAATTCTATTCTTATTCAGAGCTGCTTTTCCTGTATTATTTTGTAAAAAGGAATGGACGGTGCCAGGGCATTGTGATAGAATAAACGAGGTTATTTTCCCGGCATACGGCCGGGATTTTTAATGGATATAACGGAGGAGTCTTGAAAATGGAACATAAAAGAAGTCAATGGGCCAGCAACATAGGTTTTATTCTGGCCGCCGCAGGAAGTGCTGTGGGATTGGGAAATATATGGAAATTTCCGGGAAAGGTGGCCGCCGCAGGAGGCGGAGCGTTTTTAATCTGTTATGCCCTGATTGTCCTGCTCGTAGGATTCCCGGTCATGCTGGCAGAGCTTTCCATCGGGCGCAGCACCCAGAAAAATGTAGTTGGCGCCTTTCGCCGGCTGAACCCGGGCTGGAGCTTTGCAGGCGGCATCGGCGTCCTGACTTTGTTTGTAATCATGTCCTACTACAGTGTGGTGGGAGGATGGGTGATGAAATACATTGCGGTGTATCTCACCGGAGCGGATTTCAGCGCCTTTGGAAATGACAGCAGCAGATTTTCCGCTTATTTTGCAGATTTCATATCACGGCCCGGGGAACCGCTTATATGGGGCGCTGCCTTCCTGTTTCTGTGTATCTACGTGGTTGTGCGGGGCGTGTCGGAAGGGATTGAACGGGTCAGTAAATTTTTAATGCCCGGCCTGTTCGTACTGTTAACCGGGATCGTCATCTATGCCATGACTCTGGATGGGGCTGCCGAGGGTCTTAAATATATGCTGGCCGTGGACCCCGCAAAATTCAACGGAGGAACCGTGGTGGCCGCCCTGGGCCAGGCCTTCTTCTCCCTCAGCGTGGGAATGGGCATCATGGTGACCTATGGCTCCTATGTGCCCAGGACAGAGAACCTGGCAAAAAGCGCCGGCTGTATCTGCATTCTGGACAGCCTTGTGGCTCTCCTGTCCGGACTTGCCATCGTGCCTGTGGTCTATATCACCGCTGGTCCCGAAGCCATGGGTATGGGAGGCGGTTTTGCCTTCATGGCTCTTCCTGAGGTGTTCAGCCGGCTGCCCGGCGGCGTGTTCTTCGGGTCTGCCTTCTTCCTTCTGCTGTTCGTGGCAGCCCTGACCAGCGCCATCAGTATCCTTGAGAGCTGCATCGCATGGCTTACGGAAGAATTCGGTTTCTCCAGGCTGAAAGCCACCCTGTTTCTTATGATTCCCATGTCATTCTTAAGCGCGGGCTATTCGCTGTCCCAGGGAGCCATGGACATAAAGCTTCCGTGGTTTGATTTTACCAATGGCGTCCAATACCTTCCCATGAACGCTGTCATGGAAAAATTCACCGACAATCTGATGATTCCTCTGGGAGCCCTGTTCTTCTGCCTCTTTGTGGGATGGGTATGGGGAACGGACAATGCCTCAAAAGAAATTGAAGCCTCCGGCCACAGCATGGCCTGGAAACGCCTATGGGCCTTTCTGTTAAAGTTCCTGGCTCCGGCGGTTATTATGGTCATATTATATTTTACGGTTGGACGCGGACAGGGCCTGTCCTGATAAATCCATTCTGTAAATCATGAAGAAACGGTTCCGGTATCCGTTTTTCCGGAACCTGTATTTACAGATTATGGAGGATTATCCCCCTGAGAAAGTGGCTGAAATCTGCCACATCCGTCAGGAGGACCTGATACAGGCTGCCATTCCGATATTAAGCATCCTCTTCCAATGCAGCTGATTCCATTCTTATTTTCAATGATAACTCCATAAATTAGGTTGAGCCGGCAAGAAAGGCCCTCTGCCAATCCCACCGGCTTATTATGTATGGTATCTATATGAAAAGCTCTGACTGCTTGTTTATGTCTTATAGTATACCGGCTATTTGTGTCATAAGTTTGACTGATTGCTAAATAGTTTCTAAAGAGACTTAAGAAAATATAACAGAATCTTTTTAATTTCTTGTGTTGACATATAATACTATATGCTGTATAGTATTATCATATTATATAATGTATAATATAATGCAGCTAATAATATTGTTTCTAGAACAGAGGGGTGCTTATGATATTTAACACTGGTTCCGCACTTTTAGACGCCATTGTGCTGGCAGTTGTCTCTAAGGACGCGGAAGGGACTTATGGATATAAAATCACCCAGGATGTCCGGCAGGCCATCGACATTTCAGAATCCACCTTATATCCGGTGCTGAGACGTCTCCAGAAGGAGGACTGCCTGGAAGTGTATGATATGGCCATTGACGGCAGGAACCGCAGATATTACAGGCTGACGGAAAAAGGCAGGGTACAGCTGAATTTGTACCGGGGGGAATGGGTAACTTATTCACAGAAGATATCCCAGATATTTAAGGAGGCGAAGCTATGACCAGGGATGAGTTTATGAAGGAGCTTGCATATCTTCTGCAGGACATCCAGGATGAAGACAAGGACGACGCGGTCCAATACTATACAGATTACTTTGAAGAGGCCGGTCCTGATAAGGAAGCAGAGGTCATACAGGAATTGGGAAGCCCTGAGCGGATTGCCGCCATGATCCGGGCCGACATAGCCGGACATCTGGAGGAAGGCGGTGAATTCACAGAACAGGGATATCAGGATGAACGGTTCCGGGACCCCGGCTATGCCATGGCAAAGCGCCTGGACCTGCCGGAAGAGCAGGAGAGCGGCGGTCAGGGAAACTACGGCAGGGGACAGGACTTTGACCGGGAACACGGTTTTAACCAGGAGCAGAGCTTTAACCATGGACCCGGGGAGACTTATACCGGGGGAAATGGCACTTCCCGAACACCTCCGCCCAGGACCAGCAGGGTGATAAAACTCATATTATGGGCTGTCCTCATCATTGTGGCCTTTCCCGTGTTCCTGAGCGTTGGCGGCGGACTGCTGGGTCTGGCCGCGGGTATCCTGGGCATTCTGGCAGCCATCCTGGTGACCCTGGGCGCCACCACCTTTGCAGTGCTCCTGGGAGGAATCGTCATGCTGCCCTATGGTGTGTTCCACATGTTTTCCCATCCCCCGGACGGACTCATGGCCTCCGGCACAGGATTAATCCTGCTGGGCGCCGGCGCCCTGTGCCTGGCCCTTTCCGTACTGTTTTACGGAAGGTTTGTTCCTTTCGTCATACGAAGTATCGTCAATGGGCTTAGCCGCCTGCTTCACCGAGGGAGGTAATAAAAATGAAGAGATTCGTAAAAATATGCGCTGTCACCGGACTGGTACTCCTTCTTCTTGGTTTGGGCATCACTGCCGTCTCAGCCGCCATGGGAGGGCGGTATACAAACAGCCTGCCGTCCCGCCTGGCCTCCAGGGTATGGCACAACCACATGCCATGGCTGGTCCGCTGGGGCAATGACTGGCAGGATAACCGGGAGCGCCGGGATGACCGGGATAATTGGAACGGCCGGGATGACCCGGATGACACAGACCGCGCCAGCGGCTCTTCGCAGGTAAGCACGGTGTCCGATCCCTCATACGCACAGGCCAGAAAGCTGGATGTGGATATAGACAAAGGGGTAATCCGCGTTTCCGAAAAAGAGGGCATTTCCCAAATCCAGGTCAATGTACAGGATACCTATAACCGCACACAATGCTACATGGATGAATCCACCCTGAAGGTTAAGAGGGAATCAGGACGCAGCCGGGGCAATGAGGCTCCGCGAATCGAGATTCTGATTCCTGCGGGATATGAGCTTGACAAATTATCCCTGGATATGGGCGCCGCGGAGTGCACGGTCCTTGGCGTCACTGTCTCCAAACTGGAGATTGACACAGGCGTGGGCGCCATTACATTTTCAGGCACTGTCAACGGGGATGTGGAAATCGAGACAGGGGTGGGCGATGTGACCCTGAACCTGACCGGTTCCCAGGCCGGGTACAATTACCAGGTGGAGTGCGGCGTTGGCAGCATTAACGTGGGAGCTGAACACTACACCATGCTCTCCCACGAAACTCACATCAACAACAAGGCTCCCTACACCATGGAACTGGAATGCGGCGTAGGAAACATTGCTGTGAACTTTGATCAAACCTTATAGGATTCTACAGAAAAGGAGATAGAAGTATGGATAAGAAATTATACCGTTCAAACATAAATAAAATGCTCTGCGGCGTATGCGGGGGCATAGGAGAATACTTTAACATTGACCCCACCATCGTCCGCCTTATATGGGCTATCTTCGCCTGCTCCGGCCCCGGAATCATAGCATATTTTGTGGCCGCCATCATCATTCCCCTGGCGCCAAACTAAGGCCGGGAATCCACCTCCTCCGGGAGCCGCAGCCATACGGATGCATAGAACATGCCGGCTTTTTGTTCAAATAATGTCTCTCCTCCATATCTGTCCGCCATTTCCCGGATGGAGCATTTTACATTCTTCTCACAAAGGCGGGCCTCCGCTGCATTTTTCAGCAGGTTGCCCAATAGGACCGTCACCTCCGTATCCGGGACAGGGCACTGTTCCGGGTAGGCTGCCTGGGCTTCAAAGCGGTTTTTGTGCCTTCGGACCTGGGAAGCATAGTAGCAGATCAGGGCATTGACCGCCTGGCTGCGGCAGTAGATTTCCCTGATATCAGGCGGCAGCTCTGTCTTATATATCTTAATATACTCAGACAGCCCGGCCTTATCGTCCCTCCCTATGCAGGACTGGACCACGGCCAGATGCTGGCGCAGGCCGTACGCGCTTTATTCATTTCTTCCATATGGACCGATATGGTTTTATACTGCCTTTTCTGAGCCATAAGGCTCCGGCACGCATATTTTAACTCCTTCTCCAGATAGGTGATAAGCAGCACCACATACCTGTACCAGATTTTCAGTTTATCCCCGTGAATCCGGTTCCGGCTCCTCCCCCTCGCAATTCTCACGTATATAGCGCAGCAGATATTCTTTTATCTCCTGTCTGCACATGTCTAAATCGTCTATAACGGCAAATGCAAAATCGGGCCAAAATCTGCAAAATGAAGCCACCCCATTGAAAGTATGGCAGAAAAACGTTATGTTTGAACCAGATATAAGAACCCATATAAGAAAGGGGGAGCACTGCATGGAAATCATCATCTGTGACGGCAACCTGATTCTCCGCCACAGCTATCCTTTAAAGCCTGCCCGCGGGCGGCCCAAGACGGTCCCATCCCCAGTGAAGCCTTAACCTGTCAAATACGCACTGGAACGGCCGCGGCAGCACTTTGGCCATTTCCGCCAGAAACAGGGCCGGCAGGATGCAAAACTGCATATTGAGTCCCGGATGGGGCAGCCCTTTTGGCACTCCCGCGGTTTGGTCCCCGCCGGCCCGGACCACATCAAAACGTCCTTCTGCAATGCCCGGCCTCCGTCTTATACATTTTCCTGAAATTAGATGGCGTCATACCCATAACCGACTTAAACACCCTGTTAAAATGCGTGATGTTGGAGAATCCTGTATCCCGGCTGATTTCCGTGATATTCTTATCCGTTTCCATGAACATCCTCTGGGCGTTCATAACCCTTGTGACGTTCACATACTGGATGATGGTGCTGTTGGTATACCGCTTGAATTCCCTGCACAGGTAGCAGGGGCTTACATAGGACATCCGGGCCAGTTGGTCTATGGATATGTCCTCCTGGTAATTCTGATGGATATAGCTGATTACATCTGTTATACGGTTGCGCTGTTCCGGCTTCACCGGTGTCTGAATTTTTCTTGCAATGGTCAGTAAGGCCATGTTTAACAGGGTATGGATATAGTCCTCATGATACGCCTGAGGATCTTCCTGTTCCTTGAGCAGGTCATCCAGCATGCGGTGCACCACCTGTTTTTCCCGATGATCCGGCTTATATACCCCGGTTCCCTGTTCCAGCGCTTTTAACAGCTGCTTAGAATCCACTTCCTCCCTGGCAAAATACACCAGAAGCCGCTTAAACGGCACATTCTCCTGGCCGTAGGAATGGTGCATCACGTAGGGGGAAAATATGAGGAATTCTCCCGGATGGATGCAGTAGAGACGGTCCTGGATAATGTGGTACCGTTCCCCTTCCTCCAGATAATATAATTCAAAATAATCATGATAATGGGACTTTGACATATTGTCATTGACCCCCTGTATGCGTTCGCTGGCAATGCTCCTTCCCTGGGCCATCATGATTCCAGCCTGGTCTATCAATCTGTTTCCTCCTTTTTGGTATTTATATCCAATTCCCGTATTTTTATATGCATAAAATACACGGAAACATCATAGCGCTTCCAAATTAATACAGCAAGATATGTTTAATTTCCATCATAACACTGCAAATATTGTCTAGTTTAGGCGGCCTTAATTCTATATGATAATAACATAAAACCGGTTGAAATAAAACAAGGAGGCAACAAGTTATGAAGGTTTGTACGAATGCTTACACGGTCACCAAAAAGGATAATTACTTTTCAGTAATGACAGACAGTGTGGAAATCCGCATTCTTTTTTTGACAGATTCCATCCTGCGTATCAGGGCCGGATTTGACGGCGATTTCGCGGAGGAATCCTACAGCCTTGTGATGACAGCATGGGAAGACCGGATGGATGATTTCCTGAAAGGCCGCAGAACGCGGGTGGAAGCGGCAGACGCAGTCCTGTCGGACGGGGACAGGGAGGCAGTAATCGAGGGACGTAATCTGAAGGTAGTGGTGGAGAAGGACCCGTTTCGCATCTGCGTGTATGACAAAGAGGGAACCCTGCTTCACGCCGATATCGTGGACCTGGCCTATATGGAGGACAGCAACCACCGCCGGATTCACACCAGCGAGATTTCACCGGAGGACTGTTTCTATGGATTTGGAGAGAAGAGCGGCGACTTCAACAAAGCCCAGAAATTCATGGGCATGAGCCCCAAAGACGCCATGGGATACAACCCCAGGGAAACCGACTCACTTTACAAGCATATCCCCTTCTACATAAAATTAAACCGCGGCACAAAAAAGGCAGTGGGGTATTTCTACCACAATACCTACGAGTGCGATTTTGACATGGGCCGTGAGAAGAGCAACTACTGGAAGCCCCACAGCCGTTACCGCACAGACGGCGGCGACATCGACCTCTTCCTCATTGCAGGCCCTGCCGTGCGTCAGGTCGTGGAGCGCTATACGGACCTCACAGGCAAATCCGCCATGCTTCCCCGGTATGCCCTTGGATACCTGGGTTCCTCCATGTATTATCCGGAACTGGATGAGAACTGCGACGACGCTATTCTGGATTTCATCGACACCACAAAGGAAGAGAAGATACCGGTTGACGGTTTCCAGCTTTCCTCCGGCTACTGCACCGTGGAGACAGATAAGGGTATCAAGCGCTGCGTCTTTACCTGGAACAAAAAGCGGTTTAAAGACCCCAGGGAATTCTTTGCCCAGATGGATAAAAGGGGCGTATCCGTATCCCCCAACGTAAAACCGGGCATCCTTCTCATCCATCCCAAGCTGGACGAAATGAAGGCCAGGGGCATGTTTGTGAAGGCCAGCGACAGCGATGAGCCGGGCATCGGAACCTGGTGGGGCGGAAAAGGCGTGTTCGCGGACTTTACCAAGCCTTCCACCCGGACTTACTGGAAGGAAATGCTCAGGGAAAATGTCCTGGAATACGGCACCAGTTCTGTGTGGAACGACAACTGCGAATATGACAGCCTGGTGGACAAGGACTGCCGCTGTGATTTTGAGGGCAAGGGCGGCACCATCGGCCAGCTGAAATCCGTTATGTCCAACATCATGTGCCATATTACGGATGAAGCCATCCATGAAACCTTCCCCAATACCCGTCCCTACATTGTGTGCCGCTCCGGCCACTGCGGCATACAGCGCTATGCCCAGACCTGGGCAGGGGATAACCTGACCTGCTGGGATTCCTTAAAATATAACATTGCAACCATCCTGGGCATGAGCCTTTCCGGCGTGGCCAGCCAGGGCTGCGACATCGGCGGCTTCTACGGCCCCTCACCGGAAGCAGAGCTTATGGTCCGCTGGATTCAAAACGGCATATTCCAGCCCCGTTTCTCCATCCACTCCACCAACACCGACAACACGGTGACTGAGCCCTGGATGTACGGCCACTGTACGGATTATATCCGGGAGGCTATCGGGCTGCGCTACCAGTTAAGTCCCTACCTCTACTCGCTGATGGAACGGGCCCATGAGACAGGACTGCCCATCATGGAACCCATGTGCAGTGCATTCCAGGAGGATGTAAAATGCTACGAGGAGGGCGTGGACTTCATGTTTGGAGATTCCCTGCTGGTGGCCAATGTGGTTGAAAAGGGCGCCTCCACCAGAAAGGTATACCTGCCTGAGGGCGAGACCTTCTACGATTTTCAAACAAGGACAGCCTATGAGGGCGGCCGCACCGTCGAACTTCCCGTGGACCTGGGGTCCATCCCCCTGTTCGTGAGAAGCGGAGCCATCATTCCCATGGCGGAAGATAAGCTTGATAACCTGAAAACCCAACAGGCGCAGCACATACGAATCCTGTGCGCGGCCGACAGGGACGGCCGGTTCGCCCTTTATGAGGACGACGGCATTTCCATGGATTATGAGCGCGGAGACTATCTGAAAACATCCATAACCATGACGGCCGGAGAACGGACTGTTTTGGATTTTTGCCAGGAAGGCCATTATGAGACAGCCGTAAAGACGCTGTATCTGGATATGATACACCGTGAGAAAGCGCCTTACTGGGTCAAGGCGGACGGACAGACCATTCCTCATTTCCTCCACAGGAGAAAATTCGAGGAGGCGGACTGCGGATGGTATTACAGCCAGAGGCTTAAGTCCGTTCAGATTAAATACCCTAATCCTAAGAAGGATTATCAGGTGATTGTATCCTTTGAGCAGTTTGACCTGATTGGTATGTAAAAAGAGAGCATACGCTTCCCCTCCCGCTTACAGAGGGGAAGCCGCTATATAGAAAGGGGATATGGAAAATGAAAAAATTTGCAGCAGCAATGGCAGTGGCTTTGAGTCTGGCTGTACTGGGGCTCACCGGATGCGCCCAGAGCGGCGCTAAGACCAGCACGGAAGCCACCGCGGAAAATCCGATGGTGCTTACTCTGGCTCACGGCCTCAGCGAGACCCACACGGTACATATTGCAATGACAGAATTTGCAGACAAGGTGGAGGAACGGACAAACGGAAGAATCCAGGTGCGCATCCTTCCAAACGGCCAGCTGGGTTCTGAGAATGAGAACATGGAACAGCTGATGGCCGGTGTCATTTCCATGACAAAGGTATCCGCGCCTGGCCTTGCCACCTATAATGAATCCTACCATGCCTTTGGCCTTCCCTATATCTTTGACGATACGGAAGACTTTTATCATGTAATGGATTCCGGTCAGATGCAGGATTTCTTCCTGTCCTCCTCGGACGACGGATTCGTAACCCTGACCTACTACACCTCAGGCGCCCGTTCCTTCTACACCAAGAACAAGGCAATCCGCACGCCTGCCGACCTAAAGGGCCTGAAGATTCGTGTGCAGGACATGAAATCCCAGACCGATATGATGAAGGCCTTAGGCGGTATCCCGGTAGCCATGTCCTACGGCGATGTATATACTTCTCTCCAGACCGGCATCATTGACGGCACAGAGAACAATGAAACGGCCCTTACCACCGGCAAGCACGGTGAAATCTGCAAGGTATACTCCACGGACCAGCACGCCATGATTCCGGATGTAATGGTCATGAGCGCCAAGGTATGGAAAACCATCAGCCCGCAGGACCAGCAAATCATCCTGGAAGCAGCCCACGAATCCACAGAAAGCCACAAGATTGCATGGGATGCCGCCATTGATGAGGCCATCCAGGAAGCATCGACCCAGATGGGAGTGGAATTCGTGAATGATGTTGACAAGGATGCGTTCCGCCAGGCCACAAGCGGTATGATTAACGAATACTGCGCACAGTATCCGGGTGTAAAGGAACTGCTTGACATCATTGATTCGGTAGAATAAGGGGAGGTAATCACATGAATGAAATATTATCTGTCATCAAAAAGTGGATGACCCGTCTTCTGGCCGGCATAGCCACCGTGCTGCTGTCCGTCATGACCCTTCTGGTCCTGTACCAGGTATTTACACGCTACGTGCTCAACAGCCCGGCCGCCTTTACCGAGGAGCTGGTGCGCTACTTTCTGATTTGGACCGGTTTCATCGGCGCTGCCTATGCTTTTATCACCAGGGAGCACATGTGCCTGGTGCTGGTGCGTGACAGCTTAAGCCCGGCAGGACGCAGGATTCTGATGACAGTCATCGATGTGCTGATTCTGCTCTTTGCCATCTTTGTCATCACCCTAGGCGGATTCAAGCTTGCATTAAGCGCCCAGAAGGTATTCTCCGCGCTGCTGGGAATTCCCAGAAGCCTGGTATACGCCATGGCGCCCATCTCCGGACTGTTCATCATCCTGGCACAGATTATCAATATCTATGAGGATGTAACCGGAATCACCATCGAAGGAGGGAATGAGTAATGAGTATCGGACTTACAACAGTCATCCTGTTTGCGGTATTTGGCATTCTGCTGTTCCTCAGCTGCCCAATCTCCGTCAGCATCGTAATCGCATCCATCGTAACTGCCATCTCCAGCCTGTCCTGGGACCAGATTACATTCATCACCATGCAGAAGATGAACAGCGGCGTGGAGAGTTTCTCCCTGCTTGCCATCCCCCTCTTCATCCTGGCCGGCAACATCATGAACAACGGCGGTATCGCCAGACGCCTTGTAAACTTCGCAAAGCTGTTCGTGGGCTGGATTCCAGGTTCCCTGGCCCAGGCCAATATCGTGGGCAACATGCTCTTTGGCGCGCTGTCCGGTTCTTCCGTGGCGGCCGCATCAGCCATGGGCGGCTGTATCTACCCTATCCAGAAGGATGAGGGCTATGACCCGGCTTTTGCCACGGCAGTAAACATTGCCTCAGCCCCCACCGGACTCCTGATTCCCCCTACCAGCGCATTTATCGTGTACTCCACGGTAGCGGGAGGCGTGTCCATATCCACCCTGTTCATGGCCGGATACATTCCCGGCATCCTGATGGGAGTTGGTTCCATGGTAGTGGCTTTTATTTACGCCAAAAAGCATAAATATCCGGTATCCGGCCGCACACCCGCCAAGGAAGCTGTTAAAGTGACGCTGGAAGCCATCCCCAGCCTGCTGCTCATCATCATTGTTATCGGCGGTATCGTGGGAGGCATCTTCACTGCCACCGAGGGCGCTGGTATCTGCGTGCTTTACTGCCTGATTCTCTCTATCTGCTATAAGAGCCTTACCGTGAAGTCCTTTATGAAGATTCTGGTAAGCAGCGCATGCACCAGCGGCATCATCCTGTTCCTGATATCCGCTTCCTCCGCCATGTCCTTTGTCATGGCGTACTCGGGAATCCCGGCAGCTATCAGCGAGGGCATCATGTCCATCTCCACCAACAAATACGTGATTCTGCTGCTGATGAACATAATTCTGATGGTTGTGGGCATGTTCATGGATATCACACCGGCTATCCTGATTTTCACCCCTATCTTCCTTCCTATCGCCCAGAGCTTAGGAATGACTGACATTCAGTTCGGCGTCATGTTAATCTTCAATATGTGCCTGGGCAACATCACGCCGCCTGTTGGTTCCGTACTGTTCGTGGGCTGCGGTATCAGCAAAATCAGTATCGAGCAGGTGACCAAAACGCTGTTGCCCTACTTTGCTGTACTGTTCCTCCTTCTGCTGGCTGTTACCTATATACCTGCGCTGTCACTGGGAGTACCCAGCCTGATGGGATTAATTTAGTGGAAACATAAGATACATTTTAGTATGTAACACAGCATTTTGAGATGAAACAGTCAATATAAAAATCCAATCCGTAAACGTATCAGCGGGAAACGCGGGGCATGAAGGACCGCGACCGGGCACTATGGCAGTGGCGGAGTATGTGCTTGAGCACCGGGATTTATTGATGCCTGAAAGATAATCCTTTTCCATTCCTTAACGGTTCCCTGACCACTTCCATAAAACGAAACAGCAGGCGCCTCCTTTCAGACCCATGTCAAAAGCAGGCGCCTCATAGCTTCATGCCGTATACGTCTCAGAACAAGGTCTGCTGCTCATACTCACAGTCCCTTGCCAGCCGGGGCGGTTCCTGCCCCAGCAGTTCCTTTGTCTTTTTGCTGTCCAGAATCCATTCCCTGACCTGTTCCCTCTCAAGAACCAGAGGCATACGGCTGTGGACAGGGGCCATGGATGCATTGGCCTGGGTAGTCAGTATAACGAAGCGGTCCCCGTCCTCATACCTGCCATAAAATCCGGCCAGAAACAGAATCCGGCTCCCTTCCTTAGTGAATGTAAATTTCTCTTTATTCTTATTCCACTCATAAAACCATGAAACAGGGACCGCAGCCCGGCGCTGGCTCACACTGTTCCGGAACATCCGCTTTTCAAACACAGACTCTGACCTGGCATTAAAAACCAGCCCCTTTCCGCCCGGCCCGGGATATCCCCACTTCTGCCTGCAGGCCCTAAGGCTCCCGCCCTGGTCCCCGGCCGCCGTAATGACCGGAGCCGTGTCGCCCGGATGGATGTCCCTATCCAGCACTCCCAGCTCCAGTTTCCAGTCCTTCTGTTCTGTTAAGTCCCTTATCTCATCTAATAATTCCGCGCTGAAATGATATCTGCCGCACATGATATTCCTGCCCTTTCCCGGGTATTAAGTTTCCGCGGCGGCATTTTGTCCGCCTACTGTATTATATACCCAAACCCTTTAAAATCAATGCAGGCATTCAGCAGGGACACAGCCTTCACACCCGTCACCTCACCGCCTCCAATATCCCCTCGCTGAACGTAGGATGCGGGAAAATAACCTTAGCCATATCCTCCAGCGTCAGCTCATTGGCTATAGCCACCGCAAACTGGCTGATCATATCCGTGGCCCTGGCACACATCATCTGGGCGCCCAGGATGCGGTGTGAATCACTATCCGCCACCACCTTTATAAATCCCCTCTCCTGCTGGGACAGAATGGATTTTCCGTTGGCAGACATTATATACTTCTTTGTCACGGCTTCTATTCCCCTGGCCTTGGCCTCATCCGCGCTGATTCCCACGCAGCCGATTTCCGGGTTGGTATACACGCAGGACGGAACGATATCCGTACGGATTACCATATTCTCTCCTGCCATGTGCGCCACCGCGTTTCTGCCCTGGGCAGTGGCTGCATGGGCCAGCTGAATGCCGCCCGTCACATCTCCTATGGCATATATGCCCGGTACGCTGGTTTCATATGTTTCATCCGTGACAATACGCCCCCGTTCCATGGCCATATCCTTCACTTCCTGACTGCTCTCGTCTGTTATAAGACCGCCCGTATAAGCCCTGCGCCCCGCAGCGATAAGGATGCCGTCCGCCCTGGCCTCGCAGGGTTTGTCCTTTTCCACATAGCGGCATATAAGTCCGGCTCCATCCTCTGTGCGAAGGATCTCCTCCACCTTTGCCCCTGTATGGATATCCACGTTTCTTTTCTTCATTATCATCTTCAGGTTCTGGGCAATTTCCTTATCCATGGTGGGCAGAATGCGGTCCAGGGCCTCGATTACAGTCACTCCATGGCCCAGTGAACTGTACACAGACGCAAATTCCATGCCGATTACTCCGCCGCCTATGATAATCAGATGTTCAAACAAATCCTTCTTGTCCAGCAGTCCGTCACTGGTGACCACTCCCGGCAGGGATGAGCCCGGTATGGGCGGGCATGCCGGAACAGAACCAGTGGCAATGAGAATATGACCTGTTTCCAGGACAACCTGGTCCTGTTTCTGTCCGTCCGGCTGTTCCTCTGCTTTTTCACCTGTCTTTTCCCCAGACAGCGCCACCTTCACATGCTCCCTGTCCAATATGGTTCCCGTACCGTAAAAGACTGAAATCCTGTTGGTCTTCATGAGGGAGGCAATGCCCTTTCTCAGCTGTTCCAGCACTTCGTCTTTCCGTTTCTGGACCATTTCCATGTCAATCACCGGTTCCCGGGCCGTCAGGCCAATGGATGGCCCTGACTGTAATTCATGGTACAGCTCTGCTGTATGGAGTATTGTTTTGGCGGGAATGCATCCCCGGTTCAGGCAGGTGCCTCCCAGTTCGCGGTTTTCCACCAGAGCGACCTTCATTCCCTTTTGAACCCCTTCGACGGCAGCCTCATATCCGCCCGGCCCCGCGCCAATCACCACCAAATCAAATTTGTCAGCCATATAAACTTAACCTCTCTTCCATTTATGTTCTGTGTTTACAGCGATTCCCTCACAAGGGCCTTGATATCCTCTTTGATCTGGCGTGACTGCGGTACATCCGTACCGGTTTGTTCCTCTGCCTGAAACGCGTCCGGTCCCACGGCTTCCACCGCTGCGCATATATCCTCCTCCGCATAGCCGCAGCCCTTCAGCTGTTTTGCCAGCGCCCCAAACATTTCCTGGTCCATGGCGTCTGAGAATACATTCACGTCCTGTATCACGCCTTCATCCACATGTAGCTGTATCTGTATATTGCCCCACGGGAACCGCTTTTCCATTTCGTACTCAAAGGGAATTTTCCTTCCGTATTTCCACTGCCAGGAAGCAAATTTCTCTGTCAGGGCGTCTATCTCCGGCTTGGGCAGCTCCTCTTCCTTCATCCTCACGGCAGGCTGTCCGTAAACCCTGGAAAATGCCTCCACCAGGGCCGCTTTCACTTCCTCCAGTGTGATGTCAGGCTTAAACTCGCACAAATTGGCCACCCTGGACTTTACAGAGGTCACGCCCTTGGAGGCAAGCTTTTCTTTTGATACATTCAAATACCGGGACATATTTTCCTTGTCCGCCCGTATCAGTATGGTACCATGGTGGTAGCAGCCGTCCTCTGTTCTGTAAAACGCGTTGCCGGAGAACTTGCGTCCTTCCACGGTGATATCATTGCGCCCTGTCTTTTCCGCATGGATTCCCAGGCTCCTTACGGCCTCCAGTATCACGTCCAGCTGCCGCGATACATCGTAATCCTCAGCGCCTACAATAAATGTAAAATTCAGATTCCCCAGATCGTGGAACACCGCGCCTCCCCCTGAGAGGCGGCGCACCAAATAACCGTCCTCCTGCTCTAAGAAGTTCACCCTGCATTCCCTCCAGCAGTTCTGGTTCTTTCCTATCACCACCGTATGGCGGTTCTGCCACAGGTAAAGAATGCAGGTGCCCTGAGGAACATGAAGGGTCATGTACTCCTCCATGGCCAGATTCCGGTAGGGGTATGTATTATCTGTCTCCATCCACACAAGTCTGTTTATCATGTCAGTCTCCATTCTTATAGAAAGGCTGCCTGGGCAGCCCCTTCCCCGGCCATGAACAGATATAGCGGATATCCGTGCATAACCAGGGACATGCCGGCTGTCCAGGCAGTCCTATTTCATTTTCATCATTCCCAGGTATAGCGCAGTACCGGCTTGCGGGCCGCGGTAACCTCATCCGGTCTTCCAATCGGTGTAAGGTGAGGAGCGCTGTGAAGTGCCTCAGGATCAGCCAGAGCCTGCTCATAAATCTTGTGGAATACCTCGATTGCCTCATCCAGGGTCTCCTTGGACTCTGTCTCTGTAGGCTCCACCATCAGCGCCTCATGTACAATCAGCGGGAAGTACATGGTCGGCGGATGAATGCCGTAGTCCAGAAGTGCCTTGGCAATATCCATGGCATTCACGTCCTTGTCGTGTTTCATCTTCTCCAGACTCATGACGAACTCATGCATGCAGGTCTCGCTGTAGGCCATGTCATAGACATCCGACAGCTTCACCCTCATATAGTTGGCATTCAGCACCGCGTTGCGGGCAGCCTCCGGTATGCCCTCCTTTCCAAGGGTCAGGATATAGGACAATGCCTTAACCACCACCAAGAAGTTGCCGTAGAACATCTTCACATCCCCAATGGATTCCTGCGCCTTCACAAAGTGATATGCATCCTCCTCCTTCTCCACACGTACGCCGGGTATAAAGGGCTTTAAGAATTCCTTGCAGCCCACAGGACCGCTTCCCGGTCCGCCGCCGCCGTGGGGTGTGGAGAATGTCTTGTGCAGGTTCAGATGGACCACGTCAAATCCCATGTCACCCGGCCGCACAATGCCCATAACCGCGTTCAGATTGGCTCCGTCATAATAGCACAGTCCGCCTGCATCATGTACGATTTTGGTTATTTCCAGAATGTTCTTGTCAAATAATCCCACGGTATTGGGGTTGGTCAGCATCAGGCCGGCCGTGTCATCTCCTACCGCTGCCTTTAACTGCTCCAAATCCACGCAGCCGTCCTCCCTGGACGGAATGCTCACCACGTCGTATCCGCACATGGCAGCGCTGGCCGGATTGGTTCCGTGGGCAGAGTCGGGAACAATAATTTTGGTACGCTTTGCATCATTGTGATGGACATGATATGCCTTGATTAAAAGCAGTCCCGTAAACTCACCGTGGGCGCCTGCCGCCGGCTGGAATGTCATTGCGTCCATGCCCGTGATTTCGCAGAGATATTTCTCTGCCAGATATAATACTTCCATGGAACCCTGCACCGTAGCCTCAGGCTGCAGCGGATGGACTCCTCTAAATCCCCTTAAGGCGGCTGCTTCCTCATTCACCTTGGGGTTGTACTTCATGGTGCAGGAACCCAAAGGATAGAAACCGTCGTTGACACCGTGGGAACGCTTTGCCAGTTCCGTATAATGGCGGCTGATTTCATTTTCCGACATATGCGGAAGGCGGGGCTGTTTCTCACGGATATGTGCTTTCTCAAAAGATACCTGGGGCACGTCACAGGGACTGATTAAATCCAGTTTTCTCCCGGCTGACCCTTTTTCAAATACAAGTTTCATGAACCGCACACCTCCTTTTGTCCGCATTCCCTGTGAAGCGCCTCCCGTACAGCGGAGGCTAGTTCATCCATCTCTTCCCTGGTGTTCATCTCAGTAGCGCACCAGAGGATTTCCCTGTCGGAAAGCGGCAGTCCACCCAGGATTCCCCTGCTTTCCAGAGCCCTTAAGATGTGGGCGCTGTCCGTACACTTGCCCTCCGGGCTTACGGTAACGAACTCGTGGAAAAATTCACAGTCATGCTTTGGCTCAAGCCCTGCTTCCTTCAATGCATCCCTGAGATAATGGGCCTTGGACATGCACTGGCCCGCTGCCTTAGCCATACCGTCTGCTCCCATGGCTGTCATATATACAGAGGCAGTCAGGGCGCACCATGCCTGGTTGGAACACACGTTGGAGCTGGCCTTCTCACGGCGTATATGCTGTTCACGGGCCTGAAGGGTAAGAACAAACGCCCTGCGGCCCTGGTTATCGGCTGTCTCGCCTACAATCCGGCCCGGAAGCTTCCTGGTCATGGCTGCCGTGGCAGTCATAAAGCCCAGATAAGGTCCTCCAAACGCCAGAGGCATGCCAAGGGGCTGGCCGTCTCCCACAGCGATATCCGCTCCGTACTCCGCCGGGGTTTTCATGACAGCTAAAGCCATGGGATTGCAGCCCATGATATACTTGGCGCCGGCCTCATGGACAATACGGCCCAGGGCGTCTCCGTCCTCTACATTGCCGTAATAGTTGGGCTGCTGTACATAGAAGCAGGCGGACTGCGGGTCTGCCTTCAGCATCTCTTCCAGTGCTGCCGCATCCGTTACCCCGTCTTTTTCCGGAACCATGACAACCTTTGTATTGCTGCCAAAGCAGTATGTTTTCATAACCTTGATGACGCCCGGGTTTGCAGCCGCAGAGATATAAGCTGTGGTTTTCTTTCTCTCCTTACACATGGCAATGGCTTCCGCCGCAGCCGTGGCACCGTCGTATATGGATGCGTTGGAGACGTCCATTCCTGTGAGTTCACAGAGCATGGTCTGATACTCAAATATGGACTGGAGGATGCCCTGGCTGATTTCCGCCTGATAGGGCGTATAGGCAGTAACAAACTCCTCTTTTGATGCCACGCTTGAAACAATGGAAGGTATGTAGTGGTTATAAGCCCCTGCCCCCCTGAAAATATGGCGGAACACAACATTCTTACCGGCTATGTCCTCCATTCTTCCTTTAACTGCCTGCTCGCTGAGTCCTGAAGGGATATTGACCTCTTCCTTCAGCATTACCTCATCCGGTATATGGGAGAACATCTCCTCAAAGCCGGCATATCCAATCTCACGAAGCATCTCCTGCTGCTCCTGCTTCGTACCTGGTACATAACTTCCCATATAATCTCACCTCACCTCTCATGGGATGGAATACCTTCCCGGACCTGAATCCCTTAATCCAGGGTCTTCACATATTCCTCATACTCTGCCGCGCTCATTAACTGAGCAGTGCCGGTTACATTCTCCACCTTCATAAACCATGCCTCATAAGGCGCTTCGTTGATGGATTCCGGCGCGTCCAGCAGGGCCTCGTTAATCTCTGCCACCGTGCCGCTTACCGGTGAATACACATCGGATACAGCCTTTACGGATTCCACATCAGCAAACGGCTCTCCCTCTGTCACCTCGTCCCCTGCTTCCGGCAGGTTTACAAATACCAAATCCCCAAGAGCATCCTGTGCATAATCAGATACTCCCACTAAAACCGTGCCGTCCTCCAGGGTCTTTACCCACTCATGTGACTTTACATACTTTAAATCTTCTGGAAAATTCATTCTAAATACCTCCTTGAACATGCTGTTCTCTATTATATTTTTAAATCTTGATTTTTATATCCGCTGAATTACTGCCGTTTATAAAATGGCAGCTTCACTACCTCCGCGGCCACACGGCGTCCCCTGACATCCACTTCCAGCGCTGTTCCCGGATCCTTAAACCCTATGTCAATCAGGGCCATCGCTGCCGGATATCCCAGGAACGGGCAATGTGTGCCGGAGGTGGTCATACCCACCTGCTGTTCTCCTATGTAGACCCGCTGGTGCTCCCTGATGATGCCGCGGCCGGTTACCTTTAATCCCACACGCTTTCTGGTTAAAGGTCCCTTATCCTGGATAGCCTGTTTTCCGATGAAATCATCCTTATCCATCTTCACAAAGATTCCCAATCCTGCTTCCTTGGGAGAAATGGTATCGTCCATCTCATGGCCGTATAGTGGCATGCCTGCTTCCAGCCTCAAGGTATCCCTGGCGCCCAAACCACATGGAATCAGGCCCTCGTCCTTTCCGGCCTCCATGAGCAGTTCCCACATCTTAGGCGCATCCTCCGGAGCCAGATAAATCTCCACTCCGTCCTCCCCGGTATAACCGGTCTTTGAAATGATGCATTTCATGCCGCCCACCATGCGGTCAAAAAGGCAGGTATAATACTTTTCAGGAATATCTTCCTCCCTCGCCACCTTCTTAAGCACATCAATTGCCTTTGGTCCCTGGAGGGCAAGCTGGGCCACCTGGGAGGAAATATCCTCAAAAACAACGTCCCCTGACTGATGGTCCTTCATCCATGCATAGTCCTTATCCTTGTTGGCAGCGTTCACCACGATAAAATAGCAGTCATCCCTAACCTTATACACAATCAGGTCATCCACCACGCCGCCCTGTTCATTGCACATGGGACTGTATCTGGCCTGGCCCTCCGCCATGACCGTATAGTCATTGGTGAGGAGCATGTTCAGATTCTTAAGGGCATCCGGTCCTTTGCAAATCACTTCCCCCATGTGTGACACGTCAAAAAGACCGCATTTGGTACGCACCGCCATGTGCTCGTCGATGACGCCTGTCTCGTACTGTACCGGCAGGAGGTACCCTGCAAAAGGTACAATCTTGCCCTTATACTTTACATGCGTGTCGTAGAGAGGTGTTTTTAACAAAACCTCCTCTGCTGCTTCTGTTCCCATAATCATTACCTCCTTCATGAAATTGTCTGGTCCTTAACAATAACAGAATCGGATAGGGGAGATTTTAACCTCCCCTTCCACACCACGTAGCGTACCGTTCGGTACTACGCGGTTCAATAGTTTACTCGGACTTTCAGATAGTGGGCAGTCATATCGGGATAACCAAGTCTGTCCACTATGATTCTTTTGGTGAGTGCCGAGTTGAGCATTCCCGCCGCTCTCCACACTCCCTTTCGGCAGTTCGCCATCTCATGCACCTTCCACTCTGGTAAATGTAACGCCCGCAACATTTTATATCTTGTGCGTACCTTCTTCCATTGTTTCCAGTACACCGCTCGGATTCTGTGGCGCAGCCACTCATCCGTCTGTTCCATCAGGCTTTTCATGTCTGCATATCGATAATAGTTAATCCATCCCCTTGCATAGCTTCGGCGTTTTTCTTCCCTCTCCTGATTGCTCCATTTGTTCCCTCTGGTTGTCAGCTCCCGTATCCGGTTCTTCATTTTTGCCACCGACTTCGGGTGTATCCTCATGCGGCATTTCCCTTTATGCCGGTAAAAGCCGTAGCCCAGGTATTTTATCTTGCTGACGTGGCTCACTGTCGTTTTCTGAAGATTGACTTTCAGAAACACTTTTCCTGTGATGAATGGCACAATGTTTTCCATCGTCCTCTCTGCGCTTTTCCTGCTTTTGCACAGAATCAGGCAGTCATCCGCATACCTCACATACTTGTGTCCCCTGCGCTCCAGTTCCTTGTCCAACTCATTCAGCATGACATTTCCACATAAGGGACTTAGCGGGCCTCCCTGCGGCACGCCCTCGGTCGTTGCGTGAAATCCTCCGTCCTCCATTACTCCGGCTTTCAGGTACTTGTGTATCAGCGAGATTACCCTCCCGTCCTTCACCGTCCTCGACAGCACCTCTATCAGCTTGCTGTGGTTCACCGTGTCAAAGTAGGATTGTAAATCCATGCTGACCACGTAGACATATCCTTCGTTGATATATTTCCTACATCTTTCCAGTGCGTCATGCGCCCCTCTGCCGGGACGGAATCCGATGCTGTTGTCAGAGAACTGTTCTTCATATAAGGGCGTCAGTTCCTGTGCGATTGCCTGTTGGATTACCCTGTCTACCACTGTGGGTATCCCCAGTTTCCTTGTTTTTCCTTTCTCCTCTTTGGGTATTTCTACCCTTCGGACTGGGTTTGGCTTGTATTTGCCTTCCCTCACCTGCTCGACCAATTCGGACTGGTGTTCTCTCAGGCAGGGTAGAAGTTCATCCACCTGCATTCCGTCAATCCCACCAACGCCTTTGTTCGTTTTGACCTTCTTATAGGCGGCATTTAGATTGTCGCTTCTAAGAATCGTATCTAGCAGGTTGTCCGTCCGAAAGTCCGTGTTGGTGTCGGGGTTCCCGGTAATCCTTTCATGGGCGTACTCTCCTGTTTCCCTTCCCTGTTCCGCAGGTATCTCTCGCAGGTAGTCCTCAATATGAAGTTGTCTGTACTTAATTCCATGTCCGGTTTCCATTTGGTAACGACACCTCCTACTGTTCAGTCCTTCCCAGTGCGTTTGCGACCGCCCGGTACTATGACCTCTGCTGACTTCTCACGGCAGGCTTTACTCCGTGACAGCGAATGTTTTATCGCCACTTTCACGTCCGTGAGACCTCCCCGGGTACTCACACGTTCTTTCCCACTTATACCTGCCCCGTTTACTGCTGGCGTTCCGTGCAGTTATTGGACTTTAGTTTGTTAGGCAACCTCATCCACGCTTCACAGCCTATCCGGACAACTTTTACAGGCCAGTGGTTTGCCTCCGGCTTCCTTCAGACCCCACCTCACGATGACGCCCTTGCCATTGGCTGCACCCTTCCCACTGCCGGGCGGGTCAGGGACTTTCACCCGTTAGAACGTGCGCCCGCCGGGCGCACCTATGAAAGCGCACGAACAAAAGATGTTCATGCGCTCTGTCCTTGGACCTGAAAGATTTGGCTTCTTCGGTGCTATGCTCTCCAGAGTATCGTCCGGTATCCGGTCCTTTTGCCTGAGAGTTTTCCGCTTCCCCTTCGGCGCTGCCTTCTGTATGCTGATTATACACTGATACGCTGTATCCCGTGTATTCTTTATCTTCCATACATTATGGGCAGTCTCTCCCGAATCCATCTTCCGATGATATAAAATTGTCCGCAAACGCACATCCCACCGGCTTGCCTTGTGCTAATCCCATACTAACACAGGCAGGATTTTCAGTCAATAGCTAAAAAGCGTTTTAATTTTAACACATTAATCGCATTTTTCGCCCTATTTTCCAAACTTATTTTCACGAATATTTTACGGTTTATTTAGAAAAAATACTGGTAATCTCCTATGAAGTAGTATATAATGAGCAAAGGTGATGAGGCGAAGGGGTTCCTTTGGCCTCATTCTTGTATGAGTACGGTTTTTGATGTGCAAAATCTTGAGTGAAAGAAGGTGACAAGATGCATAAGTTTATGCGGACAGTAGGATTCAGTATGTACCAGAAAAAACAGGATATGGCGAAGCTTTTAAAGCGCCTGGTAAAAGAAGCGGAGATGACCGGCCACCTGGCGGAACAGGAAGGCAGCAGGCTCTGTGAACTGCGCACGGAAGTGGCTCCCGGCATAGGAGTCGCCATGATAGGCGAGATGAGCCCCAAAGGAACATTCAGCCGTGAATATTATTTTCCCTATGTCAAGAACCCGGATGTAAGTTCAGAGGCGGAATGTTCCATCCAGCGCCACACGGAGCGCGAAACTTATGCAGGCCTTCTTGATGAATACAGGGTGGGTATATCCCTGATTTTCTACATGGAGAATTCCATGGAGTACAGGATGCGCAGCAGCGCCCGCCAGCCTGTCCAGCCAAAGGGAGCAGCCCTTACAGGCCTGGCAGTCCAGGGAAAGGTACTGCTGCCGGTCAATAAGACGGAAAAACAGGCCGAGGACTCCCGGCAGGCAGCCAAAAAGCGCAGCAGTCTCCTGGAAGCCGCCAAACACGGCGATGAGGACGCCATAGAGACACTGACCATAGAGGACATAGACCTCTATTCCATGGTATCCAGGCGGATTGCCCATGAGGATGTCTACTCCATCATAGAAACCTGTTTCATGCCGTGCGGCATAGAATGTGACCAGTACTCCGTCATAGGAGAAATCACGGAAATCAGTACAAACACCAACCGGATTACCAAGGAGGAGATATATGACCTGAAGCTGGACTGCAACGACATGGTATTCCATGTAGCCATCAACAAGCAGGACCTGCTGGGCGAACCCCGGATAGGGCGGCGCTTTAAGGGGCAGGTGTGGATGCAGGGTACGGTGGTGTTTTAGGGGCTGTGCCGAATGGTTGCAGCAGTGGTGGTTATTTGGAACCGCCGGGCGTGGTTATTTGAAAATAGGACTTGATTTTTTTTACCACATGGGTTATTATATAAGGCGGACCGCATGAGTATCATACGGCCCGCCTTATATTTGTGTTTCTGTAGCTCAGCAGGATAGAGCGTCCGCCTCCTAAGAGAAACTACAACGGAAACTTTTTGGAGGACATGAAGTAGCAAGTCACACACAATTTAATACACGTTTCCGTAGCTCAGTTGGATAGAGCGACCGCCTCCTAAGGGCTTGTTGGAGCAATCGCCCAACACTGAAAATTTTATACAAGTCCATGTACCTCAGTAGGATAGAGGGTCCGCCTCCTAAGCGGAACGCCGCAGGTTCGACTCCTGTCATGGACGCCAGTAAACAACGCTGTAAGCCTTTATTTTTAAGGGTTTACAGCTTTTTGAATATCACGAACACGAAAGCAAATGTACGGCTGCCTATGTCCGTGGGAGTTTCCAAAAGTCATTTATTTTACAAGAAAGCTTGCTAACACTCATTTAAGGTAGATGATGGTTTCATAGATTTTTGCTGTATTTGCTAACACTTTTCGATTAGCAGTTTTTTTCTGTTTGGAACAAAGCCCTTTGCTAACAGTAAGAAAGTGATTCTTTTAAGAGCTTGTCTTTCGTTTCCGGTGTCATGGATTTTAGCAATTCAAGCAGAAGTTTATCGCTATCACTGATGGATTTCTGTGCTTCCGAAAGTGGCTTGTGTTCCGGTTCCTCTGTATCAAGGGTGTCATAAAATTCTTCATCCAGCTTCTTTGCATTAAGCCGTCTGTCTTCATCCACGATTTCAGAGTAAACATCTGTTACCATCTCCGCTTCGGCGTGACCTGTATCTCCCTGAACAGATTTAATATCACCATGCGTCATTTTGAGCTTATACTTTGTGCTTAAATGGCGTAGGCTGTGAAAAACAACAGTTTCAAAATTGTGTTCCTCACATAGCATTGTAAATCTGTTCCGAACAATGCGGCTTTCTACGGGATTCCCATTTTCAAGAGCAATAACGAGGTTATAATCGTTATAGGCACTTCCTAAAAACTCTTTTAATTCCTGCTGGTCTTTCTTGTATTGAACCAGTAATTGAGCAAGCGTTGTCGGCAGCCATACGGTACGATTACTTGTTTCTGTTTTGGGTGTTTTTAACACCAGCCTTGTAGTACAGTGGGGCTTCTGGGTTGGGAAAATTTTAATAATATCTTTTTCTTTCAGCTTTTGCATAGCTGATTGAGAAATTCTTGCCAGCTCCTTATTGACGATAACTCTTGCATTATTATTTGCAATAGCTTCTTCATCAATAATCACATCATCCCAAGTAAGCCCCGTAATTTCGCCTACTCTTAATGAGCAGGCAAACGCCAAGTGCATACAAAGCAGGAGTAAATCATCATCCACAAGTTTGATTGCTTCCTTGAATGTCTGTACATTCCAAACCTTACGTTTTACCTTTGGTACTTTAGGCAAGGTGGCTAGGGAAGCCGGATTCCGCATTTTGCTGTCCAGATATTCCCAACGGATAGCCTGATTTAAGGCACAGCGGATAATATCATGGATTTTCTTAATGTTGGCAGGCTGCACACAGCGACCAGTCGCTTTTCGGTTAGCACGAGGAACTTCTGGAACACTCAACAGGCCATTGTAATATTGAGAAAGTTTTTTCGTGGTGATTTCATTTAACTTCCAATCTCCAATAAGCGGATTGATATAGTTGTTAATCGAACTCAATTTACTGCTGTAAGTATTGGCAGACCACTTCGATACACCATATAGATTGACAAAAGTAACAAGAAATTCCTTTAAAGTGATTTCATCATCTGGGGTATCTATTGCTTGCTCTGCTTCCTCACGCTGATGGGCGAATTGTTCTTCTAAAGGGACGAGAACATATCCATAGGTTTGTTGATAAAATTCAATAAACGCTTTTCGTGCCTTTGCTTCTTTTTTGGTTTCTAGGGTGTCCCATTTCTGCTTTCTTTCGCCTGTATCATCCATATACCAGTAAATAACTGAAAATTTTGATTTTCTTTGTTTGATTGAAGCCATATTATCTCTCCTTAAATGATTATTCGTGTAACCATTTATCGAAAGATATTTTAGATACTCTAATCATCCTGCCAGCTCTGATATAGTGAAATTGACCGCTTTTGACTAAAGCATATGCCGACTTCATGCTGATGTTTAAAAGAGCTGCTATTTCCTCTACCGTATATGTCTTTTTTTCAGACGTTGTAATACCGTGTGTATTCTCTTTACCATCTAACATAAGATTAAGGCTCCTTTCTATGATGGTAACAGTAAAATACACCTCTCTAACATCTTGAGTATAACACAGGAAATTAAAGTTTTGTAGAGGTTCAGTGCATTTTACTGTGAGCAAGTCAGCCGAACAGCTTTCGCTAAAGCTCATGGGAATCTCACCCCTGCATGGTTCTCATCCAGCCGTACCCTTTGCCAGCGGTGCTACATCATCACACGGACTAAGGCTGTACGGAAGTATCATTATCACGATAGAAAGGTCATGGCAGCAGCTCTGCAGTAAGCTGCTTATGGAACACTGGCAGGAATCGCTATCCGGTTTCATCCCTCCTTTGGTGGGTTACGGCGTGCCAGCCCAACGGCTCTCTTTCTATCGAAACGTATTCGGCTGCTTTATGCTGCGTTGATTAGACGCTTTCTTTTTCAAGGAACTATCCGGCTTGTCAGCCTGTTAAAATGCACTGACAGCAATACATTTTAATAGACTGGCAAGCTCTGTCTGGGAAGCATGGGCTTGTCCATGCTTCCACAGGAGAGCGTTATTTTTAGTTTGATTCCCTGATTTCAAAAGATAAAATTTTTGCAATCAGACGTGTTTCCATCCGGCGGCGTAGGGTTTCATCTACAACCATGTGGGTATTTCCGTATTCGTCTTTCATAGGACGCATGGAACGGCTTGCAATAAAACCGCTATAATGGCGTACAATCTGGTTGACTGCTTCAATATCGCCGTCCGCAGCCCTTACAATCACAGGAAACGGAATCATAGGGTGCTTTGCTGTCATGCTTCTTCCTCCATAAATTTTTTGATAAATTCCAGTCCGGCGTGTCTTCTTCTCTGGATGGTAGAACGGTTGACTTCCAGAATTTTTGAAATTTCCGTATCGTCAAATCCAAGAAAATAATATCTCAGGATAACATCACGTTTCTTTTCGTCCAGATGTTCCAATGCTTCTGCTAACAGGCTGTTTTCAATGCGGACAGTAAATCCATCCATTTCAAAAGTATGGAAATGGGATGGGTATGTGTCTTCGGAAGAAAACAGATTGACGGTGTAATCATCCATATCACAGAACAGGGTTTCCCGTTTACACTGTCTGGATAACACTTTGAGATAGTCTTTGCGTTCATCCTCCATAGCGACCTTGCAGATGTAATCAAACTGGTTCTCTATGGTTGCCTGAAATTCAGATGGCTTCATCATTACTCACCCCCTTTCTTGCCTTAAAAGAGGGTAGAAGATTTCTTGACTTCCCCCTTTCGTGCTTAGTCCCGACACGAAAGGGCTGTTTGTTGCATTATCTGTTAAATTTTCTAATTTCTAATGACACAACAAAAATAATAGGTGCAAAGCCATCTAGCATATGGCATTTTAAAACAATTCAAAATGGTATTTGCATTTATAGGCAAATAAAAAGAGAGCGCAAAAATGCACTCCCTCTTTAAATATAAATACCGTTCATTCTTTAAGCCAATTTAATATATGATATTTCTCCGCTAGTGTAATTATAAATAATCCTACTAAAATTCCAGCTATTTGTAACATAAAATCATCAATATCAATCACATAATTGGGAAAGCCAGTAATCAAATTAATAAGCAACTGAATAGGTTCAATAAATATACCTGCTAAAATACTAATAATGCTGATTTTCTTTACAGATGCTCTCAAAATAATATAAATCAATATTGGTATAGGCATTGTTAATACTATATGTCCGGCTATACTTATAAATCCCAAATTTTTCAATGTTTTAAATGGGATAGTTTGTAAAGTCAGCCATGGGCTAATACTATCAATGCTTTTTCTTATAACTGTTGGAGAAAAATATATACCAATTAAAAAAACACAGTAGAAAGCAGTCAGAATATAACCTATCATATAAAAAGTGGATTCGTTTTTTTTAACGAAAGAGTATATTCCAAGTATGCCTAGAACAATAAATAACATTATAAATATCTTTAAGTCAGGAATCTGTCTTATATATGTCCACATAATTACCTTCCTCGTCTTTATAAAAAGGGATACAGGTATCTTCCACCTGCATCCCTAAAAATATCACCTTTCTGTTATTCAGGCTTTGCAATGTATATTACAACTTCTTAGAAGTTATAGCTAATATTTAACGTTCCTGTCACACGGTAGCCAGTAGCTTCTATTAATCTTAAATAAATTCGATATGTTCCACTTCCATCTCCAGTAAGTGTTACAGACCCTCCATCTTTTGCGGATACGTAAGCATAATCAGTAGCAGACCATTTATTTGTCACTGCTGATTTTTTTCCAGTCCTATATATAAATCTGAATCATCGCCCCCTGGATATCCATAGCTCTCTATCCATACATTAATATCAAAAGTAGGTGTATCTGAAACTACCCAGTTTTGCTTCGTATAAATCCCACCGGTCATATCAAAGTCACCTCGATATGTACCGCTTCCTCTTACATCGGCGTTAATAATTATCGCCTCATAATTTGGATTGCTGTCATCAACAAAATCAAGATGTCTCCCATCGGTGGGGACCATCTGAACTGAAAAAGTATCTGCATATGCACTTATAGGTAAACAAACCATTAAAAATATTGAAATAAAAATCGAAAATATCTTTTTTATGAACATAACTTATCCTCCTTCCACATTTTTAATAGACACTGCTCTATTTGTAATTCCCCATTGGAATCCACCTCTTTTCTCTAGCCGCTACCTCAGGAAACATACTTTCAATGGCATTATATTGAGACTGTTTATTTTAATATAGTTATGCTTCCGGTAATATGTATACTCTTTGACGTAGTACCCTCCAAGAATATTTTATAGCTTCCAGATTGCTCAATTGAAAATGTATGGTCAATCCATCCATTAGAAGTCTGAACATATATTCTCTTGCCTTTGGAATCCTCAAGTCCCGCCTTAAAACTGTCAGAACTACTATCTGATTGTAGTATAAAAGCCACTTTATTACCTGAGGTCAAAGAAAGACTATCTCCATACTTCACATTTTTTCCATCAATTGTTATATCAATTGTCGTTACTCCCCTTGGATTTATTTGTATCGGGTATTCTATTACATCTTCCGAATAGTGAAATTCCGTCTTCTCAGATAATTCTGTAGATTCCTGCTGGACTTCAACTTCCGTAATCCAAAGTTTCTTTACCACTAAATCCTGTAAATTTGACATACCCCAAGAAGCAGCAAACACTGTAAGGGGACACATCAAAACCATTGACATTACCAACACAGCAAATGATATTCTCTTTGTTTTTTCAGTCTTTTTCATGATATTTCTGATTCTCCTTTCCAAACCGTTTACCGTATGGCCGGTAAGCGACACCGTAGTTAAACCAAGCTCTTTTTCCTGTATTTGTAAAATTAGTTCCGCATACATAGTATGTCTTTTGATGGGCTGGCGATTAAGTACTTTCTCATCACAGGCCATTTCATTTACTTCAACAAAATAATCTGATAGTCTGTAAATAAGCGGATTAAACCAATGCAGAGCGCATAAAATAAATACAAGTCTGCGAAAAAAATAATCCTGATTTTTGCAGTGAACCAACTCATGCTTTAACAGCAACCCCCATTCTTCCTGCGTGTAGTTATTCTCCGGCAAGAAAATTTTCTGTTCAAATATTCCTGTCATAAAAGGAGACTGAATTATTTCATTCGATAATAACAACACCGGACCCTTCAGACCTAATTCATTCATTGCCTCTCTTTTTGTCTCTAATAGAAGTTTATCCTGAGTATACTTACTGCATTTTTCTAGTTTTTTGAGAATCCTTCTGTCATTTGCATATTTGAAGATACCATAATAGATAAATCCTAAAAACCAGGCGAGAAAAAGCAACAGAGATATCCAGTGATTTCCCCAAGGTGTTCCGTAGCTAATTGAACTTTTGTGAATGGTATCCATATAAAGCAAATCATCACTGACCAAATAAATTCTTTCCCCAAAAACGAATTTATACAAAATTACACCAGCCAATACCGGCATACCAAAGGCACTGAATACTAGAACCATTTTAAAAAACAAACTTAAATGCTCCATGTCCATTCTTCTTTCCAGATGTTTTCCGGAAAGGGATATAACCGATATTAAAATATTCAATGAGACAAATAGCGTTACTAACAGTGCCAAAATGTCACTTATCTTCCAGCTCATCTTCCAGCTCCTTTAAAAGATTTCTGGTTTTTTCTATCTGTGCTTTTGACAATGTCTTCCCACAGAAGGCAGCAACTAGGCGTTCAAAAGAAGTATTACCCAATACCCCCTCAATCTGTTGGCGAAGTAATGCCTGCTCATATTCTTCCTGTGTGACTAAAACCGTATAGAAATGATGGAGTCCACTTTGCTTTTTATCAACGTAGCCCTTTTCAGAAAGATGATACAAAATCGTACTTTTTGTACCTCTTGCTTGTGGAAATGCCTGATAGATTTCCTCACTACTGACACCTTCTGGATGTTTCCAAATAAATTTCATAAATTCAAACTCTGTAGCAGAAAGTTTTTTCTTTCCACCCAGATAATTTAAAGGTGCTTCAGCAGGTCTTGCCATAAATACCCCTCCTTTCTGTATATTTGTTAATATAATTATATTTATATAATACCATATATTTGTGTTTTTGTTAATACATAATCTGTTCATAATATTAAAAATCTTTGGACTGCATATTAATCCATTAATCTTATCTCTTTTGTGATTCCATACTTTTATAGTAATATGAAGACGAAAAAGGGGAGAAGCCTTTAGATAAGGAATCTCGATGTTTCAGCGGCAAAAGCTAATGTACTAATCATATATCAAACGTCTGCAAAACTGTTTTTATACTTTTACAAATGTCTTATTCCTCAAAAAAATTATTCCGTAAAAGTATACTTTTACGGAATAATTTTTTGGTGGATAGTGCTTCTTCTATAACCTATTTAATCATCCACACTGCCAGACCCATGCAGAAATTCATTCCTAGGGAAATTTTCAGTAGCCAATTTAATATACATTGAATTACCAGGAATAGTAAAGTTTGCCCCACCCTTCACATCATCTGCATATCCCCGGAAACTCCCTACAGCATTTCCGTCAGACATTACAGTCAGAATATAACTATAATTATCATTGGTGCCTGTAGACTGGCTCTTAGAATAATAAACGTCAGACTGGGAATCTACCCATACAGTACTATGAACATTCCAGTAAGCGCTTGGGGTAGTGCCACTTGTCTGGATATTGTAGTAGAAACTGCCTGTAGAGCTAATCCCCTCTATTATACCTGTATTGGGATATATTCTTGCTAAATCGGGTTCGGATTCAGAACTATTTGCTATTGTCCTGGCCATTATTCTATCCTGTTTTACCCCTTCTACCGCTTCTGCTTCACTATGGTAAATAGAACCATTTATCAGTTCACCATTTTCATAGTTACCATCCAAAAGATAATCATCCTCGGATAACGTCTCTGCATTTCCCCGTGTTTCAACCTCGTACTGAACGGCTGGAAGGCTATCCAACAGTGATACTTCCTCTGCCATTGAGCTAAAAGATAATGCTGAGGTTGTCGATAATACCAAAATTAATGCTAGAATTTTTTTTGATTTCATAATATTCCCCTTTCTTAATATGGTTCAAAATGACTTAACGTTAAGATTAACTCTATTATTCTACCAAAAAGGATATAATCAATATATACTTTTATATTTCCAATCAATTCTATATTTATTTTCTACAGATTATCCAATACTTATTTTCCCGCCAATTTTATTTGACCATTGGCAGCACCTCCTTTACTTTAACGCTAAAGTGTGTTTCATTGACCCTGTCCAAAAATGTGATGACACATATTATACTTTATGTAGAAATCATATAAAAAAATTCTTTCTTTTCACTTGAATGTGTAATATCGCAGGCGGAAGAAACAACATTTTATATTTTCAACTACTCTTCTGATTTAACCGTGGTATATTCGTGGTAAAATGAGTGTTTTTCTATACCTCAGAATATTTGAAAGTATAGTATTTATTCGGATAATCGGAAATCAGACATAAAATTTAATTGGAAAAAATACACATTCTATGCAACGGTATACTGTTATTATAAATATTTCTTTCCCTTTTCATCCAATGGTTATAAACCATAAAAATGACCAAACAGATTGATTCAACTCCACCACTCCTCATTAGGAACTGTATCATTCCAAAAACCTTCTACATACCAACTATTTGTCAAGTCTTTTTTTAAGTATATATATTTTTCATTTATACCTTGAAGCAAACCGCTATTTGGTGATGAATCAGAGGATATGATATATACTTTAAAACAGGCTTTATCATTCGTAGTCTTTATTTCTTCACTACTTGCAGTTAATTGCAGAGCATTCCACTCTTTTTGTAATTCTTCCGAATATTCTATACCTTCAGATAATGCACAAATACCGGCATATTCACCATAATTTATCATAGTACAATAAGAGAATATTAACGATGAGGCCGACTCTGCCCCCTCATTAACGAATTGTTCATAAAAAAAATCGTCTTGTCTTGAAAGTTCCGGCATAGTACAATTCTTGTCGCTGAATAGTACCCACTCCTTGTCGTCTCTAATATATGATATTCCTGTAATTTTTTCATTTCTAACATTCAATATGCCATAACTCCCGTCAGCAAATAAAACTGATTTTTTACTACAACGATACGGCTTTACAGATAGTTGCTCAGGTGGGATGTCTTTTGTTAAAACAAAGTCTTCAAATATGTCTTTTTCAGAAATATCGTTTGTTAAGTTTAAGTTTCTGGATATACGGTCATATTCATATAGAAGCTCAGAGGATGCAGACCATATCCATATAGTGTCAGCATTTGGACTGACTGATATCTTACAGGAAGAATCATTACTAAAATCATATCCTAATGCCTGTAAGTCAATACTATCCTCTATTTCACCAGTGGTCAGATTATAAATAAATAACCCAAAATAATCATGCATTATAATAATGTTGTCATCCGCAAAGTCTAAAACCGGCATATCGGTTGCAATCTTTGTATTTACAGACCACTTGGCAGGAGTGGCCTGCATATTAAAACTTGGCGGTGATTCTGATGTATGTACCTCAGTTTTTCCCGTACTATTTATTGCTGCCGCTATTTGCTCCTGTTTAAGTTTTCCAGAGTTTGAACATCCAACAACAATCGTACTGAAAGCCAATGGTATAATTGTAAAAGTTACAAATCTTGGCATTTTTGTAATAAACAATCAAATCTCCTCCTTGTATTAAACTCCATCAATAATGATAGAAATATAATATATTTAAATAATATAATTATATTTGTATAATACCACATATTTTGCTATTGTCAATATTTAATCATTTATCAGCCTTGACTTATTTAACAATCTTCCAATTCTCCCCATTCTTCTCTAGAACAAGGTCAAACTGTGATATCTGTGTTGTCATAGTCTGATTATCCAGATATTTCACCGCAAGGGAAGCTGTCACCTGATTCCCTTTTCGGTTGTAAACCGGATTCACCAGTTCCGAGAAGATATATTCTTTCCCCACAGGTTTCAGCACGCCCTCATTCACATAATAGGTCAGCTCCTTTGCGGTTGCCGTAGGGTACAGCTTGAAAAAGGTAGTGAGAAATTCGTTGATTTCCTCCGTAGTGATGGAATCCACCGTACCGTCACTTTGTACTGCTTTTGGAGTGTAGCCGGATTTTACGGGAACGCTGGTGATGGTAGGATTCTGAACAATCGTCAGGTTTCCAGAGCCATCCACATAGACTGTCACCTGATAAGCGGAACGGACGGTTTTACTGGATTCCCCCTCTGTGATACGCTGTTCTACCGTATAGGTCACTTGATAATGCTGCTCCTTTTCTTCTATGATTTCCCATATCTGAAAGTCAGTCAGGGCAGACGATACGGGGATGTCCTTTCGGACGGTATCTACATTCAGGGCTTGCAGTTCTCCGGTGAGATACCCTTTTAAAGCATTTGTCCGGTTATCAATGGAAGCGGCGGACTGTTCCCATGAATAGTAGACTTCTGCGAAATTCTCCACAAAGTTTTCTATCTTGTGGGTGTCAATGATTTTTTCCTCAATCACTTTGGTTTCATGGACAGTGTGGATGTCTATCGCCGTGAAATTCTTATAGACGGCAAACAGGAAACTCACCGCCAGAAGCACCCACAGGGCAATCACGGTTTTTTTGTGGGTATTGACTTTGTAAACTTTCAGCTTCTTTTCTTTCTGCTTTTTCTGGTTTTCCTCTTTTCTAATCTGAATCATATCGGTTCATCCTTTCTATTGTTTGATTCGTCCGGCTCCGGCAAGGTGCTGTTGCCAGTAGGAGCCTGTCAGGTCTGCATAACCAATGGGATTTCCGGCATGGTACATCCGGTTATTTCCCACATATAGCCCCACATGGGTGATATAGGTTCCGGCGTTATAGGTGGAGTGGAAAAAGACCAAATCCCCTGCTTTTGCTTCGGACAGAGGGATGTGCTGTGTTACATTGTACTGTTCCTGTGCTGTCCGTGGCAGGGCGATTCCTGCCTTGCCATAGCACCACTGCACCAGTCCCGAACAGTCAAAGGAAGTGGAGGGGGAATCGCCCCCGTACACATACGTCCAGCCCTCATATTTTAAGGCTTCCTCCATGATAGCCTGCACCGTTTCATCATCAAACTGTGCCACGGTCAGGTATTGCGATACTAAAAGGACGTAAAACATATTTCCGTAGGAATACCGCCAGCCCCCGTTTTTTTCTACGGCAACAGGGTTGGTGTAGGTGACTTTCTTTCCGCCGGATTTGTCCCTTGCGAAGCTCTCTGCCAGTTCAAAGGTGTACTTTTTTCCGTGTCCTGCCACATAGTCTAGGAAACCGCCACCGTAATTGTAGGACTGAATCACACTGTTTAAGTCGCAGCCCTTTGTTTCTGCCGCTGCGAGCAGTTCCGAGAAATATTTGCAGCCCTGTTTGATGGATTCCTCTGTGCTAAGGGAGTTCGGGGGAAGCCCCAGAGATTCCGAGGACTGCATAACGTCTTCCAGTGTGCCGCCGGATTCCACCTGAATGATGGCGAGCAGCACATTTAAGTATTCCTCTATGCCATATTCCCTTGCATACTTTTCCAGCATAGGTTTATGAGCGAGGACTTCCTGTGACACGCTCATACCCCCATAGATAAGGTTTCCGCCGCTTCCGCCGTCTTCCTCATCCGAGAAGACAATCACCACCAAAAGGAGCAGGGAAAACATCATCACGAACACGCCGGAACAGGCGAAGAAAAGGTGTCTTAACTTCATGGTTTCTCCCCTTTCTTCTGTTTGGCAGCCGCTTTTACTGTTTTTGTCCACTCCTTTCTGGCTGTGGTACGCCGGATGGTAAAGTTCGATTCCTTAACCGCAGGAGCAGCCCGTTTTCCTTCCGGTATCACAGGAGCCGTATCGTTCTGGATAGGTCTTACCGGACGGGGAGCAGCAGGTGTGGTGGTTGGAGCTGTCTTTTGTCTTTCATCTGGCTGGACAGGGGAAGCCGGTGGGACTATCTGGCGTTCTGCCCTTACAGGCGGTGTATGTTCATAGTGGATGGAAGCAGCTTTTACCACCGGAACCGAAGCCCGTTCTGCCACAGTCCCCTCATAAGAAACCTGTCCCCGTTCCCTGATGGATGGGGGAGCTGGCTGTATAGCTGGCTTTCCTGCATGAGCGGTATCTGCATGATTTCGGAAATTTTCCGGCTGCTTTGTAGTAACAGGGCGTTCATGGACAGGAGCCGCCCCTTTGGGTGCTTCGGAAGCAGTCTTTTGCGGCTGTTTTGCCTGTTCCAGTTCCGCCCTGCGTTCTGCAATGGTCTGTCTGCGGCTTTCTGCCTGTGCGTTCCGCTGTTCGGCTCTGGCAGTTCGGGTCTGGGTCACGCTGGAAGTAAAATCCTGTACTCCCTCTGATACCTGTGTTTTCCCGTGGTAAAGGGCGTACTTTGCATTGACAGGCAAATCTTTTGCCTGCTCCCGAAGCTGTCCGGCAGTATCGGCTATCTTATCTTTGGTATCTGCCACTGCACCCACCGCAGAGCCAGCCCGTTTCCATGCAGATTCCTTTTCCGGTGCTGTCTGTCCGTCTGGTCTGCTGTGGTCTGCCTGTGTCCGTTTGGAGGAACCGGAGTTGGAAGCATTTTTCTGGTCTGAGCCAGCCTGTTTCCCTGCGTGGTATGCAGCTGTTCCAGCCCCAAGAGCTGTCACAGAACGTCCTAACTTATGCTGTAAACGGTGCATATGGGCGTGCATGAGCATACGGGGTCTTCGCATGATACGGCTTCCCATGCTTTGGGAATCACCGCTCTGTAAGGAGAACATCCCCATCAAATCCCCCAGCTTGAAATAAATTCCGGCAAAGGTCACTATCTGCAAGAACGCCGTCAGGAAGAACGGATATTCCCCAGACAGGTTGTAGAGCATGGTGGAAATACTGAACGCTACCGTGATAATCAGGGTGATTCCGGCTCTGGTAAGGATGGTATTGAACAGTTTCGTGATGGCACGTTTTGACATCCCCTCAAAAGAGGGAACCATGCTAAGGAGAAAGCTCACAGGCAGGAACATGGCGTAGATGATAAAAAGCACCTGTGAGAAAATCATTATCCCCGTGAGCAGGAATACAAAAACGGAGATACCGATATTGAACATGAACAGGAAGAAGACAGTTCCCAATCGGTTGATGGTCTTTGTGATGGTAAGGTTCGTGTTTTCCCTGTCTTCGATTTCCTCCACCACGATTTCTTCCCTGTCCTGCCCGTTGTTTTCGTCTGGACTGGTTGAAAGCAGGCTTTCCACACGGTCTGTTCCAATGCTTTCCACATCCGAGTTGCCATATTGCAGCAGGAGCCACGGCTGCTTGACCTGAATGGAAAACAGGCTGTCCCGTATCAAATCCACACTATCTTTTCCCTGACTTTCCGAGTTGGGCAGCACAATCTTTGTGCCAAGGGTCAGGCTGGCATTGCTGATGTCTGCGGAAAATTCATTGATTTTCCCGATATAATCAGGAGCGTAGGCGATAAAGGCAGCGGACAGCACGAACACTACCACAAAATTGACAACGGCATGGATGGCTTTTGTAGTTTCCCGTTTGATAAGCCCTGTGTAGGCAACGTAAATCCCCACCACCAGAATGAGAATCAGCAGGAACCCGATATAAAATCCCTCCGAGGACAAGCCGCCTGTGGTAACGCCTGCAAGGGTCTGCATATTTTTCCCGATGGAATCCGCCGTGGAGGAAATGAAGTCCAGCGAGTAGGCTTCCTGAATCAGATACCCTGTGGCGTTGGAAAGGTACAGGCTGATGGTCCAGATAAAATTTGTGATGGCATACAGCCCGTACATTACCTGTTTTCCGATACCGTCCAGCCAGTTCCACGGGAGCCAGTCCCATCCGCTGTCCACATAAAAATCAAGCTGGTAGTTGTCCAGAGGATATTTGCTGTATTCGTTGGCAGCGTCCACCGTATCATCCACCAGTCCGGCAGCGTGGGCGGCAGTACCGAAGACTGCCAGCAGCAGGAGGATGAGCAGGAGTGCCAGCAGCACTTTTCCTGCTATACTCCCGATTTTTTTTAAAGAGTTTTGTCCCTTTATCCGGCAAGGGACAAGGGCTGTCCCCTGCTGGATGGGCTTTCTTATCTTCATTCCTCCACCTCTTTTCTTACGGGCGGTCTGGTGTCAAAGGCATGGAACAGGTCTTCAAAGATAGGGTGGAACTGTATCACTCCTACACGCCCGTACAAATCACTGATAAGGCACTGTCCGTTTTCTAAGTCACGGAGCCGTTTCTGGTTGTTTTCATCTTCGGAATCCACCCCGAAAAAGGTGAGGGTCTTTTTGATTTCGTTGATGTCCGTGGAACGGAACGCATACTTCAAGCCCAGATTGTTTTTCAGTTTTTCATCCAGCAAATCGTCCGTGTTCTGGGTCACAAAGTAAACGCCTGCGTTCATGGCACGTCCGGCACGGACCAGCTTCATAGAGAGGGTCTTGCCCTGTGCCACCTGTAAGAAGCTCCATGCTTCATCCAAATCCACAATCTTAAACACGCTGCGGTCGGTATGGATGAAGTCGAGGGCAAAGGTACTGATAACAATGAGCATTGCCACGGAAAGCAGCTCCATTGTGGTGTATTCTTCAAAGGTCGTTTCCTTATCCGGCAGCACCAAATCCGCCACCTGAATGATGTTGAGCTGCTTTTCAAGGCTGATGGACTGTGTGACATCCTCATCCGAAAAGAGCAGATGTGCAAAGTCATAGTCCGTAAAGGATTCAATATGGTCTGCTATGCTGGTGCTGATGGTGGTTCCCTCCGCCCGTAGTTCCTCAATCACCTTTAAAAGCCCCCGCTCCTCACTGTTTGTTACCGCACGGATGGCTTTCCGAAGGACGGGGAACTTCTCCCCGTCACGGCTGGAAATGCCTGTTAAAAAGGTCAGGATGTCGATTGCCAGTGATTCGGAATCCTTTGGGTTCTCCATAATCACATAAGGGTCAAGCAGGCCCCTGTTCTGTTCCTCCGAGGTCAGGTTTACGATATTGATTTCATGGGCGATTTCCGGCAGGGTTTCCTTCCAGCGTCCCCGTTCCGCTTTCGGGTCAACAATGAGTGCCTGTGCCCCAAACAATACACAGTAGTAGACAATCATGTTGTTACTGAATGATTTTCCACCGCCGAGGGAGCCGACAAAAGCGGCAGCAAGGGCATTGGTGACAGAGCCTTTCACACCCTGACTGGCAAGGGCAGGCTTTAAGTACACGTTTCTTCCCGTATCAAGGCTATACCCGATATAAATGCCCTCCGGTTCCCCCAACATCTGGGTTGCACCAAAGCCTAGACCCGCGAGGAAGTCACTGGTGACATACTGGATGTAATCGTTCATATACCGTTTGCTGGCAGGGAGAAATTCCCCATGCAGCCCCAGCATATCCCCAAAGGGGCGGACCAGCTTCACGTTCAAATCGTCATAAAAATCTTTTACCTCATTGCAACGGCGTTTCAGTTCTTCCAAGTCGGGAGCCGTCACACGCACCACATAGGACAGCTTGTACATGGATTCCTTGCTCTGGTCTAAGGTGGATTCCAGCTCATTTACGCTGTCTAAAGCGTCCACCACATTTGTGCTGGTTTCACTGTCATTCTGCCATGCGTGGTTGTCCAAATCTTTCAACTCTTTTTTCTTGTTCCGTACCGTGGAGAGGGCTTTCCGGTTTGTCACAATCTCTACATTCATAGAGGTATCAATGGGAAAAGTAAATTGCTGCTGTTGATAGTAAAAGATTTCCGAGGATGGAAAGTCCAATTCCCCCACAATGCTGTTGATGGTGAAGTAGGCGGCATATACCGTTCCGTCTTCCTGTTCGATTTTCAGATACCGCTGGTTTTCCTCTATCAGACAACGGGTGGGTTTGATAAGGTCATAGTATTTTACCAGCGTTTCCTCCTGAAACCGCTTCTTCGGCAGGTAATACTCATAATCTTCATAGGCGGTTCCGGTCTGTCCGTATAAATGCTCAATCAGATAGCCAAAATCGTCCTTATCAAGCCGCCGGACTTTAAAGCGGCGTGATATTTTACTTTCCAACAGTTTTTCCATCTTCTGAAACCGCCAGATTTCCTCATTGCTCATGGAAACAAAATCCTCCATGAGTTTGTGGTTGACTTCATGGAGGAAGTCGGAAACAGCGGTCTTTGCTTCCCTGCGGAACTGTTTTATGGTGACTTCCTGCTCATTGACAAGCAGCTTAAAACCGATAAAAAAGCGGTAGTCCACCTGATTTTCCCCTATCATGGAAATCAGGGCTTCGGTCTGTGCGTCAATCTTTGCACAGGCAACGTCCTTTAACTTGCCCGTCACTTCCTGTTTGGAGCGTTCCTGTGCCGCCCGTATGCTGGATTCAGTGCTGATTTGCAGGGCGTGAATCTTTCCATCCCTGTTCTGGGCGATAAGCTGACGGAACGAATCATGTACCTGATATTTCTGCTCAGGGCTTAAAAAGGAATAGTTGTAGGGAAGCAGCTCATAGTAAGCGAAACACTCCCCGTCATGGTTGAACACAAGGTTATTTTCGATATACTTAATCGGATATGCCATAAATATCACTCCTTACTGCCGTGATGGGCTGTGCCGGATATTCCTTTTCCAGCTTCACGGGCTTTCCTGCATACGTCAGTTTCGGGCGTACCAGATATGCCAGTACGGATTTCAGGAAGCCGTAAGGCTTTTTCCCGTCAAAGGTCTTCTGGCACATGAACCAAGTGAGGGCAAAGGGTACGCCGAAGTATTTCAAAAATGCCCCGTCAATGAACGAAAGAGGAGGGAAGTTCCCAAAGAGCATAACCGCAAACATTGACACCACGAACCACGCCATCTGTGTGAACGTGATAGGAAATGGCAGCTTAAAATCATTGATGGAATAGAGTACCTTTTCCACCGACCAGATACTGGTATAGCTTCGTATTTTTTTCATGTTGTCTGTCCTTTCTAAAAGATGGGGCAGCAAAAGAGCCGCCCCTGAATCAAAAAAGCCGCCTGTATTTCCTGAAAGAGATACAGACGGGTCTAACGTAAGATTTCATATACGCCGTGGTTCGTGACGATAAAAGTTCCATCCAATTCCATGTCACGCCCATAGGCTTCATAGTCGATATAGTTTTGTAAGTGTGCCGGAAGTTCTCCAAGCTGTCCGCTTTCTTCCAGATAGTAGCGTGCTACGTCCGCCATATCGTCACAGCCGGAATGGCAGATAATATCGTCTTCATGCTCACAGAGTTCTTCGATACTGCCAAAATAGGATTGCAGCTCTGATAGTTCCTCCTGAATGTATTCCGGTAAGTCCTCCACCATTTCACACAGGCGGTTGATTTCCTCAATGGGGGTATATTCGTCAATCTCAAATGGCAGCTCATAATCATGGATGGCGTATTCCTCATATTCATCATTCAAACCGATACGCTCTTTGACTTCCTCAAAGTCCACAGGTGGCGTGAACCATGCCCCCACTAATTCGCCCTCATTGTATTTTCCTAAGTTGGCAATGTAAATCCGCATTTCTTCCACAGTGTCACCTCCATTCTCTGCCATGCTTCTTTTGGGGAGTTACACTCCCCAAGCCCCTAGTGGACTTCCGCCATGAAGCAATCAGAGCTTGCTCCATAACGGAAGTGTGATATGTTTTTTTCTATGCACCGATAATCTTATTGAACAGTTCCAGTAAGATGTCCTTTACACCATCCGCATTGAAGACAAGACCAACCGCTATAAGGGACACCACCAGAAAACCGATAAGTTTGGAAAATTCCCTCTTAAATCCGAGGTACAGTCCAATCACCACGATTGCCAGCAGCACAAGGGACTGGGCGTTGGATAAAAACCAGTTGTAAAGATTCTGTCCGAAATTCATAAAAGCTCCTTTCTTTCCTGTAAGAGTTCTTAGGTTCCAAGATTGCCGCCGTTAAAGCACCACCTCCTTTGCAGCGGCGGCTTGCTGCTTCAGGATTTTTTCGTGCTTCTCTGTCAGCTTTGCATGGGTGATGATGTCATGGACAATTTGGGTGTGGTTCATCTTATCCAGACGGAGAGCCAGCTTTAATGTAGGAGCTACCTGATGGGAGAGCCAGTGCAGGGTGCGTTCAAAGGAATAGGGTTCCGGTTTGGTTGTCAGTTTCAGGCTTCCCCTGTGTTCCCCTATAAACCACGCCCATTCCTCACTGATACGCCAGTCAGAACGGGGCTTCGTATCGTCCCTGTCCACGAACCGGACATAGCGGTTGATGATTTGAAAGGCTGTCCGTTCTGGATTGTCATGTTCTAACAGGTCACGGATGGCGTAAAAGGCACGCTCATTTTTCAGCCGGATTTCAAAGCGGTTCTTTACCTCTGCGTACGCAATGGGAATATCATGCTTTTTGTATTGCTCATAGTCCTTTTCGTAAATGCAGAAGTACACCTCACTTTGGAGGGAGCCGATATACAGGGTGTTCCCCATACATTCTTTTTCCTCACGCCGTACCAGTTCGCCGCTGCGGTAGCTTTTGAAGCTGCGGAAGACCGAGATACATTCCTCATTCCGGCACTTCTCTGTCAGATGGGGAATGTTTAGGATTCCCGTTTTATCATTGATAGCAAGGTCAAGTCGCTTCATTACGCCGTCCTCCATGAGAACATCCATAAAAAATTCATACCAGCTCCGTTCCTGTGCCAGCAGATAGCTTTCAAACTGGCGGCAGCCACGCCCTTTCAGTTCCAGCAGCACCCCTTTTTCCAGTTCCGGCGATACCAGAACGAAAATATCACCCAGATAGTAATGCTCCGTGTAAGAGTAGAATCCGTAGTCTTCATGGATAAAGTAAGGCAGCTTTAGCCGCAGTACGTCTTCCACGATATGCTTCACATCCGTAGTGGGGAAGCGAATCCGCACATAGTCAAAGAGCATTTCAAGGGGAGCGTCTGGATTGAAGCGTTCCAGAGCTTCCGTGATGGCTTCCTGTAATGCTTTGGATGGGTGAGCCTTGCCCGTTTCAATATCGCTCAGGTACGGACGGGTGATTCCGGCAGCTAACGCAAGTTTCTGTTGTGAGATACCGTAAGCTGCCCGTTTCTCCCTGATGTCCCGTACCCATGTTTCTTCATTCAGTGAAAATCCCTCCTGTCTAAAAAAGCGTATGCCAACTTTCAGAGCCTTGTTGACATACGCCGGATATGGGGAAAATCCCTTGTGTACCGTGGGATTCTGCCCTGTTGTTTGGTTGTTGCCTGTCGATTTGTACCCCTCTGTTAGATACGAGGGGTTCCTGCTGGCGTGCCTTGCGGCACACCAGCCACAGCAGGTCAGTCCGTTTCTGCGGCTTTCGCTTCGCACGCCGCCTGCACTCCCTGCCTGCTGTCTATGAGCTTTTTTATTTCTTTGAGGAAATCGTGTCCTTTTGGCACAAGGGGCGTGTAAAACTCTGAGATAACGCTGGTTCCCACATCCACATAGCCACGCCCTTTTATCTGCTTTAGGAAGAAATCCTTTGTGGTTTCCCCGAACATCATCCCATAGCCCATTTCCGACATCCGCCCCAGAGCCACACGGAAATTGAACTGGTCACGGATTCCGTCCCCCAGATACTTTGCGTCCGGACGCTGGCAGGCGAGAATCAGGAAAAATCCAGCCTGCCGCCCAAGCATAACGATTTGTTTTAACTTATTTAGGACAGCAGCGTTTTCCTTTGTGCCGAGCATTTCCATAAATGCCACATATTCATCAAAGATAAGGAAATTTGCCGGAAGCCCAAGGTAAGCGTAGTTTTCCCCTGTCCGGTAATTGTCCATGAGCTTCATGTCTTCGCTGCGTTTCATCATTTCTTCGTAGAAACGGTCAATGCAGGCGAGCATATCTTCCTTTTTGTAGTACACATCCGGCATAACTGCCTGTAAGTCCGCAAGGTCGGCGTTTTTTGGGTCTAACACGGACAGGACGGCGTTGGTGCGGAGCAGGGCTTCAATAAGGGTCAGGATGAAGTAGGTCTTTCCGCCGCCGGTTCCTCCGGCAATGAGCATATGGGGGAGCTTGTCATAGTCCCACCAGACATTTTCCATGAGCCGGAGCCTGCCGTCCTTTGCCTGTACGTCCTCAATGGAGATACGGCTGGCAATGGTATCATAGAGCAGGGTGTACTCCACATAGGAATCCTTTAATTCCTTATCCGTCAGCTCACAGTACAAGCCGCTTTCCAGCTTTTTCTCCAAGTTTAAGAGCTGTTCCTGATATTTCCCCAAGGTGATTTCCACACGGATATGGAGCAAGCCCTGTTTCATCCGGTAGTAGATTTTGGGAAAGTAAGTGATGGTTTCTTTGGAACGGCTGGAAGATAAGTCCTTGAAAAAAGCGTCATCCTTTCTCTGTTCGGATTCATACCACTTGTTTTCTAACACCATCCTTGCCAGCTTTTGGCGGTGGATGAGCTGCTTTACTTCGTCCCTGCGGTATCGCCAGAACAGAAGAATTACTGCAAGACACACCAGCCCTGCCACGTCCATGCTGAATAACAGGTAAGGGATATTTACATCCTGTGCTATCTGTGAGAGGGACACTTCCTGCCAGTTGGTTCCGGCTATTTGCCGGATATGAAACAGCAGGACAACCAGCAGGAAGACAGGGAACAGGGCGGCAAGGGCAGTATGGAACACAAGGTCTTTATCCGTGGGACGGATACGTTTTCCACGGAGGAAAAGCTGCTTCATGGGACAATCCTCCTTTCGCTTTCTTTTATGTTCCTGTTATTTTACAGGGGGAGCGTCTTTCTTCGGCAGCTGCGGATTCATGGCAGCCCCTTTTTTCAGGACAATATCATCTGCCTTGATGTACCAGTCCACTTCTGCCCCTTGAAAGGTAGCCGTTGCCACGGTGTCTGCCACAGGATGGATGATTTCCACCTCTGCGTTGTAATCAAATTCCTTTAACGGCACGCTGGCAGGGATGGAAACCTGAATCATACGCCCCTGTCCTCTGGATTTTAAGTCATAGGTACGTTCCTTGATTTCTTCTGATACCGAACCATCTTCATTCTGGAGGTGAACCTCACGGCGGAGGGCAGAAAATTTCAATGCCCCGAATGTTGCTTCCTTGTCAATCACGATTCCGTTTGCTAATCTCATAGTCTGATGTCCTCCTTTTCCTTACGCTTTTACCATATCGTCAGCGTGCAAAATGTAGTTGGTAAAGCCCCGTGTGCCGATTTTATAGCCCTCTGCGGTGATACGGGGATTGACGAGCTTCACACGTTCCTCAAAGTCAAAATGTTTCTCTCCGGCTTCGGCAGGGAGGATAACCACAATATCATCCGCCCTCTGTACGTCTGAATACAGGTTGAAGCTACGGGAGAGTACCGCCATGCGTCCGTTGATTCTACGCTGTTCTGTTTTGTCTTCTCCGGCAAACTCCAAGTTGCCGAATGTCTTTTCCATGTTGGGGATAACGAATTTTAATTCCATATAGATGTACCTGTCCTTTCTGAATGTTGTGTTTGATGGTTAGTTTTGGGTTCTGGTTTGAAAGCCGGAGGGGAACGCTCCGGCGGTGGTGGTTTCTTCGTAGTATCACGTCCTTTCTGGTTTTGGGGTAAAAAAATAGACGCTCAGTTTTGAACGTCTATAAGGGAAATACTTATTAACTTTTTAGTCTTCTGCTGGATGTTTTGAAAGATAACGGGAATAATCTGTGTCAAATTGTAAAGATTTCAACTGTTCATCTATAATTTGTAATAGGTTTTTATCGTTAAGGATTGCTTCAAATTCTTTTATAGAGAAATCAATAATGCAATATTTATCTTCCAATTTCTCCTTATGGAGATAAAATTTTTTTATTAGTCCAGCACCATTACTCCATCCGGTTCCGCTAGTACCATAATACGAAAATAAAATGCCTATTTTTATGTTGGTTGTCAAAAGCAAACTACAAAATTTTCCTATGTATGTAACACTAACGGCTTTGTCGTAATTTTTACATTCTCCTAAAAAGGTATCGAGTTTTGGGTCAATCAGATGATATGTCAACAAAACTTTCCCTTGAGGAGTTAAAGTAACGATTTGGTCTATTTCATTCGTTGAAGTTCGTAAGTTTCTATCTACATTAAAAATATTTCCAGAGATAGTTAAGAGATAAGAAACTAAATTTTCTAAAGCTTCTCCCTTTAAGTTATGTAAATTTTTAGGTGCATTGTCTGTAGGGGAACTGTCATGAAGCTGTTTGAATTTTTCAAGTAATTCTTTATAAATGTTTTTTTGAGCTTCACTAATTTCACAAATTTTTTCGTATCTTAATTTATCAGATATACTATTAAGGACATTTAATGCCTTAGAAATTTCTTTATCATCTGGCATAATATCAATCATCACGTACCACCATATATATTAAAAATGAATTTTCTATTGAGGAAAGTTCGCTATGGCAGAGTTCACATTCAAAAGTTTCAGGTAACTCATTAAACAAACGTACTGTCCCCATAGATTTTTGGCAATTACTACAATATAATTCATAATAACTTTGCAAAATTCCTTGCTTTTCCAATTCAGATAAAAAATCATAGATTTCAGGAATAGATAAGGAAAATTTTCTTTTCAAAACGCCAGGATAAATCCACATATTTTTTCTATAATTCTTGAAAAAATTAGTTAAGGCAATGCTATCTATATTTTTATTCATTTTGTGTTGTATCGTCATTTCTATGATTGACAATGTATTCGATAACATAATTCATTCGCTCCATTCCAATTAGCACATTACTATAGTAATATTGTATTAAACAATAAGATTTATTCATGTAATTAAAGACAAACTTAACACGGTTACTTCGTGTTTTTATTTCATTTTCCCATAACAATTCAATCCAAGGATAATCGGACATTTCTTCCATTTCAAACATAAATTGTTCTAAGGCTTCTCTGAAATCAGGTACTTTTTCTAATTCTGCCTGATTGTCATTTAATAGTGAGCGTAGTTCTCCGATAAATGGTAATATATATTCTTGATTGTTGCCGACATCCAGTTGTGCGTTTCCACCATTAGGTAATTTCATGGATTGAGCAATAAGTTTTACATTTTCATCACGTTTGCATACATTAACCATAAAGTCTAAATTTAGCGGAATCAAATCGCACTCAAAATGTTCTTTAAAATAATCAGACATTTCCGCAATTAAGTTGGAATATATAGTCGGTTCTTTTTTGTCGGATAAAAAGACCCTTTTTAAAACATCAAAACGAAATTCTATCAATTCTCCTTTTTCATGAAATACAACTAAAAAGGGATATTTAGTTAAAAATTCTTCCTGTGTGAGAGGATGAATAGCTGCATATGCCAAATTAAATTTCAAAAAATAGTATCCATCCATAGAGTATGCAACAGGTTTTACGAAAGATGTATATAAGTAATCATTTTCATAAGTGTTTTCAAGAGGAATGATTTCCTTTGCTTTTTTTAACGTTGATGAAAAATCGTCGCAGGTAAAAATAACGGAATACTTATAATCTTTTAAAAACTCCCATTTTTCTAAAGCATATCCAGCTCTTTTGCTTTGGTGAATGCAGGTTACAAGCTGTTCGGATAATGTTTTTTCTGAAATATCTACAGTTTCTAGCCCCTCTATGTATAACTGTCCCGAAGTATCTGTTTGTTTAGTCGCAATTCCGTGCTGAATGAATTGTTTTACTAAATGGCGTTTTACTTTATCTGAATAAGCCATTACTGTTTTTTCAAGATATTCTAAATAGTTGTTTAACTGCATACAATCCCTCTTTTCTGTGCATATATCTTTCGTTATCCTGATTATACTTGATATAAGTGCAAAAAGCCATGCACAAATCAAAATTTTTATAGGATTTTCGATATATACATAATAATAAAAGTTTTGGTGCTATTGCATATATAAATCGAGTAGGAGGAAGGCGATTATTTCGCCTTCCGACCTCTCACACCACCGTACGTACCGTTCGGTATACGGCGGTTCAATCAACTTAACATGTAACAGCCTTTTCGGCGTAGTAGTCTTCCATGGATACAAGACCAAACTTAGCTAGTCTCTCTTTACTGATACAAATGTGGAGATTCCAGCTTCTGCACACTCTGGCATATCCTTTGGCATATGAAATGCCATGTGCCGCATTTGGCGGCAGACCAAGTTTGATAAGATTCTTTTCCCTGTTCTTTGGCGTTTTCCAGTGTTTCCATATGCACATGCGCAGTCGATACCGAATCTGTCCGTCCATTTTTGCGCACAGCCTTTTCATGCTTCCGATTTTGAAATAATTTATCCACCCTCGGATAAGCCGGTTGAGTTTCCCAATTTTATAACCATTGCCCACTCCCCAGCTCCTGCTTGTATATTTCTTCATCTGCGCCTTGAACTTTGCTGCCGCTTTCGGGTGTGGTCTGGCTTTGTACCCTTTGGCAAATGAGTCATAGTAAAATCCAAACCCCAGATACTTAATGCCCTTTGGTTTATCAACCCTGCTCTTTTCCGCGTTCACTTTCAGTCCAAGCTTTTCCTCTATAAACCGAGCCACGCTCTTCATTACCCGCTCTGCCGCCTGTCTGCTCCCGACCATTATAATAAGGTCATCTGCATACCGGACGAAATCCAGCCTCCTTGCTTCCAGTTCTTTGTCCAGCTCATTTAACATGATATTTGCTAACAGCGGCGAGATATTTCCACCCTGCGGTGTGCCGACTACCGTATCTTCATACTCATCATCAATCATTACGCCGCTGACCAGAATCTTTCTTACCACCGATATGACATCTCCGTCCTTTATTGTCCGTCCGAAAATCGTCATCAGCTTGTCATGGTCTACTGTGTCAAAGAATTTCGCTAGGTCGATATCCACTATCCAGTTGTGTCCGTCATTCATCATTTCCAATGCTTTAAGGACTGCCTGCTGTGCACACCGCTTGGGTCTGAATCCATAGCTGTGGTCGTGAAACTGCTCCTCAAATATCGGGGTAAGCACCTGTGCCACCGCCTGCTGTACAAAGCGGTCTACTGCTGTTGGCACTCCAAGATTTCTTGTACCACCATCGGGTTTGGGTATCTCCACCCTGCGGACTGGCTTCGGCTTATACTTCCTCGTCCGCAACTGTTCCTTAATGTTTTCGCCGTTTTCCGAAAGATATGCGCCAAGTTCTTCAACGGTCATCCCGTCCACGCCTGCCGCTCCTTTATTCCTTACGACTTGCAGATACGCCGCATTTAGATTATCCCTGCTTAATATCTGCTCCATGAGACTGCTTGTGTCCATGCGTTGTTTCCTTTCTGCCCCTTTTGCCTTTGCCGCCTTTGAAGTCATCGACAGGCGTATGCTCCGGCTACGAAGTGGAACGTACTTCAACTGATTGATTGTTCAGCCCTTCGCTCCGTCCCCATTACAGGAACTTCCTCACTACTATGGCTTCTGCTGACTTCTCACAATTCGTTGTTACTACGGCTAATGAGACCGCCTGTGAGACCTCCCCAGTTAAGGTGCGTGTTCTTTTCCTCCATGTACCTGCCGCATTTACTCGTACTTCCGGCAACCTTTTGGACTTCAGTGCCTTTTGCCACCTTATCCGTATTTCCGAGCCTTATATGCGGTTCCTGTCCGTCAGGTCAGAGGTTTGCTTACAGCTTCTTTCAGATTCCGTCTCACGGCGGACACCCTTGCTGTTCGGCTATGTGCTTCGTTGTTGCCTACGCGCACTTGGGACTTTCACCCATTAGAAAACGCCCATGCTGGGCAAACAAAATAGACGTTTCATGTTTTCACACAAAACGTCTATTCCTTGCATTATGGAAAAGAGTATCGTATAATCTTGATAAATGGTTTCCTAGCTGGAACTGAGCCAGCTAACACGTTGCTAACACTTTTGTTACCAGTACAGGACATTTCGTGAATCTATCTTCCGCACAGACCTCACGCTTTTCCTGTATTATAAGGTGTTAGAGGGTATTACAGGAGGTTAGAAACTACTTGCTGCAAAAGGACCTTTAGAACTCCTAAGCGGTAGGTCGGGTGTTCGAGTCACCTCGGGAACGCTGGAAACATAGCCGAAAGCCTTGATTTTAGCGGGTTTTCGGCTTTCTTTATTTCAGCGCCAAAACTCGGATTTGCTAATATGCTAATACATCTGAAAATCGAACCTGCATGCTAATACGAGTTAAATGGTCGGATGTTCAAATAATCCGGCCCATTTTTCTGCTAATAAAACTCCCATTTTGAAGCTTCTCAAACACCAGATTTTTTCTTTTTTGCTAATACGGTATTTTTACCCGTTCATTTGCCTGCTAATAGATTTACTCTTTATTAGCATTTTGGAAAGACCTGGCAAATTCTATTAGCAGTTCAGGATTGGATTTCATAAGCTGCTGCAATACCTGTTCTGCAGAATTTACTTCATCTTTATCATTTTTCTGTGGCTCACTGATGCCTTTGCCGTCAAGGAAATCATCCATCTTGCCGGCCAGCTTTTCACGCTCACTTGCAAAAGAATGTTTCCCATAACGTCTGGTCAGCATCTCCAGATTGGACCATCCGCCGGCCTGCATAACCGAATTGTAATCACCTCCGGACATAAGAAGTTTGGTGGTGGCGCTGGTGTGCCGCAGGCTGTGGAATACAATTTCCTGGGGATCCATATCAGGGTCATTCATTTCAGTCAGAATTTCCTTAAACCGTTTATTCAGGTGTTCTGTCATAATGGGACGACCATTGGCCTGGCAGATGGTAAGGTTATAATCCATGTAGCCATCCGGTCCTAATTCCTTTTTCAGCTTGTCCTGCATTTCCTTCAATACAAGCAGTGCATTCAGAACACTCTGGGGAACATCCACATTCCGTATCGTGTCGTCACTCTTGGGTTGTTTCAAAACAATCATGGTCTTGGTTCCCGGATAAAGATTCGGGAACTTGAAAAGAATGTTCATCTTTGGCATATCCATATTCTTCTTGGATACCCTGTCGATTGCCCTGTCAAATAAAATGATCTGCTTTTCAAAATTAATCTTGTCCCACTGCAGGCCGCCGATTTCCCCACCGCGCACGGTACATCCAATGGCAATCAGAACCGCACAGTGGATTAAGTAATAATCATAATATTCGGGACGGTTGGTAAATTCCAGAACCTTTAAAATCTGCTCCGGCTCCAAAATTACCCTTTCCTTTTCGTGATGTTCCGGAAGGGTTGCATTAAGGAATGGATTTTTGCTGATATATTCCCAACGCACCGCAAGATTGAAAGCACACCGCAGTACCTTATGGATATCATGGATGGTAGCTGCCGTGATGTGTTCCCGCATGGGCCTCCCCATATTCGTAGCCGGCTCTGCTTCAGTTTCCAGAAAATGATAGTAGTCATCTACCGTTTTTGTCTTGATGGAACGGAGCTTTTTGTCACCCAGGTAGGGGTGCACATAATTTTCCAGCAGTCCGTTGTTTCCGTCATAGGTAGATGCCCTCCATTTTTTCAGGCCATATTTTTCAATGAACTCATAAAGAAATTCACTGACTGTCATATCCTTGCTGTCTACTGTAGTAATGGTATTTGTCACCTGCTCATGTTCAATCTGGGTCTTCCTGCTTTTGGCCGTGGAATAACTGAGTCCGGATTCCCAGACCTGCTGACGCTTTTTTCCGGTTCCCTGATAATAAACAACAGAATATGATTTTCCTCTTTTTACAATAGATGCCATACTGATTCTCCTTTTTTATTTGCTGTCCAGCCATTCATCGAAGGAAGGTTTTGACACCCTGACATACTTCCCTACCCTGACTGTCTTAAAGAGAGACTGGGAGCAGAGATTGTAAGCCATACTGCGGCTGATCTGCAGAATGTCGGCAATCTCCTGGACGGAATAAGTCCTTTTCTCGTTACTGGCTGGCGTTTTCATGATCTTTTCATCAGCTGCCATATACACTCCTTTCCTTGCAGCTAAAACAGAATCAGCATAATCCTTGAAAATATTCTCCATATATAATATACGAAGTGAACCGCTGAGATTTCAACTGCAATTAGCAAAAAATATATTTCCGCGGGCAATGAGCCAGGTGCCGTGTTCACACGGGCATTTGGCGAATGCCGCGAGAGTCACATATCCTGCGGTTTTGCAGTGGGTATGTGACTTTATCCACATGGCGCCCTGGGCCACTTCCTGCGACGGAGTCCCCGCCGCGTATTTTCAGGCCGTGCTGTGCAGCGATTAAGCAGGGGCAGGTTTTTTACGGCAGACCTGTCCCATGCACCTGTATAACTCCCAGTACCATGCTGTGAAATTGTCAATGTACGTTCTATGGCATCTTTTTAAATGACCTATATAATAATAAAATAGGATGGAAATCATATATTTCTGCAAGAATCAGAATTTTTTTAAATTTCTTTTGTAGTATATATAGTTAAGAAGCATTGACTGATTCCATATCTTGTGTTACACTTCCCTTGTAATTGATTTTTGTGCGCATCCTTTTATGGATATAGCCGGAATTGCCTGCATGTGGCAAACTTCCGCATTGCACACGCTGTTAAGTTTGTATGACCGTGCCAGCAGTATCACTACGCCCTGTAAGTGATATACCGCTGGTTTTTATTTTGGAAAATTTTATTATCTCTTTTCAGAGCAGGAATGACACAGGTTCACAGGAAACTGCGGATGCCAGGAATAAGAAAGTCATTCCTGCTTTTTTGCTGCCTGAAAGCCGGAAGGCATATAGGGATAGAACAACATTCACAAGGAAGAAAGAAAGGAAGGTGAAGATCGATTGCAGAAAATAAGATGGCTGGATCAGGACTGTAACAAATGCGGCAGGCAGCTAAACAGCTGGGATGCCCGGTTATCGAAAACCCTGGCGTACAAATATCCGTGCTGCGAATCCTGTATTGCCGGGGAATATGATATGTCGGCAGAAAGACTGCGGGGCCGCATGGAAGACTATTTTGGTATGCGCCCATGCCAGGGACTGTAAGGAGGAACAGAATGAGAGAAAAAGAACATGAGGAATACAATGCTTTGACAAAACGGCTGCTGGAGGAAGGATATATTGCAGAGCACCATCCGGACTATGTAAGGGTTGACGTACCCATGTGGCAGGAAAAGACTCTTGATAATTATGATGGGGGCTTTACCTATAAAAGATGGTGGATATTTGAGCAGACCTTTAAGACGCCCTGCGGCCTGCAGTGCAAAGGGCTCCAGTGCCACAGCAACATGAGTTACATGGGGATTGAGTGGACTTTTGAAAATGATATGGCTACCATCCACTGCCCTTATGAAAAGAAAGAATGTAAGCTGAAACATGAATATCTCCAGGAGCATGGCGTACTCCGTTATGACTGCGAGGTCCATATGACGGAGGAAGAATACTGTTATGAGGGGAGTGTGGAACATATCCTGAAACTGCATGACGATGAGATACGGAGACAGGAGATCAGCTTTGAACTGCAGAAGAAAGGACGTGTCTGCCGGGAGCATATGCGGTTCAACCGGGATACGCTGGAATGGGAGATGAACTATGACCCTTATGACTGCGGACGGAACAGATGTGCAGGGATGTGCCCGGTCCTGGGGCATGAGTTGGATAAGAAAAGGGGGAATGTATTTTATGATGTAAAGATATCCTATCTTAGAAATGACCTGAACGGTACGCTGTTTGAAGGGCAGGTGGACACCCGGATCATCAAAGGGAAAAAGATTTTTGACCATCCGGTGAGCATGGACATCTGTAAGATATGCGCCAGGCTCTGCCAGGACAGGATAAAGGAGAAAGTGCGGAACCATTATTTTACGGAACTGTTTTTCTCCGAATACCACGGCCGGTATTTTTCCTTTGAGATCCAGAACGTCCGTGCAGAGCGCAGGGAAAGCCGGGATCTGATGCAGGACCTGGAGGATATCCGGAACGGAATCCAGATCGTGCATGATTCCGATATGGAAAAACGGGATTCAGAGAATAAACGGGAGAGACGGCGGCAGTCACGGGAGTCCGCAGTCAGGCGCCTGGAAAAGAAACTGTTGGAGAACGGATATGAGAGCCTGGAGGAATACAGCACAGACCGGCGCCATGCAGATAAATGGCTGGGACCAGAGAGGATAGCGGAACTGGAAAATCTGCGTCGGCTAAAAGAAAAGGAGAGAAAAGAGCAGCCAGTACAATTAAGCCTGTTTGATATGGAGGCTTTATACGCAATAGAAAAGATTGTTGGTTGGGACTTGCAATCCTATTTTTCTTTCCAGTATTTTTCATTCGATCACTTATACCATTTCGGTTGTGAAATTCGTAAGCGCTTAATTTAAGGGTGTAACTAAAAAAATCCGGGGCGTTTAGCCCCGGAGCAATTCCGCACATGTAGCTATAATAATGGTCACCTGCATATTTCCTGAACACGGTCCGACCATGGCGCTAGTACAGCATTGCCAAAATAATAATGAATAGACGTTGCTTTTTTATTGTAGTCGGTGCATAATAATTCTATCACTAAAGAATGGATGGGTTATTATGCGAAGGAAAACAATTGATACTATCCCGGTTTTATCTGATGCCATGAAAAACATATTATCTGCTTTTTCAAAAAGCCGCTCCCTTCCGTCAGGACTGGTCAAAAGAGCCAGCATTGTCCTGCTTGCGTCACAGGGGGAACTCAACCAGAATATTGCACCACAGGTCGGGCTTCATTATAATAATGTTGCCACCTGGCGCAGTCGGTTCCTCGCGGCGCTCCCAGCCTTGCGGAGGATTGAAATGGACGACCCGGAAAAGCTTGAAGATGAGATACGGGCAGTCCTGTCCGATAAAAAACGCCCCGGTGCCCCGTCTGTTTTTACGCCGGACCAGATCATGCGGATCATCGGCCTTGCCTGCAGCAGCCCAAATGATTTTGGGTACGAAGTAAGCCAGTGGAGCCTCCCGCTGTTAGTGGCAGAAATTAAAAAGCAGGGGATCGCTGAACAGATTTCTGAGAAATCTGTCAGCCGTTTTTTAAAAATGAGGTAGATTTACATCCCCACAAAATCCGTTACCGGCTTCATTCTTCGGAAAAGACGGAAGCCCCGGAATCTTTTGCGCGGAAAGTAAACGAAATCTGCGGCCTGTACCAGAGTGCCCAGGAACAAAGCCGGGAAGGTGCACACATTGTTTCCACGGATGAAATGACCGGGGTACAAGCGCTGGAACATAAATATCCTGACAAGCTCCCATTACCCGGCCAGTGCGCCAAAATGGAGTTTGAGTATATCCGCCATGGCACGACCAGCCTCATCGGGTTCTTTGATGTTGCAACGGGCCGTATGGAAATGCCGTATTTAAACTCCACACGCACAGAAGAGGATTTTGTGGAAGCCGTGAAAGCATTGGCAGGGACAGACCCGCAAGCCCCATGGACATTTATATGCGATGGCCTAAACACCCATAAGTCGGAAGCCCTTGTCCGCTATGTGGCAGAAGCCTGTGCCCTTGGCGTGGAACTGGGCAAAAAAGGGAAAACAGGGATCCTTAAAAGTATGGAAAGCCGGGCGGATTTCCTGCATGACCCTTCCCACCGGATCCGCTTTGTCTATACTCCGAAACACAGTTCCTGGATGAATCAGATTGAGATATGGTTTGGCATCATTAACCGGAAGCTGCTGAAGCGGAAAAGCTGCCTGTCAATAGAAGAACTGGAAGCAAGCATCCTGCGCTTTATTGAACAATACAATCTTACAGCACACCCATTTAAGTGGACATATGCCGGGATACCATTAGTAATTTAATCACTGATATTTAAGCAATGCTGTACTAGTATGACTCTATTTTAATAAGTTTACATTATTATCCTGAAATGGTATAATACTTATAGACCATTTCAGGAGGTAAAATGATGCCAAAGAGTGCTACGCCTATTTTTCTTTCCAATGATGATAAGTCATATTTAAAGTCCATTCTACAGAAGGGGACTGTTGAAGCCAGAGTCCACAGGAGAGCCAAAATCCTCTTATTAAAATCAGATGGCATGGCAGATGAAGCCATTGCTGACAAACTCGATATTTCGAGACCGACGGTAAAGCTCTGCCTGAAAAAATATATGGAATCAGGCGTGAAAGCTGCCATGGAAGACAGTAAAGGCCGTGGCCGCAGGATTGAAATTACCGATGATGCAAAGGCATGGGTAATCAATATTGCCTGCCAAAAGCCTTCCGCATTCGGCCTCCCGGCAGAGTTATGGTATCCATTGAGCCTTACCCGCTACATCAATTCCGTTGCTGAACAGGAAGGATATCCCCGTATGGCGACAGCATCTGAGTTTTCTATCCGGAAGATACTTAGGAAAGCAATGCTTAATCCCCATAAGGTCACCTATTATTGTGAAAAACGGGATCCTGACTTTGAAAAGAAGATGCATGATGTGCTGGTCATTTACAAACAGGTTGAACTCCGCTTTGATGAAAATGGAAGTTTGATTCCGTTTGCCGGTGATGAAGAGCCGGTACATACATTATCCTATGATGAAAAGCCCGGGATCCAAGCGATTGCCACCACAACCGGGGACAGGCCCCCGGCTGCCAGTACGGAAAAAATGTCCACCGTACAGCGTGATTATGAGTATAAACGTCTGGGGACGCTCTCCCTATTGGCAGCGATTGACCTGTTGACCGGGGAAGCTATCCCACTGGTAAGCAATACTCATAAAAGCAGCGATTTTGTAACATTCCTTAAAATATTGGATGAGAAATACCCAAAAGGGGACAAAATACGGCTTATACTGGATAACCACTCCGCCCATACATCCAGGGAGACACAGGAATATCTGAATACAGTTCCTGGAAGGTTTGAATTTGTGTTCACACCCACACATGGCTCCTGGCTGAATATGGTGGAAGGCTTTTTCAGCAAAATGACCCGCCAGATGTTGTCCGGGATTCGTGTAGGCTCGAAAGAGGAACTAAAGGAACGGATTTTGAAATACTTTGAAGAAATCAATGAGGTTCCCGTCCCCTACAAATGGAAATACCGCTTGGACACGATTGATCTTTCGGAAGAGGATGTGGGCACAATCGTCTATGAAGTTGTAAATGCGAAAGCAGCAAGTCCTGAAAACCAAGGGAAACGTGCGCCCAAAGCACGGACACGTAAGCCAAGAAATCAGATTACTACCAATGCTTAAATTGTAAGCTTATTTAAATCGAGTTATACTAGTTGGACTACAGACAAACTTCTGTATAGATGCAACTGTGAAGTCTGCTTTTGAAAGAGGATATAAAGTTATTGTTCCACAAGGGGCAAATTCAACGTTTGATAACGACTATATGACTGGAGAAATAACCTATAAGTATTACAATGATATGATGTGGCCAAATAGATTTGCTACATGTGTATCTGTTGATGAAGCAATTAAATTGATGGAAAGTTAAGTCGGGATTTATCGATGATGTGCCATTCGTATTTCGCTTCGCTGCATACTCATGACGCGCTGTCGCGCTATGCGTCTGTTCGCATAAATGTGCATTTGTGAGCAAGCTCCCATGCACATTATGCTTCATCCGCGCAAATTCTTTAGGTTAGAATCGATGATGGGGTAAACGAAAAAGCAGTTTTGGCATTCCAGTGAACTGCCCCTTCGTTTACACCATTTTCGATTTGACCTAATTGAACAAAGTGAGCGTCCGGGTAGCTGTTGCTTATGGACTTTCAATCTTTTTTCTTACCCATGATTATACAGGATTTCCCATGCAGAAGCTACAGAAATCAAGTGTTTCCAGATAAATAGGTACGACAACAAAACCTCAAACTTTGAGGCTTCAGAAAACGTATGAAAGAATAAGATTTTAACATCTTTGTGGTATTCGAAGCTGTGGTTTTCCAAGATGACCACCGCAGGATTTACATACACAAATGTTTATCCCATAAAGCTGTTTCAGTATTTCCGGCATCTCCTTATTCCGGAGCTTCGAAAGATACTTTTGGCATCCAAGGAGATTCCGGCATAAAGTGAGCTTCCTGTGTTTGCTGCGGGTACAAAGAAGTCCGTAATGCCGAATCCTGACAAAACGTTTGGGTGGTACATGCATCAGAAAACGCCGTATAAATTCAACACCGGAAAGTGTCAGTTCTTTCCATTGTCCTTTATTCCGGTAATCCTTGACAGAAAAAGTAACATTTTCATCGTCCATACGGATGATACGGTGATTGCTGATGGCAATCCTATGGGTATATTTTCCAAGGTAATCAATCACAGACTGTGCACCGTTAAAAGTTTTCTTGCAGCAAGGAATCCATTCTGTATCATAACAGGAATCCATCAGCTCTTTGAAAGCATAATGATTACGATATTTTTCTGCACTTCCATGGAACTCAAGCTGATCTGTATTCCAGAGATTTTTCAGCTCATCCATATATTTCCCGCGGAAGACTTTAGAGATAGCCCATATGGGAAGAAAAAACCCCGTACCATTGTCTTTCCACTCGTTTTTCGGTGTCAGACCACCGCCAAGCAGTATTGTATGGATATGTGGATGAAAGTTCATTTCAGTTCCCCATGTATGCAGGATGCAGATGTAACCAACAGAAGCGCCAAGGTGCTTTGAGTCAGCAGTCAGTTCACGGATTGTAGCAGAAGCCGCATGATACAGGGTGTCATATAACAGTTTCTGATTATTGTAAATGACTGGGTTCAGAATATCAGGAACTGTAAACACCAGGTGGAAATAAGGTGCATCAAGCACATCCTCCCTGCGTGCATCCATCCACATTTCCTTTGGAACAGCCTGACACATGGGACAGCAACGATTACGGCAGGAGTTGTAGTGGATATGAACTGCACCACAGTCTTCACATACGCTGACGTTTGCACCATAAGCTCCCGTTTTGCAGTTCAGGATGTTCCGGGCAACTTTTGTCTGTTCCGGAGAAGGGAAATACTTTTCGAGGTATGCCGGATAAAAACACCGGAAAATATCCTGGACGGTGGGCTTATTCATAATCAGCACCTTCTTTCCTGTCAAAGGGGCTTTGGATTCCCATGAGAGATTTGTTGCTGACATGAAGATAAACTTCCGTGGATTTTGGGTCACGGTGCCCAAGCAGTGCCTGAATATTTTGCCGTTCTACGCCCTGCTCCATCAGATGAGTTGCAAAGCTATGGCGGAGACAGTGCGGGGACGCTTCCTTTGGAAGTTCAGCATCAGCTACTGCCCGCCGCATTACTTGCTCCAGAGTACTGACTGTCAGGTAATTGCCGGTAAATTTATTAGGAAACAGGATGCCACGTGGACGTCCTTTTTCAAACCAGTATTGTGTAAGGATATCCAGACAACGCTTAGACAGAATGGTATAGCGGTCCATCCTGTTCTTCGTATCCCGGACATGGATCTGCATATTTGAGCGGGAAATGTCATCATAATGAAGATGAATTACTTCAGAAACCCGCATGCCGGAAGAATACATGACTGCAAGCATAGCCTTATATTTGATATCGTCAACAGCGTCTAACAAACGGTCAATTTCATCAGCAGTCAGTACAGTCGGAAGCCTGTGTTCTTGGATCATACGTGGAACTGTGATATCATCCCAAAGGATATGCAGGACATTCCGATAGAAAAAACGGATAGCTGAATTATAAAGGTTCAGAGTTGTGGCTTTTAATCCTTCTTCTTTTTTTGCAAGCAGAAAAGTCCTGACATCCTGACAGGTAAGTTCTTCAGGACACTTGCCCTGATATTTCAGAAAGTAAGAGACATAGTTTTTATAACAGTTGATGGAACGTTCTTTGAGGTTACGGATTTTTCCGGCTTCCTCAAGCTGTTCTAAATATTTTTCATACATAATAAAATCCTCCATATAAAATCAGTAGTCATCAAAAACACTGCTTTATATGGAGGTGCATTTGGGTCATAAAACCGCTTGCCAACCAAGCGGAAGGGTGGTATTCTTTTCATAGGCAGTGGGAAGGTCGATCCTGTTTGATTGTTTGGTTGTGGTGACTTAACAATACTACTTTTAGGACTTGCTTTCCACTGTTTTGTTATAGAAAACAGAAAATCGCTATGCCACAGCCTTGGCAGGCCATCGCGCAGCGATTTTGTTCAATTCCAGTTTGTCCATACCAAAACTAAATAATTGCAACAGACCAAACAGCGGTAAACTTATCACAGATTTACCGCTGTTTTTTTACCCAAAAGCAGACAGCCAAGCCATAAATGACATATCACTATCCCGCACTGTCGGCACTGAACTTGTACCCAATGCCTAACACAGTTTTGAGATAAGTCGGGTTTTTACTGTCCGGCTCAATCTTTTTCCGCAAATTGTATATCACATTCGTAACGCTTGAATGACAGCTATTGCTTTCCATGCTCCAAACAGCTTCAAAAATCTGCGACTGCGTAAATACCCTGTTCGGACTGGAAGCAAGAAAAACAAGCGTACCATACTCAAGACGGGTAAGGCGCACTTCTCTCCTATCCCGCAACACCCTGCGCTGATGTTGCAGTATTTCCAAGCCTTGAAAGGACAATACAGACAAGGAAACAGGTTGTTGTTCCGCTTCAATCTGCAATTCGCCTGCCAAGAGCGAAACCGCCCTCTGAAAGACTGTTTCCTCACTGTCCGAAAACGTCAGCACTATCATTTTTTCCATGTTCATTACCTCTCTTATCCGTTGCATTGATACAACATTTTTTCTGCACTGTTTACCTTTATTTGACAGTAAGCCACAAGTATATATGCCGGAAACCGCACTGTCAATTTCATGCGGATAAGGGAACGACAGCCACTATCAACAGCGGGCGTATGGAGATTACTCTGTATGCCCTCTTTTCATGTAAAGGAGATTTATGTATATGTCAGAAAACAAAAAACAACAGCAGACCAAAGAACGCCGACCGCACCTTGTAAAGACCATAGGCAAAACGACCTACCTTGTGACGTGCCACTTTAGCGAAACGAGCAGGGAAACCTTGCAGGATAAGCTAAAACGCATGATTATAAGGGATATTCAGAGCGGAAATTATTAAATTTCATGTTCACACTTTTTTTGTCTTGACGGCACGGACGATAAAGGAACCCTCCTGCCGGAGATCGGCTCCTTCCTGGAGCGGAAGAAATACCGGATCAAGTGCTTAAACCTGATCAATTTCAAGAAGTCCATGAAATATAACCCTCTGGCGTACATCCGCTCCGAGAAGGATATCTTAAAGCTGGTGAACGCACTGATCCTGAATACGAAAGGTGAAGGGGAAAAGAGTTCCAAAGATTTCTGGGTCAAGGCGGAGCGCCTGTATTACTGTGCCCTGATCGGCTACATCTGGTACGAAGCCCCGGAGGAAGAACGGAATTTCATCACCCTCCTGGACCTTATCAATGCCAGCGAAGCCAGGGAGGACGACGAGGAATACCAAAGCCCGGTGGATATCCTCTTTCAGCAGTTGGAGGAAAAAGACCCGGACCATTTCGCCGTCAAGCAGTACCGCAAATTCAAGATGGCGGCGGGTGTTATATGCTCTAAATGACTTCTTAATCACGAAGTTTTCTCGTGGTTAGTGAAGAACCATTTAGAGCATTTTTCATGCAAGGAGGACAACGCTATGCTGAAAACAAAAATCACCCCGCTGTACGAGCGGCTTTCCCGTGACGATGAATTGCAAGGCGAAAGCAACAGCATTTCCAACCAAGAGTTAATATGTAAAGGGTGGTTTCTGCCATCTAATACATATGACTGCGGCTCATTTGTGGTGAATTGAAAAGCAGTTGTAAGAAAGGAGTCAAAAAAGCCTTATAACCGCTGAAAATCAACACAAAAGGAGCTGATATTCTATGAAATCTCTATTTGAAGAAATGGGCGGTACATATCGTCAAGTGGGTGATTACTTCATCCCAAACCTTGTCTTGCCGGATACCGGCAATTATCAGATTGGCAAATACGGGCGTATGCGCCGCAGTTATCTGAAAGAGCATCATCCAATCCTGTATAACAATTACCTGTTAGAGGGAACGCTGTTCAAGCATCTTGCTGAAATCGACCAAGACTGCAACGAGCGTATGGAAATCGTCGTTTCTGCTATGGCAAAGCAGGAGGGCGTAACCGAAGCACTCAAAGCGGCTGACCAAATGGAATGGGTGCGCCGTATCAATTCCATTCGCAACCGTGCGGAAGAAATTATCTTAACCGAACTTGTATATGCTTAAACGAAATCCCGTTATCGGCTGTGATATGGCTGATAACGGGAGTTTCTGTCGTTAGTCGTTTTTTTCTTCTGTGCTGGCAACAAGACGGTCAAAATCACTTTGATACAGACGATCTTGTATTACACGGTACTGCTCAAATTCACTTTCCGCAAAGGCTTTTGCGATTGCGGCTGTGACTTTACCCTTGTTTTGCAAGACTTCCGCATCGTTGAATTGCAGGAACGCATCCAGTTTGGAAGCCCAATCTGCCATCGTCATGGGAATATGCCGCCGTGCCTGTCTTGTAGCGTAGTCCAGATACATCGTGACGATCTCGTTAAGTTCCTGCATTTCACCCTTAGATAAGTAATTCTTTGCAATCGACACATCTGCTTTGACAATTTTCCCATCGGGTGCATTACGCCATGAGGTCAATCCCATATGTTCTTTTGTGTGGTCTGCTCTTGCTACAATGACTTCCGCTGCGGTATTTCCGTGAACGGCATAGTGCATCTTATTCTGTACTGTCGCAAAGAAATCTTTTGTGATTTGGCTATCAAGGGAATAATCAACGGCAGTAGCATAGATGTCTGTAATCTTTTGATAGAAACGGCGCTCACTGGCTCGAATCTCCTGTATCTCAGAAATTAAGTGGTCAAAATAATCCTCGTCGAAAATTTGACCGTTAATCAATCTGCTCTTATCTAAAACATACCCTTGCTTCGCAAAGGTATCCAGCACTTTTGTTGCCCATTGCCGGAATTGTGTTGCCCTACCAGAGTTGACACGGTAGCCAACGGCAATTATGGCAGATAGCGAATAAAACTTATATTGATAGGTTTTTCCGTTATCCGCAACTTGTGCAAAATTTGCACAAGTTGAATCTTCAGATAATTCGCCGCTTTCATAGATATTTTTCAAATGTTTTGTGACAACGCTTCTGTCTACATCGAAAAGCTGGCCAATCGCTTTTTGTGTCAGCCATACATCGTGATCCTGCACACGGACTTCAATGCCGTCTTCGTGGGCATCCTTGGTAAATACAAGAAAATCCACAGTGCTGTTTCGGATCTGCAATTTTGTGTTCTTGTTCTCAGCCATTATGTATCACCCTCCAATCATTCCTTATCGGGATTGTTTTTCTTTGCTCTGCTCTTATAAACATTATGCTTATTCTTGCACTGAGGGCTGCAAAATACGGCGCTTGGTCTGCTTGCGACAAAGGCTTTGGTACAGTGCTTGCAAAGCTTAATCGGATTTTCGCTGTCGGTCAGCATGAAACTGAACATCATCTGTACGCCCAGCAGCAGGGAATGAAAGTCCCAGATAATGGTCGGCTTATCCAGTAGGGCGATGTGGTAGGTCGGTGCTATGCCGCCGAAAGCCGCCATGCTCTGCTGCATCATCTGCCGGGTTTCATCGTTCAGCGTATCATAATCCTCGTAGTAGAGGAAGCTGTTGATATAGGTAAACGCCCAGTCGATGAACTGCTGCTTCATCCAGTCATACCGCTCCGCATATTCTCGCTGAAAGCTCATGTTGACCGCCATCGGCTTATCCGTCATGGTCAAAGCCAGTGCCATCATCACCCGGCCATTCTGGATATTCCACATGGACTCGATACCACGCTTGATCACATCCAGCTTATCAAAGGGAAAGAACAGCGCCAGATAGTTTTCGGTGGACATGGTTTCTTCTTTGATAAAGTGGTTTTTCGGCAGGTACACCGCCTCATATTCCATAAAGTTTGGCGTGGTAGGCAACGCAGTCATCAGTCCAAACAAGCCGTATTTTACCGCAAATTGCTGGATGCCCTTCTGGATTTCGGCATCCGGCTTCTTGCTCATACCCATCCGCCCGATATTGATCGCGTCCAGTACAATCCGCTGATACTCTGCGAGCGGATCATAGATACTCGGCTGCGCAGTTTCTGTCGGCGTGAGGTACAGAGTTCCGTCCTCTGCCGCCCTCCATTCGTATTCGCTGTATCGCACCCAATTAGAGCTGGTGCGTTCAAAAAGGTTCTTCATATACAAAACCCTCCGCTATATATTGTAACCCGAATAACTCCGATTTATATTATCCATTATACGATTTCTTTTCCCCGGAATCAATCTCCATTCCAGATTCTTCTAAAAAATCTTTCTCCAATATGGTCATTGGCTGCTGCTTTTCTGCCTTATCCAAAAGTGCGGGGAGCAGCTTTTTTCGTATCTTTCCCAGCATCGTGCCACGCATCTTGCGGATGTTCCGGTCGCTTTGCTTCCGTATTTTGGCGATCCGGGTGGAGCTGAACAGCCGGACGGCGCAGAGAAACAGCAGCTCCTTGTGTTCCTCATTCAATTCCCAGAGGATTCTGGAAAGGTATTCTTCCGTCACAAGCTCGTGTATATCGTAAGGGCAGTAGAAAATGGCGTCGATAAAATCCCCTTTGCGGAGCTGCTTTTCCAGTACATCGTTCAGCGTATCCGGGAAAAAGAGTTCATTGACAGACGCACCGTAATCGAGAGGAACATCATCGCCGCTTCTGCTGAGTTCGTGATAGCGTTCCCGGCGCTCCCGGTTAGCGTCCAGCCTGTCCCACCAGGCAATCACATTTTCAAAATCCCGCTGTGTTCTGGCGGAATCCTCCAATCGTGCAAGGGCTTCTGCCCGCAGTTCTCGTTTGAGCTTCTTGCGCTCCGGTTCTTCCTTGTCGGTATCGTCCTCAAAGGGATGTTCCTTGGCTTCGGCTTCCAGTTCTTCGATGAGCTGTTCTTCTTTTGCGATCTGCCGCCGGGCTTGTTCGAATAATTCGGTTTCTTCGGTATCCGTATCATTGTCAGCAAGAACAGCTTGTTTCTTTCGCTTCCTTCGTTTCTTTTCGGGAAGATCGTCAGCGGATTCTTCTTCCTCATCGTCCCAAAGGGCGTTTTCATCTTCTTCGTCATCGGCTATGTAATCGGAATCGTCCGCTTCATATTCATCTTCATAGTCGATATCTTCTTCATAAAGACCGTCATTATCATATCGTTCGGGATCGTCGAACACCGCAGACATCTCCCTTCAAAAATATTTTCGAAAATTTCTTGGATTCTCCGTAAAAACAGTTCCGCTAAGTACCCCGTATTTCTCCTATTAGTGAGGATGTAATCTATTTTGTCTATTATAAGATTACTCTCGACACTAAATGAAAGGAGGAAAACGCCTATGTCAAACAACGATCGTGAGCTGACGGGTAGGGAGAAACAGTGGATCAAAAAGCTGGTCACTTCCCTCTGCGCCAACTACGACAAAGAGTACGGCTGCCTGCCGCTGGACTGTGACTGTCCAATGTTTGGTATCTGCTTTACCAACAGCGCACTATGTAGATATTTCCGCAAATCTGTCCTGCCGGAAGATGCAGAGTTGGAAGCCGTATTCACGCAAACACCGACCACTCATTGCAAACAATGCGGCAAGCCGTTCCCAACTGACGGGAAACGGGTGTACTGCTCACAGCACTGTGCCGAAGAAGCTTGCCGCAGGCAGACCGCAGCACGGGTGCGTAAGTATCGGGAGAAACAACAACAGATGTAACGCTTTTGCCCTCGGAAAGCCTTGTGCCGCAAGGCTTTTTTGAGGGTATTTCTGCATTGGCAGGGTGTTAATACCTTTTGCTCGATTTTAACCATGCAAATGGTTACACTTTGCCGGAACCAAACCTATTATACGAAAAAACCATGAACTTTTCAACACGGAGGTAACTGCCTATGGCAAAAAACGAGAACAGTAATTTTTCTTATATGATTCGCCGCATTGGCGGCACCACCTATAAAGTTAAAGTAGTATTCAGCGATACAGAGAAGGAAACGATGGAGGATAAAATTTTACGGATGATTCGCAATGAAACGGTTACAACTGGCGGAACTTGTGGTATAATGGATTCACCACAAATGAGCCGGCAGTCTGAAAGGAGCGCATCATGAGCGTAAAACAGACTGAAGGAAAAATCACAGCTTTATATGAAAGACTATCCCGTGATGATGACCAGACCGGAGATAGCAACAGCATTGTTAATCAGAAAAAATACCTCGAAAGCTATGCCCATCAGAGAGGTTATACAAACTGTCAGCACTATACGGATGACGGTTGGAGTGGAGGGAATTTTGAGCGCACTGCGTGGAAACAGCTCATTGCAGACATTGAAGCGGGCAAAGTCGCCCATGTCATTGTAAAAGATATGAGCAGGGCGGGGCGTGACTATCTGCAAACAGGCTTTTACACGGAGGTGTTCTTCCGTCAGCATCATGTTCACTTTGTAGCGATCGCCAACAGCGTGGACAGCGACGACCAGAACAGCAATGAGTTTGCCCCGTTCCTTAATATTATGAACGAGTGGTATCTTCGTGATCTGAGCCGCAAGCAGAAAACAGCGATCCGTGTGAAATGCGAATCGGGCAAGCCTACTACAAACTGCGCCATTTATGGCTACAAGAAAATGCCGGGTGATAAGTACAGTTGGTATATCGACGAGGAAGCAGCTGCGGTTGTCCGCCGTATTTTCCGGCTGACCATCGAGGGCAACGGTCCCTATGACATCGCCCGTATCCTCTATGATGATAAGGTGGAAACCCCTGCGGTCTATGCCGCAATGCAGGGGCGTGGCGTCTGGAAAAGCAAAGAGGAATTTCCCAACCCATATAACTGGAGCGGCTATATCGTCGGGCAGATTCTCTCCAAGCCGGAGTATATGGGGCATACGGTAAACTTCCGTTCCCACAAGCAGTCCTACAAGGACAAAAACCCGGTTATGAATCCGCAGGAGGACTGGCTGATCTTTGAAGATACCCACGAAGCCATCGTGGATAAGGAAACCTGGGAGCTTGCGCAGAAGCTCCGCAAGACGCCACGGCGGCACGACACTCTGGGCGAAGCCAATCCCTTGACGGGGCTTCTGTTCTGTGCGGACTGCGGAGCGAAGATGACCAATCACCGTTCCAGAGGCGGTACGGAGAACAATCCTTATCCCTCTGATTTTTACGATTGCTCCACCTACACGCTGGCGCATCAAAAGCGCACCCACGCTTGCAGCGGTCACTATATCCGGACAAAAGCGGTCAGAGAGCTTGTTCTGGAAACCATCCGGACAGCCAGCACCTTTGCCATCGCCAATCAGGATGAGTTTATGAAAAAGGTGCGTTCTGCCTCTCAGATCCGGCAGGCAGAAGCGGCAAAGGAAACCGAGCGGAAACTGAACAGGGAGAAAAAGAGGATTGCAGAGCTGGATACCATTATCAAAAAGCTCTATGAGTCCTTCGCTATCGGACGCATAACCGACGAACGCTTTGATACCCTGCTTGCCGAATATGAGGCGGAACAGAAATCCCTTACCGCCTCCGTATCAGACGCAGAATCGCATCTGTCCTCTTTTGAGGAAGATACCGGACGTGCAGCGCAGTTCCTTGCGCTGGCGAAGAAGTACACCGACTTTTCTGAACTGACCACCCCGATGATCAATGAATTTATTGACAAAATCATTGTCCACGCCCCGGAAAAGATTGACGGGGTTCGGGTGCAGGAGGTTGAGATTTGACAGAAATTTATCGGACGGTTTAAACTGCCCGAACCGGAGCTAACACCGGAGGAGATCAAGCGGCAGGAACAGCTTCGCAGACACCGCATCAAGAGCCGGGAGCGCTACCAGCAGATGAAAGCCGGGGAACACACTGTTGGACAGCCGTTCAAACTGATCTGTAAATGCTGCGGTAAGGAGTTTGAATCCAAGCGGTCCAATACTTTGTTCTGCGGCCCCAACTGCCGGGCAAAATTCTACCGGCAGGAAGCGGCGGAAAACCGAAAGCGGGAATGCGTCTGTGAGAACTGCGGCATGACCTTTACCACAACGAGATCGGATGTCAAGTTCTGCTGTGACGAGTGCCGGTATGCGGCGCAGATCAAACGGTAGGGCGCACGAAAGAAAGCCTTGCGGGAGACAAAGCACGAACCGGCATTGCCGGATAAAGAACAGAAAGCAGCATAACGATAATGGAAGCGGATTGATGTAGGTCGATCCGCTTCTTTTTTTCAAGTCCCCAACTTGGGAACTTACCAATAACGATCGCCGCAAAGCGGCAGAAAGGAAACTCTATGAATTTTATGAACAACTGCAACAGCACCAATCCCATTATCATCGGTATCGACCATGGCTACGGCAACATCAAGACCGCCCACTGCTGCTTCAAGACGGGCGTTGCCGCCTACGACAAAGAGCCAACCTTCAAAAGCAATCTGCTTGTCTATAAGGACAGATACTATCTCATCGGTGAGGAACACAAGGAATTTATCTCCGACAAAATGACAGACAGCGACTATTATATTCTCACCCTTGCCGCTGTTGCCCGTGAGCTGAATATCCGCAAGCAGACCTCTGCCCGTGTCCACCTTGCGGCGGGACTTCCTCTGACCTGGGTGAGCGAACAGAAGGACAGCTTCAAAGAATATCTCCTGCAAAACGACAGTGCCGGCTTTACTTTTCGAGGCATTGACTATCACGTTGAATTTGCGGGTGCGGATATTTTTCCGCAGGGCTTTTCTGCGGTTGCAGACAAGCTCCGTGAGTTCAAGGGCATCAATATGCTCTGCGATATTGGCAACGGCACGATGAATGTCATGTATATCAATGAGTGCCGCCCTCTTGCGAAAAAGTGCTTTACCGAAAAGTACGGCACCAACCAATGTACGCTTGCCGTGCGTGAAAATCTGATGAAGCAGTTTGGCGTATCGGTGGATGAAAGCGTCCTTGAGCGTGTCATCCGTCACGGTACGGCAGACATCAGCCAGCGTTATCTGACCGCCATCCGTGATACCGCAGCCGAGTATGCAGAGGGCATCTTCCGCAGACTGCGTGAGCATGAATACGATCCTGAACTGATGCGCCTGTATGTGGTAGGCGGCGGAAGCTGTATTCTCAAAAACTTCGGCAGATATGACAAAGACCGTGTTATCATCAACGATGATATTTGCGCTACCGCAAAGGGCTATGAACTGCTTGCCGAGCAGAAGCAGAGCAGAAAAGGCGGTATCGTATGAAGCAGATCTACACGACCACTCTGCGCCTAAACCTTGCAGACGAGGATGACCGCCGAGCCTACGAGCATTTGCAGAGAATGGACAAAAAGCAGTATCGATCTTACAGCAAGGCGATTGTTTCCGCCATCATTGACCATTTTGAACGGCAGGCACGGCTTGAAAGTGACCCGTATCTGGAAACCCGTGAAAAAGAGGATGCTTTTCTCAAACGGATAACAGAAGCCATTGAACAGGGCTTGCGGTTTGCGCCCGTCGGTATGCTCCCGTTCACAACGCCTGCCGCCGTTGAAGCTCCGTCTGCCGAGGATGACGAGAACATTTCGGCGGCATTGGACTTCGCTGACAGCTTCTGATACTACGATTGCCCTCGTTTGGTATTACTGCAATACCAAACGGGGGCATTTTTGATGCTACAACGATTTTTAGAAAAAGCGTGATACCAAATAGACAGATAATTAGTGTCACGCTGCTATCAAACAACCAACTTTTTACTACCACAGGAGGATTTTCTATGACCACAGACGAGAAAAAATTATTGCAAACCAAGCACAGATTGGAAGAAGCCGAGATGCGTGACCGTCAAAAGGAGCGAAAAGCGAGGACACGGCGGCTGATACAGGAAGGTGCAATTTTAGAAAAGGTCTATCCGGCTGCGGCTGGGATGGACTTGACAAAGCTGGAGGATTTTCTATATTGGGCATTACGATGAAGCATTTTGAAGCGTTCCGGGCAACCGGGGCGCTTCTCTTTTTCCCGAAAGGGCCCGAAAGGGCGCATTATCCGAGATTTTCAATTATCCGAGGAAATTCATAAAAAGTCCCATTCGTAAAGGCTTTCAAGAAGATTTCCTCGGATAATGTAAGCGCTATTTCAGGAAGTCGGGCAACGGATTCTCCTTTTTCTGATTAGCATGAGTTTCCTTTTGATGGGAAAACCATTTCTCGTTCCAATCCCGGATATGCCTGTTCACTGCTCCCTGTGAAAGTTCAGCGTACCGTTCCGTTGTGGAAATCGAGGAATGTCCGAGGAAATTTTTGATTGCCACAATCGGAACACCGGCCTCTAACATATGTGTGGCGGTTGTGTGCCTCATGGTATGCGGGGTATAGCTTTTCTCCAAAAACATTCCCGGATGCTCTGCCCTTGCGATGGCGATATATTTTTTGTAAATCTCCTCAATGCAGGAAATAGTCATCTGTGGATGTGTCTGGCTGGAAAAGATATAGGCTTCCAACTGTCCGGCATGGCCTGTTTCCTCCAGATACCGTTTCAGGAGAATTCCACTGGGTTTGGCAAGCACAATCCGGCGTGCCTTGTTCCCTTTTCCTGTGACCGTCAGCTTATAAAGGTTTTTCTCCACAAAAAAGTCCCTGACTTTCAGGTCGCAGATTTCCTGCGCCCTCGCACCGCTGGCATACATCAGGTTTAAAAGAACCTGGTCACGCAGTCCCAGACGTTTTTCGGGATCAGGGAGCCGGAGCAGGGCTGACACCTCATCAAGGTAAAAGGCAATCCTTGGCTGTACGGATTGCTTTTTTGCAGGAATTCTCCTGACTGCGTTGGCAAACACCGTCGCAGCTTCAAAATTTCTGTTCTGTGCATAAGCGGCAAAAGAGGAAAGTGCCGACAGCCGGAGGTTCCTTGTAGACACGGAGCAGCCCCGTTCTGTCTCAATCCATTTCAGGAACCCATCAACTGTCTCAAAATCCAGATCCCGGAACCGGATCTCACCAGCCTCTTTCTTTTTCGTCTGGTAAACATACTGGAACAGAAGCCGGAAAGAATGTTTGTATGACCTGACGGTGTTCTGGGAAAGCCCTGATGAGAGCGGCATGTATTCCGTAAAAAACTGCTCCAGGAGAAGCATGAATTCAGGGAGTTTATTTTTCCTCACAGGCCACCTCCGTGAATACGCCGACGGCATACTCCTCAAACAGCCCCGAATATTCAGGGAACATGTCCCCGCTGAATTTCAGGTATTTCTCCGTCTCGTCCATGTCATGGTGCCCAAGATAGACAGATAAAAATGGCACGGAATCGTCTGCCGGACGCCCATTCTTCTCAGCCCGCGCAAAGGAATGAATGGCGAAATAATGGCGGAAGCAGTGGAGGCACTGGCCTCTGGAATGGGGTTTCCCAGGTACATACAGGCCGGTTTCCCGCAAAAGGTTCCTGAACCGTAAATCAAAAGTCCCTTTGCTGACGGCAGCCCCCTCGTTTCTGGATGCCGGGAACAGGTAGCTTTCCGGGTCTGTCCTGATGCCCATTGCAATGCAGTACCTTTCCAGAATCTGCGTCAGGGTCTGGTCCATCGGGACGGCACGCTGCTTGTCATTTTTTGCATGGCGGATCAGGATGGTCCCGGCATGGAAATTCACATCCTTTACTTTGGCGGCAAGCGGCTCGCCCAACCGGAACCCGCACCCAAGGAGCATCCGCAGCAGCATACAGAACTCCATGTCCGTCTGGCGGGTTTTCGGGTCTGGATGCCTGTCAGCCCATTTGTCAGCACCTTCCAGAAGCGTCTGTATCTCATCGTCTGAAAAGATGTACGGGACATAGCTGTCTGATGTTTTGGGGCAGTCAGGCATGAAAACACAGTATCCCTCATACCGGAGATACCGCAGGAATTTGCGGAGATAACTCACCTTGTCGCTGACCGTTTTTGGGGCGTTTGCCTGATGGAGCGCCCTGATCCATTGGTTGATAAACGTTTCCGATATCTCTTTGGCATTTTCTCCTGCCAGCAGTGAATCGAATGAAAGCAATACTCTGTGCGTATTCCGCAAGGTATCCTTGCTGATTGTCCCTTGGCTGATTTCAATATATTCTGCAAGCTCATTTTTGAAAATGGATTGAAATTCTTTCATGACAGGCCCCACCTCCCCTCCAGGAATGCGGCAAAGATGCCCGTCGCCTCCATGACCGGGAGTGCATACCCACGGAGCTGTTCCAGATCAAGTCTGGCATAGGAGCGGATGGCGTTCTGGTCTGTATGCCCAAGGGTTTTTCTTACTGCTTCATAAGGGATGTTGTCATTGACCATGGAGCTTGCAAGGGATGAACGAAAAGCATGTGCTCCCTGTCCAGTCCTGCCTTATACAGTTCATCATATGCCTTATCCTGTTCTTTCAGAGTGGCGCGGTAATGCCTGTTTTTTTCGGCGGCTCTGTCCAATACTTTGTATGTCCTAAGTCTTCAATGTCATTTAGTTAACTTTTTGTAAAAGAAAGAATGTTTCTTTAAAATAGAGATCTGACGTTCCAAACGGATAGATTGAAGAGAAGGATATAGGGATTATTTATCAGAAGTAGTTTTGTAAATATTTTACCGCAAGGCAAACAAGCAGATTTACATCTGCTTCAAAAAAGGGTATTATAGATATTGATGAAACTGTTACTTATGCTGCTCGATATATAAAATATCGAGGTTTTCGGAAGTGTGCCGTTTGGAGTCGTGGATACTGTCGATCATTCCGTATCGGAATCAGCTCTTTTGTCAGCAGGGACATCACATCTATGGAGTCTTTCTCTGTGTTCGGACGGAGAAAGACTCTACAAATATGAGCAGCCATACTGAAATTTACTTTGTATTCATATTTCGTGTTTCCCTTTTCTATAATTGCATGATTGATTAGTGTTTCTGTTATGTTGTAAGCGATTAACTTTGCCCAAATTTCCTGTTTGATATATTCTGGTTTGTAGGCATGGAAGTTACTCAATCCGACCGTATATTTCAGCTTACGGAAAGACCCCTCAATGGCCCATCTGGCATAGTATAGAAGTTTTATTTGTTCCGACGGGAATTCATCTGAAGGCAGATTAGTGACGATGCATTCATAAGAATCATCCGATATCGGAAACCGTACGATTCTAAAAGATAAATCGTAGGTATCCAAGGAACCATATGCAACGTAATCAAACGATGCAGCCGCATCCACAAAGCGTTTGTAATAACCTTCTTTAATCGATATCTTCTTTTTATGACTGCGAACCAGAGTTACATTTACCTGAATATCAAAGGAGTCTGCATCTGGAAACTCAAAATTTCCAACAAGTCCTTTGGAATGGATATCTTTGGTGCGAAATAAAAAATACTGGCCTTTTTCCTTCACATGTGCCATGTTGTTGTAAGAACAATAGCCCCTGTCACCGATAAAAACATCTTTTGTACCAGTCAGTAAATCGTGGCGGTCGACTATTTCACAGAAAGCACTAAATTCATCTTTCTGATGGATCGGCTGGATCAGCGCATCGGAATAAGTGTGCTTCTGTAAGTCGTAAAAAGCATTCAGATGCATACTGTAAAAGCCCTTTATTGAATGTCCTTCAGAGACATGATACTCTTCTGGGGCGAAAGCAGGTTTACTGAAAAAGGTAAAGGTGGAGCCATCTGCAGCAAGAAAGCGGTAGCGTAGCTTTTTTTGGTCATAAAAAGAAGCAAAATGGTTAAAATGCCGAAATACAGCTTCCAGGGCATCCGGGCTAAGCTTTGCGCGTTGCTGGTTGAGTGCCGAAGCAGTTGGCGACTGTGGATCCATGTCGAAGAAGTCCAGCAATTCATTTTTTGTGCTGGAGGAGCCTTGGGAAACAAGGAAAGTGATAAGCTTATCGGCGGGGAACTTCCTGTTCCTTGTCAGATCGGTGTCCGAATAGGTAAATTCGGAGATTACGGATGAAACAAGATGGACGGAATGGGAAAAGCATTGTTTAATTTTTTGATGGAACATTGTGTGTACCTCCTTGAATTAGAATGAATTTATGATTCTAATCCAAGGGCCGCTCTCGCTACCTATTAAAGTCAATCAGTAGCGAGAGCGGCCGCACATTTTGTGGTGTATGTCAACTGTTTTTATGAAAAAAGGGAAAAATATGGTTAGACACCCTTCATTAAGAATCTAACCATAATATTGCAAAGCGTTAACTAAATGACATTGGATCCTGATGTGTCCCTTCTCCTGGTTTTCCAGGGCCTTCCCATAACCGGCTTCGGTCAGGAACAGGCGCATTTTCTCCCCCTTCCAGCCCATAGGCGAATCATGGGAGAGGACATCAAAGACGATCATGTGGCGGGTCTCCGGGTCGAACCGCTCCAGGGCCATGATGTCATGTCCGGACAACTTCTGCGCCCCGGACTGCTGCCTGGCCTCCGCCAGCATTTCCCCGACGGTCCGGGCCTTTCCCGGCAGACGGTAATTTCTCTGTACCTCCCGGATCACGTCCATGCACTCCTGGTCGGACAGGGGGCGCAGCTTCCGCAGGAGGCTTTCCGCCGTGTCCTTCGTCTCCTGGTTCCGCGCATAGCGCGCCATTAGGTAAATCTCATTCAGGGCGGCGTTCTGGCTGGTGCTTTCAACCTGGAAGGCCATCCTCATTTCTGCTTCATTCAGTTTCATTTTTCGCTCCTTTCTTCCTATCTGTCTGATTGTGTCGAAAAAGCAATTTTATCAAGTATATATGATAAAAACAGAAAATTCAGCTTGAAAATCAGATATATCCGTGTTACCATATAGGCAGTCTCAGAAAGGAGGCTGGTCTATATGATTAAACGAGAAACTTATATGAACCGCATCCGTCCTTTCATCGGAAACGAGCTGATTAAGGTGTTGACCGGCATCCGACGCAGTGGCAAGTCGGTTATGCTGGACTTGATCCAGGATGAGCTTGCCGAAAGCGGCGTGGATCGCGGGCAGTTTATTTCCCTCAACTTTGAAAACATGAGCAACGCCCATCTTTGTACTGCGGCAGCCCTGCATGGTGAAATCCTTCGCAGGGCAAACAAGATCGGTGGGAAGGTGTATCTGTTTTTCGACGAGATACAGGAGGTTACATCGTGGGAAAAATGTATCAACTCCTTCCGAGTGGAACTGGACTGCGATATTTATATCACCGGCTCTAACGCCAGACTGCTTTCCGGCGAGCTTGCCACATACCTGGCCGGCCGGTATGTGGAATTTGTGATCTATCCCTTTTCCTTCGGTGAGTTTATTGAGCTGTACCGGACCGTTTACCCGGATACGGACATTCGGCAGTGCTTTACAAAATACCTGACGCTGGGCGGTATGCCGTATTTGAGCAATCTCCGTTACGATGAAGCCGCAAGCCGTCAGTATTTGCGTGATCTGTTCAACTCCGTGGAGCTGAAAGATATCGTCAAGCGGAATAATATCCGGGACGTGGATATGCTGGAGAGGATTATTTCCTACGTCACCGCCAATATAGGAACGACCTTCTCCTCCACAGCGATCTCCAAGTATCTGAAAAGTGAAGGACGCTCCGTGTCAGCGGAAACGGTGCTGAACTATATCAAGGCCTGCACCGATGCGTTCCTGTTCTATCAGGTAAAGCGCCAGGACCTTCAAGGAAAGAAAATCCTGACTGTCAACGAAAAATACTATGTGGCCGATCATGGCGTCCGTGAGGCGGTGTTCGGCGGAAACATGAAAGATATCAACCTTGTCCTGGAAAATATCGTTTACATGGAGCTGCTGCGCCGTGGCTATACGGTCACAGTCGGGAAAGTCACAGACAAAGAGATTGACTTTGCATGCGAGGATCAGGGAAACAAGCTGTATGTTCAGGTTGCCTATCTGCTGGCTTCGGAGGATACTGTCAAGCGGGAGTTTGGCGCTTTTTCCGGTGTCCGTGATAACTTCCCCAAGTACGTTGTCACGCTGGATGAATTTGATATGAGCCGTGACGGAATCAAGCACCGTAACATCCGCGATTTCCTGCTGGCGGAGGAATGGAACTGAATCAGGGCATAATCATGACCACCCGTCAAACGGGTGGTTTGCTCGCCCCTATAAGGGGCAGTTACCGGCCAGCGCCTAAAGACGCTGGCTTTCACTTCGTTCAAGCCACTATGCCCTTGACTCGTCGCCGCCCTTTAAAGGGCGTTTGTATTACCGGCTACCCCTTAAAGGGGTCCTCATGTTCCTTTACACTCAATTTATCCATTGCTATATCATATTTCTCCTGCTCCTGAATGTATTTTCTTATTGTTGCCTCATTTAGGCCTACTGTACTTACATAATAACCTTCTGCCCAAAAGTGACGGTTACCGTATTTATACTTTAGATTTGCGTGCTGATCGAATATCATCAGCGCACTCTTTCCCTTTAAGTACCCCATGAAGCTGGTTATACTATATTTCGGCGGTATACTTACCAGCATATGGATATGATCTGGCATTAAGTGACCCTCTATGATTTCCACTCCCTTGTATCCGCATAACGTCTTTAAAATATCTCGGATACTTTCTCTGTATTGATTATAAATCGCTTTTCGTCTATACTTAGGAGTGAACACAATGTGGTATTTGCACATCCACTTTGTATGTGCCATATCATGATTCTTGTGTGCCATTAAAATCACCTTTCCTTTCTTAGATAGTAGCTTGAACAACTCTATTCTAACGGAAAGGTGATTTTTGTGCTATAAGCACTTGTTACACCACCCGCGAAGCAGGTGGTTTTCTGTTTCAGGCATTTCCATTTTTCGGAACACGAAAAACTCCAATGCCTTCAACTGGCTAAAGCCACAATCGGATAGGGGAGATTTTAACCTCCCCTTCCACACCACGTAGCGTACCGTTCGGTACTACGCGGTTCAATAGTTTACTCGGACTTTCAGATAGTGGGCAGTCATATCGGGATAACCAAGTCTGTCCACTATGATTCTTTTGGTGAGTGCCGAGTTGAGCATTCCCGCCGCTCTCCACACTCCCTTTCGGCAGTTCGCCATCTCATGCACCTTCCACTCTGGTAAATGTAACGCCCGCAACATTTTATATCTTGTGCGTACCTTCTTCCATTGTTTCCAGTACACCGCTCGGATTCTGTGGCGCAGCCACTCATCCGTCTGTTCCATCAGGCTTTTCATGTCTGCATATCGATAATAGTTAATCCATCCCCTTGCATAGCTTCGGCGTTTTTCTTCCCTCTCCTGATTGCTCCATTTGTTCCCTCTGGTTGTCAGCTCCCGTATCCGGTTCTTCATTTTTGCCACCGACTTCGGGTGTATCCTCATGCGGCATTTCCCTTTATGCCGGTAAAAGCCGTAGCCCAGGTATTTTATCTTGCTGACGTGGCTCACTGTCGTTTTCTGAAGATTGACTTTCAGAAACACTTTTCCTGTGATGAATGGCACAATGTTTTCCATCGTCCTCTCTGCGCTTTTCCTGCTTTTGCACAGAATCAGGCAGTCATCCGCATACCTCACATACTTGTGTCCCCTGCGCTCCAGTTCCTTGTCCAACTCATTCAGCATGACATTTCCACATAAGGGACTTAGCGGGCCTCCCTGCGGCACGCCCTCGGTCGTTGCGTGAAATCCTCCGTCCTCCATTACTCCGGCTTTCAGGTACTTGTGTATCAGCGAGATTACCCTCCCGTCCTTCACCGTCCTCGACAGCACCTCTATCAGCTTGCTGTGGTTCACCGTGTCAAAGTAGGATTGTAAATCCATGCTGACCACGTAGACATATCCTTCGTTGATATATTTCCTACATCTTTCCAGTGCGTCATGCGCCCCTCTGCCGGGACGGAATCCGATGCTGTTGTCAGAGAACTGTTCTTCATATAAGGGCGTCAGTTCCTGTGCGATTGCCTGTTGGATTACCCTGTCTACCACTGTGGGTATCCCCAGTTTCCTTGTTTTTCCTTTCTCCTCTTTGGGTATTTCTACCCTTCGGACTGGGTTTGGCTTGTATTTGCCTTCCCTCACCTGCTCGACCAATTCGGACTGGTGTTCTCTCAGGTAGGGTAGAAGTTCATCCACCTGCATTCCGTCAATCCCACCAACGCCTTTGTTCGTTTTGACCTTCTTATAGGCGGCATTTAGATTGTCGCTTCTAAGAATCGTATCTAGCAGGTTGTCCGTCCGAAAGTCCGTGTTGGTGTCGGGGTTCCCGGTAATCCTTTCATGGGCGTACTCTCCTGTTTCCCTTCCCTGTTCCGCAGGTATCTCTCGCAGGTAGTCCTCAATATGAAGTTGTCTGTACTTAATTCCATGTCCGGTTTCCATTTGGTAACGACACCTCCTACTGTTCAGTCCTTCCCGGTGCGTTTGCGACCGCCCGGTACTATGACCTCTGCTGACTTCTCACGGCAGGCTTTACTCCGTGACAGCGAATGTTTTATCGCCACTTTCACGTCCGTGAGACCTCCCCGGGTACTCACACGTTCTTTCCCACTTATACCTGCCCCGTTTACTGCTGGCGTTCCGTGCAGTTATTGGACTTTAGTTTGTTAGGCAACCTCATCCACGCTTCACAGCCTATCCGGACAACTTTTACAGGCCAGTGGTTTGCCTCCGGCTTCCTTCAGACCCCACCTCACGATGACGCCCTTGCCATTGGCTGCACCCTTCCTACTGCCGGGCGGGTCAGGGACTTTCACCCGTTAGAACGTGCGCCCGCCGGGCGCACATAAAACGCCATAGGTTTTTGAGCCTATGGCGTTCTGGTCGATATTTATAATTCCAAACTTTCCAGCCATTCATCAAAGGATTTCTTTGAAACCCGAATAGCGTTGCCTATGCGGACGGTCTTAAATTGTTCCTTCTTGACGAGCTGGTATGCGGTCGTGCGTCCGATGTTGAGCATGGCTGCAATCTGTTCCACGGTATAGGCGCGTGGTTCCGGCAACGGCTTTTTTTCTTTGCTGTCCATAGTAACCTCCATGTTCTATGCCTTGTTAAATTGAACAAAAGGGCGTAGAATGACAGTAATAATCGGCCTTCAACGGAGGGCTTCCTGCTAAGAATTTGCTAATAGGACCATCCGACGGAGCCATAAAAGCGCGTCAGGATGAGCATTTTGCACCATAATGTTCGTTTACTACAAGTCATTCTACGTAAGGTAAGGTATTGGAAGTTACACCCGAACCGTGTATCATGTGATACGCCATACTCCTAAGCGGAAGGCCAGCGGTTCGAATCCGCTCAGGAACACTGGATACAGCCGGAAACCTTTAGGGGGATCCGGCTTTTTATTTGCTAAATTCCAGGTGAAATACAGGAAGTCCTCTGTAGTTTCTACTTATCTCATAATTGCATCTACAATATATTGTGTCTCGCAATGCTATTCACATATTAGCAGGCTGATCTGTTCCACCGTGGATAACACTTCGGAGAAAGAAAAGTCGGAAGCGTATGTATTTTCCCTGATATAGTTATCCCACAGGGAGACCAGAGCTGGTTCTTCCTTCATATCCGATAAAATGTCCACCCATTCTTTAAGTTCGACAGTAGAGCCACGTTTTTCAGCAGTATGCTGGATGGCTTGGCGTAAGATCTCCGGGCGTACTTCGTCACGGCGCAGACAGAACAGGGTATGTAAATCGTAAAAATCCCTTGCCCGCGTTGTGCCAATATTGCGGCGCAGGATGGTTTCATACTTCTCAGCAAGAATTGTCTCCAGCGTATAGGCCATAATGGGAACACTCTTTCGTTCAAACAGAAACGGGTAATCATAGCAGATAGCAGCAGGAGTGATTTCATCTCCGGTAGTAATGTCAATTTTCATGGGACTATTTATTTTACCGTACAGGGCTCCCAAATGAATGCGAAAATTATTGTAGGCGTCATCTCCCCGTATGGGCTCGATACGCTGAAAACGGAACTGGATACCATCATTTACATCGAGCGACAGGATATTCTGAACTATGCTGGTAATCTGTTCTTTCTCCATTGGCAGTCCACTGACGGTCGTATCCATATCCGTCGTGGTGCGCTCACTGATGCCAAGCATGGACGAGATCAACAGACCGCCCTTGAGAATAAAGTTGCTGCGGTAACGGGAGACAGGCAACCGTTCCAAAATGCGTTCAAACAGGAACATCTGTAAGACCTCCTGAGAGCGCAGATTTTTGGAGGAGGCAATGTTGCGGATAGCACCTTTTAGCTGTTCCGGTATTCTCATGTTAGTACCTCCATGTATGTTCTTATTTGTTCTTCGATTCCAAACTGCTTTCCGTATTTGAGTAATTTCCGGCTATTAGCGCCGCTACGAAAATAATCTTTGATTGCCTGGGTATAAAGCTGCATATCAATTTCCTTTTTATCACGAATTAAATCACAGATACAGCGTTCCTTGTCATAAAGCCGCACTGTGCCGCCCTGTGGCGATTTAGTTTCCGTCCAGCCGATTTCAAACAGCGGTGGCTGTGCATAGTGAAAGCGAATTTGTGGATTATCCCGTTTGATTTTGCTTACATTTGTACCGTGCGGCACGGTTAAATCAATCGTGTGCGGCACCCTGTCAGACAGGCCCCACAGAAAAAGCGCTGTTCCATAAGAATACAGGACTTTTCCGCTCCGGGCCTGCAGCAGCGCATATTCATCCACCATCCCTTTTTCCAATACATACAGTCCTTTACAGACCCGTATAAGCTGCTTTTCATCAACATAGCGCTTCAGGGCAGTACGGCTGATCCCGGCAGCTTCAACCTGAGCAGTTGTTATGATACCGCTGTTTTCATCTGCAATAGCTCCAATCTGTTTCCAAACACCATCCATATACATCACCTCCAACTCGATTTACAATCGCACTTCGATTATATCATTATTGAAGTACGATTGTAAAAAAGATACTAAGATTTAGTTTATGCAGATTGACAGGATTTATACATGAAGCTGTGATATTTATTCCGGCAGGTGGTTCATACGGCGGTAATAGTCATCCATAACATAAAAGTGCATTTCATAAGTATTTGGCTTTCTGTAAAGTCGCGTTAACCCATATAGGTAGCCTGTGCCATCCACTCCAAGCGGTCCCAGCCAGTGATCCCGGAAAGGTCCGTTGTGATACCATAGCCGGATATCCAGATATTCGTTTTCTGTTACCAGCCCTTTTTCCACAAGACGGTAAACTTCTTCATCTTCCAGAATCATATGAGCCAGAAAATGGCGGTATAAATCATCCGGTAGGTTTAAGGCCATCTGATATGTCAGTGGATTGGGGTGGCGGGTCGAGTGCCTTAAACTGTTTCCAGAAGGCCCGCACCTCCTCCAAATCCGGTGGAGCAGGTATCTCGATTTGTCTGACGCCGTTTTCCACATCTTTATAGGCCGATGCGTCTGCAACTCCAGTCTGGCCGAGGTAGGAAGTCAGGGCCTGCGCTGCCTGTGGACCGGACATGGTGCCGGTATAGTTGATATTACCTTTGGCAACCGCCCCGGTGACGTCATTGGCAAATGAACCTCCTTTTTGTACTGAGGATTCAAACATCTTTCGGCTGATGGGATTTCCTCCTTGTCCGGTTGCGCTTTGAACAGCTCCGTTCGTGAACTATCGGCTTACTGCGCCAACCAGCCCCCCAGACATACCAGACATAAAGGAAGCGCTGCTCATATGCTTGGAACTGGAACCGCCTCGAAAGGAACCGCCACGGAACATGCCGCCACCGGCTACATTCTTCGCGGTTGTCACTCCCTTTGCTGCAATCATAAGTTCAGCCATCATACTGCCACCGGTATGGCCAACATTGATTCCTAAGCTGCTCATGAAGCTGTCAATCTTCTGGCTGATTTTCAAAAAGGCTACTGCACACAGAAACCAGATCAGGACATTTCCGGCTGCGGTTTCTTTCCCGACAGCCTGGACGTCGGCTTCTGTAACGGCGGCCATAGAGGGTACCGCCTGTAATAAGAGTAAAGTGGCTGCCAGAAATGGGACAGTCAGTGTATTTTTCCATAATTTCATTGTGACCTCCTATAATGACAGTGGATTGGCGATAAAATTGCCAACCATGCTGGTGAAAAGACGAAGGCACCAGGCATTCAACACCAGCAGGAATACCTGGCCTCCGAACATACGGCACCAGGATTTGAAAATGTTAGCGGTACTTTGAGAGGCGCCGGTAGCAAATGCCATCGGCGCGGTATAGACCAGCACACCAAGAAGCACGTACCGTTCGGCAGCCTCAAAAAACAGTTTAATGTAGTTCCAGACCAAAATCAGGACGAGTAAGGCCACGGAGCCGCTGGCACAGACTCCGATTATTGTCAGCAGCACAGAAAAAATCACAATAATTAGGAGGTACAAAGTTGAACAGGATTAAAAAACAGGGGAGCTTGCCCGGAGAGCGCTGCGGCGTATCCCTTTCCGTAAGATTCTTTGCACGATCAGTTTCAGCACTTATCTTTCCGGAGAAGCCATCCCTGGAAGCGGGCCTGGATGAGGAAATTGCCTATACGAAGGAATTGCTTTCCGTCCTGGAGGAAGGGATTGCCGCCTGCGGGGACAAAAAAATACAGGACCTGGCGGAAAGGATACGGGGATTATTAGATACGGATAAGATCCGGGAAATCAGGTCAAAAGATGACGAAGATGCCCGGTTTGGGCACAAGACACCCTCGAGTACATTTTATGGGTACAAGAACCATCTGGCAATGATTGAAGAAAAGAATGGGGAATTAAAGGAAGCCCACGGATTAGGCAGAGCAGATTCAGTGGGATTGTTTGCTATGGAATTGCAAATGAATTTTACGGCATTCGTAGCAAATATTAAGAGAATAACGAAGTTGATTGCACTGGCCGGATGATAAAACAGCCCATATTTTTTAGTGAATCATAATCTCTGACACTATATTATAGATGAAAGAAAAACTCCCACAAAAAAACGGGAGTTTTTCAGTGCCCTCGATTTCACCTGGTTTTCGGCTTTTTTTGTTTTTCACCGTACACCTTCGGCATACCAGACATATATTATCATAAAAGCACAAACCGAGGACCATTGTATATGAATAACAATAAGCCCTACTCTGTACCATCACTCAGGATGACCCAGGTAGAAGACCCGGTTGATCCAGGTTTCACATATCCTGATACTGACGTCGTAATACCATCTCCCGACGAGGAAATCGACCCTGATTTTTCTGTCATGCCCCCTTACTACCCAGACTACCCTGTACGTCCGGACTACCCTGTGCGTCCGGATTATCCTGTACGCCCCAATTACCCGTCATATTATCCCATCCCCTGCGTGTTCTGCAACAATAACCAGTGGATTCGCGGCGGAATTCGTCTGTTAAATGCAGCTACCGGATATAACCCATTTACCGTGTATATAGATAACAGGGCTGTGTTTTCCGGACTGGATTTCTCTGAAGTGACCCAGTACCGCCAGCTATCCCAGGGCTATCATACATTCTCCATCATGGGCTCAAATGGTTACGTATATCTCCGCAAATCCATGTATGTAGGTGACGGAATGGCCACCATCGCCATTGTCAACTCTTCCACGGGCCTGGACCTGGTTTCTATCCATGATACGGCATGCCCCACGGACTGGACCTCATCCTGCTTCCGAGTCTGCAATTTAGCCTATTACAGCGGACCTGTCAATGCCTCCCTTGGCAATATCTATTTTAACTCTGTAAACTTTGCCGATGCAGCCAGCTTCAGCCGGCTCAGCTCCGGTAACTATACCCTGCGTGTCGCCCGTTCCGCCCGACCGGATAACACCCTTGTTACCACGCCAATAACCTTGAATCCATCCCGGATTTATACCCTGTATGTATTAAACTGGAACCCTTCCGCGGATACCATACAGACACTTTTGGTAGAAGACCGGAGAGGTTAATCAGCAATCATGAGGGAGCCGCATAAATGAATGCGGCTCCCTCCTTATTTTCCGCTTATTTTCCCCTTATTGGCTGCTTATTTGTGCAGCTTATTTGCCTCCTTAATTTCGTATGAAAACCTGTGTTTATGGCTCTGTTTGTGATAAAATAGTACAGAACACTGAGCCATACAGAAAGGAAAATCTGCCAATGATACGCTATGGAACCATAGGAACTAACTTTATCGTGGACCATTTCCAGGAAGCCGCAATGGAAAATCCCAGCCTTTACTATGCAGCCGTCTATTCCAGAAATCAGGAGACAGCCAGCAGCTTCGCGGCAAAATATGGAGTTAAAACAACCTACACAGACCTGAAAGCCTTTGCCTGTGCTGATGACCTGGACGCTGTCTATATTGCCAGCCCAAACAGACTCCACTATGGACAGGCCGCACTTCTCTTATCCCATGGAAAACATGTACTGCAGTACCACGCCTGCTGCGCAGGCCATTCCCGGTTTTCCATATCGGAAGGCAAAGGAATAGATATAGTAGACCAACGTATTTGTGGAATCCACCGGACCGCCCTGTGTCATGACATTGACAGAGTCAAATATCTTAAAGGAGGCAATGGACGCCACCACAGATGTGAACAGGATGGTAGGTGAAATCATAGGCAGAGTAATTTTGAAAAAGGTACGGATTTTAGGCGTGTCATCCAGCTCTGCCGCTTCATAGATACTGGACGGTACTGTCTGCAGGGCAGCCATGATTAACAGTACATAATATCCCACACTTTTCCACACCATGACCAGTACCAGCGAGAACATGGATGTGGACGGACTGGACAGAAATGGGAACTTTGGAAATTCCAGCTTCGTGATAATCATGTTCAGAAATCCGGTATCCGGGTCCATAAGCCATAAAAATACAATGGATACAGACACCATGGATATGACGTTCCGGCTGACCCAGGTCTGCTCTTTTTCCTTCCCTGTTAAAAAGATACATGGCTGAAAAGGGAATGGACAGGTCCAGGAGACAGTCATTCTCTACCTCATGCTCGGATTTTACCATCAGCGTACCATATACACTGCTAAGGGAGTATATAGTCTCGGAACCCAGCATTTCCTTTGTCACGACCTCTGCCTGTATGGAAACATAGTCTTCCTCCACCCTCTGCAAATAAACTTTTTCAGGCCGGAATCCAAGCTGCATGCCATTGGGAAGCACATTATTTATAATATTCATTTGGGGGGTGCCGATAAACTGGGCAGCATAGATGCAGTTAGGGTTCTGATACAGTTGGCGTGGATTGGACTGCTGGACAATGTACCCATCCTTCATCAATACAATATCGTCCGCCATTGACATGGCTTCCACCTGATCGTGTGTTACATAGACAAAGGTGGTCCCCAGCTTTTTATGAAGGCTGATTAATTCCACTCTCATCTGTCCCCTGAGCTTTGCATCCAGATTTGACAGCGGCTCATCCATGAGAAATACTTTGGGCTGTTTAACCATGGCCCTGGCAAGAGCCACCCTCTGTCTCTGACCACCGGATAAGGTGGACGGCTTTCTGTCCAGATATTCGGTCAGTCCTACAATTTCACATATATCTTTTATACGGCGCTGCCGTTCTTCCTTTGGAACCTTTTTATTTTCCAGACCAAATTCAATATTTTCCCTGACTGTCATAGTGGGATACAATGCATAGTTCTGGAATACCATAGCTATGTCCCTCTTTCCCGGAGTAAGGTCATTGATTTTATGTCCGTCAATCAGTATATCCCCTGAGGTCGGTTCATCCAGGCCGGTAATCATGCGGAGGGTTGTGGATTTACCGCATCCTGACGGCCCTACCAGAACAGTGAACGAACCATCCTCGATTTCCAGGTTAAGATTATCAATCACAATATCATTCCCAAACTTCTTCCTAACATTTTTTAATTGGATTGCCCCCATATGTATCTCTCCCTTTCGTATTGTTTCATACAGTTCTGCCTGTCTCTGACATAACTATAGCATTGATGTCCGAATCCGCTTTTGCTCTTTTTTATGCTTGTTTTGCTCTTTTTCATACTGACAGCGTATTTTTTGGCAGAAACAGCCCTGTTAAACTCTTGTGTGAAACTCCAATTCGTCGTATACTATAAAATAATGCGAAAATTCAGGAGGATACAGTATGGACAAGATTAAGATGACCACCCCGATTGTTGAGATGGACGGCGATGAGATGACTAGAATTCTCTGGCAGATGATCAAAGACGACCTGCTGCTGCCATACATAGATTTAAAGACAGAGTACTATGACCTTGGACTGGAATACAGGGACGAGACTAACGACCAGGTAACCATTGATTCCGCCAATGCCACCAAAAAGTACGGCGTGGCTGTTAAATGTGCCACCATCACCCCCAACGCTGCCCGCGTGGAGGAATACCACCTGAAGGAAATGTGGAAGAGTCCCAACGGAACCATACGTGCCATCCTGGACGGAACCGTGTTCCGTGCACCTATTGTGGTAAAGGGAATCGATCCATGTGTTAAGAACTGGAAAAAGCCCATCACCATTGCCAGACATGCTTACGGCGATGTTTACAAGGGTTCTGAGATGAAGATACCTGGTCCGGGAAAGGTGGAACTGGTTTACACTGCCGGGGATGGTTCCGAGAGCCGGGAGCTGGTTCACGACTTCACCTGCCCGGGCATCGTACAGGGCATGCACAATATCAATAAATCCATTGAAAGCTTTGCCAGAAGCTGCTTCAACTATGCCCTGGATACAAAGCAGGAACTCTGGTTTGCCACCAAGGATACCATCTCCAAGAAGTATGACCATACCTTCAAGGATATCTTCCAGGAGATTTTCGACAGTGAGTATGCAGAAAAATTTGAAGCTGCCGGCATCACCTATTTCTACACCCTGATTGACGACGCCGTGGCCCGCGTCATGAAATCCGAGGGCGGCTATATCTGGGCCTGCAAGAACTACGACGGCGATGTCATGAGCGACATGATATCCTCTGCCTTCGGCTCCCTGGCCATGATGACTTCTGTCCTGGTATCCCCGGACGGCAACTATGAATACGAGGCTGCCCACGGAACCGTACAGCGCCATTACTACAAGCACTTAAAGGGAGAGGAGACCTCTACCAACTCCGTGGCAACCATCTTTGCCTGGACCGGAGCACTGCGCAAACGCGGCGAGCTGGATGGCAACAAAGAGCTGATGGAATTTGCGGATAAGCTGGAAAAGGCCACCATCGACACCATTGAGGGCGGTGAGATGACAAAAGATCTGGCTCTGATTACCACCATTCCAAACCCAGTGGTACTTAACAGCGGAGACTTTATTAAGGCTATTGCGAAGAGGCTGTAAAAAATAGCTGCCTAAAGCTGTTTCCGGCCATAAAAAGGGAGGCCCCTGGGGCCTCCCCGTCATATTAATCCATAAACTGATCTCCATAACCATAGTGCTCCACCCCTGTGATGTCCACCGGATCATCCAGAAAGGGTATAAACATACCGATGGAGTTACTGCCTCCGCCCACGCAGGCGCAGACCTCGTCCGGCATCATGCCTGTCATCTCAAGAAACTGCTTCCTTGCCTCATATCCCACAACAGACTGGAAATCCCTGACCATAAGCGGGAAGGGATGAGGGGCCAGGGCAGAGCCGATACAGTAAATAGAATCCTTATATTTTCATCCCGGTAACATTGGATGCCTGAATTCTTCTGTATCAGAATTCAAAACATGCCTCCGGCTCCAGTTCCTCCTTAAGGCCCAAAAGCCAGGCCATGGCTGTTTGCAGTCACGGATTGGCTTTTCAGGCTGTATAGACTATAAAAATTATATATCCCTGAGACCTCTCATATCTATAAAACAGACCGGAAAGCTTCCTCCAGATCCTCCAATATGTCGTCGATATGCTCGGTTCCGATGGACAGGCGGATGGTTCCGGGACGGATTCCCTGCTCCAGAAGCTCCTTCTCATTCATCTGGGAATGGGTGGTGGAGGCCGGATGGATCACCAGTGACTTTACATCCGCCACATTGGCAAGAAGGGAGAACAGTTCCAGATTGTCGATGAACTCCCTGGCCTTCTCAGCCCCGCCTCTTATTTCAAATGTAAAGATAGATCCGCCTCCCCTGGGGAAATACTTTTTGTAAAGCTGCTGCTGGATCGGATCCTGGCTCACACTGGGATGATGAACCTCTTCCACCTGGGGATGGGCCTTCAGGTATTCCACCACCTTAAGCGCATTTTCCACATGGCGTTCCACCCTCAGAGACAGTGTCTCCAGCCCCTGCAGAAACAGAAATCCGTGGAAGGGTGACAGAGTAGCCCCTGTATCCCTTAGGAGAATGGCCCTTATCCGGGTGACAAAGGCAGCCGCTCCCACGTCCTGGGCAAAACGGATGCCGTGATAGCTGGCGTTTGGCTCTGTAAGTCCGGGAAACTTGCCGGAGGCAGCCCAGTCAAATCTTCCGCCGTCCACAATCACCCCGCCCACCGTGGTTCCATGACCGCCGATGAACTTTGTGGCTGAGTGTACCACGATATCGGCGCCGTACTCAATTGGACGGACAAGGTATGGCGTGGCAAAGGTATTATCTATGATCAGGGGAATCTGATGCCGGTGCGCAATGGATGCGATTTTTTCTATATCAGCGATATCGGAATTTGGATTTCCCAGAGTCTCTATAAAGACAGCCTTTGTATTATCCCGGATCGCCGCCTCTACCGCCTCTAAATCGGACGGGTCCACAAAGGTAGTCTCCACCCCATATTCAGGAAAGGTGTGGGCCAGGTAATTATAGGTGCCTCCGTAAATATGACCGGAGGACACAATATGATCCCCTGCCCGTGTCAGGTTCTGGAATGTATAGGACAGGGCCGCTGCCCCGGAAGCCGTGGCCAGTGCCGCCACGCCGCCTTCCAGCCGAGCCATTCTCTGCTCAAATACATCCAAAGTAGGATTTGTAAGACGGCTGTATATATTCCCCGGATCACTGAGATTGAACCGCGCCGCCGCATGGTTACAGTTGTCAAATACATACGATGATGTCTGGTAAATCGGTACCGCCCTTGCCCCAGTCGTAGAATCCGGATGCTCCTGACCTCCGTGAAGCTGGGTTGTCTCAAATTTAAAATGTCTGTCTGCTCTCTTACGCTTCTCTCCCATGATATTGTCCTCCGTCTTTTTATTCCTACTATTTCTATAGGTTTAATTGATAATATCATGGTACTTTTTTCCTGTCAAGAATTTATTTTAGTAAATTCTTTAACCTCACATTTGGGGCCCCGCGCATTTTTAAACCGTACTTCCCTTATCCATTTCAGGCATTCCCGGCGCGTTCTTATCAGAAGGCGCGCATCCAAACATTTTTTTGTAAGCCCTGAAAAAACTGGAATAGTCTCCAAATCCCGCTCTGGACGCCGCCTCTGCCGCCGGCACCCCCATTGCCAGCTCCTTTCTCACGATTGCCATGCGCTTATAGAGGATGTAGCGGGCCACTGTGGTTCCCGTGGCCCTCTTAAATACAGCTGTCAGATGATTCTTACTCATATAGAAGGTCTGGGCCAGCCCTTCCAGTGTCAGAGGGGCAGACAGGTTCTGGTTGATGTAACGGATGATTTCCTGTACCTGTCCTTCCTTTCCGCGGGAAGTCCCTGATGCCTCCCTGAATATTGCAAAAATCTTAGTCAAAAGAGACAGGACCCGTGCGCGGATTGCAATATACTGTAAACCCTTTCCATAATTCCCGCACTCCTCCAGGGAATGAAAATACCACTCCAGCTGGAACTGTTCCTCATAACAGCACCATGCGGCCCCAAAGGGCTCCAGCAACAGCGCCCGTTCATCTTCCTCCAGAAGTTCGGGGGCGAAGTGCAGGCGTATCCGGTTATATTCATCCGAATCCAGTACCCTTAACCCGTGAAAACAGCCCGGCGGTATGATAATCAGGCTTCCCGGCCTGGGTGTGTAGGTCCTGCCCTCCAGCAGATACTCTACATTGCCTGAAATCATGTAATAAAACTCGTATACATCATGGCAGTGCATCTTATACTCCATCTCCGCTTCATCGCTGCGCGTATGGGCATATACCACCTTCTGGGTCTTAAAGCTTTCTTCCTGGTACATGGGCCTCCTCCTTTCAAAAACCGGCTGTCCGCAGCCGTCCCTGTCCTCTGCGGACACATGCCGGGGATACATTTAATCCTATTCTATCACAGCTTGTGCTAATTGCAATATTTCTTTGTCTTATGACAATGGTTTTTGCAATATACCTGTATTATAATATGTCCTGTAAGCAAGAGAAACACAGCAAATAAATTGTTGCAAAAACCGAAAGGGCCCTCCCCCTTTCACACATTTTATCCCCCTTTATACACAGTAAAAGACCAGGCATCCCCAGTGCCTGGTCTTTCTGTAACTGTTGCTTTCTGATATTTTCTATGCTGCTTTTTCTATGATTCTTTTTATGGCCAGATTGCCCTTGCCGCCTTGGCCTCCACTACCCGCCTCACGGCAATCAGGTAAGCGCCGGTGCGCAATGTGGCGTTCTGTTTCATGGCAATATCCCATACCGCCTCAAAGGCCGGATCCATTATATTCTTCAGCTTCTCATTGACTTCTTCCTCGGTCCAGCTCACGGACTGGATATTCTGAACCCATTCAAAATAAGAAACCACCACGCCGCCTGCATTGGCCAGAATATCGGGAACAACGGTAATGCCTCTGTCCTGGAGTATGCCGTCCGCGTCTGCGGCAACCGGGCCGTTTGCTGCCTCCACAATGACTTCCGCACGGATTTTATGTGCATTGGAAGCGTTAATCTGATTTTCAAGGGCTGCCGGCACCAGTACCCTGGCATCCATCTCCAGCAGTTCCTCATTGGTAATGCGGCTCATTCCCTCTTCATTATAATCCTTTAACAGATTCTTCCTGTTAAGAGAGAGATAATCCAGGATAGCCGGTACATTAAGTCCATCCGGATTATAGATTCCGCCGGATACATCGCTGACAGCTATGATTTTCATTCCTTCCCTGTAAAGCAGCTTTGCCGTGATGCTGCCCACATTTCCCATTCCCTGAATGGCTACCGTGGTTCCCTCCGCCGGGATTCCCATTTTATTCAGTATATTTTTCGTGGTATACATGACGCCCCGTCCGGTGGCCTCATTTCTCCCGAGTGCGCCGCCCAGGCAGATGGGCTTGCCTGTAACCACACCGTGGATACAGTGGCCCTTCAGCATGCTGTAGGTGTCCATCATCCAGCCCATAACAGCCGCGTTAGTGCCTACATCAGGAGCCGGGATATCCTGTTCCGGCCCTATAAGGGGAGCAATGGCTGCCGTGTATCTTCTGGTGATTGCCCGGATTTCATTTTCAGACAGCTCATTGGGGTCGCAGACAACGCCGCCCTTGCCGCCGCCGTAAGGAATGTTCACCACTGCGCACTTGAATGTCATCCAGGCTGCCAGGGCCCTGACCTCGTCAGGATTGACTGCCGGATGGAAACGGACTCCGCCCTTGGCCGGTCCGCGGGATGTGGAGTGCTGTACCCTGTATCCCTCAAATACCTTGGTTGTTCCATCGTCCATCCGTACCGGGATCGCAACCTTAAGTTCCCTCTCCGGGTATTTGATGGCCTCTATGTCACTGTCCGTATAGCCCAGTATATCGGCTGCTTCCTTTACTATCTTTAACACATTGTCATAAGGATTATATACTTTTTCCATACCTGTTCTCCTTTTTCTTCCATACTGCTGCCTGTTCATTACTTCCCAATACTTAGTTCCCCTGATTCACCACTGACTCGATTCCCGCAATCTTCACACACAGAATGAATATGTCCATGGCAGCCTTTAACTCCTCCGGCGTGGGATAGGTGGGAGCAATGCGTATATTCCTGTCCTTCGGATCCTTCTTGTAGGGATAGGTTGCCCCTGCGCCTGTGAGCGTGACACCCGCCTCCTTAGCCAGCTCTACGGTGCGCTTTGCACATCCCTCAAGGGTATCCAGAGAAATGAAATAGCCTCCCTTTGGATGACTCCACACCGCCAGTCCGCTCCCTTCCAGTTCTTCCTCCAGACGTTTAAGCACCATGTCGAATTTTGGCCTCAGCACCTTTGCCAGAGCCTTCATATGGGCGCGGATATTCTCCGGCGTTTTAAAATACTGCACATGCCTTAACTGGTTCAGCTTATCGTGTCCGATGGTCTGTGAGGACAGATGTCCCTTCAGCTCCTTCATGTTGTCCGGGCCTGATGCAATAAGCGAAACGCCTGCTCCCGGAAAAGTTATCTTGGAGGTTGAGAAGAAATAGTAAGTCCTGTTGGGATGGCCGCCAGCCTCACATGCCTCCAGAATATTCTTAAGAGGCACTTCCTCGTAGATATGGTGCACGCCGTAGGCATTGTCCCAGAATATTCTGAAATCCGGGGCTGCCGTCTCCATGGACGCCAGGCGGTCCACCACCCGGTCGCTGTAGCACACGCCCTGAGGATTGGAGTGAAGGGGAACACACCAGATTCCTTTGATGGACGCATCCTCCCTTACCATGGTTTCCACCATCTCCATATCCGGTCCGTCCTCCAGAAGGGGTACGGGAATCATCTGGATTCCCAGCTCCCCGCAAATCTGGAAATGCCTGTCGTATCCCGGAACCGGACAGAGAAATTTTACCGGGCTGCCCTCATATCCATAGAAGCTCCATGGCTTTTCTCCCTCTGTTCCGAAAAGACAGTGGAATGAAATCGTATCAAACATCAGGTTCAGGCTGGAATTACCGCCTATTATAATCAGGTCCGGATCCAGACCCAAAAGCTGGCCAAACAAACGCCTGCATTCAGGAATCCCTTCCAGTACGCCGTAGTTCCTCGCATCCGTGCCGTCCTCCAGCATAAAGCCCTTTGGAAACTCCAACAGGCCCATGTTCATATCCAACTGGTCTGCTGAGGGCTTTCCCCTGGCCATATTCAGTTTCAAATTCAATTTCTTGGCTTCCTGGAACTGTATGGTAAGCTCTTTTAACATATCATTCAGTTCCTGTTTGGAATATTCCGTTACATGTTTCATTCCCGGTCTCCGCATCAGACATTAGTCAGATATATTTGTTCTTGCCTTTATTATAAAAATATCCTAGAATAAAAACAAATATTTATATTTGAATAAAACTTATAATCAAAAACTTATAGGAGGTGCAGCTATGTTCAGCGGGATGAATTACGTATATGAAGTCTATAAGGAACAGAGCTTTTCCAAGGCTGCTGAGAACCTTTACATATCCCAGCCGGCCCTCAGTTCCATGATCAAGAAGATTGAGACAAAGATAGGCATGCCCCTCTTTGACCGGAGCACCAGCCCCATCCAGCTGACGGAATGCGGCAAAAAGTACATAAAGACCGCCGAGAAAATCATGGACCTGGAAAATGAATTCGCCTACTATGTGGGCAATCTCCAGGAGCTGAAAACCGGCCGCCTGTCCGTGGGCGGCACCTATCTCTTCTCCTCCTTCATATTCCCGCCCATCATAGATAAATTCCGCAGGGCCTACCCGCACGTAAAGCTGAACCTGTTTGAGGGCCACACACCCCTACTGGAACAGAAGCTCTTTGCCGGGGAATTGGACATTATCATTGACAACTATCTGCTGGACGCGGGTATCTATGAAAAGGAACGCTTCATGGAGGAACGTCTGCTGCTGGCTGTCCCCTCCTCCTTTGACAGCAACCGGCGGGCGGTGAAATACCAGCTTAAGGCTTCCGACATAAAGCGCTGTCTTCACCAGAACGACACCTTTCCGGCCGTATCCTTAAAGAAATTCAAGGACGAGCCCTTTGTAATGCTGCGGTCCCACAATGATACCAGGGAACGCGTGGAGGCCATACTGGGCCGGGCGGGAATCCAGCTAAACTATACCTTAAAGCTGAACCAGCTCTTAACCACCTATCACCTGACAGAGTATGGCATGGGCGCTTCATTTGTCAGCGACACCGTGGTCAAGTGCCTTCCGGAAAACCCGGATATCATTTATTATAAAATTGACGACCCTGAGGCGGTAAGAGATGTTTATCTTTATTATAAGAAAAATAAATACCTGACCCGGAGCATGATTGAATTCATCAAAATGGCCATTCCTGGCATTGAGAAAAACTCAGAAAAATATGTATAAGCATATGCTTATAAGTGTTATAAGTGCTATTTTTGCTTAAATAACAAACACATAAGGGGGTAGGAAAAATGGTTGGATGGCCAGAAATCCTTAAAAAGGAAAACCTGACAAGAGAAGAAAAAAAATGTATCTGCAACCGGCTCATGACCACGGAGAGCCACATGGAGCAGCTCATACTGAAGCATTTCACGGAGGAGGATTTCCGCAGTGTCTGGATGCGCAAGATTGGCGGAGGCGTGATTGGCGGCAAGGCCTGCGGCCTGTTGGTCGCCAGGAAGCTGATTGAGCTCAACATGCCTGAGTACGCAGGACATGTTGAGCCCCATAACTCCTTTTTCATCGGCACGGATGTTTTCTACCGTTATCTGGTGTATAACCGCTGTGCGGAGTTAAGGGCCAGGCACCGTCTGGAAAAGGAACATTTTAAGGAGACCGAGGAGCTGACCAAACGGCTGCGTGGCGGTTCCCTTCCCGAAGATATCCGTGAAGAGCTGAGCGATATGCTGGACCACTACGGGACCACCCCCATCATTGTCCGCTCCAGCAGCATCATGGAGGACGGATACGGCAATGCGTTCTCCGGCAAATACGAATCCATTTTCTGCATGAACCAGGGCACCAAAGAAGAACGGATGGAGGAACTGGAGGAGGCTATCCGCCGCGTATACGCCAGCACCATGAACGAACAGGCCATTGAATACCGAAGGAAACGCCATCTGTTAGATGTGGATGAGCAGATGGCCCTGCTGATTCAGCAGGTGGCCGGACAGCAGTACGGCGGCCTCTATATGCCGGTGGCCGCTGGTATGGGCTGTTCCTATAACCCTTATAAATGGATGGAACACTTAAACCCGGAAGCGGGAATGCTGCGCATGGTCATGGGGTTGGGGACCAGGGCTGTAGAGAGAACGCCCGGCGATTATCCCCGCCTCATCGGTCTCGACAGGGCTCAGGCCAATTTAAGAACCACCCTGGCTGAACGCCATAAGTTCTCCCAGCGCAAGGTGGATGTCCTGGACTTTTGCACCAAGTCGCTCTGCACCAAATCCCTGGAAAAAATACTGGACCTCTTACCCAAATGGCAGAAAAAAATGGTCCTCAGCAGGGATACGGATGCCGAGGACATGCTGGCCGAACGCCATATATACAGAACCATCTATTTTGCGGACTGCCAGGGACTGGTGGACAATCTGGAGTTCATACGAATGATGCGCTCCCTTATGAAGATGCTGGAGAAAGAATATGAACGCCCGGTGGATGTGGAGTTTGCCGTCACAAATCCTGAGGAAGGCGTGTGGAGGCTGAACCTGCTGCAATGCCGTCCCCTTCAGACTGCCAAATCCGAGCAGGTACATATACCGGACGGCGTGGACCACCAATTTCTCTTTGACGTGCGCAGGACATCCATGCGCCGGTCCAAGGAGGAACCAATCGACTATATTGTGTGGGTGGATCCTCAGAAATACTATGAATACGAATATGCCAAAAAACCGGATGTGGCCCGTTTAATCAGCCGCATCAACCAGCATTTCGAGGACACGGATAAGAAGCTGATGCTGCTGGTGCCGGGCCGCATCGGAACCTCATCCCCCGAATTAGGCGTACCTGTGGTCTACGCGGAAATCAGCCAGTTCAGCGCCATCTGTGAGGTGGCCTACGGAAAGGCAGGCTACCATCCGGATCTATCTTACGGCAGCCACATGTTCCAGGACATGGTGGAGGCGGATGTGTATTACGGCGCAATCAACGACAACAGCAAAACCAGGCTGTACCGGCCAGAACTCCTCACCCGGTATCCTGAGGTGTTAAAGGATATTCTGCCCGGTGAATCCCAGGAGCTTGCTGACATCGTAAAGGTCCATGACGTAAGCCGGTCCGGAGCCACCCTGACCCTGGATGCCCAGGAGGGCCGCGCCGTGTGCCGGATACGGGGCACGGCGCAGACTGCCGAGCGGTAACGGGCTGACCGCGCGCCTGACAAAAGGCGGGAAACCACTGAGCCATGATACTCTGTATCATGCCAGACTGTAAATAAATCAGTGCTCAGGACGCAAGTCCGGGCACTGATTTTCCTTTTATCCAAGATTAAGAGCAGCAGCAAGCTGCTGCGTTGTCTCCAACACATCTGAAAATGTCAGTTTATCTGCGTAGCTATTTTCCACAGCGTAGCTATTCCAGAGCAAATACTCCATACAGGTTCTTATTTTATCTTCAACACCAAAGGCTTTTCCATATTTCAAAAGTTTTCGGCTTTTGGGTTGCTCTTTGAGATACGCTTTGATAGCTTGGGTATAGAGGCCCTTTCGCACACGCTCCAGTTTGCCAACCTCTAAGTATTTTCTAGCATTGGCCTGCTAATACCCGCACTTTCAACTTGTGAAGCTAAAATGTAAATAGACTTTCTTAACAATAATACCATAATAAACACTCCGACTATTTCTGGATATACTGACAGTTTTTAAATAACCTAAAAAAACGCATCAAGCTCATACTAATCATGAAGCCTTCAAAAGGCCAATCAACAGAAAGGAGTGAATCATATGAATTTATGCAATTGTGACGCCAAAGTTCCTGTATCACAATGCGGGTGCGGCAAGGAGCTTCCCGCCCCCGGACCAGGAGTACAGCTGGCCATTGCCACTGTTCCCATGCAGCCCTGGGAAACACCCTATGAGCCATCCAAAGCCCTGAAACAGGGGACTATTTTCCCCTGCCTGGATCTGCCGTTTTTTATAGTAGGAGGTGAAAAAAATGCCTGACCGCTGCCAGCTGCTTCAGCAGATTAATGAGATAAGTTTTGTTGTCAATGACCTGAACCTGTATCTGGATACCCACCCCACAGACGACAAGGCATTGGACGCGTTCAGCCAGGCCATGGCACAGAGAAAACAGCTTCTGGATTCCTTTGCCAAGGAATATGAGCCCCTTACCCTGAACTGTGTCTGCCCTGAAACCAATAACAAGTCCGAATCCCATACCAAGTACCCCGGCCAGAAGCATTTTACCTGGTCAGACGGACCTCTTCCATGGGACTGCCCGGAACATTAAAATAAGGAGGTGTCTAACCATGTGGACTTATGAAAAACGGTTACAATTTCCCGTAAAAATTACCCAGACCTGTCCCAAGACAGCGTCCCTGATTATCAGCCAGTTCGGCGGTCCTGACGGCGAATTAGCTGCTTCCATGCGTTATCTTTCCCAGCGTTACACCATGCCATGCAAGGAAGTGGGCGGACTGCTGACAGATATTGGCACAGAAGAGCTTGCCCATCTGGAAATGATCTGCGCCATTATCTATCAGCTGACCAAAAATCTGACACCGGAACAGGCCAAGACAGCGGGCTTTGACGCTTATTATATCGACCATACCACAGCCCTGTGGCCAACGGCTGCTGCGGGCGTTCCCTTTAATGCCTGTGAATTCCAGTCCAAGGGCGATGCCATAACAGATCTCCATGAGGACCTGGCGGCAGAACAGAAAGCCAGGACCACCTATGACAACCTGATCCGAATTATTGAAAACCCGGAGGTAAGAGAACCCCTTAAATTTCTCCGGGCCAGGGAAGTCGTTCATTTTCAGCGTTTCGGGGAGGCGCTGGAAAAGATAAAGTACAAGCTGGATGAAAAGAATTTCTACTATTTCAATCCGGAGTTTGATAAGCAGTTTGTACAGAACGAGAAATAAAGGATAAATTACAACGCCGCTTCGTGTACGGAACCGTATGCAAAGCGGCGGACTACATAAGAGATACACAAGCTTTGGAGGTTTTAACCTTTCTGAACCTGTCTGCCAGGCCATCGTTCCCTCCAAGGCAGATATGGTCATCTTCTGCTGCTGTCCGATACGAGCTCCCGGCCTCACACCCAGCCGTCTATCACATCAATGGAGAATTTAAAATGGTCCTCCGGCATGCCCTGTTCCTTAAGCCGCCGTCTGATGGTCTTCATATAATGGTTTGATATGGCCCTGCATATATCCTCCGTATTCCCGGTTCGGCACACGTCCACCAGCTCCTTGTGGATGGGGTACTGGCGGTCAATCATGGCCCTGCTGTCGGGATTGCCCGCATAATAATTGATGGCGTTTCCATAGTTTAAGTCCGTCCATCCCTTTATCAGCCGCGGCAATCCGGTGGATCGTATGATAGCCTCATGAAGCGTGTTATCACAGGCAATGGATTTGTTATAATCCGTATCCTTTAAATCCCTCATAGACTCCAATGCCGCATCCATCTCCGCAAAGGCAGCCTCTGAAAACACTCCCCTGCACAGCTTCACTGCCAAAATCTCATAGGTGGCCCTCAGCAGATAAATCTCGTAAATGTCCTCCAGGGTGATATTCCTCACCGAACATCCCACATTTCTCACATATTCCACCAGGCCTTCCTGTTCCAGCTGTCTCAGGGCCTCCCGAATGGGACCGCGGCTCACCCCAAGTTCGTCCGAAATATCCTGTTCAATAATTCTCATTCCCGGCACCAGCTCGTGGTTTAAAATTTTCATACGAATGACGTCCACTACATTTTCACGCAGTGTCTGATACGTTAATTTTCCCATAAAAGCAATTCCTTTTCATAATCCAACAACAATTCTCAAGTATTCTGTCACAAAATAATATTATCATAAGAAAATCCCAGGGTAAACATGTTGGCTGAAAAAATGGCAAAACTCCGGCACCTTATACCACAAGCGCCGGAGTTTGTCTTAGGCTTACGCCTTTCTTATGTTTACAGGCCGCATATACCCTTTACCACATAGGATACAAAGATGCCCACATAATTTCCGCAGGCTCCGGCTATTACTCCCATGATTAAGCCGACGTTAATCAGGGATTTCCAGTCCGCACCTGCCGCGGTCAGGGATGAGGTTGGTCCGTCTACAATACATCCCACCATGGACAGGATCACATACTCATACTTAATCTTAAATATGCGGCAGATAATAAGGTGCAGTACGATACATCCAATCAGCATGAACAGTACATACAGGGTCATCATGAGCGCGGATCCGATAAACTGCTGCAAATCCACCGCAAATCCAATGGTTGCAAGGAAGGTCAGGGAAATAAACAGACCCAGGTCAAGATTTCCGCGCAGCTTCTGGACAGGTTTTAACTGTGCCAGCCCGATGGATACCGTGGTAAGAATCAGAAGCCGCCCCGCCTTCCAGAAGGTATCCGGAAAAATGGACTGCGCAATCACAGTACATACAAAGGACACGCCGAAACCAATGGTTAAAAGCCATGCAATATCCCGGATGGACCATCTCTTATCGGACATCAGTGGCTCGTCATCTCCGTCGTCCAGCTCATCTTTTGTAAACTGATACGGCCACAGCTTATTCCAACGCTTGGAAGCCTTCAGGATGACCGGAGCAGCAAACAAAAATACCATTAATGGGGTGGACACCACATAATCGGCTGCGTTGGCTGCCGCAAGAGTCTCACGTGAACAGTCCAGACCCGTTGCGATGGCTGTCAGGTTAGGGGTTCCGCCTGTGTAAGTGCCTACAAACATGCCGGCGCACTTCCAGCCCTCGGTAATCCTTGGGGCAAAAATGAATCCCAGTATGATGGCAATAAAACATACGGAAAAAATAGCGGATATCAGAGCAATGACCGGCTCCCTGTTCAGCTTCTTCAGCTCACGCATGTTCATGCTGAGCAGACAGATGGATATGGCGGGCGTCACGCAGTACGTAGACAACGCGCTGTAAAAATCATGTGAAATAGGCACCACATGGGTGTTGGAAAGAATGATTCCCAATACCACAACGGTCAAAACCGGCCCCAGTGACTTAAATACTTTGAATCTCTGTAACCAAAGCGCAAATGCTACCATGATTAAAATCACGAATATCAGGCCTTCGGTACGTGTAATAAGTGCTCCCATCTCTTTTTCCTCTTCACCTTTCATATGTATTGACGATTGTAGATTGTGGATTGTGGATTGTCAACAATCTGTATTAACACAATATTAACACAGCTTTCAAATATATTCAACATCTAAAAGTAAAAACTCTATTTTTTATGCATATTTCCAGTTTCTGTTGATTTTTCGGGATGAATCAGGCCTGACTGTCTTCCCGTGCCGGATACGAATATTTAAAAAGAGAATCGAGTAGGAGGAAGGCGATTATTTCGCCTTCCGACCTCTCACACCACCGTACGTACCGTTCGGTATACGGCGGTTCAATCAACTTAACATGTAACAGCCTTTTCGGCGTAGTAGTCTTCCATGGATACAAGACCAAACTTAGCTAGTCTCTCTTTACTGATACAAATGTGGAGATTCCAGCTTCTGCACACTCTGGCATATCCTTTGGCATATGAAATGCCATGTGCCGCATTTGGCGGCAGACCAAGTTTGATAAGATTCTTTTCCCTGTTCTTTGGCGTTTTCCAGTGTTTCCATATGCACATGCGCAGTCGATACCGAATCTGTCCGTCCATTTTTGCGCACAGCCTTTTCATGCTTCCGATTTTGAAATAATTTATCCACCCTCGGATAAGCCGGTTGAGTTTCCCAATTTTATAACCATTGCCCACTCCCCAGCTCCTGCTTGTATATTTCTTCATCTGCGCCTTGAACTTTGCTGCCGCTTTCGGGTGTGGTCTGGCTTTGTACCCTTTGGCAAATGAGTCATAGTAAAATCCAAACCCCAGATACTTAATGCCCTTTGGTTTATCAACCCTGCTCTTTTCCGCGTTCACTTTCAGTCCAAGCTTTTCCTCTATAAACCGAGCCACGCTCTTCATTACCCGCTCTGCCGCCTGTCTGCTCCCGACCATTATAATAAGGTCATCTGCATACCGGACGAAATCCAGCCTCCTTGCTTCCAGTTCTTTGTCCAGCTCATTTAACATGATATTTGCTAACAGCGGCGAGATATTTCCACCCTGCGGTGTGCCGACTACCGTATCTTCATACTCATCATCAATCATTACGCCGCTGACCAGAATCTTTCTTACCACCGATATGACATCTCCGTCCTTTATTGTCCGTCCGAAAATCGTCATCAGCTTGTCATGGTCTACTGTGTCAAAGAATTTCGCTAGGTCGATATCCACTATCCAGTTGTGTCCGTCATTCATCATTTCCAATGCTTTAAGGACTGCCTGCTGTGCACACCGCTTGGGTCTGAATCCATAGCTGTGGTCGTGAAACTGCTCCTCAAATATCGGGGTAAGCACCTGTGCCACCGCCTGCTGTACAAAGCGGTCTACTGCTGTTGGCACTCCAAGATTTCTTGTACCACCATCGGGTTTGGGTATCTCCACCCTGCGGACTGGCTTCGGCTTATACTTCCTCGTCCGCAACTGTTCCTTAATGTTTTCGCCGTTTTCCGAAAGATATGCGCCAAGTTCTTCAACGGTCATCCCGTCCACGCCTGCCGCTCCTTTATTCCTTACGACTTGCAGATACGCCGCATTTAGATTATCCCTGCTTAATATCTGCTCCATGAGACTGCTTGTGTCCATGCGTTGTTTCCTTTCTGCCCCTTTTGCCTTTGCCGCCTTTGAAGTCATCGACAGGCGTATGCTCCGGCTACGAAGTGGAACGTACTTCAACTGATTGATTGTTCAGCCCTTCGCTCCGTCCCCATTACAGGAACTTCCTCACTACTATGGCTTCTGCTGACTTCTCACAATTCGTTGTTACTACGGCTAATGAGACCGCCTGTGAGACCTCCCCAGTTAAGGTGCGTGTTCTTTTCCTCCATGTACCTGCCGCATTTACTCGTACTTCCGGCAACCTTTTGGACTTCAGTGCCTTTTGCCACCTTATCCGTATTTCCGAGCCTTATATGCGGTTCCTGTCCGTCAGGTCAGAGGTTTGCTTACAGCTTCTTTCAGATTCCGTCTCACGGCGGACACCCTTGCTGTTCGGCTATGTGCTTCGTTGTTGCCTACGCGCACTTGGGACTTTCACCCATTAGAAAACGCCCATGCTGGGCAAACAAAATCCCGCGGACAAACCCATATGGCCTGTCTGCGGGACTCACTCTGCATATTATATTCAGACTGTATTATATTGAGAATGCGCGATACCCCGGCAAACTACACAATGCCCTGTCCCAGCATAGCCTCAACCACCTTCTCAAATCCGGCGATATTGGCACCAGCCACATAGTTGCCGGCAACTCCGTAGCGCTCTGCCGCCTCTGATACCTTTGCAAAGATATTTACCATGATTGTGTGAAGCTTATCATCCACTTCCTCAAAGGACCATGACATCCTTAAGGAGTTCTGGCTCTGCTCCAGTCCGGATGTTGCCACGCCGCCCGCATTGGCAGCCTTGCCCGGCATGAAAAGGATCTTCTTCTCCACAAACAGGTCTGTGGCCTCTCTGGTGGAAGGCATGTTAGCGCCCTCTGCCACAGCAAAGCATCCGTTGGCAAGAAGTGTCTGGGCATCGTCAAGATTCAGCTCATTCTGGGTTGCGCATGGAAGGGCGATATCACATGGGATGCTCCAGATTCCTCTTCCCTCTGTATACACCGCGGTTGGAACCTCATCCACATACTCCTTGATACGTCCTCTGCGCACTTCCTTGATTTCCTTGACAATATCCAGCTGAATGCCGTCCTTGTCATAGATATAGCCGTTGGAATCACTTAAAGCCACTACCTTTGCTCCCAGCTGCTGCGCCTTCTCAGTTGCGTAGATAGCCACATTGCCGGAACCTGATACAACTACGGTCTTGCCTGCCATATCCTTGCCGTTGTGCTTTAACATCTCGTTCAGAATGTATACCAGGCCATATCCGGTTGCCTGGGTCCTGGCCAGGGAGCCGCCAAAGGTAAGTCCCTTGCCTGTAAGAACGCCCTCATATAATCCTGTGATTCTCTTATACTGCCCGAAGAGGTATCCTACCTCCCTGCCGCCTACACCGATATCTCCGGCCGGGATATCCGTATCCTTGCCAATATGGCGGTACAGCTCTGTCATGAAGCTCTGGCAGAAAGCCATGACCTCACGGTCTGATTTACCCTTGGGATCGAAGTTGGAACCGCCCTTGCCGCCGCCCATGGGGAGGCCCGTCAGGGAGTTCTTAAGTGTCTGCTCAAAACCAAGGAACTTAAGAATGCTCTGGTTTACAGATGGATGGAAACGTAAGCCGCCCTTATATGGTCCGATGGCGCTGTTGAACTGCACCCTGTATCCCTTGTTTACCTGGACTGCCCCATTGTCGTCTATCCACGGTACCCTGAAGGAAACAACTCTTTCCGGCTCCGTGAAGCGCTCAAGGATACCTTCTCTGCGGAACTTCTCCTCATTGGCATCGATGACCAGCTTTAAGGAATCCAATACTTCCTTCACAGCCTGATGGAACTCCGGCTCACCCGGGTTCTGCGCTACAACTCTCTCGTAAATCTCATCAACGTATGACATTTCAATCTACCTCCTGGATTTTTGTTTGTGAAGTGTGGGGATGCTGTGCCGGCAGTGGATCCGGCAAACACTTTAGAAAAAGTATAGCAAGTTAATATGCTAAAGTCAAGAAGTATGTAAACCGATTAAAATCCAACTTACCGAATTTTACCGCATTTTTACCGGATATTTCATCATTTACTCCCCTGAAGCCTGTCCGGAAATCCCCTTCGTCCCCCTTATATTCTCCAGGCAGAACAGCTTTTTATTCTCCGAACCGCACTGTGTCACCTTAAAATTAAGCAGATTTCCTTCCCCGGTCCAGAATTCCATGGCATCCAGAATCCGCGTCACCGTGGACCGGTTCATAAGCTGCTCCTTCTCCATGGCAAAGGGTCCAAACTCCCTGTTGACAAATATTGACAATCAATAGTGGAAACATGGTCTGATGCATGTGAATCTTCCTCGCTTTCCGCATCAAAAAAGGGCAGTCCGCTGCCATGGTATAAATAACTGCCGGCACCGGACTGCCCATAACTATAGAATCTGGTCTTTATGAAAGCTTCTTCTGCCATCATGGGCCCACCCGGAACCAGTCTGTCAACAGCCCTGATGCGCCGGGTTGGATTCGATCCAACAATGTTCACCACCTGGGTCACAGTTTTACAGACCGCTTGCTTCAACCATTTGCATACCGACGCTTATGGAGGGAGGCCCCGGCGGCCTCCGTTCTCTTATGTCAGTACTATACCAGGAGCTCATCCAGCCTGTACCGTCCCACATATTCCCGAAGCTTCAGCTTGACACAGGTATAGAGTTGGGAAGCCACCCCTTCCACGGTCTGAACCAGCTTCTCCGGATTGGTAATCCGGTAGCTGCAGATTACATTTAACCGCACAGCCACTTTATCTGCGGTGAGAATTTCCTGGCCGGAGATGTCAAGCTGCCATCAGGTCCATATACATCCTGGGAAGTGTATCCTCCATATGCGGCCGTGTTATATGGATGAGCTGGAACTCATTTTTCTCAAATACATTCCAGTACAATGTCTCAGGCTTTGTGATCACTTCCCTGTACGCCTTATTCACAAACCGCAGGGCTATGCACTCATCCGGCAGCACTGCCTTCACTACCCTGGAGGCAAACTTCTCATCCTTCATAAGGATCTCCTCCGGTATTTGGCATGTCCTGACCTCCCCTGTCATGGGCACTGTCTGTACCTCATATCCCAACATGTCTAAGTAAGAATACTTGCCTGCTGTCAACATTTCCACAAACCGGCCATCCTTCATCAGGCAGCCGCATTCCTGCTCTTTGATTATATATTTCTTTATCATCATATCTGATTCCCTCTTTATTTTGAATCTGTAAAACTTGTTTGATGGAAAAGGCGGATGCCCGGCTCCATTCTCCTGCTGCGGGCTCCTGCTTAAGCACATCCTGAAAGGGCAGGCCACTGCGGCCCTGGCCCGAAGCAGAGCCGGGCACCGGGGAGTCCCAGGAAGTAAACTCCGCCTCTTAAGGCAAACTGCCAATATTTATGTAGGGCGGGCATCCCGTCCCTCTGACGGGCGCCTGCTTGATTTTTCCCGGCCCCGGCATACTGCCGCGGCCTTCTATCCCTTCACCACACCTATGGTCTTAAGGCGCTTCACAGGAACCACCAGATCCTGCTGGTTATTCATAACCTCCTCGATGTTCTTATAGGCAAACCGGCTCTCCTCCGCCACGTCAGCCTTTCCCTTCTTACCCAGAATCACACCCTGTTTCTGTAAATCCAGAATGACTTCCTCACAGGAAAATGCCGCCATGGCGCCTTTTCTCGAATATTGACGGCCGGCTCCATGGGATGAAGAGCAGAAGCTCTCCGGATTTCCTTTTCCCATGACCACATAGCTGTAAGAACCCATGGCCCCCGGAATCACGGCTAATTCTCCGTTCTGAGCGCTGACAGCGCCCTTCCTATGGACCCACACATCCTTTCCATAGTGGTTTTCAAAGGAGGCATAATTGTGGTGGCAGTTTATGTCATGGGAGAATTCCAGTGAAAGTTCGGTATACTTGCCAATCCATTTTTCCAGAATGGCTTTCACAGCTAACATCATCTTTTCCCTGTTCTCTTTGGCAAAATCCATGGACAGCTGCATCCAGTTCAGGTATTGTTTCCCCTCTCTGGTGTCCACCGGCAGGAAGGCCAGCCTGTATTCATCCGGCACAGAGCTGAACCATGTCTGGTTTAGCTGTCTTGCCTTATAGTGGAAGTAATCGCAGACCGACTTTCCGAAATGGCGGCTTCCCGAGTGAATCATCACAGCCAGATAACCGTCGTCGTCCTCCTGGAGCTCAATAAAATGATTTCCGCCTCCCAGCGTACCGATTTGGTAATATCCTGCCTCCAGCTGTCCCAGAAGCTCCGCATCCTCCTCATACCGGTCCATTTCCTCAAAGGCGCAGTCCATGGTATAGCTGGGCATCATGGTCTTATGGTGTGCAAATCCCACGGGCACGTTGCGCATGATATCGCCTACGATAGCCTGGATGAGGGAACCGTTGCCCGTGATAACCTCCCTGATGTCAGCCACCCTGATGTTGGTCTCCGTATAAGCCATGCCGCAGCCGATGTCCACGCCCACAGCATTGGGAATCACCACGCCGTCCGCCGCAATGACGCCTCCAATGGGCATTCCCTTTCCGGCGTGTGTATCCGGCATCAGACTCACCCACTTGTGAAGGAAGGGAAGCTGTGAAAGATGATATGCCTGTTCCAGGCAACTGCCTTCCAAATCCTTGCGTTCCTTCAGCCATACCCTTACCGGAACCTTCATATTTTCTTTTTCATACATCACAAACATATATCTCACATCCTTTCTTCCTCACTCTGTACGCCGTCAATGGATTTTGGGATGAATCCCACCCTGCCGGCGCCGTGGTAATCTGTCTTACCGTTCATATATTTGCGTATGTATCTTAACTACATGCTTATAATACCCGATCTTAACGTGGGTATCATTTAAAAAAAGTTGCGAACTTCCATTATTTACTATTAATTTTATATTTAGAAGTATTCTGTAATAGCAGGTGTGTTAACTTGACAAAACAGACCATTACATTAAAATGAAAGATAATAATATATAAAACAAACTTATCAGAAATCCACATACAGGAGGGGACAGCCATGGCTGAATTTCAGGAATTAATAAAGAACTTTGACCGCATCCGGGACTATATGCGCCAATTTTACGTATACGGGTTCAAGGTAAGGAACGATTTCAGCGAAAAGAGCTCCCGGACCTATGACAATGAACGCCGCCGCATTGAGAGCTGGCTCTCCCGGTACACAAAGTCCGATTACACCTCCAAGGGAAAGCATGTCTACATCAATGTGGACAGCAAGACCATCCCCCAAAATCCCCTGTACGCCGCCTGGAAGTCCAAAAGCTTTACAGACAATGACCTGATGCTCCATTTCTTCATTCTGGACCTTTTATGGGATTGTCCGGATGGCATGTCGTCCGGCGCTGTAACCGACCTCATATCCCATAACTATGGAGTGGTATTTGACACCCAGACCGTGCGCCTGAAGCTGAAAGAATATGAAACCCTCGGAATACTGGTATCCCGTAAGGACGGCAAGACCCTGTCCTACGCCCTGGCTCCCCTTATGCCCATGGAAACAGACCCCCGGCGCGTAAATTCCAGTGTCATGAAACCGGATGAGACAGAGGACGGGGAACAGAACCTGTGGCAGTGCCTCACCACAGCCGTGAAATACTTCCAGGAGGCCACCCCCTTTGGCTACATAGGCAGCACCATCCTGGACCGTCAGGATGAATCCAATGATTTGTTTCAATTCAAGCACCATTTCATCGTACATACGCTGGAGGACGGCATTCTGGCCGACATACTGACCGCTGTCCGTGAACAGCGCTTGATCCGGTTTGAGAACAAAAGCAGCCGCAGCGGACAGATTTCCACCCTGTCAGGGGTTCCCCTGAAGATATTTGTCAGCACCCAGACCGGGCGCAGGTATCTGTGTCTGTATCTGCCGGAGCGCCGCCGCTTCAGCAACTCCCGGCTGGACTCCATCACCCGTGTGACTCTTCTGGAGCCATGTACATTTTATGAGGAAGTACTCCGTGATTTGGAAAAGAATAAGGAGAAATGCTGGGGCGTGTCTTTTGGAGGCGGTGCAAACCGAATGGAGGAGGTCTGTATCAAGCTCTATATAGACGAGGAAAAGGAACCTTACATCCTAAACCGTCTTTACCGTGAAGGCCGGGGAGGAGAGGTCCTGAAGATACGTGAGAACCAGTTTCTCTACACGGGTACATTTTTCGATACCAATGAAATGCTGTCCTGGGTCAAAACCTTTACGGGCCGTATCATGGACATTCAGGGCACGAATTTATTTTCCATAGCCAAGATAACCCGCGATTGGGAAAAGATGTATGAGATGTACTGCGGGAATGAGGAGTAGAATACCATGGAATTATTTCATAAAATATACAGCTGTTATTACAATGTGGTCCGCCACATACTGGATAAAGCCTGGCACAGCCCCATAACCAGGCAGGACATGGAGGATATATGCCGTTCTTACGGTTTCCAGGAAAGCGCCCTGTCCATTATCCCCAAACTGACGGACGGCACATGGGCCCTTCTGGAGGAACAGGACAAACATACCTTTACGTCCCGTCTGGAACACGCCGTTCCCACCGTCCCGCTTACGAACCTCCAAAAAGCATGGCTGAAATCCCTGATGCAGGACCCCCGTTTCCAGCTGTTTTTCACAGACGGACAGTTGGAACTTCTGGCCCGGGAATGGGACGGTCTGCCCTCCCTTTACCGTGAGGACGATTTTTACTGCTATGACCGCTACAGGGATGGGGACTCCTATGGTTCCTCCGACTACAGGAAGCATTTCCAGGCCATTCTCAAAGCGATTCAGGAGGAACGCGTTCTTCTGGTGGCCTATGAGGGAAAACACGGCCGTGTCCACTCCTTTGAGGCCGCCCCTTACCAGCTTCAGTATTCCTCCAAGGACGATAAATTCCGGCTCTGCTGTCTCCAGTTCCACAGGAATACGTTCAGCCGCAGCACCATACTGAATTTAGCGCGGATAAAGGACTGCCACGTCACCGCCAAAGCATGTCCCGGCGACCTGGAATCCCGCTGTTTCCAGCCTGTTCAAAAGGCTTCTGAACCAGTGGTCCTGGAAATCAGCGGGGAACGCAACTCCCTGGAGCGGTGTATGCTGCATTTTGCCAACTATGAAAAGCACACGGAATATGACGTGGAAAAGAAATGCTGGATCTGTTCCATCCACTATGATCTGACAGATGAAACAGAACTTCTCATAGATATACTCTCCTTTGGCCCCGTGGTCCGCGTACTTGGCCCTTCATCCTTTGTACGGCAGATTCGCAGACGGGTCAAAAGGCAGCATGAGCTGTTCAACAGTGAGAAAGGATAAATTTAAAAAGGATGCCGTTGTGCAGACCGGGTATACTATGTATGCACCAGGACCGCCATTCGGCATCCTTTTACTCTATGGTTCCTTATTTTCCTCTAATCTTAGAATCAAATTCTTAACAAGCTCTTCCTTACTCTTAAATTCCATCCTGACGTCAGTAATATACCGGAAAGCCTCCTCCCATTCGCTCATGGAATAAGATGATATGCTTACCATGCGCACGGCATATAAAATATCCTCTATGTAAAACGGACTGTGAAGGTCCGAAAGGTACTGGCAGCCTGAGAGATCCTGCAATCTGGCCAACAGCCCCCCCTGGGATTTATCTGGCATCATATAAAACTCCTCTTCTACTTTCTGCATGTATATTTCCAATTTCCTCTGTGCAATCTATACATTGCAATTATATATGACATTTGTCGTAAAATCAAGGAAATGCAACCTATTTCTTGCATATTCCGGAGGATGCCATGGATCAAAAATTAAAGCAGGATTTAAGGATAGGGCCAAACATCCGAAAATACCGTCTGCAGTCACATCTTACACAGGATCAGGTCACTGCAAAGATGCAGCTGATGGGGATCAATATTTCACGCAGCATATATTCCCAGATAGAAAGCGGCACATACAATATACGAATCTCCGAGCTGGCTGCCATGAAGGAAATCTTTAACATCAATTATGAATCTTTTTTTGATGGAATCATGCTGAACCACAGGGATAGACAATAACAAAACAACATGAACAGGCCGCCTGTCAAACGACAGACGGCCTGTTCCAAACACAAAGGATAAAGGTATTTACCCGCAATGGGTACGAATTATTTACCGTAGTATGCTTTTAAATACATTTCTTTAATCTCGCTCATCAGCGGATATCTTGGGTTAGCGCCGGTGCACTGGTCATCAAAGGCCTGCTCAACCATTTCATCCAGCCTGTCTAAAAAGTCTTTCTCATCAATGCCATAATCCTTGATGCAGGACTTGATGCCTACGCTCCTCTTAAGCTCCTCAATCTTCACAATCAGCTTCTTAACCGCCTCTGCATCATCCTTAGCCTGGATTCCGCAGAATCTTGCGCACTCCGCATACCTTTCACGGGTATGTGGATACTGATACTGGGAGAATGTACCCATCTTACGCGGATTCTCTGCAGCATTGAAATCAACCACCAGGGAAATCAGCAGGGCATTGGCAACACCGTGTGGCAGGTGATGGAATGCACCCAGCTTATGAGCCATGGAGTGGCATACGCCCAGGAATGCATTGGCAAACGCCATACCAGCCATACAGGAGGCATCCGCCATCTTCTGACGCGCCTCAACATTTGTAGGCTCATTGTAAGCTGTTGGAAGGTAATCAAATACGTTCTTCATGGCCTTAAGTGCAAGGCCGTCTGTATAGTCGGTAGCCATGACGGATGCATATGCCTCCAGTGCATGGGTCAGTACGTCAACGCCGGATGCGCTGGTCAGACCTTTCGGCTGGCTCATCATGTTGTCTGTATCAACGATTGCCATGTTAGGCAGAAGCGCATAGTCTGCCAGAGGATACTTGATACCGGTCTCCTGGTCTGTGATAACTGCGAAAGGAGTAACCTCTGAACCTGTACCGGAGGAAGTAGGAACAGCGATGAAATATGCTTTCTCGCCCATCTTCGGGAAGGTGTATACACGTTTCCTGATATCGATGAAGCGCATGGCCATATCCATGAAATCCACTTCCGGATGCTCATACAGCACCCACATAATCTTGCCCGCGTCCATAGCGGAACCGCCGCCCATAGCCAGGATTACATCCGGCTCAAATTCTCTCATGAGCTTGGCGCCAGCCTGTGCGTTAGCCAGTGTGGGGTCAGGCTGTACATCGGAGAATACGGTATATGTGATTCCCATCTCGCTCAGACGGTCTGTGATGACATGGGTGTATCCGTTCTTATACAGGAAGGAGTCTGTTACGATGAACGCCCTCTTCTTGCCTAAAACGTCCTTCAGCTCATTTAATGCTACAGGCAGACAGCCCTTCTTAAAGTAAACCTTCTCAGGTGCACGGAACCACAGCATGTTCTCTCTCCTTTCAGCAACGGTCTTGATATTCAGTAAGTGCTTAACCCCAACGTTCTCAGAAACGGAGTTGCCGCCCCAGGAACCGCAGCCCAGTGTTAAGGACGGAGCTAACTTGAAGTTATACAGGTCACCGATACCGCCGTGGGAAGAAGGAGTGTTGATTACGATACGGCAGGTCTTCATCCTTGCTGCGTGCTTTAAAATTTTCTCTTCCTCATTTACATTCACATACAGGGATGAGGTATGGCCGTAGCCTCCGTCTGCCACCAGACGCTCTGCCTTATCCAGAGCCTCGTCAAATGTCTTGGCCTTGTACATAGCCAGCACAGGAGACAGTTTCTCATGGGCGAACTCTTCGCTGATATCCACAGACTCAACCTCGCCAATCAGAATCTTGGTATCCTCCGGTACTTCAACGCCTGCCAGCTTGGCAATGGTTGCCGCTTTCTGACCCACAATCTTGGCATTCAGGGCGCCGTTTACAATGATGGTCTTGCGGACCTTATCAATCTCGCCCTGCTTTAAGAAATAGCAGCCTCTGTATTCAAATTCTTTTCTTACTTCGTTGTAAATGGATTCCATGACTGTAACGGACTGCTCGGAAGCACAAATCATACCGTTGTCAAATGTCTTGGAATGAATGATGGAGTTAACCGCCATCTTAATATCTGCTGTGTCGTCGATAATGACCGGTGTGTTGCCGGCGCCAACGCCCAGAGCAGGCTTTCCTGAAGAATAGGCAGCCTTTACCATGCCGGGACCGCCTGTTGCCAGAATCAGGTCCGCATCTCTCATTACCTCATTGGTCAGTTCCAGTGAGGGAACATCAATCCATCCGATAATGCCTTCCGGTGCTCCGGCCTTCACTGCCGCGTCCAGAACCACCTTAGCCGCCGCAATGGTACATTTCTTAGCACGGGGATGTGGGGAAATGATGATTGCGTTGCGTGTCTTTAAGGCAATCAGCGTCTTAAAGATAGCTGTGGAAGTAGGATTGGTGGTAGGAATAACAGCTGCAATCAGGCCGATTGGCTCGGCAATCTTCTTAATGCCGTATTCCTTATCTTCCTCAATCACACCAACTGTCTTGGTGTCCTTGTATGCGTTGTAGATATACTCTGCCGCGTAGTTGTTTTTGATGACCTTATCCTCAACCACGCCCATGCCGGTCTCTTCTACTGCCATCTTTGCAAGCGGAAGACGCATCTTATCGGCTGCGCTTGCTGCCGCAAAAAAGATTTTATCTACCTGCTCCTGTGTAAAGGTAGAAAAAGCTTTCTGCGCTTCGCGCATTGCGTTCATTTTTGCATTTAGTCCGTCTACGCTGTCAATGATTTCCGGAACAACCTGCTCGATTTTCTTTGCCATTTCCTTATCCTCCATTTTCCTTGTGTTTGCATCAGTACATTTAGGCTGTACCTGCCTGTCAAGTCATTTTAAATTGTTACTCAACCGCTATTGACAATTAATTAACAATCTCACTGTTTGCATTATAAACCTTCGTTAAAAAAATGTCAATATGTAAATGAAAGATTTTATAAATTTTTTAAAGAGAGGGCAATATAAGAAAGAAAAGAGCTATCCTCTACCGCAATGGCAATAGAGGATAGCTGTAATTAACAATCGAACACAATGGCCAAATCTCAAGGGCCTTCCTATAGATAACTTTTTAATAATTCCACCTTATCCAGTCTCTCCCAGGGCAGGTCCAAATCATTGCGGCCAAAGTGACCATAAGCAGCTGTCTGCTTATAAATCGGACGGCGCAGGTCCAGCATCTTGATAATTCCGGCCGGACGGAGGTCAAAATTGGAGCGGATGATGTCCACCAGCTTCTCATTGCTCAATTTCCCGGTTCCGTAGGTATCCACCATGATGGAGGTAGGATGAGCAACGCCAATGGCATAGGACAGCTGAATCTCGCACTTGTCAGCCAGACCGGCCGCCACGATGTTCTTGGCAACATAGCGGGCAGCATATGCAGCAGAACGGTCCACCTTGGTGCAGTCCTTTCCGGAGAATGCGCCGCCGCCGTGACGCGCATAACCGCCGTAGGTGTCAACGATTATTTTACGTCCTGTCAGACCGCTGTCCCCCTGAGGTCCGCCGATAACGAAACGTCCCGTGGGGTTGATGAAAAACTTCGTGTTCCCGTCAATCATATCCTGAGGAAGTATCTCGTCAAAGATGTACTTCTTCACATCCGCATGAATCTGTTCCTGGGTCACGCTCTCATCGTGCTGCGTGGATAATACCACCGCATCCAGGCGGACCGGCTTGTCATTTTCATCATACTCCACCGTTACCTGGCTCTTGCCGTCCGGACGGAGATACTTAAGCGTACCGTTTTTGCGGACTTCCGTAAGACGCTTAGCCAGCTTATGGGCCAGGGAAATGGGATAAGGCATGAATTCCTCTGTCTCATTGGTGGCAAAACCAAACATCATGCCCTGATCTCCTGCTCCGATAGCATCCAGCTCCTGGTCAGACATCTTATTTTCCTTTGCCTCTAACGCCTTATTCACTCCCAGCGCAATATCCTGGGACTGCTCGTCAATAGCTGTGATAACACCGCAGGTATCGCAGTCAAAGCCATATTTGGCACGGTCATAGCCTATCTCACGCACAGTCTCACGCACCAGCTTCTGAATATCCACATAGGCGTTGGTGGTTATCTCTCCCATGACCAGAACCAGTCCTGTTGTGGTAGCTGTCTCACATGCTACGCGGCTCATTGGGTCCTGCTCCATCAGAGCATCTAAAATCGCGTCGGATATGGCGTCGCACATTTTGTCCGGATGCCCTTCTGTTACGGATTCAGATGTAAAAAGTCTTCTCTCCATTTTAAGTCTCTCCTTCTTTCAGATAAATGATTAATAGCAGCTGTAACATCAACCATTTACAAAAAACAAAGTCCGCAGCAATTGCGGACTTGAAAATATCTTTAAATCTTCAAATCCTCTTATTGCTCGACCAAGTATGCTCTTGCAGCATACTCCTCGCTCAGGCTGGCACCTTCCGGCCCTTTCGCATATCTTGCTGATATACTCAACCGGGGTTGCCGTGACTTCACAGGTCCTTTGTACCTCCATCACTCTGAATAAGGGATATTTACGAACTCTTTAATTGTAAAATGTGTTACTTTCAATATCTTATAGCAATTATATCTATATGTCAATACTAAAATTTATCATTTCCTATTCTACCTTATGGTAATCCTTCCCTGTCCGGCGGGATTTGCATACTCAGATGTCACAAAGCCTCCCATCCGCCTGATATAGGAAGATAATATATCCACATCCACCATGACCTCATCCCGGATTACATTGCATCCTTTAAACATAGTCATGCCGTCGCCTCCCTGTTTCAGCATGTAGTTATGGGACGCTACGGTATATGTCCTATTAAGGTCAATGGGCTCTCCCGCCACTTTAATATCCGTTACCCTGTAGGCTCCTGACACGCCGGTGAAATTGCCCTTGTCATCCGTCTGTACGCCGGACCTAACGGATGTGTCGATGGTGTAGGTCAGACCGGAAACCTGAAGGAAGCCCCCGCTCTCTTCCGGACAATTTTTAGACGCCATCTCCAGTGCATCCTTAATCTGCTGTCCTGTGGCCTCTATGACACATCCCATATTTCCATAAGGGAACACAGCCAGGGTATCGTTATAGGTAATGTTTCCCGGCTTAATAACGCTGCGGATTCCACCTCCGTTGCTGAGCCCGATATCAGCCCCCAGCTCCACACGGTAAGCATCCGCTGTCAAATCACCCAGATTCGTCTCAGCGTTTCTGACAATACGGTTCCCTGTGGCAGGATCATTAACCGTCAGTTCATACGGCGTAGCGCCCAGAACCGTCTTTAAGGTCTCATTGTATTGGTTCTCGATTGACTGGATAAACTGCCAGGTTCCATAGTCCGCAGCCTTTCCGTCCTTGCTAATATAGCTTCCTCCGGGAATCACAATAGTAAGCCCCGCCGGAATCACATCCGCATTCTTTATCTTATCCAGGTTACTGTTATAAATATCAATCCAACGGTTATAACTTCCCAGCTCTCTCTTTGCAATCCTGCTTAAGGTGTCATGTTCCTGTACTGTGTACTCCCTGTCCGGATCCGCGGCAGGCACCTCTGATATCAGCTCGGCGCGTATGGAACCATCGGCGGATATGGTCAGCTTACCGATATGGTTCAGCTTGGTTCCCGTCTGTGTCAGAACCACATTCTGTCCATTTTTATTCTTTACGTTCTCCGACGGAACCGTTTCATGGGAATGACCGTCAATACATGCGTCAATTCCCGTGGTATTGGCAATCACATTGGCGGAGGACCATTTCTGGGTAATGCCGTTTTCCCCAAGATGGCCGGCCAGAATCACATAATCAGCACCCTCTGTCCTGGCGGCGTCCACGCTGGCCTGCACCTGATTATACAGCTTCTGGCCGCTCTCGTCCTCACAGAAGGAATAAATATAATTGCCCTGGCTGTCCTGGAAATACGCCGGAGTGGATTTTGTAAAGCACTCAGGCGTGGTCACACCCACAAACGCCACCTGAGTATCTCCATATGTAAACATCCTATAGGGCGCAAAAACAGGTGTGCCTGTTGCGCTGTTTATAAAATTGCAGGAATAATATCCGCAATTTAATTTCCCGGCCAGTTCCAGAAATCTGGACATGCCATAGTCAAACTCATGGTTTCCCGGAACCGCAAAATCATATCCCACATAGTTCATGATATCAATAAGATAACCGCCGTCGGAAAGCGTGCCAATGGGCGCTCCCTGAATGGCATCCCCTGTATCCACCAGGGTCACATAAGGGGTCTGCCGCTGCATCTCCTTCTTATATAATGCCAGACCGGCATAGCCGATATTGTCATCCACTCCGCAGTGGACATCATTGGTGTACAGCACCACGATATCCTTGTCCGCTGCCAGTGCCGTGATTGGACCGCCTGCCAGCGGCAGGCCCGTCACTGCCACTGCGGTCAGGACAATTGCGAGAAGCAGACTCTGCAGCCATTTAAAACTCTTGTTTTTCATGATTTTCCTCCTTCTTCACCCTTTTCTTCAAACATTTTGCTGCTCGTATCATATAACCATCATATCATATTTTCCATCAAAAGCCAAATGAAACAGCAGGTGCTCCGGCAGATCCGGATATCCGCCAAATCAATCCCCGGCCAGCTCCCCCTCGTTCGCCTCTTCCCTGCATATCTCCTGTGCGGATTGGTAATCCGTCACAGCCAGCTCCATCACAGACTGGGAATAATTTACAGATATCCTGACATATTTTCCTTTTTCCCTGGCTGCCTCAGACGCAATTCCCGCAATCTGCTCCAGCACCTCCCTGGTCAGATATCCTCCCCGCCAGTGGAAAACATAATAGGGCTGTTTTTTTCTCAGTACCACCTTAAAGCGTCCGGCCACGTCCTCCAACTTAGTCAGGGACAGCCGGTTCTCCCTGTAATAAAACCTTGCCCCGTCCGTACATGCCGGCACCTTATATACCAGGGGCTGATGATCCTTAAATATCATCCTGTCATCCAGATTAAAATAATCAAACCGCTTCTGTCCATACCGGCCCAGGGAATTATCAAAGGTCGCATCCAGATGGTACCATGTGTTTTTCAGCTTCACCAGATTCCATGCATGGCGATACCGGATTCCCCTGTCAGGAGCTGATTCACTTATGGCTATCAGGCACTCCAGCCCCAGCCTGTCGCACAGTATTTTCACGGTCTTTGCAATGCCTTCGCACACGCCGATTCCCTGCTGGAGAGGCCCTATAATTTCATGAGAATACTGTTTTTTCAGTTTGTCATAGGTTACATTGGAGCAGATGAATTCATGCACGTACTTCTCCTTTTCCTCCGGCGTCATCCCCTCTGCCTGCCGCACCAGGCGGCTGATTCTGGCCTCCAGGGCTGTTTTCATCTCTTTTATTTTCTTCTTCTCAAACATATATTCCGGAATCATCTGCACATATTCTGAATTCCGGGCAAACCTGTAGTGAAAGCCCTCCACATAAAATATGGCCGGATGGTCCAGGCGCAACCGGAAAAAAATATCTGACAGTTCTTTTCCATCCAGGCCCAGAACCGGAAATTCCGGCGACAGTGACTCAAATCCATCCAGCATGGCCCTGTAGGCGTTCTGCTGCGCTTTATTCATCTGCTGGTAATAAAATTCCTGTTTCATATCCGTTCCACATATCCTTCTTAAGTCTGTTTGTCCTGCCTCTGAAAGAAAAGGCAGGATCCATGCACCTTCCGGTACATCCTCCTGCCTTGTATTCTCTCCTGTTATCAGCCGACCCGCAATTTAAACTTCTGTACTTCCCGGTCGGAATCTACTTTTTCTATCATGGCTCCCAGTCCCTGGAGCTTTTCTTCAAAACACTCATATCCGCGCTGGATATAACCGATTTCATCCACCACTGTATACCCGTCAGCGGCCAATCCCGCAATCACAAGGGCTGCTCCCGCTCTCAGGTCCGGTGCATTGACCTGGGCTCCTGTCAGGCGTTTTACGCCGTCTATAACAGCCACGTTGCCCTCTACCTTTATATTGCTGCCCATGCGGGCCAGCTCGTCCACATATTTGAATCTGTTCTCAAAAATACTCTCCGTCACCATACTGGTGCCGTTGGCCAGGACCAGGGCAACCGACATCTGAGGCTGCATATCCGTAGGAAAGCCGGGATAAGGAAGGGTCTTTATATCCGTGTGTCTCTGGGAAGGTTTTCCCACCACGCGGACAGCGTCATCAAATTCAATCACCTCACAGCCTATCTCCGTCAGCTTGGCGGAAATGGCCTCCAGATGCTTGGGAATCACGTTCTTAACCATGATATCGCCTCTGGTGGCAGCCGCGGCGCACATGAACGTACCTGCCTCAATCTGGTCCGGTATAATGGAATACTCGGTTCCATGGAGACGGTTTACACCCCTGATACGAATTGTATCAGTACCGGCTCCCTTTATATTGGCGCCCATGCTGTTTAAGAAGTTGGCAACATCTACAATATGGGGTTCCTTGGCAGCATTCTCCAGAATGGTCTGTCCCTCTGCCAGGGCTGCGGCCATCATGATATTAATAGTAGCTCCCACAGACACCACATCCAGATAAATGTGGCTTGCCACCAGGTCGATGGCATGGGCTATGACAGCCCCGCGCTCAATGGTCACCTCAGCCCCCAATGCCCTGAATCCCTTGATATGCTGGTCAATGGGCCTGCTGCCGATATTGCATCCCCCTGGAAGGGGAACCTGCGCACTCTTATACTTGCCCAAAAGGGCTCCTATGAAATAGTAAGAAGCACGTATCCTGCGTATATACTCATCATCCACAGATACCTCGCTTATATTGCTTCCGTTTATCTTTACAGTGTGTCGGTCAATCCTGTCAACCCTTGCACCAATTTCCTGAATCGCCTCTAACAGTACATTGATATCCCTTACATCCGGCAGATTATCAATCACCACATCATCGTCAGTCATGATAGAAGCAGCCAGTATTCCCAGTGCGGCATTCTTGGCTCCGCTTATGGTCACATCTCCCACCAGTGGATTCCCGCCTTTGATAATATATTGTTCCATTCCACACCTCTGATTTTTATTTAAACAAATCCAATATATAAGGAAAATACTCCTAAAGAAATCTTTAAAAATTTGTTCATATTTTATTTACATCTTCTTAGATTATACCATAAGAATCAGATTTGTAAAGTAAAACGAAAATGCACGCTCTAAAGTACACTGTCTACTCCACTGCCAAAGCGCACAGAAAATCATTCTGCAGGTTCTTGAAATACTCTGTGGCATCATTCAGTCCCATCTTCTGTGTCTCCTGGGTCTGAGGATTATAGAGAGTCACATTGTACTGGTCATAGCCGGACAAAAGCACATATTGGCCTGATTCCACATAGGCAATCACAGGAATACCCTTGTCAATATAATACAGCATCTGGATCAGGCTGCATCCTCCCGCGTCGATGAGTATAAGCCCGTCCTCATAGACGCGGCTGCCGTCAAATGAATCCAGATACTTTGTCACCTTTCTGGCCTCATCCACCGGGGATTTGATATTGCGTATGGGCTGCCTGTTGATTCTGTCCCACACAATATGCTGGCTGCTGTCCGTCACATAGCCCATCTGCCCATAGGCCATTTCCACTGCCTGGCTGAAGTTTCTGGATGAACCAATATAATGTCCGCCACCGTAAGCCTTAAATACCATACTGTTATCAGATGACGAGGAAGCAGCGCTTCCCGTATCCAGAACGCTTGTATATTCATAGGAAAATGCCTTTGGCGCAGATGTACGGACCTTATCCCCGTTTATTTCCGAATCTGACTGAACAAAATAAACCTTCCCCTTATCCTGGGAAGCAAACCAGCCGATTCCCTCCAGGGGGTCCTTTTCCACCCTCTGGTTGCATACAATGGTATCCTCGTTCTGATACAGATACTGATTTTCTCCCAGCGGCACCAAACGCTTCAGGTGAATCCTCCCGTCCTGGGCCACCACATCCGTTATATAGATGCCGTCCTTTCTGTATTCACTCTCCACCTGCATCTGTGTATCCACAATGTACATTGCATACATAGGCATACCCTTCATGCGTCCATTGACAATCCACTTGTCCTTGGAGCTGCTCAGCCCATATATCAAATCATTTCCAACAAATCCCAATACTCTGACGTAATCATTTACCTCCCCCACGATTTCCTGTTTCTGGGAAGTATTAAAATCCATGACATGAACCTTCTCAGATTCATACAGGTTCTGTCCTTCCTGCCATGCAAACCGGCTGGCATCTCCGCTGACAGCATAGCTTCCCTCTGTCAGCCCCTGGGCCAATACAAGGGATTCATTGCTCTTAAGATCGATACCGTACACAGTGCCCTGAAGCATAATGTACATCATATCATTCTCGCTGAGATAGGACAATTTATCAATGTCAGCTTTCACCATATCGTAGGATTCAGACGCAGGCAGGAAGAATTTTTCCTGTACCGTGTCCTGCTCCTTATCATAGTGATAAAATACCACTCCCATCCGGCCTTCGTACTTGCCCCGGTTCATGTATCCATACACCAGAAAATCCATGGCGCCGTCGTCCTGCATGGACAATATCTTTATATCGTGTCTGTCGTAACCGCTTCTGACACCGTCATCCGAATTGCTTCTGAAGGAAAATACGCACACCGCCTGCTTATCATCATAATCATAACACCACAGGTCTCCGCCTGTTTTAAATGCCACATACTTGGATTTTGGACTCTCCATCGTCCTCACCTTGTTGTCATTTGTAATTCCTAGAAGAATCTTTTTACCTGAAAAAGACTGGTGACCGCCGTCAAACACTTCATTGGCATTCCGTTCATAATTCATCAGGTAGATTCTCTGCTCATTCCACTTCATGGTAAAATTATCTTCCGCGTCAACCAGGGAACGTGTTCCGTCCTCCTCATTGATGGCAACCTGATACCGAATCTGAATTTGACCCATGATGCCGTCAAACTCCTGGAGAGTCACCTGTGGCTCTCCCACCATCTCCACATCCAGACCATCCCAGGTCAAATGGCTGAAATTAGCCCTGATGGTAACATGGCCTAAGGAGCTGTTATCCTCTGTGTCATTGGTTTCCAGATAGGATACCAGGTCTCTTGCCTGATTATAGTCCAGGCTCTTCCTGGTAAATTCCCCGGCCAGCCTGACCATATCTGACGCATAGGTATTGTCCGGCCACATGATTCTGGTATAATAATGCAGTTCCTTTTCACCCGTGGACACGGTGATTGACAAAAGATAAGTTTCATTCCTGGCCAGCAGGTTTTGAATCGGAAGCACCGCGCTGACACTTCCGTCCCCGCTGTCCCAATCTTCCACTTCCGTTCTCTCCACCAGCCTGTCCATGGTAAGATTTCTCACCTCATAACTGATTCCGGTAACGGTGTTTCCATACTCCTGAATCCGGATATGCAGCCCACGGTCTTCAGGCAGCACAGAGATGCTCTCCCTGGCTGCCTGATTCCCCATGTCCTGCATGTATCCATGCAGACAATTGATTTCCTGACCGCCCAGTTGGGTATAAACCACCGGCAAAGACGGTTCTTCCATGGATGTATATACAGCTGATTCTTTTTCCATTGTGTTTCTGGCACTGATGAAATACACTACCAGCGCTCCTATAAATATCAGGAACAAAATCCCTGCTTTTTGCAATATTTTTTTCATATGTGATTTTTATCCTTTATACCGGTTACTCTGTATCATTTCTATTTTATATAATATCCAGTAAAACTACAACTTAATCTTTTCGGAATTTTATTAATAATCTCTTTGCTGTTCCTACAAGGCGCAAAGACCTCTGGCGCACCTTCTGTGGAACATTTCATTCAACAGAAGCACCTTAACCATGTCTCTAAGCCAGGATGGCCTGTTTCCGTGCTTAGGAGGCGGAACCGGTCTGGGAGGCTGCGGCGGTCTCGGCGGGGGCGGTGTCGGCCTCGGCGGCTGCGGCGGTCTCGGCTGCGGCGGTCTCGGCGGAGGCGGTGTCGGCCTCGGCGGCTGCGGCGGTCTCGGCGGAGGCGGTGTCGGCCTCGGTGGCTGCGGCGGTCTCGGCGGGGGCGGTGTCGGCCTCGGCGGCTGCGGCGGTCTCGGCGGAGGCGGTGTCGGCCTCGGCGGCTGCGGCGGTCTCGGCGGAGGCGGTGTCGGCCTCGGCGGCTGCGGCGGTCTCGGCTGCGGCGGTGTCGGCCTCGGCGGCTGCGGCGGTCTCGGCGGAGGCGGTGTCGGCCTCGGCGGCTGCGGCGGTCTCGGCGGGGGCGGTGTCGGCCTCGGCGGCTGTGGCGGCCTTGGCGGCGGAGGCGGTGTCGGCCTCGGCGGCTGTGGCGGCCTTGGCGGCTGCGGCGGTCTCGGCGGGGGCGGTGTCGGCCTCGGTGGCTGCGGCGGTCTCGGCGGGGGCGGTGTCGGCCTCGGCGGCTGCGGCGGCTGCGGCGGCTGTGGTGGCTGTGGCGGCCTAACTGGTCCGGGACCTCCCACTGGCGGTCTGCCCTGATTAGGTCCCGCCGGCGGTCTTACTGGTCCCGGCCCCATGGGTGGGCGTTCCGGGCCGGGGCCCATAGGCGGCCTCCCTGAATTATTTTCCATGGGTGCTCTGCCTGATCCCTGACCCATATTAGGTCGTCCACCCATTCTTCCATTTCCCGGAAATCCAGGTTCTCTTCCTCTCATTTCCTGGGTTTCCATTATGATTCCGGATGGATTTACCACTGATTCCCTGTACCCCCGGAAATCATTATGGATATTGGAAACAGACTGTTCCTCCTGTGATTCTTCTGTGGTTGACACCTCAGCCTCACTTATGTTTTCAGCCGGAGCATTCTCTAAATCCTGCTCCATCTGTGCGTCATCATCCTCTGTAAATAAATCTTCGTCCAGCCGTTTCATATCTTTTTTGAGTTCTGCCATTTCCATAACAGCTTTATCATTTTCTGATATGTTCCACATGCCTCTGACCTTTTCCGCGCCTTCGGATGCAATCACCGTATCACAAATTGTATCACAAAGACGGTTAATCATCATATGGTCAGGATACTCATCATACATGGGACTATTTTTATAATCTAATCTGTCGCAAGCTTCTGCCACATAACCCTGTAGGATTCGTATTCCTGACGGATACATGCTTTTCAGGTATTCAATGTCCTGCATCTACTCTCCCTTTTCCAGTTTTCTCTTACCAATATCATATGCGGGCAAAATCCATTATGCGCCAACTTCCCGCACATTTCATAAAATAAATAAAAGACCGGATGTTTTCCAGTCTTTTACAATTATTGCAGATTTAACTTTTCTTAATATAGCCAAGAGCCTGCTCCAATGCCTCCTGTTCCTCATTCCCCAGAACAATATCGGTCTGTCCCATATCCACCACCTTGATATACAGATAACAACCCTCTCGGCTGTGGACGCAGTTTAATACAAATCCGCTGTTTGTATAATCCAACATGGCAAATGCAAAACTGAGATTTCCTCCCATCCCTTTAAAGGCATTGTATTTTACAAGCCCATACTTTTGGAACGAAGCTCTCTGATTCCGGTTCAATGTTCGGATGGAATCCTTATTTGACCTGTCTTCGGCCCTTAAATCTCTGATTTCCTCAATCTGGTCCAGAATGACATCTTCCAGAGTCTCTGCATCTTTTCCTCTCATAAAATAGTCATATTGGCGATCCAGCCTTCTTACTTTTGTCATTGTCGTAATCGTCAATATCAGCAGCAGAACCACTAATATCAATAATCCCGCTATTATGTATGCAGGATCAAAGGGAATTTGATTTAAGATGCTGTTCTCCATATAATATCCATCTCTCCTTTGTACCTAGCGAATTGATTCAATCATTTCTACAATCCGCTCTAATTCTGCTTCAGAATAATATTCAATTTCAATGCGTCCTTTATTTTTATCCTTGTTATGGATGCTGACCTTTGTACCCATGACGCTTTTCATACGTTCTTCCAAACTCTGATATATCAAAGCCAGGGCCTCGTCCTTAGATTTATCCTTCTTCTCTTCCCCGGTCTCTGCTTCCTTTGCAAGGCGCTTTACAAGGCGCTCTGTTTCTCTGACACTGAGCGATTCATCCAATATCATTTTTGCGGCCTTCAATTGAAGCCCTTTATCCTCCAGGGATAATAAAGCTCTCGCATGGCCGCTGGAAATAAGATTCTGAATCAGCATTTCCTGTATCTGTCCATCCAATTTTAAAAGGCGCATGGAATTGGTAATGGTAGCTCTGTTTTTAGATACTCTGACTGCTATTTCCTCCTGAGTCAGCTTAAATTCTGTCACCAAACGCTGATAAGCCAATGCCTCTTCAATAGGATTTAAGTCAGCTCTCTGCACATTTTCAATCAGTGCTATTTCCATGCTCTCCTGCTTATTGTACTCCCGCAGCACAACGGGGATTTCCTTTAATCCGGCTATCTTGGCTGCACGCCATCTGCGTTCTCCGGCAATTATCTCATAAAATGTCCCCTTTTTCTGAACCAAAAGGGGCTGTAAAATTCCGTATCGCCTGATGGAATCAGCCAGCTCAGCCAGCTGTTCCTCATTAAAATCTTTTCTGGGCTGTTCTCTATTGGGTTCAATCAATGCCATTTTTACCATCAATTCCCCGCTTTTGCCATCCTCTTTTTCAGTCGTAGCCGCTTTTGCTTTTGCAATCTCCTCTTCGCTTTCCTTTATAACATCTTCTCCAAAGATGGCTCCCAATCCTTTACCCAATCCTTTTTTAGCCATTACAATTCTTCTCCTCTGCTCATTACTTCTGCCGCAAGCATCCTGTAGCTCTCGGCCCCCGTTGATCTGGAATCGTAAAGATTAATAGACATGCCATGGCTGGGTGCCTCAGCCAGACGTACATTTCTCGGTATAATGGTTTTATAAATTGTTCTGTTCAAACTGCTCTTAACACTTTCCACTACTTCCAGTGATAGATTTGTCCTTGCATCATACATGGTAAATACAACGCCTTCCAATTCCAATTCCGGATTCAACTTTCTTTTAACCAGGTCCACTGTCTTTAATACCTGATTGAGTCCCTCCAGGGCATAGTACTCACACTGTATAGGAACCAGTACGGTATCTGCTGCCGTCAATGCATTTATAGTCAATATATTTAGAGACGGGGGACAATCAATGATGATAAAATCATATGTATCTCGAACTTGATTTAGACAACTGCTCAGAAGCTTTTCCTTATTCTCGACTTCCTGAAATTCAATCTCCGCTCCTGCCAGGTTCATGTCAGAAGGAAGCACATCCAGATTCGGCTGTATTTCCTTAATAATACATTCATCCACAGATGCCTCTTCAATCATCATATCGTAAACAGTTCTATCAAAATCTTCCTGTTCCAACCCCAGTCCGCTGCTGGCATTTCCCTGGGGATCAAAATCCACCAGCATAACATGTTGTCCTGCTTCAGCCAAACAGGCGGAAAGATTAATGGCTGTGGTAGTCTTACCTACACCGCCTTTCTGATTGGCTATTGTTATGATTCGTCCCATACGTATAAATTCCTTTCTCGAAAAAACAAACCTTTCTTCGATTACTTTTACGATTATAACACAAGTCCTATTCTTTTCCTACGGGAAATTAGGAGAAAAGGAGAATTTTCATGTTTTATACAAAAAAATGTTTCACGTGAAACATTTTTAAGGCAGAAAAGTGGCATCCTAATTCTATTGTGTCTTAATAATAATTTAATTCTCTAACCGTTGTAATAGCCCCCAGCTTGTATTATAATGGAGAAGAATCAAAAAACCGGTTATATAATATATAATTTCAGGAGACTATTGAATGAAAACAAGGAATAAATTACTGACCTTACTCATACTGTCATCCGGAGCTGCTGCTGCTACTGCTCTGATTAACAAAGCGATAAAACTTTCGGCCACGTCCCGAAATGTATTGGAAGAACCAGAGGCACTGTGTTATAAGTGGCGTTTAGGAAATATACATTATACTAAGACAGGAACCGGTAAACCGATTCTGATGGTACATGACCTTGCTCCTGCTTCCAGCGGGTACGAATGGAAGAATCTGGTTGGTAAACTTGCTGAGACATATACTGTATATACCATTGATTTGCTGGGATTTGGACGTTCAGAAAAGCCCAATCTTACCTATACAAATTATCTGTATGTACAGCTTCTCTCTGATTTCATAAAATCAGAAATCGGACACAGGACAGACATAGTTGCCAGCGGTTCATCTGCTGCTCTGGGAATCATGGCTTGCAGCAATAGTCCCGAATTATTTAATCAGTTATTATTCATAAATCCGGAGAGCCTTCTCTCCTGCAGTCAGGTGCCTGGAAAGAATGCAAAGCTTTACAAGATTATATTAGATTTGCCCATTGTGGGAACCTTGATATATAATATAGCCTGCAGTAAACAGTTTATAACAAAAGAATTCTTAACCAATTACTATTATAATCCTTACTCAGTAAAAACCAGGATAATTGACGCGTATCATGAATCAGCTCATTTAGGTGAGTCGCCCAAGTCTGTCTATGCCAGCTTAAAATGCAATTATGTTAAATGCAATATTGCGGCTGCCTTAAAGAAAATTGATAACAGCATATACCTGTTAGGCGGAGATGCCATAGATGATATAAGTGAATGCATGGAAGAATACAAAGAATACAATCCAGCTATTGAATGGACTGTTGTACCCAATACAAAATCACTTCCACATTTAGAGAAGCCTACAGAAGTATTCGATGTGATTCAAACTTATTTATCCTAAAACAAGATAATGTTTCACGTGAAACATACGGTTCGGATATATACTCCGAGCCGTTTTTACTATCGCTGCTAGATGATGAAACCCGTTGATTAACTACAGAACCTATATAAAGAAAGGAAAACACAATATGCTACGAATTGGATGTCATTTGTCCTCATCAAAAGGATACCGTGCCATGGCAAAGGACGCAAAAAAAATAAACGCAAATACATTTCAGTTTTTCACCCGTAACCCGCGGGGAGGAAACGCCAAATCCATAGATGAAAATGATGTAAAAGAATTTCTGGCGGAAGCCCAGTCACTGGACATTAATCCTATATTAGCCCATGCCCCTTACACCTTAAACGCCTGTTCGACCGATCCTAAATTAAGAGACTTTGCCAAACGAACCATGGCTGATGATTTAGTTAGAATGGAGTATACTCCTGGCAATATGTATAATTTTCATCCGGGAAGCCATGTAAAACAAGGTACTGAAATTGGCATACAATTTATTGCTGAGATGTTAAATGACATTCTTTCTCCGGAACAGACCACTACTGTTTTGCTGGAAACAATGGCAGGAAAAGGCAGCGAGGTAGGGGGATTTTTTGAAGAATTGAGACAGATTCTTGATTTAATTGAATTAAACAGCCACATGGGTGTCTGCCTTGATACATGCCATATATGGGATGGAGGATATGATATAGCCAATCACTTAGATGATATCCTGACAGAGTTCGATAATAAAATCGGGTTAAAACGTTTAAAGGCCATACACTTAAACGACAGTCAGAATCCGTTGGGCGCGCATAAAGACAGACATGCAAAGTTAGGTGAAGGATATATAGGATTGGACACCTTTAAGCGTATTGTCACTCACCCCGAATTGAGACATCTCCCATTTTATCTGGAAACCCCTAATGATTTGGATGGATATGCACATGAAATACAAATGATGCGTGAGGCCGCAGATTAAATCTGATTGTATGGAAATTTTTAATGAGTATAAACATTCTCATGAATTTATATAACACTTATATACATTTATACAAATGCTTACATAAATACTTATATGAATAACTGTATGAATGACTATCTGAATATCTATATGATTACCTATATGATTACCTATATAAATACCTATATGAATAAAATAATAGGAAGGCACAAATGACACCGTGCCTTCTTATTTAATATAGAAAATTAATATACAAAGCATATGTAAATACCCTTAGCACATTTTAAATGATAGGTAACTAAATTATATCGATCATTCCAAAAAATCTCAAAATAGCACCAAAAAAAGGATGTTTCACGTGAAACATCCCCGCAACCACTTCTACCCCAAAGGCTCCTTGGTCGGCATTCCCGCTTTCCTTGGATACTTCTTTGATATTCCTTTCACCTTCTTAATTATCACCAAAGATCTGGAAACATCTGTACCGGGCAGCATGAATTTATCTACAAATACCAGCTCTCCCCCCAATATTCCAACAGCCTTACCTGCGGACCTAAGCTCATCTTCTATCTCTCCGGATTTATATGGAACAAAGAATCCGCCAATCTTCACAAAAGGCATACAATACTCAGACAAAGAAGCCAAATTTGCCACAGCCCTGGATACGCACAAATCATACATTTCCCTGTGCTCTTTCTGTCTTCCTATATCCTCCGCTCTTCCGTGAATAAATTCCACGTTTTGTAACCCCAACTCATTACAGACTTCCTCCAGAAATTTAACTCTCTTATTTAAGGAATCCAGCAAGGTAAGTTTTATTACGGGAAAAGCTATCTTAAGAGGTATTCCGGGAAATCCAGCCCCTGTACCCACATCAATAATGGATTTTCCCTTCAACATATCTTCCTCATACACGCCGCTGCCGCAGCATCCATCGCCAGAATCCATCACCTTTTTCAATACTCTAAAAAGTGACACGCTGTCACTAAAGTGTTTGGATACAACATCTGCCTCATCTGTTATGGCTGTCAGATTCATGACCTTATTCTTTTCCACCAGCATTTCATAATAAGTAAAAAATTGGTCCAATTGTTTCTCATTTAACTTTATCCCCAGAAGCCCCAGCTCCCGGTCCATCTGCTGTCTAAATGTATCTGTCATATCAGACCCTCTCACTGCTTTCTTGTAAAATGCACCAGCAAAACAGATATGTCTGCCGGTGAAACACCTGATATACGGGATGCCTGTCCAATGGTAGCCGGCTGCACTTTATTCAACTTCTGCACTGCCTCCCTGCGAAGACTGTTGACCTCTGAATAGTCAAAATCCTCCGGCAGCTTCTTATCCTCCAGTTTCCTAAACGATGCCACCTGCTGCATCTGACGCTTTATATAACCTTCATATTTAATCTCAATATTAACCTGTTCTCTGACATCATCAGGAAGCCGGGGCCTGTCCTCATCCAGTTCCTCCAGTTTATCATAATCCAATTCCGGCCTCTTGACCAGCTCTGCCAGTGTAATTCCAGACTTCAATAAAGTACTTCCATATTTTTCCAAAAAAGTCTGTGCCTGACCGTTTACTCCTATAACAGTCTTTTCCAACCGTTTGATCTCTGACTGTATATCATCCACCTTCTTTAAAAGATGTTCATACTCTTCATCGCTTACCAGGCCGATATCATGACCGATTTTCCTGAGTCTGATATCTGCATTATCCTGGCGGAGCAAAAGCCTGTATTCTGCCCTGGAAGTCATCATCCGGTATGGTTCATGGTTTTCCTTTGTTACCAGGTCATCAATAAGAACGCCTATATATGCCTGTGAACGGTCCAGAACCACGGCCTCCCGTCCCTGTATCTTCATCGCGGCATTCACACCAGCCATGAATCCCTGGACGGCCGCTTCCTCATACCCTGAGCTTCCGTTAAACTGTCCGCCCGCAAACAAGCCGGAAATCTTCTTAAACTCCAGGGTAGGCTTAAGCTGAAGCGCGTTAATGCAGTCATATTCAATGGCATAGGCATTTCTCACTATCTTTACCTTTTCAAGTCCCGGAACCGTACGGTACATTGCATACTGTACATCCTCCGGCAGGGAACTGCTCATGCCTCCCAGATACATTTCATTGGTGTATAGCCCCTCCGGCTCCACAAATACCTGATGGCGGTTCTTATCCGGAAATTTGACCACCTTATCCTCGATAGAAGGACAATACCTTGGCCCGGTTCCCTCAATAGCCCCTGAAAACAGAGGTGAACGGTCCAGATTATCCTTGATGATGCGGTGAGTATCTTCATTGGTATACGTCAGCCAGCAGGAAACCTGTTCCTTCTGGATTTCATCCGGATTCGTCGAAAAGGAAAAGGGCACCACCCGGGAATCCCCAAACTGCTCTTCCATTTTGGAAAAATCAATACTCCTCTTATCCACCCTGGCCGGTGTCCCTGTCTTGAACCGGAACATCTCAATCCCATTTTCCTTCAGGGAATCCGTGAGATGGTTGGCTGCCTGAAGGCCGTTAGGCCCTGTAGGATTGCTCACATCCCCATAGATACACCTGGCTTTCAGATACGTTCCTGTGCACAGTACCACAGCCTTTGCGTGATACACCGCGCCGGAAAATGTCTTTACGCCCCTGATTTTCCCGTCCTTCACCATAATTTCCGACACTTCCGCCTGACGTATGGTGAGATGCTCTGTGTTTTCCAGGGTCTTTCTCATATGCCTGCTGTAATCCTGTTTATCAGCCTGAGCCCGCAGGGAATGAACAGCCGGTCCCTTGGATTCGTTGAGCATCTTGGACTGTATGAAGGTCCTGTCTATGTTCTTCCCCATCTCTCCGCCCAGTGCGTCCAGCTCTCTGACCAGATGGCCCTTGGAACTCCCTCCTATGTTGGGATTACAGGGCATCAGCGCTATGCTGTCCACGCTGACAGTGAACATGATCGTTTCCATGCCCAGTCTTGCACTGGCCAGGGCGGCCTCACATCCTGCATGACCGGCGCCGACAATCACCACATCGTATGTTTCTTCTACATAAGGCATCATTCCACGTTCCTCTTCCATCTTAAATTCCCCTATTTACCCATACAGAATTTTGCAAATATCTCATTCACAACATCATCATCCACTGACTCCCCGATAATGAATCCCAGCTGTTCATATGCATTCATCAGGTCAATCGAATAAAAATCCTCCGGCATGCTGTCTTCAACGCTTCCCTTTACCATCAAAAGGCTCTCCAGGCACTGCTCCAGCGCCTCCTTATGGCGCGCATTGGTAATGTAAACCTGGTCATTAAAAGACAGGTCGCCATGATAAAACAGCTTCTTGATTTCCTGCTCCAGCAGCTCAATTCCCTGTTCTTCCTTTGCTGAAACAGGGATCACCTTATGACTGCAGAGCTGTTCCAGCTCCTCTGTCCCCACTTCCAGATCCAAATCCGATTTATTCAGCAATACAATGGTTTTCCTGCCACGGATAAAATCCATGATTTCCCTGTCGCTTTCATCCAGCGGCCTGGAACCATCCACCACATAGATAATCAAATCAGCATCCCTGGCCGCTTTCAGCGCCCGGTCCACACCGATTTTCTCAACCACATCCTCCGTATCCCTGATTCCCGCCGTATCCACCACATTAAGGCTGATTCCCTGCAAATATATATGCTCTTCCAGAGTATCCCTGGTGGTTCCCGCAACCTCGGTGACAATGGCCCTCTCTTCTCCTAAAAGCACATTCATCAGGGAGGATTTACCTGCATTGGGCTTGCCCAGTATGACTGTCTTTACCCCTTCAGACATAACCCTGCCGTCATCTGCGGACAGGAGAAGCTTTCTCGCCTCATCAATCATGGGTGCCAGCGCATCCATAAGCTGACTCCCATATCCATCCAGTGATATGTGTTCCGGGTCATCGAGAGCTGATTCGATAAACGCAATCTGATACAATATCTGGCTGCGCAGTTCCTTAATCTTATTGGACACCGAACCGCTCAGCTGGCTCACCGAGCTTTTCAGCGCATACTCATTGGTGGCGTGAATCACATCTGCCACCGCCTCGGCCTGAGACAAATCCAGCCTTCCATTTAAGAAAGCCCTCTTTGTAAACTCTCCCGGCTCAGCTGTTCTGGCCCCCGCGTGAAGAACGGTCTCCAGAATCCGCCTGACCATAAGCACTCCCCCATGGCAGTCAATCTCCACCGTATCCTCAGCCGTATAGCTGTGGGGTCCCTTCATAATGATCACCAGGGCCTCGTCCACCTTTTCATCCCCGTCATATATATACCCGTAATGGACTGTATGGGACTGGGCAAGACTCAGACTTACCCTCTCTCCCTTCCTGTTTCGGAATATGGAATCGATCACGGAAAATGCTTCCTCTCCGCTGATTCGCACGATTCCGATTCCTGAGTTGCTCATGCCTGTGGCTATGGCCGCTATCGTATCTGTCTTCATAAGCTCTCCTCACAATAGAGCAAAAAGGCCGTCGCTTCAGCAACAGCCTCTTAACCTGTTTCATTACTGCCTGCATCCAATCAACCGTGGATGGGCTTATTCTTCTTCACCGGCAGCAGTCTCTGCTGATGCATCTGAACTTGTCTGAGATGCACTGTTTCCATTGGTGCGGCGGTTATTCCTATATCCGCCGGAACGGTCGGAACGTTCATAACGTCCCCCTTTATTCCTGTCATAGCGTCCTTTGCGGTCGCCGGATGCAGCTTCCTTCTTAAGCGCAATCACCACATGGCGGAAGGGTTCTTCCCCTTCGCTTCTGGTGGTAACATACTTATCATTCTGAAGGGCCGCATGGATGATTCTTCTTTCATAAGGATTCATAGGTTCAAGGGATACCGGTCTCTTAGTCCTCTTAACCTTATAGGCAATGTTCTTAGCCAGGGTCTCCAGGGTTTCCTTCCTTCTCTCACGGTAATTCTCAGTATCCAGCTTAACCCTGAGATATCCTTCCGTTCCCTTGTTCACAATAAGGCTCACCAGATACTGAAGAGAATCCAGGGTCTGGCCTCTCTTGCCGATAAGGATTCCCATATCCTCGCCTTCCAGGTTTAAGGACAACTCCTGCTCCTCCTGGTTATATGCAGCCGTAATGTTCACCTGCATATTCATTGCCTCAAATATCTGAGACAGGAAATCCATCGCTCTATCCTCAATGGACTCTTTTTTCTTAGCACGAATGATGGCTGGTTTTGCGCCGATACCAAGGAATCCTGTACTTCCTTTATCAACCACTTCATATTCCAGTTTGTCGCTGGTGGTTTCAAGTTCGATTAACGCCTTTGTAACTGCTTCGTCCACTGTCTTGGCAGTAACTGTAATCATATCCATACAAAACCCTCCTACTTTTTACCCTTCTCGTGCTTCTCATTATACTTGGAAACCATGTTAGCCTTAGCCGCCAGACTTCCGGGCTTGGCATTATCATTATAGTACTTGGTAGACTCCTCAACAATGGACTTAGTCTTAGCGATCTTAGCCATCTGGGCCTGTTCTGCCTTTTCTTCCCTTGCCTCAATCTTCTTGAGCATCTCGTCTACATTGCCCACTTTTGTAGGAGGAAGGCCTTTCTTTGCACGCTTCTTGTTGGTCTTTTCAATGTTCTTCTGAACCAGGTCGTCAATATCAACTTTATTAAGGTAAGAATTGATTCCCACCTGCTGGATAATGGTGAATACACTCTGTGCAACCCAGTAAAGTCCGATACCGGATGCAAATGAGAAACAGAAGAATACGGACATTAAAGGCATGGTCACATTCATGCTCTTCATCATGTTTGCGCCCGGAGCATCTTCAGACTGCTGGGGCTGATTGGCCGTCATCAGCTTGGTGCTGTACCACTGGCTCAAACCTGCCAGCAGCGGAATACAAAGCGCCGCAATTGCAGTCATCAGCGTGGTGTTGTCAACCTTATTAAAATAGTTCATGATAACCTGCATAGGTGTGTATGCAATGTTCAGACCAAAGAAGTTCTGCATGTTCTCAATGGCATCCACTACTCTTACGCCGGTTTCCGTAACTGCCTGTCCCACGGAAGAAAAAGCGTTGACCAGTGAATCCCACTGCTGTCCTGTCAGCTTATATAATAAATCAATGACTGTGTTTACATTGGTATAGTCAAATCTCTCACCCACCATCTTGTGGGCCTGCGCCAGGTCTGTAAATGCCTGAGACGCCTCATATCCGCTGGGAAGCTTGCTTACCACTGCTTCATAATATACCCTTACGGACTGTACGTATGCAGGAATATTGTAGATGACGCGGTACAACGCGAAAATAATAGGCATCTGGATCAGAAGAGGGAGGCATCCGCCTGTCATGGATGTGCCGTACTTCTCATAAACCGCCTTAATTTCGGTCTGCATCATCATGGCGTACTTCTGGTCATTTTCCTTGCCCTTGTACTTTTTCTGAATGGCTGTAATTTCGGGCTGCATGACCGCCATGAGTTTTGATGATTTCTGCTGCTTAATGGTAAGAGGTATCATCAGCACCTTTGTTACAAGGGTAAATAAAATGATACATAAACCAATATTCAATATCCCGAAGGCACTGGTAAAACGGAACAATAAGTCCATGATCCCCCCCAGGATATCAGCTATCGGCCCCAGAATACCTCCTGTTTTTGTCAATAATACTGCGCCAGCTATACTGTTCAATACACTACCTCCTTCGATCTACGGAACTGGATCATAACCGCCTTCTGCAAATGGGTGACAACGGAGTATCCTCTTGCAGGCCAACCATGTACCTTTTAACGCACCATACTTCTTCAATGCCTCAATGGCGTATTGAGAGCATGTAGGTGTGTAAATACAGTGAGTTCTTACTTTAAGGGGTGACAGAAATTTCTGGTAGCCCCTTACAAACAAAATCAGACATCTTGCCATAATCACTTCACTTCGATTCTTTTAAAATGTGATGCAGTCCGCACAGGTGCAGGTAAGCACCCTCCAAATGTTTGTAATCCGATTGTCTGGCAGCGCCTCTCGCTACCAGGATGATGTTTAACCCAGTCTTTATTCTGTAATTGTTTAAACGGAAAATCTCTCTTAAAAGCCTTGTTATATGATGGCGGACAACGCTGTTGCCCACTTTTTTGCTCACAGATATGCCAATGCGGTTTTCATCTTCCCCGGTTTTCATCACATACATCACCAGCAGTCTGTTCGCATAGGAAGTTCCATTCCTGTATATCACCTGGAACTCACTGTTCTTCTTAACGGAAGGAAATCGTTTCATCCGAAACTCCTTACAATCAGGTTGTCAAAACACTCCCCTTTTTTCCGGGAAGGTAAGAAAAGAAAAGGCCACATGATGCTGTGGCCCGTAGTTCTTTTGCTTTAAGCTTGAAACAATTAAGCAGATAATCTTGCTCTACCTTTAGATCTTCTGGCAGCAATAACTTTTCTACCGCCTGTAGTCTTCATTCTTGCTCTAAAGCCATGAACTTTCGCTCTCTGTCTCTTCTTGGGCTGAAATGTCATCTTCATATCCGGGCACCTCCTATCAAAAATTATGTGGCAATGTGAAAACACACATTTAGACTAGTATAATTAAACATCTTCTCAATTATATAGAAGAAATCCGCCTTCGTCAAGCGGATTTTCTCAAAAATCAACAAAAAAGCTGCAAAAAAGGACAGTCTCAGAGACTGTCCCAACAAGATGTGTGCATTGCAAAACTACATTACTATATTTAGTATAAATCCGGTTCCCTGCCTATCCTCTGCTGTCTGGTATTACCTTCAGCAGGATTCCGGCCACAGCCGTCACGATAATTCCTGCCACCAGGGCTTCCGGCACTCCCTGCATACCGATGATTCCCAATATTACTCCATATACCCATTTGGCTGTCCAGCTGGCAGCAGACGCATACTGATCCCCAAACAAAAGATAAATCAAGTTCATAACCAGAAGTGTGTTAGTCAGGGATCCGGCTACGCCTGCCGCAAACAATGCGGTCCCCTGCTTATTTCTCCTGTTCTTAAGCATCCTCATAAACAGACGGTACACATAATAGGCCACAACCCCAATCAGTATTCGCGGAACCAGGCAGATAACCAGGCTTCCCGGATTTCCGTGAAACTGTCCCATGGTAACAAAGGGTGAAAACACAAAAGACGTGGGATTTGGCATGAAGGTATTCTTCCACAAACTGGTCAGGCCGAATGTCAACCCCAGGAATGCCCCATATTTCGGTCCCAGAATAATGGCTCCGATAATCACAGGGATATGAACGGTGGTCGCATTCATGAATCCAAGCGGAATGTACCCTAAGAATGGCACAAAGGCCATGATTACGATAATGGCTGCAATGACTGCTGCCAATACCAGGTCGCGGGTTTTGGATAAAGTATTCATTTTTTCCTCCTGCTACTGTTCTTATGATAAAGATACAATGCAATGCTACAACGTAATTATAAGTAAAAATCACCCCAGCGTCAATGTTTCATGCTTATGTTTTCCTTTCTGTGCAAGGTTATTTTCACATCGGATCCCAGATTAACATAACATTATCCACAAAATGTGGATAAGTTGTGGATAAGTATGGGATAATGGCCGTTTTTTCCCCAGCCCGATCTAAAAAATCCAGAATTTATGAATATTTCCACCATGTGTAAAACTCCAGTTAACTTTCTCACGATTTTTGTGGACAAAAGATCTTTCCACACTGCTTACACAAGGCTTCCACCCCCAATTCACAAAGTTATCCACAATATTTTACACTTGTCATTGAAAAAATTTTTACTTTAGTATACAATAGATTTAGATTGGGCAATTCTGCAATACAGTTTTAGGAGACAAAAAATGATCGAAAAAATCAAAGAAAACTGGGACAAAATCTTACTTACTTTAAAAGAAGAACACGAAATATCCAATATCTCCTACAGTACCTGGCTGGAACCCTTAAAGCCGCACTCTTTTAAAGACAACACAGTAACCATCATTGTTCCCGAACAGACCTTTTTACAATATGTAAATAAAAAATACGGATTTTTATTAAAGGTAACCATCTCGGAATTCCTTGAAAAGGAATGCGAGGTGGATTTCAAAGTTAAGGAGCAAATCGCGGAGACGGAGGAACCGTCTGCGCCCCAGCTGATTAAGAATAACAAGGTTTCTGTCAGCCCCGATGTCATACAGAGTGCCAACTTAAATCCCAAGTATACCTTTGATACCTTTGTTGTAGGCGGAAATAACAACCTGGCCCATGCTGCTGCCCTGGCCGTGGCTGAATCCCCGGGTGAGATATACAACCCTCTCTTTATATATGGAGGCGTGGGACTTGGCAAAACCCATCTGATGCATGCCATCGCCCACTTCATATTAAAGAACAACGCGAAATCCAAGATACTGTACGTCACCTCAGAAACCTTTACCAACGAGCTGATTGACGCCATCCGTAATAAAAACAACATAACCACCACGGAATTCAGGGAAAAATACAGGAACAACGATGTCCTTCTCATCGACGATATCCAGTTCATCATAGGTAAGGAAAGCACCCAGGAGGAGTTCTTCCATACCTTTAACACATTATATGAATCAAAGAAGCAGATTATAATATCCTCAGATAAACCGCCAAAAGAAATTGAGACACTGGAGGAACGTCTCCGATCCCGTTTTGAATGGGGCCTGACCGTGGACATCCAGTCCCCTGATTATGAGACAAGAATGGCGATTCTGCGCAAAAAGGAGGAGATGGAAGGATATAATATAGATAACGAGGTAATTAAATACATCGCTACCAATATCAAATCCAATATCCGTGAGCTGGAGGGAGCCCTGACAAAAATCGTCGCGTTATCAAGGCTTAACAAATGCGACATCACACTGGAACTGGCCGAGGAAGCCTTAAAGGACATCATTTCCCCCAATGCCCAGAGGGAAGTGACACCGGACCTGATTATTCAGGTGGTTTCCGATCATTTTGGCCTTACCCCCCTGGATATCTCATCCCAGAAACGTAATAAGGAAATCGTATACCCAAGGCAGATCGTCATGTACCTGTGCAGGGATATGACGGCCACTCCTCTCCAGACTATCGGACGGTACCTGGGAGGAAGGGACCATACCACCATTATACATGGCGCCGAGAAGATAACCGGTGACATGGCAAAGGACGACACATTGAGAAATACCATAGAGATACTGAAAAAGAAGATCAATCCACAATAGACAGTGGAATCCATGTGGACGGGCTGTTGATAACTGATCGTTTCTGAAGGACTTGTGAATGACTTTTAACCACCTGTGGATAAACTTTAAGTTTTCCCTCATGAAAGTGGATGGTTTCCACATCCTGTTCCACAGGTGCTTGTCCTTAATTATCAAGGACTTCAGACAGTTTTACACAAACCCACAGCCCCTACTACGGTTTCTTCGAAAATTATTTATATCTTCACTCACAGATGACACATCGGGCACACAATTACTCTGAAAGGAAGTTATCAACATTATGAAGTTAAGATTTCAAAAAGACGCCATTGTTAATGGAATTAATATTGTAATGAAAGCTGTACCTTCCAAGACCACCATGACCATTCTTGAATGCATACTCATTGACGCCAGCACCAGCGAAATCAAGCTTACAGGCAATGATATGGAATTAGGAATCGAGACAAGGGTTGAGGGAGACATACTGGAACACGGCAAGATCGCGTTAGATGCAAAGCTGTTCTCTGAAATTACCAGAAGGCTTTCCAGCGAAAATGCGTCCGTTACCATTGAATCAGACGATAAGTTCAACACAACCATACGCTGTGAAAACTCCGTGTTCAATATCCAGGGACGTGACGGGGAAGAGTTTGCATACCTTCCCTATATAGAAAAGGATAAATATATCTGCCTGTCCCAGTTCACCTTAAAGGAGGTCATCCAGCAGACCATCTTCTCCATCGCCCCTAATGACAGCAATAAGATGATGGCCGGAGAGCTGTTTGAAGTCAATGAAAACCAGCTGAAGGTGGTCTCCTTAGACGGACACAGAATCTCCATCCGCAAGGTGCGCTTAAAAGACCACTATGAGGACACCAAGGTAATCGTACCGGGCAAGACCCTCAGCGAGGTCAGCAAAATATTAGGCGGAGATAATGAAAAAGAAGTGCTGATTTATTTCAGCACCAACCATATTCTCTTTGAATTTGACAATACAATGGTGGTGTCCCGTCTGATTGAAGGTGAATATTTCAGAATCAGCCAGATGCTTTCCAGCGATTATGAGACAAGGGTATCTGTGAACAAGAAGGAATTCCTGGACTGTATTGAACGGGCCACTATCCTGATCCGTGAAAATGACAAGAAGCCTCTTATAATCAATATCGGAGATAACTCCATGGAGCTGAAGCTGAACTCCAGTTTTGGCTCCATGAATGCGGAATTGATGATTCACAAGACAGGTAAGGACATCATGATTGGATTTAATCCCAAGTTCCTCATCGATGCGCTGCGCGTCATTGACGGCGAGGATATCAATATTTATATGATGAATCCCAAGTCCCCATGCTTTATCAAGGACGAGGAGGAAAGTTACATTTATCTGATTCTTCCTGTTAATTTTAATGCTGCCACTGTCTAAGAGAGGAAAAGTATGGAAATAATTAAGCTTAGGGAAGACTATATCAAGCTGGGTCAGGCGCTGAAAGCGGCTGGCCTGGCAGAATCAGGCGTAGAAGCCAAATATGCTGCCCAGGACGGCCTTATACAGGTAAACGGCGAGACTGTTTATCAGCGTGGGAAAAAACTGGTGGACGGTGATGTGGTCACCTATAAGGGTGAAACCATTAAAATCACGAAGTGACAGACTGGCAGGGAAATCCATGATTATTGAATCCATAGAACTGAAAAATTACCGCAATTACAAAGAACTACATATGGAGTTTAATCAGGGAACCAATATACTCTATGGGGACAATGCCCAGGGAAAGACCAATATCCTGGAGGCAGTGTATGTGTGCTGCACGTCCAAATCACATAAAAGCGCCAAGGACAGGGATATCATCCGGTTCAATCAGGATGAATCCCATATTAAATTGCAGATAAGGAAGAACAATGTCCCTTACCGCATTGACATGCATCTGAAAAAGAACAAGCCAAAGGGCATTGCCATCAATGGGGTTCCCATACGCAAGGCCAGCGAACTGTTCGGCATAGCCAATGTGGTATTCTTCTCGCCGGAGGACCTGAATATCATAAAGAACGGGCCTTCCGAGAGGAGGCGGTTCATTGATATGGAACTGTGCCAGCTGAATAAACTCTATGTCCATTCCCTTGTACAGTACAATAAGGTCCTCCTTCAGCGCAACAAGCTGTTAAAGGAACTGTATTTCAGGCCGGAGTATGAGGAAACCCTGGATGTATGGGATATGCAGCTGGTGAATTACGGACGTGAAGTGATTAAGTTCCGGAGGGATTTCATTAAGCAGCTCAATGAAATCATACACGCCATTCATCTGAGTCTCACAGGCGGCAGGGAGGATATTACCATTTCCTATGAACCCTACACCCAGGAAGACCAGATGGAGGATGTCCTTAAGAGGAACCGGGCCCAGGACATGAAACAGAAGACCACATTGTCGGGACCTCACAGGGATGACATAAGCTTTATTGTAAATGGTATTGATATACGCAGGTTTGGGTCCCAGGGGCAGCAGCGCACTGCGGCCCTGTCCCTTAAGCTGTCAGAGCTTGAGCTGGTCAAGCAATTGAGCCATAACGACCCAATCCTGCTTTTGGATGATGTGTTATCAGAGCTTGACAGCAGCAGGCAGAACCATCTGCTGTCAGCCATTAAACATATACAGACTATGATTACCTGCACGGGTCTGGATGATTTTGTCAATAACAGGTTCCAGATTGATAAGGTATTCAAGGTAATTGACGGAACTGTCATCAACGAGAATTAATGCCGTACTAGAAAGAAAGGATGATTATATAACATGGGAGAGCAATACGGAGCAGATCAGATTCAGATTTTGGAAGGACTTGAGGCGGTCAGGAAACGGCCTGGCATGTATATAGGCAGCACATCTGCCAGAGGTCTCCATCATCTGGTGTATGAGATTGTAGATAATGCGGTAGATGAAGCCTTGGCGGGATATTGTGATTCCATCGATGTGACCATCAACGAGGACAATTCCATCACAGTGGTGGATGACGGCCGCGGTATTCCGGTGGATATCCAGAAAAAGGCAGGACTTCCTGCCGTGGAAGTTGTATTCACCATCCTCCATGCGGGCGGTAAGTTCGGCAACGGCGGATATAAGGTATCCGGCGGACTTCATGGCGTTGGTGCTTCGGTTGTCAATGCATTGTCTGAATGGCTGGAGGTCCAGGTCTATAAAGATGGAAATATTTACCAGCAACGGTATGAAAGGGGAAAGGTAACATATCCCTTAAAGATAGTGGGCAAATGCGGTCCGGAACAGCATGGCACAAAGGTCACCTTTCTGCCTGACAAGGAAATATTTGAGGAGACAGTCTATGATTACGATACTCTGAAAATCCGGCTCAGGGAGACAGCGTTCCTGACGAAGAACCTGAAGATCATCCTTAAGGATAACAGGGAAGAAAAAAAAGAAAAGGTATTCCATTATGAAGGCGGAATCAAGGAATTCGTCACATACCTGAACAAGGGAAAGACCCCTATCTATGATCAGGTTATTTACTGTGAGGGAACCAGGGAAGGCGTGTATGTGGAAGTGTCCATGCAGCACAATGATTCCTATACCGAGAATATATACACATTTGTAAACAACATTAATACGCCTGAGGGAGGCACTCACCTCACCGGCTTTAAGAATGCTCTGACCAAGACCTTCAACGACTATGCCAGGGAGAAAAAGCTCTTAAAGGACAGCGAGGATAACCTGTCCGGCGAGGACATACGTGAGGGCCTGACAGCCATCATCAGTGTTAAGATCGAGGATCCTCAGTTTGAGGGCCAGACAAAACAGAAGCTGGGCAACAGCGAGGCCCGTGCAGCGGTGGATAATATTGTCAGCGAGCAGCTGACCTATTTCCTTGAGCAGAATCCGGCTGTGGCCAAGTCCATGTGTGAGAAATCCATACTGGCACAGAGGGCCCGTGCGGCTGCCAGAAAGGCCAGGGACTTAACGCGCCGCAAATCAGCCCTGGACGGCATGGCCCTTCCGGGCAAACTGGCTGACTGTTCTGACAAAAATCCGGAAAACTGCGAGATTTACATTGTAGAGGGAGATTCCGCAGGCGGTTCCGCAAAGACAGCACGTTCACGTGCCACTCAGGCCATACTTCCCCTGCGCGGTAAAATTCTCAACGTGGAGAAGGCCAGAATGGATCGTATTTACGGCAATGCGGAAATCAAGGCCATGATAACTGCATTTGGAACAGGTATTCATGACGATTTTGATATATCCAAACTCCGCTACCACAAAATCATCATCATGACGGATGCCGATGTGGACGGAGCTCATATCAGTACCCTTCTTCTGACCTTTATTTACAGGTTTATGCCGGAGTTAATCAAACAGGGATATGTATATCTGGCCCAGCCGCCTCTGTATAAGGTGGAGAAGAATAAAAAGGTATGGTACGCGTACAGTGACGAGGAGCTGAATTCCATCCTCATGGACATTGGACGCGACAACAGCAATAAAATCCAGCGTTACAAAGGTTTGGGAGAGATGGATGCGGAGCAGCTGTGGGAGACAACCATGGATCCGGAGCGCAGGATACTTCTGCGTGTCACCATGGATGAGGAAACCACGTCTGAAGTAGATTTGACCTTCACCACCCTCATGGGCGACCAGGTAGAACCCAGAAGGGAATTCATTGAGGCCAACGCGAAAAAGGTGAAGAACTTAGATATCTGATTTTAGACTGCAAACATAAAGGAGATTGAATATGGAACCAAATGTATTTGACAAGGTTCATGAAGTAGACCTTAAGAAAACCATGGAACAGTCTTATATCGACTATGCCATGAGTGTTATCAGCGCCAGGGCCCTGCCTGATGTCAGGGACGGCCTTAAGCCCGTACAGAGGCGTGTGCTTTATTCCATGATAGAGCTGAACAACGGTCCGGATAAGCCGCATCGTAAGTGCGCCCGTATCGTCGGTGATACAATGGGTAAGTACCATCCCCATGGAGACAGCTCCATCTACGGCGCGCTGGTTAACATGGCGCAGCAGTGGTCCACCCGTTATCCCCTGGTGGACGGACACGGAAACTTTGGTTCTGTGGACGGCGACGGCGCGGCAGCCATGCGTTATACCGAGGCCCGCTTAAGCAAGATTTCCATGGAAATGCTGGCAGATATCAATAAAGATACCGTGGACTTCGTACCTAACTTCGATGAAACCGAGAGGGAGCCCCTTGTCCTTCCTTCCAGATACCCTAACCTGCTGGTAAACGGCACCTCCGGTATTGCCGTTGGTATGGCCACCAACATACCGCCTCACAATCTGAGGGAAATCATCGGCGCGGTGGTCAAGATGATTGACAACAGGGTGGAGGAGGATAGGGAGACCTCCCTGGAAGAAATCATGGAGATTGTAAAGGGACCTGATTTCCCCACTGGCGCCACCATTCTGGGAAGAAGAGGAATCGAGGAAGCTTACCGCACGGGCCGCGCGAAAATCAAGGTGCGCGCCGTGACCAACATAGAGACCATGGCCAACGGAAAGTCCAGAATTATTGTGACGGAACTTCCCTACATGGTAAATAAGGCACGTCTCATTGAGAAAATCGCAGACCTGGTCAAGGAAAAGAAAATTGACGGCATTACCTACATTGGAGATGAGTCTAACCGTGAAGGCATGCGGATCAACATAGAGCTGCGCCGGGATGTAAATGCCAATGTAATCCTGAACCAGCTGTTAAAGCATACCCAGCTTCAGGACACCTTCGGCGTTATCATGCTGGCTCTCATTAATAACCAGCCAAAGGTACTGAACCTGCACCAGATGCTGGAGGAGTACCTAAAGCATCAGGAAGAGGTAGTTACCAGAAGGACCCAGTATGATTTAAACAAGGCAGAAGAAAGAGCCCATATATTAAAGGGACTGCTCATTGCCCTGGATCACATTGACGAGGTAATCCGCATCATCCGCGGATCAGCTAATGTGGCGGATGCCAAGAACCAGTTGATGGAGCGCTTCGGGCTTTCCGACGCACAGTCACAGGCCATTGTGGATATGAGGCTCCGCGCTCTCACAGGTTTGGAACGTGAGAAGCTGGAGAACGAGTACAGGGAACTTCAGGCAAAGATCGAGGAGTTGAAGGCAATCCTTGCAGATGAGAAGAAGCTGCTTACCGTTATCCGGGACGAGATCATGATCATCTCTGATAAATACGGGGATGACCGCCGCACGGCCATTGGATATGACGACGATATGTCCATGGAGGACCTGATTCCGGACGAGGATACCATCATTGCTATGACCCATCTGGGTTATATCAAGCGCATGGACGTGGATAATTTCAGGAGCCAGAACAGGGGAGGTAAGGGAATCAAGGGCATGCAGACCATTGAGGAGGACTATATTGAGGACCTTCTCATGACCACCAACCATCACTATATGATGTTCTTTACCAATACCGGACGCGTATACCGTCTGAAGGCATATGAGATACCGGAGGCAGGACGTACGGCCAGGGGAACGGCTATTATAAACCTTCTGCAGCTGATGCCGGAGGAAAAGATTACGGCCATTATCCCCATGCGTGAATTCAACGATGACAAATATCTGTTCATGGCTACCCAAAACGGCATGGTCAAGAAAACGCCTATGGTTGAGTATGAGCATGTGCGCAAGAATGGACTTCAGGCCATTGTGCTTCGTGACGGCGATGAGCTGATAGAGGTAAAGGCAACAGATAATACCCAGGATATCCTTCTTGTCACACGCAAGGGAATGTGTATCCGTTTCAACGAGACAGACGTAAGAGTGACCGGCCGTGTATCTATAGGCGTCATCGGAATGCGTTTTGAGGAAGATGACGAAGTCATCGGAATGCAGATGCAGAGCCAGGGAGACAGCCTTCTGGTGGTTTCCGAGAACGGCATGGGCAAACGCACTATGATTACGGAATTCAGCTCCCAGAACAGGGGCGGAAAGGGTGTTATCTGCTACAAGTGTACGGATAAGACAGGTTATCTTGTAGGTGCCAAGCTGGTAAATGACGGCAGGGAAATCATGATAATAACGACAGAAGGCATTATTATCCGCATGAAGGTTGACGATATATCCGTGATTGGACGCAATACCTCCGGCGTCAAGCTTATGAGCATTAATCAGGATTCTGACATCAAGGTGGCAAGTATAGCCAAGGTAAGGGAAAGCGTTACCAAGGACAGCAATGTATATGATGAAGAGTATTACAAGGAAGAGAGCGAAGCAGATGTAGATTCAGATGAAACGGTTTAAGATTTAGTTCCATGAAAAGGCTGTCAGTTACGACAGCCTTTTTACGAAAAGATTTAATATAATATTGCCAGGGAGCCGGACTGCATACTGCCCGGTGCTGTGTTTAACTTAAAAACCAGCAGGTTCTCTTCCGCGGAAGCCCTTCGGCGTCTCAGGGATTATGACGGTGAACCCGTATCTCCGTCGGAATTCATACCTTTGGCAGAAGAGACCGGCCTTATCGATGACCTGAGCTGGATTGTGCTGGAGGAGATCTGCATGCTTTTCGGACAGAGTCGGGGCAAAATAGATTCCGTATCCATCAATCTTTCCATGCAGCAGTTCGAGGACCGCAGTCTCTCCGGGAGAATCCATGAATGTCTGAAACGGTCCGGACTCAGTCCGGATAAACTGAAAATTGAGGTTACGGAACGGGTCCTGCTCCAGGACATGGACTATATGAAAATGATTATGGAGGAGATGACAGGAGAAGGATTTGGGTTTTATCTGGATGATTTCGGTACCGGATATTCCAATATATCCTGCGCCCTGTCCCTTCCCCTTGAGTACATCAAGCTGGACAGAAGTCTACGGAAAGTCCATGCCCGAAGATGAATTTAAGGCTGCCATAGCAAAAGGATGGGAGGAACAAAGAAAATGAGGGAGATATCCGCAGCAACCATTACAAAAGCAATAAGGGATATGTGTATTGAGGCCAATTACGGACTGGCTCCGGATATGAGAAAGGTCTTTGAAAAAGCAGTGGAGGAGGAGGAATCCCCTCTGGGGCGCCAGGTTCTGGAACAGCTTAAGGAGAATCTTAGAATTGCGGGAGAGGACAGCATACCTATTTGTCAGGATACAGGTATGGCTGTGGTATTCATGAAAATAGGACAGGATGTACATATCACAGGGGGAAGACTGGCTGATGCTGTCAATGAAGGCGTACGTCAGGGATATGAACAGGGATATCTCCGTAAATCCGTGGTGGGGGACCCTATTGAGAGAATCAATACAAAGGACAATACGCCGGCGGTTATTCACTGTGAAATTACAGATGGGGAACAGATTGACATAACAGTGGCTCCCAAGGGATTTGGAAGTGAGAATATGAGCCGTGTATTCATGTTAAAGCCGGCTGATGGCCTGGAAGGGGTAAAGGAATCCATCCTTCAGGCAGTGAGAGAGGCAGGACCCAATGCCTGTCCGCCCATGGTGGTGGGGGTGGGCATAGGCGGGACCTTTGAGAAATGCGCCCAGATGGCAAAGCACGCCCTGACCAGGGATATAGAGAATAAGCCTGAAAGGCAGTGGGTCAGAGAGCTGGAAGAGGATATGTTAAAGCGAATCAACCAGTCCGGCATCGGTCCCGGAGGACTGGGAGGAAGGGTGACAGCCCTTGCCGTGAACATAGAGACCTTTGCCACCCATATTGCCGGCCTTCCCCTTGCCGTAAACATATGCTGCCATGTAAACCGTCATGCCCGCAGAGTACTGTAAATGAGAAAGGAGTCCTGTTCAGATGAATCGGCATATAAATGTACCCATGACAAAAGAGAAAGCTGCCTCCTTAAAGGCAGGAGATTATGTATATCTTACAGGAACCATTTATACGGCCAGGGATGCCGCCCATAAGCGGATGGACGAGGCCCTGGACAGAGGGGAAGCACTGCCGTTTGATATAGAGGGCAGCATCATATATTACATGGGACCGTCCCCTGCCAGGGAGGGAAGACCCATCGGCTCTGCCGGTCCAACTACAGCCAGCCGTATGGATAAGTATACGCCCCGGCTTCTGGATCTGGGCATGAGAGCTATGATAGGAAAGGGAAAGAGAAACAGGGATGTTATGGATGCCATTGTGCGCGGCGGGGCTGTTTATTTTGCCGCTGTGGGAGGAGCAGGAGCCATTTTGTCCAAATGCATTCTTTCATCCGAAATTGTTGCATATGAAGATTTAGGCACGGAGGCAGTCCGCAGACTGACCATTCAGGATTTTCCGGTGGTTGTGGTAATGGATACACTTGGTAATAATCTATATGAAACAGCAGTAAAGGAATTTTGTACTCTGTAGCGAGGGGATATGAAGCGGATTATATATATGGTACTCATGAATTTACTCCATGCACCCATGTGGTTCTTCACCATTGCACGTATGGCCAGGGAAGAGGATACAAGGACAGCCGCTGAGAAGTATGGGTATATATCAGAGATGGTAAAGAGGATTAACAGAAGGGGAAGGGTTACGGTCACTGCAACGGGAACAGAGTATATTCCGTCTGAGGATGGGTTTATACTGTTTCCGAACCATCAGGGGCTGTTTGATATGCTTGCCCTGTTTTCAACCTGTCCAAGACCTTTATCTGTTGTAATAAAGAAAGAGGCATCCAACTGGATTCTGGTAAAGCAGGTTCTGGGGGCTACCAATAGCCTTGCCATGAACAGGGATGATATAAAAGACCAGGTACGCATCATAACGGAAGTCACCAAACTGGTAAAGTCAGGCCGTAACTTTGTTATATTTGCGGAAGGCCACCGGAGCCGCAACGGAAACGAGATACTGGATTTTAAGAGCGGTACATTTAAAAGCGCTGTAAAAGCAGGCTGTCCCATTGTACCTGTGGCACTGATTAATTCCTTCCGGCCCTTTGATATGAACTCATTAAAAAGGGAAGAAGTGCAGGTTCACTACATGAAGCCCATTCTGCCGGATCAATATATGGAAATGAAAACCTCAGAAATAGCACATCTTGTGCACGACCGGATACAGGAAGAAATAAATAAAAATCTCACCCAAAATGGCTTGACAAGCTAAAGTCTATTTAGTATAATGGTCAATGCGTCTGAGGGCAAGCATGTCTAAAGAAGCAATCATATGGAAAATATCAATTCGGAGAAATACTCAAGAGGCCGAAGAGGCGCCCCTGCTAAGGGTGTAGGTCGGGAAACCGGCGCGAGGGTTCAAATCCCTCTTTCTCCGCTCTGTTTTCCAAATGATTATTTTTTTCACTCTTGTTTGAAAGATGAAAAAAATTAAAAAGATGTTGACAGTAAATGACAGTTGTGGTATAGTTAATACCCGCTGGACAAAAAACAGCGTTTGACGATTGAGGAAAGCCCTTTGGCTGAAAACAAAAATCAAAAAACCTTAAAAAAGTTGTTGACAAATACGAGCGACTGTGATAAGATATAAAAGTTGCTGCTGAACAAGCCGACAACAAAGAACCTTGATAATTGAAGATTAGACAGTATGTAAAACCCTGAAAATTCTAAAAGCAAAAGGTCTGGTTTAGGCCTTTGGATTTGAGAAAATTCAGAACAAAACCAAGTAATGAAGGTTAAAGATAACTAGCCAAGCTAAGTAGTCTGAAAACCTGGAATCAACTTTTGAACATGAGAGTTTGATCCTGGCTCAGGATGAACGCTGGCGGCGTGCCTAACACATGCAAGTCGAACGAAGCAATTAAGATGAAGTTTTCGGATGGAATCTTGATTGACTGAGTGGCGGACGGGTGAGTAACGCGTGGATAACCTGCCTCACACTGGGGGATAACAGTTAGAAATGACTGCTAATACCGCATAAGCGCACAGTGCCGCATGGCAGTGTGTGAAAAACTCCGGTAGTGTGAGATGGATCCGCGTCTGATTAGCCAGTTGGCGGGGTAACGGCCCACCAAAGCGACGATCAGTAGCCGACCTGAGAGGGTGACCGGCCACATTGGGACTGAGACACGGCCCAAACTCCTACGGGAGGCAGCAGTGGGGAATATTGCACAATGGGCGAAAGCCTGATGCAGCGACGCCGCGTGAGTGAAGAAGTATTTCGGTATGTAAAGCTCTATCAGCAGGGAAGAAAATGACGGTACCTGACTAAGAAGCCCCGGCTAACTACGTGCCAGCAGCCGCGGTAATACGTAGGGGGCAAGCGTTATCCGGATTTACTGGGTGTAAAGGGAGCGTAGACGGCGAAGCAAGTCTGAAGTGAAAACCCAGGGCTCAACCCTGGGACTGCTTTGGAAACTGTTTTGCTAGAGTGTCGGAGAGGTAAGTGGAATTCCTAGTGTAGCGGTGAAATGCGTAGATATTAGGAGGAACACCAGTGGCGAAGGCGGCTTACTGGACGATAACTGACGTTGAGGCTCGAAAGCGTGGGGAGCAAACAGGATTAGATACCCTGGTAGTCCACGCCGTAAACGATGAATGCTAGGTGTTGGGGGGCAAAGCCCTTCGGTGCCGCCGCAAACGCAGTAAGCATTCCACCTGGGGAGTACGTTCGCAAGAATGAAACTCAAAGGAATTGACGGGGACCCGCACAAGCGGTGGAGCATGTGGTTTAATTCGAAGCAACGCGAAGAACCTTACCAAGTCTTGACATCCCCCTGACGGGCCGGTAACGCGGCCTTTCCTTCGGGACAGGGGAGACAGGTGGTGCATGGTTGTCGTCAGCTCGTGTCGTGAGATGTTGGGTTAAGTCCCGCAACGAGCGCAACCCTTATCCTTAGTAGCCAGCACGTGAAGGTGGGCACTCTAGGGAGACTGCCAGGGATAACCTGGAGGAAGGTGGGGATGACGTCAAATCATCATGCCCCTTATGATTTGGGCTACACACGTGCTACAATGGCGTAAACAAAGGGAAGCGAGACAGTGATGTGGAGCAAATCCCAAAAATAACGTCCCAGTTCGGACTGTAGTCTGCAACCCGACTACACGAAGCTGGAATCGCTAGTAATCGCGAATCAGAATGTCGCGGTGAATACGTTCCCGGGTCTTGTACACACCGCCCGTCACACCATGGGAGTCAGCAACGCCCGAAGTCAGTGACCCAACCGAAAGGAGGGAGCTGCCGAAGGCGGGGCAGGTAACTGGGGTGAAGTCGTAACAAGGTAGCCGTATCGGAAGGTGCGGCTGGATCACCTCCTTTCTAAGGAAGAAGAAGTAAGGGTTTTAGATACTGTCTAGTGTTCAATGAAAAGGACACAAAGAAATTCCGGTGGCGATGCGCTTAGGGGAAACACCCGTACCCATTCCGAACACGATGGTTAAGACTTAAGCGGCCGATGGTACTATGCTGGAGACGGCATGGGAGAGCAGGTGGCTGCCGGATTCATCAAAAAAACTCACTCGAAAGAGTGTTTTATATAGAACAGACATGTTTCAATGGGTGGAGGTAAAAGCGAAACCTGTGTTTTAAAGAACATGTTAACCTACGTCAGCAGGGAAGTGCTGTTCCATATAGCTGGTTTTTACCAGTGATTAGTGGATTTGAGCAAATCGAGTTCACTAATGACTGATAAAACATCAGTCACATACGTACCTTGAAAACCGCATATTGGATAAAAATGAATTGAATATTCAAAATCAGAATATCAAGACATCCGAGGCCATACAAGAGATTGTATGGAAGAAACAAACTTGTAAATGCGAAAGCGTTTATAAACAAACCTAGAACCAAAGCGTCCAACGCTATGGACGTGAGAGGAACCGCAGCAACCCGCCGCGGGGAATCATTTTGGTTAAGCTATAAAGAGCGCAGGGTGGATGCCTTGGCACTAAGAGCCGATGAAAGACGTGATAAGCTGCGAAAAGCTTCGGGGAGGAGCAAATATCCTTTGATCCGGAGATATCTGAATGGGGAAACCCGGCTGAGCAAACCTCAGTCACTGCATGGTGAATCCATAGCCATGCAGGGGGAACCCGGTGAACTGAAACATCTAAGTAGCCGGAGGAAGAGAAAGAAACATCGATTCCCAAAGTAGCGGCGAGCGAAATGGGAAGAGCCCAAACCAGCGTGCGTGCATGCTGGGGTTAAGGACTGCGTACGTGAACCGAATTGTTAGTGGAACTGTCTGGGAAGTCAGGCCGGAGAGGGTGAAAGCCCCGTACACGAAAGCAATAGGAAGCAGCAGGATCCAGAGTACCACGAGACACGAGAAACCTTGTGGGAAGTAGGAGGGACCACCCTCCAAGGCTAAATACTCCTTAGTGACCGATAGCGCATAGTACTGTGAAGGAAAGGTGAAAAGGACCCCGGGAGGGGAGTGAAAAAGAACCTGAAACCCTGTGTTTACAAGCTGTGGAAGCACGTTAAGGTGCGACCGCGTACTTTTTGTAGAACGGTCCGGCGAGTTGCCGGTACTGGCAAGGTTAAGAGCTTAAGGCTCGGAGCCGAAGGGAAACCAAGTCTCAAATGGGCGTCAAGTCAGTACAGGCAGACCCGAAACCGGGTGACCTATCCATGTCCAGGTTGAAGCGGAAGTAAAATTCCGTGGAGGACCGGATCCACATCCGTTGAAAAGGGTGGGAATGAGGTGTGGATAGGGGAGAAATTCCAATCGAACCCGGAGATAGCTGGTTCTCCTCGAAATAGCTTTAGGGCTAGCCTCATATTAGTTTAGCGGAGGTAGAGCACTGAATTCCTAAGGGGGCGTCAAAGCTTACCAAGGGATATCAAACTCCGAATGCCGCGTAAATGATGTATGGGAGTCAGACTGCACGAGATAAGTTGGGCAGTCAAAAGGGAAAGAGCCCAGACCTACAGCTAAGGTCCCAAAGTGTGTGTTAAGTGGAAAAGGATGTGGGATTTCAAAGACAACTAGGATGTTGGCTCAGAAGCAGCCACACATTCAAAGAGTGCGTAATAGCTCACTAGTCGAGAGGTCCTGCGCCGAAAATGTCCGGGGCTGAAACACAACACCGAAGCTTAGGAATGTCGTAAGACATTGGTAGAGGAGCATTCTCAGGACGGAGAAGCGGTACCGGTAAGGAGCCGTGGAGTGCTGAGAAGAGAGAATGCCGGAATGAGTAGCGAGATGGAGGTGGGAATCCTCCAGGCCGAATATCCAAGGTTTCCAGAGTAAAGCTGATCTGCTCTGGGTAAGTCGGGGCCTAAGGCGAGGCTGAGAGGCGTAGTCGATGGACAACAGGTTGAAATTCCTGTACCGTGTATCATCAGAACTGTGGGGACACAGAAGGACAGCACATCCCGGGAATGGGAATACCGGGGCAAGCGTGGTAGGAGTACGGCTGGAAAAACCGCCGTGCAATCCGAATACGTGACGCGGAGCGAACAAAAGTAGCGAAGTGTGTGATTCCGGCTGTCAAGAAAAGCCGCTATCGTGTGATACATGCCCGTACCGTAAACCGACACAGGTAGATGAGGAGAGAATCCTAAGGCCGGCGGGAGAAGCATTGTTAAGGAACTCGGCAAAATGACCCCGTAACTTCGGGAGAAGGGGTGCCGCAGAGATGTGGCCGCAGAGAATAGGCTCAAGCAACTGTTTAGCAAAAACACAGGTCTATGCAAAACCGTAAGGTGAGGTATATGGGCTGACGCCTGCCCGGTGCTGGAAGGTTAAGAGGAGAGGTTAGCGCAAGCGAAGCTTTGAATTTAAGCCCCAGTAAACGGCGGCCGTAACTATAACGGTCCTAAGGTAGCGAAATTCCTTGTCGGGTAAGTTCCGACCCGCACGAAAGGCGTAATGATTTGAGCGCTGTCTCAACAATGCACCCGGTGAAATTGAAATACCAGTGAAGATGCTGGTTACCTGCGCCAGGACGGAAAGACCCCATGGAGCTTTACTCCAGTTTGATACTGGGATTCGGTATTGCATGTACAGGATAGGTGGGAGGCTGAGAAGCATGGACGCCAGTCTGTGTGGAGCCAATGTTGGGATACCACCCTTGCGATATTGGGTTTCTAACCTGCGCCCGTGAGCCGGGCGGGGGACAATGTCAGGCGGGGAGTTTGACTGGGGCGGTCGCCTCCGAAAGGGTATCGGAGGCGCTCAAAGGTTCCCTCAGGATGGTTGGAAACCATCCAGAGAGTGCAAAGGCATAAGGGAGCTTGACTGCGAGACCGACGGGTCGGGCAGGTACGAAAGTAGGACTTAGTGATCCGGTGGTATGAAAGTGGGATTGCCATCGCTCAACGGATAAAAGCTACCCTGGGGATAACAGGCTTATCACTCCCAAGAGTTCACATCGACGGAGTGGTTTGGCACCTCGATGTCGGCTCATCGCATCCTGGGGCTGTAGCAGGTCCCAAGGGTTGGGCTGTTCGCCCATTAAAGCGGTACGCGAGCTGGGTTCAGAACGTCGTGAGACAGTTCGGTCCCTATCCGGCGCGGGCGCAGGATATCTGAGAGGAGCTGTCCTTAGTACGAGAGGACCGGGATGGACAGACCGCTGGTGTACCTGTTGGCCTACCAAGGCCATGGCAGGGTAGCCAAGTCTGGACGGGATAAACGCTGAAGGCATCTAAGCGTGAAGCCCCCCTCAAGATGAGATATCCCATCGCGAAAGCGAGTAAGACCCCTTGAAGACGACGAGGTAGATAGGTTAGAGGTGGAAGTGCAGTAATGTACGTAGCTGACTAATACTAATCGGTCGAGGGCTTATCCAAAAGGTTAAGGGAAAAAGTTGGTTTGTGAAGCAATCGGAATTCAATATGCGGTTTTGAAGGTATGTATATGCCTTTAATGGCCCGGTGGCTCAGCTGGTTAGAGCGCCGCCCTGTCACGGCGGAGGTCGACGGTTCGAACCCGTTCCGGGTCGTTTTTCTTTCATATACACGCTGAAAGAGATACCTATTGGGGTCTTAGCTCAGCTGGGAGAGCATCTGCCTTACAAGCAGAGGGTCACAGGTTCGAGCCCTGTAGGCCCCATTTAAGTATTTTTTACAGAAAAGTGTATATACTAATTCAATAAGGGCGAATTCCCGAGTGGCCAAAGGGGACAGACTGTAAATCTGCTGGCAATGCCTTCGGTGGTTCGAATCCACCTTCGCCCATTTAAAATGTTGGTTGACAAAACATTTTAAAACATTTATAATTATATATTAGCGCGGGGTGGAGCAGTCTGGAAGCTCGTCGGGCTCATAACCCGAAGGTCGTAGGTTCAAATCCTGCCCCCGCAATTTTTTTTGTAAAAACTTAAACCTTATGGGCGTGTAGCTCAGTCGGTAGAGCACTTGACTTTTAATCAAGTTGTCCCGGGTTCGAATCCCGGCACGCTCATCAGATGCCCAGATAGCTCAGTTGGTAGAGCAGAGGACTGAAAATCCTCGTGTCGTTGGTTCGATTCCGACTTTGGGCACTCAGCACTTATCCTTGACGGATGGGTGCTTTTTTATTGTAAGATTTACTTCATTGTAAAAAAGCCGAAAGTCTGATAGTATAAATAATGTTTTAAGAATTAAGTATACTACTAACAAAAGATACCAGGGGAAAATTAATGAGCAGACGGCGCAAAAAAAAGGATTCACCAATCAAGACTGTATTTTTGATTATTATGGCAGCTGTTATTATGACGGCAGCCGTGTATGTTGTTATGTCAGTGGTTGGGAAAATACGGTCAGATTATAAAAATCTGGATTTCAGTACTGAGCAGAAGGAGATGCCTTCCATTACCATAGATACCAGGGAGGAACCAAAGCCAGGATGGAATGAGACTGATAATGGATGGATGTATTATTTGGATGAAGAAGAGTACGTGACGGACCAGTGGAAGGATATAGAGGGGTTTCTGTATTACTTTGACAGCGACGGTATCATGGCCACCGGGGTATTAAAACAGGAGGGCCAGACCTATACCTGCCACGATACAAAGGGCTATCTGAAGGATATCCAAATTGATTTGGACTACAAACCTGAGAGTACAGGAGAAAACCTGGACAGCCTGGTGAGGACCAATGCGTTCTGGTGTTATCTGAGGGCGGAAGACGCAGGACTGTTTAAGACCATCCTGTACCGCAAGACCGTAGAGAACAAGGTGATGGTACTGGGAGGGGAGACGGCCTCGGAAAAGACCACAAGGAATTCTATGCGTGCTTACGGCGATTACGTATATTTCCTGCCTAAGGTAAAGGAAAGCCAGAAACAGGGCCTTTCCGAGGCTGAGAGGGGGCTTTGCGATAAGCTGTTTAGGATGAGGCCGGGAAGCGATACCAAAGAGCTGATTGCGGAGAACGTGGACGGGTATATGGTGATGGGGGATACAATCTATTACTCCCGGGCCGGGAAGATTTACAGCACCACCTCAGGCACCGAGGTGGCCACTGGGGAAGCCAGATATTCGGTGGTCATAAAGGATGGAAATTGTTATCTGGTAGATGACATGGGCAATCCTGCAGTGGCTGAAAGCGGCAGCAGTGTCAGCATTGGGGACCGTGTTTACCGGATTGAGGAAGACGGAAAGATAAAATATGTAAAACATGGCCAGGTAACTATAGGAGGAAAGACGTATTATCTGAGCGGCAGCGGAACAAAATCTTCTGTCAGTGCAAAGAGCGAAGGGAACGATACTGCCATTATCAGGGAAAACTATGGTGTACAGAGCTATTGCATTGTGGATAATCAGATTTATTACAGCAGTTATGTGGATAAAGGTACGGGAGGAGAATGGTACAGCCAGATATTCAGGACGGATTTGAATGGACAGAATAAACAGGCAGTGTCGGAGCGTTTCCCCGGTGTGATGCAGAATATGTACTACTACGAGGATGAGGGACAGATATTTGGGGAATACAATCCGGCTATCTGGAAACAGGCCTATGGGACAGCTGCTATAATATCAAGAGACGGGAATATTTATCAGATAAATGATACAGCCGCGCGGACCGGAAAGCATGTGGACGGAAATGATATGCTGGAAATCATTATGGCTAAGGATGGTAAGGTCATTTGCCTGTGGCATGATTGTGAGTGGGACAGAAACAGCGGAATAACCAGTATTCTGTGGAGCAAAGCCATTGAACTGGATGCCGGTGACAGGAGCCTGATTGATATGGTTCCTTCTGCAAAAACACAGGAGAGCAGCGAGGCCCAGGAGTCAGGGGACATTATTCAGCCAATTGAGACCATGCCCCCTTCCTCTGCGGAAACTGTTTCACCGGTGGAGCCTTCTGTGGATAATGACCCTGTAATCAGTACGGAAGGGCCTCATACGGAAACAGCTGCTCACACGCTGCCGGCTCCGGCTCCTACCATTCCGCCGGTAACGGAATCGTCCGCAGAGGTGAAGATAGTGCCCCTGGGTTAAAATTGGATTAAGAGAAGTGTTACCTGTTAACGGGGTTCGTCCTCATCAAAATCTACTATCACATAAAAACCCCGTGAATTTTCGCGGATGTCTTTTACGATTCCGTATTCAGACTTGATACGGTAACGGGCGGCGAAGCAGCCGGACATAGCTACAGCAGGGTCGATGATATAACTGTAGCTGCTGGTTCCTTCCCGCTCGATTATTTTTACTTTATCGCCTTTGTTCACAAGGCCCTGGCGTTCCATCTTAAATTCAATGGTTCTCATTGATACCTGCTTCCTTTCCTACTTCATCACATACCATATTGATATAGTCAGATAAGGTGCTGTTCTGGCAGCCTACGATGTAGTGATTGCACCGGTTCACCGGAATCAGTATCTTATATGCTTTACTGATGCCGATGGCCGTGGCCATGGCAGGCGTAATTTCCCCTAAAAGGGAATTCGCCATGACAATGCCGATAGGGCCGATGATGATATCTGCATCCTGAGCATTGACTATGGCCGGGTTTTCACCCGTAGCGCCATAGGTGGCGCCTGCCTTCAGCATGGCGGAGGTGGCAATGCTGTTTGTTCCGATGGCATATGTCTCCAGACTTGGGAAGCGCTTTTTCAGCTGCTCAATGACTGACTTTCCCATTTTTCCGCCCTGTCCGTCTATGATGACAATTTTCATGGATTCACCTTCTTTTCTTTTGTGCTGGATATATTTTAACAGAAATGTGGGGGAAAGTAAATGTTATCCACAGATGGGTGGGGAATGAGGGTGAAATTGTGGATAAAGATGAACGGAACGATCTTATATGGGAATAAAAAGCAGTGTAAGCCGGTCTTGACAAATCAGAGTCAGGTGATATAATCAAGATTAGCAATAAGAAGCAAAGGCATTGAGGGAAACAGTAGTCAGTGGGAAGTATCCAGAGAGCAGGCCGGTTGGTGGAAAGGCCGCATACCAAAGACTGACGAAGACCGGTCCTGAGCCGCGTCAGGGATGTCCGGGCAGGTGTTACTACACAAAGAAGGATGGGAAATGGCGCCGTACCCCGCGTTAAGGGATAAATGAGTGAAAATCAAGGTGGAACCGTGTGAATGCACCCTTGGACATATGAATATGTCCAGGGGTTTTTATTTTCCCGTTTTTTACAGGATTCCGGCGGCGGACATATTCAGTAGGAAGCGGATTCCGCAGAACAGCCGAAATCACTACAGCGGCCGGAATCATTACAGCAGCCGGAGTCATCACAGCAGGCTAATACCAAAGACATGGGGCCGGAAAAGGCCCGTGAAAAGAAAGGAGATTTGTATGAAAATTATTTTACCGGACGGAAGTGTACAGGAAGCAGAGGATGAGTTGAGGGCCATACGCCACACAGCATCCCATGTACTGGCACAGGCAGTGAAGAGATTGTATCCAGACACAAAGCTGGCCATTGGACCGGCCATTGATGACGGTTTTTACTATGATTTTGACAGGGAAGGAGGTTTCACTCCTGAGGACCTTGAAAAGTTAGAGGCGGAGATGACCAGGATTGTAAAGGAAAATCTGCCGGTTAAGCCCTTTGTACTGCCAAGGGCTGAGGCCATTAAGTTCATGGAGGAAAAGGGAGAACCTTATAAGGTAGAGCTTATTGAGGACCTGCCGGAGGAGGAGACAATCAGCTTTTACCAGCAGGGCGAGTTTGTGGACCTGTGCGCAGGACCCCATATCATGTATACAAAGGGCGTAAAGGCATTTAAGCTTACAAGCATAGCAGGCGCTTACTGGAGAGGCAGCGAGAAGAATAAGATGCTGACCAGGATATACGGAACCGCGTTTGCCAACAAGACGGACCTGGAGAGCTACCTTACCATGATGGAGGAGGCAAAGAAGCGCGACCACAGGAAGCTGGGCAAGGAGCTGGGCCTGTTCATGTTTGCGGAGGAAGGGCCTGGGTTCCCATTCTTCCTTCCAAAGGGAATGACATTAAAGAATACCCTGATTGATTACTGGCGTGAGATTCACTGCAGGGACGGGTACCAGGAGGTTTCCACTCCCATTATCCTGAGCCGTAAGCTGTGGGAGAATTCAGGCCATTGGGACCATTATAAGGATAATATGTATACCACTGTCATTGACGAGGAGGACTATGCTGTCAAGCCAATGAACTGTCCGGGAGGAATGCTGGTTTATAAGAATCAGCCCCACTCTTACCGCGACCTGCCTTTAAAGGTGGGCGAGCTGGGGCTGGTTCACCGTCATGAGAAGAGCGGCCAGCTTCACGGTCTGATGCGCGTGCGCTGCTTTACCCAGGATGATGCTCATATCTTCATGAGGGATGACCAGATTGAGGACCAGATTAAGGGCGTAACAAAGCTGATTAATGAAGTGTATACACAGTTTGGCTTTGAGTATTTTGTGGAGCTGTCCACCAGGCCGGAGGATTCCATGGGTTCTGACGAGGATTGGGAGATGGCTACAAACGGCCTTAAGAAGGCGCTGGAGGACATGGGCCTTGATTATATTGTCAATGAAGGCGACGGCGCGTTCTACGGACCTAAGATTGATTTCCACCTGAGGGATTCCCTGGGCAGAACATGGCAGTGCGGCACCATCCAGCTGGATTTCCAGATGCCTCAGAGGTTTGACCTGGAATATACGGCTGAGGACGGCTCCAAGAAGCGTCCTATCATGATTCACCGTGTATGCTTCGGCTCCATTGAGCGTTTCATCGGTATTCTGATTGAGCATTTTGCAGGAAAGTTCCCGGTATGGATGGCTCCTGTACAGGTTAAGGTAATCCCTGTTTCTGAGAAGTCCATGGATTATGCAACCGGGGTATATGAGAAGTTAAAGGCAGCCGGCATCCGCACAGAGCTGGACCACAAGGACGAGAAGGTAGGCTACAAGATTCGTCAGGCTCAGCTGGAAAAGGTTCCCTATATGCTGGTCCTGGGTGAAAAGGAAGCGGCAGAGGGCGCAATTACGGTGAGAAGCCGTGATAAGGGTGACCTGGGCGCTGCGCAGCTGGATGCGTTTATTGAAGATATTAAAAAGATGATTGAGACGAAAGAGAAATAACAACTGCAAAAAAAGGCGCTTAAGATAGGGTTCTATATGTATCTTAAGCGCCTTTAAGCATATATGCAGTTTTACGTACGGCACTGAATGGTTCTTGGTAAGTACATCATGATGCTGAAAAGTCGGTTAATAAGGAAAAGTCATGAATGTTGGCCCTATAAAAAAGCACAAAATTATGATTTATGATAGGGAGCCGTACTGCCGCGTATTTTAAGAGTAGGCATCAGCACTGTCTTTAGGATAGGACTATTGTCGCCGTTAATCCGGTTAATGATACGCTCTGCCACAAGCTGCCCCATGATGTCGTAGGGGTGGCTGATGGTAGTCAGATCAATCATGCGAGTCTGTGACATGGGGACATCATCAAACCCAGCAATACTTAAATCTTGTGGTATTGAGATTCCAAGTTTCATACATTCGTCTATAACACCGAAAGAGGTAAGGTCGCCGCCCACAAATACGGCAGAGGGCGGATTTTCTGAACCGGCAATAATCTTTCTGGCAAATTCGTGGCCGGATTCCATATTCAGCGTACCTGCATATACATGGTGTGGTTCCGGGGTCAGGCCATATTCTGACAGGGCTTGCAGGTATCCTTCATACCTGGCCTGGCTGGTGGTGGATATCTTAGGACCTCTGAGCATGCTGATTTTCCGATGGCCCAGTTTAAGGAGGTGCATGGTTGCCAGGTATCCTCCCTGGCGGTTGTCCACGGATACTGTGTCATAGCTGGTGCCGGAAGCTAAGGTTAATTCCCTGTTGACTAGGACGATGGGGCAGTTTGACTGGCCTAAAAGCTCCGTAAAAGAGGCTTCATTTCTTGCGTCTGCTATGATGATGCCTGAAAAGCCATAATCAAAAAGGCTCTGCAGATGGCGATCGTTTTCACCTGTGTTCTGGGAACTGTTGTACAGAGTCATAAGATACCCCTTTTGCCGAAGATGATCGTTGATAGACCAGACAAGCTCGGAATAAAAGGGATTGCGGATATCCGAGACAATTAAGGCAACTATATTCAGCTTTCCTGTGGCAAGACCACGGGCCATGATACTGGGATGATAATTCAGCTCCCTCATGACCTCTTGGACGCGGAGCTTGGTATCTTTTTTTACATTGGATTTATTGGTAAGAACCCGGGATACAGTTGAGCGGGATACACCAGCTACTTTTGCAATATATTCAATATCTACTTTTTTTTGTTCCATATATTGATTCCTCATTCTGGTAGCAGAGTCAAAGCGATATAGATACACCATGACTGCTATATATGATTGGAGTATATCATATTTCATTGAATAGTAAAAGATGATTTTGCTAAGTATGGGAGCGATTTCATATAGGATGTCTTATGAAATAAATATATCTATATAAAATGCACAAAAAAATAATAGTATTATGTTAAAAAATACCCATTGACGAAATTATGCCAGTGGGTATATATTAAAACCACGTAATAAAAATGAGAGCGCTCCCATAAAAAGAGTCAGAGGGCAGAAAAATGATAACAGGTAATGAAATATGGGGACCATCCGCCACAAGAGAAATGGGGATGCGGACCATACATGGAATTGAGATGTTTACTTTTTTGGATATGCCAGAAAACCTGTATGAGATGCTGGCCCGGACAGCGGATAAATACCCTGAAAAATGCGGGATATATGATAACTGGGGCCATAGTGAGACGTATGCATCCTTGAAACGCAGGGTAGATCAAATGGCCGCATGGCTGGAAGGGGAGGCCGGGGTAAAAAAAGGGTCGCACGTAGGTATGCTGTTACACAACAGCAGGGAGTTTTGCGTGACCTTTTATGCATTGGCAAAAATGGGAGCGGTTTCAATACCATTTCCCACTAAGTACAGGGAACCGGAATTAAGAGCTTTGGTTGAGAAAGCGGATTTGGATGTTTTGATATATCATGAACAATTTGAAGAATGGGTACAGGGCTTTCCGCTGGAACATGTGAGGTGTTTTCGGTCCCAGGATGAAGAAAATGGATTCGGATTCAGGCATCTGCTGACAGATGAGTGGATAGGAAGAGAATATACTCCTTCCAGGGGGAAACTTGAAGATCCAATCATCATTATGTTTACTTCCGGCACAACATCTCAGAGCAAAGGGGTGGTGTTGCGCAATTACAACGCGGTTCATGCAATTATGACGTATTGCAGGGTATTGGATATTAAGCCTGGGGATAAGACTATTATACCAGTACCTATATATCATATTACTGGGCTGATTGCGCTATTAGGACTTTTTATCTATGCGGGAGGCTCCTTATATCTGTACCGCAGATATGATGCCAGACGCATACTGGAGTGTATCAGAAAGGAAGAAATTACTTTTATGCACGGCTCCCCTACGGTCTATGGCAAGATGATGGACTTTAAGGAGGAGTATCCGGAGCTTCCGTCTTTGAAAGTTATGGCCTGCGGCAGCAGTTATATGCCAGTAGAGAAGATGAAGGAGTTTCACAGATGGCTGCCTGATACGAAGTTTCAGGTGATATATGGTATGACTGAGACATCTTCTCCAGCCCTTATATTTCCAGGAGACTCGTCTGTCAGCGAGTATGCAGGGGCGGCGGGATGGCCTGTGCCAGGTATTCAGTTCAAATTCCTGGATGATAAGGGGAAGGAGCTTGGTCCCGGACAGGTGGGCGAGGTTTGGGTACGTGGGAGTATGGTGCTGGAACAGTATTACAAGATGGAAACAGGGCTCATAACCTCTGACCATTGGCTTAATACTGGAGATATGGGATATTACAATGAAAAATATTACGTGTACATAGTGGACCGTAAAAAGGATATGATCAACCGGGGCGGTGAAAAAATATGGTGTACGGATATTGAGGATGAAATACAGAGGATTCCAGGCGTCAAAGAGGTGGCTGTAGCCGGTATTCCCGATGCGGTTTATGGGGAAGTCGCAGCGGCCGTGGTGGTGGCGCATCCCGGGACCCGCCTGAGCCGGGAACAGATACAGGATGAACTGAAGGACAGGGTTGCAAGGTACAAAATACCCCAAAAAATTCTGTTTGTGGATGAGATACCTAAAACGCCAGGGCTTAAAGTGGATAAAAAGCATATTAGAACAATGTTTGGAGGATAAGGATATGATTAAAGCAAATTTTGTGACAGCCCGGGAAGCAGCTGCCATGGTGAAGGATGGAGATACGGTCTGTACCGTAGGTATGACTCTGGTCAGCGCTAGCGAGAGCATATTAAAGGCTCTTGAGAAGGATTTCATTGAGACAGGGCACCCCTGCGGTATGACGCTTTTACATTCGTGCGGTCAGAGTGACCGAAAGGATGGTATCCAGCACTTTGCACATGAAGGAATGATAAAGCGCATCATCGGTTCACACTGGGGACTTCAGCCCAGGTGGATGGAAATGATTGCTGGCAACCAGGTGGAGGCATACTGCCTTCCCCAGGGGCAGATTGCTCAGCTCTATCACAGCATGGCCTGTGGCCTTCCCGGTAAGATGTCCAAAGTGGGGCTTGGAACCTTCATTGATCCCAGATATGAGGGCGGTAAGATGAATGACAGGACAAAACCGCTGGAGGATATCATTGATATTATGGAGTACCGGGGAGAAGAGTATATGTTTTACAGGGAGATCCCCATTGACGTATGCATCATCCGGGGCACTGTCTGCGATGAGATGGGTAATCTGACCACCACGGAGGAAGCTATGAAACTGGAAGTCCTTCCGGCAGTGCTGGCAGCCAAACGGTATGGCGGGAAGGTGATTGCCCAGGTCAAGCATGTAGCCCAGACGGGGACCCTGAATCCAAAGGACGTGACAGTTCCGGGGGTATTTATAGATGCCATCGTGGTGTGTGATAATCCGTGGGAGGACCATAGACAGACATCTTCCTGGTATTTTGACCCGTCCTACTGCGGACAGCTTCGAGTCCCTCAGGGCAATATAGAACCGGTTCTGTTTAACGAGAGAAAATTTATAGCCAGAAGAGGTACCATGGAACTGTACCCGGGAGCTGTAATTAACCTTGGAACAGGTATCCCCAATGATATGGTGGGAAAGGTGTGTAACGAAGAAAGGGTGTCGGAAGATGTGATGATTACGGTGGAGTCAGGCATCTATGGAGGCGTGCAGGCAGGTGGTATAGATTTTGGTATCGGACAGAACCTGTATGCCATGATAGGACATCATGAACAGATGGATTATTATAACGGTGCCGGAGTTGACATTACCTATATGGGTCTAGGGGAGCTGGACGAAATGGGAAATGTAAATTCCACTAAAATGGGTCCGCGGTGTACAGGGGCAGGAGGTTTTATCGACATAACACAGAATGCGAAAAAGGTGGTCTTTCTTGGCACATTTACTACCGGCGGAGCCAGATACCGGTTTGAGAACGGCAGACTGGTGATTCTGGAAGAGGGTAAGATACGTAAAATGGTTAGGCAGGTGGCCCAGATATCGTTTAACGGACCTTTGGCCAGGGAAAAGAGGCAGCCGGTCTTTATTGTTACGGAGCGGGCTGTATTTGAACTGAGGGAGGAAGGCGTGGTTCTTACGGAAATAGCCCCGGGGATTGACCTTAAGACACAGGTGCTTGATATGATGGATTTTAAACCGATTGTCAACAGGGACCTTAAGGAGATGGATAAGAGGCTGTTTATCCAGGATGGACCCTTTGGCCTTAAGGAACAGATGATACAGTGTTGACGCACAGTTTAATGCCCGGAAGCGGGATTGGACAATAAAAGAAGGGAGTATTTTTGATATGAAAGATTTTAAGGTAGCGGTGATTGGAGCAGGGCTTATGGGAGGCGGAATTGCACAGACATGCGCCCAGGCAGGGTATGAGGTGGTTAATATTGATTTCTATGCACCAGCTCTTGATAAGGCCAAGTCTAATATTGAGAAGTTGTTTGACAGGAAGATAGCCAAGGGAACAATGACAGAAGGGGAAAAGGCCGAGATTATGGACAGGCTGACTTATAGCTGCGATTTTGGCGATGTGAAAGGTACCGGTATTGTGATTGAAGCGGTTCCTGAGAAAATGGAGATCAAAAGGGATACATTTAAGAAGGTGGACGAGCTGGCTGATCCGGATACCATTATTGTGTCCAATACATCTGCATTAAGTATATCCGAAATTGCATCCGCTACCGGGAGAGCGGATAAGGTGATGGGAGTTCATTTCTTTTATCCGGCCCCTGTTATGAAGTTGGCTGAGTTAATACGGGGTATCGCAACATCGGATGATACATATGGGAAGGTCAGGGCGTTTGCCATTGATATTAAAAAGGAAGTGGCAGATTGTCCGGAGTTACCGGGCTTTATAGTAAACCGTATTCTGGTGCCAATGATGAACGAAGCGGCCTTCCTGGTTATGGAGGGATGTAAACCTGAGGATGTGGATAATGCCATGAAACTGGGGGCAAATCACCCTATGGGGCCGTTGGAGCTGTGTGACTTTGTGGGGGTGGATATTATGCTGGCTACCATGACCGGGTTGTATAACGGCTTCAGGGACAGCAAATACAGACCGTGTCCCATATTGGAGAATATGGTGAAGGCAGGACATCTGGGGCGCAAGACGGGACAGGGATTCTATCAGTATATCTAACAGGAGGATAATGGAGATGAACGATATAGTAATAGTAAGCGGAGTCCGGACGGCAGTGGGAAGCTTTGGAGGAAGTTTAAAGGACATATCAGCCCAGGACTTGGGTGCGCTGGTCATAAAAGAGGCTGTTACGCGGGCGGGTATCAGCCCGGAGGCAGTGGATGAGGTAATTATAGGACAGGTAGGACAGATTGCAGAGGATGGGTTTGTGGGGAGGGCTGTATCCTTAAAGGCGGGACTTCCCCAGGAGACAACGGCTTATTCTGTGAACAGACAGTGTGGCTCAGGGCTTCAGGCCATAGCTGAGGCAGTAATGGAGATACAGACAGGGCAGGCTGACGTATGTGTGGCCTGCGGTACTGAGAACATTTCCAGACTTCCATATTATATAAAGGATGCCCGGTGGGGAGCCAGAATGGGACATAAGGTGTTTGAGGACGGAGTCATCGACATCCTTACCTGGCCCCTGGGCCCCTACCACAATGGCGTTACCGCTGAAAACGTGGCGGAGCAGTATCATGTAAGCAGGGAAGAGCAGGATGCATTTGCACTGGAGAGCCACAGAAGGGCTGTGCAAGCCATCAAGGCAGGTAAGTTTAAGGATGAAATCGTGCCAGTAGAGCTGAAGGACAGGAAGGGAAATATTACTATATTTGATACGGACGAAGGGCCAAGGGAGGGCTTGACTATAGAGAAGCTTCAGAAGCTGAAACCATGCTTTGTTAAGAGCGGAACCGTGACGGCCGGAAATGCGTCCAGCCTGAATGACGGAGCTGGGGCTGTGGTAATTATGTCAGGTGAAAAGGCAAAGGAGCTGGGATGTAAGCCTCTCCTTACAATCAAGGGATATGCTGTGGCCGGTAATGACGGAGCTGTTATGGGATATGCACCAAAGCTTTCCAGCGAAAAGCTGGCTGCTAAACTGGGCTTGGATCTTACATCCATTGATATGGTTGAGATTAATGAAGCATTTGCCAGCCAGGCCTATGCTGTGAGAAGGGATTTATGGTTGGATCCGGAGAGGACGAATATATATGGGGGTGGAATTTCAATCGGCCATCCCATTGGCGCCACGGGTGTGATTCTTGCGGTTAAGGTAATGTATGAGCTTCAGAGGACAGACAAGAAGGATGCCATGGTGAGCATGTGTATTGGCGGAGGACAGGGTATATCTATGTACTTTACGAAGCCGTAATAAGCGTGATATAATAAAGTTCCTTGGTGTGTATAGGAAGGGTGGAAATTATGCTATTGCCTCGGGAAAAAAGAATTCTGGAGATACTGTATGCAAAAAAACAGGGATATACATCTTCTGAACTGGCTGCAGCTCTGCATATCAGCCTGCGTACGGTAAAAACTGATATCAAGAGAATCAGGGAGGAATTAGAAAAGACGGGCTGTGAGATACTCACAAAAGCAGGAAAGGGTATATGGCTGTCCTATGACAGTCAGGGAAAGAAGTACCTGGACAGTCTTTTGCTGGGAGGTGAATGTGCTTCATCCATGGATCCGAAAACCAGAAAGTATTATATTGCGCTTCAACTTTTGGACAGCGATACATATATATCCACTGAATCCATATCAAATTCCATGTATATCAGCAAAGGAACCGCGACCAACGACATTAATGAGTTGATTCCTTTCTTTGAGAAGCAGGGTCTGACACTGGAAAAAAGGGTGAAATATGGAATACGCCTTCTTGGAAAAGAGAGTCAGCTGCGCATTGCAAAGGCATCTGTAATCCGTAAGATTGTGGTGTACCAGGGGAGCCAAGTATCCCGGAAGCTGCAGCCATTTTTTGAGGATTTAAATATTGAACATATTAATGCTATCCTACAGGAGGCAGAGGAGCATTTTGGCTTCATCCTTTCAGATGCTTCCTACTCGGAACTGCTGATCCATTGTTCCATTATTGTGAGAAGAATCCGGAAGGGAAAAGTGTGCGCCATAGATGAGACGGAGCTCAGGGCATATAGTGAAATGAAGGAATGGGGCATCTGCGGGTTTATAGCAGATGCCCTGGAAAAGAGCTTTTCTGTCCATATGACGGAAGGAGACCGCTCTTATCTTATGATGAATCTGCTGGGTACAAGGATGCAGGAACATATCCCGGCAGAGACATATTCCTGGGGGGATGATGGAGCGGACTCCGGACAGATGCTGGAGCAGTGGGAGGATATACTCAGACACGCCGGAGATATGTTTCGTGAGAATCTGATAGGAGATGAAACGCTTAAAATTGCCATGTTTCTGCATTTGAAAGCCATGTTTAACAGATTGCAGCACCAGATTCATCTGGAAAACCCCATGAAGCGTATGGTACGGGAAGAACTGGTATATGAGTTTGAGGTAGCCACCTATGTGGCCAAGCTCATTAAAGAGGAATTCCATGCGGATCTGGGTGAAGATGAAATATGTGATATCGCGCTCTATCTGGGGGCCAGCCTGGAACGGGAACGGGCCATGAGAAACCGCCAAAGTCCTGTGGTTACCATTGTCTGCGGTTCCGGAATCGGTACTTCACAGTTTTTTGAGGCAAAGCTAGGCCGGATTTTTCCAGAGATACAGGTGAGAAAGATAGTACCTATATCAAGGGCCAGGTATGAGATTGGAAAGGATACGCAGGACTTTGTGCTGGCAACGGTTCCGCTGGAGCTGGAGGGCATAGAGGTGCTTAATGTATCTCCCATGCTGGGAGAGAGGGACGCCCTTCTGATTGAAGAGCGAATTCATCCGGAGCGCAGACAGTTGCTGATATCAGGAAAAGAGAAGTATCCGGCCTTGTTTGCACTCATGAGCGAGCGTATATCAATCTTTAAGTGTGACTGTCGCTCGCTGGAAGAGGTAATAAGCCTTATGGGTCGCCGTCTGATTCACGAGAAATACGTAAAAGAGGGATTCATTGAATCTGTGCTTAAGAGGGAGGAACTTGCCCCTACATCTATCGGCGACAAGTTTGCAGTTCCCCATGCCTTTGAGGGATATGTGCTGAAAACAGGAATCGGTCTGATGACACTTAAAAAACCAATTGTCTGGGGAAATGAAAAGGTGCAGATTATCATGATGCTGTCCATTGATATAAGAGAGCAGGAGCAATTCAGGGAGATATTTTCCGAACTGGCAGCAATCACAAAAAATAAGTGGGCCATTGAACAGATTCTTAACGCTGAACGCCTCAGTGATATTAAAATAAGGAACTAAAAAAGATTCGGATTGAATTCCGGATCTTTTTTAGGTGCGCCCGGCGGGCGCACGTTCTAACGGGTGAAAGTCCCTGACCCGCCCGGCAGTGGGAAGGGTGCAGCCAATGGCAAGGGCGTCATCGTGAGGTGGGGTCTGAAGGAAGCCGGAGGCAAACCACTGGCCTGTAAAAGTTGTCCGGATAGGCTGTGAAGCGTGGATGAGGTTGCCTAACAAACTAAAGTCCAATAACTGCACGGAACGCCAGCAGTAAACGGGGCAGGTATAAGTGGGAAAGAACGTGTGAGTACCCGGGGAGGTCTCACGGACGTGAAAGTGGCGATAAAACATTCGCTGTCACGGAGTAAAGCCTGCCGTGAGAAGTCAGCAGAGGTCATAGTACCGGGCGGTTGCAAACGCACCGGGAAGGACTGAACAGTAGGAGGTGTCGTTACCAAATGGAAACCGGACATGGAATTAAGTACAGACAACTTCATATTGAGGACTACCTGCGAGAAATACCTGCGGAACAGGGAAGGGAAACAGGAGTGTACGCCCATGAAAGGATTACCGGGAACCCCGATACCAACACGGACTTTCGGACGGACAACCTGCTAGATACGATTCTTAGAAGCGACAATCTAAATGCCGCCTATAAGAAGGTCAAAACGAACAAAGGCGTTGGTGGGATTGACGGAATGCAGGTGGATGAACTTCTACCCTGCCTGAGAGAACACCAGTCCGAATTGGTCGAGCAGGTGAGGGAAGGCAAATACAAGCCAAACCCAGTCCGAAGGGTAGAAATACCCAAAGAGGAGAAAGGAAAAACAAGGAAACTGGGGATACCCACAGTGGTAGACAGGGTAATCCAACAGGCAATCGCACAGGAACTGACGCCCTTATATGAAGAACAGTTCTCTGACAACAGCATCGGATTCCGTCCCGGCAGAGGGGCGCATGACGCACTGGAAAGATGTAGGAAATATATCAACGAAGGATATGTCTACGTGGTCAGCATGGATTTACAATCCTACTTTGACACGGTGAACCACAGCAAGCTGATAGAGGTGCTGTCGAGGACGGTGAAGGACGGGAGGGTAATCTCGCTGATACACAAGTACCTGAAAGCCGGAGTAATGGAGGACGGAGGATTTCACGCAACGACCGAGGGCGTGCCGCAGGGAGGCCCGCTAAGTCCCTTATGTGGAAATGTCATGCTGAATGAGTTGGACAAGGAACTGGAGCGCAGGGGACACAAGTATGTGAGGTATGCGGATGACTGCCTGATTCTGTGCAAAAGCAGGAAAAGCGCAGAGAGGACGATGGAAAACATTGTGCCATTCATCACAGGAAAAGTGTTTCTGAAAGTCAATCTTCAGAAAACGACAGTGAGCCACGTCAGCAAGATAAAATACCTGGGCTACGGCTTTTACCGGCATAAAGGGAAATGCCGCATGAGGATACACCCGAAGTCGGTGGCAAAAATGAAGAACCGGATACGGGAGCTGACAACCAGAGGGAACAAATGGAGCAATCAGGAGAGGGAAGAAAAACGCCGAAGCTATGCAAGGGGATGGATTAACTATTATCGATATGCAGACATGAAAAGCCTGATGGAACAGACGGATGAGTGGCTGCGCCACAGAATCCGAGCGGTGTACTGGAAACAATGGAAGAAGGTACGCACAAGATATAAAATGTTGCGGGCGTTACATTTACCAGAGTGGAAGGTGCATGAGATGGCGAACTGCCGAAAGGGAGTGTGGAGAGCGGCGGGAATGCTCAACTCGGCACTCACCAAAAGAATCATAGTGGACAGACTTGGTTATCCCGATATGACTGCCCACTATCTGAAAGTCCGAGTAAACTATTGAACCGCGTAGTACCGAACGGTACGCTACGTGGTGTGGAAGGGGAGGTTAAAATCTCCCCTATCCGATGTGCGCCCGGCGGGCGCACGTTCTAACGGGTGAAAGTCCCTGACCCGCCCGGCAGTGGGAAGGGTGCAGCCAATGGCAAGGGCGTCATCGTGAGGTGGGGTCTGAAGGAAGCCGGAGGCAAACCACTGGCCTGTAAAAGTTGTCCGGATAGGCTGTGAAGCGTGGATGAGGTTGCCTAACAAACTAAAGTCCAATAACTGCACGGAACGCCAGCAGTAAACGGGGCAGGTATAAGTGGGAAAGAACGTGTGAGTACCCGGGGAGGTCTCACGGACGTGAAAGTGGCGATAAAACATTCGCTGTCACGGAGTAAAGCCTGCCGTGAGAAGTCAGCAGAGGTCATAGTACCGGGCGGTCGCAAACGCACCGGGAAGGACTGAACAGTAGGAGGTGTCGTTACCAAATGGAAACCGGACATGGAATTAAGTACAGACAACTTCATATTGAGGACTACCTGCGAGAGATACCTGCGGAACAGGGAAGGGAAACAGGAGAGTACGCCCATGAAAGGATTACCGGGAACCCCGACACCAACACGGACTTTCGGACGGACAACCTGCTAGATACGATTCTTAGAAGCGACAATCTAAATGCCGCCTATAAGAAGGTCAAAACGAACAAAGGCGTTGGTGGGATTGACGGAATGCAGGTGGATGAACTTCTACCCTACCTGAGAGAACACCAGTCCGAATTGGTCGAGCAGGTGAGGGAAGGCAAATACAAGCCAAACCCAGTCCGAAGGGTAGAAATACCCAAAGAGGAGAAAGGAAAAACAAGGAAACTGGGGATACCCACGGTATGTGTTGTGTGCGGAAGCTCAGGATATTCTTTCCCAGGGGATAGAAAATATCACCCCCTTTTGGCTTCCTTCCCTGAATGCAAAATACGGATCAGTGCCTGAACATATGCCGGCTCCATTTGGCATCATCCATTCCTGCCCGGGGATGGACTGGCGGCATGCCGGATTGCCTGAAGCGGAGTACCAAAGCTGGATGAGTCGGGTTGCAGCTAATGGTGCAAATTTGTGGCACAGCCTTACCGGATTTAAAGAGACCATTGGTGACCAGAGACTTTTACGAACCATCAAAGCAGTGAACCAGGATGCCGTCCAGGTGGAGATGGCCATGAATGGTGCAAAAAGTGCTGCTCAGGTTTTGGTGGTATGGAATAGTACCAAAAGCGCTGAGGGATGGATTGGAGAGCTTCTTAATACACAGATCCAGTTTGATGTAGAGGATGAAAAACGCTTTAGCGTGCAGCGCGCCTGCCGGTATCAAGCGGTTATTGTACCGTCAGGCGGAAAAATGTTGGAAACAAAGAAAAGGGAACTGGAGGAGTGCGTACGCAGAGGGGTCAGCCTGCTGATAGAAGAACACCGCGCCTCCTGGGCAAGGGAGTCACATGAATTTCTTGGAATCGAGGAGGAAGTACAGGGAGGAGGGGAGCTAAAGGCTGCTTATTGGAGGTTTGAGACAGACAGCCTTCGGAGAAATCTGGAGGAGACTCTATTACTGCCGCACCAGGGGGAAACCCTGTATTGTACAGTAAAGGAAAGTTCTGTCACTGAAGCAACCCTGGTGCCACCCTTTGCTCCTTTAGATGCGGTAGGAGCTCCGCCGGAACGGGCAAGCATCCCGGTGCAACGGACGCAGCTGCCCCTGTGTGTGACACATAAGGAGGGGGATGGGGCAGTGCTTTATCTGCCCTTTGCGTTTGGTTGTCTTCTGAGGGAGTATGGCCTTCCTGATGACTTGCGGCTTTTGGAAAATATGATAGACTGGGCATTGAAGGATTCTCGTGTATTTCGCATGGAACCCTGTCCCGGACTGGAAGCGGTTTTGTACCAAACCCAGAATGGAGCGCTGCTTCACTTAATTAATTCAGTGGGAGGACGGCCTTTGATGAAGATGGTGCCTCTGGTAGATGTGGAGTTCAACCTACTCCTTCCTCCTGGGGTGTCGGGTGCTGATGTAAAAGTTCTTTTGGGTCCCAAAGCGGTGGTTGTCCGGAATAAAGAGAGGATACTGACAGTCTCGGCTGCAAGAGTAGAGACATGGAGTACATTTGAGATTGTATGGAAAAAAATGTTTCCCATTATCGGCTAATAGTATCTCAGGTATATCAATTTTATACAAATCACTCGGATTCCACTCTTTGCCAGCAGACAGAATCTGGTAAATAGCAGTGAGAATCATTCGGGCAATTGCGATAATGGCTCTTTTCTTATCATTTGCTTCAATTTGTAAAAAGCCCAGAGCAGACACGAGAGGAGAAAACAAAATGGAAGATTCAATTCACAAATATTTTCAGGTAGGAACCATTCAATGGATGAGCTATCCCCAGGGAAATCCCATGGAATCATTGAAGGCTATTTGCAAAGATGATTTCTTTGATGCTATTGGGTTAAAAGGCTACGGCGATAAGAATGAGGAGGCGAAAAGGCTTCTGGAACAGAGCCATCTGAAGGTTTGCTACGGCGCACAGCCACGTCTTCTGGGCGGAAAGTTAAACCCCAACGACCTTGACGAGGAAGGGCGCAAGAAGGCGGAAGCAACACTGATCGAAGCAGTTGATGAGGCTGAATACCTGGGTGCAAAGGGAATTGCATTTCTGGCAGGTAAATGGCAGCCGGAGACAAAGGAGCAGGCTTATATGCAGCTTTTAAAGACAACACGGGCCGTATGCGATTATGCCGCAGAAAAGGGCATGATGGTGGAGCTGGAGGTGTTTGATTACGATATGGATAAGGCTGCACTCATCGGCCCGGCGCCCTATGCAGCGGAGTTCGCCGCTGATATGCGCACCACCCACAGCAACTTTGGACTTCTGGTGGATTTAAGCCATTTCCCAACCACCTATGAAACAAGCCGGTTCGTAATACGCACACTGAGGCCATATATCACCCATTTCCACTTTGGAAATGCAGTTGTCGTAAAAGGCTGCGATGGCTACGGTGACCTCCATCCAAGATTCGGATATCCCAACAGCGCCAATGACACACCGCAGTTGCTGGATTATCTCAAAGTCATGAAAGAGGAAGGCTTCTTTGATGCAGAGAACCCTTATGTACTGTCTATGGAAGTGACATTGCATCCAGGTGAGGATGAGGATATTGTCCTGGCCAATACCAAGAGGGTGCTGAACCGGGCATGGGCTCTGCTGGAGGATAACGCATGAAGATAGTAGTTCTGGATGGTTATACGGAGAATCCCGGGGAACTAAACTGGGAAAAATTGGAAAAATTAGGTGAGCTTACGGTTTATGACAGGACCAGCGTAACGGACGAAAATGAGATTATTTCCCGTATCGGAGATGCTGAGGTGGTCATCACCAACAAGACACCGATCACAAAGAATATCATGGATGCATGCCCAGGAATAAAATACATCGCCATGCTGGCCACCGGCTACAATGTGGTGGATTATGTATATGCAAGGGAAAAAGGGATCCCCCTTTCCAATGTGCCTTCTTACGGAACTGCTTCCGTGGGTCAGTTTGCAATCGCCATGCTGCTGGAGCTGTGCCACCATGTGGCCCATCACAGCCAGACGGTACATGAAGGCAAATGGGAACACTGCCAGGACTGGTGCTATTGGGATTACCCCCTGATAGAGCTGGACGGCAGGACCATGGGTATCATAGGTTTCGGACGAATCGGACAGCAGACGGGAAAGATCGCCAAAGCCATGGGTATGAATATCCTGGCCTATGACAAATACCCCAATGAATCCGGAAAAGAGATGGCCAAATATGTGGATCTGGATACGCTGTACGCGAAATCGGATGTCATTGCCCTTCATTGCCCGCTGTTCCCCGAAACACAGGGGATCATCAACAAGGAAGCCATTGCAAAAATGAAGGACGGGGTAATAATCCTTAACAATTCCCGGGGTCCTCTGGTTGTGGAGAAGGATTTGGCAGACGCACTGAATTCCGGCAAGGTTTCCGGTGCAGGTCTGGATGTGGTATCCGCAGAACCGATTAAGGGAGACAATCCGCTTCTGAAGGCAAAGAACTGCATCATTACGCCTCATATTTCCTGGGCCCCAAAGGAGAGCAGGAAGAGGATTATGGACCATACGGTAGAGAACGTGAAAGCATATATTGCTGGCTCTCCTATCCATGTGGTAAACTGATAAATTACTTTTTGAAGGAAAAGGGATACTGATAGCATAAGGACATTTTACTACTGATATGCTCCTTGGCTCTTTGCTGATGGTTGGGGTGAGATTTTTATAGATTTCACCCCAATTTTGTGATAAGAATCAAAATGTTTCTATTCTGTATTTTGTCATATAGCAGAAAAAATGCACGATTATCGAAGGCGCATAGATGAAATCCCAAAGGAAAACTAGTAAAATCAATTTCTTAGAATGAATAATGAAAACAACAGGTGGGTTAGGTCGAGGTCTCTTTAGTTCTGTGATGATATCTATTCAGCCATATGATAAATGTTTATGACATCGTCCTTATAGAGTGTTTTAAAGAACCCTACATGTCCTCCTCCTGTGGCAACGCATTTCTCTGCCATTTCCTCAATCTGGCCTTCGGTTGGCTGAATTCCCAGCTCGGTCATGGATGTAGGCATGCCCAGTCTGCGGCACCAATCTTCCCATGCCTCAATTCCCTTTAAAGCGGTTCCCTCTAAATCGTGAAAGTCCATGGGAACATCAAACACATTGACAGCAAACTGGGCGAAACGGGCCGGATTTACTTTATAAACATACCTTGCCCAGCTCCCCCAAATAGCGCAAAGCCCGGCTCCGTGGGCAACGTCAAACATGCCGCCCATCTCATGTTCAATCTTGTGAGAGGCAAAGTCAGATACTCGGCCAGTGCCTGTGAGACCGTTGTGGGACAGGCTTCCGGCCCACATGAGATCAGCCCGGGCATTATAATTATCAGGTTCCTTCATGGCCAGAAGAGCTGCCTCACGGACAGAAACCAGCAGGCCTTCTGCCATGCGGTCAATAAGCTCTACATGTTCCGTATTAGTAAAGTAGCGTTCCATGGTGTGCATCATGATATCGGTGGCACCGCTGGCCGTCTGATACGGCGGCAGTGTGTAGGTCAGTTCCGGATTCATAATGGCAAAGAGAGGACGGGCACAGTCGTGGTTGTAGGAACGTTTAAGCATTCCCTCCTCAATGGTGATAACCATGGAGTTGCTTGTTTCAGAACCTGTGGCCGCAATGGTGGAAATACATCCAAGGGGAGCAATTCTGTTGGTGGTAACGCGGCCCATGAGAAGATCTTCTACATCAAAATCATTAGCAAGTCCGTATGCAATTCCCTTGGCGGAGTCAATGGGACTTCCGCCGCCGATAGCTAAAATAAAATCGATGCCTTCCTTTCTGCAGAGCTGTATACCTTCTTTGACCAGGCCAAGTCTGGGATTAGGTACCACGCCGCCCAAATCCACATATCCGATACCACAGTCAGACAGGCTCTTATGGACCCGGTCTAGAGTACCGTTTTCATACAGGTATGTACCGCCGAAGTGAATCAAAACTTTTTTAAAGCCTCTGTCCTGAATCTCTTTTCCAACCTCTTCTTCGGTTCCTTTGCCGAAAATCACTTTTGTAGGATTGTAAAATTCAAAATTATTCATAGTATCCTTTCCTCCGTTTTAAAATCAAAGCTGTTGGTGTCATCTGTTTCGGACCTATTATAGTATGAAAACTGATTGATAGAATAATCAAAAGATTGCATCTTCATGGTGCAGGAAAATGTCGAATTGGAAAAGAGTATGAAAATATACCAAATAATCTGGGCTGAGGGGGATGATAAGAAAGAAAAACAGGTAATTATGCATATTTATATACGCAGTAATATTAAAAATAATCTAAATTTGCACTATCATGGTGCAACCAAATGGTTTTTCTATGGTAAAAATGGGTGATATACTTAAGGTACAGTCGGACGGAGGAATGAAACTGAGGCAGAAAAGGAGCGAGAAATACCTGAGATTTACTGTCGGCTGTTAATTGGTAAGGAGGATGGATGATGGATTTAAGCAGTATGGTAAACCAGAAACTGGTTCAGTTTGAATATCAGGCGGCCAGTAAGGATGAGGTAATACGTTCTGTTGGCCAGATGATGGCAGAGGCTGGAATTGTTAATGATAAGGAAAAGTACATAGAGGCGGTATTTAAGAGGGAAACGGAATGCGCCACGGGAATCGGAATGGGGGTTGCCATTCCTCATTGCAAGAGTGATGCGGTCAATGATGCCGCGTTTGCATTAATAAAACTTAAAAATCCCATTGAATGGGGATCCTTAGATGGTGAGCCGGTAAAATTTGTGATACAGCTGGCGGCGCCTGACAGCGCAGATAATGTTCATCTGCGTATGCTTTCACAATTGGCCAGAGATTTAATGGATGATGATTTTAGAGATGGTTTGCTTTGCGCCTCATCCATTGAAGATATTAAAAAATGTTTTAAGAAAGGGGATTAAATATGTATATTGTATGCGTAACAAGCTGTCCGGTAGGAATTGCCCATACTTATATGGCTGCTGCTAACCTTGAAAAAGCAGTTAAGGCAAAGGGGCACGAAGTGAAGGTTGAGACTCAGGGAGCCCAGGGCGTGGAAAACGAGATTACCGCGGAGGATATAGGACGTGCGGATGGATGCATCATTGCAAGTGATGTCCGTATTAAAAATTCCGGAAGATTCGAACCTGTACCCACACTGACGGTAGGTGTAAGCGAAGCGGTTAAAGATGCAAAAGCAATAGTAGAAGAATTACTGGAGGCGATTTCATAATGGCAGAGATAAAAAGAAAAACAAACACAAAGAAAAGTCAGGGAATGTTTATTAAGGATTCTATTATGACAGGTATTTCTTATATGATTCCTGTTATTGTAGGCGGGGGTGTTCTCCAGGCAATCGCCAAGATGATGGGTGGTTACGATATCGGAAGCCATATGCAGGAGATTGATACCCTTGCCAAGGTTATTATGTTGATTGGTCAGTCACTGATGAACTTTACGGTCCCGGCTATCGCGGCATTCATTGCATATGCAATGGCTGATAAGCCAGGTATAGCACCAGGTCTTGCAATGGGCGCTCTTGCCAACTCTATTAACACCGGTTTCGTAGGGGGTGTTGTAGGCGGATTGCTGGTGGGATATATTGTTATCGCATTTAAAAAACTAAAAGTGCCAAAGGCATTATCCGGTATCATGCCGATTATGATTATACCTACATTTGCAACCTTGATTTCAGGCCTTTTGATGTATTATGTATTTGGTGTGCCGATTAAGGCATTTATGGGAGCGCTTACCGGAATGCTTTTATCTTTAAGCACAGGTTCAAAGTTTGTAATGGGCGCAGTGATTGGCGCAATGATCTGTTTTGATCATGGCGGTCCCATCAACAAGACAGCCGCTCTGTTTGTAAACGGACTCAACGCAGATGGTTTCCTGATTCCTACCTCAGCTAAAATGTGTGCAGGTATGACGGCGCCCTTGGGTATTGCTCTTGCAACGGTTCTGGGCGGTAAGAAGAAATTCAGTCCAGGTGAGCGTGAGCAGGCGAAATCATTGGCAATCCTGTCCTGCTGTTATGTACAGGAAGGTGTTATCCCGTTCCTGATGAAAGATCCGGTACGAGTGGCTATCTCCTGCATGACAGGTGGCGCCATCACCGGCGGTCTGTGTATGGTGACGGCACTGGAATCCCCGGCTGTTCACGGCGGTGCTTTTGTTATCGCCATGACTTCTAATCCTCTTTTGTTTATCGGACTGTGGACTCTGGGAGCCTGTGTTACCGGCGTTCTGTATGCGATTCTCAGAAAGCCGCTGCCGGAAGGATATGTGGACGAGGATATGGATAGTCCGCTGCTGTAATATAGCAGCTACAATACCGGAAAGAAGGAATGTGTAATGTATGTATCAATGAAAGAAATGCTGTGGAATGCCCATGAGAATAACTATGCGGTCATGGCCATCAATTGTGTTAATATGGAGCAGGCCAAGGCTATCATCCAGTCTGCCTCAGAGGAACATTCCGCTGTTATTATCAATATTTCCCCGAGGCAAATGAAAGCTCATGGACATGGGAATATCATGGCTCCTATGATTAAGAACATGGCAGAAAAGGTTCCGGTGCCGGTTGCGTTTAATTTAGACCACGGTGCCAATCTGGAGGATATAACCTATGCCATGGAATGCGGATTTTCCAGTGTAATGATTGATTCCTCCAGCTACGAATTCGAGGAGAATGTCAGGAGGACCAAAACAGTGGCGGCCTTGGCTCACGGTATGGGTTTGTCCTGCGAGGCAGAACTGGGCCATGTGGGAATGGCAAACCAGTCGGATAATACCAGAACTGACCTTTATACAAATCCGGAACAGGCAAAGGAATTCGTAGCCAGAACCCACTGCGATTGCCTGGCTGTTGCCATCGGTACAGCCCACGGAAGCTATCCAAAGGGATTTGTGCCAAAACTGGACTTTGACCGGCTGAGGCTTCTCAAGGATACTCTTAAGATGCCGCTGGTTCTTCACGGCGGTTCAGGGGCAGGGGATGAAAATATTAAAAAAGTAGTTGGATGCGGAATTAACAAAATTAACGTATGTACAGATTTGTTTAAGCATGCAAGACAGGCCATGGCCGATGCCATTGCCGCTGATCCGTCTATTGATTATATGGATGTGTGTATGGTAGCCCAGGAAGCCATGAAGGTGTTTATCAAGAGATATATGCGGCTGATAGGTTCCAGTGGGCGTTATACCTTTGAAAAGGACCAGGGACCGGAGCTGGATTGAAAAATATAATCCTTAAATAAGAGACAGGCAAGAATTTTCGCTTACAAACGATGGGGGTGTTGCAAAACTAGCTAATGCTAGTTGCGACACTCCCTTGCCATTTATGAGCTGTCCATTACAAATCGGTTTTCCTCAGGCATATTTATTATTACCGCACCAGGCTGCCATCCGTCCTCACCGTCACAACCTGCCACGGTATGAACTTCCCGCTGGCCTGGAGTGCGCGTTTCGCTGCATTTTCAATACCGCCGCAGCATGGAACCTCCATGCGGACAATGGTGACATCCCTGATATCATTGAGACGGATGATTTCCGTCATCTTTTCAGAGTAATCCACCATATCCAGCTTCGGGCATCCTATCAGGGTGATGCGTCCGGCTATAAAATCATTGTGGAAATTGCCATAAGCAAAGGCAGTACAGTCAGCGGCTATCAAAAGACGGGCATCCTTAAAATAGGGGGCCTGGACAGGAGCCAGTTTAATCTGCACAGGCCACTGGGACAGCCGGCTCTCCATGGAAACGGTTTTTTCCGGGAAAAGGGTTCCTGTGGAGACAGTGTTTTCCCTTGCTTCCCTGGCAATGCTCCGGGACCGGCTTCCCGGACATCCGCTGTGATGAGGTGCTGCAAATGGGGAAACGGCGGAAGGGGAGACATTGGAGGAGACACCGGCGGAAGGGCAGGGGGCTGCGCCGGATGCATTCCGGCCCTGGGCCATGCGGGCTTTTACAGCTGCCTCGTCATAGGCAGCGGCCTCCCGTTCCTCAAAGGTAATGGCCCCGGTAGGGCAGGTGGGCAGACAGTCTCCGAGGCCGTCACAGTAATCATCCTTTAAAAGCCTGGCTTTTCCATCCACCATTCCGATGGCTCCTTCGTGGCAGGCGGCGGCACATGCGCCGCATCCGTTGCACAGGTCTTCATTTATCTTAATAATTCTTCTAATCATTCCTTTATCCTCCTTGTTGCAAAACAGTAAATTGTTGTTATGCTGGAAGTATACTATGGATAACGGGAAATGTATGTTGTTATGACAACATCTCATCTGCTGATTTTTACCATATTTTTTAAAGCAGGCAGGACAGCGGGAAAATGATGGCAATGGCCGGAAGAATATTTAAGACCTTGGTCCGCTTGATACCTGCAATTTTCAAACCCACTGCCAGGGTGATGATTCCCCCGCAGGCCTTAAAATTAGCCAGCATGGTGTCGGTGACCAGGGGGAGTATGTAAGAAGCACCTCCAAACAGCAGGATACCCACGGCAAACTGAGGCACGGCAATAAAGCCCACCAGATAGCCGGCTGTGGTCCCGAAGATAATGGCTGTAAAAAAGTCCATGACGGCCTTGGCATAGAGGATGGAATGGTCCCCGGTCATGGCTGAGTTCATGGCGCCAAATACCCCGGTTCCGCTGAAACAGAACAGGATTATCATACTGATTAACACATCCATCTGTTCGTCATCCAGTGTCAGGGGAAGCTGTTCCTCCAGCCGGTGAAGCCCCTTTAGCAGGTTATCCTCCAGGTTCAGAAGTTCTCCTATGACAGTTCCCACAATAAGGGCCAGCACCACGGCAGACAGACTTTTTAACATGATAATAAGGCTGATTCCCATGGTAATGGCTGACAGGCCAAAGATATTGGGGAGAGCTTCCTTTAATTTCTGAGGAAAATGGTTTTTTAAAAATGCCCCCAGCACACCTCCCAGGAATACGGCAATGCAGTTGGTTATGATTCCATATGGCATATGACAGTTGTCTCCTTTGCTGATATTTGTTCCAATGTTTACTTCGCGGGTTCTCCTGTATCAAAATTCCGCTGCATTCTTAAATATAGTTCCCGGAACAGTTCCATAAATTCCTGTACCTTTTCAGGCGGGATATCCCGGAATGTATCCTCTTCCAGTCTGGAAAATGCCTCTGTTACTTTCTGCCCCATCTCTTTCCCGCTGCCAGTCAAATAAATATAAAAAGAACGCCGGTCGCCATCCGTCCGTCTCCGTTCAATAAGGGATTTTGCCTCCATTCCGTTGAGTACGGATGTGAGGGTGGCGGCCTCTATGTGACAGGCGTCTGCAATCTCCCTCTGGTTTGCTCCATCATGGGCCATGAGATAGTCCAGGACCTTGGGCTGGCCGGGTGTCAGGCCGGTATGGTTTAGCTGGGCCATAAGCTGCTTTAAATAAATGGCATGGCCTGACATTAACAGATAATGAAAATTCATGGATAAACGGACCGCCTTTCACAATAATTAGAATCCTAACCATTATAATTCTAACTATAGGCGGTGTCAACCGATTTCCGCATCCCTGCCCTTCCGCACCTCTGCGCCCCCTTTATTCCTCTGTATCCCCCCCTCCCAGCATCACCCCCCCGCATCCCACCTGCAGTCCTTACAATCTTCTTAATTCTTATTATATATCAATATTAATTTATCGATTATCAATAAATAAATATTGAAAAATAATATAAACGGTGTTATATTCCAATTAAGGATTTTGAATAGAATTTCGAGTAAGGAAAAAGCCCTCCAAGGGGCACATAAGCAATACAGAAAGGTGGATTGTAGTATGAATATGCGTTTGGTAAGATTTACAAAGGGGCTTCTGGACATCATGTTTTATGTGGGGATGGCCATAACAGTGGCGATTCCGGTTCTTTTTCATTATGTAGGCATGTATATTGAGAAGTTCAGGACCTATTATGTGGTCCAGTGTGTGCTATACATGGCATCCGGGGTGCTGGCTCTTTTGCTTGTGCTGGAGCTGCGGCGGATGTTTGCCACTGTGCTGGCAGATGATGCATTTGTCATGGAAAATGCGGCGTCCTTAAAGCGAATGGGAAAATACAGCTTCCTCATAGCCTTCCTGTCCATTCTGCGTCTTTTTGTGGCATTTACTCCGGCCACAGCAGTGATTATTATTGTTTTTTCAATAGCGGGTCTTTTCTGTTTCGTGCTTTGCCTGGTATTTGAACAGGCAATACGTTACAAGCAGGAAAATGATTTGACCATATAGACAGGGAGGATTGGCATGGGAATTGTAATCAATTTGGATGTGATGATGGCCAGGAGAAAAAAGGGCCTGAAGGAATTGTCCGCGGAAGTGGACATTACCATGGCGAATCTGTCCATCCTGAAAAATAATAAAGCAAAGGCGATCCGGTTTTCAACCCTGGAGGCGATCTGTAAGGCCCTGGACTGCCAGCCGGGAGACATATTAAGTTATGAAAAAGAGGAAGGAGAGGACGAGAATGGAAGATAAGATGTATTTGAACGCGGCAGCCCAGGGGGAAGTAAGCGGCAGAGGGGACCGGACAGAGGAAAAATTGGGCGGACGTCTGCAGCGGATAGGAAGGGATTTTGGATTTTTCGGGGTACTCAGCATCTTTTATGGCGTAAGCGCCAGTTTCTGCCTTTTTAGAAATCCTCTGGGGATTACAGTCCCTTTGTTTGTGGCAGTGACCTATGGGGCGGCATTTCTGATATTCAGGAAAATGGGAGTGGTCATTAAAAAGGATTCTTATCTGCTGGCAGCAGTATCTCTGCTGATTGGGCTCTCCACCTGTTTTACGGGAAATATGGCAGTTGGGTACTATATGAACCGGCTGGCCCTGATTCTTTTGTTCTGCATATTCATCCTACACCAGTGTCATCAGGATAATAAGTGGAATATAGGAAAATATATGGCCTCCATTATTCTGTATCTGGCTCAGGCCGTGGGTATGGTTTTCTATCCCTTCCGCCATTTAGGGGAATATATACTGTCCTTGAAGGATAAACGGAGCCGGAATGTGTTCCGGCTGCTGGCCGGCGCCTGTGCGGCTATCCCGGCCGTCATATTCCTGTGCGTGCTTTTGTCAGGGGCGGATATGGTATTCAGGAATATGCTGTCAGTTGTCATTTCAAAGTTTCTCAATCCGGTTACCCTGTTCCTGGTGGTGCTCCAGACCATATTCTGGTCACTGGCCATGTACTGCCTGGTTTGCAGCGCCTATGGGGGAAGCATCAGTGACGGTATGGTCAATGTACGCAGGCATTCGCCGGTGGCAGCGGTCAGCTTCATGGCCATGGTAGGTTTTGTGTACCTGGTATTCTGCGTCATTCAGATTGTGTACCTTTTTATGGGAAAGGGAAGCCTGCCCCTGGGAATGACATATTCCCAGTATGCCAGGCAGGGATTTTTCCAGCTTCTCTTTGTGGCTGTCCTGAATCTTGTGATGGTGCTCATGTGCCTTAAGTATTTTCGTGAACATGCCCTGTTAAACGTTTTTTTGCTGTTGGTCAGCCTTTGTACCTATGTGATGCTGGCATCTGCCGTGTACAGGATGGTGCTGTATGTGCAGCAGTATCAGCTGACATTTCTCAGAATCCTGGTGCTGTGGTTCCTGGCCATGCTGTTTGTGCTGATTGCGGGGGTGGTAATTCTTATTTTTAATCACGATTTCCCTTTGTTCCGGTTCTGCCTGGCAGTAGTATCTTCCTTCTATCTAGTGTTCGCGTGGGCGCGTCCGGACTATATAACGGCCCGTTATAATGTATCCCACAGAGACAACATTGCCCGGGAAGAACAGAATGACTTTATGCGCCTTTCCACGGATGCTGCCCCTGCCCTGGAGGGAATGGCGGATTCTGCGATAAAGGAGCGCCTGCTGTCCTGGTATGCCGGAAGATATGAGGTATGGGATGACGGGGAGCCAATGGGACTTCGGACCTGCAATTTTTCAGTTCTGAAAGCCAGATCGTATCTCAAAAGTCATTAAGGCTGCCAGGAAACCGGCGCAGGAGGTTCATGCAGGGTACAGCTATAAGCAGAAAACTCTGAGAATCCCTCTATGAATCCGATGGTTTTTCATGTATACTATGAAAAGAAAAACGCGGATGATATGGAGTTGACTATATGAAAATAGCAGTGATGGGATACAGCGGTGCGGGAAAATCCACACTGGCTAAGAAACTGGGCAGGCTCTATGACTGCCCTGTTCTGTATTTGGACAGGATACAATTTGAACCCGGATGGAAAGAGAGGGACCGGGAGGAGGCGAAGCGTATGGCAGAGGCATTCCTGGACGAGAATCAGGACACGGGCTGGATTATTGACGGCAACTACGCAAAATTCTGCCAGGAACGGCGTCTGGAGGAAGCGGACCTCATCGTTTTCATGGATTATACCAGAAGAATCTGCCTGTGGCAGGCAGTAAAACGGTATTTGGAGTACAGAGATAAAACCAGGGAGAGCATGGCCGAAGGCTGCCGTGAGAAGATTGACTGGGACTTCGTGAAATGGATTCTCCGTGACGGGCGGGATGAAGCCCACAGTCATCAGTCCATTAAAGCCAGATATCCGCATAAGACGCTGGTGGTCCGCAATCGGAAACAGTTAAAGGACAGCATGACAAGGCTGATATTACGGAGCCGTGAGAGGACATTGTGATGAAACAGGAAGAACTTCTGATTAACCGCCTGGCTGCTTATGCCGGTTCGGACATGTATCCCTTCCATATGCCCGGGCATAAGCGCATGCCGGGCCCTATGGACAGCTTTGCCAATCCCTGGACAGTGGACATAACGGAGATTGACGGGTTTGATAATCTTCACCACCCGGAAGGAATCCTGAGGGATTCCATGAAATGGGCGGCGGATGTCTACGGGGCGGACCAGACCTATTATCTGATTAATGGAAGTACCAGCGGGATTCTTGCCGCTGTATGCGGAGCAGTACCCAGAGGCGGCAGAATCCTGGTGAGCAGGAACTGCCATAAATCCGTGTACCACGGAATTTATCTGAATCAGCTTAAAACCTCCTATGTTTATCCACAGGAGATAGAAGGATTGGGGATACAGGGAGGAATCACGGCGGAAGATGTGGACAGGATGCTTAAGCGGTATATGGACACACAGGCAGTCCTCATTGTATGCCCCACCTATGACGGAATCGTATCCGACATAGAGGCCATTGCCCAAATCGTTCACAGGGCAGGACTTCCGCTGATTGTGGATGAAGCCCATGGAGCCCATTTCCGGTATGACGCCATGTTTCCGGCGTCCGCACTGGACCTGGGGGCAGATGTGGTGATTCAGAGCGTGCATAAGACCCTTCCCAGCCTGACCCAGACAGCTCTGCTCCATATTAAGTGCAACCGGCCGGGCGGCGGATGCTATGCTGACCGGGAGCGCATTGACCGGTATCTTCACATGGTACAGAGCAGCAGTCCTTCCTATTTGCTCATGGCCAGCATAGAAAACAGTATATTCCAGATGGAACATATGGATATGACGTCCTATGGGAGACAGCTTCACAAGCTGCGGTCGGGGCTGGGTCAGATGAGGCATCTGCGCCTGGCGGATACAGGAATCATAGGACAGGCAGGAATCAAGGACCTGGATATCTCTAAAATCGTGGTTTCAACCAGGGGAACGTACCTGGTTTCACAGGAAAATGGAGATACCGGCTTTACCGGCGCCCGGCTGGACGATATTCTGCGCAGGGAATATCATCTGGAGATGGAAATGTGCGGAGCTGATTACGTGACAGCCATTACGACGGCCATGGACAGCGCACAGGGCCTGGAACGCCTGGGGGATGCACTGACCCGGATTGACAGCTGTTTGGCATCCCGCGGTTCGGATGCCCGCAGGAAAAACGGCAAAGAGCCTGTCACGGGAACGGATGATAAATCAGGTGGAGAGGATATGCACAGAGGCAGTGTATACAGTATGCGGTGTGACACGGCCATGTCCATGGGTGAGGCCATGGACAGAAATATGAAGTCCGTTGGTCTGGAGGACAGCGCAGGGTGTATTTCCGGGGAGTTTGTTTATATCTATCCGCCGGGCATACCCATTGTGGCTCCGGGGGAATGGATTAGCGGGCCCACCCTGGAGGTGATTCTGGAATACAGGGATAAGGGGCTTCCGGTGCAGGGCCCTGCGGACAAGTCCCTCAGGACTATCCGCATAGTTCAGAAGGACTGACGGGATATCAGGAAGAATGAAACAGAAAAAGGGACGGAACAGAAAGACTGAATGAGATAAGAAAGTGCAGTGTGAATCATGGGAAAAATATTTTATGTCATGGGCAAGAGTGCCTCCGGAAAAGATACCATATATAAGAGGCTCCACAGCAGGATGCCGGAACTTAAGACGGTTACCATGTATACAACCAGACCCATACGGGACGGGGAACAAAATGGGGTGGAGTATTTTTTTGTGGACCGTTCTTATCTGGAACAGTGCAGGAAGGATGGTATTTTGATTGAGTGCCGGACCTATGACACGGTTTACGGCCCGTGGAGTTATTTTACAGCTGACGATGGGCAGATTGATTTGAAAACAGGCAATTATCTGATTATGGGTACCCTGGAATCCTACGGGAAGATGCGTGCTTATTATGGAGAGGAGGCCCTTGTCCCGCTCTATATTTATGTGGAGGATGGATTGAGGCTGCGGCGGGCTCTGGAACGGGAACAGCAGCAGACCGTGCCTAAGTATAAGGAAATGTGCAGACGTTTCCTGGCAGATGAGGAGGATTTCAGCCCAAGCCATCTGGAAGAGAGCAGCATAACAAGGCAGTATGAAAATGTGGTGCTGGAGGATTGTCTTAGGGAGATTGTGCAGGAGATTGAGGGGATTTGTCATAGGGAACAAGATATAGGACAGCCGGAATTTCAGAATATCTGAAAACGGTCATTATAAAATACGTGCTGTGAATGCCGACTGGATTCGGCTTTCGCAGCACGTTATTTTTGTATGAAAAATATTACAAAAAAATCACTGCTTTACCTGGCCTCAGATACTGTGCACCGGCTTCTGAGGCCTGCCAGTCTGGGGATTTTCCAGATTATATTCATTAATCTTATTAAACAGCTGCCTGGCGCTGATTCCCAGCTTATAGGCAGTGGCTGATATGTTCCACCCCATCTGGTTTAAGACCCACTGCAGGTACTCCTTCTCACTGCGACGCTTGAATTCCCGCCAGGGCACGATGCCCGCCTGGGTGAAGGAGCTGGAAGTACTGTCGTCATCCGTTGTCTTCAGATTATAGAGAATGGGAATACCTTCCGTGGTGATGACATGGTTCTTGGAGAGGACCACCATTCGGTCCACATGGTTTCTCAGCTCCCTGATGTTGCCCGGATAATCATAATTAATAAGGAAATCCCAGGCTTTCTCGTCAATGCGGTCGATTCTGATTTGATTCACTCTCTGGGATTCCTCCAGGAAGAAGTGAATCATGTCCACCAAATCCTCCTTCCTTTCCTTAAGGGCGGGGATGCGGATGACAATGGTGCTGATACGGTAGAAGAAATCCTCCCGGAAGGTACTGTTGCGCACCTTGGCCACCAGGTCGCGGTTGGTAGCTGTTATCAGCCGGAAATCCAGCTGTTTGCTGTTGTTGCCGCCGATTCGTTCAATTCTCTTTGTCTCAATGGCGCGCAGCAGCTTGACCTGGGTGGTCAGGTTGATGTCGCCCACCTCGTCTAAGAACAGGGTGCCTTTATCCGCCAGCTCAAACTTACCGGCCCGGCCCTTGATGGCGCCTGTAAACGCGCCCTGCTCATGGCCAAACAGCTCTGCTTCCAGAAGGGATTCCGTATAGGCATTACAGTTGACCGCTATGAGCGGCATGTCGGAACGGCGGCTGCAGGCATGTATGTACTGGGCAGCCACATCCTTGCCGGAACCGGATTCCCCAATAAGGAGGACGTTTACATTGGATGCTGCCACACGTTCGCAGTCTTCCAATGCCCTCCGGTAGGCAGGGGATTTTGTGTTGAAAAAAAACTTTTTTTTCATATCGTTTTCGTCCATAAGCGGGTCTCCTGTAGTTAGATTTTCAAATTTTATTAATTATGTATAAAATTGAGAAAAAAATAACATAAAAATTGTAAAAGAAGGGAAAAATGAATGACAAAAATAAAAAGAATCCCTCTCTACCCCCTATTATAGCTGAAATTTATTTCACTATCAAGAAAAATAGTTCACGAAAAAAAGAAATTTAAAAAAAGTAAGAAGTTAAAAGAATGACAAAATAGACAATATAGAAAACCTATAAAGGACGGAAAAGCAATAGAAAAAATGAATTTTCATTGGTTAAAAGATAAAAAATAAAAAAAAATCCCACTTTAGAAAAAGTTGGCACGATAATTGCTCTATTATTATGTGGAATGGAATCCTATGCCTAATAAATTAAGAAAGATTCAAAGGGTGAAACATCATGTACATCGTAGTGACAAACAACATGAAGTGCAGGGACAGATATCAGGACAAATTAAAAGTGGACTTCCTGGAAAATGGTTCCTACATTGATGTGTTAATCAAGGTGAGAAACTATATACATAAAGGTTATCGCCTGGAAACCCATCCTATGGCAGGGAGCCTGAAGCCTAACCAGATTCCTTACAAAACAATCATAATTTCCGACTCTGAGGTTGAAAGAGAAGAATTTTACCAGTTTGAGATGGTGATGGAGAACAGTATTCAGTCCTGTGAGAAATTCATGAAGGACAGACGGACTCCTGATTGGCCGGAAAATATACTGGAAGACTTCAGGGACGTTGATTTATCTTTGATTGAAGGAGCTGTAAAAAAATAATATACAAGGAGGAGTGATTAGATGAAACTTGAGTTGGGGTTCGTTCAGATTAACGACATTCAGTTTGCATCTGAATCAAAAGTGGAAAACGGAACTATTTATGTTAATGCAGAAGAGTTAAAGGCACTTTTGTTGGAAGATGAGAACCTGAAGTCTGTTGAGTTTGAGATTGCAAAACCAGGAGAGAGTGTCCGTATCATGCCGGTAAAGGACGTGATCGAGCCACGTGTAAAAGTCAACGGAGGTGGAAACTTATTCCCGGGCGTTATTTCCAAGGTGGAGACAGTGGGAAGCGGAAGAACCAACGTATTAAAGGGTTCCGCGGTTGTTACCACAGGTAAGATTGTCGGCTTCCAGGAAGGTATCATCGATATGTGCGGCGAGGGAGCGAAGTACACACCATTCTCCCAGTTAAACAACCTGGTTGTTGTATGCGAGCCAATCGACGGACTTGCAAAGCATGCTCATGAGAAGGCTGTCAGATTCGCAGGCCTGAAGGCTGCTGATTACATCGGCAAGCTGGCTAAGGACGTAGAGCCTGATGAAGTTAAAGTATATGAGACCTGTTCCGTTAAAGAGGGAATTGAAAAGTATCCTGAGCTTCCAAGAGTAGCTTACGTACTTATGCTTCAGAGCCAGGGCCTGATGCATGATACATATGTATACGGCGTAGATATGAAACAGTCCTTGCCAACCATCTTAAACCCGACCGAATTAATGGACGGCGCTGTTTTAAGCGGTAACTGCGTATCTGCGTGCGACAAGAACACAACCTATCACCACCTTAATAACCCTGTTGTCGCAGACTTATTTGAACAGCACGGAAAGACCCTGAACTTTGTAGGTGTCATCATCACCAACGAGAACGTATACCTTGCCGACAAGATGCGTTCTTCTGACTGGACATCCAAGCTTTGCGAGTTCTTAGGCGTTGACGGCGCTATCGTTTCCCAGGAGGGCTTCGGTAACCCGGATACTGACCTTATCATGAACTGCAAGAAGATTGAAGGAAAAGGCGTTAAGACTGTTATCATTACCGATGAGTACGCAGGACGCGACGGAGCTTCCCAGTCCCTGGCAGATGCAGATGCAAGTGCCAATGCGGTTGTTACAGGCGGAAACGCAAACATGGTTATCAATTTACCGGCAATGGACAAGGTAATCGGCTATCCTGAGGTAGCTGATATCATTGCAGGCGGATTCGACGGAAGCTTACATGAAGACGGCTCCATTGTTGCTGAGCTTCAGGTAATCACAGGAGCAACAAATGAGATGGGCTTCAATAAATTAAGTGCCAGATAGGAGGATAAGATGTCAAAGTTAAGAATTGTTCATTATATTAACCAGTTCTTCGCTAACATCGGCGGCGAGGAAAAGGCTGATTACCAGCCGGAATTAAGAGAAGGCATTGTAGGCCCTGGTATGGCGTTCAACCAGGCATTTGGAGATGAGGCAGAAATCGTGGCTACCGTTATCTGCGGCGACTCCTATTTCAACGAGAACGTTGAAGCTGCTAAGAAGACCATTCTGGATATGATCAGCAGCCAGAAGCCAGACGCAGTTATCTGCGGACCGGCATTTAATGCAGGACGCTACGGCGTTGCCTGCGGTACCGTTGCACTGGCAGTTAAGGAAGAATTAAACATTCCGGTTCTGACAGGTATGTACAAAGAAAACCCGGGCGCTGATATGTACAAGACAAAAGTATATATCGTTGAGACCAGGAACAGCGCAGCCGGCATGAGAAGTGCTGTTGCCACCATGGCTCCTCTGGCAATTAAGCTTGCCAAGGGTGAGAAGCTTGGTTCCTCCAAGGAAGAGGGCTATATGCCAAACGGCATCCGTGTCAACTTCTTCGAGGACAAGAGAGGCTCTCAGAGAGCAGTTGAGATGCTGGTTAAGAAGCTGGCCGGCAAGGAATTCACAACCGAGTTCCCAATGCCTGATTTCGACAGGGTAGATCCTAATCCGGCTGTTAAGGATATGGCTCATGCAAAAATCGCTTTGGTTACCTCCGGCGGTATTGTACCAAAGGGCAATCCGGACCACATCGAGTCCTCCAGTGCTTCCAAGTACGGCAAGTATGACATAGACGGTGTCATGGACCTGACAGAGGCCACATATGAGACTGCTCACGGCGGATACGACCCGGTATATGCAAACGAAGACGCAGACAGAGTCCTTCCTGTTGACGTTTTAAGAGAATTTGAAAAAGAAGGAAAAATCGGCAGCCTGCACAGATATTTCTATACTACAGTTGGCAACGGTACATCCGTAGCTAACGCTAAGAGATTCGCTGCAGAGTTCGCACAGGAGCTGAGGAATGACGGGGTAGACGCGGTCATTCTGACCTCTACCTGAGGTACCTGTACACGTTGCGGTGCAACGATGGTAAAAGAAATTGAAAGAGCAGGAATCCCAGTAGTTCATATTGCAACTGTAGTTCCGATTTCGCTGACAGTAGGAGCTAACCGTATTGTTCCTGCTATCGCTATTCCTCATCCTCTTGGCAATCCTGCATTGACCATGGAAGAAGAGAAGGAAATCAGGAGACATATACTGACAAAGGCTCTGACAGCACTGGAGACCCCGGTTACAGAGCAGACTGTATTTGAGTAAACTGAAAGTTCGACATCCGTAAAAAAGAACATTGCCGGGTCCCTCCAATGGTGCTAAAGTTACCATGGTATGATTCAACAACGTTCTGAAAATGGTGTAATTGCACAAAAAAAGAGTTTGCAAACTGTTTATTTGATGATAAAATGTAATTTGAAGCGGCATTTTGTGAACCCTGAAATTCAATTGATGTGTAAGGAGATATTCTGATGGACAAGATTTATGATGTCATCATTCTGGGTGCGGGTCCTAGCGGACTTGCAGCCGGAATCTATGCGGGAAGAGCGCGTCTGGATACGCTGCTCATTGAAAAAGGAAAAGACGGCGGCCAGATTGCCATCACAGACGAGATTGAGAATTATCCTGGACAGATGGTAGACGGCGAGAGCGGTCCTTCCCTGATTGAAAGAATGACCAAGCAGGTCGAGAAATTTGGTGCTGAGCGTGTCTGCGATACCATTGTCAGCGTTGATATCGAAGGCCCGGTAAAGACACTGGTTGGCAGCAACGGAACTTATAAGGCACGTACCCTGATCATCGCTACCGGCGCTTTCCCAAGGCCAATCGGCTGCAAGGGCGAGGGCGAGTTCATGGGCAAGGGCGTTTCCTACTGCGCAACCTGCGATGCTTCCTTCTTCGAGGGTCTGGAGGTATTCGTAGTTGGCGGCGGCGATTCTGCTGTTGAGGAAGCCATGTACCTGACAAAGTTTGCAAGAAAAGTTACTGTCATCCATCGCCGTGATGAACTGCGTGCAGCAAAATCCATCCAGGAGCGCGCGTTCAAGAATCCTAAGCTGTTCTTCATGTGGGACACGGTTGTGGAAGAGCTTCACGGAGACGGCATCCTTTCCGGCATGACTGTTAAGAATGTTAAGACAGGCGAGCTTACAAGAATCGATGCAGACGAAGACGACGGCCTGTTCGGCGTATTCGGCTTCATCGGATACAACCCAAGAAGCGAACTGTTTGAAGGCAAGTTAGAGATGGACCGCGGATACATCAAGACCGACGAAGACATGCACACCAATGTGGAAGGCGTGTACGCGGTTGGCGATATCCGCGTAAAGAGCTTAAGACAGGTTGTTACTGCTGCTGCAGACGGAGCAATCGCTTCCATGCAGGTTGAGAGATGGCTTGCAGAGCAGAAATAAGTGATTCATAGTTGAGAATAGGGAGGTAATACCAATGGTAGATTTAACCAAGGACAATTTTGAAGAAGAAGTATTGAAGGCTGAAGGCACAGTACTGGTTGATTTTTATGGCGACGGATGCGTACCCTGCGCGGCGCTTATGCCACATATCCATGCTATGGAGGGTGATTACGGCGATAAGATTAAATTCACCTCTTTAAACACCACCAAGGCACGCCGTCTGGCAATCGGACAGAAGATTCTTGGTCTTCCTGTTATCGCTATCTACAAGGGCGGCGAGAAGGTTGCTGAGTGCGTTAAGGACGATGCAACTGTTGAGAACATCAAGGCTATGATTGAGGCTAACTTATAATTTGTCCTCAGATAACTGCATTATTTTACTAGCAACCGTCAATACTGACGTTTGTCTATATTATGGTGCCGGGCTAATACCCGGCGGCCAAATCAAATACCAAAAATAAAACAAGGAGGAAAACGGATATGGCAATTTTGAAAGACAAAAAGGTCATTATCATCGGAGACCGTGACGGTATTCCGGGACCAGCCATAGAAGAATGCGTAAAGACCGCAGGCGCTGAAGTTGTATATTCTTCAACTGAATGCTTCGTCTGAACGGCCGCTGGTGCTATGGATCTGGAAAATCAGAAGAGAGTTAAAGATTTCGCTGAGCAGTATGGCCCAGAGAACATTGTAGTTGTTCTTGGAGCAGCAGAGGGTGAGGCAGCTGGTTTAGCTGCAGAAACCGTTACAGCAGGCGATCCAACTTATGCAGGTCCGCTAGCAGGAGTCCAGTTGGGACTAAGTGTATTCCATGTTTGTGAGAACGAGATCAAAGATGAGGTTGACAGCAGCGTTTATGACGATCAGATCAGCATGATGGAGATGGTTATGGACGTTGATGACATCGCTAAGGAGATGTCTTCCATCAGAGAGCAGTATTGCAAATATTTATAATTAAAATGTAATTCCCCTGGAGGCTCTTCATGGGGGCTCCGGGGGGTTTTGTGTAATAAAGGGGTTTTTATTGCACAACTATGCTAGTACTGCATTGCGCAAGTTCCAGTATGATACATAGCTGTACTTTGCAGCGGCCGCGCGAAGACGGCCGCGGACTGAGACTTGCGCAACGCAGTACTAGATGTCATAAATTATGGTGAGGTGAAGGAATGAACGGTTATGCAGTTTTAAAGGGTGCCAGCTATACATTGGCGGTTACACCTGATATGGTTATTCACAATGGTACAACACAGACAACAGAGATGATTGTTAATCCTGAGTCGGAATATTTGAAGGAGCTTCCAAGCCACCTTAGAAGTTTTGAGGATGCCGTTAACTATATGCCGAACCAGGTATATATTGGCAATGAAAAGCCACAGAAAATGGCTGAAGTTGGATTTCCATGGTATGACAAATTAATGGATGGGGCCAGCAAGGACGGCAAGTACGGAGAGATTATGCCTGAGGATGAGTTCTACGGCCTGATTCAGATCTGCGACGTATTTGACCTGGTTAAACTGGAAAAGGGATTTGCAGCTGACATTAAGGCAAAGCTGGATGCACATCATATGTTCACAGACGAGCATGTAGCAATCCTTGATAAGAACAGTGAGACAACACAGGAAGAAATCGCTGCTCTGGTAAATGACGAGCACGCAGAGCCGCTGTACTTCAACAATGCACTGGTTGGCGCTGTTAAGAGAGCTCATGACGTGGATGTTAACTTATCCGCACACGTTATGTTAGAGAACCTGGTAACAAAGGCTTCTAATGTATTATCCTTACTTAACTTGGTAAAAAAAGCAGGAGTTAATCCCGCTGACATAGATTATGTTGTTGACTGCTGCGAGGAAGCCTGCGGCGATATGAACCAGAGAGGCGGCGGCAACTTTGCAAAGGCAGCCGCTGAGGTTGCCGGATTTGTTAATGCAACCGGTTCTGACGTAAGAGGTTTCTGCGCAGGGCCAGCTCATGCAATGCTTCATGCAGCTGCCCTGGTAAAGGCAGGAACATTCAAGAACGTTGTGGTTACGGCAGGCGGCTGTACCGCTAAATTAGGTATGAACGGCAAGGACCATGTGAAGAAGGGACTTCCGATTCTGGAAGACGCTATCGCAGGATTCTCCGTATTAGTAAGTGCTGACGACGGCGTAAACCCACAGATCAGAACTGATATCGTAGGACGCCATACAGTTGGAACAGGATCCGCTCCTCAGAACGTTATATCTTCCCTGGTAACTAATCCTCTGGATGAGGCTGGTTTAAAGATTGTGGATATCGACAAGTACTCTCCTGAGATGCAGAATCCGGACATCACAAAGCCGGCAGGCGCAGGCGATGTTCCTGAGGCTAACTACAAGATGATTGCTGCTCTTGGCGTTAAGAGGGGCGAATTACAGCGCAATGAGATTGCGGATTTCGTTAAGGAGCATGGTATGACCGGCTGGGCTCCAACCCAGGGACATATTCCTTCAGGCGTTCCTTACCTTGGACTTCTGAGAGACGAAATTCTGGCAGGCGAGACAAAGCGCGCCATGATTATCGGTAAGGGAAGCTTATTCCTTGGAAGAATGACCAATCTGTTCGACGGCGTATCCTTCGTGGTTCAGGCCAACGATGGTTCTGCTTCAAAGGAGAGCGGCGGTGTAGATGAGAGCAAGGTAAAGGCTATGATTGGCCAGGCCATGAGAGCGTTTGCCCAGGGTCTGATGGGCGAAGAGGAATAATTTTCACCGAGAGAAAGGAAATAAGTTATGTCTGATAAGAAAATAAAAGCTATGATTGCTAATACTTTTCTTGAGGTGGCCGATGCTCTTGAAACAGGACAATATGGCAAAAAGCCGGTTATCGGCTTCGCCTCAGAAGGCAGCGAACATGGCCAGGATAATATAGAAGAAGCCATGAAAATTGCCGAGATGAAGGGACTTAAGGCTGTCCTGATCGAGGGGGAAGACCTTCATAAGAAGATGGAAGAAATGCTGGATTCCGGCGAGATCGACGGCGCTGTAACCATGCATTATCCATTCCCCATCGGTGTGTCCACAGTGGGAAAGGTTATCACCCCGGGCAAGGGAAAACCTATGTATATTGCCACCACCACAGGTACGTCCGACACAGACCGTATCAGCGGCATGGTTAAGAACGCAATCTATGGAATCATTGCGGCAAAGGCTGACGGCGTGAAAAACCCGACCGTAGGCATTGCCAACATTGACGGCGCCCGCCAGACAGAGAAGGCACTTCTCAAGCTGGCTGAGAACGGCTATGATATTAACTTCGCAGAGTCTGTAAGGGCTGACGGCGGTATTGTCATGAGAGGAAATGACCTGTTGGGAGGAACTCCTGATATCATGGTTATGGATTCCCTGACAGGCAACCTGATGATGAAGGTGTTCTCATCCTACACCACAGGCGGTAATTACGAGTCCTTAGGATTCGGTTACGGTCCCGGCGTGGGCGAGGGATATGACCGTCTCATCATGATCGTGTCGCGTGCTTCCGGCGCGCCTGTCATTGCAGGAGCCATGGAGTTCGCCACCAACCTGGTCCGCCATGACTGGAAGAAGGTTGCTGATGAAGAATTTGAGAAGGCTAACGAGGCCGGACTTAAGGATATCATCAATGAGCTGAAGTCCGCGGGCAGGAAGGACGCAGGCGCGGCATCCGAGGAAGTGAAGATGCCTCCTAAGGAAGTAGTTACTTCACAGATTCCGGGTATCGAGGTAATGGACCTGGAGGACGCTGTTAAGGCGCTGTGGAAAGCCGGTATCTATGCTGAGAGCGGCATGGGATGCACAGGCCCCATCGTACTGATGTCTGATGCCAACAAGGATAAGGCACATGAGATTCTGAAGGCAGCCGGATACGTCAGCTAAATATATACCGGTCTGGCTGTACGGGCCTGATATCATAAATAAAGCCATTCATTCATAAGTTATACATGTTCCGTACCCGCGAAACAACGTTTTCGCGGGGCGGAAACTCAGAAGAAGCTTAAGTTTTCGCGATAACTTTTTCGGAAGTTACGGATTGACATACAACTGAATACATGATAGTATATTTAAGCTAAATGCTATCCAAAGGATATGGAGGTTGATAGGTTGCTGGTGTGCCTCGCGGTCTTCAAAACCGTTGTGGGGGGTTAAGAGCCCTCTGGGTGGGTTCGATTCCCACCTCCTCCGTTTAAACCATATCTGTAGTGGAGGTAATATATGATGGAAGATAGAAGAGAGTTACTCCGAAAGATTCCGAAGATAGACGAGGTGCTGCAGGATGAGCGTCTCTTTTTTTTTACGGAAAGTACGCCCAGAGCAGTGATTGTGGAATCGGTCAGGGAAGTCACCCAGGAGTTGAGGAAGGATATCCTGGAAGGCAGAAGGAATCAGGTGGGTACCAAGGAAACACTGATGACAGAAATCGTGGCCCGCATTACAGGCAAGAAGAAAAAGAGCCTGCGGCGCGTCATCAATGCAACAGGGGTGGTGCTTCACACCAACCTGGGAAGGGCAAATCTATCGGACAAGGCATGCGAGAGCATCATGGACGTAGCCAGGAACTATACCAATCTGGAATATGATGTGAAGCGCGGCTCCAGAGGATCCCGCCATGACCATGTGGAGAAAATCCTGACCAAGATTACCGGGGCGGAAGCCGCCATGGTGGTCAACAACAACGCGGCGGCAACCATGCTCTGTCTCTCCGCCCTGGCAAAGGACAAGGAGGTCATTGTCTCCAGAGGGGAGCTGGTGGAAATCGGCGGTTCCTTCCGTGTGCCGGAAATCATGGAACAGAGCGGCGCCAAGCTGATGGATGTGGGAACCACAAACAAGACTAAGCCCTCGGACTATCTGAACGCCTACCACGAAGGTGAGACCGGCGCACTGATGAAGGTCCACACGAGTAATTACAGGATACTGGGATTCACCCAGGAGGTGGAGCTTCCTGAGATGGTGGAGCTGGGTAAGAAATTAAATCTTCCGGTTATCTACGATATGGGAAGCGGTCTCATGGCTGACCTTACAGACTATGGGGTGGACGAGCCCACGGTTCTGGACGCCTTAAAGACCGGCATAGACGTGATTCTGTTCAGCGGGGACAAGCTGTTAGGCGGACCCCAGGGCGGTATCATCGCAGGAAAGAAAGAGTTCATTGATAAAATGAAGGCCCATCCCATGGCAAGGGCATTTCGGGTGGACAAGATGACGCTGGCGGCCATGGAGGCTACCTTCTTTGAGTATTCGGATATCCGCCAGGCCCGCAGGACCATACCGGTGCTGAACATGATAACCACGCCGGCCGGAGAGCTTAAGGACAGGGCAGAGAGGCTGGCCGGGGACATCCGCAGTGCGGTCCATAACTTCACCGTGGAGGTGGAGGCGTGTAAGGACCAGGTAGGGGGAGGCTCCGCGCCCACCGTGCTATTGGACGGATATGCGGTGGCCGTTCAGGGAAAAACATTGGCGCCGGAAAAGATTGAGCGCCTTCTTCGCAGGGAAGAAATTCCAATTATTGTAAGGATTACCCATAACCAGGTATATCTGGATGTGAGGACCATCAGGGAAGATGAGTTTGAATATATTGTAGCAGCGTTTACCGCAATGGACAGCAGACAGGTTGAGGGGTGATGATATGCAGAATGTGATAGTGGGAACAGCCGGTCATGTGGATCACGGCAAGACATGTCTCATAAAGGCCCTTACAGGGACGGATACGGACAGGCTGAAGGAGGAGCAGAAAAGGGGAATTACCATTGAGCTGGGATTTGCCAACCTGCCCAATGACGCCGGAATCCATATTGGAATCATCGATGTTCCGGGCCATGAGAAGTTTGTGAAAAACATGCTGGCAGGTATTGGGGGCATCGATCTGGTGCTTCTGGTGGTTGCTCTGGATGAAGGCGTCATGCCTCAGACCGTAGAGCATTTTGAGATTCTTAAGATGCTCCATATCAAACAGGGTATTGTGGTATTTACCAAGGCCGACCTGGTGGATGAGGAATGGGCCGGGCTTGTAAATGATGATGTGGACAACCTGGTTAGGGGAACCTTCATGGAAAATGCCGACCGCATTCAGGTATCCGCCTATACCGGAAAAAACATTGATGTGTTAAAACAGATGATAGTGGATAAGGTAAGGGCTGCAGGCGCCAGGCGTCAGGAGAAGGAATTGTTCCGTCTGCCTATAGACCGTGTATTTACCATGGAAGGATTCGGCACAGTTGTCACAGGAACTCTTTTGGAGGGCTGCTGCCAGGTGGGGCAGGAGGTGGAGCTCTATCCCACCGAGAGAACCGTCAAAATCAGGGAGATACAGACCCACGGTCACAGGGTGGACATGGCCTATGCCGGTCAGAGAACGGCCCTGAATCTGGTCAATATCAAGAAGGACGAGATTAACAGGGGAGAGGTTCTGGCTGCCCAGGATTCTCTTTTGAAAAGTCAGTTCATAGACGCTAAGGTACAGTTGTTCTCTTCCACGGACAGAGAACTGAGAAACGGGGACAGGGTCCACATCAACTATGGGTCGGCCCAGGCCATATGCAAGGCAGTGCTGCTTGACAAGGATGTGCTGTCCGCGGGTGAGGAGGCCTATGTGCAGTTCCGGTTTGACGAGCCTGTGGCCGTGAGGAGGAATGACCGGTTCATCATCCGTTTCTATTCTCCCACCATTACCTTTGGCGGAGGCATCGTGCTGGAGGCAGAGGCGTTAAAGCATAAGAGGAATCATGAGGATGTCATTGACAGCCTTCGTATAAAGGAGCTGGGCACTGATTTAGAGGTCCTGGAACTGGAGCTTAAAGAGGAGAGCCGGTACTTCCCTGTTCCTAAGATACTGGCTGCCAAGCTCAACTGGACAAATCAGGAGACAGAGGATCAGCTGGAGGCCCTGGTCAAGGGGAAGAAGGCTGTCCGTCTCAGCGATGGCAGCTATATTCATAAATATTACTGGAATGAAATTACCCAATACGGTACAGAGCTTCTGAATCAGTTCCACAAGGAGAATCCTATTTCCGACGGAATGGAGAAGGAAGAATTTAAAAGCCGTATACTGGATAATTTCAGGATTCAGGAGTCTAAGAAAGCAGATGTCCTTTTAAATGAGATGATAAAGCGCGGCATTACGGTTACCATAGGCAGTGCGATTGCGGCAGCCGGATTTAATGCCGAATATTCCCATGAAATAAAGGGAATGTTAAAGGAGATTGAAGATACCTACTTGATGGCAGGGTATGAGATACCGGCCACAGACGATGTGGTTAACAAGTTTAAGGATAAGAAACTGTCGAAACAGATTGTGAATGATTTGGTAAAGAAGGGCGCATTGGTAAAGATAAATCCTGGTGCCATGATTCACAGGGACAATTGGGAAAAGGCCATGGGGCTTCTTAAGAAATACTTTGAGGACCATCCAACCATTTCACTGGGAGATTACAGGGATCTGCTGGGAACCTCCAGGAAGTATGCTGTTTTGTTCCTGGAGTACTGCGACCAGCAGAAGATAACACGGAAACAGGACGATGTGCGTATCCTTGTCCAGAAGTCGAGGTAGGCGGATATGGAATTCAGACAATTAGAAGCATTCGTAAATGCGGTAAAGTACAAAAGTTTTTCAAAGGCAGCGGACGCCTCCTTTCTGACCCAGCCCACGATCAGCGCCCATATCAATAACCTGGAGAATGAGATGGGGACAACCCTTGTGAACCGGACAGGAAGGGAGATAACCCTGACAAAGCAGGGGGAGCTGTTTTACCCTTATGCCATTGATATGCTCCATACCAGGTCGCAGGCGCTGGCCACGGTACAGGCCCAATGCGAGGCAATGGACGGTGTTCTGGACGTATATGCATCCAGCATTCCGGGTCAGTACTATCTGCCCCGGCTCATAGGGGAGTTTCACGCCAAATGCCCGAAAATCCGTTTTTATGTGGAGCAGTCGGACAGCAAGACAGTGATTGAAGATGTCATGAGCCAGAAGGGCGAGATTGGACTCACAGGCTATAAGATGCATAACAGTCTGGTATATGAGCCTGTCTTTATGGATGAGCTGGTGCTCATTGTGCCTGATACGGAGAAGTATTCCCGATGGAAGAAGGGGAGTACGGTGAGCTTCCGGGACTTTGAACATGAGACCTTCATCCTTCGGGAGGAGGGATCAGGTACAAAACAGGAGATGGAAAAGGCGGAAATTCACGGTGTACCTGTGTTTAAAAACGTGGACGTGATTGCCCGGATGAACAGTACCGAGGCTATCAAACAGGCAGTGGCCGGAGGCCTGGGAATCTCCATCCTGTCCAGGATGGCTGCCGGGGAAAAAGAAGGAACCCACCGGATTAAGTACTTTAAGATAGACGGCCTGGAGAAGAAACGGACTTTTTACATGGTATACAGCAAAAACATACGTCTTTCACCCATAGCGGAAGCCTTCCGGGACCTTGTGATTGACTACAGGGACAGGAACTGGCAGCAGGATATCGGGCGGTTTATGTAAGTGTTTATGCAGGCTTGTCCTGCACAGGATTTTGCATAGAAAATGTCTATAACAAAAAAAGATACCATGTTTTTTTGAATTGGATTTGCCCCTTTCACTTTGGTAAGATGAAGGTAGTTTTACCAAAAGAAAAGGGGATATGATTATGAATCTGACAAGCTCTAAAAAAACGCTGCTCCTGTCCGGAGTGGCACTGGGAATACTGGCATGTATTCTCGCTTACTTTGGCAATCCAAAGAACATGGCAATCTGCGTGGCCTGCTTTATCAGGGACTCCGCAGGAGCCATGAAGCTTCACACCGCGGCGGTGGTGCAGTATTTCAGGCCCGAAATCGTGGGTTTTGTCTGCGGTTCCTTCCTGATTGCCCTGGCTACCAGGGAATACCGTTCCACGGCAGGGTCGTCTCCTATGCTGCGCTTTATCCTGGGTGTCATCATGATGATTGGCTCCCTGGCGTTTTTGGGATGCCCGCTGCGCATGGTAATCCGCATGGCGGCAGGTGATTTGAATGCGTATGTGGGATTCATCGGATTTGCAGCCGGAGTATTTACCGGAACAATCGCTTTAAAGAATGGATTTTCACTGGGAAGGGCCCACGAAACAGGAAAGATAAACGGGGCAGTGCTTCCGGTTGTCCTGGCGGTGCTGTTTGTGCTGAGTCTGACTACCACATTGTTTGCGTTCAGTGAAAAAGGTCCGGGCAGCATGCATGCGCCTGCTCTTCTTGCTTTGGTTGTGGCCCTGCTGTTTGGAGCCATAGCGCAGAAATGCAGGACCTGCTTTGCGGGCAGTATCCGTGACGTCATTTTAATGAGAAATTTTGATTTGATTACTGTAATCGGCGGACTGTTTGCGGTCATGCTGGTGTTTAATCTGGCTACAGGCGGATTCAAGCTTTCCTTTGCAGGACAGCCGGTTGCACATTCACAACATATCTGGAATATTCTGGGACTTTACGCCGTTGGCTTCGCTGCTGTCCTGGCAGGCGGATGCCCGCTGCGCCAACTGGTTTTAGCTGGCCAGGGTTCATCTGATTCCGCCGTGACATTCCTTGGACTTCTGGTGGGAGCTGCTTTCTGCCACAACTTTGGACTGGCCGCATCGGCGGCAGCGGCAGCCACCGCAGATACCCCCGCTGCGCCGGGCGGCCTTGTCATGGCTGGTAAGGTTGCGGTGATTGGATGCATTGTCATTCTGTTTATCATCGGGTTTGTGCCAAAGTCAGAGGAAGGGAAATAGGAGGTAAGAGATATGTATGAAGTGGATGCAAGAGGATTATCCTGTCCTGAACCTGTGATGCTGACCGCAGCAGCCCTCAAGAAGCACAAGGGTGAGTCTGTGAAGGTGCTGGTCAGTGAACCTCACACCAGGATGAATGTTGAGAAATACGCAAAGAGCCAGGGTAAGACGGCTACAGTAACCGAAAAAGGGTCTGAATTTGAGATTGTGATTGAATAATACAGATGTCCCGGATTCACAGCGTGTCTGAACCAGGGCTTCTGAAACCGGATGCTGCAGTGGAAGGCAGTCAGGCTGTTTGACAGCCTGGTGACAGTCTGCTGCAGCATATTTTTAGATACGAAAGGATTTATGGGATGAGAAAAAAAGAACCAAAATTAATTATTACGTTTCATACCACGGCTGAAGCCATTGCCATGGAGAAGCTTTGTAAGGAAAACCAAAAGTCAGGGAGGATGATACCGGTTCCCAGGGAAATATCCGCGGGCTGCGGCCTTGCCTGGTGCTGTGAACCTGACATGGAACAGGAAATGGCTGAGTTCATGAAGGAAAAGGGCATGGAGCATGAAGAAATGGTCCGGCTCATGTATTGATTTAGAGGGCATGGCTCAACGGTTGCGATTAGGGCGGAAAGGAAGGCGCTATCATGATTTATTTTGACAATGCAGCTACTACCATGAGAAAACCGGACTGTGTCATAGATGCAGTGGCGGATGCCATGAAGAATTTCGGCAATTCGGGCAGAGGAGCCCACGAGGCATCCCTGGACGCGTCCAGGATGATATACGAGACCAGGGAGCGAATCTCGGAATTGTTTAACCTGGGTAATCCCCTGCAGGTTGCATTTACCAGTAATTCCACGGAGAGCCTGAATACGGCCATCCAGGGCCTGTTCTCCGAAGGGGATCATGTGATTACCACGGTGCTGGAGCACAATTCTGTGCTTCGGCCTCTTTATCTTATGGAAAAACGGGGAATCAGCCTGACCATTCTGCCCTGTGATGAGCAGGGAGTCCTGTGTTATGACCGGCTGGAGGAAAGCATACGTCCGGAGACAAAGGCGGTGGTGTGTACCCATGCCTCCAACCTGACCGGCAACAGGATGGATTTGGACCGGATTGGTGAAATATGCCTCAGGCACGGAATCCGCCTGGTGGTAGATGCGTCCCAGACAGCGGGAGTCCTTCCCATTGACATGAAGAGGATGCATATAGACGTGCTGTGCTTTACTGGTCATAAGGGGCTTCTGGGCCCCCAGGGAACAGGCGGTATCTGTGTGGGGGACGGCATACACATAAGGCCCCTCAAGACAGGAGGAAGCGGTGTTCACACCTATTTGAAGGAACATCCCCGGGACATGCCCACGGCCCTGGAGGCAGGGACCCTGAACGGCCATGGAATCGCAGGCCTTCATGCAGCCCTTGGCTTTATAAAGGAAACCGGGGTGGAAATCATTCACCGGCGGGAGGCAGAACTGATGCGCCGTTTTTATGACGGCGTGGTGCAGATACCGGGAGTCCGGGTGTACGGCGATTTTTCTTCCGATGAGAGGGCGGCCATCGTGGCTCTGAATATCGGAGATTACGATTCCTCGGAGGTCAGCGACGAACTGGCTGTCACATACGGAATATCCACCCGCCCCGGCGCCCATTGTGCGCCTCTGATGCATGAATCCTTTAAGACCGTGGAACAGGGAATGGTGCGGTTCAGCTTTTCTTGCTTTAATACGGAGGAAGAGATAGATGCCGGGATTCAGGCCGTGAGGGAACTGGCGGCAGAGGAGTAGTCCGTTAAGTCTGGTGGTAACAAAAGAAACAATGACGGTGGAGGGAAAAAAACTTTTAGTTGGGCAATATACATATATAAAGATTAAAAATATCATAAAATATATGCAATAGTTCAGAATAACAAAAGAAATGTAAGAATAACAAATGGAAAAGCGCACAGTAAAGTCATATAATATGACTATCGGAGGTAAAAACTCCCAATGAATACGTGAACTGAAAATATGATATAAAAGGAGAGGTGTATTATGAAGAAACGGTTTTTAGCAGCTTCACTGGCAACAATGATGGTTTTAAGCCTGGCAGCATGCGGCGGCGGTGAAAAGGCGGCCGATACCACGGCAGCTCCTGCAGCCACAGAGGCACCGGCTGATACCAAAGCGGAGGACAAAGCAGAGGAGACTAAGGCAGAGGCGGAAGCTACAGGCGGGAAGGCTCCTGAGGATTATAAGGGAACCGTGGTGGTATATTCGCCCCATGACGCAGATCCTCTGAATGCAGGCGTTAACCTGTTCATGGAGAAGTATCCCAATGTCAAGGTTGAGGTAGTGGCGGCAGGTACCGGCGAGCTGTGCAACCGTATTGCGGCCGAGACAGCCAATCCCATCGCGGATGTACTGTGGGGCGGAGGCGCTGATTCCCTGGCAGCCTTCAAAGAATATTTTGAGCCCTATGTATGCGCTAACGACGAATTTATAGGAGCTGCTTACAAGGACCCGGACGGACTGTGGATTGGCGAGAGTCCGCTGCCAATGGTTATTTTCTATAACAAAGACTTGATTGAGAAGGACGGCCTGACCATTCCTGAGACATGGGAAGACCTGACAAAGCCTGAGTGGAAGGGCAAGATTGCGTACTGTCTGCCGTCCAAATCCGGTTCCGCTTACACACAGTTATGTACCATGATTTTGGGCCATGGCGGCAAGGAAGACGGTTGGGATTTCATCAAGAAATTATATGATAACCTGGACGGAAAGATTGTTGACTCTTCAGGCAAGTGCCATAAAATGGTGGCTGACGGTGAGTTCTATGTGGGACTGACTCTGGAGAAGGCCGCTGTGCAGTACAAGGATGACCCGTCGGTAGGATTTGTATATCCTAAGGACGGAACCAGCGCAGTACCGGATGGCGTGGCCCTGGTTAAGGGATGCCCCAATGAGGAGAACGCTAAGCTGTTTATTGATTTCGTTACATCTAAAGAGTGCCAGACAGAGCAGAGTGAAAACTGGGGCCGCCGTCCTGTAAGAAGCGACATGGAAGTTGGCGAAGGCATGGCTAAACTGGAGGACATTCCTCTGGTTGACTATGACTTTGACTGGGCAGCCAATGAGAAGGAAGCCATCATTGAGCATTTCAATGACATCATGGTAGATTAACCTGTGGGAGTATTGCGTATTATATATAAGCAGCAGAGATAAGAATCAGAGTAACACGGTGAAAAGGCTGTCCGGACCCGGAAGGGCGGGACAGTCTTTCACGTAAAGGATATGATTGAATCAGGATTGGAAGATGGGCCGGGATACAGGCAGCGTCAGCATATAAGGAGGAAACTGGTATGAGCCATGGAGTTATCATAAAGGACGCCGTTAAGAGGTACGGTGATTTTACAGCGTTAAAGGGAGTGAATCTGGAGATAAAACAGGGCGAATTTTTTACACTGTTAGGGCCCTCCGGATGCGGCAAGACCACCTTGCTTAGAATGATAGCGGGTTTTAACAGCGTGGACGGCGGAGAAATCCGCTTTGACGACAAGGTCATCAATAACCTGGAGGCCCACAAAAGGGATATCGGCATGGTGTTCCAGAACTATGCCATTTTCCCCCATCTGACTGTGGCAGAGAATGTGGCCTATGGTTTAAAGGCAAAAAAATATCCCAAAGACCAGATTCCCGGCAAGGTGGAGGAGGCCCTTGACCTGGTTCAGATTAAGAATCTGAAGGACAGAAAGCCTAACGAGCTGTCAGGCGGTCAGCAGCAGAGGGTGGCCCTTGCAAGGGCATTTGTCATAGAGCCGGGCGTGCTGCTGATGGATGAACCGCTGTCCAACCTGGATGCAAAGCTCAGGGTGCAGATGAGGACAGTCATCAAAAAGCTGCAGCGCCGGCTGGGGATCACCACTATTTATGTGACCCATGACCAGGAGGAGGCACTGGCCATCTCTGACCGTATCGCGGTTATCAAAGAGGGCGAGGTAATGCAGGTGGGATCCCCTGAGAATATATACAAAAAACCACAGAACACTTTTGTGGCAGGATTCATAGGGGTCTCCAATTTCGTGGAATGTGATGTAAACGGTGAAAATCCGGAGGCGGCTGTCCTTGATATCAAGGGCGAGTGCACGATTACATGCAGTCTGAAGGCTCCCTTTAAGGGAGAGGGCATCATTTCAGCCAGACCGGAGCAGCTGTTTTTTGACGAAAAGGAGGGTCTGCCGGGAAAAATCGTGATATCCACCTTCCTGGGAGATTTCATTGAATATGAGATTGAACTGGATAACGGACAGACCGTACAGCTCAACGAGTACACCAAGGATGTCCGGGAACTTCGCCCGGACGGACAGCGGGTCAAGGTTAACTTCGATATCAACGCGGTAGGAGTTTACGACGCCCGGAACCAGGAGGTGATTTCATGGTAAAGTCGCAAAAAAAGCTGGACTTTTGGTTCTGGGTCAAGGTACTGGTAGTGGGATTCATGCTTATTTTCCTGTTTTATCCCTTCTGCACCCTGATTACACGAAGCTTCTTTTCAAAAAATGCAGCCGGTTTTACCCTGGAGAACTATATCCGGTTCTTTACAAAAAAGTATTATTACAACGCCCTTGGGCGAAGCCTGTTTGTGTCCGTGGTCACCACACTCACAACATTGGTGGTGGGTGTGCCCATCGCTTATGTCATGTCCAGATATAATGTGGCGGGAAAGCGGTTCATCCACATTTTCATCATCATGAGCCTTATGAGCCCGCCCTTTATCGGGGCTTACAGCTGGATTACCCTGTTTGGACGTTCCGGTTTTATCACCAGTCTGTTTGCAAATATCGGCATCCATCTGCCAAGCATTTACGGCAAGATGGGTATTATCATCGTATTTACCTTTAAGCTGTTCCCATATGTGTATCTGTATACCTCAGGGGCCATGGGAAGCATTGATTCCAGCCTGGAGGAGGCCGCGGAGAATCTGGGAAGCAATAAGTTTCGCAGGCTGTGGACCATTACCCTTCCGGTGGTGCTTCCGTCCATCGCGGCTGGAGCCATCATGGTATTCATGACCAGCCTGGCTGATTTCGGAACCCCCATGCTCATCGGCGAGGGCTACATGGTTCTTCCGGTTCTGGTATACAATGAATACATGAGTGAGATTGGCGGCAACGCCCATCTGGCCAGCGCACTGTCTGTTATCATCGTGCTCTGTTCCACCACAGTGCTGCTGGTGCAGAAGTATTATGTATCCAGAAAGAATTACGTCATGACAGCCATGCGTCCGCCAAAGGAAGAGGTGCTTCGCGGATTCAAGCGTTTCCTGGTCACATTCCCTGTGATGCTGGTTACCTTTGTGGGAATCCTGCCTCAGATTGTGGTGCTCATCACCAGCTTTATCAAATGTGATTTCACGGGCTTCCAGAAAGGGTTCAGCCTGGGCAGCTATATCACCATATTCAACCGCCTGTGGACCAACATCAGGAATACATTTGTATTTTCCACGGTTGCCATTGTGTTCATCATAGCGCTGGGTATGCTGATTTCCTATATCGTGGTCCGCCAGAAGGGCGTGGCCGGGCAGCTGATGGACCTAATTATTATGTTTCCGTTTGTCATTCCCGGAGCTGTTCTCGGTATCAGCTTAATTGTTGCATTCAATAAGCCTCCAGTGATTCTTACAGGTACGGCCCTGATCATCATTATCGCCTTTGTGGTCAGGAAGCTGCCCTATACGGTTCGGTCGGGAAGCGCCTTCCTGCAGCAGATGGACCCAAGTGTGGAGGAGGCGTCCATCAGTCTGGGAGTGTCGCCCATGAAGACCTTCGGCAAGGTGACCGCCAGGCTCATGGCGCCCGGCGTCCTGTCCGGAGCCATCCTCAGCTGGATTACCTGTATCAATGAGCTGTCATCCAGCGTCATGCTCTATGGCGGCAAGACAAGTACCATCTCCGTAGCCATCTATACTGAGGTGGTCCGCAACAGCTATGGCACCGCGGCGGCGCTGGCGTCGATTCTGACTGTGAGTACGGTTGTCATGCTGCTGATATTCCTGAAGGTGAGCAAAGGAAAGGTGTCAATCGTGTAGTATGTGCAAAAGCCTGAAGCGTTTTGTGGAAACCTTCAGGCTTTTATGAGGAAAATGAGGAGAAAACATATGGTAAAGTTCGGGACGGGCGGCTGGAGAGCCATCATCGGGGAAGAATTTACAAAGGAGAACATACAGAAGCTGGCGCTGGCCATATGCCTTAAGATGAAGGAAGAAGGCGTGGAGAACCAGGGCGTTGTCATGGGGTATGACAGGCGGTTCCTTTCAAAGGAGGCCATCATATGGTCCTGCGAAATATTTGGAAACCAGGGAATCAGGGTGTGGTTCGTAAACCGCAGCTCGCCTACTCCCCTGGTAATGTTCTATGTGATGAAGCATGAGCTGAGCTACGGCATGATGGTGACAGCCAGCCATAATCCGGCCATCTATAACGGAATCAAGGTGTTTACATACGGGGGCCGGGATGCGGATGAGAGACAGACAGCGGAGATTGAGTATTACCTGGAACAGGCAGAGAAGCTCTATGAACCCAATGAGGAGGAAAACGGGCAGATGCCGCCTCCATCCTACCTGAAGCTTGTAAGGCAGGGCATGGTCAGGGAAATCAATCCCATGAACGAATATCTGGATAACATCATTTCCGTAATTAACATGGACGCCATCAAGGAGCGTGATTTGCGCGTTGCCATTGACCCCATGTACGGTGTGAGCCTGACTGCGCTGAGCACCATCCTTTCCGTTGCAAGGTGCACCATAGAAACCATTAATTCCAGGCACGACACCCTGTTTGGCGGAAAGATGCCGGCGCCCACGGAGCGTACTCTGCGGAATCTCCAGAATTATGTGCTGGACCGGTATTGTGATATCGGCATAGCCACGGACGGGGATGCGGACAGGCTGGGGGTCATTGATGACCAGGGACATTATCTCCACGCAAACGGCATACTGGTCATGCTCTATTATTACCTGCTGAAATACAAGGGATGGCGGGGACCTGCTGTGCGCAACCTGGCAACCACCCATGTGCTGGACAAGGTGGCGGAGAGCTTTGGACAGAAATGCTACGAGGTGCCGGTGGGATTCAAGCATATATCCGCGAAAATGCAGGAAACGGATGCCATTATAGGCGGCGAGTCCTCAGGAGGACTGACGGTAAAGGGACATATACACGGAAAGGACGGCATTTATGCGGCGGCACTTCTGGTGGAGATGATAGCTGTCAGCGGTAAGAAGCTGTCGGAGATTGCGGCGGATATCAGGAAGGAATATGGAGCCATCCATATGGCAGAGCGGGATTACAGGTTCACGCCTGAGGAAAAGGAACGAATCCATAACATCCTTATGGAGGAAAGGAAACTGCCGGAAATGCCCTTTGAGACAGACCATGTTTCCTATATGGACGGATGCAAGGTATATTTTAAGAACGGCGGCTGGGTTATCGCCAGATTCTCAGGTACAGAGCCTTTGCTTCGCATATTCTGTGAGATGGAGCATGAGCCGGATACGGTCAGGGTGTGCAATCTGTTTGAGGAGTATCTGGGACTGTAGGAAACGGACCGGACAGCGGGAGCGGCTGTTTGGGGCAGGCCTGAAGAAATATTTGAATCAGGGTTAATGAAGTCAAATGTTAAGGGGTTTAAGTATTATTGTACGATGGAGGCTGCGGTTTCATTGGCATGAGCCAGTGGGATCGCGGCCTTTTTTAGCAACGAGGAATATGGAGCACTGTCCATATCCTATGCAACCATTTCCATGATATGCTGTTTCTCCGGAGTGTAGATTGCGGAACATGTACCGCAGGCGCTGCAGCGGCGGTCATCCTTATTAAGAGTATCAGGGAAAATCAGGCTCTGGTTACAAAACCACAAACCGCACATAGGTCCGGTCATCAAAACTCCGGTTTCCTTTTACAAGCCCTTTTGTTCCTCTGTTTTCCCGGAGGCACTGAGGGTCCTTTTGCAGCAGTTCATCCAGGGCTTTCTCGCTTTCAGCCAAGGTGCCCTTTAATACGGGGTAGCCGTCGCTGGACAGCACGACCTGGGTTTGGGGCGGCACCGGATAGACGGATACATGATGAGGCTGGATGGCAAAACCGTCAAGCACATCATAACCATAGGGCCGGTCCCGGTTGGCCAGCAGGAACTGGCTGCGCAGCAGAGGAAGGATGCAGGCCCGGCCCGGGTCATGGCGGGCTAATTCATCCTCGGATCTTCCTAAAATAAGTTCAGCCTGGTTATAGAGACAGCGGATTTCCGCCATGAGGCCGTCAATTTCCTTGCTGTGGGAGTGAAGGGTATCTCCTATAAGGCACTGACAGTCCCCAAAGGCCCACACCTCCTTTTTCTGACAGCTATACAGGATGACTACTGCCTGGAGCCGTTCCTCAGGGTGGTCCCTCAGGAAATCGCGGCGGCCGCCGGCGGCCGTTGCCAGGGCCTGGTTTAAATATTCCATTGCAGAAGCGGCGTCAATGCCGGGCTCCATGGTTTTAAGAGCCTGTGTCAGTATTTCCCTGGCATAGCGCCCGCTGGTCATAGGAGGAAGAAAACCGGCTCCGCCCTCTGACGGCTCCGGCCATGTAAGCTCTCCCTTGCTGGTGACACCGTCTATGACAGCGATAAAGTCACTGCTGATAAAAAGGCCGTCCTCGCATGTTTGCTGGTCCGGGTATTTGGAGCAGATAAATTGTTCAATGATTTGGACTCCCATATTGTTTGCCTCCGTTTAACGATAATTCCCGCGTTCTGTCTTAAGGGTAACACGGGACGGGAATGATTTCAATGGCTTCGTCAATGGAAAAATAGGTTTTTCTCTGGTATAATGTAGCAAACGGGACTGATTGGCATTGAGGCGCCAATGCCAGGGGGGAGGAACGGACATTAAGATGAAAGAGACTGTCATGGGTATGAAGGCAGATGTGAGGAGTATGAAGGCGGCTTCGAGGGGGATGAAGGCGGCTGTAAGGAGTATAAAAGCGGCGGCCGCCGGCCCAGGCAGGGCTGCCGGGGGAAAACGAAAATTCACATTCTCCATCCTGTGCCTTTTCTGCACGGCTGTTCTTTCTTCGTGCCAGTCAGGGCCGGAGACAGCTCCCATGCCTGCTGTGCCGGACCTGGTTCTCTATACGGCTCAGGAGGAAGAGATATACGAACCCATCATCAAGGAATTTGAGGAGCGAACCAACCTGATGGTGAAGGTGGAACGGGGGTCCTCCGAGGAAATGACAGGCAGGCTGGAGTATGAGGAGGAAAGGCCGGATTGGGATGTGGTGTTCGGAGTGGGCATAGAGACACTGGAACAGTCTAAGGAACATTGGCAGGTATATAAAAGTCCGGAAGCAGCGTTTATAACAGAGAGCTTCCAATGTGAGGATAACCGGTGGACCAGCTTCTCCGCCCTGCCCCTGGTCATCATGTACAATACAAATGTGGTGACCTACCGCGAACTGCCGGTGGGATGGAACAGCCTTCTGGAGCCCAGGTGGAAGGGAAGGATTGCCTTTGTGGACCCGCGTAGGTCTGATGTGTATTCGGCTGCCCTTGTGACGGCTGTCCATACATGGGAGAAAAGGGGGGATTACCTGGAACAGTTTATGGAAAATCTGGAATACGGCACCCTGAACAGCATGCAGGAAGTAAATGCCGGTATCCTGGATGGGCGGTATTCCCTTGGGGTCACCATGGAGGAGTCCGCCCAGGCTCTGCTGTCAGAGGGGGCCGACGTGGATTATATCTATCCCCAGGAGGGGACCACGGCCCTTCCGGACGGTACGGCCATTGTAAAGGGATGCTCGAATCCTGACGCTGCCAGGCAGTTTCTGGATTTTACGGTGAGCAGGGATACCCAGAGGATTCTGGTGTCTGACTTAAACCGCCGTTCCGTGAGAAGCGATGTGCCGCCGCTGCCGGGACTTTCTCCCATTGGCAGGCTGCCGTTGATTGAGATGGACCTGGAGGAGCTTACCAGGGAAAAGAAGGACGTACTGGCCAGGTGGAACGGCATTCTGTCCCGGCGGGAAGGGAGGCCTGTGGAATGAAGTGGTACAGGAGACTCTCTTTTAAGGCCAGGGTATTCCTGGGCTGCCTTCTGGTGGCTTTGGTGCCCCTTACATTTTCAAGTGTTGTGATGATGCGTCTGTTTACAGCCTCAATCAACCGTCAGATAACCGTGGACGGAAACCAGCAGCTGGAAGAAGTCAGGGAACGGTTTACCCAGCTGTTAGAGAATTGCCAGAAAGCCTGTGAAACGCTGACAGAGGACGGTTCCGCGGCCTGGGTCATGATTGACAATAAGACCATAGAGTTCCAGAAGGATTTGTATTTGTCCATGTACCAGGCGGTTCAGGAGATTTACAGCCATGCGCAGTTTTGCATCTACGACGCTGGCGGAAAACTGCGTTTTACGACGGATACAGCGCCTAAGAGCAGCCGTCTGCCTGTGAATTGGGGACTGCTCAACAAGGCGTCGGAGGAACAGGGAATCACCTATTACAGGACGGACCCTTACCTGCCGTCATCCGGCAGCGACGTTCTGATGCAGGGTGCATTCTCTCTGGAGAGCACCCATGGTGCCAGAACCGGGTATGTGGTGCTGAACTTTACCAGGGAAAATTTCGACAACGTGCTGAACGGTTTTTATTCGTCCGGCGATACGCTGCTGGTACTGGATTCCCACCAAAAGCCCCTTTACTGTTCCAGGCCGGAATACGGGGAGCGTGAAATCAGTGATATTATAGGGCACACCATATCGGGCCAGGGCGGGACGGAGAAAAAGGGGGTTTATACCAAATATCTGTGGACCAGGGAACCTTCCCAGGGCTTCTACATCCTGCTGCGCTGTTCGGCACCCATCAGCGCCCCGGCCGTGCGCACCATGGGTACGGTTAGCCTTGCGCTGTCCGGCCTGGGACTGGTGCTCTGCCTCCTCATAGCAGGCGCGTTGTCCCGGAGCATCGGCCAGCCGGTGAGCCTGTTGGACAAGGCCATGGCAAAGGTGAAGAAGGGGGATTTGTCCATCCGCATCCGCACCAACCGTCAGGATGAACTGGGCAGGCTGACAGAAAGCTTTAACCAGATGACCGGGGACCTTCAGAAGTACCTGGATGATACGGTGCAGAAGCAGAAGGATTTAAATAAGACCACCCTCAGGCTGTATCAGACCCAGCTGAATCCCCATTTCCTCTATAATACCCTGGATTCCATCAAATGGAGCGCCAGGATCAACCAGGTGCCTGAGATTGCGGTGCTGGCGGAAAATCTGGCTGTCATCCTGAGAAAGAGCATATCCAGCCGGCCCTTCATCACCCTGAGGGAGGAGTTGGAGACCATCGAGAGCTATGTGGAGATACAGAAAATACGTTTTACAGGACGGTTCCTGTATGAGACAGAGATACCGGATCAGCTGGAGGACTGTATGGTGCCCAAGATGATATTGCAGCCCCTGGTTGAGAACGCCATCATCCATGGGCTGGAAGGATGCGAGCACGGCTACATCTGCATTTACGCGTTCCAGAAAGAGGGAATACTGAACATATCGGTGACTGACGACGGATGCGGCATGAGCCGGGGGATGGCGGACTGGATTAACAGCGGCGCTCCGGCAAAGAGGGACGGCCATCTGGGATTATACAATGTTATCAACATATTGAAAATATATTACGGACAGGAGTATGGTATGAAGGCAGCTGTCACGGAGGATGGGACTACCGTCACCCTCAGGCTGCCGGTTCAGAAGGAGGTACCGGATGTATAAAGTCATTGTGGTGGAAGACGAGACAATGGTCAGGCGGGGGATTATCCTGACCATTGACTGGGCGGCCCTGGACTGTGTGATTGCAGGGGAGGCTGCGAACGGGGAGGAAGGGGCAGAGCTGGCGGTCCGCCTGTCCCCGGATATAATTGTGACGGATGTGAAGATGCCCAGAATGGACGGCGTGGAGATGATAACAAAACTGCGGGAACAGGGCTGCCGCGCCAAATTTATTATCCTGACCGCCTACAGCGATTTTAAATACGCCCAGAGCGCCCTGAGGCTGGGAGTCAGCGATTATCTACTGAAGCCTTTGAGGGACGGAGATTTGGAACATGCGGTGGGGCACATCAGAGAGCGGATGGAAGAACGCCCGCCAAGGGAGGAGGAAACAGACGCTGCCCCGGTCCTGCGCTTTCATTCCGATAAAAAATCCAAGAACAAGTATGTGGAGGCGGCCACCCGGTATATCAGGGAACATTACCGGGAAGATATCACCATCAGTACCGTAGCCGCTTTTCTGGAAATCAGCGAGGGATACTTAAGCAGAGTCTTTAAGAAGGAAACCGACTACACCTTTACCAACTATCTGGCCTATTACCGGATGCAGATTGCCATGAACCTGTTAAAGGACTGCAGGGTAAAGGTATACGAGGTGGCGGACCAGGTGGGATATTCAGATACAGCCTATTTCAGCGCGCAGTTTAAGAAGATACTGGGGGTATCACCGTCGGAGTATCAGGACAGGTGCAGATAGCTGCAACAGTCCGGACAGGTTATAATAAACAGGGAAAGCAGGGAAAAATGTAGTACTATACATTGAAAAATTCTTATGCTATACTTATTGAGGATGTCTGTCCCTGCCGGGATGGAGGTCCGGATATACCGGTTTAGGGCATTTTCAGGATTTTTGGAAACCAGGCCGGCAGCGTAAGGGGGAACCAATCACTATGTTGGGATTTAACGATATATTAGGACATGAACAAATAAAGGAACATTTCCGCAACGCAGTGCAGACAGGGAAGGTTTCCCATGCTTATATACTGAGCGGCGAGGCAGGCATGGGAAGGAAATCCCTGGCTAACGCATTTGCCCTCAGCCTGCTTTGCGAGAAGGGGACGGCAAAGCCCTGTATGCAGTGCCATGCCTGCAGGCAGGTACTTTCCGGAAACCACCCGGATCTTATTTACGTGACACATGAAAAGCCCGCCAGCATCGGCGTGGACGATATAAGGGAGCAGATTAATGATACCATCCAGGTACGTCCCTACAGCAGTTATTATAAGATATATATAGTGGATGAGGCGGAGAAGATGACCGTACAGGCGCAGAATGCCCTTCTTAAGACCATTGAAGAGCCCCCTGCCTATGCAGTTATCCTGCTTTTGACCACCAATCAGGACGCGTTCCTGCCCACCATCCTGTCAAGGTGTGTGCAGCTTAAGCTGAAGCCCTTAAAGGATTCTGTGGTGAAGGAATATCTGGTTCAGTCTCTGGGAGAAAATGAGAGCGAGGCTGATATTTATGCCGCTTTTGCCAGGGGCAATCTGGGCAAGGCCATCCATCTGGCCCGGTCAGAGGCGTTTGGGGTGATGTACAGGGAGATGCTCCATCTCCTGAAGCACATCAAGGATACGGATATATCCGGGCTTTTAGACTACATCCACAAGGTTAAGGAGGAGAACCTGGATATCCGGGAATGCCTGGACTTTATGCAGATGTGGTACAGGGATATCCTGATGTATAAAACCACAAAGGATATTAACCTGCTGATATTCAAGGATGAATTCTCCGCTGTCAAGAGTATCAGCACCACAAGCGGCTATGACGGTCTGGAGAAAATTCTGGAAGCCATTGACAAGGCCAGAATCAGGCTGGACGCCAACGTGAACACCGAACTGGTCATGGAGCTGATGCTTCTTACCATGAAGGAGAATTAGAACGTGTCAGGGCTGTAAGAGAAGGAGAACACAGAATGATTACAGTAATCGGGGTGCGCTTCCGCACCGCAGGAAAGATATATTATTTTGACCCCGCAGGCCGCCGGATTAAAACAGGCGACCACGTCATCGTGGAGACGGCCAGGGGCATTGAATACGGGTATGTGGTCCTGGGAAACCGGGAAGTGGATGAATCCAAGGTGGTCCCGCCCTTAAAATCAGTTATCCGCATGGCGACGGATGAGGATGAGGCGGCAGAGGCCAGGAACAAGCAGAAGGAAAGGGATGCCTTTAAAATCTGCCAGGAAAAAATCAAAAAGCATCACCTGGAGATGAAGCTCATTGACGCCGAATACACATTTGACAACAACAAGGTGCTGTTTTACTTTACTGCCGACGGCAGAATTGATTTCAGGGAGCTGGTGAAGGACCTGGCCAGCGTGTTTAAGACCAGGATTGAGCTGCGCCAGGTAGGAGTCAGGGACGAGACTAAAATTATGGGAGGCATCGGCATCTGCGGAAGGGCGCTTTGCTGCCATTCCTATCTGTCTGAATTCATTCCTGTGTCCATCAAGATGGCAAAGGAACAGAACCTCTCCCTGAATCCCACCAAGATATCAGGTGTGTGCGGACGCCTTATGTGCTGCCTTAAAAATGAAGAGGAAACATACGAGGTGTTAAACAGCAAGCTTCCCAATCCGGGAGACTATGTGACCACAAGCGACGGGTTAAAGGGCGAGGTACACAGCGTCAACGTGCTGCGCCAGCAGGTTAAGGTCATTGTGACCGTGGAACGGGACGAGAAAGAAATCAGGGAATACAAGGTGGACCAGCTCAAGTTCAAGCCCAGGAAAAAGAAGGGCAAAGGCGGCGGGGAAAAGCACGGAGGCGACACGCCGGACGCAGAGCTTAAACAGCTGGAAGCCCTTGAGAAGAAGGAAGGAAAGTCGAAGCTGGATGACAACTGATACAGTTACGGTGAAACACACTTGGCGTCAGGAAGGTACCATCATGCTGCGGGACGACGAGCGGATCGATGATTTGCAGCGCAACCATTACGGAATTATCCAGAGGAAGGGCGCATTCTGCTTTGGCATGGACGCCGTCCTTCTGTCCGGCTTCGCCGTTGTGAAAAAGGGGGAAAAGGTGCTGGACCTGGGAACAGGCACGGGCATCATCCCCATCCTCCTGACGGCTAAGACTGAGGGAAGCCACTTTACCGGTCTGGAGATACAGGAAGAGTCGGCGGACATGGCCAGGCGGAGTGTGGCATATAATCATCTGGAAGGCAAGGTAGACATCGTCACCGGCGATTTAGTGGAGGCCAGCAGGTTATTTGCACTGGCTTCTTTTGATGTGGTAACAGCCAATCCCCCTTATATGAATGAATCCCATGGGCTTAAGAATCCCGGGGATGCCAAGGCCATTGCCCGCCATGAGGTGAAGTGTACGCTGGAGGATGTGGTGAGGGAGGGAACCCGGGTACTGAAGCCGGGAGGCCGTTTCTGCATGGTCCACAGGCCCAGACGGCTGATTGAAATTATTACTGTCATGAAGCGCCATGGCCTGGAGCCAAAGCGCATGAAGATGGTTCACCCTTATGCGGACCGGGAGGCCAACATGGTGCTCATAGAGGCCGTGAGGGGAGGCGGTCCTCTCCTTAAGATGGAAGCCCCGGTCATTGTCTTTGATCAGAACGGGGAGTATTCACGGGAGATACGGACCACCTACGGATATTGACGGATTATCAGACTTATGAGGGAAAGCGTCTAAAAAAACAGACGCAAAGCGCCCAATGGATAGAAGGGAGAGGCTCATGGCAGGAACACTTTATCTCTGCGCCACGCCAATCGGCAATCTGGAGGATATTACCTTCAGGGTACTCAGGACATTAAAGGAAGTGGATTTGATTGCGGCAGAGGATACACGCCACAGCATCAAGCTTCTGAATCATTTTGATATAAAAACGCCCATGACCAGCTACCACGAGTATAACAAGGTGGACAAGGCCAGATACCTGGTGGGCCGGCTGGAGGAAGGGGTGAACATAGCCCTGATTACGGACGCGGGCACCCCCGGTATATCGGATCCGGGAGAGGAGCTGGTAAGGCAGTGCTATGAGGCGGGAATCCAGGTCACCTCCCTACCCGGTCCGGCAGCGTGTATCACGGCCCTCACCATGTCGGGGCTTTCCACCAGGAGATTCTGCTTTGAGGCCTTTCTTCCCTCTGAGAAGGGGGATAAAAAGGAGCGTGCCAGAATCCTGGAGGAGCTGAAGCGGGAGACCAGGACCATTATCGTGTATGAGGCGCCCCACCATCTGGCGAGAACCCTTGAAGATTTATATAAAGTCCTTGGAGACAGGAACATAACCATATGCAGGGAGCTTACGAAAAAATATGAGGCAGCCTGCAGGACCACGTTCCGGGAATCCCTGGAACGCTGCCGTGAGGAAGAGCCTAGAGGTGAGTGTGTCATAGTAATAGAAGGAAAGCCGCTGGAAGAGCTGCGAAAGGAGCAGATAAGCCGCTGGGAGGAGATGGAAATCCAGGAGCATCTGGCCTGCTATACGGACCAGGGCATGGATAAGAAGGAAGCCATGAAGGCCGTGGCAAGGGACCGGGGAATCACAAAGCGGGATGTGTACCAGAAACTTCTGTAAATGGACGCAAGAGCATAAGATATAGAAAAAACCTGCGGCTTATGTGCCTTCTGATTTTGAGAAGGAGCCGCAGGTTCTCTCTATGTACGTGTTTTGATTACTCGGTGACATTAAGGCCGGCTAACTTAGCCAGCGCAACAACGGACTGACGGGATACTTTCTTGCCCTCATATTCCAGCAAATCGTCAGTGCTTCCGGTGAAGATGTCAGCACATTCTGCCTTCTTCAGGATAATGCAGTCATCCTGAACCGTAATTTCAAGACCATCTTTCACATCCAAATCAAGGCTTCTTCTTAATTCGATGGGAAGGGTGATTCTGCCGAGTTCATCCAATTTACGGATAACACCTGTAGTTTTCATGGTTAATACCCCCTTGTGAAATGTATTCGCCCCATTTGTACAAGTCTAACTTACCAAATTCAGGGAGCAAAGTCAATATATGTAAATGTCAGAATTGGTAAGAAATGTAAGAGAACAGTAAAGTTAACAAAAAGCGACAAAAATATTTCTTGACAAATACTTACGTTTCCTGTAGTATTACTTTGATGTTCAAAGTATTTCCTCTGAGCAAGCAAAAGAAGGAAGGCAGGAGTCCGCTGATTGCTGATGGATTCGGGATGGGTAAGAAGAATGACAACAAGAATCGTAGGAACCGGTTCCTATGTACCGGAGCAGATTGTGACCAATGACGACCTTGCAAAGATTGTGGAGACCAACGACGAGTGGATCCGCAGCCGGACGGGGATAGGGGCGAGAAGGATTGCCACAAACGAAAGTACCTCCTATATGGCGGCTGAAGCCTCAGTCAATGCGCTGGAGAATGCAGGTGTAAAACCTGAGGAAATAGACCTTATACTGCTGGCTACCTCATCGCCGGATTACTGTTTTCCCAATGGGGCATGTGAGGTACAGGGCAGGATAGGCGCGATAAACGCGGCCTGCTTTGACATAAGCGCGGCCTGCACCGGTTTTGTCTACGCGCTGAACACAGCCCATGCGTTCATAAGCAGCGGCATCTATAAGACGGCCTTGGTGATTGGCGCGGATGTGCTCAGCAAGCTGATTGACTGGACGGACCGGGGAACCTGTGTGTTATTTGGAGACGGCGCGGGCGCAGTGGTGGTAAAGGCCGATGAAACCGGTATTCTGGGAATGAACATGCACTCAGACGGAACAAAAGGCGGAGTGCTGACCTGCGGTTCCAGGACCAATGGAAATTTCCTCCTGGGCAAGAAGCCGGAGCTGGGATATATGACCATGGACGGCCAGGAAGTATTCAAATTCGCAGTAAAAAAGGTACCCCAGTGTATCACCGAGGTGCTGGAAGACACAGGAGTGAAGGCGGAGGACGTCAGGTACTTTGCAATCCATCAGGCCAATTACCGGATCATTGAATCCATAGCAAAACGCCTGAAGGTAAATGTGGACCGTTTCCCGGTCAACATGGAACACTATGGCAATACATCAGGGGCATCGGTTCCCATCCTGTTAGATGAGATGAACCGGAAGGGAATGCTTTCAGCCGGAGATAAAGTGGTGCTGTCCGGATTCGGTGCGGGCCTTACCTGGGGTGCGGCACTGTTGGAGTGGTAAAAATAAAATTATAATATAAATTAAGAAAATGTAAAAGGAGAACAACAACCATGTTAGAGAAAATGAAAGAAATTATTGCAGAGCAGTTAAGCGTAGAGGCAGACTCTGTTACAGAGGCTTCCTCCTTCAAAGAAGATTTAGGCGCTGATTCCTTAGACCTGTTCGAGCTGGTTATGGCTCTTGAGGATGAGTACTCCGTAGAGATTCCTGCTGAGGACTTAGAGCAGTTAACCACTGTGGGCGAGGTTATGAACTACTTAAAAGGCAAGGGCGTAGAGGCATAAATAGCAGATAGGGTTTGACAACGGCGTGTGGATGAATTGAAGCACGCTGTTACTTTAATAGGGGAGAACCCAGGAAATGTAGAGCTGGAGGTAGAACAATGAAAACAAGAATTACAGAAATGTTAGGAATTGAATATCCTATTATTCAGGGCGGCATGGCCTGGGTAGCAGAACACAACCTGGCAGCTGCCGTATCCGAGGCAGGCGGTTTCGGACTGATTGGCGGTGCTAACGCACCTGGGGAAGTGGTGCGCGACGAGATTCGCAAGGCCAGGGAGCTGACAGATAAGCCTTTTGGCGTTAATGTCATGCTGCTGAGTCCCCATGCGGACGATGTGGCAAAGGTGGTTGTGGAGGAAGGCATCAAGGTGGTTACCACCGGCGCCGGAAACCCCGAAAAATATATGGAAATGTGGAAGGCAGCGGGCATTAAGGTGATTCCCGTGGTTGCAAGCGTGGCCCTGGCCCGCCGTATGGAGAAGTATGGGGCGGACGCAGTGGTGGCTGAGGGCATGGAGTCCGGCGGCCATATAGGAGAGCAGACCACCATGACTCTGGTTCCCCAGGTAGCGGACGCTGTTTCCATTCCGGTTATCGCGGCAGGCGGTATCGGAGACGGAAGAGGAATGGCCGCGGCTTTTATGCTGGGCGCTGAGGCAGTCCAGATGGGAACCAGGTTTGTGGTTGCCAAAGAGTCCATTGTACATGAAAATTATAAGCAGCGCATTATCAAGGCCAAGGACATTGATTCCACGGTTACAGGACGCAGCCACGGCCATCCTGTAAGAGGACTCAGGAACCAGATGACCAGGGAATACATCAAGCTGGAGCAGGAGGGCAAGTCCTTTGAGGAGCTGGAGTACCTGACTCTGGGAACCCTGCGCAAGGCAGTCATGGAAGGCGATGTAAACAGGGGAACCGTTATGGCCGGACAGATTGCAGGTATGATATCCAAGGAGCAGACCTGCAAGGAGATGATTGAGGAAATCATGGCGCAGGCAGGAAAATTGATGCATTGGAATTAGGGACCTGGGACGCAGGCGCCGGATTGGATGGAAACAAACAGGATTTAAGATAAGGAGATTACAGGTATGAGCAAGATTGCATTTATTTTCCCTGGACAGGGAGCCCAGGCCTGCGGAATGGGTAAGGATTTCTATGAGCAGACTGAGACCGGAAAAAGAATCTTTGACAAGGCGACACAGTTAATGGGATTTTCCATGCCCCAGCTGTGCTTTGAGGAAAATGACAGGCTGGATATCACGGAATACACCCAGGCAGCCATGGTAACCGCCAGCATCGCCATGATGCGTGTTCTGGAAGAAAATGGAATCAAGCCGGATGTGGCGGCGGGACTCAGCCTTGGAGAATACTGCGCCCTGGCAGCGGCCGGAGTCATGAGTGATGAGGATGCCATCCGGACGGTCCGCCAGAGGGGAATACTTATGCAGGAGGCTGTACCTGTGGGCGAGGGCGCCATGGCAGCCATTCTGGCCCTGGACGCGGCAGTGATTGAAGAAGTGACAGGAGCCATGGAAGGCGTGTGGATTGCCAATTATAACTGTCCGGGACAGATTGTAATTTCCGGTGAGAAGGCAGCTGTGGAAGAAGCGTGTGAGAAGTTAAAGGCAGCCGGGGCAAAGAGGGCAGTGATGTTAAATGTCAGCGGCCCCTTCCATTCCGGTATGCTGACAGCCGCAGGCGAAAAGCTGGGACAGGTCCTTTCCCGGGTGGAGCTTCATGAGCCCCGGATTCCTTATGTGGCCAATGTGACGGCACAGTATGTAAAGAGCGCCGGAGAGGTGAAGGAACTGCTTACAAGGCAGGTTTCATCCTCAGTCAGATGGCAGCAGAGCGTGGAGGCCATGATTGGGGACGGCGTGGACACCTTCATCGAGATTGGCCCCGGTAAGACCCTGGCCGGTTTCATGAGGAAGATAAGCCGGGACGTGAAGACCCTCAATGTGGAAAAATTAGAAGATATCGGTAAAGCAGTGGAAGCACTTAAATCATAAGCAGGAGGAGAGACCATATGCTGGAAGGAAAGATTGCACTGGTAACAGGCGCAAGCCGCGGAATCGGCCGTCAGATTGCCCTTACACTGGGCCGGGAAGGCGCAGCCGTAATCGTAAATTATAATGGCTCTGCGGCAAAGGCAGAGGAAGTAGTGAAGGAAATCGAAGCAGCAGGAGGCAGGGCAGAGGCGGTTCAGTGCAATGTTTCCGATTTTGAGAGCTGCGGCAGGATGATGGCGGACGTGGTTTCCAGGTATGGCCGTCTGGATATCCTGGTGAACAACGCGGGAATCACCAGGGACAACCTGCTCATGAAGATGTCAGAGGAAGATTTCGACGCTGTCATCAGCACTAACCTGAAGGGCGTATTTAACTGCATCAAGCACATTTCCCGCCAGATGTTAAAGCAGAAGGCAGGAAGAATCATCAACATCTCCTCCGTATCAGGGGTTCTGGGCAACGCGGGCCAGGCCAATTACTGCGCGGCCAAGGCCGGCGTCATCGGCATCACCAAATCAGCTGCCAGGGAGCTGGCCAGCAGGGGAATTACGGTGAATGCGGTGGCTCCTGGTTTCATTGCCACGGAGATGACCGATGTTCTCAGTGACAGCGTAAAGGCAGCTGCCACGGAGCAGATTCCAATGAAACATTTCGGAAGCACGCAGGACATTGCAGAGACAGTTGCTTTCCTGGCTTCCGATAAGGCAGGATATATCACAGGCCAGGTCTTAAGCGTAGACGGCGGAATGGCCATGTAGGATGCCCCGGAATACGTTCCGGGCTGTAAAAGAACAGGAGTGAGATTAGTATGAAAACAAGAGTAGTAGTAACCGGCATGGGCGCCATTACTCCCATTGGAAATGATGTGGAGAGCTTCTGGCAGGGACTTAAGGATAAGACAGTTGGAATCGGCCCCATTACTTATTTTGACACAACCGAATATAAGTGCAAGCTGGCCGCGGAGGTAAAGGGATTTGCCCCCAAACAGTACATGGATGCCAAGGCAGCCCGCCGTATGGAGGCATTTTCACAGTTTGCGGTGGCTGCCTCCAAGGAAGCTCTGGAGCAGTCCGGCATTGATATGGAGAAGGAGGATCCCTACCGCGTAGGCGTGTGCGTGGGATCCGGCATCGGCTCTCTCCAGGCCATGGAAAAGGATGTGAAGAAGCTTAACGAGAAGGGACCCAGCCGTGTGAATCCCCTTCTGGTTCCCCTCATGATAAGCAACATGGCAGCAGGCAATGTTGCCATCCAGTTCGGACTTAAGGGAAAATGCTTCAACGTGGTAACTGCATGCGCAACCGGAACCCATTCCATCGGTGAGGCATTCCGTTCCATTCAGTACGGCGAGGCGGATGTGATGGTGGCCGGCGGAGCAGAGGCCAGCATTACGCCAATCGGCATTGCGGGATTTACCTCCCTTACAGCTCTGAACACCACAGAGGACGCTTCCAGGGCATCCATCCCCTTTGACGAGGACAGGAATGGTTTTGTTATGGGCGAGGGAGCAGGCGTGGTAGTGCTGGAGTCCCTGGAACACGCAAAGGCCAGAGGAGCCAATATCCTGGCAGAGGTAGTGGGATACGGCGCCACCTGTGACGCATTCCACATCACTTCCCCGGCAGAGGACGGAAGCGGCGCTGCCCGTGCCATGGAGAACGCCATGAAGGATGCAGGCATCACGGCGGAGGATATTGACTATGTCAATGCCCACGGCACCAGCACCCATCACAATGATTTGTTTGAGACAAAGGCCATCAAGCTGGCTTTGGGAGACCATGCGGAAAAGGTGAAGATCAACTCCACCAAATCCATGATTGGCCATCTCCTGGGAGCAGCAGGCGGCGTGGAGTTTATCACCTGTGTGAAGTCCATCCAGGATGGATTTGTCCATGCCACAGCAGGACTTAAGAAGCCGGGAGAGGGCTGCGATCTGGATTACACCATGGGCGACGGCGTATCCATGAACGTGGATGTGGCCATCAGTAATTCCCTGGGATTTGGCGGACATAATGCCAGCCTGATTGTTAAAAAGTTCAGCGAATAATAGGAGGCCATGAGCTATGAACGTAGATGAAATCATAAAATTGATGCAGGCAGTTTCCGAAAACGGGCTGACCAGCCTGGAGTTAAAGGAAGGGGAGCTTAAGCTTTCGCTGAAGCGTGAAAAAGAGATGCCTCAAATTGTGACGGTAAGCGCTCCTTCCGCAGACGCGGTGTCCATGCAGATGGCAGCTGTGCAGAACGGCCTGGCAGGCCCGTCCATGATGTCCCCGGCCATGATGCCCCAGGGCGTGATGACGCCTCAGGCAGCCCGGGATACGGCTTCCGGCGCTGATATCGGTTCAGACAAGGTAGTTACCTCCCCCTTAGTGGGAACCTTCTACAATGCCTCCTCACCGGATGCAGCACCCTTTGTACAGGCGGGAGATACCGTGAAAAAGGGCCAGGTACTGGGAATTATCGAAGCCATGAAGCTGATGAATGAGATTGAGAGCGAATACGACGGCGTAGTGGAAGCTGTCCTTGTGAACAACGAGGAAGTGGTGGAATACGGCCAGCCATTGTTCCGCATCAAATAACATCAAAAGACGGAGGGATTTAGGGATATGTTGATGGGAGTTAAAGAAATCCAGGAAATCATACCGCACAGGCATCCTTTCCTGCTGGTGGACTGTATCGAGGAGCTGGAACCGGGCGTGCGCGCCGTTGGCTATAAATGCGTGACCTATGATGAGTCATTTTTCAAGGGACACTTTCCCCAGGAGCCGGTCATGCCGGGCGTGCTGCTGATTGAGGCCCTGGCCCAGACAGGGGCAGTCGCCATTCTGTCCCAGGAAGGGTTCAAGGGAAAGGTGGCTTATTTTGGCGGCATCGAAAAGGCCAAGTTCAAACGCAAGGTAGTGCCGGGCGACAAGGTAAAGCTGGAATGCGAAATCATCAAGCAGAAGGGACCGGTTGGCGTGGGCAAGGCCACCGCAACGGTTGACGGAAAGCTGGCGGTGAGCGCAGAGCTTACATTCATGGTAGGTTAGGGAATCGAGGGAGAATGCCGATGTTTAACAAGATTTTGATTGCCAATAGAGGTGAGATTGCGGTCCGCGTTATCCGGGCCTGCCGTGAGATGGGAATTCAGACCGTGGCCGTATATTCCGAGGCTGACAGGGACTGTCTTCACACCATGCTGGCTGACGAGGCCATCTGTATCGGGCCGGCGCCGTCCACGGACAGTTATCTGAATATTGAGAGGATTCTGGCTGCAACGGTGGCCATGAAGGCGGACGCCATCCATCCGGGATTCGGCTTCCTGTCTGAGAATGCCAGGTTTGCCAAGCTGTGCGCCGAGTGCAATATTGCGTTTATCGGACCCAGCGCGGAAATCATCAATAAGATGGGCAATAAATCCGAAGCCCGAAAGACCATGATGGAAGCCGGGGTGCCTGTGGTGCCTGGCAGCAGGGAACCGGTGCACACGGCTGAGGACGGTCTGGCTATGGCAAAAGAAACCGGCTTCCCGGTGATGATTAAGGCATCATCCGGCGGCGGCGGTAAGGGCATGAGGATTTCCAGGAGCCAGGAGGACTTTACGGAGCTGTTCAACGCGGCTCAGATGGAATCGGTTAAGGGATTTTCCGACGACACCATGTATATTGAGAAATACATTGAAAAGCCAAGGCATGTGGAATTCCAAATCATGGCCGACAAGCACGGCAATGTGGTACATCTGGGAGAGCGTGACTGCTCCATCCAGAGACGCCACCAGAAGGTGCTGGAGGAAGCCCCCTGTGATGTGATTTCCCCCGGCCTGCGAAAAGCCATGGGCGACACCGCTGTAAAGGCAGCCAAGGCAGTGGGATATGAGAACGCGGGAACCATTGAATTCCTTCTGGATAAGGATAAGAACTTCTATTTCATGGAGATGAATACCAGGATTCAGGTTGAGCATCCTGTTACTGAGATGGTCACGGGAATGGACCTGATTAAGGAGCAAATCCGGGTGGCGGCAGGGGAAAACTTAAGCGTCAGCCAGGAGGATGTGAGGATTGAAGGCCATGCCATTGAGTGCCGTATCAATGCCGAGAATCCGGCTAAGAACTTTATGCCCTGTCCGGGACGCATCACCAATGTTCACATTCCCGGAGGCAACGGAGTCCGTGTGGACACTCATATTTACAATGATTATAAGGTGCCTGCAAACTATGACTCCATGCTGATGAAGCTGATAGTGTATGACAAGGACCGGGAGGCAGCCATCTCCAAGATGCGCAGCGCCCTGGGTGAGGTAATCATAGAGGGAATTGAGACAAATATCAACTTCCAGTACGAAATCCTGGAAAATGATGCATTCCAGCAGGGAGATACAGATACCAGCTTTATTGAGAAGCATTTCCCGGACTATGTGCGGTGATTTTGCTTCCCTGGCGGAAAGGAAACTTTGACGATACTAAGCTCGAAAAGACCTTGCTGAGTATTGCGAAGTTCTTTCCCGCGTAAACGCCTGGAGGACAGGCGCTAAGCGCTCAATGCAAGTGCTCAATGCAGAAAGGAAATTGCAATGTTGCGGAACATGTTCAAAAAAACGTATACGAAAATAGATACGAAATATAAGCCCCAGGCCGGTTCCGACCAGGAGCCGGTAATCCCGGAAGGATTATGGCGCAAATGTAACAAGTGCGGGCAGCCAATCTATGTGGAAGATGTAAAGAACAATTACTACGTATGTCCCAAGTGCAACGGCTATTTCCGTGTTCATGCATACCGCCGTATCGAGATGCTGGCGGATGAGGGAACCTTTGAGGAGTGGAACAAGGAAATGCCCTTTTCCAACCCCCTGAACTTTCCGGGATACGAGAAAAAGGTCCTGGCTGCCAGGGAAAAAAGCCGCCTCAACGAGGCCATTGTCACAGGCAAATGCAAAATTGACGGAAATCCCGCGGTCGTGGGCGTCTGCGATGCCCGTTTTATCATGAGCAGCATGGGCCATGTAGTGGGTGAGAAGATCACCGACGCCATAGAGCGCGCCACCAGGGAAAAAATGCCGGTTATCCTCTTTGCCTGCTCAGGCGGAGCCAGGATGCAGGAGGGCATCGTATCCCTGATGCAGATGGCCAAGACCTCCGCTGCCTTAAAGCGCCATCACGAGGCGGGGCAGCTGTTTATCAGCGTGCTTACGGACCCTACCACGGGAGGCGTCACGGCCAGCTTTGCCATGCTGGGCGACATCATCCTGGCAGAGCCCCACGCGCTGATTGGTTTTGCGGGTCCCAGGGTCATTGAGCAGACCATTGGACAGAAGCTGCCGGAAGGGTTCCAGCGTTCTGAATTCCTGCTGGAACATGGGTTTGTGGATAAGATTGTGGAGCGGAAGGACCAGAAAAGAGTCATTGGACAGATTCTGTACATGCACCGCAGCCACAAGATGAATATAGAATCAAAGAATCCGGTGGAGACAGCCAGGACTTTTGTGGATAAACCATCTGAGTCACAGGAGGATGGTGGAAAAACTGCCTGGGATACGGTTCTTCTTTCCAGAAAATCTGACCGCCCCGTTGCCACGGATTATATCAACGCTCTGTTTGATGAATTCATTGAATTCCACGGGGACCGGTATTTTAAGGATGACGGAGCCATTGTGGGCGGCGTTGCCATGTTCCACGGCATGCCCGTAACGGTTATCGGACAGCAGAAGGGCAAGAATACCAAGGACAACATCACCCGCAACTTCGGAATGCCGTCCCCTGACGGCTACCGCAAGGCGCTGCGCCTGATGAAGCAGGCAGAGACCTTCGGACGTCCGGTAGTCTGCTTTGTGGATACGCCGGGAGCTTTTTGCGGACTGGAGGCAGAGGAGAGGGGACAGGGAGAGGCCATTGCCAGAAACCTGTTCGAGATATCTGACCTCAAGGTGCCGGTGCTGTCCATTGTAATCGGAGAGGGCGGAAGCGGCGGCGCATTGGCCATGGCTGTGGCCGACGAGGTGTGGATGCTGGAAAATGCCATTTACTCCATCCTTTCACCGGAGGGATTTGCCTCCATTCTGTATAAGGACAGCAAGAAGGCGCCGGATGCCGCCAAGGTCATGAAGGTGACGGCTAAGGACCTTTTACAGCTTAAGCTGATTGAACGTATCGTGCCTGAGGAACAGCCAGCATGCACGGATAATCTCTACCGTCTCGCTGAATATATGGACAGCGCCATGGCAGAGTTCTTTAAAACGTATCTCGCCATGAGCGATGAGGAGCTTAGGGAGCACAGGTACCAGAGATTTAGGAGAATGTAATGAGTGAGTTAAAACCATTGGTAATCGGTGATTTAGTAGTTGAAAAACCAATCATCCAGGGAGGAATGGGCGTGGGCATCAGCCTGCACAGGCTGGCCGGAGCCGTGGCAAAGGCCGGCGGCATGGGCATCATATCTGCCGCCCAGATTGGTTTCAGGGAGCCGGATTTCACCACCAATTTCGTGGAAGCAAACCTAAGGTCCATCCGCAGGGAGATGAAGCTGGCCAGGGAAATCGCACCCCAGGGAGCGATTGGTTTCAACATCATGGTGGCTACCAAGCACTATGACATGTGGGTTAAGGAGGCTGTGAAGGCAGGCGCCGACATCATCATATCAGGTGCCGGACTTCCTGTATCCCTGCCTGAATACGTGGAAGCTGCCTATGCTGAGATGGAGGAAAAGCCGGCCCGCAGGATTAAGCTGGCGCCCATTGTGTCGTCCGCCAAGTCGGCCATGGTCATCTGCAAGATGTGGGACAGGAAATGCCACATTGCCCCTGATCTGGTTGTGGTGGAAGGACCGCTGGCCGGAGGCCATCTGGGATTCTCACCGGACCAGTTATCCGCCTATGGCGCAGACACCGCCGATGTGCCGGCCACCTATGACCGGGATGCCTATGACAGGGAAGTAAAGGCTGTCATAAAGGTAGTGGAGGAATATGGAGCCAAGTACGGCAGGCATATACCTGTGGTCACTGCAGGCGGCATCTACACCCACGAGGACGTGATGCACCAGCTTGAGCTGGGGGCTGACGGCGTCCAGGTTGCCACCAGGTTTGTGACGACCGAGGAGTGTGATGCCTCTGACGCCTATAAGCAGGCTTATATAAATGCCGGCAAGGAAGATATTGTCATCACCCAGAGTCCTGTGGGCATGCCGGGAAGGGCAATCTTAAATCCTTTCTTAAGCCGGATAAAGGGCGGCGGCAGGCCGGCTATCAAGTCCTGTTTCCAGTGTCTTGAGCACTGTGACATCAGGACCATTCCCTATTGCATTACCATGGCGCTGGTAAATGCGGCAGAGGGGGATACAGACCATGGCCTTTTATTCTGCGGAAGCAATGCTTACCGTGCGGAGAAAATTGATACTGTGGATAACGTCATGAAGGAATTAACAGGAGAGCTGGCTTAATGCCGGCTCTTTTTTCCTTATTTTACAAGGAATTTCTGCTGCCGGGAACAGCCGGACAACCCTTATCCCCAGATAATTAACAAAGATATCCACAAGATATCCACATTATCCACCACCGGATATCCGGAGCTGTGCCATGGCCATTCTATCTGTCATTTTTATTACGGTTCTCTTTCATTTTCCCTCTGCCCATTGACCCTCAAAAGGGAAGATCTTAAAATGTAGCTATGAAGAAACTGAATGAAACAGAGGGGGTGAAGATGGAAAAAGCGTTGGCGGAGAAAACAGGGGGGTATCTCATAGGCGACGTTGCCCAGATGGTTGGCCTGAGCAGGGATGCCCTGCGTTTTTATGAGAAAAAGGGAATCATCCATGCAGATAAGAAGGAAAACGGATACAGATATTATTCAGAGGCCGATATCTACAGATTGATGTATATACTTTATCACAGAAAGATGAATACCAGCCTGGAAGAGATAGGGGGCCTTATGAGCGGGCAGAACTCCACATCCGCTATGAGACAGCATGTCAGGCAGCGCATGGCCGAGGAGGAGGAAGCCCTCAGGCGGCACAACCAGGCAATTATGAGGCTTAAGCTGTTTGAAAAGGATATAAGCCGCATAGAGGCGTGCATGGGCAGGTATTCCATAAGGAAATTCCCCAAAGCATATGTGATTGCCAACTGTTCTGACCTGCAGGAGGGGTTAAGAACGTGGTTTAAGCTGTCCTCTACCATTCCGGGACTGGATATGGCTTATTTTTATAATGTACTCACCTACACGGGACAGGATCTGGAAGAAAAAGAAACCCAGCTTCTGCTCTATGAGGGACTGGAGAAGGGGCTGGGCCAGGAGTTTAACCGGAGTCTGTATTCTATGACGGAGGAGCCGGAATGTATCTATACCATTATTGAATCAGAGTATACTCATCCGGATTTTGACATGATTCACAAGATGGTCCAGTGGGCCCATAAACATGGCCTGGAGCCCATGGAGCGCGTATACGCCAATGATATGACTTCCTTTTTCGCAAAGGACAAGACTACGTACTGTCTGGAAATCTACATGCCTTTTAAGAGGATTGCGTCGCCGGTATGATACTGGTAAGGGTTCTTGCCCGTATCTTTATCCTTACCCGTTATCAGCCAGTGTTTCCTTGCCGCTGTTCTCATCCTCCTTGTGAACGCCGAAGTTCTGTATGAAGTCAATCATAAAGGAGGATACGATCACTGTTATAAGTGAGTATACGATACGTACTGCCGGGATATACGACAGGGACAGCACCAGCACGGATACGTCCGTCAGCAGGTATGCCCTGGATATACGGCAGCCCGTTACCTTGGAGATGACCAGGGCCAGGGCATCGTCCCCGGCGCAGGAAGCTCCCTGGCGGACCACCAGGCCGCAGCCGGTACCGATGAAGCATCCGCCTGCCAAAGCCGCCAGAAGGGGGTAATCAGCCAGACTTGGAAGTACCGGGTGAAACAGTTCCCAGAGCCGGAAGAATCCGGCCATACATAAGGTTGCAAAGACGGAGGTCTTAAGGAATTCCCTGCCCAGGAAACGAAAGCCCAGGGCATAGCTTAAGGCGTCCAGCACAGGTGACAGTATGGAAGATGACATGCCAAACCAGAAATGAAAGAGCAGTATCAGTCCCAGAATACCTCCCTCCGTTATATCCGCCTGCTGGTGGATATTGTAAATGCCAAAGGTGGTAATGGCTGTACCGAGGATGATGGATAACACAGTCTTTGGGTGAAAGGTTAAGGATAATTCCTGTACAGCGCGGCAAGCCAGCTTCTTCAGCTGCTTCATAATAAAACGTCCTTTCTGTAAATGGGTTATAAAACCGGTTAGGGGCGGTCCGGGAATCCAAGGGATTCCGGGCCGCCCTGTTATGCTGTAGTACCAGTATACCTCATGTACCCCGGGGGCTGTCAAGGGGAGACTTCATCCAACCGGAGATTCAACCGTAAAACCAACCGTAAATTCAACCGTAAATTCAACCATAAATTTAATCAAAGACTCAACATGGCGCTCCTGGGCACTTCCGGCGCGGGCAAGACCTTCACCATGCAGCTCATGGCCCTGCGGATGCGGCGCAAGGGAATCCCCATTTTCATCATTGCCCCGCTAAAAGGGCATCAGTTCCACCGGGCCTGCGCCAACGTGGACGGCGAGTTCATCCAGGTCTCCCCGGCAAGCCCCCACTGTATCAACGTGATGGAGATCCGGCAGGTGGACCGCACCGTGAACGAACTGCTGGACGGCCCCGGCATCCAGCTCTCGGAACTGGCGGAGAAGATCCAGCGGCTCCATATCTTTTTCAGCCTGCTGATCCCGGATATGAACCATGAGGAGCGCCAGCTTTTGGACGAAGCCCTGATTCACACCTACAACAAGAAGGGAATCACCCATGACAACGCTTCCCTGGCAGACCCCCAAAAACCGGAACGATACCGGGAAATGCCGGTACTGGGCGACCTTTATGAAATACTGAAGAAATCGGCTGCTACAAAACGGCTGGCAAATATCCTGAACCGCCTGGTGAACGGCTCCGCCAGCACCTTCAACCAGCAGACCAACGTGTCCCTGGATAACAAATATACCGTGCTGGATATCTCTTCCCTGACCGGGGACCTGCTGACCGTGGGCATGTTCGTTGCCCTGGATGTGCGCTTTGTTTCTTATTAATCTCCATAGAAATATGGAACAAAGCAAGACAGATTTCTTTTGAAATCTGAACTTTATATTCGATTTGACAGGGGAAGTTCCTGTCTGACCCGGTGTGACGGGTTACAAAAATTCTAATATCCGACGTGCATTTCATTGTGACAGATGGATTGTACGAAGCTCGGTGAAAAGCGGGGAAGAGACTTGAGACAGTCTGGATAACCGCAAGAAGCTATAAAATAGTCATGTCTAGTACGGCATTGCCAAAATAATAATGAATAGACGTTGCTTTTTTATTGTAGTCGGTGCATAATAATTCTATCACTAAAGAATGGATGGGTTATTATGCGAAGGAAAACAATTGATACTATCCCGGTTTTATCTGATGCCATGAAAAACATATTATCTGCTTTTTCAAAAAGCCGCTCCCTTCCGTCAGGACTGGTCAAAAGAGCCAGCATTGTCCTGCTTGCGTCACAGGGGGAACTCAACCAGAATATTGCACCACAGGTCGGGCTTCATTATAATAATGTTGCCACCTGGCGCAGTCGGTTCCTCGCGGCGCTCCCAGCCTTGCGGAGGATTGAAATGGACGACCCGGAAAAGCTTGAAGATGAGATACGGGCAGTCCTGTCCGATAAAAAACGCCCCGGTGCCCCGTCTGTTTTTACGCCGGACCAGATCATGCGGATCATCGGCCTTGCCTGCAGCAGCCCAAATGATTTTGGGTACGAAGTAAGCCAGTGGAGCCTCCCGCTGTTAGTGGCAGAAATTAAAAAGCAGGGGATCGCTGAACAGATTTCTGAGAAATCTGTCAGCCGTTTTTTAAAAATGAGGTAGATTTACATCCCCACAAAATCCGTTACCGGCTTCATTCTTCGGAAAAGACGGAAGCCCCGGAATCTTTTGCGCGGAAAGTAAACGAAATCTGCGGCCTGTACCAGAGTGCCCAGGAACAAAGCCGGGAAGGTGCACACATTGTTTCCACGGATGAAATGACCGGGGTACAAGCGCTGGAACATAAATATCCTGACAAGCTCCCATTACCCGGCCAGTGCGCCAAAATGGAGTTTGAGTATATCCGCCATGGCACGACCAGCCTCATCGGGTTCTTTGATGTTGCAACGGGCCGTATGGAAATGCCGTATTTAAACTCCACACGCACAGAAGAGGATTTTGTGGAAGCCGTGAAAGCATTGGCAGGGACAGACCCGCAAGCCCCATGGACATTTATATGCGATGGCCTAAACACCCATAAGTCGGAAGCCCTTGTCCGCTATGTGGCAGAAGCCTGTGCCCTTGGCGTGGAACTGGGCAAAAAAGGGAAAACAGGGATCCTTAAAAGTATGGAAAGCCGGGCGGATTTCCTGCATGACCCTTCCCACCGGCTCCGCTTTGTCTATACTCCGAAACACAGTTCCTGGATGAACCAGATTGAGATATAGTTTGGCATCATTAACCGGAAGCTGCTGAAGCGGAAAAGCTGCCTATCAATAGAAGAACTGGAAGCAAGCATCCTGCGCTTTATTGAACAATACAATCTTACAGCACACCCATTTAAGTGGACATATGCCGGGATACCATTAGTAATTTAATCACTGATATTTAAGCAATACTGTACTAGGAGGAACCCACTATGGCAACCAAACGCATCATGCCGCTGCACATCGGCAAGGGCCGCACCGAGAGCCAAGCTGTCAGCGACACCATATGCATCGAGAACGGCTTATCCATTGTGGAGAATCCCAAGCCCCACGGAAAAAGCTACTACAAGTGGCTGGGCGATCAGGCCAAGCCCTCCCGCCGGGAGCGGCTGCGGGTGATGATTGACCGGGCGCTGGAGCAAAAGCCCGCAGACTTTGATGAGCTGCTGAAACTGCTTTCCGAGATGGGCTGCGAAGTATCCCGGCGCGGGAAAGCGATCCGGCTCAAGGCCCCCGTCTGGAAAAACATTGCCCGTTTTACGGGTGGCGGCGACTGCCAAAGGTGGTAATGGCTGTACCGAGGATGATGGATAACACAGTTCTTGGGGGAAAGGTTAAGGATAATTCCTGTACAGCGCGGCAAGCCGGCTTCTTCAGCTGCTTCATAATAAAACGTCCTGTAAATGGGTTATAAAACCGGTTAGGGGCGGTACGGGAATCCCGGGGATTCCGGGCCGTCTGTTATGTTGCAGTACCAGTATATCTCATGCATCCGGGGGTGGGGGTGGCTGTCAAGTGGGGACTTCACAGACCGTTATCAGTTTGGTTTTTCCGTGCTGGAATCCACGATTCTGCCCTTGCTGCCTGTCTTGTAGTACTGTATGGGTATATTCCACTGGACCGGGAATAGAATGGAATAAGAATGCCATGAAACAGGCGGAGAAACATGCTGAATTATCTATGGGCAGGAATGACACTGACGGGAATACTCTGGGGGGCGCTTCACGGTCAGATGACGGCTGTGACCGATGGTGCAATCCAGGCATCAAAGGAGGCGGTGACGCTGTGCATCACCATGCTGGGCGTCATGACTCTGTGGACCGGGGTACTGGAGATCGGGCACCGCTCTGGGTTGGTGGACCAGCTGGCAGGAAGAATGGGACCAATACTCACCTTCCTTTTTCCAAGGCTGGACCCGGACGGAGAGGCAAGGAAGCAGATAAGCGTCAATATGATTGCCAACATACTGGGACTGGGGTGGGCCGCCACGCCGGCCGGTTTAAAGGCCATGGAGGAGCTGAAAAAGGTGGAGGAGGAGCGCAGAAAGGGAGGCGCGGCCGGGCGGAAAGATACGCCAGGACAAGAAGATACGGCCGGGCGGAAAGATACGCCAGGACAAGAAGAGACAGCCGGGCAGAGAGCTGCGGCCAGACAGGCGGGGACTGCCAGCAATGAGATGTGTACATTTCTCATTATCAACATATCCTCGCTGCAGCTTATACCCATGAACATGATTGCGTACCGGAGCCAGTACGGAAGCGTGAATCCTACTGCCATTGTAGGTCCGGCCCTGGCGGCTACCTTTATCAGCACAGTGGTTGCGGTGATATTCTGTAGGGTCATGGACCGGTAGGTGCGGGCGGTGCATTGAAGGATGACGAAAGAGACGCTATACCGGATACAACAGATGAAGGGAGGCTGTGGGAACGGCTCTATGCGAAGACATATCCCACAGCCTGATTTAATAATGTATAACGTTGTCCGAATTCTGAATTGCCGCAATTATTTTCTGTGCTTCTGCTGAAGTAAAGTAATTCCAGGTTGTATCCGGAACTTTCAAACAGCATGTATAATCCAGATTTTTATCCAAAGTAATTCCTTCTTTTTCCAGTAGCACTTTTACCTGTTTTATCCCCCGATGGTCATTTGGATAAATCTGTGAAATCACAATTCCCATAATCTATTGCTCCTTTAAGAAATACAAAAAGTATGTAAAGGCCAACAGGTCCGCGCTTCCTCCGGGCGAAAGATTTTTACTGATAAATGCCCTGTCAAGAATCTCCAGCATATCTTCCTCCGGATAAGGATTTTTTTCCAGAATTTCTTTTATTTCTTCTGTCACCTGAAGCTGAGTTTCCCGATTGCTTCTCCCAATCAGATTTGTATCTACCGTAGATACCATCAATGCCAACAAAGCTGCGCACCCTGCCTGTTCCAGAGATAAACCTTTTTTCAGTCCTCTTTCCAGAGCCGGTAATCCAGCCTCCATAACTGCGGGAACCCCTTTTTCCGCTTGACCGCGGATTCCCGTGATTCCATATTTTACATACAGTTTTTCTCCTGTTGTTCCGGCATTCTCTTCTGTCACTTCCCGAAAATCATGTTCAACAATTCCTTTTGTCATCGCCGCACATTCTCCCAATACAACTTTTACATTTTTCCATTTTTCCCGGGGAAGACGACCAAGAGCACCACAAAGTATTCCAATAGAAAACAACGCACCTTTATGTGTATTTACACCATTTGTAGCCTGATTCATATCATAACCGGCAATTTTTCCTGCCCAGCGCAGTCTGCGAAAGGTTTCTTTTGGAGGTTCCTGGGCTGTTTCCATTCCCATCTGTGCACACTTCATACAACAGGCTTCTGCAAGCCAGTTCCGCAATCCTCCGGCTATCCTGCTCCTGAAATTCCTTCAGCAGGAGTTCCTTTGTGGTCTGCTCAAGCTCTGCAACAGAATGGGTTCTGCTTCTGGCACATTCCTTCGCCGGGTTACCACAGAGCAGACAGGTTCTGGGACTTTCGCCGATTTCCATACGCTCTATATGAGTACCGTTTTCATCAAGAACATCCATATCAAAGAGACGCCCAACCGACAGATTATTTTCTATTTCCACTGTTATTTTTTTTATCTCCACAGCATTGCCTTTTACACAATAATAACATACATTTCCCGTATTTTCGCAATAACATTCCTGATGCAGACATTCTATTCCGGCACTGACAAGCTGATGTCTTAAAATATCGTCTCCCTTTTCACATTGTTTCCGGTTTCTTATTTGTGCAGAGGGTCCGATAGGAGGACGGACCACTCTGCTTTTTATAACAGATACGATTTAAATTATTCTGCAAATTCAAATGGTTTGATCTGGCGAACCACATCCATAATTGTGCCGTCACGTGCTTCAATTATACCTACTACACGGTCTGCGAACTGAACCTTTTCCGGTTCTCCGACAATAGAATATGCGATGTCGCGCAATTCTTGGATCGTCTTTAACGGAATACAATCTGCTGCCTTCAACGCTTCCAGAAGGTCCGGTCTGCGCGGATTAACAGCCACACCATAATCTGTAACCACAATATCAATGCTTTCTCCCGGTGTTGTAACAGTGGTAACATCAGAACAGATTGCCGGGATTCTTCCCTGCAGAAGCGGAGCAAGTACAATCGTACATTTTGCTCCGGCAGCTGTATCCGGATGTCCTCCCTGTGCTCCTGTAATCACACCGTCAGACCCTACTACTACATTACAGTTAAAGTTTACATCCACTTCCAGTGCCGCCAGAATTACATAATCCAGTTTATTAACAAAAGAACCTTTGTTGAACGGATTTGCATACGCTCCCGCACTGATTCTGAAATGATTCGGATTCTTCACATTTTTGATCGCATCCAGGTCGAAATCCTGTGTATCCAGCAGACAGCGGACCATACCGCGTTCCAGAAGATCACACATAGGTTTTGTCAGACCGCCTACACCAAAGCCCATCTTGATTCCACGATCTTCCATTATTTTGGTAAGAGAAATCGTAGAAGCAATCGAAGCACCGCCTACACCTGTCTGATAGGAAAAACCATCTTTAAAATAAGGAGTATTGGCAACTACCTGTGTACAGTATTCCGCCATCAGAAGCTTTCTCTGATCTGTTGTCGGTTTTGCCGCCCCTGTTGCAATTTTTGCAGGATCACCGATTTCATCAACAACACATACATAATCCACTCTCTGCATCGGTATATGTGCCGGATAATTCGGAAACGGCACAAGACAGTCCGTAATCGCAACTACTTTATCTGCATGGTTTCCATCAACATGAGAATAAGAAAGAACACCACAGTCTGCTTTACCGCCGATACCACGACAGTTTCCATAATCGTCGCAGGTCGGTGTACCGATAAATGCAATATCAATGTGCGCTTCACCTGTAATTATGGCTCTTACACGACCGCCATGAGAACGCATGATAGCAAGACCTTTCAGTTTTCCCTGTGAGATAGCTTCGCCGATCGCACCACGCACACCTGATGATTCAATATTGGTAACCGTTCCGTCTTCAATCATCGGAACAAGCGGAGCGTGCGCTTTTCCAAGAGAGCTCGCACAAATAGTAATGTCTTTCAGTCCCATTTTATGAATTTCTTCCATTACCATATTTACAACTTTATCTCCATCTCTGAAATGATGATGGAAGCTGACTGTCATTCCATCATGTGCTCCACATTTTACAAGAACATCATGAATGGAATCTGCCAGTTTACTCTCGGTGTTATTCATAATCGGTTTTACATTAGAACCTACTTTTTTAAATTCCACACCATCTTTATAATGATTGCCCTGGAATACTTCTTTTCCGGTAATTTTCAGAATTTGTTCCGGAATGTCTCTTCCTACTGCATTAATCATTTTACTGCACCTCCTTATACACGCCGGATGCCTTAGCCAGCTCCAGTGTACGTTTTGCACCATCATAAAATGCAATATCGATCATCTTGCCGTCTACGGCAAATACCCCGATGCCCTGTGCCTTCTTGGTTTCAATTTCATTAACAACCTTCTGTGCAAAGGTTATGTCTTTCTGAGATGGTGTAAAAATTTCATGTACAATATTGATCTGACGTGGATTAATAATAGATTTTCCATCAAACCCCATTAAGTGAATTCCTTCTACATCTTTACGGAAACCTTCCATATTATCCAGATCTGTGTAAACAGTGTCAAAGCACTGTACGCCGGCAGCTCTCGCGGAAATCACCATCTGAGAACGGGCTCCCATCAGCTCAATTCCGGTACCTGTAATGTTGGTCTGAAGATCTTTTGTATAATCTCCGCCGGAAAGCGCAATACCAAACAATCTTTCAGAAGCAGTACAGATATCATAGGATTTCAGAACACCTTTTGCGGATTCAATAGCAGCCATGATCAAAACGCTTCCTTCCGGACGATCAAATTCCTTTTCAGCGGCTACAATCGCCTTTTCCACTGCTGCCACATCTTCCGGACATTCAGTTTTCGGAATACGAATGGAATCACAGCCACCTGCCACTGCACAGCGGATATCCTCTCTCCAGAGATCTGTATCGAGACCGTTGATGCGGACAACTCTTTCACATCCATGATAGTCCAGTGTTTTCAGCGCATGGTACAGGGAAAATCTTGCTGCGTCTTTCTGATTTTCTGCTACTGCATCTTCCAGATCCAGCATAATGGAATCCGGTTTATAAATATACGGGTCTTTAATCAGACTTGGTTTCTGAGCATTTAAGAACATCATGGTTCTTCTCAGACGTTTTTTATTTGGACAATTCATCTGATCGCACCTCCCCATGGCAAATCCTTAAACTGCTGCATAGAACGATATACAGCACCCTCAATACGGGCTTTGATGGTACAGTCTAATGCACCCTTGTCCACAATTTTGATTTTCACACTGTCAATATCAAGATTTTTTAATGTTTCCATTGTAACTTTTTTAATCTGATTTCCATACTGGTTCAGCACAGAACTTTCCAGTTCAAACTCGATACTGCCGTTTCCAGCCTCTACAGTAACCTGACAGTCACTGGATTCCAATGTTCCGGCTATTGCCGGCCTGATAATTTCCATGATAAAATCTCCTTTTCTTAATAAAACAGTCCGCCCAGATTAAAGAGGCCAAGAGCTGATAAAACAACATTCAGCAATACGTTTCCAACTGAAAGAAGAAACAGCTGTTTAAACATTTTGTTCAGCTCGTCATTTGTTGTTTCTTTTGCTGCAGAATAGGAAGACATGATAATCGCACCGCCTGTTGATAATGGGCTGATTGCTGCTGCAAAGGAAGTCGCTACAATTGCGGAAATCAATTCCACATAGTTTACACTGCCTGCAAAAGAGGCTGCTACATCTGCTGCGATCGGGAACAATGCCGGCATAACCACACCTGTTGTAGAACTTACCCAGGATAAAATACCGGAAGTTGCAGAAAGGATCGGAGTTGCTGTTTTTTCATTCATCATTCCTGTCAGGAAATTTGAAATCAGTTCGATACCGCCAAGTGTGTTGATTACATTGATCAGTGTACCTACGCCACAGATAAATACCAGTGTTCCCCATGGAATGCTCTTAATGGCTTTCTTTTCATCTGCACATCCCAGAAGAATCAGTACTGCAGCTACAACAAAGGCAAAAAGACCTGTATCTAATTTAAATCCGATACAGCAAACTACCATAACAATAATGCCGATAATGGTATATCTCTGTTCACGATTAAATTTAGGAATTTCAGAAAGCTTCAGAGGGTTGTCTGCTTTTACTTTATAACCTTTAAATGCCACATATAAAATCAAAGTAAAGATAAAACCAGAAATCAGTGTACTCAGAAACAGGTGCAGGCCAAATCCGGAATATCCTAACGGATCAGAAAGACTTTTTGCAAGAACACCAGTCAAAGACAACGGTGATGCACATCCTGCATTCGCACCCAGTTTTGCATACAACGCAGTAGCAATTGGATTGATTTTCATTTCAAATGCAAGATACATTGCAAATGTAGTCATTAGGATTCCGGCTGCAATATGTCCCGGTCCGATTGCGGAAATAAAAGCGGACAGTACAAACATAAGGATTGGAATCAATACGGTTTTTTTTCCTACAAGCGCTACAATTTTCTTTGAAAACAGTTCCAGCGTTCCATTATTCGACGCCATACCAAACAAAAAGGTGACACCAACAAGTGTTACAAACATAGAACTGCTGAAACCATTAGAGATTTCTTTTGCACTCATATCACCTATGGTACCTAAAATAAATGCTACCCCTAAAGAAAGAAAACCCAGATTAACTTTTTTAATAAATCCAATAGCAACAACCATCACCAATACGATCAAACTAATAATTGCAAGATTCATGATGAACTCCCCCTATTTAATATGTGCGGTTCCGTCCATCAGCAGGTTTGCTGTACGGAATCCAAATGTATCTGCTACAACCGGCTCTGCGCCGTTTTCCTCATAATCTACGCCACACTCCAGAACACCGCTGGGATGTCCGATACGGATAAACTGTGTATCCACATTTTCAGAAAGCACCTGATTAACAACACTTCCCGGAACAACCGCAGCAGCTGCTGTACACATGGCCCCCGTCATGGCATAGCTTGGATGTGCTTTCTGCATAGACATCATTCGTGAAAGCAGATCAACGTTTTCTTTGGAAATAGAAACACCCTCTGCTGTCACATAATCTGCTGCCTCAGCAACAAATGTCATTTTCGGAATCCCTGGAGTTTCCCAGGCGGAACGGGTGTAATCTTCAATCAGACCAATCATCACAGCTGCAAGTCCTCTTACTGTTTCCAGTAAAGCAAGCTTATCCGCATCTGCATTTACTTCTTCCGGAAGTTCAAGACCTGTCATCCCCAGATCCTTCGCTTTTACAAATACAAGCGGATTGGCTGCATCTACGATTGATACCTCTACTTTTCCAAAATTGGGAACCTCCAGAATATCCACTACATTTCCTGTGGGAAGAAGTCCGTTTCCAAGAGTTCCTGCCGGTTCAACAAACTTCAGTTTGATCGGAGCCGCTGTGCCCGGAACACCGGCAATGGCAAAATCACCATCATACACCACACTGCCCTTTTCTGTCTGAACATCTGCAATAATGACTTTATTGGTATTTGTGTTAAAAATTCTTACCGGAGTTGTTCCCTCTTTTGTCTGAATAAGACCTTTTTCAATGGCAAATGGTCCCACACCGGAAGAAATATTTCCACAGTTTCCTTTATAACTTACCAGGTCCTTATCTACCGAAACCTGTGCAAATGTGTAATCCACATCCGCATCCTCTCTTGAGGATTTTTTTACAATTGCAACTTTGCTGGTAACGGACTGCGCACCGCCAAGTCCGTCAATCTGTTTTTTATCAGGGCTTCCCATCATGCTAAGAAGCAGGGAATCCCATTGGCTCTTATCTTCCGGAAGGTCTTCTTCCAGAAGGTAAACACCTTTACTTGTTCCTCCGCGAATAATCATAGCCGGAAGAAGGAATCTGTTTTTATCTTCATTGTACATTTTTCTTCCCTCCCATGTCTATGCTTTATGAGCTTTGTTATAATTGATCAGAGAACCACATTGAATGATTTCTTTTTCTTCATCTGTCAAAGGTGCAATTGCAAGGGAAAGCTTCTTTATTTCTTTTCCGATTACATATGCCGGAATATCACTCATGTCACCATCCAGTGCTTTTTTAATATCCGGGACAAAGATATAATCGTCGTCTTCAAAGTCAGGATTTCCATTCATGATAAACGGAATCATGCCCCAGTTGATCAGATTGGAACGATATCTTTTAGTTGCATATTCCACGGTAATATTTGCTCCGCCAAGAAGAACTCTCTGACAGGAAGCAGCCTGTTCTCTGGCACTTCCATCGCCAGGCTTTACAGCATAAATCGTACTGGAAAGATCAATTTTTTCTTCCTGAATTTCTTCAAATCCGGAAATATTTCGAATCCTGGAAATAATATCTGCAACTTCTGCCGGACAATTTCCTGCTTTTCTTGCCTTTTCATTTTCCATTACCGCTTTTGCTTTTCCCACATATTCCGGAACACGGCGACTGAGTGTAAATTCTGCAAGTCCCATCGGATTGGAACGGAAAGAACCTGTTTCACCGGAGGGGATCAATTCATCCGTAGTTGTAACCGGATCTGTAATATATGCACATACTTTCAGAAGCATATGGTCGTTTAATTCCGGAAGTTCCGGCCAGTCTTTAATGTTCGGTCCACAGATAACGGTTTCTTCTGAACACCCTTTGCCCACACCCTGGAACACACGATGCTGATATGCTTTTGGATCATAATGATATTCCGGACATTCAAACTCATAACCAGCTTCATCCGCTGCCATAATCCGTCCTCTATTTGCTGAAGAAACTGCAATGGAACGTGCATCCATCAATGCAACACTTGCCAGCTGTCCATTACCTGGTTTAGAACCTTCTCTGTTCGGGAAATTTCTGGTGGTATGTCTGATAGAAAGTCCTTTATGTGCTGGTGTATCACCTGCTCCAAAGCATGGGCCACAGAATGCTGTCCGAATGGTTGCTCCTGCTTCAATCAGATCCGCCAGTGCTCCATTTCGTGTCAATTCCAGCATAACGGCCTGACTGCTTGGATAAATTCCAAGTGCATATTCATCCGTTCCGGTACTCTTGCCTTTCAGAATATGTGCCGCTTCCATAATGTTGCTGTATGTACCTCCGGCACATCCTGCAATAGTTCCCTGATCAGCATAAAGCGCTCCGTTTCGCACCTTATCTCTGAGATTCAGCCCCAGGTTCGGATTTTTAATCAGTTTAGAAGCATTTTCTTCAACTTCATGAAGAATATCATCCATATTTTCATTTAATTCACGTATTTCATACCCATTTGACGGATGGAAGGGAAGAGCGATCATGCTGTGAATAGTGGATAGATCTATGTAAATACATCCGTCATAATGGGCAGTTTGTGCCGGATCAAGCTGTCTGTAATCTTCCGGGCGGCCATGTTTGTCCAGATACGCTTTTGTATCTTCATCCGTGCGCCAGATACTGGATAAACAGGTTGTTTCCGTTGTCATAACATCGATACCGTTACGATAATCTGTTGACATGGAAGAAACTCCAGGTCCTACAAATTCCATAACTTTATTTTTTACATAGCCGTTTTTAAATACGGCACTTACAACGGCAATTGCAATATCCTGGGGTCCGATACCCGGATTTGGTTTTCCATCCAGATATACGGCGATAACTTCCGGATATTCTGCATCCCAGGTCTGTTCCAACAGCTGCTTAACCAGCTCACCGCCGCCTTCACCGACTGCCATCGTTCCCAATGCACCATAGCGAGTGTGACTGTCCGAACCAAGAATCATTTTTCCGCATCCAGCCATGCTTTCGCGCATGTACTGATGAATAACTCCCATATGCGGCGGCAGATAAATTCCGCCATATTTTTTACATGCAGAAAGACCGAATAAGTGGTCATCCTCATTAATTGTTCCTCCAACTGCACAAAGACTGTTATGACAGCAGGTCAGTACATATGGAAGCGGGAATTTTTCAAGACCGGAAGCTTTCGCTGTCTGTATAATTCCCACATAAGTCAGGTCATGACTGGTTATAGAATCAAATTTGATTTTTAACTGTTCTTCATTTCCACTGACGTTATGAGCCTGTAAGATACTGTAAGAAATAGTTCCTTTATGAGCATCTTCTTTTTTTCTCATCAATTCAGGAGCTGCCTGAGATTCCGGAACCAATGTATTGCCGTTCAAAAGATAGACGCCTTCATCATAAAGCTTAATCATGGTTTTTCTCCTTTACTGTACGTTTATCCGGGAAGTGCACAATTCCCTGACTGCAAAGGTACCTTGCCTATGAATCCATCATAACAAAACAATATTTGATAATCAAATTCATAGTATTCATAAAAATCATTCATTTTAATCATTTATTATGTGGAAAACTTACAAATATATCTCTATTTTTTTATGTAAAACTTACAAAAAATGCGTTTTTATATCAGAATTCCTTGGTTTTTTATTCAAGTCCTGCGCTTTCGCTAATATTCATATTTTTTATATTTTTCATTCATAAAAGGAATATTTATTGAATTCCGTTTTTAGGTATGCTATACTTTTTAAAAGGAGGTTTTTCTATGGAATTTCGGGAATTTCAATATGTCATCGCAATTGCCAAATATCAGAATATAACAAAAGCTGCCGAATCTCTGTATATCGGACAGCCTACATTAAGCAAGTTTCTCAAGAATCTGGAAGACGAACTTGGCGTCAGCCTTTTTCGCAAAGCCGGTCATAAATATCACCTGACCTATGTGGGAGAACGATATCTGGAAAAAGCAGAGCAGATCCTGCAGTTAAAATCCGATCTGGATGCGGAACTGGCTGATATCGTTAAAAGAAATGTAGGCGTATTACGTCTTGGTTTTCCCACCATGCGCTGTACCTATATGCTGCCAGCCATTCTTCCCGCATTTCAGGAGATGTTTCCCAATGTAAAAACCCAGATTGTGGAAGGACCTTCCGCTGAGCTTGACAAAAAACTGTTAAACATGGAAGTGGATCTTGCTTTTTATAACCAGCGTTTTGGAGACACCAATCCATTAATCCAGACAGAAATTCTCGGAGAAGAAGAACTTCTGATCTGTGTAAAAAAAGGCCACCCTATGGAACGTTTTGCCCAGCCAAATCCTGCCAGCAAATATCCCAGACTTGATGTTCGCCTGCTGCAAAATGAAACCATTCTGCTAATGCTGAAAAACCAACGAACCCGCCAGATTATCGACCAGTATCTTCACCAGCAGGGCGTTGTTCTTGAAAATATCCTGCATACCAGTAACATTCCTGCAATCATGGAACTTATTTCTGTTGGATATGGTGTCAGCTTTTTATTTGAACCTCATATATTACATCATAATTTTAGAAATCCCATCTCATGCTTCAGCTTCGGAGAACCGCGGACTACCTCCGCATTAGTCGTTGCAACCCGCAAAAACAGTTATCTCCCATCTTTTGCCAATGATTTTATTGAACTGGCCAAACGCCTTTATATCAATATATAGCCTGCCGCCAACAGTTTTCTATTTTTTAGCCGGCGCAGGGAATTAATGCTTGACAAATCCCTGCGGCGGTCATATAATCCTAGAAAACCTAGTGATTAACTATGAATAAAAAGAAAGGCCCTGCACGCCTGTGAGGGAACGGTGGAAGCTATGTCTAAGATTTATAAGGGAGCCATTGAACTGGTAGGCAACACCCCATTGGTAGAGGTGACCAATATCGAGAAGAAGGAGCGGCTGAAAGCGCGTCTTCTGGTGAAGCTGGAATACTTCAATCCGGCCGGGAGCGTTAAGGACAGAGTGGGAAAAGCCATGATTGAGGATGCGGAACGCACCGGCAGGCTGAAACCGGGTTCTGTCATCATTGAGCCCACGTCAGGCAATACAGGCATTGGCCTGGCTGCTGTGTCTGCGGTCAAGGGCTATAGGATGATACTGACCATGCCCGATACCATGAGCGTGGAGCGCCGCAATATACTGAAGGCATACGGGGCCGAAATAGTTCTGACACCCGGTGAGAAGGGAATGAGCGGGGCTATTGAAAAGGCGGAGGAGCTGGCAAGGGAGATACCGGACAGCTTCATACCGGGGCAGTTTGATAATCCGGTGAACCCAAGGGCGCATATGGAGAGCACGGGGCCGGAAATCTGGCATGACACGGACGGGCAGGTAGATATATTTGTGGCGTCCGTGGGAACAGGAGGAACCCTTACAGGTACCGGAACATATTTGAAGGAAAAGAATCCCCGCATCAAGGTTATAGCCGTGGAGCCATCCACATCACCGGTTCTTTCCGGAGGAAGCGCCGGCCCCCATAAGATCCAGGGAATCGGAGCCGGTTTCATTCCCAAGGTGCTGGACACCCATATATATGATGAAATCATAACCGTGGACAATGAAGCGCCCTTTGCCACTGCGAAGATGTTAGCCAGGACAGAGGGACTTCTGACCGGAATTTCATCAGGAGCAGCCCTGTACGCAGCCATTGAGGTTGCCAGACGGCCTGAGAATGAGGGCAAGACCATTGTCGTGCTGCTTCCTGACAGCGGGGACAGGTATTATTCCACAGCGCTGTTTGTGGAGTAATCAGGATTAGATATTAATAAGAATCACACGGTTTGCGGATGCGCCGGACGCTGTGACGGCTCCGGCGCCCAAGGATAAGGTGGTCCAAGCGGGCAGTCTTTTCCCGTCATGAAACAAGCATCAATGGAATAAGATGTAATAAACAAACGGACCTGGAACTGATATATGAAATTCCTGATTTTTTTGTCAGAGGCAATGGTCCCTCTGATGATTTTTTATATTGTGGGCTTTGGCCTTTTGTCCGGGCGTCCGGTGCTGGACGATTTCATCGACGGGGCAAAGGACGGCATGAAGACAGTAGCCGGTATCCTGCCAACCCTGGTGGGACTTATGGTGTCGGTGGGAGTCCTCAGGGCATCCGGTTTTCTGGATTTTCTGGGAGAGCTGCTTAAGATGCCTGCGGCCCTTTTACATATACCTCCCCAAATCGTACCTGTGGTCCTGGTGCGTCTGGTATCCAACTCAGCGGCCACAGGGCTGGTGCTGGACATATTTAAGGAGTACGGTACAGACTCCTCTCTGGGACTTATTGCATCCGTGCTCATGAGCAGTACGGAGACAGTGCTGTACTGTCTGAGCGTATATTTTGGCAGTGTAGGCATTACCAGGACCAGGTACACATTGGCCGGGGGGATGATTGCCACGGCGGCGGGAGTGGCGGCCAGCGTGGTACTGGCCGGTGCGGTTAGATAAAGCTGCGGCCGTTGCTGTCCGGAGCATAAAAAAACATTGCAATATCAAGGGTTATTGACTATAATAGCCATAGAAAAAGGGAATCCGTTGTATGTGCGCCCTGTATATGATTATATCAGGGCCTTAGGGTGTGCCTGCGGGCAGCTGGAATGGACATTCCGGCTGGACGATCCGGACATACGCTAGCGTACAGCGGGTTTATGCTGTGGAGAGAAGAGGAATAAGGAATGAAACAGTATCTGAGCCTGCGGGAGCAGTATCCCCGCTTTGCTTACAGAGGATATGAGATAGAGGAAAATGAAAGCTGTCTGAGGATCACATACCGGTTTGAGACAGTGGGACTGTCTGAGTTTGCGCCGGTTTGGGTGTTTCCGAAGGCAGAGGGGGACTGTCACAGATGGTCAAAAGACAGGCTCATGCAGGACATGATATTTTCCCTGGGAATGGTGGAGCTGGTGAGCTACTGGAAAATTGCCTGCCCGCCCACAGTGGCAGTGGAGGCCGGATGGCTGAACCAGGACCAGATTGACTGGTGGAAGGATCTGTATTTTAACGGATTGGGTGAATTTTTCTATGTAAATGGCATAGAGGAAGCGGAACCCAATCATTTTATGAATATCCGGTGTGCAGGCCAATGTAAAGAGCGGCATGCAGCATGGGGTGCGGAGATAGATGGGAATGGGAAAGCGGCGGGCATCAGCGCCGTAAACAGTGATTCCCTGGCATCCGGCGGGGTCCTGGTTCCCATTGGCGGAGGAAAGGATTCCGTGGTGACGCTGGAGCTTCTGCGCTTGGCGGGAAAGACCATCTACGCCTATATCATCAATCCCAGGGGAGCTACCATACACACCACCGAGGCGGCGGGCCTGGACGAGGCCCATGTCATAAGTGCAAAGCGTACCCTGGACCCCAATATGCTGGAGCTTAACCGGCAGGGATATCTGAACGGGCATACGCCGTTTTCCGCGCTGGTGGCATTTTCCGGCATCATAGCTGCCAGGATGCACGGCCTGTCCATGGTGGCCCTGTCCAATGAATCCAGTGCCAACGAGAGCACGGTCCAGGGAAGCACGGTAAACCATCAGTATTCCAAGAGCTTTAAGTTTGAGGAGGATTTCCATTATTATCAGAACACATATCTGAGGGGTAGCGCGTACTATTTTAGTCTGCTGCGCCCTTTGAGTGAATTCCAGATTGCCAGGTATTTTGCGGGGCAGAAGCAGTACCATGGCATATTCCGGAGCTGTAATGCCGGAAGCAGGACTGACTCCTGGTGCGGACACTGCCCCAAGTGCCTGTTTGTGTACCTGATTTTGTCGCCCTTTCTTACGCCGCAGGAGGTCATGGATATTTTTGGCCGGAACATGCTGGACGACTGGGACATGAAGGAAACCCTGGACCAGCTCATTGGGATAGAGAAAGAGAAACCGTTTGAGTGTGTGGGCAGCCGCGATGAAATAAATACAGCCATAGTGCTTACGATCAAAGAGCTGGAGGAAGCGGGCGAAGCGCTGCCCCGTCTTCTTTCCTATTATAAAACCACGGATTTGTACCGGACCTATGAGGCCAAAGGGGACCAGTACTCATCCTATTATGACGGGAATAACCTGGTTCCGGATGACCTGGCGCGGCTGGTGAGGAAATACTGTGCAGACGGCTTATAAGGAGAAAGAACGTGATTGAGAAGATAGAACCCTGGATTAAGGGGAAGCGCATACTGCTTCTGGGCTATGGCAGGGAAGGGCAGTCCACATGGAATGTCCTCAGGCGGCTGGGAACATATGAGGTCCTGGATATAGCGGATTTAAAGGCTCCGGCTGCCGTGCCGGAGGACGGTACGGTGTGGCATACCGGCCCGGATTACCAGAAGTGTATGGATGACTATGATGTTGTATTTAAAAGTCCCGGAATTGTCCTGGAACGGCCCGAAAAAGAATACAAGTGCAGTATATTGTCCCAGACAGAGGTGTTTTTCCAGTGCTTTCGGGATCAGATTATCGGAATCACGGGAACCAAGGGCAAGAGTACGGTCACGACCCTCCTGTATCACCTGCTTAAGCAGGCGGGCATGGATGCCCTTCTGGTGGGGAATATAGGCATACCGGCCCTGGACCACATGGAGGAAGTGAAGCCGGACACAAGGATTGTGTTTGAGCTTTCCTGCCATCAGCTGGAATATATGACGGTCTCGCCCCATATAGGAATTCTGGTGAACATCCACGAGGAACATCTGGACCATTACGGAACCATGGAAAAGTATGTGGAGGCAAAACACCACATTTTTAAGAACCAGCGCCCGGACGATATCCTGATCTGCAACGTGCAGTGCCTGCCGGAGGAGGGAACCTGCCCCTCCGGGCTGATAAGGGCGGGCATGGACGGCAGCGGCAAAGAGCTGGATGTGGTTCAGGAACAGGACGGCACCTGGATTCATTTCCGGGGAAGGAAATTCTGCATACCCACGGATGAGATTAAGCTGCTGGGACAGCATAATTATTTTGACATCGGCGTGGCCTATGGGGTGTGCAGCATACTGGGAATCGATGACCGGGTTTTTGCCCGGGGGCTTAAGACGTATGAACCCCTTCCCCACCGGCTTCAGTATATTGGGGAACGGGAGGGCGTGAAATATTATGACGACTCCATCTCCACGATTTGCGATACCACCATTCAGGCCCTTAAGACGCTGAAGGATACGGATACAGTACTCATAGGCGGCATGGACAGGGGAATCGACTACAGGGAACTGATTGAGTATCTGTCGGAATGTCCGGTGCCGCATATTATCCTGATGGAGGCCACGGGCAAGAGGATATACCAGGAAATACATAAATATTATCCAGAATTTAAGAACAGGGCCAGGCTTATACTGGCGGAGCATCTGGAGGACGGGGTCAAGCGGGCGCGTCAGATAACGAGGCCCGGTACAAGCTGCGTGCTGTCTCCGGCCGCTGCCAGCTATGGCATCTTCCGGAATTTTGAGGAACGGGGAGAAACATTTTCGCGTCTTGTATTTAAAAAGTAAATCTGGATAAGAATGTAAATGAAACAAAAAAATCACAACCTTTTAAGAATTTTATAAGGATTTAGGGGGTTGTGTGAACACTTAAAATACTGTACAATCAGTAAGAAGCTTTTGAAGCAGAAAGTGAAAGGGAGAAACGTGGGAGCTTACGAGACGCTGAATGAAGTTTTGGTTAGCCTGTTCCGCGATGTCAATGATATAGAGCAGAAGGCAATTATCATCTCGGAATTTAGTGATATTACCAATAACGATATGCATGTCATAGACGCCATCGGCATAGACAGGCCAAAGAACATGTCATCCATTGCCCGGGAACTGTCGGTCACGGTGGGAACATTGACTATATCCGTGAACAGCCTGGTGAAAAAGGGCTATGTAGTCCGTAACCGCAGCAGTGAGGACCGCAGGGTCGTATTCATATCCCTTTCAGAAAAAGGAGTTAAGGCTTATTATCATCATAAGAAGTTCCACGAACAGATGATAGACAGCGTGGTAAAAGAACTGACAGAGGAGGAGCTGGAGGCCCTGGTAAAGGCGCTGACAAAGCTCAATACCTGGTTCAGAAGCTTTTAAGAGGATTATTTAAGGAGGCTTTACAATTATGAAAAAATGGTTGATTGGTGTCATGACCGTCCTGATGGCAGTATCCCTGGCAGCCTGTACACCTACCACTGAAAAACAGAAAAAAGAAACCACCGCTGCTACAGCAGCTAAATCCCAGGAGGATATGGTGCCGCCAAGCACAGGCGGAGCCAGCGATAAAGTTCCGGACCCCAACGTTATGCCGGTAGCTGTGATTTCCGTATATCACGGCGGCGAGGGAAGTCTGGTGCAGGATATGGACTCCCTTGATACGGAAGGGCTGGACGCACAGCTTCTGGTAGACAAGCTGATTGAATACGGCGTGCTGACTGACGGTACGAAGGTCCTCAGTTTTGACGTTGAGGGCAAGGATGAGAACGCGGTCGGAACCCTGGACTTAAGTCAGGCTGAGAGCGCAGAGGGATGTTCCGACAAGATGTTCCTCACTGAGATTGGCAATACCTTCACGGAGAACTTTGAGCTGTCCAAGCTTAAGCTTAAGGTGAACGGCGCCAATTATGAAGGCGATGACATTAAACAGGGAGATAGTGACTATCTCACCTATAATGCGGACTATGAGTCTGTTGAATAAATAAGTGAAAGAGGCGGCTGCCCGTAAGTGGAGACTCCACTTGAGGGCAGCCGTCTCTGATCTTCTGTCCTTATAAGGCATTTACAGCTCCAGGCGGTAAATACGGCTGGGACGTCCCTTCATCAGGGACTTTTTTCACCTACAATCTGGGCAAAGCCATTCTGCTGAAGGGCGTTGAGAAAACGGTTGGTGTGTTGGCCGCCGTGATCTGTAAGGTGCAGTCAAACTCCTGGGTCGTGATCTCCCTGGCTCCAATCAGTTCCAGGGCAGACCGTGAAATGTTCGGTAATCCGTTCAAGCACCTGCTGTGTGGTATGGATTTCAAATCCCTGCAATGTTTTCTTTAACAGGATACCGGTGGTATTCTCCCGGCTAAAGTCCAGGAGAAACTTCTTCTATATCCAGGCTGCCGCCGCATTGGTGATGATTGTCTCATCTGTATCCAGCAGTTCATCCAGAGTCATGTTCTGCAATATAGAGGCATACATTTTTTCGTGCTGGATTTCTTTCTCCAGATACCGGTTGGCGGACTTGAAATACATATTGGGAATGCAGAAGGAGTAGTCGAACATGACGCGGGTCAGGTCCGTATCACGGTTCTCATTGCTCAGCGTCAGCAGCTCCCGGCAGGTTTCCGTGGATTTTTGGGAAATGGTAAATATCTGCTTCTGCCGGCATTACCTCCAGCATGCCCACCCTTCTTACCAGCAGGATATTCGGAAACAGGGATTACAGCCTTATCTATGGAATGGCGGTTTCCGTGAACCGGTTTGGCGGCGTGGCGGGAACACTGCTGGTATCCCTGATCTATGACATTACGAAAAACTACAGTATTATCTGGCCTGTCTGTGCGGTATCCATGGCATTTACATTGGTGGCAGCCCTGGGATGCATAAAGCTGTCACGGAATAAGATGGCTCAGGAGATGGGGCGGGAGCAGCCGTCTTAAGCTTTGTTGATATGTGATGTGAAGTTAAAAAAGCCATGCCTCTTTCCGGTTGGGGATAGGGGCATGGCTTTTTTTAATATAAGATTTCCCATGATAAAATATCATTATTAAGTATGCCGGTAATAAGCAGGCCGGTAATAAGCAGCACTGATATTAGAATTTAGCCATGGCTGCTTCATCTGCAACAACGATCACATCGTTGTGGAGCTGGAGTACAGATGCAGGAACATGAGGAGTTACAGGGCCGCTGAGCACATCATGGAGGATCTGAGCCTTGTCAGAGCCGCTGACAACCAGAAGAATTTTTTTAGCCTTCATAATGGTTCCGATACCCATGGTATAAGCCTGCTTCGGAACCTCGTCAATGGAAGCAAAGAAACGCTTATTGGCCTCGATGGTGCTCTGGGTCAGATTCACACAGTGAGTGGTCTTGGCAAACTCTTCGTCCGGCTCGTTAAAACCGATATGGCCATTATGTCCCAGACCCAGAAGCTGCAGGTCAATACCGCCCAGGCTCTTAATCACGTCCTCATAGCGGGAGCATTCCTTATCGCTGTCAGACTGGGTGCCGTCGGGAACATTGGTACAATCCATGTTGATGTTAATGTGCTTGAAAAGATTGTTATACATGAAGTAGTAGTAGCTCTGGTCATTATCCCTGGTAAGACCTCTGTATTCATCCAGGTTCACGCTCTTTACACTGGAGAAATCCAAATCGCCTTTGTTGTACCATTCAATCAGCTGCTTGTAAGTGCCGATTGGGGTGGAACCGGTTGCCAGACCAAGAACACAGTCAGGCTTCATCAGTACCTGGGAAGCGATGATGCTGGCTGCCTTGCGGCTTAATTCTTCGTAATCTTTTGCTTTGTAGATTTTCATAATAATTGCCACCTTTCCATACATTATTAGTAGTTGCGGTGCCCCGGATTTCCAGAGGGTCACTGCTTTGGAAAAAATTTTTATTAATCTTTAAATACAGGATAACATTTTCCTAACATACTTTCAAGGGGTAAATGCATAAAATATTTATAAAAGCAGATAGGCCGTGTTCAGGGCAGCTGCAGATTATGGGTGCGAGGAGTGAAAGTATGACCAATTATCGGAGATTGATATCTTATATCTACGCCTATGAAGGTGAGGTAAAGGGAAAGAATATCGGGTTTGCCAAGCTGGAATCCCGGAATGGGCAATGCAAACTCAGCGTAAATGTAAAGAAGGTTTACGTTGGAAGCAGCGACCTGGGGGTTTATCTGCTGGCTTCGGGAAAGGAGATTTTCCTGGGCAGTATATTTATCCGCAGCGGATGCGGTGAGTTCCGCGCCGTGGTAAATGTGGAAAATGCCGCTGATTCCGGCTGCAGCATGGACCAGTGCTACGGTCTGACCATACACGAACAGGGGGATACATGGCGGGCATATACAACCATCTGGGAGGATGCGGTGGCCCATGCAGCGGAAGTGGAGCTGGCGGATGTGACCTCCAGTAAGCTGGGAGATGCAGAGGCGCAGATACATAGAAAAATGGAAGAACTGAATCAGGAGCTGCGGTCCGGGGAAAAGGCAGCGGAAGGCGGGGACGGTCCTGTGCTCAGCAGTTCTCCGGCAGAGGTCCGTCAGATGCGCGTTGCGGGAAAACAGAACGGTACACAGGAATCCTCTTTAAAACGTGCCGCGGAGACTGTGGAGGCCGTACAGGAGGCAGAGGTATCGGCCGGAATGTCAGAGGAAGTATTCCAGGCGGAGGATGAGGCCAACCAGACAGCAGAATCCAGTCAAAGGACAGAAGTATTGGAACAGGCAGCGGAAAAAACAGTCGGGGCAGAAGAAATTGTATCGGAGTCAGTAGAGGCAGAGCCGGCCGAAATGTCCGAAAATCAGAATGAGCAGGGCGGCAGCGTCCAGCAAAACAATCAGGAGTCAGAGGAAGCTGTAAAGCAGATGGAGACTTTTGGTACCCCGGATGCCGGAGGCGATTTGGCGCTGGAACCGGAGCTGTTGCCTGATGCAGAAGACAGTATGGAGCTGGAGCCGGAATCCCTGCCGGATGAAATGCCGGATGGAATACAGGAGGCACAGGAATCAGGAGACATCCCGGATTCCCGATTAGAGTGCCAATCGGAGAAGGAGGCAGAGCCGGAGAAAACAGTGGTTTTACGAAATAGAGGTCCGGCGGGAATCATGCCAATAGAAGATGTGGAACAGACGAATGGCATGATGACGCCAAATGCGGGTAGAGAGCAGGAATCAGACCGTGGGGCCTGGAAAGACAAATGGAATTTTGGGGAGCGGCAAAAGCCTCAGCACAGCTGTGATGAAAAGAATGTGACATCTATAAGAGAACAGCTTTTTCAGGAAAATGAAAGAATGCCCCGTGAGCCTCAGACCGTCCAAGACCCGCTGAATATGGGAGCGCCCAGGCAGGAAGAAATGGTTCCTGATACCCGTATTCCTCTGCAGCCTGATAGTATGCCGGAAAACAGGACGGTTCCCAGACCAAACATAATGACCAGGCCCGGGATGCCACGCAGGCATATGCCTGCGGGAACAGTGCATACGGGTTCTTCCGGAGGCCAGTTGGAGAAGGAACGGCTGATGGAACAGTATCCGGTGAATCAGCAGCCATCACAGGGAATGGGACCAATGAATCAGCAGCCAATGCGGAGCCGTCAGTCTATGCCGGGGCAGCAGCCAATGCCGGGTCAGCAGCCAATGCCGGGTCAGCAGCCAATGCCGGGTCAGCATCCAATGCCGGGGCAGCAGCCAACGTCGAATCAACAGTCAAGGGCACCCCGCCAGCTGATGCCGAGCAGTCAGATAATGCCGTCACGTCAACAAACGCCGGGGCAGAGTTCGATGAGCCAGCAGCCGGTACCAAATCGGCAGCCAATGCAAACCCGTCAGCCAGTACCAAACCAGCAGCCGATGCCAAACCAGCAGCCGATGCCAAACCAGCAGCCGATGTCAAACCAGCAGCCGATGTCAAACCAACAGCCCGCACCAAATCAACGGCCACAGAACCAGCAGCCCATGCCATCCCGGCGCCCGGTAAACCAACAGGTATACCAGGGCAGGAAGCCCTTCATGCGGCCGGCCGGGCCGGAGACCGGTGACAGCGGCGAAACAGTTGGGCAGGCTGAGGAAAGAGTGCCCGTTGTTGATGCAGGCGAGGAAACCATGATACTGGGAAATTTCCAGGAGTTAGAACGGCTGGAGCAGGAAGAACAGCAATCTGATTTCCCGGGCAGGCTGTGGGATGGCTTGCGCAAGCGGTATCCCAAGATACAGGCATTTGACAGCGCCAATGGGTGTGAGATTCTGACAATTAAGCCTCAGGATATCGGACTGCTGCCACGGGAGAACTGGAATTATGGCAATAACAGCTTTCTGCTGCACGGATACTATAATTACCGTTATCTGATATTAGCCCGTATCGGAGATGAGACAAAGGGGCGGACCCGATACATACTTGGGGTCCCCGGCAATTATTACAGCAATGAAAAATACATGGCATCCATGTTCGGCTTTCCACATTTCGTGCTGGCAAGAAAACAGCCGTCACAGGACGGCCGCTTTGGATACTGGTATACGGATGTGCGGTTAGAAAACCAGGATTAAATAATTCGTCCCTTTCGGTACGGTCTGACTTTGCCGGAAGGGGCGAAACATGGATGCAATTAACTTAAATGCCATACAAAATTTATCACATAACCCTTATTCGGGTTAGTAATCAATTCCCCGCAGGGAAACCTGCCCCACATAGGGGCGTACCAAATCAGCAAACGCCGTCATTTCATCCTTTGTAAAATCTGAATAGACTCCGGGGACAAGTACTTCTCCGGATTCCGTGAAACACTGCAGGTAGTATTCAGGACAACCCTTAATCCACGGTCCAATCTGCCTGAAATCATCCGATGTGTGAAGACCGCGGACAACGGTGGTCCGAAATTCGTAGGGAACGCTGCCTGACAGCAGAAATTCGATACTCTCATCTATCCGTTCCATGGAAAGACCGGATACCCCGGCTGCCTCTTCATAGTGGTTCCGTCCGGCTTTAATGTCCATTGCAACGCAATCCAAAAGCTCTTTGGCACACAAATCTTTCAGTATTCCGGGCATGTAGCCATTGGTATCCAGCTTCACAGCCAGTCCCAGGCTTCGCACCTTCCGTATGAACTCCTCCAGGTCCGGCTGTAGGGTAGGCTCACCTCCTGTGATGCAGACTCCTTCCAGTACCCGCTTGCGTTTTTCCAGGAACGCCAGGATATCCTCCTGGGTTTCATATTCTTCTGCGTCTGAGCCCAGAAGTCCGCTGTTATGGCAGAAGGGACACCGGAAATTACACCCTCCTGTAAATATAGTTGCGGCCACCCTGCCCGGAAAGTCCAGCAGCGTAGTCTTTTGCAGTCCGCATATTTTCATAGCCTCTTAACCTGTCCCTTTTCAATTTTTGATTTATTCTTTATAATAAAAAAGTATAACACACATGAAGCCTTAAAAAAAGAGGAATCAAATCATGGCAAAAGGGCCAATTGATATAGGAGAGGAAAATATGGCATTAAATCAGGAAGATATGGCATCGAACCAGGAACCCACAGAACCAAACCGCCAACCCCGCGACAGAAAGGCAGCAGAAACAGAAGCAGCCCGTCTAAAGGGGCAGGAAACACGGCGCAGGAATTATGAAAAGAGAATGGAGAAGCGGCGTCTTGCGGCCCTTGCGGCAGAGGAGCAGCGTTTGAAGCAGAGAAAGCGGGATGAAGGGTTTATGAGGGAGGCGCTTCGCCAGGCTAAAAAGGCGGCCGCCATCGGGGACGTGCCCATCGGATGCGTGATTGTCTGCGGGGACAGGATCATAGCCAGGGGATATAACCGGCGTAACGCGGATAAGAGTGTGCTGTCCCATGCTGAAATTATTTCCATTAAAAAGGCATGCAAAAAGATGGGAGACTGGCGTTTGGAGGATTGCACCATGTATGTGACACTGGAACCATGCCCCATGTGTGCCGGAGCGATTGTGCAGGCGCGTATACCCAGGATTGCGGTGGGATGCATGAATCCCAAGGCCGGCTGCGCGGGGTCCGTACTGGATATGCTCCATGTGCCGGGATTTAATCATCAGGCAGAGGTGGCGGAGGGGGTGCTGGAACAGGAATGTTCAAAGCTGATGTCGGATTTCTTCCAGAACCTGCGTGAACGCAAAAAATAATTTTCTTATTGTAACGGTGCAGGACGGCATATCTTCTTGAACGAAAAATCCGGTTAAGAAGCACCGTCCTGAACGATTACCGTTTATTCTGTGATTTTTTTCATTGCCTGACTTGCTGCGATGAGGATTGGATCATAAACAGGAGCTGCGGGAGGGGCGTAAACTAAGTCTAATTCATTTATCTCTTCTACAGTCATGCCACAAGTAATTGCAGTTGCGAGTACATTAATTCTTCCTGGGATACTTTCACTTCCAATGCCCTGAGCACCCAGAAGGAGGCCGGTTTTTTTATCCACTATCAGGCAGATGTGATTGTCGCGGCCGCCAGGATAATAGGAAGCGCGGTCTGCTTTCGTGATGCTGACCGATATCGCGTCAAATCCCTCTCTGACTGCTTGCTCTTGTGATAGGCCAGTTGCGGCAATAAAAAGCTCAAACACTTTTGTCACCATGGAACCCAATACTCCCTTAAAGGTGTCATGTCCGCCGGCCACGTTACCACCCGCAATACGTCCTTGCTTGTTAGCGGTTGTACCTAGAGGAACGTAAGCTGGTTTTCCTGTAATCCTGTTTTTCATCTGTACGCAGTCTCCACAGGCCCAGATATCCTTGTGGCTTGTGCGCATCTCATCATCCACAATAATTCCTCCATTCAGGCCCAGTGCAAGTCCGGCTTTCTCGGCCAGAGCACTGGCCGGTTTTACGCCAGCCGATACAAGGATTATGTCTGATGGTTCGTTCTCTCCATAGGCTGTCCGAATACCTTTGGCTTCTCCGTTTTCACAAAGGATTTCAGATATCTGTGTGCCCGTGTGTACTTTTATGCCGCGCTTCATAAGAGTATCCTCCAGCGCTTTAGAAAATGCGTTGTCTAAAAATGGAAGGAGTCGTGGGAATTGCTCATATAAGGATACAGAAAGCCCGGCTTTGCTCAGCTCCTCGGCGGTCTCAAGTCCGATAGCTCCGCCGCCGATGATACAGACTCTCCCATTTTCCTTTGCTGCAGCTTTTAGACGGATGCCATCTTCCATGTTTCTCAGATAGTATACTCCATTTGAGTGAATTCCGGGAATAGGCGGTACTACTGGTATTGCTCCAGTGGCAATCACCAGTTTATCATAAGGATGTATACTGACTCTGTCTGTATCTAAATTTTTTACAGAAACCTCCTTTTTTTCCGGGTCAATGAGAATCACCTCATGGTGTATCCAGGCGGATATATTCCGCTTGCTTTTTAACGATTCTGCGTTAATTGCCACCAACTCATTGATATCATGAATGATTCCCCCTACAAAATAGGGAAGACCGCATGCTCCATAACTGACAAATCCGGATTTTTCAAAGACTTGGATCTCCATGTCAGGTTTCTCTTTACGTGCTCGGGATGCCGCGCTTAGGCCAGCAGCAGTACCTCCTATAACAATCAATTTCTCTGCCATGTTGAACCTCCGGTTTTCAATTCTTTACTCCATATTTGTCAATGACACCCATCTCACCCATCAAATTTTCAAGCTCTTTCAGTTTGTTACCGGCATAATCCTGATAAGGCTTTCTCAGGTGTCCTCCCGGAAGGCCAAGAATATTTAAAGCAGCTTTAATGACAACTGGATTAGAGAAAGTGTACAGTTCCTGAAGAAGAGGAAACCATTTAAAATAATTCTCTCTGCATTCCTCAATAATTTTCATATCCGTCCAGGGGCGGGAATACAATGCCGCTTCCTCTGGAATGATATTACCGCCAATATTTGCTGTTCCGGTTCCGCCTACAGCTAGGGTTGGAAGTACAATAGAATATTTCGGGAAATCACAGCACATAATCTTAACTTTACCTTGACAGAGACGCTGTACCTGAACCAGTTGTTCTACATTTGGAAGAGCTTCCTTGTCGACTACAAAATTCGGATGTGCATCGGATAGTTTTTTAATTGTTTCCGGCATAACCTGAACTCCAAGCCTGGAGGGATTGTTATAGATACCACATGGTATGCTTACAGAACTCATACAAGTATCCATATGAATAAAAGTGGCTGTCTGGTTAATCAAAACGTATGGTGGAACTGTAAAAATGACCCCGTCAGCTCCCTCCTTTTCACAATATTGGGCGAAATCTGTGCTTGCCTGTGTGGTCATAGATGCTGCACTGAAAAACACAGGAATTCTTCCGTTTACAATTTTAATCACTTCATGTACGATGGCTTTTTTCTCTTCCAATGTAAGCAGGGTCACCTCCCCTGCCGAACCAAGAATGAAAATTTGTGAAGTCCCATACTTTATTTGACGGTCAATCAGGGTTTCAAAACCATTAAAATCAATTTTATTATTCTCTGTAAATGGGGTAGGCATTGCTACCCATGAACCGTGTAATTGGATCATTGTTTATCTCCTTTTTCATTATTCAAAATCGACCCCAAAGAAATCTAAAGCAATACCAGCAAGTGTAAGTATACCTGTGGTGAGAGCTTTTCGGTCACAGTAAAAGTGAGGGCTATGGAGCCCCCCATAAGGCCCCCCTTCACTTCGTGAACCAAATCTAACGAAAACACCAGGTGCCTTCTGCATTACAAACGCAAAATCTTCGGCTCCCATACTGGGATGTTCCAGCTCGATTACATTTTCATGACCAAGAAGTTTGCTGCCGCAGCGCTTTACCCGATCAACCCATTGGCTGTCATTAATTAGCGGAGGAGGGCCCAGTTTGATGCTCACTTCTGCATCACCCCGTCCAGCTGCAGCCACACCTTTACAAATTTCGGGAATTCTTTTTAATATATGCTCCCGGACTCTTGAATCCAGAGCGCGGATAGTGCCCTTTAATACAACGGAGTCGGGGATAATATTAAATGCGTTTCCGCCCTGGATGGAGCAGAGGGAGACAACGCCAGATTGGTCTGCCGCAAGCTCACGGGATACCAGCATCTGCAGTGCCTGTACAATTTGGGAAGCTAACAGGATGGGATCGATAACTGTGTCCGGATGGGCGCCATGCCCGCCTTTTCCTTTTACTGTAATAGTAAGCTCGTCTGAGCTTCCCAGAATTGCGCCATAGCGCACTCCAATTTTGCCAGCACATAAGTCAGGTGTTACATGCAAGGCAGCCACGCCGTCAATGGTATGGAAGTCAATTTTGGGGCTTTCAGCAAACAGTTTTCCACCTTGTAACGTTTCCTCTGACGGTTGAAAAAAGAATAGAATGGATCCGGCAATCTGGTTTCTGTAATGCTCAAGAACTCTCACTGCTCCCAATAAGATGGACGTGTGTACATCATGTCCACAGGCATGCATTATGCCGTCTGTCCTGCTTCTCAGTTTATGGTTCTCATCTTCTTTTATAGGGAGGGCATCCATGTCTCCTCGAAGTGCGATGCAGTGAGCAATGCCCGGTTTCGTTCCCTTTATTTCCACCAGAAGTCCGGTTTCGCCGATATGCTCAATTCTGTCAACATGAGTTTTTGCTCGCAATTCTTTTTCTATGAGAGCGCTTGTATTGTATTCTTTAAGTCCGAGCTCAGGATTTTCGTGGATTTGTTCGCGGATTGTATTAATTTCAGGTTCAAGTGAAGCGACTAATTCATGTATTGTCATGTTATCCTCCTTCTTGCTACATTGGTATCTTAAGTATCTAAAGTCCGGTCCAACCTATGCTCTGAAGAAACATTAGTGTAAAAAACGCCAGAATTATCTGAACAAGAATAAGAGGCATTGCCTTCTTTAAGTATTTCCCATAAGAAATACCTGCAAAACCTAGACCTCCCATCAAAGTACCGATGGTAGGAATGACACAGTTTGTAAATCCATCTCCGAACTGGAATGCCTGTACAGCAACCTGTCTTGTAATGCCCGTCAAATCTGCAATTGGAACCATAATTGGCATAACTGCTGCTGCCTGACCGGAACCGGAAGAAATGAAAAAATTAATAAGAGCATTAGCAAGGAACATGAATCCTGCCCCTAAGACAGCACCCATGTGGCTGATTGGTTTTGCCAGCCAGTATACAATTGTATCCAGAATCATGCCATTACTCATTAGTACAGTCAGGCAATTTGCAAAGCCCACGATGAATGCAGCGCTTACTGTACTTGCGCAGCCTTTAATGAAACGGTCAAAACCTACATTTATATCCTTGCAGCTTACACATCCTATTAAGAGACAAACGACCAGAAATGTTGCGGATATTTTGTCAGCGCCCCATTTAAAATTCAATGCGCCGATTACTACCGCAGCCAGACCTGTCGCCATACACAGCATAGACAGTACCTGAACTTTTGTTACGGGGGAATCACCTAATTCACCGTCCTGATATCCCATGATATCATTTACTTTCAAGCCTTGCTCATAGTTCAGGCTTCTGAAAGGGTCCTTTTTTATCTGATGGAGATAAAAGATAACGAACGCATAACTTAATGTAAAGTTTACGATATGGAAAATCACTCTGGCACTGAAACCGGAAAACAGTGGTACCTCTGCTATTGACTGCGCCACCCCCAATACTCCCGCATTAGCCCAGCCGACATTAAAACCGGCAAACTGTCCGAAGAAAATCATAAAGAATCCAAGAGTCTTATCAAATCCCATTGCCTGTGACAGGAAGATCCCAATGGGAATTAAAACAAGGGTTGCATTTCCGAATACACCAGTGGCTCCGCCCAGGGACATGAAAAACATAACACAGAAAATAGCTATTTCTTCTCTGCCCTTTACAGCTTTTGCCAATTTCATAAAAATTGTGTCAATTGCTTTTGTTTCTGTAATCATGTAAACTGCTGCGCCTACAAACAAAATCATGTATATCAGGCTGGACTGATTTTTAAAACCTGTTACCAATGCCTGAAAAATTTCCCAAGGTCCCTGAGGATTCGGACTAATCACATGGTAAGTGCCAGCCACAACCTTTGTTACATTATCTTCTGTCACACGTTCATAATTTCCAGCAGGGACAATCCATGTCAAAATGGCTGATACAATTGCTAATAAAAACAAGATTGTGTATACGTTAGGGAACCATGACTTTTTATTGCGTTCTTTCATACCGTTTCCTCCTATTAACTAATTTTTGAAATTATTAATCCTACCCACCTTTCTGTCAAATAATTATTAAGATAAGTCTAGCATATTTTTAGTAATGTTACTGCTTCCTAATTTACAATGAAAAAACATATAAAATACATCTTTTTGTACATTAATTTAAAAACAGTTTAAACAAAAAAGACTCATGATAAAGTCCATGAGTCCTTGGATATATAATTTAATATAATTTTACATTTACTATACAAAATATTTATAAAAGTTCGACAGTTTCTGCTATTCCATCACCTTATTGTATGCAGCAGCATTAATCTGCGTATTGCGATTTAAAATCCGGATAAAATCCTCATTACATAATTCCTTTATGGTTTTGCTTATTGTGATTCTGGAACTACCGATAATTGCGCTCAATTCCTGTTGCGTATAATGAACCTTTAGATTATACCACTTGTTTTCCAATAGATAGGACGTATCAGCTGTGGAACAGAATAAGCGTTTTAAGCGATCCTTACAGGAATTAAAAGCCAAGCTCTCAATTTCATGGCGCATAATTAACATTTTTTTTGAGTAACTCTCAAGAATGGCTTCGCGGAAAACCTTATTTGTATCAAGCAGTATCTCATAATCCTGATAGGGAATGATGCGAACACGAGTTTCCACTTCTGCCTGAGAAAATAATCCTGTTGATTCCCGAAGTGACAACGGTGTTTCGCCATAAAACCACCCATCAGAAAGAGTATATAGAATCTTTTCAGTTCCGTCTGTCCCTATCATGTAGTGGCGTGTTCTGCCTGTGATTATATAATATACCCCCTGAAGCTTTTGACCTGGTGTCAGAAAAATCTTCCTTGCAGGATATACACATGTTTCCCCATGACATTCAATGAGTCGTTCTAATACCGCATTTCTTTTATTTGGCAGAGTAAAACTAGAATTATCTAACTGCATCTCCACTCACTCCAAGTATAATAATGGCATATCCTTTATTGAAGCTATAATTAATATTTTTTTGTTTAACTAATTGCTGTAGATTATAGCACAAGCTTCATTCACCTGTAAAGGGGGTTCTTTTTTGAGTCATTGCGCACAAAAGGGCCAATTGATATAGGAGAGGAAAATATGGCATCAAATCAGGAAGATATGGCATCGAACCAGGAACCCACAGAACCAAACCGCCAACCCCGCGACAGAAAGGCAGCAGAAACAGAAGCAGCCCGTCTAAAGGGGCAGGAAACACGGCGCAGGAATTATGAAAAGAGAATGGAGAAGCAGCGTCTTGCGGCCCTTGCGGCAGAGGAGCAGCGTTTGAAGCAGAGAAAGCGGGATGAAGGGTTTATGAGGGAGGCGCTTCGCCAGGCTAAAAAGGCGGCCGCCATCGGGGACGTGCCCATCGGATGCGTGATTGTCTGCGGGGACAGGAACCATGCCCCATGTGTGCCGGAGCGATTGTGCAGGCGCGTATACTCAGGATTGCGGTGGGATGCATGAATCCCAAGGCCGGCTGCGCGGGGTCCGTACTGGATATGCTCCATGTGCCGGGATTTAATCATCAGGCAGAGGTGGCGGAGGGGGTGCTGGAACAGGAATGTTCAAAGCTGATGTCGTATTTCTTCCAGAACCTGCGTGAACGCAAAAAGAAGTAGCGGATTGTGCAATGTGTATATATAATGCGGATATAATATAACAATACAATCCATTATTGACAATAAGCCCCATATATGATAAGGTTAATCTAATGAGCTTGAACAAAAACATCATGAGAGTGAGCAGAATGAACAGTAAAATACAGCGTACATCTCTTCAATCAGAGATAATCCGATATATACAGAATTATATCCAGGAAAATGGTTTAAAACCAGGTGACCGCCTCCCCTCACAGGAAAAACTGATAGAGATGATGGGGGTCAGCAGGACGTCCCTCAGGGAAGCCATGAAGACGCTGGAAGCCAGGAACGTACTGGAAGCAAAGAACGGCAAGGGCATCTATGTGGGAAGTCAGGAGGTCAATAACCTTTTGAGGCTGATTGATTTTGCCAGGGAGAAGGAACTTCTCCTGGACACCCTGGAGGTACGCAAGATATTAGAGCGTGAGATACTCCGCATGGTGATCCACTCCGTTACCCAGGAGGAGTTAGAAGAACTGGGAGCTATAACCAGGGTGCTGATGGCAAAATTCCGCCGGGGAGAGCAGCAGACCGCAGAGGATAAGAAGTTCCACTATACCATCTACCGCCTGTCCCATAACCAGGTTATGTATCAGCTGATTCTGTCCATCAGCGGCGTTATGGATAAGTTCTGGGAATTTCCCTTGAACATGGAGGACCCGTTTTTGGAAAGCCTTCCTCTTCACGAGGAGCTTTATAATGCCATCTGCGAAAAGAATGTCAAAAAAGCACAGACGATCAATGAAAGGCTTTTGGATGCTGTGTACAGAGATATCCGTAATCAACGCTAGTATTTTATAATTATACCCTAACCTATATTATAGCATATAGCATATAGGATTGTATATTATTTACAATTAACCAGGGGAGAGAGAGGTAATGATATGACAAATCAGAATGAGTATCTAAAAAGTACAAAGCTAATCACGGCCCACTATGGGGAAGAGTACGAGCATTATTACAATGCTATCGTTCCCCCGGTATTCATGAATTCGCTTAATGTATTTGAGACCCTTGACGATTACTATGATTTTGACCGTACAGACAAGCACAAATATTGCTACGGGAGGGTGCAGAATCCTACGGTGCGCATACTGGAGGACAAGATAGCGGCCCTGGAGCACGGCGTGGGTGCCCTGGCTTTTGCATCCGGTATGGCGGCTGCCACCACGGCAGTCCTTACAGCCTGCAAGGCAGGCAGCCATGTGGTATGCCTTCACAATGCATACGGCCCCTTAAAGGACTTCCTCAGCAAATACTGCAGAGAACACCTGGATATTACCCTCTCTTATGTGACCGGCGATACGGTGAAGGAATTTGAGGCGGCTGTGACAGATGCCACGGACCTGATTGTGTTGGAGAGTCCGTCTTCAGTGGTGTTTTCCCTTCAGGATATACGGGCCGTGTCCCGGATTGCCAGGGAACACCATGCGCTGGTCTACATAGATAATACGTTCTGTACCCCGATTTATCAGCAGCCCCTGGATATGGGGGCGGATATCGTGATGCACACCACATCCAAGTACATTGGAGGACACAGCGATATCATCGGAGGTATGCTGGCGGTAAAGGACGAGGAACTCATGAAAAAGCTGACTGCCAACAGGGAGCTTTTGGGCGGAATCGTGGGTCCTATGGAGGCATGGCTTATGATAAGGGGACTGCGGACCATGGAGGTCAGGCTGGCGGCGCACCAGGCCGCGGCCATGGAGGTGGCAAAATTCCTGGAGGCCCATCCCAAGGTACGCCGGGTCAATTACCCCGGACTTCCCTCTCATCCCCAGTATGAGCTGATGAAGCAGCAGCAGACCGGCAACACCGGACTTATGAGCTTTGAGATTCATGGAACCACGGGGGATGCAATAAAGGTGGCGGAGAGCCTTAAGATATTCAAGATAGGTGTATCATGGGGCGGGTTTGAGAGCCTTGTGTTCCTGCCTCACGCCAGACTGGATGAGGAGACATGCCGGGTACTGGGGGCAGCACAGAATGTTATCCGCATCCACTGCGGACTGGAAGGTACAGAGGCCTTGATTTCAGATTTGGAATCAGCTCTTGCTAAGATATAGAAGCGTAGAGGTACAGCAACAAAAAGCAGTGAAAATCAAGCAGTAAAAAGGAGGAGAACAGATGAAGAAGAAACAATTAGCGGCAATGGCATTGGCGGCAGTGATGCTGACGGGATGCGGAGGCGGCAGCGCTGCTCCGGATGCCACAAAAGCAGCAGACGGAGGGGCGGCCACCACGGCGGCAGACGCAGGCGGAAAAGAGGGCGGCAGCCAGAAAGCGGCATCCGGGGAAGCCGTCACCATCACCTTGGTGGAATCCCTTACCAGCCCTGAGAGGACGGCTGTCCTGAGGGAAATTGCGGACAAATATCAGGCTGAGCACTCAAATATTACCATTGACATCATTTCCCCGCCTCTGGAGAATGCGGATGCCAAGATTACCCAGATGCTCATGAACGGCAGCGGAGCTGATATCGTGGAGGTGCGTGATTCCACTGTGACCCAGTATGCCACCAATGAATGGATTGCCGATCTTCAGAAGTACATTGACGCGTGGGATGAGAAGGACACCCTGACAGAGTCGGCCGACGAGGTAATTCATTATCTCAAGGGAGGCGCTTATCTGATTCCTTACGGATTCTATCAGAGAGGACTGTTCTACCGCGCGGACTGGTTTGAGGAGAAAGGGCTTGATCAGCCGGAAACATGGCAGGATATCTACGATGCAGGCCTGGCCATTACAGACCCCGCTAACAGCAGGTTTGGCTACTCCTTCCGCGGCGGCCCCAGCGGCTATCAGTATGCGGATACCATTTACTGGAGCTGGATTGGTACGGATAAGGTGGCGGATCCCAACGCGGCTTATTTCTTAAAGGATGGGGACGGCGCCACGATCTTTACCCTGCCAGAGGTAAAGGAGGCACTGCATTTCTACAAAGACCTGTTTAAAAACACCTGCCCAACTGACTCCATTGCGTGGGGATTCTCAGAGATGGTCCAGGGCTTTGTGGGCGGCACCACAGCCATGCTGATTCAGGATCCGGAAGTAATCGCCACCTGTTCCGCCGACATGCAGGATGACCAGTGGGCACTGGTTCCGTTCCCCAAGGGACCGTCCGGCCAGGCGGTACTCCCCAACGGATTTGCGGGCTGGGGCATGACATCCTTTACAGAGCATCCGGATGAGACCGCGGATTTCCTGCTGTACTTATCTAATTCCGAGAATAATACCTACTTTGCAAAGAACTACTCCACAATCCCGATTCACAACAACGCTGCCGAGAAGGATACATATTTCTCCGAGGGACGTTTCGCGATGTATATGGATATGGCAAAGGAACCGGATGTATACCGCCATGCGGCATACCCGCAGATGTACGAGGCATTTGCAACCTACAAGACAGAGGTTGATACCATGTATCAGAAATACCTGACCGATGAAATTACGGATGATGAGCTGTTACAGTGGTTAGATGAGTTCTGGACCCAGGCTTACAAGGATGAGGGCCAGAAGTGGTAAGGACGGATTGACCGAAGAACGTATGAAACACAATCAGTAAGGACCGGAGGGCGCCGGGAGCGGGGGACCTGCTCCCGGCACTTCCGGATATAGAGCTGTGCGCGCCGTGCCGGGGAAGCCGGCACACGCAGCCGGCAAGGAGGTGATGGCATGAAACAAACGTCGAAATTAAAAATGAGGAGAGCCCGGTTCATCTTTATCATGGTTCTTCCTGCCATACTGTTTCCCATGATATTTACCTACTATCCGATGATAAAGGGGTCCCTGATGGCATTTCAGAGCTACAACCTGATGAATGTCAAGAATATCAAGTGGGTGGGTCTGGATAATTTCAGCAAGCTGTTTGCCCACAACACCAGCAATACCTTCTATTCCACCATGCTCAACACGGTTAAATGGGTGGGAATCTCCCTGTTTGTCCAGTTTACGGTGGGATTCGCCATGGCGTTGCTTCTGAAGAAGAAATTTAAGGGCTCCGGCCTTTACCAGGGTCTGATTTTCTTCCCCTGGGCTGTATCGGGATTTATTATCGGCATTATGTGGCGCTGGATGTTCAACGGAACCTCAGGCGTCATCAATGACCTGCTTATGAGGATACATTTAATCGGCCAGCCCGTGGGATGGCTGGCCAGCAAGAACACGGCCCTTTACTCCTGCATCATAGCCAATATATGGTACGGGATACCATTTTTCACCATTATGATAACGGCTGCCTTAAGGGGAGTGTCGGAAGACCTGTACGAAGCCGCGGATGTGGACGGCGCCAGCCCGTATCAGAAGTTTACCAACATCACAGTGCCCTGTATTCGTTCCGTGCTGCTTTTGACGGTTCTGCTGCGGGTTATCTGGATATTCAATTTCCCGGATTTAATTTACTCCATGACCCAGGGCGGGCCTGCGGGGTCCTCCAACATCATTACGTCCTACATGATGCAGCTGGTCCAGAGTCTGGATTACGGTCTGGCGTCAGCGGTGGGCGTGCTGTGTATCCTGTTCCTCATTGTATTTGCAGCCATTTATCTGGTTGCCGCCAAGTATACGGACGAAGAGGCATGATATCATGACAATGAAAAATAAGAGAAGGCTTAAAAGCCTGTTAAAATATTTTGTACTGGCATGTTTCCTTGTACTGACCATGTTTCCCTTTGTGTGGATGCTTCTCACATCCTTAAAGGGGTCCCAGGGGGAAATCTATGCGTTTCCGGTCCGGTATCTGCCCAATCCGGCATCCGCTGTCAACTATGTGGCCATGCTGTGGAAGGGCAATTTCGGCCGGTATATGCTGAATTCCTTTTTCTCCTCAGCGGTGGCAGCCACCTGTGCGGTGTTTATTGCCATACTGGCCAGCTATGTCATAAGCAGGTTCCACTTCCGGTTTAAGAACGTACTTCTGCTGTTTTTCCTGGTAACGCAGATGATTCCCATGTTCATCATGCTGGCGCCGTTATACCAGCTCCTGGCAAAGGCGAAGATGCTAAACGACCTGCGCAGCCTGGCCATGCTCTACACAAATATGATGATTCCCTTCTCCGTGGTGACATTGTGCGGCTTTTTTGACAGCGTGCCAAAATCCCTGGAGGAGGCTGCCTGGATAGACGGATGCGGCTATTTCAAGGCATTGTTTAAGGTGGTGGTGCCGGTCATCATGCCCGGCATAGCGGCTACATTTATATTTGCATTTATCAACTCATGGAATGAACTTTTCATGGCAGTCATGTTTATAGATGTGGATAAGTTCAAGACCATACCAGTGGGACTTAACGGCCTGATTCTTAAATATGATATTAAATGGGGCGAGATGGCGGCAGGAACCGTCATGTCACTGGTACCTACCATGTGTCTATTTGCCTTTGCCCAGAAATATATGATAGAAGGGCTTACGGCAGGTTCGGTTAAAGGTTAAGCGTGCTGTCCCGCACAGGAAGCGGCCGGGGCCGGCGGACAGATATTTAATTTGTCCGCCGGCCTTAGTGGTAAAATAAGGACATAGATGATTTGGGCCGGGATAAGGAGGAAGAGGATGAGCATATTATTTGAACTGGAACGGATGGAGCGTCTGACGGTTGATCTGGACCAGCTTCGCAGGCCGGTGAGGATTCCGGTCAGCTGTTATAAGCGGATGGAAGGAAAGGAAAATGGACCCCCCGCGGCTGGACGGGGCCCATGTGGAATTCCTGATCACCACGGGAAGGGAAGGACAGTGGGATGCCACCAATCCCCAAATGCTTTTTTATCTGAACGGAAAAATTGTCCAGGGAGTGGATGTAAACCACAGGGAAATTTTAATGAGTCCCAGGGCCAATGCAGGGGAGCAGTACGAAATTGCCATCCTGGCCTACAGCGGCAGCGTGCCCGGGGACCTGATAATCCGCACGGAGCTGGTTCAGGTGGATGATGCTGTGGAAAAGGCTTACTACGATTTTCTGGTGCCGGTCCAGGCTGCCAGGCTTTTGAAAAAGCCGGATGAGGAGAATTACAGACGGATTCTGGTAAAGCTGGGGCCTGCGGCCGACGCCCTGGATTTGAGGGAGCCATATTCATCACGGTTCAACCGGTCCATAGAGGAGATGGAGAGAATCGTGAAAAAGGAATTCTACGAAAATGTGAACACCTCCTCTCCGGTGGTAAGCGCAATCGGCCATACCCATATTGACATTGCGTGGCTGTGGACCGTGGACCAGACCAGGGAGAAGGCCGTGCGGAGCTTTTCCACTGTATTGGAGCTGATGGACCGGTACCCGGATTATAAGTTCATGTCCAGCCAGCCCATTTTGTACCAGTTTGTAAAGGAGCAGGAACCGGAACTCTATGAGCGCATCCGGGATCGGGTGAGGGAAGGCCGCTGGGAAACAGACGGCGCCATGTGGCTGGAGTCGGACTGCAACCTGCCCGCGGGGGAATCCCTGGTGCGTCAAATCATCAAGGGCGAGCAGTTCTTCCGGGAGGAATTCGGCATTTCCAGCAGGTGTCTGTGGCTGCCGGATGTATTCGGTTATTCCGCCGCCATACCGCAGATACTGAAAAAGTGCGGCATTCCCTATTTCCTGACAACTAAGATTGCCTGGAACCAGTTTGACCAGCTGCCCAACGATACCTTTATGTGGAAGGGAATCGACGGCAGCAGGGTATTTGTATTCATGCCTACTGCCTGTGACTTTGATAAGACCCTGGGGTTAAATGTGTCATTTACAGACACCAGGAACACCACTACATACACGGGTATTGTCAATCCCAATATGACGCTGGGAACCTTCAAACGGTTCCAGAACAGGGACCTGACAGAGGACACGTTAATGCTCTTTGGATATGGCGACGGAGGAGGCGGTCCCACAAAGGAGATGTTAGAGGAGGCAAAGCGTCTCAGATACGGCCTTCCGGGCATTCCCAGACTGGTTCAGGAAAATGAAAGGGACTTTTTTGACCGGATTTATCACGATATTGCGTCCAAACCAGGCATGCCGGTATGGGATGGGGAACTCTATTTTGAGTACCACAGGGGAACGCTGACCTCTATGGGAAAAAACAAACGCTATAACCGGAAAAGCGAGCAGATGTACGAACAGCTGGAGACGCTGGGAGTCATGGCAGAGCTTAAGGGTCTGGCATATCCGGCCGGCGTCATAAAAAAGGGATGGGACATCATCCTGTTAAACCAGTTCCATGACATTATTCCGGGAAGCGCCATTGGGCCTGTCTATGACCAGACAGACCGGGAATATGAGGAGATACTGAAATCCGGCGCAGAGACAGCCCTTCATCTGGCAGAGGACCTGGGTGACAGGATCTGCGGTCAGGGTAAGGATACCGGCAGGGAAAAGCCGGGAGACCGGAAGGTTATTGTAATCAACACACAGGGATATGAGCGGGAGGATACCGTAACGGTGTCCGGCGTGGCCCGGGGGGAGGCGGCTTTTGCCTGCGACTGCCTGGGACACAGGTTCCCGGTCCAGTATACAGGGGAGGACACACTTATATTCCACGCAAAGGGAATTCCTTCCTGCGGGTGTGCCGTGTACAGCCTCATGGGGGCAGAGGATAGTGGAAGGTCAGGACCTGCCGCAGAACATTCCGGATATGCCGCAGAACACTCCGGATTTGCCGCAGAATGTCCCGGGCCATGGTCCGGCCTCTTTGAAAATGACTGGTACAGAGCTGAGTTTAATGATAAGATGGAGATCGTCTCGCTGGTTGAGAAGGGGACGGGGGGACAGCTGTTAAAAGAAGGGCGTGTGGGGAACCAGCTCCTGACCTTTGAGGACCGCCCCATGAACTGGGACAATTGGGATGTGGACATGTATTATCAGAGAAAGCCATACCATGCCGAACTTGTGACGGCGCCGGTTTTAAAGGAATGGGGACCGGTTCGGACTGTTGTTTCCATCTCTCACCGGTTTGCGGGCTCCCTTGTGGAGCAGGATATTGTGTTCTACCCCAATCTGCCCAGAATCGATTTTGTGACCCGGGCTGACTGGAGAGACCATCATGTTCTGCTGAGGGTTTATTTTCCGGCCCAGATTAACGCTGCCAAGGCCACCTATGAGATACAGTTCGGCAATGTGGAGAGGGAGACTACCAGCAACCACAGCTGGGATACGGCCAAATTTGAAGTATGTGCCCATAAATGGGCGGATCTGTCGGAAAACGGCCTGGGACTCAGCCTTCTTAACGACTGTAAGTATGGACACAGCATCAGGGACGGGGAAATGGGACTGACCCTTATTAAGTCCGGGACCTATCCCAATGAGAACGCGGATATAGGCATTCATGAATTTACCTATTCCATCTATCCGCACAAGGGACGGTGGCAGGAAGCAAGGACCGTGGAAATGGCCTATGGCCTGAATTCGCCCCTGGTATCCGCACTGGCGCCCGCCAAAGGACCGGGCGGATTCTGGAGCATGGTATCCGTGGACCAGCCGTGCTGTTTTGTGGAAATGATGAAAAAGGCGGAGGATGGGAACGGATATATCCTGCGTATCTATGAAAACCGCAATACAAGGACGTCCATGACGGTAAACCTTGGATTTAAAATTTCCCATGTGGAGGAATGTGATTTGCTGGAAAGGACCCTGAGGCCCATTGAGACAGATGGACATAGGTTTAAGGATTTCATAAAACCTTATGAGATTAAGACATACCGCGTCAGCCCCGCCGGCGTGTAAGTTCCGGCTCATCAAGAATCGGAATATAAGGGAGGATTTACATGGAAGAACAGAGGGCATGGTGGAAAGAATGCGTGGTGGATGACAATGGTTATGATATCAGCGATTATAAGGCTGTCATGGATGTGTTCGGCGCCATGGAGGACTTTGACAGGCTTCTGGCAGAGATACATCAAAAAGGAATGAAGCTGGTGATGGACCTGGTTGTAAACCATACATCGGATGAACATGCCTGGTTCGTGGAGAGCCGCCGTTCTCCTGACAATCCCTACAGGGATCACTATATATGGAAGGATACGACATGATGGCCTGGTGGCGAGACAAGGGCATTGACGGTTTCAGGATGGATGTGATATCCATGCTGTCCAAGGAGCAGCGCTTTCCCGACGGGGTGTTAAAAGAAGGAAAACCCTATGGTGACGGCCTGCCCTATTATGCCAACGGCCCCAGGATACATGAGTTCTTGCGGGATATGAGTCCCAAAGGCAGTTCCATCTGTACAACGATAAAATCAGTTATATCATGACATGTCTTCCGAACGGGCAGATGGGACAGCTCTACTATGGAAAGCGGATACGGCACAGGGAAAGCTTTGGCCATTTGCTGGAGTTTGCGCACAGGGATATGGCGCCCTGTGTCTATGAGGATGACACCACATTTTCACTGGAACATATCAAGCAGGAATACCCAGGCTTTGGAACCGGGGATATGCGGTATCCGGCTTATGGAATCAGAAGGGAAAATGGAAGCAGGGTCAGTTCTTTTGTATACAAAAACCACATCATACAAAGGGGAAAACCGGAATTGCCGGGCCTGCCAGCCACTTATGTGGAGCAGGATGAGGAGGCGTGGACCCTGAAGCTGTATCTGGATGACCCAGTGGCAGGTATGGAACTGGTGCTTTTTTATACAATCTATGAAAAGATGCCTGTGCTTACCCGCAGCGCACGGTTTGTCTGCCGTGGTCCGGAGCCGGTCTGCCTGGAGCGGGCCATGAGCCTGAGCCTGGATCTGCCGGATCCGCGTTACCAGATGGTTGATTTGACCGGGGCCTGGTGCAGGGAACGCTATGTGGACTGCCACGGACTTCACCAGGGAGTTCAGAGCATACACAGCATGAGGGGACACAGCAGCCACCAGTTCAATCCGTTCATCTGTCTGAAACGGCCTGATGCCGGGGAGGACAGCGGTGAGGTAATCGGCATCAGCCTTGTATACAGCGGCAATTTTCTGGCCCAGGCAGAGGTGGATACCATGGACACGGTCCGGGTGACCATGGGAATCCATCCCGAAGGATTTGACTGGCCCCTATGTCCGGGAGAGAAATTCCAGACGCCGGAGGCAGTGATGGTATATTCGGGGGACGGCTTAAACGGTATGAGTCAGGTGTTCCACCAGCTCTACCGGACCAGGCTTGCCAGGGGGTATTGGAGGGACAGGGAGAGGCCCATCCTGATTAATAACTGGGAAGCCACATTCATGGATTTTGACGAGGACAAGATTCTCTCCATTGCGGACAAGGCAAGGGAGCTGGGCATAGAGCTGTTCGTACTGGATGACGGGTGGTTTGGAAAGCGGGACGATGATACCACTTCCCTGGGGGATTGGTATCCGGACCTGCATAAGCTGCCCGATGGAATTACAGGGCTGGCAGGAAAAATCAGGGATATGGGAATGAAGTTCGGCCTGTGGTTCGAGCCTGAGATGGTCAGCAGGGACAGCCGTCTTTACCGCGCCCACCCGGATTGGATGTTAGGGAGTACGGACCGGCCGGTGTGTACAGGGAGACACCAGTATGTGCTGGATTTTTCAAAGGACCAGGTGGTGGAATACATAGGGGACAGAATGGAGGAGATACTGGGAGACGGCGGTGTGTCTTATGTGAAGTGGGATATGAACAGGAGTATTTCCGACCTGTTTTCAGCGGGCCGGGATGCGCAGTACCAGGGAACCGTGTACCACAGACAGATACTGGGAGTATATAAGCTGTATGACCGGCTCACCAGGAGCTTTCCTCATGTTCTGTTTGAATCCTGCGCCAGCGGCGGCGCCAGATTTGACCCGGGCATTCTGTATTACGCGCCTCAGGGCTGGGTTTCCGATGACACCGACGGAGTGGAGCGTGTGAAAATCCAGTACGGCACCAGCCTGGTATATCCGCTCAGCTCCATGGGAAGCCATGTGTCCGCCATACCCAACCATCAGACACAGAGGAATGTTCCGCTGGCCGCCAGGGCGGCGGCAGCCTGTTTCGGAACCTTTGGGTATGAACTGGATCTGAATCTGCTTGCAGAGGAGGAACAATACCAGGTAAAGGAACAGATACGGTTTATGAAGGAGCACAGGAAGCTGATTCAGCAGGGAAGGTTCTACCGGCTTATAAGTCCCTTTGAGGGAAATGAGGCTGCCTGGATTGTTGTATCGGAAGACGCAGACAAGGCAATTGCGGCTTACTTCCGGTTCCTCCAGCCCGTGAATGCCGGTTTTAAACGGCTGGTACTCAAGGGGCTGAATCCGGGGATCATGTACCGGGTCAGCGGGGTAGACTATACCGCGTATGGGGACGAACTTATGAGCGCGGGCCTGATTCTTTCAGACGGTGCCAGCGGTGTGCGGACCAGCCCGGTGCCCCAGGGAGATTATCTGTCCAGGTTATTTTTGGTGGAGGCACAGCCTTGACAAAAGCGTCTCGGCAGGTTATACTTAACAGGCAGTTTTCAACAACTGCCCCAAGCCGGCATTTGTTGACACATCTGCGTATGTACGGCCAAATATGTCATAAAGTTTCCACGCAGCCGGGGAGATAGCGGTGCCCTGTACCTGCAATCCGCTCCAGCAGGGGTGATACCTTGCCTCGGGCTGTTTGCTGCGAAGCTGCCTTGTGTAAGTGGCGTTGACGTCTGGGTCTTACGCAACGGGAATCTGTGAACCGTGTCAGGGCAGGAATGCAGCAGCACTAAGCAGAACCTCCCGTGTGCCGTGAGGCAGCCTGGATTGAGTTAACTGCATGAGTAACGTTCGTGGCAGCAGCACAAAGCAAGGTGCGTGGAATTAAAAATGGGATATAAATCTGAGGATACGTTACTGTATCACCGGATTTATGTCCCATTTGTATTTCCGCATGGCGTGCTTCCCTGGGACCGGCCGGTTATCCGGATTTTGCGGCCGGCCGGTTGTCCGAATTTATACTTGCCCCGATAACACCTTTGCGTTATAATTACAAAATGGGTATAATAGAACCATTCCCAGGAAACATAACAGAAAGTGAAGAAACTCTATAAGGAGGAAGTGCAATATGAGAAGAATTGGAATGCTGACCAGCGGCGGAGACTGCCAGGCACTGAATGCCACCATGAGAGGTGTGGCAAAGTCCTTATATAACATGTTTGACGACGTGGAAATAATTGGATTTGAAGACGGATATAAAGGACTCATGTATGCGGACTATCAAATCATGAAATCGTCAGATTTCTCAGGAATTCTCACCCAGGGCGGTACCATTCTCGGGACTTCCCGCCAGCCTTTCAAGCTCATGCGCACTCCTGATGAGAATGGACTGGATAAGGTGGAGGCCATGAAGCACACCTACAAAAAGCTGAAGCTCAGCTGTCTTGTGGTGCTGGGCGGGAACGGCAGCCAGAAAACAGCCAACATGCTCAGCGAAGAAGGACTCAACGTGGTATCGCTTCCCAAGACAATTGACAATGACCTGTGGGGCACGGATATGACATTTGGGTTCCAGAGCGCGGTGGATGTTGCCACCAATGCCATTGACTGCATTCATACCACGGCCGCGTCCCACGGGCGTGTATTCATCGTGGAGGTTATGGGACATAAGGTGGGCTGGCTGACCCTGTATGCTGGTCTTGCAGGCGGGGCGGACATTATACTTCTTCCGGAGATACCATATGATATCAATATTGTGTGCGACGCCCTGACCAAGCGGTCCAAGGCAGGCAAACGCTTCTCTATCCTGGCAGTGGCCGAAGGCGCCATTTCCAGGGAAGATGCCAAGATGAGCAAGAAGGAACTGAAGGAAAAGAAGAAAAGCGGAGTGGTATATCCGTCGGTGGCCTATGAAATCGGGGCCAAGATACAGGAAGTCATCGGCAGCGAGGTAAGGGTTACGGTTCCGGGCCATATGCAGCGCGGCGGCGAGCCATGCGCTTATGACCGCGTGCTGGCAACCAGGCTGGGCGCTGCGGCAGCCAGGCTGATAGCCGAGGAGCGGTATGGCTACATGGTGGCAGTGAAGAACAACGATATCACCCAGGTGCCTCTCTCCGAGGTTGCGGGAAGGCTTAAGACCGTGGACCCGGAGTGTTCCATGATTAAGGAAGCCAAGATGGTGGGCATCAGCTTTGGCGATGAATAACTGCATGATGATGAAAATGAGCGTTAATTTGAAAATAAATTTATATGAACAAGATAGAATAATAGGAGTTGCCTAATATGTCATATACGGCGTTATACCGCAAATGGCGTCCTGTTTCCTTTGAGGATGTAAAAGGCCAGGACCCGATTGTGCAGACACTGAAAAACCAAATAACGTCGGAGCGTATCGGCCATGCATACCTGTTCTGCGGTACCAGGGGAACGGGTAAGACCAGTATAGCCAAGATATTTGCCAGGGCGGTGAACTGCGAACATCCGGTGGATGGCAGTCCCTGTAACGAGTGTCCCACCTGCAGGTCCATTCAGTCGGGTTCCTCCATGAATGTGGTGGAAATTGATGCCGCCTCCAACAACGGTGTGGAGAACATACGTGATATAAGGGAACAGGTGCAGTATCCTCCCACAGAGGGACGGTACAGGGTCTATATCATTGACGAGGTCCATATGCTTTCTATTGGAGCCTTTAACGCTCTGTTAAAGACACTGGAGGAACCCCCGTCCTATGTGATTTTCATATTGGCTACCACCGAAGTGCACAAGATTCCAATTACGATTCTCTCCCGCTGCCAGCGCTATGATTTTAAGCGCATATCCTTAGAGACCATAGCGGACCGCCTGAGGGAGCTGACTCAGGCCGAGCAGATACAGGTGGAGGACAAGGCGCTTCTCTATGTGGCAAAGGCGGCTGACGGCTCCCTCAGGGATGCCTTAAGCCTTTTGGACCAGTGTGTGGCCTTTCATTACGGAAGGGTGCTGACCTATGACAATGCCCTGGAGGTTCTGGGGGCAGTGGATTCCAGCGTGTTCAGCCAGATGTTCGGCGCCATTGTGGAGGGCAGGACAAGGGACTGTATATGCAGCCTGGAGGAAATTGTGATTCAGGGCCGGGAGCTGGGCCAGTTTGTCACTGATTTTATATGGTATATGAGAAACCTGCTTTTAATCCGGAGCGCGGACGACGCAGAGGGCCTGGTGGATATGTCGGAGGAGAATTTAAAGCAGCTGAGAAGCGATGCGGGCAAGGCGGACGGAACCACGCTGATGCGGTATATCCGTATCTTTTCCGAATTGTCCAACCAGCTGCGCTATGCCAGCCAGAAGCGGGTGCTGGTGGAGGTGGCGCTTATCAAGCTGACACGTCCATCCATGGAGCCCAACCTGGATGCCATTTTGCAGCGGTTAGGAGATCTGGAAGCGCAGATGGAGGATTTGGAGGCAGGCCGCATGGCCATTCCCATGACAGCTGCTTATCAGGCCGCAGGCAGCCCTCCTGCCGGACAGGTGCCGCAGGCGGGGGCCGGCCCGGGGCAGGATGGGGGAACAGCACCCCAGACAGCGGCGCCTTATGCTCCGGGGCTTCAGGCAGAGCCGGGGGTTATGCCGGAAAAGGTGGCCCTTCCCCGGGCCCAGCTGGAAGACTTGAAGCTGGTGAGAAACGAATGGGCCAAGATAGTCCGCAGCATGGGAGGCGGTGCCAGGTCATATCTGCGGGACACCGTGGTGGAGCCTGGCGGAGAAGGCTGCCTGACCATTGTGTTTATGGATCCCATGAACTACGATATGGGGAAGCGGCCCACTGTTATAGGGGAACTGGAGCGCTATGTGGAAGCTAATTTCAGCAGATCCATTTACTTTAAGACAAGGCTGGCCGGCCGGGGCGAGCGCCTTAATACGATTTATGTGACCCAGGAAGAATTGGAAGAAAAGATTCATATGGATATTACATATGAAGATGAATAATATAAAGATGATTAATCGGAAATAATAGGAGGATAATACACCATGGCAAAACGTGGCGGATTTCCAGGCGGAATGCCTGGCAACATGAATAATCTTATGAAGCAGGCGCAGCGTATGCAGCGTCAGATGGAGGAGACTACCAGGGAGCTTGAAAATAAAGAATACACGGCTGCTTCCGGCGGCGGTGCGGTCAGCGTGACCGTGTCAGGCAAAAAGGAAGTGGTATCCGTTAAGCTGTCACCTGATGTGGTGGACCCGGACGATATTGAGATGTTAGAGGACCTGATTGTGGCAGCTGCCAATGAGGCGTTCCGCCAGATGGAGGCTGAGAGCAGCGAGGCCATGTCTAAGCTGACAGGCGGCTTAGGCGGAGCACTGGGCGGAGGTTTCCCCTTCTAATGGATTACTACAGCAGTCAGATTACCAAGTTAATAGAGGAACTGTCTAAGCTCCCCGGAGTTGGGGCCAAGTCGGCCCAGCGCCTGGCATTCCATATCATCAACATGCCGAAGGAGCAGGTGGAGGAGCTGGCAGGTGCCATGACAAGCGCCAGGAATAACGTGCGCTATTGTAAGGAATGCTTCACCTTGACGGATAAGGAACTGTGCCCTATCTGCAGCAGTGACAGGCGGAATCATAAGACCATTATGGTGGTGGAGAATACCAGGGATTTGGCTGCTTATGAGAAAACTGGCAAATACGATGGGGTTTATCATGTGCTGCATGGCGCCATTTCTCCCATGCTGGGGATTGGCCCGGGGGATATAAAGCTGAAGGAATTGATGCAGAGACTCCAGTCGGATGTAGAGGAAGTCATCATTGCGACCAATTCCAGCCTGGAAGGCGAGACCACAGCTATGTACATAAGCAAGCTGATAAAGCCTACAGGGATTAAAGTGACCAGAATTGCCAGCGGAGTACCCGTTGGCGGAGATTTGGAATACATAGACGAAGTAACACTTCTTCGGGCATTGGAAGGCAGGACGGAACTTTAGACAGCAGATTTCCATACCGGGAACTAGCGATAGGGAGATGCAAAAGATGGATAAATACGAGTTTAACATAAAAGTTGAGCAGATTAAGAAGATGGTAAGCCGCGGGGACTATGAAACGGCCATGAAGATAGCCGATACCATAGACTGGCGCAGAGTGCGGAATGTAAACATCCTGTCCATGGTGGCAACCATCTATGAGAAGAACGAAGAGTACCAGGAGGCCAAGGATATTCTGCTGCTGGCATTTGAACGGGCGCCCATAGGAAAGCGCCTGCTGTTCAAGCTGGCGGAGCTGGCTATCAAGGAGGGCAGCTTTCAGGAGGCAGAGGATTACTACAGGGAGTTCTGCGACCTGGCGCCGGACGATCCCAGGCAGTATATCCTGCGCTACCTGATTCTGGGGGCAAAGGGAGCGCCCGCAGAGCAGCTGATTCATACCCTGGAGCAGTACTGCAACATTGAGCTGGATGAAAAATGGCTCTATGAGCTGGCAGAGCTGTATGCGGAGGCCGGTATGGGAGAACTCTGCATCATGGCCTGCGACAAGATTATGCTTATGTTCGGTCTAGGAAAGTATGTAGAGAAGGCCATGGAGCTTAAGATACAGTTTGCGCCTCTCACAAAGTATCAGATGGATCTGGTGGAAAACAGGGATAAGTATGAGGCACGTCTCAAGGCAGTGGAGCAGGAGTACCGCGCCGGAAAACGGCCTGCGGACTATGAGCCCATGCCTGAGAGGAAAACGGAAGTCTCTCCCCAGTCCTACATGGCCCGCCAGGAGGCCGCTTTTGCCGTGGAGCCGGAAGCAGAGTACCCGGAGGACGGGTATGCGCAAGCCGGACATCGGGAGGGCGGATACGCGGAGGACGATTATGCGCAAACCGGATATCAGGAAGCTGGATATGCGGAAGAAGAATATCCGGAGGACGATTATTCAGAAGGTGATTATCAAAAAAACGGATATCAGGCAGAGGTATATCAGGAAGATACCTATACGGATGAAGATGATTCTGAGGAGGCATATGGACGGCGGGGCTATTACGGAAATGAATATCCGGACCAGAATCCGCAGGACGACACAGAAGACGGCGCCAAAGCCGGGTACCCGGAGGAACACTGCGGGAATGCCGCCGGGGCTGAGAAATCATATGAGAATGAGGGCGCACACGCCCAGGTTACCATAGAGCCTGAGGATTCGGAGGAAGAAGAGGAATCTGCAGAGGAAACACAGTCCCGATGGATGCCGGATAAGCCCCGGATTCTGTCGGATGAAGCAGTGCGGGCCAGAATGCATGAGGCGGAGGTTCAGGCAAATCTGGCCAAGGAGATGTCCAGGATATCAGACGGACGTCACAGGCCGGAGACAACGTCTGCCCAGACACGGGTGTTGACCGACATCAAGGATTTGGGGAGAGAGTCATCTGTCCAGGAATCGCATCATTTCATGATAGAAGCCGAGTATTCCAGTTCGGGTCTGGACCAGGCCATTGAACTTCTTAAGAAGATTCATAAGGAGACAGGGGCTAAGAACCAGGCTGCCAAGATAACAGGGGAAAAGCTTAACAGTAAAGGCGTATTTGCCATTGCGGACAAATTGACAGGCAAGGACCTGATTATTGAACAGGCCGGCGCCATGGAGGAATCCACCCTCCAGGAGCTGAACCAGCTGATGGCCAGGGATGAGACAGGCATGAATGTAGTCCTTATAGATGTGGCGGGTAATCTGGCCCGTATCCATAAGGTATATCCGGGATTGGCCAAACGGTTTGAATATGTAGGGAAGATGGGGCCGGAAGAGGTTGCTTATGTGGCGCCGGAAGGAGATGACCGCCCCGTGCGCCCTGTGCAGCTCCGGAAGGCAGAGGAGCCGGCTGTGTCCAGGAAGGTCCAGAGCCGGAAAGAAGAACCGGCTGTTAGTAAGGTTCAGCCGGTACCGGAACCAGCTGCCCCCAGGAGCCTGCCAAAACCAGAGCCAGAGCAGAAGCCGGACACGGATCGTAAAGCAGAAACAGAGCAGAAACCAAAGCCGGTGCGCAGGAAAATGGAAGAGAGCCGCCCGGAGCCGGTTGCCCGCAGGGAAGAACATAAAGAAGTCCCCCTTAAGGCGGCGGAAAACCCTCCGGTCCTGCCTCAGCCGGATGAATCGGATTATGATGACCAGCAGGAGATGGATATTGATGAATTTGCTCAGTATGCATGCCAATATGCCAGCGACATTGACTGCAGTATTTCAGGAAAGAGCATGCTGGCCCTCTATGAGCGGATTGAAATTATGGAGGAAGACGGCGTACCCCTTACAAAGGTAAATGCTGAGGACTTGATAGAGGAAGCTGCTGATAAAGCGGAGAATCCATCCTTCTTTAAGCGGATTACAGGAATATTCTCGTCCAAGTATGACAGGGACGGTCTTCTGATATTGAAAGAGGAGCATTTTATATGATGACCATAGGTTTGATTGCACTGGATCTTGATGGTACTCTGCTGGACAGCCAGAAAAACCTGTCAGAGCGCAACCGCAGGGCGCTGGAGCGCTGCGCCCGTATGGGCATACAGATTGTGCCGACCACGGGCAGGGCGGTGGATGGTATCACGCAGGCAGTACGGTCCCTGCCGGGGGTCAACTACGCCATAACCACCAACGGCGGAACGGTGGCAGACCTTATTAAGGGAGTCAGTCTGAAGCGGTGTACACTGTCCAACGCAAAGGCGTTGGAAGTCATGGATATCGTGAAAAAGTACAGGGCAATGTATGATCCGTATATAGATGGAAGAGGGATTTCGCAGCCTGAGTTCATCGAACATATGGAAGACTACGGCCTGAGTCCTGTGATTCAGAAAATGGTACTCTCCACCAGGGATGTTGTGCCAAATATCCTGCATTACGTGACAGATTGTAAGAAGGATGTGGAGAAGGTCAACGTATATCTGGCTGATGTGAATGATGCAATGCCGCTGCGCAGGGAGCTTTCAGCCGTACAAGGTATTGTCATCAGCTCATCTCTGTATAATAATCTGGAAATCAATGCACTGGGAGCCACAAAGGGTGTTGCGCTTATGTGGCTGGCAGATTATCTTGGGATTGCCCCCGAGGCCACCATGGCATTTGGTGATGGGGAAAATGATATCTCCATGCTGGAGGCGGCCGGAGTGGGCATTGCCATGGGAAATGGACTGGACATAGCTAAAAACGCGGCAGATAGGATTACGCTGACAAATGACGAGGATGGGGTTGCGGACGCTATAGAACGCCTGATATTCAACTAAAAGAAAGACTGAAATTATATGGACATGATATTAGAACATTGGCTGTCTGCCGGTGCAGGTGTTTTTCTCATTGGCATGGTACTGTATGGACATTACAGGGGGGCGCTGAAGCAGTGTGTATCCCTGGGAGCGCTGATACTTACCATCATATTGGTAAAGGTTGCCACTCCGTATATGACGGGTTTTATCAAGGATAATCCCTCCATACGCCAGAGCGCGGCAGAGGCCATACTGAATGCAGCCGGCTGGGAGGAACCGTTAGCGGAAAACACGGAGCTTCCGGCGGCGCAGCGCATTGCTATTGAGAACCTTAATCTGCCCCAATCCGTAAAGGAAACGCTGCTTGAAAACAATAACAGCGAGTTTTATCATATGCTGGGAGTGGAACAGTTTGCGGAATACGTCAGCACATATCTGGCTGACATTCTTATCAACGCAGTCAGCTCCATCATCCTGTTTGCAGTCGTCTATATCCTGATACATCTGGTGGTGCGGTGGCTGGATCTCATAGCGCGGCTTCCCATACTGTATGGATTGAATCATATAGCAGGTGCCGTCCTGGGATTGATCCAGGGACTGTTGTTTCTGTGGATTGGCTGTTTTTTGGTAGGAATCTTTGCAGCCACACCTCTGGGAATGACATTGGAGGAACAGATTAACGCAAGTACCTGGCTTCGGTTTTTATATCAGTATAATCTGATTAATATTGTACTGGGCGGCATCATCCGGGGCATTCTATAGAATAAAAAGATATAATTGTTCCTTTAATATATATAATTAAAACAAATCGCTGGGAGGGGATGGAAACATCTGTAAACAGCGATTTTTTTATTAACCACAAAATATAGAGAAATACAGAAAAAATAAGCACATTTAGTGGTGCGGAAATAAAGTTGAAAATTGTATAAAAAAATGGCACAAATTCCCTTGACAAGTTGAGAAAGTAGTGATATATTAAAGGTCCACCGCGGAAAACGGTGGGACAACTCTGAAAAATGAGTTGAAAAAGTTGTTGACAAGCAGTAACATATATGGTAATATATAAAAGTTGCTGCTGAGACAGACAACAAAAAAGAAATAAAAAAGTTGTTGACAAACGGTTGCAAATATGATAAACTACTAAAGTTATTGCTGAGACAGATAAACAACAACAAAGAACCTTGATAATTGAAGATTAGACAGTATGTAAAACCCTGAAAATTCTAAAAGCAAAAGGTCTGGTTTAGGCCTTTGAATTTGAGAAAATTCAGAACAAAACCAAGTAATGAAGGTTAAAGATAACTAGCCAAGCTAAGTAGTCTGAAAACCTGGAATCAACTTTTGAACATGAGAGTTTGATCCTGGCTCAGGATGAACGCTGGCGGCGTGCCTAACACATGCAAGTCGAACGAAGCAATTAAGATGAAGTTTTCGGATGGAATCTTGATTGACTGAGTGGCGGACGGGTGAGTAACGCGTGGATAACCTGCCTCACACTGGGGGATAACAGTTAGAAATGACTGCTAATACCGCATAAGCGCACAGTGCCGCATGGCAGTGTGTGAAAAACTCCGGTGGTGTGAGATGGATCCGCGTCTGATTAGCCAGTTGGCGGGGTAACGGCCCACCAAAGCGACGATCAGTAGCCGACCTGAGAGGGTGACCGGCCACATTGGGACTGAGACACGGCCCAAACTCCTACGGGAGGCAGCAGTGGGGAATATTGCACAATGGGCGAAAGCCTGATGCAGCGACGCCGCGTGAGTGAAGAAGTATTTCGGTATGTAAAGCTCTATCAGCAGGGAAGAAAATGACGGTACCTGACTAAGAAGCCCCGGCTAACTACGTGCCAGCAGCCGCGGTAATACGTAGGGGGCAAGCGTTATCCGGATTTACTGGGTGTAAAGGGAGCGTAGACGGCGAAGCAAGTCTGAAGTGAAAACCCAGGGCTCAACCCTGGGACTGCTTTGGAAACTGTTTTGCTAGAGTGTCGGAGAGGTAAGTGGAATTCCTAGTGTAGCGGTGAAATGCGTAGATATTAGGAGGAACACCAGTGGCGAAGGCGGCTTACTGGACGATAACTGACGTTGAGGCTCGAAAGCGTGGGGAGCAAACAGGATTAGATACCCTGGTAGTCCACGCCGTAAACGATGAATGCTAGGTGTTGGGGGGCAAAGCCCTTCGGTGCCGCCGCAAACGCAGTAAGCATTCCACCTGGGGAGTACGTTCGCAAGAATGAAACTCAAAGGAATTGACGGGGACCCGCACAAGCGGTGGAGCATGTGGTTTAATTCGAAGCAACGCGAAGAACCTTACCAAGTCTTGACATCCCCCTGACCGGTCAGTAATGTGGCCTTTCCTTCGGGACAGGGGAGACAGGTGGTGCATGGTTGTCGTCAGCTCGTGTCGTGAGATGTTGGGTTAAGTCCCGCAACGAGCGCAACCCTTATCCTTAGTAGCCAGCAGGTAGAGCTGGGCACTCTAGGGAGACTGCCAGGGATAACCTGGAGGAAGGTGGGGATGACGTCAAATCATCATGCCCCTTATGATTTGGGCTACACACGTGCTACAATGGCGTAAACAAAGGGAAGCGAGACAGTGATGTGGAGCAAATCCCAAAAATAACGTCCCAGTTCGGACTGTAGTCTGCAACCCGACTACACGAAGCTGGAATCGCTAGTAATCGCGAATCAGAATGTCGCGGTGAATACGTTCCCGGGTCTTGTACACACCGCCCGTCACACCATGGGAGTCAGCAACGCCCGAAGTCAGTGACCCAACCGAAAGGAGGGAGCTGCCGAAGGCGGGGCAGGTAACTGGGGTGAAGTCGTAACAAGGTAGCCGTATCGGAAGGTGCGGCTGGATCACCTCCTTTCTAAGGAAGAAGAAGTAAGGGTTTTAGATACTGTCTAGTGTTCAATGAAAAGGACACAGAGAAATTCCGGTGGCGATGCGCTTAGGGGAAACACCCGTACCCATTCCGAACACGATGGTTAAGACTTAAGCGGCCGATGGTACTATGCTGGAGACGGCATGGGAGAGCAGGTGGCTGCCGGATTTAAACCGGGCTTATAGCTCAGCCGGTTAGAGCGCACGCCTGATAAGCGTGAGGTCGGTGGTTCGAGTCCACTTAAGCCCACTGGTCTGTGTTGGACAGACATCATAATTTAATAGGGATTGCCTCTGTAAATAGAGGGAAGACCCACATCCTATGGGGGTGTAGCTCAGTTGGGAGAGCACCTGCCTTGCAAGCAGGGGGTCAAGAGTTCGAATCTCTCCATCTCCATTTGCTGAAGTGACTGTGAGGAAGAAGGCTGGTCCTGAAACCTTGAAAGTGACGGAAGCATACCATACGTACCTTGAAAACCGCATATTGAATAAAAATGAATTGAATATTCAAAATCAGAATATCAAGACATCCGAGGCCATACAAGAGATTGTATGGAAGAAACAAACTTGTAAATGCGAAAGCGTTTATAAACAAACCTAGAACCAAAGCGTCCAACGCTATGGACGTGAGAGGAACCGCAGCAACCCGCCGCGGGGAATCATTTTGGTTAAGCTATAAAGAGCGCAGGGTGGATGCCTTGGCACTAAGAGCCGATGAAAGACGTGATAAGCTGCGAAAAGCTTCGGGGAGGAGCAAATATCCTTTGATCCGGAGATATCTGAATGGGGAAACCCGGCTGAGCAAACCTCAGTCACTGCATGGTGAATCCATAGCCATGCAGGGGGAACCCGGTGAACTGAAACATCTAAGTAGCCGGAGGAAGAGAAAGAAACATCGATTCCCAAAGTAGCGGCGAGCGAAATGGGAAGAGCCCAAACCAGCGTGCGTGCATGCTGGGGTTAAGGACTGCGTACGTGAACCGAATTGTTAGTGGAACTGTCTGGGAAGTCAGGCCGGAGAGGGTGAAAGCCCCGTACACGAAAGCAATAGGAAGCAGCAGGATCCAGAGTACCACGAGACACGAGAAACCTTGTGGGAAGTAGGAGGGACCACCCTCCAAGGCTAAATACTCCTTAGTGACCGATAGCGCATAGTACTGTGAAGGAAAGGTGAAAAGGACCCCGGGAGGGGAGTGAAAAAGAACCTGAAACCCTGTGTTTACAAGCTGTGGAAGCACGTTAAGGTGCGACCGCGTACTTTTTGTAGAACGGTCCGGCGAGTTGCCGGTACTGGCAAGGTTAAGAGCTTAAGGCTCGGAGCCGAAGGGAAACCAAGTCTCAAATGGGCGTCAAGTCAGTACAGGCAGACCCGAAACCGGGTGACCTATCCATGTCCAGGTTGAAGCGGAAGTAAAATTCCGTGGAGGACCGGATCCACATCCGTTGAAAAGGGTGGGAATGAGGTGTGGATAGGGGAGAAATTCCAATCGAACCCGGAGATAGCTGGTTCTCCTCGAAATAGCTTTAGGGCTAGCCTCATATTAGTTTAGCGGAGGTAGAGCACTGAATTCCTAAGGGGGCGTCAAAGCTTACCAAGGGATATCAAACTCCGAATGCCGCGTAAATGATGTATGGGAGTCAGACTGCACGAGATAAGTTGGGCAGTCAAAAGGGAAAGAGCCCAGACCTACAGCTAAGGTCCCAAAGTGTGTGTTAAGTGGAAAAGGATGTGGGATTTCAAAGACAACTAGGATGTTGGCTCAGAAGCAGCCACACATTCAAAGAGTGCGTAATAGCTCACTAGTCGAGAGGTCCTGCGCCGAAAATGTCCGGGGCTGAAACACAACACCGAAGCTTAGGAATGTCGTAAGACATTGGTAGAGGAGCATTCTCAGGACGGAGAAGCGGTACCGGTAAGGAGCCGTGGAGTGCTGAGAAGAGAGAATGCCGGAATGAGTAGCGAGATGGAGGTGGGAATCCTCCAGGCCGAATATCCAAGGTTTCCAGAGTAAAGCTGATCTGCTCTGGGTAAGTCGGGGCCTAAGGCGAGGCTGAGAGGCGTAGTCGATGGACAACAGGTTGAAATTCCTGTACCGTGTATCATCAGAACTGTGGGGACACAGAAGGACAGCACATCCCGGGAATGGGAATACCGGGGCAAGCGTGGTAGGAGTACGGCTGGAAAAACCGCCGTGCAATCCGAATACGTGACGCGGAGCGAACAAAAGTAGCGAAGTGTGTGATTCCGGCTGTCAAGAAAAGCCGCTATCGTGTGATACATGCCCGTACCGTAAACCGACACAGGTAGATGAGGAGAGAATCCTAAGGCCGGCGGGAGAAGCATTGTTAAGGAACTCGGCAAAATGACCCCGTAACTTCGGGAGAAGGGGTGCCGCAGAGATGTGGCCGCAGAGAATAGGCTCAAGCAACTGTTTAGCAAAAACACAGGTCTATGCAAAACCGTAAGGTGAGGTATATGGGCTGACGCCTGCCCGGTGCTGGAAGGTTAAGAGGAGAGGTTAGCGCAAGCGAAGCTTTGAATTTAAGCCCCAGTAAACGGCGGCCGTAACTATAACGGTCCTAAGGTAGCGAAATTCCTTGTCGGGTAAGTTCCGACCCGCACGAAAGGCGTAATGATTTGAGCGCTGTCTCAACAATGCACCCGGTGAAATTGAAATACCAGTGAAGATGCTGGTTACCTGCGCCAGGACGGAAAGACCCCATGGAGCTTTACTCCAGTTTGATACTGGGATTCGGTATTGCATGTACAGGATAGGTGGGAGGCTGAGAAGCATGGACGCCAGTCTGTGTGGAGCCAATGTTGGGATACCACCCTTGCGATATTGGGTTTCTAACCTGCGCCCGTGAGCCGGGCGGGGGACAATGTCAGGCGGGGAGTTTGACTGGGGCGGTCGCCTCCGAAAGGGTATCGGAGGCGCTCAAAGGTTCCCTCAGGATGGTTGGAAACCATCCAGAGAGTGCAAAGGCATAAGGGAGCTTGACTGCGAGACCGACGGGTCGGGCAGGTACGAAAGTAGGACTTAGTGATCCGGTGGTATGAAAGTGGGATTGCCATCGCTCAACGGATAAAAGCTACCCTGGGGATAACAGGCTTATCACTCCCAAGAGTTCACATCGACGGAGTGGTTTGGCACCTCGATGTCGGCTCATCGCATCCTGGGGCTGTAGCAGGTCCCAAGGGTTGGGCTGTTCGCCCATTAAAGCGGTACGCGAGCTGGGTTCAGAACGTCGTGAGACAGTTCGGTCCCTATCCGGCGCGGGCGCAGGATATCTGAGAGGAGCTGTCCTTAGTACGAGAGGACCGGGATGGACAGACCGCTGGTGTATCTGTTGGCCTACCAAGGCCATGGCAGGGTAGCCAAGTCTGGACGGGATAAACGCTGAAGGCATCTAAGCGTGAAGCCCCCCTCAAGATGAGATATCCCATCGCGAAAGCGAGTAAGACCCCTTGAAGACGACGAGGTAGATAGGTTAGAGGTGGAAGTGCAGTAATGTACGTAGCTGACTAATACTAATCGGTCGAGGGCTTATCCAAAAGGTTAAGGGAAAAAGTTGGTTTGTGAAGCAATCGGAATTCAATATGCGGTTTTGAAGGTATGTATTACCTGCATAAATAATGCAAGTTTTTCATATAATATCTTCAAAAGGTACTTGATGAATTTTTTATTATCATGTATAATAAGGAATCGGAGAGCATCAGCCTATTCCTCGATAGCTCAGTCGGTAGAGCACGCGGCTGTTAACCGCGCTGTCGTAGGTTCAAGTCCTACTCGGGGAGTTTTTTAATTTATATATGCAAGGCCCCATGGTCAAGCGGTTAAGACATCGCCCTTTCACGGCGGTAACAGGGGTCCGAATCCCCTTGGGGTCATTTATAAGTTAATATGGCGACGTAGCCAAGCGGTAAGGCACGGGTCTGCAACACCCTCATCACCGGTCCGATTCCGGTCGTCGCCTCTAAAAAAGAGTCACGGATATGTGGTTCTTTTTATTTTATCGGCTCTTTGTCAATAGTTGGGGCGGGATTTTAACAAATCCCGCCCCAGTTCTATGGCAAGGGCACTTTTTATATATGGCTCCAAGTTTTCCTGATTTTGGGTATGCCAAATAAGCCTCCGCATGACCGGCCATTTTATCCTATGATGTACAGTGGAGTATCCGGGTCCGAAAACATGTGCTATATAGTTTGTGACCAATCGTCTGCTAAAAGGAATTCCGCTGGAGTTTTCCATTCCCGACTTAGGCTGTTCCACCTTCAGCGCACAGACAGAGGATGGGGATCGCATATTCGGCCGGAATTTTGACCTGACGTATTCTCCGGCCCTTTTCGTGGTAACAGAGCCAGACAACGGTTACCGTTCCATGTCAACAGTCAACCTGGCATTTCTGGGGTTTGGAGAAGATAAGCTGCCGGATACATTGAAACGCAAAATCATAACCCTGGCAGTGCCCTATGCCCCTCTGGACGGTGTGAATGAAAAGGGGCTGGCAGTGAAGAAATTTAATTTTGGAAACGGACAGGACCGTTATGAGAAATTGCACGGACCTTACAGCCAGTGTGATTACCGGGAGGCAGTATGACAAGCCTGCCCATGAATTCAGGCTTATATAGTAATTGATTCTTTAGCGGAGAGCAGTCCCATGACTGTCTTTCCGCTATTGTTTTTCGGAAGGTTTTCATGGAATACAATATCCCTGGGAATTTCCCAGGATTCCAGATAATCATTCAGTTCTTTTTTAATGATGCGGCGCAGGGCAGCTGCGTCCTGGCCTGAGGGAGTGGGCACCGGGAGGACAACATGGGCCCGCAGAGCATTGTTTTCAAAGATGACAGCGGCCTCCTGTACCTGAGGCAGGGAGTTCAGTGCATTTTCTATTTTTACGGCTGAAACTTTATTGCCGTGAATATTGTATACATTGTCTTTGCGTCCATTAAAGTACAGATAACCGTCACGGTCCATATAGCCGGTATCGCCAACGCTGTAAGGCCCTGTGATTCCTATGGCGGAATAGGGGGTATCCACATAGATTTCGCCGTTACAAAGGGTTACGTCTACGCCTGGGAAGGGTTTGCCGATACAGGCCGGATTATCATTCATTTCCTGGTCTGTCAGCCAGGTGACATAGCTCAATTCACTGGCTCCATAATAGAGGAAACAGCAGCTGTCCGGATAGGCTGCTTTCAAAAGGACCATATCCCCGCGGCCAAGGCTCTGGGAACCGGCCAGGATGGTCTTGATATCAGGGCTGGAATGGGAAGCGTATTTTGCCAGGAGCCGGAGCTTGGAGGGGATGAGATAGAGGGCATCCACATGATGAAGCTCTATTTCCCTGCACCAGACAGAAGGATTTACAGGGGAAGCGGTGATGATGGATGCTCCTAGTGACAGAAGGGACAGATACAGATTCAGATTGCCGGTAAATGCCAGGCTGCCCTGAGCAAAAAGCCGTGTTTGGGCAGTCATTCCAAAGATTGTATTTTGGATAGGAAAGAAGGAGGCCCAGCTATCCAGGGTCCGGAACCATAGTTTTGGCTGTCCCGTAGAACCGGAGGTAAGCACACCCATACAGGCCCCGGCAGGAATTTCCTCTGTTATAAGGGATTCGGGAACATATTTCATGTCTGCGGGCACAATGACGGGAACACGGGATGTACCGCTAAATGCCAGAAACCGTACCAGCTGGCCGTGCACAGAGGCCGCCTTGATCCATGCCACGGAAGGCGCAGCCGGTTCCGGGGACAGGGAACGGATGCGGCAGGCTTCCATGACAAGCGTGCCGTATGTATAAAACCGGCCGTCCTCAATCAGGGCTGTCCTGTGAGCCGGAATGGACTGAATCAGAGAGAGATAATCCATAGAATGTTTCATGGGTGACTCCTTTTGGCGTATGATATTTGGGGAGATGATGCTGTTTACTGTTCCAGAAGAATGGCGCTTCCGATACCGCCTGCGGCAGCCGCGCAGCAGATGCCACGGCTGCTTTCTGACAGTTCCATGGACTTCATCAGATGGAGAAGAATAATGGCGCCGGAAGCCCCATAGGGATGCCCGTAGGCCAGGGCGCCGCCCAGCTGATTATAACGGGAGGCTTGATCCGGATAAGCCCGGTTCATTAGAACATCAATAGCGGCAAACGCCTCATTGCACTCAATGGCTCCTATGTCATTCATGGAGAGTCCGCTGCGTTCCAAAAGACCTTTGACAGCAGGAAGCACGGAGGCAGGGCTCATAAGTGGGTCAGCCCCAACCGTACAGGCATTTGCAAGGCGGAAACGGGCAGAGAGTTTGTGCTTTTTCAGATACGGTTCTGAACAGAGAAGAAGAAAGGCAGCCCCGTCATTCATGGTACAGGCATTGGCGGCATTGAGATACCGGCCATCCCTCAGGACACAGGGCAGCCGGTCCAGCAGGCGCTGGTTCAGGCGGGGCCGGATTCCCTCATCATGGTCAAGTCCGTATACAGGGACAGTTATGCTGTCAAGAAGGCCTTCACGGGCAGCTTTGTACGCCCGCCTGTGGCTTTCCAGCACCCAGGCGTCCATTTCTCCGGGGCTTATATGGTAATGGCATATTGTCTTTTCCGCACCCTGCAGCATTACGTCCTCACGGTGCGGGCCGGGAATAAATTTGGCGGTGCTGTACGTCAGGGAAAGCCCCGTTCTGCGGACATCGCTATTGTCAGCCGGACTGCCGTCATGTATGTCAGCCGGATTGCCGGAAGGATTATCAGTATGGGAGGAGACATATGGATGGTTAGGGTTATAGCTGCGCAGGGGCTGAGTGGAACTGCTTTCAAAACCTCCGGCAATCACCAGATCAGCCAGACCGCTCTGTATCCTGGCCGCGGCTGTTATGACGGCTTCCAGGGAGGAAGCGCACTGAAGGTCCACTGTAACGGAAGGAATGGATTCCGAAAGTCCTGCCTCCAGGGCCATGAGACGGGTAATGTTGCCCCCTCCTCCCACACAGTTGCCGCAGATAATCATATCAATTTTTGACGGCTGATACCGGGCGGTCAGCTCCTTTAACACGGCGGCGCCCAGATGCTCGGCGGGTACATGGCGGTATGCGCTGTTTCTTACGCCGATATAGCTGCGCAGCCCTCCAAGTATGAATACCTTGTCCATGAAAGCCTCCTAACGGGTCCGCTGGGCGTTTGACAGACTTATCTGCACCGGCTTCGCAATCAGGGCGGCGGCAAAGCATTTAAAAATATCAAGGGGAATGAATGGGATTACGGCGGCTGTGAAGGTGGCTGTCCAGTCCATTCCGGTTATGAATTTCATATAGGCACTTCCTATCAGATAAATCACAGGCATTCCAACCAGAATGGTCACCAGACAATACCGCTTAAAGCTGTAATTTTTTCCCTTTAACCATGACATGAGCATGACAGCCGGAATCCATGACATGATATAGCCGCCTGTTGGGCCGAACAGCTTTCCGGGACCGCCCATGCCGCCGGAGAATATAGGCAGACCGGTCAGACCCAGAAGAATATACACGACCATGGTAAAAACTGCCTGCCTGGGAGTCAGGAGCAGTGCAATGAGATTGACAACCAGGGTCTGGGCCGTAAGACTGGCCGGCGTGAATGGAAGAGGGATGACAATGTAAGCGGAAACACATATTAATGCGGTCAGCAGGGCCATTTTGGTGAGTTCTACAGTATTAAATTTCTGATTCATGATTACCTCCGTTTTTAAGTTTGATCTGGTGAGTGGATGGTCATGGTAAAACAGGTGGTACTGCCCACGGTTCCTGTTACCATGTTGTTATTTTGTATCAGGCGGACAGAGCCTCCTGTATGGACGGGGTGCAGGAATCGTATGGAAAGGGTCTCGGCAGGGCTGTGGGAGCCGTACAATTCCTCCAGCCGGCTGAGTATCCACAGGCCGGGAACGACTGCATTTGGTCCATAGTGAATCGGGTTGGTATCCCCGGAAGCAGACAGGAAGCTCTTAAGGTCTTCCGGAAGAAAGGTCATGGTCAGTTGTCCCGGCATACACCTGGCCCCCTTGACATTTCCGGTATTCCGGAGAACATTAATGTCCACCAGGCATATTTCAAGAGACCGGCAGGGCAGACGGCCTGCATCATATGCAGTGGTTTCCAACAGGACATATCCGGGAGCAGCCTTTTTCGGGATGGATTCACAGGATGCGGGTTCCGACCGGCTGTGGAGACAGTACCGGGCCTTTCCAATCACCCACCCGTCAAAATCCTTCTGTCCCCATTGGCAGGCGGCTTGTATGAGTTTCATCATATTGGGCTCCTCTCTGAAATTTACCATTACATTTTACTTATTATAGATAGTGTACGGCAAATTGTCAACATAAAAGCAAATTTTGGTTAACATTTAAAAATGCAATGGGAAGGCAGCAACCGGAAGGCGCTAACCGTCATATATTACGTCGGCGGCATGAGGTGAAAATAGAGCGTAGGATACAGATGCAGAATTGGCAATACTGGGAATCAATGACATAGAAAGCCCCTTTCCATATTCTTTCCGATATGGTAAGATAGGTAGGTAAATTGAGATTGTATAGTGACAGGATGAAAAGATGAATTACATTGTTTTTGATTTGGAATGGAACCAGAGTCCCAATGGAAAGGAAGATTCGGTGGAGCATCTTCCTTTTGAAATCATAGAAATCGGAGCAGTAAAGCTGAACGGGAATTTTGAAGAGACAGGAACGTTTCACAAGCTGATCCGGCCCAAGGTTTATAAAAAGATGCATTTTAAGATATCGGAAGTGACACACATGGATATGGCAAAGCTGCGCCAGGAGGGAGAACCCTTTGATGTGGTTATGAACCGTTTCCTTGCATGGTGCGGTGAGGAGGAGTATTGCTTCTGTACCTGGGGCTCCATGGATTTGACGGAGCTTCAGAGGAATATGGCTTATCATAAGCTTCCCAACCCGTTTCCCAGGCCCCTTCTTTATCTGGATATTCAGAAGCTTTACTGCCTCCAGTACGGGGACGGAAAAAACAAGGTATCCCTTGATATGGCGGTACAGCTTCAGGAAATGGAAGAGGAGAGGCCGTTTCACCGGGCGCTGGATGATGCCTATTATACCGGCCGTATCCTTTCGGCTCTGGACATGGAGACTTATGGTACCTACGTGTCGGTGGATTATTACGGACTTCCCAGGAATAAGGCCGAGGAATACCGGCTGTATTTTCCGGAATACTCCAAGTATGTGTCCAGAGAATTTGACTCCAGGGAAGACATCCTTAAAGATAAGGATATAACAGATATGAAATGCGTGAAATGCAACAGGATGCTGCGCAAGAAGCTCAGATGGTTTCCTTACGGACAGAGATTTTATTTCTGCCTGGCCGTATGCCCGGAGCATGGGGTTGTGAAGGGGAAAATCAGGGTAAAAAAGTCAGAGGATGACCGCTTTTATGCTGTGAAGACGGCAAAAATGGCGGATGCCCAGGATGTGGAGCTTTTGGTCCAGAGGAAGGAGGACAGCCGGAAAAAGCGCAGTGCCAAGGCCCATCACAAGGAGGCTTTAAAGCCCCTGAAGGGGAGAAGCAAACAGAATCAATCGGATAAGGTTTCATAAGAAGAAACGGAGCAGGTGATTAACCACAGTCTCCCGGTCCCTCTGGTTTGAGAGGCCGGGTTTTTTGATTATGCCAGATGTTTCACACTGGAGCGTTCCACCAGCTTTCCCGTAATCTGGGTTTTCATGGGCATGAACCGGGGATCCTCTATCAGCTGCATCAGCTGGGTGACTGACTGCTTTCCCATTATCTTCCTCTGCACATGGATGGTGGTCAGTGTGGGGGAGCTGATAGAGGAATAGGGGATATCGTCAAAGCCAATCAGGGATACGTTATTGGGAATTTTATACCCTTTTTCCTTCAGGGCTTTCATGGCGCCCAGGGCAATGGTGTCGTTTTCCGCAAAAAAGCAGGAGGGAAGCACCGGGTTCTGATCCAGTATTCTGAAAAAATCGTCATGGGCCCCCAACATGGTAGGTTTTACACGAAACTCATTTTTAGGGTTAAACTGAAAATTCAATTCTTTTACATATCTGAGAAAGGCTACGTGCCGTTCATTAAAGTTTTCTGCTCCTGTGGTACTGCCCAGGTAGCCCAGTTCGGTATGTCCGCATTCTTTACAGTACTGGAGGGCAATGTAGACATTTTCGGCATTGTTCATGCATACACTGCTACAGTAATGGTTGGGGACTGTGTTGTCCACCACCACAAATGGGATGGGAATGGAATCAAGGGCTGAGAATTCATCCCGCATCACCTCGGTTGCAATGAGGAACATCCCGCAGTATTTGCTGTAATCAATGGAATCAAGGGCTGACTTTAAGCCGGTTTTGACCACGGTCATGGTCATGCCCAGCTGCTCCGCGCGGAGCTGTTCCTCGATGGAATCAATGATCATGGAAATGAATCCCTGATTTTCCTCCACCAGCATACCGCTTTTATAGTATTTTACCAGGAGTACGTTCTTGCCGCTTTTGGGCTTGCGGGCAGGAGGCGTGTACTGGCAGGCTTTTACTGCGTCCAACACCTTCTTTCGCGTATCCTCACTGACTCCCTTTTTCCCGTTTAACACAATAGAAATGGTTGCGGGCGAAACGCCAATCTGCTTGGCCAGCTCTCTGACGGTCATATGAAATCTCTCTTTCCGGATTGCAGAGGTCAAATTAAACATCATTGAACAATCCATGTGATTTACTAATCATACTATAGTTTGAATTATAACACAGGGTTGAAACCGGGTCAATTCAATATAAAAAATTGAATGTTTACTAAACAAAAACAAATACAGGAAGGATAAAAAACGGCTGTTTATTGATTGGTACAATTAAAATGCACAATAAAAATAATATTAAACGAAAAATAATAACAAAAATACCAATAATATATTGACATTGAAGAAAAAACGTTGTACTATTTAGTTAACACAAAAAACGAGGTACACATATTGTTTAGTAAACAATATCAATAACAAAAAAGGAGGAAAGAGTACAATGAAAAAATGAAAAAAGTGGTCAGTGTAATTGCGGCGGTAGCTATGGCAGCATCCTTGCTGGCAGGCTGCGGCGGCTCGGGAGGTTCATCCACCACGGCAGCAGAGACTGAGGCGGCAGAAACCACCGCTGCGGCGGCTGCGGAGACCACGGCAGCAGAGGCAGCGGCAGACACCACGGCGGCGCCGGCTGCAGCAGAGAACCCGGTGGCAGGTAAGAAAGTGGCCTATATCATGCTTCTGCCATCCGCAACCATCTTTCAGATGTGGAAAGATTCCTGTGCATCTCTTTGCGATGCCCTGGATGTAAAGTTTGATTTCTTCTTCTGTGACGGTGACTTCAACAAGTGGCAGGATACCATCCGTACCTGCGCATCCGCAGGTTATGACGGACTGCTGGTCAGCCACGGCAACCAGGACGGCTCTTATGTATTCCTTAAGGAAATCACAGAGCAGTATCCGGATATGAAGATTGTTGCCTTTGACACACAGTTCTACTCCGACGGAGCGTATCAGAAGCTTCCGGGCGTTACCCAGATGTTCCAGCAGGATAAGTCCTTGGTAACCGTACTTCTGGACCAGATGATTGAAAAGTACGGCGAGGGCGTCCGCCTGATTAAGGTTTGGAGAGGTCCTAACTACAACAGCCCGTTTGACCGCCGCGAGGTTGGCTGGCAGGAGTATGAGGCTGCCGGTAAGATTGTTACCGTAGGCGAGGTACAGCCTCTTCAGGATTCCGTTGACTCGGCTAACACAGTGACTGCTGCATATCTGCAGGGCGTAAACAGGGCGGATGTGGACGGCATCATCGCATACTATGACCTGTACGGCCAGGGCGTTTACAACGCAATTGCTGAGAATGACAACTTTAACGGCAAGAACGGCGACGCTCTTCCCATGGCATCTGTTGATATTGACCCGGTTGACGTAACCAACATGCAGACCCGTCCTGACATCTGGACCGCAGCAGGAACAACCGACTGGACCATGAACGGCGAGATTGGCATGCGTATCCTGATGCTGGAGCTGGCAGACCAGTATGATAAGATTTTTGACCCTGCAACCGGCGAGAGCGGCGTGGATGTAGTTGAGGTTCCCGGCACCGCAATCAAGGCAGATGCACTTAAGTCAGATTCCACCGTTGAGAACCTGGGCAATATTGCCGGCGAAACTTACGGAAATCTGGATTATCTGTCTGCCGCAGACTGGATGCCAAAGGATTTGATTCACAAATAAGCGGCCAGTAAAAAACGAGGTTTTCTTTTGAACACAAAACCACAGGCAATCGTTTTTGGGGGAAGCGCGGGTTTTGGCCTGCGTTTCTCTTTTTTAAGAAGATTGTATCGCTGAAAAGAGGGACTCCATGGATAGGATTAGATTAGAAACGAAACATGTTTCCATTGAATTTCCGGGCGTCAAAGCACTTGACGACATTAACTTTGAAGTGTCCACCGGTGAAATCCGGGCAGTCGTGGGTGCCAACGGCGCAGGGAAATCAACTTTGATGAAGGTGCTGGCAGGGGCAAACTCCACGTATACCGGAGAAGTTTTGCTGAATGGAAAAAAGGTGGAGGTAAGGACGCCGGTGGATGCCAAGAAACTGGGAATCCAGATTGTGTATCAGGAAGTGGATATGGCTCTGTATCCTACCTTATCAGTTGCGGAGAACATTTTACAGAACGATATGGTCATGGGAAAGAGCGGCTATATCGTAAATTGGAAAAAAGTATATAAGCAGGGGCGCGAGGCCCTGGACCGGCTGCATATCGGCCGCGATCAGGTGGATGAGCATGAACTGGTGCAGAACCTGTCCCTGGCCCAGAAGCAGATGGTGCTCATAGCCAAGGCCATTCGGTCGGAATGTAATTTCCTGATTCTTGACGAGCCGACCGCGCCTTTAAGCAATACCGAGACAGAGGAGCTGTTCCGGATTGTCAAGCATTTACATGAAACGGAAAATATTGCGATTCTTTTTATTTCCCACCGGTTAAATGAAATCCTGGAGGTCTGCGAGAATTACACGGTAATGCGAAACGGCAGGATGATTGACACCACTCCGGTTACAGGGGAGACTACCACAAAAGAAATCGTGGAGAAGATGCTGGGACGCAAGTTCGAGGAGAACTTCCCAAAGGAAGCCTGCCAGATTGGCGAGGTGCTGTTTCGGACAGAAAACCTGTCCGGCGCAGGCGGCAAGGTAAAGGACGTGTCCATACAGGTGAAAAAGGGCGAGGTGGTAGGAATAGCCGGCCTGGTGGGAGCCGGGAAATCCGAGCTTTGCAAGACCGTCTTCGGCGCATATAAAAAGACAGGCGGAAAGGTTCTCCTGAAAAACAAGGAATTAAAGATAGCAAATCCTTCCGGGGCAGTAAAGAACCGGATGGCCCTGGTGCCGGAGGAACGGCGTAAGGAGGGGGTCCTGGTAAATGAGAATGTAAGCTTTAATTTATCGGCGGCATGTCTTTCCAGGTTCTGTACAGGCCCCTTTATCCGCAGGCGGAAAGTGGACGACAATGCGAAGCGGTTTGTAAAGGACCTTGGAATTTCCACGCCCAGCGTGAGGCAGCAGGTCAAGAATCTTTCCGGCGGCAACCAGCAGAAGGTGGCGGTGGGAAAATGGCTTGCGGCGGACTGCGATGTATACATATTTGACGAGCCCACAAAGGGAGTGGATGTGGGGGCAAAGCAGGACATTTTCCATTTGATCAATGAAATTGCGAAACAGGGAAACTGTGTTATCTATGCTTCCTGTGAAAACTCGGAGCTGCTGTCTCTCACGGACCGCATGTATGTCATGTACAACGGTACGGTCATGGCAGAGCTGGAAACCGCTAAGACCACGGAGGACGAAATCATGTTCTACTCAGTTGGCGGGAAAGACAATAAGAACGGGAAATAATAGACAGGAGGGATACGGTAGCGATGAAAAGTCGTACAAATATTAAGAGGTTTTTAGTGGATTGGGCTGCGGTCCTGGCATTGCTTGTTTGCTTTATTGCGTTTACAGCCTATAAGGGCAATTCCTTTATGTCAACAAGCAACATGGTAAATATTCTCAGGGCAATGGCTATTAATACGGTGTTTGGTATAGCGGCCACCATCACCATGGCGCCGGATGGTTTTGATATGTCAGCCGGAACACTGGCCAGCTGTTCTGCTTATGTGTTTGTGTCTGCGTATCTCTGGCTGGGACAGTCGTTGGGAATGTCAATTCTTATCTGTATTCTGGCTACTCTGGTTATGTACCAGCTGACCATGTTCCTGATTCTTGTCTGCAAGATTCCGGATATGCTTGCCACCTGCGCCCTGATGTTTGTCCATCAGGGAATCGGCCAGTGGTATATAGGCGGAGGCGCTGTCTCCACCGGCATGAAGACTTCCTGGGGAGCGGCACCTGCACGTACCGCGCTTTCAGAATCATTTTCAGCCATTGGACGCGCTCCGTGGATCATTATCATCATGCTGGGTTGTGTGCTTGTGGCCTATCTTTTCCTCAACTTTACCAAGCACGGACGGTATCTCTACGCTATGGGCGGCAATAAGGAAGCTGCAAAGCTGTCCGGTATCGATGTAAAGAAATACCGCTATCTGGCCGGTATGATTACAGCCGTGTTCATCGCCGTCGGCGGTATCCTGGTGGCATCCAGGGGAAGCTCTGCACAGGTTATGTGCTGCGATAACTATTTGATGCCGTCACTGGCAGCTGTTTTCGTCGGACGTACCGTGGGCGGCGCTGAGAAGCCTAATGCACTGGGAACCATGATAGGAGCCATGCTGGTTTCCACACTGGAGAACGGCCTTACCATCTGTGCGGTTCCGTTCTATGTTCTGCCGGCAGTGAAGGGCTCTGTCCTGGCACTTGCGCTTATTGCAGCTTATGCATCTAAGAAAGAAGATTAATCAGGAGGTTACTACATATGTCAAGATTTGATCATTATTTTCAGATGAACGTGGGGGATGTCATTGAGTATACGCTGGAGAAAGCCACGGAAATTCCATGGGACCGCGATTCTATGGAGGCAGTGGTTCCTCCTTCCCATGGCAACCTGAACTATGTGTATCGTGTATGGGACGGCAAGGGACATTCCATCTACATCAAACAGGCCGGATCCGAGGCCAGGATATCCAAGGACATAAAACCATCCAGGGACAGAAACCGCCTGGAGTCCGAAATACTCATGCTGGAGGACCAGTATGCGCCGGGAATGGTACCTCATGTGTATTTCTTTGACACCGTCATGTGCGCCTGCGGCATGGAGGACTGCTCTGATTATGCGGTCATGCGCGACGCCATGTTAAAGCATGAGACCTTCCCAAGATTCGCTGAGGACGTATCCACCTTTATGGTGAACACCCTTCTTTTGAGCAGCGATGTGGTTATGGACCACAAGGAGAAGAAAGAGCTGGTAAAAAAGTTCATTTCTCCGGACCTCTGTGATATCACGGAAAAACTTGTGCTCATGGAGCCATATATGGATTTGTATGACAGGAACAATGTGTATGCGCCCAACCGGGATTTTGTGAAGAAGGAGCTCTATGAGGACGAGGCGCTCCGCCTGGAGGTGAGCAAGCTTAAATTCCGGTTTATGACAGATGCCCAGGCGCTTCTGCACGGCGATCTTCACACGGGATCCATCTTTATCCGCCAGGATTCAACAAAGATATTTGACTGTGAATTCGGAACCTATGCGCCTATGGGCTATGATGTGGGCAATGTGGTGGCCAACCTGATATTCGCATATGACAACGGACTTTCCGCGGACGACGGACCATTCTGCGACTGGTGCCTTAAGACCATTGAGGAGACAGTGGATCTCTTTATTGAAAAGTTCAGCAGGAAGTATGACGAGGCAGTGACAGAGCCAATGGCTAAGGTAAAGGGCTTTAAGGAGTGGTATTTTGGCGGAATCCTTAAGGATACCGCCGGTTATGCAGGCACGGAGCTGCACCGCAGGACCGTGGGCATGGCCAATGTAGTGGATGTGACCGCCATTCAGGATGAAACGAAACGCCTCCTTGCGGAGCGCATCAATATACTGGCAGGCAAGGATTATATTATGAACCAGGGCTCCTTTAGGACCGGGGCTGATTACGCTGCGGCAGTGTTAAGGGCAAAGGAAGCAGCCCAAAAGACGCTTTAAGGCCGGTTGGGACATGAGGGATTACACAGGTTAAGTAGAGAAGGAGGCATAAAAACCATGACGGTTGAGGAATTTTTTGACCAGGTGATTACGGTCAGAATGAGAGAGGACAGAAGCTCGCTGGACATCATAGACCAGACGCTTCTTCCGGGCACCATTAAGCGTATCAATCTGAATACAAAAGAGGAAATATGGGAGGCAATCAAGAAGCTGAGAGTCCGCGGAGCCCCTGCAATCGGCGCTGCGGCTGCCTATGGAATAGCCCTGCTGGCATCCGGCATTGCCGGGGACCAGTACGACGCGTTTTACAGCCGGTTTAAGGAATTGAAGGATTATCTGGCATCGTCCAGGCCAACGGCTGTCAATCTGTTTTGGGCGCTGAACCGTATGGAGGCGGCTGTTACGGCCAATAAGGAAAGGGACGTGACCGCAATCAAGGAGCTGCTCTTTGAGGAGGCGGATAAGATTCGGGAGGAGGATATCCAAATCAGCCGCGGTATCGGAGAAATTGGCTTTGGGCTGCTGAAGGAGCTCAAAAAGGAGGGCAGGGAAATAGGTATCCTGACCCACTGCAATGCAGGCACACTGGCCACGGCCAAGTATGGGACAGCTACGGCTCCCATGTATATTGCCCTGGAAAAGGGATGGCCCGGAACAGCCATGCATGTTTACTGTGATGAGACAAGGCCCCTTCTCCAGGGCGCCCGCCTCACCTCCTTTGAACTCTATAATGCGGGTATCACCACCACCCTGCAGTGCGACAATATGGCGTCCATACTGATGAAATCAGGAAAGATTGACATTATCTTTGTGGGCTGCGACCGGGTGGCCAGAAACGGCGATGCCGCCAATAAAATAGGAACCAGCGGCGTGGCCATTCTGGCAAAGCACTATGGAATCCCCTTCTATGTGTGCGCGCCCACCTCCACCATTGATATGGATACATTGACAGGCGATCAGATTCCCATTGAGATGCGAAGCCCTGATGAGGTGACAGAGATGTGGTATAAGGAGCGCATGGCTCCGGAAGGAATCAATGTATATAATCCGGCCTTTGATGTGACCGACCACTCCCTGATTACAGGCATCATCACGGAGAAGGGAATGTGCCACGCGCCATATGACAAGGCGTTTGAGTCCTTGGGAATAGGGAGGTAAGCATATGCTGAGTGGAGTACCTGCAAGCATATCGCCTGAGCTGTTGAAGGTCCTGCATGAGATGGGACACGGAGACACCCTGGTTATCGGGGATGCTAATTTTCCGGCTGCATCCATCGCGGCAGAGAAGAATCATATTAACATCCGGTGCGACGGGCACCGGGCCACAGATATGCTGGACGCCATCCTGCAATTGATGCCCCTGGACGGCTTTGTGGAGAAACCCGTCACAATCATGGATAAAATGGAAATGCACCGTGACCTGGAGTGCCCGGTTTGGGACGAGTTTACGGATATTGTGGCAAAACATGACGAACGCGGCGCTGATGCGGTTGGTTTTTTGGACCGGTTCGCGTTCTATGATGCGGCAAAGGATGCCTATGCGGTGGTGTCCACCTCAGAGACGGCATTTTACGCCTGCATCATGATACAAAAAGGCTGCCTGTAGAGGCAGAGCGGAGGGATTTTACATGCTTGAGACATTAAAGGAGCAGGTGGTTGCAGTGGCAAAGGAGGCGGAGCGCCTCGGCATGTGCAGGCACAAATCAGGCAATTTCAGCATATTTGACCCGGAGACAGGGTATGTGGTGATTACGCCCAGCGGCGTGGCCAGGGATGTACTGGGAACGGAACATGTCTGTGTCATGGACCTTTGGGGTAAGGTAATCGAGAGGGCGGCGGAGGTCAAGCCGTCCAGCGAGGCCATGATGCACCTGTATATTTATAAGGAAAGAAAAGATATCCGGGCAATCGTGCACACCCACGCCCGTTATTCAACGGCGTTTTCCATCATGAACAAGCCTATTATGCCCATTGTTTATGAGTGCGCCTACCTGGGTAAGACGGGAACGGTCCCCGTGGCTCCTTATGGAAGGGCAGGAACCGTGGACCTGGCCCGGAAGGTGGCTGAGGTGATGAAGGAGTATGACTGCTGCCTCATGGAGAGCCACGGAGCCATTGCAGCAGACAAGGACATGGACGCGGCATTTTTAAAGGCCCAGTACGTGGAGGAAATTGCGGAGATGTATTACATCACCCTGGCCGCCGGAAACGGGGCCGAACCACATGCCCTGCCTGTGGAGGAGCTGCAGAAGTGGGCTTATCCAAAAGAAATCATTCTTTAGGAGGACAGAACAATGAAAAAAATTATCAATGCCCCGGAACACTATACAGACGACATGCTGCTCGGAATCTACGCTGCCCACCCGGACATGGTGAAATATGTGGAGGATGACCTCCGCTGCTACTGTACGGCAAAGAAGAAACAGGGAAAGGTGGCTATCATTACCGGCGGAGGCACCGGGCATCTGCCGCTGTTTCTTGGATATGTGGGGGAGAACCTGCTGGACGGCTGTGGCGTTGGCGGTGTGTTCCAGTCGCCGTCCTCGGAGCAGATTTACAATGTGGCCAAGGAAGCGGAAGCCGGTGCAGGAGTCCTGTTCCTCTATGGGAATTATACAGGGGACATTATGAACTTTGATATGGCGGCAGAGATGCTGGACATGGATGATATCAGGACTGCCAGCATTGTGGGGGCGGACGATGTGCTCTCCAATAAGGACGCCCAGGTGCGCCGCGGAGTAGCCGGAATTTTCTTTATGTATAAGTGCGCCGGAGCCAGGGCAGCCCGGATGGGAACGCTGGAGGAGGTGCTGGCCGCGGCAGAAAAGGCAAAGGAAAATACCAGAACCGCGGGCTTTGCCCTGACGCCCTGCGTTATCCCGGAAATCGGCCATTCCAACTTTACCCTGGCAGAGGACGAGATGGCCTTTGGCATGGGAATCCACGGTGAGCCCGGCGTGTGGAACGGACCGGTTAAGACAGCGGATGAGCTGGCAGAGGAATCAGTGGGAGAGATCCTGGAAGATATGCCCCTGAATCCGGGTGAGGAGGTCTGCGTGCTGATTAACGGCCTGGGAGCCACCAGCCAGGAGGAGCTCTACATTCTGTCGGGAAGTGTGCACCGCCTTCTGGAAGAAAAGGGAATCAGGGTGTACCGAACCTTTGTAGGGGAGTATGCCACCAGTATGGAGATGGCCGGAGCCTCCATATCCATCTGCCGCATGGCGGATCAGGAGATGAAGCAGTGGATTGACATGCCTGTCCATACGCCGTTTTATACCCAGGTTTAACCGGGAATATTTAACTGGTTGGTTAAGGAGGAAAAAGAATGGATCGGATTACATGCCATGAACTTCCGGAGCTCTTTCAGGGCGCGGCGGATATCTTTGGGGAGAAAAAGGAAGAGCTCTGCGAGATGGATGCCAGAATGGGGGACGGGGACCTGGGCCTGACCATGCAGAAAGGTTTTGGGGCCCTGCCCCAGCTGATACGGGATAATGAGGCGGAAGGAGATATTGGAAAAACGCTCATGAAGGCAGGCATGAAAATGGCTGGTCTGGTTCCGTCCACTATGGGGACCCTGATGTCCAGCGGAATCATGGAAGGCGGAAAGGCCATTGGCAAAAAAGGAGAAATGGGGCCAAAAGAGCTGGCGGATTTCCTCGCTGGTTTTGCCAGAGGGATTGCACATCGCGGAAAATGCCATCTGGGGGACCGTACCATCCTGGATGCGGTGGATGCCGGGGCAAAGAAGGCCCAGGAAGCCTGCGCAGAGGGTGCTGATATGGGGGCCATGCTCCGAAGGGCGGCAGAGGGCGCAAAGGAAGGCGTAAAAGCAACCGAGGATATGCTTCCTAAGTATGGAAAGGCAGCTGTGTTTTCAGCCAAAGCCAAGGGCGTTCCGGATCAGGGCGCTGTGGCGGGACAGTATTTTCTGGAAGGATTGGGCAGATATTTTCTAGGGAATCTGAATTAGAAAAAGGACCGCTCCGGCGGTCCTTTTTTGAACGTCTTTTTATTCGGCGCTATTCCTCGCGCATCCGGTAGCCGACCCCGATTTCTGTAAATATGTACTGGGGCTCAGCCGGATTTTCCTCCAGCTTCCTTCTGATATGGGCCATGTTCACACGCAGAATCTGGTTGTCGCTGTCCGCGAACGGTCCCCATATTTTGGAAATTATGCTCTCATAGGTCATGACCCTTCCGGCGTTCTGGGCCAGCAGGGAAACCAGCTTATATTCAATCTGGGTCAAATGGACATCCTGCCCCTTTACCTTTACCAGGCGGCGTTCAAAGTCAATGAGAAGATTCCCTACTTCATATTTAAGGCTCTGTGTGCCGGCCGCTCTCTGGCTGTGCCGCAGCGCTGTGCGGATGCGGGCCAGCAATTCAGCCGTGCCAAAGGGCTTGGTGAGGTAGTCATCTGCTCCCAGGTCCAGGGCAGCCACCTTGCTGCGCTCCAGAGTCCTGGCGGAAATCACGATAATGGGCAGGGTACTGGTGGACCTGACCTCTTGTATGAGTTCCAGGCCGTCCATGTCCGGCAGACCCAGATCCAGGAGTACCACATCTGGCTTAAGGGACTCGATGAGCTTCAGCCCGTCTGTTCCGGTATAGGCGCTGGTAACCTGGTAGCCCTGGGGGGACAGGACGGTCTCTATGAAGTTGCAGATGTTCTTCTCGTCTTCGATGATGATGATGTTGGCTTTGGTATTCATGTTTTAGTATTCCCTCCAATCTGGTAAGGTAAATGTAAACTGGGCGCCCCGCGGGTGATTGCCGGCGTGGATTTCGCCTCCGTGGGCATTGATGATGGTTTTGCAGATGCTAAGACCGATTCCCATTCCTTTGTGTCCGTCTCCTGTGTGGTTTTCCGACGTGCCTCCGCCGTCAAAAATCGTATCCAGCAGATCGGGGGCAATCCCTTTGCCGTAATCTTTAATGGAGACAGAGAGTCCGCTTTTTTCGGCGGCGGCCACCAGATCAATGGGTTCATTGGTGCCGGAATGGAACAGGGCGTTTTCCAGAAGGTTATTGATTACCTGTTCTATCAGGGTCGCATCCATGGGTATTATGATGACGGAATCTGGAATGCTGACCCGCACCTGGACATCCGGGAACCGTTTCCTGAACCGCCGCACGGAATCTGATATGACCTCTTCCAGGGATTCGTCTGCCTTGGCCACTGAGGCTACGCCTTTTTCGTCCTGGATCCTGGTGACTGAAAGCAGGTTTTCCACCATGTTGAGAAGCCATTGGGCATCTTCTTCTATGTTCCTGACCAGCTTCCGTTTTTCTTCAGGGGACATATATTCCTCCTGACTCAGGTACGTGGAGCTGGAACCAATGATGCTGGTCAGGGGAGTGCGCAGGTCGTGGGACATGGCCCGCATCAGGTTGGCCCTCATGGTTTCCTTTTCCGCATTGAGCAGCATGCGGTCTTTTTCCTGAAGCTGGACATTCTGCTTGGTAATCATGATGCAGATGCTGCTGGACAGGCTGGATATGAGGGCCATGCCCAGGAAGGTGATGGGGTAACCGGACATGGTGAAATTCAGTGTCAGGTAAGGGTAGGTAAAGGCAAAATTTACCCAGAACACACCAAAAAGAGAGGCCAGGATGCCGGCGCCGTAGCAGCTGGTAGCACGGGCAATCATGATGATGGCCAGGGTGTATATGATGGATATATTTGTCACATTGTTGCTGAAGTGAAAAAATATGGTGGAAATTAAAGTGGCCGCAGCCATATATTCGATGGTAATGGGCAGATTCCTTACCAGATTTATGGCAGCAGCCTTAAGGTCGGTTTTATTTATATGGAATGATTTCATTACATATTCCCCTGTTGGCATTGGATGCATTCCGGCTGCATAGATAAATTAACAATTTTCATTATAGCGTATGCCAGGGGGAAGTTCAACGGAAAAAGGATTTTTTGCGCCTCCGTCCCCTGCCTTTTTTTCCTTTTTCTCCCAGAGGAGAGGAGGAGATGCGGCGCTGGGCCACCAGCTTTTCAAAATCGGTGGAGGAAAAGCCGATGTCTTCCAGGCGTTCCAGCCTTCGCTGGCGTCTGAGGTATAAATCTTCTTCTTCCTTCTTGCGCACATGAATCTTCACAGCCGCCACAACAGCAATGATGACAGCCAGAGAAAATGCAATCCCCAGGATGGCCAGGGTGTTGGCGGGAATCCGGATGCTGGCGGCGGTTCCTTCCTTTGAGGTGATATCCTGGCGGGGGGCAGGGCCTGGGGACGGCTGCTGCCCGTGGGGAGCTTCTGCGTGAGACGGTGCTTCCGGCCCATCCTGGAGACCGGAAGCGTCTCCGGGACCTGAGGAATCCAAAGGGGCAGGAACATCTGTCTCCCCGTTCTGGTCCATGGAAACAGCAGAAGCCCCGGAGGCATCCTGGGACGTCAGGGAGACTGCGCTTCCCTTCAATCCGGGAGAACACAGGTACACGGAACCCACCGGCCTGTCATTATACGTATAGCGGATACAGGCAATGGCTGTCTGGGGATGGCTGCCGTCCAAATCATAGGTAAGAGCGGACTGGGTGTCCGTGAAGTCGGCGTCCCTGGGTATCACCACGCGGCCGCCCCGGTCCAGCTCCAGGGATATGCTGTCGCCTGAGGTCATGCCCGCTATGGTCATGTCATTTTCCAGGGACTTGTACCTGGTCTCGTAATCAACAGTCCGCAGGGACTGGAAATTGCGGAATCCAAAGTCAAAGAGAGTCTTGGTATCTGAATAATGAGACTGGTGGCCGTTGAGCACCACTGCAATCAGGGTCATGTCATTTTTTTTGGCACAGGTGACCAGGGTGTTGCCTGCCAGGGAGGTGTAGCCTGTTTTGCCCGCAAAGGCGCCGGGATAGTATACGGCTTCGTTTTTATTTAACATCTTGTGATGGTTGGCCACATAGCCGCCTTCCGGGGTGCGTTTGGTGGGGGCCAGCTGGTAGCTGCGGGTGCCGTTGATGGTAAGGAATTCCGGGTTCTGGATGGCGGCACTGGCAATCAGGGCCATGTCGTGGGCCGTGGTGTAGTGGTTCTCGTCATTCAGGCCGCTGGGATTGTTAAAATGGCTTCCCGTGCAGCCCAAGCTTTGCGCCTTCTCGTTCATCAGCTGGGCAAATGCCTCCCTGGAGCCGCTTACATGACAGGCCAGGGCGTTGGCGCTCTCATTGGCAGAGGCCAGCATCAGGGCGTAGAGGCAGTCCCGCACTGTCAGGACATCTCCCTCGTCAATGCCGGCGCTGCTGCTTCCGGCCTCCACATTGTATACATCGTCATGGGAAAATGTGACCATCTCGTTCAGGTCGCACTGTTCCAGCACAATCAGGGCTGTCAGTATCTTGGTGATACTGGCAGGATAATAGGGCTGGTCCATGTTCTTTCCATAGAGCACTGTCCCGGTGTCGGAGTCCATGACAATGCCTGCGTCGGCCTGGATGGACACATCGGAGGGCCATTGGGGGGCTGCCGCTGCTGTCATGGGGAAAAGTCCGGCGCACAGGCATAGACATATAAACAACATAAGGAATCGCTTCATCCAAATATTCTCCATTCACTTCTTTGCTAAGATACAGTATAAAGGATTTACGGCTTCAAGTAAAGGCTGGAGAGGGGCGTTATTTTTGAAGCTGTGTCCACTCAACCTTCTTTCCTGCGGTTTCTCACGGTGAGGAGCAGGCAGACTCCAAAGAGGACCAGGGACAGGGAACCAAACAGCAGGGCAATGCGGGCAGCCGTATCCATAAAGAAGCCTTCCGGAACAATGTTGATGAGCATATCCGTGGCAGGGTCCAGAATCCACAGGTCGTTGGTGAAGAAGATGTGGTGGAACAGAATGAAGTATTTGGTGAAATCAGTGGATATGATGAGCCCGAGGACTGTAATCAGCCCAAAAAACAGTCCTGTCCCCATGCACAGGGAAGGCGGAAGGACCCGCCCCATCCTGGCTCTGGTGGCAGCCATGAGGATGAGGAGACCGGCGCCAAGGACCAGACATGCTCTGCGGATGGACAGGGCCTTCAGGAAAAGGACCTGCACGTCCTCCATGTGGGCAATCTCACGTTCATTGAAGAATTCCCTCTGTTCCCCGCCCATGGTCGTGGTGACGTGAAGGTCGTCCCTGTCTCCTCTGAGATAATCCATCATCTCATCCGTCACATGGAGAAGGTCGTTCATGGTCATGGACGGCAGGCTGTCCAGCACGTTGTATTTGGCGTATTCCTTTTCAAAATAATCGGGCGTCCAGTATACCACTGCCTCCACGGACGTGATAAAAAGAATAATCATCAGGCAAAATGCGGTTATGATTCCGGCGGTTCGGTGTAAATATTTCATGATTCCTCCTGCATGATAGTGTGGGATAAGTTTTATATAACAAAGAAAAGCCCGACCCCGCAGCTTTCCGTATCTGCAAAGTCAGACCTTTTAGTGCGCCTTCAGGGACTCGAACCCTGGACAAATAGATTAAGAGTCTACTGCTCTACCAACTGAGCTAAAGGCGCATGTGATTCATTTGTTTCTTTTAGTGACACGTCCACTATTATAATGCGTTTTAAGAAAAATGTCAATAATTTTTTCGAAAAAAGTTCATTCTATAAATCATCGGCTTCCACCGCCTCCTCAAAGGCGTATCCGCCCCTCTGGGCAATGGGCTGGTTGTTTTCCATGATATCCGGCAGTGTCCTTCCCCTGATTTGGTCTGATTTGATGCTTTCACCCATGATGCGGGAGATTTTATAGGCAGCCTCCTTCAGTTCGGGATAAAACAGGAAGGTTAGGGTCAGGATATAGGGCAGCATCTGTACCAGATGAGGCGGAACGTTGACACCCTGCAGCCCGAACTGGAGGCTTTGGGCAAATCCGTACACCAGTCCTCCCAGAGCCACCCACAGCGGCTTCCGGTTCCCAAGGATGACCATGGACAGGGCAGTATATCCCCTGCCGGATACCATGTTCTTGCTGAACATGTTGATATCCCCGATGGACAGGTAGGCTCCGCCTATGGCGGCAAGCATGCCGCTGGCCATGACACAGATACTGCATTTCATATCCCGGTTGGGATTGATTCCCTCGGCTGAATTGCTGATAACGTACAGGGCCGCATAGCAGGCGCCGATGGCCCTTACCATGCTCAGGAACCATTCATGGCCGGGAAATTTTAAACAGATGGAACAGGTCATAAGCTACCTTATCTCCATAAATACCAGCGGAATCATCGGGGAGGAGGACGTGCTCAGTCTCCCTGATTTTAAACTAAAAGCGGACAACAAAAAAGTCCGACCCCGCAGCTTCCAATATCTGCAAAATCAGACCTTTTAGTGCGCCTTCAGGGACTCGAACCCTGGACAAATAGATTAAGAGTCTACTGCTCTACCAACTGAGCTAAAGGCGCATTTCCTTATTTTGTTTTGCGGCTGTCTCAACAGCACGTTCGCCATTATATCGCCTAAAAAGCAAAATGTCAACACTTTTCGAGAAAAAATTCTGTGGAAAAATTTTTCGTTGGGAGTTTCATGGCTTTTTTGATGGGAGCCCCTTTCGGAATCCCTGTGTCCGCAGCCGCCTGTACCCTTGGGAACAGGCGGCTGGACGGATATGTCCTTTTTGGGATGTCATTTTTTGTCCTTATCCTTTTTGGCCTTGGCTGAACCGGAGCCCAGGAGTTTGCCCACTTCCTTGAAGGAACGGTTGAACCGGAGGGCCTGTTTGTTTAAATCCGTCTTATCGCTGGTGGCCTGGAGGAGCTTTTTGGTGATTCCCGGAGGGAGTGCCATGTTGTCCGCCTCCTGATGGTATCCTTTACCTGTATTCTATGCAGGGTCCTGGCCGCGGGTGCCTGTCCGCCGGGCAATGAGCTTGCAGATAGGCTTGCCCTCGGAGGCGAACTTCATCTCATACTCTGTCATCACATTGCCTTCTGCCATGGTGCTGTTGTGAAGATCAAAGGTATGCTCTGTAATCTCCCAGCCGGCAGAGGGTATGGATTCCAGGGAATATTCAAAGAGTCCGCGGTTATCGGTCTTGAATTCAACGACTCCCCGGGGAGCCAGAATTTTGTCGTACACAGACATAAAGACAGGAGATGTAAGCCTGCGCTTGGCATGACGGTCCTTTGGCCATGGGTCTGAAAAGTTCAGATAAATCCGGTCCACTTCGCCGGGGGCAAAGATTTCCGCCATGTCCTTGGCGTCGATGCGCATAAAGTAAATGTTTTCAAGGTCCATTTCGCTGCGTTTCTGTAGTCCCCGCAGCAGGACGCTGGAATAGCGTTCGATTCCTATATAATTGATATCCGGGTTAGCGGATGCTTTTTCCATGATGAAACGGCCTTTCCCCATTCCCACCTCGATTTCAAGGGGGCTGCTGCTGCCGAATACCTGGTTCCATGTGCCGCGGTGCTGTTTTGGTTCCTGAATGACAAATGGGCTGGAGGCAATGGTTTCCTCGGCACCCTGGATGTGGCGTAATCGCATATGTTTCATCCTTTCGTGATGTAGTTGCTGCAGGCCTTATTTTAACATTCAAAAGATGCATTTGCAACAAAATTTACTTTTTTCTTATTTTTCTGATTTTTTATAATTAATAGTGCAAAATTAGCAAAAATCTAGTATACTATACATAATAGGCGGATATCTGCGATACTAAGGAGGAAGGCTTATGTCGAATGTGGAGCGGACGACCAGCTGGCAGCAGATTCAGCAGGGCGTTAAGGAAGCAGAGCGATTGATTGCGCGCAAAGAATATAATCTTGTGATGGTCAGGGCCAGACAGGTCCTGGAATATATGGTAAGGTGCATGGCTGAGAGAGCGTGTGTGGTGGAAGGGGATTTGTCCGATACCATAGACCAGCTGTACGAAGGCCAGTGGATTAACAAGGCTACCAAGGATAATTACCATACCATCCGTATACTGGGAAATAAGGCGGTACATGAGGGGGATGACACGGCATATGATGCCAATCAGGCCTTCCGGCTGCTGACCCAGGAAGTGTATGTGTTTGCCAACGAATTTGCAGGAGGTGCGGGGGGCCGTGCGTCCAGGCCGTCCCCGGCTGCAAGGAATACATCAGGCCGTCCGGCTCCCAGGCAGGGTTCGGGCGGGGGCAGAAGCGCTTCCGGCAGAAACAGCCAGAGGGTACCTGCCAGGAATACCCGCAGCGGCCCGTCCCGCCAGGGCGGTCCCAGGAAGAAGCGCAGGCGTGTATCGCCGGCAGCATACATACTGAGACTGCTGATTCCGGTGCTGCTTGTTATACTTCTGATTGTGGTTATCCGTGTTTTCATGCCGGGCAAGGACAGGGAAGCAGATAAGACCACCACGGCGCCTGCCGTGACCACGGCGCCTGTGGAGCCCGCGCCCACGCTGCCCCCGGAACCTGAGACAGAGCCTGAGACAGAGCCGCCCGCAGAGACCTACAGGATTAAGGGAAACAGCGTCAATGTCCGCAGCGAGCCTTCCACCAGCGGCCGGATTCTGGTGCAGCTGAGCAACGGCACCGAGGTGGTGTATGTGAAGCGGTATGACAACGACTGGGCGGTTATTAACTACGACGGCCAGGAGGCATATGTATCCAGCAAGTTTATCGAAAAGGTAGAACCCGTGGCGTCAACCGGAGGGGAGACTGAGGGCAGCGAGGCCCAGACAGACAATTAGGCCGGTGTATTTGTGAAAATTGTATAGAAAAAATTGGTAATTTTGGATGCAAAAAGAGGAAGAATTTAAAAAGTTCTTCCTCTTTTTGGCGTTTTGCTGTGAAGAAATTGTGAAAAATTAATTTTAATACTAAAATACCTCTGGTTTTTTTCTAAAAAAGTAGTATCATGAAATGATATGAAAATATATAAGGAGGAGAGCTATGGATACTGTGATTAACCGGTTATCGGAAATCGAGGCAGCGGCCGGAGCCATTGTGGAAGAAGCGAATGCGCGCAAGAAGGCATTTGCTGAGGAGATGGATGCAAAGACGGCTGCGTTTGATAAGAGCATGGAACAGGAAACGGCGCGCAGGATTGCAGAGATTCAGGAGAAAATGGAGGCGGAAATGAACGGGCTCCTTGCAAAGCAGAAGGCGGAATCAGAGGCCCTGCTTAAGGAACTGGAAGATAATTATATCCGGCACCATGAAGAATATGCAGAGGCTCTGTTCCAGAAGATGATAAAGGGGTGAGATTATGGGCAGCCTGATTGCTTACAGCGGCATTGCCACCAAGGTGAAGGCAATGGAACGCTGGCGTATAAAAGATGAGCAGTTCCTTGAGATGGCGGCCCTGGAAACCGTAGCGGATGCAGTGCAGTACCTGCGTGCCTTTCCGCCCTACCGGGAGATATTCGGCCAGGTGGAGGATAAGGATCTGCACAGGGGAAACATTGAGCAGCATCTGAATCTGTCCCAGTACAGGGATTTTGCAAAGCTTTACCAGTTTGCCAATATAAAGCAGAGGCGTTTCCTGGACCTGTACTTCATGCACTATGAGATTACCATTCTGAAGACCTGTCTGAGAAACGCGGCAGGCCACAGGGAACAGAGGCAGGACCTGTCCATGTTCCGTGATTTCTTTGGGAGGCATTCTGCCCTTGATCTAATCACGCTTTCCCAGTCCCAGAGCATGGAAGAGTTCATAGGGAATCTGAAGGGGTCCGCGTATTACGGGCCATTGTATCAGATGCTGCAGAACGGCAGAGTAACCCTTCCGGCCTGTGAGACAGCGCTGGATATGCTGTATTTCAGGTCCATGTGGAAGATTAAGGACAAGTACCTGTCCAGGAACGAGCAGAAGATAATCGCCAAGTGCTTCGGCGCCAGGATGGATATGTTGAACCTCCAGTGGATTTGCCGTTCCAAAAAGTTTTACCAGCTGGAGCCGGGGGAGATATACGCCATGCTGATTCCCATACAGCTCCATCTGACCAGGAAAGAGATTAACCGGATGGTGGAGGCGGAGAACCTGGATATACTGTACGGACTCATAAGGGCAAGCTGGTACGGCAGGACGGGTCTGGTCCATCTGGACGAAAATCAGGACCTGGACCATCTGGCTCACGATATAATAGACAGGATATACCAGAAGGCAAGCAGAAAAGACCCATACTCCATCGCCATACTGAATTCCTATCTCTACTTCAAGGAGAGGGAAGTCGAGCGTATCATTACTACCATTGAGAAGATACGTTATGGATTGGGAGCAAGTTGACTAAAGGGGGTTAAGACGTGATTGAGAAGATGAAGTTCTTAAGTATTACCGGTCCAAAGGAGGATATCGACCGGGTGGTGGACACCTATCTGTCCAGATATGAGATACACCTGGAAAATGCTCTGTCGGAGCTTAAGACAGTAAAAGACCTGAGGCCTTATATTGAAACAAATCCATATAAGGATGTGCTGGAAAGGGCCTCGGAGCTGCTGGAAAGCTATCATGACCTGATTTCGGACCAGACGGACCGAAAGATGAAGCTGGAAGAAGCCGTTGAGGCCATTAACAGCCTGGACACCCAGCTTAAGGAACTGACGGACCGGAAGAACGCCCTGGTGCACCAGCGGGACGAGTTAAAGGCGTCCAGGGACAGGGTGGTACCCTTTGCGGGGCTTAACTACAACGTGAAGGAGATACTTAAGTTCCGGTTCATGAAGTTCCGGTTCGGCCGTATTTCCAGGGAATATTACGAAAAATTCTCATCCTATGTGTATGAGACCATAGACACGGTCATGTTCAAATGCGAGGAGGAGGGGGACTATGTATGGGTGGTCTACTTCGTGCCGGAGAGCCTGGCCGACAAGATTGACGCCATCTATGCATCCATGCATTTTGAAAGGTGTTTCCTTCCGGACGAGTATGAGGGCACTCCTGTGGAGGCCGGACATGTGCTGGACGACAGGATAGGAAGCCTTCAGAAGGAGATAGACGAGGCGGACAGGAAAATCGTGGAGGCCATGAGCAGCAGGAAGGAGGAGTTTGCCGCTGCCTGCAGACGCATCAGGACATTTTCCACCAACTTTGATGTGAGGAAGATGGCTGCCGTCACCAAGCATGACACCCACAACTTCTATATCCTGTGCGGATGGATGACGGAGAAGGACGCGGAAAAGTTCCGGAAGGAAATCGAACGTGACAGCGATACCTTCTGCATCATCGAGGACGACCACAACAACATCATGAGCACGCCTCCCACCAAGATGAAGAATCCGGGACTGTTTAGGCCCTTTGAGATGTATGTGGAGATGTACGGACTGCCATCCTATAATGAACTGGACCCCACCATACTGATTGGTATAACGTACTCCATTTTGTTTGGATTCATGTTCGGGGACGCCGGGCAGGGGCTGTGCCTGCTGATAGGAGGATTCCTGCTGTACCGGTTTAAGAAGATACGTCTGGCCGGAATCATTTCCTGCTGCGGCGTGTTCTCCACCATATTCGGACTGCTCTTCGGAAGCGTCTTTGGATTTGAGGATATCATGGATGCGGTGTGGCTCAGACCCCAGGAGGCCATGACAAATCTGCCCTTCATAGGAAGGCTGAACACGGTATTCGTGGCGGCGGTTGCCATCGGAATGGGAATCATCCTTTTATGTATGATTCTCAACGTCATCAACAGCCTGCGCTCCCATGATGTGGAGAAGGCGTATTTTGACACAAACGGCGTGGCCGGATTGGTATTTTACTTTGCCCTGGCATCCGTGATTGTACTGTATATGACCGGTAATCCCCTTCCCGCCACCGTGATTCTGGTAATCATGTTCCTGATTCCGCTTTTGGTGATATTCTTTAAGGAGCCGCTGGCAGCCATAGTGGAGAAGAAGGCGGAGCGTATGGAAACCGGACTGGGAATGTTTATCACCCAGGGTATATTTGAACTCTTTGAGGTACTGTTAAGCTATTTTTCCAATACCCTTTCCTTTGTCCGTGTGGGCGCGTTTGCGGTGAGCCACGCAGCCATGATGCAGGTGGTCCTGATGCTGGCAGGGGCAGAGGCGGGAGGAAATACCAACTGGGCCGTGGTGGTTGGCGGCAACCTGTTTGTATGCGGTATGGAGGGCCTGATTGTGGGCATCCAGGTACTGCGTCTGGAATACTATGAGCTGTTCAGCCGATTTTACCGCGGCAGCGGCAGGGCATTTGAACCGTATGGAAAGGTTGCCGGAGAGCAGTAAGCATATATAATACAAAAAGGAGATATGAGATATGAGTTTATTAGTTAAGATTACACTGAGCGCAGCACTTATTTTAAGCATTGCAGTACCTTTCGGAGCATTTGCAGCAGGGGAAAGGACAAAGGGACGCTATAAGACAGCCCTGGCGGCCAATGTGTTCCTGTTCTTCGGCACCATGATATTTGCGGCAGTGGTCATGTTCTCCGGCAATGCAGCGGCAGCCGAGGCGGGCGCCCAGGCAGCCGGTTCATCCGCGGCAGGCATGGGGTATCTGTCAGCGGCCCTGGCCACAGGACTTTCCTGTCTGGGCGGCGGCATCGCTGTTTCCGCAGCAGCCAGCGCAGCACTGGGAGCTATCAGCGAGGACAGCTCCATCCTTGGTAAATCATTAATCTTCGTAGGTCTTGCCGAAGGTGTGTGTCTCTATGGTCTGATCATATCCTTTATGATCTTAGGAAAGCTGTAATCCCATGAAGATGTACCTTATCAGCGACAACATCGACACCCTGACCGGCATGCGTCTGGCAGGAGTCGAGGGGGCTGTGGTCCATAAGAGGGAAGAACTGAAGGAAGAACTGGATAAGGCCCTGGCCGACAAATCCATCGGAATCATCCTGCTGACAGAAAAGTTTGGCAGGGAATTTCCGGAAATCATCGACAACGTAAAGCTGGAGCGCAGGCTTCCGCTGATTGTGGAGATTCCGGACCGCCATGGAACCGGCCGCAAGCCGGACTTTATCACCTCTTATGTGAACGAGGCAATCGGACTGAAACTGTAGTAATGATAGAAAGAGGGTGAATCAGCTTGACAACAGAGGAAAAGCTAAAGCATTTCCAGGATATCTGCATGACGGACGCCAGAGAGCGCAGCGCCAGGATGCTGGATGACTATATGAACGCCCTGGAAGCTGCCTTTGAGGAGCATGCGGCTGACGCCGGGAGGCGGGCCGACATGCAGGTGGAGGCAGAGACAGAGAAGCTGGGACGTGAGATCAATAAAAGGCTGTCCATCGGCCAGCTGGATTTAAAGAGGGAGGCCAGCCACAAGCAGGAGGAGCTTAAGGATAAGCTGTTCGTGGAACTGCGCGATAAACTGGCCAACTTCATGGAGACACAGGATTACCAGCGGCTTCTGGACCGCCAGGTAAAGGCTGCCAAGGAATTTGCAGGGGACGAGGAGCTGATTATCTACATGGACCCATCGGATGTGGATAAGCTGCAGCGCATTGCCATGCATCACAACGCTACCATCAAGGTCAGCGAATATTCCTTTAACGGAGGCACAAGGGCTGTGCTTCCGGGCAAGCATATACTCATAGACAACTCATTCCAGACTAAGCTGGACGAGGCCCGCCATGAGTTTAAATTTGACTTGACAGGAGGTAGGCAAAGTGGCTAAGACAGGTGTGATTTACGGTATAAATGGTCCTGTCGTTTCCCTGCTGGGCGACTCAGGGTTCCAGATGAATGAGATGGTGCATGTGGGCCAGGAGAAGCTGGTGGGCGAGGTCATCGGACTTAACTCAGAGAAAACAACCATCCAGGTTTATGAGGAAACCAGCGGAATTAAGCCGGGAGAAACCGTGACTGGTACAGGCGCCCCGGTGTCCGTTACGCTGGCGCCGGGAATCCTGAGCAATATATTTGACGGAATCGAGCGTCCCTTAAGCGAGATTGCCAAGGGAAGCGGATATTATATCAGCCGCGGCATATCCGTGAACAGTCTGGACACGGATAAAAAGTGGGATACCCACATGGTGGTGAAGGAGGGGGACAGAATCATGCCCGGCACCATCATCGCGGAGGTGCCCGAGACAAGGGCCATCACCCATAAGGTCATGGCTCCGCCGGATGCGGAAGGTTATGTCCTTACGGTGGTGCCGGATGGCCGGTACACCATAGAAGAGCCGCTTCTGACCCTTCAGCTCATGGACGGCACTGAGAGAACCCTGACCATGACCCAGAAATGGCCCATCCGCGTGGCCAGGCCGTCTGCCAAGCGTTTTCCGGCAGTAAAGCCCCTGATCACAGGCCAGCGTATTCTGGACACCATGTTCCCGCTGGCAAAGGGCGGCACGGCTGCCATTCCAGGCGGTTTCGGAACAGGCAAGACCATGACCCAGCATCAGGTGGCAAAGTGGTCGGATGCGGATGTCATTATCTACATTGGCTGCGGGGAGCGCGGCAACGAGATGACCCAGGTTCTGGAGGAGTTTTCAGAGCTGATAGACCCAAAGACAGGAAATCCGCTGATGGACAGAACGACCCTGATTGCCAATACATCCAACATGCCGGTGGCTGCCCGTGAAGCCAGCCTGTATTCCGGTCTTACCCTGGCAGAGTATTACAGGGATATGGGCTACCATGTGGCTATTATGGCTGACTCCACCTCCAGATGGGCAGAGGCCCTCAGGGAGCTGTCAGGCCGCCTGGAGGAAATGCCAGCCGAAGAGGGATTCCCGGCTTACCTGGCATCCCGCCTTTCCGCGTTCTACGAGAGGGCGGGCATGATGCAGAACCTTAATGGGACCGAAGGCTCCGTGACCATCATCGGCGCAGTGTCGCCCCAGGGAGGCGACTTCTCCGAGCCTGTGACCATGAACACCAAGCGTTTCGTGCGCTGCTTCTGGGGGCTGGATAAATCCCTGGCTTACGCCAGGCACTTCCCTGCCATCCACTGGCTTACCAGCTATTCGGAATATATAAACGACCTGTCCTCCTGGTACATGGACAACGTGGATAAGCGGTTTGTGGACGACCGGAACCGCCTGATGGCCCTTCTGGTACAGGAGAGCAGTCTGATGGAAATTGTGAAGCTGATTGGAGCCGACGTACTGCCGGACGACCAGAAGCTGGTGCTTGAAATCGCAAAGGTCATCCGTCTGGGATTCCTGCAGCAGAACGCATTCCACAAGGATGACACGTCTGTGCCATTGATTAAGCAGTTTAAGATGATGGAAGTCATTCTTTACCTGTATAAGAAATCACGTTCCCTTGTATCCATGGGCATGCCTGTGTCCGTGCTGAAGGAGGAGAACATATTCGACAAAATTATATCCATCAAATACGATGTGCCCAATGACCGCCTGGATATGTTTGATGATTATATGAAGATGATTGACGATTTTTACGACAGGGTTGTGGAACGGAACGCATAAAGGAAGGAGGTCCATATGGCGATTGAATATTTAGGTTTAAGTGAAATTAATGGCCCTCTGGTGGTCCTGGAGGGCGTTCAGAATGCGGCTTACGATGAAATCGTGGAAATGACCGTGGCCGGGAGTCTCCACAAGATAGGACGCATCATTGAGATATACGGGGACAGGGCCATCATTCAGGTGTTTGAGGGCACGGACGGCATGGCCCTGCGCAATACCCACACAAGGCTTACGGGCCATCCCATGGAGATAGAGGTTTCCGAGGAGATGCTGGGACGTACCTTTAACGGCATCGGCCAGCCCATCGACGGGCTGGGCGACATTATATCCGATGTGAAGCTGGATATTAACGGAAAACCCTTAAATCCTGTGACCCGTGAGTACCCCAGAAACTATATCCGTACGGGAATTTCAGCCATTGACGGGCTGACCACCCTGATTCGCGGACAGAAGCTGCCCATCTTTTCAGGAAACGGTCTTCCCCATGACCAGCTGGCTGCCCAGATTGTGCAGCAGGCATCCCTGGGAGAGAATTCGGATGAGGAATTTGCCATTGTGTTCGGCGCCATGGGTGTCAAATACGATGTGGCTGATTTCTTCCGCCGCACCTTTGAGGAGAGCGGGGTATCCGAGCATGTGGCCATGTTTATCAACCTGGCTAATGACCCTGTGGTGGAAAGGCTTATCACCCCTAAAATCGCCCTTACCCTGGCCGAGTATCTGGCCTTTGAAAAGGGAATGCACATACTGGTTATACTGACGGACATGACCTCTTATGCCGAGGCTATGCGTGAAGTCTCCTCCTCCAAGGGCGAGATTCCGTCCAGAAAGGGATTCCCGGGCTATCTCTACAGCGACCTGGCTTCCCTCTACGAGAGAGCCGGCATCGTGGCGGGACGGCCTGGTTCCGTGACCCAGATACCCATTCTCACCATGCCCAACGACGATATTACCCATCCCATCCCTGACCTGACAGGCTACATCACAGAGGGGCAGATTGTTCTGGACCGGCAGCTGAACGGGCAGAACATCTATCCGCCCATCAATGTGCTGCCATCCCTGTCCAGGCTTATGAAGGACGGCATCGGAGAAGGCTACACCAGGGCGGACCATCAGGATGTGGCCAACCAGCTTTTCTCCTGCTATGCAAAGGTGGGGGATGCCAGGGCCCTGGCATCGGTTATAGGTGAGGATGAACTTTCACCCATTGACAAGAAATACCTGGAGTTCGGCAAGGCCTTTGAGGAACGTTTCATAGGTCAGGCCCCCCATGAGAACCGCACTATCCTGGACACCCTGGATATTGGCTGGAAGCTTCTGGGGATGCTGCCCAGGGAGGAACTGGACCGTATCGACACCAAGGTGCTTGACCAGTATTATAAAACTGTGGACACCGTGAAGGAGTGATGTAAATGGATCCAAATACATTTCCCACCAAAGGCAACCTGATAGCTGCAAAGAATTCACTGGGCCTGGCCTATATGGGCTACGGACTCATGGATAAAAAGCGGAATATACTGATTCGGGAGCTGATGGAGCTGATTGACGAGGCAAAGGGAATCCAGTCTGAGATCGACAGCACCTTCCGGGCGGCGTATGCGGCCCTCCAGAAGGCAAATATCGAACTGGGCATCAACTATGTCCAGGAGATAGGAGCGTCTGTGCCTGTGGATGACCGGGTGAAGATTAAGGCCAGAAGCATCATGGGAACTGAGATTCCCCTGGTCCAGCATGAATCGCGGCCTTTAGCCCTGACCTATGGTTTTTATAACACCACGGAGTCCCTGGATGAGGCCAGATACCATTTTGAGAAGGTAAAGGAGCTGACTATCAAGCTTTCCATGGTGGAAAACTCCGCCTACCGGCTGGCCAATTCCATTAAAAAGACCCAGAAACGGGCCAATGCACTTAAGAACATCACCATACCTCATTATGAGGACCTGAGCAAGTCCATCTCCAATGCGCTGGAGGAAAAGGAGAGGGAGGAATTTACCCGCCTCAAGGTAATCAAGCGCAATAAAGAGAAGGTGTAGGAGGTTTTTATGTATACATTTGACGACCTTGTGGGAATAATAGCAAAGCTGCGGTCGCCTGAGGGCTGCCCCTGGGACAGGGAGCAGACCTTTGAGAGCCTGAAAAAATGTCTGTCTGACGAGACCCAGGAGGTATTTCAGGCCATAGACAACAATGATATGGAAAACCTGTGCGAGGAACTGGGGGACGTGCTGCTCCAGGTTATCCTGAACAGCCAGATTGCGAAGGAGGAAGGCAGGTTTACTATCGACGATGTAATTGACGGTTTATGCCGGAAAATGGTCCGAAGGCACCCCCACGTATTTGGCGGTGTAAAGGTGAATTCCGTGGAGGAAGGGACCGCCCTCTGGAATCAGATAAAAATGCAGGAAAAAGCCAAAAAACCTTGACAAATCATAGTAAAACAGATATAAATGATTAAGTACACTATGACATTAAAAAGTAACGATTCCGGGGCCTTTCCCGGACAATATCTAGGAGGAAAAATTGATGAACAAGACAGAATTAATTGCAGCAGTTGCCGAGAAGGCAGAGCTTTCTAAGAAAGACGCGGAGAAGGCAGTTAAGGCTTTCACTGACGCTGTATCTGAGGAGCTGGTAAAAGGCGGAAAAGTACAGTTAGTGGGCTTCGGAACCTTTGAAGTATCTGAGAGAGCTGCAAGAGAGGGAAGAAATCCCAAGACTGGTAAGACGATGACCATCGAGGCTTCCAAGACTCCAAAGTTCAAAGCTGGCAAGGCATTAAAGGATGAGGTTAATAAATAATCCATGAGATTGGACAAGTTTCTGAAAGTTTCCCGCCTTATCAAGCGCAGAACCGTAGCCAATGAGGCATGCGACGCAGGACGCGTGTTGGTGAATGATAAGCCGGCAAAGGCGTCCGTCAGCGTGAAAACAGGTGATATCATCGAGATTCAGTTCGGAGCCAAGGCTGTTAAGGTGGAGGTTCTGGACGTACAGGAAACTGTGAAGAAGGATGAGGCTAAGGAACTTTACCGTTATATTTAAGATAAGTGGCATAGAATGGCCAACCTCCCCATATATTTAACATAGGTTAGATATACGGGGAGGTTTTTTGCATGGAAGAAAAGATTGGAAGCAATCGTCAGCATAAGCTTATACTGCAGAACCGGAGCAAGGGAAATATCACCGGCATATGCGATGTGGTGTCCTTTGATGAAAACGCAGTTGTCCTGGATACGGATATGGGGCTGCTTACCATCAAGGGGAAGGAGCTTCATGTAAGCCGCCTTACCCTGGAAAAGGGAGAGGTGGACATAGAGGGAACCATAGACAGCATGGTCTACAGTTCCAATGAAGCCCTCAGAAAGTCGGGGGAATCCCTGTTCACCCGGCTGTTTAAGTAGGCAGGCTATGAGCAGCAGGATTCAGTATGAAGCCTGGCTGATGGTGCTCAGCCTGGTCACAGGCGGTTGGCTCATGCTGGCCTATGACACCCTCAGGGTGTTCCGCCTGATTATCCGCCACGGCCCTTTCTGGACGGGGGTGGAGGATTTTTTGTATTGGCTCTATGCGGGGCTTGTGACCTTTATTCTGCTCTATGAGCAGAATGACGGCGTATTCAGGGCCTATGTCATAGGAGGGGTATTTGCCGGGATGATTCTGTACGACAGGTTTATCAGCAGAATTTTCTTGAAGTGCTTGAAAAAAGCCGGCAAATGCCTTAGAATGATTATCAGCAGGCACAGACAGAAAGCTGTCTGCAGCCCGGAAAAAGACGGAGCTGGTGATTGAGCAGATGAGATCCTACGGTAAATCAAGACGCGTAAGGCGTGACAAATGGACCAACCGCATGGCCATCATGGGTATTACCCTGGTAGTCATGTTTTTGGCTGTGGCAATCAATATAAAGGGCGCCGACCTTAAGAAATCGGACCTGGAATACAGCATCCGCGAACAGAACCTGGAGCAGCAGAAGGAAGAGGAAGAAAAGCGGACCGCCCAGCTGCAGGAATACAAGATTTACGTCAAGACCAAGCAGTATGCGGAGGAAGTGGCCAAAGAAAAGCTGGGGCTTGTGAATCCTGATGAGATTCTGCTGAAGCCTACGGAGTGATGGCGAAAACGGGCGAATAATTTTTAAAAATCCATGCATGAATTGACATATATTTCCCTCCTGGGTGCGTATACTGAAAGTTACGCGGATTAGGAGGGATTTTTGTGTTTATCAGAGAACGGGAAGTAAAGGGAAGAACAGATGTAAATTATTATACGGCCAGGAGACTGGGGGATATGGCAGATTCCTTAAACCAGCTGGCCAGGGCCTTTGACGACGGTATAGAGAAGAACGGGCAGCTGACAAAGGATGATGGACTGGCTGCCATGCAGGCCAGCGCTGCCCTGGTGTGCGAGAACTGCAGCAGGTGTAATCTGTATGCGGACAGCGAGAAGGAGGACAGCTATTACCTCTATTATCTTCTGCGGGCATTTGAGCAGAAGGGCCATATTGATTTTGAGGACATGCCCCAGATGTTCCAGAGCGGCTGCCGGAAGAAGGAGGATTATCTTGCCCAACTGAACCGGAGCCTGGGAAGGGCTACCATGAACCTGTCCTGGAAGAACCGTTTCCTGGAGAGCAGGGACGCGGTTATATCCCAGTTCAGGGAGCTGTCGGTGATACTGGAGGAATTTTCCCGCCAGATTGACCGCGCAAGGGATATTACGGACGAGTATGAATACATACTGAAAAAACATTTCAGGCGTTACCATGTTGCCCTGGGAAACCTTTTGCTTCTGGAGTACGAGAACGGGCAGAAGGAAGCCTTCCTCACGGTCAGGACCACCAACGGCCGCTGCATCACCTCCAAGGATGCGGCGCTGATCATGGGGGAGGTCATGGATGGCACGAGGTGGAGTCCGGCCAAGGACAGCCGCAGCATTATCACCAAACAGTATGAAACCGTGCGTTTTCTGGAGGAGGGAGGCTACCGTATGCTCTATGGCGCTTCCAGGATTCCAAAAAAGGGCGAGAAGTATTCCGGGGATAATTATACCTTTTGCGAGAGTCCCGGAAACCAGGTGGTCATGAGTCTTTCCGACGGAATGGGAAGCGGGGAGGCGGCAGCCAGGGAGAGCAAACAGGTGGTGGAACTGACGGAGCAGCTGCTGGAGACCGGATTTTCCCCAAGGGCGGCCCTTAAGCTGGTGAACACAGTGCTTTTGCTGGCAGGACCGGAACAGCATCCGGCCACCCTGGACCTTAGCTGCATTGATTTGCATACCGGCGTGCTGGAGGCAATGAAGCTGGGGGCGGTGCCAACCTTCATAATCGGGGAAGAGGGAGTGGAAATCATGGAAGCCGGGGAGGTTCCCATGGGAATTCTCAATGGGGTGGAGCCGGTGCTCATGTCAAGGAAGCTGTGGGAAGGGGACCGGATTGTCATGGTCAGCGACGGGGTATTGGATGCTCTGCCGGGAGATGACAAGGAACAGGCCATGCAGCAGTATCTGGAGAGCGTGGAGGAGATGGGACCCCAGGAACTGGCGGACCAGGTGCTGGATTTTGCGGTGTCCTTTATACCGGCTCCAAGGGATGATATGACGGTCCTGGCAGCTGGAATCTGGAAAAGACGCTCATAATTTACAAGGACAGGCTTGCAAGGAGGGACGTTTGCGGGTATATTATAAGAAATAGACAGAGATAAACATGATTGGACACAGGAGAGACAGGTGGAAGGACTGGAGCGCAGGGTCAGAGAGACCGTGGAACAATATCATATGCTGGATTCGGGTGACCGGGTCGTTGCAGCAGTTTCAGGAGGGGCAGATTCCGTCTGCCTCTTAGCGTTGTTATGCACGTTTAGGGAACCGTGGGGAGTCAGGATCAGGGCACTCCATGTCCATCACGGGCTCAGGGGGGAGGAAGCTGACCGGGACGCGGATTTTGTCAGGTCATTGTGTGAAGGGTTTCATGTCCCCTGTCATATCCTAAAGGTAGATGTGCGCGGCTTCGCGGCTGAAAAGGGCATGTCTGAGGAGGAGGCGGGCCGTTTCCTGCGCTATGAGGCATTGGAGAGGGAGGCTGCGGATTGGGAAGATGAGGACCGGACAGGACCGGATGGCGGTTCGGCTGACAGCAGCGTCCGCCCTGTGAAAATCGCGGTGGCCCACCACAGCGGGGACCAGGTGGAAACCATACTTCACAATCTGTTCCGGGGAAGCGGCCTTTCCGGGATGAAGGGTATCGTCTACCGGAGAGGCAGGATTATCCGGCCGTTACTGGACGTGGACCGGGACTGCATCCTTAAGTGGCTGGCGGACCATGGCCTGTCCTATGTGCAGGATTCCACCAACGATACCCTTCACTACACACGGAACAGGATACGCAATCAGCTGCTGCCGGAGATTGAGCAGTATGTAAACAGGGGGGCGGCCGGTAATATATTGCGTCTGGGGCATCTGGCGGCACAGGCAGACGAGTACCTGGAAAATCAGGCGGCTGCCTGGATTAAGGCCCATGTGAGGAAAAACTCCGGGGCATACATTCCGGCAGAGGTGTTTCTGGGGGAACCGGAGATACTGAGGTCCTATGTGGTGATGTCGCTCCTTAAGGAGCTGGGAGGAGCTTCCAGGGACCTGGGGCTTGTTCATGTGAGCCAGGTCATGGAGCTGGCCGGGCGGTCCGTTGGAAAACAGGTGGATTTGCCCTACGGGCTGGCAGCCATAAGGGAGTATGAGGGAATCTGGTTGGGAAGAGGAGACCCGGCGGCAGAAGAAGGATGGGGTGACCTGCCTATTGTGGATATGGAGGTTTTTTCCCGGAAAAAAGGGATGGAATTTCCTAAAAATGTGTATACGAAATGGTTTGACTGTGATAAAATAAAGGGTACGCCCGTGGTAAGAACCAGGTGTCCGGGGGATTATATCGTCCTGGCGGACCATAACCACAAGGCGCTTAATCGTTTTATGATTGATGAGAAGATACCCAGACAGATGAGGGATAAGATACCCCTTCTGGCAGATGGCAGCCATGTGATGTGGATTATAGGCTACCGCATGAGCGAGTATTACAAGATAGGACCGGATACGGTCCGGGTGCTGCAGGCAGAGGCAGGCCAGACTCGAGAGAGAAAAGAATAGGTGAAACGGAGGATAAGGTAATGGCTGACAGAATTCGTGTTTTATTGACGGAAGAGGAAGTCGATAAAAGGATCAACGAAGTAGCGGCAAAAATCAGCGAGGATTATGCAGGAAAGCAGGTCCACATGATATGCATATTAAAGGGCGGAGTATTCTTTACCTGCGAACTGGCTAAGAGGATGACGGTTCCGGTATCCCTGGACTTCATGTCCGTGTCCAGCTACGGCGGCGGCACTGTGTCCAGCGGCGTGGTCAGGATTGTGAAGGACCTGGATGAGTCCCTGGAAGGCAAGGATGTACTGATTGTGGAGGACATCATAGACTCTGGCCGCACACTGGCATATCTGATTGAGGTGTTGAAACAGAGAGGTCCAAAGAGCATCCATCTGTGTACACTTCTTGATAAGCCGGAGCGCAGGGTAAAGAAGCAGGTGAAGGTGGACTATACCTGCTTTACGATACCGGATGAATTTGTAGTGGGATATGGACTGGATTATGACCAGAAATACCGTAACCTGCCTTACATCGGAGTAGTAGAATTGGATGCAGAATAAGAAGGTCTAAGGAGGCAATTCGGTGAGACAGCAGCAGACATTTAGAGGATTTATATTCATACTCCTGATGCTGATCTTAATCGCCACCGCAGTGAGATTCCCTTACGCAAGGCAGGCGGATAAGGTTACAAATCAGGATTTTATCAAGATACTGGAGGATGGCCAGGCGGCAGACGTGAACATCCACCAGAATCCGCAGACTCCCACGGGAGAAGTGGTACTGACCCTTTTGGACGGTCAGGTGAAGCGGCTTTATGTTTCGGATGTTAAGGACGCCCAAAGGCTTCTGGACGCCCATGACATGGCTTATACGACCATGGATGTGCCCCAGGAGAACTATCTGGTGACCATCATCCTGCCCTTCATGCTGTCCATTGTGGTGGTGGTCATCATCATCATGGTCATGAACCGGAGCGCGGGCGGCGGAGGCGCCAACGCCAGAATGATGAATTTTGGCAAGAGCCGGGCCAGGATGAGCCGGGACAGCAAGGTTAATTTCTCCAATGTAGCCGGTCTTGTGGAAGAAAAGGAAGAACTGGAAGAGGTGGTGGATTTCCTTAAGAATCCGCAGAAGTATACCAGTGTGGGGGCCAGGATACCAAAGGGCCTTCTTCTGGTAGGCCCTCCGGGAACCGGTAAAACCCTGCTTGCCAAGGCGGTGGCCGGCGAGGCGGGAGTTCCGTTTTTCTCCATATCAGGTTCTGATTTTGTGGAGATGTTCGTGGGCGTGGGCGCTTCCCGTGTCCGTGATTTGTTCGAGGAGGCCAAGAAGAACTCTCCCTGTATCGTGTTTATTGATGAGATTGACGCGGTTGCCCGCCGCAGAGGTACAGGTATGGGCGGCGGCCACGATGAGAGGGAGCAGACGCTGAACCAGCTGTTGGTTGAGATGGACGGCTTTGGCGTCAATGAAGGCATTATCGTCATGGCGGCCACCAACCGCGTGGATATCCTGGACCCGGCTATCCTTCGTCCGGGCCGTTTTGACAGGAAGGTAGCAGTGGGACGTCCCGACGTGAAGGGACGCGAGGAAATCCTTAAGGTCCATTCCAAGGAAAAGCCCCTCAGCGAGGATGTGGATCTGCACAGGGTAGCCCAAACCACCTCAGGCTTCACGGGAGCTGACCTGGAGAACCTGATGAATGAGGCTGCCATCATATCCGCCAGGGATAACCGCAGGTTCATCAAGCAGAGCGATATCGACCGGGCCTTTGTAAAGGTGGGAATCGGCGCGGAGAAGAAAAGCAAGGTAATATCCGAGAAGGATAAGAAGATAACGGCTTACCATGAGGCGGGCCACGCCATCCTGTTCCATGTGCTTCCGGATGTGGGACCAGTGCATACCGTGTCCATCATCCCCACGGGAATCGGGGCAGCCGGCTACACCATGCCCCTGCCTGAAAAGGATGAGATGTTCAATACCAGGGGCCGCATGATGCAGAATATCATGGTGGATTTAGGCGGCCGGATTGCGGAAGAGCTGATATTTGACGATATCACCACCGGCGCTTCCCAGGATATCAAGCAGGCCACCCAGATTGCCAGGGCCATGGTGACCCAGTACGGCATGTCTGAGAAGGTGGGAATGATTCAGTACGGCGGTGACGAGAACGAGGTATTCATCGGACGGGATCTGGCCCATACCAAGTCCTACGGCAATGAGGTGGCTGACACCATTGACAGCGAGGTCAAGCGAATCATTGACGAGTGTTATCAGAAGGCAAAGGACATCATCAAACAGTATGACTACGTTCTTCATGCCTGCGCCGCCCTGCTGATTGAGAAAGAGAAAATCAGCCAGTCTGAGTTTGAGACGCTGTTTACACCGGCACAGTAGCATTCAGGTCCTGTTTTTAGGGCCGGGAATGATGGAAAATAGCATCAGGAAGGGGAGGGAGGCTAAAAAGCCCCCTCCCTTGTCTATATTGCTCATAAATGGCCTGGAAAATATTGCATCTTTGTGCACACTTTTTTTCGTTCCTATGCTATTATAATAGGCGTAACCCCCCCCAATACATTATATAGTTTTTGCTACACCCCATAAGAAACGAAATACCTTCTCCTGAGAAGCCTGGCCACCCCGCCAGGCTTTTCACTTTGTGAGAAAGCCATGGAAAAGGTGTAATGTTATCAAGATTTTTCTGGTATAATTTTTCTTGTATATTTGAGAAAATTCAGATACAATAAAGGAACAGGATTGTAAGTATGAGCAAATTAGGAAAAGGATATAAAACGTGGAAGATAATATAAAGGGATGTATCAACAGGGATGCCCTTTTTTCCTCTGAGACAGAGGATTACCGCATGCCAATGGAACCGGACGCAGATGATGATGTGCTGCTTCGCATGCGGACAGCGAAGGGCAATGTGGATCATGTATATTATGTGGAGGATAAAGCCGAGGTGGAGATGACCAAGGCCAGGTCCGATGAACTGTTTGATTATTACGAATACGAAATCACAGTAGGCACCGATCAGGTGCTTTATCACTTTAAAGTAGTATCTGAACAGGATGTCTGTCTTTATAACCGTCTGGGCCCTACACAGGATGGCCAGCCATGTTTTGATTTCAAGATTACCCCGGGATTTCACACGCCGGAATGGGCAAAGGGCGCGGTAATGTACCAGATTTTTGTGGACCGTTTCTGCAATGGAGATGAGAGCAATGATGTGGAATCATATGAGTATGTCTACATCGGCCGTCCGGTTCAGAAGGTCACGGAATGGGACCGGTACCCGGCTGCCATGGATGTGGGCTACTTTTACGGAGGGGATCTGCAGGGAATATGGGATAAGCTGGACTACATCAAGAGGCTGGGAGTGGAGGCCATATATCTGAATCCGGTATTTGTATCCCCCTCCAACCATAAGTACGACTGCCAGGATTACGAGCACATCGATCCCCATTTTGCCAGAATCGAGAAGGACGGAGGCGGCCTGGTCAGGCCTGATGCCACGGATAACCGGGAGGCTGACCGCTATGTGCAGCGCAGCGCGGGCAAGGAGAATCTGGAAGCCAGCGATGCGTTCTTTGCCCGGTTTGTGGAGGAAGTCCATAAGCGGGGGATGCGGGTGATTCTTGACGGGGTGTTCAACCACTGCGGTTCCTTTAACAAGTGGCTGGACGCAGAGGGAATATATGAGCATTCCGGCGACTATGAGGCAGGCGCCTATGAGAGCAAGAGCAGCCCATACCACAGCTTTTTCCAGTTCCATGACGACAGCGACGAGGCGTGGCCTTACAACAGGACGTACGACGGCTGGTGGGGGCACGATACCCTGCCTAAGTTAAATTATGAGAATTCTGAAAAATTGGTGGAATATATACTGAACGTGGCCAGGAAGTGGGTATCGCCCCCCTATTCCATTGATGGCTGGCGCCTGGACGTGGCTGCCGATTTAGGACACACGGCGGAATACAATCACGAATTCTGGCGCAGGTTCCGCCAGGCCGTAAAAGAGGCCAATCCGGAGGCGCTGATTTTGGCGGAGCACTACGGGGATCCGGCTTCCTGGCTGGAGGGGGATCAGTGGGATTCCATCATGAATTACGACGCGTTCATGGAACCGGTCACATGGTTTCTGACCGGTATGGAGAAGCACAGCGACAGTTATAACGGAGGCATATGGGGAGATGGTGAGGCTTTCTTTAACGCCATGGGATACCATATGAGCCGCATGCAGACCAACACGGTGATGACGGCCATGAACCAGTTGTCCAACCATGACCATTCCCGTTTCCTTACCAGGACCAATCAGATGGTAGGACGTATCCAGACTGCGGGGCCGGAAAAGGCGGGACATAACATAAAGCCCTGTGTGTTTAGGGAGGCAGTGGTGATTCAGATGACATGGCCGGGAGCTCCCACGCTTTATTATGGCGATGAGGCCGGAGTCTGCGGATGGACAGATCCGGACAGCAGGCGTACCTATCCATGGGGGAAAGAGGACTTAGAGCTCATAGAGTTCCACCGCTATATGACCGGTATCCACCGCAAGATACCGGTGTTCAGAAAGGGTGCGTTAAAGCCCCTTCTGGCCGGATACCAGAAGATTGCCTACGGGCGTATGTTCGGTAAGTATCAGGCCGTGGCGGTCATATCCAACAGTCCGGACAGCCAGACTATGGACATTCCGGTATGGCAGCTGGGCGTTACCGACGACATGGTGTTAGGCAGGCCCATTCTGACCACTGAGACAGGGTACAATGCGGGGGTTATGCTCTACCGTGTAAAGAACGGGATTTTGAAGCTGAACATGCCGCCTTACAGCGCAGCCGTGTTCGTTTCGCGGCCCGATGAATTTTATCCGGTGGTGGATTCCCGGTTTGCGGACGACGCGGCAGCTGCCATGGAGAAGTAGGCAGAAAGATGATATAGGACAGACGGATTTTGGATAGGAAAGAGCACCTTCCTGAGGCGGGGAGGTGCTCTTTTTTGGGTGGTTAGCCAAGAATGATTCATAAAATGTAAGCATGTAAAAATAGAGTGCTGTAAAACACCGGGAATACTCAAATGCTTTTACAACACTCTATTTATAATGCGGGTGGCCGGACTTGAACCGGCACGGTATCGCTACCGAGGGATTTTAAGTCCCTTGTGTCTGCCTATTCCACCACACCCGCAAAAGCCCCGCAGGAACTTTTCAACACGTGCCACAGCTGAAAACCAGGACCTTTACGCGCCCTGCACTGATGTCCTTAAGCTATATTTTAACGGCACGCTAGTGGGCGAAGGTGGATTCGAACCACCGAAGCTATTAGCAGCAGATTTACAGTCTGTCCCCTTTGGCCACTCGGGAATTCGCCCAGATATTGCTTTGATAAGCAGTGTTTATAATACCACAGACTCTGAAAAAAATCAAGTATTTTGTGAACATTTGTCAGCCGTATTTGTCGCTGGATTTGCCATCAGCATGGACTGCGGGATTAGCGGTCAGTTGATTTCTTTACAGTAAATAAAAAAAGTTTTTCTGCTGTTGACTGTTATTTGATAGAAAAAATTTCTATAAAAGTCTGAACAAATCTATAAAAATATATTTATAATATAAAAAAATGGAAAATACCATAGAAAAATGTGAAGAATACAAAAATAGCCCCCCATTGACAGTAAAATATGTCCATGTTAATATGAGCTCATAGATAACGTTTTCTATATTATATTTGAGGGGCCCCAATGAATAAGAAAACAACAATTAAGGACATTGCAAAAAAGGCAAACGTATCAATCGCTACTGTGTCCAGGGTACTGAGACGCACGGATTATCCTGTCAGCCAGGATGTGAAAAAACGTGTTTTTGATGCTGCGGACGAACTGGAATATAAGCCCAATTTGTTCAGCAGGATGCTGCGCGGTGACGTCAGTATTGAGATAGGTATTATTGTTCCGTCAATTAATAATCCGTTTTATGCTGCACAGGTGGCAGCGTCAGAGGAAGAATGTTTAGCCCGTAATTTCATTCCCATAATCTGTAACTCCAATTCCAATCCAGGATTGGAAAGCTGGTATCTGGAGATGCTGGAAGAAAGGCAGGCAGCAGGTATATTGCTGACAACAATCCAGAATGAGGAGACTTTTGTCAAACGGATTGAACGGCTAACCATGCCCGCGCTTCTGGTGGACCAGGGAATCGAGAATTATACCGGAGACCGGGTGCTGTTTAACTTCTTTAAGGCTGGTTATATGGCGGCAGAGTATCTGATTGAATGCGGACATAAGGACCTGGCATTGGCGTCAGGACCAATTACACGACATAACAGGAGAGAGATACTGAGGGGCTTTAAGCAGGCGCTGTTGGATTATGATATTGTTTTTAATAAGCGTCGAATTGTGAATTATGATTCCAACTATGATATTTATAATATTGGAGATGACCAGGGAGCCATCCAGATTATTGACAAAATGTTTGAGGAGGAGTATCTTCCGGAAGGTATTGTTGCGATTAATGACTCACTGGCCATTAAGATGATAAATGAATTGCATAACCGCGGAATCCATGTTCCCAATGATATTTCCATTGTGGGAAAGTGCAGTTTACAAGGGACTACACAGGGTAGGTATCTGACGGGAGGTGTGCCGCCCGTCAGATTTTCCATGTGATATTCAAGCTGTCGCTTGTGGCGGCTATGGTAGTGAGCATTAAGTCCACCACCCGCCGCTTGTCGTCAAAGGATACATTCTCCCAAGTGTCGAGGTAGCCGGAAATCTGGCTGACCTGTTCCGGGCTTATGGCTTCCACCGTCAGCTCCGCTATCTGCGCCAGTAGTTCCTGCTTGCGTCCGTCCAGTTCGGCAATCTTCACATTCACATAGGAGAGCAGGACATTGTTTGCGCCTGTCAGACTGTCTACCAGCTTTTCAATCTCACTGTCCACATGAGCAAGCTCCACTTGCAGGGCGGCGATTTTCGGGTTGGCTTTTGCCGCTTTCTTCCTGCCCGTCAGCGTCTTGTAGCTGTCCAGCTTCTTCACCATTTGCTGATAAGTGACCGCTTCCAGTTCCGAAGTGATGATTTTCCCACAGCAGGGGCAACTCTTGTTATCCAGCCGCTTTGTACAGCGGAGATATTGCTTGCCGGACGGATTGAAGATACTCATAAGAGCATATCCGCAGTTCCCGCATTTGATTTTCCCCGCCAGCCATGTGTGGGTGGCTTTCCGGGCAGACTGGATTTTCATGTTGTTCATCAGCTTCTTGCGGCAGGTCAGCCATACGTCCGAGGGGACAATCCCCTCATGCGGAGCCAGCACCAGCATTTGGTCTTTGAGATTTTGCGCCTTGTCCGGCTTCACGTCCCGCCCCTGATACAGATAGCACCCGTTCATGCCCGTAAAGTCGGCGGCGTCATTGACAATGACCGTCCCCTGGCTTTTGAAAAATTCGTACACATCGAGGTCTGCCTGCACATAGACGGGATTGCGTAACATCTGCGCCAGCGTGGGGCGTATCAGTTCTTTGCCGTTGAATAAAATCCCCTGTTCAGCAAAATACCGGGTAATGTCCCCGTAGGAGGTTGTAGGCTGGGCGTACATCTCGAACATGAGCCGGATATTCGCCGCTTCCTCCGGTTTTACCACCAGCTTCTTTGTGTTGATACCGTCCATTTTGATAGGCTCGGTGTGGAAACCATAGGGAGCCTTGCCGCCCATTTTGAAGCCCCGCTGACTGCGGGAATAATAAGCGTCCGTCACCCGCTTCTGTATCGTTTCCCGTTCAAGCTGGGCGAACACGATACAGATATTCAGCATAGCCCGCCCCATAGGAGTGGAGGTGTCAAACTTCTCCGTAGAGGAAACAAACTCCACGTTGTAATGCTGGAACAGTTCCATCATGTTTGCGAAGTCCAGAATGGAACGGCTGATACGGTCAAGTTTGTAGACAATGACCTTTGCAATCAAGCCCCGCTTAATATCCCGCACCAGTTCCTGAAACTTCGGACGGTCTGTGTTCTTGCCGCTGTACCCTTTGTCTGTGTATTCCTTGCAGTTACCGCCTTTCAATTCGTATTTGCAAAATTCAATCTGGCTTTCAATGGAAATGCTGTCCTTTTTGTCCACCGATTGTCTTGCATAGATTGCGTCTATTCTGTTGTTCATATTGTCGCTCCTTTTCTTAAAAAAGAAACGGAGCTGCTGACACTTATATTATATCGCCAGCAGCCCCGCAAATCAACGGTGGCTTTGGAAAACCTTACGCCCCGGCGTTCTCATTCTGCCGTTTATCGGCGTACTTGCGGAACACCTCATAAAGCTGTTGCTCCAACTCCCGGCGTTTCGCCGCTTCCTGCTCCGGCGTGAACACCGGGGAGAGATTTTCCAGCGTGATTTCCTTTCCCTGAAAAGTCACGACCTCTGTTTCTTTCTTGTATCTGATATGCTCCATAGAACCTCCCATATTCAATTTTCAACGAATCATGAAAGCTTATCTCAGCCTATGATGAAAATAGGGTATTGGCTCCACTACTTTTTTTATTTCTTATTCTGCCTTACAATAGTCTTAGGCAGGATTAAATTTGATTGCACCTTGGAGGAATTTGCACCCCGTTTGTCAACGTAAATGTTTTGCCCTTGAGCACAGCATATTGTCGCACCTTTTATGGATAGCACGAGTAGCAAAGTCCGTATTATCTCGGGCAAATCTCCTGCCAATTCTATTGCAAAGGAGATGTTCTGTATGAAAGACCTTCTGGAAATTTCCTGTGGACTGGATGTCCACAAAGAAAAAATTGTTGCATGTATCCTGTCTGGTCCTTTGGGTAAGCCAACACATTCCGAAATCCGGGAATTTTCCACCCTAATCCCAGATATGATCGCCTTGCGGGATTGGATCGTTTCTCAAAACTGCCATCATGTCGCTATGGAAAGCACAGGCATTTACTGGCTGCCTATTTATGAAATACTGGAAGACTCATTCTCTGGAGATATTACTTTGCTGGTTGTAAATGCACGCCATATGAAGAATGTTCCCGGCAAAAAAACAGACATGCGAGATTCCGAGTGGATTTCTACCCTACTCCGTGCCGGGCTGCTGAATGGCAGCTTTATTCCCGAAAAAAGAATTCGGGAATTTCGGGACTTAAACCGTTACCGTAAGAGCCTCATCCGTGATATTACATCCCAGAAAAACAGGATTGAGAAATTTTTACAAAGTTCCGGCTTCCGTTTGTCCTCTTTCATTTCTGATATTTTTGGTACTTCCGGCAGGAACATCATTCTGCACCTGATTGAGCATGGTCAAATCGATCGGACTGCTTTGGACTCCTGCTTAAAAACAAAGACAAGAAGCCGTATAGATGAAATCCTCATGGCCGTAAATGGAACTCTCTCGGAACATCAGAAAGCGTTTCTCAGAATCCTCATGAACCATTATGATTCTCTAAAAGAACATCTGAATCAAATCGAAAAAGATCTCGAGCAAGATATGGAACCATTTATTCTGCAAGTGGAACAGTTGAATAGCATTTATGGGATAAGCACCACCGCTTCCTGTGCAATTATTGCTGAAATCGGAGTTGATATGAAACCATTTAAAACCGCAGAGCATATCTGTTCATGGGCTGGTCTATGTCCCGGAAATAATGAGAGTGCGGGAAAACGAAAAAGCACATCTGTCACGAAAGGCAATCCGTACATAAAAAGTATGCTCTGTGAAATCGCCTGGGTAATTGCCGGAAAACGAAACTCTTATCTTTCTGCCTGGTATTGGAGAATCAAACAGAAAAAAGGTGCGAAAAAGGCCATTGTTGCTCTTGCCAGGAAACTACTTGTTATCATCTATACAATGCTAAAACAAGGGACTCTTTTTAATGAAGCCTGTTTTGAAGTCAGGCGTAAAAACTGTGAGCAAAAGCAGATTTCCCGGTATATACGGGAATTGGAAAAACATGGTTATCATGTAGAAGCCCAAGGTTAGCCCATCTTTGATTCATATTTCACTGTTGGCAGCCAATATCGTGACTGCTTTTTAGCGATGCTTTCATGATTGTTGAAAACATTTGTTGTCAAGGTTCAGGTCTTGGCTACGAGTTTTATTTTCGTAGCAAGGTACAATGCCGCATAGGGGCGGCGTGAAATTCTGCTTATATTCAATCACCTTTCCTTTGTGTATCGCTGTTGCCGCTTTACTTCTGCCAGCACGTCCGGCGGGATACGGTCAACCAGCCTTTGAATATCCTGCAATTCGCTTTCCAGTTTCGCCCGTTCCATGCGGTCTTTCATCTTGCCGCTTTCGCTGGCTCTGGCTCTCGCTTCCAGCTTTTGATTTTCTTCCAGCAGGTCATTGATCGTGACCTTATATTTCTTCAACTGCCCGGAGAAGTTCTCCATTTGAGGGAACCACTTTTTCAGCATGGCAAGGGCTTCTTCTTTCTTCTTCCCGGCGTTCAGCGGAGAAATACTGTCCAGCGTGGCTTCAATCGCCCTCGCCTGTTTGGAGAGATTGACCGCCTGCTTGAAAAGCCGGGTGGGGAAATGCTTCCGTCCCGTTTTGCTGGCGCTCTCCCCACGCTCTAAGTCAGGATATTTCTCCACCATATAGGCGTGAAAATCGTCCTGCCACTTCGTCAAATTCGCCCGGTTGCCTATGATTTCTTTGGCGCACAGGCGGTTGTCCTTTGTCAGCGGAACGAAAGTCAAATGTAGGTGGGGCGTTTTCTCGTCCATGTGTACCACCGCCGACACGATATTTTCCCGGCCTACCCGGTCAATGAGGAAGTCCGCCGCCCGCTGAAAAAAGGCTTGTATCTCCTTTGGGGACTTGCCCTTGAAAAACTCCGGGCTGGCGGTTATGAGCGTATCCACAAACCGGGTGCTGTCCTTTCGTGTCCTGCACCCCGCCTGTTCAATGCGGCTCTGAATGAAATGGTAATAGCGTCCCTCCGGCTTGACGATGTGAAAGTTGTACTTGCTCCGGCTCGTGTCAATGTCAGGATTGCTGGCGTACTGTTCCTTTTGCCGTTCGTGGTGGGCTTCCAGCGGCCTTGCCGGATTGCCTTTATGCTTCTCAAATCGCAAAATTGCGTGTTGTGCCATAAACTCCTTTCCCCATTCCTTTCCTATCCGGGACTTTTCCACAGGAAAATCCCGCCGGAAATATCTCTGATAGGATTGGAATGGAATTGATATAAATAAATCTGTTTAATCTCTGTATTTCTATCTTCCGTCCGGTTTTCGTACTTCAAGAGGATTGATTATCGTACTCCATGCGTGCGGTTTTCAGCCCTCCGGCGTACCGGAACCGGATTTCTTGAAGTCGGTGTTTGAAACCGCTTCATAGGATTTTGGATAGATACGGTTGGGTTTTCCACAGCCCTGTTTCTGTATCTCCACAAGCCCCGCATATTGTAACTCCCGTAGAGTGTTGACCGCTTTCTGCCGCCCACAGTGGAGCAAGGCGACCACCTCGCAGATTGGATAGTACAGGAAAATGCGACCGTACTGGTCCGACCAGCCGTTCTTGCGGGACAACTCCGTCCGGCGCAGGATAAAGGCGTACAATATCTTTGCTTCATTGGACAAAGCTGTGAATGTGGGGGCTTCAAAGAGAAAATTCGAGAGCCGGGTGAAGCTGACCGATTTCTTCGGCTGATGAATATAAATCATGTTTGTCATAGTGTGCTTTGTGGACAGTTAGAACGGCATTTCCGGGGGAGGGTGATACTTTATACCACTTCCCCCGGTTCTGCCCTCTGGAAGCCTTGCAAATCAAGGACTTTTCCCCGCCTAATTGTCCACGCTCGACCTCCTTTTCCGTTCACTTTCCGCTTTCTGCTGCCTGTGAACTCTGGCGGCGCAGTCCGGGCAGTATTTCGCCCGGTTGGACTTTGGGACGAACACGCCGCCGCAGACCTCACAACGTTTCAAGTTCTTTCCCCGGAAAATCTCTGCTTCCAGCGTTCCGTCCTGCGTCAAGACCGACCAGCGAAACCACTTACAGCAGACGGAGAAAGAAATCATCTGCGGGCAGGTGTGAGCGTCCCCGTCATCAAGAGCGATACAATCCCCGCCCTCGCAGTTGCAACACTCCCGGCGTATCAGGCTGTTTGCCTGTTTCCTCTGCGCCGGCGTCATGCGGTAGAGGGAGCCGTCCGGCCTGCGCTCTACGGGCGGCAATCGCTTGTATAAATTTTCTTTCATGCGTTCCTCCGTTTCTCTGTTGCCGTTCTCCCCGAAAAGGCTTCCTGCCCCATTCCTGCGGCTTATTCCGACGTTGGCACGCTCCCCGGACTTCGGGACATTTTGTCCCGAAGTGGCTCGTTGCGGTGCTTCCCATGCCGGGATATTCCTTTTCGGACGGTCATTTGATTTTCAAGGTGCTGTTCACCGATGAACTAAGATAAGTCTACACCTAAATGACCGCCTGCCCCGTATATCCATAAAGTCGGAAATCAGCCCGGAAAACTCACTATTTCCACGCTCTCGGAATTGTGGTAGAATACAAAAAGGAGGAGATTGTATGGACATATATGTTGAACGGATAGGGAAAGTGATAACTTTAGAGGAATGGAAAAAATATGTGCAATCAGACAAAGAATTGTCATTATCAGAACAAGGAAAGGGGATAAATCCCTTAACCCGTACAACAATGTATTTTGAAATTCCAGGTAGAGTTATCTATAAAAATGACTATGAGATTTATTATGAAAACGGAAAGATTGGCTGTGACGGTTTATCAGATGAGATTCAAGGAAAACTGATTGAGATAGCCCGGTTTTTTAATGCTAAAGTTTTCGATTGCGGTGAAGAAATAAAATTTGATTAAAGATTAAAGAAAAGAGATAACACATGGAATTATCTATACAGGAACGCTTAAAAGACCTGCGTGTGGAGCGTGGGCTGACGCTGGAACAGCTTGCGGAGCAGACCCACCTCTCCAAGTCTGCGCTGGGCAGTTATGAAGCGGAGGACTTCAAAGACATCAGCCACTATGCCCTTATCAAGCTGGCGAAGTTTTACGGTGTGACTGCCGATTATCTGCTGGGACTGTCTGAAACAAAAAATCACCCAAACGCCGATCTTGCAGAACTGCATTTGTGTGACGATATGATTGAACTGCTGAAAAGCGGGCTGGTGGACAATTCCCTCTTGTGTGAACTGGCGGCGCACCCGGATTTTCCCCGGCTCATGGCTGACCTTGAAATCTATGTGAATGGCGTGGCGGTGAAGCAGGTGCAGACCGTAAACGCCATAGTGGACACCATGAGCGCAACGATTATGAAGCAGTACAATCCCGGCTTGACCGACCCGCAGTTAAGACAGCTTGTCGCCGCCCACATTGACGATGACAACTTTTGCCGCTATGTGATACAGCAGGACATAAACGGCATAGCCCTTGGCCTGCGGGAAGCACATAAGGACGATTTTTTCAGCGTCCCGGAGGACAACCCGCTGAAAGGATTGTTGCAAGCCGCTGATGAAACCGCCAGCCCGGACAGCGACCCGGAGCAAGCGTCACTGGCGTTTATCTGCAAGCGGCTCCGGCTGAACTTTAAGAAGCTGTCCGAGGAAGAAAAGAAGTGGCTCAAAAGGATTTCGGAGAAGTCGGACTTGCTGAAAAATCCAAACCCACAGCGGGGGAGAAAGTAAGAGAATGACAAACTGGAATTGATGGAGGATAAAATGAGCATTATCGAAAATATTAATGAACGGTTATCTTTTGATATGGAAACCATTGGTTGCGGTGGAGAGAAGGAAATCGAGCAGGTATTAAGCAAATCACCAATACAATTACCAGATGACTATATAGAACTCTTAAAAAGCATTGTCGGTCCTCAAAATGTAGGAGTAGAGTTCTTGGTTAAAAACGATGGTTCATCAATATGTATTTGGAGCGCTAAGATGGCATTGACGCAATACGAAGATTACCACCGGATGTATACAGAAGATTTTTTTATTAGTAATGAACTTGTTGAATTTATCGAAAGCGTTTGGTTTTTTGGAAATGATTTGGGGGACTTGGTTTATTTTTATGGAAAAGGAAAAGACGGTCTTGGCTTGTATCGGGTAGAAGATGGTAGTTTGGGGGGTGAAGAAGCAGATAAAATTGCCGATACCTTTACTGATTTTTTGGTCAATGGTGTAGGAATTGATACTGCTATAACGTTATAACTTCCAGTTTGTCGGGGAAATAGCAAAGCCAGCCGAGCCAGTCAACGGTCAAGATGAACGGCGCATACTGCGCCGCCGTTGACAGTCCCGCCCGCCTTTGCTAACAGGCAATCAAGGCGGGAAAGCCCTAAAATGGCTTCCCGCCCATTTCAATTTTGAGAGAAAAATCCGTCTGCTTTTTCGTGAGTGTGTCCACAAGTTCGGGACATTTTGTCCCGAAGGACGGCGTGGGACGAGGGGCGGAGGCTTTCATATACGCCCTGTCTGCTGATGAAACCAGTCCTGCGCTTGCGGCTCCACGCCACGCAATCACAGCCCTGTTTTCCTGCCGTTTCAAATCCCCTTGCCCTCCCCGGCGGCAACGGCATTTTCACGGCAACGCCGACAGAGCGTATAACACACTACACTTTGCAAGCAAAGTCGTGTGCCAAGGGGCAAGCCCCTTTGGAATCCCCGGACAACAAAACAGGCGGTATGCTACCCTCTCCGGGAGCATACCGCCGTTTGTTGTCAGCAGCCCGTTTCTCGGTCTGCGTGTAGTTCCTTATAAACTGACCTAATGGATGATATTTTTGTCAGTAAGATGGTGACGCCAAGACTTACTACGATTCATGAACCGGCAGAAGAAATGGGCAAACGGTCTGCTAAATATCTTATTGATAAAATTGAGGGTAAGTCCAGGAATATAGTTAATATCACAATGCAGCCTACTCTGGTTGAAAGGAATTCTGTAAGGAAGGTTCATAGTAAAATCAGGAGGTAAGGAGAGATGGCAGTATATATTCTTGACAATTCCGAAGAATTGGGAGAGAAGGCAGCTGATTTAATTGCTAAAAAGTTAAATGAAGCCATAGAAAAAAGGGGACAGGCAAGAATCATTCTATCCACAGGGGCATCACAGTTTGAGACAATTAAGTATCTGGTTGAGAAGAACGTTGACTGGGAAAAGGTTACCATGTTTCATTTGGATGAGTATTTGGAACTGCCTGAAACCCACAAGGCAAGTTTCAGGCGCTACCTGAAAGAGCGTTTTACCAGCAAAGTACCGGTTAAGGTGCATTTTGTAAACACGGAAGGGGATGTGGAGGAGAATCTAAAGGAACTGACCAGAGAAATTCGAAAAGACATCATAGATATAGGCGTTATTGGTATTGGTGAAAACGGCCATATCGCATTTAATGACCCGCCGGCTGATTTTGAGACACGGGAAGCATACAGAATCGTGTCTTTGGAAGAACGCTGCAGGAAACAGCAGCTGAATGAAGGCTGGTTCCCAACACTTGATGAAGTCCCGTTCAAGGCCGTTTCAATGACTCCTTATCAGATTATGCAGTGTGAAACAATTGTATCCAGTGTACCGGGGGAGAGAAAGGCTGAGGCTGTCAGAAATACACTTAAGTCGGAAGAGGTTACAAACATGGTTCCGGCTACCTTACTTAAGACACATAAGGACTGGCATTTGTTCCTGGATAAAGAGTCATCATCGCTTATTGATAGTTAGTGTAGAGGGAGGAGAATTGAAATGAAGAAAATGATATCTGTTTTACTGGCAGGCATTCTGGCTGTTAACTTAGGTGCATGTTCTTCGGCAGCGTCCAAAGCATCTAAAGAAGCAGAATCCGCTGCTCCGGCAGGAACCACGGCCCAGCAGAGCGGCGGGAAGCGTACTCTGCGTATAGCAGGTGAGTCATGGCAGGTCACAAAGCTATATCTGAATGAAGCAGCTGAAGCATTTATGAAGGACCATCCGGATGTAACGGTTGAGGTTCAGACTTATGCAGATCCTACGGTTGTGTCCAATTACAGCATCAACTGGCAAAAAGGAGATACCCCTTGTGACCTGGTGGTTATAGATGGCGCTTCTTTTGCTGAACAGTTTGTTACAAAGGACCTTATAACATAAATAAGGCGATGTTTAAAGACGCAGGTCTTGTGGATGAGAACGGCGGGGCATTGGTTCCAAAGACATGGGATGATGTTTATGAATTTGCTAAGAAACTAACTAAGACAGAGAATGGTGTTGTCACACAGCAGGGATGTACTATTCAGTGGAGCAAGGATATACATGGGACTGTATTAGGAATACTTCAGGCATCCTGCGGTGGACTGTATCAGGATGACGGCATTACGGTTAACTTTCAGTCTCAGGAATTTAAGGATATACTGGCAATTTGGCAGAAAGGGGTTAAGGATGGAGTGTTCTCTACCGAGACATTTGCTGACTACGATGCAGGTAAGAACAGTTATAAAGCCGGTAAGGTTGCCATACTTCTTCAGTCAGGTTCCAACTGGGTAGAGGCGATTCCGACCATTGGAGAGGAAAATGCGTCTGTTGTTCCCATACCAGGGGGAGAAGAAAATGGATCGGTTGGATATGTAAATGGCGTCATTATTCCCAAGTGTTCTCCAAGTTCTGATTTGGCAGTACAGTTTGTTCAGGAGCAGCTTCTGGGCGAATATACACAGACCAGTATCGTGAACCAGTATGGTAAGATTCCTGTAATTACGGAGTATTACAATAAGACAGAATCACCTAATTGGCAGAACATTAAGGGGTCCATTGAAAAGGCAGTCACCTATCCTCCTTATAAAGATTTGGGGGAATTTGTAATAAAATGTCAGGAGATTTTCCAAGCCAGCCTTGTGGATGGGACAGATGTGAATACAGCAGCTGAGGAGCTCCAAAATATGGTAAATAAGTTGGATAAGTAATTTGCAAAGGTGCTATGCAAATCATGTGTAGCACCTTTCTTGGCAAGGAGGCAGAAAATGAAGAGGACGTGGAGCGCAAAGAAACAGAAGGCATTTTGGGGAATATTATTTGTCTTGCCCAGTTTTTTGATTATAGCTGTATTTGTTGCATATCCCCTGTGCTATACAGCGTACCTAAGTATGTCTGAGTATGACTTTATGTATGACTTGACTCCCTCTTTTGTAGGAATTAAGAACTATGTGTCACTGTTTTCTGATCCTGATTTCCTTGTATCAATGAAGAACACAGCTGTATTTGCTTCTTTGGACTTCATTTTGCTGATGGTATTGTCTTTGATTATAGCATTGCTTATTTTCTTCTGTAAAAAAGGAACAGGTATTTTCAGGACTGCTGTATTTACTCCTATTGTAGTACCGGCATCGCTGGCATGTATCATATTTGGCTGGCTGTTCAGTGAAAATTTCGGATATATCAATTATTTCCTGGTAAAGATTGGACTTCCGCAGCTCACCCGTGCCTGGCTGACCTCCAGAAATACAGCCATGGGCACTACCATTGCAGCCAACCTATGGTACAATATAGGATTTATAACCATTCTGTTTTTGGCAGGGCTCCAGTCTATATCGACAGATATCCTGGAAGCAGCAGTGGTTGACGGTGTTACGGGAATAAAAAAGATTTTTTATATCGTTCTGCCAAGTTTGAGGGAAAGTTTTGTCATTACTGGTATATGGGGAATCGTTACCGCTTTAAAGGTATTTGTGGAGCCCATGGTCATGACCGGAGGAGGTCCGGGCAACGCCACCAGAACACTATATATGTATATATATAACACGGCTTTTAAATATTTTGATATGGGCTATGCGTCAGCCATGGCGTTTGTACTCAGTGGATTGATTCTCCTGTTTTCACTGATTAATTTGATGGTTTCGAAAGGAGAAAAAGAATGAAGGTAATGAAAAACATCCCCAGGCTGATTATGTTTGCAGTTCTGACCCTAATTGCAGTGGTTTTTGTAATTCCTATTTTCTACAGTGTATTTAATTCTTTTAAGAGCCAGAAAGAAATTTTGTCTACGACCATGACATTTTTCCCCAACAGCCCTTCCCTGGAAAACTATTTATATGTATTCCAGCACGGCTCACAGTATTTGGGGTATTACGTAAATAGCTTGAAAATCACATTTATTGGGGTAATATTAACAGTTATCCTAAGTGCCATGAGCGGATATGCCTTTGCAAGGCTTCCTTTTAAAGGGAGCGGCGCGGTAATGGCATTTATCCTGTTTGTCATTACCTTTCCTTTGGCAGCACTTTTGATTCCTATTTATATTATGGAATATAATGTGGGGCTCTTGAACACAACTATGGGTTTAGTACTTCCAAATGTAATGAATGTACTGCCGTTTTCGATTTTTATTATGCGGGGGATTTTTCTGGGGCTTCCTGTTGAATTGGAGGAGGCGGCAAGGATGGATGGGTGCAGCGTATTCCGGACTTGGAAAGATGTTATGGCGCCTTTGGCTAAGAATGGAATGATAATTGTACTGGTATTTTCCTTTTATAATATATGGGGGGAATATACCATGGGAAAGACACTGGCTACTCAGGACAGCGCTATGCCCATTGCGGTAGCTTTGACACTGTTAAAGGGTGATAGCTGGAATTTTGGAGTATTGGGTGCGGTTATAACAATGACAATCATACCTCCGGTAATCATATTTATCATATTCCAGAGACAACTGGTGGACGGAATTGCCATGGGGGCTGTAAAGGGATAATTGAGAGATATCAAGGCCTCAGCCACCCAAAACCAGGCAGATTCCGCATCACCCCAAACACAAGCAGCACCCCAATCATTACATAGAAAACACAGGCCTGAACCCGTGTAAGGCGTGTGCTTCCGGTCCTTACATACCGTACGGCCATCCAGACAGCCATGAACAGTCCCGGGGGAAGCAGTAGAAAGAGGGCTGCATTGGCCTGAAAGGCAGAAGCAAAGTCCAGACGGAGAAGGGACAGACACATCCGGCTTACGCCGCAGCCCGGGCAGTACAGTCCGGTGACGGTATGAAACAGGCAGGGAATCAGGGGACGTCCCGCCAGAATACAGATAAATGCATAAAACAGGCCGGCTCCCAGGAGCCCGCCTGTTTTTATGCATACTGTCCGAAGACGTTTATGCATTAGGGAGATATTTATTCAGCTCATTCTGAAGCAGGGCGTAAGCCACGATGCCCAGTCCGAACAGGCTGAGTAGCAGATAGACCACCGGTGCGCTTCCCCTTGGCTCGCCATGCTGGTCATGAAGCGTTTCAACTGCATTGCCCATCTGGTACATCCAGAACAGGCTGTAAATCCCACAGGTGATCAGTGAGAACAGAAAAACCAGTCCTCCGCTTGTACCCTGCCTGCCGGAGAGCGCGTTGGTTTCGTCGTTCAGTACGATCATCCAATAGATGCCGTAAATTCCGCAGGTAACCAAGCTCAGCAGGATACATACTACGATGTTGCGCTGTTTCATACATATATCCTCCTTGGTATGGTATGTTCGTGTAATACAGCTTAGATTCTATCATAGGCATAACCGTTTATCAACAAAAAGCGTTACAATGTTCATCTTTTTGCTCTCTTTTATCTCCTTTTTACACAGATTATGTCTTGGGCTCCGGGGAAATTGCTGGCACAGTACTGGCATTGCTGGCAAAATCTCATTTTTATGGACGAATGAGACCGAATATGTTATACTAACTAAGATAGGCGTATTCTGATTTTCGGATACGAATGGAGGCAGACTATGAGAGATAAAGGAAGGACGCGGGGGATTTTCAAGGTCTACCTGCAGTGGCCGCTCTTTTTGTCGGTCCTTTTAATCGTGCTGACTGCTGTTGTGGCAGCGGTATCCATAAAAGCCGGCATTATAGTATCGGTCTTTACCATTGTCTATATAGGGATTGCCCTTTGGCTGTATTTTTCAAGAAAAAGAGGCATACTTGCCGGGCTCATCGCATTTTCGTCCGCTTATGACCAGAGCAGACAGAACCTGCTGGAAGAGATGCTGATGCCCTATGCGGTGGCAGACGGCTCAGGACATCTGTTGTGGATGAACCGGGAGTTTACGGCAATCCTGGAAGAAGACAAGAATTCATATAAGAATATCACGGCCATGTTTCCTGAGATTACAAAGGAAATGCTGGCTACCGGCGGGGAGGTTGTGAGCCTTCACAGCTGCCTGGGAGACAGGAAGTTCCGGATTGATCTAAAGCAGGTCATGGTGGACAGCCTTGACGCGGCAGTGACCGCGGGAGGGCTGGAGGGACAGGGCTCGTCTGTTACGGCTGTTTATCTGCTGGACGAGACACAGACCCTTAAGTACATGCAGCAGATTAATGATCAGAAGCTGGTGGCGGGACTGATTTACCTGGATAACTATGACGAAGCCCTGGAAAGCGTGGAGGAGGTCCGGCGCTCCCTTTTGACCGCCCTCATAGACCGGAAGATAAGCAAATATATCTCCGGCATGAACGGTATCGTAAAAAAGATTGAGAAGGATAAATATTTCTTTGCCATCAAGCAGCAGTACATGGCCAGGATACAGGAAGAGCGTTTTTCCATCCTGGAGGATGTAAAGACAGTGAACATAGGCAATGACATGGCTGTTACCTTAAGTATCGGTATCGGTATGAACGGCGACAGCTACAGCCAGAATTATGAATATGCCAGGACATCCATTGACATGGCCCTGGGACGGGGCGGTGACCAGGCAGTGGTCAAGGACTCCGACAAGATTCAGTATTATGGCGGCAAGGCCCAGCAGATGGAGAAGACCACCAGGGTGAAGGCCAGGGTAAAGGCACACGCCCTCAGGGAGCTGATGGAGAACAAGGACCGGCTCCTTATCATGGGACACCGTCTGGCGGACATTGATTCCTTTGGCGCGGCAGTGGGCATATACCGCATTGCCATGTCCATGAATAAGAAGGCCAACATTGTGGTCAACGAGGTGACCTCGTCGGTGCGTCCCATGATGGAGCGATTTACGGGAAATGCCGAATATCCTGAGGACATGCTGCTCACAGGCCCCAAGGCAGCCGAGCTGGTGGACCAGGGGACCATGCTGGTTATCGTGGATGTGAACCGGCCCAGCATTACGGATGAACCGGCTCTTTTGGAGATGGTGAAGACCATTGTGGTTTTGGACCATCACAGGACCAGCAGCGAAATCATAGATAACGCGGTTCTTTCCTACGTGGAGCCCTATGCCTCATCCACCTGTGAGATGGTGGCAGAGGTATTGCAATATATCGCAGATGGTATTAAAATCAAATCTGCAGAGGCGGATGCCATGTACGCCGGCATTGTCATCGACACCCAGAACTTTACCAATCAGACAGGCGTCAGGACATTTGAGGCAGCGGCATTTTTAAGGAGAAGCGGTGCTGACATCACCAGGGTGCGCAAGCTTTTCAGGGAGAATATGAAGGACTACCAGGCAAAGGCGGACGCGGTCAGGAAGGCGGAGGTGTTTATGGATGCATTTGCCATCAGTGAGTGCCCAGCCGAAGGGCTGGAGAGTCCCACCATCATCGGTGCCCAGGCAGCCAACGAACTTCTGGAGATCCGCGGCATGAAGGCTTCGGTGGTGCTTACAGATTATAACGGAACCATTTATTTCAGCGCCAGGTCCATTGACGAGGTTAATGTTCAGGTCATGATGGAGAAGCTGGGCGGCGGCGGACACCGCACCATAGCAGGTGCCCAGATGCAGGGCGTGACCGTGGAAGAAGCAAAGGAACAGCTGAAAGACGTCATCCGCCAGATGATGGAGGAAGGCGAGGTATCCTGATTAGGGATACCCATAGACACAGAATCAGAAAGGAAGTATGAGACATGCAGGTAGTATTACTGGAAGACGTGAAGGCATTAGGAAAAAAAGGCCAGATTGTGAATGTGAATGACGGCTATGCCAGAAATTTTATTTTGCCCAAGAAGCTTGGGGTGGAAGCTAATTCCAAGAATCTGAATGATTTAAAGCTTAAAAAGGCCAACGATGACAGGATTGCGGCAGAGCAGCTGGCGGCAGCAAAGGAGCTGGGAGCAAAGCTGGATGAGTCCTCCGTTACCCTGACCATCAAGGCGGGAGAGGGCGGAAGAGCTTTCGGCTCCGTATCCTCCAAGGAAATCGGCAAGGCCATTGGGGACCAGCTGGGAATTGACATTGACAAGAAAAAGATTATGCTGAACGACCCCATCAAGTCCATTGGCAGCTTCGAGGTGCCTGTTAAGCTTCATAAGGAAGTGACCGCCAGACTGGCTGTCAAGGTAGTGGAAGCATAAAATCATAGCGCAGACACAGGACCCGCCTCAACAGGCGGGTCTCATAGATTCAGATACAGGAGACGAGTAATATGGAAGAAGCCCTGATTAAGCGGGTGCTTCCCCACAGTCTGGAGGCGGAACAGTCGGTCATCGGTTCCATGCTCATGGACAGGGAGGCAGTGATTGCCGCGTCGGAGATTGTTACGGGAAGTGATTTTTACCAGCAGCAGTACGGCATCATGTTCGACGCCATGGTGGAGCTGTTCAATGAAGGCAAGCCCGTGGACCTGGTAACCCTCCAGGACCGTCTGAAGGAAAAGGACGTGCCTCCTGAGGTGAGCAGCCTGGATTTTGTGCGGGACATCGTTACCATGGTGCCTACGTCCGCCAATGTAAGGTCCTATGCCGCCATTGTAGGTGAGAAGGCAGTACTGCGCAGGCTGATTAAGACCACGGAGGAGATTGCCAATACCTGTTACGCCGGAAAGGAGCCATTGGAGAACATTCTGGCAGACACGGAGAAGTCCGTTTTTAACCTGCTGCAAAACCGCGGGGGGCAGGATTTTGTGCCCATCAAGCAGGTGGCCATCAATGTGCTGGAGAAGATTGAGGATGCCTATAAGAACCAGGGAACTGTCACGGGAATACCTTCCGGCTTTATTGACCTGGATTATAAGCTTTCCGGCTTCCAGCCTTCGGACTTTATCCTGATAGCGGCCCGTCCTTCCATGGGTAAGACGGCTTTTGTCCTGAACGTGGTGGACTATGTGGCGGTGCGAAAGAGCCTGCCCTGCATGGTGTTCAGCCTGGAGATGTCCAAGGAGCAGCTGGTGAACCGTATGCTTTCCATGGAGTCCAATGTGGATTCCCAGAAGCTGCGGACCGGCTCCCTGACGGATTCTGACTGGGATGCGGTGGTTGAGGGTATCGGCGTCATAGGGAATTCCAAGCTGATAATCGATGACACCCCGGGTATATCCATATCAGAGCTGCGCTCCAAGTGCAGGAAGATGAAGCTGGAGTATGGACTCAGCGTCGTAATCATTGACTACCTGCAGCTCATGAGCGGCAGCAAGAAGGGCGGAGGTGATAACCGCCAGCAGGAAATTTCCGATATCTCCCGTTCCCTGAAGGCCCTTGCCAGAGAACTTCATGCCCCTGTCATTGCCCTGTCACAGCTGTCCCGTGCCTGCGAGACCAGGCAGGATCACAGGCCCATGCTCTCCGACCTTCGTGAGTCGGGAGCCATCGAGCAGGATGCCGACGTGGTAATGTTCCTGTACCGTGATGATTATTATAATAAGGATACGGAGCATCCCAACGAGGCAGAGGTAATCATAGCCAAACAGCGTAACGGCCCCATCGGAACCGTTACATTGATATGGAAACCGGAGTACACCAAGTTTGTGAACGCTGCCAGACCTCAGGGCGGCGGACAGGACACATAAAAATTTTTCCAGGGTGTCATAATATCCATTCTCAATGCATACACTAATAGTAAGGCAGGACATGCCTGTTAACTTGTGAAGGAGAGAATGGCTATGGATGAAGTACATTATCTGATATCGGATGCGTCCAAAAAGGTCGATGTGGAGGCCCATGTATTAAGGTACTGGGAAGAGGAGCTGGAACTTGATATTCCCCGTAACGAAATGGGGCACCGGTACTATACGGATTTACATATCCGCCTGTTCAAACAGGTCAAGAACCTGAAGGAGAAGGGGTATCAGCTGAAGGCAATCAAGCATGCGCTGAACCAGGTCCTGAAAAAGGACGGCAAGGCTCAGGGAGAGCTGTCCGACGAAATCCTGGAGCGCGACATGAACGCTGCACTTAAGGAATTTAAAGAGGAAGACAGCGGAACGTCCCTCAGCACTGTGAAGGGCGATGGCGTGTCCGTGGTTGCCATGGAAGAGAAGATGGAACAGTTTCAGCAGATCATGAACCTGATTATCGGACGTGCCCTGGAGGTGAACAATGAGAAGCTGAGCCAGGATATCAGCTGTCTGGTCAATGAGAAGATGGGCAAGGAACTGGAGTTTTTGTTCCAGGCTTCGGACCAGAAGGAGGAGGAACGGTTCCGCCAGCTGGACGAGACACTCAGAAGCTGCCAGAAGGGCGGACAGGCAGAGGCGGCAGCGGCCAAGGTTCCCTTTTTTAAGCGGCGCAGATTCGGGCGAAGCGGAAAAAAGCTCAGGGACGGAAAGTAAATGCAGATACAGCAGGAGAATGCGCCTGCACCAGGGGAATAACACCGTGGTGCAGGCGCCTTTTTCCGTTGTTTTTCCTTTTTTAATAAACAGGAAATGGTTATTTTATAGTACTTTCAATTTTCTTACGACCTTTATTTTTATATCGCTATTCCTTAAGAAATGTGTTAGAATGAATTTGATTTGAGCTTTTTGACATAAGAAGAAGCAGGAAGGATAAGTTCTTCATGAATTCAAAATACAGAAAATATGTTACATATACGGCAGCCGTAGGCGTGCTGACCCTCAGCGTTTTCCTGGGCGGCTGCACCAAGGAATCCTCATCAGAGGCGGGGGATGCCACGCCCTCTGAGGTCAATGTCATACAGGCTGTACCTGAGACCATTGCCCAGCTGGGGCTGGACGGACAGGTGCTGCCGGGACTGAATGACATTAACCTGCCGGACGCGGAGCCGGCTCCCGAGTACCTTAGGATTGGAGTGCGCCATGAAATCATCAAGAGACTGCAGCAGCGTCTCATGGATCTGGGATTCATGGACAACGATGAGCCTACGGATTATTTCGGAGAGATGACTCAGCAGGCAGTGAAGCATTTCCAGAGGCAGAATGAGCTGCCTATGGACGGTATTGTGGGCAATGTTACCTGGGATGCCATTATGTCTCCGGATGCCAAATACTATGCGGTGTCCAAGGGAACCCAGGGTGATGATATTGAGCGTATCCAGCAGCGTCTTTATGAGCTGGGATACCTGGCAACCGCTGATTTGGTAACAGGCAACTTTGGCGATTCCACGGAAGCAGCTGTGTTAAAGCTCCAGGAGGTCAACGGACTGGAGCAGGATGGAAAGGTGGGGCAGAGGACCATCAACCTGCTGTACAGCGATGAGATTAAACCTAACTTCCTTTCTTACGGTGAGAAGAGCGATGTGGTCCTGGCCTGCCAGGAGCGTCTCAAGGAATTGGGATATCTGACCACCACTCCGGACGGGGCTTACGGTGAGGATACGGTAGTGGCGGTGAAGCAGTTCCAGGCCAGAAATGACCAGGTGGTTGACGGATATCTGGGGCCATCCACCAGGATTGCGCTTAACAGCCCGGATGCCAGGGCCAACGGCCTGATGCTGGGTGAGCGCGGTGACGCGGTTACCAAGGTGCAGCAGCTTCTTAACAAGCACGGATATCTTGTTTCCGGCAATGTGACCGGCTATTACGGCGAAGCCACGGAGAACGCTGTCAGGAACTTCCAGTCCCGCAACGGACTGACTTCCGACGGTCTGGTAGGCGTCCAGACCATGGCCAAGCTGACCAGCGACAATGTAAGGCGCCCGGCGGCTAATTCCGGCGGTTCCGGTACCACCACAAGGCCGGGCAGTTCAGGAAACAGCGGCAATACAGGAAATAACGGCGGATCAGGCAATACGGGCAAGCCGTCAGGCAATACCACACCGCCTGTGAGCATACCTGCAGGCGGAGGCGCATCAGCCCTTATATCGGCTGCCTCATCCAAACTCGGGTCACCGTATGTATGGGGAGCGAAAGGACCGAACTCCTTTGACTGTTCCGGTTTCGTATACTGGTGTCTCAACCAGGTTGGCGTAAACCAGAGCTACCTGACTTCTTCCGGCTGGAGGAATGTGGGACGCTACACTAAGATTACAAACTTTAATGACATCCAGGCCGGTGATATCGTGGTGGTAAGAGGCCATGTAGGTATCGCGGCAGGAGGAGGCACTGTGATTGACGCTTCTTCCAGTAACGGACGGGTGGTGCACAGAAGCCTGAGCCAGTGGTGGGCCAACAACTTCATCTGTGCATGGAGGATTTTCTAACAAACATAAAAGCACTGGAATATAAAAAGGAGGGCGTTTGGTGATGCAGACCATACTGGTATGTGATGATGACAAGCAGATTGTGGAGGCCATTGATATCTATTTGACAGGAGAGGGGTTTAAGGTAATCAAAGCTTATGACGGCTATGAGGCCCTGGAGTATCTGGATAAAAATGAGGTGGATTTATTGATTGTGGATGTGATGATGCCGGGACTGGACGGCATCCGCACTACCCTGAAGGTCAGGGAGAACAGCAGCATACCCATCATCATCCTCTCCGCCAAGTCCGAGGATGCAGATAAAATTCTGGGACTTAACATCGGGGCTGACGATTACATCACGAAGCCCTTTAATCCCCTGGAGCTGGTAGCCAGGGTCAAGTCCCAGATGCGGCGTTATACCCAGCTGGGGAACCTGAACCAGCAGGCGGACGGACAGATTTATAAGTGCGGCGGCCTTCAGATCAATGATGACAACAAAGAGGTGACCGTGGACGGCGATGCCATCAAGCTGACGCCCATCGAGTACAATATCCTGCTTCTTCTGGTGAAGAATGCGGGAAAGGTGTTTTCCATTGATGAGATTTATGAGCAGATATGGAATGAGGAGGCCATCGGCGCGGACAACACAGTGGCCGTGCACATACGCCATATCCGGGAGAAAATAGAGATTAACCCAAGGGAGCCAAAGTACCTGAAGGTGGTATGGGGTGTAGGATATAAGATAGAAAAGCAGTAGGTGGTTGTATGACAGATGAGAAGAGGAAATTCAGACGGAGGAAGCTGATCCTGACCCTGTTCCACATTATCTTTGTGGCCATGTCCGTATTCGGGATCAGCGCCATGTACCTTAACTCCAATTACGGAAAAGGTGTAAAGTGGATATACGAGGATGCATATGAGGATTCAGCCCAGTTTGACAAACAGCTGACAGAGGATATCGACCGCATATTTACCTATGTGGGCTATAAGGATATGTTTGAGACCAACGGAAAGCTGGATATGCATAAGGTTATTGTAAGGGTCAGCAATGGACCGGGGGAGCAGGGCACGGAGTGGACCCTGGACCGGATTGTGCGCTATATCAAGACCAGGGGCTACTATCTGGATGAGAATTTCCAATTGGCCGGATCGCCCATTTCCATGGACGATGAGGAGGAAGAAATAACCGTTGATTTCCAGAGCTATAATCCGGATTTTGTGGATGCGGACGCAGGAGAGGCTCCAAGGATGACCATGGAAGACCTGGCCCTTGATATACTGGTCCATCTGAGTGAATATTACACCATATATTACAATTACATAGAAAACGATACAAACCTGAGCTTCCGTATCGAATACAAGAGCGACAAGGGTGATATAAAGGTATCCACCAATGTGCCGGATAAGACCATGGAGGAGATAGTGGGTACGGGGAAGTATCTTTACGTGCCGGGAAATACCATCCGCATGGATACCAACATGGCCACGGTGCCTGCCAATGCGGCAACACTCCTTGAGATATGGAATCCCTATAAGAACGATAAGAACTATATGGTCCTGTCCGTGGATACCAGCTATCCCAACACGGATGCATACTCCATAGAAGCCAAGGCATATAAGGAGGCCAGGAACGAGTTCATCATGGGTATGGGCAGCGTCATACTGGGTGGCCTGGGATGTGTGGTCACACTGGCCATGCTGATGCTTATGTCAGGCCATACCACGGACGGAAGCGCGGAGATACGCCTGTTCCCCATTGATGATATTCACACGGAGCTCTGTCTGATTCTGTGGGCGGCGGCAACAGCGGTGTTCATCCATATAGGAAGATATGTGGGAATCCGTCTGTTCAGCCTGTTTGCTCCCAATGAACAATGGAATTACTGGAATAAGATGATTAAACTGGTCATTGTGTACGGGAGCGTTGTATTGTGCGGTTTTGATTTGCTGCGCAGGTATAAGGCCAGGACCTTATGGAGCAACAGCCTTGCAAAACGGGCACTGGAGGCTTCCAGGGACTATGTGGGAAGGGTCAGCTACGCAGTGGGGACCGGGTTCTGCTACCTGCTGTTTCTGGGATTCAACGCGGGTATGCTGTGGGGATTGATTTTCCTCTTTTTCTATAAGGGAAATAAGCTGAGCTACCAGATTATGTTTTACGTATTCGTGGTGCTGTATCTGGGATTGGATGGGTGGATATACCACCTGTTATTTAAGAAGTCAGTGCAGAGGGATGTTCTGGACATGGCGGTCAGCAGCATCTCCCAGGGGGACACCAGCTATCAGATTGATACTGCCCGTCTGTCCGGCAAGGAACGGCAGATGGCAGAGCATCTCAACAACATCAGCAGCGGTCTGGATTCAGCCATCCAGGAGCAGGTTAAGAGCGAGCGGCTGAAGGCAAGCCTGATAACCAATGTGTCCCATGATATCAAGACCCCTCTTACGTCCATTATCAATTACGTGGACCTGCTGAAGCGGGAGAAAATACAGGACCCCAAGATTGCCGCATATCTGGAAGTGCTGGACCAGAAGTCCCAGAGGCTGAAGACTCTGACAGAGGACCTGGTGGAGGCATCCAAGGCCAGTTCGGGCAATATGAAGCTGGATATATCGGATATTGACCTGGTAGAGCTGGTACAGCAGACCAACGGTGAATTTGAGGAACGGTTTGCCCTGCGCAGGCTGGAACTGATTTCCAGCATACCGGATGAGGTGCTTATCATCCAGGCTGACGGACGCCGCCTGTGGCGTGTCCTGGAAAATCTCTATACCAATGCAGTGAAATATGCCATGGAACACAGCCGGGTCTATGTGGATGTGCTGGACGAGGGCGGCAAGGCCATATTTACCATTAAGAATGTTTCTGAGTCATCGCTGAACATCAGCCCGGATGAGCTGACAGAGCGTTTTGTCAGGGGGGATGTGTCCAGGGCCACGGAGGGAAGCGGCCTGGGATTGTCCATATCCAAGGATTTGACCCGGCTTCAGGGAGGCGAGTTCCAGGTTGTCATAGACGGGGATCTGTTTAAGGCCGTTGTGTCATTCCCGGTAAAGAGAGTTGAGTTTAAGGCGGAAAAAACAGTTGGGGAACCGGGAGACATATCTCAGGATTTTGGTTATGAAGAAGATATTGTGGTATAAGTCCTGTTTATCGGAATTATGACCATGAGGATTTTTGGGAAAAAGGCGCCGGAAGATATCTTTCGGCGCCTCAGGTCTCACAGGCGGTCCCATTAGCCGTAGTAACAACGAACTGTGAGAAGTCAGCAGAAGCCTTGGTAGGCGAAAGCCGTCGCCTTGGATATGCAAGCGAATCCTTGATGATGGCACACCATCGCTGCCCTATAAGCATTCCATGGCGAAGGAAGGGTATCAGAGGTAAGCCTCATTTTTTCGTGGGATTGACCTTACCACGACATAGGTCTTTTATGCTGTCCGCCAGTCTTGACATGGACCTCATGCAATGCTTGGGATAGTCATCCCGACGGCGAGGAACTCTAGAACAGTTGCCTCTCAGCCGTGTTAAGAACGGTTCAAAAAATTTAAATGACAGCCATAGATGTAGTTTTAGTCTATGGCTGTCAATTTTTTCAGAAAGAAGCCGTCGTATGGCAATCTCAAGATTAACAGTATCTATAGAAAACTCATATCTGAAAATTAATTTGCAAATAGCCGGGATGCAGAAGCGTCATCAATAAACAGCTGCCAGTCCGGATGAGTTTTTAAGATGGTGGCTGGCACGGTTGGATCGACCGGTTTTGTGATAGTATTACAAATTGCTTCCGCCTTTACATCATGTGGTGCGGCTGTGATAATATGGCGGCAGGACATAATCTGTTTTACGCACATGGTGATGGCCTGCTTCGGCACAGCTCCTACGTTTTCAAACCATCCTTCACCGACCTGCTGCTTCCGGCAGCGTTCATCCAGTGTGACAATTTTGTAGGCTGTGTTTGTTTCAAAATCTGCAGGCGGGTCGTTAAAAGCAATATGGCCATTTTCGCCGATTCCGATTACGCCTACATCAATCGGATTTTCTCTCAGTTTCGTGGTCAGTTCGGCAATATTTTTTTCTACATTGCCCTCACCATTTACGAAATAAGCTGCTTTTAGCGGTACTCTGCTGACAAAACGTTCTTTTAAATATTTTCGAAAGCTTGCAATGTGGCTTTCCGGAAGAGCTACATACTCATCAAGATGGAACATTTCTATTTTTTCCCATTCGACTTGTTCTTTTACGAGTGCGTCGAGTGTTTCAAACTGGGAAGCGCCGGTAGAAAGAACTAGGCGGGCATAGCCTTGGGCTTTGATGGCATCATTTAATAATTTTGCAATTGCTGCGGCAGCATGACTGCCCAGTTCCTGCGGGGTGGATGATACGTTTACAGTAATATTCATGCTAAGCTCTCCTTTTACAATACTATTGTCTGATTCCTGCAACATAAACAGATGAAATGCGGATGTCATCATCGAAAATCAACAGATCGGCATACTTACCTGGTGCAATGCTTCCGTATTGATCTTGCTTGCCCAGAAAAATAGCCGGGTTTAGAGAGGCCATGCGAACGGCATCCCAAACAGGTAAACCGGCTTTTTGGGTCATGACACGTACCAAGCGATCCGTAGTAGCCACACTGCCGGCGAATCCGTCAAAGGCTGGCATATTGGCGATTCCATCTTTGATAATGACGGGAGTTCCATGTGCTTTTGAGCCCAGAAGCGAAGGACCATCCGGCATATTCGCACCACGCATGCTATCTGTAACAAGACAGATGTGGGAGTGATCCTTACATTTGACAATCAGTTTTAAGAGTTCTGGTGGTAGATGAATCCCATCAGCAATAATTTCTATGTTTAACTGGTCATATAAGTATCCGGCTTCGACCAGGCCAAGTTTCCTGTGCCCATTCTCCCGTGTGATTGTGGACATGGCGGAATAGAAATGAGTAAGTTGTGTGTATCCGTGCTGAACAGCCAGTTTAACAGTATCAAATTTGGCATTACTGTGGCCCATTAAGGCCAGGATACCACGGGAAGCTAATTCATCTCCCAATTCAAGAGCGCCAGGAAGTTCAGGAGCAATGGACCACTTTACGAGGTTGCCGCTCCCTCGTTTGAGGATTTCCATATAGTGTTCCCGCTTGGGACAAACCAGATATTCCGGAGGTTGGGCTCCCGCCTGAGCAGGAGAAAAATAGGGACCTTCCAGATGGATTCCAAGCAGATGTGGCATATGTTCGGAAACGGCCTTCGCTGCTTCGTAGGATTTAAAAAAACGGAATAGCTCCTGATCTGAGCAGGTAAGTGTTGTGGGACATAAGGCAGTAGTACCGTGTTTTAAATGTGCCCGAGCAGCAATGAGAATATCTTGTACGGTTCCGTCCATGAAATCCGCACCACCACCTCCATGGCAGTGTGTATCGATAAAACCGGGAGAAAGATAATTGCCCTGGCAATTGATAATTTCGGTTTCCCTAGTTAGATTTTCTGGAACAGGTTCTTGATCTATGGATTTGATCAAACCGTCTATGACATAAACATAGTGATTTTTCAACACAGCATCCGGCATAATGACACGAGCATTTTTGAAAATGATATGCTTCATGGATATTCATCTCCTTTGATTGAATTGTTTTCAGAATAGTAGAAAAAGATAAAAAAGTCAAGATGTAATTGTAAAAAAGCACAATAAATTTAGGATTTTTGTTTAAAAATTAGAGAAAATTTTTTTCGTATTGACAGGGTACGTAAATATATTCTATAATCAGACTAGAGAAAACGTTTTCGAAAACAATAAAATTTAGACATTATGTACTTTTTATACTCTTTTAGTGCTTAGTGAAAAGAAGTATGATGCCGGAATCAGACGGGAGATGATGTATTATAGAAGTGAAGAAAATAACTCTAAAGGATATAGCACAGGCCAGTGGATATTCTCTTGTTTCTGTCCATAGGGCGATGAACAACAAAGAGGGGGTCAGCAAAGCAGTCAGGCAGGAAATTCTAAATGTGGCCAGTGAACTTGGGTACACAACAAACTATGTGGCATCGGCACTGAAACGTCGTCAAGTGAATTTGGCCGTGGTGCTCCCGGAAGCAGAAGATGGAGGGAAATACTATTTTCGCTATGTTTGGAAAGGATGCAGAGCTGCTGAGAGCGAGGTATCGGGCTATAATCTGAATGTGATGGATTTTACGTTCCCGGTGAGTGATTCGAAAGGAAGCGAAGAACAGGTTAGTATTCTGAAGAAGTTATACGATGAGTGGGGAGATCGATTGGATGGTCTTTTGACTATGCCAAATATTAATAGTCCTCAGATGCAGTGCCTTTTGAGTCAATTTTCCGGGAGAGGAGTGTCGGTGGCTCTGATTGACAATGATTTTAAAGATTGTGGGCGGCTGTGTTGTATAGCTCCTAATGATACCTATACAGGACGTCTTGCAGCCGAATTGATGAATCTGGTACTGCAGGGAAAAAAAGGAACCATTCTTATTGCGGAGGGAGATGAACGTTCGTTGTCTCATAAATTGAATTCAGAAGGCTTTCGAACATATTTTCAAGAAAAAAATCTGGATATTTCGGTGATTAGTGTGCCGAATTTGAATAATACCGAGGCAAACCGCGTTCAGATGCTGAAGTATTTGAGAGAAAATACGGATGTCATCGGAACTTATTCCACGAGAGCTAGAAATACAATTCCTATGTGCGAGGCCTTAATCCAGTTCGAACGATTTAACGATATATTTGCGGTTGGAAGTGATTTGTTTCCGGAAAGTGCGCAGATGCTGTATGACGGTGTTTTAAAGGCGATCGTTTATAAGAATCCCTATCAGAAAGGATATCTTGGTTTCAAAACGCTTTTTGAGTATCTGATCAAGGGAGAGAAGCCGAAAAATGAGGCGATCAGTGTTCAAATTTCAATTATTCTGCAGAATAACATTCAATTTTTCAAAGAATTTATTTAAGGAGGAAAAATAAATGAAAAAAACTTTAGCAGCATTACTTTCATGTGCAATGGTGGTGTCAATGACCGCATGTGACGGTTCTAAGCCGGCCGGGACAACAGCAGCTTCCGCTACACCAGAAACAACAGCCGCAGAAAGGGTGGAAGAAACAACGGCAGCGGAAGCAGCAAGTGGAGATATGGGGGATGAACTTCACTTCAAGCTGGCAGAAAATCAGGCGGATGGAAATCCGATTACAGAAGGTATGAAAATGTTTGCAGATCTGGCAAACAAGTACACAGATGGCACGGTAAACATTGATGTATATCCGAATGCAGCTCTTTGTGATGAGGCATCTTCCATCGATCAGGTAATGGCGGGAACCCTTGATTTTTCACGTGTTAATACGAATTCCATGGCACCTGTAGTAGATTTGTTCGGCGCATTTAGTATGCCGTATCTGTTCTCCAATACAGAAGCAAAATATAAGGCGCTGGATGGAGCTGCAGGAGAGATGGCCTTTAAGGAACTGGAAAATTATAATATGGTAGGTCTTGATTTTTATGAGGCTGGTTCCAGAAATTTCTATACAACGGATAAGCCGATTACATGCGTGGCCGATCTGAAGGGCATGAAGATTCGTGTGCAGCAGACGGAGGTAGCCATTTCCATGGTACAGGCATTAGGTGCAGAGGCAACTCCAATGGATTACGGTGAAGTGTTCCAGGGACTGCAGACGGGCATTGTAGATGGAGCGGAAAATGACTTCGTAAGTTATTATACCTCTGGTCATTATGAAGTAGCAAAGAACTTTACACTGGATGGCCACATGGCACCTCCGGCACTTGTTATCTGCAGTAAGAAGACATGGGATCAGATGTCCGATGCACAGAAAGAGGGAGTAAAGAAGGCATCCAGAGAAGCTGCTGAATGGCAGAGACAGGCAATGCAGGATTATCAGGAAGAATCCAGAGCAAAATGTGAGGAATCAGGATGTAAGATTATTGATGTGGATGTGAAAGAATTCCAGGATACTGTACAGTCTGTATATGACAAGTATCCGCAGTATAAGGAACTGGTAGATCTGATTCGCTCCGCTGAATAACAGGAAATCAGATTTTAAGAAAGAAAGGGGAAGCGTTCCATGTCGAAGGTAAAGGGGTCTTTAAGATATCTTGTAAAGTTGGAGCAATGGATTTGCTGTGTGTTTCTTGTAATCATGTTAGCGGTATGTTTTGGTGCGGTTGTGATGCGTTACGTTTTCAGCAAACCTCTGGTGTGGTCTGAAGAAATTATCCTTACCATATTGATCTGGTTCGGTTTTCTGTGTATTTCCATCGGGGCATACGGAGACACACATATTGCGATAGAAGGTGTATACAACTTGTTTCCGTCTGCAGTGAGAAGAGCCTGTGATATTTTACGTAATTTACTGTTGACTGTATTTGGATGTCTGATGGTATATTTTGGCTGGCAGGTTTTTAAAATTAATCTGATGAAGCGTTTGCCGGCTACTCATCTGTCTCAAGGAGTGCAGTATTTCCCAATTGTTTTTGGAGGAATTCTGACAGCTTTGTACAGTGCGGTTAATTTATTGGAATATCTGATTAGAAACCAGGAAAAGAATGAGGAGGAAAGACATGAATGAGATAGCAATAGGCACCATTATGTTATTTGCAACATTAGCAATTCTGATGGTCATCAGAATACCGATTGCCTTCTCTCTTGCCATTTCTGCATTGGTGACGGCAACATACCTTGGGATTCCGTATTTTAATTTATTTCAAAAAATGTCAGTCAGCTTGCTGAGCTTTACTTTTATTGCAGTACCCTTTTTTATCATGATGGCGCAGGTTATGACAGATGGTGAGATTACATCAAAACTTATGTCCTTTTGTAATATTATCGTAGGGAGAATCCGTGGCGGTACGGCGATTGTCAACATTTTGGTGAGTATGCTGTTTGGTGGAATTTCCGGTTCTTCGGCGGCAGACGTATCCTCCATTGGGGCTATGTTGATTCCGGCGATGGTGAAAGAAGGATATGATGAAGATTACAGTGTGGCAGTAACTGTAACTTCATCAGTGGAAGGTGTAATTATTCCGCCAAGCCAGAATATGCTGTTTTATGCGTTGGCTTCTGCAAGCGGAATTTCAATCAGCACACTGTTGGCATGCGGATATATTCCTGGCGTAATGTTAACGTTAGGCCTTATGATTCCCGCTTATGTGATAGCTGTGCGAAAGAGATATCCTCTGGGTGTGAAGCGATCCATGAGGGAAAACATTAAAATTATCTGGGAAGCACTTCTGGGATTAGGTGCAATCGTAATTGTGCTTGCGGGAACATCCTTTGGCATTTGTTCCGCTACAGAAGCTGCGGCGGTTGCCGCAGTATATGCATTGTTCTTAACTTTGTTTGTATATCGCAATATGACGTTGAAGCTTTATCTGGAAGGTTTGAAAAAATGTCTGCCTACGATGACAATGGCAATGGCGATTATTTCTGCATCCGGAGCATTTGGTTATGTGATGTCCTATTTAAAAGTACCTCAGAATCTATCCACCTGGCTTCTTTCTCTGACCTCAAACAGAACTCTGCTGGTTCTGCTGCTTTTGCTGATGATGCTGGTCCTTGGATGCTTCATGGATATGGGTATTCTGATTCTTTTGACGACGCCTATTTTATTCCCGATTGCAACCGGAGCACTTGGTTTTAACCCGTACCATTTCGGTGTTGTTCTGGTTCTGGCTTATGGAATCGGTCTTTGCACACCTCCGGTAGGAACTTCCCTGTTCATCGGATGCAGTATTGCGAAAGTGCCTGTGGAGAAGGTTGTGAAAGGATTTCTTCCATTTTACCTGTCTATGATTATCATGTTGCTGCTGTTGACGTTTATACCGCCCCTTTCACTGGGGCTGCCAAAATTAATGGGGTTATTGTAATGAAACATATTTTATGTTATGGAGACAGTAACACATTTGGTACGGATCCGATTCATGGAGGACGACATCCTGATGATGTTCGCTGGACCGGTGTACTGCAGAAGCTTCTTGGGAGCGATTATCGCGTTATTGAGGAAGGCTGCGGCGGAAGAACAACCGTTTTTGAAGATGAAATCTCCTATGGAAGAAATGGCTTGAAAATGCTGATACCCATTATTGCCAGCCATAATCCGCTGGATCTGATTGTGGTGATGCTGGGAACCAATGATCTGAAGAAACGCTTTCAGGTGACATCCTGGGATCTGGGGAGAGCGATGGAGCAGATTGTTGATACGATCCGCAGCTTTCCGTTCGCTCCGTCTTATCCGGACCCGGAGATTCTGATTGTTTCTCCAGTCTTGATTAAGACAGGAATTTCTGACAGTATCTATGGCTGTTTTACTGAAGAAGCTTCTGCTATGTCACGATGTTTTCGGCCGGAATATGAAGCAGTAGCTAGACAGAAGAATTGTCATTTCTTCGATGCTGCTTCAGTTGCAGAAGCCAGTGAGAAAGACCGGCTGCATATGACTGCAGAAAATCATCGAAAACTGGCAGCGGCGCTGGCAAAAGAGATTCAAAAATTGTTAATTTCATGAAACTATTTAGTACCGTAGTTAGGACACATTGATTTTTGGTCAAAACAGAGAAAATAAAAAATCTGTTTCGCCATTCCCCGCATATGTTCCGGCATACGTCCCTGAGCCTTTTGAACAGCGCGGGCTGGGATCCCGAACTTCTCCGTATACGGGCCAGGCATAAAAATATATACACCACGCTCAATACGTACGTCCATCCCTCGTATGAGGAGAAGGCGGAAAGTCAAGCTGTTTATCCGTTTCATCCTAACAGACGGGAAAAGATGTTAAAGCTCCGTGAAGAGCCGCTTGCTGTTGAGGAGGACAGGATTGCAGGAAGAAGCGGCAGCAAAAAAGAAAGTAATAACTGCCATTTTGAGATTTCTAATTGTCAAAACGGCAGTTATTCATTCTAATATGACCAGTCTGACAAGCATGGCTTCACAGGAAGCAGATTGAAACAGAATGGTTACAAAGCAGATTCTTGTTTAAGCTATGATTCTATTATAAAATCTCCCCATTGCTTTCAATTACCTTTTTATACCACCAGAAGCTCTTTTTTCTGTACCTTGCCAATGTGCCATTTCCATCATTGTCGCGGTCTACATAGATAAAGCCATACCGTTTTTTCATCTCCCCTGTACCGGCGCTGACAAGATCTATGGGGCCCCACATGGTATAGCCCAGCAGGTCTACGCCATCCTCTGTGACTGCGTCTCTCATTGCCTTGATATGATCCCTCATATATTCAATGCGGTAATCATCAATAACAGTCATCTCGCCATTTTCGCCCTCTACCAGTTCATCAACCGCGCCAAGCCCGTTTTCTACGACAAAGAGCGGCTTTCTGTAGCGGTCATAGAGAGCATTGAGGGTAATCCTCAGTCCCATTGGATCAATGGGCCAGCCCCACTCGCTTGCTTTCAGATAAGGATTCTTCAAAGAAGCGAAGATATTTCCCTCTATCGTCTCGTTCACCTTTGGATCAGCGCTTGCACAGCGGCTGTTGTAGTAGGAGAAGGAGACGAAGTCAACGGTATACTTCTTTAAAAGTTCTAAATCCCCATCTTCCATAACCGGCATAATCCCCTCTGCCTCAAGCTGCTTTAATGCATAAGGAGGATATTCTCCATGAGACTGGACATCAATGAAGAAATAGCTCCGGCGGTCTGCGCACATGGCAGCCCAAACGTCATTAGGCTGACAGGTATGCGGATATGTATTTCCGGCAGCCAGCATACAGCCAACCTTATTTTCCGGGTCCACCTCATGGGCAATCTTAGTTGCCAGTGCACTGGCTACCAGCTCATGGTGCGCTGCCTGATATTTGATCTGCTTCTCATTTTCGCCTTCCTCAAAGCAGAGTCCCGCACCCATGAAAGGAGCTTCCAGGATCACGTTGATTTCATTGAAGGTCAGCCAGTATTTTACAAGCCCCTTATAACGGCGGAAGATCGCATTGCATAAATTCTCATAGAAGGAAATAAGCCTGCGGTTTCTCCATGCGCCATATTCTCTGACCAAGTGCATCGGGCAGTCAAAATGTGTTATCGTAACCAAGGGTTCAATTCCATATTTGCGGCATTCCCTAAATACATCTTCATAGAACTGAAGACCTGCCTCATTAGGCTCCTTTTCATCTCCGTGCGGGAAAATGCGGCTCCATGCAATACTCATGCGGTAAACCGTAAAGCCCATCTCGGCAAAGAGGCGGATATCCTCCTTATAACGGTGATACATATCAATTGCGTCTTTTGAAGGATAAAAATGCTCGTCATCAAAATCAAACATTTTTTTCTTTCCTGAAATAACAGCCATTCGGTCGGAGCCAACAGGGGATACGTCCACATTCGCAAGTCCGCGTCCGCCCTCGGAAAAGCCTCCTTCACACTGATTAGCGGCAGTTGCGCCGCCCCATAAAAAACCTTTTCTAAAAGCCATTGTATACCTCCCGTATTATTGTATTTATAAAAGGGCTTTAGTTGGAATACTGTTACTGGAAATTCGTTTATTTGGAAAGCTCACGTGCAACCGGATCTTTGATCGCCACGCCCGCAGCCTCTAATTCCGCAATTTTGTCTGCAAACTGCGGAAGGTATTTCTTATGCGCAAGGAGCAGCTCATTAATGATCTTCACGGCAGTTTCTCCAGATACGATCTGCGGATTCAAAATAAATGCCTGGAGAAGTATGCCATAATCTCCGGTAACAGCCGCTTCTTCTACACAGAGCTCCATGTTTTTCATACACTGAAGCCATCCTCTTTCAGCAGGATGTAAGGTTCCAAAGGCGATCGGCCGCGCGCCAGCCGCGCCAATAAAAGCAGATACCTCAACCGCGCATTCCGGCGGAAGATCCGGAACAGCTCCGTTATTTCTTGTAGTAACAACAATGTGCCTGTTCAGGTTTGCATAGATGGAAGCAATGGTATCACAGGCGGTATCTGAATAATGGGCTCCGCCCCGCTTTGTAAGCTGTTCAGGCTTATAATCCAGCTTCGGATCCTTATATAATTCAAACAGCTCTGCCTCTGTCTTTTTCACCTGCTGTCCACGTGTCCCAAGCTCCGGATCCTTATATTCTTCTAAACAGTGGTTCAGCATCTCCTCCTGCCTGTAGTAATATCTGTGATATCCGCAGGGGATCATGCCCATCGTATCCAGCTGCTCTTTAAAGAAAGGAACATCAAAGATGTTAGCCGGCAGTCCGGTGTCCTCGCCCTTATATAAGGAATCTATGATCTCCGGCGTCACTTCTTTTCCGTTTTCGTCAAAAGCCTTATGCCAATGGAAATGATTAAGTCCGGCGAATTTGTAGGTAAGCTGGTCTAAGGTTTTTCCGATCCGCTCAGGCTCCTTCATCATTGCTCCTATAGGAACATTGCACAGGCCAATAACCTTATCCCATTTGCCATATCTCATAACTGCTTCTGTAACCATTCCGCTTGGATTGGTAAAATTGATCAGCCATGCATTGGGGCAAAGCTCCTTCATATCCCTGACAATATCAAGAATCACAGGAATGGTTCTCAGGGCCTTAAAGATACCGCCCGCACCATTGGTTTCCTGTCCCAGCATTCCATAGCTCAGCGGAATACGCTCATCCTTAATTCTTGCATTTAAAAGGCCGACGCGAAATTGTGTAGTAACGAAATCGGCGTCTTTCAAAGCAGCTCTCCGATCTAATGTCAAATGGACTTTAACATCATAAGGGGACGCATCCCACATGCGCTGCGCCATGGCGCCAACAATTTCTAATTTTTCCTTACCGTCTTCAATATCCACCAGCCAGATTTCCCTGACAGGCATAATATCATATCGCTTAATAAAGCCTTCCATCAGCTCCGGAGTATAGCTGGAGCCGCCTCCGATCGTAACGATCTTTACAGGTCCATTCATCTCTTCTTTCCTTTCCGTTTATTCGTATACAGTATAAAACAGAACGAGTCTTAAGCTCATACATTCAGTCGTTTATACACATCGATAAATTCTTTTGCAATGATCCGAAAGCCTTCGGCGCTCATCAACTGGTCCTCGGCATGGATCAGCAAAAGACCGCTTCCGTCCAGTTCACCGCTCGCCTCCATAGAAAGAAGAGAGGTGTGTTCAGTGTGTCCCTGATTGAATGAAACATCGCCTTCCTTGATCATGCGCTCAGCGTCCTCAAATTTGCCTTCCTTTGCGCATTGGATTGCATTAATATAGTAAGAGCGGGCAGCTCCTACCTGAGCAACGATCTGAAAACATTTCATAACCAATTCATCTGTCATTTTTGCCATAGTCAAGTCTCCTTATTTTATTCCTACCAGTCCTCATCATCGTCTTCGCTTTCGGCAGCAGCCTTTTCATTTTCCAGAGCCGCCAGATCCAGCTTGCGGACAAAGGGAAGATAGATAACAAAGGAGACAACCAGCATAACAACCTGAAGAAGCGCTGTGCGCCAGCCTCCCGCAATCAGGCCGGAAATGATAGGCGGGGTCGTCCAGGGAACGTAAACTCCGCTGTACATGGGGCAGAGCCCTGCTGCAATCGCAACATACTCTATAATTCCGACTACGATTGGCGTTAAGATAAATGGAACTGCCATAAGCGGGTTCATAACAATGGGCAAGCCAAACAGAATCGGCTCATTTATATTGAAGATCCCAGGAACTACTGAAATCTTTCCCAGTGCCTTAAACTGCTTGGATTTTGCCAGGGCAACCATGTACAGTACGATTCCGATTGTGATACCGGAGCCGGTAGCAGTTACAAACAGCTCGATAAACTGCTGAGTTACGATGTGTCCGCCGTTTGCCTTTGTCAGCTCCAGTCCGGTATCCAGAATTGCCTGGTTATCCAGATAGTTTGCCTGCAGGATGCCCTGCATAATGCCGCTCATGATCGTAGCGCCGTGAACGCCGAAGAACCACAGGAAGGATACAATAAAGGCATAGATAATTATAGCACCAAAGGAATCGGTAAGACCCTGCAGCGGAATCTGGATAATTGAGTAAATCTGCTCAATCACCGTAGTCCCGGCAGCAATATCACAGACTCCATGAAGGACGGTTGCGCCGGAAATGATAACAAAGGCAGGAACCAAAGCAGAGAAGGCATTGGTAACGCCGACGGGAACTCCGGCAGGCATCTTGATACGGATATTCTTTTTCAAAAACCATGAGTAGATATATCCAACTAAAAGGCCGCAGATAATAGCGCCGATCATACCCTGTCCGGCAGTCCAGGTACGATTGATCACATTGGAAACCGTTCCAATAACCTCACCCGCATCATTAGTGACGGAGACAGAGGAGGGCTGGAAGATCAAAAACGAACCCAGAGCGATCACTGCCCCGCCGAGAGGCTCCTGTTTTTCCATCAGGATGTACTGATAGGAAATTCCGAGAACGGCAATAATGGCATTGATATTAAAGGTAGCCATGTATGCCTGGTTCAGTATGTCGATCAGACCGTGGTCACTTAAAAAGGCCACAACTGCCGGAACCGGGAAGTTTGAAAGGATCAGAGCCACAGATCCGACGATGATCAGAGGAATCGTATAAATAATTCCCTCTTTTACAGCGGTAACAGGCCGTGTATTTACAAACCACAGGATTTTTGGCAGAAGTTTCTCCTGTATCCAATTATTCATAGCACATCACTCCTCTAAAATGATTAGATTATTTTGAATTTTTTACCAGTTTATAAGCGAATTTTAATACGTTCATACCATTACAGGTTCCATAATCCGCCATAGGGATAACATCAACCGGAATGCCCTTAGGCTCACATAATCCTTTTGCCTTCCCTAACTGAAAACCAATCTGAGGACCTAACAAGGCTACGTCTACACCGTCCAGACGAGCCTCCATCTCACTAATCGGATAAGCAGCAATCTCTGCATCCTTTCCCTTTTCTTTAGCAGCCTCTTTCATTTTTTCAACTAAAACGCTGGTAGACATTCCGGCAGCACAGAACAAACGAATTACCATACTATTACCTCCATATTATTTTTAATGTCTGTGTATAATCGCGATTACCTTCATACAGACAACTATAGCAGGGAGATGGCAAAAACTCCAACGAAAAAAATGCCGGAATAAATCCGGCATTTTCTGGATAAAAACAAACAATATACAAAAATCATCTATTTTTTAGCAATTGTATAAAGGTACTGTAATAGGGCGATTCAATCAGAGCTTCTACCGCTGTTTTATTTAAAGAAAAGCGGGCTGTTGTTTCATAGAACAGACGCCGCATCTCCTCTGAATCCCCTGTTCGTCCAATAGAGATTAAAAGCACTACTTGTACAGGAGAGCCGTTCCAGGAAACAGGCTCTGGCAGAATAGCCACGTAAGCAAAGGAATGTTCAGAAGCAATATGCAGGGGATGAGGAATCGCAATTTGTGTGCCATAATTCATTTGAATCAGCTGTTCTCTTTCCATGACTAATTCAAGGAAATCATCATCTACCTTTTCCTGACTCTGGATTACCTTATATATATTGGCTAAAACCTCTTGCTTTGTATTTCCGGATATATGTGGAAGAAAACGTTCCGGCCGATAATAAGTGCAGATCGCACGCTCAATATCATTGAGGGTCAGTGTATCTGCCACCTTACGCTTGTTCTCGTCGTCAAGGAAATGTTCAATTTCAATAATGGGGACCGGAATCTTTCTGGTGATTGGAACTGTTGTTAAAATAAAGTCAATTTGGGAAAAATTAAAGCTTTCCAAGGCTGCCACATCACAAACCCATATATTGTCCAGATATTCGGCAAATTCCTTCTGATATTTGTATTTTAACAGCTGAGATGAGACTTTTCCGCTACTGCATATGATTAATATATTGGAACGTCTTTTACACTGCTGCTTTTCCAGCGCAAGCTGAAAGATCAGAGCAAAGTATCCAATCTCATCTTCTGGTATTGGTCTTTTATATATATCAGACAACACATTTGCTGCGATTCTGGCTGCCTGGTATGCAAGAGAATAATTTTCCTTGATCTCCTGAAGTAATGGATTTTTCAGGGGTATTTCATAACGCATCCGTATATCAAAAGGAACGAGGTGCTGATTCAAAGTCATGCGAATGTCAAAGTCATTCAGGATATCAAGATGGTATTCGTTGCTGATCAGCTGAAGTATACGAAGGCTTAGCTGATCGATGTTTTCAGGGATAACAAAATTTACAGCATTTTCAACAAGGTTGCCGCCAGTCCGTTTTCCTGTCATAAGACAGATTAGGAGAAAGGTTTCCTCGGTCTGCGTATGATTAATGCCGCCCAGCTCAGAAAGATAGTCAAACAGTTCCCTAATAAACAGCTTATCTGTAATTTCTATATGCAGACAATCTGGGGGGGGGGGTGATTAATGACAGATAGTTTCCTGATTTCATTCTCTTATAGGCGACATAGGTATAGCTGACAAAATTATCAAGCGAAATTTCAGATAGAAAAATACCATATCTGGAGGTCAGGCTGTAAATTTTTTGAGCCAGAGAATCAATCTCCTGAAGCTGGCGGCTGATATTAATCCCCCCAAAGCCACAATGTTTTACAAAAGAATTTACGATTAACTGTCGCTTGTTAAATTCATTTCCTGAAATCCTAATCCCATAGTTCGGTCTGCGTTCGATTGAAAGGTGATATTGTTTCAAAGTTTCTTCAATGGATTTCAGACATTTGGACAAAGTTGTTTTGGATACATAAATAAAATTACATAATTCTTCCGTCTTTATATAATTCTGTTTAAATATCAGGTACGCCATCAGATAGTCAACACGCTCATTCTGACTATTCGGAATGCATAAATCACAAAGAAGTGAATTACAGTATTCTTCAAAACACTGCGGCTCCTGTATTTTCAAAGAATATCCATAATGCGGTTTAGAGAGGATTACAGCGCCATGCTTCATAACAGCCTTTTTTAAATCATTAAGCGCAAGGCGAACCGTTTTTTCGCTTACAGATAACTTAGCAGCAAGAGTTTCTGCTGTTATAAATATTCCAGGCTTCATAAGCAGGAGCATCTCATGTATTTTTTTCTGAGTCATTTGTAGTCATCCTTTTCCAATCAGGCTTTCCATCTGCGCAAGCTGCTTCTCCAGTTTGGCCCGTTCATTAAGGGCGTTTCGTCATCCTCCGGCGATTCCGCCGCTTTGGGCGCAGCCCTAGTACAGCATTGCTTAAATATCAGTGATTAAATTACTAATGGTATCCCGGCATATGTCCACTTAAATGGGTGTGCTGTAAGATTGTATTGTTCAATAAAGCGCAGGATGCTTGCTTCCAGTTCTTCTATTGATAGGTAGCTTTTCCGCTTCAGCAGCTTCCGGTTAATGATGCCAAACCATATCTCAATCTGGTTCATCCAGGAACTGTGTTTCGGAGTATAGACAAAGCGGATCCGGTGGGAAGGGTCATGCAGGAAATCCGCTCGGCTTTCCATACTTTTAAGGATCCCTGTTTTCCCTTTTTTGCCCAGTTCCACGCCAAGGGCACAGGCTTCTGCCACAAAGCGGACAAGGGCTTCCGATTTATGGGTGTTTAGGCCATCGCATATAAATGTCCATGGGGCTTGCGGGTCTGTCCCTACCAATGCTTTCACGGCTTCCACAAAATCCTCTTCTGTGCGTGTGGAGTTTAAATACGGCATTTCCATACGGCCCGTTGCAACATCAAAGAACCCGATGAGGCTGGTCGTGCCATGGCGGATATACTCAAACTCCATTTTGGCGCACTGGCCGGGTAATGGGAGCTTGTCAGGATATTTATGTTCCAGCGCTTGTACCCCGGTCATTTCATCCGTGGAAACAATGTGTGCACCTTCCCGGCTTTGTTCCTGGGCACTCTGGTACAGGCCGCAGATTTCGTTTACTTTCCGCGCAAAAGATTCCGGGGCTTCCGTCTTTTCCGAAGAATGAAGCCAGTAACGGATTTTGTGGGGATGTAAATCTACCTCATTTTTAAAAAACGGCTGACAGATTTCTCAGAAATCTGTTCAGCGATCCCCTGCTTTTTAATTTCTGCCACTAACAGCGGGAGACTCCACTGGCTTACTTCGTACCCAAAATCATTTGGGCTGCTGCAGGCAAGGTCGATGATCCGCATGATCTGGTCCGGCGTAAAAACAGACGGGGCACCGGGGCGTTTTTTATCGGACAGGACTGCCCGTATCTCATCTTCAAGCTTTTTCGGGTCGTCCATTTCAATCCTCCGCAAGGCTGGGAGCGCCGCGAGGAACCGACTGCGCCAGGTGGCAACATTATTATAATGAAGCCCGACCTGTGGTGCAATATTCTGGTTGAGTTCCCCCTGTGACGCAAGCAGGACAATGCTGGCTCTTTTGACCAGTCCTGACGGAAGGGAGCGGCTTTTTGAAAAAGCAGATAATATGTTTTTCATGGCATCAGATAAAACCGGGATAGTATCAATTGTTTTCCTTCGCATAATAACACATCCATTCTTTAGTGATAGAATTATTATGCACCGACTACAATAAAAAAGCAACGTCTATTCATTATTATTTTGGCAATGCTGTACTAGTATAATAATGGTGTAGTCGATAGGGACTACAGGTTAATAGTTACAAAGTCCGATCTCATTGACGTTTCCTCCTTGGGAACAAGCTCCAGATGGCAAAACCTCTTAGAAAGTCTGTCAATCCATTCGGCGGTGATTTATGTTTTGGCTGGAAGCCTTTCAAGATCATCCATGCCGACCCTCTGTCGAGAAACCTCGCTGTCTCAAAAATAAAAGAAGCACAAGAGACGTATTCTCTCGAAAGCCGATAGCACAAATATGAATATAAGGAAACTACATAATGACAAATTCGATTCAAAAAAGATGCAAATAATAATAATCCCGGACCAGGTTGCTTAGGTCAACGACTCATAAAATGAGCAGAATACTGTTTTTGTCAAGAAACAAATAACCTACAAAGGATGATGTCTTATAGAAAACAGTATATACCATTCAAAGACTCTTTGCAACCACTTATGATGGCTCGCCGGAACCAGAACGGCCAGAAAACTTATGGAGAGCTGTTTTTCATGTTCTGTGAAGATATACAGGACATGGAGCTGACCACTGCTATCAAGAGCTTGATGGCTTTGTTTGTGGAGCAGATAAGCAGTCTCTCACCCGGTATCACAAATATCGTAAAATATGATACCTTGACTGTGAGAAACGTCGTATTAATTTGCTAAAGTCACAGGCGCCGGAAGATATCTTCCGGCGCCTCTTTTTTCCATGTGCAGGCGGATTTTACTGATAATCAAATACGTTAATCCAGCTTTCCAGCAGTTCCTTTTCCTCGGGACGTTTGTAAGCCAGCTGGGCAGCTGCCACGATGGGGAGCCAGCCCTGTACATAGCGCTTTTCTGTGCCCGTTTTAACACAGAACAGATCCATGTACATATCAGCTGTCTTCTTATCCTTCAGGCTCAGAAGCAGATAGGTTCTGGCCACATCGGCACTTGCGTTGCCCTGGGAAGCATGTACCCAGTCAACCAGATACCATTTGCCGTCGTCGCCTACGATGATATTGGAAGGGCAGAAATCGCCGTGGCACAGCTTGGTGTGCTTTGGCATGCCGTCCAGCCTTGTAAGCAGCTCGTAGCGCAGGTTTTCATCCAGCTGTTCCTCGGATTTAAGGGCGCGGATGGTCTTTTCCTTCAGCTTGTTTAACAGTGGGCAGGCCTGGGCAAAAATCAACAGGTGTAAATCAACCATCTGCTCCAGATACTCCCCTGTCTTGTCAGGATTTTCTTCCATCAGCTGCTGAAGGGTCTTGCCCTCCACAAATTCCCTGGTAATAGACCATTTGCCATCGATTACAGATACCCCCAGAACCTTAGGAACATTCAGGGCTTCAATGGTTTCCACACGTGCGTTGCACAGGGCTTCATTCAGAACCTCGGCTTTTGGGAAGTCTTCGCAGAATTCCTTGATGGCAGTGCTTCCGTCACGGTATACGGATTTTGTTTCGCTACTGGAAATTAATTGTTTTGCCATAATTATACTCTCCTTCCACACATTATAAACGGTGCTGCGACAGGTAATCCATCGCACTGCCTTTATTCTACTACAACATGACTGAAAAGTACATACCTAATTTGATAAATTTTTAACGTACTTTTAGGCCCTAAAAGAATCATATTTCTTAAAAACATGTTTAAAAACGGAAGATGGCTGTTCCGTATGCAGGAAGAGGATAGGAGAAGGAGTAGGGCTGTCCGTCGCATTCGCTTTTAGAGGATGAGAAGCACGGAGCTTCTGCTGCCTTATAAGCGCCGTGATTATCCAGGAGCAGGGTGTACCTGCCGCGCTTTGGAACACCTACCCGGTAATCCGGTCTCTCCACCGGAGTAAAGCTTATAATGAACATCAGGTTTTTCTTACCCGTCTCATCCCGCCGGATGAAGCTGAAGATACTTCTGTCGCCGTCATTGGCATTAATCCACTGGAAACCGTTCCAGTCATTGTCCTGGCGGTAAAGGGAAGGATACCTTTTGTACAGATGGAGCAGGTCCTTCACATAGTTCTGAAGCTCTCTGTGGTCATCCTCGTCCGTGAGATACCAGTCCAGGGAAACCTTTTCATCCCATTCATGGAGCTGGCCGAAATCCTGACCCATGAACAGGAGCTTCTTGCCGGGATGGCCCATCATGAAGGTGTAACCGGCCTTCAGATTGGAAAACTTGTCCTTGCCAAGGCCGGGCATTTTGTTAATCATGGAGCATTTCAGGTGAACCACCTCATCGTGGGAAAGGACCAGGATATAGTTCTCACTTGTAAAATAGGTGAGTCCGAAGGTCATGCGGTGATGGTTATACTTGCGGAAATAGGGGTCTAACTTCATGTATTCCAGGAAATCATGCATCCACCCCATGTTCCACTTGAAGGTAAAGCCCAGTCCGTCCTGTTCGGGATGCTCCGTCACCTTTGGCCAGGCGGTGGATTCCTCAGCGATGACAAGGGCTCCGTGGTTGCGCCCCTGGACCACTGTGTTCAGGTGCTTGAAGAACTCTATGGCTTCCAGGTTCTGGTTGCCGCCATGTATGTTGGGGACCCACTGGCCCTCCTGACGTCCGTAATCCAGGTACAGCATGGACGCCACAGCGTCCACCCTGAGGCCGTCCACATGGTACTGCTCCACCCAGTAGAGTGCATTGCTGATGAGGAAGTCCTTGACCTCGTTCTTGCCGTAATCAAATACCTTGGTGCCCCAGTCCGGGTGTTCCCCCTTCCTGGGGTCCGCATATTCAAAAAGGGGTTCGCCGTCAAAGTCAGCCAGGCCATGGGCATCCTTGGGGAAGTGGGCCGGAACCCAGTCCAGTATGACGCCTATGCCGTTCTTATGCAGGTAGTTGACAAAATACATGAACTCCGCCGGTGTGCCATAGCGGGAGGTGGGAGCAAAGTACCCCGTAACCTGATATCCCCAGGAGCCGTCGAAGGGGTGTTCTGCAATGCCCATAAGCTCCACATGGGTATAGCCCATCTCCTTTACATAAGCTGCCAGTTCATGGGCAGCCTCTGTGTATGTATAAAAGCCGTCCTTTTCAGGCCTGTCCCGTTTGCGCCACGAACCCAGATGCACTTCGTAAATGCTCATGGGCAGCTTCTGTACATCCGCCTGGGTCCTTTTTTCAATCCATGCGCTGTCAGTCCAGGAAAAGCCCTGGATATCGGCTGTGACAGAGGCTGTGCCCGGACGGTATTCCGCGCTGAAGGCAAAGGGATCTGCCTTGTAGAGAATCCTGCCGGACTGGGTGGTAATGGCAAATTTATAGAGCTCTCCCAGCTTCATGTCCGGATTGAAAATCTCCCAGATGCCGGATTCGGAGATGCGTTCCATGGGGTTGGCCTCCGGATTCCAGTTGTTAAAATCACCTACCAGATGGACCTCTTTTGCATGGGGGGCCCAAACAGCGAAGTAGATGCCTTCCTTTCCCTTGTATGTCTTGGGATGCGCCCCTAATTTCTGGTAAATATCATAGTGTGTGCCTGCCCCGAACAGATAGCAGTCCAGGTCAGATATGAAGCCTGTGGCAGAAGCCTTTTTCTTTGAAGATGCTGCAATGCGTTTTTTAGCTACCATATCAGTTCTCTCCCTTGAGTTTCAGGACAGCTCCCCAGTTGCCCTTTAATTTTATGTGGACCTTCCCGTCTGAAATGGGGAGGCGGTCTCCGGGTTCCAGAAGATTGACTGCCTCGCTGGCCTGAATCGGAACAGGGATGGCCAGCGAGGCCGGCTCATCGTCATTGTTTACCGCGGCGATAATGACAGAGTCCTCACCGTGTCTGGCAAATGCATACTGGCGGTTGGTCAGCAGCAGTTCCTGGTAACGGCCCGTGTGAAGCGCCTCCTGCCGCCTGTGAATCTGTCCCAGCTGTGCAATCAGGTCCGTAAGCTCACAGTGAAGTTCACCTTCCTGGTCTATGGAGATGGCGGGACGCAGCGCCTCATCGCTGGTGTTGGTGCGTTTTCCCTCAATGCCCCATTCGCCGCCGTAATAGACGGATGGGATGCCGGGCAGTGTGAAGAGACAGAGGTATATGGGAAACAGGTGCTCCCTGAGCTTAAGCTTTGTGGCAATCCTGTCCTCGTCATGATTGTCCACAAAGGTGTAAAGCTGGCGTCCGATGGCCTCCAGCCGTCTTACGTTGTGGGCAATTTCAAAGAAGTTGTGATCATTGAAGCCGGAGTAAAGGCTTTTGTGAAGTTCGTAATTGGTGACGGAGTGGAGCATCTCACTGTTAACCCAGCGGCTGTAGTCCCCGTGAATCACCTCGCCCATGAGCCAGAAATCTTCCTTCATGGTCTCTGTCTGGCTGCGCATTTCCTTCATGAAGTTGAAGTCCAGCACATTGGCGCAGTCCAGGCGTATTCCGTCAATGTCAAACTCATCAATCCAAAACCGGATGACGTCAAAGAGATAGGACCTTACATCCGGGTTAAAGAGGTTCAGGCAGGGCAGTTCAAAATGTCCCTGCCAGGCTTCGTATCCAAAGGAATCGCCGCAGGGGCTCTGCCAGTCAAAGTTCACCCCCTTATACCAGTCCTTATAGGGGGAATCCCGGCGCTTTTCCTGTATGTCCTTAAAGGCAAAAAATTCACGTCCCGTGTGATTGAACACGCCGTCCACTACTACCTTTATGCCCTCCTGGTGGCATTGGGCCACAAAATTTCTGAAAGAATCATTATCGCCCAGACGCCGGTCCACCAGCTTATAATCTCTGGTATCGTATCCATGGCTGGCGGATTCAAAAACCGGGCCTATGTAGATGGCGCTGCAGCCCAGGGAGCGGATGTGGGGAATCCACTTGTCTAATTCTTTAAAACGGTTGGTTACTTCGGTTGCATCATTGTGTTTGGGGGCGCCAGTCATCCCCAGGGGATACATGTGATAGAACACTCCCCGTTCATACCAGGTGCTCATGTTGTTTTCCTCGCAATCTTTATGTAGTTATATGTTACAGCGCCCGGAGGGGGATAGTACTGTAAGTACTAATCCTCCTGGCTTTTAAATTTACGCAGCAGGAACTGGTAGCGCAGCTGGGCCGCGTTCAGTTCGTAGATATAGCAGTCTATCAGGGTAGGGTCCACGGCCTGCTCAAAGTGGTTCCTGGCGGCTTCGATGGCACATTTTGTGCGTTCGATTTCCACGCGCAGGCGGATGAGTTCAGGTCTGGGACGCCGCGCCCTGGTCACTGCGGACCTGGCGGCGGCAGTCTCCCTGACTGCTTTCATGATGTCAAACATATGCTTCATCTCCCAGATATTGATAGAAGTAGTATATCTGGAAAATGCCATCTTATGCATGTATGGCCTGCGGAATTAAATTTTAATACAGGCTCTCAATACAGGAATTCTTCCAGTCTGTAACCCAGTTCCATCAGCCGGCGGTTGGATTCCCTCAGGGTAAGGTAATAATAATTGGCCGTTCCTTCCTGGCGTACGCCTACGATGCCCGCCTCCTTTAGTATCTTGAGATGATGGGATATGGCCGGGCGGGAAAGGCTGGTCCGTCTGGTGATTTCGTTTACATTGAGACCGTATTGCTCGAAATGGATGGGGCCAGGTGTCTGCCTGCTGTCAAGGGCTTCCTCTGTCAGTACCTCTATGATGGACAGACGCATCTCATCGCCCAGGGCAATGAACAGCGGCATACAGGCATGAAAACGTTTCTGTAATTCCTGGGCAGTTGTCATCTGCCATTTCCTCCTTTGGTTTAAAAATTTGAACCAACTTCATTTTACCATGTATAGGGAGGAAGGTCAAGGAAATCGGAAATGAAATGCATAAAACTCGCTGAAATTCACCCTTGACATTTGCCGGAAAATCCCTCATAATGGAACAACATCCAACACAGTCTATTTCATGACAGTCTGATTTATCTCAATGGTTTTATTTACATCATTATTTTTGTGTTGCCTGGCTCAGGCAGAAATTTCCTCAGAAAAAAGTGAAAGATGGAACGGAGAAAGGGGGTAGTGTATTCAGTTTACATTGTTTTATGTCATATGCATTGTATGGCATGATGGCCTATTGCGCCTTTATGGATATCAGGTATTACCGGATACCTAACAGGGCCCTGGAGGCCGTGGCGGCGGCAGGACTGGCTGTTTCGGCGGAGGCCTGCGTGTCCGGAGCGGGAAGCGTTGGCTTTTGGGCAGCCGCGGCTGAAGGCGTTGTTGTTTTTATAATGGGGCTGGTGTTGGCGGCTGCAGCCGGTTTCCCGTTTTTCCTGCTGCGGATGGTGGGAGCCGGGGATATTAAATTCATGGCCCTTGTGGCAGGCTGTTTTGGCTTGGAAAGAGGATTTTGGTCCGTAGTGATTGGCTTGTGTCTGGGAGCTGTTCTGGCTCTCGGAAAGATGCTGCGAGAGGGCAGCGTTTGTCAGAGATTCTTGTATTTGACTGCCTATATCAGGCGTTTGATTCAGAGTAAAGAAATAGAGGCGTATTACTGCCCGGAGCGGGATGGATATAAGTGCGTAATTCCATTGGGAGCCTGTTTTTTTGCGGGGACTCTTATTACAGTGTTGTGGAAGGGATGAGTGATGGGTGTTAAGGCGCATATGCGCCAGGCAGAAACGAGGTGAGAAGTAAATATATGGTAAAGATTCTGGCAGTCTATGACGCTGACCCCGCCTTTGGGGAACGGCTGGCGGATTATGTGAATCAGAAGGAAAAGATTCCGTTTACAGCCATGGCGTTTTCCAGCCTGGACAGGCTCAGAGAATATGGGGAAGAACATCCCATAGAAATCCTGCTGGTAGATGAGTGCTCCCGGGCGTTGGTGGGGGATGTGAAGGCAAAGCAGGTCATGGTTCTGTGTGACGGGGAGCTGGTGGATGGGCTGGATGTATTTCCGTCCATCTACAAGTACCAGTCCGGGGACTGTATCATGCGTGAGGTGTTGGCTTCCTACTGCAGCCGGCCTGTGGAGCCGTCGCTGGCCCTTCTTGGGACCAGGGCCCTGGTCATGGGCATATATTCCCCTGTGAACCGGTGCTTTAAGTCCTCGCTGGCCCTAACCATAGGGCAGGTGATGGCAAAAAAGGAGACGGTGCTGTATCTGAACCTGGAGGAATATTCAGGGCTTTCCAGGCTGATTAACAGTGAGTACAAGGCTGATTTATCGGATGTGCTGTATTTGTACCGGCAGGGAGGGTATAACTGGATGAAGCTAAAGTCTATGATCAGCAACTGGGGAAATATGGATTATATACCTCCGGTGAGATATGCGGAGGACTTAAGCCAGGTGGCGCCGGAGGACATGGCGCAGCTCATAGACAGGATTGCGAGGGAGAGCGGCTATGACAGGCTGGTGGTGGACGTGGGCCAGATGGGAAGGGGATCACTGCCCATTCTCTCCATGTGTGATGTGGTGTATATGCCGGTCAGGGAGGACTATATATCAGCAGCCAAGATAGAGGAATTCGAGGAATACCTGGAGGAAGCAGACGATGCCGGGGTCAGGGACAGGATTCAGAAACTGAGACTGCCCAGACATACAGGTATTATGAAGCGGGAGGGGTACCTGGAACAGCTGACATGGGGAGAGATGGGGGATTATGTAAGGCAGCTTTTGAACGGGAAGCAGCCGGAGAGCTAGGGGGTGTAGGAACAATGAGGAGGAAGCGTGAGCCATGGAGGAGAGGGAGAGTACAAGGAGGAGGAACCGAGAAGGTGTCCGGTGGGTCATAAGGGAACGCGTCATGGAAGAACTGCAGGAAAGCCACCATATGGACGACGGGGAACTGATGGAGATGATTGACAGGGCCATAGGAGACATGGGACAGGAAATGTTCCTGCCGTTAAAAGAACGGCTCTGGCTGCGGGGCAGCCTCTTTGACAGCTTCCGCCGTCTGGATATCCTGCAGGAGCTTATTGATGACAGCTCCGTATCGGAAATCATGGTTAATGGAGCAGGAAAGATATTTATGGAGAAAAACGGAAGGATGGAATTGTGGGACAGGAAATTTGAGAAGCCGGAACAGCTGGAGGATATCATACAACAGATTGTAAGCAGGGTCAACCGTGTGGTGAATGTATCCTCTCCCATGGTGGATGCCAGGCTGGAGGACGGCTCCAGAGTCCATGTGGTGCTTCCGCCTGTGGCCCTGGATGGTCCGGTTGTAACTATAAGGAAATTCCCGGACCCGATTACCATGGAAAAGCTGATTCGTTTCGGAGCCATAAGCGCGGAGGCCGCGGGCTTTCTGGAGCAGCTGGTGGAGGAGGGATGCAACATGTTCATCAGCGGAGGGACAAACTCCGGGAAAACCACATTCCTAAACGCATTGTCATCCTTCATACCCTCCGGTGAGCGGGTAATTACCATTGAAGATTCTGCTGAACTGCAGATAACGCAGGTTCCCAATCTTGTGCGCCTGGAGACAAGAAACGCCAATACGGAGGGGGAAGGGGAAATTACCATGAGCCAGCTAATCAAGGCGGCCCTGCGCATGAACCCCAACCGCATCGTAGTGGGCGAGGTGAGGGGAAAAGAGGCCCTGGATATGCTCCAGGCCATGAACACAGGCCATCCCGGCAGTCTTTCCACGGGTCATGGAAACAGCCCGCGGGACATGATAAGCAGGCTGGAGACCATGGTGCTGATGGCGGCAGACCTTCCGCTGGCGGCAATCAGGAACCAGATTGTGTCGGCTCTGGACATCATGGTCCATCTGGGACGGCTGAAGGATGGAAAGAGAAGAGTTTTATCCATTATGAGAATAGGAGGTTTGCAGAATGGAGAGGTGGAACTGGAGCCATTGTTTGAATATGACGGGAGGGAGGACCGGCTTCGTCAGAAAAGGGCCGGGACACAGGCGGGACCTGGTTAGGCAGGAGATTGCCAGGAGCAAACCGGAAAAGAGGGCTCCCAGGGCCCGGCCTCCCGACAGGGTGGATTACAGCACCTACCGGCTTACAGCCAGGGAGTGGCTGTTATACGGCGCCTGCGGGATAGGGGCCTGCGGGCTGGCCTCCTATGTATTTTACCGCAGTGCGGTGGTGTTCCTGATTCTGATACCCTTTGGAGCCTGTTATCCTTTATATCGGAGGGAGGATTTAAAGAAGGAGAGGGCCAGGCGGCTGGAATTACAGTTTAAGGAGGGAATCCAGGTGCTGTCCTCCTTTCTCAGCGCGGGGTATTCCTTGGAAAATGGACTTGCCCTCAGCATAAAGGAGCTGGAAGTATTGTTTGGAAAGAAGGAGATGATTACAGAGGAGTTCCGGATCCTGTGCGATGGAATCCGGATGAACCGTCCGGCAGAAGATCTGTTCATGGATTTTGGCCGGCGCAGCGGACTGGAGGATGTGGATAATTTTGCCCAGGTACTGTCCGCGGCTAAACGAAGCGGAGGTGAGCTGGTGGAAATCATCCGCCAGACGGCTGGAATTATCCGTGATAAGGTGCAGGTTAAGGAGGAGATACACACCATGCTTGCTTCCAGGATATTTGAACAGAAAATCATGAATCTGATACCGTTTTTGATTGTACTCTATATTGATCTTACATCCCCTGGATTTTTCAGCGTGATGTACGGCACCTGGATGGGCCGGGGAGTGATGACCATGTGTCTGGCAGCCTATGCGGGCGCGCTGGTTATGGCCGGGAAGATACTGGACATTGAGGTGTGAAAGGCAGGTGGAGCGGACGATAAGGATTAGAAACAGACCTGGGGGGAGGCTTTGGGCCCGGATTGGGCGGAAACAGGTTATATGCCTGGCAGCCGGCCTTTTCTTGGGAATGGCGGCACAGTTGTGGCAGCGCACAGACAGCGATCTTTTGGAAGGCAATACCCTGGCCAGGGGAAGCTATGGACAGGGGAATCAGACATACAGCCTGATGGTGGAGGGTCTTGAGGAGAAGGCGGTTCCTGTGGAAATGGTTCTGTCAGAACGGGTATATACGAAACAGGAGGCCCTTAAGGCGTACGAGGCTGTGATGGAACAGCTTCCGAAGCTTATATTGGGAAATAATCCGTCTCTTGAGGATGTAAGGCAGGATTTGAACCTGCTTACATATCTGGACAGCTATGGAATAAGGCTCAGGTGGGAATCGGATGAGCCGGAGCTTCTGGATTCTTTTGGTGAACTGCATGTCCATGAGATGAAACAGAGGGGGATTGACGAGCAGGGAATCAGAATCAACCTGCATGTGCGTATGACAGAGGGGAAATGGCCGGAAGAATATGAACTGTCCGTGTGCGTAAAGCCACCGGTGCTTACGGAACAGGAACAGACGGAGGCGGCATTTGCCGAGTTCCTCAAGAAGGAGGATGAACTGCAGTCCACTACAGCTTATATGAAGCTTCCTAAGGAGTATCAGGGACGGAGCCTGCAATACAGTCTGCCGGAAGAGTCTGTCTTTGTTCCGGTGATGGGCTTGGGAGCGGCCGGAGCCGTCTTATGTTTTCTAAAGGACCGGGCCGGGCTGCAAAACAGGGCAGAGGCGAGGAAACGCCAGCTGGCACTGGATTACCCGGAGGTATTGTCCAGGCTGACCATTTTTCTGGGCGCCGGTATGAGTATCCGGACGGCCTGGGATAAGATTGCCCTGGAATATAACATGATGGTGGAGCAGGGAAGGCGCAGGAAACGGTATGTCTATGAGGAAATGTATGAGACCAGCTGCCAGATGAAGGGGGGAGTGCCGGAGGGGAGTGCATTTGAGGAGTTTGGAAGGCGGTGTGGACTCCAGTCTTATATGAAGTTGGGAGGTCTGCTGGAACAAAACCGTAAAAACGGTTCAAAGAATCTCAGGAATCTGCTGCGTACAGAGATGACAGATGCATTTGAACAGAGAAAACATCAGGCCAGGCGCCTGGGGGAGGAAGCTGGAACAAAACTGCTGCTTCCGCTGTTCATACTACTGTCAGTGGTCATGGTTATGATAGCTGTTCCGGCGCTGATGGAATTCAAGTAAAGCATAAGGAGGAGAGCCATGGAATTAGGAAAAGAATTAAGGGAGTTCTGGAAGGATGAACAGGGCGTGGGGGTGATTGAGCTGGTGTTGGTATTGGTGGTGCTTATAGGCCTGGTCATTATCTTTAAAAAGCAGATAACAACCCTGCTGCAAAATATTTTTAAGGAGATAAACAGCCAGTCAAAAGAGGTGTATTAATGTGCAGGAAAGGTGAGATTACGGTATTCCTGGCAATGATACTGTTCAGTGTCTGCTCGCTGCTGTGCGTGGTCGTGGAATCGGCCCGCACAGCAGGCGCCAGATGCTATCTGCGGATGGCAGTGGACTCATCCGCAGATTCCCTTATGGCCCAGTACCACCGGGAACTGTGGGATAAATACCGGATATTGGGCCTTGAGTATGACAAGGCAGAGACGCTGGAGAAGGAGCTCAGGGAATTTATGAGGCCCTATATGGAGGCCGGCAACTGGTATCCTATGAAGGCGGACCAGATCCGGATAACCGATATGACGGGTCTGACCCAGGGAGACGGGAGATATTTTGAACAGGAAATTCTGGATTATATGAAGTATGGGCTGCTGGATGTAGATTGGGACGAGCTGGATGAAGCAGGTGCAATAGAGCTGTCGGGGGCCTGGAAGGAGGGAAACAGCGTTAACCGCGTGTCGGAATTGTATTCCGCCCATTCCAGGGAAGCTGTGAGAGTGGAAAAGGCGCTGGAGACAATTAACAGTACGCTTCTGGCCCAGAGGGAACGGTGGGAACAGGGAAAGGATTGCCTGGACCGGCTGGATGGAGGCGGTTTCGTATCCCAGACCAATAAAATGATACGGGAACTGGAACGGCTTCCAGGGCAGGTAAAGACGTATGAGAAAAGGGCGGATGAACTGTATAAGAAGCTGACAGACAGCAGAGAACGGTTTTTGGAGGAAACCAATGACCTGAGTGACGATGTGCGGGCTGCCCTGGAGGAGGAAATCAGTCAGTATGAGTCATATGCGGCCCAGGACGGACAGCGCCGCAGGGAGGTTGAGGCGCTGACAAATCTGAGCCGGGACAGGATTCGGTGGATTGGGGAAATGATAGATATGGCTGAGGAGGTAATGGAGTATATCAGTAACTGGGAGCCGGAGGATGAGGACGATGAGTTGGACGAGGCCGCCTTGTGGCAACCGGTGAGAGCGCGCTGGTCCCAGTATGGTATGCTCTCGCTGGGAGTGGAATTCGGGGTCCGCGATAAGGAAAAGGAAGGCTTTCTGGAACAGGTAGCCAATATGGCAGGAAAAGGGATGCTGGAATTGGTATTGCCGGAAGGAACCGTTGTTTCCGGCACAGACATCAGGCTTTCCGGCACACCGTCTGTCCAGAGGAAAACAGACGGCGGCGGAGATTCCAAAAGCACCGGCTTTTTGACCGGAGTCAGGACGCTGATACAGCGTCTGATTATAGGAGAATATGATATACGCTTTTTTAAAGGGTTTAAAAAGGAGATGCAGAAGGGGGAGTTTTATGAGCTGGAATACATCATTCATGGAAAGGAGAAGGATAAGGACAACTTAAGCGGTGTGGCGGCGCGTCTGGTTGCTTTTAGGGAAGGACTCAATCTGGTACATATCCTGTCGGATTCCGGAAAACGCCAGGAGGCACGGAGTCTGGCTCTGACCATAGTGGGAGGGACGGGGATACTGCCTCTTGTATGGGTGGTGGCATTTTTTATCATGGCAGTGTGGGCCCTTGGTGAGGCGCTGCTGGATGTGCGGTGCCTGTTGGAGGGAAAAAGGGTACCGGTCATTAAGACGGCCTCCGACTGGAAAATGGATTTGGCAGGACTTTTGGAGATGGGAAGGAGCGGGCGTTTGATTGATGGGGAAGGAGGGGATGGGAATGGAAGTGGAACTGATTATAAAGGTTATCTCCGGATACTTATTTTCGGAGGTTATGATACGGACCTGGTTTACCGGATGATGGATGTAATGCAGGTTGTTACAGCAAGGAAACAGCCGGGATTTTCTCTGGCAAACTGTGTATGTACGGTGAATGCGGAAGCTCTTGTCAGTGGAAAACATGTGTTTTTTTCAAATGGATTGTGGAAAAGTCAGGAGCGGGAGGAGGGTTACGCATATGACACGCGCATGGCTGTAGCCGGGAGTTACCTGGAAGATTACAAAAGTCCGTAGATACCATAGAAATAAGAGCTGCTAAGATTTCAGAAATGGGGAAAGGAGGTTCATGATGATGCCCTTTTTTCTGGTGCAGAATATAAAATTAAAATCGTATTGTCCAGATAACAAAACAGCAAATAAAAATGCAAACGCACCTCTCCAAGTACGTATGCGCTGTCGACTGTCCCATGAAAAAGGGGCATTATCATGGAGCTCCTGTCAGATGCAGGGGAGTTTGTCCATAGAGGCAGCACTCAGTCTGTCCCTGTTCCTGTTCTTATGTTTCTGTCTCATTATGCCTATGAAGATGCTGGACCGCCAGAGACAGATACAGGCAGTAATGGAATCCGTGGGGGAGGAACTGAGTCAGCATGCCTATGTGGAATACTGTTTCCGCACTGCAGAGGAGGGCGGTGCAGAGGTGGATGTGGGGAGGGCAGAGGATACAGCATCCTCTGTCCTGGCAGCAGCATATGCTTCAGCCAGGATATTGGGAGGGATTAACAGAGAGTGGGTGGAAGCCGTATCATTTGAGGGAACGGATATAGGGACGGATGAAATGGTCCATATAGTGATGAGATATCGGATGCGTCTTCCCTTTTCCGTATTAGGAATCAACAGCATTCCCGTGGAACAGGTATGCAGCCGCAGAATGTGGAACGGAGCGGATGGGGGACGTTTTGGAGATGGCGGCAGGGATGGGGATGGAGAAGATGACGAAACAGTATATATCGGGAAAAATTCCACCCGTTACCACCGCTTAAGGACCTGCCATTATCTTTACAATGATTTAAAAGCGGTGGATTTTGGTACTGTTGGGGAACTGCGGAATGAATCGGGGAGAAGGTATTCTCCCTGCGGGACTTGTGGCGCGGGGAGCGGAAGTACAGGGAACGGAGGTACAGGGAGCGGCAGTATGGGGAGCGCTGGTACGGTGTATGTCATGCCATACGGCACAAGCTATCATCTGTCTAAAAGCTGCCGGTCCATCATTGCGTATGTTCAGGCAGTTCCATTGTCTCAGGTGGAATATTTTGGGGAGTGTTCTTATTGCAGAGGAAAATAATTTGGGAGACGGGGGTGCCGCTTGTTGGGGATATTGAATGGTGATTTGTCAGAACAGTTAACAGTATGGCATGAAATAGCGGGAGTAATGCTGCGCTGCGGTTTCCTTATGATGCTGTTAATTGGAGCGTGGCAGGATATGAGGAATCACAGGATAAAGCTCAGCCTGATTGTGATATCGGGAGCCGCAGGAGCCGTTGTGCGATGTATGTATATTATGCTGGAGGCAGCAGTCAGATATCAGATTTCCGTCTCCCATCTGCCGTTTGGTTTTATAGCGGGTCAGTTTAAAGATACAGCCATGGCCATGGCTGTAGGAGGAGGATTGCTTCTTCTGTCCCGGATAACAAACGAGGCTGTGGGGAAAGGGGACGGATGGTTCTTTCTGGTATCAGGCATTTATCTGGGGGCAGTGAAAAATCTGGTTTTGCTGGCAGGCGGTTTAGGTGTATGCTTTTTGCTATCCGTGGTTTTGATGTTTAAAGGGATTCTGCAGGGAACAGACAGGGGAAGGCTTCGCATTCCTCTTCTTCCGTTTCTGATCCCGGCGGGAATCGGGGTGATGTTCATATGAAAGAAAAAACGCTTAAGGCAAGTCTTACAGTTGAGGCGGCATGGATTATGGCCATGGTATTGCTGTCCGTATCGGTGATGCTCCAGCAGGCAGCCCGTATTCATGATGAGACCAAGGCCGCCATGGGTCTGCATGAGGCGGTGGAAAAGGGACGTCATGGAAGCGTGCGGGAACTGGAAGCCTCTGTGTCCGGGGCACAGGAACATATGGGCCGTCTCATGTTTTTTACTGACTGCAATCTGATGATAAAGGAAAAAGGACAGAGGATATACGGAGTAAGCAGAGATGGGAAATGGAAAAGGGAGATTGAGGCGGGAAGGTTCCGGCCGGAGATATTCCTGCGCAAGATTACTTTAATTGAAGGGCTGGTCAAAGAAGATGGAAATTAGCTACAGGAGAGAAGCAAAACGCAATTACCTGGTAGCGGGGATGGCAGAGACCACAGCCGGATATGAAGCCAGAATGCTGGCCCACAATGAGATTCGCGGGCTGCTGAGGATGTACATAACATATCAGGATGGACGGCCTTCGTATTGTTATGACATCACCTCCAGACAACCGTTAAGCCGCCTTCTGGAGACCCGTTTTATAACCGGGGATGAGATATGCCAGTTATTAATTCAGATACATACAGCATTGAATGGTATGGAGGAATATCTTTTAGACGCAGGCGGTGTTTTGCTGGAACCGGAATATATTTATGTGGAGCCGGAACTGTTCCAGACCGGTTTGTGCCTGGTTCCCGGCGCTCAGGGTGATTTTCAGGAGAAACTGAGCCGCCTTCTGCAATACATTCTGAAGAGGATAAACCATAAAGACAGGGAGTGTGTCGTTCTGGCTTATGGGCTTTATCAGGAAAGCCTTAAGGAAAACTGCGGAATGGACGATCTGCTGGGGCTGATTGCGTCAGAACGGCGGAAGGGGAAGAAAAGAGTGTTATTTAGGGAGCAGGAAGAAGTTTTTGCGAAGAAGGGAGGCGTGCAGGGAAGGGATAATTGGGAGAAGGAACAAAAGGGAAAAGATGAAGAGAAACAGGGGAAAGAGGCTGATACAGGGCAAGGCAGAGGAAAAAGTGTGAAAACGAAGAAAGAACAGGGGGAGGACGGGGGGAAGGACCGGGAAAAGAAGGAAAAGGATGAAAGGAAAGGAAACATTTTCATACGGCAGTTTATTTTATGGCTGTCAGTGGCAGTTCTTTGTCCATTGGCACTGTGGCTGTTCAGAGGGATGACAGCGGTCTTCGATAATTGGAAAATGTTAGCAGCAATAGACGGAGGCTTACTGGTTATATTATCAGCCATCAATATATACGGGCTGTTCATTGGGCATAGGGCTGATAATGGAGATGATACAGACTCAGGCGAGGAGCAGGACCCATGGAGAATTTTGTATGAGGACGAAGATGACGAAGATGAGGATTTGGACATTCAGCCTTCTCCCGTGTATACGAATGAAAATAAAAATGAATATTCCCAGAAAATCCCACAAAACAGTGCCGAAGAATCCTTTCAGACTGTTCTTTTATCAGAGCGGCCGGCAGAAGGGGAAGAGGTACGGCGCTTATCCGCCCTCAACGGTTCGGATGAAGACATTGTAATATCCTATTTTCCCTTTGTGATTGGCAAACACAAGGATTTAGCCGATTATGTGCTGCTTAAAGATACAGTAAGCCGCTTTCACATAAGATTAGATGAAAATAATGGGCGTTATACTGTAACAGACCTTAACTCTACCAATGGCACCAGGGTCAGAGGCCGTTTGCTGGAGGCAAACGAGACAACACAGCTGGAGCCGGGAGACCAGATATTTATGGCTGACTGCGGATATGTTTTTTATTAGCTGCACAGAGCAGTCCTGTATGTACTTTCTATCTTAAAACAATAGTATGATTTTGGTTGCGGAAATAGCAGATAGCAAGGGGTGGGGGCATAAAAAATAACTTTATTGCGTCAAAGCCACTTAACAAGTCCTTTAAAGTATGCTAAGATTATATATCATTAAGGATGTGAGGAATACGGATGGTTACAGGTATAAACAGGAACAGGCCATATGTCAATATTGCGCTGGCAGCAGTCAACGCATTGGTATTTCTGTATCTGGAGGCCATCGGCTCCACGGAGGATGGCGTATTCATGGTAAAACATGGTGCGGTATTTGCGCCGTTTGTCATCCTTGGTGGAGAGTATTACAGGCTGTTTACTGCCATGTTTTTGCACTTCGGAGTCAGCCATCTGGCAAATAATATGCTGGTTCTGCTGGTGCTTGGCGAGAAGATGGAAAAGGCGCTGGGTCATATCAAATATTTGATATTTTACCTTGCCAGCGGTGTTGCTGCCAACGGTATATCTCTGGCTGTTCAGGTACGGACAGGAGCGGCCAGTGTGTCAGCGGGAGCTTCAGGCGCAATCTTCGGTGTGATAGGCGGTCTGGTCTATGTGATTGCCATTCATCACGGTCAGTTGGACGGACTAACCAACAGGCAGCTGGGCTTTATGGTTCTGCTGACCCTTTATCATGGGTTTACTTCAACAGGAGTGGACAATGTAGCTCACATAGGAGGCCTGATTTCCGGCTTCATTTTAGGCATCCTGCTTTACAGGAGGAAACATGCTGCCAGAATTTCCGGTATGGCTGGATAGAATGCAGGCTGTGTTAACCGCAGCGGAAGGAGGATTTTCAGAATGACAGATGACAATTGTATTTTTTGTAAAATAGCGGGCGGGGTGATTCCGTCAGCCACTCTGTATGAGGATGAGGATTTTCGCGTGATTCTGGATTTGGGACCGGCGTCCAGAGGACATGCTCTTATCCTTCCAAAACAGCATTTTGCAGATGTATGCTCACTGGATGGGGATATAGCCGCCAAAGTCCTTCCTCTGGGTGCCAAGATTGGTTCTGCGATGAAGAAATCTCTCGGATGCGCGGGATTCAATCTGGTTCAGAATAATGGAGAGGCAGCCGGGCAGACTGTGTTCCATTTCCACATGCATGTGATTCCAAGATATGAGAGAGGTCCAGCCATTGTCGGTTGGACTCCGGGAAAGGCTTCGCCAGAGGAACTGGCAGAGGTTGCGGATAAAATCAAAGGCTGTCTGTAATTGCAATGAAGATTGAGAAGATGGATACAGAAGATAAGAAACTGTTTGAGAAAATGTATCTGGAATATGAGGTATACCTGAGAAGGATAGCTTATGTAAACGATATTCCTGTGGATTATATTGAGGATGTGGTACAGGATACATTTGTCTCATATGCCCGGTATAAATATTCCCTGGATATGTCCGAGGAAAGTAAGAGGGCGCTGCTGATACGTATTCTGAAGAGCCGGTGTATGGATTTTCACCGAAAGATGAAGTACAGGAGCTATGGGGAATTGGACGAAGAGGCATATAACAGTGAGGATTATCCGGCACACGATAAGGCTGCCAATCTGCCGGATTTTGTAGTCAGCAAAGAGAGATGTCAGGCGCTTCTTAAGGAAATCGAGAGGATGCCTGAAAACTGGCGTCAGGTCGCGACGCTCAGATTGATAGAGGGACGGCCGACAAGGGAAGTATGCGCTATGCTGAATATTACAGAAAAGGCATGTTATTCCAGAGTCAGCCGTATCAGAAAGTACCTTGAAGAACTGCTAAAAAATGATAATTGGCCCTAACGTTATTTCACACATGATTCAATGAGAGATACAACTGTTTTAACGGCATTGTTCAAATTACTCTGCTCCATGGACTGTATATAGGAATTACGGTTTAGGTATAAATCGTTAATCGCGTCAAGCAGAGAGTCGTCAGACAATGCTTCCTCTTCCAGAACCTTACTGAATCCTTGTTTTGCAAAGGAATTGGCATTGAGAATCTGGTCTCCGCGGCTGGCCGCTGCTGACAGGGGGATGAGCAGATTCGGTTTGCGCAGTGCCAGAAGCTCGCAGATGGAATTGGCCCCAGCTCTTGATATGACAAGGTCGGCAGCCGCGAAAAGATGCTTTAGGGGAGCATCAACGTATTCATACTGTACATATCCGGCAGTTCCAATCAGACTTTCATCCAGATTGCCTTTGCCACAGATATGTATTACCTGATAGCTGGGCAGAAGCCTGGGGAGGATATTGCGGACCGCCGTATTTACAGCTACAGAGCCCAGACTTCCGCCAATGACAAGAAGTACAGGCTTGCTGGCAGTCAGGTGGGCATAAGTGAGCCCGGACAGCCGATCGCCCTGGAGCAGTTCCTCACGGATAGGGGAGCCTGTAAGTACGGCCTTGTCAGATGGAAGGTACTTAAGGGTCTCCGGGAAGTTACAGCAGACTTTAAGGGCAGAGGGAATGCAGATTTTGTTAGCCAAACCTGGCGTCATATCGGACTCATGTATGATGACAGGGATTTTATAGTGCTTGGCAGCGAGAACCACGGGAACTGCAACAAAACCGCCCTTAGAAAAAATTACATCCGGTTTATGGCGTTTTAAGAGCCGTCTGGCCTCCGCGTAACCCTTGACAACGCGGAACGGGTCGGAAAAATTCTTGATATCAAAGTATCTGCGCAGCTTGCCAGAGGATATGCCATCATAATGAATGCCCGCATTTTCAATCAGCTTGCGTTCCATACCCTGGTATGAACCGATATAGCGGATTTCGTAACCAGCTTCTTTTAATGAAGGGAGCAGGGCCAGATTGGGGGTAACGTGTCCGGCAGTACCGCCGCCGGTTAAAATGATTTTTTTCATAAAAACCTCCTAAAGAATATGATATGCTGGGGAAACCGGCATTCATAAACGTCTACTATTATAGTAAGCATTAAACGCAAAAAGTCAACCCTAAAGGCAAAGGGAACTTTAGGAGATTTGGTAAACAGAGGTGTCACGTGGGAGATTATAAAAGAGATTCAGAACAGGACAATTCTATGGACTGCCCGATTTGGGGAACGGATGATATATCAGATGAAGAACTGTTAAAAGAATTTGAAGCAGTCAAGAATATGACCGTCCCCCTTCCCATTCCGTCCCCATCATCAGATGAGTTTGAAAAAATCTGGGCAAGGATACAGGAAGAAAAGGCTGAGTCAAAGAATGTACCGGAATCCGACCAACCAGAGCACCCCAAGGTTATCAAACCGAGATTTGGATGGAAGCGGTTGGCTGCGATTGGTTTAATTGCCTGTCTTGTGGCAGGGAGTGGATGTATGGTGGCTATGGGGACGAAATCGTATTTTTATCGGGAGAGGGTTAGAGACGAGAATAATATAGTATATAATAATGATTCTAATAAGATAGCCGTTAATGGGGAGGAGGAGGCATATAAGGCTATTGAGGATGAGTTGGAAATCAATTCGTTAAAATTAGGATTTATTCCTGGGGATATGGATTTTAAAGCGTTGTATATAGATAATGATAGAGCAGATATGGAATTTATTTATAATAAACAGTTTTTTTATTTTTGCCAATCAAAGTCAGATAGAGAGGCATCCAGTGTTTATGGGGGCGACTATGATAAACAGAATGAGTTTAAAGTACATAATAAATGGATAGATAAGGACATAAGCATTGAGAGTGAAGTTTTAGAAGATGGGAATTTGAGATATAAAGCATCTTTTATATCTAAGGGAGTATATTGTAGAGCAATAGGAATAATGAATAAAGAGGAGTTTATTGAAATTGTCAAACGAATTACAAACTAAGGAGATGATTAAGATAATGAAAAAGTACTTATCAATAATAATATATTCAGTTGTATTATCTATATCTATAAATATGCCAGTTATCGCGATGCCATATAATTCTAATGCTCAACGGATGGTTGAGGCAGAGTCGAATTTATTACCAAAATCTGTAAGAAGTTCAAGTGGATATGACTCAACAAAGGCTAGAGGGAATTTTTTTGCAGAAGCAAATGTGACAATTACCAATGAAGGGAACGGTAATATTGCAGGGTCAGCAACGGCATATCTAGATGTTTCTGCAGACGAAGTATATATTACCATTTATTTAGAACGTTGGGATGTGGCGGGAGAACGATGGAGGCAGGTGACATATTACGATGCTGAATTTTATGCGAAAGATTATCAGGAAGGCTTAAATCGTCCTTCATTGAATATTACCTTTAAGAATCAGGATAAAGGATATTATTACCGTTTAAGAGGAGTGTTTGTTGCTGTGTATGATGGGGAATTTGAAGGATTTAGTCCTGCAACGGATGGAGTTTGGGTTGATTAGGTATGTTAATTGTATTTCTGTGAATAGACTTAGTAAATTGAGGGCATTGGATCCATAGAGAAACAATGCCCTTTAAGAACTTAAGTAAGTATTTGTAGCTAAATTTAGCGTATTAGATTAGTAGAATATTTACCGCCTTTTAAACTGCTTCAACGCCCGAGCCAATTGATCCGGACAAGATGTAGGCCTGGGACCGCACTGGATTCCATCCAGTCTTCGGATAGCCTCATCCACGTCCATGCCTTCGATGAGCCGGGACAGGCCCTGAGTATTGCCGGAGCAGCCGCCTACGAACTGGACGTTGGTAAGTTTATTATCTTTTACCTCAAAGGATATCTCCCTGGAACAGACCCCCTGTGTTTTAAATCTCATGTGTAGTGCCTCCTGTAATAAATTCGTGTATATCCGATTATGCCTTATGCAAAAGATAATGTCAAGTGAGAACAAGCTTTGAACTTGAAAATCTTCAGGCATCCTATATAATAGAAGAATAGTACAAGACAGAAGGAGGTAATTATGCTAGGAATTATTGGAGCCATGGACGAGGAAGTGGCTATGATTAAGGCGCAGTTGACAGATGTACAGGTGGAGTCAAGGGCTGCCATGGACTTTTATAAAGGAAAGCTGGAGGGGAAGGAGGTAGTAGTGGTCCGCTCCGGCATTGGCAAGGTCAATGCAGCTATGTGCACCCAGATTTTGGCAGATATATATAGTGTAACAGGTGTGGTGAATACGGGAATTGCAGGTTCTCTGAAGGCAGAAATTGATATTGGGGACATTGTGCTTTCCAGCGATGCACTTCAGCATGATATGGATGCAACCGGATTTGGCTATGAACCGGGACAGATACCCAGGGTGGAGACGCTGGCTTTTAAGGCAGATGAAGGTCTTATAAATCTTGCTGAGGAGTGTTGTTCCAGGGTGAATCCGGACATCCACACCTTTGTGGGACGTGTGGTGACTGGAGACCAGTTCATTTCTGATAAGGAAAAAAAGAAGTGGCTGACAGATACCTTTGGAGGATATTGTACAGAAATGGAAGGGGCAGCCATTGCCCAGGCCTGCTACCTTAACTCCATCCCTTTCCTTATTGTGAGGGCTATTTCGGATAAGGCAGATGACAGTGCCTCGGTAGATTACCCTGCTTTTGAGGCTAAGGCCATTGTTCACAGCGTGAATCTGCTTACCGAGATCGTACGTTCCCTTCGATAAGAAAAACGTTGATTAACAGTCAGATTTGTTTTATTTGTATTTGCAAATAACAGATTTATAAATAATATACTTATAAATAGCGACCCACAAACAACAGACGCATGACTCATAAATAATCGGACCTCTGTATATGACAAGATTCAGAGGTCTGTTTTATAAGAGGGAGGATGGTATGGAAAAGAAAAAGAAGTGGATAGTATTTGGGGTAAAAGTCAGATAGAGTCTTTTAAAAAGAAGGGGTTAAATATCCGGACCAGTACTAATACTACAGCGAACTCCCTGAGTGGCGTGTTTCCCCTTTTTTGGTATAAAAAGAAAAAGGGGCTGGTACTATGATGAATCCTACGATGTTCGATCCGATTGCATTAGCTGCTTGGTATTCCGATGAAAATAATGATTCCTTACTCCAAACGGAACTGGAACACTATCTTCAGAATTATTTTCCCTGCTTTTCTCTGCAGCCACAACGAAGATTATTCCAAACCTTTATACAGGGGCTTTTGAGCCCGTTGGAACGCAAATCGATTGAGCCAGTCGCCCTTCACTTTTCCGGTGAAAAGTATGAGCTCCTGTCCAGGCAGATTGGGGCAGGCTGCGGCATGTTGTCCGTGGATGACACAAGCTTTGTAAAAAAAGGGAAGCATTCCGCCGGTGTAAAGCGGCAGTACTGTGGCTGCCTGGGGAAAACGGAAAACTGCCAGTCCGGGGTGTTCCTTGCCTGCGCCGGTGACAAAGGATATGGGCTTGTGGATTATGAACTGTACATCCCAAAGGAATGGTTCAGCGGGGATTTTTTCAGGCTGCGTGAGGAATGCCATATCCCGGAAGAAGAGACATTTGCCACCAAAAACCAGATAGCCCAGCGCATGCTCAACCAGGTAATTAAGAGCGGCCGGTTCCAGGTCCAGTGGGTGGGGTGTGATGCAGCCTATGGAAATGACCACGGTTTCCTGGACGGATTGGAGCTGCCGGAAGGTGTATGGTATTTTGCTGCAACCAGAATGGAATCGTCAGATGGGAACCGTGGAAACCGGGAATCCAGCCAGGAGATGCGCCCGGATACAGAGGGAGAAACCTGGCGTATACCTTAACTGTCTAAAGAAAAATCTCACCTCTCAGAATCGTTTTTTAGGAGAATTTGGCGAACGATTCTAGGGACTCTCAACTTCCCAAATCAAAATCCGTTGCTATAATAGACTTTACCGGGAAACGCCTGACTGCAGGGGCGGTTCCCAAACCAGGCATCGGCTGCAGCCAGCAGCCCGGGCCAAAAAATAATATTATTATAGAAACGGGATGGAATCCGGGAAGAAAGGGGAGCTTTTACTATGATGAGCTTTTTACAAACAGGAAAGGCACTGTATGTGCTGGCGGCAATCTGCCTGGCTGGGGTATTTACCAGGCTGATGGCGGGAAGCTTCTACAAACGATTAATTAAAGAGAGCACCAACATGGCACTGACTAAGAACAAATATCTGCGCGGATTGAAACAGAATGCAGAGGATACATATCGTATGAATCAGGGAATGAATAACACACGCGTTTATCTGGAGCGCCAGATGTACAGCCTGCGGACCTTTGGTATGTCCGTCAAGGGACTGGACAACCTGTCGGGGCAGCTGACACTTCTCTGCTTCCTGGCAGGCGGCGGGGCAGCATTTCTCTCTTATTGGTTTAGAAGTGATAACTACTATATTGTATTGTACGGCACCACAGGCATCCTGGCCGGCATGTTTACCATGCTGGTGGATTACGGAGTGAATTTGGAATCCAGGAGACAGCAGCTTCTCACCTGCCTTCAGGACTACCTGGAAAATGTGATGTGGCCGCGAATGAACCGGGAAGGCACAGCGGAGCATGTGCCTGCCGTTACAGCCGAGGAGGACCGCAGGGAGCCGGCTAATCTGCGTTCCATAGGAAGAGACCGCCGTTCAAATAGTAATAACAGAAGGGGGCTGGAGCAGACTGCTGCCAGCAGGGAAAAGCAGGAAGAGAAGTCAAAGGAAAACTGGCTTCAGGATTTGAATCCGGAACAAAAAAGAATGTTGGGGGAATTACTGAAAGAATTCATTTCCTAAAATGCTGACTTTCAGGAATTTATTTCCAGAGTCAGAAAGAAATGGTATTATAAGGGAAATTATGTTATAATTTAAGAGATAAGCGGCTTTACCGCAGCACTGATAGAATCATGGACATATGGTCCATGGACATAAGAAAAGGAGAGCGCGAGTTATGGGAAAGGAAGTTATGTTTGATTATTCCAAGGCAGCAGGATTCGTTTCTGCGGAAGAGATGGCCAATTTTAAGACCACAGTCATGAGTGCAAAGGAGACCCTGCTGGAGAAGACTGGTGCCGGTAATGATTTTCTGGGATGGATCGATTTGCCGGTAGATTATGATAAGGACGAATTTGCAAGGATTAAGAAAGCAGCGGAAAAGATTCAAAATGATTCTGACGTCCTGCTGGTGGTAGGTATTGGAGGCTCCTATCTGGGAGCGAGAGCAGCCATTGAATTTCTGTCGCACAGCTTTTACAATGTGTTACCCAAGAGCGTTCGCAAGACACCTGAGATTTATTTTGTAGGAAACAGCATCAGCAGTAAATATATCCATGACTTAAAGCAGGTACTGGACGGCAAGGATTTCTCCGTCAACATCATTTCCAAGTCAGGCACTACCACAGAGCCTGCAATCGCATTCCGTGTATTTAAGGAAATGCTTATTGAAAAATATGGCAAGGAAGAAGCCAACAAGCGCATCTACGCAACCACTGACAAGGCTAAAGGCGCCCTTAAGAACCTGGCAGACGAAGAAGGATATGAGGAATTCGTTGTGCCGGATGACGTGGGCGGACGTTTCTCCGTATTGACGGCTGTAGGCCTTCTTCCGATTGCAGTAAGTGGAGCGGATATTGATAAGTTGATGGAGGGTGCTGCTTCAGGCAGGCAGAAAGCCTTAGATGCACCATATGAATCCAACGCGGCCCTTCAGTATGCGGCTGTGCGCAACATCCTGCACCGCAAGGGCAAGGCAGTTGAAATCGTAGCCAATTATGAGCCAAGCCTTCACTATGTGTCCGAGTGGTGGAAGCAGCTCTACGGCGAGAGCGAGGGCAAGGACCAGAGAGGCATTTTCCCGGCGGCAGTGGATCTGACCACGGATCTCCACTCCATGGGCCAGTTCATCCAGGACGGATCACGTATCATGTTTGAGACAGTTCTCAGTGTAGAGGAATCTCCGGCAGAGATTCTTCTGAATAAGGAAGACGTGGATACCGACGGCATGAATTATCTGGCGGGAAAGAGTGTTGATTTTGTAAATAAGAGCGCCATGAACGGAACAATCCTGGCCCATACCGATGGCAATGTACCCAACCTGATGGTTAAGATTCCGGAGCAGAACGAGTTCTGTCTGGGAGAGCTGTTCTACTTCTTTGAGTTCGCCTGCGGTGTCAGCGGATATATTCTGGGCGTGAATCCGTTTAACCAGCCAGGTGTGGAGAGCTATAAGAAAAACATGTTCGCACTGTTAGGTAAGCCAGGATATGAGGCTCAGAGAGAGGAACTGCTTAAGAGGCTGTAATGGCGGGCCGGGCCGGCGGGGGCTGGTCAGTCATACCGTAAATCTTAGTCGGATGAAAGCTTAATAGAGATACGGCATAGAGAAAAGGCCGTCCTGCTGATGGGGTGAGTCAGCAGGGCGGCTTTTCGATTGCTCAAAGTTTGGAAGAGAGGGTGGAGAATGGGGGTGGGGAGGGGTTAGCCCGCGTCAGACACTGCGAAGCGTAAGCTCTTTCCTGCGCCCGCTTCTGTCCTGTCTTAGCTGCCGTATTACAAAAGGCATGGTATATACGGCCATAAAGCCTGATACAGCAGGCGCAATCAGTCCGATGACAAACAGGTTATCTGGGCAATAGGTGTAGGCCAGCCATATGAGAGGCATTCTGAGGGCCAGGGCTCCGAAACAGCAGCTGACCATGGTAAACACTGTCTTGGAACGGCCGTTCATAAACCCGTTGAGACAGAATACAAAGGAAACAGCCAGGTAATCAAAGCTGCAGGAATGGAAGAAGGGAATTCCCGCCTCTATGATATCAGGATTGGTGTTAAAGAGTCCAATCATGGTCTGGGGAGACAGCTGGGCCCACAGGAAGAAGACAGAGGATGCCAGTACCGCAAAGCCAATTCCGGCCGTCAGGGACCGCCTTGCCCGTTCCGGCTTCCCTGCGCCGTAGTTCTGGGCCGTGATGGCTGCCAGGGCGCTGGCGATGGAAGTGGCAGGGAGCATGGCGAACACGTCATATTTGCTGGCAATGCCAACCGCGGCGGCTGCGTTCACTCCCAGGCGGTTGGTGACCGAGGTCAGGTAAAGGAAGGACAGCCGCACCATGCATTCCTGGGAGGAGATGGGAATTCCCACCATTGCCAGCTCCTTCAGCCTGTCCCTGTCAATGCGCAGGTTCTTAAGGGTAAAGGTAAATATGAACTTCTTCCTGTTAAGGTAGACAATGGAACATATCATGCTGATGGATTGGGATAGGACGGTTGCCAGGGCTGTGCCGGCTACGCCCAATCCCAGATATTTCACGAAAATGATATCGCCCGCAATGTTGAGCGCGCAGGACAATGCTACAAAGTACATGGGTCTGCGGGAATCGCCGTATCCCCGCAGTAAGGCGCTTATGGCATTGTAGCCGCAGATGAAGAATATGCCGCAGAAGCATATGGTCACATACTGTCTGGCCTCATCCATGGAGGCCGCCGGTGTCTTTAAGGCAGCGAGTATGGCGTCTTTGAAAATCAGCATTCCAACGGTCAGCACCAATGCCACAATTGCAAATACGGACAGAGTGGTCCCAATGGTGCGGCAGGTCCTTTCCTCATCCTTCATGCCGGTGTATTTTCCCACCAGAATCGTGCCGCCCAGAGTCAGGCCGGATACCATGCTGGTGATGATTTGGGTTACCTGGGTTCCGGTAGACACAGCGGCCACGCTCGCCGGCGTGCAGTACCACCCGATGACCATCAGGTCCACAGCCCCATAAAGAGCCTGTATCACATTGGCAACCAGAAATGGGACGGAGAATGCCAGAAGTACGTGAAATACATTGCCCTCGGTCAGCAGATTGTCGTTTTTCATGATGAATCTCTCCTCAATATAACATTTACTAAGAATAAGAATAAACCCTCCAGTAACTGGAGGGTCAATAATAAATATTTATTTTTCCGTACTTTTTGAGAATGGAATCTGTATTTCCGTCACATAACGGGACGTATCATTGGTAAAACCCGCATCAATCAGCGTGATCTCCACGGAATCCCCGCAACAGGAATATCCCATCTGATTCATATACTCCAAAAGCAGAATATAGTACTGCGACGCTTCCTGATGCGTGCCGGAAAACCGCACGCTTACATAATCCCCGGCCTGCAGATACTGTTCCTTACCCTGATAGTGGTCCTCCTTCTCAAGAAGTACGAAGATACCTGAAAATGATTGGAATTTGCGGGCCTTCAGATTGGCGGAGGACAGGGAAACTCCCACCTTGCCCAGAAACATCACAGGTTCCAGGGTATTGGCTCTTTCCAGCTCCCGAAGTGAGAATTCCAGGTCCTCTCCCAGCTTGATATCCTTTCTCAGGTACGCAATCTGTCTTTGGTCAAAATGAAGGGTCCTGATTTCACCGCATTGTGTATGAATGGCATCCTCCAGGGCCCTGAGACGGTATTCCAGCTTCTGTTCAATCTGCATCAGTTCGCTGATTTTTGCCTGGGTTTCATCCTTCTGTTCTTTTAGAAGTCCCAGCATGATATCCACGTCCCTGTTTTCAAAAAATAATGAAATTTTTTTAAGGGATACACCCAGGGCCCGGAGATACTTGATGGTATTCAGGCGTTCAAACTGGCGGGTGGAGTAATAGCGGTACCCGGTCTCCGGATCCGCTGTCTCAGGGTGCAGGATGCCAATTTCATCGTAATACCGCAGGGTGCGTATGTTGATGCCGAACAGTTCGGCCATTTCTCCGATTGTGAAAAGGTTTTTCACGATTTAATCTCCGCTTTATTCTTCGATTACCTGAATCTCCAGAAAATCGAAATCTACTGATTCAATGAAATTATCCTGTGTGAATCTGGCTTTATCATGATACTTGAATTCCTTTACAGTAGAGTCCAGCCAGATGGGTTTTTCCAGATCAAATTCATAACAAATAGAATCCAGGGAATCAAAGACCATCTGAGTTCTGGATAAGGAATAGTCAGATATGCAGACCACAGTATCTTTTAGCAGATGGTTGTCTTTCATTAATTTTCCCCACATTCTGAACATAAAGCTTCTCCTTTCGCAAACGATTGGCGGACATATAGGTTTCTGATGTTTTAGTATAACATCTAATCCGGTGTTTTAAAAGTCATTTTTTAACCGGTATTGTTTTCGGTATCTGGAAGGCGAGGTCTGGGCGTACTGGTTAAATACACGTTCAAAATAGGTGATGGTCTCGTATCCAACGGATTCTGATACCTCCGTGATGCTCATGGAACTGCTGGACAAAAGCTCTCTGGCATGGCGGATCCGTATCATATTAATATACTCATTAACCGTGAATCCGGACGCCTCCTTGAAAATCCGGCTCAGGTAACATTTGTCAGCATAAAAATGGTCCGATATCATCTCCAGGGACAGAGATTCATCATAATGGTCGATAATATAGGAAGCCGCTTCATCCACCTTCCTGTGTTTGGGCTGGGTGGACAGGGGAAGGCCGGGAGGCCTGATGAGAGCCCTGCGCACCATCCCTATATATGTACGTTTTGCAGAAGCCATCAAACAAAATTCCCCGGATGCCTGGATTATCAATTATACCAACCCCATGTCTCTGTGCGTAAAGACACTGTACCTCTGTGGGCCGGTACAGGCAGTAGTTGAGACAAATGCGGTCTTTGAACGGGATGCCATCCGCCCCATTCTGGCCGGAGACCTGCCTGAGTGTGTGAAGGAGCTTATCATGCCGGCGTTTGAGAATCATGAAGCCATACTGGAGGCAGCTCTCACCTGCAATGAGGAGCTGGTAGTCAAGGCATTTATGAATGATCCTCAGGTTAAAGGAAGGAAGTGCAAAGAACAGGATATACGGCTGCTTGTAAAGGATATGCTGGATGGAACGAAAAAGTATCTTCCGGAAGGATGGAGTTCGTATAAACGCTAAAAAATATTGTTAAATAGCAGTACATTTTTCGGCCATATTTGAATTTTTTGTAACATCCCTTGCCCGTGGGGATTATTTGTAGTAAGCTATACGTAATGATAAATGTTCCCATAAGGAGGAAATGCAGGTGGGACAGGCAATTACGGATTATGTAAAGTTCCTGGCAGATGCCAGGGATGCGGTGTACCGTCTTAACTGTGACCAGAATACGGCCGGTCAGCTGGCGGATGAGGAAGAGATGAAAGAACGGGAGCTTGAGACTGCCAGGAAGGCTGTGTCTGACTCCGTGAACCAGACGATTAAGAAGCGTTTGGATGAGATTAATTCCAGCTATGACCAGGAGCTTGGAAAAGGACAGGAACGTCTCAAGAAGGCCAGGGCAAAACGGGAGAAGGCCAAGAGCCAGGGAGTAAAGGAACGGATTGCCGAGGAGACCAGCGAGCTGCGGGAACACAACAGGGACCTGAAGGTCCAGATGAGGACATTGTTCCAGAAGAACCGGGTGCCCGCCTGGTGTGGGACCACATTTTATTATGCTCTGTACTATCCCAGAGGCTTCAGGGAAATTATGATTTTTCTGCTTACCCTGGTAATCTGCTTTTTGGGAATTCCGTGCGGTATCTATTTTTTGATTCCCCAGAGAGTTATCTGGTATCTGGCGGCTGTGTATTTTGTGGATATCCTCCTGTTTGGCGGACTTTATGTGATGATTGGCAATAAGACCAGACTTCGTTACCAGGATACGCTTAAGCGGGGGCGGGATATACGCAATCACCTGAGAGCGAACCAGAAGAAAATAAAGGTCATTACCAGAACCATTCAGAAGGACGGCAGTGAGGATTTATATGACCTTGAAAAATATGACGATGAGATTGCCTGCGTTGAACAGGAGCTGTCGGAGATTGCTTCCAGGAAAAAAGATGCCCTGGGTACTTTTGAGAATGTGACAAAAACCATCATTTCAGATGAAATCATAGCCAGTCATAAGGATAAGTTGGACAGGCTCAGGCAGGAGCTGGATGAAGTGTCCGCGAATCTACGCAATCTGGAGAGCAGTATCAGGGAACAGAATATACGCATAGCAGATACCTACGGTCCGTATTTGGGGAGGGAATTCCTGCAGCCGGAAAAATTGGCCCAGCTTTCCCGAATCATACAGGCTGGTTCGGCGTCTAATATTACGGAGGCCATTAAGATATATCAGGATGCGGGACAGGATTTGGGGCGGCCATAACATTTTAAATATAACAGCTATGTACACAGGTCCTGCAGATTGCAGGACCTGCGTAATTTATGGCGCGGCAGATGTAATTACAATAAACAGAGGAGGGTGCACCAGGTTGGATATACTATTCGTAGTGCCATATCCGGAATTAGAACCGGTAGTACAGGAGGTATACAGGGATTATCCTGAAAAGGACAAGGTCACTGTGGAATTTAAAGTGATGACGGTTGATATGGTTCGTCAGTACAAAATGGAGAGGGAATACGATGTTCTTGTTGGGCGTAACTTTACATTTGAAGAGCTGAAACGCCAGTATCCCACTAAACCCGTTATTAATATCCCAATTACAGGTTACGATATAGTTCAGGCTCTCTACGAGGCCAAGAAGATGTATCACTGCAGGAAGGTGGGAATTGTAGGGAGGTTTTTTCATATGTATCAATATGAACATATGGAAGAGATTACCGGAGTGAAAATCTCCTATCATCCGGTTGATCAGGGACATGATTTGGAATACTGTGTTGCCGAGGCAGTAAGCCAGGGGTGTGACTGTATTATTGGCGGTTATTCCGCATATCTTTATCTCAAGAACTCAAGAACGGATCTTCCGGTAGTGACTATAAAGGTCAGCCGCGAAACCATTTTCAATGTGTTGGAAGAAGCGGTTCACATAGCGGAAGAGGTGAAGAAAGAAAAAGAAAAGTCTGAGCTTTTCAGAATCATTACTCAAATTTCAAATGCAGGAATTTTTTATGTTAATGATAAAGGACAGATTGAGATAGCAAACAGAGAAGCCAGAAAGTTGTTCCCGAATGTGCAGACATTATTGGGGGGGGGGGGCTTATCTAAGGCAAATTGCTCCGTTTATGCAGGAGGAAGCGGAACGCTGTTTTGAGTCTGGTGAAAGAATAGCGGACAGAGTATATCTTAGGGAAGGCACTTCTCTGTCCACTGATTTCCTTCCTGTAAAAATAGGAAATTCCATGCCGGGGCTGGTGGTCAGTTTTATGAATGCCTCAAGAATACAGCAAATGGAGAATCAGATACGACGTCAGATGAGCGATAAAGGATTGGCTGCGCGGTATACATTTCAGGACATTGTTCATAAAAGTGATATTATGGATAGGACCATCGAGAATGCCGGAAGATATGCGGGAGTATCCTCCAATGTTCTGCTGGTAGGGGAAACCGGAACCGGAAAGGAGCTTTTTGCACAGAGCATACATAATGCCAGCAAGAGGGCGGGAAATGCTTTTGTGGCAGTTAATTGCGCAGCATTGCCGGAAAGCTTGTTGGAAAGTGAATTGTTCGGTTATGTGGAGGGGGCTTTTACGGGTTCAAAAAAAGGCGGAAAGATGGGATTGTTTGAGATGGCCCATAAAGGTACACTGTTTTTGGATGAAATAGCAGAGATTCCTTTGACATTTCAGAGTAAACTGCTTCGTGTGCTGCAGGAACGGGAGGTGCGCCGTGTTGGCGGCAACTCAGTTATATCTGTGGATGTACGAATTATTGCGGCCACCAATAAAAATCTGCAAAGACAGGTGAGTGAAGGGAAATTCCGGCAGGATCTTCTTTACCGTTTGAATGTTCTTAGATTATACATCCCTCCGCTGCGCAAACGGAGTGAGGATATTCCCCTTCTCTTTCATTACTATCTTCAATATTACAGTAATCAGTTTGGTTATGAAATGCCTATTTTGTCCGCAGGAGCAGAGGAGATCATTAAACAATATGCTTTCACAGGCAATATCAGGGAACTTAGGAATATAGCTGAGCGGTTGAGCGTGGTTCATAGCGGATTTATGATAACAGAAGAAGAAATGGCAGCAGCACTGGGGCAGGATGATATAGAAATAACTGAGTATTCAGAGAGGACGATGACAACTGGTCCTTCCTATATGATGTATGCGGAAGGCAAAAGGGAGCAGGAGAAACAATACATTCAGCGCCTGTTAAGTGAACACGGATATAATAGGAGCGAGACAGCAAGGGCCATGGGAATTGACCGTTCTACTTTATGGAGGAAAATGAAAAAATATGGGTTGCAGTAGTGATGCGTTGCAAAATTCATCATAAACAACGAATTATTGCTACAATTGAGAAAAAATTAACAAAACACGGAAAAGATGCTCATTTTGACTGATATGAGCATCTTTTTTAATATTATCTGGTAATTGGCGTTGAGACATGAATGAAATCCAATAGAAACATTTTGAAACGGGTATACAACATAATAATACAAAAAATTAAGATTATTTGTTGTAAATAAGTTTTATTGTGTATTATTTATATCCCTGAAAAAAGCTGAGGAAAAAAATTGGAAAGAATATATAATTTGGCACGATTATTGCTTTAAAAAATATAAGAATGATATAAATATAAGACAGGAGGAGAGATTCTTGAATATTGTAGTTTTAATGGGAGTATTTTTTGTATTACTTTTTCTGGGGGTTCCGATTGCATATTCGTTGTGTCTGTCCGCAGTGCTTTACATGGCACTTTTTATGGATGTACCTATGATAATCATAGGACAGCAGATGCTGAAAGGGGTGGACTCATTTACACTAATGGCCATACCGTTTTTTGTAATCGCGGGCGGACTCATGGAATCCGGCGGTATTTCAAAACGGATTGTGAACTTTGCCAGAACAGTGGTAGGTCATCTGCCGGGAGGACTTGCTATTGTTACGGTAGTAGCCAGCATGATTTTTGCAGCCATGACAGGCGCCGGAGCGGCGACTACCGCGGCAGTTGGGGGAATCATGATTCCATCCATGCAGGAGGAGGGGTATGACGGCGGCTACGCCAGCGCAGTCCAGGCCGTGGGAGGAATATTTGGACCTCTTATTCCGCCAAGTATACTTATGGTTCTATATGGAGTTGCATCCGGGGAATCTGTGGGGGATATGCTGCTGGCAGGACTGGTACCAGGCCTTTTTCTTGGGGTAATTGTCACAGCGGTAGTAGTATGGCAATGTATTAAAAAGGGATACAAGGGGGTAGGCCATTTTAGTCTGAAGCGGGCGGCAAAATCATTTTTAGACGCTATATGGGCGATACTTGCGCCTGCCATTATTTTAGGCGGCATTTATTCCGGGCTGTTTACTCCAACAGAGGCATCTGCCGTTGCTTGTTTCTATTGCCTTATCATTGGTTTGTTCGTTTACAGGGAGCTTAATTTCAAATCCCTGGGCAAGGTGGTATTCAAATCAGTCAAGACAGCAGCGGGTATCATGCTGATAGTAGCAGCTACCCAGGCATTTGGATGGGTCCTGACAAGGGCAGGAATACCCCAGATGGTGGCAGAAGGATTTACCTCTGTAATATCAAGCCCAACAGTGTTTATGTTTGCTGTTGTATTCATTCTGATTATTGCGGGATGTTTCATAGATGCAGTACCGGCATTGCTGATATTTGCTCCCATATTGATTCCTACAGCAACCCAGTATGGAATTTCCTTGATTCATTTTGGTGTGGTTATGGTGGTTACCTTATGTATTGGACTGGTGACGCCTCCGGTAGGAATTAACCTGTTTGTGGCATCTTCTGTAGGCGGACAGCCCATTCATAAAATCATACCGCATCTACCGGTACTTATTGCTTCAATTATAGCAGGAACCATAGCGATTGTATTAATACCTGGCATTTCAACATTACTGCCAGCGTTAATGAAATAAAACATAGGAGGATTTTATTATGAGAAAGACTGCACTGTATATGTTATTGGCAGCAGCTGTATTAGGTATGGGAGGCTGCGGCAAAGCAAATCAACCAGCTTCCGCTGATAATGGAGGGACAGAAGCAAAAACAGCAGAAGCATCAATTGAACTTAGCGTATTTGCCGGTTCTGTGGCGGAGAACACGCCCACCGGTACCGGGTTAAAGGCTATGGTAGACTATATCAATGAGAATGGCGGCGGGACCTTGAAAGCGACGGATTATTATGATACAGCTTTGGGAGATGCAACATCCATGGTGCAGGGACTTCAGCAGGGGACAATTGATATTGGGGTATCTGGTACCGCCTATTTTTCAGGATTGGTTCCGGAGGTAGAAGTATTCCAGCTTCCGTTCCTGTTTGATAATCTGGAAGAGGCCAGGGCAGCTGTAGATGGAGCCGCTTCGGAAAAAATATTTGAGAAGTTTGCTGAAAAGGGAATCGTGGGATTGGCTTTCTGGGAGAACGGTTTCCGGGAACTCAGCAATAATGTGAGACCGGTTACGACACCGGCGGATTTAAGCGGTATTAAGATGAGGACTCTGCCTGCAACCGTACAGGTGGAGACATGGAAGGCTTTGGGAGCCCTGCCCACAACCATTGACGCATCTGAGTTATATACCGCATTGCAGCAGGGCACGGTCAGTGCGGAAGAGAATCCGCTTCATGAAATTGTTTCAAGAAAGTTTTACGAGGTACAGCAGTATATAACGCTGACAGACCATGTTTATACCCCGTTCATGATGGGAATCAGCCAAAAAACATGGGACAAATTAAGTGACCAACAGAAGCAGGTTGTGATGGACGCAGCCAATGCAGGTAAAGAGGCCCAAAGGAAAGCCAACGAGGAAAAGACAATAGAGGCAAAACAGGTGCTGCTGGACAACGGATGTGAGATTGTGGAAAATCCCGATAAGGAAGCATTTAAAGAGATTGCAGTGAGCGCCTGGAAGGTTTTTACAGATGAAAATGGTACTGAGCTTCTCGACATCATCCAGAAGAATTAAAGGGGGCACTATAGAATATGAGAAAAATAACTGACCTCACCCTGCCGGTAGTGGAACATTGGCGCTATGGAATCAAGTTTGAACTGGCCACATCCCATGCCAATAAAGACCGTTGGCAGACAACGAAATATAATTTGCAGTCACATTGGTTTACCCATATTGACGCGCCTGTCCATCATGACCCAAATGGCAAGAATCTGGACGCATATCCGATCAGTGATTGGTGTATTTCGGACTGTCTGATTCTGGATTTATCATTTGTGGGTGATAATGAGGCAATAACCGCCCAGATGCTGGAAAGGGCAAACGAACCTTTCAAGGATAAACATTATGATGCGATTATAATCCGTTCTGACCGTGGGCGAAAGGTATCTTGGGAGTCCGTGGAGTTTTGGGATAATTCCTGCTGGGTCAGCGCTGACGGAGGAAGGTGGATCAGGGACTATAATCCGAAGGTGGTCGGATTTGACTTCCCGCAAGATTATGAAATACGCAAAATCCGTACTGCAAAACCAGAGGATCCTATCGTGCAGCCGGTACATGATTTCGTCCTGAAAGAAGGAGGAATATTAATGATTGAATACCTTACTAATTTATGGGAGGTAGGACAGCCAACCTGTCAGCTGATTGCGCTGCCGCTTAACACAAAAAACGCGGATGGGTCCCAGATAAGAGTGATAGCAGTGACAGAACAACCCTAAAGGAGGAATGGACATGAAGGGTTTGGTTTCAAAGCTTGATTCAGGGGTAAAGAGTATATTTGGTTATGTGGGAATTATAATGATTTTAATTGAGACATATGCTGTCTTTGCCCGTAATGTTCTGAAAGCGCCGGCGCCCTGGACAGATGAAACACTGAAAATGCTGTTTGTATGGTCTATATTTATTTGTTCCAGTCTGGCTTTTATGGGCGATGAGTTAATCGGTCTGGATCTTATTCAGGAGAAAATATCTGATAACAGAAAGGCGTATGGAGGTTTAAAAATTCTTCAGTATACCCTTGGGCTGGTATTTGGAGTCCTGACGACTAACTGGGGTCTTAATATCATATTAATGCAGCTTTCCACAAATGAAAAAACAGCTGTAGTTAAATATCCTTTATGGATAATCAACATGGGTTTTCTGATAGGAAGTGCGCTGCCGGTTATATTTGCCGTATGGAAAATATACGGTTGCAGGAAGTACTTTAGGAATGATACAATTAAAACAGAATAAGGCGGACGAAAAACGGGCGGCCGGCAGGCTGCCCGTTTTTCGGCTCTATATCCGCACCAGATGATACTTCACCTGATTCGCCGTCAGCAGCTGCGCCTCCCTCTGATGGCAGGTAAACACAATAATCTGATTATCATATGCCTTCACAAGCCATTTTAATGCTGTCTTCAGGCGTTCATCGTCATACAGCACAAAGCTGTCGTCAAAAATCAGGGGCATGGTATCCCTTCTGCCGTTCTGGACCAGCTTGGCGGCAGCCAGGCGCAGGGCCAGATAAATCTGGTCCATGGTGCCGCTGCTGACCTGCTCTATGGGAACCAGCTTGGACGGCGTGTTCATGAAGACATCCAGATTCTCGTCAATGCTCATGCTGGTGTAAATTCCACCGGTGATACCGGATATGAGGTCAGAAGCCTCCCTGTTCAGGTATAATCCGAAGGAATCGCGGATAGAGGTGGACAGAGCGGTCATGGTGTCCTGGGCCAGATCGATGGCGTCCAGTTCCTCCTGAATGCGCTCGTTTTCCGTCAGCACATGTTTCAGGGCTTCGGCTCTGGTCTTGCAGTCAGCCAGATGTTCCAGCTTCTGCTCCAGTTCCCACTGGATACGCTGCTGCTGCTCTATCTCCCCGGAAAACTGGTCCTCGCTGGACTGGAGCTTTGCAATTTCTTCTGATAACTGCATCAGGGTCTGTTCCGACTGTTCCACGGCCTTGCTGAGCCGAAGAAACTCCGCCATCCTCCCCTCCAATGCGTTCATGGCATCCTGGGAAATGCTGGAGTCACCCAGGTGGCGGGCGAATATTTCCTGCAGAAGACGGGTGCTGGTGTCCAGCTCCTTTCGGAACCGGCGGTTCTTGCCCAGCTTAAGGATGCCGGTTATGCAGGCAGCCAGGGCAATGGCGCCAGATATCCCTGCTGCGGCCGTAAGAGGAAATGGTAGAAGCACAAGGGAGCGTACCAGGTCCGGCGCCGCCAGGCACAGCCCGGAGGCTCCTGCGAAGGCCAGGGTGATGAGGAACATGAATACGGCGCAGACAGTCCTGGATTTCCTGCTGCATGCAGCCAGGGTGTTCTGGTATTCGCCGTAAAGCTTTCTGGTGTCCTCCATGTATTTCTGCACGGATTCCTGATCAGTAAACTGGCTGTTTAAAAGAATCTGCCGTCCTTTGGCAGACTTTTCAAGCAGTCCTTCCTTTTCCTTTTGACAGCTGTCCAGCTGTTTCCTGATTTCATTCTTCTTGTTGCGGTACGCAATTAACTGGTTGGCATACTGGGGCGCGGATATCTCCTGCTCTGTTTTGCGTATATCCCCCAAAAGGGCGGTATAACTGCGTGCAGCCTCAGGAACCATCTGATTCTCCAGTTCCCGCCTCTGGCTTTTTAAGTATGCGGTGGCTTTGGTTATATTCAGGGCAATGCTGCCGGAGGTATTGAGATTGGCGATGTAATTGCGCAGCTCAGCCACCATGCCTCCGTCCGTGGCGCATTTTAACTGGCCGATGCTGATGGTGTTGTCGTAGGCTGTTTCCGACAGGCCGCAGCGCAGCTGGTCCAGAAGGGCTCGGGAGGGTTCAACCTCTCTGCCCCGTGTTTCATTGACAATGGTCAGCTCCTTGTTCTGCTTCTGAAATCTTCTCTGGATACGGTATATCTGGCCTTCGCTCTCCAGCCGCATCCATCCCTCGTAGGTGCCGCTTCCCTTCCAGGGCTCGTATTTGCTGTAGACATCATTCCTGGCTGCCCGGCCCCTCTGTTTCTCTATACCAAAGAGCATTCCCCTGATAAAGGTGTGAAGGGTGGATTTGCCGGCCTCGTTTTTGCCGTACACTACATTCAGCCCGTCCTTAAAGGAAATGTCCAGGTCGTGGAATTTACCGAATCCCTCGATGTGTAGACTTAATATCTTCATGGGTTCAGCTCCTTTCATCGGTGGTATGAAGAAGGGCATTTACCCCGTAATACAGGGCTTTCTTTTCCACCGGGCTCATATCTTCTTTTTGAAGGGCCTGGATATAGAATCCAATCATATCGCTGGAATGCTCGGCAAACAGTGCTGAAAAATCGTACTGAGGCTCAGAGTCATCAATAATTTCCGCAATCCTGTATCTGACTGTGAGCTGCTCCAGGTCAAATTCAATGTCAGGGTCCCTCATGCCCCTGATTCGGAACCGGTAAATATGCTGGGAACCCCGGTTTTCAATCTCATTTGATATGCGGTCGCAAAGCTCTCCGTTGGTAGTGTCCCTGGACACATTCACGGCCAGTGGTATGTACTGGAGGCTGGCAGCAGGAATAAACTGAAGGTTTATCAGTTTCCTGGTGACAGGATGAATCTCTCCCGCATAAAAGCCATGGGAACCGGTCTCGGTCAGATCCAGAGGTTCGGGAGAGCCGCAGTAAGCAATCTTTCCGTCCGCCAGGACATGAGGTTTGTGGATATGTCCCAGGGCGATGTAGGAAAATGGGGACAGCTCCAGGCTGTTGAAATTAATGGGCAGGTGGGCAGTGTCGCCGCCGTGGGCCATGAGGATTTGAATGCGGCTGTTTAAAGGAACCTGTATATCCTCCAGCAGGGGCGCCTTGATTTCGGCCGTGTGATAGCTGAAACCATGAACTTCCGTGTTAATGTCCTCAAAGTAGACAGAGGTCAGATCTTCATCCATAATGAAGGTCACGTTGGGACTCCAGGTAAAGCTTAACAGGGCAGAGTTCTCCCTGATGCGGTCATGGTTGCCTGCTATCAGGATGACCTTTACGGCAGGAATGGTGGAGAAGAGATAATTGACCTCCTTAAGGTCTTTCATCAGCGGCTGCCTGTGAAACAGGTCTCCGCTGATGAATAAGCAGTCCACATCCATCTCTTTTGCCTTTTCTATGATTATCCGGAAGGTATCTTTGATGGCCTGGGCGCGTTCCTTGCCCCAGGGCTTGTTTGCATCGGGACACATACCCCAGTGGATATCCCCGGTGTGGATGAATTTCATGTCTGCCTCCTGTCAAATGTTGGGGTCTTTATAATTCGCAGTTGTTTACTGTTCTTGGGAATGGGATTACGTCACGGATGTTGGACATTCCGGTCAGGTACATGACGCAGCGCTCAAAACCAAGGCCGAAGCCTGCGTGGCGTGTGGAGCCGTATTTTCTTAAATCCAGATAGAAGTCATAGTCCTCCTTCTTAAGGCCAAGCTCGTCCATCCTGGATGTCAGTCTGCCGTAATCGTCCTCTCTCTGGCTGCCGCCGATGATCTCGCCGATACCGGGAACCAGACAGTCTACGGCTGCCACGGTTTTGTTGTCAGGATTCATCTTCATATAGAAGGCTTTGATTTCCTTCGGATAATCGGTTACGAATACAGGCTTTTTAAATACCTGCTCTGTCAGATAGCGCTCATGCTCTGTCTGCAGGTCACAGCCCCAGGATACCTTGTAGTCAAATTCATCGTTATGTTCTTCCAGTATCTTCACGGCCTCGGTGTAGGTAATCCGGCCAAACTCGGAATTTAACACATTGTGGAGACGGTCCAGAAGACCCTTGTCCACAAATTGGTTGAAGAAGTTCATTTCCTCAGGCGCATGCTCCAATACAAACCGGATGATATATTTTAGCATACCTTCTGCCAGGCACATGTTATCATCCAGGTCAGCAAAGGCCATCTCCGGTTCAATCATCCAGAACTCAGCCGCATGGCGGGTGGTATTGGAATTCTCGGCGCGGAAGGTGGGGCCGAAGGTATATACGTTGCGGAAGGCCATGGCATAGGTCTCAGCGTTCAGCTGCCCGCTGACGGTCAGGTTGGTGGCCTTGCCGAAGAAGTCCTGGCTGAAATCCGCCCTGCCGTCCTCTGTCTTTGGGATATTGTTTAAATCCATGGTGGTTACCTGGAACATTTCCCCGGCGCCCTCACAGTCACTGCCGGTAATCAGAGGCGTGTGAACATAGACAAAATCTCTCTCCTGGAAATACTGGTGAATGGCGTACGCAATTAAGGAGCGCACACGGAATACAGCCTGAAAGGTATTGGTCCTGGGACGCAGATGGGAGATGGTGCGCAGGAACTCCAGGGAGTGACGCTTCTTCTGAAGAGGATAATCCGGTGAGGAGGTTCCCTCCACAGTGACCTCGGCGGCCTGAATTTCAAATGGCTGCTTGGCCTGGGGAGTACTTACCAGGGTTCCCCTGACAAGAATGGCTGTTCCCACACTTAATTTAGAAACTTCCGCGAAGTTGGGAAGGGTATCGTGGTAGACAATCTGCAATGTTTCAAAAAAACTTCCGTCACTGACAACAATGAAGCCAAATGCTTTGGAGTCACGCAGGCTGCGAACCCAGCCTCCCACATTTATCTCCTTGCCGAGATGTTCCTCCGGATGTTTGTAAAGTTCTCTTACGGTAATCAGATCCATGACTGATATTCTCCTTTTCTCTCATCTATATATTCAGTATCCCCAATTCCCCTGGAAATGGACGGTAACTACATATACGTGATTATATGATATTTCCCGCCATGTTTCAAGGCTTAACTTTCCCCGGAGCCAGGTGCGAAGCCTGTATTTTCAATATGATTAGATTATCATGATGTTTAGACGGGGACGAGGGGGAGTTATTTAGTGGTAAATTTTGAGAGAGGTACAAGATATAGATAAATCAACATTAAATGGTTAAAAACGGAAAAAATGTCGGAAAAATGCACAAAAACGATGAAATAAATTTAAAAATTTATGTACTATTTACGAAGTTTGTGGTATAATTAAAATACAAAAATTTTAACAGCAAGAGGTGATAACGTGATTAAAAAAGAAATGATAGCTATGCTATTAGCAGGCGGACAGGGAAGCCGCCTTGGCGTGCTAACACAAAAAGTAGCCAAGCCGGCTGTATCTTTTGGGGGGAAGTACCGAATCATTGATTTTCCGCTGAGCAACTGTATCAATTCCGGAGTTGACACGGTCGGGGTATTGACACAGTATCAGCCATTACGTTTAAATTCTCATATTGGAATTGGAGTACCATGGGATTTAGACCGGAACGTTGGTGGTGTAACCATTTTACCTCCGTATGAGCGCAGCAAAGGCAGCGATTGGTACACAGGAACTGCCAATGCCATTTATCAGAACCTGGAGTATATGGAATCCTATAACCCGGAATATGTTCTGATTTTATCCGGTGACCATATTTACAAGATGGATTATGAGGTAATGCTGGATTATCATAAAGCCAATAATGCAGATATCACCATTGCTGCCATGCCAGTACCCATCGAGGAGGCCAGCCGTTTCGGCATCCTGATTACGGACGAGTCTAACCGCATCACGGAATTCGAGGAGAAGCCTCCTGTTCCCAGAAGCAACTTAGCATCCATGGGTATCTACATATTCAGCTGGCCTGTATTAAAGGAAGCTCTGATTAAGATGAAGGAAGAGCCGGGGTGCGATTTCGGCAAACACATCATTCCATACTGCCACGCAAGAGGCGACAGGATATTTGCATATGAATATAATGGTTATTGGAAGGATGTAGGTACGCTGGGCTCCTACTGGGAGGCCAATATGGAACTCATTGATATCATTCCTGAGTTCAATCTGTATGAGGAATACTGGAAGATTTACACCAAGAATGATGTGATTCCGCCCCAGTTTATTTCCAATGAGGCAAATATTGAGAGAAGCATTATCGGTGAGGGAACTGAGATTTACGGCGAGGTAATGAACTCCGTTATCGGAGCAGGCGTCACCGTTGCCAAGGGAGCCGTGGTGAAGGATTCCATTATAATGCAGGGTACCGTCATCGGAGCGGGTACCGTTGTGAACAAGGCCATCATTGCTGAGAATGTAAGGATTGGCTCTGGTGTGGAACTGGGTATAGGAGAGTATGCGCCCAGTACATATGACCCCAAGGTATATCAGTTCGATCTGGTGACCATTGGTGAGAATTCTGTGATTCCTGACGGGGTTAAGGTAGGCAAGAACACTGCCATAGCAGGCGAGACAACCGTAGGCGATTATCCTGACGGATTACTGGCTGGCGGAAATTACATTATAAAGGCAGGTGGCGTAAAATGAGAGCAATCGGTATCGTATTAGCAGGCGGTAACAGCAAGAGGATGCGGGAACTTTCTAATAAGAGGGCAGTGGCTGCCATGCCGGTTGCAGGAAGCTACCGCAGCATTGACTTTGCACTCAGCAACATGACAAACTCCCACATCCAGAACGTGGCAGTTTTTACACAGTATAATTCCAGGTCCCTGAATCTACACTTAAGTTCCTCCAAGTGGTGGGATTTCGGACGTAAACAGGGCGGACTCTTTGTATTTACCCCATCCATCACACCGGAGAACGGCGACTGGTACAGGGGAACAGCGGACGCATTATACCAGAACCTTACATTCTTAAAAAACAGCCATGAGCCATATGTGGTCATAGCGGCAGGCGACGGCGTATACAAGCTGGATTATAATAAGGTCCTGGAGTATCACATTGAGAAAAAGGCAGACATTACCGTTGTCTGCAAGGACATGGAAGAGGGCACGGATGTGACCCGGTTCGGCTGTGTGAAGCTGAATGATGACGGCCGTATCACGGACTTCGAGGAGAAGCCCATGGCATCTGACGCCACCACCATTTCCTGCGGTATCTATGTTATCCGCAGAAGGCAGCTTATTGAACTGCTGGAGCGCTGCGCTGCAGAAGACAGGTATGACCTGGTCAATGACATTCTGGTGCGCTATAAAAATCTTAAGAGAATTTATGCTTATAAGCTGGACGGCTACTGGAGCAACATTGCTTCCGTGGATTCCTATTATAAGACAAATATGGATTTCCTCAAACCTGAGGTGAGGGATTACTTCTTCAAGCAGTATCCTGATGTATACACTAAGATCGATGATCTTCCTCCTGCCAAGTACAACCCTGGCGCTCTGGTCAGAAACAGCCTGATATCCAGCGGATGTATCCTGAATGGTACAGTTGAAAACTCCATTCTCTTTAAAAAGGCATACGTGGGCAACAATTGTGTAATAAAGAATTCTATTATTTTAAATGACGTTTATATTGGTGACAACACGGTGATTGAGAACTGTATCGTAGAGAGCAGGGATACCATCCGTGCCAACACCACACACATCGGCACACCGGAGAACATCAAAATCGTTGTGGAGAAAAACGAAAGGTATACATTATAATACGCACATAGCCCCGCAAATCGCACGGGGAGCGCAGAGCGGGGGACCGGCGGGATAAGACGGAAGGGGTAGAAAACATGCAGGTTACAGACGTGAGAGTGAGACGGGTTGAGAAGGAAGGCAAGATGAAAGCAATTGTTTCTATCACACTGGACAACGAATTCGTCATTCATGACATCAAGGTAATTGAGGGGGAGAAGGGTTTATTCATAGCCATGCCAAGCCGCAAGGCAGCGGACGGAGAGTACCGCGATATTGCTCATCCTATTAATTCCAACACAAGGGATATGATTCAGACCATCATTCTGAATAAATACGAGACAACCTTGCTGGAGAATGAGGCGGCAGCGGATGGAACGGCATAAGATACAGACAGAATAATGAACGGGAGCTGTTTTCCGGATAACGGGAAGTTAACCGGGACGGCTCCTGTTTTTGTGTTAAAAAAACCAAAAAACGTTTGGAGTCCCCTTAAAATAAGGGGGAATCCAAACGTTTTGGAATTGTAAAAACCGCCACACAGGATTTTCCGCCCCGTGTATGACAGCAGATTGCCGGCGTCCATCTGTTATGGGCGTCTCTATATTCAGCCCCCCATCTGCCTTAATATACTCCTGGCCACGCTTATGCCATTTGCGGATGCCTGCTGGAGCCCTCTGGTGACGGAGGCGCCGTCTCCGATTGCCCGCAGTCCCCTGATACTGGTTTCAAAGTCAGCATTGACAACTACTTTATTGGAGTAGAACTTGACCTCGACGCCGTAGAGAAGAGTCTCGTCGCTGGCAATGCCGGGAGTTACCTTATCCAGGGCCAGAAGCATTTCCTTGATATCCGTCATGATACGATGGGGGAATACCAGGGACAGGTCTCCCGGCACGGCATCCTTCAGAGTGGGAATCAGGTTGTTGCGGCAGAGACGCTCCTCTGTGGTCCGGCGTCCTCTCTGGAAATCACCGAAGGTCTGAACCATGATTCTTCCTCCGCAGAGCATGTTGGACAGCTGGGCAATGTGCTTGCCGTATTCAATGGGTTCGTTGAAGGGCTTGGTAAAGTTCTTGCTCACCAGAAGGGCAAAATTGGTATTATTTGTCTTATACTCCTGGGATTTGTACGCATGGCCGTTTACCACTGCAAGGCCGTTCTCGTAGTATTCTGTGGCCACCTCCCCGGAAGGATTAGTACAGAAGGTGCGGACCTTGTCGTCGAAGGTGGGGGTATAGTATACCAGCTTGGCTTCATACAGGTTCTCGTTTAAGAACTTCATGACCTCATCCCGGACTTCCACACGCACGCCTATGTCCACAGTGCCTACCTGGGTCTGGATTCCATGGTTTCCGCAGATATGTGAGAACCAGTCAGAACCCTCCCGTCCAATGGCGGAAACCACCTCAGGCGCATAGTAAGTCTCGTCCTTGTCCGTGATGATACCCTTTACGGTATCGCCCTCAATGATGATGTCCCTGACCATGGTGTTGAATTCCATGGTAATGCCCTGGGCCAGAAGGTGCTCCTGAAGCCGGGTATAAATCTTATACCCTTCCTCGGTTCCCAGATGGCGGATGGGGCATTCGATCAGCTTTAAGTTAGCGCCGATGGCTTTGCGGCGGATTTCCTCTATTTCTTTTTGTTTGTCAACGCCGTATACATTGGTGTCAGCGCCGAATTTTAAGTAGATGTTATCAGATTCCTTTAAGAGTTCAACCGTTTTATCATATCCCAGGATTTCCGGAAGGTTGCCGCCCACATCGGGGGACAGGGACAGCTTGCCGTCGGAAAACGCGCCTGCGCCCGCGAAGCCGGTGGTAATGGAGCAGGGTTTGCAGCCCACGCATACCTTGGTGGTACGCTTTGGACAGACTCTCTTTTCGATGGGGCGTCCTTTTTCTACCATGAGAATTTTCATATCGGGTTTCTTCTGGATTAATTCATACGCGCAGAAGATGCCGGAGGGACCTGCTCCAATAATGATTACGTCGTAATTTGTGGATGGATTCATAGGAAAACTCCTTTCTTTCACTGCCTGATTTGCCTGGTTTCATGGCACAAAAAAAACCAGTATGCAAAATAGAAGCATGTAGTCAACTATTCCGGTAGCTGGTAGAAACGTTCATCCAATCATGAACTTATACAGGCATCACAACGGTTATAGTTTAGCATAGTATGTGGTGTTATGCAAGGGCGGAATATCTTAAAATCCATTATGGAATAAGGGCCGGAAACCTTAAGAAAAACCAATCAGACCTTTAGAAAAAATTTCATAAATAGTCAGAGAATAGTCACGGTATATTAAGGCAAATTCAAAGATTATTGTATTCTCTTATGATATGATACATATATGAGATAAGATGATTCCATAATATATGATTCAGAAGAGAAAGCGGGTGAAAGAATGAAGGTGCGTACAGGTATCAAGTGGGCGGCAGCTGTAATGCTTATGGTGGTTCTGTGTTTCAGCGTGACAGTGGCCGTGAAGGGTTACGGATTGTACCGGGAGGCCATTGACAGTGTGAGCCTTGAAGATAAGGTGGCGTCCATACGTGCCAAGGAAAACTACACCACCTTTGACCAGCTTCCTGAGATTTATGTGGATGCGGTGCTGTCCGTGGAGGACCACAGGTTCTATAACCATCCGGGAATCGACGTGATAGCCATTGGAAGGGCTGTATTCAATGATATAAAGGCAGGGTCCTTTGTGGAAGGCGGAAGCACGGTGACACAGCAGCTGGCCAAGAACATGTATTTCAGCCAGGAAAAGGAGCTGGTCCGCAAGGCGGCGGAGGTCCTGGTGGCATTTGATTTAGAGAGGAACTACAGCAAGAATGAGATTCTGGAGCTGTATGTGAATACCATTTATTATGGGAACGGATATTACTGTGTGAAGGATGCAAGCAATGGCTACTTCGGCAAGGAGCCTGAGGACATGACGGATTATGAGAGCACACTGCTGGCCGGGATCCCCAACGCCCCATCCTGCTATGCGCCCACTGTGAGCCAGGAACTGGCAGCCAGACGCCAGCAGCAGGTTCTGGACCGTCTGGTGAAATGCGGATATTTTACAGAGGAACGGGCTTTGGAAACCATGGCGGTTGGAAGCAGCCGGTGATGATGGGAATATGGCAGCCGGTGATGACAGGAATATGATTGGCAGACGGAGGAAAGCTGGAGGAAAGAACCTTCATCTGCTTTACATTTTAAGCGTAATCTGATAGAATGATGGAACAGAAAAAAGCGTTAGATACCCCATGTGGTTTGTATCTAACGCTTAAAGGCGTGTTATAAATATAGGAATATGGAAAATGCGGGCAAATCATAAAACGGGAAGGCAAAGTGACGGAAAATGAGCGGAATATGGGAGAGAATAAAAGAACGGCTGGGATTTGGCAGGAAGGCAGAAGGTGATAAGGAGGATGACGAGGTAATGTACATCATTGCGGGTTTGGGCAATCCCACCAGGGAGTATGAAAAGACAAGACATAATGTGGGCTTTGAGGTCATAGATGTGCTGGCAGACCGTCTGGGCACCACTGTGGAGGAGAAAAAGTTTAAGGGATGTTACGGAAGAGGAATCATCGGCGGACAGAAGGTGCTGCTTTTAAAGCCCCAGACCTTCATGAACCTGAGCGGCGAGAGCGTAAGGGCAGCGGCTGATTTCTATAAAGTGGATCCGGAACATATTATTATTGTATATGATGATATCAGCCTGGATGTGGGGCAGCTGCGAATACGGAAAAAGGGCAGCGCAGGGGGCCATAACGGGATTAAAAACATCATTGCCCACCTGGGTACCCAGGAGTTTCCGCGCATTAAGGTGGGAGTGGGCGATAAACCTAAGAAAATGGACCTGGCTGACTATGTGCTAAGCCGGTTCTCTAAGGAGGACAGTGCTGTCATGGAGGACGCGTTCCGGGAAGCGGCCGGGGCAGTGGAGATGATGATTATTCAGGGCGCTGACGCTGCAATGAATCAGTTTAACGGCCATAAGGGCTGATAAGGGGTGCAGGGATAAAATGGAAAATCCATTATTGGAATTACAGGAGTATGATAATCTGGTTCAGGCACTGAAATCCGGAAAGGGACCGCTGCAGGTAACAGGGACCCTGGATTCACAGAAGGTACATCTGATGTACGAGCTGGGAGAGGCAAGCGCATTTGCCTGGAAGCTGGTGGTGACTTATGACGATACCAGGGCCAAGGAAATTTACGATGATTTCCGCAGCTTTACCAGTCAGGTGTGGCTGTATCCTGCCAAGGACCTGCTGTTTTACAGCGCGGACATTCATGGAAACCTGATGACCAGACAGCGGATTGCTGTGCTGCGCCGCCTCATGGAGGACAGGGAGGGCGTGGTGGTCACCACCATGGATGGCCTTATGGACCATCTGCTGCCCCTTAAATATCTGAGGGAACAGTCCATCACGGTGGAGAGCGGACAGGTGATTGATTTGGATTCCTGGAAGGAACGCCTGGTTGCCATGGGCTATGAGAGGATGGCCCAGGTAGACGGTATGGGGCAGTTCTCCATACGGGGCGGAATCGTGGATATATTTCCGCTGACCGAGGAAGTGCCGGTGCGTATTGAGCTGTGGGATGATGAGGTGGACTCTATCCGTACCTTTGATCTGGAAAGCCAGCGCTCGGTGGAGCAGTTAGAGAGTATCACCATTTATCCGGCAGCGGAGGTGGTGCTCTCAGGGGACCAGCTGGCAGCCGGAATCAGAAGGCTGGAAAAGGAAGAAAAGACATATGAGAAGGCGTTAAGGGAGCAGCATAAGCCGGAGGAGGCCCACAGAATCCATACCATCATCGAGGAGCTGAGAAACGGACTGGATGAGGGATGGAGAATTGGCGGGCTGGACGCCTATATCCGGTATTTCTGCCCTGATACGGTTTCCTTCCTGGAATATTTCCCCCAGGGTGAGAGCGTAATTTATCTGGATGAGCCTGCCAGATTAAAGGAAAAGGGCGAGACCGTGGAGCTGGAATTCAGGGAAAGCATGGTGCACAGGCTGGAGAAGGGTTATCTGCTGCCGGGCCAGACCGGGCTTCTCCATCCTGCGGCCGAGGTCCTGGCCCGGATGCAGAAACCGTTTGCGGTTATGCTTACGGGGCTGGACCAGAAGCTTCCGGGCATGAAGGTGAATCAGAAATTCAGCATAGATGTTAAAAATGTAAACTCATACCAGAACAGCTTCGAGATTCTTATTAAGGACCTGACCAGATGGAAGAAGGAAGGCTACAGGGTTATCCTGCTGTCTCCTTCCAGGACCAGGGCCAGCAGGCTTGCCAGCGACTTGAGGGAATATGACCTAAGGGCCTATTGCCCGGATGTGCGGGAAACGGATAGCGGGAACGGGGGAGGAGACAGTACCGGCAGTCCGGATTCCGGGAATCCGGTTGCTGTAAATGCCGCTGCCAACAAGGTCCGGCCGGGAGAGATACTGGTTACCTACGGCAATCTCCACCGGGGATTTGAATATTCTCTTTTGAAGTTTGTATTTATCACAGAAGGCGATATGTTCGGCGTGGAGAAAAAAAGAAAGCGCCGTAAAAAGACAAATTACCAGGGCAAGGCCATACAGAGCTTCACCGAGCTGTCGGTGGGGGATTATGTGGTCCACGAGGAGCACGGCCTGGGTATATATAAGGGTATCGAGAAGGTTGAGCGGGATAAGGTCATAAAGGACTATATCAAGATTGAGTATGGGGACGGGGGCAATCTGTATCTGCCGGCCACACGTCTGGAAAGTATCCAGAAATACGCGGGGGCGGAGGCCAAGAAACCCAAGCTTAACAAGCTGGGAGGGGCTGAGTGGAATAAAACCAAGACCAGGGTCCGGGGAGCTGTCCAGGAAATTGCCAAGGATTTGGTGAAGCTTTATGCGGCGCGCCAGGAGAAGGCCGGATTCCAGTATGGGCCGGATACGGTGTGGCAGAGGGAGTTTGAAGAACTGTTCCCCTACGATGAGACCGATGACCAGATGGATGCCATTGACGCGGTGAAGAAGGATATGGAGAGCAGGAAAATCATGGACCGGCTGATTTGCGGCGATGTGGGGTACGGCAAGACAGAGGTGGCCCTGAGGGCGGCATTTAAGGCGGTCCAGGACAGCAAGCAGGTGGTGTACCTGGTGCCGACCACCATTTTAGCCCAGCAGCATTACAATACATTCGTTCAGCGGATGAAGGATTTTCCGGTGCGGGTGGATATGCTGAGCAGATTCTGTACGCCGGCCAGGCAGAAAAGGACGCTGGAGGACCTGCGCAAGGGAATGGTGGACATTGTAATCGGCACCCACCGGGTTTTGTCCAAGGATATGCAGTTTAAGGACCTGGGACTGCTGATTATTGACGAGGAGCAGCGGTTTGGCGTTGCCCATAAGGAAAAGATCAAGCACCTGAAGGAAAATGTAGATGTACTCACCCTGACAGCCACGCCGATTCCCAGGACGCTTCATATGAGTCTGGCAGGCATAAGGGATATGAGTGTGCTGGAGGAACCTCCGGTGGACAGGATGCCCATCCAGACCTATGTGATGGAATACAATGAGGAGATGGTGCGTGAGGCAATCAACCGTGAGCTGGCAAGGAACGGCCAGGTATATTATGTATACAATCGCGTGACGGATATTGATGAGGTGGCCGGCCGCGTACAGGCTCTTGTGCCGGATGTGGTGGTAACATTTGCCCATGGCCAGATGCGGGAGCATGAGCTGGAACGGATTATGGCGGATTTCATCAACGGGGAAATCGACGTTCTGGTATCCACCACTATCATTGAGACCGGCCTGGATATACCCAATGCCAATACCATGATTATCCACGACGCGGACCGCATGGGGCTGTCCCAGCTGTATCAGCTGAGAGGCCGGGTAGGACGTTCCAACAGGACCTCCTATGCCTTTCTCATGTATAAGAGGGATAAGCTTTTGAGGGAAGAGGCTGAGAAGCGCCTCCAGGCCATCCGGGAATTTACGGAACTGGGATCCGGCATCAAGATTGCCATGCGGGACCTGGAAATCCGGGGCGCGGGCAATGTGCTGGGGGCAGAACAGCACGGCCATATGGAAGCCGTGGGGTATGATTTGTACTGCAAAATGCTGAACCAGGCCGTGCTGGCCCTTAAGGGAGAGACATTGGAGGAGGATTCCTATGAGACCGTTGTGGAATGCGACATTGATGCATACATTCCCGTAAGTTATATCAAGAATGAATACCAGAAGCTGGATATCTATAAACGTATCTCCGCCATTGAGACAGAGGAGGAGTACATGGATATGCAGGATGAGCTTATGGACCGCTTTGGGGATATACCGCACAGTGTGGAGAACCTGCTTAAGATAGCGGCTATCAGGGCTCTGGCCCACCGGGCATATGTGACAGAGGTGGTTATTAACCGACAGGAGGTAAGGCTTACCATGTATCAGAAGGCCAGACTCCGGGTGGAGAAGATTCCGGACCTGGTGAGGTCCTACAAGGGGGATTTAAAACTGGTGCCCGGGGATGTGCCTTCCTTCCACTATATTGACAGGAGGAATAAGAACCAGGACAGCCTTGAGATGATGGGGAAGGCGGAAGAGATTCTGAAAGATATATACGGGATACGCATATAGAGGACCATAAAAAAGCAGCCAGGACTGTGATATTGATATGCTCATATCACAGTTCTGGCTGCTTTTATTTTGGAAAATCAGACTGTTTGCGGTTATTTACGAATACCGTTTACGCCGCGCAGCACCGGCATGACCATGGCCCGTCCTACAGACATCCCTGTACATACCGGGTTGCCAGCTCAATGTAATACTTTTCCGGTTTGGTCAGATAACACCCCTTCAGATAGGCCATGCAGCGCATCCATGTCTGCCGCGGACGGACGGAAAAGTAGGCGATGGGGGCTTCGGGCTCCACGTAGGACTGGGGAAAGAAGGCTGGACATATCTGCTGCCGCACCATGTTCACCACGGTCCTGGTGCTGACAGATTCAAACAGAATCCTGGGACGGAAGCCTGCTTCCTCAAAAGCACGGTCAATCATGTCCCTCATTCTGGTCTCCCTGGATATCAGGGTGAAGCTGTCCTCCCGCAGGAGCTTTAAATCTATCTCCGGAAAGGTCCGGAAGCTGTCATCACCCGCTAGATGGGCAAGAGGGTGGGAGACAGGAAGACCCAACACCATAAGCTCTTCACCCATGTCCACATATTCCAGGAATGGGTTCTTCTGGTTTCCAAAATAGGTAAGGCTGGCCATGGTGACTTCCTTCTGAAGTATCATCTGTTCCATCTTTTTTACCCTGGCTTCCCTGATGCTGAACGTGATATTGGGGTATTTTTCACGAAAATACGGATATATGCAGGAGAACATGAGGGAACCCTGTTCCGGAGTATAGGCTATGGATATCTCGCCGGCGTTTTCTTCTGTGATGTCGCTGATGATTTTGTAGGTCTCCCGTTTCATGTCCACCATGCGGCGGGCCGTGGCCAGGTAAATACGGCCCGCAAGGGTGGGAATCATGCTGTGTTTTCTGCGCTCAAACAGCGGAGTACCCAGCTCCTTTTCCAGACGCAGCAGCTGCTGATTCAGGGCCGACTGGGTGAGATACAGCTTTTCAGCTGCCTTGGATATGCTCTGTTCCTGTTCGATGGCAACAATATATTCAATCTGGCGTAAATCCATGGGGGCTCCTTTTGAACTTAATTATGTTAAGAGATTATATAAAAATCAATAAGTTGAAATAAGTCATTACAGTCATTATAATCAAAACCAATAAAGAGTTCAATGGAAACGAGAAAATTATGTTGAATTCTAACAATTTAAAAAAGGAGACAGAAGCATGAAGAAAAGCGTATTAGGGATGATATTGGCAGGAATCATGGCGGTTTCGGTGACGGGATGCGGAGGCAGTGCCGCAAAGGACGGTGAATGGGCCAAGAATGTGGAGATTCAGGTACCGGCCAAAGCCGGCGGCGGAACCGATGTGATGGCAAGGGCATTGGCTAACAAGGTATCAGGAGAGTCCGGTTCCACCATCACCATTGTGAATAATACGGACGGCGGCGGAGTAGTCGCGTGTGAGAAAGCATCAGCCGGAAAAAAGGACGGCTCCACCCTGACACAGTGGCATCTGACCATGCTGATTAAAACAGCAGCGGGACTGTACGATAAATCAGCCACAGAGGACTTTACGGTCATTGGAGTGGCGGTTCCCAAGGACAAGGCCAACAATGTGCTGGTGGTATCCGGCGGTTCTTCTTATCAGACCCTGGATGATTTGATTGGGGCTGCAAAGGAAAGACCGGGTGAGGTCATGTTCGGCGTGGAAACCGGCGGAACGGTACATATCCAGACAGGGCTGTTTGCAAAGGCAGCGGGAATCGATGTCAAATATGTGGAGGCAGGATCCGATACAGAGAAGCTGACTGCTCTGGTGGGAAACAGCATTGACGCCTGTTTTGTAAATGCAAACCAGGCAAAGCAGTATGTGGAATCCGGTAAGGCCAGAGCCCTGGGAGCCATCTCTAATTCCGATGAGGGCGGACGCAGCAGCGTGCTTCCAGAAGTGCCTGACTTTATTGAACAGGGCGTGGATTTCAGCTTCAAGATGCTAAATGTGGTCCTGGTAGGGCCAAAGGACATGGATTCGGAGCTGGCATCCAGGATTCACGATTACTATGCATCCGCTGCCAATGACGCGGAGGTGGTAAAGACTCTGGCGCCTGCTGGAATGGAGATGGAATTTTTAAGCCTGGAGGAAGGTGGGAGCACCTTAAAGGAAATGCAGGGACAGATTGACGCCGTGGTGGAGGAACTGGGGCTTAGGAAATAACTGGAATGAAGACATGCGCATAAGGCGCATGATGAAGAAAAGCAGGTATAAGCAATATCAGGAAAGGGGCGAGATGCCGTGAGAATAAAAAGAGACCAGATAACAGGCGCTGTGTTAATCCTGTTGGGAGCCGTGGTGTTCCTGATGACCACTACCTTTTCCACCCCCATTACAGCCGCCTATCCAGGGCCAAGGATGCTGCCCTCCATTGCGGCTTTCGGATTCGCTGTATGCGGTCTGGGTATATTGGCGGAGAGCACCTTGAGCAAGAAAGAACAGAAGGCATATATGGCAAAAGCAGGATGGATGAGAATGGGGGCGTCCCTTATTATAATAACAGCTTACATAGCCGCCATGACAGCGGCAGGTTATCTGATTGCCACACCAGCAGCCCTGTATGTGCTCACAACCATGTTTGCAGGAGGCGGTTCATCCACCCTTAAGGGAAGGCTGCTGTTCTCCGTGGCGGTGGCAGTCATCATTTATGTGATTTATGTATATGCCTTCGGGCTCACACTGCCATCAGGCATGCTGTTTGAATAGGAGGGGGAACGTATGATAGAATTTTTACCTTATATCGCCGGGCAGATTACCCAGCCCTTCAATCTGGTTCTGATGTTTGGGGCAACGGTCATCGGTCTTATATTCGGGGCAATTCCCGGACTTTCCGGAACTCTGGCCGTCATGCTTTTCATGCCGCTTACATATACCATGAATGCCTCAAGTGCAGTGGTATTCCTCATAGCCCTATGGGTGGGCGGATGTTCAGGGGCATTTATCGGATCCGTACTTCTGGGAATACCCGGATCTGCTTCCGCGGTGGCAACCTGTTTTGACGGTTATCCCATGGCCCAGGCAGGCAAAGCTGGCAAGGCCTTGGCCATCGGCATGGTGGCATCCTTCCTGGGAACCTTTTTCAGCGCCATACTGGGAGCCCTGTTAAGCCAGAAAATAGCAGATATTGCCTTTGCCCTGGGTCCGTGGGAGTATTTTTCACTCTGCTTCGTGGCTATAACCATGGTATTGGCCATTTCCAAGGGTAATATGTTTAAGGGACTGGCTTCCGCGTCCGTCGGCCTGCTGTTTGCCTCTGTGGGATATTCTCCCATTGATGCAGAGCCCAGGTTTGTGTTCGGCAATATGTACCTTATGAGCGGTCTGGGGATGACCATTGTACTGATTGGTATTTTTGGGGTGGCCCGAATCGTGGAGGAATACGGCAAGGGATTCGGCGCTATGCCGGACGTGGACACAAAGTCAATCAAGGGCCTGGGAATCACGTTAAAGGAAATAAAGGCTCAGTTTGTGAACATTGTCCGCTCCTTTGGCATTGGCCTGGGAATCGGTTTCCTTCCCGGCATGGGATCGGGACTGTCCAACCTTGTGGCCTACTCCAGCGCCAAGAATGGTTCCAGGACGCCTGAGATGTTCGGTAAAGGATGTCCTGACGGAATCTGGGCTTCTGAGGTATCCAACAACGCGGCCATCGGCGGTTCCATGATTCCCATGGCAGCCCTGGGTATTCCCGGTGATTCCACCACAGCCCTTCTGATTGGGGCACTTACGATTCATGGACTGGAAATGGGGCCCATGGTATTTAAGAACAGCGGAAATGTGGTCTACCTTATGTTTGCCACTGTTATGGTATGCGCTGTGCTGATACTGATTCTCCAGGCTCTGGGGATGCGGGTATTTCCACTGATTCTCAAGGTTCCGTATCACTATATGTATCCGGCTCTTATCATCATTTCCTTTGTGAGCGCATACGTGGATTCCGGCAGTTTATACAAATGCGGTATGATGCTGGTGTTTGTTGTCATCGGTCTGATGATGAGCTATGGAGGACTGCCCACAGCGCCTTTGATTTTGGCGTTTATCCTGGGACCTACCCTGGAGAGCAATATGCTGAAGGCATTTCAGTATTCAGGCAGTGCAGCCGCATTCTTCACAAGACCCATATCCTGCGTGCTGATGCTCATAGGAATAGGGTGCGTATTTTCGCCAATGTTTTGCGCGCTGCCTGCGAAAACAAAAAATAGTAAACAAAAGGAGGCCAATTAAATGCCGCTTAACAGTACTTCGGCCACGAGCCTTCCTCCCCAGAAGCTGATGGAACGGTGCTGCCGCACCCCCTGGGTCAGTTATCTGCCGCCCTTTCGGATGGCGCCGGGCGTCTATTATGTGTCTGGCAATGACTGGGTGGCCTGCTATCTCATTGATACAGGAGCGGGGCTGATTCTTATAGATACGGCTATGCATGAGACATGCTATCTGATGTTAGAATGCATCCGAAGCCTGGGATACGACCCAATGGATATTAAGAAAATTCTTCTGACCCACGCTCATGCGGACCATATAGGAGCAGCCAGGACCATGAAGGAACTGACCGGAGCCAGAGTTTATCTGGGAGAGAGGGATTTATTTATGATACATGAGCGTAAGGATCTGATTTGCAGCGACGGATATACCTGCGGAGATATTGAACCAGATGAGATTTACCTGGATGACAAACCTATTGTACAGGGAAATGTTTCCGTACGCACCATTTCCACGCCGGGACACACGCCGGGCTGTACCTCTATGATATTTGACGTGAAGGAGAAGGACGGCAGGATCTATACCTGCGGAATCCACGGCGGGGTAGGGCTTAACACCCTGTCCAGGGAGTTCCTGGAACAGAATGGACTGCCCCTGAGCCTTCAGAAGGAGTTCTGCGAAAGCCTGAGGATGATGGACCGGCTTCATGTGGACATCTGCCTTCCTTCCCACACCAATCAGGTGGGAATCATCCCGCTGATAGGGGAGATTACAGATACCCATAATCCGTTTGTGGATGAGAGCATCTGGCATGAGCTGATGCATGAGCGTCTGGACCGCATGGAGGCCCTTATTCGGTCCGTTCCTCTTCTTTGATTTCCCAGTGAATCAGGAAGGTAAGGGCGGCCCTCAGCACAATGATTCCGGCCACAATTCCTATTTCCTTCCACTCACGGACCACTACCGTGCGCAGGATTTCGCTTCCCATCTTGAATTCCAGTCCCATGGCCAGGCCCTTCGCCAGATAAATCTTGGTGTCGGGGGACCTGCGGAGGAATTTAAGGAAGCTTGTAAGACCTGAGTATATGATGATACCCACGCCGATAAATTCAAAAATAATGATTGCGGTGTTTGCTGCCAGAGACAGCAGCCATTCCAAATGTTCCATGGATTTGCCCCTTTCTTTTACTTGCTGACCGGCATCTGAATGGATTTTACCTTTACACCGTCCACCTTACCCAGGTCCCCTGCAAAGGAGCTGATTTGGTTCTGGGTTCCGTGCAGAACCACGCTGATGACGGAGACCCCGTAATCCCGGCAGGGAACACCCAGGCGGGCAATAATCAGACCGGACTGAAGATGGAATTTTTCATTTACCGTTGCCACGGAGCCGGGATTGCTGATAATGCAGCTGATGACAGCCAGACGGTCTTCCATAAAGTATGTCCTCCCTTATTGTTTTCTACCCGGCTGGCTTCTGCCGCAGCCAGATACATGCTTTTGCGCGAGCCGGAGTTATCTGTGGTTATGATATCACGGGCATCGGCCTTTCGTAAAGCCCAAACAAGGCACAGAACAAGATAATTTTTTAACCCTTGCTTTTTCCCTCTGGCTGGAATATGATGATAGTAACTAAATAGAACCTTTCTCTGATGCGAAGCAACCCTGAGATAAAGAGAGAGCGGAACTGTCCCGGCTGTGCGGGAACCGGTTTGTGTGGTTTGTCAGTGCGTGCCGTGTGCCGGCATGGCTGGCATAAGTCACCCATATGTGCCTGCCGGTGAAGCCGTGGTATGCGGATGATATCCTCTCTCTGAATTTCAGAGAGAGGTTTTTGTATGTTAGAACAAGAGGGGAAGGAAAAAACATGTTAAATATAGCGGTTTACGGAAAAGGCGGAATCTGAGGCGGGAGGGCCTGCTCCGGGCACCCGGGTGCTGTCCGTCCCGGGAGCCAACGGCGCGGGAAAGACCACCCTGTTTGGCCCAACAGGTGAGATACTGAGCGAGGAACATCTCAATGAGGCGTTTGTGGTGGAGTTCAGACTGTATCCGTTAACGTTGAGGAACAGGACATATACCTGTGTCCTGCCTTTGGGATTAAAAGAAAGAATGGAAAGAGGTGCATGATGGATCGGGTGATTACGCTGGTGGATAAACTGGCCGGGTCCCGTATGCTTTCCGGGGAGGAATTTATTTTCCTGCTTGATAACATAGGGGAGGAAGATGACGCATATCTGTATGGAAAGGCCAGGGAGTCAGCGCTTGCTAATTACGGAAATAAGATATATGTCCGGGGGCTTATGGAGTTTACTAATTATTGTAAAAACGACTGCTACTATTGCGGTATACGCAGAAGCAACCAGAAGGCTTCCCGCTACAGGCTGTCACCAGAGCAGATTATGGAGTGCTGCCGTATCGGCTATGGACTGGGATTTCGGACCTTTGTGCTTCAGGGCGGCGAGGATCCGTGGTTTACGGACGAGAAGATTGCGTATCTGGTAGAGCGCATTAAAAAGCAGTATCCGGACTGCGCGGTCACACTGTCTGTGGGTGAAAAAGGGTACGATACCTATAAGCGCTGGTTTGATGCGGGGGCAGACCGCTATCTGCTCCGCCACGAAACAGCCAACCCATGCCATTACGCCAGTCTCCATCCGCCTCAGATGTCTTCTGAGCACAGGAAGGAATGTCTGCATAACCTGAAAGCCATTGGCTATCAGACCGGCTGCGGAATCATGGCAGGCTCGCCGTATCAGACCACGGCCCATATTGCCCAGGACCTGGAATTTATACACGGCCTTCAGCCGGAGATGGTGGGAATCGGTCCTTTTATCCCGCATCACGATACCCCCTTTAAGGACAGGCCGGCCGGAACCCTGCGCCAGACCCTTCTGCTGCTGGCCATTGTACGGCTCATGCTGCCGGATGTGCTTCTGCCCGCCACCACGGCCCTGGGGACCATAGAGCCGGATGGAAGGGAGCAGGGAGTGATGGCAGGGGCCAATGTGGTAATGCCAAACCTGTCTCCGCTGGAAGTAAGAAAAAAGTACATGCTCTACGACAATAAAATCAGCACAGGCGTGGAGGCGGCGGCCAATATTAAAGAATTAAAAAACAGAATGGCGTCCATAGGATACAAAGTGGTCACTGACCGGGGCGACCACAAAAAAATAAAAAGCAGTCCCTGCCCTTAAAGCCTCATATTTACTTTGAAGGTTACTTTAAGTATAAATTCCTCTGTTTTACAGATACTACATTTACGGGCAACAAAGAAGATAAATGACAGAAAGTAAAATGGAGGAATTTTGTTTATGAAAGCTACAGGAATAGTCAGAAGAATTGATGATCTGGGCCGTGTGGTCATTCCAAAGGAAATTCGGAGGACATTGAGGCTCAGGGAAGGTACGCCGTTAGAGATATTCACAGACAGGGAAGGAGAAATCATCCTTAAAAAATACTCGCCTATGATGGAGCTCACCTCATTTGCCGTGCAGTATGCAGAGGCCATGGCACAGTCCACCGGCCTTTTCGTATGCATCACGGACAGGGACCAGGTCATAGCTGTGGCAGGAGGGGCCAAGAAGGACCTGCTCCAGAAAAATATCAGCCGCCAGCTGGAACAGGCCATCAATGAGCGCAGTACTGTCATTGCTGCCAGGGAAGACAAGGCATTCATCCAGTTAGTGGACGAGGAACTGGAGGGAATCAGCGCACAGGTGGTGGCGCCTATTATCTGCGAAGGCGACGCCATTGGTGCCGTATCTCTCATGAGCCGTGAGCCAAGGGCCAAGTTCGGGGACGCCGAGATGAAGCTGGCATCCACGGCTGCCGGGTTTTTGGGACGGCAGATGGAAGGTTAACCGTTATATATGGAATTTTCAGTGGTATCCCGGCATGGGGAAGCGTTATCGCGGCCCTGTGCCGGGATGTTTCTGTTTTCCATCCGTATTCTGCTGCGTCAGCCACTCCGCAAAATAAGGTTTAATGACGCTGAAGGGAGCCGGGCCTATATCCAGCAGGAAGCGGTTAAATTCCATGTTGGTGTAGCGGCTTCCAAGGGTTTTTTTGGCCTCGCGCTGCATGCCCAGGATTTCCAGGTAGCCCACATAATACTCCAGATAATTGGCCGGATTCTCCGCAATGTCATAATAGATGGTGGTAATGACAGAGGAATCGCTGATGCGGAAGTAGTGGTTTAAGTAATCCTCCACCTGCCTGATGTCCCAGCCCTCATAGTGGATATTTACATCCAGGATGGCGTACAGGGCAAGGGTGAAGGCGGCATTGTGCCGGAGCAGCTCTCCCAGGTCCGGGTCCAGTCCGTTGTTCAGGCTGTAGGAATAGTATTCCACATAGGTGGCCCAGCCTTCTGAATAGCTGCTGAAGCTCAGGAGCTTACGCAGGTTACAGGTGTTATGTTTGTTGAAATAGAGAGTTTGGTACATGTGGCCTGGATAACCCTCGTGGGCCAGGGTGGAGTACAGGTTCCTGGCGGTGTTGGTGCTTCCGTTGTTGATGTAGATGGAATTGTCCTGGGGGCGGTCAATGGGCACGGTCAGGTAGAAGGCCGGGCTCAGAGTGGCTTCCAGGGCAGCGGGTACATTTTTAATGCTGCATGTGTAATCCTCGATGGCCGGGAAGTCCTTCGCGCACTGTTTTCTCAGGTCCTCCAGAATCTGGTTGGGGTCGGTGAGGGCGAAGGAGTAGGAGTACAGTTTTTTCGCCAAGGCGGGATTTTCAGTCAGCAGCTCATCCATGGCGGTCAGGTCATCCATCATCTGGCCGCTCATGGCTTTTTTCAGGGCCGGGATATCCTGATAGGAAGTGCCGGTATACGAATTCACCAGGTACTGGTAATATTTCTTGCCCTGGGGGAAGTAATACAGCCCCTTATCGTTGGTTCCGGTTCCTTTCAGGGGAGTCAGTCCCTCAATCAGCCTCTGGTATGCAGGCACGAAGTGTTCGTCAATGGCAGTATGGTTCCTGGCAATGAAATCCTCCTTTTCCTGCTTTGTCAGTCCCTCCACCTGCTCCAGACGCTCCGCAAATGTTTCTGCCATGAAGCTGTGGTCCGCATCCAGAAGATAGGCGTTGCAGGATTTGAGGATACGGTCGATGACCGTGTCGCACAGCCCCAGTCCGGCATCGGCCTTTTCCTTTTCAAAGGCGATGATGCTGTCATAGTAGGTGTCAATGGAGGATAGCAGGGAAAGATAATCCTCTACGTCCTGTTTATTGTAGAATACATACTCGGACAAAAGTATGGGAAGCTGCGCCTGTATGCCCAGGGAGGAGGAAAGAGGCTGGTCGTAGAGCTCCAGACCTTCGCTGTCCAACATGGTATTTAAGTAGGATAACAGGATATTGTATGTGAGCAGCTGGTCCTCACGGAGCAGGCGGCTGTCAATATCATTTAATTGTACTTTCAGGGATTTGGCATCATTAAGAGCCTGTTTACTGTCCTCCAGGGATACGGTCCCCAGGGTTTTATCGTAGTCAGTGATGCCGTAGGCGGCCGGATTGGCCAGGGTGTAGTGAAGCGTGATAAGGGAATTGTCAACTTCGTCCAGGAACAGGCCGTTGGTCAGCTGGTCAAAGGACGCCTGGGCATCAATGGTCTTTTTCTCATATTGTTCATAGGACTGGGGACTTTCCTGTGCAGCGGATTCCTTTGCCAAAGGAGCGGAAGCCTGAGGACGCGCGGGCGCCACGCATCCGGCTGTCAGGCAGATAACCAGGAGCAGGGATAAAAGATATTGTAAAAATATGGTTTTTCGTTGTCTCATTCTAAACAAATCCTCCATTGGGGTGTCTGTTCTGTTTTGTATTACGACATTATATAGTATATGAGCGGAAATTACAACTTATGAGCAGTGAAAAAACTGGCAGGGCCTTCCAAAGAGGGAAAAAACAGGGGGCACGTCTTGACGAACATGGGGGAAACGCTTATACTTAAAACTATTAAAATAAGCGGATTGGGCGCTGCGGCCGCCGGAGCATTTTTAAGAACTGCTCTGCCCCGGCCCTTAGCTTCCGCTCAGAAAAAGAGGGAATTAATCATATGTGTCAGGATTGTAAAAAAACATATTATATTACCACGGCCATTGCCTATGCTTCCGGCAAGCCACATATCGGTAATACCTATGAAATCATTCTGGCTGACAGCATAGCCAGATATAAGAGGGAGCAGGGATATGACGTGTTCTTCCAGACAGGTACGGACGAGCATGGACAGAAGATTGAGGAAAAGGCTGAGGCATCCGGTGTGACTCCCAAGGAATTTGTGGACAAGGCAGCCGCTGAGATTAAGCGGATTTGGGATTTGATGAACACTTCCTATGATAAATTCATCCGCACCACGGACCAGGACCACGAGGCCCAGGTGCAGAAGATTTTCAAGAAGCTTTACGACCAGGGCGATATTTATAAGGGTTATTACGAAGGGCTGTACTGCACTCCCTGCGAGTCCTTTTTCACCGAATCCCAGCTGGTGGACGGCAAGTGTCCGGACTGCGGACGTGAGGTAAAGCCTGCCAAGGAGGAGGCATATTTCTTCCGCATGAGCAAGTACGCCCCCAGGCTGATCGAGTATATCAATGAGCATCCGGAGTTTATCCAGCCCGTATCCAGGAAGAATGAGATGATGAACAACTTCCTTCTTCCGGGACTTCAGGATTTGTGCGTGTCCAGGACCACCTTCAGCTGGGGCATACCGGTTGATTTTGATCCCAGGCATGTGACCTATGTATGGCTGGATGCCCTGACCAACTATATCACCGGTATCGGATATGATTGCGACGGCAGCAGTACGGATCAGTTTAAGAAGTACTGGCCCGCTGACCTGCATCTGATTGGAAAGGATATCATCCGTTTCCATACCATTTACTGGCCCATTTTCCTGATGGCCCTGGGCCTGCCCCTTCCCAAGCAGGTATTTGGCCATCCATGGCTGCTGCAGGGCGACGGTAAGATGAGCAAGTCCAAGGGCAACGTGCTCTACGCAGATACCCTGGTCGACTTTTTTGGCGTGGACGCGGTGCGCTATTTCGTGCTTCACGAGATGCCGTTTGACAATGACGGCGTCATTTCCTGGGAGCTGATGGTGGAGCGCATGAACTCTGACCTGGCTAATATACTGGGCAACCTGGTGAACCGCACTATCTCCATGAGCAACAAGTATTTTGACGGCGTGGTCAGTGATAAGGGCGCCTGCGGGGAAGTGGACGAGGATCTTAAGAAGGTAGTACTGGAGGAAGTGAAGAAGGCTGATGCCAAGATGGAGCAGCTGCGTGTGGCAGATGCCATGACGGAAATCTTTAACATCTTCAGAAGATGCAACAAATATATTGATGAGACCACACCCTGGACATTGGCCAAGGATGAGAGCCAGAAGGACAGGCTTGCCACCGTGCTCTATAACCTGACAGAGGCCATTGCCATCGGGGCATCCTTACTGTATTCCTTTATGCCCGAGACGTCTGAAAAGATTCTGGCGCAGATTCATACGGGCAAGCGTGAGCTGTCCCGGATGGATACCTTTGGACTGTATCCAAGCGGACAGAGGGTGACGGATAAGCCGGAGATTCTCTTTGCGCGCATGGACATCAAGGAAGTGCTGGAAAAGGTGGAGGCCATGCATGGGGCAGAGGCCGCTGCGGACCGGAACCAGGCAGGCGGTGAGGAAGGAGCGTCCGGCAGCGCAGAGGACAGCGGCATTGATTTGGAGGCCAAGGCGGAGATTACCTATGATGATTTTGCGAAGCTTCAGTTTCAGGTGGGAGAAATCATCAAGTGCGAGGCGGTTCCAAAGTCCAAGAAGCTCCTTTGTTCCCAGGTAAAGATTGGAAGCCAGGTGCGCCAGATTTTAAGCGGTATTAAGGCTTACTATTCTCCTGAGGAGATGGTGGGCAAGAAGGTCATGGTAGTGACCAACTTAAAGCCGGCCAAGCTGGCAGGCATGGTGTCCGAGGGCATGATTCTCTGCGCCGAGGATGCAGAGGGCAGCCTGGCCCTTATGACGCCGGAGAAGAGTATGCCGGCAGGAGCCGAAATCTGCTGATAGGAATACAGACAGAGCTGCGGATATTGGCCCGGCAGGAGCCGGTTGTCTGCCGCTGGTACGGAAGCTGTGAGACGTAAAAAATATGGCAGGAGCGGGCGGTATGACCTGCTCCTGTTTTGTTTGCCCAGCATGGGCGTTTTCTAATGGGTGAAAGTCCCAAGTGCGCGTAGGCAACAACGAAGCACATAGCCGAACAGCAAGGGTGTCCGCCGTGAGACGGAATCTGAAAGAAGCTGTAAGCAAACCTCTGACCTGACGGACAGGAACCGCATATAAGGCTCGGAAATACGGATAAGGTGGCAAAAGGCACTGAAGTCCAAAAGGTTGCCGGAAGTACGAGTAAATGCGGCAGGTACATGGAGGAAAAGAACACGCACCTTAACTGGGGAGGTCTCACAGGCGGTCTCATTAGCCGTAGTAACAACGAATTGTGAGAAGTCAGCAGAAGCCATAGTAGTGAGGAAGTTCCTGTAATGGGGACGGAGCGAAGGGCTGAACAATCAATCAGTTGAAGTACGTTCCACTTCGTAGCCGGAGCATACGCCTGTCGATGACTTCAAAGGCGGCAAAGGCAAAAGGGGCAGAAAGGAAACAACGCATGGACACAAGCAGTCTCATGGAGCAGATATTAAGCAGGGATAATCTAAATGCGGCGTATCTGCAAGTCGTAAGGAATAAAGGAGCGGCAGGCGTGGACGGGATGACCGTTGAAGAACTTGGCGCATATCTTTCGGAAAACGGCGAAAACATTAAGGAACAGTTGCGGACGAGGAAGTATAAGCCGAAGCCAGTCCGCAGGGTGGAGATACCCAAACCCGATGGTGGTACAAGAAATCTTGGAGTGCCAACAGCAGTAGACCGCTTTGTACAGCAGGCGGTGGCACAGGTGCTTACCCCGATATTTGAGGAGCAGTTTCACGACCACAGCTATGGATTCAGACCCAAGCGGTGTGCACAGCAGGCAGTCCTTAAAGCATTGGAAATGATGAATGACGGACACAACTGGATAGTGGATATCGACCTAGCGAAATTCTTTGACACAGTAGACCATGACAAGCTGATGACGATTTTCGGACGGACAATAAAGGACGGAGATGTCATATCGGTGGTAAGAAAGATTCTGGTCAGCGGCGTAATGATTGATGATGAGTATGAAGATACGGTAGTCGGCACACCGCAGGGTGGAAATATCTCGCCGCTGTTAGCAAATATCATGTTAAATGAGCTGGACAAAGAACTGGAAGCAAGGAGGCTGGATTTCGTCCGGTATGCAGATGACCTTATTATAATGGTCGGGAGCAGACAGGCGGCAGAGCGGGTAATGAAGAGCGTGGCTCGGTTTATAGAGGAAAAGCTTGGACTGAAAGTGAACGCGGAAAAGAGCAGGGTTGATAAACCAAAGGGCATTAAGTATCTGGGGTTTGGATTTTACTATGACTCATTTGCCAAAGGGTACAAAGCCAGACCACACCCGAAAGCGGCAGCAAAGTTCAAGGCGCAGATGAAGAAATATACAAGCAGGAGCTGGGGAGTGGGCAATGGTTATAAAATTGGGAAACTCAACCGGCTTATCCGAGGGTGGATAAATTATTTCAAAATCGGAAGCATGAAAAGGCTGTGCGCAAAAATGGACGGACAGATTCGGTATCGACTGCGCATGTGCATATGGAAACACTGGAAAACGCCAAAGAACAGGGAAAAGAATCTTATCAAACTTGGTCTGCCGCCAAATGCGGCACATGGCATTTCATATGCCAAAGGATATGCCAGAGTGTGCAGAAGCTGGAATCTCCACATTTGTATCAGTAAAGAGAGACTAGCTAAGTTTGGTCTTGTATCCATGGAAGACTACTACGCCGAAAAGGCTGTTACATGTTAAGTTGATTGAACCGCCGTATACCGAACGGTACGTACGGTGGTGTGAGAGGTCGGAAGGCGAAATAATCGCCTTCCTCCTACTCGATTAAATTAAGTGTATTTTGTATGTTTAAGGAGAAATGGAGGGGATTATGAGGATACTGAGCATAACAGCCCAGAAACCCCACAGTACGGGGAGCGGTGTTTATCTTACCGGCCTGGTAAAAGGTTTTGCTGCACTGGGACATGAGCAGGCAGTGGTGGCAGGGGTCTATAAGGAGGACGAGATACATTTTCCTGAAGGGACCCGGTTCTATCCGGTATATTACAGGACAGAAAGCCTGCCCTTTCCCATAGCGGGGATGTCGGATGAGATGCCTTACGAGAGTACCATATACAGCCAGATGACAGAGGATATGGTGGATGCATTCAAACAGGCGTTTCTGGAGAAAACCAGGGAGGCAGTGGAATGCTTCCGGCCGGATTTGATTCTGTGCCATCATCTGTATCTGCTGACAGCCGTGGTACGGGAGGCGTTTCCCCAATATAAAACAGCGGCCATATGCCATGGCACAGGCCTGCGCCAGATAAAGAAAAACAGTCTTGAACGGGAATATATTCTGGCTCACATAAAGGAGCTTCATAAGGTGTTCTGCCTTCACAGGGAACAGAGGGAAGAAATCAGCCGGATATACGGCGTGCCCGGAGAGCGGCTGGAAGTGATTGGAAGCGGATTTGATGATTCCATTTTCCGTTTTACGCCGGTTAAAAAGGATGATGGAGCCAAGCGGCTGATTTACGCTGGAAAGCTGTCGGAGAAGAAGGGGATCATGAGCCTGCTGCGGAGTCTTGCGTATCTGGAACAGATGCAAAGACAGGATGGGGAGCAGCAGAGGCAGGCAGCGGGGCAGTCTGCGGAGCCTGTGAAAATTGAGGTATGGCTGGCAGGAGGGTATGGTAACCAGCTGGAGTATGAAACCATTAAAAAGCTGGCGGGGCAGTCACCCTACCCGGTGAAATTTCTCGGCAGGCTGGACCAGCCCCGGCTGGCAGAACGGATGAATCAGGCGGATGTTTTCGTGCTTCCGTCCTTTTACGAGGGGCTTCCTCTTGTGGTGATAGAGGCTCTGGCCTGCGGTTTACAGGTGGTCTGCACAGACCTGCCGGGAGTCAGGCCCTGGCTGGAGGAAAATATCGGAACGTGTCCCGTGAAATTCGTGTCCCTGCCCGCCATTGTGAATGCGGATGAACCGGTTGAACAGGAGCTGCCGGAGTTTGAACGGCGTCTGGCTGAGGCTATAGGCAAAAGTCTGGGGATGAACGGCGGCAGCTTGGGGACGGATGGCGGCAGCTTGGAGACGGATGGTGGTGGGCTGAGTACGCACGGCGGGGAAAATATGACTGCCGCGGGCCCGTCAATGGCTTCCCTTCCGCCGGATTTGAGCCGCATATCCTGGGCGGGCATAAGCAAAAAAATATTAGAATCCTGTAATTTTATATAAATACCCCAAAATTTGGATGAAAATGGGAGAATCATACTCTGTATCCTGGAAAAATCAACCTAAAGTGGGAGAAACTTGAAATTTTTGCCATTTTGGAGTATGATGAAAGGAAATTAAAACATGAGGGGGCTAAAAAGCCCTAAAGAGGGTACGATATGGGTAGAGGACGCAGCCGCGGGCCATACGGCGGCCGCCGGCAGGGGCTTACGGGAAACCAGCTGAAGATTCTGGGAATTGTGGCAATTCTAATTGATAATATCGGCGCTGTGGTGATTCAGGGAGGGATTCTTCATGGAACAGACAGTGCTCTTTATCATGGGGTACTGCTGACGCCTTCCGGGCATTACTGGGTGATTGCGGGCCAGGTCTGCCGTTATGTGGGGAGACTGGGATTTCCTATCCTGGCATATCTCACAACAGAGGAATTTGTGCGTACCAGGGACCGACGGTGGTACGCCGTCAGGATGCTCCTGTTTGCCCTGTTATCCGAAGTGCCCTTTGATTTGGCTGTGTACCACACCATGTTTTATCCCCACTATCAGAATATGATGTTTACCCTGTTTGCGGGGGTACTGGTTATGGCTGTCATGGAGTCCACCCGAAATCCGGGTCTGCAGGCAGGAGCCCTGGCAGCGGGATGCGCGCTGTCATGGGTGCTGCAGTTTGATTACAATGTGGTGGGAGTCCTGTTCATAGCTGCCATGTACTGGTTCCGGCGCAGTGATACGGCCCAGGTGGTTGCGGGAGTGGGAATCTGCGCAGTGGAGAGCATCAGCTGCTATTGTGTGTCAGCCCTGTCCTTTGTGCCGATTGTATTGTATAATGGAAGACGGGGGGCATTTCAGCTTAAATATATGTTCTGCGTGTTTTACCCGGTGCATTTTCTGGTGCTGTACGGTGTGAGCATGTGGATTGCAAAAGGAGTTTAGAATCATGATATTTGATACACATGCCCATTATGATGATGAGGCATTTGACGAGGATCGGCCGGAACTTCTGGGACGTTTGCAGGAAGCCGGCGTGGGTGCGGTTATGAATGTAGCCGCCAGCCTGGAGAGCTGCCGCAGTACCCTGAAACTGGCCGAAGCCTATGACTGGATATATGGGGCCATGGGAGTCCATCCCAGTGAGACGGGGGAGCTGGACCAGGAGGGCCTTCAGTGGATTAAGGAACAGTGCGGCCACCCCAGGGTAAAGGCCGTGGGCGAAATTGGCCTGGATTACTACTGGGAGGAACCGGCCCACGATATACAGAAAAAGTGGTTTGAGGCACAGATGGATTTGGCCAGGCAGGTAAAGCTTCCCTTAATCATCCACAGCAGGGATGCCGCAAAGGATACCCTGGATATGATGAAGGCGGCTAAGGCCGGGGAGATCGGAGGTGTCGTCCACTGTTTTTCCTACACCAGGGAGATGGCCAGAGAGTACCTGGACATGGGATTTTTCCTTGGAATCGGAGGCGTCCTTACCTTCAACAATGCCAGGAAACTGAAAGAAGTGGTGGAATATATACCTCTGGAGTCCATTGTACTGGAGACGGACTGTCCCTATCTGACGCCGGTCCCTAACCGGGGAAAGAGAAACTCATCCCTTGAGCTTCCCTATGTGGTGGAGGCTGTCAGCCGGCTAAAGGGAGTGGACCCGGAAACCGTCATGAAGGCCACCTGGGAAAATGGAAAAAAGCTCTACCGGCTGTAGGCTGACCGATTATGGGAAGCAGAGTTGATAAATAAACAAAAAGCGCTGTAATGTACGATATACAGCGCTTCTTTTTTGCCTGTTCTTTTGCCCGGGCATTGACTTTTGCACGGGAATCCATTACTCTTAAAAGAGGGCCGAATCCGGTCCGCAGAAAGGAAATTATAATACATGGCGACTTTGGGTAATCCGAAAAATACCATTGAAATCATACAGAAATATCAATTCGCATTCCAGAAGAAATTTGGTCAGAATTTCCTCATAGATACCCACGTGCTGGACAAAATCATAAGCGCCGCAGGGATTACAGGGGATGACTGTGTGCTGGAGATAGGACCGGGCATCGGCACCATGACCCAGTATCTGGCGGAACATGCCGGAAAAGTGGTTGCGGTGGAGATTGACACCAATCTTCTACCCATTCTGGACGAAACTTTAAAGGGCTATTCCAATGTGACGGTTATCAACAGCGATATTCTGAAATTAGACATGAATAAGCTGGTGGACGAGTATAATGATGGAAGGCCCGTCAAGGTGGCGGCAAACCTTCCATATTACATCACTACTCCCATTATCATGGGATTGTTTGAGAGCAATGTACCCATTGACAATATCACTGTCATGGTGCAGAAGGAAGTGGCGGACCGGATGCAGGTGGGGCCCGGCTCCAAGGACTACGGCGCATTGTCCCTGGCAGTGCAGTACTATGCAAAGCCTTATATTGTGGCAAATGTGCCGCCCAACTGCTTTATTCCCCGCCCCAATGTGGGTTCCGCTGTCATCCGCCTCACAAGATATCAGGAGCCGCCGGTGCAGGTGGACGAGCCAGGTATCATGTTCCGTCTTATAAGGGCCTCTTTTAATCAGCGCAGGAAGACGCTGCAGAACGGGTTAAATAACTCTCCGGAGGTACCGTATACAAAGGAGCAGATTGCGGCTGCCATTGAGAGCCTGGGAGTTCCCGCTTCTGTCAGGGGGGAGGCTCTGACGCTGGAGCAGTTTGCCAGCCTGGCTAATTACTTTACCAGGACAGCGGGAAAGGAAGCCGGCGTTTCATAATGTGACGCCGGGAATACAAAAACCGGGGCGCGGTGTATTTCATGCGGATAAAGGGGAATAATCCTGGAAGGACAATTATCTGAATTATCAGAGAAATTATATATAAAACAGAAAGGAAGGTAAGTTGATGAACAAGAAAGTGGGTAAAATCCTGACAGCTGCGGCAGCAGGAGCAGTTGTGGGCGTGGCAGTGAAGAAGCTGCAGGACGGCCGGAAGGAAAAGGAAGATGAGAGAATTGCCGCCATTGAGGAAGCGGTGATGAATAACCGGGATTACGGTGACAGGAAAGCTTATCTGGTAGGCGGAGGCCTGGGCACCCTGGCTGCGGCTGCGTATCTGATCCGGGACTGCAAGTTCCCTGCCAACCAGATAACGGTTTACGAGGGCATGCACATACTTGGGGGAAGCAATGACGGTATCGGTACGCCGGAGCAGGGGTTTGTATGCCGCGGCGGACGTATGCTCAATGAGGAGACCTATGAGAACTTCTGGGAGCTCTTTGGTTCCATTCCATCTCTGCGTCAGCCCGGACACAGCGTTACGGAAGAGATTCTGGAGTTTGACCATGCCCATCCCACCTGCGCCAAGGCAAGGCTGGTGGATAAGGACGGCAACATTCTGGATGTGAAATCCATGGGATTTAACCAGGCTGACCGCATGGCCCTTCTGAAGCTGCTGATGACGGACGAAAAAAAGCTGGACAACCTGACCATTCAGGACTGGTTTAAGGAAACACCCCATATATTCGAGACTAATTTCTGGTATATGTGGCAGACCACCTTTGCATTCCAGAAGTACAGCAGCCTGTTTGAATTCAGACGGTATATGAACCGCATGATTTTTGAGTTCAGCCGTATTGAAACGCTGGAGGGAGTTACCAGAACTCCGTTAAACCAGTATGACAGTGTGATTCGTCCTCTGGAGACTTACCTGAGGAAGGCCGGCGTCAACTTCCGGGAAAACTGTGAAGTGACAGATATAGATTTTACGGACGGCCCCGGAATTACGGCTAAGACCCTGTATCTGAAGAAGAAAGTGGAGAGCGCGGATGACTCAGGCGAGGAAGCAGACGCTCCGGCCGAGATTTCCTATGTGACGGAGGAAGTTCAGTTAAATAAGAGTGATATCTGCATCATGACCAATGCGTGCATGACGGACAGCGCTACCCTGGGAAGCCTTTACAAGCCCGCGCCTGCTCCTGAGAAGAAGCCAATCAGCGGCGAACTCTGGGCAAAGGTGGCCGGTAAGAAGCCGGGACTGGGAAATCCGGAGCCGTTTTTTACCAAGCCTGAGGAGACGAACTGGCTCAGCTTTACTGTTACCTGCAAAGGCGATGATATCTTAAAGACCATTGAGAATTTTACCGGCAATGTACCCGGCAGCGGCGCCCTTATGACCTTTAAGGATTCCAGCTGGCTTATGAGCAGCGTGGTTGCGGCGCAGCCTCATTTCGTGAACCAGCCCGCCGACCAGACCATTTTCTGGGGATATGGACTGCACACAGAGGCCATAGGCGATTATGTAAAGAAGCCTATGAAGGATTGTACCGGGCAGGAACTGTTAAATGAATATCTCCATCATCTGCATATTCCGGAGGACAGGATTGCGGAGCTGATGAAGACGGTCATCAATGTGATTCCCTGCTATATGCCTTATGTGGACGCACAGTTTGAGCCGCGCAAGATGAGCGACAGGCCGCCGGTGATTCCCGCAGGGTCCACCAACTTTGCGATGGTGAGCCAGTTTGTGGAGATTCCGGAGGACATGGTATTTACCGAGGAATATTCCGTGCGGGCCGCGCGCATTGCGGTTTATGGCCTTTTGGATGTAAAGAAAAAGATTTGCCCGGTGACACCTTACAACAGGCAGCCTAAGATTCTTTTGAAGGCGCTTAAGAAATCATATCTGTAGTGGGCATAACCATCATATGATTAAATATTGGGCCGGCTTTTGCCGGCCCGCACTTTTGGAATACATGCAGGATAGGAGATAACACCAATGATATTTATAGGAGGAATCAGCCAGGGACAGAAAATACTGGATTATGTGAAAACTGTCATATGTGACCGGTGCGGCGGATACGGACGCTGCCAGGTATACATGACCTATATGTATTTCAGCTTTTTCTTCATCCCCCTGTTTAAGTGGAACAAGAGGTTCTATGTAAAGATGTCCTGCTGTGAGGCTGTCTATGAGCTGGACCCGGAGGTGGGAAAGGCGCTGCTTCACGGCCAGCAGGTGGATATAAAAAGTTCCGACCTGACGCTGGTTCAGGAGGGGCACCGCAGGGGATATTATGACAGCGGGGCCTATAAGACCTGGAAAAAATGCGGCAATTGCGGATATGAAACAGAAGAAGATTTTGAGTACTGTCCTAAATGCGGCAGGAGACTGTGACGGACGGCTGTGTGCAGACGGCAGGAGGAGAGAAAACGGTATCCACAACTGATATGAGGCCAAACCATGCGTCTGTATAAGATGCGGCCGTACTCTGTTAAATTACCGGGCGCGGATTGAAACAGCCTGCTGTAATTTTTTAAAATTCGGCCTAGCTATTGAGCTTCCGGTATAGTATAATGGAATCTGCCTTTACGGGCATCTGATATTTGGAGAGGTGTTGGATGCTGCAATGGTTAGCAGCCATTGCATAAGAGAAAGGATGGGAAAATGACGGAAAATCAGAAGATGGATTTGATCCTTCAGAAGTTAGGAGGGATCGAGGGAGGCCTTGCCTCGGTAGGAGAAGATGTGCGGTTGCTGCAAGGAGACGTACAGTCGCTCAAAGAGGACGTACAGTCGCTCAAAGAGGACGTGCAGACACTCAAAGAGGACGTGCAGACACTCAAAGGAGACGTACAGTCGCTCAAAGAGGACGTACAGACACTTAAAGAGGACGTACAGACACTTAAAGAGGACGTACAGACACTTAAAGAGGACGTACAGTCGCTCAAAGAAAGGGTAACAAACATAGAGATTACCCTGGAAAATGAGACAAACAGGAATATCCAGTTGGTTGCGGAGGGGCATTTGAACCTGGACCGTAAACTGGATGAAGCTTTAAAGGAATTACATCCTAACACCATGTATCATTTAAAGGTGAATCACCTGGACGGCGAGGTCACCAAGATGAAGCGTATTTTGAATATGGCATAAAACAGATACCAGGATTGAATGCCGTAGTTCAAACCTCACGGTTCAAATCATAACAATTTCAGCAAACAACAGAGGATTTTGCAAGGCAGGCAGCCGCCGCATTGCAGAATCCTTTTTTCATGTTCAGCCCTCCATATAAGCCATATCCATTGCCGCATACGGGAATAACCAGGAAACTTTACCTGTTTTTACCTCCATTTTACGCGAACCTGCTTTTGGATTTTACCTGAATAATTTAGAATCTATAGATAGATTTGCAAGAGAGAAAGGAACGGAAATGGCGGATATTTCACTGGTAAATGTATGTAAAACCTATAAAGGCGGGCAAAATGCGGTCAAGGATTTTAATTTGGATATCAAGGACCGAGAGCTGATTATTTTTGTAGGGCCATCGGGCTGCGGAAAATCCACAACGCTGAGAATGATTGCGGGACTTGAGGATATTTCCTCAGGGGAATTATGGATGGATGACTGCCTGATGAACATGGTCGAGCCTAAAAACAGGAATCTGTCCATGGTATTTCAGAATTATGCCTTATATCCCCATATGACGGTGTATGAGAACATGGCCTTTGGACTCAGGGTACGCAGGATTCCGTCAGGAGAAATCGATGCCAGGGTGAGGGAGGCAGCACGAATCCTGGAAATCAGCCATCTGCTGGATCGCAGGCCGGCTGCATTGTCAGGAGGACAGAAGCAGAGAGTTGCAATCGGAAGCGTTATTGTGAGAAAGCCAAAGGCCTATCTTATGGACGAACCCCTGTCCAACCTGGATGCCAAGCTGAGGGCCCAGATGAGGGTGGAAATCGCAAAGCTTCACAAACAGCTTAACGCCACCATCATATATGTGACCCATGACCAGGTGGAGGCCATGACTCTGGGTACCCGTATTGTTGTCATGAACCGGGGAATGATACAGCAGGTAGCGCCTCCCGCAGAGCTTTACCGGAATCCTGTAAATAAATTCGTGGCGGGATTCATAGGTTCCCCCACCATGAACTTTCTGGATGTGGATGTGCTGGAAGAGGATGGAACAGTCTGGCTTCTGGGACAGGGGTGGCGGCTTCCTCTGGAAGGATATCAGGCCAGCAAACTGAAAGACAAAGGGTACACGGGAAAACGGATAACCCTGGGAATCAGGCCGGAAGATCTTCATCAGGAAGAATGCAGCGGGAAAAACGGTTCCAGTGGTTTGAACGGAAATGGCAGCGGGTGGATTGGAGCTTACATAAGTGTCAGGGAAATGCTGGGAAGCGAGGTGCTTCTTCACGGGAATACAGGGGATACGGGACAGCTGTCGGCCAGAATGCCGGCGTCCTGCCGGGTGAAGCCGGGAGAATTTCTCCGTCTTTACGTGGATATGCCTCAAATTAAGCTTTTTGACATACAGACAGAAGAAAATATTTTATTTGATTAGGAGACAGTGATGAAATCAGATTCATTATTAAAAAAGGCAGGGCCTTATGGATATATTTTACCGGCCCTCCTGGTGTTTGCCGTATTCCTGTTTTACCCGTTTTTCAAGACCATTTACCTGAGTCTTTATAAGACAAATAAAATGGGGCAGGCCAAGCTGTTTGTGGGACTGGGCAACTATGTGGAGCTGTTCAAGTCGGCTTCCTTTTATAACAGTCTGGCAGTGACCTTCCTGTTCGTGGCAATCGTGGTGGTGGGAAGCATGGCCCTGGGACTCCTGGCAGCTGTACTGTGCAATAAGGCATTTCCGGGAATCCGTATATTCAGCACGGCGTATGCTCTGCCCATGGCCATCGCGTCCAGTTCCGCGGCCATGATATTTAAAATCATGCTTCATCCTTCCATCGGCATTATGAACAAGCTGCTGGGACTCAATATCAATTGGATCAATGCTCCCAAATACGCGCTTGTATGTGTGGCTCTGCTGACAGCCTGGCTTAACAGTGGAATCAACTTCCTGTATTTCAGCGCCGGACTCAGCAATATTGATGATACCATCTACGAGAGGGCATCCGTGGATGGGGCTAACGGGATTCAGAAATTTCTCCGGCTGACGCTGCCGGGCCTCAGCCCAATCATGTTTTATACCATCGTAGTGAATATCATACAGGCATTCCAGTCCTTTGGTCAGGTGAAGATACTGACCCAGGGCGGACCGGGGGAATCCACAAATCTGATTGTGTACTCCATTTACAGGGATGCGTTTTTTAACTACAGGTTTGGCAGCGCGGCGGCGCAGTCCGTCATACTGTTTGCCATCATCATGGTCATGACGCTTTTGATGTTTAAGGCAGAGAAGAAAGGAGTCAGCTATTAATGGAACAGACACTGGCCATAAAGGGCCGCGGCAGGGTCAGCCGCGAGGAAATCATTAAAATACAGGAGGAAGCCAACCGAAAAGCCATGACTGTAAGGAGAGTCAGGACCGGAGCCCTGATTGCTGCCAATGTGCTGGTATCCCTTTTCATTCTTCTGCCGCTGCTGTATGCGGTCAGCGTGGCATTCATGCCGCCTGGCGAACTGTTCACCACGGAAATGAATCTGGTGCCCAGGCAGCCCACGTTGGACAATTTCAGGCAGGCCCTGGTGAAAATACCGCTGGTGAGGTTTGTGTGCAACTCCTTTATCACAGCCGGACTGATAACAGTGGGACAGATTATTTCCTGTTCCCTGGCAGCGTTTTCCTTCTCCTTCCTGGAGTTTAAGGGCAAAAACGTACTTTTCATGCTGGTAATGGCCACCATGATGATTCCGGGAGAGGCCACCATCATATCAAATTATCTGACGGTGAGTCAGTGGAACTGGCTGGATTCCTATCAGGTGCTGATTGTGCCCTATCTTACGTCGGCAATGGGAATCTTTCTGTTCCGGCAGTTTTATAAATCATTTCCCATCTCTTTGTACGAGTCCGCAAAGATAGACGGCTGCGGAAATCTCAGGTTCATTTTTTGCATCCTGCTTCCGCTTACAAAGTCGGCCATCGGGGCCATGGCGGTGTATACCTTTATCAATGCCTGGAACATGTATATGTGGCCTTTGCTGGTGACCGGATCCAACGAAATGAGAACCGTGCAAATTGGTATCAGCATGTTAAACAGCGTGGACGCCCAGTCCATTACCTTGATGATTGCAGGCGTGGTTATGATAATCCTGCCGTCCATTTCCATCTTTATATTGGGACAGAAACAGCTGATACGGGGCATGTTCTCAGGAGCAGTAAAAGGTTAGGCACACCCGGAAAAGTTTATGGAATCAAATGAAATAAGAATAAATTATAAACGGAGGAATAACAATTATGAAAAAGAGATTAATCGGTTATGCTGCAGCTTTACTGGCAGTATCCATGCTGGCAGGGTGCGGTGCGCCGGCGGCGGGCACGGGCGCTGCCGCTGACCCGGGCTCCCGGTCGGGCGCATCCCAGCCGGGTACATCCCAGGCAGATGGTTCTCAGGCAGGCACATCTCAGGCAGATGGTTCCCAGACAGATGCCTTTCAAAATGCAGGCGCAGAGGGCGCGTCCATCACCTTCTGGCATTCCATGGGCGGAGTGAACGGAGAAGCATTGGAGTATCTGGTTAATAAGTTTAATTCAGAAAACACCATGGGAATCCAGGTGGAGGCCCAGTATCAGGGAGAGTATGACGATGCCATCAACAAACTGAAAAGCGCCCAGATTGGCAATATGGGTGCGGATTTGGTGCAGATTTACGACATTGGAACCAGGTTCATGATTGATTCCGGGTGGGTGGTCCCCATGCAGGAGTTAATCGACGCGGACGGATGGGATAAAACACAGATTGAACCTAACATCGCCGCGTATTATACTGTAGGTGACACCTTATATTCCATGCCCTTTAACTCATCCACGCCTTTGCTGTACTACAACAAGGATATGTTTGACAAGGCGGGCATTACTCAGGCGCCTCAGAGCCTTGGGGAGATCGGCCGGATTGCCGGTGATTTGGTGAACAAGGGCGGGGCCGGAGAACCTATATCCCTGAGCATTTACGGTTGGTTTTTCGAGCAGTTTACCTGCAAGCAGGGGCAGAATTATGTAAACAACGGAAATGGACGAAAGGCAGCTGCCACAACAGTTGAATTTGACCAGAACGGAGCGGGAGCAAAGACACTGGCGGCCTGGAAGGAACTGTACGACAAGGGATACGCTCCCAATGTAGGCAGAGGCGGCGACGCGGGACTGGCAGATTTCAGCTCCGGCAAGTCTGCCATGACCCTTGGATCCACTGCTTCCTTAAAGCAGATTCTGGAAGACGTAAATGGCAAGTTCGAGGTGGGAACCGCTTATTTCCCCATGGTCAGTGACAGCGATAAAGGCGGAGTGTCCATTGGAGGAGCCTCTCTCTGGGCTCTGAACAATGAGGATGAGGCTAAGAAGGCCGCCACATGGGAGTTCGTTAAGTTCCTTGTTTCACCGGAGAGCCAGGCTTACTGGAACGCTCAGACAGGATATTTCCCTGTGACTGTGAAGGCCCACGAGGAACCTGTATTTAAGGAGAATCTGGAAAAATATCCCCAGTTCGGTACTGCTATTGACCAGCTTCATGATTCCACTCCCCAGTCAGCAGGCGCTTTGCTCAGCGTATTTCCTGAGGCCAGGCAGGTGGTTGAAACGGAGATAGAGAACATGCTTAATAATGGAACCAGCCCTGATGAGGCTGCGTCTAAGATGGCGCAGCAGATTAATAAGGCAATCGAGGAATATAACCTGCTCAATGAATGATAATCATGGATCGGAGGGTATACTGAGTATGAAGACACAGATTTGGGCCCACAGAGGCGCATCGGCTTACGCGCCGGAGAATACACTGGAGGCATTCCGGCTGGCAGCGGAAATGGGAGCCGACGGGGTGGAGCTGGATGTCCAGTTAAGCAGGGACGGTGAGCTTGTGGTGGCTCATGATGAGACCATCGACAGGGTGAGCAACGGCACAGGGTATATAAAAGATTATACCCTGGCCCAGCTTAAGGAACTGTCCTTTAACAGGCTGTTTCCCGCCTTTAAGGAGGCCCGGATTCCTACGCTTTTGGAAGTCTATGAATTGTTAAAGCCTGCGGGACTGACGGTGAATGTGGAGCTTAAGACCGGCATCATACTCTACCCTGAGATTGAGGAAAAGGTACTGGCTCTCACTGCTTCCATGGGGATGGAGGACAGGGTGATTTATTCATCCTTCTGCCACCCCAGCCTGGTAAGGCTTAAGGAACTGAACAGCGGCCTTAAGACAGGGCTTCTGTACTCGGACGGCTGGATTGGCGCGGCAGACTATGGGCGGCGTACAGTGGGGGTGGATGCCCTGCATCCGGCCCTGTACCACATGCAGGATCCGGATCTTATCCCGGCTGCCAGAAGGCAGGGACTGGCAGTGAATGTATGGACGGTCAATGAAGAACCGCATATGGAAATGCTGGTGCGGCAGAAAGTGGACGCTATCATTACTAACCGGCCGGACCTGTGCAGGCGGGTCGTTGACAGGTACACAGACCTATGACAGAATATTTGACAGAAAGCAGGCATATATGATAAGACTGGTTGCAATTGACATGGACGGCACCCTCCTGCGCCCTGACGGGCATATTTCAGAGAGGAATGTGCGTGCGCTTAAAGGACTTAAGGCTATGGGAGCCGAGTTTTTGATTTGTACGGGACGCAGCTATATAGACGCATTGGAGCCCCTGCAGGAGGCCGGACTCAGGGCGCCTGTGGTGTGCATGAACGGAGCCGCTGTGTATGATTGGGACGGCAGGCTCATGGACGAGATACGGCTTTCTGAGAGACAGGTAGGGGGAATCCTGGACTGCTGCCAAAAGGAGGACATTATCTTTGATTTCATGACGGACAGAGGCAGCTATACCACAGCCGGGGAGGCACAGTTTAGGGCATGTTTTGAACGGAATGTGCTGCTTCCCATGGCGGAGTTTACCTATGAGGGAGTGAGAGACCGGTTCTCCTTTGTGGAGGAAGAACGGCTCTTTGAGCTGGGTCTGGCATTTTATAAAATATCGGTCATCCATGAATCGCAGGAGGTTCTGGGCAGAATTAAGGAGCGCCTGTCCGGTATAGCGGAACTGGCGGTTGCGTCCTCCTTTGCCACCAACCTGGAGCTGACCCACAGCTATGCCCAAAAGGGCCGGGCTCTGGCTTTTTACGCAGCCTCCAGGGGCGTGAGACCGGAAGAAATCATGGCCATAGGAGACAGCGAGAATGACTATTCCATGTTGTCCATGGATATAAAATATACAGTTGCCATGGGAAATGCCATGGAGAGTATTAAACGCACCGCCAAATGCCAGACCCGTTCCAATATACAGGACGGTGTGGCATATGCCATAGAGACCCTGGTCCTTACCAGGGAGGCCAGGGCATATTAAGCCCTCTAAGTGACGGGTGTAAAAATAATTCACCGGTCATAAGTAAAGAGCCGCAGGCTCTTTTTTTCTTTCTAGGAAACTTCATGCTGCAATGCGGTCACATCAAAACACTGCGGAGATGTGAAAGTATGCTGTAATTCCAGTATAAAATCTTCAATTTCTTTACAGGTTTCGGCGGCGGTGGTTTAGCAACTGCCAGAACTCCGCCGACGGCTCTGGCTGTGGGGCGTTGTCTTTGCATAACTGCCGCATAAATTCCGCTACGGACAGACCGCAAGCGGCAGCATACTGCTATAATTTTTGACTTTCTTCTTCGTTCAGTCGGACGGTAACAGGAATGTTCCGCACATTCTTTTCTGATTTTTCTCTGCTCAATTTTTTTAATCCTCCAGTCTTGAATTTTCTTTTAACGGGGATTTTGGGCAAATGTTATAGTATGCCCTGTGGACAGATATTTTATTCGGTAAGGAATAGAGCTAATAAACCGTGATTGCTGGATAGTTTTTCAATATTGTATCTTCTCTAATTTTGTCAGGGGTTTTATTGCTGCAAACAGGACAGTGTATCCATTCTGTTTGATAAGCAGCACTCATATTTATCTTACTTCCCAATCCCAAATACTTAATTGCCTACTATCGTTCTTTTCTTCAAAGAAACGCAAATAGAAGCCAAAGCCATGCTCATATATTAAGTTCAGAGCCTTTCTGACATTTCCTATTTCCAATTCTAATGGAATATACGGGTCAGTCATAGAGCCTGTGCCTATCATACATTTCTTGCGTTTATGAGTAAGAGCATACTCTAACAAGTCAATCGCATTTTCTTTGACTTCAATATCTTCAAAAGCGTGTTCCATGTGATAGCATTTGCTTCTGGAGTCACAATAAATGCACCCGTGAGAGCAGCCCCGGTACAAATTAATTCCATTTTTAGCAGATAATATTCCTTTTGCCTTCACAAAGTGCATGATATGTCCTTCCTACATTTTGGCGCAGTTTTTCCTATGTGCTTTCAATTTTTTCATTGCCCAATCATAATGACTTGCAGTAGCGCTGACAAAATAAGAACCAAGCGTACTTCCGCCTACCCATTTATAAACGCCTTTAGAAAATAATTCCTCATTTGAAAAGGTTTCCGCCAGCTTCATTACTTCGTTATGGGATTGCTGGAACATAATTTTTGCATCCTCTAACGATGTGGACTGGTGTTTTTTCCAAAACTCCACATTCATATCTCCATAGGTTTTCCAATTATAAGGCTCTGGAATAAACGGTTTATTATCGCCATTCTGATTGGAATATACCCAGTTTAACAAAAGCTGATGCCATTCATAGAGATGAATGAAAATATCACGAAGATTTTTATCTCTTTTCCAATGAGCTTCTTTCTTTTTTTCATCACCTGAAAAATCAAACGAAGTTGATAATTCTTTTTCTGTCAGCTCAGAAACAAGAGTATTTAACTTTTCATAATTAGCGGTAGCGGCTGTTAGTAAATCTGTTTTTGCTGTTGGTCTGCCCATATTCATTTCCTTTTCTCTTTTATAACAGTATGTTGTTATTTTTCTATATCTGTAACCTTGTATCTCAAGGTTGTTTTTAAGTTGGCTTTTTCTGTACGGTTAGCATTATTCAAATATATTTCACGGTGTTCTTTCCCCATACGCTTATAACCATGTTCCATATTTCCTCTAACGGATATACTGTATAATCTGTTATTTCGTTGCTTTTTTCGGCAAGTGCTTTATATGCCATTTTAATTTTATATGCCATCGAAAACAGAGCCGCAACCTTATCTGAGAAGATTTCATCGTTAGGATTTCCATTGCCAGAAACAATGATATATTTTTGAGCAGGAACATCAACAACACAAGGTTTTGTTTTTACACCATATATTTCTTTCTCCTGCTTTTTCCATTCATGTTTCACTTTCACTCCCCGCTTTCTCAAATAGAATTTACAGGCAAATTATATCACACATATACTGACGCCCTGTGTCAAGATTTATATTTCTCATAAATTTTCTTTGCCTGCTCTGCCACAATGTCTTTCAGATATGCAGGCTCTATAATATCTACTTGTGTTCCAAATGACAATAAAAACCCGATTAGCCATTCATCTTCTGGCATTGGGGCGGATACGATTAAATCCCCATTTTCTTTTTTACTTACTTGGGTTTTATCAAATTCATCATAAACACGGTATGACATATTTTTCTGGAAACGCAGTACGATTGTATTGTAGGCTTGCCCTAATGATTCATCTAATTCTGGAAAAGAGCTTTTGCAAAAACCGTCCGTGAGCATTTCTAAATCTATCATACGGGTCAGCTTAAAAATACGATAATCCTGTTTTTCCATACAATATGCTTTTAAGTACCATGACATAGACTTATATGACATTTTTAACGGCTGGACAATTCTTTCGTTAATTATTCCGCTGGAATTTGCATAGGTTATTTTTACGCACTTTCGATGAATTACCGCTGATTTTAGCAATTCAAATTTCCCATTGTCCGTTCCATGATTGCCCCATCTGGAAAAATCCACTTCAAGCCAGTTTTCCGAACTCATATTAAATATTGCAGAAAGTTTTTGCAATGTCTGATTGTTGTCGATATTGTTCATAGAATTGATACTTTGCAGGGCTGTTAGAATTTCCTGCTTTTCTTCTTCAGACAGCACCCCTTTATCTAAAACAAAATCATTCATTAAATGAATGCCGCCGTTTCGCCCTGCTTCTGCATAAACGGGAATGCCCGCGCCGCTTAAAGCGTCAATATCTCTGTAAATTGTCCTTACAGATACTTCAAATTTTTCTGCTAATTCTGGAGCGGTAGCCTGTCCTTTATCGAGTAAATAATACACAATCTTAAATAATCTGCTTTCCTGCATTGTCAGTTCCTCCCTTTGATGATAATAGAATACTACCAAAAACCTGACACGATGCGTCAATATTTATTATAATCATTTTTCTTCCCATTATCAACCAAGCGAGCATATATGATTTTTTTATCTCGTAACTTGTAGTTTCTACTCAAACGGCCACATAATTTTTACCACCCGAAAAACAATGATGGTAACGATTTTCCTCATTGCAGCGCCTATATTTCAGCCGCTTTTTCCTTAAAAAAGAGAGCAAGAAACTTTATATACCTGCTCTCCAATTTCAGTTCTTTATGCGTTACATCTATGCGTAAATGATTTACGTTTCCACAATCTCCCCTGCACAAGCCCTTATATTATTAAGGCGTCCTGTCCATTCCAAGGCATTTTTTGCCTTTAGCTGTTCCGTTATGCCCTGTGCTTGCTTCATTTGCTCTACGAGCCTTTCAAAGCGTTCCTGCGCCTGTTTATTAATCTCCGCAAGGTAGGCGTTCAGCCTGCCGCTTGTCAGAAGATTGGTGTATATAACTTTATTGTGCCTGCTGTCTTAAACACATTTTTGAGTTTTCTCCTTATCTGGCTTCATTCATTACTGATTGACAAATAAATAGTCCGGTGCTATGCTAAATAACAACAGGGAGCTTGTGAAGCAGGCTGAGAGGAAGTAATCAAACTTCGACCTATCGCACCTGATTTGGGTAATGCCAACGTAGGGAAATATGAGACATGTATGTGTATTAAATGCGTAATTTAAGTCCATATCCCGCGCGGTATGGGCTTTTTTCAGCCTTCACCGCGGTTCGGACATATGAGGGCTTTAGAGCTGTGCAGGCAATACGCCGCTGTACCAGAGAATATGCCTCTCTACCAGGAAGATAGGCGGGCTCCGAGTAAAAAACATGGAGGTATGACTATGACTATGAAAGTAAACATTAAGAAACTGGCGGTAAGCGCCATGCTGACAGCGGTGGCCGTGTCTTTATCCGGCTTTTCCATCCCCATAGGGGCATCCAAATGTTTTCCGATTCAGCACCTTGCCAATGTATTGGCCGGCGTATTTCTTGGGCCGTGGTATGGCGTGGGGATGGCGTTCTGCACATCGTTTATCAGGAATCTGATGGGGACGGGCAGTCTGCTGGCATTTCCGGGAAGTATGGTGGGAGCATTTTTAGGAGGGTATCTGTACCAGCGTTTCGGCAGGCTGACACTGGCCTACTTTGGGGAAGTGTTTGGCACCGGCATACTGGGCGGAATGCTCTGCTATCCGGTGGCCACACTGGTTATGGGGAAGGAAGCGGCCATTTTTGCCTATGTAATCCCATTCCTTATGAGCACCATGTGCGGCACGGTCATTGCCGCGTTCCTGATTGGGGTGCTGTATAAGTCCGGCGCGTTTCAGTATATGAGGCGGATGCTGGATCTGGATGTACAGACCGGCAAAGCCATGGGAAGATAACAGGAAAAAGGATAAATCAGATGACGCGGAGACAATGGATGAAGGACTTAAGGGAGCGCTCTCCCAGGGTCCACTGTATAACCAATTATGTTACGGCAGGGGATGTGGCCAATATGGTGCTGGCCGCAGGCGGTTCCCCTGTTATGGCCCAGGGGCTGCATGAGGTGGAGGACGTTACCTCCATCTGCAGCAGTCTTGTCCTTAATCTGGGAACCCTGGAAGAAAAAACCATACCGGCCATGGAGGCAGCGGGAAGAAAAGCTGCCGTTCTGGGCCTTCCCGTTATCCTGGACCCGGTAGGAGTCACTGCATCACGGTTTCGCAGACAGACAGCCATTGATATGATCCGGAAGGCCGCTCCTTCTGTCATCCGGGGAAATGAGGCGGAAATCCGGGCCCTGAACCAGGAACTGAGGGGACATGAGGCGGGAAATACCTGCGGCGTGGATTCGGGAACCTTTGGTACGATTGAGAGCCGCCTGGAAACCGCCTGTTCCCTGAGGGACCTTACAGGCGCGGTTGTGGTCATGACCGGGGAAGAGGATGTGGTGGCCGGAAAAGAAAGAAGGTTCATTGTCAGAAACGGCCATCCCTGGATGGCCAGAATTACAGGCAGCGGCTGTATGCTGGACGGGCTTATGGGAGCGTTCTGCGGTCTGTATGGGGAACTGGGACCGGACGGCCCTCTGGAAGAAGCTGTGGTCATGGCCCTCAGCGCGCACGGGCTCTGCGGAGAATTGGCGGCCGGAGAGACTGCGGGGAGGGGAGGCGGGACAGGTACATTCCGCATGTATCTGATGGACAAAATGAGCCTTCTGGATGACGAGACACTGGAGAGAGGTAAGAAAATTGAGATTCGATAGAAAACAGCTTTTGATTTATGCAGTAACCGATAAGGCATGGACCGGGAAGCTTTCTCTGGAGGAGCAGGTGGAGGAGGCGTTAAAAGGCGGCGCAACCATGGTTCAGCTCAGGGAAAAGGAACTGGACAAAGGGAATTTTGAGGAAGTGCTGAGAACGGCCTGCGCCATCCGCAAAATCACAGAAAAATATAATGTGCCCCTTATCATAGACGACAATTTGGAGCTGGCCCTGGCCTGTCACGCGGACGGGCTCCATGTGGGGCAGGACGATATGGAGGCATCTGAGGCCAGAAGGCTTTTGGGACCTGACCGTATACTGGGGGTTACGGCAAAAACAGTGGACCAGGCCAGAGCAGCCCAGGCAGCAGGCGCGGATTATCTGGGCAGCGGAGCCATATTCGGCACCAGTACAAAAGCAGATGCGCGGCCCATGACAATGGAGACCCTGAATGCAATCTGCGACAGTGTGGACATTCCTGTGGTGGCCATCGGAGGAATCTGCCTGGATAACATAGGGCGCCTGGCCGGCAGCCATGCAGCGGGAGCAGCCATTGTATCAGGCATATTTGGGGCGCCGAATATACGGGAGACAACAGAAAAGCTGGCAGAGGCAATGACGGAGATAGCCGGAATGCCCAGGCGGGACCTCAGGGCGGGATCAGTGTAAGAAAATGAGAAAAATATAAAAAACTTTCAAGAAAACCATTGACATTTGAAAATAGGCTGATTATAATGAGTTCAACATTCAACAAAACATAAAAAACTGTTGAGTAGGAGTAAGTAAGATTGTAATTCCAGGCGCAGAGAGCTTCCGGCCGGTGTAAGGGAGCATTGGATTAGAGTCTGAATGGACCTGCGAGGGCAGCTGGAAACCAGGGGCATAGAGATATGGCTGATGGGAGTATGGGCTGACGGGTATCCCACCGTTACCAGGGAGAACGCATGATGGTGCGTTGCAGAGCGGGCGTATTTTATTTCTTTGTTCGATGACACAGCATCAGGTTAAATTTAACTTGATGCTTTTTTATTTCCCGGACCGGAGGATGGCGGGGAACGTGCAGGACATGGAAAGCGCCAATCAGGGTGGTACCGCAGAAGCCGGAAGAAGCTTTTGTCCCTGTTGATTACAGATGTAGTCGGCAGGGATAAGGGCTTCTTTTTTTGATGAATGTGACGCCCGGACCCGGGAATGGTGAAAGGTTTAGAATAAACAGCCGGCAAGAAGGAAAGGAGTTAAGGTAAATGATAATCCCAGCTTGTGATGAAATATTAAGTCTGTCAGGGGAATACGATATAATTCCCATCTGCCGCGAGATTTACGCGGATGTAGTGACGCCCATAACACTGCTCAGACGTATAGCGGAGCGGAGCAGCCGTTTTTACCTGTTGGAAAGCATAGAGGGCGGCGAAAAATGGGGACGCTACTCCTTTCTCGGATATAATCCGGTGATGCGTGTTACCTGCCGCTGCGGGAAGGTGAAGATTGAGAGCCATGTCAGCCGGTTCCCGTCCAGGGAAATACAGACAGCTCATCCCATGGATGTGCTTCGTGAGATATTGGCACAGTACAAGGCGCCCAGGCTGAAAGGACAGCCGCCCTTTACCGGTGGATTTGTAGGGTATTTTGCGTATGCAATGATTGAGTACGCAGAGCCCACCCTTCATATCAGCAGAGGCGGGGCCAATGACTTTGACCTGATGCTATTTGACAAGGTCATTGCCTATGACCACCTGAAACAGAAGATTCAGATTGTGGTTAATATGAAAACCGGCAGGACAGAGAGGGCAGGAAGGACGGAACGGGGAAACCGTGAAGAGCAGGAGCGCTGCGAAGGCCGCAAGGGTGGTGAAGGCCGGGAAAATAGGAACACCTACAGCGGTCTGGAATATTTGTTGAAGGAGTATGGAAGGGCCTGTGAGGAAATACAGGAAATTGCTTCCCTTATCAATGATACAACACCTCTTAAGAGGCTGTCCTCGCCGGAGAAACCATCCTTTGTATGCAGTGTTTCCAAAGAAGAGTTCTGCGATACGGTGGAAAAGACAAAGGAGTATATTCTGGACGGGGATATCTTCCAGGCGGTTATATCCAGGCAGTTTACCAGTTCCTATGAAGGCAGTCTGCTGAATGCCTACCGGGTTCTGAGGACTACCAACCCGTCCCCTTACATGGTTTATATGAACATAGACCAGGATGAAATCATCAGCACGTCACCGGAAACACTGGTCCGCCTTGAAAACAGGCGCCTTACTACATTTCCGGTAGCGGGTTCCCGGCCAAGGGGAGACGGGGACGAGGAGGACAGAAGGCTGGAGGAAGAACTACTGGCAGATGAAAAGGAGCTTTCCGAGCACAATATGCTGGTGGATTTGGGGAGGAATGATATTGGACGCATCGCTGAGTTCGGGTCCGTTGAGGTGACGGAGTACAAGATGATACACAAGTATTCCAAAATCATGCATATCTGTTCCCAGGTGGAAGGAAATATAAAACCCGGCCTGGACGGCTGTTCGGCGGTGGAGTCCCTGCTTCCGGCAGGCACCCTTTCAGGAGCGCCTAAGATACGGGCATGCGAGATTATAGAAAAGCTGGAGTCCGTTCCCCGCGGAATATACGGCGGAGCTCTGGGATATCTGGATTTTACCGGAAACCTGGACACATGTATCGCCATACGCATGGCGGTAAAGCAGGCAGGAAAGGTTACGGTCCAGGCCGGAGGCGGAATCGTGGCGGACAGTGTTCCGGAACTGGAATACGAGGAATCAGCAAATAAAGCCAAGGCCGTCATACAGGCCATCCTTCAGGCAGGGGAGGTAGATGACAGATGATAGTATTGATTGATAATTATGACAGCTTTTCCTATAACCTGGTACAGATGATTGGGAGCATTGAGCCGGATATACAGGTAGTCCGCAATGACCAGGTAACCGCAGATGACATAGAGAACATGAAGCCAAGCCACCTGATTCTGTCGCCCGGACCGGGATATCCCCGGGATGCTGGTATACTGGAGGAAGCAGTGATGAAGCTGAAGGGAAAAATGCCCATACTGGGCGTGTGTCTGGGCCATCAGGGAATATGCGAGGCATTCGGCGGAACCATTGCCCATGCAAAGAAGCTGATGCACGGCAAGCAGAGCGATATCAGGCTGGACAGTCATATACAGGACGGGAGGTTCCCCGCTTCAGAAAAAGCGGGAAACAGATGCAGGTTATTTGAAGGCCTGCCGCCCGTTATACCGGCTGCCAGATATCATTCCCTGTCGGCAGTGCCTGAGAGCCTGCCGGAGGAACTGGAAGTGGTGGCTCTGGATTGTATGGAAGGGGAGGTCATGGCAGTTCAGCACAGGGGCTATCCCATATATGGGTTGCAGTTCCATCCCGAATCCATATTGACGCCGGATGGAAGGAGGATACTGGAGAACTTCCTTAATATCCGGACGACACAGGCAATGTAATTTGTGAGGGACAGAACAAAACAGAAATAAAAATCAGGTATTGTAAAAAAGGAGGATGACTATGATACAGAAAGCAATCCATGAATTGGTAGAAAATAAGAATCTGGATTTTGAAACAACAAAGGAAGTTATGGATGAAATCATGAGTGGAAACGCCACCCAGGCCCAGATATCTTCCTTTCTCACAGCGCTGAGGATGAAGGGAGAGACCATTGATGAGATTACGGCCTGCGCCACTGTTATGCGTGATAAGGCGGTAAAGCTGTCTCCGCCCTTTCCGGTAATGGACATTGTGGGAACAGGAGGGGACGAGGTGGGAACCTTTAATATTTCCACCACCAGCGCATTTGTGGCTGCTGCCGGAGGCATACGGGTGGCAAAGCATGGAAACCGCAGCGTATCCAGTAAAAGCGGCGCGGCGGATGTGCTGGAAAGGCTGGGGGCAGAGCTGGCTCTGACTGCACAACAGGCTGAAACTGTCTTAGAGGACACCGGAATGTGTTTCTTGTTCGCGCCGGCATACCATTCTTCCATGAAATACGCGGCTCCTGTGAGGAAAGAAATCGGAATCAGAAGTATATTTAACATATTAGGCCCCCTGTCCAATCCGGCAGGAGCCTCCATGCAGCTGTTAGGTGTGTATAGCCGTGATTTAGTGGAACCGCTGGCTCAGGTGCTGGCTAATCTGGGAGTCACCAGGGGAATGGTGGTATGCGGGGGAGACGGACTGGATGAAGCAACACTTACCGGCCCCACCCATGTATGTGAGATTCGTTACGGGAAAATTACGGCTTACGATATGACGCCTGAGGAATTGGGCCTGACTGTATGCAGTCTGGAAGAACTCATCGGAGGCACACCTGAGGAAAATGCAAAGATAACAAGGAATATCCTGTCCGGAAGCCTGAAAGGGCCGAAGAGGGACGTGGTGGTTCTGAACGCGGCCATCAGCTTATATCTGGGAATTGATGACTGCACGGTGAGGGACTGTATCAAAACGGCTCAGGACATCATTGACTCCGGAGCAGCCATGGCTAAGATGGAAGAATTTATCCAGGCAACAAAAAAAGCGGCAGGAGAGGTGAAGGCGTCATGATACTGGATACCATTGCCCGGTCCGCCGGGAAACGGGTGGAGCAGCGGAAACAGGTAAAATCACTGGAACAAATGATGAAGGCAGCCTGCGAGTGCAGAGAGAGAGAAGGCATTAAGGGGGATGCCATAAAGAGGGCTGGTATTAAGAGAGAGGACGGAACAAATGAAGTACATCCCTTTAAGGCGGCGCTGTCTAAGCCGGGAGTCTCCTTTATCTGTGAGGTAAAAAAGGCTTCGCCTTCAAAGGGACTTATCGCTCCTGATTTTCCTTATGTGGAAATAGCCAGGCAGTACCAGGAAGCTGGCGCGGACGCCGTATCCGTATTGACAGAGCCTGAATTTTTTTTAGGAGCAGACCGGTATCTGGAAGAAATCCATAGAGAGATAGAGCTTCCGCTGCTGCGCAAGGATTTTATCGTGGATGAATATCAGATTTATGAGGCAAAGGTGCTGGGAGCCTCCGCTGTCCTGCTGATTTGTTCTCTTATGGATATGGAAAAGCTGAAACGGTATATGGGCATCTGCGGCAGTCTGGGCCTTAGTTCCCTGGTGGAGGCTCACACTGACCGGGAGGTGGCCATGGCGGCAGAGGCAGGATCCGATATAATTGGAATTAATAACCGCAATCTGGAGACATTTGAGGTGGACTTCACAAACGCCCTGAGGCTCAGAAAACTGGTGGACCGGGGAACCATATTTGTGGCGGAGAGCGGAATCAGGACGCCTGAGGACATAGAGCTTCTGGCGGAGAACCAGGTAGATGCGGTTCTGGTGGGAGAGACCCTGATGCGGGCACCAGATAAAAAGAGGGCTCTCAGAGAACTTAAGTCCCGGATTGGGTAGAGCCGGACATGAACCGTGACAGACAGAGTAAAACATGCGGGGAGATTGACTATGAAAACATGCAGGCTTAAGATTTGTGGTCTGAGCCGGTTTGGAGATATACTGGCGGCCAATGACATTCTGCCGGACTATATCGGCTTTGTATTTGCCGAGAGCAGCCGCAGGGTTACGCCTGATAAGGCTGCCCAGTTAAGGCAGGAGCTGGATAAAAGAATCAAGGCAGTGGGTGTATTTGTCAATGCGCCCATGGAGGAGATAGTGAAGCTGTCAGAGGACCGGGGAAACGCAAGGGTGATTGACCTGATACAGCTCCACGGAGATGAGGATGAAGCTTACATAAGACAACTGAAAACACACACCGGCCTGCCGGTTATCAAGGCGGTACGGGTCAGAAGCAGGGAACAGATTTTAAAGGCCCAGGAGCTGCCCTGTGATTACCTGCTTCTGGACACCTATACAAAGGACAGGTACGGAGGCAGCGGCACCCAGTTTGACTGGAACATGATACCAGAGCTTACGAAACCCTATTTTCTGGCAGGCGGTATACATCTGGGCAACATAAGACAGGCGGTATCCCATGGCCCCTACTGCATTGATGTCAGCAGCGCGGTGGAAACAGGGGGCAGGAAGGACAGAAGGAAGATGGAGGAAATGGCCCAGGTCCTGCGGTGAAAAATTGTTTTAGAAAAGGAGAAACAGAAATGTCAAGAGGAAGATTTGGAATCCATGGCGGTCAGTTCATACCGGAAACACTGATGAGCGCTGTCACGGAGCTGGAAGAAGCATATGAGTATTATAAAAAGGATCCCCGGTTTACGGCTGAGTTAAAGTATCTGCTGGAGGAATACACAGGCCGTCCGTCACGTCTCTATTATGCGGAGAAGATGACAAAGGACCTGGGCGGAGCCAGGATTTACCTGAAAAGAGAGGACTTAAACCACACCGGATCCCACAAAATCAATAACGCTCTGGGGCAGGTCCTTCTGGCTAAGAAGATGGGAAAGACCAGGGTGATTGCCGAGACAGGGGCCGGACAGCACGGCGTGGCAACTGCCACCGCGGCAGCCCTTTTGGGACTGGAATGCGAGGTCTACATGGGAAAGGAGGATACGGACCGCCAGGCACTCAATGTATACCGTATGGAACTGTTAGGGGCCAAGGTACATCCGGTGACCAGCGGAACACAGACATTAAAGGATGCTGTCAATGAGACGCTCAGGGAGTGGACGAACCGCATCTCCGACACACATTATGTCATAGGTTCTGTCATGGGACCCCATCCCTTCCCCATGATGGTAAGGGATTTCCAGAGTGTTATCGGCAGGGAAATAAGAGAGCAGCTTATGGAGAAGGAGGGAAAGCTTCCTGATATGGTTATAGCCTGTGTGGGCGGCGGAAGCAATGCAATGGGAGCTTTCTATGAATTCATAGAAGAAAAGGACGTGAAGCTGGTAGGCTGTGAGGCAGCGGGACTGGGTGTGGAGACAGAGCAGACCGCGGCTACCATAGCAACGGGCCGGCTGGGGATTTTCCACGGCATGAAATCTTACTTCTGCCAGGATGAATATGGACAGATTGCACCGGTGTATTCCATCTCAGCGGGTTTGGATTATCCGGGCATCGGGCCGGAGCACGCGCAGCTGCATGACAGCGGCAGGGCAGTGTATGTGCCTGTGACAGACGATGAGGCGGTGGATTCCTTTGAATATCTGTCACGTATGGAAGGAATCATTCCGGCAGTGGAGAGCGCCCATGCGGTGGCCTATGCCAGGAAGGTGGCTGGCTCCATGGGTAAAGACCAGATTATTGTTATCAATCTTTCCGGCAGGGGAGACAAGGATGTGGCGGCTATTGCCAGATATAAGGGGGTAGAACTCTATGAATAGGATACAGCAGGTTTTTGAGAATAAGAAGGCATTTATACCTTTCATAACAGCAGGCGACCCGGATCTTTCCGTTACAGAAGCACTCGTGCCTGCAATGGCAGAGGCCGGTGCGGATTTGATTGAGCTGGGGATACCATTTTCCGACCCGGTGGCAGAGGGAATTGTCATTCAGGAAGCAGACCTTCGGTCCCTGGCCTCAGGAACCACCACAGATAAAATATTTGATACGGTGCGCCGGATTCGCCAAAAAACAGATGTGCCGCTGGCATTTATGACCTATATCAACCCGGTGTTTGCATACGGTGTGGATAAGTTCATGAAAAATGCCGCTGATTGTGGAATAGACGCCCTGATTGTGCCGGATATGCCCTTTGAAGAGAGGGAGGAACTGCTGCCGGCGTGTAAAAAATACGATATGACCCTGATTTATCTGGTGGCGCCCACATCCAGGGAGCGGGCCCAGGCCATAGCCAGGGAATCCGATGGATTTGTGTACTGCGTATCATCACTTGGAGTTACGGGTGTCCGAAGCGAGATTACCACGAATATTAAGGAAATGGTGGACACCGTAAAGCAGGGCCGGAATGTGCCCTGCGCCATTGGATTCGGCATCTCCACTCCGGAACAGGCCAGTAAAATGGCTTCGCAGGCAGACGGGGTAATCGTGGGAAGCGCCATTGTGAAAATGATTGCCAGGTACGGAATAAGCTGCGTGGAACCTGTCTGCGATTATGTAAAGCAGATGAAGGCGGCTGTTGGGGTATAGACAGTGCGGACGGGGTGAGACTGTCAGGTGAAAGCGGCAGGTGAAAGCGGCAAGTGAAAAAGGGGCAGCGGCGGAGTACGCCCCAAGGCCCTTTTTCGAGGAAAACAGTATCTCGCCTGCCGGTATAAACGGAATATTATGTAGAACGTAAATCTCATCAATAGAATATTTTTCAAACAGTCCATCATCAATCATAGCCTTAGAACCTTTTCCGGGTTCTTCCAACTGAATCGCATCCATGTCTGCCCTTAAACCAATAACAGTTTTGCCTTCTCCGGCTTTAAGATCCGCTACGATACCGGTTTTACCAGTGCCCTCATAAACAGTCAGCCCCATTTTTCGAAGTTCATTTACAACAAATTTTGCGGTATTCATCTCTTCATATCATCAATATGATATCGGTATAGTTTGCGGTATAGCGTGGATAGGTTGATTTTGAGTTGATTTGCAATTTCTTTTTTAGCTTTGGTTGTAGTTCCATATTGTTTTAAATAGGAAATCAGAATCTCTTTTTCAAAGCATTCTGTGAGATTATTTAAAGATTTTCCATCCATATGAGAAAGAATTTCTGCACTGTCAGGAATACGATGGCTTTGCTGATTCATATCTATGCTTTTGAAGTAATCAGGTAGATATTTTGGTGTGATAAGGTTTTTTTCCGATATATTTACCAGATATTCAATCACATTTTCCAGTTCTCTGACATTTCCTTTCCAGTGGGCGTTGCAAAATACTTCCATCAGTTCATTAGAAATCTTCTTTTGCGGTTTATTCAGCTTTTGGCAATATTCAGCCAGTTTTATGTTTACAAGAAGAGGAATATCATCCTTGCGTTCTCTCAATGGCGGTATATTGATTGGTATTACATTTAACCGAAAATATAAGTCTTCACGAAATTCCTTATTTTTAATCATGTTTTCCAGATTTCGATTGGTAGCGGTAATCAGCCGGAAATTAACTTTAATCGTATTTTTTCCACCAAGTCTTAGAAAAGAACCATCTTGTAAAACACGAAGGAGTTTTGGCTGTAAGTGGAGCGGCATATCACCGATTTCATCTAAAAACAAAGTTCCTCCATTTGCCAGTTCAAAGCGTCCCACCTTTCCTGACGTATTAGCTCCGGAAAACGCGCCTCTTTCATATCCAAATAGTTCGCTCTCCAGCAGAGTATCTGGAATAGATGCACAATTGATAGCTACGAACGGTTTATGCCTGCGGTTAGAGGCATAGTGGATTGACCGGGCAAATAATTCTTTTCCAGTCCCGCTTTCTCCGCGAATCAGTACAGAAGAATCGCCTGTGGAGATTTGTTTGGCCAGTGTTATAATATTTTGAAGTGCAGCACTATCTCCGCAGATATCAGAAAAATTAATCTCATCTTTTCGCTCAATAATATTATATGCGTTCATCAACTCATTGGAGTAACGCGAAACCTGAAGAACATAATTGCGGATATCTTCGTGTATCGGAGTGATAATCATCTTTATGGAAAAACGGATACGCGGGTCCGCCAGTCTGGATTTTACTGTCATAGTACCGTCTCCAGGAGAGTCTGCGATTGGGGGGGGGGGGTAAAAGATTTCATCAACTCTTTTTCCAATCAGATCCTGCTCGGAATGATTTAGGAGCTTTGTAAGCTGTTTATTTACAATGGTAATCCTCTGATTAGTGTCTGCTAAGCATAGACCATAATCTAGAGAATTCACGATAGTTGTAATTTCCTGGTTGCGGAGAAACAGATTTTTAATGGTTTCTTCATACGCAAGATTACCAGCCAGCAATTCTCCAAGCTTGCCTAAAAAACGGGTTATAGTGGATTGATTTTCCTTGATATACATCCATTGAGATTCTTTAAATGCAATCAGACCGATAGCGCCGAGTGCCTGTCCGTCACGAGATATAATTGGATAGCCTACGGTTGCAATTTCTTTGCATATGGAAGCGGATTTGCAATGGGCACAGCGTGAGCTTAATGCAGTTTCTGTAATTATTTCGGTTTTCTTTGAATTGATAGTATATTCATAAGAACAGCCCTTCGGTAAATATTCCCCCACTAAATGTCGGTAATTACCGGTCGCTGCAATTCGCTTCAAAGTTTTGTCTACAATTGTAACATCCAGAAGAAGCAAAGACTGGATTGCATCTGCTATTTCCTGAGCAGAATTTTTCTCGATTTTATACATAATAGATCACCCATCATAATATAACACATCTCCAATTTTTTGTAAAGTTACACAAAAGATATCTGTTATTGGTGAATAGATTTGGAAAAAACAGTCAGATTTTACTTATTTGCACAAGTGAGAAAAAAATTAGCAATTTTGCAAAAATGCGAAAGCCAGTGAAACGCAGATTCGCTGTTTTCTGGACAAAATTAGTTGGCATACGATTTGCTTATTATATTAGTAATCAACATAACCATATTTCTTAATCGCAGTTTCTGTCTTATGGGAAAATAACATGTAAAAGGAGGGAGAAGTGATGCTGGCGATTTGCGGCAGAATGCGATAAGTAATATGAAAAACTAAAAGGAGTATTATTATGGGAAATTCAAAGGAGAAAAAGAATAAGGGTAAGAGTATTAACGCATTTATTATTGTTTTTGGTGTTATTGTTGCCTGCTACATCCTGTCGTTTTTCATAAGCCCTGGTGCTTTTGAACGTGAGGTTGTCGGGGGAAGAACCATTGTTGTACCCAATTCTTTCCACGCAATTGAAAAAACTTACTTAGGACTGCAGGCTATTTTCCAGGCAATTCCAAACGGACTGGAGGCTTCTGCAGGAATGATGTTCCTGGTAATGTTAGTTGCCGGTTGTATCGAAGTTTATAAACGAACCAACACCTTGGATAAAAGTGTGGCAAAAATCTTAACGAGTGCAGAAAAAGTAGGCTCGGAAAAAATTCTAGTCTTAATCATGGTTATTTTTGCATGTTTTGGTGGATTTTTGGGATGGAATGAGCAGATTGTACCGTTTATTCCTATTATCATATCACTGTGTCTGGCTCTCGGTTATGACTTGATGACTGGTGTCGCCTGCTCTGCAATGATTGATATGATTAGCTTTTCCATTTCACCTACCAGTGTCTATACGGTTGGTATCTCCCATGAAATTGCTGAGTTACCAATGTTCTCAGGCTTTTTATTCCGCTTTATTCTGCTGGTAATTTTTGACATAATTGTTATTTGTTACGTATTGAAATATGCAAGAAAAGTAAAACGCGATAAAGCAGCTTCCATTACTGCAGATATTGATGACAGCGAATTCAGAATTGATTATAGTGATATCGCAAAGAATCCGCTGACCAAAAGACAGAGTGTTTCTCTTGCAGTGTTCATGATTACGTTTATTGCGGCAATTGCAGGTGTCGCAAAATTTGGCTGGTCCATGAATGACTTGTCTGCATGTTTCTTATTTACAGCAATTGCAGCTGGTGTCATCAATAAACTGAGTGCTGATAAGATTATTGACTGCATTATCGATGGTGCAAAAGACGGGTTGAGACCGGCGCTGGTAATCGGTCTTGCAAGAGGTATCCAGTGGATATTGACAAGTTCTGGTATTATCGACCCGATTATCAATGCAATTTCCAAACCGCTTATGGAACTTCCGAGCTCCATTACAGCAATTGCAGTTATGTTTGTTATCGCGCTGTTCAATGGACTGATTACCTCCGGTTCTGCAAAAGCAATGGCTCTGATGCCGATTCTGATTCCGCTGGCAGACATTGTTGGTATGACCAGACAAACCATGATTCTTGCTTTCCAGTTTGGTGATGGACTTACAAACTCTTTATGGTTTACAAGCGGTACCCTGTTAATCTTCCTGACAATTGCGAAGATTCCGTTAAAAAAATGGTGGAAGTTTGTTACTCCGCTGATTACGATACTGACAGTTGTAAGTGTACTTTCATTGGTTATTGCAACTAAAATTAATTATGGACCGTTCTAGGAGGAAGACTATGGAAATTAAAAATCAGATTAAAATAATCGAAGATGAATTAATCCAATTAAGAAGATACTTCCATGAAAATCCGGAGAAATCATGGGAGGAGCATAACACACAGAAAAAAATCATGGAATATCTGGATGAACTGGATGTTCCGTACATTGCTTCTACAAAAACCGGCGTAATCGCCACAATCCGCGGCAAAAAGTCCGACGATCATATCATTGGAATCCGTGCAGATATTGATGCGCTTCCAATGGATGACCTGGTAGATTGCGAATATAAATCAAAGGTTTCAGGCTGTGCACATACCTGCGGCCATGATACACATATCACAATGTTACTAGGAACAGCAAAAATCCTTTCCAAGATAAAAGATGAACTGACTGTGACTGTACGTTTGCTGTTCCAGCCAGCAGAGGAATTTATCGAAGACAGTGGAGCAGCTTACATGAAAAATGAGGAGCAGATTTTGGAATGTGACCGTTTAATTGCACTTCATATCTGGAGTCAGATTGAAGCAGGTTATGCATCTCTTCGTTATGGCCCGGTTATGTCTGCTGCAGATACGTTTGACATTTTTATCAACGGTAAAGGCGGACACGGTGCATTGCCACATCAGACCATTGATCCGGTAGTAGCAGGTGCAGAACTGGTAGGTGCACTTCAGAAGGTTGTCAGCAGAGAAGTCAGCCCACTGGATACGGCTGTAGTCAGCGTAACTTCATTCCATTCAGGTACCACATTTAACATTATTCCGAATTCCGCGCATTTAATGGGAACCTGCAGAACATTTAATAATGAGCTGAGAAACCATTATCCGGATATCTTAAACCGTGTGGCTCAGGGTGTTGCCATTTCGACCAGAACGGATATTAAAGTGGAATATCACTGGGGACCGCCAGCAATGATTAACGATTCGGAATGTGTTGATACAGGACGCCGTGCGGCAGCAAAAGTATTCGGTGAGGATAAACTTATTGATTACGAACAGCAGATGGGTGGAGAGGATTTTGCAAAATATAAAAACCCGAAATGTCTGTTGATGCTGGGCGGTGGATTCAGTAATCCAGAAGGGAGATTTCCGCAGCATAGCCCGTATTTTGATATTGATGAAAACGTCTTAAAACTTGGAGTAGAATATTTTGTTCAATATGTAATCGAGTACGGATTGGAGAATGAGTAAGGAGTGAAGAGTGAAAAATAGAGAGAACTTTTAGGCGCACTTGTACTTGTTTGTGCCTTGAGCGAAGCGAAAGGAATGGTATAAAGCATGAATTACATTGAATATTTTAAACAGGAGATTGTGCCTGCATTTGGTTGTACAGAACCGATTGCACTTGCATACGCAGCCGCTAAGGCAAAGGAAGTACTGGGAACGAATCCTGACAGAATTATAGCAAGATTATCTGGCAGTATGATTAAAAATGCCAACAGCATAAAAGTGCCGGGAACTGACGGACGAAAAGGAATCGCAATCTCACTGGTAACCGGAGCTTTTCTGGGAGATGCGGAGAAGAAGTTACGGGTATTAGAGAATGTCGATAAGAGCAGGCTCTGTGAGGCAGATGCATTGATTGAGCAGGGAATCGTACATACGGAACTGGTTCCAGGTGTTTCGAATCTCTATATTGAGGTTGAAGAACACAGCGGCGACGACTATGCAAAAGTTGTGCTAGAAGATTCTCATACTAATATTACTTTGATTGAAAGAAATGAAGAGATTCTGTATAAGCAGGACAAAAACAGTTCAAAAGAAAACACAATAAACTTTTCATTTGAACAAATCTACGATTTTGCGCGAAATACAGATTACAGTGAAATCCGGCCGATTCTGGATATGGAAATCGAATATAATATCGCTATTGCAGAAGAAGGCATTCAAAATAATTGGGGTTCCAATATTGGAAAACTGGTGTTGGATAAGCGCCCAGATGATTTTGTGGAAAAGATGGTTGCTTATGCTTCGGCCGGTTCGGATGCCAGAATGAGCGGTTGTGAGAAGCCGGTTGTTATCAACTCTGGTTCTGGAAATCAGGGCATTACCGTGTCTGTTCCGATTATCCTTTATGCTAGAGAACACCACTGTGAGGAAAATCAGTTATACCGGGCTCTGATTTTTGCTAATCTGCTTGGCCTGTATATGAAGCAGGGAATCGGAAAATTATCAGCTTATTGTGGGGTTGTGTCTGCATCATCTGCTTCTGTTGCAGGAATCGCATTCCTGAGTGGGGAAGGTGAAAAAATCATCAGGGAATTGCTTACAAATTCGTTGGTAGTGAATTCGGGTCTGATTTGTGATGGCGCAAAACCTTCCTGTGCAATGAAGATTGCGTCCAGCCTGAGGAATGCATTTCTGGCGTATCAGCAGGCCAAAGCCGGTAAGAGTTTCCAACCAGGAGATGGGATTGTCAAAGATGATTTCGAAGAAACTATTCATACCATTTCTGTCATTGCACGGGATGGCATGAAAAAGACGGATGAGGTGATTCTGCATGAAATGGTAACAGAAACCTGTTAGAATGACTAATAAAGGGAGCATCGCAAACGGATAAGAGATATTAAGATTTCTTATCCGGGCGGTGCTCTTTTTTATATTAAAGGTAAGTTCTCCAGTTGGAGAACCCTTGCATTAACAATCTCTTGTGGGACCCCAATAAAAGGCGCAACATGGATTTTGGAAAAACTATTGAAGAAAACCAAAGCTTTCTGTCAATATTTTGGAAATAGAAAATAGGGGAAAGCTGTTAATATAAGAATATCGAAGGGATGGCAGGACAATGGAACAGGATACAGGAGGGAACATGATGCAGAAACGGCAATATAAAATTCTGAAGCTGCTGTACAGGTCAGATGGATTTGTGACTGTGGAGCGCCTGGCGGCAGATGTGCAATGTTCCCTTAAGACCATCAGGAACGACCTCAAGCAGCTGGGAAGTTTTCTGGAAGAACACGGACTGGGAAAGATTGTCTCTAAGAGCAACAAAGGTGTCTGTCTCATGAAAGGTAAGGACTGGGACGCGGCAAAGCAGGATATCCAGAAAGCGTCATGAGTTTGGGGACCAGACACTGAAAAGCCAGACAGAGAAGTTCCTGTGGGGATTTGATATGGCTGGGGTACCAGCAGCTGTCATTTCTCCTGTCACTGTGTGTTCTGCGAATCAGGAAAAAGGAATATGCAGAGATTCCGGCGGATTTTGAATATCAGGGGGCAGAGTGGCAGGGCGCGGAATATGACCGAAGTATGGCCGGAGTATGCATGGAAAGCCTTAAGAAGTATTATAATATCGTTTTCAGCCCGGCAACCAACAGCATAGACGAAATGATGGGGGAGGAGCTGGGAGCGCTGGGAGGCGCCCTGGTTACAGGCGTGTTCCTTATATTCATTGTCATGGGCATACAGTTTGAGTCACCCAAGTATTCCCTGATGGTCATGGTGACCATTCCCTTCAGCCTGATTGGTTCCTTCGGCCTTCTGTACCTGACCGGCAGCCCCATCAGCATGGTATCCATGCTGGTCAGTGTGCCACTTATGGAGGCGCTGGTGGAAGCGGGAGCCATCCGTATGAGGCCCATTCTCATGACAACCCTGACAACGGTCATTTCCATGATACCCAATGCCCTGGCCTATGGAAGGGCCGGCAAGATGATGCAGGGTATTGCTCTGGTAAATATCGGCGGCCTTATGGCATCCATGGTCCTTACCCTGATTCTTCTGCCTACCTTCTACAAGGTGGTGTACCAGCTGGGAAGAAAACGGATTGGGGGCGAGGGAGAGCCGTCCTATGACTGATGGGCGCTCTGAAATGACCTGACAGAAAAATAGCACCAATAAAAGATATCCTTTTTATCGTCTGGGCGCACCCAAAAAGGATGAAGATGAGGGCAGTTAAATATAATATAAATTTTTAAAACCCCCTTGACATTTCCGGAAAAAAAGGATAAACTCAATAAAAATTCATAATGAATGCGGAACAGCTCGAAAGGGAGTAGTTTAGATATATTGTCAACAACCTCGGTTCCAACGGAACCTGGCAATATATGCCTTTGCGGTTACAAGACTTTTATGCGTGGTTTGCAGATATGTTACATATCCTGGCAGCCATCCATAGAAGTCTTTTTTTGTGGGTTTCCCGGTGCCGGAGCATGGCGGATAAATGTTTTTTTGAATTGCTTTTTTGCCATGCACATGGCATTTTGGCGCAGGGATACGCGCATAATAGACTAAGAACTCATTACGAGCCACTCCACTAAGTGGTCAAAGGACGACCGCTGAGTGGAGATGACATGAATCGCACGTAAGCGCCTAAAGGATGGGAGCTAAGTGCTCACAACGAGGAGGAAAGTACATGAAAGAATGGTATCAACAGACAAAAGAAGAGATACTCGGCCAGTTTCAGGTAACGGAACAGGGGCTGACATCTTCCCAGGCAGAGAAAATCCTGGCTGAGAAGGGAGAAAATGTCCTGGAGGAGGGAAAGCGCAAGAGTACCCTGCAGGTGTTTTTAGAGCAGTTCTGTGACCTGCTGGTGGTTATCCTGATTATTGCAGCCCTTATTTCCATGGTGTCAGGCAATGTGGAGAGCACGGTAGTTATCCTTGCTGTCATCATCCTCAACGCTATCCTGGGCACGGTACAGCATGCAAAGGCTGAGAAATCCCTGGACAGCCTCAAATCCCTGTCATCCCCCAACGCCAAGGTGCTGAGGGACGGACAGAAGGTGGAGATTCCATCGTCCAAGGTGGTTCCCGGAGACATCCTGTACCTGGAAGCAGGAGATCTGGTGGTGGCTGACGGAAGAATTCTGGAGAATTATTCCCTTCAGGTCAATGAAAGCTCCCTGACCGGAGAGTCCACTAATGTGGATAAGAGCGACGGCACCCTTCACAGCGACTGCGCCCTGGCTGACCGGGCCAATATGGTGTATTCCAGCGGCCTGGTGACTTACGGACGGGCAGTGGTCCTGGTGACTGCCACGGGCATGGACACAGAGATTGGTAAGATTGCAGCTCTGATGAATGCCACCAAGGAAAAAAAGACGCCCCTTCAGGTCAGCCTGGACCAGTTCGGCAGCCGTCTGGCCATGGCGATCATGGTCATATGTGCTCTGGTGTTTCTGCTGAGCCTGTACCGCAAGATGCCTGTCCTGGATTCCCTGATGTTTGCGGTGGCCCTGGCAGTGGCGGCCATACCTGAGGCGCTCAGCTCCATTGTAACCATCGTACAGGCCATGGGCACCCAGAAAATGGCAAAGGAACATGCCATTATCAAGGAGTTAAAGGCCGTGGAAAGCCTGGGCTGTGTCTCTGTCATCTGTTCGGATAAGACCGGTACCCTGACTCAGAATAAGATGACGGTACAGAACATCTACACCAATGGACAGACCATTACCATAGACCAGCTGAACCTGAAGAACCAGCTTCACCGTTATCTTCTCTATGATGCCATACTTACCAACGATTCCTCTATCGTAGACGGAAAAGGCATCGGAGATCCCACAGAGTTCGCGCTGGTGGAGATGGGAAGAAAGGCGACCGTGGACGAAAACCTGCTCAGAGAGCTGATGCCCCGTCTGGAGGAGATACCCTTTGACTCAGACAGGAAGCTTATGAGTACCAAATACGAACTTCACGATGTGCCCACCGTACTTACCAAGGGAGCCCTGGATGTGCTTTTAGACCGCACCGTGAAAATCCGTATGGAAGAGGGAATCAGGGACATTACCCGGGAGGATAGGGAGGCTATCCTTCAGAAAAATCTGGAGTTTTCCCAGGAGGGATTAAGGGTCCTGGCCTTTGGATACAAGGAAGTTCCCCAAGACTATATCCTGTCCCTTGATAATGAGAAGGACTTCATTTTCCTGGGACTTATATCCATGATGGATCCGCCAAGGGAGGAATCCAAGGCAGCGGTAGCAGACGCCAAGCGGGCCGGAATTAAACCTGTTATGATAACCGGCGATCACAAGATAACCGCCACTGCCATCGCAAAGCAGATTGGCATTTATGAGGACGGCGATATGGCCATGACGGGCCGTGAACTGGACGCCATGCCGGAGGAGGAGCTGGACCGTAAAATTACGGACATATCCGTTTACGCCAGGGTTTCACCTGAGAACAAAATCCGCATCGTGGATGCGTGGCAGCGGCGCGGTTCCATCACGGCCATGACCGGAGACGGAGTCAATGACGCTCCCGCCCTTAAGAAGGCGGACATCGGAGTGGCCATGGGCATCACCGGCACCGAGGTTTCCAAGGATGCGGCAGCCATGATACTGACGGACGATAATTTCGCAACCATCATCAAGGCGGTAGCCAATGGAAGAAATGTATACCGCAATATAAAGAATGCCATCAAGTTCCTGCTGTCAGGCAACATGGCAGGTATTCTTTCGGTATTATACACATCCCTGGCAGCCCTGCCAGTGCCATTTGCGCCGGTACATCTGCTGTTTATCAACCTGCTGACCGATTCACTGCCGGCCATTGCAATCGGCATGGAGCCAGCTGAGAAGGATTTATTGTCAGAAGCGCCCAGAAATCCGAAGACAGGCATCCTGACAAAGGATTTCATGACCACTATCCTGACCCAGGGCGGAATCATAGCTGTCTGTACCATGATTGCCTTCCACGCAGGCCTCAGAACCGGCAGCGCGGCCACGGCCAGCACCATGGCGTTTGCAACCCTGACCCTGGCCCGTCTGTTCCACGGATTCAACTGCCGCAGTAAGCACAACATCTTCAAGCTGGGCTTTTCATCCAACTGGTACAGTCTGGGAGCATTTGCGGCCGGCGTGGTACTGTTAGGCATTGTCATGTTTGTTCCGTTTATGCAGAACCTGTTTTCCGTAACACCACTGACCCAAAGCCAGATAGTGAATGTCTGTATTCTGGCCGCAGTACCCACGGTACTGATACAGCTGTTTAAGATTATAAGAGATATTAAGCATAGGAAATAATGGGGAATTGTGGTATAATGTCCACGTAGGCAATGAGCAGTGCAAAAAGCGGCGGGCATATATCTGTTGGGAGCTTGCTCGCATAAGGATATATGCCCGCCGCTTTTTTATAGGGCGAAGCCCATTCAAAGCTCATCCTGTCCAAAACAAAACCAACCAAAGGAAAGGGGCGGTGCTTAATGGATAAGGTCATAACAGTAAGCCGCGAATTCGGAAGCGGAGGCCGTGAGCTGGGGGTAAAGCTGGCAGAAAAGCTGGACATCCCATTTTACGACAAGGAGTTAATCTCCATGGCTGCGGACGATATCAATATTGCAGAAGAGGCATTTCAAAACTACGATGAGCATATCGTAATTCACGACCCGTTAGACAGGCAGTATTACCATGCTTTTTCTGACATTTACAAAGTTCCCATGTCGGACCAGATTTTCGTGGCCCAGTCCAACGTCATCCGCAGGCTGGCTGCTCACGGTCCATGTGTAATTGTGGGACGGTGTGCGGACATGATTCTGGATGACAGCATTAACCTGTTCATCTACTCCAAAATGAGGGACCGGATTAAGCGTATGCTTATACTGGAGCCAGGTTCTGATGAGAAGGAGATGGAGCGCCGTATCCGGGAGGTGGACCGGAAACGCAAGGAGTATTACCAGTATTACACCGGCAACACATGGGGCCGGGCCCAGAACTACCACTTATGCCTGGACAGCGGGCTGACAGGGGTGGACGGATGTCTGCGGGCGGTTCTGGCTTATCTGGGAGAATTGTCAGAGTAACGGGAATCGGGGCAGCCGGCACGGGCGGGCGGTACAGGCGGCAGTGCGGGCGGCGATACAGGCGTTTCGGTCAAATGAACAATTAAAAAGAACCAAGAAAGACATTTTAGCAAAAGAAGCAGAATTCTAATAAATTCAGGAGGCAGAAGATGAAACAGGATATGATTGTAATTCTTGACCTGGGAAGCACAGAGAACACAAAACTGGCCAGGGACATCAGGGAGATGGGGGTGTACAGTGAGATTTATCCCCACGATATCACAGCCAGCGAGCTTAAGGAACTTCCCAATGTTAAAGGAATTATCATCAACGGCGGCCCTAATAATGTTGTGGACGGTTCTCCCATTGATGTGCGTCCGGAACTGTATGAAGCAGGATACCCGGTAATGGCGGCAGGCCACAACGCGGCTGCCTGTGAGCGTTCCATACATAGCTGGGATGAAGCTGACAGCGACCAGGTTCTCCGTTCCTTTGTGTTCGATACATGTAAGGCCCAGCCTAACTGGAATATGAAGAACTTCATTTCCGACCAGGTGGAATTAATCCGCCAGCAGGTAGGAGACAAGAAGGTGCTCCTGGCTCTGTCAGGAGGCGTGGACAGCTCAGTGGTAGCGGCCCTGCTCATCAAAGCCATCGGAAAACAGCTGACCTGCGTCCATGTAAACCATGGCCTTATGAGAAAAGGGGAATCCGAGAGCGTTATAGATGTATTCAAGAACCAGATGGATGCAAACCTGGTATATGTGGACGCCGCAGATCGTTTCCTTGGAAAGCTGGCCGGAGTGGCTGACCCGGAACAAAAGCGCAAGATTATCGGCGCTGAATTTATATGCGTGTTTGAGGAGGAGGCCAGAAAGCTGGAAGGAATCGAGTTCCTGGCCCAGGGAACCATTTACCCGGACATCGTGGAGAGCGGAACCAAGACAGCCAAGGTGGTAAAATCCCACCACAATGTGGGAGGACTTCCTGAGGATTTGAACTTCACTCTGGTAGAGCCGCTGCGCCAGCTGTTCAAGGACGAGGTGCGCGCCTGCGGACTGGAGCTGGGCCTGCCTCACAGCATGGTATACCGTCAGCCGTTCCCTGGTCCCGGATTAGGAGTGCGCTGTCTGGGGGCCATAACCAGAGAACGTCTGGAAGCTGTCAGGGAGTCCGACGCTATTCTCCGCGAGGAATTTGCAAACGCCGGCCTGGACAAGACAGTGTGGCAGTATTTTACTATTGTACCGGACTTTAAATCAGTTGGAGTCAGGGATAATGCGCGCTGCTTTGATTATCCTGTCATCATCCGTGCAGTCAATACTGTGGACGCTATGACTGCCTCCATTGAGCGCATTGATTATGATGTGCTGCAGAGGATTACGGACCGTATATTGAAGGAAGTTAAGAATGTGAACAGGGTGTGTTATGACTTGAGTCCGAAGCCTACGGCTACGATTGAGTGGGAATAGTTGGAGCAGAGCTGCAAAGCCTTTATTTTCAATGGTTTTGCGGCTCTTTCCTTTTAGAATTGCATTTTGATTGCATTTTTTTATTCAACTGCTCTGTGATAGATTGATGTATGCTGGTTGCTGGTGTAAGCGGCAACACTAGTTGTTGCCGGAGTATAAGTGAGAACGCCATTTAATTTTTTGGCAACTTCCACGTTGGTGTTGGGATATAAATGTCCGTAGGTGCCCAACGTGGTCTGTATCTTTTCATGCCCCAGACGTTCTTTAATCAATAAAGGATTTTCTCCCATGCTGATGAGCAGGGAAGCATGGGAATGTCTGAGTGCATGAATCTTGATACGGTGTACTCCTGCCAATCCGGCAAGTTTTTTTAATGCCCGTGGGAGGGTGTGCTTACTGGTGGGAATCCCATTATAGCTTAGTACAAGGTCACAGTCCTTTAAAACTTTTTGCTGTACTTCCTGCCATGCTTTTAATTCTTTGATGGTATCTGTGTCAATATAGATAGTGCGAATACTGGCTTGTGTCTTTGGCTCCACAAATTTGTATTCGTCCATTGTTTTATAGTACAGCGTTTTAGTTATACTTAAAAGTCCGGTTTCAAAGTTGATGTCCGACCATTGCAGGGCTGCGGCTTCTCCGATTCTCATTCCGGTCATAAACAGGAGCCAGTATGAAATGAAAAGGTAATGTTCGTAATAATCGCCCTTGTAGAGCAGGGAAATTACCTTTTGAAATTCATCCAGTGTCCAGAAATCCACTTTTGTTTTCTTACTCTTGATATTCCCTATCATCCGTGACGGGTTTTTCTTTGCAAGGCCGAGAACAATCGCCCTGTCAAAGGCAATGGAGAGCATCCCCTGTACAATACGGATATAGTTTGGATTAAATTTTTTTGCGAGTTCAAGCTGCCAGTTCTGGACGTTACTGGGTTTTATCTCATCCACCGTCATTTTGTAAAAGTATGAAAAATGTTTCTGGATGGTAGAACGGCGGTTCAGATAGGTGCTTTCCTTTACCTGTGTTTTATACCAAGGCAGGTAAGTTTCCTCAATGAACTGCTTAAAGGATAGCTGCTGCTTCTTTTCTGCCAATTCCTCTGTGGATGCCAGCATAAGTTTAGAATATGCTTCTCTAGCTTCTTTTTTTGTCTTGAATCCGCTTTTGTATTTCTGAATCTGTTTTCCGGTAATCGGATGGAAACCTAAGTTTGCTCTAAAATAATAGGTTCCGTTTTCTGCCTTCTTAATAAGGTCTTTTGCCATGATTTCACTCCTTACATAAATGTGCAAGAAGTACAATCAGTTTGATTTATCAGTAAAATTAATCCCTAACAATTCTTCCACAGCTTCTCTGGGAACCCTGTCCAGTTTGCGTGACTGATAGTAGGTATGCCCTTTTGAAATCATAAGTCTTTTTGCTTCTCTTATGATGTCTGCTGCGAATGAAGTCCCATAACCTAGTATAACTCGATTTTAATAAGTTTACATTATTATCCTGAAAACCAAGGGAAACGTGCGCCCAAAGCACGGACACGTAAGCCAATAAATCAGATTACTACCAATGCTTAAATTGTAAGCTTATTTAAATCGAGTTATACTAGTTCTATTAAATCTTTTTTTGTTACTGTAATCATGTTCCTCCTTTCCATAGACCAGATATGGAACCCTCAATATCTGTCTATATTATATCAGATTTTGTGGCAAAAGTAATATTAAGATTGTATTTCCTGCGAATAGTTATTTGATTTTGAATGAAAAATTTTCATTCAAAATGGTATCTAAGCAAACCGAACAGCTTTCGCTAAAGCTCATGGGAATCCCCCCTGCATGGTTCTCATCCAGCCGTACCCTTTGCCAGCGGTGCTACATCATCACACGGACTAAGGCTGTACGGAAGTATCATTATCACGATAGAAAGGTCATGGCGGCAGCTCTGCGGCAAGCTGCTTATGGAACGCTGGCAGGAATCGCTATCCGGTTTCATCCCTCCTTTGGTGGATTACGGCGTGCCAGCCCAACGGCTCTCTTTCTATCGAAACGTATTCGGCTGCTTTATGCTGCGTTGATTAGACGCTTTCTTTTTCAAGGAACAATCCGGCTTTGTCAGCCTGTTAAAATGCACTGGTGATAATGCACTTTAATAGACTGGCAAGCTCTGTCTGGGAAGCATGGGCTTGTCCATGCTTCCACAGGAGAGCGTTATTTTAGTTTGGCTCCCTGATTTCAAAAGATAAAATCTTTGCAATCAGACGTGTTTCCATCCGGCGGCGTAGGGTTTCATCTACAACCATGTGGGTATTCCCATATTCATCTTTCATGGGACGCATGGAACGGCTGGCAATAAAACCGCTATAATGGCGTACAATCTGATTGATTGCTTCAATATCGCCGTCCGCAGCCTTTACAATCACAGGAAACGGAATCATAGGGTGCTTTGCTGTCATGTTTCTTCCTCCATGAATTTTTTGATAAATTCCAGTCCGGCGTGTCTTCTTCTCTGGATGGTAGAACGGTTGACTTCCAGAATTTTTGAAATTTCCGTATCGTCAAATCCGAGGAAATAATATCTCAAGATAACATCACGTTTCTTTCCGTCCAGATTTTCCAACGCTTCTGCTAACAGGCTGTTTTCAATACGGACAGTAAACCCGTCCATTTCAAAAGTATGGAAGTGGGATGGATAGGTGTCTTTGGAAGAAAGCAAGTTGACGGTGTAATCGTCCATATCACAGAACAGGGTTTCACGTTTACACTGTCTGGATAACGCTTTGAGGTAGTCTTTACGTTCATCCTCCATAGCGACCTTGCAGATGTAATCAAACTGGTTCTCTATGGTTGTCTGAAATTCAGATGGCTTCATCATTACTCACCCCCTTTCTTGCCTTAAAAGAGGGTAAAAGATTTCTTGACTTCCCCCTTTCGTGCTTAGTCCCGACACGAAAGGGTTGTTTGTTGCATTATCTGTTAAATTTCCTAATTTCTAATGACACAGCAATAAGAATAGGTACAAAGCCATCTGTCATACGGCATTTTAGAACAATTCAAAATGATGTTCGCATTTATAGGCAAAAAAAGGAAGCGCAAAAAATGCACTCCCTTTTTTAAATATAAACATCGCTTATTCTTTATAAAGTTTTTGTACTTAAAAACTATATCTCTACCAATAAGAGCTGATTCGGCATTTTTAGCAGCCGATAACCCTATTCCGCTTGTTGCCGCTAAGAATGCGCTTACAGAATCCGCTGTAAATTGTGTACCACGTAAAAAAGTTTCAGTATTAGTTTTTAATTACAGCCAGTTCTAACTTCTATTTTTCAGTCTACGAAAAACTACGCAAATAAGTACAATAGCCGCAGAAATATAGCTGGTTCTTAAACGCCACGTTTTCAAGTACGGATTACTTGTTATTAAACAATATATGCTTACAATTAATATCGGAACATATAGTATGGCAAGCGCCATGAGAGATAGAGTAGATACCTTTTCATCATATTTTCCTATCTTTTTTTGTTTTCTTATATCTAGCGCTAACGTAATAATAATAAGTACTACCAAAATATCAGGTAATAGCATCAGCCAGTCTTCCATTTAGTCCACTCCCTTAAATTTAATGCCCCCAACGCCTTGACCACGAAACATTTTTGGCTAAAAGTTCTGTTTTAGAGGAATCCATATAAATATTTCCTTTATACCTGTAGTATATTTTTCCAGTAGACTTACTTACACATCTTTTACCATCAAAATAAATACTGTCAGGAATGTACGAACCACCATGACTAATCACGACATCAATCATAGCTCCTGCTACTACACCTGCATCTCCTGCTCCTAAACCAAGCGAAGTAATTATGGCCGCCTTTACCACAGATAATGTAAATTGGTGAATCTTCAAACTAAATGTTTCGGTATGTGGCTTATATTGGCACGAACTTGCTCTTGTTGTCAAATTATCGGAATTGGATATCGAATTACTAGAATCAGGTGCCGTAATTGGATATTCAAAATGCTGCCTTTGTTCTGTCGAGGGAATGATTACCATATGTTCATCAACTTTTATGCTAACACTATCCACAACAACTCTGTCCTTCTGAATTTCTCCATATTCTGTATACAAAGTCGTTTCTCCGTTAATAGTCATGTAATATTTAGCATACATTGTTGTATCTGTATCTTTTTGCTCAATAATCTTAATGCCATTTAATGTATCAGCTCCTACAGATGAGGCGAATACTGATTGCGCTGACAATGAAAATAACATGACAACTGCTAAAACTACAGAAATCATCTTTTTAAATATTCCTTTCATATTCCTTTTTCTCCCTTCTCTGCATTTGTTCAAAAATTATTTACAAAGAATCAATAACTCCTATTTACATGTGCACTTTTGTGTTAGCTATAGCTAACTTCATAGTATCATATGTGCAATATTTTGTCAATCGTCCCACAAAGCATTGTTTTAATATATTTTTTCACCAAAGTGAAAAGTTGATTTATTTCCACTTTCTAATTAATAGTCATCTGGCTAATTACTGAGCTTTCATACTACACAATATCTTCCATTTCCCCTCATCTTTCTCCAATACAAGTTTAAACTGCGACACCTGTGTTGTCATGGTCTGGTTATCCAGATATTTCACCGCAAGGGAAGCTGTCACCTGATTCCCTTTTCGGTTGTAAACCGGATTCACCAGTTCCGAGAAGATATATTCTTTCCCAACAGGTTTCAGCACGCCCTCATTCACATAATAGGTCAGCTCCTTTGCGGTTGCCGTAGGGTACAGCTTGAAAAAGGTAGTGAGAAATTCGTTGATTTCCTCCGTAGTGATGGAATCCACCGTACCGTCACTTTGTACTGCTTTTGGAGTGTAGCCGGATTTTACGGGAACGCTGGTGATGGTAGGATTCTGAACAATCGTCAGGTTTCCAGAGCCATCCACATAGACTGTCACCTGATAAGCGGAACGGACGGTTTTACTGGATTCCCCCTCTGTGATACGCTGTTCTACCGTATAGGTCACTTGATAATGCTGCTCCTTTTCTTCTATGATTTCCCATATCTGAAAGTCAGTCAGGGCAGACGATACGGGGATGTCCTTTCGGACGGTATCTACATTCAGGGCTTGCAGTTCTCCCGTGAGATACCCTTTTAAAGCATTTGTCCGGTTATCAATGGAAGCGGCGGACTGTTCCCATGAATAGTAGACTTCTGCGAAATTCTCCACAAAGTTTTCTATCTTGTGGGTGTCAATGATTTTTTCCTCAATCACTTTGGTTTCATGAACAGTGTGGATGTCTATCGCCGTGAAATTCTTATAGACGGCAAACAGGAAACTCACCGCCAGAAGCACCCACAGGGCAATCACGGTTTTTTTGTGGGTATTGACTTTGTAAACTTTCAGCTTCTTTTCTTTCTGCTTTTTCTGGTTTTCCTCTTTTCTAATCTGAATCATATCGGTTCATCCTTTCTATTGTTTGATTCGTCCGGCTCCGGCAAGGTGCTGTTGCCAGTAGGAGCCTGTCAGGTCTGCATAACCAATGGGATTTCCGGCATGGTACATCTGGTTATTTCCCACATATAGCCCCACATGGGTGATATAGGTTCCGGCGTTATAGGTGGAGTGGAAAAAGACCAAATCCCCTGCTTTTGCTTCGGACAGAGGGATGTGCTGTGTTACATTGTACTGTTCCTGTGCTGTCCGTGGCAGGGCGATTCCTGCCTTGCCATAGCACCACTGCACCAGTCCCGAACAGTCAAAGGAAGTGGAGGGGGAATCGCCCCCGTACACATACGTCCAGCCCTCATACTTTAAGGCTTCCTCCATGATAGCCTGCACCGTTTCATCATCAAACTGTGCCACGGTCAGGTATTCCGATACCAAGAAGACATAGAACATATTTCCGTAGGAATACCGCCAGCCCCCGTTTTTCTCTACGGCAACAGGGTTGGTGTAGGTGACTTTCTTTCCGCCGGATTTTTCCCTTGCGAAGCTCTCTGCCAGTTCAAAGGTGTACTTTTTCCCGTGTCCTGCCACATAGTCCAGGAAGCCGCCGCCGTAATTGTAGGATTGAATCACACTGTTTAGGTCACAGCCCTTTGTTTCTGCTGCTGTAAGCAGTTCCGAGAAATATTTGCAGCCCTGTTTGATGGATTCCTCTGTGTTAAGGGAGTTCGGGGGAATACCCAGAGATTCCGAGGACTGCATAACGTCTTCCAGCGTGCCGCCGGATTCCACCTGAATGATGGCGAGCAGCACATTTAAGTATTCCTCTATGCCATATTCCCTTGCATACTTTTCCAGCATAGGTTTATGGGCGAGGACTTCCTGTGATACGCTCACGCCCCCATAGATAAGGTTTCCGCCACTTCCGCCGTCTTCCTCATCCGAGAAGACAATCACCACCAAGAGGAGCATGGAGAACATCATCACGAACACGCCGGAACAGGCAAAGAAAAGGTGTCTTAACTTCATGTTTTCTCCCCTTTCTTTTGTTTGGCAGCCGCTTTTCCCGTTTTTGTCCACTCCTTTCTGGCGGTGGTACGCCGGATGGTAAAGTTCGATTCCTTAACCACAGGGGCAGCCCGTTTTCTTTCCGGTATCACAGGAGCCGTATCATTCTGGACAGTTCTTGCCGGACGGGGAGCAGCAGGTGTAATAGCAGGAGCTATCTTTTGTCTTTCATCTGGTTTGTCTGGGGAAGCCGGAGGGACTATCTGGCGTTCTGTCCTTACAGGCGGTATCTGTTCGTGGTGGATGGAAGCCGCTTTTACCACCGGAACCGAAGTCCGTTCCGCTACAGTTCCCCCATAAGAAACCTGCCCCCGTTCCCTAATAGCTGGGGAAGCTGGCTGCTTTGTCTTTGCAGTGGCAGGGCGTTCATGGACGGGAGCCACCCCTTTGGGTGCTTCGGAAGCTGTCTTTTGCGTCTGTTTTGCCTGTTCCAGTTCCGCCCTGCGTTCTGCAATGGTCTGTCTGCGGCTTTCTGCCTGTGCGTTCCGCTGTTCAGCTCTGGCAGTTCGGGTCTGGGTCACACTGGAAGTAAAATCCCGTACTCCCTCTGACACCTGTTTTTTCCCGTGGTAAAGGGCGTACTTTGCATTGACGGGCAAATCCTTTGCCTGCTCCCGAAGCTGTCCAGTAGTATCGGCTATTTTATCTTTGGTATCTGCCACCGCACCCACAGCAGAACCAGCCCGTTTCCATGCGGATTTCTTTTCCGGTGCTGCCTGTCCATTTGGTCGGGTGTGGTCTGCCTGTGTACGTTTGGAAGAGCCGGAGTTGGAAGCATTTCTCTGGTCTGAGCCAGCCTGCTTTCCTGCATGGTATGCAGCCGTTCCAGCCCCAAGAGCCGCCACAGAACGCCCTAACTTATGCTGTAAACGGTGCATATGGGCGTGCATGAGCATACGGGGTCTTCGCATGATACGGCTTCCCATGCTTTGGGAATCGCCACTCTGTAAGGAGAACATCCCCATCAAATCCCCCAGCTTGAAATAAATTCCGGCAAAGGTCACTATCTGCAAGAACGCCGTCAGGAAGAACGGATATTCCCCAGACAGGTTGTAGAGCATGGTGGAAATACTGAACGCTACCGTGATAATCAGGGTGATTCCGGCTCTGGTAAGGATGGTGTTGAACAGTTTCGTGATGGCACGTTTTGACATCCCCTCAAAAGAGGGAACCATGCTAAGGAGAAAGCTCACAGGCAGGAACATGGCGTAGATGATAAAAAGCACCTGTGAGAAAATCATTATCCCCGTGAGCAGGAATACAAAAACAGAGATACCGATATTGAACATGAACAGGAAGAAGACGGTTCCCAATCGGTTGATGGTCTTTGTGATGGTAAGGTTGGTGTTTTCCCTGTCTTCGATTTCCTCCACCACGATTTCTTCCCTGTCCTGCCCGTTGTTTTCATTTGGACTGGTTGAAAGCAGGCTTTCCACACGGTCTGCTCCAATGCTTTCCACATCCGAATTGCCGTATTGCAGCAGGAGCCACGGCTGCTTTACCTGAATGGAAAACAGGCTGTCCCGTATCAAATCCACGCTGTCTTTTCCCTGACTTTCCGAGTTGGGCAGCACAATCTTTGTGCCAAGGGTCAGGCTGGCATTGCTGATGTCTGCGGAAAATTCATTGATTTTCCCGATATAATCAGGAGCGTAGGCGATAAAGGCAGAGGACAGCACGAACACTACCACAAAATTGACAACGGCATGGATGGCTTTTGTAGTTTCCCGTTTGATAAGCCCTGTGTAGGCAACGTAAATCCCCACCACCAGAATGAGAATCAGCAGGAACCCGATATAAAATCCCTCCGAGGACAAGCCGCCTGTGGTAACGCCTGCAAGGGTCTGCATATTTTTCCCGATGGAATCCGCCGTGGAGGAAATGAAGTCCAGCGAGTAGGCTTCCTGAATCAGATACCCTGTGGCGTTGGAAAGGTACAAGCTGATGGTCCAGATAAAATTTGTGATGGCATACAGCCCGTACATTACCTGTTTTCCGATACCGTCCAGCCAGTTCCACGGGAGCCAGTCCCATCCGCTGTCCACATAAAAATCAAGCTGGTAGTTGTCCAGAGGATATTTGCTGTATTCGTTGGCAGCGTCCACCGTATCATCCACCAGTCCGGCAGCGTGGGCGGCAGTACCGAAGACTGCCAGCAGCAGGAGGATGAGCAGGAGTGCCAGCAGCACTTTTCCTGCTATACTCCCGATTTTTTTTAAAGAGTTTTGTCCCTTTATCCGGCAAGGGACAAGGGCTGTCCCCTGCTGGATGGGCTTTCTTATCTTCATTCCTCCACCTCTTTTCTTACGGGCGGTCTGGTGTCAAAGGCATGGAACAGGTCTTCAAAGATAGGGTGGAACTGTATCACTCCTACACGCCCGTACAAATCACTGATAAGGCACTGTCCGTTTTCTAAGTCACGGAGCCGTTTCTGGTTGTTTTCATCTTCGGAATCCACCCCGAAAAAGGTGAGGGTCTTCTTGATTTCGTTGATGTCCGTGGAACGGAACGCAAACTTCAAGCCCAGATTGTTTTTCAGTTTTTCATCCAGCAAATCGTCCGTGTTCTGGGTCACAAAGTAAACGCCTGCGTTCATGGCACGTCCGGCACGGACCAGCTTCATAGAGAGGGTCTTGCCCTGTGCCACCTGTAAGAAGCTCCATGCTTCATCCAAATCCACAATCTTAAACACGCTGCGGTCGGTATGGATGAAGTCGAGGGCAAAGGTACTGATAACAATGAGCATTGCCACGGAAAGCAGCTCCATTGTGGTGTATTCTTCAAAGGTCGTTTCCTTATCCGGCAGCACCAAATCCGCCACCTGAATGATGTTGAGCTGCTTTTCAAGGCTGATGGACTGTGTGACATCCCCATCCGAAAAGAGCAGATGTGCAAAGTCATAGTCCGTAAAGGATTCAATATGGTCTGCTATGCTGGTGCTGATGGTGGTTCCCTCCGCCCGTAGTTCCTCAATCACCTTGAAAAGCCCCCGCTCCTCACTGTTTGTTACCGCACGGATGGCTTTCCGAAGGACGGGGAACTTCTCCCCGTCACGGCTGGAAATGCCTGTTAAAAAGGTCAGGATGTCGATTGCCAGTGATTCGGAATCCTTTGGGTTCTCCATAATCACATAAGGGTCAAGCAGGCCCCTGTTCTGTTCCTCCGAGGTCAGGTTTACGATATTGATTTCATGGGCGATTTCCGGCAGGGTTTCCTTCCAGCGTCCCCGTTCTGCTTTCGGGTCAACAATGAGAGCCTGTGCCCCAAATAATACGGAATAATAAACAATCATGTTGTTGCTGAATGATTTTCCACCGCCGAGGGAGCCGACAAAAGCGGCAGCAAGGGCGTTAGTGACGGAGCCTTTTACCCCTTGACTGGCAAGGGCAGGCTTTAAGTACACGTTTCTTCCCGTATCAAGGCTATACCCGATATAAATGCCCTCCGGTTCCCCCAACATCTGGGTTGCACCAAAGCCTAGACCCGCGAGGAAGTCACTGGTGACATACTGGATGTAATCGTTCATATACCGTTTGCTGGCAGGGAGAAATTCCCCATGCAGCCCCAGCATATCCCCAAAGGGGCGGACCAGCTTCACGTTCAAATCGTCATAAAAATCTTTTACCTCATTGCAACGGCGTTTCAGTTCTTCCAAGTCGGGAGCCGTCACACGCACCACATAGGACAGCTTATACATGGATTCCTTGCTCTGGTCTAAGGTGGATTCCAGCTCATTTACGCTGTCCAGAGCGTCCACCACGTTTGTACTGGTTTCGCTGTCATTCTGCCATGCGTGGTTATCCAAATCTTTCAGCTCTTTTTTCTTGTTCCGCACCGTGGAGAGGGCTTTCCGATTTGTGACAATCTCCACATTCATAGAGGTATCAATGGGAAAGGTGAATTGCTGCTGTTGATAGTAAAAGATTTCCGAGGATGGAAAGTCCAGTTCACCCACAATGCTGTTGATGGTGAAGTAGGCGGCATAGACCGTCCCATCTTCCTGTTCGATTTTCAGATACCGCTGGTTTTCCTCTATCAGACAACGGGTGGGTTTGATGAGGTCATAGTATTTCACCAGCGTTTCCTCCTGAAACCGCTTCTTCGGCAGGTAATACTCATAATCTTCATAGGCGGTTCCAGTTTGCCCGTATAAATGCTCAATCAGATAACCAAAATCGTCCTTGTTAAGCCGCCGGACTTTAAAGCGGCGTGAGATTTTATTTTCCAGCAGTTTTTCCATCTTCTGAAACCGCCAGATTTCCTCATTGCTCATGGAAACAAAATCCCCCATGAGTTTGTGGTTGACTTCATGGAGGAAATCGGAAACGGCGGTCTTTGCTTCCCTGCGGAACTGCTTCATGGTGACTTCCTGCTCATTGACAAGCAGCTTGAAGCCGATAAAAAAGCGGTAGTCCACCTGATTTTCCCCTATCATGGAAATCAGGGCTTCGGTCTGTGCGTCAATCTTTGCACAGGCAACGTCCTTTAACTTGCCCGTCACTTCCTGTTTGGAGCGTTCCTGTGCCGCCCGTATGCTGGATTCAGTGCTGATTTGCAGGGCGTGAATCTTCCCGTCCCTGTTCTGGGCGATAAGCTGCCGGAAGGAATCGTGTACCTGATATTTCTGTTCGGGGCTTAAAAAGGAATAGTTGTAGGGAAGCAGCTCATAGTAAGCAAAGCACTCCCCGTCATGGTTGAACACAAGGTTATTTTCGATATACTTAATCGGATATGCCATAAATATCACTCCTAACTGCCGTGATGGGCTGTACCGGATATTCCTTTTCCAGCTTCACGGGCTTTCCTGCATACGTCAGTTTCGGGCGTACCAGATATGCCAGTACGGATTTCAGGAAGCCGTAAGGCTTCTTCCCGTCAAAGGTCTTCTGGCACATGAACCAAGTGAGGGCAAAGGGTACGCCGAAATATTTTAAAAATGCCCCGCCAATGAACGAAAGGGGAGGGAGGTTCCCCAAGAGCATAACCGCAAACACCGATATCACGAACCACGCCATCTGTGTGAACGTGATGGGGAATGGAAGCTTAAAATCATTGATGGAATAGAGTACCTTTTCCACCGACCAGATACTGGTATAGCTTCGTATTTTCTTCATGTTGTCTGTCCTTTCTAAAAGATGGGGCAGCAAAAGCCGCCCCTGAATAAAAAAGCCGCCTGCACTTCCCAAAGGAGATACAGACGGGTTTACCGTAAGATTTCATATACGCCGTGGTTTGTGACGATAAAAGTTCCCTCCAATTCCATGTCACGCCCATAGGCTTCATAGTCGATATAGTTTTGTAAGTGTGCCGTAAGTTCCCCAAGCTGTCCGGTTTCTTCCAGATAGTAGCGAGCCACATCCGCCATATCGTCACAGCCGGAATGGAAGATAATATCGTCCTCATGCTCACAGAGTTCTTCGATACTGCCAAAATAGGATTGCAGTTCTGATAGTTCTTCCTGAATATATTCCGGTAAGTCCTCCACCATTTCACACAGGCGGTTGACTTCCTCAATGGGGGTGTATTCATCAATCGCAAAGGGCAGCTCATAATCATGGATGGCGTATTCCTCATACTCATCATTCAAGCCGATACGTTCCCTAACTTCCTCAAAATCCACAGGCGGCGTGAACCATGCCCCTACCAGTTCGCCCTCATTGTATTTTCCTAAGTTGGCAATGTAAATCCGCATTTCCTCCAAGTTCTTCCACCTCCCTTTAGCGGTAAGAAAAGATACCATTGTCCGTAAACAGGTAGTTTTCGCTGGTTTCCAGTTTCCGACCAATGGCAGTATAATCAATATGGTTCATCAGGTCTGGATGTACTTCCCCAAATATCTGCGTTTCCTGCACCAGATAACGGGCGAGGGATTCCCCGTCCTGCACTGGATAGCAGCGTATGTGGTCTTTGTTGTCGATAAATTCCGTAAAGCTATGGAACCACCGCTTTTGTATCACATCCATTTCATAATAGAGGGGCGTTCCCTGCATTTCCTGTACTATCCGGCAAAGGGCGTTGATTTCCCAGAGCCTTGTGCTGCCCTCCAATGGAAACGGCAGCTCATAATCTTCAATTTCAATTTCTTCCTCATTCTGAACCCCAAGACGTTCCCTGACTTCCTCAAAATCCACGGGACAGGAAAACCAAGCCCCCGGATATTCCTCAAAATCTTCATGGTAAAACCGTGTGGTGTTCAGGATGTAGATTCTCATTTCTTCAATCGGTAACACATCCTTTCTCTGTTAGGTTGTTTGGGGAGTTACGCTCCCCAAGCCCCTAGTGGACTTCCGCCATGAAGCAATCAGAGCTTGCTCCATAACGGAAGTGTGATATGTTTTTTTCTATGCACCGATAATCTTATTGAACAGTTCCAGTAAGATGTCCTTTACGCCCTCCGCGTTGAAGACCAGACCGACCGCTACAAGGGAAACCACCAGAAAGCCGATAAGTTTGGAAAATTCCCTCTTAAATCCGAGGTACAGTCCAATCACCACGATTGCCAGCAGCACAAGGGACTGGGCATTGGATAAAAACCAGTTGTAAAGATTCTGTCCGAAATTCATAAAAGCTCCTTTCTACCCTGTAAGATTCCTTAAGTTCTAAGATTGACGCCGTTAAAGCACCACCTCCTTTGCAGCGGCGGCTTGCTGCTTTAGGATTTTTTCGTGCTTTTCCGTCAGTTTTGCATGGGTGATGATGTCATGGACAATCTGGGTGTGGTTCATCTTATCCAGACGGAGAGCCAACTTTAACGTGGGTGCTACCTGATGGGAGAGCCAGTGCAGGGTGCGTTCAAAGGAATAGGGTTCCGGTTTCGTTGTCAGTTTCAGGCTTCCCCTGCGTTCCCCTATGAACCACGCCCATTCCTCATTGATACGCCAGTCCGAACGGGGCTTTGTATCGTCCCTGTCCACAAAACGGACATAGCGGTTGATGATTTGAAAGGCTGTCCGTTCTGGATTGTCATGTTCTAACAGGTCACGGATGGCGTAAAAGGCACGTTCATTTTTCAGCCGGATTTCAAAACGGTTCTTTACCTCTGCGTCTGCAATGGGAATATCATGCTTCTTGTACTGCTCATAGTCCTTTTCATAAATGCAGAAGTGCACCTCACTTTGGAGGGAACCGATATACAGGGTGTTCCCCATACATTCTTTTTCCCCACGCCGTACCAGTTCACCGCTGCGGTAGCTTTTGAAGCTGCGGAAGACCGAGATACATTCCTCATTCCGGCACTTCTCTGTCAGATGGGGAATGTTCAGGATTCCCGTTTTGTCATTGATGGCAAGGTCAAGCCGCTTCATCACGCCGTCTTCCATGAGAACATCCATGAAAAATTCATACCAGCTCCGTTCCTGCGCCAGCAGATAGCTTTCAAACTGGCGGCAGCCACGCCCTTTCAGTTCCAGCAGCACCCCTTTTTCCAGTTCCGGCGATACCAGAACGAAAACATCATCCAGATAGTAATGCTCCGTGTAAGAGTAGAAGCCGTAGTCTTCATGGATAAAGCAAGGCAGCTTTAGCCGCAGTACGTCTTCCACGATATGCTTCACATCCGTAGTGGGGAAGCGAATCCGCACATAGTCAAAGAGCAGTTCAAGAGGAGCGTCTGGATTGAAGCGTTCCAGAGCTTCCATGATGGCTTCCTGTAATGCTTCGGATGGGTGAGCCTTGCCCGTTTCAATATCGCTCAGATACGGACGGGTGATTCCGGCAGCTAACGCAAGTTTCTGTTGTGAGATACCGTAAATTTCCCGTTTTTCTTTGATTTCCCGTACCCATGTTTCTTCATTCAGTGAAAATCCCTCCTGTCTAAAAAAGCGTATGTCAACTTTCATAGCCTTGTTGACACACGCCGGATATGGGAAAATCCCTTGTGTACCGTGGGATTCTGCCCTGTTGTTTGGTTGTTGCCTGTCGATTTGTACCCCTCTGTTAGATACGAGGGGTTCATGCTGGCGTGCCTTACGGCACACCAGCCACAGCAGGTCAGTCCGTTTCTGCGGCTTTTGCTTCGCACGCCGCCTGCACTCCCTGCCTGCTGTCTGTAAGTTTTTTTATTTCTTTGAGGAAATCGTGTCCTTTTGGCACAAGGGGCGTGTAAAACTCTGAGATAACGCTGGTTCCCACATCCACATAGCCACGCCCTTTTATCTGCTTTAGGAAGAAATCCTTTGTGGTTTCCCCGAACATCATCCCATAGCCCATTTCCGACATCCGCCCCAGAGCCACACGGAAATTGAACTGGTCACGGATTCCGTCCCCCAGATACTTTGCGTCTGGACGCTGGCAGGCGAGAATCAGGAAGAAACCAGCCTGCCGCCCGAGCATGACGATTTGTTTTAACTTGTTGAGGACAGCGGCGTTTTCCTTTGTGCCGAGCATTTCCATAAATGCCACATATTCATCAAAGATAAGGAAATGTGCCGGAAGCCCTAAGTAAGCGTAGTTTTCTCCTGTCCTGTAATTCTCCATAAGCTTCATGTCTTCGCTGCGTTTCATCATTTCTCCATAGAAGCGGTCAATGCAGGCGAGCATATCCTCCTTTTTGTAGTACACATCAGGCATGACCGCCTGTAAATCCGCAAGGTCGGCGTTCTTTGGGTCTAACACGAACAGGACGGCGTTGGTGCGGAGCAGGGCTTCAATGAGGGTCAGGATGAAGTAGGTCTTTCCGCCGCCGGTTCCTCCGGCAATGAGCATATGGGGGAGCTTGTCATACTCCCACCAGACATTTTTCATGAGCCGGAGCTTGCCGTCTTTTGCCTGTACGTCCTCAATGGAGATACGGCCTGCAATGGTATCATAGAGCAGGGTGTACTCCACATAGGAATCCTTTAATTCCTTGCCCGTCAGTTCACAGTACAGGCCGCTTTCCAGCTTTTTTTCCAGGTTTAAGAGCTGCTCCTGGTATTTCCCCAGCGTGATTTCCGCCCGGATGTGAATCAGCCCGTTTTTAAGCTGGTAGTAGACTTTGGGAAAGCAGGTAATCTTCTCTTTGGAACGGCTGGAAGACAGGTCCTTGAAAAAGCCGTCTGCCTGTACCTGCTCCACTTCATACCACTTATTTTCCAGTATCATCCTTGCCAGCTTTTGGCGGTGGATGAGTTGTTTTATCCCATCCCTGCAATAATGGTAACTGGCACAGGCAGTCCCCAGACAGAGAAGCCCGGCTATCCCCAAACTGAACAGCAGATAGGGGAGGTTTATTCCCTGCACCATCTGGGAGAGGGAAGTATGCTGCCAGTCTATCCGGCGAAGCTGCCCTGCATGAAACAGCAGGACAATTAGCAGGAAGACAGGGAGCAAGGCGGCAAGGGCGGTATGGAACACAAGGTCTTTATCCGTGGGGCGGATACGCCTGCCACGGGAACGGAACGGCTTCATGGCGAAATTCCTCCTTTCTCCGGGGAGTATTTTAATAAAAGCCCGTGTAGAGCAGGGAGTGTCCTCTGCCCTCTGTACAGGCTTCAAAGAAAAAAGTATAACCGGACGGCTCACCGCATAAACAGTCCGGCAGGTAAACGTGAAATGGCTCCTTGGGCTGGTAGTCCTCAAATGCTTCTATCAGAAGCTGTTCCGCCATCCAGCGGTACTCCGGCAGTGCAAGGAACTGGAAGTCCTGCTCATACTCATCATATCCGGCGATAGATTTCATAGACTTATTTCTCTGCCGGATGGTCTTTCTTTGGCGGTTGTAGATTCATAGCAACACCTTTTTTCAGGATAATATCCTCTGCCTTAATGTACCAGTCCACATCCGCTCCCTGAAAGGTAGCCGTTGCCACGGTGTCCGCCACCGGATGGATGATTTCCACTTCTGCGTTGTAGTCGAACTCCTTTAACGGCACGCTGGCAGGGATGGAAACCTGAATCATACGCCCCTGCCCTCTGGATTTTAAATCATAGGTGCGTTCCTTGATTTCTTCCGACACAGTTCCGTCCTCATTCTGGATGTGAACCTCCCGGCGGAGGGCAGAAAATTTCAATGTCCCGAATGTTGCTTCCTTGTCAATCACGATTCCGTTTGCTAATCTCATAGTCTGATGTCCTCCTTTTCCTTACACTTTTACCATATCGTCAGCGTGTAAAATGTAGTTGGTGAAGCCCCTTGTGCCGATTTTATAGCCCTCTGCGGTGATACGGGGATTGACGAGCTTCACACGTTCCTCAAAGTCAAAATGTTTCTCTCCGGCTTCGGCAGGGAGGATAACCACAATATCATCTGCCCTCTGTACGTCTGAATAAAGGTTGAAGCCGCGAGAGAGTACCGCCATGCGTCCGTTGATTCTCCGCTGCTCTGTTTTGTCTTCTCCGGCAAACTCCAAGTTGCCGAATGTCTTCTCCATGTTGGGGATAACGAATTTTAATTCCATATAGATTTACCTGTCCTTTCTGAATGTTGTATTTGATAGTGGTTTTCGTGATTCAGTCTGGGAGAGGAGGGGAACGCTCCGGCGGCGGTGATTTCTTCATAGTATCACGTCCTTTCTGGTTTTGGAGTAAAAAAATAGACGCTCACTGCTGAACGTCTATCAGGGGACATATTGAGATTTTATAGGTTTACTATATCAATCTGACTGTACTTCGGTTACATTTTTATTGCATTTTTTATTTGGTTTCATATAAATTTTACTGGTTAATAGTTCCTGCAAATGCCTTAAAATCAATGATTTTCACTTATATAGCATACTGTCTGTCTGGAGTGGGAATAAAAAAATGGAGCTCGGAAATCCAGCGTTTATGCGGGGTTCCGGGCTCTTTGTATGTGAGGTGAGTACAGTTTGAGTACAAAATTATAATTCGCCTAATTTTTCAAATTCAGTCTGGAGTTTGGTGTATTGTTCCCATTTTACATTTTTCAATATGTTTTGTCTTTCTGCAAATTGCTCGGCAGGAGTTCGAATTGAAAAATATGTATGGAATTTTGCTTTTGTAATATATCGTCTTGAGGAAAGATATTTTGCATCGGGATCTACATTGTCAACAAGATGATTACAGCTATCTATAATGATTTTATCATATGGCTCATCGGTGCTTATGGCATTTAAAAGGAAGGTTTCCATTGCACCATTTTCTTCGAACGGAATAATCATCAGGAGTATGGAAAATTCTTCATCAACTCCCATTTGATTAGTCATTTTACAATGAATCCAATGGTTATTAGTAAAAGTATCTGTATATGTTACATTATATTCGGTTAGAATGCTGGAAACTACTTGAATAAAGGATTGTTCGGTTCCTACCTCATCACGGTCAGTAATGATAACGATATTACTGTAAGCATTCGATAAATCAGGTGGAGATAAATAATTACGGTCTAACACAGCTCTTAATCCTTCGCCAAGTCTACTACATCCGCCTACTGACATAATGGTTAATATATTAGAATTTTTAATCAGATTTCTTGATTTTTGTTTTGGCAATTTCAATGCATTTGCTTGAATTGATTTATCATCAATCCACTGATAGGCTTCTCTCATATAATATTGTAATAAAAAATAATCAGTGGATCCTTCACATAAAATAATATTATTCATTATCTCAACTCCAATCCTAAATTATATTGTGCATTGATAGCCTCTTGGCATGTCATCGTACGAACATAATTTTTACCTTCAAAATTGTATAGAGTATATAAGTTAATATATGGTTGCAATTCGGCACTGCATTGCATAATTTTTTCAATGGCTTCTTTACTGTGAGAGGTCAAGAAAACTTGTACATTCAATTTTAATGCGCTTTTAAGTAACCATGAAAAAATAGAATCCATGGCGGACGTGTGTATAGCTGTCTCAAATTCATCTAGTAATAGAATTCCATTACGAGATCTAACAACGGCACTTAATAAAAGCAAGGCTTTTTTCATTCCATCGCCATATGCGGTTAAAGGTAAAGCCTTTGAGTGATTCTTTGTTAATACCATGTATTCTGTAAAAAATGGATTGTTATCATTTTTAAGCGCATTGATATTAGTGATATTATCATCAAATACTTGAAGTATATTTAACATTTCTTCATAAAGTTCGGAATCGGATAATATATAATCGAGATTAAGCATACCAGTAGCATGGTCAACAGGTGAAACATAGGTTGTTCTTGTAAAGCGAACTTTTTTATTAACAAATCTTGAAATTTTCGATTGAAAGTCATAAATGCTATCTTCATTGACTTTGTCATTGTTAATATAAGTGTATAAGTGCATACAAAGTGCATCAATTATTTCATCATCTCTTTTGGTGGATCCGGTTCTAAGTAATCCATTGAGACGATACATTTCTCTTTCTGAAATCTGAGTTTCTTCAATTTCTGCCATTAGTTTTATAGTATTTAATATATTTGCTTCATCTACAAAACTGTAAGAGATGTTTTTTATGTCGTTATCAATAGGAAACATATTGTAAAAGCCATTAAAATACAATCTGTTTCTACTTCGTAAGCTATCAGTTCTGGAACATAATAACCAAGCACCAGTATTTTGGGGATTATCGAGACTTGAAAGTAATTCCAAAACACTGGTTTTTCCACTATTGTTATCACCAGTAAGAATATTTATGGAATTTAAATGGTCTAATGTTAAATCATGAATTCCTTTGTATGCGTGGATATTAAATTGTTGTATATGTTTTTCCATTTTAACACGCTCCTTTATTTATATAATTCTATTATAGATTAATTACCAATAAAACATACACTAATTATTGGTGGTGGATTAGTACTACAGCGAACTTTTAAAAGTTTGGTTTTTCTGTGTGATAGATATGCATTATGGTTCCTGCGTATATGGTAACTTACTATTTTTTTCATATCAGTTACTGTATATACAATTATCCCATGCATGAGTTTGATTACCATCGGCATTGTCAACGGGATTGCTTTTTTTTAAAGATTTCCCGTATCTGGGTGGCAAACAGATGGGTTATCATTACAAACAGCATATGGCGGTTCCAGCCTTGGTAGCTGCGGCACTCATAATCCCCCATCCCCAGATTGCTCTTGCATTCCTCAAAGCATTGTTCAATCGGCCACCTTAACGTTGCTGCCCTGTCCAGTTCCCCTACCGGGAGGTCCGCGGGGGCGTTACTGACGAAATATTTTATTTCATCACCTGCATATTTCCTCAGATAAAGCCATATTTCATCCCCTGGCTTCACATAATTCCGGCTTCCGTCTGCACGGCAGGAAAAACAACGCAGGAATTTCCGTTCTGCAATGATTGGGCCTTTTGTCCCTTCTGCCAGCACCACCGTTTCCCATGGCAGGGATGGATCCTCTGCAATATCACGCACGGATGTCGGGCCATTAGATAGTACCGGGTGCTTACGGGGACGGCCCCTTTTCGTTTCGGGGAAGGACTGCTGCGGATACTCCAGGAATACCTGCTCTTTTGCATTGGTTGCCGCAAAATACCATACACCTTCCGGCAGCTCCAATCCGTCCAGGAAACCGTGGTCATTTCCATAGGCTGCATCACACCCCACCCACTGGACCTGGAACCGGCCGCTCTTAATTACCTGGTTGAGCATGTGCTGGGCTATCTGGTTTTTGGTGGCAAATGTCTTTTCTTCCGGGATATGGCATTCCTCACGCAGCTTGGAATAATCCCCGCTGAACCATTCCTTTGGGATGTACAGTTCATAATCCACAAGCCCATATCCTTTGTCCCCGGCGTAGGCAAGGAACACCCCGGACTGGCAGTTTTCCGTTTTCCCCAGGCAGCCACAGTACTGCCGTTTTACCCCGGCGGAATGCTTCCCTTTTTTTTACAAAGCTTGTGTCATCCACGGACAACATGCCGCAGCCTGCCCCAATCTGCCTGGACAGGAGCTCCTGGTAGGTATCCAGAAGGGGCTGCTCATCAAAAGGGGAACGGGTAAAGAACTGCTGCAAGGGTCTGACATACTTTTCACCGGAAAAGTGAAGGGCAATTGGCTCAATCGATTTGCGTTCCAACGGGCTCAAAAGCCCTTGTATAAAAGTTTGGAACAACCTTCGTTGTGGCTGCTGGGAAAAACAGGAAAAATAATTTTGAAGATAGTGTTCCAGTTCCGTTTGGAGTAAGGAATCATTATTTTCATCGGAATACCAAGCATCTAATGCAATCGGATCGAACATCGTAGGATTCATCATAGTATCAGCCCCTTTTTCTTTATTATACCAAAGAAAGGGGAAACACGCCACTCAGGGAGTTCGCTGTAGTATTAGCATTTGACTTTTTTGTAACTCCAATTCCACTTTTTCTTTCGTCTCCGCGATTTCATCAATAGCTGCTTGAGTAGCTTCATTTGGATTTTCACCAACAGATTTCAGAGCACTCTGGTAGATGAAATTCATCTTTTCCCATTTCAACAGGTCATTAAGCACCTTATAATTTCTGATATTTAAAAGAGCGTCCTGCAAGGCTAATGTATGTTCTTTTCCTCTGGAAAAATAGCCAAATTCCAGATAAGAGGAAAGGATGTGATTGAACTGGATAGATACTGTTTCATCCTTTAATAGCTTATCTTCCCCACGCTCGCCGGTAATCCGGAGGATGCCAGAATTACAAAGCACCATAAGTACACCCATCAGATCGCCGACTGTTTCCAGACGGAGTCCGGCAGTATCGCTACCGTTTAGGGCGTTATAACTTACACCAAGAGCAGCTGCAATCTTCTCTAACTGAGGAGGTTGTGGCTGCATTTTATTTGTCTCATATTTTCGTACGGAAACTGGGTGTATACCGGTTAGTTCAGCCAGCTTGTCTTGGGTGATACCGATTTGCTTTCTGCAATATTTTATTTTTTCGCCAATGGTCATTTTAATCACCTTCCATGTATCGAGATAGCTACATTATACCATGTGGCAAATTTTTTGGCTACCTGCAATTTAAAATACTTGACAATAGCGAAGCCGCCACATATAATGAAGATATGTAAAGTAGCGAAAACACTACAAAAAGAAGGTGGTGTCAAGTGAGTTATGAAAAACCTAAGGCCGTAAAAAACGGCCGGATTAGAACCTTGAAAATGGCAGACTGGTAAGGTGCCGGCAGTTTACGCCACCCTTGACAGCACTCCAAACCAATGCTCTGAACGTCTTACCGATGGCGAAGAACTCAAGAACAGATTCAGTTTCACCATCGTTGTCACAGCATGGTAGCATTGGTTTGGCGTGCCATCAAGGGCAGGTCCCTCCGGGACGGCTGCGTTTTTACCTCTGGCTTGGAATCTAAGAACAGATTTCGCCGAGGTTCTGATGTTCCTGTAAATGAAGAATTGTCTGCTGCCCGAACAGGATCAGGAGCTGCCACTTCCCAGGCTTATTGTCCGCACCTTCCAGCAGATCGACCTTGTTTAGGACCTGATAATGGTTGTGCCTGTGAGGACGCAGAAAATTATAATAGGCAACCCACAAAGCTACGTTATAGTTGGCACCGTTGTAATTATCATAACCGCAGCTGACTCGGTAAGTCGATTTAAAGGTACGGTTGAGCCGTTCAATCATCTGTTTGTACGGGCGGAACTCTTTAGAGACGGCATCATTGTTTGTGAGCCCAATCACCTGCGTGATGTTAAACTTGAAATCATCGCCCGGTTCCTTAGCGAATTGTAAAGCGGCCAGAGGATAGGCGCTGTAACCATCGGCAATGAAACGGAACGTATCCGGGAGCTTCTTCATGCCCCGGAAAGCCATGCGCATGGCAAGGATGCATGGGCCAACTGAGCGGTTGTCGGAAACCTGGTAACCGAGAATGGAGCGGGAGGCGGCGTCCATAATAAACCAGATGTAGCCTTTGATGCCGCGGACCTTGATATAGGTTTCAGCGGCAGTGAATACAGAGGATTTCGGGTAATCATAATGGTCAACAAAGGGTTTGATGACCACGGCGGCTGTTCTGGCATTGTTGGCAACCTGCTGGTGAGAGATGCGGATGCCATAGAGGTCATGGAGGGCCTGTGCGGTCTTGCGCAGGGAAAGCTGGAGGTTCACATGCATGGTAAGACACAGGGACATGATGTGAGCGTTATGCTTAGAAAACTTGAGTGAGGAGGCGTTCCTGGGCAGGGAATCCAAGTCCATGCGGAAGAAATCCACGGTGAATTCCCGGTAAAGATAATGGAGCTTATATCTATTCTTACCGAACTCCTCCTTAAGGTGCTCTTTATCAACCTTGGAAAGGTTATGCGGTTAGAACGGGTACTTTGGGCTGACACACTTGTGCAGTCGAAAAAAACTTACGGTCTTTTTAGGGACGAGGGAATGTCCGCAGTAGGGGCAGACAAAACGGACCGGAGTGGAGACAAGGTCCCCGGTAACGAAGGTCTGTCCGCAGACTTTATACTGGTACTGGCCGTTGCCGCCGTTGTTATCGTAGAGATAGTGATGCGGGGCACCGCAGAGAGGGCAGACGACATCATCTGGTATGGACTTCCCATTGCGTCGCTGGACCGGCTTAACTGTTTTACCATATTTCCAGAGATAGTATTCAAGAAGGAACTGCCAGTCCTGTTGAATGAAGGGCTTGATAACAGGGAGACGGTCAGTGGTAAATTTCTGGTAATTAGGGGAATGGGAGTCATCGAAGGCCCACTGCTTGAGAGGAATGAATCTACAGATCAGATTCAGGAGCCAGCAAATCGTTTTATATTGTTCTTGAATTACAGTAAGTAAATAGAGTATAATCTCATCTTTGACAGTTGATGAGTACAAAATATCCCCACAAACCTGTAAATATGGGCTTTGTGGGGATTTGCTGCTTCGTTTTAATATATGGTAATTTATTCCCTGCCTTTACTTTTTTTCTGAATTGTTTTCATGTGCCGTTTCGTAATGAACTCGTAGTCTGTATGGAAACCACAGGCCTGATGCAGTGCATCTGTTAATTTATCCCTTTTGTACAAAGACATAAAGCCCTGCTCCTGTACGCTTGCGAAGTCCATACCACGCAGCTTTTCCAAGATGGTTTCCCAGGTATATTTTCCGCCCAGTTCCTTTTCAAGGTATCCGTATACAACGAGTGCCAGAAAGCATGAAAGGAAATGCGCTTTTATCCGGGTTTCATTCTGCAAGTATACAGAGCGTGCTTCAAAATCCGTTTTCATGATCCGGAAGCATTCCTCTATCTGCCACCTACCCTCGCTCACTTTTAAAATATCCGCCACATTGTCATCCAAAAGGTCTGTCGCGACAGCATAAAGCCCGTCATGAAGAGTTTCTTCTGAGATTTTATCCGTATCAAGATAATGATGTATCTTAGCCGCTTCGCCTTCCCCAGTGACCGCCATTTTTCCTATGAACCTTGCCGGGGCATTCGGATTTTTCCGTTCCTTTTTATGCTGCCGGAATTAATCATCTTCTGTGCCCTTTCTATCTGGCGGCCGCGGATTGTTTTCTGGTATCTGGCATATTTGGGAGAGTAGGTGATGATAAGCCTCTGGTGCAGCTTATGCGGGGTATAAGGCATATCTTTATAATAAAGGCCGCTGTCATCTTCCGGGAGATTTGAAATGTCAACAGGTTTATCGTCAGAAAGCCTTTTGAAGCCTTTTTTATCAAGTGCCCATCCTTTGTCCTCTGCCCGCAGTTTTTTTATGGACTGGGTGACAATAAAGGCACGCTCCCCCATATGGTTATATGTCCTGATTTTTTCTGAGCCGAGACCGGCATCGCTGCAGTAAATGAATTTCCGGCATCCGAACTCCGAAAGGACTTTTTCTTCCAGTGGTTTCAAAGAAGTCTTTTCATTTGCATTTCCCGGGAAAAGGGAAAATGCAAGCGGAATACCGTCACCGTCCATAAACAGTCCCATCTGTACGATAGGGTTCAGGCGGTGTTCTTTGCTTTTGCCGTATTTCTTTTCTCCGGCTTCCTGCTCAATTTCAAAGTAAAAGTTCGTACAGTCATAGTAAAGGAGCCTGTCATTCCTTATGCCAAGGAGATGGCTGTTTTTATATAGTTCTGCCTGGATAAAATCACATTCCTTCCCGAAGATATCCAGGGCACGGTAAACATCATGCAGTTCATAGGAAGGGGGTTCCAAAAAATCGGACACGGCCTTAAAAGTTGAACGTTTGCTGGCAGGTTCAAGGATCCTGGCGTAAACGATATCGGACAGGACAGCATTGATATCATATTTAAATCTGTATCTGTCCCTTAACTTCCGGCAGGTTTTATCAAGCTGCAGGCGGTAATAAATGGCCTGGAGAAAAAGATATCCACCATGATAGCGCACCTGCTGGTCATATGGGAGTTTTCTGTCGGCATGAAAAGTGATCTGTACAGCTTTTTCTTTTAACCCGTCTTTATATTTTTGGGTTTCGATCCGCGTTTCCTCACGGGCCCATGCGACCACATCATCGCGCGTGGGCCCGTGTTCTTTGATCAGTTCATTTAAAGTGCCGAGCTTTCGGACGATGACAGAAGTATTTGCCCCTTTATCATTGATATAGCCTTTGGAGATATAAAAGGATTCTGAATTTTTAGATTTGGAAGATATCACCCGCATAAAAATCACCGTTTTTCTTTTATCATACAATAACAGATGTAAATGATAATATAACTGATATAGGATGTAGATATGATTTAGTGCTTGGTAAATAATATTGCAAATTACAGTTGAATAGTAACAACAAATGCGTTACAATTAGATAAAGGAGATGAATGCAAATGGAAAAATCAGCAACTTTAAATTTGAGAGTAAATCCAAGTGTAAAACAGCGTGCAGAAGATGTGTTGTCACGTTTAGGAATCCCAATGTCGACAGCAATCGATATGTATTTAAATCAGATTTCGTTGACTGGTGGTATTCCTTTTTCTGTAACTCTGCCAAAAGCACCTGTATCTGTTAATGCTGATCTGATGAATGTAGAAGAAATTCATGCAAAGCTACATGAAGGATACGAGGATGTTAAGGCAGGCAGAGTGCAGGATGCAGCTTCCGCATTTGCAAAGTTCCGGGAGAATCATTGATATCATGCAGTATAAAGTACAAATTACCGATAAAGCATTGGCTGATATGGAAGAAATTTATTCCTATATTGCAGAGCAACTACAAGCATCGGAAAATGCAATGGGACAATATAACCGAATTGCAAAGGCGATTGAAGGATTAGATATGTTTCCAGAGCGAGTGCGGGTGATGGAATCAGAGCCGGAACATAGCATGGGATTAAGACAGTTTCCGATAGACAACTTTTCTGCTTTTTATGTGATTGAAGATGATAAAGTGGTTGTAGTAAGAGTGCTTTACAGTGCTTCGGATATTAGTAGAAGGTTGTTGGAAAGATAGGAATAAACTTCAGAAAAAGATTGCTTTATCCGAATGAGATTGGTATCATAAAAGCGTGGCAACACTTTGGCAACATGTTACTGACCTCCTGATATGACGCTGACCAGATTTGTTCATTTTTCAGCAGGCTGCTCTAACTCATGTCAGTCATTGCGGTGGCTTCTGGGTGGATTTCTCCACCCTTAAAACCATCGTTTTGATAGAGAGTGCTCCTGCATAGGCTTTTCAGTCAAATGGAAGCACGCCTTGATCTTTGACAACTTCATACTGCTTTGCATGCGGCGATTTGAACCTGCGCAGTTTACTGCTGACGTTATCCATATGCTCCTGAAGATCTTCAAGCTGTCCGCTGATGTCATCCATGGCGATCCTGATATCCCCATGGAGCAGTTCTATGGAATTGAGGGCTTCCTCCAGTTCGTCCCGGATGTCCATGTATTCCTCCAGCAGATCCAATACGCCGGACTGGCGCATGCGGTCAGCAAAGGTCTCTGCCGGGCGATGTTCTTTGTTCTGAACCATCAGGCCTCACCTCCCAGCATCTCATGTTCGAGGACAAACCTTACCTGATGTTCGTCCGTGAGACGCTTTCCCTGCTGGCTGGCGTACATCAGGCAGCCGTTACAGATCCGGTTGATGCGCCTTGGGATCCCCGTGGACTCGCGGAAGCTCTCGTCCATGGCCTTATCGGTAAAGATATCCTGCCTGCCTCCGGCATACGCAAGGTGGGAACGGATATATCTTTCCGTCTGCGCACGGTCAAGATGGGGCAGGATGCAGCTTAAATCAATCCGCTGCCTGACGGCCGCATACCGCTGGAGCCGGAGTTTATCCCACAGCTCCGTCTGCCCGACGAGCACGAGTGCCATAGGGCTCATAGAATCGAATTTATAATTCAGCAGGAAGCGGAATTCCTCAATGGTCTCTTTTTCCAGAAGGTGTGCTTCATCCAGGATGCAGACGACTTTCCTGCCCTGCACGCCGCGGATGATCTCCACCTCCTTCTGAAGCTGCCTCTTGGCATCGCCGCGGTAGAACTTTGATTCCACGCCCAGCTGGTCGAGCATGCCTTTGTAGAACCATCTTGGGGTCAGTTTGGAGTCCGACAGGTAGAGGAAGATATATTCCTCTTTGGGGAGCGTCTCCACAAAACGGCGCACCAGCGTTGACTTGCCGCACCCGGCATCCGCCGTCACCACGGCGAACAGCTGGCGGTCTGCCACATAAGACAGGCGCCCAAGGGTGTCCGCCATCGCCGGTGACTCATACAGCATCCCCGACGGGATATCGCGCACGAAAGGGAGACGCTGCATTTCGTAAAAAGCTTTATACATTGCTGCCACCATCCTTCCTGTACTGTCCGAAAGAGATGGCATCTGCCATGTGCTTTTTGGATGCTGCGCTCTTCTTTTCCAGCGCCTCCAGCATACGGGAATTATCCGGCTCCGTTTCCTGCATGGAAATCGGCAGGGGGTCTTTTTTATCACAAAACGGCCTCATTTCGAGCGGCTTTGCGGTAAACGGTTCAATCCCTTTATGGCGGATCGTGATGGTTTCCGGCGAAGCAGGGTCATAGGAAATCTCCACCCGGAAACCGATAAGGGACGGTTTTGTCTCATATTTGCGGCCCTGAAAGCTGATACAGCCGCCCTTGTCAACAAGGCGTTCTTCATGATGGAGGAACGCTTCCGCCACTACGGATGTATCCAGGAACTTTAAAGGCCGGCAGTCCCGGTTCCACTCCTGGAGAGGGGTGATCCCTTCTGGTGGGACGGGCATGCCAAGGCTCTCATAATACTCCCGGATGCCCTCGTGCGGCTGCTTATGGTAGTATTCCTCCAGGTAGTTTTTCCAGTGCCGGTTAAGCTCTTCCAGTGTTTTGACCTTATGGATCCGGGCCTCCCTGAGAAAAGCATCGGCCACCTGATGGAATTTTTCTATTTTCCCCTTTGATTTTCCGCTGCGGACTTTTGCGTGCCGAACCGTAATCCCAAGTCTGGCAAGGGAGAATTTCAGCTGTTTTGCCACATACTGCGAACCGTTGTCAAAGTATACGGCATCACAAGCCCCGGCCTTCAAGAGGACGTTCCGGAAGGTATCCTCCACGATGCTTTCCTCCTGGTTGTCATAAAACCGGGAATGGACCAGGTATCTGGAGTGGTCATCGATGGCGGAGGACAGATATGTCTGCACCATCGCCCCGTTTTTCCCTATGGGGAGCTTACACCCATACTTGATATCAGCCTGCAGCATCATCATCCTGTTGGGCTTGCAGAAACGTTTGGACGAGCTTTCGCGTGCGCTTGCGTATGTCTGCATCTGTCTCGTGCCGAAACCGGCTTTATAAAGGTGACGCTGCAGGGTAGGGCGCTTGAGTACGCCCGGCTCCGCCCAGCCCTCCTGCTCCAGGATGAAGATGATCTGCTCCACGCTCCGCCTGGGTACTTCCTTCCTCAGTTGGATTGCCTGCTCCACAATCTTCCGGTAATTATCCGGCAGCCTCCCGGAGACAACCGCCTGAGCCGGCACGACGGGTTTGAGACCCTCGAAGCCTTTTTCTTCATAGGCGGCAAGGTACCGGAAGATGGTACGCTCGGATAAGCCTGACTTTGAGGCTGCTTCTTCCCGCAGCTGGCTGCGTTTGGCGGGATCCAGGCTCTCATCAAGCAGTGGCGCGATCAAGGTGTAGCGTGAGAGCGCCTCGTTATCCCTCCAGTTTAAATCTTTTTTGATTGTCTGCATGGTATGCACCTCCTTTTTGGACAGCATACCGCAAAAAGCGCTGACAGCCAAAACAAAGTGGGTGCATATAAGATGTCCTCAGACGGATACCAGGAAACCGCCTGAGTTATAGACCATGCGCAGGACAGCGGGAAGCCACCTGTCACAGGATTTCCTAATTGTTTCCAAAATGGCCGCGCCGGCCAGTCCGGGATTCCTTAAGAGGCTCATAGCCTGCCGACAGTAACCTTCTGTCCGGGAGAAGTTTGCCATAAGCCAGTGGTGCCACCGCCGTATGGTTTCATCACAAGGATAATCCTCGTTCATGGTATCCTCCGGCATGATATCACCATCCAGCACGGCAGCGATAAGGTCGGAGCCATAATGCTTATAAGGGACGAGCTTATCAGGGAGAAGACTGTGAAGCCTCCGGCAGCCCTCATTGTCACACCGTCTCCGCTCAATCATCAGCCACACCACCTGTCCGCCATCCAGCTTCATGATTCGTGGTTTCCAGTCACGGTGGCTGACAGGGGACCGGCATATGGGGCATATACAATTTTCGTTACAATGGATAGTAATTACGCCATCCCCCTTGTCAGATTCCGTGTACTCTGATACAATAATCATGGTTTTATCATGAGTCTCAGAGGACACAACTTAGCGGGAGGGTCTTCTGGGACTTTCTCTTTCTGTAGAATGTTCATTGACATTATACAGAGCAAGTCTCTGACATTCAAGCAGAGCAGTATGGATGACAAATTAGCTTAGCAACAACAGCAACAGTAAATCAGTAAGCTAGAATAATATATGTAATTGAGATAAAATATCGGTAGAATAAACATAAAACTTAAACGGGAGTATGAAAGTTTTTCTGTAAATAGCTATCAAGCAGTAGGTCTTCTATGATAAAATCTATTATCATAAGGAGGCCTATTATTATGGCGAGAAGAGAAAAGCAACCTGTACACAAGGTAGTTATGACGGAGGGCAAAAGGAACATTGTCCATCAGTTGTTGGAGGAGTATGACATCCAGACTGCTGAGGACATCCAGGAGGCCCTGAAAGACCTTCTGGGAAGTACCCTGAAAGAGATGATGGAGGCTGAGATGGATGACCACCTCGGTTATGAAAAATCGGAACGTTCTGATTCCGACGATTACCGCAACGGCTACAAGCCCAAGAGAATCAACAGCAGCTTCGGGAGCATGGACATCCAGGTGCCCCAGGACAGGAAGTCGACGTTTGAGCCACAGGTAGTAAAAAAGCGGCAAAAGGATATCTCCAGTATCGACCAGAAGATCATCTCCATGTATGCAAAAGGCATGACCACCAGCCAGATATCCGACACGCTGATGGATATCTATGGGTTCGAGGCTTCTGAGGGTTTCATTTCGGATGTGACGGACAAGCTTCTTCCACAGATCGAAGACTGGCAGAACCGCCCGCTGGAGGAGGTTTACCCGGTAGTCTATATTGACGCAATCCATTATTCTGTCCGGGAGAACGGAGTGATCCGCAAGCTTGCCGCCTATGTCATCCTTGGCCTCACGCTGGAAGGGAAAAAGGAAGTTTTAAGTATACAAATCGGGGAAAATGAGAGTTCCAAGTACTGGCTCTCTGTCCTGAATGAGCTGAAGAACCGCGGAGTGAAAGATATCCTCATCCTCTGCTCAGACGGACTCACGGGCATTAAGGAGGCCATATCGGCAGCATTCCCGAAGACGGAACAACAGCGCTGCATCGTGCATATGGTACGCAACACACTCAAATATGTCTCTGACAAAGACCGGAAAGCATTCTCCACAGATCTGAAAACTATCTACCACGCTGCGAACGAGGAGAAAGCCCTGGAGGCGCTGGAGAAGGTGACAGAAAAGTGGACGCCGAAATATCCGAATTCTATGAAGCGCTGGCACGACAACTGGGATGTAGTCTCGCCGATCTTTAAGTTCTCAATGGAGGTGCGAAAGGTGATCTACACGACCAACGCCATAGAGAGCCTCAATTCCACCTACCGCAAGCTCAACCGCCAGAGGAGCGTATTCCCCGGCAGCACAGCGCTTCTGAAGGCATTGTATCTGGCGACCTTTGAGGCCACGAAGAAATGGACAATGCCCATCCGCAACTGGGGGCAGGTTTACGGGGAACTGTCGATCATGTATGAAGGCCGACTGCCGGAATAAGTACACACAGGCATAGGTGTACACCTATCCGGAAAGGAGTCATCCATGTATGGATTTTCAAAATATGAGGCGCAGGGAAGGTATGATGAGTGGAATACCACACAGGTCAAGCTGAAACTGAACAACAAGACAGATGCCGATATCCTTGCTTGGATCAGGAAGCAGAAATACAGCCGGGATACCTCCGTACAGGGAGCCATTAAATCCCTGATACGGGCGGATATATCCGGGAGCCAGGCTGAAGGGGCGCAGGGCTAATTCTCCCACGCTTTACATTCGTTGGCTGTCTGAAGTTCGGACAGGGATTCCATGACCGCCAGATAATCGATCCCTTCCACAACAGTGCCTGTACCAGGGTCAAACAATTCATCATCCGCGGAAGCGTTCGGGTTATAAGATTTCAGTTCGCGGTCGTACCATTCATAGATATCATTATATAAGTCTGCGGCCTGATCCAGCAAAGCCTGCAGTTTATTGATTTTTACCCTGATATTTTCTGGCACAAAGGGTTCGTCTGTTTTTAGCTTCATGAGATACCTCCTGATGATCTTATATCAGAAGTGTACCACATTTGATAGATCTTTCCAAAATATCTTGACAGAAGCCAAAAGCATCCGTATAGTAAAGGTAGGTGGTCACGACAGCCACCTACCTTTCTCATTAACCTATCATAGAAGATTTCAATTTACAGACTTTTTTTCATACCCTCACTTAAACAAAAATGTTTAATATCCTCAAAGAACACGCCGAGTGGGAATAATAAACCCCGCCGCATCTCATAAGAAATCATATAATCGCAAATATAAAAGCTGGGAATCTTGGAATACAGGAAACTCAGCTTTTTCCATTTCTATTTACATACCATAAATATTCTGCCAAGCTGAAAATGAGATAAATTTTAAAAAACCATAAAATTAACTAAAAATCTCTAAAAACCAGATAAACAATCATTGAATTTATAGATAGAGTATGATAAAATAAAAACAATCTATAAAAAAATCCTTTTTCTAACGGCGAAGGTATAGGCTTTTTCTTTGTGAATAATTGAGTACTATGCTGGAGGAATAAGGAAAACTCCAGGGAGATTTTGTGAGAGCGCGAAAGCGCAGGACAGATATAAGCGTCCATAGAATCTTCCATGCTCACAGGCAAAAGGGAGGCATACTTTCCCATCTATGGTGGGTGTCCCTATTGTATGTTTACATCCCGCTCTTTGGAGCGCTGATTATATCAGCACAAATATGAATGCCGCTATATGCGGCCAATTAAACGTATAGGGGGAATTAGGAATGGACGTTATTACAAATCTTGTAGCAAAAGGTAACAGCTTTCTCTGGAGTTTTCTGCTGATTGTTCTTCTGTGCGGCACCGGAATTTACTACACGATCCGCTTGAGGTTCATTCAGGTGAGAAAGTTTGGTGAAGGCTGGAAACTGGTATTCGGGCACCTCAGCCTTAACGGAGAGAAGCACGAAAAAGGTGAGATGTCACCGTTCCAGTCAATTGCAACCGCAATTGCAGCCCAGGTTGGTACCGGCAACCTGGCAGGCGCCGCCACTGCTCTTTTAGGAGGCGGACCTGGTGCTATATTCTGGATGTGGGTAAGTGCATTCTTTGGTATGTCAACCATTTATGCAGAGGCAACTCTGGCCCAGAACTTTAAGACTGAGATAAATGGTGAGGTAACCGGCGGTCCTGTTTATTACATAAAGGCAGCTTTTAAGGGCACTCTTGGCAAGGTTCTTGCGGGATTATTTGCAATCTTTATTGTGCTTGCGCTGGGATTCATGGGCAACATGGTTCAGGCTAACTCTATCGGCGCTGCATTTACAGAGGCTTTCGGAGCATTTAACATTACTATTTCTCCGGTTGTCATAGGCGTTATCGTAGCAGCCGTAGCAGCATTTGTTTTCCTGGGTGGAACACAGAGGCTTGCATCCGTTGTTGAGAAGGTAGTTCCTATCATGGCAGGCGTGTATATTGTGGGAAGCCTGATTATTATTATAATGAATATTACTAATCTTCCTGCAGCTATTAAGATGATTTTTGTTGGCGCATTTGCTCCTCAGGCAGTATTAGGCGCAGGCGCAGGTATTGCAGTCAAAGAAGCCATCCGTTTCGGTGTTGCCAGAGGCCTTTTCTCCAACGAGGCTGGTATGGGTTCCACACCTCATGCTCATGCAAGGGCAACTGCGGAGAATCCTCATAAGCAGGGACTTTGCGCTATGATCAGCGTATTTATCGATACATTTGTAATCCTTAACCTGACTGTATTTTCCGTACTGACCACAGGCGCTCTTGAGTCTGGCAAGAACGGCACCGCTCTTACACAGGCTGCGTTCATGAAAGGATTTGGTACCTTTGGTATTGTATTTGTTGCGGTCTGCCTTTTATTCTTCGCGTTCTCTACGATTCTGGGCTGGCATTTCTTTGGCCTTATCAATGCGAAGTATCTGTTTGGCGACAAGGCAGCAAAGGTGTATTCCTTATTAGTGGTAGCTTGTATCATTATCGGTTCCGCCCTGAAGCTGGAGTTGGTATGGGATTTGGCGGACTTCTTCAATGGTCTGATGGTTATACCTAATGCCATGGCACTGCTTGCCCTAAGCGGCCTGGTGGTGAAGATATGTAATAAGTACAGTGATAAATAGCATATGGTATACTTAAATAAATAATTTATCAACAGCAGCTTTTCTGGAATATTATCCGGGGGAGCTGCTGTTTTTTCTTTTCTTCCTTGTATCGAATGAAAATCTTGTTTGCCGGGCATTATTTATGGTAAAAGAGAAAGCGGAAATGAGGAAAGGCGAATCATGATTGACTCTATTGGAAAAATAACATTGTATGTGAAGAACCAAAAGGAAGCCAGGGATTTCTGGACAGAAAGGATGAGATTTATCGTGCGTCTGGAGCAGCAGATGGGCGCTGACCAGAAATGGCTGGAAGTGGAACCGGAGATATCATGAAAATGCCTTATGGCAGCATGTTTCAGTTCTATGATATGGATGGGAATGTGTTTCTGCTGAGAGAGGAAGTCAAGGTACATTAAATTTCCGTGTACGGTTCCGGGCCTTCCTTTTAAACGGATACCGGAGCCGGGAGATGAAAGTCTTCCGGACTGCGGGATGGATAGTTGGTGCATTCATACATGTATTTGTAAACCGGTTTAAAATATGTTAGAATAATTAGGATTCGATCACACAGCAATAACCGGGAAAGGATGTCTTTAGGAAAATGCAGAAGGCCAACAAAGGAGAACTGTCCAATCTGAAAAACAAACTGCTGGCAGAGCAGGTTCAGGAGCAGATATACCAGTATATACTGGACACACCCATAGACGTAGGAGCTAAGCTTCCCAATGAATTTGAGCTGGGAGACAGGTTCGGCGTGGGAAGGAGTACCATCCGGGAGGCGGTGAAGCTTTTGATTTCCAGAGGAATCCTGGAAGTCAGGAGAGGGTCTGGTACGTATGTGGTCAGCACTACGCCGGTGGACATGGACCCCCTGGGCCTGGGGGCTGTGGAGGACAAGATGGCCCTGGCTCTGGATTTGGTAAATGTCCGCATCATACTGGAGCCGGGAATCGCAGAGATGGCGGCCCTTAACGCAACAGAGGAGGATGTGGAGAAGCTGAGGAATCTGTGTGACAGTGTGGAACGGAAAATAAAGGTTGGAGACAGTTACATAGAAGACGACATCGCCTTTCATACCTGTGTGGCTGAATGCTCCAAGAATAAGGTGGTGGAACAGCTGATTCCCATTATTGATACGGCTGTCCTTATGTTTGTCAATGTAACCCATAAAAAGCTGACGGACGAGACCGTCATGACCCACAGGGCAGTGACGGATGCCATCGCGGAGCACGACCCAATCGGTGCCAAGACCGCCATGATGATGCATATGACTTTTAACAGGAATATGATTAGGCAGTTGATGAGGGATGGGCGTGAGGCGTAGGGTTGGGTATATTGGTAATATCAATAAGCAGTAATACCTATAAGTTAACGTATCTCCCGGAAACAGATAAAAGGGAATACTTTTCCTTATAGGTATTTTTTTGCGGCTAATTGAAAGAGAAAAACAAATACATCTGACAACTTTTGGCACAGACGTAAGACATACATGGCAAAAAATAAGAGAAATGTAATATACTGGGAAAACGGCAGCGTGCAATTGTGTATAATGCACAACTTTGTTAAATTTTTTTGACAATTAAGTAGAAAACAAGTCTGACGACTTGAAAGAATAATCCAGAAATGCTACTATAAAACTACAAATAAGTCAGACGTCAGATGCGAAGAAAAAGAGGAGGCATTTTATGGAACTGAACAGTCAAAGAGTAAGAGCGCTGGCACCGGAGAACGACCCGTTAAAAATCGGCATGGGGTGGAAGGTGGAGGACCTGGACAAACCACAGATTATGGTTGAGAGTACATTTGGCGACAGCCATCCGGGCAGCGCCCATTTGGACCAGTTAGTGAATGAAGCTATGCGGGGAATCGCGGATGCGGGCGGAAAGGGAGCCAGGTATTTTACCACAGACATATGTGACGGCATTGCCCAGGGGCATGACGGCATCAACTATTCCCTTGCGCACAGGGATATGATTGCCAATATGATTGAGATTCACGGCAATTCCACAGGGTTTGACGGCGGTGTGTTCATTGCAAGCTGCGACAAATCCGTACCGGCCTGCCTGATGGGACTGGCAAGACTTGATATGCCGTCCATCGTGGTGACTGGCGGTGTCATGGATGCGGGTCCCGACCTGTTGACTCTGGAGCAGATTGGCGCTTATTCAGCCATGTGCCAGAGAGGTGAAATTACCGAAGAAAAGCTTACCTATTATAAGCACAATGCCTGTCCATCCTGCGGTGCCTGTTCCTTCATGGGTACCGCCTCCACCATGCAGATCATGGCCGAATCACTGGGTCTGATGCTTCCCGGCTCTGCGCTGATGCCGGCAACCTGCGCGGACCTGAGGGAAATGGCATATAAGGCCGGTCTCCAGGTCATGGAACTGGCCGGGAAGGGCCTTAAGGTAAGCGATATCGTGACCATGAAGTCATTTGAGAATGCCATCATGGTGCATGCAGCCATATCCGGCTCTACCAATTCCCTGCTTCATATCCCTGCCATTGCCCATGAGCTGGGGCTGGAGATTGACGCCGACACATTTGACCGTATGCACAGAGGCGCCCACTATCTGCTGGATATCCGGCCTGCCGGTAAGTGGCCCGCACAGTTTTTCTACTATGCAGGCGGTGTCCCGGCAGTGATGGAAGAAATTAAGTCCATGCTCCATCTGGATGTGATGACAGTTACAGGAAAGACTTTGGGAGAGAATCTGGAAGAGCTTAAGGCCAATGGATTTTATGACAAATGCGACGGATACCTGAAAAAATGGGGTCTGAAGCGCACCGATGTTATCCGGACCTTTGAGGAGCCCATTGGAACAGACGGAACCGTGGCCATATTAAGAGGAAATCTGGCGCCGGAGGGTTCCGTGGTAAAACATTCTGCTGTTCCCAGGGAAATGTTTAAAGCGGTCCTGAGGGCGAAACCCTTTGACTGCGAGGAGGATGCCATTGAGGCAGTCATCTCCAGGAAGATACAGCCGGGAGATGCCGTGTTCATTCGGTATGAGGGACCTAAGGGGTCGGGAATGCCGGAAATGTTCTACACCACAGAGGCCATTTCCTCTGACCCGGAGCTGGGCAAGACCATAGCCCTTATCACGGACGGCAGGTTCTCCGGAGCATCCAAGGGACCGGCCATCGGACATGTATCACCTGAGGCAGCGGACGGAGGGCCCATTGCACTGGTGGAAGAGGATGACCTTATCCGGATTGATATTCCGGAACGCGTACTGGAAATCATAGGCGTAAAGGGTAAGGAGCTTCCCGGGGAAGAAGTGGAGCAGATTCTTGCAGAGCGCAGGAAGGCCTGGAAACCCAGGGAAGCAAAGTATAAGAAAGGTGTTCTTAAAATCTATTCCGAACATGCAGTATCTCCCATGAAAGGCGGATACATGGTCTGATTGGCGGAGACTGGCCGGCAAATATTTGTGTGAAATTATAGGAGGGTAATAAGTATGACAACAACAACTGCTGCAGCTCTGGAACCGACCAGACTGATTATAGCGGCTCTGACAGGGCTGGTGATTCTGCTGCTTTTAATCATCAAATTCAAGGTACAGGCAATGATTTCCATTCTGGTAGGCGCAGTGGCCATCGGCCTGATTGCGGGTATGCCTTTTGGGGACATCATAAGCTCTGTAAATGAAGGAATTGGCAGTACACTTAAGGGAATCGCTCTGCTTGTGGGCCTGGGTTCCATGTTCGGCTCCATATTGGAGATATCAGGGGGCGCTCAGACACTGGCTGTCACCATGGTGAAAAAATTCGGCGACAAGAAGGCGGCCTGGGCTCTGGGAATCACCGGTCTTGTCATTGCCATGCCGGTATTCTTCGATGCGGGACTCATTATTCTGATTCCTCTTGCCTTTTCTCTTGCCAAGAGAACCAAACGTTCCTCTCTGTTCTATGCCATTCCCCTGCTGGCCGGTCTGGCAGTAGGCCATGCATTTATCCCGCCCACACCGGGGCCGGTGCTGGTGGCTACCATGCTGGGCGTGGACCTGGGCTGGGTCATCATGGTAGGTATTGTGTGCGGTATCTTCGCCATGATAGTGGCCGGGCCCATATGGGGTACTATCTGTGGAAATAAGTATGACATCCCGGTTCCGGAACACATTGCAAACCAGGAGGATTTTGACGAATCCAAGCTTCCAAAGTTTGGGACAATCGTGGGAATTATTTTGATTCCGCTGGTTCTCATTATCCTGAATTCCATTGCAAAGGTGATGCCTGCCCTTGCCTCTGTACAGCCCGTGTTGGGATTCCTGGGCGAGCCGTTTGTGGCTCTTACCATCGCGACGGTTGTGGCCATGGTCCTTCTGGGATACCGCCACGGATACAGCAATGAGGAGCTGGAAAAGGTGCTGACCAAGTCCCTGGAGCCTACCGGACTGATTCTTCTGGTGACAGCATGCGGCGGCGTGCTCCGGTTCATGCTTCAGAACTCCGGTCTGGGTGATGTGATTGGCAATGCGGTGTCCTCGGCCTCCCTTCCTATTGTGGTAGTGGCTTTTGTGGTGGCTGCCCTGGTGCGTATTTCTGTGGGTTCTGCGACCGTTGCCATGACCATGGCTGCCGGCATCATTGCAGCCATGCCGGAAATCGCAACCCTGTCCCCTCTGTACCTGGCCTGTGTCACAGCGGCAGTGGCAGGAGGGGCAACGGTTTGTTCCCATTTTAATGACTCCGGTTTCTGGCTCGTGAAATCACTGGTGGGACTGGATGAAAAGACTACCCTTAAGACATGGACCATCATGGAGACGCTGGTGGGCGGTACGGGATTTGTGGTGGCCCTTATTATATCCTTCTTTGCATAGGGATGTATGGTGCCATTATATACGGTCATTCAGATATGAAATGAGATATTTAAGGGGAGGCAGTCTTTCGGCTGCCTCCCCCTTTCGGCGCGCCGCTATATGACCGGCGGGTCTTTAGGCTGGCTTAATAGTTTTTGCATCTGGGACAACAAAGAATACTTGTTGTCAGGCAGTTGTCCTAAGAAGGTGTATTTGTCCAGAACAGTGGTATCTGCAAAGGCGCAGTGTTCCAGCTCCAGGCCACTGAGCAAATCGTGGGCTTCCTGCAGGCGTTCAAGAGGCGAGAGAGGGGTGAAAGTACCCTCTCTGCACATAGATGCCAGGCTGGTGTTAGGCCAAACCCTCAAGCCCATGAACCATACCCTTGCAGGCTGTACTTTGTTCAGGAAGGCAATTGTGTCCTGTACATGTTGGCCGGAACATTCTTTTCCGCCCAGTCCCGGAATGACGTTGAGGGAAAATGGGATACCGGCCTGGCGTAAGCGCAGACAGGCCTGTTCCGCCTCCTGGGCCGTGATTCCCTTATTCATGAGCCGCAGCACTTCATTGCATCCGCTTTCCAGACCAATATACAGATGGGTCAGGCCGCGGCGCATGAGGACTTTAAGCTGCTGCAAATCCTTTCTTAATATGTCGTCAAATCTGGCATACATGCTTATGCCTTCCATCCATGGCATATTGGAATGTACGATGTCAAAGATGGACAGCAGTTTGGGAGTGTCCATCACAAAGGGATTCTCACCCAGAAGGAAGACAGAAGTCTTGCCGGCTGAATACTGCGCTAATATAGCAGCTTTTTTTTCTATGTCACCCAGGGAAAAAATAGAAAACTTATCGTTGGAAAAGTCACAAAAAGCACACTTGTGCCAGCTGCATCCCAGGGCAGTCTCTAAGAATGCACTGTCATTTTCCCAGAAGGGGCGGTAAATTTCTTCACCAGTATACAATGATATATTGCCCATAATGATTCCTTTACTCGGATATTATGCTGTCCGTATAGTTGGGAGCTATCTCTATCTTCAGTAAATCCAGAGCTTTGCCGACCATGTGCCAGCGGTAGGTACGCTCCTCCTTCAGGCTTAATTTGGGGTCTCCGAAAACATGGCATATATCATTACCGCGCAGGATGCGGCTCACCCCCACGCTCTCGGCAATCTTAGTCAGATTTGTCACCTGTATTACAGGTATGCCAAGACGCTCGATTTCTTTTCCAATCAATGCACCGCACCGGGTGCTGGTCCCGCAGGTGGAGGACAGAACAACAGCATCCACATCGCAGTCCCTTAGTGATACGGCAATTCTTTCTCCCAGAGCAGTTCCGTTTTCAACCGATGTCATTACGCCGGCTGTGGTGTAGAAAATATCAAATAACCGCCCTATGATACCCTCTCGTTCTGCCCTTCGCATGGCATCTATGGGTAAAAGCCGGTTGGGGTCCTGTTCTATATATTCGGTATTATAACCCTGATGACTGACTTCGTAGTCCTTGGAGAGAAGCATCTCACTGCCGCCCAGAGAATACATGCAGAACTTCTGTGAATTTGTTGGGTTGAGATTATCCGGGTTTCCTTTGGGGACAAGCCCGCCGTCTGTAACAAGAGCAATCCTGGCTTTTTCCAGTTCCTTTTTCAAGTTAGGCATCAGTATCTCCTGAAAGGGCTTCGCGGGTACTTCTGTCTCGAAATTCTGTTTATGATATTTGGCTAGCAGCATGTCTATGCCACGTTTGCTGGCAGGAGTTGCATAGTCAACATTTTTGATTGATGGTTTTTTGGAGTTGTTATCCAAACATAATCACCAGCTTTCTATAACTTGTTTCTGTAGAACATGATAATACGGTCTTTCTTACATCATATAGATTTCGATAATATATGTCAAGATGCTTTTTGTGCGCGTTGTACACGGGGACGCAAAAGGAATATTATAATTTGACAATAATCGCTATTGGACATATAATAGATAGATATTATTGATATATTTGTAACTATCCAGTTGTTTTTTCTATGTGTGTACTAAGTTGAAGTTAATGAATGCAAAGGAGGAGATGTTCAACGTCCAGCAGCGATATAACCAAAAAGGCATTTGCGGATGCAATCAAACATCTGCTAAAAAAAAAGTCATTAGCCAAGATTTCCGTAAAGGATATAGTTCAGTACTGCAATATCAGCCGAAATACTTTTTATTATCATTTTAAAGATAAATATGAATTGATAAATTGGATTTTTTATACAGAAACATTGGCAGAAGTCAACTCCTTCAATGACCCCAGCAAGTGTCAGGACAGTTTTATAAATCTGTGCAGGTATCTTCATAAAAACCGGAGTTTTTACCTGAGCTGTTTTCAATATGTGGGTCAGAATTCCCTGAGGGATTATTTGCATAATTTTTATTATGAGTTGATTCGCATGAACCTCAGTGTTCAATATTCAGAGGCAGGAATCAGGCTGTCAAGTGATGAGCTGAACCTGATGGCGCGTATGGAGGCTTATTCTTATGTAGGCATTGTTTTTGACTGGGTCAGGGATGGTATGAATAACGATTATGGACGGTATTTTGACCATCTTGCCAGTATACGAAAGATTGAGATGTCCTATAATAAAATGACAGAGAAAGGTATGATACAGAATCATTGACAAGCCAGTAAGAGGATGGCGTAGCTATGTTATACTCGTGATGTTCCGGCAGAGAACTACCGTTTTTGGGGTTTTCTGCTGGTTTTTTAATGCCGCCCCACCATTTGGCCTGTATGTGACTATTGTATGCTTTTGATGAAATAAGTGTATTACACTTTGTGAATAATGTAATATTTTTGCGCACTGTAGCAAGTCTGTAAATTGATTAAGGTGGTTATCCATACTACACTTAAAGAAAAAGAAATGGGGGTACCGAGGAATGAATGGTAAACAGGAAGCAAACAGGTGGGCGATACTGGTGTACGGTATGATTTGCATGTTGATTATGGGCATATGTTATACATATAGCTTATTTCAGCCCTATATCATGGAGCACTTTTCCGTGGCAAGTGCGAGTGCAAGCCTTCCATACACGATTTTTATTGCCGTGTTCTGTGTGGGAAACTTTTTCGGGGGCGTCATGCAGAGAAAGATGTCCTTGAAGACAGTGCTGATTATTGGGTATGCGCTTATGTTTTTAGGGTGGTTCGTTTCAGCAGTTTTGCCACCGGATATGTTCTGGTGCATGTTTTTGACATTTGGAGGCCTTTTTGGAATCGGAGACGGCATTGTATATAATGTTATCGTGGCACTGATGCCAAAGTGGTTTCCGGACAAAAAGGGACTGGCGTCCGGGCTCACGCTTGCCACTCTGGGAATCAGTGCAACTGTATTTTCACCCATAGTAAGCTCTTGGTTTACAAATTATGGTTATATGAAATCTTTCATGATAGTCTCAGGAGTATACATTGCGGTTGGAATATTCGGAACCATTACAATGAAGGCACCTCCGGCCGGATTCATGGAGGGTTATGTATCTACCGGAGCCAATATCAGCTCTAAAAAGCAGTATACATTAAAAGAGGCGCTGCATGTAAGGGAACTATATACAATAACCGGATTATATTTCTGTGCGGTACCAGCTTATCTGCTGCTTAGTGCTATTTTTGTTACATATGGAGCGGATAAAGGGCTTACATCAGCTATGGCAACCCTGGGCGTCAGCATTGCCTCATTGTGCCAAGTTGGCGGCCGGTTCGTCATTCCTACCTTAAGCGATAAGATAGGACGTAAGGCGGCATTTGCCATTTCCTTTTTCATCACAGCTGGAGGAGTTGCATTATTAACGGTTGCAACCGGAAATCTTTATATGTTCTGCTTCTGGCTCCTCAGCTTGTCTTATGGCGGCTGCCAGGCCTGCTTCTCACCGATTGCAGCAGACCGGTTTGGAACAAAGAATGTGGGGGTCATCCTCTCTTTTACCATGATTGGTTTTGGCGTGGGATCCGTAGGTGCATCCCTACTTGCAAAGGTGGTAGGTATCTCTACTGCATTCATCGGCGCCGGAGTAGTTGCGCTGCTGGGAATCGTCCTGGTATTTACGCTGCCTGGCAAGAAAAGTGCTGAGAATGCATGATAATATATTACATGTTTGTCATAGGAAAGGAGTGCTTAAATTGAGCAAAAAATTGCAGATTGACTATGTAAGGGTAAAGAAAGTTCAGTTCGGGGACAAAACAGTTTTACAGAATGGGATACTGACAGTTAACAAAGAGGAATTGATTGACACGGTAAAGAGTGAGATGTTCGGGACTCTGGATATCAAGATAGCAGTGCCTGGGGAGAGCTGCCGCATTCTGGCCATACATGATATCATGCAGCCCCGCTGTAAGGCGGATGCGCCGGAGACCTCTTATCCGGGTATCTGGGGAAAGCTTGCTCCTATGGGGGTAGGACGGACGGTTGCTCTTAAGGGAGTGGTTGTATCGGACATCTACTATGCAAAATGTAATATCAAATATTATATGGATATGGGTGGCCCATGTGCCAAATATACTCATTTTTCAAAGCATTATCATGTGATTCTGGATGCAACGCCGGCAGAGGGTGTAAGCGATGCAAGCTATGCAGAGGCATTAAAATATGCATCCCTGACAATCAATGTATATCTGGCAAAGCTGGGAATCGGCCTTACACCGGATGAGACAGAAACCTTTGAATTGGGACCCGTAGGTCCGGGACCTGATGGAAAGCCTCTCCCCAAGGTGGCATATCTTGTTACCCATATGGCTTCCCATGATACATGGAACTTTTTGGTATATGGGCAGAGTGCACTGAACTTTTTGCCAATCATTCTTCAGCCCACGGAGATACTGGACGGAGCCATGGTATGGAGATACTGGGAGCCTAATTATTATCTGCAGAATGAGACATATATCAAGGAACTGCTGAGAAGGCATGGAAAGGACCTGGAATTTGTAGGCATTGTATTTGCCAATAATGTGATGAAGATTGACGGCAAGGACGCCATGGGAATGATGGCGGCCACCTTGTGCAAAGAGACATTGAAAGCAGACTGCGTTCTTGTCAATAAGTCCGGCATGGGACATTGCCAGCTGGATTCGGCCCTGGCCTTTAACTGGTGCCAGAAAATGGGAATGCCTTGCGTTATGAATCTGTCTGCTGTTTCCAATGATGTTCCCGGCGATATGCTGGTTATCTCTGACCCTAAGATTGACGCAGTTATCAACAGTGGAAGGAATTATGACCTGCAGCATCCCAAGGTGGACCGTGTGATTGGCAAAGATGCAGGTGTTCCGAGTCTGATGGGATATAATGTTGAGGGACCATTTACACACACAACAAACTTTGCTTATCAGGGAATCTGGTCTCAGCTGGGTGATTGTTATGTGACAACAGACAGCGATTTGCCGGATGTCCCGGATACTATGTAAACAGGAGGGAGAAGAAATGTCTGATAAGATTCGTGTGGTTCACTATATCAACCAGTTTTATGGCGGATATGGCGGGGAAGATACCGCCAGCATGGGAATCGTGGTAAAAGAGGAACCCGTTGGCCCGGGGCTGTATCTGCAGTCAGCATTGGGAGATAGTTATAAAATAGTTGCAACTATTATTTGCGGTGATAATTTTATTGCTGAGAATATTGAGAACGTGTCAAATGAGGTTGCTGACATCGTGGAAAAATACAATGCCCAGATGTACATAGCCGGCCCTGGATTCAACGCAGGGCGATACGGTCTGGCCTGCGGAGCCACTACAGCAATTGTTACTGAGCGGCTCAAAATACCTGCAGTCACTGGCCTATATACGGAAAATCCGGGCACAGACCTATACAAGGACAGGGCTTATATCCTGCAGACTGAAAACAATGCGGCTAAGATGAAAGCGGCATTAGAACGCCTGGCTGGTTTTGCATCGCGTTTGGCGGAGGGCGGTTTTATCAATGATGGAAAGTCAGAAGGATATTTTGGTTCTGGTCCTGCCGTAGATATTGACTATGGCACACCTGCAAGCACCAGGGGCATAAACATGCTTCTCAACAAATACTTCCATCAGAATTTCAGAACAGAGGTGGTTATGCCGAACCATGAAGAGATTCCGGTTCCGGTTCTGGAAAAGCCGCTGAGTGAAGCAAGAATTGCGTTGGTTACGGACGGAGGGCTGGTTCCCAAGGGGAATCCGGACCATATGGTTCCCACCAACTCCAAGTATTTTAAATCTTATAACTTTGGGGATGCAGATCACCTGGATGCGTCTGATTATGAGGTCAGCCATCAGGGATATAACAATGCGTTTGTATTGGACGACCCCAACCGCCTGGTACCTGTGGATGCTATGCGTGCCCTTGAGAAGGAGGGGAAGATAGGAAGCCTTCTGGATACCTATTACACCACGGCCGGTGTCATGACCCCCATGGAGATGGGTAAAAAGTTTGGTGAGGAGATTGCAAAGAGCCTGAAGGACCAGAATATTGATGCGGTCATACTTACCAGTACCTGAGGGACCAGCTCTCGCTGCGGTGCAGTGATGACAAAAGAAATTGAAAGGGCTGGAATACCTATTGTGCAGGTTACCAATTTGACTAAAATTGCAGAGGGCATTGGTTCCCACAGGATATTCCGCGGCAACAGCGTGCTCCATGTGTTTGGCAATCCGTCTCTGCCAAAGGAGCAGGAGGTAAAATACCGTAAAAAACTGGCAGAAGAAGTGCTTGCCATGCTGGAAGAGACACCCAGAGAAGGGGAGCCCAGCATAATACGCGAGGAATAGAAATGTGCTGACAGAAATAGGATAGAATAATAATGATAGAAGGGTTCCTTTTCACAGATATTATAATAAGGAAAGGGACCCCTTTTTGCGTATCTCCTGGATTCTTCCCGTGTATTTTTTTGTGTAAAAATGATAAAAACTATTTACATTTAATAATCTGTGTGGTAGTATTATATATGTAACCGGTTACAGATAATTCTGGCGCGGTTACAGGAAAATAGGAGGGGAAGGGTCATGAACATTAAAGAGATAGCACGCCGGGCAGGCGTCTCTTCCGCTACGATTTCCAGGGTCCTCAATAATTCAGGATACGTGAAGGAGGAGACCAGACAGAAGGTGCTTAAGGCAGTGGATGAGTACAATTATGTACCCAGCGCCATCGCCAGAAGCCTGAGCATTCAGGACAGCTTAAGCGTGGGAACCATTATCCCGGACATTGAGAATGAGTTTTTCTCCAAGGTCATAAGCGGAATCAGCGAAGTGGCTGAATCATACCATTATAATATTGTTTTTCTGGGAACCAATGAGACGTTGGAAAAGGAACATGATTTTTTGAAAATTGTGGAAAGCCAGAGGCTGAAGGGCGTCATCATAACGCCGATTTCAGAGACAGACACGGTTACCAGGGATTACCTGCTCCGTCTGGAGGAATCCGGCATACCGGTGGTGCTGGTGGACCGTGATGTGAAGGGGGCCCAGTTTGACGGCGTATTTGTGGACAACCAGCAGGGCTCCTATGACGGAGTGATGGCGTTAATAAAGGCAGGCCATGAGCGGATTGCCATTATAACCGGCCCTGAGACCTCCAAACCGGGCAAAGACCGGTGTCAGGGGTATCTGCAGGCCATGGAGGACAGCGGACTGTCTGTCCCTGAGGAATACGTTGCCTGCGGTGATTTTAAGATTGCCAAGGCATATGAATGTACCGGACGGCTTCTGGGACTGAAGGAACCGCCCACAGCCATCTTTACGTCCAACAACCTGTCCACCCTGGGATGCCTTAAGTATCTGACGGAAAACAAGGTTAAGATAGGAAGGGATATTTCCCTGATGGGATTCGATGACATTGACGCCCTGCGGATGATTGACTACAGGATATCCGTGGTGGACAGGGATGCCAGGGAACAGGGGCGGGAAGCCATGAGGCTTCTTCAGGAGTGCTTTGAGGATTCCGGAAAGAGCCGCCAGAAAGGAAAACGGATTACTATTCCTTATAAGGTAATCCTGCGGGGTTCAGAACACAGGAAAACAACCTGACAATCAAGTCAGATTGTTTTCTGCACAAATCTGTAACCGGTTACACAAAAATACAAAGCCGGTCATATTTTTTTACAAAGACATGTAACCGGTTACAGAAGATATATATTACAATTTAAACCTAATAAGAGCTTCAAATGGAAAAGGAGAATGAAAATGGGAATTGAACACATGATTGATCACACGATGCTGAAGGCGGATGCCGGCAAGGATACGATTATAAGATACTGCAATGAGGCAAGGGAGCACAAATTTGCATCTGTCTGTGTCAATACCTGCTTTGTACCGCTGGTGGCTGAGCAGTTAAAGGGAAGCGGCGTAAAGACATGCTGCGTGGTGGGATTCCCGCTGGGAGCCATGCTTACCAGCGCAAAGGCCTTTGAAGCCTCTGAGGCTGTAAAGGCAGGGGCGGATGAAGTGGATATGGTTATCAACATAAGTGCCCTTAAGGACGGAGATGACGCCTTTGTGGAGGAGGATATCCGGGCTGTGGTAAAAGCCTCTGGGGGCGCAGTGGTAAAGGTCATCATAGAGACCTGCCTCCTGACGGATGAGGAAAAGGTAAGAGCCTGCCAGCTGGCAGTAAAGGCGGGGGCTGATTTCGTGAAAACCTCCACAGGATTCAGCACAGGCGGGGCTACGGCAGCTGACGTGGCTCTGATGCGAAAAACCGTTGGAGGCAAGGCCGGGGTAAAGGCCAGCGGCGGCATACGCACACCGGAAGACGCCGCGGCTATGATTGAGGCAGGGGCGGACAGAATCGGAGCAGGCAACGGGATTGTACTGATTTAGTGTTGGCTGCCGGCAGGAAAACTGCGGATGGGGCACCTGCTGATGGGGAACTGTTGATGGAAAAATGCTGCTGGGTAACTGCTGCTGGGAAACTGCCGGCGCAGGATCGCCGGTGGGGAACCGCCTGCAGGAATGGCATGAAGCGTGTGCGGAGCGCGCCGGAAAGATGGATTAAGGAGAGAGTATATTATGGAACATATGGAAAAGAAAGTAACGGTATTCGGAAGCTTTGTGGTGGATTTGATGGCCAGGACACCGCACCTGCCGGCAGCAGGGGAGACGGTGAAGGGGACCGTGTTTAAGATGGGACCCGGCGGAAAGGGATTCAACCAGGGCGTGGCGGCCCACAAGGCCGGAGCGGATGTGACCATGGTGACAAAGCTTGGACAGGACGCGTTTGCCGATATTGCCCTCAATACTATGAATGAGCTTCACATGGACACGGGAAGGGTTTTGTATTCCGATACAACGGAGACAGGATGCGCCCTGATTATGGTGGATGAGAACAGCAGCCAGAATGAAATCGTGGTAATCTTGGGAGCCTGCAATACCATTACGGACCAGGAGGTGGATTCCCTGGAGGATTTGGTGGGCCAGTCCGAATATCTGCTGACACAGCTGGAGACCAATGTATCCTCTGTGGAGCGCATCGTGGATACCGCATACAGGAAGGGCGTCAAGGTCATTTTAAATACCGCCCCTGTACAGCCTGTCAGCGATGAGCTTTTGGGAAAAATTGACCTGATTACCCCCAACGAGGTGGAGGCGGAGATTCTTACAGGCATCAGGGTGGACAGCGAGGAAGCCGCGGACAAGGCAGCGGACTGGTTCTTCTCCAAAGGGGTAAAGAATGTATTGATTACACTGGGCCAGAGAGGTGTATACATAAACACGGGAGAGAAGAAGGGAATCATTCCCGCTTATAAGGTGGACGCGGTGGACACCACCGGAGCAGGAGACGCATTTAACGGCGGCCTTCTGGCAGCCCTGGCAGAGGGAAAGGATTTGTGGGAAGCAGCTGATTTTGCCAATGCCCTGGCAGCCCTGTCCGTACAGAAAATCGGCACTACGCCCTCCATGCCGGTCAGGGAGGAGATTGACGCATTCATGGCTGCAGACCATTAGACTATGGATGGTTGGCGCAAAGCCCTGTTAGCATGGGAATTGTCAAAGAGCAATCATAAGAATCAGAACCAAACGAACCACAATCAAAAAACTGCAATCAGTCGAATTATAATCAGTCGAATTATAATCAGTAGAAGGGGAAACAGACATGTTAAAAACAGGAATATTACATCCGCAGCTGGCCAGGGTGCTGGCGGAGCTGAGGCACAGGGATACCATTATTATCGGGGACGCGGGACTTCCCATTCCAAAGGGAGTGGAGCGCGTGGACCTGGGCTGGAGGCCCGGTGATCCGGCCTACCTGGATGTTCTGGAGGAGATACTCAAATATATCGTGGTGGAGGGCGCTGTGTTTGCTGACGAGGCGCTGAACGTGACACCGGACTTTCACAAGAAAGCGCTGGAACTTCTGCCTCAGGGACTTCCGGTGGAATACATTCCCCATACAGAGCTTAAGGAGCGCAGCAAGGATGCAAAGGCCATTGTCCTTACAGGTGAATTCACAGGATACACCAACGTGATTTTAGTGGCGGGATGCGCTTACTGATACTGCTCTGGCAAAGGGGCATTCTCAGGAACTCTTAGCAGCAAGGGAGGGGTAACATGGAAGAAAAATTAGTATTGCGGATGGATTCGATTGTGAAGACATTTCCGGGCGTTAAAGCTCTGGACGGAGTCCATCTGGATGTGAGGAGGGGCGAGGTACACGCCCTGTGCGGTGAGAACGGCGCAGGCAAATCCACCCTGATGAAAATTATAGCAGGGGCCCAGGGATATACTTCCGGACACATGTATGTCAATGGGGAGGAAGTGGTGTTCCATTCCACCAAGGACGCGGAGCGCAAGGGTATCGCCATGATATACCAGGAATTCAACATGGTGCGGGACCTGTCCGTGGCGGAGAACATGTATCTGGGAAGGCTTCCTAAGACGTCATACGGCGCAGTGGACTGGAAAAAGCTGTACAAGGATGCCCAGGAGGAGCTGGACCGTTTGGGCCTTAGGTTTGACTGCCGTACCAAGGTGCGCAACCTGTCCGTGGCGGAATCGCAGATGACGGAGATTGCAAAGTGTCTGACCATAGGCGCGAAGGTCATCATCATGGACGAGCCAACCGCTGCCCTGACAGACGAAGAAATTCGGATTCTGTTTAAAATCATTGCGGAGCTTAAGGCGGAGGGCATTTCCATTCTGTATATTTCACACCGCATGGATGAGATTTTCCAGATATCGGACCGTCTGACCGTGTTCAGGGACGGAAAATACATAGCTACCAAGGACATAGGCCACACCAATTACGACGAGGTGGTTTCCATGATGGTAGGCCGCAGCGTGACCAACCTGTATCCTGAGAGGGATTACAGGGAGGACGAGACGGTGCTGGAGCTTAAGAATATCTGCGGAAAAGGAGTCCACAACGTGAACATCAGGCTCCACAGGGGTGAAATCCTGGGAGTGGCCGGACTTTTAGGTTCAGGAACCATCGAGCTGTCTAAAATCGTATACGGAGCCCTTCCTATGGACTCCGGGGAGATTTACATAAACGGGGAAAAGAAAGACTGTTCCAGCCCAAAGAAGGCCTTAAAAGCGGGAATCGGATTTGTGTCCGACGACAGGAAGCAGGAAGGGCTGGTGCTCATACGCAATATCAGGGAAAATGTTTCCCTGTCATCACTGGATAAGATAACCCATTTCATTCATCTGGATAAGAAGCTGGAGACTAAGCGGATTAACGCACAGGTTAAACGGCTCAACATTAAAATCAGCAGCCTGCAGCAGCTGGCCGGTAAACTCAGCGGCGGCAACCAGCAGAAGGTGGTATTTGCCAAGGTGCTGGAAGCCAACCCGTCCATACTGATTCTGGACGAGCCAACCCGCGGCGTGGATGTGGGGGCCAAGGCGGAGATTTATCAAATCATGGATGAGCTCACCAAGGCCGGAAAAAGCATTATACTGATTTCAACGGACCTGCCCGAAGTCATTGGCATGAGCGACCGGGTAGTCATCATGAGGGAAGGCCATACGGTCCTGGAAATACCAAAATCAGAGATGAATCAGGAAATTATCTTAGCCCATGCATCTGGAGGTGTCAGTGAAAATGAATAGTGTAAATAAGAAAAAATTAATCGGCCGGCTCAATATCTACCGCTCCGTGCTGATTTTACTGGTAATCTGCGTATTTGCAACCATATTGTCCCCCAGCTTCTTAAGCGTGGCCAACCTGTTCAACGTGTTTAAGCAGATTACAGTGGCAGGTATCGTGGGATGCGGCATGACCTTTGTCATTCTCACCGGGGGAATCGACCTTTCCGTAGGCTCCATCCTGGGACTGGCAGGCGTTCTGGCTTCCGGTATCCTGGAATCCACAGGCAATGCGGGAGCGGCCATTCTGGTGGCTCTGGCCGTAGGCATAGGATGCGGCGCCGTAAATGGTTTCTTTGTGGCAGTGTGTGAGATTCCTCCCTTTATCTCCACCCTGGGCATGATGACTCTCCTTCGCGGATGCATTCTTGTATATACAAAAGGCTCCCCTATTCCCATTAAAGTGGATGCCTACAAGTTTTTTGGCAAGGGAACAGTCGCCGGAGTGCCGGTTCCCGTCATCATCCTTATCATCCTATTCCTCATTGCCCACTATGTGCTGACACAGACCAGTTACGGCCGCAGCATCTATGCCTTTGGAGGCAATCGGGAGGCGGCGCGTCTGTCCGGTATTTCTGTCCGTTTCACAGAGTGGATGGCTTATACGCTTAACGGTCTTATGTGCGGCGTTGCAGGCGTGATTCTGACAGCAAGGCTTGGTTCGGCACAGTCCACCAGCGGCACCGGCATTGAGATGGACGCCATCGCTGCCGTTATCCTGGGCGGTACGTCCTTAAGCGGCGGCGTGGGCTTTGTGCTCCCAACTGTGGTGGGCGCCATGATTATGGGTATTATTGATAATATCCTGACGCTTATGAACGTAAATCCCCATGCCACCAATATTGTGAAGGGCGCTGTCATACTGATTGCGGTCCTGGTGGACAAGAAGGTAAAGGACCTGTCGGCTAAGGCGGAATAGCAGATAGAAAACAGAGTTAACACAAAGTAGTGTAAATGCAGAGCAGTAAAGCCCGGAAACGGGTGAAAAGGATAAGGTACCTGCGGTTCTGCCGGTTCATCCTGTTTATCCATGAAACGGCAAAACCGTCACAAAATATTTATTTAAGAAAAGGAGATTGTATTATGAGGAGACAAATTGGGGCAACTGTATTGGCAATAGCAATGGCGTGTTCACTGATGGCCGGATGCAGCTCAGGCTCAGGGGTAACTACCGCCGCCGCAGCTACTGAGGCGGCAAAGGAGGAGTCCAAGGAAGAAGCAAAGGATGAGGCAAAGGATGAGGCAAAGGATACCTCGGCTGAGGCAGAAAATACCGGTTCAGAAGAGGGAAGCGGAAAGAAGTATGTGATCGGTCTTGCCATGAACACACAGACCAACCCATTCTTTGTGGATGTAAAGGACGGTGTCCAGAAGGCTGCTGACGAGCACGGTATTGAACTGTATATTACCGACGCCCAGGACGATCCCACCATCCAGATGAAGGATGTGGAGAACCTGATTACAAAGAAGCCGGATGCCATCATCATCGATACATGTGATTCCGACGCTATCGTTTCCTCCATCGAGGCATGCAACGATGCAGGGATTCCTGTCTTTACCATGGACCGCGAGGCTAACGGCGGCGAGGTTGTTTCACACATTGGCTACGACGCTATCAAGTCAGGCCGTATGGCAGGACAGTACCTGGTTGACACCTTAGGCGGAAAAGGCAAGATTGTTGAGATTCAGGGCATCATGGGAACTAACGTTGCCCAGAACCGTTCCCAGGGCTTCAACGAAGTGATGAAGGACAACCCGGACATGGAAATCGTGGCCTGCCAGGTGGCTGATTTTGACAGAGCCAAGGGCATGAGCGTTATGGAGAATATTCTTCAGGCCAATCCGGAAATCGACGGACTTTATGCCGCAAATGACGAGATGCTTTTAGGCGCATTAGAGGCAATGGAAGCAGCAGGCAGAACCGATGAAATCGTAAAAATCGGCTGTGACGCCATCGACGACACACTGGATGCAATGAAAGCCGGCAAGGTTGACGCAACCATCGCAGAGCCGCCATTCTTCTTGGGAAAGGCCATCCTTAACACTGCCTATGATTATCTGGAAGGCAAGCAGGTTGAGCCTTATGTAATCCTGGACAACCAGCTGGTAACACAGGATACAGTGGACAGCCTGGTAACAAAGGAATAATTTACCGGCATCACTTGTACATAGGAAACAGAATATTTTCCGGCCATCGGCTCATACTATGAGGGTACAAATGAAGTACGAATCAGAAACAGGTGAGTCCATGGAAAAGCCGGGTAAGAAACTGAAGAAATTATTAATTATAACAGGAACCACGGGAGCGGTGTATGCAGGATTTAAATATCTGCTGCCCCTCGTGGCTCCTTTTTTCGTGGGTTATATCCTGGCCCTTGTGCTGCGGCCGTCGGCCAGGTTCCTGTCCTACCGGATGAGGATTACGGTGAGGGGAAAACGGCATCATATGCCCATCGGCGTCATCGGCGGCGTGGAATTCCTGGCGGTTCTGTCCGTCCTGGGAGTGGTGCTCTACAGGGGCGCCCTAAAGCTGTGCTCAGAGGGGAAACTGCTTATGGTGCAGCTTCCGGTATGGCTGGAACAGTTTGATCTGTGGCTCACAGGAAACTGCCACAGGGTGGAGCATGCCATGGGGCTGAGGCCGGGATGTGTGGCCGACATGGCCGGGGATATGCTATATCACATGGTAGATACATGCAAAACAGCTGCCATGCCCTTTCTCATGGCCAATTCCATGTCCGTGCTCAGCTGTCTGGCAAAAGCAGCCATCGTAAGCCTGGTGGTGTTTTTGGCAGCTATATTAAGCCTGCAGGAAATGGAGGACCTGCGGGACCGCCGGGACCAGTCCGTCTTCCGCAAGGAATTTAATATGATAGGAAACCGCCTGGTGCAGACAGGAAAGGCCTGGTTCAGAAGCCAGGGAATCATTCTCTTTATTACAACAGGGCTGTGTATCGGGGGAATGTTCCTGATCCGCAATCCGTATTACATCATGGCAGGCATTGGAATCGGTATACTGGATGCTCTCCCTATATTTGGAACCGGCACGGTGCTGATACCCTGGGCTGTCCTTCGGCTGGCTGTTGGGGACTGGAAGCATGCGCTGGCACTTACCGCCCTTTATCTGGTGTGCTATTTTGTGCGTCAGATCCTGGAAGTGCGGATGATGGGCGGACAGGTGGGGCTGTCTCCCCTTGAGACGCTGGCGTCCGTGTATGTGGGATTGGAATTGTTCGGATTTTTTGGTTTCATACTGGGACCGCTGGGATTGCTGCTGACAGAGGATATGGTGGAGGCGTGGACGAAGGAGGTGGAAAGGGAGACATAGAAAGAGAGACATAGAAAGAGAGACATAGAAAGAGGGGGACTGTCTGAGCGGTTAGGGTTTGTCTGCCGCAGAATCTTCATATGGCGATTCTGTGGTTGACAAAGTCCCAAAACTGACGTAAAATCATTCTTACATAAAGAAATGACCAATTCATAGATATGACATGGAAAGGGAACAGTAAGCGTGATTGCACGTCACAGAGAGAGGACCGCAGGTGAGAGGTCCTTACGGTTGGCAGATGCTGAACCCGCCCTGGAGTCCTGTATGATGAATGCAGCGTATGTCCGGCGTTAACGGATGATGAGAGAACCATGAGGGCGCGCAGATGGCGGGAATGAATTTTCAGACACGTTTTAAGCCCGATGGTTAATAAGGGTGGTACCGCCGAGTCATTCGGTCCCTTGTGCACGCGGCACAGGGGATTGGGTGGCTCTTTTTATTTCATAATGTAAGATATGCAAGGGTCAATGTAAATAACGAAAAGGAGAAAAATCATGGCAGACAACAAGAAAATGGTAGAGGCCATCACATCCATGGATGAGGATTTCGCCCAGTGGTATACGGATGTGGTAAAGAAGGCGGAGCTGTGCGATTATGCCAGCGTCAAGGGATGCATGGTGATTAAGCCGGCCGGCTATGCAATCTGGGAGAACATCCAGAAGGAAATGGACAGAAGGTTTAAGGAGACAGGGGTGCAGAACGTATACATGCCTATCTTCATACCGGAGAGCCTGTTAGAGAAGGAAAAGGACCATGTGGAAGGATTTGCGCCTGAGGTGGCATGGGTAACTCATGGAGGACTGGAGGAACTTCAGGAGCGCATGTGCGTAAGGCCTACCTCTGAGACTCTGTTCTGTGATTTTTACGCAAAGGACATCCACTCCTACCGCGACCTTCCCAGAGTCTATAACCAGTGGTGTTCCGTTGTGCGATGGGAAAAGACCACACGTCCGTTCTTGCGCTCCAGGGAGTTTTTGTGGCAGGAAGGCCATACGGCCCATGCGTCAGCCGAGGAGGCCGAGGCCAGAACAATTCAGATGCTGAACCTGTATGCGGACTTCTGTGAGGAAGTGCTGGCCATTCCTGTCATTAAGGGTCAGAAAACCGATAAGGAGAAGTTTGCCGGAGCAGAGGCAACCTACACCATAGAATCTCTGATGCATGATGGAAAAGCCCTGCAGTCAGGTACCAGCCATAACTTCGGTGACGGATTTGCAAAGGCATTTAACATCCAGTTTACGGACAAGGATAATACATTAAAGTATGTACACCAGACATCCTGGGGCGTGAGCACCCGTATCATCGGCGCCATCATCATGGTGCACGGCGATGACAACGGTCTGGTGCTTCCTCCGAGAATCGCTCCGGTCCAGATTATGGTGGTACCGGTACAGCAGCAGAAGGAAGGCGTGCTGGATAAGGCATATGAGCTGAAGGAGCGCCTTACAAAGGCAGGATTCGCCGTAAAGGTGGATGATACGGACAAGAGCCCGGGCTGGAAGTTCGCTGACTGTGAGATGCGCGGCGTGCCTCTTCGTGTGGAGATTGGGCCAAAGGATATAGAGAAGAACCAGGCAGTGCTGGTGCGCAGAGACAACCATGAGAAGAGCTTCGTATCCCTGGATGAACTGGAGTCAAGAGCAGGTGAAATGCTGGATACCATCCATGACGCCATGCTGGAGAAGGCAAGGAAGCACAGGGATGCCCACACCTATACAGCGGCCGGTTGGGATGAATTTGTGGATACCGTCAACAATAAGCCGGGCTTTGTAAAAGCCATGTGGTGCGGCTGCCTGGAGTGTGAGGAGAAAATCAAGGAGGTGGCCGGAGCCACATCCAGATGCATACCCTTTGAGCAGGAGAACCTGTCCGATAAATGCGTTTGCTGCGGGAAGCCGGCGAAGAAGATGGTTTATTGGGGCAAGGCGTACTAAAGAAGTAAATAGATATGGCAGATGCGGGAGTGGACCTGCATCTGCCATTTTCCATACCCGCTGAATATGTTGTTATAATATGTAGTTAAAATATTTCTGGAAAAGGACAGGAAAAGCTGATAGAATAAGACCGTGGCAGTGTTAATCATAAAATGAATATAGTATGAGGAAGCAGACAGACATGGAAATCAGAATACCCGTTCCCGCAGAGGAGATTATTAATAAACTGAATGAACACGGATATGAGGCATACGTGGTAGGCGGATGCGTCAGGGATATGCTTTTGGGCAGGGAGCCGGGGGACTGGGATATCACCACCAGCGCCCTGCCGGGGCAGGTAAAGGAGGTGTTCCGGCGTACTGTGGATACCGGCATACAGCACGGCACAGTGACCGTGATGATGGGGAAGGAGGGGTATGAGGTAACAACTTACCGTATTGACGGAGAGTACTCGGACGGACGCCATCCCAACAGTGTGGAGTTCACTCCGGATTTGGTGGAGGATTTAAAACGCCGGGACTTTACCATCAATGCCATGGCCTATAACAGCCATACGGGATTTGTAGATAAATTCGGAGGTGTGGAGGATTTGGAGAAGGGAATCATCCGGTGCGTGGGGGAGCCCATGGACCGCTTTACAGAGGATGCCCTCAGAATCCTGCGGGCCATCCGTTTTTCGGCCCAGCTGGGCTTCTCCATAGAAGAACGCACCTATGAGGCCATCAGGACAATTGCGCCTAACATGGTCCATGTGAGTAAGGAACGGATTCAGGTGGAGCTGACCAAGCTTCTGCTGAGTTCCCATCCGGATTATATCCTGCGGGTGTATGAGACCGGAATCAGTCCCTATGTGTCAGAGAAATTTCACGGGGCTTATGCCGGGGAGTCAGGGAATTGGGCTGTGCCGTCCATTCCCGCCGGAATTCCGGCAGTAAAGCATATGCGCTGGGCTGCTTTTTTGAGGAATTGCAGTGCTTCCCAGGCAGCGGATATACTGAAGGATTTAAAGCTGGACAATGACACCATCTACAGGGTAAGAATTCTGGTGGAGTGGCAGGGAAAGAAGGTGGGATTTCAGGACGGTATGGAAGATGGCATGAGGGATGTCATAAAGGATGGCAGGGAGCCGTCCAGGGCATCCATCCGCCGTGCCATGAGCCAGATGGAGCCGGAGCTGTTTGATGATTTGCTCACACTTAAGATGTGCCTTTCTGAGGCGGCGTCCAATGACGGGGAATTGCGGTGGCTGCGCCAAGTCAGAGATTTGACAGAGGAAATTCGCAGGAACGGAGATTGCATCAGCCTGAAGACCCTGGCTGTCTCGGGTCATGACATTATGGGTGCAGGGGTGAAGCCTGGCAGGGAAGTGGGCAGCACGCTGGCCCGGCTTCTGGATATGGTATTGGAGGAACCTCAGAGGAATACGAAAGAGTACCTGCTTGCCCATCTGGAACAGAAGAAGGGGCAGGCAGGTATCTGACACATATGGAAATTTGGTGTGACCGGCCGCGGCTGTCAGGAGTTCGTTTACATTACTGCTGTTAAGGCCGCTGCCTATGAGTATGGGAAGCGAAGTGGATTTTTTGCATTTTGATATGTTTTCCACGGATGGTGGGGTACCCGTATCAAATCCTGTGACAATGACTGCGTCACCATCCTGGGATTCGATATCCATGGCCTGTTCCGCTACGCTCCGGTCGTGGATGATGTAATGACTTCCGTGTTTGACGTTCACATCACACAGGGCCAGAATCTGGTCAGCCTTTAGCCGGCTCCTCATGCGGGACACATTGGCGCCCATGGCATTGATGAAGCCGGATTGGGATACAAATGCATTACACCATTCGAATACACGTATCCAGCTTGCTCCGGCTGCTACCGCGCAGGCCATTGCACAGTCGGCGCCATTCATGTGGCATTCGGCTCCAACCGGAATGGAGACTTTATTGCGGACCGCATGGATTCCAACTGCCAGGGCAGCGGCGGTTTCATATCCGATATTCTCACTGCGCAGATAGGGGATATCCCATATATTTTCCACCTGGACACCGTCCACACCAGCCTGATCTTCCAGAAGATTGATGCACCGAAGCAATGTGGATTTTCCTGAGCCGGAGGAACCTATGATAGCCATGGTCTTGTGCGATTCGATTTCCAGACTGATGTCATTCAGCACATGATTATCTCCAAAATATTTGTTTAAATGTTTTATCTGCAGCATATGGCACCTCCCTAGACCTGTGTATCTGTAATTTCTTTGATTTTTTTTCTTATCCGTAGGAGTCAGCATGAGTTTATTTTCTATCCGGTTCTGCACATAATTCAGGACCGTACAAAATATAAGGTAAATAAATCCGACCTCAATGTACATGAGAAGAGGTTCATAATTCCTGGCAGTTATTCTCTGGGTAGTCAGGAACATCTAGGGAATGGTTATGTTGGCCGCGAGAGATGTATCCTTAACAAGGGCAATAAAGCTGTGAAAGAGAGGCGGTACGGATATCTTAAACGCCTGGGGAAGTATGATTCTTAAAAACTGCTGGGGATAGCTCATTCCCAGTGACATGGCCGCCTACCACTGGCCTTTGGGTATGGACAGGATGGCGGCCCTGATTATTTCTGAACTGTAAGCACCGATGCTTAAGGTAAAAACCAATATTCCTGAAGGCATTGGATTAATGACAACGCCTACTTTGGGAAGTCCGAAAAATAAAAGGAACAACTGCACAAGCAGAGGAGTGCCGCGTATAACCCAGACATATAACTCACAGATTTTGTTTAAAGCCGGCACTTTGGATATGTGGATAATGGCTACGAAGACCGCTAACGTTGTTCCAAGGGCGAATGAAATCAATGTCAGAGGTATCGTAAAAGAGATTCCCGCTTTTAAAATAGGCCAAAATGATGAGGTTAATATTTCGATTGAACGTGCATCCGAGAGTATGAAAAAAAGTCTGTAAATTGAGATCTTCTATGATAAGTTAATGAGAAAGGTAGGTGGATGTCGTGACCACCTACCTTTACTATACGGATGCTTTTGGATTCTGTCAAGATGTATTGGAAAATCCCATCAAATTATGGTACACTTCTTACAGGAAAACATCAGGAGGTGTGCCATGAAGCTAAAAACAGACGATCCCTTTGTACCTGAAGATATCAGGGCAAAGATCAATGGACTGCAGTCCCTGCTGGATCATGCAGCCGACTTATACAGTGATATCTATAGCTGGTATGACAGTGAACTGAAATCCTATGACCCGAAAGCCACCGCAGACGATGAACTGTTTGACCCTGGCACAGGGACTGTTGTGGAGGGGATCGATTACCTGTCTATCATGGAATCCCTGTCAGAGCTGCAGACAGCCAACGAATGTAAAATGCAGAGGGATTAACCTTGTGTCCCATCGGCCTGGCCTCTGGCGATGTCTTCCCGTATCAGGGTCTTGATGGCCCCTTGGACGGAAGTGTCCCTGCCATATTTGTGCTGTCTGACCCAGGCCAGGATATCTGCATCTGTCTTCATATTCAGTTTTAACTTCACCTGTACAGTATTATAGCTGTCGTACCTGTCCTGAGCATCGTATTTTGAAAATCCATACATGGAAAGCTCCTTTCCGGATAGGTGTACACCTATGCCTGTGCGCTCTTATTCCGGCAGTCTGCCTTCGTACATAATGGACAGTTCCCCATAGACCTGCCCCCAGTTGCGGATGGGCATGGTCCACTTCTTCGTCGCCTCGAACGTGGCCAGGTACAGAGCCTTTAAGAGCGCCGTGCTGCCCGGGAACACGCTCCGCTGGCGGTTGAGCTTCCGGTAGGTAGAGTTGAGGCTCTCGATCGCGTTGGTAGTATAGATCACCTTCCTGACCTCCATGGAAAACTTGAAGATGGGGGATACCACATCCCAGTTGTCATGCCAGCGTTTCATTGAGTTGGGGTACTTTGGCGTCCACTTTTCCGTCACCTTCTCCAGCGCCTCCAGCGCCTTTTCCTCGTTTGCGGCATGGTAGATGGTTTTCAGGTCCGTGGCAAATGCTTTCCGGTCCTTGTCGGAGACGTATTTCAGCGTGTTCCGTACCATATGTACGATGCAGCGCTGCTGCTCCGTCTTCGGGAATGCCGCCGTTATGGCTTCCTTAATGCCCGTGAGCCCGTCCGAGCAGAGAATGAGGATATCCTTCACACCGCGGTTCTTCAACTCGTTCAGAACGCAGAGCCAGTACTTGGAGCTTTCATTCTCCCCGATCTGTATGCTCAGGACTTCCTTTTTACCTTCCAGCGTAAGGCCGAGGATGACATAGGCGGCAAGCTTGCGGATTACCCCGTCCTCCCGCACGGAATAATGGATTGCGTCGATGTAGACCACGGGATAGACTTCCTCCAGCGGGCGGTTCTGCCAGTCTTCAATCTGCGGCAGTATCTTGTCCGTCACGTCCGAGATGAACCCTTCCGAAGCCTCAAAACCATAAATGTCCATCAAGGTATCCGAGATTTGGCGGGTTGTCATGCCTTTTGCATACATGGATATGATCTTCTGGTCAATGCCGGAAATGTCCTTCTGGCGCTTTCTTACCACCTGGGGTTCAAACGTGGACTTCCTGTCCTGGGGCACCTGGATGTCCATGCTCCCGAAGCTGCTGTTGATCCGCTTGGGCTTGTAGCCATTGCGGTAATCATCCGAATCCGACCGTTCTGACCTCCCATAGCCGAGATGCTCATCCATCTCCGCTTCCATCATCTCCTTCAGGGTGCTCCCCAGCAGGTCTTTGAGGGCTTCCTGGATATCCTCCGCAGTCTGGATGTCATACTCTTCCAGGAGCTGATGGACGATGTTCCTTTTCCCCTCCGTCATGACTACTTTGTGTACGGGCTGTTTTTCTCTTCTTGCCATAATAATAGGCCTCCTTATGATAATAGATTTTATCATAGAAGACCTAATGCTTAATAGCTATTTACAGAAAAACTTTCATACTCTCGTGCATCCATTTCATTCACCCTCCTGATATGTTACTGCTGGATTTCTTCCAAGGTAAGTTCTTTGGAGAAATCCTTACCTAAATATTTGTTGGAAAGTTCAGTAAGTGTTCCGTCTAAAAATATGGTTTATTTTGTTTACACGACTTTACAACTTTTATAAATGCCAGCACTGTTGCCGAATTAACTGTTTTAAAGCTTTCATAACTACACTGGATTTTATGCTGGTTTCGATATTTCTCACGAAAGTGGCATAAAATACCTGCTGCCGGATTTGCTCACTAAGGGCAAACCGAAATTCCTGCACACTTTCTGTACGGTACTTTGAAAATGATTCTTCCTGATATGGCAGTATCTTCATGGCACAATACGAGATGTTGATCAGATTAACCAACATTTCGATTCCCTTCCGACTGCGTAACATATAGCTGCATAACGACCAGAACGTTTTCTGTTCATAATAACTCACCTCGATATTCCAGCGAAATGTGTAACACAATAATGGGATGAACTGCATACGCTCACTCCCGGTCTGGTTTAGCGGCGCCTTTTCCTGCCATGCGCAGAATATCTGCATCTGCTCTGGAATAATCGTACTGAAAAACAGGCGTCTGGAGCCGCCGGTTTTCTCTGTAGAAGTTACATAGGCGAGAACCTCCCTTTGCCCGAAGATATTGGTAAGGACCCGGCGTACACCCATGTAGTAATCCCCTATCTTTTCAGCAGAAAGAGTGAAGTCCTCTTTAATAGAAAGGCGTTCCCCATGCTTTGCGGGCCTGCCTCTTCTGCCGGTTGGCTATGGGGCAAGGTCATAAATAACAGAGTCAGCCCTGGCATTACAGATCAAATCCCGATTTGGATATTCATCAACAATACAGGCGAGATTTTTCTTGGCGTACCAGCTGTCACAAAGGATTATGACATTCTTCTGAGAAGCAAAAGAGGGCATGACCTGAGGCACCATGGCTGCGGCAAGCTCCAGTTTCGATTGTTTTTTCTGCCACATGCGGTAACCGAGAGGGACCGCCAGATAAGCAATCCGACGGTTGCTCCATATGGGGACACAAAGCATGAGGCTGACAAAGCAATGGCCGTTCAGATAGTTGGAGCCATTGTGTGCTGCATGGTCAAAAGGTTTTGAAACATCTTCAAATTTCCTTCCAAATTTAGAAATCATGGTATCATCAATGCAGAAGAAGACCGGCTGTGACTTCAGGGAGTCAGGAATGAGTTTTAAAGCCAGGGATGCCGTTACATTCATGAATCTGGAATAGTCTGCTTTGGAGTAGGAACAGGCATAATAAAAAGCAGTCAGTGACTTTTGGGTGATGGCAGACAAAAAATGTCGGTAGAGGGAACGGATGGAATCCGCCGATTCCATGGCAAGTATGGATAAAGCCAGTAGGAATAAAGTCTCCGCGGCAGGGGAAGAAAAGGTTTTAAAATAGATGGAAAAATATTGATGAAGTCTACCAATCAGGTTCTTTTCGTTGTATAATGAGTTTGTCGTACAGGGTCACTTTCCTTTGTATATTTTGTTGGCAAACTAATTATACACCAAAGTGTCCTGTACGATATTTTTTTCTTAAAAAGTTGTAAAGTCGTATACTGTTAACTATATTAACTATTAATCATCCTAACTATAAACACATCACACAAAATAAATCAATAATTAATTTAAAATTCGTACATATTACATAATACATTGGTGCATATCTATGCATTATGCTGAAAAAAGAGTATCATTTTCCGAAGAAACCTCCTTGCAGGCATTGTATGGAAAAAATAGCACGGCAAAAAATACAAAGAAGAATCTCCGCCTTATCTTGCAACATCTCTAATAATCCGATATAATAATTTTGGGGTTCGCGCATGTCGCGTGAGAATGAAAATCAATATAATGGGGAATACATATTGTACGGGCATTTCCCCTAAGAACAAGGAGGATTTAAAATGAACGTAATCAGCACAGAAAAGGCACCAGGCGCAATCGGACCATACTCCCAGGGATTTGAGGTTAATGGAGTTATCTACACATCCGGTCAGATACCGGTAAATCCGGCAGACGGCAGCGTTGCAGAGGACATCGCAGGACAGGCTGAACAGAGCTGCAAGAACGTAGGCGCCATCCTGGAAGCAGCAGGCAGCGGCTTTGACAAGGTATTTAAGACCACCTGCTTCCTGGCAGATATGGGCGATTTTGCAACATTTAACGAAGTATATGCTAAGTATTTCACTTCCAAACCAGCCAGAAGCTGTGTGGCAGTTAAGACCCTTCCAAAGGGCGTTCTGTGTGAAATCGAGGCAATTGCTGTTAAATAAGGATTGACCTGACATACGCATCAAAAGCCGCAAATCTCTGCATTTTGCCGGGAAGAGCGGTTTTTTTGACCCCGTCGGCGCTCCGTAAGAGAAGGAAGAGTGGAATGGATAAAATAGCGATTCTGAAAAAAGCGGTTAAGATACTTCTGGTATTGGGACTGGCAGGATGTCTGGTTCTGTTCCTCATAAACCTGTACATGATCCGGCGAGAAAAACCCAATATCATCAGCGCGGATGATGCGGCAGCCCTTGGAGATGTGGACTGTATCATGGTACTGGGCTGCAGTGTCAGGCCCGACGGCACGCCATCCGGCATGCTTCGGGACAGGCTGGACAAGGGAATAGAGCTGTATGAGGGCGGTGTGTCGGACCGCCTTCTCATGAGCGGAGACCATGGTCGTGCGAACTATGACGAGGTAAACCGGATGAAGCAGTATGCCATTGATGAGGGCATTCCTTCCGGGGATATTTTCATGGATCACGCAGGATTCTCCACCTATGAGAGCATGTACCGGGCCAGGGACATTTTCCAGGTAAAGAAGATTATCATTGTTACCCAGCGCTATCATATGTACCGGGCTCTTTATGTGGCGCAGGCCATGGGGATGGAGGCATACGGCGTGGAGTCAGATCCCAGGCAGTACGGCGGCCAGAAAATGAGGGACCTGAGAGAACTGCTGGCCAGACCCAAGGATTTGATTTATACCATTGTAATGCCTAAGCCCACCTATCTGGGAGATGCCATACCAGTCAGCGGAGACGGCAACGTTACCAATGATAAGGAAGAAAACCGGGATAGGAACGAGTCCGGTCAGAAGTAAGATATATCCAGAGGACATAAAATACCCCTGAAAACAGCTTATGGGTATGAATCAGCTGTTTTCAGGGGTATTTTGTAACAGTTCACGTAACAGAACAATAAGGAGGCTACAGTTTTACGAAATAGCTGGCATCCTTGCCGCAGACCGGACAGATAAAGTCAGGAGGCAATGTCTCAGACTCCAAAATATATCCGCATACGGAGCAGCGCCATCCGGTAACCTTGTCAGTGTCCGCCTGATAGGAAGGAGCCTTTGGCGGAGTAGTTCCGTTTTTCTTCAGATGGTAATTGGAATAGGTAAGCGCCGGTGTCTGGGAATCCAGGACTTCTGCCTCCACTGCCTCGCCCACAATAATCATATGGGTTCCCACGTCCATGGAGGATACAACACGGCAGGTGAACCGGGCACAGACGCCTTCTGTGGGATATGGATTATAGAGACTGTCCCGTCCATGTGGAATGCCGTCGTATTTCTCCACATCCTTGCCGCACTGGAAACCAAAACGTCTAATCAGATCCATTTCCACATCGTCGGAAAGTACCACCGCGGAGAAAGTGCCGGATGTCTCAATCAGCTTAAATGTATAGTTTTCCTTGTTAAGAGCAATGGATAACCTGGCGGGAGATGATGTAACCTGGGTCAGAGTGTTGATGACACAGCCGCTTTCCCTGCCGTCTGCGCTGGTGGAAATAATGTAAACGCCGTAACTTAATTTGAAAAATGCTTTTGAATCCATAAAATGTACCCCTCCTGTGTCTCTTTTGCCTTTTCGGCTATAGTTTGATTTTACCACGTATAATTGATAATATGTAAGATAGTTGTATTGTATCATATAAATTCCATAAAATCAATAATAATTACTATTATTATAAAATTATTATTTGCAGGCGGTTTCTTATTTGAGGTTATTCTGATACAATGGTTGTAAAAGAGATTCTGGGAAAGAGCCTCTTGGAAAGAGCCTTTGGGAAGGCGCCAGGAAAAGCATATATAGAATCATGGATGAAAGGACAGGCAGTGAATGGGTTTGCTTGAAAATAAAAAGCTTGAGAATAACAATATTGTCATTATGAATTTTACGGGAGCATATGAAAAACAGGAATTTTACGGGGATTTGGGCGCTGTGTGGCTGGACCTTAGAGATATACAGGGCACTAATTGTTACTGTGACGAGGAGGCGGAGGCAGCCATTAAGGAGAGAATCCGCCCAATGGGGCCCTCCGGAATTCATTTCCTGGATTCAGGAAATTACCATTATGTGAGTAAAATATGGCTGGATAAGGTAGAGGGAGAATTTGAACTGCTGGTGTTCGATCACCATACAGATATGCAGATGCCTATATTTGGGAATATCCTGTCCTGCGGCGGTTGGATTCAGGCTGCTTTGGATACAAATACGGGGCTGAAGCGGGTCTATCTGGCAGGGCCGCCCTGTATGGAAGCGGAAGCTGACGGGAATCGGGTAGTTGGAATCAATGAAGAGGAACTGAAGGTGCCGGGGTGTATCAGCCGCTATATGGAGGACTCCGGGCTGCCTCTCTATATATCACTGGATAAGGATATTCTGAACCGATCCTGCGCAGTCACTAATTGGGACCAGGGAGAGACGCAGCTGGAGGATGTGCTGGCCTGCATAAAAGAGGCGGCGTTCTGCCGCGGTATAATAGGAGTGGATGTATGCGGGGAGGACCCGGAACAGGAGGGAATCAGGGCCAGCCAAATCAATCAGAATACTAACAGGGAGATTATCTGTAAATTAATGGAAGTTTGTGGTATACTGTGTCCATGATGAGGGGCAGCAGGATGGATTGATGCGAAAGCAGTGAGAAAGAAACGAGGTAAGTGCACATGAAACCGGTGATTGGAATTATACCATTATTTGACGAGGAAAAGGACAGTATCTGGATGGTACCCGGATATATGGACGGAATCCGCCGGGCAGGCGCAGTTCCCATGATATTGCCGCTTGTCTGTGACCAGGCGGATTTACGCCAGATAAACAGCATGTGCAGCGGGTATCTGTTTACAGGCGGACATGATGTGGACCCATCTCTATACGGTGAGGAGAAGAGCGGCCTGTGCGGTCCTGCCTGTATGGAGAGGGACCGGCTGGAACAAAACGTGTTCCGCATGGCGTGGGAGGACCACAAGGCGGTACTTGGAATCTGCCGGGGTCTGCAATTGATTAATGTTCTTATGGGAGGCACTCTGTTTCAGGATCTGCCCTCCGAATTTCAGGGTACGTGCAGCATAGAGCATCATATGAAGCCGCCGTACAGCCGTGTCTGCCATCAGGTGGAACTGGTGCAAGACGGACCGTTATGCAAACTCCTGGGAAGGAACAGCATGGGAGTGAACAGTTATCACCACCAGGGAATCAAAAAGTTGGCTCCGGGGCTTAAGGCCACGGCCGTGGCAGAGGACGGACTGGTGGAAGGGATATACGCGCCTGACAGGGAGTACATACAGGCTGTGCAGTGGCATCCGGAGTTCATGTCTCCGGGTGACGCTGATGCGGGAAAGATATTTCGATCATTCATAGAAGGAAGTAAGGGAAATGCATAGAGATTTGACTACAGGTTCCATTACAGGAACCATGCTGCGGTTCGCACTTCCCATGATAACAGGAAATCTTTTGCAGCAGTTTTATAATATAGCGGATACACTGATTGTGGGCCGGTATCTGGGGGTACAGGCACTGGCGGCTGTTGGGGCCGCCTATGCGCTGATGTCATTTCTTACCTCCATTCTTCTGGGGCTGTGCATGGGAAGCGGGGCTGTGTTTTCCCTGCGCTATGGTGAAAAGAATGAGAGAATGCTTAAATCCAGCATGTTCGTGTCGTTTGTACTTGTAGCGGCAGTGGCTCTGGTTCTGAATACTGCGGTTTTCCTGTTTATTGACCCAATTATGTACCTGTTGTGTGTACCCGTGGAAATCTATGGCTTTATGCGAGAATATCTGTGGGTCATATTTTTTGGCATCAGCGCTGTGTTTTTGTACAACTATTTTGCCTGTCTGCTGAGAGCCGTAGGGAACTCTTTTATACCGCTGGTGTTTCTTGGCATTTCAGCCCTGCTGAATGTGGGATTGGATTTGGTATTTGTCCTTGTCTTTAAATGGGGTGTTGCCGGTGCCGGTGCAGCCACTGTTGTTTCCCAGTTTGTGTCAGGCATTGGAATCTGTCTGTATACATATTTAAAGATGCCTGAATTCAGGATAAACAGAAGCTATATGAAAATGGACCGGAAGGTTCTGGCGGAAATATCCGGTTTTTCGTTTTTGACCTGCGTTCAGCAGTCTGTGATGAATTTCGGTATATTGATGGTCCAGGGACTGGTCAACAGCTTTGGCGCTGTGGTTATGGCGGCATTTGCAGCAGCAGTGAAAATAGATTCCTTTGCCTATATGCCGGTGCAGGATTTCGGAAACGCGTTTTCCACTTTCATAGCCCAGAATTATGGGGCGGGCAGGCATGACCGGGTGGAAAAAGGAATCAAAAGCGCTGTTACAGCTTCCGTCCTGTTTTGCCTGGTGATATCGTTTATTGTATGTGTGTTCGCAAGGGAGCTGATGCTTGTTTTTGTACAGCCCCAGGAGGCTGAGATATTGGCGGTGGGAGTGCAGTATCTTCGGATTGAGGGGACATTTTACTGCGGTATTGGATGTCTGTTCCTGCTGTACGGCCTGTACCGCGCTGTGAGAAAACCGGAGATGTCCGTGGTGCTGACGGTCATTTCATTGGGAACCAGGGTGGTTCTCGCTTATATCCTGTCAGCGATTCCGGGCATTGGTGTTGTGGGAATATGGGTATCAGTGCCTATTGGCTGGTTTTTGGCGGATTGTACCGGGTTTGCGTATTATTGGATGAAGCGCAGGGCCATATTGGGGCAGGGTGGAAATTGAGGTGAATGATGGGAAGTGGAACTTAAGTTTATGGGAGGGACGATAAAGGAACGATAAAGGGACGATAAAAACTTCTTGACTTGAAGTTAGCTCCAGATGATAGAATGATGAGAGATAACAAAACGAGAGGAGATTTACATATGAATAAAAATGTATTAGTTATATCAGCAAGCCCAAGGAAAGGCGGTAATTCCGATACACTCTGCGATGAGTTTATCCGCGGCGCACAGGAATCTGGAAATCATGCGGAAAAGATTTTTCTGGCCAGTAAGAATATCGAATATTGCATAGGATGCGGCGTCTGTAATACCACTCATAAGTGTGTTCAAAAGGATGATATGGCGGAGATACTGGATAAAATGGTGGAGGCGGATGTCATTGTATTGGCCACGCCAGTGTACTTTTATACCATGGATGCACAGATGAAAACATTGATTGACCGCACGGTTCCCAGGTATACAGAAATTCAGAATAAGGATTTTTATTTTATAGTAGCCGCCGCGGATACGGAACGGAAGATGATGGAGCGCACCATTGAAGGATTCCGGGGATTTACGCAGGATTGTCTGACTGGAGCCAGGGAGAAGGGAATTATATATGGAACTGGTGCCTGGCAGGCAGGAGAAATCAAGGGGACACCTGCTGTGAAGCAGGCATATGAAATGGGAAGAAATGTATAGTTGAAAAATAAAATGCATGATGGACCGGAGGGTGTGTCATGCATTTTTTGTGTCTTCCAATTATGATTTCATGGGATATATGCAAATTTCATGGGATATATGCAAGATGAGTTTGAGGTGAACGCGGTGGATGTCCCTTTGGGAGACTTTTCATTTTCCGGGGAATAAAATATTTATGTGGTATAGATATATGTGACTCATAGTCCGTTGATAAATAAGTCACATTTCGTTACTCTTACCTGTAAGAGAGGTGAGGGAGATGGAGTTTTCTGGCGATATAAAAATAAAAGTTGGCAACAGGATACGCCAATTAAGAAAAGAACTATTATTAAGTCAAGAGTCTTTGGCGTTTAAGGCAGGCCTGGACCGCACCTATATTGCATCTGTAGAAAATGGAAAGATAGGTTTATCGACGCAGATATTTGCAGCCATGTTGTTGGGAGCGGTTTTGGGAATCGTTATCGGGGAACCAATGACCAAAGTCGGGTTTATCGGAACTATCTGGCTGAATTGTATTAAAATGATTGTGGTGCCAATGGTACTTGTCACCATTGTGACGGGTGTTGTTTCTCAGAAGGATATGAAGACGCTGGGAAGAATCAGCTTCCGTATTATGGCATATTATATTGTCACCACACTGGTTGCCTGCGCCATCGGCATCCTGGTTACATCCATTGTAAAGCCCGGCGCCATAGCCAATTTTACAGGACTGGCATCTAAGGAGGTAACTGGCAGCGCGGACATCACGGTAGCTGATTTCTTTACAGGAATGTTTTCTTCCAACATTACTCAGACCTTTGCGGACGGCAATATCCTTCAGACCGTAGTCATCGCAATTCTGCTGGGCGTGGCGATTTTAAGGATGAAGAATCCGGAGCACAAGGAGAAGGCAATCAAGGGCATGAACGTGCTCAATGATATGGTATTTTCGCTGATTAACATGATTATGCTGGTATCTCCAATCGGCGTATTCTTCCTGATGGGAGATTCCTTCGGAAAGTACGGAGCCGGCATCTTTACCAGCATGGCAACCCTTGTAGGCACCTATTATCTGGCCTGCCTGGTGCATGTGGTACTGGTTTACTGTACGGTCATCTGGGTGACGGCAGGAATCAATCCGCTCAAGTTTTTGAAGGACAGTGCCGAGCTGTGGGTATACACCATCTCCACCTGCTCCAGTGTGGCACTGTACGGCTGTGTTATCCTGTTTATCAGCCAGACCATCGGCGTTCCTGTCACCCTGGGAACCATGGTGAAAATCATCCTGATGTCGGCCATTCTTTCCACTGGCGGCGGCGGTATCCCCGGAAGCGGTATCGTAAAGCTTCTGGTCATGGTAACTGCATTTGGCCTGCCTACAGAGATTGTGGGAATCATAGCTGCGTTCTACCGCCTGTTTGACATGGGAACCACCACCAACAACTGCCTGGGAGATCTTGCGGGTACGGTGTTTGTGTCCAAGCTGGAGGATAAGGCGGCTGCTAGTACAGCATTGCTTAAATATCAGTGATTAAATTACTAATGGTATCCCGGCATATGTCCACTTAAATGGGTGTGCTGTAAGATTGTATTGTTCAATAAAGCGCAGGATGCTTGCTTCCAGTTCTTCTATTGATAGGTAGCTTTTCCGCTTCAGCAGCTTCCGGTTAATGATGCCAAACCATATCTCAATCTGGTTCATCCAGGAACTGTGTTTCGGAGTATAGACAAAGCGGATCCGGTGGGAAGGGTCATGCAGGAAATCCGCTCGGCTTTCCATACTTTTAAGGATCCCTGTTTTCCCTTTTTTGCCCAGTTCCACGCCAAGGGCACAGGCTTCTGCCACAAAGCGGACAAGGGCTTCCGATTTATGGGTGTTTAGGCCATCGCATATAAATGTCCATGGGGCTTGCGGGTCTGTCCCTACCAATGCTTTCACGGCTTCCACAAAATCCTCTTCTGTGCGTGTGGAGTTTAAATACGGCATTTCCATACGGCCCGTTGCAACATCAAAGAACCCGATGAGGCTGGTCGTGCCATGGCGGATATACTCAAACTCCATTTTGGCGCACTGGCCGGGTAATGGGAGCTTGTCAGGATATTTATGTTCCAGCGCTTGTACCCCGGTCATTTCATCCGTGGAAACAATGTGTGCACCTTCCCGGCTTTGTTCCTGGGCACTCTGGTACAGGCCGCAGATTTCGTTTACTTTCCGCGCAAAAGATTCCGGGGCTTCCGTCTTTTCCGAAGAATGAAGCCAGTAACGGATTTTGTGGGGATGTAAATCTACCTCATTTTTAAAAAACGGCTGACAGATTTCTCAGAAATCTGTTCAGCGATCCCCTGCTTTTTAATTTCTGCCACTAACAGCGGGAGACTCCACTGGCTTACTTCGTACCCAAAATCATTTGGGCTGCTGCAGGCAAGGTCGATGATCCGCATGATCTGGTCCGGCGTAAAAACAGACGGGGCACCGGGGCGTTTTTTATCGGACAGGACTGCCCGTATCTCATCTTCAAGCTTTTTCGGGTCGTCCATTTCAATCCTCCGCAAGGCTGGGAGCGCCGCGAGGAACCGACTGCGCCAGGTGGCAACATTATTATAATGAAGCCCGACCTGTGGTGCAATATTCTGGTTGAGTTCCCCCTGTGACGCAAGCAGGACAATGCTGGCTCTTTTGACCAGTCCTGACGGAAGGGAGCGGCTTTTTGAAAAAGCAGATAATATGTTTTTCATGGCATCAGATAAAACCGGGATAGTATCAATTGTTTTCCTTCGCATAATAACCCATCCATTCTTTAGTGATAGAATTATTATGCACCGACTACAATAAAAAAGCAACGTCTATTCATTATTATTTTGGCAATGCTGTACTAGGGCAAAGTCGGCATAGGCAGTTTGATGAATTGTCTGATTGTTTGCGCTGTCTGCCGAGATTAATCATATATATAATTAAAAGGTCCCGGATTCTGCATGAATCAGAGCCCGGGATTTTTCTGTAAAGTCTGAATCCGCATATCAGTTATGAAAATGTTCTTCGGTTCCGTTTTCAGTCCGGACTATGATTTTCCCGCATATATCGTCAAATAGCCCTGTTTCCAATATGCCGGTCATGGCCTTGAGACGGACGGCTGCCATGGGGTAATCCATGTCAGCGCCTCCTGTCATGTCCGGGACGCGGCTGCCACATGAACGTGCAGGCCGCCTTGCGGCTGGCCTGCAGCCGTCACGGCCGCCTACAGCCAGCTATGCCCGTACTGTTCCAGCATACGGTTCGCTTCAGCCGGTCCATGGGTTCCGGGCTTATAAGGATACACCGGAAGCTGCTTTCCCGCATGGAGTTTCTTCAGATGGCTGATGTAATTCCAGCTCAGCTCTATCTGGTCCCATTGTGAGAACCAGGAGCGCTCCCCCGCCATACAGGCAGTGATAAGACGTTCATAGGCCTCCGGGGTGTTGAGCTGATGAATGAGACTGCAGTTCTGGCAGAAATCCATCTTGGCCGGAATGATATCCTCAGAATCACCGGGACGTTTAATATTAAACTGCAGATAAACGCCTTCCGTCGGCTGAATCTTAATGATTAGTATGTTGGGCTCCACGTCCGGATAAGGCCGGCGGAAAATGACAGCCAGTTCAATCTCGCGTTTCCCTGTCTTTTTTCCGGTCCGGATGTAAAAGGGGGTTCCTTTCCAGCGTTCATTGTCAATGAAAAGGCGCAGGGCTCCATAGGTTTCTGTCTGTGAATCCGGTTTTACAAGAGGTTCGCCGCGGTAGCCCTCGTATTGTCCCAGGACCAGAGTGCTTTCTATGGACGTTTCATCCGCCGGCCGCAAACAGCGGAAGACATCCAGCTGGGCATCGTGCAGCCCTCTGGGACTAAATTCCTCCGGCCGCTCCATGGCCATGATGGACAGAATCTGGAACAGATGGTTCTGTACCATATCTTTCAGGGCGCCGCTGGCATCATAGTAACCGCCGCGGGTTTCCACGCCCATGTCCTCCAGGGCGGAAATCTGCACAGATTCAATATAGCGGGAATTCCACACGTCTGTAAAAATAGGATTGGAAAACCGGATTGCCTGGATATTGCGGACCATTTCCTTTCCGAGGTAGTGATCGATGCGGTAAATATGCTCCGGGCCAAAGAATGCCTCCAGCTCTGTGTTAAGGGCTGTGGCCGCGGCCAGATTCTCTCCAAAGGGCTTTTCCAGTATCACTTTGCCGGAGGAGGAACCATGGACCAGTTTAAGTCCCTCTGTGATGGCGCTGAAAAAACGGGGAGCCACAGCAAAGTAAAAGATGTGGGAGCTGATATCATTTTCCCTGTAATAATGATTCAGCCCATGATATGCTTCCAAACGGGAAAAATCCATCCGGTAATAATCTATTTTTTCTGAGAAACGGTCAAATGCTTTTTCCTCAAAGGAGAGCCGGGTGAATTTCTCCACCCAGTCCCTGGAAATCCGACGGTAATGGCTGCTGTCGTAGTCGCGGCGGCCAATGATGGTGATGCGGCTGTCTTGGGGAAGCTTTCCGGTGATATCCATGGTGTAAAGAGCGGGAAGAAGCTTGCGGAAGGTGAGATCCCCGGTGCCTCCGAAGATGGTAAGGTTAGTGCTGATTATCATTTGCCCACCTCCATTCATGGTGGAATACGCCTTCGCGGTCTGTTCTCTCATAGGTGTGGGCTCCAAAGCAGTCGCGCTGGGCCTGGATTAAATTGGCGCCTGCTGCCTTTGCCCGGAATTCGTCCAGGTAGGACACAGCGTTGCAGAGGGCGGGAATGGGAAGGCCGTTCATGACGCCTGTGGAGACAGCCTGGCGCAGGCTGTCCTGATGCTCATTGATGCGGGACAGGAAGAAGCGGTCGAATATGAGGCTTTCCGGCTTTGGCTCAGCTTCAAATGCGTGGGTGATGTCATTTAAGAAAACAGCCTGGATGATGCATCCCGCGCGGAATATGGAAGCAATTTTCCCCAGGTCCAGATTCCAGCCGTACAGCCTGGATGCATCCTGCATCAGGGAGAAACCCTGGGCATAAGCGATGATCTTCCCTGTATACAGGGCTTCGCGGACCATGGCCGCAAATGCCTCTTTATCAGGGGAGAGGCTGACAGCCGGGGAATGGATAAGCTCCCATGCTTTTTCTCTTTCATCCAGATGGTTGGACATGATGCGGGCCGTGCAGGCAGAGGTAATCATGGAGATATCCACGCCTTGCTTCAGGGCTTCTATGCTGGCCCACCTTCCGGTTCCTTTCTGTTTGGCGCTGTCTTTGATGCGGTCAATGAGCTCTCCGTCCGCCAGGTCGTCAGCCTCCCGGAAGATACCGGCAGTAATGCCAATCAGGTAGCTGTGAAGCTCCCCGTCGTTCCAGGATTTAAAGATATGAGCCAGATCCTGATTGGTGAACCCGCCCACATATTTTAACAGCAGATAGGATTCTGCAATCAGCTGCATATCCGCGTACTCAATCCCGTTATGGACCATTTTTACATAATGTCCTGCCCCGTCCGGGCCAATGTAGGAGCAGCAGGGCTCGTCCATGGCCCTGGCGGCAATGGCTTCCAGTATGGGGCGCACTGATTCGTAAGCACCGGCATTGCCTCCGGGCATGATGGAGGGACCGAACCGTGCGCCTTCCTCCCCTCCGGAGATGCCTACCCCCAGGTAGTGGATTCCCTTCTCTGCCAGCAGGGCTGCCCGCCTTCTGGTATCCTCAAAAAATGAATTCCCTCCGTCCAGTATCATGTCCCCCTCTTCCAGAAGGGGAACCAGCTGTTCTATGACGGCGTCCACCGGTTTGCCGGCCTGGATCATCAGCATTACCTTACGGGGACGTGAGAGGGCGTCTGTCAGTCTGTTCAGGTCATAAAAGGGAGTCAGGTTCTCATGAGGATGGTCTCTCATGACCTGCTGTGTGACAGCGGCGCTGCGGTTATAACCGCCCACCTTAAATCCGTGGTCAGCCATATTCAGGGCAAGGCTTCTGCCCATAACGGAAAGTCCTACGATTCCAATATCAAGTTTTGTCATTCTGTTACCTCCTATCAGGTGAAATCCGGGTTAGATAGTATGTTGGGAAAGAACAATGGAAACAGCTTCCGGCGCAGGTACGCGGGAACATATGTCCATGAGCCGACCTGTTTCCTGGTTAATCTGAAAGCTTACAAGGCCGCCCCGTGTGCGGTTGGCAACCAATAGATACCGGCCGTCCGGCGTAAGAACCATGTCGCGGGGATGGATGCCGCCGCATCCTGTTTGCTGGATTTGCGCAAGACAGCCATGGTCAATCTTAAAAACCGTTATGACCTCGGCAAATCGGGTGGACACATACAAAAAGCGTTCGTCCGGCGATAAACGTATGGCAGCCGATGCAGGCGGTTCCTCATATACTGCGTCCGAAGGCAGGATGGAACAGATATGCAGGAGCCTCATGGAAAAGTCAGGAAGGGATATACTGTTATGGCTGCTGTCCGTCCCTGCGGCAGCATCTTCTGTCAGACTGTAGACAAAGACCTGATTGCTCAGCTCACTGACAAGGAACAACTGCTTATGGTCCCTGTCAAAAATTCCGTGGCGGGGACCGGTTCCCGTGTCAAAGGCCAGCTCAGATACAAGGGAAAAATCCTTCTGACAGTCAAACACCATCACTTTATCCAGTAGCAGGCAGGGAACCATCATATAGTGGCTGTGAAATAAAATCTGATGGCATCCGGCCTTGGGCGCAATGAGGATTCTTTTGGCCAGTTCAAGGTACGGGCGGGCGGGCCGCTTTTCATGTCCATGAGAACCTGCCTCATATTTTATCCCGTATATCAGTATGGTACCTTCATGGTAGTTAGCCGTGTATATATAACGGTCATCCCGGACCACGTAGCAGGCCGGCGAGGACTCCTCAAAGACTTCCGCTGCCGGTGAGGCAGAGGCATTATCTTTATTATGGGCCGTATCTAAAAGACATATCCCGGACCGGCCCTCTCTTTTTAATGGGGAAGCCAGCAGAGAATCCTTCAGGGAAAGAAACTTACAATCAGGGGCTTCATAATATAATTCGGGATAAGACATTGCACCGTTTCTTAAATCAATGGTAAAACGGTAAATGCCCAGGCTTTCAGGCGAGGCATAGGTACCGAGAAATCCGGTGAGGCTGTTGTTCATGGCAATTCCTTTCTGAGCAAACTGTAATCAAATAAACATCAGTTGCTATCTGTAATTATAAAAGTTACAGTACTATATGTCAAGTGATATTTGGTACTATTTTACGGGATAATTTTTTGAATGCCTTTTTGGATGTTTTTAGAATGCGCCATATTTATGGATTGATGCAATATAGAGGGTTTGGAATGAATGGAACTAGAAATATAAATGTTGGAAAATCGGACGTCAGGTGAGAGGACAATATGTTTTATGAATTCAGCGGTCTGCGCAGCAAACCGGATATAAGGTATTACTTTGCAGGATAGAATCCGCTGGGAGCCTCGGACAGATTAATCATGATATTCTTCATCTGTGTGTAGTGCTCCAGAATAACCTTATGGGTCTCACGGCCAATACCGGACTCCTTGTAGCCGCCGAAGGGTGAGCCCTCCGGAATCTGATTGTATGTATTGACCCACATACGTCCTGTCTCAATGCCGCGGGATACGCGGATGGCGCGGTTTAAGTCGCGGGTCCAGACAGCGCCGCCAAGGCCGTAAGCATTGTCGTTGGCCATGCGGATGACCTCGTCCTCGTCCTTGAATTTAAGGATACAGGCCACCGGTCCGAAGATCTCCTCCTGGGCAACACGCATATCATTGGTCACGTCAGCCAGCAGGGTGGGACGCATGAAGCAGCCCTTTGCCAGTTCGCCTTCTGTTAAGCGTTCCCCGCCGCAGATCAGGCGGGCGCCTTCCTGCCTGCCGATTTCCACATAGCTTAAAATCTTTTCCGGCTGGCGTTCGTTGATCTGGCTGCCCATCTGGGTCTCAGGATCCCATGATACGCCTACCTTAACATTGTTAAATGCCTTTACAGCGTCCTCAAGGAACTTATCATAAATACCCTCATGTACGAATACACGGGAGCCCGCGCAGCATACCTGGCCCTGATTGAACAGGATGCCTAACTGGAGACCGTCAATGGCCTGCTCCCAGTTGCAGTCCAGGAAGAAGATGTTGGCGGATTTTCCTCCTAATTCCAGGGGGGCCGGGATAAGACGGCCGGCTGCGGCCAGGGCTACCTGACGTCCTGCCTCGGTGGAGCCGGTAAATGCCAGCTTTCTGAAGCCCTTGTGGTCAAGCATATACTGGCCTGACTTGGATCCGGAACCGGTTATCACGTTGAATACGCCTTTAGGAATGACATCCTGTACCAGGCGGGCAAATTCAAGGACGGAAAGGGATGTGTCGCTGGATGGTTTAGATACGCTGCAGCATCCGGCTGCCGGGACCGGAGCCAGCTTCCACGCTGCCATAAGGAACGGGAAGTTCCGGGGAACAATCTGTCCTACAACGCCAATCGGTTCACGTAATATCAGGGAAAGGAACTGCTCATCCAGTATATTGGCGCTGCCTTCCTCTGCCGTGATGCAGCCCGCAAAGTAGCGGAAGTGTTTTGCGCTCAGCGGAATATCGATGGCCATGGTTTCGCGGATTGGCTTGCCGTTGTCCAGGGATTCTACCATAGCCAGGTGCTCTGTATTCGCGTCGATGATGTCAGCAATTTTATTCAGGATGGCAGCGCGTTCACTGGTAGGAACCTTCTTCCATGTCTCAAATGCTTTCCATGCTTCCCTGACAGCATCATCCACGTCTTCCTTGGCAGCCTGAGCACACTCAGCCAGCTTTTCTCCATTGGCAGGGCACTAAAGAATTCACCATCAGAAGCGTCACGCCACTGTCCCCCTATAAAAAGCTGATACCTGTTCTGAAGTTCTGGTTTGTTCATGTAATACCTCCTTGTTTTGTGTTGTTGCACTCCTATAAATAAGGCTTATAAAAGCCTTGCTTCCGATTACATTAACTACCATATCATTTTCATGTAAAAAAGCATTATTTGTTAAATTGTTTTCATAATAGTTTTTACTTTGACAAATTTTCAGTTATTATAAATTGATATAAAGGGAAAGTCACGCTATAATGACTGTCCCGAATACCCCAGGTGCGCGCGGGCCAGAGGGAAGGGGTGCTGTATTGGGTATCCGGATGAGGAGACTCAGATGGTACAGGCCGGGGAGTGCAGGGCCGAGGATGGATTTCCGCTGTTTGCGGGGGAAGAGTAGGTGTATCTGGGGTTATGGCGGAATAAAAGAAATATTTATCTTTATACAAAAACGGACATGGTGATATTTGACAAGGTTATTTAATTTAAGATAAAAATATGTTATAATTTGTACAATGTAAAGGGAAGGGGGGAACATATGCAATACTACGCGCACATCAGCGACGACAAGATGCGAAGGCAGACAGTGAAGGAGCATCTGACAGGGACGGCCAGGCGTTCTGAACTGTTCGCAGAGGCTTTCCGGTGCGGAGCATGGGGGTATGGATGCGGAATTCTGCACGACATTGGAAAATATACCCAGGGATTCATAAAGCGTCTGGAAGGCGGTTCCATTACAGACCATGCCACGGCGGGGGCCCAGGAGATGATGGGGCTGTATGCCAGGACCAACCCGCTGGCTGCTTATTGCGCCGCTTACTGTATCAGCGGCCACCATTCGGGACTTCTGGACGGGGGAAGGAACGGCGACACGGCAGGGGAGGCCACGCTTCAGGGAAGGCTTAAGAAGCAGTTAGAGGATTACAGCCCATACAAGGATGAAGTTGAGATGCCGGATTTTCCCGGGCTGCCTTTGAGACAAATAGGCAAGGGAGGATTCAGCCTGTCATTTTTCATCAGAATGCTGTTTTCATGCCTTGTGGACGGAGATTATCTGGATACGGAGCAATTTATGCTGGGACACGATGCGGGAAGGGGGGACCATGATTGTATGGACGTCCTTCTCAGGCGTCTGGAAAGCCATGTGGAATCCTGGCTTTCCAATGATGATTTGATATCTGTAAATGGAAGAAGGACGGCTATACTGAAGGCATGTCTGCAGGCAGGCAGAAGGAAGCAGGGACTGTACCAGCTCACGGTACCTACCGGCGGAGGCAAGACCATATCCTCCCTTGGGTTTGCCCTGCGCCACGCAGTGGAACATGGTCTTGACCGGATTATTTATGTGATCCCGTATACGAGTATCATCGAACAGAACGCCCAGGTATTTAAGGAAATCCTGGGAAAGAAAAATGTTCTGGAAAACCATTGTAATGTGACGTATGAGGACAATGAGAGCGCCCGGGAGTTAAAATTGGAACAGTTGGCCGCCGAGAATTGGGATAAGCCGGTGGTGGTCACTACAAATGTCCAATTTTTTGAATCACTCTTTGCCTCCAGGACTTCGGTATGCCGCAAACTGCATAACATTGCCAACAGTGTGATCATATTTGATGAGGCACAAATGCTGCCGGTGAAATATCTGATGCCATGTATTCGGGCTGTCAGCGAGCTTATATGTAATTATCACTGCACGGCTGTTATCTGTACGGCTACCCAGCCGTCCCTGCAGCCCTTCTTTCCTGCAAAGATACAGGAACTGGAGGCGGCGGAACTATGTCCGGTTGTAAAAGGACAATATGATTTTTTCAAAAGAACAAGGATACACCTGGCAGGACGGATATCCCAGGAGCATCTGGTGAAGGAGCTGGAAGGCCGGCATCAGGTCCTTTGTATCCTGAACAGCAGAAAGCGTGTACAGCGTATCTACGAGTCCATTGAGGACCGGGGAACGTATCATTTATCCACATTGATGTATCCAAAGCACAGGAAGGAGCTTTTGAAGGAGATTCGCGGCCGTCTGTCATCAGGAGAACCGTGCCGGCTTATTTCCACCAGCCTGGTGGAAGCAGGCGTGGATTTTGACTTTCCGGCCGTATACAGGGAGCTGGCCGGAATTGACAGCGTGATCCAGGCTGCCGGAAGGTGCAACAGGGAGGGAAAGAGGGATCCGGAAGAATGCATTACTCAGGTATTTACTTTGGAGGAAGAGGAGGATATCCATATACCACAGGAATTAAAACTGCCTATTTCAGTTGCGGGGCAGATTGTGGGAAAGTATGAAGATATATCATCGCCGGAGGCCATTGGAGAATATTTCACCAGGCTGTACCGGTATAAAGGGGAGGGATTGGACGCAAAGGATGTGGTGGAGCAGTTTGAGCAGGGAAGCCGTTCCTTCATGTTTCCATTTGCATCAGTGGCTTCCGGGTTCCGCCTGATTGAGAGTAATACCAGGACCATTTTAATTGATACAGAGCCGGAAGCAGCGCAGATTGCCATGCAAATCCGGCGGGGAGAGCATAACAGGGAGCTTATCAGGCAGGCGGGACAGTACTGTGTAAATGTTTTTGAACATGATTTTGAAGCGTTAAACGGCGCTGGCCGCCTTGAACAGATAGACCAGGAATTTTATGTTCTGAGGAATAAGGAGCAGTATACAAGGGAGAGAGGACTTGTGATTGACGTAAGCCGCGGCGATGCCGTCATGTTTTGAGTCCCCTTCATGAAAATGGCGTATGCCGGAAAGGAGTGAAGTGATGAGCCGAGGAGTACGGGTCCGGATGTGGGGGGATTATGCCCTTTTCAGCCGCCCTGAGATGAAGGTGGAACGGTGCAGCTATGATGTTATGACTCCCTCCGCCGCAAGGGGTATGCTGGAGGCCGTCTACTGGCATCCGGGGATGCGGTGGGTGATTGACAAAATCTATGTGAGAAAACCCATCCAGTTTACCAGCATCCGAAGAAATGAGGTAAAGAGCAAGGTATTGGCAGGAAATGTATTGTCTGCTATAAACGGGGGAGGAAAACCGCTGTATATAAGCAGCAGGGAGGAAATCGTACAGAGAGCGGCCATTCTTCTGCGGGATGTGGAATATGTGGTTGAGGCTCACTTTGAGATGACCCCCAAGGCAGTCCCAGGGGATAATGAGGGTAAGTTTAAGGACATTATTATGCGCCGGCTCCGCAGGGGTGAGTGCTATCACAGACCGTATTTTGGATGCCGGGAATTTCCTGCCCAGTTTGCCCTTTATGAAGAGGAGGAGGTAGACACTGCATATGCCGGAACGGAGAGGGATTTGGGGTATATGCTGTTTGACTTTGATTACTCAGATACAGAGGACATTAAACCCATGTTTTTCAGGGCCGTCATGAAGGATGGTGTTCTGGATGTAAGGAATTGTGAGGTGGTGCGATGATTCTCCAGGCGCTTGTTGAATATTATGAAGCCCTTGAGCGGAAGGGAAAGATAACCAGTCCGGGCTGGTGCAGGGCCAGGGTAGCGTACGGGCTGGATATTTCAGAGCAGGGGGAGCTTAAGAGCGTCATTCCCCTTAAGCAGGAGCGGCAGAAAGGTAAAAAGACAGTCACGGTACCGCAAAGCCTTACGGTACCCCAGATGGTTTCCCGTTCTTCCGGTGTATCCGCCAATTTCCTGTGCGACCATTCCGGTTATATGCTGGGAATTGATAATAAGGGGAAACCGGAGCGGTCCAGGGAATGTTTTGAGTGCGCCAAAAAGAAGCATAAGGACATTTTAGAGCATATCAGCAGCCCCGCGGCCGGGGCGGTGTGCCGGTTTTTTGACCGCTGGGCGCCGGATCAGGCAGCGGAAAACCCATGCCTGATACCGGAACTGGAGGAGATTATATCCGGTTCTAATCTGGTGTTCATGGTGGATGGGGAATATGTCCATGAGGACCCGGATATAAGGCAGTGCTGGGAAGAATACAGCCGTCAGTCAGGCACAGGACCTGTGGGCGTCTGCCTGGTGACAGGGCGCAGGGAGGAAATAGCCAGGATTCACGGCACCATAAAAGGCGTCCAGGGGGCCCAGTCCAGCGGTGCTGCGCTGGTTTCCTTTAATGCACCTGCCTTTGAATCATACGGCAAGGAACAGAGCTTTAACGCACCGGTGGGAACATACGCGGCCTATGCCTATACCACGGCGCTCAATTATCTCCTTGGGGACCGGACTCATAGGACAACCATCGGTGACACGGCAGTGGTTTACTGGTCCGAGGAAGGCGACGAACGATACCAGAATATATTTGCGTGCGTATCGGAGCCAACGATGGAGAACCAGGAAATAGTGGATGGGGTATTCAAGAACCTGGCAGAGGGAAAAGCGGTTGCGGCTCAGGATGTCCAGGACAGTCTTGATATGGACAGGAAATTTTATATATTAGGTCTGGCGCCTAATGCAGCCAGGCTGGCAGTGCGTTTTTTCTATCAGGACAGCTTTGGAAATATATTAAAGCATATAAAAGAACATTATGACAGAATGGAAATAGTGCGTCCGGCAGCCGACGCCGTGGAGTATCTGGGAATGTGGCGTATGCTGCAGGAGACCGTCAATAAAAAGTCCAGGGATAAAAAGCCGGTTCCCAGTATGTCCGGGGCAGTGTACAGGGCAATCATATCCGGCAGCCGGTATCCGGCGTCCCTGTATCAGGCCGTGCTTGGCAGGATACGGGCAGAGCAGGACGACGGGGACAGCCGGATTTATAAGATAACCAGGGGAAGGGCAGCCATTATCAAAGCATATCTGCTGAAAAATGGAAATGAAAAGGAGGAAATAACCATGGCGCTGAATGAAGACAGTAATAATACCGCGTACGTCCTGGGAAGGGAGTTTGCGGTTCTGGAGGCAATCCAGGAGGACGCCAATCCGGGGATTAACGCCACCATAAAGGATAAGTATTTTAACTCTGCATGCGCGACGCCGGCGGCAATCTTTCCCATTTTATTTAAGCTGAAAAACAGCCACATGAAGAAGATGAACAATGGGGCGAAGGAGATATATTATGAAAAAATACTGGGTGATTTACAGGGAAGGCTGACTGTCGCAGAGGGGCAGAAGGCAGCCTGCCCAAGGCGGCTTACCCTGGAGGAGCAGGGAATGTTCATATTGGGATATTACCATCAGACTCAGAAGAGATATGAGAAGAAGATAAAGGAGGAGGATTAAAATGGCAGAGGTGATTAAGAACAGGTATGAATTTGTGGTGTTATTTGATGTGGAGAACGGAAATCCAAACGGCGACCCGGATGCAGGCAATCTGCCGAGGATTGATCCGGAGAGCGGATACGGTATCGTGACGGATGTGTGCTTAAAACGTAAGATACGCAATTATGTGGAGACACTGAAGGAAGACGAGCCCGGGTATAAAATATATATCCGGGAGGATGTACCTTTAAACAGAAGTGACAATACCGCGTACATTGAGCTTAAGACAGATGAAAAGGGAATCAAGGAACTCAAAAAGAAAGACCCTCAGGTAGACCAGAAAATCCGGGATTTTATGTGCCGTAACTTTTTCGATATCCGAACCTTTGGCGCGGTCATGACAACCTTTGTAAAGGCTGCGTTAAACTGCGGCCAGGTGCGTGGGCCTGTACAGCTGGGATTTGCCAGAAGCATTGACCCCATTGTGAGTCAGGAAGTGACCATTACCCGTGTGGCTATCACCACAGAAAAGGACGCGGAAAATAAGAGTACGGAAATGGGAAGAAAGAATATCGTTCCCTACGCCCTGTACCGCGCGGAGGGTTACATATCAGCTAATCTGGCCAGAAAATCCACGGGCTTTTCAGATGAGGATCTGGAACTTTTGTGGGATGCCATCATCAATATGTTTGAAATCGACCATTCCGCAGCCAGGGGAAAAATGGCGGTCCGCCGGCTCATCGTGTTTAAACATAGTAAGGAACTGGGAGATTGCCCTGCATACAAACTCTTTGATGCCGTGGAAGTAAAAAAGAATGAGGAAGTGGAGTATCCCAGAAAATACGGGGATTACACGGTTGCCGTCCATAGGGACCAGATTCCGGAAACGGTTGAAGTTTCGGAGAAGATATAATGGAATACAGGGAGGATGACTTCCTCATGGTGTCCGGTATCCAGCATTTCACCTTTTGCAGGCGCCAGTGGGCCCTTATACATATTGAACAGCAGTGGAAAGAGAATGAGCATACCATAGAAGGAGAGCTGCTCCACAAAAAGGCCCATGATCCATATTTGGCAGAAAGGCGGGGCGATGTGATGATAAGCAGGGCATTGCCTGTGTATTCCAGGAGTATGGGTGTCAGCGGGGAATGCGATATTGTAGAGTTTCACAGGGCGGAGGATGGAATCGGACTCCATGGGCACAGGGGACTGTTCCGGGTATTTCCGGTGGAATATAAAAAGGGGAGCCCAAAGGAATCAGAAGCAGATATACTGCAGCTGGCGGCCCAGGCCATGTGCCTGGAGGAAATGCTGTCAGCCAGGATTGAAGCGGGGGCGCTGTATTACGGAGAGATTCACCGCAGGAATGTGGTGGAGATTACAGATGAACTGCGAAAACGGGTAAGGGATATATTTCAGGAGATGCATGAACTTTATGACAAGGGATATACACCAAAGGTCAGATGGTCAAAGAGCTGTAATGCCTGCTCCATGAAAGATATATGTATGCCGAAACTGGGAAAAGCATCACCTGTCAGGGATTATATCCGTGGGAAGATTGAGGAGGATGTATGAGGAAGTTATTAAACACCCTGTATGTTACTTCTCCTGACAGTTATCTGTCGCTGGACGGGGAAAATGTGGTAATCTATGACAACGATACGGAACTGGGACGGATACCGCTCCATAATCTGGAGGGAATAGTGTCCTTTGGATACAGGGGAATGAGCCCGGCCCTCATGGGGGGATGCGCGGAGCGGGACATATCACTTTGCGTCCTTTCGCCTCAGGGAAGATTTCTGGCCCGTGTGACCGGACGTGTGCGGGGAAACGTACTTCTGCGCAGGAAACAGTACCAGGTTTCCATGAATCAGGACGCAAGTCTGATGATAGCCAGAAACTGTATCCTTGGAAAAGTATACAATGCCAGATGGGTTCTGGAGAGAGCTGTGAGAGACCATGGACTTCAGATTGACACAGAGAAGGTGAAGGATGCGGCCGGATTCCTGAAACAATCCCTCAGGCGCATAGAGGAAAGCCGGGACATGGCTCAGCTGCGGGGGTATGAAGGGGAGGATGCCAGTATTTACTTTGGGGTTTTCGACCAGCTCATATTACAGCAGAAAAATGATTTCTATTTCAAGGGAAGGAACAGGCGGCCGCCTTTGGATAATGTGAATGCCATGCTGTCATTTGTGTACACGCTGCTGGCCAATACAGTTGCGTCAGCATTGGAAACAGTTGGCCTGGACCCTTACGTGGGATTCATGCATACGGACCGGCCGGGCCGCCTTTCCCTGGCATTGGATTTAATGGAGGAGCTGCGGCCGGTTCTGGCAGACCGTTTTGTGCTTACCCTGATTAACCGGAAGATGGTAAACAAAAAGGATTTTTCCCGGAAAGAAGACGGCGCTGTCATTATGGGGGATGAGGCACGGAAGCTGTTGCTGTCAGAATGGCAGAACAAGAAAAAGGAGATGATTACCCATCCATATCTGAATGAGAAGGTGGAGTGGGGAATGATTCCATTTGTTCAGGCCATGCTTCTGTCCAGATATCTGCGAGGCGATATAGATGAATACCCGCCGTTTTTCTGGAAATAGAAAGACACCTGACAGATGGGCCGGAGGAGGAAGGTATATGCTGGTACTGATTACATATGATGTGAATACGGAAACCGCCGCAGGCAGGGCCAGGTTGAGAAAGGTTGCAAAGCAATGTGTCAATTATGGCACCCGCGTCCAGAACTCCGTATTTGAATGTATTTTGGATAATGCCCAGCTGATAAAGCTAAAGGCGATACTGACAGATATAATTGATGAACAGACGGACAGCCTTAGGTTTTACAACCTTGGGAATAAACACACTACAAAAGTGAACCATGTTGGGATGAATAAGGGGATTAATGTGGAAGAACCGCTGATATTCTGACCTGGCCGCGGGCGGTAAAGCGGTATAAAGTATTTTGGTGCGAACCTGAAGCAAACATGGATTTACGGGGGGATTCGCACCGGAAAATTTGCACAATGAGAACGGATTTGCGAGTGTGCAGGGATGGTTGGCCGTGATTTGAGGGGGGTGGGATATGATTTGTTTGTGGAAATGTGATGAAGAATAGTAGTGGTTATTGTGTAGTATTTCTGTCTCCACCCTCGCGGTGGAGTGGATTGAAATGCTCTGGTTGTAGGAGCGGAACTGGCCTGTGTACGTCTCCACCCTCGCGGTGGAGTGGATTGAAATCTGTGAAGCCTGTCCTTCGGCTGTTTCCTGTCCGGGTCTCCACCCTCGCGGTGGAGTGGATTGAAATAACTCAATTAGATTCTTTTTTGGCTCTTCTATGTCGTCTCCACCCTCGCGGTGGAGTGGATTGAAATAGGATATGGAACGGCTTATGAAGGGGATGGATGCGTCTCCACCCTCGCGGTGGAGTGGATTGAAATCCCAAAGCCTCCAGGTAGGTATCATCCGTTTGGTCGTCTCCACCCTCGCGGTGGAGTGGATTGAAATATCCGCTGCATCGCTGGCATTATTCAAGTCCTTCCGTCTCCACCCTCGCGGTGGAGTGGATTGAAATGTCCGCGCCAACACCCCGCAGCTGGCCATGATTGGGTCTCCACCCTCGCGGTGGAGTGGATTGAAATTGAAACTGCAATTTGACAGCCTTAAAGCCACAATGTCTCCACCCTCGCGGTGGAGTGGATTGAAATCCGGCAGCAGGGCCACCTCCAGGTCCCCCTCATGTCTCCACCCTCGCGGTGGAGTGGATTGAAATGTCACGTCAAATATGATAGGCATATCAGTATCCACGTCTCCACCCTCGCGGTGGAGTGGATTGAAATCTGGCTCATTCCAAACCAACGCACACCGCGTAAAGGTCTCCACCCTCGCGGTGGAGTGGATTGAAATAGGCTATAGTTTAGCAGACATTGCCGCCGCTACAGTCTCCACCCTCGCGGTGGAGTGGATTGAAATCTTTGGGCGCAAAGGAGGAGCGTACTACAAAGGGGTCTCCACCCTCGCGGTGGAGTGGATTGAAATTGGGAGATAACAACCGTGAAACAGAAGTGGTATCCCGTCTCCACCCTCGCGGTGGAGTGGATTGAAATCGGGCATTAAATCATTTACCGACACTCCAAAATAGTCTCCACCCTCGCGGTGGAGTGGATTGAAATCAGTAGTACATTGATTATATTCATTCAGTGTTATGTCTCCACCCTCGCGGTGGAGTGGATTGAAATTTTTCATCTGCTTCTAAATCCATACAAAGTCTTGCTCCATCTCCACCCTCGCGGTGGAGTGGATTGAAATCGGTATCGATAGAATATAAATATGATTTTGAAAGGTCTCCACCCTCGCGGTGGAGTGGATTGAAATCTAAAAATAGGTATAAAAAATACAGCTCCGCAAAGTCTCCACCCTCGCGGTGGAGTGGATTGAAATACCTCCCACTCCCGGAGCGGATGCTTAACCATAGTCTCCACCCTCGCGGTGGAGTGGATTGAAATTGTTGTCCTGCGGTTCCCAGGCTCATATGCTCGGCGTCTCCACCCTCGCGGTGGAGTGGATTGAAATTCTGATTACTACCCAAAAATGTGCAGCTCTCTGAGTCTCCACCCTCGCGGTGGAGTGGATTGAAATAAGATGTCTCTCTGCTTCTCGTCCGGTTTTGCCCGGTCTCCACCCTCGCGGTGGAGTGGATTGAAATATCCTGCAACATCTCCTTTATGATTTCTCCCAGGTCTCCACCCTCGCGGTGGAGTGGATTGAAATATTACCGCTTTCATCCCAGTCCCTCCTCAAAATGGTCTCCACCCTCGCGGTGGAGTGGATTGAAATGACATGGGCGAACTTGATACATCGGCCATGGATGTCTCCACCCTCGCGGTGGAGTGGATTGAAATCATACCTATAACAATGATGTGCCCGTGGAGGATTAGTCTCCACCCTCGCGGTGGAGTGGATTGAAATAAGGACATAATACACCAGTAACCGGCGGTACTATTGTGTCTCCACCCTCGCGGTGGAGTGGATTGAAATCGATTCTCGCGCGCGTATACGCGCATGTGTATGGTCTCCACCCTCGCGGTGGAGTGGATTGAAATTCATTCGCAGCAATCCAGTCAATGATGAACTGATGTCTCCACCCTCGCGGTGGAGTGGATTGAAATCGTGGTTGTCCACTTTGCGTCCGGAGTATATACCGGTCTCCACCCTCGCGGTGGAGTGGATTGAAATTTGGGGCAACAAAAGGAGCTGCCATCTTGTTTCCGTCTCCACCCTCGCGGTGGAGTGGATTGAAATCCGCAGTCTGCGATATGGGCGATTGTTTTATAAGTCTCCACCCTCGCGGTGGAGTGGATTGAAATAGCAGTTAAAGGCAGATAATGCACAGTTAACAGGTCTCCACCCTCGCGGTGGAGTGGATTGAAATTCCGGGGTAGTCTCATAGCCGTTCACATAATAGCGTCTCCGCTCTCGCGTCGGAGCAAGTTAAAAATCCGCCAATTACAGAATTACATCCAGTTGCCCTCTCCTCTGCCCTTTTCGCAAACGCCGCAATCCCTTTTGAACTGCAAAAAGGTTAGGTAAAACTAATTCCGTACAACAAAAAAGATGGGGCATGCCCCATCCCTTTCATAATCTTGTTAGAATGTACAAAGAATGCATACTTCCATTATCCCTTCCATGCCCGAATCTCTTTAAGCCCCGGCACCAGCACCTTAGCGCTGGTTTCCAGAATGATCCGTCCCTTTTCAGCTGTGGCGCCTGAGGGGTCCCCGCCGATTCCGATGGGTTTGCCGTCTTCTGTTTTCCAATCCTCGGATACCCAGCCAATGGATACATTTCCGTAAGGTTTCAGCGCCTGATTGTCTTTAAATGCAGTGGGAATTCCCGCCTCTGAGGTCTCTGACTTTACCAGGGACGGGTCCACGGCCATGACCATGGAGGTTTCCATTTCACCTCCATGGAAGTCCCAGATATTTCCTTCTGAAATCGTGGCCGTCACATCCGGATGGCTAAAGGCCCCGGATGAAAGAATGAAAGGGGAGATGCCGAACTCGCTGCGAAGCTCCCTGCTTAAGACCTGTACAATGGGAGCATTTCCTCCATGACACACCAGAAAAGCCAGCTTCTTAAAACCGTGGCGGACCAGGCTGGTGCTGATATCATATAACATATGGTAGTAGGTATCCGGTTTAAATGTGATGGAGCCGCAGAAATTCCTGTGCTCCGTGCTCAAGCCTACGGGGATGACCGGAAATATCAGCATGGGAAAATCTGAATTTTCCACTTCCAACTCCCTGCGTATATAGTCTGTCATGGCCTCTGCGATGATATCGTCCGTACCCAGCGGAGCCTGGTTTCCGTGCTGCTCCAGCGCACCCAGGGGAATCAGTACAATGGTTTCATCCTTGTTGACCTGTTCCATCTCTAACCGGGTTAAATCGCTATAATTTTGAATCATGTGTATATAACCTCCTGACTGGATTTTTCAGCCCTCGTTCCTTACAGCGTTTCCTCATGTATTTCCTCACGCGGTTCTCACAGCCGGATAAACTGCCAGCAGTCTGGTGTACAGCAGATACCCCACAAAGCAGTTGAGCCCCAGCTTAATCAGGTTGAAGGGGATGGTGGCCATAAAGATGAAGGTGGTCAGATCGCTGATGGCCGGATTTACCGCAGCCACCATGGTAATCACCTGGTTCAGAGGGAGCCCCATGGCCGCTGCATACAGGGGAAGGGTGATAAATGCATTGCAGAAACAGGCAAACAAGGTCCTGATGGGGACGCTGACTGCCAATGACGCGATTGCTGCCCGGCGGGTCTTTCCGCCTTTTTTGTAAACTGCCCACATGGGGATTACGAATAATACAACCCCGATAAGATTGGCAAATTCCCCTACATACATGGAATTGGTGCCGACCGTGAGAAGCTTGATGATGATTTTGATGATTTCCACCCAGGCGGCGGACGCTGGCCCCATGAGGAACAGGGCAATAATGGACGGCACATCGCTGAAGTCAATCTTGTAAAAGGGCGGCATCATTGGAACGGAAAATTCCAGGGACATGAGGGCGCCGGCAACTGCGGCCAGCATACCGGTGTAAATAAGTTTCTGAATACTCCATTTTGTTTTCATAGCAAAACCTCCTTGATAAATGCTTTCGATACGGTGATTCAGCAATGAATGAAGTTCCAGGAAACAAAAAATCTCAGGTTCCGGGGAACCTGAGATTAACTTCATAGTCAATATAAATAAGGGAGGATACTCAATATTTATATGAACAAAATTGTCTTCTCTCATCCAGACTATACTGTCGGTTTTGGAATCGCACCAAATCAGCCGCATGCAGCGGGTCGCGGACTATACCGCCGGTAGGGAATCACACCCTGCCCCGAAGAACCTATTCATTTGCTTATCTCATTTTAAATTATCACAAATAACAATGGCTGTCAACTGCAAAAGATGCAGTTTTTTGTTGCTTTTTTCACGATTTTGTTGATAATAGATATAGATGCATGTTTAGCAAAAAAGCAAAAGAATCCTCCGCCTCCACAGGTGGAGGGATAAATTGCCGGAAACAAACGTAACGTCAGCGGCGGGCGGAGAAAAAACAGTGTCCCCCACTGACATGAGGTCAAAATACGCATTTGTATAAGATGTGGTCGCGCTCTGTTAAATGGCCAAGCTTGGATTGAAACGCATATGAAAGGCAGATTTGACAGGCGAATCGACTTCCGATATACTAGAATGAAACGTATCCCGTGTTTTGTCCTGTCCGCGGCCAGTGTAATCAGCCGTGATTGATGGATTATAATGGACAGGACTCCGGCGGGAAAGCAGTAAGGAGGTATGTATGGATTGGCAGACACTGCTTTGCGACGACCGCATCCGCAGCTACAAGAAACAGTCCTCCACGGACCTGCGGACAGAGTTTGAGAAAGATTATCACCGGATTATCGGCAGTGCATCCTTTCGGCGCCTCCAGGATAAAACCCAGGTGTTTCCGCTGGACAGGAGTGATTTCATCCGTACCAGGCTGACTCATTCTCTGGAGGTTTCATCCCTGGCCAAATCACTGGGACAGAATATATCAGAGAGCATCCGCACTATTATCAAGGATGAAACTTTTACGCCAGAACATAAGGCGGCGGTATGTGACATTCTTCAGTGCGCCGGATTGATTCACGATATCGGGAATCCTCCCTTTGGCCACTTTGGTGAGACAGCTATTCAGGACTGGTTTAAGAAGAACCTGGAGAGGCTTACGTTTAGAGGGAGAACCCTTGCGGAAATTCTGGAGCCCCAGATGGTGCAAGATTTTTGTCATTTTGAGGGAAATACCCAGGCGTTCAGGGTGGTGACAAGGCTTCATTTTCTGGTGGATGAGCATGGCATGAACTTGACAAAAGCTCTCTTGGGAACTATTATCAAGTATCCGGTATCTTCCCTGGAGATTGATAAGGACAGCGGCGATATCCGAACCAAGAAGATGGGATATTTCCATGGCGACAGGGAGAATTTCCAGGATGTGCAGGTGTCAACCGGCACATTGGGAAAAAGACATCCGTTGGCATTCATATTAGAAGCAGCAGATGACATTGCCTATAAGACGGCAGACATCGAGGACGCGGTCAAGAAGGGCTGCATTTCTTATGAACGCCTTTTGGCTGAGTTAAAAGCGTATAAGGCCGGCAGCCAGACAAACCACTATATCCAGATTGTATCATGGCTGGAGGAAAAGTATGGAAAGGCCGTGGGAAAGGGATATGACAGACCGGACCAGTATGCGGTGCAGAACTGGATTATCAGCGTCCAGGGCCAGATGATTTCGGGCGTTACGGAATGTTTTGCCGGCAACTATGAATCTATTATGGAAGGTACCTATACCAGCGACCTTTTTGCGGGTACGGATGTGGAACTGCTGATGGAAGCACTGGGGGATATTGCCTTGCGGTATGCGTTCAGCACCAGACCCATCCTGAAGCTGGAGATAGCGGCCCAGACAATATTTGACTTTCTTTTGGACCGGTTTGTGGACGCTGTGATTCCCTACGATACGGATCTGCCCATGACCCAGGTGCAGAAAAAGCTGGTTTCCCTTATATCTGATAATTATAAGATGATATATTCCATGTGCGCCCGGGACAGGGATGATGCGGAACGGCTGTATCTTCGTTTGCTGCTGGTGACGGATTATATCTGCGGCATGACAGATACATTTGCCAAGGATATGTATCAGGAACTCAATGGTATACGGTAGACGGCCAAAGGGAGGCCCGATGGATAGCGGGAGAAAATACAGGGCCAGGTGGGGATATCTGGCCGCAAGTATCATTGTTTTTATAATTGAGTTAATTATCGCCCTGTATGTTCATGATCGCATCATTAGACCTTATATAGGGGACATGCTGGTGGTGGTACTGGTGTACTGTTTTGTCAGGGTGTTCGTACCAGTGGGAATGAAGCGGCTGCCGTTATATGTGTTTCTCTTTGCGGTTTGTGTGGAGGTGATGCAGTATTTCCGTCTGGCAGAGATACTGGGGCTGCAGGGGAACGCCGCGGCCAGGATTATCCTGGGTTCTGTCTTTGACTGGAAGGATATAGCCTGTTACGGCGCGGGATGCCTGCTTATACAAATATTTGAAATTCGAAGGAGGGCCTTATGAAAGGTTATCAGTTGAAAATTACCATAAAAGGCAGTAAACCGCCTATATGGAGACGCGTGGTGGTGCCGGAGCAGTTTACATTTTGCCAGCTCCATCAGGTGATTCAGGGGGCCTTTGGCTGGTGTGATTACCATTTGCACAAGTTTGAGTTTAAGAAACCGGGGCTGCTTATAAGGGAAACGTGGGAGGAAGACGATCTGGCGGAATCCTGCGGCTGCGATGTGCTGGAGGAAGGCACACAGATTGGAACTCTAATAACAGAGAACCCTCGTTTTATATATACCTACGACTTCGGGGATACATGGGAACACCAGATTCTTATGGAGAAGGAAGTGGAGTATGAATACAGCTATCCCCAGGTGTTAAAGTATAAGGGAGACAATATTCCGGAGGACTGCGGCGGTATAGGCGGTTACTATGACCTGTTGGATAAGCTGGATGACCCTGAGGCTGAGGACCATGACTTGATGGAGGAATGGGCCTGCCAGCAGGGAATGGGAGAGTATGACCTGGATGAAGTAAACGCCAATCTAAAGGCACATCCGGCATTTGGACAAGGCAGAGCGGAAAACGCCCAGGAGGATGCGGTCCGGGAACCTGCGGTACAGGAACATGCCGCCGGCAAACAGAAAACCGGTATCCAGGATGCTGAAAAGCCGGAAACACAAAAGCCGGCTCCAAGGGTAATCCATACTCTGGAGGAATTATTTTCCAGATTTGATAAGACTGAGCTGCTGCGCATTGCCAAGGTTCATCATATTGGGGGATGCGATGAGCTGGGTAAGAATAAGCTGGCTCCGGCTCTGGCCGCCGCCCTGCTGGATTCCCAGCGCATGGGGCGGTTCTTCGGCACCTTAAGCGATGAGACCACAGCAGAGTTTGAGAAGGCCGCAGCAGCCGGAGGTATAGAATACCAGGGAGACCTGGAAGCTCTGAACTTCCTGCACTATGGCGGTTACTGCGGGTTTACCAGCCTGGGTACAGCAGTTGTTCCCGCAGATGTGGCAAAGGCATATGATGAGATGAATACAGAGAAATTCCGGTCTGATCGTCATTACCGCAGCCAGGTATGGGCTTGTTGCAAGGCAGCGGTTTACCTTTACGGCGCCGCTGACGCGGGGCAGGTGGAGACAATCTGCAGGGCAGTTGGCTGCGAGGCGGATGCAGGGGAAATCACCCGCCTTTGCCGTGAGATGAAAGGTGTCTGGACAGACTTTGCTTATTGGGACGGCCGGTTTATTGACTGGAATCTGATTCAGGCAGATGCCTATAAAGATGTATTGAATTATCAGAAGGGCAAGGAGTTTTATATACCTTCCGCCCTGCAGGTGAAGGAGATTGCCAGAACCGGAGCAGTGGAGCTTAAGAAGCATATCCGCCCGCTGAAGGCATTTTTCCTGGCCATGGTTGGCTGCGATGAGGAGACTGCTCGGGAGGCAGCTTCCTCCATCCATCATCACGTAAGGCTGGGGACAACGCCGAAAGCAGTGGAAGACATCATGGAGCATTTTGGACTGAACCTGGATTCCCAGGAAAAGATGAACGGATTCGATGAAATCATGGAACAGGTATGGAAGGAAACCAGGACGGTTGGAAACTGTGGTTATAACCGGGTGGAGCTGGATGCCAAGACAGCCCGCATTGACCCGGATGCGCCCTGTCCCTGCGGCAGCGGCAAGCGTTACCGCCAGTGCTGCGGCCGTAAGTAGGGAAGCGGAGGTGGAATGCAGCCATGTTTGAACGTGTGGATTACAGAGTGGAACGGATTGACGGGGATTATGCTTATCTGAAACGCGTGGATGTTCCGGATGACGATGAGAAATGCGTGGCCAGGGATCTTCTGCCTGCTGATATCAATGAGGGCAGCGGGCTGGCGTATGAGATGCTGGAGTATACGCTTCTGTGACATGCCAAAGCGGCACCAGCGATATGAATAAGAGGCAGTATGGATAAGAAAACAGAGCGTCTGGTCGATGTGGCCAGAATGTATTACGAGCAGGACAGGACCCAGAGTGAGATTGCGGACCAATACGGTATATCCCGCCCCATGGTCAGCAAGCTTTTGAAGGAGGCGCGGGATAAGGGAATCGTCACTATACGGATAAGCGCACCGCAGGAGGAGTCCGGCGGTGCGCTGTCCCTCATGGAACTGGTGGGACGCTGTTTCGGGATTTATGACGGTGTGGCTGTGCCCGACGGACCAAATGATCAGACCACCAATGAGGCTGTGGCAGAGGCGGCCATCTCTTATCTGTCAGGGCTGGGAGGCACCGGCCTGGGCATTGGATGGGGCCACATTATCGGTGATGTGGTAAAGCATATGGAACAGAGGGAGACGCTGGTTCCCATAGGAACATTTGTCTGCCCGCTCATAGGAAACGGCGGTGTGGGACTTAAAAATTACCACTCCAATGAGCTGGTTCGTTCCATTGCGGAGCACAGCGGGGCCCAGCCCAGATTTATCTATTCACCGGCCTGCGTGCTTTCTGAGCAGGAGCTGAAACTGACCAGGGAGCTGGACAGCTACCACGAGATATATCATGTCTGGGAAAAACTGGATGTGGCGCTGGTCAATATCGGGAATTTTCCTTCTGTACCGGATTTTGCGTCGGAGGCCAGATATGGAGACCAGCTTATACGGCAGAAGGCAGTGGGACGCATCCTAAACTACTTTATGGACAGCCAGGGGCATATTATCCGGTCAGATACGGATTACGCCATTCAGATTCCACTGGAGCTTCTGTCCGGGACTAGGCATGTGGTGGGTATCTGTTCTGCCAATACCAGCCCAAAGGCATTCCGGGGAGCCTTAAAGACCGGTTACCTGAAACATTTTATTGCACCGGAGCATGTGGTCAGGGAAGCGCTGGAATGATGAGCGGGGATGAAGAGCGATAAAAAGGCCGGGACATGTGAGGTCAGACCTGGTGCGCGGCAAGAGCTGATGATTGTACAATGAGAATGTATGATTGCACAGTGCGGGCCAATGAAACATAGGTTACATACGTAACCATAAATGCGCGGTTTGCTAAAGAAACTGCGCATTTTTTGTGCATTAGGGCAAAAAACAGAGAAAGGCACGATGAATAATTGACAAATAAACTAACAAATGTTAATCTAAAATCATGGATAATTTTGGGAAAATGCATGAGAGGAGGTTACATATGTTACTTTCAAAAGCGGAAATTACAAAGATGCTCAGAAAAGCTGCCCAGGTCTGGAATGAGAACAAGGATTATCTCAGCGAGATTGATTCCAGATTCGGTGACGGGGACCACGGCGTCGCCATTGGCAAGATTGCCGGTCTGATTGAGAAGAGCCTTGATGGCTGGGATGATGATGACGTGGAGACTTTTTTGGAGGACCTGGGAGATAATACCATGGAAATCGGAGGCGGAAGCGCAGGTCCATTATACGGAACCATGATAGGAGGACTGTCAGGTCCCCTGGAAGGAAATAAGCCCATTGATGCAGGGACTCTGAAGGAAATGTTTACGGAATGCTTGTCGGCCATGGAAGACATCACCAACGCGGGCGTGGGGGATAAGACTATGATGGACGCCCTGATTCCTGCTGTGGAAGCGGCTCAAAGCGCAGAAGACGATGTGATGGCTGTCCTGGAGGCTGCGAAGGAGGCAGCGGCCAAGGGCGCAAAGGAAAGCGAGCAGTATGTGTCCAAGTATGGCAGGGCCAGAAGCTATAAGGAGAAGACCATCGGCACCCCGGACGCGGGGGCAGTGAGCACATCCCTGTTTTTTGCGGGACTTTGCGACGGACTGAAGTAGACGGCATACGAAAGTAGACGGCATACGGAAGTAGACGGCATACGGATGCGGTCAATAAAATAAAATGGGAGAGGTAAAAATTATGAAGATGAAGAAATTTATAAACAATCCTGAGAATCTGACGCCTGAGCTGTTAGAAGGCTTTGCCGAGGCGCACAAGGAGCTGGTGACCCTGGGCGAAAACCGCATGATCATTAACAATAAGCTGGCTGAAGCCGACAGGGTTACCATTGTGACCCAGGGCGGATCCGGCCATGAGCCGGCTATCAGCGGATTTGTGGGAGAGGGAATGGTGGATATCTCCGTGGTGGGAGATGTCTTCGCGGCTCCCGGACCGCAGGCCTGCCTGGACGCCATAAAGCTGGCAGACAAGGGCAAGGGCGTTCTCTACATAGTCTTAAACCATGCAGGCGACATGCTTACCGGCAACCTGACCATGAAGAAATGCGCAAAGGAAGGATTAAATGTCATCAAAGTAGTGACCCAGGAGGATATCGCCAATGCGCCCCGCTCCAACGCCGACGACAGGAGGGGACTGGTGGGATGTATTCCCACCTATAAGATAGCGGGAGCAGCGGCTGCCGAGGGAAAGAGCCTGGAGGAAGTGGCTGCCATTGCGCGGCGGTTTGCAGATAACATGGCTACCCTGGCCGTAGCCGTATCTGGAGCGACCCATCCCGCAACAGGAAGCCTGCTTGCCGACTTGGGCGAGGATGAAATGGAAATCGGCATGGGACAGCATGGAGAAGGGGGCGGCGGACGCCAGACCATGAAGTCAGCCGATGAAACAGCTAAGATCATGCTGGACGGCCTTCTGGCTGACCTGGATATCAAGGAAGGCGAGAAAATCATGCTGATTCTCAACGGAACCGGCGCCACTACACTGATGGAGCTGTTCATCATTTACCGCAGGTGCGTATCCTGCCTGAAGGAGAAGAACGTCGAGATTGTGGCCAATTATGTGGGAGAGCTTCTTACCGTACAGGAGCAGGCCGGCTTCCAGATGTTCATGGCAAAGATGGACGATGAGCTTCTGCACTACTGGAACGCGCCGTGCAATACGCCGTATATGAAGAAATAAGAGGGTGTTTAAGAACGTTCTGATGGCACAAGGAAAAATCAGTTTGAGAGAAAGATGAGGAGGATATCGGTCATGGCGACAGAATATATGCATATAGGAATCCCGGTCCTGAACAAAAAAGAGGGCATGACATATAACGAGGACATGAAGTTCTGGGTAAGCAATGTGGATGACTATGATTTTAAGATAGAGTACCTGAAATTCGAGGAGGGGACGCCCTTCCCGGAGATTCTCTCCAAGCAGCCCCATGTGGCTTACAAGGTGGACGATCTGGACCACTATGCCGCCCAGGCTCAGAGAATCATATTCGGGCCGGCTGACTGCGGCCCTGGCGTGCGCCTGGCATTTGTAATCTGGGATGATGCTATCGTTGAACTCTATGAGGAAAAGTAAGGAGAATGCCGGATGTTAGTAAATATGAACCATGTTCTGCGGTATGCGCAAGAGAAGCAATGCTGTATAGGCGCCTTTGACACGCCGAATCTGGAAATTCTTATGGCGGTCATACGGGCGGCAGAGAAACGTGAGGAACCAGTTATTATCCAGCACGCACAGCTTCACGAGTGCGAGATGCCTATTCATATCATCGGCCCCATCATGGTGCGTATGGCGAAGGAGGCCAGGGTTCCTGTCTGCGTCATGCTGGACCACGGCGAGGACCTGGACTATGTGAGAAAAGCCCTGGATTTAGGCTTTTCCGCTGTTATGTATGATGGCTCATCCCTTGCTTACGAGGAAAATGTGGCTATGACCAGGGAAGTAGTGGTCATGGCAAAGGCCTGCAATGCGGACGTGGAGGCTGAGATTGGCATTGTCACAGGCCATGAGGGAAAAATCTTTGCCATCAACGATGTGAGCGACGCTTATACGGACCCTGAGCTGGCGGCCAGATATGTAAAGGATACGGGAATAGACGCCCTGGCTGCATCGGTGGGAACCGTCCACGGATTCTATGCCACCAAGCCAAAGCTGGATTTTGACCGGATTGTGAAAATTAAGGAATTGACAGGGCTTCCGCTGGTAATGCACGGGGGATCCGGCATCAGCGCGGCGGATACCCAGAGGGCGATCCGCTGCGGTATCCGTAAAATCAACTATTTCTCCTACATGTCTAACGCGGGCGTGAAGGCAGTGAAGAAACTGCTGGAGGAGAAGGAAGTCAAATATTTCCATGATTTGGCTAATGCGGCAGTGGATGCGATGGAGCAGGATGTGCTGAATGCTATGGGGATGTTTGCGTTAGAGTAGGTTTGAAATAAGAGAGCTGTTTTTGTTCCGGCGGGTCATGTGATGACGTGTCCGGACGGGCAGCTCTTTTTTTGATGTCCAGGCGGGGATGTTTTTATGCCCTGTTGAAATATTATTTTACGCATAATGAGCAAATTCATCTTGTATTTTGCATAATGTTATGATATGTTATACATAACAATATATGACGTCAAGGAGGAGCTGTTATGTTTAATTTTGATGAGGCAAAGGTTCTGCAGGAGCACAAAAACGGACTCGGCATTGTGGGAGCAACAGAGAAAGCAGTAGATGAGGTAGTGAGGAGAGGATATAAAAATATTTTCTACATCGGAATTGGGGGAACCGTGCTTTATGCCAACCAGATGGCCCACATAGTAAGGGAAGAAGGTTCTACCATTCCGCTGTTCATCGAAAACGCAGCGGACTTCTGTGTGGTGGACAATCCCCATTTTTCCAAAGATTCGGTGGTAGTCATTGAGAGTATTTCCGGTGATACGAAGGAAGTGGTGGCTGCGGTGGATAAGACCCATGAAATCGGAGCAACGGTTATAGGGTATGTGGAGAAGGAAGGCAGTCCGCTCTATGAAAAATCAGATTATCTCATAACCACCACAGGCGGCGGATACTATTTCTGGTACACCGTGACCCTGCGCTTCATGTATCATGCAGGCCAGTTCCCACGGTACGGGAAGTTTTTTGAGGAGCTTAAGAATATGCCTGAAAATGTGGTGGAGATTTATAAGAAGGCAGATGTCAAAGCGGCGGAATACGCGAAAGCATATCAGGATGAACCTATTCAGTATCTGGTTGGTTCCGGCAATCTGGAGGACTGGGCTGTCTGCTATGGTATGTGTATCATGGAAGAGATGCAGTGGATGCGTACAAGACCCATATCGGCCTCTAATTTCTTCCACGGGACATTGGAGGTTATTGACAAGGATACCTCTGTAATTTTAATCAAGGGTGAGGATAAGACACGTCCGCTTATGGACAGGGTGGAAAATTTTGTCCACAAGATCAGCGCTAAGGTGACTGTGTTTGACAGCAAGGATTTTGAGCTTAAGGGGATTAGCGATGAGTTCAGGGGAATGCTCTGCCCAATCATCATGCGTTCTGCCTTCCAGAGGGTATCCACCCATCTGGAGCATAACAGACGGCATCCTTTGGCCATCAGGAGATATTATAGGAGACTGGATTACTAAACATACCAGGTCCTTCGGAAAGCATGCCGGCAGTTCCAAAGATGCATTGAAATCAAGGAGAAAAGGGATGTTTGAAACGGTTGCGCGAATACTTTCCCAATGGTATACTTAAGCTATGTATGGTCATGTATCGTATAATAATGATACAGACATAATCAATGGAGGCGGAATCATGGGAAAACTGAACAAGGAATCAAGCGTCCCTTTGTATCAGCAGCTGATGGAGGTAATCCAGAATCAGATACTCAACGGAGAATTAAAAGAAAATGACAGGATACCTACTGAGATAGAGCTGAGCAGGGAGTATGACGTCAGCAGGATAACAGTGCGTAAAGCCGTGGAATTATTGGTGGAGGAGGAGATACTGGTAAAGCGCCAGGGCATAGGAACCTTTGTGTCGCAGAAAAAGCTTTGCCGCAATATCAATGGTTTCATGGGATTTACTCAGAGCTGTCTGGCGGAGGGAAACACGGCCGGGGCACAGTTGGTGTCTGCGGAACTGGCAGAGGCCACCATGGTGGACGCAGAGGAACTGAAGATTCAGGAGCATGAGAAAATCATTAGGATTGTGCGGGTGCGAACCTGTGACGGGATTCCCGTTATGCTGGAGGAAAATCATTTTCCGGCCCGTTTCGCATACCTTTTGGGCCATGATCTCACAGGATCCCTCTATCAGATATTGGCGGAGAATGGGACAATTATGGAGAATGGCATTAAGAGGATTGGAATATGCCAGGCCAATGAGATTGAACACAAGTATTTGGGCGTGGATCTTGACAAACCCCTGCTCTATGTGAAGGATGTCAGCTATGATCGGGAGGGAAATCCTGTCCACAACTGTAAAAGTGTGATTAATCCGGACCGCTATAAAATGACGGTCATGGTTAATGCTTGAGAAAAGGCGGACAGAGAGTGATAACAATCAGTAAATCCCAGGTGACGGTAATGAATATCCAATATGGCTATTATCCACTGGAGAAATTCTTAGATGACGCTGCCAGGGCTGGCGTAGAGCATGTGGAGCTGTGGAGAGCAGCTCCACATTTTCATTTGGAAGATATGACGTACACAGATGTGTGCCGTGTCAGGAAACAGATTGAGGAAAGGGGCCTGTCCCTGGAGATAACAGATGGAAGATACAGAGTGGACCCTACATTCTCTGTTTTACAAAGTGTTAAGAGGTTATATGACGTGTTGATTTGATGTAAACAGCGAGCGGCAAATATACTAATAAAGCGGATTCCCTGCGTATAGGCAACTGGAATTCGCTTTTTTGGCAAAAGGCACAAAAACGGCATGAGATAGATGTGAAAATTATACGAAAATCAGATTGCGGCCACATTTTATGTTTACAAAATATACATAACGTCATATAATGATTACATGATAATTAAAACACATTGACAAAGAGGTGAGGACATGTTAAGAGTACTGGGATTGGGCGATAACGTGGTGGATAAGTATATGCATATCCGTACCATGTACCCCGGCGGAAACGCATTGAATTTTGCAGTCTATGCAAAGATGTTCGGAATTGAAGCCGGCTATCTGGGAGTGTTCGGAGATGATGAGGCTGCCGCCCATGTATATGATACGATCCGTGGTCTTGGGCTGGATCTCTCCCACTGCCGTTTTTATCCGGGAGAGAACGGATACGCTAAGGTGCGTCTGGACGACGGGGACCGGGTGTTCATCGGCTCCAACAAAGGCGGGGTATCAAAGGAACATCCTCTGGAGCTGACTGGAATGGACAGGGCTTATATAGCCGGCTATGACATTGTACATACCAGTATCTTCAGTTATGTGGAAGATGAACTTCCGTTAATCCGTCAGGCATCATCCTTTGTATCCATGGATTTTTCGGACAGTGCAGACAAGGAGTATTTGAGACAATGCGCGCCATATATTGACTGTGCCAGTATCTCCTGCGGCGATATGCCCAGAAATGAGATTGAGAAAAAGATGGCTCTGATTCGGAAATTCGGATGCAGACATATTGTTATTGCTACCAGGGGGTCCAAGGGAGCGCTGGTAATGGTAGACGGGCGTCTCTACGAACAGTCCCCATGTTTGGTAGAGGCGGTGGATACCATGGGAGCGGGAGATTCCTTCATTACCTGTTTCCTGATAAATTATGTGGATGCCATGAAGGACTCCAGGGACTTCCCGGCAGCATCGGGAGCCAGAGGAACAGTGACAGCTGCAGACTATCAGGATTTGGCAGTCAGAACCAGTCTGTACCGCGCAGCCGTTTACTCGGCAGGCAACTGCCAGAAGGATGGATCATTCGGATTTGGCAAAGTGTTTCAGGATGAGTAAAGCATTATACAAAAAGTATTATGAAGAGGCGAAAGGAGTTTATTATGAGAAAGTTTGTTAAGAAAGCGGCGGCTGCCCTGTTGGCAGGAACCATGGCAATGTCACTTACAGCTTGTGCGGGATTTACCCCCAGCGGCGGTGACAGCAAGAAGGACGCGCCGGCTTCGTCGGAGGCAGGAGCTGACACAGGTGTTGCTCAGGCTGCTCAGACACCAGGAGAGAGAAAAACCATAAAGTTTTTCCACAGGTTTCCTGATGAGCCGTTCAATGGCTTTATCGAAAGCAAGATTGCTGAGTATGCGGAGGCGCGTCCCGATATCGACATCGTAGTTGAGAGTGCCCAGAATGATCCATACAAAGAAAAAATTAAGGTAGTGGTTGGCGGTAATGATGCTCCTGATATTTTCTTTAGCTGGTGCGGCGAGTTTTCGGAACGGTTTTTAAGAGAAAACCTGATTATGGATCTTACCCCGTACCTTGAAGCAGATAAGGAGTGGAAGGATTCTCTCATGGAGTCCCAGCTGGTAAACTATACGAAGGACGGTGTTACATACGGTATTCCATTCAGACTTGACTGCAAGCTTTTCTTCTACAATACACAAATATTTGAACAGAACGGCCTGAAGGCACCGGCTACATGGAATGAGCTCATTGAAGTGTGTGATAAGCTGAAAGCGGCCGGTATCACTCCCATATCTTATGGAAACCAGGAAAAGTGGCCGGCAGCGCACTATATTGGCAGCTTGAACCAGATGCTTGTAAGCGATGAGGTGAGAGAGAAAGATTTTGATCCTGCCCAGGGAGAGTTCACCGATCCTGGTTATGAAGAAGCATTAAAATGCTATCAGCAGCTGATTCCTTATTGCAACGATGCAGTGAATGGTACAGCAGCAGACATGGCCAGAACCAATTTTGCAATGGGCAAGTCAGCAATGTACTATGCAGAACTCATTGAGATTCCATATATTACAGACCTGAACGCCGACCTGGATTACGGTATGTTCAAATTTCCTGTAGTGGAAGGTCCAGGCAATCCTGATATATTAACCGGCGTTCCGGAAGGATTTGTGGTTTCGTCCAAAACACAGTATCCGGACGAATGTATCGAGTTCCTGAAATGGTTCTTGGGACCGGAAGTAGGCAGGGAGCAGGCACAGACCATCGGCTGGTTCAACGCATCAAAAAATGTGACAGAAGGAGTCAATGATACGAAACTGCTGGACGGCTATAAGGTTGTAAATGAAGCCAAAATCATGGGACCATGGTTTGACAACGCTCTTTATTCAACAACATGTGATGAATATCTCACAGCAGCTTCCGACCTTACAAATGGAGATATTACACCTGCGGAGGCAATGGCAAGAGTACAGAAAGTCGCTAAAGAAGCCCAGAGTCTTGTATCCGGGCAGACCAAGTCAGAGTAATCTATAGGGGGATGTGGAAACATCCCCCTGCAACATAAGAAAGTAGGTAAAAGCTATGAGAACGAAGAAATTCACTCCATATTTGTATATGATTCCCGGTCTTATTATGGTACTTGTATTTGTATACATACCGGTCATAACGAATATTGTATACAGCTTTTTCAGCTTGTCATCCTACTCATCTTCGGCAAAATTTGTGGGTATCAGTAATTACATCCGTTTTTTTACTAAGGATACCCTCCCTATCATGCTGAAGAACAACGGACTGTACTGTATTATTTCCCTCGTCGTTCAGGTGGGTTTCGGAACATTGCTTGCGCTTCTTCTTGAGAGTAAGGCTACAGGACGGTTCCGTAATGTGTACAGGAATATATATTATATACCGGCCCTGATTTCACTGACAGCAGTAGGTATTCTGTTTACCTTCATATATCAGCCGGACCTGGGCATGCTGAACTCATTTTTGAGAGCTATAGGACACGGGGATATGGCTCGTTCATGGCTGGGGGATTCCAAGATTGCCATATACTGTATCATAGCCATGAGTCAGTGGCAGTTTACCGGATATATCACTCTTCTCATGGTAGTGGCCATACAGAATGTGCCCAATGATTATATTGAGGCAGCGTCTATTGATGGCGCGGGGCCTGTAAAACGCGCGCTCCATATCGTACTGCCTCTTGCAAAGGAGCAGCTTCTGGTATGCTCAGTCATTACGGTAATTGGAGCGTTCAAGTTGTTTACCGAGGTATATTCCACCACGGGAGGAGGGCCAGGAAACAGTACGCAGGTATTGGGGGTGTTCCTTTATCAGAACGCATTCCTTCACGACGACTTGGGAATGGCGGCTGTAACCGGTGTATTTATATTTATGATAACCATGGTGCTGTCACTGATTCAGATGAAGATCACCAGGTCTGGCGAAGTGTAGAAAGGAGCGGCATATGAAGAAACGAACAGCAGTAACCGTACTTTTGAATATATTCTTCATACTGTTGGTGCTTGTGATTATACTGCCGGCAGCCTGGCTGATTATGAATTCGCTGAAGACCAATGTGGAACTGTTTACCGATTCTCTGGCGCTGCCTGCGAAGGTACAGTTTGCCAACTATATATCGGCATGGAATAAAGGACTTTACAAGTACTTTGGAAATTCTGTCATTGTAAGCTCCATTTCCCTTATATCCATTCTGTTTCTAAGCTCCCTGCTGGCCTATGGCATAACCAGATTCAACAGCAGATTCGGAAATCTGATATTCCTGATTACATTAGGGGGCATGGCCCTCTCGGAGCAGGTGGCACTGGTTCCTCTGTATAAGATACTTCAGGCCGCACACCTGTATAATACGTATTGGGCGGTTATCCTGCCGTATGTGGCATTCAGGATACCATTTACTGTATTTCTGATGCGTGCTTATTTTATGTGTATACCAAAGGAACTGGAGGAAGCGGCAGTCATTGACGGCTACAACAGCTTTCAGATATTCAGAAAAATTATAGTCCCTATCAGCAAGCCGATTTTTGCATCCTGCGCCATTGTGAACCTGAATTTCGTGTGGAACGAGTTTCTGTTTGCCAATGTGTTCCTGGAGAGTAAGAGTATTATGACCATTCCTATCGGTTTGATGACGTTTAAAGGCGATATGAGATCAGATTATGTGGTAATGCTTGCAGGCATCACCATTGCATCCCTTCCAATGATCATACTGTATCTATGTATGCAGAAACAGTTTGTGCGAGGTCTTACCTCTGGTGCGGTTAAGGGCTAGATAATGGCCCTTTGACTATCTCATTGGTTCCGTTTTGGAAATGACAGTCATATAGACATAGTCCTACCTCCATAAGAAGGGCCTCCGGCAAAGCATCAGCTGACGGAAGCCCTTTTAGGTGCGCCCGGCGGGCGCACGTTCTAACGGGTGAAAGTCCCTGACCCGCCCGGCAGTGGGAAGGGTGCAGCCAATGGCAAGGGCGTCATCGTGAGGTGGGGTCTGAAGGAAGCCGGAGGCAAACCACTGGCCTGTAAAAGTTGTCCGGATAGGCTGTGAAGCGTGGATGAGGTTGCCTAACAAACTAAAGTCCAATAACTGCACGGAACGCCAGCAGTAAACGGGGCAGGTATAAGTGGGAAAGAACGTGTGAGTACCCGGGGAGGTCTCACGGACGTGAAAGTGGCGATAAAACATTCGCAGTCACGGAGTAAAGCCTGCCGTGAGAAGTCAGCAGAGGTCATAGTACCGGGCGGTCGCAAACGCACCGGGAAGGACTGAACAGTAGGAGGTGTCGTTACCAAATGGAAACCGGACATGGAATTAAGTACAGACAACTTCATATTGAGGACTACCTGCGAGAGATACCTGCGGAACAGGGAAGGGAAACAGGAGAGTACGCCCATGAAAGGATTACCGGGAACCCCGACACCAACACGGACTTTCGGACGGACAACCTGCTAGATACGATTCTTAGAAGCGACAATCTAAATGCCGCCTATAAGAAGGTCAAAACGAACAAAGGCGTTGGTGGGATTGACGGAATGCAGGTGGATGAACTTCTACCCTGCCTGAGAGAACACCAGTCCGAATTGGTCGAGCAGGTGAGGGAAGGCAAATACAAGCCAAACCCAGTCCGAAGGGTAGAAATACCCAAAGAGGAGAAAGGAAAAACAAGGAAACTGGGGATACCCACAGTGGTAGACAGGGTAATCCAACAGGCAATCGCACAGGAACTGACGCCCTTATATGAAGAACAGTTCTCTGACAACAGCATCGGATTCCGTCCCGGCAGAGGGGCGCATGACGCACTGGAAAGATGTAGGAAATATATCAACGAAGGATATGTCTACGTGGTCAGCATGGATTTACAATCCTACTTTGACACGGTGAACCACAGCAAGCTGATAGAGGTGCTGTCGAGGACGGTGAAGGACGGGAGGGTAATCTCGCTGATACACAAGTACCTGAAAGCCGGAGTAATGGAGGACGGAGGATTTCACGCAACGACCGAGGGCGTGCCGCAGGGAGGCCCGCTAAGTCCCTTATGTGGAAATGTCATGCTGAATGAGTTGGACAAGGAACTGGAGCGCAGGGGACACAAGTATGTGAGGTATGCGGATGACTGCCTGATTCTGTGCAAAAGCAGGAAAAGCGCAGAGAGGACGATGGAAAACATTGTGCCATTCATCACAGGAAAAGTGTTTCTGAAAGTCAATCTTCAGAAAACGACAGTGAGCCACGTCAGCAAGATAAAATACCTGGGCTACGGCTTTTACCGGCATAAAGGGAAATGCCGCATGAGGATACACCCGAAGTCGGTGGCAAAAATGAAGAACCGGATACGGGAGCTGACAACCAGAGGGAACAAATGGAGCAATCAGGAGAGGGAAGAAAAACGCCGAAGCTATGCAAGGGGATGGATTAACTATTATCGATATGCAGACATGAAAAGCCTGATGGAACAGACGGATGAGTGGCTGCGCCACAGAATCCGAGCGGTGTACTGGAAACAATGGAAGAAGGTACGCACAAGATATAAAATGTTGCGGGCGTTACATTTACCAGAGTGGAAGGTGCATGAGATGGCGAACTGCCGAAAGGGAGTGTGGAGAGCGGCGGGAATGCTCAACTCGGCACTCACCAAAAGAATCATAGTGGACAGACTTGGTTATCCCGATATGACTGCCCACTATCTGAAAGTCCGAGTAAACTATTGAACCGCGTAGTACCGAACGGTACGCTACGTGGTGTGGAAGGGGAGGTTAAAATCTCCCCTATCCGATGTGAAAGATAATTAGTATTCCAGTTTCCACATGTATCTTCTCTGGGTCAAAGGATGATTCCTGAGGATTGCCAGCTGCTCTGCATATATCCGCAGTACGGCGGTAATCAGCATCGGGTTGAAGTAATCCTTGACCGTGGATGGTATTACGGACCCTAATCCAAAATCCTTCGCGTCAATCAGGGTGGTTTTGGCCTGGAAGCGGTTCAGGAAGTCCAGGGCTCTGGAATCCAATGCTCTGGTACTGCCGTCGTTCATCAGCAGAAGGAAGGGCGCATCCTTATCTACGATTTCAAAAGGACCATGGAAAAATTCACCGTCATGGAAGGAGCCTGAATTGATCCACTGCATTTCCATTAGGAGGCAGATGGAGAAGGCATAGGCCACCATATGGGTAGCTCCGGAGCTCATAACGTAAATAACAGGAGCATCCTTGTAGTTTTCTGCAAACTTCTTTGCGGAAGGAACTGCGAAGGAAACTGCGTCTTCTATTAAGTCAAAGATCTTGCCGAATCCGGTTATCATATCTTCATAATGCTCGTACCCTTCATACTGGTTGAGAATTTCTGCTGCCAGCTGCAGACAGAAGGTCATTTTTTCCAGTTTGGCCGCATAATTCTTCTCAAATCCGTGCAGTACCACATAGTGTGCGCTGTTAGCCAGTGGTGAACCGGGGGTATGTGTGATGGCAATTACCTTAGCGCCCGTATTCATGGCTTTTTTGGAGGCTTCCACTGTCTCGGGGGTATTGCCTCCAAGGGAGCAGGTAATGACAATGCTTTCTTTGCCCACGCAGGCAGGAGTGGCATGTACAAATTCATTGGCTGTGTAAAGACTGGTCCTCAGCTTTTTTGCATTGCCCTCTAAGAAGTACTTGGCCGGATAAAGCTCTGCCTGAGATGCGCCGCATCCTACAAAGATGACTGAGGTGATTTCCGGGCGCTCTGCTTTGATTTCCTCGATAATTTTTTTTAGTTCCATAAAAATAGGGCCTCCTTTGAGAGATATGTAGTTTTTATTTGTGTGATAAATACATTATATAACGTTATATAAAAATAGTCAATAAGAATATAATATAATGTTCTATTACATTATAAAGACTTTGCAGCGATTGGATGTAATAGCAGGGAGCAGGAGAATAAAAATATCCCCAGGAGATACCGGTATATTTCATCCGTATCTTCTGGGGAGAATTCTTCTTTATTTTACAAAGTATTCAGGATATGCCTTTACCAGCTCCGACTTCTCCACCCTGTGGCGGGTCAAATGCCGGGTCATTAACATCTCTGCCAGCTCTGCGTCGCGGCGCTCAATGGCATAGAGAATATTTTCGTGGTCCTCCACGGTCTTATCAGGCTTAACGGTTTTTAGCGAAAGAGCCCTGAGACGGTCGAAGTGTACCATCTGGGCACGGATAATTTCATAAGTGCGTGCCTTGTCAACGGAATGGAAGAGAAGTTTGTGGAACTCGTTATCCAGCTCAAAGAGCCGTTCTGCTTTCTCCTCTTTCAGTATATTATCCTCCATCCTGAGATTTTCTTTCAGTTTGTCCATGTATTCCTGAGAAATACCTTCGCAGGCCAGCTTTAACACGGCGTTCTCCAGCACCAGGCGCATGAACCGGGATTCTTCAATCAGTTCATAGTCAATCTTAGCAATATAACTTCCTCTTTGAGGCTGGATCTCCACCAAACCTACTTTGCTCAGTTCAATGAGAGCCTCACGTACCGGAGTGCGGGAGAGATGCAGAACGGCGGAAAGCTCATTCTCGCTCACCGCGCTTCCCGGTACCAGTTCCAGATTAATGATATTATATTGAAGAACCCTCAGGGCATAGGTGCGGGCATTTTCAGCAGACAGCCTGTCCAGTACTTTCATATGTTCCTCCTTGTTTCTTAAATCTCCTTATATACCAGCAAACTATATATTATGTACTAGTATACTACCGAAAGAACGGATAGGCTATCATTATTTAGTTGAAAACTGTCATTTTAATTTTTATTCAGGACACTGCTAAAAGCCAAAAGTCAGAACCACCTTGCGGATGGATGGATCGTGGGAGTCAACGAAATCAAAGGCCTCCTGGGCTTTTAGCAGGGGGAAGGTGTGGGAAACGCTTCCTGTCAGGTCAAGTTTTCCTTCGTTGATTAATTCAATGGCTCTGCCAAACATCTTGTTCTGAAGGCGGGAACCCCGTACATCCAGTTCCTTTGAGGTGATGAGGAACTGGTTGATTTCAGTAGGGGATGTGGAAAAGCCCATAGTGATGACCCGGCCTGCGTTGCCGGTGGCTTTCAGCAGGCGAATCAGGGAATCACTTCCGCAGACCGCGTCAATGGATACGGTGGCGCCGTGCCCGTGTGTGTATTCCCTTACCTTCTCCTCCAAATCCTCTTTTAATACATTGATGGTGTGGGCGGCTCCTGCAGATTTCGCTCCTTCTAATTTCTCATCCACCACATCTGCTACTATGATATAGTCGCAGAGCAGCCGGGCAATTTTTAAGATGGAGCTCCCTAAAGCGCCGCATCCAAAAATAAGAAGCATATCATCCCTTTTAAGCTCCGCTCTGGTGCAGGACTGGATGGCAATGGTGGCAGGTTCGATCATCACGGCGTCCGTATCTGAGATGGAGTCAGGAAGCGGATAGCAGTCCTCCTGCGGCACAGCCATATATTCCTGGTATCCTCCGTCGATATGCACGCCCCTTACAGCCAGGCTGTCGCAGACATTCCCTCTTCCTATGCGGCAGGGATAACAGTGACCGCAGCTTGTAACCTGATTGACAATAACACGATCACCCGGACGCAGAGAGGTGACAGAAGAAAATGTATTCTCTACTACGCCGACCATCTCATGTCCGATGATTCTGGGGTAGGCTGCAGCCGCATTTGTGCCGTGGTAGATGCCCATATCTGAACCACAGATACCGGCGGCTGTCATACGTACTAATACATTGTTATCTTTAGTTACGGATGGTTTTTCAAGATCAATTATATGTAATGACTTGGGTTTTAAAATCTGTACTGCTTTCATAGCTGCTTATTCTCCTTTTTGATTGACGTGTGTGAAGAACTTACATACTTGTATACTAGTTTAGCGCCGGTAAAATGTCAAGTACTTTGTTGAAATAGAATTAAGATATAAAATATGCACAATAATTAAAGATAAATATTGGACAAATTTACATATTGCAAGAATTTGCCTTATATACTACCATACAAGTAAGGACTCGATACACAAAAGATATCGTATCCCGCAAAATCAGAATTACTAGTATAATTATCAAATGACGTGTGCGGAAACTTTAATTAATTATATTCAGGAGGGTTTCATTTATGAAGCTTGCTAAGTTTGTGAAGCATGGATTGTGTATCTTTACTTCTATAGCAGTAATGGGTACCCTGGCGGGCTGCGGCGGTCAGGCTGGAAGTATGAATAAAGGAAAATTGGTGAAAATCGCAGTCTGCGTTTCCAGCCAGACACCGGCTTCCATGGCGATGAGGGAGGTATTTAAACCAAGACTGGAGGAACTGACAGAGGGAAAATATGATATCCAGATATATGACTCCGGAGTACTGGGAAGTGAGAAGGTCACCTACGACTATACCAAAAGCGGAATCATCGAGATGTGTGTGGTGGGGACTCCTATGTGGTCTGAGACGCCTGTAATGGCTATCCCTGATTTTCCATTTGTGTTTCGGGATGTGGAGCATGCCAGAAGATGTTACCAGGGGCAGCTGGGAAGTTATATTGCAGAAGAGCTGGAGGCAGAGCAGCCGGTGACTCTGATGTCGTGGTTCCCAAACGGAGCAAGGGCATTTTCTTCTAATAAGAAGCTGGCGGGGCTGGATGATTTCAAGGGACAGAAGCTGAGGATGCCGAATAATCCAATTCATGTGAAGCTGGCTGAGAGCCTGGGAGCCAACGTGGTCATCATGGATATGGGAGAGGTGTTTACGGCTCTGGAACAAGGAGTTGCGGATGGTCAGGACAATCCTCTGTCAACGGTTAAGAATGAAGGATGGTATGAGGTTCAGGATTATATCTATGATACCAATCACATAGTGGCATCTTTGGAGCTTTTTGCAGGGGACCAGTTCTGGGACAGTATAGATGAGGCTGACAGGGAGATATTTCGTCAGGTGGCAGATGAGACATCGGACTACGCATGGGATCTATACATAGCTCAGCTGGCTGGCGATAAGCAATTTATGGAGGATAACGGTCTGACAGTTACAGACCTGTCTGATGAGGACCGGGAGGCCATGAAGGTAAAGATACAGCCTGTATATGATTATCTGGACGAAAAGTACCAATGGGCCGGAGATATTAGAAAAATGATTGAAGAAATCAAGTAAGGAGAGGACTATGAACCGATTAATTGATAAGCTGTTTCACGCGATTGACTGCTTTACAGGGATTCTGACCGGCCTTATGGTGCTGTTTGTATTCCTGAACGTGGTACTGAGGACTTTTTTTAACTCCGGACTTACATGGTCGGAAGAGCTGGCAAGATACCTTTTTGTATATGTTACATATATTGGCGCTATCAGCGCCATGCATTCCAATGCACATTTGGGAGTGGATACCCTGCTGTCCAGGGTCAGCCCAAAGGTTCAGCTGGCCTTGTATCTTGTGTCCAGGCTCCTGATTGCTGCTATCATGTGCATTCTGGTTCATGGGGCATTTAAGATGGTTCTCCAGAATACACAGTCCAGGACCGCAGCTCTTGGTATTCCCTATTCTGTACTTTACTTTGGAGGCATCATAACCGGTATTTCTATTGCCATCCTGGCGGCCACTAATATAGTGTATGCCCTGAAGCATCCTGAGGAGATAACGGACATCGTTACCATGCACAATGATGACGATGATATTGCCACCGAGGCAATGGAACAGGCGGAGGAACTGTCTGATGAAGAATATGTGAAGCGTCTTAATGAGCAGGGAGGTAAATAAACATGACTTTGGTTGTATTTCTGGCATCACTGGTTGGGTCCATGGCAATCGGCCTGCCCATTTGTTTTTCATTATTGTTCAGCGGCGTCTGCATGATGCTGTTCATGAACGGCTTTAATTCTCAGATTCTGTCCCAGAACCTGTTCTCAGGTGCTGATTCATTTTCCATGATGGCAGTTCCTTTCTTCATATTGGCAGGAGAATTTATGAACAGGGGAGGGATTACCAAACGTATTGTCAATGCCGCCAATGCTATGGTAGGACACGTAAGAGGCGGACTTGGATATGTATCCATTCTGGCCATCCTTCTCTTTGCCAGCATGGTTGGGTCTGCCGTGGCATCCACGGCTGCGCTTGGAGCTATCCTCATCCCTATGATGGTAAGGGCCGGGTATAACAGGGATAAGAGCACCGGGCTTATCGCAGCAGGTAATATTTTATCTCCTATCATGCCGCCCTCCGTTCCCATGATTATCTTCGGTGTACAGGCCAGTGTATCAGTGACAAGCCTCTTTATGGCAGGCATAGCACCGGCAGTCTACCTGTCTGCTTCACTGTGCATTTTGTGGTTTTTCGTTGCTAAGAAGGATAAACTGCCAACAGCTCCCAGGCAGAGCCGGAGGCAGGTAGTAAAATCCCTGACAGACGGATTCTGGGCTCTGCTTCTTCCCGTATTCATTTTGGTTGGATTGAGGAGCGGTAAGTTTACGCCTACAGAGGCAGGAGTCATAACAGCAGTGTATGCCCTGATTATAGGACTGTTTGTGTACAGGGAACTGAAGTTATCCATGCTGATGGACTGTTTGGTATCCGCGGCTAAGTCCTCTTCCGTGATTATGTTCCTGGCCGCTGCAGCCATGGTATCCTCCTGGCTTATGACAGTGGGAAATATACCGTCTATCGTGACAGGAATCCTGGCTCCATTTATAGCCCATCCAACCCTTCTTATGTTGGTTATTGCAGGAATTGTCCTGCTGGTAGGCACATCTATGGACGTGACACCCACTATTATGATATTGACCCCGGTTCTGCTGCCGGCGGTTAGGGCAGCAGGCATTGACGTAGTATATTTCGGAGTGGTGTTCATATTGAATACTGTTATGGGACTTCTTACTCCTCCTGTAGGGACTGTGCTGAATGTGGCGTGCAGTGCCGGAAAGATTAATATGGAGAGGATCGTAAAGGCAGTGTGGCCGTTTCTGCTGGCGGAGGTTATCATCCTTCTTCTTTTGATACTGTTCCCGCCTTTGGTAACAGTACCGGCTGCATTTTTCTTAGGGAAATAACAGAAAGGAGGATATACTCATGAAGCTGACATTGGAAGGAATTAAGGACAGGAAGGTGTGGGAGGAGGCCGGCATCAGCCTCCCTTCCTATGATGTGGAGGCTGTGGCAGAAGCGACTCGCGAAAAACCTGTGTGGGTGCACTTTGGTGCGGGCAACATTTTCCGCATTTTTATCGGCGGCATAGCGGATGTGCTGATTTCAGAAGGGGTGAGCGGCAAAGGAATTACATGTGCCGAAACCTTTGACTTTGACGTCATCGAAAAAATTTACAAGCCATATGACAACCTTGTGCTGGGGGTTGCGTTGAAGGCGGACGGTTCCACGGACAAGAAGGTCATCGGCTCTCTTACAGAGGCCCTGAAAGCCCAGGCTGGGGAGACGCGGGACTGGAAGCGGCTGAAGGATATTTTTGCTGATCCGGGGCTTCAGATTGCTTCTTTTACCATTACGGAAAAGGGATACGCTTTAAAGAGGGCGGATGGAGCATATTTTCCATTTATCCAGGCGGATATTGACAATGGGCCGGAAAATGCCATATCGGCCATGGCTGTCATGTGCAGCCTTTTATACGAAAGATATAAAGCCGGAAAAGCGCCTCTGGCAGTGGTATCCATGGACAATTGTTCCCACAACGGAGAAAAGCTTCAGGAATCCGTTACCACCATGGCAAAGGAATGGAACAGGAGAGAGTATGTGGAGGACGGGTTTATCGCATATTTGTCCGATCGCGAGCAGGTATCCTTTCCGTGGTCCATGATTGATAAAATCACGCCGCGCCCGGCTGACTCCGTTCTGGCTGAATTGGAGAACTCAGGAGTGGAAGATATGACTCCGGTCATTACTTCCAGAAACACGTATATTGCGCCCTTTGTAAATGCAGAGGGTCCCCAGTACCTTGTCATAGAAGACTGTTTCCCCAATGGAAGGCCGGCTCTGGAGAAGGCAGGGGTCTATATGACGGATCGGGATACGGTCAATAAGGTGGAACGAATGAAGGTTACCACATGTCTGAATCCGCTTCATACCGCCCTGGCAGTATATGGATGTGTATTGGGATATACCCTGATTGCGGATGAAATGAAGGATCCGCTGCTGAATAAACTGGTGCGCCTGATTGGTCCCGGAGAGGGGATGCCGGTTGTGACTGATCCGGGTATACTATCCCCGGAGAATTTTGTGAACGAGGTTATAGATGTGAGGATACCGAACCCCTTCATGCCTGACACGCCGCAAAGGATTGCCACAGACACGTCCCAGAAGGTAGGAATTCGCTATGGAGAGACCATCAAGGCTTATGTGTCGAAGTATGGAGATGCCGGGAAGCTTACGGCTATTCCGCTTGCCATTGCCGGCTGGTGCAGGTACCTTCTGGCTGTGGATGATGAGGGAAAGAAATTTGAACTCTCGGCGGATCCCATGGTGCCGGAGCTGACAAAAGCTCTGGAGGGAATTGTGGTAGGCCGGCCGGAAACATACAGGGGACAGTTAAAGAGTATCCTGTCCAATGCTAATATTTTTGGAATCGACCTTTATGAGGCAGGAATCGGAGAGACGGTAGAGGAAATGTTCAGGGAGGAGGCCGCAGGGCCGGGAGCAGTGAGAGCAGTGCTTAAAAAATATCTTAATGCATGATTGGCAAACACATTGTAGGTTGAAAAAACATGGAAGAGATCCTGATTTGCAGGTTCTTTCCATGTTTTTTGCATTTTTAATAAGTAAAACTGCATAAAAGAGGTGTTATAATCATGTGCATTTTCACAATTTACAACCAACGTAGGATGTAGTATATTTTAAACATAAAACATAGGATGTTGAACGTTGGTTATAATGGAAGTATAACAGGAGGATAATTCATGAAAGTAGCATTGGTTTACACAAGCACCACACCAGAGTTGATTGAATTAGTAGAAAAGGAAGTGGGGGATGTCCTTCCCCGGGAGACTGAGGTGGCCAGTTACCAGGATCCTTCCATTCTGGCAGAGGTCAGGGACGCAGGTTATGTGACGGCTCCTTTGGCGGCCAGGCTGGTGGGCATGTATATGACAGCTGTTTCAGAAGGAGCGGACGCTATTTTAAATCTTTGTTCCTCCGTAGGCGAGGTGGCGGACGCTGCCCAGGATATAGCCAGATACACGGGAATTCCCATTGTGCGTGTGGATGAGGAGATGTGCCGGGAAGCAGTGAGACAGGGAAAGAGAATCGGGGTCATGGCAACTCTTCCCACCACACTGAATCCCACGAAGAACACCATCTTAAGGGTTGCCAGGGAGATGAACCGCCAGGTGGAGCTGGTGGACGCGCTGGTGGACGGCGGCTTTGGCCTGGACCAGGAACAGTTTAAGGACCTTATGAGTGAGTACGCGGGAACCATTGCGGACAAGGTGGATGTGATTCTCTTTGCCCAGGGCTCCATGGCCTACTGTGAGGAGTATATTCATGAAAAGTATGGTAAAGCAGTATTATCCAGCCCGAGATTCGGCGCTGCTGCACTGAAGGACGCACTTGTTAAGAAGGGACTAATGTAATAAAGAACATATGGCGCACAGGCACTTGAAGCACATAGGCCGGGTGCACGCAACGAAGGGAGAGGGAAGTATGTTTAAAAGGTTAAGAAAGGCGGCAGCCGTCATATGCGCTGCGGCCATGGTATTGTCCATGACGGCCTGCGGTTCTGCCGGGGATAAGAAGGTCGTGCTTCATTTTACCCATACACAGAGTCCTGGGTCCATCAGTGACCTGACTGCCCAGGAGTTTAAGAAGCTGGTGGAGGAGAAAAGCGGCGGAAGGATTGAAGTCAATATTTATTCCAACTGCGGACTGTCAGGGGGAGACTTGACTAAGGCCATTGAGCTGGTACAGGCCGGCAACATTGACATCCATTCCTGCGCACCGCCAAACATTGCCAATTATGATAAGAAGTTTTATTCCTTCTGGCTTCCGTTTCTGTTCCCTAATTCAGACGACCTGCTGGCGTTCTGCCACAGCGATAAGGTCCATGAGGTGGTAAACGGCTGGTGCAATGACCTGGAGATGGAAATGCTGGGTATCAATAACGCCGGTTCCAGGCAGATATCCAACAGCAAAAAGGAGATCACAAAGCCTGAGGATTTAAAGGGCATGAATATCCGTGTGCCGGGCGCCAATATTTTCATTGACCTGTACAGGAATTACTTTGGGGCCAATCCCACTGCCATGGATTTCTCAGAGGTGTACACCTCCCTCCAGCAGAAGACCATAGACGGGCAGGAGAATCCCATCGCGGTATTTGACTCTTCCAAATTCGCGGAGGTCCAGCAGTACGTTACCCTGTGGGACGGGGTAAGGGATACCACCATCTGGGTCATGAGCCGTAAGACCATGGACAGGCTGTCCCCTGAGGACCGGGAACTGGTAAAGGAGTGCGCGGCAGAAGCCCTGGACTGGGGAAATGATTATCTGGCTGACAACGAGGCTGTCATCATCCAGAAGCTGAAGGATGGCGGCACCGTCATCACGGAGCTGACAGAGGAGCAGAAGGCTGAGTTCCAGAAGGCCTGCGCCGGAATCTATGATGATTATGCCAAGTCTGTGGGACAGGATGTAATCGACTTGTTTACCGGCGGTTATAAGAATTAGGAGGGGTGTTATGAAGGAAAAAGGATTTTTAAAGGATTTCTGGGAGAATCTTGAGGAATATCTCTGTTCAGCGGCATTGCTTGTTATGACCTTTGTCACATTTATGAATGTGTTCTCAAGAAAGATTACATGGTTCAACATGTCATTTACTCAGGAGCTGGTGACCACTATGTTTGTGTGGGTCTGCTGCCTGGCCGCGGCCAGTGTGTTTAAGACCGATTCCCACATGGGCTTTAATTACCTGACTGATAAATTCACCGGAACGGGGCGTAAGGTTTACCGTATCTGCAGGCTTCTTTTATGCTCTGCCAACTATGGAATCTGGATTATATGGGGGGCGCAGATGGTTTACAGGCAGTATCACTACCATTTGCTTACAGGTGTTCTGGAGATGCCTCAGTGGACCATCGGAATCGCCATTCCTTTGTCAGCGGTTTTCTCCATCGCCCGTATGGTACAGTATGAAATCAGATTAGCAAAGGAGGGAAACTAATATGCCGGCAGCGATTTTATTTGGTTCCATGGCAGTGATGATTGGATTCGGCATTCCCATTGCCATTGTCCTGGGCGTGTCCAGCGCGCTGACCCTGATATTTTCAGGCGCTCCGCTGGGTGTTATTCCATCCATGATGCAGGCCACCGTTCAGAAGTTTTCCCTTCTGACCATACCGCTTTTCGTCCTTGCAGGCGCAATTATGGACAAGGGAGGTATTTCCAAACGCCTTATCAACCTGGCGGACAGCATCATCGGACCGGTCCACGGCGGACTGGGTTATGTGGCAGTGGTGGCAGCCCTGTTCTTTGCGGCCATCTCCGGATCCGGCACAGCAACCGTTGCAGCCATGGGATCCATTCTGATTCCGGCCATGGCGGCCCAGGGATACGACGCAGGATTTTCCAGCGCCCTTTCCGCGATATCGGGCTCTCTGGGAACGGTTATTCCTCCCAGTATTACATTCATTATCTATGGCATGATTACAGGGGAATCCATCGGCGATTTGTTCCTGTCAGGTATTGTACCGGGACTTATATTTGGCTTCATGCTCTGTATTATGGTGTTCATAAAGTCTAAGAAGAACGGATGGAAGGGGGATACCCAGAGGGCGTCCTTAAAGGAAATCGGCAGGCTGTTCCTGGATACAATATGGGGACTTTTAAGCCCGGTCATCGTTCTGGGAGGTATTTATTCGGGACTTTTTACACCTACGGAGGCAGCGGCGGTTGCCGTTGTTTACAGCCTGATTGTGGGAATCTTCATCTATAAGGAGCTGCGTCTGACAGAGCTTAAGGAGACACTGTTCTCCACTGCCAAGACAACGGGCATGATTCTTCTCATCATCATGAACGCAGGCATTTTCTCCTGGGTTCTGACCCAGCAGGGGATTGCGGCCTCCCTTACGGAAATGGCCCTGGCCCTTACAGACAACAGGTACATCATGCTGTTTATCATCAACATCGTATTCCTGTGCGCCGGCTGCGTCATGGATAACACCAGCGCTCTCTATATCCTGGTTCCCATTATCATGCCCATTGCCAAGGCCCTGGATATCAACATGATTCAGCTGGGTGTCATCCTGGTATTGAACCTGTCCATTGGCCAGGTAACGCCTCCTGTAGGACCCAATCTGTATGTCGCGGCTGATATCGGAAAGGTTAAGTTTGAGGAAATATGCCGGAGAATGGTGCCGCTGCTTCTAATGTCCCTTCTGGCTCTGCTGTGCATCACATACATACCGGCCTTGTCCCTGTGCCTGATTCCTTCATAGGCAGGGAACAGAAGATTGCGCTGAACCAACATATGATGTATACTTATAGATAAGTGTTCACAGCAAGGAGGTTCAGCATGGAAAAGACCAGTTTTTTAAAGGAACCTGTCGGAGGACAGTCAGTAGTTAATAAAATTGTAGACAACATTACCAACGCTATCATAAATGGAGAGCTAAACCCAGGGGATAAGATCCCTACAGAAGCAGAATTGTCGGAGTCAATGGGGGTTGGAAGAAATTCGGTCCGGGAAGCCATTAAGGTGTTAGAGGCATATGGCGTGGTACATATCAAGCGGGCGGAGGGCACCTTTGTTAGCCAGGAATATGACAGCAGGATGATTTATCCGGTGCTTTACGGTATTATTTTGCAGAAGGACTCCACCAGCCAGATTGTGGAGCTGAGAAAGGTGATTGACGTGGGCCTTCTTCAGCTGGCTGTGGATAAACTGAAGTCCAAATCCCTGGAGCAGACTCAGATGGAAGCCATAGAGAAGGCCATGGAGGAGCTGGAATACCAGGCATATATGGAGAAGCCCCAGGCGCGCAGCCTCTATGAGGCGGATGTGCAGTTCCATATGGCCATTGTGGGAATCACAGAAAATGTGATGCTTCAGTCCATCTGCAGCTATGTGGACAAAATCACCCGCCGTTCCCGTATGGCAACCATAGACCGGATATTCCTGGACGGGGAAGTGGAAAACTTCCTGGACCTTCACCGCAGAATCGTAAAGCTTTTGCAGGACAGGGATTCGGCCGGCATATATGCGATTGTAGAGGAACATTACCAGTATTGGGCAAAAGTAAAAAGATGAATAGCGATGTGCCGCGCCTGGCAGACAACGGCGCGGCACATGAAGGTGGTTGCTGCATGACGTTTTGTACAGGACAGATCATATGTCCGGGGCAAGGATGCGGCAGCCATTTTTTGTTACAACAGACTATCCAGGGGCGCGGTCCCCGGTTCTTTGGGATTGGAAGGAGGATGATTATGATATATAGAAGAAAATGTGATTTGGAGAAAACGCCTATAGAGGGCTGTATGGGCGGAAAGGGAACGGTCTGGATGGAGAAGCTTCTTCTGGGACCAGAGGAAATGCGGGGAAAGGGAAGGGCCTATGTGCGCCATACCCTGAACCGGGGAGTATCAATCGGTACTCATACCCACGAAAATGAGATGGAGACAATGGTCATTGTAAAGGGACAGGCCCTGCACACCATTAACGGGCAGGAGCAATACCTGGAAGAGGGGGATATCATCGCGGCCCAGCCAGGAGATACCCATGAAATATCTCAGGCAGGGGAAGAACCGCTGGTGCTGATTGCACAGGTTCTGTTTTCGTAAATGGCAGGACATAAGAAATTGTAAAAAAGGAGATTAGATAAATGACATGTACAGATAATAAGGTTCTGGTAAACGTTGCTCCGGTAGCGGCAGCGGACAAGGTCATTATACCGGAGAAGATAGCGGAGGATGTGTATGAGTGTTATAAGGAAGGGGCTGCCATGGTGCACCTCCATGTAAGGGACAGGGAAGGCCGTCTGACGCCGGATATGTCCTTGCTGGAGGAGACGCTGGCCATGATTCGCCGGGATTCGGATATCATCATCGAAGTGTCCACGGGCGGAGTGTCTGACCTGAATATACAGGAGCGCTGCGCTCCTCTGTATTCTGAGATGGTGGAAGCCTGCTCCCTGAATGTGGGATCCACGAATCTGGGTAGGGATGTGTACTGTAATCCCATCGGCGACGTGGAGTACTGTATCCAGGAAATCCTGAAGCAGAAAAAGACTCCGGAGGTGGAGACCTTTGAGATAGGCCACACATGGACCATGACGCAGCTGATGAAAAAGTATGACTTCGCGGACCCGGTTCTGTTCAGTATCGTGCTGGGCCATGAGGGGGAAGCCCCGGCAACGCCTCAGGCGCTGGCAGCCATGATACAGATGATTCCTTCCAATGCCATGTGGGGCATCACACAGGCCCACAGAAAGGATTTTTCGCTGCTGGCCGGCGCCGTGGGCATGGGGGCCAGGACCGTGAGGATTGGATTTGAGGACAGCAATTATCTGAACCCACAGACCCAGGTGACCTCCAATGCTCCCCTTGTGGAAAAGACTGTGAAGCTTCTCCGGGCCATGGATAAAGAGCCCATGCGGCCTGAGGAGGCCAGGGCTCTGCTGGGCATTGGAAGATAAGAGAGAGAGGAGAAACAGACCATGTTGAATGCATCTGTATTAGACCGGTACCCCAAAGTGGATATAGCAGCCGTGCAGGCCCTGTTGGAAGAAAAATGCCGGGAAGACAGACATAAAATCATAGTACTGGACGATGACCCCACCGGAGTGCAGACGGTCCATGATATTTCCGTGTACACAGATTGGTCCTATGACAGCATTAAGAGAGGCTTTGAAGAGAAGGGAAAGCTGTTTTACATACTGACAAATTCCAGGGGATTTACCGTGGAACACACCACCAGGGCCCACCTGGAAATCGGGGAAACCGCGGCAAAGGTGTCGGAGGAAACAGGAATTGATTATGTGATTGTCAGCAGGGGAGATTCCACCCTGAGGGGGCATTATCCTCTGGAGACAGAGCTGCTGGCCCGGGCAGAGGAAAAGCACAGGAACAGGGCTGTTGACGGGGAAATCATTTGTCCCTATTTTAAGGAGGGCGGGCGCTTTACCATTGGAAATGTGCATTATGTGAAGTATGGAAATGAGCTTGTCCCTGCGGGGGAGACTGAATTTGCACAAGATAAGACCTTTGGATACCATTGCTCCAATTTAAAGGATTACGTGGAGGAAAAGACAGGAGGCAGATATCCGGCCCGGGAAGTGCTGGATATTTCCCTGGAGGAGCTGCGCAGCCTGGATTATTCCGCCATTACGGATAAACTACTGGCGCTCCATGATTTTGGGAAAATCGTGGTAAACGCAGTGGATGCCTGTGACCTGAAGGTGTTCTGCATTGCCCTTTATGATGCCATGAAGCAGGGACGCAGGTTTATGTTCCGCACGGCCGCGGGCTTTGTGAAGGAGTTTGGGGCGGTCAGTGACAGACCGCTGCTTTCCAGGGAAGAGATGGTGGCTGGAGACAGGAAGACAGGCGGCATTATTGTGGTTGGCTCCCATACTAAAAAGACAACCAGCCAGCTGGAGGAATTGAAGGCAGTGCCCGGAATCCGGTTCCTGGAATTTAATTCGGATCTGGTGCTGGATGAGGAAAAATTTCAGGAAGAGATTCAATCGGTTGTCCGCAGGGAGGAAGAACTGTTGGAGCAGGGCGTTACCGTGGCGGTATACACCAAGAGAAAGCTTTTGTCTCTGGAAAATGACAGCCCGGAGGCAGCCCTTACGCGGTCTGTAAAGATATCTGACGCAGTCCAGTCCCTGGTGGGCGGACTTAAGGTGACGCCGGGGTTTGTGGTGGCAAAAGGGGGAATCACATCCAGCGATGTGGGAACAAAGGCCCTTAAGGTAAAAAAGGCCACTGTTTTGGGGCAGGTACGCCCTGGTATACCGGTGTGGCGTACGGGTGCTGAGAGCCGTTTCCCGGGGATACCCTATGTCATATTCCCGGGTAATGTGGGGGAAGCGGAGACACTTAAGGAAACGGTTGAGATATTGATGGGAAGTAAGGGGTAGGAGTAAGAAATAAAGGCAGGGAATAAGGGCAAAGGAGAATCGGGATATGCTGTTTCTTCGCGTTTTCGCGGCAGAAACAGCATTTTTCTGTTGGAAGGATATGGACATAATAAAGTTGGGAGTAGGAGAAAGAGACAAGATATGGTATGATGAAGAAAACTGTGATTTCAGTACTTATGCTAAGGAGGACTTTATTTATGAAAGGCTTATGGAAAAATTTGAACGCCTGACATCGAAGTGTTATACTTATCTGGCGGGAGATGTAACAAATGAGGATGCCTGGGACAAGGCATATGAAGTATTGGTTGAGATTGTCCGTGAAGGCAGAAGCCAAAACAGCAATTACGCGAAGGAATTGTACCTGCTGGATGACGGGACGGATTATGAGTACGATGTATGCGGCTGGCTGCAGGACTATCTGGATTATCTGGATACGGGAAAACAGTACGAGAAGATTCGCAGAATCTGCGGGGAGCTTATAAGCATGTTTTCGTGGGAAGAGGAAAAGCCGTCTGATTTCCGCTTTTATATAGCATCATCTTTTGGGGCGGAAGGAAAAAAGAAAGAGGCCCTGGAGTTTTGTGAGGATTGGTATAAAAAGGAGAGCGGCAATATTATGGGGGCTACGGCACTGATTTATGCCAGGACCGGCGTGGGCGATTTTGAGGGAGCGGAGCAGATCGTGAGGCAGTACATATCGGAGGACGGAGCCTGTACAGATGAGAATGATATTGTCTATATGGCGGCGGAACTGCTCTACAAGGTAAGCGGGAACAAGAAGGCAGAGAAAGGAGTGTCCCAGGCCATGAAGAAATATGAGAAAGAGGTAGAAGCGTATTTTTCCGGTATGGATGAAGACGGGCTGGACAATATCATTGGGACAGGAGCTTGGCGCAGATAAATAAAAAATATTCAGGAACAAGATAAAATATTTCCCTCAATAGCCGTACAGGGTGTGCTAATCCCGGGATTTTCTGCATATGATGTAAAAAAATCCTCAGGAGACTCATTTTGAAGGAGTATATTGAAGAACGTGCGGTAGCCATCGCCAATTACATCATAGACCACAATGCCACGGTAAGGCAGACGGCGAAGAAGTTTGGAATAAGCAAATCCACGGTACATAAGGATGTAACTGACAGGCTTGAGCACATCAATCCGACCTTGGCGGCCCAGGCCAGAATCGTGCTGGATGTGAATAAGTCAGAGCGCCATATCCGGGGAGGGCTGGCTACCAGGGAGAAGTACCAGCACAGGCTGGCAATCTGCAGCAAGCAGGAGGAGTAAGAACGTACGGGAGAGAAGCCTGTACCAGGCGGATAAGCCGCAAATGAGAAGCCAATAGGAAAATGAAAAACCGCAGTTTTCAGATGGAAACAGTCTTATCTGAAAATTGCGGTTTTGGTATTTGATTCAGCCCTATCTTCCCACGGAATCATACTCATCGCAGATTTCCACGGATGGAGCTTCTGTCATAAGCGACACGGCCACAATGGCAATGCAGGCCACGATGAAGGCGGGAAGCAGTTCATAGATGTTCCAGGCGCCGCCTAAGGGGCGCACGCCGTATTTCCATACAAACACCATGACGCCTCCGGAAATCATGCCTGCCAGGGCGCCCTTCAGATTGCTGCGCTTCCAGAACAGGGCAAAGAGCATCACCGGCCCGAAGGACGCGCCGAAACCGGCCCAGGCAAAGGAGACAATGGTAAATACGGAGCTGTCGGGATTCCAGGCCAGAAGGATGGCTACCAGGGCAATGCCAACCACGGTGATACGGGCCGCTGTCATGGACGCTTTTGTATCCATTTTAATCTTCAGGAAATCCTGGAGCAGGTTCTGGGACACGCCTGACGCGGCTGTCAGCAGCTGGGAGTCGGCCGTGGACATGGTACAGGCCAGGATTCCTGCCAGCACCACTCCTGCCACAACGGACAGCAGGATTCCGTGGCGTCCCAGCAAATCCGCCAGACGGATGATTACGGTCTCGGATTCAGAGCTGGATGAGAACATGGGAATCCCTCCTGCCACAGAGGCGCCGTTTCCGATGATGCCGATCAGGATGGCTACAAACATGGAGATGACAACCCAAATGGAGGCAATACGCCGTGACGTCTTAAGCTTATCCTCATGGCTGATGGCCATGAAGCGAAGAAGGATATGGGGCATTCCAAAATACCCCAATCCCCATGCCATGGTAGACAGTATGGTTATAATACCATAAGGGGACGCTGTGTTGTCAGCCATGTTGTGGACATGGGTCATGCTAAGGTATCCTGCCAGGGAACGGGCGTTGTCAGCCACGGCATTCCAGCCGCCTGCAACTTGGATGCCAAAGAATACAATGATAACCAGCGCAATGCTCATGACAATACTCTGAATCAGGTCCGTGGTGGACACTGCCATAAACCCTCCCATGACTGTGTATCCGATGATGACCACAGCGCCTGCGATCATTGCCACATGGTAATTTACGCCGAACAGGCTGTTGAACAGGGTTCCCACCGCCTTAAAGCCCGACGCGGTATAGGGAATAAAGAAAATCAGGATTACGATGGCGGCAATGCACATCAGTATGTTCCTGTCATCCCGGTAGCGGCGGGAGAAAAAGTCGGGTATGGTGATGGCCCCGCATGCAACGGAATAACGGCGCAGGCGCCTGGCAACAATCAGCCAGTTGAGATATGTACCCACGGCCAGACCAATGGCGGTCCAGCCCGCATCCGCGATGCCGGTCAGGTATGCAACTCCCGGCAGGCCCATGAGAAGCCAGCTGCTCATATCCGAAGCCTCGGCGCTCATGGCAGTTACCAGTGCGCCCAGTTTGCGGCCTCCCAGATAGAATTCGTCGGCAGAATCACCGCCGCCCTTTTTGCTGAAATAAAAACCTACATATACCATGGCCGCCAGATACACGGTGATGGCTGCCAGGATTCCTATTTGTCCAGTACTCATTTTACCCTCCTGTTATGTGTTCCTTTGCGGAAAACCGACATAATGCTGACATTATAGCATGAGGATGAGGAGAACGCAATACAGAACGAAGTATAGACTACATACTAGAATAATTATTATAAAATATGAATAAAACAACGTATTTATAAGAAAAAAATTCTAGACGATAATTGGAATATATATGAGAAGAAATATTTAGACATATAGAGAACGCGGTCCCGGCCGTTTAAGGCCGGGGCCGGAGATGGGACTGAATATGGTGATGGCAGCGGCAGTATAGCAGTGGCAGTATGGCAGTAGGGTACTGCCGCAATCATCCCCGCCCGGGCAGGAAATGGCTTAGGAACACGGGCATGACTGAGGCGCTGTACCTGCGCAGGGAATATTCGCCGGCGCACAGACACCAGTCGTATAACAGGGCGCGTTCGGACAGGGCGTAAAGCTTGACCATTTCATTGACGCTGGTTTCTGCGTTCAGCTCCCCGGATTCCTGGCCATGGGCGATGATCCTGCGGAGCAGTTTATAGTAGGTGCGGTTGTGATCCAGCAGGTGCTTTTCACCGGTGGTGACCAGCTGAGTGGAGAGCAGGCGGGCCAGAAGGTCCAGGGATATGCTGTTCTCAATCATGCCGAAGAGCTCGCTGTTTAGAAAGAGAAGTTTGTCCATGGCTGACATCTTGGGCGTAAGAGTATCCATGAGTTCTTCGTATTTTTCATCAAAGAGCAGGCTCAGGGTACTGAGGAGAGCATCCTTTCCGTCGAAATAGTGGTAAAATGAGCCCTTGGATGTCTGGGAGAGCTCAATGATTTCCTCCACCGTGGTATCTTCATATCCCTGTTCATAAAACAGCTTCCATGCTGCGTTTACAATCTTCCCCCGGGTGTTGCGGGCATTTTTCTTGGCCATGTATGCACATCTCCTTGTGTTCGTTTATTCCTATTTTATAACTTAACACAGTTTTGCTGGTTTCGCAATGCGGCCTGAGGGCGTTTATGCATGTATGAATTCCGGCCGAGGTTATGGCTGATATGCAGGAATTGTATAGTATATTTGCAGGGAACCCATTGATTTTGAGGATTAATACGATTATAATTGTGTTCAAAATACATCTTATATCTACCCGAATGGAGGAACAGACTATGGAAAAGAAAGACCTGGACTGGGGAAATATCGGATTTTCCTATATGCCGACGGACAAGCGCTATGTGGCGAATTATAAAGACGGAGCATGGGACGGGGGAGCGATGACCTCTGACCCCAATGTGGTGATTAATGAATGCGCGGGCATCCTTCAGTACTGCCAGGAGATTTTTGAGGGACTTAAGGCTTATACCACTGAGGATGGAAGCATTGTCACATTCCGTCCTGACCTGAATGCGGAGCGTATGATGGATTCCGCCAGGAGGCTGGAGATGCCGCCCTTCCCCAAGGAGAGATTTCTGGAGGCAGTGGACCAGGTGGTGAAGGCCAACGCAGCATGGGTACCTCCGTACGGAAGCGGAGCCACCCTTTACCTCAGGCCCTATATGTTTGCCTCAGGTCCTGTCATCGGTGTTAAGCCTTCCCAGGAGTATCAGTTCAGGCTTTTTGGAACGCCTGTAGGGCCTTACTTTAAGGGAGGAGCAAAACCTCTGACCCTTTGCGTCAGCGACTTTGACCGGGCGGCGCCCAACGGCACCGGCCACGTAAAGGCCGGACTGAACTACGCCATGAGCCTTCACGCTTCTGTCACAGCCCATGCAGCGGGATATGACGAGAACGTGTTCCTGGATCCCGGTACCAGGACCTATATTGAGGAGACGGGGGGAGCCAATTTCCTGTTTGTCACAAAGGACGGCGAGGTGGTGACGCCTAAGTCTGATTCCATCCTCCCATCCATTACCAGGCGCTCCCTTGTGCACGTGGCAGAGCATTATCTGGGCCTTAAGGTGACCCAGAGGCCTGTGAAGCTTTCTGAACTGGGCGATTTCGCAGAGTGCGGACTGTGCGGAACAGCAGCCGTTATCTCCCCTGTGGGCAAGATTGTGGACCATGGAAGGGAAATCTGCTTCCCAAGCGGCATGGACGCCATGGGACCTGTTACAAAGAAGCTGTATGATACTCTTACAGGCATTCAGATGGGAACCATCGAAGCGCCTGAGGGATGGATTCGGAAAATCGTATAACAGCGGTTTGGGTATTATAAGGTCTGAATATGCGCAAACATGCGTTTAAACGCATAATCAGGGCCTCCCGGAATATATTGATAGTAATTGTATCATATATTCCGGGAGGTTTTAACATGAAAGGAACTATTAAGGGTAAAGTGTACCTTGGGCTCATGATGCTGTTTGCCATGACTCTGTGGCTGGCCGGCTGCTCCGCGTCTAAGGACAGCGGGGATAAGGTCAGGGACCTGGATTTCTCAGTGGTGGGTGATATGGATGTGCCGGATGAGCTTAAGAATCTGATTGCCGAGAAACAGCAGCAGTCGTTTAAGCTCACATACAGCGATGAGCAGAATCTGTACATAGCGGTGGGATACGGCGTACAGCCCACAGGCGGCTACAGCATCAGCGTCAATGAGCTCTATCTGACTGACAACTCCATTGTGGTCAATACAGAGTTAAAGGGCCCCGAAAAGGGGGAGAATGCCGGTACGGAACAGTCATTTCCATATATTGTAATCAGGACAGAGTATCTGGAAAATCCTGTGGTATTCCAGTAGCATGGGCGGGGCAAGGGGGAGGCAAAAGCCTGAAAAGAGTTATGAAACAGGCCCCAAAGTGTAAAAAGCTCTTTTTAATTTGAATATCATATGCTATACTATACGATATTTAACCTTTTTAGGAAAATGTCGTATTACCGTAGCATTGTGTTAACTTGTTAAAGAAAGGCTGGAGTAAATATGATATTCAAGGACATATGGCTTGACATAAAGGCCGTACAGGAACGTGACCCCGCTGCCCGCAATGCCCTGGAGGTACTTCTTCTGTACCAGGGAGTCCATGCCCTTATATGGCACCGGTTTGCCCACTGGTTCTATAAGCACAGGATGTTTTTTGTTGCCAGGCTGATTTCCCAGATTGCCAGGTTTTTCACCCTCATCGAGATTCACCCCGGCGCCCAGCTGGGCCACGGCATCCTGATTGACCATGGATGCGGAGTGGTTATCGGCGAGACCACGGTTGTGGGAGATAACTGTACCATTTACCAGGGAGTTACCCTGGGCGGCGTGGGAACCAAGAAAGGCAAACGCCATCCCACTCTGGGCAATAATGTGATGGTAGGCGCGGGCGCCAAGATTCTGGGCGCTTTTGAGGTGGGCGATAACTGCTCCATTGCGGCCAATGCCGTTCTGCTGAAGCCGCTGGAGGATAATGTGACCGCTGTGGGCATACCTGCCCGTCCAATCAAAAAGGATGGCGTTACCATACCAAAGGTAAAGAAAAGCCTGACGCTGGAGGAATACGAGACAATGAAACGGCGGATGGAGCAGATGGAGAAGGAGATTGAATTCCTTAAGGGCGCCTTAAAAGATGCCCGGACATGAGCCCGGCTGACGGCCCAATCCGGAAAAATAACCTACCCAGGAGAAGACACACGGCACATGAAACAGGAAGCACCCCATGTAAATATAGAGCGGAGCATCATAAAACAGTTCCGCAGGGAAATATGGCGCCCCTTTGTGAAGGGGCTTCAGGATTATGAGATGATAAAAGACGGCGACAAGGTGGCTGTCTGCATATCCGGCGGAAAGGATTCCATGCTTCTGGCCAAATGCCTTCAGCAGTTAAAGCGGCAGAGCCAGACGGATTTTGAGCTGGAGTTCATTGTCATGGACCCCGGATACAATCCGGACAACAGGAAGCTGATTGAAGATAATGCAGCCCTCATGAATATACCGGTGCGTATCTTTGATTCGGATATATTTGACATTGTGGTGGATGTGGAGCAGTCCCCCTGCTACCTGTGCGCCAGAATGAGAAGAGGGTATCTGTACGCCCACGCCAGGGAACTGGGATGCAATAAGATAGCGCTGGGACACCATTTTGACGACGTGATTGAGACCATTCTTATGGGAATCCTTTACGGAGGCCAGATTAATACCATGATGCCCAAGCTTCACAGCACGAATTTCCAGGGCATGGAGTTAATCCGCCCCCTGTACTATGTAAAGGAAGAAGATATACTGGCCTGGAAGGATTACAACGGCCTGCATTTCCTGCAGTGTGCCTGCCGGTTTACGGAGCGGATTGCTAAGGAACAGGCTGCAAGAGGGATGGCAGGGGAGGCGGCTGATATCGTGCACACCTCCAAGCGCCAGGAGATGAAGGAGCTCATCCGATCCCTCAGAAAGACCAGCCCCTTCATAGACGCCAATATCATGAAAAGCGTGGAGAACATTAATCTGGACGCCTGCCTTGGCTACGTGAAGGACGGGGTGCGCCGCCACTTCATGGACGAATACGATGAAAGATAGAAAAAGAGCATAAATCACCTGCTGTCCGCATAGATTTTTCTAAAAGACTATGAGAGATGGCAGGTGTTTTTTATGGAATTGATAAAGAAGCAGATACATATGAACCAATGGAAGGGCAACGTGACCACACAGATTACCCTGGACGATGACTTTATTGTACCGGATACCCTGGATGATATGGAGCAGGTCATGCTGGACACCGGCGAAATACAGATTGAGACAGTGAAGAACCAGGGTGATAAGGTGGCGGTAAAGGGAAAGCTGGAATTCCAGGTGCTGTACCGGAAGGAGAGCGGCGGGCTCCAGACCCTGGGCGGCAATATTCCCTTTGAGGAGGTGGTCAATGTCCAGGGCCTGGAGGAAAAGGATTACGTGGGGCTTAACTGGATGCTGGAAGATCTGAACACGGATATGATTAATTCCAGGAAGCTGGGAGTCCAGGCCATCATTACCCTTCAGGTGCGGGTGGAGACCCTGAGGGACGTGGAAGCTGCTGTGGATGTGGACATAGAAAATAACAGCCGTCCCGCGGGGGCCGGCATGTCTGACACGGACGGAGCGGGACAGGTGCAGGTGGAGACGCTTAAGCGCACGGCCAATGCGGCTGCCATTGCTGTCAGGCGCAAGGATACATACCGGATTAAGGAGGAACTTAGCCTTACCGGAGGCAAGCCCAACATTGGCCGGCTGTTATGGCGGGAGATGAAGCTGCGGGACGTGACCGTGAAACCATTGGACGGCAGGCTCCACCTGGACGGCGAACTCAGTGTTTTTGTTATTTACGGGGCAGAGGATGAAAATATGCCTGTCCAGTGGCTGGAGGAGACCATCCCATTTTCAGGGGACATGGAAATGAGCGATGTGAAGGAGGACCAGATCCCCATGGTGACAGTGCGCCTGGCCCATAAGGATATTGAAGCCAAGCCTGACTACGACGGGGAAATGCGGGAAATGGACGTGGACGCGGTGCTGGAGCTGGATATAAAGCTCTATGAGGAGGAGGTGGTGGAGCTTTTAAGCGATATGTACTCCAACAACCGGGAAATAGAGCTGAACCGTTCAGATGCCTGTTTTGACCAGATTCTGACCAGGAATGTGTGCAAATCCAAGGTGGCGGAGAAGCTGAGTCTGCCCCAGGCTGAACGGATTCTCCAGATCTGCCATAACGAGGGGACCATCAAGCTGGATGAGGTGGAAATCGGGGATGACTGCCTGGAGATTGACGGTGTGCTGGAAGTGACTCTTTTATATCTTACCAGCGACGACACATCGCCGGTCCAGTCCTCTGTGGAGCAGGTGCCCTTCCACTGCGTGGCGGAGGCCAGAGGAATCCGGGAGGACAGCGTATACCAGCTGGATGCGGGACTGGAACAGTTAAGCGCCGTGATGATGGGCGGGGACATGGTGGAAGTGAAGGCCGTGATTGCCCTGGATTTTCTGGTTCTGCAGCCGGTGTGTGAACCGGTGATTACAGGGGCAGCCATCCATCCCATGGATTTGCAGAAGCTTCAGGAGCTGCCGGGAATCGTGGGATACATCGTGCAGCCGGAAGACAGTCTGTGGGAAATAGCGAAAAAATTCCATACAACCGTGGGCAATATCATATCCACCAACGAACTGGCGGACGACCAGGTGAAACAGGGGCAGAGGCTGCTGCTGGTGAAAGAGATTGCCCAGGGACTGTAATGGAGGATCCTGCCGGAAGAGGCCGGACGGCTTTGGGAAAATGAAGTCCGGAAAGTGAAAGAGATCTGGAAACTGCTTCCAGGTCTTTTTCCTGTGATGCAAAAAAACTGTTATAGAACCCGGTTTTATGGTATACTATCTAGAGTTAAACGAAAAGAAGGTGCTATGCTATGGAATTGGAATTTAAGCCGGTGGTGGCCGGGGATATAGACAGGCTTCGGCCTTTTTATGGGATGAGGCCCAATAAAACATGTGACAGCGTGTTTCTGGACAGTTTTTTGTGGAAGGACTATTACCATGTACAGTGCGCGGTGAGCGAGGGAAGGGCTGCTTTGTGGCTTATGGAAAAGGACGGCCAGGTTTCAACCGCCATGCCTCTGTGCAGGGAGGAAGACCTGCCTTACTTCTTTCAGCAGATGGTGGATTATTTTTCGGAGGTGCTTCACAAGCCCTTCTATATCTCCCTGGCCGATGAGGAAGCGGTACAGTACCTGAATCTGGACCCGGCCCTCTTTGAGGTGGAAGAGCAGGTGGATTTAAAGGACTATCTCTACAGCGGCGAGGAGCTGAGAAAGCTGGAAGGGAAGAAGTTCGTCAAGAAGAGAAACCATCTTAACGGCTTTAAGCGCACGTATGAAGGCAGGTATGAGTACAGGCGTCTGTGCTGTTCCGACCGGCATGAGGTGTGGCAGTTTATGGAGCGCTGGAGGCAGCACAGGGAGGAAGTGGGCGCCATGGAGCTGTCACTGGATTATGAGGTGGCGGGAATACACGATATACTTAAAAACTGTTCCAACCTTTACGTGAGGATGGCCGGGGTATACATTGACGGACAGCTGGAGGCGTTTACTATTGGGAGCCTTAATGTACGGGAGAACATGGCTGTCATTCATATTGAGAAGGCCAACCCTGAAATCAGGGGACTGTACCAGTTTATCAACCAGCAGTTCCTGATAAATGAATTTCCCGAGGCTGAACTTGTGAACCGGGAGGACGATGTGGGGATGGAGGGTCTTAGAAAGGCCAAGATGAGCTATTATCCCATTGGATTTGCGAGAAAATATATGGTGAGGGAACGATGATCCGGTATTTGGAGAAGAGTGAGTTTGGGGCGTGCAGGCCCCTTTGGCAGGAAGCGTTCCCGGAGGATTCCCGGGAATTTGCAGACTATTATTTTGATAAAAAGCTATGTCAGAGCGCCGTATTGGTGAAGGAGGACGACACGGGACGTATCGTAACCATGGCCCACATGAACCCATACAGGGTTAATGTGGGAAAGAAGATGTGGAAGCTGGATTATATCGTTGGCGTGGCTACGGCTGCCGACAGCCGACACCGCGGACATATGAGGGATGTGCTCATGAGGATGCTGGGAGACATGCACCAGGACAGAAAGCCCTTCTGCTACCTTATGCCGGCCTCGCCGGATATTTACAGGCCCTTTGGGTTCCGGTATATATTTGACCAGCCGCGGTACAGGCTGGGACCTGAGGCAAAGGAGCGCCTTCACAGGAGGGAGCTTCGGCTGGACGGAAATCTCTGTTCCCCGCTGGCCGGCTGGATAAATCATTGGCTTTCCTCCAGATTCCAGGTATATGCACTGCGCGACCGGGATTATATGGAGATGCTCCAGTCTGAGCTGGACAGCGAGGCGGGAAGCGTATATGGATGGTACGACGGTACAGGGGCCCTGCAGGCGTTCCAGTCCTTTTGGGGGCGTGAGAAGCGGGAGCAGAGGTTCCTGTACGCGGGCAGGGACGAATGGCTGGAACCGGACAGCGGCCAATATCCGCCCAGACCGGCAATCATGGCCCGCATCACCGATGTGCGGTCCTTTATGGAAGCCATTGTCCTGGATGAAGGGTGTCCCTGCCCTGCCATGGATGTGATGGTCAATATCCATGACACGCTGATACCGGGCAACAGCGGTTTGTGGAGATGGAAAATCGACGGAAACGGCTCATCCCTTACAAAGAGAGGTTTGACCCTGTCGGAGGTTCATGCCGGGGAATGCGCGGAGGAGCCTGATTATCCGGGGACACTGGTTTCCACGGAGGTTTTGGATATTACCATAGAACAGCTGGCATCCTGGCTGTTTGGATACAGCGTCCTGGAGGAGCTGGCAGATGGGCAACCGAATGTGGTGCCTTTTTGGTGCGCGTATGTGCAGGCCCTGGACGGCGTGTATCTGGATGAGGTTGTGTAAACGTGAACACGGTATGGATTGGCAGAATCAGGAGGGGTAATGGTATGAACGAAAAATGGCGGCAGTTAAAGGAATGGATTGACGGCAGCGATAATATTGTGTTCTTTGGCGGAGCCGGAGTATCCACGGAAAGCGGGATTCCGGATTTCCGCAGTGTGGACGGGCTCTATAACCAGCAGTACAAATACCCGCCTGAGACCATCATAAGCCACAGCTTTTATATGCGGTATCCGGAGGAATTTTACCGCTTTTATAAGGACAGGATGCTGTTTGCCGGGGCTCTCCCCAACGGGGCCCATAAGGCCCTGGCCCGGCTGGAGGAGAGAGGAAAGCTTAAGGCGGTCATCACCCAGAACATCGACGGCCTCCACCAGATGGCGGGAAGCAGGGAAGTGCTGGAGCTTCACGGCAGCGTACATAGGAATTACTGTACCAGGTGCGGACAGTTTTATGATTTGGATTACATTGTAAAAAGTGACGGAGTGCCCCATTGCAGCTGCGGCGGTGTGATTAAGCCGGACGTGGTCCTGTACGAGGAAGGACTGGATAACAGGACCCTGCAGAAATCCGTGGATTATATCAGGAATGCAGACATACTCATCATAGGAGGGACATCCCTGGTGGTATACCCCGCGGCAGGGCTGATTGATTATTACAGAGGCAATAAACTGGTGCTCATCAATAAAGCAGCCACTTCCAGGGACTCCCAGGCGGATCTGGTCATCAGCGTTCCTATCGGGGAGGTCCTTGGGACTGTGGTTGATTAAGAAAGGAAGGAATCACAGATGTATCAGGCAGCAGAGAACAGATATGACAGTATGGAATATATGCGCAGCGGCAGAAGCGGCGTCCTGCTTCCAAGGATATCCCTGGGACTGTGGCAGAATTTTGGACTTGAAAAGAGCCTGGAGGAACAGGAGGCTGTTCTTTTCAGGGCCTTTGATATGGGTATCACCCATTTTGACCTGGCAAACAATTATGGATTTCCGGCAGTGGGCAGTGCAGAGGAAAATTTCGGATCCGCTCTTCGGGATGGTCTGGGAAGGTACAGGGATGAGCTGTTTATCTCCACAAAGGCGGGATTTGATTTCTGGCCGGGACCGTACGGCAACTGGGGCTCCAGGAAGTACCTTATGGCCAGTCTGGATTCCAGCTTAAAGCGTATGGGACTGGAGTATGTGGATGTGTTTTACCATCACCGTCCTGACCCGGAGACGCCCCTGGAGGAGACCATGGGCGCCCTGTCGGACATCGTGCGCCAGGGAAAGGCCCTGTATGTGGGGATCTCCAATTATCAGGCAGAGGAAGCGGAGGCAGCCATCCGCATACTGAGGGAAAACAAAACCCCCTGTCTTCTTCACCAGCCGCGGTATAATATGTTCGAGCGCTGGGCGGAGGACGGCCTTCTGGAGCTTCTGGACCGTGAGGGCGTGGGCTGCATATGCTACAGCCCTCTGGCACAGGGCGCCCTGACAGGAAGATACCTGGATGGGATACCGGAAGGCTCCAGGGCATCAAAGAAAGGTTCCACGATAGGCGGAAGATACCTGACAGAGGACAAGCTGGTTAAAATCAGGGCTCTGGACAGGGTGGCCGGAGAGCGCGGACAGTCCCTGGCCCGGATGGCCCTGGCCTGGGTGCTTCGCAGGAAGGAAGTCACCAGCGTCCTCATAGGGGCCAGCAGCATTGCCCAGTTGGAGGATAATGTAAAGGCTCTTGACAACCTGGCATTCAGCCGTGAGGAGCTGGCTGAGATAGAAGGCATACTGAAAGGGTGACAGGCAGCGGTCAGACCCATATACAGAAATGGAGATATGGCATGAACGAAAGGTTAAATTATGAAGTTGGGGATATAGTAAAGCTTAAAAAGCCCCACCCCTGCGGCAGCAGCCAGTGGGAAATCCTCAGGGTGGGAGCTGATTTCCGGCTCAAATGCATGGGATGCGGACATCAGATCATGATTGCCCGCAGGCTGGTGGAGAAAAATACCAGAGGACTTACCAAGGCAAAAGAGGACTCTTAGGCGGCTGCCCCGGAAGATACCGTGAAATCCGTCATGAAAATTGTAAGAAAACAAAAAAATATCTTGCATTTGTCCATGAAATTTGTTAAAATAATACTCCGTGACATATTATATCCTTGCTCCTGTTACTGAAAGCAGGGGCCAGAGACCACAAGGAGGTAAAGCAAGATGAACAAGTATGAATTAACCGTTGTTCTGAATGTGAAGCTGGAAGACGAGCAGCGTGCAGCAGCAATCGAAAAGGTAAAGGGTTACATCACCCGTTTCGGCGGCACTGTAACAAACGTAGATGAATGGGGCAAGAAGAGACTTGCTTACGAGATTCAGAAGATGCACGAAGCTTACTACTACTTCATACAGTTCGAGTCTGATTCTGTATGCCCGAATGAAGTAGAAGCTCACGTTCGTATTATGGAACCAGTAATCAGATACTTATGCGTTAAGGCAGAGGCATAAGAGATACCCAGACCGCCTATGGCGGGAGAGAAAAGGAAGTGTGACCGTATGAACAGAGTTATCTTAATGGGAAGATTGACAAGAGACCCGGAAGTCAGATATTCACAGGGAGAGCGTTCCATGGCTATAGCCAGGTACACCCTTGCGGTGGACAGAAGGGGCCGCAGGAACCAGGACAGTTCCGCGGAGCAGCAGACAGCCGATTTTATCAACTGTGTTGCATTTGACCGCGCCGCCGAGTTTGCCGAGAAGTATTTCCGTCAGGGAATGCGGGTGCTCGTGTCAGGCAGAATCCAGACAGGTAGCTATGTAAATAAAGAAGGTCAGAAAGTATACACCACCGAGGTCATTTTGGATGACCAGGAATTCGCAGACAGTAAGGGTGCGGCGTCTGAAATGGGAGGATATGCCCAGGCAGCTCCGTCTCAGAGACCGGCTCCTACCAGTGCGATTGGTGATGGGTTTATGAATATTCCTGATGGAGTGGAGGACGAAGGACTTCCATTTAACTAGGATGTTCATGGTTAATAATAAAGGAGGACAACACCAATGGCATTTAATAAAACAGATAGACCAGATGGCGCTAAGATGAGAAGACCAGGCGGAATACGCAGAAGAAAAAAAGTTTGTGTATTCTGTGGAGATAAGAACGGAACCATCGATTACAAGGATGTTAACAAGTTAAAGAGATACGTATCCGAGAGAGGAAAAATCCTTCCCCGCCGTATCACAGGCAACTGTGCAAAGCACCAGAGAGCCCTGACCGTAGCTATCAAGCGCGCACGTCACATTGCTCTGATGCCGTATACCTGTGATTAATTCTTAGTTTAGCAGGGATTGATGGGTAAAAAGATTACGGGATTCCATATATGAAGTATGGAGTCCCGTTTTTGTGTTCCTGTTTTTCCCTGCGCTTAATCCCCGCAGCCCCCTCCTTTGACCTTCAGCAGCCTGGCCTTGCCCATGATGAAGATGGTAGCGCCGCCAATCCGTTCCGTACCCATCAGGCATTTACCACAATGCGGAATGAATCAAAAGGGAAATTAGGAGTGTAGAATATCTTTCTATAACAGTTTGGTGTAAATTTCCACTTTATTTTAAAAGCCGGGGGGCCAGAGCTATTGACATTTATTGCGTGTAATGATATAAATAAAACCATACTAATTTGCTATGAATAGTGTGGTTTTGTTGCGCGGCACAGCGTTTTGCAGAAACGGAGGTCATGTTGTCGGTATTGACGGTATGCGGTGCCAGCGTCCGGAGCGCGTATACGGGTGCTCCGGGGATTTAAGGAGGAGGCTTATGAAACATACAAAAGGAACAGCGGGGAGAATGGCAGGCAGATGTCTTGCCCTGGTTTTATCTGCGGTCATGGTCCTGTCAGCGGCGGGATGCGGGGGCAAAGGCGGCAGCCGGCCGTCGGGCCAGACGGAATCAGGACAGACGGGATTGGGACAGACCCAGGCAGCGGCCTCTGACAGCGGAAAAATCGTCAATATTGGTGTGACCAGCTCTCTCAATACGCTGAACCCCCTGCTGATGGACGGCGTGGAGATGAATAAATATGCCACAGGTCTCATGTTCCTGCCGTTGGTGGAACTGGACCAGAATATGGAGTTTGAAGGAATGCTGGCAGATTCCGTGTCAGCGGAGGACGAGAGGAATTTTCTGGTGCATATTGATGATAAGGCGGTCTGGTCCGACGGAACTCCGGTTACCGCGGATGACGTGGTGTACACGGCCCTCAGGCTTTGCAGCCCGGTTATCGGAAACCCGGCCATGATGTACTATGTATTTGAAGGCGTGGGCGACGACGGGTTTGTGGAAGAGGGAGCCGACCATGTGGAAGGCATTGCCAGGGTGGATGACAAGACCGTGCGTTTTACCACCAAGGCTCCCATGTCACTCATAACCTTTAACAGCTCCTATGCCCGCTATCTCATGCCCCTTCCAAAGCATGTGATTGGTGATATCGGCGAGAAGGCGCTGGCATCAGACCCGTGGTTCAGCCATCCGGACGTGGTGAGCGGTCCCTATAAGGTGACTGAGTTTGACCGGGACCATTATGTGTCTTATGAGGCCAACAAAGACTACTGGAAGGGCGCTCCGGTGATTGAGCGTCTCAACATAAAAATTGTGGAAGGAAGCCAGCTCTATGCCGGGCTTAAGTCCGGGGAAATTGACATTACCCAGAACACCATGAGCACCATTCCCCTGGAGGACTATGAGAGTGTGGCGGCGCTGGAGAACGTGGAGGTTTCCTACGGGGCTCCCATCACCAACCAGTCCGTATTCATCAATACAGCCAGAATCACCGACGCAAAGGTGCGCCAGGCCATGTTGTACGCGGTGGACCGCAGCCAGCTCCTGGAGCAGCTCTTAAAGGGCAACGGAGAAGTGGCGGACGGATTTCTGTCATCGGCCAGCCCGTATTTTGACAGTTCCCTGGTGCCTGTTTCCTATGATCCGGAAAAGGCAAAGAGCCTGCTGGCGGAGAGCGGATGGGACCAGAGCAAAAGCATACGTTTCTGCATTGACTCAGGCGACAGCACCTTTGTGAACGCGGCTTCTGTTATAGCAGCCCAGTGGGCAGCGGTGGGCATTAAGGCAGATATCCAGACCATGGACATCAATACGCTGATGAGCACTGCCTCCAGCGGTGATTTTGATGTGCTGGCCGTACAGTATACCTATCCGCCGGTGGATCCTTATGCGGACATAGCCTGGCTTTTAGGCGGCGAGGGCAGCTGGACCGGCTATACCAGGCCGGAGGTGGAGGAGGCATTGTCAAATGTGGCCCTGACAAATGACAAGGATAAGCTGAAGGAGCTGTATGGGATCGTGGACCGGAAAGTCCAGGAGGATGTGCCCATGTTTTCCGCCTACATTATCAGGACCATGGCGGCGGCCAATAAACGCCTGACAGGGGTTAAGCCCAGCGTCTATGGCTTCCTCAATCATGTGGAGCAGTGGGATGTGACCCAATAGAATTTATCCCGATAGAATGTGTCACATTGGAAGGCATCCCGGCAGGACAACCCCATAATTGGAAAGAATGAACGGATTCCCGGAGGGCATATGCTCTCTGGGTATCTTCATTCATGGGAAATCCGCCATTAATATCAAGAAATGAGGAAACAGTATGTCACATATCCTTGAAGTCACGAATCTGGAAGTTGAATTTTCTGGTGACGGGGGGAAGAATATAAGTGTGGACCACGTGGGATTCCATGTGGATTCGGGGGAGATAGTCTGTATAGTAGGGGAGTCGGGCTGCGGCAAAAGCGTTACCTCCCTGTCTGTTATGGGGCTTTTAGGCAAAGGGGGGAAGGTGACTGACGGCCAGATCCTGTTCGAGGGAAGGGATTTGCTCTCCATGACAGAGAGGGAGTTGGACGGAGTCAGGGGAGACCGCCTGACCATGATATTCCAGGACCCTCTTACCTCCCTTAACCCTGTATTTACCATCGGGAGCCAGATGACGGAGAGCATCCGCGCCCATATGGGGTTGGGAAAGGAGGAGGCCAGGGAGAGGGCATCGTCCCTCCTTAAAAGGGTGGGGCTGCCGGACACCCTTTCCGTGATGAAAAAATACCCCCATCTGCTGTCAGGAGGCATGCGCCAGCGTGTCATGATTGCCATGGCCCTTTCCTGCAATCCGTCCCTTCTGATTGCCGACGAGCCTACCACGGCTCTGGATGTGACGATTCAGGCCCAAATCATGGACCTGATTCTGGAGCTTAAGGAGGAGATGGGCATGGCGGTGCTGCTCATCACCCATGACATGGGATTGGTGGCTCAGATGGCTGACCGGGTGCTGGTAATGTATGCGGGACAGCTCATAGAGCAGGCCAGGGTGCTGGAGCTGTTTGACCATCCGGCCCATCCCTACACCAGGGCCCTGCTGCGTTCCGTACCCGGTATCAGGGATGAGGAGGACAGAAGGCTGGAGTCCATAGAGGGAATTGTGCCGGAACACTACGACAGGATTCGGGGATGCCGTTTTGCAAGGAGATGCCCCTTCAGAACAGCAATGTGCATGAAGCCGCAGCAGGAGGTGCCTGTAGGGGCTTCCCATATTGTGCGGTGCTGCAGGGCGAAGGAGGTGCCGGCAGATGGCTGATAAATCTCATGTCCCGCTGCTTTCGGTGGAGGGACTGAAAAAATATTATACGTCAAAATCAGGCATGTTCTCCCATCCCTCCGGTGTGGTGCGGGCTGTGGACGGCGTATCCTTTCAGCTGTTTGAGGGGGAAACCCTGGGGCTGGTGGGAGAATCCGGCTGCGGCAAATCCACGTTGGGGCGCCAGCTGGTAGGACTGGAGCATCCCACGGGAGGGCATGTCATCTATGACGGCAATGACCTGGGCAATATGAGCCAGGCCCAGATGAAGCCCTTCCGCACCCGGCTGCAGATGATATTCCAGGATTCCTATTCATCCTTAAATCCCAGGAAGCATGTATTTGAGATACTGTCGGAACCCATGCTGTATCACGGACTGGCCAAACGCGGGAACGTATACTCCCACGTGGAAAAGCTGCTGGACATGGTAGGACTTCCGAAAAACTGTCTGGGAAGATATCCCCATGAATTCTCCGGCGGACAGAGGCAGCGCGTAGGCATTGCCAGAGCACTTTCCCTAAATCCCAGGCTGCTGGTATGCGATGAACCGGTCAGCGCACTTGATGTGTCCATACAGGCCCAGATATTGAACCTGCTCAGGGATTTGCAGAAGGAGCTGGGGCTTACCTGTATCTTCATCGGCCACGGCCTGGGAGCTGTGAACTATGTCAGCGACCGGATTGCCGTCATGTACCTGGGAAAGATTGTAGAGATTGCCGGCCGGAAGGAGCTGTTTGACCATCCCCTTCATCCTTATTCCAGGGCTCTGTTCGAGGCAGTGCCCATAGCTGATCCGCGAAAGCGCAGGAAGCGGTCTGAGGGAATTGTGGGCGGTGAGACGGCGTCCAATGTGAATACGCCTTCAGGATGTCCCTTCCACCCCAGATGCCCCCACTGCAGGGGAGAGTGTATGAGCGGGGAAATGGAGCTGAAACCGGCGGCACCCGGAAGCAGCCACCTGACAGCCTGTATCCGGTATAAGGAATTAGAGAAGGAGGTTGAGCAGGCATGACAAAATATATACTGAAGCGTATTCTGATTGCCATTCCCACCCTGCTTGGCATCACCATCATCGATTACGCCATCATGTGTTTTGCGGGCAGCCCCCTGGAAATGCTTCAGGGAGCCCGCATTTCCCAGGAAGCCATCGCCGCCAAGGAGGCAGCCATGGGATTGGACAAACCTTTCTATATACAGTACTTTATCTGGCTGGGGCAGCTTCTTTCCGGAAACATGGGGTATTCCGTGAAATCCTACGAGGCGGTCAGCGCCATGATTGGAAGCCATCTGGGACCTACCCTTCTTCTGATGGGGGTGTCGTTGATTGTAAGCCTTATAATGTCGGTGCCTGCCGGAATCTACAGCGCCATCCATCAGTATTCCAAGGGGGATTACGCCGTGGTGACAGCCTCCTTTTTCGGAAGCAGCATACCGGGATTTTTCCTGTCCCTGCTGCTGGTGTACCTCTTTACCGTGAACCTGGGCATCCTGCCCTCCGGAGGGATGACTACCCTGGGCACTGCGGGCGGCTCGGCGGATGTGGCGGTCCACATGGTAATGCCCGTGCTGGTGCTGTCTGTCTCCATGGCAGGGACCAATATCCGCTATATTCGCAGCGCCATGCTGGAAATACTCCAGCAGGATTATCTGCGCACAGCCAGGGCCAAGGGAATCGGGAGCAGGAAGGTCATATATAAGCATGCCCTGCGCAATGCCCTGGTGCCCATTGTGACAGTTATCGGCATGCAGATACCGGCGCTGTTTGGCGGCGCGGTCATTGTGGAGCAGCTGTTTTCCTGGCCCGGACTGGGACTTATGACCATGAGCGCCATCCTGAACCGGGATTATCCGGTTATCATGGGCGTCTGCCTGCTTTCCGCCGTGGTGGTGCTGGCAGCCAACCTGGTGACGGATATTCTGTACGCCATCGTAAATCCGGCTATTCAGTATGACTGACAGACCGGCGCAAGCACTTGACAGGAGTAAGCATAGATAGAATGAAAATGAACAGAAAGAACCCTTATGGGGATATCGGAAGAGAAAATTACTGGCAGACCGTAAGGCGGCGGTTTCTCCACCACCGCCTGGCCTGTATCAGTCTGGTGGTGCTGGCAGTTATCTGCGCGGCGGCCATTCTGGCGCCCGTCATAGCGCCCTATGACCCGGACGCCATCGCAGGGCCCTTCGGCGCCCCGCCAGGCGCCGGGTTCCTGCTGGGAACGGACCAGATTGGACGGGACATGTTTTCCCGCCTTTTATATGCAACACGTATATCCCTGCTGGTGGGCGTGCTGGCCACAGCCATATCCACGGCCATAGGAGTCAGCCTGGGGCTGCTGGGGGGATACTTCGGAGGCTGGCTGGACATAGCCATCATGCGTTTTACGGATATGGTCATGTCCTTTCCATATATTCTGCTGGTGCTGGTGGCGGCAGCCATCTTTGAACCGGGGCTCTGGAGCATCATACTGATTCTCGGATTTGTGGACTGGCCCGGCATCGCCCGTCTGGTCAGGGGCAATGTGCTGAGCCTACGGGAGACTAATTTTGTAAAGAGCAGCATTGTGGCGGGGATGCCTGCCAGACATATCCTGTTTTCAGAGATACTTCCCAATACAGTTGCGCCGATTCTGGTGTACGCCACCTTAGTGATGGCCCTTTCCATGCTGGATGAGGCTTCCTTAAGCTTCCTTGGAATGGGAGTGCAGCCGCCCACTGCCAGCCTGGGCAATATGCTGAACAGCGCCCAGTCCCTGACCGTGCTCACAAAACAGCCGTGGCTCTGGATTCCGCCCGGATTCCTGATAGTGGTCCTGGTGGTTGCCATTAATTTTGTGGGCGATGCCCTGAGGGATGCCCTGGACCCGTCGGCGGTTCTGAATCTGGGCGGGGCAGAGCCGGACGCCGAGGATCAAGACGCCGAGGATCAGGACGCCGAGGATCAGGAAACGGCGGATAGCATATAACTATACTGAAATGCATACAAAAGGAGTATATCCATGACCATCCATCAGATTGAATGTTTCCTGGAAGCAGCCAGGACCCTTAATTTTACGGAGGCGGCCAACCATCTGTATATATCGCAGCAGGGGCTGAGCCGCCAGATAGCGTCCCTGGAAAAGGAGCTGGAGCTGCGCCTTTTTGACAGGACCACCAGGGATGTAAGGCTGACCCGCAGCGGGGAGCTTCTGTTATGGCGCTGGAAAGATATTCCCAAGGAGATATATGACTCCGTGGATATGGCCAGGGAGGAAGGGGAGAGGGCCAAACGCCGGATTAACCTGTCCGTGGTGGGAATGAGCGGTATCATAGAGATGGCCGGCAACATACTGGCTGATTATATGGCTCTTGACCCGGATGTGGAATTTGAAATCAATGAGTTTACCAATATTAAGGATATAACCAACGGAAATCCGGATTTGATGATGACTGTAAGCTTTACCCCGTCCTACGAGCAGCTGAAGGAGAAGTGCGGGCTGGTGGTGGTAAAGAACCTGCCCTTATACTATGTAATGTCCAAGGAAAATCCCCTGGCTCAGAAGGAAGAAATAGTCATGGAGGATTTTAAGGGAGAGACCATGCTTTGTCTCTTCAAGAATTTTTTTGCAGGAGCCGAGCTGCGTCTGTTTGAACTGATTGCCAAGCAGGAACATATCCTTCAGAAGGCCCGGTATTATGAAAATGTAAACAGCCTGGAGCTGGCAATTATTGCCAATGAAGGGATTCATATCGGCTTTAAGGAGTTCTATCATAACTACGGGGAACGGCTGGTCATGCATCCCATGCCCAACTCCAATAGCCAGGCTCACGCCAGTGTAATCATTGTATGGCGTAAAGAAAATGAGAAAAGACTTGAAAGTTTTATTAAATTTTTGAAAAATAATTATAATTAACAACAATGAGTTGTTAATTATCCGCATTTTGGTGTTAGACAAAAAGGGGGGCAACTGTCTAAAATACAAGATGGTGGTAAAAAAGAAAGAAGCCGTAATTTGGGGAAGGGCTGTGGACCAAGGCAGCTCATTTCCCTTGTTTTTTTCTGGCGCTGTATTCCCTCTAAGGACAGCGCCGGCGCTATGACAGATTCTCATATTAAAAAGGACATGAAAGGAAAGAGGAGAAGATGAAAAAAGCAAGGACGCGCATTATTTGGGGAATCGTGATTGTAATCATCGCAGTCATTGTGATTGCCCGGGTTTTCAAGAAGGAAGAGCCTGTTGTCCCCACTCCGGACCCGGTGGTAACGGTACAGACGCCGCAGATGGGCGACATACTGCTGACAACAGACCTGGTAGGCACCATTGAGCCGGCCGATATTGTGTACATATATCCCAAGGCAGGAGGCGACGTGACAGCTGTCAACGTGAAGGCCGGGGATGTGGTTGCGGCAGGACAGGTGCTGTTAGAGATCGATACAAAACAGGTGGATACATCCAAAAACTCCATGGACGCGGCAAAGGTGGCGTGGGATGACGCCCAGTCTACCCTGGCCCGTATGGCCCCGCTTCATGCTTCAGGCTTTGTATCTGATAAAGAGTTTGAGGGATATCAGACTGCCGCTGAGGCTAAGAGGCTTCAGTATGAGTCCGCCAAGATCGCATATGAAAACCAGATGGAATTCAGCCATGTGACGTCACCCATAAACGGACGGGTGGAACAGCTTAATGTGGAGGTACATGACACGGTTGGAAACTCTAACCAGCTCTGCGTCATCGCAGGCGACAGCGGCAACAATGTAACTTTCTATGTAACCGAGAAGGTTAAGAATCATCTGAACGCAGGTGACCCCATCACGGTCATCAAGGAGGGAACAGAATACGGCGGCAATGTCATTGAAGTCAGCAATATGGCTGAGGCATCCGTCGGCCTGTTCAAGATAAAGGCATCTGTGGATGACAATGAGGCCATGGCAGCCGGAACCAGTGTGGAGCTGCGGGTGCCTTCCGCATCCGCCAGAAATGCCATGCTGATTCCAAATAACTGTGTATATTATAAATCAGGCGATGCCTATGTATATACTTATGACAGCGGCATCATCCACGAGGTGCCGGTGGAAGTGGGCATCTATGACAGTGAGAATATCGCGGTGCTTTCAGGCATTACCCTGGATGACCGGATCCTCACCACCTGGACCTCCGAATTAAAGGAGGGAACCAAAGTGACACTGGAGACCGAGGCGCCGGCAACCTTAGAGATGAATGGAACGGAAGCCGATGCACAGATAAATATGCAGGTTATCCAGGAAACCAGTCAGACAGACAAAGCTGAAAGTCCGGCCGCAGACCAGAGTCAGGCACAGTAGAAGGAGGCAGGAAAATGGGCTTAACAAAACTTGTCTTAAAAAGGCCGGTCAGTACGGTTCTCGCAATCCTGTGTCTGATTGTGTTCGGTTTGTCCTCGGTGATGAAATCACCGCTGGAGCTGATGCCGGACATGAACATGTCCATGATGATTGTGATGACCGTTTACTCCGGCGCCAGCCCTGACGACGTCAGCGAGCTGGTTACGAAACCCATCGAGGACAGGGCCAGTACCCTGAGCGGTCTGGATACCATATCCTCCCAGTCAAAGGAGAACATGTCCATCGTCATGCTGAAATACAAGTATGGCACTGACATGAACGATGCATATGATGACCTGAAGAAGCAGATGGACCTGGCTAAGGCAGAGCTTCCGGAGGATGCGGATGACCCCATCATGCTGGAGCTGAATACCAGCCTGAAGCCAAATGTGATCATGGCAGTCAGCCATGGGGAGGACGACGACCTCTACAATTATGTGAACAATGAGGTTGTACCTGAATTTGAGAAGCTGTCAACGGCGGCCGAGGTTTCCATCACCGGCGGTCTCCAGAAATATATCAAGGTGGAGCTGATGCCGGAGAAGCTGAAACAGTACGGCGTATCCATGAGCTCCATTGCCAGCGATATTGCGGGATCGGATATCACTTATCCGGCAGGCGATACGCAGGTGGGCGACCAGAAGCTGTCTGTGTCAACCGAGCAGCCCTTTGAGACCATGGACAGTCTCAATGATATTCCGCTGACCGTATCCGGTAACCAGACCGTATATCTGAGCGATGTGGCAAAGGTGTATATGGGCGCGGATGATGTGGAGAGCATCGCGCGCTATAAGGCTGAGAACGGACTTCCTGAGGATATTGTGGCATTAACTATCAGCAAGCAGCAGGACGCGGCTACGCTGGATGTCTCAAAAGATGTGAAGCGGGTGGTGAACGAGCTTACCGCCAAGGATCCCAGCCTGCAGATTACCATAGTAGACGATGATAAGGATTCTATCATGTCATCCCTGAGCTCGGTTATCGAGACAATGATTCTGGCCATCATCATTTCCATGGTCATCATATGGCTGTTTTTCGGGGACTTGAAGGCGTCTATGATTGTAGGCAGCTCCATTCCCGTATCCATCCTGTCGTCTCTTATATTGATGCAGCTCATGGGCTTCAGCCTCAATGTTATCACTCTGAGCGCCCTGGTGCTGGGCGTCGGTATGATGGTGGATAACTCCACCGTTGTGCTGGAGAGCTGTTTCAGGGCCACGGATGATACCGGTTTCCGGGAATTTTCCAAGGCAGCCCTAAACGGTACCGGCGTGGTATACCAGTCAGTTATCGGTTCCACGCTGACCACCTGCGTGGTGTTCCTGCCGCTGGCCATGCTGGGCGGCATGACGGGCCAGATGTTCCGGCCCTTGGGCTTTACCATCGTATTCTGTATGACGGCATCTCTCATATCAGCTATTACAGTGGTGCCTCTGTGCTACATGATTTATAAACCGGTGGAGAGAAAGGCGGCTCCCCTGTCCAGACCTGTTGAGAAGATGCAGGAAGCCTACCGGGGAATCATGACAAAGCTTCTGAACAAGAGAGGGCTTGTCATGCTGGCCTCCGTGGCGCTCCTCCTGTTCTCCTTCTTCATTGCCAAGTTCCTGCGGGTGGAGATGATGGCTGAGGATGACCAGGGCCAGATATCCATTACCGCGGAAGTAAAGCCGGGTATGAAGATTGACAAGGTAGACCGTGTCATGAAACAGATAGAGGATATTATCTCCCAGCAGGAAGATGTGGAATCCTACATTACCCTGGCAGGCAGTTCGGGACTGAGCATGAGCTCTGACCCCAGCATTACTGTCTACCTTAAGAAGGACAGAAAAATGGAGACAGACCAGGTGGTCCGTCTCTGGAAACAGCAGTTGGGCGGAATCTCAGATACCAATATAACGGTGGAAGCCTACTCACAGGTAAGTGCCATGATGGGATCGGATGATGAATACTCAGTAGACCTTCAGAGTACGAATTACGATGACCTGAAGGCGGTCAGCGACCATGTGGCGGAAAACTTAAGCAAACGTCCGGAGCTGACCAAGGTCCACTCATCCCTGGAAAATGCGGCCTCTGTAGTGAAGGTTACGGTGAATCCCATCAAGGCCAGGGCGGCAGGACTGACGCCGGCCCAGATTGGCGGTACCCTGAATAACATGCTCAGCGGAACCACTCCCACCTCCCTTAATATTAACGGAAATGATATTGACGTAAAGGTGGAGTATCCTAAGGAGCGCTATAAGACTCTGGACCAGATTGAGACAATCACCCTCCAGACGCCAAAGGGCAGTTCCGTTGCACTGACAGATGTGGCTGACATTCACTTTGCAGACAGCCCTGCGTCCATCACCAGGCAGGATAAGCAGTACCGCGCCACCATCAGCGGTGTCTATACCGAGAATTCAGATAAAAACACAAAGAGCCGGCTTTTAAGCGAGGTGGTGCAGCCGGTTGTAAGTGACAACGCCAATGTGACCATTGCCCAGAACCAGATGGATGAATCCATGACAGAGGAGTTCACGGCACTGTTCCAGGCAATTGCCCTGGCTATCTTCCTGGTATTCGTGGTCATGGCGGCCCAGTTCGAGTCACCCAAGTTCTCAATCATGGTAATGACCACCATCCCGTTCTGTCTCATAGGTGCGTTCGGGCTCCTGTGGCTGGCAGACAGCGCCATCAGCATGACGTCCCTTCTGGGATTCCTGATGCTGGTTGGTACGGTTGTTAACAACGGTATTCTCTATGTGGATACGGTGAACCAGTACCGCAGAGAGATGGATTTAAATACCGCCCTGGTGGAGGCGGGGGCTACCCGGCTGAGACCTATTCTCATGACCACCCTGACCACGGTTGTGTCCATGGTACCCATGGCCCTTGCTCTGGGCGACAGCGGTTCCACCACACAGGGCCTTGCTCTTGTTAATATCGGCGGCCTGACCGCATCCACCATTCTTTCGCTGCTTATGCTTCCCGCATACTACAGCCTGATGAACGGCGGCGGTAAGAAACGGATGATTATTGCGGATTAGCCTGAAATTGGCGGCAATGGCCGGGCGTTAAAAAGATGTTAAAAAATTACTGTTTCAAATAACAGGATAAAATGTTATGATGTTATTAAATAGGCTGTAGCTTATGACGCAGATGGAAGGCGTTGGAACTGCAGCCTATTTTAATAAATAAATTTGTTATTAATGTAACAAATATGTCCCGCCGGAATTGATGTTTAAAGGGACAATTATTTTAATATGGATAGAAGTTTTTTGTATGCTGTACAAAAATATTTAGAAAGTCTAAAATTTTTTCATGAAATATTGAGAAAGTGGATTGATAAATTTTTATGCATGGGTTATAATCTATTCATATTGTACAAAAATAATAGGAAAGCTATGGACAAATACTGGATAAGTTGTCATTTTGCAACACAAACGTATGGTCCATCGTATTCCCGGTGGCATATCTGCGCAAACTAACCATATATTCCGGCAGGATAGCTAACGGGATTCCGGTACAGAAAGGGGGATTTGGATTGGCCCAGGAGACGATTGACGCAATCCGTCAGGCAGAAACGGCCGCGGAAGCAGCCGAGAAGGAAGCTGTAAAAGAGGCGGAGGCAATTGTGGCAGAGGCAAAGGCTCAGGCGGCGCAGATGAAGGCAGAGATGACGAAATCTGCCAGAGAAAGCGCAGTGGGGGCCGAGGAGGATGCCAAGGCTCAGAGCGAGCAGATGATGCAGGCAGCCGGCGCCGAGGAAGGCAAGGATTTGGAAGCATTGCAGAAAGCTGTAGCTGAGAAACAACAAAAGGCAGTTGAAGTTATCTTATCAGAACTGCTATAGGAAGGGAGGCGCTTAAGGTTGGCAGTAGTGCCTATGAAAAAAGTGCTGATTTGTGGTCTTAAAAAGGACCGCAAGGGCACCCTTGAGCTTCTGCAGCGCCAAGGGGTACTTGAAATCAGCAATGTGCTGCAGGAAGATGACATGTTGGGCAGAATGGACGTGACGTCTTCCAAAACCGTATTTGAACGAAATGCCAATATAGCAGAGCAGGCCATTAATATTCTGGACAGGTACGCGCCTGAGGAGAAGGGCATGCTGTCCTCGTTCGAAGGCAGGGAAGTACTTTCCCTGGACGAATATGAGGCCAATGCAGGCAAACACGACATGGTCATGAAAAAAGCCTACCGCTTACAGGAACTTGCTAAGCAGATAGGCGAGCACAGTGCCGCGGTTCCGAAGCTGGAACAGCAAATGGAAGCACTGGTGCCATGGAGGTCCTTTGACCTGCCCCTTGATTTTAAGGGAACAAAGAAAACTGCGGCATTCATCGGTTCCATCCAGGATGAGATTACCCTGGAACAGGTAACAGAACAGCTTGGGGAGCTGGCACCTCAGGCAGAGACAATTGACGTGACCATTGTAAGTGCATCCAAGGAGCAGACCTGTCTTTTCATTGTCTGCGCGAAACCGGATGCGGAAGCAGTGGAGGATGCGCTTAAGAAAATGAATTTTGTAAAACCGCCCCTCAGCCAGACAGTGCCTGCTAAACGCCAGCAGCAGCTGGAAGAAGAGCTCGCAAAGGAAAAGGCGGAGATTAAAAAAGCGGAAAAGGCTGTAGCGGAGATGGCTCCGGACCGGGAGCTCATAAAGTTTGTTATGGATTACTACACCATGCGGGCTGAGAAATACGGTGTATTAAACGGTATGGCCCAGTCAAGACGTGTATTCTTTATAACCGGATACGTACCTGAGAGCGCGGCTGCCAAGCTTGAGAAGCTGCTTCAGGAAAAATATGAGGTGGTTGTAGAGTACACGGAACCGGGTGATGAGGAGGATGTACCAATTCTGCTCCACAACAATAAGTTCGCGGAACCTGTGGAGGGCGTTATTGAGAGTTACAGCGTTCCTTCCAAGGGAGAGATTGACCCGTCCATGATAGTGGCACTGTTCTACTATGTACAGTTCGGGCTCATGCTCTCAGACGCTGCTTACGGTCTTATCATGGTGGCAGGTACCGCATATTGCCTCACCAAATTCAAGAACATGGAAGCCGGAATGAAGAAGTTCATGAAGATGTTCATGTACTGTGGTATCTCCACAACGTTCTGGGGCTTCATGTTCGGCAGCTTTTTCGGAGATGCTGTCAATGTTATCGCGACCACATTCTTCAACCGGCCGGATATCAGGCTCGCTCCTCTCTGGTTTGAGCCAGTAAGCCTTCCTATGAAGCTTCTGGTATTTGCATTTGGACTTGGTATTCTTCACCTTTTCATAGGACTTGGAATCAAATTCTACTCCTGTGTGAAGAACGGCAGCCTGGCTGACGGTATATATGACGCCATATTCTGGTATATGCTGGTTGGCGGCGGCATTGTTTATCTGCTGACCATGCCTATGTTTACCGAGATGCTGGGTCTTACCTTTACGCTTCCGGCAGTTGCGGGTACTGTAGCTGCTTACGCGGCAGCCATTGGTTTTGTGGGTATTGTACTTACCAGCGGACGGGAATCCAAAAACTGGGTTAAGAGGATACTTAAGGGCCTTTACGGGGCATACGGAGTGAGCTCATACCTGAGCGACATCCTGTCCTATTCCAGACTTCTGGCCCTGGGTCTGGCTACCAGCGTTATATCCACAGTATTTAACAAGATGGGAAGTATGATGGGCGCTTCCATTCCGGGAGCAATCATATTCATACTGGTATTCGTAATCGGACACAGCCTGAACCTGGCAATTAATGCCTTGGGCGCATATGTCCATACTAACCGTCTGCAGTATGTAGAGTTTTTTGGAAAGTTTTATGAAGGCGGCGGAAGGAAATTTGAGCCCTTTGCCGTTCACACCAAATATTATAAAATCAAGGAGGACATTTAGTTATGGGAAATATGGGAGTTGCTTTAGCATTATTAGGAGCTGCAATCGCAGCGCTTTTTGCAGGAGTAGGTTCTGCTATTGGAGTAGGTATTGCAGGTCAGGCTGCAGCCGGAGTTGTTACAGAGGATCCCAACAAGTTCAGTAAGGTTCTGGTTTTACAGCTGCTTCCCGGTACACAGGGTATATACGGACTGCTGATTGCATTCATCACACTGACACAGATTGGTATTATGGGCGGAAGCGCTGACCTTTCCTTAATAAAGGGCGCTTTATACCTGGCAGCATGCCTTCCTATGGGCATTGTGGGCTGGATTTCCGGCGCATCACAGGGCAAGGCGGCAGCAGCGAGTATCGGCCTGGTTGCCAAGAGACCTGAGCAGTTTGGTAAAGCTATGATTTTCCCGGCCATGGTTGAGACATACGCCATCCTGGCACTGCTGATCTCCATCCTTTCCATCTTTGGTATTGCGGGACTTAACATTTAATCAGCATACCAAATAAGGTGACTTAAGGAAAGGAGAACATGGCATGGCGGGATTAGATAAGATCATCAGCCAGATTAAAGAAGAATCCCAGAAGGCGGCGGAACGCACCAGGGCAGAAGCCCGTTCCAAGGCAGATGAGATTCTGGCACAGGCCCGTGCGGATGCGCAGAGGGAGTGCGTTGATATTGAGAGGCGCTCCAAACAGGCGGTAGCCAACATTCTGGAAAGAGGACGCACGGCAGCCGAACTTAAGAAGCGGGGTGCTATTCTGGCTGAAAAGCAGAGGCTCATCGGTGCGACCATTGGGATGGCTAAGGCTGAACTCAAGGGGCTTGAGACCGGTGCCTACTTTGATATGATTCTGAAACTGGCAGTTAAATCCGCACAGCCCGGCGAAGGCGAGCTCCTGCTCTCAAAGAAGGACCTGGAACGCCTGCCCGAAGGCTTTGAGGACAGGTTAAATGCCTCGCTTAAGGACAAAGGGGCAGTGCTGCATATATCGGGAGACACCCGGGATATAGACGGCGGTTTTGTGCTTACTTATGGAGGAATTGAGGAGAACTGTTCCATTGACGCTCTCTTCGACGCGGCCCATGAGGTATTACAGGATAAAGTGCAGGAGATTCTGTTTTCATGAACGTAGGGAGGAACTAATTAAATGGCAGACAAACAGTATGTTTATGCAGTAGCCCGCATCCGTTCCAAAGAATTGTCCCTGCTATCCGGTGCATTTTTAGAGCAGCTGACGGCTGCAAAAGACTATGACGAGTGTATCCAGCTTCTTATGGAGAAGGGCTGGGGAGAGGACGGCATCACAAATGCCGGAGATATCCTGGCCATTGAGAAGAGGAAGACCTGGGAGCTGATTAATGAGCTGGTGAAGGATATGTCGGTATTTGATGTATTCCTGTACGCCAACGACTACCACAATCTGAAGGCGGCCATCAAGGAGGTCCGCATGGGTGATGAATACCCGGGAATCTTTATGGAGCAGGGGACTGTGGATGTGAAGCTCATCCGAGAAGCGGTTCAGACCAGGGAATTCCAGAATCTTCCGGCGGCCATGAGAACGCCTGCGGAGGAAGCCTACAAGGCGCTCCTTCACACCCAGGACGGACAGCTCTGCGACATCATAATCGACAAAGCAGCCCTGGATGCAATCTACGCAGCCGGTAAATCCTCCGGCAATGAGTTCCTGGAACTCTACGCGGAGCTGACAGTTGCGGCGGCAGATATAAAGACGGCGGTGCGGGCATCCCGTACCGGCAAGGACAGGGTATTTCTGGAACAGGCGCTGGCGCCATGCGGCAGCATCAACGTTGCCCGTCTGGCTCAGGCAGCCATAGAAGGCGTGGATTCCATCGGATCCTACCTGGAAACCACGGCCTATGCAGATGCAGTGGAAGAATTGCGGCGCTCACCTTCAGCTTTTGAGCGGTGGTGCGACAATCTGCTGATTCGTAAGATTAAGCCCCAGCAGTACAGCGCCTTTGGTCTGGGTCCGCTGGCAGCTTATATTCTGGCACGGGAGAACGAGATTAAATCAGTTCGGATTGTGCTTTCCGGGAAATTAAACCATCTTCCCGAGGAGTCCATCCGGGAAAGGATAAGGGAGATGTATGTATAAGATTGCAGTTATGGGCGACCGGGACAGTATCTACGGTTTCGCCAGTCTGGGTCTGGAACCGTTTCCTTTGACAGACCCGGCGGAGGCAGGAAAGAAGGTTAAGGATCTGGCAGAAAGCGGCTACGCGGTGATTTACATCACAGAGGCCCTGGCCGCCCAGATTGAACCGGAGATCAACCGCTACCGCGAGGCTGGCCTTCCGGCCATCATACTGATTCCCGGCATATCAGGCAATACGGGAAAAGGTATCCTGGCAGTTAAGAAGTCAGTGGAGCAGGCAGTTGGCTCGGATATTATATTTAATGGGCAATAACAATGGAGGTAAAAGATGAGCAAAGGCGTAATTAAAAAAGTAGCCGGTCCGCTGGTCATCGCAGAAGGCATGCGCGACGCGAACATGTTCGACGTGGTTCGAGTCAGCGAGCAGCGTCTGATTGGCGAAATTATAGAGATCCATGGCGATAAGGCTTCCGTCCAGGTATACGAGGAGACATCCGGACTGGGACCCGGGGAGCCGGTGGAATCCACAGGCGTACCTATGAGCGTGGAGCTGGGGCCTGGCCTGATTGGAAGTATATACGACGGTATCCAGCGTCCCCTGGATGCCATTATGGAGAAAACAGGCGGAAACCTTTTGAACCGCGGCGTGGAGGTTCCCTCCCTGAAGCGTGAGAAGAAGTGGATCTTCGTACCCACTGCAAATGTGGGTGACAAGGTAGGCGGCGGCGACATCATCGGTACGGTTCAGGAGACCGAGGTGGTACAGCAGAAAATAATGATTCCTGTTGGCGTAAGCGGCACTCTTACCTATATCAGCGGCGGAGAGTATACGGTTACCGATACAGTGGCTGTTGTGACAGACGAGAAGGGACAGGAGCATCCGGTTTCGCTGATGCAGAAGTGGCCTGTACGTAAGGGCCGTCCCTATCAGAGAAAGCTGTCCCCGGATATGCCTCTTGTAACAGGACAGCGTGTTATTGACTGTCTGTTCCCAATCGCAAAGGGCGGTGTTGCGGCTGTTCCGGGACCTTTCGGGTCCGGTAAAACGGTTGTACAGCATCAGCTGGCTAAGTGGGCTGACGCGGACATCGTGGTTTACATTGGCTGCGGCGAGCGTGGAAACGAGATGACGGACGTTCTGAACGAGTTCCCGGAACTGAAGGATCCAAAGACAGGCAAATCTCTGATGGAGCGTACTGTGCTGATTGCCAATACCTCCGATATGCCTGTTGCTGCCCGTGAGGCATCTATCTATACAGGTATTACCATTGCGGAGTATTTCCGCGACATGGGTTACTCCGTAGCCCTGATGGCAGACTCCACATCACGTTGGGCCGAGGCTCTTCGTGAGATGTCAGGACGTCTGGAGGAGATGCCTGGTGAGGAAGGTTACCCCGCATACCTGGGTTCCCGTCTGGCACAGTTTTACGAGCGTGCCGGCCGTGTTATCTCCCTGGGCCAGGACAACCGCGAGGGCGCTCTTTCCGTTATCGGAGCAGTATCCCCTGCCGGCGGCGATATTTCCGAGCCGGTTACACAGGCTACCCTGCGTATCGTAAAGGTATTCTGGTCCCTGGATGCCGACCTGGCATATAAGAGACACTTCCCGGCCATCAACTGGCTGACCAGCTATTCCCTGTATGTGGACACCATGGAAAAATGGTTTAACGCAGAGGTGGAGAGCGACTGGACCGAGCTGCGCGCGCGTCTCATGCGGCTGCTGCAGGAAGAGTCTGAGCTGAATGAAATCGTACAGCTGGTAGGTATGGATGCATTATCTGCGCCTGACCGTCTGAAACTGGAAGCGGCCCGTTCCATCCGTGAGGACTTCCTTCACCAGAACGCCTTCCATGAGATTGATACATTTACGTCCTTAAAGAAACAGCACATGATGATGATGCTGATGATGGCATACTATGACAAGGCAGGAGAGGCTCTGGCACAGGGCGTGAATATTGAGCGTCTTGTAAGCCTTCCTGTGCGTGAGGCCATTGGCCGTTTCAAATATACAGAGGAAGCTGACCTGGATAAGGTTTACGAGGATGTCATCAAGACCCTGGAGTCAGAGATTTACAGTGAGATGAGCAGAAAGGAGGACTTCTAATGCCCAAGGAATATAGAACAATTGAAGAGGTAGCAGGTCCTATTATGCTGGTCCGCGGCGTACAGGGAGTAACCTACGATGAGATGGGAGAAATCGAGCTGGTTAACGGCGAGAGACGCCGCTGCAAGGTACTGGAGATAGACGGCGGCAATGCCATGGTACAGCTGTACGAGGCGTCTACAGGTATCAACCTGGACTCCAGTAAGGTGCGTTTCTTAGGACGTACCATGGAGTTAGGCGTGTCTGAGGATATGCTCAGCCGTATGTTTGACGGCATGGGCAAGCCCATTGACGGCGGTCCCGACATCCTGCCTGAGAAGCGCATGGATATCAACGGCCTGCCCATGAACCCGGCCGCCAGAAGTTATCCTGAGGAGTTTATCCAGACCGGTGTTTCTGCCATAGATGGACTGAACACCCTGGTCCGTGGTCAGAAGCTGCCTATTTTCTCGGCATCCGGTCTTCCCCACGCCAACCTGGCTGCCCAGATTGCGCGTCAGGCAAAGGTGCGCGGCACCGACGAGTCATTCGCCGTTGTGTTTGCTGCCATGGGTATCACCTTTGAGGAGGCTAACTTCTTTATGGAGAGCTTCCGTGAGACCGGCGCTATCGACCGAAGCGTCATGTTCATCAACCTGGCAAACGACCCTGCCGTAGAGCGTATCGCGACTCCGCGTATGGCGCTGACAGCAGCAGAGTACCTGGCATTTGAAAAGAACATGCACGTACTGGTTATTCTGACTGATATTACAAACTACGCAGATTCACTGCGTGAGATTTCCGCAGCCCGTAAGGAAGTTCCCGGACGCCGCGGTTATCCCGGATATATGTACACTGACCTGGCTTCCCTGTATGAGAGAGCCGGACGTCAGAAGGGCAAGAACGGATCCATCACCATGATTCCCATTCTTACCATGCCTGAGGATGATAAGACACATCCTATTCCTGACCTTACAGGCTACATCACTGAGGGACAGATTATCCTGAGCCGTGAGCTGTACCGTAAGAATGTAACACCTCCAATTGATGTACTGCCATCCCTGTCCCGTCTTAAGGATAAGGGTATCGGTGAAGGCAAGACACGCGCAGACCATGCAGACGTTATGAACCAGCTCTTTGCAGCCTATGCCCGTGGTAAGGACGCAAAGGAACTGATGATCATTCTGGGCGAGGCAGCCCTGACTGATATGGATAAACTGTATGCCAAGTTTGCTGATGAGTTTGAGAAGGAGTATGTATCCCAGGGCTACTATGCTGACCGTGATATCGAAGAGACCATGGAAATCGGCTGGAAGCTTCTGCGCATCCTCCCAAGGAGCGAGCTGAAACGTATTAAGGACAAATTCCTTGATTTATATTACGAAGCAAAATAACCGGCAGTCACAGCCCGGCAGGGAACATGCAGGCGTGCGTCCCTCCGCTATGTGCGGAAAGGACGCGCGCCGGGGTTTCCGGCCGGCAGAAAGGAAGTTGACATAACATGGGTGCAAAACATGTAAATCCCACCCGTATGGAGCTTACCCGCCTTAAGAAAAAGCTGGCAACAGCCATCCGCGGACACAAGCTTCTGAAAGACAAGCGGGATGAATTGATGCGTCAGTTCCTGGACCTGGTGCGTGAGAACAAGGCCCTCCGCGAGAAGGTGGAGGCAGGCATCGCTGCGGCTAACCAAAATTTCGTGCTGGCACGTTCCGGCATGACAGACGAGGCCCTGAACGTAGCCCTGATGGCTCCCAAGCAGGAGGTCTATCTGGAAACTGAGACAAAGAACGTCATGAGTGTGGAGATTCCTGTGTTCAAGTATAAGACCAGGACTTCAGACCCTAACGACATCTATTCCTACGGCTTTGCATTTACTTCCAGTGACCTGGATGATGCGGTAAAGAGTCTGGCAGATTTACTGCCTGACATGCTGCGTCTGGCTGAGTGCGAAAAATCCTGCCAGCTCATGGCAGCGGAGATTGAAAAGACCCGCCGCCGTGTAAACGCGCTGGAGCATGTGATGATTCCCGATACCCAGTCAAACATCCGCTATATCACCATGAAGCTGGATGAGAATGAGCGAAGCTCCCAGACAAGGCTTATGAAGGTAAAGGATATGATGCTTGAGGAAGCGCACCACTACAGCGAGCGGGAAGTGGTTCCCGTGGTAGATGAGATGTAGCAGGCATCTTCATGAAAGCTTAATAAAACTTTCATAGAAACCCCATAAAGCCGGGTGGACAGAAAATAATAATTATGTTAGAGTAAAACCCAGAGAATGACACAAGCGGCATTCTCTGGGTTTTGTTTGCCCAGCATGGGCGTTTTCTAATGGGTGAAAGTCCCAAGTGCGCGTAGGCAACAACGAAGCACATAGCCGAACAGCAAGGGTGTCCGCCGTGAGACGGAATCTGAAAGAAGCTGTAAGCAAACCTCTGACCTGACGGACAGGAACCGCATATAAGGCTCGGAAATACGGATAAGGTGGCAAAAGGCACTGAAGTCCAAAAGGTTGCCGGAAGTACGAGTAAATGCGGCAGGTACATGGAGGAAAAGAACACGCACCTTAACTGGGGAGGTCTCACAGGCGGTCTCATTAGCCGTAGTAACAACGAATTGTGAGAAGTCAGCAGAAGCCATAGTAGTGAGGAAGTTCCTGTAATGGGGACGGAGCGAAGGGCTGAACAATCAATCAGTTGAAGTACGTTCCACTTCGTAGCCGGAGCATACGCCTGTCGATGACTTCAAAGGCGGCAAAGGCAAAAGGGGCAGAAAGGAAACAACGCATGGACACAAGCAGTCTCATGGAGCAGATATTAAGCAGGGATAATCTAAATGCGGCGTATCTGCAAGTCGTAAGGAATAAAGGAGCGGCAGGCGTGGACGGGATGACCGTTGAAGAACTTGGCGCATATCTTTCGGAAAACGGCGAAAACATTAAGGAACAGTTGCGGACGAGGAAGTATAAGCCGAAGCCAGTCCGCAGGGTGGAGATACCCAAACCCGATGGTGGTACAAGAAATCTTGGAGTGCCAACAGCAGTAGACCGCTTTGTACAGCAGGCGGTGGCACAGGTGCTTACCCCGATATTTGAGGAGCAGTTTCACGACCACAGCTATGGATTCAGACCCAAGCGGTGTGCACAGCAGGCAGTCCTTAAAGCATTGGAAATGATGAATGACGGACACAACTGGATAGTGGATATCGACCTAGCGAAATTCTTTGACACAGTAGACCATGACAAGCTGATGACGATTTTCGGACGGACAATAAAGGACGGAGATGTCATATCGGTGGTAAGAAAGATTCTGGTCAGCGGCGTAATGATTGATGATGAGTATGAAGATACGGTAGTCGGCACACCGCAGGGTGGAAATATCTCGCCGCTGTTAGCAAATATCATGTTAAATGAGCTGGACAAAGAACTGGAAGCAAGGAGGCTGGATTTCGTCCGGTATGCAGATGACCTTATTATAATGGTCGGGAGCAGACAGGCGGCAGAGCGGGTAATGAAGAGCGTGGCTCGGTTTATAGAGGAAAAGCTTGGACTGAAAGTGAACGCGGAAAAGAGCAGGGTTGATAAACCAAAGGGCATTAAGTATCTGGGGTTTGGATTTTACTATGACTCATTTGCCAAAGGGTACAAAGCCAGACCACACCCGAAAGCGGCAGCAAAGTTCAAGGCGCAGATGAAGAAATATACAAGCAGGAGCTGGGGAGTGGGCAATGGTTATAAAATTGGGAAACTCAACCGGCTTATCCGAGGGTGGATAAATTATTTCAAAATCGGAAGCATGAAAAGGCTGTGCGCAAAAATGGACGGACAGATTCGGTATCGACTGCGCATGTGCATATGGAAACACTGGAAAACGCCAAAGAACAGGGAAAAGAATCTTATCAAACTTGGTCTGCCGCCAAATGCGGCACATGGCATTTCATATGCCAAAGGATATGCCAGAGTGTGCAGAAGCTGGAATCTCCACATTTGTATCAGTAAAGAGAGACTAGCTAAGTTTGGTCTTGTATCCATGGAAGACTACTACGCCGAAAAGGCTGTTACATGTTAAGTTGATTGAACCGCCGTATACCGAACGGTACGTACGGTGGTGTGAGAGGTCGGAAGGCGAAATAATCGCCTTCCTCCTACTCGATTGTCTATTCCATTAGTTGAAAGGGGAGGAATAACACATGAGAAAAGAACAATTTTACAGAGATAAAAAGGCAGTGAAAAGGAGTGTTTCGGGCATTTGTCTAGCCCTTTTCCTGGCTTTGCAGATAACGGGATGCAGCCAGACAGCGGACCAGGATAAGGCTGCTCAGAAAACGGAGCAGGCCCAAGGGACTGAGAAGGAAGGCGCGGGGGCTGAGAAGAGCAGCGCAGAAACTGAGAAAAACGGCTCTGGAACCGGGGAAGCGGAGGATACAGGGAACAAGGAGTCTGAGCCGGGAAAGACCCGGGAAGCCGGAGAGGCCGGGGAAACAGGCCGGGAGCAGTCCGCAGGCAGCAGCCAGGCAGATGCAAAGGCGGCAGCAGGCCAGGGGGACAGCATGATTGAGTTTAAGCCGGGCATGCCCATCAAGGAAGGGGTGGCAGCTCCTGATTTTACAGGAGAACTCATGGACGGAACCAGCATTACGCTGTCCGAATTACAGGGCAAACCTGTTATCATCAATTTCTGGGCAACCTGGTGCGGCCCGTGCGTCAAGGAGATGCCGGCATTTGAGCGCCTGAAGGATGATTTTGGGGATAAGATCGGCATTATCGCGGTGAATTGCGGAGATGACGCCGAGACGGTGAAGGACTTTGTGGAGGAGAACGGATACACCTTCCCGGTAGTGCTGGACGAGGAGTATTCCATATCCATGCTGTATCCCACCAATTCCATTCCGTATACAGTGGTGCTGGACGCGGAGGGCAAGGTGGCCCATATATCAACCGGGGCCCTGGACGCGGACACGATGTATGAGAGATATAAGGAAGCCCTTGGGGTGTAAGACTTGGAGCGTTGATATGATGGATTGGTGCAGACAGAATAAGATAACAGTTATCCTCCTTGTCCTGGGCGTAGTATTTCTGTGTATCGGAGCTGCCCAGGGAGGATACCAGGACGCCTTCCGCAAGGCAGTGAGAGTGTGCCTGGAATGTATCGGAATCGGATGAGAAGGCAGCGGCAGAACACCATGACCATGAGAGGGCAGCAGCGATGAAACGGCGTTTGATACAGCTTTGTGCGGCATTATTATATAATCTGAACCTGAAGGGATTTGCGGAGGCGTCCATCTATAAGGGAAAGTCAAAAGGATTGTGCGTTCCCGGACTTAACTGCTATTCGTGTCCGGGAGCCGTTGGTTCCTGTCCGTTAGGCACCCTGCAGAACGCCCTGTCCGCCATGGACAGGAAGCTTCCCTTCTATATATTGGGAGTTCTCCTGCTTTTTGGGGTTACCATGGGAAGGACTATATGCGGTTTCATCTGTCCCTTTGGGCTGGTACAGGAGCTTCTCTATAAGATACCTGTACCCAAGATAAAAAAGAACCGCGTCACACGGGAGCTGTCCAGGGTGAAATACGTGATTCTGGCAGTGTTTGTCATCATCCTGCCTGTGGTATTCAAGGCGGCCTCCGGCCTGCCGGTTCCTGCCTTCTGCAAATACATATGTCCTGCGGGAACCCTGGAGGGAGGAATTCCCCTGGTGCTTTTGGACGAGTCACTGGGCGGCCTGGCAGGAGCCCTTTTTAACTGGAAGGTCCTTGTGATGGCAGTTATACTGGTAAGCGCCTGTTTTGTATACAGAAGCTTTTGCCGGTTCCTCTGTCCTCTGGGTGCCATCTATTCCCTGTTTGCACCCGCGGCTCTGCTGGGGGTGAATATTGACAGGGACGCCTGCATTGACTGCGGGCGTTGTGTGCGGACCTGTAAAATGGATATCAGACAGGTGGGAGACAGGGAGTGCATACAGTGCGGCGAATGTATGAAAGAGTGTAATGTGGATGCCATTTATTGGAAGAAGCCCTGGAATGTGAACGGTAAGATATAACAAACGTAAGAGCGGGACGCTGTAAATAAGCTGTTAAAACAGCCTTGGCAGCGTCCTGTTTTTGCGTTTCTGTGCTGGTTTTGGCCTGTTTCCGGGCAAAACAGGTCAATCTATATATTGAATTATCCCAGAAAATGTGGTATCGTTTTGAGTATATATGCAGAAAACTGCGGGTAAATACATTGGCACCGCGTTGACGCTTTGATGTAATAAAACAAAGGGCGGATAAAATGACACAGACAGATATCATATTGGAAGTAAAAGATTTATGTGTGGAATTCAGGACAGCGGAAGGCACCGTTCAGGCGGTGGACCATCTGAGTTATGTATTACATAAGGGTGAAAAGCTGGGTATCGTGGGAGAGAGCGGAAGCGGCAAGAGTGTTTCCTCTCTTGGAATGATGCAGCTGATTCCCAACCCTCCGGGACAGATTACAGGAGGGGAGATTTTGTATCTCGGAAGGGATTTGGTGAAGACCTCTGAGCGGGATATGCAGAAAATCAGGGGAAATGAGATTTCCATGATTTTTCAGGAACCAATGACCTCCTTAAATCCCATTATCAAGTGCGGAAAACAGATTGCGGAATCCCTGCGCCTGCACCGGGGCATGAAGAAAAAGGAAGCCATGGAGGAAGCCATCCGCATGATGAGGGCAGTGGGAATCGCCAATCCTGAGGTAAGGGCCCACGAGTATCCCCACCAGATGTCGGGTGGAATGAGGCAGCGTGTGATGATAGCCATGGCTTTGGCCTGCCAGCCCCAGATTCTGATTGCGGATGAGCCGACCACGGCTCTGGATGTGACCATCCAGGCCCAGATTCTGGATTTGATTCGCGAGATGAATGAGGAGCTTCATTCCTCGGTCCTGTTCATTACTCATGATTTGGGAGTGGTAAGCGAGCTGTGCGATACGGTCATTGTCATGTATACGGGTCATATCGTGGAGCAGGCACCGGCCGGGGAACTGTTCAGGGATCCCAAGCATCCCTATACCATCGGCCTTTTAAATGCCATACCGGTCATCACAAAGGACAGGAAGCCGTTGTCCGCCATAGAGGGCATGGTGCCTAATCCCACGGAGCGGATTAAGGGGTGCAGCTTCTGGCCCAGATGTCCCCATGCCACAGAGCGGTGCAGGACAGTCAGCCCGCCCATGAAGCGGCTTTCAGAGGAGCGGAAGGTCCGCTGCTGGCTGTTTGAAGACCAGGCCGCGGGGAAGGAGGCTTAATGTATGGCGCAGAATCCGAACAGAGACATAAACGAAGACAAGAGCAATAGGGAAGTGCTGGTTAAGGCCGACCATGTAAAGGTATATTTTAAGGGAAAGGATAAGAAGTCCGGGACCGTGAAGGCAGTGGACGACGTAAGCTTCCACATCATGAAGGGGGAGACCTTTGGCGTGGTGGGGGAGAGCGGCTGCGGCAAGAGTACCCTGGGCAGGGCCCTTGTCCGCCTCTTAAAACCAACAGAGGGCCACATTTATATGGGCGGAACGGACATAGCAGGGCTAAAGGGAGCAGATTTAAAGAAAATGCGCAGGAAGGTCCAGATTATATTCCAGGACCCGTCCGCCTGCCTGAATCCCAGGCGAACTGTCCGCCAGATTCTGATGGAACCCTTTGAGATACACGGGATGAAGGGGAAGATGGATGTGGAAGCCTGCATTATGAAGCTCCTTAACCTGGTGGGAATGGATTTGTACTGCCTGAGCAGGTATCCCCATGAGCTGTCAGGAGGACAGAAGCAGCGTATCGGCATAGCCAGAGCGCTGGCCCTGGAGCCGGACATTATCATCTGCGATGAGGCTGTATCGGCACTGGACGTATCGGTCCAGGCCCAGGTGCTGAACCTGCTTCAGGAGTTAAAGGAAAAGCTGGGGCTGACCTATTTCTTCATTTCCCATAATCTGAACGTGGTCTACCAGGTCAGCGACCGGGTGGGCGTCATGTATCTGGGAAATATGGTGGAGATTGCAGATTATGATAAGCTGTATGAAAAGCGTTACCATCCTTATACCGAGGCATTGCTGTCAGCCATTCCCCAGGTGGACCAGAATGTGAAAACAGAGCGCATCCATCTGGAGGGGGAGGTGCCCAGTCCCTCGGATCCGCCCTCCGGCTGCCGGTTCCACACACGCTGTCCCAAGGCCTGTGACAGGTGCCGCAGGGAAGTACCTGAATTAAAGAAAGTGGCGGAGGGGCATTTTGTGGCCTGCCATCTTTATTAGAGCGGCCTTTGCTTAAGGAAACACTGCACCAGAAAAAATATTGCAATATGGAGACACTGCCAGAATACTGGCATCTCAATAAACCTAGAGGAGGTCTATTATGAAAAAGAAGTTATTGACTGCTGCTCTGTGCCTTGCGGTTTCACTTGCCTGCAGCGCGTGCGGAGGCAATGGCGCGGACGGCACATCGGCCGGCAAGACAGACGCCGCTGCTGAGGGGGCTTCACAGGCAGCCGGCTCCAATACGGTTGTGGTAGCCATGGGCTCCGGATTTTCCACCCTGGACCCGGGGTATGTATATGAGAAGTATCCGCCTCTCATTGTCAATGCCTGCTACGAGAACCTGTTTAAGTTCTACAGCAATGACAGCGCGCCGGAGCCTTGTCTGGCTGATACCTATGAATTCTCAGAGGACGGCCTGACACTGACGGTAAAGCTGAAACAGGATGTGACATTTGCCAGCGGCAATCCCATGACCAGCGCGGATGTTCTTTTCAGCATCAACCGCTGCAAGAACCTTCAGGGAAATCCATCCTTTATCTGTGATACCATTGAGAGCATGGAAGCGCCTGATGATTACACGGTGGTGTTCCATCTGACCCAGGCTGACAGTGCCATTCTGTCCAAGCTGACCTACAGCTCCACGGCTGTTCTGGACAGCGCGGTTGTGAAGGAGCACGGCGGCACGGATGCAGAGGATGCATCGTCCACTGACACAGCCCAGTCCTATCTGGATACAGCCAGCGCAGGTTCCGGCATGTATGTGATGACCAGCTATATTCCGGACCAGGAAGTGGTTTTGGAAAAGAATCCTAACTATTGGGGAGAAGCTACCAATGTTGACAAGTACATCATCAAGATACAGCCTGATGCAAACACACAGATGATGACACTGTCCGGCGGAGATATTGATGTGGCTATGAACATGACAGACGACACCATGTCCGAGCTGGAAGGCGCTGAGAATATTTCCATTATCAACGGAGCAACCAAGACAGTTGGATTTGTGATGATGAACATGGATGAAGCCTACGGCGGCCCTGTGTCCAATCCCCAGGTTCAGAACGCCATCCGCAGGGCCCTGGATTACACCGGCATCCAGACTATCTGCGGCAGCGGCACCATCACTCCTTATGATATCATCCAGGTGGGATTCATGGGAAGCAAGGGCGAGAGACCGGCTGACTATACGAATCTGGAAGAAGCTAAGGCACTTCTGGCAGAGGCAGGATACCCGGATGGATTTGATGTGGATCTGACTGTGACAGATCTGGATATGGAGGGAATCCTACTGACAGACCTGGCCCAGAAGATAACGGATGACCTGTCACAGGTGGGAATCAATGTGAATATCGTATCTCAGCCATGGGCGGCGGGATACGGCGATGCTTACCGCGACGGAACCCTGGGCTTTACGGTTATGTACTGGGGAACTGATTATAACGACCCCAACGTGCAGCTGGAATTCCTTCCGGGCGGCGTAGTCGGAAAGAGGGCAGGTTGGAGTGCCGACATGGATCCGGAGCTTGCGGCCATGTATGAAAAAACCATGTCTGCAACGGACAATGACGCGCGTATCGCTGTTCTGGAGGAAATCCAGGATGCAATGTACGAGAATGGGCCCTTTATCATGGCGGCACAGGCTCCGTCCCATATCGGCTATAACACCAGGCTGGAGGGAGTGGCCATATCGGACCCCTATGCTCTGGATCTGACTTTGATTCATGTGAAGTAATGATTTTATATACGGAGCTGTTTTGCGGGCAGGCAGATATCTTCCTGCCCGCTGGCTCCGTAATCTGTACTGTACTGCGCAGGCCCGGGCGCGGACAGGAGCTTAAGCGGCGGCAGGTATTGCCGTGAACGTCCATCCAAGGGGGATACCGTTGACGGGAATATCTGTATGAGACTGGATTTTAACATAAGCTTGTATTTTATATTAAGTATGGATTGAAACATAAGAAAAGAGAGGTATCGTATGGAACAGCTGAAATTTATAGGAAAAAGACTGGTGTATCTGGTAGTCATGCTGTTTGGCGTCGCCACCCTGGTTTTCATACTGACCAAAATGATACCGGGAGACCCCACCGTGGCAAACTTGAGCCAGAGAGCCCTTAACGACCCGGAAATCGTGGCTGCCTACAGGGCGAAATACGGCCTGGACCAGCCTTTGCCCGTGCAGTACATCCTGTACATGAAGAATCTTCTGCAGTTTGACCTGGGAACTTCCATGCGCACAAACAAACCTGTGCTGTCAGAGCTGGCCAGGTGTTATCCGGCCACCATTGAACTGGCTTTGTTTGCCATTGTGATTGCTGCCATATTGGGGGTCCTGTTCGGCATTATATCCGCCATCAGGCGCAACAGCATCCTGGACCAGACGGTCCGGGCCATATCTGTTACAGGTGTCAGCATTCCCAGTTTCTGGTTTGCGCTGCTGGTATTGTATTTCTTCTATTACAAGCTGAAGCTGCTGCCGGGGCCCGGCCGCCTGAGCAACGCCTTTACGGCGCCGGCTACGGTCACGGGCATGTATGTCATTGACAGCCTTCTGGAGGGAAATATTCCCAAGGCATTGGACGCGGTCAGCCACCTGATTCTTCCCGGAACCGTGCTTGCGGCATTTACCATGGGTCTGATTACCAGGACAGCCCGTTCCAACCTTCTGGACGTCATGTCCACGGACTATATCCGTACGGCAAAGGCCAAGGGACTGTCAAGACCGGGGCTGATTATCCGCCATGCCCTGGGCAATGCCCTGATTCCCGTGCTCACTGTCATCGGCCTGGGCCTGGGCAACCTGCTGGGCGGCATGGTGCTGGTGGAAACCATTTTCAACTGGCCGGGTGTGGGGCAGTTTGCCTATGAATCCGTGCTTTCTGTGGATTTTCCCTCCATCATCGGGGTGGCCCTTCTGATTGCCTTAAATTACATGGTCATCAATACAGTGGTGGATATTTTATACGGAATCATTGACCCGAGAGTGAGGTGCAGCTGATGGTACAGTCTTTAAAAAGGTTATTTAAATCCAATTACCTGTTCACGCTGGGCGTGATAATCTGCCTGGCGTGGATTGCGGCGGCCATCCTGGCGCCGGCGCTGGCTCCCTATGACCCTATTGTGCAGGACCTGGGGCAGCGGTTAAAGGCTCCGTCTCCGGAGCACTGGTTCGGCACGGACAATTTTGGCAGGGACATTTTCAGCCGGGTGCTCTACGGAGGCAGGTATTCCCTGCTGGCAGGCTGTCTCACCGTGGTCATAGCAGGCTTCATCGGCACGTTTTACGGAGCCATAGCAGGCTATGTGGGCGGTTTGGTGGACAATGCAATGATGCGTTTTTCAGAAATGATTTTGTCCTTCCCCTCCCTGATTCTGGCAATGATTATCAATGCGGTTATGGGTTCCAACCTGTTCAACACCATGTTTGCCCTGATTGTGGTGGCATGGCCCACCTATGCCCGTATGATGCGGAGCGTGGTGCTGAGTGTAAAGGAAAATGAATATGTGGCGGCTTCCGAGGTTCTGGGCGCCTCCAAAATCCGGATCCTGATGAAGGAAGTCATTCCCAACAGCATCAGTTCGGTTCTGATTATGGCTACCACGGACATCGGAAACCAGATTCTGATGTTCTCTACCTTAAGCTTTCTGGGACTGGGATCTGCGCCGCCCACGCCGGAGTGGGGCATGATGGTTTCAGATGGAGCTGACTATTTCAATAAGTTCTGGGTGGCTGGTTTTCCGGGACTGGCAATCTTCACAATGGCTGTAGGCGCTAATTTCATTGGCGACGGCCTTAGGGATTTGCTGGACCCCAAGCTGAGAAAGCAGTTTTAGAAGAGGAGGATGTTATCATGAAGCAGAAGAGAGTGGAGCGTATCATGGAAGCCCTGAAGGAGATGGAACTGACACAGATGCTGATTGTGGATCCCATGTCCATTTATTATCTCACAGGCGTGTATGTGGAGCCCTTTGAACGGTTTTATTCCCTTTATCTGAGGGAGGACGGAAATCATGTGTATTTCCTGAATAAGCTGTTTACCGTGCCTGAGGATGTGGGTGTTGAGAAGGTCTGGTATTCGGATACAGACCCGGCGGCGGAGATCGTGGCAGGCTATCTGGATAAGGAAAACCCGCTGGGCGTTGATAAGGATTTAAAGGCGCGGTTTCTGCTGCCCCTCATGGAGATGGGGGCTGCCGCTGGCTTTGTGAATTCCTCCATTGCCGTGGACAGGACAAGGGGCGTGAAGGATGAGGAGGAGCAGGATAAGATGCGCGCTGCCTCCGGCATCAATGACAGGGCCATGGCGGAGTTTAAGAAGCTGATTCATGAAGGCGTCACGGAGCGGCAGGTTGCGGACCAGATGCTTAAGATATATATGGACCTGGGAGCGGACGGATTTTCCTTTGAGCCGCTGGTGGCCTTTGGCGCCAACGCGGCGGACCCTCATCACGGACCGGACGGCACCGTCATAAGGCCGGGCGACTCAGTGCTCTTTGATGTGGGCTGTATCAAAGACGGGTATTGTTCCGATATGACCCGTACCTTTTATTTCCAGAAAGCCAGTGACGAGCACCGCCGTATTTATGAGATTGTCCGCAGCGCCAATGAGACAGCTATCTCAAAGATACGACCGGGTGTTCCGCTGTGCGAGCTGGACGGGGCGGCCAGGGACCTGATTGCTGAGCAGGGATACGGACCTTTCTTTACCCACAGGCTGGGGCATTTTATCGGTCTGGGAGAGCATGAGTTCGGAGACGTGTCCTCTGTGAATACCCAGAAAGCAGAGCCGGGAATGATATTCTCCATTGAACCGGGAATCTATCTGCCCGGGGATACAGGTGTCCGTGTGGAGGATCTGGTGCTGGTGACAGAAGATGGATGTGAGGCGCTTAACCACTATTCCAAGGAATTTGAGATAATCGGTTAACCGGTAAACGGCTAACAGGAGGATATATGAATCCAATCGCGACATTACATATGGCCAACGGCAGGAAAATTGTCATAGAGCTTTTGCCGGAGTCAGCGCCCAATACAGTGAACAGCTTTATCTATACAGCCTCCAGGGGATACCTGGACCACCATGCCATTGAGCGGATTGTGCCCGGAAACTGGGTGGACGTCAGCTACACGGCCTTTGGAAAGAAGGAATGCCGGTATCTGATACCCAATGAGTTTGAGCTGAACCCGGATGTGGAGCCCCTGGACTCCCATCCCGGATCCGTGTGCATGGGCGGCTACGGCGAGGCAGGGCTGGCCGGCTGCGAGTTTTTCTTTCCGCTGAGAGACTGTCCGGACCACAAGGGTATTTATCCTGTGTTCGGCCGTGTTCTGGAGGGAATGGACGAGGTCTGCAGGCTGGAAAAGGTAGAGACAGTGCCTGTGACGGATTTCCCCATAGAAGGTGTGGAGGTCAACCGTCCGGTGAGGCCGGAAATCATTGAACGGGTGGAGCTGGAACTTTACGGCGCGGTTTATCCGGAGCCGGTGAGGGTCCGGGAGCCGGAGCTTCCGGAATGCTGGAAGGATGAAGCGGCTGAGTGACAGGTTCTGGGGACCACTGTAATTTGTCCACATTTTCAAAAAAATATCTTGCAAGTCCCGGGGTTCTATGATATACTATGTAAGCTGTCTGAATTGACGGCAGTTTTAGCGTTCGCGTGAGTCAGAACCTTACGGTGAGGGCGCGTTTAACTTAGTTATTGCTGATATCTGTGCGTTCTTGTGACGGCATACGGCCGGCTGCCTGTAATGTACAGAGACAGATTGGCATACACAGGCCGCGGTCGGAAACCGCAAATAATATCAGAGAGGTGAAAATCATGAAAGAAGGAATCCATCCAAGCTATTACCAGGCAAAGGTTGTCTGCAACTGTGGTAATGAGTTCGTAACAGGTTCAACAAAGCAGGACATCCACGTTGAGGTTTGTTCCAAGTGCCATTCATTCTACACCGGACAGCAGAAGGCTGCTCAGGCTCGTGGACGTATTGATAAGTTCAATCGTAAATATGGCATGAATGCTAACTAATAAGCAAAGAGATGAGGGTTGAGCTTGGGAGCAGGCTCAGCCCTTTCTGAATTCATGGGAAATCATGGAAAGAGGGTTTCTTTTTCGTACAAGAGAAAGGTTAAAGGAATGAAATATTCAGGAATTGGTGGTCAGGCCGTAATCGAGGGCATCATGATGCAGAACGGCAATGACTACGCCATTGCGGTCCGCAAGCCGGACGGGGATATTGAGGTGAAAAAGGATACCTATTTTAGTATGACCAAGAAGCATAAAATGTTAGGTCTTCCCTTTGTCAGAGGTATTTTCAGTTTTATAGATTCCATGGTAGTGGGCATGAGGGCCCTCACCTGGTCCTGCAGTTTTTTTGAGGACGATGAGGAGGCAGAGCCCGGTAAACTTGAGGCGTGGCTGGATAAGGTCTTTAGCGAGAAGCTGGAGAGCGCTCTCATGACAGTGGTTATGATATTTTCCTTTGTTATGGCAATTGGTATTTTCATGGTGCTTCCCCTGTTTATTGCCAATATATGCAGAGGCTTCATCCATTCCGATACGGTGATGGCCATACTGGAGGGCGTAATACGAATCGTCATCTTCATAGCCTATATCAAGATGGTTTCCCGTATGGAGGATATCAAGAGGACCTTTATGTACCACGGTTCCGAGCATAAGTGCATTAACTGTATTGAGCACGGGCTGGAGCTTACCGTGGACAATGTGAGGGGAAGCTCCAAGGAACATAAACGGTGCGGAACCAGCTTCATTATGATTGTCATGGTCATAAGCATCCTGTTTTTCATGGTCATCCGGGTGGATACGGTCTGGCTGCGCGTGGTGAGCCGGATTGTGCTGATACCTGTGATCGCAGGCGTGTCCTATGAGTTTCTGCGTTTTGCGGGACGCCATGATTCCAGGCTGGTGAATGTGCTCAGCCGCCCCGGCATGTGGATGCAGGGACTGACTACCACGGAGCCGGATGACAGCATGATAGAGGTGGCCATCGCGGCAGTGGAGACTGTGTTTGACTGGCGTGCTTACCTGGATGAGAATTTTCCGGGATGGCAGGAAGGCGGTCGCCGTAATGACGATGACAACGGCAATGACAGTGAAGGAGCAGTAAAACATGACCATGCAGCAGCTGCTGTGGCAGGGTGTTCAGGAACTGAATAAGGCCGGGGTGCCGGACCCGGAGCTGGATGCCAGGTATCTGCTTCTGGAGGTGTTCCATTTGAACCTGGCATCCTTCCTGGCCATGAAGGGCAGGGAGTTGGAGAAGGATGAGGAGACAGAGGGAAAATGCCGGGAATTTAGGAGGCTCATAGAAATCAGGGCCGGCCGGACCCCTCTCCAGCATCTGACCGGGACGCAGGAGTTCATGGGTTTTGAGTTCCTTGTAAATGAACATGTGCTGATACCAAGGCAGGACACGGAGACACTGGTGGAGCTGGTCCTGGAGGAACAGAAGGACAGGGAAAAGCGTATACTGGACATGTGTACTGGTTCCGGGTGCATTGCCATCAGTCTGGCTCTTAAGGGCAGATACCGACATGTGTCGGCCCTGGATGTGTCGGCTGAGGCCCTTATGGTGGCAGGCAGAAACCGGGACAGGCTTTTAGGCGGATATGAGGGCAAGTTTGAATTGTTTGAGAGCAATATGTTCTGTGGTCTGGAGACGGGGAGGACCTTTGATGTCATTGTCTCAAACCCGCCTTATATTCCCAGCCGGGTCATAGAGGGCCTTGATCCTGAGGTGAGGGACCATGAGCCCAGGATTGCCCTGGACGGAAGCTCGGACGGGCTGACATTTTACCGCATACTGGCTGAAGAGGCCCGGAATCATCTGGCGGAGGGCGGAAGTATCTATATGGAAATTGGATATGACCAGTCAGAGGCAGTGGAAGGATTGTTCAGGTCCGGGGGATACAGGGACGTGAGGACGTTTAAGGATTTGGCAGGACAGGACCGGGTGGTGAGAGCCGGGGCGTGAGGTCTGGATTTAAAGTTCGGACTTAAATGTCTGATGGGGACTGTCCGGGATGCCGGATTTGGAGAGAACACAGGGTAACAGGATAATGTAGTGGTTGTAATTGGAATAATCGCAGGAGCAGGAGATAGATATGTTTGATAAGCTGGACGATATGTTGATTCATTATGAAGAACTGATGCTTATGCTGGGTGATCCGGATGTGACCCAGGATACCAAGCGTTTTACCAGGCTCATGAAGGAGCAGGCTGACCTGGCTCCTATTGTGGAAGCCTATAAGCAGTACAAGCAGGCGAAGCAGGACGTGGAGGACAGCCTGGCCCTTCTGGAGGAAGAGAACGACGAGGAGATGCGGGAGATGGCCAAGGAAGAGCTGTCCGGCGCCAGGAAACGGATTGAGGATCTGGAGCATGAGCTTAAGATTCTCCTGCTTCCAAAAGACCCTAACGACGATAAGAACATCATACTGGAAATACGGGCAGGCGCAGGCGGCGATGAGGCGGCTTTGTTTGCGGCTGAACTTTACCGCATGTATTCAAACTATGCGGACAGCCAGAGATGGAAGGTGGAGATTGTCAGCCTCAATGAAAACGGTATCGGCGGTTTCAAGGAAGTAGTTGCCATGGTTACCGGTAAGGGCGCATACTCCAAGCTTAAATATGAGAGCGGCGTGCACCGCGTCCAGCGTGTGCCTGAGACAGAATCCGGCGGCCGTATCCATACATCCACCGCCACTGTGGCGGTTATGCCTGAGGCCGAGGAAGTGGACGTGCAGATTGACATGAATGACTGCCGTATCGACGTTATGCGCGCATCGGGCAACGGCGGACAGTGCGTTAACACAACAGATTCCGCGGTTCGTCTGACCCATATCCCTACGGGAATCGTTATTTACAGCCAGACCGAGAAATCCCAGCTGCAGAACAAGGAGAAGGCATTCCGCCTGCTGCGTTCCAAGCTGTACGACATCGAGCTGGAAAAACGCCAGAGCTCAGAGGCAGAAGAGCGCCGCAGTCAGATTGGCACCGGCGACCGTTCTGAGAAGATACGTACTTACAACTTCCCTCAGGGCCGCGTGACGGACCACAGAATCAAACTGACACTGTATAAGATTGATTCTATTATGAATGGGGATATTCAGGAACTGCTGGATAATCTGATTGCGGCGGACCAGGCGGCAAAGCTGGCGAAGATGAACGAAATGTAGGGGAGCTGTCCCTGGAAAATAGTGAGTTGGGAAAATTGGCAGTTGAGATAAGAAATGGTGTCCGGAATTGGCGTTAATGGCTGATGCCGGGCACTTTTTTTGAAAAATTTTGGTGAGATTGCGGAGCGGGAAAGAGAAACTATCTACGAAAACGTGTTGAGTCTGCCCGAAGAAAATAGTATACTTGTGATAACGTGTGGAATGTGGCAGGCGGGTGAAATTTAAAGATATTTCGTAAGTTCAGGATATCGCAAAATTATGATTTGTCCCATTAAAAAACAGCCTACGGGACGAAATATTTTATATTGGTATATTGAGGTACCTGCATGATATTCTGGCAGGGAAAGGAGAGGCGCTATGAATGGGTATCTGATTTTTTAAAAGGTTTAACTGTGTTCGGTTTGGCATTTTCTATTTCCGTTTCAGCTGTTCCACTGTTCAGCTATCCGGTATCGGCAGCCCAGGACGGGGACGGTTCCGGGAAGGATAATTTTCAGGAGAGAATCTATACCTTTAAGGAGATACATGAAATGGCGGATTACAGCGGTCTTTGCGCTCTGCCTGACGGCCAGGAATATGAGATTTTTTACTGCGGTCAGAGGGGGATGGGTTTTCCGCCAGGAATTCGGTCCACGGCGGCACCTGGTACCTTAATATGAAGGAGGGCTGCCAGCTGTCCTATGAGTTTCTGGCGGATAACGGCGAAAAGGAAGTGCGGGCGGACGGCGGAATATTTGAACCGCTTTACTATCAGGTTGACGTGGAGAAAACATCTTCTCCCAGCGAAGCCTTCCAGTTAAGGGGAAAGAATGGTAAGAAAATAGAGGTCCGGCGCAATTTCAAGATTACTTCCCTGGAGTATTGCCAAAAGGCAGCTGGGAGATCCTCTGAAATGGGATATTATTTACCAGCCTAATTCCGGTTCTGTAAAGAATCCAGACTTGATATATGAGGGGCAGATACTGGATATACCTAAGGGATGAGAGAAATTCTCATTTTGGAAGCACAGCATAAATCAAATTAACAGGCTCGAATCAAAGGACTCCAAATAACAGGATCCAACCAATAGGATTCATCCAATGAGGCTCCAGCAAATTAGGCTCCAGCAAATTAGGCTCCAGCCAATTATTACCCAGCCAGATACCAGGGGATATCATATCTTAGGTTCAGACTGGGTCTTTTTTCCCCAGACGCGAATGAGGAGGAAATGCGTATATGGATTCCATGGAAGAGATTTATAAGAAACACGGAAAAATGATATATGGTTATGTACCTCAGTCTGGTGGGAAACCTTACCTTTGGGCAGATTGGAGAAATCATGGGGCGCAGCGAGAACTGGGCAAGAGTAACCTATTACCGCGGGAAAGAGAGAGTCGTTAAGGAGGCAGGAAAAATATGAACCAAAGGATACCATGTGAAATTATTCGGGATTTAATGCCCATGTATGCGGACGGCCTGACGTCTGAAACAACGAACCGCGAAATCCGGGTCCATCTGGAGGAATGCGGCACCTGCAGGGAAATGTATGAGCGGATGAAAGCAGATATGGAAGGGGTATCCCAAACAGCAGGGAAGCCATCGGAAATTGATTATCTGAAGAAGGTGAGAAGGAGGAACGTGAGAAACGTGGTTCTGGGAGCCGCGGGGGTGTTCCTAGTACAGCATTGCTTAAATATCAGTGATTAAATTACTAATGGTATCCCGGCATATGTCCACTTAAATGGGTGTGCTGTAAGATTGTATTGTTCAATAAAGCGCAGGATGCTTGCTTCCAGTTCTTCTATTGATAGGTAGCTTTTCCGCTTCAGCAGCTTCCGGTTAATGATGCCAAACCATATCTCAATCTGGTTCATCCAGGAACTGTGTTTCGGAGTATAGACAAAGCGGATCCGGTGGGAAGGGTCATGCAGGAAATCCGCTCGGCTTTCCATACTTTTAAGGATCCCTGTTTTCCCTTTTTTGCCCAGTTCCACGCCAAGGGCACAGGCTTCTGCCACAAAGCGGACAAGGGCTTCCGATTTATGGGTGTTTAGGCCATCGCATATAAATGTCCATGGGGCTTGCGGGTCTGTCCCTACCAATGCTTTCACGGCTTCCACAAAATCCTCTTCTGTGCGTGTGGAGTTTAAATACGGCATTTCCATACGGCCCGTTGCAACATCAAAGAACCCGATGAGGCTGGTCGTGCCATGGCGGATATACTCAAACTCCATTTTGGCGCACTGGCCGGGTAATGGGAGCTTGTCAGGATATTTATGTTCCAGCGCTTGTACCCCGGTCATTTCATCCGTGGAAACAATGTGTGCACCTTCCCGGCTTTGTTCCTGGGCACTCTGGTACAGGCCGCAGATTTCGTTTACTTTCCGCGCAAAAGATTCCGGGGCTTCCGTCTTTTCCGAAGAATGAAGCCAGTAACGGATTTTGTGGGGATGTAAATCTACCTCATTTTTAAAAAACGGCTGACAGATTTCTCAGAAATCTGTTCAGCGATCCCCTGCTTTTTAATTTCTGCCACTAACAGCGGGAGACTCCACTGGCTTACTTCGTACCCAAAATCATTTGGGCTGCTGCAGGCAAGGTCGATGATCCGCATGATCTGGTCCGGCGTAAAAACAGACGGGGCACCGGGGCGTTTTTTATCGGACAGGACTGCCCGTATCTCATCTTCAAGCTTTTTCGGGTCGTCCATTTCAATCCTCCGCAAGGCTGGGAGCGCCGCGAGGAACCGACTGCGCCAGGTGGCAACATTATTATAATGAAGCCCGACCTGTGGTGCAATATTCTGGTTGAGTTCCCCCTGTGACGCAAGCAGGACAATGCTGGCTCTTTTGACCAGTCCTGACGGAAGGGAGCGGCTTTTTGAAAAAGCAGATAATATGTTTTTCATGGCATCAGATAAAACCGGGATAGTATCAATTGTTTTCCTTCGCATAATAACCCATCCATTCTTTAGTGATAGAATTATTATGCACCGACTACAATAAAAAAGCAACGTCTATTCATTATTATTTTGGCAATGCTGTACTAGTTATGGGGACTGTCCTTTTTATGAAGCTGTTTGTGATAGGATATCCTACGGAGTCCTATATGGTCACCTATACGGATGTCAATGGGGAACAGGTGAATGTGGGCGGAATCATGATTGATTCGGCTGCTGTTTACAGGGGATATAAGCTGGCGCAGGAGGATGGGGCAAAGAGGCTGGTCATCTATTCCTGTCTGCCGTCATTCTGGAACAGGAGCGGAACGTTTAACCTGGAACTTAGACTTCCCGGCGGGGGAAAGGATTTGTATATTCAGGGCATTACAATTAAGAGCAGCGGAACCGTGGTCAGCAGCCTGGCCAATGAACTGTACAGGGCCAGGAATCCATATATAGGCGATGCCTCGGCAGACGGAAGGCTCTCAGGCACATTGGGGATATCAAGGGAACTGGGAAGTTTTAAGAATGAACTGCAGACCTCCGTAGAGCCCTGCGGCTGGACGCTTAACTTTGAGGAGAGCACGCCTAATTCAGCCGTATTTGAGGAGCGTATGAAAGCGTATGCCTGTGTGCTGATTGCCCTGACCGATAACCTGGGGCAGGTTAGCTGGAACTATACCGTGGAGCTGGAACAGGGGCCTGTCTGGCGGCATGGCACCATTACGGAGGAGGAGTGCGGGAAAATGGCCGGAGCTCCTGTGAAAACATTTGCAGACAGCCCTGAGGGGATTGAACAGCTGATTGAACGGATGGGAATCGGGCAGTGAGAGGGAAACGGCCAGGAATATACCGGCCATATAAAATTTCCTGTTATGGGTCTGGCTATTGGGGGCGTGATTTGATACAATCAAATCATAAAGGGCCGGGTGCAGCACAGATTACTAAACCCTAAGGGGACAGTGCGCTGGAAGTTATAAAAAGATACAGTTAAAGGGGGTGCACATCATGCAGTCGCTTTCCTCATTTATGAATACCATCCGATTTAATTTTCTATATATAGATAAATATTCCTTTGGGCGGACCTGGACTTATCCGGAGAGCGCCATACCATACAATATGCTGCGCTACATCATTGACGGGAGCGCTGAGTTTGTGGTAGATGGGGAGACGGTCATTGTGAGGAAGGGGCAGGTGTCCTATATACCGGAGGGCTGCTGGCTGTCATGTAAGGCGCTGGAGGATACGTTTGCTTTTTACAGTATCCGTTTCACCACATCCGTGTTCTATGAGGGGGCCAATTTTCTCAGGGAGTACTATAACTTTCCCCTGGTGATGGATGTGGGTGAGGGAATCGAGCCTTATTTCAGTGATATCTACAAGTGGGTGCGCACGGACAAAAAGTCGAAGTCATTTCACGTAAGAGGAGCTCTTGATACTCTGATTGCCAGCCTGATTGATATTCTGAACTCCGATGAGCCCGATGATGTGAAGGCGGATATTAACGGGCTGGAGTATAACCTGGAGCAGATACGAAAGCGGGTGAAGAAATCCACGGTCCAGACCGACCCAAGGATACAGACTGTCATTGACTATATCATGTTAAATCCCACAGAGGAATATACTTCAGATAAATTAAGCGGCATGGCGGAAGTGGCTGAGACCACCTTCCGGCGTCTGTTTAAGGAGGCCACAGGAAAGACCGCCACTGAGTTTATACGCCAGGTACGCCTGACCACGGCAGCAAGACTGCTGCTGGTGTCCAATGATCCTGTGAACTGTATTGCCCACGATGTGGGATTCGAGGATGCCAACCATTTTACACGGGTATTCAGGCAGGCATTTGGGATGACGCCGGGCCGGTACAGGAAGATGTCACAGGAGTAGCGGTGGGGGAGAGACGGTGACGAGGAAGCAAAGCAGGGGCCGTGAGACCGGCGAAACGGCGCAGCAGGAACCGTGCAAGGGCAGTGGCACTAAAACAGTGGCACTAAAGCAAGGGCGCCAAATCAATGGAGAGAGGAAGGATGACCGGATGGAACAGATTAAGGTATGGACAAAGCAGCATGAAAACGTGCTGAAGGAGCTGAATGAAACAGGCAGATACATTGCCAGGCGGGAGTATATCCGGAGTGACCTGCAGGAACATGCGGGACTGGTGCTGGAGGTATATGACTGGCTGGTAAGGCACAGCCCGGACGCGGCCCAAAAGCCCGGGGATGTGGAGTATCCGGTGTGGGTTTCCTTTACCAGCGAGGCGGTCATGCTTCCCAGTCCGGGTGCCGTCATACTGGAACTGACCCTGGACCCGGCTTGTATTACCTCTGTCAATATAGAAAAATGGGGAAGTATCCTCAATTACTCCTATATCCCAAAGGATGAGGCGGACGCCAGACGCCATCAGGATATGATGGAGCAGTACGGAGTAAGCGACGCCAAGGCATACATGTCCCGGTTCTATCCATATCTTAAGCGGGAAATTATCGCCAGCTGGGACCGGCTTTTTGATGACAGCGTAATTTTGGGCAATGATTCAAAATATGGGAATATATGGGAGATAAGAAAAGAATGGGTGACACAGGTGATAAGGTGATTTTATATGCGGCGCAGGCAGATGCGGTTTTAAAGGCCATAGAGAGGGACGGCCGCTGTTTTTCGCGGGAGGAATATGTCCGCAGGAAATATGGGGAAAGCGGTCCCATTTTCCTGACTGTGTACAAATGGTTTGTGAAGGAGGCCGTGAAGCTGGTTCCCAGGCCTGAGGGGGCGGAATTTCCCTACTGGTCCTTCATGAACCTGTACAGCCTGGACCAGTCGCCAGGAACCAGGACATTGACGCTCTGCGTTCCCAGGGACGAGGCTGTGTTTTTTGATATGTATGACTGGAATAAGATTCTGTGCCTGAAATATCTGGGGGAAGACGAGGCGGACGATCGGGCTTTTCAGGCATATTTAAAGCAGTGCGGGGTCAGGGAAATGGATGCTGTGCTCACCGGGTTTTATCCTGAGATGAAGCAGAAAATCATGGACAGCTGGCCCAGGCTGTTTCGCCATCATGAACAGATACGGGCAGGGGAGAAATCCGGGGCGAAAAGCGTCCAGGCTGCCTTGTGGCAGATTAAAAAAGAATGGATTGTGCCGGAAACGCAGTACACTCAGAATCAGGAAGCCGGGACAGGGGGCGGAGATAAGAAACAAGGATAAGAAAAAAGGACGGGTATCCGGAATCAGGTTCCGACCCTGTCCTTTTTCTGTTTTCCAGAGATACGCAGACCCCCCCGTGCAATCACCCGGACAGTGCTCATCCCCTTACCCCGACAGTTACCCGCACCTCTTAAAATCAAAACAAGACAAAAAAATAGTATAATGGTTGTTTTATGCTATTATAAGTTGTCCAGAATGTTGAAATGCATAAAGAAAATCAATATAATACCTATAGAAACAGCAAAATGACGGACGCAAATAATTCAGAAAAAGGAGAAATGGTATGAAAAAGAGTCATGTAAGTTTTATTATTGCGGCAGCACTTGCAGCAGCCCTGTTGGCCGGATGCGGCAGTTCCGGGTCGTCCGCCGATGCTTCCGGTTCCGGGAAAGCGGGAGGACAGACACGGGTACAGGAGGCGGGAAGCCAGGATGGAACTGACAGCGGGACTAAGGGAGCGCTTTCGGGTGAAATTACCTTCTGGCATTCCTTTACCCAGGGGCCAAGACTGGAGACCATCCAGAAGGCGGCGGACAAATTCATGGAAGAGAACCCGGATGTGAAAATCAATATTGAGACGTTCTCATGGAATGACTTTTACACCAAGTGGACCACCGGACTTGCATCCGGCAATGTACCTGATATGAGTACCGCCCTTCCGGCCCAGGTTGCGGAGATGATTAACGCAGACGCCCTGCTGCCCATCAATGACCTGATTGACGGTATCGGCCGTGACAAATTTGCTGAGGCAGCCATTTCCGAGGGTACGGTGGACGGCAATAACTATTCTGTTCCTCTTTACAGACACGCCCATGTGATGTGGATCAGGAAGGACCTGCTGGAGAAAAACGGTCTGGAAGTCCCCAAGACCTGGGATGAGCTTTACGACACAGCCAAGGCACTTACAAAGGACGGCGTCTACGGATTGTCTTTCCCATGCGGAACCAATGACTTCCAGGCAACCTTTTTCCTGGATTTCTATGTGAGAAGCGGCGGCGGCAGCCTGCTGACCGATGACCTGAAAGCCAACCTGACAAGCGATCTGGCCATTGACGGCATCAATTACTGGTTGAAGGTGTACAATGACTGCTCGCCTAAGGATTCCATTAACTTTGATGTACTGGACCAGGCAACCCTGTATTACCAGGGCAAAACCGCATTTGATTTTAACTCCGGCTTCCAGATTTCAGGCGTTGCAGCCAACTCACCGGACCTGCTCCAGTATGTGGACTGCTACCCGATTCCAAAGATCCACGCGGACGACCCGGACGAGGGAATCATGACCACCAACACGCCTATGGTCGTGTGGAAGGCTTCCAAGCATCCCGAAATCTGCAAGGCATTTATGAAAACCCTTTATGACGAGGATACATATGTTGAATTCCTGCACGCAACTCCGGTGGGCATGCTTCCCGCCATCAAGGGAATTGCTGACACGGACGCCTACAGGGATGACGATACCATCAGGCAGTTTACACATGCAGAGGAAGTGCTGACCGCGGCAGCCGATATCGGTACAGCCTTCGGTTATGAGCACGGTCCTAATGTCCAGGCCGGAATCATGCAGAACAACCATGTGATTGAGGATATGTTCCAGGATATCATTACCAACGGGACAGATGTAAAGACTGCTGCAAAAACAGCGGAAGATAAACTGAACGCACTGTTTGAGACAGCTGAATAAGCCGTCCCGGAGCGTGTCTGAAAAGGCGGATGCATTTTGAGACACGCTCTAATACTGAGAAGGAGGAGGAAATCTTGGGGAAGAAAAGTTATACAAGGTGGTTGTTTGTGCTTCCTGCAATCGTCATTGTAATTGCATTGTTCATATATCCCATCTGTTCCAGCATAGTATACAGCTTTACAAACAAGAACCTGATTAAGCCGGCCTATAAATTCATTGGCTTTAAGAATTATGCCGAGGTGTTAAAGGACAGCGGTTTCTGGCTTTCATTTTTCAACTCTCTGAAATGGACGGTCCTGTCCCTGATGGGACAGATAGGGGTGGGATTTACCGCTGCCCTGGCCCTGAAGCGGATTAAGGTGTGCAAGGGCGTTTATAAGACCCTTCTCATCATCCCCTGGGCATTTCCATCCATTGTCATCGCATTTTCCTGGAAGTGGATTCTCAACGGAGTATACGGCTTCCTGCCAAACATCCTGGTGAAGCTGGGTATCTGTGAGGCGGCGCCGCAGTTTTTGACCAGCGGTACGCTGGCCTTTGTAAGCCTGGTGCTGATTAATATATGGTTCGGAGCGCCCATGATTATGGTAAATGTGCTCTCGGCTCTGGAAACGGTTCCCAGGGACCAGTACGAGGCTGCCCAGATTGACGGGGCCAGGCCGTGGCAGTCGTTCTACTATGTCACAGTGCCCCATATCAAGATGGTGGTGGGACTGCTGGTGGTTTTAAGGACAGTGTGGATTTTTAACAACTTTGACCTGATTTACCTGATTACAGGCGGCGGGCCGGCGGGCACCACCCAGACCATACCGCTCTATGCCTACAATATGGGATGGAGCACCAAGCTTATCGGACGATCATCGGCAGTAACCGTGCTGCTGTTTATATTCCTGATGATTATATGCGGCATCTACTTTGCGGTCATCAATAAGTGGGAAAAGGAGGACAGTAAATGAAAAAGTTTAAAGCAGGAAATATTATCAGCCATATATACCTGATTATTCTGACCTTTATCTCCATTTTCCCGCTGGTATGGATTATCATATCCTCCCTGAAGGGAAAGGGGGAACTGACAGGTAATCCCACGGCCTTCTGGCCTAAGACATGGACTTTTGACTATTATGCCCATGTTATCAATGACCTTAAGTTTTTCGTGAACATCAAAAACAGTGTCATCATTTCTCTGGTGACCACCCTGATTGCCATTACGGTGGCTGCGCTGGCGGCCTATGGAATCGTCAGGTTCTTTACGCGGCTGGGATCGGCCATGTCCAAGGTGCTGGTGACCACTTACATATTTCCGCCCATCCTTCTGGCCATTCCCTACTCCGTGGTTATGGGAAAGCTGGAGCTTATTAACACAAGGATTGGCCTGGTTATCGTGTACCTGTCCTTCTCCGTGCCATATGCGGTGTGGCTCCTGACCGGATTTTTCAGGACCGTACCCCTGGAAATCGAGGAGGCGGCCAGAATCGACGGGGCCAATAAGATGCAGACCTTTGTCCGGGTGGTGCTTCCGCTGGTGGCGCCCGGCGTGGTGGCCACGGCCATCTACACCTTCATCAATACCTGGAATGAGTTTCTGTATGCGTTGATTTTGATGAATAATACCAGCAAGATGACGGTTGCGGTTGCCCTGCGCTCCCTGGACGGAGCTGAGATACTGGACTGGGGCGACATGATGGCAGCATCTGCTCTGGTGGTGCTTCCCTCTGTGATTTTCTTCTGTCTCATACAGAATAAGATTGCGGGCGGCATGTCGGATGGCGCTGTGAAATCCTAATGAATTTAACAGAAAGGTAAAAGGTGTTATATTTTATGGAAGCTTTAACAGGAATCATTGGATACGGCGTGATAGGCTCCGGCTATTTCGGGGCGGAGCTGGCACGTATCATGAATACAAAACAGGGGGCGCAGATACGGGCCGTCTATGACCCTGAAAATGGAGGCACCGTGGCGGCGGAGCTGGGATGCGATGCAGAGGACAGCCTGGAATCGCTGGTATCCAGGAAGGATATACAGGCCGTGATTGTAGCCACTCCCAACTATCTGCACAAGGAGCCCGTGCTGGCCGCCGCGGGGCATGGACTTCATGTGTTCTGTGAAAAGCCCATTGCATTAAGCTTTGAGGACTGCCGGGAGATGGTGGATGCGTGTCAGGAAAACCATGTGGTGTTCATGGCCGGTCATGTGATGAACTTTTTCAGGGGCGTGAGAAAGGCCAAGGAACTCATAGGACAGGGCGTTATCGGGGATATTCTCTACTGCCACGGGGCCCGCAATGCGTGGGAGGGAACCGGGGCATCCGAAACCTGGAAAAAGACACGATCCAAATCAGGAGGACACCTGTACCACCACATCCATGAGCTGGACTGCGTTCAGTTTCTTATGGGAGGCTGTCCTGAAACAGTGACCATGGCAGGCGGCAATGTTGCCCACAGGGACGACCGGTTCGGGGATGAGGACGACATGCTGTTCATAACCATGGAGTATCCGGGCAGCCGCTATGCGGTTCTGGAATATGGTTCCGCTTTCCGCTGGCAGGAGCACTATCTGTTGATACAGGGTACCATGGGAGCCATTAAAATTGATATGTGCAACTGCGGCATGACCCTTAAGACCGGGCAAAAGGAGGAACATTTCCTGGTGCACCGCACAAAGGAAGAGGACGATGACAGAACCCGGATTTACAGGGAGACGGAGCGGGACAACGGCAACCAGTTTGGAAGGCCGGGAAGAAAGCCCTTCCTGTGGCTCAGGGGCATTATGGATGAGGAGATGGAGTTTCTGAACAATGTGCTTCACGGCGCCCGGGTGACGGACGAGTTCCTTCCCCTGCTCACTGGTGAGGCTGCCAGGAATTCCATAGCTACGGCAGACGCCTGCACCCTGTCCCTCAGGGAAGACAGGAAGGTAAAGCTCAGCGAAATTATGAACTGAAATAATATGGACGGTAAAGGAGAACAGTCATGAAGACAATTGGATATGCAGTGGTTGGAACGGGATATTTTGGGGCGGAGCTGGCCCGCATCATGAAGGAGCAGGAGGGCGCCAGGGTAGTGGCTGTCTATGACCCGGAGAATGCGGGGACAGTGGCGGCTGAGCTGGGCTGTGACGTGGAGACGGATCTGGATCGGTTATACAGCCGTGAGGACGTGGACGCGGTGATAGTGGCATCGCCCAATTACCTTCACAAGGAACCGGTCATCAAGGCGGCGGAGCATGGGGTGCACGTATTCTGTGAAAAGCCCATTGCCCTGTCCTATCAGGACTGCGTGGAGATGGTGGAGGCATGCGTTGCCCACAACGTCACCTTTATGGCAGGCCATGTGATGAACTTTTTCAGGGGTGTGCGCACAGCCAAAAAGATGATTAATGAGGGAGTCATCGGCAAGGTGCTGTACTGCCACTCTGCCAGGAACGGTTGGGAGGATATTCAGCCCTCTGTCAGCTGGAAGAAAATAAGGGCCAAATCAGGAGGCCATCTCTACCATCACATCCATGAGCTGGACTGTATCCAGTTCCTTATGGGCGGCTGCCCTGATGAAGTGACCATGGCAGGCGGCAATGTGGCCCACTGCGGGGAACAGTTCGGGGATGAGGACGATATGCTGTTTATCACCATGGAATACGGTGATAACCGGTACGCTGTTCTGGAGTACGGCTCCGCTTTCCACTGGCCGGAACATTATGTGCTGATTCAGGGAACAGAGGGCGCCATCCGCCTGGATATGTTTAACTGCGGCGGAACCCTTAAGAAGGGGGATAAGGAGGAGCATTTCCTCATGCACAAGACGCAGGAGGAGGACGACGACCGCACCAGAATCTATCACGGCACGGAGATGGACGGAGCCATCATGTACGGCAAACCGGGGAAGAAGCCGCCTATGTGGCTTCACAGCATCATGTATGATGAGATGGAGTATTTCAACCATATCATGCATGGGGCCCAGCCGGACGAGGAGTTTAAGGCCCTGCTTACAGGGGAGGCTGCCAGGAACGCCATTGCCACGGCAGACGCCTGCACCAAGTCCCGGTTTGAGAACAGAAAGGTGAAGCTGTCTGAGATAACGGGGGTGAAATAAGAATGAAGCTTGACAAATACAGGGGAATTATCCCGGCATTTTACGCCTGCTACGACAAGGCAGGAGAGGTAAGTGAGGACGGGGTGCGGGCGCTGACCAGGTACTTCGTGGACCAGGGGGTGAAGGGCGTCTATGTGGGCGGATCTTCGGGAGAATGTATCTACCAGTCTGTGGAGGACAGGAAGAAGACGCTGGAGGCTGTGATGGACGAGGCCGCGGGCTGTCTCACAGTTATTGCCCATGTTGCCTGCAACAATACAAGAGACAGCCGCATTCTGGCAGCCCATGCCCAGGACTTGGGTGTGGACGGGATTGCGGCCATACCGCCCATTTATTTCAAGCTGCCTGAATATTCTGTTGCCGGGTACTGGAATGATATATCGGAGGCAGCGCCTGAGACGGATTTCATTATCTATAACATACCACAGCTGGCCGGTACGGCCCTGACCATGAATCTTTTAAAGACAATGCTTTTAAACAGGCAGGTGGCAGGCGTGAAGAACTCATCCATGCCGGTACAGGACATCCAGATGTTTAAGGCGGAGGCCATGAAGACACGGCAGGACTTCATCGTGTTCAACGGTCCGGATGAACAGCTGGTGTCCGGTCTGGCCATGGGGGCGGACGGGGGAATCGGCGGTACCTACGGAGCCATGCCGGAGCTGTTTTTAAAGATATATGAGCTGGTGTCGGAAAACAGGATAGCAGAGGCCAGGGCCATCCAGTATGAAGCGGATGAAATCATATATAAGCTCTGTTCGGGAACATGCAATATGTACGCCATGATAAAGGAAGTGCTGCGCATCAGCAGGGGAATTGATATAGGCGGAGTCAGGAAACCGCTGACAGACTTATGCGGCAGCGACCGGGCCATTGCCGGGGAGGCAGCCGCCATGATAGAAGACGCAAAGGAGAGATACTGCTGATATGATATACGACTTGCTGACTAATATAGGAAATTACAGGGGCATGAACAGGAATCTTGATAAGGCCATTGATTATCTGATGGCATCGGATATAAACACCCTTCCCCTGGGAAAGACGGTGATTGACGGGGACAGGGTATTCCTGCAGGTGATGGAAGCCAGGACCCGCCAGCTGACGGATGAGAGCTATGAAGTGCACAGAGATTATATGGACATCCAGATAGACATTGAGGGGTGCGAGGTCATAGAGACAGCCCTTGACGGTGTGACTCCCATCGGAGAATACCAACCGGACTTTCAGAAGGCGGCAGCCAGGGGCGGGGCAGGGGGACGCTGCGTTATGGGACCCGGCAGGTTCATCCTGTGCATGGCCGGGGAGGCTCATGGGCCGGGCGGATGTCTGGAAGAGCCTGAATCTATCAAAAAATGTGTGGTGAAGGTGGCTGTGGCCGATGAAAGGCCGTGATAGCCGGAGTGAAAGGATTGGAACGAAATGGACAAGACAGAACTTTTTAACCGTATCAAAGGAAAGCTCATCATTTCCTGCCAGGCCCTGCCCGGGGAACCTCTTTATGATCCGGAGCGATCCCTGATGCCTTATATGGCCAGGGCGGCCAGGGAGGCCGGAAGTCCTATGATACGTGCCAACACGGTGCGGGATGTGCTGGGAATCAAGAGGGAGACAGGGCTTCCCGTCATCGGTCTGATAAAGCAGGTGTATGAGGGCTTTGACGGTTATATTACGCCTACCATGGGGGAGGTGGATGCCTTGGCAGAGGCAGGGGCCGACATCATTGCCATTGACTGTACGGACAGGAGGCGGGGAGACGGCCTGAGCCCGTGGGAATACATACAGAGCATCAAAAAAAAATATCCGGATCAGATTCTGATGGCCGATATCTCCGATTACCAGGAGGGTCTTAAGGCATGGAAAAGCGGCATTGACCTGGTGAGCACCACCATGAGCGGATACACGGACTACACCCCCAAGCTGGAGGGACCGGATTTTGAACTGGTCAGGCGCCTTGCGTCAGAACTTCCTATCCCGGTTATCGGGGAAGGCCGTGTGCACACGCCGGATGAGGCTGTGAAAATGCTGGATATGGGCGCTTGGGCAGTCATCGTGGGCGGGGCCATCACCCGGCCGCTGGAGATTGCCGGGCGGTTTATGAAGGCGGTTAACGGCAGGCGGGGATAGAAGATAAATAGAGAAAACTAAGGGAATTAAAGAGAGAGGGACAGCACCCGGTGAGAGGGCTGTCCCTCTCTTGCTGCTCCTGATGCCGGAACCCGGACAGATAAGCCTTAGGTAACTGCGGCAACACTGCAATGGCTGACGTCATTAAGAATTGACAAGATGACGTCCCAGCCAGACCCGGACCTGTCGCCCCTCACCGGCCTGGAAAAGCTGGAAATCAAGGGTTTTATGGCCATTTTCTCTGTCAGGGGGCTTAGGGGACTGAAGGAGCTTTCCATACACAGCTGTAATGTGGACGGGGCGGATGCCCTCTCATCTCTGACCGGTGTGGAGCGGCTTACATTTTACTCTGTATGGAATTCACAGGGAAATCTGAGAAACCTGGACTTCCTCAAAGGAAAATCCCAGCCTGCGGGTGCTGGGACTCAGAAATATGGAGCTTCATAAGAATTATTATGTAGAATCCTACGGCGGAATGACCAGTGTGTGGTATGATGACGTGAAGCTGGGGTAACATATGAATATCCTGTCCCGCTTTTCCAATCTGGAGGAGTTGTACCTGGACGGCAACGAGCTGGCAGACCTGAATTTTGCCGCGGGGTTAAAGAACCTTAAAAGACTCGGCCTTAAGGACTACTATATAACGGACCTGGGCCCTCTGAAGCAGGCGGAATTCCTGGAGTATCTGGACATCCGTGACAACCCTGTGGGCGAAATGGGTGACGTGGGTAACGGAGTGGAAATTATTCAGTAATCATGATATTGCCATCTTCTTAATAATAACGAAATATTTATCAGTTTATTTGAAAAAATAGAGATAATATGATATATTGGACAAAGAAAAAATCAGGTAAAGACGTCCGCTAAGCGGTCTATTCACGCTTACAGCGGACCGAGGAGGAAATATGAAAGGGATTATACTGGCCGGAGGAAGCGGGACGCGGCTCTATCCGTTAACCAAGGTAACTTCCAAACAGCTGCTTCCGATTTACGACAAACCAATGATATATTATCCGCTGTCTGTCCTTATGAATGCGGGAATCAGGGACATCCTGATTATCTCCACTCCGGATGATACGCCAAGATTTGAGGCTCTTTTGGGCGACGGCCACCAGTTTGGCATTGAGCTGAGCTATGCGGTACAGCCAAGCCCGGACGGGCTGGCCCAGGCTTTTATCATCGGTGAGGAATTTATTGGCGGGGATTCTGTGGCAATGGTTCTGGGTGATAATATTTTCCACGGACAGGGGCTGACCAAGCGCCTGCGCACCGCGGCGTCCAAGGAAAAGGGCGCCACGGTGTTCGGTTACTATGTGGATGATCCGGAGCGCTTCGGCATAGTGGAGTTTGACGGGGACGGCAAGGCCATTTCCATTGAGGAGAAGCCGGAGAAGCCAAAGTCCAACTACTGTGTCACCGGTCTTTATTTCTATGATAACCGGGTGGTGGAGTACGCGAAAAACTTAAAGCCCTCAGCCAGAGGCGAGCTGGAAATCACGGATTTAAACCGCATTTACCTGGAGAAGGGCGAGCTGGACGTGATTCTCCTGGGACAGGGATTTACATGGCTGGATACAGGAACCCATGAGTCGCTGGTGGAGGCCACGAATTTTGTTAAGACCGTGGAGACACACCAGCACCGCAAGATAGCGTGCCTGGAGGAAATTGCCTATCTCAGGGGCTGGATTACCAGGGAACAGGTTATGGAGACCTATGAGATTCTTAAAAAGAACCAGTACGGCAAGTATTTAAAGGACGTTCTGGACGGAAAGTATGTGGATAAGATACACCCACAGGATTTTTAACGGAGGAAAATATACATGAAAATTATTGTAACCGGCGGAGCCGGATTTATCGGAAGCAACTTTGTACACCATATGGTAAATAAATACCCGGATTATGAAATCATCAACCTGGACCTGCTGACCTATGCGGGCAACCTGGAAAACTTAAAGCCTGTTGAGGACAAGCCCAATTATAAATTTGTAAAGGGCGACATTGCCGACAGGAAGTTTATATTTGAGCTGTTTGAGAAGGAAAAGCCGGATGTGGTGGTAAACTTTGCCGCCGAGAGCCATGTGGACCGTTCCATTACAGACCCGGAGGCCTTTGTGAGGACCAATGTCATGGGAACCACAACCCTCCTTGACGCCTGTCGTACCTATGGCATCAAGCGCTATCATCAGGTTTCCACCGATGAGGTGTACGGCGACCTGCCTCTTGACAGACCGGACCTTTTCTTTACAGAGGAAACGCCCCTGCACACATCCAGCCCTTATTCATCTTCCAAGGCAAGCGCTGATCTGTTCGTGCTGGCATATCACAGGACATACGGCCTGCCGGTGACTGTGTCCAGGTGTTCCAATAACTACGGCCCCTATCATTTCCCGGAGAAGCTGATTCCCCTTATTATCAGCCGCGCCCTGGCAGATGAGGAGCTTCCTGTGTACGGCACGGGAGAGAATGTGCGCGACTGGCTCCATGTGGCGGATCACTGCCAGGCTATTGACCTGGTTATCCACAAGGGACGCGAGGGAGAGGTGTATAACATCGGAGGGCATAATGAGCGCACCAACCTGGAAGTGGTAAAGACCATTCTGAAGGCCCTTGATAAGCCTGAGAGCCTGATTAAGTTTGTGACAGACCGTCCCGGCCATGACATGCGCTACGCCATTGACCCGGCCAAGATAGAAACAGAGCTGGGATGGAAGCCAACGTATAATTTTGATACAGGAATCGAGCAGACCATCCGGTGGTACCTGGACAACCAGGACTGGTGGAAGAATATTCTGAGCGGCGAGTACAGTAATTATTTCGATAAGATGTACGGCAGCCGCCTGTAGGTAAACATGTGGCTGGCGGAGGAGGGAAATGCCCCGGAGTACGTTTGTGAGACGTGTCCGTTTCGGGGGTTCCCGTCCTCTGCCGGCCATTATTAAGAACGGAGGTAAATGGATTATGAAAGTTCTGGTAACAGGTGTAAAAGGCCAGCTGGGCCATGACGTGATGAATGAACTGGCCCTTCGCGGGATTGAGGGAATCGGTGTGGACGTGGAGGAAATGGATATCACGGACCGCACAGCGTGCGAAACTGTGATTTCCCAGGAAAAACCAGACGCAGTTATCCACTGTGCGGCATATACTGCAGTAGATGCTGCTGAAGATAACCTGGAACTGTGCCGCAAAATCAATGCTGAGGGGACGCGCAATATCGCCAGGGTCTGCAAGGCCATGGATATCAAGATGATGTACATCAGCACGGACTATGTGTTTAATGGCGGCGGCCAGCGGCCATGGGAGCCGGATGACCACAGGGAACCCCTTAATGTATACGGGCTGACAAAGTATGAGGGCGAGATTGCGGTGGAGCAGAATATACAGAAGTATTTTATTGTGCGCATCGCCTGGGTATTTGGCGTCAACGGCAGGAACTTCATTAAGACCATGCTCCGTCTGGGGAAGGAGAAGGGGGCTGTATCCGTGGTAAATGACCAGATTGGTTCCCCCACATATACGTACGACCTGGCCCGCCTTTTGGTGGATATGATTCAGACAGACAAGTACGGGCGTTACCATGCCACCAACGAAGGGCTGTGCAGCTGGTATGAGTTTGCATGCGAGATATTCCGCCAGGCCGGCATGGACGAGGTGAAGGTGACTCCGGTGGATTCTGACGGTTTCCCTGCCAAGGCAAAGCGGCCCTCCAACAGCCGTATGAGTAAGGAAAAGCTGACTGAGAACGGTTTTGAGCGTCTGCCTTCATGGCAGGATGCCCTGGGACGTTACCTGAAGGTTCTTAAGGAAAACGGGATGGCATAAGACGGGGGCCCGGCTGCGGCAGGGGCATGTAACGGGGACAGTTTGGATTGACAGCAGACCATTTAGCAGCGGCGTGACTGCTGCGTCATCCTGAACCGCCATGGACCAAGAGGGCGGACAGAGATGGAATGCGGGCCTAAATAACAAGACAGGGAGGAATTAATAACAATGGGAAAATATTTTGGGACAGACGGCTTCCGCGGCGAGGCCAATGTGGACCTGACAGTGGAGCACGCCTACAAGGTAGGCCGTTTCCTGGGCTGGTGCTACGGACAAAAGATGCCGGATGAGCGCTGCAGGGTGGTTATCGGAAAGGATACCAGACGCAGCAGCTATATGTTTGAATATTCCCTGGTGGCCGGGCTGACAGCCTCAGGCGCGGATGTATATCTGCTCCATGTTACCACCACCCCCAGCGTATCCTATGTGGTGCGCACCGAGGGCTTTAACTGCGGAATCATGATATCTGCCAGCCACAACCCATTTTATGACAACGGCATCAAGGTCATCAACGAGAGAGGCGAAAAGTTAGAAGAGTCCGTCATCCTGGAGATAGAGAAGTACCTGGATGGGGAGGCGGCAGAGATTCCGCTGGCAAAGAGGGAGCATATTGGCCGGACCGTGGACTTTGCGGCTGGACGGAACCGCTATATCGGATACCTTATATCCATAGCCACCCGTTCCTTCAAGAATATGAAGGTGGCCCTGGACTGTTCCAACGGAAGCGCGTCCGCCATTGCCAAAAACGTATTTGACGCCCTGGGAGCGGAGACACATGTGATGAACAACGAGCCCAACGGACTGAACATCAATACGAACTGCGGCTCCACCCATATTGAACATCTCCAGAAGTTTGTGGTAGATGAGAAATGCGACATCGGGTTTGCCTACGACGGTGATGCGGACCGGTGCATCGCGGTTGATAAGAACGGCTGTGTGGTGGATGGCGACAGCATCATGTACATCTGCGGCAAATACATGAAGGAGCAGGGAAGCCTGTTCAATAATACGGTGGTTACCACCATCATGTCCAATTTCGGATTATATAAGGCATTTGACCGGGAAGGCATTGCCTATGTGAAAACAGCTGTGGGAGATAAATATGTGTATGAGAACATGGCTGCCACAGGCCACTGTCTGGGCGGAGAGCAGTCCGGTCATATCATATTCAGCAAACATGCCACCACGGGAGACGGCATCCTCACCTCCTTAAAGGTGATGGAAGTGGTGCTGGAGAAAAAGCAGCCACTTGATAAGCTGGCCTCGGAGGTGGAGATTTATCCTCAGGTACTTAAGAATGTGCGGGTAAAGGATAAAAAGACGGCCCAGGACGACGAGGCAGTGCAGGCCGAGGTTGCCAGGGTGACCCGGAGCCTGGGCAGCGACGGAAGAATCCTGCTCCGGCAGTCAGGAACCGAACCGGTGGTCCGCGTCATGGTGGAGGCGCCTGATATCCAGACCTGCGAAACATATGTGGACCAGGTTATCCAGGTTATGAAGGACCGGGGACATTGTATTTAAGCGGGGATGTAAGGATTAGCGGAAGATTCCCCGGAAATGAAAACGGGAGCCTTGGAGTACATTTTATGAAACAGAGGAATAAAAGCCATAACTATTGAGAATAGTCAACCGGCGACTCCTTATTGTCAGTTATTTTGAAATGTGCTATAATTAGATAACGTTGCGAAGAGGACAACAGAAATCCCGGAGCGCCGTGCTCCGGGATTTCTGTATTTACCGCACAGCCCTGACCGGGGGGTGTGTCCTTACAGCCAGCGATTTTCAGAGTAAAGGAATGATGTGAAATGGGGCTGAACCAGTAAGAGTCGTGCTGTTCATCATCCGTCATTACGGTGTCATTGAGCGACTGCCCGGAATGGGCTGACGGCAGAAATGAAGATTAAAGCGCAGTGATAAAAGGACAGGACACCGTATGAAGTGAGAATGGAATATGGACGGAACCAGGCGTTTCCAGGCGCCTGAAATCAGATGAACAGAATGGAGGAATGAATTATGTTAAATTATCAAAGATATAAAAGGGTCCCTGTGGTGGATTTTCCGGAGCGCACATGGCCGAATAAGGAGATTATGAAGGCTCCTATATGGTGCAGCGTGGACCTTAGGGACGGCAACCAGGCCCTTGTGGAGCCAATGGTGGTGGAGGAGAAGGTGGAGATGTTCAACCTTCTTGTGAAGCTGGGCTTTAAGGAGATTGAGGTGGGTTTTCCTGCCGCATCCCAGATTGAGTATGATTTCTTACGCACCCTGGTGGAGCGCAAGCTCATCCCGGACGACGTGGAGGTTCAGGTGCTGGTGCAGTGCCGCGAGCATCTGATTAAGAGGACCTTTGAGGCCCTTGAAGGCGTTAAGAAGGCCATTGTACATATCTACAATTCCACGTCCGCCTTACAGAGGGATGTGGTGTTCCATAAGGACAGGGAGGACATAAAGGATATAGCTGTCATAGGCACCAAGATGGTACAGCGGTATATGGCTGACTGTGATACCCAGATTCGTCTGGAGTATTCCCCTGAGAGCTTTACCGGCACAGAGCTGGATTTTGCCCTTGATATCTGTACAGCGGTACAGGAGACCTGGGGCGCCACCAAGGAGAAGCCCATTATCATCAATCTCCCGTCCACGGTGGAGATGACTACCCCCAATGTGTATGCGGACCAGATTGAATGGATGAATACACACTTTAAGGACAGGGAAAGCATTATCCTGAGTATCCATCCCCACAATGACAGGGGTGAGGGTGTGGCTTCCACAGAACTGGCCCTTCTTGCAGGAGCTGACAGGGTGGAGGGTACCCTTTTCGGCAACGGGGAGCGCACCGGTAATGTGGACATACTGACAGTTGCATATAATATGTTTTCACAGGGTATCAACCCTGAACTTAACATTGAGAATATCCGTGAGATTGCAGAGGTCTGTGAGCGCTGCACCAAGATGGATATTCCGCCCAGACATCCCTATGCAGGCAAGCTGGTGTTCACCGCATTTTCCGGTTCCCATCAGGATGCCATCAACAAGGGCATGCAGGCCCTTCACGAGAGGAACGGACAGTACTGGGAGGTTCCATACCTTCCCATCGATCCCAGCGATATCGGCAGGGAGTACGAGCCCATCGTGCGTATCAACAGCCAGTCCGGCAAGGGCGGCGTAGCCTTTGTCATGGACACCTTCTACGGCTTCAAGCTGCCAAAGGGCATGCACAAGGAATTCGCGGATGTCATCCAGAAGATTTCCGAGCAGCAGGGTGAGGTCGCGCCTGAGCAGATCATGGATGAATTTAAGAAGAATTACCTGGAGCGCAAGGAACCCATGCACTTTAGAAAGTGCCGCATAACCGATACGGAGACAGGAGACGGCGAGTTTGCGACACTGGCTAAGGTAACCTACTCCGATCATGGCATTGAGAAGACCTTTGAAGGCGTTGGAAACGGACCTATTGATGCTGTACAGAGAGGCATGGAGGATGCCCTTGGCATCCAGATTAAGGTTCTGGACTACAGCGAGCACGCATTGGCATCCGGATCCGGCGCAGAGGCTGCTTCCTACATCCATCTGGTAGACCAGGTGACGGGCAGGGCCACTTACGGCGTGGGTATCAGCTCCAATATCACAAGGGCTTCCATCCGCGGTATATTCAGTGCGGTGAACAGGCTGTTCTATTAATAGGCAGTTGATATTCTGGGTGTTATATTTGATGTGGTGTTATTGAAGTGATGAAAGATTGAAGGACCGGCCTTTTGGGGCCGGTCCTTTTGTGAGGTGCGCCGATTTCTTGATGCTTTAGATTCTTCGCATGAAACCAGAATGCCTCCGAAACCGGCAGGCGCTCTGCTTCTGGGACTGGCGGCCTCTGTGCTGGCCATAGAACAGGTGTCGGGGCGAATCAGAAGGAGATTCTGGACGGAGCCATAGTGCCGGTCGCCATGACGCCGGAGACATCATGACACCGGAGACATCATGACGCCAAGCGCCATATCACTGGCCGGACTGGTCAAATCCCAGGTTGTCAAAGGAAGACGCGGAGCAGATTCCGGACGGATCATCCATATACTCCAGGGCAACCTTGTCTCCCGGCTGGGTCAGGGCCAGCTCGTTGCTCAGATCATAGGACACGGTGAAGATATGGTCCTGTTTTTCCTCCAGAATCAGCTTATAGGTTACGGTATTGTCTATGGTCTCGCTGGCAATGCGCAGGACAGTGCCCTCCTCCTTGGAAAGGGTCTGGCCTGTGGTGATATTCACACCGGCGTTTCCGCGGACCTGGCGGAAATTGCGCAGGGCGCTGTCAATGGTCTCGCCGGTTCCCACATTGGTATAGTTGGAGACGGACACAAAGGCGTACTGTTTAATCAGGCCCGCGTTATCCTTTAAGGTCATGAAGTAGGCGGGCTGTCCGTCCAGATTGATAATCATTGGGAAGGATGCCCTGTAGCCAAACTGCTGAACCTTTCCTTCCGCAGAGCTCTGGGCCGCCATCTCGGTTGCGCCGCTCATCTGGTAGATATTGGATTCCTTGGTCACCATGTCCACCAGTATGAAGCCGATGGCTGATTCATCGGAGCCCACGCTGGTAAGGCCTGTGAACAGGTAGCAGCGGGTACCGTTATAGATAATGATATCACCCTGGCTGGGGCGGAATTTGTCCTGGTTGGAGAAGTTGAAAATACCGTGCACATATACGCCCTGGTTCTGAATCTGCTGCATCACGAAATTCTCAGGCTGCACGCGGTCTACCCAATCCGGCAGTGTGGCGATGGTATAATGGGCGGTCTCTCCGGTGGTGGCATTGACCGTCAGTACTCCGTCTGCCTCAGGCAGGTTAAAGAGCCAGCGGTTTTGATAGGAGGTAATAACCCAGTAAGGAACGCCGTCATCATCCAGCTCAAAGGAATAATCCGTAAGACCTTTAAAGAGTCCGCCGCCAAAGAAGCGCACATGGCGGTTTAAGTCGTCTAACAGGTAAGCATTGGCCTGGTATTTGATTTTATGGTCTGTTACCAGGGTTACGTCGCTGACATCACTGGCTGACACCACGATATAACCGGCGGAGCCGTCCATATTTTTAAGCCATTTGAAGAAACCGGAGTGCTCCAGGGGGACCACCCATACCAGCTTGCCGTTTACCTTCTGGATAACGGGGGCACCCAGGATAACCTGGCTTCCCAGACCGGGATTTTCTCCTACTTTCTTATCTGCCAGCTCTCTTGCCAGACTCTTGTCCACGATGGGAAGCTGGTCCAGAGCCAGGGGCTGTACGGTATCCGTGAATTCTGACACCGCCGGGACGCCTAACTGGTCCCTGTACGCCTTGTAATTGAAAAGGGGCATGGACAGGATGGAAACGCCGAAATACAGCACCCAAAGGATGGCCAGAAGGATGAATCCCCTTTTATATCCCTTTACACTTTTGTCAATGCTGATCTGCGGGCGGCCGTATTCGTTGGCGCCTACCCGTACGCTGCCCAGGGCCACGAAAAAGTTAAGCACCACATAGCAGCTGATGATGAAGCACCAGGAAAATGCCCCATCCGGATACAGGGGGTTTAGATTGGGCCCCTGGAAAATAATCAAAATGAAGAAGATGGCGGTTAGCGCCAGGTTCAATAAAAATTGTGTCTTTTTCTTCATAGATTCCTCCGATTCTTAACATCTTTTTAACAGAAGTCTTATACAGCATTATATATCATGTGGAAATAAATACAAGGGGAAAAAGCTGGTGACTTCATAAAGAATGTATTAAGAAAACACTTTGCAAACCAATGACCCGGTGATAAGATAAATACATAGATTAGATGTAAGGAAGGAATTGAGGCATGCCGTCCAGCAGAAAGAAACCGGAAACACAGGGAGGATTAAGCGGTACCGCCCTGAAATATATTGCCATGACCGCCATGCTTGCGGACCACATAGGAGTTGTGCTGTTGGAACGGATTGTGTACTACAGAGGCAGCCTGGAACGGGTCGCCATGATCATGACATCCCAATGGGGGGACAGGCTCTATTGGCTGTGCCAGGTGCTCAGGTCCGCGGGACGGATTGCATTTCCAATCTACTGCTTTTTGCTGGTGGAGGGATTCCTTCACACCAGGGACTGGCGCAGATACTGGCTCAGGATGGCTGCGTTTGCACTTATCTCGGAAATTCCCTTCCGCCTGGCTGTGTGGAATACGTGGGCAGGTGGAGGCTGCAATGTGTACGTTGAGCTGGCAATCGGACTGCTGGTGCTCCGGGGCCTGAAACAGAGCCAGGGTTTAACGGAGCCGTACCGTGTCATTGGGATGGCCGCCGCCATTGGGGGCGGATGCCTGGCGGCTGTCTTTTTGAAGGCGGATTACGATATGGACGGGATTCTTATTATTTCATTGTTTTATCTCCTGAGGGATAAACGCCCTGTCCAGGTGATGTCCGGCAGCCTCCTGTCTTTTCTGGGGTCCTGGGACAAGTATCATGGGACGGGGGTTCTTTCGGCGGTGCCCCTGCTTTTTTACAACGGGAGAAAAGGACAGGCCCGATGGAAGTACGCATTCTATTGGTTTTACCCGCTGCATTTAATGGCGCTGTTTCTCATACGGCTGTGTGTCATAGGAATTCCTCTCGGATAATTCCGGGGCGCCCGGGTCTGGAACGGACAAAACCGTTCTGGTTTGCGCGGGGACTTGTGCTGTAAACGTATTAAAATAAAGAGATGTATGAGGTTTATATGGCTAAGACAAAATATAATGAGATTTATACGGCGCTCAGGGAAAAGATGGAGGATGGGACATACGCTTTTCAGGAGCTGCTGCCCTCGGAAAATACCCTGGTGAAGGAGTTCGGCTGTTCAAGGAATACCATCCGCCGGGCCATCGGGCAGCTGGCGTCGGAAGGATATGTGCAGAGCATCCACGGCAAGGGAGTGAGAATCATTTACCAGCCCGGACAGCAGCAGTCGGAGTTCATACTGGGAGGCATAGAGAGCCTGAAGGAGGCAGTGGCCAGAAACAGGAAAAATTATACCACCAAGGTGGTCTGCTTCGCGGAGCTGACCGTGGATGAGACCATACGCAGGCGGACCACATTCCCTGTGGGGGCCCAGATTTATTATATACAGCGTGTGCGCTGCATTGAGGGGGAAGCCTTAATCATTGACCATAACTATTTCCTAAAGGATGTGGTGCGGGACCTGACGCCGGAGATTGCGGAGCGTTCCATTTATGAATATATGGAAAATGACCTGGGCGAAAGCATTGTGACCACCAAGAGAAAGATGACCGTGGAGCGAGTTAACCAGATTGATGAAAAGTATCTGGATTTAAAGGATTATAACTGTATGGCAGTGGTGAGCAGCATGACCTATAATAAGGAGGGAGTCATGTTTGAGTTCACCCAGTCCAGGCACAGACCGGACCGGTTCGTATTTTACGATCTGGCCCATCGGACAAAATAGGTAAATCAAGGCACCGGAGAACAGAAAGCTTCAGGCAGATGTTCGTCCGGTGCTTTTTGGATGCGAAATGTGAAAAACACCGGAAAAAATAAAAATCAATATTGACAAACTTGTTTAAACAAGATATAATTCAGATTAAGATACTTGTTTAAACAAGATGAGGTTTCGCGGTCAGATTGACAGGAGGTATTGAACGTGGGAAAGTTTACAGGGGATTCGAAGAAACTGTTGGAGTATGTGGGGGGCAGGGAGAATATTGCGGCCGTATCCCACTGTGTAACCAGGATGCGCTTTGTGTTAAATGATCCGTCCAAGGCGGATACACAGGCCATCGAAAGCCTGGCTTGCGCCAAGGGCACATTCACCCAGGCAGGGCAGTTCCAGGTCATAATCGGCAATGAGGTGAGCACCTTTTACAATGACTTTGCGGAGGTGGCAGGCATAGAGGGGGTCTCCAAGGACGCGGTGAAGAAGGCTGCCATGCAGAACCAGACCCTTCTCCAGAGAATGCTGGCCGGCTTTACCCTGGTGTATCTGGAGCGGTTCTTCAGAAAAATATGTCCTGCCATGATTTCCATGATTGTGGTTCCCTTCTGTTCCCTGCTGATATCAGTGGCAGTGGCTCACGGTATCCTGGGACCCATTGGCTGGAAGATTGGCGCCGTGATTTCAGACTGTGTGAACGCAGGCCTGACATCCCCCTTTAAGGGAGTGTTTGCCGGTATCTTTGGATTCTTCTACGCGCCACTTGTAATCACGGGACTTCATCATATGAGCAATGCCATTGACCTTCAGCTGATAGCTGATTTTGGAGGCACCACCCTGTGGCCCATGATTGCCCTGTCCAATATCGCCCAGGGATCCGCTGTACTGGCCATGATTCTTCTCCAGAAGAATGACGCCAAGGCAAAGGAAGTATCCGTACCCGCCTGCATCTCCTGCTGCCTGGGTGTAACAGAACCAGCCATGTTCGGTGTGAACCTGAAATACGGCTTTCCATTTATCTGCGGAATGACCGGATCGGCGGTGGGCGCAGTTTTGTCTGTTGTAAGCGGAATCAAGGCCAATGCCATCGGTGTGGGAGGCATACCGGGCATCCTGTCCATCCAGCCCCAGTACATGGGACCCTTCGCAGCAGCCATGGGACTGGCAATCCTGATTCCCTTCTGCCTGACCTATGCCCTCGGAAGGAAGAAAGGGATAGGCGGCAGCCAGGACGGCAGGCAGGAGAGTCAGGGCCGGTGAGAAACTTATCGCATTTGACCGGGATAAGATTGCCGGGGCAGGACACAGTGACATGGTCATCATGGTTCTTACCAATCCCGGAAATTCAGGAGATATAAGCTGGCAGACCGGACAAAGAGTCAGGGCTTCGGCAGATGCGGTGGCCAGGATAGATGGAGTCATATAACGGCGCGGAGATGAAGGAGGAATCATTTATGGGGCATTTTAAGGACAGTACGATTTACCAGATTTATACCAAGTCCTTTCAGGATACAACGGGAAACGGTCTGGGCGACATACGCGGAGTCATAAGTAGGCTGGACTACTTAAAGGAACTGGGGATTGACTATATTTGGCTGACACCATTTTTTTGCTCCCCTCTCAATGATAACGGGTACGATGTGGCTGACTATCGGGCTGTCGACCCTGTATTCGGCACCATGGAGGATGTGGAGGAACTGATTCGGGAAGCGGATGTGAGGGGAATGGGATGCATGTTTGATATGGTATTTAACCATACATCCACGGAACACCGCTGGTTTAAGAAGGCGCTTGAGGGCAATCCGGAGTATATGGATTATTATATCTTCAGGGAAGGGAGCCCGGACGCGCCCCCCACCAACTGGCAGTCCAAATTCGGGGGAAATGCCTGGGAGTATGTACCCCACCTGAAAAAATGGTACCTTCACCTGTTCGATGTAAGCCAGGCCGATTTAAACTGGGATAATCCCAGGGTGCGCGGGGAGCTTAAGGAGGTCATCCGGTTCTGGAAGGCAAAGGGCGTGAAGGGATTCCGGTTCGACGTGGTGAACCTGATATCCAAACCGGATGTATTTGTGGATGATGACAAAGGGGATGGGCGCCGCTTTTATACCGACGGGCCAAGGGTACATGAGTATCTCCGGGAGTTGGTGCGGGATACGGGCATAGAGGACATGGTGACCGTGGGAGAAATGTCCTCCACCACCCTGGATAACTGTATCCGCTACAGCAGGCCGGAAGACCGCGAGTTGTCCATGTGCTTTAACTTCCATCACCTGAAGGTGGATTACAGGGACGGGGATAAGTGGAAACTGATGGAGCCTGACTTGCTCCGGCTTAAACAGCTGTTCATGGAGTGGCAGGAGGGGATGGAGCGGGAGAATGGCTGGAATGCCGTGTTCTGGTGCAACCACGACCAGCCCAGAGCCATATCGCGGTTTGGGGATGACGGACAATACTGGAAGGAATCCGCTAAAATGCTGGCAACGGTCATCCATATGTTCCGCGGGACGCCTTATGTGTACCAGGGGGAGGAGCTGGGCATGACCAATCCTTATTACGATGATATTTCCCGGTACCGGGACGTTGAAAGCATTAACTATTACCGTATCCTGACAGAGCAGGGAATCACCGGGGAGGAAGCCTTAAAGGTGCTGGCCGCCCGTTCCAGGGATAACGGCCGTACGCCTATGCAGTGGGACGGCAGCCGGTACGCCGGATTTACACAGGGGGAGCCGTGGATTGACATACCGGAGAACCATTCTTATATCAACGCGCAGGCAGAGGCAGGTGATTCCGGCTCTATATTGAATTATTACAAAAGGCTGATTGCCCTGAGGAAAGAATATAAAGTCATATCAGAAGGGGAGATTGAATTCATATACAGGGAACATCCTCAGGTGCTGGCGTACAGGCGCACATACCGGGGGCAGGAGCTTGTGGTTTTGGCCAACATGAAGGCTTCTGAGGCTGATTTGGGAGAAAGACTGGAGCTTGACGGCTGCAGGCTGCTGATTGGCAACTACACCGGGGAGGAGTGCGGACAGGCACTGGAACGGCTGAAGCCTTATGAATGCAGGGTATACATGAAGACGAGGTGAGATAAGAGACAGAGGCTGAGGTGTGTTATTGCAGAGGCAGGGTTTTGTTATTTACTTGTTACGGCAGGGTGATTTTGTGTATATTTGTGTATAATAGAGGCAAAGCGGCGAAATAGGACGCGCTGAGGGCGGAAGAAAATTCTGGCCTGGGAAAGGAAAGGCCTCTATGCAGGATTACTTTACGGATAAAGGAAAGACAGACATTCTGCGCAGCCCCCGCACGGGACTGTGGGAAATCATACTCCGCCAGGACAGGGAGCCTGTCATGCATGCGGACAGTGTCATGCTGGAACTTCTGGGGCTGGACACAGCGCCGGCGCCGGAGGAGTGCTGCCGGGCATGGTACGAAAGAATCTAGGATAGAGGGATGCCATTGTCTTCAGTCTCGTGTTTTTATGTGCGTTTATGCCATCCACGCTCCCCTGTCTGTCCCGGGCTTTACGGGGACGGCAGGGGACATAATCCATTTACATTTCCGGTGAAACATAGTACAATTGTGAAAGCAAAGAGAGCGATAAGCAAAGGAGCATATCCGGATATGAAAAAATACGATTATATATTGGTGGGAAGCGGTCTGTATGCAGGTGTGTTTGCCTGGTACGCCAGAAAGAACAAAAAGCGCTGTCTGGTGGTGGAGAAGAGGAACCACATAGGCGGAAACGTGTACTGCGAGGACGTGGAGGGCATTCATGTGCACAAGTACGGCGCCCATATCTTCCATACGGGCAACAGGAAGGTGTGGGAATTCGTGAATTCCCTGGCGGAGTTCAACCGCTACACCAACAGCCCGGTGGCTAATTATAAGGGCCAGATGTACAACATGCCCTTTAATATGAATACCTTCAGCCGCATGTGGGGCATATCCACACCGGATGAGGCCAAGGCCATCATCGAGAAGCAGAGGGCGGAGATTACAGGTGAGCCAAAGAACCTGGAGGAACAAGCCATCCGTCTGGTGGGAAGGGAATTGTACGAAAAATTAATAAAAGGGTATACGGAAAAGCAGTGGGGCAGGGATTGCAGGGAGCTTCCGGCCTTTATCATCAAACGCATACCTGTGCGGTATATCTATGACAACAATTATTTCAATGACCCCTATCAGGGGATTCCCATAGGGGGATATAATGCCATAGTGGAGAAGCTGTTTGAGGGCTGTGATATAGAGACTTCAGTGGATTACCTGGAACACAGGGAACACTATAACAGCCTGGGGGAGACCGTGGTATACACGGGCACCATTGACGCTTTCTACGGCTGCCGGTTCGGCAAGCTGGAGTACCGCAGCCTGCGCTTTGAGTCCCAGGTGCTGGACCAGGAGAACCACCAGGGAGTGGCGGTGGTGAATTATACGGACCGGGAGACGCCCTATACCAGGGTAATTGAGCACAAGCATTTTGAGTTCGGCACACAGCCAAAGACAGTGATTACCAGGGAGTATCCGGTGAGCTGGCAGGAGGGCATGGAACCCTACTATCCGGTGAATGACCAGAAGAACCAGGAGCTGTACCAGAAGTATGAGGAACTGGCAGGGGCCGAATCCCATGTATTGTTTGGCGGCCGTCTGGGAGAATATAAGTACTACGATATGGACAAGGTAATCGAGTCAGCCATGAACAAGGCAGAGGAGATTTTCGGATAAGACAGGATAAAGGACAGGAAGGATATACGGCAGATGACTAAGACACAGGACCGCCAGGTCTATCTGGATGTGGCAAAGGGCATGGGAATGCTGGGAGTGGTAGCCAGCCATTGTCTGGTGGAGACCAGCCTTGGCATTCTCTCTGACTGGTACGGCTTCTTTATGCTGGCTGTTTTTTATGTCTATACAGGGTGGCGGTATGCGCTCCGTTACGGGAAGGGAAGGACAGGCATATCCAGCCGGGAGATGGCAGGAAAAAGACTTATATCCCTGGGAATTCCATATGTGTGCTACAGCGTGCTGTTTATTTTCTCGCGGATATTCCTGGTGTGGCCTCAGCAGTATACCTTCCTGGTACTCATGTCCGACATCTATTATACAGGCACACTGGTGGGGTTAGAGACACTGTGGTTTCTGCCCAGCATCTTCATAGCGGAGCTGCTGCTGAATATGATATACGGCAGCCGCAGGAAAATGGGAATTGGGGCCTGTCTGGCCGGAGCGGCCAGTGTGTTCCTCATCCTCTATATCAATGGTTCCAGGCAGGACACCACGTTGTGGCGCGTCATACATCTGCCGATCATGGTGTATATCAAGGGCCTGGCAGGCTTCCTGCTGGCCCTGGGGGGAGTGTTTGCCTGTGATGCGTGGCAGAAGGCGTCCATGTACTTAAAGGGCCGGGCCGGTTTGGCGGCTGCGTTTCTGCTCATGTGTTCCGGCATCGCCCTTACGGTTTTGATTCCGGGGTGCGACTTTAATTTCCTGACTATGGAAAATCCGGTGTCCTGGATTCTGACAGCCTGGTTTTCCTCAGTCACCATCCTGATGTTTGGGGAGCGGGTGTCCGCCTGCGGCGGCAGCTGGAAGGAATGGCCGGTTTTCAGCCGGGTTCTTGTGCCCTTCTTTACATATTACGGAACACATTCCCTGACCGTCATGTGTACCCATCTGGTTCCTGTCATTGCATTTTTTAAGGTGACGGCAGGCAGAATGATGTATCCGGGAGTTTTAGGCAGTACGCCCTGGGATATCCTGCTTCTTGCCCTGGTGCTGGCGGTGGAGCCGGGCGTGGTGCGGCTGATTGAGACACGGCTGCCATGGATGAATGGAAGGAAGAAACGTTCAAAATGATTACGGTACTGGTGGCTTCATATAACGGAAGCAGATATATAAAGCAGCAGCTGGATTCCATACTGGCACAGGATGAGAAGGACATCCATATCCTGGTGTCGGATGACTGTTCCGCGGACGGCTCCGGGGAATTGCTGAAGGAATATGAGGAAAGACACCGGGACAGGATACTGGTGCTTTTCAGGAGAAAGCCTTCCGGGGGAGCGGCTGCCCATTTCCTGAAGCTCCTTAAGCTGATGGCGGATGCAGACCATAATCCGGATGCAGACCATAGTACGGATGCAGACCATGATACGGAGGCGCTGCCCGGGCCTTTGAGCCTGCTGTCAGAGTATGAGGTGACGGAAAACCAGCTGGCGCGTCTGGGGCCTCTGGCCAGGGCGGATTATTTTATGCTGAGCGACCAGGACGATGTCTGGCTGCCTCAAAAGGCGCGGATGCTGTCAGATAAGATGAAAGAGATGGAAGGAGAACCAGGCCATAGCAGGCTGCCCCTTTTGGTGCATTCAGACCTGACCGTGACGGATGAGGAGCTGCGGCCCATAGCGGACAGCTTCTTCCGATATCAGAAAATTTCCCCGGAACGCACCCGCCTGCCCCAGCTTCTGGTACAGAACAATGTGACCGGAGGCGCCGTAATGCTCAGCCGCAGTATGCTGCCTTATCTACAGGAAATTCCCGGGGTTTGCCTTATGCACGATGCATGGCTGGCCCTTATCGCGTCCTGCTTTGGAGAGATAGGATGGGTGGACCGGCCCCTGTACTATTACAGGCAGCATGGCGGCAACACCCTGGGAGCTGAGAAGGGAGACAACCTGGATTCTGTCAGGGCCCGGGTAAAGGACGGAGGCAGCGCCAGGGAGAATTACAGGAAGATGTTTGGTCAGGCGGAGTGCTTTTACCATATGTTTCGCAGCTGTCTGAACCGGGAACAGCAGGAAACGCTGGAGGCTTTCATAAGACTGCCGCGCTGCGGCCGGCTTGGAAAAATGGGACTTATGGTGAAGTACGGCTTTACCAAGAACACCCTTGTGCGTACACTGGGGCAGATGCTGTTCATTGGGGACTGACCAAAAGCCTGTTTCAGGGTGTATCTTGAGGCATCGGTCTGTCCGCGGTTCCATGAAGAAAGGAAGGAAAACAGGCATTGAATGAAAAACAGACAACGGCAAAGGTCTTAAACGGCCTGTTTTGGAAGTTAATGGAAAATGGAGGCGCCCAGGGCGTCCAGTTCCTGGTTTCCATCATACTGGCGCGTCTGCTCTCGCCGGAAGAATACGGTGTGGTAGGCGTGATTCTCATATTTGTCACCATTGCCAATGTACTGGTGCAAAATGGCTTCAGCACCGCATTGATTCAGAAGCGGAAGGTGGATGACACGGATTTTTCTTCGGTTTTCTTCTTTAACATGGCTGTATCCGCAGTCATCTACCTGGTATTGTATCTGTCAGCGCCCGGCATCGCATACTTTTATAATAACCAGGAGATGACGGCCCTGGTGCGGGTGCTGGCCGTGGTCCTGTTTCCGGGAGGGGTAATCTCCATACAGAATGCCTATGTGTCCAGGAATATGGAGTTTAAGGGCCTGTTCATATCCTCCTTTGCGGCATCCATGATATCGGGTGCAATCAGCATTTTCCTGGCCTACAGGGGACTGGGGGTATGGGCCCTGGTATGGCAGCAGATTGCATACTACTTTTTCTACATGCTGATTCTGTTTATGAGCATCAGCTGGAAACCCCGCCTTTTGTTCAGTATTCTGCGGATTAAGACCATGTTCGCCTTTGGATGGAAGCTGCTGTGCGCCTCCCTTCTGGATACGGTTTATAACAATATATACGGATTGGTGATAGGAAGAATTTACAATGAATCCATGCTGGGAAACTACAACCGCGGAGAGCAGTTTCCCAAGCTGATTGTCAGCAACCTGGGAGCCGCCATCCAGTCCGTTATGCTGCCTGTGCTGTCAGCCAGCCAGGACGAGCCGGAGCGTGTAAAGTCCATGCTGCGAAGGGCCATCACCGTCAGCTCCTATCTGGTGCTGCCCATGATGGCAGGTCTCATAGCCGTGGCCCGGCCCATGGTACTGCTGCTGCTGGGAGAAAAATGGCTGCCCTGTGTTCCGTTTCTGCAAATCATGTGCATTGCCTATTCTTTCTGGCCCATTCACATTGCCAACCTTCAGGCGCTGAATGCAATGGGGCGCAGCGATATATTCCTTAAATTGGAAATTGTGAAAAAGATGGTGGGCCTGGCGGTGCTGGTGGCGGGCATACGCTATAATCCTCTGGTGCTGGTGGCACTTAAGGCGGCCGCGGATTTCCTGTGCACCTTCATCAACGCATGGCCCAATAAACGCCTGCTTAACTACAGCATATTGGAGCAGTGGAAGGATATCATTCCGTCAGTGGCAGTCTCAATCCTCATGGCCGCGGCTGTCATGGCTGCGGGAAGATATGTTCCCGTGGGATGGCTGGGCCTGGGAATGCAGATTCTCTTTGGCGCGGTTGTGTATATGCTGGCATCCTGGGTTTTGGGGCTGGAAGTGTTCCGGTATATCAGGGGCCTGGCAATGGACAGGCTGCCCGGAAGAAAGTAAACAGGAGGAACGTAAAATGAGGACAGTGATTGTGACAGCCATAGGGTCTTTTTCGGCTGATATCGTCATTAAGAAATGCAGGGAGAATGGAATCCGGGTCATAGGCTGCGATGTGTATCCCAGGGAATGGATTGCGGACGCGGGGAACGTGGAGGTGTTTTATCAGGTTCCCTATGCAACGGATACAGACCATTATATAGGGACCATGATGTTCCTTTGCCGGAAGGAAGGGGCGGAGGCCGTCATTCCCCTGACGGACGCGGAGATTGATGTGTTCAATCTTCACCGGGACGAATTCAGTGAAATAAATGTAACCTTATGCATGTCGGACAAGGCCTGCATCGGCCTGTGCCGTGACAAGATGGAGCTGTACCGCTATCTGGAGGAGCATATGGAGGGAACCGTGATTCCCACTCTGCGCCTGGGGGACGCGGACCCGGATGAAATCAGGTATCCGGCTGTGTGTAAGCCCTATAATGGAAGAAGCAGCCAGGGCCTTAAGATGGTGGGATCCCGCCGCGAGATGGAGGGGTTTCTGGGGGAAACAGATCCGGCAGATTATATCGTCCAGCCCATGATAAAGGGAAACGTGGTCACGGTGGATGTGGTGCGAAGCCCTGAGCAGGGCACATGCGCAGCTATCTGCCGCAGGGAGCTTTTGCGGACTCCAAACGGAGCGGGAACCTCTGTGCTGGTATTCAGAAACCGCCAGCTGGAGGAACGGTGCCGGACCATTGCCGGGCTGTTGGGAATCAGGGGATGCGTGAACATGGAATTTATAGAGGACCGGGACGGCGTTTACCACATGCTGGAGTGCAATCCCAGATTTTCCGGCGGCGTGGAGTTTTCCTGTCTGGCGGGATATGACTGTGTGACAAACCATCTGCGTTGTTTTGAGGGAAAGGAAATAGAGCAGGACGGCAGTGTCACAGGCATGTATATTGCCAGGAAATATGAGGAATATATTACCAAGGTGGAGCGGTAGGGAGGTGTGACAGGATATGAGCGACAAAGTGCGAGGCGGCGCCGGGCCGCAAACCGCAGATACAACTATAATGGCCAGCATCAGCTGTGTTACATTTAATCATGTGAATTACATCAGAACAGCCCTGGACAGCTTTCTGATGCAGAAAACAGATTTTGCGTTTGAGATACTGGTCCACGACGATGCATCCACGGACGGTACCAGCGATATTATACGGGAATATGCGGCCAGGTATCCGGAAAAGGTGAAGCCGCTGATACAGACAGAAAACCAGTATTCACAGGGGATCGACAATATCAGCGGGGCCTTTAATTTCCCCAGGGCCAGGGGAAAGTACATTTTCATGTGTGACGGGGACGACTATTTCCTGTCCCCGGATAAGCTTCAGAAGCAGGTGGATTACATGGAAACCCACCCGGACTGTACCCTGTGTATTCACAGCGCCAGCATAGATTTGGTGGGAAAGGCGCTGACAGAGGGCCAGATGAGGCCGTACAGAAAGAGCCGCGTCCTGACCCCGGAGGAAATCATTGACAAGCCTTCGGGCTACGCCATGTCTTCCATGGCATTTCCGGCCCGTCTGGTGGGGGATCTGCCTGATTACTATGTGGACTGTCCCGTGGGGGATACGCCCATCCAGCTGATTGCGGCTGCAAACGGATACGGCTATTACTTTGACGAGGCCATGAGCGCCTACCGGGTAGGCGTGGCAGGTTCCTGGACCGTGGAGGGAAAGAGCGGGGATTACCAGGGGAAGCAGAGGGCTTACTGTGACCGCATGAAGCGCACCTATGAGCAGTTTGACAGGGCCACAGGGGGCAGGTTTAAGGAAGCGGCAGAGAGCGCTGCCCGCAGGACCTATTACCAGACAATGGTAAACACCAAGCAGTTTGAGGAGATATTCAATCCCCAATACCGCAGGTATTATAAAGAGCTTACGCCCAGGATGCGGTTTTTTCTGAGATTTGAGCATACCATGCCGGCAGTATATGAAATGGCGAGGAAGACGTTCATTGGAAAGTGATTCCAATGAACGGTTCCCCGCCATTTTGGATGTATACTCTAATATTACTGCTGGGCAAAGAGAGGATCCGTGGGATCCCAGTGCTGGTCTCCCGGAATAACCCACTCAATGGCCGGCCGGTCATAAGGGCCTGCCTTTGGCGAGTTGTAGATGGTCACCGTGGTGCCCAGTGCACAGTTGTCATATACCCATTTGGCGTCTCCGGAAAGGAGACGGACACAGCCGGCTGACTCTGCGATACCCAGATAATTATAGGTCAGCGGATCTAATGTCATGGGGTCCGGACGGCTGTACAGGATGGAGTGAATCAGGAAGCCCTTGTAGATACGCGTCGCGTACTGGGTGAAGATTCCGTGGTTCATGTCACGCCAACGGTACTTGGCCGGTGTCTGGAAGGTTCCAATCGGGGTATCCGGTCCGGTAGAGGTAAGATAGGTCTTTACCGGGATGATGAAGCCGTTGGCTCCGTCCTGTGCGAAGATGGTCATGCAGTTCATCTGCTTGTTGATGCTGATGAGGAACGGACCGCTGTTGCCCACAATGGGCTCTAAGTCGGTCAGCAGCTTGCCGGTCTCGTCAAAGTAATACTTGAAACCGTCTATGTACTGCCAGCCTGTTACAGGCGCATTGTTCACAAAGTAGTAGCGGTCCCTGTCATTCCAGGCCCATCCGGTAAATGGAACGCCGGTGCCGTTACTGTATGCCACTGCCCCGTCCACAACCTGGATTCCGTCCGGGAACGCTGCTTCCAATGGTTTCTCCATGTTGTAGGCAGCGCCTTCCACGCCTTTACCCCAGAGGGAGACCCTGAAGCCGCTCAGCACCTTTCCTGTACCCATGGTTCCTGCTGTTGCGCTGTTGCGCGCCCAGTTTAACTCTGTCCCATCGTTCAGGGTTGTGCAGTAGTAAATATCAAATGTGTTGCCCACAAAGCCGTTGAAACGCATCTGGATGGCCTCCACCAGGGCGCCGTCCTCCCAGACAGTGGTGTGGCCGCCGTTCATAGCCCAGTCGCTCCAGCCATGCGCGCTTGTATACGTCCTGTAAAGGATGTCGCCCACTATGTTGTTCAGATAGACGGACATGGAACGGAATCCCTGCTCCGACACCACCGGTGTATCGCCTATTACAGGATCGGTCCATGTGGTATCCGGACGGAGCACCTGAATCTGGACAAAAGGCGTATTGGCTGATGCCTGTCTGGCAGCTTCCTCTGCTGCAAACTGGGCTGCTGCGGCTGCCTCTGCATCGGCCTGCGCCGAGTCGTCTGCTGCCTGTGCCGCGTTCTGGTCCGTGGCAGAGGAAGACACGCTGTCTGTGCCGGCTTTAGCGGCTGCCTCAGTGCTGCCGGCTGCAGCAGCGCTGCCCCCATCGGCCTGTTCTGCCGGGGCTGCGTTGGCAGGAGCCACTGACTGCGGGCCGGAACTCTGCACGCCCCCACTCTGGCTTTCTGAAGAACCAGGGGAGGTTTGTTCGACTTTTGTGGAAAAAGCCGGACCATAAATAGAATCATCCTGCGCGGCCAATGCGGGTCCGGCCTGACCTAAGACCAGAAGTCCGGACAGAAGGGCTGCGACAGCACGCTTCGTTAACTCATTCATTCGTAACATCCTCCTGAATTTTATATAGATTACCATACATGTCTTAATCTATCATATTTGGCAGGAAAATTCCAGATGTGATTTACTTTTTACCCGCTATAATGTAAAATTGTAAACAAAATGACCTTAGAAAGACTAGAGAATGTAAGAAATAGGTGCCATAATATGGATTGGAATACAGAAACTGTTAATATCATTTATGCGTCTAATGACGGGTATGCCGGACATCTGGCGGCCTCCCTTTATTCCCTGCTGGACCACAGCAGGAACATCCCCCGGATGGACGTATATATCCTGTCCGTGGGAATGAGTGAGGCTTACCTTGAACGCCTGGCCTCTGTTGCGGGAAAATTCAGCCGCAGCCTTCATGTGGCGGAGCTGGGAAAACTGAGGGATCGGTTTGACTATGAGGTGGATACCAGGGGATTTGATATAAGCGCCATGGGGCGCCTCTTTGCCCCCAGGGTGCTGCCGGACTGCGTAAGAAAGGCTCTGTATCTGGACTGCGATACCATTGTGAACGGAAGCATCCGTCCCCTGTATGAGACAGAGCTTGGAAGCCATCTGGTGGGTATGGTGATGGAGCCCACGGTTTACAGGGAGATGAAGGAATCCATCGGCATGGAAAAGGATGAGCCTTACTATAATTCCGGAGTCCTGCTCATGGACCTGGAGGCGTGGAGAAACCAGGATGTGCTGGGGCAGCTGCTGGAATTTTACAGAAGCCATCAGGGCAGCCTATTTGCCTGTGACCAGGATACCATTAACGGCGCGCTGAGAGGCAGAATCATCACGCTGCCGGTCCGGTATAATTATTTTACCAACTACCGGTATTTCAGGTACAGGACCCTGGTGAACATGTGCGGGGCATACCGGGCAGTGGGGGAGGACGAGTACAGGCAGGCGGGAAAGGCCCCTGTCATCATTCATTATCTGGGAGACGAGAGGCCCTGGATAGCCGGCAGCCACAACCATTTCAGAAGGCTCTATGAGTATTATCTGGATAAGACTCCCTGGAAGGGAACCCCAAAACAGGAGGGAAAGAGGCTGTACATGCACATGTGGTGGGTGTTTAACCATGTGAGCCTTATCTGCCCTGCCTTCCGGCTGTGGATCAGCCGCAGGCTGGGGATGAGGCTGGTGGACAGCCGAAGGAAGCAGAAGGCTTTTGGAAGCGGGAAATGATATGGATAAGATAAGCATGATTATATTGAACTATAATGACTGCCGCACCACCCTGTCACTGGTAGATGAGGTCAGGGATTATGAGTGCCTGGACTGCGTGGTGGTGGTGGACAACCACTCATCCGATGATTCATGGAAGCTCCTCCGGACACTGAATGGCAGCGGAAAGGTCCACGCGCTTCGGCTGGAGCAAAACGGCGGCTACGGCATGGGAAACCAGGAGGGAATCAATTACGCCGTAAGCTGTCTGGAGGCAGACTATGTAATCATTGCCAACCCGGACATTCATGTGACGCCGCGCTGCATCCGGCGGGTAAAGGATGCACTGGACAAGACCCAGGGCGCGGTGGCTGCCTCAGCCAGGGTGAAGGACCCGCAGGGGGGAGAACTGTTTTCCTACTGGACCCTCCTTCCTCTGTGGAAGGACCTGCTGGATACGGGTTTGGTTACCAGACGTCTGTTTAAGGCCATGCTGAATACGCCTTCCTACAGGCTTGCGTATGCGGGGGATGAGGACTGCCGCCTGGTGGATGCGGTTCCCGGGTCCTTTTTTATGTTAAAGACAGGCCTTCTCACGCCGGGGGAAATAAAAGAAGTATTTGACAAACACATCTTTTTGTATTATGAAGAAAAGGTGCTGGGACAGAAGTTCAGGAAAATGGGTCTGAAGACCGTGCTGGTAACGGATGAGTCCTATGTCCATGCCCATTCTGTCAGCATTGACAAAAGCTTTAAACGGATCGTGGATAAGCAGAGGCTGCTTCACAGGAGCAAGCTGTATTACTATAAGGAGTATCTGGGAACCGGCCCGGCAGGCATGGCGGCAGCCAGGGCTGTTTTGGGACTCGTCCTGGCAGAGGTGTGGTTTCTGACCGTGGTGTGCAGGATGCGGTGGTAGGGCGGTGCGGGGAGGCGGGATTTGAGACGCAGGACGGCGCGCTGAGGCAGGCCTTGAGATGCATAGCGGCCTGCAGAAAGGACAAAATGACGTATGAACGGACAGGAAGATAAAGAGAAGGAGATACTGGTTACCCGGTCCTCCCTTCCTTCTTACGAAGAATATATAGAGATGATAAAACCCATATGGGACAGCGCATGGCTGACTAATATGGGGGATTTCCACAAACAGCTGGAAAAGGAGCTTAAGGAGTACATGGGAATCCGGAACATGGTGCTGTTTGTAAACGGGCACATGGCCCTGGAAATGGCCATCCAGGCCCTGGAGCTGACCGGCGAGGTGATTACCACCCCCTTCAGCTTTGCGTCCACCACCCATGCCATTGTGCGCAATAACCTGACCCCGGTATTCTGCGACATCAATCCGGAGGATTTCACCATGGACCCGGAAAAAATCGAGGCACTTATCACGGATAAGACCTCGGCTATTATGCCGGTCCATGTGTATGGAAACCTGTGCGATGTGGAGCGCATTGAGGCAATAGCCAGGAAACACGGGCTGAAGGTGATATACGATGCGGCCCACACCTTTGGGGAGCGGTATAAAGGAAAAAGCGTGGCCGAGTTTGGGGATGCCAGTATTTTCAGCTTTCATGCCACCAAGGTGTTTAACTCCATTGAAGGGGGAGCGGTAACCTTTAAGGAGGACTGGATGGAGCACCGTCTGAACTGCCTTAAGAATTTTGGGATTGTGGACCAGGACCATGTGGTATGGGTTGGCGGGAACGCCAAGATGAATGAATTCCAGGCAGCCATGGGACTGTGCAACCTGCATCATCTGGACCGGGAGATAGGGAAGCGCAAGAAGGTGGTGGAACGTTATCTGTCCGGCCTGGCGGGCGTGCCGGGTATTAAGCTGCCATCCTTCAAAGAAGGGCTTACGCCCAATTATGCCTATTTTCCTGTGCTCTTTGAAGGCTTTAAGGCTGACCGGGACCAGGTATACGACTGCCTGGCAGGGCACAGAATATACCCGAGAAAATATTTTTATCCCCTGATTAATGATTTCCAGTGTTATGAGGGCAGATTTTCCTCCAAGGATACGCCGGTGGCAGCCTATGTGGCGGACCGTGTGCTGACGCTGCCATGCTATGCAGACCTGGAGCTGGAGGATGTGGACCGTATCTGCGGCATTATCAGGGGGATGTAGGAGACGAACATGGATAAGGTACTGCTGGTGATACCGGCTTTTAATGAGGAAAAAAATATAGAGAGGGTGGTGGAGGACCTGGTCCGGGGCTTTCCGTATCTGGATTATGTGGTGGTAAATGACGGTTCCAGGGACAGCACAGCCAAAATCTGCAGGGATAAGGGATATAATCTTCTGGACCTGCCGGTGAATCTGGGATTGGCCGGATGCTTCCAGGCCGGTATGAAATACGCCTACAGGAAGGGGTACCGCTACGCCGTCCAGTTTGACGGAGACGGACAGCACAGGCCAGAGTACATTGAGGCCATGAGACAGAAGATGGAGGAAGGGTATGACATTGTCATAGGCTCCCGGTTTGTAACGGAGAAAAAGGGATGGTCGGTCAGGATGATTGGAAGCAGAATCATAGGCAGCGCCATCCGGCTTACCACCGGAACAAGGGTGACGGATCCCACTTCGGGCATGCGCATGTTTAACCGGAGGATGATAGAGGAATTCGCCCTTAACCTGAATTACGGACCGGAGCCGGACACGGTTTCCTTCCTGATCAAACAGGGAGCCAGGGTAGCGGAGCTGCAGGTGACCATTGACGAAAGGCTGGAGGGGGAGAGCTATTTAAAACCGCTGACAGCCGTCCACTATATGGCCAGGATGCTGATTTCCATACTTATGATTCAGAATTTCAGGAAACGCTAGTATTTTCCGGCTATCCTCCGGAGCTTGGAGAACGTTATGAAGAATCTGACGAAACATTTATTATATAAAGGAACGGATATCGGACGGCAGAACGTGGTCTGGAATATTGCAGGGAGTTTTGTCTATGCATTGGCCAGCATGGTTCTGTCTTTTCTGGTCATACGGGTGGTGGGAGACGACCAGGGAGGTATCTTTTCCTTCGGATTTTCCACTCTGGGACAGCAGATGTTCATTGTAGCTTATTTTGGTATCCGTCCCTTCCAGATTACGGACGGAACAGGCGAGTATTCCTTTGGGGATTATCTGGAGCACAGGAACATAACATGTATTATGGCTCTGGCGGCAGGGGCCGTGTTCCTCACCTTCATGCACGGCATGGGGCGTTACACGGCGGACAAATGCATGATTCTCATTTTGCTTGTCATATACAAGGTAATAGATGGGTATGCTGATGTATATGAGTCGGAATTTCAGCGCCAGGGAAGCCTGTATCTTACGGGAAAATCCAATTTTTTCCGAACTCTTTTTTCGGTCAGCGTATTTCTGGTGACGCTGGCGGCATTTGAACACCTTTTGTTCTCCTGTCTGGCCGCGGTGGCTGCCCAGGCAGCGGGAATCGCGCTGTTTAACCTGGATGTTATCCACGCCCTGCCGTCGGTGGACTGGAACAAGGGGGAGAGGAAGACGGGAAGGCTGTTTAAAAGCACCTTATTCCTGTTTATATCGGCCTTTCTGGACTTTTATGTGTTCTCCGCTGCCAAATATGCCATTGACGCCAGGATGAACGATGCTGCGTCGGGATACTTTAACTTGATTTTTATGCCCACCTCTGTTATTTATATGGTAGCCAATTTTGTAATCAGGCCCTTTCTGACCAGGCTTACAAACTTGTGGACCGGAAAGGACTATGACTGCTTTAAGAAGGAGCTCAGGAACATCGGCGCCATCATCCTGGGACTTACGGTGCTGGCAGTGGGGGCTGCTGCTGTTTTGGGAAAATGGGTGCTGTCCGTGATGGAGATGATTCTTGGAAGAGGTTATGAAGGAAGGCTGGTCAGCTATTACGGGGCTTTCATCATCATTGTGCTGGGAGGAGGGTTCTATGCCCTGGCCAATCTGATGTATTATGCTCTTGTAATCATGCGCAGACAGAAGGCCATATTTGCCGTATATCTGGCAGCCGCGGCTGCAGCAGCGGTATTATCCGGCTTTCTGGTATCAAAATTTGGGATTAATGGTGCGGCGGGCTGCTATCTGCTGCTCATGATGGGATTAGTGACGGGCTTCGGCCTGCATACGGCGGGCGCCTGTCAGAGTGAGAAAAAGGAGAATACCGGTAATGGAGGAAGTAACACGTAACACAGAGATAACGGATGGCCGGGAGAGAAAGCGCGTGCTGCGGGTGGATGTAATCATACCCACCTACAAGCCCGGAAAGAAGTTTTCCAGGCTTTTAAAGATGCTTTCCATGCAGACCTATCCCATAGGCAAAATCATTGTCATGAATACAGAGAAGGCCTACTGGAATGAAAAGGGCTTTGAGGGAATCGGCAATCTGGAAGTGCACCATCTGTCCAAGGAGGAATTTGACCATGGAGCCACCAGAAACAGGGGGGCCCGCTACAGCAGGGCGGATATCATGGTATTTATGACAGACGACGCGGTTCCGGCCGATGAAAGGCTGATTGAGCATCTGACGGCTGCCTTTGACAAGAGGGGGCCCGGCGGGGAGTCGGTCATCATGGCCTATGCCAGGCAGCTGCCGGATAAGGACTGCGCCATGGCGGAGCGCTTTACCCGTTCCTTTAATTATCCGGAGGACAGCTGCATAAAGACCAAGGAGGACCTGGGAAGAATGGGCATCAAGACCTTTTTTGCCTCCAATGTATGCTGCGCCTATGACAGGGAGAAGTTCTGGTTCCAGGGCGGTTTCATTCATAAGACCATATTCAACGAGGATATGATATTTGCAGGGAAGGCAGTGCTGCAGGACGATTACGCCGTCGCGTATGTGGCGGAGGCCAGAGTCATTCATTCCCACAATTATGGGTGCGCGGCCCAGTTCCACCGCAATTTCGACCTGGCTGTGTCCCAGGCAGACCATCCGGAGGTATTCGGGGGCATCCGCCCGGAGGGCGAGGGAATCCGTCTGGTCAGGCAGACAGCCCGTTATCTTGTGACCCACCGCCGTCCATGGCTGGTGCCCGGACTGATTGTAAAGAGCGGATTCAAATACGCAGGCTACCGCCTGGGCAGGTGTTACCGTTTCCTGCCTGTGAAGCTGGCGGCAGCGTGCAGCATGAATAAGGAGTATTGGAAATAACAAAAGAAGGCAGGGATTCATCCTATGATGACAGTGATATTCAGAGTGATTCTGGTTTTAGTCTCTATATTGACTATGGCTTTTATGATGCGGAAGATTCGGCAGGCTAAGGTACAGATTGAGGCAGCGCTGTTCTGGGTTATCATGGCCCTGATTTTGGTGGTGTTCTCACTGTTCCCGGCTGTGGCGGATGCCTGCGCCCATTTGCTGGGAATCTACTCCACCCCTAATTTTCTCTTTCTGTTCATGATTTTCCTGCTGATTGTGAAGGTGTTTGGGATGACACTCCAGATGTCCCAGATGGAAAGCAGGCAAAAGGAGCTGGTGCAGCGCATTGCGCTGGACCAGAAGGACAGGGAGGAACTGGAGCTTAAGATACAGAGATTCCTGGAAAAGGAGGAGTCAGCCGGAGCGGACGCCAAGGAGGGCATGAGTACAGAGAAAATGGGCGGGGAGGAAACAGATGGCAGGTAAGAAAGCGGGGAGGAAACAGGAAAGCAGCAGACCGGGAATCGGGCATGATGCCGGGGCAGGAAGGATGCCGCGCGGCCATTCCCGCTGTGTCTGGCTGGGAGGCTCCTGCGGCGTTCTTGCCCTTGGACTGTGGCATCTGACGGATGTCAGGGCCGGTGTCCTGGAAACAGGGGATCGTTTCCTCTACGGCTGGTACGGCGGGCTGATGGTATTTGCGGTTCTGGTACTGGCGGCAGTGGGATACCTGTTCCTGGTAAGGCGGGACTATGGCCTGGCGCGGATATTTCCCGCAGCCGCCATGGGAATCGGCCTGATGTATATGGTGGTCCTCCCTCCCCTGTCTGCCCCGGACGAGGTGAGCCATTATATCAGCGCTTACCAGCTTTCTAGCCGCCTGATGGGCAGGACCGCCAGGGCGGAGGACGAGCGGGTGTTTATAAGAGCCCAGGACGTATTCATTGAGGACCTGACAGGAGTCATGGATTATGAAGCTGCGGAGGACGGCGGAAAAACGGCTGTGGTACTGGGACAGAAGCTGGAGGAGGGCACATACCGGACCATAAAGGAGCGGGGCCTTGGAAGCACTGGTGAGGACGGGACCGTCATGTCATACCAGATGCCGGTGCGGACCACGCCCCTGGCCTATGTTCCCCAGGCCATGGGGATTGCCCTGGGAAGGATGCTGGGGCTGGGCGGCCTGGGACTGTTATTCCTGGGACGGCTGTTCAACCTTATGTTTTTCACTGCCATGGGATGTCTTACCATACGCAGGATGCCCTTTGGCAGGGAGGTGGCGGCAGGAGCGGCCCTGCTTCCCATGACGCTCCATCTGGCGGCGTCCTTTTCCTATGATGTGATGATTATAGCCCTCAGCGGATACTTTACTGCGGTATGCCTTTATTTGGCTTACAAGGCAGAGCGTGTACGGGTGAGGGATGTAGCTGCCCTGGCTCTTGTGATGGCTGTCATGGGACCCTGCAAGATGGTGTACGGCGTCATAGCCGGTTTCTGTCTCCTGATACCGGTGAGAAAGTTCGGAGGCTGGGGAAAATGGAGCCTGTCGGCTGCTTCCGTACTGGGAGCATTTGCAGCGGCCATGGCAGTGGTGAACCACAGGACCGTGTCCCTTTACACCCAGGCTGACCAGGGGTATGTAGCCTGGGCCGGGGAAACAGGGTACACCTTCGGACAGCTGCTTCACAGTCCCATGCTGGTGCTTAAGATGTGTTACAATACCCTGGCCTGGCAGGGGGAACAGCTATACTCCGGCATGATTGGAGGAGCGCTGGGAAACATGGATGCAGTGCTCAACACCCCCTATGCGGTTATACTGGGGCTGACAGCCATACTGGTGATGCTGGCGCTCAGAAAACCCGGAGAGAGCATTTTCATCCAATGGAAGGGGCGTCTGTGGATATGGTTTCTCTGCCTGGTGTGTCTGGGAGCGCTGATGTTCTCCATGCTGTTAGCCTGGACGCCGGTGAGCTCCAATGTCATAAACGGAGTCCAGGGAAGATATCTGCTTCCGCTGCTCCCCATTTTCCTTCTCAGCCTCAAAAATGACAAGGTGGTGCGGACGGACTGGGATGACAGGGGACTGCTGTTTGCCATGGCCGCCATGGATATCTATGTGGTGCTGCGTTTGTTCAGCCTGGTATGCCTGAGGGTGTGACGGAATTGCCTGGGGCCGTGGCACAGAGCTGTTTGGAATTGCGGCACAGAGTTGTTTGGAATTGCGGCGCAGAGCTGTCCGGAGCCGCGGCACGGCCTGGTTTTCCTGTAGATCACGCTGCGGATATATGGACATGGGAAATGGATTTAGGCGGTTCACAGGTGCATAAGGACTTGCCAGTCTGTGGATAAAGTGATAGAATTGCCAGATGGATGTGGATAACGTCTGCCAGAGGGCTGACGGCCGGTCAGGCGTGTTTGACAATAAAAAAGGAGCGAATGGAGTTATGGGAAAGATTAAAGTGACCCCCTGTGACATCAAGGGGCTGTGTGTGATTGAACCTGCGGTTTTTAAGGATGAGAGAGGATATTTTATGGAGACCTACAATCAGAATGATTTTAGGGAAGCAGGTCTCGACATGGTGTTCGTACAGGACAACCAGTCCATGTCCGTCAAGGGCGTACTGAGAGGACTGCATTTCCAGAAGCAGTATCCCCAGGGCAAGCTGGTAAGGGTGGTGCGCGGTACTGTCTACGATGTGGCGGTGGACCTGCGTTCCGATTCCGAAACCTACGGAAAATGGTTTGGCGTCATCCTTTCCGCAGAGAATAAGAAGCAGTTTTATATACCCGAAGGTTTTGCCCATGGATTCCTGGTACTGTCCGATGAAGCGGAATTCGCCTACAAGTGCACGGACTTCTACCATCCGGGAGACGAGGGCGGCCTGCTGTGGAGCGACCCTGAAATCGGGGTGGACTGGCCCATAGAACCGGACATGCAGCTGATTATATCGGATAAGGACAGAAAGTGGAGCGGCCTTAAGGATACCTTCAAGTTCTGATGAAAAGGAATTTACTTATATGAATTATGTGCTTTCTCTGATGAAAGAGATTATAGGAAAACGGAAGCTTATATGGGATTTGGGCAAGGCTGATTTCCGGAAACGTTTTGTGGGCTCTTACTTTGGGGTGGTGTGGATGTTCATACAGCCCATCGTGACAGTCAGCATCTATGCAGTTGTATTCGGAATGGGCTTTAAATCCCCGCCTCCCATTGAAGGGTTCACTTATGTGGAGTGGCTGGTGCCGGGCATTGTGCCCTGGTTTTTTTTCAGTGAATCCGTCAACAGCATTACCAACTGTCTCCAGGAGTATAACTATCTGGTGAAGAAGGTGGTGTTCAAGGTGGAAATACTGCCGATTATCAAGCTCATATCCTGTCTGCTGGTCCATGCCTTTTTCGTGGTCATCATGTTTGGGATGTATCTGATTATAGGCAGGATGCCCTCCGTCATATGGTTCCAGCTGGTGTATTATTCCCTGGCTGCGTCCCTGCTGGCCCTGGGTATCGGATTCTTTACCAGCGCGGTCAATGTGTTCTTTAAGGATATGGCGCAGATTGTGAGTATCTGCCTCCAGTTCGGTATCTGGATGACCCCCATCATGTACCACGAAGCCATGTTTACCGGAGCGGGAAAATGGGTGGAGGTGCTGTTCAAGCTGAATCCTTTTTATTATGTGGTGGCCGGGTACAGGGATACCATGCTCACAGGAAACTGGTTCTGGGAACGGCCTACGCTGACCCTTTATTACTGGGGCTTCACCGCGGTGGTGCTTTTGCTGGGACTTAAGATGTTCAAGCGTCTCCGTCCCCATTTTTCCGATGTTTTGTAGGATAGCAAGGAGCGTTTCATGATACAGAAAGTGGAGATTAGCTGGCGCCATGGGGACCAGGAGGGAGCCATTCCGGTAGAGGTGGTCTACTCCAAACGGCGTACCATAGGACTGGAAATCAAGGCAGACGGCCATGTGTATGCCAGGGTGCCTGTGCGCATTCCCAACCAGTACGTGATGGACTTTATAAAGGAGCGCCAGGAATGGATTGTGCAGAAATGGTTCATGATGGTGGAGCGGCGCAGGCAGGAGGAAGCCAGGCCGGTCAAAGACTATGAGAAGGACTCTGAGCTGGAGAAGCTTTACCGAAAGAAGGCCAAGAAGCAGCTGGAGAATCGATGCGCCTATTTCGCGGAGCGCATGGCAGTGGATTACAACCGCATTGCCGTGCGGGCCGCCAAGACCCGCTGGGGCAGCTGCAGCGCCCAGGGTAATCTGAATTTTCACTGGAAGCTGGTGCTCATGCCGCCGGAGATACTGGATTATGTGGTGGTGCATGAGCTGGCCCACAGAAAAGAGATGAACCATTCTGAGCGGTTCTGGGCTGAGGTGGAACGAATCCTGCCGGATTACAGGGCCCGTAGAAAGTGGCTGAAGGAATTTGGAAGCCGGGTTTAGCCGGGAGACATAAATGGCCAGTTTCCCAGGTTTAGCCGGGAGACAGAGTGGCCTGGTTCCGGCCCTGCTGCGGCAGTCAGTCCATGCCGCGTTCCCGTTTCAGATAGACCATGTCCACCAGCTGGATTCCGTCCTCAATGATGGGATGGTCGTAATTGTCGGTAAAGAAGTGCTCCACCCGGTGGGAATCTTTGAAACCGCAGGCATGGTAAAAGCCCAGGGAGAGGGGACTGTCCCCGGTGCCCACATAAAGTGTCTTCAAATCCGGATAATAGGTAAAGATATATTCAATCAGGCGGCGGCCGTATCCCTGTCTATGGAACTGGGGGGCTGTCGCTATATTTTTAAGCTCATATATGCCGGGACCTTCTTTTGTCACCACGCATTCCGCCCGGACAGTACCGTCCGTCAGCACAAACATATCGCCCCGCTCCAGGTAGCGGTCCACCATATCCTCCTGCTCGTCTGCCAGCAGGAGCAGGTCCAGATATTTCTTTTTGTCTTTTTTTACTTGAATGATTTCCATGATTGATTCCCCCATTCTTTTTTTGTACTGCGATAAGCTTATTATATCATTTTTGGGAGTGTGAGTACAGCGCGTCTGAAGGTGGCCAGGCTCTGGTTGCAGCTGACCTCACAGGAGAGGACCGGGAAGTCAATGATTAGAAAACGCTATATCACGCGCATGGCCAGCTGGCAGGCGGTCTCAGCCAGTCCTGACAGCACCATCACCAGGATGGGATTCATCTTAAAACGTATGAGCAGTATCATGGCACCGATGAAGATACATACGGAACGCGGGTTCATGGCGCTCAGATCAGGGGAAAAGCCCTCCAGTCCCCAGAAGGCAGTGACCAGTATGCTGACGCCTGCTGCCCCAATCATGGCTACCACGGCAGGCCGCAGGGATTTGAGGACGCCCTGAATCAGGCTTAAGTTCCTGTATTTGAGATAGATTTTCGCAAGAAGGGTAACCAGGATGCAGGACGGCAGCACGCATCCAATGGTCGCTGCCAGAGCCCCGGGCGTTCCTGCGATTCGGGTGCCCACGAAGGTGGCGGCATTGATGGCAATGGGACCGGGGGTCATCTGGGAAATGGTGACAAGGTCTGTAAACTCAGCCAGGTTCAGCCAGCCGTGAAGGGTTACCACCTGGTTCTGGATCAGAGGCATGGCGGCATATCCGCCTCCGAAACTGAATGCGCCGATCTGCAGAAAGCTTAAAAATAGCCGGAAGTAAATCATAGCGCGCCTCCTTCCGTTCCTTTTTTATTGTGCTCAGAAGTAAGGGTCCGGACCGCACCTATGGCGGCGCACAAAAGGATTATCAGGACTGCGTTGACATTGTATACATAATTGGCGATAAAGGCAGCGGCCATGATTAGGACGGATATCCACTGCCTGTCTTTTACGATGCCGCTGCCCATCTCCCAGACCACCTGGGCAATGACAGCGCCCACGCCGGCCTGCATTCCGTTTAACATCCAACCCACAAAAAGGTTGGAACGGAAGGCGGCGTAGCAGAAGGAAATCAGAGTCAGGATGGTAAATGGCGGGAGGATAGTGGCAATGACCGTGGTCAGTACGCCTGCCATGCCGGCCAGCTTATAGCCTGCCACGATGGCTCCGTTGACAGCGATGGGGCCCGGCGAGGACTGGGCAATGGCCACCAGATCCAACATCTCCTGTTCATCAATCCAGTGGTATTCATCCACAAATTTTTTCTTCATCAGTGTGACGATGACATATCCGCCTCCGAAGGTAAAAGCGCTCAGGTACAAGGTTGAAAGAAAGAGCTTTGCCAGAAGGGAGCTGCGGCTGCCCGCGTGTCCCGAAACCCCGGAGGAGGCATGTTTATTGGATTTTATGTTAACTACCATGATGGTATTCCCCTTATTACAGTAATACATTTAATTTACAATCATGTATTTGTTTTTTCTGCTATTACTATACAGCTTGAAAATCCATATGTAAAATACTATAATTAAATAATGATTATAATAAATATATTATATATGGACCCTATGTCAGATTACAGGGATGCACCCTCAGTCTGCCATATGCGGTTCAGGAAAAGAGGAACATGACACTTCGCCATCTGAAAATATTTGTTACTGTATGTGAGACAGGGAGCATGACGGCCGCCGCATCCCAGCTGTTCATTGCCCAGCCGTCCATCAGCCTGGCCATCTCAGAAATGGAAGAATACTACGGGGTAAAGCTGTTTGACCGCATATCCCGCAAGCTGTATCTGACGGAGAACGGCCGCAGGGCCCTCCAGTATGCCAGGCATATCATAGAACTGCTGGATGAGATGGAGCAGGGAGTGCGGGACGTGGACGCCATGGGACGGCTCAAGGTGGGGACCAGCATCACCATAGGGACCTATCTGCTGCCCGGATACATCAAGAGGCTGAAACAGCAGTATCCGGCCCTGAAGGTGGAGGCATCCATTGCCAATTCAGGAACCATTGAACAGCAGATACTGGACAATGAAATCGATGTGGGAATCATAGAGGGGGTAGCCCACAGCCCCTTTATCCTGAGCGAGAGCTTTGCAGGGGACCGGCTGGCCTTCATATGTCCGGCCGGTCATGAATTTGCCGGAAGGACCCTGGAGGAGCTGGCAGAGGTAAGGAATCAGGATTTTATTTTGCGGGAAAAGGGAAGCGCCGGCAGGGAGATATTTGACGGTATACTGGCCGCACAGGAGCTGAATGTCCGCCCCATATGGCAGAGCGCCAGCAACCAGGTCATCCTGCAGGGTGTAAAGGCAGGGCTGGGTATTTCCATTCTGCCCTATTTCCTGGTGCGCCAGGGCATTCGGGAAGGGGAACTGGCCGAGTTCAGGATAAAGGGCCTGGCTCTGAACCGGAAGTACTCTGTGATTTACCACAAGAATAAGTTCCTGCCCCGCAGCGCCAGAACTTTGATGGAGCTGTGCAAAGAGGAGAACGGGACAGATAGGGGGCTGTGAAAAAAGCCCCTAGCTGTTTTCCGGATCTTAAGTTAAAGCTTATGGTGGGGCGCCCGGCCAGGGAAAAGCTTCTTAAGGCAGCTGAAAGCTGATGAACCTGACCGGCCTTGATTTTTCACAGAGCGGGGACATGCTTTTGCTGCTCCTGTACCTGAAAGAGAAAAATATAACAACGCCCGGTAAAATCTCCTAAATATTAGAAAATTACCGTATTTCAGCAAAATTACCGAATGCAGTTAAAAAATTACCGTTTTAATATGCCGCAATAAATTTCCCACAGCTCAAAGAAAAATGATACATTCTAGGTAAATCAAATCAGAGGAGGCTGCATATGAAAATTTTAGCAATCACTGCCTGTACGGCTGGCATCGCCCACACCTACATAGCAAAGGAAAAGCTGGAAAACGCAGCAAAGGAATTAGGTGATTCGATCAAAGTTGAAACCCAGGGTTCCATTGGCGTTGAAAATGAACTTACACCGGAGGAGGTCAGAGATGCGGATGTGATCCTGATCTCCGCTGATATCCGCGTGAATAAGGAGCGGTTCAAAGGCAAACCGGTGGTGGAGATTCCTATCAGCACGGTTATGAAATCTCCAAAGGGCGTTATCAACAAGATCCACGAAAAGCTTGGCAAGTGAGGCCGGCAGATCGGTAAATACTGAAAGATGGGGGACTTTTAAATGGCAAAGAAGCAAAAATTCATGAAACACATTATGACAGGCATCTCCTATATGATTCCTATCGTTGTGGCAGGCGGTATCCTTGGGGCGCTGGCAAAGGCATTTGGCGGATGGGATATCGGAAGCGCCGTTGCAGCGGGCGCAACACCATTTTCAAACCTGAATCCATTTACATGGGTGGGGTTCTGGTGGGGAGTGAACAAATTAAGTTCCTATGCAATGGACTTTGCGGTTGCGGTGATGACAGCCGGTGCGGCCTATTCCATGGCAGGACGGCCAGGAATTGTGCCCGGTCTGATCATCGGCTACTGCTCGGCCCAGTCGAAAGCAGGATTCTTAGGCGGCCTTCTTATGGCATTCATCATCGGCAACTTTGTGAACTGGAGATTCTGGATGATCGGGTGATCGACCTGAACATGGATGCAAAGAATAAGGATGAGGTGATCAGGCATTTGGCCGGACTCCTGAAGAATGCCGGATATATTGAGGATCTGGAGGGGTATGTGAGGGATGTGTATGTTAGGGAAAGCGAAGGGATCACGGGAATCGGCGGACATGTGGCCATTCCCCATGGAAAGTCGGACCATGTGGACCATGTGGGTATCGCAGTGGGCCGCACCAGGGATATGATCGACTGGGAATCTTACGATGGGGAGCCATCCCGTTTGTTTTTCCTCTTTGCTGTCCCAGCCCACAGTGACGGCGCCAAGGACCATCTGCGCCTCATTGCGGAGCTGGCCGGGAAACTGGGAAATGACAATACCATGAGGAGACTGCAGACCGCCGCTTCCTATGATGACCTGCTGGAGGCATTTTCATAAAGGAGATAAGGAATATGGCAAATACGTTTATTGCGCCCGGACAGATCATAAGCGGCAGCCGGACCCTGGACATGGCAGCGGATACCATGGCAAAGATGGGGAAAAAGGCCCTGGTGGTGACGGACGATGTCATGAAGAATCTATGTGCTTTATCTGTACCGCAGGGCATTTATCTATTTTGATATGGGATACAGCTGTGCCCTGGCATGGATCCTGGTGGCCATTATCGCGGTATTTACCGTCATTATCTTCAAGACCCGGAAAAATTGGGTTTACTACGAGTCGGAGATTCCCTGATCGTCACCGTGGCCGGAACAGCCGGGTGCGTGATCACATCCCTGTTTGCAACCTATGCACTTTCCAGAATTAAGTTCAGATTCTCGGGATTCTGGTTCGGATGCGTGATGCTGACCATGATGATCCCACAACAGGTTATGGTGGTGCCCCAGTATATCATACTGAAAAAGCTGCACCTCATTGACACCAGGACCGCCCTGGTCCTGTCCTGGTTTTTTGGCGGCGCGTTCTTTATTTTCCTTATGGTCCAGTTCTTCCGGGGGATCCCCAGGGAATTGGATGAGGCGGCGGAGAACGATGGGTGCGGCAAGCTGGCGATCCTGTTCCGGATCATGATCCCTATCGTGAAGCCGGCCATTGTCACCTCCTCTCTTTGCGTTTTACTGGACCTGGCAGGACTTTTTCCAGCCCCTGATCTTTATGAACAGTGGCAGTAAATTTACTATCCCCCTGGCTCTCAACATGTACCTGGACCCCAACTCATACAACAACTATGGCGGATTGTTTGTAATGTCGGTGATCTCACTGCTTCCGGTCATTATTTTCTTCATCATATTACAGAGGTATCTGGTGGATGGGATCAAGGGGTAAGAAATATGGCGATTCACAATAAAAATGGCTGGCCTAATGGTATGATACCACAAATGGGCCAGCCATTTTGCCGTCAATTTTTTGTTTTATAGTCATCGGCATCAGAGATTGTCTCCACCACCATGAGCTGGAACTGCCTTGGGAGTATGGCTTGATATTTTGGGAAAAAGTGATATATTGGGAGATATACCTGGAAAAAACGGGGGCTTTTCCCAATATCTGTAGGAGGTAATGGTAAATGAAAAAAATAGGTTTTATTGGCGTGGGGATCATGGGCAAATCCATGGTGCGCAATTTGATGAAGGCGGGCTATGAGGTTGCTATTTATACCAGAACAAGATCAAAGGTGGAGGATATCATTGGTGAAGGAGCAATCTGGTGCGGCAGCGCGGGGGAATGCGCCAAGGGGCGACAGGCTGTGATCAGTATTGTGGGGTATCCAAAGGATGTGGAGGACATCTATTTTGGTGAAGGCGGTATCATTGCCAATGCAGATCCCGGCACATATTTGATCGATATGACAACCACCAGCCCCAGGCTGGCTGTGCGGATTTATGAGGAGGCAAAAAAAGCAGGTCTTCACGCCCTGGACGCTCCGGTGACAGGAGGTGACAAGGGGGCAAAGGATGGAACATTGACCATTCTTGCCGGCGGTGACAGGGAAGATTTTCACGCCTGTCTAAGCATCCTTCAGGCCATGGGTAAAAATATCGATTATGAAGGTAAGGCAGGAAACGGACAGCACACCAAGATGTGTAACCAGATTGCCGTTGCGGGAGCCCTGGCAGGGGCATGTGAGGCAATGGTCTATGCCAAGAATGTGGGGCTGGATGTGGACACAATGCTAAAGTCCATTTCCACAGGAGCCGCCAGCAGTGTGCAGATGAACAATGTGGCTTCAAGGGCGTTGCAGGACGACTATCGGCCTGGATTCTTCATCAAGCATTTTATCAAGGATATGAACCTGGCAGATGAAGAGGCCAGGGCAGCGGATACGGAGTTAAAGGTGCTGGAGGACGTCCTTTCCATGTATAAGGAATTGGAGCAGGAAGGCATGGGAGAACTGGGAACGCAGGCACTGATCAAATATTATAATTGGTAAACTTGTAGCTGTAAAGGACAGGTGGAGACATGGACAAAGGAATTGAATACATTTTGGAGGTGGCCCGCTGCGGCGGCATCACGAAAGCAGCGGAGAACCTGTTCATTACCCCGTCTGCCTTAAGTAAATTTGTCCAGGCCAGGGAGGCTGAGCTTCAGGTGAAGCTGTTCCACCGTGTGGGCAAGCGGTTTGTGCTGACCCAGGCAGGGGAGTATTATGTTCAGAAGATAGGGGAGATCGAGCGGATCCAGCGGGAGCTGGACACGCAGATGAGCAGTTTTTCCAGTATGAGCAGGGGTGTGATACGCATCGGTGTCCAGGCTACCTTTACGGAGGTCATGTTCCGCTTTATACTGCCGGAGCTTAAGGAGGCATTTCCGGGGATCCGGATCCTGATGCACGAGCGCACCGTGGGGGAGCTGGTCCAGATGGTAAAGGGGCGCCAGTTGGACGTGCTGCTGGCCGTGATCGATAAGCAGGAGCATGGCTTCTGCTATGAGACTGTCCACCAGTGTGAGCTGGTGATGGCAGCGGTCGGTACGCACCCGGTGGTACAGAAGGCTGTTCCAAAACCGGGATTTCGATATCCCTGGATTGACCTTTCGTACTGCTGTGATCAACCCAATGTGATGCTGATGCCCGGTTCCCCGTACCGTACCTATGCTGATAATCTGTACGGTTATTACCAGCTGAAGCCGGATATCGCCTATGAGCTTGGCTCCTCCCGCAGCGGTCTGGCCTGTGTGGCGTACACCCATGCCCTGATGATCACGCTGGACCACATGATATTTAATAATCTGTTCCATGAGGAGATTGTCCCTCTGTCCGTGGGTGAGAAACCCTTATCCAGGAATCTGGTCACCGCACATCTGGAGGAATCCATGCTGACTGAGGAGAGCAATGTGTTTCACCGGATCTGCAAAAAGCATATCCGGTAAAATAGTAACCGTTCAGTTCCTCCGTCTGAACTATTACGTAAAATGTTGAGTTAAAGTTGATAAATATTGAAAATATTGAGCTGTACATCTACATTTGACTGCATTATGATAAGTATATCAAAGGACGGCGCGGTCATTGAAGAACGAGTACTCCCGGACACCAAAAGGATCCGGGACACTCTAACCATACGGAGGATACCATGACACCTTTACAGATTACGCTCATTATATTGCTGTGTACTATCATAGCGTTTTTATCGGGAAAAATCCCATTTTCCATCATTTCAGCGGGAATCATTCTCGCCCTTATTCTTACCGGTGTGATGAAGCCGGCCGAAGCCTTAAGCGGTTTCATCAACACCAATGTGGTCATGTTTGTTGCCATGTTTGTGATCGGCGCTGCACTGACCAAGACCAGTCTGCTGGACAGGGCCCAAAAACTGGTGGTCCGCTACAAAAATAATCCCAAAATGCTAATTTTGATCTCATCCTTAGTGGCTGGATTCCTGGCCTGTCTGACCAGCGCCACAGCCACAGCTGCCATCATGATTCCCCTTCTGGTGGGGATTGCCAATGAGATCGGCACCAGCCGCAGTAAGATGCTGTTTCCCGCCATGGCCATTGCCAACATAGCTACCGCCATGACATTCCTGGGACAGGGCGCCAGCAATATGACCTGGAGCGATGTTATGATCAAGGCGGGCGCTTCCACCCCGTTTTCAATCTGGGATTTTACCATTGCCAGGATCCCCATTCTGCTGATTTCACTGGCCTACATGGTATTTATCGGTTACCGTCTCATGCCCGACATCGATAATTCCCAATTTTCGGATAACATTCAGAAGAAGGACACGGTTAGCCAGCTGACACCTTCCAAGGAAAAGGTGGCTGTCATCCTTATCCTGGGCACCATTGCCTGTATGCTGTTGGAATCTGTGATCGGCATTAAGATGTACCTTACCGCCTCCATTGGGGCATGCCTCCTGGTCCTGTGCGGTGTGCTGTCGGAGCGCGAGGCCCTGGGTTCTATTCATCAGCCCACCGTGTTCCTGTTTGCCGGTGTTCTGGCCCTCTCGGACGCCATCAAGATAACAGGGGCCGGGGATGTGGTGGCGGACTGGATGATCTCCCTGCTGGGCAATACCACTAACCCCTATGTCATCATGGCAGTGTTCTTCATTATTCCATTCATTCTGACTCAGGTGATGTCCAATCTGGCAACCGTGACTATTTTCATTCCATTGGTAGCAGCTGCCTGTGTAAAGATTGGGGTGGACCCAAGGGCGGCTGTGATGGGCGTGCTCATTGCCAGCTCTACCTCTATCCTGACCCCCATGGCGGCTCCCTGCCAGATCATGATCATGGGGCCGGGCGGGTATTCACTAAAGGATTATCTGAAATGCGGAACACCTTTGGCGGTTATGATCACCATTGTCTGCATTTTTACACTGCCTATCATGTTTCCGTTTTATTAATGAAGAATGAGGTGACCATTATGAAGATTACTGGTTTGGAGATCATTCCGGCAAGCAAATATTTATTTATCAGGATCAACACGGATGAGGGGATCCACGGTACGGGCGAGGCCGGGGCCTGGGGCTTTTTAGACGGAGTGGAGGGAGTGCTGAGACGTTTTGAGAGCTATCTTCTGGGCAAAAATCCATTTCAGATCGAGCACCACTGGAATTATCTGTACCGCAGCATGTATTTCAGGGGATCGGTGATCATGAGCGCCCTGTCCGCCATTGATATTGCGTTCTGGGATATCAAGGGTAAGGCGTTGGGCGTGCCGGTTTACGAACTGCTGGGAGGAAAATGCCGGGATAAAGTCAGAAGCTACGAGGCGGTTTTCTGCTATACGCCGGAGGAGATGGCTGAATTTTGCGTGAACTTAAAACAGAAGGGATATGACGCGGCCCGTCTGATGATCACAGGTGATATCACCAGAACCCAGGCGGACCGGTCATCCAGTATTTATAACAGCAAGGTGGAAGGTTACATAGAGCGGGTGAGGGCCTGCCGGGAAGCGGTGGGGAGGGATTTTGACCTGATCCTGGAATGCCACCGCAGTATGGATCCCTGTGAGGCCATTGCATTTGCAAAAGGGGTGGAGGTTTACAGGCCCCTGTTTCTGGAGGACCCGATCCCCCCGGACAGCCCGGAGGCCATGGCGGATGTTGCCAAGGGCACAAGTATTCCGGTGGCAACAGGAGAGCGCTTTATCAATATCCAGGAGTTTGAAACAATTCTCCAGAAGCGGGCTGCCAGATACCTCCGGCCGGATGTCTGCGCCCTGGGCGGCCTGACTCCCTCCAAAAAGGTGGCGGCCATGGCGGAGGCGAACTATGCCAAAATCGTGCCTCACAATCCATTGGGTCCGGTTTCCACTGCGGCCTGCCTGCAGCTGGACGCGGCCATCCCCAATTTTGCCATCCAGGAGTTCCCATCCTTCTATCACCAGGGAAATGAGGCGGAGATGACCACCGAACCTTTCCGGGAGGAAGATGGATACATTGTGATCCCGGATGCACCGGGAATCGGAATTGAACTGGCGGAGAACCTTACGGAGAAGTTCCCGCCCAGACAGAGAAGCATTTCCGCACAAACTGCCTATGATGGCGGGGTGTATGACGTATAATGGAACAGGTTCCCAAAATCCTCATACTATAATATCAAACAACATATTAGTTAAGGATAGCTATGAACAACGACCCCAGAGGAACCATCGTCCGGCAGGGAAATGCCCTGCGTATTGATAATGCATTTGTGGAGGACAGCTCCTGTATCAACAATTCGAACGGAACCATATTGATCTCTTACTCCATGCCGGAAGCCGGACAGATGGTTTCCATCCAGACCTTACAGCTGAATATAAACAGAAATACAGTTATTATAAATTCTTTTGGACAGAGTGTGGGTCTGTGCCGGATCCAGCCAGGAATGTGGATCAATGCCATTTTTTCTTCCCGCATGACAAGAAGTATCCCGCCTCAATCCAATGCGTTTATGATTGTTGTGCGGAGCAGGATCCAGGAGACTTCTGTGACAACAGACCGTATTGCGGATGTGGATGCATGCAATGGCTTTATTTACACCGGAAACCGCGGTGATATAAACAGCCAGATCAGATTCAGTGTTCCCAACACCACGCCGATCACAGACCGCGCAGGGAGACCTATCAGTATCCATTCTCTCCGTCCCGGCCAGATGGTCAGGATCACCCATGCCAACTTTATGACGGCAAGTATTCCCCCGCAGACGACCGCGTATAGGATTCAACTGATTTAAAAGTGGTTTAAATATTCATTCCCGGTAAGGATTCCTTCTGGCCGGGAATGTTTTTCTTTTCTTGGCAAATGATTATCTGTGGGAGCGGTTTTTGAACCGCTCTCGTGCTGTTTCCAGCCATACATAATTGAGCTGCTAAGACAGATAATATCATTATGAAGAAATATAATATTTGCAAAAAACATTGTAAGGGACATGAAACATTGACCAAAGAAACGCCGGCCAACGAAACATGAAAGAATTATCAATCGGAACCCATCTTTCAGTTGCCAAAGGATACGCCGCTCTGGCAAAGGACGCGGTCCAAATCGGTGCCAATACATTCCAGCTGTTCATCCGCAATCCCCGGAGAGCCAGGGCAAAGGAGTTAAAACCGGGGGAGATCGAGACATTCCTGGACATTTTGCAAAAGCACGGATGGAGCTGATGCCGGGAAACCTGTACAATCTTCATCCGGGCAGCCGTCTGGACCAGCCTCTGGACAGCGCCATTGAACAGATCACCCAGGGGCTGAACCATGTGATGTTCCCGGACATGAAGACAACGGTGCTGTTAGAAACCATGTCCGGGAAGGGAAGCGAGGTGGGGAGAAGGTTTGAAGAACTGAAGGAGATATTGGACCGGGTGGTCCAAAAGGATCAAATCGGGGTTTGCATGGATGCCTGCCACATGTGGGATTCGATGACCGTATCTTTCGCCTGGATATTTTGTGGCGGGCATGGAAAGAAGTACGAGTAAACAAGGGAAGTGCTGGAATAGATGGCATTACCTTTGAGATGATTGAGGAATACGGAGTAGAAGAATACTTGTTGGATATTCAAGAGGATTTGCAGAATAAGGAATACAGACCTAAACCGGTGAAAAGCTACGGAAAAAGTAACAGCGGGGCAGCCTGGTTCGGCCTGGAGGACTCGCTTAGGGCATCCTCCGAGCCGTGGATACGCCAACGGATTTATGCCAAGCTCAATGGGAAGTTAAAGGAACAGGGATAAAACACAGGCCGGATCCAATTGAGGAACCGGCCTGCCAAAAAGGAATGCAAAAATGTGCGGTGGCTTATTATTTTAACTTGCTGATTTCCTTATCAATATCTGATGGTGAAACCAGACCGATTGATTTGGATAATACCTCGCCGCGCTTGAAGTAGATAAGGGTGGGAACACTCATTACCTGGAAGCGGGCTGCCAGGTCCATCTCCTCATCAATATCTACTTTATAAAAATGTACGTCTGAAAATTTGTCCGCCGCCCGTTCTATGACAGGACCCAGCATCTTACAGGGGCCGCACCAGGTTGCAAAGAAATCCACAACCACCAGCTCGTCATCAGCGTTTACAGCCTGCTCAAATTCATCCTTGTTCAAATGTTTCAATTCCATAGTTATTACCTCCAGGTTTTCTCTTTTTTGTGATTTGCTCTATTGATTATAGGATACCACATTTTGTACTTGTGTTATGTGATAAAAATCACCGAACATTCATTCTTTAATCTTATATATAAGCTTGTAATGTTAAGCTGCTCTAATATAAATTAATTTTCCTTTACTGTTTCATAGGGCCAGTCCACAATTTTGCCAAAATCATAGAAATGTTTGTATTCCCAATTCCACCAGCTGGTCTGAAGCACGCTTGTTGCGGATGCCGGTGCGGCAGTGGACCAAAAGGACTGCTTCTGTGTCAGGAAGTTCCTCGGGCTTCCTTTTCTGTAACCAAAGATTGAACAGTTAATACTGTAACTATAGTATATACAGTTATATATGTCAAGGGGATTCTTAACTTTTTTTGAAAAATTTGGTTTAAGGTATAAAAATCCTGCATTCTATGCTATACTTATGCCTAAAGTGGAGAAGTATGCATAGAGATGGAGAATGCTATGTCAGTGAAAGAACAGGACAATAAATATGCCATAGACGTTGCGGACGTGACCAAGGTATATAGATTATATGAGAAACCCATTGACCGTCTGAAGGAATCCATGAGTATTTCCCATAAGAATTACCACCGGGATTTTTACGCGCTGAACCAGCTTTCCTTCAGGGTAAGGAAGGGGGAGACGGTGGGAATCATCGGCACCAACGGTTCCGGCAAATCCACCATATTAAAAATCATTACCGGGGTCCTTACCCCCACCACCGGGGAGGTAAAGGTGGACGGCAAGATATCGGCTCTTTTAGAGCTGGGGGCCGGATTCAATATGGATTATACAGGTATTGAAAATATATATATGAACGGCACCATGATGGGCTACACGAAAAAGGAGATGGACGCCAAGCTTCAGGACATTCTGGAATTTGCGGAAATCGGGGATTTCGTGTATCAGCCGGTAAAGACTTATTCCAGCGGTATGTTTGTACGGCTGGCTTTTGCGTTGGCCATCAATGTAGACCCGGAAATCCTCATTGTAGACGAGGCTCTTTCCGTTGGCGATGTGTTTTTCCAGTCAAAATGTTACCGCAGGATGGAGGAAATCCGCCAGAAGGGGACCACCATCCTCATGGTGACCCATGATATGGGAAGCATTATTAAATACTGTGACCGGGTGGTGCTGCTGAACAAGGGAGAATTCATCGCAGAAGGCCCTGCCGGCCGCGTGGTGGATATGTATAAGAAGATTCTGGCCGGACAGCTGGACTCCTTAAAGGCGGAATTAGAGCGGGAAAGACAGCAGAAGGAGAGCTTGTCAGGGGGAAGCGGGCAGGAAGATACCGGTAATGGTCCGGAACATACCGGTAATGCTCCGGAATATACCGGTAATGGGCAACATACCGGAGCAGGAGCGGAAGGAAAGGAAACTGCCCGGAGCCAGGCAGGAGCAGGAACAAAATCCGGCGATGTGGAGATGTCTGATTTTTCCGGTGGTATGGGATTAGAGAGAAGCCGTCTCATGAAGGACCAGCTGACCATTAATTATGACCGTACAGAATACGGGGACGGCCGGGCTGAGATTGTGGACCTGGGTCTTTTTGACGAGAGGGGAAATATCACCAACCTTTTGTTAAAAGGTGAGATGTTTACCATAAAAGAACGGATTCATTTCAATACAGAGATACAGTCCCCTATTTTTACCTATACTATAAAGGATAAAAAGGGTACGGAGCTTACTGGCACCAACACCATGTTTGAAGGCGCCGACATCCAGCCTGTGAAGCGCGGGGATGAGTATGTGGTGGAATTCACCCAGAAAATGACACTCCAGGGCGGGGAGTATCTGCTGAGCATGAGCTGTACCGGATTTGAGCAGGGTGAGCATGTGGTGTACCACCGCCTGTACAACGTGACCAATATTACGGTTATTTCCAATAAAAATACGGTTGGGGTGTATGATATGGAGTCCCAGGTAAAGGCCGAGAAGGTGGAGGCCGGGAATACCCAGGTCGGTAATGCGCGCCCAACTGTGAACGGAGGATTATAACTTTCCATGAAGGATATCAGTTATGAAATATTAGATTTATTCAGACAATATGGAAGCGGTCCTGAGGGTATCAGGAAGGCCCTGGACAATCAGTCCAGGCCGGAGGTGCTCCACGCGCTGTCTGACATAAGGGAAAATCTTCTGGAGTGGCTTGATTATACGGGCTGCGGGGAAGTGCTTCAGATTGGCTCAGGCTATGGCGTTCTGACAGGACTGCTGGCCTCCAGGTGCGCTCATGTGACGGTCATGGACGAAGCGGATGAAAACCTGGCCGTAAATCAGGAGCGCAACAAGGCTTACAGCAATATCACATATGGCTTTAAGACGGGGACGCAGGCAGGACAGCCGGAGCCGTCATTTGACCTTGTGGTTATCGGCGGACTCAGGGAAGGGCAGGAAATACGGGATGCAGTTACCTTCGGCGCCTCCTTTCTGAAACAGGAAGGCCGTCTGGTAATTGCGTGTGAAAATGCATTGGGACTCAGGTACCTGGCAGGGGGAAACCATGAGGAAGGCTTTTGTACCAGAAAACAGGCGGAGGAAGCCTGCCAGGGGGCAGGACTCACCCGGGCGGATTTCTATTATCCGGTGCCCGACCACAGAATGCCCATATCACTTTACTCAGACCGGTATCTGCCGGGAAAGGGAGAAATCACCAGCCCGTCTGTGTCCTATGAAAGTCCGCGGTATGCCTGCCTCAATGAAGGGGAAGTGTATGACCGTCTGATTGAGGAAAATGACTTTGGCCGGTTTGCCAATTCCTTCCTGATTATTGCCTCTAAGGGCGGCGGACAGGAGAAAACCATTTTCGCGAAGTATAACCGTACCAGAAAAGAGGAATTCCGGATTCGTACCAGCATACGGGAACTGAACGGAGAGCGCCGGGTGGAGAAGGCTGCTCTGGACGGGGCGGGAAGCTTCCACATCCTTTCCCTGAGAAAAAAATGCCGGCAGTTAAGGCAGCTGAATCCCAGGGTCAGAATCCTGGAGCCGGAGATATCCGGGGACGGCAGCAAGGTGGAGTTCTGTTTCCTGAAAGGTATCACCCTGGCAGAACGTCTGGGCCAGGGCATCAGAGACGGCAGGGCGCCTGTGGAGGACATTAAGGCAGCGCTTCAGTTTCTCTATGATGTGACGGAGGACCAGATTGTTCCGTTTTCCGTGACGCCGGAGTTTACCCGGACCTTTGGGCCGGTTCCGGATTTTGATGATTTTTCTTATAAAGTAAGCAACATTGACGGGCTCTTTGAGAATCTGATGATTACAGAAACGGACGGGGATGAGCAGCTGTACTGTCTGGATTACGAGTGGGTCTTTGATTTCCCGGTTCCTGCCCGTTTTGTACAGTACCGCAATCTGGCTTATTTCTATTATAAATACCGGGGCTTGATGTCATATACTGACCTGGAGGAATTTTTACAGGAGTTTGGCATAGGAAGTGAGATGGCATCTGTGTACGCGTCCATGGAGGATTCCTTCCAGTCCTATGTCCATGGGGACGCTGTCCAGGGATACCTGGTGAATTACCGGCAGAAAGTCACGACCCTGGCTGAACTTAAGGAGACAGACCGGGCCCTGTCGCAGGCAAAGGACCGTATCAGCCAGCTTCAGGCAGAGGTGGAGGAAAAGAACCTTCAAATCCGTAAAGAGCAGGAGGTACAGCGCCTTACCAATAACCATGTGGCAAATTTGGAAGTGATGATTAAGGACCTGCGCCATGAAATCGACGAGCTGGGCAAGCTGGCAACCTATCTCAACGGGCATGAAGCCCTTGTGTTCAAAGCCCGGCGCAGGCTGGGAGCCCAGGTCAACAAGGCATTTCCAAGGGGCACGCGCAAACGCAAGATACTCAACTATTGTTTTAATACAGTGAAGCATCCGGTGCGTTACGGCAGGCTGTACGCCACCAAAGAGGGACGCAACCAGATAGACGGCGATTTTAAGATTGGTGAGGAATATCTCAAATACGGCAGACTGGTATTTCCCCAAGTGCCGGGCAGGGGTGGATATACAGACGCGGGCAGCGGCGCGGAAACATGGGACGGTCCGATGGTTTCTATCGTGATTCCCTGTTATAACCAGGTCCACTATACCTATGCGTGCCTCCAGTCCATCCTAGAGTTTACAAAGGATGTCACCTATGAGGTCATCATTGCCGACGACGTGTCAGCCGATGCGACGGCAGAGCTGAACCGGTATGTGGATGGACTTGTAATCCGCAGAAATGAGACAAACCAGGGTTTCCTGCGCAACTGCAACCAGGCGGCAAAGGCTGCCAGGGGAAAATACATCATGTTCCTCAATAATGACACCAAGGTGACAGAAGGCTGGCTTTCCTCCCTGGTGAACCTGATTGAGTCCGATACTTCCATCGGCATGGTCGGATCCAAGCTGGTGTACCCGGACGGACGCCTCCAGGAAGCAGGAGGCATTATCTGGAGTGACGGTTCCGGCTGGAACTACGGCCGTCTGGATGATCCGGACAAGGCAGAATACAATTATGTAAAGGATGTGGACTATATATCGGGGGCTGCCATCCTGCTGAGCACGGCTCTGTGGAAGCGGATTGGCGGATTTGACGAGCGGTTTGCCCCGGCTTACTGCGAGGATTCGGATCTGGCTTTTGAGGTGAGAAAGGCCGGATACAGGGTTGTCTACCAGCCTCTCTCCAAGGTGATCCACTTTGAGGGTGTTTCCAACGGTACGGATGTAAACGGAACAGGTCTGAAACGCTACCAAGTGGAGAACAGTAAAAAGCTGAAGGAAAAATGGGCGGAGGAATTTAAAAAGCAGTGTGTCAACACCGGAAATCCCAATCCATTCAGGGCCAGGGAGCGCAGCCAGGGAAAGAAAATCATCCTGGTGGTGGACCACTATGTACCCACCTTTGACAGGGACGCGGGCTCCAAGACAACCTACCAGTACTTGAAAATGTTTCTGAAAAAGGGTTATGTGGTGAAGTTCCTGGGAGATAATTTCCTTCATGAGGAGCCCTATACCACTACCCTTCTGCAAATGGGAATCGAGGTTCTCTACGGAGACACATACGCGGCAGGTATCTGGGACTGGTTAAAGACAAATGGAGACGAGATATCATTTGCATACCTGAACCGTCCCCATATTGCCGCCAAGTATGTGGATTTTATAAAAGATTACACCAATATGAAGGTGATTTATTATGGACACGACCTGCACTTCCTTCGTCTGGGAAGGGAATATGAGCTTACCGGCGATATCAACATTAAGAGGGAGGCGGATTACTGGAAATCCGTGGAGCTGACCATGATGCACAAGGCGGCTGTTTCTTATTATCCTTCTTATGTGGAGATCAACGCCATTCACGCCATCGACGGAAGCATTCCCGCAAAGGCCATTACGGCGTATGTCTATGACACCTTCCTGGATAACATACAGGATGACTTTGGGGAGAGAGAAGGACTGCTGTTTGTAGGCGGGTTCGCCCATCCGCCCAATGCGGATGCGGTGCTGTGGTTTGCCAGAGAAATATTCCCTCTTATACGCAGGGAACTGCCGGATGTGAAATTCTATGTGGCAGGCTCCAAGGTGACAGATGAAATCAAGGCCTTGGAGGAGACGGAAAGCGGAATCATCATCAAAGGTTTTGTGAGCGAGGAGGAGCTGGCGCAGCTCTACGGCCAGTGCAGAGTGGTGGTGGTGCCGCTGAGATACGGGGCCGGCGTGAAGGGAAAGGTAGTGGAAGCCATTTACAACGGAGCCCCCATTGTGACCACATCCACAGGGGCAGAGGGAATTCCCTTTGCGGACACAGTGCTGGAGATAGAGGACCAGGCAGAATCCTTTGCCAGAAAGACCGTGGAATTATATCAGGACAAGGAACGTTTAAACCAGCTTTGCCACAGGACCCAGGATTATATAAAGAAGCACTATAGCCTGGATGGAGCCTGGAAGGCGGTGGAGGGGGACTTTCGTTGATTCCTCAGAGGCGCGTGGGGCGCCGCAAAGCCAGCATGCCCGGACAATGCAACCGCGCTCCCGCTCAGTCTGTGCTGGCAAAATTAAGGTATAACGATGTCCGCCGGGGGAGAAATAGTATAGGAGGAAATGTTGAATGCAGGCTATTTTGTTGGCAGGCGGTCTGGGGACCAGGCTTCGCAGTGTGGTGAGCGACCGGCCCAAGCCAATGGCGTTGATTGAAGGGAAGCCTTTTATGGAATATGTGACCCGTGAGCTGGTCCGCCATGGGGTTACGGATATTGTTTTTGCCGTGGGATATAAGGGGACTATGGTGGAGGAGCATTTCGGTGATGGGGCTGCTTTTGGGTTTCATGCTGATTATGCCTATGAGGAGACGCTTCTGGGTACGGCAGGGGCCATAAAGAATGCGGGCAGGTTTATCACAGAGGATTGTTTTTATGTGCTGAATGGGGATACATTTTACCAGATTGACTATACACGGCTCCTGAGACAGCAGGACAGCCAGAATTTGGATATGGCTCTGGTACTGCGCAGGGTGCCCGACGTTTCGCGGTACGGCCAGGCGGTTTTGGACCGGGATGGATTCCTGACCGGGTTTAATGAAAAGACAGAGGATGCCAGGGAAGGGACGATCAACGGAGGCATTTACCTTATGAAACAGCGGCTGCTGGATGAAATACCGGAGGGAAAGGTGTCGCTGGAAAATGACATGATACCCAGGTGGCTGTCAGAGGGAAGGCGTCTGGGAGGCTTTGTCAATGACGGGTATTTTATTGACATTGGCATTCCGGAGGCGTATTTCCAGTTTCAGAAGGATGTAAAGAATAAGGCGGTCATTTGACAGCCTAAACGAAAGACAGAGAGAGGAGACACATATGGTTATCAGAGGAAGGGCGCCTTTAAGGGTCAGCTTTGGAGGCGGCGGTACGGATGTGGCACCATTCTGCGAGGAGCAGGGAGGGGCCATCATCGGCAGCACCATCAATAAATATGCCTACTGTTCCATTGTGCCCAGGGAGGACGACCAGATTGTGGTTCATTCCCTGGACTTTGACATGACAGTGAAATATAATACAAGCGAAAATTATGTGTATGACGGAAAACTGGATTTGGTGACGGCGGCCCTTAATGCCATGGGCATTGACCAGGGCTGCGAAGTGTACCTTCAGTGCGACGCGCCTCCCGGCTCCGGCCTTGGAACCTCGTCCACCGTCATGGTGGCCATGCTCACTGCCATGGCCCGCTGGAAGGGTGTGATGATGGATGCATATGCCCTGGCGGACCTTGCTTATCAGGTGGAACGCCTGGATTTAAAGATTGACGGAGGATACCAGGACCAGTATGCGGCTGCCTTTGGAGGTTTCAATTTTATTGAATTCCACGGACGCAACAATGTGGTGGTAAATCCTCTGCGCATTAAAAAGGACATCATACACGAGCTCCAGTATAATCTCCTTCTCTGCTATACCGGAAAAATCCATGTCTCTGCCAATATCATCAAGGACCAGGTGCAAAACTATGAGAAAAAGGATGCCTTTGAGGCCATGTGTGAGGTAAAGGCCCTGGCCTATGCCCTGAAGGATGAGCTGCTAAAGGGAAATCTCCACAGCTTCGGCAAGCTTCTGGACTATGGCTGGCAGAGCAAGAAGCGCATGAGCAGCAAGATAACAAATCCGCAGATTGACCAGCTGTATGAAGAGGCTCTGAAGGCAGGCGCCCTGGGAGGCAAACTTCTGGGAGCAGGCGGAGGCGGTTACCTTCTCATGTACTGCCCTTACAATGTGCTCCACAAGGTGGCTGCCCGCATGGAGCAGGCAGGAGGACAGCTGGCGGACTGGAATTTTGAACTGCGCGGCGCCCAGAGCTGGGTGGCGGATGAATCGAGATGGAAGTATGACCAGGTGAAGGTCCATATGCCCAATGGCGAGTACAGGTTTAACATTTAATGTTAAATGACCGGGCACGGATTGAAACAAGGAATATAACATACAGGATGGATGTGCAATGGAGCGAGTTGTTTTTTTGGACCGGGATGGGACTCTGAATGAGGAAGTACACTATCTGCACAGGACTTCGGATCTGAAGATCCTTCCGGGAGTGCCGGAGGCGCTGCGGATGCTTAGGGAGGCCGGGTACCGTCTGGTGGTGGTTACCAATCAGGCGGGAGTGGCCAGAGGGTATTATGGCGAGGAGGACGTGAGGAACCTTCATGTTTATATGAACCATATCCTGGAGGGCCAGGGGGCGTCCATTGACGCATTTTACTACTGTCCCCATCATCCGGAGCACGGAACCGGCCCATATAAGAAGGAGTGCAGATGCCGCAAGCCGGGTACCGGCATGTTTGAGGCGGCCGCACAGCGGTTTGAGGTAGATAAGCCCCATTCCTTTATGATAGGAGATAAACTGCTGGATGTGGAAGCCGGCAATAACTACGGTCTCACCACCATTTTGGTGGGAACCGGTTATGGTAGCGGGATACGCGGCCAGGAGGAGAAGGAAGGGACCTCTCCGGTATATGATTACTACGCGGAGGACCTTGTAAAAGCAGCTCAGTGGATTATTGAGAAAGGACAGGCAGACTAAGGATGAGAGAGATGGAATATCTGGAGGAACTGACCAGCCGGTATCCGGTTCTGGAGGCAGTGAAGGGCGATGTGCTGGCCGCGTATGAAATACTGCGGGATTGTTACGCAGGCGGAGGCAAGGTAATGATAGCGGGAAACGGCGGAAGCTGTGCGGACAGCGAACACATTGTGGGAGAACTGATGAAGGGATTTGTAAAACGCCGCCCGGTGTCCGGCGATTTTGCGGCTGCGCTTAAGAAAGCAGACGAAAAGCGGGGGGAAGAGCTGGCATCCTGCTTACAGGGAGGCCTTCCCGCAATTGCCCTTACCGGTCACGCGGGATTGTCCACCGCGTTCCTTAATGATGTAAACGGGGAAATGATTTATGCGCAGCAGCTGTACGGCTATGGAAAAAAGGGTGATGTATTTATGGGCATTTCCACCTCGGGCAATGCTGAGAATGTGATGTATGCCGTGGCCGTGGCAAAGGCGTCCGGCATTAAAACCATTGGACTTACCGGCAAGAACGGCGGGAAGATGGCGGGAGCCTGCGACTGCTCCATTGTGGTGCCTTCTGATGAGACATTTAAAATCCAGGAGCTGCACCTTCCCATTTATCATGCCCTGTGCCTGATGCTGGAGGAACATTTTTATGAGGTATAAGCATGTATTTGCCATATGCGCCTATAAGGACTCGCCTTATCTGGAGCAGTGCATCCGCTCTCTTAAGGCCCAGACAGTCCCGTCCCATATCATCATCTGTACGTCCACTCCCAGCAGCTATATTGACCGGCTGGCCTGGAAATACGGTCTGCAGGTATACGTGCGTCAGGGGGAGAGCAATATAAAGGATGACTGGAATTTTGCATATTCCATGGCGGAAGGCGAGCTGGTTACCATTGCGCACCAGGATGACATGTACCACCGTGATTACAGCGCAGGGCTCCTGGCTGCTCATAAGAGATATCCGGACATGACGGTTTTTACAACGGATTATGTGATTGTGAAACAGGGAAAGCTCATATCCGGGGATGCCATGCTCTGGATTAAGAGGATTCTGAGGATGCCCCTCCGGTTCCCGCAGATGAACGACAGGGCCTGGTTAAAGAAGCTGGCCTTTGTCCTGGGCAATCCCATATGCTGCCCCGCCACCACCTATCACAAGGCGGCGCTGGGTGAACCCTTTGTGCGCTCGGAATACAGCTTTGCCCTGGACTGGGACAACCTTGTGAGGCTGGCAGAGGAACCGGGACGTTTTATCTGCGATGAGCGGCCTCTTCTCTATTACCGGGTCCATGAGGATGCCACCACAAAGGCATGTATCAGGGATAACCGCCGGTTTGAGGAGGAACGGGAAATGTTCTGCCGTTTCTGGCCGGAGCCGGTGGCGGACATTATCATGGGGTTTTATAAAAAGGCTTATGGAGAATATGAGTAGCAGTGTCCGCACCGGATGTCAGGACTGTTACGAATAAGACTGAAAAATGCAGGGATAAGGATTTGTTGCATGGAAACTGGTAAAAACGATACGATACTTGCAATCATCGCGGGGGCGGCAGGGATGGCTGTCCTGGCCGTGACGGTGTTCGGGGTGCTGCTCCGGGAGCCGCTGGGGCCGGTGCTTCAAAATACGCGGACCCTTCTTATGATGGCAGAGGTGGTCCTTGTGTTTTTATGGAGCCTGTTCTGTCTGGCGGCGGGGCGGGGCGGGAAGTCAGGACAGGGGGCCGGCATGAGGTTCAGAGCCCTGGGGCTGGCAGCGGGCGTCATTCTGTTTACATGGTGCCACCGTATTTTCCTGCCCCTGGCGGTATCCGGCATATATATGGCGGTTCTGGTACTGGCGGGGAGACAGCTTCTCCGGCTGTTCTTAAAAGAAAGCCGGCTGTCCGCGCCAATCCCTTTTTGGCAGAGGACGTCCGTGTCCCTTGTGCTGGGAAGCGCATTGTGGATGGTTCTGGTGTGTCTTGTATCCCTTACGGGACACGGAGGGCTGATGCTGTGGAGAGGATTGGCGGCAGTCATGGCCCTGGCGGCTGTGGTCCTGGAAATCCTTTGGGGACACGGAAATAATCAGGTTTCGCCCGGAGCGTGGCTGAATGGTGTAAAGGAAAGCGCGGATGGGGGCGGAAGGCGCAGCAAAGCGCAGGCCGCCTTAATTGCCTTTATCATCACCATGGTTCTGATTCAGGCAGGCCGCATGAACATTGAACTGGACTACGATTCGCTCCACTATGGCCTGCGTTCCGCCTATGTTCTGGATAACGGAAAGGGAATTTACGAGAATCTGGGCATGATTAACCTGGTTTATACTTACAGCAAAGGCCTGGAAGTCCTGGTGCTCCCTCTGAGCGGGACTCCTACTTACGGATTTGTCCTGGCGTTTTCTCTGTGGTGCACCATGGGAATCCTGCTTCTGGCAGCCAATATAGTGGGAAGATACTGCGGCCGGGAAAAGGGAATCTGGGCAGCCGCCGTCCTTGCGGCCATTCCGGGAATTATGAACATGGCCGCAACGGCCAAAAGCGATAACATCACGCTGCTGCACCAGCTTATCATATATGACTTTATCTGCTTCGCGCTGTGTGAAGGGAGACAGGGAAAAGGGTGCGGTCCCGCCGGAAACACGCCATGGCTTCTCATGGCGGTCGGCACCTATCTGCTGACCCTGGTGTATAAGCCCACGGCCCTGGTGTTCTCAACGGCTCTGGGCACAGTGGCGCTTCTGTGTCTGATTCTTACCCGACGCTTAAGCCTTGGCTGCCGAGGAGGACGGCGGATCCTCCTGATACCGGGGGCAGCCGTGGCCGGATTGTGGTACCGCACATGGCTTCTCACCGGCGTGCCCATGACATCCATATTTGCCGGATTTTTTGAGAAGGCAGGATGCCGGGTGAAATACCCCTATAACTTTAACCATGTGATTGGAGATCCGTCCGCCCTGACTGCGGGAGAAAAATGTTCGCGGCTGTGGTCACGGGTGCAGGGAATCCTGCTTGCCCCTGTGTCAGAGGACATGGCCCATGTAATCATTGCATGGGGAACCGGAATCGTCACGGTTTTTCTTATTATCTGGCTTGCCGTTTCATGGAAGGCGGCCAGACGCGGCCCCCAACATTTCCTGAACCTCTTTGACCGTATTCTGATTCCGGTTCTGGCTCTTGGTTCCCTGGCGAGTATTTACACCCTGTATCAGGTGGACGGGAATTATTTCATTCTGTTCTATTCCGTTCTGGTTATCAGCGCGCTGAGAATGGGATGCAGGCAGGACTGGGGGCCCGCGGTCAGACGGTCCGTATCCCTGGTGCTGGTTTTGTTTTTTGCTGTGAATACAGCGGTGACCTGTGCCACGGGCTGGGCCGGAGTTCCGGGCTTTACGCCTGTGAGCCTGCGTCACATGGGCTATTACGACCACCGCAGGGAAATGCTTGACAGAAGGGCACAGGAGGGCAGCCTTGCCCTTTCCTGCATGTTCACGCCCAGGAGCCGTGTCCTGGCATTTGGAAGGCATCCCGAGGTCCTGGATTTGCCCTGCAGTGTTCAGAGTTACTATGACGTGACCGGAAGCGGCGGAAATGTGTATCTGGTAAAACGGCTGGCATACTTTGAGGAGTTTCTCAGATATGCCGGAACGGAGTATTTTTTCGTGGAAGCCGGATACCTGGCGGGACAGGACAGGGCGCTGCAGATAATCGAGGATATGATTGCGGAGGGAAGCCTTTCTGATATTCACTATGAATGGGGCAATATGACGGCCAGGGTTACTCTTGACGGCGGACCGCCGGACGATCCCGGGCAGGCCCTGGAGGAGTTCAGGGAGAATTACAGCATGACTAAGCTTAATTGACAGCCAGAAGGAGGCGCTTACATTGGAGGCAAAAGAGAGCACGAGAACCAGGATTGGGTTCTCCAGGATGGAAAAGAAATATGAGTGGAAAGACCATGTAATATTTATGGGCATTCTGCTTGCCATGGCAGTGTGGGTCAACAGAGGAATAGAAATAAAGGGCTTATACATGGACGACCTGTACTTCTGGTCCTGTTACGGGGAGCAGAGCTTCCTTCAGTATGTGTTTCCGGTGGGCAGCACCCGGTTCCGCTTTCTGTATTATCTGGCCGCCTGGCTGGAGATGGCGGTGGTAAAGAACCATGTGGGATGGTTTGTGCCCTTTAACATTCTGCTGAACGCCGCCGTGTCCTGGAGCATATATTTCGTTGGCCGCAGGCTGTCCAGGGCAAAGGGAATCGGTTTTCTCTGCGGCTTAATGTTCTTAATCAGCCGCATGGCTTATTACCAGATTGGACAGGTGCTGGGGCTTATGGAGACCATGGCTCTGTGGATGGCTGTTATGATACTCTGGTATTTGTTCCGGTATCTCAATGAGAAGGACAGCCAGATATACTTCTGCCTTTCCTGTGTGCTCTACTTTGGGGTATGCTTTGTACATGAACGCTACATGGCCCTGTTTCCGCTGCTTCTGCTGGTCCTTCTGTTTAAGAAGAGCAGGAAGCTGTTGGAATGGGGAGCCGGCCTGCTGTCCTTTCTTCTGGTCCAGGTCATACGCGCTTTTACCATAGGAAGTATTCTGCCGGCAGGCACAGGGGGAACCCAGGTGGCAGATACCTTCAGCCTGGGGGATACCTTTTGGTACGCGCTGAGCCAGATCGCCTATGTGTTCGGCATCAACGCAGGGCCGGAACATCTCAATGGATGCCCATGGGGGCAGAGTCCTCTGGTGATAAAGGTGCTGGTGCTCCTGGCAGATGCTGCCATTGCGGTCATTGTCCTGGCGTTCGTGGTGAAGATGGCAAGGGAGAAGCGGAAGGATTACCGTATTCAGATGCTGAAGAACAGCACCCTGTTCATTCTGTTTACCGGACTCTGTATCGCGTCCTCCAGCGTTACCATACGGGTGGAGATGCGCTGGGTGTATGTGTCCCTGGTATCCGCCCTTTTATTTCTGGCTTATATGTATGGAGAACTGACAGAGGGGGTGAAGCCGGAGCTGTATCTGAAACGGCTTTGGCCCTGGGGAGCCGCCTTTGCCTGCTATGTGGTATTCATGCTTCCCGTGGAGCTGTTTTACCGGGCGGATTATCCCAAGCTGTATCTCTGGCCCAATCAGCTGCGGTACAATTCCCTGGCTGAGGAGACCTACGGAAGATATGGTGACAGAATATTCGGCAAGACCATTTACATCATAGGCAACAGCTATGAGATGAGCGATTTCACGGCCAGAACCTTCTTTAAGGTATTTGACAGGGACCGGACAGCAGAAGGCACCAGGGTGGAGTTCATAGAGAATATCCGGGATATCGGTCTGGTGGATGACCGGATGCTGGTTCTGCGGGAGGACCCGGACCATGAAGGGTTTCAGGATATTACGGAGATTGTAAGGGAAATGAAGCTTCAGGTGGATTATGGCTACTACAGCGACGGCTGGATGGATGAAGACGCCAGCCTGACGGTCATGGCCGGTGAGACAGGCGTGATTGACCTGGAGGTGGTATATCCGGGAATCATGAGCGGCGGGGAGGCTGTGAGGATTACAAAGGATAAGGATGAGCCCCGTTATCTTCCGGTACGGTCTAATGTTGTAAATACAACAATCCAGGCCGAGCCATGGCAGATGGTACACCTGACCTTTGAGTATAATTTCTATATGCAGAATGCCCAGGAACAGAGGGGGGAGGACCGGCTGGCAGCGATTGTGCATCTGACGGTCAGGTAAAAACCGGTTTCCGGGAAAGACATAGGAAATGAGAAAGGAGCAGGATAACCATGGACGCAGAACGAAACAGGAAAATCATATATTGGCTTCTTCCGCTTGCAGGCATCCTATTCTGTCTTTGGTACGTGAGGAGCGCCACCTGCGACGTGGTGTACTCAGACTATATCCGGCTGGTGAACAGCTACCTGCCGGATGTGTGGAATCCGGATAAATTTCTTGTGCCGGATGTTCTGACACGCATCCCAATCAATTATCTCTGCCGAATTGTCAATGTGGAGTTCTTCGGCTTTACCATTACCCTGGAACGTGTTCTGGGGGTGGTGAGCCTGGGACTGGCCGGCTGGGTATTTGCCGCCTATGGCAGGAGCAGGAAAATCGGATGTCTCTGGTTTGCGCTGCTGATGGCGGTGATGTTCAGTCTGAATAAATGGGAAATGCTTACCAATGGAAGCGGGTGGTCCCATTTTTTTGCCTTTGCCTGCTTCTACTACCATGAGCTGGTTCTGGACCGGGTGTGGGCGGGGGAGGAGAAAAAGCGCGACCGGTTAAAGCTGCTGGTACTGCCGTGGCTTATTATACTGGGTACTGCCGGCCCATATTGTGCGGTGTACGCCGCCACGCTGCTGCTTTCCTATGGATTCTGCATGGTGATGGACCGGAGAAAGAGCAGGGGCTGTCCGGGCAGAAGGGGACAGGGTTCCTGGGATACGCGGTATCTGGCCTATATGGCCTGCGCCCTGATTCCGCTTCTGCTGTATATGCTGAGCAATTCCATGGCGGTGGAGGAACACGCGGGAGCCACGGGACGTTCCCTTGGCACCATACTGGCTGAAAATCCCACATTTCCGGTCCGTTTTCTGTTAAAGTCCTTTTCGGGAGTCCTGGTGGGAGGGGAGGAACTTGAGCGTTTTATGGAAAAGGGCCTTCTCAGCAACCGGATGTGCTACGCCCTGGGCCTGTTTGTGGTCTGCGGCTATCTTATGGCCTTATGGCTTAATTTCCGGTTCCGCCTGTATGAGAGGACCATTATGCCTCTTATGCTCCTGGCAGGAGGCGGGATGAACCATGTAATCATCTTTATTTCCAGGTATATATTTGAGAAGGAAAACTATGCGCTGAGTTCCCGCTATGCCCTCCAGTTCCAGGTGGGAATATTGGGAATTATACTTACCTTTGCCCTGGTGTGGCAGCTGAGGGAGGGGACAAACAGGGGATACCGATGGCTCATGGCTCTATTCTGCCTTGCAATCCTTATGGGAAATGGTTATACTACTTATCGTGAGATCCGGAAAGCGCCCAGCAGGGAGGAAAGCTTTGAGAGGAAGGCCCGGCTGGCCCTGGAGGTTCCCGGAATGAGCCGGGAAGAACTGCGGGACAGGGGAGAAGAACTGGAGACAGAGTTTGAATACCGCAAAGGACTGGATAAGATACAGAGCGCATTCCGGATATTGGAAGAGAACAAGCTGAATGTGTTTCGGGAATACAATGGAGGACAGAGATGAAGGTTGTAATTTTAGCAGGAGGACTTGGTACCAGAATCAGTGAGGAGAGCCATCTGAAGCCAAAGCCGATGATAGAAATTGGCGGAAAACCCATATTGTGGCATATCATGAAGTATTATTCGGAATTCGGATTCCATGAATTCATTATCTGTCTGGGCTATAAGCAGTATGTGGTGAAGGAGTTTTTCGCAGATTATTTCCTTCACACCTCGGATGTGACATTTGATCTGGCCAATAATAAGATGGAAGTCCACAATAACTATTCCGAGCCCTGGAAGGTGACATTGGTGGATACCGGACTCAACACCATGACAGGGGGGCGTGTAAAGCGCATCCAGCCTTTTGTGGGGAATGAACCCTTTATGCTGACCTATGGAGACGGCGTGTCAACAGTGGATTTGAATGAACTGGTGCATTTCCATAAATCCCATGGCAGGACAGCTACCATCACAACGGTCAACATTGGCCAGATGAAGGGCGTCCTGGATATCGATGAAAATGATACGGTCCTTTCTTTCCGGGAAAAGGAGGACAATGACGGTGCCCTGATTAACGGCGGGTTCATGGTGATGAACCCTGAGATATTTAATTATCTGGAAGGGGATTCCACCGTATTCGAGCAGGGCCCCATGCAGAAGCTGGCGGCAGAGGGACAGCTTAAGTCCTTCTATCACGGCGGATTCTGGCAGTGCATGGATACCCAGCGCGAGATGAATAAGCTGGAGGGATTATGGCAGTCAGGTAAGGCGCCCTGGAAGATTTGGTAGAGGGGGAGTCGCGGGGGTCCGCATGGTTCCAGGCGTGCTTCCTGATGAAACACGCCTGGAATCATGCTGGGCTTCCTCGAATGCCGGAGGAAAGGGGCGCTGTGCGGAGGGGATGGAAGTGGCTAGGGTATGCGGATGGGTTTATGAGGATGACTGGAATTGGATGAGAGGATATTAGGTTGAAAGAAAAAATCAAAAAAATCGTAACTTAACAAGAGCACCAGTAAACTGCCGCCCCAAAGGATCCTATGGAATAAAGGGTATCAGGCCATAGCAGGAGGAGTAATCATATAGCCTCGTTTCTCTAAACGTTTGATGGCATTTCTGTCATACTGTTCCTGAAATTTCCGGTACATTTCTTCAGGAATAGCGGAATAATCCGTATCGGCAGGATTAAATACCTCCTGCTTTTGGAACATGTGGTAAATGCAAGTCAACACCATGCGTGCAATGGCAATGATTGCCCGTTTATGACCACGACGTTTTTTTATACGGTCATATTTGTATCTGAAGTAAGGGTTTTTACTCTTGATGGCAGCATTTGCACACTGAACCAGCAGAGGCTTTAAGTACACCCCGGCTCTTGAAACATGGACGCTCTTCTTTTTACCGGCACTTTCGTTATTTTCAGGAGCCAGCCCAGCCCAGGAGCACAAACGTTTTGAGGATTTGAATACCGCCATATCCACCCCGATTTCAGCAATGATAAAGGTGGCAGACTGCTCTGTAATTCCAGGAATTGTAGTAGCCAATTCGATAAATTTATGGTAAGGTTTAGCCAGGTCGGAAATCGTTTCTTCGAGAGTGGAGACGCACTCATTGATTTCATCGAAATGCTTTCTGCAGACCTTAATCTTAACGGATTGGTCACGGCGCAGTTCATAACCGATTATGGAGGTTACAACATCATCTGCCTTGTCCTTTGCTTTTTTAAGAAGCAGGGATTTACAGTATTCGGGGTCAAATACCTCACAGGTCAGGATATAGTCAACGATGGCGGTCGCTGATTTTCCAAAGGTATCTGAGAGGACGGATGCAAGGGCAATGTTGGAAACCGTAAGAGCATTCTGTAACCGGTTTTTCTCACTGCTGCGGTGGCCAATCAGTTTCTGCCGGTATCGGAACAATTCCCGAAGCATGCGAATTTCCTTACAGGGGATATAACTGGAAGGAACAATATCAAATTTAAACAGATCCGCAATCCAGGCGGAGTCTTTGTCATCGGTTTTCTGTCCTTTGATAGCCCTGACATACTTGGGGTTAGCAACGACAACGTGACAGGAATCCTCCAGGATATTAAAAATTGGAATCCAGTATTTACCAGTGGATTCGAGGCAGATCTCAGTGCAATTGAAAGAAAGAAGCCATTTTTTCAAAGAATTAAGATCGGAATTGAAGGTGGCGAACCGCTTTTTAACATAAGAAGTAACGCCCCTGTAGTCTGTCAGAGCAATGGTAGCGACAACAAATTTCTTGTGAACGTCCATGCCACAGCAGACAAAGTGTTTGATAGATAACATAAAACAGCCCTCCTAAGTAAAATAGACAGACATTGACTGGCTGTCCAGCAAAGAAAGACCTAAGGAATTGCTTTGACAATGATTAGGTTACGAGCTCAAGGCGTCACTGGTTTGTGCTTGAGAAGACAGCCGACACATGTTTTTATGCGGACTTGATCCCAAATGGAGGAACCGATTCTACTTCCTCCTCCGTGCTCTGTAGTGTATCTGTCTGAGGAGAGTTTAACATCAAAAATAAAATAGTGGAAGCACAAACTTGCTATTTCATAACTGTTTTGTGCCTAAGCGAAGCGAAAGGAATGAGAGTTTTTATGAAGATGAAGGAATTGACGGATTTTTATAGAGATAAAAGGGTGCTTGTGACGGGGCATACCGGGTTTAAGGGGGCCTGGCTTTGCAGGATACTGGCACTTGCCGGGGCCCGGGTGACGGGGTATTCCCTTGAACCTCCTACGGATCCCAGCTTGTTTGAGATTGCCGGGCTGGAGGACAGGATGGACAGTGTGATCGGCGATATCCGTAACCTTAAGGGGCTTAGGGACGTGTTTGAACGGGTGAGGCCGGAGGTTGTGTTTCATCTGGCGGCCCAGCCCATTGTCCGGGATTCTTATAAGGATCCGGTGTATACCTATGAGACAAATGTCATGGGAACAGTGAATGTGATGGAGTGCGTCAGATTGACGGACAGTGTCCGCTCTTTCCTCAATGTGACCACGGACAAGGTGTACGAGAACCGGGAATGGGAGTATGGATACAGGGAATGCGATCCTCTGGATGGATACGATCCCTATTCCAACAGTAAGTCCTGCTCCGAGCTGGTAACTCACAGCTATCAGAAATCATTTTTCAGTGACGGGCGGTGTGCTGTTTCTACCTCCAGGGCCGGAAATGTCATTGGAGGTGGCGATTTTGCCAATGACAGGATTATACCTGACTGTATCAGGGCGGCTGCAACAGGGAAAGATATCATTGTAAGGAATCCCCATTCCACCAGGCCCTATCAGCTGGTGCTGGAGCCCCTTGCCGTGTATCTTACCATTGCCATGAGGCAGTATGAGGATGGACGGCACCAGGGATATTATAACGTGGGACCGGACGATAAGGACTGCGTGACCACAGGACTCCTGGTGGATATGTTCTGCCGGGCCTGGGGCGGGGATGTGAAGTGGGTGAATCAGTATGACGGAGGCCCTCATGAGGCCAATTTCCTGAAGCTGGATTGTTCCAGAATAAAGTCAGTATTTGGCTGGCGCCCCAGATATGGGGTGGAGGAAGCCGTCCAAAAGACGGTAGAGTGGTCCAGGGCTTATCTGGACGGCGAGGATATGCTGGAGGTTATGGACCGGCAGATAACAGAATTTTTTTCGTAAAGAGGAGAAATGAACATGGCATTTGAACATAAGACAGAGACAGAGGCAAGGCAGCAGATTCTGGACATGGTAGCCGAATACTGCGACACCTACCACAACAAAAAGGGGTCCTTTCAGGAGGGAGACCGCATCCCCTATGCTTCCAGGGTTTATGACCATAAGGAGATGGTAAACCTGGTGGACAGTTCGCTGGAGTTCTGGCTTACCTCCGGCAGGTACACCGATGAATTTGAGAAGAAGCTGGCAGGCTATCTGGGAGTGCGTTTCTGCTCCCTGGTGAACTCCGGTTCCTCCGCCAATCTGGCGGCCTTTATGACGCTGACCTCCCCTTTGCTGGGTGAGCGCAGGGTAAAGAGGGGGGATGAAATCATCACGGTTGCCTGCGGGTTTCCAACCACAGTGGCTCCTGCTATCCAGTACGGCGCGGTGCCGGTGTTCGTGGATGTGACCATCCCTCAGTATAACATCGATGCAACAAAGCTGGAAGAGGCCCTGTCCGAAAAGACAAAGGCGGTGATGATTGCCCACACCCTTGGAAATCCCTTCGATTTAAGGACAGTGAAGGCATTTTGTGAGAAACATAATCTGTGGCTGGTGGAGGACAACTGCGACGCTCTGGGTACCCAGTATACCATGGAAGAGGATGGAAAGGAAGTAACCCGTTTTACGGGCACCATCGGTGACATCGGCACATCCAGCTTCTATCCTCCCCATCACATGACGATGGGCGAGGGAGGCGCCGTGTATACGGACAATCCCCTTCTCAATAAAATTATCCGGTCCTTCCGCGACTGGGGCCGCGACTGCGTATGCCCCTCAGGCCGTGACAACATGTGCGGACACCGGTTTGACCGGCAGTTCGGGGAGCTTCCTCTGGGGTATGATCACAAATACGTGTATTCCCATCTCGGGTATAACCTGAAGGCAACGGACATGCAGGCCGCCATTGGCTGCGCCCAGCTGGATAAATTTCCCTCCTTTGTGGAGCGGCGGCGCCATAATTTTGACCGACTGAAGGCAGGGCTTGAAGGAACAGAGAATCAGCTGATTCTCCCGGAAGCCTGCCCGCATTCCAGGCCAAGCTGGTTCGGTTTTCTGATTACATGCAGGGAAGGCGTGGATCGGAATAAGATTGTCCGGTATGTGGAGAAAAAGGGTGTGCAGACCAGAATGCTGTTTGCGGGCAATCTGACAAAGCATCCATGTTTTGATGAAATGCGGGCAGCGGGCCAGGGATACCGCATTGTGGGAAGCCTGGACAACACGGACCGCATAATGTCCGACACATTCTGGGTGGGTGTGTATCCGGGAATGACAGACGGTATGATCGACTATATGGCCAGGACGATTAAGGAAGCAGTGGAGTGCGCATAGGGACTCTGCGGCACAGTTTGGGCGCCGTGCCAAAAACACGGCAGGAATAAAGGGCAGGAGCACTGATTATGATGGAAACCTATGATATGAGCCGGGTCCATGAGGCTAACTTGACTATATTAAAAGAGATAGACCGGATTTGCCGTAAGTATAATATCCGCTACATGCTGGACGCAGGCACCCTCATAGGTGCCGTACGCCATAAGGGATTCATTCCCTGGGATGATGACGCGGATGTGGCGTTTACCAGAAACCAGTATGAAGCGTTCATGAAGGTGGCTCCAAGGGAGCTGCCGGATACCATGGAGCTTTTGGAGCCGGACAGTTACAGGGGCGGAAAGGCATTTTATGATTTCACACCCAGAATCATTTACAAGAAAAGCAAATGCCATGAGGACAGCTTGGAGATGCAGTACTATGAGGGAAAGCTGAACCATATATGGGTGGATTTGTTCATTCTGGACAAGCTTCCTGCCTCCAGGGCGGGGGCGGAATTTACCCGCTTCCTGCACAAGGCGGTGTATGGCATGGCCATGGGGCACAGGTATAAGCTGGATTTTGGTAAATACAGCATGATTCACAAGATATTCGTGGGAGGGCTGGCAGCCGTGGGCCGTCTGGTACCCATGAAGCTTATCTTTGCCATGCAGAAGGCCGCTGCCCTGAAGGACAGGCGCAGCAAGGGGAGCCTGCGCTATTACAGCAACTATCAGCCGGATTATCTGTATGTGACTGTGGATAAGTCCTGCTGCGACCAGGTGGAGGATGCGGATTTTGAGGATACCCGTCTGATGATTCCGAAGGGATGGCACCAGATACTGACAGAGGTGTATGGAAATTACATGGAAATGCCGCCGGAGGACAAACGGGTGCCCACCCACTCCAGCCAGCAAATCCGTATTTTTGATTAGAATGTGCCGGAACAGGGGGCAGACACGCACTGGGGGGATGACGGCAGAGAGATTGACAGCATATTTTAATCAAAAAGAGGGTTTAATTCCCCGCAGCTTGCTGCGTAACAAACTTTTTCAAGACATGGAGGAAGTGATATACTAGAGGAAAAAGGAAAGGAGAAATTGTGTGATGAGTGAAACAATACGCAAGTCACACAATGTATCAGTACTCATGTATCATTTCGTATGTCCAGCAAAATATAGAAGAGTAGTAATAGATGAAGATGTAGATAGGGTAATCAAAGAAACGTGTGAGGGAATTCAGGAAAGGTATGAAATAAGATTTTTGGAAGTAGGTACAGATAAAGACCATATACATTTTCTTATCCAGTCAGTGCCTGCATATAGTCCAAAAAAAATCATCCAAATAGTGAAGAGCATCATAGCCCGGGAGGTGTTCGCGAAATGTCCACAAGTGAAGAAAAAATTGTGGGGAGGAGAATTCTGGACAGATGGCTATTACGTAGCAACGGTGAGTGAACATGGGAATGAGCAAATCATAAGTAGATATGTGAAAGAACAGGGACAGGAAAAAAATTATAAAACAATCTATAAAAACGTAGAGAAAACAAAGCAGTATAGCATATGGGATTATATGTAGAGGTTGCAACCTTCGATACCCCGCAGCTTGCTGCGGGGTAGTTCATTATGCCCCAGGAAAGGATTACAGACAAAAGAGATGGACAGGTTGTTATCAGTTGTGGTATCGGTCTACAACGAAGAAAAGGCATTGGAAGAATTTTACAGGGAAACCACAAAGGTGTTGAGGCAAATCAGCTGGGGCTATGAGCTGCTTTTTGTCAATGACGGCAGCAGGGATGGAAGCCAGGATATACTGGACCGGCTGGCCGCGTCCGATTCAAGGGTCAGGGTGATAAGCTTTTCCAGGAACTTTGGACATGAGGCGGCCATGATAGCGGGACTGGACTACAGCAGGGGAGACGGCATTATCTGTATGGACGCGGACCTGCAGCATCCCCCGGAGTGTATACCGGATATCCTGGCTAAGTTTGAGGAAGGATATCAGGTCATCAACATGGTCCGCACCAGAAACAGAACAGCAGGACTGGTGAAGAATATCACATCCTCCGGCTTTTACTGGCTTATCAACCGGATCTCAGATGTACACTTTGAGGCAAATGCCTCTGACTTTTTTGCGGTCTCCCGCCATGTGGCCCAGGTGCTGAAGGACAGCTACAGGGAAAAGGTGCGTTTCCTCAGAGGCTATGTGCAGAACGTGGGCTTTAAGAAAACCGCCGTTGAGTATGAAGCAAGGGCCCGGGTGGCAGGGGAGAGCAAATACAGTATCAAGAAGCTGTTCGTGTTCTCCATCAATACAATCCTGTGCTTTTCCAACATGCCCCTGAAGCTTGGAATTTACGCGGGCATATTCTCGGCCCTGCTGGGCTTCGCCGTCATGATATACACTCTTTGTACCAGAAAAGGGGCTCCCAGTGGCTATGCCACCATTGTGGTATTGATTTGCTTTATGTTTGCCATGATGTTTGTGATTATCGGCATTATCGGTGAGTATATTGCGATTCTGTTTACGGAGCTGAAGGACAGGCCTATTTATATTGTGGATCGGATGGAGAATATGGACCAGGGAGAAAATGTGGACCAGACCGCCAGTATCACAGACCGGACAGAAAATAGAAACCAGACAAAGAATGCTCATTAGAAAAAAGTTATAATATTAATAGGACCGTTGCGGCTGTGTGCATCATCAGGCACTTGCCGCTGCGGTCTTTTAATTGCGTCGCTATACTAACTCCACTTCAATCCCCAAACTTTCAAGCCGATCCACATATTCCACATCCAGTTCTCTGCCCACGATAATTCGATTGATACAGTCCAGCTGGCTGATATTAATGAAAGCGCTGGCCTGGAATTTAGTGTGATCGCAAAGAAGAATAACCTCCTTGCCAGATTTGATATATTGCTTTTTTATTCTGGATTGGGAGGTGGGATTCGGTGGATGAGTATATATTGGAACTCAGGAATATCACGAAGCGTTTTCCAGGCGTAGTTGCTTTAAATGGCGTTCAGTTCCAGCTGAAGCAGGGTGAAATACATGCATTAATGGGTGAAAATGGCGCAGGAAAATCCACACTGATTAAGGTTATTACCGGAGTACATGAGCCGGAAGAGGGAGACATCCTGATTAATGGCAGGAAGGCGGTATTTAAAAATACCAATGATTCGGCAGCCAACAGTATCGCGGCCATTTATCAGCACAGCACGGTCTATCCGTATCTGAGTGTAACAGAAAATATATTTATCGGTCATGAGTCACTGACAAAGGCAGGGTCTATTAAATGGAATGAGATGCATGCCAGGGCAAAGGAGCTTCTGCTCAGTCTGGGATGCGGCATCAATCCCAGGACAAGAATGGTGAATCTAAGTGTGGCGGAGCAGCAGATTGTAGAGATTTCAAAAGCAGTTTCCTCCAAAGCCAGGATTGTCATCATGGATGAGCCAACTGCTGCCCTGTCCAAGCGGGAATGTGAGGAACTGTACCGCATTACGGAAAAGCTAAAGGCCGAGGGAACTTCCATCATATTTATTTCTCACAGAATGGAGGATATGTACAGACTGGCGGACCGGGTCACTGTATTTAGGGATGCCAGATATATAGGTACATGGGATGTGGATAGGATTTCCAAGGATGAGCTGATATCAGCCATGGTTGGACGTGAGGTTACGCAGCTGTATCCGAAACAGGCGGTTCCGATCGGCGGGACGGCCCTTGAAGTAAAAGGACTTACAAAGAAAGGATATTTTAAGGACATCAGCTTTGATGTGAAGAAAGGGGAGATATTCGGACTTACAGGTCTGGTGGGGGCGGGACGTTCCGAGGTATGTCAGGGGATATGCGGTCTTTTAAAGCCGGATTCAGGAAAATTATACGTAGGAGGGGAGGAATGCATCTTTACTCATCCGTCCCAGGCATTAAAGAAGGGGGTGGGCTATCTGCCGGAGGACAGGCAGCAGCAGGGGCTGATTCTCTCGTGGGAGCTGTACAGGAATATGACTCTCTCTACACTGGATAAATATAATCGTTTGATTGGTATTGATACGGGAAGGGAGCGGCAGACGGGAAAGGAGCTTTGTGAGAAGCTTCAGATTAAAGCCAAGAGTATATTTTCCAGAGCGGATTCACTGTCAGGAGGCAATCAGCAGAAAGTGGTATTTGCAAAGCTTCTGAACTCAGATGTGAACATCCTGTTGCTGGATGAGCCCACAAAGGGTGTGGATGTAGGCGCAAAGGCCCAGATATACTCAATTATGTCCGACCTGGCCGCCCAGGGATATGCCATTATTTTGGTCTCTTCCGAGATGCCTGAGGTCATGTCTATGGCAGATAGGATTGGTGTCATGCATGAAGGGCATCTGGCGGCAATTTTTGATGCCTCTCATGTGACTCAGGAGGAGATACTGGCGGCAGCCATGACCGCCAAAGATGAAGATTTGAAAGAGGGAGCGTGAGATGGATGAAAAGCATTTCAAAAGACTTTGATTTAAAACGCTTTGTGTCTCACAATATAAGGGAACTTACGCTTTTCGCAATCCTTATTGTCATTTCAATCCTGGTACAGGTAAGGACAGGGGGACGTTTTTTGTCCGGCTCCAACTTAAATGACCTGCTGCGGGAGACTGCCATCCTTATGATGGTATCTGTTGGTATGATGATGGTCATACTGACAGGATGCATTGATTTGTCTCTGGGTTCCACCATGGGTTTGGCAGGGATGATATGTGCCCTGACCTTAAGGGACCACAGGGAGACACCTATTATAGTAATCGTGCTGATAGCATTGGGAATTGGCCTTTTGGCGGGGCTGCTGAATGGTTTTATTGTGGCTAAACTGAGAATCTTTCCACTGATAGGTACTCTGGGGGTATGTGACATGCTGAGAGGCCTGGTGTATGTGTTCAGTAAGGGTGCATGGGTAGGCCAGGGAGATATGACCCAGGAATTCATGAGTATATCCACGGGCAAGGTTTTAGGAATCAACAATCTGGTATTCATAGCAATCATCATAACAATTATGGGGTACATATTCCTGCAGTATTTCAGAAACGGAAGATATATGTATGCAGTTGGAAACGATGCGCTTTCTGCCAAGATAAGCGGTATTAATCCGGTAAAGACTAAATTTCTGGCTTATGTGATTAATGGTATGATAGCGGGCCTGGCAGGAATGCTGTGGATATGTAAGTTCGGCAACGCGCAGGGCGAGTCGTGCAGCGGCTATGAATTAAACGTAATTGCATCCGTGGTATTGGGAGGAGTGTTTATCACCGGAGGTTCCGGAAAAGTGGGCGGCGTGGTATTGGGAGTGCTGCTTTTTGGAACACTGAATAATATTCTGCCATTGATACAGGTTTCTTCATTTTGGCAGATGGGTATCAAAGGTTTTGTCATCATTGCATCTGTTGTAATCAACTCTATTACGCAGCAGCATATGGACAAGAAGGCATTGCAGGGGAGGGATTAATTATGGAAGGAACAGCAAAGATAAAATCCCATTCCTTAAAATCCGTTTTATTCCAATGGGAAACAATGATATTTGTAATATTCATTATCATAAATATAATCAACATCAACCTGTCCAGTAATTATCTGAACTTTAACAATATGATGAACAATATGGTGGTGTTCATGGATAAGGCCCTTATGGTATTTACCACCATGATGGTACTTCTCTTGGGAGAGATAGATATCTCCATAGCGTCCATCATGTGTCTTTCAGGATGCTGCACAGGCGTTGCGTTCGAGGCGGGGCTGCCTATTGTTCCGGCTATGATGGCGGGACTGCTGGTGGGGGCTGCCTGCGGCTTCTTTAACGGGATTTTGCTGGTGGCGTTTCCTGATTTGAATTCCACCATTGTTACGCTGGGCAATCAAATCCTGTTTCGGGGAATTGCCTATATGATACTGGAGGATAAACCCATTACATCCATTTCTTCCAAGATGTCGTTCCTGGCATGGAGCAAGGTGGCGGGGATTCCGTTGATTCTGATTGTATTTCTGGTTCAAACATTGGTATTTGCATTTGTAATTCACAGGACAAAATTTGGACGCTCTCTGTATGCCATTGGAAGCAATGCCAAGGCCAGCAGGTTTTCTGGTATCAAGACCAATCGGATTAAGGTACTGGTGTTTACACTCAGCGGATTGTGCGCGGGTTTTGCGGGGCTTTTCCTTATCTCCAAGCTGGGAAGTGCAAGAGCCAGCATCGCAAAGGGATACGAGATGGAAGTTATAGCAATGGCAATTCTGGGCGGGGTCAGTACCGCGGGAGGAAAGGGCAAGGTTCTGGGCGCTGTTCTGGGGGTGTTTTCAATCGGATTCCTGCGCTATGGCCTTGGAATTGTAAATGTTTCATCGCAGATTCTCATGATTATTATTGGAGCGCTGCTGGTAGTGGCGGTGGCGATTCCAAATTTGAAGGAAGTGATTTCTGAATCTGCCTCAGGCGGGTGGATTAGACTACGTGTCATACATAACAAACAAAAATAATGAAGGAGGAAAAAGATTATGAAGAAACGTACATTATCACTTATGCTCGCGGCAGCTATGGTACTGGGGAGCCTGACCGGATGCGGCACCGGGCAGAAGGAAGAGAGCAAAGAAACAGCGGCTGTTACGGAGGCAGCCAAGGCTGGAGAAGATGCGGCCGCTGCAGCGGCACAGGAAGCTGGGACACAGGCAGAAGATGGGGAGAAAAAGGTATATGCATTTGTATCCAAGACAGCAGCGGACCCCATATTCCTTCTGATGTTTGACGGATACAAGGCAGCCTGTGACAAGCTTGGAGTAGAAGCTGTATACCGTGGGGCTGATCAGCCGACAGCGGAAAAGGAAATTGAAATCATTACCCAGCTTATCGCTCAGAACGTAGATGCCATTACAGTGATTGGCGCTGACTTTAATGCACTGCAGCCTATTCTTAAACAGGCAATGTCTCAGGGAATTGCGGTGAATTCCGTGGACACCGCAGTGAACCCTGAAAGCCGTCAGGTACATGTGGAGCAGTGCAGCATTGACGAGGTGGGAAGGGCCCAGATGCAGTCCGCCCTGGCAATCTGCAAAGGACCGGGAAGCTCAGGAAAGATTGGCATACTCTCAGCAAACCCTGAATCCCAGCTTCATGCCGACTGGTGCAAGGCAATGCTTTTGGAGGTTGAGGAACATCCTGAGGACTATAAGAACATCGAAGTGCTGGATATCGCCTATGGCGATGACCTTCCGGATAAATCCACAAGCGAAGCCCAGGCCATGCTTCAGAACAATCCGGACCTTAAGGCAATCATCTCCCCCACGACGGTAGGCATACTGGCAGCGGCCAAGGTGATTCAGGACCAGGGTTCTGACTGCAAGGTAACAGGTGTCGGCCTGCCTTCTGAGATGGCGCCGTATATTGAAAATGGAATCTGCTACGATGCCTATCTGTGGAATCCTCTGGACCAGGGAGCGTTAGGAGCATACTCTGCCCATGCGCTGGTAACAGGAGCTGCAACCGGCAGGGTTGGGGACATTGTGGATGCCGGCGACTTGGGAAAATTCACTATCGAAGAGTACTATGACGGAGGAACTCAGGTACTTTTAGGAGAGCCGCTGCGGTTTGACAAGGATAACATTGCCCAGTGGAAGGATAAATTTTAACAGGAACCCCATTTTTGTATCAGAGAGGAGGCTGCCCGTGGAAACGAGTGGTCTCTTTTTTACGCTGTCTGGTTTTCGGAGCTGCTATATATGGAGATATATGGCGGGGGGAATTCCAGCACTTTCTGTTTATGGAAATTTAATTCTTCCTTTCTTGACAATCCATGGCATATGTGTTTATAATTGGGTTCGTGACATATTGTCACAAATGATATTATGTCACCAAAAGGAATATGATTGTACCATACAAAAGAGGGCTAGGAGGCTGGATTCATGCCTACACAACGATTTTTGAAACTAAAGGAAGAGAAGAAGCAGGCAATACTGGAGGCAGCGGTCCACGAATTCTCAAGGGTTCCTTATTCATCTGCATCCATTAACCAGATTATCAAGGAGGCAGACATATCCAGGGGAAGCTTTTATACATATTTTGAAGATAAGGACGACCTGATGCGGTATATGCTCAGAGGCTTCAGGGATAACTGCCAGGAGAGAATCTTCAGAACCCTGAAGGAGCAGGAGGGGAATCCCTTTGGAACCGCCCTTAAGCTGCTGGAGGCAGTGGTGGATGAGGACCATGGCGGTTTGGGCTACAAGATGTACAGGAACATGCTGTCGGATTTAAGCGTGGTGGACCAGAACCATTTATTTGGAATCAAGGGTTTTTTGCTTCAGGATGAGTCCTATCGTGAGTTCGTCCAGAAGCTTTATGAAGGAATTGACAGGGAACGTTATCCCATTGATGAAGAGAACCTGGCATATCTGGTGGATATGGCCATGATTATTATCATCAGAGCCGTAACGCTGTATTATAAGAATGTGGTGGACCGGGAAAAACTTCTGGAAGTGTCAAAGAAGGAAATGCTCATATTGGAATACGGTGTATGCCGGAACATCGGAAGCTGATGTGAAAGGGAAACACAGAAAAGAGGAGAGAAGATATGAAAAATTTAAAGAACAGGAAATATGGGTACAGGGCGGCAGCTGTTCTGTCAGCCATCACCATGGCCGGAGCAATGCCCATAACATCATTTGCAAGGAATGCAAGCAAGCCGGATGATGCCCATGTTATCGCAGAGCCGCCTGCACCGGATATTAACAAGGATTTAAGCCCTGAATTCGCATACAGTGAGGATAAATGGGCATCCCTCAGGGATAATGTGCTCGAATTCGGGGAGTTAAAGGATTTAGTGCACGAGTACAACCCAACGGTCCGCAGCAACCGGTCTACCTATAAGGATCAGAAGGGCAAGGACCTGAATGCGGCCTATGATGATTATATGGATGACATTGATGCCATCTGGAATAATGCAGACAGCGACGACGACGTGGCATGGGCCACTGCCAGGTTCCAGGTTGGCGTGCTCCAGCAGCAGGCCGACAATAACTATCAGGATGCCGACATGGAAAAGATTCAGTATGACCAGACAGAGGCAGGACTTGTGTATCAGGCCCAGCAGCTCATGGTGACTTATGAGCAGTCACGGTATAATATGGAAAATCTTCAAAGCGCCAGAAATCTGCTTAAGGCCCAGTACGAGGCAACCGTGGCCCGTCAGGCCGCCGGCATGGCAACCCAGGCAGATGTGCTGAGCGCGTTAAAGAGCGTACAGGACCAGGATACGGCCATTTTGTCTGCGCAGAAGTCTGCTGACAATGTCCACAGAAGCCTTTGCCTGATGCTGGGATGGGCGGTGGACGGACAGCCTGAGATTAGGGATGTGCCGGAGCCGGATTTGAACCGGATTGCTTCCATGAATCCGGAAGCTGATATGGAGACTGCCATCTCAAACAATTACGATGTGAAATATTATGAGAAGAAGGCCGGCAACCTGACCAGCCAGTATCTGATTGAGTCCAATCAGGCACAGCTTCAGGATGCAAGAGACAAAGCGGCCAAATCTCTTAGAAACCAGTACAATACAGTGCTTACCAACCGGGATTCCCTGAACGCGGCCGTGATGGCCCTGGATGTTGCCTTCGTTAACCTGAACACGGCCACGGCCAAGAGGGCGGTAGGCGAGATTACAGAGCTGGAATACCAGAGCGCGCTTAACAGCTATGTGTCCGCCAAGAACAGTGTGGAGACAGATAAGCTTCAGCTTCTGCTGGCCATGGAAGCCTATGATTGGAATGTAAAAGGTCTCACAACCTCCAATTAGGCCGGTTGAAGAAAGGTAAGGAGGTTGAACAGATGAACATGAACAGACGAAAAGGTCTCATGGCTTTGTCACTGGCAGCCGTGATGACGGCGGGCAGCACAGCCGTGGCACTGGCCGATGAGCCGGGGGTGGTGCCGGGTGAGGCGTACACAGAAGCCATGGCCCGTCTCCAGGACAGCCACATGGAGTACGATGAATTGACAGAACTTATAAAGAATTACTATGCCCCCATAAAAAGCGCATATTCCATGATTGATACCATGGAGGAGGACCAGGGAAGCATTGCAACGGCCATGCGCGTGGTGGCTGATGATTATATGTCCCAGGCAGACCAGCTGGCAGATGTGTTGGGCAGCGGAAATCCCGCTGTCATGCAGGTGGTGGGGGGAGCCAGGATGCTGCGTTCCAGCGCAGGCTCCATGGATCGCGCCATTGAGCGCAGCAAGTCCAGCAGGAGTGTGGACCGCCAGGTGAACATGATTGTGTCCGGCGCGGAAACCCTGATGAACCAGTATGAGTATTATCTGGCTCAGAGAACCGTGGTAGCCAAGGCATTGGAGATAGCCCGGACAGCCCAGGCCATACAGCAGACCATGCAGGCCCAGGGGCTTGCGGTGGATGCAGATGTGCTTTCGGCGGCAGCCCAGCTGTCCTCGGCAAAATCCCAGCTGGAGAGTATAGACGCGGGAATTGACCAGATATATAAGACGCTTTGCTACTATACCGGATGGGACAAAGGCGCGGATACTGTCATTGGCCCGGTTCCGGCAGCCGACCCGTCGGTTATCGGAACCCTGGATCTGGCATCTGACAAGGAAACCGCGGTGAACAATAATTACAGCCTGATCAGCATGCGGAGCGGCTCAGGGGCGGGAATGAGCGATTTCCAGGTCCGCACCACCAAAGGAATGACACAGAAGGCAAACAAGATGCGTACCGTGGACTATTCAGAGGATCAGCTCCGTTCTGATATGCAGACACTGTACGACACCATACTGGAGAAAAATGCGGCCTATGATTCAGCTTCCACTGCTTACCAGAGCGCCCAGCTCACATGGAATGCAGCGCAGATTCAGAGGCAGAACGGCACGCTGAGTCAGATTCAGTTCATGCAGCAGGAGCTGGCGTATCTCCAGGCACAGTCCGGGTTTAAGTGTGCAGACCTGAATCTCCAGCAGGCACTGCGAAATTATCAGTGGGCTGTAAAAGGCGTCAGCGTAAGCGCCGGTTAAATGTAAATTACAGGAAAACCCTATTTTTACCAGTTTTGTTGCAGTTGCAATAAAATAACGGCGAAAATAGGGATTTTCTCTGACTTTTAGTTTGAAATTTACAAAAACAATATAAAATTAATACGTTAATCTCTTGTATTTAGAGGAAAAAAATGTTATTCTAAATACATAGGGGCATGTATAATTATTCAGGGGAGGGTGGTAACCAGTAGCCGGTTTTGTTTTGAATTGAGGTGATTCTATGTTAACGAAACAAGTTGACAGCAGGGAACGGGTCTTTAGGCCAATTCCCATTTCTTATTTGATTCAGACAGCAAATCAATTTGACTGCGATATTTTTGTCACCAGCGATAAGCATACAGCGAATGTCAAGCAATATGACGAAGTAAAGAATCTTAGAATGACAGGTTTTCTGACTTTTTACTTTAAGGGAAGTGACGAGACAGAGGCCGAGGACAGGATTCAGAAGATTCTGTGGGAGGATAATGAAGGATAAGGAGAGTACATAATTATGTGTGTACAAAATTAAACGAGGACAGGGAGACCGGTCCTCGTTTATTTATTATTGCTGTGATTCAATTATACCATTCAATTGCGTTTTCTGACCACGTTATTCAATGTTTTGCGTTTCAGAATTCTCTTTGTCCAGGTAGTGCCTGGCGTCTTTGAAAAAGCTCCATACAATCATTACAATGATGAAACCAATGGGAAAGGCCGCTATGATGGATACGGTCTGTAAATTAGCCATGGAGTTCTCTGCAAAAATCAGGGCTATGGGCAGCAGCATCAGCAGTATGGACCAGAACAGCTTTACCTGCTTGTGGGGTTCCTCCTCAGCGCCCAGGGACTTATAGGAGTATGAGCTGGCTACCATGGTCAGTGCGTCAAAGGATGTGGCATAAAAGGCAATCATGGTAATGGCCAGAAGAACCAGCCCGGCCTTTGCCAGGGGCATTGTCTCAAATATGGAGATGATGGCCTGGTACAGGTCATCGGTTCCGGCGTAGACACCCATCAGGTCCAGCTTTCCGTGCATCTGCAGTCCCAGCCCGTAATTGCCCAGGATGATGAAGGATGTAAAGGTGCCTGACAGACCGAAGAAATAGCCTCCCAGCACAGTCTGGCGGATGGTCCTGCCCTTGCTGATGGTGCCGATGAAGAATGGGGTGGCAACACACCATACCATCCAGTAAGCCCAGTAGAAGATGGTCCAGTTCTGGGGGAAGGAGGAGGTGCGCGTGGCGTCGGTCCAGGTGGCCATGCCCACGAAGTTCTGTACCATGTTACCCACCGCGGTGATACCTGTCTCGATGATATAGCGTGTCTCGCCGCCGCACAGAAGGAAATAGGCCAGCAGTCCGAAGAACAGGTACACGCAGGAGGCCGCCAGTTTGGCAATGCCCTGCATGCCGAAGTACACGGCCATGGTATACACCACGCAGATGATAACCAGGATGCCGATGGTCAGGAAATTGTTCTCAGGTATGCCCAACACGCGGCTTAAGGCCATGGAGAGGAGAGGCGTTGCCAGGGAAAACGTGGTGGCAGTACCGGCCAGAAGGGCAAATACCGCTGTCAGGTCGATGAGCTTGCCCCAGAGGCCGTCCACCCGTCCGCCAAGAAGCGGCCTGCATGCCTCGGAATACTTTTGTTTGTTCCGCTTGCGCACATGGAGCATGAAGCCAAAGGATACAGCCAAAATGATGTAAAAGCTCCAGGGAATGGGACCCCAGTGGAACAGGGGATAGGTGGATGCCCAGTCCTGCATGGCCCCCATGTCCGTTATATGGGGCTCGCCTGCGTAGAGCATCCACTCGCACAGGGAGTAGAAAAGTATGTCGGCAGCCAATCCCGCCGTAAACATCATGGAACCCCACTGGAAGGCGGAGTACTGCGGCTTTTCGAGATTTCCCAGCGTTATCTTGCCGTAGCGGGAAAATGCCATGTACAGGGAGCAGATTAAGGCGCCCAGTCCAAGAATCAGATAATAGCTTCCAAACTGGTCGCCCAGGAAAAAGCGCACAGACCCAAGAACCTGAGAGGAGGCGTCCGGGAATATCATAAACAGGGAGCAGAGGGCCAGTATGGTCACAAAGGGAATGATGGTTGTGACCCGGTCCAGCCGATTCTTTAATGGGGTATCTATACTGCTGTTTTTATCTTGCTTCATGGCTGTATCCTCCTGAATGTTCAAAAAATAGTTAAAATTAATTATATTGAACATATTATCATCAGTTACTGGAAAAATCAAGAGGAACTTGTAAAAACATCAATAATTTTGTAAGAAAAAAGGACTGTTAAATTATTGTAATCTTAGCTATAATAATAACGTTGACAAAAGGAGGATTACCATATCATGAGAAAATTAAAGAAGTTATCATTGATATTATTAGCTTCAGCGGCCCTGCTTTGCGGTTGTACCCAGAGCAACATTGTTTCTCCCAGTAACGGTGTGGTTCAGGGGGACGGACAGCCTGACCTGGAGGTTGATAAAAATATTAACATTGACTGGCAGGAGGTAAGGGAAGATCTCAGGGACCAGTTCCTGGATCCTTACGGCGAGTTCGCTGATTACGTGTTGGATCTGGATGCCAAGTATGACGCCGGCAGCAGCAGGTTGGTTGTCCTGCTTCCCGTGACACATAAGACCACAGGCGACATTGCTGTGATTTATGGTCAGGAAGTGCTGAAGGCAGTGGGTACCTATGTTGCGGAGCAGAACTTCTATTATGAAGCTACTGACTCGGAGGATACGGACAGCACCTACTATGGCAGTTACTTTGACGAGCACGACGTGCTTGTGCAGGTGTTCCCTTATGACAAAGAAGGGGATGAAAGCGCATACCTTGTGAATGATGTTATGAAGGCAGGGGAACAGAGAGAGCTGACAGCTCAGATTCAGTAAAGAAATGATTAAGGAGATATTGGGATGAGGATTGACAGATACTGGAAACAGGCCGCCGCCGGGCTGCTGGCCATCATGACACTGACAATGACCGGAGGGAATCTGGACAGCCTGGCCATGACCAACTCCCAGCCGTTAAAGGCCCAGGGACAGATGCTGTCCTCACCGGACAAAATTATCATCAGGGATGAAGGGGATAATGCCCAGTCATCCCAGGCAGCCGCTGCCAGCCAGCCGGTGATTCAGACCAAGGCTCAGATTGCCGCGTTTGGGGAGGTTACCACTCCAAAGACAGATACCACCTCACTGTTTGGGGCCGGCCGTCTCACCATGCTGGCCAATCATGACACGGCGGCCCAGCTTCTGTCGGTCATCATCGAGACGGGAGAGGGCGGTCTCATCGTAGTGGACGGAGGCTGGACCAATAACGCGGATTATCTTCTGAACCAGATTAAGCAGAAGGGCGGTCACGTCCAGGCATGGCTGCTGACCCACCCTGATTCGGACCATGTGGGAGCATTGGCAGACATTTTGTACAAGCATAACGGAGAGATTACCATTGACGGTATCTATTACTCCTTTGCAGAGGACAGCTGGTATGCTGAGAAGGACCCTGAGGTTGCCAAGATGGTGGCCTATATCAAGGGAGCTTTTGGTCTGGTGCCTCAGAACATACTTCACGGGGATATTGTATCAGGACAGGTCATCCAGGCAGGTCCTGCCAAGATTCAGGTATTGAATCAGGCATATAAGATGAACAATGACTTTATCAATAACAGCAGTGTGGCCTATATGGTATCCTTAAACGGGACAAACACCGTGTTTCTGGGAGATTTGGCCAAGTCAGGCGGCGAGCAGCTGATGGCTGACCATGATCTGAGCGCCCTTAAGTGCGATATCGTCCAGGTGGCCCACCACGGACAGAACGGCGTGGGCTATGAGGTCTACAAGGCGTTAAGGCCAAGCGTTGCCCTGTGGCCCACCCCCCAGTGGCTGTGGGATAATGACAACGGCGGCGGCTCCGGTAGCGGTATCTGGCTTACGCAGGAGACAAAGAACTGGATGGTGCGCCTTGGGGTGAATGCAAATTACTGCATCAAGGACGGCGACCAGGTGATCGAATAAAGCGTGAAATGAATCAGCCGCAAAATAACAGAAATCGTAAAATAACAGAAATTGTAAAATGGCAGAAATTATAAAATGGCAAAACCACCGACAGCAAACGCCGCGGCCCCTTTTCCTGAGGATTTAGGAAGAGGGACCGCGGCATTTTGCTTCGCAATTATCTTTTTTATCTGCTTGTCTGTTTTGTCTATTTACTCACTTTCCCTGGCAGCTGTTTTTCATACATTCAGTCATCAGCACAGGGAAGTCCGCTGTGGTAGGAATAATTTCCCAGCTCGGACAGCAGGTTCTCAAGGGTGTTCAGCTTTAAGGGCTGCCCTGTCTCCAGCATGGAGTTAATCATGTAGAAGATAGTGCTCAGCTTCCCCAGGGACTGTCTGAATAAGTCGGGGAAGGAGGACTTGGAGGCAATGCTCTTATCCCACGGATTGCACCATGTCTCATGGTGCAGGTTCAGGCTCCAGGCCGGGTTCTCCACTGTATCCGTAACCAGCTTGCTGGAAGCCACCGGGTTCTTGAGGAACAGGGATTCAAAAAACGCAATCCTGTCCTTTTTCCTGCTGTTAGGGTCAGACAGCGTCCTGCATCCAAAACGGAGAGCCAAGATGGAACGGTGTATCATGGGAGCCGTGACCTGATACCTGTTTTTATAGCTCAACGGATAGAACGCCTCGTTGATGCAGTCTGACAGGAACTGGGAAATAAATTGGGTTTCCATTCCATTAAGACAAATGGTTGCTGCCTGGTTGAACTGGGATGGCTTCTTCCTCTTGTACTTCTGGAGGAGAAGGGCGTCGATGTCATTCTCCAGCTTGGCGTGGAGTCCATGGTAATAGGAGCCCGGGTGATTGACATCGTATTCAATGCGTCCGTATACATAGGGGTGGCATATGGAGTCACCGATATAATGGCAGATAAAACCGCACATGTAGGCCAGGCCTTCTTCACGCTGCTGCCTGGAGCCGATTCGGGAAAGCTGCATGAAACAGCAACGGAAAAAGTAATTGACATGGTGTTCATGCATATAGGAACCTACATTGCGGTGGTCTCGATGGCGCAGGATGGGCAGGTTATAAAAAAACATGTCCGGCCCCTGGAGACCCAGCTGATAGAGCCACCGATACTTGGCAATGATAAACTTCAGATTGTTCTGAGGCATATCATTGTATGCTTTCATACCCAAGACATAGTGTGTTGTAAAACCTGGCATCGGCATACCTCTTTTCTATTGGATTCTTGCAGTTGTTCCTGCTTCATATTCTATCATAAACAACTATGAAATGCGAGCCGGAAACAAAAGAAAATTCCTTCCAGTGGTCATAGTCAGGGGAACTTTGGAATAAGACATTTATAAGAAGCAAGCAGGGCAGGTTGGGCTCGGATGATGAATGTATTAGAGCAGGTCCACCAGATGGTGTGGGGACCGTGGACCCTTGTCATATTCCTTGGGGTGGGTATATTCTTTACCCTGAAATGTCATTTTTTCCAAATTAGGGGATTTTTATTCTGGTGGAGCCGGACCGCAGGACGGCTCATATCAGGAGAAGCGTTCGGAAAGGAGGATAGGAACGGGAGAGAAGACGGAAACGGGAGAGCGGACGGAAACGGGAGAGCGGACGGGACCGTAAAAGGAAAGGGAATCAGTCAGTTCCAGTCGGTCTGCACCGCACTGGCGGCAACCGTCGGCACAGGCAACATAGCGGGGGTGGCAACCGCGCTCACGGCTGGAGGACCAGGCGCTCTGTTCTGGATGTGGGTATCAGCCCTGATCGGCATGATAACCGCTTACGCGGAAACCATGCTGGGAATCAGGTACCGGTACAGGGATAAGGACGGACATTACATATGCGGTCCGTTTATATACATGGAAAGGGGACTGGGGCTCAGGGGAATGGGGGTGCTGTACAGCTTCCTGTGTCTGATGAGCTCCCTTGGAATGGGAAGCATGGTCCAGGCCAACTCGGCAATCAGCACCATGGAATACACCTGGCATGTGCCGGCCCTGGCTGGCGGACTGATATTTACCGGCCTTCTGGCGCTGGTCACCTGGGGAGGAATCCGCAGAATCGGAAATGTGGCTGAAAAACTGGTGCCTGCGGCATCCGGAATCTATATCGCCTTTTCCATGATTGTGATACTGTCCTGTCTGGAACAGATACCGGGAGCCCTGGTATCCATGGTGTCCTCCGCCTTCCGGCCTGAGGCGGCGGCAGGAGGGACCGCTGGATATGTAATCAGCCGCAGCGTGCGTTACGGCATCTCACGGGGAGTATTCTCCAACGAGGCCGGACTGGGTACGCTGGCCGTACTGCACGGACCTACAGAGGGCACAACGCCTCATGAGCAGGGGATGTGGGCCATGTTTGAGGTGTTTTTTGACACCGTGGTCCTTTGCACCCTTACGGCCCTGGTAATCCTGTGCATGACCGGTTCCAGCCCGGAGACAATACCTTATGAGGGGGCAGCTCTTGCGGCCTGGTGTTTCAGCAGACGACTGGGGATTGTAGGGGAATATCTTGTCAGCGGATCCATGGTGGTATTTGCCTTTGCCACTATCATGGCCTGGTTTTATCTGGGGAGGCAGGCCGCTGCCTATTTTATCGGAGGATGCGGGTTCGGAGAAAATGCGCAGCGCATGCTTGCGGCCAAGGTATATCCTCTTTTGTTTATCGCAGCCGTATTTTTAGGAAGCGAGGCCAGGCTGGGCCTGGTCTGGCTGTTGTCGGATATATGGAATGGGCTCATGGCCTTTCCCAACCTGACAGCCCTGTTGTTTTTATCCAGGGAGGTGACTCTGCCGGAGGGTTTTTTAAGAAGGAGCTTCCTGTATAATTCAAGTATAGGGAGTTCCAAGAAAGAGGGGTGAGAAAAAGAAATACCTCAGAGTAAAATAAGATTACTGACTGGAACGGCTAGTAAAAAATCTTATTAAAACAGTGAGGTATCTAAAATGAATTGTAACACACAAAACGCAAAAATTACATCCATAACGGAAAAAACTTTGATTGTTGGAATTGATGTCGGCAGTGAGACCCATTACGCCAGGGCATTTGACTGGAGAAATTATGAGTACACGAAGAAACCACTGGAATTCAGTAATACAGAAGCGGGGTTTCTGACATTCAAGGCATGGATGGAGGACATAGCGCAACAGCAAGGAAAAACCGCTGTAATCCCCGGAATGGAGCCCGCCGGGTATTACTGCGCGCACATATGGTGCACATAACAAATCCTCCGAAAGCAGGAGGAAGGCATTGGTATAAAAATGCCGCCATCAACCGGCTGACCTGCAAGGGAAACCACAACAGGGACAAACGCATGCCGGCAACGCCGTAAGCCAAAGAAATTGCCAAGTTGCGGCTGAACGGCAAGATGAACGTATCGACAAAGACAAAAGCTACACTGCCTGAAGGATAGCCCAAGGAGTCTTAGCCGGGTCACCAGCGAATGGCAATTGTAACGCTGGGTGGCAGTGATAACGGAATCCCAGTATTGTTCCGGTATATATACCCACTGCCAGCCATCCGCAGTAAGCGGAAACGGGCGAAAATCCTGTCTGAAACGGTACACGCTATGTTATGCGCATGAAATGTGGATTGCCTAAAGCGGTTATACCGCCATGGCAACGGAGTCCCCATAGTAGTCCGGGCAGCGGAAAGCGCTGTACATGGCGAAGGGGGACAGTTTGTGATTTCAATACCTAAAGGAAGGATGTGCGAGACATCATGAGAAGTCCCGAAGCTGTATTGAAAAGCTTAAAATCCCACTCTGTTTCACCCGGATACCGGTATGAACGGCTATACCGTAACCTATACAATCCGGCGTTCTATCTGCTGGCATACCAGCAGACGTATTCAAAACCAGGCAACATGAGCCCTGGTGTTGATGGAAAGACATTTGACGGCATGAACCTAGCCAGAGTCAATAAAATCATCACCAGCATGAAAGACCACTCTTATTGCCCAAAACCTGCCCGCCGTACCTATATCCCAAAAAAGAATGGGAAACTCCGTCCGCTCGGTATTCAGTCCAGCGATGATAAACTGGTACAGCAGGTTATGAAAATGATGTTGGAGAATATCTACGAAGATACATTCACTGATACCTCCCACGGCTTTCGTCCAAACCGAAGCTGTCATTCAGCCCTTAGCCAGATTAAAATCAACTTCACCGGGGTCAGATGGTTTATCGAAGGTGATATCCATTCCTACTTTGATATGGTAGACCATCACGTGTTGATAAGCATTCTCCGCAGAAGGATAAAGGACGAAGCCTTTATCAGCCTAATCTGGAAATTTCTAAGAGCCGGGCACCTGGAAAACGGACAATTACACAGACCGGACAGAGGACTGCACCAGGGTTCAATTATCAGTCCTATCCTTGCCAATATTTACCTGAACGAACTTGACTGTTTTATGGCGACATACAAAACCTCCTTTGATAAGGGGACAAAACGACAGCTGTCCAAAGAATACATTTCTGTCCAAAATAAAGAACAACGGTTGAGGAAGTCCATCTCCGGGCTTGCTGGGAATTCCAGAGAGAGAACCCAAAAACTAAAAGAACTCAAAGCGTTGCGCAACCAACGGGTATCTATGTCCTGCTCCCAGCCAATGGATTCTTCATTCAGAAGGATTTTCTACCAAAGGTACGCGGACGACTTCCTTATCGGAATAATCGGCAGCAAACAGGACGCTATAGCAACCAAACAGGTAATCCAGTCATTCCTGCTTAAGGAATTACATCTGGAGCTGTCCGAAGAAAAAACACTGGTTACCCATGGATATGAAAAAGCACAATTCCTCGGTTACGAAATAACCATTGGCCGAAAAGGCGTCCCGTCCAGGGATAAGCTGGGAAAACTGTCAGACCGTCACCATGGAAGAGTCAGGCTTTACCTCCCCAAGCAAGCGTGGTTAAAGAAATTAATACAGTCTGAGGCAATAAAAATCGAACACAACGCTGATGGAAAGGAAATCTGGAAACCGAAAACAAGAAATAACCTGCTCTATCTCCCCGACCATGAAAGCTTCCGTATATACAACTGGGAAATCGTCGGTTTATACCAATACTACAGGTTTGCGGACAATGCATCGGTGCTCAATGATTATTATTACATCATGAAATACAGCCTTGCTAAAACACTCGCAGGAAAACACAAAAGTTCAGTGCACAAAATAATGAGGAAATATTTCAGGGAAGGACGCATGCAGACACGTTACCAAACCCATAATGGCTTCAAAACAGTATACTTATATGACTATGGTTTCAAAAAACAACCCATCATCACAAACCATGCTAGTAAAAAACAATCCAAGGAGTTGCTCACACGCTTTTCAAAAGACTGTTGTGAACTTTGCGGTGAAACAAAACCTGGAACAATAGTCCACCATGTAAGAAAGCTGTCAGAACTATCCGGAGTCACCGACTGGGAACGAAAAATGCTTGAAATGAACCGGAAAACCCTGGTTGTATGCGAAACTTGTTATAGCAAAATAGTAAGTGGATTTTAAGTCAACACAAATGGAGAGCCGTATGCATTGAAAGGTGCACGTACGGTTCGGGGGCAAGCACGCAAAAACCTGCCTTTGGGCAAGGCGTTGTGTGCTTAGCCTACGGTTTGCACTGGGGAAATTCCTGCAGGACAACGGAATGAAGCCGGTACACGTAAATCCCCACCATGTCAAGAAGTCAAAAGAGCTGAACGACAACAACCCCAACAAGAATGACCGCAAGGATCCAAAGACCATTGCCGCACTGGTAAATGAAGGGCGCTTCTCTTACCCTTATATACCAACCGGCATCTATGCGGAGATCAGGAGTTTGTCAAACCTGCGTTTTCAGACACAGGAGGAGCTTACAAGGATCAAGAACCGGACTGCCAGATGGTTCGCCATCTGCTTCCCTGAATATAAAGACGTTTATGGGGATTTAAAGGCGGTCAGTGGGAGAATGGTGCTGAAGGAAGCGCCTTTGCCGGAGGACATCCGGAAACTTGGTGCAGAAGGTGTAAACAAAATATGGAGGAACGCAAAGCTGAGAGGCGCTGGAATGAAGAAGCAAGGATGGACGAACTGCTCCGAAACATAGAGGAGAAGCCGGGAGAAATTCCATACGTGGATAAACTGATGGAAATCAAGGAGATCGGGCTGGTGAGCGTCAGCGGATTTATTGCAGAGGTGGGGGACATTGGACGTTTTGACAACCCGAAGCAGCTGCAGAAGCTGGCAGGATATGCGATCGTGGCAAATGATTCAGGAAAGCACAGCGGAGAAAGCCGTATCAGTTACAGGGGCAGGAAACGCCTGAGATACGTGCTGTATGAAGCGGCGATATCGCTGGTTGGGAAGAATACCGAGTTCCGGGCAATCCATGAATACTACCGGACACGCAGGGAAAATCCCTTAAAGAAGATGCGGTCTGTTGTGGCAGCGGCCTGTTAGATTCTAAGGGTATTCTACACGATACTGACAAAAGGTGTGGACTATGACCCGTTGAAACTGATGGGAGACATCAAGAGGCCGCAGATGCAGGCGGCATAAGCAGTAGAGGAAATGGTAACCAAACAGGCAATGCCCTGTCCCGGTTGAATTGAGCTTTTGGCGAATGGAGTTAAGGGCTGAATTCAGCCGTGACAGGAAGGCTGAAAGGCAGGAAGAACGAGTCGGGAAAACGTCCGCCGCAAGGCGCCGACCGGGAATCATGCATGACAGGTCAGTAAGACTTAATACAAAGAATGAGCCAGTAGTCGGCAGGAATATTTTCCATAGGGCATGACCCTGCAAAGGAGCTAAGCAGACACCCTGGTTATGGACAGGCGGGACGAAGGAAGTTAGGACCCGGCAGAAATGCTGGAGCTCCTGGCAGACACGGGAGGTTCGCTGCCGTAGAAGGATGGGTATACAAAAGGCCATGTAGAACGAAAGACAACGACGTTTTACTTCGTGTACCCAACCCCCTCTACTTTCGTACCAGATACAGAGAAATCTCCATTCCTCCGGCTCATTCATCTGAGATATGATACTAAAAAATCCTTGAAAAATAAGGAAAAAAGACTTGACTAAATAGGAAGGGAGTAAGAGGATAGTTCATGTACCAAATCAAAGAAGGGAAACAGGGGCGGATTTGACTATGCCCCTGAGCCAGGATAAACGAAAAAACACACCATCCCGTGGATGATGCGCCTTCTGGAAAAAAGTATTAAAAAAGGGAGGAGAGCTGATAAATTCTTATCAGCTCGAGTATTATGAAAAAAATCTTGTAAGCGTTTTTGGGGCAGCAACTCTTGTTGTTTGCTATGGTTAAAGTATATAGCGTAAACATGAAGAAATAATGTTGTTTGTGTAAAAGGTTTTTGAATGAAATATGAACGAAGTGTGAATGGGCAAAGGGGAAGTGTTATCTTCCTACCGGCTTCACACTCACTGTCCGGTCGAAAATAGAACAAAGTAAACATAAGCAGAAGTATCAGGACTAAACAATCCGGGTACTTCTGCTTTTTATTTTCCGGTTTTTCACTCCCGGTCCTATCTGCCGTTTGCCCTTTGTTTTCTCTCTGTTTTCAAAAGAAGAAAGAGTAAATAAGAAAGAAAAGCTGAAAAGGAAAACACCCGGAAACAACGTATTTACAAGGAAAATTCAACCTAAAGACCAATACAAACAAACGGTAAACTGTCTTTGTTCTTGTCCTTTGGCTGTGACAGTCTCAAACAGTGTGGCTGCACCAAAGCCGGAAAAAGAGCAGAGAACAAGGCAGAAAAAAGCATGTCTGAAAATCTAAAAAGGAAGAAAAGAGCGAAAAAGGAAAAGGCTGTTTTCAGTGGGACAAAAGGGCGGGTTTCACTCGCACCTTGACAAAGTAATTCCAATTAATTTGAATTAATCGGAGTTTTTGTTGCTGTGAGAGGTCAAAAACTACAAAAACTCGGATTAAATACAAATTCTCGGATTAATTCATGACAAAAACTCGGAATAATTCGAGGCTGAATTTGAATTAATTAGAGTTTTTGTTACTGGGAAGTTGAAAAACTACAAAAACACCGATTATGCCGCCCACTGCCCGTCGCTCTTCCTCCGAAGTCTGTTTAAGCGTAATTCTTCCCGCAGCTTTTCCGTAAGATTTCCATTTTTTTCTAAATTCTTCAAAGCATCTGTGATATGCCCGCTGACTTTTAAAGTAATTTGCACATTCTTTATTATTGCACATCTAATATCTTCTCACGTCCATTCCATGTATAACGGATCACTGAAACAATCTGCGAATCCTGGGGCCTTGAAAGTTCTGCAATCCGAAGTCCTTTTACCGTCTCAAAACATCCCCATAAAGCCTGGGAATTCATGATATAATTAAGGGTATCGGTTTCATGTTTACCTACAAAAATTAGGATTAATTCAATTCAATCGCTATTAATTTGAATTTTTGTAAAGGAGTGAAGCAAATGGATAAGGTTGGAAAGAAATGCAGGGATATCAGTTTCCGCAGTGAGAAGAATCAAAAGCTGGTATGCGTCCACAGCCGGGAAGCCAGAGAGTACGCAAGGATTTTGGAATCAGATAATATGGTGGTAAGTTATGAAGCCTGTCAGTGTTTAGACATCACAGGAGGTAATAAAAATGGACTTACAGAAAAAATTAGATTTTATTGAGATATACAGAAACTTTTTGAAAACCCATCATTCAGAGAAGGGTATTGAGTACACAGTCGTTCCCAGTCCTAAAATTAAAAACGGGCCAGTGAAGATTGTTCCAAAGTCAGAGGTGGATTATGGCAGAAAAGAAAGGACAAACCGATAGAGTTAAGGAACTCACAGACAGACTGGAAGCAGGCATTAAAGAGGTGTTTGCTTCTGGCCATTACCGTGAGTATCTTTCCGCCGTGCATAAATTTCACAGTTACAGCTATAACAATTCTATGCTAATTCTCATGCAAAAACCGGAGGCATCTTATGTAGCGGGATTTAAGACATGGGAAACGTTGGGCCGCCATGTCAAAAAGGGAGAAAAGGGAATTACAATCCTGGCTCCCTGCCCGTACAAGTCCGTAAACTATGTTGATGTCTTAGATCCTAACACAGGCCAGGTCAAACGGGACGAACAGGGAAAAGTGATGAAAGAGCGTAAAGAAATCTCCCGTGCCAGTTTCAAAGCAATTTCAATTTTTGACATTTACCAAACCGAGGGCGAACCTCTCCCAGAACTTGCAAAGGAATTACAAGGAGAAATATCAAATTATAAGGTACTCATGGATTCAATACGTGACGTAGCTCCAGTCCCTATCCGGTTTGACACATGGAACGTAACAAAGAAAGGCTACTACGATCTAGTATAACTCGATTTAAATAAGCTTACAATTTAAGCATTGGTAGTAATCTGATTTATTGGCTTACGTGTCCGTGCTTTGGGCGCACGTTTCCCTTGGTTTTCAGGATAATAATGTAAACTTATTAAAATCGAGTTATACTAGTGACTCAGGAGATTGTGATTAAATCAGGTATGTCAGAATTGCAAACTGTTAAAACAGCAATCCACGAAACTGCTCACAGTATTTTACATAAGGACAAAACCCATACAAAGGATTCAAAGACAATGGAAGTGGAGGCTGAAAGTGTCGCTTTCGTGGTATGCCAATACTTAGGGTTAGATACATCGGACTACAGCTTTGGTTACCTTGCTAGTTGGAGCAGTGATAAAGAACTGCCGGAGCTGAAATCTTCTTTACAGACAATCCAAAAAACAGCCCATGATGTGATTGAACAGCTTGACAGTACAATCTTAAAAAATACCAACAATCTTGATATTTCTCTGACTGTTGCAGACGAACCAATGAAAATATCAAGTATAGGTGATACTCACCATCACAGGAGGTAAACGCATGACAGAACTGGAACAGCTACAACAAAAACACAGGGAAGAATGCACCCAGAAACGGGCAAGGTTAAAGGAGAGAAAACAGCGTGCTCACAGACTAATTGAACGTGGAGCAATTTTAGAATCAGCAATCAATGAAATCTGTCCTGCCGATAGATTTACGAATGATGATATTCAGAAGATTGTGTATTACGCAATCCTGTCACCCTCAACAGTGAATTACATAGCAGAGATGTATCTCTTTTTTTTAAAAGGAAGAGCGCACTGATATACCACCCTTCGGGCGGTATGTGCGGCCTGCGGCGCTTTCCATCATTCAAGTTGTTCCCTCTCTCATACAATCCCAATACAACTAGGCCAAAGACCCACAGTGCCATAAGGCACAAGCTTCCACCTAACGCACCAGATACATTCAAAGACCGTTCTGTACTTTGGAACGGCGTTGAACTTGCAGAGAAATCCGGTAACGCCCAACTCGCCAGAGAGATTGAAATCGCTCTGCCAAAGGAACTGACACTTGAACAACAAATCGCCCTGACAAGGGTTTACATACAACAAACCTTTGTCGCAGTGGGAATGTGTGCTGACTTTGCAATCCATAATCCGCCTGTCACAGATTCAAAGCACAGACCCATTGACAGCGAGGGAAATCCCTCGAACGACCCGGATAAAATGATATTCCGCAATCCACACGCTCACATCATGCTTACTATGCGTTCTCTTGATAAACAGGGACAGTGGCAGCCAAAATCCCAAAAGAATTATATTTGTCGCAATGGAAATCAAGAAAAGTCTATTCCTGCACCAGAAATGAAACAGGCTGAACTGGAAGGCTGGTGTAAACAATATCAATATAAAGTTGGTAAAAAGAAAATATGGCTAACAGAGGAATCCGCTACTAAGAAAGATTTAAAACGAATCAACAAAAATCCGAAATCAGAATGTGTTCAAAACTCTGCTATGGCAGAATGGAACTCAAAAGACAGTTTTTTCCGTTGGCGTGAATCATGGGCCAGTATGTGCAACCAGGCTTTAAGAGATAACAACATTAATCAGCAGATAGATCACCGTTCGTATGAGGAACAGAGTATTAACAAGGTTGCGTCTGTCCACCTCGGTTCCTCCGCTTATCAGATGGAGAAGCGAGGTGAACACACAGACTTAGGAAATCTCAACCGCGAAATTACAGAGGACAACCAGTTTTTAAGTGAAATTGAGGAACGAATCAAACGCATGGAAGAAATGGAAACAGAGCATTTGAACCAAATCAACGCCAAACTGGAGGGCTTACGCTCAAAGTATATCGCCTATGCCTATGAGCGGTTGACGCTCTCTGCCGCCGTTTCCACCACTGAGAATCAAAAAAGTAACGAAGCAGTAATAGCCAAAACCTATGCAGAATCCATGGAACAGGTTACGGTGGCCCTTGAAAATTTCCTGAAATCCCTTGACTTAAAAAAGCAGGAATTGGAGTTATGCAGCCCATTACAGGTCAAGAAACGAAAGGAATTAATTGAAGAAATAGCTAGGACAGAGATAGAAATACAATCTCTATATGACCGCAGGGAGAAAATTTTCAAGGCATATAAAGCAGATCCTTCCGACCCAATTTTTCCGGAATTTATAGAAACGAAGAAACACAGGATAGCTTTCCTTAGAAGCGAGCAATCTAAAATCAATACAGAGTTTTGGCAGTTGGTGGAGGATAACAAGGAGCGGTTAAAGGAGTTGCGTAATTTACGCTACGTAAACCGGAATCAATGGGAGAATTTCACCAAAGGTAAGTTAAAGGAGCATTATCAAAAGAATTTTAATCAATCAACATGGGAGAAAGCCAAAGCACAGGCACCAGATATTTCAGAGGTGGAGGGAACTGGAATCAGGAATAACAAATCTCATAGGAGATAAAAATAAAATTGCAAAACGTATGTTCTTGTGCTAAAATGGATATTAGGAAAGCACTCACGACAGGAGTGGCAACCTCCCAAACCTGTAAAACCGGTTCACCGGAATACATAGGAAAGGAGGTAGCGCCCATGACAGCATACGAGATTATTTCAATCTTTATAGGGATATTGGCTTTGCTGATGTCCTTTGGTAGCTTGATTGTTGCGATTATCGCCTTTCTCGATAAGAGAAATAAGCGTAAATAAAATGCCCACCCTGTCTGGTCCACAGGGTGAGCGTTGTCCTAACGGACATTAACTAAACCTTTTGGGAGCATCCACTTTTGGAGTGGGTGCTTTCTTTTACACTTTTATTATAATCAATCCGTTCCCTAAATTCAAGTGATTCTTTGAAATTTTCGTCTAAATTCACACGCCGGCGAGAGCAATTCACCTATTTTGCACCTCATATCCATCAAAACCGCTCTATTTTCCAGCCGCCGCCCATGAAGCAGCCCTCGAATGAATTATCAGCCGATTCAACATAAAACATCATAGAATCAGATAGTAAACGCTTTTCTAAAATGTGTCTGATTCTGGTAAATGCTCACAGACTTTTGCTCCTTGTATTCAAAATACAAAAAATCTATTCGTCAAAATCAACGGCTCTATATGGGCATTACTTTATATATAGAAGAAACTCCTTTGTTCATAAGGCATTCCAGTAAGTAAAATAAATCCGATTTTCCGTCTTTGCATAGGTTGCACAGGCCCACAAAAAGTCAATGCGTTTTTTACCCGGGCTTATCCGAAATAAAAAGTCTAGCTCTTTCATAAGTTGTCCGGCTATTCAACCAGTGGGTCACCGCTGGGCCATCAAAACACAGCAAAATTCATGGTTCTAATCAGTTTACCGCCCATAAACATTAGACAAAAGCAACGGCCTACCATAAAAATGCACTGACCCTGGGCGATAATTTCAGCAGTTCTCTCGGCTGTTCCTGGTCTCACTACGATAGTAAAATTAGAGTGGCGCTAATATACTCAAAAGGAGAATTGCCTATGGAAAGATACGATTACACAGCCAATGTTGATCTGGCTAGGAATGTTCCTGAAGAACTGGACAGATTGACAAACAAGGAAATGATTGCATTACATGAAGCAATTCAAAGAATCAGACAAGACACGGAAATAGAGGCCACCACAAAACATATGGAATGGTTTGACACCGCTATCCTCCCGGTTTTAAAAGAATATGCAGAGCAGACTTCCTCTATTCTTGATATTGAACGGGATAGAGAAATGCTCATACAAGCCACCCTCCGTAATGCTTGTGGGTTAGACATATCAAGTGATAGCCGCTGCCTGTATATGGCAATAATGTCGACCGTTCACCTCTCTGTTGATGTTGAGAACGGTGATCCTGTACTTGTTTTGACTTATGATTTGAAAGAATCTTAGAGGAGGTCAGGTATATGGATATGAAAGACAACCGCAATCTGATAATCTCTATTCTGTTGAATCTGTTAGCGGTCTTGCTGACATCAACACTGTTTTTGTTCTACAAAGTGGTGATTGCGGAGGAAATTAACAACGATTTGAACATGGAAAACTTAATGCTTTACAAAGACAAGAAGGAACTGGCAGAGAAATTAGAAGTAAAAGAAAAGCAGGAGGTCACAGAGTAACTTCCTACTTGAAAAATTAAGAAATATCTACATCAAGGATTTTTGCCATGGCAACCAGTTCAGACGCAAAAACATTTGCGAGGTCATGTTCCAGTTTGTAGTATCGCTGCTTATTAATATTTAAACCTTGCAACTGTAATTCACGGATCAGGTCGAAGGCTCGGACACCCTTGCTTTCTCTGATCCGTTTGATATTTGCACCTACGCTGATATGATTATCAGAACGTATTTTAATCTCGTCCATGAGCTAAACTCCTTGATTTTTGTAACTCAATGATATATTACCTGAATCCGTGAAACTGGTTGTTTTATGATGCTAATCCCAAATCGGATTGGCTTATTCTTGATAAATAGTTCTTCAAAGACAGTATTTTAATGTATCTGGATTGATTTTGGTTCCAAATGACGGTTAGGAACACTAGAAATCCTTTCAAAAGGGCATGCTTTCCCCTTGGTTTCTCAAAGGCTACCTGGCAGGATGACATTTATGACCGGAAATCCGCAAATGCTGTATACACCTGTGCAAAAGCATACCGCCATGTATTACTTCGGCCAAGGCCTAACAACAACTGCCGGGCATGCTCTGTAACGTGACTTGCCATCATGATCATATTACCAATCACCGTGCGCAGCCTTCTGCGCCTGACTTTATGTTTTGTCTTTGTGCCCTTCCTGCCGATGCTTTCCTGTCCGATCATCCGCAGAATGTTATAGGCCAGGATTGCCAGTTCCAGTACCAGCTCATTGGTCTCAAATTTGCCGGATGGCAGCCGCTCCATATCCATATCGGTCTTGATCTCGCTATGGAACTGCTTGTTTATGATACACTAGTATGACCGAAAAAAAGCGTCAGAATTCCCTGAAAAGAGCAAGGGAAATTCCCTAAAAAAGGCGGGACATATTGAACCTAATCTCCCGAAAAAATTATACACAACCAGCTCCCTGATGTTGTGAATCCATTGAAAATACTAGGTTTTTAAGCATTCTCTCTTTACAAATATGTGTATAAATTATATAATATAAGAAGAAATATTATACACATATTTGAAGGAGCCGCGCCATGTCGTCATTGGTTTATGTCAAAAATCCAAATGGTAAAATCTATGTATATAGCAACGTTTCTGTTTATGATAAGGAAACCAAAAAGGTCAAACATATTCGCAAGAGCATCGGGCATCTGGATCCAGCAACAGGCGAAGTGGTTCCCAACCGCAGGAAAGGCGATATTGCCCGCAAAAAGGCTGAAACGAAAGAACCTGCTGGCCGCTGTGTTGTTGAAAACACCGGCATACAGTCCCTTTTGGATAAAGCTGTTTCAGACATAGGACTGACAGTACCGCTCACCGCAGTTTTTCCAGACGACTGGAAACGCATATTGACGTGCGCGTATTACCTTGTCAGCGAAGGCGGGGCATTATGTCATATTGAACAGTGGCAGCGGATGTATCCGCCACCATGCCGTTCTCTGCTTGCAAGCCGGCGGGTGAGTGAACTCCTTGTAAGGCTCACGCCTGCGCTGCAGCAGAACTTTTTCAGCAGGTGGATTGATGTAAACCGCCAGAAAGATGTCTATGCAATGGACATCACCAGTGTATCCTCCTACAGCGAATTGATTGACTTTGTCCGTTGGGGATACAACCGTGATGGGGAAAAACTGCCCCAGATCAACCTCCTTATGCTCACCGGCGTCACTTCCCATATGCCGCTGTATTACAGGATTATTCCCGGCAGCATAAAGGATGTGAACACCCTGGAGGACAGCATAGCGAATATATCCGTTTTGGACAGTCCGACCTGTCATTTTGTCATGGATAAAGGCTTTTATAGTGAACCGAACCTTGACGCAATGTATGCCAGTCATAAGAAGTTCCTGGTCGGAGTGCCTTTTACGGTCGGTTTCGCTTGCAAGGCAGTAGAACGCTACAGGGATAGCATCCGTTCACATCACAATTACTGTGCAGTCTTTGGGGACGAACTGTACGCGGTCACGGAATCTTCCACGTGGAAAGGGCATCGATTCTATATCCACGTCTACCATGATAGTTTCAAGGCGGCGACAGACGAACGGAATTTTGACCATATCCTGCACTGCTGTTATGAAGAACTTATGGCTGGCAGACACGTAAAGGAGCATGCCTCGTATTACAATAAGTTTTTTCAGGTTCACAAAACACCTGTAAGGGGCATCAGGGTGGATTACAACGAGGAAGCCATCAGCAGGCATAAAAGGAACCATATCGGCTGGTTCGTGCTTGTAAGCAATCACATCAAGGATAAGACGAAAGCTCTTGAGGTGTATCGCGACAAGGATGCTGTTGAAAAATGTTTCGATGACCTCAAAAATGATCTTGACATGAAGCGTTTACGTATCCATTCGGCGGCAGCCATGGAAGGCAGGATTTTCATACAGTTTATAGCACTCCTGATCACAACCCGGTTAAAGCAGGTGATGAATGCGGCTGGATGGTTTAAAAATCATGACCTTCAAAAAGTAATAAGCGAAATGAAAACTGTCCGCAGTGTTAGTATAAATGGAACACGAAAAAAATACACCACTGAGCTTACCCCATTTCAAAAAGACATTTATGAGCTATATGGGTTGACCCCCTAAATATGTGTATAATTTGGACGGGATTTTAGGTCGTAATCAAAAAGTATCAAGCTGGTATATTTCTGAACAGATTATACCATTTTCTGATATTTTAAGAATTGAGAATAGATATGATGGGACAGTCTATTATGGAGAGCCGGACCCAAAACGCAAGGAAGTTCCACATTGCCATGAAGACGGTAGAAAAATATATCCGAATGACCCATGTCCATGTGGAAGTGGTAAGAAATTCAAAAAATGTTGTGGACGTAATAGTGCAGGATAAAAACCATAAACTTTGTGCAGATTCCCGGCTATACGCCATTTTTCCAATCTGTTATACTGTAATCAGCGATTGAATTAATCCTGATTACTTTGTTATCTTCCCACCGGCTTCACACTCACTGTCCAGCCGAAAATAGAACAAAGTAAACATAAGCAGAAGTATCAGGACTTAACAATCCGGGTACTTCTGCTTTTTGTTTTCCGGTTTTTCACTCCCGGTCCCATCTGCCGTTTGCCCTTAGTTTTCTCTCTGTTTTCAAAAGAAGAAAGAGCAAATTGGAAAGAAAAGCTGAAAAGGAAAACACCCGGAAACAACGTATTTACAAGGAAAATTCAACCTAAAGACCAATACAAACAAACGGTAAACTGTCTTTGTTCTTGTCCTTTGGCTGTGACAGTCTCAAATAGTGTGGCTGCACCAAAGCCGGAAAAAGAGCAGAGAACAAGGCAGAAAAAAGCATGTCTGAAAATATAAAAAGGAAGAAAAGAGCGAAAAAGGAAAAGGCTGTTTTCAGTGGGACAAAAGGGCGGGTTTCACTCGCACCTTGACAGGAAGTTGTCTCCTTCCCACCGACTTCCCACTCATTGTTCAGTCGAAAATAGAACAAAGTAAAATCAAAGCAGAAGTATCAGGACTTAACAATCCGAGTACTTCTGCTTTTTTTCTGGTTTTTCACTCACAGTTCCAACATGTATACTACACTGTTTACTTACTATACAACATACAATAATAATGAAGCTAAACATAACAATACAGCCGATGAACAGGAGATAGATTTTTTAGATTATCTGACAGGCGGTTTTATGCGGTTTTTGATTCAGCTAAGTAGAAACAAAAAGAAAATATAATCTTTGCAAAACGTATGTTCCCATGTTAAAATAAACATTAGGAAAGCACTCACGACAGGAGTGGAACCTCCCAGACTTAGTAAAAACGGTTCGCCGGAATACATAGGAAAGGAGGTAGCGCCCATGACAGCATACGAGATTATTTCAATCTTCATAGGGATACTAGCTCTACTCATATCCTTTGGCAGCTTGATTGTAGCGATTATCGCCTTTCTCGATAAGAGAAATAAGCGTAAATAAAATGCCCACCCTGTCTGATCCACAGGGTAGGCGGTGTCCATAAGGACATTTAAGTAATCTACTGGGAGCATCCACTTTTGGAGTGGGTGCTTTCTTTTACACTTCTATTATAATCAATCAAGTTCCTAAATTCAAGTGATTCTTAGAAATTTCCGTCCAAATCCTCACGCCGGGTTACAGTTCACAGGTGCCCTAAATCAATATCGTCAAAGTGACGAAATTTAAAAATTAAGAAATGACCTTAATCCGTGGAGTTTAATTATTATTTCATGCTGCAATCACTTTGTTTATGCGGTCTGTCGATACTTTTAAAAATATTAACAATATCACCCATTTGGTGATGTTTTCTGATACAATATTCCATAAGAAAACTATGGAGGCAGTCATCATGAAAAAGATAAAAATTGAGTTTACCAATGAGCGGCTCATCCCAGCCAGCGGCCTTGCAGTTGTCGGTGCCATTCTCGGCAAAAGCGACTTCGTAAAGCGGTGCAACCGTATGGATGTCACCCCAAACCGTTCACAGCACCAGATCAAGAACGGGGATGTCCTGCTCACTTATATCGGACTTCTCACCATGGGGAAACCTGCTTATGAGTCCGTCCATGAGTTTGATGACGACCCGGATTTTTACAAATACGCACTTGGCATTGTCAGAAGCATCCCTTCTGAGGAGACGCTGCGCCAGCGGATGGATGACATTGGCTCATCCATGCGTTCTTATATCCTTGCGGAAAACATCAAGATGCTCAGGGATAATGGCATTGTACCGGGAAAACTCCCGAACGGTTATGTGCCTGTGGATATTGATGTCACGCCCTTTGATAATTCCAAGACCAAAAATCAGGGTGTCTCCAGAACTTATAAGGGATGTGACGGCTATGCGCCGATAATGGCATATATTGGAACGGAGGGCTATCTGGTCAACTGTGAACTCCGGGAAGGAAAACAGCATTGCCAGAAGCATACCCCTGAGTTTTTACGGGAAACCATCCGTATGTGCAGGGAGATTACGGATGAACCGCTCCTGATCCGCCTTGATTCAGGAAACGATGCCGCAGAGAATATCGGTATCCTGGTGGAAGCGGGCTGTTATTTCGTCATAAAACGCAACCTCCGCAGGGAAAGCAAAGAGGACTGGCTGCAGATGGCACAGGAATACAGCCAAGATATCGAAACTCCCCGTGAAGGGAAAACCGTCTATATCGGCAGCGACTGGAAACCGGTTTCCTATAAAACAGCGGATGATACGGAAAAAACCATCACCGTCCGTGCCGGGTACGAGATCATAAACCGTACCATTGATAAATATGGCCAGTTCCTTCTGGAAGGCGACATTGAAGTCAATACCTGGTGGACAAACCTTGGAATGACGGACCGCGAAGTCATAGGACTCTACCATGCCCACGGCGAATGTGAGCAGTTCCATAGCGAGATCAAGACCGATATGGATATGGAGCGGCTGCCATCCGGCAAATTTGAGACCAATGAGCTGGTACTGGAACTGGCAATCCTGGCCTATAACATTCTGCGGATGATCGGACAGGAAAGCATCGGCAGGAAGGGCACAAAGACAAAACATAAAGTCAGGCGCAGAAGGCTGCGCACGGTGATTGGTAATATGATCATGATGGCAAGTCACGTTACAGAGCATGCCCTTTTGAAAGGATTTCTAGTGTTACTAACCGTCATTTGGAACCAAAATCAATCCAGATACATTAAAATACTGTCTTTGAAGAACTATTTATCAAGAATAAGCCAATCCGATTTGGGATTAGCATCATAAAACAACCAGTTTCACGGATTCAGGGTAAAGGCAGGAAGCCATATCTTGGGGGCCAGCTGATGTGGCTTTCCGCTTTCATAATCTTTTTCCAGACGCTCCCGTCCACAGAAGCCAAGCTTTCAATTCCCATTCCCCTTTATTGGCAACAATACCCTCTACCGTACCAGCCATAGGAATCCAAAACACATTTCCTTCACTGGTTTTATAATGTCCAAGGTAAATATCGTAATAGGAAGAGGCCACTTCAGTCTTAGTCAAGTCCAGAAGATAGAGATTCAGAGCCAGAGTGTCCTTTTAGGAGAGAGTATGATTGCCGCTCCGGATGCCGAACTGCTCGTTGACTATCTTAAATCCCCGGACATTCAGCAGCACAATGGAATAGGTGCAGGGCTCCATGTCCTTTAAAAGCTCCCTGTATCTGGCATTCGGCCATATCTCTCTGCATTTGCTGTATGTCTGTAATGGGTTATCTTATTATTAATGGAATCCCGGATATCACGGGATAGCTGGGAGGTTACATCTGTTAAGTATTCCTGGGTAGAGCCGTCCGAAATCGGTTTGAAGCTTGGCTTCATTCCAGATGGAAAGGGCAAAGACTGAGACCAGGACCAGGGGATGATACGGACAGAGGAACGCAGGCCCTCCGTCATAGTATACCGGAAAACAGGGGAAGAATAACAGAGGCGGTTTAAAGATAAGCCGTGCTGGACAAAGCCGGCGGAATTTGCTATAGTGGATAAAGATTCTAATTGAAAAAGGAGAAAGACAAAATGGCAAATCCTATAGTTACCATAACCATGGAAAATGGAGATGTAATGAAAGCAGAGTTATACCCGGATATAGCTCCTAATACAGTGAACAATTTCATCAGCCTTGTAAAAAAAGGATATTATGACGGACTGATTTTCCACAGGGTCATAAACGGCTTCATGATTCAGGGCGGCTGCCCGGACGGCACGGGTATGGGCGGCCCGGGCTACTCTATCAAGGGAGAATTCGCACAGAACGGCGTCAAGAACGATCTGGTACACACAGAGGGCGTACTTTCCATGGCAAGAGCCATGCACCCCAATTCAGGCGGCTCCCAGTTCTTTATCATGCACAAAGCATCACCGCACCTGGACGGCTCATATGCAGCCTATGGAAAAGTGACGGAAGGCATGGACGTGGTGAATAAAATCGCGGGTGTACGGACTGATTACAGTGACCGTCCCCTCCAGGAGCAGAAGATTAAGTCCATGACAGTGGATACCTTTGGGGTGGACTATCCGGAACCGGAGAAGTGCTGATAGGAATTGTCATTCACGGCATCCTTCAGCAAAGCGGAGGCCATACGTCGATGGGACAGCAATATGACAATGAGGCGGTAATATGGTAGCAGAGCGCAGTATCAGTTTAGATGGAAAAACCTGCACAGCAGTCATATCAGACGAACCCGAGGCCCTTTTGGCGGCGAAGGCTGCCGGGAGGGCCGTTGTCGGCGTTGAACGTGAGGGGGCGGATATCTGGGACATAAAGGGGATTCCCTATGTGATTCCGGACATTAAGGATGCCACGGACGAGCTGCTGGAGCTGGTAATACGCCGCCATCTGGGGCTTCCGTGGAATATATGCAGGACGTCCAGGCTTCTCATACGGGAACTGACCGCGGATGACGCCGGTTATATTCCGGAGGAGGAGTACGGGCCCCAGGAGGCCATATTCCGTTCAAGGGAGACGCTGGAACTGTATCGCAGGTACCAGTACGGCTTTTATGAGTATGGCACATGGGCCCTGGTACGCAGGAAAGACCAGGTTCTGGTGGGGCTGGCGGGAGTGTCCAATCCCAGACTCGCAGGGGAGATGGAGGATTGTCTGGACTCCCTGGGACAGTCCGTTCCCTGGCTGGAATTGGGGTACCATATTTTCCTGCCTTACCGGCAGATGGGATACTGCGCGGAAGCTGTGTCGGCCATTGCCGGTTACAGCCATGAGGTGCTTCAGGTGCGGCTCTGCGCCCTGATCCGCAGAGAAAACCAGGCCTCCCGCAGGGTGGCGGAAGGCCTGGGAATGACGTGTCTTATGGAAACAGATATTCAATCATTTGAAGGGCAGCTTCTTTATGGGGAGAGCCCTGTATGATGGCCAGGTAAGGGGGATCCATGACGATGCCCGTCTTTTCTCCGAAGGCAGTGTCCTCCAGGGACAGGGCAACAGGAGTAGGGTTTCCCTCCCCGTCCTTTGCCTGGTAGATATGGTCCTTCACCCGCGCATAGAGCTCAGGAGAAAGCAATTCCTCCAGGTTCTGATATGCGGATATGGTCTCGTAGTGGTCTATGGCGGACTGGTCCCCGATGACCACATCCAGGCTTTCGCTGGCTGCCAGGGCGGATATTTTGGCCAGGGTGGCATATCCGTACTGGGAGGTGGATTCCTCATTAAAATCCACCATCAGGCCCTCGTTTATTTCAATCAGGTCCTTTTTGCCGCATCCCAGGTATTTCCGCAGATCTGATTCCAGCTGAGCGCTGGAGCCGGCGCCTCCGGAGCGATCGTTGATAATGGCCACGGACAGGCGGGTGGTAAAGGTCTGGCGGTATATCATGGTGCCTATGGTGCTTAGGACCCCGATGGCCAGAATTACGCCCAGGAGGTGGAACTTATAATATTCCCACACATACCAGGTCCGGTCCCTCCAGGTCATGTTTTTCAGTTTCTGCCGTTCGTTTTCTGCTTCTTCTCTGATGGACATAGCTTATGCATTCCTTCCGTTTCTCTCTGCTGTATTTGCACGGACAGGCCGTTTCATGTAAGTATACCACATCCGGCCCTGAGGAGAATATAAAAATTTCATGAAATCAGAGCAGCCCTTTGCATTTTCCGTTTAATATGATAGAATATCACCAGGTGTATTTACAGAGAGAAGAGGAATACTTATGTTGCAAGGTATATTTAATTACGATAATCCGGTGTGGCGGTTCATAGGAAAGCTGGGAGACTTAATCATACTGAACATTTTGTGGATTGTCTGTTCCATCCCTGTGTTTACAGCCGGCGCCTCCGCCACTGCCGTCTACTATGTGACCTTAAAGCTGGTGCGGGATGAGGATGATTCCACCATACGGTCCTTTTTCCGGTCTTTTAAGAGCAACTTCAAACAGGCAACAGCCATCTGGCTTATCCTGCTGGCGGCGGGAATCGTGCTGGGCTTTGATTTCTGGTTCTTTGTGTCGGGACAGATGCCTTTAAACGGCGCGGCTAAGACAGCCATGACCGCGGTCTCCGGCGGATTGCTTCTGATTTACCTGTTTATTATTACGTATGTGTTCCCGCTTCAGGCCAGGTTTTATAATCCGGTTAAGCGGACCCTGTTCAATGCATTTTTTATGTCCGTGCGCCATTTGTTCCAGACAATCGGGATACTGGCCACTGATTTGGGAATCGTGGCAGCCGCATACTTTGGATTGTTTTATTTCCCGCAGTTTGCCATGCTTTTATTCCTGTTTGGGATGCCTCTCATTGCCTTTGTGAACTCATATTTCTTTACTGCTATTTTCGGAAAATATATGCCCAAAGAAGAAGAACAGAATCACACGGATGCCACCCCTCTGCTGGGTGAAGAGGATGAGGAGATGAAGGAAGCAATTCGGAATCTGAAGGGGAAATAATCTGATTATTACTATTAGTAAAACCGGCCGGAAAATTTCTGCCGGTTTTCTGTATTTTTCTGCAATTTCCACTTGCAAATAAAGTGAAAGTATTGTATACAATATAATGTATTATAAAAACAGAAATATGAACAATGTACATAGAGGGGAGTCCGCGTATGATAAAACACTTACGCTTAAAAGCATATGGAAAGATTAACCTGGCTCTGGATGTGCTGGGCCGGAGGGAGGACGGCTATCATGAGGTGCGGATGATCATGCAGACCGTGGGGCTTCACGACCGGATTGACCTGTACGCCACCCAGGAGCCGGGCATCAGGATAGAGACCAACCTGTTTTATCTGCCGGATAATGAGCAGAACCTTGCCCATAAAGCGGCCGGGCTGCTGATGGAGGAGTTCGGCATACGCCAGGGCCTGTCCATCCATCTGCGCAAGTTCATCCCCGTGTCAGCAGGCATGGCGGGAGGAAGTACGGACGCTGCCTCCGTTCTCTTTGGAGTCAATAAAATGTTCGGCCTGGGCCTGTCCACCGGGGAGCTGATGGAGCGAGGCGTGACCCTGGGAGCGGACATCCCCTACTGCCTTATGCGGGGAACCGCCCTGTCTGAGGGAATTGGCGAGAAGCTGTCGCCCCTGCCTCCCATGCCCCAGTGCCAGGTGCTCATAGCCAAGCCGGGTATCAGCGTGTCCACCAAGGTGGTGTACGAGAGTCTGGACGCTATGAAGCTTATGCCTTCGGACCATCCCGACATAGACGGTATGATAGACGCCATCCGCAGCCAGAATCTGCGGGAGGTGGCAGGCCGGTTCGGGAATGTATTGGAGCTGGTGACCGGAGAGAAATATCCGGCCATTTCAAGGATTGAACAGGTCATGCGTGACTATGGGGCTCTGGGGGCAATGATGAGCGGAAGCGGTCCCACGGTATTCGGGCTTTTTGCCAATCCGAGGGCGGCGCAGGCAGCCTACGAGGACCTGCGTTTCGGCAAGGCGTCGGAGCTGGCAAAACAGGTGTATCTGACCAATTTCTTTAATGTGAAAAGAAATGGGCAGGACAGAGTATAATGCAGGAAAAGGGGGCATTTTAAAATGGAAAATAATTTTAAGGTTAATATGAACGAGTATCTTCCGCTCCGGGATGTGGTGTTCAACACCCTGCGTCAGGCCATACTGAAGGGAGAGCTGGCTCCGGGGGAAAGGCTGATGGAAATTCAGCTGGCAGAAAAATTAGGCGTCAGCAGAACCCCGATCAGGGAAGCTATCCGCAAGCTGGAGCTGGAGGGCCTGGTGCTTATGATTCCCAGAAAGGGCGCTGAGGTGGCCAAGATATCTGAGAAGAGCCTGCGGGATGTTCTGGAGGTGCGCCGATCCCTGGAAGAACTGGCCATTGAGCTGGCCTGCCAGCGGATGTCGGAGGACGACATGGCTGAACTGGAACGGGTGCAGGGCAACTTTAAAAATGCCATTGACCGGGGAGAGGCCATGAGCATTGCCCAGTCGGATGAGCAGTATCATGACGTCATCTACCAGGGGACACGCAACGATAAGCTGGTGCAGATGTTAGGCAACCTGCGTGAGCAGATGTACCGCTACCGCCTGGAATATATAAAGGACGAGGACAAAAGGCAGGTGCTTCTGGTGGAGCACGAGCACATTCTGAACGCCCTTAAGAACCGCAACATAGCCGAGGCAAAAAAGGCGGCCAGGGAACATATAGACAACCAGGAGATTACGGTTTCACGCAACATAAAGGAGCAGGAACAGGAGCCGGCCGCACCGGTGCGGGGGAGGAAATAATGGGGGAAGGAACCTTTAAGGAACGGTATCTGTCAGGGGAGATTCCCTTTGAGGAGATCGACCGGTATGTAAGCCGCTGGAATAACAGCGACGATCCCCGCACTCTGGCCCGGTATCTGGGACTGAATGCGGAGGAAGAGGATGTATGGATTGACGTGAGCGACGAGGCGCTTCAGGACATGCTGGACAGCCGGAAGAAATAGAAGCTCAGCCCTTTTTTTGAAATAAATCCATGAGCCGGAACCGTACGTGAACCTCCGGCTTTTGCTGCGGCTGTTTTGTCCTGCCCAGGGGGGATAACAGAGCGTCATAGTCATCTTCCGCCAAAAGAGATGACAGGGTTTTTCTGGAGGAATCCGGCACCACTGCGTGGATGGCATCGGTGTAGCAGAGGGAGGGATAGAGCACGCACCACCAGTTGCGGCCTTTTCCGCTTCCGATGGTGATGCGGACCGCGTCATAGGTTCCGCAGGGAAATACCATGTCCCCGTAAGACTTGGTGGGAAAGTAATCCCTTGTTAATTCCAGTTTTACGGGATAGGACGCCCCCTGGTCTGCCAGCCAGTCCTGGGCCATGGCCTCGATGCTGGTTTTGTTGCCCTCTATCCACTGTTCAAGCTGTTCTTTGTCCGTGTCCTCGGGTACCTGGCTACGGATGTAGTCCAGGACCAGTCCCTTTACACCCAGCTTCAGATTCTGGTCTCTGGCGCTGTCGCTTTCCGCCAGGACGTGAAAACGGAGGATTTCAGGGGCAATGCGGGATGCCAGGGCCTCCTCGCCGGTGGTGCGGGATGCCATAAGAATGAGAAATGCAGTAAAAAAACAAAGTGCGGATATGCACAGGCTTATTTTGTATTTCATATGATTTAAGACCTCCTTGGCCGTTAATGCAGTTTTAATTTCTGTTTGTAATTATTGCCACATATGTTATACTATAAACGTAGAACAATCACTAAAATAAGTGAGTTTAAGGAGACTAGCATGGGTAAACTTCAGGCTGCAGTCATATTTGGCGGCCAGTCATCAGAACATATTGTGTCCTGTATGTCGGCTGTCAATGTCATTGAGCATATAGACAGGACGCGATACGATGTATTACTTGTAGGAATTACAGAAGACGGACACTGGATTAAGGCAAATTCGCCGGAAGATGTAAAAAACGGTACCTGGAGGGACGGAACTGTATCAGCCCTCCTGCTGCCGGACGCGACGAAGAAGTGCATCCTCCTCATGGACGGAAATTCGGTCCGCGAGGTCAGGGTGGATGTGGTGTTCCCGGTCCTTCACGGGCTCTACGGGGAGGACGGTACCATCCAAGGGCTTTTGGAACTGGCTAAGATACCTTATGTGGGCTGCGGGGTCCTTTCCTCCGCGGTGTCTATGGATAAACTGTACACCAAGATTATCGTGGATGACCTGGGAGTGCGCCAGGCAGCATACGAGGCAGTGTACAGGGAACAGCTTGCGCATATGGAATCGGTGGTGGAACGGGTGGAGAAGCATTTTTCCTATCCCGTATTTATTAAACCGTCCAATGCAGGCTCCTCCAGGGGCGTGACAAAGGCGGATGACCGCCAGGCCCTGGAAGCAGGACTTTTAGAGGCGGCCCGGCATGACCGTAAGATATTGGTAGAGGAAACCATCACGGGCAGAGAGATTGAGTGCGCCGTATTCGGAGGCGGACTTAAGGAGGTAGTAGCATCCGGCGTAGGAGAGATACTGGCCGCCGCAGAGTTCTACGACTTTGAGGCCAAGTATTACAACGAAGAATCCAGGACAGTGACGGATCCGGAACTGCCGGCAGGAGCGGCAGAGAGGGTGCGCCAGTCCGCTGTGGACATATTCCGTGCAGTGGACGGCTATGGACTGGCCAGAGTGGATTTCTTTGTAAAGGATGACGGAGAAGTGGTATTTAATGAGATTAATACCATGCCCGGTTTTACCGCCATCAGTATGTACCCCATGCTGTGGGAAGCCAGAGGGATTACAAAGGACCAGCTGGTGGATATGCTGATGACCCATGGGATGGAACGATACACATAAGGGAAAGAGGAAGGAATATGACAAAAGACGTGCTGATTACAATCAGTGGCATCCAGATGATAGACGAAGAGGACTCCGATGTGGAGATGATAGTAAGGGGAGATTATTATCAGAAGAATGGAAAGCATTACATCCTCTACGAAGAGATGATGGAAGGCTTTACAGGTAAAGTCAAGAACGTAATCAAAATATCCCCTTCCGGAATGGACATAATTAAAAAGGGAATCGCCAACACCCACATGCAGTTTGAGAAGAACAAGAAGAATCTTTCATGCTACACCACTCCCCTGGGCGATATGGTGGTAGGCATACAGGCCAGCCGGATTAAAATAAATGAAGAACCGGACAGTCTTTTGGTGAATGTGGATTATTCCCTGGATATCAATTATGAACATCTGTCTGATTGCAGCATCCGCCTGGATGTCCAGTCCTGTCCGCAGTGACAGAGAGCAGTAAAAGAAACTGTAGAAGGATATTGTAAAAGAGTATAAAAAAGAAGCGGCGTGACTGCCGCTTCTTTTTATTTCTTATCTTTCTTATCCTTTTTAAATCTTGCGAAGAATCCCTTCTTCTTTGGCGGAGTCGGAATCGCGCCGCCTCTCACGCTTTTGATCTCAGTTATGTAGATACCGCTGATGACAACCTTGGCCTCGGTTTTCACCGGAAGGGAGTCAAATACGCGTCCGTCTGCAATGAGGGTCATGACCTTGGGGCCAATCTTGGCTTTGACCACAGGGACCTTTGCCCAGCGCATATATTTGGGCGTCTGGTCAGTCACTGCTTTGGGAAGCCCGGCCTGGGTAATCTTCATCTTTTTCTTGTCAATGACAAGGATGGATGCGGTCTGGGCGGCTGCATCTAACAACTGCTGCTGTTCCACCTGGCGCTTCTGGAGCTTATTTCCCAGAAAGTAGAGAACAACCAGGGCAACAAGAGCAATGACCAGAATGACAATCAGTACATTTAAAATAGTCTGAGCCATGGGGTTTACCTCCAACCTATGTAATTATAGTACCATTCCCCCCGTTAAACAATCTACAACCCCAGGGGACATTCTATAATAGTATATCATTTCAGGCGGTAAATTGCAAGTAAAAATCCTTGACACCTTGACAGGTCTGTGTTATTATGGAGTGTGCACTATTGTGGCGACGTGGGCTTTTTGCGCCCTCATGTACGGTTTTACGTGGTATGGCGCCCAATTACAGAGAACGACAGTGATATTTTGCTGCATCTGGCGTCCGGTTCGGCGTCAGATTGAGATGGAAATATTGCGAACCAAATTAGAAAACAGGGGTGAAACGTCAATGGAGAAAAGCAGAATACGTCCGGTACCGGCCGGGAAAAGCGTAAGAATGAGCTATTCAAGACAGAAAGAAGTTCTTGAAATGCCTAACTTGATTGAGATTCAAAAAGACTCCTACCAGTGGTTCTTAAAAGAAGGACTGAAGGAGGCATTTGATGATATCTCTCCCATAGCGGACTTTGCAGGCCATTTGAGTCTGGAATTCGTTGACTTTACATTGTGTAAGGATGATATAAAGTATACCATCGAAGAGTGTAAAGAACGGGACGCAACTTACGCTGCACCACTTAAGGTAAAGGTAAGACTGTACAATAAAGATAAAGATGAAATGAATGAACACGAGATTTTCATGGGCGACCTGCCCCTGATGACAGATACCGGTTCCTTTGTGATTAACGGTGCTGAGCGTGTTATTGTCAGCCAGCTGGTACGTTCCCCTGGTATCTACTACGGTATTGGCCATGATAAAGTGGGTAAGGAACTGTATACCTGTACTGTCATCCCCAACCGTGGCGCATGGCTGGAGTACGAGACAGACTCCAATGACGTATTCTATGTACGTGTAGACAGGACCCGTAAGGTACCTGTAACTGTATTGATTCGCGCCCTGGGATTCGGAACCAATGCGGAAATCCTGGAACTCTTCGGCGAGGAGCCAAAGCTCTTGGCCAGCTTCGGAAAGGACACCTCCGATAATTATCAGGATGGCCTTCTGGAATTATATAAGAAGATTCGTCCCGGCGAGCCGTTATCTGTTGACAGTGCAGAAAGTCTCCTTAACAGCATGTTCTTTGACCCCAGAAGATATGACCTTGCAAAAGTCGGCAGATATAAATTTAATAAGAAACTGTCCTTTAAGTACCGTCTTAACGGACAGGTACTGGCAGAGGACGTGGTGGACACCGCCACAGGCGAGATTCTGGCAGAGGCAGGCACCAAGCTTGACAAGGAATCTGCCATGAAGATTCAGAACGCGGCTGTTCCCTTTGTATGGGTGGACGGTCCCGACAGGAAGCAGAAGGTTCTCTCCAACATGATGGTGGAGCTTTCAGCCCATGTGCCCTTTGCCCCGGAGGAAGTGGGCGTTACGGAGTTAGTATATTACCCGGCCCTGGCTTCTATTCTGGAAGAAGCTGGCACCGACGGGGAGGCTCTTAAGGAGGCTGTCCGCAGGAACATCCACGACCTGATTCCAAAGCACATTACAAAGGAAGATATCCTTGCTTCCATTAACTATAATATGCATCTGGAGGAGCAGGTGGGCAACGCAGATGACATCGATCATCTGGGCAACCGCCGTATCCGCGCCGTAGGCGAACTTCTTCAGAACCAGTACCGCATCGGTCTGTCACGTATGGAGCGTGTGGTAAGGGAGCGTATGACCACCCAGGATATGGATGGCATTACGCCCCAGTCCTTAATCAACATCAAGCCCGTGACTGCGGCTGTGAAGGAGTTCTTCGGAAGCTCCCAGCTGTCCCAGTTCATGGACCAGAATAACCCGCTGGCAGAGCTGACCCATAAGCGCCGTCTCTCCGCCCTGGGCCCTGGCGGTCTGTCCAGGGACCGTGCCGGATTCGAGGTGCGGGATGTACACTACACCCATTACGGACGTATGTGCCCCATCGAGACGCCTGAAGGTCCTAACATCGGTCTGATCAACTCCCTGGCAACCTATGCGAGGGTAAACCAGTATGGTTTTATCGAGGCTCCCTACCGCGTGGTGGATAAGACCACGGACCCGGCGAACCCAAGGGTAACGGATGAAGTGGTGTACCTGACCGCTGACGAGGAAGATAACTTCGTTGTGGCACAGGCAAACGAGGCCCTGGATGAGGAAGGCCATTTCATACACAACAACGTATCCGGACGTTTCCGTACAGAGACATCCGAGTTCCAGAAAAAGACCATTGACCTGATGGACGTATCCCCTAAGATGGTATTCTCCGTTGCTACGGCCATGATTCCTTTCCTGGAGAACGACGATGCCAACCGCGCCCTGATGGGTTCCAACATGCAGCGTCAGGCAGTGCCCCTTCTGACCACAGAAGCCCCTGCCGTGGGTACGGGTATCGAGGCAAAGGCGGCTGTTGACTCTGGCGTGTGTGTGGTAGCTAAGAACGCAGGTGTGGTAGAGCGCTCTGCTTCTAATGAAATCATCATCCGCAGGGACAGTGACGGCAACCGCGATGTGTACCACCTGACCAAATTTAAGAGAAGCAACCAGAGCAACTGTTACAACCAGAAGCCAATCGTATATAAGAATGACCATGTGGAAGCCGGCGAGGTAATTGCGGACGGCCCGTCCACCTCCAACGGTGAGATTGCCCTTGGAAAGAACCCGCTTATCGGATTCATGACATGGGAGGGCTACAACTACGAGGATGCGGTCCTGTTATCCGAGCGCCTGGTTCAGGAAGATGTCTATACCTCCGTCCACATTGAGGAGTATGAGGCGGAAGCCCGCGATACCAAGCTGGGACCGGAAGAGATTACCCGCGATGTGCCGGGCGTGGGCGAGGATGCCCTGAAAGACCTGGATGAGCGCGGTATTATCCGTATCGGCGCGGAGGTCCGCGCGGGAGATATTCTGGTGGGCAAGGTTACGCCTAAGGGCGAGACCGAGCTGACCGCGGAGGAGCGTCTGCTGCGCGCCATCTTCGGCGAGAAGGCCAGGGAAGTCCGCGACACCTCCCTTAAAGTGCCTCACGGCGCATACGGCATCATCGTGGATGCCAAGGTATTTACCAGGGAGAACGGAGACGAGCTGTCGCCGGGCGTGAACCAGACAGTCCGCATCTACATTGCCCAGAAGCGTAAGATTTCAGTGGGCGATAAGATGGCAGGACGTCACGGCAACAAGGGTGTTGTTTCCCGCGTGCTTCCTGTTGAAGATATGCCTTTCCTGCCAAACGGACGTCCTCTTGACATCGTGCTTAACCCTCTGGGCGTGCCTTCCCGTATGAACATCGGACAGGTGTTGGAGATTCACTTAAGCCTTGCGGCCAAGGCCCTGGGCTTCAACGTATCCACCCCGATTTTCGACGGCGCAAACGAGAACGACATCATGGATACCCTGGAAGTGGCCAACGATTATGTGAACACGTCCTGGGATGAATTTAAAGCTAAATATGAAGACCTGCTGAAGCCTTCTGTCATCGACTACCTGGGCGCTCACTTAGAGCACAGGGAGCTTTGGAAGGGTGTGCCCATCAGCCGTGACGGCAAGGTCCGCCTGAGAGACGGACGTACCGGCGAATATTTCGACGGCGCTGTTACCATCGGACACATGCACTACCTGAAGCTGCACCATCTGGTTGACGATAAGATCCATGCGCGTTCAACCGGCCCTTACTCTCTGGTTACACAGCAGCCTCTGGGCGGTAAGGCCCAGTTCGGCGGACAGCGTTTCGGAGAGATGGAGGTTTGGGCACTGGAGGCATATGGCGCTTCCTATACTCTGCAGGAAATCATGACCGTTAAGTCCGACGACGTTGTGGGCCGTGTAAAGACCTACGAAGCCATCATCAAGGGAGAGAATATCCCTGAGCCGGGCGTACCGGAGTCCTTTAAGGTGCTCCTTAAGGAGATGCAGTCCCTTGGCCTGGATGTACAGGTACTGAGGGATGACGGCACCGAGGTCGAGATGAATGAGAATATCGATTACGGTGATACAGAGCTGCGCGCCATGTTAGAGGGGGAGCGCCGCTTCGAGGAGAAGGAATCCTATGCGCAGTTTGGCTATCAGGAGCAGGAATTCAAGGATAGCGAGCTGGTAGCTGTGGAAGAGGAAGAAGATGTAAGCGCCGATGATTACACCGAAGAGGCCGATGACGAGGATGATTTATTCCTGGATGAAGCTGCTGACGGTGAAGACGAAGAATAGAAGGGAGTAAATGCTCATGCCAGAAACTAATGAAACTTATCATCCAATGACATTTGATGCCATTAAGATTGGTCTGGCCTCCCCTGATAAGATTCTGGAGTGGTCCCATGGCGAGGTGAAGAAGCCGGAGACCATCAACTACAGGACACTTAAGCCCGAGAAGGACGGTCTGTTCTGTGAGAGAATCTTCGGGCCTAGTAAGGACTGGGAGTGTCATTGCGGTAAATATAAAAAGATTCGTTATAAAGGTGTTATCTGCGACCGCTGCGGCGTAGAAGTGACAAAGGCAAGTGTCCGTAGAGAGCGTATGGGCCACATTAAGCTGGCTGCTCCCGTATCCCATATATGGTATTTCAAGGGAATTCCCAGCCGTATGGGTCTGATTCTGGACATCTCCCCCAGAACGCTGGAGAAGGTGCTGTACTTTGCGTCCTATATCGTTCTGGACCCAGGCTCCACCAGCCTGCAGTATAAGCAGGTCCTGTCCGAGAAGGAGTACAGGGAGGAAGTGGAGAAGTACGGCGGCACCGGCGGCTTCCGTGTGGGAATGGGCGCCGAGGCCATCCAGGAACTGCTGAGGGCCATTAATCTGGAAAAGGATTCCACAGAACTCAGAAGGGCGCTGGCGGATTCCACCGGACAGAAGCGCGCGAGAATCATCAAGAGGCTGGAGGTAGTGGAGGCATTCCTTACCTCAGGCAACCGTCCTGAGTGGATGATTATGGATGTGATTCCTGTCATCCCTCCGGATATCCGTCCCATGGTACAGCTGGACGGCGGACGTTTCGCCACCTCTGATTTGAATGACTTATACAGAAGAATCATAAACAGGAACAACCGTTTGGCAAGACTGCTGGAGTTAGGCGCTCCTGATATCATTGTACGCAACGAGAAGCGTATGCTCCAGGAGGCAGTGGATGCCCTGATTGACAACGGACGCCGCGGCAGGCCTGTGACCGGCCCCGGCAACAGAGCCCTTAAGTCCCTTTCCGATATGTTAAAGGGTAAGCAGGGACGTTTCCGTCAGAACCTGTTAGGCAAGCGTGTGGACTATTCCGGACGTTCCGTTATCGTGGTTGGACCTGAGCTTAAGATATACCAGTGCGGTCTTCCAAAGGAAATGGCCATTGAGCTGTTTAAGCCTTTTGTTATGAAGGAGCTGGTTTCCAACGGAACCGCCCACAATATAAAGAATGCCAAGAAGATGGTAGAGAGACTGCAGCCTGAGGTGTGGGATGTGCTTGAGGATGTTATCAAAGAGCACCCCGTCATGCTGAACCGTGCCCCTACCCTGCACAGACTGGGGATCCAGGCGTTTGAGCCCATCCTGGTAGAGGGTAAGGCCATCAAGCTTCATCCTCTGGTGTGTACGGCCTTCAACGCTGACTTCGACGGCGACCAGATGGCTGTCCATCTGCCGCTTTCCGTAGAGGCCCAGGCAGAGTGCCGTTTCCTGCTCTTAAGCCCTAACAACCTGTTAAAGCCTTCAGACGGCGGTCCTGTGGCTGTTCCTTCCCAGGATATGGTTCTTGGTATCTATTACCTGACCCAGGAACGTCCGGGAGCAAAGGGCGAGGGCATGGTATTTAAGAGCGTCAACGAGGCGATTCTGGCATATGAGAACCAGGAGGCAACCCTTCATTCACGCGTTAAGGTGAGGGTCAGCAAGACCATGCCGGACGGCACTGTGAAGACGGGGACCATTGACTCCACCATCGGACGTTTCATTTTCAATGAAATCATTCCTCAGGATCTGGGATTTGTGGACAGAAGCATCCCGGAGAACGAGCTGAAGCTGGAAGTGGATTTCCACGTAGCCAAAAAGCAGTTAAAGCAGATTCTTGAGAAGGTCATCAACGTACACGGCGCAACCCAGACAGCCGTTACCCTGGATGACATCAAGGCCATTGGATATAAATATTCCACCAGGGCGGCCATGACCGTTTCTATTTCCGATATGACCGTGCCTGAGAGCAAACCAAAGCTGATTGAGGAAGCTCAGGCAACAGTGGACCGCATTGCGAAAAACTACCGCCGCGGACTCATCACCGAGGAAGAGCGCTACAAAGAGGTTATCGAGACATGGAAGACCACCGATGACCAGCTGACGCACGACCTGCTGACCGGCCTGGATAAGTACAACAATATCTACATGATGGCTGACTCCGGAGCCCGTGGTTCTGATAAGCAGATTAAGCAGCTGGCAGGTATGCGGGGACTGATGGCAGATACCACCGGTCATACCATCGAGCTTCCTATCAAGTCCAATTTCCGTGAGGGACTGGACGTATTGGAGTACTTTATCTCGGCTCATGGAGCCCGTAAAGGTCTGTCCGATACGGCTCTGCGTACGGCTGACTCAGGTTACCTGACCAGACGTCTGGTAGACGTATCACAGGATTTGATTATCCGTGAAGTGGACTGCTGCGAGGGCAGGGATATCCCATACATGGAAATCAAGGCTTTCATGGATGGAAATGAAGTAATCGAGGACCTGGAAGAGAGAATCACAGGGCGCTATATCGCTGAGACCATCACTGACCCGGATACGGGAGAGGTTGTGGTCAAGGCTAACCATATGTGTACACCGAAGCGCGCCGCTGCTGTCATGAAGGTGCTGAATAAGACAGGACGGGGGTCTGTAAAGATTCGTACCGTCCTCAGCTGTAAGTCCCATATCGGTGTGTGCGCCAAGTGTTACGGCGCCAACATGGCAACGGGCCAGCCTGTACAGGTGGGCGAGGCTGTCGGCATCATCGCGGCACAGTCCATCGGTGAACCTGGTACACAGCTTACCATGCGTACGTTCCATACGGGCGGCGTGGCCGGCGGCGATATCACACAGGGTCTTCCCCGTGTGGAGGAGCTTTTCGAGGCCCGTAAGCCAAAGGGTCTTGCCATCATTACCGAGTTCGGCGGCGTGGTGCAGATTAAGGATACAAAGAAAAAACGCGAGATTACGGTAACCGACAATGAGACCGGCAACGCCAAGACCTATCTGATTCCTTACGGATCCAGAATCAAGGTAATGGACGGCCAGGTGCTGGAAGCCGGCGACGAGCTGACAGAAGGCAGCATTAACCCCCATGATATCCTGAAAATCAAGGGTGTCCGTGCGGTGCAGGATTACATGCTCCAGGAAGTACAGCGTGTATACCGTCTCCAGGGCGTGGAAATCAACGATAAGCATATTGAGATGATTGTTCACCAGATGCTTAAGAAAATCAAGATTGAGGAGAGCGGCGACAGCGATGTGCTGCCGGGCGTATCCATGGATGTTCTGGATTACAACGAGATGAACGAGGCCCTGATTGCCGACGGCAAGAAGCCGGCAGAAGGCAGACAGGTCATGCTGGGTATCACCAAGGCATCCCTGGCAACGGATTCCTTCTTGTCAGCAGCATCCTTCCAGGAGACCACCAAGGTTCTGACCGAGGCAGCCATCAACGGCAAGGTTGACCACCTGATTGGCCTGAAGGAGAACGTAATCATCGGTAAGCCGATTCCGGCAGGTACCGGCATGAAGCGTTACCGCAAGGTGAAGCTGGACACAGACGATTTGATTTCAGATGAGATCATGCTGTCTGATGACGATGAACTGGTAGTCTCTTCCGAGGATGAGAGCGGCAGCGGACTCACAGAGGACAATGTTGCCGAGGAAGTTCTGGGAATGGACGATATGGCGGATGTGGATGAGGAAGACGATGCCATAGAGGAAGAAGAATAGATAGAAGTCTTATACCAAAAATGCTCTGGGAAGAAACGAAATATGTTTCTTTCCAGAGCATTTTTTAGTGGGGGATAAAGAGCGGGATTTAGAAGAAATGGAAGCATAGAATTATTTCCACGGCATTTTCCTTTTGTACTCATAGTAGATTCGCAGAAGCTGGCTCCTCTTGGTGACATTTACCTTTTGGAAAATGTTATGTATATGGGTCTTTACCGTGCCGATGGAGATGTACAGCGCGTCGCTGATTTCCTGGTTATTCTTATCCGTGAGAAGAATCTTCAAGATGTCCTGTTCCCGGGAGGTCAGCTGATAGTGATTGGCAAAGTGGAGGAAGGCCGTGTCGGCATCTTCCTGGTCCGGAGGAATCTGGACAGAAGGAGGCGGCGTTTCCTGGAAAATGGTTCCGGCATCCCCTACATCCAGACGCGGAAGCCTAAGCTGCCTTGTCAGGTATTTGATGGCGTATATGGAGTATATGATACTCATGATATCCTCGGATAAACTGCGGTTGTTGATTTTGACCATGGGATTGGAGTAAACATCAAAGGAAAAGATTACTATGGTGTCTTCGATGAGAATCAGCACGGAAAATATCACGGTTACTCCCAGCAGGGTTTTATAGGAGACCATTTCCCTGTCAAGGCTCTCCGGGTATTGGCTCAGATATAAAAGCCCTGAGGTCCCAAGGTAAAATGTAAAAATCTGGGCAGGAAGATAGTAAAGCCAGACCTTCAGTGCTCCGCCTCCTGCCATGGGAGCGAACAGCAGGGCCAGGCCCAGGAGAATCAGGGCAGCGCTGTCCCGGACAGTCTGCCTACCGGGAAGGACCAGTCTCTGTATGGTAACCAGACAGTAGTTGGATACGAGATAAATCAATGTTTTAAAGGCGGGTACGGTCATGAACTGAAGATCGTAAAGGGTGGAGAAATCCTCCAGGAATTCAGTCATATAGATAATCACATTATCAAATATGTAAGAGAGAAATAGGGCGGCTGTCACTGCGAACAGCGGTCTTTTTTTGTGGCTGTAATTTAAGATGGAAGATGTGACAACGACTGTGTAAAGGACAATCAGAAAAATATTATAGATGAAAATCAGTATATCCATAGATTACCTCCTGCTGGTATACCATTTTTGACAGTGGCTGATGTGCTGTCATTTATGCTGTGACACACTAGTACAGCATTGCCAAAATAATAATGAATAGACGTTGCTTTTTTATTGTAGTCGGTGCATAATAATTCTATCACTAAAGAATGGATGGGTTATTATGCGAAGGAAAACAATTGATACTATCCCGGTTTTATCTGATGCCATGAAAAACATATTATCTGCTTTTTCAAAAAGCCGCTCCCTTCCGTCAGGACTGGTCAAAAGAGCCAGCATTGTCCTGCTTGCGTCACAGGGGGAACTCAACCAGAATATTGCACCACAGGTCGGGCTTCATTATAATAATGTTGCCACCTGGCGCAGTCGGTTCCTCGCGGCGCTCCCAGCCTTGCGGAGGATTGAAATGGACGACCCGAAAAAGCTTGAAGATGAGATACGGGCAGTCCTGTCCGATAAAAAACGCCCCGGTGCCCCGTCTGTTTTTACGCCGGACCAGATCATGCGGATCATCGACCTTGCCTGCAGCAGCCCAAATGATTTTGGGTACGAAGTAAGCCAGTGGAGTCTCCCGCTGTTAGTGGCAGAAATTAAAAAGCAGGGGATCGCTGAACAGATTTCTGAGAAATCTGTCAGCCGTTTTTTAAAAATGAGGTAGATTTACATCCCCACAAAATCCGTTACTGGCTTCATTCTTCGGAAAAGACGGAAGCCCCGGAATCTTTTGCGCGGAAAGTAAACGAAATCTGCGGCCTGTACCAGAGTGCCCAGGAACAAAGCCGGGAAGGTGCACACATTGTTTCCACGGATGAAATGACCGGGGTACAAGCGCTGGAACATAAATATCCTGACAAGCTCCCATTACCCGGCCAGTGCGCCAAAATGGAGTTTGAGTATATCCGCCATGGCACGACCAGCCTCATCGGGTTCTTTGATGTTGCAACGGGCCGTATGGAAATGCCGTATTTAAACTCCACACGCACAGAAGAGGATTTTGTGGAAGCCGTGAAAGCATTGGTAGGGACAGACCCGCAAGCCCCATGGACATTTATATGCGATGGCCTAAACACCCATAAATCGGAAGCCCTTGTCCGCTTTGTGGCAGAAGCCTGTGCCCTTGGCGTGGAACTGGGCAAAAAAGGGAAAACAGGGATCCTTAAAAGTATGGAAAGCCGAGCGGATTTCCTGCATGACCCTTCCCACCGGATCCGCTTTGTCTATACTCCGAAACACAGTTCCTGGATGAACCAGATTGAGATATGGTTTGGCATCATTAACCGGAAGCTGCTGAAGCGGAAAAGCTACCTATCAATAGAAGAACTGGAAGCAAGCATCCTGCGCTTTATTGAACAATACAATCTTACAGCACACCCATTTAAGTGGACATATGCCGGGATACCATTAGTAATTTAATCACTGATATTTAAGCAATGCTGTACTAGAGTATACCAAAAATCTAAAATATATCAAACGTTTTATTTGGAAAAATATTGAAAAAATTGTGCATATTTCATAAAAGGTTTAGGGGAGTTTAGATAATTTGTTATAAAAGACTGAGTAAAATCAAACTTTCGACCGCTGAGAATTGGTCATTTTCTCAATCTCTGAATCCATCCCGGGGATGATTTTAAACTCGGTCCCGTGGGGCTATGATGACGTCACAAGGCGCCGGACAGCCCTGAAGCATCCGGCAGAGCAAAAACAATATAATACAGGAGGAAACAACATGTCAGTAAAAGATTTCATCGACACAAACGAATTCACCAAGGAGGAACTAATGGACATCATCAATCTTTCATTAAAGATTAAAAGATGCATCAAGGCGGGCTGCTATCCTCAATTATTAAGGAACAAATCCCTGGGAATGATATTCCAGCAGTCATCCACCAGGACAAGGGTATCTTTTGAGACAGCCATGCAGCAGTTAGGCGGACATGCACAGTACCTGGCACCCGGACAGATTCAGCTGGGCGGACATGAGACAATCGAAGATACAAGCGCAGTGCTTTCCCGCCTGGTAGATATCCTCATGGCACGTGTGGACCGTCACAAGAGCGTGGTAGATCTGGCTAAGAACGCTTCAATCCCGGTCATCAATGGAATGTCCGATTATAACCATCCGACCCAGGAAATGGGTGATTTATGTACCATGATTGAGCATTTGCCGGCGGGTAAGAAATTAGAGGACTGCAAGGTGGTATTCGTAGGCGACGCAACCCAGGTATGCGCTTCCTTAATGTTCATCACCACCAAGATGGGAATGAACTTCGTGCACTTCGGACCGGAGGGTTACCAGTTAAATGAAAACCACAGGGCAATCGCAGAGACAAACTGCAAGGTAAGCGGCGGAACCTTCCTGGTTACTGATAATGAAGATGAAGCGCTTAAGGACGCTGACTTTGTATATACCGATGTATGGTACGGCCTGTACGACGCAGAGCTGTCCGAGGAGGAGCGGATGGCTATCTTCTATCCTAAATACCAGGTAACTCCGGCCATGATGGCCAAGGCTGCTCCCCATGTGAAATTCATGCACTGTCTGCCTGCCTCCAGAGGAGAAGAGGTTGTGAATGAAGTGATTGATGCCGGATATTCCGTTGTATTTGACGAGGCTGAGAATCGCCTGACCGCTATGAGGGGACTTCTGGTATATTTCCTGAATCAGGCTGAGAAGAAAGCAGATGAAGAGGAAAAAGCAAAGGCAAAAGCGGATTTGGAAGTATTCTTAAAGAAAGCGCTGTAATTTAGCAAGTAAAGGGGGCAAAACACATGGCTGAAAACACAAGGCCGGAAACACAAGGAAAGAAAAAATTTAAATTAACGGATGCGATACTGTCCGTTATCTGTGTTGTATTCGTGGCAGAAGCAGCGGCGCCTGTGGCTGCAATCGGAAACTCCCAGTATTTCTGGTGGATTTTCCTCATGCTCACCTTCCTGCTGCCCTACGGGCTTATTGCCTCGGAACTGGGAACCACCTATGACGGGGAAGGCGGATTGTATGACTGGGTGAGGAAAGCGTTCGGAGCCAAATGGGGTACCAGGGTCTCCTGGTATTACTGGATTAACTTTCCGCTGTGGATGGCATCCCTGGCTGTCATGTGCCCGAATATGTTCAGTATCGTCATAGGACATCCCATTGGCGTGATTCCTTCGCTAATTATAGAGCTGGCGTTTATCTGGGTGATTGTAGCTATCAGCTTCTTCCCTGTGTGTGACAGCGTGTGGATTCTCAACGGCGCAGCCCTGATTAAGGTGCTGTTGGCAGTGATAGTAGGGGGACTGGGCATATACGGGGCAGTGACCCATGGCGTGGCCAACCAGTATACGGCGGCTTCTCTGATGCCGTCCTTTGACGCAAAGAGTCTGTCCTTCATTTCCGTGATTCTATTTAATTTTTTAGGATTTGAGGTAGTGTGCACCTTTGCGGACAATATGGAGAACCCGAAAAAACAGATTCCGCAGGCTATTGTTTCAGGCGGTCTTGTGATTGCGGCCATATACATATTCTCAGCCTTCGGAATCGGCGTGGCCATTCCCACTGCCGAGGTCAGCACCAGCAGCGGGCTGATTGACAGCCTTCAGCTTCTGACCGGAAAGACTGGCAGTCTGTTCATCTCCGTCATGGCTGTTATGTTTGTACTGACGCTGTTTGGAAATATGATTTCCTGGTCCCTGGGAGTCAACAATGTGGCCAGCTATGCTGCTGAGCAGAGGGATATGCCGGAGGTATTTGCTAAAAAGAGCGTCAAAAACAGCATGCCGGTGGGCGCTGCAATGATGAATGGTATTGTGGCCAGCGTGGTTGTCATCCTTGCGCCTATTCTGCCCAACCAGGATTTGTTCTGGAGCTTCTTTGCACTGAACTTGGTGATGTTCCTGCTAGCATACCTGCCCGTATTCCCGGCATTTCTGAGACTGCGTTCCATTGACCCGGAGACGGAGAGACCATTTAAAGTAGGCGGAAGCAAGACATTCCTCAGGTTGCTGGCAGCACTTCCCATGATTATGATAGTCATATCATTGATTTTTATAGCAGTGCCCATGAGCTTTGATGCCCAGACATTAAATGAAGTACTGCCTATTACCATTGGTTCCGTTGTGTTCGTTGGCATAGGAGAAATGCTGGCAGCCGGAAAACGTAAAGTGACAAAGGCCGGAACTGCGGCCGGGATGAAGAAGGCGGCAGAAACGGAGTAGAAGCGGACCTGGTGAGCGGGCAGGGCCCATAGAAAAAAGAATGAGAGGAAGGTATTTTACATGAAAACATATACAACGACCCCAAAACAGGATGGCTTTAGGATGCCGGGAGAATTTGAACCACATGAGGGCTGCTGGATTATCTGGCCTGAGAGACCGGATAACTGGAGACTGGGAGCAAAACCGGCACAGAAGGTCTTCGTGGAGGTGGCAAAGGCCATCAGCCGCTTTGAACCGGTAACCGTATGCGTAAGCAATGCACAGTATGACAATGCCAGATACCAGCTTCCGGAAGATGTACGTGTTGTGGAAATGTCCACGGATGATTCCTGGATTCGCGACTGTGGCCCCACATTTGTGACCAATGGAACCGAGGTCAGGGGTGTTGACTGGTCCTTTAACGCTTGGGGCGGACTGGTTGACGGTCTGTATTTCCCATGGGATAAGGATGACCATGTGGCAAGAAAGGTGTGCGACATTGAGCGCAAGGGCAGGTACCGTCTGGATGATTTCATATTAGAAGGCGGTTCTATCCATGTGGACGGCGAGGGCACCCTGATTGTGACTGAAGAATGCCTGTTAAGCGGGGGCAGGAACTCCCATCTCACAAAAAAGGAAATTGAGGATGTGCTGAAGGAGTATCTGAACCTGGAGAAAATTATCTGGATTCCGTATGGCATTTATAATGATGAGACGAACGGCCATGTGGATAATATCATCCATTATATTGCCCCGGGTCAGGTAATCCTGGCATGGACGGATGATAAGGACGACCCGCAGTATGATATATGCCAGAAAGCATATGAGGTGTTGAGCGCGGAGACAGATGCAAAGGGCCGTAAGCTGAATATCCATAAGCTGACGCTGCCTAAGAACATCCTTATTACCAGAGGAGAGAGCGAGGGCGTCGACGCTGTGGACGGCACGCTTCCCCGCATGGAAGGTGACAGACTGGCAGCATCCTATGCCAACTTTTATATTGCCAATGGAGGTGTTGTATTCCCCATGTTCCATGACGAGAATGATGAGAAGGCCAGAAGGACACTGGAGGAATGCTTCCCGGGCCGCGAGGTGGTGGGCATCTATGCCAGGGAAATCCTTTTGGGCGGCGGCAACATCCACTGCATTACCCAGCAGCAGCCAAAGGCATGAGGATTCCGGAGCGGAAATAAAATAGATGACAGAAAGGAAGATAGGAGTATGTCAAGAATTGTAATCGCCCTTGGGGGAAATGCACTGGGAAATACGCCTAAGGAACAGCAGGAGCGCATCGACAATGCGGCACCCGCTCTCACCGGGCTGATTAAACAGGGGCATGAGATTATCATCAGTCATGGAAATGGACCCCAGGTAGGGATGATACGCCAGGCATTTGATACGGCCAGTGCCGCCAACGAAAAAGTACCTGTCTTTGAATTACCTGAGTGTACGGCCATGAGCCAGGGTTATATCGGGTTCCATCTGCAGAAGGGAATCAAGAAGGAACTGCGCAGGGAAGGAATGCCGTGGCATGTGGCAACCGTGGTAACACAGATTGTAGTGGATAAGGATGACCCGGCGTTTCTGAATCCCACGAAGCCCATTGGCAGTTTTTATACAGCGGAAGAGGCCCTGAAGATGATGAGGGAAAATCCAAAGCTGCACATGAAGGAGGATGCGGGAAGAGGCTACCGTCAGATGGTGGCTTCGCCCAAACCAGTGGATATTGCGGAACGGGATTCCATCTTAAACCTTCTGGACCATGAATTCATTGTCATTGCCTGCGGAGGCGGGGGGATACCTGTGATATTGGATGAGAATGGTGACTATGAAAGTATACCGGCTGTCATAGACAAGGACTTTGCATCTGCCAAGCTGGCAGAGCTGGTGGACGCTGATTACCTGTTTATCCTGACAGCTGTGGATCGGGTGGCGGTAAATTACGGAAAACCGGAGCAGCGGGAATTGAAGGAAATCACAGTGGAGGAAGCGGAAAACCTGTGCCGCGAAGGTCACTTCGCACCGGGAAGCATGCTTCCCAAAGTAGAGGCAGCCATGGAATTTGCACGTAGCAAAAAGGGCAGGAATGCGGTGATTTCATCCCTTGAAAAGGCTCCCTTAGCCATGATTGGGGAAAGCGGGACTAGGATTGCCCTGTGATGGGGATGTATGCCTCTGCCGGACATGAGACATCACATAACCATACTGATTTTGACTGGTTCAGATATGAAATCATAGAAGAGTGATACTGCAGAAAGATGATATAGATGTATATTGATAAGGCCAGGGCTTCGCGCCCGGCCTTTTTCTTATTGCAGATGCTGCTTCAGCGCCTTTATAACATCCATGACAAAGATACATTCCTTTTCTGTCAATTTATTCAATGTCTCGCTTAATTCATCAGTATATTCACCAGGCTTCTTTTGATCGCGGCAGGTATTCCACTTTCTGCCTACCAGGTCATCCAGGGAAATGTTAAGGGCATCGGCAATCAGGATGGCATTGCCGATGGTAGGACTTTTCCTGCCGTTTATATATTCGGACATGAGAGAGGTCTGTATGCCTGTCATGCGGCATAAATCTGCCTGCTTCATACTTTTTTCTAATAGTAACAGCTTTAAATTCTCGTTGAATCCCATGTTCATACCTCCAGAAAGATATTAACATTTGTGAGTGAAAGCGTCAATCTTTTATTGACAAACTAACTAAAGAGAGTATAATAAGAATAAATAACTCACAATAGTTAGCTGAAAAGAGGAGGAATCAGAAAATGATATATCTAAACATCCACTATGAAATGAGACGCCATGGCCTGAAGGGCCAGCAGCTGGCAGCTGTCCTGGGGCTTCCTCTGAATGATGTGATTTTTAAACTGTATGGAGAAACAGAATTTTCCCTTTATGAAATTGAACAGCTGGCTGATTTGTTCGGCTGTTCCCTGGACTATCTGGTGGGACATCGTGTGGTGACACGGGCCTATTCGCCGGGTGAGGGAATGGACAGCATCATGAGGGGGTAATACGGGAGGCCCTGATGCGGTTTAACAGCGTTACATAGCTGAACCTATAAATCTACCTAAAGGAGGAGTAGCAAGCATGAAGTACGATTTTATTACAGCGCCCAATCGGAGGAACAGCGGTTCGTCCAAGTGGGAGGGGATGAAAGGGCTGAACCCCAATGTGCCGGAGAGTGTGGTGCCCCTGTCGGTAGCGGACATGGAACTTAAGAATCCGCCGGAAATAATGGAGGGCCTTAAGGAGTATCTGGACCAGGCGGTATTGGGGTATCCGTGTGGTACGGACAGTTTTTATGAGGCTGTTGAATCCTGGACAAGGAGGCGCTATGGATGGGAGACAAAGCGGGAATGGCTGATTACCACGCCGGGAATCGTAAATGCCTTTCATCAGGCCGTGCTGGCCTATACGGAGCCAGGTGACGGTGTTATTTTGCTGACACCTGTTTATTACCCATTTTCCTTTGCGGTCCGGAGAAATGATCGGAAGGAAGTGAGATGCCCTCTGGTTAATATCAACGGCAGATATGAGATTGATTATGAACTTCTGGAAGAAATGGCAGGAAAGCCTGAAAATAAGCTGATTATATTCTGCAGCCCTCACAATCCGGTGGGCCGGGTGTGGACCAGGGACGAGCTTGAAAGGGTGGGACGCATCTGTATCGACAACCATGTGTTTATTGTCAGCGATGAGATTCATTGCGACTTAATCATGCCGGGATATGAGCACACGGTTATGGCGAATATTTCCAGCGAACTGGAGGCCCATACCATGACATGTATTGCACCCAGTAAGACCTTCAACCTGGCGGGCATGCAGTCCAGCTGTATATTCATACCGGACGAGGAAAAACGCGGCATTTATATGACGCAGCTGCTGTACACGGCACAGAGCAACCGTCTGAACGTGCTGGGCTATAAGAGTACCGAACTGGCCTACACCAGATGCGACGGGTGGCTTGAGGAATGTATCCAGCTTCTTGTCCGCAACAGGAAGGCTGTGGAGGATTTTATAGATAAGGAACTTCCGTGGGTTAAGGTAACACCTTTAGAGGGAACCTATCTCATGTGGCTGGACTGCCGGCAGCTGGGAATTGATTATAAGGAACTGGAGCGGATTAACGTGGAGGAGGCTTATTTCTTCACGGACGAGGGTTACATATTCGGCCCAGAAGGTGAAGGATTTGAGCGTATCAACATTGCCTGCCCTACAGAGGTACTGACGGATGCCTTAAAGCGCATGGCGGCAGCTTATAAAAAGCACATGAAGCTTTAGGAGGGATTATGGCGCGTTTACAGCAAGGGAACAGGATGCCGGATTTTAAATTTTGTGCGCCATATGCAGGGGAGGACTCTGTCAGAGGACTGATGGAGGACGGCGCATACAACAGGTTTGCTTTCATTTTCCTGCGCTACTATGGATGTACTTTGTGCCAGTACGACATGCACCGGTATACGGAAAAGTACAGTGAGATCACGGCCGGAGGCGGCAGTTTCTGCGTGGTGCTCCAATCGAGTCCGGAGACGGTACGGAGAGAGCTGGGAGAAAATGTGCTGCCATATACCGTGATTTGCGACCCGGAGCGCAGACTGTATGAGGCTCTGGAGATCCGGCCTGCCGCGGACAGCAGCCAGCTTATGGGCGGGGACACCCAGGCAAAGGCGGCAGAGGCCAGAAAATGGTTTACTCATAAGGAGTACGAGGGGGAGGAGCTTCAGATGCCCGCCGTGTTTGTGGTGGACCGGGAATTACGTCTGACATACGTGAGATATGGGGTAAACGCCGGGGACGTTCCGGGGCCGGAGGAGTTAAAGGAACTTCTGGAGATGAGAGCGGAAAGGGAGACGAGATAGGGAAAATGTATTTGGGAGGGAACTATGGCTGAGAGACAAGAGAGCAGACTGAAACGGAATTTGACCTTTTGGAACCTGATGGGAGTGGCAATCGGGCAGATTATAGGAGCGGGTATCATGACCATGACCGGAACCGCAATCGGCATGACGGGTACGGGAGTAGCTCTGGCCTTTATGATATCGCCGGTGCTGACGCTGATAACCGACTTTCCGCAGGGGATACTGAGCAGTTGCGCGCCTGCGGTGGGCGGTCCTTATAAGTATGTGTCCAGACTTCTGGACAAGCGGTTCGGATTTTTGTATATTGTATTATTTATTATATCCAGCAGTACGTTGTCACTGTACGCGCTGTCCTTTGCTTCTTATTTTGTAAGCCTGTTTACCGGGATGAGCCAGATTTTCATAGCGGCTGTTATACTGACCGTGCTGTTTGTGGTCAATATCATCGGAACAAAGCAGGCCGCGGTGGTGAATACCATTATATGTGCTGTTATGACAGGCGCAATCCTGGCTTTTGCGGCCTTTGGGCTGCCTAAGGCGGACTTTCCATATATATTCCAGACTGGACATCTGTTTTATAAGGGGATTCCAAATTTCATGGCAGCCCTGGCACTTTTAAGCTTTGCCACAGGCGGTGCTTCCGTTATCTGCCAGCTGGGCGGAGAGGCCGAGAATCCGGGCAGGGATATCCCGCTTGTCATGATTATATCCACAGTTCTGGTGGGCATTATGTATGTTCTGGTGGCCCTGGTGGCGGTAGGAGTATTTCCTATTGATAAGGTAGCGGACCAGAACCTGACCATCGTGGCCTTTGAGGTGCTTCCAAGGCCGGTGTATTACGTGTTTGTGATTGGGGCAGCGCTGGGAGCAACGTCGTCTACGCTGAATGCCCAGCTCTCCTGGGTGACAAAGCCACTGATTGTGGCCTGCGAGGACGGACTTCTGCCCCAATCTCTGGCAACTGTCACGGAGCGCGGCGTGGCGTGGAAGATATTGACGGTTTTTTATGTGCTGGGCATGGGGCCCATACTGACCGGCTTTGACCTGGGTTTTATCTCCAAGCTGAGCACCTCGGTATCCCTGCTGCAAAAGGTACTGGTGCTGGCATCCCTGTGGTTCCTGGCCTCAAAGTACCCCCAGTGTGCGGGCAGGACAAAGCTTAAGATTCCGGTATCACTGTACAAGCCCTGGTCTGTATTCGGAGCAGTCACCGCAGTGGTGCTGGCATCATCCCTGCTGGCGTCCATGCCGAAACAGTCTGTCGCTTTGCTGCTGGGCCTGCTGGCCGTGTCATGGGTTTATGCCTGCGCCGGCCTGAAAAAGAAAGAGATTCCCCAGGATTTGGATGTGGACTACATAGGGGGAGATCAGAAGAAAAAAGAACCTGAAAAATAAGCAGCAGTCAAGGCAGCTGCCATGGTAGGATTATATCATGGCAGCTGTAATAATGTGTATGGGAGAATAAGAAATGAATATATTAATAATGAAGCTCTGTCTGGTGTTTGCTGTAATTATTGCCATCCTCTGGATGAAGCGGCCTTTGTTCTGGGCTATCTCAGGCGGCCTGGCCGCTGCCCTCATTCTGTACGGAGTCCATGTATCCGACGCCCTTTCCATCATGGGAAGATCCCTGGTCAGCAGGGACACGGTTACGGTGGTCTTAAGCTTTTACTTTATCACCTTTCAGCAGCGCATGCTGGAACGCAGGAACCGCCTAAAGCAGGCAGAACAGTCCTTAAACTGGCTGTTTAACAACCGCCGGGTAAATGCGTCCGCGGCACCTGCGGTCATCGGCCTGCTTCCCTCTGCAGGGGCCATGACAATCTGTGCGGAGATTGTCAGATCCTCATGTCAGGATTACCTGAGCAATGAGGACATGACCTGTGTCACCAGTTTTTACCGCCATATACCGGAGAGCTTTCTGCCCACCTACTCCTCCATATTGATAGCGCTGGCTGTGTCCGGCGTGGGAGCGGGGGAATTCGTTCCTGCCATGCTGCCCCTGGTGGCGGCCCTGTTTTTTATCGGTCACATCTTTTATCTCAGGAAGGTGCCCAGGTCCACGGGGCAGAAGCCGGAGGGAGGCAGGAAAAAGGCGGCAGCCATGCTGTTTAAGAGTCTGTGGTCCATCCTGTTGATTGTGATGCTGATCATAGCCTTTGACATACCGGTCTATGTGGCCACACCGATGGCAGCCATTCTCAATATCTTTGTGGACCATCTGAAGCCGCGGGAGATAATGCCCATGTTCAGGACGGCTTTTGAGCCGGTCATTATCTTTAATACCATATTAATCATGATGTTTAAGGACATTATTACCTACACGGGGGTTATCCACGAACTGCCGGTATTTTTCGGAGGCCTGTCCATTCCGCTTCCCATGGTGTTTGCCCTTATATTTTTCTTCGGCACCATCATCAGCGGTTCCAATGCCATCATACCTCTGTGTATGCCCATGGCCATGGCGGCCATGCCCGAGGCGGGTGTTCCCCTGCTGGTGCTGCTTATGGGTTCTGCCTATGCGGCCATGCAGGTATCCCCTACCCATGTGTGCCTGTTCATTGCCGCGGAGTGCTTTAAGGTGGATATCGGCGCCCTGGTAAGGAGAAACATCCCCATGATTCTGGTGTTTTTCGCAGTCACGCTGGCATATACAGCTCTTTTGGGCGGGTTTTAGGGCCGTTGGTGCCGGAAATTGCGAAAAAAATAAAGAAATTCCTTGACAGAATTTTTTTGCATGTATATAATGATATGGCGTGCTGAAACACGTAATGTTTTCGTGCGCAAAAAGCTGATATACAGCAACCGCAGACAATATCACAGGAGGTGAAAAGAATGCCAACATTTAACCAGTTAGTGAGAAAGGGAAGACAGACCAGCGTTAAGAAGTCTACTGCACCTGCTCTGCAGAGGGGTTACAACTCCTTACAGAAGAAGGCTACAGAGGTTTCTGCTCCACAGAAGCGTGGTGTGTGTACAGCTGTTAAGACAGCTACCCCTAAGAAGCCTAACTCAGCACTCAGAAAGATTGCCAGAGTTCGTCTTTCCAATGGCATCGAAGTTACAAGCTACATTCCAGGAGAAGGCCACAACCTTCAGGAGCATAGTGTTGTACTGATCCGTGGAGGAAGAGTAAAGGATCTTCCGGGTACCAGATATCATATCGTAAGAGGTACACTGGATACAGCAGGTGTTGCGAACAGAAGGCAGGCCCGTTCCAAATACGGCGCTAAGAGGCCAAAAGAGAAGAAATAACTTAGTTAGACCGCAAATTTGATTTGTAGGAATTATGCCGGAATGATGATATTGACCTGTAGGTTGCAGGATTATATATTGTAGTACCGTGCATGAACGTGTGGAAGGTGCAGAGGAAAAACAGCAGCAGGAGGCACCATGCTCAGTGTCGCGCTGAAAGACGCGCTCGCTTCGCAGGTGTGCTTGATTGCTAAGCTCGTGAGAGACCTCGCTAAGCACTCAAAGCACGAGTACCTATGATCTAATGAAACGCTGTAAGGGATCTGCAGCGCAGGTCTTTACAGTTCTATTAAGGAGGGAAGTAACGTGCCACGTAAAGGACATACTCAGAAAAGAGACGTTCTGGCAGACCCAATCTACAATAACAAGGTTGTTACCAAGCTGATTAACAACATTATGTTAGATGGTAAGAAGGGTGTTGCGCAGAAAATTGTATACGGCGCTTTTGACCGTGTTGCGGAGACAACCGGCAAGGACGCTATGGAAGTTTTTGAAGAAGCAATGAACAACATCATGCCTGTTCTGGAAGTTAAGGCAAAACGTATCGGTGGAGCTACCTACCAGGTACCTATCGGGGTTAGGCCCGAGAGGAGACAGACACTGGCTCTTCGCTGGATTACCCTCTACTCCCGTAAGAGAGGCGAGAAGACCCAGAAGGACAGACTGGCAAATGAAATCATGGATGCTGCCAACAACACAGGTGCATCTGTAAAGAAGAAAGAAGACATGCACAAGATGGCAGAGGCAAACAAGGCATTTTCACATTTCCGTTTCTAATCTTTGGAATGTGTTTAACCTGTTTGATTATTTAAGGAGGAAAATCCCTTGGCTGGAAGAGAATATCCATTGGAGCGAACCAGGAATATCGGAATCATGGCCCATATCGATGCTGGTAAGACCACAACGACTGAGCGTATTCTGTATTACACTGGTGTAAACTATAAAATTGGCGATACCCATGAAGGTACTGCTACCATGGACTGGATGGCTCAGGAGCAGGAGAGAGGTATCACCATTACTTCCGCTGCAACCACTTGTCACTGGACCCTACAGGAAAACTGCAAGCCGAAGCCAGGTGCATTAGAGCATCGTATCAACATCATTGATACTCCAGGACACGTTGACTTCACTGTTGAGGTTGAGCGTTCCCTGCGTGTACTGGACGGCGCTGTGGGCGTGTTCTGTGCAAAGGGCGGTGTAGAGCCGCAGTCTGAGAACGTATGGCGTCAGGCAGACACCTACAACGTACCTCGTATGGCCTTCATTAACAAGATGGACATTCTGGGAGCGAATTTCTACGGCGCAGTAGACCAGATTAAGACCAGACTTGGCAAGAATGCAATCTGCATTCAGCTGCCAGTCGGTAAGGAAGATGATTTCAAAGGAATCGTTGACCTGTTTGAAATGAAAGCCTACATCTATAATGATGATAAGGGCGACGATATATCCATCATTGATATCCCTGAGGATATGAAGGATGATGCCGAGTTATACCGTTCCGAGTTAGTAGAGAAAATCTGCGAGCTGGATGACGATTTAATGATGGCATATCTGGAGGGCGAGGAGCCCAGCAATGATGACCTTAAGAAAGCCTTAAGGAAAGCTACCTGCGAGTGTGCCGCTATTCCGGTATGCTGCGGTACTGCTTACAGAAATAAGGGCATTCAGAAGTTGCTGGATGCAGTTATTGAATTTATGCCTTCACCGTTAGATATCCCTTCTATTAAGGGTACTGACCTGGACGGCAACGAGGTTGAGCGTCATTCCTCTGATGATGAGCCCTTTGCAGCTCTTGCATTCAAAATCATGACCGACCCATTTGTTGGTAAGCTTGCATTCTTCCGCGTGTATTCAGGAAGCCTGAACTCCGGTTCCTACGTACTGAACGCAACCAAGGGCAAGAAGGAGCGTGTAGGACGTATTCTTCAGATGCATGCCAACAAGAGAAACGAGCTGGATAAGGTTTACTCCGGTGACATCGCGGCAGCAGTTGGATTTAAGGTGACTTCCACCGGCGATACCATCTGTGATGAAAAGAATCCGGTTATCCTGGAGTCCATGGAATTCCCGGAGCCGGTTATCGATATTGCTATCGAGCCTAAGACCAAGGCAAGCCAGGATAAGATGGGCGACGCGCTGGTTAAGCTGGCTGAGGAGGACCCAACCTTCCGCGTACGTACAGATGAGGAGACTGGCCAGACCATTATCTCCGGCATGGGCGAGCTTCACCTGGACATTATTGTTGACCGTCTGCTGCGTGAGTTCAACGTTGAGGCAAACGTAGGCGCGCCTCAGGTTGCTTACAAGGAGACATTTACAAAGGCTGTTGACGTTGACAGCAAGTATGCGAAGCAGTCCGGCGGACGTGGACAGTACGGTCACTGTAAGGTTCACTTCACGCCAATGGAAGCAAACGCGGAAGAAACCTTCAAGTTCACTTCCTCCGTTGTGGGCGGTGCCATTCCGAAGGAATACATCCCTGCTGTCGGAGAAGGTATCGAGGAAGCATGCAAGACCGGTATCCTCGGCGGATTCCCAGTGCTGGGCGTTCATGCCGATGTATACGACGGTTCTTACCATGAGGTTGACTCCTCTGAGATGGCATTCCACATTGCCGGTTCCATGGCATTCAAGGAAGCTATGCAAAAGGGCAACCCAATCCTGCTTGAGCCTATCATGAAGGTTGAAGTAACCATGCCGGAAGAGTACATGGGAGATGTTATCGGTGATATCAACTCTCGCCGTGGACGCATCGAGGGTATGGAAGACATCGGCGGCGGCAAGATGGTAAAAGCATATGTACCGCTGTCAGAAATGTTCGGTTATTCTACGGATCTCCGTTCCAGAACACAGGGACGTGGTAACTACTCCATGTTCTTTGAAAAGTATGAGCCGGTTCCGAAGAATGTACAGGAAAAAGTACTTTCCGACCATAAGAAATAAGATAGATTCTTGATAAAAGGCTTGTAAACTAAAGGAAAATAGAATATAATGGTTGATAGCCTGACATTAACTATAATAGCCCACTATAAAGGGCGCAAATTAAGGAGGACGTTATAAAATGGCTAAAGCTAAGTTTGAAAGAAACAAACCTCATTGTAACATTGGTACCATCGGACACGTTGACCATGGTAAAACAACTTTAACCGCAGCAATCACAAAGACTCTTCATGAGAGATTAGGTACCGGCGAGGCTGTTGCTTTCGAGAATATCGATAAGGCTCCGGAGGAGAGAGAGCGTGGAATCACTATCTCTACTGCACACGTTGAGTATGAGACCAAGAATCGTCACTATGCACACGTTGACTGCCCAGGACATGCTGACTACGTTAAGAACATGATCACTGGTGCTGCTCAGATGGACGGCGCTATCCTGGTTGTAGCTGCTACCGATGGTGTTATGGCCCAGACAAGAGAGCACATCCTGCTGTCCCGTCAGGTAGGCGTTCCTTATATCGTTGTATTTATGAATAAGTGCGACATGGTTGATGACCCAGAGCTGCTTGAATTAGTAGAGATGGAAATCAGAGACCTGCTGAATGAATATGAGTTCCCAGGCGATGATACTCCTGTAGTTCAGGGTTCTGCTCTGAAGGCTCTGGAAGATCCTTCCGGCGAGTGGGGCGACAAGATCCTTGAGCTTATGGACGCTGTTGACTCTTGGGTACCAGACCCAGTTCGTGAGACAGACAAGCCATTCCTGATGCCTGTAGAGGACGTATTTACCATTACCGGCCGTGGTACTGTTGCTACCGGTAGAGTAGAGCGCGGTACTCTGCACCTGAATGACGAAGTTGAAATCATTGGTATCCATGAGGATGTCCGCAAGACCGTTGTTACTGGTATCGAGATGTTCCGTAAGCTGCTTGACGAGGCTCAGGCTGGCGACAACATCGGCGCTCTGCTGCGTGGCGTTCAGAGAACTGAAATCGAAAGAGGACAGTGTCTGTGCAAGCCAGGTTCCGTTAAGTGCCACAACAAGTTTACCGCTCAGGTTTACGTTCTGACAAAGGACGAGGGCGGCCGTCATACTCCTTTCTTCAACAACTATCGTCCGCAGTTCTACTTCAGAACAACTGACGTTACTGGCGTTTGCGATCTGCCAGAGGGTGTTGAGATGTGTATGCCTGGCGATAACGTAGAGATGACCGTAGAGCTGATTCATCCGGTAGCTATGGAGCAGGGTCTTCGTTTCGCTATCCGTGAAGGCGGAAGAACCGTTGGTTCTGGTAGAGTTGTAAGCATCATCGAATAATTTCGGCAAGCTTATACGCTTAAATCATAAATTAATATATCTGAATTGATATTGTGCCCCAAACAGTAAAAACCCCCGGAAGATTATCTTTCGGGGGTTTTTGTGATATCTGGAGTGAAAATTATCCGCGGCGCAGGTCCGTGTCCCACGTATAGGCTCCTTTTGACGTGTCAAAGCCATAGAAATCAGCAAATGACAGCCTGAAAATACTCCGGCCGGCAGAGGGAAGTTTTATCTGGTTTTTAATCAAAAAGAGGGTTTAATTCCCCGCAGCTTGCTGCGTAACAAACTTTTTCAAGACATGGAGGAAGTGATATACTAGAGGAAAAAGGAAAGGAGAAATTGTGTGATGAGTGAAACAATACGCAAGTCACACAATGTATCAGTACTCATGTATCATTTCGTATGTCCAGCAAAATATAGAAGAGTAGTAATAGATGAAGATGTAGATAGGGTAATCAAAGAAACGTGTGAGGGAATTCAGGAAAGGTATGAAATAAGATTTTTGGAAGTAGGTACAGATAAAGACCATATACATTTTCTTATCCAGTCAGTGCCTGCATATAGTCCAAAAAAAATCATCCAAATAGTGAAGAGCATCATAGCCCGAGAGGTGTTCGCGAAATGTCCACAAGTGAAGAAAAAATTGTGGGGAGGAGAATTCTGGACAGATGGCTATTACGTAGCAACGGTGAGTGAACATGGGAATGAGCAAATCATAAGTAGATATGTGAAAGAACAGGGACAGGAAAAAAATTATAAAACAATCTATAAAAACGTAGAGAAAACAAAGCAGTATAGCATATGGGATTATATGTAGAGGTTGCAACCTTCGATACCCCGCAGCTTGCTGCGGGGTAGTTCATTCAGATACTGGTAAATGCCGCTGCCTGAGATATTTCCCGCCATCAGTATGCTTTTTAATACGCCGTCCTCCACCAGGGCCTTTTTGTAGTTCTTGCTGTCCTCCTCTGTTATGACCAGAGTGCGGCTGTCAAGACAGTTGATATCCCCAATGCAAAGTGCCGGCAGGCCGAAGAAGTTCATGGTGTTCTTCAGGGCGTATGTGTCCTCATAGGGGGTGGGGATGCCGTACATGTTTTTGGCAGCGATGACGCCCTGCTTCATGGCGTTGGGCCAGATGCCGGACAGGCCGCATACATCCCCGGCCCCTGGCTCCCGCTGCCTTTGCCAGCTCCTGGACCTGGGGTTTCCTAAGCTGTTCCTGGAGATGGACGAAGATGGAGTGCTGGTGTCCTGTAATCATGATGTTGATGAAGTCCGGGTCAATCACCCCGAGGCCAACCGGGGCAGGGATGATTTCGGGTTCGCCCAGCATGACGTCGTTAAGCAGGTTGGTCAGCATCAGCCCGTATACGCCCGGATGGAAGGGGCTCTTGACAGGTTTGGGGAAACATGCTACCATAAAACGCAGGATTCATTATACGAAACAGAGAACGGACAGAACATGATGGTACTGAAAGCGTACAGGGAAGGCCCCGGCGGAACCGGGAGCCTGTATTATAGAAGGTTTGAGACGTCAGGACGGCAGAGAGAACTGCCGTCTTTTAATTTAGGAATTCATTCCGGTGCAGTGAGAAAGGACTAAAATCATGGAAAAGAAAAAGACGACGGCTGAAATTGTATTGAGCCTGGGTGAGATTGTGTTGGGAAATATAATGTACGCGGCGGCAGTGGTGCTGTTCATTGTGCCAAACGGACTCATTACCGGAGGGACCACGGGCCTGGCCCTCTTTGTGAACCATAGCATTGGCATCCCCATCAGCCTTTTTGTCAGCGTGTTTAACGTGCTCATGTTCTTGCTGGGGGCATGGGTGCTGGGAAAACAGTTCGCCCTGACAACCGTGCTCAGCACCATTATCTACCCGGTCATACTGGGGGTGCTGGAGGGAAGCGGATTCGGGGGCTTTGTGCTGGAGGAGAAGCTGGTGGCGGTGCTCTATGCGGGACTGCTCATAGGCGGTGGAATCGGCATAGTGATGCGGGCCGGCGCCTCCACTGGGGGGATGGATATACCTGCCCTGGTGCTTAAGAAAAAGCTGGATGTAAATGTGTCCATGACCCTGTACCTCGTGGACTGTGTGGTTCTGGGCCTTCAGCTGATTGCGGCTGATTCCCATGCCGTTCTCTATGGTATCATACTGATTATTGTATACACCATGGTGCTGAACCAGGTCCTTATGTCGGGAAATGCCAGAATACAGGTTAAGATTGTCAGCAGAAAGCATGAGGAAATCAACCGCCTCATAGCGGAGCGCATTGACTGCGGAACCTCCCTGCTGCATATGGAGACCGGTTATCTCCACAGGGAACAGGAAATGATTCTGGCGGTAATCTCCCGGCGGGATTTACCCAGGCTGAACAGCCTGGTCATGGATGAAGACCCGGAGGCATTCATGATTATCAACCAGATTAATGAGGTGAGAGGCAGGGGCTTCACCCTTAAGAGAGTGTATAAGGAAGCGCGGCAGTAAAGGGCATACTGCTCCGGCCGCAATGCTGCCCTTACCGCATACTGTTTCTGCCGCACACTGAATTGGTCACATACTGCGAAATACCGGTATGTAGAGAAGCAGGGTGATGAGCATGGCGGCCGCGCACAACAAAATCAGTAGATTGACCGTAACCAGGGACATGTGGGGGAAGAGCAGCAGGAGAAAAAGCACCACGAACAGCAGGGCGGTACAGCATTTGCCAAACCACTTGGCGCCGTTTAACTTTTTGCCTTCCCTGAGTTTAACGGCGCCCATGACCAGCATGAAGCCTTCCTTCAGCACAAACAGGACCAGAAGAAGCAGAATCAGGGGATAACGGCTCCACAGACAGAGCAGGATGGCCCCGTGGGTCAGCTTATCAGCAAGGGGGTCCAGGAGTTTACCGAACTCTGTAATCATATTGAATTTTCTGGCGATCATTCCGTCGAACATGTCAGTGATGGAGGATATGCCCATGACGATGGCAGCCCTGTAATAATCTGCGTCCGTGGAAGCCCTCAGGTACAGCCACACGAATACAGGAATCATGATTAAACGGAAATACCCCATCAGGTTGGGGATGGACAAAAGCTCTTTTTTTGGAATATGCCTCATAATACAGCCCCCCTCTTTGAAAATGGCAATTATTTAATTTAATTTTACTACATTTCTTGCTAAAAGAAATATTTTTTTTTATAATAGGAGTAAATTTATTTTTCACAGGGCGGGCCGCATAAGGAGGAAGGAAAATGGCAGAGGATTTTTTGTTGAAAATAAGAGGCGGGTATAACCAGTTTACGAAGGCGGAGAAAAAGGTGGCTGATTATATCCTGAGCAGCCCCAAGAAGGTTCTGTTTATGTCCATCACTGAACTGGCCGAAGCCTGCGGAGTGGGGGATACCAGCGTGTTCCGCTTCTGTAAGACCATGAACTGCAAAGGATACCAGGAATTTAAGATGCTTCTGTCCCTGAGCCTTCACGAGGGAAAACAGGGATTCGGACAGATGGAGAGCGACATAAGCCTGGAGGACTCATTTTCCCAGGTGGCGGAGAAGGTGCTGAGTTCCAATATAAAGGCTCTTAAGGAAACCCACTCCCTGTTAAAGGAGGATGTGCTCCGGCGGGTCATTGAGTGCTTCCACAAGGCCGGACGCATCTGTTTTTACGGTGTGGGTACCAGCATGACGACAGCCATGAAGGCGGCTGATAAGTTTCTGAAGATTGAGCCGAAGGTCTATTGTGCCTCTGATTCCCACATGCAGGCCATGATGGCCTCCACCATGTCCAGTGGAGAGGTTGCTGTCATCTTTTCCTATTCCGGGGCTACCAAGGACACCATCCACGTGGCTCAGCTGGCCAGGCAGGCAGGAGCGGCCATTGTCTGTGTGACCCGGTTCATCAAATCGCCTCTTACGGCCTATGCGGACCTGACGCTCCTGTGCGGGGCCAATGAAAGTCCGTTGCAGGCAGGCTCTTCCTCGGCGGAAATCAGCCAGCTCTTCCTGATAGATATGCTGTACACGGAATATTACAGGACATACTATGACAGGTGCAGCGTGAATAATGAAAAGACCTCGGCATCTGTCATGGAAAAGCTGTGCTGAGACAAAGAAAAGCGCGTCTTAAAATAAGCTTCCAGGCCGGAACCCTCAAAGGGATGTCCTGCCTGGAACTTGTGTTTTAAGGCGCGTTTATATATTGGTGCGGCTAAACTGTTCGTCATAGAGCTTTTGTGCGTAATTCAGGGCGTCCTCCGGCGTCATGACCTGGCTGTAGGCATTTTTCACTGCCATGCCTATGATGCTGAGGAAGCTGCGCTCATCAAAGGGCTGTGTGGAGAACTCAGGGGTACGGCGGCCGTGGGCCAGTCCGAATCCGTCCTTGGCCAGGTTCAGCCAGGGGAAGGTGTTGAGTATCTCGTAATTGTCATAGGACTTGCGGCAGGGGGATACGCTGCCCAGCAGCGTGGCCGCGGAGGCCACGGGTTCGCTGCACATCCATTTGATGAAGGATAGAGCGTCCTCAGGTCGTTTGGTATATTTGGCCACGCCCAGGGAACCGCCTCCGATGACAGGATTGCTGCCAGGCGTCATGGCGTATCCGATATTTCCCGCTACCCGGGAGGAGTGGCTCAGAAGATCCGAGGCATAGTTGCTGTAGAGGATGGCCATGGCCACATTGCCTCCCGCGAAGGTGGTGGCTGTGTTGGTCCACCAGGAACAGTACTTGGGGTCGGAGTATTCCTTCAGGGCGATGAGCTCCTTAAGGGAACCAATGGCCGCGGGGGAATTCAGGGTGACCCGGCAGTCCTCGTTATAAAGATTCTCCTGGTGGCTGAACAGGCGGGCCAGGTATTCGGAGCCGGCCACCCCGGTGGAGCCAAGCGTCATGGTGGCCCCGTATTCCACAGGAGAGGATGGGGTGCGTGCCTTGGTGAAGAATCCGGCAATCTGGTTGAACTCCCTAAAATCCTGAGGCGGCCTAAGCTCCTGGCGGTATGTCTCGTGATACATCCTGCGGTAGATAGGACTTTCAAACAGATCCTTCCGGTAGTACAGCAGCTGTACGCTGGGAGTGGACGGCAGGGCGTATACCCTGCCCCTCACTATGGAATACTGGTTGATGGTTCCGTCTAAGAAGGTGTCCAGGCAGCTGGAGATATCAGGGTCAATCTGGTCCAGGGGCTGCAGAATTTTGTCCGCGAACCAGGACAGCCACGTCACGTCCAGACGCAGTACATCAAAGACGGAATCATGGCGCATATGGTTGAAGGCCTCGTATATCTCCTCATAGGAATAGATGGTGATGTTCACAGGGATCCCGGTTTTCTTGGTGTAGATACGGGACAGGTTGCGCATGGTGTAGGCGCTGGGGCTGTCCAGTGTCAGCACATTTAAGGGCTCTTTGGAGGATGGGATGAGGATGCCCGCAAACCAGTCTCTGAAGCCGGAATTCTCCAGCAGCAGGCAGGGATGTCCGCTGGCCTGTCCGGTCCGCTGTTGCGGTTCGCCTATTTCTTCCGAACCACTCTTTTTCGCCTTTTCTTCTGATATGTCCCTGATCAGGCATTCCGCCGCAATCTTTCCCAACTGCCGGTAGTTCAGCTCATATTTCTGGAAGTCATTTTCCGGCATGGTGAACATGGGGGATACCGTGTAAATTTCCGGACTGTCCCCGGAATAGAAGGTGTTCCATATATCCTTGACGCTCTCCGCGAAGCCGTAGTTGGAGATGAAGATGGCCTGGGGAGCGGCGTTTCCGAACATCTGCATGATATTCTGCAGCTTGCGGTAGGGGTCTGTCTGGATGTGGTTTACCCGGCAGCCGGATGAACCCATGACGCCCATGAACCCGTTATAGAAGTCGGATTCATTGGGCAGCTGGAGACTTCCGGTGAGAAGGCACAGGTTGGAGAAGCCGCGCTCCAGCGCCCTTAAGGCCAGCTCGCTTCCCGCCCTGTGGTAATCGAAGCCGACATAGGGGGCAGAGAAGGGAGGACGGCGTTCCGCAAATACCACATGGTCCGCCAGCATGCCCTGCTCGTCCAGGTAGGGGTTGGCGCCGGCGAAGGAACAGCAGGAGACCGTTGCCATGCCCTGGGCCATGGAGGAGCGGACTTCCTGTATGGCTGCGTATTCCGCTTCCCGGTTGTCGTCGCTGGTCAGGTACTGGGACACGCTGTAGCCGTGATTTTCCGCATATGCCTTAAAACTAAGATAGAAGTCTATATATTGTTTGGAACGGATGTTGGGGAGAATGACCGCAAGGGTATTGGACCTGCCCTTCCTCAACAGCTTGGCCCGCTCATTGGGCACGTAGCCAAGGGCAGCGGCAGCGTCCATGACCTGCCGTATTTTCTCGCTGCTCACATTTCCCTTCCCGTTGAGAACGTTGGATACGGTGCCCTGGGCCACTCCGGCCGCTCTCGCAATGTCTTTGATGGTAGTCATCTGCCGGCTCTCCTTTCAAATGATGCACTTTATAAAGATATATTTGATTCAATTTTACCATATGGCGGGTGATTTGTAAAACTATTGCAACTACGATTCAATAAAATACGCAATCTACAGAGGGGACAGCCAAATAAAAACACGTTAAAATGTAAAAAATATGCAAAAAGTAGAAAAAATTCATGTAAAATCTGATTAAAGTATAAGAAAAATGTGCAAAATGCCTTAAAATAATATTGACACGTTTCAAATACAATGCTATGATGAAATTACAGAACAGATGACAAATTTCCAATAGTATAAAAGGAGGTATGTATTGTGAAAAAAACAAAGAAGATTGCAGCAGCGGTCCTGGCCATGACCATGGCAGCAGGTCTTGCCGTCACAGGATGTTCCGGAAGGGGAGGAAGTAACGGGACAGACGGGGCGCCGGCAGAGCAGTCTAAGGAAACCGGGGGAGGGGGCACGAATAGCTCCAAGGATGATGCAGCCAAGGCTGACGACGGCGCGCTGCACCTTACCTTTTATTACCCGGTCAATGTAGGCGGTTCCGCGGCACAGCTGATTGAGAAAATCTGTGCGGATTTTAATGCAGAGAACCCGGATATTTTCGTGGAGCCTGTTTATACGGGCAATTATGACGATACAGTGACAAAGATTCAGACAGCCATGCAGGGCGGCACGCCTCCGGATGTGTTTGTAAGCCTCGCTACCCAGCGTTTTACCATGGCTTCCACCGGCATGGCCATGCCTCTTGACGAACTGATTGAGGCTGACGGAGAAGAGGGAAAGGCTTACATCGATGATTTCCTTCCGGGCTTCATGGAAGATTCCTATGTGGACGGAAAGATATACTCCATACCGTTCCAGAGAAGCACCATGGTTCTGTATTACAATAAGGACGCGTTTAAGGAAGCGGGCCTGGACCCGGAAACGCCTCCCGCTACCTGGGAAGAACTGGCTGAGTACGGCCAGAAGCTGACGGACGACGGACGCTACGGCGTTGGAATCGCTCTGAACTCCGGTTCCGCACAGTGGGCGTTTACAGGCTTCTGCCTGCAGAACAGCACCGACGGACAGAACCTGATGAGCGAGGATGGAAAGAGCGTGTATTTCAACACGCCTGAGAACGTGGAGGCGCTTCAGTTCTGGCTGGACCTTCAGAATGAGTACAAATGTATGGCGGAGGGTATTGTACAGTGGACCGACCTGCCCACCCAGTTCCTTGCAGGAGAGGTGGCCATGATTTACCACACCACAGGCAATATGGCTAATATCCATGACAATGCGGACTTTGATTTTGGGACAGCCTTCCTTCCGGCTCACAAGAGAGTGGGAGCGCCTACAGGCGGCGGCAACTTCTATATCTCCAGCGGCATTTCCGAGGACAGGGTGCAGGCTGCCTGGAAGTTCATCAAGTTCGCGACCTCTACGGACAGGGCGGCGCAGTGGAGCCTGGATACTGGTTATGTGGCCACAAGACAGTCCTGCTTTGACACGGACCTGATTAAGGATTATTATGCAGAGGTTCCCCAGGCGTCCGTTGCTTATGAGCAGCTTCCCTATGCAAAGCCTGAGCTTACTACATACAATGCAGCTGAAATCTGGAGGGTGTTAAATGATAACATCCAGGCAGCCGTGGTCGGCGATATGTCTGCCCGGGAGGCCCTGGATGCGGCCCAGGAACAGGCAGAGGAAGTCCTGTCAGAGTATCAGTAAAATCTGTGAAGCATGAATGTAATGCCTGTTAGGAACAAGTAAGGCGCTGTGGCCCGGTGCCATGTGGGGCAAAGGCAAGGCTTTTGCCCCATGACCGGGCATACACAGCGCCTTAAGAGACCGGGACATGTCACAAAACCCGGCCCGGCAGGCGGAATATGAAAAGGCTGGTGAGAGGATGAAAACCAAGACAAAGAAGCAGCGTGAAAACAGGAATAATGCGACGGCCTGGGCCCTGATGGCCCCGGCGCTTATATTTATGCTGGCATTTACAGTGTTCCCCATATTCAGGAGCCTGTATCTAAGCCTTTCCAAGTACAAGCTTGGTATGGACAGCGCCGAGTTCATCGGCCTTGAGAATTATGTGAAGCTGGCCGGTTCCAAGCTGTTCTGGAAGGTGATGAAAAATACCATCGTATTCGCCCTTATGACGGTGATTCCCAGTATGGCGGTGGGCCTTGGCCTGGCGGTTCTGGTAAACCGCAAGGGCAAACGGGTGGGATTTATCCGCACGGCTTATTTCTATCCGGTGGTCATGCCCATGATTGCCATTGCCAGCGTGTGGATGTTTATTTATATGGCAAAGAACGGACTCTTTGACCAGCTGCTGATAGCCATGGGGTTAAAACCCATGAATGTGCTGTCCAGCAAGAATACGGTGCTCCCGGCCATGGCGGTGATGTATGTCTGGAAGGAGGCCGGATACCTGATGGTGTTCTTCCTGTCCGGTATCCAGAGCATATCCGACGAGGTGATGGAGGCTGCCAGGATTGACGGGGCAGGCAACTGGACCGTGTTCAGGCGCATCACCATTCCCCTGCTGGCGCCCACCTTCCTGTTTGTGTCCACCATTGCGTTCACCAACTGTTTTAAGCTGGTGGACCATGTGGTCATCATGACAGAGGGAGCGCCCAACAATGCAAGCACCCTGCTTCTGTACTATATTTACCAGCAGGGCTTCACAAACTTCAACTACGGCGTATCATCGGCTCTGACCGTAATCATGCTGGGACTTCTGCTTGTGGTGTCCCTGCCAAGGTTCATCAGCCAGGATAAGAAGATACATTACAATTAAAGGAGGGAGCCGGTATGAAACAAGTTAAAAGTACTGCAATATCTGTTTTTGCCCTGGCCCTGGCGTTTATGTGGCTGGCTCCCCTGGTATGGCTGGTGGGGACTGCCTTCAGTGAGCCTACCTTCCATATGACCTTTTTTCCCAACAGCCGTTTTACCTTTGGGAATTTGTCCTATGTATGGAATGCCATTCCCTTTGCCCGGTATTATCTGAATACGCTGATACTGGTGGTGGTGACCTTCTGCGTACAGTTTGTCACATCCACTCTGGCTGCCTATGCGCTGGCTGTCATGGATTTTAAGGGACGGACCCTGGTGTTTGCAGTCATTTTTATGCAGATTATCATTCCCAATGATGTGCTCATCACACCTAACTTCATGACCCTGGCTGACATGGGACTTACCGATACTAAGGTGGGTATCATGCTGCCGTTCTTTGGAAGCGCCCTGGCCATTTTCCTGCTGAGGCAGCATTTTAAATCCATACCAAAGGCTCTGGCTGAGGCGGCCAGAATTGACGGCGCCAACACGTGGCAGACCATCTGGAGGGTGTACATGCCCTGTGCAAAGCCTGCCTATATGTCCTTTGCGGTTATTTCCGTCAGCTACCACTGGAATAACTACCTGTGGCCTCTGATTGTGACCAATTCACCCTCCAACCGCACACTGACAGTGGGACTTGCCATCTTCGCCAAGTCCAAGGAGGCCAACATGCAGTGGGCCAATGTCTGCGCGGCTACCTTTATCATTATCCTGCCGCTGCTCATAGCGTTCTTCTTCCTGCAAAAGCAGTTTATGAACAGCTTTGTCAGCGCTGGAATCAAAGAGTGATGAAGGAATAAAGGAGGGCATGAGAGAGCATGAGAGGAGGAGCGTTATGGAACAATATTTAGACCTGCATTTTTTTGGATGCGGTAGCGCCTTTAATCCTGCCATGGGAAATACATCTGCCTGGTTTGAGGCGGACGGATGCCTGTTCCTGGTGGACTGCGGCGAGACGGTTTACGAGCTTTTGATGAAGCGCAGCAGCCTCAGGGAATACAGGCAGATATATGTACTGTTGACCCATCTTCACGCTGACCATGTGGGAAGCCTTGGGTCTCTGATTTCTTACAATTATTGTATTTTGGGAAGAAAAATCAGCGTCATTCACCCCAGGGCAACCGTGGTGGAGCTTCTGCGGCTTATGGGCATTAAGGATGAATTTTACAATTATTACAAAGGACTTCCTGAGGAAGTGGACTGTCTTCGGGCTGAACCGGTGCCGGTGGAGCATGCGGACAATATGGACTGCTTCGGGTACATTCTGGAGACAGAGAAAATGAGGATTTATTACAGCGGTGATTCCGCGCGAATGCCGGAGCGGATCGCCGGCATGCTTAAGGAAGGGGATCTGGACGCCGTTTACCACGACACGTCCCTCCACAATCCGCCAATCCCCAGCCACTGCTATGTGGGAGTCCTGGAGGAGACGGTTCCGGAGGAGCTGAGGCATAAAGTATACTGTATGCACCTGGACGGGGAGTGCAGGGATATGCTGGAGTCCAAAGGATTCCGGGTGGCAGAGGTTGGTTGACGGGATAGGGCTGGCGGCATAGAGTTAGCCGGCTGATGTATGATTGATTTTGAATAAATGAGATGTTGCTGAGTGCGAGAATGCCCCGGCGGAGGATGGATGATTCCTTTGCCGGGGATTTTTGCGTAAAAATTCCCGGGCCGCGATACGGCATTTCGTGAACCATGGATGACAGGAAATGTACAAACCATGCTGTCCATGTCCGTCTGTGACGAAATATACTTATACTAGGTTCAGAAAAGCTTTTCTCAATAAAATATAAGGAGAAAGAAGTAATGAGTGAGAAATACAGCAGTCATAAAGACTGGACCTTTGGCATGGAATGCGAACTGCCTTATAAAGTGCGTTTTGCCCTGAACAGATTACCTGACAGCATGACTTTTTTGGAGGTGACCCATGGAGGTGATACGGTAATACGTTTGTTTTCCGACATGGGAAGGGAGACCAGGACCATTGAGATTGTTACAGAGCCTCTTAAAATAGGCCAGGAAAAAGAGCGGAATCAGAATCTCAGAATCATGGCATTTTTGGAGGACTTTCTGGAACGGTATTCCGCCGAGCAGGGGGCTGTACCGGGCATGGTCACTAAAACACAGGTAAATGAAGCGTTTTCGGCGTATACAGATTTGGAGGATAATGCTGATTTAAAAGAATTTAAAGTAAAACTTTTATGTAACGCTTTTATAGTCAAGGATGTTATGGGAAATAACCAGATATCTTTCGGCATGGGATTTGATGAGGTACGGGCCCTCTTTGAAGAGTATGGAATGGAGCTGTGGTGGACATATGACACCTCATATGTTCCTTCTGAAGGTACGGCGAATGAACGTGATAAGGAGATATACAATTACATCCTATGCGCAGTTTCTCATCTGGCTGATTTGTATCTGTCTGACAGTAAGGTTAATATTGCAGACTCAAGAGCCAAGAACAGCTGGGGACTGATGCCAAGGATGGCTCCGGCAGAGCTTTTATCCTATGTCTCCAACCGTGGGGTTATGGTAAAGGACCTGGAATCTGCGGTCAGGGGCATACCGGGAATGACAGAAGAAATCTTCCAAAAAACATATACATATCTTGTGTGTTCCGGGAATACCGCGGGCGGCCATGTGGGAAGTATACGAAGGACTATGGAAGAGGAAAGAATTCCGATGGTATTTGAAGTCAGAAGCCCTGGAAGTGAATTTGATTCATATTTTGATTATAAACGTTACAGAGGCAGATTGGTGCTTGACGGTGCCGGGGATTTCAGTTATATGTTCAATATGAATCCGGCCGGTGGGGAAGAGGAAGCCGACAGCACAGACGAGTCGGACAGTGATTCATGGTAAAAATTGGCGAGGTATCTTCGTATGGTCCAAACATCTGAAGATTAGCATTACTACTTGCAGCGGCAACAACAATCTCTCTGATGGGGTGTGCCACTTCCAACCAGAAGCCGGCAGAGACAACTACTGCAGCCCAGACACAGGAGGCCAAAGCTGAGACAGAGCAGACTGAGAAGGCAGAGGGAGCCAAGGAGACAGAGAGTCAGGAAGCTGAGCCGGAAAACGGGGAGTATGCTGTCCAGCCGCGCTCCATCAAGGACAGGACGCTGAAGGTGGGACTGATTCCTGTGAAAAGGGCGTCTGGCAGCCGTATTGTACCGGGAGGAATTTGAACGGCAGATGATCGACCGCATTATAATCGGTGAGAACCGGAAGGCGGGGAGGGAAATCACCCGGTCCCAGGCAGAGCCTGGGGGGCGGGCGGTGCTTCTGTCCGTGCGGGAGGTGCGGGCCAGGGAACTGCGGGACGTGAGCTTTCATGTGTGTCCCGGGGAGGTGGTGGGTTTCATCCATCCGGAGGACACATACTGCCGGGAAATCGTACGCCTTCTCAGCGGAGAGCTTAAGGTGGAATCGGGAAGCGCCTGGCTGGCTGGACGTCAGGTGGAGCTGGCAGGGGGGAGAAAGAACATGGTCAGACGCGGTTTTGGATATATTGAGGATTACAAAAAGAGCCTTTTTCCTAAGCTGGATGTGGCCGAGAACCTGACCATTGCCGGTCTGGAATATTTTGCTCCCGGAGTGGGGGTGCGGGAGAAGCTGGAACAGGCGGTTGCCTGTGATTATCTGACGCTGCTGGATATCCGGGAGGAGGATCTAAAACGGCCAATTGAGACACTGAGCCATCGGTGCCAGCTGAATGTTGCCCTGTATAAGTGGATTATAGCCAAGGCAAGGCTGATTGTCATAGATAATCTGTTTTCGGGCACGGACATATTGATGCGGAATTCAGTGAGGGAATTTCTGGAATTTGCAAAGAGCAGGGGAATCGGTGTTGTATACTGTTCCCCCAATGAAAGGGAGCTGGCGTCTGTGTGCGACAGGCTCTATGAATTAGCGGAAGGGAAGGTTTCCTGCAGATAGTGTATGCAGGAAACCTTCCCTGTTTTCAGAACTTTTTTCAGTTTCTTGTCTTACTTTTCCTTTGGTATAAAGTATTCTGCCGGCTCCTGTTCAGGTGCGTCTGCGGGCACTCCTGGTTCTTTCTTCGGGCTGTCTGGCATTTTGGACCATTCATACCAGCCTCCGTCATACACATGAATGTCAGGATATCCCAATGCCAGAGAATACCAATATGTTTCGCTTGCTCTCCACCCGGTACCACAGTGGAAAGAAATACGTTTATCTGGAACAATCCCCCATTTTACCCATCTGTCCTTAATCATTTCGTAGTTAAACATAGTATTGTCAATATTTCGGAAATCTTCCATGCTGTAAGGGTCTGAGCCGGCATAACCAAAACGCGCTTTGGCAATATCCCCGGCCTCGCCAATGTATGTATAACCACTGACATTTCCGATATATTCTTTCCAGCTTCGGATGGATGCAATGACCGCCTGATTGTCGTTTACACATCCCAGTTCCTCATCATAGTCATAAATAAGGTCAGGATTAGACGGAACCTTCGTTCCAAAGGAAACATTTTCCGGTATATTGGATTCTGTCTCCAGAGGCCTGTTTTGAAGTTTCCAAAGTGTTTTTCCGCCGTTTAAGAAACGAATATCCTTAACACCCGCGTATTTCATTAAGACCCCTGCACGGTGCGCGGCGGTAGTGGCCGGTGTTGTGGCATATAAAATCACGGTGGTATTCTGCGTGATTCCGGCCTTTTCCAGATTTTCCTGAATCACGGAATCTTCCGGACGATTCCAGAATTTCAGTTGTTCCTCCATCGGTATGTTCTCATATTCAGAAAGTACACGAAGCCCCGGAACATGGTTGAAAGTGTCTTTTATATTGATTGCGCCTTGGATGTGGCCGCTTTCGTATTCTCCCTCTTCACTGCTTAAAGAGACTTCAATAATTTTATAATCGGAACCCTCGTACGTATCCGGCTTTTTTCCGTCTATCAGTGCCTGTACCCAGTCGGGATATACATAGAGGCTGAACCCCGGCAGCATTGCCGCTTCCCCGCCTGTTTCCAAATAGGATGAGAAGCCTCCTTCCAGAACAGAGATGTCCTTAAATCCCAGTTCCGCATACATGGAAGCTGTTTCCTCCGGTACAGTATCATCTCCGTAAAGGACAAGGGGTTTTTCGGAATCAATGCCGCGGCGCTTTAATTCGTTTTCCATTGTCGTTCTGATTGCATAGGTATCCGGGCTCTGACTGAGCCAGCTTGCCGGAAAATCCACGGCGCCTGCAATATGTCCCCCCGGTTTATTCCCGGTATTCCAGCCAATATACTGTTCTTCTTCACGGACGTCTACCAGCTGCATATCATCCGTCAGCGCGTCCGCCTTCAAAAGCTTAACTGTTTGGGCTTCATCCTTCGCGGCCACGGATTCCTTTTCCGTGGCGGCAATTGTTTCCTTGACAGATGTTTCTTCCTGCGGAGCCGGTGATTTCCCACAGCCCATTACCGCAAACGAAACTACTCCTGCCAGCAATAGTGGTTTGATGTGTTTCATTCTGCTGCTTCTCCTTCGTGTAATTTATTATGTTATTGAGGTCAAACTATAGTTTGGTCTCACGACATCCGCCTTTTTCCATGCATAACCAAAAAATAAAACGTCCCGCCATTACAGCTGCAGTTAATGAAAAGAGAACAACGATAAAATTAGATGCAATTCCGGATTTCAGATAAAAGCTATAATTGTATGCCAGATAATCCATCAGGCTTTTGCCGGCTGTCATGTTTACGTGGAACGTATAATATAAAATGTAAGAAAAGGCTTTCAGAAGTGTTGCGTCAAAAGCGGAAAACAATAGAATATAAACAATTATAGCCGCATATGTCTTTTTTGCGTGTTTGGTGTGAAAAAACAAACCAATCAGGGCAGCCTCCAGCATCTGGTATAACAGTACGTTTACAATCACGCCGCTTCCCATACCGATGCTGTTTAAAATAAAACTGTTGATAAGTGCATATGACGCGCCATATAAAGGACCGCAGACAACTGCGGCCAAAGCGGTTGGTATTATATTTGCATATAAAATCCTCGGTACTGCGAAATATACTGGCAGATATGCGGTTCCCACGCTGATTGCGGCGGCAGTGACAAATGAAACACTAACTAAAGTGACTTGTTTCTTAATCATAGTTTTGTTCTCTATTCCTCAATTATTATTAACGTAGACAACTTATCATATGAAGAAAGTATTTTCAAGTGTATTGCCTTATCAATAATATAGATTTTATCGATAACAAGATATCAATAGAAAAAGTTTATTAATAGCATAGAATATATCTCCGTCCTTGATACGGTAAAGCGGCAGATGCTCCGGAACACAACGGGAAGATGTGACTCCTGTTCGTATAATTTAAGAGACATGTAATAAAAAGTTCATTGAAAAAGTAAACTTATTTATGTATGATGTATCATGTATCCTATTTTGGAGAAAGTTGGGAGGAATTCATAAATGAAGAAACCATTCGTTAAAGGAGGTAAGGCCCTGACCCTGACGGCGGCCCTGCTGTGCACTGCTGCATTTCTGGGTAGTTTAATGGCATTTGGGACCACGGCTAAGGCGGAGACCCAGGCAGAAGCCCAGGCATTCACGCCGGGAGTGGCGGGCCAGATTACTTCCTGTAAGATTTCAGGAGATAAACAAAACGTTGAAATTGGATTTTCCAGCACCGGGGATGTGACGGGAACGGACGGCAACATCTATGTCTTTGAAATGCAGCCCTACGAGGAAGAGTTGGGAAGCCGCAGCAATTTCATTGCTTCCTCGCCTGCCTTAAGCGCTGCCTCGGTAAGCGTGCCCCTGAACCTGGGCACACCTCAGGATAAGCTTTACAGCCGGTTTGTCCTGGCTGTATTTGACGGAACCAAGTTCATTAAGGTCAGCCAGCCCCACTACATAACCAATCCGGAGCTGATTGCCAAAAACCAGACGCCTTTTAATGACCCGCTGACTAAGAAGGGGCTTGTGATTGAGATTGACATGCTCAACGACGCCTTTGACCTGGGCGTGAAGCACGTGACCACCAACATCGCATTTTCCCAGATTATGGGAACCGGAATTGATTACCAGTATGACGGAAAGACGTACCATTTTAATAAAGGCGTGGTGGACGCTTATGACAAGACCATCAGCGCGCTGTCTAACAAGGGAATGACGGTTACGGTTATCCTGCTCAATGACTGGAATCCCAATACGCCGGATTTGGTGTATCCGGGCACACAGAAGAATTCCAATGCGTTTTACTACATGTTTAATGCGGAAACCGAAGCCGGATTTGACCAAACCAAGGCAATCGCGTCCTTCCTGGCCCAGCATTACAGCGGCGACAATCCTAATTACGGCAAGGTGTCAAACTGGATCATCGGCAACGAGATTAACAATCAGCAGTGGAATTACATGGGGGCCATGGACCTGACTAATTATGTGAAGGCATATCAGAAGGCATTCCGTGTCATTTACACAGCCATCAAGAGCACCAATGCCAATGACCGGGTATATTTTTCACTGGATTATAACTGGATGAACGAGATTGACGGCAAGCTTAAGTATGGAGGCAAGGAGATTGTGGACAGCTTTAACTCCATAGCCAACACCCAGGGACAGATGGACTGGGGCCTGGCCTATCATCCATATCCATGCCCTATGACAGAGCCGGAATTCTGGGATGACCCGCAGTCCACAGGGCTGTTCACAAATGATTTTAATTCACCGGTCATCAATTTTGCCAACCTGAACGTGCTGACGGATTACTTTGTGCAGGATACCCTGAGGGCGCCTGCGGGCAATGTGCGACACATCATCCTTACGGAGCAGGGCTTCACGTCCTACAGTCCTACCAGAGGCAATATTCCGGAGATTCAGGCGGCAGCCTACGCCTACTCCTATTACCTGGTGGACAGCAATCCGTACATTGATGCCTACACGGTCAGCCGTCAGGTAGACGCGCCGTCCGAGGCAAAGGACGGACTGAAGTTCGGCCTGTGGGAGTGCGACATGAACCAGCCCAACCTGATTGTGGCTACCAAGCGCAAGAAGATATGGCAGGTATTCCGGGATATTGACAAGAAGAACGCCACCCTGGAGGCCACTGAATTTGCAAAGCCAATCATCGGCATCAGCAAGTGGTCGGATGTGGTTCCCAACTTTAAGTGGAAGAATCTGGAGAAATAACAGTTAAGGCCGGATTCGGTTGACAAACAAAATCCAGCGTGTAAAATAATTAAATATAAGCGCTTGCTGGCGGCGGCCTCTGGGGCCGCCGCTTTTTGGCGGGATACAATGTATGGACGAAAGGAATGACATATGGGCTTAATTGTACAGAAATTCGGAGGAACCTCTGTGGCTGACGCCGCCCGGCTGCGCCATGTGGCTGAAATCATCACGGATACATATAAGGCCGGAAACCAGGTAGTGGCGGTGCTGTCTGCCCAGGGGGATACCACCGACGAGCTGATTGAGAAGGCAAATGAGATCAATCCCCTTGCTTCCAACCGGGAGATGGATATGCTGCTGTCCACCGGAGAGCAGATGTCTGTGGCCCTCTGCGCCATGGCAATCGAGGCGCTGGGATACCCGGTTATTTCCCTGACGGGATGGCAGGCGGGAATGGTTACCAATACCGTGTCCAGGAATGCCAGAATCAAGAAGGTGGATACGGAGCGGATCGAGACAGAGCTGAATCAGAAGAAAATCGTGATTGTCACGGGATTCCAGGGAATCAACCGCTATGACGACATCACCACCCTTGGCAGAGGCGGATCCGATACGTCCGCAGTTGCGCTGGCTGCCTCCCTTCGGGCGGATCTGTGCCAGATATACACGGATGTGGACGGGGTGTACACGGCTGACCCCAGAATCGTGAAGGACGCAAGGAAGCTGGATGAGGTCACTTACAATGAGATGCTGGAGCTGGCTACCCTGGGGGCGCAGGTGCTCCACAACCGTTCCGTGGAGATGGCAAAGAAATATAATGTAAAGCTGGAGGTGCTCTCAAGCTTTACAGGGCATCCAGGTACAAAGGTGAAGGAGGTTGCAAAACGCATGGAGAAATCATATATCAGCAGTGTGGCTAAGAATGTAAATATCGCTAGGATTGCCCTGATTGGGGTGCCCAATGAGATTGGCACGTCCTTTAAGGTGTTCTCCCTGCTGGCCCAGAATCATATTAACGTGGACATCATATTACAGGGAATCGGCCACGAGGAGGGCAAGGACATCTGCTTTACCGTTGCCCAGTCCGATCTGGAGGCGGCTTCCGTGCTGTTAAGGGAGCATCAGGAGTCCATTGGCTTTGGCCGTCTGGAGACCAACAGCCATATTGCCAAGGTTTCCGTGGTGGGAGCCGGCATGATGAACCATCCCGGCGTGGCGGCAACCCTGTTTGAGGCCCTCTATGATGCCAACATCAATATCAACATGATATCCACCAGCGAGATTAAGATATCCGTACTGGTGGACGAAAAGGATGCGGAGAAGGCCGTACAGGTCATTCATGACAAATTTTTTTCCATGGGTTAAATGAATAATAGGTTTGTAACAAAAAAGAGTTGGGGCTGTTCACATATTTTGTGAAAGCCACAGCTCTTTTCGTATTTACGAATCTTAAAATTCGTTAATATTTTCACCCTTTTCGAGGAAAAGAGCTTGCTATTTGACAAATTTATTATTATAATTGTATGTGGCAATATTTCTGCTTTTTTTTGCGACGGGCCTGAGAAGGGGATTTCCGTTGCTTAGATATTGTTAAACTTATGAATGATGGAGGACTGGAAAATGAGTAATTCAGCACAAACTTCAGCAAGCAGCCGCATAGCAGCCCTGCTTGATGAGAACAGTTTTGTTGAAGTCGGAGCCTATATAACGGCCAGAAGCACTGACTTTAACATGACTGAGCAGGAGACCCCCGCTGACGGTGTGGTTACCGGCTACGGTACCATCGGCGGATGCCTGGTGTATGTATACAGCCAGGATGCGTCTGTATTAGGCGGCTCCATGGGCGAAATGCATGCAAAGAAAATCTGCAACATCTATTCCATGGCAATGAAGATGGGAGCACCTGTAATCGGTTTGGTAGACTGTGCAGGTCTGCGTCTTCAGGAGGCGACCGATGCCCTGGACGGCTTCGGCAAGCTGTACTTAAGCCAGACCATGGCTTCCGGCGTGATTCCTCAGATAACAGCAATCTTTGGAACCTGCGGCGGCGGCATGGCAGTATCTGCCGGCATCACAGATTTCACCTTCATGGAAGAAAAGTCCGGCAAACTGTTTGTTAATTCACCTAACGCCATTGACGGCAATTATAAAGAGAAGTGTGATACCTCCAGTGCAGATTTCCAGAGCAGGGAATCCGGTCTGGTTGATTTCACAGGAGACGAGGATTCCATTATCGCCCAGATTCGCGCCCTGGTTTCCATCCTTCCAGCCAACAATGAGGACGATATGTCATACGAAGAGTGTCAGGATGACTTAAACCGTATCTGCGATAATATCGAGGGATGCACCGGTGACACGGCTCTGGCTCTGACACTGATATCCGATAACAGCTTCTTCATGGAGGTTAAGAAGGATTATGAGCCTTCCATGGTGACCGGTTTCATCCGCCTGAACGGGACAACCATCGGATGTGTGGCTAACCGTACGGAAATCTATGAGAACGGGGAGAAGAAGGAAACATTTGAGCCTGCCCTGTCCGGCAAAGGCTGTGACAAGGCAGCTGATTTTATCAATTTCTGCGACGCATTCAATATTCCTGTACTTACACTGGTGAATGTAAAGGGCTACAAGGCCAAGATGTGCAGCGAGAGAAGGATTGCAAAGGCTGCGGCGCGTCTTACCTATGCCTATGCCAATGCCAGCGTTCCCAAGGTAACTGTAATTGTTAAGGAAGCATTCGGAAGCGCATACCTGACCATGGGCAGCAAGTCTATTGGCGCTGATGTGGTATATGCATGGCCTGACGCTGTCATTGGTATGATGAATCCATCCGAGGCAGTTAAGATTATGTATGCAAAGGAAATCGCCGCATCCGGTGATGCCGCCGCACTCATCAATGAAAAGACAGCAGAGTACACTGCACTTCAGTCCAGCGCTGTGGCAGCAGCGAAGAGAGGATATGTAGATGACATAATAAAGGCAGGGGAGACCCGTCAGAGGGTAATCGCGGCCTTTGAAATGCTGTTCACAAAGAGAGAGGACCGTCCGTCTAAGAAGCATGGCACGGTTTAAAGAGAGGTGACAGGTATATGAGACGATTAATGAAACGAGTGGCAGCAGCAGTTCTGATGGCCGCCTGCCTGTTGAGCCTGTCGGCCTGCTCAGCAAAACAGGATGAAGCTGTGACATCTTCCCGGATTGCCACGGACGGAACTCCTGTTGATGATATGATGGCAGAGTATGCCAAGCTGACGGCAGTCCAGTCGCTGGGCGTCAGCACGGAAGGGCTGATTGCGCAGAAGGTCATGTCGGAAGCCCAGGGCAACGCGGTTATGGCAGCCATCTGTGAAGAGCAGATTAATGTAAGGAAGGAACTGGGAGATGTCAGAAGCATCGACATTGACAAGGCAAGCGTGGTACAGATGGCGGATGGTACCTATACCGTTATACTGCCTGTTACATTCACCGAGGGTTCCATGCAGTATGTCATGAATCTGAATATGATTTCCCAGCAGATTGTAGATGCGGAATTTACTGAACTTGCTTCAAATGAAGAAGAGAACAAGACCGTTGGGCAACTGTTGGAAACGGCAACCGTATATGCAGTAATCGGTATCGGCACCGTGTTCGCGGTCCTTATATTCATCAGCCTGCTCATTGCCTGCTTTAAGTTCATCCACAAGTGGGAGACAGGACAGAAAGCAAAGGCAGAGCCGGCACCGGCAGCACCCACGCCTGTTAAGGCGGCAGCCCCAGCGCCCGCGGCAGGCGAAGACCTGATGGGCGACGCCGAGCTGGTGGCAGTGATTTCGGCAGCCATCGCAGCATATGAGGGAACTTCTTCTAACGGACTGGTGGTTCGTTCCATCCGCCGTGTACAGAGGTCGAAAGGCAGATAAGAGGACGGGAAACGTTCCATAACTATTTTCATTCAGGAGGAATTGAAATCATGAAGAATTATACAATCACAGTTAATGGTAAAGCATATGCAGTAACCGTAGAAGAAGGCGCTGTATCCGGCATTGCGGCAGCCCCGGCAGCCCCAGTTGCAGCTCCGGCAGCCCCCGCGGCCCCCGCGGCAGCACCGGCTCCGGCCGCAGCACCGGCAGGCGCAGCAGGTTCTGTCAGCGTATCCGCACCCATGCCTGGCAAGGTAGTAGCTGTTAAGGCGGCGGCAGGACAGGCTGTGAAGAAGGGCGACGTAATCCTGGTTCTGGAGGCTATGAAGATGGAAAATGACATCGTGGCTCCTCAGGACGGAACCATTGCCAGCATTAATGCGTCCACCGGCGATTCCGTTGAATCCGGCACGGTATTAGCTACTCTGAACTAATTAAAGAGATGAGCCCATAGCAATGTGGGATTCATTATGGAGGGAACATTATGGATTTTGGCAATATAATTAACAACCTGCTGGACCAGATGGCCTTTTTCCATCTGGAAGCAGGCAACTATGTAATGATCGTAGTGGCCCTGGTGTTCTTATACCTTGCTATCAAAAAGGGATTTGAACCCCTGCTGCTGATTCCGATTGCATTCGGTATGCTGCTGGTCAATATTTATCCGGATATCATGTATTCTCCGGAACAGACGTCCAACGGAACAGGCGGGCTTCTGTGGTACTTCTTCCAGCTGGATGAGTGGAGCATTTTGCCCTCCCTTATCTTCCTGGGCGTTGGAGCCATGACGGACTTTGGCCCCCTTATCGCAAACCCAATCAGCTTCCTTATGGGCGCGGCCGCGCAGCTGGGTATCTACTCTGCTTATTTCTTCGCCATCCTGTTAGGATTCTCAGGCAAGGAGTCTGCGGCCATCTCCATTATCGGCGGTGCGGACGGCCCTACATCCCTGTTCCTGTGCAGTAAGCTGGGACAGACCCAGATCATGGGACCTATCGCGGTTGCGGCTTACTCCTACATGGCACTGGTTCCAATCATCCAGCCGCCATTTATGAAGCTTCTGACAACTGAGAAGGAGCGTAAGATTAAGATGGAACAGCTTCGTCCTGTATCCAAGCTGGAGAAGATTCTGTTCCCCATCATCGTAACCATCGTGGTATGCCTTATCCTGCCGTCCACGGCACCTCTTGTGGGAATGCTGATGTTAGGCAACCTGTTCCGTGAGAGCGGCGTTGTGAAGCAGCTGGCTGACACGGCAAGCAATGCCCTGATGTACATTGTGGTTATCCTGCTGGGTACTTCCGTAGGCGCCACCACCAGCGCGGAGGCATTCTTAAATGTAACTACCATCAAGATTGTTGCCCTGGGCCTGACCGCATTTATCTTCGGCACCGTCGGCGGTGTGCTTTTAGGCAAGCTCCTCTGCAATATTACAGGAGGAAAGATCAATCCGCTTATCGGTTCTGCCGGCGTGTCCGCAGTTCCTATGGCGGCCCGTGTGTCCCAGAAGGTGGGAGCAGAAGCAGACCCGACCAACTTCCTGCTGATGCACGCAATGGGACCAAACGTTGCAGGCGTTATCGGCACCGCTGTTGCGGCCGGTACCTTCATGGCAATATTTGGGGTATAATGGCATAATATATTGACAATGACAGCCGTTTCGCCCGGCCTGTGAAAGCACCTGCCGGGCGCGGGCGGCATGTATCGCACAAGCGCCTTAAAGACGGCGCCAAATGCTCATAACGAGGAGGATTATAACTATGGCAGAGATAGAAAAGAGGCCAGTGAAGATTGTGGAAACCGTCCTTCGTGACGCCCACCAGTCTTTGCTCGCAACCAGAATGTCCACAGAGCAGATGCTGCCCATTATCGATAAGATGGACAAGGTAGGCTACCATGCGGTTGAGTGCTGGGGCGGAGCTACCTTTGATTCCTGTCTCCGTTTCCTGAAGGAAGATCCATGGGAGAGACTGAGGAAACTGAGAGACGGATTTAAGAATACCAAGCTGCAGATGCTGTTCCGCGGACAGAACATCCTGGGATATAACCACTATGCAGACGATGTAGTGGAGTATTTTGTACAGAAGTCCATTTCCAACGGTATTGATATCATCCGTATCTTTGACTGTCTGAATGATATCCGCAACCTGGAGACAGCTGTGAAGGCTACCAACAAAGAAAAAGGACATGCTCAGATTGCGCTGTGCTATACTTTGGGCGATGCCTATACACTGGATTACTGGAAGGATATTGCCAGGAGAATTGAGGACATGGGCGCTGACTCCCTGTGTATCAAGGATATGGCAGGCCTGCTGACTCCATATGCGGCATCAGAGCTGGTACAGGCGCTGAAGGAAGGAACAAGCCTTCCTATCGACCTGCATACCCACTACACATCAGGTGTTGCTTCCATGACCTACTTAAAGGCAGTAGAGGCAGGATGCGAAATCATCGACTGCGCCATGTCACCTCTGGCTCTGGGAACCAGCCAGCCGGCCACTGAGGTTATGGTGGAGACCTTCCGCGGCACCCCCTATGACACTGGCTATGACCAGTCACTGCTGGCTGAGATTGCAGACCATTTCCAGCCCATACGTGAGCAGGCCCTTAAGAGCGGCCTTCTGAACCCGAAGGTTCTGGGCGTTAATATCAAGACCCTTCAGTATCAGGTGCCGGGCGGCATGCTTTCCAACCTGGTAAGCCAGTTAAAAGAGGCCGGACAGGAAGACAAGTACCGCGAAGTTCTGGAGGAGATTCCGAGAGTGCGCAAGGACTTCGGTGAGCCTCCGTTAGTTACCCCGTCATCCCAGATTGTGGGTACACAGGCTGTTATGAACGTTATTATGGGCGAGCGCTATAAGATGGTTCCAAAGGAATCCAAGAAAATCATGCTTGGCGAATTCGGCCAGACAGTTAAGCCCTTTAATCCGGAAGTGCAGAAAAAGATTATCGGCGACGAGACACCGATTACCTGCCGTCCCGCCGACCTGATTGCTCCGCAGCTTCCTCAGTTTGAGAAGGAATGCGCACAGTGGAAGCAGCAGGATGAGGATGTTCTCAGCTATGCGCTGTTCCCGGCAGTGGCCAAGGATTTCTTCGAGTACAGGGCTGCCCAGCAGACTAAGGTTGACAGCAGCGCGGCCGACAAGGACAGCAAGGCTTATCCTGTTTAATTGCGTGGAATAACCGCGGTTGGGATGTAAGAAGAAGTTATAAATGAAACAGAAGAAGGCAGTCTCCGCATCAGTTGCAGATGTGGAGGCTGCCTTTTTGGGTTCTGTCCGCCTTGCTCTTGATTATTGCCGGCCCCAATGCATAGCCCCGTTGGCATCCACCATTCCGCCGCATAATACCTTGCCGTTCAGACTGTCCGTCTTGCGGGCCGAGGCCAGGATTACGTTTTTGATATCCGGCAGGCTTAATTCCGGCCTGGAGGTATAGAGCATGGCTGCCACACCGGTGACCATGGGGGCGGCCATGGAGGTGCCGCTCATGAAGGCATAGCCATTGTCAGGAGTGATGCCCAGGATGAAGGTGCCGGGAGCAGCGATATCCACACTGGCGGCACCGTAATTGGAGCTCGCGTCCAGCGTGCCGTCAAACATCAGGTTGGCTACGGTTATCACGTTGTCAAAGGGAAGGGAGGCAGGGTAAATGGGGGAGGCGTCTATGTTGTAGCCGATTGCGTTGTCATCCCCGTTGCCCGCGGCTACAATAAAGAGCATCCCGGAGTCGCGGATCGCTGCCTTGAATTCTTCTGTACAGTTCCGGGATCCAAAGCTTAAATTACATATCTGGGCGCCGTTGGCCTCCGCATATTTAATGGCGGCAATTACATTTTCCGGGGAACCCTTCCCGTCCTCTCCTCCCAGGGCTTTTACAGGCATGATTTTTACATAATTGTTGTCTGCTATTCCCACGATACCGCCGTTATCCTTGGAGGCCGCAATGGTGCCTGCCGCATGGGTGCCGTGGACGTCCTCCGGGCCTTCGTATATCTGGTTGGTATTGCTGTAAAAGTTCCAGCCGTTTACATCGTCCACGAATCCGTTGCCGTCATTGTCAATGCCGTCTCCGGGAATCTCGTCCTCATTGACCCATATGGAGCCCTGTAAATCCGGATGGGAGATGTCCACGCCCGTGTCTATGACCGCCACGGTCAGAGGGCGCTTTGGCCCTATCTGGGAATAGGCCTGCCATGCCGGCTGGATATTGATGTCGATTCCGGGAACGGCATCAATGGTGCTGGTCAGGATATTGGCTGGCTCCAACGGGGGAAGAACTATGGCGTCTACCTTTCCTCTTTTGTTCCTGTGCACATAGGCAGGGTCCAGGGAATCGATATTCAGTTCCTGGACTATTTTTTGCGCCTGGCCGTCATTTTTAAGGGCCCACTGGTACGAGGCCTTGCCGTCCTTGACAGACAGGTTGTTGAGGCCAGGGCCTACCGCATAGGCAGAGAACGCGTTATCCGCCGCATTATAGGGGACGGCCCCGGACGCTGTGGCAAGTGCCAGGAAAAGCGCCGTGGCCGTAATCAGTTTTTTCATGACTATGCTCCTTTTTGATGTTTCATTATACCATTGTAATAGTATAACACATAAGATAGCATAAGACTTTGAAAATTTTATGAAAATCCTTCCGATTTTATTACAAATTATGGTGCCAGACCCGTATCTAACTTCCATATATCCCGGTTGTACTCCTCAATGGTACGGTCAGAGGAGAAGTAACCGGCCTTGCTGATGTTGATTAACATTTTCCTGGCCCAGGCCGTGCGGTTTTCGTAGTCGCTAAGAGCCTGTTCTCTGGTCCGGCAGTAATCCTTAAAGTCGGGGAAGGTCATGAACCAGTCCTTGTTCAGAAGCTCGTTGTACAGGCGCTCCAGGTGTTCTCTGGAACCAGCGGCCGCCATGGCGGGACTGATGATGAAATCAACGGCTTCCTTAAGGTCAGGGTCCGCCTCATAGTAGGAGCGGGAGCAGTAGCTGCCTTCTGCGTACCGCCGGATGACGGTTTCGCTGGATTCACCAAAGATATAGATGTTGTCGTCGCCTGCCAGCTCGTGGATTTCCACATTGGCTCCGTCGTCCGTACCCAGGGTCACGGCTCCGTTCAGCATGAATTTCATGTTGCTGGTGCCGCTGGCTTCCTTGGAGGCCAGGGATATCTGTTCTGAGATATCACAGGCAGGAATCAGCTTTTCAGCCAGGCTCACATTGTAATTATTTACCATGACCACATTCAGCCAGGGCCTTACATCCGGGTCGCTGTCAATAACCTGACGGAGGCACAGTATCATATGGATGATGTCCTTTGCAATAGTATATGCAGGCGCTGCCTTGGCTCCGAAGATGGCGGTGATGGGAGTGGTCGGCCTGCTGCCCCGTTTGATTTCCAGGTATTTGTGTATCAGGTACAGGGCGTTCATCTGCTGGCGCTTATATTCGTGAAGACGTTTTACCTGTATGTCAAAAATGGATTTGGGGTCAATGTCAATGTCCTGGGTTTCCTTAAGGTAGTCTGCCAGCTCCTGCTTCTTACTGTCCTTGATGGCTAAGAGGCGGTGCAGGATCTTCATGTTGGCTGTGAATGTACTGTCATCCAGCTTCTTAAGTTCAAATGCATCCTTCTTGAAGCCATCGCCTATGAGTGCTGATATATAATCAGCCAGCTGGGGATTGCAGTGAAGCAGCCACCGGCGGAAGGTGATGCCGTTTGTCTTATTGTTGAATTTCTCCGGATAAAGCCTGTAAAAGTTGTTCAGCTCATTCTTCTTCAGTATGTCTGTATGAAGGGCAGCCACGCCGTTGACACTGAAGCCATAGTGGATGTCAATATGGGCCATGTGCACCCGGTCGCCCTTGTCAATGATATATACGGACGGATCGTCAAATTTCCTCCTGACCTTGTCGTCCAGCACCTCCATAATGGGAATCAGCTGGGGAACCGCCTCCTTGAAGTAGTCCATGGGCCAGGTCTCCAGGGCTTCCGCCAGGATAGTGTGGTTGGTATAAGCGCAGGTCCGCGTAACCACCTGGATGGCGTCATCCATTTCCATGCCGTGCTCTGTGGTGAGAAGACGAATCAGCTCGGGAATGACCATGGTGGGATGGGTGTCGTTGATTTGGATGACCGCATAGTCTGGCAGGTCGTAAAGGGTGGAACCTTTTGCCGCTGCCTCGGACAGTATGAGACGGGCAGCGTTGCTGACCATGAAATACTGCTGGTAAATGCGCAGTATCTGGCCTGCCCTGTCGCTGTCATCCGGATAGAGGAACAGGGTAAGATTCTTGCTGATATCCGTCTTGTCAAAGGATATTCCATCCTCCACAAGGGATTCATCCACGGTCTCCACATCAAAGAGATGCAGTTTGTTGGTGCGGTTGCCATAGCCTGTGACTTTGATGTCATACATCCGTGAGGTGAGTGTAAAGTTCCGGTATGGAATCTGGTAGGTGACATTGGTTCTGTTCAGCCAGGAGGTGTTTTCCATCCATGGGTTGGGCTCCTCATTCTGGAGATTATCTTTAAATAACTGCTTGAACAGGCCAAAATGGTAGTTCAGCCCGATTCCGTCCCCGTTCAGCCCCAGGGTGGCTATGGAATCCAGGAAACAGGCCGCCAGCCTGCCCAGTCCGCCGTTGCCCAGGGAAGGCTCAGGCTCCAGCTCCTCCAGGACACAGAGGTCTTTGCCGTGGCTTGCCAGAATGGATTTCACCTGGCTGCAGATTCCAAGGTTTATCATATTATTGGATAGCAGCTTTCCTATAAGGAATTCGGCGGAAATATAGTACAATTTCTTTTTGCCCTGGGCGGATTCCCGGCCTTTGGACAGTTTATTTACCAGGCAGAGAAGGCCCGTGTACAGTTCTTTGTCAGTGCAGCTTGAAATATCTTTTTTGCAGGCATCTGTCAGCATTTGTTCCAATTGGTTTTGATTCATGATTTACATTCCTCCGTAAGGTGTGCCGGTAACGGCATGATTGTACGTTTGTCTGTATTATAATGGCATGCAAAAAGAAAATCTTGCATAATTATGTGATGATATAGTACAATACTATCAAAAATATGATAAAAGGTGGTCTGTAGATGCGGGACGGCATGCGTGATAAATATGGATACCATGAGATGAAAGAGCATGCGGGCAAGGATTTCCCCTTTAACATTTACCCCTGCTCCATTCCTGCTGATTTCAGCCAGGTTCCGGTTCACTGGCATGAGGATATGGAGATCATCGCTGTGAAAAAGGGGCGGGGTATGGTGACGGTGGATATGGAGCCCTATGAAGCCGGGGCGGGGGAGGCCGTGGTGGTGTTTCCGGGACAGCTTCATGGCATCAGCCAGTGCGGTTTTGAGGCAATGGAGTATGAAAATATCATTTTCCTTCCTTCCATGCTCATGACGGATGAATCCGATCTCTGCACCTATAATTTTTTACGGCCCATGACAGAGGGCGGCATAGGTAAGCCTCTTCATATTACGGAAGGTCTGCCGGATTACGGGGCTTTTATGGAATGTATCAGGAAAATGGACCAGCTGTGCGGAAAAAAGGGTTATGCCTACCAGATGGGGGTAAAGGGAACCCTGTTTTGGTTTCTGGGCCTGATTGCGGGGATTTGGGGACCGGAGGCTGCCGGACAGCCGCGAAAGTCCAGGGAGAGGATGAAACGGCTGCTGGAGTATATGGAGGAACACTACGGTGAGAAGATAACCGTGGAGGACGGGGCGGAACTGTGCTTTTACAGTAATTCCCATTTCATGAAGTATTTTAAACAGTATATGGGTGTGCCGTTCATACAGTATCTCAATGAATTCCGCCTGGAAAAGGCAGCGGGAATGCTGCTCACCACCCCGGATCCGGTGACGGCGGTGGCCCAGAGATGCGGGTTTGATAATATATCCTATTTTAACCGGCTGTTCCGGAGAAAGTACGGGAAGACGCCGGGGGAATACCGCAAGAATGGGGGGAATTACTTGTAGGGGCTGTGAAAGTGTGATAAAATGAATCGGTATTTTCCGGGGCCTGTCAGATTGCGGAATTGCGGCAGTGTTATTGCGCGGCAGCATGAGCGTGCGGCAGTGAAATGATTGGGTGAACCGGACAAAAAGGAGATTATCACTATGCGGGAATGCGGTATGCTGCTTCCGGTTGCCAGCCTGCCTTCGCGGTATGGCATCGGGGCATTTTCTAAGGAAGCATATGATTTTATTGATACACTAAAGGCAGCGGGCCAGAGCTGCTGGCAGATTCTGCCTTTGGGTCCCACCGGGTTTGGAGATTCGCCATACCAGTCTTTTTCGGCTTTTGCGGGAAACCCTTATTTTATTGACCTGGAAAAGCTGACAGAGGAGGGACTTCTCACAAGGGAGGAGTGTCTGGACACGGATTTTGGAAGTGATGAGAGGGATATTGATTATAAGAAAATATACGACGGCAGATTTCCGCTTTTGAGGAAGGCCTATGAGCGCTGGAAGGAGGGCCGGACCCCGGAGCTGGTCCATGAACTGGCAGGCCGGAAACTGGGGGATGAGACCAGGGAGTATTGTTTCTATATGGCGGTAAAGAGCCATTTTGATTCATGCAGCTGGAATCTGTGGGATGAAGGAATCCGTCTGAGAAAACCGGAGGCGCTGGAGGCATACAGGGCCATGCTGACGGATGAGATTGGGTTTTATGAATTCCAGCAGATTAAATTTGAGGAACAGTGGAAGGCCCTTAAGGGGTATGCCCATGAGCAGGGTATCCGGATTATAGGGGATATTCCCATTTATGTGGCATTTGACAGCGCCGACAGCTGGTCTCGGCCTGAATTGTTCCAGTTTGATGAGAATAATATGCCGGGGGCCGTGGCTGGCTGTCCGCCTGACGGATTTTCAGCCACAGGCCAGCTGTGGGGAAACCCTCTGTATAACTGGGAATACCACAGGAAAACAGGATTTGCCTGGTGGATGCGGAGAATGGAGTACTGTTTTTGCATGTATGATTTGGTGCGGGTGGACCACTTCCGGGGATTTGATGAGTATTACGCCATACCCTACGGCGACCCCACGGCTGAGTTCGGCCATTGGGAAAGGGGGCCGGGAATCGAAATTTTCCGGCAGATGCAGGCATATTTCGGCGGGGACAGGCTGCCTATCATTGCAGAGGATTTGGGGTTCCTTACGCCTACTGTGAGACAGCTTTTGAAGGATACGGGATTTCCCGGAATGAAGGTGCTGGAGTTTGCCTTTGACGCCGGTGAGGACAGTGACTATCTGCCCCACAAATACGGGACCAACTGCGTGGTGTACACAGGCACTCATGACAATGATACCGCGGAGGGCTGGTACGCGTCACTGGATGAACATGGCAGGAAGTTTGTCAGGGAGTACATAGGAGCCGGGTACACACCGGAGGGAGAGCTCCACTGGGATTTAGTCCGGGCAGCGCTGGGAAGCGTGGCTGACCTGGCGGTGATACCGGTACAGGATTATCTGGGATTAGGCACGTCTGCCAGAATCAACGAGCCGTCTACCCTGGGGAAGAACTGGCGGTGGAGGATGAGCGGGGAAGATTTGAATGAGGAAACCGTGAAACGGTGCAGGCGGCTGGCCGGGATATATGGGCGGCTGAGGGCGTAGCGAAGGACCGGAATTTTCAAGCCAGGCTCTAGAGTCTGCCTGCCGGTATAAAAGGTTCCGGCTGTTGCGGGTGAGGCCCCAGCATTTTTTCCATCCACACCATATCCCACCACTGGCCCAGTTTATAGCCGCATTTGGTGAAATGGCCCACGATGCGGTAGCCGTGTTTTTCGTGGAAGGCAATGCTGCCCGGATTGGGGTAGGCAATGCAGGCATTGACGTTGATAACATTCTGCCGTTTCAGATAGTTTTCCAATGCCTCATAGAGAATGGAGCCCGCGCCGGTGCGCCGCGCGTCTTCGGACACATAGACGGAGGTCTCCACAGCCCAGTCATAGGCAGCCCGTTCCTTAAATTCAGATGCATAGGCATATCCCAGGATGCGTCCGTCCCGGTCGGCAGCCAGATAAGGGTACCGTTTCAGGGTGGAGGCGATGCGGTTTTTAAATTCCCGGACAGTGGGCACCTTATATTCAAAGGTGATGGCTGTTTTTTCCACATAGGGTGCGTATATGGCCAGAAGGGCTTCGGCGTCTGCTTCCTCCGCCATACGGATTGTGATGGCTGTTTCTGACATATCGGTGACTCCTTTCTAAACGGATATTTCAGAGTATTCGCAACATACATTTTAGCACTGATTTCACATTTTTTCCACCGGCTGTTCATGAAATTTTCACCGTCCTTCTGGTAAAATGGCAGCAAAAGGAGGTAGGATATGAAGAAACCGGAGAAAATGCTGACAGGATGGGGACTTTGCCTGCTGTTAAACGCTGCCGCGGCAGGGACAGCCCTGGCCGCAGGGTGGACAAGTGAGTTCGGAACATGGAAATATGTGAATTCCAACGGCAGTTATGCTGCAAATGAGTGGAAAACTTCCAAGGAGGAATCATATTATCTGGGAGACGAGGACGACGGGGCCATGAAGACGGGCTGGCGGTGCCTGGCCTTTGACGAGGACGAGGTGCCGGAGGAGGGGGATATATCTCCGGCCTATTCTTCAGCAGGGGAAGATGTGAAATGGTTTTATTTCCAGACCAATGGAAAGGCTAAGAAGGCCGGCGACGGTGATTATGCAACCATGACCGTGGACGACGAGGGGTTCATGGCTAAAAGCCAGTGGATGCAGCTGTCAGAGCATCCAGGGGACAGTGATGACAAGGATGAGATAACCGGGTCTGATTCAGACGACGCCCCTCAGGAAGGTGAGAGCTATTGGTATTATTTTGAGAGTGACGGCACACCGGCCTATCTTAAGACACCGGCTTCCAGCATGAGCGCCGCCACCACGAAGGTCAGCGGAGAGACCCTTCCAAGCTTTTCATGCAATTACGAGTATGAGCTGTAAACTGTGAGATTATTTGCCTGGATAGATAAAATTAAGTAATTCTTACACAATTTTTCCCCTTTCTCATCCTGTTATTTCCTTTCATTTTCTGATAAAATGATACTATAAGGAGGTGGAGGATATGACCAGACAAAGGATATTGACAGGATGGGCCATAGGACTGCTGATGGGGGTGATGACTGCCGGCACTGCTTTTGGTGCGGAGTCCGGATGGAAGACAGAAGACGGAGTCCTTAAGTTCGTGGACAGCAAGGGAAACTATGTGACCAATGAATGGAGGATACGGGACGGAAAATCATACTTCCTGGGCAGCGACGGGGAGATTGAGAAGAGCACCTGGATAGAGAATACATACTATGTGGATGACAAGGGAGTCATGGTGAAGAATTCCTGGGTCCACACAGACGGCAAGGACGGCCTGAAGGAAGAAGGCTGGTATTTCCTGGGCAAGAACGGCAAGACAGAGGAAGGCTGGAAAAATGTAGGAGACGGCCGATACAACTTTGACAGCGACGGTAAGATGCGCACAGGCTGGTTCTACGAGGGCGATAATATCTACTACCTGGGCGGCAAGGACGACGGGGCCATGAAACGGGGCTGGGTATGCCTGGAATTTGACGAGGATAATCTTCCTGAGATTGGGGACATCTCCAGGGAATATAAGAAGGCAGATGAGAATTCCCGGTGGTTTTTCTTCCAGAATAACGGCAAGGCCAAGCGCTCTCTATCCGGTAATTATGACCAGGAGACCATTCACGGAGAAAAATATTATTTTGACCAGAACGGAGCCATGCTGACGGGCTGGCATGCGGTGAAGGAGAAAGTGGACAGCGACGATGCCACAGGCATCAGCCGTTTCGTGTATTTGGGCGGTAAGGACGACGGAGCCATTGCAAAGGGACAGTGGAAGCAGCTCTCTGAACATCCTGGTGATTCCGACGACGGGGCAGCCATCTCCAAGAAGGGGGACGAGGAGCTTCCAAAGGAAGGGGATAAGGAGTGGTATTACTTTGAGAACAACGGCACTCCCGCATACCTTAAGACAGGCATCTCCACCATGAATGCAGCCACGGTCCGGGTGGACGGCGAGAATTATTTTGTGAACCAGTATGGATGCAGAAAGAACGGTCTGGTTAAGATTGTATCCGGCGGACGTGTGATGGTGGGGTATTTCGGAGAGAAGGGGTCTGACGGCAGGATGCTCACCGGCAGGAATACAGGCATTGTTGACGACGACGGCAAGCGCTGCACCTTCTATTTCAACACTTCCGGCTCTAACAAGGGAGCTGGCTTCAGCGGAGAAAAGGATGGATTCCTGTACTACAACGGGCTGCTGGTGACAGCGGACGGGGACTCCCGGTACGAGGTCTATAAGGTGGATGGCAAATATTATCTGGTCAACGGATCAGGTAAGGTACAGACCAATGAGAAGGCCTATAAGAGCGATGGGGATTATGTCTATTTGGTTGAGGACAGGGAAGTTTACTATACGGATGACAGTGGGAAGAAGACGAAGAAGGCAGACAGCGGCGCCACGCTTCCGGATTTTACATGTGATCAGGTATATGAGCTTTGATGCTGCATAAGCTTTTAAAAGGGACAGCTCCCGCCATGCTGGCGGAAGGGCCGTCCCTTTTAGGTGCGCCCGGCGGGCGCACGTTCTAACGGGTGAAAGTCCCTGACCCGCCCGGCAGTGGGAAGGGTGCAGCCAATGGCAAGGGCGTCATCGTGAGGTGGGGTCTGAAGGAAGCCGGAGGCAAACCACTGGCCTGTAAAAGTTGTCCGGATAGGCTGTGAAGCGTGGATGAGGTTGCCTAACAAACTAAAGTCCAATAACTGCACGGAACGCCAGCAGTAAACGGGGCAGGTATAAGTGGGAAAGAACGTGTGAGTACCCGGGGAGGTCTCACGGACGTGAAAGTGGCGATAAAACATTCGCTGTCACGGAGTAAAGCTTGCCGTGAGAAGTCAGCAGAGGTCATAGTACCGGGCGGTCGCAAACGCACCGGGAAGGACTGAACAGTAGGAGGTGTCGTTACCAAATGGAAACCGGACATGGAATTAAGTACAGACAACTTCATATTGAGGACTACCTGCGAGAGATACCTGCGGAACAGGGAAGGGAAACAGGAGAGTACGCCCATGAAAGGATTACCGGGAACCCCGACACCAACACGGACTTTCGGACGGACAACCTGCTAGATACGATTCTTAGAAGCGACAATCTAAATGCCGCCTATAAGAAGGTCAAAACGAACAAAGGCGTTGGTGGGATTGACGGAATGCAGGTGGATGAACTTCTACCCTACCTGAGAGAACACCAGTCCGAATTGGTCGAGCAGGTGAGGGAAGGCAAATACAAGCCAAACCCAGTCCGAAGGGTAGAAATACCCAAAGAGGAGAAAGGAAAAACAAGGAAACTGGGGATACCCACAGTGGTAGACAGGGTAATCCAACAGGCAATCGCACAGGAACTGACGCCCTTATATGAAGAACAGTTCTCTGACAACAGCATCGGATTCCGTCCCGGCAGAGGGGCGCATGACGCACTGGAAAGATGTAGGAAATATATCAACGAAGGATATGTCTACGTGGTCAGCATGGATTTACAATCCTACTTTGACACGGTGAACCACAGCAAGCTGATAGAGGTGCTGTCGAGGACGGTGAAGGACGGGAGGGTAATCTCGCTGATACACAAGTACCTGAAAGCCGGAGTAATGGAGGACGGAGGATTTCACGCAACGACCGAGGGCGTGCCGCAGGGAGGCCCGCTAAGTCCCTTATGTGGAAATGTCATGCTGAATGAGTTGGACAAGGAACTGGAGCGCAGGGGACACAAGTATGTGAGGTATGCGGATGACTGCCTGATTCTGTGCAAAAGCAGGAAAAGCGCAGAGAGGACAATGGAAAACATTGTGCCATTCATCACAGGAAAAGTGTTTCTGAAAGTCAATCTTCAGAAAACGACAGTGAGCCACGTCAGCAAGATAAAATACCTGGGCTACGGCTTTTACCGGCATAAAGGGAAATGCCGCATGAGGATACACCCGAAGTCGGTGGCAAAAATGAAGAACCGGATACGGGAGCTGACAACCAGAGGGAACAAATGGAGCAATCAGGAGAGGGAAGAAAAACGCCGAAGCTATGCAAGGGGATGGATTAACTATTATCGATATGCAGACATGAAAAGCCTGATGGAACAGACGGATGAGTGGCTGCGCCACAGAATCCGAGCGGTGTACTGGAAACAATGGAAGAAGGTACGCACAAGATATAAAATGTTGCGGGCGTTACATTTACCAGAGTGGAAGGTGCATGAGATGGCGAACTGCCGAAAGGGAGTGTGGAGAGCGGCGGGAATGCTCAACTCGGCACTCACCAAAAGAATCATAGTGGACAGACTTGGTTATCCCGATATGACTGCCCACTATCTGAAAGTCCGAGTAAACTATTGAACCGCGTAGTACCGAACGGTACGCTACGTGGTGTGGAAGGGGAGGTTAAAATCTCCCCTATCCGATGTTGTTGTTGAAAAAAGAAATACGGTCTGATATACTGAAATGGCGGGACGTATCTTGTATACAGTATAAAGATAGAGCCGGAGTTTTAAACCCGAAAAAGCCTTATAAAATGAGGAGACCCCGATTGTATAACAACCGGGGTAATTATGAAAAATCTATGTGCAATTTTACTATTTATCATTTGTGTAAGCAATTTGTTCTTATGAAAATAGTATAAAAAATAAATGTGAACGAAGTGTGAATTTGTTGTAAACAGATTATGAAACATTATATATTACCATAGATGCAGAATCGAAGGAGAGAAAATGGAGCAGGAATTAAAAAGAAAGACAACGGTCATCGGCCACAGGAATCCTGATACGGATTCCATCTGTTCGGCTATCTGTTATGCCAACCTAAAACGGGCCATTACAGGGGATGCGTATATTCCGGCCAGGGCAGGCCATGTGAATGGGGAGACCAGGTTTGTCCTGGACTACTTCGGCATGGAGGAGCCTAAGCTGGTGGAGGATGTGAGGACCCAGGTAAAGGACATTGAAATCCGCAAGACCAGGGGAGTTGCGGATAACATTTCCTTAAAAAGGGCATGGAACATCATGCAGGAAAACAATGTGGTGACCATTCCTTCCGTCAGGCCCGACGGTACCCTGGAAGGGCTTATCACGGTGGGCGATATTACAAAGACCTATATGAATATTTATGACAGCAGCATTCTGTCCAAGGCCCATACCCAGTATTCCAATATCATTGAAACACTGGAAGCCGATATTGTGGTGGGAAATGCGGACGCCTATTTTGACAAGGGAAAGGTGCTGATTGCAGCCGCCAATCCGGACCTGATGGAATTTTACATTGAACCCCACGACCTGGTCATACTGGGCAACCGTTATGAGTCCCAGCTCTGTGCCATTGAGATGGGAGCTGACTGCATCATTGTGTGTGAGGGCGCAGGCGTGTCCATGACCATCAAGAAGATTGCCCAGGACAGGGGATGCACGGTCATTGCCACCACCTACGACACATATACGGCGGCCCGTCTCATTAACCAGAGCATGCCCATCAGCTATTTCATGACCAGGGAGCATCTGATTACCTTTAACAGCGATGATTATACGGATGAAATCCGGGAGGTCATGGCCAGCAAGAGGCACCGGGATTTCCCTATACTGGACAAGGAGGGAAGGTATCTGGGAATGATTTCACGCCGGAATCTGTTGGGCGCCAGGGGCAAGCAGGTAATTCTGGTGGACCACAACGAGAAGAGCCAGGCCGTGGCAGGTATCGAGAGCGCTGAAATCATGGAAATCATCGACCATCACAGGTTGGGAACGGTCCAGACCATGGCTCCTGTGTTCTTCCGCAACCAGCCCCTGGGCTGTACGGCCACCATTATTTACCAGATGTACCTGGAAAATAAGGTGGAGATTGAGCCGAAGATTGCCGGGCTGCTGTGCAGCGCCATTGTGTCGGATACCCTGTTGTTCCGGTCCCCCACCTGCACACCGGTGGATGAGATGGCTGCCAGGTCCCTGGCAGCCATAGCCGGCCTGGATATAGAGAAGTACGCCATGGAAATGTTCGGGGCGGGAAGTAATTTAAAGGATAAGTCCGACGAGGAGATTTTCTACCAGGATTTTAAGAAGTTTTCTGTAGGCAAGGCGCTGATTGGCGTGGGACAGATTACGTCGTTAAATGATATAGAGCTGGATACCCTGAAGGAGAAGATGCTGGGATATATGGAAAAGGCCAAGGAGAGCAACAGCCTGGATATGGTATTTTTCATGCTGACCAACATACTGAAGGAATCCACGGACCTGATTTGTTATGGACAGGGCGCGGTGCAGCTGGCAGCCAAGGCGTTTCACCTGGATATGGAGGAAGCCGCGGAAAAGCCGGAACCGGTGCTGAGCCTGCCGGGAGTGGTATCCCGTAAAAAACAGCTGATTCCGGAGCTGATGCTGGCGGAGCAGGATTAGAACAGAGGCCCGGTATGGGCAGGAGGATTAAGATATGTCAAAGGAATACTGGAAACCAGGCAACATGCTCTATCCGGTGCCGGCTGTTATGGTCAGCTGCGGCAGGGAGGGAGAGACACCCGACATCATTACAGTGGCCTGGGCAGGCACCATTTGCTCGGATCCCGCCATGGTGTCCATATCCGTGCGCAAGGAGCGTTTCTCCCACAGCATCATCAGGGACACAGGAGAATTTGTCATTAATCTGGTGAATAAGCGGCTGGTCCGGGCCACGGATTACTGCGGCGTCAAATCCGGCAGGGACGTGGATAAGTTTAAGGAGACAAGGCTGACCCCGCAGGCATCCAGGTATGTGAAGGCGCCGGGGGTTGAGGAAAGCCCGGTGAACATTGAGTGCAAGGTGGTGGAAGTGAAGGAGCTGGGAAGCCATGATATGTTCATTGCCAAGGTGATGGGAGTGACCATTGACAACCGGTATATGGACGGCAGGGGAAAGTTTAACCTCAATATGTCCGGACTTGTGAGCTATTCCCACGGAGAGTATTTTGAGCTGGGAAAGAAGCTGGGAAGCTTTGGGTATTCGGTGAAGAAACCGGTTAAAAGGCAGAATGATAAGAACAGGACTTCAAGGAGGAAAAAAGCGTGAAACCGAACATTACCATGATAGGCATGCCGTCGTCGGGCAAGAGCACCATTGGGGTACTGCTGGCCAAGAGGCTGGGATTTTCCTTTGTGGACGTGGATATCGTGATACAGGAAAAGGAGGGCAGGCTTCTAAAGGAAATTATTGCACAGGAGGGCATGGACGGATTCCTTAAAGTGGAGGAGAGAATCAATGCCGAACTGGATGTGGCTCTTTCTGTCATTGCTCCCGGCGGAAGCGTCATATATGGTGAGAAGGCCATGGAGCACCTGAAGGAAATCAGCGAAGTGGTCTATCTGAAGATGAGCTATGAAGAGATGGAAAAGCGCATTGGCAATGTGGTGGACAGGGGCGTGGCCCTAAAACCGGGATTTACCCTTCGGGACCTTTACAATGAGCGTGTGCCTTATTATGAGAAATACGCGGACATCACCATTGATGAGGAGGGAAAGACTCCGGGAGACACGGTGGATGCGCTGAGGGACATCATTGAGGGAATGATGGACCGCAATATGATTGAGCGCATAGTGGAGGAACAGAAGAAGATTCTGGAGGAAAAGGACCGCAAGATAGAAGCTTACGAAGCTGAGATTGCAGCCCTTAAGGAGGAGCTTGCGCTTCTCAGGATGGCTGAAACCGTATAGCGGCTGGCAGCTGTATTGAAAAAAGGTTCTTTCTGCTCTTTGGGTTATCCAAAGATTCAGAAAGAACCTTTTTGTTTTTCCTTTATCAGACAGGTAAACCTACAGCATTTCCATATATGCCAGCAGCTTGTCTGCAAGGTCCAGTCCGATGTATACCAGAACTCCCAGGATGATCAAAGCCGCTGCCAGGAATACCAGCTTATAAATCAGATAAGCCTTGGCAAAGTCCCGCAGCTGGTTCTCCTTTTTTCCAAAGGCCAGACAGAGCAGGTAAACCCATCCCGCGATGGGGATGTTCATGCACATGAATGTGAGGAACCAGCGCCTGGGAGGCATACAGTAGGGATTGGCATTATCCTTCCCGGATTCCCCGCGGACATTTTTGCCCAGCTTCAGACGCGGGGCGCCTGTATGTCCTGTTTTTTTATGTAAATCAGTTTTCATTATCCGGTCTGCCTCCTGGTCCGTAATATTCCATGTTGTTCCACTTTAATTTCTCGCTGTTTAGGGAGGAACGGAGCTGGTTCTGCTGCACCTGTACCTGCTGCTCGGCCTGCTTCATGGCAGCTTCCTCGGCCGCCCTGCTCTCGGCCTGGGACGCGTTCCACTGGTCCTCTGTGGGCAGGCCGGAAATCCGCGTGATGGCTGCCTGAAGCCGGTCGGACAGAGCCTGCTGATCCGGGTTGCCTGCCACCAGGGAAAGCCTGCTGATGGCATCCTGCACCAGCTCCTGAGCGTTTTTCTGCTGGTATTCCAGTTCCTCCACAGCCTCCAGGGCCTGCAGGAATTCGTTCTTTTTGGCATCCTTCTCAGCCTGTTTCCGGTTCTCCTCAGCCTGCTTTTGGGCTGCTTCCCTGGCCCTGGCATCGTCGATGGCCTTCTGCTTTTCATAAAGGGCAATGGTATCGCCCATCTGGCTGATGATTCCCGTAAAGTAATCGTACCGGTTTTCCACCTGTTCCAGCATGCTGGCCCTCAGCTCCCCGTCGTCCAGAAGCGGCAGGCGGGAGGTGATATCCTGGTATTGGCTCCTGACCGCGTAGGTATCCTCCACGGAACTGATTTCCCTTGTGGTGAATTCACGGATATCCTGTTCCAGCTGTGTGGTCAGCTTTGCCTGCTCCTTGTCGTGCAGGCTCTGCTGCGCGCGCAGTTCAGCGGTGGTGCTGAAGTAATCCTCGGTTCCCGTCCTGGGGTCCGTCCTTAATTCCACGCTCTCCGGCTGCTCCCAGTCCCAGGGCTCCAGACCCTCGTGTATCTGGTTCATGATATTTTTCCATATTTTCCCTGCATATGTGCTCCCGTATATGCCGGGCATTTTGCGGGGGATATCGTATCCCACCCATACAGCCGTGGTATAGTAGCGGGTGTAGCCGCAGAACCAGGTGTCCTTGCTGCTGTTGGTGGTTCCTGTCTTGCCCGCCGCGGGCATGCCGTTATCCAGCGCCAGCCCGCGTCCCGTCCCGTAGGGGGAGGTCATGGTGCCTTTCAGGATATCGGTGAGCATAAAGGCGGAATCGTCACGGTAGACCTGTTTGGCTGCAGGCGGCAGATCCTTGGTCAGGTCGCCGTCGTGTTCATGGATGATTTGGGTGATACAGGTGCGGTCATTGTAAACACCGTAATTGGCCAGGGTGCTGTAGCCCTTAGCCATGTCCACCACACGGACGCCGTTGGTAAAGCCTCCGATGCTCAGGGAGGGCACGCCGTTGTCCACGTATGTAAGTTTCTGGAACTCCATTTCACCCAGATAGCTGAGCCCGTAGTTCACGCCGATGTCCTCCAGAATCTGCCAAGCCACCGTGTTCAGGCTGCGGTTTAAGGCTTCCCGGACCGTTACGCTGCCGTGGTAATTGCCGCCGCTATTGGAAGGCCCGTCCTCCCATTTGTGGTCGTCCACCATGCGCGTGGGCGAATACTCTCCGGTGTCAAAGGCAGGACCGTAGTCAATGAGGGGCTTGATGGTACTGCCCGGCTGCCTGGCGCTTAAATAGGCCCGGTTGAACTGATCCACGCTTCCCCTGCCTCCCACAATGGCCACCACGTAGTTAGACTGGTTGTCCACAATAACACCTGCGCCCTGGAGGGCGTACTTTCCATTGTCCTGTAACTCAGTGTAGGAGGACAGCCCCTGGTCTATGTCAGCCTGAAGCATGTCCTGGAGACGGCTGTCCAGGGAGGTGTATATCTTGAAGCCGCCGGCGCGGATTAAGTCGGATTTTTCCGTGTAGGCCGCTGTATAGCGTTCCATATAGGAATTGTAGTCATCCTTGTCCTCAAAGGTGTAGCGGAACTGGAAGCCGTCTTTCTTTAAAAGCTCCAGGGCCGCGCAGTGGATGGCGTAGCTGCTCTGATAGTTCTCGTCCGAGCCCTCGGATTCCTGTTTGACCACGGTAAGGGGTTTTGACAGTGCCTTCTCGTAATCCTCATCGGACAGTTCGCCTATTTCATTCATGCTCTTTAATACGTCGTTGCGTTTTTCAAGGGATGCTTTTGGATGGGCTACCGGATCGTAAGCCGAAGGACTGTTGCTGATGCCTACCAGGACAGCCGCTTCCTCCACGGTAAGGTCAGCTGCATGCTTGCCGAAATAGTAGCGGCTGGCAGCCTCCACGCCGTAGCACTGGTGGCCATAAAAATTGGTATTGCAGTAAAACTCCATAATGTCCGCTTTGGAGTACTTTTTTTCAATCTCAGGGGCCAGCAGGATTTCCACAATCTTACGGGTGAAGGTCTGTTCCTGGGTCAGGTATGTATTCTTAATGACCTGCTGGGTGATGGTGCTCCCTCCCTGGGTGACCTGTCCCCTGTGCTTCACAAGAGCCAGTCCGGCGCGGAAAGTGGCAATCCAGTCAACGCCCGTATGGCTCTTAAAGCGCCTGTCCTCCTGAGCAATATATGCGTTCTGAATGTTCATGCTGATGCCGGTAATGCCCACATACTGGTAGTGTCCGGCATTGATAAGTCCTATCTGGCGGCCGTCCCTGTCGTAAATCGCGGTGTCGGACAGCTTGGAAAAATCCGTGCGTTCCATCTGCGCCAGCTTGTCATAGGCCAGTTCACGGCACTCATCCAGGTCCGGCTTGACCTTGGCGTAAATCAGCAGGCACAGGATGGCTCCCACTATGAATCCGGTTGTCATTACGGCCAGAAGGGCGTGGAACAGCCAGCCGGTGATGCCCAGAAGGCTGACTCCTATGTCGCGGATCACCAGCAGGATTTTCCGTACGGCCTGTTTCAGTGTATCTTTCATAGTCCTCTCTATCCTCTCTTGTCCTCTTTGTACCTAAAATCTGCGCAGGCCAAAGCATATCGTGAGATGTACATATGCCTGCCCTGGAAAAGGCGTGACATCCATGGGTTGGTAAGTTTTGCCAGTCCGGTAAACATTGATATTATAAGCCGAAATGAAAAAAAAGAATAGGGAAAGTATGAAATTAAACAGACTTTCCCGGAAATTTAAAACAGAATATTGGCGAAACGGCATATGTTCATAAAAAACCCTTGATATATTGGCGAAACGCCCATATAATAAAATTATCTATTGGAGGCTGATTATTCCTCCATATATTTTATGAATGCCAGGACGGCTTTGGCCTGTTCGTCACTCATTTTGTCCAGCCGCACAATTATGCTCTGTTTTATGGCAGACCTTGTGCAGGCCGGGGTGTGGTCATTGGCCCAGAAGTCCAGAGGAACACCAAAATAAGCGGATAGCTTGCGCAGCGTTGTCAGCTTAAGCCCCTCGTATCCCTTTTTGTACCATCCGTCAATGGTGGTATAGGGGATATCGCAGGCTTTGGACAGCGTACTTTTATTTAAATGGTTCTGTTCCATAAGATAGTTTAGTTTTTCCAGAAAACCCAAATGTATCACCTCCATTCCTGGAATATTTTAACATGTAAAGGTTGGTTAGACAAGAAAAAGGTTACCCTTGAACGTAAAAATAGCTTGACAAATTACGACTAAGGGTATATATTTGATTTATGAATTACCCTTAGGGGTAAGAGGAGGCGGCAGGATGTTTATAAATCTTAGGAAAGCCCTGGACAGAAGGTGTATTTCTCTAAGGGAATACGCGGACTTTCTGGGCATAAGTGAGGCGGCTGTACAGGATAAACTGGAGGGCGGCAAGGACTTTACATACTGGGAGTTCAGGAGGACTTGTGACCTGCTTCTGCCGGAGTATAATGCGGACTTCCTGTTTGCGGAGACTATCCTGGAAAACCGTTCTGCCTGAACTGCCGTCCGTCAGTCTCCATATGGCAATGGGGAGAAAGGGGACTTCTTGAGCCTGTTGGAGATGCTGCCACGAAACAACAGCATATTGTAATGGAGGAGCGTATGAACGGAGAGAAAAAAGAGATTCCAAAAGGCACGCTTGGACTGGTTGAACTGTATTGTCTGTCTATTGGTCAGGTAATTGGGGCCGGTGTTATTACGCTGGTGGGGCCGGCCATTACTGCAACCGGGTATTCTGCATGGCTGGCGTATCTGCTGGCCATTGTTCTGGGATTTTTTACCGTATTCCCGCTTGTTTTTATCTGCGGCACACTTCGGCTGGGAGGCGGCTATTACTCCCTCATTGGAGCGCTGACCAACAAGACGTTAGCGGGAATGTACGCATTTGCGCAGCTTACAAAACTTTTGAGCATCTCATTGTTTGCGGTGAGCCTGGGGGTGTATGTCCAGTCTTTGTTTCCGCAGGTCAACACCACGGTCTGCGGGGTGGCGTTCCTGACGTTTTTCTATGTGGTGAATCTGTGCGGAATTGATATGATGGCTAAAATACAGAAATACATGACATGGGTATTGATTGCGGCCTTGCTCATGTTCATTGTCTTTGGCCTGATGTATTATAACCACCCGGTGTTTGATATCACCCATCAGAATTTCCTTACAAACGGCATTGCCGGTTTGTGGACGGCCAGTTTTCTTTTTGTATATTCAACCACAGGTTATTCCATGACTATGAACTACGGTTCCGTGGCCAGGAATCCCCAGCGGGATATTCCATGGGCCCTGATTCTGTCCGTTCCCACTCTGGTGATTTTGTACTGTGGCGTGGCGGCGGCGGGAAGCTGCGTCCTTCCCATGGAAGAGGTCATGGACCAGCCGCTGACCCTGGTGGCCCGTGTGGCGCTTCCAAAGGTCCTGTTCATCGCGTTTATAATCGGCGGTCCCATCATGGCGCTGCTGACAACGATGAATTCCACCATGCCGGCAAACTGTCTTCCCATCATGGTGTCCTGTAAGGACGGGTGGCTTCCCAAATCCTTTGGGAAAGAAAATAAAAGGGGTGTGGCCTGGAAAATCATGACGCTGAACTATCTGCTGGGGCTGGTTCCCCTGTTGCTGGGGTTCAATGTGAAGACCATTACCAACAATATCATGCTCCTTAATTCATGTATGTATCTCATGTGTTATTACGCATATTTTCAGATGCCGAAAAAGTATCCGGACGCCTGGAAGCGGTCCAGGTGGCATGTGGCGGACCGCGTATATTATCTGGTATGCGCCGTGGGGCTGGTAGGCCAGTGCGCCATACTGGTAAACTCCGCTTTTGCCCTGACCCCGATCATAGCCATTGTGAGCATTGCTGCCATTGCTGTATGCTGCGTCCTGGGCCTGCTGCGCGCCAGAAGCCCGGAAGTCACGGTGAGTACCACAATCTGGGAAGATTAGAGGGAGCCTGATGGATATTCTAAAGCTGATGATAGTATTTGGTGTGCTGGTGGTCATGCTGTGTCTGAAACGTCCTCTGTATCAGGGCATACTGGGGGCGGCGGCAGCTGTCTGTATTCTTTTTGGAATAGCGCCCGCCGAAGCCTTTAATACAGCCCTGTTATCCGTGACGGGCCGGGGAACCCTGTCTGTCCTGCTGGTATTTTATCTCATTACTTTTTTACAGAGAATGCTGGAAAAACGGGATTTTCTCAATTTGGCTCAGGCATCGCTTAACGGGATATTCAACAACCGGAGGATAAATGCTTCCCTGGCGCCGGTTTTTATCGGCCTTCTTCCGTCAGCCGGAGCCGTGATCATCTGCGGGGATATTGTGGAAAATAGCGTGGGGCCGTACCTGTCTCCGGAGGAAAAGACATTTGTTACATCCTATTTCCGGCATATTCCGGAGAGCTTTCTGCCTACATATACTTCCATTATCATTGCCATAAGCCTGACCGGGGGCAGGGTGAGCGTGTCATCCTTTCTGGTCGGAATGCTGCCGCTGGTGTTTCTTCTGGCTTATCTGGGATACCTGTTCTGCCTGAGAAAAATACCAAAGGATACGGGGATGCCGCCCAGTATGGATAAGAGAGGGGATATCCGCAGTCTTTGCAGGAGCCTGTGGAGCATTGCTTTGGCAATCGGCCTTATTATCGGGGCAGGTATGCCTGTGTATGCGGCGGTTGCCTGTTCCATTGTCCTATCTGTGTTCATAAATAAATTTACCTTTAGCGAATTAAAGCCAATGTTTTTGTCGGCAGTGGAGTCAAAGATAGTTACAAGCACGATCTGTATCATGATATTTAAGGACATCATGGCGTTCACAGGCGTCATTGAATCCCTTCCGGGGGCGTTTGAGAGACTGCCTGTGCCGGGTTTCCTGGTATTTGCCATGATTTTCTTTTTCGGGACCATTATTAGCGGCTCCCAGGCCATTATTGTACTGTGCATGCCTCTGGCCTTTGCGGCGGAGCCCCAAGCCGGTCTGGCCCTGTTCCTGCTGCTGATGGGAATGACTTATGCGGCCATGCAGATATCCCCAACCCATGTATGCCTTGCAATTGTGTCCGAATATTTTGGGGTGGGTATGGGAGCGCTGATTCGGAAAACCCTGCCGGTCATCTTTGTGTTCGCGGTGCTGCTCATAGGCTACTACGTCTTGCTGAGCCATGTGTTCGGCCTGTAAAAAAGGAACCTGTTAATGTGAAAATATAATGAATTTAAGGAGGTACGAAATGAAAATTACAAAAGTAGACGTCATGCAGGTAAAGACACCTAATCCTTCATGGAGACCGATTCTGTGCCGTGTTTATACGGACGAGGGAATCTACGGAGACGGCGAGGCCGCGCTGGCCTACGGCATAGCTGCTCCGGCTGCCTTTGGCATGATACGTGACCTGGCGGCACTTATCATCGGCATGGACCCTCTGGACAATGAGGTTGTCTGGGATACTCTCTACAAAAACACCTTCTGGGGACAGAACGGCGGTCCTGTGGTGTTTGCCGGAATCAGTGCCATTGACTTTGCGCTCTGGGATATACGGGGCAAGTTTTTCAACGTGCCGGTATACAAGCTGTTAGGCGGCAAGAAGCAGGACAACCTGCGCTGCTACGCAAGCCAGCTCCAGTTCGGCTGGAGCGACCACTGGGAGGAAGCAAAGGATACGGAGGAATATGCGGCAAATGCCAGGAAAGCAGTGGAGGAAGGATACGACGCCATTAAGATTGACTTTTTTACCTTTGACAGGAAGGATGGCAGGAGGTTTGATAAGATTACGGAGACCACGGGTATCTTAAAGCAGTATTATGTAGGCCTGGTAGAAGAACGTGTGGCGGCTGTGCGTGAAGCGGTGGGACCGGATGTGGACATCATCATGGAGAACCATTCCGTTCCCGATGCCAACGGGGCGGTTCAGCTGGCAAGGGCAGTGGAGAAGTATAATATATTCTATTTCGAGGAGCCTAACACACCAAGTCCCAAAACCGCAAAATTCATCGCGGACCACATCAATATCCCCATATCCCATGGAGAGAGGGTATACTCCAGATGGCAGTACGCGCAGTATTTTGAGAACATGTCCGTGCAGGTTATACAGCCAGATCTGGGTAACTGCGGCGGTATCACTGAGGGAAAGAAAATCTGTGATATGGCTCATGTATATGACATATCCGTACAGGCTCATGTATGTGCGGGCCCACTTTCCACAGCCGCCGCCCTGCAGCTGGAGTGTGTGATACCCAACTTCATTATCCATGAACACCACAGAAACGCCCTGCTTCCCCATAACAGGGAGCTGTGCATCTATGATTACCAGCCTGTAAATGGAACATATAAGGTTCCGGAACTGCCTGGACTGGGAAATGAATTTTCAGAGAAAGCGCTGACCTGCTGCGATAAGATTACTGTTGAATAAAAAGAAGGAAAGGGACGCTGTACCAGATAAAACGGGTACGGCGTCCCTTGTTGGGTGCGCCCGGCGGGCGCACGTTCTAACGGGTGAAAGTCCCTGACCCGCCCGGCAGTGGGAAGGGTGCAGCCAATGGCAAGGGCGTCATCGTGAGGTGGGGTCTGAAGGAAGCCGGAGGCAAACCACTGGCCTGTAAAAGTTGTCCGGATAGGCTGTGAAGCGTGGATGAGGTTGCCTAACAAACTAAAGTCCAATAACTGCACGGAACGCCAGCAGTAAACGGGGCAGGTATAAGTGGGAAAGAACGTGTGAGTACCCGGGGAGGTCTCACGGACGTGAAAGTGGCGATAAAACATTCGCTGTCACGGAGTAAAGCTTGCCGTGAGAAGTCAGCAGAGGTCATAGTACCGGGCGGTCGCAAACGCACCGGGAAGGACTGAACAGTAGGAGGTGTCGTTACCAAATGGAAACCGGACATGGAATTAAGTACAGACAACTTCATATTGAGGACTACCTGCGAGAGATACCTGCGGAACAGGGAAGGGAAACAGGAGAGTACGCCCATGAAAGGATTACCGGGAACCCCGACACCAACACGGACTTTCGGACGGACAACCTGCTAGATACGATTCTTAGAAGCGACAATCTAAATGCCGCCTATAAGAAGGTCAAAACGAACAAAGGCGTTGGTGGGATTGACGGAATGCAGGTGGATGAACTTCTACCCTACCTGAGAGAACACCAGTCCGAATTGGTCGAGCAGGTGAGGGAAGGCAAATACAAGCCAAACCCAGTCCGAAGGGTAGAAATACCCAAAGAGGAGAAAGGAAAAACAAGGAAACTGGGGATACCCACAGTGGTAGACAGGGTAATCCAACAGGCAATCGCACAGGAACTGACGCCCTTATATGAAGAACAGTTCTCTGACAACAGCATCGGATTCCGTCCCGGCAGAGGGGCGCATGACGCACTGGAAAGATGTAGGAAATATATCAACGAAGGATATGTCTACGTGGTCAGCATGGATTTACAATCCTACTTTGACACGGTGAACCACAGCAAGCTGATAGAGGTGCTGTCGAGGACGGTGAAGGACGGGAGGGTAATCTCGCTGATACACAAGTACCTGAAAGCCGGAGTAATGGAGGACGGAGGATTTCACGCAACGACCGAGGGCGTGCCGCAGGGAGGCCCGCTAAGTCCCTTATGTGGAAATGTCATGCTGAATGAGTTGGACAAGGAACTGGAGCGCAGGGGACACAAGTATGTGAGGTATGCGGATGACTGCCTGATTCTGTGCAAAAGCAGGAAAAGCGCAGAGAGGACAATGGAAAACATTGTGCCATTCATCACAGGAAAAGTGTTTCTGAAAGTCAATCTTCAGAAAACGACAGTGAGCCACGTCAGCAAGATAAAATACCTGGGCTACGGCTTTTACCGGCATAAAGGGAAATGCCGCATGAGGATACACCCGAAGTCGGTGGCAAAAATGAAGAACCGGATACGGGAGCTGACAACCAGAGGGAACAAATGGAGCAATCAGGAGAGGGAAGAAAAACGCCGAAGCTATGCAAGGGGATGGATTAACTATTATCGATATGCAGACATGAAAAGCCTGATGGAACAGACGGATGAGTGGCTGCGCCACAGAATCCGAGCGGTGTACTGGAAACAATGGAAGAAGGTACGCACAAGATATAAAATGTTGCGGGCGTTACATTTACCAGAGTGGAAGGTGCATGAGATGGCGAACTGCCGAAAGGGAGTGTGGAGAGCGGCGGGAATGCTCAACTCGGCACTCACCAAAAGAATCATAGTGGACAGACTTGGTTATCCCGATATGACTGCCCACTATCTGAAAGTCCGAGTAAACTATTGAACCGCGTAGTACCGAACGGTACGCTACGTGGTGTGGAAGGGGAGGTTAAAATCTCCCCTATCCGATTGCGTCAGGTTTTACGCATCAGGAACTGGAGGGTGTGGGAGGGGATTCCCATGCCTTTTTCCTGCATCTCGGTAAAGGCAGACAGAATCCGGCCGATTTGTACGTCGTCAGAAGGAATCAGGTGGTTATCCAGGGTGATGGTAAGAACAGTCAGCACGATTTGAGCTGTCTCTTCCGGGAAGCTGCACTGGATGCTGCCTTCCCGCACTCCCTGACGGATGATGTCAGCCAGGATGGGGTTCAGCTTGGTGATGATGATGCGGGAGAATTTCTGGTGTATGAAGGCGCTTTCCCGCTGTTCGTTGAAGGTGCGCATCTCTTCCCGGCGTCTCAGTTCCATGGAGGAGTCCAGGCAGGCGTGGTATATGATTTCCAGTTTCTGAAAGGCATCCAGGTGGGAGGAGGCGGCCAGCTCCCTGCCTTCGTCCAGGACACGGGAGTAGTTTCTCTCAATCACTGCGTCTATGATATCGTTCTTGGAAGAAAAATAGTAATAGATACTTCCTTTCCCGATACCGGCTTTTTGGGCAATATCACTGACGGAAATAGCCTGGACATTGGCTGAACCCATAAGTTCCTGCATGGCATCCAGTATCATCTCCTTTTTATTATGGCTTTGCATAAAAAATCCTCGGTTTTTTCTTTAGAATACATCCAAGTATAGCAGAATATAAATGAAAACGCCAGACTTGACTGGCGGTCGAAAACGTGTTATGTTTAGTTTGATTCTGATTCGACCACTGGTCGAAAAGCGGGAGAATAGAGTCCGGGAGGAAACGTCATGATTTATCTGGCTACATATGAACCCGGCGGCAGTCTTTATAACCGGGAGCGGGAACATATACTGGGCAGGAGCCTGCTGAACTTCGGTCTGATGAAGGAGTATGGACGGACCTGGGAGGTGGAGCAGGAGACCGGCTCAAAACCATGTCTTAAGGGTGCAGAGGACGTGGAATTTAATATCAGCCATACAAGGGGTCTGGTGGTCTGCGCTGTGGCGGACCGTGCGCTGGGCGTGGATACGGAGCGTATTCGCCCGTTTAAGGAGGGCCTGATGAGGCGCGTGTGTTCCGAATCAGAGCGCGGCTTTGTGCTGGAAGGAAGGTCTGAGGCAGCGCGGCAGGAACGGTTTTTCCGGCTGTGGACGCTTAAGGAGAGCTTTGTCAAGGCCATTGGCAGGGGGCTGGCCTTTCCGCTGGGGGACATTACATTTTCCCTGGAGGAGGGCGCTGTAAAAGGGAGTATTCCGGGCTGGCGGTTTTACCAGTCCAGGGTTTACCAATCATATATTATATCCGTCTGCGCGGCGGATGAAAAAGGAGAGGCAGTATGAGTTACGAAGAAGTATTTGAAAAGGTAAAGGAAATTTTCATGAAGGCCGATGTGAGCAAGGTAGAGGAGCATCTGGCCTTTCAGTTCAATATTACGGGTGAGGGCGAGGGCGCGTTCTATGCGGAGGTCAGGGACGGCAGCCTGAGGGTGGAGCCGTATGAGTATTATGACAGGGATGCAATGTTTATCTGCTCCGCCGATACTCTGATGAAGCTGGCATCGGGAAAGCTGGACCCGGTCTTTGCATTTACCACGGGAAAACTGAAGGTTGAGGGAAGTCTGGAAAAGGCTCTGATGTTGCAGAAGTTTGTGTAGGCAGAATGTAGGCAGAAGTTTTGTTCAGGCAGGCGCATGTGCGGCGCCGGGAAACCGGGCAGCCCATGGCAAAGGAGTGAAGTATATGGGAATCAAGGGATGGATACTGGGATTGGCGGCAGCGGGAGCAGCGGGAGAATACGGTATAGCGCGGTATTTCTTTCACCGGACCGTGGTCCGGGGAAATGCAAAGCGCGACAGGACCCGGAAGATGGCAGGCACGGACTGGGACGCTTATATTCCGGGTATCCGCGCCAGCAGGGAATGGCTGGCAGGACAGCCTCAGGAAGAGGTGTACATAACATCCCGGGACGGGCTCAGGCTCCACGGCACGTTTTTTTGCTGTGAAGGTTCCGGGAAGGCGGTGGTGTGCTTCCACGGCTATACCAGCGAAGGACTCAACGATTACACATCCATTGCTAAATTTTATCTGAGTCAGGGCTTCAGCCTGATGGCGGTGGATGAGAGGGCCCACGGCAAAAGCGAGGGCACCTATATCGGCTTTGGCTGTCTGGACCGCAATGACGCCAGGCAGTGGATGGAGTATATGGTGGAGCGTCTGGGAGAGGACTGCGAGCTGATGCTCCACGGCATTTCCATGGGAGCGGCCACCGTGCTGATGTCCACGGGCCTGAATCTTCCAAAGCAGGTCAGAGCTGCCGTGTCAGACTGTGCCTTTACCTCTGCCTGGGAAGTGTTCAGCCATGTGCTCAGGAGTATGTACCATATGCCGGCTTTTCCCGTGATGCAGATTGCGGACCGTATGGCCAGGAGTGAGGCTGGATACGGCCTGGATGAATGCAATGCCAGGGAAGAGGTAAAGAAGGCCCGTATTCCCATCCTGTTTATCCATGGGGACAGGGACACCTTTGTGCCCTGTTCCATGGTGTATGAGCTGTACGAGGCCTGCGCGTCGCCTAAGGAGCTGTTAGTCATACCGGGAGCCAGCCATGCAGAGGCGTACTATAAGGAGACGGACCGTTATGAACATGCGATTGAGGAACTGATTGCCCGGTTTTTTGGAAAAGAGGAGAACAAAGTATGAAGACAAGGAAAGGCTACAAGGTATACCCGCTGACATCAGCGCAGAAGCTTCACTTTTACTGCCTGAAATACTGCCCTAAGAAGCAGGTGCTGAACATCGGTTCCAGCCTGACCATTCAGGTGGACCTGGACTGGGACGTGCTTAAAGACTGCATCCGGGAGGCCATTGCCCGCTGTGATACCATGCGCCTGCGCTTTACCCATGACAAGGAGGGCAACGTCTATCAGTATGTGGTGAAGGAGGAGACAAAGGAAATTGAACACTTTGACTTCACCGGCTGGAAGGAGGAGGACGCGGAGGGGAAGCTTCGGGAGTGGACAGAGGTTCCCTTTGAGCGGTATGATTCCCCCATGCACCACATTGTAATGATCAAGATGCCGGATGGGTACCAGGGTCTTTATATCTGTGTGGACCATATGACCATGGATGCTCAGTCCCTGATTCTGTTTTTCCGGGATGTGATTGAACTGTACGCCAGCAAACTTTATGACGAGGTGGACCATCCAAAGGAAATGTCTTCCTATATCAAGCAGTTGGAAAAGGACCTGGCCTACGAGGCCGGAAGCAGGGCCTGTGAAAAAGACAGGCAGTTTTTTCAGGAACTGATTGCTTCCTCCGAACCCATCTTCACGGACATCTACGGTCCAAAGAAGCTGTCAGATGAGAGAAAGGCCACCCGCAACCCGAAGCTGAGGGCAGCCACCAACACATCCGATAATGTGGAGGCCAATATCACCAACTTCCATCTGGAAGGGGATTCTTCCGGCCGCCTGCTGGATTTTTGTGAGAAATACGGTATTTCCATGACCTGCCTTCTCTTAATGGGCCTTCGGACCTATCTGCAGAAGGAAAATGACCAGGACGACGTTTCCATTACCACTACCATTTCCAGGCGGGCCACCCTGTCGGAGAAGCGCTGCGGCGGAAGCAGGATTCATTGTTTCCCGTTCAGGACCATTGTGCCCAGGGAGGACACCTTCATGGAGGGCCTTCTCAAGATAAGGGATGCCCAGAACCAGTATTTCCGCCATGCGGATTACAGCCCGACGGAGTATTTCAACTACAGGCATGATTACTATAAGCTGAAGGACGGCCAGACCTATGAGCCCTTAAGCCTTACCTATCAGCCCTTGGCCATGAAGTACGACGGCCCTGGTCTGGACAAACTGGGTGACATCAAGTATAAGACTGCCCGCTATTCCAACGGCGTGGCTGCTCACACCTTGTACCTGACCGTGAGCCACAGGGCAGAGGACAATGGCCTGGATTTTGGTTTTGAGTATCAGACCGGCGTGGTGACGCCGGAGAGGCTGGAGTATATTTATTACTACCTGTGCAGAATCATATTCCGGGGCGTGGAAGACCCGGAGCGCACGGTAGGGGAAATCATAGAGATGGTGTAAAAAAGAGGAGGATTACAAGGATATGTTTGAGGAATTAAAGGAAATCATCTGTGAGTATGTGGATGTGGCGCCGGAGACCATTAAGGAGAATTCCAGGTTTATTGAGGACCTGGGCTTCAATTCCTATGACTTCATGAGCATGGTAGGGGAGATTGAGGAGAAATTCGACGTGGAGGTAGAGGAACGGGAGGTGGTCAATGTAAAGACCGTGAAGGATGCAGTGGATTATATTCAGTCCCTGCAGGCAGAGTAGGCCGAAAAGGCAGGAGGAAGATATGGCAGCAGAGACATTAAGGGATGTAATACGGCACGGCGCAGAGGCTTATGGAGAACAGACAGCATTCCGGTACAAGGTAAAGAAGGAAATCATTGATAAATCATACAATGAGGTGAACCTGGATTCCATGGCCGTAAGCCGTGCCGTGGAGGCCCTTGGAATGAAGGGGAAGCATATCGCGGTCATAGGCACCACCAGCTACCAGTGGATTACCGCCTATTTTGGAATCGTGAACAGCGGCAGCGTGGCAGTACCTATCGACGCACAGCTTCCTGCAGAAGCCATCTGTGAACTCTTAAACAGGGCGGATGTGGAAATGCTGGTATACGATGAACTGCGCTCTGACGTGGCAGGCGCTGTCCGTGAGAAATGCCCTGGCATCAGGCATGTGGTATCCATGCAGGCGCAGGAGACAGCAGGGGATGTGCTCTCATTGTCCCGTCTGATAGCTGAAAATACCGGTACATATGAGACAGAGCTATCCGGCAGCCAGCTCTGCACCATACTCTTTACCTCAGGCACCACCGGAAAGAGCAAGGGAGTCATGCTGAGCCACAGGAACCTGACGGACAATGCGGTCTGTCTGGACATGAAGATACCTGCGGGAACCGTGTCCATGACCCTGCTTCCCATCAACCATGTTTACTGCCTGACCATGGACATTATAAAGGGACTTTATATAGGAATGATTATCTGCATCAATGATTCCATTATGCATGTACAGCGCAATATGAAGCTGTTCAAGCCGGAGATCGTGCTGCTGGTGCCCCTTGTCATTGAGTCCATATACGGAAAGTTAAAGGATGCCGGAAGCCTGATACCCAAGAAAATGGTGGCAAAGGCCGCTTTTGGGGGCAACCTGCGAATCATATGCAGCGGCGGAGCCTACCTGGATCCGGACTACGTAGACCGTTTCAAAGAATACGGCATCACCATCCTTCAGGGCTACGGTATGACGGAGTGCTCGCCGGTTATCAGCACCAACCTAGAATGGGAGAATAAGAAGGGTTCCGTTGGAAAACTTCTTCCCAACTGTGAGGCCAAGGTGGTGGATGAGGAAATCTGGGTAAGGGGATCCAGCGTCATGCAGGGTTATTACAAGATGCCTGAGCGGACGGCCGAGACCCTGGAGGACGGATGGCTTAAGACCGGAGACTTAGGGTATGTGGATGAGGACAAATTTGTCTATATCACAGGCCGCCGCAAGAACCTGATTATCCTGGCCAACGGCGAGAATGTGTCTCCGGAGGAGCTGGAGAACGAGCTGAGCCGCTCGGAACTGGTGAAGGAAATACTGGTGCGGGAAAAAGATAAAATAATAGAGGCGGAAGTTTTCCCGGATTACGAGTACGCAAAGAAAAAGCATATTAAGGATATCCGGGGGACGCTTCAGGAATTGATTGACGGGTTTAATAAGGATATGCCGGTCTATAAGCGAATCTACAGCCTGATTGTCAGGGAGACGGAGTTTGAGAAGACGCCGTCAAAGAAAATTAAAAGATTTTAGAATGTGTATTCTATGTAAATAAACATTGTACCGTGCGCTATAAGCGGATTAGAGGAAATCAGAGATAGATTCTGCTTTCCCCTAACCGCTTTTTTTGAAGCCTGGAAAGGTAAAAAGATTACTATAAAAAGTCAAAGATGTCCATTCTAAAAACCATTTCCTGCCCTGTCCGGCAGCGGGAAGGGAAATCCGGGCAGAAATCAGTCAAAAAACCAATTGTTCTTTGCCATTGCCTGTGTGATGAATTATCAGCCCTGTATATCAGCCATGAAGTGGTTTCGGGAATCTGTTTCTTTTTCAAAGGATTATGGGGATATACCAAAGCAGATTTTGGAGTATGCAGAGGATTCCAATATGCTGCAGGCAATTGTTTCCTATGCAAAGCAGGCAGATGTGGGAATAGAGGATATGACTTTTGAAGTGAGCAATGAGGAACTGTCGCAGTCAGAGCTGCTTTTTGAAAATATTCCTGAGGGAATTCTAAGGGCATTAAAGGAATTTGCTGCTGCCCTGAAAGATTCCTCTGACACAGCGGAAATGAATCTGAGGGTGGGGGAATTAAAAACATCGTCTCTGCACAGAGGCATCAAAAAAGATGGGCGGATGGATATTTTTTCGGGGCCGTGCCGGAGGTGGATACCGTGGAGGTGGAATGATGGGGAAAAAAATCAAACCACTGATTTACATTTTTTGCGAGGGAGAGAGTGAGATTGAATATGGAAAGTGTCTGAAAGAAAGGTTTTCAGATGTGGCGGTTATAATGAAGCCGGTAAAGGGATTATTTTCCGAAGCAGAAAGAAAATTTAAAAAGGAAGCCAGGTACCGGAATAAAATAGAGGTAACAGATGAAATCTGGTTTTTCTTTGATGTGGACCACGACCAGGCGGGAAGCTGGAAGACGAATCAGAACATTATGCAAACCTTGCAAAGACTGCGGAAACATTGTCCGGCATATGTAAAGGGGGATTCTGCCGCGACAGCGGAGATTGCAGGGCACATGGACACAGCGGTTCAGAATGGAGCATGGATTTTGCGGACTGTGGATGGTATTCCAACGCTGGAGGATAATGATGTACGCAGCCAGTGGCTTTATCAGTGCGGAAAAACATTCACAACAGTCCAGGAAGCAATTGAGTTTTTGGAAAACCTGTAAAAGAAAAAAGGTAAAGTTAGACGCCAATCCGGTGGTTGCCAATGATTGGTGTCTTTTTTTGCAGATAATCAGGAAATGTTAAAGAAACAAGGAACGTTTTATTGTACATAATACACAAATCACCTGCCAAAAACTTGTGTATTATGGCGGCCTGATTTAAAAAAGATGAAAGAACTTTCTGAACTACAAAACCCTATTGAAATTAAAATCAAACCTGCTATACTTTAGCTACAAGAGATGAGCGGCCGGAACAAGGCTGCTAAGTACTCATAACAAGGAGGAACTCATATGAACGAAAAGATAGAGAGCCTGAAGGGTAAGCTGATTGTATCCTGCCAGGCCCTGCCCCATGAGCCGCTTCATTCGGCCTTTATCATGGGCCGGATGGCATTGGCTGCCAAGGAGGGCGGAGCATATGGCATCCGCGCCAATACCAAGGAGGATATCGCTGAAATCCAGACCCAGGTTGACCTGCCTGTCATCGGCATCGTGAAACGTGACTATGAGGACAGCAAGGTATACATCACGCCTACCATGAAGGAAATCAACGAGCTGATGGAGGTTAAACCGGAGATCATTGCCCTGGACGCCACCGGCGACCTGAGGCCGGGCGGCAGGACCCTGGATGAATTTTACAGGGAAATCCGGAAAAGCTATCCGGGACAGCTGCTGATGGCAGACTGTTCTACTGTGGAGGAAGCCCTTCACGCAGACCAGCTTGGGTTTGACTTTATCGGAACCACGCTGGTAGGATATACGGATCAGAGCAGAAACCTTAAAATTGAATCCAATGATTTTGAAATTATCCGCCGGATTGTGGCAACGGTGAAACACCGCGTCATTGCCGAAGGGAACATCAACACGCCGGAAAAGGCAAAGAGGGTCATTGAACTGGGGGCTTTCAGCGTGGTGGTTGGTTCCATTATCACCAGGCCCCAGCTGATTACAAAGTCCTTTGCACAGGCGCTGGATTAGTACAAACATGTTAACCATTTCATAATAAAGGGGACCGAACAGGTCATTGAAAGGAGAAGTAAGATTATGGCAAACTTAGAAAAGTACAAAGGTGTTATTCCTGCATTTTACGCATGCTACGACGCGGAGGGAAATGTGAGCCCGGAGAGGGTAAGGGCTCTGACTGAGTACCACATCAGAAAAGGCGTTAAGGGCGTTTATGTGAACGGATCTTCAGGAGAGTGCATCTACCAGAGCCTGGAAGACCGCAAGATTACACTGGAGAATGTAATGGCGGCTGCCAAGGGCAGGCTGACGGTTATCGCACATGTGGGCTGCAATAATACCAAGGACAGCGTAGAGCTGGCTAAACATGCGGAGAGCCTTGGCGTTGACGCCATCGCATCCATTCCGCCCATCTACTTCCATCTGCCTGAGTATGCAATTGCCGCTTACTGGAACGCCATGAGCCAGGCAGCTCCCAACACGGATTTTATTATCTATAACATTCCGCAGCTGGCAGGCGTGGCCCTGACACAGAGCCTGTTTGCCGAGATGAGGAAGAATCCAAGGGTCATCGGCGTGAAGAATTCCTCCATGCCTGTACAGGACATCCAGATGTTCAAGCTGGCAGGCGGGGATGACTACATCATCTTCAATGGTCCGGACGAGCAGTTTATCAGCGGCCGCGTCATCGGCGCTGAGGCCGGTATCGGCGGAACCTACGGCGTGATGCCCGAACTGTTCCTCAAGATGGATGAACTGGTGAAGGCAGGAAAGATGGAAGAAGCCATGAGGGTACAGTACGCTGCCAACGACATTATCTACAAGATGTGTTCCGGACACGGCAACATGTACGGTATGATTAAAGAGATGCTGCGCATCAATGAGTCTCTGGACCTGGGCGGAGTCAGGGAGCCGCTGCCGCAGCTGATTGAATCCGACCTTGCCATTGCACAGGAAGCGGCCCGCATGGTGAAGGAAGCGGTTGCGGCATACTGCTAAGCAGTGTGCGGTACCGGAGGTAAAAGTGAATGGTCCCCGGTCCTTTCTGGAGGGAGAAAGGGCCGGCGCGGGACCGGAGGGCGTTTGGGAAAGGGAGGATGTTTCCCGGGTTTTCCGTATAGCAAAGAAGGGAGATTGATTTATGCAGGGTTTTACTACAATTGATTTGATTATCCTGGTTGTTTATCTTGCGGCTGTATTATTTGCCGGACTCTACTTCTCCAAAAAGGAGATGAAGGGAAAAGAGTTCTTTAAGGGAGACGGCACCATTCCGTGGTGGGTTACTTCCGTTTCCATATTCGCAACATTATTAAGTCCTATTTCCTTCCTGTCACTGGCAGGAAATTCCTATGCAGGGACATGGATTATGTGGTTCGCACAGTTAGGAATGATTGTGGCCATCCCCATTACCATTAAGTTCTTCCTGCCAATCTACAGCAAGCTGGACATCGACACAGCCTACCACTATCTTGAAATCCGTTTCGGAAGCAAAGGCCTGCGTGTCCTGGGCGCTGTCATGTTCATCATATACCAGGTGGGCCGCATGTCCATCATCATGTATCTTCCGTCCATGGTTCTGGCCAGCCTGACGGGCATCAATGTAAACATACTGATTATTGCCATGGGCGTAATTGCCATCATTTATTCCTATACAGGCGGACTGAAATCCGTTCTCTGGACAGACTTCATCCAGGGCAGCGTTCTTCTGGTAGGCGTTACCTTTGCCCTGTTTTATCTGGCAGGCGGTATCAACGGCGGATTCGGAGCCATCTTCCAGTCCATGGCCGGAGGTAAGTTCCTGGCATCTGATCAGCCGATTTTCAATCCCAATATACTGAAGGACAGCGTATTCCTGCTGATTGTGGGAGCCGGTCTTAACACCTGTTCCTCCTATGTATCCAGCCAGGATATTGTGCAGCGTTTCACCACCACCACAGACATGAAGAAACTGAACAAGATGATGCTGACCAACGGCGCGCTGTCCATCTTCATCGCAACCGTATTTTACCTCATCGGTACAGGCCTGTATGTATTTTACAGCCAGAATGCACTTCCGCCGGCAGCACAGCAGGACCAGATTTTCGCCTCCTATATTGCTTATCAGCTTCCGGTAGGTATCACAGGACTGCTTCTGGCAGCCATCTATGCGGCATCCCAGTCCACTCTGTCCACCGGCCTTAACTCAGTAGCAACCAGCTGGACCCTGGATATCCAGGAGCGTCTCTCCAGAAAGAAGATGAGCTTTGCCCTTCAGACAAGAATCGCGCAGTACGTATCCCTGGGAGTGGGTGTTGTGGCCATCCTGGTGTCCATGGTACTGGCAAACGGCGAAATCAAGTCAGCATATGAGTGGTTCAACGGTTTCATGGGACTGGTGTTAGGCGTGTTGGGCGGCACATTTGCCCTGGGTACATTCACAAAGGTGGCAAATGCAAAGGGCGCTTACGTGGCATTCTTTGTGGCAGCCGTTACCATGGTCTGCATCAAGTACATGACTCCCGCGGGCTCTGTATCCATCTGGTCCTATTCCATCATCTCCATCGCCATTTCCCTGGTAGTGGGAATTCCGGTGAGCATGATTACAAGAAAGCTGGATGGGGATACATCCAAGCCGGTAAAGGACGCTACGATTTACCACAATTAATGATTCGCTGACAGGAGGTAATCATGATATTTGGAAACATCACACAGGAAAAGACATATGCCTTTCTTCCTGAGGATTTAAAGGAATGCTTTGCCTATGCAAAGGAACACGATTTGGTATCCTATGAAAAGGGCAGCCATCCCATTGACGGCGAGAGACTGTTTGTCAATGTGGTGGAGTATGAGACTACCCGGCCGGAGAACCGTTTCTGGGAAGCCCACAGGAATTACCTGGATGTGCATTTAATGCTTGACGGCCAGGAGCAGATTGATTTAAACTTTATTGAGAATATGGAGCAGAAGGAATTTGTGGAGAAGGACGACTTCCTTCCCATGGACGGCGGGTCCAACAGCCATGTAGTACTCCGGGCAGGCGATTTCCTGATTTGCTACCCGGAGGACGGGCACCGCACAGCCGTGGCCGTTGACGAATCTGAGAAAATCAAGAAGGCCATATTTAAGGTGCGGATTGACCATTAAAAGCATATAAACCCGGAGACAGAGGCAAACCAAAGACCCTGGAGCGCGGGACGGAGCATCCGTTTTGCGCCCCGGGCAGGTTTGCCTTTTGCGGCAGGTCAGCGGAAGGAAAATGTCAGAACAAGAGGCAGGACAGGATGAAAAGAAGGTTTAAAGGAGCGGTGTCACGATGAAACAGTATATTTGCATTGATATCGGAGGAACGGAAATCAAGCACGGAGTGCTGGATGAAAATGGGAAATTTCTTGCAAAGGATAAGGTGCCCACCGAGGCCTTTAAGGGCGGTCCCGCCCTGCTTAAAAAGGTCCTGGGGATTGCGGCGGATTATCTGAAGTATTGGAAGGCGGAGGGTATCTGTGTATCCACTGCCGGCATGGTGGATGTGGAGAAGGGGGAGATATTCTATTCCGCCCCTCTGATTCCGGAGTATGCGGGAACAAAAATCAAGGCCGGCATGGAGGAGGAATTCGGACTTCCCTGCGAGGTGGAAAATGATGTGAACTGCGCCGGCCTGGCGGAGGCTGTGTCCGGGGCAGCGGCAGGCGCTCAGTCAGCCCTGTGCCTTACGGTTGGAACCGGTATCGGCGGCTGTATCATCATCGGCGGCAGGGTGTACCACGGATGGAGTGGAAGCGCCTGTGAGGTGGGATACATGCATATGGACGGAAGCGATTTCCAGACCCTGGGGGCTGCCAGCATACTGGTAAAACGGGTGGCGGCTGCAAAGGGGGAGCCTGAGGATGAGTGGAATGGCTACCGCATCTTCCAGCTGGCCGGGGAAGGGGATCCCATATGCAGGGAAGCCATTGACCAGATGTGCGATTGTCTGGGCAAAGGCATTTCCAATATATGCTATGTGCTGAATCCCCAGATAGTGGTGCTGGGAGGAGGAATCATGGCTCAGGAGGAGTACCTGCGGCCCAGACTGGAAAAGGCTCTTGCACGGTATCTGGTATCCAGCATATATGAAAAGACAGAGCTGGCCTTTGCGAAGCACCAGAATGACGCGGGGATGCGGGGGGCCTACTATCATTTTCTGGAGAGACAGGGAAAGGCCCAAAGCTGACCGGCATTTGTTTAAAGCGGCCCGTGGTCTTAACCGGGAGGAGGTATTATGGAATATCTGAAATCAGTGATACCCGTCATAGAATCCAATTATGTGAATTTTACAACGGTGGAGCGCAGTATTGCGGATTTTTTTATCTATAACAGGGAACAGATGGATTTCTCAGCCAAGTCAGTGGCCGGAAGGCTGTTTGTGTCGGAGGCATCCCTGTCGCGGTTTGCAAAGAAATGCGGATTCAGGGGATACAGGGAATTTATTTACCAGTATGAGGAAAATTTTGTGGTTAAGCAGGATTCCATGACAGGCAACACCAGAACAGTGCTCAATGCCTACCAGGAACTTCTGAATAAGACGTATAACCTGGTAAATGAAAAGCAGGTTGAGCGGGTGTGCCGGTATATGGCCAAGGCGGGCCGCGTGTTTGTCTGCGGAACAGGAAGCTCAGGCCTGGCTGCCAGGGAGATGGAGCTGCGCTTTATGCGGATCGGCCTGGACATCACATCCATGGAGCACAGCGACATGATGCGTATGCGCGGCGTGTTCCAGGACGAGAACTGCCTTGTCTTTGGCGTCAGTATCAGCGGTGAAAAGGAGGAGGTGTTATACCTTCTGGAGGAAGCCCACAAGCGGGGGGCCAGGACCGTGATGCTCACAGCCAGGAACAGGCCTGACTTTGATGCCTTCTGCGATGAGGTGGTGCTTCTTCCCTCGCTGCTCCATTTGAACCATGGAAATGTGATTTCACCTCAGTTCCCCATTCTCCTCCTGACGGACATCCTCTATTCCTACTATCTGTCCCAGGACCAGTATAAGAAGGAAGTGCTCCATGACAGTACATTGAGGGCCCTGGAAAAGGGGCGCAGGGAGAATAATGTGCTGTAATATATAAGAATGAATATATGGTAAAGGTACTGTGATATCACGGAATTCAGTGATGTCACAGTATCTTTTTTTGAGCAAACTAATATATCAGTACTAATATATCAGTATCAGCAACAAGGGGTAAAATGAATTCAAGGTGCGTATGTAACCGGAACGCGTTCGAGGATTCATTCCCTTCATTCCCGCTGCCCTGGCAGTGGTGGGAAACGCATTTTCGTCCACATCGGCCATGGAAGGCAAAACCTTCATCCAGGTGCTGGCGGACACCGGTATAGCAGCCACCCTGATTCGTAAGGTGGTTGAGCTGGGCGGCGATAAGCCCAGAATCACCATGGCGCTTTTGTGTATCGTCACGGCCATTATCTTTATGTCCATGAACATTTCTCCTACGGCAACGTGGAATCCGCCAGAAAGGCCATGAAGGTCCTGGCTGACTATTGCGGCACCACGGCGGAGGATATGTACTTTCAATCCATATTTTATGTGGGGGTCAACAAGGGGTACTGCAACAATATCATCTCTGCCAATTCATGCCATTACATGCGGATTCGCCTGCTGGCCATGGCGGACCAGGGCATAGGCAGGGAAGCCCCTTCAGATTGATATGTATTACCAGATTCCCAGCGCGCTCTGGAGTCCCAGGCTCACTGCGGTGATTCCCACCCAGCAGCAGGCGCCCATGAGCATGGGCTTGCCGCCGGTGCGGATGAGCTTGACCAGGTCCGTGTTCAGTCCGATAGCTGCCATGGCCAGGATGATGAAGAACTTGCTCAACTCCTTAATGGGCGCAAAGACTGAGGCAGGAATCCCTGCTCCCATGGCAATGGTGGTGATGACCGAGGCCCCGATGAAGTAGAGAATGAAAAACGGAAAGATATCCTTAAAGCTTACGGACTGTCCGCTGGCCTGATCTTCCTTTTCCTCCTTCCTGGTCCGGATGAAGGCCAGACACAGAGTGATGGGAATAATGGCCAGGGTCCTGGTCAGCTTTACCGTGACTGCTTTGTCCAGTGTGGCCGCCCCCAGGTTCCACATGCTGTCCCAGGTGGCTGCGGCTGCGGTGACGGATGATGTGTCGTTGATGGCTGTTCCGGCAAAGACGCCAAAGGCATTGCCGGATGCAGTGTCAAATCCCAGAACCTTGCCGAAGGTGGGGAACAGGATGGCTGCCAGTACGTTAAAGAAGAAAATCACGGATATGGCCTGGGCAACCTCATCGTCATCCGCGTTGATTACAGGCGCCGTGGCTGCGATGGCGGAACCGCCGCAGATGGAGGAGCCCACTCCCACCAGGGTGGAGATGTTGGATGGGATATGCATAAGCTTATGGAGCGCAAAGGCAATCACCAGAGAGGTGGTGATGGTGCATACAATAATGGGCAGAGACTGCTTTCCCGTCTCCAGTACCACATTTAAGTTCATCCCGAAGCCCAGAAGAATGACCGCCCACTGAAGTACTTTTTTTGAGGTAAACTTGATGCCGTCCTCCAGGCCGTCTTTATTTTTCATGAATACGGCGATGACCATGCCGGCAATGATGGCGATGACTGCGCCGCCTATGATGGGGAACATTTTCCCCAGGAACCGGGAAGGGACGGCCAGCAGCAGGCAGAATGCCAATCCTTTCCATTTCTTTTGTAATGATGCCATTTCTTTTTCCTCCTCATATTCCCGTAGCTTGATATTAGACAGAGTGCCGGGTGTAAAACGCAGCACACGGTTTATATGGTAACTTATGGAAAGCATAAAGTAAAATTATATATATTTATATTTTAATAATAATGTGTTATGATAAAGAAAACAAAGGCAGAACAAAAAGCGGAACCAGTGGCAGAATCAGAAACAAAATAAATGACGGAATTAAAGGAGGAAATCAGGTGCTGGATTTCAGGGTTTACACATTTCTTGCTGTCTGTGAGTACATGAATTATACAAGGGCCGCGGAGGCGCTGCACATCACGCAGCCCGCTGTGTCGCAGCATATACGGTATCTGGAGAACATGTATCAGGTCAAACTGTTCCTGGCAGAGGGAAAGAGGATACACCTGTCCCCGGCAGGAGAACGGCTGCTCCACGCAGCCATCACCCTTAAGAATGACGAGGTATTTCTGCGAAAACAGATGTTAGAGGGGGGAGGAAGGGGACTGAGCCTGCGGTTCGGGACCACCAGGACCATCGGAGAGTCAGTGATATCCGCACCCCTGGCCCGCTACATCCACAGCCATCCGGAGGACCGTATCAGCGTTGTCATCAATAACACGGACGAGCTTCTGCACAAGCTGGTTTCCGGGGAGATTCAGTTTGCCCTGGTTGAGGGATATTATGATGATGTGGATTTTGATTCCATGGTTTTCAGAACAGAGCCCTTCATCCCTGTATGTGCCGCCGGCCATGTCTTTGCCAGGAAGCCGGTCTGGCTAAGGGATCTTTTGGAGGAACATCTGCTCATACGGGAGCCTGGGTCGGGAACCAGGGATATCCTGGAGAAGAATCTGGATATCAAGAATATCCGTCTGTCTGATTTTGCCCACATTACGGAAATCGGCAGCATGCATGTCATTCTCCAGCTGCTGGAAAAGGATGCGGGAATTACCTTCCTGTACCGGACTGCGGTGGAGGAGGGGATCAAGGAAGGGGTATTCAGGGAACTGGAACTGAGAGACTTCCAGATGGAGCATGACTTTGCCTTTATATGGAATAAGGGAAGTATATACGCGGATACGTACAGGATGATTTGCAGGGAACTGCAGTGAAGGAATGAGCCGGCCCAAAGAAAGGCGCGTCCCTGTGTCTGTTCTCACCTGCGCACCAGCGGCAGCATGACGGATACCGTGAATACATCGTTGTTGTGGCTGATTTTCATGTCGCCGTTATATTTATGGATGACCGTGGAAACATTGGAGAGCCCTATGCCGCAGTACTGTTCCCCAATCTTTATGCTTTCGTACCGGTTGCCTTCCATGCGCAGCTGGCCGTTGTATGAATTGGAGATGCTGATGATGAGGAATGCCTTTTGGCAGCGGATTTCCGTGTGGATAAACCGGTCTGCACCCTTGACCATACGGCAGCATGCCTCCAGGGCATTGTCCAGAAGATTGCCCAGGATGATGCACAGGTCCACGTTATCAACCGGAAGTTCGGGAGGCACCATGATATTGGCTGTCAGGGGAACGCTGCAGGCAGCGGCCTGCTGCTGCGCATTGTTTACCAGGATGTTTACCATGCTGTTTCCGCCGGTGAGAGGCACCTTCATGCCGTTGGCGGATTCATAGATTTGTTCAATATATGTAAGGGCCTCCACATACTGGCCTGCTTTTAAAAACACCACCAGGGAATGGAGGTGTTTTTTTAAATCGTGGCGCAGGGAGGTGATTTCCCTCTGGGAGTCCTCCACCTTCTGATAGTAGGAGGACTGCATGGTCAGGAGCTTGTCCGCAATCATATTTTTCTGGCTCTCCTCGTTGATGATGGCGTAGTCGTCCACCAGATAAAACAGGAACATGGAGGAGCAGAAAAGGATTCCCGATATCTCCAGGTAAAAGTGGGATACGCTGTTCCTCATGTGGAAAATCTGGATGGTGATGAACAGAATCACGGAGGGCACCAGGAAGGAAATGGCATTGTAAAGGTTGTCTTTGTTGCTCTTCCTCATGTTTCTGCACAGGATGAATAGCAGGGTAAAGAAGAAAAAAAGGACGCAGGCCGTCATCTGGGCCAAAGGGCTCTGAATCAGGAAGTTGGGTTCGGAGGGAAGGGGCTCGTTGTGCAGAAAACGCACCAGCACTGCGGACAGCAGCTTGCAGGCATAGTTGAGAACAACGAACAGATAAGCAACCAGTACCTTGGTCCTGAGGGAATCCGTGAAGAAAATGCAGCTTACCAGCATTGTGAAGGCACAGTAAAAGACGCACATGCTGAACAGAGGCGCATTGAACCAGTAGGTTACCCACTGGAATATAAAATAGATCAGGATGCCCACCGTGTATTGGGATACGGGGCGCGGGTTCCGGTGAAGGAAGTTGCTGCACAGCCAATAAAGAATCAGGGTCTCGGCCACGGACAGCACAAAGCTGACCCAGGCATGCTGAATGACGCTCATCATAGGTTTGCCTCCATATAGCTTAAGAATTCCTGGTTCACTTCCTTGCGCTTGTGCTTGCTCATGGGAAGCACTTCCTTGTTGTCCATGGTTACGGAATCCTTGAAAATATTATAAATATGGCTTACGTTGACAAGAAAGCTTTTGTGAATACGGATGAAGCCGTCCGTACGGAGCTGTTCCTCCAGGGAACTGATGGTGCCTGTAAAGGTAAATGTGCCTTCCTTTGCAACCACACGGATGGTCCTTAAATCCGATTCCAGATAATAGATATGGTCGGTCATAAGCTTGGTGGTGCCGCTCATGCTGGGGAAGGAGAAGATGGATGCCTGTTTCTTCTGCTGCCTGTCCAACAGCTCCTCCACGGCAGACAGAAAGTCACTGCCCTCCACCGGCTTTACGATATAGCGGAAGGCGCCCACCTTGTAGCCCTCCACCGCGTAATCCACGGTGGCTGTCACAATGAGGATGGGAACCTCGTCGTCCAGCCGGCGGATATGCTTTGCCACCTCGATGCCGCCCATGGTTTTCATGCGCATGTCAAGCACCAGGATGTCGCAGAACCCTTTTTGTTTATAATCCTTAAGCAGGTCCAGGCCGTCTGTATAGGATATGATATCCACAGGCCGTTTTTCTTTTAATTGTTCCAGATGTCCGCGCAGCACCATCAGGTCCGCGGGACTGTCATCGCAAAGTACAATTCTGAACATGACCATTCTCCCCTGAAATTAGTTAAATGCATAACGATTATACAATTCTTTCAGCGGTATTGTAAATAGGATTTTTGGACGAAAAATACATTTTTGACCAATTATTACACTGGAATTATCGATTGTGCACAAAGTATTGCGTTATTTTTTTCCTTGTGTAAAATGAGGATATGAGTTGAGAAACAATATGAAAAACAAGAAAAAGGGGGAAACAGATCTTATGTCTGGACCAAGTGGAAATGATGCAGGCGGAATGAAAAAGACCCTGTCCATATGGAATTTCTTCACCATTGGATTCGGGGCCATCATCGGTACTGGCTGGGTGCTTCTGGTAGGTGACTGGATGGTGATTGGAGGCGGACCCATAGCGGCCATGATAGCATTTGCCATTGGAGCCGTGTTCCTGCTCCCCATTGGAGCCGTGTTCGGGGAGCTGACAGCGGCCATCCCTATCTCCGGAGGAATTATTGAATATGTGGACAGGACCTACGGGCGGAATGTCTCATACATAACGGGATGGTTCCTGGCTCTGGGAAACGGTATCCTCTGTCCCTGGGAGGCAATCGCCATCTCCACATTAGTATCCGATATGTTCGGGGGACTGTTCCCGATTCTCAGGGCGGTCAAGCTCTATACCATCATGGGGGCGGACGTGTACCTGTTCCCCACCGTCATAGCGCTGGGATTCGCGGTCTATGTGGTTCTCCTTAACTTCCGGGGAGCCAGCGCGGCCGCAAAGCTGCAGGCATTCCTGACAAAGGCTCTGTTGGCGGGCATGCTTCTGGCAATGGCAATTTCCTTCGTAAAAGGCGGACCATCCAACATCCTTCCCTCCTTTACACAGGTGGAAGGACCGTCCACGGTGACCAGTGCGAACAACATGTTTGCAGGCATTATCTCGGTGCTGGTAATGACGCCGTTCTTCTACGCGGGGTTTGATACCATACCGCAGCAGGCCGAGGAAGCGGCGGAGGGCCTGGACTGGAATAGGTTCGGCAAGGTCATCAGTATGGCACTCCTGGCGGCAGGCGGTTTCTACATGATTTGTATCTATTCCTTCGGCACCATTATACCGTGGACTGATTTTATAAAAAGCACGGTTCCGGCCCTGGCCTGCCTTAAGAGCATCAGCATGTTTCTGTATGTGGCAATGCTGGTAATCGCCACATTAGGCCCTATGGGCCCCATGAACTCCTTCTACGGAGCTACCAGCCGCATTATGCTGGCCATGGGACGTAAAGGACAGCTTCCGGACAGCTTCGCGGTTCTGGATGAAAAAAGCGGGGCTCCCAAGATGGCCAACACGGTACTGGCAGTCCTGACCATTATGGGACCTTTCCTGGGAAAGAACATGCTGGTATCCCTGACCAATGTGTCTGCGCTGGCATTCATCTTCTCCTGCACCATGGTAAGCTTTGCCTGCCTTAAGATGCGCTATACGGAGCCTGGCCTTCCAAGGCCATACAAGGTTCCCGGCGGAAAAGCAGGCATCTGCATGGCGTGTCTGGCAGGTACCATCATCATCGGGCTTATGGTGGTTCCTTTCAGCCCCGCAGCCCTTAAGCCGGTAGAGTGGGCCATCGTGGTTGCCTGGCTGGTCATCGGACTGGGCCTTAGCGCTGTCACCAGGGCAAAGGGAAATAATAAGGCGGCGGCCGCTGCAAAATAACGGTTATAAAATCATACATCAACATATATCAAATAAAGGAGGATTTTTCAATGAAGAAGGTAGCTTTTAAAAGCGGTTTACTGATTGACGGAACCGGCGCGGAGCCAGTGGCGAACAGCCTGGTTCTGACAGAGGATGACAAGATTACATATGCCGGTGCGGACAGGGAAATCGGACCTGACTACGAGGTTGTGGATATTGCAGGAAAGACCATTATGCCGGGGCTTATTGACTCCCATCTGCATTTTTCAGGAAACCTGACAGACGATGACAGCGACTGGGTGCTGGAGGATGTGGTTCAGAAGACAGTGGTGGCGGTACAGCAGGCCCACGAGTGTCTGGAGAACGGCCTGACAACGGTTGGAGAGATTTCCCGTTCCGGTATCCAAATCCGCAATATGGTGGAGGCCGGTGTCATGAAGGGCCCCAGGGTAGTGGCAACCGGACTTGGCTTCTGCCGTACCTGCGGACACGGCGATTCCCACAAGCTTCCCAGCTACTACAATGACGAATCCCATCCATGGGCTGAGCGTGTGGACGGACCATGGGATCTGCGCAAGGCAGTGAGAAGAAGACTCCGCCAGAATCCCGATGCAATCAAAATCTGGTCCACAGGCGGCGGCATATGGCGCTGGGATCAGAAGCTAGACCAGCATTACACACTGGAAGAGATTCAGGCAGTGGTGGATGAGTGCAGCATGGTAGGAATCCCGGTTTGGTCCCATGCAGAGGGCTACGGCGGCGCCCTGGATTCCGCCAGGGCAGGGGTGCATCTCATTATCCACGGCCAGACCTTAAATGACGAGTGCCTGGACATCATGGCGGAGAAGGGTATCTATTTCTGTCCTACCATCCAGTTCTTAAATGAGTGGTTTAAGACTTATGCTCCGCCATACATCCCGGAGGTACATGACCAGTATCCTGGCAATACCGTAGCGGAGAAAGAGCTGAACCGCGTATACGCTAATTTAAGGAAGGCAAAGGCAAAAGGCATCGGTCTTACCATTGGTTCCGACTCCTTCTGCTCCAGTCTTACGCCATACGGAACAACAGCCATCGGAGAAATGTATTCCTTTGTGGAAAAGGCAGGCATCAGCGAGATGGATACCATTGTGGCAGCTACCAAGACAGGCGCCGAGATGCTGAAGGTTGATAATGTGACCGGCTCCCTGACAGAGGGCAAGAGTGCTGACCTGTTAGTCATTAACGGCAACCCGTTAGAGAATATCCGTGCAATCGCTGTTGAGAACATGGACGTAATCATGAAAGAGGGATATTTTGTAAAACGCTGACCGGTACTCCCGGATGAGAGGAATGGGCTGCTGCTATAACAGGCGGCAGTCCTTTGCGGTTTGGGAAGCCAAGGGGGATGAAAAGAAAATGTATGTATTGCTGTATCTTCTGTGGATTCTTTTAAACGGCAGAGTCACGGCTGAGATTCTGACATTGGGAGTCCCGGCGGCAGGTCTGGTATACGGATTCGGGTATCTGGCCCTGGACTGCCGGCTGTCCAAAGACCTGCTTCTGCTGAAACGGCTGGGGCATGTCCTGGTATTCCTGGCCATGGTGGTATGGGAGGTGGTGAAGGCAAATGTGGCCATCATCCGCATTGTGCTGTCTCCTCACATGGAGATCACGCCCTGTCTGGTGCCTGTTAAGACGGACTTAAAGAGCGCCGGAGCCAGGGCGGCCCTGGCTAATGCCATCACCCTGACACCGGGCACCATCACGGTGGATGTGAAGGATGATGTGTTGTGGGTCCACGCACTGACCGCTGAGATGGCGGAAGGGCTCAAGGACTGGCATGTGGCAAGACAGCTGGCGCGGATAGAGGAGATAACGTAAAGGAGGAAGGGCTATGGGGGCAAAGATGGGGGCAGCGGCGGAAGGGATGTTTACAGGTGTCCTGATTCTGTCAGTCGTCATACTCAGCATCAATATGGTATTCTGCCTTCTGCGGGCCGTGCTGGGACCGCGCTTCTCCGACAGGCTCATTGCCATCAACATGATAGGGACCAAGACCGTGCTCATGATTGCCCTGCTTATAAAAGTATTCCATGAGGACTATCTGGTGGATATCTGCCTTATATATGCCCTTATCAGTTTCCTGTCCTTTGTGGTGCTGACAAAGCTTCTGGGCCTGCGGATGAGCCGTGAAAAGGGAATGGGAGGGAGCGGTACGGCAGAAAAGGAAAATGAGGAAAAGGAGGCGTTGCTGTGATGGGTCTGGTGATAGGAGGAATTTTTATCATACTGGGAGTGTTTGTACTCTGCGTGGCAACCTTTGGCATATTCCGGTTTGAATATGCGCTGAATCGGATTCATGTGGCTGCCAAATGTGACACCCTGGGAAGCATGCTCATACTGGCGGGCCTTATGATCTCCAACGGGTGGAATATGGAATCGGCGAAAATCGGATTGATTCTTCTGTTTATCTGGATTGGCAACCCGGCTGCCTCGCATATGGTGGCCAGGGCGGAGGCCGGGAGCAATCCGGACCTTGGCAAGGAATGCGGGGTGTCTGAATATGAAGGTGGTTGAGATCATCCTGCTGCTGTTTCTGATGGCCTGCTCCTTAAGCGTATTCCTTTGCAGAAACCTGCTGGTGGCGGCCATTCTGTTTATGGCCAACAGCCTTATCATGAGCATCATATGGGTGATTCTGCAGTCCCCGGACCTGGCTGTCACAGAGGCGGCCGTGGGCGCAGGGGTTACGGGAATTCTTCTTTTCATTACACTGTATAAGGTCAACGGGTTAAGGGGGGAAGACAGTGAGTGAGGACATAGGTAAGCGCGGTCTGCGCGTATTTGTGGACTGGGTGGAGAACGGACAGGACTGGGATGATGAGGAAGGTGCCCATGGAGCGGCGGAAGGTGCCCGTGCTGCGGGGCAGGCCAAAAAGGAAAGTGTTAAACGGAATATGGGCCGGCGGTTTACGGAATACACGCAGGAGCATGCCCTGCGTGTATTCGGCAGTATCTACCGGGCTGTTGCACAGGTAGTCTGTCTGGCGGGCATGGCGGTTCTTCTCATGATGGTATCCCATCTGCCGGCCTTTGGGTCCGCGGACAATCCCGCCAACAATGAGGTGGCGGGACGTTATCTGGAAGACGGGCTTTCCGAGACAGGGGCTGTGAATACGGTTGCAGGCATCATATTGGATTACCGGGCCTTTGATACCTTTGGCGAGTCTGTGGTCTTATTCCTGTCAGCCGTCAGCGTCATAGCCCTCATGCGCCGTAAATCCGGGAGCGGGTCCGGCGGGAGGGCAGACCAGGGAGGGGGAAGGGAATGCGAAAGGGATGAGGAAAGGGATATCATACTGGAACAGGTGGCCAGGCTGCTGGTCCCCTTTATTCTCATGTTTGGCTTGTATGTGGTGCTCAACGGTCATCTGTCCCCCGGAGGCGGGTTCTCAGGAGGGACGGTTATGGGGGCAGGTCTGATTCTATATGCCAATGCATTTGGGTACCGGCGGATTCATCGTTTTTTCAGCTTTAAAACCTTTACCGTGGTGAGCAGCAGCGCGCTGATGGTATACGCCCTCTCAAAAGGCTATTCCTTTTTTATGGGAGCCAACCACCTGGAGTCGGGCATACCTTTGGGGAAGCCGGGGAACATCTTGAGCGCGGGGCTGATACTGCCTCTGAATATCTGTGTGGGGCTGGTGGTGGCAGGGACCATGTATTGCTTTTATTCCCTGTTCCGGGAAGGGGAGGTGTGATGATGCAGGCCCTTGTGACCAATTACTACGAGACAGCGGCCATGATTCTGTTTTCCATTGGGTTTACCATGCTGCTGCTCCAGAAAAATCTGATTAAAAAGGCCATCGGGCTGAACCTCATGGATATGTCCGTGTACCTGTTCTTGGCGGCCAAGGGGTACATAGCCGGTGGAAGGGCGCCGATTGTAGATGGAAGGACAGCCGTGGAAGGATTCATCAATCCCCTTCCCGGCGGTCTGGTGCTGACGGGTATCGTGGTGTCTGTCAGTGTGTCAGCCTTTCTCTTTTCACTGATACAGAGATTCCACCACTATTACAAGACCCTGGATTTGGACGGCATGCTGTATGAAGGACAGGAGGAGACAGACGGTGAGGCTGGTTGAGAACATTCCATTTTTCAGTATATTCATCATGATGGCAGGGGGAATCGTGACGCCCCTTCTGGGGGGCGGGAACCGGGCCAGGGTTCTCCACATGGTTTTGGTGGGAGCCGTGGCAGTGATGTCCGGCCTGCTTCTGGGATATACGTCGGACGGTACCTGTTTTTGCTTCATGATGGGCCATTTTCCGGCGCCCTGGGGCAATGAGGTCAGGGCCGGCGCTCTGGAGGCCCTCATGAGCCTGGTCTTTTCCCTTGTAATGTTCCTTACGGTGGCTGCCAATAAACGGTCTCTGGAACACGACATACCTTCGGAGCGGGCCGGTCTGTATTATGTTATGATGAACCTTCTGTTCAGTTCCCTTCTGGCCCTTGTCTACACCAATGACCTTTTTACCGCTTATGTGTTCATAGAAATCAATACCATTTCAGCCTGCGCCATTGTGTGCGCAAAGGAAAGCGGCGAGACTGTGGCGGCGGCCATACGCTATCTTATCATGAGCCTGGTGGGAAGCGGCCTTATCCTTATCTCCATTGCCCTTTTATACTGCCAGACAGGCCATCTGCTTATGGAACCCATGGCAGGGAAGGTCAGGGATTTGGCGTCTTCCGGAAAGGATTTATTTCCCCTTAAGATGGCTCTGGTGATGATGACCTCCGGGCTGGCGGTAAAAAGCGCCCTGTATCCCTTCAGCTCCTGGCTGCCGGGAGCCCATGCCAATGCCACAGCCGCATCCAGCTCTGTTTTGTCGGGGCTGGTTCTGAAGGGATATATTATCCTGCTTCTCAAGGTCTATATGCGGATTTTGGGAATGGATTTGATTATCCGGCTGCGAATAAATGATCTGCTTTTTGTGTTCGGAATCCTGGCCATGGTCATTGGTTCGGCCAGGGCACTGCAGCAGCATATGGTCAAGCGGGTCATTGCCTATTCATCCATTGCCCAGATTGGATATATCTTCATGGGAATCGGCATGGGAACCAGGGCAGGGCTGGCGGCCGCAGTGCTGCACATGATTGTCCACGCCGTGACAAAACCCATGCTGTTTACAGCTGCTGGCGGCCTCATGGACTGCTGCGGCCACCAGAAGGAGATAGCGGCCCTGAGGGGAAGCGCAAGGCGGAATCCGGCAGCCGGAGCAGGGCTGGTGGTAGGGAGCATGGCCATGATAGGGATTCCCTTTTTTTCGGGTTTCATTTCTAAGATTTCCTTTGCAATGGCCTCGTTCCATGACTTGAACCGGGCTGTTCTGGTGCTGGGGGCCCTGGCCGTGAGTACAGTCCTCAATGCCATGTATTACATACCTCTCATCATCATTGTGTTTTCAGAGAGCGGGCCGGAGAAAGCGGACTATGAGGCGGCAGGACTGGAGAACGCTGTTGTGCCTGAGGCGGGAGAGCCTGTAAGGGACTTTCATTTTACGGCAGCCATGGCCTGCTTTATGGCCGGAAATGTGCTGATTGGGACCTACTACGGCCCTGTGGTCAGGATGATAGAGACAGGGCTTGCCAATTTTGGGTGACCCTGGCAGCAGGGGAATATATGAAAAGGAGAGAACATAGGACATGAGAGAAATGTGGATGCTGGCGCCGGTGCTGTTTCCCGTGATTTCCGGTGCGGCCCTGTGGATATGGAATCCGGACCAAAATAAAATGCGGACAGCCGCTGCGGTCCTGTCTCTGTCAGAGGCAATCTGTTCATGGCTCGTCATCCTGAACTGCCTGGGGATGCGGCTGCTCCTGTGGAACATCGGTCCGGGCATGGAGCTGTGCCTTCGGCTGGACGGAATCGGGGCCCTGTTTTCCGGTCTGGCATCCCTTATATGGGTGCTGGTGGTTTTCTTCGCCTTTGAATATATGGAACATGAGAGGGAAGAAGCGCGCTTTTTCGGATGCCTTATTATGTCCCTGGGAGCCCTGACAGGAGTTGCCTATGCAGGAAATTTTGTTACCCTGTACCTGTTTTTTGAGATGATGACATTTTTCAGCGTTCCTCTGGTGTTTCATTCCGGGAAGAGGGAAGCGCTCCGCGCCGGAATGGTATATCTGGCCTATTCCATGCTGGGCGCATCCATTGCCCTGGGAGGCTACTTTTTCTTCCGCCTGTATGCCTGTGGAACGGATTTTAAGGCGGGCGGGGTTTTGGTGGAGGCTGTGGGAACGGCGCAGGACAGGCCTCAGATTCTTCTGCTGTCTGTTTTCTGTATGGCAGCCGGATTTTCCTGCAAGGCAGGTCTTATGCCCCTTCATCCGTGGCTGCCCATCGCGCATCCGGTTGCGCCTGCGCCTGCCAGCGCTGTGTTATCGGGCCTGATTACAAAGGCGGGAGTGGTGGCGGTCATCCGGGTGGTGTACGGTATGGCCGGTCCCACATTCCTGCGCGGAACGTGGGTGCAGCATGCCCTTTTGTCCATGGCCGTGCTGACCATATTTACCGGTTCCATGCTGGCTTATAAGGAAAAGAAACTGAAGAGCCGTCTGGCCTGCTCCTCCTTCAGCCAGGTGTCCTATGTGCTGTTCGGCATATTCCTGCTGTCCATGGAAGGGCTTTACGGCTCCCTGCTCCAAATGGTGTTCCATGCCCTGGCAAAGAACGCCCTGTTCCTCTGCGCGGGGGCCGTGATTTGTAAGACGGGATGCGTCAGGATAAAGGAGATGAAAGGGATGGGAAGGCGGATGCCGGCTGTGATGATATGCTTTGCCCTGGCATCCCTGTCACTGGTGGGAATTCCGCCGGCAGGCGGTTTTCTGGCAAAATGGCATCTAGCCGTGGGCGCCATGAGGACAGAGGCAGGCCTTTTTACATGGCTGGGGCCTGTGGTTCTTATTGTCAGCGCCCTGCTGACGGCTGGGTATCTGTTTCCTGTTATTGTGGAGGGATTTTTTCCGGGAAAGGACTGGAAGAAAACGGAAAAATCAGAGGCCGGCAGGTCCTGTGCGGGCGCCTCGGCTGTATCTGTGTTTATAAAGGTGCCCCTGGCAGTGCTGGGTATCTCCCTGCTGGTGCTGGGCGCTCTGGGAAATCCTGTATTTGAATTACTGAGGGGCATTGCCTCTGCTATGGTGTGAAAGGGGGGATGATTGTGAATCCATATTATCTGCTGGCGCCTGTGCTTCTTCCCGTGATGACTGGTGCGGCTGTGCTTGGACTGCGTCCAAAGGAGCGCAGGAAAAGGGAGATACTGGTAATGGGGGGAATTCTGGCTGCCTCGGCTGTGATTGGGGCCCTGGTGGTGAACGGCCCCAAACAGCCGCTGGTGCTGTACCGCTTTGGCGGCAAGATGAACATATCACTGGGACTGGACGGCCTGTCCGGGGTATTTGCCTGTCTCATTGCAGTCCTTTGGCCCCTGACCACACTGTATTCCTTTGAGTATATGAAGCACGAGGGAAAGGAAAATAAGTTTTTCGGATATTTTTCCATTACATATGGCGTGGTGGCGGGAGTGGCACTGTCACACAGCCTGATTACCCTGTACTTCTTCTATGAACTCATGACCCTGGCTACCCTGCCTCTGGTCATGCATGCCATGGATACCAGGGCCATATATGCGGGCAAGAAATACCTGCTTCTCTCCATGGCAGGGGCTGCCATGGTGTTTGTCAGCATCATCAGCCTTCATGAATATGGAACCACCCTGGATTTTACCTGGGGCGGCGTGACTGCCCAGGGGCTGTCCCACGAGGAACGGCGTCATCTGTACGGCGCATTCATTCTGGCCTTCTTTGGTTTTGGGGTAAAGGCGGCAGTGGTTCCGTTTCACAGCTGGCTTCCCGCCGCATCGGTAGCCCCCACTCCGGTATCTGCCCTTCTGCACGCGGTGGCGGTGGTGAAGGGAGGCGTGTTTGCCCTGATGCGGGTGGTGTACTGGTGCTTTGGGGCAGAATTTCTTATAGGGACAAAGGTACAGGCGGCGGTCCTGTGCGTCTGCTGCGCTGCCATCCTCTATGGATCCCTCAGGGCCCTTTGCACCCAGCATCTGAAACGCAGACTGGCCTACTCCACCGTAAGCCAGCTGTCTTATATCCTCATGGGGGTCATGCTTATGACTCCCGCGGGTCTGGCCGCAGGTCTGACCCACATGGTATGTCACGCCCTGATGAAGATTACCCTGTTCTTCTGCGCGGGAGCTATCCTGTACAAGGGGGGACGGGAGTATGTGTATGAGCTTCGCGGCGTCGGAAGGGCCATGCCGGTCACCATGACTTGTTTTACCCTGGCCGGACTGGGGCTGGTGGGGGTTCCGCTCTTTGCGGGTTTTGTGAGCAAATTCATGCTGGGGTCAGCTGCCGCAGAGGCAGGGGGTCTGGGAATGCTGGGAGTGGTATCCCTGATTATATCCGCCTTTTTTACCTTGTTTTATATGGTGCTTATTATAGGGGCCGCCTGGTTCCCGGCAGAGGGGCGGGAAGATCCCCATTGGAATACGCAATGTGACCCCAACTGGAATATGAAGCTTCCTCTGATTGCCATTACTGCCATGAGCATGGTTCTGGGCCTGTGGTCAGGTCCTCTGATTCAGGTGTTTAACCGGATTGCGGCAGGAGGCCTGTAGGAAGAATGAAGGAGGTAGCGGGAATGGAAGGAAATGTATGGCTGTTGTGGGCTGTGGCCTGGCCTTTTCTGGCGGCCTTTATCAGCCTTTTTGCGGAAAAAAAGGGAGAGAGGAACCGGGATATTTTTGCGTCGGCCGCCATGGTTATGGAAGCTACGGGCATGCTCTGCCTTTATCCCGGAAGCGGTTTGGCGGCCTTTTCGTGGGCCGGATTTTGCGAGATGGGCATATGGCTGAAGGCGGACGGATTCAGGTGGCTGTACAGTACCATCGCAGCCTTCATGTGGATGATGACCACTCTGTTTTCCATGGAATATTTTGCCTGCCACGGCAATAGCGGGAGATACTGTTTCTTTTCCCTTTTAACCTGCGGGGCAACAATGGGCGTATTTCTGTCCGACAGCCTGTTTACCCTGTTCCTGTTTTTTGAGATAATGGGTCTTACCTCCTTTGTGATGGTCATACAGGAGGAGACAGCGGCAGCGGGAAGGGCTGCCAGGACATATCTGGCCATTGCGGTCATAGGGGGACTGTGCGCGCTGTTTGGCATATTCATGATTGCGGCAGGAACAGGAAATCTTTCCATGGATAGTCTGGAACAGTTCAGGAAGGCCACGGGGGGAACATGGCCCCTGTATCTGGCAGGAGCGCTGCTGCTTGCCGGATTCGGGGCAAAGGCGGGAATGTATCCGCTGCATGTATGGCTTCCCAATGCCCATCCTGTGGCGCCGGCGCCTGCCAGCGCGCTTCTGTCAGGCATCCTGACCAAGACAGGGGTGTTCGGCATCCTGATGGTTACCGTGACCATGTTCCGGCATGACAGGGTCTGGGGAATGGTGCTTTTGGCGCCGGGAGCCGTGACCATGGTGCTGGGAGCAATACTGGCCGTTTTTTCCATTGATTTAAAACGTACCCTGGCATGCTCCTCCATGTCCCAGATTGGCTTCATTCTTACGGGGTGTTCCATGCAGTGTCTGCTGGGTGAGGAAAACGGACTGGCTGTGAGCGGAACGGTGCTGCATATGGTGAATCATTCCATGATTAAGCTGGTGCTGTTCATGGCGGCGGGATGTATTTATATGAACCTGCACAAGCTGGATCTGAATGAGATTCGGGGATATGGAAGGAACAAGCCTTTCCTGATGCTAATCTTTGCCATGGGGGCATATGGCATATGCGGCATTCCGCTTTGGAACGGGTATGTGAGTAAGACGCTGCTCCATGAGAGTATTGTGGAGTATATGGAAATGCTGGGCAGACAGGGTGCCAATGTCCTGCCCTTTCAGGTACTGGAGTGGGCCTTCCTTATGGCGGGCGGTCTTACGGCCGCCTACATGATAAAGCTGTTTGCGGCCATTTTTCTGGAAAAGGCTCCCCTGGGACGGGACGGGGATGACAGGGGAAAGAAGTACGCGGGCACGGCTGCCTGTTTTGCCCTGGGCGGTTCCGCTCTTTTCCTTCCGCTTATGGGGATGGCTCCCCACCGGATTATGGACTGGATGGCAGATATCAGCCGTCCGTTTTTAAGGGGGGCGCATGTCCTGCATCAGGTGGAGTATTTTTCAGAGGCCAATCTCAGAGGGGCCTGTATCAGCATTTCCATGGGAATCCTGGTGTATGTGCTGCTTATCCGCAGATACCTTATGGAGACAGGGGAGGACGGGACCAGGATCTATGTGGACAGATGGCCGGCATGGCTGAACCTGGAGGACCGGGTGTACCGCCCTCTGGTTCTTACCGTGCTGCCCTTTTTGGGAGCCATGCTGGCCAGATGTGTCAATGGGGTATGCGAAGTCCCTCTATCCCTGTTCATGAAAAAACCGGAAAAAAATCAGGTGGTGGTACCGGGGGAATCCAGCAGGTTTTTCAGGCAGGCCCAGGATGTAAGGCTTCTGCACATGATTTATTCCAGCATGGGATATGGATTTATGATGCTGGGAGCAGGGCTCATACTGATGACAGCATATGTGCTGTTTTTATGAGAAGCCTTGTGGGTGGAGAAAACGTGAGCTGTCAGGCATGTGTAAAAATACGTTCTGCAGGATAATAAAAAAGGTTGTCCCTTATATGATTAATTACCTCAGGGATGGTGATACTCTCCATTAGAAAACACCATTTATGAATCAGCGAGGTAATGATATGTATAGAGAGAACAAGAATATGAACCAGGACGCACACCAGACCATTTTGAGAGGGGATTTATATTATGCGGATCTGTCGCCGGTAGTGGGGTCTGAGCAGGGAGGAGTCCGGCCGGTTCTGGTCATCCAGAATGATGTAGGGAACAAATACAGCCCAACCGTAATCGTAGCGGCCATCACCAGCCGATCCACCAAGGCAGCCATCCCCACCCATGTGTGTATCCGCAGGATGCGCAGCGGATTAAAGCAGGATTCCACCGTACTGGCAGAGCAGATTCGCACCATAGACCGGAACCGTTTAAAGGAATACATAGGACATCTGGATTCCGGACAGATGGCGGGAATCGAACAGGCCATGGTTACCAGCCTGGGACTGGGGCATCTGACGGGTAATATGGGACAGGTCTTTTTTCCGTCTTATTCATAAGACGGCCAGAGTGCCGACCAAGTCGCCACTCTGTGAAAATCATGGCGGTGCCATGATTTTCAATTCCGTAAGGATGAAATGCCGATTTCCTCGCACAAGGGCTTTCAGCATGCACAAAACATTGTATGAGGCAGGGGACGGCCCTGTTATATTGGGACGGTCAGTTGAGACCGGGAAGCGGGACTGCAAAATTGAGACTGTAAAATGAGGACGGGAGGCAAAATGGATATTGACATATGTCATAAACAGCCTTATAATTATTGACATAAGTCAAAAACAAAGTAAGACAGCGGATAAGGAGAAGGCATATGGCGCGACCGTACAAGGCCAGAAGAATCTGCTCCGTGCCCACCATAGACACCTTTGGTCCTTTGAACCAGGAGATGGACAGCGCGGTGGAGCTCACGCTGGAGGAATATGAGACCATACGGCTCATTGACTGGCTGGACTGCACCCAGGAAGAGTGCGCGGACCAGATGGGGGTGGCCAGAACCACGGTCCAGGCGGTGTATAATTCAGCCAGGAAAAAGCTGGCGGACTGTCTGGTCAATGGGAAAAGGCTGGAAATCCGGGGAGGCAACTACCAGCTGTGCCCGGACGGAGGAAACTGCTGCGGGAAGAACTGCGGGAAACTCGGATGCCGCAGACGCCGCTGTAATAACAAACCAGGAGGAGATTGTAATGAAGATTGCTGTAACATATGAAAACGGACAGGTATTCCAGCATTTTGGCCATACAGAGGAGTTCAAGGTATATGACACAGAGGATAAGAAAATCCTGTCCTCTCAGGTAGTGGGAACCGGCGGAAGCGGCCATGAGGCCCTGGCTGTGTTTTTGAAAAACCTGGGAGTAGAGGTGCTGATTTGCGGAGGAATCGGAGGCGGCGCCAGGACAGCGCTGGACCAGGCCGGAATTGAACTGTATCCAGGCGCATCCGGGGATGCAGACCAGGCAGTGGAGGCGCTGTTAAGCGGCAGCCTGGTTTATGATCCAAATACCGTGTGCAGCCATCACCATGAGGGCGGGGAGCATAACTGCCATGGACACGGACACAGCTGCGGAGAACATAATTAACAAAAAGAAAAAAAGCGAATAAAGCAAAGAGATGCCGGTATGTGGATATGGATTCACGTACCGGCATTTTTCATGTCCTTTTTTTACATCAAGCCGGATTACAGCAGGAAGATACATGAGAATACGCCGGATATACCGGGGCTAAATGACATTACAGGTAAGAACCGTTACATAGAAAAATCCAATTGGACAAACAATTTTTTTATTAGTAAACTAAATTGAATGCATATCGCAAACAATAATTCGATAATGCAAAAGAGGATCAGAATGAATCAGATAATTTATAAGGAAAGAAAGAATACAAACTCCATGAAGTGGGATAACTGCGGGGAGAAATTCGGCAATGAGAATCTGCTGCCTTTGTGGGTGGCTGATATGGATTTTGAGGTTCCGGAATGTGTGAAGGACGCTATAAAGGAATACGCTGATTTCGGCGTGTTCGGATATTATAATACGCCTCATGCATACGCAGATGCATTTATCCGGTGGGAGGAAACATATCACAATTATCAGGTGAAAAGAGAGTGGATGCGTTTTGCTCCCGGAGTTGTTCCTGCCGTCAACTGGCTGATGCATATACTGACCAGGGAACAGGAGGGAGTTATTATTATGCCTCCTGTGTATTATCCATTCCGCGACGCAATCCTTAATAATAACAGACAGCCTGTGGAAAGTCCCCTTGTACGTACGGAAAATGGGTATGTGATGGACTATAAGGATTTTGAAGAGAAAATCATGGAACATGACGTAAAGCTGTTTATACTGTGCTCCCCTCATAATCCTGTGGGAAGGGTATGGAGGTCCGGGGAGATACAAAGGGCGCTGGATATATGTAAGAAGCATCATGTCTATGTTATCTCCGATGAAATTCATCAGGATATCATCATGAAAGGCCATGAGCATGTTGTAGCTGCCACCACAGGGACATACGATGATATGCTGGTCACACTTACGGCAGGGACCAAGACATTTAACCTGGCAGCCTGCCAGAATTCCATCCTGGTCATTCCGGATCAGGGACTGCGGGACAGGTATGACCAGTATTTAAAACGGCTGCGGATTAATGGCGGGAATGCATTTGGTTATATTGCGGTACAAAGCGCCTATGAAAAGGGAAGGGACTGGCTTGAGCAGGTACTGGATATCATAGAGGCCAATTACCGCTATATGAGAAACGCGCTTTTGGAGGCGCTTGCGGATGTGTGGATTTCCGAGCTGGAAGGAACGTATCTGATGTGGATTGATTTGGGCAGATACATAAAGCCGGAGGACATGAAACACGTTATCCAGGACAAATGCGGTTTGGCAGTGGATTATGGAAGCTGGTTTGGTGAAGGCGGATATGACGGATTTATCCGCGTCAATCTTGCAACCAGCAAGGAAAATATTGAACTGGCGGCGCAAAATATAATCAGGGCCCTGAAACACGTTTGATAAAGGATAGAGTGACACTTGCGGATATGGAAAATATTAAAATAAATCAATTGTCTTTTTCGTATGAAGACAACGGGAAATTAATTTTAAAGGATATAAATATAGAGGTGCAGGCGGGAGAATTTGTCTGTATTCTGGGACAATCCGGGTGCGGAAAAAGCACACTTTTGCGCCTGCTGGCCGGCCTTTTAAAACCCACGTCCGGAGAATTGTTAATCGGAGGTAAAAAGGTGGAAGGAGCCAGTCTGGAGCGCGGCGTTGTATTCCAGGATTACGGTTTGTTCCCGTGGATGACAGCGGGTGAAAATATCCTGCTTGCATTAAAACAGCGTTTTCCAGGAAGGACAAAGCAGGAGCTAAAGCAGACTGCCATAAACATGCTGCTGGAAGTGGGGCTGGAGGAATCCGTCTATAAGATGCTGCCAAAGGAATTGTCCGGCGGCATGAAGCAGAGGTGTGCCATTGCCCAGGCATTCAGCATGGACCCGCCCATCCTGCTGATGGACGAGCCGTTTGGAGCGCTGGACGCGGTGACCCGGGCCAGACTTCAGGACCTGGTGCTCAAGCTGTGGGCACAGGACAACCCAAAGAAAACCGTGTTTTTTGTGACCCATGATGTAGATGAGGCAATGCTCCTTGCCAACCGCATTATCGTGCTGGGACAATCGCCAAGCAGCATTATATACGAGTGCGCGATTCCGGAAGACGGACGCCCCACCAGGGAGACACAGTTTGAGAACATGGAAATGCTCAGGATGCGCACCAAATTGATTTGCCAGATTAACAGGGATGTGGCAGACCACATTGAATAGAAGATGGATAGGGAGCTGATCTGCTGTCAGGTCCTATAACCATAAATATACGGTAACAGAAAGGGAAAAAGTCATGAAAAAGAGAATTTTTACAGTGCTTCTGGCAGCGGCTATGACAGTCAGTCTGGCGGCCTGCGCCGGCACGGCAGAGAACAATGCCGGCAAAAAAACAGAGGAGACATCAGCAGGCCAAAGCGTGTCAAAGGAGACCGCGGAAAGTGAGGCCGCATCAAAAGAAACACCTGGGGAGAATACACAGGAACAGGCAGCATCGGATGAAAAGGCTTCCGGTGGAAACGCGCCGGAGCAGAGCGTGGTAAAATGGAACTGCGGAACAAGCGGTAATGTGCTTCTGACAATTGCAGAGGAAAAGGGATATCTGAAAGACGAGGGAATCACAATTGAGTACGTTGAGGCCAATGCCAATGCCGACGCAATGACGCTGCTGGCTACGGGCAAGGTGGATGTTGTATCGAATGCAGGAACAAGCAACCCTCTGCAGCAGATTGCGTCCGGAGTGGACCTGACAATCTTTGGAGGCCACATGGTAGAAGGCTGTATGCCGGTTGTGGCGAAAGCCGGTGCTGAGTGGAACGGAATCGAATCCTTTATCGGCAAAAAGGTGGCGGTGAATCCAAGCTACTTTGCGTTTACGGGCGCAGTGATGGACCTTGGCTATGATAATCCCCTTGAGGCCGTGGACTGGGAAATTTATTCCGATTACAATGACGCCCTGGCAGCCGTAATCCGCGGGGATGTAGAATATGCGCTTATGGGTACAGGACAGAACCTGGCCGTTCAGGAGATGGTGAAAAATGGGGAAATCGACATCGTAAGCTATCAGAGTGAAATCATGGAGAATTATTCCTGCTGCAGGATGGAAGGCCAGACCCAATGGGTAAATGATAATCCCAATACAGTAAAAGCCGTTATCCGCGCATTGTTACGGGCACAGTCTTATTATGAGAGCAATAAAGAGGAGGCCGTAAAATTACATGCCGCAAAAATCAAGGCCACGGAAGAATATGTGGCTGCTTATATGTTGGATGACGAGCACTATTTTGTAAGTGTTGACCCCCTTAAAAATTTTGTAAAGCGGGCGTGGGATATACTTGACAAAACAGGATTCTTAGATGAAAAGGCAAAAGAGATCAATATTGATGACCATATCAATACGAAGTTATATGAGGAAGCCCTTGGAGAAGCGGCAGAGGCATACGGCGGGGAAGCGCCTGAGTTCTACCAGAATATGAAAACCTTCTTTGAAGAGAACGACAAATAAGAGGAGCGGTTAAGGAGACAGGGACATGAATAAGGCAGGGGCATTTATTAAAAAATATTGGATTACATTCTGCATATTCTCAGGGCTGGTGCTGCTGTATGTTTATGTGACGGAAAATAAACTGGTGAATCCATATCTGTTTCCATCAGCAGACGCGATTAAACAGGCATTTATCTCAAGCCGCGGCATGATGGCAGGCAATATGCTGGCATCCTTTAAGCTGCTGATACCGTCAGTGACAATTTCGCTGCTTATTGCCCTGTTCCTCGGAACAATCATGGGGATGAATACAAGGGTAAGGGAAGTCCTGTATCCGGTCATTTACGCTTTTAGCGTAATACCATCTATTCTCTTGTCCCCCTTTGTACTTCTCATGGCTCCAAGCCTGTTTTCTGCGTCCGTTTTTCTGATTGTCTATAACATTATGTGGGCAACCCTTTTTGCCACCATTACAGGTATCATGACAATCGACAAACGATATCTGGACAAGGCCGCCACCCTGGAATTACGGGGGTTTAAGAGACTGATAAAGGTCATCCTTCCGGCGGCAAGCCCATCCATTCTGGCGGGATTTGTCAATTCCCTGCGCAGTTCCTTTGTTATGCTGGTTTTTGCTGAGATGTACGGGGCAGGTCAGGGCATGGGATATTTCGTGAAGAAGTATGCGGAGTTAGGCATTTTCGCCAATACGTGGGTTGGTTTTGTTTTTATGGTAATCGTACTGGTAATCGTAATGCAGATATTTGAGCTGCTGAAAAAGCATTTGCTGAAGTGGACGATAGAGTAGAGGAATTCGGCAGAAGATCAGCGGTAGTTAGGCAGAAGATTAGAAAAAATCAGGCCCGCATGAACACGGTATATAAAGCAGTGTTCATGCGGGCCTGGACAGGGCCTTTAGCGGCCCTTGAACAGCTTTGTACTGTCCGGATCCCATAGAATGGGGGACGGGACGCACTGGGGCTCTAAGATAATGCTGCTTTTGCCCGGTGCGGCATGGATAGCACAGTATACCCCAAAACAGGGAACACCCTTAAGGGTGACGTGAAACACGACAGCATGAGACAGAGGTTTATTGGGTCAACAGAAAGGCAGAGGGATAAAAAGCAGCAGGGCGAGGGCGGCTCTGCTGCAATGTGGATGGTATCAAAGTCTAAATTGGCTAAAGTCAATGGAAAAGTCCTCATATATGTTGACTTTAACAGAATCGGTAAATCGGTAAATGGTGGGTGGTGTTTCGTTAGCCAAGTCATACACCATAACAACCTCCCTGGCTGGGTCTATAATCCAATATTCCCGTACCCCCGCCCCTTGATAAAGAGCCAGCTTTTTGTAATAGTCCATTTGTCGGCTGGAAGAGGAAACAATCTCAATCGTCCAATCCGGTGCACCGTGGCAGCCTTTATTATCCAATTTGTCTTTGTCGCAAATTACGGATATATCCGGCTCCAGGTAGTTTGCATTATTCTTTTCATCCTCTGCCTGAAGGAACACGGCAAATGGTGCATGGAATACTTCACAGGGGCCGTTTTTACTGTTGATATAATTGAAAATGGTTCCGTGTAGAAAGGTAGATATTCTTTGGTGGGTAGTGTTCGGTGGTGCCATGTAATAAATCTGACCGTCAATCAGTTCTGCCCGTTCTCCATTCGGCAAGTTGTAAATATCGTCAATGGTATAGACTCTTTCTTTTGGTAATGGCATAGGGTTACGCTCCTTCCTGTGAGGTATTGTCAGATTCGATAGTTTGTGTAATGGCTCTATTAATAAAACCATTTAAGCTTTCGCCATGTATTTCAGCGTGTTTTGATATGTCAGTTTTTTTCCCTTTTGGTACAGTGAGGTTAATTCTATCATAATTGTTACTTATATATTTATTTACTGCTTTTTGTTGGGCTTTGCTTATTTTGCTTTCCTCTGCCATGTGTTTATATTCCTCCTTCCAGTGGGCGACAAAAGACAAAGACACTTATTTCATTATATCCATATTGTATCATTGTTATCTACTTGCGTAAATATATAAATTTCACAAATATATTTGCGCAAATATATAAAACATGCCAATAAGCTATTTGTGCTAATAGATATATACTATATACATAGCAAGGAACAGAAAACAAAAGCAGCCGGGGCAGACAATCCCCCACAAACTTACCAGTCGTACCTGTGAGCCACAAGCAATAGACACGCAAGACTGGTAGGGGCTGTAAAGGAGAGCACACTATGTCAGAGAGAACATTACTTAAGAAGGTCAATGACCTTAAGGTCCTGGAGGCCCAAAAGAAAGCCATTGAAAAGCAGATGGAACTCCTGCAGGAGGACATCAAGAAGGAGTTGCAGGCCAGGGGACAGGAGGAAACAGAGGTGGGTGACTGGATGGTTAGATTCAAGGCTGTTATCAGCAATAAGTTTAATGCAAGGGCATTTGCCGCCGACCATCCGAAACTCTACCAGAAATACATGGGCCAGTCCCAGACCATGAGATTCACAGTGAAGTAAGCGTATAGGGCTGAGAAAACAAAGTATCCGGCAGAGGGGAGTAACGGCAATTACATAGAGCCTCTGCCGGGGCCACATACCAGGAAAGGAGATTATGATTAAATGGAGCCGATAGCAAAAGCGTTTTAAGGGCCGGGGAACTGGCCTTTTTTTGATGCGGATATTTGATTGTGGGTAAATTGTGGGTACGGCTTGCATTCCCGCCCAAAATATGCTACACTATCCCCTGCAATAAGGCCGCAGATTCCCTGTCATTATCAGCATTTCCGGGACAATCTGCAACAAACGACTGGTGTGTTCGAGACCTTCCACACCTAAAACAAAACTAAAGGAGACAACAGAATATGAGACAAAACAACAGGAAACTGTACGGACTGGCCCAGGGGGCCATGATTGCAGCCATCTATGTGGCGCTTACCATGGTATTCGCGCCCATCAGCTTCGGCCCGGTCCAGTTCAGAATCGCGGAGGCGCTTTGCATACTGCCGTTCTTTACGCCGGCAGCCGTGCCCGGACTATTTGTGGGCTGCCTGCTTTCCAACCTGCTCTGCGGGGCCATGCCCCTGGACGTGGTATTCGGAAGCCTGGCCACGCTTATTGGCGCAGCCGGTTCATGGTATCTGAGAAAGCACAAGTGGTGCGTGTGCATTCCTCCAATTATGGCCAACACCATTATCATTCCATGGGTGTTACGATATGCCTATGGTTCTGAGGATATGATTCTTATGGCCATGGTGACAGTTGGAATCGGAGAGATTCTCGCAATCGGCGTGCTGGGCAATACGCTGCTGATTACACTTGAGCGGTATAAAAACCTGGTTTTCAGGCAGCAGGCGGCATAGTCGCTGTCAGGAGACAAGAAATATGAAACAATTGGGAGAGGACCGGGATTCGGCGCCTCTCCTTAATTTAATACGCAAAAACGTTTTGGAAAGCGGGTGAGCAGGCTCAAGCCGCGGCCAAAGCACATATCCTATATCAGGTCTGTTAAGGAGGAATGCCGGAGATCCGGTATTTCTCCATTTTGTTTGCCCAGCATGGGCGTTTTCTAATGGGTGAAAGTCCCAAGTGCGCGTAGGCAACAACGAAGCACATAGCCGAACAGCAAGGGTGTCCGCCGTGAGACGGAATCTGAAAGAAGCTGTAAGCAAACCTCTGACCTGACGGACAGGAACCGCATATAAGGCTCGGAAATACGGATAAGGTGGCAAAAGGCACTGAAGTCCAAAAGGTTGCCGGAAGTACGAGTAAATGCGGCAGGTACATGGAGGAAAAGAACACGCACCTTAACTGGGGAGGTCTCACAGGCGGTCTCATTAGCCGTAGTAACAACGAATTGTGAGAAGTCAGCAGAAGCCATAGTAGTGAGGAAGTTCCTGTAATGGGGACGGAGCGAAGGGCTGAACAATCAATCAGTTGAAGTACGTTCCACTTCGTAGCCGGAGCATACGCCTGTCGATGACTTCAAAGGCGGCAAAGGCAAAAGGGGCAGAAAGGAAACAACGCATGGACACAAGCAGTCTCATGGAGCAGATATTAAGCAGGGATAATCTAAATGCGGCGTATCTGCAAGTCGTAAGGAATAAAGGAGCGGCAGGCGTGGACGGGATGACCGTTGAAGAACTTGGCGCATATCTTTCGGAAAACGGCGAAAACATTAAGGAACAGTTGCGGACGAGGAAGTATAAGCCGAAGCCAGTCCGCAGGGTGGAGATACCCAAACCCGATGGTGGTACAAGAAATCTTGGAGTGCCAACAGCAGTAGACCGCTTTGTACAGCAGGCGGTGGCACAGGTGCTTACCCCGATATTTGAGGAGCAGTTTCACGACCACAGCTATGGATTCAGACCCAAGCGGTGTGCACAGCAGGCAGTCCTTAAAGCATTGGAAATGATGAATGACGGACACAACTGGATAGTGGATATCGACCTAGCGAAATTCTTTGACACAGTAGACCATGACAAGCTGATGACGATTTTCGGACGGACAATAAAGGACGGAGATGTCATATCGGTGGTAAGAAAGATTCTGGTCAGCGGCGTAATGATTGATGATGAGTATGAAGATACGGTAGTCGGCACACCGCAGGGTGGAAATATCTCGCCGCTGTTAGCAAATATCATGTTAAATGAGCTGGACAAAGAACTGGAAGCAAGGAGGCTGGATTTCGTCCGGTATGCAGATGACCTTATTATAATGGTCGGGAGCAGACAGGCGGCAGAGCGGGTAATGAAGAGCGTGGCTCGGTTTATAGAGGAAAAGCTTGGACTGAAAGTGAACGCGGAAAAGAGCAGGGTTGATAAACCAAAGGGCATTAAGTATCTGGGGTTTGGATTTTACTATGACTCATTTGCCAAAGGGTACAAAGCCAGACCACACCCGAAAGCGGCAGCAAAGTTCAAGGCGCAGATGAAGAAATATACAAGCAGGAGCTGGGGAGTGGGCAATGGTTATAAAATTGGGAAACTCAACCGGCTTATCCGAGGGTGGATAAATTATTTCAAAATCGGAAGCATGAAAAGGCTGTGCGCAAAAATGGACGGACAGATTCGGTATCGACTGCGCATGTGCATATGGAAACACTGGAAAACGCCAAAGAACAGGGAAAAGAATCTTATCAAACTTGGTCTGCCGCCAAATGCGGCACATGGCATTTCATATGCCAAAGGATATGCCAGAGTGTGCAGAAGCTGGAATCTCCACATTTGTATCAGTAAAGAGAGACTAGCTAAGTTTGGTCTTGTATCCATGGAAGACTACTACGCCGAAAAGGCTGTTACATGTTAAGTTGATTGAACCGCCGTATACCGAACGGTACGTACGGTGGTGTGAGAGGTCGGAAGGCGAAATAATCGCCTTCCTCCTACTCGATTTATATAGCTTTTCGATTTTTTTTTGATATAATAAGGAAGAGATATTTTTGTGCAGGAAAATGTATGACAGGCACAGGGAAGGATTATTGATTATGTATCAGATAGATTTTAATAAACCAGAACATGTACACTTTATCGGAATCGGAGGCATCAGCATGAGCGGCCTGGCAGAAATCCTTTTGGATGAGGGATTTTCCATATCCGGCTCCGATTCCCATGAGACGGCCCTGACGGAGCATCTTGAGAAGAAGGGAGCACGGGTATATTACGGGCAGAGGGCGGCCAATATTGAGAGGGAGCCGGGAATCAGCGTGGTGGTGTATACGGCAGCTATCCATGAAGATAATCCGGAGTTCAGGGCAGCCAGGGATCAGGGGCTGCCCATGCTTTCCAGGGCAGAGCTTTTGGGGGAGCTGATGCGCAATTACAAAGAAGCCATAGCCATTTCAGGAACCCATGGTAAGACTACCACCACATCCATGCTCACGGATATCCTCCTGGCAGGGGACTTGGATCCCACTATCTCTGTGGGAGGTATTCTAAAGGACATAGGAGGCAACATCCGTGTGGGCGGTCCTGATTTGTTTGTGACAGAGGCATGTGAATATACCAACAGTTTCCTGTCCTTTTATCCCACCATGGAGGTTATACTGAATGTTGAGGAGGACCATCTGGACTTCTTTAAGGATATTGAGGACATACGCCATTCCTTCCGTCTGTTTGCCGACAAGCTTCCCGCCAAAGGACTTCTGGTGGTAAACAGCGGAATTGAGAAGGTGGAGGAAATCACCAAGGGCCTCAATTGCAGAGTGGTTACCTTCGGAAAGGACCTTTCCAGCACCTACACGGCCCGGAACATAGCATATGACGGGTTTGCCAGGCCCTCCTATGACCTGGTAATCCAGGGAGAGGCAGTGAGCCGCATCACTCTGGGCGTCACAGGAGAGCACAATGTATATAATTCTCTGGCAGCCATTGCCATCGCACTGGAGCTGGGAGTGGGATTTGACGCCATTATGTCGGGGCTGGGAAAATTCACTGGCACGGACAGACGGTTTGAGAAAAAGGGAGAGGTGGCAGGTGTTACGGTTATTGACGACTATGCCCATCACCCACAGGAGATAAAGGCAACCCTGGCGGCGGCCCGGAATTATCCTCACAGGAAGCTGTGGTGCGTGTTCCAGCCCCATACTTATACCAGGACCAGGGCATTCCTGGACCAGTTTGCGGAGGCTCTGTCCGCCGCGGATGAAGTGATTCTGGCTGATATCTATGCAGCCCGGGAGACAGATACCCTGGGGGTCAGTTCCCGGGACGTGGCGGACCGGATTGAGAAGCTGGGCACGAAGGCCCACTATATTCCGTCCTTTGATGAGATTGAGACATTTATTTTGGAAAATTGTATGAACGGCGATTTGTTGATAACTATGGGGGCCGGAGACATTGTAAAAGTAGGGGAAAAGCTGTTAGGACAATAGTTATCCACATTATCCACATAGTTTTCAACATTTTATGTAAAGAAACTATGTGGATTTTTTGATTAACATAAAAAAATGTCGCACGATTTAAAAAATCTTGGATTTATACGGTAAAAATGGAGTTTTATGAAGAACAGGGACAGTTATGTCCACCATTTTTCCACATTATCCACATTATCCACAACAAAGAGTGTGCAAAACCGCGCCTATTTTCTTTTGGTAGTGGATATGTTATGATAGAATGAAGCAAGGAGTGGTGTAGGGATGGGTGGAAATATGAAGGATAGATGGAGTGTTCCGGTCACGGCTGTGGCCAATGAATTCATTGATACATATATGGCTGCTGCCAACGGTGAATATGTGAAGGTGTACCTCTATGTGCTCCGCCATCAGGGGGAGGATATCACCATAGAGTTGATTGCGGATGCCCTAAACCATACGGAATCAGATGTGCGCAGAGCCCTCTCCTATTGGAAGAAGGCGGGTGTGCTGGCTGACTCTGAACAGGAACAGCGGGTTCAGGGTGAACCGGTCCGTCCGGAGTCCGGGGGCCGTACCTTTACGCGTGAGCAGGACAGGGAACAGGCAGCGGTCCCAGATTTGGAGGTTGATGCGTTTCAGAGGAAAAACGGGACAGCCGGGCGGGCAGATGTCCGCGGGCTGACAGGCATCCGGGAGCAGGCAGGAGTCCGGGAGCGCACGGAAACCGCGGGTCAGGAGGACGGCTGTATTCCGGTGTATTCCACGGAGCAGGTAAACCGTCTGGCTCAGGACGAGGAGTTTTCCCAGCTTCTCTATATTGCCCAGAAGTACATGAACAAGGTATTTACCCCCAGGGACTGCCAGGTATTTGCCTATCTGTATGAGGGATTATCCATGAGCAGTGAGCTTTTAGAGTATCTGGTGGAATACTGCGTGCAGAACGGCCACATATCGGTGCGTTACATGGAGACCGTGGCCATGAGCTGGCATGAGAAGGGAATCAGGACAGCGCTGGAGGCCAAGGATTACAGCGCTTCCTACAGCCGTGATTCCTTTGCGGTTATGAAGGCATTTGGCATCAACAGCAGGAAACCGGCCGCACCGGAGCAGAAGCTGATGGACAAGTGGTTCAGGGACTATGGATTTTCCAGGGAAGTGGTATTGGAAGCGTGTAACAGGACCATTACGGCCATCCATAACCCCAGCTTCCAGTATGCGGACAAGATTTTGTCAGACTGGCAGAAAGCCGGCATCCGGGGCCTGACTGATATAAAGGACCTGGACGCAAAGCGCACGGCTGCCAGGGAGGAGAGCGGTGAAGCCAGGGAGAAGAGGCTGCAGAAGTATGACTCCGGCGTCTCATCCGCCAGGCAGGGATCAGGGACCAGAAAGAATTCATCCAATCAGTTCCATAATTTTAAACAGAGGGATACGGATTATGATGCACTGGTTTTAAAGCAGGTAAAGGAGTGGGTGGGGCAGCAGCCCTAATACACATAAGGAGAGTGAACCATGGCACTGAGCAATTCCCAGTACGACGCAATCATGAGGGAGTATGGAAGGCAGCAGATCGAGAACCACCACAAACTGGAGGAAAGGCGTAAAGAGATTTATGCCAGGCTGCCGGTGGTAAAACAGTTGGAAGCGGAAATCGCAGAGCGTTCCGTGGCGTGCGCCAAAAAGCTGCTGGAAGGGGATAAAGGTGTCCTGGACAGGCTGAAGGAGGACCTCAGGGATCTGCGGGAGCAGAAGGCCCTTATCATCAGGGCGGCAGGCTATCCTGACGATTACCTGGAGCTACATTACCGCTGTCCGGACTGCAGGGATACGGGGCTTGTAGACGGCCGTAAGTGCCATTGTTTTCTTCAGGCCCAGATGAAGCTGCTTCATGCCCAGTCCAATCTGGAGGATGTGCTGGAACGGGAGAATTTTAAGGCTCTGAGTTATGAGTACTACGATGATACGGAGATACTTCCCCAACTGGGTATTACCAATGCGGCCTACATGCGCCGGGTAGTGGCGGGGTGTAAGGAGTTTGTCCGGGTTTTTGATAAGAAACACGATAACCTCCTGTTTACAGGAAGCACGGGCGTTGGAAAGACGTTCCTCACCAACTGTATTGCCAGGGAACTGATGGATGATTTCCATTCAGTCATTTATCTGACAGCCAGCGATCTCTTTGATGTATTTTCCAGGAATAAGTTTGATTATGATAATGCGGAGGACATGAAGGACATGTACCGGTTCATTCTGGACTGTGACCTTCTCATCATTGATGACCTGGGAACGGAGTTAAACAACAGCTTTACTTCCTCCCGGCTGTTCTACTGTATCAATGAGCGGATGAACATGAGCCGTTCCACCATCATATCCACGAACCTGACTCTGGCCCGGCTCAGGGATTCCTATACGGACCGTGTTACCTCCAGGATCATGAGCGGATACAGGATTATCCCATTATATGGAGGAGATATCAGACTGTTAAAAAAGTAACGTATAATTAAGGCATTTCCGGGGCACAAGGGCCTTGACGAATCATGGAGAATGATGGTATAAAAGTATATGCCGGTCCGGGCAGAGAGGCCTCCGGCAAAAAACAGGAGGATGTTAACCATGTTATATGAGGAGAAAATCATTGAAACTATTCCCGTGGGTCCGTTGGGACTGATTCCGTTAAAGAGCTGTACGGAACTGGGCAATAAGGTGGATGCCTATCTGGTGGACTGGAGACGGGAGAGGGAAAGTGAACACAAGTCTACCATAGCATTTTCCGGATATCAGAGGGATTCCTATATCATCAATGCCGTAACACCCAGGTTTGGCACGGGAGAGGGCAAGGGACTTGTGACAGAGTCAATAAGGGGCGACGACTTGTATATCATGGTAGATGTATGCAATTACAGCCTGACCTATTCCCTATTCGGTATGACTAATCATATGTCACCGGACGACCATTTCCAGGATTTGAAGCGTGTGATTGCGGCAGCGGCAGGCAAGGCCCACAGGATTAATGTAATCATGCCTTTCTTATATGAGAGCCGCCAGCACAGGCGTTCCGGGAGAGAATCCCTGGACTGCGCCCTGGCGCTCAAGGAACTGGTGAACATGGGAGTGGAGAATATCATTACCTTTGATGCCCACGATCCCAGGGTTCAGAATGCCATTCCCTTACGGGGATTTGAGACAGTTCAGCCCATCTACCAGTTCTTAAAATATCTTTTAAAGAATGAGACAGACCTGCAGATTGACAGCAGCCATATGATGGTCATCAGCCCGGATGAGGGCGGCACGGGAAGAGCCGTGTATTTTGCCAATATGCTGGGGCTGGACATGGGTATGTTCTATAAACGCCGCGATTACACGAAAATCGTGGGCGGCCGCAATCCCATCGTGGCCCATGAGTTCCTGGGAGCCAGCGTGGAGGGTAAGGACGTGCTCATCATCGACGACATGATTTCCTCTGGTGAGAGTGTCATGGATGTGGCCAAGGAGCTGAAGCGCAGGAAGGCCAGGAAGGTTTTTGTGTGCGCTACCTTTGGTCTGTTTACAGGGGGACTTACAAAGTTTGACGAGTATTATGATAAGGGAATCATTGACCGGATACTGACCACGAACCTGGTATATCAGACTCCGGATCTTCTTGAGAGACCCTACTACATTAATGTGGATATGAGCAAGTATATCGCCCTCATTATCGACAACCTTAATCATGACGCATCCCTGAGCGATTTGCTGACGCCTACTAAGCGGATCAACCGGCTGCTGGCTCAGTACCGCAGTTAACAGGAACGCAATGTAAAGGACAGAAGGCCGTTTTCCTATATCTGCCTGCCGGGGTATGCTGCGGCGCTTGAGGCAGGTCATGGAGGCGGCCTTTTTGGATATCTGGCATTTGTTATGGGACAGGGGGGAATATTATATGGAAGAAAAGCAGTTCCGCGACAAGGTTTATTGGCTTACATTCCTGTTCAGCCTGCTGGTGGTGTGGGTGCACTCCTTTAATGGGGAACTGTTTATGGGGACCCCGGAGGCAGCCTTTAAGGTGGCAGGGATAGAGCGTATACTGGGGGACAGACTGGGGCAGATAGCGGTGCCGGGATTTTTCATGGTGTCCTCCTATCTGTTTTTTCGCGGTTTTTGCTGGGAGAAGCTTATTCCAAAGTGGCGTTCCAGGTTAAGAAGCCTGGTTCTTCCCTATCTTTTGTGGAATTTCCTTTACTATATGGGGTATGTGGCGGCCACACGCCTGCCCGGCCTGTCCGGGGTGGTGGGAAAGACGCCCATACCCTTTAACGGGCCCCGGCTCTTTGACGCACTTGTGTTCTATTCCTATAATCCGGTGTTCTGGTATCTGTTCCAGCTGATTATACTGGTGGCCCTGGCGCCCCTGGTTTACACGGTGATGCGGGGAAATGTCACAGGCGCCGCTGCCCTGGGAATCATGGCTTTTGGGCTTTGGAAGAACTGGGCCATGCCTCTTCTTAATCTGGACGCTCTGTTTTATTTCTGTGCCGCTGCCTGGGTGAGCCTTCACAGGGATACCTGGGGAAGGGGAATAGAGGAAAGATCCGGTGCCGGGAAGAATATGGCGGCAGGCGCCATTCTTTTGCTGGCCATGGGCCTTCTTTTGTACCTGGGCCGCATCGGAGGCCTGCTGTGGGAGCGCCCGCTTTGCATCGTCTGCTGGAGGCTGTGGGGAGTCTGCGGTGCTGTCCTGGCTGTGAAGGCAGCGGACCTTCCGGCTGCCAGGGAGTGGATGAAGCATAACTTTTTCCTGTATGCCATTCATTTTGCCTGGGTAAGGCTTATCAACAAGGCAGCCGCGGCTGCCTTCCAAGGGAGCGCGGTCATTGCCCTGGCTGTATTCATCCTGATGCCCGTCCTCATGACGGCTGTCAGCGCCATGATTGGCGGAATCATGAGACGGTTCGTACCCAATGTTTATTATATGCTGTCAGGAGGGCGGTAAGCCGGCGTCCGGCAGGCACTTCGCGCCCGGGAAGTCCCGGCGGAAATCCTTGCAATCAGCGTAATTCTATGATATTCTGATACTACTTCCACGGCATTTCTTGCCGTGATGGCTTTGGCACTGCGTTTTGTGCGCAGGCGTTAGGGGTGCGTGCACAGGCACCTGTAAGGGGGCGGTTCGCCCGGAATTCACATTGTATGACAGACGGGAAAACGTTTTGGGTGTAATATGGCAGCGGTATGAAAGCAGTATGGAAGTACTATGGAGCCATCCGTCCGTGGCATAAGAGAGCACCATGGCGGTCATATGAAAACGGCGTGAAAAAGGGGCGTGGCGGGAAAATAGAGGTTGACATTTTTGGGGAACTATACTATTATTGTAACTATTAGAGAACATTTGTTCGCATGGAAGTCATTGGAGGATACTATGGCCAGAGAAGAGAAGAGTAATGTAATTAACCGCGATATGAATAAAGACGAGAAGTTGAAGGCGTTAGACGCTGCCCTGACCCAGATTGAGAAGGCATACGGAAAAGGATCCGTCATGAAGCTGGGGGATTCCAGGGCCAACATGAATATTGAGACAGTCCCCACCGGTTCCATCAGCCTGGACATTGCACTGGGATTGGGCGGAGTTCCCAAGGGCAGGATCGTAGAGGTATATGGACCCGAGTCTTCCGGCAAGACCACGGTCGCCCTGCACATGGTAGCAGAGGTACAGAAGCGTGGAGGCATTGCAGGCTTCATTGATGCGGAGCATGCCCTGGATCCTGTATATGCCAGGAACATAGGAGTGGATATAGATAATCTGTACATCTCCCAGCCGGATAACGGCGAGCAGGCCCTGGAGATTACCGAGACCATGGTGCGATCCGGCGCTGTGGATATCGTGATTGTGGACTCCGTGGCAGCCCTGGTTCCCAAGGCTGAGATTGACGGCGAGATGGGAGATTCCCATGTGGGCCTTCAGGCCAGGCTTATGTCACAGGCTCTGAGAAAGCTGACCGCTGTCATCAGCAAGTCCAACTGTATTGTCATCTTCATCAACCAGCTGCGTGAGAAGGTTGGTGTCATGTTTGGCAACCCGGAGACCACCACCGGCGGACGTGCTCTGAAGTTCTACGCATCCGTGCGGCTTGATGTCCGCAGGATAGAGACCTTAAAGCAGGGCGGAGAGGTCACGGGAAACCGTGTCAGGGTAAAGGTGGTGAAGAACAAGATTGCGCCTCCTTTTAAGGAAGCTGAGTTTGATATCATGTTTGGCAAGGGCATTTCCAAGGAAGGCGATATCCTGGACCTGGCTGTTAAGGAGAACATCATTGAGAAGAGCGGCGCATGGTTCGCTTATAACGGCGCCAAGATTGGCCAGGGACGTGAGAATTCCAAGCAGTACCTGTCTGATAACCCGGCCATCTGCGCCGAGGTGGAGGCCAAGGTAAGGGCAAAGTATGAACTGCCCGGGGCAGAGGAAGCCATGGAGGCAGCCGAAGCCTTCAAGACAGCAGCCGAACAGGCGGAAACTGAAACAGGGGAACCTGCTGCGGATGCCCCTGAACTGGTATGATGGTCACAGCCGTCATCCCTGTAGATAAGAGAAAGAGCAAAGTCTTCCTGGAGGAAGGCTTTGCCTTTGTTTTATACAGGGGTGAGGTGGAACGGTACAGGATAGAGGACGGCAGGGAGCTGGAAGAAGGGGTATATGAGGAAATCCTCAGAGATATACTGCGGCCAAGGTCAAAGGAGTATGCCCTTCATTTATTAAAGGACTCAGGAAAAACAGAGAAGTGGATGAAGGAAAAACTTGGGAAGGCAGGATACCCCAAAGAGGCAGTGGAATATGCTGTAAATTTTCTGAAGGAATACCATTTCCTGGACGACAATGCCTATGCCCAGAGTTATGTGCGCTCCTATGCAGGGAAAAAGAGCCGCCGCCAGATGGCATATGAGATGCAGCAAAAGGGCGTGGATTCGTCTTTCATAGAGGAGGCGCTGGACCAGTCGCCTGTGGACGAGGAGGAATCGGCCAGGCAGGCTCTGGCCAGGCGGCTCAGGGGAAAACAGGAGGCATCCTACCAGGAAAAAGGCCGTCTGGCGGCCTTTTTAGGGAGGAAGGGATACTCCTTCGAAGTGATAAACAGGGTATTGAGAGAGATTAAAACCGCTGAAAACCAGGATTAGGCCCTGTTGTAATTTGTCTATATTGTCTGTCTCTGCGGGAAAATAAGGGGAAGATACTTGACATAATTCTGAAAAAAGTATAAAATTAATATGTTGTAGTTCGTACAATGAAAATTAAATAAGGAGGTGCTCCTGTGTCACAGATAATGGTCCCTATGATGATTATCGTTATGATAGTTGTGGCTATTATTACTTGGTTTGCTGCACGCAATTACGAGAGGAAGCAGTATGACAGCAAGGTAGGAAGTGCAGAAGAAAAATCAAGGGAAATAATAGATGAAGCATTAAAAACCGCAGAGACAAAGAAGCGAGAAGCTCTCCTGGAAGCCAAGGAAGAATCTTTAAAGACGAAAAATGAGTTAGAGAAGGAAACCAAGGAAAGAAGAGCGGAACTTCAACGTTATGAAAAACGTGTATTAAGCAAGGAAGAAAACGTTGAAAAAAAGGCAGATGCCCTGGAAAAGAAGGAGGCGGATCTGGTCAGGAGGGAAAACATTCTCAGTAAGCGTACTGCAGAGGTGGAAGCCCAGTATGAGCAGGGGATACAGGAACTGGAACGGATATCCGGTCTAACCTCCGAACAGGCAAAAGAATATCTTTTAAAATCTGTTGAAGAAGATGTAAAACATGACACAGCTAAATTAATTAAGGAACTTGAAAACAAGGCAAAGGAAGAAGCTGACAAGAAGGCCAGGGATTTAGTGGTGACTGCCATTCAGCGGTGCGCCGCAGACCATGTGGCTGAGACAACGGTTTCTGTTGTACAGCTTCCTAACGACGAGATGAAAGGCCGCATCATCGGACGAGAGGGCCGCAACATTCGTACCCTTGAGACCCTTACCGGTGTGGAACTGATTATCGACGATACCCCGGAAGCAGTAGTATTGTCCGGATTTGATCCAATACGTAGAGAAGTTGCTAGAATTGCGTTGGAGCGTTTGATTGTGGACGGACGTATTCATCCGGCCAGAATCGAGGAGATGGTAGAGAAGGCACAGAAAGAAGTGGAGAACAACATGAGGGAAGAGGGCGAGGCAGCCTGTCTTGAAGTTGGCATCCACGGAATTCATCCGGAATTAGTTAAGTTACTTGGTAAGATGAAGTTCAGGACCAGCTATGGCCAGAATGCATTAAAGCATTCTATTGAGGTGTCCCAGCTGTCAGGACTTTTGGCGTCAGAACTTGGAGTGGATGTACGTTTAGCCAAACGTGCCGGTTTATTACATGACATTGGTAAATCCGTTGACCATGACATGGAAGGCACCCATGTTCAGCTAGGTGCAGACCTGTGTAAGAAATATAAGGAATCTGCTACAGTGCTGAATGCGGTGGAATCCCATCATGGCGACGTTGAACCTACCAGCCTCATTTCCTGCATTGTGCAGGCAGCTGATACCATATCTGCTGCAAGACCCGGTGCAAGGCGTGAGACTCTGGAGACATATACAAACAGATTGAAACAATTAGAAGATATAACCAATTCCTTTAAGGGAGTGGACAAGTCTTTTGCCATTCAGGCAGGCCGAGAGGTTCGTATCATGGTAGTTCCGGAACAGATCAGCGATGACGATATGATATTGCTGGCAAGAGATGTTTCCAAACGGATTGAGGACGAGCTGGAATATCCGGGACAGATCAAGGTAAATGTGATTCGTGAATCAAGAGTTACAGATTACGCGAAGTAATTGTTCGGAGTGAAAGATAAATGCCCTAAAAACCGTAAGAATCCAGTATTCATGCGGGTTTGGGGCATTTTTTTACTTATTGTAACTTCTTATAGGCTTTTATAATTTCCAACGGCAGGGAAGAATTTTCGGAATCCTTACAGAACTGGGTCATTAACCGCAGATTCTTTCCTTTTTCTTCTTCGAGTTCCGTTTCAGCTTCGTATAGATGATGGCGTTGTTCCGTTGCTTTATCCAGCGCAGCATCGCGCTGACGCTCCGCCCGCGGCGCCCTGTTTTCCAACAGAATACATGTCCTGTGAACTGTAACCCGAAAGTAAATTGACGCTACCCGTTCGTATCCAAAGGTTTGACAGACTGCAGAGTACATGATATAATGTTAATATAATAATATGGGTGCGGAAGATAATAGGCATACAAGTAAATCCTGTTGAAGTAGAAAGGTACCTGCGTATTTGGTGCAGGTTTATTTTTATATGTAAAATGCAATGTGGGATGTAGTTTCAAGGATAAAAGATAAAAATAAAGTTATACTAAAGGTTGTGCGATGGTGAAGATGCTGAAACGGGTAATTAGAAACTATTGGTTAGCAGAAGAAACAAATATATTTAGAAACTATAGAGATGCATTAGCGGGCTTTGTTGCTTTGGTAATTATTCCTGCTGTTTCAGTTTTTTTGTACTATTTACAGATGGTTATACGTTTTGGAGTTATACATTTCCGTTTATATCTATTTCGTTGGCTGGTGCGTATGATACATATGGAAGATATAATGGACACTCTCCCCAAAATGCAAAGCTTGTTATTCGACTGATATTTGATTTCCTTGCAATTTTTTTTGCAACCCTCAGCGTTGGAAATAATAATACGATACTTCCTTATGTTGCCCCTATTTTACTGTTTGTTTGTGGTCTTTTTTGACTTTTGAAATATATAATCGAGTAAAAAGGGCGGTTTTGATTAGCCCATGGCTAGTCTAAGCATATTGAATAGGGGTGAAGTTATGCTTTGGAGAAAAAAAGACTTTACTGTTGCAGAAATGGAAGAGATGGAAAATACTCTAAGAAATAGTAAGTTATATTTGTTAAAATTAAGTGCTGATGATGAGGATTTGTCCGAGAAATTAGGGCTAAAAGTTGAATATGTTACAAATATGGCTGATGATAACGAGGCAGAACTCATTCCAATTGATGACAGCAATTATTATGGTCTAATTAGACTGAGAAAAGAACTAAAAAAACATAAATTTGCGTATATTCATGAGATTATTCATTATATATTTGATGTTGGGTATGGCAACAAAGTGGATGAGTGTTTTTTTAGAAAAAAGAAAGGAAAAACCAACAGTCACGAAGAGCAAAGAACTAGTACAGCATTGCCAAAATAATAATGAATAGACGTTGCTTTTTTATTGTAGTCGGTGCATAATAATTCTATCACTAAAGAATGGATGGGTTATTATGCGAAGGAAAACAATTGATACTATCCCGGTTTTATCTGATGCCATGAAAAACATATTATCTGCTTTTTCAAAAAGCCGCTCCCTTCCGTCAGGACTGGTCAAAAGAGCCAGCATTGTCCTGCTTGCGTCACAGGGGGAACTCAACCAGAATATTGCACCACAGGTCGGGCTTCATTATAATAATGTTGCCACCTGGCGCAGTCGGTTCCTCGCGGCGCTCCCAGCCTTGCGGAGGATTGAAATGGACGACCCGAAAAAGCTTGAAGATGAGATACGGGCAGTCCTGTCCGATAAAAAACGCCCCGGTGCCCCGTCTGTTTTTACGCCGGACCAGATCATGCGGATCATCGACCTTGCCTGCAGCAGCCCAAATGATTTTGGGTACGAAGTAAGCCAGTGGAGTCTCCCGCTGTTAGTGGCAGAAATTAAAAAGCAGGGGATCGCTGAACAGATTTCTGAGAAATCTGTCAGCCGTTTTTTAAAAATGAGGTAGATTTACATCCCCACAAAATCCGTTACTGGCTTCATTCTTCGGAAAAGACGGAAGCCCCGGAATCTTTTGCGCGGAAAGTAAACGAAATCTGCGGCCTGTACCAGAGTGCCCAGGAACAAAGCCGGGAAGGTGCACACATTGTTTCCACGGATGAAATGACCGGGGTACAAGCGCTGGAACATAAATATCCTGACAAGCTCCCATTACCCGGCCAGTGCGCCAAAATGGAGTTTGAGTATATCCGCCATGGCACGACCAGCCTCATCGGGTTCTTTGATGTTGCAACGGGCCGTATGGAAATGCCGTATTTAAACTCCACACGCACAGAAGAGGATTTTGTGGAAGCCGTGAAAGCATTGGTAGGGACAGACCCGCAAGCCCCATGGACATTTATATGCGATGGCCTAAACACCCATAAATCGGAAGCCCTTGTCCGCTTTGTGGCAGAAGCCTGTGCCCTTGGCGTGGAACTGGGCAAAAAAGGGAAAACAGGGATCCTTAAAAGTATGGAAAGCCGAGCGGATTTCCTGCATGACCCTTCCCACCGGATCCGCTTTGTCTATACTCCGAAACACAGTTCCTGGATGAACCAGATTGAGATATGGTTTGGCATCATTAACCGGAAGCTGCTGAAGCGGAAAAGCTACCTATCAATAGAAGAACTGGAAGCAAGCATCCTGCGCTTTATTGAACAATACAATCTTACAGCACACCCATTTAAGTGGACATATGCCGGGATACCATTAGTAATTTAATCACTGATATTTAAGCAATGCTGTACTAGTACACTTCAAAGACATTATGAACAAAGTGAAACTGCTGTTATTCGAAGAATTCGTGAAGTTCGAAAGATAATTAAGTCAAGTGGATGTTAGGGTTTCTTTATGAAGAGCCGGGATGCGTCAGCTACCAGATAGCTACCGCGCCCCGGTTTTTCATGGGTGCAGAGATTTGCCTTATTGAAACTGTTCAGGAAAAAGAAATCACTCACAAAGGAGACTGTCATGAAGAATAAACGAAGTATTGATTGGTTCCCGCCAGGAAACACGTTTAAGAGAAAGTTGGGTTTTATTTTCTGCTGCACAGGGATTATGTCCATCTTAAACTCGGGGATTGCCATGGCACAGTCTTCGGTTCTTCTGGTTTCCGAAACCCGCGCTGAAGAAGCATACGGTCCCGGCATAGAAGCGGAGCAGACGGAAACCATGCGCATCCGGGCAATCGTAAAAGAAGTAGAAGATGAGAAAATCCTGGTAGAAAGCCAGTCTGAGGAAACTTATTGCGGAGAGATTCTTTTACACACTTCCGTCTATGACACCCGTTTCGTAAACGGGGAGAGCGGCTTTCGGGCAGAGCTGTCTGATATCAAGGCCGGGGATGTGATTTATGCCGATATCCGGACTACGGTGGCCGAAAGCCTGCCTCCCCAGACCACGGCCGAGATTATCATCAGCCAAATGCCAGAAGGTGTCAGCGCCCCGGATTATATCCTCACAGATGCCTTTGAGCGGCAGGAAGATGAAAGCTGGTGCCTGGTCTCTTCATCAGGTACCGTTTACCAGGTTCCCAAAGACTGTCCCGTCATATCCTACGGTATGAATGAACTCTCCTCTTTCCGCATCATCTCAGAATCTAACAAGCTGCTAGTCTGGCTGGATGAAGCGAATACGGTGCAGCGAATTGTCAAGCTTCCGGCTCGGTGGTAACTCTCCGGTACAGTATCCACTGGAACAGCACCACCGCTGCCCATCCGGCTCCGGTAGCAAAAGCAACCGCCGCCAGCCCCCAATGCCTGATCAACACATAGGACAGAATTACGCGGATCGAAATATGCAGGATGGTACCAAAGACCGGAATCTGTACCATGCCAAGCCCGCGATAAAAGCCCACAAAGGAATTGCCAAGGAAGCAGAGGACATAAAAGACGGATATCACGTTCATATAAGACCTGGCATGGTTTAAAACCGGACCAGATGCCGCCCCCATCAACAAGATCACAGCAGGTCCTGATGTCAAAAACATAGTTATGGACAATACCAGCCCCAGGCCCGCCATCATCCGTAATCCACACAAAAATCCCTGCCTTATCCTCACTCTTTTGTGGGCTCCGCGGTTTTGTGCCGTGAAGATTGAAATTGCCGTACAGCCGCTGTCTCCGAAGGAATTGGCAAACCCTTCGATCCGCGCCGTGGCGGTGTAGGCGGATATCATTCCGGTTCCGCCGGTATTTACGGCTCCCTGTACCAGCAGTTTCCCGATATAGAGGCTTGACTGATGGAGCGCAGAGATCGTTCCCAACATGATTGTTCTCATAAACAATGGAAAATGGAAAGAGACATCTCTCGCATGAAACAGCAGTTTCGGAGTCTGTTTTTTCATATATCCCAGGCATATAAAAGCAGCGAACAACTGCGAAACCACGGTAGCATACGCAGTGCCGGCCATCCCCAAGCCAAAGGAAAGGACAAAGAGGAAGTCAAGAATGGTGTTTAACCCCATAGCAAGCAAGAGAATCCAAAGGGATGCTCCCGTATCGCCTGCCCCGCGCAGTACGGCCGCACACCAGTTATAAAGAAATACCGCAGGCAGCCCCAAATAGATAATCCTCAGATACTCCTGTACAAACCCCGCAACCTCTGCCGGTGTCTGTATGCCTCTGAGTAAAGGCTGCAAGGCCAGCATCCCGCACATACTCAGCATGATCGTAAAGCCGCCCCCGAATGCAAGCGATAGAAAGCTTTCTTTCCTTAATAAATCCCAGTTCTTTTGTCCATACAATTCCGCTATGATAATCGCAATCCCGTTACAGCACCCGCTTATGACAAAAAGAGACAAGTTCATGACACTGCCTGCAACGCCCGCGGCTGCAAAGGCGGTTTCTCCGATATAATGCCCCACTACAAAGGAATCAATGGTGTTATACATCTGCTGCAGGATATTTCCCCATATCAAAGGCAGGGCCAGGGCAGTCAACTGTTTCCAGATAATGCCGTTTGTTAAGTCATCAGTCAGATTCATCGTTGTTACCTCCGCATAACAGTTTACCGCAAAGAAAAATAGTTGTAAAATGCCATATTTTGCGATAATATATAAATCAAACTTTATAATATGAGGGAAAGAACCATGACTCATCTGGAAATTGAAGCATTTTTTGAGATACTGAAGGCCGGCTCCATATCCTGTGCCGCGCAGAATTTGTATGTGACCCAGCCGGCACTCAGCCGGAGAATCAAAGTCTTAGAAGCAGAACTGGGATATCCGTTATTTGAACGAAACAGGGGAAAGCGGAATATTGTCCTGACAAAGCAGGGAGAAGCATTCATTGCTGTCGCCCACAAATGGCTTGGCGTATGGCAGGAAGCCCAGGAAATCAAACGGCTTAACAGCCCCAGAATCCTAAATCTGTCCTCTGTGGGAAGCGTGAGCAGTTATATTCTGCCGGATGTTTTTGAACAATTCTCACAGCAGTATCCTCAAGTGAGCATCTGCTTTCACAACTACCATTCCTATGAAGCCTATCAGTATATAGACAGTGGGCTGATTGACATCGCTTTTATTTCGGACCATATGTATTATAAGAATGTGGAGACGATTCCCGCCTTTTTTGAGCCAATGGTCTTCGTTGCAAACAACAGTTGCAATTATCCTGACTCGGTTTCTCCTGCTATGCTGAAACCCAGTCAGGAAATCCTGCTTCCGTGGAACCCTGAGTACGATGCATGGCATGATTACTGGTTCCGCTCCAGGCCGGAATTCGAAGTATCGCTGGATCAGATGGATTTGCTGGAACATGCCCTGCTCTGGAAAGATACCTGGGCTATTGTCCCTGCGTCCGTGGCGGATAAAATCGTTGGCAGCCATGTCTCGATTCACTACCTGTCCTCGCCGCCGCCGGACCGGATTATATATTATCTGAAAAAAACGTGCAAGCAGACGGAGACCGTCTCCCTTTTTTTAAAGCTCCTTCATAAAAAGCTGGAGACAATACCACAGGTGACCTCCTATCTGTCAGGAGCGCCTGATTAATCCGTGGAGTATAGGTTTGGTAAATAACTGCAATGCGAAGGAACTGATGGGACGGGAATATCGGGAGGTCCGGATATTCCTGGAGAGCATAGACACCCATAAATGAGGTCCTGGAACAGGAGGCTGATATGAAGATAATCCGTAAGGTAGAGCTTAAACAAGCGGAGCTGTTTTACTTGGAGCAGGGCGGCCTGGAATATGAAACGCCTCAGGGAAAGACTGCTTTTACGGCTGGCTCAGGGGGCTTTGTGAATTCAAATGTACTTCATATGTCCAGGGCAAAGGACGGGGACGGGGCAGTTGCCTCCCTCCTTCATATTTTTAACCCGCTGCTGATCAGCGGACAGAGCGGCAGCATCATTGACCGGAAATACGTCTCGCCCCTTATGACCGCTTCCCATGTGGAGATAATCGGGCTATATCCGGATCAGCCGTCCCACGTACCTGTTTTGGAAGCCCTTCGGCAGTCTTTTCGGATATCAGAGGGCGGCTATGGCTATGAAATACGTTTGCGGGCGGCTCTGTCTGAGATATGGTGCAGCCTTCTTGCCATGGCGGAGACCATGGAGAAAGGCTCCAAATACAACAGCCGGTCAAGTCAGAAAATAAAAATAATGCTGGCCTTCATCCACAAGCACTGCGGGGATAAGCTGTCGGTGAAGGAGATTGCAGCATCCGCATTCATCAGTGAGCGGGAGTGCTTCCGGGCGTTTCGGGACTGTCTGAACATGACTCCGGTAGAGTATGTGACCAGCTGCCGTTTACAGCGGGCGTGCTGGATGCTGTCTGAGGGAAACGAACCCATTACCAGCATATGCCAGACGTGCGGCCTGGGAAGCAGCAGCTACTTTGGCAAGGTGTTCCGAAGCTGCATGGGATGCAGCCCTAAAGAGTATCGGCTGAAGTGGCAGAATAGTGACACAAGATGGCAGTAATTCGATATCTTCAGGGAATATGATACACTATAATGATAGTAGGAATAAGGGATAGCGCCTTTTTCCCACGGTCATGAAAGGGGCTGCATATTCCGGGAGGTGTTGGATTGTGATAAAACTTAATATATTGGATATGAATGGATTTCTGCAGATTGTAAACCGGTGCGTCGGTGCGGTCAATGCCATTTTTCCAGACGGAAAGTGGCGAGATCTCAATAAGTCATACGCCGCCCAGAAGGTGTTATGGGACCAATTCAGGGAGAACCACGCAAGCCTGGCCCTGAAGCTGGATTTCCAGAAGCCCGAGGATTATATATGCATTGTGTATTATTATATCAGCGAGATTTAAGGCGCTGAGCCTGGGTTAGAAAAATTGGTATGAAACCAGCCGGAACAGGCTGGTTTTTGTTCTGGCTTTAGCCAGTCGAAGGCATTGGAGTTTTTCGCTGGGGCCAGGCGGTGTATACAAGAAAGGAGGCAGCCGGTATCCTGGGCGTCACCATTGATACGCAAGGAAACTGGGAATTAAACGGCCTGTTTTTTCATCAGGAGGATAGCCAACGGCCATCGGACCCTTGACCCAAGGCTGATTGGACATGGTGCCTGGGTCTCCTATCTGGTGTTCCGGATGCCGAAGGAGAATTTTCAGCCAGAGAATCTTAAGCCAGAGAATCTTAAGGAAATGTATATTGACACAGCAGGCAAAACTGGATAAAGTAGGGTTATACCAGGAACGGAAAAGGAGGAATCATAATATGCTGCACATGAAGCGGAGATTAATGATGGCTGCGGCAGGAGTACTGGCTGCTCTGATGGTGTTTCCTGCATACGGCGCCAGCCGCAAACCCATTAAGTCCATAAACCTGACCATAAAAGCAGAGATAAAGCCGGATACGGATTTCGGAGACGAGCTCATAGAGATTGAGACCAGCAGCAACAAGTACTCTGTGGACGGCTATGAAATCCTGAATGACGATGTGGAATGGAGGGAGGACACCATACCCAGAATCCAGATTACCCTCACAGCCAACGATGATTATTATTTCCAGTCCCTTCCAAAGGATAAGGTGACCATAAAAGGCGGAGCAGAGTTCAAGAATTCCAAGCGGGAGGATTCCAGCACCACCCTGCTGATGGAAGTGGAGCTCCAGGCCCTGAATACCTCCCTTCATGCTTTGAACAATGTGGTTCTCACAGAAGACGGCATAGCCGCCTGGGACGCCATACCGGCAGCGGGCAGCTATGAGGTGCGTGTGTACAGGGACGACAAGGCAGTGGGCGCTGTCATGACAGTGGGTACCAATACATGCAACTGCCGCGAGCGCCTGCAGAAGGGCGATACGGCCTACACGGTCAGAGTGAGGCCCGTAAGCAAATTCGACGCCAAGGAAAAAGGAGACTGGGCGGAATCTCCCAGCACCTACATACCGGAGGAAAAGGCGGCCCGGTTCAGGGAGAACCCCACGGGAGGAAACGGAGAATGGGCACAGACCCCGGAGAACGGCAGATGGTGGTACCGCAATGCGGACGGCAGCTATCCGGCCAACAGCTGGCAGCAGATAGGCGGTAAGTGGTATTTCTTTGACGCACAGGGATATATGGTGACCGGATGGGTACAGTGGGACGGTAAAGAATACTACTGCTCCGACAACGGCGAGATGCTGACCAACTGTCTGACGCCGGATTCCTTCTGGGTAGGGGAAGACGGTGCAAAGATAAACCAGTAACACAACTGAACATGGAAGATAGTCTGCTGTAGGAGTATAGGAATGTACTCCTACAGCTATTTTTGAGGTGATGTGTCATGAATGAGGAAGAGTGGAGAAAGAAAATCTGCGGGGAAACAGACACAGGATATTCCTATGACTTGGCCAAACGGATGGAACAGTACCGTACCAATCCTGTGCTGGGATACAGAACTGCCGGGTCAAGGGCGGAGCTTGAGACAGGCGGGATGCTGGTCCGGGAAATGGAGTCCCTGGGGCTTGCGGACGTACATAAGGACAGAATATCCGTGGACAGCTGGGAGTTTGAGAAGGCGGTCATGCTTTTTACGGACAGCCGGGGCAGGGAGCACGAGTTTCAATTGGGCGCTTACCAGACCGACTTTCATACCGGCGGATTCCGGGAATTCAGCCTGGTATACCTGGGAAAGGGGACGGCGGCAGATTACAGCCAGGCGGATGTGGCCGGAAAGCTGGTTCTCATTGATATCAACCAGAGAGATGAGTGGTGGATCAATTTTCCCGTATACCAGGCCCGGCTCAAAGGGGCGGCTGCCCTGATTGCTGTCCAGGAGCAGGGGTATGGGGAGATAAGCGACACGGCCCTTAACGCCCAGGACATAGCAGGGCCCGCTGACGCCCCAGCCTTTTCCATGTCCCGGGCGGACGCTGGTGTGCTGAAGGCGGCCATGGGGGAGGAAAATCAGGTGCGGGTGCGTCTGGACGCCTCATCCACGGTGCTTAAGGATCAGGAGACGTATAATATCATAGGAACCATACCGGGGACAGAAGAAGGAATGATTCTGCTGTCGGCCCATTACGACTCCTATTTCAGCGGATTCCAGGACGACAATGCCGCGGTGGCCATGATGCTGGGCATAGCCAGAGCCGTGCTTCGGTCAGGATATAAGCCCAGAAAGACACTTGTGTTCTGCGCCATGGCTGCGGAGGAGTGGGGCGTGGTGAATTCCAAATACGACTGGTCCGCCGGCGCATATGAGCAGGTGTTTACGGCCAGGCCTGACTGGGCGGGAAAGGTGATTGCGGACCTGAACTTTGAACTGCCTGCCCATGCCCATGGCAGGAAGGATGCTGTGCGGTGCGTGTATGAGTACGCGGATTTCCTGGGGGAATTTATAACCGGTTTGCCAGCCGGTTTTTTTACCTGCCAGCCATATCCGGAGGGAGTGGAAGTGCTGAGCCCCATACAGACTTGGTCGGATGATTTTTCCATGGCCATCGGAGGGATTCCGTCCATGGTCAATGATTTCAGCGCAGGCGAATTCATGGAGACCCATTACCATTCCCAGTATGACAATGAAAACTTTTACCAGGAACCGGTGTACCGCTTCCACCATGAGATGTACGCCGGCCTTGTCCTGGCTTTTGACAGGACAGCCGCAGTGCCCATGAATTTTGCAAGACTGTTTGAGGGAGCAGAGGCCAGTATTGACAGCAGCGCCTGCCGCGGGGCAGGAGCCGACCTGCCGGGGCTGCGTGTGGTTCTGGACAAGGGAATCGAAGCAGGAGAAGCCCTTTATGGAAAAATAAGGGAGATAAACAGGATATACGGACGGTTTCTGGACCGCGGCGAGGAAGAGAAAGCCGTTAAACTGGCAGCGGGGTGCCGGCCGTTTAACCGGGAACTTCTGCGAATCTTTAAAAAGGAACAGGATTATTTTGTCAGGCTGAGCTGGCACGACGATGTGCTCTTTCCCCAGCAGGCGGTCCAGGAAAATGTAAGGGCCATGGACAGGGCCATTGCCTGTCTTGAAAATCATGACCTGACCGGGGCTCTGGAGGCGGTCTATACCATAGACAACAACCGCTACGCGTTTTTGTTTGAGGAGGAGGTCTATACCTATTTTACGGAATACGTCCTGAACCAGCCTGCCGACCGGCTTAAATGGGGGGCTGGAAGGATTGTCCATCACCAGAACCTGTTTGGACTGGTTGAGAGGCTGAAAGCCAAGGCGGGAGAAGAAAACCCGGATACCCAGGAAGAATATGAGGTCCTTGTCAGGGCGAGGGAAAACCAGCTTTGCTGCTATGAGGATGATATCCGGTACATGATGGCATCCGCCGGCAAACTTCTGGAGGCAATCCGTCAGGCCGGGCAATGGGCTTTTAACATAAAAAAGGATTTAGATACAGATGAGAGTAAGATACAGGAGGAATAAATGAGAGATGGAAAGCCGACAATTATACCGGGTCAAGGAGGAGGACCTGCCCAGATTGGAGAAACTGCTGACCGGGTGTTTTGAACACGACCCATTATACTGCAAACTGATCCCGGATGAGGAGATAAGGAAAAGGCTCTTGCCGGAGCTGTTTGCCTGTGACCTGACAGAATTCTATGAGACCTGCGAGATATACTCAGACAGCCCGGAGATGAATTCCCTGCTGGTTGTTTCCGACGAAACCGAGCCATATAACCCGCTGACCTATTATCTGGCAGAGGCATGGGCTTCTCTCAGGACCGATGAGTTCCTGATTAAGGAGGATCCCAGTCTTAAGACCCTGTGGAAGTTCATGCTGGGCAAGGATTACCTCAACTCCAGATGGACGGCCCAGCTTCACCAGACAGAACGGATACACATTATCTACCTGGCTGTCCGGCCGGAGATGCAGCACCACGGCCTGGCGGCCCTGCTGTTGGGAGAGGTCATCCGTTATGCTGACCAGCACAAGCTCATGATATCGCTGGAAACCCATAATCCGGATAATGTGCCCCTGTATGAGCATTTTGGATTTAAGGTTTTTGGCGTGATGGAAAAGCATTTTGCGTTGAGACAGTATTGTCTGGTAAGAGAGGCATAACTTTCAGTCATGATAATAATTCCAAACTTGTATATTTCACTATGGCGAAATTCTGCCGGAAAGGTTGAAATACCTTTTCAAATGATATATGATTGAAAGAAATCGTATTATTGTGGATAGATATAACTATAAAGAATAGAAGATAGGGGAGATATGCATTATGGATTATAATGTGACTGTGATTCCAGGTGATGGGATTGGACCGGAGATTGTGAGAGAGGCCAGGAAGGTGCTGGACCAGGTGGGAAGGGTGTACGGCCATTCGTTTGATTATACCGAGATTCTGATGGGGGGATGCTCCATTGACGCCTATGGGGTTCCGCTTACAGAGGAAGCCCTGGAGACAGCCGGAAAGAGCGATGCGGTGCTTCTGGGGGCCGTGGGCGGAGATGTGGGAAACTCACGGTGGTATGATGTGGCTCCCAATCTCAGGCCGGAAGCGGGACTTTTGGCTATCCGCAAGGGACTGGGGCTCTTTGCTAACATCAGGCCGGCTTATCTTTATAAGGAATTGGCTGAGGCATGCCCTCTGAAAAAGGAGATCATCGGGGACGGCTTTGATATGGTGATTATGAGGGAGCTTACCGGCGGTCTTTATTTTGGGGACAGGTATACAAGGGAAGTGGACGGCGTCATGACAGCCGTGGACACACTTGCATATAATGAAAAGGAAATCAGAAGGATTGCCGTTAAGGCCTTTGACATTGCCATGAAGCGCAGGAAGAAAGTAACCAGCGTGGATAAGGCCAATGTCCTTGATTCCTCCAGACTGTGGAGGAAGGTGGTGGAGGAAGTTGCCGGGGATTACCCGGAAGTGGAGCTGTCCCACATGCTGGTGGACAATTGTGCCATGCAGCTGGTCATGAATCCCGGTCAGTTTGACGTGATTCTCACGGAGAATATGTTTGGGGACATCCTTTCGGATGAAGCCAGCATGATTACCGGCTCTATCGGAATGCTGTCCTCGGCCAGCATGAATGAGAGCAAATTCGGCCTCTATGAGCCCAGCCACGGCTCTGCTCCCGATATAGCGGGAAAGGATATGGCCAATCCCATTGCCACCATTCTCTCAGCAGCCATGCTGCTGCGCTATTCCTTTGATTTGGACCGGGAGGCGGACGCCATCGAGAATGCTGTACAGGCTGTTCTGACCGAAGGATACCGCACCGGGGACATTATGTCGGAGGGATGCGTCAGGGTAGGCACCTGTAAAATGGGTGATTTGATTGCGCAACGGATTGGATGATGAAGACCGGACGGATTCCTGTCCGGATTAGATGAAAGGGGATACGACATGAAAAGTGATGCAGTTAAGACAGGTATGCAGCAGGCGCCCCACAGGTCCCTGTTTAATGCTCTTGGTATGACAGAGGAAGAGATGAGAAAGCCTCTGGTGGGTATTGTTAGTTCCTATAATGAGATAGTTCCGGGCCATATGAACCTGGATAAGATTGTGGATGCCGTGAAGCTGGGCGTTGCCATGGCCGGCGGCACCCCGGTGGTGTTCCCGGCCATTGCTGTCTGCGACGGTATTGCCATGGGACATATCGGCATGAAGTATTCCCTGGTGACCAGGGATTTGATTGCGGATTCCACGGAGTGTATGGCGCTGGCCCATCAGTTCGACGCGCTGGTAATGGTTCCCAACTGTGATAAGAATGTTCCCGGACTTCTGATGGCGGCGGCCAGGATTAATGTGCCCACGGTGTTTGTCAGCGGCGGCCCCATGCTGGCCGGTCATGTGAAGGGGCATAAAACCAGCCTTTCCAGTATGTTTGAGGCAGTGGGCGCTTACGCGGCAGGCAATATGTCCGAGGAGGATGTGAAGGAGTTTGAAAATAAGGCGTGTCCTACCTGCGGTTCCTGTTCCGGTATGTATACGGCTAACAGCATGAACTGCCTGACCGAGGTCCTGGGCATGGGACTCAGGGGAAACGGCACGATCCCGGCTGTTTACTCCGAGCGCATCAAGCTGGCCAAACATGCCGGCATGAAGGTGATGGAGATGTACGAGAAGAACATACGCCCAAGGGATATCATGACAAAAGAGGCATTCATGAACGCCCTGACTATGGATATGGCGCTGGGATGCTCCACCAACAGCATGCTTCACCTTCCTGCCATTGCCCATGAGGCGGGCGTGGAGCTGAACGTGGATATTGCCAACGAAATCAGCGCAAGGACTCCCAACCTGTGCCATCTGGCGCCGGCAGGTCCCACCTACATAGAGGATTTGAACGAGGCCGGGGGAATCTATGCGGTAATGAAGGAAATCAGCAAGAAGGGACTTTTGAATCTGAACTGCATGACTGTCACGGGCAGGACCGTGGGGGAAAACATAAAGGATTGTGTCAACAAGAACCCGGAGGTTATCCGTCCGGTGGAGAACCCATACAGCCAGACCGGCGGCATTGCCATATTAAAGGGCAATCTGGCCCCCGACTCCGCAGTGGTGAAACGCTCCGCTGTTGCGCCTGAAATGTTAAAGCATGAGGGACCGGCCAGGGTATTTGACTGCGAGGAGGATGCCATTGATGCCATCAAGGGCGGCAGGATTGTGGCCGGAGATGTGGTGGTCATCCGTTACGAAGGACCTAAGGGAGGCCCGGGCATGAGAGAGATGCTCAATCCTACTTCTGCCATTGCCGGTATGGGACTGGGGTCCACGGTGGCCCTGATTACAGACGGACGTTTCTCCGGCGCTTCCAGAGGCGCTTCCATCGGCCATGCCTCACCGGAGGCAGCAGTGGGCGGCCCCATTGCCCTGGTGGAGGAAGGGGATATTATCTCCATTGATATTGACAACCATAAGCTGAACGTGCTGGTATCTGACGAGGAGATGGCGGCCAGGAAGGCCAGGTGGCAGCCGCGTACACCGCAGGTCACCACGGGTTATCTGGCCAGATACGCGTCCCTGGTTACCTCCGCCGAGAGGGGAGCTGTGCTGCAGGTAAAGTAGGTTCCGGGGCCTGCGGGCATTGCCGGGCCGTCTGGCGGCAGCGGTAAGGGCCGCGCATCATGAAATAACATGGAGAAAAGGAGTGCAGATATGAGCAAATTGACGGGGGCAGAGATTGTAGTTGCGTGTTTGAAGGAACAGGGTGTGGACACCGTATTTGGTTATCCGGGCGGCGCTATCCTGAATATATATGATGCATTGTACCAGCACCGGGATGAAATCACCCATATCCTGACATCTCACGAGCAGGGGGCTTCCCATGCAGCCGACGGCTACGCAAGGGCCACCGGCAAGGTGGGCGTGTGTCTGGCCACATCCGGCCCGGGTGCTACCAATCTGGTGACAGGCATCGCTACCGCTTATATGGATTCCGTGCCGGTGGTGGCCATCACCTGCAACGTGACCAACAGCCTGCTGGGCAAGGACAGTTTCCAGGAAATCGACATTACGGGCGTGACCATGCCCATTACAAAGTATAATTTCATTGTAAAGGATGTAAGCCGTCTGGCAACGGTCATCCGCAGGGCGTTTACCATAGCGCAGACAGGACGTCCCGGCCCTGTGCTGGTGGATATCACCAAGGATGTGACGGCCGCGCTCTGTGAATATGAGAAGCAGGTTCCGGAGGAAGTCGTGCGCCAGAGCGATACCATTACAGAGCAGGATATGGACCGGGCCGTGGAGATGATCCGCAAGGCGGCAAAACCGTTTATCTTTGTGGGCGGCGGCGCTGTGCTGTCCAACGCGTCCGACGAGCTGAGGGCATTTGCCCATAAGATTCAGGCGCCGGTGGCGGACAGCCTGATGGGAAAGGGCGCTTTTGACGGGGCTGACGAGCTGTACACAGGCATGGTGGGCATGCACGGTACCAAGACCTCCAACTTCGGCATAACCGAGGCCGACCTGCTGATTGTGGTGGGGGCCAGGTTCAGCGACCGTGTGACCGGCAACGCGTCTAAATTTGCAAAGAACGCAAAGATTCTCCAGCTGGATATTGATCCGGCGGAGATTAACAAGAATATCAAGGTGGACGCCAGCATCATCGGCGACGTGAAGGTCATCCTTCGCAAGCTCAATGCCAGGCTGGACCCGGTGAATCACGACGAGTGGATTGCCCATATTGAGCGTATGAAGGATATGTACCCGCTGCGCTATGATAAGAACGTGCTCACAGGTCCATTTATCGTACAGACCATCAACGAGGTGACGGGCGGGGACGCTGTCATTGTCACTGAGGTGGGGCAGCACCAGATGTGGGCGGCTCAGTACTACCAGTACCGCCAGCCCCGCACCCTTCTTACTTCGGGAGGACTGGGAACCATGGGATACGGCCTGGGCGCTGCCATCGGCGCGAAGATGGGATGCAGGGATAAGACGGTTATCAACATTGCAGGCGACGGCTGCTTCCGCATGAACATGAACGAGATCGCCACGGCCACCCGGTATAATATCCCTGTGGTGGAGGTCATTGTAAACAATCATGTGCTGGGCATGGTACGCCAGTGGCAGACCCTGTTCTACGGCAAGCGTTATTCCCAGACCATACTGAATGATTCGGTGGATTTTGTGAAGATAGCAGAGGCCATGGGAGCCAAGGCTTACCGTGTGACGCAGAAGGAGGAGCTGGAGCCGGTGCTCCGCGAAGCCATCTCCTTAAACATTCCTGTGGTCATTGACTGTCAGATCAGCTGCGATGATAAGGTATTCCCCATGGTATCGCCGGGAGCGCCCATTGCGGATGCTTTTGACGATACGGACTTGAAAATTAATTAAAAACAGTGTATAGTAGTCTTTAATATCTTGGCTGCGTTATCGGATTAGCACGATAAAGCAACAGAATGCATGCTAGTATAACTCGATTTTAATAAGTTTACATTATTATCCTGAAAACCAAGGGAAACGTGCGCCCAAAGCACGGACACGTAAGCCAAGAAATCAGATTACTACCAATGCTTAAATTGTAAGCTTATTTAAATCGAGTTATACTAGAGCGTATCAGAAAGCAATTTTCAGACACGCTCTGGGCCAGGTGGGACAGATATACGATGGAGTATACAGTCAGGCGACTTCTCTGTATGCGGTATGGCATTGTATTGTGCCGGGTTCCGCATATGGAGGAGTCCTCTGTATATATATATTAAAGAGGATATGTGCAGCAAGTACAACCATTTAAAGGAGGAGAACAAGATGAGCAGAGTTTACAATTTTTCAGCCGGACCGGCCGTTTTGCCGGAGGACGTCCTGAAGGAAGCCGCAGCAGAGATGCTGGATTACAGGGGAACAGGAATGTCAGTGATGGAGATGAGTCATCGATCTAAGGCTTATGACACCATCATCAAGGAAGCTGAATCAGACCTGCGGGATCTTTTACATATTCCGGATAACTATAAGGTGCTGTTCCTTCAGGGGGGCGCGTCCCAGCAGTTTGCCATGGTGCCCATGAACCTGATGAAGAACAAGGTGGCGGATTACATCCTTACCGGACAGTGGGCTAAGAAGGCCTTTCAGGAAGGCTCCATTTATGGAAAGGCCAATGCCATTGCATCCAGCGCTGACAAGACCTTCAGCTATATTCCGGACTGCTCCGACCTGCCTGTATCCGAGGACGCGGACTATGTGTACATCTGTGAGAACAACACCATTTACGGCACCAAGTACTGGACCCTTCCCGACACAAAGGGAAAGCTTCTGGTAGCTGACCAGTCCTCATGCTTTCTGTCCGAGCCCGTGGATGTGACAAAGTACGGCCTGATTTTTGCAGGCGCCCAGAAGAACGTGGGACCGGCCGGAACCGTCATTGTCATTGTGAGGGAGGACCTGGTGACAGAGGATGTGCTGCCCGGGACACCTACCATGCTCCGCTATAAGACCCATGCGGACGCAGAGTCACTGTACAATACCCCGCCTACATACGGTATATACATGTGCGGAAAGGTGTTTAAGTGGCTGAAGGCCAGAGGCGGATTGGCAGCCATGAAGGAATACAATGAAAAGAAGGCTGAGATCCTCTATGATTTCCTGGATGCAAGCCAGTTATTTAAGGGTACTGTGGTTAAGAAGGACCGCTCACTGATGAACGTGCCGTTCGTGACAGGTGATGAGGAACTGGACGCCCTGTTTGTGAAGGAGTCAAAGGCAGCGGGCTTTGAGAATCTGAAGGGACACAGAACCGTGGGCGGCATGCGTGCCAGCATTTACAATGCAATGCCTGCGGAGGGTGTTGAGAAACTGGTGGAATTCATGGCTGACTTCGAGAAGAAGCACAGGAAATAAAAGTCTTTGGACATATAGAGGAGAGTTGGATTATTATGAAAAAAATTCATTGCTTGAACCCCATTGCGAAGTGCGGCACGGAGCTGTTTCCGGCCGGATATGAGATGACAGACAACGTGGCGGACGCTGACGCCGTCCTGGTGCGAAGCGCTTCCATGCACGATATGGAACTTCCGGAAAACCTGCTGGCTGTGGGCCGGGCGGGAGCCGGTGTCAATAACATTCCGCTGGATTCCTGCGCGCAGAAGGGCATCGTTGTATTCAATACGCCGGGAGCCAATGCCAACGGCGTAAAGGAGCTGGTGATTGCGGGTATGCTCATGGCTTCCCGGGATATCGTGGGCGGTATTGAGTGGTGCAAGGCCAATGCGGAGGACGACAACATCACCAAGGACACAGAGAAGAGCAAGAAGGCATTTGCAGGCTGCGAGATTAAGGGCAAGAAGCTGGGTGTTATCGGCCTGGGAGCCATCGGCGCTGAGGTTGCCAACGCAGCCACCCATCTGGGAATGGAGGTATACGGGTATGACCCATATATTTCCATTAATGCGGCCTGGAGACTGTCCAGGAACGTAAAGCATATCACCAACGCGGACATCATTTTCCAGAAATGTGATTATATCACCATCCATGTGCCGCTTATGGATTCCACCAGAGGAATGATTAACAAGGAAAAACTGGCTATCATGAAGGACGGGGTGGTAATCCTCAACTTCTCCAGGGATACCCTGGTCAATGACGATGATATGGCGGCAGCTCTGGATGCCGGAAAGGTGCGCTACTATGTCAGCGATTTTCCCAATCCAAAGGTTGCAAACATGGAGAGGGTTATCCTGCTTCCCCATCTGGGCGCTTCCACAAAGGAGTCCGAGGACAACTGCGCGGTGATGGCGGTGAAGGAGCTGACAGATTACCTGGAGAATGGCAATATCAAGAACTCCGTCAATTTTCCGTCCTGCGACATGGGCATATGCCAGACAGAGAGCCGCGTGGCCGTGCTTCATATGAACATTCCCAACATGATTGGACAGATTACGGCTATATTGGCTGAACAGGGCATGAATATTTCCGACATGACCAATAAGAGCAGGGATAAGTATGCCTATACGCTGCTGGATTTGGAGCACAAGGCAGAGGATTCCACCATCCGGAAGCTCAGGGCCATTAAAGGCGTGCTGAGGGTGCGGGTGGTTAAGTAACCGCGCTCTACCATGGACGGATTATAACCTTAGAGTGTGTTTGAAAATTGCTTTCTGCCAGCTGTGCGTCACACTTTGTGGGAGATTTGGTCCCGATGAAGGAGGCGTAGTGGGCTACGCTGACTGAATTGGGGCCAAATATGCCGCGAAGTGAGGCGTACAGATGGCGGGAATGAATTTTCAAACACACTCTGGATAAACAGGAGAGAAACGATGGCAGTAGTAAAACCATTTATGTGTATCAGGCCCGCGGCGGACAAGGCGGCCCGGGTAGCGGCCCTGCCCTATGATGTGTATAACAGGAAGGAAGCCTGTGAGGCCGTTAAGGGGAATCACCTTTCCTTCCTGAACATTGACAGGGCTGAGACTCAGTTTGGGGATGACGTGGACACCTATGACAGCCGTGTCTATGACAAGGCCAGGGAGCTGCTTGATTGTCAGATTGAGGAGGGGGTCTATGTGACGGACCCTGAGGAAAATTACTATCTCTATGAACTCACCATGGATGGCAGGAGCCAGACTGGTATCGTAGCCTGCTGTTCCATTGACGACTATGTGGACGGCGTGGTGAAGAAACATGAGAATACCAGGGAGGATAAGGAACTGGACCGCATCCGCCACGTGGATACCACCAACGCCCACACAGGCCCTATTTTCCTGGCCTACAGGCAGAATCAGGAGCTTAAGGCTTTGGTGGCCCAGGTGAAGGAGGAGGTGCCTCTGTATGATTTCGTGTCAGAGGACGCAATCCGCCACAGGGTGTGGATGATTGGCGCCAGAAATATGGTGCGGGCCGTGGAGGATGCATTTGCGGCCATACCGGCCACCTATATTGCGGACGGACATCACAGGGCTGCCTCCGCTGTGAAGGTGGGGCTTAAGAGAAGGGAAGAGAACCCGGATTATACGGGGAAGGAACCTTTCAACTATTTCCTGTCCGTACTGTTCCCGGACGAGGAACTTAAGATACTGCCCTACAACCGGGTAGTGAAGGATTTAAACGGACTGGGACAGGAAGAGTTTCTGGCTGCTGTTTCGGAGCGCTTTGAGGTGCAGGAACGTGGCGGGGCAGGAACCGGGGCCTTTGGGCCTGAGGAGAAGGGCACATTCGGCATGTTCTTAAAGGACAGATGGTACAGTCTTAAGGTGAAGCCGGAGTTTGTGAGCAGTGACCCGGTGAAGGGGCTGGACGTGTCTATCCTTCAGGACCAGCTTCTGGGACCGGTGCTTGGAATCGGCGACCCCAGGGTTGATAAGCGCGTTGACTTTATCGGCGGGATACGGGGTCTTAAGGAACTGGAGCGCCGGGTTGGTGAGGATATGGAGGTGGCATTTTCCATGTTCCCCACATCCATAGAGGAGTTGTTGTCTGTGGCGGACGCGGGGCTTCTCATGCCGCCTAAGTCTACCTGGTTTGAGCCGAAGCTTCGGAGTGGGCTGTTTATACATAGGCTGGGGTAGGATGAGGGGAAGGGGGTACGCGGACGCGCGTGGGGAGCCGCGTCCGTGAGAGCCGGGAACGCAGTCCGGGAGGTGACCGTTTCCGCAGTGGGAGAGACTAAGACCCAAGGGTCAGGAAAACCCGGGGACCGCAAAAATTACGCCGAACTCCTGATGAGTTCGGCTCCATGTTTGCTTTGCTCCGGGCGTGGAGCGCCCTGCGCAACCCCGGCTTTTCCCGCCCCTTGCGCCTAAGTCTCTCCGAACTGCTCCAAAGCCACCTCCCGCCCTGCGTTCCCGGCTCTCACCCACTACATTTCCAGAGCGTCCGCTGTCTCTTCACCGCATAGGATAGAAAAGGTATCTCTGGCTGATAATACTGGAGAATAGGAAAGTGGTTGCCTGCCTGGGGTATTCCGCTTGGGTTAGTTCTCTTGGATTTTTCCACTTAGCTATATTCCGACTAAAATAAAAAATGCTTAGAATAAAGATTGCTTAGAATAATAATTACTTAGAACAAAAGCTACTTAGATTAACACTTACGCAGATAATACTCAGCCAGAGGGCCGCATATCAAGATGAAATCGAGATAATGCGGCCTTAGTGATTCCCGCTCCGCAGCCAGCATCCGTCTCCCCCGCCCCCATCCCACTCACGGACGGATGACCCTAACCCCTCCGCCTCATTTACATCCAAAACCAATCAGAACCCAATATTATTACTATCAATACTATCAAACACCAACCGAAAGGTTGACTTTTTCGATTCATCCAGATGATACAGCAGTTTCTCTGAGGCAGTATCCCAGTCTTTTTCAAGGCAGGGGATGATAATGGAGATATGCTCTTTGAAGGTGTCCTCCAGACGGTTATTGGAGATGTTTCCGGTCATGAAGCGGAAACGCTCGCTCTGAGTTTGAATTAGGGCATAGTTCTGACGCAGATATATATTGGAACATGTATCAACGATCATCTGGTGGAAGGAAGAATCCAGATCATAAAAATAATTATTGTTCTGAAAGCATTCGCTGCTGGCATCTTTGTGGGAAAAGATATAATAAAATTCATGGAGTTTGTCTTCGGAAAGAAAGGAACCGTAATTTTTTAAAATGTAAGGCTCATACAGCTTACGAATCTCGAAAATCATATTAACATCTTTTATGGAGAGACTTGTAACAGTAATACCTTTTTTGGATTTGATTTCTATAAGGCCTTCCTGCTCCAGCCTGCTTAGGGCATCACGTATGGGGGTCCGGCTTATCTTAAGTTCTTCAGTCAATATCTCCTCATTCAGGTACATTCCAGGAGCATATTCGCATGTGACGATTTTTTGTTTTATGGTTTTGTAGGCCAGGGTCTTCAGATTGGTTTTAGCCATGGCGTCTTTGTCCCCCCTCGTTTGATATGTATTAGAATATTTTATCATAGTTTGTATAATGCATCAATTGCATTGATGTGAATATTGACAAATCCTAACGTATTGATTGATGTATACATTAAAACATGATTGATTATACCATAAAATTATATAAGAAAGAATATAAATAATGCAAAATTTTGAAAATGTACATTTAGTACAAAAATAATATGAAACAATATGAAATATATATAAAAATACAATATATTAAAGAAAAGGCAAAAAAAACCATTGACAATTATGTATAATGCCTATTATACTTGTTGTATCAATTGATGTATACATTAATGTATGCTTCATGACAAATGCACTGGACTCACTTATCCTATAGAATCTGCTGCAATTGTATGAAGACGCAAAAACTAAAAACAGGAGGAGTTATTAGAATGAGAAAGATTTATGCGGGTTTTTTAGCGGCGCTGATGGTAACTGGATTGGCTTTGTCGGGGTGTGGCAATGTACAAATTGATGGTGCGGATTCAAAGAATACAACATCAAACACATCTAGTTCAGAAGGAACTCAGGTGGCTGCAGTTAAGTCGAATGTCAAAGAACCGTATGCAGATGATGTTAAAATTGCCTTTGTACCTAACGTAATTGGAGATTCAGTAGCTGCCGCTTGGGGAGACGGTATGGAAAAAGAATTATCCATTTTTGAAAACGTTACATTCCAACGCTTTGATGGTAAGGCTTCTGCTGAAACACAGGTTCAGATATTGTCGGATTTGGTCAACCAGCATTACGATGCAATCATATTACAGGCAACAGATGCGGCAGCTCTTGCTGCTTCGGTAGAACAGGCGGAGGCGGCAGGTATTCCTGTCATAACATTAAACATGGATGCTTCCACTCCGCATGCGGCGTTAGTTGCCATGGTTGATTATGAAGCCGGGGCATTGGTAGCTAAGAATATTGCTGCTTCTATTGGAGAGACAGGAAAAGTTGTGATTATTCAGGCTACACCCGGAGCAAGCCGTGGGGAAATTCTTGAAGCCGGTTTTAGGGATGAGATGGCTAAGCATCCGGATGTGGAAATTATAGATGCACAGACCGGAGAATGGCTTACCGAGAAAGCGAATGTAGTTATGAATGACTTTTTAACTAAATATGACAAAATTGATGCTGTGTTCTGCCACAATGATGCAATGGCAGAAGGAGCTTCCCAGGCTGCGGAAGCAGCAGGCCGTCTGGGAGAAATGGTGATTTGGGGAGCAGACGGTGAGTCTAAAGCCCTGGAATATATTGAAAAAGGAAAAATGGCCGGTACCATTTATACAAACTGTTATGATCAGGGTGCAACAGCAGCAAGGCTTGCAATGTACTTTATTGGTTCTGAAGCCGATACATCCTCTTTTACAAAAACACCCATCGTTAAGATGGCTCCGGTTGTAGTAACCTCCGATACAGTAGGCTCAATCGGTTCTGATATCCGCTGGTAATCCAGAGGAATCTTTCCAAGGAAGGGGCTGTGAAAAAATAGAGTAGACGGACTCTATTTCCCACAGCCCCCTGTTTAGGACTACCTATTTCCCGACAGCCCCTTCTTCCTGGCAAGCCTCTCAGATAAAAAACGGTTTATGTCATATTTGGAGAGGCGATGGATTTCAGGCAGATTCCGGTTATGATAAAAGGAGGAACTACTATGCGACAAGAGTCAATTCGCCGGCTTATATCTGTCGGCTTGCTTTCTGTATTGATTTTAATTTTTGGTCTCACCAGCGAATACTTTTTTACCACTAACAATATCTTTACCTTATTACGTGAGTGTTCCACTATAGGAATCATTGCAGTCGGTGTATCCATGGTAATCATAACTGCAGGCATAGACTTATCAACAGGTGCTCTGGTAGGTTTCGTGGCAATGCTCTGCGCCAATCTGCTTTATTATACCAATCTTCCGTCTGGTGTCATTATTCTGATTGCTCTTGTAGTTGGGGCTCTGGGAGGTTACTTAAATGGGGTGCTGGTAACGGTGCTTCGCATACCCGATTTTATAGCGACTCTTTCCACACAATTCCTGTTCAGAGGTCTGGCCTTGATTTTTGCTATTCGTACTGCCACAGGTATGATTTCAAATAAAGTAATTGATAATCGGACGTTTCTTCTTCTGGGTGGAAGCATTAACGGAGTATATCTTGTTACGATTGCCTTCTTTGTTATTGCAATAGCGGGGCAGCTCATACTTAAACGGACTAAGCTGGGTGTCTATACCTATGCAGTAGGCGCTAACTGCAAATCAGCAGAATTGTCTGGAATTAACTTTGGAAGGATTAAACGGACTGTATTCACTTTGACCGGTTTGTGTTGCAGCATTTCAGCAATATTTTTAATGGGTAAGATTCGTTCCGCGACCCCTGAGACAGGCATTGGTCTTGAATTTGATGTTATTGCAGCGGTGGTAGTAGGTGGATGTGCCTTTAGTGGAGGCCGGGGTGATGTCTTTGGTACCGTGATTGGAACTTTGTTTATGATGGTGTTAACCAATGGTATCTATAAATATAATCTTCCCACAGCGGTCCAGTTGATAATCAAGGGTGCGGTTATTGTGGCTATGATTATGTTTGACTCGGTTTATAACAAATATATGGAGGAGAAACTGGTCCGTCGCAAAGCCCTGGAGGAGGAAAGGAAGGCTGCTGTATGAGTGAGAGAAAGATCCTGCTTTCTATGAATGCGATAGAAAAAAGGTTTGGAGATGTTCAGGTACTGAAGAAAGTTGATATGGAAGTCGCCTGCGGAGAAGTGCATGCTTTGATGGGTGAAAATGGTGCAGGAAAATCCACGTTGATTAAGATTTTGACAGGGGTTTATCCAAAGGATGGGGGCTCCATTACGTTCTCGGGCAAAGCTTGTGAGATTAATTCCCGGAGTGACGCACAGAAGCTGGGGATTGGTGTAATCTATCAGGAACTGAGCCTGATTCCTACATTGAGTGTTATGCAGAATGTAATGCTTGGCAAGGAAAAAAGCGGTTGCGGATTCCTCAAAATACGCGAAATGAAGAAAAAAGTAAGTGATTTAATCGAGTATTATGATTTTAATCTTCAGCCAGATGCAATTGTGGAGACACTTTCCATTGCACAACGGCAGACAGTGGAGATTTTGAAGGCCCTGTCTGAGGATTCATCACTGATTATTATGGACGAACCCACGGCCTCACTTTCAAGTAAAGAATCAGAGGCTTTATTTGGAATTATCAATCAACTGAGAGAAAAAGGGGTATCCATTCTTTATATTTCACATCGGTTGGAGGAGGTATTCCGTTTAGCTGACCGCTTAACCGTATTGCGTGATGGCAGAAAAGTTGCTGTTCTTGAAAAAGAGCAGATTAATCCTCCAGATGTTATCAAAATGATGATTGGAAAGGAGCTCAGTGAGGCAACTGCTTCCCGATGTCTGCACCGCAGCGAAATGGAATCGGTACTTGAAGTACGGTCACTTAGCCGAAAAGGTACATTTTCCGATATTAGTTTTACACTTCACAGAGGAGAGATTCTGGGTATTGGAGGCTTGGTCGGTGCAGGCAGGACCGAGGTTCTGCGCTGCATATTTGGTGCAGACTCCTATGATGGGGGGGAGATCCTTTTCCAGGGAAAGAAGCTGCCATGCCATGTTTCTGAGACAATTGCAAAAGGTTTCGGGTTGGTTCCGGAAGATAGGCGTAATCAGGGATTTATACCACTTTTATCAATTGAACGCAATATTGCCGTACCAAACTATGACTTCTTGAGTAAAGCATCAAATGTGAATAGGGCAGAGGAAAAAAAGATCGGTATAGATGCTGTAGGAAAACTGGATATCAGGCCGGCTGATTCGCAGCTTCCTGTGGGCAACCTTTCAGGAGGAAACCAGCAGAAGGTAGTTATTGGAAAGTGGCTGGCACGCGATCTGCGGGTCCTTTTGATTGACGAACCTACAGCAGGTATTGATATTGGAGCAAAGGATGAAATATACAAGATTCTTGATAATCTTGCTGAACAGGGAGTATCCATTCTCTTGGTTTCTTCGGATTTGCAGGAATTGCTGCGGGTATCCCATCGTATTCTGGTATTTCGCAAGGGTCATATCCAGAAAGAGTTTGATAGTGGTGTCATTACGCAGGAGGATATATTAATGGCTGCGTCCGGCATTGATACTGCAAAAAAGGAGGAAAAGAACACATGAGCAGTCATAAGAACTATAAAGCTCTGACCAGTCGCTTTCAGAAACCGTTGATTCTTCTTGTGGTCATGTTTGTGCTCACGTTAATGAATCCGGGTATTTTTTTGACACTGGGAAATTTTAAAAGTATTCTGCTTGCAATTTCCATATATGGTGTGATGGTATGCGGTACAATTTACCCCATTCTGCTGGGGGGCATTGACCTTGCAGTTGGAGCAACCGCAGCAATGAGCGGGGCATGTGTTGTATTGACTATTGTCAAGATGGACTATAGTTTTACAGGAGTTATATTAGGTATTTTATTTGGACTTGCTGCCGGTGTGATGGCAGGTATTGCTCATGGCGCGATTGTCTCAAATTTTAATGTTCCGCCTTTCCTGATTACTCTTGCCAGCCAAAATATTATTTATGGAATTGCACAGCTTCTGACCGGAAATCAGGTTATCAGCTGTCTGGAACCGGCTGCATTTACACTTCTTGGCGGAGGAAGACTGTTTGGTATTCCTTTTTCGGTTTGTATATTGGTGATTGTGGCGTTAATCAGCTTTTGGCTGCTTAACCGGACTACCTTTGGACGCCAGGTTTATGCGGTTGGCGGAAATAAGGAGGCCAGCAATCTTTCTGGTGTATCTTCTAAACGGATAACCACTGTATCATATGCTATTTCAGGTTTTACTGCGGCTTTAGCAGGTATAGTGCTGGCCAGTATGAATCAGCAGGCAATTGCAAAGGCGGCGCAGGGATACGAGAATGATGTACTTACTGCTATTGTAGTAGGCGGCACCAGCCTTATGGGAGGTGAAGGGTCACTGCAGGGAGCTATGTTTGGAGCTCTTTTGGTTGGAATGATTAACAATGGTTTACGTCTGTTAGGGGTACCATCAACGTATCACAGTGTTGTTAAAGGGATTGTAATTATTGTAGCTGTTGCGGCAGATGCTTATGGGCGGTATAAGAATAGCGGTTTGAAACGCTCGGGTATATTGGCCAGAATCTTTAACCGCAAGGAGGGGTCGGTTAAGCCGATATAACAGAAAGGTGGGTTTATGGCAATGAAGCTAATTGATGCGCATACACATGTGTTTGAGCAACTTTGCGGATTTGGTCCCCGCGGTGAATTACGCCCCATTGGAGGCGGAAGGGCGCGATGGGCGAATGGTGACGAGATAGAGATGATTCCGCCGGGGTTGGGGGAACGGTCTTTTACAGCGGATACATTAGCCGCATTATTGAGGGAGAATCATGTTGAGCGTGCGGTGTTATTGCAGGGAAGCTTTTACGGATTTCAAAATGAATATGTCCTTGAATCAGCCAGACGTTATCCGGAACTGTTCGTACCGGCAGCTACATGTGATCCATTTTGCAAAGAGGCCAAATATCTTCTGCACCGGTTTATCCATGAAATGGGATTTAGGATTGTCAAATTTGAGACTTCATCCGGAGGCGGACTCATGGGCTATCATGGCGATTTCAGAATTGACGGAGATGTATTTCGTGAAGTTTTCGCAATGATTGCCGAGGCCGGGGCAACATTGGTTCTCGATATAGGAAGCCCTGGAATGCCCAGTTTTCAGCCGGAGGCAGTGGCAGAGATAGCGCAAAGACATCCTAAAATGAAGATATTGGTCTGCCATCTTCTGGCACCTGTTTTGGGTGATTATAAAATCCTTGAAGAAGGACTGCGCATTTTAGCTCTGCACAATGTCTGGTTTGATCTGGCTGCAGTGCCGTGGAATGTGGCGCCTGAGACATATCCGTACCCTACAGGACAGGGATTTGTAAAACTTGCCAGGCAGACTGTGGGGGCTGAGAAACTTGTATGGGGAACGGATGTCCCCAGTCCTCTGACCAGGGAAAACTATGAGAATTTATGGCGCTACTTATATGAGGGAAACATCTTTTCAGATTTGGAACTAGAACAGGTATTGTACAAAAATGCAAAAGATGTTTACCCGCTTTAATTACAAATATCAATCCAGCATGGAGGGAAATATGAAGGCGATGTATATAAAAGAGCCTGGACAGGTAGAATTTATAGATGTAGAAAAACCTGTGAGAAAGAAGGGCGAGGTATTATTAAAACTGCTATACGGGGGTATTTGCGGAAGTGACCTGGGTTCATACAAGGGGACTTTTGCGTACTTCGATTATCCAAGGATTCCCGGCCATGAATTTTCCGCGGAAATCGTTGAGGCAGATGAGGATAACGAACAGGGTCTGCGTCCGGGAATGATTGTAACATGTAATCCTTACTTCAATTGCGGACACTGTTATTCCTGTAAAAATGGAATTGTAAATGCCTGCATGGATAACCAGACCATGGGATGCCAGCGCGATGGTGCATTTCAGGAATATATAACAATGCCCTCGGAGCGGGTATATGATGGAAAAGGGATAGACCCTATGCTCCTCGCCGTGATTGAACCGTTTTGTATCAGTTATCATGGCGTCAGCCGGGCAGAGGTGGGAACCGGAGAAAAAGTGCTTGTAATTGGAGCAGGAACCATTGGGGTGCTTGCTGCTGTTGCTGCGAAAGCAAAAGGCGCGCTTGTTTATATATCGGATGTTTCTGAGGGAAAGTTAGAGATGGCCAAAGCATTTGGCGTGGATGGTACAATTCTGAACGACTCTCCGGAGAATTTTGAAAAAGCAGTAAATGACATCACAGGAGGAAATGGGTTTGATACAGCGATTGAGGCAGTGGGACTTCCCTCTACCTTCCAGAATTGTATAGATGCAGCGTGCTTTGGCGGCAAGGTAGTTGTCATTGGTGTGGGAAAGAAGAATCTGGATTTTAATTTTACATTACTACAGAAAAAGGAACTTAATGTATTTGGTTCAAGGAATGCTTTAAAAAAGGATTTCGTAGAATTAATTGACTTGGTTAAAAGCGGAGAGACGCCCATTGAGAATATCATTACAAACGTATATAAGTTTGAAGACGGGGCTAAAGCATTCTATGATTTTGCACATAATCCTGGAGATATGTTAAAGGTGGTTATAGATTTTACTGAAAATTGAGTGGAGAAAAGAGGAAAATAAAATGAGAAAAGAAACAGTAATCCAATTTGGCGAAGGCGGATTCCTCAGAGGCTTCGCGGATTATTTTTTCCAAAAGCTGCAGGACAAAGGGCTGTTTGACGGCTCTGTGGTCATAGTCCAGCCCATTGAAAAAGGAATGTGCAGTGTGCTGGAGCAGCAGGGATGTGAGTACAACCTGTTCCTCAGAGGTATTGATAATGGACAGGTGGTGGATGAGCATACTCATATTGACATCATATCCAGGTGCGTGAATCCCTATGAGAATTTTGAGTCCTATATGAAGCTGGCGGAGAATCCCGATTTCCGCTTTATTGTGTCAAATACCACGGAAGCGGGAATCGAGTACGTGGATTCCAACCAATTTACGGATGCGCCGGCCAGGTCCTTCCCGGGCAAACTGACCCAGCTTTTATATAAGCGGTTCCGTCTGGGGCTCAAGGGATTCATTATTCTTTCCTGTGAGCTGATTGACCACAACGGGGAGGAGCTGGAAATATGCTGTCTGCGTTACGCGGATCTGTGGGGGCTGGGAGAGGAATTCAAGACATGGCTTGTACAGGAAAATGATTTTTGCTCCACACTGGTGGACCGTATTGTCACCGGATTTCCCAGGGATGAACATGAGGAGCTTTGCCGGAGGATTGGTGAACAGGACGATATGATGGATACGGCTGAGATATTCCACCTGTGGGTCATCCAGGGAAGCCATGAGGATGAGCTTCCGCTGCAAAAGGCCGGCTTTCATGTGGTCTGGACCGACAATGTGGATCCGTATAAAAAGAGGAAGGTGCGCATCCTGAACGGAGCCCATACTTCCATGGTGCTGGGAGCCCATTTATATGGTCTTAAGACAGTGGGAGAGTGCCTGAAGGATGAAAAGGTGTCCGCCCTTTTACGCAAGTGTATATTCGGGGAAATCATACCGGCCATTGGCGATACGGAAGATAACCGGAAATTCGGAGAGGCAGTGCTGGAGCGGTTCTCCAATCCCTTTATTAAGCATATGCTCCTCTCCATTGCGCTTAACTCCGTGTCCAAATTCCGCGCAAGGGTGCTGCCCACCATACTGGAGTACAGGGATATGTTTGGTTCCTGCCCACAGGGACTTACCTTTTCGCTGGCAGCCCTCATAGCGTTTTACCGCACCGATGATGCCAATGACAGCCAGGAAATCATGGATTTCATGAAGACAGCCCCGGTGGAAGATATTTTAAAGAGGGAAGATTATTGGGGACAGGATTTAAGCCCCCTTCTCGGGGATGTGAAGAAGTGGTATGAATTGATTGAGACAGCGGGCATGTCCAAGGCATATGACGCGGTTCTGAGTGAAACGGAGTAAATGCGGCCAGGGATAAATGATGTGCGGAATCCGATGATATGAAGGGGTATAATAATATGCGCAGTACCACAATGTGCAGACCCGGAGGAAGAGTCATATGCAGGAGTTTATAAAAATCAACAGGGATTCATCCATCATCCCAACGCCGGCGGTGGGAGCGTTTTCCGATATACTCATATCCAAAGGAGGGACCACGATTCTGACCGAGGTGCCGGAGATGTTTGGCGCTGAAACCATTCTGATGAACCGGTGCCGGGATGAGGAGACATTTCGCAGGACCGTGAAGTTAATCAATGGTTTCAAGGAATATTTCACCAGCCACAACCAGACTATCTACGAAAATCCCTCCCCGGGCAATATAAAGGGAGGCATCTCCACCCTGGAGGACAAGTTTCTTGGCTGCACCCAGAAGTCCGGCTCCTCGCCTGTGTGCGGTGTGCTGGAATACGGTGAGCGTGTCAGGGAGAAGGGGCTTAACCTGCTGTCCGCTCCGGGCAATGACCTGGTAGCTGCCACGGCCCTGGCGGTGTCCGGCGCCCAGATTGTCCTGTTTACCACAGGCAGGGGAACACCCTTCGCTACCCTGGTCCCCGCCATGAAGATTTCCTCCAATTCAAAGCTGGCCGGATACAAGGCCGGCTGGATTGACTTTAACGCCGGCGAAATGGTGGAGACAAAGACAAAGGACCAGGTGGCCATGGAATTGTTCCAATATGTTCTCAGGGTGGCTTCAGGGAAAAAGGTAAAGTCAGAGGAAGCTGGCTTTCATGATTTGGCTATCTTTAAGCAGGGAGTCACACTGTAGAAGGATGGAGCGGATTAAAGCACGGACAAAGGATTGGGTCCGTGCTTTATTTTTTTTCCCAATTTCTTGCAAAGATTTTACAGATTTCATCTTCCGGAATTTACATTCAATCTTTAAGATAAGAACATACCACGGAATGATTAGGAGGAAATGGAGTAATGAGAAGAAGTGTAAAATCTTTGATGGCATTGGCCATGGCAGCTTCAATGGCTGTACTATCCGGCTGCGGTGCGGCTGCGGCGGGAAGCGGAGTCCAGGATAATACGGGCGCATCCAATGCCCAGACCAGCGTGGCGGCGGTAAACCAGACAGGAAGCGGGGCAAAGGCCAACACAGAAACCAATACAGAAACAAAGGCGGAAGGAAACAGCTCCTCCGGAGGAAAAACAGTAATCGAATACTGGCACTGCAACGCGGAAACACAGGGAGGATTGGTGGTAGACGAGCTGGTTAAGCAGTTTAACGAAAGCAACGATCATATCCAGGTAGTGGCAAAGTACAATCCGGACATGTATAAGGGGCTGATGCAGAACCTTCAGGCAGAAGCGGCAGCCGGCAATTCTCCGGCTCTGGTGCAGATTGGCTGGGCGTTCTTAGACTATTTCTCCAATAACTTTTCCTATGTGTCTCCTCAGGAAGCCATTGACAAGTTTGACAAGGAGGAAGCCGGTTTCCTTCAGGACAAATTCCTGCCCAATGTCCTTGAGCTGGCTGTAAACAGCGAGGGTTCACAGGTGGGCATCCCGTATTCTTTGAGTAATCCGGTTCTCTACATCAACAAGGATATCTTAAGAGAGGCAGGACTTCCGGAAGACGGCCCAACTACCTGGCAGGAGGTCAGCGAGTTTGCAAAGACCGTTAAGGAAAAGACCGGAAAGTACGGATTTTATATGCAGGAGCCCGCAGATTTCTGGGCTCAGCAGGGACTGATTGAAAGCAGCGGGGCTAAGATGCTGACCACCAACGCAGAAGGCAAAAAAGAGGCCGCCTTTGCTACGGAGGATGGAATTGAAGCCATGCAGCTGATGGCTGATATGGTGAAGGACCAGACCGCTTTACATATCTCCTGGGAGGAAGGCTGCCAGAGCTTTATCGACGGCAACTGCGCCATGCTTTACACCACCATTGCCAGAAGGGCTTCCGTACAGAAGGGAGCGCAGTTTGACGCTGCAACCGTAAAATCCCCTCTGTGGAATGACAAGGAGCGCATGGTTCCGGCAGGCGGATGCTTCCTGGCCATTACGGCCCAGGGCGACGACCAGGTGAAGGCGGCATGGGAATTTGAGAAGTTCCTCTACAGCGTGGAGTCCATGGCAGCCTGGACAGAGGGCACCGGTTATGTGCCTCCCAGAAAGGATGTGGCCGGGGCTGAGAACGGACTTAAGACATTCCTGGCTGAGAACAAGATGATGAACGCGGCCATCGAGCAGATGGACGGAGTGGTTCCGTGGACAGCGTTCCCGGGAGACGCGGGTCTTCAGGCAGAGCAGATGCTCCTGGATATGAGGGACCAGATTCTGGGCGGACAGGTGACGGCAGAGCAGGGCATGAAGGCAACACAGGATGCCATCAACCAGCTGTTGGCAGTACAGTAACCGGTTGGAGGCACTTACAATAAATTGGAGCGGGTATCCCCGGAGTATATGGGGGTACCTGCCCCTTTATGGAGGTAAAATCAGATTGAATCAGGAAGAAAAAAGGCAGACATTGCTGGGATATTTGTTTCTTGTGCCATCCCTGGCAGTGTTTGCGGTATTCATGTTTTATCCTTTGTTTTATACGGTATATCTCAGTTTTTTTGAGTGGAATATGGTGAAACCGGTGAAAAAGTTTGTGGGGCTGGCTAACTATGCGGCCATTTTTAAGGATCCGAATTCCTGGAAGATTGCAGGCAATACAGTGGTGTATATCCTTGTGCTGCTGGTACTGAATTTTGTTCTGCCCTACATCCTTTCCTTCATCCTGTCAGCGGTGATTAAGAGGGGACAGGGATTTTATAAAGCTGTATTTTTCCTTCCCAGCGTCATCTCTCTGGTGGTGGGTTCCATCCTGTACATCTGGATTCTGAATCCCATTTCCGGCCCGGTGGCCCTTGTGTTAAAGTACTTTGGCCTGGCCCTTCCCTTCTGGTCCAAGACAGAGGGCTGGGTCATTGCGGTGCTGAGCGTAATCACCTCCTGGAAGGTGTTCGGCTATAATTTTATCATCATACTGGCAGGTGTGTCCGGGGTATCCACAGAGGTCATTGAGGCGGCCAGGCTGGATAACATTCCACTGTGGAAAATATTCCGCGACATGGTGGTCCCCATGAGCTCGGCTACCGGAATCTACGTGTTTATCACCACCATTGTACAGGGACTTCAGTATGTGTTTACACCCATCAAGGTGGTGACCCAGGGCGGTCCAAACTATGCCAGCTCCAACCTGATATACATGTCCTATCACGAGGCATTTACCCTGTACCGCACCGGCACCTCGTCAGCCGTGTCAGTGATTACCATGGTGCTGTTCATTGTACTGCTGCTGATGGAATTCCGGTTTGTGGAAAAGGGGGTATATTATGAAAATTAAAGAAATGCAGCCGGGATGGCACCTGCTTCTTCTGTGCGCCGTGTTCCTTCTCCTGATGCCCATTGTTTTTGCTGTGTCCAATTCCTTTAAGACCATGCAGGATGCCTTCAATACGGTGTTTCAGATTATCCCGGCAAGACCCACGGTGCAGAATTACATCCATGTATTCAGCAAGCTGCCCTTTTTAAGGATTACCATGAATACCTTTTTGATTGCTGCCACTGTAACCATTTTTAAGACCGTTACCAGCCTGTTTGCGGCATATTCCTTTGTATATTTTGATTTCGGGGGCAAGGGAATCCTGTATTTTATCATGCTGGCCACTATGTTCATACCATTTACCGTTACCATGATTCCCAACTATCTGATGATTTCCAAAATCGGACTCAGCGACAAGATATGGGGCGTGGCCCTGCCCCAGCTGGCCGATGTGCTGGGAATCTTTCTGCTGCGCCAGTCCATGCGGGGAATCCCCAGAGCTCTTATCGAGGCTGCCAGGATGGAGAATGTGAAGAATCTGAAAATTATGAGGGATATCATCATCCCGCTAGTTCGGCCCTCCATCATTTCCACGGGAATTATCTTTTTCATCAATTCCTGGAACGAGTACGTGTGGCCGGTTCTTATACTGAAAAGCAAGGAGAATTACACCCTGTCCCTGGCCCTGCAGATGTACATAAGCGCGGAGGGAGGGACGGAATTTACCATAGCAATGGCTGTTTCCGTCATGACCATGATGATTCCGCTGGCATTGTATATCCTGTTCCAGCGCTACATCATAAACACCTTTGCCATGTCGGGCATCAAGGGTTAGAGCGTGTCTGAAAATTCACGGTCGAAGGAATCAAATAAGGAGAAATAAATGAAAAACATAGTATTTGACCATGTAGTAAAGGCTTATGACAAAAATGTAATCGTAAAGGATTTGAATATGGAAATCAGGGAAGGAGAGCGCCTGATTCTGTTGGGACCTTCCGGCTGCGGCAAATCCACCACCCTGCGGATGATTGCGGGCCTGGAGAAGCTCAGCGGGGGAAATCTCTATATGGACGGCCGTCTGGTAAACGATGTTCCCTGCGGGGAGAGGAATGTGTCCATGGTATTTCAGAACTATGCCCTGTTTCCTCATATGACGGTGCAAAATAATATCATTTACGGCTTAAAGGCCCACAAGATGGATCCGGCGGAGATAAAGACCAGACTTTCGGAGGTCCTGGATATGCTGGACCTGAAGGGACTGGAGGATCGCAGGCCTAAGGACCTCTCCGGCGGCCAGCGCCAGAGGGTCGCGCTGGCCAGGGCAGTGGTGAAGCGCTCGGATTATTTTCTTTTGGACGAACCCCTTTCCAACCTGGACGCCCAGCTGAGGCTGCGGGCCAGGAAGGAGCTGGTGAAAATCCATGAGATGTACCACCAGACCCTTATTTATGTAACCCATGACCAAATTGAGGCAATGACCGTGGGACAGCGCATAGCACTGATGCACGAGGGGAAAATGCAGATGCTTGACACCCCTTCCAATGTATACAACCGTCCGGCCAATGTATTTACCGCAAAATTCATCGGCTCCCCCTCCATGAATATTGTGGAGGCATCCTACACCAAGGGAACGCTGGTGATTGGAAGACAGGTGATCTGGCTGCCGGACATGTGGTCCGGATTGGCCTCACGCAACGAGTCCGGCCGCCTGTTCCTGGGAATCCGTCCGGAGCACATGGTTTTATTACGCAGGCACCAGGACAATACCCTGGAAGGAACCGTCAAGTACGTGGAGGATTACGGCAACCGGTACGGCGTATACGTGCAGGTGGACAATATGGAGTTTATCGCTGTGAGCGAGGGCGATATCCCTGCTCCGGGAGAGAACGTATACATCCAGCCGGATTTTGACAGAATCCATCTCTTTGACAGGACCACCCAGGTATCCCTGGGCTATCCTGAACAGCTGAGGGCCGCCAAGGAGCCGCATATACTCCCAAAGGTCTCCAAAAAGAAGGGAGAGAACGACAATGGCTTTGCTCATCAGTACCAATATGTATAAGGCGGAGGAGTTTAAGAGAGTTCTGCCCTATGTGGAAAAATGGAGGGGACAGGTGGGGGTGGAAGTATTTCCCATGTTCCACCAGCAGATATTTGCCCCTCTTCTTGAGGAGAGCACGGACATTTTAAGCCGTGTTCCCATCAGCTTTCACGGCCCCTATTACAAGGCGGAGCACTCGGCGCCCCAGGGAACCCCGGAGTATGAGTATACCATGGAGCTGGTGGAGCAGACCCTTCATTATTCAGAGAAACTCAACAGCCGCTATATGGTTTTTCATCACAACAACTGTGTAGTCAGGGATAAGGAGAGGATGCTCAGGGATTCCTGCGTGAATTACCGCAGAGTGGAGGAACTGTTTCGTCCCTTGGGAATACCGGTGGCAGTGGAGAATGCAGGGGTCATGGACCGGAACAATATGCTGTTAGATGAGAATGAGTTTGTCTCCCTGTGCGGGACAGAAAAGTACCCGGTGCTCATCGACATCGGCCATGCCCATGCCAATGGCTGGGACCTGCGCGGCGTTATGGAGCGCCTCAAGGGGCAGATTCTGGCATACCATCTTCACAATAATGACGGAGTTCACGACAGCCACAGGCGGATTGGAGACGGAACCCTGGATTTTGAAATCTTTATGACATGGGCCAGGGAATATACCCCTCAGGCTGACCTGGTAGTGGAGTACGGCATGGAGACAGCGGATGACTGCCAGGGGATTGTGGAGGATGTGGAACGGCTGCTGGCCTTTGAAAATAGTTTGTAATAATTTGGAAAATAAAGTCCAATAGTTAAAAGCGCAGATTGAATATTTGTCCGCGCTTTTTTTATGTAGCAGTAACTGAGCTTTTCCGTGAAACGATTGTATTTAATGATGGATTATGCTTCGAAAGAGATGAATATTCAGACATCCTTACCGGGACAAACTCTTCCTATATTCATCAATCACATACTTCGCCCTCTCCGCATATTCCCGGGGCGTATAGATATAGTACTGGATTTCCAGCTCAGGCCGTTCGCCCACCCTGCCCATAAGTGTGCCGGTCCGCCTGTTCTGGGTACCGGTATTGACAATCTTTACTTCGCAGGGAATCTGTGCGGCCTTCAGGGCCTGATGTACGGTGGTGTATAATTCCAGGTCGTTGGTCATGAACACTTCTGTCTTTTTCTTTATTCCGAACATAGATGCCTCCATTTCTGCCAGTGGGAGTTGCTGTCCGGGCCTGTGAACTGCCTGGATTTGTCAGCTGCTGCCTGACTGCAATAAAATCAGGTTCTGTATATATCCTATCACATTTCAGAGTAAATTCCATCAGAAAAATTCAATGGACCGTTTAACGTGTAAATTATCTACAATATACAGAAAAATATAAAATGGGTTCAGAATATTGGATAATTTGCCAGGATTTCGGATGGTTCAGGCGACAATGAGAAGATATAATGAAATTGCAGACAAAAAGGACAGGGGGATGACAAAGGAAGAGATTTTGGTCCATGCGGGCCATACGCTGTTAAAGGCAGTCTCAACCCGGGATGAGATACAGACACTCTGTGAGGAAGCCATTGAAAACCGCACGGCTTCGGTCTGTATCCCTCCCGGCTATGTTAAGCGGGTATCAAATGCTTATGGGGACAAGCCGAATGTGTGCACGGTCATTGGTTTTCCGCTGGGATATAATATCACGGAAACAAAGGTTTACGGAACCCGGAGGGTCCTGGCGGACGGAGCCGGGGAAGTGGATATGGTGGTAATCTTAGGCGATGTGAAAAAAGGTGAGTTCTCCAGGATCACCCGTGAAATCGAGGCAGTTAAAACGGCAGCCGGGAGGCAGGAACCCATTGATTCGGTATTCAAACCATATTAACCAAGTTTAAAGGAGGATAAAGGTAATGAAAAAAAGAAGATTAATCCCGGTTTTATGCGCGGCGGCAGTGGCTGTCAGCCTGGCTGGCTGTTCAGGCGGTTCAGGTTCCGCCACAGATAAAGGCGCGGATACCCAGGCGACCAAGGCTGAGGCCGGTGCAGAGAAAGGAAAGGATGAGGACAGCGGAGCGAAGAAGGAAGAGGGAGGAGCTGCTTCCAAGGATGAGAAGCTCATAATTTACAGCCCCCTTACAGAGTCCATGATTGATTCCATGCTGGCCATGTTTGAGGAGGACACCGGTATTGACGCTGAGTGCCTGGCCATGGGTACCGGCGACGCGTTAAAGAGAATCCAGACAGAAGCAGACAATCCCCAGGCGGATATCCTCTGGTCAGGAACCATCGGAACCGTAAAGAACAAGAGCGAGTATTTTGCGGATTACACAACATCCAACGAGGACGCGTTCTATGATGAATACAAGAATACAGAGGGCAATCTGACACGCTTTGATACCATTCCATCGGTTATCATGGTGAACACGGACCTGATTGGCGATATCAGGATGGAAGGATATGAGGACCTGCTGAATCCTGAATTAAAGGGCAGAATTGCCTTTGCGGACCCGGCCGCGTCTTCTTCCTCCTTCGAGCATCTGGTAAACATGCTCTATGCAATGGGCGGCGGCAATCCTGACAATGGATGGGACTATGTAAAACAGTTCTGTGCACAGTTGGACGGAAAGCTCTTAGGCGGTTCCTCCGCGGTTTATAAGGGCGTTGCGGACGGAGAGTACACCGTGGGACTTACCTTCGAGCAGGGTTCCGCGCAGTATGTGGGCGCAGGCGCGCCTGTTAAGACAGTCTATATGAGTGAAGGTGTTATCTTCCGAGGCGACGGCGTATACATCATCAAGGGCTGCCCCAATGAATCAAATGCCCAGAAGTTCGTGGACTGGCTCACAAGCAAGGATGTACAGGAATTCATGAACAATACCCAGTACAGAAGAACCATCCGCAAGGATGTGGAGGCAGGAGACGCCATGGCTCCCATGGATCAGATTAAGGTAATCCAGGATGACGAGACAGACACGGCGGCACACAAGTCTGAATGGCTGGATGAGTTCAAGGAGCTGTTTACAGAGTAAACCAATCCATAGATCAGGTGAACGGTACATATATCGGGGGCGTGGCTTAATATGTCAGCCCCCTTCATTTTAGAGGAATTGAGGGGAAACGTATGAGTGTTTCAATTGGAATCGACAATGTGGCGAAAAAATATGGGGACATGACTATCATACCGGACTTGTCCGCTTTTATAAAAAATGGGGAATTCTTCACCCTCCTGGGGCCATCCGGATGCGGCAAGACCACTCTGCTGCGCATGATTGCCGGGTTTAACAGTATCGAAGGGGGGAGCATCAAATTTGACGGCAAGGTCATCAACGATATTCCGGCCCAGAAAAGGAACATCGGCATGGTGTTCCAGAGCTATGCCATCTTCCCCCATCTGACGGTCCGCCAGAACGTGGAATATGGCCTGAAAATCCGCAAGGTGCCAAAGGAGCACATGAAGGAGCGTGTGGATGAAATCCTGAAGGCGGTAAAAATCGACGAATATCAGGACCGTCTGCCGGAGCGCCTGTCCGGCGGCCAGCAGCAGAGAGTGGCCCTGGCCAGGGCCATTGTCATCCATCCCCAGGTGCTTCTCATGGATGAGCCGCTGTCCAATCTGGATGCCAAGCTGCGTATCGAGATGCGAAGCGCCATTCGGGATGTGCAGAAGCAGGTGGGCATTACCACTGTTTACGTGACCCACGACCAGGAGGAAGCCCTTGCCATTTCAGACAGGGTTGCGGTCATGAAGCTGGGGGTGATTCAGCAGATTGGAAGTCCCCAGGACATCTATGCAAGGCCCTGCAATGCATTTGTATCCACCTTCATCGGCCATTCCAATCTCTTTTTCGGAACCATAAGAAAGCAAGGGGGTGTGCCCTCCGTTGTGTTTGAGGGCGGATACCATGTGGAGATGCCAAATCTTGTGGATACGGTGACGGAGGGCCAAAGGGTAGTGGTATCTGTCCGCCCTGAGGAATTCTCGCTGAATCGGGAAGGCATGGATTGCGAAATCATCAGCAGGACCTTCCTGGGCAAATATACCAACTACTTTCTGCGCTTCGGAGAGGGTATGGTGCTGGAGGACCAGCCAAGCATCGAGTACTCTCAGGATTTGGGCCATGTGGACCGTATATTCGCGGTGGGAGAAAAGATACGCCTTAGACCGAACCCCAATAAAATCAACGTGTTCACCCAGGACATGGAACAGAGTCTGATAAAGGATGTGAAGAGATATGACGAATAAGAAAATCAGGTGGGACTTCTGGACTTTTGTGACAGTGGTCATCATTGCCCTGTTTGCCCTGTTCCTTCTCTATCCGCTCATCAGTCTTTTCTTAAGCGGCTTCAAGGACACGGAGACAGGGGTCTGGACCATTGACAACTATGCCAGGTTCTTTTCAAAGAAGTATTATAAGAGCGCACTGCTCAACTCGTTTAAGCTGACCTTCAGCGTGACAGTGGCGGCCATTATACTGGGCGTGCCTCTGGCCTATTTCATGTCGTTCTATAAGATAAAAGGAAAAGGAGCGCTGGAAATCCTGTTCATCATCTCCATGATGAGCCCCAACTTTATCGGCGCCTACTCCTGGATCCTGCTTCTGGGAAGAAGCGGCACCGTGACTCAGCTTTTAAAGGGCCTGGGAATCCATATGCCGTCCATTTACGGCTTTGGAGGAATGCTGTTGGTATTTGCACTTAAGCTGTATCCCTTTATCTATATGTATGTGTCGGGAGCCCTCAAAAAGATAGACGTGGCCCTGTCAGAGGCGGCGGAAAGCCTGGGATGCGGGGGACTGAAAAAGGTCCTTACCGTAATCATGCCCCTTGTAACCCCTACCCTCATAGCGGCAGCACTGCTGGTGTTTATGAACTGTATGGCGGACTTTGGTACGCCTGCCCTGATTGGCGAGGGATACCGCGTTATGCCTACCCTGGTATACTCCGAGTTCGTGGGAGAGACAGGCGGCTCCGCCAACTTTGCGGCATGTATGGCGACTATCATGGTGGTAGTCACCGCCACCGTGTTCCTGCTTCAGAAATGGTATGTGAATACCAAGTCCTTTACCATGAGCTCCATGAGGCCGATACAGCCCAAGGAGGCCTATGGAATCAAAGGCTTTTTCATCCACCTGTTTATCTATCTGCTGGCAGCCACCTCCATCATACCCCAGTGCATGGTTGTGTACACCTCCTTCCGTGCTGCCAAGATGCAGGTGTTTGTGGATATGTCCCCGGTGAATGACCTGATTGTTGCTGCCGAGGTGGTTGAGGACGAGTCCGAACCATATGGGGGTATCGCAGAATGTTTATGATTGGGGCGGCTCTGTGGGCTGGGACGGCGTAGCCGGCTGAGCCGGTACCGACGGGTCCTTGATGCCGTACACTCGCTTCCATTCCTTAGTGCCCTCCACCTTCACCGTCTCGCAGCGGTTCAGATTCAGGAATTTTACCAGTTCATAACAGCTGACCCAGATTTCATTGTTGCTGTCCTTTTGGGATTCATCGAATATAAGTTCCAGGCCAAAGTGGAGATGGGGGTCGTCGATGTTGTTGGTGTTCTCCGTGCGGCTGTAACCGGTGCGCCCCAGATAGCCTATGACATCCCCGGCCTGCACCACGCTGCCCACCTCCAGGCCGGACTGGTAGGGGTAATTCTTGCGCAGATGGGCGTAATAGTAGTAGCGTTTGTGGTCAAAGCTGCGTATTCCCAGCCTCCATCCGCCATACTGGTTCCAGCCCAGGGCTTCCACATAGCCGGATTCCACGGCAACCACCGGAGTCCCCACCTGGCCCATCATGTCGTGGCCCAGGTGCTGGCGCTTGAAGCCATAGCTGCGGGCCACGCCGAAGTCGTCAAAATCACTGTAGGGAAATCCTTTGGCGATGGGGGAAAATGCCTTGAGTCCGTATTTTGTCACCCAGACCGTGGCGGGATCTCCGGGGGCTCCCCCTGCCACGCCTGAGGGAAGATAAGCGGCAGGGGCCTCGCTTGCCGGTATCTCTGCCTCAAACTGGCCTACCATGCCGTCTAATACAGCCCCGTAAGCCTGGCGGTAATACGAGTAATACTTCATGTCTTTTGTCAATTCTTCCATGGTGGTTTCGCCGTTTTTCAGCTTTTCAGCCACCGCGGTCATGTGTTCCGGCTTATATTTGGAAAAGTCTCCGCCGTAACGGGTACCCAGATAGGCCAGTAAATCCACCCAGTTCAGATGGATGTCAGATCGGCATGTGTCCACGTCAAGGCGGAATGCCTGGTTCATTGCCTCTGAGGTGACACCAAAGTCCACCCATTTGATATAATCCTTATTTTTATCCGCTTTCTTATCTGTCTCTGTATTGTCCGGGTCCGCGCTGTCCGTGTTTTCCAGGGGATTCATGTATCCGGCCAGCCTGGATGCCTGGCTTATGACTGCCTGGCCCGGATCTGTTTTAAAAAGGAATATGCTGAGACACAGCAGGCTTAGCACCAGCATTTCCCCGTAAATCACTGTCTTTGCACTGATATGTAAATGCTCCCGGAGCATTCGGAAGAATCTCATAATATAACCGCCTCCTGACACCCTTTCGGGAAATATGGGTCCTGGAGTAATCTTATGTCTGCCCAAGGTGCTTTATGCATGAATGAGGGGAGAGGGGGCAATTTGTACAAAAGAAAAATTATCTTCTATTGGCCGTAAACGTATACGGCCGTAAATTTTACGAAAACCATTCTTTAAAACGGAGAAATGGGGAGAAGGCCTAATATGAAACAAGTAATAATCAAAGATATTGCAAGAGAGGCAGGGGTATTCATCGCCTCTGTATCCAGGGCGTTAAACGGGATGGACGGCATCAGCGAGAAAAAACGCAGCCGGATATTGCGGGTATGTGAACGGCTCTCCTACACCCCCAACGGATTGGCCAGGAGTCTTGTAAAGCGCAGGACCCAGACCATAGGCATCATCATGCCGGATATCATGAGTCCTTTTTACTCCGAACTCATGGTGAAGGCGTCGGACGCAGCTCACAAGAGGGGGTATCAGGTGCTGCTGTGCAACAGCTTCCGGGAACTGAGGGCAGAGAGGGATTATCTGAAGCTTCTGGCAGAACACCAGGTGGAGGGAATCCTGATATTTCCCATTGGTCCAAGGAGCACGGAGAGCATGAGTGAGTTCATTCACAACGTGCCCATGGTGGCCCTCAATGAGCTTACGGGCCAGTGCGGGATTCCCTATGTCTGCGCCGACGAGGAGCAGGCCGGCAGTATCGCGGTGGTGAAAAACATGCCCTTTGCCTCCAGGGCAGGAACGTCCAATATGCTCCAGATCAGCACGGAGCTGGAGGAAGCCGCCCAGGTGGAAAACGCGGGGTTCCCGCGCAGGTTCTTTAAGATTGTGTTCCCCCTGTCAAAGGGCGGCATGATAAGCGGATTCATGCTGGTATTCATCAGCATCATGAAGGAACTGGACCTGATAGTCATACTCATGACGCCCAGCCAGCAGACGCTGCCCTATATGGCGTACGCCTATTCGGCGGAAAATCTGATTCAGCTGTCCAGTGCAGTGACCATCGTTATGTTTGTGCTGGTATTCTTCGTCTACTGGTTTGCAAATACCTTTACGGACGCGGACATCACCAAGGGCTTTTAATGCGGGAGGATATGAAAGATGAGCAGAATTGAATTAAGAGGAATCAATAAATATTATGGCAAGAACCATGTGTTAAAGGACATCAGCCTGGTGATTGAGGACGGGGAGTTTATGACCCTGTTAGGACCGTCAGGCTGCGGCAAGACCACCACCCTGCGCGTGGCGGCCGGCCTGGAGAAACCCCAGAAAGGGTATATGTACATGGGGGACAGGGAGATTGTCAACGCGCCTGAAAAGTTTTATGAGGAACCGGGAAAACGCCATCTTAACCTGGTGTTCCAGTCCTATGCCCTTTGGCCCCACATGACGGTATTTGACAATGCGGCCTTTGGCCTTAAGGTGGCAAAGGTGCCCAAGGAGGAGATACGAAAGAAGGTGGAAAACGCCTTAAAGCGCATGAGGATTGAGGCGTTCATTGACCGGTACCCATCGGAACTGTCCGGCGGACAGCAGCAGCGCGTGGCCATAGCCAGGGCCATTGTGTCGGAGCCGGAGGTGCTGCTTTTAGATGAGCCGCTGTCCAACCTGGACGCCAAGCTGAGAATTGAGATGAGAAGTGAAATCAAACGGCTCCATCAGGAGTTAGGCACCACCATTATCTATGTGACCCATGACCAGACAGAGGCCCTGACCATGTCTACCAAGGTAGCCATTTTCTTTGAGGGCGTACTGGAGCAGGTGGCGCCTCCCATGGAGCTGTACCAAAACCCCGCCTCCCTGCGGGTGGCTGATTTTATCGGCAATCCAAAGGTGAATTTCCTTCCGGGAAAGGCCAGGGTGTCGGGAGATGCCATGACCGTGGAATCCGTATTGGGAACCGTGACCTTTGATAAGAAGTCCTTTACCGGGGAAGCTCCCGGCGACGGCAGCTTTGAGGCGGTGGTCGGGGTGAGACCGGAGCTGGCGGAGATACTGGACGGACCGGCAGAGGGCAGCATAGAAGCGGAAGTATACTCCGTGATGCCCGCCGGCTCAGAGACAACCATTTACCTGGAAGTGGGCGGGGAGCGCATCCTGTACCGGACCATGTGCTCATGGTGGGGGATGCGCCGGGAGACTGTGAGGCCGCGGCGGACAACGGGGTATACTATTATCCTATCCTGGTAAAGCATGAGGAGATGTCGTGGCGCCGGTTCCCGGGCGAAGCACTGGAAAGACTGGTACGGGGAACCTACGGAGGGGCCTGGCAGGAACAGATGGTGAAAACGTTCCGCGGGGCCCTTTTTTACTTTATCCGGAGAAAAATGGGAAAGCTGGCGCAGGAAAATACAGGCAGCAGATTTAAGTGGAAAAAGCCCTCTGATTTATGTATAATGAAAGCAGTGATAAAAGCGGCATAGAGGAGGATTGCATAATGGAGAATTTTGAGTTTTTCACACCAACCAGGATGATATTTGGTAAGAATACCCATCAGCAGGTAGGAAAGATTGTAAAGGAATACGGATTTAAGAAGGTGCTGGTGCATTTCGGAGGGGCCAGCGCAAGGAAGTCCGGACTTCTGGACGCGGTTACAGGAGCCCTTGAGGCAGAGGGAATACAGTATGTGACGCTGGGAGGCGTACAGGCTAATCCCACTCTGGCAAAGGCAAAAGAGGGAATAGAACTGTGTCTTAGGGAGGGCGTGGACCTGGTGCTTGCTGTTGGAGGAGGCAGCGTGATTGACTCAGCCAAGTGCATAGCGGACGGCGCGGGAAACCCGGATGCGGACGTGTGGACCTATTTCCGCCAGGAGGCTGTGCCGGCCAGGGCATTGCCGGTGGGCGTCATTCTGACGCTTTCTGCCTCCGGCAGCGAGATGAGCGCATCCTGTGTCATCACAAATGAGGAAAATGGATTTAAGCGTGGCTTTAACAGCGTGACCCACCGCCCCCTGTTTTCCATCTGCAACCCGGAGCTGACCTGTACGGTAAGCAAATACCAGACAGCCTGCGGTACGGTGGATATCATGATGCACACCCTGGAGCGGTATTTCAGCAGGACCAGGGACACGGAACTGACGGACCGCATAGCCGAGGCATTGTTAAAGTCCACGGTGGAGGCGGGCAGGATTGCCGATAAAGAGCCGGATAACTATGAAGCCAGGGCCGCTCTTATGTGGGGAGGCAGCCTTTCCCATAACGGACTGACAGGAGCGGGGAGGGATTTCTTTATGCAGGTGCACCAGCTGGAGCACGAGCTTTCCGGCATGTACCCGTCCATTGCCCACGGAGCAGGTCTGGCAGCCCTGTGGCCGTCCTGGGCCAGGTTTGTGTGCCCCGGCGATGTGAACCGCTTTGCCCGGTATGCGGTCCGGGTGTGGAACATAGACATGGATTTTGACTGCCCTATGAACACGGCTCTGGCAGGAATCCGGGCCACGGAGGATTTCTATAAGAGCCTGGGTATGCCGTCCTCCTTAAAAGAACTTGGTGTGGAGGAAGAACGCCTGGAAGAGATGGCCGAGAAGTGCACCAACATGGGCAAGCGCACCCTGCCGGGCATCCGGGAACTGGGCAAGGAAGAAATGATGGAAATTTACAGGATGGCTATGGGAGAATAACCGGGATGGCAGAATAACGGCCATGGGAGTTTGGCCTGCCCGGTCAACAAGAAGGAGACAGAAAATGGACGCAATTAACAGCCGCAGGAGTATACGCAGGTTCTCAGACAGGGAAATACCGCATGATATTATCTGTAAAATTATAGAAAGCGGGATAAAGGCTCCCTCGTCCAAGAACAGACAGCCGTGGAAATTTATGGTCATCCAGGGACAGGCAAAGGAAGAAATGTTGAGGGCGTTTCGGGCCGGCATCCAGAGGGAAAAGTCAGGCAGAGCCATGCTGCCGGAAAGCAGCAGGCACCTGAGAGGCGCGGAGTACACGGTCCAAATCATGGAACAGGCGCCGGTGGTCATATTTGTCCTGAATCCCCTGGGAAAAGGGCTGTTTGCTCCCCTGAATGACGAGGACAGGATTTATGAGCTCTGTAATATCCAGTCTGTCAGCGCGGCAATTGAGAATATGCTTTTGGAAGCAACGGATTTGGGAATCGGAAGTCTGTGGATCTGCGATATATTCTTTGCCTATGAGGAGCTGTGCGGATGGATGGACTGCGGGGGTGAGCTGGTGGCAGCCGTGGCCTTCGGCTATCCGGAGGAGTCGCCGTCACCCAGGCCCCGAAAAGGGTTTGAGGACGTGGTGGTCTGGAGACGATGAGACGAAAGGATGGAGCCAGAATACCGGGACTGAGACGCCGGGACTGAAGTGCAGAAAATATATGCAGACTATTGCCAACCGTCCTCATATGTGCTATGATTCAGCTATAATTAAATAAAGTTCTTCGGGGCAGGGTGTGATTCCCTACCGGCGGTAATAGTCCGCGACCCGCTACGGCGGCTGATCTGGTGTGATTCCAGAACCGACAGTATAGTCTGGATGAGAGAAGAAGGTGTGTAAGTGGTAGATGAACAGGCCCCGGATTATTTGCGTATCCGGGGCTTTTATAGGTGCGCCCGGCGGGCGCACGTTCTAACGGGTGAAAGTCCCTGACCCGCCCGGCAGTGGGAAGGGTGCAGCCAATGGCAAGGGCGTCATCGTGAGGTGGGGTCTGAAGGAAGCCGGAGGCAAACCACTGGCCTGTAAAAGTTGTCCGGATAGGCTGTGAAGCGTGGATGAGGTTGCCTAACAAACTAAAGTCCAATAACTGCACGGAACGCCAGCAGTAAACGGGGCAGGTATAAGTGGGAAAGAACGTGTGAGTACCCGGGGAGGTCTCACGGACGTGAAAGTGGCGATAAAACATTCGCTGTCACGGAGTAAAGCTTGCCGTGAGAAGTCAGCAGAGGTCATAGTACCGGGCGGTCGCAAACGCACCGGGAAGGACTGAACAGTAGGAGGTGTCGTTACCAAATGGAAACCGGACATGGAATTAAGTACAGACAACTTCATATTGAGGACTACCTGCGAGAGATACCTGCGGAACAGGGAAGGGAAACAGGAGAGTACGCCCATGAAAGGATTACCGGGAACCCCGACACCAACACGGACTTTCGGACGGACAACCTGCTAGATACGATTCTTAGAAGCGACAATCTAAATGCCGCCTATAAGAAGGTCAAAACGAACAAAGGCGTTGGTGGGATTGACGGAATGCAGGTGGATGAACTTCTACCCTACCTGAGAGAACACCAGTCCGAATTGGTCGAGCAGGTGAGGGAAGGCAAATACAAGCCAAACCCAGTCCGAAGGGTAGAAATACCCAAAGAGGAGAAAGGAAAAACAAGGAAACTGGGGATACCCACAGTGGTAGACAGGGTAATCCAACAGGCAATCGCACAGGAACTGACGCCCTTATATGAAGAACAGTTCTCTGACAACAGCATCGGATTCCGTCCCGGCAGAGGGGCGCATGACGCACTGGAAAGATGTAGGAAATATATCAACGAAGGATATGTCTACGTGGTCAGCATGGATTTACAATCCTACTTTGACACGGTGAACCACAGCAAGCTGATAGAGGTGCTGTCGAGGACGGTGAAGGACGGGAGGGTAATCTCGCTGATACACAAGTACCTGAAAGCCGGAGTAATGGAGGACGGAGGATTTCACGCAACGACCGAGGGCGTGCCGCAGGGAGGCCCGCTAAGTCCCTTATGTGGAAATGTCATGCTGAATGAGTTGGACAAGGAACTGGAGCGCAGGGGACACAAGTATGTGAGGTATGCGGATGACTGCCTGATTCTGTGCAAAAGCAGGAAAAGCGCAGAGAGGACAATGGAAAACATTGTGCCATTCATCACAGGAAAAGTGTTTCTGAAAGTCAATCTTCAGAAAACGACAGTGAGCCACGTCAGCAAGATAAAATACCTGGGCTACGGCTTTTACCGGCATAAAGGGAAATGCCGCATGAGGATACACCCGAAGTCGGTGGCAAAAATGAAGAACCGGATACGGGAGCTGACAACCAGAGGGAACAAATGGAGCAATCAGGAGAGGGAAGAAAAACGCCGAAGCTATGCAAGGGGATGGATTAACTATTATCGATATGCAGACATGAAAAGCCTGATGGAACAGACGGATGAGTGGCTGCGCCACAGAATCCGAGCGGTGTACTGGAAACAATGGAAGAAGGTACGCACAAGATATAAAATGTTGCGGGCGTTACATTTACCAGAGTGGAAGGTGCATGAGATGGCGAACTGCCGAAAGGGAGTGTGGAGAGCGGCGGGAATGCTCAACTCGGCACTCACCAAAAGAATCATAGTGGACAGACTTGGTTATCCCGATATGACTGCCCACTATCTGAAAGTCCGAGTAAACTATTGAACCGCGTAGTACCGAACGGTACGCTACGTGGTGTGGAAGGGGAGGTTAAAATCTCCCCTATCCGATGTGCGCCCGGCGGGCGCACGTTCTAACGGGTGAAAGTCCCTGACCCGCCCGGCAGTGGGAAGGGTGCAGCCAATGGCAAGGGCGTCATCGTGAGGTGGGGTCTGAAGGAAGCCGGAGGCAAACCACTGGCCTGTAAAAGTTGTCCGGATAGGCTGTGAAGCGTGGATGAGGTTGCCTAACAAACTAAAGTCCAATAACTGCACGGAACGCCAGCAGTAAACGGGGCAGGTATAAGTGGGAAAGAACGTGTGAGTACCCGGGGAGGTCTCACGGACGTGAAAGTGGCGATAAAACATTCGCTGTCACGGAGTAAAGCTTGCCGTGAGAAGTCAGCAGAGGTCATAGTACCGGGCGGTCGCAAACGCACCGGGAAGGACTGAACAGTAGGAGGTGTCGTTACCAAATGGAAACCGGACATGGAATTAAGTACAGACAACTTCATATTGAGGACTACCTGCGAGAGATACCTGCGGAACAGGGAAGGGAAACAGGAGAGTACGCCCATGAAAGGATTACCGGGAACCCCGACACCAACACGGACTTTCGGACGGACAACCTGCTAGATACGATTCTTAGAAGCGACAATCTAAATGCCGCCTATAAGAAGGTCAAAACGAACAAAGGCGTTGGTGGGATTGACGGAATGCAGGTGGATGAACTTCTACCCTACCTGAGAGAACACCAGTCCGAATTGGTCGAGCAGGTGAGGGAAGGCAAATACAAGCCAAACCCAGTCCGAAGGGTAGAAATACCCAAAGAGGAGAAAGGAAAAACAAGGAAACTGGGGATACCCACAGTGGTAGACAGGGTAATCCAACAGGCAATCGCACAGGAACTGACGCCCTTATATGAAGAACAGTTCTCTGACAACAGCATCGGATTCCGTCCCGGCAGAGGGGCGCATGACGCACTGGAAAGATGTAGGAAATATATCAACGAAGGATATGTCTACGTGGTCAGCATGGATTTACAATCCTACTTTGACACGGTGAACCACAGCAAGCTGATAGAGGTGCTGTCGAGGACGGTGAAGGACGGGAGGGTAATCTCGCTGATACACAAGTACCTGAAAGCCGGAGTAATGGAGGACGGAGGATTTCACGCAACGACCGAGGGCGTGCCGCAGGGAGGCCCGCTAAGTCCCTTATGTGGAAATGTCATGCTGAATGAGTTGGACAAGGAACTGGAGCGCAGGGGACACAAGTATGTGAGGTATGCGGATGACTGCCTGATTCTGTGCAAAAGCAGGAAAAGCGCAGAGAGGACAATGGAAAACATTGTGCCATTCATCACAGGAAAAGTGTTTCTGAAAGTCAATCTTCAGAAAACGACAGTGAGCCACGTCAGCAAGATAAAATACCTGGGCTACGGCTTTTACCGGCATAAAGGGAAATGCCGCATGAGGATACACCCGAAGTCGGTGGCAAAAATGAAGAACCGGATACGGGAGCTGACAACCAGAGGGAACAAATGGAGCAATCAGGAGAGGGAAGAAAAACGCCGAAGCTATGCAAGGGGATGGATTAACTATTATCGATATGCAGACATGAAAAGCCTGATGGAACAGACGGATGAGTGGCTGCGCCACAGAATCCGAGCGGTGTACTGGAAACAATGGAAGAAGGTACGCACAAGATATAAAATGTTGCGGGCGTTACATTTACCAGAGTGGAAGGTGCATGAGATGGCGAACTGCCGAAAGGGAGTGTGGAGAGCGGCGGGAATGCTCAACTCGGCACTCACCAAAAGAATCATAGTGGACAGACTTGGTTATCCCGATATGACTGCCCACTATCTGAAAGTCCGAGTAAACTATTGAACCGCGTAGTACCGAACGGTACGCTACGTGGTGTGGAAGGGGAGGTTAAAATCTCCCCTATCCGATGTGCGCCCGGCGGGCGCACGTTCTAACGGGTGAAAGTCCCTGACCCGCCCGGCAGTGGGAAGGGTGCAGCCAATGGCAAGGGCGTCATCGTGAGGTGGGGTCTGAAGGAAGCCGGAGGCAAACCACTGGCCTGTAAAAGTTGTCCGGATAGGCTGTGAAGCGTGGATGAGGTTGCCTAACAAACTAAAGTCCAATAACTGCACGGAACGCCAGCAGTAAACGGGGCAGGTATAAGTGGGAAAGAACGTGTGAGTACCCGGGGAGGTCTCACGGACGTGAAAGTGGCGATAAAACATTCGCTGTCACGGAGTAAAGCTTGCCGTGAGAAGTCAGCAGAGGTCATAGTACCGGGCGGTCGCAAACGCACCGGGAAGGACTGAACAGTAGGAGGTGTCGTTACCAAATGGAAACCGGACATGGAATTAAGTACAGACAACTTCATATTGAGGACTACCTGCGAGAGATACCTGCGGAACAGGGAAGGGAAACAGGAGAGTACGCCCATGAAAGGATTACCGGGAACCCCGACACCAACACGGACTTTCGGACGGACAACCTGCTAGATACGATTCTTAGAAGCGACAATCTAAATGCCGCCTATAAGAAGGTCAAAACGAACAAAGGCGTTGGTGGGATTGACGGAATGCAGGTGGATGAACTTCTACCCTGCCTGAGAGAACACCAGTCCGAATTGGTCGAGCAGGTGAGGGAAGGCAAATACAAGCCAAACCCAGTCCGAAGGGTAGAAATACCCAAAGAGGAGAAAGGAAAAACAAGGAAACTGGGGATACCCACAGTGGTAGACAGGGTAATCCAACAGGCTATCGCACAGGAACTGACGCCCTTATATGAAGAACAGTTCTCTGACAACAGCATCGGATTCCGTCCCGGCAGAGGGGCGCATGACGCACTGGAAAGATGTAGGAAATATATCAACGAAGGATATGTCTACGTGGTCAGCATGGATTTACAATCCTACTTTGACACGGTGAACCACAGCAAGCTGATAGAGGTGCTGTCGAGGACGGTGAAGGACGGGAGGGTAATCTCGCTGATACACAAGTACCTGAAAGCCGGAGTAATGGAGGACGGAGGATTTCACGCAACGACCGAGGGCGTGCCGCAGGGAGGCCCGCTAAGTCCCTTATGTGGAAATGTCATGCTGAATGAGTTGGACAAGGAACTGGAGCGCAGGGGACACAAGTATGTGAGGTATGCGGATGACTGCCTGATTCTGTGCAAAAGCAGGAAAAGCGCAGAGAGGACGATGGAAAACATTGTGCCATTCATCACAGGAAAAGTGTTTCTGAAAGTCAATCTTCAGAAAACGACAGTGAGCCACGTCAGCAAGATAAAATACCTGGGCTACGGCTTTTACCGGCATAAAGGGAAATGCCGCATGAGGATACACCCGAAGTCGGTGGCAAAAATGAAGAACCGGATACGGGAGCTGACAACCAGAGGGAACAAATGGAGCAATCAGGAGAGGGAAGAAAAACGCCGAAGCTATGCAAGGGGATGGATTAACTATTATCGATATGCAGACATGAAAAGCCTGATGGAACAGACGGATGAGTGGCTGCGCCACAGAATCCGAGCGGTGTACTGGAAACAATGGAAGAAGGTACGCACAAGATATAAAATGTTGCGGGCGTTACATTTACCAGAGTGGAAGGTGCATGAGATGGCGAACTGCCGAAAGGGAGTGTGGAGAGCGGCGGGAATGCTCAACTCGGCACTCACCAAAAGAATCATAGTGGACAGACTTGGTTATCCCGATATGACTGCCCACTATCTGAAAGTCCGAGTAAACTATTGAACCGCGTAGTACCGAACGGTACGCTACGTGGTGTGGAAGGGGAGGTTAAAATCTCCCCTATCCGATGTGCGCATTCCGAAGGACACATAATAAGTACTCATAACGAGGAGGACAGGAAAATGAAACAGAATCATTTACTCAGTGTTAGGAATGTAACCGTCATGGCCATGTTTGGCGCCCTGGCGGCAGTGCTCATGATTTTTGAGGTGCCCCTTCCCTTTATCGCGCCGTCATTTTACGGCATGGATATCAGCGAGGTTCCGGTACTTGTGGGTACCTTTGCCCTGGGGCCTGTGGCAGGCGTTGTCATGGAGCTGGTGAAAATCCTGGTGAAGCTGATACTGAAGCCTACCAGCACGGGATTTGTGGGAGAGTTTGCCAATTTCTGCGTTGGATGTTCCCTGGTGCTGCCCGCAGGCTTTATATACAGGCTTAACAAAACAAAAAAGGGAGCTGTCATAGGAATGGCGGCAGGAACCGTGATCATGACAATCGTGGCTGTGATACTCAATGCGGTTGTTATGCTTCCGTTCTATTCCCATTTCATGCCTCTGGACACCATCATTGCGGCAGGCGCGGCCATTAACCCGGCCATCAGCAATGTGTGGACTTTTGTAATCCTGGCCGTAGGCCCCTTCAACATATTGAAGGGCGTCATTGTAAGCCTGCTCACCGCCCTGGTCTATAAGAGGGTCAGCGTTATTATCCATTCGGATTCAGAAAGGCGGGCCGTTAAAACTTCTTAAGGATTGGCAGCCGGCGCAGGATGGGTGGGTTCCGGCTGAATCCTGGGATTTTCAGGGTCAGGGGCCGGACCGATTACCGACAGGTCGTAACGGTCCATGGCTGTCTGAACCATCTGTATGGCCTGGTAGAATACCAGGGAGAAAAATGGGAGACCTCCGATAAAACGGCCAGAGTAATGGACTCCTGCCAGCGGCTCTCTATATAATTCTGCATACTCTGGACTGCTTCTATCTGTTCTTTCATCTGCGTCACCTCCGGTATTTATGATTATACAGAATTGGAAAAAGGAATTCTCGACTATTCTTGCGGATATTAAGCAAAAAAACACCACGGAAAAATAAAAACGTGGTGTTTTCGCTTCTCATGACATGACTCTGTAATCCCGCGTATGCAGCTCCTTTACAGCGGGATGATTTCCCCGTCATCCGGCACCAGCAGGTTGCCGCGGTAGTATTCCCTGCCCTCGGCTGTATAAAGGGCTTTGCGCTCCGCCAGGTGTTTGTCCTCCGTATGCCACAGTACAAGATTGGGGATGGAGAGGTCCTCCGCCAGCTCACAGGCCTCTTTTACCGTGCTGTGGTGTTTTTCGTAGGGCTCGAAAATCTCGCGGTCGCGGTACAGGCAGAAGGCCTCGTGGAGCAGCCAGTCACTGCCTTCCACATAAGGGCGGCACTCTGCATTGTACGGCTCGTCGCCAGCGCAGGTGAACCGGCGTCCGTTTTTCAGGATGGTGGTAAATCCGAACTGCCTGGCCTTGGTGGACAGGATGTCAAAGAAGGTGACATCATGGTCCAGGATATGGACTGTTTCGCCGTCCTCCACCGGCACCAGGAAAATGCGGCTTCCAATCATCTTATAGAACTTGCCCTGAATGGTCAGGCGGCAGATGGTGGAGATGGTATCCACCAGCCCCTGGTGGCAGTAAATCTGCAGCTCACCTTTATATTTTCCCTTTTTCATGGCGGCAGCCACCATGCGCGCCATCCACACAATGCCCAGGATGTGATCTGTGTGCTCATGGGTGACGAATATGCTGTGGATATGGCACAGGTCCACATCCATATCCTCCAGGATGCGCAGGATGCCGTTTCCGCCTCCTGCATCCACCATGAAATATTCATCTCCGTCCTTTATGGCAAAACAGGTGTTATAACAGCGGGTGGCCTGGGCGTTTCCTGTTCCAAATACGTATAATTCCTCCATTGGCATCTCTTCTCCTTAGAAAAAATTTAGATAATCTTAAACCTTTGTTCAGTTGGAAAAACTTTTCATTTCATTAAGAATATGTTACTATAACTTTATAATACCTGCAAGTATTTGATTTTACAATATTTGCAGGTATTTCTTGTTACTAATTTGTTACTAATTCAGTATTATATTGAATAAAAAGTTATGAAATTTTAGTCCGTGGATTTCAGTATCGTGTAGAAGAAACTTGAAAAGTGTGTTATCATGAAATAGCTGTCGAAGCCTTCCAGCAGAAGGGAGGTGATTCAGTGGATATAATCATCGCTTTTTTAATTTCTGTTGCGGCATCTGTAGCTGGTTACTACATATGCAAATGGCTGGACAGAAATAAATAGACAGCACAGCCTAGAAAGAAAGCCTCGGAGCCAGCACCTCCGGGGCTTTCGCTTTGTCCAGTGGACAATCATCGCTTTTTTGGTTATCTTTATCTTATGCCATTTTAAGAGAAATGTCAAGATGCTCATGATATTTTAGCCATTGCATTTTTCAGCTCGGGAGTTTGATAGACGGTAGTACTTCTTCAACTATTGTTCGCAAGTTAGGAACATTGGAGCATCTTCTGGTCGAACACGGACCGACAAGAGATGACGTGATCGCATGGGCAAAAAACGAAGTGAAAATAGAAACCGAAAAATACAAAAAAGAAAAAGAGACAAAAACAGTATTGATCCCTTTCCATGCGGACAGGCAGTTAGATCATGATAAACAGAGCTTTTACCGTGGCGGTTATCTTTTCCTTCAATCTGTTTATTATCAGCTGCAGATGAATAAAGTCTGTCGGAAATTAAAACAAAAATATAAATTCAAATATGATATCAACGCGATCCTTTCCGACCTGATCTACACAAGGATCCTGGAACCCTGCAGTAAGCATTCTTCCTATAAAGCTTCATCGGAATTTTTAGAGAAACCTTCCTACAAGCTCCATGATGTGTACCGAGCATTGGATGTTCTCGGCGCGGAATGTGATCTTATTCAGGCGGAAGTCTATAAAAACAGCCATTTCCTTGGTCAGAGAAATGATAAGATCCTTTATTATGACTGCTCGAATTATTACTTCGAGATCGAGCAGGAAGATGGCTGTAAAAAATATGGAAAAAGTAAAGAACACAGACCAAACCCCATCATTCAAATGGGACTGTTCATGGACGGGGATGGGATCCCCCTTGCTTTCTCGCTCTTTCCGGGAAACGCGAATGAGCAGACATCACTGAAACCACTGGAAAAGAAAGTCCTTGGAGATTTTGGATGCCAGAAATTCATTTACTGCAGTGATGCCGGCCTGGGTTCCGAATCCATCCGGGAGTACAACCATATGGGAGAACGGGCTTATATCGTCACCCAGTCTATCAAGAAGCTGAAGAAGGAAGAAAAGGGATGGGCGCTAAATCCCCACGGGTTTAAACGGGTAGCAGATGACACTCCCGTCGACATCACAAAACTGCCGGAAGATGACAAAGGACTTTACTACAAGGATGAGCCGTATACCACAAAAAGACTGCATCAGCGTCTGCTCATCACCTATTCCCCAAAATATGCGCTTTATCAGAAGTCTATCCGTGACAAGCAGGTAGAACGGGTACAGAAAATGCTAGATTCAGGGAAAGCCAAAAAGAACCGCAGGAACCCCAATGACCCGGCCCGCTTCATCGGAAAAATGGCAGTTACAAAAGAAGGGGAAGCTGCGGATATCAGACAGTATCTGGATGAGGATAAGATCTCTGAGGAGGCGCAGTATGACGGATTCTATGCAGTATGCACAGATCTTTTGGATGATGAGGTCGGTGATATCTTAAAAGTAAGCGAAGGCAGATGGCAGATTGAAGAATGTTTCCGTATCATGAAAACAGATTTTTCTGCCAGACCTGTATATTTACAGGAAGAAAACCGGATCAAGGCGCATTTGCTGATCTGCTTTCTTGCGTTGGTCCTCTACCGTTTTCTTGAGAAAAAACTGGGTTCAAAATATACCTGCGAAGAACTGCTCGACACTCTAAAAGCAATGAATTTTGTGGAGATACAGGAGCAGGGATTTATCCCACTGTATAAACGGGAAGCGATCACGGATGATCTTCATGAGGTCTGTGGCTTCCGAACGGATTATCAATTCATAACCAAAAGTAAAATGAGGACCATTCAGAAAAAAAGTAAAGGGAAAGAATAAATTACTATACTTCGTGACAACGAAAGAAATCGCTGTAGCCCAGTAAATACAATGGATACAGCAATTTTTTCTTCGTATAACTGTCAAAGACAGGAGTATAGTTTTGTCACTGGTATAAAAGTATTTGTTGTTCTATAATATAAAAAAACTTGGAGGTAAACATCACTTTGAAGAAGAAACTTTTTAAAAATATCATGACCTTTTCTGCATTATGTGTGTTGGGAGTAACCGGATGCTCAGATTCCACCCAAGCGTATAGTTCAGGAGAGAGAACAACACAAGAAATTTCACAAACTGCCCCTATGCAGCAAAGTCAAGAAACAAATGAGGATGAGAACGATACAGAACCTACAGCCAGTGAATCGGTAGGGATTCTCGATAATTTTATGCTGGTTTATGCACAAGCGCACAGCGCTAGCAGTTCTGTAAGCATTACATATCCGGTATTTCTTGATTCTAAGGCAGAAGAACTAAATTCAATTATACATAGAAAAGTGCAGGAAGTTGGACAGATTGATACTGCCCTGTTTTCGCCTGATGCTGCACTAACAGCAGAGTACAAATCGGCTGTTACTCTAAAAAACAGTAAAATTGTAAGTATCATTTTCTGGGGGGAATCGTCTGTTGACAACAGCCCGGATAAAACAACCAATTTAACTTCTATCAATGTAGATTTACAGTCAATGAAGGAATTAACTTTAAACGATTTGTATACTACAAATGAAGATTTTAAGAAAGTTTTTTTTGAAAAGGCATTCTTCCCAGAAAATCCGATAACTTCTTATGATAAAGAACTATTTCATAATATGTTACAATTACAGAGTCCTGAATATCAAACGGTAGATCCGTTTACCATACCAGGCAATGTAATATGTTTTTTAAAACCCGATGGCATTGTGCTAAGTATGCCTTCGATACATGCAACAGGAAGCGATCATTTTGAAGCACAGATCAATTACAGTGATATACAGAAATTTTATCTGCCAGAACATAACTATTGGGAAAATTGCTATTTTAAATATTAAGAAGGTAATTTCCAGGGGTTTGATTAGATTTGGGGGTTATGCTATACTACAGACAGATGAAATCCGGAAGACATCAGGGCACGAAAATAGAGCAGCCAGAACTTTGGTCGGCGATGGCTGCTCCACACTCATAAACGGTGACTCATAGTGATATCACAAGCTTAATATATCACGTAGGCCACCCGATTTCAAGGAGGTTTGATATGTTATGGCATGTAAAGTATTAAGCAAAGAACAGATGAAGGCTCAGATTATTGAGTGGATGGACAGCGATGCGGTTATAGAGCGGGTCTACTATTTAATAATCGGATTAAAAGGAATACCTTTGTAAAAAATGCTGGGGAGTGCCTAAAATGGGCGCTCCCTTATCTGATATATTAGTCATTGTCAATCGGCCTCAAACGGGATATAATTTTTGTTACTAATTTGTTACTAATTGAGCGATTCTTGCATATTCTCACAAGGTACTAAATATTGAATTTATAAGGCTTACGGCTTTCTTAAATTGTTTGTAAATTGGAAAAATTTATGTTACTATAACTTTAAATAAAATGCAATTGGGATTGGGGGAATATGATGATGAGGGATTTGGCATATCTTAAGCTCCTGGCAAAAGAATACCCCACAGTTAAGGAAGCTACCAGCGAAATTGTCAATCTGACAGCAATTTGCAGCCTTCCGAAGGGAACAGAATATTTTTTCAGCGATTTGCACGGGGAATATGAGGCATTCATACACCTGCTGCGGTCTTCATCCGGTATCACCAGGGAGAAAATCAGGGAGACCTTCGGCCACCTGATTCCGGAGGAGGAGCAGGTACAGCTGGCCAACCTGATTTATTATCCGGAGCGGAGTCTGGCCCGTATGATGAAGCAGGGGCACTACACCGAGGACTGGCAGAAAATCACCATCTACCGCCTGGTACAGAGCTGCAAGGAGGTGTCCTCCAAGTACACCCGTTCCAAGGTGCGCAAGAAGATGCCCAAGGAATTTGCCTACATCATTGACGAACTGCTTCATGTGGACTACAACGACGATAACAAGAAACTGTACTATAATGAAATCATACACTCCATCATTGAAAATGACACGGCGGACAAGTTCATCATTGCCCTGTGCCATCTGATTCAGAACCTGACCATTGACAACCTGCACATCATAGGAGACATCTATGACAGGGGCCCCAGGGCGGACATTATCATGAATGAGCTCATGTGCTTCCACGATGTGGACATACAGTGGGGGAATCATGACATCTCGTGGATGGGAGCGGCCACAGGGAATCTGGCCTGTATCTGCAATGTGCTGCGCATTGCCATCAGCTACAACAGCTTCGATGTGCTGGAGGACGGTTACGGCATCAATCTGAGGCCGCTCTCCATGTTTGCGGCCAAGGTATACCAGGAAGACCCCTGCGCGCGGTTCATGCCCAAGATTCTGGACGAGAACATTTACGATGCGGTGGACCCTGGCCTGGCGGCCAAGATGCACAAGGCCATTGCCGTGATTCAGTTTAAGGTGGAGGGCGCCATGATTAAGCGCCATCCGGAGTATGAGATGGATAACAGGGTCCTGCTGTCCAACGTTGACTTTGAGAAGGGGACCGTGGTCATTGACGGTAAGACATTTCCCATGCTGGACATGAATTTCCCCACCGTGGACCCAAAGAATCCCCTGGAGCTCAGCCGCGGGGAGAAGGAGCTTCTGCGCACCCTGCAGGCGTCCTTTAAACATGGGGAACTGCTGCACAAGCATATAAGGTTCCTGTACTCTCATGGGGCAATTTATAAATGTTATAATTCCAACCTCCTTTACCATGGCTGTATTCCCATGAAAAAGGACGGTTCTTTTGATACCATCACCATGAACGGGGTATCCTATGGCGGGAAGGAGCTGATGGACTTCTTTAACCAGCAGGTTCAGAATGCCTATTTCATGCCCGAGGGGACGCCCGGAAAGGAGCAGGCCATGGATATGATGTGGTATCTGTGGTGCGGGGCAAAATCCCCTGTGTTCGGCAAGGATAAGATGACTACCTTTGAACATTACTTTGTGGAGGACAAATCCACCCATAAGGAAGTGATGAACCCCTACTACCAGTTGAGCCTGAAGGAAGAATTCTGCAACCGTCTGCTGGAGGAATTCAGGCTTCCCGTGGAGGGATCCCACATCATCAACGGCCATGTGCCTGTTAAGCTTAAGGATGGCGAGAAGCCCATGAAGGCGGGCGGCAAGCTGTTCATCATTGACGGCGGTCTGTCCAAGGCATACCAGAGCACCACGGGCATTGCGGGGTATACCCTGATTTATAATTCACATCACCTGGCCCTGGCGGAGCACAGGCCCTTTGACCCAAAGAAAGAGAGTACGCCCAGGGTATCCGTGGTGGAAAAGGTAAAGAGCAGGGTGATGGTGGCTGATACGGATAAAGGAAAAGAATTAAAAGGACAGATAGCCGATTTGAAGGAGCTGGTAGCTGCTTACAGAGAGGGAACGATTAAGGAAAGGGTTGAGTAATGAGCAGGACAGAATTTTTGCAGGGACTAAAAAGTGAGCTGGAAGGACGGGTACCTTATTCCGTCATACAGGAGAATTTGCGGTATTATGACTCCTATATTATGGAGGAGGCTGCCAAGGGCCAGACAGAGGATGAGGTCATAGAGAGTCTGGGCGGCCCAAGAATCATTGCCAGGACCATAGTGGATGCTGCCCTTGACACCGAGGACAGGCCGGATGGGTTTGATTCCTTTGAATCAGAGTCCGCCTACCGGACAGGGGCAGCAGGAAGCAGCCAGGAAGAACGGGAACCGTTCAGGGGAAGAAAACCGGAGGTCCATTATGTGGACTTCAGCAAGTGGTATGTCAGACTCATTGCCGGGCTGGTAGTATTCCTGGTCATATTCCTGGTGATGACCGTGTTCTTTGGCATCATGGGACTAGCTGGCTGGATTCTGTCCTATATATGGCCGGTGCTGCTGGTTATGCTGGCCGTGTGGATGTTCAGGGGACCCAGAAGATAATCAGGAGCTGACATTACGCTGATATGGCAGAAGCATATGGCAGGGTGCATATGGCAGGAGCTGTTAAAAAACAGCTCCTTTTTCTTGACAAAAATGTGAATAAATAATATACTGATTTCAATAAACGTAATATTTGTGTAATATTTACATTTTCAGGAAAATAGATGGAAGTTAGGAGAATCAGCGTGAACATAAGGGGATTAGGGAAAGGAATCATAAAGATATCAGGGCTTATGTGCCTGTGTGCAGGGCTGTGGGTGATGAGCCCCATGGACAGCCAGGCAGCCGTAAAGAAGGCAGAGATTCGGACCCGGTCCTCCTATGTGGTGAAGATAGAGGCGCCCTCCGTGGACGTACACAGAAGTGCCAGCCAAGATTCGGCCAGACAGGGCCAGGTCATGAGGGGCCAGACCTATGAAGTGCTGGGAAGAACGCAACAGGGCTGGGTCAGGATCCGAACCGGCGGAAGGGAAGGATACATAAAGACCTCCGGCAATGCCACAGTGGTGGAAAAAGCCCATGAAACCGTGGATGAGGATGCCAAGATGCGCCGTCAGGTAGTGGAATATGCCCTTCAGTTTGTGGGTGGCCGTTACCAGTACGGCGGTGTGGACCCCAATAAGGGTGTGGACTGCTCCGGCTTTACCAGATATGTGCTGGGCAAGGCAGCTTCCATAAATCTCCCCCATTCATCCACCGGACAGTCCTCATACGGCAAGGTCGTAACAGAGGACCAGATGCAGCCGGGAGATCTGCTGTTTTACGCCGGGGGCGGGGGCATCAATCATGTGGCCCTGTACATAGGCGATGGGGAAGTGGTGCATGCATCCACAGAAAAGACAGGAATCAAGACCTCCCCATATGATTACAGAAAGCCAGTTAAGATTGTAAGCCTGCTGTCCTGAGACAGCGGGCTTTTTTTCTTGTATTATAGGGTGCGCCCAGCTAAGGGCTTGAAATTTAGTGGGTGAGAGTCCCACGGTGTAAGGTACAAGCTATACCGCATCAAGCGAGTCTTGGGTGGACAGCAGCGATGTTGCCTGCTAAGCGTAGACAGCGGGATTGCAGGGCATAGCCGTATATAGCTTCGATATTAAAATGAAATTGGGAAGGCAGAAGTGCTCCTATACACTGAAAGCAACACAGCTGTAGTCGTTAAGAGCGAGAATGCAGCTGCTTCCCCGGGGTTTTAAGGCTGGTCATGTAATCAAGGATTTTAAGTCAACTGGGGAGGTCTGCCAGGCTCCGGGCAGGTTGCGTAAGCCCGGTATACGGAACAACGGTAGAAAGGAGAACCGTAAATGGCCGGCAGAAGTCGGATGGCCGAATAGTACACAGCAAAAAAAAGCGGTGGAAGTCGAGAGAGACCTGTCCTCGCAGGTCAGCCATGCAAAGTCATATCAAAGAGGAAACATAATCTGTACGCAGAGACAGGAGAAATTATGGAAACGAAATTGGCGAGAATATCACAGTTGTCAAGCGAACATCCGGAAATGGTATTTACGTCCATAGGGCATCTGATTAATAAAGAGTTACTGAAAGAATGCCACAAGGAGATGGATGGAAAGAAAGCGGTAGGAATTGATGGAATTACCAAAGAGGACTACGAAGTAAATTTGGAAGAAAACTTAGATGAATTAATCAGGAAAATGAAGAAGAAGGCATACAAGCCCAAACCGGCAAAACGGGTGGAAATACCAAAAGAAAATGGAAAGACCCGCCCGCTCAGTATATCCTGCTATGAGGATAAGTTAGTACAGGAAGCGCTAAGGCGAATACTGGAAGCAGTGTTCGAGCCCCATTTCTACGAAGAAATGATGGGATTCCGCCCAGGAAGGAACTGCCACATGGCATTAAGGAGACTGAATGGGATGCTGGAAAGGGAAAAGACGAATTGGGTGCTGGACGCAGACATTAAAGGGTTTTTCGACCATTTAGACCATGAATGGATAGTAAAGTTCATAGAATCGCGGATAAAAGACCCGACCATTATCAGACTGGTAAGACGGATGCTGAAAGCGGGAATCATGAGAGATTTCAGATATGAGGAGACAGAAGAAGGGGCAGGCCAAGGCTCGGACTGCTCCCCGGTCATAGCCAATATATATATGCACTATGTGCTGATATGGTGGTTCAGGGAGAAAGTACAGCCAGTGATGAGAGGATATGCGGGGCTGGTAGTCTATGCGGATGATTTTGTGGGATGCTTCCAATATAAATCAGATGCAGAAATATTTTATGAACACTTAAAGCGCAGAATGAAGTACTTTGGACTAGAATTGGAGGAAAGCAAGACAAGGTTGATTGAATTTGGCCGATTCGCAGAAAGTAACCGGAAAGACCGGGGAAAAGGGAGGCCGGAGACGTTCACATTCCTGGGATTCACGCATTACTGTTCGCATGGCAGGACGGGAAAGTTCAGAGTAAAGAGGAAAACCAGTAAGAAAAAGCTTGCAAAGAAAAGCAGGGAAATAAACGCCATGATAAGAGACATGAGGTTTCTGGAGATAAACAGGATAGTAAAGAAACTAAATGAAGTACTGACTGGTTATTATCATTATTACGGAATTACTGACAATTCAAGAAGCCTGAACTCATTCAATAATGTGGTATGGTTTAGGTTATTCTACTGGCTGAACAGAAGAAGTCAGAGAAGGAGCTATACGAAGGAAGGATATAAGGAACTAATGAGACAGTTCCCGCTTGTGCGGCCACGTATTTATGTCAGTATATACGGATAACTGTAGATGTATTAGCTTTGCAGGGAGCCGGATGCGGGAAAGCTGCATGTCCGGTTCTGAGAGGGGTAAGCCCTGTAAGGGGCTTACCTACTTACCAAAGTCCTTGCTGAAATAAAGTTATGTAAACTAATGATTCTGCCAAAGGAGGGTATAGAAAACAGACGGTGATTTAGAACAGGTCGATATAGAACCCTTCTTCCCATCCATCATCGTCGAGGTCGTCATCTTCAGTTAAAAAGTAATGCATATCCAATAAATCAGAATCGGTCATATTTCTGACCAGTTTGGGTGTCATTCCTTCTGGAGGATTTTTGATGTATTTTTGTCTGAGTTCATCCACATATCTTTGATTCATTTGCAACTGCCTCCCATCTGTAATAAATGTAGTATGAAGCAGATGGGAGAGAAAGTCAAGCAGAGCGGGACCGGGGATAAAGGCCATGCCTTATCCTTGTCCTTTTGTATAATTCATCCAGAGGAACCCGTTCATGTTTATGGTACAGCTCTAGAAAGACCATTTCATGTCTGCAGTTTGGGCATTGCAGGGGGTCGTACCCCATGGTAAGAAGGAAAAGCTTACGCCAGGTGTTGAAATCGAGGAGAATCCTGTGTTTGGATTTTGGGACTGCTTTATGGAGCTGATTGTCAATCTCCCGGTGTCTGGCATAAAGCCCATAGTACCGGGTCATCTTGAAGTTTTTTTCAGGTATATGCAGAATGAGCAGCTTAATGAAATCAATGGCGGGAAGAGTCTTTTTTACAAAAGAGTTGTCTTCATGCTTATTGTAATGGAAAGTCACCATCTCCCCATCGTAGGAATCAATCCTGGAAAGAGCAATGACAGGGCGGCCAAGATAACGGCTGACATATTTAATAATGGATTTTGGGTCGCAAAGATTGGGCTTGGCATAAACGTAGAATCCATTTCTGTCCCTATGGTAAACGGCGGCTTTCATCTTTTTAAAAGAGGGACCGATGCGTTTTTCCAGTTTATTTAACAAAACAGTCTGAAAGGATTTACGGAGGTAGGAATAATTGAAATATGTGACCTTGCGCCAGACACCATCATCAGAAAACCCGCCTTCGGTAAGGAGACAGTGGATGTGTGGATTCCAACCGAGAGGGCGACCGAAGGTATGAAGGACACAGATAAACCCAGGGACAAAGTTTTTGGATTTGTTCAGGGAGAAAAAATATTCTTTGATGACATCAGAAACAGCCTCGAAAAGGCAGTTAAGCAGAGTGCGGTCTTCGAGGAAAAAGCGGCGGAGGGATTCGTCAATGGTGAAGACGAGATGGCGATGGGTACACTGTATTAATTTAAAAGACATAGCGGCAGACCTGTCATTGGAATACTTAGCGCCGCAGGAGGGGCAAAACTTGGAGTGGCAGCGGAAAGGAACGAACTTGAGGTTACCGCAATGGGGACAGCCATACATGGCGCCACCATAAGAAGGATCCCCGCAGTTAATGACCTTATCAATGTTTTCCATGACGACAGGTCTGGGTTTTATATCGTATTCAATGATTTCGTAATAGTCTCTGAGCATCTTCTGAATCACATTCATGAGATTATTATGGAATAAAATGACGCAAAAAACAAGCCCTAATTCCCCTCATGAATGAGGGGCTAGGGGAGTTGAGGTGCCGAAGGCACTTTCTTGCTGTCCGGGCCGGCAGGGGAGTCATTTAAGGGCAGGATTTCATTTTAATTCAAAATTACTACATAAAATGTTAAAAATAATGAAGGAAGTATTAAATATGTCTAAAATTGTTGACGTAGCACAAAATTGTGATATAATACATTCGTAATGAATGTAACAATTATGTAATAAATAAATCTCCGGCTACATTCAGTATAAAACCATGATGGGAGAGTTTCTTCAATGAGAAAAATGTTAGGCAGCCTTTTAAAGGCAGGAGCTGTATGCGGGATGCTGATGGTCATGAATCCATTTACTTCCCTGGCTGCAATCGGTCCTGGATTCACAGCAGGTACATACGTTGCCACTATTACAGCGGAGAGCGTCAACATTAACAAAAGCCAGGACAGTGAAGAAGTACTGATGACAGCCAAGACAGGGAATGTATATGAAGTTCTGGAGGATATGGGAAACGGATGGATGAAGGTTCGGGTCAATGACTCCGAAGGATTTTTGCCTGTATCCGGTAATGCTACCGTGGAGCAGGTAGGAGAAAATGAGATGGCAGAGGTACAGCAGGATGCCGTTGAGTCTTCAGATACATATAAGCGCCAGCAGGTGGTGAATTACGCCATGCAGTTTGTAGGCGGAAGATACAAGTACGGCGGCAGCGACCCGCGTACAGGGACGGACTGTTCCGGATTTACCAGATACGTGCTGCAGAATTCAGCAGGCATATCCATGAACCGCTCTTCCGGCGGACAAGCCCAGCAGGGAATTGCCATCAGCGCTGACCAGATGCGGCCCGGAGATTTGATTTTTTACGGAAGCGGAAGAAGTATCAACCACGTAGCCATGTATATTGGCAACGGACAGATTGTTCATGCTTCAACAGAGAGGACAGGCATTACAGTGTCCAACTGGGATTACAGGAATCCGGTGAAGATAGTGAATGTGCTAGGATAGGATTTTCAATATAAATAAGCAGGGCCTGCCGGAGTAATCCGGCGGGCCCTTGTGCTGTCCGGCGGGCCTGGATTAAAGGACATAAAAAGGAACGTTTACCCGCGTTTTGCGGCTGAAGTCAAGGAGAATTAAAAGGAAGTAACAGCAAAGAGAAGTCTCCGGATAGGGGAGCTATCCGGGGACTTCTCAAGGGGAGTATAAATAATTAATAAGGATGAGGTCATGGTTTAAGGGAAACCATTTTACCTCATATTATTTATAATATATTTTATGGAAAAAAGCAACCTTTTTCATCAGCAACGGTAAATTAATTTGATATGACGAATGTCCACTCCATCCAGACAGACCGCCCCTGCAGAAACTTCATAAAATCTCGGTATCAGACTGCACAGAGTTGTATCCACTAACATACCGCTGAGAGTATGAAAGTTTTTCTGTAAATAGCTATTAAGCATTAGGTCTTCTATGATAAAATCTATTATCATAAGGAGGCCTATTATTATGGCAAGAAGAGAAAAACAGCCCGTACACAAAGTAGTCATGACGGAGGGGAAAAGGAACATCGTCCATCAGCTCCTGGAAGAGTATGACATCCAGACTGCGGAGGATATCCAGGAAGCCCTCAAAGACCTGCTGGGGAGCACCCTGAAGGAGATGATGGAAGCGGAGATGGATGAGCATCTCGGCTATGGGAGGTCAGAACGGTCGGATTCGGATGATTACCGCAATGGCTACAAGCCCAAGCGGATCAACAGCAGCTTCGGGAGCATGGACATCCAGGTGCCCCAGGACAGGAAGTCCACGTTTGAACCCCAGGTGGTAAGAAAGCGCCAGAAGGACATTTCCGGCATTGACCAGAAGATCATATCCATGTATGCAAAAGGCATGACAACCCGCCAAATCTCGGATACCTTGATGGACATTTATGGTTTTGAGGCTTCGGAAGGGTTCATCTCGGACGTGACGGACAAGATACTGCCGCAGATTGAAGACTGGCAGAACCGCCCGCTGGAGGAAGTCTATCCCGTGGTCTACATCGACGCAATCCATTATTCCGTGCGGGAGGACGGGGTAATCCGCAAGCTTGCCGCCTATGTCATCCTCGGCCTTACGCTGGAAGGTAAAAAGGAAGTCCTGAGCATACAGATCGGGGAGAATGAAAGCTCCAAGTACTGGCTCTGCGTTCTGAACGAGTTGAAGAACCGCGGTGTGAAGGATATCCTCATTCTCTGCTCGGACGGGCTCACGGGCATTAAGGAAGCCATAACGGCGGCATTCCCGAAGACGGAGCAGCAGCGCTGCATCGTACATATGGTACGGAACACGCTGAAATACGTCTCCGACAAGGACCGGAAAGCATTTGCCACGGACCTGAAAACCATCTACCATGCCGCAAACGAGGAAAAGGCGCTGGAGGCGCTGGAGAAGGTGACGGAAAAGTGGACGCCAAAGTACCCCAACTCAATGAAACGCTGGCATGACAACTGGGATGTGGTATCCCCCATCTTCAAGTTTTCCATGGAGGTCAGGAAGGTGATCTATACTACCAACGCGATCGAGAGCCTCAACTCTACCTACCGGAAGCTCAACCGCCAGCGGAGCGTGTTCCCGGGCAGCACGGCGCTCTTAAAGGCTCTGTACCTGGCCACGTTCGAGGCGACGAAGAAGTGGACCATGCCCATCCGCAACTGGGGGCAGGTCTATGGGGAACTGTCCATTATGTACGAAGGCAGACTGCCGGAATAAGAGCGCACAGGCATAGGTGTACACCTATCCGGAAAGGAGCTTTCCATGTATGGATTTTCAAAATACGATGCTCAGGACAGGTACGACAGCTATAATACTGTACAGGTGAAGTTAAAACTGAATATGAAGACAGATGCAGATATCCTGGCCTGGGTCAGACAGCACAAATATGGCAGGGACACTTCCGTCCAAGGGGCCATCAAGGCCCTGATACGGGAAGACATCGCCAGAGGCCAGGCCGATGGGACACAAGGTTAATCCCTCTGCATTTTACATTCGTTGGCTGTCTGCAGCTCTGACAGGGATTCCATGATAGACAGGTAATCGATCCCCTCCACAACAGTCCCTGTGCCAGGGTCAAACAGTTCATCGTCTGCGGTGGCTTTCGGGTCATAGGATTTCAGTTCACTGTCATACCAGCTATAGATATCACTGTATAAGTCGGCTGCATGATCCAGCAGGGACTGCAGTCCATTGATCTTTGCCCTGATATCTTCAGGTACAAAGGGATCGTCTGTTTTTAGCTTCATGGCACACCTCCTGATGTTTTCCTGTAAGAAGTGTACCATAATTTGATGGGATTTTCCAATACATCTTGACAGAATCCAAAAGCATCCGTATAGTAAAGGTAGGTGGTCACGACATCCACCTACCTTTCTCATTAACTTATCATAGAAGATCTCAATTTACAGACTTTTTTTCATACTCTCCTAAAAATTCTTGTGCTCCTCTTTTTTTGTTTTAACTACCAAACAGTTTTTTTCATCCTTGTACGTGCTCGGACTCATTCCAAAATGCTGCTTGAATACTTTGGAAAACGCAAGCTGATCCGTATAGCCTACCGCATTTGCTACTGCGCTGATGGATATATCTTGTTTTTTTAAAAGCACCTTTGCTTTTTCCATTCGCAGATTCACCAGGAATTCCTGTGGGGAACATCCAAACGTCTTCTTGAAGCTACTTGCAAGGTAACTTCTGTTTACACCAATATAATCTGCCAGTTCATTGATTTTTAGGCGTTCATTATAGTGATAGGTGATATACTCCATCGCATGTTGTGCATACAGCGCACCAGAATAATGATGAACCGTATTGGCTCCCCTTGCCGTTTGCTGATAATCACCGATCAATTCTGCGAGAACAAGTCGAAGGAAAGCATTTCGCCTTAATTCATTGGCATAGGTCAATTGGTGGGCTTCCAGCATCTGACTGATGTACGTCCACACCTTCTCTACACAGTTAATCTTACGAACCGGATTTTTCAGGCTAAAACCTGCACTACTGACATATTCCTCCGCATTAATTCCGATAAATCCGACCCACATATAACACCATGGTTCTTCCCAATCCGCTTCATACCACGCTTCCACTCCGGGAGGCAAGAAGAATGCATCGCCAGCTTTCAATTGGTATACCTTTTTATTGATTTCCAGGGTACCCTTTCCCTTCTGAATCACGTGCAATACACTGGACGCTCTTTGATTCGGACCGAACCTGTGGGCTGGGTTACAAGATTCCCACCCGCAGTACGTCAGGCACAGTTCAAGTGAACCTTCCTGCATATCCCCGAGACATTTATATGTTGCTGAATTCGTAAATTCTATTGTATGATTCAATGCATCTTCTCCTTTACACAAACAGAAGTTATTTTTCAGCCTCCTTGAGTACATAAATCAACGACGCGAAATCTCCTCCTTTTTTATTTAAACGCTCTCTGTCCAAAGGTATTCCGACATACATGAGTTCATCACCATACGCCTGATATATGGTTTCTTCACATTGTACATCATAGAGTCTTTCTTTGTCCAACCCTTGAAGCTTTAAACGCAGCCAAGACGCATTTACTTTATTCAACTTTTGATAAAATCCGGCAATCGCTTGTTTTTTGTCCTGTGAAACTACCATCCATGCTGTATCATTTCCCTCAAACGGGCTGCGTAATCTGTAGAAATCGCCATCCATTTGAATCAATTCTCTGTTCTCCTTCATGAATTCAATCTGTTCTTTGACCATCTCCATCTCTCTATCACTTAACAAATTGAGATCCAATTCATACCCGAATGTGCCAAAATATGCAACATTTGCTCTTGTTGAAAGCGGAGTAACTCTGTAAAGCTGATGATTCGGCACTGCGGATACATGGGTCCCCATACTTACAATTGGATATACATAGGAAGTTCCATACTGAATTTTTGTTCTTTCATTGCCATCTGTGTCATCACTTGTCCATGTCTGTGGAGCAAAGTACAACATCGCCGGGTCAAATCTTGCACCTCCACTTGCGCAGGATTCAAAGAGAATTTCCGGAAATTCTGTTGTAAGCCTTGTATATAAATCATACACTCCAAGGATATATTTATGCATGACTTCCCCTTGCGAAGAAGCATCCAATCCTCTGCTATACGGTTCTGTCATATACCGATTCATATCCCATTTGATGTAAGAGATTGAAGACTCCCGGATGATTTTGGAAACCATCGCGTAAATGTAATCCACTACCTCCTTTCTGGAGAAATCTAATACATGCTGATGTCTGGAATGCGATTCAAACCGCTCCGGAACCCCTATGATCCAATCAGGATGTGCCCGATACAAGTCACTGTCTTTATTTACCATCTCAAGCTCTACCCAAAGACCAAATTTTAACCCCATTTCTTCCACTTTGTGAGAGAGTCCTGAGATACCATCCGGCAGTTTTTCCAGATTCACATACCAGTCACCTAACCCTCTGTAATCATCATTTCGGGTACCAAACCATCCATCATCCAAAACAAAAAGCTCTACCCCTGCTTCTTTTGCCTTTGCCGCAATATTTAGTATTTTCTCTTCATTGAAATCAAAATAGGTAGCTTCCCAGTTATTTAGAAGAATCGGTCGCGCCTGATCTCTCCACATCCCTCGCATCAACCGTTTCCGGTACAATTTGTGATACGTCTGGCTCATCTTGTTTAATCCCTGACTGCTGTAGACCATAACAACTTCCGGTGTCTGAAACTCTTCCCCTGCGCTCAATTCCCAGTGGAATCCTTCTGGATGAATTCCCATCATAACTCTGGTTATATCAAAAGTTGAAACCTCTGTTTGCGCCAGAAAATTTCCACTGTAAACAAGACTGAACCCATATACATCTCCCTGCTCTTCTGTTGTGTGAGGCCGCTTCAGCGCAAGGAACGGATTGTGCTCTGCACTACTACATGTCCCGGTCAGACTCTGTACCGCCTGAATTCCCATTTCCAACTTCCTGTTTTTCACATAACGCTCTCTGGCCCAAGCGCCGGAAAGATGCACCATTTCATAGTCCATATCCGGAAATTCTACACTTGCACTCATCGCACGTTCCAGTACGATTTTCTGATTTCCTTTCTGAACAATCCTGCTATTTCTTGTAAGAACGGGCATCTCTGCAAATACTGTATAAGAAAGCACCAGATCGGTATCCATAAGAGAATCATGAAGCAGAATCTCTAATGTCTGTGCCTCCTCGTCGTTTTCAGTATAAACAGCCGGTAACGGTGTAAGGTTTTTTTTGCCACCATAGATTTCATGTGACCGATAGGTGAAATTTACAATTCTGCTTCCATTTTCTTGTCTTACCGACAATGCGGGACTTCTGTAATCCCCTGTCCCATATACCGGATATTCCTGCTTTGTGTAATGCATAGACAGCGTTCCCGGTTCCGGTATGCAAATCGACATATGCGAACGTATACATTCTTCGTGAAGATAAGTAAAATCTTCTTTATCCCGAACCGCCTTTCCATAGTACAGGTTCTCCAGTTGACCATTCTCCATAATATGGATAATATAACTCACTTCTTTGTTGAAAATGTGAAATGTTTTTGTTTTTTCATGATACTTTATCGCCATAATTCTCTCCTTGTTTAAAAAAAGGCTGACGTAATCACTGTTACGCCAGCCAAAAATGTCTACGGTTATAATTTACCACCGCTGGTAGCAATTCCTTCAATAAATTGTTTCTGGAAAATCACATAAATGATAATCATCGGTACACATGCAATCAAAGACGCTGCCATCAGTTCCGGGAACTTCGCTACATACTGTCCCTGCATCTTTGCCAGTGCAGAGGAAAGAACTAACATGTCTTTGTCTGTATTAACAATCATCGGCCACATCAGGTCTTTGAATGCAAAAACTGCTGTAAAAATTCCAAGTGCCACCATGCCAGATCTCGTCAGCGGTGCCATGATATAAAGAAAGGTTTGACCGATGTTACATCCATCCAGTCTAGCCGCTTCTTCCAGATCATTTGGCAACCCCATATATCCCTGACGCAAAAGGAACGTTCCAAATGCTGTTACCATACCTGGGAATACCAATGCAAAAATGGTATTCAGCATCCCCATTTTACTAATCATCAGATACTGCGGAATAATGAAAATTTGCACTGGAACCATCATCTGAAACAATACCAATGAGAAACAAAAGTTCCTTCCTTTAAAGTGAAGCCTTGCAAATGCATACCCTGCCATCGTTGCCGTCAAAACCGCACATAAAACACGGAAGAGGATTAACAGAAATGTGTTTTTATACAGCATCAGGAAGTTCATATTATTCAAAACTGCTGCGAACGCCTCTGTTCTCCATAACTTTGGAAAAATTACAAAAGGATTAATTGCGGTGGCTTCTGTGACCGATTTAAAAGATGTCAGTATCATCCATAAAAAGGGGACCATCATCGTAATCGATATAAGAACCAATACAATGTGTATTACAATTGTAGATATTTTTCTTTTTGTTTCCATACTAGCCATTCTGCCCCCCCTAATTATAGAATACCCATTTTTTCTGTCCAATCATCTGGAATACGGTAAGAATCATCGTAAGAACAAGAAGGAGAACAACAATCGTTGCGCCATATCCCATATTCTTATTAATGAATGCGTATTTATAGAATAAATATACCAGTGACTGTGTCTTTTCAAGTGCCGGATTCGTCTTATCTATTACCATGTAAATCAAGTCGAATACCTGAAGGGAACTAATTACGCGGGTTACCAGCACAAAGAAAATTGTCGGGGACAATAAAGGAATTGTGATGTAAAAAAAGCTTTTCACTCCTGTTGCCCCGTCAATTTCTGCCGCCTCATAATAATCATGGGGAATCTCCTGCAGCCCGGAAAGAAATAGTACCATGTTGTATCCAAGTATTGACCAGACACCAATCACTGCAATCGAAAATACCGCGATCCTCGGATCAGAAATCCATTTTACATGAATATGGAACAGATTATTAATCAATCCAAAATCTGAGTTGAATAACCATCGCCATACCATAGCCACTGCTGCCGGAGCCGCAACCATCGGAAGGAATATGATGGTTCTATATACAGAACGTCCTCTCATCTTTCTGTTCAGAAGAACTGCCAGAACCAGTGCGATAGCAATGGAAAACGGAACTTCCACAATCGCATATTTTAATGTATTAATCAGAGCCTGCCATACTTCTTTATCTCCGAATACCTTCACATAATTATCCAATCCAACAAAAATATTTCCTCTTCCAAAGTCCCCTGTTTTGAAGAAACTTTGGTAAATTGTCTGAAAAATAGGAATGAGATTCAAAATAATCAACCCTACCATCGTTGGCAAAATAAACAGCCAGCCCCATAGAAATTCACTGCGCTCTCTGCTTGTTCCCATAAGTTTTCTCTTTTTATCCATGCAAACCACTACTTCCTTTAATACAGGCAGATTCAAAAGAATCTGCCTGACAAATTGAAACGTTTTAATTTTATTGTGCTTCTTCCTCTAGCTTATTGTTCATCTGATCTGCCATCTCTTTGCACACATCTGCCATACTCTTTTGGCCTGTGTAAACACTCTTTAACAACTCACTGTCCTCATTCTCCCAAGTTACGGTAGATCTTGAATATGGCCTGATTTCCATATCATCCATCATGTTCAAATAAGCCTGTAAATTGAAGTCTGCTGAATTTTTCCATGCGTCAGATGTTCCCTTGTATGCGGACATCGTAACACCAAGTTCTGCCTGTTTTTCCTGTGCCTCTTTGGAACCCAAATATTCAATTAACTTCCATGCATTTTCCGTATTTTTGCCGTTGGCTGATGCAGCCCATCCAAGCCCATTGTATACGGAAGCTCTTCTTCCTGTTGTTGCATTTTTCGGAAGTTCTACAACATCACAGTTCTCAGCCGTGTACTCATTAGACTTATAGGCTGGAAGCATCCAGGAACCTTGGCATACCATCGCAACTTTACCCGACTGGAACAAAACATCCTCACTGTTTTCAGACATCGTCTCCAGAGAAGGCATCACACCATCCTGAATCCAACCTTCTAATGTTTCCATTGCTTCAATTGTCTTCGGATCATCCCAGCCTGATTTTGTCCTGTCATCATTAATGATATACCCGCCGTTATCGAAAACCATATTGTAATAACCAGCCTGATTGGTGTCATTTCTCATTGCAAGCCCATACTGACTTCCATCTTCTTTTGTCAGCTTCTTTGCCGCTTCTGTCACATCGTCCCATGTCCAGTCTGCAGTAGGATATGCAAGCCCTGCTTCATCAAACATCGTCTTATTGTACCACAGAGCGATTGTATCCACGTCCTTTGGCACTGCGTAATATTTATCTTTATATGTGTACAATCCCCAAATATCCTCTGGATAATTTTCAGGATCAATGGTATCACTTTCCGCAATTTTATCTGTTAAGTCTAGAAGCATACCGTTAGACATGTATCTTTCACTTTCGTTCGAGTGCATCCAAAATACATCTGGAAGAGAGCCGCCCTGTGCACCTGCTTCCAGCATGGTCCAATACTCGTCCCATTTTACCACAGTAAGCTTTGTTTTAATTCCTGTCTCTTCTGTGAAATCTGCGAGAATCTCTTTGATTCCAGGCTCCTGATAAGAATCCCAGATAGAAACAGAGAGTTCTCCGCTGTCTGATTTTTCCTTGTTGTCATCTGTACTTTCACTGTTTCGGTTTCCTCCGCATGCTGCCAGTGAAAGTGCCATAGCCCCTGCCAACACCATAGCCAACGCCTTCTTAAATTTCATATTTTTCCTCCCTTATTTTTTTGTCAGATTACTTGATTTAGCATCTGTTTCATATGTTGTTTTTTATTATAATTTCACATGGAATAATGTTAAATGGAGATTTGTCTGCATTATATGGAAAAATGTTATTTTTATGTATTTTTTCTTGTTTCCATAACATTCTTTTTAATTTTTCAGCATTTTACCAATTACAATACCCTTTTTTTTGAATTACAAGATAATTTTTCAAAATCACCCCAACATTTTTCTATATTTCTTTTGCTTTTCTTCGTTCAGAACAAAACCTTTTGCAATCTGTACAAATCGATGTTAGAATACCTAATAGAATTGATGCTCATAAAAACGAGAAAGTCGAGGAAACCTATATGAATCTATTGAATGAAAACAACGTAGTCCATATCTTTTTAAATAAAATCGGCGATATTGTAATTGCGAATCTGATCTTCCTTCTGTGCTGTATTCCCATCATTACTATCGGTCCCTCCCTTACTGCACTGTATCATTGTATGCTCCGTTCAATCAAGGGAAATGACTATGGAACAATCCGCACCTTCTTCCACGCCTTGAAGGAAAACTTTGTGCAGTCATTGATTGTCTGGCTTAGCATGATTGCCGCAGCCTTTATCTTAATCACGAACATTGGATTTTTGTGGTCCTCCCCATCCATCACAGGACAACTCCTACTCTGCGCATCATTTGGAGTGGCTGTACTACTGCTCATTCTGGCGCTTTACATATTCCCAGTGATTGCAGTATTTTCTAACACTACCAGACAGCTTGTCAAAAATGCGTTTGCTTTCGCCTTTATGCACATTCCATCTACTTTAGCGATTGTGACAATTTCAACGCTCCCTATGATTATGACTTATTTAGACTTAAAACTTTTGCCGCTTTATGCCTATTGCTGGTTCTTTTTTGGATTTGGTTTAACCGCCTACATCAATTCCCTTTTGTTTTACAGAATGTTCAGGCCTTACTTGTAAAAGAGTAGCGCAGCCTTGCAAAGCTTGGGCGGGATTGTCTAACTAAACGACATTATACAGAAAGCCGCCCCTTTCTTATTGGAAGCCTCTGTATAACATCCTTGAATCCTCAGACCTGAATGCTATGGTGGTCAATGCCCGCCATATGAAGGCTGTCCCCTCACGCCTGGCATCCATCCCGGAACCCATAACGCTGGATCCAATCACAGATATCCCGGATAATGGGCAGAGGAGTTCCCCGCCGGATCACAATAGTATTCTGGTAATGGAAGGGCGGATTTAAGCTGGAGCAGGCCAGGCCTGTTCCGCGCACCAGGCTTTTTGGGATCAGGGCGGCGCATTCCCCCATTTTGGCTAAAGCGATGGCGGAACGCAGGTCCTCCGGTTCGGCGTAGATGGGCATCAGCTGCTGGGCGTTCCCGCAGGCTTCGTCGGCCAGCTGACGCAGATGGGTGTCCGGTGCCGGGAGAGCCAGAGGGAGGGGAGCGCCTTCCAGGGCGGGGAGGAAGGCAGTGACCAGCTCATCCTCCTGCAAGGGGATGTATTTTAAAAATTTGTTTCGTTGCCGGGAGGCGAACAGGGCCAAGTCGATTTCGTTGTTTTCCAGCAGGCTGCGGACTTGCCCTAGCTTCGGGGTGACTGCGGTGACTTCCACATCCGGGTAAGAACGTTTCAGCCAAGGCAGGATCCGCTCATAGTATAAAGGCTGAAACAGCCTGCAGACACCGATGTGGATGTGGTGGATTTTTGCTTGGCTCAGATCCTTTAAGGCTTCTTGCGCATCCCCCTTGATTTTCAAAATGGAGCGGGCTCCGTTGATATAGATTTTCCCGGCATCAGTGAGCTGCATTTCTCCCTTGTGCCGGGTAAAGAGCGGCGGCAGTCCCTCGGCCTCCAGCTTGGAGAGCTGCTGACTGAGGGCGGACTGGGTGAGGAACAGTCGGTCCGCCGCCCGGGATAAGTTTTTTTCTTCTGCAATGGTAAGTATGTATTCTAATTGTCTGGTGTCCATCCATCTTCCTCTTCGAATTCTTTTACCAGCTCCATAGTAAGCTCATTAAAGTCCACTCCCCATGGGTTGACGGAAAACATCTGCGCTTTTGCGATCAGGTAAGCGAAATAGCGCTGGGGCCGGGTGAGCCGCTCATTTTTTCGGTAAATCGTTCCGATGGCGCAGGTCAGGGGCGGATTTAATGAAAAATACACGCGGTGCTGGTTCGGCCTGCAGTAAGCATCCGGCAAAAACCCCACCCCTACTCCGCCCTGGATCATCTGGTCGATCAGAAGAACGTTATTGCTTTCGTATACAATGGTAGGTTTCATGCCGACTTCCGACAGTCGGCCCAGGACAACCTTCCGGTTAGTGGTGTCCGGCCCCCACATGACAAAAGGCGTATCCTGAAAACGTTCCACATTGATCTGGGCCTTGGGTGCCGTGGGCGGGCTTGCTAAGGAAGCCAGAGGGTGGAAATCGGGGACACAGAGATAAAGCTCGTCAATGCTGTTCTGCATGACATTGTAAGTAATCATATCCTCTTTCGTGACGGATCCTAGTACAAGGTCTGTCTCGTGGTTGTCCAGGGCCTGCAGAAGAGAAACCAGGTAGCCTTCTTTTATATCAATATAAATATTCGGATAGCGGCGATAGAATTGGGCGAAGGCCTTGCTGAATACAGTGCTCCCCCGGTGCGGGGTAACGCCGACCGTAAAACGGTCTGTGTACTGGCTGCTTAAAGAAAGCATGGACTGATAGGTCCGGTTCTTTACCTGGATTATTTCCCGACAGGCTTCCAGATAGATCTGTCCAGCCGGGGTCGGGACAAATTCTTTTTTTGCCGGGTGAAAAGTGTCTGTTTTAAATTCCGTTCCGTATTGCTTAAAAAGGAAGATAATGTGGGCTGGGAGATCCCTAGGCTGGCCGCTGCCGCAGACAGGTTCTTTTTTTCTGCAATCGCCACAATGTATTCGCAGGCTTTTGTATTCATCACACACCCCATCATAAGTTTGTAATGATTCATGGCCTGCAGCCTGGCCCTCTGCTGATTTCTTCCAATCCGCAGATCGTGTATCTGATTTTTGCGGCTGTTATGGTGTCTGCGGTTTTTGTTTTGGTGGAGCAGTTTTTCGGCATGAGGTGGTTCCCCATGCTGCTGAAGCTTCCGTATCATTATCTTTATGGCGTGATTCTGGTGATGTGCTTTATCGGCGCGTTTACCAGCACCAATACTACCTTTAACGTGCTCTGTGTGCTGGCCTTTGCGGCTCTGGGGGTGATGCTGGATGTGTTCAAGATTCCTGCCAGCCCGCTGATTCTGTCCTTTATTCTGGGCGGCAAGCTGGAGGAATATTTCCGCAAGGGAGTCAGCTATTCCAAGGGTGATTACAGCAGCTTTATCACCCGTCCGGTATCCCTGCTCTTTTTGCTGGTGGCCGTGTTCTGCGTGGTCAGCCCGTACATAAAGCCGCTGCTGCAGAAAAAGAGAACAGCATAAGCTCTGTATATACAGGATAAGGGAAGGGAGGATTTTTCGGTATGGAAGAAAAAATGGAATTGACCGAGCTGAAAGCGGAGAAGGTGATGACCATCCGCGCAAATTGTCCGGACGATATGAGGATTCCGGTGGGGAAAAATGATTTCGGCCTTCTGCGGGCAATCTATATTACCGGTGGCGAGTTCCACGGCGCACGCATTAACGGGACAGTATTTCCTATGGGCGGAGCAGACTGGAATACGGGATTCGGCGGTGATGCCCCAGAGCATTTTACCAGCGTGGAGGTTTACGCGAGGTATCTGCTCCAGACAGATGATGGTGTGTTTATCGAGATACAGAATTCCGGGAAGCGTGATAAACGGGGCGGGCAGCCTTATATTGTAACAACGCCCAGGTTTTTTGCCCCGGCGGGCAGGTATGAGTGGCTGAATTACGGTGCGTACGTGGGCGCTCTGTCCGGGAGCGTGAAGGATGGAGTTGGCGGCGTGGATATCGTCATTTACCGAATGCTGTGATTTGCCTGGATTAGGTGCTTGCCAACAGAATCTTACGCGAAATGCACAAGTAATTGATGGACAGTTCATTAGGAACAAGAGAAAGTGGACAACCGGTTTGCAAAAGCAGGCAGGCGAAGGAGGAGAAGCGAATGGCATTAAGTAAAGAAAGAAAAGAGCAGCTGGCAGAGCATTTGCGAGGAACCAGCGTTGCAAAGGAAAATATTACCCCGGAGTACCGAAAGAATCTGGAACTAGCGGACAAAGAGACTGTGGTAATTCCGGTGGGGGAAAATGATGAGGTCACCTGCTATATTTTTACGGCGAAGAACCGGACGGCCAACTGCCCGGTACATATCAATGTCCATGGCGGGGGCTTCGTCCGTCCCCATGTGGAGCGTGATGAGATATATTCTGCCAAGGTGGCGGACGCGATCCGGGGGATTGTGGTGGATGTGGATTACAAACTTGCACCGGAATATCCGTTTCCCACGGCTTTTGACGAGACGTATGAGGTATGCCGCTGGACATTTTCCAAGCTGGGCGAATGGGATGCGGATGAAAAACGGGTTTCCATGGGAGGACACAGCGCGGGCGCGAACCTGACTGCGGCAGCGGTTCTGAAAGCAAAGCAGACTGGGGATTTCGCTCTGTGCCTGCAGGTACTGGATTACGGCGCTTTTGATATGGCTACGGATCCCGCAGACAAAAAGGAAGCGAAAACGAACATGATCCCGGTGGAGCGCGGACGAATGTTCACCGAGGCATACACCGATGGGGAGCTTGAGAAAGCGAAGAATCCGTACTGCAGTCCCCTCCTGGCGGATGATGAGATGCTGAAAGGCCTCCCGGAGACTTTAGTGGTGGCGGCGGGTTATGATAATTTCCGCTTTGAGGATTTTGATTATGCAGTGCGCGTGGCGGCCATGGGAAATAAAGTAACACTTAAATGCTTCACCCAATCCAATCACGGTTTTATCATACACTGCACGGAAGAGTGGGAGGCGGGCCAGGAATTGGTGATTTCGATGATTCAGCAGGCAAGGCTGAATTAAAGAAGGCAAATAAGAGCAAGCCCTGAACCCAGCATAAACACTGGTACTATGGGGCTTTTATCATCATTTTGCGGAAAACGGGATTTTATGGAAAAAAGAAACCTTTTTTATTTTATCGTATAAAAGTGGTGCAATTCTGCCATACTAAGGCTGTAACTAAATAAGAATGTTTTTAGGAGGTATTGAAGATGTCTAATAGGAATAACTTCAACAACGACATGGAAAACAGCTCAAGAAACTACAGCCAGCAGAATAACAGCCAGAACAGCTCTCAGAACAGCTCCAGGAACAGTTCTCAGAACAATTCTCAGAACAATTCTCAGAACAGCTCTCAGAACAGCTCCAGAAACAGTTCTCAGAACAGCTCTCAGAACAGCAGCCGCAACAGCAGCCAGAACAACAACTTCTAATATTATCGAAAAGGCTGCAGCGCACTGAGTACAGTTGATGGAAGGAGCCTGCTTCGCATGACGCGGAGTGGGCTTTTTCTTGTCCTCACCCTGTTGAAATGCCTGCATATATTGGTAGTAGGACACATATGACAGGCTTTGGCCAGGACAGAACGTGACAGAAAGGGAAGGTGAGTGGGAAATGACGACATTTCCAATGATATCATACAGACAGTTTGACCAATGGATGGAACAGGGAAAGATTGCGCAGCTGGTGGACCTGAGGGAACCCTGGATGTTTGAACAGGACAGGATATGGGGGAGCGTGAACATTCCCTATGATGAGCTTGAGGACCTGATGGGGGAAATCCGCAAGGACGGGACCATTGTATTTTACTGTGACAGAGGGGCCAAAAGCATGGTGGTCTGCCGGGACTTGTGGAGGATGGGGTATCATGCCGTGGACCTGGCGGGCGGAATGTTGAATTACAGGGGGAAATACATTGACAGGAGGCCGCTTTCGGCTTTAGAATAGAAACGTGATTATTCTATTTTAGAGGAGACAGACCCATGAAGATAATGTTTGCATCTGATATACACGGTTCTGCATATTATTGCAGGAGGATGCTGGATATATACAGTGAATCGGGAGCCGGACGGCTTGTGATTCTGGGAGACATCCTGTATCACGGTCCCCGCAATGACCTTCCAAGGGAATATGCCCCCAAGGAAGTGATTGCCATGCTGAATCCCCTTAAGAACCAGATATATGCAATCAGGGGAAACTGCGACACCGAAGTGGACCAGATGGTCCTGGAGTTTCCCATACTGGCTGACTATAGTCTGTTGGTATTGGAGGAGAAGGCTTTTTATGCCACTCACGGGCATGTATACAACCAGGACCACCTTCCGCCACTGCAGGACGGAGACATCCTGGTCCACGGTCATACCCATATACTGAAGGCCGAGACCATTGAGGCGGAAGGGGGCAGGCACATTACCGTGTTAAACCCAGGTTCTGTGTCCATCCCAAAGGGAGGCAATCCCAATACCTATGCCATGCTGGAGGATGGGGTGTTCTCCATACGGACCCTGGAGGGTGAAGTGGTCAAGGAACTGAAGCTGTAACAAAGAGAGGCTGATTGAGAGGAAAATTGATTGAAAACATTTGAATTAATTGCCCCCTGCCATTTTGGGCTGGAGGCAGTACTTAAAAAAGAAATTTTGGACCTGGGATATGAGATATCCCTGGTGGAGGACGGCCGCGTCACGTTTATAGGAGATGACGAGGCCATTTGCCGCGCCAATGTGTTTCTGCGCACAGCAGAGAGAGTGCTTCTCAAGGCGGGAAGCTTTAAAGCGAAGACCTTTGAGGAGTTGTTTCAGGGCACCAGAAATATACCCTGGGAGGATTTTATACCGGAAGACGGGAAGTTTTGGGTGACAAAGGCTTCTTCCATCAAGAGCAAGCTGTTCAGCCCGTCGGATATCCAGTCTATAATGAAGAAAGCCATGGTGGAGCGGCTGAAAAACCGTTATGGAGTCACCTGGTTCCCTGAAAATGGGGCCAGCTATCCGCTGAGGGTGTTCCTCTATAAAGATATGGTGACGGTGGGAATTGACACCAGCGGGGAGTCCCTGCATAAACGCGGGTACAGGACACTGGCCAGCAAAGCGCCCATCACAGAGACTCTTGCGGCTGCCCTGATTCTTTTGACGCCCTGGAACCGGGACAGAATTCTGGTGGACCCCTTCTGCGGAAGCGGTACATTTCCCATTGAGGCAGCCATGATGGCAGCCAAGATGGCGCCGGGTATGAACCGTTCCTTCCTGGCAGAGGAGTGGAGGAACGTGATCAAGCGCAAATGCTGGTATGAAGCCATGGATGAGGCGGGTGACCTGGTGGAAGAGGATGTTCAGGTGGATATCCAGGGATACGACGTGGACGGTGATATTGTGAAAGCAGCCAGGTCCAATGCCCAGTCAGCCGGAGTGGACCATATGATTCACTTTCAGCGGCGCCCGGTCAGCGCGATGAGCCATCCCAAGAAATACGGCTTCATCATATCTAATCCCCCTTACGGTGAGAGAATTGAGGAAAAGGAAAACCTTCCCGCGTTATACCGGGAGATAGGGGAGCGCTTTGCGGCTCTGGATTCCTGGTCCATGTACCTCATTACTTCCTATGAAGATGCGCAGAAGTACATTGGACGGAAGGCAGACAAAAACAGGAAGATATACAACGGTATGCTGAAAACCTATTTCTATCAGTTCATGGGGCCAAGACCGCCCAGGCACAGCTAGTGCTCCATCCAGCCGGAAACAGCACTTCCAGCACTGCCTATTTTGCCATCTGCCGCGTTGTCGTCAGTCAGCGGAGGCCCACTCCGCTTCCTTCCCCCGCCTTGCAGAATGACAAAATATTCAGCGCTGGCAGTACAGTTTCTGAGTGGATGGAGCTCCGGGAGAACGGTTGAAATTGAGAGGACGGCCATGGTTGTTGTATCAGATATAATAAAAAATGGAATAAGGAAAAAAGCAGCGGTCCTGTTTCTGGCGGTTACATTGTCTTTGGGTACGGCCGGATGCGCCCCGACGCGGAATCCTGCTGAGACACAAAACCCAGGCGGGGCACAGAATACAAACGGCATTCAGGACCCTGACAGCAGCCGGAACCCTGACGGAACCCGGAATCCTGGCGGGGAAGAAAGTCCTGCGGCAGCAGGCGGCGCGGGTACGCCGGGGAACGGAGAGGATGCCGCAGAAAACCGCATGGGCGATACCGGCGGAAATAGAAATCCGTCTGTCTCTGAAACATCCGGCGCAGACAGCGTGTACCAGTGGAACAGGCGGGACATGGCCAATGTAAAGCTTCCTTCTGCCTATGACTACCGAAAGACGGGCAGGGCGCCCCAGATTGGAAACCAGGGATCCCTGGGAACCTGCTGGGCCTTTGCGTCTCTGACTGCCCTGGAGTCCTCCCTGCTTCCGGGAAAGCCCATGACCTTTGCGGTGGACCATATGTCCATGCACAACAGTTTTCTCCTGGGACAGGACGAGGGCGGAGAATATACCATGTCCATGGCCTATCTGCTGGCCTGGCAGGGACCGGTGCCGGAATCCCAGGACCCATACGGAGACGGAGTTTCGCCGGACGGCCTTACGCCCAGCGTGCATGTACAGGAGATCCAGGTTCTTCCCTCCAAGGATTACGAGGCCATTAAACGGGCCGTGTACCTGAGGGGGGGCGTACAGAGCTCCCTGTATACATCCATGAGGGATTATCGGAGCCAGTCCGTTTACTATAACAGGGAGACCAACTCCTATTGTTACATCGGAAACGAAAAGCCTAATCATGATTCTGTTATCGTTGGATGGGATGATAATTATTCCAGGGAGAATTTCAACCTGGACCTGGCAGGGGACGGCGCGTTTATCTGTACCAACAGCTGGGGAGAGGATTTTGGGGACCAGGGATATTTTTATGTATCCTATTTTGACAGCAATATCGGTGTCCATAATATTGTATACACAGGTGTGGAGCCGGTGGACAATTACGACTACATCCACCAGAGCGATCTGTGCGGATGGGTGGGACAGATTGGCTACGGGCAGGACGAGGCTTGGTTTGCCAATGCCTACAGGGCCGGTAAGGGAGAGAATCTGGCTGCCGCAGGTTTCTATGCAACGGACAAGAATACAGAGTACGAGTTGTATGCGGCCCGGAACCTGCCGGACGCGGGAGCCGGGGAAATGGACCGCGCCCTGGATAAGAGGATTTTGCTGGCAAAGGGCAGACTGGACAATGCCGGTTATTACACAATTGTGCTGGATAAAAAAATCCCCTTGGAGGACAACGAAAAATTTGCTATAATAATTAAAATAATAACGCCCGGTACCGTACATCCGGTGGCCATTGAATACAACGCAGGGGACGGTATTGCCCAGGTGGACTTAACAGACGGCGAAGGGTATCTGAGTCATGACGGAAAGGTGTGGGAACATGTGGAGGAAACACAGTCCTGCAACCTGTGCCTGAAGGCATATACAAAGAAATAACAGAGAATTATAAAAGGAACAGAAGGCAGAGGGCTTTGGATATGGGACACAGAATCATATTTGCAACGGGCAATGAGGGAAAGATGCGGGAGATACGCCTTATACTGGCTGATTTGGGGCTGCCCATACTTTCCATGAAGGAAGCGGGCGCTGAACCGGAAATCGTGGAGGACGGCACCACCTTTGGGGAGAATGCCGAGATTAAGGCAAGGGCTGTGTGGAATCTGACAGGGGATATTGTACTGGCGGATGACTCCGGCCTGGAGGTGGATTATATTGGCGGGGAGCCGGGTATCTACTCTGCCCGGTACTTGGGCGAGGATACGCCCTATGAGGTTAAGAACCGGAGTATCATAGAGCGTCTTAAGGAGGCCAGGGGACAGGAGCGCGGCGCCAGGTTTGTGTGCAGCATCGCAGCCATGCTGCCGGACGGCCGGGTACTCCACACAGAGGCTGTGATGGAGGGGCTTATCGCCGTGGAACCGGCCGGAAATGGCGGTTTTGGGTATGATCCCATTCTCTATCTGCCTCAGTTCGGCAAGACATCCGCTGAAATTACCATGGAGCAGAAGAATGAAATCAGCCACAGGGGGAAGGCGTTAAGGGCTATGAAGGAGGCCCTGGAAGGTGTGCTTAAGTAAGAGATGGAGAGGACGAAGGATGAGGATATTAATTGTCAGTGACACCCATAGAAGGGATGAGAATCTAAAAGAGGTGATCCGGCGCACCGGACCGCTGGATATGCTGATTCATTTGGGAGACGCAGAGGGGAGTGAACATGCCATTGCCACCTGGGTCAATGAAGACTGCGATTTAGAGATTATTTTGGGAAACAATGACTTTTTTTCATGTCTGGATAAAGAGAAGGAACTGATGATTGGAAGGTATAAGACCCTTCTGACCCACGGACACTACTATAATGTCTCTGTGGGGGCTGAGTATCTGAAACAGGAGGCCAGAGCCAGAGGCTTTGACATTGTCATGTTCGGGCATACCCACAGGCCCTTCTACGAGATGGAGAAAAAGGAAGGAGATAAGGATTTGATTGTGCTGAATCCGGGAAGCCTGTCCTATCCCCGCCAGGACGGACATAAGCCCTCTTTCATGCTCATGGAGATTGACAAAGAGGGAGAGGCTCATTTTTCGCTGAATTTTCTGTAGGATTTTTGTTGACATTTGTGAAGGCATAGTATATAATAATCCTTGCGTCGAGAGACGGGATTGGATGACAGGTTATATTATGCCAGCGCCGGGGTGTGGCTCAGCTTGGCTAGAGCGCCTGGTTTGGGACCAGGAGGTCGCAGGTTCAAATCCTGTCACCCCGATTATAATTAAATAGATTAAGTCATATGCAGGTGTAGTTCAATGGTAGAACACTAGCCTTCCAAGCTAGATACGTGGGTTCGATTCCCATCACCTGCTCTCTTTTTTTGTCAGGGAAGCCTTTTGCATTGGGGCTTCCTTTTTTGCGCTTTCCTTTTTGGGATATCCTTTTTGTGTTTCCCTTTTCACGCTTTCCATTTTGCAAGATTCCATTTATACCCTATTCTGATGCCGTTTCCGGCCGTCCGCCCATCCCGTCCGCCCATCCCCCCCCATCCCGCCCCCCATCCCGCCCAGGTTCAAGGCTTATTCCCCCACCTTATATTACAAAGGCTGTCATGGTACAATAGACAGATATTCACCGGGCCAGGACGTACAGATGCAGCTTTATGTACAGATGCGCGTACAGTTTTGTCCACATGGTTCCGGTCAAATTAAGGAAACCGCAAAGCTAACAATCCTCAGGAGCTCTTGTTATAATCAAGTTATCAGAAGGCACCTGGGAGGTATGGAGAGGATAAGACGTGAATTCAAGACAGATTGCATTCTTGAGACTTTTACTGGAACACGAAGAGTATCTGCCCGTGAGCTTCTACGCGGGGAAAATGGATGTATCGGACAAGACGCTGCGCAGAATGATTCCCGGAGTCAATGAGATTCTGATGTCCTATAACGGAGCCGTCGAGAGCCGGCCCGGAACCGGAATCAAGCTTGAAGTCAATGAGGAGGAGAGGGGAAGGCTGATGAATTCAGCCTTTATGATGGAGCTTATGGATTCCGGCGCATTATCCGGGTCCTGGAATCAATTGTCCAGAAGAATGGATATCGCCCTGAACCTTCTGCTCTATTCGGATGAGACCACCTCGCTGTCAGGACTTGCCTACAAATATTATGTGAGCAAGAGCAGCATAGCCGGGGACTTGAAAGCCCTGGTGCCTTTTGCCGGAAAGCATGAATTGAGAATCGCCCAGGGACATGGGGGAACATCGGTGGAGGGAACAGAGAGCTGTCTTCGGAAGGCCCTGGCGGAACTGCTGCTGTACATCCTGGACAATAATATAAATGTCAATGCCGGCGGAGGTCCGGCCGCGGCAGGTATGTTTGAGTCGGATACGCTGATGACGATTCTGGACATCTTTACGGAGGAAGACCTGAATTTCGTGGAAGGACTCATAAAACACATTGAGACGTCCGCCGGATACAGGTTTGATGAGCTGGAGTACATGGAATTTTCCGTGAATTTGCTGGTGATGATTTACAGGGTGAGAAATGGATTTTTCATGGAGCCGATCTTAAAAAGCAATTACCGGAAACAGGACGGAGATCCCCTGAACGCCATGGCGTTTGAACTGGCCTCCCGCCTGAGCGGCTCTTACCGGTATACGCTGTCGGTGTCTGAGACCTCACATATCTATAATATTCTGGCCGCCACCCATTTGGGAAATTTCCTGCTCCAGAAGGAGCTGCCGGAGGAAGAGTCCAGGAAAACGGCCGTGGCCTTTGGTGAAGATTTTATCGACGCATTTTCCGTGATTACAGGAATCAATCTCAGAACAAAATCAACATTTTATGTGAATGTGGTATCCCATATCACGCTGATGCTGAACCGGGCAGCGTCCAGTACCCCGGCCAGGAATCCTATCATAGATATACTGCTGGATAATTATAAGGGTACCATCAATGTATGCCAGATTATATGCAGGATACTGACGGAAAAGTTCAGGCTGCCGGAGATAAGCTTTGATGAGATTTGTTATCTGATGCTGTACATACAGGGCGAGCTGCTGGCCGACGAGGAGAAAATGAATGTGATTCTGGTTTCCAACATGTCCAACAGCATAACCAATATACTGAAGCATAAGCTGTCCCAGAATTATCCGCAGTGGTCTGTGCTGAGCTGTGATTACAACCGGTTTCTTAACATGTCCCAGAAACAGTATGATTTGATTTTGTCCACGGTGCCCCTGGGGAGCGGGGAACATGTGATACCTTATGCGCTGGTTTCGCCGCTGCTGGATGAGAAGGACTGCACGGTTGTCAACAATCTGCTGAAGTCATGCCGTCACAGGGAGGATTTGTATTTGCGGGAGCTGATCAGAACCAGGAATGACCTGTACGATATCGGATGCACCATAGAGGTGAGGAACCGGAAGCCAACGGAGATTCCGGTAACAGGGCTGTTAAAGGTCACTGCGTTAAAGGAGGTGGAGTTTGTCTATATCCATAATGAGGCGGGCATTAACCGGTGTGAGTTTGTGACGGATTTATGCAGGAAGAAGCTGGATAAGGTGATTATGGATATGTCCAATTGGGATTTTATGCTTTTTGCGTCGAAAATGGTCTATCTCATGGATAATTGTCCGGATTGGGCCATGACGGAATTCATACAGAATATCATTACGGAGGGGAGATAATATGTATAAAATCATTGTTTTCACACACGGTTCACTGGCCGAAAGCCTGGTAAGGACATCGCGGCTCATCCTGGGCAGCCAGCCTGATATAGAGACCTACTGTGTGGAGCCGGGATGCAATCTGGAGGAGATGAAAAACGGAGTGGAGCAATCCATCCGGCGCTCCAATGATTCGGGCCAGGAAGTCCTGGTGCTTACAGACCTGATGTACGGAACGCCGTTTAACACCATGATTCAGCTGGAGGAGGAATGTTCCTTTACTCATATCACGGGTACCAACCTCCCTCTGCTGATAGAAGCCATCAACCGCCGTCTGATGGATGGAAGCAGAGGAAGTTTCGGAGGACTGGCGGACATTGCCAGGGAAGGGATTGTAGACAGCCATGTTCTGCTGCAGATGAGCTGATACCCGCGGGCTGCCATATAGGAAAGGAGCAAAAGCATATGAAAAACATTGTTTTGACCAGGATTGACGACAGGCTGATTCACGGACAGGTGGTGACTGCCTGGATTAAACAGTATCCAATCAATAAGATACTGATTATTGATGACGAGCTCTCCCAGAACCGGCTGATGGAGCGCATCTACAAGGCCGCGGCTCCCATGGGGGTGGAGGTGCTGATACAGTCGGTTTCCGAAGCCCGGGAATTCCTGAAGGAGGAGCCGGTAAGGGGGGAGAATTTTCTGGTTCTTGTAAAGGTTCCGGAAATCATAGAGTCTCTTCTCAAAGAGGGGATTGAAATAGAGAAGGTGATTCTGGGCGGTATGGGGGCGTCTGTCAATATCATCATCCTGGTTGCGGCAGTCGGCCTGGCAGGCGGACTCCTGGGAATCTTTGCATAATAGTTAGGAGGAAATATGACACAGGAATACAAATCTTTTTCGCCGGAAGAATTCCGGCTCCACAATGAAAAGCTTCAGGCTGAGATGGAAAAGCAGGATATAGACATGCTGCTGCTCTCCACTCCTGAAAATATCTATTATTCCACCGGTTACCGTTCCTGGTACACCTCCAGCCTTTTCAGGCCGGTATATGTGCTGGTACCCAGAGAGGGTGACCCGGCTATTATCCTGAGAATACTGGAAAAGACCACGGTGCAGTATACGAGCTGGACCAGCCGTATCTACTGCTGGGGAACAGCCAGCAGAAACCTGGGGCCCCTGGAGGGCGGGGAACCGGTCAGCATCATTGACAGAATCATAAAGGAAATCCAGCCGGATACAAGGACCATTGGCCTGGAGGCAGGAGACGGCATGCAGTACTTCTGGTCCATGGAGCTGTTAAAGAAAATCATTGATTCCCAGCCGGGCATCTGTTTCACAGATGGTTCCCTGGCAATACAGAGAGCCAGAATGGTAAAGACACCATGGGAGATTGAACGAATCCGGCATGTGTGCCGGATAACGGAAAAAGCCATATTGGATACGGGAAAGACCATTGTGGCCGGAGAGACAACGGAGAAGGATATATCTAAGGGCATTGCAATGAGGATGGCACAGGGCGGAGTGGATAAGATATCATATCTGACCGTTACCAGCGGTATTGACAAGTACTGCACATTTAATACATATGCCACAGACCGTGTGGTTCAGAAGGGAGAGTATGTCCTGGTGGATATCAGCGGCCACATTGACGGGTATGCGTCCGACCTTACCAGGGTGTTCTATCTGGGAACCGTGCCGCGGGAGGAGCGTGAAATGGCTGAAACAGCCAGCGGCTGCGTGGCGGCTGCCAAGGAGGCCATGAAGCCGGGAGTTTCCATAGCCGATATCAACCGTATCTGCGAGGGGTACATCCGGGATTCCAGATTCGGGAAATTTCTGCTTCACTCCAGCGGACACTGCATCGGTCTCAACGTGGTGGAGTATCCCACCATACATGATGAAGCCGGTGAAAAGCTGAAACCGGGCATGGTGTTTGCTGTGGAAAACGGGGTCTATCCATATGACCTGGAAAAGGGAGTGGAATCCATCTATCTGTCCTTTCGGATGGAGGACGAGGTGCTGGTGACAGAAAACGGCGCGGAATGGATAACCGGTCCGGGAGAGCCTGTGATTGAAGTGGGAGCTGACAAGTAGATAAATTCAATCCTGTAAGGATGAAATGCCGATTTCCTCGCACAAGGGCTTTTAGCCCCTGGAAATCGGCATTTCTACACTACGGCGGAAGTGAATTCCGCCTGCGTGATTCCAATTCGGGGGCTCTGCCCTCGAGCACCTGATGCACAAAGTTGCGTTTGTCTACAGTTTGAGGGGAGCCGCCTGACGGCTCCCTTTGTCTTGCCCTGGTTCAAGGAATATACGGCGTACGGCAGACCGGCCTTGCATCGCTTTTGCACCGCCTTTTGCGGCTGTCTACCGGTTCAGATACCGCCACAGTGTAGTCCGGCTGATTCCCAGCTTCTTAGCCGCGGATGTCTGGTTGCCGCCGCAGGTTTTCAGCACATAGCGCACAATATCCCGGTTCATCCCGTCCAGGGACTGGCTGGTATCCAGATGGAATGAAACCGGATAAGGATCCGGCGGCGTATTGCTCTGCGTATCAGCAGCCGTGTCTTTGCCGGAGCCACCCAGGGGTGTACGTGCCGGAAGGGGGAATCCGGAAAACAGGACATCTTCCCTCCGGATTACCTCCTGTATGGTCTGAGCGCAGATATAGGGCCCTTCTGTCCGTATGACGGCTTCTTTCAGAATCCGCTTGAACTGGGTTCTGTTGTAGGGATAGTCGTATTGCTCTAAAAGCGCAGCGGCCTCGTCGTCAACCCCCACAACCTGCCGGCCCAGCTCCTGGTTCAGGGTATTGATATAGAGACCGGCGGATGAGATGATGTCCTCCTTTTGTTCCCGCAGCGGCTTGATGGGAACCAGGATGCATCCCAGGGCATTGGTGTATTCAAACACCACATGGGGAGTGGCGCTTCCCGCGGGCTGGGTGCAGGAGAATATCAAATGATTGCGGACATGCATGTTTGTGTCCAGTATGATGGAGAGCAGCTGTTTCTGCTTTGTTTTTTGCAGCGCGTCCAGATTGGAAATATAGATGGTATTTCCATTGTCCGTAAAGGGTGAGTTGTAATGCTTTGTGATGAAGTCCCAGCTTTTATCACTGATAAGGGAGCAGTTGATGACGTAGAGGGGATTGTCACACAGAGGACTTTTGGCGTAATAGATATGGGCCACCCGGTCCTTTCCCGTGCCGATTTCCCCGGTTATCATAAGACTTAAGGGGGAAGGGGCAGCCTCCTCGGTGTTGGTGAGAATTTCCCGCGCCAGCTCCGTATTGCTGTAAAAGCTGTCCATAAAGCTGTCCTCCGCCGACTGTTTGTCCATGATGGTCACCCCGTATTTTGAGTAGGCCAGGGGGATTTCTGAGCGCATGATGTGGAATATGATGTAGGGACTCAGGGTCTCATCCACCAGATGGGAGGTGATGGAGTACATCTGGTTGTTTACTGTTATAAAGAAGGCGCGCTTCCGGCCGGCGCAGCACTGCTCCAGTTCATTCTGAAGCTTTGCCTGTATAGGGACGGCTATTTCGTCCTCCAGTGTGGTGTAGAGGCACTCGCCTGTCCGGGACAGCACAAGGAAGCGGTTGGCGCTGCTGTCCAAAAGCTGGTGCATAAGGGACAGGGAGTGGTATAAATCCCTGTGGGTCTGCCACGTATAGACTGCCTGGTCAACGGCGGCTTTCAGGCTTTCCATGCTGGAGGTGAGAAGAATAGGGGTTATGCCAATCAGCTTTGCATAGTTGTAGGGCACCGTATCACATATGACGGTCTTGTAGCCCTGCTCCTTTAATTTGTCCAGCAGGGAGCTGGCCTCGGACGTGGTGTTGATGGAAAATATATCCGTGGGCATCTTAAGTACATTGCATATGCTTTTGGCGATGGTGGTCAGGGAACGGAATCCCAGGACCGCGAATTTGGTCTTTGTATTCTCTGCTGTTTTCAGGCAGAGGAGCACGTCATAATAATCAATTCCAATATCAATTACAGGAATGGGTACACCCTTTGCAATGCGGCTGGCTGTGTTGGCCCTTGAGATGATGATGTCATAGTTTCTGTAATGTTCCTTTGCTAGGGAAAGTCCTGTCTCCACATTGCCAAGCATGGCTGTCAGCTGGATATCATCCCTCTGGCTTCCGTATCGTTTCATTAATGTTACCAATCCCTTATAGGGAGCAATTCCAAGTATCCTGACTTTTTCGCCCATTCTGCCTCCTCTGGAATACGTATCTTCCGAATGTTGCAATTTTAAACATATTATACAGCATTTTCCTTGAATTGAAAAGGCTTCCTATATTACAATAAATTATGGAGCTGGTGAAAGAAACTGATATGTTTCAAAAATGAACGATAAAGGAAGTTGGGAACCAATGGAAGATAGATATCTGATTATCGCGGATGATTTTACAGGGGCAAATGATACGGGAGTGCAGCTAAAGAGGAGAGGATATCCGACGGAGGTCCTGTTTGCCGGAAAACCGGTGGATTCACAAAAGTCTATTGTGATTGATACGGAGAGCAGGAACGCTTTGCCAGGCCACGCCTATGAAATCGTGCGTCATTCATTGGAACAGGTAGATTTCGGACAGTTTTGCTACATAATAAAGAAAGTGGACTCCACCATGAGAGGAAACATTTCCCAGGAAATAAAGGCAGTGGATGACGCCTTCCGCCCGGATCTGGTGGTGTTTGCCCCGGCTCTTCCCGCGCTGGGAAGGACCACCATGGACGGAGTGCAGTGTCTGAACGGCGTGGAAATCTGTAAAACAGAATTATCCAAGGACCCCAAGAACCCGGTGATGGAGGATAATCTGGTAAAGCTGCTGGAGCAGGTTTATGAGGAACCGGTACAGTTAAAATACCTGCCGGACGTAAGAAGCCAGTCCTTTTCCTTTGACAGGGGCAGGATCTTTGTCTGTGACGCCGAGTCGGATGACGACTTGAAACGGATCATTGCCGCGGCCAGACAGGACGGGCGGCGGACCCTTTATGTGGGAACTGCGGGAATGGCCGACAATCTGATGGAACTGGAGAAGCCCACCCTTCCGTCCTTTGGCGTGGTGGCCAGCATCAGTTCGGTGGCCAATGAACAGATGCGTTACTGCGAAAGGGCCGGATACGCAATGGTCAAGGTGCCTGTAGCCCGGATTATGACGGGAACAGCCCGGCCTGAGGATTACCGCGATATGGCTGTGGAATATCTAAAGAGCGGAAGGGATACCATCCTTCTTACGGATACGGCTTATGACAGGGAATTGATTGAGCTGTCCCAGGAGGTGGGAGAGAAAAGCGGGATGGACCTGACCGAGGTGGGAGACTATGTCCGCTCACTCATAGGCAGGATGGCAAAAGAGGTGCTGGACTCGGCAGCGGTGTCGGGAGTATATCTTACCGGAGGTGATACGGCCCTGGGAATGCTCATGAACATCGGGGCCGACGGTTCGGAGATACTGGCTGAAATCCTGGTTGGCGTTCCGCTGGTGAGGGTTAAGGGCGGAGCCTATGAGGGACTTAAACTGGTAACAAAGGCAGGGGCTTTCGGCACAGAGGATGCGGCGGCCTTTGCCATGAGAAAAATAAAAGAAAGAGGAGGAATATAACCCATGAGAGAATTTTTACTGCCTTATGGAAAGGAAACACTGAAAGCGGAAATTGAGGAGGAGCATCTGGCTGGTGTGCTTGTATCAGAACTTCATGATTACAAGGCCCCCATGGAGGGAAGCCGGCTGGTGCAGGAGGCACTGGAGCATCCCATCGGGACTCCCAGGCTATGCGACATGGCCATTGACAAGAAGAAGGTTGTGGTCATTTCTTCCGACCACACAAGGCCTGTGCCCAGCCACATTATCATGCCTCTTATCCTGAAGGAAATCCGCAGAGGGAATCCGGATGCTGAGATTACCATTCTTATATCCACGGGACTTCACAGGGAGACCACAAGGGAGGAGCTGGAGTCAAAGTTTGGCCCTGAGATTACGGAAAATGAGACCATCATAGTCCATGACTGTGATGATACGGATAATATGGTCTATCTGGGCAAGCTGCCTTCAGGCGGAAACCTGTATATCAACAAACTGGCAGTGGAAGCAGACCTGCTGGTTGCGGAAGGATTTATTGAGCCCCATTTCTTTGCCGGATTTTCAGGCGGTAGAAAAAGCGTGCTTCCGGGCGTGGCCAGCCGTGAGACGGTTATGTACAACCATAACTCGGCCTTTATCGGCGATCCCCACTCCAGGACCGGCATCATTGAGGGCAACCCCATTCACAATGACATGCTGTACGCCGCCAGGGTGGCGGGACTGGACTTTATCGTCAATGTGGTGATTGACTCCGCCCATGACCCCATTTTTGCAGTGGCGGGGGACTGCGACCTGGCCCACCGTGTGGGCAGGGAATTCCTGGCTTCCAAGTGCCAGGTGGATGCCGTACCAGCGGATATCGTAATATCCACAAACGGAGGCTATCCTCTGGACCAGAATATTTACCAGTCCGTAAAGGGCATGACGGCAGCAGAGGTGACGGTGAAGGAGGGGGGAGTCATCATCATGCTCTCCAAGGCAGCGGACGGCCACGGCGGCAAGTATTTCCATGAGACCTTCCGGGACGAAAAGGACTTAAACCGCATGATGAAGACCTTTATGGACAGAAAACCGGAGGAAACCATCATAGACCAATGGCAGTCACAGATTTTTGCCAGGGTCATGTTAAAGGCCAGGATTGTGTTTGTGTCCTCCTGCGACGATAAACTGGTGGAGGAGCTTCACATGATTCCGGCCCACACCATGGAGGAGGCCCTGGAAAAGGCAAAGGCAATGGTTGATAAGGAAGATTATAAGGTAACAGTGATTCCGGACGGCGTGTCTGTCATCGTAAGAGGATAAGAGGGGGATACGGATTTGAAGTTTATATTAATACCTGATTCATTTAAGGGGACGTTGAGTTCCAGCCAGATTTGCGCAGTGATGGATGAGAAGATAAAAAAGCATTTTCCCGACAGCCGGACCGTCTCCATACCTGTTGCAGACGGGGGAGAGGGCTCCGTGGATGCCTTTATCACGGCAGTGGGCGGCGTTAAGGAATATGTCACGGTTAAGAATCCCTATTTTGAGGACATGGAGTCCTATTTCGGGCTGATAGACGGAGGGCAGACAGCTGTCATCGAGATGGCGTCCTGCGCAGGGCTTCCCCTGGTGGAGGACAGGAAGGATCCAAGGCTTACCACCACCTATGGGGTGGGGCAGCTGATTCTTGCGGCGGCCGGTAAGGGGGTAAAGAAAATCATTGTGGGCCTGGGGGGCTCCTCCACCAATGACGGCGGCTGCGGCGCCGCGGCCGCGGCGGGTATCAGGTTTTATGACAGGGGCGGCAGGGAATTCATTCCCACCGGCGGAACCACTGCCGATATCGACAGAATCGACCTGTCAGGAAGGGACAGTCTCCTGGAACAGGTGGAAATCGTTACCATGTGCGATATTGATAATCCCATGTACGGACCTGCGGGAGCCTCCTTTATCTTCGGCCCCCAAAAGGGAGCGGATGAGGCCATGGTCCTTCAGCTGGACGAGGGAATCAGGAATTTGAGCAGGGCCATTGCCCAGGCAACGGGCACCGATATAAGCCAGGTGCCGGGAACCGGGGCAGCCGGAGCCATGGGAGCAGGTATGATTGCATTCTTTGGTTCCAGGCTTCAGATGGGGATTCAGACCGTGCTGGATACGGTGAAGTTTGATGAAATCATAGGCGACGCGGACTATATCCTTACAGGCGAAGGAAAGCTGGATTCCCAGAGCCTTCGGGGCAAGGTAGTGATTGGAATTGCAAAGAGGGCTAATAAGCAGGCCAAAGCCGTGATTGCGGTGGTAGGCGGGGCAGATGACGACGAGATAGGAAAGGCCTACGATATGGGCGTGACAGCGGTGTTCCCCATTAACAGGCTTCCTCAGGATTTTTCCGTCAGCAGGCACCGCAGCCAGGAGAACCTGGCTTATACGGTAGATAATATTATCAGGCTTATAAAAGCCGGACAGGGGGAACATTAAGTATGAAGATTTTACAGGCAGTTAAGAAGATTCCGGGAGGATTGATGGTAGTACCGCTGCTTCTGGGAGCAATTGTCAACACCTTTTTCGGAAATGTTTTGTGGAGCGCCTTTGACGGTACATTCACTACATATCTGTGGAAATCAGGAGCCATGCCCATTCTGGCTGTTTTTATTTTCTGTAACGCCACTACCATTAATTTTAAAAAGGCCGGCGTTACGGTATATAAAGGCATGCTTATCACGGCAGTAAAAGTTGGAGTGGGTATTATCATCGGACTGATCTGCGGTACTCTTTTTGGAGAGAAGGGTTTCCTGGGTCTTTCCACCCTGGCTATTGTAGGCGCTCTGGCTAACTCCAACGGCGGACTGTACGCGGCCCTGGCCGGAGAGTACGGAGATGCGACCGACGTAGGCGCCGTTTCCATTCTTTCCATCAATGACGGCCCCTTCTTTACCATGGTTGCCCTGGGAGCCGCCGGTGTTGCCAAGATACCCATGTCTATCCTGATAGGCTGTATTGTCCCTGTCATCGTGGGATGCATACTGGGCAACCTGGACGAAGATATCCGCAAGTTCTGTGAACCGGGCGCCACCATGCTGATTCCCTTCTTCGCATTTCCTCTGGGGGCGGGACTGAACATCATGAACCTGTTAAAGGCAGGAGGCCCCGGAATCCTTCTGGGCGTTGCCTGTACCCTGATTACCGGTCTGGCGGGCTATCTGGTTTATAAGCTGCTGCGCATGGACCACCCGGAAGTGGGCGGAGCCATTGGAACCACAGCCGGCAACGCGGCTGCCACGCCGGCGTCGGTAGCAGCTGTGGACGCCACACTTCTGGCGGTGGCGGAGGCCGCCACTGCACAGATTACCGCTGCTATCATTGTGACAGCTATCCTTTGTCCCGTATTAGTTTCTTATCTGCATAAAATAGAGGTGCGTAAGCGTGGAAGATAGAAAAATAATAGGTATTACCATGGGTGACCCGGCCAGCATAGGCCCCGAGATTACCGTGAAGGCCCTGGCCGACCAGTCCATATACGAAGCATGCAGGCCCATTGTTGTGGGAGATGCCTGTGTCCTGGAAGCCGCGCTGAAAATCGTGGGACATGAGGAAATGACTGTCCGGGCAGTAAAGGATGTGAGGGATGCTGTTTTTACCCACGGTACCATAGACGTACTGGACATGGGTCTGGTTTCCATGGATGAACTGGTGCGGGGGCAGGTGTCCGCCATGTGCGGGGACGCCGCGTTCCATTATGTGAAGAGGGTAATTGAACTTGCCATGGACGGACAGGTGGATGCCACTGTCACCAATGCCTTCAATAAGGAGGCTGTGAATCTGGCAGGACACCACTATTCCGGCCACACGGAGATTTATGCTGATTTGACCGGAACCAAAAACTATACCATGATGCTGGCCCATGAGAACGTGCGGGTGGTCCATGTGTCCACCCATGTGTCCCTGCGGGAGGCCTGCGACCGGGTTAAGAAGCAGCGCGTGCTGGATGTGATCCGGATTGGGGACAGGGCATGCAGGGAGATGGGGATTGAGAACCCCAGGATTGCAGTTGCCGGGCTGAATCCTCACAGCGGGGAGCACGGCCTGTTCGGGCAGGAGGAAATCCAGGAGATCATTCCTGCCATTGAGGCTGCCAGAGCAGAGGGAATCCAGGCCGAGGGCCCTGTGCCCCCGGATACCGTGTTCTCCAAGGCCAGAGGCGGCTGGTATGACATCGTGGTGGCCATGTATCATGACCAGGGACATATCCCCCTTAAGGTGGCGGGATTTGTATATAACCAGGAGAGGCAGGCCTGGGACGCGGTGGCCGGCGTAAACATCACCCTGGGACTTCCCGTCATCCGTGTATCCGTGGACCATGGAACGGCCTTTGACCAGGCGGGAACAGGAACAGCCAGCGAGCTGAGTCTGAAGAATTCTCTTGAGTACGCAGTCATGTTTGCCAGGAACCGGAAGTAGTATAGTGTATGCACGAATCCCCCGATTACAGCACAAACATCCGGGCTGTCATCAATTCATTGATGGAGCGGGCGGTATAGGAGACCGTAAAATCATCTGTCATCACCATTCCGGGATAATAGGAAGCCCTCAGCGCCCGGAAATGGTCTTTGAAGTTGATTTCCATGACAATGGTTTCAGGTACCTCCAGATGGCAGGTATCCTTTGCGAGAAGGGCATTCTTTGCGCCTTCCTCGATGAGCTCCTGGGCCATCTCCGGCACCAGGTTGACGGTGGCCGCGCCCATGCCCTCCTTCACTGCCACTGCAGTGATGCGGGGATCGTACTCATGAACATGGCTGCAAAGATTTTTGTCGCCGCTGATGAATACAGATGGTACGCCCAGGGATGCGCCCACATAGGCGTGCATGAGAAATTCCGAAGCCAGCCTGCCGTTGAATTTAATGTAATTGGTCTTGCGGTTCATGGTGTGGGCCAGGGGGCTGCCGTTGGTACCGGCAGGAGAGTGGTATCCCACGAACATAAGGGCGTCAAAGCTCCCGTCCAGACCGCAGACCATGGAATCCGGGGAGTACTTCCAGCCCAGTATGATTTTTGCCTCCCTGGGCAGAAGGGAGATATCCATGTTCCTGCCGGATTCATGGGCATCCTTTATGTAAATTTCTGTTGCACCGGCTGCCAGGGCTCCCCTGCATGCCGCGGCTGCCTCCAGGGTCATCTCCCTGGCCATGGGCCCGTGTTCCAAATCACCTAAGTTGGTTGAACTCCAGGAAGTGGAGCCGGCCACCCCCTCAAAGTCCACACTGATATAAACCTTCATAATGTCATTCCTCCTGTATTCTGGTTATTCTAAGTAAGATTCCGCTTTAACAGCCTTAAAGCCAGTTCCGCCTGCAGCTCCACCCCCAGCTTAAGACAGGCTTCGTCGATATCGAAGTCCTGGCTGTGAAGGGGGGATGTAATGCCTTTTTCTTTGTTGGCGCATCCCAGATGATAGAATACTCCCTTTGCCTTTTCAAGGAAAAATGAAAAGTCCTCCACTCCCAGGCTTGGGAATTTTTTTGGATGTATGTGTTCGCTGCCAAGGACATCTGTGGCTGCCTCCACCAGCACATCCACGATTTCGTCTGAGTTTATGAGGGCGGCATATCCCGGGACAATGACAACCTCCCCGCTTCCTCCCATGGCCTGGCAGGTACAGCTTACCTGCCGTGTCATGGCGTCAATGATTTTCCGTCTCATGTCAGGGTCCGTGGTGCGCAGGGTGCCGGTCATCTCTGCTTCGCCTGCCACAATGTTGCCGGCGGTCCCGCCGTGTATGGTCCCCAGCGTGAGGACGGCGTTGTCCAGGGGAGAAATGCAGCGGCTTACCAGGGTCTGCAGGCTGTTTATGACAGCGGCAGCCATGACAATGGCATCCACTCCCGTATCAGGATAGGCGCCGTGGCAGCTCTTTCCATGGACCTTTATGTGAATCTCATCTGAGGAGGCATTTAAATCGCCGTAGCGGATTTCAATTTCTCCTGTCTCGTGGGTGGGCATCACATGGAGTCCGGTGACGTAGTCCACGTGGGGATGTTCCATACAGCCCGCTTCCACCATGGGAAGGGCTCCCCCCGTGGTCTCCTCCGCGGGCTGGAAGAAGAACTTTACACACCCGGACCATTCGCTCCGGGTTTCCATCAATATGCGGGCCGTACCCAGGGCAATGGCCACATGGGCGTCATGGCCGCAGGCGTGCATATGGCCGGGATTTAAGGAACAGCAGGGGCGGGAGGAGTCCTCTGTCAGAGGCAGGGCATCCATGTCGGCGCGGAGTGCCACCGTATTGCCGGAGCCGGGCTTCCCGCCCTGGATCATGGCCACGATTCCCGTACCGGCCACAGGGAATTGGTAGGAAATGCCCCATTCATCCAGAAGGCCGCGGATATGGGCGCTGGTCCAGTGCTCCTTAAAACCCGGTTCGGGATGCCGGTGCAGATCCCTGCGAATCTGTACCAGCTGCGGGTATAATTCTTCTGTCCGTTGTTTTATATTCATGGTGTCATCCTTTCCGGAAAATAGTCTGCTGTCCTTACATTTTCTCCGCCCACATAGACCCTTGGAGGCCGTCTGGTAAGCCGTGACACGATTTCGTTTTTATTGGTGCCTGCCAGACGGCTGACCGCGTCTATGTCCAGCGTGTTTCCTGTTCCGTCGCCGTATATGATAACCTGGTCCCCTATCTGTGCATCAGGCACATCGGTCAGGTCTATCATGCACTGGTCCATGCATATGATTCCGATCACCGGGACCTGTTTTCCCCTGAGGGTTACCATGGCTTTGCCGCGCAGGTTCCGGGGATAGCCGTCCGCGTAGCCAAAGGGCAGGGCAGCCACCCTGGTGTCCCGCGGCGCGGTCCACAGGTAATCGTAGCTTACCCCCTGGCCTTTAAAAACCGGGGTGATGTGGCTGATGCGGGTCTTAAAGGTCAGGGCCTGACGAATGTCAAGCTGTCCCTTGTGGAAGCCCTTTAACCCGTATACAATGGCTCCGGCCCGTATCATGTCCAGCCTGTATTCAGGAAAATCAACGGCGGCAATGCTGTCGGCAATGTGTTTATATGGGAAATGGCAGCCCTCGCGCTCCAGTTCAGTGACAGCATCCATGAAACACCGGAACTGGACTTGGTTGGACTCGTCGTCCTTCAGGGCCAGATGGGAGTAAATGCCCTCCGGTTTCAGCCAGGGCATGGTGCAGATTTGGCGGATTTCGTCCAGGCTTTCCGGGCAGTCAGGGAATCCGATGCGGTGAAAGCCGGTGTCGTATTTGATATGTATGACAGCCTGCTGCCTTTTTTCTGAGGCCAGGCGGTTAAGGAGCCTTGCCTGGGCCAGGGTGTCAATGGTCTGGATGATGCCGTATTCCAGCACATAGGGCAGCAGCCGGTCCGGTGTCAGCCCCATAATTAACACGGGGTAGCGGGGATAGGCCTGCTTTAGCTCCACAGCCTCGGAGAGGGTAGCCACTGCCAGCAGGCTGGCTCCGTTTTCCATGATGGCAGGCGCAATACCCAGGGCGCCGTGGCCGTAGCCGTCCGCCTTCACCACTGCCGCAACCTGGGTGCCGGGGCCGGCCATGGCCTTAATCTGCCTCACATTGAAGGCGATGCGGTCCAGATCCACCTCCACCACCGTATCTCTCATTATCTCATTCAGAACAGGGATTTCCATGTGATTCATACCTTCTTTCCATCTCGCGGCTAAAAACAGGGGTAAAAATCTCATCCGGTCCGGTAATCCGGCAGCCGCAAATTTAATTATAGGTATTTCTGCCAGAAAATGCAATGTGAAACTGAGCCCTTTTTATTGACTTTTAACCTGTCAGTAGGTATAATTTTTAATTAAGTACGTCGGGCGAAGGCGCAGTGAACTTACTGTTCTTTAAGTCGCCTTTTTTTTATACACAGGGCGGTTCAGCCCGATTTCAGCTTATCTAAGATAAAGGTGGTATGGCAATGGCAAAATACATAATCAAGCGATTGGTAGCAGGCATGTTATCTCTATTTATTCTTATTACCATTACATTCTTTCTGATGCATGTCATTCCGGGAGGTCCTTTCAGTCCGTCTGAGCAAAGGAATGTGCCGGAAAAAATCCTGGAGCAGATTTCCGAAAAATATGGTCTCAACGACCCGCTTCCGGCCCAGTATGTCAGGTATCTTGGCAACCTTCTTCACGGGGACATGGGGACTTCCTTTAAAAAACAGGACACCACGGTCAATGAGCTTATAGCCAACGGCTTTCCGGTATCGGCAAAGGTGGGGGCGCTGGGAATCGCGGTGGCCCTTGCGGCGGGAATTCCGCTGGGAATCGTGGCCGCTGTGAAGCGGGGAAAGCTGGCGGACGGCGCTTCCATGGTGCTGGCAACCATCGGCGTGTCGGTGCCCAGCTTTGTGTTCTGCGTGCTGATGATGTATGTATTCTGCGAAAAGTGGAAGATATTCCCCTCCTATGGACTGACTTCGTGGAAGCATTATGTGCTGCCGGTGTTCTGCATGGCATTCTCCCAGGTGGCCTATATCACCCGTCTCATGCGATCCAGCATGCTGGAGACCATGCGCCAGGATTACATACGGACAGAGCGCTCCAAGGGAGTGCCGGAATGGGAGGTCATAGGCAAGTATGCCCTTAAAAACTCTGTTCTTCCGGTGGTGACCTATGTGGGTCCGCTGGTGGCCGCGCTGCTCACCGGTACGTTCATCATTGAGAAGCTGTTCAGCATCCCGGGACTGGGCCGCTATTTCATATCCGCCATCACGGACAGGGATTATTCTGTTACACTGGGACTTACCGTGTTCTTAGGCGTGATGATTATTGGTTGCAATCTGATTGTTGACATCATGTACGCTGTGATTGACCCAAGAGTAAAGATAACGGAGTAGGTGAAGAGGATGGAAGAGAGAGTTGAATTTACCATGTCGGATGTGATTCCGGAGGAACTTCTGGCGGGACTTTCCGACACAGAGCGGGAGATGGAATCCATTAACCGCCCCAGCATCTCCTACTGGAGGAACTGCTGGATACGGCTTAAGAAGGATAAGCTGGCCATGCTGGGTATTGCCATTGTGGTCATTATGACATTGGCGGCTATATATGTACCCATGTTTTCTCCTTATACATATGACCAGACGGATTTTGGAAATGCCCTCCAGTGGCCTAACAGCGCCCACTTGTTCGGAACAGACAAAATGGGACGTGATATTTTCGTCAGGACCATGTACGGGGCCCGTATCAGCCTGTCCATCGGATTTGCGGCAGCGGCCATCAACATGGTTATAGGCGTGCTCTACGGCGGCATATCAGGCTATGTGGGAGGAACTGCGGATATTATCATGATGCGTGTGGTGGATATCCTGACCGGCATTCCCAGCCTGATTTATATGATTTTAATTATGATGTTTCTGGGAAACACCATACAGAGCATCCTGATTGCCATGTGCCTTACCTACTGGATTACCACGGCCAGGATGGTCCGGGCCCAGATACTGACCCTGAGAGAGCAGGACTTTGCCCTGGCAGCCAAGGTCAGCGGACTGAGCAAATGGCAGATACTGATTCATCATCTGATACCCAACAGCATGGGTTCCATCATCGTGACGGTCACGTTCCTGATTCCGTCAGCCATATTCCAGGAGGCATTTTTAAGCTTTCTGGGCATCGGCATCCAGGTGCCGAAGGCCAGCTGGGGAACCCTGGCCAATGACGCCATAGAATATCTGTTTTCATATCCGTATCAGATGCTGTTTCCGGCGCTGGCAATCAGCATCACCATATTTGCCCTGAACTTCATCGGTGACGGGCTGCGGGATGCTCTGGACCCAAGACTTAAGAAATAGGTGGATGAACATGATGGAAGATACAATATTAGAGGTAGAGAACCTGCGTACCAGTTTTACCACAGACGCAGGCAGCGTGCAGTCCGTAAGGGGCATCACTTTCCGTGTGGGGAAGGGAGAGAGCCTGGGAATCGTGGGGGAATCCGGCTGCGGAAAAAGTGTGACCATGCTGTCAATCATGGGACTGCTGGAGGACAACGCCTCCCGGCAGGCGGATGCACTGCTCTTTGGCGGTGAGGATCTGCTTAAGAAGTCTCCGAAGGAAATGAGGAAGATTCAGGGAAACAGGATTGGCATGATATTTCAGGACCCCATGACCAGTCTGAATCCCCTGTTCACTGTAGGGGAGCAGATTCGGGGGCCTCTGATGCGCCATCAGAAGCTTTCCAGAAAGGAAGCCGAGGCAAAGGCCCTGGCCATGCTGGAAGCAGTAGGGCTTCCCAGCCCGGAGCGCAGGCTGAAGCAGTATCCCCATGAGCTCTCAGGCGGTATGCGCCAAAGGGTGATGATAGCCATAGCCATGTGCTGTAAGCCGGAGCTTCTCATAGCAGACGAGCCTACCACGGCATTGGATGTGACCATACAGGCCCAGATTCTGGAACTGATGGCCCATATGAAGAATGAGTTTAATACCTCCGTCATACTGATTACACATGACCTGGGCGTTATATCCAGCCTGTGTACCAGGGTTATTGTCATGTATGGGGGATTAATCATGGAAGAAGGGAATATCGAGGATATTTTCTACCGGACCGGCCATCCCTACACGGCAGGACTTCTGGCCTCCATACCAAAGAGGACAAAGGAGAAGCTGGTGCCAATCTTCGGCACGCCGCCTGACCTTTTGAACCCGCCAAAGGGATGTCCCTTTGCGGCCCGGTGCTCCCGCGCCATGAAGCTTTGCGCGGTCCGCCAGCCGCCCTTTTGCGACCTGGGTAACGGACATATCAGCGCCTGCTGGCTTCACAATGAATCGGTGAAAGCCCGGATGGGGGAGGTGAAGCTGTGATGGCTCAATGTACTGATACCAATAGCTGTATCGAAGTAAATGATTTAAAGATGCATTTTATGCTGAAAAGCGGTCTTTTTTCCAAGCCAAAGGTGCTAAAGGCAGTGGACGGAGTCTCTTTTTCCATTGAGAAGGGCCGTACCATGGGATTGGTGGGGGAATCTGGCTGCGGAAAAACCACGGTGGGCCGCACCATCCTTAAGCTGTACCAGGCAACCGCGGGTCAGATTCTCTATCAGGGAACGGACATCACCGGACTGAGCGACAGCCAGATGGTTCCCTACAGGAAGAAGATGCAGATGATATTCCAGGACCCTTACACCTCCCTGGACCCAAGGAAGAACATAGGCGACATTATAGCCGAGCCCATATGGGCCATGAAGCTGCACACGGGGAAGGATAAGAATGACCGCGTCAGGGAGTTAATCGAGATGGTCGGCCTGAAACCGGATCATATTAACCGGTATCCTCATGAGTTTTCAGGCGGACAGAGACAGAGAATCGGCATAGCCAGGGCATTGGCCGCGGAGCCGGAGTTCATTGTGTGCGATGAGCCCATATCAGCTCTGGATGTATCCATACAGGCCCAGGTCATCAATATTCTGGAGGAACTGCAGGATAAATTTCATTTCACGTATCTGTTCATTTCCCATGACCTGTCCATGGTGCGCCATATCTCGTCGGAGGTAGGCGTCATGTACCTGGGCAGCCTGATTGAGTACGCCCGGGTGGATGAGCTGTATGACAATATGCTCCATCCCTACACCCAGTCCCTGATTTCCGCAGTGCCTGTGGCGGACCCAAAGCTGGCTAAGGAGAACAAAAGAATCATTCTGGAAGGGGATGTGCCCTCGCCCATTAATCCGGCTCCCGGCTGTCCCTTCAGAAGCAGGTGCCGTTACGCAAAGGATATCTGCTCCCAGGCAAAGCCGGAGTTGAAAGCGGTCAATGACAAACATAAGGTGGCCTGTCATCTTTTTGATTAGGCGAATGGGGCCAGATTAACATGAGCAGAAGCATGGGGCCAGAAGCATGTGACGGTTCCGGCGGTCAGGAATTCATTTGACTGGGCGCCGGTGGCATATATCGCGCTTAGCGGCCGGAGAACGCCCGCTGGGTGCCCATAAGAAGGAGGAGTGGAATGAGAAAGAATTTAAAAGTATTACTGAGTCTTGTGATGGCTGCTTCCATGCTGGCAGGGTGCGGCGGACAGAAATCTGAAAAACCGGCTGAGAGCGGGGCTGCGGAGCGGACCGCTCAGGCTTCGGGAGGGAAGGAAGACGGCACCGGCAGCGAGGGCGGAAAGGTTATGACCTACGCCATGCAGAAGGAGCCTGAGACACTGGACCCTACCATGAACAACTATGCCACATCATCCATTGTTCTTCAGAATCTGTTTACCGGCCTGATGCAGATTGGCCCGGACGGCGGCCTTATCAATGGATGTGCTGAGAAGTACGAGATGAGTGAGGACGGACTGGAATACACCTTTACACTGAGGGACGGCCTGAAATGGTCAGACGGTTCCCCTCTGACGGCCGGCGACTTTGAGTATGCCTGGAAGCGCACCCTGGCGCGGGATACGGCATCTCCCGGCGCATGGTATCTGTTCTATCTGAAGAACGGCGAAGCATATAATGAGGGAAAGGCATCTGCCGGGGATGTGGGCGTCAAGGCCGAGGACGACAAGACGCTGAAGGTCACCCTGGAGAACCCCACCGCTTATTTCATCGACCTTACAGCTGTCACCGCTTATTTTCCGGTGAAGAAGGATGCGGTGGAAGGGCAGGAGGCCTGGACCAAGTCGGCGGACACCTATGTAAGCAACGGAGCGTTCCGGCTGAAGGAAATCAATCCCCAGGCCAGCTATGTGCTGGAGAAGAATCCGGAATACATTGACGCAGATACAGTGAAGCTGGCCGGCGTGAATATTGTGTTTATCGAGTCCGCAGAGGCAGCGCTGTCCGCTTACAATGCAGGAGAGGTGGACGTGGTGGACAATACCATCATCCAGACCCAGGCACAGTCACAGTACGGGGGAAGCGACGAGCTTAAGTCCTATGATCTCATAGGAACCTGCTATTATGACTTTAACTGCGAGAAAGACTACCTGTCGGACGCGCGGGTGAGGAAGGCGCTGGCAATGTCTCTTAACAGGGATGTCATCAACCAGTCCATCGTTGCCTCCAGGCCGGAATCATCCTATGCTTTTGTGCCTCACGGCATTCCCTATGAGGGCTCCGGCGAAGATTACCGCACCACGGTGGGCAGCCTGTTCACAGAGGATGTGGAAGCTGCAAAGGCGCTTATGGAAGAAGCAGGATATCCGGGCGGAGAGGGATACCCCACACTGACTCTGATTACCCAGAACGACCAGGAGAAAAAGGACGTGGCCCAGGCAATGCAGGCTATGTGGAAGGAAAATCTGGGCGTGAATGTGGAGATTGTTACCTTTGAGCCAAAGGTATACTGGGATGAGCAGACGGCCGGCAGTTTCGATATCTGCTATGACGGCTGGACCGGCGATTATCCTGACCCCAGCACTAATCTGGACTGCTTCCTTCTCCAGAGAAATGAAACCCAGTGCCGCTGGCTGAACGATGAGGCCAAGGAATACGACAGCATGATGAAAGAGGCCAGGAGCCTTACAGACAACAAGAAGCGCATGGAGCTGTTTGAGACAGGCGAGAAGCTTCTGATGGAGGAGATGCCCATACTGCCTCTGTATTACCGCAATGCACAGCTTCTGGTAAAGCCGGGATGCGAGGGCGTTATCAAGACCTATATTGGACATACGATATTTAAATATGCTGATAAGCAGTAGGCACGGTGAGAGAGCCAGGCCATAGTCATTAAGCGAAGCAGGATTGCCCACGCCCGGAAATCAGAGCGTGGGCGGCTTTTTGGCTGGAGAGTGCCGGATAATTGCTTTCTGACACTCTGTGGATTAAGGATGAAAGGACGGATTGAGACAGATGGTATTTCCGGAGAGGTTGAGGGAAGGGGACACGGTGGGGCTGGCGGCCCCTGCGTTTCCCGTAAAGGAAGAGGAGAGGGATGGCTGCGTAAAGCTGCTGGAGGGCATGGGGTACCGGGTAAAACTGGGCACATGTCTTGAGAATATGTATAATTTTCATAATTATCTGGCGGGGGATGCCTGTGTCCGGGCAGAGGACATAAACCGCATGTTTGCGGATTCACAGGTGAAGGCGGTTTTCTGCGTGCGGGGAGGCTATGGCAGTTCCCAAATCATGAAATACCTGGATTTTGACCTGGTGAAGGAAAATCCCAAGATTTTCGTTGGATACAGCGACATAACAAACCTGCACTCAGTATTCCAGATGTTTGGGAATCTGGTCACCTTCCACGGCCCCATGGTGTGCTCCAATATGCTGAAGGATTTTGACGACTACACCAGGTCCGGCCTGTTTGCAGCCCTCAATATGGAGGAGGAGCTGGAGTTTCGGAACCCGCCCGGGGAGGAAGGCTTTAAGACCATCCGGGGAGGGACGGCGGCCGGCATTCTGGCAGGCGGAAATATATCCGTGCTGGCCAGGGCCTGCGGCACCTTCTATCAGCTGGACACCAGGGATAAGATTCTGTTTCTGGAGGATGTGGAGGAAGGCATCGCCTCTCTTGACATGTATATCACACAAATGGAATACGCGGGGATGTTTGAACACGCGGCGGGAATTCTCCTGGGAGATTTTACGGACTGTACCCATGACCGGTATGACGGCACCTATCAGATAGAAGAATTCCTTCATGACCGCTTTGGAACCTTTGACTTGCCTGTGATGTATCATATCAGGTCAGGCCACGATAAGCCCATGGGAACCCTGCCCTTTGGCACCATATGCCGCATGGACGGGGATTATAAACGGATTCAATTTTACCGGAAGCCACGGTAGATTTTGCGGCAAAATATGGCTTTGACGCAGCCTTTTTCAGCGCCGGAAACCGGTATTTGGAAAAGGCTGCGGAAAAGACTGCAAAAAGTACTGCAAAAAAGGACAAAAATTTAAAAAAGTGCTTGCAATCTCCACAGACATATGATAAACTATAGCTCGTTGACAGCAGTCGGCATGAAAGTGCAGAGTCACATCAAGGCTGTCAGAAGTTGTGAGTCTGTAGCTCAGTTGGATAGAGCAACGGCCTTCTAAGCCGTGGGTCGGGGGTTCGAATCCCTTCAGGCTCATTGAGCGTAAGCTCTGATGTTTCATAACTTATTATGGTGGGTGTGGCGAAGTTGGTTATCGCGCCAGATTGTGGCTCTGGAGGCCGAGGGTTCGAATCCCTCTACTCACCCTTTTCCCCTTTCCAAGTGTGGAAAGGGGATTTTTTTCTTGTTTTAGATACCGGTATATAATACCGTATAGCTAATGCATGCTTTGATACGAACAGCGCTGTTTGGGCTGGACGCCCTGTGGCGGCCCTTTCCAATTTCGGAGGCAATGGCGGCAATGCCGGCGTGGGTGTGGTGGAAGCATATCCGCAGGCAGATGTAAATCAGGAAAATAGGAATCCCCAATCAGCCAAATCAGGAATTCTGCAAAAGTGGGTTTCAAAAACTTGCAAACCGGTAAATTCTATGGTATTATAATTTGGCATGCCGGATCACTATACGGCTTGTTGGGCCGTCGCCAAGCGGTAAGGCACAGGACTTTGACTCCTGCACTCGAGGGTTCGAATCCCGCCGGCCCAGTACGATGGGGGAAAGTCCGCAGGGACGCCAGTTTAAAGGCGTTTCTGCGGGCTTTTCTTCTATAATAATGTTGCTGTACATGATAATATAATCCACATGGAGGCCGGAGGCTGTGGGAGGAGGAAAGAAGATGGAGAGAAAGAGAATCAGGGATTTTGGTATTGTGCCGGGCGTTATGAAAACCGGGCCTAAAAATAAGATTACAGACGTGCCGGGCGTGCTGGTAGGCCATAAGACAGTGAGAAGTGGAGACAGCAGGACCGGCGTAACGGTGATTGTACCGGGACCGGGAAATGTATTTGACCGCAAGTTCGTAGCTGCGGGATACGTGCACAATGGATTCGGCAAGACCTGCGGCCTGGTCCAGGTGGAGGAGCTGGGAACCCTGGAGACTCCCATTGCCCTGACCAATACCCTGAACGTAGGTCTGGCAGCCGACGCCCTGGTGGAGTATACTATCAGGCAGTGCGCAAAGGAGCAGGTGGAGGTCACGTCCGTAAGCCCGGTGGTGGGTGAGTGCAATGACTGTAAGATTAACCGGATTCAGCACAGGGCTGTGTCCATGGAGGATGTGATGGAAGCATTTTCACGGGCAGATGAGGATTTTGAGGAGGGTGATGTGGGCGCAGGCACGGGAACCGTGTGTTATGGCCTGAAGGGAGGGATCGGATCCGCCTCCAGAATCATGAGAATCGGCGGTAAAAAATTCACGCTGGGGGTTCTGGTGCAGTCCAATTTCGGGGCAACAGAGGATCTGGTCATAAACGGCATACGGGCCGGTGAGCGGATTCTGGAGGAAAAGGAAAGGCGCAGGAAGATGGCCGCCGCGGAACAGGACCAGGGGTCCATTATGACCATCGTCGCCACGGACCTGCCTGTCAGCGACCGTCAGTTAAAGCGCATCATCCGCAGGGCGGGTGTGGGCATTGCCAGGACAGGCGCCTACACCGGCCACGGCAGCGGCGAAGTGATGATTGGATTCACCACCGCGGGCCGTCTGCAGGGAAAGGATAGTCCGGAAATCATGACAAGCACATGTATCAGGGAGGACCTGATTAACGTGGCCTTCAAGGCAGCCGCGGAAGCTGTTCATGAAGCCATCCTGAATTCCATGACAGCAGCCGGACGCACCGGGGGACTGGCAGGGGAGGTGTATTACAGCCTGTCGGAGTTCCTTCCGCAGATTCTTAAACATTAATGACGAAGGGACATAAGTCCCAGCTCTGTTATCTCGCAGCCTCCCCTGGTGCGGTTGATGCGGATAAGCCCTTCTTCTGATAATTCTTTCAGCAGCCCCCGCAGGCGGCCGTCGCTTACTTCCACGCCGGCCTCTGCCAGGGTATTTTTTATGGCTCCACGGCCGATGCGGGGGGAGGCGGCTATGGCAGCCAGCACCCTGAGGCGGACCGGGCTGTGGTCCTGGCCGGATTTTCGCATCTGGTTCCTGATATAGGAGGGAAGCTGTGCCAGTATCAGGGGATGGGCAGCATAGTGGGAGAAGAAATAACGGGTCAGGTTATAAAGCTCCTGGACATTGCCCGGATAATCGTAGTCTATCAGGAAGTCAAAGAGACTGGAGGACAGGATGTCCCTGGCCATCAGGCTTTTGTTGTGGAACAGCTCGCGGAAGAACTGGTCCATAAGCAGAGGGATGTCCTCCCTGCGTTTCCTGAGCGGCAGGGTGTCGATGGAAGCCGCATTCAGCAGGAAGAACAGTTCTTCGCGGAACGTGCCCTGCTGTACCAGCTCGTACAGGTCCTGTCCGGCTGTGGCGATGATGCGTACATCAAAGGGGGAGAAGCGGGTTCCGAAGACATTTCCGGTCCGGTTGTCCTGAAGAATGTGAATCAGGAGCCCCTGAATCTCGGGAGACAGGTATTCGGCGCTGTTAATGAGCAGGGTTCCGTGGTTGGCTTCTTTAAACAGTTCCAGCATCTGGGAGAGCGGATCAGAGACAATCAGGGCTGCTCCTGACAGACCGGAGGTACCGCCCGGATCTGATAAAACGTCTGGTCCGGAAGCTCTGTTTGGTCCGGAACCACCGCCCGGTCCGGAAGTCCCGTTTATCCCTGCGGCCACATTAAGCCCCATGGGCATATTCAGGCAGACAAAGGGATGCTGCCTCCTGGAGGAGGTCTTGTGTATGGCCCTGGCCAGGAGTTTTTTCTGGGTTCCGCTCTCGCCCTGAATCAGCACGGGGAAGTCATAGAGGGAGAGCCTTCTGGCATATTCCAGGATGTTCTTCATAGACTCCGAGGCAGTGGTAAAGTTTGTGAACATGCTGTCCGCATATCTGGAATCAGAGAATACGGGATCCGGGATGGCAGGATAATCCCCGGTCCCGTCAGCCAGCACAGGACACGGCGCGCTGGTGAGCAGGTACAGGGGCTCGTGGTTGGGCAGCAGCAGTTCAAGGGAGCTGAGCAGGAGAGGCTTTCCGCTGCGGTTCATTACCTTGTAATCCGCGCTGTGACAGAAATCCATATCCTTACAGGGATGGGGCAGGAACCGTGACAGATTCCGGCCCGTGGTGCCTGTCTCCGGCAGCTCCAGGTCCATGGAGAATCTGCGGTTGACCATGTTGATTTCCCCGCGGACAGACAGAAGGCACAGACCTATGGGAAGATTGCTGATAACGGTCTGGAGAAGCTGGCGGGAATAGATGTAATCCTGGTAATAGGCGCTGGTCAGCTTGGCAATCTGCATGATGCTGTTCACATAGGCCTTGGTAATCTGGTTGGACAGGCTGGCGGGAAGATGGAAATACTCGCAAAGCTCATTGACCGTGGAGATGTCGATGATGCGGTTGCCAATATCAATGACATTGGTGATATGGCTGGGAACCAGCTGGGGCTCTCCTACGGTGATGGCATAGTGGATGGACTCGTCAGCCTGGATGCATCCCGGATAAAAGGGCTCAAACCGGTACTGCACCACTCCTGCCTCCTTCAGCTGTTCCATGATGGTGACAATGGAGTCATAGGTGTCATTAACGATGTAGACACGCTCGCCGGGCGGTATGCGGATGATTTGGTCCAGACAGGCATGGTTGAAGGTCCTGGTACAGATAATCTCCATGATCTCCTTTGGGATGGGGATAGGAAATTCAGACTGGACCAGGGGGCTGGAAAAAAGGATGCACTGGTAGCCCTTGATTTGATCCGGGCGCTGAACCTGCTCCAGACCAATTGTATCAAAGGCAATATAGGCTCCCAATATCTTGTGGAGATAACTCTGGAATTCAAGGCGTATGCTGGAATTGATGCTGACAATGAGCACATGGTATTTTGGCTGGCTTCTGTCCATGGGCCGTCCTCCTGAGTAATATTAGGTTGATTATATCAAAAATATTAGGATATAACAACCTAATGGCTTTAAATTTTAAATTGTAACGAATGCTTTACGGAAAAAAGAATGATTTATTTGACAAGGCAGCACAGAAACGTGTAAAATTATTGTAAGCAAGGATGCTTACAAAATGAGCGTGAGAGCTGTAGGTTTCCGGGCTTTTTTTGTATCATCACAAAAAGGAGGATATTCTATGAAGAAAAGCGGAAAGAAGCTGTGCGCCCTGGCACTGTCTGCTGCCATGCTGGGATTGACGGCATGTGGTTCACCATCAGGCACCAAAGATACGACCACGGTAGCTGCAGGCGGGGCGGCAGCTGCGGAAGAAACGACAGCAGCGGCAGCTGTTGCGGAGGGAGAGTCTGTTTCCCAGGACACGGATATTATAGGAGCAGTCAATGTGGACTTCACCACACTGGACCCCCTGGATACCAGCGACACCCTCTCAGGAGGCGTTCAGCGTCTTATCATGGACGGATTGTTTGGGTTTGACGACGAAATGAAAATCATTCCCATGCTGGCAACTGAGTATACGGCCAATGACAGCGCCACGGAGTTCACCATCAAGCTGAGAGAGGGCATCACGTTCTCTGACGGAACCCCATGGAACGCAGAGGCTGCCAGGGCCAACTTTGACCGTTGGGCAGATAAGTCCCTGGGACTTAAGAGAACCACATTGTTATGCAATATACTGGATACCACTACGGTTCAGGATGACTATACCATCGTAGTAAAGCTGTCCTCCCCCTTTGGCGCGTTCATCGAGACACTGGCCCATCCGGCCTGCGTGGTCATGAGCCCCAAGGTAATCGAGCAGGGATCACAGGCGTGCGCAGAGGCCCCCATCGGTACGGGACAGTATACATTTAAAGAGTGGATTCAGGGCGACCACCTTACGGTTGAACTGAACAAGGACTGGTGGGGCTATGACGCGGATATCTGCGGCGGCACGCCTCTGGCTGACAAGGACGCCGGCTTCAAGAGCATCACCTTAAAGCCTGTACCTGAGTCCGCCACCAGGGTTGCCATGATTCAGTCCGGCGATGCCCAGCTTATCTGGCCGGTACCGGATGAAAACCTGGCAGGACTTAAATCTGATCCTAACGTAATCGTGGGACAGGACCAGGGCCTGGTAGTCCGTTACCTGATGATGAACAACCAGAAGAAACCGTTCAATGACAAGAAAGTCCGTCAGGCCATCAACTATGCCATCAATAAGGACGCCTATGTGGCGGTTGTAAAGAATGGCAACTCCCAGCCCGGAACCTCTGTCATTGCTCCCAAGCTTCAGTACTACAAGGGAAATGATCCTTATCCATACGACATCGAGAAGGCAAAATCACTGCTTGCAGAGGCGGGTTATCCGGATGGCTTTAAGACAACCCTGATATTTGCCAACACTTCCGCAAACATGAAGCAGGGCGAGTTCTTAAAGCAGCAGCTTGCCGAGGTGGGTATCGATGTTGAGCTTATCAGCCTGGAGAGCGCAATCGTGAACGAGAAGATCCAGGATACGGACGCTCCCGGCGCAGAGGCAGAAGTTGATATGTATATCATCGGCTGGTCATCCTCTACCGGCGACGCGGACTGGGGTATCCGTCCACTGCTGGCAAAAGAGTCTGAGCCTCCTATGAGCTACAATATCTGCTATTTCGAGAACGATGAATTAGACGGATATCTGAAGGACGGCCTGAACACGGCTGACCGTGATAAGAGAGCAGAAGCATATGCCAAGGCTCAGGACCTGATTTGGGAAGAAAGTCCCCTGGTATGTCTGGCAACTGACTTCAACTCCTGGGCAACTTCCAATAAGATGGTAAATGTAAAGATGTTCCCAGATAACTGCCTTAATATCAGAAATGGTAAGATGACGAAATAAAAGGCTTAAGGGTCTGGCGGAGGGGGATTCTCTGCCAGACCTTTTTAAGATAAAATACAGGGTGTATACCCAATAATGATTTGAGAGGTGAGAGTCTATATGCTGAGATACATATGTAAAAGAGTTGTTGGAGTTATACCAACCCTGATTATCGTAGTTACGTTTGTATTCTTCTTTGTGCGCCTGATTCCCGGAGATCCGGCCAGGCAGGTGGCAGGGCCGCAGGCAACCAAAGAGGATGTGGAACTGGTAAGGGAACAGCTTGGCCTTAACAAGCCTCTTCCCCAGCAGTATGTCAGCTACGTGACAGGACTTGTGAGGGGGGATTTGGGCACATCGCTGAGAACCAAGCGCCCGGTGCTGACTGAGGTTCAGGGGCGGTACATGAATACGGTGCAGCTTACCCTTTTAAGTCTGACCTGGAGCGTGATTGCAGGGGTTCTTATCGGCGTCTGGTCAGGAAGAAACAGGAGCAAGTGGCAGGACTACACAGGAATGACGGTGGCTGTCTCAGGTATATCCATGCCCTCCTTCTGGATTGGGTTCATGCTTATCATGGTCTTCGCGGTCAAGTACAGGCTGCTGCCCACCACGGGGGCCGGCTCCTTTAAGAATCTGATTCTGCCGTCTATCACGCTGGGGGTCAGCATTGCGGCTATTATCGCCCGCTTTACCCGTTCCTCGGTCATCGAGGTAATGAAGGAGGATTACGTGCGTACGGCCAGGGCCAAGGGCCTGCGGGAAAAGACTGTTATCTGGAAACATGTGTTCCGTAACTGTATGATATCCGTTGTGACGGTTGTGGGACTTCAGTTCGGTTTTCTTCTGGGCGGTTCCGTTGTGACGGAAACTGTGTTCGCGTTTCCGGGACTTGGTTCCCTTTTGATTGAATCCGTGAACTACAGGGATTATCCTGCAATCCAGTCGCTGATTCTTATATTTTCCCTGCATTTCGTACTGATTAACCTGGTGGTGGATGTACTGTACGCAGTGCTGAATCCTGAAATTCAATTGAGCTAGAAGGGGGCGACAAAAGATGGCTAAGAATAAAGTGTTAACTGAAAGGACGGACATCAATACCCCGTTTTCAGAGTTTGTAAGAAAGTTCAAAAAACAGAAGACAGCCATGGCTGCCATGGTATTTCTGATATTCCTTGTAGTGCTGGCGTTTATCAGCTATAAGATTGCCCCTTATGGAATCAATGAATATGATTACTCTGCCATTATGCAGCCGCCTACGGCCGCCCATCTCTTTGGCACCGATGAATTCGGCAGGGATTTGTTTTCCAGGGTAATCTGCGGAACCAGGATATCCCTCAGCGTGGGACTGTTTGCCGTGACCGTGGGAATGATTGCGGGAACCATTATGGGACTTCTGGCCGGATATTACGGCGGCATCATTGATTCCATCATCATGCGCATCTGCGATGTGCTGCTGGCCTTCCCGGGCCTTATCCTGGCAATTGCCATTGTGGCCATCCTGGGAAGCGGACTTTATAATGTGGTAATCGCGGTTGCGGTGTTCAACATCCCCAAGTTTGCCCGTCTGGTGAGGGGCAATACACTGGAGACAAAGAACAGCGTGTTTGTCCAGGCTGCCCGCAACATCGGAGCAGGCGACATGCGCATCCTGTTCAAACATATCCTGCCCAGCGCCATTCCCAATATCATCGTACAGTACACCATGTCCATCGGAACCTCCATTATCACTGCTTCCAGCCTCAGTTTCCTGGGCATGGGCGCCCAGCCTCCCACGCCTGAGTGGGGACTGCTTCTGAGCAACGGACGTAACTACATGCTGACAAGCTGGCATATCACCCTGTTTCCGGGTCTTGCAATCTTCTTCACCGTGCTCTGCTTCAACCTGCTGGGCGACGGCCTGAGAGACGCGCTGGATCCAAAACTGACTGATTAGGAGTGGACTTATGGAGAATACGAATAATAATATTTTAGAGATTAAGAATCTGCACACCTACTTCTACACGGACAGCGGTGTGATTAAATCAGTGGATGGCGTGGATATTGAACTGAGAGAGGGAAGCACCCTTGGAATCGTGGGAGAGTCAGGCAGCGGCAAGAGCGTGACCGCCCTGTCCGTCATGGGACTTCTGATGGGAACCACGGGAAAGGTGGCCGAAGGGGAGATTCTGTTTGAGGGCCGCGATTTGACAAAGCTGGACGACGAGGAGCGCAGGAAGATGCGCGGGGAAAAGATTTCCATGATTTTCCAGGAGCCTATGACCAGCCTGAACCCTGTTATGAAGATTGGGGACCAGATTACGGAATGTATCCTGATGCACAACAACATAAGCAGGCAGGAGGCCTGGGACAAGGCTGTGGAGATGCTGAAGCTGACGGGCGTTCCCAGGGTGGAGCGCATGATGAAGGAATATCCCTTCCAGCTTTCCGGAGGACAGCGCCAGAGAGTCATGATAGCCATGGCCCTGGTGTGCAAACCGAAGATCCTCATAGCGGACGAGCCTACCACGGCACTGGACGTTACCATCCAGGCCCAGATTCTGGATCTGATGGAGAACCTGAAGCAGAAAACAGGAACCTCCATCCTGTTCATCACCCATGACCTTGGTGTGGTGGCGGAGGTTTGCGACGACGTGGTGGTCATGTACAGCGGCCGGGTGGTGGAGAAGGGGGATGTGAGGTCCATTTTCGCCAATCCGTCCCATCCGTATACCAGGGGCCTTCTGGCATCCATTCCCAAGCTGGGAGAGTATGCGGAGGAACTGGAATCCATACCGGGCAATGTCCCGAATCCAAAATACATGCCTCAGGGATGTAAATTCGCTCCCAGATGCTCCTGCGCCTTTGATAAGTGCAGGGAGGAAGAACCCGGCTTCTACGATGTGGGAGGAGGCCATATGAGCCGCTGCTGGCTCTGTGAAAAGAAAGGCGGTGACGCGTGATGGCAGATATCCTGCTGAATGTTGAAGGTATGAAAGTGTATTATCCTGTGAAGGGGGATTTTCGCAGCGGGCGTGAATTCGTCAAGGCAGTGGACGGCGTTTCCTTCGAGGTGCGAAGGGGCGAGGTGTTCGGCATCGTAGGTGAGTCGGGCTGCGGCAAATCCACATTGGGAAGGGGAATCTGCAAGCTGGAGACCCCCACGGCAGGTAAAATCGTCCTGTCCGGTGAGGATATCTCCTCCTATGGCAGAAAGCAGATGCGCTCTGTGCGCAAAAAGGTTCAGATGGTATTCCAGGACCCGTACGCGTCCCTGAATCCCAGGATGTCTGTATTTGACATCATCGCTGAGCCGTTAATCATACACAGTCTGACAAAGAGCAAGAAGGAAATGGAAGACCGTGTAATGGGGCTTCTGAGAAAGGTTGGACTGGATGATTACCACGCCAACCGGTATCCCCATGAATTTTCAGGCGGCCAGCGCCAGCGTATCGGAATCGCCAGGGCTCTGGCAGTTGAGCCGGAGCTGATTATAGCGGACGAGCCTGTATCGGCCCTGGACGTGTCCATCCAGGCCCAGGTGTTAAACCTGCTGCACCGGCTCCAGAAGGAGCTTAACCTGACCTATATATTCGTGGCCCATGACCTGAGCGTGGTGGAGCACATCAGCGACCGGGTGGGCGTCATGTATCTGGGGAATTTTGTGGAGGTGGGGGACAAGCGCAAGCTGTACAGCAATCCGCTTCATCCTTACACCCAGGCCCTGCTGTCAGCCGTACCGGTCCCGGACCCAACGGCAAAGAAGGAGCGCATCATCCTGGAAGGAAGCATCCCGTCGGCCTTAAATCCGCCAAGCGGCTGCAAGTTCCACACCAGGTGTCCCAAGTGTATGGACATCTGTAAGGAAAAGGCGCCGGAGCGCTACCAGGTATCGGACGACCATTATGTATACTGCCATCTCTATGATGACAAAATCAAGGAGAACAAGGGATGAAACTTTTTATCAGTGCGGATATAGAAGGGTGCGCGGGAGTGGCCCTGGCATATGAGACCCATAAGAATGAAGCAGCGTACAGGGAATTTGCGGGGCAGATGACCAGGGAAGTGGTGGCTGCCTGTGAGGCTGCCCATGAAGCGGGAGCTGACGAGATAGTGGTAAAGGACGGCCACGGGGATGCGGCTAACATTGATCCTCTCTGCATGCCGGATTACGTGACCCTGATTCGGGGCAAGAGCGGTCACCCCTATAACATGATGTCCGGCCTGGACGATTCCTTTGACGGGGTCATGTACATAGGATACCATGCCCCGGCAGGAAATCCGGGCTTTGCCATCAGCCACACTTCCACGGGAAACAGCCTGTACATCCGCTTAAACGGCAGCTGCATGAGCGAGTTCATGCTGAACAGCTACACCGCAGCTTCCCACGGGGTTCCGGTGCTGTTTCTGTCCGGGGACAGGACCATCTGCGACATGGCCAGGGAAATGGTGCCGGCTATCACCACGGCCGTGACAAAGACCGGTCTGGGTGCATCCACTTACTGTAAGGCGCCGGGGCAGGTGGAGGAATCCATCCGCCAGGGAGTGAAGAAGGCGCTGGCCGGGAATCTTTCCCGGTGCAGGGCAGCGCTTCCGGAGACATTTACATATGAAGTGACCTATAAAGACTGGAAGAAGGCATACCAGATGTCCTTTTACCCGGGAATGAGGGCAGTGGACACATTTACCAACAGGCTGGAGACATCCAGATGGATGGATGTGGTGACGGCCCATTGCTTTGTGGTGTATTAAAGCGCGTTTGAATAAGGAGAAAACAGCAATGGATATAGATATGTTTGGAAAGATATCAGATGCATTTGGCCCCAGTGGGTTTGAGGAAGAGGTGGTGCGCACCGTGGCGGGTTACTGCGGTAAGTACCAGGTGGAAAATGACGCCATGAACAACCTGTATGTGCGCATGCCGGGCGTCGCCGGGGATAAACCGGTGGTGCAGCTGGACGCCCACCTGGACGAGTGCGGTTTTATGGTGCAGTGCATCCATGATAACGGCTGCCTGGGAATCCTCATGCTGGGAGGCTTTCACCTGACCAGCCTTCCGGCCCACACGGTCATCATAAAGACAAGGGCCGGCAGGAAAATAAGGGGTATCATTATGTCAAAGCCCGTGCATTTCATGAACGATAAGGAGAGGGCTTCCCTGGAACTGTGCATTGAAAACCTGTATGTGGACATCGGCGCCACAAGCCGCAGGGAGGTGGAGGACGACTTTGGCGTATCCATCGGAGATCCCATGGTCCCGGAGGTGTCCTTTTCCTATGATGAGGAACATGGGATCTGCTTCGGCAAGGCATTTGACAACAGGGCCGGCTGCGCCTGCATCGTGGATACCATGAATAAGATATATGACGGCAGGAATGAGCTGGCAGTGGATGTGGTGGGCGCGTTTGCGGCCCAGGAGGAAGTGGGCATGAGAGGCGCCACCGTCACCACCCAGGTGGTGAAGCCGGACCTGGCCATCCTGTTCGAGGGTTCCCCGTCGGATGACTTCTTTTTTTCCGCTGCCCAGGCCCAGGGAAGGATGAAAAACGGCGTTCAGATCCGCCGCATGGACAAGAGCTATATATCCAATCCGGTGTTCATGGAATATGCCATGGAGCTGGCCGGCAAATTCGGTATCCGGTACCAGGAGGCCGTAAGGCGGGGAGGCAGCACCAATGCGGGCAGAATCAGCCTCATAGGAAAGGCGGTTCCTGTCCTTGTGCTGGGCGTACCTTCCAGATATGTACATTCCCATTATAATTTCTGCGCAAAGGATGACCTGGAGGCGGCTACGGAGCTGGCGGCCCAGGTCATCAGGGGGCTGGACCCGGAACGCATCCGCCACATCCTGCGCCAGGATATACTGTAGGGAGGCGGAGAAGATGGAGCGTCCGATTATCGGTATCATGGGAAATACATACATGACCCAGCCAGGTTTGTTTGACAGCATGGAAAGGGCTTATCAGAACAGCTGCTATGTGGATGCGGTCATGAAGAACGGGGGAATCCCTGTGATTTTACCGGCGTCTGCCGTTATGGAGCGGACAGAGGAAATTATGGGTATCTGTGACGGAATCCTGTTCCCGGGAGGGGAGGACATGACGCCTTCCTACTATGGGGAGGACCCTCATCCGGCCATCCAGGTATTTAAGCCGGATATTGACGAAGCCCTGATGAGGGCGGGCCGTTATGCCCTGGAGCATGGAAAGCCCATGCTGGGCATCTGTAAGGGAAGCCAACTGCTTAACGTACTCATGGGAGGTTCCCTGTATCAGGACCTTTCCCTTAAGGGGCCTGACTGCATCAGGCATCTGCAGCTGGGCAGGCGGGATTACCTTACCCACCAGATACGGGTGGAAGAGGGGACCAGGCTGTCAAGACTTCTGGGCAGCGGCGTCTGCATGACCAATTCCATGCACCATCAGTCGGTGAAGGAGCTGGGGAAGGGGCTCAGGGCCTCGGCATATGCAAATGACGGGGTTATTGAGGCCATCGAGGACCAGGATGGTCTGATGGTAGGCGTACAGTGGCATCCCGAAAGCCTTCTTGAGTCAGCCCCCGCCATGAATCATCTGTTCTCTGATCTGTGCGGCAGGGCCATGGAGCGAAAAGCAGGGAGTTTATAATTTCTATAGAAAACCATCACAGAATGCTCACAATTTATCTGTATGCTGGATAGAAATGGAAGCTGCCCGTTTCGGCAGCCTGCCTGAGAACATACCGGCCTTTAATATCGGTCTTTGATTTGAGCTGCCAAGAGGTCCGGGCGTTTTCCGCCCGGGCCTTTTTGCAGCGCTGAATTCCTGCCTTCTGCTCCGTCGGGTGTATGAAGAACGTGCAATTGCAGATACTACCTGATGTATTTATGGAAAAAGTATAGCAATTCAGTTATATATGGAAGGATGGAGCAGGATGCTGAAAATATGGATATGCGGGGCCGGGGGACGGGTTGGAAGAAAAATGACAGATATTCTGGCGTCCAGGCCGGTGGAGCTGCTTTTGACGGATGTGGATTCGGTGGATATCACGGATTCAGAGGCTGTGATGGAATACGCCCATATCAACAGGCCACATTATATTGTGAACTGCGCCGGCCTGACCGATGTGGCTGCCTGTGAGGTCCGGCCGGAGGAAGCGTACCGGGTAAATGCTCTGGGGGCCAGGAATCTGAGTGTTGCCGCCAGAATGGGGAAGTCCAGGCTGGTCCAGATGTCCACAGACGATGTGTTTGACGGGGAAAGCCAGACGCCTTATACGGAATTTGACCCGGTCTCACCTCGGACCGTGTACGGCAAGTCCAAGATGGCAGGGGAAAATTTTGTTAGGGAGTTCTGCAACCGCCATATCATTGTGCGGAGTTCCTGGATATTCGGGGATGGAAGCCCATACCTGGGGCGTATTCTGGAGATGGCCGGCCAGGGTAAGACCATCAGGGCTGCCTCGGACCAGATGGCATCACCCACAGGGGCTGACGGACTGGCCGCCAAGGTCATAGAGCTGATGGAGAACGGCGAGGACGGATTGTACCATGTGACGGGCCAGGGCTGCTGCAGCCGGTATGAGCTGGCAAAGGAGGCTGTCCGGCTGGCGGGTTATCAGGTCCCGGTGGAACCTGTGTATGCCTCTGAGGACACCTTAAGCTCCATGAGGCCTTCCTACAGCGTGCTGGACAATATGATGCTGCGCATATCCGACATGCGTCTCCTGCCCCATTGGAAGGAGATGCTGGAGGCGTATATGAAGGACTGGCGAACCGGAAGCCGGAGACGGGCTGAGGGAAAGGATGGTATCGGCTATGGAAAATAGGAAAAGTCCGGGACTTACCACCGCTATCTTCATTGGACTTGCGCTGGGGGCGGCTGCGGGCATCCTTCTTCATTACGCTGTTCCGGAGGGGAAGGTCCGGGACGTACTGCTCATAGACGGAATATTCTATCTGATAGGAAATGGATTCCTGCGTCTGATGCAGATGCTGGTGGTGCCATTGGTATTCTGCTCCCTGGTGTGCGGCAGCATGTCCATGGGGGATACGAAGAAACTGGGAAAAATAGGAGTAAAGACACTGGGATTTTATCTGGCAACCACTGCTCTGGCCATCACCGCGGCCATATTGACTGCCCAAATGATTAACCCGGGAGCCGGGTTAGATCTTTCTGCCCTGGAAACAGCCCAGGTCACTATCGGGGAGAAGGAAGGGCTGGCGGACACGCTTTTGGCTATCATTCCGGTCAATCCGGTGAGGGCGCTGGCAGACGGGGATATGCTGTCCATCATCCTCTTTGCGCTGATTGTGGGAATGATTCTGGCCGGTCTGGGGGAAGCGGTTCAGACGGTGGGGAATTTATTCAGCCAGTTTAATGATGTGATGATGCAGATGACAGTCATGGTCATGAAGCTGGCTCCCTACGGCGTGTTCTGTCTGACTGCCAGAACGTTTTCCGGCATTGGTTTTGACGCGTTTCTGCCCCTGTTTAAGTATATGGCAGGGGTTATGATTGCACTGGCCATACAGGGGCTGGTGGTCTACATGGCGATCCTTAAGGGGTTTACAGGGCTGAGTCCTGTCAAATTCCTCAAGAAATTCCTGCCTGTAATGGGCTTTGCGTTTTCCACCGCGACTTCCAATGCAACCATTCCCATGTCCATCGATACCCTGCACAGGAAGATGGGGGTGCCGCGGCGTATTTCTTCCTTTACCATACCCCTGGGGGCCACGATCAACATGGACGGCACAGCTATCATGCAGGGGGTGGCTGTGGTGTTCGCATCCCAGGCATTTGGAATCCACCTGTCCGTGGCGGATTATCTGACCGTGATACTGACGGCCACCCTGGCTTCCGTGGGAACGGCCGGTGTGCCGGGGGTGGGACTGATTACCCTATCCATGGTATTTGCATCAGTGGGCCTGCCAGTGGAGGCCATAGCCCTGATTATGGGAATTGACCGCATATTGGATATGAGCAGGACGGCTGTCAACATTACCGGGGATGCAGTGTGTACCACTGTGGTGGCATTCCAGGACGGCGGCGTGGACCGGGCCGTATTTGAAAATATGGAAGCGGGACGGGATGGATAACAAGCGGCGGGTAACAAGCAGCGGGTAACACTGAGAAACTTCTTGACGTACTTCCCTATGGATTTTATACTTGTACTATATTTAGTGATTGGTGCGAGTGCGCAGGAGGGGAATATGAATATATTCGGATTTGAGATTAAGAGCAAGGAGGAGCGGGAGCAGGAGGAGAGGGAATATCTGCACCGCATTTTTCCGGGAGGCACGGCCCAGAAGGCGGCTGTGGAGCAGCAGCTTAGGGAAAAGCTTCCCAAGGAAGATAAAAAGGCAGTTATGCTTTACTATATTCTGGTGAAGGATGCCATGACGGCTGGTAATGGTATGAGCTTTGAGGAAGCCGTGGGGAAGGTGTCTAAAAAACAGCGGATTCTTAAGCTGACGCCGGTGATGCTGGAGAAGGTGAGAGAGGTGATGGAGGACAACCAGTAATGGTTGTCCTCCTTTGGGTGCGCCCGGCGGGCGCACGTTCACTCAAAACAAAAAACCCCGCAAGGCTTACGCCTGCGAGGTTTTCTTCATGCGCCAGAGAAGATTCGAACTCCCGACACTACGGTCCGTAGCCGTATGCTCTATCCAGCTGAGCTACTGACGCATGCTGCTGTTTGATTTCTATCTCTAACAGCGCAAGAGCTATTATAGCCTGTCTGGGGAGAAATGTCAATGGGTTTTTTGAAAATATTTTAAAACGCTAACATCACTGCCAACTGCCACAAATATGCAACCTTCTTGAAAGATGCCGCATTTTGTGGTATTATGTTACGAGCAGAGGTAAGAAAGAGCGGGGAAGTTTGATTCTTATCTCTTATTTTGATTAAGCGGGGATAAAAATATGAGGCAGAAATTGTCGAAGCAGAATCTTCTGCTTGTGGGTTTTACATTATTTTCTATGTTTTTTGGTGCGGGGAATTTGATTTTCCCGCCTTTTCTTGGCGCCCGGGCAGGGGTGCTGACCTGGAAGGCCATGTCGGGTTTTCTGCTCAGCGCGGTGGGACTTCCTGTCCTGGGAGTGGCTGCGGTTGCCCTTTCGGGCGGCATTGGCAAGCTGGCGGGCAGGGTGCACCCCGGCTTTGCATTCCTGTTTACCCTTCTTATCTATCTCTCCATAGGACCGTGCCTGGCCATACCCAGGACCTCCAGTACTTCCTTCGAGATGACGGTGTTCCCGGTTCTTGAGCAGATGGGCGTTTCTCTGAACAGTACGGTAAGCGGGACCGGCTTTACGGTCCAGACCATGGCACAGTTCGGATATTCCGTGGTGTTCTTTGCGGCTGCCATGGCAGTGGCATTCAGGCCGGATAAGCTGACGGACAGGCTGGGGAAAATATTGTGTCCCACATTGCTGGTGCTTATCAGCGTTATTTTTATAGGATGCCTGGTGTGGCCCATGGGTCATTACGGCGCTCCCGGAGCTGTCTATAAGTCTGGCCCCGCTGTGACTGGTTTCCTGGAGGGATACCAGACCATGGATACCATTGCGGCCCTGAATTTTGGAATTATTATTGCCATCAATATACAGGCCAAGGGGGTGGATCAGGAGGGTGCGATTGTCAGGGAAACCATTAGGGCGGGAATCATAGCAGGTATTCTGCTGGCCCTTATTTATGCGGCCCTGGCCCACATCGGTGCACCGGCGGGAGCCGCGGCCGGCAGCATGGATAATGGGGCAAGGATACTTACTTTCGTTGCGGGAAACCTCTTTGGAAATGCAGGTATGATGATACTGGGGCTTATTTTCCTCATTGCCTGTTTTAATACATGCGTGGGGCTTCTCAGCTGCTGCAGCCAGTATTTTAATTCTATCATACCTGTAATCGGCTACAGAGTATGGGTGTTTTTATTTGCCCTGATTAGCCTGATTATATCCAGTGCGGGCCTTAATAAGATACTGGCCGTGTCAGTGCCGGTTCTGAACGCCATTTACCCAATCGCCATTGTGCTGATTGTGCTGGCATTTTTAGGGCCGCTTACAAGAAGGTGGCCGGCCATGTATTCGGCGGCCATTCTGTTTACAGGCGCAGTCAGCGTGGTATATGCCCTGGAACAGAGCAAATTCGTGATTCCATTCCTCACCCAGGCAACTACGTTCCTGCCCGGATACGGGGCTGGATTGGGGTGGATTGTGCCGGCATTTGCGGGAATGGCGGCCGGTATCATTTACTCCTCGGTCATGGGGGACCAGGAAGAATAGACAAGGACAGGACGAGACAATGACAGAAGCAAGATGGATGCTGTATGCCAAGAAGGCAGACTTTAATAAAATTGCAGAAAAATACCATATCAGCCCGGTAACGGCCAGAATCATACGCAACCGCGGTCTGGAGGATGTGGAAGATATAGGACGGTATCTTCACGGCTCCGTGGAGCAGCTTCACGATCCGCACCTGCTGCCGGACATGGACCGGGCAGTGGAGATACTTGGACAGAAGGCGGCTGAAGGCAGGCGTATACGGATTGTGGGAGACTACGATATAGACGGTGTATGCTCCACATACCTTCTCTACCGCGCATTAAAGCGGATTGGGGCTGAGGTGGATTATGAGATTCCGGACCGCATTAAGGACGGATACGGCATCAATGAATTGATTATAGAAGCAGCGGCAGAGGACGGAATCGACACCATCCTTACCTGTGATAACGGTATTGCCGCCATCAGCCAGATAGCCAGGGCCAAGGAGCTGGGGATGACCGTGATCGTGACGGATCATCACGATATACTGACTGAGGACAGTGAGACGCCGGAGGGCAGGGAGATGCTGCCGCCCGCGGATGCCGTGGTCAATCCCAAGCGCAGGGACAGCCTTTATCCCTTTCCCGATATATGCGGCGGCATGGTAGCCTATAAGCTGGTGCAGGTGCTTTATGAGGTCCATAAAATACCCGGTGAGGAATGGCTCGGTCTGCTGGAAATCGCGGCCATTGCAACGGTGGGGGATGTGATGAAGCTTCAGGGAGAGAACCGCATCATTGTAAAGGAGGGGCTCTCCAGGCTGGAACATACGTCCAATCTGGGACTTCGGAAACTGATTGAGAAAAATAATCTCCAGGCAGGGAACATCACGGCCTATCACATCGGCTTTGTCATCGGACCGTGCCTGAATGCCAGCGGACGGCTTCAGACGGCCAAGATAGCCCTTGGGCTCCTTCTGTGTGAGGATGAGCCGGCGGCGGACCGGATGGCAGAGGAATTAAAGGCCCTCAACGACCAGCGCAAGGACATGACCCAGGAGGGGATTGAACAGGCGGCAGCCATGGTGGATGAGCTGTACCGGGAGGATAAGGTGCTGGTGGTATTCCTGCCGGACTGCCACGAATCACTGGCCGGCATTGTGGCAGGGCGTCTCAGGGAACGGTACAACAAGCCCTCCTATGTGCTTACGCGGGCCGAGGGCTGCGTCAAGGGGTCGGGACGTTCCATAGAGGCATATCATATGTTCCAGTCCCTGGTGGAGGTACAGGACCTGCTGCTTAAGTTCGGGGGTCATCCCATGGCGGCCGGGTTTTCACTGGAGGATAAGGATGTGGACGAATTCCGGCGCCGTCTCAACGAAAACGCGCGGGAGCGGCTGACGGAAGAGGATTTCATACCCAAGGTGTGGATTGATGTGGCTATGCCTTTTGAATACATAACTGAACCGTTCATAGAGGAATTGGAGCTGCTGGAACCGTATGGACAGGGAAATGAGAAACCCCAGTTTGCCCAGAAGGGACTGTTTATACGCAGTGCCAGGGTCATGGGGCGTAACAGGAATGTGGTGCGGGTAAGCCTAGTAAATGAGCGGGGAACAGCCATGGACGGCGTGATTTTTACGGAGGGAGATTTGTTCATGGAGGAAATGGGTGACCGCCGTGTCATGGATATTATCTACTATCCGGGAGTAAATGAGTATAACGGAAACAGGAATCTGCAGATTGTAGTGAAGAATTGGAAGTTCCATTAGGAAGTTTTTAGGAAGTTTCATACATCAGAAATAAAAAAGGGATGCTGCCGCAGCGGACAGCACCCTTTTTGGCGTGAAAGAAGATTAGTTCTGAGCAGCCTCAGTTGTTTCCTCTGCAGCCTCAGCATTAGCCTCGCCGGCAGCCTCTTCCTTGGAAGCCTCAGTCGCATCAGCCTCGCTGGACTCTTCAGCGTCAGCAGCCTCGGTAGACTCCTCAGCGTCAGCAGCCTCAGCAGTGGTCTCCTCAACAGCCTCAGTAGTCTCTACTGTGGTCTCTACAGCAGCAGTGGTCTCAGCCTTGTTGTCGCTGCCGCCGCAAGCGGTCAGGCTTCCTGCGATCATAGCTGCCGCCATAATAGCGGTCATGGATTTTGCGATTGTCTTCTTCATAATAGTTTTCCTCCTCTGAAAGCCTCCCGGTGAGACTTTCTAAACACAAATTTTTATGGAACGAGTTTGATAATAGCCTATAATTGTGTCCGAATTGTGTCTAAAGTTTAAAGAAAGTGCTATAATTATTATGAAATTATTAAGAAAAACAGCGATAAAAAATTAACAGATAAAGAGAAAGGGGCTCTGCCATATGTCTTGCAATTTGCTGTTACATAGGTTATAATCAGCAGAAAAAGGCTGTCATTGCGAAAGGAAGAGGTAAGATAATGGTTAATGAAGTAATGGATTTTATTACCGGATATGACAAGGAAGTGGGCGAGGCCATTCAGGCTGAATGCGCGCGCCAGAGACGCAACCTGGAACTCATCGCATCAGAGAATATCGTGTCAGAGCCTGTCATGATGGCTATGGGGACGGTTCTCACCAATAAGTATGCGGAAGGATATTCGGGAAAACGTTATTACGGCGGATGCCAGTGCGTGGACGTGGTGGAAACCCTTGCCATTGAGCGTGCTAAGAAGCTGTTCGGATGTGATTACGCCAACGTACAGCCACATTCAGGCGCTCAGGCCAATATGGCGGTGTTCATTGCCATGCTGAAAGCAGGGGACACGGTCATGGGCATGAACCTGGACCACGGCGGTCATCTCACCCACGGAAGTCCTGTGAATTTTTCCGGCCTTTACTTTCATATCGTACCTTATGGAGTCAATGACCAGGGGTTCATCGACTACGATGAGCTGGAGCGGATTGCAAAGGAAGCCAGGCCAAAGCTTATCATAGCAGGCGCCAGCGCCTATGCCAGGACCATTGATTTCAAGCGGTTTCGTGAAATCGCTGACGAAGTTGGCGCTTATCTCATGGTTGATATGGCCCATATCGCGGGTCTGGTGGCTGCGGGCGAACATCCCAGCCCCATTCCTTATGCGGATGTGGTGACCACCACCACCCACAAGACATTGAGGGGGCCAAGGGGCGGCATGATTCTGGCAAACAAGGAGGCGGCTGAGAAATTTAATTTCAACAAGGCCATTTTCCCGGGAACCCAAGGCGGCCCGCTGGAGCATGTGATAGCGGGAAAAGCAGTGTGCTTTGGAGAGGCATTAAAGCCTGAATTCAAGTCATACCAGCGCCAGGTGACAGCCAATGCAAAGGCTCTTGCCCAGGCTCTTAAAAAACAGGGATTCAAGCTCCTTACGGACGGCACGGACAACCACCTGATGCTGGTTGATCTGCGCGGCATGGAAGTGTCGGGCAAGGAGCTGCAGAATCGCTGCGATGAGGTGTACATCACCCTGAACAAGAATACGGTTCCCAATGACCCCAGAAGCCCATTTGTCACTTCAGGCGTGCGCATCGGTACACCGGCCATTACCACCAGGGGCCTTAAGGAAGAGGACATGCCGAAGATTGCCGAGTGCATTTGGCTGGCTGCCACGGATTTTGAGAATAAAGCGGATTATATCAGGAGAGAAGTGACAAAGCTCTGTGACAAATACCCCATTTATCAGTAGAACCGGGGAAAAGTGATAAAAGAAACATGAGGGAACAGGAATGAATATGGGGAGCTGCGGCCATGGGGGTGTCCCGGGCGCCACAGCCCCCTTTTGGCATGCAGACGGCCGCAAAACAGGCAGGATGGTATAAAGGCAGGTGGAATGGATGGAACAGACAGGGAAGGCGCTGAGGCTTTCACGGCAGGGAGCCCAGGCCATTGTGGAGGAAGTGGGGGCCATTGTGGGCCAGAATATTAATATGATGGACCCGGAAGGTTATGTCATAGCCAGTACGGATCCGGAGCGAATCGGCACGCTTCATGAGGGGGCCAGGAAAATCATCAGGGAGCATCTGGATGAGCTGTATGTGAGGAACGAGGAGGCCACGTTCACCTCCCGTCCGGGGCTGAACCTGCCTGTGTACCAGGCCGGAAGCATTGCCGGCGTTATCGGCATCACGGGCCGGTATGAGGAAGTGGCCGGCTATGGCCAGATTGTGAAGAAGATGGTGGAAATCCTGATTCGGGAAAATGTTTGGCAGGATGAACGCCGTATGGGGCAGCGGGTGCTGAACCGTTTTCTGGAGGACTGGGTCCTTGGAAGCGGACTCCTTCAGCCCAGGGTACTGGAGGAGAGAGGCTTTGCGCTGGGAATCGACATTTCTGTTCCCAGAAGGGTCATGGTGGCAGGCGTCAAAAACTTCCAGGAATACGCATCCACCGCGTCGGGCCAGAAGCTGCTGGAGCAGGCAGAGGGGGAAGCTGTTTCCCTGGCAGGGGCGGGATGTCTGGTGTTCCGCAATGCCGGCCGGCAGATTTTCCTGGTTCAGGGTGCTTCCGACCGTCATATGACCCAGCTGGCCGGGCGCATACGCTCCTGTGTGCAGAAGAAATTCGGCATAGGTCTGGTTATGGGGATCGACGGCAGGGCCAGGGACATCCATGTGGCATATGGCCAGGCCAACAAGGCATGGCGCTCAGCCGATATGTCCAAACGGGACGTCATGACATATGACAGCGTTACCCTGGAGCTGTTTACGGAGGATGTGGCTGATAGTGTGAAGGCAGAGTACCTTCGCAAGGTATTTAAGAACTGCGGTTATGAGGAGCTGTGTCAGTGGATGGGGCTTCTGGAGGCTTATTTCGGAGCCGAGGGTTCCTTAAAGGCTGCGTCGGATGCCATGCACATCCATAAGAATACATTGACCTATAAGCTCAGGAAGCTGGAGGAACTGACGGGATATGACGTGCGCGTACTGAGCCAGTCAGCGGTGTTTTACATGGCGATGGTATTTTTCAGGGATGTGAAGGAAATGATGCAGGATTAGCGGCGGGACGGGAAACAGAATGGGGTATGGCCTGCCAGAAGGTTTGTTGTGCTTAAGAATAAATAATATACAGAATATATGTTTTTTGGAACATTGACGCGGCAGCCTGGAAACAGTACAATAGACGTAAGAAAATCAATCACAATTGGGAGGCGGAACCATGAAGTTTTTATTTGCATCAGATTCGTTTAAGGGGACCTTGTCGTCAGAGCGCATTACACAGCTTTTGGAGGCAGCGGCAGGGCGGACATTTCCGGGCTGTGAGACAGCTGGCGTGCCTGTGGCTGACGGCGGGGAGGGAACCATTGACGCGGTGATTTCAGCGCTGAACGGTACATACCGCAGACTGACGGTCCATGGCCCTTTGATGGAGGAGGCGCAGTCCTTTTACGGGGAATTTGAAGGGGACTCCGCTATCATCGAGATGGCAGCTGCTTCCGGGCTTCCCATGGTGCCGGCGGACAGGCGCAATCCCCTGAACACCACCACCTACGGCACAGGGGAATTGATTAGAGATGCTCTGGATCGGGGATACCGGAAGATTTCCATTGCCATTGGAGGCAGCGCAACCAATGACGGCGGTATGGGGGCCATGCGTGCTCTGGGAGTAAGGTTCCTGGATGATCAGGGAAATGAGCTGGAGGGCAGAGGCCGGGATTTGACAAGAGTGGCTGATATTGATGCGAGCCGGATGCACCCGGCGGTGGCCCAGGCCGGATTCACCGTGATGTGCGATGTGACCAATCCTCTTACGGGACCGGACGGAGCCACCTATACATTTGGAAAGCAGAAGGGCGGTACACCGGAAATCCTGGACGTGTTAGAGGGCGGAATGGTTCGGTATGCGGCTCTGCTGAAGGAAAAGCTGGGCGTGGATGTGGATAAGATTCCCGGAGCGGGCGCTGCCGGTGGATTAGGGGCGGCATTCTGCGTGTTCCTGAAGGCCAATCTCAAGTCCGGTATTGACACGGTACTGGATTTGGTTCATTTTGACAGCCTCTTAGAGGGGGTGGACCTGGTGATTACCGGAGAGGGTAGAATGGACTGGCAGTCTGCCTTTGGAAAGGTGCCAAGCGGAATCGGAAAGCGCTGCAGGGAGAGAGGCATACCGGTGGCAGCCATCGTGGGAGGTATGGGCGACAAGGCTGAGACGATTTTTGATTACGGCATTGACAGTATTATGACCACGATAAACGGCTCCATGGATATCGAGGAGGCCCTGGAGCGGGCGGAAGAGCTGTACATCAGTGCCGCGGACCGTACATTCAGGATGCTGAAGGCCGGAATGAGCCTGGGGCGGAAATAGGCTGAGGCAGGTGTGGCTTAAGGCTGCTGCCTGAGATGGATTCATTATCATATGGATTCATTTTCAGGCAGCGTTTTTTATTACTGTTTTTTATTGAGTTCATGTTATTTGTGCTCATGCTATTGACTTGACTGACGGTAAGTGCTATTTTACATATATAAATCTTAAGGATGTTCTGTCCGAGATAATCTTAAGGGAGTTTTTCTCCTGTATCCCTGTGTTGTATGGCTGAATAATTTTAAAATGTCAGGCGGTGGTTCTGTGGATATGTGATTCAGGATTGTGATTCGTGTATATTCTTGCAACGGAGGCAAAGCTTTTGTATAATAAAAGGAGAATAAGATGAAGAAAATGAATGACCCCGGCAGGCCTGTCATGAAACCGCTGGCAGAGCTGACCCTGCTGGACCGTTTTTTATTTGCATGTGTTATGGAGGATCGCGGGACCATGGAGCTGGTCCTTTCCACCATACTTGGTGAGGAGATTCATCTGGCGGAGCAGCCTCAGGCAGAGAGGGAAATGCGGACAGTGCCCTGGCTGCGTTCTATCCGGCTGGACGTGTATTCCGTGGGCGAGGAAAGCCGTGTTTACAATGCGGAAGTACAGAAAAAGAATACCGGGAACCTGATTAAGAGAAGCCGGTTTTATCAGGCGTTGATTGACAGTTCACTGCTGGCGCCCGGTGAAATTGATTTTAACCGCATGCAGCCCTCCTGCCTCATTACCATCATGCCCTTTGACTTGTGGGGATATGGAAGGTACAGATACACATTTCGGATGGAGTGTCAGGAGGAAAGCGGCCTTTTTCTGGAAGACGGGGCGGTCAGGATATTTCTCAATACCCATGGAACTGTGCCGGAGGGAATAAGCGGAGAGCTGATAGAGCTGCTTCATTACATAGAGCGGACCTCTGAAACAGAGGCGGCCAAAAGCAGCAGTCTGCGGATTAAGGAACTGCACAGGCGGGTCAGCCGGGTCAAAGTCAGTGAAGAGATTGGAGTGAGATATATGCAGGAATGGGAAGAACGGATGTATCAGCTTCAGGATGCTAAGGCAGAAGGAAGGGAAGAGGGAAGGGAAGCCGGACTTGAGGAAGGTATAAGGGCCTTTGTCCTGGATAATCTGGAGGAAGGGAAAACAGAAGGGCAGATATTGGATAAACTGGTGCGGATGTTCTCTTTGAGCCGGGACACGGCCGGGGAGTATCTGAAGCGCTATAAGGGGACTGCCTGAGCCGTATATCCGGACGGCGGCCCTTTTGTATCCTGTCTTGCAATGAAGTGTGTTATGAAAGAAAGCGCAGTTTTGGTGACAGTCAATGTCACTTGAAACTGCGCTTTTGAAACTATACTTTCTGCATATCCGGGCGCTCCTAAGGCTGCCTGTAAATCACGCCGCCTTTCATCACCAGTCCTACCTGTGAAAGGCGGGATACATCCTCCAGGGGATTCCCCTTTACGGCAATGATATCTGCTTCCAGGCCGTTTTCCAGCTTTCCGATTCTGTCTTCCAGGCGGCAGACTTTGGCCGCGTGGGAGGTGACGCCCTGGATGGCGGTTACAGGGGCGGCTCCCAGTTCCACTGCATATCCTACCTCCCGGTACAGAAGGCCGTGATAAGCGTCTGTTCCCAGGACAAAGGGGAGGCGGGCCTTGATGATGCGGGCCACATTTTCGCGGACCCGGCTGCGGTTCTGCCTTACCTTCAGGGCATTGGCGGGTGAGAGAAATTCCTCCCGGCTGGGGTCTAAGAAAATACCGGAGGTCAGGTCCACCACACAGCGTGATGAAGCCAGACGATCCACATCCTGTTCCGTAGCCATGTACATGTGCTCAATCACATCCACTCCGCCGTCAATGCAGTCTTTCAGGCCCTGGCCGCCGATACAGTGGGCGGCAGTGGGGATGCCCAGGCGCGCGCCTTCACTGATTGCAACGGAGATTTCCTCCAGGCTGAGAAAGCTCGGCACAAAGGTGCTGAAGGGATCCGGAACACCGGGGGTTATGAAAAGCTTCAGCAGGTCCGCGCCTTTTTTCAAGTTCTCGCGGCAGGTGCGGCGGATTTCTTCGGTTCCGCAGTGGGGCATTCCGATGTGGCCCGCTCCGTGGCTTCCCTTTATGCCGATGCCCGCTGCCAGGAGACGGGGGCCTTCAGCCTTTCCGTCCTCAATCAGCTTCTTCAGGGTCACGTCTATGTAGTACTTATCCCCCATGCACCGGGCTGTGGTTACACCGCTCATCAGGTCTTCCTTAAGTCCCTTTAATGCCAGCAGGGTCAGCTGGCATTCGTTGCTCCAGGCCAGCAGCTCCAGGTGTTCCGGAAGGGTGGCATCAATGCACAGGTGGTTGTGGCACTCTATCATGCCCGGCATCAGAGTCATATGGGGAAGGCTGATTTCTTCTGCGTCTTCTATGGATAATGCATCCCTGGCCTCCCGGGGCAGGATTTCCCGGATGATTCCGTCCTCAATGATAAGGGATCCGTTCTCCATGGGAGTAAGCTGTTCCCCGCATAAAATCATTCCTGCATTTAATATGGTTCGGTTCATGTCTTTCTGTTTCCTCCGTCTGTCAATATCATCTGTTTTATTACCTACATTAGAGCGAGTCTAAATCAGCAGTTGCCGCTGGCTGGGTTTCGCAGCTCTCCTGCTCAGGAGCGGGTATGTCTGTGACTATGCCGTGGGCCTCATTCCACTTACGGGATACCTTGGCCAGCCAGGATACCAGCAGCGGGCAAAGCACGGCCGTGATTACCACGGCGGCAGCAGTCTGGGCAGTGGCGGTTTCCACCTGTGGCTGGAAGGATGGATCGGCCATGGCTACGGCTGTGGGCGTGGTGGTGGCCACTCCGGCCGTGGTGCCGATGGCAGCGCCCATGGGATCCGCCTTTTTGCGGAGAGCGCTGTAGAGGAAGAAGGTGAGAAGGCCGGTGGACAGCACGGTAAGGAGGCCCAGCAGAATTCCGGAAACACCCGCTCTGAGAATATTGTTGAAGTTCATACCCGCACCCAGGGCAAAGCCGTTAAAGGGGGGAAGAAGAATCATGCCCGTGGCCAGAATTTTTCTCCACTCGTGGTCCAGATTGCCGATAATGAACCCGATAACCATGGGGATGATGCTGGCAATGATATCCGTAATTGGGAAGTTGCCCATGCCGGAGGCGCCCAATGCAATCATGGTAAAAAAGGGACCGTCGTTGAGGGCGAGAATGGAGGTGGCTCCCACGTCTGTCTCATCGCCAAATTCGCCTGCCAGGGTGGCATAGATGACGCCGTTGGAATTGGTTACGGCTCCGATGACAGCCAGAGGCGCCAGACCCAGGAATCCTGCTTCGCCAAACAGTGCATTGAGCAGAAGTCCCAGACCAAAACCGATAAAGAACTTAAGGGCGGTGAGGACAACGCCTTTCCACACAGTGCTGCCGGCCATTTTTACATCAATGGTGGCGCCGCTGCAGAACAGAAACAGGCCAATCAGGGTGGGGACCCCGTTCTTAAACAGGCCTGACGTAAAACCGCCGATGGTGAGGGCGTTGGGGAAAAAGGTATTCATTGCACATCCAAGGAGCAGGGGAATCACCATCACTCCTGCCGGAAAACGCTTCATTGTCGCTAATATCCTCATAAATCTCTTATCCTTTCTTATTCTTTACGTGGGCTGCCATGCTCACTGGCCATATGAGCTGCGTCAGCCTCTGGTTGTTTTTACATACCATTGCAATGGTGTTGACTGATTAAAAAAGCAATTGTTGTGCCAAAAAAGTATTTGCGGGGAAAACAGAATAAAATTTTATTTAAAACGACTAAAAACGCATGGGAGAATGTGTACTATTTGCACAATAAAAAGAGGAGTAACAGATAAAAAATTGGAATATATAAAATTGCACATAAATTGCGATTTAGCAATTAAATGCAATTTAATGATTGCGAAAATACAATATGTGGGATAATATGGACAATGGGAGGTGGGTGAGTGTGATTAAAATTGTATTTTTTGCACCATATCCGGACATTCTGCCTGTCATTGAGCAGGTGTTCCGGGAACGGCCTGAGTCGGAAGCCATCCGGTATGAGGTAATTCAGGATTATTACAATAACACACTGGAACAGGTGGAGGCGGACGTGGTCATAGCCAGGGGATTTACGGCCCATACCCTGAAGCGCAGGAACATTCCATGCGCGGAGCTTAAATCCACGGGATACGACGTAATGAAGGCGGTCAATCAATGTATGCAGAAGGGGAATATTGAGAGGATTGCCGTGGTGGGCGCTTTCAATATGGTGTATGGGGCGGAGCAGATGTGCCACCTGTATCCGAATCTGGGGCTGGGCTGCTATGCGGAGGACGATGAAACCAAGCTGGAGATGGCGGTGCACCAGGCCCTGAAGGACGGAAACCAGGCCATTGTGGGGGGATATTCCACGGTTCAGATTGCAGAGCGCCTGGGGGTGCCGGCCGCCATGATCCATTCAGGAATCGAGGCGGTAAACCATGCCATTTCAGAGGCTATAGCAGTGGCCCATCTCACCCGGTATGAGAGACAGAAAAGGGATGAGATAGCAAATATCATGAACTATTCCTTCCAGGGGATCATTTCCGTCAACAGGAAGGGAATCATAACCCTTGCCAATACATGCTGCTATACATATATGAAGGACAGGAAGACTTCGCTGGCAGGAGAGCATATAAAGGACTTTTTTCCGGATATTGATTTTGACAGTGTTATCAGGGACAAACAGAAAATCCTGTCAGAGGTGTGCAGGTTCGGAGGAAAACAGGTGCTGGTCAATTGTGTGCCGGTGGCCGGTGACTCGGAGGAGTTCGGCTGCGTGCTCACCTTCCAGGGAACGGAACAGATACAGGCGGAGGAGGGGAAACTGCGCAAGCGGATGCATTCGGACGGCTTTACGGCCAAGTACGATTTTTCCCACATACTTTACAGGGACAGCTGCATGGAGGCGGTTATCAGCCAGGCTGTGAAATTCAGCTATTCGGATTCCAACATACTGATATATGGGGAGACAGGGACGGGAAAGGAATTGTTTGCCCAGAGCATTCATAACTCCAGCCGCAGAAGAAAGGGGCCTTTTGTGGCGATTAACTGCGCGGCCTTGCCGGAGAACCTGTTGGAGAGCGAGCTTTTTGGCTATGTGGAAGGGGCCTTTACCGGAGCGTCCAAGGGCGGGAAAATGGGATTTTTCGAGATTGCCCACAAGGGGACTATTTTTCTGGATGAGATAGGCGACATTTCACCAAAGCTGCAGAGCCGCCTCCTGAGGGTCATACAGGAAAGGGAAATCATCCGGCTGGGCAATGATACGGTGATTCCCATTGATGTGCGCGTTATCTGCGCTACCAACAGGAATTTGAAGAAGGAAGTGGCCCGGGGGAGCTTCAGGGAGGATTTGCTGTATCGTCTGGATGTGCTTGAACTTAATCTTCCGCCCCTCAGAAAACGGAAACAGGACATCCTGTATCTGGCGGACCGGATGGTGCGTTTTGAACACGAGCGCACAGGAAGCAGACTGGAAGCAATATCACAGGAGGGCAGGGAACTTCTGATGCGCTATGGCTGGCCGGGTAATGTGAGGGAAATGCGCAATTTCTGTGAGCGTATCTGCATTCTCTGCGAGAAAACAAGGGCAGGGGCCGAGGACGTACTCCAGGCCCTTCCGGGAGAGTGGGAGCATGGGGAAACGGCAGACAGCCGGCATGCAGACGGCGGTTTTGGCAGCACATGTTTTCAGGCGTCCGGAAATCATGTGACGGCATCGGCCGCGGGCTGCCGCGCCCCCCGCCTGGAGGATGCGCAGAGGCAGGCGGTGGAGGATGCCCTTGAGCTGTGCGGTTATCACAGGGGCAGGACGGCCGCGTATCTGGGAATTGATAAGAGTACTCTGTGGAGGAAAATGAAAAAATATGGTATTGAGGGGTAGGCGGATGACAAGGAACGCCAGGTACAAGGAATGCAAGGGACAAGGTATGATTTGGAACAGAGAAACATTATGAAACAAAAATACATTATGAAACAAAAATAAAACGTGTTAGAGATAATGAAACATTTATGCCGTGAAAAGTACGGATACATACGGGGATAAATGATAGTGGTATATGCAAAATGCATAACGTAAATAAAGGATTCCCGGAAGTAAAATATAAAAAACCTTCTTCCTGAAAAGTTTGGCACGCTTTTTGCTTTTAATACAGGCATAAGTCAAGAGCAGAAATAAAAACCAAAAATAGAAGGAAGGATGATTTTTTTTATGAGCGGTAAACCAATTTTAGGAATCTTATTAGGAGATGCGGCCGGCGTAGGGCCGGAAATTATTGTCAAGCTGGCAGCTTCCAGGTTTTACGATGAGTACTGCCGTCCGGTGGTAATAGGAGATGTCAGGGTATTTGAGAGAGGCGCCAGGATATGCGGTCTGGAAATCCCGGTGCAGGTCGTAAATAAGGTGGAGGAAGCGGACTGGACCAAGGGTATGCCTGTCCTGGACCAAAGGGACGTGGACCCTGAGCAGGTTCCGTTTGCAAACATCAGCATAGAAAGCGGGCGCGCCTGCCTGAATATGTTGAAAACAGCCATTGAGCTTTACCAGGCCGGCAGGATTGACGGGTTCTGCTTTGCTCCGTTAAATAAGCAGGCGATGATTCAGGCCGGGTGTCCTTTTGAGAGTGAGCACCATTATATGGCCCACCTCTTTGGTCACACGGATCCATTTGGGGAAATCAATGTATTGGGAGATCTGTGGACCACCAGGACAACCAGCCATATTCCGATCAGCAAGGTCAGCGAGAGCCTGACAGTGGATACCATCATGAGAGCCATAAGACTGGCAAACGTATCTCTTAAGAATTCCGGCATTGAGAAGCCGAGGCTTGCCCTGGCTGCCCTGAATCCCCACTGCGGCGAGGGCGGAAAATGCGGCAGGGAGGAAATTGATGTGATTGCGCCTGCCATTGAAAAGGCCAGGGAAATGGGAATTGACGCTGACGGACCGTTCCCGTCCGATATTCTGTTCATCAAGGCATTTAACGGGGAATTTGACGGAGTGGTGACCATGTATCACGACCAGGGCCAGATTGCGCTTAAGCTGAAGGGATTTGACCAGGGAATCACCATTGCTGGAGGTCTTCCGGCGCCAATCGTCACATGCGCCCATGGTACGGCCTATGATATTGCCGGAAAGGGAGTTGTCAAGACTTCGGCATTTGAGAATGCGGTCAAGATGGCTGCCAAGATGGCTGCCCATCTGAAAGGCTGCTGATAAAAGGGAGGGGTTTACATGAAAAAAATAGGTACAAAGCAGATTGTACCCTTGGTGTTGGCGGCATTTGCTGTGGTATTTGCCGTGGTTGGTTTTACACAGCTGGGGTTCTGGAAGGATGTGGACGGGCCTCAGCCCGGTTTCTTCCCGGCCATCATGGCGATTGTCATGTTCCTGGCCAGCATGGCTTCCTTCTTCCGGTCCCTGAAGGAAGAGAAGGCCGCCAAGTATGAGCGGGATGAGATGACGGTGATAGCAGGGGGAGCGGGAATCATAGCAGGTTCCTTTATTATAGGTTTGCTGCCCAGCTGCTACTTGTTCGTGATACTGTGGCTGAAGGTGTTTGAGAAAACCGGATGGAAGGAGACCCTCATTGTCCTTGCTGTCTGTATGGCCATTTCCATCGGCGTGTTCCGGCTGTGGCTGGGAGTCCATTTTCCGATGGGGCTTTTTGAAGCATTCTTGTAGAAGGGGGTAAACAAAATGGAAAATATTCAACTGTTAATGCATGGCTTCTCCACGCTGTTTACCTTCAGCAATGTGGGAGCCGCCCTTTTGGGAGCGGTTCTGGGCCTTGTAGTGGGGGCGATGCCCGGTATCGGAAGTCTGGCCGGTGTGGCCCTGCTGCTCCCGCTGACTTACAAGTTTAACCCGACCACTGCCATCATCATGCTGGGAGCCCTATATTACTCCAATATGTATGGCGGTGCGTTCAGCGCGATCCTGTTAAATATTCCGGGAGATTCACCGGCCATCTGCACGGCTATGGACGGCTACCCAATGGCCTCCAAAAAGAAGCGTCCCGGGCAGGCGCTGTTTACGGCTAATATGGCCTCCTTTATCGGGGGAACCATCGGTATCATCATCCTGACCTTTACAGGTCCTGCACTGGCGGATATCGGCCTTAAGTTCGGCCCCTCTGAGATGACAGCCCTTCTTCTTATCGCCATGACATCCATCAGCTGGCTGGTGGGGGAGAATCCCATCAAAGGCGTGGTGATTACCATGCTGGGTATCCTGCTGGCAAGCATTGGCATGGACACCCTGTCGGGTTCGCCCAGATATGATTTTGGCAGCATGTATCTGCTGGGAGGCATTCCCTTTACGCCGTTCATTATCGGTACAGTGGGCTTTTCACAGGTCATTAAACTGGTCATGGAGCGCGGCAATGAGGTAAAATCAGAGCCTCACATGAAGCTCACCATTCGCGGAAGCCTTCTGACAAAGCATGATTTCAAACGTCTGCTGCCGCCTGCCCTGCGATCCGGCGTCATGGGAACCTTTGTGGGCGTGCTTCCGGGAGCAGGGGCAACCACCGGCGCTTTTATGGGTTATGCGGCCCAGAAGAAGTTCAAGAACGAGGAAGAGCTGGGAACCGGAGCCATAGAAGGCATTGCGGCCAGCGAGGCCGCAAATAATGCGGCCGCTGCAGGCGCATTTGCTCCGCTTTTGGCCCTGGGCATACCGGGAAGCGGCACAGGCGCAGTGCTTTTAGGCGGTCTGATGATGTGGGGACTCAATCCGGGACCTCTCCTGTTTACCAATGAACCGGAATTCACGTGGGGCCTCATTGCATCCCTGTTCCTCTCCAATATATTTGCACTGGTAGTGGCAATCGGCGTTATTCCGTTCCTGATTCAGATATTGTCCGTGCCTGTAAAGTACATGATTCCTATTATCACCATTGTGTGTGTGGTAGGGTCCTACAGCTCCAGCTATTCCATGTATGGCGTGCTGATTATGTTTTTGTCAGGCATACTGGGATATCTGCTGGTGAAGAATGATTATCCCACGGCTCCCATGCTTTTATCCTTTGTGCTTGCAAAGCTGCTGGAGTCCAATATGCGAAAGGCATTTATCATATCGGGGGGAAGCCTGAGCATTTTCTTCACAAGACCCATTACATGTGTGCTGATGCTGATTTTCCTGGCGTTTATCTGCACGCCTGTAATAAAGGCCATCCTTAGAAAGGCAAAGGAAAAATAAAATAATAAAGGTAACATGCAGATTTGTTCATACATTTATGAACATGGATTGAGGAGGTATTTAATAATGAAGAAAAGAAGTATTGTAATGGCAATGGCAGCTCTTATGGCAGTATCAGCAGTAACCGGGTGTGCGGGCAAGGCAGTCAGCAGCGACAGCACATTTACACCAAAGGAAACCATTAACTGGACCGTTACGTCCAGTCCGGGCGGCGGCAGCGATATCTATACACGAATGATATCCGATATCATGACAAAGGAAAACCTTGTCAATGGACAGCCCATCATTGTCACCAATAAAACGGACGGAAGCGGTGAAATCGGCAGAAACGAAGTGGCTGCCACCAAGGGAAGCAAGGCTGACTATACCCTACTCACATTTAACAGCGGCGATTTAATGCCCATGGTCCAGAATACAAAAAACCGTTCTTCCAATTTCCGTATCCTGGCTATTATGGCTGTTGACAAGCAGCTTATTTTCAAGGGAGAGCAGACAAAGTATGCTGATTTCAAGGAGGCAATCGAGGCTGCCAAGAATGGTACAAAGATCGTCATCGGCGGGTCCAAGGGAGATGATATCGCTACCTATGATGCCATGCTGGAGGAAATTGGAATCAGCAAGGACGTGATGTCCTATATCACCTATGATTCCACCGGCGACGCCATCACGGCAGCCCTGGGCGGCCATGTGGAATTTGTTATCTCCAAGCCCGCGGCTGCTTCTGAGTACGTGACGGCCGGTTCTCTCATTCCTGTGCTGGCACTGTCCACGGAGCGGTACACCGGTAATCTGGCAGACGCCCCTACGCTGAGCGAAATCGGAGACTATGAAAATGTGGAAGTCCCTGTATGGCGCGGCGTGGCAGCCCCTGCGGCCATGAGCGATGCCGCGGCCGCTTACTGGAGCGGTCAGCTGGGCAAGGTGGCTGAGACCGATACATGGAAGAATGATTATCTGGAAAAGAACAAACTGATTGGCAACTATATGGATACTGCCGCCGCAACGGAATACGTGACAACCTATGAAAAGGACTACATGACTGCCAACGGAATCCAGTAAATGCGGCTCAAACACGGCTGATGCATTAGAAAACCAGTAAATGCGGGAGAGGACCGGAACGGGACATATGGGAATCGGATCCGTACCCTTGGCACGGTTTTTGCTTGTTAATAAGACAAAGCACTGAAGGAGGTTTGGATATGAAACTATGTTATCAGGTAGCAACACCGGATGTGGCAATTGCTGATTCAGTGACAGCATACCAGGGAAGCCTGGAGAAGAGCTTCGGGGACCTGGGAAGGCTGGGATATGACGGGGTGGAACTGATGACCCTGAATCCGGGGGAGCTGGACTGGAATGAAGTAAAGGAAACAGCTGAAAAGAACGGGTTGTCTGTTGTGCTGGTATGTACAGGGGAAATCTTCGGGCAGCTGGGGTTAAGCTACACAAACCCCAGGGAGGAGATTCGCAGGGAGGCCATCCGCAGGAGCAGGGAAATCATTGATTTTGCAGGATTTCTGGGAGCCAATATCAATATTGGACGTGTGAGAGGCCAGTACTGCAGCGAACTTTCCAGAGAAGAGACCGAAAATCTGGCAGTGGAGGCATTCAGGGAGCTGGCCGACTACGGGGCGCCGAAGAACGTGAAAATTGCCCTGGAGACAGTGACCATTATGCAGACGAATTTTATCAATACTCTGGCAGAGGGGGCTGCCATGGTGGACCGTGTGGACCGCCCCAATTTCCGGCTGATGATGGATATTTTCCATCTGAATCTGGAGGAGAAGGACATCTATGAGGCCATCCGCAGGTACAGCCCCTACAATATCCATGTACACCTGGCAGACAACAACAGACGGTATCCGGGCCACTGCGGACTGGATTTTGAGAAGATTCTTACCACCTTTAAGGAATGCGGATATGACGGCAATTTCTGTACGGAAATCTTCCAGATTCCTTCCATGGAGGAGGCCGCAGCGGGCGCTATCCGGCATTTAAGGCCCATTGCGGACCGGGTTTACGGACGGAAGGTCTGATGCGGGAAACATTGGAAGAACACACATGGAAGAACACGGGAGGGAACAATGAAAAGCATTGCGTTGATCCATACAGTAAAGAGCGTGGCAGCAGGCTTTGACGACAGTCTGAGAAATTATCTGGGATATGAAGTGAAGATACATAACCTGTGGGACGATTTTCTGGCAAATAACCCCAACGAAGTTGGGGAGTTCACCATACAGAACCGCAACCGCCTGCTCTGCGATATGAAGGCCCAGGAGCTGACAGGAGCGGATATCATTGTCACTACCTGCTCCACGCTGACCCCGGCGGTGGAGCTGATCCGGCCATTTATACGGGTTCCCGTCATTGCCATTGACGATGCCATGGCCAGAAGGAGCGTCCTCTACGGAAAGCGCATTATGGTTATGGCCACAGCGGAGAGCACCGTAGGACCCACTGTCTCAAAGATTAAGGCTGAGGCGGATAAGACGGGAAGGGAAGCGGACATATCCACCTGCGTGTGCATGGACGCATTCCATGCCATGAAGGCCATGGACATGAAGAAGCACGATATGATTCTCAGGGAAAAGGCCAGGGAACTGAAGGGCTATGACTGTATCGTACTTGCCCAGGCGTCCATGGCCCATCTGGAGGACGAGACAGCTTCCATCACAGGCTGCCCTGTCCTTACCAGCCCCAGGCTGTGCATGGAAGAAATCAAGAATAAATTGGAGGAGATATAGAGATGACGAATGAGAGAAAAGAGGAGTTACAGAGACAATGCAGCAAATTCCGGAACGACCTGATTGACCTGCTTCACAGCATCCAGACAGGCCACCCCGGCGGTTCCCTGTCATGTACGGAGATACTGACGTCCCTTTATTTTGAAATCATGCATGTGAATCCCGAGAATCCTGAGATGGAGGGAAGGGATCACCTGATTCTGTCCAAGGGCCACGCGGCGCCCATGCTGTATCTGGTGCTGGCGGAGAAAGGCTTTTTCCCCAAAGAAGAGTTAAAGACCCTGCGCCAGATAGACAGCATGCTTCAGGGCCATCCGTGTGTACATAAGACTCCGGGCGTGGAGTTGTCCACTGGTCCTCTGGGGCTGGGACTTTCCGCCGGTCTGGGTATGGCCATGGCAGACAGGATTAAGGGACTGGATTCCTATACCTATGTGGTCATGGGCGACGGAGAGATTGAGGAAGGCTGTATCTGGGAAGCTGCCATGTCCGCATCTAAATTCGGGGCAGACCATCTGATTGGCATTCTGGACAACAACGGAGTACAGCTGGACGGCACCCTGGAGGAAATCATGCCCATGGGAGACATCGGGGCAAAATGGAGGGCCTTTGGATGGAACGTGGTAACATGTGACGGCCATGATGTGGAGGATTTCTGCCGGGCGGTGGAACAGGCTAAGAGGACCAAAGGCCAGCCTTCCCTGATTCTTGCAAATACCGTGAAGGGCAAGGGCGTTTCCTTCATGGAAGGAAAGAACACCTGGCACGGCAAGGCCATCAATGACAATGAATACGCACAAGCGAAAGCAGAATTAGGAGGTGCCAGATAATGGGAGAAAACATAGCAATCCGTGACGCTTACGGCGCAGCGCTTAAGGAGCTGGGAGAACAGAATAAGAAAATCGTGGGCCTGGAGGCGGATGTGGCTTCCTCCACAAAGAGCGGTATTTTTGGAATGGCATTTCCGGAACGATATTTTAATGTGGGAATCAGCGAGCTGGATATGGTGTCCATGTCAGCCGGGTTTGCCAGGGAGGGACTGATTCCTTATGTAAATACATTCGCGGTGTTCCTGACCACCAGAGGGGCAGACCCCATACAGAGCCTGATTGCCTACGACAAGCTGAACGTGAAGCTCTGCGGCACCTACTGCGGGCTTTCCGACTCCTATGACGGGGCCAGCCACCAGGCCATTACCGACCTGGCGTTTGTGAGAGCCATCCCTAATATGACGGTGATTACAGTGGCGGACGCGGTGGAGACCAAAAAGGCGGTATTTGCCATTGCAGACCATCAGGGCCCTGTATATTTAAGGCTCAGCCGCGCGGCAGCTCCCGTGTATTATTCTGAGGACATGAAATTTGAGATTGGCAAGGGCATAACGGTCAGGGACGGCAGGGATGTGACCATTATCACCACGGGAAGCGTGCTTCACAAGGCTCTGGCAGCGGCAGAGCTTATGGAGGCAAAGGGAATCCGGGCAAGAGTGGTGGATATGCATACCATCAAACCCATTGACGAGGAACTGATTATAGAATGCGCCAGAGAGACGGGCGCCATCGTGACAGTGGAGGAACACTCTGTCTGCGGCGGACTGGGAAGCGCTGTGGCGGAAGTCCTGGCAGAGCATATGCCTGTACCCATGACCCGTATCGGGGCCACTGACTTTGCGGAATCCGGGGATTACGAGCAGCTTTTGGTGAAATACGGCTATGGCCCGGAATCCATTGCGGAAAGGTGTGCGGAAGTGATAAAGCGCAAGTAGACACAGAAAAGTCAGGAGGGAAGGCGCGCCTATGGAACAATCCATGAGAAGGTTTATGAAGGTGGGAATCATTCTCCACGTATCCTACCCGCAGCTGGGAGGAGGCGATGGGCCCATCCTGGAATGTCTGGAGCGGATTTGCGGGGACGATTATTTTGAAGCCGTGGAGGTGGCCAGGATGAAGGACCCGCAGGTCCGCAAGCAGGCAGCGGAAATGATCCGCATGGCCCATATGGTGTCTGCTTACGGCGGCCAGTCCAGGACATTGTCGGCGGGACTGAACATCAATGATCTGGATGAGACCAGAAGGGCCATGGCCGTGGACACCCTGAAGGAAGGTATCGACGAGGCCTATGAGATGGGCTGCGCAGGCTTTTCCTTCCTGTCCGGCCGGTATGAAGAGGAACGGAAGGAGCAGGCATTTGAACAGCTGTTAAAATCCACCAGGGAGCTGTGCAGGCATGCGGAAAAGAAGGGGCAAATGCCCGTCTGCTGCGAGGTGTTTGACTACGACATTGACAAGAAGGCCCTCATTGGCCCGGCTGTTCTGGCTGCCCGCTATGCGGGGGAAATCCGGAAGGAGCATGGGAATTTCGGCCTGCTGGTGGATTTGAGCCATATTCCCATGATTCATGAGACCATTGAGGAAAGCATTCTTCCGGTGAGGGATTACATCATCCACGCCCATATGGGGAACACGGTAATCAAGAGCCCGGACTGCGAGGCTTACGGGGATAATCATCCCAGATTTGGATTCCCAAACAGTGAAAATGATGTGGAGGAGCTGGCTCATTATCTGAGGACCCTTAAGGAAATCGGATTTCTGGGTGAGAAGGACCGGCCTGTTGTAAGCTTTGAGGTGAAGCCCTGGAAGGACGAACCTCCCGAAGTGGTTATAGCAAATGCAAAACGTACCCTGAACCTGGCCTGGGAGCTGGTGTGACAAGGACCAGATGATACAGGACCTGCATTTGATATAGATATATATTTGGAAGTAAATGGAATTGAATCAAACAAGATTTGCAAACAGAAATAAGGAGGTATATAATAATGAAAGACCCAATTCAGAAATATTTTCAGGTTGGAACCATACAGTGGATGACCCATCCTCCGGTGAATTATCCCATACTGGATTCCGTTAAGACCATCTGCTGTGACGAATACTTCAGTGCCCTTGAGATAACCCACATCGAGGATCAGGAGACAAAGGACAAGGTAAGGGATATGCTGGCCCAGGCCCATATGAAGGTGTGCTACGGTGCCCAGCCCCGTCTGCTGGGACCCAAGCTTAACCCCAATGACCTGGACGAGGAAGGCAGGAAGAAGGCGGAGGCTGTCCTGATTGATTCCGTTGATGAGGCCCGGTACATGGGTGCAAAGGGAATTGCATTCCTGGCAGGAAAATGGGAACCGGAGACAAGGGACCAGGCATATGCCCAGCTGCTTAAGACCACCAGGGCTGTGTGCGGCTATGCCGCATCCAAGGGAATGATGGTGGAGCTGGAAGTCTTTGACTTTGACATGGATAAGGCTGCCCTCATCGGACCGGCTCCCTATGCGGCCAGGTTTGCTGCGGATATGCGCACCACCCACAACAATTTCGGCCTGCTGGTAGACCTTTCCCATTTCCCCACCACCTATGAGACTTCCAGGTTCGTGATTCAGACACTGCGTCCCTATATCACCCACCTGCACATCGGTAATGCGGTGGTGAAGGAAGGCTTTGAGGCATACGGCGACCAGCACCCAAGGTTCGGGTTCCCTGACAGTGCCAACGACACGGAGCAGCTTGTGGACTTCTTCACCGTGCTGAAGGAAGAAGGCTTCTTTAATAAAGATAATCCTTATGTATTGTCTCTGGAGGTAAAGCCGTGGGCGGATGAGGACGGAGATATCATACTGGCCAACACCAAGAGAGTCATCAACAGGGCCTGGGCGCTGGTAGAGGATTAAAGCGCGTCTGTGAAATCCTTGTGCCAAGAGCGGGCCGGACAGAGGCCTGTAAGAGCGAATAGAATAGAACAATCAGAAAACGGAGGAATAAACCATGAAAATCGTAGTTTTAGACGGGTATACAGAGAATCCAGGTGATTTAAGCTGGGAGGGACTTGAGAGGTTAGGGGATCTGACCGTATATGACAGGACTCCTGCTGACAAGATTGCAGAGCGGATTGGGGATGCCGAGGCGGTTTATACCAATAAGACCCCAATCAGCGCACAGCTCATCAAACAGTGCCCAAATTTAAAGTTCATCGGAGTGCTGGCTACGGGCTACAATGTGATTGATACAGCGGCAGCCAAGGCGGCAGGCGTGATCGTGTCCAACATTCCAACCTATGGTACGGATGCAGTGGCACAGTATGCCATTGCCCTTTTGCTGGAGCTGTGCCATCACATCGGGGAGCATTCTGACTGCGTAAAGGCAGGGGAGTGGACCCACAATGCCGACTGGTGCTTTTGGAAGCATCCACTGGTGGAGCTGGCCGGAAAGACATTTGGCGTCATCGGCTTTGGAAGGATTGGACAGGGTACAGCCAAAATCGCGGAGGCACTGGGCATGAAGGTGCTGGCGTATGACGAGTATCCCAACAAGGCGCTGGAAACAGACAACTGCAGATATGCTTCCCTGGATGAGCTTCTGGCACAGGCCGATGTCATCAGCCTTCACTGCCCGCTGTTCCCGTCTACAGAGGGAATCATCAATAAGGATTCCATTGCAAAGATGAAGGATGGAGTAAAAATCATCAATACCTCCAGAGGTCCTCTGATTGTGGAAAAAGACTTAAGAGAAGCGCTGGACAGTGGAAAAGTCAGCGGCGCAGCCGTGGACGTGGTATCCACAGAGCCTATCCGCGAGGACAATCCTCTTCTGGGCGCCAGGAATATGATTATTACCCCGCATATTGCCTGGGCTCCCAAGGAATCCAGACAGAGACTTATGGACATTGCAGTGGATAATCTGAAACATTTTGTAGACGGAGCACCACAGAACGTGGTAAATAAATAGTAGGAAAGTCAGACAGCCTGCAGCGTGGGCCCATGACAGACGCCGGGCGGCAGAAACGGGCATGAGATTGCTTTGATTCCTCCCGGCGTATTTCCGTATTGGCGGATACGGAGCAGATACAGAGGGAAAGAGGGCATGAAATGGTAACAGTGCGGATGTTTATTCCATATATGAATATGAAGAGCAGGTTCGAGGCGGCAGTGAGCCGTCTGGAGCCTCAGGATGATGTCAAGGTGGAGCTTCTTCATGTATTCGGCACCCCGGAATCCCTGTCGCGGTACGGGGACGCCGACATTTTAGTGGCCAGAGGCATGACCTATGACCGTCTCAGGTATCTGTTTCCGGAGAAGCATGTGGTGGAGATACAGCTCTCCAGTTTTGATATACTGAAAGCCCTGATTTGCGCCAGACAGGAGTTCCATCCTAAAAAGATAGCCCTCTGTGTGCGGTATATGGATGATAGCGCTGTGTCCGAGCTGGAGAAATTGTGCCAGGCGGAGATTGCGTATTATACGGTCCATGACGAGGCATCCACTCTGGAGGCCATCCACAGGGCCAGGGCAGGCGGAGCCGACGTGTTCGTGGGTGCCGGAACCATGTGCGGACTGTGTGATAAGGAATCATTGAACCGGGTTCATATCCACACAAAGGATATAGCCATAGAGCAGGCCCTAAAGCAGGCCATGGATGCGGCCAGGACCATCAATATGGAGCGGGCCAGGTCCAAAATGACCAGCACCATCCTCAACACCAGCGCCGATGCCTTGATTGCTGTAAACGGCAGCGGGCTGATTCAGGCATTGAACAACCAGGCGTACCGCACCTTTGGGCTTTCCTCCCAGGCTGACTACACAGGCCGTCCCGTGGAGGAGGTCTGCCCTGCCCTTAAGTGGAAGCATGTGGTGGAGACCGGACGGGAACGGGAGGAGGTTATCCAGTGGAAGGACAGGAAACTGTACACGGAATACAGGCCCGTACTGGTGGACAAGATGGGAAAGGGCGCCATCATTGTTGCCCGCTACACCGAGCAGATTATTGAGGCAGAAACTAAAATCCGGCAGAGCCTTGCGAAACAGGGACTTACGGCCAAGTATTCCTTTGACGATATCATTGGAAGCAGCCCTGCCATACGGGAGAATATCCTTATGGCAAAGCGTTACAGCCGGGTGGATTCCAATGTGCTGATTGTGGGTGAGACAGGAACCGGCAAAGAACTTTTCGCTCACAGCATCCACCGGGAGAGCAGGCGCAGCGCGGAACCATTTGTGGCGCTGAACTGTGCGGCCCTGCCTGAAAACCTGCTGGAGAGCGAGCTCTTTGGATATGAACCCGGAGCCTTTTCCGGGGCGTCTAAAAATGGTAAGACGGGCCTTTTTGAACTGGCCCATAAGGGAACCATTTTTCTGGATGAAATCGGGGAGATCCCCATATCGCTCCAGGCAAAGCTTTTGAGAGTGCTTCAGGAAAGGGAAATCCGCCGTATCGGCAGCAACCGGGTACAGCCGGTGGATGTGCGTGTTATTTCCGCTACCAATATAAATATTGAGGAAAAAATCCGGGAAGGACAGTTCCGCGCCGACCTGTATTACCGCCTTAACCTGTTGGACATTACCATCCCGCCGCTCAGGGAACGGGGAGACGATATCCGGGAAATGGTGGATTTCTATCTGACCCGTTTTGCCTGTGAGATGGGAAAGCCCATCCCCAGACTGTCAAGGGAGGCAGTGGATTTGATGACCCATTACGGCTGGCCCGGCAATGTGCGGGAGCTGCGCAACATCTGCGAGCGTCTGATTGTGCTCAGCGATACTACGGAAATCGGACTCAGGGAAATACAGATGCTAAAGATATTCCGGAAAAAAGAAGGCCCTCTGCCAGGCGCAGAGACGCCTGCAAAGGAACAGGTCCTGCCGGAAACCGGGATTGTGTATGCCAATTTAAAGCCCAGAAAGAAAAAGCAGGATATAGCAAAGGAGCTGGGGGTCAGCAGGACGACCTTGTGGCGTATGGAGAAGATGGCGCGGGAACAGAAGAAACAGTGATGTCTGAGTGATGTCTGTTTATGATGTCTATTGACAGAAATTCCTTTGGGAGATATGCTTACAATATCAGGAAAAACCAAAAGAATAAAGTTGAGAGGTGGAGACATGAGGATAGCACTGATTAATGAGAACAGCCAGGGAGCCAAGAATGGCATGATTTACAATTCCTTAAAGAAAGTGGCCGACCAGTACGGCTTTGAGGTGGACAACTACGGCATGTACACCGCGGAGGATGAGGCACAGCTCACCTATGTACAGGCAGGTATTCTGGCAGCAGCCATACTGAACGGAAAGGCAGCGGATTATGTGATTACGGGCTGCGGCACGGGCGAAGGAGCCATGCTGGCCTGCAATTCGTTCCCGGGCGTGATTTGCGGCCATGTGGAGGATGCGCTGGACGCCTATACATTTGCCCAGATTAACGATGGGAACGCCATTGCCATTCCTTTTGCCAAGGGATTTGGCTGGGGCGGAGATCTGAACCTGGAATATATATTTGAGAAGCTGTTCTGCGAGCCTTCCGGCCAGGGATATCCCAGAGAAAGGGCTGTTCCGGAGCAGAGAAACAAGCGGATCCTGGATGATGTGAGAAAGGCAGCTTTCAGGGAGGACCTGGTGGAAATCTTTAAAGGACTGGACCAGGAACTGGTCAGAGGCGCGTTTGCGGGAGAGAAGTTCGGGGAACTGTTCTTCGGGAAATGCAAAGATGAGAGGCTGGCTGCTTATATCAGGGAACTGATTGGATAAAAACTATATGGAAGAAGATGGGACAAGCCGCTTTGCGAACGCAGGGCGGCTTGTTCCGTTGTGTATTTCAGGGGAGCGTCAGCTTTACGCTCAGAATACGCGTCAGGGACTGGTCGATGCGTTCCTCTGTCAATTCTCCTGTTTTTACCGCATCCAGCACTCCGCCGTAAGCTTCCCTAAAGTCAGCGGGCATGAGGAGCAGGTCAGCGCCTGCCTGCAGGGCCATGACAGCGGCCTGGTCCGGTGGATAATTGTCCTGGACGGCCCCCATGTTAAGGGCATCGGTTATGATGATTCCTTTATAGCCCATTGTCTCCCGCAGGTATCCTGTGAGCACCTGAGGGGACAGGGAGGACGGTGTGTCGTCTCCTGTAATCCGGGGCAGCGAGATATGGCCCGCCATGATGAAGGGCGTGTTGTCCTGAATCAGGCCGGCAAAGGGAACCAGCTCCGCCTGTTCCAGTTCATCCCATGTCTTATAGGTATAGGCAAAACCCTTATGGCTGTCCCCTTGCGTGGCCCCGTGGCCCGGAAAGTGTTTGGGGGTCCCATAGACGTGATGTTCTTCCAGACCCTTCATGTAGGCTTTCGTCATCTGTGTTACCAGAACCGGATCCGAACCAAAGGAACGGTCCAGCACAACGGTATTGTCCGGATTGGTCAAGACATCCGCATCCGGTGCAAAGTCCAAATTGATTCCAAGTTCTTCCAGATACTCTCCGATGACAGAACCTGCCTCGTATGCCCTGGAGATATCCCTGCTCTTTCCTATTTCGGCCATGGTATCCACCTTGGGCAGATCAAAGCCTTCGTGGTTTGCGATGCGGGCCACCTTACCGCCTTCCTCGTCAATGGAGAGGAACAGAGGGAGCTGGGTAAGCCCGGCAGCCAATTCCTGGGTCCTGGCTGTCATGGTTTTAAGCTGTTTGGGGTTTTGCAGGTTTTGGGGAAAATAGATAAGCCCGGCCACCGGGTATTCCTGCAATGCCTTGTATGTGGCGTCCCCTGCCTGGGTCACGGTCTGAAAGCCGGTGAGGGCTTCCGGGGTGATGATGAAGAGCTGGGCCGCCTTCTGTTCCAGAGACATTTGGCTGATTATGGTCCGGATGTTTGTGTTATCCGTATTGGTCTTATTCCATTGATTTCCCTTATCCGGCCGGTTCTCTTCATTTGGGGAATCTCCTGCCCTGTCTCCGCTGCCGGCAATTTTCTGTGAGACACTTGTCCCGGCCGGACGCTGGGAATCAGCGCTGTCAGCCCGGATTTTAAATAGGATGGCGGCGAGAATTACAGCAGACACCAGCCCTGCCGCCGTGATATAAAACCACTTGATGCCTTTTTGGTTTCTTTTCTTTCGGGAATGTTTTCTGGTTGTCAAGTTTGTCCTCCTTTTTGAACTTGATTCATACCATCACCGCTATGAGGGCAATGAGAACATAGCCCTGGGCCTGGTGCAGGTGACTGCAAAACGGATAGTGCCGCTGTTCGCGGAATTATGTAAAAAGCAATAAACGAACCCCGCCGCCAATAAAGTATCAATCAATGGATACCTTTATTGGTCGGCGGGGTTTTGTCATGCTCTGATTCAGTACATTATCTGATGCATATTATGGTTTCCATGCACCATCTTATCATACACCATCTTATGTATGGGACATGGTTCCCAGACAGGGGCTGTAGGCAGTCACAGGACGCCTTCCGTTTCCGCGGTCCTCCCTGGAACTCTCTGCTTTCAGGTTTTTCTGGGCCGTGGCCAGCATCAGCTTGATTCTGTTCAGCTGGTTTACCTCGCTGGCGCCAGGATCATAGTCAACGGCAATGATATTGGACTGGGGGTAATTCCGGCGCAGCTCCTTGATGACGCCCTTTCCCACGATGTGGTTGGGCAGGCATCCAAAGGGCTGGGTACAGATGATGTTGTTCACACCGCTGTGAATCAGCTCCAGCATTTCGCCGGTCAGGAACCATCCCTCGCCGGTCTGGTTGCCCAGGGATACAAAGCCCTTTGCCATCTGGGCCAGTTCGTTGATGGCTGACGGAGGCGTGAAATGCATACTGGCCGTCAGTTCCTTCCTGGCTGTCCTGCGGAAATACTCCAACAGGGCAATTGCCGCGTTGCACAGTCTGGCAGTGGATTTCCTGGAGCCCAGGTGATCGGCCTTAAAGTTGCTGTTGTAGAAGGAATACAGCAGGAAATCCATCAAATCCGGCATCACTGCCTCGGCGCCCTCGGATTCCAGCAGCTCCACAATGTGGTTGTTGGCCAAAGGTGAGAATTTCACCAGGATTTCCCCTACAATGCCCACCTTTGGCTTCTTTACATCCAGCCTTGGGAGAGCGTCAAAATCCCGGATGATTCCCTTTATATTGCGTCCGAATTCTATCATGGCCGCGTTTTTCTTGGACAGGGAGGCAATGCAGCGGGCCTTCCATTTCTCATGCAGGGCATCGGCACTTCCCGGCTCCGCCTCATAGGGCCGGGTGGCATAGAGCACCCGCATGAAGATATCGCCGTAAACAATGGCCTGCATGGCCTTTGTCAGCAGCGGCACGGTGAAGGTAAAGCCGGGATTGGTCTCCATGCCGTTGGCATTGACAGAGATAACCGGTATCTGGGGCATTCCCGCCTTTTCCAGGGCCCTGCGGATGAAGCCGATGTAGTTGGATGCGCGGCAGCCGCCGCCGGTCTGGCTCATGAGGACAGCCGTGTGGTCCAGGTCATATTTACCTGACAGCAGGGCGTCCATGATTTGTCCGATGACAATGAGGGACGGGTAGCAGGCGTCGTTATTTACATATTGGAGTCCCACGTCCACGGCGTTGCGGTTGTGGTTCTGCAATACTTCAATCTTATATCCAAAGGAGCGGATAGCCGGCTCCAGCAGGTCAAAATGAATGGGAGACATCTGCGGACAGAGAAGGGTGTAATCCTTTTTCATCTCCTTGGTGAACATTACGCGGTGATAGGCGCTGGACACCACCCTGCGCTCAAAATGTCTCTGGTCCCTTACCTTTATGGCTGCAATGAGGGAGCGGATTCGTATTCTGGCAGATCCCAGGTTATTGACCTCGTCAATCTTTAATACCGTATAAATCTTGCCGGAACGGGTCAGGATATCAGCCACCTGGTCCGTGGTCACTGCATCCAGCCCGCATCCAAAGGAGTTGAGCTGAATCAGATCCAGATTATCCTGGGTCTTTACAAAGCTGGCAGCCGCGTAAAGACGGGAGTGGTACATCCACTGATCCGTCACTACCAGAGGCCGTTCCACCCTGCCCAGATGGGATACGGAGTCCTCGGTGAGGACGGCAAATCCGTAAGAGGTAATCAGCTCCGGTATGCCGTGGTGAATCTCAGGGTCCACATGGTAGGGCCTTCCGGCCAGGACAATGCCTCTCTTTCCGTGTTCCTTCAGCCAGGCCAGAGTCTCCTCGCCCTTTTTCTTCAAATCATCGCGGGAGGCAGCCAGTTCCTGCCAGGCGGCATGGGAGGCCATCCTGACTTCGGCAGCCGGAATCTGGAATGTTCTGGAAAATTCCTTTACAAGTGCATCGGTGAGTATCTCCTCATTGGTAAAGGCCATAAAGGGATTCATGAAACGCACGTTTTCCTCGGCCAGCGCCTCCACGTTATTTTTAATATTTTCCGCGTAGGAGGTGACCATGGGACAGTTGTAGTGGTTGCCTGCGTCCGGGCTCTCATTGCGCTCATAAGGGATGCAGGGGTAGAAGATGAACTTTACGCCCTGTTTGATGAGCCAGGTCACATGTCCGTGCACCAGCTTGGCCGGATAGCATTCGGATTCGCTGGGGATGGATTCGATTCCCAGCTCATAGAGCTGCCTGGTGGACTGGGGAGACAGCACCACATGGTAGCGCAGCTTCCTAAAGAACACAGCCCAGAAGGGGAAGTTCTCATACATGTTGAGCACCCTTGGAATGCCCACCGTACCGCGGTCCGCCTGGTCCAGGGGCAGGGATTCGTAGTCAAACATCCGGTGATACTTGTAATCAAACAGGTTGGGAATCTCCTTCTTGGCTTTTTCAAGGCCAAGTCCCCTCTCACAGCGGTTGCCTGAGATAAAGCGGCGTCCGCTTCCAAACTGGTTGATGGTCAGCACACAGTGGTTGTTGCAGCCCTTGCAGCGTGTCATGGAGGTGCTGTACTTAAGGCCGATGATTTTCTCAAGGGAGAGCATGGAGGTCTCCGGTTCATCAGCCATGTGATAGCGCTCCCTGGCAATGAGGGCAGCGCCAAAGGCGCCCATGATGCCTGCGATGTCCGGGCGCACGGCCTGGCATCCCGATATTTTTTCAAAGCTTCTGAGCACGGCATCGTTGTAGAAGGTGCCTCCCTGGACCACCACGTGGTCTCCAAGGTCGGAAGCATTTGTAATCTTAATTACCTTAAATAATGCGTTTTTGATGACGGAATAAGCCAGACCCGCGGAAATGTCGGCCACGGTGGCTCCTTCCTTCTGGGCCTGTTTTACATTGGAATTCATGAATACCGTGCAGCGGGTGCCCAGGTCAGTGGGATTTTCCGCAAACAGGGCCTCCCTGGCAAAATCTTCCACACTGTAGTTCAGGCTCCTGGCAAATGTCTCGATAAAGGAACCGCAGCCGGAGGAGCATGCCTCGTTGAGCTGTACGCTGTCCACCGTGCCGTCCTTAATCTTGATGCATTTCATGTCCTGGCCGCCGATGTCCAGGATACAGTCAACATCCGGCTCAAAGAAGGCGGCCGCATAGTAGTGGGATATGGTCTCCACCTCGCCCTCATCCAGCATCAGCGCTGCCTTTAACAGGGCTTCGCCGTAACCGGTGGAACAGGAGTACGCGATGCGGGCGGTTTCAGGCAGCTGTTCCTTTATCTCACGTATAGCCCGGATGGCGGTGGCCAGGGGACTTCCGTTGTTATTGTCATAGAAACGGTACAGCAGTGTGCCGTCCTCGCCTACCAGGGCGGCCTTGGTGGTGGTGGAGCCGGCGTCAATGCCCAGGTAGCAGCATCCCTCATAGGAGGCCAGGTCGCCGCTTTTAACATGGTTGCTGGCATGACGGGCGCAGAACCGGTCATAGTCTGCCCGGTCCTTAAAGAGGGGATCCATGCGCTTGACCTCAAAATCCATCTTAATGCCTGAGGACAGTTTCTGAATCAGAGTCTCCAGGGGTACGGCCGCCTGGTTATCCAGGGGATTCATGGCTGCTCCCACGGCCGCGAAGAGGTGGGAGTGGTCCGGTGCAATAACCTGCTCCGGCGTCAGGCGGAGCGTACGGATGAAGCTTTCCCGAAGCTGAGGAAGGAAGTGGAGGGGACCGCCTAAAAATGCCACATTTCCCCGAATAGGCTTGCCGCAGGCCAGACCGCTGATGGTCTGATTGACCACGGCCTGGAAAATGGAGGCGGCCAGGTCCTCCCTGGTGGCACCCTCATTGATAAGGGGCTGTATATCGGATTTCGCAAACACACCGCAGCGGGCCGCAATGGGGTAGATGGCTTTATAATGTTCCGCATAATCGTTAAGGCCGGGGGCGTCTGTCTGCAGCAGGGCAGCCATCTGGTCAATAAAAGAACCGGTGCCTCCCGCACAGATTCCGTTCATTCTCTGGTCGATGCCTCCGGTGAAATAAATGATTTTTGCGTCCTCGCCCCCCAGCTCGATGGCGACATCGGTCTGCGGAGCGAAGTCCAAAAGCGCGGAGGCAACGGCCACCACCTCCTGGACAAAGGGAACCTCCAGACGGGAGGAGAGCGTGAGTCCTCCGGAACCGGTTATGACAGGGATTACCTGAATGGGGCCGGTTATCTCACGGGCTTTTTTTAAAAGTCCCGCCAGAGTTTCCTGTATATTGGCATAATGGCGTTCATAATCGGAGAATACTATATGGGAAGCCTGATTTAACAGTGCTACTTTGACGGTTGTGGAACCGATATCGATTCCCAGCGTAAGGGTATTTGTATGTAATTTCATATATGCGGGGTTTTACCCTGACCTCCTTTGTAACTTGACGGCTGTTCTGCCATGTCATGGAGAAAAACCATGTCCGGCAGTACTGGGGGACCGAAAAGCTGTTTTACATGTATCATAATACAGTTTCATGGAGAATACTGTGACTTATGCAACAAATTCCGGCATTGGGATGCTGGATATTCATAGTAGAGTTTAACACAAAATAAGTATAAATACAATTGGGGACAGGCGTTAAAAAATCGTGAAGAAATGGCGAAAATTGTGCATGTTTCTGCGGGTCCCATTATACTGTTCAGGTAAAATTTATGTATTCTCCCTGAAAAATATTCGGTATAATATAAAATGGAAGGCTATTTCATTTGACAAAAGCGGGGGCAGTCACTATAATGAGAACGTATAATTTCAAAATGGGGGAGAGTTCGCATGATACGGATTTTTAAGACCGAAGACGGTGCTATGCACGAAAAGGAAGAGATGCAGCCTGGCTGCTGGATTGCGTTAACAAACCCTACAGCCTCAGAAATCATTGACATCGCAGATACCTATCAGATTGACCCGGACCATTTGCGGGCGCCTCTGGATGAGGAGGAGCGGTCCCGTATAGAGGTGGAGGATGAATACACCCTGATTCTGGTGGACATTCCTTCCATAGAGGAGCGCAACGGCAAGGACTGGTTTGTCACCATCCCTCTGGCTATCATCACCACCAAGGATGTGCTGATTACGGTCTGCCTGGAGGAGACGCCTGTGCTCACTTCCTTTATGGACGGAAGAGTGAGGGATTTCCACACCTTCATGAAGACCAGGTTCATCCTGCAGATTCTCTATAAAAATGCCACCCAGTTCCTGCAATACCTCCGAATCATTGATAAGAAGAGCGAAGTCATTGAGCGCAAGCTCCACCAGTCCCAGAAGAACGAGGAACTGATTGAGCTTTTGGAGCTGGAGAAGTCCCTGGTTTACTTTACCACGTCCCTTCGTTCCAACGAGGTGGTGCTGGAGAAGCTGCTGCGCATTGAAAAGATAAAGAAGTACCCGGAGGACACGGACCTGCTGGAGGATGTAATCGTGGAAAACAAGCAGGCCATTGAGATGGCGAACATATACAGTGGAATCCTGAGCGGCACCATGGATGCATTTGCTTCCGTCATCTCCAACAACCTGAATATTGTCATGAAGTTTCTGGCTACCGTTACCATCGTGCTGTCCATACCAACCATGATAGCCAGCTTCTACGGCATGAACGTAAACTCACATGGCATGCCTTTCGCGGACAGTCCCTATGGATTTGCCATTGTTCTGGGCCTGACCCTGCTGCTGTCACTGTTTGTTGCGTATATATTTAATAAGAAAGACCTGTTTTGATTTAAAACATACAGGCAAATGAAAAGGATGATAGGATGAGATTTTTTAATAAGCTTGAGCGCAGGTTTGGCAAATATGCCATCCACAACCTGATGTATTACATCATCATTATGTATATCATGGGTTTTGTCATGATGTACATGGACCCCATGTTCTTTACCCGGTACCTGAGCCTGGACGCGGAGGCCATTCTTCACGGACAGGTCTGGAGGCTGGTGACATTTCTGCTGTACCCGCCCACACTGAGCCCCTTCTGGATTATATTTGCGGCGCTCATGTACTATTCACTGGGCCGTTCCCTGGAGACGGTGTGGGGGGCGTTCCGTTTTAATGTGTTCTTTTTTATGGGAGCCATCGGCATCATACTTGCCGAGTTTATTGTATACTTTATCTGGGGCTGGGATATGCACCTTAACACCTCATACCTGAGTATGTCCATATTCCTGGCCTATGCGGTGATTTTCCCGGAGGAGTACTTTTATATTTACTTTATACTGGCCATCAAGGCGAAATGGCTGGCGCTGTTTGACGCCTTTTTTCTGGTGTTCGGGTTCGTATACGGCAGTTTCCCACAGCGAATCGCCATTTTCCTGTCCCTTGCCAACTTCATCATTTTCTTCCTGATGACAAAGGATTTTAAGAAGTACAGCCCCAGGGAAGTGAAGCGCAGGCAGGATTTCAAGGTAAAGACCATGCGGCCCGTGAACCGCACCCATCACAAGTGTGCGGTCTGCGGCAGGACGGACGAGGAAAGTCCCGGCATGGAGTTCCGCTATTGTTCAAAATGTGAAGGCAGCTATGAGTACTGCATGGATCATTTATATACACATCAGCATGTGAAAAAATCGGATTCCCCCAAATCATGATCCGCATTTCACGTCTGAATCTGTCGTTACACTATAAACTCTCACAATTTTATGGAGGAAGAATCATGAAAAAGACCAAGATTATCTGCACCATGGGCCCCAATACCAGTGACAAGAATGTTATGATGGAGCTTGCCAGGAATGGTATGGATGTGGCCCGTTTTAACTTTTCACACGGTGACTACAACGAGCATCAGGGACGCCTGGAGCTGTTAAAGGAAGTGCGCAAGGAGTTAGACATTCCGGTTGCAGCGCTCCTCGATACCAAGGGACCGGAGATTCGTACCGGACAGCTGAAGGACGGCAAAAAGGTGACTTTGAAGGAAGGCCAGACCTATACGCTGACCACCAGGGAGCTGGTAGGGGACGATACCGTCGGCTATATCAATTACAGCGGACTGAATGAGGATGTGGCTGCTGGCAACCGGATTCTCATTGACGATGGACTGATCGAGCTGGAAGTGCGCGAGGTGAAGGATACGGATATTGTCTGTGAGGTCATCAATGGAGGAGAGCTGGGAGAGAAGAAGGGGGTCAATGTTCCCAATGTAAAGATTAAGCTTCCGGCCCTGACGGATAAGGATAAAGAGGATATCCGTTTTGGAATCAGGCAGGGCTTTGACTTTATCGCGGCATCCTTCGTGCGTACGGCTGACTGCATAAAGGAAATCAAGGCCATGCTGGATGAGCAGGGTTCCGGCATGAAGGTCATTGCAAAGATTGAGAACGCGGAGGGCATCGAGAACCTGGACGCCATCATCGAGGCAGCGGACGGCATCATGGTGGCCAGAGGCGACATGGGCGTGGAGATACCGGCTGAGAAGGTTCCCCATATCCAGAAGAAGATTATACGCAAGTGCAACGAGGCATGTAAAATCGTTATCACAGCCACCCAGATGCTGGATTCCATGATCCGCAATCCCAGACCTACCAGAGCTGAGGTGACGGACGTTGCCAACGCGGTGTATGACGGCACGGACGCAGTGATGCTTTCAGGCGAGACAGCCATGGGCAAGTATCCGGTGGACGCACTTAAAATGATGGTGTCCATTGCCCTGGAGACAGAGATGCATCTGGACTATGCGGGATACCGCCAGAGGAAGGTGACAGAGCAGAACATGAAGAATGTTTCAAACGCAGTGTGCTTTGCCTCTGTGTCAACCGCCCATGACCTGGATGCGGATGTGATTATTGCTCCCAGCATCACAGGCTTTACCACCCAGATGCTCTCCAAGTGGAGACCGGGTGCCAGAATCATCGGCATGTCCCCCAGCATGGCCACCGTCCGCCAGATGCAGCTTCAGTGGGGCGTGGTACCGGTTTGGTCACGCAGGGCAGAATCCACGGACGAACTGATCGAGAATTCTGTGGAAGAGCTTAAGGACAGAGGACTTGTGGAGGAGGGCGAACTGGCTGTCATCACAGCCGGAGTCGTAACCTATGCAAGACGTCACGAGGCAGCCACCCAGACCAATATCATGAGAGTCATTAATATCGAATAAAAACACTGGACAAGGAAGTCTGTCCGGGAGTACAATTGAACATATTGTACTTCCTGACAGGCTTTTTGCGCAAAAAAGGGAAAGGAGACACATACATAATGGATAAGAAGCCATTCGTAACACTGGAACAATTAAGGGAGATTGAGAAGACATACCCCACGCCCTTTTATATTTACGATGAGAGGGGAATCAGGGAGAATGCCGCCAGGCTTAAGCAGGCGTTTTCCTGGAACAAGGGATATAAGGAATATTTTGCAGTCAAGGCCACGCCCAATCCATTCCTGTTAAATATACTGAAGGACATGGGATGCGGCACGGACTGTTCATCCATGACAGAGCTTATGATGTCCAGGGCATGCGGCTTTTCCGGCCCCGACATCATGTTTTCCTCCAACGATACGCCGCCTGAGGAATTTGCTTATGCAAAAAAGCTGGGAGCCATCATCAACCTGGACGACATCACCCATATACAGTGCCTGGAGGAGACTTTGGGACATATTCCGGAGACCATCAGCTGCCGTTTTAATCCGGGCGGCCTGTTTAAAATCAGCAATGACATCATGGACAATCCCGGAGATTCCAAATACGGAATGACCACAGAGCAGATTGGACAGGCATTTAAGATTCTGAAGGAAAAGGGCGCAAAGCATTTCGGCATACATGCGTTCCTGGCCAGCAATACGGTGACCAATGAATATTACCCCATGCTGGCAAAGATTCTGTTTGAGCTGGCTGTTAAACTGAAGGAGGAGACAGGCGTCCATATCGCATTCATCAATCTGTCCGGCGGCATCGGGATACCCTACCGTCCGGACCAGGAACCCAATGATATCCTGACAATCGGTGACGGCGTAAGGAGAGTCTATGAGGAGATTCTGGTTCCGGCCGGCATGGAGGATGTGGCTCTGTGCACAGAGCTGGGGCGTTTCATGATGGGGCCCTACGGCGCTCTGGTCACAAAGGCCATCCATGAGAAACACACTTATAAGGAGTATGTGGGCGTGGATGCCTGCGCCGTGAATCTGATGCGGCCGGCCATGTACGGCGCTTATCATCACATCACTGTTATGGGACGGGAGGATGAGCCCTGCACCCGCATGTATGATGTGGTAGGTTCCCTGTGCGAGAACAATGATAAGTTTGCCATTGACCGTATGCTTCCGGAAATCAGAAAGGGAGACCTTCTGTTTATCCACGATGCGGGCGCCCACGGATTTGCCATGGGATATAATTATAATGGCAAGCTGAAATCAGCAGAGCTTCTGTTAAAGGAGGACGGCACGGTGGAGATGATCCGCAGGGCAGAAACTCCTGAGGATTACTTTGCTACCTTTGATTTTTGTGATATACTGAGGGATATTGAATGATGAATGAAGATGCATCAGGTATGCCCGGGAGCCCCGGCGCACTGCAGAAGGCAGTCTGCCGGGGCTTTGCTGCGGTTTGAATGTCCATGACAAGGAGGTATGAGGATGGTAAAGATTGGTTTTATAGGAATGGGCAATATGGGAAACGCCATTTTAAACGGGCTTCTCAAGACACATGGACCGGAGGAGATGATATTTTCAGCGGCCCGCCAGGATAAAATGGAGGCAGTGACAGTCAGGACAAAGGTGCCCCATGCCTGTTCCAACAGGGAGTGTGCAGAAGCGGTAAAGTATCTGATACTGGCAGTAAAGCCCCAGTATTTTGACGCGGTGTTTTCGGAGATAAGGGATGTGGTAACACCGGAGCAGGTGGTGGTATCCCTGGCGCCCGGCATCTCCATTTCCAATATCACGGAACGCCTGGGAGGAAATGTGCGGGTGGTAAGAGCCATGCCCAACACACCTGCCATGCTGGGAGAAGGCATGACCGGCGTGTCCTATGGGGAAGCATCCTATACAGAGGAGGAAAAGGAGACCATCCGGGACATCTTTTCCTCCTGCGGAAGGGTGGAACTGGTGGAAGAACGGCTTATGGATGCAGTTGGCTGCGTCAGCGGCAGTTCACCGGCTTTTGTGTACATGTTCATTGAGGCGCTGGCTGACAGCGGGGTCAAATACGGCCTTCCCAGAAAGACAGCCTATGCCATGGCGGCCCAAACTGTGCTTGGAAGCGCGAAAATGATTCTGGAGACAGGTAAGCATCCGGGGCAGTTGAAGGATGAGGTGTGTTCCCCCGGCGGCACCACCATCGCAGGTGTATCTGCTCTGGAGGAGCATGGCCTGAGAAATGCGGTCATCAAGGCGGCGGACGCCTGCTATGAGAAGACCCGGCGCATGAAATAGGATAATGATATCAAATCATAACAGAGAGGAAGGTACAGACATGGAAGATAAAGAAAAGAATACGCAGATACCGGTTATACGGCTGGACCGCCAGCTTAAATATGAGGGAAACATTCTTAAAATATATGAGGACAAGGTCCTGGCAAACGGCCATGAGGCAAGGTGGGATTTCATCCATCACGACGGCGCCGCGGCTGTCCTGCCCGTTGCTGACGATGGAAAAATCCTTATGGTGCGCCAGTACCGCAATGCTCTGGACCGTTATACCCTGGAGATTCCGGCAGGCAAGCTGGATGAGCCGGGAGAGCCAAAGGTGGAGTGCGCGTTCCGGGAGCTGGAGGAGGAGACCGGATACAGAGTGGAGTCACCGGAGAACCTGGAGTATCTTATGAGCCTTACCACGACTGTTGCGTTCTGCGATGAGGCCATTGACATATTCGTGGCCCACAACCTGATACCATCCCATCAGCATCTGGACGAGGATGAGGTGATCAATGTGGTTCCATGCAGCCTGGAGGAACTGGAGGACATGGTATACACAGGAAAGATTACGGACGGCAAGACCATTGCCGCCATTATGGCCTATGCCAGAAAATACCGTTCTGAGGATAAGAAGGACAGTATGGTGCGGGGCTAAGTCATAAACCATGAATTTCTGTCATACAGTAGTGGGGGAGAAGCTGCAGCGGATATGTTTCTTACCTGTAAACTGGGACAGGAGGATGATGCATGGGAATGAGGTGGTTTAGGCTGCGTCTGGGAACGCTCACCTATGAGGACTGGCTGTTGTTCTGCTTTGTGTCAGGGATTTTTTGCGGTACGGCAGCCGCGCTGGTATTTGGCGGTCCTACGGTGCAGGGGTGTATCCTGGGGGCAGCGGGCTCCTTCGGAGGCGGAAACAGGGGAGTGAGGGAATTTATGACCGTATTCAGGCAGAGAGCGTTGGAAACCTGCGGCGGCTGGCTGGTCGGAATCACGGTGTGCAGCCAGATGCTGTTTGGGTTCCTGACCTTTTATGCGGGGATGAGTCTGGCAGTGGTGCTGTCCGTGCTGACCATCCGCAAGGGACTTTTGGGAATCGCCGCATTTTTATGTACGGTCCTGCCCCATGGTCTGGTCTATCTCCTGGTGTGGTACGTGCTGTCAGGCTGGTCCGGACAGATGCAGAAGAAGCTCCATATCCTGCCGGGACTTCTGCTGTTAATCATCACCGGCGCCGGGGCGTTTCTGGAGGTTTTCGTTTCTCCCTTCCTGTGGGGGATTTTTGGATAACGGAGCACAGGACACAAAGGATAAGTGGGGGAAGTGAATATGGATTGGCTGTTGTTTGCTTTCGGTTCAGCCGTGTTCGCCGGCCTGACTGCCGTCCTATCGAAAATCGGCGTCAGGGATACGGACTCGGATTTGGCTACTGCGGTCCGTACCGCAGTGGTTCTTGTGTTTTCGTGGATTATGGTGTTCCTTACCGGAATGGCCGGTTCCATAGGAACCATAAGCGGCGGAACCTGTCTGTTTCTGGTACTGTCCGGTGTGGCCACAGGGGCTTCCTGGCTGTTCTATTTCAGGGCTCTTCAGCTGGGGGATGTGAACAAGGTGGCTCCCATTGATAAATCCAGCACTATCCTGACCATGTTTCTGGCTGCCCTGATTTTGGGAGAGGGTCTTGGGGGAATGAAAATTCTGTGCATGGTCCTGATTGGGACAGGCACCCTGCTGATGATTCAAAAGCGGGAGGGAAGGGCGGAGCAGCCGGGGAACAGCGGATGGCTTGCGGCTGCCCTTTTATCGGCTGTATTTGCCAGCTTGACCGCCATTCTGGGAAAAATTGGAATACAGGGAGTGGAATCCAACCTGGGAACAGCCATCCGCACCTGCGTGGTGCTGGCAATGGCCTGGCTCCTGGTGTTCCTTCAGGGAAAGCAGAAGCATCTGGGGAGAATTGCGCCAAAGAGCTGGTTTTTCCTCATTATTTCGGGGTTTGCAACAGGAGCTTCCTGGCTGTGTTATTACAGGGCCCTGCAGGACGGGCCTGCCAGTATCGTGGTTCCCATTGATAAGCTCAGTATTCTGGTGACCATACTGTTTTCCAGAATATTCCTGGGGGAAAAGCTGGACCGCAAATCTTTTGCAGGTCTGGTTCTTCTGACCGCAGGAACGCTTCTGCTGTTATTCTAGGGTTCCAAAAGGAGAGATGTACGTGAAGAAGAGAAAAACAGTTCCCTGCCTTATCATCCGGGCCATGGATGGTAAAAACGACGGGCTGGTGACACCGGAGTCCGCCATGTGGGGCGAATTTAAAGGAACCCTTTCCAACCGTAAGCACAGGGGGATATCCCACGGTGATATGATTGATTTAACGCGTGAGGATTACAGGGAATCTTATGTTTTTTTGAGTTATGTGAGAAAAAATTTTTACCATTGCTTAACAACATATTGACATACAAAAATACCCCCTTCCAACATGTTGTATGTTTTATGTTAATCACCTGAAAATGGGGTCCAAAGTGGGAAAAATGTGTTTGATTTTATAGAAAAATGCAGATATAATGATAGTCAGCATACGATTTTGGGCCACTTTTTGTGAGAAACGGGTTAGGGGAAAATAGCGATATGACGTCCGATATAAAAAGCTTTGTGAGCTACCTGAGGGATGTGAAAAAGACCTCCAGGAACACGGAAATTTCCTACCAGAGAGATTTGATGCAGCTGGCGTCTTTTCTGGAGGATAAAGGAATAACAGAAGTTGAAAAGGTGACTAAGACCAGTCTGAATTCATATATCCTTTTTTTGGAAAAAGAGGGGAAGGCCACGACCACCATATCCAGGGAACTGGCATCCATGAAGGCTTTTTTCAATTTCATGTTCAAAGAAGGACGAATCCGCAAGGACCCGGCGGAACTCCTGAAAGCGCCCAAAATTGAGAAAAAGGCCCCTGTCATACTGAGTGTCAATGAGGTCAACGCTCTGCTGGGCCAACCCGGCATGACAACATCCAAGGAGATACGGGACAAGGCCATGCTGGAGCTTTTGTACGCCACGGGCATACGGGTGTCAGAGCTAATCGGGCTGGAGCTTTCGGATCTTAATATGCAGGTTGGCTACATCACTTGCAGGGATGGACAGAAGGAGCGCATGGTTCCTTTTGGAAAACCGGCCAAGCAGGCTTTGAGCGTGTATCTGGAAAAGGGGCGTCACGAGCTGCTTAAGGGTAAGGAATCCCAGTGGCTGTTCACTAATTGCAGCGGCAAGGCCATGAGCCGCCAGGGCTTCTGGAAGATTATCAAGTATTATGGGGAAAAGGCCGGTATCCAGGCAGATATAACCCCTCATACCCTGCGTCATTCCTTTGCTGCCCATCTGATTCGGGGCGGCGCCGACATCCATGCGGTCCAGGCCATGCTGGGCCATTCAGATTCCACCACCACCCATATGTACGCTGCTTATTCCGGCAATACGGTGGGAGAAACCTACCGGGCGGCTTTGCCCAGGAAGTAGGGTGGATGCGGTAATCATGTTTTAATGAGTCCTAATGAGTCCTGTCTTTTTGGCAGGGCTTTTTTGTTATGGCCCAGGGCAGCAGGTTTGAGACGACTATTAAAATAGTCATTGAAGGGAGTTTATATGAAACCGGAACTATTTGACTCTGAACTTAAAATCATGAAAACACTGTGGAAGCATGGTGACTGCACGGCCGGTCAGATGGCTAAGCTGTTAAAGGACGAGATTGGCTGGAACCGCAATACGGCCTACACGGTCATCAAGAAATGTATTGAAAAGGGAGCTGTGATCCGTCTGGAGCCCAACCTTCTGTGCAGGGCAGCCGTGACCAGGCAGGAGATTAAAGCTCCTTTGCCTGGCTCACATAAGAGAGAATCTGCTTTGCATAAGCGTCAGCCATGCCGTCCGGGGACAACATTTCCGGTTCATATTCCGCATAGGTGAGAGATGCCTTATATTCCCGCATGAGGACAGGGGACCATAGGCAGCCGAACTGTGGAAGAAAGAGGCCCTGCTTTTTGGTGTAGCAGGTTCTGGCAGTGGCCTTTGCGCGCGCATCCCTGTCCACATATTCGCCTACGCTTTTATGGATGGCCGTGTCTTCCACGGGCAGGTAATAATAGTCTTTATAGTTGGAATAAAAGTACTTGAGCTCGCCCTGGAAGAGGGCAATATTGCACGCAAGAGTGTCCCGGCTCAGCTCCAGGCTTACCGGCGCGCTGTCGTATTCCAGGGGCACCGGGATGGCGCAGGGGCTTTTTAAGGTCAGGCTGAGGAAGGGGCAGGCGTTTCCGGCCATGTCATCATAGGTGAAAAGCTGCTGGGATTCCAGTGAAAACGGGGCTTCCATCATATCCGCATAGCTCAGGATGGGCAGGATGGAGGGCATGCCCTTTAAGTCGTCCTCATTGTGGAGAATCAGCAGGTCGTACAGGAAGGATTCATGGGTCATCAGGTATTCACGGTAGACCTCTATAAGCTGCCCTCCGTTGTATTTGTCATCCCGGGCTACGCCCAGGAACTGTTCTATGGATTTCTGTTTCATGTTCTCGAGGCCCAGCAGCTTGCGGTAGGGCTTTATTTTTTTGTAGATATCCACGCTTTTTATGCGGTCAAAATCATAGGGCAGGTCCAGACGGCGGCAGCATTTTAACAGATAGGGGATATCAAAGCCGTCTCCGTTAAAATGTACCAGTATCTTAAAGCGCTCCATGAAGGTGAAGAAGGCTGTCAGAAGCTCCCTCTCGGATTCGCGCGAGTCAGCAAACCACTGTATGAGCCTCCAGCCAAAGCCGTCGTGGTATGTGCAGCCGATCAGGTACAGCTGGGATGTGTCGCCGGAAAAACCAGTGGTTTCTATATCGAAAAACAGCAGGTCCTTAAGGGGTCCGATGCGGTCCAGAGGATATGTATCAGGTAAATCAACGGGATGTTTAATGGTTATCATGTGTAATCACTCCTTTTTTAGCGGGAACCGGATATGAGCTGCGGTAAATTGCGGATATTCCCTATGGGTTAGTGTATACTAAAAAATCCGGAAACGCAAGTGTCTGATGGCCGGAGTCTGGTCCGAAACAGAATATTTGTTCGGCAGACTTGCATTGGATTCATGGGTATGATATGATGAAGGGCAGGACATTAGAGAGAGAAAGAACAGGAAGGATATATGATTTCTTACGTAAAAGGGCCTCTCGTGGCCATTGAGGAAGACGTTATCGTGGTGGAGGCAGGTCATGTGGGCCTGGCCATCCATGTACCTGTCTCCCTGCTTCCGGAGCTTCCGGGAATGGGGAAAGAGGTGACGGTTTATACATATTTTCAGGTAAGGGAGGATGCCATGACCCTCTATGGCTTCCTTCACAGCCAGGACAGGGACATGTTCAGGCAGCTGCTGGGGGTGAACGGCATCGGACCAAAGGGCGCATTGGGAATTCTCTCCGTGCTCCGACCGGACGATCTGCGCCTGGCCATTGTCAGCGAGGATGTGAAGGCCCTGGCCAAAGCGCCGGGCATTGGCAATAAGACGGCCCAGCGCCTGATTTTGGATTTGAAGGACAGGATATCCATGGACGACGTGCTGGGGAACATGGCTGGCGGGGCCGGCATGGATGATGTGGATACAGGCGCATCCGTAGCCGGGCTGGTGGAAGCGGCCGAGGAGGCGGTCCAGGCGCTGGTAGCCCTTGGCTACACCAGCACGGAGGCATCCAGGGCAGTGAAGCAGGTGGAGGTCACGGACGGGATGACTTCGGAGGATGTGTTAAAGGCGTCCTTAAAGCATCTGTCCTTCCTGTAAGGATTCTGGCAAAGGTGAAATTGGGATATGCAGAGGTGTAAATGGAACGCAGGATTATAACAACGGAAGTAACGGCGGAGGACGAGCGCATAGAGACCACGCTCCGACCCCAATGTCTCAGGGATTATGTAGGGCAGGAGAAGATTAAGTCCACCCTTAACATCTATATAGAAGCAGCCAAGACCAGAGGGGAGCCTCTGGACCATGTGCTGTTTTACGGCCCGCCGGGACTGGGCAAGACTACGCTGGCAGGTATCATTGCCAATGAGATGGGAACCAATATGAAGGTGACCAGCGGCCCGGCCATTGAAAAGCCGGGAGAGATGGCGGCCATACTGAACAATCTCCAGGAAGGAGATGTGCTTTTCGTGGACGAGATACACCGTCTGAACCGTCAGGTTGAGGAGGTGCTGTACCCGGCCATGGAGGATTTTGCCATCGACATCATGCTGGGAAAGGATTCCACCGCCAGGTCCATACGTCTGGACCTGCCCCATTTTACCCTGGTGGGAGCCACCACCAGGGCAGGACTTCTCACCGCGCCATTAAGGGACCGGTTCGGAGTGATTCAGAGGCTGGAATTCTATACGCCGGAGGAGCTGAAAATCATTATCCTCCACTCTGCCAGGGTCCTGGGCGTGGAAATCGAAGCGGGGGGAGCCATGGAGCTGGCCAGACGTTCCAGGGGAACCCCAAGGCTGGCCAACCGTCTGTTAAAGAGGGTCAGAGATTTTGCCCAGGTCAAATATGACGGCGTTATTACCCGGGAGGTAACGGATTTTGCCCTGGACATCATGGATGTGGACAAACTGGGACTGGACCAGAACGACAGGAATATCCTGCTGATGATTATAGAAAAATTTTCCGGCGGTCCCGTGGGATTAGACACCCTGGCAGCGGCTCTGGGAGAAGATTCAGGAACCCTGGAGGAGGTATACGAACCATACCTCCTTATGAACGGTCTGATAAACCGCACCCCAAGGGGCCGCATGGCTACCGAAACAGCCTATCGCCACCTGGGCTTAGAAATGTAGAAACCGCCTTGTTAAGAAGGCTGGGGGTGTGGTATAATGTCCACGTAGGCAATGAGCAGTGCGAAAAAAGGCATGGGCAGATTGCCGTTGTGCTGGCACATAAGGAAATCTGCCCATGTCTTTTTTCATAGGGTGAAGCCCGTGAGTGAGATGGAGCGCAGCGGAATCGAACGCGCACCGCGGAACAGGCGCGCGCAGTATAATCGGCCGCGCGCACCCGAAACCGCCACACAAATCATCAGGACGCAAACCAGCAAAGCAGAAAGCAGGGGATTAGATATGGATACAAAAAATTACACCCAAGTTTTAATAGACGGAAAAGTATACACACTGGGCGGCAGCGAGGATGAGAGCTATCTCCAGAAAGCTGCCAGCTACGTAAACGAGAAAAACAGCGCCATGAGGAAGGTACCGGGATTCACCAAACAGAGTGCGGATTACCAGATGGTCATGACGGAGTTAAATATAGCAGACGATTATTTCAAAGCCATGGAATGGGGCGAGGGAATGGAGCGTCAGAAGAACGATATGGAGAAGGAGACCTACAGCTTAAAGCACGAGCTGGTCAGTACACAGATGAAGCTGGAGGCGGTGCTTAAGGATTTGGAGGAGCGCCAGAGGGAGCTGGATCGCCTGAACCGCCGCATTGCCCAGCTGGAAGGCGAATTAAAGGAAGCCAGAGAAAACCTTCAGAATCTCAGAACTAACTCATCCGCTGAGACCGAAAGTAAAGCCAGAGTGCAGGCAGAGGCAGTGGAGGAGATAGAGGAAACCGTGGAAATTGAGGCCGGCATTACACGGAGTGCCTCCCGTCCGGAACCTGTTTCCGGTTCCGCTGTCAGGGAAGCTTCTCAGCCTGAGACCGCTTCACAGACACCGGATGCGGACGCATCTGCGCAGCAGCCCGCTGCATCGGCAGACCAGTCTGATGAGAAGCGGCCGGCACCGTCTCTGCGGGTGTTAAACCCCGCGTCAGAAGCAGGCAGGGGAATGGCAGCAGCTTCCACTCAGGCAGCGGCAACCGCAGCACCGTCCGCAGCGCCTGTTACGGCCCCTCTCACAGGGGGGATGACGGATGAGGAGCTTGCCAGAAAGGCGCTGCAGGCAGCCAGAAAGGCCGGTTCCCACAAAGGTGGAAGAAGATAAGAGGATTACGAGGGGGATGTCTCATGGGGATACGTGAGGCATCTTTTATTTCAGGGTAACAGTTCAGGAAAGGTTGGACAAAATGGAGAAGAGACAGGTAGAGGTACTGGCACCGGCAGGGTCATTTGAAAGTATGAAGGCAGCAGTGGCAGCGGGAGCTGACGCAGTCTATATGGGGGGCAGCCGGTTCGGAGCCAGAGCCTATGCGGATAACCCGGATGAAAAGGGGCTTTTGGAGGCCATGGGCTATGTTCATCTGCACGGACGGCGTTTGTACATGACAGTCAATACCCTGTTCAAGGAAGATGAGCTGAACGACCTGGAAAACTACATGCGCCCCTACTGCGAGAGGGGATTGGACGGTGTCATAGTCCAGGATTTGGGAGCGCTGGCTTTCATGCGCCGGCATTTTCCGGGGCTGGAGCTTCATTCCAGCACCCAGATGACGGTGACCAGCGTATACGGGGCCAGGATGATGAAGGAACTGGGATGCAGCCGGGTAGTTACTGCCAGGGAAATGTCACTGGAGGAAATACGGCGAATCCATGATGAGGTAGACATAGAGATAGAGAGCTTTGTACACGGAGCCCTCTGTTACTGCTATTCAGGACAATGTCTTATGAGCAGCCTTATTGGCGGCAGAAGCGGAAACAGGGGACGCTGCGCCCAGCCCTGCCGTCTTCCCTACTCGGTATATGAGCCGGAGGATATAAGCCGGATGAATGGAAAACATTCCGTGCCTGAACAGGCCGGCCAGGCTGGAGCCAGGTCCCGAATCAGTGAACAGACCGGAAAAAGGAACCAGGGCAAAAAGCCGGGCGCCTCCGGCCGGCCGGATCCATCCCCTCTCAATAAAAGCAGCGAGAGATACGTGCTGAGCCTGAAAGATTTGTGCACCCTTGACATCCTGCCCGATATCATAGAGGCAGGCGTGTACTCCCTGAAGATAGAGGGAAGAATGAAGAGCCCCAGATATACGGCGGGCGTGGTGAGCATTTACCGCAAATACGTGGACCGGTATCTGAAGCAGGGACGGGACGGTTACCGTGTGGAGCCGGAGGACAGGAAGATGCTCCTGGACCTTTTTGACAGAGGCGGGTTCACAGACGGCTACTACGCCCGGCACAATGGCCGCGGCATGGTAGCGCTGAGGGAAAAGCCGGAGTTCAGGGAGGGAAACCAGAAACTTTTTGAATATCTGGATAAGACCTATGTGGAGGCCGAACTGAAGGAGAATGTACGGGGGCATGTGGAGCTGGCAGAGGGAGAGCCCAGCCGCCTGACCCTGGAGTGCCGCAAAGAAAAGGTCCAGGTTCTGGGCCAGGCGCCCCAGGCAGCCGAAAAACAGCCCATGACCCGGGAGAAGGTATTAAAACAGCTGAATAAGACGGGAGGGAGCCCCTTTTGTTTCCAAACACTCACAGCCCAAATCGAAGGAGATTTATTCCTTCCGGTTCAGGCGCTCAATGAGCTGCGCCGCGCCGGCTTTGAAGAGCTGGAGAAAAAGCTTACCGGCGCCGCATTGGCCATTGGACATTCTTCTGCGGACCCGACATCCCGGCCCGTTCTTATCCAAAACATAGCTTCGCAGTCCCGGCCCGTTCTTACCCAAACCGCAGCCCCCCAGTCTCAGCCCGTCCTCACGGCCTTCCTGGAAGAAACAGCCCAGCTTTCTCCTGTCCTGGCCCGCGGTGAGATATCGGTGGTTTATCTGGACGCGGACGGTTTCGGCCCGGACCAGTGGAGGGATATCGCTGACCGCTGCCACGACAGGGGAAAACAGTGCTGGCTGGCCCTTCCGCAGATATTCCGGTCCCATGCGCAGAGATACCTGGGGGACAGCCGTCATCTGCTGTGTCAGGCCGGCTTTGACGGCGTGTTAATCAGGGCACTGGAGGAGACCGTATGGCTGAAAGACCTTATGGAACAGGAAATGCCCGGGCTCCCCCTGCCCTTTGGCATGGACGCTTCGGTATATGGCTGGAACAGCCGGTCCGCCAGAGTGCTGGCATCTGTGGGCGCCTCCATGCTCACCATGTCCTGGGAGCTGAACAGCCGTGAGCTGGAGCCTGTTCTTGAGTCATGCCGCGGCCTGGGGCTGACCAGCGAGCTCATTATCTATGGAAACGCGCCTATGATGGTATCTGCCCAGTGCATCACCAATACGGTGAAGGGGTGTACCCATAAACGGGGGACACTTATGATGAAGGACAGGACAGGCGCCGTACTTCCTGTAAAGAACCATTGTTCCTTCTGCTACAATACCATTTACAATCCCGCGCCCCTGTCCCTGCTGGGCAGCGAAAAGCTGGTGCGCCGTCTCATGGCGGAGCGCCTGCGCCTTCAGTTTACGGTGGAGGGAACAGAGCAGACAGAAAAGGTACTCGACGCATTCATCGGTTCCTTTGTATATAACAGGGATGTGGATGTCCCCTTCAGAGACTTTACCAGGGGACATTTTAAGCGCGGAGTGGAGTGAGGCTTATGACCAATCTGATTGTAGAAATATCCAAATATCTGATGATACTGCTGATGGCGGTCTACACCTATGCGAATTTCCGCTTTTTTTCCTTCCCGGATATGGAGCGCAAGCGCAAGGTATGTGCCAGGCAGAACCGGGCCATGTTCGCCATTCATTTTCTGGCGTACCTGGTTATGTTTCTGAAGACAGAGGACGAGGGGATGCAGGCCATGCTTCTGGCGTTTTACGGGGCCCAGGTGGTCTTTTTCCTGTGCTATATTTATCTGTACCGCCTGCTGTACCGGAATGTGTCCAGACTGCTGGTTAACAACGCCTGCATGCTGTTATGCGTGGGCTTTATCATGCTTACCCGGCTGTCCATGGCAAAGGGCCTGGACAAGGCCCTGCGCCAGTTTGCCATCGTGGTCATATCCGCGGCCCTGGCCTGGCTGGTGCCCTATATTATGGAGCGGGTATGGCAGCTTTACAAGCTTCAGTGGGTGTATGCGGGGGCAGGGCTCCTCATTCTTCTGGTGGTATGGGCTGCCGGCAATGAAAGCTTCGGGGCCCAATTGTCCCTTACCATAGCAGGTGTGTCCATCCAGCCGTCGGAATTTGTGAAGCTGACCTTTGTATTCTTCGCAGCGTCCATGTTCTATCAGTCCACGGATTTTAAGACCATTTTCCTGACAACGGCTGTGGCCGGTGCTCATGTTCTGGTGCTGGTGCTTTCCAAGGATTTGGGAAGCGCTCTGATTTTCTTTGTCACTTACCTGCTGATGCTCTTTGTGGCCACGGGAAGCTGGCTGTATCTGATAACGGGAAGCGCTCTGGGAACGGGAGCCGCCCTGGCAGCCTATCAGCTGTTCGACCATGTGCGCCGCAGGGTGTCGGCCTGGAGCAACCCGTGGGCCGATATAGAAAACAAAGGATACCAGATTACCCAGTCCCTTTTTGCCATTGGCACAGGGGGATGGTTTGGTATGGGACTCTGCCAGGGAATGCCGGGAAAGATACCGGTGGTGGAGAAGGATTTTATATTTTCGGCGGTGTCGGAGGAGATGGGGGCCATTTTTGCCATCTGCGTACTTCTTATCTGCCTGGGCTGTTTCATTCAGTTCATGATGATTGCAGCCAGAATGCAGGCCGTGTTCTACAAGCTGATAGCATTTGGTCTGGGAGTGGAGTATATCGTGCAGGTATTTCTGACTGTTGGCGGTGTGACCAAATTCATACCGTCCACAGGAGTGACGCTGCCCTTTGTCAGCTACGGAGGAAGCTCCATCCTGGGAACATTCCTGCTGTTTGGCATTATCCAGGGTCTTTATATCCTGAAACGCAACGATGAGGAAGAAACCGGAGAGGAGGTGATGCCATGAGTAAGAAGGCAGATACCGGCTCAAAGTCCAATCAAACATCCAACCGCAGCATTCTGGGCATCACCTATGTGGTGGCGGCCCTGTTCCTGGGACTGGCAGCCTATCTGGGGTATTTTCTTCAGGTGAAAAGCGAGGATGTAATAAACAACTCCTATAACGCAAGGCTGGACAGCTTTTCGGACCGTATCGTGAGGGGCAGGATTCTGGCATCAGACGGTACGGTGCTGGCCCAGACTCAGATGGACGGCGAGGGAAATGAGACAAGGGTGTATCCCTTCGGAGATATCTTTGACCATGCGGTGGGCTATTCCACCAAAGGCAAGACGGGAATCGAGGCCCTTGCCAATTTCTATCTGCTGACTTCCCATGTGAACCTGATGGAGCAGGTGGGAAATGAACTGACCGGCAATAAGAATCCGGGAGACGATGTATACACCACCCTGGATACAGAGCTTCAGCAGGCTGCCTACGCCGCGCTGGGAGCCAGAAAGGGAGTGGTCATTGCCATGGAGCCGGATACCGGCAAGATACTCGCCATTGTATCAAAGCCCGGCTACGATCCCAACAGCCTGCTGGGGGACTGGGAAGCCCTGACCGCCCAGGAAAATAAAGAGGGACAGCTTTTAAACAGGGCCACTCAGGGACTTTATCCCCCTGGTTCCACCTTTAAAATAGTGACTGCGCTGGAATATATGCGGGAACATCCTGCGGATTATAAGAATTACCAGTTTGACTGTGACGGTGTGTATGAGAACGGAGAATACCGGATTAAGTGCTATCACGGTACGGCCCATGGCCATCAGGATTTCACCCTGGCTTTTGCCAATTCCTGCAACGGCGCGTTTGCCAGCCTGGGTCTTGAGATGGACCTGGGAAAATGGAACAGCACCGCGGGAGAGCTCCTCTTTAACGGACCTCTCCCGCTGAGCGGAATTCCCTATAAGCAGAGCGCCTACAACATGAAACCCGGAGCCGGAACCTGGGAAATTCTGCAGACCTCCATCGGACAGGGAACAACCCAGATTACGCCCCTTCACAATGCCATGATTACGGCTGCCATAGCCAACGGAGGCACCCTGATGAAACCCTATTTTCTGGACTCTGTTGTCAGCGCGGGAGATGAAACCATCAAAAAGTTCATGCCCGCCGCCTACGGAAGCCTTATGAGCGCGGAGGAGGCAGCGGGACTTACGGAGCTTATGAGAGCGGTTGTCACAGAGGGAACGGGTTCGGCTGTGCGCACAGATGCTTATACGGTGGCGGCAAAGACAGGGTCTGCCGAGTTTGAGACAGGAAAGGAAACCCATGCCTGGTTCACCGGATTTGCGCCGGCTGAGTCACCGCGGCTGGTGGTGACGGTTCTGGTGGAGGAAGGCGGCAGCGGAGGAAAGGCGGCGGCCCCCATAGCCAGACAGCTTTTTGATATCTATATGGGCCGTTGAGCCGGATTTTCGGCAAACAGCTCTTTTAATTCCCGGATGAACTGCTTTTCACGGGAATTCATGGTGTAGGAGGCGTGATGCAGGCAGTAGGCGTCCATTCCAAAGGGAGAATCCACAATGGAAATCTCCACGCAGTCTTCGCTGTATGTATCGGTAAAGCGTTTCATCATCACGGTGACATACCGGCTCTGGCGGATGGCGTCGATGAGGCCGCCACGGTCGAACACATATAATATATTATTGTCATTTTTAAAATTCAGAATTTTCAGCCATTCATCAAACTTAAAATTTTCGTACATGATGAACTTATAATCGGTTATGCTGTCAAAAGGAATCTCCTTCTTACGTGAAAGGGGGTTCTTTTTTGATGCCAGAAGGATCAGGGGGCGGTTGCGGGCAATGGGAATCAGCTTCAGATTATGCTTTTTCGCAAGAGCATAATAGGTGTCGCTGACCGTATCAAAGCAGTAAAACAGGGACATTAAACAACCGGCAAGTGCCTTATCTTCACCAAGATTTTGTAATATGGGAACATTCATGAGAATGCAGAAAGTGGACTCAGCAGAGGGGCTGGATTTCGCCATCGCAGGGGCTCCATTTGACACAGCCAGTTCCTTCCGGTCCGGCTCACGCTTTGGTCCCAACGCAATCAGGAATATCTCAGCCATGATGAAGCCCAACAATGTAATCATGCAGGTAAACATCATGGACGGGTTAAAGGGCGGGGATATAGGTGATTTTAATGTGACTCCGGGTTACATACGCCCAACCTACCAGGCAATTGAAGAAGGGGTTGCCGGCATCCTGAAGGAAAACGCATGTCCCATCGTACTGGGAGGCGACCATTCCATCACGCTGGCGGAGCTTCGCGCGGCTGCCAAAAAGTACGGCCCCGTTGCCCTGGTACACTTTGACTCCCACTCCGATTTATGCGATGAGGTATTTGGCCAGAAATATAACCATGGCACGCCATTCCGCAGGGCGTTGGAGGAAAACCTTATCGATGCGTCCCATTCCATCCAGGTGGGGATGCGCGGATCCCTGTATGACCCGGATGAGCATAAGATGGCGGCAGAGCTGGGAATGAAGCTGATTCCGGCCCACAAGGTAAGAGAAATGGGGCTGGAGACACTGGTTAAGACGATTCTGGAACGGGTAGGTGATAAGCCATGCTTCCTGACCTTTGACATTGACTTTGTAGACCCTGCATATGCTCCCGGAACAGGCACTCCTGAGGTGGGAGGCTTTACTTCCCTGGAAGCTCTGGAGCTGGTACGGAATATCAAGGATTTGAACTTTGTGGGATTTGACCTTGTGGAGGTACTTCCGGCATATGACCACGGTGAAATAACCGCTTATCTGGCAGCCAACATTGTATTTGAATACCTGTCCATCCTGGCAGTGAAGAAAAAAGCAAAATAGCGGCAGCTGCAATGGAGGATAAGGCATGGAAAATGACAATAATGTGAACGGGAACCTGAATGACAACTCGGTATTAGACGCCCTGGTGCTTACCGGAAATCAGTGGAAAGGCGGGATAGTAAAGGCAGTCATCTTCACCTTGATTGCAGTCATCATCTTTTTTGTCCCGGTCACGGTAAGGGGAAGCACGGATGTCACCTTCGGCATCATATATAAAAATATTAAAGCTGGCCTGGGACTTGCGGGACTCTGGATGGGCGGACTTATCATCATGGGAAACGGCCTGGCCAGCGTATACGGAAAATACTTTTGTAAAAACAGGGATTCAGCTGTTTACAGGTACTATCAGGAGGATTCGGTGCTGCATCCGCTGTTTTACCTGATGGGCAGTATATTTGCCCTGATTCTGGTACTGCACTACACCTTTCCCGCCTTTGAAGGGCCGGCGGCCATCGTCAGTCCCGGCATAGGAGAAACCGTATACTCCATTGCCATGGACGTAGCCTGGATTATTCCGGTCAGTGCGGTCTTCATGCCGTTTCTGCTGAATTACGGAATCGTGGATTTTATCGGAAGCCTGATGGAGCCGCTGATGCGGCCTGTGTTTAAGATTCCCGGCAGGAGTGCTGTCAACGCCATTGCGTCCTTTGTCAGCTCTGCCTCGGTGGGGGTGCTGATTACCAGCAAGCTGTACCAGCGTGGGATTTACACGAAAAAGGAAGCAGCCCTCATCGCCACGGGATTCAGCGCGGTCAGCGTGGGATTTGCCTATAAGGTGATAGAGACAGCCGACCTTTCGGAATATTTCCTGCCCATTTATTTTATCGCGCTGCTGGTGACGCTCATTGTCAGCTTCTTTATGGCCAGGATTCCGCCTTTGTCCCGCAAGGCGTCTGTGTTTGCAGACGGACGGCAGCAGACAAAGGAGGAGATTCAGGCGGAACGTGTACCTGCCAGGGCAGTGCTTAAGACAGGCGCGTCCAGGGCAGTCAAGAAAGCGGCCACTGCGCCCGGCCTTTTTAAGGAAATCCGGTCCAGTATTCTGGACAGCTGTTATGTGCTGCCAAAGGTGATATCACTTCTGACGGCCGTGGGAATCATAGCAATGCTCATCGCCGCTTATACCCCGGTATTTAACTGGATTGGCAAATTATTTGCCCCCCTGCTTGTTCTGCTGCAGGTTCCCAACGCGGCTGAGATTGCGCCGGCCCTTCCGGTTGGAATCGCGGAGATGTTCCTGCCCGTGCTGATGATTGCCGATAAGGTCGGCACCCTGGCCGTGGGGGCCAGGTACATGGTGGTCACCGTATCCATGGTGCAGATTATCTTCTTTTCTGAAACCATCGTGGTCATGATGTCAACTAAGATACCCGTATCCTTGAAGGAACTGATTATCTGCTTCTTTGAACGGACCATTGTGGCCATACCAATCAGCGCATTGTTCATGCATCTATTATTTTAAAGAATAACGGTATATGTAGAAAACAGGGAGATTTCATGTTATAATCTCCCTGTTTGCTTTATTTTAGGGCGTGTATTCACGCATTTGAGAAGAGAGGAGAATCTACGTGTTCCGAGCAGAGGATTATGTAAAAGTGGACAGTCTGTCCGAGGCGTATGAACTATGCCAGAAGCGCAGCAGCCTGGTTGTGGGAGGCATGGTGTGGCTTAAGATGACCAGTGTGACCAAACGTACCATCGTGGACCTGTCCGGCCTGGGACTTGATAAAATCGAGGAAACCAAGGAAGAATTCAGGATTGGCGCCATGTGCACCCTGCGCCAGTTGGAGACAGACCAGGGGCTTAACCAGTATTTCGGAGGCATTTTTAAGGAATGCACACGCCATATCGTGGGTGTTCAGATGCGCAACCTGGCTACGGTGGGAGGCAGCATTTACAGCCGCTTTGGTTTTTCCGACATCCTGACCTGCCTGATGGCCCTGGATACATATGTGGAGCTTTATCACGGAGGAATGGTTCCTCTGGAAGAATTTGCCAAACGGCCTGTGCGCCGGGATGACAGGGATATTTTGGTGCGCATTATCATAAAAAAAGACGGAAGAAAGGCAGCCTACACCACCCAGAGAAATTCGGAAACGGATTTTCCGGTCATAGCCTGCTGTGTATCCCGATGGGGCAATGACTGGTATGTGGCGGTGGGAGCCAGGCCGGGGAGGGCGCAGGTCGTGAAAATCAGGGACGACGGATACGACAGCCTTGCACAGCTTGCCGGGGAGGCAGCTGATTCCTTTACCTATGGCAGCAATACGAGGGCAAGCGGACAGTACCGCCGCCAGCTGGCTGCTGTGTATACAAGGCGCCTTATGGAGAGACTTACAGGAAGGAGCGTAAGCAAAGGATGAATATAGAGTTTCGGTTAAATGGAAAAAATGTGCAGGCAGAGGCGGAGCCGGATGACCTTCTCCTGGATTTGGTGAGAAGTCTGGGATGCTGCAGCGTGAAACGCGGCTGTGAGACAGCTAACTGCGGCCTGTGCACCGTATGGCTGGACGGAAAGCCTGTGCTGTCATGCTCCACCCTGGCTGTGAGGGCAAACGGCCGCCATGTCACTACTCTGGAAGGACTTCAGAAGGAAGCAGAGGAATTCGGCATGTTTCTGGCAGCGGAGGGCGGAGAGCAGTGCGGATTCTGCAGCCCCGGCTTCATCATGAATGTGCTGGCCATGGAGCGGGAGCTTAAAAATCCGGATGAGGAGACCATCAAGGAATATCTGGCCGGCAATCTGTGCCGCTGCAGCGGATATATGTCCCAGCTGCGGGCGGTTAAGAAATATCTGGAATCGAAACAGGAGGTGTGAGCAGATGGGATATACAGACGATAAGACATCTGAGGGTATAAGGGGCGGTAGTGACAGCACACATGCCGGACGGAATTTCCGGGTGGTAGGCGCCCCCTTTATCAAGAAGGATGCCAGGGCCCTGGTGACAGGCAAGCCGGTGTTCACGGACGATCTGGCTTTAAAGGACTGCCTGGTGGTAAAGGTGCTCAGAAGCCCTTACGCCCATGCCATGGTCCGGGAGATAGACTGCGGCGTTGCAGCCAAGATACCGGGGATTGAGTGCATCCTCACATGGAAGGACGTGCCGCAGAGCCGTTTCACCATGGCGGGGCAGACCTATCCGGAGCCCAGCCCCTATGACCGGCTCATACTGGACCGCAGGCTGCGTTTCGCGGGAGACGCGGTGGCAATCGTGGCAGGAAAGGACGAGGCAACGGTGGACCATGCCATGCGCCTCATACGTGTAAAATATGAAGTGCTGGAGCCGGTGCTGGACATGCACGATGCCAAGGACGGCAATGTTCTGGTGCATCCGGAGGAGGACTGGAAGAGTCTCTGCGATGTGGGCGCTGACAACAGACGCAATCTCTGCGCCTCTGGCATTGAGGGCCATGGGGACCTGGAGCAGGCATTTGCGGGCTGCACTCATGTGATAGAGCGGGTGTACCACACCAAGGCCAACCAGCAGGCCATGATGGAGACATTCCGGGCCTTCACCCATATGGATGTGTACGGAAGGCTGAATGTGGTGGCCTCCACCCAGATTCCATTCCATACCAGAAGAATCCTGGCCCATGCCCTGGATATACCTAAATCCAGGATTCGCGTCATCAAGCCCAGAATCGGAGGCGGTTTCGGGGCAAAGCAGACGGTTGTGGCGGAGGTATACCCTGCCATCGTGACCTGGAAGACAGGTAAACCCGCCAAAATCATTTACAGCCGTTATGAGTCCCAGATTGCGTCCTCACCCCGCCACGAGATGGAGGTACGGGTGAAGCTGGGGTGCGATGACAGCGGTATCCTGAAAGCCATGGATGTATATACATTGTCAAATACAGGGGCCTATGGGGAACATGGACCCACCACTGTGGGCCTGTCCGGCCATAAGTCCATTCCGCTGTACCACACGCCTGAGGCATTCCGGTTCAGCTATGACGTGGTCTACACCAACCGGATGTCGGCCGGGGCATACCGCGGATACGGGGCAACCCAGGGAATCTTTGCCGTGGAATCAGCGGTAAGCGAGCTGGCGGCAGAGCTGGGCATGGACCCGGTGAAATTCAGGGAACTTAACATGGTCAAAGAAGGAGACGTCATGCCGGCCTATTACGGTGAGACTGCGGACAGCTGCGCTCTGGACCGCTGTGTGGCCAGGGTCAAAGACATGATAGGATGGGACGGGAAATACCCCAGACGCCAGGTAAGCGGCTCAAAGGTGCGCGGCGTGGGACTGGCCATGGCCATGCAGGGCTCCTCCATATCCGGGGTGGATGTGGCAGGCGCTACTATTAAGATAAACGACGACGGTTTTTACAACCTGATTATCGGTGCGGCCGACATGGGAACGGGCTGCGACACCACGCTGGCCCAGGTGGCTGCCGAATGTCTGGGCTGCGAGCTGGATGATATCGTGGTATTTGGGGCTGATACGGATATATCCCCCTATGACTCCGGTTCCTATGCTTCCAGCACTGCCTATCTGACCGGAACAGCCGTGGTAAAGACATGTGAAGCCCTGAAGGAAAAAATTCTCCACAAGGCAGCCAAATACCTGGAAACAGGAGTGGAGGAGCTGGAGTTTGACGGAAAGCGGGTATATAAGCCGGCCTGCGGGGAGGACGGTACCAAAAAGGAAATCTCCATAAAGGACCTGGCAAACAGGGTGCAGTGTGCCAATGAGGACGCCCTTCAGGTGACACAGTCCCATTCCTCGCCCATATCTCCGCCGCCTTTTATGGCAGGAGCCGCCGAGGTGGAGGTGGATCTGGAGACGGGACAGGTGGAGTTAATCAAATTCGCTGCCGCGGTGGACTGCGGAACGCCTCTCAATGAAAATCTGGCAAGGGTCCAGACTGAGGGCGGACTGGTCCAGGGAATTGGCATGGCCCTGTATGAGGACGTAAGCTATTCAAAGGACGGAAAGGTCCATGAGAACTCCTTTATGCAGTATAAGGTGCCCAGCCGTCTGGATGTGGGCAGAGTACAGGTGGAGTTTGAGAGCAGCTTCGAGCCCACCGGCCCATTCGGCGCTAAATCCATCGGTGAAGTGGTCATCAACACGCCGTCCCCGGCCATTGCCAATGCGGTTTACAATGCGGTAGGAGTGAGAATACGGGAACTTCCCATAACCGCGGAGAAAGTATTTAAGGGGATGAACGGGCTGGATTAAAGTCTGGCAGGATACCGGTATCAGCATGGCTGTCCGGCGTTTATCCAATCCCGCTTCCCAATACCTGCCAGCCCTGAAATAGCAGATAAGCCTTGCATATCCCTTCCAAAAGTTGTATACTAAGACCAGTTATGATTGCGTAACCGGGCCAATAGATGCTGTGCCGCATACATGCGGGACGCACGCTGGGACTGTCAGGGATCCGTCCGGTACAGACGCAGATCAGGTTCACACCAACACCAGGAGGAATTGCAATGATTGAAGCAACGAGCTGCGGCGGTGTGGTTATATTTCGTGGTAAAATCCTCGTCCTTTATAAGAATTATAAGAACAAGTATGAGGGATGGGTTTTGCCTAAGGGAACAGTAGAAGCTGGCGAAGAGTATAAAGAGACGGCCCTCCGTGAAGTGAAGGAGGAGACCGGTGTCAGTGCATCCATTATCAAGTATATCGGCAAGAGCCAATACTCCTTTAACACTCCCCAGGATGTGGTGGAAAAGGACGTACACTGGTATCTGATGATGGCCGACAGCTATTACAGCAAACCACAGCGGGAAGAGTACTTTCTGGATTCCGGGTATTATAAGTTCTACGAGGCATACCATCTGCTGAAGTTTTCCAATGAGAAGCAGATACTGGAAAAGGCTTATAATGAGTATCTGGATTTGAAGAAGAGTAATCTTTGGGGAAGCAAGAAGTATTTTTAGGTAGATAGTAACGTATTTAAGGGCGCTCCGGCTTGGCTGGGGCGCCTTTTGACACCAATTGGGTGTAAGCAGGGGGACGGGCATGCTATAATAAAATATATAGAAAAAAATGCGGCAAAAAATTTGGGGGCAATTTCAAAATGGGTAATGGCATAGCGGGGTTTAGTGTTCCGGATTGGCGGGATATCAGGGAAATTAGGATTAATCAGTATTCTAATCAATATGTTTCCGAGGCATTGAAAGGAGAATTTACAGGATGGTTCATGGATAATATTCCGGCAGTTTTTATATCTTCTCCAACCGGATCAGGAAAAACTTTTTTATTGGACAGTGCATAATACCGTTTGTCAACATATGTCATGGAAATATTGGAACGTATAAAAAAGGTTCAGCTGCAGTATGGTTTTATTTGCTGATAAAAATGGCAGAATTCATGCTCCGGTCATTTCGTTCAGCGATAAAGGTATTCATGCATATCGCAGGACTGTGAATTCTAAGATGAGATGCTAAGGAGTCTCGGCCACGGTTGCTGCGGCACTGTTAGGGCATTCGGCGGATGTAAATAACCAATATTATACATTTGACACCGGCGGATTAGATGAAAAGGTGAGGATTGTAGAGAGTGTGAACAAAAAAGTGCCCATAGCAAATTAGTACAATTTTGCAGAATGGTTAAAAAGTAATCAGAGGTAATCAAAAGTTGGAAAGGAGAAGCCAGCACATATGCCAAGGCAGTCTGTGATGATATATAATGCTGTTTACTTGTGTTTGAGGCTTGAGTGAATTAACGACAGAAGATAAACCTGTATGCGTTTTGTGATATGCATACGGGTTTATTTCGTTAGTAAGAGTTTATTTTGGGTAAATGATTGTACGGTACGTATTAATCCGTTATAATAGATAATAGTATAATTAGTGGAGATAATAAGAGGGAGGTAGAGATTTATGCAATATGCCAATCCATATACACCAGGAGCAGGTGCCATGCCGGCGTACCTAGCTGGGCGTGATGATATTATAAATAATGCATCAAAGTCGTTAATAGCTTTGAATAAAGGATATCCTCAGCAGTCAGTTATTTATTATGGTTTGCGCGGTGTTGGGAAAACGGTACTACTGAATAAGATTGAGGAGTCAGCCGAGGAATTTGGTATACTATATGAACATATTGAAATAGCTGAAAAGGGAAGCTTTGTACGTCAGATATCTAACTCATCGAAAAAGATGATACACCATATGAGTATTACGGAATCGGCGAAGGAAGTAGCAAAAAAGGCATTAGGAATTTTAAAAGCTTTTAATGTGAGTTGGAATCCAGAGGATAATACATTTAGTGCTGGACTAAGTGAACCATCCCCATATATCAGCACTGGTGTCCTTACAGATGATTTGACTGAAATGTTTGTTTCCATGGGCCGAACAGCCTCAAAAGCAGGTATGGCCTTATGTTTCTTTATTGATGAGATTCAATATATGAAAGAATCAGAGATGGAGGCGCTGATAAATGCGCTGCATCGTGTAAACCAATTACGTCTGCCAATTATGATGTTTGGAGCGGGACTTCCTAAAATATTAAAAATAATGGGGGAGGTAAAGTCCTATTCAGAGCGGCTGTTTAAGTATTACCAGATAGACCGTCTATCCGCTGATGATGCGGAAGCTGCTATTATTAACCCCGCAAAAGAATTTAATGTTGTTTATGATAGTGCGGCAATTTATAAGATTATTCAACTTACTAAAGGGTATCCATATTTTATACAGGAGTTATGCAGTACGGTTTGGGAGTACTCGGAGACAGAAATCATACAGTTAAGCGATGTGGAGAGGGTTGTAGCAACCTTTTTATCACAATTGGATGAAAGCTTTTTTTAAGTTCGGTACGAACGTTGTACCAAGACAGAACATGATTTTTTGTTTGCAATGGTGAAGTGTGGTGAGTTGCCCTGTGCTATTTCTAATGTTGCAAAGATTTTACGTAAAAAGGTCAGTACGATTTCGCCTCTTCGTGCACAGCTAATCAGCAAAGGAATCATTCATTCCACAGGACATGCGGAAATAGATTTTACAGTACCATTATTTGATGAATATCTTCGGCGCATTAATCCAGAGTTGAAGATTGATAAATGATACTCCAGGAGAGGGTGCCATGAAATCATCGTTTTTAGATGACTATCTGGCACCTTTATTTTATGATTTGCTGTTGTTTTCATGACTACCGGGTATGTAGCCAGCCTGGATAGATAGCTATTTTAATCAGAATGTTTGGATAAGAGTTTTCTGATTTTTGAGGAAAGAGAGTATGAAAGTTTTTCTGTAAATAGCTATTAAGCATTAGGTCTTCTATGATAAAATCTATTATCATAAGGAGGCCTATTATTATGGCAAGAAGAGAAAAACAGCCCGTACACAAAGTAGTCATGACGGAGGGGAAAAGGAACATCGTCCATCAGCTCCTGGAAGAGTATGACATCCAGACTGCGGAGGATATCCAGGAAGCCCTCAAAGACCTGCTGGGGAGCACCCTGAAGGAGATGATGGAAGCGGAGATGGATGAGCATCTCGGCTATGGGAGGTCAGAACGGTCGGATTCGGATGATTACCGCAATGGCTACAAGCCCAAGCGGATCAACAGCAGCTTCGGGAGCATGGACATCCAGGTGCCCCAGGACAGGAAGTCCACGTTTGAACCCCAGGTGGTAAGAAAGCGCCAGAAGGACATTTCCGGCATTGACCAGAAGATCATATCCATGTATGCAAAAGGCATGACAACCCGCCAAATCTCGGATACCTTGATGGACATTTATGGTTTTGAGGCTTCGGAAGGGTTCATCTCGGACGTGACGGACAAGATACTGCCGCAGATTGAAGACTGGCAGAACCGCCCGCTGGAGGAAGTCTATCCCGTGGTCTACATCGACGCAATCCATTATTCCGTGCGGGAGGACGGGGTAATCCGCAAGCTTGCCGCCTATGTCATCCTCGGCCTTACGCTGGAAGGTAAAAAGGAAGTCCTGAGCATACAGATCGGGGAGAATGAAAGCTCCAAGTACTGGCTCTGCGTTCTGAACGAGTTGAAGAACCGCGGTGTGAAGGATATCCTCATTCTCTGCTCGGACGGGCTCACGGGCATTAAGGAAGCCATAACGGCGGCATTCCCGAAGACGGAGCAGCAGCGCTGCATCGTACATATGGTACGGAACACGCTGAAATACGTCTCCGACAAGGACCGGAAAGCATTTGCCACGGACCTGAAAACCATCTACCATGCCGCAAACGAGGAAAAGGCGCTGGAGGCGCTGGAGAAGGTGACGGAAAAGTGGACGCCAAAGTACCCCAACTCAATGAAACGCTGGCATGACAACTGGGATGTGGTATCCCCCATCTTCAAGTTTTCCATGGAGGTCAGGAAGGTGATCTATACTACCAACGCGATCGAGAGCCTCAACTCTACCTACCGGAAGCTCAACCGCCAGCGGAGCGTGTTCCCGGGCAGCACGGCGCTCTTAAAGGCTCTGTACCTGGCCACGTTCGAGGCGACGAAGAAGTGGACCATGCCCATCCGCAACTGGGGGCAGGTCTATGGGGAACTGTCCATTATGTACGAAGGCAGACTGCCGGAATAAGAGCGCACAGGCATAGGTGTACACCTATCCGGAAAGGAGCTTTCCATGTATGGATTTTCAAAATACGATGCTCAGGACAGGTACGACAGCTATAATACTGTACAGGTGAAGTTAAAACTGAATATGAAGACAGATGCAGATATCCTGGCCTGGGTCAGACAGCACAAATATGGCAGGGACACTTCCGTCCAAGGGGCCATCAAGGCCCTGATACGGGAAGACATCGCCAGAGGCCAGGCCGATGGGACACAAGGTTAATCCCTCTGCATTTTACATTCGTTGGCTGTCTGCAGCTCTGACAGGGATTCCATGATAGACAGGTAATCGATCCCCTCCACAACAGTCCCTGTGCCAGGGTCAAACAGTTCATCGTCTGCGGTGGCTTTCGGGTCATAGGATTTCAGTTCACTGTCATACCAGCTATAGATATCACTGTATAAGTCGGCTGCATGATCCAGCAGGGACTGCAGTCCATTGATCTTTGCCCTGATATCTTCAGGTACAAAGGGATCGTCTGTTTTTAGCTTCATGGCACACCTCCTGATGTTTTCCTGTAAGAAGTGTACCATAATTTGATGGGATTTTCCAATACATCTTGACAGAATCCAAAAGCATCCGTATAGTAAAGGTAGGTGGTCACGACATCCACCTACCTTTCTCATTAACTTATCATAGAAGATCTCAATTTACAGACTTTTTTTCATACTCTCTGAGGAAATGAATGTTATCATCCGCTCATTTTGTCAAAAATTACACAAAACGTAAAATTTTTATAAAATGAAGACCCATTTCATAATCCTCCGCAACTATTTACTTCAAAACCTCAGATGTTATAATGGCAGTGTGAATAAAGTCACGGTGCGCACATCTTAACTTAAACAACAGGAGGAAGAAAGGTATGAAAACATTTATACAAAAACTTGGTAAGTCCTTGATGGGACCATTGTCCATCATCGTGGCAGCAGGTTTGTTGTTAGGTTTGGCATCAACATTACTGAACCCGAATGTGTTTGGGAATGCATTGGCGAATGTGGGGTTTGTAAACGATTTTGTAAGTCTGATTAATGCTCTGGCAGGCGGACTGTTCGGCTTATTGCCGATTCTGTTCTGTATGTCTGTGGCACAGGGGATGTCCAGAGAAGATAAAGAAGTGGCAACCTTTGCTTCTATTATCGGTTTTATTTTATTCCACACGACAATTCGTTTCTTCCTGGGCTTAAAGGGTGTGAACGCTGAGACGACCAGCATTGAGTACCTGATGGGACAGGGCATGAGCGCGCTGGAAGCAACCCAGAAAAACGCAGCTTATGATACAGTAATGGGTATTTTCACCTATCGTATGAGCATCTTCGGCGGTATTATCGTTGGTCTGTGGACTGCTATGATTCACAACCGTTTCCACGAGACACAGCTGCCGACCGCATTCAGCTTCTTCAGCGGCAAGAGATTTGTTCCGATTATGATGGTTGTAACGATTCCGTTCTTAGCCATTGTAATGTTCTTCGTATGGCCGTTATTTAACATGGTAATCAATGGATTCGGCGCACTGCTGGCTTCTGCGGGTGCATTCGGCACATTCATTTACGGATTCCTGGAGAGACTCCTGATTCCGACCGGACTGCATCATATCCTCAATCAGCTGATCCGTTTCACCCCAATCGGTGGCTCGGCAATGATCGACGGACAGCAGGTTTCCGGCGCGCTGAACATTTTCAATACGTTACTGATGCAGGCAGAGCCGGATATGGACGTTATGCGCCAGGCTACCCGTTTCCTGACACAGGGTACTCACCCGTTCATGGTATTCGGTCTTCCGGCAGCATGCTATGCAATGTACAAAACCGCACTGCCGAAGAATAAACAGAAGGTAAAAGGTATCTTACTGGCAGCAGGTTTAACAAGCCTTTTTACAGGAATCACGGAGCCGATCGAGTTTTCATTCTTCTTCATCTCTCCGCTGTTATGGCTGTTCCACGCTTTCATGGCTGGTATGTCTTTCCTGATCAACTCCTTACTGGGCGTATGTATCGGTAATGCCGGCGGCGGTCTGATTGACCTGATGCTGTTCGGTGTACTGCGCGGGCCGCAGACCAAATGGCTCCTGAACGTCGTAATCGGCCTGATCTATGCAGTGATTTACTTCTTTGTATTTAAGTGGGCGATTGTGAAATTCAACATCAAGACTCCGGGTCGCGAGGACGAGACGGACGAAGTAGTCGATACCGATGAAGTGACCGAGCTTGGAAACGGCATCATGGATGCTCTGGGCGGAAAAGAGAACATCCTTGAGATCGACAACTGCATCTCCAGACTGAGACTTGTTTTAAAAGATACTTCTATTGTAAATGATGCATTATTGAAAAAAACCGGTTCTCTTGGTATTATTAAAATTAATGAGAATAATATCCAGGTAGTTTACGGTACTAAGGTTGAGAAAGCTGCGGCAGAGTTAAAACGTGCAGTAAAGAATAGCAAATAATTTCGTAAACAGATAATGGAAAAGTCCGCCGTGGGCTTTTTCATTATCTTGAATCACAGGGAAAGCGATATTCCATAAGATCTTCAAACAGAATACAGATGTGATGGTAAGAGAAGGGGCGGTATTATGCAGACCAGAACAGAAAGAATACAGAAAGATATCGAAACATTAGCTCAGTTTACGTCCACTCCGGGAAAGGGAGTGACCCGTTCTTCCTATTCTAAGGAAGATACCATGGCCAAAGATTATCTGACTGGGGAGATGAAGAAAATTGGCCTTGAGATCTATGAGGACGGATTCGGAACCCTGTTCGGACGCCGCGAGGGAACCATGAAAGATGCGCCGGTTGTTATGCTGGGCTCTCATTACGATTCCGTAGTCAACGGCGGAGCATTTGACGGCGTTGCCGGTTCTGTTTCCGCGCTGGAAGTTATGCGTGTACTTACAGAAGAAGGATTTGTCAACGATTATCCGCTGGAGCTGATTCTGATGAATGCCGAGGAGGGTGCTACGTTCGGACCGAGTACCGGCGTATCCAACTCCAGAGCAATGCTCGGAACCATGACTCAGCGTGAGCTGGAGACAGTGAAAAACCGTTTCGGTCAGACTAAGCTGGAGGCGATGGCAGAATACGGCCTGAAGCCGGATCTGAAAGCAGCCATCCGCAAACCGGGCTCCATTAAGAACTTCCTGGAGCTGCACATCGAGCAGGGGCCGGTGCTGGAGCGTGAAAATATCGAGATTGGCCTGATCAGGTACCTGGCCGGAATCGGACGATACACAATCCGTTTCCACGGTGCAACCGCAGATTCCACTGTACCGATGGACAGCCGGAAAGACGCGCTGGTAGCGGCAGCCAGCTTTATCACAGAGTTTGACAGACAGATCAAGGCGCTGGGACCGGATGTTACCGGTATGGTCGGCAAGCTGGATGTAACTCCGAACTCCAACCAGTTCGTGCCGGAGTATGTAGAGGGCAAGATCGAGATCCGTACATTCAGCAGGGAATGTATCGAGAAAACGAATTTTAAGGAGCTGATCACCGCAATTCTGAATGCAGTCAGCGCAGAATATGGCATCCGCACGGAGCTGGAGGAAATTACGAGAATCAATTATCCGAACCCGACCGGACCGAGCGTTATGTGTGCGGAAAATGTGGCCAGGATGGAAGCAATCTGTGAAGAACTGGGATACAGCCACGTGATCATCAATAACGGTACCGGCCATGATTCCATGATTATGACGGATTTCTGCGACACCAACATGATTTATGTGCCGAGTAACCGCGGCGGCGTATCTCACTGCCCGGAGGAGTGGACGGAATATGCGAGCATCAAGAAAGGCGCAGATGTTCTGCTTCATCTGGTAATGGATCTCAGCAAAAATAAATGAGATTGGACCGTTACAGTCAAACAACAGTAAGAGGGGATTTCATGGAAAAATATACAAACATTGTCTACAAAGAAGTCAGGGAACCGGTATCGGACTGTACCGGTGTACCAGTGATGCTGACAGACGAAACCATGCAGGAACGGTACGACAGCGTGCTGCGTCGTATGAAAGAAGATCACTTTGACACCCTGGTGGTGTATGCAGATCTGGAACACGGCAACAACTTTGAGTACCTGACCGGTTTCCTGCCGCGTTTTGAGGAGGCACTTCTGGTGCTCAATCAGGGCGGAACCCATTACATGATGATGGGAAATGAGAATCTGAATAAGGTTCCGTCGGCCAGAATTCAGGCGGAGGCCATTCATGCGCCGTATTTCTCCCTGCCGAATCAGCCGATGGGAAACAGCGAAAGCCTGACAGAACTGCTGAAGCAGGCCGGTATCGCACCGGGAAAGAGAATCGGGCTTGTCGGCTGGAAGTATTTTACCAGCAGTCTGGAAGATAATGCAAAGCTGTTTGACGCGCCGTCTTATGTTGTGGACGCGATCCGGGAAATTGCAGGGGAGACCGGGGACGTGGTGAATGCGACGTATCTGTTTATCGGAAATAAGGGCGTCCGCTGTACCAACAACGTCAATGAGATCGAGCATTATGAATTCGGCGCGTCGCTTGCTTCAGACTGTATGCTGCGTACCATGAATCTGTTGGATGAGGGCGTATGCGAGACGGCGCTGGGCGAGTCGCTGAACGCGTTGGGTCAGAAAAACAGCGTGGTTACGATTGCGGCTGCCGGTAAGCGTTTTGTGAAGGCCAATATCTATCCGACAGAAAATAAAGTAAAAACAGGAGATACCATCAGCCTGACAATCGGCTACAAGGGCGGTCTGTCTTCTCGTGCCGGTTATGCGGTGCAGGATGCATCCCAGCTGCCGGAAGGTGCACGGGATTATGTGGATGCTGTGGTGAAGCCGTATTACGGTGCTGTGGTGGAATGGCTGGAGCAGGTACACTGCGGGATGACCGGCGGCGAGCTGTATCAGCGCATCGACGAGGTGCTTCCGAAAGCAGAGTATCACTGGTCTTTATGTCCGGGACATTTGACGGCTGACGAGGAGTGGATGTCTTCACCGGTGTATGCGGGAAGTGAAGAAGTGCTGGAAAGCGGAATGTTGTTCCAGATCGACATTATTCCGTCGGTGAAAGGATATGCCGGAACCAGTGCGGAGAGCACGGTGGCGCTGGCGGACGAGGCGCTGAGACAGGAAATTCAGAAGCATGCGCCGGAGCTGTGGAAGCGTATGATGCAAAGAAGAAGCTACCTGGAAAATGAGCTGAATATCCGTCTGAATCCGGATATTTTGCCGATGTGCTCCACGGTTGCATATCTTCGTCCGCTGCTGCTCAATAAGGCGTGGGCAATGTCTGCAAAATAACACTGCTGTGCCTGAAGGTTTGAATAAGCAATGAAAAAGGCTGCCGCTTTAACGGGGAATGACCGTTAAGGCGGCAGTGTTGTTGTATTGTAAAAAACAGGTTTCGTGTAATTCTTATCAATATCAGCGCCGTTCTAAATTTTGCAGGTCGCGTAGTCGATATAACCATCATAGAGCAGATGCAGAATCAGATGCAGCGTGAGGTAGGAGGAACGGTTGATATTCATATCCTTGTCCATGGTGCTGCTCTGGAAATAGAGGTTGTACTTGGACATGGCAGATAAATCGTTGTTGTTTAAGCAGGTAATGGAAATCATCGGAATGCCCAGCACTTCCAGGTTGATCAGGATGTCCCGGTACTTGTCAATATTGCCTGACCAGGAGGCGATGAACAGCAAATCTGTTTTTTTCATAAATTTCTTGATAATCTTTAACTCAGTCAGAGACGGGATCAGGATGATATTCTTGTTGACATTCAGGAAACAGCGAGCAAATTCCTGCAGCATCAGCCGCTGTCCGTGTCCGGTGCCGTAAGCGTAGATGTTGTCAGATTTGTCGATGATCCGGCAGATCTCATTGATTTCCTTATTCTGCTTGAAGAGCTTGATGGTCTGCGAGATGTCCTGGCTGATAATCTCGATCATATCCAGCGTGGAGACATTAACCTTCTCCGTATCGTTTTTCAGGAAAAATTTGAATTCACTGTAACCGCTGAAGTCCAGCTTCTGGGTGGTACGCAGGACGGTGGCTGTCGAAACATTGCATTTTCTGGCCAGGTCAGCGATACTGATTGTTGTGCACAGCTTCAGATTGGTCTGCACAAAATGGAGAATATGCAGGTCGATGTCGTTCAGTTTTGAATAGTTTTCGTTAATAATCAAATCCAGTTTAAATCCCATATCGGCCTCCTTGTCTGCTTGTAGTTTTATTATCGCATAAAAGTTTGTAAATTCCAAGGGATTTGCCCGATTTTGTAGAACTATATGTGATTCCTGCCTGTTAGGGGGATCCGGCAGCATCACAGCCGTCCGCCGCCGGTGAAAAATAGAAAAATTTATAGCTGAATTTACAACAGAACAAATGAACTAGTACAGCATTGCTTAAATATCAGTGATTAAATTACTAATGGTATCCCGGCATATGTCCACTTAAATGGGTGTGCTGTAAGATTGTATTGTTCAATAAAGCGCAGGATGCTTGCTTCCAGTTCTTCTATTGATAGGTAGCTTTTCCGCTTCAGCAGCTTCCGGTTAATGATGCCAAACCATATCTCAATCTGGTTCATCCAGGAACTGTGTTTCGGAGTATAGACAAAGCGGATCCGGTGGGAAGGGTCATGCAGGAAATCCGCTCGGCTTTCCATACTTTTAAGGATCCCTGTTTTCCCTTTTTTGCCCAGTTCCACGCCAAGGGCACAGGCTTCTGCCACAAAGCGGACAAGGGCTTCCGATTTATGGGTGTTTAGGCCATCGCATATAAATGTCCATGGGGCTTGCGGGTCTGTCCCTACCAATGCTTTCACGGCTTCCACAAAATCCTCTTCTGTGCGTGTGGAGTTTAAATACGGCATTTCCATACGGCCCGTTGCAACATCAAAGAACCCGATGAGGCTGGTCGTGCCATGGCGGATATACTCAAACTCCATTTTGGCGCACTGGCCGGGTAATGGGAGCTTGTCAGGATATTTATGTTCCAGCGCTTGTACCCCGGTCATTTCATCCGTGGAAACAATGTGTGCACCTTCCCGGCTTTGTTCCTGGGCACTCTGGTACAGGCCGCAGATTTCGTTTACTTTCCGCGCAAAAGATTCCGGGGCTTCCGTCTTTTCCGAAGAATGAAGCCAGTAACGGATTTTGTGGGGATGTAAATCTACCTCATTTTTAAAAAACGGCTGACAGATTTCTCAGAAATCTGTTCAGCGATCCCCTGCTTTTTAATTTCTGCCACTAACAGCGGGAGACTCCACTGGCTTACTTCGTACCCAAAATCATTTGGGTTGCTGCAGGCAAGGTCGATGATCCGCATGATCTGGTCCGGCGTAAAAACAGACGGGGCACCGGGGCGTTTTTTATCGGACAGGACTGCCCGTATCTCATCTTCAAGCTTTTTCGGGTCGTCCATTTCAATCCTCCGCAAGGCTGGGAGCGCCGCGAGGAACCGACTGCGCCAGGTGGCAACATTATTATAATGAAGCCCGACCTGTGGTGCAATATTCTGGTTGAGTTCCCCCTGTGACGCAAGCAGGACAATGCTGGCTCTTTTGACCAGTCCTGACGGAAGGGAGCGGCTTTTTGAAAAAGCAGATAATATGTTTTTCATGGCATCAGATAAAACCGGGATAGTATCAATTGTTTTCCTTCGCATAATAACACATCCATTCTTTAGTGATAGAATTATTATGCACCGACTACAATAAAAAAGCAACGTCTATTCATTATTATTTTGGCAATGCTGTACTAGAATTTGACACCAATGCTGCATCGGCATAGCGCCCTTTTGACTCTCATTTGACTCCAAAGTATGCTTCCCGGTCCGTGATGTTCTGGTGCTAGGTACGCTGTCTCTGTGTGGATTCCCGTATGATGAGCTCTGTGTTCAGCAGTACCTGCCGCGGTTTTGCTCCGGGAGTATTTAGCTTTTCAATCAGAAGCTCACATGCCATGTAGCCCATCTGATATTTTGGCTGGTTGATGGTTGTGATGGGAGGGGATGTGGCCTGGGATATGTTCACATTATCAAATCCCGTAACGATAATGTCCGCTGGTACGGAAAGCCCGGCCAGGCGGCATCCGCGTATGGCAGCTGCGGCAAGCACATCGGAGACGGCAAAGACAGCTGTGGGATGCTCCTTCTGAGACATAAGCTGGTGTGTGGATGAGAGGGCCATGTCAAAGTCCAGCTCAGGCAGCTGGATGATCCAGTCCTTGTTCAGGGGAATATGGGCGGCTTCCAGCGTCTGTATATATCCGGCCTTCCTTTGGCGTGCGTATTTATACCGGTCCGGTCCACACAGAAAAGCAATCTTTGTGTGCCCTGTGGACAGGATGTACTCCATCATTGTCTTGGCGGCTGCCACGTCATCAATGCTGGTATAGGAGACCAGGTTCTGGTTTTCCGTATACTCACAGCACTGTACAAAGGGAATGGTATGATAAAGGCTGTTAAAATATCCTTGATCCATGGCGTTTAATATAATGGCGCCGCAGAGGTTAATGTTATTTAGCAGATTAAAAAAGGTTGATTCAGTAGATGAATTAAGATGCTGGACATTTACCAGGGTGTAGTAATCATGGCGCAGGGCCGCATCCTGTGCTCCCTTGATTACATCATTGTAAAATGGATTGGAGACGGACGGTATATTGATCAGAATGACCTTGCCGTCCTTTTTCGTGTTGGTGGCAATAAAGCTTTCAGGCAGTGGATAATCCAGAGAATGGATGGCTTCCATGATCTTTTTTGCGGTGCTGCCCTTGACTGCGGCTGTATTGTTGATAAAGCGTGATACGGTGGCTATAGAGACACCGGACATATCTGCTATCTGGGAAATGGTTGGTTTTGTTGACATGGCTGATACCTCACAATCTAATGATATATTTAGAATACACCAAAATAGAAGAAATGTACAGAGAAAATGTAAAAAATGTAAATTTTTACAAAGTATTGACAATAAAATGAAAAAAAGATATAGTAATAAATGAAAATGACATAAAAAACGGAAGAAAATGAAAGTATTTTACATAAAAATGTAAAACACATAAAAAGGAGGAAAAATGAAGTTTGGTGTAAGTTCCTATGTCTGGGTATCCCCGTTTTCAAATCATACCATAGAACAATTAAAGCATGCCAAGGAGCTGGGATTTGACATCTATGAGATAGGCGTGGAAGATCCCTCGTCATTTGACCCTGCCTATGTGAAGCATGAAGCTGATAAGGCAGGTATACAGGTTAACATATGCGGAGCCTTTGGCCCGGAGCGGGATATCAGCTCAGACGCTTCCCGTTACAGGGACAAGGGGATGGAGTATATCAGGACGCTGATTGATATGGCATCGGTTTTTGGCTCCCCCTATGTGGCGGGACCTATGTATGCGGCAACCGGTAAGGCAAGGATGGCTTCAGAGGAAGAACGGACGCGGCAGAGAGCCTATGCGGTGGATAATCTCAGGGATCTTGCGGGCTATGCCGCCACAAAAGGAATCAGGCTGGCCCTTGAACCCCTGAACCGTTTTGAGACGGATTTTTTGAACACAGTTGACCAGGGGGTGGAACTTCTGGATGAGATTGGATGTGATAATGTAGGTTTTTTGCTGGACACATTTCATATGAACATTGAGGAGAAGAGTCTGGGGCAGGCGATCCGCAGAGCGGGCAGCAGGCTGTTTGACTTTCATGCATGTTCCAATGACCGGGGAACTCCGGGACAGGACCATCTTGACTGGGATGAAATCAGCAAGGCGCTGAGGGATATTGGTTATGACGGCGCGGTGGTGATTGAATCTTTTACCACAGACATAACAGAGATAGCAAAAGCGGTTTCTCTGTGGAGACCCCTGGCCGCCAGCCAGGATGCGCTGGCCTTAGAGGGGCTGAAGTTTCTGAAGGAGAATTTATAAATAGACATTTATAAATCAAAAACATTTAACTAAGGAGGGTGTCAAATGAAAAAAGGACTGTTAGCATTAATGGTGGTTTCGGGAATGACTCTGATGACTGCTTGTTCTGGTTCATCCCAGACAGAGACAACAACCGCAGCACAGACCGCGGCAAAGGAAGAAACATCTCAGACAGAGCAGGCCGGGTCCAAAGAAGCAGAGGAGTCCAAAGCGGAAAGTGCGGGGGGAAAGGTTTACGGTTATATTACGCCGGGGCCGGATACATGGTATCAGCGCAATGTGGAAGGATTTCAGATGGGAGCGGAGAAGGATGGCAACAAGGTAGTTATTTTAAATTCAGACTACGATGTCAGCAAAGAAGTCTCCAATATTGATTCCATGATTAACCAGGGCGTTGACGGGCTGTGTATCTTTTCCTTCAATGAAAGCGGAGCTAAAATAGCAGCAGAAAAATGCGCAAAGGCAGGTATACCGCTGGTGTCAACGGACAGTGTGGGAACAGCTCTGGATAACAATGGGAACGACATTGTTGCAGCTATTGACTTTGACTGGACAGAGATGGGCAACAATTACGGACAGTGGTTTGCGGATAACTGTCCGGGTGAAAATATCTTTGTGATCACAGGCAACTTTGAGTCAGTGCCCTGCCAGAGGATAAATGAAGCTATGCAGGCAAAGGTGGATGAACTGGGCAAAAATAAGATAATCGATATTCAGGAAGGGGAATATAATCCCAGCAAAGCTATTACGGTGGCACAGGATGCGATTGCTTCCGGCAAAGACTTTTCAGTTATCTTTGTTATGAATGAGGACATGGCAGCCGGTATTATCCAGATGCTGGATTCTCAGGGAGTGGCAGACCGGTATAAGGTGGTTTCACAGAACGGTTCTCCCGCGGGCCTTCCCCTTATTAAGAACGGCAATCTGGATTATACCATCTCATCATCTCCTGGCTGGGAGGGACTTGTTTCCTATCAGGTATTGAATCAGTACGCAACCGGAGCCAGCACAGCAGTTCAGCAGCAGGTTGAACTTCCTATTATGCCTGTGGACCAGAGTAATATTGATGACAAGACCAAGGTAGTGCCATGGGAAGTGGATGAGTGTTACTGGGATTTGACAAAAGAGTATTTTCCGGAATTAATGCAATAGGAAACATTTCAGTGGGGGTTCATATGAATCCCCATTTATAGATAAAGGGAGGGAAAGGAATTGGGAAATATTTTATCCATAGACGGAATCTGCAAATCCTTTTCCGGCATACAGGTACTGAAGGATGTGAGCCTGGAGCTGGAGGCGGGGCAGATTATTTGCCTGGCAGGGGAAAACGGGGCCGGCAAATCCACTTTGATCAAGATACTTTCCGGCGCGGAAAAACCGGACAAAGGAAAAATCACTATATTCGGAACCACATATGAACGGATGACTCCCGGTCAGGCTATGCATCTGGGAATCGCCACCATTTACCAGGATGCCGACCTTGTGAGCTCCCTTACGGTATCCGACAACATATTTTTGGGAAATGAAAGGCTGAGGGGCAGAGCCTTTGTGAACAGCAGGGAGCAGGAGGAGAGGACAAGGCGGCTGCTTCAGAGCCTCAGTATGGATATGAAGCCCTCCATGCTGGTGGAGGAGCTTTCACCGGGTCAGAAACAGAATCTTCAGATTGCAAAAGCCCTGCATCAGGAAGCGCGGATTCTGATTATGGATGAGCCAACGGCTTCTCTGGGAGAGGAGGAGACCGCATCTCTTATGAACCTGGTGGAACAGTTGAGGAAAAAGGGACTGGGCATCATCTATATCTCCCATTATTTAGAGGAGATGTTCCGTCTGGGAGATATGGCCTATGTCCTGAAGGATGGTGCAATGGTGAAAAAGCTTATGCTGAAAGAGACAAATCAGGATGAGCTGATTAAGGCCATGGTGGGAAGGGATGCATCCAACTTCTATCAGAAAGGCAGCTTTTCATCCGGTGACAGGGCTCTTGTGGCAGAGCATTATTCCGGCAACCGTATTGTCCGGGATGTGAGCTTTTCAGTGTCCAGGGGGGAGGTGTTTGGCCTGGGCGGTCTGGTGGGCGCGGGAAGGACGGAGCTGGTTCGTATGATATACGGGGCCGATAAAAAGGATTCAGGAACCCTGTCCCTGGATGGAAAGGATATCACTCCCACAAATCCCAAATCCGCTGTAAAAAGAGGGGTATTCCTTGTCTCGGAGGACAGAAAGGGCGAAGGTCTTTTTCTGATACGTTCGGCCAGGGAAAATCTTACTATATCAAAAAACGACAATTCCTTTTTTCTGAATCTGAGAAAGGAAAAAGGAATTGTGGATAAAAGCATACAGCAGCTTAAGATAAAGGTATTCAGCCAGGAGCAGGAGGTAGGAAACCTGAGCGGCGGCAACCAGCAGAAGGTGGTTATTTCCCGCTGGCTTCTGGAGGACGGAGATGTATATATTTTTGACGAGCCCACCAAGGGCGTGGATGTGGGGGCCAGAGAGGAAATCTATAAGCTGATTGAAAAACTGGCAAAGGAACAGAAGATTGTAATTATGGTATCCTCCAACATGCCCGAGCTTATTTCCATGAGTGACCGGATTGGGGTCATGAGGGAAGGGCGGCTGGTGCGTATCCTGGATTCGGCAGATGTCACAGAAGATGGGCTGATAAAAGAGTATATTGGAGTGAAGGAGTGAAGGACAGATGAAGGACAGAAATAATCTGAAATACAAAATTTTAAGTCAGCAGTGGCTCATACTTCTGTTGATTATTTTACTGATATCCGTGCTTACGGCGCTGAAGAATCCCAGGTTTCTTATGCTTAACAATGTGATGAATATTTTTGAGCAGATTGCAGTTCTGGGCCTGGTGGCTGCGGGCGCTACTATCCTGATTATATCAGGGAATTTTGACATATCGGTTGGGGCGGTCATTGGACTGAGCTCCTGTCTCATGGCAATGATGATGAACGCGGGGATCCCCATTCCCGCAGCCGCAGCCGCAGGCATCCTCACAGCCATGTTCTGTACGTTTTTTAACGGGGTACTTGCGATTCTTTTTAAGGCGCCTTCCTTTATAATTTCGCTGGCAACCACCAGCGTATATACAGGAGCGGCCCTCTATCTGACAAAAGGAGTCATTCAGACCGTGTACGGAAAATTTGATACAATGAACCGGTTCCGCCTGTTTGGGGCAGTTCCTCTGATTTTTATTATCAGCCTGATGGGGTGCGTGGTGGTTGGCATTATACTGCGGTATACGCAGATAGGACGGCGTATCTTTGCCATTGGTTCTAATGAGAAAGCGGCATTCCTGTCAGGTATCAAGGTGACCAGGAATAAGCTTATATTCTTTGCCATGAATGGCTTTTTTGTAGGCCTGGCTGCTGTCCTCCTGCTGTCCAGGGTGGGCTCGGCCCTGCCCTCCACAGGAGCGGGATATGAGCTTCAGGCCATGGGCGCGGTGGTAATTGGCGGAGCGCCTATTAACGGTGGAAAGGGAAATATTGTAGGAACATTTTTCGGCGTACTGCTTATGGGACTTATCTCCAACGTGCTGAATATACTGGGAGTCAACTCTTATCTTCAGGAGATTGCTTCCGGCGCCCTGATTATCATATCTCTGGGAATCAGCGCCATCAGGGTCCATATGCTCACAAAGAATTAGGGAGGTTCATGATGAAAAGTATAGGAATCATTGGATGCGGAAGGATTGCCCAGGTAAGGCATATTCCGGAATACGCAGACCACCGGGACGCAAGGCTTTATGCGTTTTATGACCTGAACCCGGAGAGGGCCAGAGAGCTCGCCGGTACATACGGAGGCCGCGTTTATGAGACATATGAAGAACTGCTGGAGGATGAAAAAATCGACGCTGTCTCCATATGTGTTCCCAATGAGTTTCACGCAAAGATATCCATTGCCGCACTGAAGGCGGGCAAGGATGTACTTTGCGAAAAACCAATGGCAGTAACCCTTGAGGAGTGCCGCCAGATGGCAGAAGCTGCTGAGGAAACAGGGAAATGCCTTATGATTGGGCAGAATCAGAGACTAGCCAAAGGCCATGCGCTTGCCAGGAAGCTGATTGAGCGCGGGGATATTGGAAAGGTTATAACCTTTAAGACTACCTTTGGACATGGAGGCCCGGAAACCTGGAGCATTGATCCCGGCAGCAATACCTGGTTTTTTGACAAAAAAAAGGCTGCCATGGGAGCTATGGCGGATCTGGGAATCCATAAGACAGATCTGATCCAGTACCTGATGGGAGAACATGTGGCAGAGACTACAGCTGTGATTACCACCCTGGATAAAAAAGATGGGAGCGGAAACCTGATCGGGGTGGACGACAATGCCATCTGTATCTATAAGATGGAATCAGGCGCAGTGGGAACTATGACAGCCAGCTGGACCTACTATGGTCAGGAAGACAACTCCACCATATTGTACGGGTCCAAGGGAATTATGCGTATCTATGAGGACCCGGAATACTGCATCAAGATTATAAAGCCGGACAATGAGGTCATACTGTACAATGTAGATCAGATTCAGACCAATGACAAGCAGACAAAATCAGGCGTAATAGACGCCTTTATGGACTGTATTGTTCACGGAAAGGAAGCACAGCTCAGTGGAAAAAGCGTACTCAGCGCCATGGAAGCAGTTTTTGCAAGTATAGAATCTGCCAAAACAGGAAAAACAATTAAAATAGGCTAAGGAGAATGAGATGAAGTTAGGGTTTGTAAGTGCCATCCTGGATGGATGGACTTTTGAGGAAATGATGGATACGGCCGCCGGACTGGGGTATGAGTGCGTGGAAGCCGCTTGCTGGCCCCAGGGGAAAGCGGAACGCCGCTATGCGGGTGTCAGCCATATTGACGTGGATAATGACAGCCGTGAGTACGTGAACCATATTCATGAGACATGTAAAAAGACAGGAGTTGAGATCAGCGCCCTGGCATATTATCCCAATACCATGGACGGTGATTTTCAGAAACGGGAGGCTGCCATACGGCACCTTAAAAAGGTAATTGCATTTTCAGAAAAGCTGGGCGTTGGAATGGTCACCACCTTTGTGGGCAGGGATCAGACTAAGAGCGTGGAAGAAAATCTTGAGGCATTTGGCCGGATATGGCCTCCTATTATCCAATATGCTGAGGAGCACGGTGTCAGAATCGCAATTGAAAACTGTCCGATGCTGTTTGGAAGAGAACAGTGGCCAGGGGGGAATAACCTGTTTACGTCACCCGCTCTTTGGCGAAAAATGTTTGATATGATACCCAGCAAAAACTTTGGCATCAATTACGATCCCAGCCATTTTGTGTGGCAGATGATGGATTATATCCAGCCTATTTATGAATTCAGAGAGAGGATATTCCATGTACACTATAAGGACATCAAGGTTTATCCCCAGAAGCTTAAGGATGTGGGAATCATGGCATATCCGCTGGAATATATGGAACCCAAGCTTCCGGGACTGGGAGATGTGGACTGGGGACGTTATGTGTCTGCGCTGACTGATATTGGTTATGATGGGTTTACATGCGTGGAAGTTGAGGACCGGGCGTTTGAGGCGGACCGTGAAAGGATTCTGGACAGCTTAAAGCTTTCAAAACGTTACATAGAGCAGTTTGTAATATAATAAAAAGCCGGTATAATCTAATATCTCATAATTACTCCCCTTTTCTCAGCGATTCCCTGTTTTTTCTCTCTGAAAACCGGCCTCCGGAAAAATCATGTTTATGGTTTTTCCGGAGGTTTCCTTTTCACATGATATTCCACATGTTTTTCGTATCGCTCTTTTTGGCAGTCCCTTATTGCGGTTAGTCAAAATTGCACAAATAGGGCTAAGATTGATAACAGTTTGCCAATATGTGGCAAATGCAATAGACACAGGGCGGGATTTGCGTTAAAGTGGAATCATAGAATAACTTATTATCTGTAATTCATGTGTGTAAAGGAGAGGTGCTGACTATGGAAGCGATTAAATTGAGAGACGGGTTTTACTGGACGGGTATTATTGACGACAAGCTGCGGGTGTTTGATATTGTGATGTATACGGAGTTTGGCACAACCTACAATTCCTATGTGATGAAGACCGGGAATAAGGTGGTGTTATTTGAGACGGCAAAGGCCAGGTTTTTTGACGACTATCTGGAAAAATTGAAAGAGGTGATTGACGTCACGAAGATTGACTATCTGGTGACCAGCCACACGGAGCCGGACCATGCGGGGAGTGTGGAGCGGCTGCTGGATTACAGTCCCCAGATGAAGATACTGGCGACTCCCTGTGCCATTAGTTTCTTAAAAGAAATCGTGAACCGGGACTTTGTCAGCATTGCGGTGAAGGACGGCCAGCGGATGACCATTGGCCAGCGGACACTGCATTTCATGCTGGTTCCAAACCTGCACTGGCCGGATACCATGTACACATTTATCGAGGAGGAGCAGATTCTGGTGACCTGCGATTCCTTCGGCTCCCACTACTGCCTGGAAGAGGTGGTGTCGGATAAGATTCAGAATGAGGACGATTACATAAAGGCGCTGCGCTACTATTTTGACTGTATTATCGGTCCATATAAACCGTTTATGCTGAAGGCCCTGGACCGGGTGAAATCCCTGGATATCAGCATGGTGTGCACGGGTCACGGTCCGGTGCTGGTGGGTGACAGAATTAAGCAGGTGATGGCCCTTTACCGGGAATGGTCCACGGTGGTAAATCCAAACGGGAAGAAAACCGTTATCATCCCTTACGTCAGCGCCTACGGATATACGGGACTGCTGGCGGAGAAGATTGCGGAGGGAATTGCCGACAGCGGCGATATCGACGTGCGCAGCTACGATATGGTGACGGCCGACACGGCGAAGGTGCAGGAGGAGTTACAGTTTGCAGACGGAATTCTGTTTGGTACGCCCACCATTATTGCCGAGGCGCTGCGTCCTATCTGGGATTTGACGCTGGGCATGTTCAGTGTGACCCACGGCGGAAAATATGCGGGAGCGTTCGGCAGCTACGGCTGGAGCGGCGAGGGAGTACCCCATATCACCGAGCGCTTGAAACAGTTGAAAATGAAGGTGGTAAACGGATTCAAGGTGCGGTTCAAACCGTCGGAGGCGGATTTGGTGAGTGCCTATGAGTTCGGATACCAGTTCGGATGTCTGGTGCAGTCCAAGAAGCCGGGGGCAGCGGCGGCAAAGGGCAGCAGGAAACTGGTTAAATGTCTGGTTTGCGGGGAGATTTTTGATTCCTCCATCGAGATTTGTCCTGTCTGCGGCGTGGGCCGGGAGAACTTTGTGCCGGTGGACGATGTGGTAAATGATTTCACCAACAACACGGCCAGCGACTATCTGATTCTCGGTAACGGCGCGGCCGGATTTAATGCCGCAAAAGCCATCCGGGAGAGGGATGCCACAGGGCGGATTATTATGGTATCCGAGGAGCCCTATCCGTCCTACAACCGTCCCATGCTGACCAAATCCCTGGTCGCAGGTCTGGAGCCGGAGCAGATAGCTATGGTGGATGCTGCATGGTATGAGGAAAATCAGGTGCGCCAGATGCTTGGAAAACGGGTGGAGAGCGTGGATATGGATGCCAGAGAGGCGCTTCTTGACGACGGAACGAAGCTGCATTTCACGAAGCTGATTTACGCCCTGGGAAGTGAATGCTTTATTCCGCCTATGGAAGGAAGCAAGTTACCGGAGGTGGCGGCAATCAGACGGCTTTCTGATGTCAGAAAGGTGGAGACTCTGATGATGAGCACGGGGAAGGCCGTGGTTATCGGAGGCGGCGTTTTGGGACTGGAAGCAGCGTGGGAGCTTAAGAAGGCCGGCCTTGAGGTGACAGTGCTTGAAATGGCGCCATCCCTGATGGGACGTCAGCTGGATGAGAGTTCCGGGGAGCAGTTGAAGATAATTGCATCCAAAGCCGGTGTGGTTATCCGCACCGGTGTCAATGTGGAAGCCATCGAGGGGGACGGCCATGTGAGCGGTGTCCGCCTGAAAACCGGGGAAGTGGTGGAAGCCGGGATGGTGATTGTGTCCGCAGGCATCCGCGCCAACATAGAGCTGGCGAAGAAGATGGGATTGGAGACGAAGAAGGGGGTAGTTGTCAATGAGCTGATGGAGACCTCCGTTTCCGGCATCTATGCCTGTGGTGACTGTGCACAGTACCATGACACGAATTACGGCATCTGGCCGGAGGCTGTGGAGCAGGGCAAGACTGCCGGCGCCAACGCGGCCGGTGACAGTCTGGAATACACTCCGGTACCTGCGGCCCTGACCTTCCACGGTATGAACACCGCCCTGTTTGCCGCGGGCGACAACGGAAGAAATCCGAATCTCTATTATAAAACAGTGGAATTCAGGGATATGGGTAAGGAACAGTACCGGAAATACTATTTCCTGAATAACCGGATGAGCGGTGTAATTCTGTTAGGTGATTTGTCCCGGATGGCGGTCATGACGGAAGCGCTGGAGAACCATGCTGCTTATCAGGATGTGATGGAGAATTAGGGAGGTATCGAAATAGGCAGCGAAAGGGAGTGTCACACAATGGCATGAAATTATTTGGATTTTGTGCCGGGGGTGATGCTCCTGTTTTATTGCAGACCTTGTTACTTTGTACCTTAATTCATTTATTTTCAGCTATAGGATATTTTGGCGGTTTATGGGAAATTAATGGTTCAATCCGCAATGAGACAAATCCGGCAGGATACGCTTGGGAAGCCATTGCACTAAATTGTGCCGCAGCAGGGAAATTGACTATAAAAATACCTCTATAAGCAGATTTTGGTTATTTGCCTTGTCTGCTTAAGAGGTATCATATTAGTTCCAGTGCTATTTTCTATGTAAATCACTTATTGTGCCTTACCCGCCGGATCTTCCGCCTGAACCGGATCCTTTGGAAACACCTGATTAAGGATGATTGCGAGCAGGGATGTCAGTATAACGCTGTTCTCCTCCAGCATTGCGGCGATTCCCGCGGGGAACTGGGCGCTGGCGCCTTTGCAGAACTGGGTGCCCAGGCCAAACGCCAGGGATACGCCGATAATCAGGCAGTTCCGGTTGGAGTAGCCGGCCTTGGCAAGGAGCTTCATGCCGGAGGTGGCAATCATTGCAAATACAACCACGGTACCGCCGCCAATCACGCAGTTGGGAATGGTGGACAGCACAGCGCCTACCTTGGGACAGAGACCGGCCAGGAACAGGATTCCGCAGCCAACCAGAATTACAAAACGGGAGCACACTTTTGTCAATGCCACGATGCCGGAGTTCTGGCTGTAAGTGGCTGTGGGGAAGCTGTTAAGCACAGCTGAAATAATGGAGGTGATTACGTTTGCAGTGGCTCCGCCTCCGATTTCATCCGGGGTGGGTTCACGGTCCAGTCCGCCCATGCAGGATACGTTGAAATCTCCTATCATCTGTACGGCAACGATGAAATAAAGCAGAACAAACATCAGGGTATATCCCAAATCAAATTTTACGCCAAACGCAAATGGCTTTGGAACGGCAAACCAGGCCGCTTCTCCGATGCCTGAGAAACTTACCAGTCCCAGAATGACAGATAAAATGTAGCCTGCCGTCATACCGATAAGAATAGCCGCAACCTTGGGAAGGCCCTTGCCCAACACATTGAATCCCAGTACGACCAGCACCACGAAAACGCCGACGGCCCAGTTGATGGGGGCTCCGAAATCCGGCGATGATGTACCGCCCGCAATATTGCCGATGGCAAGATTAAAGATGGAAACACCTACGGTCATGACAATGGTTCCCGTCACCACAGGAGGGAAGAAGGATGACATTTTTTTAAGGAGTGTTCCGTAGCTGACCGCAATGACGCCCGCCGCAATCTGGGCGCCGAAGATATAGGGAATTCCTTTGCTGCCGGCAATGGAAAGACAGGCCGGCAGGAATACATATGTAAGTCCCATCATGCAGGGAAGGCCGGAGCCAATCTGTATGCTGCCGATTCGTATGGGATAGAGCTGGATTGCGGTTGAGATGCCAGCTCCCAGCATGCAGCACTGGAGCAGCATGTTGGCGTCCTGAACAGACAGGCTGGCTGCGGACGCTACTAAAATCATAGGAACGATGTTCCCTACAAACATGGCCAGTACATGCTGCAGGCCTAAAGGCACTGCCTCCTTCATACCGGGCCTGCCGTCAAGCTGGAATTTTGAAGTGCTGGTTGATGTGTTCTTTTGTGACATTGTTGTTTTCCCTCCTGATTTTCTTTGATATTTAAAAACGCTTTCATGAAAGCTTCAACACTTTGTGAAAGGTTGCCAGGGAAAATTGTGAATATTGACGGAAAATTAAAATGGATACCCGGAAAAAGCAGCATGTAAAATAAGTCTCCACATGGTTTTCTGCCAAATCCTTATCGGGTCCCGCTTGCGTTTTTACCTTCCTCCTGCTAAGATATTAGTACTACGTAATGAAGTTTTATGCGATGGAGGTCGTCTGGGCATATGGCAAGTATCAGGGATGTGGCAAAAAAAGCGGGTGTAGGGGTGGGGACTGTTTCCCGGGCCCTTAACGGGACAGGCTATGTTGCGGAGGATACCAGGGCAAAAATCCTTGCAATCGCTGAGAAACTGGACTATCAGCCAAATGAGCTGGCCAGGAACCTGTTCCGGAACAGGACGGGAATCATTGGAATCGTGGTCCCTGATATGGAAAATCCATTTTTCAGCAAGCTGCTGAAACACATGGAAATCCAGCTCTATAAGAACGGGTATAAGGCCATGATCTGCAATACCATTGAGATAAGCAACCGTGAGCAGGACTTTATTGACATGCTGCGCCAGAATGTAATGGACGGAATCATCACCGGCGCCCATTCCCTCCAGGATTACGCGTACTTGAACCTGAACAAGCCGGTGGTTGCCATGGACCGGAATCTGGGACCGGGTATTCCCATGATACACTCGGACCACAAGGCGGGAGGCAGGATGGCGGCCCGGCTTCTTTTGGATGCGGGCTGCAGGAACGTGCTGAACTTTGGCGGTTCCTTCCGCGTTCATACGCCTTCCAATGACAGGCATCAGGAATTTAAGCAGGTCATGGAGGAAAATGGGGCATCTGTGAAAACCATTGAGATGGCCTGGAATATGATGGAATATGATTACTATTGCCGTATCATGGAACAGTACATGGATATTTACCGGGATATTGACGGGGTGTTCACTACGGATATAGGAGCCCTCTACTGCCTTAACATAGCAAACCAGAGAGGCGTGAAGGTTCCGGAGAAACTCCATATCGTTGGTTATGACGCAGTTGACATGACCCGGCTGTTTACCCCCAAGCTTACCAGCATAGCGCAGGATATACCGGGACTGGCAGCGGCCTGTGTGGATACCATGATGGATCTGTTGGATGGTAAAAAAGTAGAGATGGAACAAATTCTGCCTGTTTCCATACAAAAAGGTGGAACGGTATAAAACGTTCCATAAAGAACACAGAGGATGCCTGAGAACGACAAATACAGTAATTGGAAAAAGAATAAAAATAGTGCACAATATATAGAGCAAAAAACTGTGTATTGTGCACTATTTTTGCGCGTTTTTACAAAAAGATATTGACATACTAATCTAATAGTACTATAGTGTGAACGTGGAACGGGTTCCATATAGGAAAAATAGACACAGACAGGATAAGGGGAGGTGATGTGGATGTTGGAATTTGACAGCGGGGAATACGAATCCATCTGCATATTTGCTGAAAAATCAGATGACAGGGATGGCTGGATCTGCCTGGAAGGACCCGGAGGAAAGGAACAGCAGGTTCACATGAATGACGACTGGTACCGCCTGGTACAGCTGGCCCTTCCCCAGAACGGTACATACCGCATCAGGCATAAAGGGGTTGGTCTCATCCAGATGTATCTGAGCGGAGGACCGGATTTGATGGAGCGGGGGATAAGGTTCCTGGACCCGGACAGCGGTGATGAAATGGAACTGGGAAAATGGTATGATACTCCTGTAAGGGAGCAGTATCATTTTAATCCTTTTATGAACTGGGTAAATGATCCCAATGGGCTCTGCTGGTTCAAGGGATATTATCATCTGTTCTACCAGTCCAATCCCTTTGGGCAGGAATGGAATGACATGTACTGGGGCCATGCGGTGAGCCGGGATTTGCTGCATTGGACACATATGCCCTATGTCCTGGAACCTCAGCCCGGCCCGTGGAGGGATAAGGAACACAAGGGAGGGGATTTTTCGGGAAGCGCCCAGGTGGAAGGGGAACAGATGCATCTGTATCTGACCCGGCACCACGGTCCGCAGGAGGACGGTGAGGAAACCAGGGAATGGCAGACAGAGGCCGTGTGCAGGGACGGCATCCATGTGGAAAAGGAGCGCCCATGCATCACTGAAAGACCGGAAGGAGCATCCTTTGATTTCAGGGACCCCAAGGTACAACGGGCGGAAAGTGGCTCTTTAAAGGTCCTCTCTTACAGGAGCACGAGCCGGGAATCAGGACCTTTGAGTGTCCGGACTTTTTTGAATTGGATGGGAAATATGTGGCCGCAGGCGCATGGATGTGCCACCGCGATGAGGCCGGCCGGTATCAGATGACGCGATGCTATACCGGCACCTTTGACGGGGGCAGGTTTAAGACAGAATACCAGCAGTGGTATGATTTTGGGAGCAACTTCTATGCTGTGCAGAGCTTTGAACACAGTGGCAGAAGGATTGCCATAGGGTGGATTTCTGATTTTTACGGTGAACACCGCGTTAAGCCGGGAGGAGCCTGCGGCAGTTTTTCCCTTCCAAGGGAACTGCACATGGAGCATGGCAGGCTGTTCACGGAACCGGTAAAGGAATGTTACGGACTGCTGAAGGACCGTATATTCGCGGTGTCAGGACAGAGTGAAAATGATGGCTGCGGGCAGGAAGGGAATTTGACCGGAAATTCAACAGGAAATTCGCCTGGAAATCGGGCGGATAATCAGGCGGCAGCCCCGGAGATTCAAGGAGAGCATATCCCGCCTGTGCATGTTCCGGGCAACTCGTTTTTTGTAAAAATCAAACTTGGCGATGACCAGGATTTCCTTGTGACCCTTGCAAGGGAGGGAAATGACGCCCTGTATCTGGAGCGGAAAAAGGAGTGACAAGCCTGGTATCCACCAGGAAGGAAGTGAAAGAGATTTGCTTTCCGTCTGATGTCGGCGGAGTCCGCTATGTGGAGATTTTTATGGACCGGAGGGTGGCGGAGGTTTACTTAAACCACGGCGAGGCCGCGGGCACCAAGCTGTTTTACCAGGACAGCACAGAGGGGCATCTGGAGGCGGATTTTTCGGCCGGAAGTCTGAATCGTTTGGAGGTATGGACCATGGAGTCCATCTGGAGCCATAAATCATGAAGAGAGGGAGATTGGTTATGAAGAATAAGAAATTGGCATGTATGACACTGGCAGTGGTTTTGGCGGCATCCGCACTGAGCGGCTGCGGCGGCAGTTCCAAATCAGGGGGAGGCAGGACCAACAGCGACGGGGCTAAGATGGTGACCATCTGGAGTCCCACGGATGAACCGGCCATTGAAGCATGGTGGGTTGAAAAAATCAATGCGTTTAATGAAGAACACAAGGGAGAAATCGAGCTTAAGAGGGAGGCCATCGTGAGGGCGGATTCCTATGCCTACGAGGATAAAATCAACGCGGCCGTGACAAGCAACGACCTGCCTGACATTCTGTTTTTGTATCGCCGCTCCTGTGGATGATTGCCGCGTCCCTGAAACCGGAGGCTCAGATATTCTCCGACATGAGCACCATCAGGACGTTCTGGCCCACAGCGGCTACCCTTGGGAATTATGTTGAGGTGTTTACCAGGGTGAATATGATGAAATTCATCCTCAACAGCTTGTTCTATGTGTTTGTCATTGTTATCCTGGACCTGGCGGTCAATTCTGTCTGCGGGTATGCCCTGGCAAAATTCGATTTCCCCGGAAAGGAGCTGCTGCTGACAGTGGTCATCAGCCTTATGGTGCTTCCCATGGAGGCTATCATGCTGCCCCTTTACAAGGAGGTTGCCAGCCTTGGCTGGGTGAATACCTGGGCCGGACTGATTGTTCCCTTTGTGGGGAAATGCTTCTCTATCTACATGTTCCGTCAGTTCTTCTTAGACATTCCCGATGACCTGCTGGAAGCGGCGGCCATAGACGGCTGCGGCCCAATCAAAACATTTTTTATCATTGTAATGCCTATCTCAGGCACGGTGTACGCCACCATATTCATTCTGGACTTCGTGGCCCACTGGAATGATTTCATGTGGCCCATGCTGGTGGTCACAGGGGAGGACATGAGGACAATCCAGCTGGCCATCCAGACGTTCTTTGGCTCAAAGCCAATACACTATGGAGCAATTATGGCGTCCCTGACCATATCGGCAATCCCCATGCTGCTGATGTTCGTATTTCTTCAGAAATATTACGTGGAAGGTATTGCATCCACTGGCATAAAGGGATAGAAAAGAGCTGGCATTGGAGAGGAGCCTGCTTCATACATTTTTTCCAATCTTTCCCTAATGGCTTTCCAAATATTATGTGTTATTATAGTTTTGTAACAGAAATGTAATAATTATGTAACACATAAGGAGGTAACCATGAGAAAGATATCCATGTACACATTGTCCGCAGCCGCAGCCATGCTTGTTTCCACAGCAATACCGGTGACATCACTGGCAGCCGTATCTACATATCATATTCCTTTTGCCAATGGAAGCGCATATGTGATTGGAGTGGGAGGACAGAACTGCTTTCCCGGTAATATAGGCCAGAATGGGAATTGGGGCCAGAACGGCGGCTGGGGCCAGAATAATAACGGGAACCAGAATAACGGGTGGGGCGCAGGCCCGGTGCTGCCGGATAACCCGGGCACGGCTCCCGAAGCTCCGGAGGATACGTTTCCCGGTGAACCGGATAACGGCGGCAGCCAGGACGCATATGCGGATGCAGTGGTTGAACTGGTAAATGCGGAGAGGGCAAAGGCAGGTCTTAGTCCACTGTCTGTCCACGAAGGCGTGGCAGAGGCAGCCAATACAAGAGCGCATGAAATCAAGAATACATTTTCACATACCAGACCTGACGGCAGCAGCTTCAGTACAGTCCTGACACAGGCCGGAATCAGCTACAGAAGTGTTGGGGAGAACATTGCCTATGGACAGAGCTCGCCTGAGGCCGTGATGCAGAGCTGGATGAACAGCTCAGGCCACAGGGCAAATATTCTGAACCGTGATTTTACTTCCATTGGGGTAGGACATTATAAGGATGCCAGCGGAACCGATTATTGGACACAGCTGTTTATAAAGTAAGATAGAAGAAGATAGCCAGCCAGGCCGGAGGTGATCCGGCCGGCTGGTGTTTTTTATAGGGCGTGGAATAACGCCATACAGACCCTATGGAACAGCGCCGTGCGTTCCCAATATCTCTCAGGGTGATTTCTCACGCGGATCATCCTGGCTGCATATTTTCTTAAAGGCCCCGTCATGGAATTGTCAATAAATATAAAAAAAGAAATAAAATATATTAAAATATATGCATAAATTAATTGAATAAATTAAAATGCACAATATAATGCAAATTATGCATAAAAAAATAAAAATAAATAATGGATTGACAGGCACAATGTTCAATGCTATATTATTTAACAAGGGAAGAGATAAACCGCTCCACTTAAGCAATTTTTATTTTTTTAAACATTTGATAAACCGTTCTACTAAACCGTTCCACCTACGCGCGTTTTGCGAAAAGACCATGTTTTTTGAGCAGGAAGTGTGGTAATATTGGTTTAATATCATAATTCATGAGGTGAGGGTATGAAGAACGCAACAATATCTGATGTAGCAAAGCTTTCCGGGGTTTCCAAGTCCACTGTTTCAAATTATCTGAATGGAAATTTCGAGAGAATGTCTGACGAGACAAAAAAGAAGATAAAAAATGCAATTGATGAATTGGGGTATACACCAAGCTTGAGCGCCCGCAGGCTGTCGTCTAAAAACCACAGCAAGACAGTTTGTTTAGCCATTCCCAGAAACATTTCACGTTTAAATGATACCATGTATTACCCGGTCATATTCTCGGCTCTTGGCGAAGAAGCAAAGAAATTTGATTATAATACTCTGATTTATTCCATGGATTCAGATGATATCAATAAAGACACAGAGTATTTAAAGAGCCTGTCGTCGTCTCTGGTAGACGGCATACTGCTGTATGACCTGGAAGAAGACAGTCTGGCCTTCAGGGAGTTTGAGAGGGCAGGCATCCCGTATGTCTGTGTGGGTAAGATACGCAGCGTTGAGAATTACAATTATGTGGCGTCTGACCATGGCAAAGCGATGAAGGATGCCCTGGAGTATTTTTATAACCTGGAGCACAAAAAAGTGGCCATTATCACGGAGGGAAAATCCAACAGCGTGGTACAGACTGTGAGAAGTATGGCTTTTAATGAATTTATGTCCGAAATGAAAGACGAGAGATTGGACTATTCTTATATCAGAATCAATCAGAATGAATCATCATCCGATATCAAACTGCTGTTCAATGAACTGCTCAATCCTGCAAACCGTCCAACGGCAGTGGGAATCACCAGCTGTTTTATGAGCCAATTCATGGATGTGGTAAAGGGATATGGAATCAGGATACCGGAAGACCTGTCTGTAATGATTCTTGAGTATTATAAGAATTCCAATGTAGATGACGAGTATCAGGATTTTACCTGTGTGGAATCCAAGGCTGAGAAGGTGACGAGAATCGCCATGAGGAAGCTTGTAAAGCTGATTGACAGCGGAAAGCCTTTTGAGTCGGAACTGGTTGGTTTGAAGGTGTGTGTGAAAAACTCAACTTCAAAGCCTAAAAAACAAGGAGGCAGGAAGTTATGAAGAAAAGATATACAAAAATAGTATCTCTTGTACTTGGATTTGGATTAGCAGCATCCATGGTTACGGGATGTTCTGTGAAATCATCAGAAAATGTGGTTACAACAGCAGCGCCCACCACTGCTGAGGCTGAGACATCCGCATCAGCCGAATCAGGAGACAGCGCCGTGGAACAGAAGAAGATGGTGTTCTGGGATAAGTCAGAGTATGTTGAGGGCTATAACACCATGATGAAGGCCAAGGCAGATGAATTTGCCAGCGGGAATCATGTGGATGTGGATTATGTGGTCATACCGGCTGCTGATATGAAGCAAAAGCTGATGGCTGCCATTGAGGCAGGCAATGCCCCTGATCTGATTGTGGGCGATGATACGCTGGTTGGGCAGTTTGTTTCCATGCAGCAGATAGCGGAGTGCTCAGATATATTTGAGGCCGTGGATTTTACGGAGAATTCAAAAATACTGGGAACGTTCAACGGTAAGCCTTATCTTGTGCCTCTGGCATTTACAGCGCCCGGCATGTACTTAAGGATGGACCAGTGGGAGAAGACAGGGATGGATATTCCCACAACCTGGGAAGAACTGAAGGAAGGCGCCAAACTGATGAATGATCCGGCTAACGGCTTCTATGGCCTCGGATTTGCCATGGGTGCGTCCGGCGGAGGAGACGCCGAGGGATTTTGCAGGACCATTATACTGGACTGGGGAGGAATCCCGGTAGACGAAAACGGAAAGGTCACGGTCAATTCTCCTGAAACACTGGAGGCACTTAAATTTATTGCAAGCTTATATGAAGAGGGCCTGATTCCTCCTGATGCGATTACGGGCGACGACAGCTGGAACAACAACGCTTACCTGGCCGGTACTGTGGGTGTCATCACAAATTCAGGTTCCGTGGTATCCAGCATGAAAGAGGAGAAGCCGGAGCTTCTCGCCAACACACAGATCATTGCATATCCCGCAGGGCCTGCAGGGGAGGCGTTCACCCTGGGCGGAGCCAATGTATTCGGAATATTTGAGACAGGTAAAAATACAGATGTCGCAAAAGATTTTGTTAAATACTATTTTGAGGACCTGGATAATTATAATGCCATGATTGAGGCTATGGGAGCTATGTGGCAGCCGGTGGTGAACGGAGTGGATGACACAGATTTCTGGAAGGACCCGGTCAATGCAGGATGGCTTGCCAACTCTAAGAATACATATAAGACCTATTATCCGGCACCGTCAGATGAAAGGGCTACGGTATCCTTTACAAACCAGCTTTGCGTTAAGGCCGTACAGGAAATAGTTGTTAACAGGGCTGATCCGCAGGAGGCGCTGGACCATCTGGAGGCAGAATTCAATAAGATTTATAACTAGTATAACTCAATTTTAATAAGTTTACATTATTATCCTGAAAACCAAGGGAAACGTGCGCCCAAAGCACGGACACGTAAGCCAAGAAATCAGATTACTACCAATGCTTAAATTGTAAGCTTATTTAAATCGAGTTATACTAGTAATGAAATTGGCATGACAGGGGGATAAGATGGCAGGAAAAAAATCAGAAAAAAGGAAGTATTCGCATTCCCGGCAGCTGCTAGATAAGCGTCTCGGGCTTCTGTTGATGGTGCCAATTGCTGCCGTGATATTTGGCATTACCGGAATCCCGTTTATAAGGGCATTGTACTTAAGCTTTACAAACAAAGTGGTAGGGGTACCGGAACGGTTTATTGGGTTTGATAACTACCTGGCTCTTTTTGGGGATAAGATTTACTGGAAGTCCCTTTACAATACGATTATCTATACAGTGGGATGTATTACGGCGAAACTGGCGCTGGGACTTCTGCTGGCAGTTATCCTGAACCAGAAGTTCAGGGGAAAGGCATTTTTCAGGACTGCGCTTCTCATTCCCTGGGCATTGCCCGGAATGGTGGCCGCCACTACCTGGAGATGGATGTATGACAGCACTTATGGCATTATCAACAGCCTGCTGCTGAAAGCCGGGCTTATAAGCCTTCCGATCCCGTGGCTGAGTGACCCTGATATCACGCTGTTAAGCACCATGATTGTGAATGTGTGGAGAGGCGTCCCATTCTTCATGTTCAGTCTCCTGGGAGCGCTGCAGACTCTGGACGGACAGATTTTTGAAGCCGCCTATGTAGACGGAGCAGGTATGTTTAAGCGTTTCTGGTATATAACGCTTCCGGGAATCTCAAGCGTTTTGGGCATTTCCACACTTTTGTCCACCATATGGACCTTTAATGATTTTGAGAATGTATTTTTAATCACTGGAGGTGGACCGATTTACTCCTCCAGTGTAATCTCCACTTACACTTATGACCTGGCATTTATACAGAATTCCTTTGGCAGGGCTCTCTCGGTGGCAGTGTCGGTGATACCGCTTATGGTCATACTGATTCTGGTATCCCAGAAGGTGATTAGTGGGGACGGAATTGAATAGGGAAGGAGATGGACCGGATGGTAATGAAGAAACGCAGCCGGGTCATGCGGACCACAGCCACGTATGGGATTTTAATCATTGCACTTTTATGGACAATCTTTCCCATTTACTGGATGATAAAATCATCCCTTACTCTAAACGAGGAAATGTATGTGGCAAGACCGCCGTTATTTTCCAATGTAATAACCTTTGATCATTATATTGATTTGATTTATAACACCTCTTTTATGCACAATGTATGGAACAGCTTTGTGATAGCAGCCATTACTGCAATCATATGCCTGGCAATCGGTATACTCGGCTCGTATGCAATGACACGGCTTAAGTATCCGGGAAGATCATTTTTCAGGAACAGTATTATTATTTCATACCTTATGCCTACGGCAGTGCTGTTCGTACCAATGTATGTGTTTGTAAGCAGCCTGGGGTTTTACGATAACAAATATGCGCTTTTAATCATATATCCTACATTTGTAGTACCCTATTGCTGTTATATGCTTATAAGTTATTTTAAGGCGATTCCGTACGCGCTGGAGGAGGCGGCGCTTATAGACGGCTGCAATCGTCTGCAGACGCTGTGGTATATCATTATGCCAATTGCCCTTCCCGGAATTGCGGTGGTGGCCACCTTTGCATTTACCATGGCGTGGAATGAATATTTGTACGCCATGATTATGACAACCAGCAATGTGCAGAAAACGGCCACGGTAGCCATATCAGGCTTCAAGTATGCTGATTCCGCTATATGGGGAAGAATCATGAGCGCTTCGGTGGTCTGTTCACTGCCGGTAACGTTACTCTATATCGCTGCGCAGAGTATGCTCATATCGGGCAAATATGAAGGAAGTGTTAAGTAAAACGTGAGAATAAAAGAGAGGAAACAGGAATGGAAGATAGAGACGATATGCTTATGAATCATGTGAATACCAATTCCAGACCAAGTGACTTAAAGATTACAGACATAAGGGTAACTGATATCGTAGGGGCTCCCATGCATTGTATTCTGGTAAAGGTTTATACAAACCAGGGGCTGGTGGGCTATGGAGAAGTCAGGGACGGCGGTTCCAGAAATTATGTACTGGCTCTTAAAAGCCGTCTCATAGGCGAGAATCCCTGCAATATTGATAAACTATTCCGCAGGATTAAACAGTTCGGAGGCCCTGCCAGACAGGGCGGAGGCGTATGCGGCATAGAGCTTGCCCTCTGGGACCTGGCAGGAAAAGCATATGGAGTACCGGTATATCAAATGCTGGGAGGTAAGTTCAGAGACCGTATCAGAATGTACTGTGACACGGATATTGAGGGAAAGCATACCGGCAAGGAAATGGGAGAAGCCCTTAAGAAGAGAATGGATAAGGGATTTACCTTCCTGAAAATGGATTTGGGAATCGATCTTCTGTACGATATTCCGGGCGCTTTGTGCGCGCCATTGGGGATGATAGGGGATTTAAACCAGTCGTCCAGGACATATGAGGCTATCAGCCGCAATCTGACACCAAAAAAGAGAAGCTTAAGGAACCGGATGTATGACATGCAGAATATTCCCCATCCGTTTACGGGGGTCCAGGTAACGGAATATGGTTATGATATTCTGGAGCAGTATGTAAAGGATGTAAGAAGTGTGATTGGGTATGAAATCCCTCTGGCCATTGACCACTTCGGGCATATAGGAGTAGAATCCTGTATCAGGCTGGCCAGAAGGATTGAGAAGTACAATATCGCATGGATGGAGGACCTGATACCCTGGCAGTTAACAGACCAGTATGTGAGACTTAAGAATTCCACCACAGTGCCGATTTGTACAGGTGAAGACATATACCTGAAGGAGAATTTCCGTCCGCTTCTGGAACGGGGAGGCGTATCAGTCATCCATCCGGATATACTGACCAGCGGAGGAATACTGGAGAACAAGAAAATCGGAGACATGGCACAGGAATACGGAGTCGCCATGGCAGTACATATGGCGGAAAGCCCTATCGCCTGCATGGCGGCGGTCCACAGTATCGCGGCCACTGAGAACTTCCTGGCTTTGGAGTTCCATTCGGTGGATGTTCCATGGTGGTCTGACCTGGTAACCGGATTGCCAAAACCAATCGTAGACAATGGATATATAACAGTGCCTGATGCGCCAGGTCTTGGGATTGAAAACCTGGAGGATGATGTGATGCGTGAACATCTTCATCCCGACTATACGGATATGTGGGCAGATACAGCAGATTGGGACAATGATTATTCACATGACCGCACCTGGTCGTAATGGGAGAGGGAAAATATGATTTATTATACAAGGGATCAGATTATAGAATTGACCAGCCGCTGGAAGGGAGAGCGTTTTGAAGACGGAAGGCCCCGTGTACCTGACTATCTTCTGGAAAAATTGCGGACCATGACAATTGAGGAGATATGGCTGCCTTTATTTCTTAAGGATTACAAGTTCCAGTTTGAGGGGGAAATGAAGAAGCTGCACGATGAACTGAAACTGGCAGGGAGGGCTGTAACGGCGGTTTTTATGCCTACAAGGCCTGATTTGATGGAAGCTGTCAGGATGGAAGGGGATGCCAGAGGATATAAGGGTACTTGTAACCAATGGGTGGTAGACCATCTGCAGGAGGGTGATGTTGTGGTTGCCGATATGTTTGACAAGGTTTGGAACGGCACATTTGTAGGCGGGAATCTGACCACAGCCATCAATGTCAGGACCAAGACAGGGGGCGCTGTTATATGGGGAGGCGTGCGCGATATTGAACAGATGCAAAAGATTGACACCCAGGTTTATTACAGGGGAACAGACCCCACCCCCATCAGGGAATGCCTGATGACATCTTATAACGGACCTGCAAAGATTGGAAAGGCAGTCTGCATGCCCGGCGATATTGTCATGGGCACCACCAGCGGTATCCTGTTCATCCCGGCCTATCTTGTGGAGGAGCTGGTCAACAGCGCTGAAAAATCACATGCCAAGGACATATTTGGTTTTGCCATGCTGGAACAGGGAATATATACTGCGGCTGAAATAGACAGCACGGTCTGGCCTGAGGAAATGGTAGACAAAATGATAAATTTTATTGAACATGATTCGTCCTGCGAGAAGTACAGGGGACTGGACTGGTCCTTGGAAATAGATGCTGCCGGAGGAAACCAGGAAGCGGTGGATGAATTGATGAAGGGGTATCTTGTATAATGGATATCTGATATGGCGTGAATGGAAAGGCATTCCGGTGTTATTCATTGATACCGGATGCCAAAAAATTATTTATCTTGCGCAGGAATCCTGAACCAGCGTCTCCACCGCGTCATCCCCTTTTTTCTCAAACATGTGGTTCATGGCTGCGATGGCTGCTTCCGAGGTAATTTTCCTCTTCCATGAGTAATAATAAAAATACAGGAGAAACTTGTTTAGAGTGTTTTACACCTGTATCGGGCGAATGAATCAGATGAATCATCCGGAGAACATAAAATGTGAGAGGAGCGAAACAATGAGCAAAGCGTACGATGAGTTAAGGACATACATGGATAAGGCCATGGCCATCAAGACAGCCATGGCGCTGTTTGAGTGGGACAACGAGACACTGGCCCCCAGGGAAGCGGGAGAGCTTACCTCCAAGGTAATCGGGGTCCTGTCAGGGGAGTATTTCCAGGCAGTGACCTGCGAAGAGATGAAGAAACTGCTGGAGAAATGCCGGGATGACAAAAGCCTGACCACGGCAGAGGCCGCCAATGTAAGGGAGCTGCTGGAAGAGAGGGAGCAGATTTGCCCTATTCCCCGGAATGAATATCAGGAATTCGCCCGTCTCACAGCCGGGGCTACCGGCGTTTGGGCCAGGGCTAAAAAGGACCGGGATTTTGAGGCGTTTGCCCCAACCCTTGAGAGAGTCATCGGATTCCAGAAAAAGTTTGCGGGATACAGGGCAAAGGATGGAAAGAAGCTGTACGATGTGATGTTAGATGACTATGAGAAGGGCTTTTCCATGGAGAACCTGGACCGGTTCTTCGGCGTGCTGAAAAAGGAACTGGTACCGTTTCTCAAGAAGGTGATGGAAGAGGGAAAGAAGGTTGAGGACTCCTTCTTAAAGGGCGATTACCCGGAGAAAAAGCAGGAGGAGCTGGGGCGGTTCCTGGCGGAATATGTGGGATTTGACTTTGACCGGGGCGTTATGGCGGTCAGCGCCCATCCTTTTACCACAAACCTTCACAACAAGGATGTGCGCATTACCACCCATTACACGGACTGCGTTGACAGTTCTCTGTTTTCTGTCATCCATGAGGCCGGACATGCTATCTATGAACTGGGCATAGGGGATGACCTAACTCTGACGCCTGTGGGCCAGGGGGCCAGCATGGGTATGCATGAATCCCAGTCACGGTTTTTTGAGAACATCATTGGCCGCAGCCGTTCCTTCTGGGTTCCCATATATGCCAGGATACAGGAGATGTTCCCGGAACAGTTGGGCAAGGTGGACCTGGACCATTTCGTGGAGGCGGTCAACAAAGTTACCCCGGGATTAATCCGCACCGAGGCCGATGAACTGAGCTACAGTCTCCATGTGCTGATCCGCTATGAGATTGAGAAGATGCTGATAGAGGAAGATTTGGACGTGGAGAAGCTGCCGCAGCTCTGGGCTGACAAATATGAGGAGTATCTGGGAGTGCGCCCGGAGAATCCGGCGGAAGGAGTGCTCCAGGATATCCACTGGTCCCAGGGATCCTTTGGATATTTTCCGTCCTATGCCCTGGGCAGCGCCTTTGGAGCCCAGTTATATTATCATATGAAGGAAATTATGGATTTTGACGGCCTGCTTAGGGAAGGCAAGGTGGATGTGATACGGGATTATCTCAGGGAACACATTCACCGGTATGGAAAGTTAAAAGACAGCCGTCAGATACTGAAGGATGTGACCGGGGAGGACTTTAATCCGGAATATTATGTCAGGTATCTGAAGGAGAAATACTCCGCTGTGTACGGACTGTAGCAGGTGGACTGCCAGAAGTGTAAAGACGTGTTATTGTATAACTTTATGTTTTAGTTATGCAATAACACGTCTCTTTGTTATCATTAGAGATTTTGCCTTTCATTTTTAAACCATTTATTGTATACTTAAGACAATGTTAAGAATTATCTGGAGGAGGAGAGTAAGTGATACTGGCAGATAAAAGAGATTACAGGCAAGGATATAAGAAACATTACTCGGCCTACTATAAACTCATGGAAACAAATGCAAGCATAAACAGTAAACGATTACTACTCTCTTATTGCGTTGAGTGTGGATTGAAATATTTGCTGTTAGATAAATGGCATGAGGAAAATCCAGAAAAGATAATAGGAAATGAAAAAGACAAGAGAAGAGATGTTTTGAAAAGTCATAATCTGGAAAAGATATTAAAAGAGTTAGGACAATTAGGGACCTTCAAATTTCCTCAATTGATTACAGCACATCAAGATAGTATAACATCCGAAAATTACCATCAATTATGTAGATATTGCATAAGAGTAAAGGATAAGGATAGAGTAAAAGAAGATAAATATGAAATTGAGCTAAAAAAAATTGCAGACTGGATTGAGGAAGGGATGTGAGAAGAGTGTTATTCTATACATGGAAAGATGTAGAGCGACATTTGTTTTTAAACCGGGATAGATGGGATAAAGATATTTTGGATGCAGAAATTTATTCTTCTGATATTTATATTTATGTAAAATCTTTAGATAATATAAATAGAGTTGGAGAAAATCTGGCAGATATTTTTGAGTATAAATATATTCATAAAGATCAGAAACTTTATCTTGAATTGGGAAAAGAAGCATATTTAACAGTAACATATGAGATTGGGGAAGAAACAGAACATGACAAGCAGATAGTGCCATTATTTAGAAATGTATTATATAAGAAATCTGCCTATTATGAGGATATGATTCAAGAAAGTCTTCCGGGGTGTCCAGTTATAGCATTTCATTCATATAAAGGAGGAGTAGGTAGGACTTTATCACTTCTTGCTTTTGTAAAAGCATGGTCAGCACTTTCAGATGTTAAAGAGGCCAGCAGACTTTTAATTGTGGATTCAGATATAGAAGCCCCGGGAATTACTTGGCTTACGGCCAAGGATGGGCAGTGTTCTTTTAGCTATTTGGATTTATTGGAAATAACACAGGGAATGGATAGCATCGAAGAGATAGTTGGATTAGTGGCAGATAAAGTAAGCGAGATGACTTTTCAGGTTGAGACAGATGTTAAAGTTGTTGAACATTTTGTTTTACCTACTTATCGATATATCGAACAGTTATTGGATATGTATGCCAGTCCGGAGAGTATAGTTAACAGTTATAATAAGAAGTTTATTTTGGCAGAGATTTTGTCAATGTTAGGAAAAAGGTTGAATGTATCAGCTGTACTGGTTGATTTAAGAGCTGGCGTAAGCGAATTTTCAGCTCCGCTATTATTCGATCCCAGGGTGAAAAAATATTTGGTAACATCTACATCGTATCAGTCGGTTAAGGGAACAGAATTATTGATACAAGAGTTAAATAAAGGTCTGCCTATAAAGGAGAGTACACTAATTCCTGAGATTTTTATGACAATGATTCCAGATGGATTACAAACTTTGGATATTGTTAGTGGATTGGTCTCCTTATATGACGAGGTCGACGAGAAGGAAGAATCCCTAATTGATAATCTTGTAACTGAACTTCCATTTGCTAGTGAGTTGTTGCATCTAGGTTCCTTAAGACAGATCATCAAAAATTTAGATGGATGTGCATTTTATAAAAATATTTATTCGCTAGTCAAGGATAATTATGTTGTCCAGAAAGAAAAGAAAATATCAACATCGGTTAATAGAAGAGATGAAGTAATAAGAAAGATTAATCGATTAGCAGATACTCAAATAAATGCAGAAGGGAATGTTGAATTTAACATACTAATGACAGCTCCTATTAATAATTTAATAAAAAAATTTAGGATAAATATTCCTCATACAATTATTATGGGAGCCAAAGGATCAGGTAAGACATTTTTATATAGAGAAATGTTGAGAAATAAATATTGGGAAACTTTTATAGTGAAAATGGAAAACAACAAAGAGATAAAAGAACCAAGGACATTTTTCGTTCCTGTCTTAGCATCTTCTAATGCCAGTGGTTTTAAGGATATACTACAAGCAGCTATTAAAAAGTATAATGCATGTGGAGCTAACGGAAATATCAGTAACTCTGTTTGGCTGGATAATAGCAATAAAATTAAAACTTTTAATAGAAATGAGCATGATTCTTTAGAGTGGTTAGATTTTTGGAAACAAATAATGCTAGAGACATTGGGAGGGGGATTTGATTCTTTAGAATCATTAGAAAACGTTTTAGGAGAATGTGCTCAAAGGGTGGTTTTTTTATTTGATGGTTTAGAGGAAATTTTTATTCAAACATTATCATCCAAGACAGAAAAAAACGCTATTTTAGGTCTCTGCCAGGATATGTTAAATGAATGGAAAGTGAAATATAAAAATATTGGTGCAATAATATTTTTGAGAAAAGATTTGGCTAGAGATTCAATAGAGGTTAATTTTGAACAATTTAATACGCTTTATAATTCAGTAGAACTAAGATGGTCCAGGACGGAAGCATTGAGATTGGTAGTCTGGCTTGTAAATCAAGCGGTCCCGGGATTTTACCAAGAAGAGGTTGCTGTTGAGGTAGCGTCTCAAGAATTGATTGAAAGGAATCTTACTAAGCTATGGGGAGTGAAGCTGGGGAAAATAACATCAAATGAAGCATATTCATCAAGATGGATTTTGGCAGCATTATCAGATTTTAATGGACAATTACAGGCTCGTGATATCATTAGGTTTTTACAATATGCGACCGAAGATGCAGGACGGCCAATATATGAGGATCGCTATATTATGCCAGCAGAAATAAAAAAGGCAGTCCCAAATTGCTCTAATAAAAAATTAAATGAGGTTATACAGGAAATCGCTGCTCTTAAACCAATTTTCACTAAATTGGAAAGTCTTCCGGAAGAAAAAAGAATACTTCCATTTCATAGTGATACTTTTGAATTAACAGCAACGGATGAAAAGCTAATGAAACAGGAGGGATATTTGAAAATTGATAATGATAAATATTACCTTCCAGAGATAATTAGACATGCATTAAAGTTTAAATATGAAAGGGGAGCGAGGCCTAAAGTATTATCGCTGTTATTAAGTAAATAGAATATCCGGTGATATATTTGTCATAATAGTGGTTACCATAGTGGTCTAAACACCCCGCTTGTAATACCGCCTTTTTTCTGGTAGAATGACTCTGAGTAAGAAATACCAACAACAAAGGAGAACGGATATGTCTGACTGTAGGAAGTATGTGGATTATATAATGGAGCAGGCCAAGAATCTGCTGGCCATTGACAGTCCTTCCGGTTATGGCAGGGAAGTCACGGAGTACCTGTTAAAGGAATTGGAAGCATTGGGGATGCCGGCCAGGCGCACGGTAAAGGGAGGAGTCATCGCCGATTTCGGAGGCAGGAATAAGGAAGACGGAATCCTGCTGGAGGCCCACTGTGATACCCTGGGCGGCATGGTTGCCCAGATTAAGGAAAACGGCAGGCTGAAGCTGACCAATATAGGAGGCATGAAGCCGGCTAATGCCGAGGCTGAGAATGTTCGGATTATCACCAAGGCGGACGGAATCTATGAGGGAACCTGCCAGCTGGTGGATGCTTCCGTACATGTAAACGGCAGCTATGAGAAGACCGAGCGCACATGGGATACGGTGGAGGTGCTGGTGGACGAGGATGTTAAGTGCAGGGAAGACGCGGTGAAACTTGGCATTATGCCTGGCGATTATGTGTGCTTTGAACCCAGGACAAGGATTACCTCATCCGGTTATATCAAGAGCCGTTTTCTGGATGATAAGCTGTCCGCAGCCATTTTGATGGGATATGCCAAATATATTAAGGATGAGTCCGTGAACCCTGAGCGCCGGGTATATGCCCATTTTACTATCTATGAGGAAGTGGGACACGGCGGCGCTGCTTCTGTTCCGGAGGGCGTGACCGAAGCCTGGTCCGTGGACATGGGCTGTGTGGGAGAGGGCCTTCAGTGTACGGAGCGTGAGGTATCCATCTGTGCAAAGGACAGCGGCGGCCCCTATAACTGCGATATCGTGTGCCGTCTGGTAGAGCTGGCAAAGGAGCATGGAATCGGCTATGTCGTGGATGTGTATCCGCATTACGGTTCTGATGTTGAGACTACCCTGAAAGCAGGCCATGACGTGCGCCATGCCCTGATTGGGCCGGGCGTCTACGCATCCCATGGATATGAGAGAAGCCATAGGGATGGCGCAGAGAATACGTTCAGGCTGATTCAGGCATATATCGGGTAAGTCTGGGAAAATATTATATAATAACCTAAATATCGCCTGCCGGCATGAGAACGGTGCGGCGATATTTTTTGTGCTGTAAAAGGCATGGCACATAGGTATGTCCTAATATTCATATATTAATGATAGGGGAGTACCCTGATACAGGAAGGAGGGGATTGGATTTTGTGAATAAACGCGTCATATGGGCGGCCCTCACCGGGCTCATGGTGCCTTATGTAGGAACCCTTGCATGGACAGGCACGATCCGGGGAGAGGAACTGCGCTATGAGCAGCAGAAGGAGGTATCCGGCAGGCGGCGGATTCTTTTGGACCGGACCGGCGGCTCCTACTATATGGATATGGAGGAATACCTGCCCGGAGTCATTGCCAGGCAGGCGCCGGTGGAGTACGAGCCGGAAGCACTGAAAGCCCAGGCCATCATTGCCAGGACATACATATGCAGGCAGATGGAGGGCGCCGGGGATGAGGAAGAGATAGCGGAATCCGCCCTGGATATGGATTATCTGGAGGCGGACCAGTTAAAAAAGCTGTGGGGTTCCAGCCAGTTCCCGGAATATTACAAAAAACTGGAGGACGCGGTAAAGGCCACCTCCGGTATTGTCATGACCTACGAGGGAAAATGTATTGATCCCATGTATTGCAGGGCCACGGCCGGCATGACGAGACAGGGGGATTTTACCCATCCCTATCTTCAGACCGTGGACTGTCCCGGGGATGTGGAGGCAGAGGGATACATGCAGATGCTTTCCTTTTCCAGGGAATCGTTTGTGTCGGATATCAACGGCATTCCAGCCGGGGAATCCGGCCCCAGGACCGTTGAGGCATCTCAGGTGCCGGACACCATACAGATTGTGTCCAGGGACGATGCCGGGTATGTGGATACCGTACAGATTGGCAGTGCCGGCTACACAGGAGAGGAGGTGCAGTATGCCCTGGGCCTGGCTTCCTCCTGCTTTGTGCTGGAGCCCTATGAGGACGGAATCAGGGCGGTGGTGAAGGGAATTGGGCACGGCTACGGGCTGAGCCAGGCCACTGCCAATGAGAAAGCAAAGGAGGGATGGAAGGCCGAAGATATCCTTGGATATTTTTATAAAAATATTGCTTTCATTTCTGAATAAGTAGCCTTGGTTTGGTAAGAATAGTACCGAGGTGATAAACGTGAAAGAGAAAGTAAACCAGATGTTCAAGGATAAGCTGTTTCTTGTCATGCTAGTGTTAGGCCTGCTGACTATAGTAGCCGCAGCAGGAGTGATTACCGTACAAAGAGGAAAAGGTAATGAGACCAATCCATACCTTGAAGTGCCCCAGCCCGAAATGATTGCCCAGGAGACCGCACCGGAAATGCCGCAGGTGGCAGGTGCCTCTGATGCGGCAAAAGAGACACAAAAGAGCGAGCCGGCTCCTACCAAGGCGGCCGTGGCCCAGAACGCCAACCAGGGAAATGACCTGGCGGCGGAAGCTGGAGCGGGAAAAGATGCGGCCGATGCGCTGGTGCTGAATTTTACAGATACCAGCAAGATGGAGTGGCCCGTAAAGGGAAATGTGCTTTTGGACTACAGCATGGACCAGACCATTTATTTCCCCACCCTGGACCAGTACAAATGCAATCCCGGACTGGTGATACAGTCTGATGTGAGCACTCCGGTGGGCGCCCCGGCCAATGCCAGGATACTGGAAGTGGGCTCCAATGAGGAAATCGGAAATTACGTTGTCATGGACCTGGGCAATGAGTACACAGCTACCTGCGGCCAGTTAAAGGAGGTCTGCGCGGCAGAGGGCGAGTACTTGAAAAAGGGACAGACCCTGGGCTACGTGTCAGAGCCAACCAAGTATTATTCCGTGGAAGGCGTCAATGTATTCTTTGAACTGAAACATCAGGATAAGACGGTGGACCCGTTAGATTATATGGAATAGGGTCTTGAAAATTATCGGTAAAACGTAAATAGTGTAAAGTAATTCGGGAAGAGCAGAAAGCATAGAGATGTTTTCTGCTCTTCCTTTTTGTACGTGAAATATAGAAAGCGAATGCATTACAGTGTTCCCAAAAATTTGCCATGTTTTCCACCCTCATAGGCTGTGCGCTCAACGTCGTTCTGGATCCTGTGGCTATCTTTGTGATGGGATGGGGAATGAAAGGAGCTGCCCTGGCTGCCATCACCGGCCAGATTGTATCCGCCCTTTTGACGGTTTATTATCTGTTTAAGCCCAAATCCTTCTGCCTGAAGCCTGTAAGCTTTAAGCCGGACGCAGAGATACTGAAGCTTGTCCTGGCTTTTCCAGGCTGCTGTCCCTTCTCAGGGACTTCGTGTTAAGCGTGCCTTTGGCCCTGATGCTGCCGGGATTCTTTGGGGTGACAGGGGCCCTGTACTCCGGCCCTGTGGCGGATATAGTCTCCTCTGGGGCGGCAGTGCTGTTCATGGCAATGGTATTCAGAAAATTAAAACGCCTGGAGGATGGGGAAGTGGCGTTGTCCACATACGGGCGCATCAGCCCATAGATATTCTTTCCCGCCGGGCAGCGGTCAGAGCCTTACGGAAAATCTGCTTAAAACAATTCGGGCAGCAGGCTGTGCCGCTCCGGTGGGCGCGGATTTCTTTGGCTTTTCATTGCCAGGGTAATATAGTACAATTATTCCAACAGCACAGAAGCATTTGGAAAGGGAGGAATGTTTGGATGGAGACGCAAAGAAATGAACACAGGAACCAGAACGGTAGGATAGAGGGAATGAGAGACCAGGACAGTGCGGCAAAACGCATGGAGGATGGACGCCTGTATTTTCCGGGAGACGAGGATATTCTGAAGGGGCAGATGGCCTGTATGGAACTGCTCTATGATTACAATGCAACCAGGCCAAAGGAAAGCGCCAGGCGTGCCGGTCTGCTGGAGCAGATGTTCGGCTCCATTGGACGGGACTGCTATATTGAACCGCCTCTTCACAGCAACTGGGGAGGCAGACACGTGTATATGGGGGACTTTGTCTATGCCAACTTTAACCTGACACTGGTGGATGACGGGGAGATTTATATTGGCTCCCATTGCATGATTGGGCCCAATGTGACCATTGCCACTGCAGGACATCCGGTGGAACCGGAGCTTCGCAGGAAAGGAATCCAGTTCAACATGCCGGTGCGTATTGGTGAGAATGTGTGGATAGGGGCGGGAGCCGTGGTAGTGCCGGGGGTTACCATTGGGGATAATTCTGTGATTGGCGCGGGAAGCGTGGTTACCAGGGATATTCCCGCCAATGTGGTGGCAGTGGGAAACCCGTGCCGTATCCTCAGGGAGATAGGGGAACGGGACAGAATGTATTATTATAAGGACCGGAAGATTGATATGTGATTTCGGTCCGTGTCTGAGTGCTTTTTGTACATGGCAAGAGGGCAGGAATCACAAAAAAGCGTGTCCGCACATATACCATACCAGTGTGTGCAGACACGCTTTTAAAATGACTTTTATTTAACCTTACCCAGCCGCTTTTTCGTATACTTTTTAGCCTTGCATTTACAGTGGCCGCATCCCGCGGCCAGGTGCGTGGCTTTTTTGACTTTCTTAAAGGAATCAGCGCCTTCTTCAATTGCCTTTTTAATATCGTCCTTTGTCACCTTAAAGCAGGGACATATGTACTTATCCTTCCCCATCACAGCACCAGTGAGGGCGCGGTGTAGACCCTTGCCGCCAGTTCGGAATCCAGCATGTAGAGTCCCTTGGGATCATGGCCGAACAGGTCGAAACGCTTTACCAGTTCACTGGCGTTCTTCTCCTCTTCGCCCTGCTCCTTTACGAACCAGTCCAAAAACTGCATGGTACGGAAATCCTTAACGGAATACGCGGCGTCATAAATATCATGGATAAGCCCGGTCACATAGTTTTCGTGCTCCAGCCCGGCAGTGAGAGGTCCCCTGAAGTCCTCAAATACCCTGTCCGGCTTGGCGATGGCCTCCAGCGTTATTTTCTCTCCGTTGTTCTGCAGATACTGGATGAACAGCATGGCATGGTCGCGTTCCTCCTGGGCCTGGACCTGGTACCAGTTGGAAAAGCCGCTCAGCTCCGCGTCCTTGTAGTAGTTGGCAAAATCCAGATACAGATAAGCGGAGTAAAATTCTTTGTTTACCTGTGTGTTAATAAGTTCTGCTACCTTTTTATCTAACATGTACAGCCTCCTTAAATATATAATTATAATTTAATAATTATGTTCAGGTGTATCTCCATCATACCTGTTTTATATGCCTTTGGCAAGAAAAATCTGGGGATTTGGAGCGTTTGGAGGAATTTGGATCCGGGACCTGCTTCCGATTTGTCAGAAGAGCTCCCGGCTCCATGCCTCGGCCAGACGGTCCAGCGTGAAAAATGCATTGGCAGGGCTGGTGGATGGACATTTGACGGCTTCCCTTCCTGTTTTTTCCTGACAGTATTTGCGGTACAGCTGAAAGGCCGTGTCGCCGTTGGCAATGATTGTTTCGATGCCGGCCGTGCGGAGAATCCGGTTTAAGTCCGTGGGTATCACATTGCGGATGCTCCGGTCGCTGGAGCCCTTAATGTCACAGGCAGCCACCACGTCCCAGAGCGCGATATGATGGCGCGTCAGCAGACGTTTCTTATCCTCTGTGGTTTCAGGCACGGGTTCTTCAAACAGGCGGGCCATCAATTTCCAGAAGCGGTTCTGGGGATGGCCGTAGTAAAAGTTTTGCTCCCTGGATTTTACCGAGGGAAAGCTTCCGAGTATCAGTATGCGGGATGTCTCATCGTATATGGGACCCAGTGTGTGGCATACACGGGTGTAGCCTGCTGGAAGTTCATCCTCAATGTAATCCTCCTCGCTCAGCTTTTTCCTGAGCCGGCTCATGGGGGCTCCGATTCCGCCGTCCTTTGCGATGGACACGGCAAAGGCGTTGATTTTCAGCTTGTTTTCTTCATACAGATCCATGCTCTGGTACAATTCTTTGTAATCCTTAAGGAGACGGAGCTTTAGCTTCACGGCATTGGCCTTTTTCCAGTCCGTGCTCACCAGGCTGCCCTTGCGTTTCATATAGTAGTAAACCGGAGTCTGGATGGCCGTGAACCGCTTCGCGTACCGGATGAAGTTCAGGTTAAATAAAAAGTCCTCGCACCAGCGCAGATCCTCGTCCATCTTAAGCTGATGCTCCCGGACAATGCTGCGGCGGTACAGCTTATTCCACAGTACGCCGTAATAAAAGTCAGCAGGCTCCCGCATCATATATTCCGCGTACTGGGCCCTGGTCAGAAGCCCCCGTTCCCGTATGTGCTGCTTTTCCGTGAACACAGCCCCGTCCACCCGGTAAAAGTCTGAGACGACCAGATCGCAGTCGAATTTTCTGGCGGCATGAACAAAGCTTTCCGTGGCGTCAGGGGTCAGCCAGTCATCGCTGTCCATGAACTGCAGGTATTCGCCCCTGGCAGTCTCAATGGCCTGGTTACGGCTGTCGGAAACCCCGGTATTTTCCTTGTTGATAACACGGAATCGGCAGTCCATTTTTTCATATTCCCGGCAGATTTTAAGGCTTGTATCCTGGCTTCCGTCGTTTACTACGATTATTTCCATGTCCTGGAAGGTCTGCTCCATAGCGCTGTTCAGACAGCGCCGCAGGTATTTTTCCGCATTGTAGACAGGTATGATAAGTGAAACAAAAGGCATGTCAGTCATTCCTCCGAATTTTCATTGTCCTTTTCGTATGGCATAATTTAGTATAGCACAATTTGAAATAAAAATGTTGACTGGAGCTTTTAAATCTGCTATTATCAAATGCAGTAATAGTTAAAGAGAGGTGTCTTTTTGTTAATTGTATCTGTTTGTGGAAGATAAATAAACCGATTGCGTACATGAAATGATTGTCCGTTTGGCGGGCCTTGTTTTTGTGTACTCCGGAATCCATGACAGATGAATCATATGGTATCTTTTGAAACCTATGCGACATTGCCTGTAGTGGATGTCCGTAGGTTTTTTTGTCTTCCATTTTCATGTTCGTAACCGATTCAACATTATCATATATCCCCAGCAGGGAACAGAGATGAACAAGGAAACAGAGAGGAAACAGACAGAACAATGAACGGAACATTTGAAGCATATAAGACAGTTGCATTTGATATCATAAGAGAACAGCTGGCGGATCTTGCCAATTCAGCAGAGGCCAGGGAGATGGCCAGAGGGCTTGTGCCCTGCATGGAAGAGGGAGAGCTGCGAAGAAGCATGAGGGACACCACCCAGGCCAGGCAGATGCTTGAGCTGGCGGGCATGCCTCCCATGCCGGCCATGGAACATACGGCTGAGTTTGTAGCCCGTTCTGTCCGGGGCGAGCTGCTTACGCCGGAGGAAATGGAGGAAATCGGTATGTTCCTGGCCGCGGTGAGACGGGTCAGGTCGTATCTGGACAAGGGAGTATCCTATGGAATTCCGCTGTCCTTCTATGGGGAAAATCTCAGGCTGATGCCGGAACTAAAAGAGGAGATAGAGGGAGCCATCCGTCACGGAAGGGTGGACGACCGCGCGTCCAACGCGCTGCGGGATATTCGCCGGGACCTGCTGCTTCTGGAAGAAAAAATCAAGGATAAGGCGGAAGCGCTTTTAAAATCGCAGAAAAAGTTTATGGCGGAATCCTTCCTGGTAACCAGGAACGGACGGCTGTGCCTGCCGGTTAAGAAGGAGTATAAGTCCAAAATACCGGGCAGCGTCATAGACCGATCCGCCAGCGGTTCTACGGTATTTATAGAGCCGGAAACCATTGCCAGGCTGCAGGACGAGATAGAGGGACTCAGGATTGAGGAGGACTGCGAGGAGAGGCGTATCCTGTATACGCTTATGGATAAGATTGCCATGGAGGAGGACGGGTTTAAGGAGAATCTGGCGCTGCTGGCAAAACTGGATTTTGTGTTTGCCAAAGGAAAGCTCAGCGCACAGATGGAGGCCGGGGAGCCGGCCATCAATACCCAGGGTATCATACGCCTGAAGGGAGCCAGGCATCCCCTTCTGCCGGGGGATGCCAATGTTCCGCTGGATTTTGAGCTGGGCGGAGAGAAACGGGGAATGGTAATAACAGGGCCTAATACAGGGGGAAAGACTGTTGCCATCAAGACCGTGGGACTGTTCGTGCTCATGGCCTGCTCCGGCCTGCATCTGCCCTGCCGGGAGGCGGACATAGCCATGCGCAACCTTGTATTATGCGATATTGGGGATGGGCAGGATATTCTGGATAACCTGTCTACCTTTTCAGCCCATATCACCAATGTGCTGGAGATATTAAAGCGGGCTACCGGGGAGAGCCTGGTGATACTGGATGAACTGGGCTCAGGTACGGATCCGGCCGAGGGAATGGGCATTGCCATTGCCATACTGGAGCAGCTGCGGCTGCGGGGATGTCTTTACCTGGTTACAACCCATTACCCGGAGGTTAAGACCTATGCGGGCCGCCATGAGGAACTCATCAGCGCCAGAATGGCCTTTGACCGGGAAAACCTGCGTCCCCTTTACAGACTGGAGATGGGAAAGACCGGGGACAGCTGCGCCCTCTATATCGCAAAGCGGCTGGGTATGCCGGAGGACATGATTCAAACAGCGGCCTCAGAGGCTTACGGAGAAGGGGCGGATCTGTACCAATCCCGGGAGAAGTCTCAGGAAAAGCCACCGGGTAGACAATGGCCGGGAGGGCTGGAGCGGATTCCGGTTCCCGGCATTGTGCCCATAAAGCGAAAGCCGGCTGCTGCAAGCCCGGAAAAAGGGTTTACGAGAGGCGACAGCGTGGAGGTTCTGCCAAAGGGGGAGATCGGCATTGTTGTGAGGCCGGCGGACCAGACGGGAAATGTGCTTGTCCAGGTAAAGCGTGAAAAACGCCTGATAAACCAGAAACGCTTGAAATTAAAGGTAAGGGCCAAAGAGCTGTACCCTGAGGATTACGATTTTTCCATTGTGTTTGACAGCGTGGAAAACCGTAAAGCCAGACATCAGATGGAAAGGAAATATGTGGGAAACATGGAGGCGCGGGTGGAAGAATAGCCCGCCCTACACCCCAATGGAGGATGACGCCCTGTACTCGGTGGGCGTCATCCTTTTATATTTTTTAAAGCATCTGCTGAAGTAATTCAAATCCCCAAACCCCACATAAAACGCGATGTTCTGTATGGACATACCGGAAAATGAGAGAAGTCCGGCTGCCTTTTCAACCCTGGCCTTTGTGATATAGTTGGAGATGGAGTCTCCTGTCTCCCTGTTAAACAGGCGGGAGAGATAGGAGGGGCTGACACGGATACCCTTTGCAATCCCCGCAAGGGTGAGCTGGTCAGCCAGATAGATGCGGATGTAGGTGATGGCCTTGCGGACCAGGGGAGAATACTGGTCCAGGCGGTTCTTCCGGACAAAGCGGCAGTATGCGCTTATCATCTGGGATTTGCATTCCTGCGCTTCCCTCATGGTGTTGGCATTTTCAATGAGCATTGCGAAGTTGGAGGAGATGATGTCCAGATACACAGGATGAATGCCGGCGGTTTCAGCGCTTTTGCGGAGCATGGTATTGAGGGAAACCCCCAGGTTTTTTGCCGTACGGAGCGGATCCTCGGTACGGACTATGGCCGGGCTCTCCTGTGAGAATTGCCTACTACGGGAAGGGTGAGGCAGAACTGGCTGAAGGGGACCAGCAGGGACAGATTTTTTCCGTTATCCTGAAGGCTCTGCTCGCAAAAGGCAGTGTCTGCCGGATGGGCGAGATAGGGGCCGGCGATGAGAACCTGATTTTTACCGTCATACAGGAACAGATTATTGTGAAGGTTTATAAAATCTGTTATGTGATACAGGGTCCCAGGCTGTAAGGATTCCACCATGGAACGGGTAATGAAAAAGGGAAAGCCGTTCCTGATGAAATCCGGAAAATATTCTTTGATACCGGTTTCTATGGCTTCCATCCGCGCGGGGCACAGGATGACGGGGACTTTCAGCATGACTTCTATGAACTGTTTGGATATGAGCGCTTTTTCCTGTTCCTGGGACAGCTGCTCATGAGCGGCACCATGACATACCTGTTTGCCAACATGCTGCTGAATTCCAGGCTTCAGGGCGTATTTTCAAGTATCCTCATCGCACCGTTAGTAGCCATTTCCATCGGCGGCGTGTTTGTGTCCAGAAGGTTCGGGCTTAAGAGTACCTTCCTCCTGGGAACATGGGGATCCATGACTATGATGGCCATAATGTTTGTGGTTGGACCTGACCCGAATGTGCCGGCTGTCCAGGAAGAGCTGGAAAACAGGAAGGAAGTACGGACCGGAAAGGGACCGCATCTGAACGGAGCTACAAAAGCCGCTGCCGGAGAAGCGGTATAGAATGAAAACAGAGCGTAAACGCAGAAGGGATTGAAACGATATGAATAAGGCATCAACTAACATTCATTTTTATAAAAATGAAAACGGTCCTGTCATCAGAGTTACCGTAAAGCCGGTGATCGAAAAGGACGGGCTGTATTTCAGGGACCTGACAGGGGATGGAAGGCTGGCTCCCTATAAGGATTGGCGCAACACTCCCGCCAAAAGGGCGGCTTCCCTGGCGGCGGAATTGTATGCTGACGAGAAAATCGGCATGCTGTTCGTCAACTCCTGGAAGATGGGAATTTACCAGGAGGACAGGACAAAGGTGGATGAAAGCGGCCTTCTCAACGAGGAGATTGTGGAGCAGGACGAGTCCATCTTCAATGTGGAAAATACGTATGGAACCACCTGCACGGTAAAGGAAATGGGCATACGCCATTTCATCCTGCGTCAGAACCCCAGGCCGGGCGAACTGGCGGACTGGATTAACCAGCTTAATATGGTGGCGGAGGGAACCGGCCATGCCCTGCCTGTGATGGTCCTTTCCAATTCCAGGAATGAGCACGGGGAGATTGTATTCGGCATGAACGATGAGGCAGGCGTGTTTGCCACCTGGCCCGGGACCATGGGAATCGCGGCGGCTGTCCGGGGAAACGGACCGGAACTCATAGACAGCTTTGCCCGGTGTATCCGGATGGAATGGGATGCAGTGGGGATGAAAAAGGGATATATGTACATGGCCGATGTCATGACAGATCCCAGGTGGCAGCGGTCCTATGGAATCTTTGGCGAGGATCCGGAGCTTGTGTGCGCCATCATGGAGCGTCTGATTCCCGGCATACAGGGAAGCAGCCAGGGAGTCACAAAAAAAAAGGGGGGGGGGGGTGGCCGTCGCCATCAAGCATTTCCCGGGAGGCAGAGCCAGGGAAAACGGATTCGACCCCCACTATGTCCAGGGACAGTGGAATGTGTACCAGACAGAGGACAGCCTGCGCACATACCACCTGCCTGCCTTCCGGACAGCCATAGACAAAAAGGCATCCTCCATCATGCCGTATTATGCCAAACCATCGGCTGCCAAGAGCAAGTCCCAGTATGGGCCGGACGGAGATGCCATGGAGATGGAGCCGGTAGGCTTTGCGTTTAACAGGGTCTTCATACAGGGGCTTCTGCGGGAGAAGATGGGATTTGAGGGATATGTGAACAGCGACTCCGGCATCTCCAATAAGATGGCCTGGGGCGTGGAGGAGCTGGATGTGCCTTCCAGAATCGCGCTGGCTGTCAATACCGGAGTGGATATCATCAGCGGGTCGTTGGATGTGTTTTCCGCCAGGGAGGCATATGAGCGCGGAAGGAATGGATATTACACGACCCAGGGCCATCCGGTGCCCCGGGGGTACCGGGCCAGTGATCTGGTGCTGACCGATGAGGCGCTTACAAGGGCGGTGACAAGGACCTTAAAGGAAAAGTTTGAACTGGGTATGTTCGACAACCCATACCGCGACCCTGAGGAAGCGGAACAGGTGGTGGCCACAAAGAAGCACTGGGAGGACGCTTACCGGGTGCATCAGCAGTCCGTGGTGCTCTTAAAGAACAGAGAGGGCCTGATTCCCCTGGATGCGGAAAAGACGGCAGGCAGGAAGGTGTATGTGGAATGCTTTGGCTGTGAAGCAGAGGTTGCCGCCAAGGAGACGGAGGCAGTCAAAAGGTCCTTTGCGGAAAGGTTTCAGGCGGAGCTGACAGAAGATTACAGGGAAGCGGATTTCGCCATTCTGTTCATCCGGCCAAGCTCAGGCGAATACTTCCATTCCACTAAGGGATATTTGGAGCTTGATATCTGTGAGAACAAACAGGTGCGGGATGTGGACAGCGAGGGGAATTACTATGAGCTGGACTTTGGGCTGACGTTGGAATAGAAAACGAGAGTTTGTCAAATTTGCACAAAAAGACAAAAGAAAATTAGTGCACAATTCGGATTGACATAAATCCTGTCTTTTGTTTATACTTAATGCGCAACAGAATAAAGAGCGTGTTACTGGTGATGCAGGCATTAACTGAAAGAGGACATTGGAGACAGTGTTCTTAACGGTTAATGTCTTTTTTGTGTCCGTACAGCCAGGGTGCGCGGTTGGAAGAAAAAGACAGGAGAGAAGGAAAATGAAAGACAGGATATTTGGTGTTCTTCAGAGAGTGGGACGCAGCTTCATGCTTCCCATTGCAGTGCTGCCGGTGGCGGGACTGCTGTTAGGTATCGGCAGTTCCTTTACCAATGCCACCACCATTCAGACGTACGGTCTGGAACGGATTCTGGGCGACAAAACCATGTTAAACGCCCTGTTGGTCATCATGGCCAAGGCGGGAAATGTCGTATTTGACAATCTCCCCATTATATTTGCTGTGGGAGTTGCCATTGGCATGGCCAAGGCTGAGAAAGAGGTGGCGGCCCTTTCAGCCATGATTGCGTTTTTTGTCATGCATGTATCCATCAACGCGGTGCTGACCATCACGGGAAAGATTCTTCCGGACGGCACCGTTGCCCCTGGCGTCCTGGACGGCACCATTGCTTCTGTGTGCGGCATCCAGACCTTGCAGATGGGCGTGTTCGGGGGCATCATCGTGGGCCTGGGAGTGGCGGCGCTCCACAACCGTTACCACAAGATTGCGCTGCCCAATGCCATCTCATTTTTCGGCGGTTCCCGTTTTGTGCCCATCATATCCACGGTGGCCTATGTAGGGGTGGGTATGGTGATGTACTTCATATGGCCGGTTGTACAGAACGCCATATTTGCCCTGGGCGGCCTGGTGACGGGGACAGGATATGCAGGCACATTGATTTTCGGTATTATAAAGAGGGCGTTGATTCCCTTTGGACTTCACCACGTATTCTACATGCCATTCTGGCAGACCGCTGTGGGCGGCACCATGATGGTGGACGGAAATCTGATTCAGGGCGGCCAGAACATTTTCTTCGCACAGCTGGCTTCGCCGGATGTGATCCATTTCAGCGCGGATGCCACCAGGTATTTCTCCGGTGAGTTTATCTTCATGATATTCGGCCTTCCAGGCGCTGCCCTGGCCATGTACCGCTCGGCAAAACCGGAAAAGAGAAAGGCCGCGGGAGGACTTCTACTGTCGGCAGCTCTGGCCAGTATGCTGACCGGTATTACAGAGCCCATTGAGTTTTCTTTCCTGTTTGTGGCGCCTATGCTCTTTGCCGTACAGGTGATTCTGGCAGGCAGCGCCTACATGATTGCCCATATACTGAATATCGCGGTGGGACTTACCTTCTCAGGCGGCTTCCTGGATTTGCTTATATTTGGCATCCTTCAGGGAAATGAAAAAACCAGCTGGATGAGAATTATTCCGGTAGGAATCATATATTTCCTGCTGTACTACTTTATTTTCAGCTTCCTGATTAAGAGGTTTGACTTAAAGACTCCGGGCAGGGAGGATGAGGACGAGGAGACAAAGCTTTACACAAAGGCGGATGTGAACGCCAGGAAATCGGCAGGCGCGGCAGGAGTGGCAGGTCCGGCAGGCGCGGCAGGTCCGGCAGGCGGGGAAAATGGAGGAAACGGGGATAAAGACGCCCTCAGCATGGATATTGCCAGGGGACTGGGAGGAAAGAGAAACATTACCTCCGTGGACTGCTGCGCCACACGTCTCAGATGTTCCGTGGATAGCCCGGCTTTGGTGGATGAGAGGCTGTTAAAGGCCACCGGAGCAGTGGGCGTCATTAAAAAGGGACAGGGAATTCAGGTAATTTATGGACCTAACGTAACTGTGATAAAGTCAAATCTGGAGCAGTATCTTGCGCAGGCACCGGATGAGGCTTTGGAGGAAGATGCTGAATCCTGCCAGGAAAAGCACATCATCTGCTCGCCCTTTAACGGCAAAGCGGCCTCCATCACGGAGGCGCCGGACGAGGCATTTTCCAGCAAGGCCATGGGCGACGGCTACATGGTCATACCGGCAGACGGGCAGGTGCTGGCGCCGGAGGATGGAGAGGTGCTGTTTGTGTTTCCTTCTAAGCATGCCATTGGCCTGAAAACAGGGGACGGTATGGAGTATTTGCTGCATATCGGTGTGGATACGGTGAAGCTGGACGGAAAGGGGTTTGAGACCTTTGTGAAGGATGGGCAGAAGGTAAAGAAAGGCCAGAAACTGATGGAATTCGACCTGGAATATATCAGGGCCAACGCCGCGTCCGAGGCTTGTATGGCTGTATTTACCGGTCTCACGGAAGGCCGTGAGATTCACATGGTTAAGACCGGAGAGGTACGGGCGCTGGATGAAATCGGATGGTACTAAAGGGGTGAATATAGAAATGGTATGCCGGGGCGGAAAAATCTCATTCAAATGTAGATGTTTTTTGGGATATTAGGTATAATGACCGTATAGGAAAGGGCAGCGGCGCGGCGCGCGGCAGAGTCCGGCAGCGCTGTGGACGGGGAGGGGTTTATGTACCGCATCATCAAAGTATTAAACAACAATGGAATACTGGTTTTGGATGGAGATACCGGCAGGGAACTGATTCTGCTGGGAAACGGAATAGGCTTCGGTCGCCGGACCGGGGAGCGGTTGGAGCAGGTGAAAGAGGCAAAGCGGTATGAGTTTGTGACCGGAAAATCCACGGCGCTGCAGCAGGTGAACAGCATAGACCCGGTCTTTATCGAGGCGGCGGGAAATATAATCGAGTCGGCCAGGAAAACGCTGGGGGATATCAGTTCAGACATACTGATACCCATGGCGGACCATATTGCCCTGGCCGCAGGCAGGGCCAGGGAAGGGAGGGAGCTTCCAAATCCTTTTAACCAGGATATAAAGGCTCTGTTTGACCGGGAATACCAGGCTGCCATGGAAGGCAGGGAAATCATTCGTGAAATGACAGGCATTGTCATATCCGAAGATGAGGTGGGATACATTACCCTTCACATCCACGCCGGGTCATCCGAGGAGAATGTGGCCCATTCCATGGATATGGCCAGGCTGGTACAGGACAGTATCCGCAGCATAGAAGAGAAGATGGGCATTAAGCTGGCAGCGGACTCTCTGGGGTATAACCGTCTGGTGAGCCATCTGCGGTATATGATTGCCCGCATCCGAAAGGGAGAGCCGGTGAGTCTGGACATGGAGGCATATGCAAGGGATGCCTTTCCGGGGCCTTACCAGGCGGCAGTGGATGTGTGCGGGGATATGGAAAAGCGGCTGGGGATGTCTGTGGCCTCTCAGGAGGCAGGCTTTCTCGCCATCCATATCCAGAGGGTTATCCAGGGAGAATAGGAAAGACCGGGGCCTACCTCAGAAGAGGCAGGTTCCCGGTCAGTTTATTTACCGGCTTTTACGGATAAAAACAATCCGGCCAGTGTCATGATGATTCCCAATGCAGCCGGTACAGTTACCGGTTCTTTTAATATAAGGGACGAGGTCAGGGTGGTGATGACCGGCACCACGTAGATGTATACGCTGGTTTTAACGGCGCCCAGTATCTTTACGCCTGTATTCCAGGTTACGAAACACAGTGCGGATGCGCCCAGCCCAAGGAATAAAAGATTCAGGATATTTTTCATATCAGTAAACTGAACCGGCGTCACGTGAAAATCCATGAAGGTCAGAGCCGGTACCATAAATAGGAGCCCGTAGAAAAAGGTCCTTCTGGTGCTCTGGAAAGTGCCGTGGCCCAATGCGCTGATTTTTTTGGTGAGGGTGGAATACACGGCCCATATGACTGCGGCAGCCACGGCCAGTAAATCTCCTGTGGGGTTAAGGGATAAGGCGGCCTCATTGCCGAAGCTAATCAGGCTGATGCCTGCCATGGCAAGCAGAAATCCGGCAAAGAACCTGAAACGCGGCCTCTCTCCTCCCAGGAACATCCAACCCAGGATAGCGGTAAAGAAAGGCGCAATGGAGATGATAACTCCCACGTTGGATGCCAGGGTATAAGTGAGAGCGATATTTTCCAGGAGATAGTACATGGCAACGCCGCAGAAACCCGCCGCCGCGTAGAGTGCTTCCTGCCGGGCGGAGGAAAGGCGCAGGGAGCGGGGGCAGACCAGCCACAGCGCCAGATATCCCATGACAAACCGGATAAACAGGATTTCCACAGGACTGAATGTCCGAAGCAGCACTTTGGTGGATATGAAGGTGGTTCCCCATATAAGGATGGTTACAAATGCGGCCAAATGGCCTGCGGCGGTACGGTTAAGCTTCATGATGTCGCTCCTTTTGTTCCTTATCAGGTTCTGATAAGAATATTTTCTGATACTGTCTGGGGGTGAGCCCGATAAACTCCTTAAAAAAGTTGGTGAAATGGCTCTGGTCTGAAAATCCGGCCATGGCCGTTGCTTCCACAGGCGGTATGCCCTGTTCAAGGAATTTTTTGGCCTTGTCCAGGCGGATGGTCTGGAGGTAGCGGTAAGGGGAAACACCCACCTGCTTTGTAAACGAGCGCAGCAGATAGGATTTTCCAAAGGTGGTCATGGACAGCAGTTCATCCAGGCTTATATTTTCTGAAAAATGCTCCTCCATATAGGTGCACAGGTTTTGGATACGGTCATCGGGCTTGGATATATCCTCTTCCCCGGCCGGTGATTTCTCTTACCGCCTGTTCCATGACAGAGGGCTCGATGTTGACGGCACGGTAGTCCAGCGGCTCCACGTCTATGGGGGCGCAGTAATGGTTGTCTCTGGGATTGAAGAGAATCAAATCCCCGGCGCTGACATCATACTCTTTGTTCCGGCACCAGAGGTGCCTTTTGCCGCCCTCCACAAAGCCTATGACGTAATATTCGTGGAAATGATTGGGGAATTTCTGCACGACCCCGCTCAGATTGTAGGCTTCTATCTTAAGGTCCTTATCATAATAGGCCCGGCGCTGTTCCTGCTCCTGTATCATTTTGATGCTCCTTTTAAACTGCTTTTCTGCTATTTTAACACAATGGGAAGGGAAAATCTTGCAAGATATTACACCAGAACGGATTGAATTTTACCGCTTAATTTTGTTTATCGGGAATACAGGCGCAAAAAAAGATGAATAGCTTCACATGGCGTCATGCGTTCTATTCATCTTTTGCCGTCTCTTTTACTATTTTCAATATATCATTGGGCGTACAGTCCAGACAATCGCATATCTTGGCAAGAATGGTAAGGTCAACGCGGGATACCTTGTTCTTGCAGTAATTATTGAACTGAGTCCGCTGCAAACCGCATTTTTCACAGACAAAGTTTTTACTTTTCTCTTTTTCCTTCAGCAGACGCTCCAAATCAATCTCAATATGCATGCCATCCCCCGCCTTTCCATATAAGTATATTCCTGGATGTATTGAAATATAAGCTGTATTAGAGTACAATGTGTATTATAATACAGGTGAGGGGTATGCTAAAAATGAGAAAAAGACTGATGCGGGCATCGCTGGTTCTGATGGCCCTTTGCATATATCTGCAGTGGGGAAGGGGCGTGTCGGTGAGGAATACCATATCTTCCTCCTGGGATGGAAAGAGGACAGAATACATGACTATTGTAGCGAATAAGCTGTACATTGGGGATAAGGAGGCATTTGCCAGGAAAATGATTGAAGCATGTATCAACAATGAATTCCGTGATGTGCGGTTCAGCTATGACATGGGATATCCGGCGGAAATAACCATGGACATATATACCAATGAGACGGCCAGGCGGTTGGGAATCAGGTGCTGTGAGGTGCGGTATGCTCAGCCGGAAAAGGACCGGTACCGGTATAATGTGAAGGATGACCGGGAACGGTTTGTGATGACGGTGAAATGAAATAAAAGGTGAAATAAAAAGTGAAATAAAAAGCCCGGGATTGGCCTGCACTGCGGCATAAATCCGGCTGACGCAATCCGGGCTTTTTCCGGCAGCTCTGCTGTCTCTTCCGGGAAAAGTCCTTTTTTCATTTTCTTCATGACCAGAGATATGAGCTTGATCATTTCTCCCTTTCCAATTCCATCCTCTATAAGCAGCTGTCCGAGCAGGGCCATATTAATCTTCTCCGTTACCTTCCTTAATTCTGTTTTGTCGAGAAATTTGGTGGCCAGGGCATAAAGCATGGCTTCCATGCGGCGCAGATCTTCCTTTGATACAGCTACCTTTCCTCTTTCATGAAAATTTTATCCGCGTTCCGGTCCTTGATACGGATTACCTCGATATACATTGATGCCGGTAATCCGTCCCTTGACACCCAGGTATGGAAGAGGGTCCTGCCCTAAAAATGTGGCAGCTGTCTTCAGGACTTTATCCTCCAGCTGCTTGGGGGTATCCTGTGCTTGGGGGTATCCTGTATTTGTGGGTCAGGGGGTAACGTGTGATGCTGCCTGGTTGACGAGTCTGCTATTGTCTGGTATTTCTAATATAGCATCTGGGACTGGGAGACGCACCCCTAAAACATGTTCACAAAACCTTTTAAAATTATTTTCTCAAAACCACAAAAAACCCGCACCATTAAAGAATTCTGTGCTACAATCAGACTGTAAAAAAGAGGAAGAGGGCATGACGGTGATTGAATTCTTAAAAGAGGAAAAGATAAACAGCAGCTTAATCCAGGGAATCGTGGATTTCAGAGCTTCCCGCCCGGTCAGGGAGGAGGAACGGGGCAGGATACCTGTGCCCCGGTACCTGTATTATGGAAGGGAGGTATGGGAGCAGGCCATTGCAGCCCTTTTGTGCGGTCAGAACCTGCTTCTCGCAGGACCAAAGGCAACGGGAAAGAACATACTGGCCCAGAATTTGGCGGCAGCTTTTGGAAGGCCGGTTTGGGACATCTCCCTTCACGTCAACATGGATGCGTCCGGCCTGATAGGAACAGATACATTTCAAAACGGAGCCGTTGTGTTCCGGCCGGGGCCGGTGTACCGCTGCGGAATCAGCGGGGGCTTTGGGGTCCTGGATGAAATCAACATGGCCAGAAACGAGGCCCTGGCCGTGCTCCATGGAATTTTGGATTTCAGGCGGACCATAGATGTGCCGGGCTACGATGTGGTGCATATGGATGGGGGGACCCGGTTCATTGCCACCATGAACTATGGGTATGCGGGCACCAGAGAGCTGAACGAGGCCCTGACTTCCAGATTTGCCTGCCTGCAGATGCCGGCCATATCCGGGGAAAATCTGGAAAAGCTTATGAGCCGGGAGTATCCTGGTCTTAAGAGAACTTATGCCAGGCAGTTTGTCCAGCTGTTTCTGGATATAGATAGAAAATGCCAAAGCGCCCAGCTTTCCACCCGCCCCCTGGACCTTAGGGGACTGCTGGATGCTGTCCGGCTTATGGAGAAAGGGCTGGATGCAGGAGCTGCCCTGGATATGGGACTTACCAACAAATCCTTTGACCCATATGAACAGACCCTGGTGCGGGATTTAATCAGGGCAAGGATTCCTAAAAAACTGGAAAGGGAGAAGCTGTTTGCAGACTGATATGGAGATGCGGGAATATGACGGAGAGGAGCGCCGGGCCCTCAACATGATATGGACTGCGGCAGAGGACCATTCCTTCCACCCGGAATTCATGGCCTTTGACCGGTACGGAAAGGCAGACCTTTATCTCAACAGTATAATCGGTTATGTCCACAGATGGTATGACGGCGGGAAATTGTCAGAGATGTTCGGGGCTTTTCAGGGCACGGCGCTTCAGGATATCTATGATACCATATTCTGGCTCGGCCTGGAATGCGGCGCTTATGAGAAGGAACGGGAAGGCCGTCCTGCCCTGGAGGAGCTGCGCGGGGAATACTGGGCCCAGGTATTGGAGGAATCCAAATGGTCAGCTCAGGAAAAGCTGGTCCAGTCCCTTCAGACGGGCTGGGGCAGGCTGGTGCTGGGAGAGAAGCCCGGAGTGACGCCGTGGGAGCGGGGAATTTTGTCCGGCCTGTCCTTTGACGGAGCTGCTGACACCGATGAAATCATGGAACGTGTTTCCGGTATATTGTGGGAATATTTCCGGTTTGACTGCCGTTCAGAACAAAAGAGAAAAGAAAACAGAAAACGGATAAAAGGGATGATTAAGCCCTTCCGCTTTGTACGGCCTGCCCGCAGCGTCATTGTCAGGAATACACTGAATGAGCATGGTCAGGAGTCTCCTGAATCCGGTGATGACCAAAGTGAAACATCCGGAAAGGCCCATAAAAAGCTTTCTGATGCCGCCAAAGGCTTTTGCTTCTGGCCGGAGGCATCCTCGAAACGGCGTGAGGAGGCGGTCCGTTCCTATATTGACGCCTGCTATGGTGTTTCCATGTACGGAGAGCGGCAAAATCAGGCTATCCGTCATATGCTATGCACGGGATGCCACAGTACGTGCGGACTCCATTTTACCAGAGGAGAAAAATTCCGGCAGGACCCGGACCGCGGGGAATCGGCCAGACAGCTGTGGGAGGCGGCGCAGCAGAGAAAAAAGAACAGGGAACAGTTTGAAAAGAACAGGTCAGAATATGAGAACAGCATACGGCGCCTGATGGAACAGATTCGCAATACCCTTCTGGTAGATTTGCAGCCTGTGCCGGAGAAAAGCCGGCAGGGAAAATTGATGGGGGAATCGGTCTGGCGGGCAGTGTATCTGGAGGATGACCGTGTGTTTCTGAAGGTTTCAGAGGAAGAACGGCAGAATGTTTCCGTGGATTTGATGCTGGACGCGTCCGCGTCGCGTATGGGACATGAAGCCGTTATAGCAGCACAGGGATATGTCATTGCCGAGAGCCTGACCCGCTGCGGGATACCGGTCCAGGTGTATTCCTTTTCCGCCATCCAGAACTACACAGTGTTTCGTATATTCCGCGGTTATGAGGAAAAGGAGAAGAACAAAGGAATTCTTGACTATGTGGCAGCCGGATGGAACCGGGATGGCCTGGCCCTCAGGGCAGCGGGCCATCTGGCGGGACAATCCCCCTGTGAGAAACGCCTGCTCATTGTGCTGACAGACGCCAGCCCCAATGACGAACAGCGGATGGCGCCTGTTTCCGGGGCGGTGCGGGGAAAGGAATATTCGGGGGATGCAGGCATTGAGGATACGGCCATGGAGGTGCGGCAGCTTAAAAAGCAGGGTATCAAGGTGATGGCTGTATTTTACGGTCTGGACAGCGACCTGGAAGGCGCCCGGAAGATATACGGAAGCAGCTTTGTCAGAATCAGGGAGATGGGTCAGCTTGCGGATACGGTTGGTAATCTGCTGACCAGCCAGCTGCGTTCCGGCCGACAGCAGAAGATTTAAGAAAGGCGGGGATATCCCGGAGCCGGTCAGGCTTTCAGGATATCCGGAATCTCCAGTATCTGCCCTTTGTAGATTACATTTGGATTGGAGATATGGTTCAGCGCAGCCAGCCGGCCTACCGTGGTACCGAATCTTCTGGAGATACCCCAGAGGGTGTCGCCGCCCTGAACCCTGCAGGTGAGAAGGGCTCCTATGCCGCCGGGAGATGGTTCGGGCCGAGGTGTCTGGGAGTGAATGAACATGGAGTCCTTGAAGAAGTCCATGTCCACATCGCCGTTTACTCCCGCTGCCCGTCCCCTGTCCGAGTACTGGAAATCGTCCCGGGAATCCCATGGGCCTGTGCTTTCCGGCTGGTTTACATCGTAGTCTGCCGCCCACAGGGGGCAGGAGGAAAAGCCGCTGTTCCACAGGTATGCGGCGTTATAGGAGTCCGTATATAAGGCAGGACCGTATCCCAAACGGCTGCCCGGGGTTTCCATGAAGGCCAGGCCAATGGCGTTGATTTCCTGGGTGATCCGACCTGGGATTGATTCAAAGTCCATGGCCGATCCACGTATTCCAATCCCACACCGGTCCGTATATAGACCACCTGGATGCCGGCGGCCCGGACTGCCTGGTAATCAATATCGCCCTGCCAGCTGCTGACGTCCATGCCCTGGTACAGGCGGGAAGCCGCAAATGCGGGAGAGCACATGAAGCACACGGCAAAGATATGAAGAAATGAAAACAGCGGTGACAGGCCGGGGGGAATGTGCTAGAATAAAAGCAGCGGTACGTAGAAAGGAAGATTCAATGAAATCACTTGTAATAGCAGAAAAGCCTTCCGTTGCCCGGGATATTGCCCGGGTTCTTAAATGTGGGAAAAATATAAACGGCGCCATTGAGGGGGAACGTTACGTGGTTACCTGGGGGCTGGGCCATCTGGTGACCCTGGCAGACCCGGAGGATTACGACAAAAAGTATAAAGAGTGGAAGATGGAGGACCTTCCCATGATGCCTGAGGTATTTAAGCTTGAGGTTATCAAGCAGACCTCAAAACAGTACCAGGCTGTAAAGAACCAGATTTACCGCGGGGATGTGGGGGATATTATCATTGCCACGGATGCCGGAAGGGAAGGAGAGCTGGTGGCCCGGCTGATTCTGAAAAAGACAGGGTGCAATAAACCCATCCGGCGTCTGTGGATATCATCCGTGACTGATAAGGCTATCAGGGAGGGATTTGCAAACCTGAAGGACGGAAGGGAATACAATAACCTGTACGACGCAGCCATGTGCAGGGCAGAGGCGGACTGGCTGGTGGGCATCAATGCCACCAGGGCCCTGACCTGCAAATACAATGCCCAGCTCTCCTGCGGCCGTGTTCAGACCCCGACCCTTGCCATGATAGCAAAGCGGGAGGCGCAGATACGCGCATTTGTGCCCCAGCCGTATTTTGGGCTCCAGGCCAGAAAGGACGGACTGGTCCTTACCTGGCAGGATGCCGGGACAGGCAGCCGCCGTTCCTTTGAACGCGGCCGGATGGAGGAACTGGCCAAGGACCTTAAGGGGGAACCGGCCGTTGTGGCTGAGGTAAAGCGGACGCCTAAAAAGACGCTGCCTCCTCTTCTCTATGACCTGACGGAGCTGCAGAGGGATGCCAACAGGCGGTTTAACTACTCAGCCAAGGACACGCTGAACATTATGCAGCGCCTCTATGAGAATCATAAAGTCCTGACTTATCCCAGAACCGATTCCAGATATCTGAGCGCAGATATTGTCCCGACCCTTAAGGAGCGCCTGAAGGCGTGCTCCATCGGTCCCTATAAGACGCTGGCCGGCCGTCTGGTGAACCAGCCCCTGCCGTCAAAACCGTTTTTTGTGGATAACAGCAAGGTATCAGACCATCATGCCATCATACCGACGGAACAGTTTGTACAGATGGACCATATGACCATTGATGAACGCAGGATTTATGATTTGGTGGTGCGCAGATTCCTGGCTGTGCTGTATCCGCCTTTTGAATATGACGAGACCAGCCTGGAAGCGGATATCGGGGGACAGCGCTTTAGTGCTAAAGGAAGGATTGTAAAGAGCCAGGGCTGGAAGGCTGCTTACGACACGGATGTGGATGACGGGGAAGAAGGGGAAGAAGGGGACGAGCCGGAGGTAAAGGACCAGCAGCTGCCGGACCTTAAGAAGGGGGATGTGTTAAAAGGCCTGTCCATTAAGATGACAGAGGACAAGACAAAACCGCCTGCCCCGTTTAATGAGGCAACTCTGCTCTCCGCCATGGAAAATCCCGTGGCGTACATGGAGACAAAGGATAAGGCCATGGCAAAGACTCTGGGAGAGACAGGCGGTCTGGGAACCGTTGCCACCAGGGCAGATATAATAGAAAAACTGTTTTCCGGCTTTCTTCTTGAAAAGCGGGGCAAGGATATCTATCTCACATCCAAGGCCAGGCAGCTTCTGGAGCTGGTGCCTGAGGACCTGAAAAAGTCGGAGCTGACAGCGGACTGGGAGATGAAGCTGTCGGGCATTGCAAAGGGAAGCCTGAAAAGGGGCGCGTTTATGAAGGACATCAGGGGATATTCCCAGGAACTGATCCGCCAGATTAAGACAGGAGAAGGTTCTTTCCGCCACGACAACCTGACCAACACAAAGTGCCCTGTGTGCGGAAAACGGATGCTGGCCGTAAAGGGAAAGAACACGGAGATGCTGGTGTGCCAGGACCGGGAGTGCGGCCACCGGGAGGTCATTTCACGCACCTCCAATGCCAGATGCCCTGTCTGCCATAAGAAGATGGAGCTTAAGGGCAAGGGGGACGCCCAGATATTTGTATGCAGGTGCGGTCATAAGGAGAAGCTGAAGGCCTTTCAGGAGCGCAGGAAAAAGGAAGGCGCCGGTGTGTCAAAAAAGGATGTGGCCCGGTATCTGAACCAGCAGAAAAAGGAAGCCGGGGAGCCGGTTAACAATGCATTTGCCAAGGCGCTGGCGGGGATCAATCTGAAGGATAAGGGCTGATGGAAAAATGCCGGAAAAATGATAGTAAAACCATATAAAAAAATTCTTGACAAGAAAGTTAGCTAATGCTAATCTATATATGCAGTCAGAATGTTCTGCTTTCTGTGGGCAACAGGGAATAGGAGTATCTGACTGCATATTTTAGACAGCTGAGTTAGCTTTGACTTACTTGATGGAGGGGATAAAATACCTTCGACAATGACAGGAACCCATCATATTGGTTAATAAAGGAGCTGAAGTGATATGCCATGGAAACAAAGTGAGGAGTCCCGCACATGGCAGAAGGAGCGGGTTATCCAGGAACTGAGGAGCCAGGGGAAACGCATGACCAAACAGCGTATGGTCCTTCTGGATGTCATACTGAGCGGAAAGTGGAACTGCTGCAAAGAAATATACTACGAGGCGGCAAAACGTGATGCGGCTATCGGTATGGCAACTGTGTACCGCATTGTATCTACCCTGGAAGAGATTGGCGTATTCAGCAGATGCTACCGGTACAGTCTGCCGGACCGTCCCTGCCTGGAGGACCGGGCAAGGGATTGGCCGGATTAGATACGGAACATAGGCAGCATATGAAGAAGCGGATGAAATAGAAGGTATCAGGAATACATATGGCAGAGGAGACACGCGCGGTCGGGCGCATGGTTCCTCTGTCCTTTTTATATTCAGCCTTATTTAACCCCTGCAATAAGCCTGTAAGGAGAGGGACAGGGGGAAGCTGTATGAAAGAGTCTGTTTCCTGAACCAGATTGGCCTCACCTCTCTGGTACTTATTCCCTTAAATAAGGCGCCGGGCATACAGCTGCCTCCATGGGCCATAGGAGGATGGATGTGATAGCGGGTCTGGCCATAGCCGCCATTGTGCTCAAAAACAGAGAATAGGGTGAATAAGGTTGGCCCTGCCCATAAAAGCATGGTTGCGTGAAACCGGGAAAGGGTGGTATACTGTTTGTTAGAAATATTTATGGAAACTGCTGGAAAAGGAGTACTGGGGGATATGGAACGAGAGGTCAGCCTGGAGGAGATATCCGACGGAAAGTTATATGGTACCAATGATATGGTGAGGGCTGACAGCGGCGGCTGTGAAGGCTGCTTTGCCTGCTGCCGCGGTATGGGGTCATCCATCATACTGGATCCGCTTGATATGTTCCGCCTTACGGTAAATCTGGGGATGACGCAGGAGCAGCTTCTGGCAGGTCCTCTGGAGTTAAATGTGGTGGATGGCATTATCCTGCCCAACATCCGGATGACGGGCCGGGATGAGGCATGTTCCTTCCTGAACAGTGAGGGCAGGTGCGGTATCCATCCCTACAGGCCCGGTTTCTGCCGCCTCTTTCCACTGGGAAGACTGTATGAGAACAGGTCCTTCCGCTATTTCCTGCAGGTTCATGAGTGTCCCAGGGAGAACAGAAGCAAGGTGAAGGTCCGCAGGTGGATTGACACCCCGGATGTGAAGGAATATGAGAAGTTTGTAAATGACTGGCATTATTTTCTCAAGGACCTGGGTACGGGCCTGGAGAAAAATGGAAACCCGGATATCAGAAAAACGGTGGATATGTATGTGCTGAATCAGTTTTATATAACTCCTTATAACAGCGGGGAAGGGTTCTATCCTCAGTTTTACAGGCGGATGACAGAGGCATCTGCGTTTGCGGGACGTTTTGGAATCAAAACCACCTTTTAAAAGCGGTTTCCGGATATTAAAAAATGAACAGGAGGAACATTATATGGAATTAGATGCGGTATTGAGAGAAAGAAGGAGCATGAGAAAGTACCAGCCGGACAGGAAGGTGAGCCGTGAACAGGTGGAGGAGATCCTTAAGGCGGCCACTCTTGCGCCGTCCTGGAAGAATTCGCAGACAGCCAGATACTATGTGGTTATGTCAGACGATATGCTGAAAGATGTAAAGGAAACCTGCCTTCCCTCCTTTAACCAGACAAACTGTAAGGATGCGCCTGTGTTGATTGTGGCCACCTTTGTTAAGAACCGCTCAGGATATGACAATGACGGAACCCCTTCCAATGAGTTGGGAAACGGCTGGGGCTGCTACGATTTGGGGATGCATAACCAGAACCTGCTGCTGAAGGCAAAGGATTTGGGTCTGGACACCCTGGTAATGGGAATAAGGGATGCCGGCAAGCTGAGGGAACTGCTCTCCATCGGGGAGGACCAGGATGTGGCGGCGGTCATTGCCCTGGGATACGGAGCGGCTGACCCTCAGATGCCAAAGCGCAGCACCGTTCAGGAGATAGCCAGGTTCTATTAATCAGTGCGGAGGTAAGGCCTGGACAGGATTAGGAGAGTATACAGATTGTGATTTGCGCTGATTCATCAGAGGAGATGTGTTCAGGGAGACAACAAAGCCGGAAAGCGAGATTCGTTTTCCGGCCTTTTGTTTGCCCAGCATGGGCGTTTTCTAATGGGTGAAAGTCCCAAGTGCGCGTAGGCAACAACGAAGCACATAGCCGAACAGCAAGGGTGTCCGCCGTGAGACGGAATCTGAAAGAAGCTGTAAGCAAACCTCTGACCTGACGGACAGGAACCGCATATAAGGCTCGGAAATACGGATAAGGTGGCAAAAGGCACTGAAGTCCAAAAGGTTGCCGGAAGTACGAGTAAATGCGGCAGGTACATGGAGGAAAAGAACACGCACCTTAACTGGGGAGGTCTCACAGGCGGTCTCATTAGCCGTAGTAACAACGAATTGTGAGAAGTCAGCAGAAGCCATAGTAGTGAGGAAGTTCCTGTAATGGGGACGGAGCGAAGGGCTGAACAATCAATCAGTTGAAGTACGTTCCACTTCGTAGCCGGAGCATACGCCTGTCGATGACTTCAAAGGCGGCAAAGGCAAAAGGGGCAGAAAGGAAACAACGCATGGACACAAGCAGTCTCATGGAGCAGATATTAAGCAGGGATAATCTAAATGCGGCGTATCTGCAAGTCGTAAGGAATAAAGGAGCGGCAGGCGTGGACGGGATGACCGTTGAAGAACTTGGCGCATATCTTTCGGAAAACGGCGAAAACATTAAGGAACAGTTGCGGACGAGGAAGTATAAGCCGAAGCCAGTCCGCAGGGTGGAGATACCCAAACCCGATGGTGGTACAAGAAATCTTGGAGTGCCAACAGCAGTAGACCGCTTTGTACAGCAGGCGGTGGCACAGGTGCTTACCCCGATATTTGAGGAGCAGTTTCACGACCACAGCTATGGATTCAGACCCAAGCGGTGTGCACAGCAGGCAGTCCTTAAAGCATTGGAAATGATGAATGACGGACACAACTGGATAGTGGATATCGACCTAGCGAAATTCTTTGACACAGTAGACCATGACAAGCTGATGACGATTTTCGGACGGACAATAAAGGACGGAGATGTCATATCGGTGGTAAGAAAGATTCTGGTCAGCGGCGTAATGATTGATGATGAGTATGAAGATACGGTAGTCGGCACACCGCAGGGTGGAAATATCTCGCCGCTGTTAGCAAATATCATGTTAAATGAGCTGGACAAAGAACTGGAAGCAAGGAGGCTGGATTTCGTCCGGTATGCAGATGACCTTATTATAATGGTCGGGAGCAGACAGGCGGCAGAGCGGGTAATGAAGAGCGTGGCTCGGTTTATAGAGGAAAAGCTTGGACTGAAAGTGAACGCGGAAAAGAGCAGGGTTGATAAACCAAAGGGCATTAAGTATCTGGGGTTTGGATTTTACTATGACTCATTTGCCAAAGGGTACAAAGCCAGACCACACCCGAAAGCGGCAGCAAAGTTCAAGGCGCAGATGAAGAAATATACAAGCAGGAGCTGGGGAGTGGGCAATGGTTATAAAATTGGGAAACTCAACCGGCTTATCCGAGGGTGGATAAATTATTTCAAAATCGGAAGCATGAAAAGGCTGTGCGCAAAAATGGACGGACAGATTCGGTATCGACTGCGCATGTGCATATGGAAACACTGGAAAACGCCAAAGAACAGGGAAAAGAATCTTATCAAACTTGGTCTGCCGCCAAATGCGGCACATGGCATTTCATATGCCAAAGGATATGCCAGAGTGTGCAGAAGCTGGAATCTCCACATTTGTATCAGTAAAGAGAGACTAGCTAAGTTTGGTCTTGTATCCATGGAAGACTACTACGCCGAAAAGGCTGTTACATGTTAAGTTGATTGAACCGCCGTATACCGAACGGTACGTACGGTGGTGTGAGAGGTCGGAAGGCGAAATAATCGCCTTCCTCCTACTCGATTTCACTCCTACGGTTCAAAATACCCCTTCACCACCTCAGCGATTCCCTCAGCCAATGCCCCATGGTTCTTTGCGTCCATATGAAGCTGGTCCAGGCCGCTGGGGCCTGCCAGGGATGCGGCATCCAGGAAAAGACATCCCTCAGTCTTTGCCAGTTCCTGATAGAGTGGCGCAAGGGCCATTGACTTGCCGGGAGCGGTTTCGTCAAAACTGACATATGGACAGTGCTCCATGTCGTTTCCTATATGGATAGGGGATATCACCAGAATCTTTGGCTTCTTATAGCCTTCCCCGTAATCAAATCCCTGTACCGTGTGGCACAAATTTTCCATTCCCTTTGTTATAACCCTGGGCGAGGCATGAAAATGGGCCTTGCAGTCATTTGTGCCCAGAAACAGAATGACCAGGTCCAGCGGTTTATGGCTCTGGAGCGCCATGGGAAGTGCCTGGATGCCGCACCGGCCAGGCTCCAGCGGGTCATCCCAGACCGTGGTGCGTCCGCCCATACCTTCCTCGATCACATAATATTCAGGTCCCAGAAGAACCTGAAGACGTCCGGGCCAGCGGGTATTCCAGGAATGGCGTCCTCCTTTGGGATTGGTCCCGAATGTGTTGGAGTCACCGAAGCAGAGTATATTTATCATAGACAGAACCTCCTTATTGCATGGTTGAACTGTTCCAATCAGTAACCACACTTTTCTCCTATGATATCACAAGTAATGGAAAAATGGATTACTTTATGATAAAATAAACGAAACTGTAACAGGAGGAAATATATATATGGATAAGATTTCCAGGGGATTTGTGGGCAGGACGGTACGGGCTGTTGTGTTCATTATTCTTATCATTGTATTCTGCACTGCCATATCCAGCGCAGGCATATATCTGGCATCCAGATTTGGGCTGACCCAGTCCAGGGAGCAGGTGCCGCTGACAGCTCTTTACCTGGGAAATGAAGGGAAAGTGGAGCTTCCGGGACGTGGAAAAATGGTGGAGGGAAACGGATGGAGACTGAGAAATTCCAGGGACAGCTATACGCTGACATTGGATAGTGCGGTTATAGAAAACGCAGCTGAAAAAAACGCAGTTGAAAAAGATACATCTGAAGAAAACACAGTCATGGAAAATACGGAGTCCTCCCGGCCCGGGATTGATATATCAGGGGACTTAACCATTGAGTTAAATGAAGGCAGCGGCAGCTGGATCCGGTCGGAAGGCGCAGGCATACGCATACATTCAGGCACCCTGGTCATCCGGGGAAAGGGAAGCCTGGACATTGAAGCCGGGACAGCAGGCATCTTGGGGAATAGAACGGGAAACAGTCAGGCTGCCCTGCGCCTGGAGGGCGGACAGCTGGATATAAAGGGAACGTATGCGGGAATATCATGTCCGGAGGTGGATATTGCCGGAGGAACCGGTGTGGTTTTGGCCTCAGGCCAATCCGGAATCGGACTTTATTCATGCAGGCTCAGAGTGGAAGAATCAGAGGGAGAGATAACAGCAGAGGGCAGCGGCGCGGCGGTACTGGCAGGCGGCAGCGGGGAGATGAAGCCATCCATAAAGGTGGATGAAAAAGCGGCGGCAGGGCCTGGCAATGTCCGAATCGTGGAGCTTGACGCTGCCCGGTTGGAAAACGCGGCAGGCCATGAGGAAGAAATCGGGGGATGGATGGAAGGCGCGTATTCTTCTCTTCTTACATATTCGTCAGAGGATATGGTTACTTATAATGAAGATACATTCTGTTTTGACGGTTCAGCCAAAACGATCCGGTTTGCCGCCAAATAAGAAAATAGAACAGATGGAGGAATGAAGATGAGTCTTACCGTATTATGCTACAAAAAATGCTCTACCTGCCAGAAGGCTTTAAAGTGGCTGGATGCCAATGGGATTTCCTATGTGGAGAGACCCATCAGGGAGGAGAATCCCACCCTGGAGGAATTAAGGGAATGGTATGGGAACAGCGGGCTTTCTCTGAAGCGTTTCTTTAATACCAGCGGAAATATCTACAAGGAAATGTCTCTGAAGGATAAACTGCCGTCCATGAGTGAGGACGAGCAGCTGGCGCTTCTGGCCACGGACGGGATGCTGGTGAAAAGACCGCTGGTGGTGGGGGACGGCTTTGTGCTCACCGGATTTAAGGAGGCGGAGTGGAAGGAAAAGCTGCTGTAGATTTTAACGCAGTCACATAATCAACCAAACATGAAATGCCGGAAGACGCACCTTACTAAAAGTGCGTTCTTTCGGCATTTTTTCATGATATTTATAGTTCCGTGATATTTATCTTTCCATGATATGTAAGGAACACGCAGTAAGCAACAGCCATTTTATGCCTGGTCTGCCGCCGCCAAATCATCCAGGGTTCCAAAATGATACCCCATTTCCTCCCACTTGGTCAGGAGTTCATCCAGAATCTGCCCGTTTGTTTTGGATGTGCTGTGAAGCAGGACAATGGCGCCGGGATGAATGCGGGTCAGTAGCTTTTTGAAGGCCTCATCTTTGGTGGGCTGCTTATCTTCGTACCAGTCCACATAGGCCAGGCTCCAGAAAAAGGTCTTATAGCCCATGTCATTGGCCATTTTCAGGTTGCTTTCACTGTATTTGCCCTGGGGGGGACGGTAATATTTTTTCATTGGCTGTCCCGTGGTCTGCTGGTACAGGGTTTCCAGGTCATTCAGTTCCTTTTCAAAGGCCTCCTTCGTGGAGATTTTTGACATATCCGGATGGTGGAAGGTATGGTTTCCCACATTGTGGCCCTCGGCAACCATTCGTTTTACCAGGTCCGGACTGGTCTGTAAATAATTTCCAACCAGGAAAAAAGTGGCGTGTACATTGTGCTTTTTCAGGGCGTCCAGGATGGCGGCTGTGTTTCCGTTTTCATAACCGGCGTCAAAGGTCAGGTAGATGACCTTATCCTGGGTATTCTGGGCATAGTAGGCATTGAACTGTTTCAGATAGTCCGCAGTGGCATTTCCAACGGGCATCTGGCCCTCGCCCGGGAAACTAAGTCCCCAGTTGCCGTCGGCTGAGGTGGTCACTGCTTCGGGAGGACGGTTGTATTCTACTACCTGGGCGGCCAGCCGTCCGGCACAAAAGGCCAGGGCGAACAGAAGGGTGGTCTGTAACAGCTTCTTCATGGGAAGTCTTCTGAGTCTGTTTTTCATAAAGGATAGGTCCTGTTTCAGAAGTAATTACTTTAAATATATAGAAACAGAGGCCGTATTATTCCCGGAACCCGCAAAAGAAGGGGTTTTGCTTACCGTGGGGGAGGTATTGCCGGAGACTGCGGCGGATTCCGGGGGTTGATAAAAACGGGGACGATCCACGGATAATCAGGTACCATAATCCGGCATATAAATCACCATTGTTTTATTATTTCGGATTTGTTATAATGAATTACATCTATAATGTTTAATCGGTTTAATCTGCTTTAGACAGCAGGTCCGCTGCGGGGCATATTCGCCATTTTTCCATGGTTCTGAAGCACAGCTTAAGATAAGTCCGGTGCTAAAGCCGGGAACAGGGACTACCGGGTTCTTTTATGCCGGAGCAATACAGAGGAGTTTGATTATGACACAATATGAGATATTAAAACATTATTTTGGTTATGACACATTCAGGGATGGGCAGGATGTGCTGATCCAGAACATTCTGGAAGGAAGGGACGTGCTGGGAGTCATGCCCACTGGGGCCGGAAAATCCCTTTGTTATCAAATACCTGCCCTTATGATGGATGGAATCACGCTGGTCATTTCCCCGCTTATTTCCCTGATGAAGGACCAGGTAAGCAACTTAAACCAGGTGGGAATCCTGGCTGCTTACATTAACAGTTCGCTGACTGCGGCGCAGTATTATAAGGTACTAGACCTGGCCAGGGCCGGCAGATATCCGATTATCTATGTGGCTCCGGAGCGCCTGATGTCTGAGGATTTCCTGCGGTTTGCACTGAGCGGCCAGGTGAAGATATCCATGGTAGCTGTGGACGAGGCCCATTGCGTATCACAGTGGGGTCAGGATTTCAGGCCCAGTTATCTGAAAATAGTGGATTTCATAAACCAGCTTCCGGTCCGGCCCGTTGTAAGCGCATTTACAGCCACCGCCACAGCCCAGGTGCGGGACGACATCATCGATATACTCATGCTCAGAAATCCCCAGGTTATGACCACGGGCTTTAACCGGCCTAATCTCTACTTCGGCGTACAGTCCCCCAAGGATAAATATGCCACCATGGTAAATTACCTGGAACGCCATAAGGGGGAAAGCGGTATTATCTATTGCCTGACCAGGAAAGTGGTGGAGGAGGTTTGCAGCCAGCTGATTCGGGAAGGATTTTCCGTTACCCGGTATCATGCGGGCTTAAGCGACAGTGAGCGCAGGCATAACCAGGAGGATTTTATATATGACCGGGCACAGATTATGGTTGCCACCAATGCCTTTGGCATGGGGATTGACAAGTCGAATGTCAGGTTTGTGGTGCATTATAACATGCCGAAGAACATGGAATCGTATTACCAGGAGGCCGGCAGGGCAGGAAGGGATGGTGAGCCCTCAGAGTGCATCCTTCTGTACGGCGGCCAGGATGTGGTAACCAATCAGTTCTTTATTGACCATAACCAGGACAACGAGGCATTGGACCCCGTAACCCGGGAGATTGTCATGGAGCGGGACAGGGAACGCCTGCGGAAGATGACCTTTTACTGCTTTACCAATGAATGCCTGAGAGATTACATACTGAGATATTTTGGGGAGTATGGAAGCAATTACTGCGGCAATTGCTCAAACTGTCTGAGCCAGTTTGAGACAGTGGATGTGACGGATATTTCCCGGATACTCATTGGATGTGTGGAGAGCTGCCGGCAGAGGTACGGAACCAATGTGATTATTGATACGGTCCGCGGGGCCAACACAGCCAAGATACGCAATTACAGGATGGATGAGAACCCGCATTATGGGGAGCTGGCAAAGGTACCGGCCTACAAGCTGCGCCAGGTTATGAACCATCTGATGCTGAACGGATATCTGGCAGTGACAAACGATGAGTATGCGATTGTGAAATTGACAGGAAAGTCAAAGGGGATCCTGGAAGAAGGAGAGCAGGTGGCCATGAAGATGGCCAGGGAAGCGGAGCATCCCGCCAAAGTGGCCGGTGCGAGTGCCGGAAAGGGAAGAAAAGGCAGGAAGGGGCTGGCCGCAGCGGGAGGCGCAGAGTTTACGGAAGCAGACGAAACGCTGTTTGAGAAGCTGCGCGCTGTCAGGACAGAGATTGCAAAGGAAGAAAAGGTGCCGCCTTATATTGTATTTTCGGATAAGACGTTGACCCATATGTGTATCGTGAAGCCGGCTACCAAAGCGGAGATGCTGGATGTTTCAGGCGTGGGAGAGTTTAAGTATGAGAAGTACGGGGAGCGTTTTTTGGCTTGTGTGCAGGCGGAAATGAACAGCAGGCATGCCATAAAGGACAATTATGCCGCAAGAGATAATCACTCCGTAAAAGGCAATTATGCAAATCATGAAAAAAAGAGCCATATAGAAGACGAGATGTTTTTTGAGGGGGATGATTTGTATTTTACCAGCGATAGTGATGAGTTCGACGACTGGTCGCTGGAGACAGCTCTGACCGCCTGGGAATGCGGGAGCCAGGAAAATGAGAGCCGGGGAGCTGGCCGCCCGGATCCGATACTCAGAACAGACCAGTCTGAACAATAAAAGGAGATGGATACATTGAAACGTTCAGATTAAACTATGTTTACCAAAGAGAACATCTTTGGAAAAGGAGCGGAAAACACCGGCTTTGCCATTGATAACTTCATGGATTTGGGGAATGTTAAATAGTAAAAATAAGACGTTGAAACCAATTCCCATATTGACCATGAATTCATCAGGAGGAAGGCGCATCCATGAAATTTGACGCAGTTTACTTTGAACCGGCTATCTTTGACTACCCTCTGGGTCGGCAGCTCAGGGAGGAATACAGGGACCTGCCGTGGATTCCCATTGAGAGCCATAATTCCATCCGGGAAATGCAGGAAAAGCCCAATGACCAGTTCGGACACATGAAACGCAATCTGATTGCGGGCATACGAAAGACACACAAATACGTGGAAAACCACAAGGTTTCCGACTATCTGGTCCCATATACCTCATCCGGCTGTACGGCCATGTGCCTGTACTGCTATTTGGTGTGCAATTATAATAAATGCGCCTATCTCAGACTGTTTGTGAACCGGGAGCAGATGCTGGACCGAATGATCAAAAAGGGTAAAAACAGCGGGAAGCCGCTTACCTTTGAGATTGGAAGCAACAGTGACCTGGTGCTGGAGAACACCATTACGGGAAACCTTCTGTATACAATTCCGCGTTTTGCGGAGGAGGGGGAGGGGAAACTTACATTTCCAACCAAGTTTCATATGGTGGAACCCCTGTTGGACCTGGATCACAGAGGCAAGGTGATTTTCCGCATGAGCGTCAACCCTCAGCCTATTATCCAAAAGATAGAGCTGGGCACATCCGGCTTAAAACAGAGAATTGAAGCTGTAAATCATATGTGTGAGGCAGGATATCCCTGCGGACTCCTGATAGCGCCCGTCATATTAATGGAGGGCTGGAGGGAAATGTATACCGGCCTTCTGGAAGAACTGAGGGACGGACTGTCAAATAAAATGAAAAGCCAGATGTTTCTGGAGATTATTTTGATGACCTACTCCTATGTTCACCGGGCCATTAACAGCGAAGCATTTCCAAATGCCCCGGACCTGTATGATAAGGAGCAGATGACGGGCAGGGGACGGGGACGGTACTGCTACCGGGCCGAACCCAGGGCAGAGGCAGAAATCTATCTGCGGGCGGAGATACAGCGTGTACTGGGAGATGTCTCCATACTCTATATAAGCTGACATGAAGGCCGGCCAGGAAGAACGCTATGGGAATGATGAGTACCAGGCCCCTTAACAGGGAAATGATGTGGGCCGGGACAGCCTGTTCCGTGGAGGTAAAAAGGATGGACAGGATGATATTGACCCGCGGCCGGTATTCCGGTAAAATACAGCCTTAGTCCATACCGCAGCATTCCCCTTATTCTGCCGGAATCACCGCAGCCGTAAGCGCTGCTGATTAACGGCTGGATTCCCTGGGCAATGCCGTAGGATACTTCCGTGATAAGGTGTTCTGCATGGTGACCTCCTGGAATGCTCCGACGCCTTCTGACATCTTGCGGAACACAAAAAAACGCCAGTACCTTCTATCTTCTGGAGCGAATGAGGAACGGAATTCCCCGTTCGTATTGCTCCTGGGCCTGACGATAGAAAGCCTGACGCTGGTATTTTTACCCGACGGCAAAGAACCAGCCTGTGTCCGGACTGCGGATGGGTTGGAATTTGTATGGGGAGATTATAGCATGGGGGAGGATGGGTGCCAATTGCAGAATATTATTTCCGATGATTTCCGATAATTTATTCCGGCTGGGATTCCTGCTGTCCCTTCACAATCTTTTCCATCCGGGCAATTTCCTTCTCCTGCACATCAATAATATTCTGGGCCATGGTGCGTATCTCTTCATAGTCTGTATATTCCAGAATATCCCTGGCCATATCCACAGCCATCTGATGATGCATGATCATACCCTCGGCAAAGGCCTGGTCCAGGCTGTCCGCTCCGGAGGCATCCATGTGGCGGGACATGGAGTCATCGGCAAACATTTTGCTGTACTGCTCCAGATAAGCGTCCTCCTTTGTCTGGTCCTTTTTTCCGTCCTTTTCATACGATTTAACCAGCTCGTTCATCTGTTTGAGTTCGTCCTTCTGGGCGGTTATGATATCCTGGGCAATGGTTTTCAGTTCATCGCTTTTCCCCTGGTAGCTCAGATAGCTCTCAGACATCTTGATGGCTGCCTCGTGGTGGGGAATCATGCCCCGCAGAAAGTCCAGGGAGGCATTTCCTGATTTCTCCCGGATGACCATATCCTCCATCATATTCATCATGATGGAATCCTGTTCGGTCAGGTAACGGCTCAGGTCGTCTCCGGATGTATTCATATGCCCGTTATGTCCGCTGTGGCCGGCGGCATTGCCGGAATCTGAGGATGCCTGTTCCCGGGAGCCCGTTTCTGTGTCCGCCTGTGGCGCCGCGGACCCGGCGGTGCTTTCTGTCTGGCTTTCAGAGGCCTGTCCGTTATCAGTGCCGCTGCGGTTGTTGGCAAAGGCGGCTGCCACGGCCACGATAATGACCAGGGCCACGCAGATGCCGATGACCCATGTGCGCATATTTTTGTTTATAATCTCTTTCTCCTTTTATCCTTAAATCGGGTGGATTTAATCTGACATAAATTAGTATTTGCTAAATTCAGGAAAATATTCTCCGGTGCATGCCTGCCGGCGCATTTTTGTTTTCCGAAAGAAGGCAGTTGCAGGTTGTGTTTTATTTGACTTTCACTTATAATGAATCATAAATGTTATGATTTTATTGGTGAAAGGAAACACGATGACGGAAATCAGTGCACAGCCATTTGTGAAATGGGCGGGCGGCAAAAGACAATTACTTGGACAGATAAAAGCGAGCCTGCCAAAACATTTTAATGGATATATGGAGCCGTTTGTGGGCGGCGGTGCAGTATATTTTGATTTACAGCCGGAAAAATCCATTATTAATGATATAAACGAATCATTGATTAATGCTTACCTGCAGATAAAAATTTCACCAGAAGAATTTGCCGATGCCATTTCAGAGTATGATAAACGAATCGCGGATGGCGGAAAAGAGTATTATTATAAAGTCCGGGAATTCTATAATGATAAAATGATGCGGGCGGAATACGATATGGAATTAGCTGTTCTGTTCGTGTTCCTCAACAAGCACTGCTTTAACGGTCTTTACAGAGTAAACGCAAGAGGTCTGTTTAATGTACCGTATAATAACAGTGTGAGAGAATCGTGCAGTAAAGAAAGCATTTTGGCTGTATCGCGGAGCCTTCAGAAGGTGAATATTATGAAAGGCGATTTTCAGAGTGCCTGTGATTTGGCTAAGAAGGATGATTTTGTTTTTATAGACAGTCCCTACGCTCCTTTGAATCCAACATCCTTTGAGTCTTACACAAAGGAGGGATTTGATATCGAGAGCCACAGACGTCTGGCTGCCGTGTTCAGAGAACTTACAGAACGGGGATGTTACTGTATGCTGACAAATCACAATACAGATTTTATCAATCAGTTATATGCAGATTTCAACAAAGTGGTAGTGGATGTAAAGCGCATGATAAATTCTGACGGAAAGAACCGCGTGGGTCAGGAGATCATCATTACGAATTATTAGAGGTATATCTATGGAAGAACTGATGCGGGGAAAAATCCAGGCATATTATGGAACTGATACAAAAAGGCTTTATCTGGGTGACTGTCTTGAGCTGATGCGGAAAATAAAGCCGGAAAGCGTTGATATGATATTCGCGGATCCGCCCTATTTTCTGAGCAATAACGGCATAACCTGCAAAGGGGGAAGAATGGTATCAGTCAATAAGGCATCCTGGGATGAAGGCGGGGATTTTAAGGAAAACCATGCTTTTAACCGCAGGTGGATCCGCATGTGCAGAAGGGTGCTTAGGCCCAACGGAACCATATGGATATCCGGTACACTGCATAATATATATTCAATAGGAATGGCGCTTCAGCAGGAGCGGTATAAGCTAATCAATAATATTACCTGGAAGAAAACAAACCCGCCGCCAAATCTGGCCTGCCGATGCTTCACCCATTCCACAGAGACGATTCTGTGGGCCAGGAAGGATGAAAAGAAAGCCAGACATCTATTTAACTATGAGCAGATGAAGAAAATGAACGGCGGGAAACAGATGAAGGATGTGTGGGAGGGAAGCCTCACCAGGCCGTCCGAAAAGTGGGCCGGCAGGCATCCCACACAAAAACCGGAGTATTTACTGGAACGAATCATTTTGGCGTCCACGGAAAAGGGCGACGTGGTATTGGATCCGTTTTGCGGTTCCGGGACAACCGGGGTGGTGTCCGGAAAGTACGGAAGGCAGTTTATCGGAATTGACAATAACGAAGAATATCTGGATATAGCGAAGAAACGTTTGGATCATATACAGGAGGCATTGGAGTGGTAAAAAGAGATTTTGACGCATGGCTTAGTAAATTCCGGGCAAGCATTTCAGGGTACCGGTATTACATAGATTTTGAAAAGGTAGTCCGCAATGTGGAGGATATAAAAATCGAGTTAAACATACTAAATTCACTGATAGGTTCTGTGAATATAGAAGATGATTTTGAAAAAATAATAACAAAATATCCGGAAACCCTGTCCTGCATTCCCCTGCTTCTGGCAGTGCGGAGCAATGAAATATATGCCCAGGATGAGGACGGCGCATTTGAGTATCATTTTAAAACAATGAATTATGATATGGATCAATATAAGATATTTATGAGAAAAACAGGATTGTTTGACTTATTGCAGAAGCATCTGGTAAATAATCTGGTTGATTATGCGCTGGGGATTGAGACAGGACTTGATTCCAATGGCCGCAAGAACCGCGGCGGGCACCAGATGGAAGAGCTGGTGGAGAAATATATCATTGCCGCGGGATTTACTAAGGATGAGAGCTACTTTAAAGAGATGTACCTTAAGGATATTGAGGATAAATGGGATATTGATTTATCCGCCCTGTCCAACGAAGGCAAGGCGGCAAAGCGGTTTGACTTCGTGGTAAAAACAGAGTCCATGATTTATGCGGTTGAAACGAATTTTTACAGCGGCGGCGGCTCGAAGCTGAATGAAACGGCCAGAAGCTATAAGATGCTTTCCCAGGAGGCAGACACAATCGAAGGATTTTCTTTTGTGTGGTTTACGGATGGTATTGGCTGGAAAAGCGCGAAAGGGAATCTGCGGGAAACCTTTGAAGCAATGGAGCATGTTTACAATATTGACGATATGGAGCATTCGGTTATGACTGAGCTTCTGGTGTGATGCCAATAAAGGATAGAAAAGTGTGCAGAAATATGATAAAATTAAAAAGCAGAGATAAAAACACAACGCGGGATCAAAGCCTGCAGAGCCGGTAGGTAGTCCGGCCGCATTCCCATAGTCCTGCCTGAAACGGCGGGGTAACAGGAATGTAAGTAACCCTCCCTCCTTGGGTCGTCCGTTCTTTGTTCATCACATTTCAAAGGAGGAATTGTCATGGACAAAGTATCGGTGGTACTGAGAGTGTTTTTTGAGGACCCATTCTGGATTGGAGTACTGGAACGGGTGGAAGGCGGGAGGATGACCGTGTGCAAGATTACCTTTGGCCCGGAGCCGAAGGATTACGAGGTACACGGATTCCTGGCAAAGGAATACTACGGTCTGCGGTTTAGTCCGGCTGTGGCAGCTGCTGTAAAGGAGAACCGTAAAAACCCCAAGCGTGTGAGACGCCAGGTCAGGAAGGAACTTCGGGAGTCAGGCATGGGAACGAAATCCCAGCAGGCCCTGAAATTGCAGCAGGAGCAGATAAAGACTGGCAGGAAGGCGGTAAGCAAAGAGAATAAGGAAGCAAAAGCCATACGCCAGTTTGAACTGAAGCAGCAAAAAAGGAAAGAAAAGCACAGGGGCAGGTAACGCTGCCTCTGTGTTTTTGAAAACATGAAAGTGAGGGCCGCCATCCATGAAAATAGACCGTCTCATCGGAATCCTGTCCATCCTTCTCCAGCGGGAAAAGGTAACCGCCCCCTATCTGGCGGAAAAGTTTGAGGTATCCCGCAGGACCATCAACCGGGATATAGAGGATATCTGCAAGGCCGGAATTCCTCTTGTCACCAGCAGGGGACCCGGAGGCGGAATTTCCATTATGGAGGGATACCGCATGGACCGCACCCTGATTACATCCGGGGAAATGGAGGCAATCCTGGCAGGGCTCAGAAGTCTTGACAGCGTATCGGGTTCCGCCAGGTACCGCCTGCTGATGGACAAGCTGGCCCCCGGAAAGCAGGATATGATAAGCAGCAGCGGCAGTATCCTCATCAATCTGTCGTCCTGGTACCGGCAGTCCCTTGCGCCTAAAATCCATCTGATTCAGGAGGCCATAGAGACCTGCCGCCTTATGAAAATGAGGCGGACCGTCCCTTCCCTATCCGTTTTCTGGTAAAGGCACGGTGCAAACCGTCCATTAAATGGAGGATTGTAGATGAATTTGGTCCTGAGACTCTGGAGGAACTGCCGGATGGTAATTTTATGTTTACAGCCGGATACTCGGACAAAGAAAACCTGTTTTGCTGGATTCTGAGCCTGGGAGACCAGATTGAGCTTTTGGAACCCGGTGAATTCCGGGCGGAGCTTGCAGAGCTGGGACGCCGTATTTATGATATTTACAGATAGATATGGACTAATAAAAGGAGGACTCAATATGGCTTCCAGCCTGGAATATGTTCAGTATGTAACGGCGCAGTTAAGCGGCGCGGGCGTTATTTCCTATAAAAAATTATTTGGCGAGTATGGCCTGTGGTGCGGGGGAAAGTTCTTTGGAACAGTAGAGAATAACCAGTTTTATGTAGTATCTGGTGGAGGAGCTGGATGACAGAGAGTTTCTGACTGCCCTGGTCCTGGATACCTGCAGTCAGCTACCGGACCCATCCCTGCCAAAACGAAAATAACTACTTTCCCAATCCCGTATTTTATATTATAATAAGATAGCATGACGAAAATTATAATATATTAGGAGAAGATACATATGGAAAGAAAAGTAGGAACAATTTCGAGAGGAATCCGCTGCCCGATTATCCGTGAAGGAGACAATCTTGCTGAAATCGTGGTAGACAGTGTTTTGGATGCAGCGGAAAGCGAAGGCTTTGAAATCAGGGACAGGGATGTCATTTCCGTGACAGAGTCCGTGGTTGCCAGGGCTCAGGGCAATTACGCTTCCATTGATGCCATTGCGGGGGACGTGAAGGCAAAACTTGGCGGGGAGACCATCGGCGTCATTTTCCCGATTCTGTCCAGAAACCGTTTTTCCATCTGTCTGAAGGGAATTGCCAAAGGCGCAAAGAAGGTTGTGCTGATGCTCAGCTATCCCAGCGACGAGGTGGGAAACTCCCTGGTATCCTTGGATCAGGTAGACGAGGCCGGTATTAATCCTTACAGCGATGTGCTGGATTTGAAGCGCTACAGGGAACTGTTTGGGGAGAACAAGCACCCGTTTACCGGTGTGGACTATGTGGCCTATTACTGCCAGCTGATTGAAGAACAGGGCGCGAAGGCCCAGGTGGTATTCGCAAATAATCCAAGGGAAATCTTAAATTATACCAAGCGGGTGCTGACCTGTGACATCCATTCGCGTATGCGCACCAAGCGCATCTTAAAGGAGGCAGGCGCAGAGGTGGTATGCGGCATGGATGACATCCTGAATGCCCCGGTGGACGGAAGCGGCTGCAATGAAAAATACGGCCTTTTGGGCTCCAACAAGTCAACCGAGGACACCATTAAGCTGTTCCCGCGGGATTGTATGGATTTGGTAAACGATATTCGGAACAAAGTCCTGGACCGCACAGGAAAGCATGTGGAAGTCATGGTATACGGCGACGGCGCGTTCAAGGATCCGGTAGGAAAAATTTGGGAACTGGCCGACCCGGTGGTATCTGTTGCCAATACAGAAGGACTGGAAGGCACGCCAAACGAAGTGAAATTAAAGTATCTGGCTGACAATGATTTTAAGGATTTGTCCGGAGAAGCCTTAAAGAATGCCGTTTCCCAGAGAATCAAGGAGAAGAAATCCGATCTGGTGGGCGACATGGCATCCCAGGGAACCACGCCGAGAAGACTCACCGATCTGATAGGATCACTTTGTGACCTTACCAGTGGTTCCGGCGATAAGGGTACACCGGTCATTTTGGTTCAGGGATATTTTGATAACTATACAAACTAAGCCATAATGATGATAAGGCATGGAGGGCTGAAGGCTTTTAGGGAGCGTTCAGCCCTTGTTTTAGGAGGTTATGATGGGAAAATTAAAACTGGGTATTCTGGGCAACGGCTATCTGGCCGATATTATTGTGGAAGCCGGTCTGAAAGGAATGCTGGATGAATATGAGCTGGTGGGAGTTTTGGGCAGGACCAGGGAAAAGACAGAGCTTCTGGCAAAAAAAGGCGGGTGTCAGGCATGCGGCACCATAGACGAGCTTCTGGCGCTGTCCCCTGACTATGTTGCGGAGGCAGCCTCGGTCCAGTCTGTAAAGGACTGCGGAGTGAAGATTCTGGAATCCGGGGCCGGCATGATTGTGCTGTCCATCGGAGCATTTGCGGATCATGAATTTTTTGGACAGGTAAAGGCCGCGGCTGCCGGCCACAAAACCAGGGTGTACATTGCGTCCGGTGCGGTGGGAGGATTTGATGTGCTGCGGACCATATCCCTTATGGGGCAGGCAGAGGCAGGCATCAGGACAAGGAAAGGACCGGCGTCCTTAAAGGGAACCCCGCTTTTTGTAGAGCGCCTGATGGAGGACGGACCGGAGAGCCATGTATTTCACGGCAGCGCAAAGGAAGCCATTTCCCTCCTGCCTACCAAGGTAAATGTGGCTGTGGCCTCATCCCTTGTGACCGCGGGGCCGGAGGATACCCGTGTGGATATATACAGCGTTCCAGGCATGGTTGGGGATGACCATAAGATCACATCCGAGATAGAAGGAGTGAAGGCTGTTGTGGATATTTATTCCAGCACCAGCGCCATTGCCGGCTGGAGCGTGGTGGCGGTTTTACAGAATATTGTATCACCAATCGTATTTTAGGAGGAAATGGACATGTTTAAGAAATTAGTGGCTATTGAGCCGGTGAGCCTGATACCCAGCGCAGAGGAGGAACTGCACCGGTATGCGGGAGAGATAACATTGCATGAGGATGTGCCGTCCGGCGATGGGGAAATCATCCGGCGTATCGGTGACGCGGACGCGGTGCTGGTAAGCTACACATCCAGAATCAGCCGTCATGTGATCGAGAGCTGCCCATCCATCCGGTACATTGGCATGTGCTGCAGCCTCTATTCTGAGGAAAGCGCCAATGTAGACATTGCCTGTGCCAGGGAACGGGGCATCACAGTGCTTGGAATCAGGGATTACGGCGACAGGGGGGTGGTGGAATACGTGCTCAGTGAGCTGGTGCGTTTCCTTCACGGCTTTGACCGTCCCATGTTTCGTGATATGCCCGTTGAAATCACGGATTTAAAGGTGGGTATCATCGGAATGGGCGTATCAGGAGGAATGATAGCCGATGCCCTGAAGTTCATGGGGGCGGATGTGTCCTATTACAGCCGTTCCAGGAAGCAGGACAGAGAAGACCAGGGGATGACTTACAGGCCCTTAAAGGAACTGCTGGACCGCAGCGAGGTGGTCTTTGCCTGCCTGAATAAAAATGTGATTCTGCTTCATGAGAAGGAATTCAGGCAGCTGGGGCAGGGAAAGCTCCTGTTCAATACCTCCATTGGACCGGCATTCGACCTTCCTGCCCTGAAAACATGGCTGGATCAGGGAAATAATTACTTCATCTGCGATACAGAGGGAGCCCTGGGAGACAGCACCGGAGAACTGCTTGGTCATCCGGGCGTATTCTGTGCACGCATCTCAGCAGGCAGGACAAAACAGGCCTTTGATTTGCTCAGCAAAAAGGTGCTGGACAATATTCGCGCATACCTGGAGCAGTAGTTATTGCTTTATGTTTCGTCATCCCATTTGAAATCACACTGTTCCAGATTTTCACATATCTTTTCCATGGTGCCGCAGAATGCTTCCATTTCATCCTGCCCCAATCCTTTCCATATAACATCATCCACCATTTCCAGTACCCTGCGTACCTTATGGGCCTCTGCCACCCCTTCACCGGTGAGGCAAATCAGATAGGACCTGCGGCATCCAGGATCTTTTTCTCTTACCAGGTAGCCGGATTCCTCCAGACGGTCCAGGGAACGGGACATGGTGGTCACATCCATATGGCAGAAATCTGACAATTCTTTCTGTGTTATATGGTCCCGGGCCAGCAGCACATCCAGGATGCGGGCGTGGCCCTGGCCGAAGGTTAGGCCAATCCGGGTGAAATGGGGCTGCATCAGATGTTTTCTTGCCCTTTCCGCTCTCACCAGGAGGCGGCGTACTTGTTCTTGTTTCATCATGGTTCTTGCTTCCTTTCTTTATTCCAGTTCAAACTGGCCTGTGTACAGTTTATAATAACGCCCTCTCTGGTCAATGAGTTCATCGTGGCTTCCGCGTTCTATGATTTCGCCCTTTTCCAGTACCATAATGGCCTTGGAGTTGCGGACCGTGGACAGTCTGTGAGCGATTACAAAGACGGTGCGCCCTTCCATCAGCGCGTCCATTCCCTTTTCAATGAGTTTTTCCGTCCGGGTGTCAATGGAGCTGGTGGCCTCATCCAGAATCAGCACAGGAGGGCGGGAGATGGCTGCCCGCGCAATAGCCAGAAGCTGGCGCTGCCCCTGGGACAGGTTGGCGCCGTCGCTGTGAAGGGGCGTATCATAACCCTGGGGCAGACGGCGGATGAAGGAGTGCGCATTGGCTACCCTGGCTGCATTTACCACGTCCTCGTCCGTGGCGTCCAGCCGTCCGTAACGTATGTTGTCCGCTATGGTTCCTGTGAACAGGTGGGTATCCTGGATGACCATGGAAAGGGAACGGCGCAAATCGTCCTTTTTTATGGTTCTTATGTCAATGCCGTCATAGGTTATGCTTCCCTGCTGTATTTCATAGAAACGGTTCACCAGATTGATGATGGTGGTTTTTCCTGCGCCGGTGGAACCTACAAACGCGATTTTCTGTCCGGGCTTGGCATAAAGGCTGATGCCGTTCAGGATGGTTTTCTCCGGCGTGAATCCGAACACAACCTGGTTGAAACGCACATCCCCCTCAAGGGGAATGAGACGGAAGCCGGATTGGGAGCCGGTATGAGTCTGCGCCGTATCAACCGAATCCTCATCCGGCACCTTCCAGGCGAAACAGTGGGTAAATTCCCTGCATTCTTCCCAGCCGCCATTGTCATTCTTTCGCACATTACACAGTGTCACTGTGCCTTCATCCAGTTCCTGGGTCTCGTTCATCATATCAAAAATGCGCTCGGCTCCCGACAGGGCGGCCAAAAGAAAGTTTATCTGCTGGGTAAACTGGTTCATGGGCATGGCACTCTGGCGCACATACACCAGATAGGATGCCAGTGTCCCCAAATCCGTAAGGCCTGACAGGGCAAACAGGCCGCCCACACAGGCTGACAGGGCATAGTTTACATAGGACAGGGCCACTATGGTGGGAACCGTCATGCCGGAATAGGTCAGGGCTTTGGTGGCCGCTGTTCGGAATGCCTCGTTGCGGCGGCAGAATTCCTCGTAGTCCTGTGCCTCGTGATTGAATACTTTTTCCACCTTCTGGCCAGCCACCATCTCCTCCACAAAGCCGTTGATGCTGCCCAGGTATTTCTGCTGCTGGGTAAAATACTTCCTGCTCCTTTTTCCATTATAGCGGATAAACAGAACCATGAGAATCAGAAATGCCATGACAATAAGGGAAAGACGCCAGTCCAGCACCAGCAGCATGGTAATGGTTCCTGTTATGGTTATGAAGCTCTGTATCATCATGGCAAAGCTGTTGTTAAGGGCTTCGCTGATGGTGTCCACATCGTTGGTGAAACGGCTCATCAGCTCCCCGTGGGTATGGGCGTCAAAGTAGGTAAGGGGAAGGCGCTGGGTGTGCCGGAACAAATCGGACCGGATTTCGTTCACCACCTTCTGGGAAATGTGGACCATCATCTGATTGTAGGCATAACAGGAGAGCGCGCCGCACAGGTACAGCGCTCCCATGACCAGAAGTATTTTCACAAGCCCCGGTATGTCTCCCGGGAGAATGAAACGGTTGATGACCGGTTTTAACATGTATGTTCCCAATATGCTGGCCAGGGCGCTGATTGTCACCAGGAGGGCGATAACCAGCATATACCACTTGTGCCGCCCCAGATAGCTGAGCATCTGCTTTAAGGTGCGTCTGGTATCCTTGGGACGGTTATAATTTGCTATTCTTGCCATTACAGATTCGCCCCTTCCTGTTGAGAATGATAGATGTCCTGATAAATCTGGTTGGAAGCCAGCAGGGTTTCGTGGCTGCCTACCGCGTTCACCCGTCCGTCCTCCAGTATAATGATTTGGTCTGCGTGGGCCACTGAGGATATGCGCTGGGCAATGATGATTTTGGTTGTATCCGGCATGCTCTTTGCCAGTCCGTCCCGGATTTTGGCCTCTGTGGCAGTATCCACCGCGCTGGTGGAATCATCCAGAATCAGCACCTTGGGAGACTTGAGGATAGCCCTGGCAATGCAGAGTCTCTGCTTCTGCCCGCCTGACACATTGATGCCTCCCTGGCCCAGCTCTGTTTCATATCCGCGTTCCAGGCGGTCGATGAATTCATCCACGCAGGCAATGCGGCAGGCCTCCTCGATTTCCTGGTCCGTGGCCGTTTCCCTGCCCCAGCGCAGGTTATCCTTTACCGTACCGGAAAACAGGGTATTTTTCTGGAGCACCATGGCGATGGAATCCCTCAGTCTCTTAAGGGGGTATTCCCGGACCGGGCGGCCATCTATATATACCGTGCCATTCGTGACATCATAGAGTCTGGGAATCAGCTGCACCAGCGTGCTCTTGGCAGCGCCTGTCTGGCCGATGATGCCCACGGTCTGTCCCGCCTTTATATGAAAGGAAATGTCGGAGAGCACATATTCGGCAGCATCCTGGTTGTATTTAAAGTACACATGCTCAAACCGGATATCGCCATGCTCCACTTCCAGGGGACTGGATCCGTCCTCCTTGATGTCGATTTCCTCATCCATGACTTCCGAGATACGTTTCCAGGAAGCCAGGGCTCTGGTGGTCATGAGGAACACATTGGAGAACATCATCAGTGAATTTAAAACCTGCAGGACATAGCTCAGGAAACCGGTGAGCTCACCCACCTTCACGCCGCCTATGGTGACCAGCCTGCCGCCGAACCACAGGATGCACAGGATGGTGGAGTACATGACTAACTGCATGGCAGGCATGTTTAAGACTGCCAGACGGAAGGCTTTTTCCGCCGTGAACCGCAGATTGTAATTGACCTCCTCGAATTTCCGGATTTCATGGTCGCCTCTGACATAGGATTTCACCACACGGATGGCGGTCAGGTTTTCCTGAATGATGCGGTTGACCATGTCGATGGCGCCCTGCATCACGCTGTACAGGGGGCGCACACGGCTGATAATGAAAAACAGCAGAGCTCCCAGCACAGGGGCAGCCACCAGAAATACCATGGCCAGCTGCGGATTGATGTAAAAGGAGGCAGCCATGGCGGTGAGCATCATGACCGGGGATCGGAAAGCGGGCCGCATGCCTGCGGCCACGGAGTTCTGTATGGTGGTTACGTCGCTGGTAAGACGGGTCACCAGGGAGGAGCTGCTGAAATGGTCTGTGTTGGCAAAGGAAAACTGCTGCAGCTTTGCAAACTCCGCCTTGCGGATTTCGGCTCCCAGTCCCTGGCCGCACCGGGCCGAGAACATGGCGGAGCCCTGGCCCAGCACAAGGGAGATAAGGGCAAAGAGAACCATCTGCAGCCCTTTCATCAGGATATAGCGCCTGTCTCCATTGACCACGCCCACATCCACAATGGAAGCCATGACCAGGGGGATGATGAGCTCAAACACGGTTTCGGCTTCAATACAGAAGACGGCCATGACGGCATCCCTTTTGTAGGGCTTCAGATAAGATAAAAATTCCTTCATTCCGGAATCCTCCTTCATTGATTGTTTCATTTGCAATCACAATAGTTGCACATACAACTATTGTATGCTCATGTATTGAAAATGTCAATCGTGTTGTGATATACTCTTAGATATGCATGGGAATGAAAACAGAAACGCTCTAAGTCAAAAGAGGAGAACAATATGAGAAGGATAATTTGCGTGCCGTTTTTGCTGGCGGCCCTGACGGCGCTGTCTGTCCTGCCGGTTCAGGACTGTCTGGCCTATGGGCCGGGAGACAGTTGGTATTATGGCTATTACCGCAGAGGCGGTCCCGGAGTGGAGTATGATTACGGGACGGCGCCGTCAGGAACCTACGATTACGGCGGCCCTTCGGCGCCTCAGGGCAATGCCCAGGTCACCGCGGATAATACGGTCAGGGCTTATCCCGGCTTTAACTCTAATGTGCCGGACACGTCCACTGCCCAGTTTGCCCCCGGATACTGGTGGGATCCCAATGACGATTATTGGGACGACTGGGATGAATGGGACGACGAGGATGACTGGTGGTATTACAACGGAGGCCCCGGAGTACAGTACGGCCAGGGCTGGAGATACAGTCCCGGAGGCTGGTGGTTCCAGCTCTATGGCGGCAGCTGGCTGTCAGGGGGGTGGCAGCTCATACATAACAGATGGTACCGCTTTGACCAAAATGGATATATGCTGACCGGGTGGTTTACGGACAGCGACAATAACCGCTATTATCTGAATCCCCTGGATGACGGTACCCTGGGGATGATGCGCACAGGCTGGCAGATGATAGACGGAAAGCTTTATTATTTCAATACCCAGTCAGACGGGACCATGGGACGCCTGCTTGTAAACACCACAACCCCGGACGGCTATGTGGTGGGAGCGGACGGGGTTTTGATTCAGTAGCGGAGAAAACCCCGGCGCCTGTGGCAAGCAGGAGCCGGGGTTTCCTGATTTTTGTCGTATGGTAAATTTAAGACCAGAAGCAATTTTTTCTTTCGTATCCTTATTTATATGGTAACTGTATGGTAATCCCTCTCTTTTGTATCTTGGTTCAATGCCTGGGAGCCGTTCCATCCGGTATGTGTGTGATGGAGTGTAATGCAATGTTGGAATTTCGCGCGGCTCTTTGCCGCCCTTTTGGTTTATGATTGTATGTTCCGGAATCCCTGTCCCCTGGGGCTTTAGCGGCTGCCCGCTCCTGCCCCGGCATCTTTCTTTCATCCGTTCATAATGTTAATGCGGGGCGGGGATTTTTTATTGCAAAAAAAAAATTGCCGCTTATTGCCAGTGTACATATTATGTGATAATATAAAGGTTGTTTTACAGAAAAGAGGATACAATCATGTTACAATATCTCATTGTGTGCCCGTTGGTATTCCTGGCCGGACTGGTGGATTCCATTGCAGGAGGAGGCGGGCTTATTGCCTTGCCTGCATATCTTATTGCAGGGGTGCCCGCCCATGTGGCACTGGGTACCAATAAGCTCAGCTCAGCCCTGGGCACCACTGTTTCCACGGCCCGCCTGGCAAAGCACGGTTTTCTGAAGGGAAAGGTGTTCATGGCGGTCTGTTCCTCGGCGGCAGCCCTGACAGGCTCGGCCCTGGGAGCCCATCTGGCCCTCATGGTGCCGGAATCCGTCATTAAGCACATGATGATTGTGGTGCTGCCCGTTGCAGCGTTTTACGTGCTCAGGAACAAGGATATGGGAGCGAGGGACAGGACGGATGATATTTCCAGAAACAAGGTGTTTGCCGTCTGCATGGCGGCAGCCTTTTTTGTGGGGGGATATGACGGCTTTTACGGACCCGGAACAGGAACCTTCCTGATTCTTATTCTCACAGGGGCTGCCGGGCTGGACGCCCGCAGCGCTTCCGCCCAGACAAAGGTAATCAACCTTTCCTCCAATATTGCGGCCCTTGTGACCTTTATTGCCACTGGAAATGTCTGCTACCCGCTGGGGCTTACGGCAGGCGTCTGTTCCATCGCGGGACACTATATCGGGGCAGGCATGGTGGCCCACGACGGACAGAAGGTGGTCCGTCCCGTGGTCCTGATGGTGCTTGGGGTATTGTTTATTAAAATAGTAAGCGGCGCATAGGAAATAGGAGTGAATTATATGAAATGGAAGAAATTTACATTAACAACCACCACTGAGGCGGTAGACCTGATTAGCAGCATGTTTGACGACATTGGTATAGAAGGAATCGAAATCGAGGATAATGTGCCCCTGACGGAGAAGGAGACAAAGGGAATGTTCATTGACATCCTTCCTGAGCTTCCTCCGGACGAAGGGGTTGCCAGGATAAGCTTTTACCTGGATGATGACGCGGATGTGGCGGATTATCTCAAACGGGTGGAAGAGGGCCTGGACGAGCTGTCGCCATTTGCGGAGCTGGGCGCCAGAACTATCACCGCGTCGGAGACAGAGGACAAGGACTGGATTAACAACTGGAAACAGTACTTTAAGCCCTTTACAGTGGACGATATTCTGATTAAGCCTACCTGGGAAACCATACCGGAGGAGCACAAGGACAAGCTTCTGGTGCAGATTGATCCGGGTACTGCCTTTGGAACCGGTATGCATGAGACCACCCAGCTGTGCATCCGCCAGCTTAAGAAGTATGTGAACCGGGACACCCTTGTGCTGGATGTGGGAACAGGCAGCGGCATTCTGGGAATCACGGCCCTGAAACTGGGGGCTAAAGAGGTGTGGGGCACGGATCTGGATGAAAATGCCATTAACGCCGTAAGAGAGAACCTGGAAGCCAACAGCATTCCTGAGGACAGGTTTCATGTACTCCAAGGGAATATCATAGATCAGCTTTCCGTAAAGGAATGGGCAGGATACGGCAAGTACGATGTGGCGGTGGCCAACATACTGGCAGATGTCATCATTCTGCTGGTGGACGAGATACCTGCCCACCTGAAAAAGGGCGGTATTTTCATCACCTCCGGCATTATTGATATGAAGGAGGAAGCGGTGAAGGAGGCGTTTGCACGCTGCCGGGAGCTGGAAATGGTGGAAATCACATACCAGGGAGAATGGGTGAGCGTGACCGCCAGAAGGAAATAGGATGAATGAGGAAGGACCTGAGGGAAAGCCATGCATCATTTTTTTGTGAACCCTGAACAGGTGGAGGACGGCCTGATACGGATAACCGGCCCTGACGTGAACCACATAAAGAATGTTCTGCGCGTAAGGCAGGGGGAGAAAATGCTGGTCAGCGACGGCACCGGCAGGGATTACCTGTGCCAGGCAGAAGAAATCGCCGGACAGGAGGTCGCGGTGCGGATTCTTGAGACAAAGGAGGAGGGGAGGGAGCTTCCTTCCAGAATCTGGCTCTTCCAGGGACTGCCCAAATCTGATAAGATGGAATTCATCATCCAGAAGGCAGTGGAGCTGGGGGCGGCCGGCATTGTGCCGGTGTCCACCAGAAACACGGTGGTCAAGCTGGAGCCGAAAAAGGAAGAGGCCAAGCGCAAGCGGTGGCAGGCCATCGCAGAGAGCGCTGCCAAGCAGTCCAAGCGCAGTCTGGTTCCGCAGGTATGCGGCGTCATGACGCTGAAGGAAGCCTTTGACTATGTGGAGAGCCGGGGCTTTTCCATGCGTCTCATTCCCTATGAACATGAGGAGGGGATGGCCGGCACAAAGGCGGAATTAGACACCCTTGGGCCGGGGCAGGACATTGCTGTGTTCATTGGTCCGGAGGGCGGATTTGATGAACGTGAGATAGATCTGGCCCTTTCAAAGGGGGTGCGGCCCATCAGCCTGGGGCGCAGGATACTGAGGACGGAGACAGCGGGCCTGGCCGTGCTGTCGGTACTTATGATGCGGCTGGAAGGGGCGCTGTAAAGGAGTTTGTATAATGGAAGCATATTTTGACAATTCAGCCACCACGCGTGTATTTGACAGCGTAAAGGATATTGTGGTGAAAACCATGACGGAGGATTACGGCAATCCGTCCGCCAAGCACAGAAAGGGAATGGAGGCGGAGCGGTATGTGCGTCAGGCAGCTGCGGACATTGCCAGGACATTAAAGGTCAGGGATAAGGAAATCCTGTTCACCTCCGGCGGCACGGAATCCAACAATATGGCTCTTATCGGCACTGCCATGGCAAACCAGAGAGCCGGAAAGCATATCATCAGTACCAGAATCGAACACGCCTCGGTTTACAAACCCCTGGAGTATCTGGAGCAGCAGGGGTTTGAGGTCACATATCTGTCTGTGGACAGCCAGGGCCATATATCACTGGAGGAGCTGGAATCCGCCATCCGTCAGGACACCATACTGGTATCCATCATGTATGTAAACAACGAGGTGGGCGCCATTGAGCCGGTGGAACAGATTGCATCCCTTGTCCACGGGAAGAATCCTTCCATCCTTTTCCATGTGGACGCCATACAGGCATACGGCAAGCTTGCCATACGTCCGAAGAAGCAGGGAATCGACCTGTTGTCTGTCAGCGCCCATAAGATTCACGGCCCCAAGGGAGTGGGGTTTCTCTACATCGACGAGAGGGTGAAGATTCGTCCCCTTCTCTACGGAGGCGGCCAGCAGAAGGATATGCGTTCAGGCACGGAAAATGTTCCGGGCATTGCGGGCATGGGCCAGGCGGCCAGGGAAATTTACACGGACCATCAGCAGAAGGTGGAGTACATCACCGGCCTGAAGGATTACATGACAGACCGCATGGCGTCGCTGCCGGGTGTCACCGTCAACAGCCGCAAGGGAATGGAGAGCGCGCCCCAGATTGTCAGCGCAAGCTTTCAAGGGGTGAGAAGCGAGGTCCTTCTTCATGCCCTGGAGGACAAGGGAATCTATGTTTCTTCCGGATCCGCCTGTTCTTCCAACCATCCGGCAATCAGCGGAACCTTAAAGGCCATTGGAGTCAGGCAGGAACTGTTGGATTCTACGCTGAGGTTCAGTTTTGGCGTGTTCAACACAAAGGAAGAGATAGATTACTGTATGGAAGTCCTGGAAGAGCTTCTGCCGGTACTGAGAAAGTACCACAGAGGCTGATACATGTAAATGAAACGTCCACGCAGGATAACCAGGCGGACGATTAAGCGATAGAAAGAGGTAAAAGATGCAGTACCAGTCATTTTTAATTAAATACGCAGAGATTGGCACCAAGGGCAAAAACCGGTATATGTTTGAGGACGCCCTCATAAAGCAGATCCGCTATGCGCTAAAGAGCGTGGAGGGACAGTTTGACGTCACCAAGGAATCAGGGCGCATCTACGTGAAGGCAGAGACGGACTATGATTACGACGATGCGGTGGAGGCCCTTAGGCGGGTATTCGGCATTGCGGATATCTGCCCCATGGTGCAGATTGAGGATAAGGATTACGAGAACCTGAAAAAACATGTGGTGGAGTACATGGACCAGGTTTATCCGGATAAGAACATCACCTTCAAGGTAAATGCCCGCAGGGGGGATAAGCAGTATCCCGTGACCTCGGAGCAGATTAACCGCGACATGGGAGAGGTGATTTTGGAAGCGTTTCCCCAGATGCGCGTGGACGTCCATCACCCGGATGTGATTCTTCATGTGGAGGTGCGCCAGAGAGTCAACCTGTTTTCCCTGATGATTCCCGGACCAGGAGGCATGCCTGTGGGAACCAACGGCAGAGCCATGCTGCTGCTGTCCGGCGGCATCGACAGCCCGGTGGCAGGCTACATGATTGCCAAGAGAGGCGTGAAGATAGACGCGGTGTATTTCCATGCCCCGCCCTATACCAGCGAGAGAGCAAAGCAGAAGGTGGCGGACCTGGCAAACCTGGTGGCCAGATACGCGGGCCCCATCAATCTCCATGTGGTGAATTTCACGGATATCCAGCTCTACATTTACGATAAGTGCCCCCACGAGGAACTGACCATCATCATGCGCCGCTATATGATGCGGATTGCCCAGACCATAGCGGAACGCACCGGCTCCATCGGCCTGATTACAGGCGAGAGCATCGGGCAGGTGGCCTCCCAGACATTACAGTCCCTTGCAGCAACCAATGAGGTGTGCACCATGCCGGTGTTCCGGCCGGTCATTGGTTTTGACAAGCAGGAAATTGTGGATGTGTCTGAGAAAATCGGCACCTACGAGACATCCATCCAGCCCTACGAGGACTGCTGCACCATTTTCGTGGCCAAGCATCCGGTGACAAAGCCCAACATTAATGTGATTCACAGCTCGGAGCGCCGCCTGGAGGAAAAAATCGACCAGCTGGTGGAGACTGCCCTTGAGACCACGGAACAGATTCTCTGTCAGGGGTAAATGCAAAAAACGTAAAATATGCAGGTACAACCTGGAAACAAACACAAAAAAGAGTCTGCCTCGGCAGACTCTGATGGTTTCTGATGGTCTATGTGCTTTGTCCCGCTGCCCGGGCAGCGAAAGATGAATCAGCAGATTACGCGATGATGTATGGTGCTAAGACAGCCAGAATGTCATCAACGCCGCTCTCGGCATGAATGTTCAGGTCGATTGGCTTGGATAAATCCAGGCTGAAGATACCCATAATAGACTTGGCATCAATCACATATCTGCCGGAAACCAAATCAAAATCAACATCAAACTTAGATAAATCATTTACAAATGACTTAACCTTGTCAATGGAATTTAACGAAATACGAACTGTTTTCATGAGAAAAACCCTCCTTGTGGTATATGTGTATGGATTATGTTTGCAGTGAATCCTGCTTTGCTTTAATACTACAGACAGGGGGACTAAAAGTCAATAGTGAGATTGCATGAAAAACGCAGAAACAATATGGTAATTTGGTTAGAGATCCATAGGGCGGATGCCCCGCATAAAGGGTCGTGACAGACCGTGAACAGGAGGTTTTACAATGCCAAAAGCAGCCCTGCATAACCTGGGATGCAAAGTAAACGCTTATGAGACGGAGGCCATGAAACAGCAGCTGGCGGAGCGCGGTTATGAAATCGTGCCCTTTGACCAGAAGGCTGACGTCTATATTATCAATACATGCTCCGTGACCAATATCGCGGACCGCAAATCCCGCCAGATGCTCCACCGTGCAAAGAAGCTGAATCCGGAGGCTGTGGTGGTGGCGGCGGGCTGTTATGTCCAGGTGGCGTCCGATGCCCTGAAGGAAGACAGCAGCGTGGATATCATTATCGGCAATAACAATAAGGCGCGTCTGGCGGATATACTGGAAGAATATATGAGGGACAGGCAGGGAAATGAGGAAGGCTATGTGCTGGATATTGCCCGGGATCAGGAGTATGAGGAGCTTCATGTAAGCCGCCTGGGAGAACACACCAGGGCCTTTATCAAGGTCCAGGACGGCTGTAATCAATTCTGCAGCTACTGCATCATCCCATATGCCAGAGGCAGGGTCAGAAGCCGGAAGCCGGAGGACGTGGTGGCTGAGGTGGAAGGACTGGTGGCCCGGGGATACAGGGAAGTGGTGCTGACAGGCATTCATTTAAGCTCCTACGGAACGGAGCATATGGAAGGAAGCCCGGTAAAGGGCGGCGACTGGGACAGCGGCCCGCTTTGGGATTTGATAGAGCGGATTCACCGGGTGGAGGGATTAAAGCGCATCCGTCTGGGCTCCCTGGAACCCAGAATCATCACCGAGGAATTTGCCGGGAAGCTGGCCGGCCTGCCGGAATTCTGTCCTCATTTCCACCTCTCCCTCCAAAGCGGCTGCGACGCCACGTTAAAACGGATGAACCGCCATTATACCACGGAGGATTATCTCAGACGCTGCGGCATACTCAGGGAGACCTTTGACCATCCGGCCATTACCACGGATGTGATTGCCGGTTTTCCGGGAGAGACAGAGGAGGAGTTTGAGAGCACCAGAAGGTTTCTGGAGACCGTGCGCTTTTATGAGATGCATGTTTTTAAATACTCCAAACGCCAGGGTACCAAGGCGGCTGTCATGAAGGACCAGGTTTCGGAGCAGGTAAAGGCGCGGCGCAGTGACGTGCTGCTGGAACTGGAAAGAACCATGTCCCGTGAGTACAGGGAGCGTTTTGTGGGGAGCCGGATATCGGTCCTGTTTGAGGAAGAGACTGAGATTGGGGGAAAATGGTATATGATAGGCCGCACCCCTCAGTATGTCAGGGCAGCCCTGCCGCTGGAGGATGGAATGGACAGGGAGCAGCTGGCCGGGGGCATCATGGAGCTTTCTGCTTCCGGCCTTTTGAATGATGAGATTTTAAAGGTAGAATTTTCTTAAAAAAAGGAACATATTTCCGAAAAGACGGAAAGATTGTGCGACATTTTACAGAAACATGACAATAATTAGAAAAAATTAAGAAAATAATCTATTGCCGAATAGCAAAATATAATGTAGAATAGAGAAGAATACTTAAAGGACGTGATGACATGGGCAATATAAAAGATACTCAATATTTTCAAGCTGTTCAGGACAAAAAGATAGAAGTAAGCGACGTACTGGAGCAGGTATATATTGCCTTGACTGAAAAGGGGTATAATCCCGTGAACCAGATCGTGGGTTATATCATGTCTGGGGACCCGACTTATATTACCAGCCATAAAGGCGCCAGAAGTCTTATCATGAAGGTTGAACGGGATGAGATTCTGGAGGAACTGATGGCTGTGTATATTGATGCCCGTCTGAAATAAGAACTGTTTCAGACTGGTTCCGGGGCAATCTGCAGGGGCGCTCCAGGGGCATCCGGCCCGCCACGGGCAGGCAGGATATGCGGCGTGAATAACAGAAGGCCCGGGAAAGGGCCTTCACAGTAATGTACGGATGGATATGAGTGGGATGCATTCAGTTGGCCATAGGCCAGCTGCTTTTATGGTGCATTCCGATTTTTTGCGTTTACCGGAGGAATTGAATATGAGGATAATGGGTCTGGATTTTGGCTCGAAAACAGTTGGGGTGGCAGTCTGCGATCCTTTAGGTATCACTGCCCAGACAGTGGAAACAATCACCAGGGCCAGCGAGAATAAGATGCGTCAGACCCTTGCGCGGATTGAGCAATTAATTGGTGAATTCGAGATTGAATGCATTGTTCTTGGTTATCCTAAGAATATGAACAATACAGTGGGCGAGCGCGGGGAGAAGACCCGGGAGTTTAAAGCGGCCCTGGAACGGCGTACCGGTCTTGAGGTCATTCTCTGGGACGAGCGTCTCACCACAGTGGCGGCAGAGCGGGTTCTGATTGAAAGCGGAGTGCGCAGGGAAAACAGAAAGAAAAGCGTGGACCAGATTGCGGCAGCCATGATTCTGCAGGGATATCTGGACAGCCTGCAGCATATTTAGGATGTAATTGGGACATGGAGAAAACAGCCGGTCCCCTCAGGCGGGACAGACAGGCGCCGGGAGAGAAGAAATGGAAGAAAAGACGAGAGAAAATATGATTACCATGGTGACGGATTCAGGGGAATCCGTGGATTTTTATGTGCTGGAAGAAACAAGGATAAATGCAAGGAGTTATCTGCTTGTGACAGACGCACCGGAAGGTGAGGACGGAGAGTGCTATATCCTTAAGGATATGTCAGGACAGCAGGACGCTGAGGCCGTGTATGAGTTTGTGGAAGACGACAGCGAACTGGACGCACTGATGAAAGTGTTTGAAGAACTGTTAAGCGATGCAGATGTGGACCTTGAGAAATAGATAGAAAGAAAGATTGGAGGAATCAATTTGAATTTAGAAGAAAAAGAGAATACGGCAGAGGCAGCTGCACAGGTAACGATTCAGGCCGTACAGGAAAACAATGTCCAGGAGGCCGGCGTCCGGGAGACGGCAGGAACAGCGGCCCCACAGGAGCAGCCTGCCAAAAAGCCCCAGAACAGGAGACCGGCCCGGAAAAAGACCGCTTCCAAGGAACAGGGAGGAAATGGGGAAGCCCAGAAAAATCCGGGCTCCAGACAGGGACAGGCAAAGAGCAGGACCGGACAAAAGGGAGAGGCCCAGACCGGAACCGCTGCCAGTAAGTCCAAGGACAGCACCGGCGCAAGGACCTCCAAGGGAACCGGCAGCCCAAAGGCATCCAGAAATTCAGGGGAGTCCAAGGCGGCCAGAAATTCCGGCGAATCAAAGGCGCTTCCCGCGCCGGCCAGGCAGAAGGGACGGGACGGAAGAAAGGATGGAAGGGGCAAGCTGAAAATCATTCCGTTAGGCGGTCTTGAGCAGATTGGAATGAACATCACTGCCTTTGAGTATGAGGACAGCATCATTGTGGTGGACTGCGGACTGGCCTTCCCGGGGGACGACATGCTGGGCATTGACCTGGTAATACCGGATGTGACCTACTTAAAGCAGAACATTGACAAGGTGAAGGGCTTCGTCATTACCCATGGCCATGAGGACCATATCGGCGCCCTGCCTTATATCCTGCAGCAGGTCAATGTGCCTGTATACGGCACAAAGCTGACCATTGCCCTGATTGAGCATAAGCTGGAGGAGCACCGCCTCTTAAAGAACACCAAACGCAAGGTGATGAAGCACGGACAGTCCGTGAACCTGGGATGTTTCAGAGTGGAATTCGTGAAGACAAACCACAGCATCCAGGACGCATCCGCCCTGGCCATATTTACGCCGGTGGGAACCGTGCTGCACACAGGAGACTTTAAGATTGACTATACGCCGGTGTTTGGGGATCCCATTGACCTGCAGCGCTTTGCGGAGCTGGGCAAGAAGGGCGTGCTGGCCCTGATGGCAGACAGCACCAATGCCATCCGTCCCGGATTCACCATGTCCGAGCGTACCGTGGGAAAGACATTTGACGCCATATTCGCGGAGCACCAGAACAGGCGCATCATCGTTGCCACCTTTGCCTCCAATGTGGACAGGGTTCAGCAGGTGGTGAACACTGCGTATAAATACGGCCGCAAGGTTGTGGTGGAAGGCCGCAGCATGGTGACGATCATGGATATTGCCAGCAAGCTGGGATATATCAACGTGCCGGAGGGAACCCTCATCGACATTGAACATCTGAAAAACTACCCGCCGGAGTCAACGGTGCTTATTACCACGGGAAGCCAGGGCGAGTCCATGGCCGCCCTTTCCAGGATGGCCGCCAGCATTCACAAGAAGGTATCCATTGTGCCGGGAGACGTGGTGGTGCTGAGCTCCACACCTATTCCCGGCAATGAAAAGGCAGTGGCCAATGTGGTGAACGAGCTGTCCATGAAGGGCGCCGAGGTAATCTGCCAGGATACCCACGTTTCAGGACATGCCTGCCAGGAGGACCTGAAGCTGATTTATTCTCTGGTGCATCCCAAGTTCTCCATCCCTATCCATGGCGAGTACCGCCACCGTATGGCCCAGAGGGAGCTGGCCCAGTTCATGGGCGTACAGAAGGAAAATGCTGTCATGGTTAACTCCGGCGACGTGGTCGCCCTGGACGGGGACAGCTGCGAGGTGATAGACCATGTTGCCTGCGGAGGCATCTTCGTGGACGGCCTTGGCGTGGGCGATGTGGGCAATATTGTATTACGGGATAGACAAAACCTTGCACAAAATGGTATTATTGTAGTAGTATTGACCTTAGAGAAGCACAGCAACCAGCTGCTTGCGGGTCCGGATATCGTGTCCAGAGGCTTTGTGTATGTGCGGGAATCCGAGGATTTGCTGGAGGAAGCCCACACCATTGTGTATGACGCGGTGCAGGACTGCCTGGACCGCCATGTCAGCGACTGGGGTAAGATAAAGAATATCATTAAAGACAGTTTAAGTGACTTTTTGTGGAAGCGCATGAAGCGCAATCCCATGATTCTGCCGATTATCATGGAGGTATAACAGATACCGGACCGGCGTGCTGCCGCGCAGGCAGCGGATCCGGTCCGGGATACCGCGGTCATGAAGACGCCGGGCAGGATAAGAGGAATGGATTATGAGCAATAGGACAAGGGAAATCAACAAAATCACAACCACCATAATCAGCATATCCGTGAAGCTCATGGTATATGCCCTGATTATCCTGCTGCTGTATGAGGCGGTTGCCAGGGGCTATGCCTTTGGCCATGAGATATTCTTTGCCGAGGCAGTGGATGAGGCCCCCGGACAGGATATGGTAGTCCGGATTGATTCAAAGGAATCCGTGTCTGACGCAGCGCAGCTTCTTGCGCATAAGGGGCTTATTAAAAGCGAGTTTGCCTTTATTTTCCAGAGCAGGTTCTATGACTATGAGACAATCTATCCGGGCACCTATACCCTTAATACATCCATGACGTCCAAGGAAATTCTCCAGCTGCTCAATGAGAAGCCGGAAACCGAAGACAGCGCGAAACCGGCCCAGTCCGGAGGTGCCAAAGCAGCCGAGGCCAAGACTGCCCAGGGCAGGACATCTGAGGGGGAAAATGGGGACAGCGCCGCTTCCGGCCAGGAGACATCCCCGGAGACCGCAGCTGCATCCGAAGACGGTGCAGCCGCGGCTGCTGAGACGGATGCGGGTGTACCGGCTGACGCGGCGCCCGGGTCTCAGGCAGGGACTGACGCCATTGACGCCCAGGAGGTCCAGGCCAATGAGCAGACCTATGAAGGCGAGGACCAGGAGATGGAAGGCGGATGGATTGAGGACGCGGCAGAGGATGGAACCCAATGATTGTAAATGACAGGATTACGGATTATATACATTCCCTGGAATCCAGCCAGGGCAGCCTGCTGGATTCCATAGAACAGGAAGCCTTAAGGGACCGGGTACCCATCATACGCAGGGAAACAGCAGCCCTTCTGCGAACCCTGGTGGCGGCCCTCAGGCCGTCGCGTATACTGGAGATAGGAACGGCCGTGGGATACTCGTCCCTTCTCATGTGCCGTGTGATGCCGGAAGATTGCCGCATCACCACCATTGAGAAGTATGAAAAGCGGATCCCCGAGGCCCTGGAACATTTTGAAAAAGCCGGCGAGGAAGGGCGAATTACCCTTCTGGCAGGGGATGCAGATGATCTGCTGGCCGGACTTAAGGGCCAGATCTTTGACCTGGTGTTTATGGATGCCGCCAAAGGCCAGTATCTGCACTGGCTGCCCATGATTCTGGAGCTGATGCCTGACGGGGGAGTCCTCATATCAGACAATGTTCTCCAGGACGGGGATATCGTGGAATCCAGATTTGCAGTGGAGCGCAGGAACAGGACCATCCACAGCAGGATGCGGCGGTATCTGTATGAGCTGAAGCACAGGAAGGGGCTGGAGACAGCCATCATCCCCATAGGGGACGGAGTTGCTGTCAGCACCAAATATACGGAGAGAGTGGAATGAGGAAGACAGAATTGCTGATACCGGCTGGAAGCCTGGACGTGCTGAAAACAGCCGTTGTTTACGGGGCAGACGCCGTATATATCGGAGGAGAGGCCTTTGGCCTGCGGGCCAAGGCCCATAATTTTTCCAATGAAGAGATGAAACAAGGAATTGCCTTTGCCCATGCGCGCGGGGTCAAAGTCTATGTGACGGCCAATATATTGGCTCATAACGGAGACCTGCCGGGGGTGGAGGCTTATTTTGAAGAGATGAGGGATGTGGCGCCGGATGCGCTCATCATATCCGATCCGGGTGTGTTCGCCATTGCCAGAAGAGTTCTTCCCCACATGGAGATCCATATAAGCACCCAGGCCAACAACACCAATTACGGGACCTATCTGTTCTGGCATGGACTGGGGGCAAGGCGGGTGGTGTCCGCAAGGGAGTTGTCTCTGGCGGAAATCCGGGAAATCCGGGACCGCATTCCCCAGGATATGCAGATAGAGAGCTTTATCCACGGCGCCATGTGCATTTCCTATTCCGGCAGATGCCTTCTGAGCAATTATTTCGTGGGAAGGGATGCCAACCAGGGTGCCTGCACCCATCCCTGCCGCTGGAAATATTCCCTTGTGGAGGAGACCAGGCCGGGAGAGTACATGCCTGTATATGAAAATGAGCGGGGCACCTACATCTTTAACTCCAAGGACCTGTGCATGGTGGAGTATATACCGGAGATGATGGATGCCGGAATCGACAGTTTCAAGATAGAGGGAAGGATGAAGACAGCCCTCTACGTGGCCACTGTCACCAGAGCCTACCGCAGGGCCATTGACGACTATTTAAAGGATCCGGCCGTGTACAGGGAGAATCTGGAGTGGTACAGGGAAGAGATAGGAAAATGCACCAACCGCAGGTTCACCACCGGCTTTTACTTCGGAAAGCCCACTGCGGATGACCACATATATGACAGCAGCACTTATGTGAAGAGCTACACTTACCTGGGAACCGTGGAAGAGACGGACAGCCTGGGCCGGTGCAGGACCCAACAGAAAAATAAATTTTCGGTTGGGGAGACCATCGAGGTCATGAAGCCCGACGGACAGAACCTTACAGTGACAGTGGAGTCTATGACAGACGAAGAGGGCAATGCGCAGGAGAGCGCTCCCCATCCAAAGCAGACTCTGTGGGTAAAGCTGTCGTCAGATGTGTCTGCTTATGATATCCTGCGCAGAAAAGAAGAGACAGAGGATTAGATAAATCCGGGGATTAGAGGAAACTGAGGATTGGACCGTCCGGAATTCGGGAGGAAGAAGCTGCGCCTGAGCCGTGCAGGCTCTGGCAGACAGGAGGTGCCTTGGTATGTTAGATGGAGTACTCATTGGGCTGGCAGTGCTTTGTGTCGTTTATTTCATAATCATAGTTGTGTATGCGGGCATAAGCACCTCATTTGCCTTCATATGGCTGTTTTTCGCGGCCCTGCTTGTATTTCTGGTATATGGAAGGTGGTATTATGCCAGGAACATGGAACGGATTCCCCGCTGGGTGCCGGTGTCGGTGGTTACCACCTGTATTGCAGGGGTGGCTGTGCTGGGAATCCTCTGTGTTCTGGTGTTTCTGGGGGCAGCCACGCCGGGTAAGGCCAACCTGGATTATGTGATTGTGCTGGGGGCCAGGGTCAAAGAACACACGGTCAGCAATTCCCTGAAAAAGCGTCTGGACAGGGCCATTGTCTATGCGGAGGAAAATCCGTACACCATCCTGGTGCTCTCCGGCGGCAAGGGACCGGGGGAAACAGACAGCGAGGCCCAGGTCATGTATGATTATCTGGTATACAACGGTGTAAGTCCCAGGCAGCTGCTGATGGAGTCCTATTCCACCAGCACGGTTGAAAACATTGCTTACAGCAAGATTGTCATAGAGCAGGACCGGTTGAAGGACAAGAAGGAAATCGTCCCCATGCCTGGAAAGGCAGGCTCGGTTCCCTATGCCATTGCGCCGGATAAGCCGCTGGAGATAGGGGTCCTCACCAGTAATTTTCATATTTACCGTGCCAGGCTCACAGCGGAAAAATGGGGATTTGACAACGTATACGGCATATCTGCGGATTCTGATCCGGTTCTGTTTATCCATCTGTGCGTGAGAGAGTGTGCTTCCATTGTGAAGGACAGGCTCATGGGGAATATGTGAGGGCGCTGTGTATGGGCAGTGGGAAAAATGGCAGAATAGTAGTTAGTATGATATGACTGAATGAACGATAGAATGGAGAGATTAAAGCTATGGCAGATGGAAGGAATCTGGAAAAGGTAAAAGAGCTGGCCGCTTACCGCGTGTCAGAGGAGATGTACGTGGAGGAAATGGACTCCAGGGCCATGGTGCTGGAACACATAAAAAGCGGCGCCAGGATATTCCTGATGTCCAATGAGGATGAGAACAAGGTGTTCTATATCGGTTTCCGTACACCGCCCGATGACAGTACGGGACTTCCCCATATACTGGAACACAGTGTGCTGGAAGGGTCGGATAAGTTTCCGGTTAAGGATCCCTTTGTGGAGCTGGTAAAAGGTTCGCTGAACACGTTCCTGAATGCCATGACTTATCCGGATAAAACCGTCTACCCTGTTGCCAGCTGCAATGACAAGGATTTTCAGAATCTGATGGACGTGTATCTGGACGGCGTTCTCCACCCGGCTATTTACAGGGAGCCAAAGATATTCCTTCAGGAGGGATGGCATTATGAACTGGAGTCACCGGAGGATGAGCTGACCATCAACGGTGTTGTCTATAATGAGATGAAGGGCGCTTTTTCGTCACCGGAAAGCGTTCTGGACCGTTTTACCAGAAATGTGCTTTTTCCGGATACCACCTACTCCAATGAATCGGGGGGAGACCCTGCTGTGATTCCGCAACTCACTTATGAAAAGTTCATTGCCTTCCACAGGAATTACTACCATCCGGCCAACAGCTATATCTATCTCTACGGAGACATGGATATGGCACAGAAGCTTACATGGCTGGACCAGGAATATCTGGGACATTATGACAGAAAGGACTGCCACGCGGACTCCGCCATAGCCATGCAGCAGCCCTTTGAACAGCCGGTCCAGAGAGAAATCACCTACTCTGTCACGGAGGAGGAAGGGACAAAGGACAGGACCTATCTTTCCATCAGCACTGTGGTGGGGACGGATTTGGAACCGGTACTTTATGTGGCCTTTCAGATTTTGGAATATACGCTGATTAACGCGCCGGGCGCAACCTTAAAGCAGGCATTGATTGATGCGGGCATCGGGCAGGATATCCTGGGAGGCTATGACTGCGGGATTCTGCAGCCGTATTTTTCCATTATTGCAAAGAATGCCAACCCGGAGCAGAAGGGAGAATTCCTTGCGGTTGTAAAGGGGACCCTGCGAAGGCTGGCCGACCAGGGGATTGACAGGAAGAGTCTGCTGGCCGGACTGAATCTCTATGAGTTCCGTTACCGCGAGGCGGACTACGGCTCTGCTCCCAAGGGCCTTATGTACGGTCTGTGGTCCCTGGACAGCTGGCTGTACGGCGGAAAGCCCACCCTCCATCTGGAATACCAGAAAACCTTTGACTATCTGAAAAAGGCAGTGGAGGAAGGGTATTTTGAACAGCTGATACACCGGTACCTTCTGGATAATCCCCATGAGGCGGTCATCACAGTGCGCCCCAGGGTGAACCAGACAGCTGAGGAGGACCGCAATCTGGCTGAAAAGCTGAAGGCATATAAGGAGTCCCTTGGCAGGGAGGAGCTGGAGACCCTGGCTGCCCGGACCAGACAGTTAAAGGAGTATCAGGAGGAACCGTCACGGCAGGAGGACCTGGAAAAAATTCCTATGCTGCAAAGGGAGGATATTGAACGGGAAGGCGGACGCTTTTCCTATGAGATCAAGGCGGAGGACGGAGCGACAGTCATCCACAGCAACCTGTTTACCTCCGGAATCGGATATCTGAAGGTGCTGTTTGACACCAGCCGGGTGCCGGCGGAGGATCTGCCTTATGTGGGACTTCTGAAGGCAGTGCTGGGATATGTGGATACGGAGCATTACAGCTATGGGGATCTGACCAGTGAGATTTATCTCAACAGCGGAGGCGTGAGCTTTGCGGTGTCATCTTATCCGGATACGGCGCATCCCGGACAATTTACGGGAGCGTTTGTTGCCAGCGCAAAGGTGCTGTACCATAAACTGGACTTTGCTTTCTCCATTCTGTCGGAGATTCTTACCCGATCCAAGCTGGATGATGAAAAGCGCCTGGGAGAGATTCTGGACGAAACCAGGTCAAGGGCCAGGATGAAGATGGAGGATGCTTTCCACGGTGCGGCGGTTGGCAGGGCTTCGTCCTATTTCTCCGCGTCAGCTGCCTTTAATGATATCACAGGCGGAATCGGATATTATCAATTTCTGGAGGATGTCAGCCGCAGGTTCGCGGAGGATGTCTCCTACAGAGGGCAATTGATTGCCAGGCTTAAGGATGTGTGCTCCCGCCTGTTCACGTCGGATAACCTGCTGGTGGCATATACGGCCGACGCAGAAGGCTACAGCCGGCTGCCCGCGGAGCTTAAGATCTTCCGGTCAGTGCTGGGACAGGGAGACGGAAAAACCTATGAATTTGAGTTCAGTCCGGATAACCGGGGTGAGGGCTTTAAGACAGCGTCCCAGGTAAATTATGTGGCCAGATGCGGCAGCTTTGCGGGAAAGGAAGCCGGAGGAAGAAAACTGGAATACACAGGGGCGCTGAGAGTCTTAAAGGTTATCATGAACTATGAATATCTGTGGATGAACCTGCGTGTAAAGGGCGGGGCTTACGGCTGCATGAGCAGCTTCAGCCGCACCGGCGACGGATGCCTGGTATCTTACAGGGATCCCAACCTGGAGGCAACCAACCAGGTGTATGAAGGAATTCCGGATTATCTGAGGAATTTCTCCATTGACGAGAGGGACATGACAAAGTATGTTATCGGCACCATGAGCGATGTGGATGCGCCTCTTACGCCTTCCCTGAAGGGTTCCAGGAATTTGTCGGCCTATCTTTCCTGCGTGACGGACGAGATGGTGCAGAAGGAACGGGAGCAGATTCTGGATGTGACCCAGGAGGATATAAAGGCGCTGGCTGACATTGTGCAGGCTGTGCTGGACACCAAAGCGCTGTGCGTGATTGGCAATGACGAGCAGATTCGTGTCCAGAAGGGCATGTTCGGTGAGGTGAAGAACCTTTACCACTAATTTTAAGGAAGAGAGAGTTAAATGGAAGAGAATATACAGAAGAAATCGGGCTTTGTCACGCTGATTGGACGTCCCAATGTGGGAAAGTCCACTCTGATGAACCACTTAATTGGACAGAAAATTGCAATCACCTCTGATAAGCCCCAGACGACCAGGAACAGGGTACAGACCGTGTACACAGATGACAGGGGACAGATTATCTTTTTAGACACACCCGGCATTCATAAGGCCAAGAATAAGCTGGGCGAATATATGGTGAATGTGGCTGAGCACACTCTGAAGGAAGTGGACGTGATACTCTGGCTGGTGGAGCCTGCCACCTTCATCGGCGCAGGCGAGCGTCATATAGCGGAGCAGCTCAAGAATGTAAAGACCCCGGTCATTCTGGTAATCAACAAGATTGATACGGTAAAGAACCAGGATGAAATTCTCACCTTTATCGCGGCCTACAAAGATGTCTGCGATTTTGCGGAAATCGTGCCTCTTTCTGCACTGAAGGACAAGAATACGGATCTGCTGACAGAGCTGATCTTTAAATACCTGCCGTACGGCCCGCAGTTCTATGATGAGGACACGGTGACGGATCAGCCCATGCGGCAGATTGCCTCTGAACTCATTCGCGAGAAGGCGCTGCGCCTTTTGGATGATGAGATTCCCCATGGCATCGCAGTGACCATTGAGAAGATGAAGGAGCGCAGGGGCGGCCTGATTGACATTGAGGCCAGCATTGTATGTGAGAGAGAATCTCACAAGGGCATCATTATTGGCAAGGGCGGCAGTATGCTGAAGCGTATCGGCATAGAGGCCAGGAAAGAGATTGAAAGCATGATGGACACGCAGGTAAACCTGCAGCTGTGGGTCAAGGTAAGAAAGGAATGGCGGGACAACGAGCTGTATCTGAAGAATTACGGCTATAATCAAAAAGAAGTATGAGAAAAAATCTCATTCATAAGTGCAGATAACTGTTGGCTTTACAACGCTGACGGTGGAAAAACCACAGGGATTTGGCAGAAGGTCGGATGGAAATGCTGAGAGGAGGGGAAAACTGGAAATGAGAGAGACAGTAACACTGACTGGTATGGTTCTCCTTTCGGCTCCCTCCGGGGATTATGACAGGCGTCTGGTGCTGCTTACAAGGGAGAGGGGAAAGATTACGGCATTCTCCCATGGCGCCAGGAAGCAGGGCAATCCTCTGATGGCGGCCAGCAGGCCTTTTTGCTTTGGAAACTTCAGCCTTTATGAGGGCAGGAATGCCTACAATCTCCAGTCAGCCCAGATTACCAATTACTTTGACGGGCTGTCCACAGACATGGAGGCAGCCTGCTACGGTTCCTATTTTCTGGAGACCGCGGCTTATTTTGCTCAGGAAAATCTGGACGGCACAGAGCTGTTAAAGCTCCTGTACCAGTCCCTCAGGGCTCTTTTGCGTCCTGCCCTACCCAACCGGCTGGTGCGCAGGATTTTCGAGCTAAAGAGCATGGTAATCAACGGGGAATACACCCAGGACCCTCCGGTTCCTGTCTCGGATTCCTGTCATTATGCCTGGGAGTATGTCATCTGCTCACCGTCCGAATCCCTTTATAAGTTTTGCCTGAAGGAAGAGGTGCTGAAGGAATTCGAGTCTGTTGTGGAAAAAAGCAGACGGTATTTTGTGCGCCATGAGTTCCGTTCTTTGGAAATTTTGGAAACCCTGACAGCATAAAATCCGTCATAAGGCTTGAAATTATGGTATTCAGAGGATATAATATGTCCATATGCCCGGTACGGCGGCAAAGAAGTATGAGGAAGGAACAGTTATGAAGAAGATTGTGAAGGGGATTCTGCTGCTGGCAGCGGCGGCTGCCATGGTTACGGGATGCTCCAGGATAGGTATGGGGGGAGATGCAGAACCTACTGAGAACAGCGTCTATGTGGCGGACGACGGCAGCGTCAGGTGGGCTTCGGTGGAGACTTACCAGCAGGGCGACTATACGGAGGATGAGCTGAAGACACGGGCCGGACAGAAAATCAGTGATTTTAACAGCGGGCTGGGAAAGGCTGCTTCCTATGAGAACTCGGAAGGCTCCGGGAAACTTCCGGTGGCCATGGTTTCAGCCAGGATTGGAAACGGAACAGCCATATTGGTTACGGAATATGACACTCCGGGCCGCCTCATTGAATTTGCTCAGGAGATTGGGGATTATAATGTGTCATTTACCCAGCTGGACACAGGCAGGGTGGCTGCTATGTCCGGTGAACTTAAGGATGCGTCCTTTAAGGATGAGAAGGGGAAGGCAGTGGACCAGGAGACAGCCCTTAAGGAAGGACAGAACCTGGTAGTCAAGGCCACAGGGCAGGGCGTCATCGTGACGGAGAAAAAAATCCAGTATGTAAGCGATGGCTGTGTCCTGAAGGATTCCAACCGGGTGCAGACGTCCGGCGAGGGAACCAGTTACATCATATTAAAGTAATTCTTATAATTTAATTTATATTAAATCTATAATTATTAAGAAGAGAGGATGCAGATATGGAAAAGACAATGGAGAAAATCGTGGCATTGGCCAAGAACAGGGGCTTTGTGTATCCAGGTTCTGAGATTTACGGCGGCCTGGCCAATACCTGGGATTACGGCAACCTGGGTGTGGAACTGAAAAATAATGTAAAGAGAGCCTGGTGGCAGAAGTTCATCATGGAGAGCCCCTACAACGTAGGCGTTGACTGTGCTATTCTGATGAATTCCCAGACATGGGTTGCCAGCGGACATCTGGGCGGATTCTCTGACCCACTGATGGACTGTAAGCAGTGTAAGGAAAGATTCCGCGCGGACAAACTGATTGAGGACTACAACGATGCCCATGGAATCCAGATGGAAGGCTCTGTTGACGGCTGGTCACAGGAACAGATGAAACAGTACATTGATGACAACAACATCTGCTGTCCAAGCTGCGGCGCCCATGACTTTACGGATATCCGTCAGTTTAACCTGATGTTCAAGACATTCCAGGGTGTAACAGAGGATGCCAAGAGCACGGTTTATCTGCGTCCCGAGACTGCCCAGGGTATTTTCGTAAACTTTAAGAACGTCCAGAGAACTTCCAGAAAGAAAGTGCCCTTCGGTATCGGACAGATCGGCAAGTCCTTCCGCAACGAGATTACGCCCGGCAACTTTACATTCCGTACCAGGGAGTTTGAGCAGATGGAGCTGGAGTTCTTCTGCAAGCCTGACACAGACCTGGAGTGGTTTGCTTACTGGAAGGAATTCTGCATTAACTGGTTAAGGTCATTAGGCATCAAGGATGATGAGCTGAGGGCCAGGGATCACTCTCCTGAGGAGCTGAGCTTCTACAGCAAGGCAACCACGGACCTGGAGTACCTGTTCCCCTTTGGCTGGGGCGAGCTTTGGGGCATTGCCGACAGGACTGATTATGACTTGAGCCAGCACCAGAAGGTGTCCGGACAGGATATGTCCTACTTTGACGATGAGACAAAGGAGAGATACATTCCTTATGTTATCGAACCTTCACTGGGAGCTGACCGCGTGACGCTGGCATTCCTGTGCGCGGCTTATGACGAGGAGGAAATCGGGGAAGGCGATGTAAGAACTGTCCTTCATTTCCATCCGGCCATTGCCCCTGTAAAGGTAGGCGTGCTTCCTCTGTCCAAGAAACTGAATGAAGGCGCTGAGAAGATTTACACCGAGCTTTCCAAGTATTTCAACTGTGAGTTTGACGACAGGGGTAACATTGGTAAGAGATATAGGAGACAGGATGAAATCGGTACTCCATTCTGTATTACCTATGACTTCGACTCAGAAGAAGACCATGCCGTAACGGTCCGTGACAGGGATACCATGGAGCAGGTAAGGGTTCCGATTGCTGAGTTAAAGGATTACTTTGCTGAGAAGTTTATGTTTTAAAAGATAAATGGAAGCTGCATTGAAATGCAGAAGAAAAAACCTCCGCGGTTCCGGTAAGGAACTGCGGGGGTTTTGTAATTGAATTCGTTTAATCTGATTTGATTCCATATAATTTGACTCCATTAATTTGACTTCATTACCTGGCCGATGGCTTCGCCCATCCGTACCCTGGTTTCCACATCCAGGGCCGTGTTGCGCATGATATTCCTGTCAATGGTAACGGTATGAGGCTGGAAGAGCAGCAGGATGGAGGAACCGCCAAAGGCAAAGTAGCCTTTTTCCTGACCGCGGAACACATCAATGCTGGTATAAGCCTTGTGATGGTTTACAATTTTCCCCACCATAAGAGCTCCAATCTCCATCATCAGCACTGTGCCGAAGGAACCGGAGCGCAGCAGGGAATACTCTCTTGAGTTTTCCTTATAGACGGGACGGCGGCAGGCTGCCGCCGGATTGACTGTGTGGAGCACACCGGGAATACGGCGGTAAGAGGAGCGCCGTCCGCGGTCCACATAGGCATAGCGGTGGTAATCTGATACAGTGAGCCTTAAGAGAAGGGCAGTGCCGCCGGTGTAGCGGACAGCCAGGCCTGAGTCTCTTAAAAGCTGGTCCAGCGTATATTCAGTGTGTTTGATAGTGATGCGCATGTTCTTATGGATGGGATAGACGCTTGCAAATCCGTCGCAGGGGCTGCACAATATATGGTCCCTGGCGTCAAAGGGTCTTGCTTGCGGCAGCATCCTGCGGGTAAAGAAGGCGTTAAAGGAGCGGTATCTTCCGCCTGCAGGTGTTTCGCAGCCCTCTGTGGAGATACCCGCAGACTTCATGAAGCCGGGAATGAAGGGCGCTGACAATGGAGAGTCCAGAAAAGCGCCGCAGATTTTGGAAACAGCCGGATGGACCAGCGGTTTTATGAGCATTCGTCCCAGAAAACTGGCGTATAAATCCTCCAGGAAGCGGTCCTGGAGGGTGCTGCCGCCCAGGGAACGGCCGGTTCTGTCTGCATATTGCATGGAATCACACCTTTCTTTATTATCAGAAGAAATATATCTTAATCAGTGCGCAGGATACAATGGCGACCAGAAGGGTCAGCATTTTCCATCCGGGTTTGCGCAGCGGGAAATTAATGATGAACAGCAGTCCCACTGTGAGGATGCAGATGTGAAGCTCTGACAGGAACCTGTGGCCCAGCAGGGGGCGCAGGGTGCAGAACAGGGGCAGAATAATGGCTATGGAGGTGATGGGAAGTCCCTGATAGTACTTGCGCGCTTCATCAGTCTCTTCCTGCCGCTTTTCCTCCATGACATTAAAAAATGCCAGACGGATGACACCTGCAATCAGATAGAATACCAGGATGGAGATGCCTGCCGGTCCCCGCATGCCGATGGAATAGCACAGTATCATGGGAAAAGCCCCAAAACAGACCACATCACAGAGAGAATCAATCTGGATTCCGAAGCGTTTTTCATCTTCAGTGCGGTCCTTTTTCATACGGGCCACCTTGCCGTCGAACATGTCGCACAGACCGGAGAACGCCAGACAGAACAAAGCGTATTTTGCAAATCCCTGGAAGGTGAGAATCATGCCTATGGCCGAGGAAGCCAGTCCCAAATATGTCAATACAACCGTGTAGCTGTAAAATCCTATCATAAAAACTCTCATTCCTTTCGCTTCGCTTAGGCACAAAACAGTTATGAAATAGCAAGTTTGTGCTTCCACTATTTTATTTTTGATGTTAAACTCTCCTCAGACAGATACACTACAGAGCACGGAGGAGGAAGTAGAATCGGTTCCTCCATTTGGGATCAAGTCCGCATAAAAACATGTGTCGGCTGTCTTCTCAAGCACAAACCAGTGACGCCTTGAGCTCGTAACCTAATCATTGTCAAAGCAATTCCTTAGGTCTTTCTTTGCTGGACAGCCAGTCAATGTCTGTCTATTTTACTTAGGAGGGCTGTTTTATGTTATCTATCAAACACTTTGTCTGCTGTGGCATGGACGTTCACAAGAAATTTGTTGTCGCTACCATTGCTCTGACAGACTACAGGGGCGTTACTTCTTATGTTAAAAAGCGGTTCGCCACCTTCAATTCCGATCTTAATTCTTTGAAAAAATGGCTTCTTTCTTTCAATTGCACTGAGATCTGCCTCGAATCCACTGGTAAATACTGGATTCCAATTTTTAATATCCTGGAGGATTCCTGTCACGTTGTCGTTGCTAACCCCAAGTATGTCAGGGCTATCAAAGGACAGAAAACCGATGACAAAGACTCCGCCTGGATTGCGGATCTGTTTAAATTTGATATTGTTCCTTCCAGTTATATCCCCTGTAAGGAAATTCGCATGCTTCGGGAATTGTTCCGATACCGGCAGAAACTGATTGGCCACCGCAGCAGTGAGAAAAACCGGTTACAGAATGCTCTTACGGTTTCCAACATTGCCCTTGCATCCGTCCTCTCAGATACCTTTGGAAAATCAGCGACCGCCATCGTTGACTATATCCTGACCTGTGAGGTATTTGACCCCGAATACTGTAAATCCCTGCTTCTTAAAAAAGCAAAGGACAAGGCAGATGATGTTGTAACCTCCATAATCGGTTATGAACTGCGCCGTGACCAATCCGTTAAGATTAAGGTCTGCAGAAAGCATTTCGATGAAATCAATGAGTGCGTCTCCACTCTCGAAGAAACGATTTCCGACCTGGCTAAACCTTACCATAAATTTATCGAATTGGCTACTACAATTCCTGGAATTACAGAGCAGTCTGCCACCTTTATCATTGCTGAAATCGGGGTGGATATGGCGGTATTCAAATCCTCAAAACGTTTGTGCTCCTGGGCTGGGCTGGCTCCTGAAAATAACGAAAGTGCCGGTAAAAAGAAGAGCGTCCATGTTTCAAGAGCCGGGGTGTACTTAAAGCCTCTGCTGGTTCAGTGTGCAAATGCTGCCATCAAGAGTAAAAACCCTTACTTCAGATACAAATATGACCGTATAAAAAAACGTCGTGGTCATAAACGGGCAATCATTGCCATTGCACGCATGGTGTTGACTTGCATTTACCACATGTTCCAAAAGCAGGAGGTATTTAATCCTGCCGATACGGATTATTCCGCTATTCCTGAAGAAATGTACCGGAAATTTCAGGAACAGTATGACAGAAATGCCATCAAACGTTTAGAGAAACGAGGCTATATGATTACTCCTCCTGCTATGGCCTGATACCCTTTATTCCATAGGATCCTTTGGGGCGGCAGTTTACTGGTGCTCTTGTTAAGTTACGATTTTTTTTGATTTTTTCTTTCAACCTATATAACCCCAATCATTCGTCCTTTTGGTCCTTGCTTTATAAGGACAATATTATTATTATATCAGAAATCCAGGAGGAAACAAGGAAAAACAGGACTTTTGTTCATAAAATTTAGAAACCTTTTATAAACGAATATTAGTTATTGTGATATACTAGCAATAACGGATGACAGACTGTCTTTGTTTCCGGACGGAAGCGAGTACTGCATTGTATATGAAGCTTATACGATGCAGTACTCATAATGTCAGACCGTATCATAACAAAGGAGGATGGGGCTTATGAAACTGAGGACCCGTCTTGCGGTGGCGTTTTTAACCATAACCATCGTTCCCATGCTGCTGTTTTATCTGCTGGTCCTTGCACTCAGCAATTATCAGACCAGGTCTTTCACCAAGGAATACGGACTTACGGAGCAGGTGGACCTGTTCTCAGGCAATTCCATGCAGATATTTAACCGTATTACCAAGCGCTCCCAGGAGGACATCAGGAATATACTGGACAATGATCCGGGGCGCTACAATGATTTATCATATCTGGATAAGGTCAACGCTGAACTGAAAAGCCATTATGCATATCTGATCGTGCGAAAGGGCGATACTATCCTATACTGCGGTGACAGCAATAAAGACGCGGGGGAAGCCATATGCGCCCAGCTGCCCCGGTTTGATATGATGAAGGGCGATTTACAGGGCGGCATCTATCTGGACGGCGAGAGCCAGCACCTGATTAAGCAGATGGATTTCACCTTTCCGGACGGCCAGGAGGGAAGCGCTTTCATTATTTCCAATGTGGATGACCTGATACCGGAAGTAAAATCCATGATAAGGGAAATGCTTATACTGGGAATCACCATTCTGGTGTTTGCGGGCATTGTGCTGACATTCTGGGTATACCGGTCCATTCTCAGTCCGCTGAACAAGCTTCAGGAGGCTACGAAGAAGATTCGTGACGGAAACCTGGATTTCACACTGGATGTGGACGCGGATGATGAGATAGGCCAGCTGTGCCAGGATTTTGAGGAGATGCGTATCCGGCTGAAGGAGAACGCGGAAGACAAGATACAGTATGACAAGGATAATAAGGAACTGATTAGCAATATTTCCCACGATTTGAAAACACCGATTACGGCTATCAAGGGATATGTGGAAGGCATACTGGACGGTGTGGCGTCTTCGCCGGAAAAGCTGGACAAATACATCCGTACCATATACAATAAGTCTAATGATATGGACAGGCTGATTGACGAGCTGACCTTTTATTCCAAAATCGATACTAATAAGATTCCCTATACCTTCAGCAAGATCAACGTGGCCCAGTATTTCCGGGACTGTGTGGAGGAGGTTGGCCTGGATATGGAAGCCAGAGGGATTGAGCTGGGATATTTCAATTATGTGGATGAAGACGTGGTCATCATTGCCGATGCGGAGCAGATGAAGCGCGTTATGAATAATATTATCAGTAATTCCGTGAAATATCTGGATAAGAAAAAGGGTATTATCAATATTAGGATAAAGGACGTAGGAGATTTTATCCAGGTTGAAATAGAGGATAATGGCAAAGGCATAGCGGCAAAGGACCTGCCCAATATTTTTGACCGGTTCTACCGTACGGACTCCTCCCGCAATTCAGCTCAGGGAGGAAGCGGTATAGGTTTATCCATCGTGCGCAAGATTGTGGAGGACCACGGGGGACGTATATGGGCCACCAGCAAGGAAGGAATCGGAACGGAGATTCATTTTGTTCTAAGAAAATATCAGGAGGTTTTACAGGATGAGCAAGATTCTAATCGTGGAAGATGAGGAGAGCATAGCGGAGTTGGAGAAGGATTATCTGGAGCTGTCCGGCTTTGAGGTAGAGATTGAAAATGACGGAAGCTCCGGCCTGGATAAGGCGCTGACGGAAGACTATGATCTTTTGATTCTGGATCTGATGCTGCCCGGTACGGATGGATTTGAGATATGTAAAAGAGTGCGGGAAGTAAAGAACACGCCCATCATTATGGTTTCAGCCAAAAAAGAGGACATTGACAAAATCCGCGGTCTGGGTCTGGGGGCAGATGATTATATCACCAAGCCATTCAGCCCAAGCGAGATGGTGGCCAGGGTGAAGGCGCACATGGCCAGGTATGAGCGCCTCATTGGCAGCGGACAGCCGGCCAATGAGCTGATTGAAATCCGCGGTCTGAAGATTGACAAGACGGCCCGGCGCGTGTGGGTCAACGGGGAGGAGAAAACCTTTACCACAAAGGAATTTGACCTTCTGACCTTCCTGGCCCAGAACCCTAACCATGTGTTTACCAAAGAGGAGCTGTTCAGCAGGATATGGGATATGGAGTCCATTGGGGACATTGCCACTGTAACGGTGCATATTAAGAAGATCCGCGAGAAGATAGAGTTTAACACGGCCAAACCGCAGTATATCGAAACGATATGGGGGGTTGGGTACCGGTTTAAGGTGTGATATTGACGTTAAGCTTGATTTGGTGTAGAATATTTTAGCAGGAAGTTAAGTATGTCCATTTGGACACAAAGCGAAATCCCGTGTATGCCAGTACACGGGATTTCTTTTTGGGCTGTATTTATGATTTCAGTCCGGCTGTTTTAAGGTCTCATGAAACAGGCCCGTGTCCTAAAAACCTGTAAGAGCTTACATGAGTGAAACGGAAGCCAATCCGGTTCGGCTTTTTGCACGATGCAGGGCTATCCGAAAAGTTATGTACATACAACACTGCTGGTTCGCATATACGATTAAGCAACGGATATGTGAAAATGACAGAAAATGAAAGTACTTACAGCGATTTTACCTTAAAATTTAACAAATTTTCACGGAAAAACTCTTTACTCGCGAAAACTTTGTGATATAATGAACGAGGTGGACGGACAAGACATGTATATTTGTTCCGTTCAGAATGAGAGGCATAAAACAGAGCGTAGAATGCCAGTCTACAAGAACATGAGGAGGAATTAACTTATGGCAAAATGGGTTTATAAGTTCCACGAAGGCAGTGCGGCAATGAGAAACCTTCTTGGCGGCAAGGGCTGCAACTTAGCAGAGATGACAAACCTGGGAATGCCCATTCCACAGGGATTTACTGTTACAACAGAGGCTTGTACCGAATATTATAACTGTGGCAAGCAGATTTCACAGGAAATTCAGGACCAGATTTTTGAGGCCATTACCTGGCTGGAAGGTATCAATGGCAAGAAGTTTGGTGATACAGAGGATCCGTTACTGGTTTCCGTACGTTCCGGCGCACGTGCATCCATGCCTGGTATGATGGATACAATCCTGAACCTGGGATTAAACGATGTTGCAGTCGAGGGATTTGCAAAGAAGACCGGCAACCCAAGATTTGCTTACGATTCCTACCGCAGATTCATCCAGATGTATTCTGACGTTGTTATGGAAGTTCCAAAGTCCTATTTCGAGAAAATCATCGATGAGATGAAAGAAGCAAAGGGCGTACATTTTGATACAGATCTGACTGCTGATGATTTAAAAGAGCTGGCAGCAAAATTCAAGGCTGTTTACAAGGATGCCATGAATGGCGAGGAATTCCCGCAGAATCCTACCGAACAGCTGATGGGCGCTGTTAAGGCTGTGTTCCGTTCCTGGGACAACCCACGTGCCATCGTATACCGCCGTATGAACGATATCCCTGGCGACTGGGGTACTGCTGTTAACGTTCAGACCATGGTATTCGGAAATAAGGGCGAGACCTCCGGTACAGGTGTTGCGTTTACACGTAACCCATCCACCGGTGCAAAGGGAATCTACGGCGAGTACCTGATTAACGCACAGGGCGAGGACGTGGTTGCAGGTGTCCGTACACCACAGCCAATCTCCAAACTGGCAGAGGACCTTCCGGAGTGCTATAAGGAATTTATGGATCTGGCTATAAAGCTGGAGAACCATTTCCGCGATATGCAGGATATGGAGTTTACCATTGAGGAAGGCAAGCTGTACTTCTTACAGACACGTAACGGCAAGAGGACTGCTCCGGCAGCCATCCAGATTGCCTGCGATTTAGTAGATGAAGGCATGATTACCCCGGAAGAGGCTGTATGCAGAATCGAGGCTAAGTCCTTAGACCAGCTGCTGCATCCCACCTTTGTTCCGGAAGCACTGAAGGCCGGCGAAGTAATCGGAAGCGCGCTTCCTGCATCTCCTGGCGCTGCAGCCGGCAAGGTGTACTTTACAGCTGACGAGGCTAAGGATGCCGGCAAGGGCGGCAGAGGCGAGAGAGTTATCCTGGTTCGTCTGGAGACATCCCCAGAGGATATTGAGGGCATGCACGCAGCACAGGGTATCCTGACTGTCCGCGGCGGTATGACCAGCCATGCAGCAGTTGTTGCACGTGGCATGGGAACCTGCTGTGTATCCGGCTGCGGCGAGATTAAGATTGACGAAGAGGCTAAGGTATTTGAACTTGGCGGACATACATTCCATGAGGGGGATTACATTTCCCTGGATGGTTCTACAGGAAAGATCTACAAGGGCGACATCGCTACACAGGAAGCTACTGTAAGCGGTAACTTTGAGCGCATCATGAAGTGGGCTGACCAGTTCAGAACCCTGCGTGTACGCACCAACGCAGATACCCCTGCAGATACCCTGAACGCGGTTAAGCTGGGCGCCGAGGGTATCGGTCTCTGCCGTACAGAGCATATGTTCTTTGAAGCAGAGAGAATTCCGAAGATTCGTAAGATGATTCTGTCCGAGACAGTTGAGCAGAGAGAAGAAGCATTAAACGAGCTGATTCCATTCCAGAAGGGCGACTTCAAGGCCATGTACAAGGCTCTGGAGGGAAGACCTATGACCATTCGTTACCTGGATCCGCCTCTGCATGAGTTTGTTCCCACCGATCCGGAGGACATCAAGGCTCTGGCTGATGATATGGGAATGACAGTTGAGGCTGTTAACGCCAAGTGTGCTGAACTCCATGAGTTCAACCCAATGATGGGTCACCGTGGATGCCGTCTGGCTGTTACTTATCCGGAAATCGCTAAGATGCAGACAAGGGCTGTCATGGAAGCTGCAATCGAGGTTAAGGAAGAGTGCGGATATGACATTGTTCCTGAGATTATGATTCCATTAGTTGGCGAGAAGAAAGAGCTTAAGTACGTCAAGGACGTAGTGGTTGAGACTGCTGAACTGGTTAAGAAGGAGATGAACTCCGATATCCAATACCACATTGGTACCATGATTGAGATTCCGAGAGCAGCCCTGACTGCTGACAAGGTTGCAGAAGAAGCGGACTTCTTCTCATTCGGAACCAATGACCTTACACAGATGACCTTCGGCTTCTCACGTGACGATGCCGGCAAGTTCCTGGATTCCTACTACAAGGCTAAGATTTACGAGTCTGACCCATTTGCAAGACTGGATCAGGAAGGTGTTGGACAGCTGGTTAAGATGGCTGTTGAGAAGGGACGTTCCACAAAGGCAGACCTGAAGTGCGGTATCTGCGGCGAGCACGGCGGAGATCCTTCATCTGTAGAGTTCTGCCACAAGATTGGACTGAACTATGTATCCTGTTCTCCATTCCGCGTTCCGATTGCACGTCTGGCAGCTGCACAGGCGGCATTAAACAATAAGTAAGCGGCCGTTTGTTCGGTTGAAAAGTATACTTGATTATTAAGAAGTGTTTGATATAATAAAATCAGGCAAAAGAAATCAGATGTCCATGTGGGCACAAAACGAAAACCCCAGAGCAGCTACGCTGGGGTTTTCTTTTGATGTCATTGGCAAATATAGAGCCAGCGCCCAGGAGGTCGGAGGCGGAACTGGACATGGTAGCGGAGATGATCCCGGCAAACAGCAGGCCGCAGCTCAGGGCATGTATGGTGTTGATGGCCAGAACCGGCAGGGGATGGTGGGGATAAATGCATAGATAAAGTTCACCTGCGTGTCGGCCATGGGAAGCCATGGGGGCGCTGCGGCAGAGGGACAGCTGGAGGTGCTGGCAAGCTATGATATTACCCCGGAAACCATGGGATGCCCGATCCGCTCCTCCATGGAGGTGGTGGAGCTTGGGGTTTCTGAGAGAGGCAGACGGGTGCTTATTGACAGGAATGCATATGAAGCGGACGGCATTATCATATCCTGCAGGCTTAAGCCCCACAATGCGTTTAGCGGAGCTTATAATGCGTTTAGCGGAGCTTATGAGAGCGGGCCATGCAAAATGATGACAGTGGGCCTTGGCAAGCAGGAAGGCGCCAGCATTGTGCACAACGATGGAATGGATGTGATTGCTGAAAACATTCCCACCATGGCCAGTGTGGTGCTGGAAAAGGCAAAGATATTGCTTGCAATCCCATGCATGGAAAATGCATATGATGAGACCGATCATATTCTGCCAGTCCGTCAGGTCAGGTTCGAGACAGGGAAGATTCAGGCATTCGCAGGCTGACTGGGCCAGGTGCTCCTGCTCCATGACAAGGGGTACTTCATAAAGCACGTCCACATCCAGTTTCTGGAGTACGTGGTGAGGGGGAACATTACAGAAAAGGGCAATTTTGTTTTTGTTGCCTTCGTCCAGGGGCCGCTCAGAACGGCAGACAAGGATGTCAGGCTGGATTCCCATTCCCTGAAGGTCTTTGACGCTGGCCTGGGTGGGTTTTGTCTTGAGTTCGCCGGAAGCTTTTAGGTAGGGGCTAAGGGTTACGTGGATCAATTTATTCAACGTACACACCGTGTACGCCTCATGAATTTATGTACAACTGACAAAAAATCATTATATTTTAGCGGTTCATTGACAGGTTGGATAAATGTTGGTAATATTATGGTGAAGTTAATATGATTTAAATGAGGAGCAGTATGAAGATTATAAGGATTGAACAAGAGGAAGCATATATCCAGAAAGCACAGAATGTTACGATTGAAGAGTTGTGTGAAAAATTTGGAGTGTCTAAAAATACAATACGCAGGGATCTGATAGAGTTAGAGAAGAAGGGGAGCATTGTAAAGAATTACGGGGGTGTTTCCAGTACGATCCAGAACTATGATGTTGGAATGCTTCCGTTTAATACGCGGGGACACCTGATGCTGGAGGAAAAGAAAAGAATTGCAGAAAGAGCAGCAGAATTTATAAATGACGGAGATTATATTTTTGTGGATTCCGGTTCTACGGTTTGTAATCTGGTGGATTACATAAAGAATCTCAAAGTCACAGTGCTGACAAATAATCTGGATTTTATTATAAGAGCCCTGCAATATCCTAATATTCAGATCATCACATTTTCAGGTATCCTGAACAGGGATTACTACTCCTTTACAAGTATTGATGAGAGGAGCGCGGAAATACTTTCAAGCTATAATTTTACCAAGGCATTCATGGCAGCAACCGGCGTAACTGTACAGTATGGTGTTATGAATTCCCTTCTTTCTGATAATGAATTAAAGGTAACTGCAGTTAATCGTGCCCAGGAGGTATATTTGCTGGTTGATCATACTAAATTTGGAAAGGTGACCATAAAATCTTATGGATCCCTGGAACAGATTGACACCATTATTACAAACCAGCCTCCGTCTGATGAGATGATAGAGAGTATCCGGCAATGCGGCTGTGAAATTATTATTGTTTAGTGAAATTAATAAGATTCAAAAAATCCATGGACTGGTGGAATTTCCCAGCCCATGGATTTTTTATATTATCATAAAATAACTATAATACAACCACAAAATAATCAAATTATACCAAAATACTACCAAAATATATTGACAAGATAACCATTAAGTGATACTATAATGACGAAACCACAGATGATTATTGTAGCATTATCCAATGATTTTTACAAAGAAGGGGGAACTTTCAAATGAAAAAAATTATGACACTCATTGCCGCAATCTCAATTGCCAGCACAATACTGTACGGATGCGGAGGAAAAGAGGCCGCTGTACCAACAACTTCAGGTGGAGGTCAGAATGTGGAGGCAGTTGAACGGAGCGGGGAAACTATTAAATTTACAATCACATCAGATTCACCTAAACGGGCAGAATACTGCCAGTTATTCGTGGATTACGTTGCCATGGCTTCAGAGGGGAAGTATGTGGGTGAGGTTCTTGCGGCCAGTTCATTGGGCTCTGCTGCGGATACAGCCCAGATGATACAAATGGGTACATTGGATTTCAATCTGAACGATGATATGTCAATTGATGGTATTCTTGATGGAAAACTGGGATTTGCATGGCTTCCTGGTCTCGTATCAGACTATGATGAGGCAGATCAATATTATAATGAGGGGTGGATTGCAGACCAGGCTGCAAAGATCATGGAAGAGAACAACATAATCAGAATCAGTTCTTTTTGTAATGGTTTTAGGCAGGTGGGGAATATGAAGCGTGAGATAACTGACATGTCTGATCTGAAAGGACTAAAAATCAGAATCCCCTCTGTAGCTTCTGTAGAATCCTTCTATGAGAAATGCGGTGCCCTTCCTGTTTCAATTCCAGGGTCTGAGGTATTGTCAGCTATCCAGACAGGGACGGTAGACGGGCTTGATAATGCGGTATTCAACTATGTAAATCAGGGGTTAACAGATGTTATAAAGTATATTACTGAACTGAATTACTGCTATTCCGGCGGCTGTTTTGTATCAAGCCCTAAATTCTGGAACACTCTAAGCGATGATGATAAGGACATGTTTACGGAGTGTGCGAGGAAAGCATCAGCAGAGTTTACGGAATATTTTAGGAATACAACAGATGAACTGGTAAATAGTGGTGTTGACAGCGGACAGTGGGTGGTATCACAGCCGTCAGAGGACATGAAGGCTGGGCTGCAAAAGATTTATGAAGAAATATGGGAAGAATCAAAAGGCAAATATCCAGCGGATATTATGGATATGATCATCAGCGGAGATTATAAAAAATAAGGTTTTAAAGCTGTGTGAAAGAGGGAATGTATATGGGAGAAAGTATATCAGCAAGATCGCATTATATGAATGTATTTGAAAAAATAAATCACTGCTTTCTTTATTTTGAAAAGATTGTGCTTACGTTCTGCACCATTGTTCTTGTTATAGCTATTTTTATTCAGGTTGTCTGCCGTTACATATTACTGATCTCTACCCCGTGGGCAGAAGAATTGGCACGGTATCTGTTTGTGTGGATGGCTTATCTGGGAGGGGGATATGCGCTCCATACTGGGGGACAGATAGAGATTGATATAGCGCCTACCATTATCAAATCATTGAAAGGGATAAGCACTGCAACAAAAGACAGGATCATTCTGCTGTTAAAAACAGTAGGTCTGGTGATAACAGTAGTGTTTCTCCTTGGATTTTGCTGGGTATTTGGGAATTATATTATGTTCATAGCTGGAGGAAGCCAGACATCCCAGACAATGCATATCCCTATGTGGATTGTATATTTCCCCGTACTTATTGGATCCCTTATTACGGTGTGGCATGGAGTATACAGGATATTGTGCAATATTTGGCCGGTATCTGTTAATGTAGATTGAGGGGAGGGGGATAAAATATGACACCATTAACAGCATTATTGGTTTTTATAGGTACGTTTTTATTTGTGGCAATCGTTTTTGTGATTCCTGTTAGCTACGCATTGGGAATTGCCTCTATGGTTGTGTTTATGGCTGGGGGCCATGATGTGGTGACGGTTGCACAGTATGCATGGTCCTCCCTGGACAGCTTTTCCTTCCTGGCAATACCGTTTTACATATATGCCGGTACATTGATGGAATACAGCGGCATTTCCAAAATGCTGATAAACTGGATCGGAGGTATTATAGGCAGGGTAAGAGGAAGTCTGGGAATCATAACCATTCTTGCATCCATGGCCTTTGGCGTACTTACCGGTTCTGCTATGGCAACAATATCTGCCATTGGAAAAATTGTTCAGCCGCAAATGGAAAAAGAGAAATATCCCAGAGGCTATGTGGCGGCATTGCTGGCAGCTACATGCTTTTTGGGGATCCTTATTCCTCCGTCCGTACCGGGGATCATGTACGCGCTGTCGGCAGGAATTAAAATATCGGATGTCTGGATGGTCACTATTGGACCGACGCTTATTTTTATGGTTGGATATATCACTGTTAATTATTGCAGGATTGGGCGTCATCTTCCAAAGCCGGAGGCAGTTTCCATAAGTGGAACTGAACGTCTGGAAGAGTTTGGAAAAAACACATTTCGTGCAATTCCAGCATTACTCATGCCTGTTATTATATACGGATGTATATATGGAGGCATCTGTACGCCTACAGAAGCCGGTGCGTTAAGTGCGGTATATGGCATTTTTTATTATCTGATTTTGTGGTTTGTAAATAAGAAAGCGATCAAGATCGATTTCCTTACCATAGCAGCGATCAGCGGTGCATCAACAGCTGTGATCGGATTGTTAAATGCTTTTTCGGTTATTGCAGGAAAAGTGATAACACTCACGGGAGTCTCTGGTTTCCTCTCAAACCTCATTACACAGTCCATTTCAACCAAAGGCGGTTTCCTTTTAATGATTAATATCCTATTTTTGTTTATGGGAACATTTATGGATATTAATGCCACTATCCTGATCATGACGCCGCTTCTTCTTCCGGTTGCAATGAACGCTTATGGTATTACAGCGCTCCATTTTGGCGCGATCATGCTTGTGAATATGTGCGTGGGTTTTTTGACACCGCCTTTTGCAGTGGGGATATTTGTGGGACAAAAAATCGCAGGAGCTACATTTACAGACACAGTAAAGGAAGCAGTCCCCTTTATCATAGTTGGTCTGGCGGCGATTTTAGTCACAACTCTTTGCTCTGGATATTTAATGTTTTTTGTTAATCTGTTTACGTAAATAAAATATACCCGGGTTATAATTTAAGAAAGGTAAAGGTGATGTTTGATGGAATTTATGGGATATAGTGCAAGAATGCGCCGGTTAATGCCTGAAAAGGACGGCAGATATTTCGGATTGACTGTGGACCACAGTATGGCCAGGGGGGTTATGAGAGGACTTGATACATTCCAGAAGACCATAGATGATATGTGTGCAGGAGGACCGGATGCAATAACCATGCATAAAGGATTGGCAGAACGGTGCTTTGGCCAACATGCAGGTATTACACCCTTGGTATTGAAATGCACTACTTTTTCTCCCTACCAGCCGGATTTTGACACACCGGTGGCCACGGTAGAGGAAGGGGTAAGACTGGGAGCGGACGCAGTGTCCATAGGGTGTATTGTATGTGGAGACAAACAGCCGCAGCAGTTATCTACACTGGCTGATTACTGTAAGAAAGCAAAAGAGCTGGGAATGCCTGTCATATCCCACATATATCCAAGAGGAAACTGCTTAAAAGATGAAGCCAGATATGATTGGAAAAATATACTGTATGCAACAAGAGCTGCGGCAGAGTTGGGAGTTGATCTGATCAAGACCAATTATACGGGAGATCCGGAAAGTTTTGCAAGGGTAGTGGAAGGAACCCCCAGTATGGTTGCCATTGCTGGAGGCGATAACTGTCGAACTCCCCAGGAATTGTTTAAAATGACGAAGGACGTACTGGACTCCGGTGCAGCGGGAGTTACCTATGGCAGGTTTATCATACAGTATCCCAAAATCACTCCGATTGTCAAAGCGGTAAAGTCGATCATACATGGCGGATATTCAGTGAAAGAAGCAATGGAACTATTGGAAGAGCTGGAACATGAGTGATGGAGATGACATAATGCAATTGGACAGATTTAGAAAAATAGATGTAATAGCAATGGGAAGGGCAACGGTAGACCTGTACGCAAATGAGACAGGGCCTATGGAAGATGCAAAGACATTTTCCAAATACGTGGGAGGGTCTCCGGCAAATACCGCTGTTGCCATGGCTAACCTTGGACTGAAGGTGGGATATATTGGAAAAGTGTCGGATGATGCCTTCGGAAGATTTATATGTTCCTATTTGAATGGAAAAGGTGTGGATGTTTCCCATATACGTACTGATGACACGGGAAGAAGATCAGGATTGACCATGGGAGAGATCAGAGAAGATGGGAAGTGCAGTTATTTTATGTACCGGCAGGATTGCGCGGATTTGAATATACAGTGTACAGAGATCGATGAAAAATATATTGCCGATGCGAAAATGCTTCTGATATCCGGCACATCACTTACACATAGCCCTGCCAGAGAAAGCGTTTTTCTTGCCATGTCCTATGCCAGGAAAAACAACACCAGGATCATACTGGATTTAGACTACAGGACCGATACGTGGGATACGGAGGAGGAAGCATCTGTATATTACCATATGGCAGCGCTTCAATCAGATATGGTGATCGGTACACGAGAAGAATTCGATGTTATGGAGCGGATGTTTCTTCCTGGGAACAGGGATGATAAGAAATCAGCAGAATATTTCCTTGAGCGTGGGGCGGAATATGTGTCTATAAAAAGGGGAAAGGAAGGTTCCTGTATATATACCAAAGAGGATATCTATCATGGCGGAGTATATCCTGTAAAAGCGGTCAAAACATTCGGTGCAGGAGATGCTTACTCTGGTGCATTTAATTATGGGATAATCAGTGGATTTACTATGGAAAAGTGTTTGATGTATGCGGCTGCGGCTGCCTCCATTACGATATCAGGACACAGCTGTTCTGATTCAACTCCTACACTGGAACAGATAGATAGATTTATTACAGAGAATGACTATATATGCGGATAAAAAAAGGAACTGTCGGTTGGGCCGTTAAGGCAGAACCGGCAGTTCCTTTTTTAGGTGCGCCCGGCGGGCGCACGTTCTAACGGGTGAAAGTCCCTGACCCGCCCGGCAGTGGGAAGGGTGCAGCCAATGGCAAGGGCGTCATCGTGAGGTGGGGTCTGAAGGAAGCCGGAGGCAAACCACTGGCCTGTAAAAGTTGTCCGGATAGGCTGTGAAGCGTGGATGAGGTTGCCTAACAAACTAAAGTCCAATAACTGCACGGAACGCCAGCAGTAAACGGGGCAGGTATAAGTGGGAAAGAACGTGTGAGTACCCGGGGAGGTCTCACGGACGTGAAAGTGGCGATAAAACATTCGCTGTCACGGAGTAAAGCTTGCCGTGAGAAGTCAGCAGAGGTCATAGTACCGGGCGGTCGCAAACGCACCGGGAAGGACTGAACAGTAGGAGGTGTCGTTACCAAATGGAAACCGGACATGGAATTAAGTACAGACAACTTCATATTGAGGACTACCTGCGAGAGATACCTGCGGAACAGGGAAGGGAAACAGGAGAGTACGCCCATGAAAGGATTACCGGGAACCCCGACACCAACACGGACTTTCGGACGGACAACCTGCTAGATACGATTCTTAGAAGCGACAATCTAAATGCCGCCTATAAGAAGGTCAAAACGAACAAAGGCGTTGGTGGGATTGACGGAATGCAGGTGGATGAACTTCTACCCTACCTGAGAGAACACCAGTCCGAATTGGTCGAGCAGGTGAGGGAAGGCAAATACAAGCCAAACCCAGTCCGAAGGGTAGAAATACCCAAAGAGGAGAAAGGAAAAACAAGGAAACTGGGGATACCCACAGTGGTAGACAGGGTAATCCAACAGGCAATCGCACAGGAACTGACGCCCTTATATGAAGAACAGTTCTCTGACAACAGCATCGGATTCCGTCCCGGCAGAGGGGCGCATGACGCACTGGAAAGATGTAGGAAATATATCAACGAAGGATATGTCTACGTGGTCAGCATGGATTTACAATCCTACTTTGACACGGTGAACCACAGCAAGCTGATAGAGGTGCTGTCGAGGACGGTGAAGGACGGGAGGGTAATCTCGCTGATACACAAGTACCTGAAAGCCGGAGTAATGGAGGACGGAGGATTTCACGCAACGACCGAGGGCGTGCCGCAGGGAGGCCCGCTAAGTCCCTTATGTGGAAATGTCATGCTGAATGAGTTGGACAAGGAACTGGAGCGCAGGGGACACAAGTATGTGAGGTATGCGGATGACTGCCTGATTCTGTGCAAAAGCAGGAAAAGCGCAGAGAGGACAATGGAAAACATTGTGCCATTCATCACAGGAAAACTGTTTCTGAAAGTCAATCTTCAGAAAACGACAGTGAGCCACGTCAGCAAGATAAAATACCTGGGCTACGGCTTTTACCGGCATAAAGGGAAATGCCGCATGAGGATACACCCGAAGTCGGTGGCAAAAATGAAGAACCGGATACGGGAGCTGACAACCAGAGGGAACAAATGGAGCAATCAGGAGAGGGAAGAAAAACTCCGAAGCTATGCAAGGGGATGGATTAACTATTATCGATATGCAGACATGAAAAGCCTGATGGAACAGACGGATGAGTGGCTGCGCCACAGAATCCGAGCGGTGTACTGGAAACAATGGAAGAAGGTACGCACAAGATATAAAATGTTGCGGGCGTTACATTTACCAGAGTGGAAGGTGCATGAGATGGCGAACTGCCGAAAGGGAGTGTGGAGAGCGGCGGGAATGCTCAACTCGGCACTCACCAAAAGAATCATAGTGGACAGACTTGGTTATCCCGATATGACTGCCCACTATCTGAAAGTCCGAGTAAACTATTGAACCGCGTAGTACCGAACGGTACGCTACGTGGTGTGGAAGGGGAGGTTAAAATCTCCCCTATCCGATAAGGGAAGGCATGAAACGATTATTCTCAATTACGGATGATTTGACAGGGGCAGCAGATTCGGGCAGCTATTTTACAAACAGGGGGATTGAACTGACTAATTATACGGAATTGAATCCGGATAAAATCACTTAGTCATCAGAACACAATATATGTTTATTCCTGATATCTTAAAAAAGGGGGTTCAATACCGGATAGAATGTATTGATATAGTAAAGGGTACGCAGATGAAATTGGTACAAAGAGTTGCCAGGGCTGTTGGTCAGGATAACAGGGTCATTGTTTTTGATGCGATCACAAAAGAGGATGGGAAACGGCTCGTATCATCAAGGCTCCACTGGCTTACTTCGTACCCAAAATCATTTGGGCTGCTGCAGGCAAGGACGATGATCGGCATGATCTGGTCCGGCGTAAAAACAGACGGGGCACCGGGGCGTTTTTTATCGGAGAGGACTGCCCGTATCTCATCTTCAAGCTTTTCCGGGGCGTCCATTTCAATCCTCCGCAAGGCTGGGAGCGCCGCGAGGAACCGACTGCGCCAGGCGGCAGCATTATTATAATGAAGCCCGGCCTGTGGCGCAATATTCTGGTTGAATTCCCCCTGTGACGCAGGCAGGACAATGCTGGCTCTTTTGACCAGTCCTGACGGAAGGGAGCGGCTTTTTGAAAAAGCAGATAATATGTTTTTCATGGCATCAGATAAAACCGGGATAGTATCAATTGTTTTCCTTCGCATAATAACCCATCCATTCTTTAGTGATAGAATTATTATGCACCGACTACAATAAAAAAGCAACGTCTATTCATTATTATTTTGGCAATGCTGTACTAGCAATTTATCCAAGGCAACGGTGGTTCGTGCCATCAACTGGTTGTATCATTTTGGCATTATTGGCTTCTGTGGAAAGATTGTAGAGCTTGACATTCTTGATTTTAAACCGGGAAGACGTTGTTATTTTATGGATTTAGGAATTGCGAATTTCTACATGACACAAGCTGGTCTTGATAAGGCTTCCATAAATGGGACGCTTAATGAAAATTATGTATATATAAACCTGGTGAAAAGGCTGGATTTTCCACAGCAGATTGCATTTGAGACACCGGCTTTTGCCACATATAAGAATAGAGAAATCGACTTTTACGTACAGAGTCTGAAAGAGCGGACACGGTATGCTGTTGAGGTAAAGTCTGGTAAGCAGTCTGGAAATACAGCCAAAAAGGCGCTTTATGACGGTAAAGCAGATTATCTTCTTTACCTGAAAGGTAATACCCATGGCGGTGTTGAGGGTAAAACAATTACCCGGCCAATCTATGCACTGGAACGATTTCATTTTTAACTGTAACGGGGTATATTAACACATCAATTAAATTATTTTACAAATGAAGAAGCCGTTGCAAAATAGATGAGTAATCTATGGAGCAATGGCTCTTTCTTTTTGCTTAAAAACAGAAAACGGACTCCGAAGAGTCCGCAATCCATGGCATAATAAATTATGCCGAGTAAAATAAAATACCATAAAAATTTACTAGAACTCGGCGCAGCTTATCAACTGGTTTTGCCATTAAGTTTGAAAGGTTTGGTTCCCAACGATGATTCTGTCCGACTGCTGAGCCACGAATTGGAGGATTTAGATTACAGCTTGCTGTATCAGGCTTACTCTGCCAAAGGCAGAAATCCGGCAGTGGACCCAAAGACCATGTTCAAGATCCTGACCTATGCGTATTCCCAAAATATTTATTTTTCCCGTAAAATTGAAACTGCCTCCAAACGCGACATCAACTTCATGTGGCTGCTGGCCGGGCAAAAGGCACTGGAATACAGTACCATCGCACGGTTCCGCACAGGCTTTTTGGCGGATGCCTGTGAAAATCTCTTTTACCAGATGGTCAGAAGGCTGGAAAACTCCGGTGAACTGTCAAAGGAAACCGTGTTTATTGATGGAACAAAGCTGGAGGCCTGCGCCAATAAATACACCTTTGTCTGGAAAAAATCGGTTGGAAAATGGGAAGAAAAAATGTTCTGGAAGATACAGGATGCGGTTATACGGATCAATCAGGAGTATATCCAGTCATTCTGCGTCAAAGAAGCCACTCGGACAGAGGATCTTCAGAACATCTGTCGTTTCCTGGAACAGGTTTGCAGGGAACAACAAACGGTGTTTGTACATGGAAGAGGGAAACGGAAGAGCCGGAACCAGCGATATTTGGAGCTGTTCCACCGATTTTTAGAGCGGCAGACGGTTTATGACTGGCATACAGCCAGCTTCCAGGGAAGGAATAACTACTGCAAAACAGATCCGGATGCTACATTTATGCACATGAAGGATGACCATATGCGGAATGCACAGATCAAACCGGGCTATAACGTCCAAATCGGAGTAGATAGTGAATATATCATTGGGGTAGATATATTTCAAGACAGGAATGATGTCTGGACGCTGGTAGCATTTTTAAAGACAATGGAGGAAAAGCTGGGATTCCGTTATCCAAGTGTGACAGCGGATTCCGGATATAAGTATTAATCTAAATCTTTTGTATGCTGTTTCAAAACAGATGAATAAATATTATCCTGAATAATTCCTCAGAAGCCCTTTTATGTCAGAACTGGCGAAAGAACATTGTTCGGGGATTTTGATTAAATTTGATGTATTATTTTGTTGACAGTTGTTATTGCATTATTTATAATATAAACAAATGAACGCGAGTACATAATGAATAAAAATGTTACAAGGAATAAGGAGGATATCATGGGATACAATTATAAACAGATTGCCGAGTCGGTTGTTAAATGTATTGGTGGTCAGAAAAATATTAAATCCGTGCAGCATTGTGCTACCAGACTTCGTCTGATTGTTGTGGATAAAGAGAAAATAGATGAAAAAGGAATGGGGGATATTGAGGGAGTAAAAGGTACATTTTTTACAGCAGGACAGTTCCAGATTATTTTTGGTACAGGACATGTCAACCGAGTCTATGAAGAAGTGACCAAGCTGGGCATCAATGAAACAACGGAGAGTGAAGCAAAAGAGGCGAAAATGGATGGAAAGAATCGGTTGCAAAAGGCAATTCGAACTTTTGGGGATGTATTTGTTCCGGTTATCCCGGCTCTAGTTGCTACGGGTTTATTCCTAGTATAACTCGATTTTAATAAGTTTACATTATTATCCTGAAAACCAAGGGAAACGTGCGCCCAAAGCACGGACACGTAAGCCAATAAATCAGATTACTACCAATGCTTAAATTGTAAGCTTATTTAAATCGAGTTATACTAGGACTTAAGGGGGCACTTCTCAACGATAATTTTCTTTCAATCTTCGGAATGACAACTGCAGAAGTACCTCAGACATTTTCTGTCTTAGTGGATGTATTGTCGGGGACAACATTTGCATTTCTTCCGGCGATTGTTTGCTGGTCCACTTTCAGGGTGTTCGGTGGTTCCCCGGTGCTGGGATTGATTCTTGGTCTCATGCTAGTCAACGGCGCACTTCCAAACGCTTATTCTGTGGCCGATCCGTCAAGCGGAGTTGTTCCAATTTATCTGTTCGGGTTTATACCTATTGTAGGATACCAGGGCAGTATCCTTCCTGCTTTTGTGGCGGGCTGGCTTGGAAGTAAATTAGAAAAAAAATTGAGAAAGACGGTTCCAACAACCTTTGATTTTATGGTTACTCCTTTCTTGGTTCTTCTCATTATGCTTCTTCTTTCACTTGTTGTTATTGGACCAATCTTGCATGGAGTAGAAAATAATCTTCTGTCAGCTATGGAGGTGGCACTACATTTGCCTTTCGGTATTGGAGGTCTGATAATAGGATTCTTCTGGTCAATCATAACGCTAACTGGAGTACATCATATTTCAAACATGCTTGAGATTAGCCTTCTGGCAAATACAGGATTTAATCCGATGAATGCAATTCTTTGTATGTGTGGGTTTTCTTCATCTGGTGTCTGCCTTGCTATTGCTTTAAAGGCAAAAAAGAAAGAAGTTCGTGTAATTGGTCCCAGCGCCACTGCATCTGCTTTGCTAGGAATTGGGGAACCGGCCCTATTTGGTGTGCTTCTGAGATACAATATTAAACCATTTATTTTAAGCTGCTGTGTAAACGGAGTGGCTGGAATGATTGCGATGATTATCGGTCTTCAGGGAACAGGAAATGGAATTACGACAATTCCGGGAATTTTATTGTATATTTATTCACCACACCAGTTGATTATGTACATTATTTTGGCGGCGGTAACGTTTATTTCAGCTTTTGTTTTGGCGTGGATATTTGTCGTTCCAAAGGAAGTTATGGAAGAGTGATAAAAAGAGGGCAAAACAGTGATTCAAATATTGAAAAATGAGAAAAATCAGCAATTGTTTTTCCTAAATACTTCCGATACTTCTCTGGTTCTTTTTGTTCCGGAAAGCAGACACGTATTTATACCGCACTGGGGAGGAAAAATAGAGCCGACTGATATCGGATATATAATTGAAGAAATTTCTAGGGCAAGTTACCTGCCTGATGCGGATGGAAAAAAGAATTTTAAATTAGAACAGATGCCTCAGATTTACCCTTCATACGGGTATACAGATTTGCGGGAGCCGGCATTTTCTTTTAGGTGGAAAGACGGATCCAGGATTACAGACCTTCGTTACCGTTCTTACAGTACATATAGAGGGAAAAGAAAACCTGAGAGACTTCCAGCAGTGCTTTCAGATGAAGATAGCGAGGTTCTTGAAATCGTACTTTGTGATACATTAAAGCAGACTGAGGTGACGTTGGTATTCGGAGTTTTTGAAAAATACAATGCGATTACCCAGTCTGTACTGGTAAAAAATAAAGGTGAAGAAGCGTTCTATATTGAAAAAATTTGTTCTGCAAATATGGATTTGTTATTCAGTGACTTGGATTTGATCCATCTGTCGGGTGCATGGGGAAGAGAATGTAATATTAAGAGAAGGCATCTGGAACAGGGAATACAGGCAGTAGGCAGTACACGGGGGGCAGGCGGACATGGACAGAATCCGTTTGCTGCACTTGTATCGCCGGATACTTCGGAAGATCAAGGAGAAGTCTATGCAATGAATTTTGTATATAGCGGAAATTTCCTTGCTGAGGTAGAGGTGGATATGCATGAGAATAGTCGTTTCCAGATTGGAATCCATCCATTTGAATTTGAATGGAAGCTAAATCCGGGATATGAGTTCCAGACGCCGGAAGTGGTTCTGGTCTATTCAGGGAATGGACTGGGACAGATGTCCCGAACGTTTCACAAATTGTATCGTGAGTGTCTGATGCCAACAAGGTTTAGAAATCAGGAGAGACCAGTTCTGCTCAATAGTTGGGAGGCGAACTATTTTGATTTTACGAGAGACAGTCTTGTCTCGCTGGCAGCACAGGCAGCAGAGGCGGGGGCAGAATTATTTGTATTAGATGACGGGTGGTTTGGTCGGCGGGATGATACAACAACATCAATAGGAGACTGGATACCTTACGAGAAGAAGCTAGGAGGGAATCTGGAGAGTTTAATCAGTGATATCCGTAAGCGGAAAATTGCATTTGGGTTGTGGTTTGAACCCGAAATGGTATCCCCGGACAGCGAATTGTACAAACAGCACCCGGAGTGGGTCATACAGGTAAAAGGGCGGAGAATAGAAAAATCTAGAGATGAATATGTTCTGGATCTTGCAAATCCTGCTGTATGTGAATATATTATCCGGAGTGTAGGGAAGATTTTGAGTGAAAACTCAATCTCTTATGTGAAATGGGATATGAATCGGAACTTTACAAATACAGGGTCTCTCTACCTGTCCCCGGAACAGCAGAAGGAGTTGCCACATCGCTATATGCTTGGACTTTACCATATTATGGAAACCTTAACGAAAGAATTTCCGGATGTACTTTTTGAGGGTTGTGCAGGAGGAGGTGGAAGGTGCGATCCTGGAATGCTTTATTATATGCCTCAGATATGGGTCAGCGATGATACGGACGCTCTGGAGAGATTGCCGATTCAATATGGGACATCACTCGTATATCCGTCGATTGGAATGGGTTGTCACATTTCGGATGTTCCGAATCATCAAACAGGGAGAAGAGTCAGCCTTGAAACTAGGGCGGCCGTTGCAATGTGGGGGAATCTGGGACTTGAATTGAATTTTAACAAGATTGATAGTGCAGAAAAAATTCAAATAAAAAAATATATTGGTTTTTATAAAAAGGTAAGATATATAATTCAGTTCGGAGACCTGTATCGTTTAAAGGGACTGGAAATTGGGAACGAATATGCGTGGATGTATATCAGTGACGATGGAGAAAAAATATTGATTACTTATGTACAGATTATGTCTCGTCCCAATACAGTGTCAAAACGTTTAAGATTGACGCATGTAGAAAAACAAGCTTTGTACAAAGACACTTTATCTGGTAGACGTTTTCATGGAAGCGAGCTGTCCGAAATTGGGCTGGAAATCGGAAAGATTAGTAGGGACGGAGATTCACAGCAGTGGCTTTTAGAGAAAGTTTCAGAAAAAGATAAGGGACAAATATAAAATTTAAAGTAGACAGACTGTGCCGAACTTATGACATTTTGTTTCTTCCGTGAAAGATTGACTATTTATAGCAAATCTTCTAAAATAAAATTATTGGGTTTAAATGCGATACTTTCATGTAATTATGACAATATAGGATATTGCTGTATCGTGGGAGGAGGAAATAGAGATATGTCAAATATGCAAGATATTGCTGATAAGGCAGGTGTTTCTAGGGCGACAGTTTCCAGAGTTCTCTCTGATCATCCGTCAGTTAAGGCTGCAACACGGAAAAAAGTACTCCATTGGGTTAAAGAGTTGGGATATGAACCGAATCTGATTGCTCAGAGTTTAGCGGGAAATAGCACAAATATTATCGGCGTTATAGTGCCGGAAATCGCCTATCCGTTTTTCAGTGAGATTATTGAGGCAATTGAAAGTCAAGCATTCTATGAAGGCTACAGTGTTATTATATGTAATACAAACCGGAGTTTGGAAAAAGAAAAAAATATATTAACAGGATTAAATAAAAGAAAAGTGGACGGGATTATAGCGGTCCCTGTCTCAACCGAATTCAGTCTGAATTCATATAGAAAATTGAATATTCCAGTTACGATGATTACAAAAAAGGTGGAAGGTTTCCATTCGATTTATATATCCCATTATAGGGGTGGGGAACTGATGGCAAAACATTTTCTCAGTGTCGGGTTTCGGAAAATAGGCTATATCGGACCTGTCAAGAAATCTACATCGGCTATAAAATTCCAAGGATTACGGGATTATCTTTTGGCGAACGGAATAGAACTTACAGACGTAATCGAATGTGATCCGCCGGCGAATATGAATGCTACCGGGGTATCAGAAAATGTCAAAAATTATATTTTGGTCAGAGGGATTCAAAGTGAAGTATTGCTTGCCAACGATGATATTTCTGCCTGTGAAGCCATATCAGCATTGCAGATGCAGGGCATATCCGTGCCGCATGATATAGCGGTTGCGGGGTTTGACAATTCTCTGCTCGCAAGGGAAATGAATCCTAAACTGACTTCGCTGGCACAGCCTTTGGAGATGATTGGAAAAAAAGCTGTGGAAGTACTTCTTGATCAGATAAATTACCATACTCAGCCCCAGATGTATGAGATGGAATCTCGTGTGGTAATAAGAGAATCAACAGTGAGCTGGAATGTACAGCAATCGTGAAACTTGTCACGGTATCAGGTTTATAAATATAAGATATCGGAATAAGACATCCCTGAATTCGGAATGACTACAGTCATCTTGGTTCAGGGATATTTTTATTTCGTGAGAAAATAGGTAATTGTTAAATGATTTCTTACCATTAGTTGGACGAAAAAAAGCGCCCATAGGTAAGGAGAAAAAAGGTCAGTATCCAGAAAAACTCTGGAATGACATAAATGTCAGATTTTTGGGCGCACTTATAGCCCATAGATTTACGAACCATGATAATTGAATACTTTTTCAGGCAACCAGCGGTTTTAAACTCCGTATATATTCCGGACAGTTCATACGAAAGGCAACAATCACTGTAAGCTGGCTGGCGATTCCGGCAAGAAAAACATCTGCTTTCGTGGTTGCATGATTTCTGGTATGTTTGCCAGCTATGCACATATTTATTTTGAAGTGATTGATGGCTCTTTCTATGGAAGTTCTTATTTTATAGAGGGCATCCCATTCAGGGGTATTACGCTGGATTCCCGGAAACATGCGAAAATCCATGTTTTCATAGGTGTAAGTGGTTCGGCCTTTTTTGGCTGTGCTGCAAGGATGTTCGCATTCACAAATCCAATGCCCGTTTTTCATATGAACTTTGGGGCAGCGCCATTTGATACGGTCAGAACGTCCTTCTTCCTTTGTAACGCCACAATACTTCATGGCCAGCAGAGGATCATTGGGGCAGGTAGGATATCCGTATTCATTGTAGCCTACTTTTTTAAGGGAACTTTCGTTACGTGGGTTGTATGGGAGCAGGACTTTCTGATATCCAAACTCGTTTTTCAGGAAGCCGTAAATGTCAGCAGAATCAAAGGCGGCATCTCCTAAAAAAGTATTCGGGTGGAAATCCGGATGTGCAGAGAAAAAGTCAGAGAGAACCGGCTTTAAAGCAGCGGAATCGCTGATGGTCTTATCTTCATCAGAGGAATCCGACTTTTTCTCAACCGGAAGTTCCGGATGCGCAGCCTTAAAATCATCATCAAAAAATACGATGTCCCTGACAATACCAAGACCATTCGTGAGGATGCCGAATTTATCGGCATAGCAAAAATGCCCATTGATATACATCTGTTTGGCATCGGGAGAGGAAGCAGCCTGCGAAGGCATAAGCCCGTAGGCCATCTTGTAGGGATCCACATCCGGCTTGTCTTATAAAAAGACTTTAAGCGTTTGATAAGAGCATTGAGAGTTTTGGGATTATTTTCATTCACAAACAGTTCAATACCAGAGGTGTCGAAGGTAAGGATCCGGGCAAGAGAAGAATCAATCATCTGGCAGATGGGTTCTGTATAATCGACCATCTGGCGGAACATGAGTTCAATATAGGGTTCAAAGTTCTGGCGGAATCTGGTGAACAGAGGAGCATCGGGGACTTTGGAAAAACCACAAAAATCACGAAGTTCCTTACAGATGGAAAGAAAAAGGATGAGCAGAGAATCAGTAGGGATAGAAAAAATCTTCTGGAGGATGAGAGAGGAAAGGAAGCCGGTTAAGGGATAAACCCTGTTACGGCCAAGGTGCTGATAAAAAGCATTGGTAAAGACAGAGGGGATGAAATCGTTTATATCGAAATGTTCATCCAGAAGCTGGAAGAAGGAAGGTGTATCTTCCATAAACATATCCTGACAGTCTGAAAAAGTATCATTTAAAGAAATCTGACGATATTTAGCAGCCATAAATTTACAGCATTGCTTAAATATCAGTGATTAAATTACTAATGGTATCCCGGCATATGTCCACTTAAATGGGTGTGCTGTAAGATTGTATTGTTCAATAAAGCGCAGGATGCTTGCTTCCAGTTCTTCTATTGACAGGCAGCTTTTCCGCTTCAGCAGCTTCCGGTTAATGATGCCAAACCATATCTCAATCTGGTTCATCCAGGAACTGTGTTTCGGAGTATAGACAAAGCGGATCCGGTGGGAAGGGTCATGCAGGAAATCCGCCCGGCTTTCCATACTTTTAAGGATCCCTGTTTTCCCTTTTTTGCCCAGTTCCACGCCAAGGGCACAGGCCTCTGCCACAAAGCGGACAAGGGTTTCCGACTTATGGGTGTTTAGGCCATCGCATATAAATGTCCATGGGGCTTGCGGGTCTGTCCCTGCCAATGCTTTCACGGCTTCCACAAAATCCTCTTCTGTGCGTGTGGAGTTTAAATACGGCATTTCCATACGGCCCGTTGCAACATCAAAGAACCCGATGAGGCTGGCCGTGCCATGGCGGATATACTCAAACTCCATTTTGGCGCACTGGCCGGGTAATGGGAGCTTGTCAGGATATTTATGTTCCAGCGCCTGTACCCCGGTCATTTCATCCGTGGAAACAATGTGTGCACCTTCCCGGCTTTGTTCCTGGGCGCTCTGGTACAGGCCGCAGATTTCGTTTACTTTCCGCGCAAAAGATTCCGGGGCTTCCGTCTTTTCCGAAGAATGAAGCCAGTAACGGATTCTGTGGGGATGTAAATCTACCTCATTTTAAAAAAACGGCTGACAGATTTCTCAGAAATCTGTTCAGCGATCCCCTGCTTTTTAATTTCTGCCACTAACAGCGGGAGGCTCCACTGGCTTACTTCGTACCCAAAATCATTTGGGCTGCTGCAGGCAAGGCCGATGATCCGCCTGATCTGGTCCGGCGTAAAAACAGACGGGGCACCGGGGCGTTTTTTATCGGAGAGGACTGCCCGTATCTCATCTTCAAGCTTTTCCGGGTCGTCCATTTCAATCCTCCGCAAGGCTGGGAGCGCCGCGAGGAACCGACTGCGCCAGGTGGCAGCATTATTATAATGAAGCCCGACCTGTGGTGCAATATTCTGGTTGAGTTCCCCCTGTGACGCAAGCAGGACAATGCTGGCTCTTTTGACCAGTCCTGACGGAAGGGAGCGGCTTTTTGAAAAAGCAGATAATATGTTTTTCATGGCATCAGATAAAACCGGGATAGTATCAATTGTTTTCCTTCGCATAATAACCCATCCATTCTTTAGTGATAGAATTATTATGCACCGACTACAATAAAAAAGCAACGTCTATTCATTATTATTTTGGCAATGCTGTACTAGCCAACTTACGGTTTTAATGACGTGCTTTGTTCCCATTAGGATTTCTCCGCTTGGTAAGTCATTGACCATCAGCATGAAACTACACGCTGACCGCTTGTTATTGCGGATTCACTTCGCCCCAGTATGGGCGCACAAATGATGTGGTTGTGAATATGCCCTTTGTCTGTGTGGGTGGCAATTACATAGGAATATTTCCCTTCCATTAATCTGTCCGCAAGCTCCTGACCTACCTTATGGGCTTTCTCATAAGAGATCTCGCCAGGAGCAAAAGACTGTATCAGATGAAAGGCTTTGTTTTCATCAGACTGCCTTGTCTTGAAAAGGGCGCAGGCAAAGTCATAAGGAATAGTTTCTACACCGCATCCAAAGGTGGAAACAAGTATCTGCCCGTCTGTCTTGGCAGGGTTCAAAATATATTTTACTGCTTTAGGCAGGGTTGTTTCGATAGCATGGATTTTTGTGTACGCCATACTTCTTCCATCAGATCCTTTATTTGTTTTACATCGGCATCATAGACATTTCCGGTTGCGTTCATCCGCTTGGCAATCTGATTGAGGTTTGTTCCGATGCGGCGCAGGCGGCATTAAACAATAAGTAAGCGACCGCTTACCCAGTATAAAATGATTCATGTAATTATCAATGCTTTGAGATATTATGTGGATAGGCAAAAGGAAATCAAGTATTCACAGATATACAAAAGCGAAAGGGGCTGTGAAAAAAGAACATTTTCAGGTTTTACCCTGGAAACGTTCTTTTTTTGCTGGTATAATTTATCTGTCATGAAAAATAATACCATGTCTTATTATAGTCCAAAGCAGGGAAGATTTCCAGTATTTCTTGCAGATAGTCTGGATATCTGCGATCCGGTATGGGTATTTGACCAGATCATGGAGGAGATCGGAATAGAACAGTATCTCAGGCCTGAACCATTATACCGCTATGGCAGGCCGGGATATAATCGGGTCAATATGCTTAAAACAATCTTATTCGGCTTTATGGACACAGGATACGCAAGTTTAAGGGAATTGGAGGACCGGTGCAGAACCAATATCCGTTATATGTACCTGATGGATTACGAAACACCCGGTTACCGCTCCTTCGGATACTTTATTAATAATGAAATCGACGGAAAGGCCGAAGATATTTTCCGTGCCGTTATGGAGTATATCCGAAAAAAAGACGCCGTGGATCTGGAACATCTTTATATAGACGGCTCAAAATTTGAGGCAAATGCGAACAAATACAGCTGGGTATGGAAAAAAGCAACGGAGAAATCCAGATACCGGCTGTTTGCGAAAATCACACAGCTGCTGGATCAGATCAATGAGGACCTGGCCTATACCGGACTGAAGGTTGAGACGAACACAGAATATACTCCGCAGGGTCTGGAGATGATTCTTGGACGATACGCTTTTCAGTGCCGGATCGACGAGGAGGCGTTCGTCCACGGCAGAGGCCATCGCAAGAGCAGGGAGCAGAGATATTACGAGAAGCTGAAAGAATACACACAAAAGCTGAAAGAATATGTGAAAAAGATCCGGATCTGCGGCCCGGAACGCAACAGCTATTCCAAAGCGGACCATGATGCTACGTTTATACGGAGTAAGGGGGAGGTATATGCTTTTTTAGGGAAGTAACAGACTTCCGGATCAAAAAGTGAGGGGGCTGTGGGAAATAGAGTCCGTCTACTCTATTTTTTCACAGCCCCTTTTCCGGCCGTTATCTCCATGCGGACCGGGTGGTTGAACTTCCGGGCTCTGTCTGCTGTGTTTATAACCCAGCGCAGAACTGATTTGACTGCTGGCAGACAGCAGCGCTGAGAGATAACGGTCCATGGAAAATGGTTTTATATTGTTGGTCGTTCCTGAGATACACAGACTGTAATTTACTACGCCACGGTAATCATAAATAGGGGCTGCGATACATCTGACGCCTAAAGCTATCTCTTCATCGTCTACCGCATAGTCCTGGCTTCGGAGGAAGGAAATCCAAAGCAAATAGAAGGCGGGCAGTTGGTTTTCCTGTATTCCCTGGGCGTACACTTAAAAAAGCGCACAAACATCTGCGAAAAATTACTGGGACTGTTAAACCCGCACATGCCTGCTATGGAGGAAATGCTGCTGTGAGGGCTGCGAAGAAGCATGGAAGCCCCCTGGGTTATTCTGTATTTCAGAAGGTACTGAATGGGAGAGGTCTGGATGGCGCGTTTGAAACACCGCAGGCACTCACGCTCTCCGATATCCGCAGCCCTGGCAATCCGGGCCAGGTCCAGATTTTCGTGGAAATGTTCATGGATAAAGCTTATCATTTTTTGGATACGCATATTATCCGTATTCGGAACTGGTTCCCTGGAATCCATTGCATGGGCATAGTACATGTAAAGGGAACAGCAGATACGGGACAGTTTTTCGCGGACCACGAACTCGTATCCCAATGGTTCGCCGGAAAATGCATCAAAGGCAGAGGTGAAGACGGCAGCGGGATTTCCCTCTCCGGAGTCTTCGGCAAGCGGGTCAAGCGGACAGCAGTCAAAAATCCTGCACTGAAGAAGCGGCGCCACATACCTCTTGAAAAATACGGAATCTTGCCCGCCGGTTACCAAAAGAGGGTGAAATACCAGGGAATGGAGTTCGCAAAGGGGCTCTGCGGCGGCAAAATGCAGTATATTGGAATTGACCACAGCGCCTTCTCCATGTTTTAGATGAAAGGTCTTACCCGGAACCTGCAGTCTCAGATGTCCGGACTCAACGTAAATAACTTCCAAATCCTCATGCCAGTGCCAGGGAACCACATCCCCGGCACTGTCTGTATATACAGAAGAATATCCTGCGCAGGGGAAGTCCGGCATCCCGTGGGGCTGCAGTTCCCTCCCTGCGCGGTTTAAATTCAGGGCACAATCCTGTAATGCCATGTCAATCCTCCGATTGGTCGTTTTTCTTATATTATAAGTCGAGATTTGGGTTGAATCAAGAAGGAAAAGACGATATTCTTTTGGTGTGTATTTAATCAAAAAGAGGGTTTAATTCCCCGCAGCTTGCTGCGTAACAAACTTTTTCAAGACATGGAGGAAGAGATATACTAGAGGAAAAAGGAAAGGAGAAATTGTGCGATGAGTGAAACAATACGCAAGTCACACAATGTATCAGTACTCATGTATCATTTCGTATGTCCAGCAAAATATAGAAGAGTAGTAATAGATGAAGATGTAGATAGGGTAATCAAAGAAACGTGTGAGGGAATTCAGGAAAGGTATGAAATAAGATTTTTGGAAGTAGGTACAGATAAAGACCATGTACATTTTCTTATCCAGTCAGTGCCTGCATATAGTCCAAAAAAAATCATCCAAATAGTGAAGAGCATCATAGCCCGGGAGGTGTTCGCGAAATGTCCACAAGTGAAGAAAAAATTGTGGGGAGGAGAATTCTGGACAGATGGCTATTACGTAGCAACGGTGAGTGAACATGGGAATGAGCAAATCATAAGTAGATATGTGAAAGAACAGGGACAGGAAAAAATTATAAAACAATCTATAAAAACGTAGAGAAAACAAAGCAGTATAGCATATGGGATTATATGTAGAGGTTGCAACCTTCGATACCCCGCAGCTTGCTGCGGGGTAGTTCATTATATGTTCTGCGCGCGGGAGGCTTCAGCGGGTCTTTTGGGTGCTTAGAAACAGGAGGATGAGATGTTTCAGCTATTACTTGTGATTATTTATCTGGCGTTTATCAGTTTGGGGCTTCCGGACGCACTTCTGGGTTCAGCATGGCCGTCCATGTACCGTGAGCTGGGGGCTTCGGTGTCCTATGCAGGCATTATCAGCATGATTATTGCCGGGGGTACCATAATTTCCAGCCTTTTCAGTGACAGGCTTATCAGGGCCTTTGGGACCGGAAAGGTTACTGTCATAAGCGTTGCAATGACAGCAGCAGCCCTGTTTGGTTTTTCTTCTTCCCATTCCTTTATACAATTGTGCCTTTGGGCCATCCCCTATGGCCTGGGAGCGGGAAGCGTGGATGCCGGACTGAATAACTTTGTGGCTCTCCACTATAAATCCCGCCACATGAGCTGGCTGCACTGCTTCTGGGGTATCGGCGCAACGGCCGGACCCTATATCATGGGCCTATGTCTGACACGAGGTTTTAAGTGGAATTCCGGTTATATGGTGGTGGGGGTGATTCAGATTGCACTGGTGGCCTGCCTTGTGCTGTCGCTTCCTCTGTGGAAGGTGAGGACGGAGGGAAGCAGCGGACAGGATGACACCCACAAGCAGATTACCATGAGAGAGGGGCTGCGGCTTCCGGGGGCAAAGGCGGTGCTTACTGCATTTTTCTGCTACTGTGCTCTTGAGGCCACAGCCGGTCTGTGGGCCAGCAGTTATATGGTGCTGCATAAGGGAATTGCCCCCCAGACAGCGGCAAAATGGGCTTCGTTTTTTTACCTGGGTATTACCCTGGGCAGGCTGGCCAGCGGTTTTGTCACGGACCGGGCGGGGGACAGGAACATGGTGCGCTGCGGTCAGCTGACCGCCTTTGCCGGAACTGTGCTGCTGTTTCTTCCGGCCGGTGACGGGGCGGTACTGGCAGGACTTATCATGGTGGGACTGGGCTGTGCTCCTATCTATCCCAGTCTGCTTCATGAAACGCCTGATAACTTTGGGGTGCAGTATTCCCAGTCCATGATGGGTATGCAGATGGCCTGCGCTTATGTGGGCTCCACTTTCATGCCGCCGCTGTTTGGGGTTGTGGCAGAGCGCATCAGCGTGACGCTGTATCCCGTGTGTCTGGTGGTATTTGTGGTATTGATGATTGGGATGACAGAGAGGATGGGGAGGGTTCAGGATGGAAAAGTTAATGGACTTACACATGCACAGCTATTACAGTGATGACGGCGAATTCAGTCCCGGGGAGCTGGTGAGACAGTGTGGCATGAACGGCATCCGTATCATGTCCATTGCGGACCACAACAGTGTGCGGGCAAACGAGGCGGGAAGACAGGCAGCCCTGAGGGCCGGGATTACGTATGTTTCCGGCATAGAGATTGACTGTACGTTCAGGGGGGTGAATCTTCATGTGTTGGGGTATGGAATTGACGATACAAGCCATGATTTTGCCTGTATTGAAGATAATATAAGCAGTCAGGCAGCGGCGGCATCCAGCCAGATGCTCTGTGCAACCAGGGAAATGGGGTTTGATGTGACAGCGGAGGATATGGCGGAGCTGGCCGGAGAGCATTACTGGAAGGACCGGTGGACCGGGGAAATGTTCGCAGAGGTGCTCCTGGGCAGGGAGGAATACAAGGACCATCCCCTGCTTCTTCCCTACAGGGTAGGCGGAGCAAGAGGCGATAACCCTTATGTGAATTTTTACTGGGATTTTTATTCTCAGGGAAAATGCTGTTATGTTAAAATGGAATACCCCCAACTGGAGGAGGTGGTTGATACCATACACAGAAACGGGGGATATGCGGTGCTGGCGCATCCGGGGGTTAACTTAAAAGACCGTGCGGAATTGCTGGATCCCATACTGGAGGCAGGAGTGGATGGAATAGAGGCATTCAGCAGCTACCACTCGGAGGAACAGGCCGCGTTTTATCATAAGGCTGCGTGCGGCAGATTCAGGATGATTACCTGCGGAAGCGATTATCACGGAAAGACAAAGCCGTCTATCTCCATAGGCGGCCATGGATGTACGGTCCCATATGAGGAAATGGTCCGGCAGCTGGGGCGTATTCTTGGGGAGAATGGTAAAAAATTTTCAGTGTAGGGAGTGTACCCCGCCATTGCCACTTCCGGTATTGATGCCTATGATGGGGATTCCGTGACCTTTCACTCAAATAGTGCAGTTTTTTTGTAATAAATTTCTAAAACCAGATGCGGATAGCTTGCCATTGTTTATTTCTAGTATAACTCGATTTTAATAAGTTTACATTATTATCCTGAAAACCAAGGGAAACGTGCGCCAAAAGCACGGACACGTAAGCCAAGAAATCAGATTACTACCAATGCTTAAATTGTAAGCTTATTTAAATCGAGTTATACTAGTCTATTATACACCATTTTGGCCGATTTGCGAAGTTTCCTATAAGGGAACAAAGAAGGGGCTGAAGCACCCTATTTAGTGCAGCAGCCCCTTTTTAATGGGGTGGAAATATTTCGTGCATAAAAAGCCGCATTTCGTGCGGAAACTGTTGGAAATATATAAAAACTGGTGTAAAATCCAGTTTAAATAAGTGTCTATGCACAAAAAACAAAAGAAGAGGGGATGTTTTGTGAGAAAACGGAAAAGATGCAGACAATTAGCAGGAAGGGCTGCCAGTCTTTTATTGGTAACTACTTTGATGGCGCCCAATATGGTGCCGCTGATAGCCTAAGGGGCGGAGGCCATTCATAACAGGCCACGTTATGTGTCTTTTGCCAGGCCGACGGCTCTTACTAACGAAGTAGGTATTAGTGACCTGGGAAATTCCGGGAGTGGTGATGGGGCTGGCAATGACAGCGGCTCCGATACCAGCAATGATTCAGGTAGCAGTAGCTCTAATTCTGATAGCAACGGTTCTGGCAGTGATGGCTCCGAGTCAGGAGGAGGTTCTGAATCCGGCGGAGGCTCCGAGTCAGGGGGCGGTTCGGAGTCCGGCGGAGGTTCCGAAACCGGCGATGGTTCGGAGTCTGGTGATGGTTCCGAAACCGGCAATGGCTCCGAGTCCGGCGGAGGTTCCGAAACCGGCGATGGTTCGGAGTCCGGCGGTGATTCCGAAACCGGAAAAGAAGAGGAGTCCGGTGGTGCAGATAAAGAGACTGGAAGCAATACAGATGAAAGTAAGTACGAAACCAAGGAATCTACAGAAGAAACCGAAGAATCCGAAGAAGCCAAAGAAGCGGATGAGAACGGCAGCCATAGCGGCGGAGCAGGCGGTAATCGACCTGCCGGACCTGATGCGCCAGAAAGTACATAAGCAGAGCTGGAAACCTTACCTGCCGAGGTTCTTTCGAAGCCAGAGGATGAAAAGGAGGCCAGAGAACCGGAGGACTTTTATGATGACCTGATTGAAGAACCGGAAGGAGAGCTAGTCCAGTTTAATGACCGATACCGTACCTACCAAACCGGTGACGGGGAATACATAACCGTTGTTGGCGGGTATTCCGGGCTTTATCAGGATACAAGCGGCGAGGTCCTTGAAGCCAACAACATGCTGACCGAGGCAGGTGTGGAGGATGAGGAAATATCCGTGGCCACGGGTTCCAATGCCAGAAGGATGAGAAGCATGGTATCAACCGGGACTACCTACCGGAACGAGAATGGACCGATGACCGTGCTCTTACCGGAAAAGATGAGCGGCGGGCGCGGGTATACCATCACAAAAGGCGGTGATTCCCTGGAAATCGTACCGGAGGGCGGAGATTATACCCTAAGCCGTGTGGGGGATAATGCAATCCGCTATAGTGATGTGTATGAGAACGTGGATGTCCAGTATACAATCTTGAATGGTACTGTGAAGGAGGATATCATCCTGCTGGAGAAGCAGGATAGGAATAACTTCTCTTATAAGCTTAAATCCGGAAGCCTTAAATTTAACCTGAATCCGTGAAACTGGTTGTTTTATGATGCTAATCCCAAATCGGATTGGCTTATTCTTGATAAATAGTTCTTCAAAGACAGTATTTTAATGTATCTGGATTGATTTTGGTTTCAAATGACGGTTAGTAACACTAGAAATCCTTTCAAAAGGGCATGCTTTCCCCTTGGTTTCTCAAAGGCTACCTGGCAGGATGACATTTATGACCGGAAATCCGCAACCAGCTCATTGGTCTCAAATTTGCCGGATGGCAGCCGCTCCATATCCATATCGGTCTTGATCTCGCTATGGAACTGCTCACATTCGCCGTGGGCATGGTAGAGTCCTATGACTTCGCGGTCCGTCATTCCAAGGTTTGTCCACCAGGTATTGACTTCAATGTCGCCTTCCAGAAGGAACTGGCCATATTTATCAATGGTACGGTTTATGATCTCGTACCCGGCACGGACGGTGATGGTTTTTTCCGTATCATCCGCTGTTTTATAGGAAACCGGTTTCCAGTCGCTGCCGATATAGACGGTTTTCCCTTCACGGGGAGTTTCGATATCTTGGCTGTATTCCTGTGCCATCTGCAGCCAGTCCTCTTTGCTTTCCCTGCGGAGGTTGCGTTTTATGACGAAATAACAGCCCGCTTCCACCAGGATACCGATATTCTCTGCGGCATCGTTTCCTGAATCAAGGCGGATCAGGAGCGGTTCATCCGTAATCTCCCTGCACATACGGATGGTTTCCCGTAAAAACTCAGGGGTATGCTTCTGGCAATGCTGTTTTCCTTCCCGGAGTTCACAGTTGACCAGATAGCCCTCCGTTCCAATATATGCCATTATCGGCGCATAGCCGTCACATCCCTTATAAGTTCTGGAGACACCCTGCTTTTTGGTCTTGGAATTATCAAAGGGCGTGACATCAATATCCACAGGCACATAACCGTTCGGGAGTTTTCCCGGTACAATGCCATTATCCCTGAGCATCTTGATGTTTTCCGCAAGGATATAAGAACGCATGGATGAGCCAATGTCATCCATCCGCTGGCGCAGCGTCTCCTCAGAAGGGATGCTTCTGACAATGCCAAGTGCGTATTTGTAAAAATCCGGGTCGTCATCAAACTCATGGACGGACTCATAAGCAGGTTTCCCCATGGTGAGAAGTCCGATATAAGTGAGCAGGACATCCCCGTTCTTGATCTGGTGCTGTGAACGGTTTGGGGTGACATCCATACGGTTGCACCGCTTTACGAAGTCGCTTTTGCCGAGAATGGCACCGACAACTGCAAGGCCGCTGGCTGGGATGAGCCGCTCATTGGTAAACTCAATTTTTATCTTTTTCATGATGACTGCCTCCATAGTGCCAACCAGTGAGAGGAACTTTTTCCCTCACATCATCAGAGAGGACAAGCAGTTTTGAAGCTGCCTGTCCTCTCTCCATTTTTAGGAGGTTAGCCCATGAAAACAAGCAATCTGAGAAAGTATTACTACCCCTACTACACTGAGGATGTGTTTGTGGAGGTCAGCGATGAGGTGGCGGAGGCCATGCTGCTGTCTGTCCGGGAGATGGAGAACTATTACCGCCGGACTTGCCGCCACAAGGCGTACTACTCGCTGGACGCCTATGACTGGACGGAGAACTATGCGCTGGAACACAGTCCGTCCCCGGAGGAAGTGCTTGTGCTTCAGGAGGAACAGGCCGCCCGTGACCGGCTGCTGTCCATGCTGGATGAAGCCCTCTCCCAGATCACGCCGGTGCAGGCCCGCCGCGTCCGCAGCTACTATCTGCGTGGCTTAAATTTTCCCGGAATCGCACAGGAGGAGGGCATCAACAAGGATGTGGTCTGCCGCTCCGTCCACGCCGGTTTGAAGCGCCTGCAAGAGTATTACAGCCGCCGGAACCGGGTGGAATGAGGTGCGGCCTATGCAGACCGTCAACCTGAAAAAATACTATTACCCGCTGTTTACCAAAGACACATTTGTTGAGGTTTCCGATGAAGTGGCCGAGGCCCTTTTACTCATGCACAGGGAGGAAAACAACCGCATCCGAAAGATGTATTACCACAAGGCATATTTCTCCCTTGACCGGGAGGACGGGATTGAGAATGACGCGCTGTGCGGATTTGAAAAATCCCCGGAGGAAATTCTCATGGAGCAGGAGGAAGAACGGTTTTTCCTGCTGACGCTGGAACGATTAGAAGAAGCTCTGTCCTGTTTAACGCCCACGCAGGCCCGCCGCATCCGCGCCCGGTATCTGTCCGGCATGGCAATACAGGAGATTGTCGCCAGCGAGGGCGTGAGCGTCAGCGTTGTTTCCGAATCCATCCGCAGCGGATTGAAGAAGCTGCGTACTTACTTTGACAAAAAGAAATGGAGGGAATTTGAAGAATGAAATTTATACAAAGCGAATTGGAACTGATCTATCAATACGCCATGCCGGATAAGGACGCGATCCTGACGGAATTGCGGGCTGTCCGGCGGGCGGCAAAAGAACCGCTGACAAAAGCGATTGTGGAGAACACCATTGACAAGCTGCTGGAGGTGCCGGAACCGGAATTCAGTCATTTTATTGCAGGTGTAAAAGCCTGCTTTAAGGGAGAAAACGGCCAGCCCAGCCCTGACCGGCTGACCGAAGCCGGAATACAAGAGCCGCCACTGTTGGGGCATGACCTGTTCGGGATGGAGCGCAGCCTGCCAAGCACACGGCACATGGTTGTACTGGACATCTTAAACTCCAACAGCCCTGTGGGAACACCCGGCGGGCGTTACCGCTTTTTCCTCTCTGCCGAGGGCTATAAAAATGCCAGAGCCAGCGCCGAGCGGGGAGAAATCAAGATTATCAGCCATGCCACCGTTGGTGCGTGGCGGTTTTATCACGACAAAAAGCTGACCCGCCCGGAACGATGAAAGGCGCTGCCTATGAAAGAACTGAAAAAATTACAGACGGAGCAGGAAAAGGTACAGCGGGAAATCCGGCAGTTGGAGAACCGGCAGAAAATCCTGTTGAACAAACAAACCGATGCCGAGCGCAGGGCGAGGACGCGCCGCCTGATCGAGCATGGCGCAATTCTGGAAAGCGTCTTTCCCTCTCTTGCCGGTCTGCCCGGCGAGGAAGTCAAGTCGTTTTTGCTGTCACTCTTCCGCCTGCCGGGAGTGCCGAAGCTGCCGGAAAGCAGGCCCGAAAGCCCGGAAACAGAGGTACTTTGAAAAACTAACGGCGCACTTATACACCGTTGCCGGTGTCGTGCGCCTGCCGGGGGCTATTGCGCTCTCCGAGCGCGATGGGGAGCTACACTCCCCAAACCCCTTGTGCGCCCCGCGCAGCATGACACCCGCCCTGCGTCTGTCATGCTCCACGGAACCTATATATCCCCACCCGAAAGGAGGCTGTACCAATGGATTTCTGCCATTTTCCCGTTAAGATCGTCAAGCGCAGCGAGGGCCGGTCTGCCGTAGAAGCTGCCGCTTACCGGAGCAGGACGAAGCTGACAAACGAATGGGACGGGCAGACCCATGACTATACCCGAAAGCGCGGCGTCATTCACACCGAGATCATGCTGCCGCCCAATGCCCCGCCGGAATTTTCTGACCGCGCTCCCTCTGGAACAGCGTGGAGCAGATCGAGAAAGCAAAGGACAGCCAGCTTGCCCGTGATATTGAAGCATCCCTGCCACGCGAACTATCCAGAGAACAGCAGCTTGCCCTTGTCCGCTCTTTTCTGAAAGACAACTTTGTGGACAAGGGGATGTGCGCCGATTTTGCCATCCACGACAAAGGGAACGGCAACCCCCACTTCCATGTCCTGCTGACCGTCCGCCCCCTGAAAGAAAATGGCGAGTGGGCTGCGAAGTGCCGCAAGGTATATGAGCTGGACGCACAGGGCAACCGCATCCCGGACGGGAAAGGCGGCTGGAAAAATCACAGGGAAGATACCACGGACTGGAACGACAAAGGGAATGTGGAATTGTGGCGCAAAGCGTGGGCGGAATATGTGAACCGGGCGCAGGCGGCTATCGGCCTGTCAGACCGGATAGACCACCGCAGCTATAAGCGTCAGGGGATTGATAAGATTCCTTCCATCCATCTGGGCGTTGCCGCTTTCCAGATGGAGAAGCGCGGCATCCAGACCGAGAAAGGGAATGTCAACCGGCAGATTGCCGCCGACAATAAGCTGCTGAAAGAGATCAAGGCCCGCATTACCCGGCTTTATAACTGGTCTAAGGAAGAAGCCGCCAGACCGCAGGGCAAAGACAGCATTATGACGCAGCTATGGCAGGCGCAGCATGAAATGAACCGTAGCGCGGCCCATTCCAACTATGGCAAGGCCAAGGCATTAAAACAGAGCGCCGCCCTGTTCAATTTCTTGCACAGCAACGGGATTACTTCCATGCAGCAGCTACATGAAAAAATCTCCGCCATGAATGGCGCTTATTATGATTTGCGCGGCCAGCTCGTCAGCGGGGAGCGCCGGAGAAAAAAGCTGGACGAACACCTGAAAATGTGGGCGCAGTATGAGAAGCACAAGGGAACCCGCCGCCAGCTTGACTAAGTGAAACCCAGCAAGCGGGAACTATTTGAGCAGCGTCACAGCGCGGAGCTTGCTTTGTATGAAGCCGCCGCCCGGTATCTGGAAAATCTGAAAGCTGCCGGCGAGCCGATCACCCCGAAGAAATGGCAGGCCGAAATGGATAAGCTGTCGGCGCAGAAAGATTTGCAGTACCAGCAGATGAAAGCCATGCGGGAGGAAATCAAGGCCGTGGAGAGCTTGCGGAAAGTCGCCGAGAAGCTGGAAAAGGAGCAGCCCGACCAGAGCAGGAAAAAGGAGGATCACGAGCTATGAGCATAGCAAAACCGCCGTACAGAAAAATTCTCCATACGGCGGCCTGTGCTTTCATTTTCCGAACAAATCGCTGTGTGTTCCGGTGCGGGCCAGTGTCAGTACCAGCACATCGTCCTCAATGCGGTAAACCAGCAGCCAGTCCGGCTGAATGTGACATTCCCGGTGTCCTATCCAATCGCCGGACAGCGCATGGTCTTTGTTTTTCTCTGGCAATGTTTCGCCCCTCGATAATGCCCGGATAATATCATCCAGTAAATCAATATTGAGGTGCCGCTTCAATGCCAGCTTGTAGTCTTTTTTGAACTGTGTCGTCCAAACAATATCACGGTTCATCGTTTCAGCTCCCGGAGTGCTTCTTCTACATCGGAGTAGTGCTTCACGCTGGGATCACGCGCGATACGTTCTGCTTCCAGCATGGCGGCAATGGTTTCCTTGTTAGGCTGTTCCAGCCGGACTTCAAAGGGAAAACCGCCGACACGTAAAGACTGACGCAGGAACACATTGATTGCGGTTGTCAGGTTCATGCCTAACTCGCCATAAAGCGTTTCGCACTGTTTTTTGATGTCGCTGTCCATGCGGACGCTGAAATTTGTCGTGCTTGCCATAGTATCAACCCCTTTCGCATTTCATTGCACTTATATTATATGCGAATTGCAATGCAAAATCAACTCAACAGCCATGAAATTTACAAATTTTTAAGGAGGACTCAATGCAGAAAGAAATTTTGATGATTACGATAACCATTCAAATCCCGGTGCCGCCTATGCCGCCCGCGCCAGCAGGCGCAGAGCAACCGGAGCCGGTTTTTGCAAAAGAGCAGCCGCCCGTGTGCCGCTGCCATGTGCGCTATGGCAACCGGGCAGCGTGACAAAATCCCCGTCATGGACTACCGGCAGTACCGCAGGGCGCGGCGACTGGTGCATGAGTGCTGTAATTACGATTGCGGCAACTGCCTTGCGCTGGACGATGGGGAGGAATGTGTCTGTGTCCAGAGCATTTCCTACTCCCTGCTGTGCCGGTGGTTCCGGGCGGCGGTGCTGCCGCTGGATAAGGAACTGAAAACGGCCCTTAAAATGCGGACAGGCCCCCATTACAGACCCAAAGGAGCAAACCTATGTCAGACAATCGAAAATATTATTACCTGAAACTGAAAGAAAACTATTTTGATGATGATTCCATTGTCCTGCTGGAAAGTATGCAGGACGGGATTCTGTATTCGTATATCCTGCTCAAGCTGTATCTGAAATCGCTGAAACATGGCGGCAAGCTCCAGCTTGACGAGAACATCCCGTACACGCCCCAGATGATTGCCACCCTCACCCGGCAACAGGTGGGAACCGTAGAGCGCGCCCTGAAAATCTATTTGCAGTTGGGGCTTGTGGAGGTTATGGCGAATGGAGCCTATTATATGAGCAATATAGAACTCCTGAGCGGACAGTCCTCTACCGAGGGAGAACGAAAAAAGCAGGCGAGAATGGCGTTGCAGGCGCAGAAAAAACGTGGTGGACAAATGGGCGGACATTTGTCCGACATTCATCCACCAGAGATAGAGAAAGAGATAGAGTTAGAGATAGAGAGAGTTAGAAAAGGGACAGACCGCCCGCTCCTATGGACGTTACCAAAATGTGATTTTGTCTGACAAAGACCTGTCGGAACTGCAAGAGGAACTCCCGGACTTGTGGCAGACCTATATTGACCGGCTATCCGAGTATATGGCATCTACCGGCAAGCAGTATCAGAACCATGCCGCCACCATTCGGCGCTGGGCTGCCGAGGACAGAAAGAAAGCAGCGCCGCCCACCCGGAACCGGGATTACAGCGTAAAGGAGGACGAAACCGTATGATTGAGATTACCACAGAAATCCGCGCCATCATTGACAAAGCTGCCGCCGATCCGACCCTTGCCGGGGATGAATACATAGACCCGGCTGACGGGCTTATCCACTGTAAGAAATGCGGCGGCAACCGGCAGACCGCTTTTCCCTGTTTTGGGAAATCCGGCTATTTCATGCCCCGCTGTATCTGCCCCTGTCAGGCCGAAGCAGAACGCCAGCGCAAGGAGGCGGAGGAACAGCGGAACCGCATGGAGAGTATCAAGCGCCGGAGGGCGCAGGGACTTCAAGACCGCTATCTGTACGATTACACCTTTGCCAACGACAACGGGAAAAATCCGCTGATGAAGAAAGCCCGCGCCTATGTGGAGCATTGGGATGAAGCCTACCGGGACAACACCGGCCTGCTACTGTTTGGGGATGTGGGAACCGGGAAATCCTTTTTCGCCGGTTGTATCGCCAATGCGCTGCTTGACCGGGATATTCCGGTGCTTATGACGAACTTCCCCACTATCCTGGACCGGCTGACAGGTATATTCTCCGAGGACAGGGTGGATTTTATCGCCAGTCTGGGAATGTATGACCTGCTGGTTATCGACGATCTGGGCGTGGAGCGTAACACCGAGTACGCGATGGAGCAGATGTTTACGGTCATTGATGGCCGCTACCGCAGCCGCAAGCCCATGATTATCACAACCAACCTGAAGCTGGAAGAAATCAAGAACCCGCCCGATCTGGCCCACGCCAGAATCTATGACCGCATACTGGAATGGTGTGCGCCCGTCCTCTTTTCCGGCAGGAATTTCCGGGAGGAACAGGAGTAAGCCACGAAAGCGGCGGCAAAGGGGATTGTAACCCAAAATTGAACCGAAAACCTGATTGTTTGGACAATTACCCCGCCGCCACCGGCGGGCTGTCCGGGAAAGGAGTATATGACCTTATGAGCAATGAGAAAATGACCCAGAACACCACAGCAGCGCCCGCGCCGGAGGACAGACCGGCGCTTGTGAAGAAGATCGGGAGAACGGCCTATAGAGTGTCATTCCATTTCAGCACCACCAGTACCGAAAACATGAGCGACAAGATTAAACGGCTGATTAAACGGGATATGGGCGCATAACGCGCTCATACCCCCGTAAAATCTTTTTTGAAAAAATCCGCACTATGTCCTTGACAAACGGAACGAAAGGGATACGTCTATGAATACACGTATGACAAGGACAACCGTCAGGTGGGATTTAAGAACCCGCTGGAGGAGACAATCATGGCCGCCTATGACCCGGGAAGCCGTGTCACCAGTGTGACGGACCGCATGGGGCTTACAGAAGCATACACCTACGATCCGCATGGGAATACCCTGAGTGTGAAGGCCGCCAATGGCCTGGTGACCCGGTTCAGCTATGATATCCTGGATAACCTGGTGCGTGTGACCATGCCGAGTGAGCTGACCACTTCCTACACCTATGATGTGATGGGGAATGTGACCTCCATGACGGATACCATGAAGCGCACCACTGCCTACACCTACGACCTGGAAGGCAACATGACCAGCATCCATGACCCGTCCGGGCGGACTGAGAGGATGGGATATGACATCGGGGGGCGCCTGACCTCCTGCATAAGCAATGGCGGGAACAAGGTATCCTATGATTACGATGTCCTCAACAGCCTGGTGGAAAAAGCCTATGAGGACGGGGAGGGCAACGCCGTAAACGAAGGCGTGGTGTACGGTTATGATGTCCTGGGCCGGCGTGTCTCCATGATGGACCGAAGCGGTGACAGCAGTTATGAATATGACGGGCTTGGACGGATTACCAAGGTGACCGCCGGCTCCGGTGAGGCCACCACCTATGTATATGATGCCATCAACCGTGTGACGGAAATCCACCGCCCCAACGGGGTGAATACCTACAACACCTACAATGCCAGGGACCAGATTGTATCCATGGTCAACCGGTGCGATGAGTGTGAATGGATAGTCAGCCGGTATGATTACACCTATGATGACCGCGGGTTCATCGTGGCGGAGGACGCAGCCGAAAGCCTCTATGCGTATGCCTGGGATGACAAGCATGACGGGAAGCATGAGAGCTGGCACGATGACCTGTTCCCGCACGGCAACAAGCATATCAACAAGCATGACAAGGACGGTATCTATAACTTCCAGATCATAGAAACGAAACGAGCCTTCACATACGATGATGACGGCAGGCTCCTAACCGCAGCCGAGAATGAGGACCGCCAGGGCCGGTATGACTATGTGTTCAAGTATGATGCCGATGGAAACCGGATCCTGGAAGAGGAGGTCAAGCCGGATGGGAACCGCAAGGTGGAGAAGATCTATGAGTACAGCGTGGAGAACCGTCTCAAGGCAGTGCGTGATGCCCACGACCTGCTGGTGGCCATGGCCTATGACGGCGACGGGAACCGCATATTCCAGCTGAACTACAACCTGCATACCGATGATGACTGGAAGGGGAATTCCGGAAATGGGAACGGAAACAACAAGGACAACACCGGAAGCGGCAACACCGGCAATGGAAACGGCAATAAGAAGAGCGCCGCGGCAGCCATCGCAGATTTCTTTACCGGTGAAGAATAGGAAGCGGGGAAACTCGGTGCCGGCGTAAGCCAGGCATTGGCTGAGCGTCTCTTCAGTGAAGAAATCCTTGGAGGCCTGGCGGAAGGTTTAGGAATCCCAGAGGAGACTGTAACAGCCCAGGAGGAGACAGGAACAGACAGCAGTGATACGGCCAACGCTGACTCTGGGCAAACCATGACTGCGACACCAGGCAATGCAGCGCCGGGTGCCGTAAGCCCAGGCAATGCAGCCCCGGGTGCCGTAAGCCCAGGCAATGCGGCAGCCAGCTATGCCGGAAAGAATGATAACGGCAATAACGGGAACGGCGGCAATGGGAACCATTATGGTTGGGGGAACGGAAACAATGGAAACGGAAACGGAAACGGCAACAGCAGCACCGGAGGAACCAATGACAATAACGGAAATGCCGGCGGAAACACCAATAATACAGGCGGGAGCCAGAACCAGAGCGGCATCCTGTTCCCGGTGGCGGGCGAGGTATCCGAGCTGGAGCAGGAACTGATTGACATGATTAAGACCACCGGGAAGCAGAAGAATTATGAGCTGGTGGAATATGTCAATGACGTGAACCGCGACCATGTGGAAGTGTTGATGGAGCTGAATATCAATGGTATAATGGATACGGCATACAGCTACGGGAATGAACGCCTGAACAATGAGCGCTTTACCGGCTGGACCGGCTACTATACCTATGACCCAAGAGGCAGCGTGACCGGTGTGACAGGAATTGATGGATATATCTGGCAGTCGTACCGGTATAATGCCTTTGGGGATATCACAGATCCGCTGACACTGAACCGGTATAATTATGTGAAGAGCAGCCCGCTGAATTATATTGACCCAAGCGGTAAGAGTAACATCCCGTATGTTGGTGACCTTTATGACTATTTTTCCGGAAAGATGTTGTCCGACTTTTGGAATGGTTTATGGTCATATCCGGGTAAGGTTGCGGAAGACATAAACGAGAATGTTGGGAAGAAAACCAGTGAGATAAAAAAGGCCATGGATGCAGCGGTAGAAAAGGCATCCCCCTATTTGAAACGGTGTGATGATTTTATAACGGGAATCACAGTTACGGTAAAATTAGGAGATGAAGCGATGGATAGCCTTCTGGGGATGAAAGCAGAGGGTAACACATACCTTGAGGAAACCGGAGATGTAATCTATTGGGATTGGTATGATGCAGGAGAACAGATAGGAAAAATACTTGCCAACTGTAAAAATGCAGGTACCTTATTTGTGATAGTGATGCATTCCATGAATGGAACTGGGCCACAGACGGTAATGGTTGTAGCTGATGAATATGGTAACACAATGGTAATGGATGGCGATGCTATCGCAATAGAAAACACTGGTATTGTGATGTTTGGGGGTGGAAAGAATAATAAAGATGATAAGGGGGATTCTGAGACTGGAAACTGGAATAAAGGAAGCTTTGATTCTCCAGAAGATTCTTTGGACTACCATTATGGCAGGCATGGTGATGAAGTTGGTGCTACAAGCCGCGACCAATATTTAAGAAAGGCAGAAGAATTTGCTAAAACAGCTAAAAAAGGTTCTACAAAGAGCCGAGTTGATGGAGCTGTTGAAGGTACAATTCGATACAAAAAGAATGGAAAATATATTGATATTGCGCCAGATGGTTCTATTGTATCATTTGGGAAGCAATAGGTTCGGAGGTGATTATAGGTGGGATTAGTACATCAGTTTGCAATTATTCCAAAAGATAGTGATGTGAGTATGGTTTCTTCAGATATGGATTCAGTTTCCATTTCGGATATGATAATTCAATATATTGGAGATAGCTTGAAATGGATCAGTACAACTTGGAACGGCAAAAGACTTCAAAATGGTATTTCATACTATGGATTTTCATTTATTGAAGATGGTGAGATAACAAAGTTAAAGAACATCCTCAAACAATGGGTAGAACTATTTCGTCTATCGCCAGATGAGTTTTATTTGACTGGAGAATTCCTGCTAGATGAGGAACGATATGAAAATATACTGGTAAAAAAAGGGGAGATAATAAAAAATTTAAATTCCTGTATTTATATCTGTGAAAAAGCGATAAATGAGGGGAAGAGGGTTTTACATAATGGTATTTAACCAGCGCACTTTTCGACCCTGCGATTTTTCTTGATTTTCGGAAAATGGTGGTTGTTTCACATCAGGCCAACGAGCCGATATACCTGCTCATGGTACATCTTTCCGAGTCCTGCCGGAAAACGTTAACACGGGCGGTCACGGAGCGTTACAAGGGCAAGAGGACGATGCGGGCGGCCCGATAGAAACACGATTATAGAAAACCGGCAGACAGAGATTCAAAAAAACGCAGATTGCCCGGTAAAACAATTCTACGGCTCTGCCACCCGGAATAAGCCTTTTATATGGGAAAATCAAGCACTTTGGGTGGCAAGATTCCGGAAATGAGAAAAGCTGGGTGCCGCCAAGCCACCCAGCAGTTTATTCTTCGACCCTTGAGACAAGTGCCGCCAGTAAGGAACCGGTAAGAAAAACGCAAGGAAAACGAAATTGACTGTCGGAATACTTCCATGGTAAAATGACGCACCCCCGGGGGGTTAGGGGGGGGGGGGGGGCACGCTGAAAGCAATTGTAGGAAGACAAACACACTGGCCGCTCCATGATGGATATGGCCGGTGTGTTTTCTTTCTGCCGGACCCAGCTGGCTTATTTGCGGCGAAGCATTATTTGGATTAATGAAAATGGGCCTTCAGACGTGCCCGGCCACAGCGTTGACCTGAGTTTTGAAGGATTCCACAGGTATATAGTGCTTGCTGGATACCAATACCCGGTGATTTTCGCCGTATAGTGTCTCCTGGATCAGGATGAAGGATGCATGCTGGGAGAGCATGTACTTGACGGCTGTGAAATTGCCTGTGGTGGTATAGGAGAGCTGGCAGGTGCTGCTGCCGGCATCCTTATATACGCCATGCTCCAGGTATTGGAATAAATCTTCTTTCTCCCTTAAATCTATCTGTTTTTCGGAAATAACCTCAATGGGAATGAAACTGAGGCTGTAGGCACACGCCTTCCCGGCGCGTTTATACCAGCGGTCTGCGATTACCACAACGGCGGTTTTCCGTTTCAGGTTCTGATTGATGGATTCCGTGGGCGGTTCTATGCGGAATTCCATCTCTGTCTCCTCAATGGATCCGGACAGCGTACAGCGGACCGGGTGCTGTGTGACCTCCAGGCCCGGCAGCTCTGCGTCGGGATTATGTTCGCTGATGAAATTTCCTTTTCCGCGTATGTTGATTACCAGATTATCCTCCTGCAGCAGCGCCAGAGCCCTGCGCAGGGTCATGCGGCTTACGTCCATCTGCAGTGCCAGCTCCGGTTCGGAGGGAAGCTGGCCGCCTGGAGGATACACGCCGTCTTGTATCATGGAATACAGGCGGTTATATACTTTCACATGTTTTAATTTCTTTGCTTTCTCAGATAATACATCTACTTCCATAGGTCTATCCTTTCTGTCTGGCTGTATCACAAAAAATATACAAGTCCCTATTAAACATCATAATTCCCGGAAGCTGTTTTGTCAATAAAATAGACATGTCTAGTTGTATAACACGATTGAATCGGTAAAAAACTATAAAAAAAGCACAGTTATATTGTCAATATACATAAAAGTATGCTGTAATAATTGTAAAATATTCCATCTAGAAATTATACAAGATAAATGATATTATACAAATGCACGACAAACAGACAAATAAACAAACAAAAACAAGAGTGTAAGTGCCGGTAAAATGTAAGCAAATGCAAGTAAAAGCGCAAGCTGAGGTTCAGGCAAAGCGCAGGCAAAAATACAAGCAAAGATGCAGGCAAAAGCGCAGGCAAAAAAATCAATTGAGAGAGGGTAATTATCATGCAGAACTATTCAGGAGAAGAAGGATTACAGTACCATTTACAGATCAGGAAGGGGGACGTGGGACGGTATGTCATCATGCCGGGGGACCCGAAACGCTGCGAAAAGATTGCGAAACATTTTGACAATGCGGTGCTGGTGGCGGACAGCAGGGAGTATGTTACATACACCGGTTATCTGGACGGGGAAAAGGTAAGCGTGACCTCCACGGGCATCGGCGGCCCGTCTGCATCCATTGCCATGGAGGAATTGGTGCTGTGCGGGGCTGATACATTTATCCGTGTGGGAACCTGCGGAGGAATGGACATGGACGTGAAGGGCGGGGATATCGTGGTGGCCACAGGCGCCATCCGCATGGAGGGAACCAGCAGGGAATACGCCCCCATCGAGTTCCCGGCCGTGGCTGACCTGGATGTGACCAATGCCCTGGTTTCCTCGGCAAAGGCGCTGGGATACACGTACCACGCGGGAGTGGTGCAGTGCAAGGATGCGTTTTACGGGCAGCATGAACCCAAACGTATGCCGGTGAGCTATGAGCTGCTGAATAAGTGGGAGGCATGGAAGCGCATGGGCTGCAAGGCGTCTGAGATGGAATCCGCTGCCCTGTTTATTGCGGCCAGCCACTTGAGGGTGCGCTGCGGCTCTGATTTCCTGGTGGTGGGAAACCAGGAGCGCCAGGAGGCAGGACTGGATAACCCCATTGTCCACGATACCGAGGCAGCTATCAAGGTGGCGGTGGAAGCCGTCCGCAGACTGATTCAGGCAGATAAGCAGGCTTAAGGAGAAAGATATCCGTCAAAATGTTGATTAAGGCAGTGATTGCCCAGTTCCTGATTGCGGTGATTCTGGTAAAGGTTCCGGCCGGCCGTTACGTGGTGTCTAAGGTATCGGATGCAGTGACCAGCGTCATCAACTGCGGACAGGACGGTTTAAGCTTTGTGTTCGGTTCTCTGGCAGACAGCACCGCTGCCGCCGGATCTGTATTTGCCATACAGGTCCTGGGCAACATTGTATTCCTGTCTGCCCTGGTAAGTTTTCTTTACTATATCGGAATTTTGGGATTTGTGGTAAAATGGATTGGTAAAGCAGTGGGTAAGCTTATGGGCACCTCAGAGGTGGAAAGCTTTGTGGCGGTTGCCAACATGTTTCTGAGACAGACCGACAGCCCGATACTGGTGAGCAAGTACCTGGGCCAAATGACGGACAGCGAGGTTATGGTGGTCCTGGTTTCCGGCATGGGCAGTATGTCCGTGTCCATATTGGGCGGTTATACGGCCCTGGGCATTCCCATGGAGTATCTTCTGATTGCCAGCACACTGGTGCCGGTGGGCAGCATCATGGTGGCCATGGTGGCTCTGGTGGCAGCGGTGAATAAACTGTTGGGTGTCTGCGGTATCAGCCTTCAGCAGGTATTTTCCTATGTATTTGCTCCCTTTGGCTTTTTCCTGGGCCTGGATCCGTCGGAAATCCTGCTGGAAGGAAATCTCCTGGGAAGCAAGCTGGTCCTCAATGAATTCGTGGCGTTCCAGCAGCTGGGCGGCATGATATCTTCCATGGATTACAGGACAGGGATGATATGCGCCATTTCCCTGTGCGGTTTTGCCAATTTCTCCAGTCTGGGAATCTGCGTTTCAGGTATCGCGGTCCTGTGCCCTGAAAAGAAAAGCACCCTTGCCCGCCTGGTGTTTAAGGCCATGTTAGGCGGTGTGGCGGTAAGCCTGATCGGCGCCATGGTAGTAGGCCTGGTCACATTATTTTAAGGAGGTCGTAAGATGGGAAAATATAAACGTATCTTTGTAGTGGTCCTGGATTCACTTGGAATCGGGGCAGTGGAGGATTCACCGGAATATGGAGATGTGGGGGTGGACACCCTGGGGCATATTGCCCAGAAGGTTCAGGGGCTTAAGATTCCGAATCTGAAAAAACTGGGCATGGTCAACCTGCATCCATTGGAAGGGATGGAGCCGGCAGAACACCCCTTGGGGCGTTACATGCGCCTGAAGGAGAGAAGCCGGGGCAAGGATACCATGACGGGACACTGGGAGATGATGGGGCTTCTTGTCACCACGCCCTTCCAGACATTTACCAGCCACGGCTTTCCTAAGGAGCTGATAGACGAGCTGGAGAAAAGGACCGGACGGAAAATCATCGGCAACAAGAGCGCCAGCGGAACGGAAATACTGGATGAACTGGCAGAGGAAGAGATTCGGGAAGGCCATCTGATTGTGTATACTTCCGCGGATTCCGTGCTTCAGATATGCGGCAACGAGGAGACCATGGGACTTGACAGCCTGTATCACTACTGTGAGATTGCCAGGGAACTGACGCTGCGGGATGAGTGGAAAGTGGGACGGGTCATTGCCAGGCCCTATACCGGCATGAAGAAGGGCGAATTCAAGCGCACCTCCAACCGCCATGATTACGCGCTGAAGCCATATGGAAGGACTGCCCTCAACGCCCTTAAGGACGCGGGATATGATGTGGTGTCCATTGGTAAGATATACGATATCTTTGACGGCGAGGGACTGACACAGTCCAACCATTCCAACTCATCTGTCCACGGTATGGAGCAGACCATCCAGTATGCAAAAACGGATTTCAACGGACTTTGTTTTGTGAATCTGGTGGATTTTGACGCTCTGTGGGGACACCGCCGCAATCCGGAAGGGTACGGCAGGGAGCTGGAGCGCTTTGATGAGAAGCTGGGTGAGCTGCTCCCCCTTCTGGGTGAGGACGATCTTCTGATTCTCACCGCGGACCATGGCAACGACCCTACCTACACAGGCACGGACCACACCAGGGAGCAGGTGCCGTTCATCGCCTATTCCCCGTCCATGGAGGGCGGAAAGGACCTGGGCGGGGCAGATACATTTGCGGTCATTGGAGCCACGGTGGCTGATAACTTTGGGGTGAAGATGCCGGAAGGCACTATAGGAACTTCGGTTCTGGACGAATTGTAATCAGGAAGAATGCCCCTTGGACGGTTTGTTCTTCGGGGCGGCTGACGGACGGATGGAAAGGATGGAAAATAATGGATAAGAAGGATATTTTAAGCAGGGTAGATCACACACTGTTAAAGCAGACAGCCACCTGGGAGCAGATTGAGAAGCTGTGCAGGGAAGGCATGGAATACGGCACCGCCTCTGTGTGCATTCCTCCCTGTTATGTGAAGCAGGCAAAGGATTTTGTGGGGGATAAGCTGGCAATCTGTACAGTTATCGGATTCCCCAACGGCAACATGACCACCGCGGTGAAGGTGTTCGAGACAGAGGACGCGGTGAAGAACGGCGCGGACGAAATTGATATGGTCATCAACATCGGCCTGGTAAAGGCAGGGCATTATGACCAGGTCCTGGATGAAATCAGACAGATTAAGGCTGCCTGCGGCGGCAGATGCCTGAAGGTCATTATCGAGACCTGTCTTTTGACAGAGGAGGAGAAAAAGGAAATGTGCCGTGTGGTCACGGAGTCAGGGGCGGATTTTATCAAGACCTCCACCGGGTTTTCCGCGGCCGGCGCAACACCGGAGGATGTGGCCCTTATGAGGAAGTACTCAGGTCCTGAGGTGAAGGTTAAGGCAGCCGGCGGAATCGCCTCTATTGAAGACGCAGAGCGTTTCATAGAGCTGGGCGCAGACCGCCTGGGAACCAGCAGGCTGATCCCATAGGCAGAGAATCTCAACCAAGCATTATAGCCGGTATTTCACTATCGGCTATTTTTGTTAAATATTCCCAGGCCCCTGCTGTGGTAGCAGCCCTTTACCGCATAATGTGGACCGTGGCACTGATGACGCCAGTGGTTTTGGGACGGAAGGACTGCAGGCGGGAGCTGATGGACATGGACAGAAAGACGGTCCTGCTGTGCGGGGCCAGCGGAGTGTTCCTGGCCGTGGGACTGGCAACTGCATTTAGCGGACTTGCCTTTACGGGATACGGAGCGCGCTCGTGGTTGTGGGCCTCCTTTTCGGTGTGTGCCCCATCCTTTTGGGACACGGTCTTTTCAGCTGGTGCCTGAAATTCTTTTCGCTCTCCTTTGTATCTGCTTCCAAGCTGTGCGGGCCTGTGGCTGCTGCTGTTTTTGCGCTTTTCCTGTTCGGGGAAGTGCCCCCGCAGATAGCGGGGAGCGTGGTGACAATCGGGGGCGTTCTCCTTTATTTCCAGACAGAAAAGAGAGAAAATGATATTTTAAAATGAAAATAGTAAGATAAAATTGACAAAACGGGTGGAAATTATCTGGAAAAAATTATATAATAGTGATAATAAGAAACAGATGCAGCCTCCCAGGGGGAATTTGCTGGGTTGGACTGGAAGGGGGTATCACTATGAATGAAAAAATAGCTCAGTTGAGAAAGATTCTGGATGATAGTACCTATACTGTGGCTCTCTGCGGTTCCGGTATGATGGAAGAAGGCGGGTTCATCGGTATTAAGAAACAGGATAAGGCATATGACATCGAGAACCGGTATGGCTACGGCGTTGAGGAAATGTATACCAGTGCATTTTACAATACCCGGCCGGAGCGATTTTTCGAGTTCTATAAAAAGGAGATGCTTCACAACGCGCCAAGGGACACTGCTTCCGGCCCGGCCCTGGCAGCCATGGAGAGGGCCGGAAAGCTTCAATGCGTCATAGACAGCAACATCTATGACAAGGCCCGCAGGGGCGGCTGCCGTTATGTTATAAATCTTCACGGAAGTATTTACCAGAACCAGTGCCCCAGATGTAAGAAAAAGTATCCCATTGGATATATTGCGGGTGCAAAGCGGATTCCAATCTGCAGGGACTGCAATGTTCCCATACGGCCCATGATTTCCCTGATTGGGGAGATGGTGGACAGTCAGAACATGACCAGGACCACAGAGGAGATAACAAAGGCGGATACCCTGTTATTGTTGGGGACCACCCTGGCTTCCGAGGTGTTCTGCCAGTACATACAGTATTTTGCCGGGCGGAACATGGTAATCATACATAAGCAGGAGCACTATCTGGATAAGGACGCAGATCTGGTGATATTGGACCATCCCATGAATGTGCTGCCGCAGCTGGGGTATGGGGAAGAGAAAACAGAAGAATAGATATATTTTCCTTTCAATTTTCTTACATTGGTTTAGAACCTGGGATTATATGGTATACTAAATAAAATATAAAATAAGCGTAAGGAGATGGAACAGGATGAAATTCAGAAAATGTGCTGCAGCCGGAGCGATGGCACTGTGCCTGGCGGCAGCCGGTCCTCTGAGCGCCCTGGCCGGGCAGAGCGCGGGACCGGGGGCAGCTTACCAGCCTTCTGTCAATGGGGTGAACATCTATGTCAGCAAGATGGGGAATACGCTGACGCTGAAACAATATGCCCAGACCATAGGAACCTGGCCTGTAAAGCTGGGACGGCGGTCTGAGACAGGGGACAAGGTGCAGGAGGGAGATGAAATCACACCCTCCGGATCGTTCTATGTGTGCACGAGAAATGACCAGAGCATATGCTATCTGGCTCTGGGACTTTCCTATCCCAATGCCGAGGACGCAGAGCGGGGCCTGAGAGACGGCCTGATTAATGAGGAACAGTATCATGCCATCCTGGAGGCAAATAAGGCAGGCGTACAGCCGCCCTGGAATACTCCTTTAGGCGGGGCAATTGAGATACACGGGGACCAGGGCGGAGGAACCTCCGGCTGCATCGCGGTTACAAACGATGTGATGGATATTCTGTGGGAATACTGTCCTCTGGGAGTTCCTGTAACCGTTGGGCCGTAGTTATTTAGAAATGCCGTAATCTGGTTTAATTGAGAGATAAGGACGGTTTGGAAGGAGAAAATCATGTGCAGGAATAAAAAGAAAAACAACAATGTCTGGCTCCATGCAAAGCCGGTAAGCTCAGCGGCGCCTGCATGGAGTAATATGCGCCGCTGAGATAAATGCTGGCTTTGCTTCCTTAAGAGTGATGAAAATAAGGAGTGAGCCAACATGAAATATGTCAACGCAAAGGCAGTCCTCCCCCATGGCCTGGTGGAGGAGCTGCAGGAATATGTACAGGCCGGATATATCTATATCCCGTCCAGGGAAAACCAGCACAAGGCCTGGGGCGAGCAAAGCGGCTGCCGCAGGGAACTGGCAGAGCGGAACGCCGGAATCGTGGATGCTTACCGGCAGGGGGTATCCCTGGAGGAGCTGGGGGATAAGTACTGCCTATCTGTCCATGCCATACGGAAAATTATATATCAGAAGTAAACGACAGGGAGCCGCAGCGCGCGGCTCCCTGTTTTGTTTGCCCAGCATGGGCGTTTTCTAATGGGTGAAAGTCCCAAGTGCGCGTAGGCAACAACGAAGCACATAGCCGAACAGCAAGGGTGTCCGCCGTGAGACGGAATCTGAAAGAAGCTGTAAGCAAACCTCTGACCTGACGGACAGGAACCGCATATAAGGCTCGGAAATACGGATAAGGTGGCAAAAGGCACTGAAGTCCAAAAGGTTGCCGGAAGTACGAGTAAATGCGGCAGGTACATGGAGGAAAAGAACACGCACCTTAACTGGGGAGGTCTCACAGGCGGTCTCATTAGCCGTAGTATAACTCGATTTAAATAAGCTTACAATTTAAGCATTGGTAGTAATCTGATTTCTTGGCTTACGTGTCCGTGCTTTGGGCGCACGTTTCCCTTGGTTTTCAGGATAATAATGTAAACTTATTAAAATCGAGTTATAGTAGTAACAACGAATTGTGAGAAGTCAGCAGAAGCCATAGTAGTGAGGAAGTTCCTGTAATGGGGACGGAGCGAAGGGCTGAACAATCAATCAGTTGAAGTACGTTCCACTTCGTAGCCGGAGCATACGCCTGTCGATGACTTCAAAGGCGGCAAAGGCAAAAGGGGCAGAAAGGAAACAACGCATGGACACAAGCAGTCTCATGGAGCAGATATTAAGCAGGGATAATCTAAATGCGGCGTATCTGCAAGTCGTAAGGAATAAAGGAGCGGCAGGCGTGGACGGGATGACCGTTGAAGAACTTGGCGCATATCTTTCGGAAAACGGCGAAAACATTAAGGAACAGTTGCGGACGAGGAAGTATAAGCCGAAGCCAGTCCGCAGGGTGGAGATACCCAAACCCGATGGTGGTACAAGAAATCTTGGAGTGCCAACAGCAGTAGACCGCTTTGTACAGCAGGCGGTGGCACAGGTGCTTACCCCGATATTTGAGGAGCAGTTTCACGACCACAGCTATGGATTCAGACCCAAGCGGTGTGCACAGCAGGCAGTCCTTAAAGCATTGGAAATGATGAATGACGGACACAACTGGATAGTGGATATCGACCTAGCGAAATTCTTTGACACAGTAGACCATGACAAGCTGATGACGATTTTCGGACGGACAATAAAGGACGGAGATGTCATATCGGTGGTAAGAAAGATTCTGGTCAGCGGCGTAATGATTGATGATGAGTATGAAGATACGGTAGTCGGCACACCGCAGGGTGGAAATATCTCGCCGCTGTTAGCAAATATCATGTTAAATGAGCTGGACAAAGAACTGGAAGCAAGGAGGCTGGATTTCGTCCGGTATGCAGATGACCTTATTATAATGGTCGGGAGCAGACAGGCGGCAGAGCGGGTAATGAAGAGCGTGGCTCGGTTTATAGAGGAAAAGCTTGGACTGAAAGTGAACGCGGAAAAGAGCAGGGTTGATAAACCAAAGGGCATTAAGTATCTGGGGTTTGGATTTTACTATGACTCATTTGCCAAAGGGTACAAAGCCAGACCACACCCGAAAGCGGCAGCAAAGTTCAAGGCGCAGATGAAGAAATATACAAGCAGGAGCTGGGGAGTGGGCAATGGTTATAAAATTGGGAAACTCAACCGGCTTATCCGAGGGTGGATAAATTATTTCAAAATCGGAAGCATGAAAAGGCTGTGCGCAAAAATGGACGGACAGATTCGGTATCGACTGCGCATGTGCATATGGAAACACTGGAAAACGCCAAAGAACAGGGAAAAGAATCTTATCAAACTTGGTCTGCCGCCAAATGCGGCACATGGCATTTCATATGCCAAAGGATATGCCAGAGTGTGCAGAAGCTGGAATCTCCACATTTGTATCAGTAAAGAGAGACTAGCTAAGTTTGGTCTTGTATCCATGGAAGACTACTACGCCGAAAAGGCTGTTACATGTTAAGTTGATTGAACCGCCGTATACCGAACGGTACGTACGGTGGTGTGAGAGGTCGGAAGGCGAAATAATCGCCTTCCTCCTACTCGATTATTTGCAATCTGTGCTTTATTTTAAGAACAAAGGGGGAAAAACGCATTTAGGCATTTGCATTTTTCATGGGCTGGTATATAATCGGTACTGTTAAAAGCGGCATGTATCGCACGTAAGAGACTAAAGGACAGTCTCTAAGTGCTCATAACGAGCCGCTGCACTAAGCGGTCAAAGGACGCCCGCCAAGTGCCAGCGGCATGTATCGCACGTAAGAGACCAAAAGACGGTCTCTAAGTGCTCATAACAAGGAGGCAGGAATATGCGAGGAGTGGAGACGCGTATACAGGAAATCAGACACAGGATATTCAGGGAAGTGGCAAGGATGGCCTATCATACGGAATGGCCGGTGGATAAACGTATTGAAGAGCTTCCGTATAAAATTATACCGGGAGAAGTGGGTAATTTCCGCAATGACGTTTTTTTGGAGAGGGCTATTGTCGGGGAACGGCTCAGATTGGCCATGGGGCTTCCGTACCGCAGCGCGGCGGAACATGCGCCGGTTTCGGATAACATAGAAGCGGCGGACAGACCGGAGACCTATTACACGCCTCCTCTGATTAATGTGATTAAATTTGCCTGTAATGCCTGTCATGAAAAGAGGGTATTTGTGACAGACGGCTGTCAGGGCTGCCTGGCCCATCCATGTGAGGAGGTGTGTCCTAAGGATGCCATCAAGCTGGACAGGACCAATGGACGCTCCCATATCAATGACGATAAATGCATCAAATGCGGAAGATGCGCGGATGTTTGTTCTTATAAGGCCATCATTATTCAGGAAAGACCATGCGCCGCCGCCTGCGGTATGGACGCTATTTCCACGGATGAGAATGGAAAGGCGGATATTGATTACGACAAGTGCGTGTCCTGCGGAATGTGCCTGGTGAATTGTCCTTTTGGAGCCATAGCGGATAAGTCGCAGATATTCCAGGTCATACGCGCCATCCAGTCAGGGGAAAGAGTTTATGCGGCGGTTGCCCCGGCTTTTGTGGGACAGTTCGGTCCCAAGGTTACACCCGGCAAGCTGCGTGCAGCCATGAAGGCGCTGGGGTTTGCGGATGTATTTGAGGTAGCGGTGGGAGCTGACCTGTGCGCTACCCAGGAGGCGATTGACTTCATCCGGGAAGTGCCGGAAAAGCTTCCTTTTATGGCCACATCCTGCTGCCCGGCCTGGTCCATGATGGCTAAGAAGCTGTTTCCGGAGCATGCGGACTGTATTTCCATGGCATTGACCCCCATGACCCTGACGGCAAGGCTGATTAAGCGGCACCATTCCAATGCAAAGGTTGTATTTATCGGTCCCTGTGCAGCCAAGAAGCTGGAGGCTATGCGTACAGACATACGAAGTGATGTGGATTTCGTTCTTACTTTTGAGGAAATGGACGGCATCTTTGATGCCCGTCATGTGGATGTGGAGAAGATAGAAGAAGATCCGGAAGGCGTCAATGACGCTTCCACGGACGGCCGTAACTTTGCGGTGGCAGGCGGGGTGGCCAAGTCCGTGGTGGATGTGATTCACCAGCGTTATCCGGATAAGGAGATTAAGGTAGCCAATGCAGAGGGCCTTAAGGAATGCAGAAAACTGCTGACCATGGCAAAGGCCGGGAAATACAATGGCTACCTTTTGGAGGGAATGGCGTGTCCGGGCGGATGCGTGGCCGGAGCAGGCACCATGCAGCCTATTAAGAAGTCCCAGGCCTCCGTGAACCTGTACGCATCCAAGGCAAAGCATAAGACCTCCAATGAGACAGAGCATGTGAAGGAACTGGATAAGCTGGTGGATTAGAGCGTGTTAATCTTTCTCCGTCATGATTTCCAAAATGGTGCGGTCTGTCTGCGCCATGCCGGGATTGCTGATTCGTCCCATATTGCGGATAGCGCCCTCGGGTGTGGCGTGGCATATGCCGTCCTTTGGATCCAGTACGGTTCCGTCTACGGCCAGGCAGGCGCTCATAAGAACTGCCCCGCCGGCCGTGGCCAGCTTTTCATGCAGGGCTGTCCTGCCGGTAAGGGAGTATTCCTTCTGAAAGATAGGCGTGAGAACTCCGTTTACTGTCCGGGCTGTGCGGACAATATTGGCGTGGGTGTTTCGTATTGTGCTGGCCAAGGATTGTCTGATTCATACAGATAAGCAGATGGCCCAGATTGTCCAGGAGGCAGGATATGCCAATCTGTCCAACTTTACAAGGAGGTTCAAGAGCTCAGAGAATATGACGCCGGGACAGTACAGGTATTTGTATGGTGATGGGAAGAAAATATAGATCAGGTATGGCAGGAGATATGACGGTGTGAGAAACGCCGCATCTCCTGCCATTTTTTTATTTGGCGGCCGGAACGGACCCTCTGTGGCAGATGCAAAAAACTTTGGTATTTGCCGCAAATTCAGTGTATTGAGTGAGATAAAGCCTTTTACTGGTAATAAATTTTTTGATTAACATAGAAGGGCTGGATGCGTGAAAAAATTGTAAAAGATGCATAAATAATGAAATAAAATATAGTGCAACATTTATCTATTGACAAATTTAAAAAATAGTAATAAGATTAAATCACGAAATAAATTTGGAAAAACGCTTTACTAAAAGCTTTTTCCTGGTAAAAGGAAACAATTACATTTCAGGTGAAGGAAGGAGTAGTTTTATGAAGAAACGTTTTTTGGCAATGACAATGGCGGCAGTGTTAGGATTAAGTCTGGTTGGGTGTGGCTCCAGCGGCACAGGAGCTAAGGCAGAGAGCAATGGAGGCAGCAGTCAGACTGCGGCGGAAGGCTCCGGCGAGGCGGCAGATTCTGAGGGCAAAAGTCCGATAAAGGTAGCGGTTGTTTACTCTGGTAATCTGGGTGACAAATCCTACAATGATTCCTGTAATGCCGGCGCACAGCAGGCAGCCAAGGATTTCGGGGTGGAGGTAAAGAATCTGGAAGGCACCACCGCAGACGAGTGGGAGGCCAACCTTCTGGCATGCTGCGAGGGCGGATATGATTTGGTCATCTGCTCTAACTCTAATTTCCAGGAATATCTTGAGAAATATAAAGACAGCTATCCGGACGTTAAATTTGCTATCATCGATACAACTGTAAAAGGGCCAAACGTGGTTTCCATCAGCTTTGCCCAGAATCAGGGTTCCTTTTTAGCCGGCGCAGTGGCAGCTATGTTCACAACCCACTCCGAGATTGAAGGTGTAAATGACGATGCCATTATAGGCTGGGTCGGAGGCCAGGATATTCCGGTGCTTCACGATTTCTATGTTGGATTTGAGCAGGGAGCAAAATATATAAATCCCGACATCACCATTCTTCAGTCTTATGCAGGAACATGGATTGATCCACTTAAGGGTAAGGAACTGACATTGGCTCAGTATGAACAGGGCGCTGACATTGTCATGAATGTGGCTTCCGGTACAGGTACAGGTATTCTGGAGGCAGCCAAGGAAGCTGGAAAATATGCCATTGGCGTTGATTTGAATCAGGATAACGACCAGCCGGGACATGTAGTGACATCTATGGTTAAACGAGTTGACACAGCCTGCTACAGCGTGATTGAGTCTGTAGTGGAGGGTAACTTCAAAGGAGACACCACCAGCTATCTGGAAATTTCCAACGATGGTGTGGACTTAACTGATTTCGCAGTCATTAAAGAGCATTTAGGCGATAAGTTCCCTGCAGATATCCAGGACAAGGTGCAGGAACTTAAAGACAAAATCATCTCTGGCGAGATTGTGGTAAATAACTACGAGGGATTCGGCAAGGACGCTCAGTAAGGCTGTATAAAGCGCGGAAATACTTCAGGGGCGGCAGGGCATGAATATGTCTTCCTGCCCTGGGTTTTATGAAATCTTTAGAGGCAAAGATTCAGGGAAAAGGGTGACCGGAATGAACGGATATGTAGTGGAAATGAATAGTATCAGGAAATCATTTGGCTCCGTACAGGCGGTAAAAGATGGGCAGTTCAACTTGAAGAAGGGTGAAATACACTCCCTGATTGGTGAAAATGGAACAGGAAAATCCACCATGATGAAACTGCTGTACGGACTATATGATTTTGACGGGGGAGATATAAAAATCAAAGGTGAGAATATAAGCCACATCACCCCCAAGATTGCCATAGAAAAAGGAATAGGCATGGTGCACCAGGAATTCATGCTGGTCAACGAGCTTACGGTACTGGAGAATATTATTCTGGGATTTGAGCCCAGGAAGGGATGCACCATAGATTTTGAAAAAGCAAAAAATACAGTGCAGCACTATATAGACCAGTACGGCATGGATATACAAATGAGTAAGAAAATAAATCAGATTTCCGTGGGAGAAGCCCAGAGAGTGGAGATTATTAAAATATTGACCAGAGGAGCAGATATAATCATACTGGATGAACCGACAGCGGTGCTGACGCCTCAGGAAACCCGCAGGCTTTTTGAGATTCTGGAGAATTTGAGGAAGGACGGCAAGTCCATTGTTTTCATTTCACATAAACTCAATGAGGTAATGGAGATATCGGACCGTATTACGGTAATGAGGCAGGGATGTTTTATCGGTACCGTAGATAAACAGGATACGTCCCCTTCGGATTTGGCCAGGATGATGATAGGAAGGGAAGTTTTCCTGGACATAAAAAAGGAGAAGGCTGATATCGGTGATGTGGTCCTGGAGGTCAGAGATTTGTGGACATCGGGGGAAAAAGAGATATCCAAGATACGCGGTGTCTCCATGGAAGTCAGGGCAGGAGAAATCGTGGGAATTGCCGGTATTGATGGGAATGGACAGAGTGAGTTTATAGAGGCTATAACCGGATTGAGAAAGGTGGAGAAGGGATGTGTTATTCTGGGAGGAACGGAAATCACTAATTTTTCTCCAAGGAAATCCAGGGAAGCCGGACTTGCCCATATTCCTGAAGACCGAAATACCAGAGGTTTAAACCGTACCATGACAATACGGGAGAACCTGGTGGCGGTTCAGGAGGACAAAGCGCCCTTTGCCAGGGGAATCATGGTAAATGATTCTGCCTCCTACCCATTTGCGAAAGAGATGGCCGAAAAATTCGATATACGTCCCAGGGATACTGAGATTCCCGCATCCTCACTTTCGGGAGGAAATGCCCAGAAGGTAGTGGTGGCGAGAGAGGTTTCCATAGGCGGAAAACTTCTGGTGGCATCCCAGCCTACAAGAGGTGTTGATATAGGCGCTATTGAATCAATCCGCACTATTTTGCAGGATGTCAAGAAAAAGGGCCTGGGAGTGCTTCTGGTATCTGCGGACCTGGAGGAAATCATGTCTTTGTCTGACCGTATTGTGGTTATGTATGAGGGCAGGATTACAGGGCGCATGATGGCGGAGGAAGCAGATGAAGAAAAGCTGGGGCTTCTGATGATGGGCGGCCATGATATGGAAGGCTGCGGTATCCAGGAGCAGGAAGGAGGCAGACAATGAATCCAAGAGTAGAATCAGTGATGAAAAGCCTGAGGAGGATTTTACTGCTGGCTCTTCTGGCGCTGGGCATAGGAGCTGTTTTTATACTGCTGATTCATGAAAATCCACTGGAAGCATATGCGGCTTTGTTTAAGGGAGCTTTTGTGGGGAAGCTGAAGATTGGTACAACCCTGGCCAACTTTACCCCGCTGCTTTTGACGTCCATTGCATTTGCGGTGGCGGCTAAGGCAGGAGCCTTCAATGTAGGCGTTGAGGGCGAGGTGTTCTTAGGCGGTATGGCAGCTGCCTATGTGGGAATCTACTGCACATGGCTTCCAAAGCCTTTGCTGCTGGCGGCATGTTTTGGGGCTGCCGTTGCAGCAGGTGCTGCATGGGCATGGATTCCGGGATTTTTAAAGGCGTATTACGGCGTCAGTGAGGTGTGTACTACCATTCTGATGAACAGTGTGGCACTGTATATCACTTCCTATTTAGTAAGCGGACCAATCAGTGCAGGCGTTGCCAATCCCCAGTCCATACCGGTGAATGTGACGCTTCCCAAACTTTTGAAACCAAGTAATGCCAACGCGGGGCTGTTTATAGCTATTATAACGGTAATTGCTGTCATCTGGATGCTGAACAAAACAACGCTGGGCTATAAAATAAGAACCGTGGGAACCAATCCGGCCAATGCTGAGTATGTTGGAATCAATCCGAAGAAGGTGTTTATCCGTACCATGATGCTCAGCGGCGCCATTGGCGGCCTGGCAGGCTGTATCGAGGTGCTGGGTACATACGGATACTTCCTGAATAACTTTGCCGCGAACCTGGGAACAAACGGTATGCTGGCTTCCCTGATTGTAAAGAACAATGTGGTTACCACCCCGTTCATCGCGTTTTTCCTGGCAGTGCTGCGCTCCGGAGCTTTGGGTATGCAGCAGAATACCGGTGTTCCAAAATCCATTGTAGATACCATTACCGCTATCTTTATTATCGTGGCTACCATGGAATTGTTGTTCCAGTTTAACAAAAAACGCAAGGCAAAAGCAGATGCGCAGTAGGAGGAGGACATATGCAATTTGATAAGATTTTTGATATTTCATTAATATATGCGACGTTCCGTTCAGCTACGCCCATCATATATGCAGCTCTTTGTGCAGCCATTACCCAGCAGGCGGATATTCTTAATATTGGTACTGAGGGTATCATGCTTACAGGCGCGTTTACGGCTGTAACTGTTAGTTATCTGACTGGAAGCTGGGTTCTGGGAATCCTTATTTCAATGGTTGCAGGCCTTCTCATTGCCATGATTATGGCTGTGGGGCACATTAAGTACAAGGCAGAGATTTGTGCCATTGGTATGGGTATTAATCTGTTTGCCATTGCCTTTACCAAATTCATGCTCAATAGCATGCTTGGAGTAAGCGGCTCCTTTACCAGCCCGCAGATTAAAGGAATACCTAAGGTACATATACCGTTTTTAGACGGCGTGCCTGTTCTGGACAGCCTGTTTAACAACTGGAGTGTTACGGAATGGTTTGTTATCGTGCTGGTATTTCTTATGATGTTTCTTTTTTATAAGACAGTATGGGGACTGCGGCTGAGGGCAGTGGGACAGTTTCCCATGGCTGCAGAGACAGCGGGAATTAATGTAAATGCCATGAAATACCAGGCAATAGCCATATCCGGTCTGATTGGAGGGCTGGCAGGAGCTCATCTGTCCCTTGGATACAGCAGGCTTTTTACAGAGGGCATGACGAATTCCAGAGGATTTATGGGTGTGGCTGCCATGTATTTTGGAGGAGCCCATCCTGCACTTACAGCGGTCGGCTGTCTGATATTCGGATTTACGGATTCATTGGGAGCCCGTATACAGGCGTATGGTGTTCCATCCCAGTTTGTATTGCTGATGCCCTACGTGGTGACCATTGCTGTGCTGGCAGTTTCCATGATATCTAAGAAAAAAGCCCAGGAGAAGAAAAAGAGTTCGCTGGTTACGATTGAATAGCAGGAGGTCAAGATATGGATAAGCGCAAGATTATTTTAGACTGTGATCCGGGCCATGACGACGCGGTTGCCATAATGCTGGCAGCTAAGAGCCCGCAAATTGATTTATTGGGCATCACGGTGGTTGCCGGAAACCAGACATTGGAGAAAACAACTGCCAATGCGCTGAATGTATGCCAATATCTGGGGCTGGATATTCCGGTGTACGCAGGATGCGGACAGCCCATGATACGGGATAAGCAGGTTATTGCGGATGACATACATGGAGAGACAGGACTTGACGGACCGGTATTTGCACCTCTCCGGAAAAAAGCGGAAGATAAACACGCGGTGCTGTATATAATAGATACGCTGATGGCATCGGACGGCGATATTACACTTGTACCCACAGGCCCTCTGACCAATATTGCCATGGCAATCCGCCTGGAACCGAGAATTCTTCCCAAGATTCGTGAGATTGTGCTTATGGGAGGCTGCTATCAGTTGGGAAATGTGACGCCTGCGGCAGAGTTTAATATTCTGGCGGACGCAGATGCGGCCCATGTGGTGTTCACATGCAATAGGCCCATAACCATGGTGGGACTGGATGTGACCAGAAAGGTACTGTGTTATCCGTCCGTGATTGAACGAATGGAAAAAATCGGCACGCCGCCGGCAATGCTGTTTGTGGATTTGATGCTGTTTTTCGGCAAGAGCCAAAAAGCTGTATTCGGATGGGAGGGAGGGCCTCTCCACGACCCTCTGACCATAGCATACCTGATAGACCCGGCCGTCCTTACTACGAAAGCAATGTTTACGGAAATAGACATCCGCAGCGTTCAAAGTTATGGCCGTACGAATTGTGACTTCTTCGGATATTTCAAGAGGGAGCCCAACAGCAATGTGGCAGTGGAAGTGGATGTGGAAAAGTTCTGGGATATCATTGAACAGGGAATCCGCAATTACGGTTAAAGGAGTTGAAATGATGAGGCCGCTGAAAGAAGTTTTGGAAGAAAATAAACAGTCATATATACAGCGTTTGATGGACCTTATTGCTATTGATACCCATGATTTGGGCCATGGGATAGCAGGGGGGCTGGAAAAGCAGGGGCAGGAGTATATGGTGAAATTGTTCGGGGATATGGGAGCGGATATCATCCGCCGGGATCCCATGACGGAGGAAGCCATTGAACAATGCCTGGCCAAATATCAGGAAGGGAACATTGGACATAATTACGATGACCGCTATAATGTGTATGCTGTTTTTAAAGGAGACAAGGACGGCAGGAGTTTGATGTTTAACGGCCATATAGATACCATGCCTGCGGGAAATGAAAATGAGTGGAATACGCCGCCGCACACGCCAACCATGAAGGACGGCAGGCTTTACGGCCTGGGCGCGGCTGATATGAAAGGCGGTCTTATGGCATCTGTTATGGCAGTACAACTGCTTAAGGATGCCGGGGTAAAGCTGCCGGGAGATGTACATATCACTTCCGTCTGCGACGAGGAAGGCGGAGGCAATGGTTCTATGGCGGCCATCATGTCGGGAGAAAAAGCCGATGGTGTGGTTGTCTGCGAGCCTTCTTCCGATGAATTGATACTGGCTCATATGGGATTTGTATTTTTTAAAGTGGAGTTTGAGGGAAAAGCCAATCATTCAGGTGCAAAGTGGAAGGGAGTCAGCGCAATTGATAAGGCCCTTAAGGTTATCCGGGAACTGGAGGAGCTGGAACACAAATGGCTCCTGACCTATAAACATCCCCTGCTTCCTGCTCCCAATCTGAATATAGGTACGATTCACGGCGGCAGCGCCGGGTCCACCGTGCCGGGACATTGTTATTTTGAGACATGCATCCATTATCTGCCCAGACAGATGAGCTATGACCAAATTGTAGAGGAGTTTACAGATGCGGTGAACCGGGTGGCGGACAGTGACTTATGGCTGCGCCAGCACAGGCCGGTGATAACCATGTATCAGGCCGGCGGGGCCTTTGAACAGGAATCCGACGACAGCTTTGTGTCCTGCTTTATGAATGGATACGAAAAAGCCCTTGGGAGGCAGGTGCGCCTGGTCGGTTCTCCGGCAGGCTGTGACTCAAGATTATGGAAGAACATCGCTGGCTGCCCCACCATGCAGTTTGGCCCCGGACGGTTGGAAGAGTGCCATGCTGTCAACGAATATGTGGAGGCGGAATCATATCTGGAAGCCATTCTTGTTTATGCCCAGCTTATACTGGAATGGTGTAAGGCAAACAAATAGAATGAAAAATAAGGAGAAGAGAGATGAGTAAGAAAGTATTGTTGGCAGGAGAATCCTGGATGAGCTACACCACACATGTGAAAGGATTTGACAGTTTTTATACCTCTGTATATGAGACAGGAGAAAAGTGGCTGAAAGCAGCCCTGGAAGAGGGCGGCTATGAGGTTACCTTTATGCCCAACCATCTGGCAGGAGAGGAATTTCCATTTACAATGGAAGAATTAAAGAAATACGATGCGGTGATTCTTTCTGACATTGGAGCAAATACGCTTCTTCTTCCGTCAGCCACATTTATGAGAAGCGAGAAGAAACCAAACAGATGCAATCTGATTCGCGATTACGTGCTGGATGGGGGGGCCCTTATGATGGTGGGAGGCTACCTTACCTTTTCAGGCGTGGATGCAAAAGGAAAATGGCATGATACTGCGGTGCAGGAGGTTCTTCCGGTAGAGGTTCTTACCGTGGACGACCGTATGGAGCACTGCGAGGGAACTACGCCTGTGACGGTTGCTGAGCATGAAGCCCTGAACGGAATTCCCAGGGAATTCCCGCAGGTACTGGGATATAATAAGACCATTGCAAAGCCGGAAGCGGTCGTGGCCGCTGTGGTAGATGATGACCCGTTTATTGCCTTTGGAGAATATGGAAAGGGAAAGAGCGCTGTAGTAACCACGGACTGCGCCCCCCATTGGGCACCGCCGGAATTCTGTGAGTGGGAATATTATAACAGGATGTGGCAGGGAATCATGGACTGGCTGACAAAGTAAGAATAAGAATGGGGACTGCTGCCTGAAATCAAGGATTCCATGGGCGGCAGTCCTCTTTTTGCAGGAGGATTGCAGATGGGAACAGAGAAAAGAACAGAGAAAAGGACAGAGGAACAGAGGAGAGCGGAGGCTCTGGCGTTGTTGAAGCACATACTGGATATACCCAGTGTCAACGGAAAGGACAGGGAACAGGAGACAGCTGTTTATCTGGCAGAATATTTAAAAAGAAAGGGTATGGAAACAAGGGTTCAGCTGATAGATGAGCATCACGGAAACGTGATTGGCGTGCTCAAAGGAAAAACAGAGGAGACCATACTTTTTAACGGACATCTGGATACGGTTCCATATGGGGATATAAACGAATGGAATACCAATCCGGCTGTGTGTACAGAACAGGACGGGCGCCTTTATGCAAGAGGAGCCAGTGATATGAAAAGCGGATTGGCAGTCATGGCTTTTGTTCTGGGAGAGCTGGCTGAGAGCGGATGCGTCCCGCAGAAGACGATTGTTTTTGCGGGAACCTGCGATGAGGAACGCGGCGGTTTGGGCGCAAAGGAAATCATAAAGGAATACCCGGATTTATTTCCAGAGCTGCTCCTGATTGGAGAGCCTACTTCATGTCAGGCTGGTGTGGCTCAGAAAGGATGTATCTGGTTAAAGCTGTCTGTTTCAGGCAAGACAAGCCATGGAGCAGAACCCTGGCAGGGAATCAATGCCCTGGAGCAGGGCTTCGGCCTGCTTGCGGATTTGAGAGAGGAGCTTAAGAGGGAGGAGCATCCTGTGCTGGGACGCAGTACGCTCCAGATTACCATGGCGGAGGGAGGAATTGCCCCCAATATGACGCCGGACAGGGCCAAATTCCTGGCTGATATCCGGATTGTACCGCCCTTGAATGAAAAGGAGGTTCTGAACCGGTTGGAATGCCTTATGCAAAAGCGGTGTGAAGTTTATAACGGGGGCCTGGCCTTTGTGCCTGAGATAACAAATTACAGGATGCCGGCAGAGACAGGCCCGGAAAACCAGTGGCTTCACAGGCTGAAAGGATTCATAGGCGATGATGCAGGGGAGACCGGTATCAACTATTTTACAGACGCCTCCATTCTCCTCACAGCCTGGCCGGACAGTCCGGCGCTTCTCTTTGGTCCGGGAGAGCCTCAGATGTGTCATAAGCCCAATGAATATGTGGAGATATCCAAGTATTTGGAGGCAATTCGGGTCATGGAAAAATTTTGCTGGTACATTGCTAAATAATAAACTTATGATATAATGAAATGTAAGATTTTGAGCATGTTTTAACAGGGGGCAGAATTTGCGAACAACAATTAAGGATATAGCGAAGTACACAGGTTTTTCTATTACCACCATATCATTGGTGCTGAATGGAAAGGCGCATAAGATTCCAAAGGCAACAGAGGAGGCGATTCTCCAGGCTGCGAAGGAGCTCAATTACCGGCCAAATCAATTAGCCGTGGGGCTGGTAAAGAAGCAGACAAAGACCCTGGGACTGATTTTATCTGACATCCGGAACAGCTTTTTTGCCAATATGGCTAAGTCCATTGAAGATGAATGCCGCAGAAACGGCTGGAATCTCATACTGTGCAATACCAATGACCTCCATGAGCGTGAGATGAAATATCTGCAGATGCTGGCTGACAAAGGTGTGGACGGGGTATTGATCTGCATGGCAAGGGAGAATGACAGTGAGAAAGTGGAGGAGATGGTGGCGCTGATGGATTCACTCAACATACCCTTTGTCCTTGTGGACCGCTTTTACCCTGAAGTCAAAGGCTGTTCCGTGATTGTGGACCATGATGAGGGAGGATATCTTGCTGCCAGGCATCTGCTGGAATTGGGCCATACCAGGATTGGATGCGTGGGCGGCCCAAAGGACCTGGCTGATTCCAACCGGAGGACCCAGGGCTATATACGGGCGCTGATGGAAAAAGGAGTGGAATTTGACCCGTCCCTCATATTTTATGGGGATTATGACCTGAGCAGCGGTGTGCGGGGGGCAGAATATCTGCTCAAAAAAGATGTTACAGCAATTTTTGCCTATAATGACATGTCGGCGTATGGAGTGTTTCACTATTTAAAGCAGCAGGGAATCTCTGTTCCGGAGGATATATCGCTGATTGGATATGACGATATCTTTTTTTCAGAGATATTGAGTGTGCCTCTCACATCAATTCATCAGCCGGTGGAGGAGATGGGAACAGAGGCGGTCCAGCAGATGATTCGGATTATCCGCCAGAAACAGAAACAGGACACAAAGAAAAATATTATGTTTCAGCCGTATTTGGTGGTAAGACAGAGTACGGCGGCTCCCGCAGGTGTAATGCACAAATAAATATATCTATATATTTCCTGCCTCTTAAGAAATTTCAGATTTTTATAATAATTTGTTCACATTCGGTTCAGAGGCAGGCATTATACTTAATAAAGAATAAGGGAAAAAGGAGTGAAAAAATGAACATACTGTTTTTCCTGACTCCTAAAAGTGACGTGGCGTATATAAGCGAGGATGATACGTTAAGGCAGGCTTTGGAGAAAATGGAGCACCACAAGTATTCCGCGGTACCGATTGTCAGCAGGACAGGGCGCTATGTGGGGACGCTGACGGAAGGTGATCTGTTATGGGGAATCAAGAACCAGTTCAACCTGGATCTGAAAGGGGCTGAGAAGATACCTGTCACAGCCATACGCCGCCGGTGTGACAACCGTCCGGTTAAGGCAGACGCAGATATGGAGGATCTGATCGGGAAGGCATTGAACCAGAATTTTGTTCCGGTACTGGATGATCAGAAGAGTTTCATTGGCATCATTACCAGAAAGGACATCATCAAGTATTTCTACCAGAAGTGCGAAAACGCCGGGGAACGTTCCAAGAAGTGTCGGGAACAGGGCGGAAAGGAACATAAAAAGACGGACCTGTCCGCAGTGGTAAAGCTGCGCAGCCAGGAGGGAGTCCTGGTGTAGCGGGATAGGCCGTCCGGCACAGTGAGGGCTGCGCGGTTACAGGGAACCATGGAAAACGCCATACGGCGGGATGCATGGTTCCCTGTTAATATACAGATATGGGCCCTCTTTTGTTTTGTGCAGATGCTTCCGGTGTAAAAGCCGCAAACTGAAAACTCAGGTTAAATATGCACGAAAACAGCAGACAAACCCGGGAAAAGATGGTATAATGTCGCCAGACAATATAATGCGCCAATGCGTTGTCACGTCAAAGCGAGTTAGTGCGGAAAACCAGACAGGATATACGGGTGCAGGGAAAGGGAGGTCAGACAACATGATTTGGGCAAAAGAGGAGACAATGTCCAGGGCGGAGATTGAAGCGGTACAGCTGAGCCGCCTGAAAGACACGGTGAACCGGGTTTACGGGAAGGTACCGGCATACCGCGCCAAGATGGAGGAGGCAGGTGTAAGGCCGGAGCATATACAGACACTGAAGGATTTGCAGAAGCTTCCTTTTGTGACGAAACAGGATATGAGGGATAATTACCCCTATGGCCTGTTTGCGGTTCCAAGGAAGGAACTGCGCAGAATCCATGCGTCCAGCGGCACGACGGGAAAGCCCACTGTGGTGGGATATACGGAGAATGACCTGGAGGTGTGGAAGGAATGTGTGGCCCGCCTGGCCGTGGCAGGAGGCGCCTCGGACGAGGATGTGGCCCAGATTTGCTTTGGGTACGGCATGTTCACAGGCGCCTTGGGACTTCACAATGGATTGGAGAAGGTAGGCGCCGCGGTGGTTCCGTCCTCTACCGGCAATACCCAGAAGCAGCTGATGTACATGAAGGATTTTGAGACCACCCTGCTGGTGGCCACCCCCTCCTATGCCATGCGCATTGCGGAGGTGGCCCTGGAAATGGGAATCAATCCCAGAAAGGATTTGAAGGTAAAGACGCTTGTACTGGGCAGCGAGCTGATGACAGAGGCCATGAGAAACGAGCTCTACAAGGTATGGGGAGAGGATGTAAACCTGACCCAGAATTACGGCATGAGCGAGCTGATGGGGCCCGGCGTGTCGGGAGAATGCCTTAAGCTTAACGGAATGCATATCAATGAGGACCATTTTATTGCGGAGATAATAGATTCCGCTACAGGGGAAGTGCTTCCTCCCGGAGAAAAGGGAGAGCTGGTTATCACCTGCATTTCCAAGGAGGCGCTGCCTCTCATCCGCTACCGTACCAGGGATATTACCAGGCTTATGTATGAGCCGTGTCCCTGCGGCCGCACCACGGCCAGGATGGAGAACCTGTCAGGACGTACGGATGATATGTTAAAGATTCGCGGCGTCAACGTATTCCCCAGCCAGATTGAGGAAGTGCTGATTAATACAGAGGGAATCGGACCTAACTATGAAATCGTGGTGGACAGGAAGAACCATTCCGACATACTGATTATCAAGGTTGAGGTGGAAGCTGAGAGCATGATGGACTCCTATGCTGCATTGGAGCGGCTGGAAAACACATTGAAGGATAAGATGCGCCTGATGCTTGGTCTGGATGCCAAGATCCAACTGGTTTCCCCCAATACCCTTCAGCGGTTTGAGGGAAAGGCAAAGAGGGTCACGGACCTGCGAAAGGAAGCCTGATGAGGCACCGGGACAGTCTTTATGGAGTCCGGTACGGTTAATACATACTGAAAGGAAGGAAGAAACGTGTCAGAGAAAAGAATATTACTTGGCAATGAAGCCATAGCAAGAGGTGCCTATGAGGCAGGAGTAAAGGTATCCGCCGCCTACCCGGGCACCCCCAGTACGGAGGTCAGCGAGTCACTGGTCCAGTACGATGAGATTTACGCGGAGTGGGCTCCCAATGAGAAGGTGGCCACAGAGGTGGCTATCGGTGCATCCATAGCAGGCGTGCGTTCCATGTGCGTCATGAAGCATGTGGGTATAAATGTGGCTGCGGATCCGCTTTATACGGCGGCATACACCGGCGTCCGGGGAGGACTGGTGCTGGTGGTGGCTGATGATCCGGGCATGTACAGTTCCCAGAACGAGCAGGACAGCCGTATGGTGGCCAGGGCTGCTATGGTCCCCATTGTGGAACCGTCCGACAGTGCCGAGGCCAAGGAATTTATGAAATATGCCTATGACCTCAGTGAGAAATACGATACCCCTGTTATCCTGCGCAGTACCACCCGTCTGTCCCATTCCCAGGGGCTGGTGGAACTGGAGGAGAGGGCCGAGCCCTTTGACATCCCCTATGAGAGGGATATGGCCAAATATGTCATGATGCCCGGCAATGCCATCAAACGCCATGTGGTGGTGGAAGCGCGCATGAAACAGATGGCTGAGGATGCCAACAGCTTTCCCGTCAACCGGGTGGAATACAATGATTTGTCCGTGGGCTTTATTACCAACGGCATTGCGTACCAGTATGTGAAGGAAGCCATGCCCCAGGCATCCGTCCTAAAGCTGGGGCTTCTCAATCCCCTTCCAAGGAAGCTTATAGAGGAATTTGCGTCTAAGGTGGATAAGCTTTACATATTTGAGGAGCTGGAGCCCGTAGTGGAGGAACAGGTTAAGTCCTGGGGCATTAAGAAGGCAGTGGGCAAGGAAATATTCACGGTCCAGGGAGAATACAGCGCAAATCTGATTAGGGAGCGCGTGCTGGGTCAGGCGTCACAGGTGGATAAGGCGGCCCAGGTTCCCGCAAGACCTCCCATACTGTGTCCGGGATGTCCGCACAGAAGCGTATACGCTGTGCTTAACAAGCTGAAGATACATGCTGCCGGAGATATCGGCTGCTATACGCTGGGAGCAGTGGCGCCCTTAAGCGTTATCGACACCACGATCTGCATGGGAGCCAGTATCAGCACTCTCCACGGCATGGAGAAGGCAAAGGGAAGAGAGTATATTAAGAACTGGGTGGCTGTAATCGGTGATTCCACCTTCATGCACACAGGCATCAATTCTCTCATGAACATGGTCTATAACCAGGCCGCCGGAACAGTGGTCATCCTGGATAATTCCACCACGGGAATGACGGGACATCAGGACCATGCCGCTACCGGCAAGACCCTTAAGGGGCAGGTGGTTCCTGCCATCAATATTTACGGTCTGTGCAAATCGCTGGGCATTGAGCATGTCTGTGAGGTGGACGCCTTTGACCAGGCGGAGCTGGAGCGGGTAATCAAAGAGGAAGTGGCAAGGGATGCTGTATCCGTCATCATCACCAAGGCGCCCTGCGCCCTGCTTAAGGGAATCAAATTCCCCAACAAGTGCAGGCCGCTGCCGGAAAAATGTAAGAAATGCGGAGCGTGCTTAAGGCCGGGCTGTCCTGCCCTTACAAAGAATGAGGACGGCACCATATCCATTGACGAGACCATGTGCAATGGCTGCGGATTGTGTAAACAGCTTTGTAAATTTGACGCGATCAATCTGGTAAAGGCGGGTGAATAAAATGACATCAAAGAATATTATGATAGTAGGCGTAGGCGGCCAGGGAACCCTTCTTACCAGCCGCATACTTGGAAAGCTTGCAATCGGCGCGGGCTATGACGTGAAGCTGTCCGAGGTGCACGGCATGGCCCAGCGCGGCGGCAGTGTGGTAACCTTTGTGAGATATGGAGAAAAGGTGGCGGAACCCATTGTGGAGGAAGGCCAGGCAGACGTGCTGATTGCCTTTGAGCGTCTGGAGGCGCTGCGGTATCTGCATTTCCTCAAAAAGGACGGCGTGATCATTGTCAATGACTGGCGCATTGACCCCATCACAGTGGTGACGGGGATGGCTGAATATCCGGAAGGAATCATTGACCGGTTAAAGGAAGCGCGCAGGACCATTGTGGTGGAGGCCACGGAGGAAGCGAAAAAGATGGGCGCGCCCAAGGCATTTAACGTCATTGTCCTGGGAGCTGCTGCAAAGCATATGGGATTTGAAAAGGAAGACTGGCTGAAGGTGATTGAGACAACGGTTCCGCCTAAGACGGTGGAAATTAATAAAAAGGCATTTGAGACCGGTTACGCGCTTTCTGTCTAGACGGACAAAAGCCGGCGGTAAAACGGAAAATGGACTGTAAGCAGATAAAGGATGTAAATTATATCATGTGAGAGTTGGAGGGGTTACAGGCAAATGATATGGAATGAGACTAAGGAGTGCATGAGCAGGGATGAGATGACCAATCTGCAGAGCGCAAGGCTGAGAAAATTAGTTGACAGAGTGTACCACAGTGTGGAGTATTACCGCAAGAAAATGCAGGCAGTGGGATTGGAGCCGGGAGATATCCGGGGAATCGAGGATCTGGAAAAGCTTCCATTTACCACAAAGGACGATTTGAGAGACACATACCCCTTCGGCATGTTTGCGGTGCCCAATTCCCAGATTACCCGCATCCACGCGTCCAGCGGCACCACCGGAAAGGCCACGGTGGTGGGATATACACGCAAGGACATCGACGTGTGGAGCGAGTGCGTGGCCCGGTGCATTACCATGGCCGGACTGGGAAGCAATGACATCATCCAGGTGGCTTACGGGTACGGTCTGTTTACCGGAGGCCTGGGAGCCCATTACGGTGCAGAGGAGATGGGAGCCACCGTGGTCCCCATGTCCACAGGCAACACCAAGAAGCTGATCACCATGATGGTGGATTTCGGGGTGACAGGAATCATGTGTACGCCCTCCTACCTTCTTCATATTGCGGAAACCATTGAGGAGATGGGGGTCAAGGACAAGATTAAGCTGAAGGCATCCATCAACGGAGCAGAGCCGTGGACTGAGAAAATGAGAACCCAGATAGAGCGTCAGCTGGGAATCCACGCTCACGATATCTACGGCCTCAGCGAGATCATGGGACCGGGCGTTGCCACGGACTGCCAGTTCCATGAGGGGCTCCATATTCATGAGGACCATTTCCTGCCGGAGATCGTGGATCAGAATACATTGAAGCCATTGAGGGACGGCATGACCGGTGAACTGGTTATTTCCACCCTGACTAAGGAGGGACTGCCTTTAATACGTTACCGCACAAAGGATTTGACCAGCCTTGACCACAGTACCTGCCAGTGTGGAAGGACCACAGCCAGGATTGCCAGATTCACAGGAAGGACAGATGACATGCTGATTATCCGGGGCGTCAACGTATTCCCGTCCCAGATAGAGTCTGCACTGCTGGAAATGGGCGGCACCACGCCTCATTATCTGTTGATTGTGGACCGTGTGAACAATCTGGACACCTTAGAGGTGCAGGTGGAAGTGGAGGAGCGGTTCTTCTCAGATGAAATCCGGGAGCTGGAGAATCTGACAGGAAAGATCGCCTATATGATTCAGCAGGCCATAGGTCTGGCGGTAAAGGTAAAGCTGGTGGAGCCAAAGAGCATTGAGCGGAGCATGGGTAAGACGAAGCATGTGATTGACAAGAGAAATCTGAATTAAGAAAGGGCGGGGTATAAAAATGTTTGTAAAACAATTATCTGTATTCATAGAAAACCGTGAAGGCAGACTGGAACAGGTTACAGAAGTACTGAAGGAGCAGGATATCAATATACTGTCCCTCAGCATGGCAGATACCACGGAGTACGGTATGCTGAGAATGATTGTGTCTGATCCGGATAAGGCAAAGGCGGCGCTGAGGGAAAAAGGATTTTCAGCCATGCTGACCGATGTGCTGGCAGTAAAACTGGAGGATCAGGTGGGCGAACTCCACAAGATGACCCACATCCTCTGCAGCCAGGGGCTGAATATCGAGTACATGTACGCATTGGCTTCCGCTAACCGCAGGGCAATGATTGTGAAGGCGTCTGACGGAGAGACAGCTGCCAGGGCAGTGACAGACGGCGGATTGGTGCTGTACAGCAATGAGGAAATGTGCTGGTAATTTGCCGGTAGTGTGCCGGTAGTTTGGCATGACAGGGCTATAAGAAACAGTGAGTGAAAGGTAAGATAAAGGTGCCGCGGAATCATCTGAGATGATGATTGAGCGGCACCTTTGCGTTATGGCTGTCAGATACCCCGGAAAGAGGACCTGGCAGGTTTGGAGAGAGGGACCAGCATGTGCGGGCGTAATTCCTTCGGGTCATGGGTGACGGACAAGAGTCTGTCCTGGTGCTTCACTGCCTTTAAGACAGCAGCGGTAGCCTTCACCTTCTCCAGTATTTCTCCCTCCTCCCAGAATATTCAGGGAGTAGGAGGTGTTGCACCGGGTATTGATTTCAGTATGTCCGATGCAGGTGACGATTCTGGTATAAAATCTGCCGCTTTACAGTCCTTTTCATCCTCATAGATAATAGTTCCCCATACGAATAACACCCCACACCGTCAGAATGATTAAGTAAAGCAGGGCCGGTTTCCAGATGGATTCTAAATGCTTAAACAAGTGTAAGACCATAAAGATATACTGAAGAGTAAACATAAAAATAATCAATAATGCTCCCAAAAGCCGTTGTTTAAGCGCGTTTCTTCCCATAGCCGGATTTAAATGTCGTTCATGGCGGTCAACCGCCTTCCAGTAGTGGGTATGTCTTTTTTGACCATAAGTTGCCTCCCGGTGTCATGACTATCCTTTGGAGAAACCGCTGGCTGTCACATGGGCCACCTCATTGCCCAGGTCATCCTTCACCTCCACCAGATAGTAGCAGGTGCTCCGTCCTTCCTTTACTTTTCTGGCTTCAGCTATGAGGCGTGTGCCTCTGGCAACACCCAGGTAGGTGATTTGGGATGTGGTTGAGACGTGTAGGGGTTTGTTCCAGTTGGAAGCAACTGCAAAGGCAAAATCAGCCAGAGTAAAGATGGCGCCTCCCATGACCGTGCCCGCTGCGTTGAGATGGTGCGGTTGTATTTCCAACCAACATTTTGCATATCCCTCTTCCACCTGCTCAATGACCGCACCGTTATCCGTGGCAAAACGATCGTTGGAAAAGATCTTTTGTATTTGTTCCAGTTTCTGCTCATCCATATGGGGGACCTCCTGTGGTTATATGTATGAATTGATAATAAATATATGCCAACTATATACCAGAAAAAGGAAGATTGTCAATGGTTGTCTGTTATGCAGGCGGGAATGTGAGGAGAAAAGATGTCAAATGATATTGAAAAGAGGTTGAAAGGAGAGCAGGTGCATAAAACAGGGCCTCGTGGGGAGGCCCTGTTCTGCATGACTGCTGTTTATCAATTTATATTAGCTGTTGCCGCCGCAGCCGCTTTCGGCGATAGCTGGTCCGGGTCCTCCGGCTGTACGGGGGGTAGGGCGGCCGCCGCATCCTGGATTGCCCCAGGTTGCGTCGTTGAAGCCTTCCCAATAGCCATTGCGGAAGCCTTCCCTATATGCCTGGCGCCTGGCGCCCGTACAGATATCATGTCCGCCGCCGCTGTTGCCGCCGCTGCATCCGCAATCACAGCCGCAACCGCTGTTGCCGCCGCATCCGCAGCCGCAGCCGCAACCGCTGTTGCCGCCGCATCCGCAGCCGCATCCGCAGCCGCTGTTGCCGCCGCATCCGCAGCCGCAACCGCTGTTGCCGCCGCTGCAGCCACATCCACAGCCGCATCCACTGTTATTGCCGCATCCGCATCCACTGTTGTTGCCACAGCCACAGCCACATCCACAATTACAACGATTCCATCCACATCTACAAATTCTAAAGCAACACATATATTGTACTCTCCTTTTTTGTTGGTTTGTACTATATCATATGGGACGCTCAGACAAAGTGTGAGTGATTGTCTCAATGTATTTTATTGTCACCCGTTGTTTTTCTCCTCATAAACTATAGTAGAAAAAGATAAATGGAAGGAGTATCCAACCTATGGATTCTTATACAGATGTAAGCACCCAGTGCTGCGGCCGCGGGCGTATGTCATGCGGTACATCGTTTGGAAATGGATGCGGTTCTTATACAAGTCCGGATTATCCGGATATGAACGCATTTCCATGGGACTCATGGGGAAGCTATCCTGAGCTTTCCTATCCTACCCCTGCAGCCCCGGCCACTCAGCCAGCCAATATGTCATGTCCCTCTACTGAAGGAGGCGTGCTGGAGCAGCAGTTTCCGGTAGCCATGGCTTATGTGCCGTGGCAGCAGTGGCAGACCACCTATGCCCCTGAGAGGGGCCTTGTCCAAGGAACTATTTTCCCTGATCTGGATTTACAATTTAATTACGGGAGGTGCGGAAGATGATGAATCAGATGATGAATCCCGACCTTAATGCTTCCCGTGAGGCTATGCTCCGTGAGGTAGACCAGGCTGGCTTCGCGGTGGTTGACGCAAACCTCTACCTTGACACCCATCCTTGTGACGCAGCTGCTATTGATTACTATAATCAGATGGCAGACGCGTACAGAAATGCAGCAGCAGCCTTTGAGGCCCAGTTCGGCCCTTTGACGGCTTCCGCCAATAGAGATGCTGCATACTGGTCCTGGATTAACGATCCTTGGCCATGGGAAGGAGGGTGCTATTAATGTGGATTTATGAGAAGAGATTGGAATTTCCGGTTAATATCAAAGAGCCCAATGCTCAGATGGCTCAGTTTATAATGAGCCAATATGGTGGGCCGGACGGCGAAATGGGCGCTTCCATGCGTTATCTTTCCCAGCGCTACGCCATGCCATATAAGGAGTGCAAGGGAACCCTGACAGATATAGGCACAGAGGAGCTTGCCCACCTGGAAATCGTGGCTGCCATCATCCATCAGCTGACTAAGGGACTGACTGCAGACCAGCTGGTAGAGCAGGGCTTCGGACCTTACTATATCGACCATACCACCGGTATCTGGCCCCAGGCGGCAGGAGGGATACCTTTTAACGCATGTGAGTTCCAGTCCAAGGGAGACGTGATTACGGACCTTCATGAGGATATGGCCGCAGAACAGAAAGCCAGGAGCACTTATGACAATATCCTGCGTGTTGTCAAGGATTATGACGTTTGTGAACCCATTAAATTCCTGAGGGAAAGGGAAGTCGTTCATTATCAGAGATTTGGCGAATTGCTGCGCATCACCCAGGAGAAGCTGGACAGCAGGAATTTCTATGCGTTCAATCCTGCCTTCGATGTGCCTGCACCATCCTGCCAGGATCAGATGAGACAGATGTAAGGTCATATTCAAAGTTATATGTGAAAGGCGCCGCGGTCTATCTGGCAAAACCAGAGGCCGCAGCGCCTTCTTTTGAATCGTACATACAGCTTTCCAATTTCACCAGCTCTCCGCCAATGAGTTCCACATCCTCATCCTGGTGGGTTGAGAGGATTAAGAGCCGCCCGTCCTGCTTTTCCCTGATATATGAAATGACATTGCGTTTTAATTCGTCGTCCATACCGGTAAAGGGTTCGTCCATAAGAAGGATACGGGAAGGGGTGAGGAGGGCCCGCATGACGGCTACCCGGCGCTTCATGCCGCCGCTTAAGGTGGACACAGGGCGGTTCAGGCATTCCTCCGGAAGCAGGCGGGCCAGTTCCCATCTGATGCGGGACCCTTTGACTGAACGGCCGGCACACATGGATACATTTTCAATGGGAGAAAAGGACTCACAGAGCCTGTCCTCCTGAAAAACAGCGGAAACAGTCAGGGAATTCATGTCCTGGGGTTTTCCGTCTGCGAGTATCAGGCCATGGTCCGCCTGTTCCAGCCCCATGAGAATTCGCAGCAGAGTGGTTTTGCCTGAACCGGAGGGACTCATCAGACAATAGCATTGTCCCTGATGAAAGGACAGGTTCAGGTTCCTTAATACGGGCAGCCCGTCAAATGATTTAGATATATTTTGTAATTCCAGGGTCATTCCATATACGCTCCTCAATGTTTTATTTTCCTCAACAGATAAAGAAAGAAACGTTCAAACAGTGCGTTGATTACTATGATGACAAAGGTCCAGGCAAAGAGACCGGCCGTGTCAAGATACAGCTTGGAGTAGTACAGCTGTTCTCCTATGGAACCTTCCGGTATGCCGATAACTTCCGCGGCCACGCCGGATTTCCAGCTCATTCCAAGGGCAGTCCGGCACCCGTTTACAATGTATGGAAGGAGGGCCGGTACATAGATATAGTGAATGCGTTTCCACATGGGCATGCGGAAAACCCGGGCCATTTCCAGCAGTTTCTTATCCGTATGTTCCAGCCCGGACAGGGTGCTCACATAGACCATGGGCACCACCACCAGAAAGGAGGTGAACACTGCCAGGTTGCGGGAACCAATCCATATCAGCGCCAGGATGACGAAGGAGGCAACGGGTACGGACTTAATCAGCAGCATGACCGGATCCAGCAGTTCCTTTACCAGAGGAAAGAGATAGGCCAGGCTTCCCAGGAGGATGCTTAAGAAAAAGGCTCCCAGGAAACCAAGGCTTATTCTGGCAAAGGAATTCAGGATGGTGGCCCAGAAGGAAGGGGCCGCTGCCTGTTGTGCCAGGGCCTTTATCATGTCCAGAGGGCCTACGAATATGATATTGTTGTGTATCAGGAGATTGGCTGCCTGCCATACTGCAATCCAGAACAGCCAAATCAGATATTTTCTTATTCGTGTGTTGTGATTTGTGGGTTGATTCATGAGGGATATCTCCGCAATCAGGGGTTAAGGCATGTAGTAAAAATCATCTCCGGGCATCTGTCCGCCGATGGATTTGGGATCCTGCTCATTTAAGGTGGAGAGGTAACCGCTTAAGGCATTCTTCATCTCCTGTCCGGTCAGACACACGATGTTGCAGTAGGGTAGAGCTTTCTGGGCAATGGGAGCCTTCTCCACAATACCCTGTTTGGCAATCAGCTGGGCGGCGTCCTCTGTATGTTCCGTGGCAAATAGGGTGGAGGCCTCATGGTCCTTTATAAAGTCCGCAACAGGGGAACGGTTCTCCCTGAGAAAATCGCCGCGCACCAGGGTAACGCCTGTCACCAGCATGCTTCCGGAGTCCTTGTTTAAAATATTCCACTGTTCCGTTAAATCCAGCACTGTTTTTAAGTCGGGATTCTGGATGCAGGCGGCAGTGGCAAAGGGCTGCGGCAGAACGCCGATGGCACTGGAATCCTGCTTTAACAGGGATGCCACTTCAGTGGCCTCGGACTTGAACTGCAGGTCCACATCAGATGCGGAAAGACCGTTTTCCTTTAAAAGGTAATTCATGACGTATTCGGGGGTGGTCCCCTTTCCTGTCATGTAAATGGTGCGTCCCTTTAAGCCGGCCATGGAGGTAATGGAATCATCTGAGGCCACCACATAGAGGACGCCCAGGGTATTGATATCCAGGACTGTGATATTTCCCTGGGTCTTGGCGTAGAGCACGCTGGCAACATTGGCAGGCACCAGGGCGATATCCAGGTCGCCGTTTGCTATCTTGCCCACCAGTTCATCAGCCTTGCCGGCCATGGTGAATTCATAGACATTGGACGTCTCGCCCTTGGAAGCCTTGTCCATCAGGGATACAAGTCCCATGGAGGTGGGGCCTTTCAGGGAGCCTACGCGGATGGCGGCCTGGCAGGTCAGCTTGTTTTCATCGGAACCCGTGTTCAGTTCACCGCCGGCACCGGATTCAGGGTCCGGGGAGGATGATTCGCCGGAAGGGCTTTCTGAAGCTTGGTCCGGGGCGGTTTTGTCTCCTGACTGGGCTATGGTCTGATCCCCGGTCTCCGCTTCCGTCTGTCCCTCGGTCTGTATTTTGGCCTGGGACTCTGTGCCAGGTGTGCCGGAGCCGCTTTTGCCGCATCCGCCCAGCACCAGGGAGACGCTCATCAATGCCATTAAAAGTAAGGAAACATGTTTTTTCATAATACTTCAACTCCTCTCGTAAATATCATTAACTATAGCACAACAGGCCTGTCTTTTCTATAAAATATTTGAGAAATATTATTGATATAGATATCACAATGTGAGATAATGAAACCATGGTTTGGGGTGAGCCCATAATACACGCAGATAGTGGAGGAATAAGGGATGAAAGTAACGATATGTATTGGAAGCGCCTGTCATTTAAAGGGATCCAGGGAGATTATCAGTAAGCTCCAGAAGCTGGTAGATGAGAACGGGCTGTCTGATAAGGTGGACTTAAACGGTGCGTTCTGTTCCGGTAATTGTGACCATGGAGTGTGCGTGACGGTGGAGGGCGAGCTGTACTCCCTGAAGCCGGAAGATACAGAAGAATTTTTTGAAAATGAGATTAAGGGGAGACTTTGATTATGGGCATGGAAATCATAGATTTCAAAGCCACAAAGTGCAAACACTGCTATAAATGCGTCCGTTACTGCGGGGTAAAGGCCATCCAGGTCAAGGATGAGCGGGCGGTCATCATGCCGGACAAGTGCATCCTGTGCGGCCACTGTCTGAAAATCTGCCCCCAGTCAGCAAAAACCCTTAAGAGCGACCTGAACATGGTCCGCGGATTTTTGCGCGAAGGCATGCGTGTGGTGGTGTCCATTGCACCGTCCTATATGGGGTTATTGAAATACAAGACAATTGGTCAGGTGCGGGGGGCTCTGCTGCGCCTGGGGTTTGAGGATGTGAGGGAGACTTCCGAGGGAGCCGCTTTTGTGACGGCCGAGTATGCGAAGCTCCTGGCAGAGCACAAGATGGAGAACATCATAACCACATGCTGTCCAAGCGCCAATGACCTGGTGGAAATCTACTATCCGCAGCTCATACCTTACCTGGCGCCGGTGGTGTCCCCCATGATTGCCCACGGAAAGCTTCTGAAGGAAGAACTGGGACGGGATGTGAAGGTCGTGTTCCTTGGACCGTGTATTGCAAAGAAAAAAGAAGCCCTGGACCTGAGGCATGAGGGATATATTGACGCTGTATTAAATTTCAATGACATAAACAAATGGCTGGAGGAAAAGGACATCGTAATTGAGGACTGTGAAGACCGGCCATTTACCGCATTTGACCCCAAGGTGAACCGGCTGTATCCCGTGACCAACGGCGTGGTGAACTCCGTGCTGGCCACCGAGGAGAAGGGGGACGGATACAGGAAGTTCTATGTCCATGGGGAGGACAATTGTATTGATCTGTGTAAGAGTATGTCCCGCGGTGAAATCAAAGGCTGTTTTATCGAGATGAATATGTGTTCCGGCGGCTGCATCAAGGGCCCCACGGTGGATGAGGAGTTCATATCCAGATTCAAGGTAAAGCTGGACATGGAGGAGAGCATCTGCAGGGAGCCGGCTGAGGAAAAGCAGATGGAGCCGGTATGGGAAAATGTAAACTTCAGAAAGCGGTTCGAGGACCACTCACCCAGGGACCCCCAGCCTACGGAGGAACAGATACGGGAAATACTGCGCATGACCAACAAGCTGAAGCCGGAGGACGAGCTGAACTGCGGCGCCTGCGGTTATCCCACCTGCCGGGAAAAGGCCATTGCCGTATTCCAGCACAAGGCGGAGGTGAGTATGTGCATCCCCTTTATGCATGAAAAGGCGGAGTCCATGGCCAATCTGGTGATGGAGACTTCCCCGAACATTGTACTGATTGTGGGCGATGACATGCGCATCATGGAGTACTCGGATGTGGGCGAGAAATATTTCGGCAGGACTCGTTCCCAGGCATTGCAGATGTATCTGTATGAACTTATCGACCCAGTGAACTTCCAATGGGTATTTGATACACATCAGAATATCCATGGCAAGCGGGTCAATTATCCGGAATATAATCTTTCCACGCTGCAGAATATTGTGTACATAGAAAAGGAAAATGCTGTCCTGGCCACCTTCATAGACATAACCCGTGAGGAGGAGCTGGCCAAGGAAGAGTATGAGAGAAAGCTGGAGACCATAGATCTGGCCCAGAAGGTCATCCACAAGCAGATGATGGTGGCTCAGGAAATAGCAGGTCTCCTGGGAGAGACAACAGCTGAGACAAAAACTACTCTGACCAAGCTGTGCCACTCCCTGTTAGAGGACGGCAGTGACGCCGGGTATGCGGGGGGAGAACTGGAGCGGGAGATTCCGGGCGTACAGCTGGGAAGCGGAGCCGTGCCCTTAAAGGGTGTTATGACAGCCGGGGCGCCCGGCGGAGCGGGAGCCGGGCAGATACCGGGAGCCGGGGAACAGAAAAAGCCTACGGGCTATGTCCATATCGGCAGCGCCAATCCGCGCGGCGGAAAATCCGGGTATGTTCATCTGAGCAATGTGGATTTAAAGAAACCAGGCGGCAACGGAGGTAAATAATGGGAATTACAGTGGATGTTGCATATAAAAGCCTGAACAAATACACCGAAATCCTGTGCGGGGACAAGGTGGAGCTTTTGCAGACCGAGGATTCCAACATCATGATTCTGGCAGATGGCATGGGAAGCGGGGTTAAGGCCAATATCCTGTCCACGCTGACCTCTAAGATACTGGGAACCATGTTCCTCAATGGGGCTACCCTGGAGGAATGTGTGGATACCATCAGTGAGACCCTTCCCATCTGCCAGGTCAGGCAGGTAGCCTATTCCACCTTCAGCATACTGCAGGTATACCATAATGGTGATGCGTATCTGGTGGAATATGATAATCCCGGATGCATATTCATCCGGGACGGAAAGCTTATGGAGATACCGAAAAATGTACGGGTCATGCAGGGCAAGGAAATCAACGAGTACAGATTCAAGGTCAAAAAAGGCGATGCCCTGATTCTCATGAGTGACGGCACCATTCATGCGGGAGTGGGTGAGCTGCTGAATTTCGGATGGCTGTGGCAGGACATTGCGGACTACGCGGTGAGACAGTATCCCCTGACGGTATCGGCCATGCGTCTGGCTGCCAGCATCAGCAGGGCCTGTGATGAGCTGTATCAGTTCCGGCCCGGAGATGATACCACGGTGGCGTGTATGCGTATTATTGACAGCAAGCCGGTTCATCTCATGACTGGTCCTGCCAGGAATCCGGAAGACGACGTCCGCATGGTCCAGGATTTTATGGATGATGCCAATGCCAAGACCATTGTCTGCGGAGGAACCAGCGCCACTATCGTGTCCAGAGTGCTGGGAAAGAAGCTGGATGTATCCCTGGATTATGTGGATCCGGAGATACCCCCCATCGCATACATGGATGGCGTGGATTTGGTTACGGAGGGAGTCCTTACCCTTAACCGGGTTCTCCAGCTGCTGCGCAGATATGTGAAGAATGAGACTGTATCCGAAGAATTTTTCCAGGAGCTGGATAAGCCCAACGGAGGTTCCATGGTGGCCAAGGTGCTCATAGAAGACTGCACGGAGGTTCACCTGTATGTGGGAAAGGCAATCAACAGCGCGTACCAGAATCCGGGACTTCCCTTTGACCTGGGTATCCGCCAGAATCTGGTGGAACAGCTGAGGCATGTGATTGAGGAGATGGGAAAAACAGTGGTGGTTACATATTACTAATGTTGTACGCCATTTAATACTTGCATTTTCACAGTAAATATAGTAGATTTCTAGTGTTGATATAATTTTAACAAACTCGAATTGTGATATAGAAGCAGACATATATGGCATATGCCAATGATATGTATTGCGCGCAGGAGACCATAGGACGGTCTCCAAGTGCCCGTAACGAGGAGGAGAAAAAGATGGTAACCAATGATGCTACGATCCTGCGTTTGAAACACGATGTACTTTACGAGGTGGCTAAGGCTGCGTGGGAGGGAAATCTGGACGAGAAGCGGGAGCAGATTCCATATTCCATGATACCGGGACCTCAGGCGACTTACCGCTGCTGTATCTATAAGGAAAGGGAAATCATTCGGCAGAGGGTCCGCCTGGCAGAAGGAAAATGTCCCACCGGGAAGGACACATCCAATGTGGTCCAGGTCATCAACGCGGCCTGCGAGGAGTGTCCCATTGCATCCTACATAGTGACAGATAACTGCCGTAAATGTATGGGCAAGGCCTGCCAGAACTCCTGTAATTTCGGAGCCATCAGCATGGGGCGTGAAAGGGCCTATATCGAGCCCGGCAAATGTAAGGAATGCGGCAAATGCTCACAGGCCTGTCCCTATAACGCCATTGCTCATCTGGAGCGTCCTTGTAAGAAAATTTGTCCGGTAGATGCCATTACTTATGATGAGTACGGTATCTGCGTGATTGATGAGAAGAAGTGTATCCAGTGCGGAGCCTGTATCCATAGCTGCCCGTTCGGGGCCATAGGATCCAAGACCTTTATGGTAGATGTGATCCGCCTGATTAAAGCAGGAAAAAGGGTGGTTGCCATGGTGGCACCTGCTACGGAGGGACAGTTTGGTCCTGACATTACCATGGCCAGCTGGAAGATTGCATTAAAGCAGCTGGGATTTGCGGATATGATAGAAGTGGGATTGGGCGGAGACATGACAGCAGCCTACGAGGCAGAGGAATGGGCCCAGGCAAATAAGGAGGGAAAGAAGATGACTACCTCCTGCTGTCCCGCGTTTGTGAACATGATTAAGCAGCATTTTCCAATGCTGCTGGAGAATATGTCCACCACAGTGTCACCTATGTGTGCTGTCTCCAGAATGATAAAGAGCCAGGCTCCGGATACAGTCACAGTATTCATCGGCCCCTGCATAGCCAAAAAGAGTGAGAGCCTGGACTTGAATGTAAAGGGCAATGCAGACTATGCAATGACCTTCGGTGAGATAAGAGCCATGATGCGCGCCAAGGGTGTGGAGCTTCAGCCGGCCGAGAACGATTATCAGGAAAGCTCTGTGTTTGGAAAGCGATTTGGCAACGGCGGCGGAGTGACGGCGGCTGTGCTGGAATGTCTGAAGGAGATGGACGAAAACACGGATATCAAAGTGGCCCGCTGCAACGGCGCCGCAGAGTGCAAGAAGGCACTGCTGCTCATGAAGGTAGGAAAGCTTCCGGAAGATTTCGTGGAAGGCATGGCCTGTGTGGGCGGCTGTGTGGGCGGTCCCAGCCGTCATAAAACGGAGACAGAGGCCAAGAAGGCCAGGGACCAGCTGATTGGAGCTGCTGAGGAGAGGCATGTGCTGGAGAATTTGAAGAAGTATCCAATGGATGAGTTTTCGATGCATAGGCATTAAGCTGCGGTAGTTTAGATGCCAACTTGTGGTTTTTGAAGAAGAATGGTGGATAAAACCACAAGATGTAGTGGTTTTTGAGGGAAAAATGAGTGGATTTGCGGCCTGGAAATGGGTGTTTTTCAGGGCGTGAGAAATAGATGCCTTGGCCCTGGGAGATGACTTTCCTGGGGCTTTTTGGTATTTGCAGATATAGTAATTAATATATGAGGGTGAATGCTTTACAGGTATGTTTTTTGGTAAGCTGGATTAAGATAATAATAAACACTGAAACTTTATCATAAAGGCAGAGAAGAAATGCTTACATTTATTCATGCGTAAATATTGATTTCCATAATGTTAGAGTAATACAGTCAACAGCTAAATGCTTTTTCTGGGCATTTGAAAAATGATGCGGACGAGTGGCGGAGAATGTGACAATAAAGTTCGACATCATTAGATTACACCTGGTGGCAGATTTCGTTGCATATACTATTATTTATTTTGGTTAAAAGATAAAATCGTTGGAAATGAGTACTTATTATGGTATATTAGTAATGCCAGAAATGCTTAAATTTAAGAATTCTAATCCTCTCAGATACGTGGAAATTAAAAGGTAGTAGTTTATGGCTTGTTCTTTAATTAGAGAAGTGGTTAATAAATTAAGAATGCTTTGGAGTTTTCAGGTATCTGGGAAGAAATATGTAATTTAGTATTATGAGAAAGCTGCCCTTATATGGGCGATTGCAGATAAATTGACTGGTGTATATAAACCGCACGAATATGGAGAAGTCATCTTGCCAATGACAGTAATACGCCGTTTTGACTGCATCATTGCTGATACAAAGGCCGCGGTACTTGAAAAATATGAAAGTGTAAAATCTCTTCCTATGCGTGATGTATTATTGCGCAAAGCTTCCGGACACGATTTTTATAATACAAGCAAATATGATTTTGATAAGTTATTAGATGATCCCGATAATATCGAAGCTAATTTTCGTGATTACCTGAACGGTTTTTCTGAAAATATACAGGATATTATTGAGAAGTTCAAATTTGACGGCCATATCACCACGATGGCAAATAAGGGCATTCTCTATATTGTGATTAAGGAATTTACATCGTCCAAGGCAAATCTCCATCCAAGCGTAATCTCCAATCTGGAGATGGGATATATTTTTGAAGAAATCATCCGCCGGTTTTCTGAGGCGCATAACGAAGATTCTGGGCAGCATTATACTCCTCGTGAAGTGATCGAACTTATGGTCAACATTTTGTTCTACGATAATAACGATGTCCTCTCCGGCAATAATGTGGCAAAAACGATTTATGAAAGCAAAGTGCAGACAATGATACAATTCAGCGATAGCCTTGTCGCCTAAAATCCGAGGGGGTGCAAATCCATTTTAGGGGGTGCAGATTGATAAATCGATAGAAGGAGAGATAAACACATGGCAAATTCGTATAAAACAATTGATGAATCAACGTGGGAGCGTGCCGTGCACTGCATGGTTTTCAGAAACAGCATAGAGCCGTCTTTCTGCGTGACTTTTGAAGCGGATATCACGAACTTCAAGAAAAAAGTAAAGGCAGAAGGCATCTCGTTCACTCTGGCGATGGTGTATGCTGTCTGCAAATGCGCAAATGAAGTAGAGGCACTAAGGTACAGATTTTTAGATGGGAAAGTTGTTCTGTATGATAAAATTGATACAGCCTTTACATATCTCAACAAGGAAACCGGATTGTTCAAAGTAGTGAATGTACCTTTCGTGGATGACCTGACAGAGTATGTTGAACTGGCTTCGAAAACAGCAGATGAGCAGAAAGAATACTTTACCGGTCCTCTGGGAAATGATGTATTCCAGTGTTCGCCCATGCCGTGGGTGACTTATACGCATATTTCCCATACAAATTCAGGGAAGAAGGATAATGCCACACCGCTGTTCGATTGGGGAAAGTACTACGAGAAAGATGGACGTACAATAATCCCCGTTTCAATTCAAGCACATCATTCTTTTGTTGACGGGATTCATATCGGGCAGTTTGTTGACGCGTTACAGAATTATTTTGATGAGCAAAATCGGAACAATATGTAGGATGATTGTGAAAGCGGGCTTGCACGGTTAAAAAAATCATAAAGACAAATGAATTTTGCAGACGGCGTCTGCAGAATTGGAGGGCGTAATGGAAATACAGGAAAGCAAGCAGATTCAGCTCATATCGGATATCAAGGATAAAATTAAAGCTGCACAGTACAGAGCGTTGCTGAATGTAAATGAGCAACTGATCAGACTGTACTGGGATATCGGGAATGACCTGAAGAGAGTATGAAAGTTTTTCTGTAAATAGCTATTAAGCATTAGGTCTTCTATGATAAAATCTATTATCATAAGGAGGCCTATTATTATGGCAAGAAGAGAAAAACAGCCCGTACACAAAGTAGTCATGACGGAGGGGAAAAGGAACATCGTCCATCAGCTCCTGGAAGAGTATGACATCCAGACTGCGGAGGATATCCAGGAAGCCCTCAAAGACCTGCTGGGGAGCACCCTGAAGGAGATGATGGAAGCGGAGATGGATGAGCATCTCGGCTATGGGAGGTCAGAACGGTCGGATTCGGATGATTACCGCAATGGCTACAAGCCCAAGCGGATCAACAGCAGCTTCGGGAGCATGGACATCCAGGTGCCCCAGGACAGGAAGTCCACGTTTGAACCCCAGGTGGTAAGAAAGCGCCAGAAGGACATTTCCGGCATTGACCAGAAGATCATATCCATGTATGCAAAAGGCATGACAACCCGCCAAATCTCGGATACCTTGATGGACATTTATGGTTTTGAGGCTTCGGAAGGGTTCATCTCGGACGTGACGGACAAGATACTGCCGCAGATTGAAGACTGGCAGAACCGCCCGCTGGAGGAAGTCTATCCCGTGGTCTACATCGACGCAATCCATTATTCCGTGCGGGAGGACGGGGTAATCCGCAAGCTTGCCGCCTATGTCATCCTCGGCCTTACGCTGGAAGGTAAAAAGGAAGTCCTGAGCATACAGATCGGGGAGAATGAAAGCTCCAAGTACTGGCTCTGCGTTCTGAACGAGTTGAAGAACCGCGGTGTGAAGGATATCCTCATTCTCTGCTCGGACGGGCTCACGGGCATTAAGGAAGCCATAACGGCGGCATTCCCGAAGACGGAGCAGCAGCGCTGCATCGTACATATGGTACGGAACACGCTGAAATACGTCTCCGACAAGGACCGGAAAGCATTTGCCACGGACCTGAAAACCATCTACCATGCCGCAAACGAGGAAAAGGCGCTGGAGGCGCTGGAGAAGGTGACGGAAAAGTGGACGCCAAAGTACCCCAACTCAATGAAACGCTGGCATGACAACTGGGATGTGGTATCCCCCATCTTCAAGTTTTCCATGGAGGTCAGGAAGGTGATCTATACTACCAACGCGATCGAGAGCCTCAACTCTACCTACCGGAAGCTCAACCGCCAGCGGAGCGTGTTCCCGGGCAGCACGGCGCTCTTAAAGGCTCTGTACCTGGCCACGTTCGAGGCGACGAAGAAGTGGACCATGCCCATCCGCAACTGGGGGCAGGTCTATGGGGAACTGTCCATTATGTACGAAGGCAGACTGCCGGAATAAGAGCGCACAGGCATAGGTGTACACCTATCCGGAAAGGAGCTTTCCATGTATGGATTTTCAAAATACGATGCTCAGGACAGGTACGACAGCTATAATACTGTACAGGTGAAGTTAAAACTGAATATGAAGACAGATGCAGATATCCTGGCCTGGGTCAGACAGCACAAATATGGCAGGGACACTTCCGTCCAAGGGGCCATCAAGGCCCTGATACGGGAAGACATCGCCAGAGGCCAGGCCGATGGGACACAAGGTTAATCCCTCTGCATTTTACATTCGTTGGCTGTCTGCAGCTCTGACAGGGATTCCATGATAGACAGGTAATCGATCCCCTCCACAACAGTCCCTGTGCCAGGGTCAAACAGTTCATCGTCTGCGGTGGCTTTCGGGTCATAGGATTTCAGTTCACTGTCATACCAGCTATAGATATCACTGTATAAGTCGGCTGCATGATCCAGCAGGGACTGCAGTCCATTGATCTTTGCCCTGATATCTTCAGGTACAAAGGGATCGTCTGTTTTTAGCTTCATGGCACACCTCCTGATGTTTTCCTGTAAGAAGTGTACCATAATTTGATGGGATTTTCCAATACATCTTGACAGAATCCAAAAGCATCCGTATAGTAAAGGTAGGTGGTCACGACATCCACCTACCTTTCTCATTAACTTATCATAGAAGATCTCAATTTACAGACTTTTTTTCATACTCTCGACCTGAATGAAAATACGGCATACGGGAACAGGTTTATTTCTTCTCAATTCGGAGGAACCTGTACGCTCTTCAAGCTCCACCATAATAGACAACAGCCATCTATAACCCACTAAAGCATGACTAATACCTATACAGCACACAGGTCTTTCTTCTTCATATTTCTATCAATTAATAGCTTCCAAAGCTTATTATAACTAACCGACATACTTCTCACCCCAATAGTAACTCTTGTAGCTCAAAAATCGCTGACAAAAATTTGGTGTTCGCTGAAATCAACAACAGTATATTATAATTAAGCTTTCAATGTGCCATGTATGAATTTTTTGGTTTCGTAGATTTAATGGTTACTGTTTATATATCAAGGACAAATCTTCTGCGTCTATTGCAATTACAATATTTCCTTTATATAATATAGTAAAGATTTAAGGGTAATAATATTCATAAAGAAATGTGCTATTATATAAAAGAGAGCTTGAGGAGGGGAGAATATGGCAATAGACAAACTGTTTTCAGGTGAATCAAAGAGCATCGAATATAAAGTAGATGTACCGGGAAAAAGTGAAAAGTATATGAAAACGGTAGTTGCCTTTGCCAATGGACGTGGTGGAAGGATTGTATTTGGTATTGATGATTCAACATTAGATGTAACAGGCATGAATCCGGATACAATTTTCCAGACTATAGACTCTATCACCAATGCTATATCAGATAGTTGTGAGCCGAGGATTATCCCGGACGTGACGTTACAGACAGTTGGAGATAAGACCGTTATTGTTGTAGAAATCAGTTCTGGTAAAATGCGCCCGTATTACTTAAAATCAAAGGGAATAGTAGACGGAACATTTATCCGGGTTGCAGGAACGACCCGTCTTGCACCTGATTTTATGTTAAAGGAATTGATACTGGAAGGACAGAACCGCTATTATGACAGTGAGCCGTGTGATGGCTTGACAGTTACAAAAGACGACATTAAAAAACTTGTCACGATTTAAAAAAAGTCGCCCTCGAACATGCATTGACCGATGCAGCCAAAGCTGAGATTAAAGATGTAACAGAGAATGTACTGTTATCCTGGGGGATTTTATGGGAAAAAGATGGAGAAATTGTTCCGACGAATGCATATGCTTTGCTGACAGGGAAGAATACCATGCAGCAAAACATCCAGTGCGCTATTTTTAAAGGTAATGACCGTGCGTACTTTGTAGACAGGCGGGAATTTAACGGTCCAATTCAGGAACAGATGGAGGCCGCATACCAATATGTGCTGGAGAAAATTAACCGGGGAATGAAGATAGATGGTATTTACAGGCAGGATGTTTATGAGCTTCCGATAGACAGCATCCGTGAGTTGATTGCCAATGCTGTAGCTCATCGCAGTTATTTGGACCCAGGCAATATCCAGGTAGCGCTTTATGATAACCGATTGGAGATTACTTCTCCGGGTATGCTAATGAATGGTGTGACGATTGAAAAAATGAAGGAAGGATACTCTAAAATCAGGAATCGTGCAATAGCCAACGCATTCTCTTATATGAAAATCATTGAAAAATGGGGCAGCGGTATTCCTCGAATAATACGTGAATGCCAGGAATATGGTATTCCAGAACCAGAGCTGATCGATTTTGACGGGGATTTCCGTATAAATATGTACAGGCAGCCGTCATTAATCCAAGCTGGCATCATTGGCACTAATTCTGGCACCAATTCTGACACCATTGGCACTAATTCTGACACCATTGGCACCATTATTGGAATTAAGGTAACGTCTCCTGAAGAAAGAGTGTTGACCATTATGAAGCAGAATGCAAGAGTCACACAAAAGGAATTACAAAAGGAGTTAGGAGTTTCATTGCGCACTGTAAAAAGGATGATTGCAGAATTGCAGGATAAGGGATATATTGTCAGAAGGGGAAATAACCGTTCAGGTGAGTGGATAGTTAAGGGATAGATAGTATTCCAATGTATCAATAAAATAATGTAAATGCAGGCATCTATTCCACCGCAGCACCACATTAAGCTGCGATAGTTTAGATGCCGCTTGTGGTTTTTGGAGAGAAATGGTGGATAAAACTACAAGATATGGTGGTTTTTGAGGAAAAATTAAGTGAATTTGCGTCCTGGAAATGGGTGTTTTTCAGGGCGTGAGAAATAGATGCCTTGGCCCTGGGAGATGAGTCTTCCAGGGTTTTTGGCTTGTAAAGATTACTTTCCTTTGATATGTTTGTCGCAAACGCATTCTACGATAAAGCACTATGTACAATATTTTTGAATATGCTGTAAAGTGATAAGTTTTTATTTGTGTAATAACCTGAGAAAATATCAGGCACTGTTAGTCATAGAAAATAGCCGCAACTTTCCCGTATTACCAGTTCGTATGGTAGATATTCTTGACTGACTGCAATAGGTTCATTCTGCATGAGGGCCAGCAGTTTCTGGAATGCAATCCTTCCCATCATCTCCTTGGGCTGACGTATTGTGGTAATCGCTGGTTCCCATACAGAAGAAAGATCAATATCATCAAAGCCGACAACAGCACAGTCTTCAGGAACACGCAGTCCCTGATCTTTTAATGCTTTCATAGCACCAATTGCCATTGTATCACCTGCGGCAAATACAGCGGTGAATTTTTTTTGTTTTGCCAGTAATGTCCACATCTGATCATAGCCGCCCTTGATGGCGGGTTCTCCGTAACTGATCAGTTCATTATCAACAGGAATTTTGTGTTCTTCAAGAGCAGAAATATAACCGTTGAGACGATCCTGATAAGGCATCTGTAAAGGTGATACAGTGAGGTGTGCAATCTCGCGGTGTCCAAGCCGGATAAGATGAGTCATAAGCGCTTTTGAAGCAGCCATATTATCAATGGAAACGCTTGGTATTTTGTAATTGGGTACGCATTGCACTACCATAACTAAAGGGTATCTTTCCGTAATCAGTGTTTCTAGCTTTTGTGTCATATTAGCGGATAGGGAAATGATTCCGTCCACCTGCCGCTGCTTAATTGCCTCAATGTAATGCTTTTCCAAGGACGGCTGGCTCTTTAAATCAGCAATCAGCATTTGATATCCTTGCCGTTCAGCTTCCGTACCGATACCTGATAATATTCCATGAAAAAAGGAGTTTTCTATATTAGGAACAATAACAATGACAGCTCTTGTTGTCTGAGTCCGAAGCTGACGTGCAAGAACGTTTGGCTGGTAATTCATTTCTTTGATTATCTGAAGTACATGTTCCTTTGTTGCCGGTTTGACAAGATCGGGGTTACTGAGCACTCTGGATATGGTTGCAACGGAAACTCCTGCGGCATTCGCTACATCTTTTATGGTTGGTGCATTCATATTTATCCTCCCAAGAAACAAAAATTGAAAAACGCATTTATATGGAGCAGAACTATTTTTTAATGATAAATACTGTAATCGATTACATTTTATAACATTAAAGTTGGCATTGCAAGAAAAACATGCAAAATAATTTAAATTGCTATTTGACATGACTGTAATCGATTACAATTTAAAAAAATCCGAACAGATATTAACAAAGCTAAATATAGTAAAAAGTAACAATAAATACAAAATAATATCAGCAAAAATAACAATTGACAACAATATAAATATCCATTAAGCTATAGACATAAATTGTAATCGATTACAGTATAATTCGATAAGGAGGGCAAGATGACTTTTAAAAGGTTTGATTCTGTGGTTGCGTGGATTGAGGACATTGTTTCTGCGTTCTGCCTGGCAGGGATTGTGGTGATCGCAGCGGGAAGTGTATTTGGGCGTTATGTTTTACATACAGGTTTTCTATGGGCGGACGAAGTGAACCAGATGCTGCTTGTCGCCATGGGCATGTTTGGGAGTGCAAGAGCAGTGCGTTCCAATGGTCATGCGGAATTCACCTCTTTTATTAACAACCGGAAATCAAGAACGGCGCGAATTGCAATGCGGGCTGCAATCAATATACTTACGATTGTGTTGCTGGTGTTCATGTTCGTGATTTCAATGCAGTTTACCTTAGGCGGAACCATGAAGAGTACGGTACTTCGTATTCCGAGAATGTATTTTTACATGTCAATTCCCATGGGATTCGGGCTTTGCATTTATGAGTATCTGAAGGTGGTCAAGACAAAGATATTAACGGACGCAGCGTCCGAGAATGAATAGGAGGAAACATAGATGGGAGAAGTAATTGCGCTCCTGGTCATTTTGACCTTTGTTTTTATCATTGCAGGTATCCCGATTTACATCAGCCTGATGTTTACCGGTTTGCTCAGCCTTGTGGCACTGGCATCATCCACAGCAACTCCTCTTGCCACACTGGTTATTCCACAGTCTATTTTTAACGGCATAGGAAGCCTGCCCCTTTTGGCTATACCGTTTTTCATGCTTGCAGGTGAGATTATGAACCGGGGAAAGATTACGGAGAAGCTGATTCGGTTTGCAATGCTGCTGATTGGACGCCTGCCCGCCAGTCTTGGGCTTTCCAGTATTGTGGCGAGTATGTTCTTTGGCGGCATTACTGGTTCCGCACAGGCAAGTACCTCCTGCATGGGCGGTATCCTGATTCCCGCCATGAAAGAGGAGGGATACCCCACAAAAGAGGCGGTTGGAATTATTGCTGCGGCTTCTACCTGCGGGCCAATTATCCCGCCGAGTATCATCATGGTTGTATTTGCCACCGCGGTTGGGTGTTCGGTTGGAGCAATGTTTATGGGAGGCCTGATACCGGGGATTCTGGTAGGCTTGATACTGATGATTGTATTGCTGGTCCGTAATCACATGTATCATTTTCCGAAGCACGATGAACGGCTGAGCCGCAACGAAGTTGTGAAGGTTGCTCTTGATGGTATCATCCCATTGGGCATGCCGGTTATCATTGTGGGAGGTATCATGGGAGGTGTATGTACTCCTACAGAAGCGGGCGCCATTGCGGTTGTTTACAGTCTGCTGGTCAGTCTTTTTGTCAGCCGCACCTTAAGGCTTCGGGATATCTGGTCTCTGCTGCTTGCAACGGTTAACAGTGCGGCACCATTGCTGCTGATTATTGCCTGTGCCCGGATATTCAGTTACGGTCTGACAGCGCTCCAGATGCCGGTTATTGTGAATGACCTGATTCTTTCCTTAACAAGTAACAAATATGTATTTCTGATGCTTGTGAATATCCTGCTTCTTATTATGGGAATGTTCATGGATGGAGGAGCGTCTGTTATTATCCTTGCTCCGATTCTGGCTCCAGTTGCGGCTGCTCTTGGTATCAGTACAATTCATTTTGGTGTTATCATGGCGCTTAACCTTACCATTGGTAACATTACGCCTCCGCTGGGATACTGCTTATTTATAGGAAGCAGAATTGGAGATATTACGGTGGAGGAAGGCATCAAGGGCATTATTCCATATCTAATTGCAGAGATTGCCGCATTGCTGCTGATTACCTATATCCCGTCGCTGGTCACCTATGTTCCGGTGATGCTGGGATACAGTGTGGTATAACCGTATAAGGAAATTAATTGTAGGAGGAGATATATATGAAGTTTAGTGCCTGTACCGCGGCCTTTGGCATGGCGGATCTGAAAAAAATTATTGATACTTCGGCAAAGCTGGGATATGATGCCGTGGAGCTTACCGCGGCCCTTCACCTGCCGGTGGAATCCACCCCGGAGCGCCGAAAAGAGGTTTTAGGCTGGATTCATGATGCAGGAATTGTTTGCAGCGCCCTTCACTATATTTTCGACGGAACCATTCGGCTTTTGAGCACGGATTCGGAGATGATGAATCAGTCTGCCGCCTATTTGAAACAGGTAGTGGATGTTGCATATGATATGGAATGCCCTACCGTTATAGTGGGAAGCGGCGGAAAGACCAGAAGCTTTGAGCCTGACTGGGACAGGGAGGCAGGAGTGAAATGTATGGCTGAGGTAATACGCCGGGTTGGTCTGTATGCCCAGGAAAAAGGGGTTACCCTGGCGGTGGAGGCAATTAACCGGTATGAAACCAACTTCTTGAACACATTGGAAGAAGCGGTAAATTTTGTGAATATGGTGAACCTTCCAAATGTGCGTACCATGGCGGATACCTATCACCTGAATATAGAAGAAGTAAATCCGGCTGAAACCATCCGCAAATATGGACATACCCTGGCAAACCTGCATCTTGCGGACTCAAACCGCCAGGCGCCGGGAGATGGACACTTTGACTTTGCGTCTGTGGCGGAGGCGCTTCGGGAAGTGGATTTTAAGAGGTATTGTTCCTTTGAGGTATTTGGGCTTTATCCGTGGAAACTCTGGTATGACACCTTTGAAGAGTCGGTTGAACATATGGGCAACGGTATTAAATACGCCCGTTCTATTTTTGGATGAATTATGCTGTAGTCAGATACCGGGACATACGTCCGGAGGTATGGAAAGGATAGATATTATGAGAAGAGTGGCATTGGTTGATTATGGGAAATTAGTATTACAGGATAACTGCGGGGACATTAAGGCCCTTGAGCCGGGAACAGTTAAGATTGATGTAACGGCCTGCAGTATCTGCGGAAGCGATATCGCGCTTTACCGTGGAAAACGTTCCCTTGAGAATGAAAGATATTTCGGGCACGAGTTTTCCGGCGTGGTAGCAGATCCTGGCGATGGCGCAAATGGTATTAAGAAGGGTATGCGCGTGGCAAGTGAGCTTTCCAGGGCCTGCGGACACTGCTGGAATTGCCGCAACGGGCTTCCCAATTATTGCAGGAGCATGAATGATGCCCTTCTGCCCGGAGGATTTACAGAGGAAACCCTGGTGTTAAATACGCCGGAATACAGTTTTATCAGCCCTGTTCCGGATACCATTGATGATATTACCGCAACTCTGCTGGAACCAACCAACTGTGCTTACCACGTGGCGCGTCGGGCTGATGTGAAGCATGGGGATACGGCGGTTGTCTTTGGCATGGGACCCATGGGGCTGATTGCGGCCCGCATTATAAAGAGCATGGGCGTAGATGTGGTTGTGGGAGTGGATAATAGTAAGGCGCGTCTGGAAAAAGTGCAGAGTCTTGGATTTATTGATGTGATTGACAGCAATGACGGGAATTGGCAGGACCAGATATTTGAAATGTGCGGTTCAAAGGGTGTGGATGTGATTATTGAGCTTACAGGAGCGCTCCCGGTCCTTCAGAGCGCGTTCCAGGTGGTCCGGCCGGGAGGGCGCATCGTGGTGGGCAGTGTTTACAGCGGCTTTGCAGACCAGGTAGAGCTTTTGCCCATTATGCGCAAAGAGCTGACCATTCTGGGCTCCAAGGGCCCGTATCCACATTTAAAGACAGATGGTACCAGCGCGGCAGTTGATATTCTGGTGAGGCTTCAGGATGACTTAAAGAAGCTGATTACGGTTTATGATTATAAGGATGCCCTTAAGGCGTTTGATGACATGATGTCTGGTTTTGCAATCAAGCCAGTTATCCGGTTTCGATCATAAAAAAATTGAATGATAGAATAATTTCAGGAAAAGGAGATTTTGTAATGACAAACAAAGAGCATGTATTGAAATATGGAGGAAAGTTTAGTATCAGCGGCGGTGAAGTGTGGACAATGCCAAATGGACACGATGTTCATTTCGCTTTAAATCCAAAGATGGGATGCCGCGGAGCAAATATCGCGGTTGGATTTCATAAGCCAGGTAAGGAATTTGCGCCCCATAAGCATCCCATTTCTGAGGAAATCCTCATCATCCACAGCGGTAAGGGTGAGTGTTACCTTTATGACAAGTGGATTCCGGTTGAGACAGGAGATATTGTGTTTGCGCCTCCCGGCGTCCTGCACGGCACCCGCAATCCAGCGGAAAATACAGAGGACTTTGTAACGCTTGGTATCGCGACACCGCCCCAGCTTGACCTTTACCTGCGCGCAGGCTATGACATACTGGAGGATAACTCCGGAGAATATGTGGAAGAAGTATAAAGAGGAAATTGGAGGAAAGAAAAATGTTCTTTGATACATATAGTGAAATGTTAAATGATACGATTGATGGCCTTAAGAGAGAGGATATACAGAAACTGTTTGATTTGATTGAGGAGACTAGGAATAACGGAAAACATCTCTTTGTGCTTGGCAATGGTGGAAGCGCGGCCGCCGCATCCCATTGGGTATGTGATTTTGGCAAAGGAATTAACAGAGGAGATTCCAAACGCCTGAAAATTTTTTCACCGGCAGATAACGGAGCAATTTTCAGCGCTCTTGGTAATGACTGTGGATATGAGACAACGTTTGTTGAGCAGATGAAGAATTTTCTGGAGCCGGGCGACCTGGTATTAACCTTTTCTGTTTCAGGAAGCTCATCAAATCTTGTGGAAGCTCATAGGTACGCAAAAGAGATTGGTGCAAAAACAGCCTGTGTTGTTGCGGATAAAGGTGGTAAGATAATCGGCATGTCCGATTTTGCAATGATTATCCCATCTGAGAATTATGGTATTGTTGAGGATATTCATGTAATTCTGGGACATGCAATCTCACAGCAGATTTATGCAGACAATGTGGGGGCGTAAGGCATATTGGAGGATGAAGATATGTATATTGCGGCACTAGACATTGGCGGAACAAAAACCATTGTTGCTATACTGGATGAGAATGGCGGAATTTTGATACAGGAAAGTTTTCCGTCCATTGTCGCAAGATATGAGACGCATCTGGAATTGTGCGTACAGGCAATGAAACGTCTGATGCATCGGACTGAGTTACAGGCAGAGGACTTTACCGGACTGGGGGTGTCGCTTCCGGGAATTGTGGACAACGAAAAGGGAATTCTGCTTTACGCACCTTATGCAAACTGGGAAAATGTGGAAGTCGCGGGCTATTTGAGTAAAAACCTTGGGATTTCAAGGGTGCGGTGCGAGAATGATGTCAACGCCTGCGCCATTGGCGAAAAGCGGTTTGGACTGGGAAATAACTATACGGATTTCATATGGATGACAGTGAGTACAGGCGTGGGCGGCGCCGTGGTGGAAGGTTCAAAGCTGGTGCGGGGAGGCCTTGGTTTTGCCGGTGAGCTGGGACACTTAAAAGTTGAATATAAGTCGCCGGCTCATTGTCCCTGCGGTCAGTATGGCTGTCTGGAAGCACACGGTTCCGGGACGGCGCTGATACGGGAAACAAGGAAGCGCAGGCTTACATCGCCTGCATTTGCAAACGCGCTGGATGAGATGGGGTTAAAGCCGGATGGGGCCGGATGCGCGGCCCTTGCCAGGGCAGGAAACACAGATGCCATGGATATTATGAATCAGATTGGTACATATCTAGGACGCGGTATTTCCTATTGCATTAACATTTTAAATACCCAGGCAGTTGTGATTGGGGGCGGTGTTGCCTCGTCCCTTGATCTTCTGCTTCCATCCATCCGCGTTTCCGTACAGCAAAATGCTTTTAAGCAGATGCAGGATATTGATATTGTAAAGACTCCCCTGGGTTATGAAGCGGCCCTTCTCGGCGCGGCGGCCCTGGTTCTGGAGCAGTAAGGGCATAAAAGTAATATAAGACAGGAGGAGAGAACGGACATGAAACGATTAAAAGCAGCGGTAATCGGTTCTGGGTTTATCGGAGCGGCGCATGTGGAGGCGCTAAAGCGGGTGCCTGGTGTGGATGTTGTGGCCTTGGTAGATATTGTGGATCCGGCGCAAAAGGCTGAGGAACTGGATGTTCCAAATGGATTTTCAGACTACCGGGAGATGATTGAAGCGGTAAAGCCGGACTGTATCCACATTTGCACACCAAATCATACGCATAAGGAAATTGCCCTCTACGCATTCGAACACGGGATTCATGTAATCTGTGAGAAACCAATGGCAAGGAATGCCGGGGAAGCAAAGGAAATGCTGGAAGCGGCAAGGAAATGTAATCTTATCCACGGGATTAATTTACATAACCGGTTCTATCCCGCCAACCATCAGCTGCGCAATATGATTCTGGATGGGGCTCTGGGCAAAATATATGGCGTTCATGGAGGATATTTACAGGATTGCTTTTCACAGGAATCGGATTTTAACTGGCGTATGTTGTCCTCGAAAGGCGGAAGTACCCGTGTCACATCGGATATTGGTTCCCATTGGATTGACCTGGCGGAGTATGTAATTGGAAGTAAAGTAAAAGAGGTATTTGCGGAGTTCCAGACCAATCTGCCGGTGAGAAAGATGAGTGTGGCAGGAGAGTTAAAGGATATGGAGGTGGATACAGAGGATACTTCTTACGTTATGATCCGCTTTGAGAATGGAGCCGTTGGCAGCGCTGTATTTTCCCAGGTGTATCAGGGCAGGAAAAACCAGACTACGATTCGGGTATCGGGTTCGGAAATTTCTGCTGAATGGGACAGCGAAGCCATTGGTGATTTGAAGCTTGGGTACAGGAATGAACCCAACCGCCTGCTGACAAAAGACCGTGGGCTGGCTCATCCGGATACCGCGCCGATCATTACCTATCCGGGCGGTCACACGGAGGGATTTCCGGATGCTTTTAAACAGAATTTTATAGCTGTCTATGGAGCAATCCGTGGAACGAAGCCCACTAATCCATACGCAGACTTTGAGGATGGGCTGCATCAGATGCAGGTTCTGGATAAAATATTTGAAAGCGCGAAAACGGGCCGTTGGATCAGTGTTAATTAAAACGGGAGGAAACAATCAGAATGAAGGTTGGCATTGTAGCGAATATTATGCAGGACAAAACGCTGGCAGAGGCCCTGGATTATTTTCGAAAAATGGGAATCCAGACAATAGAGCCGGGATGCGGCGGATACGCAGGCAAGTCCCATGTTAATCCCACTGTTTTGCTTGGTGACAAAGAAAAGATAGATGAATTTAAGAGGATAATAGCGGATTCGGGTTTGACCATCAGCGCCCTTTCCTGCCATGGTAATCCCATTCACCCGGATCAGGGAATTGCAGCCGCCCATGACGGGGATATGCGGGACACGGTACGCCTTTGTAAAGAACTGGGACTGGACACAATTACCTGTTTTTCCGGATGCGCCGGAGACTGTCCGGATTCAAAATTCCCCAATTGGGTGACCTGTCCCTGGCCGGATGATTATCTTAAGATTTTGGATTACCAGTGGAATGAGGTATTGATTCCATACTGGAGGGAGTTTGCTGCTTTTGCAAAAGAGAATGGCGTGACGAAGATTGCATTAGAGCTGCATCCGGGATTTATGGTTTATAATTCTGAAACCTTAAAACGGCTCCGGGGGGAGGTTGGAAGGGAGATTGGGGTGAATTTTGACCCAAGCCATCTTCTTTGGCAGGGAATGGACCCTGTTTCGGTGATCCGTGAGCTTAAAGACGCAATCTATCATGTACATGCCAAGGATGTTAAGGTGGACTTAATCAACACCGCGGTCAACGGAGTCCTGGATACCAAACATTACAGCAATGAAATTAATCGCTCCTGGATATTCAGGACCATTGGTTATGGCAATGATACGGCTTACTGGAAAAATATTTTTTCCACACTGCGTATCATTGGATACGATGGGGCGGTCAGTATTGAACATGAGGATAGCCTGATCAACCGGTTCGAAGGCCTGGAAAAAGCGGTCAGGATTGTCAAAGAATCTTTGATAATGGAAGACAAAACAGAGATGTGGTGGGCGTAATTAACTAATAAAGAATGATAAAGGAGATTAACCATATGAAAAAGAATCTTATATCCATGTTACTTATAACAGCCACAGCAATCAGCCTCGCCGCCTGCGGCGGCTCTAAGGCCCCTGCTTCTGCAGGCAGCAGCGGCACATCTGCCCCGAAAGACACCGCGGCATCCGTCAATGCTTCACAAGTGGTTGTTAAGTATTCGGTAACGTATCCCTCCACCGGTACGCAGGCAGAGGGGGCGCTGAAATTAGGAGAGCTGATTGAAGAGTGCTCAGATGGGCGTATGAAGATGGAATTCTATCCGTCCTCCCAGCTGGGGGATAAGACCGCAACCTTTGAGGGCCTGGGAAACGGAACCATTGAGATGACGGAGTGCGCTGCCACGGATCTTTCTGCGTTTAATGACATGTGGTCTGTATTCTCCCTGCCGTATCTGTGGGAAAACGGACAGCAGGCCTGTGCAACTGTAATGGACCCGGCGGTCCGCGAGATGCTGGAAGCGGACGCGCAGGCCAATGGATTTATCATCATTGCGTGGACTGACATTGGAAGCCGCAGCATAATGAACCAGAAGCAAACGGTCAATACCCCGGCAGACCTTACCGGACTTAAGATTCGCTGCATGCAGGAACCGATTCTGGCGGATTCAACCAATGCCATGGGCGCAATCGCCACGCCTCTGGGTGCAAGCGAGATTTATACCGGTCTGCAGCAGGGGACCATTGACGGCCTTGACCATACCCCCTCTGTAGTGGTTGCCAATGGATGGCAGGAACTGGCCAAGCATTTCTCCCTGACGGAGCATTTCACTATCCCGGACCCGGTATTCGTAAGTAAGGTATGGTTTGACGGCTTGTCTGCTGAAAATCAGGAAGCTGTTCTGGAAGCCGGCAAGAAGTTCTCTGATGTATGGAATAATGAGATCTGGCCAGAGGCAACCGAGGATGGTATGAAGGCAATGAAGGAACAGGGCGTTGAAATTGTGGAGGTTGATAAAGCGCTATTTGAAGAGGCTGTAAAACCGGTTGTTGATAAATTTCTGGCGGATGCCAGCGAGGATCAGAAGGCGCTGTATGATTTGCTGACAAAGACACGGGAAAACTATTAGTGGGAGGAAATACGTTATGTATGAGAAAAGGCTGTGTGGGGTTGTTATTCCCACCATTACACCGATGAATGAGGATGGATCTATTGATGACGCGTCGATTGCGGATTTCACACGGTATCTGTTAGAAGCAGGTGTAAATGCCCTGTATCCCAACGGGACAAATGGCGAGAGCCTGCTCCTAACAAAGGAGGAAAGGGACCATGTGGCAGAGGTTATGGCGAACGTGAACGCTCACCGCCTTCCGTTGTTTATCCAGTGTGGCAGTATGACAACAGGAGAAACCGCATCCCACGCAGCACATGCGGTTGATATTGGGGCAGATGGGGTTGGCATTATGAGTCCTGCATTTTTCCAAATGGATGAAGAAGCGCTTTTCCAGTATTACCGTGACGTTATAAAAGGCCTTCCGGAGAATTTTCCAGTGTATATATATAATATTCCCGGTTGCACGACTAATGATGTAAAGCCTGGATTGCTGCAAAAGTTGATGGAGGAGTTTCCTAATATCGTGGGAATCAAATACAGCAGCCCGGACCTTATGCGGGTAGAAGATTATCTTGAAACAGATGGAAAAAAGCCAGAGCTTTTAATTGGCTGTGACAGCTTGTTTTTGCAGTGCCTGATGACAGGGGGCGTAGGAACGGTAACCGGGCCAGGGAGCATTTTTCATGAAAGGCTTCTTAAGGAGTTCAACACCCTGGCCAGGAATTTCCATGAAAACTATCTGATGACGGCCCGCGATTATGCAGAGTTCGGAGCTTATGAGGAGGCTGTTGCGGTTCTGTCCCAATGCGACGAGGCATGGCCCATGCTGTTTTACTACAAGGCATACTATCTGGGGAAGATGGGAAAAGATACATCCTATACTTTGTTACAGGCTTCACAGTGCAGCACGGATTACTGTTTCCCCAATAAGCTGGAGGATATTCTGGTCCTGGAATACGTGGTCAGGGAAAAATGTGAGGATGCCAATGCATATTACTATCTGGGCAACCTGTACTACGATAAAATGCAGTACGACACAGCCATAGGGTATTGGGAGCGTTCTGCTGAGTTAAACCCGGACTTTGCAATTACCTGGAGGAATCTGTCCCTGGCGTACTATAACAAGAGACATGACCCGGATCAGGCAAAGCAGGCCATGGAGCGGGCATATGAGCTGAATCCCGGCGATGCGCGGATTTTCCTGGAACTGGACCAGCTGTATAAGAAGCTGGGGATGCCGGTGGCAGAGCGGCTGAAACACTATGATATGGCCAGGGATGTGTTCATGCAGCGGGATGACCTGATGATTGAGTATGCCACCCTCCTGAATCTTTCAGAACGTTATGGGGATGCCTATGAGTTTATTATGGCTAACCGTTTCCATCCATGGGAGGGAGGAGAAGGAAAGGTAACAACCCAGTATACCGTGTCGCTGGTAGAACTGGCGCGGTCAGCCATGGAACGAGGTGACCTTGATGAGGCGGAAGAATTTCTGAAGAAGGCTTTGTACTATCCGGAGAACCTTGGGGAAGGCAAGCTGGAAGGATGTAAGGATAATCATGTAAACTATTATCTGGGTGTCATAAAAGAACGCCGGGGCGATCAGACAGCGGCAGAAGCGTATTTTGAAAAAGCCAGCGTCGGTACGGATGAACCGGCTGGAATGATGTATTACAATGACCAGCCGGCTGATATGATCTACTATCAGGGACTGGCCAAGGAAAAACTGAACCGGCCGGTAGAGGCAAAGGCAAGGTTTAACAAGCTTCTGGACTATGGAGAGCAGCATATCTTTGATGTAATGCGGGTAAGTTATTTTGCGGTATCGCTTCCGGACTTCCTGATTTTTGATGATGACCTGAATAAACGGAATCAGACGCACTGTTATTACCTGATAGGGCTTGCCAATCTTGGGCTGGGGAACATGGATGCTGCTGCAAAGGCCTTTGTTAATGCAATCGGACTGGAGCCAACCCACCAGAATGCAATCCGTTACCTTCATATGACGGGAAAAGCATAAACAGCGCAAAAGAAAGATAACGGTCCACCGGGTGGCCAGCGCGGTAGGGGTTAAGGATATATATCTGTGCAGCCTGTTTCAGAGACACATACAGACCACCCCATGCGCCTGTACACCAGTATGCGGATGAATTATGCGTGCAGGATGCTGCGTCATATCGCTATGGATTGTTTCGTTTAAAAACAAACATGCGGGTATAAGCATAAAAACTGAATCATTGGTGAAAAACGTTCTGTTTTGGAACGAAATATGGATAAGACTCAGTTGTCTTTGACGCCCATTCTCTATAAAATAGTAGATATTTTAAATGGGAGGTCTTAATATGTATGTTCCGCCAAAAGTAAAACCCCTGTGTCCGCCTGAGGAGCGGCCGCGCTTTGAAGATGTGCCATACGCCAGGGTTACGCTGGATAACGGGCAGGCTTATACCCTCAAACTGGATATTTATCAGTCACCTGAACAGAACACCCCCGGGCCCTGCATCATCTATATTTTCGGCGGCGGTTTTCTATGGGGTGAGTACAAACAGGTTACCCAGAAGGCTGTCTATTGCCGGGATCTGGTGCGCTTGACAAAGGAGGGCTACACGGTGGTCTGCCCAGACTATAGGCTGGTGAGCCAGTCCATTTTTCCTGCCTGCATTCATGATGTCAAGGGCGTGGTCCGCTTTCTGAAGGCCAACGGGGAGAAGTACAACATCGATCCAAACCGCATCGGCGCCCTGGGCAATTCCGCCGGGGGCTGCCTGGCTTCCATGCTGGCCCTCAGCGCAAACTGCAGGGAGCTGGAGGGGGAGGTGGGCGGCAACCTGGAGTACGACAGCTCCATCAAGGCTGCGGCCATCTTCTATGCGCCCGCGGATCTGTGTCAGAGTATCCGCACCAGCGCAGCCGCCCTGTCCGGCCCTCCAAAAGATCTGATCGGGACGGAGATCGAGAACGTGGGCAACGACAACGCCGGCATCATCCCGGCTCTGATCGTGGGCTACACCGGCCCGGGGCGGAGCCTTTTTACCTTAAACCAGGTTCTGGAGCGCAATGATCCCGGGGACCCGGACTGGCATTTTATCGAGCTGACTAGGAAGTGCAGCCCGGTTACCTACGCCGGCGCGGACTGTCCGCCGGTGGCGATCTTCCAGGGCGGCCGCGATACCATTGTGGACCCGGATCAGAGCGAGATTCTGTACCACGCCTTGGTGAAGGCGGGAGCGGACGCCACCTTTGTGGCCTGCTCCGGCGGCGGGCACGGTCCCTCCCTGGGGGAGGAGATCGACCAGTTTGCCTACAATTTTCTGAAAAAAAGGCTGTGACAGGAGGGGGAAACCATGAAAGAGGCCAACGGATTTTACATGTATGTGTCCACCAGGGCCTGCTATGACCCGGCCAAAACAATTTTCGTCTTCGCACCCGGGGAGATGGCGGCGGACTTGTCCCTGGCGGAGCAGTTTGCCCGGCAGTCAGGCTGGCAGGCGTTGTCCGAATACGATGGGGCGGTGCTGATTCTCCCTCTGGCTCCGGAGGGATGGAACGCACAGTCCCATTCCCTGCCGGGCTTAATTTATGACCGGGTTTGCGGCCAGGTGGGGAGCCGCAACGGCAAGAGTCTGTTTGGCCGGGAAGGAAAGCTCTGGTGCTGGGAGACCATGCTCTACCTGGTTGGGTATGAGGACGGGGCGGTATTTGCCGGAAATTGTGCGGTGGCGGAACCGAACCGCTTTGCCGCGGCTGCTCTGATCGGGGGAGCACCGGATGACTATTCGGCAGGGGCGTTTCCCTCCAGCCATTGGCTGGTGCGCCATGTGAGCAGTGACTACGCGAAACGCAACGATCAGATTCCCAGCAGCCTCTGGCTGATCGGCGCACCCGAGACGGCTGTCCGGCAGGCTCTGGAATATTTCGGAAGATCGGGCGGCCTTGGCCGGCTGCCCGGACAGGTATCCATGGGAGCGCTGAAGGCCAGCTGCTATGAGAATGAGGCCAACCCGGCTCAGCGTCTGCTGCTGTCAAAGGAGACCGGGATCACCGGCCTATCCCTGGCCCACACCATTCTCGAGGAATATTTTGAGCACACCATCCGATGGAAGGACGGGCCGGACGGGACTTTGGGCTTGCATCTGGGGCGCAGCGGATTTTACCAGACCCCACGGTTTGTCCACCATTCGGTCACAGTGGGCTGTCTGGAATATGCCTGTTCCCTCCATTTCCCTGACGGCTGTCCGGCGGACAGGGTGAAAGGGCTGCCGATTCTGTTCAGTGTACATGGCAGAGGGGAGCCGGTATGGCTCTTCGCTGAAAAGAACGGATGGGACGTGCTGGCGGACGAGACTCGGGCCTTTGTCCTGGTGTGCCCGGACTCCCCGGGAAACATCTGGCAGCTGGAGCGGGACGGACAGGTCTTTGGGGCCATGATTGACCGGCTTTGCGCGGATTACGGCCTGGACCGTACCAGGGTATATCTGACCGGATTCTCCAACGGTGGCGCCATCACAAGGGAGGTGGGGACCGCTTTTCCCGAACTGTTTGCAGCCATTGCCCCCAGCAACGCCCCTGTCGACGCGCCAGGACTGGCGGCGGACAGCCCTGTCTCGCCGGGACTGCTTCGCTCCGGGTATGAGCTGCCCTACTGGGTGTGCGTGGGGGACAATGACCCCGCAGCGGGCACGGATGTGGACGAACAGCTGGAGGTCATGCTGGCGGTCAATGGCTGCCAGGCACGGGCCGGCGCCGGTTTTACCACCCGCTTTGCGCCCGATGAAATCCGCACCGGTGAGAACTATTACACCTCCGCCCGCGGATATGCCCAGGGGGAGCGGTTCAGAACTCTGGTCTACTGTGGACGGGACGGGCTGCCGCGGGTGGGATACACCGTGATGAAGAATATGCCCCACGGGGCGATCTGCGAGCAGAGCCGGGCCACCTGGGAGTTTCTGCGGCATTTTCGCCGGCCTGCAGGCAGCAGGCAAATTGAATATCTGCCGGATTAATCGGTTTCATTTAAATATCTCCACAGGGTTGTCCGTCCAATGCCAAGTCTTTTGGCAGCCAGTGTCTGGTTGCCGCCGCATTGGGAGAGGACAACCTTTACAATTTCCCGGGTCATTTCGCCAAGAGGCCGGTTGTAGTCAAACAGGTCGGCGGTGGTGGGCACATACTGCCGCTTCTCCTTCTCGATGACCTCAAACACCGTGTCACGCTGAATGTAAGCGGTGGAAGTGAGCATGACCAGCTCCGCCAATACCCGCTTTAACTGCATGAAATTGTCCGGCCACTGGTAGCTCATGAGCAGGGCCAGAGCCTCGGGGGTAAACCCTACGATCTGTTTGGACATCTCCACATTCATGGCGTTCAGATACAGGTTGGAGGAACCCTGAATATCGTCGGTCAGTTCCCGAAGCGGCGGCATGTAGACGGTGGTGCAGGGCAGATAGTCGATAAAGTTTCTGGACGGATCCGGCAGGTCCCGATCCAGTGTTTGGGAGCAGGAGAGAATAATTCTATTCCGCTTGTGGGCATTTGTGTCCACCAGAAAGGACAGTAGCTGCTCCTGCTGATGTCTGGACAGTGCCTGGAGGTTGCTGATAAAAATGGTGTTGTTCTTGTCGTTGAGGGGCGAATTGTAATTGCTGATGATATAGTTCCACGTCCGCTCGTTAAGCACCTGGCAGTCGATGGTGATATAAGGATATCTCTGCATGGAGCTCTCCAGATAGAGTTTGGCGGCCAGCTGGTTTTTTCCGGAGCCACGCTCACCCAGAATCATCACCGGAAGCGTGGTCTGGTTGATCATACGGATTTTCTCTTCCATCAGCCTTGCGCTGGAGGTCAGGGAATAAAAGCTGCTGGAATACATGACGGAGACTTCTGTACAGGTGGAAAAGCGGATACCGTGCTTGCTTCCGCCCACCGGAAACGGATTCTGCTCCAGGCAGAAGATATAGCAGGGTTCCTCCAGGAACGTGGTTTCCTCTGCCGAGATGGAATAGAGCCTATTTTCAATCATGTGAAAGGCTTTGGCCGACATGGAGTGAGGGGACTCAGCCAGCTTTTTTAAATATCCGGTGACGGACGAGATGTTTTTCTCATTGTAGGTGGAAAACAGGATAGAGCCGTCCTGTTTCATGATGACTGTTTTCATGCCCTGCATATCCAGGGCCCTGGTGAACAGGCGGCTGCGGGCTTTTGTCTCTGCCAACACCCGGCACATATTGATGGAATAATCGATGGCGATATCGATGCTTTCCGGCCCGGACAGGATCAGGATGGGCTCCACCCCCGCTTCCCGTGCCATCATCTCGGTGATCACATCGCACAGGATAAAATTGCAGCCTCCGGCCTTGAGCTCTTTTAAGACAGGGTCCAGTTCGTCCGGGCTGTGGATGGTAATGATGTTCATGCGATAATTCATCATCTCGCAGAGCACATGGGCCGGCTGAGTGACAGTGGGGTAACCCACCACGGCGTATGCCTCCGTCAGGTTTCCCACCAGCAGGATCGCGCGCAGGATGTCATTGATGGACAGAGTGATCTCAATGACGGGTATGGAAGCGATTTTCCGGATCAGCTCGGCGGTCCCGCCCCGGGAGATCAGGATATCAAAGCCCTCGTTCATATGCTGCAGGGCCAGCTGGGCCCCGTCCTCCAGGTTTCCCGTGTAGACAACCATTTCTATATCTTCGTATTTTGCCGCCTCTGTGACCATGGCGTTTTTTAAATTCTCATAGGGCGCAATTCCCAGTATCCGATATTTTCTTTCCATAAACATGTTCCCCTTTCCCAAATGACGGTTTAAACTGTTTCATTATGAAAATATAGTACCATAAAGAGAAAATATATACAATAATGTTTCAAAAAAGAACAAAAAACAAACTGTTTTTATTTGAAACCTTTTGCGAAAAGCGATATCCTATAACTACAGAAAGCGATCAAATAAAATGTTCCAAATTGAAACATAAAAGACAGCAGGAGGTGAAACAGTGACTGAATTGATGATCATCGCGGATGATTTCACAGGCGCTCTGGACGCGGGGGTTCATTTCGCGGAGAGAGGGATCGGAACCAGAGTGATTGTCAGCCTGGACCATGACAGAAGCTGGGAGGAAGGGATCAGGTCCGGGGAGACCACGGTGCTGGTCATTGACGCAGAGACCAGACATGTGTCCCCGGACCAGGCGTACCGCAAGGTGTTCGCAATTGCAAAGGACGCCAGGGAGGCGGGAATTCCCTATATTTACAAGAAAACGGATTCAGCGCTTCGGGGAAACATTGGCAGTGAGCTGGAGGCCGCCTACCGCGCGGCCGGTGAACCATTCCTAAGTTTTGTCCCCGCCTTGCCGCAGATGAATCGGATTACCAGAGGCGGCAGGCAGTATATCGACGGAGTGCCGGTCAGCAAGAGCGTGTTCGGCCGGGATCCCTTTGAGCCGGTCACCAAGGATTTGGTGAAGGATATTATCCGCCTGCAAAGCGAAATTCCTGTCATTGAGACTCACGGCGAGGCGCAGCCGGGCCCGGGGCAAGCGGGAATCGTGGTGTACGACGCAACAACCGAGGCGGATATCAGGAGAATTGGAGCGGATTTAACCGTAACAGGGCAGAACCGCCTGATGGCGGGATGTGCGGGGTTTGCGGCGATTCTGCCTGATCTTCTGGGCCTGAAGCGCCAGGAGCCGGAGACGGCGGCGCTGGAGCGCAGATTGTTTGTGATCTGCGGCAGCGTGAATCCGATTACCAGGAGGCAGCTTGACTGGGGAGAGAGGGTGGGGTATCCGCGAATCTACATGGCGGCTGAGGAAAAGCTGAATCCGGAGTTCTGGAAGTCGGAGCAGGGAGCCGGCCTGACGCGCCGGCTGACACAGGAGAGCAGTGAAAATGACTGCGTGATTCTGGACACCAACGACCGTGAGGGCGAGCGGAACACTCTGGAGTACGCCAGGGAATTGGGCATGGACACCGGGCAGGTGCGCAGCAGAATCCCGGAAACGTTGGGCATTATTTTGAAGAATATGCTGGATTGCGGGCTCCATGCCGTTATACTGATGACAGGGGGAGATACGCTTCTGGGATTTATGAAGGAGATCCGGCAGTGGGAGCTGCAGCCGATCCGGCAGATCCGGCCGGGCTGCGTGCTGACAAAGCTGTACTACTGCGGCCGGGAACATCACATCATCACCAAATCCGGCGGTTTCGGGGAAGAGAACCTGCTGTCGGAGTTAACGGAAGAATTAAAAGGAAAATAGAGTGAAAGGCGAAGAAAATGGGATATCAGATTAAAATTCCATCCTGCGTGTATGCGGGTGTGGGAAGTATCGAGGAAATTGGGACGATTTTAAAGCAGGAGTCGTCAAAGAAGGCTCTGGTATTTACTGATAAGGGAGTGGCCGGAGCCGGGCTTTTGGATAAGCTGACGGCCGTGCTGGAGCGTACAGGCGTGGAATACAAGGTGTTCGACGGGCTGAATCCGGAACCCGCTTACACCGATGTGGAGAAGGTTGTGGAGCAGATGAACCGGGAAGATGGAGACATCATTATCGCTATCGGCGGCGGCAGCGTCATGGACGCGGCCAAGCTCTGCTCCCTGTTAAAAGGCTCCTCCTGCACTGTGACGGACCTTCTGACGGATCCGCTGTTGGCGTCAAAGCAGATGAAAACCATCATGATCCCTACCACCTGCGGGACCGGCTCCGAGGCAACCTGTAATGCCATCGTAGCGATCCCGGAGGAACAGTCCAAAAAGGGCATTGTGAATGCGGAGATGATACCGGATTACGTAATCCTGGACGCACAGATGATCGCGGGCCTTCCGGCCTCCATCGTGGCAGCTACAGGCGTGGATGCCCTGGCCCATGTGGTGGAGTGCTTCACCTCAAAGAAAGCGACTCCCTTAAGCGACACGTACGCGGCGGCAGGCGCAAAGCTGATCTTCAGGAATATTGAGGAGGCGTACAAAAATCCCGGTGACATGGAGGCCAGAAGCAACATGATGCTGGGCGCCTTTTACGGCGGAGTGGCCATTACCGGCAGCGGCACAACCGCGGTCCACGCCTTAAGCTATCCCCTGGGCGGAAAATACCATATCCCCCACGGCGTGTCCAACGCAATCCTGTTCGCCCATGTGATGGCGTTCAATAAGGACGCCTGCGCCGGCCGGCTGGGGGTACTCTGCGACGCGGTATATCCGGAGCGCGCGGCTCTTGGAACAGAGGAGAAGGCGGATTACATGATCGGGCGGATCGCCGCAATCGTTGAGAACACGGAGATTCCCATCCATTTAAATGCTTTTGGTGTGAAAATGGAGGACCTGGATTTCCTGGTGGATGCAGGCAGTAAACAGCAGAGACTGCTGGTGAACAACAGGAAGAAGCTGAGTCTGGAGGACATTCGCACCATTTATTTAAAAGTGTTGAAGGAGGAGTAGAAAGTGACTGAGATCAAGGGAATTATCGCGGCAATGCAGACCGCCATGCATGAGGACGGCAGTATCAATGAGGCGGAGCAGCGCAGACAGATCAACCGGCAGATCGCCGCAGGCGTGGACGCAGTGTTCTGTCTGGGGACCAACGGCGAGTTTTACATCATGTCCATGGAGGAGAAGATCCGTGTGATGGAGATTTTTGTGGACGAGGTAAAGGGCCGCGTTCCGGTGTACGCCGGCACCGGCTGTATCGGCACGGAGGAGACGGTGGCTTTGTCCAGAAAGGCCCGGGAAATCGGCGTGGATGTACTCTCGGTAATCACGCCCTACTTCGCGGCGATCAGCCAGGAGGAGCTGTATCAGCACTACGCCCAGGTGGCAAGTTCGGTGGACATTCCGGTGGTGATGTACAACATTCCGGCGAGAACAGGCGCCTCCCTGGCACCGGCCACTGTAAAGCGCCTGGCGGGTGAGTTCGCCAACATTGCCGGAGTGAAGGATTCCAGCGGCAATTTTAACAATATACTGCAGTATATCCAGGAAACGGAGGGCATGGACTTTTCGGTTCTCTCCGGCAACGACGCTCTGATCCTGTGGACTCTTTTAGCAGGCGGCAAGGGCGGCATTACAGCCATCGCCAACATCCTTCCCACCGTCATGGTGGACATCTACCAGAACTATTTAAAAGGCGATATGGAGAAGGCCAGGGAAGCGCAGAACGCCATTTCCAGGATCCGTGAGTGCTTCAAATACGGCAATCCCAACTCCGTTGTCAAGTGTGCGACCAATCTGATCGGCCAGCCGGTGGGACCGTGCCGCAAGCCCTTCGGCATCCTGCCCCAGGATGCGGTGGAGGCGATTAGGGAAACTATTGACAACTACTATGGGGAGTATAAAAACAAATAACCGTGCAGGAAAGGGGAATGGCATCTATGAAAATAATCGGAATTACCATGGGAGATCCGGCCAGCATCGGCCCGGAGATTACTGCAAAGGCATTATCGGATCCGTCGGTCTATGAGCGCTGCAAACCGCTGGTTGTGGGCGATGTCCCGGTGATGGAGGAGGCGCTGAAGATAACCGGCCTCTCCGGCAAGCTCAAAATACATACCATCGGGGATGTGAGTGAGGCGCTGTTTGAGTACGGTACCATCGACGTCTACCACATGGGTATGGTTGATATGGACAAGCTCCAGCGGGGGAAGGTCTCCGCGATGGCCGGAAATGCGGCCTTCCAGTACGTGAAAAAAGTCATCGGGCTGGCCATGGATCACAAGATTGACGCTACGGTGACCAATGCGCTGAACAAGGAAGCCATGAATCTGGCCGGCCATCATTACTCCGGCCATACCGAAATCTACGCCGATTACACAGGAACCAGGAAGTACACTATGATGTTGGCCCACGAGAATCTGAGAGTGGTCCACGTGTCCACCCATGTTTCCCTGAGAGAGGCTTGCGACCGCGTGAAAAAGGACCGTATCCTGGAGGTGATCCGCATCGCCCACCAGGCCTGCCGCCGGCTGGGTATTTCCCAGCCGAAGATCGGCGTGGCCGGCTTAAATCCTCACAGCGGGGAGAACGGCATGTTCGGAAGGGAAGAGATTGAGGAGATTACGCCGGCAATTCAGGCGGCGAGAGACGAGGGTATCCAGGCAGACGGACCGGTTCCGCCGGACACCGTATTCTCCAAGGCAAGGGGCGGTTGGTATGACATCGTTGTGGCCATGTACCATGACCAGGGGCATATCCCCTTAAAGGTGGTGGGCTTTGTCTACAACCAGGAGGAACAGAAATGGGATGCAGTGGCCGGAGTGAACATTACACTTGGTCTGCCCATCATCCGCGCTTCCGTGGATCACGGAACCGCCTTTGACCAGGCTGGCACAGGCCTTGCCAGCGAGCTCAGCCTGACCAATGCCATGGATTACGCAATCCGCATGGCTGAAACAGAGGAAATGGAATAGATACAGCACAAAAGGAAGGGGAAGAACAATGGAATACGCAAAATTGCCGGGATTAACACCGGACGGAACGATGTATTGGAATGAGGAGATGGGGACTATGGAGGCGGTGCTTCCTCCGGGAGGTTACAAGACCGCCCACGGCCCGGGGCTTTTGGAGCTGGAGAACGGGGATCTGCTGTGCGTCTGGTTTGCGGGCTCCTTTGAGGGAAATGCAGATGTAAACGTCATCTGTGCGAGGCTCAAAAAGGGCTCAAGCCGGTGGGAGGAGCCGGTTTTAGTCTCCCACGATCCGGACAGAAGCGAGCAGAATCCGTCCCTGTTTGCCGGCCCCGACGGGAAAGTGTGGGCTATGTACACTTCCCAGCTGTCCCGGGTGGAAGGCAAGGACAACATGCAGTTTACCTCTGTGATCCGCTGTCAGAAGAGCGCGGATGGGGGAGAGACCTGGAGCGACTACGAGACCGTATTTCCGGAGGAGGGCAGCTTCTGCAGACAACCCATCCAGGTGCTGGAGAGTGGACGCTGGATTTTCGGTAACTGGATCTGTACCGACTCCGAGCTGGGCCTGACTGGTGATCCCACCGCATTCCGCATTTCCGATGACCAGGGAAAGACCTGGAAAACCGTGGATATGCCGGAGAGCAACGGCGCGGTTCACGCCAATGTGGTGGAGCTGGAGCCGGGACATCTGGCTGCGTTCATGAGAAGCCGCGCGGCCGACCATATCTACCGAAGCGAATCCATGGACAACGGAGATACCTGGACTGCACCGGTGCCCACCGTTCTGCCCAACAACAATTCCAGCATCAGTGCGGTCAAGCTGAAGAGCGGCAGAATCGCCGTTGCCTACAACCCTACCTGCACACCCTGCCCGACACCCGGCGTGGCTTCCTGGCCGGGTCTGCGCTGCCCGGTAGCCGTTGCGCTGTCCGAGGACGGCGGCCTTACCTTCCCCATGATCCGCTATATGGAACGGGGCGAGGGGTACATGGGTGCTGAGAACAAGACGAATAACAGACAGTATGAATACCCCTACATCATGCAGGGCGCGGACGGCAGGCTTCACCTGGCATTTGCCTACAAGGACCGTCTCAGCGTGAAGTACATGAGCTTCACGGAGGAAGATGTTATGGGCAAAAAGCGCGAGACAGTGGGCCTCTACAACCCTACCTCGGCAAAGGTCCGGTAAGAAGCCGGCCAAAAACATAGGAGAAGGAGAAAAATAAAATGACAACCCAAATGATTCTTGCTCTTGCAATCCTGATTGTTATGATTACGCTGATCATGTTTGACGTACTTCCCTTCGGCGCGCCGCCCCTTCTGGCGTGCATGCTGCTGGTGGCCACCGGCCTGTCCACCGTATCCGAGGCCTTCGCGGGTTTCGCCAACTCCAGCGTCATCATGATCGCCAGTTTTATGGTGGTTCTGGCGGGCGTTCAGAAGACCAGAGCTATGGACAAAGTGAAAGACGCCCTGATTTCCCTGGTGAACAGGGGTGGCTACAAGAGCTACGCGCTCCTGGTTATTGTGGTAATGGTCGGCGCCAGCCTGGTGGGCGGCGGCAACACCGGCTACTACGTGCTGATTCTGTCCCTGATTTCGACCATCCCTTACACAAAAAAAATGCCCACCTCCAAGCTGATGATGCCTCTGGGATTCGCCACCAACCATCCGCTGATTCCCATCAACGTGGCGCTGTACTATGGCGTGGCGAGCTCTGTGCTGGAGACGGCCGGCTTTATGGAGCCGATGTCCATGATCAAGTTCTCAGTTGTAAACTTCGTCATGGCCGTGGCCTTCCTAGTCTGGTCCCTTGTTTCCTACAAACTGCTTCCCGACCACCCCATCGCAGCGGCCGAGGAGGATGCCCAGGCAAAGATTGAAAAGACCAAAGCGGTTCCCATGGAGCCCTGGAAGGAAAAAGTGACCGTGATTGCCTTCGTCGTCAGCGTAGTAGGTATGATGCTGATCAACACCCTGGGCAATGTGGCCTACGTGGTGCCCGGCTTGGCGGCTATGGCTCTGCTGTTCATGAAAGTAGTTGATTTCAAAGAGTTCCGCGAAAATATGTTCGCCCCGGTTATCCTCATGATGGCAGGCGTCATCGGCGTAGCGGATGCCCTGGCAAACTCCGGCTTCACCGCAATGATCGGAGAGGTGATCGCCACGGCTCTGGGCATCAATGTGGCGCCACTCCTGGTAGTCATCCTGTTCGCACTGCTGACCAGTACCTGCGCAACCTTTACCGGTTCCAACATGGGCTCTGTATACATCTTTGCCCCCATCGCCATCGCGGCCTGCATGAGCCTGGAGCTGAATCCAACTGCAGCAGCGGCAGCAGTGGTGGTGTCCGGATGGCAGGGCGGATATATGCCTATCGACGGTATGCCTGCCATGATTATGGGGATGGGAAAATACAAGCTGCCGGAATTCTGGAAGTTCACAGTGCCGATGTATCTGATCCGGATTATCGCGCTGAGTGTGGCGGCTGCTGTTATCTTCCCTATGTAACTGTTTGAGACAAAGGAGAAATGAAAATGTTAATGTGTGTATCACTGTTCATCGTCGGTCTGATCTGCCTGATTAAGGGCGGGGACTGGTTTGTGGACGGAGCTACGGGGGTTGCCCGTAAATTTCACCTGCCGGAGCTGCTGATCGGCGCCACCGTAGTTTCGATCGGTACAACGCTGCCGGAGGTTATGGTTTCCACCACATCCGCACTGACAGGCCACAGCGAGATCGCCTACGGAAATGCCATCGGCTCCGTCATCTGTAACACTGCGTTGATTGCGGCCATCACAGTGGCTATCAAGCCGGGGGAAATTAACCGGAAAACACTGCGCACTCCGGTCCTGTTTTTCTTCATCGCCGCGGTCATCTACACTGGAGTAGCCTATTTCCTGGGCTACTTCAGCAGAACCATCGGTTTTGTACTGTTGGGGATCTTTGTAGTGTACATGGTAACAACGGTTTCGCAGATGAAAAACAGTCCGCCGGCCGAGACCGGCGGGGAGGAAGAGGGGAAATCCCTGGGAATCAATCTGGTACTGCTGGTGATCGGTGCTGCGCTCATCGCCGTGGGCGCCAACTTGCTGGTGACCAACGGAACCCTGATCGCCGAGGCCCTGGGCGTGCCGGAGTCCGTCATCGCGCTGACCTTTGTGGCCCTGGGGACCTCCCTGCCTGAGCTGGTGACGGCAATCACGTCCCTGGTCAAAGGACACGGAGCCCTATCGCTGGGCAATGTAATCGGCGCCAACCTGTTCAACCTGGTTCTGGTCAGCGGCGTTTCCGTCTCACTGGCGCCCTTCAGCGTTCCGCAAAGCTCTGTCCTCCTTGGGCAGAATGCTTCCCTGGTATTAGACATTCCGGTCATGCTGGCAGCTATGCTGCTGCTGACGGTGCCGGCTCTGGTCAGAGGCAGGCTATCCAGAGTCCAGGGCATTCTGCTGCCGGTTCTGTATTTCGCTTTCTGTGGAATCCAGTTCACGCTGTAATGAAAGAGGCGGCAACACAAGGATTCTTGACCATATCGACAATATCATGAAATTCAATAAGGCGCAGAAGCGGAGGATTGAAACTTGCATGATTCATGACATATGATGTATACGGAGATTTTTAAAGGATTGCTGCCATGTGATGTGGCAGCTTTTCTTTGCGGATGAACGATGGGAAGCAGTGATTCTGCGGTAACAAGATGGAGTGGGAGCGTACAGATCGCCAGTTCAAGCACAGTTTTTATGGGAATGTAGGAGGAGAAGTGCCGCTGTGTTTGATGAAATTCTTCGTCAGGCAAGACTTATTTAAATCTGTAAATGAGTATGGACATGGTCTATGCCTTCCGGCACACAGTAATTGTAAGAAATGGAAATAGGATAAGAAATTTATCATCAATAGCCGTCACACTTGCGGTAAAGCGGTTTTTAGACTATTTACAGTGCCGCTCTTAGTTTCTTAAACATTACTTTATTCTCAAAACTTAAAATATAAAAGCATATCTGCTAGAATTGCTGCCACGACACATACAAAAACAGGACACTTTAATCATGCTAATATTCCAGCAATTATACCTCCAACAATCCCTATATCTGGTCTTGTAGCGTCCATGGTAATAATACCGGGAAAGATTAAAGCAGCCATAGCAGTATAATATGGAATCATATCTAAGTGGAAAAGATGAACGGCAAAATGTAATAGGGTGAGAAATATGAAGCAGGACAAAGAGACCTGTTCTTTTTTACGGATGTAGAAACTGACAACCCCACGCAATGGCGGCAGCTTGACAGTCTGCAAGTATTCCGAATGACGCAATGTCAAAAAGATAATGTATTGCTGGAAATAATGTCGATAAGAATAAGCATTTTGTCCCAATAAAGAAATAGATAATGCATAAAAATAATGATATAATAAAATCCATATATTGATTATTCCGTATTCAAGAGAAGAGAGGTGAGCGATAATGAATAAAACATATATCATGCTAAAAGATATTCCTGTATTAGAGATAGAAAATTACAGATGTAAAATACTGAATTATGAGCTGCTTCCCATATCGCTGCGTTATCCGGATGTAAACTATGATGACGTCATGCACGGCTGGACTGAGAACCGTACCATGAACATAGGCAGGACCAACGCTAAAAAACTGTTGGCTGGTTTTCGTCTCAGCCAAAGTAATCCGTATATGGTAGCCAGGTTATTTCATTTTGCTTCCCTTTCCGACTGTTACTGGATGAAAGACGCGGAAGAGGCATTTACATGGGAACAGGTAAGCCTGTTTGAAAATCCATTGGAGAAGGCAGTAACATCAACGGCCCTTCTGGGTACCAACCGGACATTCCACACACTTGAACAAAGAATCCATACGCCGGAGTTCACTGCTCAGGGGATGGCGGCCAAAGCCTGGATAAGGGAAGCGGAGGGACTTTATCTGTATAAAGTCGGAAAAAAGGAATTGCCGGCCAGCAGGATACTGGATGCGCTTACTATACCCCATGTAGGCTATATGGAGGCCGAAAACAGCGGACTGGAGAAGATAGCAGACCGGAATCATACAGATAAAATATATAAAAGTGGGGAAAAAATAGTAAAATGCCGTATTATATCTTCCGAAGAGACCGCACTTGTACCATGGGAAGACTTTCAGGTATATTGCAGTTACCACGATAAAAATGAATATGATATGGTAAAGAAGATGGATGCTGCGAATTATTATAAAATGCAGATAGCAGATTATGTGCTTGGAAATGAAGACCGCCATGGAGCGAATTTTGGATTTTACATGGATAACAGGAGCGGAAAGCTTCTGGGCTTATATCCGCTCATGGACCATGACCATGCTTTTTCAGAAGATGAGGATATTCCGTCCCAGTCTTCAGAACAGGATGAGACATTACAGCAGGTAGCGTATGAGGCGATTAACCATGCGGAGGTATCATTTGACAATGTTCTGGGCATGGAAAAGCCGGAAGATTTAGATGATGCGCAGTGGAATGCAGTACTGCAGCGATGCGGGGAACTGCATCAGAGGGTGGGGATGGAATAACAGGACGTGATTGATAGTGTGTTATACGCTCTGTCAGCGTTGCCGTAAAAATGCTGTTGCCGCCGGTGAGGGCAAGGGCATTTGAAGCGGCAGGAAAACAGGGCTGTGATTGCGTGGCGTGAAGCCGCAAGCGCAGGACTGGTTTCATCAGCAGACAGGGCGTATATGAAAGCCCCGTCCCCTGTCCCTCGTCCCACGCCCCGACTTGTGGACAAAGTGTCCCGAAGTGTGGCCACACTCCCGGAAAAGTAGCAGGACAGCGGGCCACCCTCTTTCTGATTTTGGGGCGTTTCCTTTTCTCAAAATTAAAATGGGCGGGAAGCCGCCATCTTAGGGCTTTTCCGCCTTGATTGCCCATCAGCAAAGACAGGTGGGACTGTCAACGGCGGCGCATGAAATGCGCCGTTCATCTTGACCGTTGACTGGCTCGACTGGCTTTGTTACCTCCCCGACAAACTGGGGCTTATACAGATTGAATTAAATGGTGTTCAAAAAAAGTTTCAAAAGTATTTGTAGCACCACCATGTTCTACAATTTTTCCATCTATAACTTTATCAATATCCACCCCTGTAATATCCAAAACCTTATTTGTAGGTGTTATTCCGAGAAATTCTCCCTTATGAGTGCCTCTCATAATAAATTCTGAAATAACATAATCATCTACTTCATATTGACGGATAATTTTCATAATGTAATCAGGATAAGTTTTTTTCAATGCTAATAGGTGTTCTTTCATTCCGTCTATTCCTATGAACGTTTCTTTTTCTCCAATTCTTTGAACACAGTCCTCTGATATATATTTAGAGATTTCATCAAGTAAATTATCCGAAATAATAACTTCATAGAAATATTTTACAATATCCTTATTTTTCATGCGAAACCTCCACAACTTCTAAATTTATCATATTAACTATGACAAATTATTATGGATGGAAAAGGATATGGAGGTTACGAATTGTGAGGCTTTTCTCACTGCAATTGACCATGGAAGTCTGACCGCAGCCGGTGTTTTCCTGGGTTATACTTAGTCAGGAATCACCCGGATGATTAATGCCCTGGAGGAGGAAGTGGGGTTCCCGCTTTTTATAAGGACGAAAAAAGCCGCGCCCATAACCATGCTCTGGAGATAGGGGCTGATATCCGCGGAATTTTAAGCGGCGCTCTGACCATTGGGAGCTATTACAGTGTTTCGGCCATGTGGCTGCCGCCCATACTGAAGCGGTTCCGGCAGTTGTATCCCAATGTCAGGATTGACATTAAGGAGGGCGGAAACCGCGAGATGACACGATGGCTGAACGAGATGTCCGTGGACTGCTGTTTTTTTTGTTTTCCCTTACATACCGGTAGAAATATACCAAGGGGTAAGCTATAATAATTGGAGGATTCTAACAGCAGGAATATCCGGGTAAGGAGGCGGTCTACATCACACTGAGAAAAAAACTGATTCTGGCATTTACGATACTGATTATCATATTAGGCTCCTGGATTGGTTATTTTTCTTATCAGGACGCAAAGGCAATTGTATATGCCAATAAAAAAAGTGAGATGGCGGATACCATCAACCGTATCGACATCGACATCAACACATGGGTGCTCCAGGTTGTCCGGCTGGCTGAGAATACCAGCGAGAACCAGGCTGTGATGGAATTGCTGGAAAATAAAATGATTACAAAACAGCAGAGAAATTACATAGATGAATGGTTCGACAATTTTGCCCAGGTGTTTGTGGCTGTATCCGATATTCATATGATTGATAGGGACGGACAGATTCGATACAGCTATGTTCCTTATGAGGGATATGTAGATAAAGAAAGGCTCAAAGCCTGCACACAGGAAGCAGCGGACCGGCCGGACAGGGAGACATGGCTGGGCATTGGACGGCCTCTCTGCCGGGAAGCAGGAGAAGATGTGGTCACCATGGTGCGGGCGGTGAATGCACAGGGGGAAGGGAGTACCGGGGGTGCGGAGGGCATTCTGGTGATTGAATTGAATCCCGATATTTTCAGCGGCCTTCTTCTTAATAACCACAGCATGTTCCCCAATCAGTATACCCTGATCGTTGACCGTAACGGGGATATCATATCTACCAATAAGAAAGTAGGGCATACCTGGCTGGATGAGATAGAAGACAGGTTTGGACAGGGAATCAGGAAATTCGAGCTGCGCTGGGAGGGAAAGGATTACTATGTATGCGGCCAGTACAATGGCGTGACCGGCTGGAAGACATTTTCCATTGTATCATTGAATGATTTCTTTCCACAGGCCAGTGAATTACAGAGAGCGGTCTTTACCATGGTTGCGGTGGCTGTGCTGCTGGCGGCGGTTGTCATTTTGCTGATTTCCTATACCTTTACACGGCCTATCGGAAAGCTGATGACTGCCATGAAGGAGATAGAAAAGGGAGATTTTAAAATTCAGGTTGTCAATAAAAGCCGTGATGAGATTGGGCGTCTTACGGAGTCTTTTAATTTCATGGTCAGCAAGATTGACCACCTGGTAAAAGAGGTTTATCAGGAAAAGATTGCTCAGAAAAATGCGGAGCTGGAAGCGCTTCAGGCCCAAATCAATCCTCATTTCCTTTACAATACGCTGGATTCCATAAACTGGATGCTCATGGATATTGGCGCAGATGACATCAGCGATGTAGTTGTCTCCCTGGGGGATATTCTTAAGTACTCCATTCACGGCAAGGATGTGCTGGTTCCCCTTAATGAGGAAGTACAATACATTGAAAGTTATTTGTGTATACAGAAAAACAGGCTGGAAGACCGCCTTTGCACTTCAATGGAGATACAGAAGGAGGCGAGAGCTTGTATGGTGCCGAAGCTGATTCTCCAGCCAATGGTGGAGAATGCCATTCTCCATGGAATAGAGCCTATGAAGGATGGGGGACGGGTCAGGATTACTGCCGGACTGGAACAGCAGAATTTGCTGATTACCATAGAGGATAATGGACCGGGTATGGCCCCGGAGGAACTGGAACAGTGCCGCGCGGCTGTTTACAGCGAGTCCGGGGCCACGGACAGCATAGGCATGCGCAATGTGCACCGAAGGCTGCGTCTGCATTTTGGGGAAGAATACGGACTGGCCATTGAGAGCAGGCATCAGGAAGGAACCATTGTGACTTTGCGGATGCCCGGAACAAGATTGTCAGCAGAACAGGAGCAGGGGACAGATGGACATAGTGATTGTGGATGACGAACCAAAAATCAGGAACGGATTGAGTAAACTGCTGGACGGCAGAGGAAACTGGCATGTGACCGGCACATATGCCGATGCCATGGATGCACTCAAAAACATGGCCTTTTGCAGCCCGGACGTAATTATCACAGATATCAAGATGCCGGAAATCAACGGCCTGGACATGATTGACCGCATGAGGGAAACGGACCAGGAGGCGTATATCATCATACTCAGCGGCTACAGTGATTTCGGCTTTGCCCAGAGAGCCATTGAACTGGGGGTTACCCGGTATCTGACAAAGCCCACCAAGAGGCGGGAACTGCTGGGGGTTCTGGAGGAAATCGAGGGAAAGTTGTCAGAGAAACAAAAGGGTGGTGAGGAAAAAAAAGAAGTTTCAAACCTGATGGTGCAAAAGGCCATGGATTACATTGCCCTTAACTATTCAGAGAAAATCAGCTTGAAAAATATTGCGGAAGAGCTCTATCTTTCTCCTAATTACCTGTCCGAATTGTTTAAACGCCATACAGATAAGAATATTTCAGAATACATTACGCAGTTTCGCCTGGACAAGGCCAGGCGTTATCTGCAGCAGCCTGAATATAAGATTGCGGATGTGTCGGATTTAGTGGGTTTTGGCGACCCAAGGTATTTCAGCAGCATGTTTAAACGTCAATATGGCATGACTCCCAATGAGTACCGCAACAGGAGCGTAAAATAATTGACAAAACAGTAGATTTGATGCATTGAAAATTCGATGTTTTCCACTAAAATAAAAGAGAATCAATAAGAACAAAGGTATTTCGGCCGAAGACCTGGTTTAAATGGAAAACGGAGGATATATGTATGAGCGGGTTTCAAAGACAGAACGGGGATATTGTTGAGCTTACTGCTGCCGGTTTGGAGGCAGTCAGAAGCCATAAGAATAACTATGCGGACTCCACCAGACCGCTGGCTATGGATGAGCGCGGATGGTCTGCCTGGGATATGGGAAACCTTTGGATTGGCATGCTGGTCTCTATCGCGGTTTACCAGGTGGCCAGCGGCCTGATTGTATCCGGCATGTCCTGGGGGGAGGCGCTGTTTACGATTGTGCTGGGACATTTCCTGGTGATGGTATTTGCGGTGGTTCTGGGACATTTCGGTACGAAATACGGTTTGACTTATCCCATGCTTTGCAAGTTGGTGTTTGGTTCCAAGGGCACAGTGGTGCCCTCTCTGGTCAGGGGAATCCTGGGCTGCTTCTGGTTTGGCGTACAGGCATGGATTGGCGGTCAGGCAGTGAACGCCATTCTGGCAGTGTTCCTTCCCTTCTGGAATGGACTGGGATTTAAGGGATTGTTTATTTCTTTCCTGATTTTCTGGCTGATGAATGTGTATATTGCGGGCTCCGGATCAGGCGCCGTGCAGAAGCTTGAGAAGTTTGCCGCGCCTGTGTTGATTTTACTCAGCTTTATTGTAATCATATGGGGGATGTACACGGCAGACTGGAGCATCTCAGGACTGCTCTCAGAACCGTCCATCCAGGGAAATCCCGATGCTGATTTCTGGAAATTGTTTTTTCCTGCCCTTTCATCCATGATTGCCTTTGACGGCGGTATCGCATTATCCATGGCGGATTTTACAAGAAACTGCAAGACACAGAAGGCGCAGATGGTGGGCCAGCTGGCAGGAGCGCCTGTCATGACGGCATTCATCGCATTTGTAGGTATTTGCGGCACAGCGGGCGCGTCTCTGGCCTTTCAAGAGGCCATATGGGAACCGGCGGTCCTTGTGAGCAAATTTGATAACCCGGCTATTGTTATTATCTTTTCTCTGTTCATCATCATGGCCGTGCTGACCACCAATGTGGCTGCAAATCTGGTTCCGCCCACCAACGTTTTGGCAACCCTGTTTGCAAAGAAAATAAGCTATAAAAAGGCAGCTCTTATTGCGGCTGTGCTGGCACTGTTTGCCCAGCCATGGAACGCTCTGGCCAGCGCCTATGACCTGATTTATAATGTATGCGGCCTTTTGGGAGCACTGCTGGGACCTATTTCGGGGCTTTATCTGGTTTCCTATCTGTTTGAGCACAAAACCCACGTGGATATGGTGGACCTGTACCGCGAAGATGGGGGAAGGTATTATTATAAGGGGGGATGGAATACGGCAATCATTGCCATTTTCCTGGCTGCCACGGCCGTTATCATCGCTGGAAAATACATCACTCCATTGAATTTTCTGTTTGACAATGCATATGCCATAGGCAGCGTGGGAGCAGGGCTGTTATATTATATCTATCTTAAAATTCAAAATAAGAGAAATGGAGTGAATGAAAATTATGAAGACAATCATCAGACAAGGCACGATTGTGTCACCGAGTGAAATTTATGAGGCGGATATACTGATTGACGGAGAAAAGATTGCATGTATAGGCAGGAATCTGGAATCAGAAGGAGCAAAGGTCATTGAGGCCAGGGGAAAATACGTGATTCCGGGAGGTGTGGATGTACATACCCATATGGACCTTTTGGCAGGCAATTCACGGGCAGTAGATGACTTTTATGACGGTACGGTGGCGGCGGCCTGCGGAGGTACCACTGCCATTGTGGACCACATGGGATTTGGACCGGATGGCTGCAATCTTCATTACCAGCTGAATGAATACCATCATCTGGCTGACGGTAAGGCTGTGATTGACTATGGATTTCACGGGACTGCCCAGCATGTGAACCAGGATATTCTGGACGAGCTGGAGGGAATGATGGAAGATGGAGTGTCCAGCGTGAAGGTATACCTGACCTATGACAGGCGCCTGAATGACGGGGAGGCCCTTCAGGTCCTGAAACGCATGAAGAAACTGGGAGGTGTGACTGCATTTCACTGCGAGAACCATGAGGTGGTGGAATACTATCGGAACATGTACAGGGAACAGGGCTGCACCAGTCCGTACTATCATGCCAAGAGCCGTCCCAATCTGGCGGAGGCGGAGGCTGTGGCCAGGATTCTCAGTCTGGCGCGTCTGGCAGGCGATGCACCTGTTTATATCGTACATCTGTCCTGCGAGGAAAGCCTGGAGGCGGTACTGGATGCCAGGAAGAAGGGGCAGAAGAATATATTTGTGGAGACCTGTACACAGTACCTGACACTGACAGAAGAACGGTATATGGATAAGGACGGCTTGAAATATGTCATGTCTCCGCCCCTGCGCACCAGGGAAGACTGTGAACGGCTTTGGGAAGGGCTGGCGGCTGGTGATATACAGGTAGTGGCAACAGACCACTGTCCATTTAATTACGGCATAGAGAAACAGCTGGGCAGGGATGACTTCACCAAGTGTCCCAACGGGGCGCCCGGTGTGGAGGAGAGGATGTCTGTCATCTTCTCAGAAGGCGTGATGAAAAAACGAATCAGCTTAAACCGTTACGTTGAGGCTCTGTGTACAAATCCTGCCAGGATATATGGGTTTTATCCGGAGAAAGGAATTTTGCAGCCAGGATCAGACGGAGATTTGGTAATCATTGACCCCAAGAAGGAGTATGTGCTCACCCATGACCGTATGCACAGCGCGGTGGATTATACCGCATACGAGGGTATGAAGCTAAAGGGACAGATAGAGCTTGTGATGCAGAGAGGCAGCGTTGTGGCGGAAGGAAATGTATTTAAGGGAAAAAGAGGCGCAGGACGGTTTATTCACAGACGGCCACATGATAATGCGTAAACTGTCTTTTACATAAATTTACACAGGCATCTGACATCGGGAAACGGAATTTGAAAACGAGGGCGGTGCACAATGAAAATTTCAGAAATAAAGATTTCGCGCTTTCTTCTGGCACTGGCAGGCGCGTCAATACTGACAGCCGGCGGATGCCGTCAGGCGGTTGCTGATTCGCCTGCCGCCGAACACAGAACAGAGAAAATGGTTGCAATCCTTCCGGGAATGATTGAGGATCAGAGCTGGAATAAGATAAACTATGAAGGCATTCTGAAATGCCGGGAGACCCTGGGAGTTGATTTGGAATTTGTCCAGAATGTGACGGAAAGCGATTTTGAGGCAGTCCTGACAGAGTATGGCAGCCAGGGATACGGTCTGGTGATGGCGGCCGGCTCTCAGTTTGACGACGCGGTCTCTGTGGTGGCGCCCAGGTTTCCCGATACTACCTTTTGCGTGGTCAACGGTTCCTTTTGCCAGGGAAGAAATGTGGCGCCCATCTTTCCGAAGGAATATGAGGCCAGTTATCTGGCCTCCATCATTGCGGGCAACATAACCCGAAGCGGGATACTCGGCATTATAGCGGGTTATCCCAATGCCCCCATGGAGCATCTTCTGGATGTGTATGAGAAAAATGCAATGGATATTATTTCACAGAGGGGAATTGAAAATCCCCAGACATTAAGGAGTTATGCCAACAGCTGGTCAAATGTGGACCTGGGGAAGAAGATAGTGGAGCAGATGATTGACAGCGGGGCGGATACCTTGTTTATCTATGCCAATGAAGTGGGGCTTGGATGCATTCAGGCTGCCAAGGAAAGGCAGGTCAGGGTTATCGGATTTTCTGATAACCAGAACGACCTGGAGCCAGGGACCGTGGCAGCCTCTGTCTACTTTGACTTCGGTACGCTTTACAGATGGACCGTGGAGCAGTATATGGACGGGAAAATGCAGGGCAACAAGGTACATGAAATAGGCATCCGTGAAGGGATTTTTGTTCCGGTGTTTCCGGAGGGAACTCCGGAAGGTCTGAGGGATGCGGTAGACCAGGGAACCTCAGATTTCCTTAAGGGCAAGGTGGATTTGACCCAATGGTTTTCAGATTGAATATTGCAGTATCCCCCCCAACCGTCTGAGTCCCTCCTCCAAATCCTTCATAGACGGCGGGGTTATGACGGAAATGCGGACAGCCTTTTCTGCCGGTTTGTTGCCCACTGAAAAACGTTCCGCCCCATAGACCTGCACGCCTGCCTGCCTTGCGCAGATTTCAAAGCTTTTGCCGGTGAAATAATCCGGCAGGCGCAGGTATCTCATGGGGCTGGTGGGCGGACAGTCCAGTACAAAGCCCTTTAAGGACTGGCTGATTACATGATTCCGCCTGCGCAGTTCCTCCTTTCGTCCCCATATGATTTCATCGGCAATTCCATCTGTAATCAGTCCTGCGGATACGGCTGCAAGCAGCGGGGAGATGGAAATATTCATGGAATAAAGGGCAGTGGCCAGGCCGCGGTGATACTGGTCCGGCACATGGACATAGGCGGTTCTGAGACCCGCGGCAATGGTTTTGGACAGGCTTGACAGGTAAATGACCTGTTCCGGGGCAAAGGAAGCAATGGGAGGAAGGGGATTCTCCGCCAGCAGGTTGTTGATTCCATCCTCAATCACAAGGATATTTTTTTCTCTGGCCAGTCCTGCGATCATTTTCCTGGTTTCTAACGGCATGATATGTGAGGTGGGATTGTGGTAATCCGGTATTACATAGATTCCTTTTATCCTCTCATTCTGTATGGCATATCGGATTCCTTCCTCTGTCATTTCATAGCCGTTATTCTGAATGGGTATCAGATGAATTCCCAGCAGCTTGGCCGCGTTTTTTACTCCCGGATAAGTCAGAGGGTCTGTTCCCAGCTTATTTCCACGTTCCAGCAATGCGCCCAGTGACGCCGTCAGGGCATTCTGGCCGCCTGCCGCCAGCAGGACATGCTCCTTGTCTGTATGGAAGCCTGATTTTTGAAACCAGGCCACGCCGGCTTCACGCTGGAGTCCTGTTCCCTCCGGGTCATCGTAGGAAAAGAGGTTCAGCGCGTCAGGCCGTTTCAGAAGCCGCTCCGTATATGATTTCGCCAGCCGGTTCCCGGACACCTGGGGAACCAATGCGCCCATTTCAATCATCCGCGGATTTTCGCGTCCGCACAGCAGGACGGTTTCCGCGGTGACATCCGCACAGACATAGGTTCCGTTTCCCACGGAGGCAGACAGAAGGCCCTTCTGGCTGCACAATTTGAAGGCCCTGGATATGGTGCTCAGGTTTACATTCAGGTAATCCGCCAATTCCCGCTGGGGCGGCAGCTTTGTTCCTGCTTTCAGTGTACCGTTCTTAATATCATCTTCCATCAGGCTTACCAGCGCCAGATATTTGGGGCCTGATGCTCTGCTTAAATCCGGTTTCCAGCTCATGGGATAATTGTCAAATGAATTGATGGACATAATCTGTTTCCTCTGCATGTTTTTTGTGGTTTGTTTGTATGAGTATTTGTAAAATTGTCTTGCATACAATTCTACTGTTGTTCGTGTCATTTTGCAAGTTTATAATGATACCATTATAAGCTTGACAAAGGAGTAGCAGTATGGAACATTTATTATCTGAGCGGATTAAATCCACACCACCGTCATTTATCAGAAGTATTTTAAAGACCGCGGCTGACCCGGAAATCATCTCGTTTGCAGGAGGACTGCCAAACCCGATATCGTTTCCCCAGGAGGAGCTTCTGGTATCCATGGAGCGCATCGTAAGGGATTACGGGAGCAGTCTGTTTCAATATTCCATCACGGCCGGGCTCCCGGAGCTCCGTCAGTATATAGCGGACCGCTACAACCGCAAATTCGGCCTTGCCCTTGGCATTGAGAATATCCTGATTACCACAGGGTCCCAGCAGGCCCTGGACCTTATATCGAAGGTTCTGTTAAATACAGGGGACGGCGTGATTGTGGAGAAGCCCAGCTATCTTGGGGCCATACAGGCATTTTCCCAATATCAGCCGGTTTTTTATCCGGTTGAGCTGACAGAGGAAGGGATGGATATTGGCCGGTTAAAGGATGCGCTGGATCATGACGTCAAATTCATATACGCCATACCGGATTTCCAGAATCCCACAGGACTCAGCTACTCAGCTGAAAACAGGGAGTGTATCCGGAAAGTCCTGACGGGGCGTGAAATCGTTTTAGTGGAGGACGACCCTTATGGGGAACTGCGTTTCGACGAGGGCGGACGTATTCCTTATATCGGGGCAGGCCGGCTGCCGGGCAGTATTCTGCTGGGGACATTTTCAAAGACTGTGACTCCGGGCATGCGCACCGGTTTCATGATTTGCGCCGATACAGAACTGCTGAAACATATTTCAGTGGCAAAAGAAGCCAGCGATTTACATACAAATATTTTCTCCCAGTATCTGATATGGGACTATCTGATGCACAATGACTATGATGCCCATATCGCCCAAATCAGGCGGCTGTATAAAGAGCAGGCGCAGGCCATGACAGAGGCAATGGACCGGTATTTTCCGAAGACAGTCAAGTATACCCGGCCCCGCGGCGGCATGTTTCTATGGGTGACACTGCCGGAAGGCGTCAGCGCGTTATCGCTGTTTCCAAAAGCCCTGGAGAAAAAGGTTGCATTTGTTCCCGGTGACCCGTTTTACATCAATATGGCCAATACCAATACCATGCGTCTGAACTACACGAACGCGGACTGCAGGATGATTGACGAGGGAATACGCAGGTTGGGGGAGTTGTTGAGGGAAATATAATAGGATACAGTAAAAACAGCATTATCATATAGCTGAAATCTGATTCTCTATCTTTATGAGGGCACAGCCAGTGCCATGCAGCCCACGGCGAGCACCTACTGGGGCGAAGGGAAACAGGAAAACGACGCCGGGGTGGGAGCGGGGGCACTCAGGCTTTACTGCGCGGGCACGGTATTTGCCGGAATATCCATCCTTATGGCCGGTTATTTCCAAGTCTGCGGCCGGGAGAGGAGTGACAGGGACAGGCCCCGCAGCCCAGTGCCTTTCCGGAGGGTGTGGCGGCGCATCCGCCCAGCGCTGTTTCACGTAGGTCAGGGGGCAGCTGCCTTCCCACACGGTACATGGCCATAAGCATTTCATCAAAGGGAATCAGCTGGCGTACCCCGCTCAGGGCCAGCTCTGCGGCGGTCAGAGCAACTGCGGCGCCTGCGGCATTCCGGCCCTGACACGGGCATTCCACCAGACCTCCGATTGGATCGCACACCAGGCCCAGCAGGTTCATGAGAACCGATGAGGCGGCATTGAGACACTGGTCCGCAGTTCCGCCCATGAGCTCCACTGCAGCAGAGGCAGCCATGGCCGAGGCAACCCCCGCCTCTGCCTGGCATCCGCCCACCGCGCCTGCCACGGTGGCGTTTCTCATGGCCAGGTAACCGATGGCGCTGGAGTTGAAGAGGGCGTCAATCACACGGGCATCGGAAATCGCGTATTCTTCCTGAAGGGCCAGAAGAAGACCCGGAACAATGCCGGAGGAGCCGGCTGTGGGGGCGGCCACAATGAGGCCCATGGACGTATTCGTCTCCAGGACCGCCATGGAATAGGAGATTGCTCTGGAGAGCACACTGCCGCAGATGGATGCTCCGCTGGCCCGGTGCCGGTCTGCCAGCCTGGCCTCACCACCAATGAGCCCGCCTATGGAGCTTTTCGGCTCGCGGATGGGGGTGGTGGCTGACTCGCGCATAATGGCAAGGGCATGGCCCATCTTTGCATATAATTCTTCCCGGCTGGTCTCAGCCAACGTGCATTCCCTCTGTTTCATGACATCTGAGATAGGACAATTTAGCTTTTGGCAGAGCTCCAGAAGCTCTTCTGCATTTTTAAAGTCCATTTTCATTTCCTCCCTTCACTGGTATGAACATCACATCCTGTACATCCGGATTTTCGTAAATACGCGTAATCATATGGTCCGGCAGGCACCCGTCAAATTCAATGATGCTGTACGCCGTGTCTCCCTTTGTTTCCCGGAACAGCTTCATGAAGGCAATGTTTACATACCCTTCGCTGAGGCAGCGGGTGATATGGGCCAGGACGCCCAGGCGGTCGTGGTGGATGATGATGAGTGTGCTGTACTCACCGGAAAAATCCACATCTATATGGTCAATGCGGCTGATCCGCACCTTCCCGCCTCCCAGGGATTCTCCCCGTACCGAGAAGGTGCGTCCGTTTAAACAGGTCATACGGATATCCACTGTGTTGGGGTGGGTGTCCGTATCTGTTTCATCGGTTATAAAACGGTAGGAAAGCCCACGTTCTTCCGCTATGGAAAACGCAAGGGGAATTCTTTTGTCGTCAGTGGAAAAGCCCATGATTCCTCCCAGAAGCGCCAGGTCCGTTCCATGGCCCTTGCGGGTTTTTGCAAAGGACTGATAGAGGGTAAATTCCACATGCGTAATGGGGCTGTCCGCCATTTTTCCGGCCAGCAGGGCAATGGAGCATGCGCCGGCCGTATGGGAGCTGGAGGGCCCTATCATTTCGGGGCCTAATACATCAAATATACTGATAAATGCCATATGTATTCCATCCTTTTCTTTTTTACAGCTGATAGTGCAGAGGCTGTCCATGTCTGCAATCCATGTCCGCATTCCCGTGTTTGAATCCGGGGAATTGACATCTGCGTAAGGGCATTGTATCATAAAGAATAAATAAATCAAATTCATGAATTTTATAGATATAATAAATTTAATTCATAGAAAATAGGAAGGTGGCTAAATGGAATTAAGACAGCTGCAGACTTTTGTGACCATCACCCAGACCGAAAGCTTTTCCAGGGCAGCGGAGATTTTAGGCTATACTCAGTCAGCCCTGACCGTTCAGATACGCCTTCTGGAAAATGAGCTGGGGGTAAAGCTCTTTGACCGCATGGGAAAAAAGGTTTACCTGACAGCGGCCGGCAGACAGTTTCTGGACCATGCAACCCAAATCATCCGGGATATTAACCGTGCCAGGGAATTTGCCAAAAGCGAGGAGGAACTGTGCGGTCCCATTCATGTGGGAACCCTGGAATCCCTGTGTTTTTCAAAGCTTCCCCGGATACTGAATTCCTTTCGTAGCCGCCATCCCAGGGTTCCGGTCAAGATTACTGCCTCCACGCCCAACCAGCTGATTGATATGATGGAGAGGAACCAGCTGGATTTGATATACATTCTGGACAGGCCAAGGTATAATGATAATTGGAATAAAGTGATGGAAGTCCGGGAGCCTATTGTGTTCGTGGCATCTCCCTCCTGCGGCCTTGGCGGGGACCGGGCAATCGGTTTGGAGGAAATCATGGACGAGCCGTTCTTCCTGACGGAAAAGAATGAAAATTACAGACGGGAGCTGGATTGTTTTCTGGAAACCCAGGGCAGGGCGCTGACTCCCTTTTTGGAAATCAGCAATACGGAATTCATCATCAGGATGATAAGGAAGAACCGGGGCATCTCATATCTTCCCCTGTTTGCGGTCCGGGAATATGCGGAAAACGGGGAGCTGACCATCCTTGATGTGGCTGATTTCAGGTTGACCATGTATCAGCAGGTCATTTATCACAAGAGCAAGTGGATGACAAAAGAGATGGATGCGTTTATCCGTATCACAGCCCAGGTTAATTTGTAAGGGGAACTATGGAAAGGGTTCAAATGAGTACAGAAGAAAATAACGGCCGGAGAGCCAGGGATAGAAAACATAAAAAGTGGCGGGAAGAAAGCTTTGGAACAGGGAAAACCTACAGCAGACCAGCCGGAAGGAGGATGTCAGCCAGCATCCTTCTTTCGGCTGTTTTGCTGTTTATGGTGACGGGCTGCAAAGCTGCGGCATCCCCTGCGCCCGGCAGCCCTCAGGAGGCGGATGTGAAAATCCGGGTGGTTTGTTCAGGAGGGGACGTTAAATGGAAGAACGGTATGGAGACCATGGCAGAGGCTTTCATGGAATCCAATAACGGCATCAAGGTGGAGCTGTATTTCATGCCGGAGGCAGAAAACCAGACGTATGAGGAGCGCCTGAAGGTGCTGGCTGCCCAGGGAGAGTTTAACGATATTGTGGAGCTGAGGGAGACAGATGCCCTTGTACGGGCGGGGCTTCTGGCACCCATGCCGGAAAAGGTGTATTCGCTGGTGGAAAACCCCGGTACCTGCGGCGGCATATGTTATGGAGTTCCCGGGTACAGCACCACCCTGGGGATGATTTATAATGCGGACATATTTGAAAGGCTGGGACTTTCCGTACCTCATACATATGAGGAATTTCTTCGGGTATGCGCCACCCTTAAGGCATCAGGATATGATGCCATTGCCCTGGGAGCCGCAGGTAACCTGCATATGAAATTCTGGGGGAATTATTTGTTCTGCAACTACATTGTGACAGGTGACGGACAGGTTTCCTGGACCAAAGAAAAGGCGGTGGAGATGCTGGGAGATTTCCGTGGCTTGTCCAGCCGGGGGTATATCAATTCCCGGTACAGGGCAGTGTCGGACCGTGAGACAGTCCGGGCCATATCTGCCAGGAAGGCGGTCATGGTGTATGCGGGACCGTGGATGCTGCCGCAGATAGAGAACCTGAATCCCCAGATTCGCCTGGGCTTCTTCTTTCTTCCCGGAAGGGACGGAACTGTCTATGCAATGGACGACAGAAGTGTGGAATGGGGTATCTCGTCGGTGACTGCCGGAAATGAAAAAAAGATGGATGCGTCTGTCCGTTTCCTTCAGTTTTACTATTCCGAAGGCGTGTATGAGAATATCTTGGAAATCATGAACGGGAACTCTGTGACAGTCCGCCGGGTGAACATGACGGACACGCCGGACCGGAGAATCATGGAGGCCGCTTATGAGGGAAAACCTGTGCATACAGAGCTTCTGCTTAAGGAAGCCCAGCCTACTGACGGTTTTATTGCCTTTTATGACCAGATGCTGGTTGAGACGTTGTGGGGCGGAAAATCAATATCATCCCTTGCAGAAGAAATGTTGGAACAATGGGAGGAGCCATGATGGAGAGAAGAAAGAGTTTATTAATCCGGATGACCATATCCTTTGTGCTGCTGGGCGTTGTGCCTCTTGCGGCTGCCGGCACAGCGCTGTTGGGCCATTTAAAGGACAATATGGAACGGGTTGTGCTGGACGACATGGGGCGCATGGTGAGCTATGGGGGCAAACATGCAGAAGAGATGGCGGAGGAATACAGCGGAGGAATACAGCGGCCTGACAAAATATATCTATGACGTTTCCACGGATGACGGGATGTTCCTGTACCAGATTTTAAAATCCCCCGGCCTTAGCCAGGAGGAAAGAAAGATGGAAATTACACTTCTTCTGAGCGATATGCTGGACTGGGACAGCCGGCTGCGCACCGTCTGCTTTATGGACCAGAAAGGGCGGATTTATTACGCCACCAGGAACGCACAGAAGATATTGGATGAGGACACGTTCCGGTATCGGACCGGCAAAGAGGATGAGGAAGGGAATTTTTCGGTCCTGTCCCCCCATTTGGATGACTATTTTCAGGATTCCGGTAATCAGGTCATTACCTTCCGGCGCAGTTATCAGGATATTACGTCCTTTATGACCATAGAAGATTGTCTGGGCTTCTTTTATGTGGATATAGATATAGGCAGGCTGTCGTCTGCGTTTTCTGATTTAGATATGGGATTAAGCGGCTCCTTTTATATCATGGACGATAACGGGGCATGCATTTACAGCGTGGATTCAGCCGGGACCGGGAAAGCAGCGGACAGCATGGCGTCCCTCATCCCTTCCATGAACCAGGGGACGGGCAGCCTGCTTAAGGACGGAAACTATGTGGTGTATGAACGTCTGGAACCGTATGGCTGGACCGTGGCCGCCAAGGTCCCACAGGACCAGGTTTTGAATATGGGGAGTACTATCCGGTATACAGCCGTATTCTTAGGAGCGGTATTTCTGGCGCTTTTATGTCTGTATTGCCATAACTATATTTCTTTGCATTTGTACAAGGATGCTGTATAATGGAAAAAAATAGGGCATCACCAGCAGCCAGGAGGAGACAGCATGGAAATCAGGATATTGGAATTGATTGAAGGCGCAAAGAAGGCAGAGGGGTTAACTGTTATCATTGATGTATTTCGGGCTTTTTCACTGGAGTGCTATCTGTACGCGCGGGGAGCGTCCGCCGTATTCCCGGCCGGGAGCGTGGAGGAGGCCAGGCGTCTGAAGCAGGCCCATCCGGAATATCTTCTTATAGGAGAGAGAGGAGGACGCAGGTGTGAGGGATTTGACTATGGTAATTCCCCGTCCCAGACCCGGGATGTGGATTTATCAGGGAAAAAAATCGTACATACCACAAGCGCGGGAACACAGGGAATCGTAAATGCCGTGCACGCAGAGGAGATACTGACCGGAAGCCTGGTGAATGCCAGGGCAGTTGCCGATTATATCAGCGGAAGGCAGCCTGAGACAGTATCATTGGTAGCCATGGGAAACGGAGGAGAAAGGACTGCAAGGGAGGATGTAATCTGCGCACGGTATATCAAATGTCTTCTTGAGGGCAGGACCTGTCTTATTGACGAGGAAATCCGCTCCCTCAGGACGGACGGCGGGGAGCATTTCTTCCGTCCCCAAACCCAGGAAATTTTTCCCCAGGAGGATTTCAGGCTCTGTACCAGGCGGGATATCTTCCCCTTTGTCCTTCGGGTGGAGAAACGGGAAAATGGAGGGCGTCAGGCATTGCCTGGCATGGGGAGGAATTTTGTACATTTGAGGATTTGGCAAGGTGTTCATGTTTAACAGCTGTGATATCATGTCCGGAATTCACCGGCAGCTATCTCCTCATCCAATAGCCGGATGAATTCTTTTAGCATGGTATTTCCCTTTACCCCTTTGTGGTACAGGCCGAATGCAAGAGGCGGTAGAAGGGAAGAAGGCTGTATCCAAGGCCTGCCCTTACCAGGGCCAATATGCTTTCATAGGTATCCACGAAGAAAAGCTCCGAAGGATGGCAGGAGGAGGAGACGCGGATTTGGGACTGGAGCACAGAGGGAGGCAGCCTGTGGGGCTCGCCCAGTACCATGGGGCCCTTTAGCTCATCCACATTCAGGCAGGTGCGCCCGGCATAGGGATGTCCGGTACTGCACACGCAGACCAGCGGTGTCCGGGCCAGCTCGTGGAATATGCCGATGGGCTTTTTCTGGTCATCCTGCTGGAAGCCGAACATGACGTGTATGCGCTCCTCCTCCAGAAGATTGGCCATGGACTTAAACGGAATCAGTTTCACAGAAGGGTGAAGGGCGGGAAAACGGCCTGCCAGTCTGTGTATGACGGGGGGAAGAAGATCCAGCTCTGACTGGTTGTGGCACCCCACGGTCAGGAACAGAAAGTCACTGCCTCCCATGCCCAGACGGTTTCCCTGGTGCAGGCCGGCATGGACGCCCTGATGAACGGGAGAACTACCTTTGTCATTGCCCACAGACTGTCCACCATCCGCAATTCAGACTGTATCATGGTCATGGAACAGGGCAGAATCATCGAACGGGGATCCCATGAGGAGCTGATTGGCAGAAAGGGAAAATACTATCAGCTGTATACGGGGAATTTCGAGGAAGCGGGTTAAGGAATCCAGGACCAGTTTATGTAAAGTTAATAATCATGTGGTATACTGATATCCGGTTAAAGATATTTTTAAGACTTGCTCTGGGACAGGAGGCGGAATCATATGAAAATGAGATACAGATTGGCTGCCATTACAGCCATGGCATCCATACTGGGCCTGACATTTCCTGCTTGGGCAGGGGAGTGGATAGAGGAGGAGAATGGGCAGTGGGTATACGAAGAAAATGAGGAACCCTTAAAAGGCTGGAACCGGATTAACGGAACCTGGTATTGTCTGGATACAGAGACAGGCGTATGGATTGAGAAGCCGTCCATGACAGCGGAGGCAGCCTGCCGTCTTCTGGAGAATAAGCTGGTGGAGATGGAAATGTACCAGGACGAAGAAGAACCTTTGCAGTTTAAGGTGGATTATGAGAACAGTAAAATGATTCAGGTTTCAGTTGGATATGAGGAAAAGCCGGATGTGTTCCACAGAATCAATACATATGAGATAGATAAGAAGAAGGGAACCGCGGACCCTGTGGTGGGAGAGAAGGAATTCTCTCTGCGGTAACAGATAACAACCATATAAAGTAAGAAAACAGAAACATCTTCCTGATGATATTCTGGTAAAATTAAATCATAAGCAAATGGTTTTAGTTTTTCAGTCATTACAGGGGGAATGAATCATGAAGCGAAATATAATATCCATTGCCGCCGCAGGCGTCCTGACCACGGCCGTGTCCGTCCTGGCCGCAGGAAGTCCTGCGGCCTTTGCCGTGCCCTTTAACGGTGTATCGGGAGAAGGATATCGGTGTGAATCCGGACTTTACAGATGGGATATCCCGGTTTGCTTATAGGGTGTTCCTGCCGCTGCTGCGGGACAGCCGGGAAAATATGAATTTTTTCCCGGTGAGCCTGTACTATGCCTTGGCATAGGCATCCGAGGGCGTGGGGGAGTTGGGGATGTGTTATGGGGGGTGTGATGACATGGTCCGCAGCACTTCCCTTTGTCTGGATGATCTCATTGACCAGCTTCCGGAATATCGGATGGAGCCGCTGACGCCGGAGGAATTGCAGGCAGGTATTCCGATTGAAGTTACGGGCCGGCTGAAGGGGATTTTCCTGTCCATGCTGAGCGAAGCCTTTACCAGTACCGTATTGAACACCATTTTGGGGGAGGCCCAGGAACAGCTGAGGCAGTGCCAGCCGGATTAGGCGGCAGTCACCCGTTGAACAATGTGTTTAGGAATGTTACAATAAGACTTTAGATATTCTTTTGTTTTTTGTGAAGGTTAAATTTTGTTTTAGTTGTTAGGATAAATAGCGTAAGGAGGAAATAGACATGAGTGGGGACCGGATTTTACTGGTAGAGGATGACAAAGAGATAAGGGAGGGCGTGGAAATATTTTTAAAGAGCCAGGGATATGAAGTATTCCAGGCAGCAGACGGAGTGGAAGGCCTTAAGGTGCTGGAGGAAAGAGAGATTGATCTGGCCATTGTGGATGTGATGATGCCGCGTATGGACGGTATTACCATGACGGCAAAACTCCGTGAAAAATATGACTTTCCTGTTATTTTCCTGTCAGCCAAGTCAGAGGAAGTGGATAAGATACTGGGCCTAAACATGGGGGCGGACGATTACATCACAAAGCCCTTTACCCCAATGGAGCTTATGGCCAGGGTCAATTCACAGCTGCGGCGTTACCACCGGTTTCTGGACCGTCTGAACTCTAAACAGGCTGAGAATCCAAAGGTCCACAGACTGGGAGGATTGGAGGTCAACGAGGAGACGGTAGAGGTGGCCGTGGATGACAAAACGGTCAAGGTAACCCCTATTGAGTTCAAAATCCTTCTTTTGCTGATACAGAACCCGGGGCGTGTATTTCCCGCGGAGGAAATTTACGAACGGGTGTGGAACGAAAGGGCAGTGAATACGGATACGGTCATGGTACACATACGTAACCTGAGGGAAAAGATTGAGGTGAATCCCAGGGAGCCCAAATATGTAAAGGTGGTGTGGGGAGTTGGATACAAAATTGAAAAGCAGCCATAGGCTGGGCATATTGATTATCATGCTGGCATTGCTTTTGGCATCAGCCAGTACCATAGGGTTATACCCCTATATGAAGACAAAGGCGGAGAGCTACCACAACAGGAGTTCCGTCCGCCAGTTCGAGGAGAGCAGTAATTTTGGAAACCTGGCAACCCAGGTTATGAATTTCAGTTATGAAATCTGGCATCTGAAAATGCAGGAGGATACAGGGCGGCGCCTGACTTATGCCCAGACATTCCTGCCGGGGCTGGAGGAAAAAATCCGCCGGCAGGAACCGAAAGACGAAGCAGCGGTGCAGCTGGGGGATGGGGAAGATGGGGGGCAAGTCACAGTCTACGACAGTGAGAATCCCTATGACGTATACTATTACCAGTCCATGCAGCAGACCATTGACAGAGCGGGAAGCGAATGGGAAAGCCTCTACAGGCAGTATTATTCCAGCCTGTCCTATGGGGTCCGTGAGCAGGATGGGACCTACGGACGCAGCAATGTGACGGAGCCAAAGGCGTTTTTCCGGGAACCCCTGAAGGATGACGAGATTCAGTTTACTATAAGCTTTAATTCCAGCGGCATACTGAAGGTCCAGGATATAAAGGGAAAACGGGATGAGGATATCATGCGCCTCAAGGAGTCATTGACCAGGTTTGAATTCTACGATCCCCTGGAGGTAAGACTGGCCAAGGGCTACCGTTACAGCGGCGTGGAATTCCAGGGACCCAGGGACATGACAGTAGAGTTCCGGTGCAGTCCTTCCCAAATGTTCGGCTATACGGATGCCAGGTTTGACAGCGGAGTTCAGCAGCTTACCCTCCGGGATTACCGTTTCAGCAACGGCTATTTTGCCATAGGCGCATCTGTGCTGGGATTGCTGGCAGTGCTGGCCCTGGCTCTGCCGGCTGTGAAACGGTTTGAAATTGGAAAGAGCGGCCTGTGCAGGCTGTCATTTGAGCCATTGAGCTGTATCGGAGTGGCCTGGATGGGCGTTATGGGCGACGGAACCATACCCATGGCTCTGATTGCCTCTACCATGGACGGCAGCTTGAAGAGCGAACTTTTGAGAGCGGATTTTCTTCCCTGGTCCGCGGATGTGATGGCAGTGGTCATTAATCTGGCATTCTGGATGGTCAGCTACGGAATGTTTTACTGGGGAATTACCTGTTACAGGGCTATCTTTTCCCTGGGGCCCTGGCGCTATTTCAAAGAGCGCACATGGCTGGGACGTTTCCTGCGGTTCATTAAGCGTTGGGCGTTTAATGCCTTCAATGTTTTTAATGAGACTGACTGGGAGCGCCGTTCCACCAGGATTATAGGCAAAGCCATTATTGCGAACTTTGTCATACTGACCATTATCTCCTGTCTCTGGTTCTGGGGAATCGGAGCCCTGGTGATTTACTCCCTGGTTCTGTTTTTCCTGTTGCAGAAATATTGGGGGCAGATGCAGCAAAAATATAATACGCTTCTGAAGGGTATCAATGAGATAGCAGAGGGAAACCTGGATGTGGAGATTCAGGAGGAGCTGGGAGTCTTTAACCCGTTTAAGGAACAGCTGAGCCGGATTCAGGAGGGCTTTAGGAAAGCAGTGGCCCAGGAGGTGAAAAGCGAGAGGACCAAGTCAGAATTGATTACCAATGTATCCCATGACTTAAAGACCCCTCTTACGGCGATTATCACTTATGTAAACCTGTTAAAACAGGAGAACGTGACAGAGGAGGAGAGAAAGTCCTATATACGGGTACTGGACCAGAAGTCCATGCGGCTGAAGGTGCTCATAGAGGACCTGTTCGAGGTCAGCAAGGCCAGCAGCGGTACGGTCAGCCTTCACCTGGAGAACGTGGATATTGTGAGCCTCTTAAAGCAGGTGAGGTTTGAGCTGGCGGATAAGATTGACGCCAGCGGGATTGAGTTCCGTTACAATCTGCCAGAGGAGAGAATCCTTCTTCATCTGGACAGCCAGAAGACCTACCGGGTATTTGAAAACCTGCTGGTGAATATAACAAAGTACGGAATGCCGGGCACACGGGCCTATATACAGGTGGTCAGGGAAGATGACGGCCATGTACTGATAACCATGCGCAACATATCAGCCAGAGAACTGGAGGTATCTCCGGAGGAGCTGACAGAACGGTTTGTCCGTGGGGATACATCCCGCAATACAGAGGGATCAGGACTGGGGCTTGCCATTGCCGGAAGCTTTGTGGAGGTTCAGGGCGGTACCATGAAGCTGGAAGTGGAGGATGATTTGTTCCGCGTATCCATCCGCTGGAAGACGGAAGAACCGGGCGGAGCCGGGCAGGAGCCCGGGAGGGAAGCGCGGGGAGTCTCGGAAGAACCGGGAGTGCCGGGGATGCCGGAAACGCCGGTAGCGGAAGGCGCGCCGGGAAAGACAGCCATGGATACGGAGAAAGAGAATGCAGGAGAGACACATGGCCGGGAATCGGAAACAGACGGCGACATTGACATATCCACAGCCGCATTTGACATGGAAGGAGTTGTGTGGGGCGCTGAGGAGGCGGAGGAGAGTAAGAAGGACAGTAAGACGGATAGAGAAGAATAAAAAAGATAGAAAAGAATGAATAAAAAACACCTCATGGGAATCCCTTTTACTAATATCACGGGCTGGCCTATGAGGTGTTTTTTGAAGACTGCTGCACAGTTTTTCGGAAAAGAGTTGCTGCTCTATGGGGGTGTTGGGGGAGAGATGGACAAAGTGGCGCCTACAGAGCATATACAACCCATTCCATGTCGTCCTCCGGGCGTTCGGTTCCGGATATACGGGCGTTTTTTTCGCGCCGTCCGGCATCCAAAAAGTAGCCCTGGCCTTTTTTGAAGCAGTTGCCTCTGATTTTTGTTCTACCCTGCCGCTGATGTGAAGAAGAGTGGCAATCTGTTGGGATGTCAGGCAATCGTGTTCTACCAGCAAATCCCAAATCCGTTTTTGACGTGCGGTTATGGTATCCTCCTGAAATGCAGCAAAACAGCGGATGCAGGGGCAAGCCTGCGGTCCGCTGTTTTGCATATATGTACATTGCTTGCAAAAACCGTTGAATATCTGTTTTTACGGAATACACATTGATTATGGTGTAGCGATTAGTGCTGGTTAATGCTCCTCTTTACATAGGTGGTGTGGAGCAGGTGGTGGGCTTTTTCGCTTCCGGGCTCTCCCAGGTAAGTAGCGTAGAGCTCCTTGATAGCAGGATTCTCATGGGACTTACGGATTGGGTTGGCTGTATCTATATCGTAGAGCACCTTTGCGCGCAGGCCGCGGATATCCGTGGTGTTGCGTACGTATCCGGGCTGCTGGGGCTGACCGCCGCCGTTTACGCAGCCGCCGGGGCATCCCATGATTTCGATGAAGTGATAGTTGGCTTCTCCGGATTTCACCTTATTTAACAGCTCCCTGGCATTGCCCAGGCCGGAGGCCACCGCAATCTTTACCTCCATGCCTGCCACATTGTAGGTGGCTTCCTTGATTCCCTTTGTGCCGCGGACTTCTGTGAAGTCCGGCTTAGGCAGCTCTTCGCCGGTCAGGGTTTCCACGGCAGTTCTCAGGGCTGCTTCCATTACGCCGCCTGTAGCGCCGAAGATAACGGCTGCGCCGGTTCCAAGGCCCAGAGGCGCGTCAAACTCTTCGTCCGGCAGGTCTAAGAACCGGATGCCTGCCTTCTTGATCATGCGGGCCAGCTCTCTGGTGGTGATGGAGATGTCCACATCCGGCATTCCATTTGCATCCTCGTCCTCACGGCCAATCTCAAACTTTTTGGCGGTACACGGCATTACACTGACACTTACGATGTCTTTTGGATCAATGCCTGCCTTCTCGGCATAGTAGGACTTGGCGATAGCGCCAAACATCTGCTGAGGAGATTTACAGGACGACAGGTTCTCTGTCATGTCCGGGAAATAGTGCTCGCAGTATTTAACCCAGCCGGGTGAGCAGGAGGTGATGAGAGGCAGTACGCCTCCGTTCTGTACCCGGTCAATGAATTCGTGCGCTTCCTCCATGATGGTGAGGTCTGCGGAGAAATTGGTATCAAATACCTTGTCAAAGCCCAGACGGCGCAGAGCTGCGGCCATCTTGCCTTCCACATCTGTGCCGATAGGCAGACCGAATTCCTCGCCCAGTCCCGCGCGTACAGCGGGAGCTGTCTGAACGATTACATGCTTCTTCGGGTCCGCAATGGCAGCGAATACGTCTGCTGTATAATCCTTCTCGGTCAATGCTCCGGTTGGACATACCGCGATACATTGTCCGCAGGATACACAGGAGGTTTCTCCCAGACCCATCTCAAAGGCAGAGCCAATGGAGGTAGAGAAACCACGGTTGTTGGCTCCGATGACGCCGATGCCCTGTACATTTTCACAGACTGCCACACAGCGGCGGCAGAGGATACATTTGCTGTTGTCACGGATCATGTGGGCGGCAGAGGTATCAATCTCGGACGGGGTAATCTCGCCGTCGTAATATCCTTCGTCGTCCACGCCCAGCTCGTGGGCCAGCTCCTGAAGCTCGCAGTGTCCGCTGCGGACACAGGACAGACAGGAACGGTTGTGGTTGGATAACAGGAGCTGTAATGTCTTCTTCCTGGAATCCAGTACCTTAGGTGTATTGGTATATACCTCCATGCCCTCCTCGGCGGGATAGACACAGGAAGTTACCAGTTTTCCATTTTTTAATTCTACTATACAGATACGGCAGGCACCGATCTCATTGATTTCCTTTAAGAAACACAGAGTAGGAATCTCGATATGTGCCAGTCTTGCTGCCTCCAGGATTGTGGAACCCTTGGGAGCGGTGACTGCAATGCCGTTGATTTTAAGATTAATTGTCTCCATCGTATATTCCCTCCCTCATTATTTCTTGTAGATAGCGCCGAATTTACATTTTTCCATACAAGCGCCGCATTTGATACACTTGTTCTGGTCAATGACATGTGGATTCTTGACAGAGCCCACGATTGCTCCGGCAGGACAGTTGCGGGCACACAGCGTACATCCGCGGCATTTGTCACGGTCGATGTTGAAGGAGAGAAGCGCCTTACATACACCAGCCGGACAGCGTTTTTCCTTGATGTGTGCCTCGTACTCATCGCGGAAGAAATGAAGGGTGGAGAGTACAGGGTTGGGAGCTGTCTGGCCCAGGCCGCACAGTGAGTTGGCCTTTACATAGTGACAGAGCTCCTCTAACTTATCCAGGTCTTCCATTACGGCCTGGCCCTTTGTAATCTTGGTCAGGATTTCCACCATACGCTTGGTGCCGATACGGCATGCGGTACATTTGCCGCAGGACTCCTCCACGGTGAATTCCAGGAAGAATTTGGCGATATCCACCATACAGTCATCTTCGTCCATGACAATCAGACCGCCGGAACCCATCATGGAACCAATGGAAATCAGGTTATCGTAATCAATGGGAATATCAAAATGCTTGGCAGGGATACATCCGCCGGAAGGTCCGCCGGTCTGAGCTGCCTTGAATTTTTTTCCGTTTGGAATGCCGCCGCCGATTTCTTCGATGACGGTGCGCAGGGTGGTACCCATGGGAACCTCCACCAGACCGGTGTTGTTAATCTTGCCGCCCAGTGCGAATACCTTGGTTCCTTTGGACTTCTCAGTACCCATGGAAGCAAACCACTCAGGACCGTTCAGGATAATCTGAGGTATATTTGCATAGGTCTCTACGTTGTTTAAGATACTTGGCTTTCCGAACAGACCCTTCTGTGCGGGGAATGGAGGCCTTGGCCTCGGCTCGCCGCGCTTGCCCTCAATGGAGGTCATAAGGGCGGTTTCCTCGCCGCAGACAAATGCTCCGGCGCCCAGACGCAGATCGATGTCAAAATCAAATCCGGTTCCGAAGATGTTCTTGCCTAAGAGTTCCATCTCACGGGCCTGCTCAATGGCTATTTTCAGACGTTCCACAGCGATGGGATACTCGGCACGGACGTAAATATAGCCCTGATTGGATCCGATTGCGTAACCGGCAATAGCCATTGCCTCCAGAATGGCATGGGGGTCGCCTTCCAGCACGGAACGGTCCATGAATGCGCCGGGGTCACCCTCGTCGGCGTTGCAGCATACATATTTCTGGTCAGCGTCGTTCTGCTTACAGAGCTTCCACTTAAGACCGGTTGGGAAACCGGCGCCGCCGCGGCCTCTCAGTCCGGCATCCAGCAGAGTCTGGATTACATCGTCCGGAGTCATCTCCGTGAGCACCTTGCCCAGAGCCTGGTATCCGCCTGTACCTATGTATTCCTCGATGTTTTCGGGATTGATGACACCGCAGTTGCGCAGGGCGATACGGTGCTGTTTCTTATAAAAGTCAGTGTCAATCAGCGCCTTGATGCCGCCGGTTGGGCTTACGGTCTCCTGATACAGAAGACGTGTCACCACACGGCCCTTTAACAGGTGCTCGGAAACAATCTCGGAAATGTCGTTTACCTGCACCATGGAGTAGAAGGTGGCATCGGGATATACAATCATGATAGGACCTAAGGCGCAGAGTCCGTGGCATCCTGTCTCTACAACAGCCACTTCCTCTTCCAGTCCCTGACGTTTGATTTCATATTTTAAAGCTTCCATAATCTTCGGGCTGCCGGAAGAAGTACATCCGGTACCACCGCAGACTAATACGTGTGAACGATACATCGTACTTTCCTCCTTTATTTGAGACCTTCAGCGCCCATGGTGTATTTCTCCACGGGATGGCCGCCAACCAGGTGGCGCTCAACCACTTCCAGGGCTTTGTCGGCGTTCATTTTCACATAAGTAATCTTATCCTTGCCAGGCTCCATGACTTCCACAATGGGTTCATACTGGCATAAGCCGATACAGCCTGTCTGGGTAACGGAAATTTTATTGGTAAGTCCTCTTTTCTGGACTTCGTCAGCAAGTGTATTCAGAACCGGCCTGGCGCCGGCAGCGATACCGCAGGTAGCCATACCTACAACCACACGGATATGATCGTGGTCTTCGGCACGCATATTGACCTGGCTCTGCATCTTTTCTCTGATTGCCTGTAATTCAGCAAGAGTTTTCATGTGCGATTAACCTCCTCGTTATGAGCACTTGGCGGCCGTCTTTTGGCCGCTTACGTGCGATACATGTCATCTCCGCTTGGTGAGGTGTTTCACGAACCTAGCGGAGTGGCTCGTTATGAGCACTTGGCGGCCGTCTTTTGGCCGCTTACGTGCGATACATGTCATGTTTGGTTTGACGATACCCCATTAAATCAGGGCACCTCCGTCAGTTTCCTGTTGATTCTCTTTCAGATATTCCATTATGTAAGCGGACACTTCGGGGGTGTTGAGCGGGATTCCTCCCAGAATCTCCCTCATTTCCCTGGTATCCAGGGTGAATGATGCATCGTTGTATGTATAGGTATAAAGAAAATCCGTATCTGGATGGTACACAATCAAGTTGTGTATGGTGGCGTTCATGTCGCCCAAAGGCATCCTGTCGATATGGGACAGTCCAAAGACTGCTGTTACGGTGGTTCCCTTACCTGGTTCCGACTCAATATGGAAGCTGCCGCCGGTGCTTTCCGCGGCATATTTGAAAAATGGAATCCCAAGCCCTACCTTCCTGGTGGTCCTGGTGGTAAAGAAAGGGTCCGTTACATGGGCTGTCTGTTCAGGCGTCATCCCGCATCCGTTGTCGGCTATGACAATGGTCAGCTTGTCAGCGCTTGTATCAGCGGTCACCAGGATGGTCACAAGCGAGGCGCCTGCCCGGGTGGAATTCTCCGATACATCCAATACATTCAGGGAAATCTCTGTCATCATAGGCTTAGTTGTACTTGGCTAAAATGCCTGGTATGTCATCGACAGTAAGCCTTCCGTATACCTCGCCGTTAATCATCATGACGGGCGCAAGTCCGCAGGCGCCAACGCATCGGCAGGAGTCCAGGGAGAATTTGCCATCTGCTGTGCACTCACCATTGGTGATGCCCAGCAATTCTTCCAGTTTCCTGAAGATTTCACCGGAACCTTTTACGTAACATGCGGTACCGAGACAGACAGATATCTTGTACTTACCCTTTGGCTGTAACGCGAACTGGGCATAAAATGTGGATACTCCGTAGATTTTTTCCAGCGGAATACCCATTTCATCAGATATCATGGTCTGCACTTCGATAGGAAGATAACCATAAATTTCCTGGGCCTTCTGCATAACCGGCATCAGCGCGCCCGGCTGGTCACCCAGCTCGGCAATCGCTGATTTCAGCGCTGCTTCCTGCTCAGGCGTCCCCATAAAGGGAACAGTTTGTTTTTTGCAAGCCATCTTTTATTACCTCCTCACTAGTTGTACATTGTGCAATGTATCAATATTTTATCACGTATAGAAAAAAAAATCTACCATTAGTGTGAAATTTCTAACGATAAAAAACATGTAAAAAAACGGAATTATATTGAAAACACACAAAATGGATGGTATGCTATAATGTACGGAAATGTGTACAATTGACAAGTAATGATAGTGAGGAGAGACAAGGGTATGACGGTTAAGGATGTAAGAGATGTATTAGGGGCCAGGGTACTGGCAGGAGAAGAGTTCCTGGATCGGGAGGTAAAGTCGGCCTGCGGTTCGGATATGATGAGCGATGTACTGGCATTTTCCAAAGACCACTCCGTACTTCTGACAGGTCTGTGCAATCCGCAGGTTATCCGGACAGCGGAGATGTTAGATATTGTCTGTATCATTTTTGTTAGGGGGAAGAAACCGGATGAATCCATGTTGGAGATGGCCAGGGACCGGGGCCTTGTAGTCATGGAAACGGGCCACCGCATGTTCTCTGCCTGCGGTATGCTGTACCAGGCCGGGCTGCACGGCGGGGCTATCTGATGCTCCCGGCGTCTGACTTTAGTGTGTCCCGGAATGGCTTAGGTTGTTCCGGCTGATACCGGGAGAAAATATATATAATAATGAAGGGAACCAATTATGGAGGAAGTAATTGTATTAACATATGACATATCAGCAGATGACTTCACAAGGGCAGGTGAAGCCAGCAGCGATGTGAAACGAAAACTGAAACAGATGGGCGTGAGCCCTGATGCCATCCGAAAGGTGGCCATAGCTATGTACGAAGGGGAAATCAACATGGTAATCCACGCCAAGGGGGGCGTCATTACCGTGGAGATTACGACGGAGAAAATTAAAATGATACTGGCCGACGTGGGTCCGGGTATACCGGATGTGAAGCTTGCCATGCAGGCAGGTTATTCCACCGCGCCGGATGAAATCCGTTCCCTGGGCTTTGGGGCAGGCATGGGACTGCCAAATATGAAGAAGTACTCGGATTCCATGGATATTGACACCAGAATCGGTGAGGGGACCACCATCACCATGGTGGTGAATCTGTAGAATGCGAGAATGAAAGAATGAGGTGGTAAGATGGATAAATTTTATCATTCCGTAAGGCTGGATGAATCCCTGTGCAAGGGCTGCATCAACTGTATCAAGCGGTGTCCTACGGAGGCCATCCGGGTGCGGGGCGGCAAGGCCAGTATCAATAATAAATTCTGCATTGACTGCGGTGAGTGCATCCGGGTTTGTCCCCACCATGCAAAGCTTGCGACCTATGATAAGCTGGATGTGATGAAGAAGTATAGATACACGGTGGCCCTTCCGGCCCCATCCCTGTACAGCCAGTTCAACAACCTGGACGATGTGAACATTGTGCTTAACGCGCTGCTGCTTATGGGCTTTGACGATGTGTTTGAGGTCAGCGCCGCTGCTGAGCTGGTCAGCGAGGCTACCAGGCAGTACATATCGGAGCATGAGGAACAGCTGCCTCTAATCAGCACGGCCTGTCCGTCTGTGGTGCGTCTGATTCGGGTCCGTTTTCCCAACCTGATTCCCCATCTTCTTCCCATCAATCCGCCGGTGGAGGTGGCGGCTGTTCTGGCCGTCAGAAAGGCCATGGAGGACACGGGACTGCCGAGGGAAGAGATTGGCATTATGTTCATTTCACCCTGTCCCTCCAAGGTGACCTATGTAAAGTCGCCTCTGGGAACGGAGAAGAGCGAGATTGACCAGGTGCTGGCCATCAAGGACGTGTATCCCAAGCTGCTGGCCTGCATGAAGACTGTAGTGGGAGAGGACTATCCTGTTATCGGCACATCGGGAAAAATCGGAATCAGCTGGGGACACAGCGGAGGAGAGGCCAGCGGCCTTTTTACGGAAAATTACCTGGCGGCGGACGGCATTGAGAACGTGATTCGCGTGCTGGAGGACATGGAGGACCAGAAGTTCACCAATCTGCGGTTTGTGGAGCTGAACGCCTGCAACGGCGGATGCGTGGGCGGCGTCCTGACTGTGGAGAATCCATATGTGGCGGAGGTCAAACTGAAACGTCTCCGCAAATACATGCCTGTGGCCAGGAGCCACATGCACGAGAGCGAGGAGAACGTAATCAAATGGACCACCGACGTCCAGTATGAACCCGTTTTCCGCCTGGGAAACAACATGATGGAGAGCTTTTCCAGACTGAACCAGGTGGAGCGCCTTATGAAGAAGTTTCCGGGTCTGGACTGCGGTTCCTGCGGCGCCCCTACCTGTAAGGCCCTGGCAGAGGATATTGTCAGGGGGGATGCCAATGAGACGGACTGTGTTTACTATCTGCGGGAAAACCTGCACAAGCTGTCGGAGGAAGTAGCTGTGCTGGCAGACGACCTGCATAACGGAGACAGAGGGGGACAGGAGACACTGCGTATCCTGAAGGAATATATACAGAGAATCTCGGACGAGATGTCCGTGCTTGACAAGAAGGATGAGGATGAAGATTGAAAGCGCCGCAGGCCGGAGTTCCGGAAATGACGCCGCTTTGTGAGCAGAGGAGGATTTTATGACAGTTCAGGAATTGATTGACAAACAGATATTCGGCGTAGTGAACCTGGGTGACAGCCCGGACCGGCAGATTACGGTTCCGTTTTGCTGTGACCTGCTGAGCATTGCCATGGGACGCGCCCCGGCAGGCTGCGCGTGGGTGACCGTGATGGCCAACATGAATACCCTGGCAGTGGCGGCCCTGACAGATACGGCCTGTGTTATTCTGGCGGAAGGCGCGGTTCTGGATGATGCTGCCAGGAAGAAAGCCCTTGACCAGGAGATAACGGTGCTGTCAACGGATATGCCTGTCTTTGAGGCGGCCCTTAAGATACACGGTATGATGTCATGATGAATCTGGCTTATGACCTGCATATCCATTCCTGCCTGTCGCCCTGCGGGGATGGTGATATGACGCCTGCCAACATTGCGGGCATGGCGGCTTTAAAAGGATTGGACATAGTTGCCCTTACAGACCACAATACATGCCGCAACTGTCCGGCTTTTATGGCGGCTGCCGCAGAGTACGGTTTACTGGCAGTGCCCGGCATGGAAATCAATACGTCTGAGGAAGTCCATGCAGTGTGCCTTTTCCCCACATTGGAGAAGGCACTTGATTTTGATACCTATGTTTATGACAGACTGATTAAATTTCCTAATAAGGAAGAGATATTCGGAAAACAGCAGATTTACGATGCCCGGGACCAGGTGTGCGCCTCAGAGCCCAACCTGCTGATTAACGCAACGGAAATATCCTTTGACAGTCTTTGGAACCTGGTCCGATCCTATGACGGCGTCATGTTCCCGGCCCATGTGGATAAGACGGCCAACAGCCTGATTGCAAATCTGGGCTTCATACCTCCGGACAGCTGTTTTAAGACAGCGGAGGTCAGGGATCTGAAGAAACTGCATCAGCTGAAGCGGGACAATCCGTATCTGGAGCAGTGCAGGATTATCAGCAATTCGGATGCCCATTATCTGGAGCATATCAATGAACCCAACCTTACCATACAGGTGGAGGAGCGGTCTGCTGAGGCGGTGGTGAGGGCTCTGCTGTAGGGATGGCAGCTTTTTGCGGCAGGTATTTTGCGAAATGGCTGAGCTTTTCGGAGCCCGTCCCATGGCGGCGTCATGCCCATAGAAAATAGCAATAACAGATTGTAAATTCATAGAAAAATTAAATTTGAGCCCCTTGGTCATATGTGCTATTCTTGACTTGCAAAAAAAGTCCAATTTTGGAATAAATGACAATGGGAGGAAAAAATGAAAAAATTTTTAGCAGTAGTTACATCCATGGCCATGGCACTCAGCCTTCTGACTGCCTGCGGCTCTAACGCGGCATCAACTGAAACAACAACAGCTGCCGCCAGTGAAGCGGCGTCTGAGAAGGAGACTGCCGGAAAAGAGGCGGAGGAGTCAGAGTCCGCGGCGGAAACAGCCGGGGCAGATTCCACGCAGTTCCAGTCATCCATACTGTTCTGCGGTTCCACATCCCTGTACCCAATCCTGTCATCCCTGGCATCTTCCTTTACTGAGAAGTATGTGACCTGGGATGCGGTGGATTCGTCCTTCCCGGACTCCAATATCTCTGTTTACGTGGCTCCGGGCGGCTCCGGCGTGGGAGTGAGCGCTGCCATTGACGGCACGGCTGATTTCGGTATGCTGGCCAGAGATATCAAGGACTCTGAGATTGAAGCCCTGGGAGAGCATTACCAGGAGTTTGTGGTGGCAAAGGACGCCCTTACTGTGTCGGTCAATGCTGAGAATCCAATCTGCGGCATCATGGACGACATGCCGGCTGAGACCATCCGCCAGATTTTTGCAGGTGAGATTGCTACCTGGGACCAGGTGGATTCCACTCTGCCCGCTGAGACCATCAATGTCTATATCCGCGATTTATCCGGCGGCGCTTATGAGGTGTTCCAGAAGAGTGTCATGGGTGACAGCGAGGTGACTGCGTCCGCAACCCAGTCCGCGTCCATGACAGAGCTGGCCACCAACATTGCCGGAGACAAATGGGGAATCGGCTATGCGGGATTCGGCGCTTACAATAAGGCCAATGCGGACGGACAGGTATTGACTGCCATGAAGGTGGACGGAGTGGAGGCCACGGCTGAAAACATTATAAGCGGCGCGTATACCATCCAGAGACCGGTTATGTTTGTTACCGGCGCAGAGATTACCCCGTCTGAGCAGGCATTTATCGACTACATCTTCTCACAGACAGGATATGACGTGGTGGAAGCCAACGGATACATACCTGCATTTACACCTGAAGCTTGATTGACGTCAGGGAAAACGCCGGGAAAACCGTCAGGGAAATATTCCCTTGAAATGGAGTCAAACCAATGAATAAACAGCTGAATGCATTATTCTCAGTTCTGATAAGGGCCCTGACCGCCCTGACCGTGATGGTCCTGGCCTTTGTCATATACTTTATTGTCAAGGAGGCACTGCCCACGTTCGACGAAGTGGCAGTGCCTGATTTCCTGTTGGGCCAGAGATGGATGCCCATTGCCTACACAGGGGAGCCGTCCTTTGGCATTTTCAATTTTATAGCGGCTACGCTCTATGTATCCCTGGTGGCAATGGTCCTGGCTGTGACAGTGGGGCTGGGAGCCGCCATTTATCTTTCCTGCGTTGCCACGGAACGGATGCGGGGAATCCTCTATCCCTTTGTGGACCTTTTGGCCGGTATTCCATCCGTGATATATGGCTTCATGGGCCTGACCCTTATGGTCAAGCTTTTCATCAGGGCCGGAGTCCACACCGGGTCCTGCGTCCTTGCGGCCGGAATCCTGCTGGCCGTTATGCTGCTTCCTTTTCTGATATCCTCCTGCAGCGAGACCATGCTGAAGGTAAGGAAACGGTATCAGCCCGCCGCGGACGTCCTGGGTATCTCCAAGTGGCATATGGTGGCAACCATTGTCCTTCCGGGGTCGTGGAAGAACATACTGCTGTCCATGATTTTGGCCATCGGACGGGCCATGGGGGAAACCATGGCAGTGATGATGGTCATTGGAAATGCGAACCTGTTCCCCTCCCTGCTTGGAAAGAGTGAGAGCATTGCCTCAGTGATTGCGCTGGAGATGGGAACAGCGGTGGTGGGAAGCACTCACTACCACGCCCTGTACGCGGCGGGACTGGTACTGATGCTCCTGTTGTTCCTTATCAATTCCGTCATCACCCTGCTGCGCGGCAGGCTGGAGCAATAGGCCGGAACAAGAAGACGGAATATGCATAAAGGAGGGAAAGACATGCATTTGCGCGCATCACTTACAAAATTTTGGGCGTATTCCAGCATGATATTGGTGACAGGCATCATATTGTTTCTGTTCGGATATGTTTTTTACCGGGGGGCAGGCACCATCAGCTGGGAATTTCTGTCCCAGTCACCCAGGGGAGCTGTCCTGGGTGAAGAGGGGGGTATCTGGCCCGCCATTGTGGGGAGCCTGTGTTTTACGGCAACAGCCATTGTCCTGGGGGGAATACCGGCTGTTGCCACAGCTCTCTTCATGGTATTTTACTGCAAAAGGCGCAGGACAGAGGGATTAATCCGCATGGTAATCCAGTGTATCTCGGGGATCCCTTCCATTGTCCTGGGGCTGTTTGCTTACAGCTTTCTGGTGCGGGACCTGGCCTGGGGGCGCTGTATCCTGTCATCGGGCGTGGCTCTGGCCGTGATGATTCTTCCCTTTATAGAGGTCAGGGCGGAAAAGACCTTCAGAGAGCTTCCAAAACAGCTGGTCCAGTCCTCCTATGCCCTGGGCTGTTCCAGGTTCTATACCATTTGGAAGATTGTGCTGCCGGCCTGTAAGGGGGAGATTGTGTCGGGCGTGATACTGGGAGGCTGCTATGCCATGGGAGCAACGGCGCCTCTCATTTTCACGGGGGCAGTGGCTTATTCCAGCCTGCCGGCCAGACTAACCGCACCGGCCATGGCCCTGCCCATGCATCTCTACCTGCTGGTGGCTCAGGGAGCCACTTCCATGGACGCGGCTTACGGGACCGCATTTGTCATGATGGCGCTGATTTTAATCAGCAACCTGTTGGCAACAATTTACGCAAGGAGGAGCCAGAAAAAATGGAACATATCATGACGCTTCGCAATGTCAGCGCATCCTACGACGGCAGGGAGGTGCTGTCTGACTTGTCCTTAGACATACCGGCCCACCGGATTACGGCTGTTATCGGTCCGTCGGGGTGCGGAAAAACCACGCTGCTGCGGTGTATGAATGGATTGCTGACAGAGGAAAGGGGCGCGTTTGTATCGGGAAAAATTTTGTTGGACGGGCAGGAGATAAAGTCCATGCAGAAGGACGTGCTGCGCCGCCGAGTGGGCCTGGTGTTCCAGACACCGGCTCCCTTTCCGTTTTCCATCTATAAAAATATGACATATGCGCCCAGATATTACGGGGTCCGGGATAAGGCGGCCCTGGAGGCACTGGTGAAGGAGAAGCTCCGGATGGCCGGACTGTACGACGAGGTCAGGGAGGATTTGGGCAGGAACGCGCTTAAGCTCTCAGGAGGGCAGCAGCAGAGGCTCTGTATCGCCCGCGCCCTGACCGTGGACCCGGAGGTGCTTTTGCTGGATGAACCCTGCTCTGCCCTGGATGTGAAATCATCTGCCGTGATTGAGGAAATGCTGACAGAGCTTAAGAAGCAGTACACCATTGTCATTGTCACCCATAACATAGCCCAGGCCCGCAGGATATCAGATTATGCGGCATTCCTTTTCGGAGGACGTCTGGTGGAGTGGGGGGAATCGGAGCAATTGTTCGGGTGTCCGGTGGAAGAGGAGACAAGGGCGTTTCTGGCAGGAATCTACGGATAGACGGATATGAGATATAAGGGAGGAGACATACTGTGATTATAATAGAGATACCCGGGCGGGAGCCCCTCAGGATTGACCATGTGGTCTTGGATTACAACGGTACAGTGGCTGTGGACGGACTGCTGTTAAAGGGAGCCGGGGAACGGATTTCCCGGCTCAGGGAGCATGTAAAGGTGCATGTGCTCACTGCCGATACCTACGGCACGGTGACCCGCCAGTGTGAACCTCTGGGCGTGGAGGTAAGGACCTTTCCGCGGGAGGGTGCTGCCGGCTGCAAGGAGGAAATCGTAAGGGGGCTTGAGGGCGGCGTGGCCTGTCTTGGCAATGGCTTTAATGATATACAGATGTTTGACGCGGCCCGGCTGTCCATAGCGGTACTGGAGCGGGAAGGCATGTGCGCTGCCCTGTTAGGCCATGCAACTGTGGTGGTTCGCTCCATTGAGGACGGGCTGGACCTGCTTCTGAAGCCGGACCGGCTGCGGGCGACGCTGAGAAGCTGATGTCTAAAAAAGTTGCGTGGTAAAGACTGCCTTGACAAAAATGGCCATGCCGGACTCTGGAAATGCGGCTTTACATAAAGTAAATGGTACTGAAAAGCAGATAGCCCAGCGCATGCTCAACCAGGTAATCAGGAGCGGCCGGAAGGTGTATGGTATTTTGCCGCAGCAAATGCAAAAGAGCAGGGATAGTGCTGGCAGAAGGGGCAAAGGGCCCGATCCTTGCAGAGCGGAAATTCCTGCGTTGTTTTTCTGGCCGTGCGGACGGGAGCCAAAATTATGTGAAGCCAGGGGAGGAAATATGGCTTTATCTGAGGAAATACGCAGATGATGAAATAATATATTTCGTCAGTAACGCCCCGGCAGACCTCCCGGCAGGAGAACCGGACAGAGCAGCAACGTTAAGGCGGCCGATTGAACAATGCTTTGAGGAATGCAAAAGCAATCCCATTGACGATGCCGATGGTAATCAAACTGATGCATGGGATAATTGTATATACAGTAACTGATATGAAAAAAATAGTAAGTTACCATATACGCGGGAACCATAATGCATATCTATCACACCGAAAAAACAAGCTTTTAAAAAGTTCGCTGTAGTACTAGAGCGTGTCTGAAAATTCAACGAAGCAGAAAAACATCCGGTGGATCAACAGGGCGTCCTCCTGCCGTAAGGCAGGGCGGGCGCCCTTTGCACCTAATCTTCCAGCGCGTCCTTAAGTGCTCCCAGGAATTCCAGGTCGGATTGTTTGACCCGGATGTTGGATGCTATGGTCTGCCCGGTGCTGGATGTGACGGTAATTTCAATCAGTGTTCCCTCGTCCATGACCCCGTCTCTGGATGCGGCTTTGACAAATGACAGCATCTTGGGATGGTTGGCCTTGAACTGGTTCCAGGCCGGTTTTAATTGAAGAAGATTCATTGGATTCATAACATGCTCACCTCCAAACACGCTTTAGTTTACCATATTTTAAAGGCAGCGGTCCAGTCCTATTTTTCCACAGGGCGGTCCTCGTGGAAAAGGACGGGACGTATGGTCTTGTAAATGGTGCCCGGCTCGTGGTATTATGGTTAAAGATGCACATGAAAGGAAGAAATATGAAATTCATTCATTTATCAGACCTTCATATCGGAAAACGGGTCAATGGTTTTTCCGTGCTGGAGGATCAGAAATATATATTAGACCAGATACTCATGATTGCGGAGGAGGAAATGCCTGACGGCGTCCTCATAGCCGGGGATGTATATGATAAACCTGTGCCGCCTGCCGAGGCAGTGCAGGTCTTTGACGCTTTCCTGACCGGGCTGGCGGACCGGAATCTGCCCGTGTTTGTCATCAGCGGGAACCATGACAGTCCGGAGCGGCTGGCTTTTGGAGGGCAGCTTATGAAGGACAGGAGCGTTTATATGGCGCCTGTGTATGACGGTCATGTGGAGCCGATTCATATGGAGGACAGGTACGGAAGCCTGTGGGTCTATATGCTGCCCTTTATAAAGCCTGCTGTTGTGAGGAGATGCTGGCCGGAGGAGGGCATTGAAACCTTTGATGATGCGGTCCGCTGTGCGCTGGGGCATATGACCGGACATAAGAAAGGGACAGATGACCGCAATATTCTGATTGCCCACCAGTTTGTCACCGGTGCGTCCTGCTGTGACTCGGAGGAGCTGTCCATCGGCGGCCTGGACCAGGTGAGCGCTGATCTGTTCGATTACTTTGATTATGTGGCCATGGGACATATCCATGGACCCCAGAAGGTGGGAAGAGATACCCTGCGCTATAGCGGGACCCCCCTTAAATATTCATTCTCAGAGGTGAACCACAGAAAGTCAGTGACCGTGGTGGAGCTGCTGGAAAAGGGAAATGTGACCGTGAACACCCGTCCCCTCAAACCCCTCCATGATATGCGGGAGCTGAAAGGAAGCTATGAGGAGCTGACCAGCCGCGATTTTTACCAGGGTACGGCTGTGGATGATTACCTTCACATCACCCTTACGGATGAGGAGGATATACTGGACGCAATAGGCAAGCTGCGCTCCATTTATCCCAATGTAATGAAGCTGGATTATGATAACAAGCGCACCAGGGAAGGGAATGTGGTGGAAGCCGCCGCCAAGGCGGACAAGCCGCCCATTGTGCTGTTGGAGGAACTGTACCGGCTTCAGAACAACCAGCCCATGACAGGGCAGCAGGCTGACTTTGCGGGAAAACTGATGGAAGAAATATGGGAGGGAAGCAGATGAGGCCGACAGAACTGATAATATCCGCATTTGGACCATATGCAGGTGAGGTTACCCTGGATATGGCCTCTCTGGGAGACCGGGGGCTTTATCTTATTACGGGTGACACCGGCGCGGGGAAGACCACTCTGTTTGACGCCATTGCATTTGCCCTTTACGGCAATGCCAGCGGGGACAGCCGCAAACCCAGAATGCTGAGGAGTAAATACGCCAGGCCGGATGCCAGGACCTATGTGGAGATGGGATTTTCCTATAATGGAAAGGAATACAGGGTGCGGCGCAATCCTGAGTATATGAGGGCAAAACAAAGAGGCGAAGGGGAGACAAGGGAGAAACCGGACGCAGAGCTTCATCTGCCGGACGGCAGGCTTGTTACAGGAGATAAGGCGGTAACTGTGGAGGTGGAAGGGCTTCTGGGCCTTAACAGGGAGCAGTTCTCCCAGATTGCCATGCTGGCCCAGGGCAGTTTTTCCAGGCTCCTGTCAGGCAGAACCGAGGATCGGGGCATCATTTTCCGGGAAATATTCAAGACAAAGCCCTATCAGCTGTTTCAGGAAAAGCTGAAGGACCGGACCAAGGGCCTGTATGGCCGTTACGCGGACAGCAGGAAGAGTATGGAACAGTATGCAGGAGGTGTTATCACAGAGGGCCATAGTGAGGAACTGAAGCTTCGCTGGAAGGAGGTGCCCCAGGGAAGCCTGGAAGCTCTTTTGGAGGTGCTGGACCAGCTGATTACGGCAGATGAGGCGCAGCAGCAGGAGAAAGACAAGGCCATGGCCCTGGTCAGGGATGAGATAGCTGCCCTTGGGATGGAGCTGGGGAAAATGCAGGGGGATGCCGCGGTCTGCCGGGATATGGCCGCTGCCGCGGATGTGCTCAGGGAGAATACGCCGGTTCTGGAGCAGGCAAGGGCCAGGTATGAGAGGGAGAAGGAACGCCAGGCTGACAGAGACGGCTTGATTGGCGATGTTACCAGGATGGAAGAAAACCTGAAAACCTATGACCGTTTTTACGCGCTTCAGGAGAATCTGAAGGCATGCAGGAAAGAGACAGAGAGCCTTGGAGACAGGCTGGAGCGGGCGGCCCTGGAGGAAAAGCAGTGGAAGGAACGAAATGACAGCGATGAGAAGACCCTGGAAACCCTTCGCCAGGCAGGAGAAGAGTATCAGGCGGCCCTGACGGCAGGGGAGCGGCTGCGTGAATACAGTGCGCGTATCGGGCTTCTGGCAGAGGAGCTGGCGCGGTACGGGCAGGAGAGGAGTAAGCTTGAGGCAGCCAGAGAGCGTTACAGGGCAGCCGACGGGGAGCGCCGGAGGGCAGACGATGCCTACCGGGAGATGTATCAGAGATTCCTGGACAACCAGGCTGGAATTCTGGCCTCGCGGCTCACAGAAGGCCAGCCCTGTCCTGTATGCGGCTCCGTCACCCATCCGGCGCCAGCACGGTATATGGAGGAGGGAAAGGAGGCAGCCAAGGACAAGGTAGACCGGCTTAAGGCTGTCGCAGGGGAAAAGGACAGGGAGGCTGCCAGGCTCAGCCTGGAAGCAGGAAGGCTGGCAGGCAGTCTGGATACCCGTTATGAAAGGATGAAGCAGCAGATTGATGCCGAGGTGGCTTCCTGGAAGGAGGACTGGCAGCAGCGGATTCACCAGGCGGAAGCCGCCGCCGGGGTATTGGCTTCGGAGACAGGGGATGAGCGGCAGGGACGCAGGTATTTCCTTGAACAGTGGGAACAGATGATGGGGCAGCTGAAAGGCCAGCTGGAGCGCCAGGCTGCCGTCCAGAAGGAGAAGATTCAGGAAAAGAAGAAGAGAAAAGAATATAAGGAAGCCATTGAAGGCAGAAGGGCCTTGGGGCGTCAATCCCTGGAAGCAGCCTCGGAGCTGAAACAGCAGGCCCAGAGGCTGCTGGCAGAGAGCCAGGCAAAGGAAAGGGAGCTGGAAAGCCGCCTTAAGGAGATGGAGTCCTCCCTGCCCTATGAAAACAGAACGGCCGCTCAGGCTGAGCTGGCAGAGAAGAAGGCATTTCTTGCCGGACTGGAAAAGGCGTTTAAGGATGCGGAGGAATCCTATAACCGGGTAAGCCGCCGGGTGTCGGACGCACAGGCCCGGCTGGAGGCGCTGGGAGGTCAGATGGCGGGGAAGGAGAGGCTGTCCATGGATTGTCTGGAGGAGCGGATGCAGGAGAACCGGCAGCGCCAGTCTGAGGCAAGGGAGAGGCTGACCGGTCTGGAGCAGGGGAAAAGCAGGCTTCACCACAGGCTGGAAACCAACCGCATGGCAAGGGAACGCATTACGCAGCAAAAGGCGTCCATGGAAGAGATACAAAAGGAATGGACGTGGGTCAAGGCCCTTTCCGATACAGCGGCAGGAGAAGTGGGGGGAAAGGAAAAAATTACCTTGGAAACATATGCGCAGATGGCGTATTTCGAGCGCATCATTGCCAGGGCAAATACCAGGTTCATGGTCATGAGCGGAGGCCAGTATGAGCTGAAACGGTGTACGGAGGAGGATAACAGGGGAAAGAACGGACTGGGACTGAATGTCATCGACCACTACAATGGCACAGAGCGAAGCGTAAAGACATTGTCCGGCGGGGAATCCTTCCAGGCGTCCCTTTCCCTGGCTCTGGGCTTGTCGGATGAGATACAGTCAGCCGCAGGCGGAATCCGTCTGGACACCCTCTTTGTGGATGAGGGATTTGGGTCCCTGGATGAGGATACCCTGAACCTGGCCATGAAGTCCCTGGGAGACCTGGCAGAAGGAAGGCGTCTGGTGGGCATCATCTCCCATGTGGGGGAGCTGAAGGAACGAATCGAGCGCCAGATTGTTGTGGTTAAGGACAAGACAGGCGGAAGCAGGGCATATATTGAAACGTGACGGAAGCAGAATGGGAATGAAGTTGGATCGCAGATAAGGAGAATAAGGTGAGAAGAAAGGACAGGGAAGTTAAGGATATATATGGAATAAGGGAAATTATACGGGAGTGTGACTGCTGCAGGCTGGCTTTTCCCCATGGAAAGAGCGCCTACATCGTTCCTCTCAGCTTCGGATACAATGAGGAGGAAAATGCGTTCTATTTCCACGGGGCGGCGGAAGGGAAGAAGATGGACCTGGTCAGGCAGATTGGATATGCCGGGTTTGAGATGGATACTGCCCATGGTCTGAAGGAGGCGGACCAGGCCTGCGGATATTCCTTCCGGTACAGAAGCGTGGTGGGGGAAGGACCCATCCGGGTAGTGGAAGAGGTGGAGGAGAAGAAAAAGGGCCTGAACTGCATCATGGGCCACATGTCAGGAAAGGACGGCTGGGCTTACCCGGAGGCTATGCTTAAGAGAACCGCTGTACTGCGCCTGGATGTGGAACAGATGTCAGGGAAAGAGCAGCTTTAAGGGCTGTAACAAAGGAGGAAGAATATGTTTGAGTCAAGATGCGGTGTCCGCTGCAATCAATGTGAAAGAAAGGAAGCGGTCCGCTGTACGGGATGTGTAACCATGGAAAAGCCCTTCTGGGGCGGCGAGTGCGGGGTTAAATCCTGCTGCGAGGCAAAAGGACTGAACCACTGCGGAGAATGTCCGGATTTTCCCTGTGAGATGGAGGCATCCATGGGAACGGACATGGGCTTTGACGCAGAGCCAAGGCTAAAACAGTGCAGGGAATGGGCAAAATAATATCATCATGGAGGATATATGCTGTCAGAGGATATGGCGGAAGCAGCCGAGAGGGAGTATCCGATTTTGGATAAGATTTATGAAGATCAGATGGTCATCAGGGTGTCAGGGAAAAGAGTGGAGTTTGACTCGGTGAAATTCGTCAGGTGCAGGATGGAGGAATGTGATTTTAGCGGCGCATCCTTCTGCAATGTGATATTTGACAAGTGTGATTTTTCTAACTGTTCCTTCCGGGATACCTATTGGAAGAATGTGAATATATCAGACTCAAAGGGGGATGGAAGCCAGTTCTGCAATTCCACGTTTAAGTGGGTAAAGCTTCTCGACAGTCAGTTTCACTATGGGAATTTCTCCACTGTCTTCTGGGAGTTCGGTGAAATAAGAGGCTGTAATTTCCGGGAGTCCTTTATGTCTGAGGTGAAGTTTAAAAAGACGGTCTTTTCCTCCACGGACCTGACCGGGACGGATTTTTTCCGCACGCCGTTAAAGGGAATGGATTTATCGGAGTGCGCCATTGACGGCATTATGGTCTCAGATCAGTTTACGGAGCTGTCAGGGGTAAAGGTCAGCCTGCTGCAGGCGGCTGAGCTGGCCAGACTGATGGGCGTTAAAATTGTGTAAGAAGGTTATATAATATAAACTATATATAGAAAACAGGAGGATGTTACAATGATAGAGAGCATGACGATTCAGGAGTTTCTGGATGTATTATCTTCAAAGGAGCCGGTACCGGGCGGAGGAGGAGCCTCGGCCCTGGCCGGCGCCCTGGGCAATGCCCTGGGACAGATGGTGTCCAATCTGACCATAGGCAAGAAGAAGTACGCGCTGGTGGAGGATGAGATTAAGGAGCTGGCAGAGCGGATGAAGGGAATCCAGGGACAGTTTACCCAGCTGGCTGACCAGGATGCGAAGGTGTTTGCGCCTCTGGCCAAGTGCTACAGCCTTCCCTCAGGTACGGAGGAAGAAAAGGCATACAAGGCAGAGGTCATGGAAGCACGCTTGCTAGATGCCAGTCTCGTGCCAATGGAAATCATGGAAAAGGCGGCGGAAATGCTGGAAATCATGGATATCCTTGCTGATAAGGGAAGCAGGATGGCTGTCAGCGACGTGGGCGTGGGAGTTCAGTTCATCCGGACCGCATTGCTGGGAGCCGTGATGAATGTGTACATCAATACCAAGTCCATGAAGAACAGGGAGAAGGCGGAAGAAATGAATGAAAAGGCGGAACGCCTCATTAGGGAGGGGACAGAGGCAGCGGACCGCATATATCAGAAGGTGCTTGGGCAGCTGAGATAGAAGCCGGAAATCGCCGGCTTTTATGAACCTGCCGACGTATATTTATTCACCCCAACCCTCCAGAACAGGCAGCAGGATGATGGCTGCCTGTAGGAGGCGCCCTACGCTGGAGAATTCAATCCTGGAGGCAAAGGTCTGGAACAGGGTTCCGGCAGGGCGGAGCATGATCCGGTCAAATTCACCGTTTGAAACCACATGGCTGAATCCCTTAAAGCCAGCGGCAAATAATTCTGCTATGGAAAAGGCGGACAGGACAACGGAAAAACACAGGAGGACCTGTTCCCTGGATGAAACGGATTTTGAAAAAGGAAACGTATTTTTTCATATTGAAAACTCCTGATAAAGGGAAACCACCATTTCATCCATGGTGGTGCCTGTGATTGACAGGTCGTTGATTTCCAGCCGGGAATTGAGGATGGAGATAACATGGGACACGCTGATGGAGGACGTGTCTGCCAGGACCTCCAGCCGGCCGGGAATATCCTTGACAACGGATATACCGCTTTCCTGTATATTCGTTAAATCAGAGACACTGCCACCCCGGGGGAACGGTGTATAATCAATGGAAATATGTTTGGCAGAGGAATAATGTTTTTTCAGCATCTGAAGGTCGCCGTCCAATAGAAGGCGGCCTTTTCCTATGAGAAGAATCCTGTTTGTCAATGCCTCTATATCCTGGGTATCATGGGTGGTCAGGATGATGGTGGTGCCATGGTCCCTGTTGATTTCACGGATAATATTGCGGACAGCAATTTTTGAGACCGCATCCGTTGTCCCAGCGAAAGCTGCCGGACATGATTTTAATGGTACTGCTTTTTCCGGCGCCGTTGGGACCTATATAGCCCACGATTTCACCCTCACGGATATGAAAGGAGATATCCTCCAGCGCATGGATGGTTTCATATTCCCTGTGGAACAGGGAAGAAAAGGCGGTCCACAGACCGGAATTCCTTCGGGCCACCCGGTATGTCTTGCAGATATGTTCCACCGTAATCATGTTTTTATCCTCCCCAGAAAGCCTGTACGGCATTTTAGCATTAAATTTCTATTTTATAGTCTGGATAAGGGATTGTCAATAGCATTAAAATAAAAAACCTCCTGCAAAAGTGCCGTTGAATCCTATAGTTTTTTTCTATGTACAAAAAGCATATTTATACAACATTTCTATCCGAAATGCAGCCGAATTCAGTGAGACCTTGAGAAATCTGGAAAATACTCTTCTTAATTACTGGAGTTATATATGTGATTTGTTGAATTGGAATAAAAGAACTGAAATCGAAAAAATGTAATGGGAATTATGGAAAAATAATTGAATTAAAGTTGCAATTGGTAGAAGTAGACAAAAAAATATACCGATGCTATAATGAGGCCGTCATTTTTACATCATTCAATACTCCAGATACAGGGCTGGTGACTGGCTTTACGGATTCCTGTATCTGTCGGAAAGGAAGGTTTTACTATTATGAAACACAGGAAATGGTCCCGACTGCTGGCCCTGGCTCTCAGCGCCGTGATGCTGACCGCATGCGGCCAGTCCGGCGGGGCGAAGGAGGAGCCCGCCACCGCGGTTGCCGGAGGGGCGGCTGAGGGGACAGAAACCACAAAGCCAACAGGGGAAATAAGTTATAAAACAGAGCTGAACGTCGCCATAACAGCAAATCCGCCGAGTCTGGATGTTCACGGTGTCAATTCCAACATTGTGGGCGGAATCGGTACCCATATCTACGAGCCGCTGTTTGCTATGGATGCAAACTATGAGCCGGCCGGTGTCCTGGCTGATTCCTACACCATAAGCGAGGATGGCAAGGTCTATACAATCAAACTGCGCCAGGGCGTCAAGTTCCACAATGGACAGGAAATGACGGCTGACGATGTGGTTGCCTCCATGTCCCGGTGGCTGGAATTATCGGGCAAGGCAAAAGCCCTTCTGGCAGGAACCGTATTTGAAAAAGCAGATGATTATACTATTACCATGACATTGCCGGAGGCATATGCCGATGCCCTGACCGTAGTCGCAGCGTCCATTCAGTTCCCTGCGATTTATCCGAAGTCCGTTATTGATTCTGCAGGAACAGAGGGCATTACGGAATACATTGGCACAGGTCCCTATAAGCTGGACGAGTGGAAGCAGGACCAGTACATTCATTTGGTCCGGTATGAGGACTATGCGCAGCCGGCCGGAGAGTCTTCCGGTTTCACAGGTGAAAAACTGGCAGCTACTCCGGATATTTACTTCCGCGTGGTGACAGATGATTCCACCCGGGTTGCAGGTGTCCAGACCGGCCAGTACGACATTGCGGAAGAAATGCCCCAGGAGAGGTATCAGGAACTTTCCGGTGACAGCAGTCTCAAGTTTTATGTAAAGACCGCAGGTACCATCAACCTGTTCTTCAACACCACAAAAGGGATCATGGCCAGCCCGCAGATGCGTCAGGCTATTATGGCCTGCCTGAATTGCGATGATATTATGCTGGCAAGCTACGGAGACCCAAACCTGTATGTGCTCAATCCAGGGTGGTGTAACCCGGATGATGCGATGTGGGGCAGTGATGCAGGCTCTGAATATTACAATCAGAATAACATCGGGAAAGCAAAGGAATTGTTGACAGAGGCCGGTTATAACAATGAAGAGATTGTTCTGGTGACGACACCTGATTATGGCGAGATGTACAATGCAACCCTGGTTGTACAGGCTGAATTACAGAGTGCGGGCATTAATGCGGTGGTTGAGAGTTATGACTTCGCAACCTTTATGGAGCACAGGGCCAATCCGGATCAGTTTTCGCTGTATATTACAAGCAACCGCTATAACCTGAATCCGGTTCAGCTGTCTGTTCTGACCAAGGATTGGGCCGGGCTGGACCGCCCTGAGGTAGATGAGGGGATTGCTGCAATCCGTATGGCATCTTCCCCTGAAGAGTCATCTGCAAAATGGGATGATTTGCAGGAGTTCCTGTATGAGTACGGTGCGGCAAGCGTACTGGGCCACTACAGCGGCCTGATGGCCACAGGGGCCGGTGTTGAAGGCTTTAATTTCTTCGATTTTCCACTTTACTGGAATGTGAAGGTTCCTGCATAACTTATGGTTTACTGGCAGGTGGCGGGTTCTCCCCCACCTGCCTTTTGATATATCAATATGTATGATTGAATGGGAAGGAAATAATAATGCTATCTTATATCATAAAGCGGATTCTCTCGCTGATTCCGACTCTGTTTGTAGTGTCTGTAGTGGTTTTTCTGGTGGTTTACATGATTCCCGGAGGTCCGGCCACAGCGCTTTTAGGCATGGAAGCCACCCCGGAAGCCATTGCGGATTTAAATGCACAGCTGGGGTTTGACCGCCCCTTTTTTGTGCAGTACGCAGACTGGTTCATGAATATGCTCCATGGTGACTGGGGACAGTCCTATTTCCTTCAGACAACCGTACTGGATGCCATTGGAGAATACTTTGTTCCGACGTTCAGCCTGGCGGTTTTTGCACAGCTCATATCTCTGGTAATCGCTGTCCCAATGGGAATTCTGGCTGCCTACAAGCGGGGAACCTCTGTGGACATCATTACAGTATCAATTTCCCTGCTGGGAATCGCCATACCCGGTTTCCTGCTCAGTATGTTTCTGATGCTGTTTTTTGGTGTTCACCTGAAATGGCTTCCTGTGGCAGGTTATGTACAGCTGAGCCGGGGACTGTTGGAACATCTCCGGTATCTGCTTCTGCCTGCCTTGTCGCTGGGGGTTGTCCAGGCTGCTTATATTACCCGCATGTCCCGATCCGCTATGCTGGATGTTCTCTATATGAATTACATACGCACAGCCCGGGCAAAGGGGCTGAGGGAATCTGCCGTGGTCCTGGTTTACGGCCTGAAAAACGCGGGTCCCACCATACTGACCGTTGCAGGCCAGTCCTTTGGCAGCCTTGTAACAGGAACCATCGTGACCGAAACCCTGTTCAACATACCGGGACTGGGCATGCTTACCATGACTTCTATTACGCGCCGTGATGTTTTTGTCATTCAGGGTGTGGTTCTGTTTGTAACTCTGATTTATGTGCTGGTAAACCTTGCGGTGGACATTCTGTACGGATTTGTGGATCCGCGTATCCAGCTGGGAAACAAGTAGGGAGGAAAATCATGAAAATACCAAATACCACAACAGATTATCAGACAAGCCTGGACATCCTCCGCGAACAGCGCCAGATTCGGCGTGAGCGCTTTTTTTCCAGTCCGGGGCTGATTATGGGGCTTACTGTTTTCATTCTCATTGTGATGGCCGCCATAATCATTCCCGCGGTTGCCAACGTGGATCCCAATGCAATGGCCATTGCAGACCGTCTCAAGGGGCCAAGTCTCAAACATCCCTTTGGCACCGATGAATTTGGCCGTGATTTGATGATCCGCGTTCTCTACGGGGCAAGAGTTTCTCTTTTGGTAGGCGGCACCGTGGCTCTGCTGTCCTGTGCCCTGGGCACGGTCATCGGTATTTACGCAAGTTACTTCAAAATCCTGGATCACATCCTGATGCGTATCTGCGAGGGTCTGATAGCCATACCCGGTGTGCTGCTGGCGATTGCACTTATGGCCGCGCTGGGAGCAGGCAATCTGAACGTGATTATAGCTCTGACCATCGTGTACACCCCCAGCGTTGCGCGGATTGTGCGCAGCAGCGCCCTGGTCACCAGGGAACAGCCCTATGTGGAGGCAGCCAAGGTTCAGGGGGCGGGCAGCGGGCGCATTCTCCGGAAACTGATTCTGCCGGGCGTAATTTCTCCCCTGACGGTTCAGGCGTCATTCATTTTTGCGCAGGCAATCATTTCCGAGGCGTCTTTGAGCTTCCTGGGAGCCGGTATCCCTGCTCCGGCCGCAAGCTGGGGCAACATATTGCAGGGAAGCAAGCAGGTACTCCAGAAAGCGCCGTGGACCGTCATATTTCCGGGGCTGGCAGTGGTGCTTTGCGTGCTCAGCCTGAATCTTTTGGGGGATGGACTGCGGGATTACCTTGACCCGCGTACGGCAGGGAGGAAGAAACGATAATGAAACCAGATGAAACACAAAATAGAATGCAAAGTGAAATGACAAATGAAGCGGGGACACTGCTGGAAATCCGTAATCTGAAGGTGAGGTTTACGGCCCGAAAAAAAGTCCTGACCGCGGTGGACGGAGTGAGTATGAGCATCAGGCCGGGCGAAATCGTTGGCGTTGTAGGAGAATCCGGTTCCGGTAAAAGCGTCATGTCCCAGTCAATCCTGCGTCTGCGGGAATATGATTCTGATGTGAGATATGAGGGCCAGGTCCTGTTTGAGGGTCAGGACCTTTTAAAGGCATCCCAGGCTGAAATGCGTGGGATACGGGGCAACCGGATTGCGGTCATTTTTCAGGACCCCATGACCTCATTAAGCCCGGTGCACACCGTGGGCAGACAGCTGTCAGAGGTGCTGGTTCTGCATAAGAAGATGACGAAACAGAGGGCAAAGGAACGGTGCAGGGAGCTGCTGCGTCTGACAGGCATACCAAATCCGGAAGATTGTATGAGAAAGTATCCTTACGAGTTGTCCGGCGGTATGCAGCAGCGCGTGATGATTGCCATGGCCCTTTCCTGTGAGCCGAAACTGCTGATTGCCGATGAACCGACCACGGCGTTGGATGTAACCATTCAGGAGCAGATTTTGAACCTGATCGCGGAACTGAACGAACGGATGGGGATGTCGGTCCTGTTTATTACCCATGACTTGGGGGCCATGGCCCAGCTCTGCCACAGCGTCCGCGTCATGTATCTGGGGAATCTTGTGGAAGAAGCCCGGACAGAAGAATTATTCGCCCGGCCCATGCACCCATATACCCAGGGCCTGCTGGACTGCATCCCCCGTCTGGATTCAGACCGCAGCCAGCAGCTGCACGTGATTTCTGGCGTGGTGCCGCCCCTGTCCAATGTGCCTGACGGCTGCCGTTTCTGCACCCGCTGTCCATACGCCGACCAGCGCTGCATGTCGCAGAATCCTCCATCGGTGGAGGTGTTCCCGGAACATAAGGCAAAATGCTGGAAATACACTCCGGAACAGGAGGCGGAATAGAATGAAAACACCACTTTTAGAGATGAGGAACCTTCAGAAGAGCTACCCGGTTTACGGCCCTCTGGGCAAGCTGTTTCCTCCCAAAACATACATGAGGGCGGTGTCCAATATGTCTCTTGATCTCTATGAAGGCGAGACCTATGGTTTGGTTGGAGAGTCCGGCTGCGGAAAAAGCACTACCGGACGCTCCATACTGGGACTGGTAAAACCTGACAGGGGTGAGATTCTGTATAGAGGCCGCGATTTGACCCGGCTGAGCGATGGTGAATTCCGCCCTCTGCGCCGGGATTTGCAGATGGTCTTTCAGGATACCTTATCCTCCCTCAATCCGCGTTCCCGAATCGGGGCTTTGTTGGAGGAGCCGTTGATAGTCCAGGGGATGGGGGACACAAAGGGACGGCGCCAAAAGGTGCTGGAGACATTGGAAATGGTCGGATTATCGGAGGATTACTACTTCCGCTATCCCCATGAACTGTCGGGGGGCCAGGTACAGCGCCTGGGCATTGCGAGGGCGCTGATTATTGAGCCAAAACTGATTATCTGCGATGAGCCGGTTTCGGCGCTGGACGTATCCATTCAGTCTCAGATTCTGAATATGCTGACCTCGCTGCAAAGGAAGATGAATCTGGGAATGCTGTTCATATCCCATGACATTGGCGTAGTGCGTTATATCTCCAGCCGCATTGGTGTCATGTATCTTGGTACATTGGTGGAGGAGGCCGGCACTGACCAGCTTTTTGCACATACTCTTCATCCGTATACCCAGGCCCTGTTTGCTTCCATCCCGGATTTTAACAAGAGGGGCAGAAGCGTATCTCTTCAGGGGGAACTGCCAATGCACACCGATGAGTTTAAGGGATGTGTGTTCCATACCCGCTGCCCTTATGCCAGTGACAAATGCCGTGAGTCGGCTCCTGAACTGACGGAAATCCGTCCGGGGCACAGGGTGGCCTGCCATAGGGTAGGTTAAGACATGGGTAAATAGAAAGGGTACGGATATATAATATGCAGAAGATATTGTTTGTCAGTTATTGTATTTTAAATACAGCCGCCAAGGTGGCCCGGTACGGGGAATCCGGGAAACAGGAGGAGAAATCCGGACAGGAGTTTGTGATGAAGGCAGTTGAACAGGGAATCCAACTGGTTCAGCTGCCCTGTCCGGAATTTACCCTGTATGGTCCAAAACGGTGGGGCCATACAAGGGAACAGTTTGACAATCCGTTTTTCAGGGAGCATTGCAGGAAAATACTGAGTCCTGTTCTTACCCAGATGAAGGCGTATATGGGGCCGGAGAGCCGGGAGCAGGGGTTATGATGGAGGTATCCCCATATGACAGTAACACAGAGAATACAGCTTATTTTGCGGCCCAGACAGGCTACATACCTGTACGCAAATCAGCCCGGCAGGACCCTGTATTTGCAGCTGTGCTGGCAGAAAAACCCCAGGCAAACGGTGAGAAAGCCATGGAGGAAGCCAGAAACAATTAATAATCCGGTCCTCTGTCAGGGGACGCGGTAATCGGATGGGAATCAGGTAACATCACCGATGACAGCAGCCCTTGCAGCCGGAGAACGTACATGATATAATCAGACCACTGCAAAGCGCCGTATGCCATGGGCAGGCAGCTGCGGAGGATTGGTTTTGGCAGGGGTATGGAGTGGACGTGGGTGAGCCAAAGCATTCTCAGGGAAGGAGAAGAAGATTGAAAATGAAAACATTAAAAGGCGCCGAGGTTTCGGCAAAAATCAAGGAACAGGTAACGCAGATGATGGAAGGCCTGGAAGGCCCGGCTCCGAAGCTGGCCATTGTGCGGGTGGGAGAAAAACCGGACGATATGTCCTATGAACGGGGGGCCGTGAAGAAGATGGAGAACTTCGGCCTGCGGGTCCGGACTTATGTGTTCCCGGAACAGATAAGCGACAGCGATTTCAAGGCTGAATTCAGTGCAATTAACCGTGACCCGGATGTGTCGGGGATCCTCCTGCTCCGTCCTCTGCCAAAGCAGATTGCGGAGACGGACATAGAGAAGATGATTGACCCGGAAAAGGACCTGGACGGGATTTCGCCGGCCAATATTGCCAAGGTATTTGCGGGGGACAAAACCGGTTTTGCGCCCTGTACCGCCGAGGCGGTCATAGAGGTATTGAAGGCCAATGAGATAGATATGACGGGAAAGAACGTGACCATAGTGGGCCGCAGCATGGTGGTGGGACGTCCGCTGTCCATGCTGATGCTGAAGGAAAATGCCACGGTTACCATCTGCCACACCAGGACCATGGACCTGGAGGCAGAGTGCCGGAGGGCTGAAATTCTGGTGGCCGCAGCAGGAAAGGCCAAAATGCTGGATGGCCGCCACGTAGGGCAGGATGCCATTGTCATTGATGTGGGTATTAATGTGGATGAAAATGGAAAATTATGCGGAGATGTGGATTTCCAGTCCATAGAGTCCATGGCATCCATGGCAACGCCTGTGCCGGGAGGCGTTGGGGCAGTGACCACGGCCGTGCTGGCCAAGCATCTGGTGCTTGCAGGCCAAAGACAGAGAAGGAATTAGATGGAATCTTTGCTGATTCCCGTATTTTCCTCTTGCTAAACCAGAAAAATGCATTATAATATAAAATGTTGAATATATTTATAGTTATGCAATTTGATGCATAAAAGAAAAGAGGAGAATATTATTATGAAGAAGAAGGTTTTAGCGATCACCATGGCAGCACTGATGGCGGCTTCCCTGACTGCCTGCGGAGGCAGTGCAAAAGAGACAACGGCAGCCGATACAGCAGCAGCCGCAACAGCAGAGGAGAAGGCAGAGGATACCACGGCAGCCGAGAGTAAGGATGAGACCAGCGCAGAGGCAGCTGAGACTGGGGCTGCTAAGGATGCGGCAGGCGGCAGGCTTATCATGGCGACCAACGCAGAGTTCCCTCCTTACGAGTATCATGACGGAGATGCCGTCGTAGGTATTGATGCGGAAATCGCAAAGGCCATTGCCGATGAGCTGGGCATGGAGCTGGAGATTGAGGACATTGCTTTTGATTCTATAATTCCTGAGATTGTATCCGGTAAGGCTGATATGGGTTTGGCCGGCATGACTGTTACGGAGGACCGTATGCAGTCCGTGGATTTTTCCAATACCTATGCCAAGGCATCCCAGAAAATCATCGTTACAGAGGACAGCGAGATTGCCTCTCCTGATGACTTAAAGGGTGTAATCGTAGGCGTACAGCTGGGAACCACAGGCGATATCTATGTATCTGACTTAGAAGCTGACGGAACCACGGTAGAGCGTTACAATAAGGGCTTCGAGGCTGTTCAGGCACTGAGCCAGGGCAAGATTGACGCGGTTGTAATCGACGGAGAGCCCGCCAAGACCTTTGTTGCTGAGACACAAGGACTGAAGATTCTGGATGAGTCCTTTACCGATGAAGAGTATGCCATTGCTGTAAAGAAGGGCAACACAGAACTGCTGGAGAAAATCAACGGCGCCCTTAAGACACTGAAGGACAACGGGACACTGGACGAAATCGTAGCTAAGTATATCAAGGCTGAGTAATCGTACAGGGTATGGAATAGCCGACTTAAGACAGACAAGATGGTACCGGCGTATACAGGAAGACAGCCGGTATAAAACTGCCGCAGGCTGCAGAAAGGGAGGTGCAATGCCGCAGCGCATCCCCGTTCCTGCAGGGCGGCAGTTTTTGACTGTATGACAAAGGGAAACAGGGCGTCTGCCCTGCCCTGTGAATCATAAAGAAAGAGCAGAGGATGATGAGCATGTGGAAGACATTTACAGATGCGTTTTACCTGAACTTTGTGGCGGACAACCGGTGGAAATATCTGACCGAGGGCCTCAAGACAACGTTGATTATTACCTTTTTTGCCTGCCTTATGGGCATTGTACTGGGATTTCTGGTGGGAATGATACGTTCCACCTATGAGAAGACCCATAAGCTTAAGGTGCTCAATGCAATCTGTAAAGTGTACCTGACCGTAATCCGCGGCACGCCTGTGGTGGTGCAGCTGTTAATCATCTACTTCGTGGTATTCGGAAGCGTCAGGGTAGACAAGGTCATAGTGGCTATTCTGGCCTTTGGAGTCAACTCAGGAGCCTATGTGGCGGAGATATTCAGGAGCGGCATCATGTCCATTGATCCGGGACAGATGGAGGCAGGCCGCAGCCTGGGCTTCAACTATGCCCAGACCATGTGGTACATCATCATGCCCCAGGCATTCAAGACAGTGCTTCCCACCCTGTGCAATGAGTTTATCTCCCTGTTAAAGGAAACCTCGGTATCCGGCTACATTGCCATCCAGGATCTGACCAAGGGAGGGGACATCATCCGAAGCAGGACGTACAGTGCTTTTATGCCCCTGATTGCGGTGGCCATTATTTATCTTATTATTGTAATGATATTTACAAAGCTGATACAGATACTGGAAAGGAGGCTGAGACAGAATGAGCGGTAATACAGGATTGTTTAACGGACAGCCCTTAATCCGGGTGCAGGAACTGGGAAAGAGCTTTGGCTCCATTGATGTCTTAAAGGGAATCACGGTGGATATCCACAAGGGAGATGTGGTCTTTGTGGTAGGGCCTTCCGGTTCCGGCAAAAGCACCTTCCTCAGATGTCTGAACCTGCTGGAGGAGCCCACAAGCGGGCATATTTTCTTTGAGGGCACCGATATTACGGACTCCAGGACGGATATTGACAAGCACCGCCAGAAAATGGGGATGGTATTCCAGCAGTTTAATCTTTTTCCCCACATGGATATCATGAAGAATCTGACCATTGCTCCCATGAAGCTTCAGGGAAAGGGACAAAAGGAAGCCGAGGAGGAGGCCATGGGGCTTCTGGAACGTGTGGGACTGGCAGACAGGGCCCACGCCTATCCCAGCCAGCTTTCGGGCGGCCAGAAACAGCGTATTGCCATTGTCCGGGCTCTGTGCATGAAGCCGGATGTAATGCTGTTTGACGAGCCCACCTCGGCCCTGGACCCGGAGATGGTAGGAGAGGTACTGAGCGTAATGCGCGACCTGGCCAGGGAAAAGATGACCATGGTGGTGGTGACACACGAGATGGGCTTTGCCAGGGAGGTGGCCACCAGGGTCATGTTCATGGACGAGGGACACTTCATGGAGGAAGCCGCGCCGGAGGAATTCTTTTCCAACCCCAAAAATGAGCGTTTGAAGTCCTTCTTAAGTAAGGTGTTGTAAAGAGGGATGGGATGTAAAGGATGCATGGCGCGGAGGTGTATCCGTCCGTGAGTGGAATGGGGCTGGGGCGGTACAACCCTGTCCTAATTCACTCACCCGCTGCGTATCATTGCGCCTGCATCGTCTATATCCAAATCAGAAGAAAAATGGCATGCCGGGGTTGATGGCATACCATTTATCATAGAGGGCCGCATTATCTTGGTATTATCTTGATATGCGGCCTTTTGGTTTAGGATTAATTATAAAGGATATAATCTAAGCGGGCGAAAGCCCACCAATTGCCCAATATCATTGGCGGGGATGTTGTGTTTTTTCGCTGCGGAAACGGTTACCGCCCGCCCTGCGTTCCCGCCTCTCACGGACGCGGATTTCCACATGCGTCCGCGTACCAGCGCCAGCCGCTTTCATTTCTTTACAACTCAGGAAAATCCCCGCAGGATGTATCCTCCGCGGCAGCGAATTTCTCCAACAGGGTGTTTAAACGCATCAGACAGTCGTCCAGCTCCGCCAGTTCCTCCTGATTGTACGAGGAAAGGCGGGACACGGTGCAATCCAGCATGGCCTTCCTCAGCTGCTTCATGATGGATGAGCCTTCCGGCGTAATCATCAGGTATACATGGCGCCGGTTCATGGAGCCGTGCTGTCTGCGGACCAGGTTTTTTTCTTCCAGATCATTGATAAGCTTGGTCAGCTGCTGTTTGGTAATGCCCAGCTGCAGGGCCATCTCCGACATGGTGGGCGCCTGCCTGCCCGGCTGGTTTAACTGCATCAGGACCTGGAAAGCGGCGGAATTGGCCCGTATCTGGTTCTGCTGGTGGTAGCTGTTCTTTGCCAGGTTAAAGAATTCGATGGCAAATTCCATGAAATGTTCCCCCACATGTCTGCTGTCTGCTGGCTCACGGTTCATGCCGATTACCTCCTCGCTATATTCTGTAACCGTTTTATCATACCTGAGGAAAAAAGTCAATAAATATTAAAAGTAAATAAAAACTTATAATTAACCATTGACAAAAGTTGCAGATGGTATTATCTTACATAGTGAACAGCGGGAAACAAGTGCAGATGCAATCAGGCTGCGCATATCCCCGCATATGAGTATGGATTAAGAAAAGGAGACCTGGTATGGGTGTGAATGAAGACAGTGGAAAGAGAAGCTTAAAAAGCGGCACGCCTAAAAAGCCGTTCATTTACTATTATTTCCTGGTCATATTGGTGGTGATGGTGTTGAATGCCCTGGTATTTCCCATGATGGAGCATTCCGTGGAAGTGCCGTACAGCGAGTTCCTGAAGGAACTGGATGCCGGAAATGTGAAGGATGTGTATGTCAGCAATGGGGAATCACAGATTCAGTTTACGAAAAAGGACCAGAAGCAGTGGAACCTCAGTTATAAGACAGGGCCGATTCCGGGGGATGACCTGGTTAAGCGGCTGCAAAACGCGGATGTGGAGAATTTTACAGGAGAAATCCAGACAAAGGCTTCCCCGCTCTTAAGCTTCCTGATGTCCTGGGTTGCGCCGATTCTTATGTTTGTGGTCATTGGAAATATCATGGGGCGCATGCTTTCCAAGCGCATGGGCGGCAGCAATGCCATGACCTTCGGAAAGTCCAATGCAAAGATATACGCAGAGAATGAGACGGGAATCACCTTTGCCGATGTGGCGGGGGAAGAGGAGGCCAAGGATGCCTTAAAGGAAATCGTGGACTTCCTTCACAATCCGCAGAAGTATGCGGATATAGGAGCAAATCTTCCAAAGGGAGCACTGCTGGTGGGTCCTCCCGGAACCGGCAAGACGCTCCTTGCAAGGGCTGTGGCGGGAGAAGCCCATGTCCCCTTCTTCTCCATATCCGGTTCTGAATTCGTGGAGATGTTTGTGGGTATGGGCGCTGCCAAGGTCAGGGATCTGTTTAAGCAGGCCACTGATAAAGCGCCGTGTATCGTATTTATTGATGAGATTGACACCATCGGTAAGAAGCGCGACGGCGGAGGCATGAGTGGAAACGATGAGCGTGAGCAGACCCTGAACCAGCTGCTGACGGAGATGGATGGTTTCGACGGTAAGAAGGGCGTGGTCATCCTGGCTGCCACCAACCGTCCGGAGTCCCTGGACAAGGCCCTGCTGCGCCCCGGCCGGTTTGACCGCAGAGTGCCGGTGGAGCTGCCGGACTTAAAGGGACGCGAGGCTATCTTAAAGGTTCATGGAAAAAGCGTGAAGATGTCGGATGACGTGGATTACAATGCCATTGCCAGGGCCACGGCAGGCGCCAGCGGCGCGGAGCTGGCCAATATCATAAACGAGGCGGCCCTGAGGGCAGTGCGCATGGGACGCAGCGCCGTGGTACAGGCCGATCTGGAGGAAAGCGTGGAGACGGTCATTGCCGGCTACCAGAAGAAAAATGCGGTTATTTCACAGAAGGAGCGCAGAATCGTAGCGTATCACGAGGTGGGCCACGCGCTGGTGGCTGCCTGCCAGAGCCACAGCGCTCCGGTTCAGAAGATTACCATTATACCCAGAACATCGGGAGCATTGGGATATACCATGCAGGTGGACCAGGGAGAGCGCTACCTCATGAGCAGGGAGGAGGCGCTGGATAAGATTGCCACCTTTACGGGCGGCCGGGCGGCGGAGGAGCTGATTTTCCATTCCATTACCACAGGCGCGTCCAACGACATTGAGCAGGCTACCAAGATTGCCTGTTCCATGGTGACCCGGTTCGGCATGACCGATGAGTTTGACATGGTGGCCATGGAAACCGTGAACAACCAGTATCTGGGAGGAGACACATCCCTGATTTGCGCTCCCGACACGGCAAAACGCATAGACGAACAGGTGGTGTCCATCGTGAAGGAGCAGCACCAAAAGGCGCTTTCCATCCTTAAGGAAAATGAAGGAAAGCTCCATGAGATAGCCGCCTATCTGCTGGAAAAGGAAACCATCACGGGAGACGAATTCATGGAAATCTTTAACCGCGCAGGAGAAGAGCAGGTTCGGGGAGAATAGGATATGTTTAGTTGCATTTGACCATGGGCTGTGCTATTCTGGATATATAGACAGGTGGGGGAGCCATAGCCCCGCGCTGCGTATATCCTTTATAGATGATGAGAGAAGATGATGGGTTGATGAGAGAATGAGTTGAGAGCGGATGGAGAATGCGGCGTGACGGCCCCCGCCTTTCTGTGAAACTAATACGACAGAAGAAAGGCAGGAAAAAGGTATGGGAAAGATTTTGCAACAGTTGTACAGGGGAGACTTATGCCCGGCGGAAAATACCATACGCGGCAATGCGGAATACGATGCACTGACCAGGCAGTCCATGGATGATTTCAACCGGTTTACCGACAAGCTGGACCGGGACATGAAGGAGGAATTTGACCTTCTGATGGAACATTACCTGGAGCTTACCTTTATTGAGAAAACCCAGTGTTTTACGGATGGGTTCCGCATTGGCGCAGGTGTTATGTGTGAAGTATTTTATGAAAATGCAGCGAAAGGCAGCTAAATTATAAGCATGGCTTAAGAATGAAAGGCGGGATTGCTGATAAATAAAAGCAATCCTGTCTTATTGTGTAAAAATGGGTCAAAATTCCTGGTTAATATTGACAATAGAAGAAAAAGTGATATACTTAACTCGTATTTGTGTTACTTTTTAATGGGTAGGACAACGGTGGAACGTCAGGTGTAATGGAGCAGCCAGTGCCTGACGTATTTTAATCGGGTTCTGCAAACTACACTTCATGGAGGAGAGTATTATGAAATTAAAAAAGTTAGCAAGCGTAGCCATGGCAGGTGTGATGACAGTATCACTGGCAGCCTGCGGCGGATCTAACACAGCAGAGACCACCGCGGCAGCCGCGACCACGGCAGCCGAGGCTGAGACAACTGCGGCAGCAGAAGGCGCGGAGACAGAGACCGCAGAAGCACCGGCCACAGGCGGTATTGCCAAGGAAGATTTAAAGATCGGTTTTGTCTACATAGGCGATGAGAACGAGGGTTATACAGCCGCTCATTACAACGGCGCCATGGAGATGAAGGAAGCCCTGGGGCTGTCCGATGACCAGATTATCGTTAAGTGGAATATCCCTGAGGATGAGACTGCAAAGGATGCGGCCATGGACCTTGCGGACCAGGGATGCCAGATTGTATTTGCAAACAGCTTTGGACATGAGTCCTATGTGATTGAGGCGGCAAAGGAGTATCCGGATGTTCAGTTCTGCCATGCAACCGGCTTCCAGGCAGCTTCCAGCGGCCTGAGCAACATGCACAACTATTTCACTTCCATCTACGAGGCACGCTACGTATCCGGTGTTGTGGCCGGACTGAAACTGAACCAGATGATAGAGGATGGCACCGTGAAGCAGGATGCCTGCAAGATTGGATATGTGGGAGCTTATCCATATGCTGAGGTTATCAGCGGATACACCTCCTTTTTCTTAGGTGTGCGTTCCGTTTGCCCGGACGCTGCCATGGAAGTTAAGTACACCAACAGCTGGGCAAGCTTTGACCTGGAGAAGGAAGCGGCAGACGCCCTGATTTCCGACGGATGTGTTCTGATCAGCCAGCACGCAGATACCACCGGTGCTCCTACCGCATGTGAAGCGGCAGGCGTTCCCTGCGTGGGCTACAACATTTCCATGATTGCAACCGCACCAAACCAGGCTCTTACATCTGCTTCCAATAACTGGGGCGCATATGTGACTGAGGCTGTACAGCATGTCATTGACGGAACCGAGATTCCGGTTGACTGGTGCAGGGGCTTCTCTGACGGCGCGGTGCTGATTACGGAGCTGAATGAGGCAGCCGTGGCACCAGGAACAAAGGAGAAGGTGGATGAGGTGGAAGCCAAGCTGGCATCCGGCGAGCTTCATGTATTTGATACCTCCACATGGACCGTTGGCGGCGAGACACTGGATACATATAAGAAAGACGGCAGCGACATCGAGTATATCTCCGACGGATATTTCCATGAGTCAGAGTTCGGTTCCGCACCTTCCTTTGATATCCTGATTGACGGTATCACCACAATTGACAACTAAGATAGCCAGAGCGTGTCTTTCCCTCTGGAAATTAAAGGCTGTAAAAGCGGAGCCATTCATATCTGGCTCCGCTTTTTTCCACGGGGCAATGAGCCAATACGACCAAATACAAAGAACGGAGGTTTGCCGGGTGAGCGAAGAATACGCAATTGAACTGAAAAACATCACAAAACGGTTCGGCAAGGTAACTGCCAACGACAAGGTATGCCTGTCTGTGAAAAGGGGGGAAATCCTGTCCGTCCTGGGTGAAAACGGAAGCGGAAAGACCACCCTGATGAACATGATTTCCGGTATCTACTACCCGGATGAGGGGCAGATATTCGTAAACGGAAAGGAGGTTACCATTCGTTCGCCAAAGGACTCCTTTGCTCTGGGTATCGGCATGATTCACCAGCATTTCAAGCTGGTGGATGTTCTGACAGCGGCTGAGAATATTATCCTGGGTCTGTCCGGGAGGGAAATTCTGGACATGAAGGCTGTGTCCGCCAAAATCAATGAGCTGACAGCCAAATACGGGTTCGAGCTGGATCCGGACCAGAAGATATACACCATGTCCGTATCCCAGAAGCAGACCGTGGAAATCGTAAAGCTTCTGTACCGCGGAGTGGATATCCTGATTCTGGACGAGCCCACGGCTGTTCTGACACCCCAGGAAGCGGACAAACTGTTTGCCGTGCTGCGCAACATGCGTGAGGCAGGCCATTCCATTATCATTATCACCCATAAGCTGCACGAAGTTCTGGCGCTGTCGGACCGGGTGTCTGTACTGCGCAAGGGCCAGTATATCGGCACGGTATACACGGCGGACGCCACCGAGGAATCCCTGACCGAGATGATGGTGGGCAAGAAGGTAAGCCTGAACATCGAGCGCCCGGATCCCGTGAATCAGGAGCGCCGCCTGATGGTGGAAGGAGTCACCTGCGTGGACAAGGAGGGGGTAACGACCCTGGACCACGCCTCTTTTACTGCTTACAGTGGGGAGATACTGGGGATTGCCGGTATCGCGGGAAGCGGCCAGAGGGAGCTTTTGGAGTCCATCGCGGGACTCCAGCCAATGGCAGGCGGCACCATCACCTATTATCCGCCTGAGGGCGGCGAAAAGCAGCTGTCCGGCATGAGCGCCTCAGCCATCAATAAGATGGGGGTAAAGCTTTCCTTTGTGCCGGAGGACCGCCTGGGCATGGGGCTGGTAGGCGCAATGGACATGACGGACAATATGATGCTCAGGGGATACCGCAGGGGACGTTCCGTCTTTACGGACAGAAAGACGCCAAAAAGCCTGGCGGAGCAGATCATAGAGGAACTGGAAATCGTGACTCCCGGCGTCACCACCCCGGTGCGCAGGCTGTCAGGGGGCAATGTCCAGAAGGTGCTGGTGGGAAGGGAGATTTCTTCCAATCCCAAGGTGCTTATGGTGGCATATCCGGTCCGCGGACTGGATATCAACTCATCCTACACCATCTACCATCTTCTCAATGAGCAAAAGAAACAGGGAGCGGCCGTTATCTGCGTAGGCGAGGATCTGGATGTGCTCCTGGAGCTGTGCGACCGTATTCTGGTGCTGTGCGCAGGACAGGTAAACGGTGTTGTGGACGGAAGGACAGCGACCAAGGAACAGGTGGGGCTGATGATGACCAGGACAGGAGGTGGCTTAAGTGAGTAAGGAGACGACGGCAGTATCCAACAAGGAACCTCTGATGCATATATCCAAGAGGGATGAGATAGATATGTGGAAGGCCTGGGCCGTCCGGCTGGGAGCGGTTCTCTTATCACTGGTGGTCTGCGCAGGGGTTATCTATGCCCTGACAGGGCTTAATCCCCTGGAGGTTTATAAAGGAATCTTTGATGGGGCAGTGGGTACCAAAAGGCGTACCTGGATGACCATTCGCGATACTTTGGTGCTGCTCTGTATTGCAATCGGCATCACGCCTGCATTCAAGATGCGGTTCTGGAACATCGGAGCAGAAGGTCAGGTACTGATTGGCGGCGTCACATCCGCGGCCATGATGATTTACCTTGGCAATTCGCTGCCTCCCCTGGTGCTGTTTCCCCTGATGCTTTTGGGAAGCGCCCTGTCAGCCATGGTGTGGGCAGCTATCCCGGCATTTTTCAAGGCATACTGGAACACCAACGAGACACTGTTTACATTGATGATGAACTATGTGGCCATGCAGGTCATCACATACTGTATCATTTTCTGGGAGAATCCAAAGGGTTCCAATTCCGTGGGAACTATCAACTCCACCACAAAGGGAGGATGGCTTCCAAAACTTTTCGGTCTGGAATACGGCTGGAATCTGGTGATCGTGCTGGCGCTGACCCTGGCTATCTTTATTTATCTGAAGTACAGCAAGCAGGGATATGAGATCGCGGTTGTGGGAGAGAGCGAGAACACGGCCAGATACGCGGGAATCAATGTAAAGAAGGTAATCATCCGCACCATGGCCCTGTCCGGCGCCATCTGCGGCATTGCGGGCTTCATCATTGTCAGCGGCGCCAGCCATACCATTTCCACCAGCACGGCTGGCGGCAGGGGATTTACGGCCATCATCGTATCATGGCTCAGCAAGTTCAATGCGTTTGCCATGGTTCTGGTCTCATTTTTCCTGGTATTCATGCAGAAGGGAGCAGGGCAGATTGCCTCCCAGTTTAACCTGAATGAAAATGCCTCTGATGTAATAACAGGCATCATCCTCTTCTTCATCCTGGGCTGTGAATTCTTCATCAACTTCAAGGTGGGAATCCGCAGCAAACGGAAAGAAGCAGGGGCAAAATTGTCATAAGGAGGCTAAAATATGGGTTTTTTGGTAATATTTATTCAGAAAGCTATCGGCCAGGGCATCGGCATCCTTTACGGAGCCCTGGGAGAAATGATGACGGAGAAATCCGGCAACCTGAATCTGGGCATTCCCGGCATGATGTATATGGGCGGTATCGCCGGACTGATCGGAGCCTTCCTGTATGAGAACGGGACAGCAAATCCAAGCGGTCTGGCGGGACTCTTAATTTCCTTTGTGTGCGCCTTTGTGTGCGCTGCCCTGGGAGGACTGGTATATAGTGTGCTGACCATTACGCTGCGGGCCAATCAAAACGTGACCGGCCTTGCCCTTACCACCTTTGGCGTGGGCTTTGGCAACTTTTTCGGCGGTTCCCTGGCAAAGCTGGCAGGGGGCGTGGGCCAGATTTCCGTGGCAGTGACAGGCGCTGCCTACAAGACCCCCGTTCCCGGACTGTCCAAACTGGGTGTCATTGGACAGATTTTCTTCTCCTACGGATTTCTGACCTATCTGGCAGTTGTCCTGGCTCTGGCTCTGGCGTTTTTCCTGGCTAAAACCAGGAGGGGACTGAACCTGAGGGCTGTGGGCGAGAGTCCGGCCACAGCAGATGCCGCGGGCATCAATGTAACGGCTTACAAGTACCTGGCCACCTGCCTTGGCGGAGGTATCAGCGGCCTGGGCGGGTTATACTTTGTTATGGAATACTCCGGCGGTACCTGGACCAACAACGGATTTGGCGACAGAGGCTGGCTGGCAATCGCCCTGGTTATTTTCGCCCTGTGGAAACCGGTCAATGCCATTTGGGGTTCTATCCTGTTTGGCGGCCTGTACATCCTTTACCTGTATATACCGGGCCTGGACAGGGGGGCTCAGGAGATATTCAAGGCCCTTCCCTATGTGGTCACCATTGTGGTCCTGGTTATAACCAGCCTGAGAAAGAGGAGGGAATACCAGCCGCCCCAGAGCCTGGGACTTCCGTATTTCAGGGAAGAACGGTAGGGATTTGAGAGGCAGATACAAAAGAAACATTGTGTGAGTAAACAAACAGATAAGTGAAAAACAAAAAGGACCCTCCCGCAGGCCGGATAGAATATGAATATCTAACCGGCGCGGGAGGGCCTTTTTACATGGGCAAGTTCCCTCCCTCCTGTTCGGATCCATTGGAAAGGATGCCCACCAAATGTCGGAGCGGGTTCATGCCAGGTGTCTTCTGGAAGAGGTTCCAGTAATTTTCCAGTATTTTATCGAACAAATGTTTGCAAATACATAGGTGATGTGCTATACTAGAAACTGTCAGCGCTGTGTATCAGCGCTATGCGGGAAGAACCTTTTACCAGAAACATTTCACGGCCTTCCAGGGCGGCGGGATGAATCGTATAAAGAAACCACGCATGTTTACTGCGCACTGCGCATGCTGCATTCCGCAATCATATCAGGCGTGGACTCAAACCAATCAAGATAAAAGACAAGGAGCATGTTCCATGGCAAAGCAGTACATTAAAATCCGCGGGGCGAATGAGCATAATCTGAAGGATATTTCCGTGGATATACCAAGAAATGAGCTGGTGGTCCTTACGGGACTGTCCGGTTCAGGCAAATCATCCCTGGCTTTTGACACCATTTATGCAGAAGGGCAGAGGCGTTATATGGAGTCCCTGTCTTCCTATGCCAGGCAGTTCCTGGGACAGATGGAGAAGCCGGATGTGGAGAGCATAGAGGGGCTGTCACCGGCCATTTCCATTGACCAGAAGTCCACCAACCGGAATCCCCGTTCCACTGTGGGAACGGTCACGGAAATCTACGACTACATGAGACTTTTATATGCCAGAATCGGTATACCCCACTGTCCGAAATGCGGCAAGGAGATACACAAACAGACCATTGACCAGATGGTGGACCAGATTATGTCCATGCCTGAGCGGACTAAAATCCAGCTGCTGGCCCCTGTGGTCAGAGGGCGCAAGGGCGAGCATGTGAAGGTGCTGGACCAGGCCAGAAAAAGCGGCTATGTGAGGGTCCGCATTGACGGCAGCCTCTACGAGCTCTCAGAGGAAATCAGGCTGGAGAAGAACATCAAGCACAACATTGAAATCGTGGTGGACCGTCTGATTGTGAAGGAAGGCATTGAGAAAAGGCTTACGGATTCCATAGAAACGGTCATGGCCCTGAGCGGCGGACTGATGATGGTGGATGTGAGCGGCGGCGAGCCGGTGAATTTCAGCCAGAGCTTTTCCTGTCCTGACTGCGCGGTCAGCATTGACGAGGTGGAGCCCAGGAGCTTTTCCTTCAACAATCCCTTCGGAGCCTGTCCGGAGTGTTTTGGACTGGGGTATAAGATGGAATTTGATGAGGACCTGATGATTCCCGATAAGTCGCTGTCCATAGACCAGGGCGCAATCGTGGTTATGGGATGGCAGTCCTGCGCGGACAAGGGCAGCTTTACAAGGGCAATCCTGGAGGCGCTGTCTGAAGCCTATGATTTCAGGCTGGATACGCCTTTCCAGGATTATCCCAAGGAAATCCACGACGTGCTGTTATACGGAACCGGAGGCCGGGAGGTGAAGGTCCGCTACAAGAGCCAGAGAGGCGAAGGCGTCTATGACGTGGCGTTTGAGGGACTGATTGAGAATGTAAACCGCCGGTATAAGGAGACTTTTTCCGAGACGTCCAAGGCGGAATATGAGACCTATATGCGGATTACCCCCTGCCCGGTTTGTAAGGGGCAGAGGCTTAAGAAGGAGTCCCTTGCGGTTACGGTGGGCGGAATGAACATATATGAAGCTACCAACATGTCCATTGTACGGTTTAAGGAATTTATGGACGGGCTGAAGCTGACTCCCATGCAGGAGACCATAGGCGCTTCTATTCTGAAGGAAATCAGAGCCAGGATATGCTTTCTCATTGACGTGGGACTGGATTATCTTTCCCTGTCGCGTGCCACGGGCACCTTGTCAGGCGGAGAGGCCCAGCGCATCCGTCTGGCTACCCAGATAGGCTCCGGCCTGGTGGGCGTGGCCTATATTCTGGACGAGCCCAGCATCGGACTCCATCAGCGGGATAATGACAAGCTCCTTAAGACGCTGACCCATCTCCGGGATTTGGGCAACAGCGTATTGGTGGTGGAGCATGACGAGGACACCATGCGGGCCGCGGACTGTATCGTGGACATCGGACCCGGCGCGGGAGAGCACGGCGGAAAGGTCATTGCCATGGGAACGGCCGAGGAAATCATGAAGAATCCGGATTCCATTACCGGAGCTTACTTAAGCGGGCGCCTGAAGATTCCGGTGCCTGCCGAGAGAAGGAAGCCCACGGGCTGGATTACGGTAAAGGGCGCTGCAGAGAACAATTTAAAGAACATCAACGTGGACATTCCCCTGGGAATCATGACGTGTGTGACCGGTGTATCTGGTTCCGGAAAAAGTTCCCTTGTGAACGAAATCGTTTATAAATCCCTGGCAAGGAAGTTAAACAGAGCCAGAACCATACCGGGCAGGCACAAGTGCATCGAGGGCGTGGAGCAGCTGGATAAGATTATCGACATCGACCAGTCGCCCATCGGGCGTACTCCCAGGTCCAACCCGGCTACCTACACAGGCGTATTCGACCTCATAAGGGACTTGTTCGCATCTACCCCGGACGCCAAGGCAAAGGGGTATAGCAAGGGAAGGTTCAGCTTCAACGTAAAGGGCGGACGGTGCGAAGCGTGCGGCGGAGACGGCATCATCAAGATTGAAATGCATTTCCTGCCGGATGTATATGTGCCCTGCGAGGTCTGCGGCGGCAAACGGTATAACCGTGAGACCCTGGACGTGAAGTACAAGGGAAAGAATATCTACGATGTGCTGAATATGACCGTGGAGGAAGCGCTTAAGTTCTTTGAGAATGTGCCCTCTGTCACCAGGAAGATACAGACCCTGTATGACGTGGGACTGGGGTACATCCGGCTGGGACAGCCGTCCACGGAGCTGTCCGGCGGCGAGGCCCAGAGAATCAAGCTGGCCACGGAGCTGTCCAAGAGAGGCACGGGAAAGACTATTTATATCCTGGACGAGCCCACCACAGGACTCCATTTCGCAGATGTCCATAAGCTGATTGATATACTTCACAGGCTGTCGGAGGGCGGCAATACGGTTGTGGTTATTGAGCACAATCTGGATGTAATCAAGACAGCGGATTATATCATCGACATTGGTCCGGAGGGCGGGGACAAGGGCGGAACGGTCATAGCCAAGGGAACACCGGAGGAAGTGGCCCGGTGTCCGGTGTCCTATACGGGAATGTATGTAAAGAAATATCTGAATTGACAACAGTCACGGCCGGGAGCGGCCGGAGCGCGGCGGGGATGAGGTGAATCCCCGCCCTTTTGGTAAGAGGGCGGGAAAGGAGATGTTCTATGAAACTGGAGGAATTTGACAGAGCAAAGGAAGCGGTCTTTAACCCGGTGGATATTGTCCAAAAACCGGATGGGACGGCAGGCGGCCCTGGCCCGTTTCAGGAACCGGTCTGTCAGCCAGTTTTTTTACAGCGCGGACAATCTGGATAATGACGTGTGGGAGATGCGGAGTCTGGCCAATGAGAGCCAGAGGGATGTAAAGCAGACGATACTGGATTTGGCGGTTGCACTGGGAAAGGAATTGTGATCGGAACTGCTGTGGTAAGTTGAACCGTCTGAACCGACGCATAGAATATCATCATAAAATATCATGGGTATTGAAAATCCTTTGACATTTGCGCAGGGCCTACGTTATAATGGACAGGTTAAAGAGCAGTGCTAGGAGCGGGGAGTGTTATGGATAAGGAAAAAAAACGAAGTCTTTCAGAGGTGGCAGCAGATTATGTAAGGGAACAGATTCTTCAGGGAAAGCTGGCCCAGAGAGAAAAGCTTGTTGAAAATGATATAGCGGTAAAGCTGGGAATGAGCCGGGGGCCGGTGCGGGATGCGCTGAAGCAGCTGATGTACGAGGGATTTCTGGATTATGAGACCAATAAAGGGTATTCTGTCTCCATGCTTTCGCCCAAGGACGCCTATGAGATATTCTTTCTGCGCGGCAACCTGGAGAACCTGGCCCTGGAGCGGTGCGGGGGACGTCTGCTGAGCGACAGTATTTTTCTCATGGAGGATGCGGTGCTGGCCATGAAGGAGGCTGTGGCAGAGGACGACATGGGGAAAATCATCAAGTATGATGAGATATTCCATAAACAGATTTTATTATCAGGCCAGATGGAGCGCCTGACCAGTCTGTGGGAGACACTGAGCCCCTTAAACGGAGCCATGTTCTACACCATCAAACAAATCAATGAGTATGTATCTGAAATGCAGGCGGATTTGGACCAGGAAGATATTGCTGCCCAGGCAGGACGGCGGGGAAACAACTATCTGGAGCATAAATGGCTTTTAGAAATCCTGCAGCGGGGGAACCTTGAACAGTCCAGGAGCGCAATCAATTCCCACTACATAGCCAACGGTGAGAGAATTTACCGGATTGGAATGAAGATGAAGAACCAGGAACTGTTTTATCATGTGTAATTGGGGATGCAGGAATAAAAGAATTAGAGCGGACATGGAAAAGCGGAAATGCAGGACGTGAATACGATTATATCACGTTCCGGTATTTCCGCTTTTTAAAATTATTTTTAGGGACTTATTTTTCAGTTCTTATTTTTCAGGCATGTCCTCTATCTGTCTGCAGATATACTCCATATCCTCAGTTTCGTATCTCTGGTCGCAGGTAAAGGACAGCACATGGCTGTATATGTAGGCCGCGTCGCCATGGCCTTCGGTGTCCACCATGGGGCCCTGGGGCCAATAGGTGGTGGTCTTGATGCCGCGTCCCGCCAGATAGGACTGAACCATGTCCCTGTCCTCTGCATACACGGTAAAGTGGCTGGGAACAGTGCCTTTTTTTAGAACCGGGAATATCACGGTAAGCTGGGGGTGTTCCGGCATATGATCCAGCAGATACTGATAGTTGGCGCGGCGTCTCTGTTTCAGCTGCTCAAAGTCATAGTGCCGTATGATATACTCTGAATCCCGGTCGCTTCCATAGGAATCAAAGATGCGGCGCAGCATCATCTCGGCGTCCCAGAAGGTATCATTGAACTTCTGTATGGCCTGGGGGTCGGGAGTTCCTGATTGGAGAAGCTGCTGTTTGCCTCTCATGGAAATACTGCGCATGGAAAGATGAGTCTCGTCAGGGGGCAGGACGGGAAGGGAAAAGCTACCTTTCCTTTTAATGGCAAATCCGCCGGCCGGTACTCCAATCCATTTCCGCATACTGCCCACCACGTAATCACAGTGAGGGTCAACACCGTCAGATGAGAAGAGGGAGTGGGTCGTATCCTCCACAATAATGATGCCCCGTTCAGAGCATTTCCGTATAAATTCCCTGTCGTAGCTGCAAAAGCCGTAATAGCCGCAGAGATTGACGACGCTGATGCGGTCCAGGACCCTTTCGTCGAAGATGGGTGTCAAATCCTTAGATACATCGTAGAATAAAAGTTCATAGCCGGCTTTCAGGAAAGGGGCAAGGACTGTCTCACAGGTGTAGACAGGCACATAGGCCGCCTTTCTGGTGTCGGTCAGGCAGATATCCTGTAGCGCATAGTAGTTGGCACATCTGCCGGACATGAAAAAGCGCAGGCTTCCCCCTGGAGGGCATAGGTTTTCCAGATAATGGTTTTCAGTTTCGGGCAGTGGTTCATATGTAAAAAATCCGCCAATCTGTTTCAATTTTTCTTACCTCCCAAGCATGTGCGGGCTCCATGGCGTGTGCGCCACAGAGAGACACTTAGATTTAATATAAAGACAATTATAGCATAGATTTGAAAATAAGCACAATATAAATGTTGACAAAATATTTAAAGTGTAAAATTTAAACAATGATTGTTGACAATATTGATATATTGTTTTATAATTTGTATGAAGCGAGGGAGTTTCAAATCCTAAGGCTTCTTTTTTATTATTTTGGTTTCAAAACCCCTGTGGGGGGTCGTGAAATATGTATTTTGCTTCGCTGCGTTAATGCAGCAAATACACGAGGATTGGAGAGAGAAAAATGTACAAGTATGTGTTAAAAAGACTGCTTATGCTGATTCCGGTCATCATCGGCGTGACGTTCATTGTGTTTTTCATTCTGAACCTGTCACCGGGCGACCCGGCGGCAATCATTCTGGGTGACCAGGCATCAGCCGAGGCACTGGCCATGAAGAGGAAGGAGCTGGGACTGGACGACCCTCTGCTGGTCCGTTACGGACATTACATGATTAACATGCTTCACGGCGACCTGGGTACATCCTATAAAAATAACCTGAGCGTATGGTCACAGGTCATGGAGCGGTTTCCCAACACAGCGGTGCTGGCAGTGGCAGGTATCCTGGTAGCCATTCTGATTGGAATTCCCACGGGAATCATTTCCGCCAGGAAACAGTACTCCCTGATGGATAATACAGCCATGCTGCTCTCGCTGATTGGCGTGGCCATGCCTAACTTCTGGTTCGGCCTGCTGATGGTTATTATGTTCGCATTGACCCTGGGCTGGCTGCCTTCACAGGGAATGGGGGAGGGATTCATACCTCTCATCAAAAGCCTTGTCCTTCCGGCGGTGACGCTGGGCACGGGGGCTGCAGCCATGATTACGCGTATGACACGTTCATCCATGCTGGAAGTTATCCGGCAGGATTACATAGACACTGCCAGGGCAAAGGGCGTTTCCGATAAGAAAATCACCACACGCCATATGCTTAAGAATGCCATGATTCCGATTATCACGGCAGTGGGACTTCAGTTTGGCACTCTTTTGGGAGGCGCCATGCTGACAGAGACCGTATTTTCCTGGCCGGGCCTGGGACGTCTCATGGTGGATTCCATCAAGTCAAAAGATATTCCCATGGTATTGGGGTCTGTTATCTTTCTGGCAATCATGTTTACCGTGGTCAATCTGGCGGTAGACATCATATACGCCTTTGTGGACCCGAGAATTAAATCACAATACAAGAGAAAGTAGGTGCAGTTCATGGGAAAGAAACATCTGATTGCCGCGGAAGCGGAAGGCGACCAGCGCTCCCTGTGGGGCGAGGCATGGCGCAGATTCAAAAAGAACCGGCTGGCCATGATTGGCATGTATTTTATCCTGGCACTGGTCATCATAGCAATAGCAACCATTATTATTGACGCGGTCACAGGCAAATCCGTTTACCTGAATTATGTGGTAAAGCAGGACCTGAGAGGACGTCTTCAGGGACCAAGCCCGGCACACCCCTTTGGGCTGGATGAGTTCGGCAGGGATATGCTGCTGCGCATGCTGTGGGCGGTCCGGTACTCGCTGTTCATGGGAACCGTGGCCATCATTATTTCATGTATCTTCGGCGGGCTACTGGGAGCTTTTGCCGGGTACTACGGCAAGACCGCTGACAATGTGATCATGAGAATTATGGATATTCTTTTGGCCATTCCATCCATGCTTCTGGCTATCGCCATCGTGGCGGCTCTGGGAACCAGCATCACCAATGTGCTGATTGCCATTGCCATCTCCTATGTGCCTACCTTTGCCAGGACGGTCCGGGCATCGGTGCTCACGGTGAAGGACCAGGAGTTTATCGAAGCGGCCCGCTCTATTGGCTGCAGCGACTGGCGCATCATCATCAAGTACGTGATTCCCAATTCCATGGCGCCGATTATCGTACAGGTGACACTGGGAATCGCGGGAGCCATCCTTTCCATCGCGGGACTTTCCTTCCTGGGACTTGGCATCCAGCCGCCCACCCCTGAGTGGGGAGCAATGCTGTCCAACGCCCGAAGCTATATCCGCGACGCATGGCATGTCACCATCATCCCCGGCATGGGAATCATGCTTACCATCCTGGCCCTTAACCTGGTGGGAGACGGACTGAGAGATGCCCTTGACCCGCGTTTGAAGAGCTGATGGATGAACACTAAGAAAGGACGAGTATGACATGGCAGATAAACCATTATTGGAAGTAAAAGATCTGGTCATCCACTATGAAACGGATGACGGAGTGGTAAAGGCGCTAAACGGCGTCAATATACATATCGGCGTGGGAGAGACCCTTGGACTGGTGGGAGAGACAGGTGCGGGAAAGACTACGCTGGCAAAAGGAATTATGAGGCTGATTCCCAATCCTCCGGGCAAGATTCTGGGCGGAGAGGTGATTTTTGAGGGACAGGACCTGTTAAAGCTTTCCACCAATGGAATGGAGGCCATTCGCGGCAGGGACATATCCATGATATTCCAGGACCCTATGACCTCCCTGAACCCGGTGCTCACGGTAGGCGAGCAGATTATGGAGGTGATCGAGAACCATAACACCAGCCTGTCCAGGCAGGAAGCCAGAAAATGGGCTGAAAACATGCTGGAGAGAGTGGGAATTCCTGCGGAGCGCTTTGGAGAGTATCCACACCAGTTTTCAGGCGGTATGAAGCAGAGGGTGGTCATTGCAATCGCCCTGGCCTGCAACCCCAAGCTGCTCATTGCGGATGAGCCCACCACGGCCTTGGACGTTACCATACAGGCCCAGGTGCTGGAGATGATATACAAGCTTAAATCAGAAAATAACACATCCATGATTCTCATTACCCATGACCTGGGAGTGGTTGCCCAGAACTGTGATTACGTGGCAATCATCTATGCGGGGGAAGTGGTGGAATACGGAACCCTGCGGGAGATATACAAGGACACGAGACATCCGTACACGGAAGGACTCTTTGGTTCCATTCCCAGCCTGACAAGCGATGTGAAGCGGCTTTGGGCCATTGACGGCATGATGCCCGACCCCACCAAGCTGCCCAAGGGCTGCGTTTTCTGCGAGAGATGCAAGTATGCGGTTCCTGAATGTTCCAAGAACCATCCGGGGATGGTGACTGTAGACGGAACCCATCAGGTCCGCTGCATCCGCTACCGCTGAGAAAAGGAGATTGACATATGCAGGAACAGAAAAAAGAGATATTACGTGTGGAACATCTGAAAAAATATTTTACGACCCCAAAGGGCACTCTCCACGCGGTGGATGATGTTAACTTTTCCATCCGTACCGGAGAGACCCTGGGAGTGGTAGGGGAGTCCGGATGCGGAAAATCCACTATGGGAAGGGCTATCCTAAGGCTTCACGAACCCACAAGCGGCAAGGTTTATTTTGAGGGCAGGGATATCCTGAGCTGCAACAAGAAGCAGCTAAAGGATTTGAGGAAGGATATGCAGATTATATTCCAGGATCCCTTTGCTTCCCTGAATCCCAGGATGACGGTCAGCGAGGCAATCATAGAGCCTCTGCTGGTGCAGGGCATTTACAAGGCCAGTGAAAGGGCCGCCATCACCCGGAGGGTGGAAAAAATCATGAACCTGGTGGGGCTGGCCAAGCGTCTGGTAAATACATATCCCCATGAGCTGGACGGCGGCAGGCGCCAGAGAATCGGAATCGCCAGGGCATTGGCGGTTAATCCGAAGTTCATCGTATGCGACGAGCCTGTGTCGGCCCTGGACGTATCCATCCAGGCCCAGATTCTTAACCTGATGCAGGATTTGCAGGAGGAGCTGAACCTTACCTATATGTTTATTACACACGATTTGTCGGTGGTAAGGCATTTTTCCAATGACATCGTGGTCATGTACCTGGGACAGATGGTGGAGTCGGCGCCTGCCAAGGCACTGTTTAAGAACCCCATGCATCCATACACAAAGGCGCTGCTGTCAGCCATACCGGTTCCCGATCCGGATTTTAAGATGGAGCGCATTCCGCTAAAGGGCGAGCTCACATCGCCTATCAATCCGGAGCCGGGATGCAGGTTCGCAAAACGCTGTCCTTATGCGACGGAAGGCTGTACCAACAATGAAATGACTTTAAAGGAAATGGAGCCAGGGCATTTTGTGAGCTGCCGTATGGTCCAGGAGCAGGGATAAATTCCGGGAAAATCCAGGGCGGACGCCTGAAACCCGGTGTTTATAGAGCAAGATTGACAGAGAGAAATGTAAGAAAGAGAGGAGCTAGTATGAGAAAAACATGGAAGAAAGTCATTGCATTATCCTTAATGGCAGCAATGGCAGTAAGTGCAGCCGGTTGTTCCAAGTCCGGACAGACCTCCACGGAAGGCGGCAGCGCTCAGACACAGGCAGGTTCCAAGGAAACAGAGGCAGGAGGAAGCACCGGCGGTTCCGGGGAGTACAAGGACACGGTGGTATGGGCACAGGGGGCTGATGTTACTTCCTTAGACCCGCATCAGGGCAAGGAGACGCCGGCCGTAGAGGTAACGGATCAGATTTTCGACACGCTGACCGTTGTTGACGCTGCTACCGGAGAGCTGCAGCCCCTGATTGCGGAGAGCTGGGATCAGAATTCCGATACATCCTATACATTCCACATCCGCCAGGGCGTAAAATTCCACGACGGTTCCGAGGTGAAGGCAGAGGACGTAAAGTTCTCCCTGGACAGAGCCATTAATTCCGCTGCGGTTTCCTACATTGTTGACTTTATCGACAGGGTGGACGTGGTAGATGATTATACGGTCAATGTAGAGCTGAAGGCGCCTTACGCACCGGCTCTTAGAAATCTTTCCGTACCGTTTGCAGCCATTGTTCCAAAGGCAGTGGTGGAAGCGGACGAGGAAGCCTTCAAGCTTCATCCAATCGGCACAGGCCCATATAAGTTCGTAGAGTGGAAGCAGGGGGATTCCGTTACACTGGAGCGCTTTGACGATTACTATGCAGGACCGGCAGAGACACAGAAGCTGGTTATGAAGGTGATTCCTGAGGCATCCCAGAGAACCATCGCCCTGGAGACCGGAGAAGTGGACTTGGCCTACGACCTGCTTCCCAACGACCTGGAGAAGGTAAGGAGCAATTCCGAGCTTCAGCTGTTCGAGGCTCCGTCCCTGACCTGCTACTACATTTCCATGAACATGAACAAAGCGCCCTATGATGACCAGAAGGTAAGGGATGCCGTTAACTACGCCATTGACCGCCAGCTGATTATCGACACCATTGCCAGCGGATCCGGAGAGCCGGCTGACGCCATCATCGCACCGGCTGTATTCGGATACTTCAGCCCGGGCGCTTATGAGTATGACCCTGAGAAGGCAAAATCCCTTCTGGCCGAGGCCGGATATCCAAACGGATTCGAGACCAGCATCTGGGTAAATGACAACCAGACACGTGTAGAGGTATGTCAGGCTGTACAGGCCATGCTTCAGGATGTGGGAATCACCTGCAACATCGAGGTAATGGAATTCGGCAGCTTCATTTCCAGGACTTCCGCAGGCGAGCATGACATGGGGTACTTTGGCTGGGTGACCTCCACCACAGACGCGGACTACACCTACTATTCACTGGAACACTCCTCACAGCAGGGAGCAGCCGGAAACCGCAGCTTCATCGCAGACCCTGAGGTAGACAAGCTCATTGAGACAGGAAGAACCAGCGCGGACGAGTCCGTGAGACTGAAGGCATATGAGGACCTGGCTGTGAAGTTAAAAGAAGTAAACAACAACGCACCTATTTACTACAGCACCATCACCGCAGGCGCAGGCGCCAAGGTGGAAGGTTTCGTGATGGATCCAATCGGCTACCACAAGCTGGATCATGTAAAGGTTGCAAAATAAGAGAAGTCAAAGGAGAGATGCATCATGAGATTATCAAAGATTACATGGCCAACAGCGGAACGGTATTTTAAGGAAAATGACATGGTCATTCTTCCAATCGGCAGTACGGAGTGCCATGGACGCCATATGCCGCTGGGAACCGACACCCTGATACCTGACAAAATCCTGGATCTGATTGAGGAAAAGAATGACAACATCCTCATCGCGCCCATGATTCCCTACGGAGCATGCCAGTCACTGGCTGATTATCCGGGAACCATCGACATTGATTCCGACATACTATACCAGTACGTATACCAGATTGTGGACGGGCTGTACAAGCACGGCGCGCGGAAAATTCTGGTGCTCAACGGACACGGAGGGAATATCAAGACCATCGAGCGCATCGGCCTGGAATTTGACAAGAAGGGCGCCATGGTCGTGATGCTGAACTGGTGGCTGATGGCCTGGGATATGAAGCCAGAGTGGAAGGGAGGACACGGCGGCGGCGAGGAGACAGCGGGCATCATGGCAGTTGACCCCTCACTGGTGGACATGAGCCAGATTGACCTTCCTCTGGAAATGACCAATCTCACAGACAATCTGGTGGCAACCGGCTTCCGTACCGTGCGCTTCAAGGGTGTTGAGATTGAAATTCTCAGGAACACACCAAAGGTAACGGACAACGGATGGATTGGACCAGATCATCCAAACACCGCTACCGTGGAGTGGGGCCAGGAGATGGTACAGACCACAGCCAACTATATCCTGGATTTGATCGAAGAGCTTAAGAAGGTTTCACTGTAAGGCTTGTGAGAAGTGAGAACTAAGGTTTAAGGAATGAAGTAAGACAGAATAATCAAACAGAATGAAGTAAAGCAGAATCAAATGAAGCAGAATTAAGTAAAGCAGAATTAAGTAAAGCAGATGCAGTGCCGCAGGCATGGTATGGCAGGAGCGGTACCGTGTGATGCGGCACTTTGTGTCTCATACCTGGAGGAAATCATGGCAAACATAAAAGAAATCGAAGCGTTGACCAATGCCTTTGGTCCCAGTGGATTTGAGGACGAGGTCATCCGGGAAGTAAAGAACTGGTGCGGGGGGTTGGACGTTGTAAACGATGCTATGTACAATGTTTACGCCACCATGAAGAAGAAAAAGGCCGGGCGCCCCGTGCTCATGCTGGATGCCCATCTGGATGAGTGCGGATTCATGGTACAGTCCATACTAGAAAACGGGCTTTTAAGTATCCTGATGCTGGGAGGATTCCATCTCACCAGCCTGCCTGCCCACTCTGTCATTGTAAGGACAAGGGACGGGAAAAAGCACAGGGGAATCACCACATCCAAACCAATGCATTTTCTGACAGCGGCCCAGAAAAACGACAACTCCCTGGCAATCGAGGATATCCTGGTGGATGTGGGAGCCAGCAGCAGGGAGGAAGTGATGGAGGTCTATGGAATCCGCCCGGGCGACCCCATCATGCCGGATGTAAGCTTTGAGTATCATGAGGAAAATAGAATCCTGTACGGCAAGGCTTTTGACAACCGCCTGGGCTGCGTGAGCATTATCGACACCATGCAGGCACTTAAGGATGAGGCGGACCAGCTGGAGGTTGAAGTGGTAGGCGCATTTGCGGCCCAGGAGGAAGTGGGAACCAGGGGAGCCACAGTGACAGCCCAGCAGGTTCGGCCTGATTTGGCCATTGTGTTTGAGGGATCACCGGCGGATGATTTCTATTTCCGGGCCGGTATTGCCCAGGGCTGTTTAAGGAGCGGGGTGCAGATTCGCCACATGGACAACAGCTATATTTCCAACGTGGAATTCATACGTTTTGCCCAGGAGACAGGAGATAAGCTGGGAATCAAGTACCAGGATGCGGTGCGCCGGGGCGGCAGCACAAACGCCGGAAAAATCAGCCTCACGGGAAAGGCAGTGCCGGTGCTGGTGTTAGGCATTCCGTCCAGGTATGTACACAGCCACTATAATTTCTGCGCAGAAGAAGACGTGGACGCCACTGTCAGGATGGCCGTGGAGGTAATCCGGGGACTGGATGAGGAAAGGATTGCAAGGATTCTGCGGAAGGATGTAATTTGATTAAACGATATGCGGCAGAGTAGAAGATGGGGCTGAGGACGAGAGGGGAATATAAGGAGGAAAGACGGGCGGGAAAGGCTGGGATGAAGGGCTGAAATGAAAGGCTGGGATGGAGGGCTGGGACGAAGGGCTGGGACGAAGGGCTGAGATGAAAGGCTGGGACGAAAGACTGAGACGAAAGACCGGCTGAGTAATATGCCGGTTAAATGGATGAAAGTGGTTTGTTGGGAAAATATATGCAGTAAAGAGACTGTCGGTAAAAATACGGAGCAAGAGATTCCGAAATATAGATAACTCCGGGTAACTGTTTAAGAATAAATTCAACTCAATAAAGCAGAAAAATCAGCACGTAAAATCAGCAAGTAATTTGTATGAAAGATGAAATTCCCGTTTCCATGTCAAATTCTCCTGAGGTTGACTTATCACTTCAGTCAGTAAAAAAAGTTCAGCAAAAAAGTTCAGCAAAAAAAAACAGTAAAAAAGTCAAAAAAGTCAAAAAAAATGTCGAAATAGCTTGATATTTGTCGTCCTCTGCTTTATAATGTATACATACGAAAGATAAAAAAGAGATTGTACTATTCTGTACAATCTCTTTCAATTTATAGGGAAATAAATATTTTTCGGTTAATTGGGTCAAGGTATATAATAAGGGCGGGTTTGGAAATGGTTTGTATCTGGTTAAGCCTTCGGCATTGGCAGCGGCGGAAGCAGGCGGGTTACGCACAGCTTTCAGCAGACAGGCTGTTGCGGGACGTCGGATACAGGGAATTTTCAAACCCGTTCTGGGATACAGTTTTACTATAATTGTTTTGGTGGGAAAATCCGTAAAATAATGGAGGAACGAATCTCATGGACAGAGAGATGATTATCGTACTGGACTTTGGCGGCCAGTACAACCAGCTGATTGCACGCCGTGTCCGCGAATGCAGCGTATACTGTGAAGTGCATCCTTATGATATGAGCCTGGAGAAAATTAAGGAAATGAATCCAAAGGGAATCATTTTCACAGGCGGACCGGACGTTGTGTTTGAAGACGGGGCACCTCGCTGCTCAAAGGAGATATTTGAACTGGGAATACCAGTCCTTGGAATCTGCTACGGCGCCCAGCTTATGAGCTATCTGCTGGACGGCGTTGTAAAGAAGGCTGTGGTCAGCGAATACGGACACACAGAAGTGGATGTGGATACTTCCTCCAAGCTGTTTGAGGGCGTTTCTCCCAAGACCGTATGCTGGATGAGCCACGGTGTGTACATTGCAGAGGTTCCGGCGGGCTTCCGTATCACTGCGCATACAGATTCCTGCCCAGTAGCCGGCATGGAGTGTCAGGAGAAGAATTTTTATGCGGTGCAGTTCCACCCTGAGGTGGTTCACACCAAGGAAGGCACCAGGATGCTCTCCAATTTTGTATATAATGTCTGCGGATGCTCCGGCGACTGGAAGATGGATTCCTTTGTGGATACCACCATCAAGGCTTTGAGGGAGAAGATAGGTAACGGCAAGGTGCTGTGTGCTCTGTCAGGCGGCGTGGATTCCTCTGTGGCTGCCGTTATGCTGTCCAAAGCCATTGGCAAACAGCTTACCTGCGTGTTCGTGGATCACGGTCTGCTGCGCAAAAATGAGGGGGACGAGGTTGAGGCCGTATTTGGACCGGAAGGCGCTTATGACTTGAATTTTATCCGTGTCAACGCTCAGGAACGTTTCTACGCCAGGCTGAAGGGCGTGGAGGAGCCTGAGGCAAAGCGTAAGATTATCGGCGAGGAGTTCATACGTGTGTTCGAGGAAGTGGCAAAGAAGATTGGCGCCGTGGATTACCTGGTACAGGGTACAATTTACCCGGATGTGATTGAGTCCGGCCTGGGCAAATCTGCTGTCATCAAGTCCCATCACAATGTGGGCGGACTGCCGGAGCATGTGGATTTTAAGGAACTGGTAGAGCCTTTAAGGCTGCTTTTTAAAGATGAGGTGAGAAAGGCCGGACTGGAGCTGGGGATACCTGAGTATCTGGTATTCAGACAGCCATTCCCGGGACCTGGTCTGGGCGTCAGGATCATCGGTGAGGTGACGGCTGATAAAGTCCGCATTGTACAGGACGCTGACGCGATTTACAGGGAAGAGATTGCAAAGGCCGGAGTGGATAAGAATCTGGGCCAGTATTTTGCGGCGCTGACCAATATGCGGTCTGTTGGATGCATGGGCGATGAGAGAACCTATGATTATGCCGTTGCCCTGAGGGCCGTGCTTACATCTGATTTCATGACCGCGGAGTCCGCTCAGATTCCATGGGAAGTGCTGGGGAAGGTTACCAGCAGGATTGTGAATGAGGTTAAGGGCGTGAATCGGGTGTTGTATGATTGTACGGGGAAGCCGCCGGCTACGATTGAGTTCGAGTAACGGGCAGAACCCCGGAAATGCTGATAGAATGGGCATTTCCGGGGTTGTTTTATGCCGTTTGGCTCTACTTTGGCTCTAATTATTTGATGAATACTGGATTTGGGGCGGGTATCATGATACCTGCCTTTTACTATATGGGCTTATTTTCTGGATATACCTTAACAGAGATTTCCGTTGTTCCCTTTTTCACAACTCTATTTGTATCAACTAAATGTTGCTTAATCTGTTCGCAAGTCTCGTTCATCTGCTCCAACTCTTTATTAAATGCTTCCTCACTTGGAAATGCGTCTTTGGAAGCAATCAAATTTTCCTGCAATTTCTTAGCCTTTGCAAATTTGGCAAGTCGGCTGTTTATTTCCGGGTGTTTAAAGCGAATACATATCGTGTCTGGGATAAGATTTCCCTCACTGTCTTTTTCGCCGTCGATTTCCATATCTATCTGCTCGTCCATTTTGAAAAGCAGAGTGAGAACATCAGAAGCGGTTTCTATGTCAAAGTCCGTGAATACGTTGATACTCACGCCCAGAGCATTGGCAATCTTCAAAAGTTGGTCGGGCTTTGGCTTCCGGCTTCCTAATTCATATTTGCGAATGGTGGTTCCGTCTATGCCCGACAGTTCCCCTAATACATTCTGTGAAATCCCCCGGATTGTTCGGAATGTCTTTATTTTCTCTCCTACTGTCATGTAGTTACTCCTTTAGTATTTGATAATATGAATAATAGGGACATTTGTATTCTATCATATCCGTTGAAAATAATCAAACAATTCAAGAATAATATGTTGACAAGGGACAAAAGAGCCTGTATAATGAAAATGCAAGTAAGGGACAAAAGTCCCTATAAAAATATAGGAGGACAATGAATGGAGAAATCAAAAAAGATGTATGTAACGGCAGAGGAAGCGGCAGTAATGCTTGGCGTATCAACGGGCTATGCTTATAAGATTATCCGGGGACTGAATGAGGAATTGAAAGCAAAAGGCTACCGGACAATCTGCGGCAAGGTTCCGACAAAATACTTTGAAGAAAAATTCTACGGTCTGACCGTAGCTATGTGAGAAAGGGGTGTGTACTATGGCGGCAACAAGAGACGGTAAGATGTGGCGCTGTCAATTCTATTACAAGGACTGGCAGGGGGTTAGCCATAAGAAGAATAAAAGAGGGTTCAAGACGAAGAGTGAAGCCGAACAGTGGGAGCGTGATTTTCTGCAATAACAGCAGAAAAAATTAGACATCAATTTTGAAAACTTTGTCCACATCTATTATGAGGATATGGAACACCGTCTGCGTGAGAATACCATGCGGACAAAGAAATTTATTATTGACTTGAAAATCATTCCTTATTTTAAGAAAAAGTGCATGAACGAAATCAAGGCTTCTGATATTCGGGCATGGCAAAATGCGCTGATAAAAAAGGGATATTCGGAAACGTATCTGAAAACAGTCAATAATCAGTTGTCGGCAATCTTCAATTATGCAGTTCAGTATTATGACTTGAAAGATAATCCTTGCCGGAAAGCCGGGAGCATTGGAAAGAGCCACGCCGGGGAAAAGGAGTTCTGGACAAAGCAGGAATTTAAACAATTTCTTGTGACTGTGGAGAACAAGCCGGAAACAAAAATGGCGTTTCTGCTTCTTTATTGGACGGGCATGAGGATAGGAGAATTACTCGCTCTTACCTACAATGACATTGATTTAGAGAAGCGTACCATTTCTGTAAACAAGTCCTATCAGCGGATAGAGGGCAGGGATATTATTACACCACCTAAAACGCCAAAGAGCAAACGTATCATAACAATACCGCCGTTTCTGACGGAAGAATTAAAAGAGTACATTTCACACTTATATGGAATTATGGCAGACGAAAGAATGTTCCGTTTTACAAAGTCTTATATGGAACATGAAATTATCAGAGGTATCAAGGCTTCCGGGGTAAAAAGAATACGCTTGCACGATATTCGTCATTCTCACGCCTCTCTGCTTGTGGAAATGGGATTTACGCCATTGGCGATTGCGGAACGGTTAGGGCATGAGAAAATCGAAACGACATTAAATACTTACTCACATCTATATCCCAATAAGCAGGGTGAACTTGCGGATAAATTAGAGATTGAAAACAACAGGGAGGAAGAAGAATGAGCGGAGTACATAAATACCCGACAATCAGCTTTCGCATTTCCCCCAGAGAGAGGGAAGAAATTGAAGCAAAGATTTTAGCAAGCGGACTTTCTAAGAAAGATTATTTTGTCCGTTCCTGCATTTATAACCGGGTGTGCGTGGTCGGTAAAAAAGAACTGGTTTATCAGTTAGTAGAGGAATTAAAGGTAATGCAGACCAATATCCGGGAAGTGACAGAGCAGTTTGAAAAGACAGAAATCGCATTAACGCCGGAGGGGTTGGAAGATATGCGGAATGACTGTCTCGATATGCTGAAAGCAATCCTGTGGGTATTAGACGGAGCAAAATATTTGTTGCAGGATAGTGACGCCGGAGCAGAAGAAAGCCCCAACAGCGGCAACTGTTAGGGCTGTGATAACTGGAAAACCTCTGTTATCAGTGTTTCACAATATAAGTATAGCAGAGGTTTTTTCCAGTGACAATGATTTTTCAGAAATGGAGGGCATTATGGAAGAAACAAAAACAGAATTGCAGATGATTAAAATGTCGGAGATACAGTCGCAGGAGGTATCTTGGCTGTGGTTTCCGTTTATCCCATATGGGAAGCTGACAATCGTTCAGGGCGATCCGGGTGACGGAAAGACAACGCTTGTACTCAATATAGCGGCGAAGCTGTCAAAGGGCGAAGGCTTAGACAGTGAAATGAAGCTGACGGAACCGTTGAATGTGATTTATCAGACAGCGGAGGACGGGCTTGCCGATACCGTAAAGCCCCGTTTGGAATTGGCAGGTGCGGACTGTGAGAATATTTCCGTCATTGATGAAAGCATAAAATCACTCTCTATGATAGATGAACGATTAGAAGAAGCAATTATAAGGACAAAGGCTAAAATGCTTATTTTAGACCCGATACAAGCCTATTTAGGCGGTGGTATGGATATGAACCGGGCAAATGAAGCAAGGGATATGACAAAGAAGCTGGCGGCTCTGGCAGAAAAATATCAATGCGCCATAGTGCTTGTCGGTCATATGAACAAAGCGGCAGGAAATAAGGCGGCGTATCGCGGTATGGGTTCCATTGATTTCTTTGCAGTCGCAAGGAGCGTCCTCCTTGTTGGCAGAGTGGAGGGCGAAACTAATATAAGGGCGGTTGTCCAGATAAAAAATAATCTGGCGGCGTTCGGACACCCAAAAGCCTTTGAACTTTCAGAGAACGGTTTTCAGTGGCTTGGAGATTATGAAATTACGGCTGATGAAGTCTTGGGCGGTATCGCTCCGAAAGCAAATAAGATGGAGCAGGCGAAACGCTTACTCCGGGAACTGGCGGAAACGAATAACGCCATGCAAAGCAACGAAATTGTTAATCTGGCGGACGAACAGGGTATATCGAAACGGACATTGGAAAATGCAAAGAAAGAGTTAGGTGTCCGGGCGAAGCGGATAAATAATTCATGGTATTGGGAACTGGATAAAATCAGATCGGAGTAGGGAACAGCGCAACAATGCAGAGTATATGAAATTTGCGGACTTTAGACTTGTAAGGTTGCAAAGAATATAGATTTTGTATTGTTGCGGAGTTGAATGAAGCCGGATAAATGGCGGAAGCAAAGCGGCGGAAACAGCCGCTTCCGTCCGCAGGACGATAAGCTGTCCTGTGGACAGCTCGCCCCCGGCAGGGCGCAAAACCTGCTTGCAGGTCTGCATTTTTGATAGGGAACCTGTCAAAAGTGCTTTTGCGTTACTTTCGACGAAAGTAACAAAGCTATGGCGGCTTAAACGCCGCCCCTGATTTGCTGAAAGGAGGATAAGGCTATCGAGAGGACAATCAGCGGTATGGTGGGAAAAGGTTCCCTCACTCACAATAGCAGAGCGTTCAAGGCAAAGAATGTAAAGGAAGATTATACTCAATACAATATAGAATATTGTAACGAAAATATCAAGTCTGTTTATCACGAATTATTTGATAAAGCCTTAGAACGCTACAATGAAAAGCAGACACGAAATGATAGGAAGATAAATTATTACTATGAAAAGATACGGACATCGAAACAGGAGAAATTATTTCATGAAGTCATTTTTCAGATAGGCAACAAAGACGATATGAACGCCCAAAGCGTAAACGGCGAATTGTCAAAGAAAATTCTGGACGAATTTATGAAAAATTTTCAGCAAAGAAATCCCAATCTTAAAGTATTCTCCGCTCATCTCCATATGGACGAAGAAACGCCCCACTTACATATAGATTTTGTCCCGTTTGTATCTGGAAGTAAGAGGGGACTGGACACAAGAGTTTCCATGAAACAGGCGCTTGCTTCTATGGGCTTTAAGGGCGGAACAAAGCAGGAAACAGAATGGAGCCAGTGGATAGCTTCGGAAAAACAGGAATTGGCAAAAGCTATGGAGCGTCACGGCGTTATCTGGAAGCAAAAGGGAACCCATAGAAAACATTTGAGCGTATTGGACTTTGAAAAGCAGGAACGGGAAAAGGAGGTGCAGATACTTACCTCCCAAAAGGAAGAAATCAACCGGAATATTCAAGAAATACAGAAAACTGTTTCCAGTGAAACAAAAGATCTGAAACGGTTACAAGGGAAGAAACAGGAGATACAGCAGGAAATTATAAAGCTGTCATCTGATAAAAAAACAACAGAGAAGAATATTCACGTCATTCGTGAAAATCCGGCGTGGCAGTTACCGGAACCGGCGGCACTGACAACAGCAAAAACTTATCGGGATAAGAAAGCAATGCCCTTGTTAGAGAAAGTCAAGGAAGCACTGGTGGCGGCACTTGTTCGGAATGTCCAGTTGATAGAAGCGGCTGATAAATTAAAACAGCAGGTGGAGCGGCTTCAAAGAAATATCAATTATTTGGAGGGACGGGTAAAGCAGGCAGAAGAAAAAAATCTTTCGCTCTCAACTGATTTAAAAGATTTTGAGTGTCTGAAAGCCGGGCTTGGAGAACAAGAGGTAAAAGCTATCATTGAAGGTCAAAAAGCGGCGGAAAGGTGCTTGACGGTTCCTAAACAATACAAAAAAACGGAGGTATCGCTATGACAGACATGGAGAAAAAAGTCATGCTCCGGCTGTGTGCAAAGGTTATACAATATGCAGATTTTGAGACAGACCGGGAAGCGGAGCGGTTGGTAAATTGGGTTATACTGGACAATCAGCGGAAGCAGAACAACAATGAAATCCGTTCTCTGATGGCGGAATATAAAAAGGGGGAGCCGGAGCGGAGGGAAAGTATTAGAGAAGCCTTAGAGCGAGGGAAAGAAATTTGTGGCAGGAGGGACGAGTTGTATGAAAGCCAACAGGAAGTGAAGCATAAGCTGTGGAAGTTGGAGCGTGAGATTTGATTTTTCCTTGATTACATATAGAAACATGGCGCTAGCGCCATGATAGAGAGGGCGGACAACGAAATATTGGTTGTTTCGCCCTCTATGTATTGGCTGTCAAATGTAGGATTTACGGACAAGAAAATTATTCTTCATGGTCTGTGTAATTACCTTGATAAACTTCAATCATTATCCGTGCGCCCAGACGGAAGCCTTCAAGGAATGTCCCGGAAAGTTCAAGAGGAACTTCGTCAAGCTGCTCGTCCATGATATGAATAAATTTTTTGTGTAGCGGTGGGTCAAGAGATTTTAACTGTTCAATAAAATCTTCATAGTGTTGGTAGTGTGCTTGACGCATGGAACGATATTCCTCTGTTTTGAGATTGAATTGCTCGGCAGGACAAATCTCGCCGTCATACAATCTTAGTAATATGCTTTTCATAAATAGCGTCTCCTTTGCTAAAAGTATTTGAGTGACATCTACTAAATGTCAACTTATTTCATAGTTTAGCATATAATGAAAGAAATGACAATTAGTAAATGTCAAAAATGGGAGAGAACTTTATGTATAAAAATAAAGCAGGGGACGGCGGCAACAATATCTGTGGACAGAGGATAAAAGAAATCAGAGAGAAGCTACCAGAAAAAACGTCACAAAGAAAGTTAGCGGATATGCTTCAAAGAACAGGACTGGACATTGATAAAAATGCTGTGCAGAGGATAGAGAGCGGGAAACGGTTTGTGACGGATATTGAGTTGAAGGTTATTGCGGAAGTTCTGGGAGTGAGCTATCAGGAATTGCTAGATGATTAGAGGGGATTGTGGTATGTTTGTGGAAGTATGGAATATGAGGACTATATTATGCAAGGTTTGAATGGAGAAGCACCATTAAAACGAAATATACAAATTGCCGAGAGTGAAAAAGTAGGTGGTGTATCAGTTGTATATGCAACAAATGATAAAGACTTAGCAGAACAATGTTACGTTTGGGGCGGAGCCGAATGATTATGAGATATACGATTTTATTCTGAAAAATTACTATCGGCTGTGGTTGTAGAAACTGTTATAGAGGAAGCTGTTACCGTTTATAGATAACAGCAGTATAAACAAGAGGTGGCAAATGAAACCAGAGATAAAAAATGTAAATAGTAATCTTATGTTGGAAGAACTGCAAGAAACAATAATTGCTATAGAATCTCTTGAAGAATACTATTTAAATTCAATTAGAAACGTACAAGAGATGAAAATTAATACTGAAAAGAAATACGAAATAGGACTTTTGATAGATGATAAATTGGGAGAAGCTATTGCATTAAAAGACTTTGATGCGATTGAAAAAGCAGTTAAAGAATTGACGGAAATGAAATTGTCAGATGGAATTCAAGTCTCAGAATATATTACTATAAACTGTGAGAAAGAAAATGAAGCTGAAATTCCTAGTATTTCATATTCCATAAAACAGGAAATGGGAGTTAATCCTCAATATGTAGATCCTAAAATTGCAAGAAGAGAGTATAACAAAATAGAACAGTACGAAAATATACTTGTTAGTTCAACATTGTCTAATGTGATTATAATATTTGAAAGGTATTTGGCGAGTGTTTATGAGGCATTAATATTAGTTAATCCCAAAAAGTATTTTGAAAATCAAAAAATAGAAATAGCAAGTATTTTTAATAAAAATGTTAGGGACATTGTTGCTGAATGTGTGAAGAAAGAAGTAGAATCTAATATGTTTGAATCGCTAAAAACATTAGATTTAATTTCACAAAAAGAAAGTATAAATATTAATCGGTATAGAAATATTTTAGATGAATTTGAAGAAATCTATTATCGCAGAAACTTATATATTCATAACAATGGTATAGTAAACAATATCTATTTATCAAATATAAAAGACAAATTTAAAAAGAATATTAAACCATATCAGAAATTGATTACAGATGAAATATATTTGCGTAATGCCATTAATATGTTGTATAAGGTTGCTTGTACTTTGTTTTATGAAGTTCAAATAGCATATAATCCTAAATATGAAAAATGGCATATCAGTTTGGGAAATATAGGATTTGATTTACTGCAAAATAAAAATTATGATGTCGCAGAGCAACTTTATTTTATTCTTAGTAGTTGTAAACAAATTTGTTTTAGAGATAAAGCAATGTATCGCATTAATTATATAAATGCACTTAAACAACAGGGAAAAACAGAGGCTGTAAAAAAAGAACTGAACGATTTAGATGTCTCTATTGCTACTGATGATTATAAAATAGCGAAGCTCTGTTTGGAGGATAAAAATGAGGAAGTCTATGAAGAAATTGGTAAGAACTATCCAGAGCCGTTTACCGCAGATTTAATAAGAGATTGGCCTATATTTATTAATTTTAGAGAATCTGAATATTATACATTATTTGTAAAAGAACATCAGGAAGATTTCGGCTCCTTTGTATTTGAGTTTGAAGAATTACCAATGGATGAGGAGCATGAGAGTTAGATGGCTTGGCTCTATTTTGGCTCTAAAAATTTCGACAGGCACAAATATGAGAGCGAATTTTGAAGAATATGAACAATAAACTTAATAAAAATAGGCGAAAACAGCCAGTACAACCTATCCGCCGAGGAGTTCGAATAACTTGAAAGGTCAAAGAAATCCAGTATTTATGCGGGTTTGCGGTACTTCAAGAGGTCTTTTGATAACAAATTGATAACAGTCATAGCAGGTGCAATTATTCTTGTTGTCCAGTGGTTTACGGGTAACAGAATGATTGAGAAGTGGCTTTGTGACTGGAATAAATCCATATTATAACGCCCTTAGCTGTGGGTAGGAACTCATGGCTAAGGGCGTTTTTTGTCGTTATCTTTTTTTGTCAGATTGGAGATGGTCTTTGAAAGCGTCAACCATTGCGTCGCTTAATTCCTGCGAAGGAACTTTCGCCCAGATTTGCGTGGTATCGAACTTTGGATAGTAATAACGCCAACGGTCATATTCTTCCCTGCTGATTTCATCGGCAGAGAGTTTGTCCGCCTGTTCTTTCCATGCAGAGAGCATTTTCAGCAGCTCGTAGGCTTCTTTGCCTTTATCCTTGTTGACTTTTAGGCAGACTTCTCCGTCTGCTTCGCTGACGGTCAGACCGTAAATATCTTCAAGGGTAAATAAGGTGTGCATAAGTCCGATATAGCTGTCAATGTCAGGAACATCGAGAGCCTGCGGAGAAACATCGAGTACCTGCGCTAATGCGGCGGTTAAGTCTGCTTTCGGCTTGCGTGAGCCTGTTTCGTACTGTGCCAGACGCACATCCGCACTCTTGTCGGGAAATCCCACAAGCGTACCGAGATATTTCTGCGTCATACCCCGCATAATGCGGAAAAAGTGTATTCTTTCGCCAATCGCCATAGTGTTTCACTCCTTGCGTATGTAGTGTAATCAGTATAGCAGATATGTTTAAGAGATGTCAAGAGAAAACGAAACAAAAAAGTTTAATATTTTCTTGAAAACCACTTGACAATAGCAAATATGCTTAGTATAATAAAAAAGCAACTAAGCGGATATGCTTAATTAAAATTAAATGACCGTCCGAAAAGTATAAACCGCAATGACCTTGCCTGACCGCAAGCGAGCGCCTGATGTACTGCGGTGTGTCAGGACAGTACAGCGCCGAAAAGGGAATGCCTGCTGGAAATTTAACTCGGATAGAACGGCAGCAAACAAATTTTAAAAGAAAGGATTGGTGCTATGGAAAATAGATTTATCCGTGCTGATGATGTGGCACGGGAATTAAGCGTATCAAAACCTTATGCCTATAAGCTCATCCGACAGTTAAATGAGGAATTAAAAGCGCAGGGGTTTATTACGATTGCAGGGCGTGTCAACCGCCAGTATTTTTATGAAAGGCTCTATGGAGCAGGGCAGGAACAGGGAAAGGAGATGGAGTAAATGCCGGTATTTAAGAACGAAGATAACGGCACTTGGTATGTGATGGCTCGGTATGTGAACTGGAAAGGCGAGCGGAAACAGAAGTGCAAGCGTGGGTTTGCCACAAAGAAAGAAGCGCAGGAATGGGAGCGGATGTTCCTGTTGCAGACTTCTTCAGACCTCGATATGAGCTTTGAAGCCTTTACGGAGCGATATGTGAACGATATTAAAAACCGCCTGAAAGAGAACACATGGCTGACAAAAGAGCATATCATCCGCACAAAAATTTTGCCTTATTTCGGCAAGCTGAAAATCAGCGAGATTACCACAAAAGAAGTTATCACATGGCAGAATGAAATGCTTGCCTACCGTGACGAGAAGAAAAAGCCGTATTCGCAGACCTACCTCAAAACGCTGCACAATCAGTTATCGGCAATCTTTAACCACGCTGTCCGTTATTATGATTTGCGCTCCAATCCTGCGGCAAAGGTGGGAAATATGGGGAGTGAGGAACACAAGGAAATGCTGTTTTGGACGAGAGAGGAATATAAGAAATTTGCCGATGAAATGATGGATAAGCCTGTTTCCTTTTATGCGTTTGAAATGCTTTACTGGTGCGGTATCCGAGAGGGCGAGCTGCTTGCCCTGACCGCTGCCGATTTCGATTTTGAAAAGGAAACGGTAAAAATCAGTAAATCCTATCAACGGTTGCATGGCGAAGATGTGATTACCACGCCGAAAACAAAGAAAAGCAACCGCACAATTAAAATGCCGCATTTTCTCTGTGAGGAAATGCAGGAGTATATCGGGATGCTCTACGGTCTGAAAAAGAAAGACCGTATTTTCACGGTAACGAAAAGCTATCTTCATCACGAGATGGACAGAGGGGCGAAAGCCGCAGGAGTGAAACGCATACGGATTCACGATTTAAGGCATAGCCATATCAGTTTGCTGATTGATATGGGATTTTCGGCGGTGGCGATTGCTGACCGTGTGGGGCATGAAAGCATTGACATCACTTATCAGTACGCACACCTGTTTCCGTCAAAGCAGACGGAAATGGCGAACAGACTGGATGATTTGGGGAAAGGAGATTTTGAAAATGTCGGCTAAGAACAGGGATAACAAAAACCGTTGGAGAAATGTCACGGTAGGGTTTCGGGTGTCTCCCGAAGAAAGCGAACAGATTAACAAAGCGGTGCGCCTGTCAGGGCTTAGCAAGCAGGATTATATTACAAGGCGGCTCTTGTGTCAGGATGTTGTGGTACAGGGTAATCCGAGGGTATATAAGGCTCTCCGCAATGAGCTTGCCGCCGTCCTTGCAGAATTGCAGAGGATTGAAGCGGGCGGCGGTGTGAGTGACGAACTGCTTGACACAATCGAACTGATTGCGATTATCCTCGGCGGTCTGAAAGGAGAGGATGGGAATGGAAAATAAAAAAGAAATGCCTGCCTTTGGCTCATCTGTTGGCGCAGATGAAAGGCAGACAATCCCTAAATGTACTGACCATAGTATATCCGACTCTGACGAAAATATCAAGAGTTTTGAGGAAATGCAGAGGGAACTGCTGCGGCAATTAGACCCATCCTATCTGAAAACGGTATCTATGACAACTCTGTATGATACGGTATTCGAGGTACAGCCGCCGCTGATAGACGGTCTGCTCCAGAGGGGAACCTACCTTTTTGTAGGCTCTCCCAAAGTGGGAAAGAGTTTTATGATGGCGCAGATTGCCTACCATATCAGCACGGGAACTTCGCTTTGGGAATATAAAGTGCGTAAAGCAACGGTGCTTTATTTCGCTCTTGAAGATGATTACCCACGCTTGCAGAAACGGTTGTTTCAGATGTTTGGTGCGGAAGAAACGGGCGATCTCCATTTTGCTACGGAGTGTAAGACGGTTGGCGGCGGTCTGGAAGAACAAATCAGAGGTTTTATGGGGGAACATCCCGATACAGGCTTGATTATCATAGATACTTTAAAGCGTGTGCGTGAAGCAGGTGGCGCAGATTACAGTTACGCAAGTGATTATGACATTGTGGCAAGGCTGAAAGCGTTGGCGGACAGCTATAAGGTTACAATGCTTATTGTCCACCATACACGGAAACAGAAAGCAGAGGATATATTCGATATGATTTCAGGCACAAATGGATTGATGGGTGCGGCAGACGGGGCATTTGTTTTGAGTAAGGAAAAACGCACTTCCAATAATGCCACGCTTGATGTGGCAGGCAGAGACCAGCAGGATATGAAAATCCATCTTGTGAGAGATGCGGAACGGTTAGTGTGGAACTTTGAAAAATCGGAAACGGAGCTTTGGAAAGAACTGCCCGAACCTCTGCTTGAAAAAATTTCGGATACTCTTTTTTCGGATAGCAACAGATGGGAGGGTACTGCTTCGGAGTTTTGTGAATTGCTTGCGGTGGATATAAAGCCGAATGTGCTTTCACTTAGGCTTAGTATCAACGCAAGCAGGCTGTTTCGGGATTACGGTATCCGCTATCAGAACAGCAGGACGCACAATGGCAGGAAGGTTCTCCTTTGGAAAGAAATCGATGGGGCGGCGTGACAAACGGTGTCAAAGGTGTCAATGTTTTGAGCGCGGAGGCGGTATCTCAAACATTGTCATCATCGTCACACATTGACACCGATTAAAGTTTAGACGGGGTTGTAAGGGTGTCCTTTTCAAAGGACAGCCCTTACCCCTCGGAGAGCGCAAAACCTGCTTGCAGGTTGCATTTTTGTTGGCGTAGCTGACAAAAGTGCTTTTGCGTTACTTTTACTTTCGCAGAAAGTAACAAAGGCTCGCCGCAAGCGGCGAAAGGAAAGAAAGTGATTTTATACAGAGAACGATTAGCGCAATGGTGGGGAAAGGCTCGGTCAACCATAACAGCCGCAAATTCAAAGCAGAGAATGTGGACGCTGAACGCTCCCACCTCAATGTAGACTACTGTAACGAGAATGTTAGGAAAGTGTATCATAAGCTCTTTGATGAAGCGTTACAGAGATATAACGAAAAGCAAACGAGGGCAGACCGCCGCATTGATGATTATTACGAGAAGATACGGAACTCAAAGCAGGAAAAACCGTTCCATGAATTGATTTTACAGATTGGCGATAAGGGAAATATGAACGCTGAGAGCGAAAACGGACAACTCGCAAAGCGGATTTTAGACGAATATTATCGGGAGTTTCAAGCAAGAAATCCGAACCTATATGTGTTCTCGGCACATCTGCATATGGACGAGGCAACGCCGCATCTGCATATTGATTTTGTTCCGTTCACTACTGGCAGCAAGCGTGGGTTAGATACGAGGGTATCTCTGAAACAGGCGTTAGCAGCGCAAGGATTTCAGGGTGGTTCTCGCAGCGAAACGGAATGGAATCAGTGGGTAAAGTCCGAGAAAGAGCAGCTTGCCGCCGTAATGGGGCGGTACGATATAGAATGGGAGCATAAAGGCACACACGAAAAACATTTGTCTGTCCTCGATTACAAGAAGCAGGAACGGAGCAAGGAGGTTGAAAAACTGGATGCCGCCATAGAGAAAAAGCAGACGGAATATCAGGTGCTTTCCAACAGGATAGGCAGCTTTGATAAGGGTATCAGAGACTTGCAGCGGTTGGAAACCATGCTTGATACTGCGGAAGAATATCAGCTTGCAGAGCCGCAGGGGTTAATGTCGGCACGGTCATATAAAACAAAAGTGGCAGAGCCATTGGTAAAAAAGCTGAAGTCTCTCGTTAAATCGGCTCTGGCAAGGTGCTTTGACGCTATGGACAATTATTACAGACTGAATATCACGAATGGCAATCTCCATCGCACCAACGAGCGATTGACAAGAGCAAATGAGAAACTGAAAGATGAAAACGAAACGCTCCGTGCAGAAAATAAGGATTATAAGCTGCTCCGCAAAGTATTTGGCAGGAAGCAGATAGACAATCTCTTAGAGCAGGCACGGGAAACAGAACAGTCCAAAAAGCGGGAACGCTTTCGGAAAAATCAATATGAAAGGTAAGGTGCAAATTTATGAAAAAGCACATCACGGGCGAAAAAACAGGTATCAGTTATACACTCCACGGCGATTATTACTTGCCTGACCTCACATTACCCGCCGAAAAAGAAAAGCCGATTGGCATTTGGGGGCAGAGGCATTTGCAGTATCTCAAAGAGCATAAGCGGATTGTTTATCTCAATCTGCTGACAAGCGGCAGGCTGAACGAATACCTTGCGAGCGTAGATAAACAGGCAGAGGATATGTTTTCTCGGCTGGTAAAGGAATATGCCGACAGACAGGGAGTGACAGAGCGGTTAAAGGCGAAAAATCAGCTTGAATGGGTTGGAAAAATGAATAATATTCGGGCGTGCGTAAGGGAAGTTGTAGAGCGTGAGATAATCTATTCATAAGTGGTGGGCGGCACTTCTGCGTTGTGTGGGAGTGCCGCATAAGCCTAAATAAAAGCAGTTAGGGGAATTGAAAAAGCCTATGCTTTCGTGTATAATTGAGAAAAATCAAAGTGAAAAATGATTTATCGGAGGAACGATATGAAATATATAAGGGCAACTTCTGATATGGCGAATGATGTTCAAAATGTTTTACATATGGCTATTAAAACCATATATCCGAAATATTATCCAAAGGAAGTAGAGGATTTCTTTTGCAGACATCATAATAAAGAACATATTCTAAACGGAATAGCATCGGGAAATATGGGAGTGTTGGTGGACAATGATGTGATTGTCGGAACAGGTTGTTTTGACGGCAATCATATTACAGGAGTATATGTGCTGCCCGCTTATCAAAACCAAGGCTGAGGCTCGTATATTATGAATTGTTTGGAAAAGGAAATTTTCAAAACATATGATACGGTTATTTTGGATGCTTCGCTTTCGGCAGCGTGTTTATATGAGCATAGAGGCTATAAAACGGTGGGGCATGGGAGATACGAATTGGAAAATGACGTAAAGCTGGTTTATGAAATCATGGAGAAAAAGCTAAAAGAAAATTGAAAATGTGGATTGAGAGGAATTGAAAAATGAAATGCAGAATAAGAAAATGGGAGCTATCAGACGCAAAAGATTTGGCGACTGCACTTTCAAATAAACAAGTACAAGATAATCTTCGTGATGGTTTGCCCTACCCTTACACCGAACAGGATGGAAAAGATTTTATTTCTGCTATGCTTTCCGCAGATGAAAACGAAACCTTTGCTTTTGCTATTACCGTAGATAATACAGTGATTGGCAGTATCGGCATTTTTCGGCAAGAAAATATTCATAGACAAACCGCCGAGTTAGGATATTATATTGCTGAGGAATATTGGGGCAACGGCATTATGACCGAAGCTGCCAGGCAAATATGTGAGTATGTTTTTAGTGAAAGTGACATTATCCGTATCTACGCAGAGCCGTTTGCTTATAATATAGCGTCTTGCAGGGTGCTTGAAAAAGCAGGATTTCAATATGAGGGTACATTGAGAAGCAATGCTGTGAAGAATGGTAAGGTGCTTGATATGAAAATGTACTCTTTGCTAAAAGAGGAATGAAATGATAACTAAATTAAAGTATGGAAACACAAGTACTTATTTCGTGCATGGCGTAAATGGTGGCTTGCTGATTGATACAGATTATGCCGGAACTATGCAGTTTTTTTATAAAGCCTTAAAGAAAAACGGCTTATCAATAACCGATATTACTTATATTTTGGCGACACACTATCATCCAGACCATATCGGACTTGTTAGTGAACTGCAAAAAATGGGAATAAAATTGTTGCTCATAGATACTCAATGCGGCTATGTGCATTTTGCTGATGCTATATTTAAGAGGGAAAAACTCTTGCGATATGAACCTATTGACGAAAAAAATGCTACGATAATTGGTTGTGATGAAAGCAGAGAGTTTCTTGCTGATTTAGGGATTGCAGGAGAAATCATTCAAACCGCAAGCCATAGTGAGGACAGTATATCCGTTATTCTGGATAGTGGGGAATGTGTAGTGGGCGATTTAGAGCCAATGGAATATCTTGACGTTTATGGGGAAAATATCGTTTTGCAAAATGATTGGAAACTTATAACGAGTTACCATCCGAAAGTCATATATTACGCCCATGCAAATGAAAAACATTTTGCGTGATAGTGATTGAGTGGAGAATAATTATGGACTATAAAATACGAGAAATCAAAGAGAGTGAATATCCAGTATTGTCTGACTTTTTGTATGAAGCGGTTTTTATTCCAGAGCAAATGGAAAAGCCGCCAAAATCTATTATTGAACAGCCAGAGCTTCAAGTGTATATTGCTGATTTTGGAAAAGCGGATGATTGGTGCTTGGTTGCGGAAGTGAAAGAAACGATTGTTGGTGCAGTATGGGTGCGTATTATGAATGATTACGGACATATTGATGGTGAAACGCCCTCGCTTGCCATATCGCTGTATGAGGAATACAGGCATTTGGGGTTAGGTACAGCACTTATGAAAGAAATGCTACAATTTCTGAAAAACAAGGGATATAAGCAGACATCTTTATCCGTACAGAAAGCGAATTATGCAGTTAATATATATCGGAAAGTAGGCTTTGAGGTAGTAAAAGAAAATGAAGAAGAATACATAATGGTTTGTCGATTGTAAATAGAAAGTATAGAAGTTTAATAGTGCAAGATGAAATTCTGAGATATAGGGAAAAATGAAATATGAGAAATAATAAATATTTTTTAATAAGTTTTTGCGCTATTTGCGGAGCAATAGCGATAGCATTTATAGTTAATGTGTTGTTTAAGATAAAGACAGCGGGAATTTTTAGCGCAGAGTGGTCGGCTGGAGATGCGCTAAGTTATGTCGGTGCAATGGCAGGGTCAATAAGTACTTTTGTATTAAGTTTAGTAGCATATTGGCAGAATGAAAAATTAAAAGAAATGGAGAATAACAATTATATTGCCACAAATAGCTGTATGGTTCTGATTGATGAAGTACAAATTAAACCAAAGGCTTCTATCCCAGTAAATTATGAGTTGCATACAGAACAAATTTTGCAAGAAATTGACAATAATGATGTGTATCCGTCAGGATATGGTGTAGAAATAAACCTTAAGAAAATATCAGAATCAATACAGGCAACGCCTTCGTTGATTTATGTATCGGATTGTACACTTTTTGTTGGCAATAATCAAAAAAACACATTAGAAAGTGCATTGTGGTTAAAAAATGTTCGAGAAGGTTATACAAGAGCAGCAATACTAGAGTCAGGCATTGCATTTAATTGTAACTTGCTTGTTTCAAAAAGAAATCAAGAGAAGTTTGAAAATGATATAAAGGCTGAAAATAATAGACTAACTATAGAAATCCAATTTGAGATTATTACAGATAAAAATGTGATGACAAAATGCAAATGCCGAGCTTATTGTAATTATAAAAATAATAATGGAGTTATTACATGGAAAAGTGATAAACCTATGGTGTTCTTTTATGGGCATGAGTTAAAAAAGAATGACGAAATATCGGTACTTTAGAAGAATGGGTTATAAAAGGAGACAAGTAAAAATATGAAGAATATGAAAATAGATGCCAACGGAACAGAAATCAGAGTAATGGGCGATGTTGTTAATGAGGACGCTTATATTTCGCTGACTGATATTGCCAAATATAAAAATCCTGACAATGCTTTTATCGTGGTGGCAAATTGGATGCGTAACCATTCCACGATTTCATTTTTGGGCTTGTGGGAACAAATCCATAATCCCAATTTTAAACCTATCGAATTCGATAGGTTTAAAGCAGAGTCGGGGGATAATGCGTTTACGCTGACGCCCCAGCAATGGATAAAAGCGACGGACGCAATCGGTATCGTATCAAAATCAGGACGGTATGGTGGCACTTATGCTCATACAGATATTGCCTTTGAGTTTGCTTCGTGGATTTCGCCAGAATTTAAACTTTATATTATCAAAGACTATCAGCGATTAAAGAAAGATGAAGCAAATCGATTAGCGATTGGATGGGATGCAAAAAGGGAACTTTCAAAAATAAATTATCGTATCCATACAGACGCAGTAAAGGAATTTCTGATAACACCTACATTATCCCCGCAGGAGATGGCATATACATATGCTTCAGAAGCGGATATTTTGAATATGGCTTTGTTTGGAAAAACAGCGGCGCAATGGAGAAGTGAAAAAGGAATAAGCGGAAAAACGCCAAATATCAGAGATTTTGCTTCAGCGGAAGAATTGGTGGTACTTATCAATCTGGAAGATACGAATGCTGACTTGATAAGACAGGAAGTGCCTAAAATCGAAAGGCTAAAAATATTAAGGGAAAAAGCCTACAGGCAGTTAGAGCTTTTGAAAAAGAACCAAGATACGATTGAAGCACTAAAGAAAAATCTTATTGAAGATACGGGAACAAACAATTGATTTTCTAAGCAAAATCGCTTATAATCTAACACGAAACATATAGCTATTATCCGCAGTTGCCGAGCAGGTGTTATCAATGCCGATAACAAAATGATAACATTAGCCCGTATAGGCAGGATAATATGGATATATCAAATAATCAAAAGATTTACATACTCGACAGAGAATAATTCTTAAACAAAATTGATTAGTACTTGTCGGGTTCGAGTAACGCTCTAAAGTCCGGAAAGCCAGTGTTTATGCGGGTTTCCGGGCTTTTTCTTTGCGCCGTGACATTATTATGACATTATTTTTCAGAGCCAGTATAGAGCCAGGGGGCTTGATAGCCTGGTTGCCAATTCTGCAAAACTCTGTTATAATGCCGTAAGTAGGTAATAATCAGTATCTGCAAATTTCCATCCACATTTGATAAGATAAGTTCAAATGATGGAGGTGATACCAATAAATACGAATGACAATGCAGCCTCAAAGGCTGACCTTTGGGCAGACCGGTTCCATGCTTTTCAGGAAAGCGGTTTATCCCGCAAAGAATGGTGTCAGCAGAATGGAATCCCACAGTCTACACTGGGTTACTGGATCCGAAAGCTCCAGTCAGAAGCAGCTGAGACAGAAAGTGCTTCTGATCCGGTGTTTGCAAAGCTCCCTTCGGAACATGAACTCCATTTCAGTACAGCAGATACAGGAAAACCTCCTGTGATGCTCTGTCTCCCGGAAAATATCCGGATTGAAGTTGCTGCGGACTGTCCAGCCAGACTGTTGACTGCCCTGCTTCAGGCCTTAAAGAACTATGCTTGATTTTTACGGAAGTACTACAGTCTATCTGGCATGTGGCTGCACGGACCTCCGGAAGAGCTACACTGGTTTAGCGGCCATCATCAAACTGAAATTCCATCTCGATCCGTACTCCCGCTGTATGTTCGCGTTCTGCAATCGCAGGCGCACATTGCTCAAGATCCTTCAGTGGGACGGGTCAGGGTTTTGGATCCTGATGAAACGGCTGGACCGCGATTCCTTCCATTGGCCTGACACACCGGATGAACTGCAGAAAGTTACGCTGAAAGAGATCCATTGGCTGTGCGATGGTTTATCCCTGAACCCCAGCGGCGCATTTGAAGAACGTCACCCGAAGATCGTCATATGAGCCCGGATCCTGTCAATTCGCAAAAAGCCGAAAATCACTTTGTTTTGGGCGGATTTTCCTCCGTCCCGGAATGCAGTTTCCTATAGGAACGGAATGCTTTTTCTGGTATACTTTCTGGTAGAGATTTCAGAAAGTTGAGGCTGTGTTATGGATCCGCTTTTTACAGAGGAACAACTGAACAAGATGAGCAGGGAGGATATCATCTCCCTGATGAAAACCATGCGGGAGCATTATCAGAAACAGGAAACAAAGATCCAGATCCTCGAAGAAAAAACAAAGGAACTGGAATTCCTGAACGCGATGCTTTCTGACCGTCTGACTCTTGCGCAGCGGAAACAGTTTGGCCCATCCAGCGAAAAATATGCGGATGGCTATACGCAGCTGAACCTTTTTAACGAGGCAGAGCAGGAAGCAGAGCCTGATGCGCCGGAGCCGGAAATGGAGGAGATCCATCCGTCTTCCTATAAAAGAAAGAAACGTTCCGGCAAAAAGGAGGAAGATCTTTCCGCCTTTGAGACAACGGAAGTAATTGAGTATAAGCTGACCGGCGCGGACCGAAACTGTCCGGACTGCAATACCAAATATAAAGTCGTGACAAAAGAGACGGTGAAGCGCCTGAAGTTTGTGCCTGCACGGTTTGAAGTGGTGGAGGAGGTCACCTATGTTTACAGCTGCCCGAAATGCGGGGCGATGAAACGTCCGGAAAAGGCGCCTTCCCTTCTCAAAGGCAGTGTGGCAACACCATCCCTGGCGGCAGGCATCATGAACGCAAAGTATGTGGGCGGCATGCCCCTTGCGCGTCAGGAACGGGAATTCGCCCGTTACGACCTGAACCTTTCCACAAAGACCATGGCGAATTGGATCATCCAGTGTGCGGACCGGTATCTGCAGCCGCTTTATGAACTGATGAAGGAAGAATTCCTCCGGAGCCGGTACGCTCATGGGGATGAAACCCGTGTTCAGGTAATCGATGAGCCGGAACAGAAAGGTTCCACCCAGAACTGGATGTGGGTCTATCTCACTGATGAATACAGCGGCGCACCCCGGATGGTCCTCTTCCAATACGAAAGAACCCGGGCGGGATATCATCCGGTGGAATTCCTTGGGGATCAGTACCAGGGATATTTCACCTGCGATGGATACCAGGCATACCACAGCCTTCCGGAAAGGATCACCGTGACAGGATGCATGGCCCATGCGAGGCGCAGATTTGATGAATCCCTGACCGTTTTGAAAAAGGACTTTACCAAAGAGCAGCTGAAGGAAACAACCGCATATCAGGCAATGGCACGGATCGGGATGTTCTATAAGATCGAGGAGATGATCCGTGACAAGTCACCGGAAGAAAGGTATGAAGAGCGTCAAAAGCAGGCAAAGCCGCTTTTAGAGGCTTTCTTTGAGTGGCTTCATACCCTGGAGGATGCTGTGGACAGATCTTCTAAGATCGGAGAGGCGGTCCTGTATACGCTGAACCAGGAAACCTATCTGAAAAGGTATCTGGAAGATGGCCATCTGAGTATTGACAATCTAGCTGCAGAGCGGGCACTGAAAAATTTTGCCATAGGGAGACGCAACTGGCTGTTTGCCAAAAGCATCCGCGGGGCACAGGCCAGTGCGACTGTGTACAGCATCACAGAAACTGCGCTTCTGAATGGACTGAAGCCATACAACTATCTCACATATGTGATGGAAAAGATGAAAGAACTCGGTGCGTTTCCGGCAAAGGAAGAAATGCTGGAGCTTCTCCCATGGTCCTCCAATCTGCCTGATGATTGCCGCAGCAAACTTAAAAAGTAAAAGACGTAAGTAGGTAATAATCAGTATCTGCAAATTTCCATCCACATTTGATAAGATAAGTTCAAATGATGGAGGTGATACCAATAAATACGAATGACAATGTAACCTCAAAGGCTGACCTTTGGGCAGACCGGTTCCATGCTTTTCAGGAAAGCGGTTTATCCCGCAAAGAATGGTGTCAGCAGAATGGAATCCCACAGTCTACACTGGGTTACTGGATCCGAAAGCTCCAGTCAGAAGCAGCTGAGACAGAAAGTGCTTCTGATCCGGTGTTTGCAAAGCTCCCTTCGGAACATGAACTCCATTTCAGTACAGCAGATACAGGAAAACCTCCTGTGATGCTCTGTCTCCCGGAAAATATCCGGATTGAAGTTGCTGCGGACTGTCCAGCCAGACTGTTGACTGCCCTGCTTCAGGCCTTAAAGAACTATGCTTGATTTTTACGGAAGTACTACAGTCTATCTGGCATGTGGCTGCACGGACCTCCGGAAGAGCTACACTGGTTTAGCGGCCATCATCAAACTGAAATTCCATCTCGATCCGTACTCCCGCTGTATGTTCGCGTTCTGCAATCGCAGGCGCACATTGCTCAAGATCCTTCAGTGGGACGGGTCAGGGTTTTGGATCCTGATGAAACGGCTGGACCGCGATTCCTTCCATTGGCCTGACACACCGGATGAACTGCAGAAAGTTACGCTGAAAGAGATCCATTGGCTGTGCGATGGTTTATCCCTGAACCCCAGCGGCGCATTTGAAGAACGTCACCCGAAGATCGTCATATGAGCCCGGATCCTGTCAATTCGCAAAAAGCCGAAAATCACTTTGTTTTGGGCGGATTTTCCTCCGTCCCGGAATGCAGTTTCCTATAGGAACGGAATGCTTTTTCTGGTATACTTTCTGGTAGAGATTTCAGAAAGTTGAGGCTGTGTTATGGATCCGCTTTTTACAGAGGAACAACTGAACAAGATGAGCAGGGAGGATATCATCTCCCTGATGAAAACCATGCGGGAGCATTATCAGAAACAGGAAACAAAGATCCAGATCCTCGAAGAAAAAACAAAGGAACTGGAATTCCTGAACGCGATGCTTTCTGACCGTCTGACTCTTGCGCAGCGGAAACAGTTTGGCCCATCCAGCGAAAAATATGCGGATGGCTATACGCAGCTGAACCTTTTTAACGAGGCAGAGCAGGAAGCAGAGCCTGATGCGCCGGAGCCGGAAATGGAGGAGATCCATCCGTCTTCCTATAAAAGAAAGAAACGTTCCGGCAAAAAGGAGGAAGATCTTTCCGCCTTTGAGACAACGGAAGTAATTGAGTATAAGCTGACCGGCGCGGACCGAAACTGTCCGGACTGCAATACCAAATATAAAGTCGTGACAAAAGAGACGGTGAAGCGCCTGAAGTTTGTGCCTGCACGGTTTGAAGTGGTGGAGGAGGTCACCTATGTTTACAGCTGCCCGAAATGCGGGGCGATGAAACGTCCGGAAAAGGCGCCTTCCCTTCTCAAAGGCAGTGTGGCAACACCATCCCTGGTGGCAGGCATCATGAACGCAAAGTATGTGGGCGGCATGCCCCTTGCGCGTCAGGAACGGGAATTCGCCCGTTACGACCTGAACCTTTCCACAAAGACCATGGCGAATTGGATCATCCAGTGTGCGGACCGGTATCTGCAGCCGCTTTATGAACTGATGAAGGAAGAATTCCTCCGGAGCCGGTACGCTCATGGGGATGAAACCCGTGTTCAGGTAATCGATGAGCCGGAACAGAAAGGTTCCACCCAGAACTGGATGTGGGTCTATCTCACTGATGAATACAGCGGCGCACCCCGGATGGTCCTCTTCCAATACGAAAGAACCCGGGCGGGATATCATCCGGTGGAATTCCTTGGGGATCAGTACCAGGGATATTTCACCTGCGATGGATACCAGGCATACCACAGCCTTCCGGAAAGGATCACCGTGACAGGATGCATGGCCCATGCGAGGCGCAGATTTGATGAATCCCTGACCGTTTTGAAAAAGGACTTTACCAAAGAGCAGCTGAAGGAAACAACCGCATATCAGGCAATGGCACGGATCGGGATGTTCTATAAGATCGAAGAGATGATCCGTGACAAGTCACCGGAAGAAAGGTATGAAGAGCGTCAAAAGCAGGCAAAGCCGCTTTTAGAGGCTTTTTTCGAGTGGCTTCATACCCTGGAGGATGCTGTGGACAGATCTTCTAAGATCGGAGAGGCGGTCCTGTATACGCTGAACCAGGAAACCTATCTGAAAAGGTATCTGGAAGATGGCCATCTGAGTATTGACAATCTAGTACAGCATTGCCAAAATAATAATGAATAGACGTTGCTTTTTTATTGTAGTCGGTGCATAATAATTCTATCACTAAAGAATGGATGGGTTATTATGCGAAGGAAAACAATTGATACTATCCCGGTTTTATCTGATGCCATGAAAAACATATTATCTGCTTTTTCAAAAAGCCGCTCCCTTCCGTCAGGACTGGTCAAAAGAGCCAGCATTGTCCTGCTTGCGTCACAGGGGGAACTCAACCAGAATATTGCACCACAGGTCGGGCTTCATTATAATAATGTTGCCACCTGGCGCAGTCGGTTCCTCGCGGCGCTCCCAGCCTTGCGGAGGATTGAAATGGACGACCCGAAAAAGCTTGAAGATGAGATACGGGCAGTCCTGTCCGATAAAAAACGCCCCGGTGCCCCGTCTGTTTTTACGCCGGACCAGATCATGCGGATCATCGACCTTGCCTGCAGCAGCCCAAATGATTTTGGGTACGAAGTAAGCCAGTGGAGTCTCCCGCTGTTAGTGGCAGAAATTAAAAAGCAGGGGATCGCTGAACAGATTTCTGAGAAATCTGTCAGCCGTTTTTTAAAAATGAGGTAGATTTACATCCCCACAAAATCCGTTACTGGCTTCATTCTTCGGAAAAGACGGAAGCCCCGGAATCTTTTGCGCGGAAAGTAAACGAAATCTGCGGCCTGTACCAGAGTGCCCAGGAACAAAGCCGGGAAGGTGCACACATTGTTTCCACGGATGAAATGACCGGGGTACAAGCGCTGGAACATAAATATCCTGACAAGCTCCCATTACCCGGCCAGTGCGCCAAAATGGAGTTTGAGTATATCCGCCATGGCACGACCAGCCTCATCGGGTTCTTTGATGTTGCAACGGGCCGTATGGAAATGCCGTATTTAAACTCCACACGCACAGAAGAGGATTTTGTGGAAGCCGTGAAAGCATTGGTAGGGACAGACCCGCAAGCCCCATGGACATTTATATGCGATGGCCTAAACACCCATAAATCGGAAGCCCTTGTCCGCTTTGTGGCAGAAGCCTGTGCCCTTGGCGTGGAACTGGGCAAAAAAGGGAAAACAGGGATCCTTAAAAGTATGGAAAGCCGAGCGGATTTCCTGCATGACCCTTCCCACCGGATCCGCTTTGTCTATACTCCGAAACACAGTTCCTGGATGAACCAGATTGAGATATGGTTTGGCATCATTAACCGGAAGCTGCTGAAGCGGAAAAGCTACCTATCAATAGAAGAACTGGAAGCAAGCATCCTGCGCTTTATTGAACAATACAATCTTACAGCACACCCATTTAAGTGGACATATGCCGGGATACCATTAGTAATTTAATCACTGATATTTAAGCAATGCTGTACTAGCTGCAGAGCGGGCACTGAAAAATTTTGCCATAGGGAGACGCAACTGGCTGTTTGCCAAAAGCATCCGCGGGGCACAGGCCAGTGCGACTGTGTACAGCATCACAGAAACTGCGCTTCTGAATGGACTGAAGCCATACAACTATCTCACATATGTGATGGAAAAGATGAAAGAACTCGGTGCGTTTCCGGCAAAGGAAGAAATGCTGGAGCTTCTCCCATGGTCCTCCAATCTGCCTGATGATTGCCGCAGCAAACTTAAAAAGTAAAAGACAGATCTTCCCCCGGTAAGTGCTGGGGGATTTCTTATTTTGTCAAGATACGGATTATTACTTACTTACTAAAAGACAGATCTTCCCCCGGTAAGTGCTGGGGGATTTCTTATTTTGTCAAGATACGGATTATTACTTACTTACATAATGCCTTCATGGAAGAGTACCCATGACAGGGTGGTAGCCTCCCGAGCCAATGAAACCGGCTTGCCGGAATACATAGGAAGGGAGGTGGCGCTCATGACGGCTTATGAGATCGTTTCGATTTTCATTGGGATATTAGCTTTGCTGATGTCTTTCGGCAGCTTGATTGTTGCGTTGCTTGCCTTTCTCGACAGAGATAGGAATAACAAGCGAAAAAAATAATGCCCCTCCTGTCTGATCCACAGGAGAGGCGCCTCTCACAGAGAGGTAAATAGCCTATTCGGGAGCATCCGCTTTTGGAGTGGGTGCTCTTTCTATGTTCATTATATACTATGCCCCTGGATTTTGCAAGTATTAAAGAAATTTCGGGCAGCGTCAATTTACTTTCGGAAACGAAAGGTCAGAAATCACCCTTGTGATTGGTTTCGATTTGCTTCCCCTATTTTACCAGGTTCCCTACCTTTATTCTACTGGTTTTTTTATCCATCCATTGCTTCTGTATTTTACGGATGGGAAAGAAAGAACTCAAGGGTTCATGAACTGCTGCGCAGCCCTTGACTTCTTTCTTTGTAAGTAGGTAATAATCAGTATCTGCAAATTTCCATCCACATTTGATAAGATAAGTTCAAATGATGGAGGTGATACCAATAAATACGAATGACAATGCAGCCTCAAAGGCTGACCTTTGGGCAGACCGGTTCCATGCTTTCCAGGAAAGCGGTTTATCCCGCAAAGAATGGTGTCAGCAGAATGGAATCCCACAGTCTACACTGGGTTACTGGATCCGAAAGCTCCAGTCAGAAGCCGCTGAGACAGAAAGTGCTTCTGATCCGGTGTTTGCAAAGCTCCCTTCGGAACATGAACTCCATTTCAGTACAGCAGGTACAGGAAAACCTCCTGTGATGCTCTGTCTCCCGGAAAATATCCGGATTGAAGTTGCTGCGGACTGTCCAGCCAGACTGTTGACTGCCCTGCTTCAGGCCTTAAAGAACTATGCTTGATTTTTACGGAAGTACTACAGTCTATCTGGCATGTAGCTGCACGGACCTCCGGAAGAGCTGCACTGGTTTAGCGGCCATCATCAAACTGAAATTCCATCTCGATCCGTACTCCCGCTGTATGTTCGCGTTCTGCAATCGCAGGCGCACATTGCTCAAGATCCTTCAGTGGGACGGGTCAGGGTTTTGGATCCTGATGAAACGGCTGGACCGCGATTCCTTCCATTGGCCTGACACACCGGATGAACTGCAGAAAGTTACGCTGAAAGAGATCCATTGGCTGTGCGATGGTTTATCCCTGAACCCCAGCGGCGCATTTGAAGAACGTCACCCGAAGATCGTCATATGAGCCCGGATCCTGTCAATTCGCAAAAAGCCGAAAATCACTTTGTTTTAGGCGGATTTTCCTCCGTCCCGGAATGCAGTTTCCTATAGGAACGGAATGCTTTTTCTGGTATACTTTCTGGTAGAGATTTCAGAAAGTTGAGGCTGTGTTATGGATCCGCTTTTTACAGAGGAACAACTGAACAAGATGAGCAGGGAGGATATCATCTCCCTGATGAAAACCATGCGGGAGCATTATCAGAAACAGGAAACAAAGATCCAGATCCTCGAAGAAAAAACAAAGGAACTGGAATTCCTGAACGCGATGCTTTCTGACCGTCTGACTCTTGCGCAGCGGAAACAGTTTGGCCCATCCAGCGAAAAATATGCGGATGGCTATACGCAGCTGAACCTTTTTAACGAGGCAGAGCAGGAAGCAGAGCCTGATGCGCCGGAGCCGGAAATGGAGGAGATCCATCCGTCTTCCTATAAAAGAAAGAAACGTTCCGGCAAAAAGGAGGAAGATCTTTCCGCCTTTGAGACAACGGAAGTAATTGAGTATAAGCTGACCGGCGCGGACCGAAACTGTCCGGACTGCAATACCAAATATAAAGTCGTGACAAAAGAGACGGTGAAGCGCCTGAAGTTTGTGCCTGCACGGTTTGAAGTGGTGGAGGAGGTCACCTATGTTTACAGCTGCCCGAAATGCGGGGCGATGAAACGTCCGGAAAAGGCGCCTTCCCTTCTCAAAGGCAGTGTGGCAACACCATCCCTGGTGGCAGGCATCATGAACGCAAAGTATGTGGGCGGCATGCCCCTTGCGCGTCAGGAACGGGAATTCGCCCGTTACGACCTGAACCTTTCCACAAAGACCATGGCGAATTGGATCATCCAGTGTGCGGACCGGTATCTGCAGCCGCTTTATGAACTGATGAAGGAAGAATTCCTCCGGAGCCGGTACGCTCATGGGGATGAAACCCGTGTACAGGTAATCGATGAGCCGGAACAGAAAGGTTCCACCCAGAACTGGATGTGGGTCTATCTCACTGATGAATACAGCGGCGCACCCCGGATGGTCCTCTTCCAATACGAAAGAACCCGGGCGGGATATCATCCGGTGGAATTCCTTGGGGATCAGTACCAGGGATATTTCACCTGCGATGGATACCAGGCATATCACAGCCTTCCGGAAAGGATCACCGTGACAGGATGCATGGCCCATGCGAGGCGCAGATTTGATGAATCCCTGACCGTTTTGAAAAAGGACTTTACCAAAGAGCAGCTGAAGGAAACAACCGCATATCAGGCAATGGAACGGATCGGGATGTTCTATAAGATCGAGGAGATGATCCGTGACAAGTCACCGGAAGAAAGGTATGAAGAGCGTCAAAAGCAGGCAAAGCCGCTTTTAGAGGCTTTCTTCGAGTGGCTTCATACCCTGGAGGATGCTGTGGACAGATCTTCTAAGATCGGAGAGGCGGTCCTGTATACGCTGAACCAGGAAACCTATCTGAAAAGGTATCTGGAAGATGGCCATCTGAGTATTGACAATCTAGCTGCAGAGCGGGCACTGAAAAATTTTGCCATAGGGAGACGCAGCTGGCTGTTTGCCAAAAGCATCCGCGGGGCACAGGCCAGTGCGACTGTGTACAGCATCACAGAAACTGCGCTTCTGAATGGACTGAAGCCATACAACTATCTCACATATGTGATGGAAAAGATGAAAGAACTCGGTGCGTTTCCGGCAAAGGAAGAAATGCTGGAGCTTCTCCCATGGTCCTCCAATCTGCCTGATGATTGCCGCAGCAAACTTAAAAAGTAAAAAACAGATCTTCCCCCGGTAAGTGCTGGGGGATTTCTTATTTTGTCAAGATACGGATTATTACTTACTTACGATTTAATATTGAGGATATGGTGCTGATAACGGAGGACGGCTGTGAGGTGCTGACACCAAAGACGCCTCATTATCTGTAGGGAAACCAGTTGTTTCCTGCCTTTCTGAATCAGATGGCCGGGCAGCCTTAAGCAGGCGCCCGGCCTTTTGACGTCTTAGCTGTTCCGTGTTACAATGACATAAAAAAGCATGGGAGATACCATATGAAATACCATTGGAGCGAACACAGGAAGGGGGATGGGGATGCCGGGGCAGGGGCCGGACAGTCCCATTCGGTTGAAATCCTTTCCATGGAAGAATTCCGGAAGTCCTGGCCGGATATTTACAGGAGAACATTTTCCGGCAGCGGTCCGGACCATATCCGGTTCTGCAAGGCGGATGTGCTGCGGGGAACAGTGGCAGGCACCTTTGCCATTCCGTCCAAGGAGGACCCCTCCGGGGATAAGCAGGTTTTTGGCTACTGCCTTACCAGGGAACAGCTGATTTTTATGGATGACAGCGGCTATGTAAGAAGGCTTCTGGACGAAATGCAGGATTACCAGATGACGGATGTATCATCCCCTTCCCTGCAGCTCTTTGATGTGATGGAATATCTGCTGAAGGAGGATGTGATTTTTCTCCAGCAGTATGACGACAGCCTGACCCGTCTGGAGGAAGGGCTGCTTAAGAGGGAGACAGAAGAATTTGACGTGAGAATCCTGGCAGCCAGAAAGGATTTGTCCGCATTGAGTGCTTATTACGAACAGCTCTCCGACATGGGGGAGACACTCCAGCAGGATGCGGCAGAGAGGGGGAATGAGAGGGACAGCCTGCTTTTCGGCCTGTTTTCCGACAAGGCGGGACGCCTCTATTCTACGGTGCAGATGATGAAGGAGTATTCCATGCAGTTGCGGGAAATGCACCAGACCCAGGTGGACATACGCCAGAATGAAATCATGAAGTTCCTGACTATCGTGACAACGGTATTCATGCCTCTTTCCCTGATTGCGGGCTGGTACGGCATGAATTTTGTCAGCATGCCGGAGCTTAAATTCCCCTATGGCTACGCGGTGGTCTGCATTGTATGCCTGCTGATTGTGGCATTGGAAATATGGTTCTTTAAGAGGAAAAAGTGGTTTTAGGCCTGGAAAATGGCGGACATCAGAATGGGAATTAAAAATGGAATTAAAATTTTGTTAAGATTCTGTGTATAACATTGACAATCCATTGCCCATTTCGTATAATGCTGCATAACGCAGAGGTGTCTGCATTCAGACTATTTTTTAATACGGCTGTTTTAATACAGTGTATCAAGGATTGGCAAAAGGAGCTTGGAATAAGGATGGACGACGCTGACGGCGACGGAAACCAGGATTGCAACCATAATAAAATAGGATTATGCACCGGCAGATTTAGGGCATAACCTGCATCTTACACAAGATTGCAGGCTATGTCTTTTTGCGTTGCAGCAATACCTCATCTTGGAAGAAAGTGCAGGAATACCTGCCGGAGAAAAGCCGCCTGACAGAGTCCTGTCTGCCGGATGAATATTTTGTGGGTATTGGCAGGGTTGGCATACATATAGACCACTACAGGGTAAAGGAACCAAAGACGCGAATCATACTGTTTCACGGCATGGGGGAGGGGATGTAACGGAGGGCTTCTGTCGTTCATAGCAGTGCCTCTCATGAAGCGGGGATACGAGGTAATACGCCCGGACCTTCCCCTCTACGGGATGACGGAGTACTATGGAACGGTTGTCAACCGGAAAATGACAGATGGACGGATGCCAGTTTCAGCAGGCTGTTTTTTGACCGGCTGAATTGCAGTAAGGATATGAAGCTGTTAAAGGGAGCCGGCCATTTTCCCATAGAAAAGGAAGGGCTGGTGCATCTGGAGCAGTACTGTGTGGAATTTTTGGAGGAATGTCTGGCCCGGCACTGTGTAAGCGGCTTCCAGTTGAGGGCGCTGTATTGCAGGAACGGATGGGGATGTATGGGTGTTGTACCGGTTGGATTGCCATGTGGTAAATCATATGAAAAGATGGTATGATAATAAACATTGGCATAGGCCGTATGATTGTATGGGAGAGTGCGCGCATGGAAGAACAGATATTGCAAATCATAAAAGATGAGGACAGTAAGAATCCCCTGACAGACGAGGAGATAGCGTCCCGCCTGCAGGTGTTCAGGGAGGATGTGACCACGGTGCGCCGGAAGCACCATATACCTGATTCCAGGAAGAGGAGGAAGCCGGTCATATTTGAGGACATGAAGAGGATTCTGACAGAAAATCCGGGCTTGTCTGACAGAGGGCTTACCAGGATGTTGGAGGATGCCGGCTACAGGATAGGAAAATATGCCGCGGGCAAGCTGCGGGAAGAACTGTTGGAGTTATGGATTCCTTCCGGCGTCTGCCGGGAGAAGGAAAACGCCAGCCCGGCACCGGAATATGCGAAACATGCGGAATATGCGGAACATACAGAATCCGGGGCCGAGGATGACAGGGCAAATGTGTTCAGCGCTTTTGTGGGGTTTGACGGAAGCATGAAGACTCAGATTACCCGTGCCCAGGCAGCCGTATTGTATCCTCCCAGGGGGCTGCACTGCCTTATATACGGACCTTCGGGCGTGGGAAAGAGCTTTCTGGCTGAGCTCATGCATGAGTATGCCTGCGGTTCGGAAAATTTTGGAAAGGACGCTCCCTATTTTGAGTTTAACTGCGCGGATTATGCGGATAATCCCCAGCTTCTGCTGGCCCAGCTCTTCGGATACAGCAGGGGGGCATTCACCGGCGCCGCTGACAATAAAAAGGGAGTGGTGGAGCTGTGCAATGGGGGAATCCTGTTTCTGGACGAGGTGCACAGGCTTCCGCCGGAGGGCCAGGAGATCCTTTTCTACCTGATGGATAAGGGAAGGTTCAGACGCCTGGGGGAAGTGGATACCCAGCGGGAGAGCCATGTGATGGTTATTGCCGCGACCACGGAAAATCCTCAGAGCTCCCTGCTTCTGACCTTCAGGCGCAGAATTCCCATGGTCATAGAAATTCCTTCCTTAAAGGACCGGCCGGCGGGAGAGAAGCTGCAGTTTATCCTGCGTTTTTTTCAGTGGGAATCCAGGCGTCTGGGGAAACAGATAAAAATAAGACAGCAGGCGCTGTGGTGCCTGCTGGGCGGGGACTGCCCCGGCAATGTGGGACAGCTTAAATCAGATATCCAGGTGTGCTGCGCCAAAGCGTTTTTGGAAGGGCGGGCCAGAAAGGACGGGCGTATCACCGTGTCTTTCCCGAGCCTGACTGAGAACCTGAGGAAGGGGTATGTACCTGACCGGATTACCAAGGAGATAAAGGAGCTGTGCCCGGACGACTGTTATGTATTTCCCGATGATTCCGGGGAGGATGCCGGGAAATCCGGAACGGAAACCTTTCTGGAGGGCTTTAACATATATGAATCCCTGGAGGAAAAGTATGACCAGCTGCTGAGAGACGGCCTGAGGGAACGGGACATCGAAGTCCAGCTCACCGACGAGATAGAGTCCAGATTCCAGCGCCATATCCATGAATTCCAGAAGTCGGGCATCCGGGAGGACGAGATTGCTTCCATCGTGGGGGACGACATCCTGAGCATGACAAGGGATATCTGTGAACTGGCCAGGAAACGGCTTCCGGGGCTGGAGGAACAGGTGGTGTTTCCTCTGGCTATTCATCTGAACATGGCCATGGAGAGGATGCGCAGCCATGGGCGTATGGTTTACCCCGGCATGGAAAATATTCGTCAGCAGTCCTACGAAGATTATGAGGCCGCCTGCTATGCCGTGGATGAAATACAAAAAAAGTATTATCTCACTCTGCCGGAGGAGGAAAAGGCATTCCTGGCCATGTACTTTAGGAAATTCAGAAAAAAGGACATGGCCCAGGAGGGGAAGATTGCGGTGCTGGTGGTATCCCACGGTCCGGTGGCCAGCGCAATGGCCCAGGTTGCCAATGCCATCATGGGAACGGAACACGCCGTTGGTGTGGATATGAACCTGTGGGATACGCCGGCCCAGATGGCGGAAAAGACAGTGGATATGGCCAGGCGCGTAAACCAGGGAAAAGGCTGCATCGTGCTGGCGGACATGGGGTCTCTCCTGAATGTGGGCCAGAAGATTCGGGAGGAGACAGGTATGCGGGTCCGCGTGCTGTCACGCACAGACACCATGATGGTGGTGGAAGCAGTGCGCAAGACCATGTGGACAGACGAATCCCTGAACGAGATTGCGGATGAGCTGGACAAGATAAAGCTTACCGGAACCAGGGAACAGGCGGAAGCCAGGAAAAAGGCGATTCTGTGCCTGTGCATCACAGGCCAGGGGGCCGCCGTGAAATTGAAGGAGCATCTGACGGAGCGCCTGAAGAGCAACCTGTCCGGGACGGTTATAGTGACCAGGGGATATATTGAGGATTCCAGCATTGAACGCATCATTGCCAACACGGAAAAGGAGTATGAGATACTGGCCATTGTGGGCACCATTAATCCGGAGTCAGGCACCTATCCGTTTATATCTGTAAGCCGGATCTACAGCCCGGAGGGCATCGGGGAGCTTCGCGGCATATTAAAGCGGAGCGCCATGTTCGAGGAAAACCAGCTGTCAGAGGTTATCTCCCCGGACCATATTTATATAAGGACAGAGGCGGAGTTCAAGGACCAAATTATAGATGAGGCAGTGGGACATATGGAAGAGGAAGGATTGGTCCGGCAGGAATTCCTTCTCAGCGTCTATAAACGGGAGGGAATGATGACCACCCGGCTCAGCCAGGGTATTGCCATTCCCCACGGCGACCCCGGATTGGTTACAAAACCAGTCATTTCCGTTACAAAATTAGACAAACCTGTTTTGTGGGATGGGGTCAACACTGTGGATGTTATTTTTATACTGGGGATTCAGGAAGATTCCAGAAAATATTTTGAACAGCTGTATCAGATTATTTCTGATGAATCTATGGTTTCTGCCATCCGTGCCAGCCGGACACGAGAAGAAATATGGAATCTGTTATGTAAAAATACAAAATTAGTCAATTAGTTGGCATCATTCTTGCTCTATATATTGTCAGAAAGGAGCGAGAATGATGAATATAGAGAAATTTCCGAAAGTGACAGTAATCTTAAGAGGCTATACCTATTCACAGACCCGCACGGTTGTCAGGAACCTGGTGGGGACCTGCTTAGGCTCCGTTGAAATTACCATGAATACTCCGGGAGCCCTGGAATCCATACGGAAAATCAGCCAGGAATTTGGAGGACAAATCATGGTGGGAGCCGGCACGGTCCTTACCTATGAAGAAGCCGTGGAGGCCATTGAGGCAGGTGCAGCCTTTTTGTTGTCTCCCACGGTATTTGAGAAGCGTATATTGGACCTGTGCCGGGAGCGCGGCGTGGTTTCTGTGCCGGGTGCTTTTTCACCTTCGGAAATCAGACAGAGCTTCCTGGACGGGGCGGATATCGTGAAGATATTCCCGGCAGGCAGGCTGGGAAGCAGATATGTGTCAGACATCCAGGCGCCTCTGGGGAAAATGCCTCTGATGGTCGTGGGGGGCATCGGCACCTCAAATGTGCAGGAGTACTTTGCGGCAGGGGCATCATTTGCGGGAATCGGTTCGGGTATTTTCCTGAAAGAGGATATACTGAATGAGAATGAAGAGGGAATCCGCGGTTCCATAGCAGCCATGGAAGAGAAAATGAAGAGTATGGAGGAAAAAGAATCATGAGCGGCATTGCGTTTAATGAATCATTGATTCTGAAATTTGACAAACCCATGACGGACCGGGAGGTTTTGTCCGCCATGACAGATTATCTTTGTGAAAAGGGCATTGTAAAGGATACATATAAGCAGGCCATCCTGGAGCGGGAGCAGTCCTTCCCCACAGGACTTAAGACAGGGGGAATCAATGTGGCCATTCCCCATGCGGATATCTGCCATGTCAATGAGGCGGCCATCTGTGTGGCCGTGCTTAAGACACCGGCTCCATTCAGGGCTATGGATGAGCCTGACAATGACGTACCGGTAAGCCTGGTCATCATGCTGGCCCTCACAGAGGCCCACGGACATATTGAAATGCTTCAGAGAATCGTGAAGCTGATTCAGAACCAGGAGGATGTGAAACACATAGTGGAGGCGGGACAGCCTGACATCATCCATAAAATCATCAAGCAGTACCTGCTGGAAGATGGGAACTAAAAATAAGATTATCCAAAGGAGAATATAAAAATGAAGCGTATATTAGTGGCATGTGGAAATGGAATCGCAACATCAACCGTAGTGGCAACCAAGATCAGGGAGAAATGTGAGGACAATGGAATCCCGGTATCAGTAACCCAGTGCAAGCTTCTGGAGGTGGAATCCAAGGCAGATGATTTTGATTTGCTGGTTACGACGGGAAAGTTCACGGGCGGCAATGTGAATATTCCGGTGGTAGGCGCCATTTCCCTGCTGACAGGAATTAACGAGGACGCGACGCTGAATGAGCTTCTGTCCTATCTGAAGTAAAAAGGGGTTTAGGCAGACAGCCATTGGCTATGAAAGACAAATGAAATCTTAGGGGAGATTAATCATATGCAGATACTTTATAATATTTTCAATACGATTCTGGACGCAGGCGCAGTGGTCATGCTTCCAATCATCATAACCATCATAGGGCTTATTTTCCGCGTGAAATTATCAAAGGCATTCAGAAGCGGTCTTACCATCGGCATTGGCTTTGCGGGTATCAATCTGGTCATCAACATGATGAAGAGCAATCTGGGACCTGCCGCCCAGGCCATGGTGCAGAATTTCGGCATTAAGCTGGATATTCTGGATGTGGGCTGGGGTGCCATCGCGGCAGTTACATGGTCATCGCCCATTATCGCCATCCTTATATTTTGTATCCTGGCAACTAACATTGTCATGCTGGTACTGAAAGCCACTGATACTCTGGATGTGGATATCTGGAATTATCATCACATGGCAATCGTTGGAATCATGGTTTATTTTGTGACTAAAAATGTGGCAATGGGTATCGGCGCAACGGTTATCATGGCCATCATCACATTCAAGCTGTCAGACTGGACCGCGCCTTTGGTAGAGGATTACTTCGGCATTCCCGGCGTATCCCTTCCAACCATGTCGGCCCTTTCCTCCATCATTATCGCAGCGCCCCTTAACTGGCTTCTGGATAAGATACCCGGAATTAACAAGATTGATTTTGAAATCAAGGATGCTAAGAAATACCTGGGATTTTTTGGCGAACCCACCATCATGGGTCTGGTACTTGGCTGCATTATAGGTGTTCTGGCCAAGTATTCAGTGGCTGATATCATGGCGCTGGGCGTGAACATGGCGGCTGTCATGGTACTGATTCCCAAGATGACCTCTCTTTTCATGGAAGGACTCATGCCAATCTCAGAGGCTGCCAAAAAGTTTACCCAGGAGAAGTTTAAGGGCAGGAAATTCCTCATTGGTCTGGATGCGGCGGTTGTAGTGGGAAATCCTGATGTCATCACCACATCCCTGATAGTCATTCCGTTGACTATCCTTATGGCTGCCGTTCTTCCGGGAAACCGCGTGCTTCCCTTCGCGGATCTGGCAGTTGTGACCTTCCGTGTGGCCCTGGTGGTTGCAATCACCAGAGGAAACCTGTTTAAGAACATCATCATGGGCCTGGTATGCACAGGAGCCATTCTGCTGGCAGGTACGGCCACAGCGCCGGTTCTGACCCAGCTGGCCACTTCCGTGGGACTGGACCTGGGAGAGGGAATGATTACATCCTTTGCGGCCACCAGCCTTACGGTTAGCTTTCTGGTGTATGAGGCATTCATCAAGAGGCCGTACATCTTTGTGCCGGTGCTGATTGCTGTTATGGCAGCCGTATGGGTGTTCATGAATCGTTATAACAAGAAGAAAGCAGTTTTAGCAGGAGGAAACGATGTTGCGGGCAATTGATAAATTGGAGCCGTTCCAGAAAGCCATATCCAAGGCCCATCTGGCATCGGCAGGTGTTTCTATTGACTCCCTGGACCACAAGCCTCTCATTGCCATTGCCAACAGCTGGAATGAGATATGTCCCGGGCACGAGCCTTTAAAACAGCTGGCTGAGGAGGTAAAGAAGGGAATACTGGAAGCCGGCGGCGAGCCCATTGAGTTCAACACGGTAGCCATGTGTGACGGCATTGCCCAGGGGCATTCCGGTATGCGTTACTGCCTGCCCCACAGGGAAATTATCACGGATTCCATCGAGGCCATGGTGGTGGGAGAGGGCGTGTTTGACGGAGTGGTGTACATGGGCTCCTGTGATAAAATTGTGCCGGGAATGCTGAACGCGGCGGCACGGATTGACCTGCCGTCAGTCATTGTCACAGCCGGTCCCTGCTATGCCCAGATAAAGCCCAATGAGTCAAAGGAGCTGCGCCAGCAGTTCCTGCGGGGCGAGATAACAGAGCGTCAGCTGATTGAGGGGACGCTTAAGTATTACACAGGGCCCGGAATCTGCCCCTTCCTGGGGACAGCCAATACCATGGGCGCCCTCTGTGAGTCCCTGGGAATGATGCTGCCGGGAGGAAGCCTGATTCCTTCCAGCACCAGCATGCGCCGTTTCAACGCAAGGGAATCAGGGCGGGCCGTGATGAAGATGGTGGAGATGCAGATTCGTCCCAGCCAGATTATGACGCGGGAGGCGCTTAAGAATACCATCACCCTTCTTTCCGCTATCGGAGGGTCCCTGAATGCCCTGATTCATCTTCCGGCGCTGGCGGCAGAGCTGGGGATTTCCCTGGACTGGGATGATTTTTCAAAGATTACCACCACCACGCCGGTACTGTGTTCCATTGTACCCAACGGAAACAGGACCGTGGTAGACCTGCACTGCGCAGGCGGAATACCGGCCGTGATGAAAGAGCTGGAGTCTGTGATGAACAAGGATGTGCTGACTGTGACAGGGGAAACGCTGGGGCAGATTCTGGAGCGTACGCCTCAGGGAGACAGGGAAGTGATAAAGTCTATGGACGAGCCTGTATCCAGGGCGGACGGAATCCAGGTGCTCTATGGCAATCTGGCGCCTCAGGGAGCCCTGGTAAAGACATCGGCAGTTCCCACGGAGGTGCGCCGCTTTAAGGGCACGGCCAGGGTATTTGAGGGCGAGGATGAGTGTTATGCCGCTTTCCGTGCAAAGGAGATAAAGGAAGGCGACGCCGTCATCGTACGCTATGAAGGACCTAAGGGAGGTCCGGGAATGAAGGAGCTGCACCGGATTACGGAAATCATCAAGTGCATTCCCAACACAGCGGTTATCACCGACGGCCGTTTCTCAGGGGCCAGCGGAGGCTTAAGCATTGGCTATCTGTGCCCTGAGGCAGCGGATGGAGGTCCTATTGCCCTGGTAAGGGATGGGGACAGGATAACCGTGGATTTGTATAAGGATTATCTGCATCTGGAGGTCAGCGACGAGGAGCTGGAAGCCAGACGCAGAGAATGGAAGGCAGTCACACGTCCAAGGGAAAAGGGCCTTCTCGGCCGGTACGCCCGCCTGGTGAACACAGCCAGGTCAGGCGCTGCCCTGAACAGGGAGTAGAAAGCAGAGGAATGATAAGGGAAACCATAACAGAATATATGATACGATGAGGAAAAAGAGTGTAAACCGGTTCCGGGAGCAGACGGTTTATGCTCTTTTTCAATTTGCGGGAAAACCGGCAGGGCCGGATGTATGTGTGTGTCCGGGCGGCCGGATGATTTTTGGGGGACGGGGTGGATAAAGAGCGGGAAGCGGATGCAAAAACGCGGATGCAAAAACGGAAAAAATAAGTATTAACCGGGATAGGGATTATGGTATACTGGAATGAGATTGTCTTGAGAATAAGAAATAAATGGTTAATGGGAGGATACGACAATGGAAGAACAAAAAACGGGATGTCTGGTGTGCGGAGCGCCGCTGGAATATCTTCAGAGTCAGATTGAAATGGAATGTACCTACTGTCACAAAAAGTTTATGAGTAATGCCAGATGTGTGAACGGTCATTTTATCTGTGACAGCTGCCATGAGCAGATGGGCCTGCGTGTCATTGAAGATATATGCAGGCATACAGACAGCAGGGACCCGGTGGCAATCATGAAGAAAATCATCCTGTCCCCCTATATCTATATGCATGGACCGGAACACCATGTGCTGGTGGGATCCGTGCTTCTGGCCGCCTATAAAAATGCCGGGGGAGAACTGGATTTGGACGCTGCCCTGGAGGAGATGAGAAACAGAGGAACGCAGGTGCCGGGAGGTATCTGCGGTTTGTGGGGAACCTGCGGGGCGGCCGTGAGTACGGGCATCTTTATCAGCCTGATTACCGGGGCATCACCTTTAAGCGGAAAAGAGTGGGGGCTTTGCAATGAGATGACTTCCAGAAGCCTTGGGGCTATTGCTAAAACAGGGGGCCCCAGATGCTGTAAACGGGATTCCTACACAGCCATATTGCAGGCGGTGGATTTTGTGGGAGAGAAATTCGGGATATGGATGGAACGGCCCAAAAAGACAGTATGCGGATTGTACGACCGGAACGAACAGTGCCTGAAGGAAAAATGTCCTTACAATCCGTTGGGATAAATGGCTGAACAAGTGAGGCGGGTCTAAGGACAGGATATCCCCGTGCCCGTCCGTCCGGTGGGTCATCAGATTATCATTCCGGCGAGCTCTGATTCTGCCAGCTATTGATATGAATATGGTATACAATAAGTTTGGGGTTAAGGGTGCCTGCGCCGTCTGGGCTGCCGCAAATAAAGACCGGAAAAGACGGTTTAAAAAGCAGTTCTGCCATGTCAGTCATAGACAGCCAAAACGGTGCAATGATATAATAATATAAATACCCGGAGATTTCCGGGAAAAAATCCAGACAACAGGAATGACATACAACTGTCCGCATGGAGGAGCTTATGCAAGAGGATACCCTAAAACAATTCCTGCCCGCCACTGAAAGATGGTTTAGGAAAACATTCGGAGAACCCACCAAAATACAGAAGGAAGCTTGGCCTGCCATTGCTGACGGAAGGCATGTGCTGGTCAGCGCTCCAACCGGTACAGGAAAGACCCTTTCAGCCTTCCTGGTGTTCATAGACCAGTTGGGCGGACTGGCAGGGAGAGGGGAGCTTAAGGATGAGCTGTATGTGATATATGTGTCTCCCCTTAAGTCTCTGGCAGGGGATATCAGGGAAAATCTCCGTAAACCTTTGGAGGGGATTGAGGCGGAAGCTCTTGAGGAAAACAGATTCCGTCCGGAATCCGAAGAACCTGGAGAGGGCACGCCGGGAGGCGGACCGGGTAAACAATCCATAGGGCAGATTCAGGCCGCCATCCGTACCGGGGACACGCCTCAGAAAGAGCGCCAGAGGATGGTAAAGCATCCGCCTCATATACTGATTATCACGCCGGAATCCCTGTATCTCATGCTTACATCCAAATCCGGCCGCCAGGTGTTAAAGACCGCAAGGGCGATCATTTTGGACGAGCTTCACGCCCTTATAGATACCAAGAGGGGAGCGCATCTGATGCTGTCAGTGGCCAGACTGGATAAACTTTGCAGGCGCAGGCTTCAGAGAATTGGCCTGTCCGCCACCATTGAGCCGTTGGAGCTTGCGGCCGCCTATCTGTCCCCGGAACCGGCCGTCATCTGTGCCCCATCCATGGATAAGCAGGTGGAAATTCAGGTCGTTGGCACGGCTCCTGCTGTGGGAAGACGGAAGGACCCGGTATGGGAAGAACTGGGAATGGCAGTGTACCGCCAGTGCTTAAGCTGTAAGAGTGTGATTGCATTTTCCGAGGGAAGACGGTATGTGGAAAAACTGGCATATTATGTAAATCTTCTGGGCGGGGACGGGTTTGCCAGAGTCCACCACGGAAGTCTGTCAAAGGAACAGCGGGATGAAGTGGAACGGGATTTAAGAGAGGGACGGCTGCGGCTGTTATGTGCCACATCATCCATGGAATTGGGCATTGACGTGGGGGACGTGGAGCGGGTTTTGCAGGTCGGATGCCCCCGTACCATTTCCAGCACCATGCAGCGGCTGGGCCGGGCCGGCCATAATCCGGGCCGGGTCAGCGTCATGTACATGTATCCCAGGACCGCGCCTGAGGCAGTATATTGCGGCATGACCGCACAGGTGGCCCGCCATGGAGGCGTGGAACGGGCCAATCCTCCGCGCATGTGCCTGGATGTGCTGGCCCAGCATTTGGTTTCCATGGCTTCGGGAGAGAGCTACAGCATAGCTGATGTGATGGAAGTCCTGGAGCGGTCCTACCCATTTTATCAGGTGACCAGGAAGGATGTGGAGGATGTCCTTGCCATGCTGGCAGGAGATTATGAGCACAGCCGGGAAATACCGGCTCGTCCAAGGATTTTGTACGACCGGATACACGGACGGGTGGCCGGGGATGTTTACAGTCGTATGCTGGCCACGGCGGCAGGAGGGACCATACCCGATAAAGGGATGTATGCAGCCAAAACAGAGGACGGGGTGAAGTTAGGAGAGCTGGACGAAGAATTTGTCTATGAATCCAGGATTGGGGACCGTTTCATGCTGGGGTCATTTGGCTGGCGTGTGGTCCGTCAGGATAAGGACTCTGTTATCGTGACCCAGGCCCCGGCTGAAGGCGCCAGACTTCCATTCTGGAAGGGGGAGACAAAAGGAAGGGATCTTCGGACCAGTCTTGCCTTTGGCCGTATATTCGGAGAGCTGGAGAAGGCCTGCCGTGACGGAGAGCTGGAAAAAGCCCTGGGAAAACTGGGGTTAGACGAGTCCGCGTCGTCCAATGCGTCCGGCTTTATACAACGTCAGATTCAGGCCACAGAAGGACTGCCTGATGACAGGACCATAGTGGTGGAGCATTTTAAAGACAGTACAGGGAGCCACCAGGTCATGGTCCATGCTTTGTTTGGCAGACGGGTAAATGGCCCGCTGTCCCTCGTCCTGCGTCATATGATACGGAACACCATGGGATTGGATGTGGGAAGTGTGGATGAGGAGGATGGATTTCTTCTGTATCCTTACGGCAGGGAGCAATTGCCGGAAGGGCTTTTGTTCCAAATCAACCCGGACCAGGTACGGCCGGTGCTGGAAGCAATCCTGCCTGATACTCCTCTGTTTGGCATGACATTCCGCTACAATGCTGCCCGTGCCCTGATGATGGGCATGAAACGGGGCGGGCGCCAGCCTCTTTGGATGCAGCGCCTTAAAAGCACGGAAATGTTAAGCTCCCTGATGGACCAGCCGGATCATCCCCTGATTCGTGAGACGAAACGGGAATGTCTGGAACACCAGTGGGATATCAGCGGAGTGATGGAGATACTGGCCAAGATCCGTTCCGGCCTTATTACAGTCAGAGAAATCTGGCTGGATGTCCCTTCTCCCATGTCTCTGCCCTTCCAGTGGCAGGCGGAGGCGGAAGAAATGTATGAGTACTCACCGGTGACACCTAAAATCCGCCAGACTGTGCAGGAAGATTTGAAGAAGGCACTGCTCAAGCCCACAGCAGAGGAACTGGCCAGGGGATGGACACGGAAAAAAATGCCGGAAAATGAGGAGGAGCTTCATTCCCTTCTCATGATGGAGGGGGATTTGGAGGCAGGGGAGCTGGACATACCGGCTGAATGGCTGGATACCCTGGCTCGGCAGGGACTGGCCTGTTATGTGGAGCCCGGAATCTGGATAGCGGCAGAACACGAGGACGAATATATGAGGGCATTGCGGCAGCAGGATGAGGAGGCAGGAATGCATATTATCCGCCGGATGCTCTACTACCGGGGCGGTCAGACTGCGGGGGATGTAAGGGAACGGTATTTTCTGTCTGAGAAAATGACAGAGGAGCTTTTGGATAAACTGTGCCGCTGCAAACATGCAGTGGAGGACCAGGGTGTATATTATCACGAAAAGCTCTATGAGAGAGCCAGGGAAGGCCATATACGCAGCCTGCGAAGCCACGCGGTCACACAGCCGGCTTCCCATTATGCCGCGCTTATGGCCTCAAGGGCAGTGGTACATTCCACGTCAGAAGAACAGTTAAGGGAGGCCATGGAAAGAGGATGCAGAAAACCATGCCCTGTACGCTTTTGGGAAAATGTGTACTTTGCCAGGCGGGTGGAGCGCTATGGAGGCAGCTATCTGGACCGGCTGCTGGCACAGGGGGATTATTTCTGGAGAATGTCGCCGGAAGGAACCCTTTGCTTTTGCAGCTATGAGGACATTGACTGGGAGGCAGACGTCGGAGCGCAGGCAGCAGGATTTGAGGGAGATGTGATTGAAGGAGAGGTGATTAAGAGAGATGTATTTAAGGAAAATGCGTTTAAGGAAGATGCGTTTAAGGAAGATGAACCTAAGGTGGGGGAGCTTAAAGGAGATGAGCTTCTCATGTACAGGGAGTTAAAACGCAGAGGAGCCAGTTTCCTTAAATTCCTTACAAAGATACCGAAGGAAGGCAGCGCCCAGGAAGTACTGTTAAGTCTGGCTGAAAAGGGTCTGGTATGTGCAGACAGTTTTGTGCCTGTAAGGCAATGGCAGAACCAGGACAAGGTGAGGAAAGCTGCTGTCAGACAGCGCGTGAATACCAGGGTCATGGCCCTGTCGGCAGGGCGGTGGGACATAGTAAGGCCAGTAAAAAAGTATGGGCCGGAGGAATGGCTGGAGCTGTTTTTGGATGAAAATATGATTCTGTGCCGTGAGACTTTTAAAAAGTCCATACAGGCTGTGTCAGACTCTCCCTATGCCCTGACCGGAGAAGATGGGAAGAAGTGGGATTGGAGCTGGGCGCAGGCATTGGAAATTCTGCGTGTCTGGGAATATACGGGCCGCATTCGCAGAGGCTATTTTGTGGAGGGGATGTCGGGCGCCCAATTTGTCCGCAGCGAGGATTACGATGCCGTGACCGGTGCACTGAGGGAGCCGGATGACCATGTGGTGTGGTTAAACGGAACAGACCCGGCCCTGGTGTGGGGAAAAGTCCTGGAATTTCCGGAGAAATGTGGATTTCTGGCAGTGGCCGGAACAGCGGTGGCCCTGAAAGCGGGAAATCTGGCAGCTGTAATGGAACGCCAGGGCAGGGTACTGCGCATTTACGATGTCAATGATATGAAGGAAGTGATGGCGGAATTTGTCCGTGCGTTCAAGCAGGGAGCTATATATCCGGAACAAAAGAGGCTTGTTTTGAAAGAGTATCCGGCGGAGGCGGCAGAGGCACTGCAGCATGCGGGATATATGCGTGAAATGAAGGATTATGTAGTGTATAAGTAGAGTGTGATTTCTGTGAGGCGGAATCCCATCAAACCAGGTGCGAATGCCAAGCTAACATGAAATGCCTGGGAGATTCGCACCTGAAAAACAGCGGAAAAGCCGTGAAAATAGGCTGGGTGAATGGATGGAGGAGGTTGAAATAAGGAGGGGAGGACATAATGCATAAAAAGTTAGGGGGATGTGGAGGGATTGTTGGATAGTTTTGCTGTCGAGGCCCGCGAGGGCCTTGTGGATTGAAATCAGATGTCCCATCCACACCCATATCTGCATCCGAGTCGAGGCCCGCGAGGGCCTTGTGGATTGAAATAATTAGGAGGTAAATGTACATGAGTGATATAAATGTCGAGGCCCGCGAGGGCCTTGTGGATTGAAATCCGTATATGCTCACTCACTGTCATTTTTTCCCTCGTCGAGGCCCGCGAGGGCCTTGTGGATTGAAATGCGTATACGGTAAATGCAGCCCGTATAATCCACGTCGAGGCCCGCGAGGGCCTTGTGGATTGAAATCGTGTCTATCACAGGAATTTTCTTTTGCTGGGAAGTCGAGGCCCGCGAGGGCCTTGTGGATTGAAATAAGTCCTTTTGGACGATTTATAATTGTAATATGCAGTCGAGGCCCGCGAGGGCCTTGTGGATTGAAATTCAAATCCTATAACTCAAGTTATTCGGCAAGTCGTCGAGGCCCGCGAGGGCCTTGTGGATTGAAATCCGTTTTCTCACCTGCTGTAGAAATCAAGAGAATGTCGAGGCCCGCGAGGGCCTTGTGGATTGAAATTCCTCCGCGTTCATTGATGTGCGTCCATCCTCCCTGTCGAGGCCCGCGAGGGCCTTGTGGATTGAAATCTCTGCGACTGAGCAATCAGGGTCACAAGGCATCGTCGAGGCCCGCGAGGGCCTTGTGGATTGAAATCCTTGACTGTGGAATAATTGCCTCCAACCTCTTTGGTCGAGGCCCGCGAGGGCCTTGTGGATTGAAATGGCGCAATGGCCAAGGCTTTTGGATTTGGTGAACAGGTCGAGGCCCGCGAGGGCCTTGTGGATTGAAATCCTGACCTACAACCGGATTGTAGGCCGGGGATTTTGTCGAGGCCCGCGAGGGCCTTGTGGATTGAAATCTGCCCTTACATTATGGCAAGGGCATAAAAGAATGTCGAGGCCCGCGAGGGCCTTGTGGATTGAAATTGGAACATCGGGTTGTATACGCCGTAGGTATCATCGTCGAGGCCCGCGAGGGCCTTGTGGATTGAAATCTTGTCCCAGCACCTCCAGGAACGCCAGGAAGATGTCGAGGCCCGCGAGGGCCTTGTGGATTGAAATAACGTGAACCGGGGGTATCTGATGATAGTGGACGGTCGAGGCCCGCGAGGGCCTTGTGGATTGAAATTACCGCCAGCACGGTTCCGGCCGGGCTGCTTCCTGGTCGAGGCCCGCGAGGGCCTTGTGGATTGAAATAGCTGGTCCGCCGCCTCCTGGGCCTTTCGCACCAGTCGAGGCCCGCGAGGGCCTTGTGGATTGAAATGCCGGCATCGTGGCAGCGGAGGCGGTAAAACGCGGTCGAGGCCCGCGAGGGCCTTGTGGATTGAAATCGGAAACAGGTTTGCAAGTGCCCGGGTGAATCCCGTCGAGGCCCGCGAGGGCCTTGTGGATTGAAATTTTAAACAGATGATGGAGCCTGTCCTGGAACTGGGTCGAGGCCCGCGAGGGCCTTGTGGATTGAAATATCTGGGACCGCATGACACTCAGACAGATTATGGTCGAGGCCCGCGAGGGCCTTGTGGATTGAAATCAGATTGCAGGATTGGTAGTCAGAAACTGTGGCTCGTCGAGGCCCGCGAGGGCCTTGTGGATTGAAATTCCCTACGAACCCGGTATAGGTTGTCCTCATACTGTCGAGGCCCGCGAGGGCCTTGTGGATTGAAATGTTTATAATACAATTAAAAGGCGGCAGGACTTTTCGTCGAGGCCCGCGAGGGCCTTGTGGATTGAAATCATTGAAGCAATTAAAGACCACGGCTATGAAAATGTCGAGGCCCGCGAGGGCCTTGTGGATTGAAATCGACCGGCAGATAATCAACCGCATCCGTGAGTGGTCGAGGCCCGCGAGGGCCTTGTGGATTGAAATATTCGGGGGATGATGCGGTATTTGTTGGAGTAATGTCGAGGCCCGCGAGGGCCTTGTGGATTGAAATAAATTTGTTCCAACCGACCTTGACATATTCGAGCGTCGAGGCCCGCGAGGGCCTTGTGGATTGAAATATGGAAATTGGGGACGGATTGTTTTCTCAGGTCCTGTCGAGGCCCGCGAGGGCCTTGTGGATTGAAATCTCGTCTGTGATTGTCCGTACATCCAGCATATCAGTCGAGGCCCGCGAGGGCCTTGTGGATTGAAATACAGAAGATATTAGATAGATTTATCATTAAGTAGTCGAGGCCCGCGAGGGCCTTGTGGATTGAAATAGTTAGATAAAGAGGGAAAAAATGACAGTGAGTGGTCGAGGCCCGCGAGGGCCTTGTGGATTGAAATACTGGGAAAGGCCGTGAAGGCAGGGTTCCAGGGGGTCGAGGCCCGCGAGGGCCTTGTGGATTGAAATTCCAATTCTCCCGGAAATGCTAATTTCCTGTTTCTGGTCGAGGCCCGCGAGGGCCTTGTGGATTGAAATTGCTTGGATAGCAAGTAGGATTTCCGGTCAAGCAGTCGAGGCCCGCGAGGGCCTTGTGGATTGAAATTATATGATGTAACTATGTTTTCTGCTTTTGCGTCGTCGAGGCCCGCGAGGGCCTTGTGGATTGAAATCCTATGCCAGCTGTGCAGCCGGTCATTGTATAAGGTCGAGGCCCGCGAGGGCCTTGTGGATTGAAATATTGATAACTTATTACACATAAATCAGATAAATGTCGAGGCCCGCGAGGGCCTTGTGGATTGAAATCCCATGCCAATTGTGTCTACATGATGTATTTCACGTCGAGGCCCGCGAGGGCCTTGTGGATTGAAATGCGGGAATGTCGGTTGACCAGTACCGGACCATGATGTCGAGGCCCGCGAGGGCCTTGTGGATTGAAATTCTTATACTCATAATAGATTTCCTCCATGGTATGTCGAGGCCCGCGAGGGCCTTGTGGATTGAAATCAGTAGGTGTATACTGGCTATAATCGCCACATAACGTCGAGGCCCGCGAGGGCCTTGTGGATTGAAATCACAAAAAATAGGCTGGAAGAGCTTGAGGACGAAGTCGAGGCCCGCGAGGGCCTTGTGGATTGAAATTCGATGATGGACAGCAACTCATTGAGTAAGTACCGTCGAGGCCCGCGAGGGCCTTGTGGATTGAAATTGTTGCTGCAGGTAAAAAAATGAACGGCGTTATAGGTCGAGGCCCGCGAGGGCCTTGTGGATTGAAATTCTTTTCTCACCGGACAATATCATGTCAAACCACGTCGAGGCCCGCGAGGGCCTTGTGGATTGAAATCACCATGGTCTGTCCGGGGAGTTGAACCCCGCCCTGGTCGAGGCCCGCGAGGGCCTTGTGGATTGAAATATAACATGCTTTATATACATATGCTTTTCCTTTCCACCACTGCTGGATATGTGGTTTATTTTAGCTGGCTGATTTCGTGATAGGCTTCCAGAATACCATTTTTGGCTGCTTTTTATACAGTATCAATATCAACCCAATACCAACACTCACCCAATACCACCCCAATACTAACACCAATTCTTAATCATGCAGAACCATTAGGCAATTGCGAAACTCACTGACCAGAATTTATGCACATCGTATAGGAATGAATCTAAATTGAATATATTAAGCAAGATATTTTGTGCAAGGTGAATATAAAAATTCAGAGTTTCGTAATTACCTAATGCAGAACCATTTATGAAAGGAGAGGGAAAAGCCATGAAACAGATGTCATTATTCGATGACAGAGAAGTATACAATCCCCTGGCCAGCAGGCTGCGTCCGGATGACCTGGATGGATTTGTGGGACAGGAGCATCTTTTGGGAAAGGGGAAGCTGCTGCGCCAGCTCATAGAGCAGGATAAGATTCCATCCATGATTTTCTGGGGGCCTCCCGGCGTGGGTAAGACCACACTGGCGGGAATCATTGCAAAGCGGACCAATGCCCAGTTCATTAATTTCAGCGCTGTTACCAGCGGTATCAAGGAAATCAAGGAGGTCATGGCCCAGGCTGAGAACAGCCGGAGGATGGGAATTAAGACTCTTTTATTTGTGGACGAGATACACCGTTTTAATAAGGCTCAGCAGGATGCATTTCTCCCTTATGTTGAAAAGGGAAGCATCATTCTGATTGGGGCCACCACGGAGAATCCTTCCTTTGAGATAAACAGCGCTCTCCTGTCACGGTGCAGGGTCTTTGTGCTCCAGGCATTGACGGAGGATGACCTGGCCCGCCTTATAAAGAACGCGCTTAAAAGTCCTAAAGGACTGGGCTATTTGAACGTGGAAATCACGAACCATATGATCGAAATGATTGCCGGGTTTGCAGACGGGGATGCCAGGACGGCTCTGAACACCCTGGAAATGGCAGTGACAAACGGGGTAATCAGTCCGGATAAGACCACGGTCACAGAGGATGTGTTGAAGCAGTGCATCGGAAAAAAGAGTCTTTTGTACGATAAGAAAGGGGAAGAACACTACAACCTTATATCCGCGCTCCACAAGTCCATGCGCAATTCTGACCCGGACGCAGCCGTATACTGGCTGGCGCGTATGTTGGAAGCTGGGGAGGATCCTCTGTATGTGGCCCGCAGGCTGGTCCGTTTTGCCAGCGAGGACATAGGGATGGCGGACAGTCAGGCACTGACGCTGGCAGTGTCTGCCTACCAGGCCTGTCATTTTCTGGGAATGCCCGAATGTAATGTACATCTGAGCCACGCCGTAATTTACCTGTCCATGGCGCCTAAATCCAACTCCGCCTATATGTCCTATGAATCCGCCAAGGCAGACGCCCAGAACATGCTGGCGGAGCCGGTGCCCCTTACCATACGCAACGCTCCCACCGGACTCATGAAGGACCTGCATTATGGCGACGGCTATGTGTATGCCCATGATACAAAGGAAAAGATAGCCCGGATGCAGTGCCTGCCGGACTCCCTGGAGGGAAGAAAATATTACCGTCCTACGGACCAGGGCGCGGAAGAACCTGTAAAAGGCAGGCTGGAGGAAATCAGAAAGTGGAAGAGGGGGGAATAAAGCCCACTGGCTGCTCCCTCCAACCGTCCCATATCCCGTTCAATAAGTTAAACAATCATCAGTTCCTTTGTCATGGTATTCAGGGATTCACAGCCCTTTTCCGTAATCACGATTAAATCCTCTATGCGTATGCCAGACCTTCCCGGCAGGTAAATGCCGGGCGGTCCGGGATTATGTGGACAGCCTCGCAATCCCCTAGGATTTTTCGGTTGAGGACAACGGCCATATCGTTGTAAAGGCTGCCGGGAAAACAGCGCATGCCGCCTTTCCCGAGGGTTCTGACAGCGCGGCGGTGAAGCTGGCCCGTGTGCTGGCCGGAGCCCCCTTCCTGACAGAGAAGGAAAAAGCCTGCTTCCGGTTCCCGGACCAGGGATTTGCTGATTATTATGGGGAAGGTATGGGCATCGGCTTTGAGGGTGGACTGTCCGGCAGGCTTACCCTGGCGGGAGGCATGGCCAGGACAGAGAGGGGACGGTTCATACAGAATTTTAATATCCGTTATCCGGTGACGGCCGACGCGGAAGCACTGGTGCGGCAGATGAGCGCGATAGCCGGAACATACGGGTGGATTCTGGACTGGAACCGGGATAACCCGCCCTGTGTCATTGACCCGGAAAGCCCGGTGGTAAGGGAGCTTACGTCCCTGTGCTGCCAGGTGCTGGGGACAGAGGCAGAAGCCTGCTCCATGGACGGCGGCACCTACGCCAGGAAGCTGCCAAATGCGGTCGCCTTTGGGCCGGGCATCCGGGGACAGAAAAAGCCCTGTCCTCCGGGCCACGGCGGCGGCCAGCCGGACGAATGCGTGAAGATTGAAAATCTCACCAATGCCATGGAGATATACATAGAAGCCCTTAAACGGCTGGATGTTCTGATAGGGGGATAACACATCCCCTGTTTTCTCCTCCTTATTTTGACCGTAAATATTAAGAAAGCCGTCAGGTCTCTCCCGGCTCTTACGTGCTATACTAAAACCACCACAACCTGCGCCGGGCGCGCAGGTTTGCAGGAACATGTATATAAAAGGAGGTTTGTGAGGGATTGGAAGAGAACAGGGAGAAAAAGGAAAAGACAGGCTTTATGGCCCAGGGCAGATCTGTGCTTATCGCACTCATCGCTGCGCTCAGCGCCATTATCTGCGTCAGCATCTTTACAGGCGGACTGGTGGATTATAAGAAGAACGGCGGGGGAAGCGGAATCACGGCCACCGGTTCTGCCAGCTGTGATTTTGAGTCGGACTTGATTGTGTGGAGAGGCAGCTTTTCTGTCCATGGGAATACGCCCAGGGATGCCTACGCCATCATCAAGAAGGACGCGGAACTGGTAAGGCAGTATCTGAAGGAGAACCAGGTGGCGGAGGATGAGATGATATTCAGTTCCGTCAACATTTCCCAGACCTATACATCCAGATACGATGACGAGGGCAAATACCTGGGAGATGAGCCGGACGGATATGATCTGACCCAGAGTCTGACGGTTTCATCCTATGATATTGACAAGGTAGAAAATATTTCCAGGGATATCACTAAGCTGATTGAATCAGGAGTGGAGTTCGAGTCTGAGCTGCCGGAGTATTATTACACCAAGCTGGATGAGGTGAAGCTGGATCTGATTGAGAAAGCCACTGCCAATGCAAAGGAGCGCATTGATATCATGTCTGCCGGTTCAGGAGCAAAGGCAGGCAAGCTGTTAAGCGCGGCCCTGGGCGTGTTCCAGATTACTGCAAAGAATTCCGGGTCGGAATCCTACAGCTACGACGGATACCTGGACACCAGCTCCCGGTATAAGACTGCCAATATTACGGTGAGATTGAATTACGCGGCGGAGTAGCCAATGCAATCAGATCGGCAAACGGGCTGTTTGGGAATATAATCTGTTCCCAAACAGCCCGTTTTGTATTGTTTATCCAGACATAAATTAGTAGCCGGCATTCATAATCTGATATACCTTATCCGGCATTCATCAGGCGGCTGGCTGTCCCAGTGGTTTTATCTTATCCAGATAAATCTTGCGGAACAGGACGGAGCTGAGCACCACGGAGGTGATTTCAGCCAGAGGCAGGGAGAGCCACACTGCATGCAGCCCAAAGGTCCGGGCAAAAAACCAGGCCAGGGGAAGGATACATACAAGCTGTCTGGCTGCGGATATAATCAGGCTGTATACGCCGTTGCCCAGAGCCTGGAACACGGATCCCACTATGATGCAGTATCCTGCGAACAGGAAGCTGAGGCTGATGATCCGCAGGGCGGGGACGCCGATGGACAGCATTTCCTCGTCTGCCTGGAAGAGCGTGAGCAGCTGGGGCGTCATAAGGTGGAACACCATCAGTCCGATGAGCATGATGCCCATCGCGATGCCGATGCTCAGCCAGACCGTTTCCATGATGCGTTTTTTGCTGCGGGCCCCGTAGTTGTAGGCCACAATAGGTATCATGCCGTTGTTCAGTCCGAATATGGGCATGAAGATAAAGCTTTGAAGCTTGAAATATACTCCGAATACGGCTACGGCTGTTTCGGAAAATCCAATCAGGATTTTATTCATTCCAAAGGTCATGACAGAGCTGATGGACTGCATGATAATGGAGGGCACGCCTACCTGGTAGATAATGGAAATAGTTCTCCAGTTAGGGGTGAACGATCTGAAATTAATCCGTACCTCCTTGTTCTTGGCATGGTTCAGGATGAGGGCCAGGAACATGGCCACAATCTGGCCGAATACAGTGGCGGCGGCAGCTCCCTGGATTCCCATTTTCGGCACTCCAAACAGGCCAAAGATAAGAATGGGGTCCAGTATAATATTGATAATGGCGCCGGTGCCCTGTGTAATCATGCAGTAAAAGGTCTGGCCCGTGGACTGAAGAATACGCTCGAACATCATTTCACCAAATAGCCCGAAGCTGAAGATGCAGACAATCTGAAGATATTGTACGCCGTATTCAATGATGACCGGGTTGTTTGTCTGGCTCTCAAAGAACAGCCTGGAGCCGAACAGGCCGAAGACTGCGAAGGCCAGGAAACTCAGGAAGGCCAGGAACAGGCCGTTGACAGCAGCCAGATTGGCCGCCTTTGAATTTTTCTCCCCCAGGGAACGGGACAGCAGGGCGTTGACGCCCACACAGGTTCCGGCAGATACTGCAATCAGCAGGTTCTGGATGGGAAATGCCATGGATACCGCAGTCAGGGCAGCCTGGTTAATCATGGATACAAACACGCTGTCCACGATGTTGTACAGGGCCTGCACCAGCATGGAGATAATCATGGGCAGGGACATGGATATGAGCAGCTTATTAATGGGCATGACGCCCATTTTGTTTTCTTGTGACATGTAGTGCGACTTCCTTTCTCATTTGTGCATGAAAGATATTGTAACATTACTTATAACGGTAAGTCAATGACATATGGGGGTATAAAATGCTGGACATTGAGCTTTGTTTGTGCTATATTTAAAATAGTAATAATTACTATTATTGACGATGAACAAGAGAAGGGGGAAACATAATGGCAGTATACCGTTGCAGATTCTGTGGTTCTATTTATGATGAGGAAAAGGAGGGGGTACCGATATCCGATTTAAAGGTCTGTCCCGTGTGCATGGTCACGGCCGACAAGCTGGTGAGGGCAGAGGATGGAACGGGGGGAGGAAAGACTCCGGACAGGGAGAAGGAGGAGCCCGTTAAAAAGCAGGAGACACGGGAAACATGCAAAGACTGCGGCGGCAGAACAGGGGAAGCTGAGTCCTATGACCCTGAGTATGCCAGGACTCAGACCGACGCCCGCTATATGGACGAGATTCACGAGATGGCCGTGAAGGGACAGTCCATCATTGCTGCCATGGGAACCCAGATGCCCATGCCGGGCTGGGACGACATCCTGTTTCTGGGGGCTCAGCTGAATCCCATGCCGTTGGACGAACACGCCCCGGTAAAGACAGAAACCATTATAGGAAAACATGCGGCGAAGCCCATGGTGCTGGACCATCCGGTTTATATTTCACACATGTCCTTTGGCGCCCTTTCCAGGGAGACAAAGACAGCGCTGTCCAGGGGAAGCGCCATGGCACGCACAGCCATGTGCTCCGGCGAGGGAGGCATTCTGCCGGAGGAGAAGGCGGCGGCCTACAAGTATATATTTGAATATGTTCCCAACCAGTACAGTGTGACGGATGAGAACCTGAGGGAAGCAGACGCCATTGAAATAAAAATCGGGCAGGGCACAAAGCCGGGCATGGGAGGCCACCTGCCTGGAGGCAAGGTGACGCCGGAGATTGCGGCCATAAGGAATAAGCCTTTGGGGCAGGATATCATCAGTCCGTCGCGTTTCCCGGGCATTGACACAAAAGAGGATTTGAAGGGCCTGGTGGACAGGCTGCGCCTGGTATCCGGCGGACGGCCCATCGGCATCAAGATTGCGGCGGGAAGGATTGAGAAGGATTTGGAATTCTGCGTCTATGCCGGACCGGACTTTATTACCATTGACGGAAGGGGAGGGGCGACCGGAGCCAGCCCTAAGATTATCAGGGATTCTACCAGCGTGCCCACGATTTATGCCCTTTACAGGGCCAGAAAATACCTGGACCAGACAGGCTGCGGCGCCCAGCTGGTGATAACGGGCGGTCTGCGAGTATCTTCTGATTTTGCAAAGGCACTGGCTATGGGCGCGGACGCAGTGGCCATTGCTTCCGCTGCGTTGATGGCAGCCGCCTGCCAGCAGTACCGCATATGCGGCACCGGAATGTGTCCCGTGGGCGTGGCGACCCAGGACGAGAGGCTGCGCAGCCGCTTTAAGGAGGATGCGGCCGCGCAGAGAGTGGCTAATTTCCTCAGGGTATCTCTGGAGGAGATAAAGACATTTGCCAGGATTACGGGGCATGACAACATTCACGATATGGATGTGGACGATTTATGCACAGTCAGCAGGGAGATATCGGAATTTACCAATATACGCCATGCTTAAGGGCGGTCAGGAACAATATTCCCCGTATACCTTTTCAAAAATTTCCACATGCAGCCGTTCGTCCAAAATAATACGCCTTAAGTTTTCAGTGATATTTTCATCCCGTATGTAGGAAATCTGGTGCTGGTATTTGCTGATGGCTGCCTTTTCTCCGTCGATGACATTGCGCATCAGGGTCCGCAGCTCTCCGGGATACTGGTTGCAGCTGGGGGACCAGTATATCTTTTTACATCCGTGCTGGGTCCACAGCCGCGGTTCCTCCCCCAGCTGCAGGGCTAGTTTTCCAAATATATCCAGATGATGCATTTCCACGATGCTGACCTTGTGGAATACGGCGCTGACATCTGGATTGTATCCGGTAATCAGATGATTGAAGACATAGAGGGATATGGCGGACATCTCTGAATTGTTTCCGCCTATGTTGTCCAACATCACCCTTGCGTAGGCCGGATTCACGGATTCTGCCCTGACGGGTGGATAGGGTGCATCGGAGGAATACTGAAAATCATGGATGGATAACATCATGAGCTCCTTTATATGTATAGTAGTTTCCATATTGCAGTTTATGCCAGGCGGAGCAAAAATATGATATGCCGGGACCTGCTTTCCAACCGTTTCATGGAATGGCGGCAGACTCTTTCAATTATCACAATAAATATTCAGACATGGGATGATTTATAGTCAAATTATCTAAAATTCATCCCGGATAAACATTTGTCCTTGACTTTGAATCAGTGATGTACTATTTTAGTAAATAAATAATCAACAGCAATGAAAGAGACTCTGGCCTGAGAAATGTGACAGGAAGGGGGCGTCACCGACTGAGAGCGCCGCCGGGCAGGACTGGGCTAAGGGAACACTCTGGAGCTGGTATATCGAAGCGGTCAGGGCCTGAACCGGAAGATGCCGGGCAGAAGAGGGCTGATAGTAGGTATATCCGTTGTACACGTTACGTACGTAGAGAGGGGAGCTGGAAAAGCAGGGAAGTTTGCTGCGGGACCAGGTCTCAATGCGGGTGGTACCGCGGGAAATGTCTGAATTTAATCCCGTCCCGGAATGCAGTTACTGTGTTCCGGGGCGTTTTTTATTTGTGGACCAGACAGCCGGCTCATGTCCATGAAAAAAACAACCGGAACCGAAATCCAACTGGACATCAAAAGTACAGATGTCAAGTGCTCATAGCAAATGCTCATAGCGAGGAGAGAGAGTCATGGAATTTGTAAACGGAGTTAAGGAGAAGAGAGTCCTGGATATCAGGGAAGTGCTTGAAGGGGAATACGAGGGGAAGGAAATACGGATGAACGGGGCTGTTCATACCATACGCCATATGGGCGAGGTAGCCTTTGTCATCCTGCGCAAGTCCCGGGGACTGGTGCAGTGTGTATATGAGGCGGGGGGTACGGATTTTGACATCAGGGATTTGAAGGAAGAGAGCGCCGTGGAGGTGATGGGTGTTGTGAAGGCCGAGGAACGGGCGCCCCAGGGCTTTGAGATAAGGCTGAAGGAAATCCGGGTGCTGTCCCAGCCAGCAGAGCCCCTGCCCCTTGCCGTCAGCAAATGGAAGCTTAACACATCCCTGGAGACAAAGCTTTCCCTGCGCCCCATCTCCCTGCGCAATGTGAGGGAGCGGGCCAAATTCAAGATTCAGGAAGGCATTGTAAGGGGATTTCGGGATTATCTTTTAAGCCAGGGCTTTACGGAGATACGCACCCCAAAAATCGTGGCGAGAGGAGCTGAGGGAGGCTCCAACGTATTTAAGCTGGAGTATTTTAATAAGAAGGCAGAGCTGGGACAGAGCCCGCAGTTTTACAAACAGACCATGGTGGGTGTATATGACAGGGTGTTTGAGGCGGCGCCTGTGTTCCGGGCAGAGAAGCATAATACCACCCGCCATCTCAACGAATACACCAGCCTGGATTTCGAGATGGGGTATATCGACAGCTTCCGGGATGTGATGGATATGGAGACGGGAATGCTCCAGTATGTCATGAGACTTCTGGAACAGGAGTATAAGAAGGAGCTGGATATGCTGGGAGTGACCCTGCCGGAGGTGGGACGGATTCCTGCGGTCCGGTTTGACCAGGCAAAGGAGCTTGTTTCAAGGAAATATGACAGGAAGATACGCAATCCCTATGATTTGGAGCCGGAGGAGGAGCTGCTCATAGGACGGTATTTCAAGGAAGAGTATGGAAGCGATTTTGTGTTCGTCACACATTACCCTTCCAAAAAACGGCCCTTCTATGCTATGGATGACCCGGAAGACCCCAAATTCACGCTTAGTTTTGACCTAATGTTTCGGGGACTGGAGGTGACCACCGGCGGGCAGAGGATTCACGACTACAGGGAAATCACAGACAAGATGGAGAAGCGGGGCATGGATCCGGAGGACATTGCTTCCTATCTTATGATTTTCAAATACGGCATGCCGCCCCACGGCGGCCTGGGCATTGGGCTGGAGCGCCTTACCATGAGGCTCCTGGATGAACAGAATGTCAGGGAGGCATCCTTGTTCCCAAGAGATGTGACCAGATTGGAGCCATAGGGACAGGAAAATGACTGAGAGGAGCAGGAAATTATGGCAAATATCATAAGTGACGAGACAATCGAGTATGTAGGCATCCTGGCCAAGCTGGAACTATCCCCGGAGGAAAAGGAGGAAGCAAAGACGGATATGGGAAGGATGCTGGATTATATAGATAAGTTAAATGAACTGGACACACAGGGCGTTGAGCCCATGTCCCACGTATTTCCGGTGAACAACGTGTTCCGGGAGGATGTGGTCACGGGCGTGGACCAGAGAGACCGGATTCTCTCCAACGCCCCCCGGCAAAAGGACGGAGCATTCAAAGTGCCTAAGACTGTAGAGTAGGAGGAATGGGAACATGAGCATATTAGATATGACGGCCCTGGAGCTGGGAAGAAGGATTCAGTCAGGGGATATCACCGCGGTCCAGGCCGCAGAGGCATCTCTGGCACGCATAAAGGCCATGGAGCCATCCATCCATGCCTATGTGACAGTGAATGAAGAAAAGACCATGGAACAGGCCGGGAAGGTCCAGGCGGAAATTGAGGCGGGAAGGCTTAGCGGACCTCTGGCCGGAGTACCTGTGGCTGTCAAGGACAACATGTGTACGGAAGGAATGCGGACCACCTGCAGTTCCAGAATACTGGAAAATTTTATCCCCGCCTACACGGCCCAGGCAGTTGCCAATCTGGAGCAGGCAGGAGCCGTTATCCTGGGAAAGACCAACATGGATGAATTCGCCATGGGAAGCACCACGGAGACATCCGCCTTTGGCGTTACCAGGAATCCATGGAACCCGGAACATGCGCCGGGGGGCTCCTCCGGCGGTTCATGCGCGGCGGTGGCTGCCGGGGAATGCTTTTATGCCCTGGGGTCTGATACGGGCGGATCCATACGCCAGCCCAGCTCCTTCTGCGGCGTCACGGGCATCAAGCCTACCTACGGGACCGTGTCCAGGTATGGGCTCATTGCCTATGGCTCATCCCTGGACCAGATAGGGCCTGTGGCAAAGGACGTGTCGGACTGCGCGGCTGTCCTGGAGGTTCTGGCCTCCCATGACCCCAAGGACAGCACATCCATGGAGCGGAGTGACTGTGATTTCACCGCAGCCCTGTCAGAGGATGTCAGAGGAATGCGCATTGGCATACCGGAATCTTACTTCGGACAGGGGCTGGATCAGGAGGTAAAGGACGCTGTGCTGGAAGCAGCCAGGGTGCTGGGAGAAAAGGGGGCCATCGTGGAAACCTTTGACCTTAAGCTGGTGGAGTACGCCATACCTGCCTACTATGTGATTGCTTCCGCTGAGGCCAGTTCCAACCTGTCACGCTTTGACGGTGTAAAGTACGGCTACCGGGCGCCGGAATACGAGGGGCTTCACAGCATGTACAAAAAGAGCCGTTCCCAGGGATTCGGGCCGGAGGTGAAGCGCCGCATTATGCTGGGCTCCTTTGTGCTTAGCTCCGGCTACTACGACGCATATTATCTGAAGGCCCTCCGCACCAAGGCCCTGATTAAGAAGGAATTTGACCGTGCGTTTGCGTCCTATGATGTCATACTGGCTCCGGCAGCGCCGGCAACAGCCCCGCGGTTAGGCCAGTCCCTTGGTGATCCCCTTAAGATGTATCTGGGAGATATCTATACCATTTCCGTGAACCTGGCCGGTCTTCCCGGAATCAGCCTTCCCTGCGGCCTGGATTCAAAGGGGCTTCCCATTGGACTGCAGCTCATAGGGGACTGTTTTAAGGAAAAAAGCATCATACGGGCCGCCTATGCTTACGAGAAGGCGCGGGAGTGGAAGCTGCCGCCTGTGACTGCCGGGACGCCAGAGGAGCCGTCCGGCGTCACTGCAGGGGAGGCAGAGAGGAGGATGAGCCATGAGTAAACAGTATGAGACCGTCATCGGGCTGGAAGTCCATGTGGAGCTGGCCACCAAAACCAAGATTTTCTGCGGCTGTTCCACCCGGTTCGGGGGAGCGCCAAACACCCATACCTGCCCCGTATGCACCGGTATGCCGGGTTCCCTTCCCGTGTTAAATAAGCAGGTGGTGGAGTATGCGCTGGCAGTGGGACTGGCTGCCAACTGCCAGATTAACCAGTACTGTAAATTTGACAGAAAGAACTATTTTTATCCGGATAATCCGCAGAACTACCAGATATCCCAGCTGTACCTGCCTGTCTGCCACGACGGCTGGGTGGACATAGAGACTGAGTCCGGCCTTAAGAAACGCGTGGGAATCCATGAAATCCACATGGAGGAGGATGCGGGCAAGCTGATTCATGATGAGTGGGAGGACTGTTCCCTGGTGGATTATAACCGCAGCGGAGTCCCGCTGATTGAAATTGTGTCGGAGCCTGATATGCGCAGTGCTGAGGAAGTCATAGCCTACCTGGAGAAGCTGAGGCTGATAATCCAGTACCTGGGCGCTTCTGACTGCAAGCTTCAGGAGGGATCCATGAGAGCGGACGTGAACCTGTCCGTGAGAGAGGCGGGGGCGGCTGAGTTTGGCACCAGGACCGAGATGAAGAACCTGAACTCCTTTAAGGCCATTGCCAGGGCCATAGAAGGGGAGCGCAGGCGCCAGATTGAGCTGTTGGAAGACGGCAGGAAGGTAATCCAGGAGACACGGCGCTGGGACGACAACAAGGAGAGCTCCAAGGCCATGCGGTCCAAGGAGGATGCCCAGGATTACAGGTATTTCCCTGATCCGGATCTGGTGCCGGTGGTCATAAGCGATGAGTGGATTGCCCGGGTAAAGGCCCGCCAGCCGGAGCTGCGCACGGAGAAAATCGCCAGATACATGGAGGAATACGGTCTTCCTGAGTATGACGCCAGGCTTCTTACCAGTTCCAAGCACATGGCGGATATCTTTGAGGAGACCACGCGTTTGAGCGGACGGCCCAAGGAGGCCTCCAACTGGCTCATGGTGGAGGCCATGCGCCTGATGAAGGAGCAGGAAATGGAGCCGGAGGACATGAGGTTGTCCCCCTCCCATCTGGCTGCACTTATCGGCATGGTGGAAAAAAACACCATCAACAGGACGGTGGCCAAAACCGTGTTTGAAGAGATATTCAGGCACGATGCGGATCCTGAGGCGTATGTGGAGGAAAAGGGCCTCAAGGTGATAAGGGATGAAGGCGCCCTGCGCCGCACCGTTGAGGCGGTCATGGCTGCCAACCCGCAGTCCGTGGAGGATTACAGGAGCGGCAAGGAAAAGGCCATGGGATTCCTGGTGGGACAGACCATGAAGGCCATGAAGGGCAAGGCGGATCCGGCCATGGTGAACCAGCTTGTAAGGGAGCTGCTTGACGGCGGGGATGCATAAGCTGTGATAGAGACAGATGGAAAATGACATAAGTATACCTTTTGACAATATAAGAAAATTTTGTATTGACGGAATGCTTCAATTGGTGTATGCTTGTGTACAATGTACGAAAATGTTGACCGGTGGCTGACAGATGTATGCCTGACGGACACATTTTATAGAAAATATAGTGAGCCAGGAGGATATTATGAAGCCATATGCAGAGATGACAAAAGAGGAACTGCTTTCACTGCGTCAGGACCTGAAAGCACAGTACCGTGAGTTTCAGGCAAAGGACCTGAAGCTGGATATGTCCAGGGGAAAGCCGTGTGTGGAGCAGCTGGACCTTTCCATGGGTATGATGGACGTACTGAGCAGCACCAGCGACCTGACCTGTGAGGACGGTACGGACTGCCGCAATTACGGTGTGCTTACAGGAATTGACGAGACCAAGGTACTGCTGGCGGATATGATGGAGGTGAATCCTTCCACCATTATCATTTACGGCAATTCCAGCCTGAACGTCATGTACGATACCGTATCCAGGGCCATGACCCACGGAATCATGGGATGTACGCCATGGTGCAAGCTGGATAAGGTGAAATTCCTCTGCCCGGTTCCCGGATATGACCGCCATTTTGCCATCACAGAATACTTCGGCATTGAGATGATTAATGTCCCCATGTCCGAGGAGGGACCTGATATGGATATGGTGGAGGAACTGGTGGCTTCTGATGATTCCATCAAGGGAATCTGGTGCGTGCCCAAGTATTCCAATCCCCAGGGCTATTCCTATTCAGACGAGACGGTCCGCCGTTTTGCAAGGCTGAAGCCGGCTGCGTCCGACTTCCGTATATTCTGGGACAATGCCTACGGCGTACATCACCTGTATGACCATGACCAGGATCACCTGATTGAAATTCTGGCAGAGTGCAAGAGGGCCGGAAATCCTGATCTGGTTTACAAGTTCGCATCCACCTCCAAAATCAGCTTCCCCGGTTCCGGTATTGCGGCCATTGCCACCTCCCACAATAACCTGGAGGATATCAAGGCCCAGCTAAAGAACCAGACCATTGGCCACGACAAGGTAAATCAGCTGCGCCATGCCCGTTTCTTTAAGGATATCCACGGCATGGTAGAGCATATGAGAAAGCATGCGGATATCATCCGGCCTAAATTTGAGGCAGTGGAGGAGATATTGGATCGGGAGCTGGAAGGACTGGAAATCGGCCGGTGGACAAAGCCAAGGGGCGGATATTTTATCTCCTTTGATTCGCTGGATGGCTGTGCAAAGGATATCGTGGCCAGATGTAAGAAGGCAGGGGTGGTTATGACATCTGCGGGAGCCACCTATCCATATGGAAAGGATCCCCATGACAGCAACATCCGTATTGCGCCCACTTACCCCACGTTAGGGGATTTGATTACGGCTGCCGAGCTGTTTACCCTCTGCGTGAAGCTTTCCTCTGTGGAAAAGCTCTTAAAAACAATGGCATAATTGGAGGACGGATGCCTTCCAAGGAAAATGATTCAAGTGTAAAAGCAGGCACTTCATCAGATAATGATAGGGAGCGGCACATCGAAAGCAGATGTGCGAGCTCCCTTCCTCATTGTCCCGGATATCCAGGCAACAGGCGACCCGGGACAGATTTAAGAGCAGGGATCATCTGATAAAGGAGGCAGGACCATGCAGGGCCGGAATGTACGGTTTAAAGGAAAATACGACCTCTTCACGATTTATCTGATTCCCGGCGCGACCATATTCCTGGCATCCCTTGACAGCTGGACAGGCACCAACCTGTCTGTCCTGGGCAACCGGACCGGAAACAAGCTGCTGTTTGCGGTGTGGGGATTTGCCACCGGCATCTATTACTGTGTGTATGTGCGTTATCTTTTTCACATAGGAAGGTACAGAAATTCGGGAGGCAGGACACTCATGTATACAGCGGCAGTCTTTCTCCTCATGGCAGTTATGATTCCCTATATGCCGGAGGAATATCCCTTAAAGGCGGATATCCATGTGCTGCTGGCATTTTTTTCGCCGGTGCTGCTGGCTTTCAGCATCATTGGTTTCCTCCGCTTTCTCAGCTCCCGCGACCGGATGCGTTTTCGCAGGGCATGGGGTATCCTGTGGATGATGGCAGCCTGCTCCGTCCTCTTCCTCCTGGAAGCGGGCTTTATCACCAGTTTTCTGGAAATATTCATTATCACAGGCCTGTGCGGGTATCTGCGCTATATGGAACAGCTTCTGGCAACGTGAAAAGGGTGGGAAAGATGAATTCTTTCCCACCCTTTTCGGGCAGTAAAAACAAACCGTTTATATGGAGTGTAACACAAAAGGGGCATTAAAAATCCACTTCCTCGTCATAGTAGCAGCATTTTAACAGCTGTTCCATGACCTTTGGAGTGATAGACCTTGGGTTGGAGCCGGTGCAGGCATCGCCTACGGCCAGTTCGGCAACCTTTGGAAGCTTATCCATAAATTCCTTCTCATCGATAATTCCGCCCTCATAATCCTTTATGCAGGCCGGGATGTCCAGTGCCTTGTTCATCTCTAAGAGACGGGCAATAAGGGCATCGGTCAGTTCCTCCTCTGTTGTGCCGGGAAGGTTGATAAATTTAGCGATTTTTGCATATCTGGCGGCGGCCTCAGGTTCTTTGGAGTTGAATTTTATAACCTTGGGAAGGTACATTGCATTAGCACAACCGTGAACAATGTGACCGCCGGAATATGCAGCACCTGTCTTATGTGCCATGGAGTGTACGATTCCAAGCAAAGCATTGGAGAACGCCATTCCGGCCAGACACTGTGCATCGTGCATCTTATCACGGGCTTCCATATCCCCGTTATAAGAAGGTATCAGATACTCGTTAATCATCTCGATGGCATGGAGTGCTAACGGGTCCGTATACTCGCAGTGAAGGGTTGAGACATAAGCCTCGATTGCATGGGTCATGGCATCCATTCCTGTGTGCGCGGTCAGCTTCCCTGGCATGGTCTCAGCCAGGGCCGGGTCCACGATAGCCACATCAGGTGTGATGTTGAAGTCGGCCAGGGGATATTTGATGCCTTTCTTATAATCAGTAATAACGGAAAATGCGGTAACCTCAGTTGCTGTTCCTGATGTGGAGGAAATCGCACAGAATTTAGCCTTGGTACGCAGGGTGGGGAAGCTGAATGGTGTAATCAGGTCCTCAAAGGATGTGTCGGGATATTCGTAGAATGCCCACATTGCCTTTGCCGCGTCAATGGGAGAACCGCCGCCCACAGCCACAATCCAGTCAGGCTCAAATTCCTGCATGGCAGCAGCGCCTTTCAGAACTGTATCCACAGATGGATCAGGCTCAACGCCTTCAAATAATTTAACTTCCATGCCGGCTTCCTTCAGGTAATCAACTACCTTGTCCAGAAAACCAAACCGTTTCATGGAGCCGCCGCCCACAACAACAATGGCTTTTTTGCCGTTCAGGGTCTTAAGGGCTTCCAGTGCATCTTTTCCATGGTACAAATCTCTTGGCAGTGTAAATCTCATGATAATACCTCCCAGTATATGTAAAATGTCGTTTTGGTGTGTTATTTCTTTAACGATTATATCTTAACACCATTGGTCTGGAATGGGTAGGTATGAAAAAGGAATACCGGTATTCCTTTTCCGGCATCTCCCTGAAGGAATTATAAAATTATTGGAAACTCGGGGGAAATGCTATCCGGTATGTGAAACTTATGGTATACTTCTCTAAAATGACTGAGAAAGGGGTATACCGGATGAATTTTTTCATGGGTAAGAAGTTCGTGGGACCTGGAGGCGGTAAAAAAGACCAGGGACCGGAAGTAGTATTTGACAACGGGGAAGAAAGCAATAAGAGGATGAAGCGGATGCTCCGTCCCATAAAGATAGCCATTGTGGTGGCTGTTTTGGCCATTGCTGCCTTTGATTCTTTCTATACCCTGTCAGAGAACGAGATGGCAGTGCTGACCACCTTTGGCCGTCCAAGCAGCGTCACTACCTCAGGGCCCAAGTTCAAGGTGCCTTTCATACAGAAGGTACATAAGATGTCCAAGGAAATCAAGGGCATGCCCATTGGATATGACCCGGATTACAATGCACAAAATCATGCTGACAGCGAGAACAATCCGATAACGGTTACGTCTGAGTCAGAGATGATAACCAAGGATTTTAACTTTGTGAATGTGGATTTTTACATCGAGTACCAGATTGTGGACCCCATTAAGGCGTATATCCACAGCGACACGGCCATTCCTATTTTAAAGAACCTGGCCCAGTCCTATATAAGGGATACGGTGGGATCCTACAGCGTGGACGAGGTTATCACCACCGGCAAATCCGAGATTCAGGCAAAGGTGAAGGCACTGCTGTCTGAGCGCCTGGAGCAGGAGGACATCGGCCTGGGCATTAACAATGTGACCATCCAGGACGCGCAGCCGCCTACCGATGCAGTGAACAATGCGTTCAAGGCAGTGGAGGATGCAAAACAGGGTATGGACACCAAAATCAACGAGGCCAGGAAGTACCAGTCCGAGCAGCTTCCGGCAGCCAATGCAAAGGCCGACAAGGCTGCCAGGAATGCGGAAGCCTACCGCCAGCAGAGAATCAGCGAGGCGGAGGGGCAGGTATCCAGGTTCAACGATATGTACCAGGAATATGCAAAGTATCCTCTTATTACAAAGAAGAGGATGTTCTACGAGACCATGGAGGACATTCTGCCGGAGCTCAAGGTCATCATAAACGGCTCAGACGGGACTCAGACCATGCTTCCGCTGGACTCCTTTGTCACCGGGACCCAGAGCAGCACCGGTTCCCAGACTGGTTCCTACAGCAGCCAGTCCGGCGCCTATGACGTGGATGAAATGAATGGGGACAATGACCAGAACGGAGGCGGACAGTAATGAAGACATTGACTAAATTTATGAGAAATATGGGAATACTTGTTATCGTGCTCCTGGCTGTCACCATTTTTAATCCGCTGGTGGTCACAAAATCCAATGAGTACTCCCTGATTATCCAGTTCGGAAAGGTGGTCCGGGTGGAGAATTCGGCGGGTCCATCCCTCAGGGTTCCCTTCCTGCAGTCCGTGCAGAAGATACCTAAGTATAAGATGATTTCCGACCTGTACCCAAGCGATGTCACCACAAAGGATAAAAAGGTAATGACTGTTGACTCCTTTGTCATATGGGATATCAACGATCCGGTGAAATATCTGGCGTCCCTGAACGCCAGCAAGGAAAAGGCGGAGGTCAGACTGGGGAACGTGGTATATAACTCCATCAAAAACGTACTTTCCTCCACCAACCAGGCGGATATCATATCAGGCCGTGACGGGAACCTGGCTAAGACCATCACGGAGAACATCGGTGATGCCATGGATTCCTACGGCATTCACATCTACGCGGTGGAGACAAAGAAGCTGGACCTTCCCGACTCCAACAAGGAATCCGTGTACCAGAGAATGATATCCGAGCGAAACAACATTGCCGCCCAGTATACGGCTGACGGCGATTACCAGTCATCCCTGATTAAGAATGAGACTGATAAGACGGTGAAGGAGACCATAGCCAAGGCCAATGCGGAGGCAGAGAAAATCAAGGCGGAGGGCGAGGCCAGATACATGCAGATATTAAGCGACGCCTACAATGACGAGGCAAAGGCCGACTTCTATAATTATGTGCGCTCCCTGGATGCCCTGAAGGCTTCCATGAGAGGGGATAATAAGACTGTTATACTGAACGAGGACAGTGAGCTGGCGAGGATTCTCTCCGGATCATGGTAGAATGGGACACTGTCCTGTCTAAAGATACGGTTCCATATAAAGACGCTGTTTCATAGATACTACACTATGTAAATAGGTACAAACGGGATCTTAACGCAAAGCATAAGCCCGTCAGCCGCTGTAATTGAGGGGCTGACGGGCTTATGAAATTTATATGGCCGGTCAATCAGAGAGACGGCTTACCATCCGTGAGAGGCACCGGAGAAATTCCTCCTCTTCCTTGGAAAAGCGGTAGCCGCTTCTGTAAATCAGCAGGTCCTTGTGGATGTTTCCGGGATAACTGCATGTCTTTTGAATCAGGCCTGAGGAGGTGAGACAGCCGTAGGGCACAGGCGAAGTCCACATATAGGCACCGGGCAGCTGGCGCAGCAGCTCAAACTGGCTTCCCCTGTCATAGATGGAAACGGTTTTCTTGGAGTTGCCTCCGGTGGCAGAGGCATCCTGGGCCTCAAAGGTAAAGGAGGGGTTCTGGATGTCGCCCTGGACGATTTCAATGTAATCGGTAAAATCCAGGTAAGTCAGATTGTCCCCGGAGGCCAGGGGATGGCCGGAGGACATAAGGACATTGCAGGAAAATTGCCACAGCTCCTTCCACTCCAGGTTCTCATCCTGGAGAAGCTTCATATAATAAGATTCATAAAGGGCCTGACAGCGTATGATGCCCACGTCGAAGGTCTTGCCCGACACGCCGCGGATAATGTCCCTGGAATTGGTTTCCATGTAATGAACATTGACAGAGGGACAGCTGTCCATATTTTTAAGAAATTCAGAGAAGGCATAGGAAATATAGGTGGCTCTGGGAACGCACAGATTCACCTCCAGTGCTTTTTCGCTGTTCTTTACGCACAGGGCCTCGATCTGTTCCTCCTGCACCAGGATTGCCTTTGCATAGCGCAGGAATTCCTCCCCCTTTTTGGTGGGAACCATCCCGCGGCTGGTCCTGTCGAAGATGTCGCATCCCAGGTCCCGTTCCAGCTCACGGATGATTTTGCTCAGATGGGGCTGATTCATATAAAAATTCTGAGCCGCCTTTGTGATGGACCCAGTTTTTTCTACTTCTACCGCATATTTCAAATAAGAGAGATTCATAGTACAACTCCTGGATGATTTGTGTTATAATGTCCACGAAGCCCGTGACCGGGACAGAGGGCAGTGCAGAAAATGCATTCTATCCACCTACCAGTATATACTACGAAATCACATTTGAAAAGCTAAAATAACAGGGGGACAAGATGGATAAACTTGACTATAAGATACTGAACATCCTAAAAGAGAACGGAAGGGAAACAGCCTCAGACATCAGCAAAGCCATTCATTTGTCTGTATCAGCCGTACTGGACCGCATCAAGAAGATGGAAGAGTCCGGCATAATCAAGGGCTATACGGTAAGAGTGGATGCCAAGGCTCTGGGGAACGATGTCACAGCCTTGATGGAAATCAGCCTGGAGCATCCCAGATTCCATGACTCCTTCACGGAGGTTATCATGGACCACCCTAACATCCTGGACTGCTACTATCTGACCGGAGATTATGACTTTGTGCTGAAGATATCCTGCGCCTCCTCTGATGAGCTGGAGCGCATCCACCGCACCATCAAGAGCATACCCGGTGTATCTGCCACCAGGACCCATTTCGTGCTGAAGGAAATCAAAAACATGTATTCCGCCATACCGGAAGAAGAGAAGAGGCGGTTTTAACAGCATGTTCCAATGAGAACTTTATTAAAAAGGAGATTACATATATGAAAACGCTTGGTTATTATAATGGAAAGTACGGCGAACTGGAGAATATGAGCGTTCCCATGAATGACAGGGTATGTTGGTTTGGAGACGGCGTATATGACGCAGGTCCCTGCCGCAATTACAAGATTTTTGCAATTGACGAGCATGTTGACCGCTTCTTCAACAGCGCCGGCCTTATCAGGATTCAGGTGCCATGCACAAAGGCAGAGCTGAAGGCGCTGCTTCGGGACCTGGTAAATAAGATGGACACCGGAGATCTGTTCATTTACTTCCAGGTAACCAGGGGGACCGCTGTCAGGACCCATGAATTTCCGGAGAATGTACCGGCAAATCTCTGGGTTATGTTAAAGCCCATGGGAACACCGGACCTGTATAAGAAGATTCGTCTGCTCACCCAGGAGGACACCCGTTTCCTCCACTGCAACATCAAAACCCTGAATCTGCTGCCCAGCGTCATGGCTGCCCAGAAAGCAAAGGAAGCAGGATGCCAGGAAGCAGTGTTCCACAGAGGCGGCCGTGTGACGGAATGTGCCCATAGCAACTGCCATATCTTAAAGGACGGAATTCTCTACACGGCTCCTGCCGACAACCTAATTCTTCCGGGTATTGCAAGGGCCCATCTGATTCGCGTTTGTAAGAAACTGGAAATTCCGGTAAGCGAAACTCCGTATACCCTGAAGGAGATGATGGATGCGGACGAGGTTCTGGTGACATCCTCCACCAAACTGTGCGTGGCTGCCAGTGAGATTGACGGCACTCCGGTGGGAGGCAGGGCGCCTGAGACACTTAAGAACATTCTGGACGCTGTGATGGATGAGTACATGGAAGAGACCAAAGCCTAATGCGGCTGCCTTGACTTTTACAGGGCCGGGTGCTAGAATGTAAGGCATGAAAAATATAGGATTAAAGACAATAATAACAGCAGGTTTGATTATCATGTGCACGGCTTGGCTGGCAGGATGCAGCAAGAAAGTTGCGGATCCTGTCACCAGGTCGTCTTTTTTGTTGAACACATTTGTCACCGTTACCTTATATGATACAGAGGACCAGACCATTCTGGACGGCTGCATGACATTGTGTTCCGACTATGAGAAGCTGCTCAGCAAGACCCTGGAGGGCAGCGAGATTTATAAACTGAACCACCGCAGGCCGGGTGAGAGGACCGTCACCGTATCGGAGAAAACAGCCCAGGTACTGGCGGAGGGGCTGGAGTACTGCCGCATGTCCCGGGGGGCCTTTGATATAACCATAGAGCCTTTGAGCTCCCTGTGGGATTTTACGGGCAAGATGCCCCATGTGCCGCCCAGGGAAGAGATTGAGGCGGATCTGAAAAAGGTGGGATATGAAAATGTAATCCTGGATGGCAGGCAGATCACCTTCCTCAATGACGAGACAACCATTGACCTGGGAGCCATAGCCAAGGGCTTTATAGCGGACCAGATGAAGGCATACCTAGAAGATAAGGGAGTGGAAAGCGCGGTCATCAACCTGGGCGGAAATGTGCTCTGCGTGGGAGAACGGCCGGACGGCACTCCTTTTAAGATAGGGCTTCAGAGGCCGTATGCCACCCATACAGAGACTGTGGCCGCACTGAAAATTGACGGCATGTCCGTGGTTTCCTCCGGCGTGTACGAGAGGCATTTTGTGGAGGACGGCGTCAACTATCATCATATACTGGATCCTTCTACCGGGTATCCATATGAAAATGGGCTGACCCAGGTATCCATCATTTCACCCAGGTCAGTGGACGGGGATGGACTGAGCACCACCTGCTTTGCCCTGGGACTGGAAGAGGGGACCAGGCTCATAGAGTCAATGGACCAAATCTACGGCATTTTTCTTACGGAAGACGGGGAACTCCATTACACCAGGGGGGCCGAGGATTTCCTGTACAGATAATGGTTTTTTCTTTACAATTCCATGATGCTACCATATAATAGAAGGGATTATTGCTCCAGGGCTTGTGCGCGCGCACTCTGGAACAGGGCAGGAGCAGAAGATGTTACGTAAAATATGGGAAAAATGTGTTAACTATGAGACGATAAGCTACATTATATGCGGGTTTCTCACCACGGCAGTCGATTTTGCGGTATACGCCCTGCTGAGGAAGATTGAGATAGGCGTAGGCCTGTCCCAGGCCATGTCATGGCTGGCGGCTGTGCTGTTTGCCTATGTGGTGAACAAGCTTATTGTGTTCCGCAATTATAATCTGAGGCCTTCCTATCTTGTGAAGGAGGTGGGAGCATTTGTGGCGGCCCGGACGTTCTCAGGAGCCGTTACCTGGGTGCTCATGGTGGTCATGGTAAAATTAGGCGGTGACAGGGGAATGCTGTATGAGCTGTTCTGCAAATTCACATCCTCTGTAATCAACATGGTACTGAACTATATTTTCAGCAAACTCTGGATATTCAAGAATAAGCCTGAATAGAGAAAGGTGACTGTGATGGAACGTGAAGAGATAGAACGGGTTGAACGGGAGCTTGACGCAATCCTGAAGCTTGTGCAGCCGGAACCGACCATACAGGATAAAGCCCGGGAGGAAGCGCTTTCAAAGGAGCCGGTTTCCGGCGGGGAGAAGATGACATCAGAGGAATATGATCCGGAAGAGGATGCGTCGGATAATTATGCAGCAGATAATTATGAAGCGGATGGTTATGCGGCGGATGGATATGCAGCAGATAATTATGCAGCGGACAGTTATGCATTAGATAAGTACACATCAGACGAATATACATCAGAGGAAGACGAATACGGAATGGAAGAAGAGAATGAGACTGCCGGACAGGACAGGCAGCAGTACGATAAGAGAGAAACAGGGATGTTACGGACAGGAAACAGGCGCGGCCTTCGGCTGTTAAAGCCTTCGGACGGTCTGGTGGCAGCATTTTTTGTCCCCGTGGTGGCCATGATTATCATATTTGCCCAGAGAGGTATCTTTCCATTTGGGGAAGAATGCTTTCTCAGGACGGATATGTACCATCAGTATGCCCCGTTTTTTTCAGAGTTCCAGTATAAGCTGACCCATGGGGGAAGCCTGCTCTACAGCTGGGATATCGGCATGGGGGTGAATTTTTCAGCGCTCTATGCCTATTATCTGGCCAGCCCGGTGAACTGGCTTCTGATACTATGCCCGAAAAAGTTCATCATTGAGTTCATGACCATCCTCATTGTTCTCAAGACAGGACTGTCCGGTCTCAGCCTTTCGTGGTATCTGAAGAAACATTTTGGAGTTAATAATTTCGGCGTGGGTTTTTTCGGTATTTTTTATGCCCTAAGCGGTTATATGGCTGCCTACAGCTGGAACATCATGTGGCTGGACTGCATCATGCTGTTTCCGATAATTCTTCTGGGACTGGAGCAGCTGGTGAAGGAGAAGAGGGGGACGCTTTACTGTATCACCCTGGGCCTCTCTATCCTTTCCAATTACTATATTTCCATCATGATTTGCATTTTCATGGTTATTTATGTGATTGCCCAGATGATACTCAATCCGCCAAAGAGCTTTGGAGCGTTTATGGGAACAGGGCTGCGCTTTGCCTTTTATTCCCTTCTGGCAGGCGGTCTTGCCGCGGTGGTGCTTTTGCCGGAAATTTATGCGCTGCTGGTAACCGCGTCAGGGGATTTTGATTTTCCTAAGACATTTTCCTCCTATTTTTCCATCTTTGATATGATTGCCCGTCATATAGGAAATGTGGGAACCGAGATAGGGCTGGACCACTGGCCGAATATATACTGCGGTGCGGCGGTGCTCATGTTCTTCCTTTTATATCTGGGAAGCAGGAAGATTACCTTCAGGGAAAAGGCGGTGTACTGCACCATGCTGATTCTGTTTTATGCCAGCTTTTCCGTGAATGTGCTGAATTTCATCTGGCATGGATTCCACTATCCCAACAGTCTTCCATGCCGCCAGTCCTTCATTTATATTGCGCTGATGCTGTTCATGTGTTACCATGCCTACATTCATCTGGAGGATACGTCCTGGAAATCGGTATGTCTGGCGTTTTGGGGAGCTGTTTCCTTTGTGCTGCTGGCAGAGAAGCTGGTGAATAATCCGGAACAATACCATTTCTCCGTGTTCTATGTGGCGCTCCTGTTCATTGCCGTATATGGAGGTCTGATTTACCTGTACCACAAGGGAAAATGGAGTCTGGATGCCATTCTTCTCACTGCCTTGGCCGTGATTGCCATTGAGGCTGCCGTGAATACTGCGGTGACCAGCATCCCTACCACCAGCAGGACCGCCTACGTGAAAGATAACCAGGATGTGGAGGAGTTGGTGTGGAATATTAAGTCAGATACCTTCTATCGTGTGGAAAAGACAGACAGAAAGACAAAGAATGACGGCGCCTGGATGAATTTCCCGTCCGTATCCCTGTTTTCATCCACAGCCAATGCCTCGCTGTCGGATTTCTTCCGCAAAATGGGGTGTGAGAGCTCCACCAATGCCTACAGCATTGCAGGAAGCACCCCTCTGGTGGACAGCCTGCTGTCCGTGCGGTACGGCATATATGGGGACCAGCAGCCTGCCGATGGACTCAGAGATTTGTCCGCAAGAAAAGGGAGCATGTGGCTGTACGAGAATAAATTTACCCTGCCCGTGGCATTCTTGCTGCCATCGGATGTGGAGGGTAACTGGATAATGGATTCCGGGAACCCGGCCCATGTCCAAAACGATCTCTGCGATGTGCTGGATACTGAGCATGTGCTGCTGCCCAACGAAAGCGTTACAGAGGGCAGGAAACTTACATTTACAGCCGAAGAGACCGGAGATTACTACGTGTATGTGACCAATAAGAAGGTGAAGGAGGTCACGGCTGTAATCGGAGAGCAGACAGAGAGCTTTGATAATGTGGACCGGGGCTACTTCATGGAGCTGGGCCGCATCAATAAGGATGTGGAGGTGCGCCTGGAGGCAGGGGATGACGGCAGCCCGACTCTGCAGGCAGAGGTGTGGCGTTTTAACCCTCAGGCCCTGGAGGCTGTTTATGGGAAAATGAACCGGAATCCCATGGTGCTGTCCAGGTGGACGGATACGGAGCTGTCAGGCAGCATTACAGCGGATACGGCAGGCGTTATGTATACCAGCATTCCCTATGATAAGGGATGGACTATCCTGGTGGACGGCAAGGCCGCGGCGCCGCGGAAGATGTTTGACACGTTTCTGGCAGTGGATATCAGCGAAGGGACCCACCGAATCAGTTTTTCCTATGAACCGGAAGGACTTGGGACCGGGGCGTGGATTACCGGAGTCAGCGCGGCTGTCCTGGGAGTCACTGTGCTGGCCGGAATCAGCCGGAGGAAGAAAAAGGACCGTGCGGTAAGCGGATACAGCATAAGAAAGAACCACAAAGAGAACAAAAAGAGTCAGAAAAAAGAGAGCGGCAGCAAACAGGAAAACAGGACAAAAGAAAATGAGAAATAAGGAGATAAGAGCCATGAAATTATGGGGTGGACGTTTTACGAAAGAAACCAATCAGCTGGTACACAATTTTAACGAATCCCTTTCCTTTGACCAGAAATTCTACCGTCAGGACATCAGGGGCAGCATTGCCCATGTGAAGATGCTGGCAAAGCATGGAATCCTTACAGAACAGGACAGAGATGATATTATCCGCGGATTGGAAAGCATTCTGGAAGATCTGGATAATGGCAAATTGACTATATCATCCGATTCCGGATATGAGGATATCCATTCCTTTGTGGAGGGAACCTTGACTGAGCGGATTGGAGAGGCGGGAAAACGCCTTCACACAGGACGCAGCCGTAATGATCAGGTAGCCCTGGACATGAAGCTCTATACCAGGGATGAGATTGACGCCATCGAAGCGCTGGTGAAGGAACTGCTGGAAGAGCTGCTGGCAGTTATGGAGAAGAATACGGACACCTTCATGCCTGGCTTCACCCATCTTCAGAAGGCCCAGCCAATTACCCTGGCCCATCATATGGGGGCTTACTTCGAGATGTTCTCCAGGGACCGCTCCCGTCTTAAGGATATACGCAGGCGCATGAATTACTGTCCCCTGGGCTCAGGGGCTCTGGCAGGCACCACTTACCCTCTGGACCGGGAATACACGGCAGAGCTTCTGGGATTTGACGGACCAACCCTTAATTCCATGGATTCAGTGGCTGACAGGGATTACCTGATTGAACTTCTCAGCGCTCTGTCCACTATCTCCATGCACCTGTCCAGGTTCTGCGAGGAAATCATAATATGGAATACCAACGAGTACCGTTTTGTGGAGATTGATGATTCCTACAGCACAGGAAGTTCCATCATGCCTCAGAAAAAGAACCCGGACATCGCAGAGCTGATACGCGGCAAAAGCGGGCGCGTATACGGCGCCCTGGTGTCCATGCTGACCACCATGAAGGGGATACCTCTGGCTTACAACAAGGATATGCAGGAAGATAAGGAGCTTACCTTTGACGCCATTGACACGGTAAAGGGATGTCTGGCTCTGTTCACAGGCATGATTTCCTCTATGAGCTTTCGGAAGGAGGTAATGGAGGCCAGTGCAAAGAACGGCTTTACCAATGCCACGGATGCGGCGGATTATCTGGTGAACAAGGGAGTGCCTTTCAGGGATGCCCACGGCATCGTGGGACAGCTGGTACTTGCGTGCATCAGCAAGGGAATTGCCCTGGATGATCTCAGCCTGGAAGAGTACAAGGCCATCAGTCCGGTGTTTGAGGAGGACGTATATGAGGCCATCAGCATGAAGACCTGCGTGGAGAAGCGCCTTACCATAGGAGCTCCTGGACAGGGGGCTATGAAAAAAGTCATTGGGATATATAAAAAACAGCTGGGAATGGATGATGCCCAGTAATATGATATGAGATTTTATCTCACATAAAATCCCTCTTGACGGAAAAATCTCTTGATTATATAATATTTACAGCAAAAGAGTTGTAAATACAACGGAAAGAAGGGCGAATATGGAGGAATGGCTGCCTCTTGTGAAAAAATCTCCGCTATTTTACGGCATTAATGATGACGAGCTCTATACTCTGTTAAAATGCTGTGCCTCGGAGCAGGTGCTTTATGAGGACGGGGAATACATCTTCCGCATGGGAGAATCCGTCAATACGGTGCTGGTTCTGCTGAGGGGAAAGGCATGTGTCATCCAGGAGAATTTCTGGGGACATCAGGAACACATATATCATATAAAGGAAGGGGAGCTCTTTGGCCAATCCTATTCCTGCGCCAGGACCCCGGTGCTGCCGGTGAGCGTGGTGGCAGAGGGAGGATGCGAGGCCCTGTTCCTCAATTACCAGCGTATGATTACATTTTGTCCCCTGGCCTGTGATTTCCATACCAGATTCATACACAACATGCTGCGTCTGGTGTCGGAGCATAATGTGAAGCTGGAAAATAAGCTGGAGCATGTGTGCCGCAGGACCACCAGGGAAAAGCTTTTATCCTATCTGTCAGAGCAGGCCATGGCAAAAGGGGGAAGAGATTTTGACATACCCCATAACCGCCAGGAGCTGGCTGAGTATCTCTGTGTGGACCGGAGCGCCATGTCCAGCGAGCTGAGTAAGATGCGGGCTGAGGGGATACTGGATTTTCAGAAGAACCACTTTGTGCTTCATGACAAAGATACGGGGGAGCGCGGGGAAGGGGCTTAAGGGCAATCCATATATCAGAACAGGTATTTATTAAAAAAGGGAGACAACAGGCAGGCATGCAGTGTTGTTTCCCTTTCATAATTTGACACAACCTCATATATGACTCACATTACTTTGGGTAGGCAGCATTCAGGCAACGCACTGCCGCCTCTTTGGATATCAGGTTTACAGCTCTGGAATCATCCTTTCTGGTATAGTAGCCGGTTCCATCCTCGGTGAGACTTCCAATCAACAATGTCAGGCCGCCATTCGTATCTCCGCTTTCATAGGTCCAGGAAAGAGTCATAGTTGGATCAGACAGGCCATAGCTGCTTAATTCTTCATCGCTGGCTTTATATGATACGCAGGACTGGAATGACAAACCGCTTATGGTATCCGCCAGATTATTAAGAGCGCCATTGTCATCCAGGCGGTTGGACTCGTCCGCCGCAGAATCCTTGTACCAGGCTATATTGCCCGCGTCATCCACGGCCTTTTTACAGAACTGGCTGGTCTGCCCGTTCCTGGAAACAGTGATTTCCCGGATGTCGGCGCCCGCCACATGGGGAAGGGATTCTGTCTCGACAAAATCGTAAAGACCCTTGGCAGCTGTCTCGGTCAGGTAACTGCCGATCGTATAAATCTGGCTGTCCCCTTCCATGGCTGCGTAGTACTGGGCAGGGGGCTGGGAACCGTCCGAGCCCGCACCCCCGGTACCGGGAACCTGGCTTCCCAGCAGTATGGTATGGGAGGAACCGTCAGGGGAAACGGTATCAAACCGCACGGAAGGGTTATCCAGGCCATATGCTTCCGGAGAATCCGCGCCTTTTAACTTCCGTTCTGCTTTTAAGTGGGACAGGGTATCCGCCAGGGTAGTCAGTGGATATTGACGGATAGGGCAGTCCTTATCCCCTTTATAGTACCAGGTGCCGCCTTCCAGGGTAAAAGACAGACTTTTGTCATCCTTTGTCCAGGACAGGGAAGATAGCTCCGGAAGGTCAGTCATATATACAGAGTCGTTTTCCGGAGACAGAGCCTGTGCTTTGGCATTCCTCCCCTGCTGCCAGGTGATGGCTCCATAGGCAGCGCAGAGAAGGACCAGGGCTCCCAGAGCGGGAACCATTGGCCGTATATGTTTCTTCATGTCAAACCTCCTCGTTATGAGCATTTAGTGACCGTATTATGGTCACTTACGTGCGATACATGCCAGTATGTTTTAAAGCTTCCGGCGCTTCAGCCAGATTACAAAGCCTGCAGCCAGGAAAATGACCGGAATCACAATAATGAACAGCGCGCTCCACAGTCCGGCGGATGTTACCATATTATAGGTAATATCCAGGCTTTTGCCGGGGATGGACAGGGGCGTTACTCCGGGCAGTCCATTGGTCGCGGCGTTCATGAACAAAGTCAGGTTGGTGATGCTGGGGAAACGTGACAGAATGGAATCATCAATCATGCTTGGCGCCGTGATAACGGTAAGCATGGAGGATGTGCCCTCTTCCTCGTTTACAGTTTCCGTGGCCACAGCTCCCAGCACATAGGCCCCCTGCGTCTTCTCCTGTGTGAGAGGGTCCGCCAGAAACGCGGAATCAGAGGTGGTAAGGAAGGGCTGGATCGTAATGTGCTCCGATGGATTTTCCTGTATGGTCATTCCGGCGGGCTGGACCAGAAGGGCTGCCGCGGAGGAGTCGATTCCTGAGAGAAGGCTGCTGGCAAAGTCGTAATCCGGAATAACATTAAAGGGATTATTGTTGTAGAAATGCTGGGGAGCCGGGTCAGCCACAAATCCATTTTTCAGGTCCATTCCGTACTGGGAAATGAAATCGGTCAGATTGGCCAGGGTATCCTGGGTACAGCCTGCAAGGAGCAGCATGCGGCCGCCGTTTTTCAGGTAATCAGTCAGCATTTCTTTTTCATCCGCGGAGATATCCCTGGCAGGGGCATTCATGATGAGAAGGCTGCAGTCCTGGGGAATGGCTCCCTGGGTGAGCAGATTCAGTTCGGTTACATTCATGCCGGATTTATCCATGGCATCTGCTGCGGCTGATGCGAGGGCAGCCTCGCCGTGTCCGGTCAGAGTATATACAGCAGCAGCCGTATCGCTTGTGACATAGCGGATGGCGCTGGTAATCTGTCCTTCTCCGTCAAAGGCTGTTTCCTTGATTTGCCCGTACTGGTAGTAAACCATGGGGTCAAACTGGATTATATCGTCAAATGAAATGGTAGTCTTTTTTCCGGTGGACTCACAGGATACAATCAGGTTGCCGGGTTCTGTGTCCAGTAAGGCAAGTACGTCCGGGTGAAGCACTGGGTCATTGGCTTCCACCGAAATATGCGGAGAAAGGTCTTTATACAGATTTACAAAGGATGGTATCCTTTCATCCACGGAGTTGGGATCAGCTACGATGTGTATGGTAACGTCTCTGTCCAGCTGTGCGAGAATGTCCCGGGTTGTATCACCCAGGGTAAGGATTTTGCTGGAACTTAAGTCGTGTTTCAGGTATTTGGCAGGAAGCTTTCCCACTATCAGGTTGAGTACAATGACAGCGGCAATGACCACAAGGGTGAACAGTGCCATATAGCTGCCTTTTTTAAATTTTCTGGTCATATGATTCAACTCCATCTTCTTTTCTCGATTGACTGAACAGTCAGGAACAGCAATATACCGGCCACACTCAGATAATAGACAAGACCGTTGACATCCAGCATATGGCTGCTGACAATGCCGTCAAATACGTCTGTCAGGACGATTTTTCCCAGAAGTCCGGTCAGGGCCCGTTCAAACATGCTCTGCTTCACCAAAAAGATTCCTATAAGGACTGCTGCCCCGGCTGCTTCCAGTCCAAGGGAAAAGGGAATATGGCCGGTCAGCCGGTATATGATAAAACACACAAGGGTCCACAGAATGAGAAAACCGGCCAGCGAACCTGCTGCGGTAACCGGTATAAAGTTTAAAAGCCCTGGCCAGAGGATGCTGAGCAGCAGTATGCCGAAGGTCCCTGCAGCGGCTATGAGCTGGCTTTCCGTGAGGGAAGAGATGAAAAGCCCAATGGCAATGTAGACACATCCCAAAAGGAAGAAGGCCAGTATGGATGCATAGTCCTCTGTCAGATAGGCGGTCCCGGCGCTTCGGATGATGAGGGGGCAAAGGCAGGCGATGGACATGGGGACGGCGAAAACAGTGACCATGGAAAGAAATTTTCCCATGACAATACCCCATACGGATACGGGGGAGGTCAGCAGCAGCTGGTCGGTCCGTGCCCTGTGTTCGTCCGACATGCTCCGCATGGTCAGAATCGGCACCGCAATCATAAGTATCATCAGGATGGAATTAAGTGTATAGGAAAAATAGGGGTAACCGTTAATCATATTGTAGACCATGAAATAAATGCCCATGAACATGGTCATGAAAGCAATAAAAACATAGCCTGTCATGGAGCAGAAATAGGATTTCAGCTCCCGCTTATAGATAGCTCTCATTGGGAATCCTCCTCCTTTGATTGGTCTGTGGGGTCTGTGCCACCGCTGTCCTCCCGGGATTTTGGGGAGTCCTCTGTCAGCTCCAGAAATATTTCCTCAAGGGATGCCTTGGAGGGAGCCATGGACAGGATGGGAAGGCGGTGATTGGCTAAGGCGTAAAAAATGGTTTCGCGGATATCTGTTTCCTGGTCGGGAGACTCGGCGCTGTCTGAATCAATGGTATCTCCGCCCCCGCCAAACTGCAGATTCGCAACACAGGTGCCATCCTCGCTGCCAGCCTCCATACGCTCTATGGACAGTCCATGAATTTCCTCCAGCACAGGCCTCAGTGCCTCCGCACTGCCTTTTACCGTCAGCTCCAGGCCTGCGGCGCCTTTTAACCGCTGTTCCAGGTTTTCAGGAGTATCGCTGGCAATCAGCTTTCCGTGGGCAATGATCATGATATGGTCGCAAACAGCACTTACCTCGGACAGGATGTGGGAACTCAGGATGACGGTGTGTTGTTTGCCCAGACCTCTTATCATATCCCGTATCTCAATGATTTGTTTGGGGTCCAGTCCAACGGTAGGCTCATCCAGGATGATGACAGAGGGCTTTCCCAAAACGGCCTGGGCCATGCCCACCCGCTGCCGGTAGCCCTTGGACAGGTTTCGGATCAGCCGTTTCCTGACATCCGTGATTTTAACCAGGTCCATGACCTCCTGTATGGCGTCCATACGCCCTGGTTTCGGCAGTTTTTTAATACAGGCCGCAAACTCCAGGTATTCGTCCACGGTCATGTCCATATACAGAGGCGGAATCTCCGGCAGATACCCGATGCGTTTTTTTGCGGCTTCCGGCTCCTCCAGTATGTCGTGGCCGTCTATGATGACCTGGCCCTCTGTGGCGCCCAGATAACCGGTCATGATGTTCATGGTAGTGGACTTCCCGGCGCCGTTAGGGCCCAGGAAACCGTATATCTGGCCGTCTTCCACCCGGAAACTTAAATGGTCCACTGCCAGATGGCCGCCGTAATCTTTCACAAGATTTTTAACTTCAATCACTGAATGTGTCCTCCTGTCAGTTTTTTATAATATACTCACTAAACAGTTTTAAAATTAAAATGTGATAAAAATGTGTTTAAATTATAATCTTTTTATAACAATTGTTTTTAAATTTGCATAATAACGCATAGAACCGCAAAATGTTGCACTGATTTTTGCGAGAAAAAGTATTGCCCTGTATGGATGGAATTGGTATAATAAAGGGCAGTTGGTAAAAAAATAACATCTATGATGCGTGGGCCCCTTTGGGGGCACCGGAATGGAGGGAACTATGAATCAGATTGATACCATGTCAGTCAATGCAATCCGCGTTCTGGCAGCAGATGCTGTACAGAAAGCCAAATCAGGCCACCCAGGACTTCCTTTGGGAGCCGCAGCCATGTCCTTTGAGCTGTGGGCAAAACATATGAACCATAATCCTAAGAATCCAGGATGGGAGAACAGGGATCGTTTCATTCTTTCAGGAGGCCATGGCTCCACACTGCTGTATTCCCTGCTTCATCTTTTCGGCTACGGCCTTACAAAAGAGGATATGATGAATTTCCGTCAGATGGATTCCCTGACACCGGGACATCCGGAGTATGGCCATACAGTAGGCGTTGAGGCCACCACAGGCCCGCTGGGCGCAGGCATGGGCATGGCAGTTGGCATGGCCATGGCAGAGTCCCATCTGGCTGCTGTGTTCAACAAGGACGGATATCCTGTTGTTGATCATTTTACCTACGTGCTGGGCGGCGACGGCTGTATGATGGAGGGCATTTCCTCTGAGGCATTCTCACTGGCAGGCACCCTGGGACTTGGCAAGCTTATTGTATTTTATGATTCCAACCGTATTTCCATCGAGGGAAGCACGGATATCGCATTTACAGAGGACGTACAGAAGCGCATGGAAGCCTTCGGATTCCAGCTGATTACCGTTGAGAACGGAAATGATCTGGATGCCATCGGCAAGGCAATCGAGGAGGCAAAGGCAGATACCACACGTCCATCCTTCATCACCGTAAAGACCCAGATTGGCTACGGCTGCCCCGCAAAGCAGGGCAAGGCCAGCGCTCACGGCGAGCCTCTGGGGGATGACAATGTAAAAGCCATGAAGGAATTCCTGAACTGGCCGTCCATGGAGCCTTTCTATGTACCGGATGAGGTATATGCCAATTATAAGGCATACGCTGAGAGAGGCGCTGAGACAGAGGAAAAATGGAACGCATTATTTGCGGAATACTGCGGGAAATATCCGGAGATGAAGGAATTATGGGATAAATTCTATAATCCGAATCTGGCTAATGATGTTTATGACAGTGAAGACTACTGGGCATTTGAGGACAAGCCGGATGCTACCAGGAGCCTGTCCGGCAAGCAGCTTCAGAAGCTTAAGAACCTGATGCCGAACCTGATTGGAGGAGCGGCAGACCTGGCTCCGTCCACCAAGACCTACATGGCTGACATGGGCGATTTCTCCAAGGATAACTATGCCGGACGCAACCTGCATTTCGGTGTCCGCGAGCTGGCCATGTCCGCTATTGGAAATGGTCTCATGCTTCACGGCGGCCTGCGGGCATTCGTGTCCACCTTCTTTGTGTTCAGCGATTATACAAAGCCAATGGCAAGGCTGTCCGCTCTTATGGGCGTGCCCCTTACCTATGTATTTACCCATGACAGCATCGGCGTGGGAGAGGACGGACCTACCCATGAGCCCATCGAGCAGCTGGCCATGCTGCGCGCCATGCCTAACTTCCATGTATACCGCCCGGCGGATGCCACGGAGACAGCTGCTGCATGGTACAGCGCCGTATCTTCCAAAAAGACTCCTACGGCCCTGGTACTCACAAGACAGAACCTGCCGCAGCTGGCCGGATCCAGCAAGGAGGCATTAAAGGGAGCCTACATCCTGGAGGATTCCGCGAAGGAAGTTCCGGATGCCATCATCATTGCCACTGGTTCCGAGGTGGAGCTGGCAGTAGGTGCAAAGGCCGAACTGGCAAAAGAGGGTGTGGATGTGCGCGTCGTCAGCATGCCGAGCATGGACGTGTTCGAGGAGCAGCCTGAGGATTACAAGGAGAAGGTCCTTCCAAAGGCAGTGCGTAAGAGAGTGGCAGTAGAGGCGCTGGGCGATTTCGGATGGGGCAGGTATGTGGGCCTTGACGGAACCACCGTCACCATGAAGGGATTTGGCGCCAGTGCGCCGGCAGGACAGCTCTTTAAGAAATTCGGATTTACGGTTGAGAACGTTGTGGCAGCCGTGAAGTCACTTTAGACATAATACAAAGTGCATTGGAAGTTTAAACCGGCCCCATAGAATTTGATCACTGCCGGCACGAGATACCCGTGCTGCTTTCAGACCCGTTCAGCGCTTCCGGTAAGGATGTGGCGGCATTTTCCTGCCGTACAGGCTCTGTCATACTGATTGGCATTTACAGCCGGGATTCCTTCCGGTCCCTCTATGATTCCACCACCTTCGGGGACAATGCATCCTATATGATTACCACTGATTCAGGGCTGATTCTCTCACGCGCCCATGTGAACAGGGAACAGGGGGAGACCCTTAATCTGTTTACATATATCAGCGGCAGCGACCGTCAGGCGGTCCTGGACCTTAAGAGCCGGATTCGGAAGGGGAAGTGTGCCAGCGGAAGCATGAAGCTGCATTTTATCCGCCCTGATGCCCAAAAGGATATTGTGCTGTCCCTTAACGCTTATCTGATTGCGGAACAGGACATAACCTGACCGATGCGGTGAGAGCAGACCAGTCCAGTGTGTTCGGCGGCATGGTGATTCCCTCCGGTTTCACCTGTACCATTACCTATGAACCGGTGGAGGGAAACGCATATGGAGGAAAGGTGGAAATCAGTGACGTTCGTCTGCCAAACGGAGAGCCGGTGGACCCTGAAGCCTGGTATACGGTGAGGGCACGGACTATGAACTAAATATGGCAAAGGCATAGAGAAATGCCCTGGAGATGGAAAATCCGTATCTCCGGGGCATTTTTTAAAAGCGTATTATACTCATGCATCACTGCTTATGTATCATTTATCATTTGCTATATAATGTTACTCATTATTTACCGTCTTGGTTCCCGTCCTCTTTACTGTCCCTTCCTGGCAGATTCCACCTCAGCCATCTTCATGGCCCTTACCTTAAGGGGCAGTCCGAACAGGGTGATGAAGCCGTCTGCGTCATGATGGTCGTACAGGTCGCCTGTGGTGAAGGAAGCCAGGGACTCGCTGTATAAGGAATATGGGGATGTGGTTCCGGCCTTGATGATATTGCCCTTGTACAGTTTGAATTTCACTTCGCCTGTCACATATTCCTGGGTGGACTCAACAAATGCCTGGACAGCCTCGCGCAGAGGGGTAAACCACTTGCCCTCATATACAATCTGGGCCAACTTATCAGCCATGGTCTTTTTGGTCTCCATGGTGGCGCGGTCTAATACCAGCTCCTCTAACTGCTGATGGGCTTCCATGAGAATGGTTCCGCCTGGTGTCTCATACACGCCGCGTGACTTCATGCCTACCACACGGTTTTCCACGATGTCCACAATGCCGATGCCGTGTTTTCCGCCCAGCTCATTTAACTTGCGGATAATATCGGAAACCTTCATCTTCTGTCCGTTTACGCTGGTGGGAACGCCTTTTTCAAAGGTCATGGTCACATACTCGCCCTCGTCTGGTGCCTTTTCAGGAGTCACGCCAAGTACAAGCAGGTGCTCATAGTTGGGCTCCTGTGACGGATCTTCTAACTCCAGTCCCTCGTGGCTGATGTGCCATAAGTTCCTGTCACGGCTGTAGCTGCTGTCTGCGGAGAAGGGAAGGTCAATGCCGTGCTGCTTGCAGTATTCAATCTCATCCTCGCGGGACTGCATGGTCCATACATCGGTCATACGCCAGGGAGCGATGATTTTGATATCCGGGGCCAGGGCCTTGATGCCCAGTTCAAAACGAATCTGGTCATTGCCCTTGCCGGTAGCGCCGTGGCAGATGGCTGAGGCGCCTTCTTTACGTGCAATCTCAACCAGTCTCTTGGCAATGGCAGGACGGGCCATGGAGGTGCCTAAGAGGTATTTATTTTCATATACTGCATTTGCCTTTACACAGGGCATGATGTAATTGTCGCAGAAATCATCCACTAAATCTTCAATATATAATTTGGAAGCACCGGATAATTTGGCTCTCTCGTCCAGGCCGTCTAATTCGCTGCCCTGGCCGCAGTCGATGCAGCAGCAGATGACTTCATAGCCAAAATGCTCCTTTAACCACGGAATGATTGCGGTGGTATCCAGTCCGCCGGAATAAGCTAAAACTACTTTTTCTTTCATATTAATATCCTCCTGAGATTGCTGTACTGTTTGAACTTTCATAAATATACAACATTATGTGATAAAATGCAAGTGCTAAATATAATTTTTAAAATATGTTGCATATTATGCATTTGTAATGTATAATTATGAAATCCGAAGGATGACCAGGAAATAGGGTCCGTGGAAATGCTTCTTTTCATTTAAAGAAAAACTGACTATAATGAAGGCAGCAGCCAATATTTATAAATATAAGGAGATACGGATATGATTAAGGCAGGTATTATCGGTTCCACAGGATATGCGGGAGGAGAGCTGGCAAGGCTCCTGCTCCAGAGGGATGACATAGAGATTAAATGGTATGGTTCCAGAAGCTACATAGACCAGAAATATGCATCTATCTACCACAACATGTTCCGAATCGTGGACGACGCGTGTATGGATGATAATATGAAGGAGCTGGCAGACCAGGTGGACGTGGTGTTCACCGCAACCCCTCAGGGCCTGTGCGCATCCCTGGTGGACGAGGACGTATTGTCTAAGGTAAAGGTCATTGATTTAAGCGCTGATTTCCGTATTAAGGATGTGTCTGTTTATGAGAAATGGTATAAGCTGCCCCATGTATCCCCCCGGTTCATCGGTGAAGCCGTGTACGGGCTGCCCGAAATCAACCGGGAAAAGGTGAAGAGGGCCAGGCTCATTGCCAATCCGGGATGTTTCCCCACCTGCTCCTTTCTGTCCACGTATCCCCTGGTAAAGGAAGGGCTCATTGACCCTAATACCATCATCATTGATGCCAAGTCCGGCACATCCGGCGCAGGCAGGGGAAGCAAGGTGGACAGTCTGTACTGTGAGGTCAATGAGAACATTAAGGCTTACGGAGTGGCCTCCCACAGACATACGCCGGAGATAGAGGAGCAGCTGTCCTGCGCGGCAGGAAAGCCGGTAACCATCAGCTTCACCCCTCATCTGGTGCCAATGAACCGGGGAATCCTGGTGACGGCCTATGCATCCCTTACAAAGAAAGTGTCCTACGAGGAGGTAAAGGCTGTATACGACAAGTATTATAGGGACGAATATTTTGTGCGCGTCCTGGAAAAGGATGTGGTGCCCCAGACCCGGTGGGTGGAGGGCAGCAATTTTGCAGATGTGAATTTCAAGATAGACACCAGAACCAACCGGGTGGTGATGATGGGAGCCATTGACAACATGGTCAAGGGAGCAGCAGGCCAGGCCATCCAGAACATGAACCTGATGTTCGGACTGCCGGAGAATACGGGGCTGAAGCAGATTCCTATTTTCCCCTGATGGTTCAGGGTATTGGTTCAGATATACCCTCAAAAGGATAAAAGAGGGAAAAAGAAAGGAAACATGAGCTCATGGCAGGTACGATGGATATCCTTATCCGCGAAATGACAATAGCGGATTACGACCAGGTTTACGGCCTGTGGACAGAAATCAAAGGCTTTGGAATCAGAAGCATTGACGATTCATGGGAGGGAGTGGAGCGGTTCCTCAGGAGGAATCCCACTACCAGCGTGGTGGCTGTCCAGAACGGTCATATAATAGGAAACATCCTCTGCGGCCATGACGGCAGGACCGGTTGCTTTTATCACGTGTGCGTGGCGCCGGGATACAGGAAACACGGCATCGGATACCGTATGGTGCGCTTTGCCATGGAGGCCCTGCAGAAAGAAGGCGTCAGCAAAATCAGTCTGATTGCGTTTAAGGAGAATGAGGTGGGAAATGCGTTCTGGCAGGGAATCGGATGGAGGGAGCGGGAGGATGTGAATACATACGAATTCATACTGAATGAGGAAAACATCACCCGGTTTGTACGGTAAAATGAAAGGTTGGTGCACCGTGGCAAAGGCCGGTGCATCTCCATATGACATAAAGGTATGGAAATGAATGGAGGAACGAGAGATATGGATGAGTCAGGAAAGGGAATCAAAATCATAACCGGCGGCGTCACGGCTGCCAAGGGCTTTAAGGCTGCTTCCACGGCAGCCGGAATCAAGTATAAGGACCGTCAAGACATGGCCATGATTTACAGCCAGGAGCCCTGCAGGTCAGCCGGCACCTTCACCACCAATGTGGTGAAGGCAGCCCCCGTAAAATGGGATAAGAACCAGGTGACAAACGGAGTGCCTGCCCGGGCGGTGGTTATAAACGCGGGAATTGCCAATGCCTGTACCGGAGAGGAAGGCATGGGATACTGCGGGCAGACAGCGGGGGCAGCGGCCCAGGCACTGGGAATTCCCGCTGAAAGCGTTCTGGTGGCATCCACAGGCGTCATCGGCATGCAGCTTCCCATGGACAGGATTACGGCAGGGGTCAAGGCTATGGCTCCTCTGCTGGACGAAAGCCTGGAGAGCGGCACCGGCGCATCCAGGGCTATTATGACCACGGATACAAAGAACAAGGAGGTGGCTGTCCAATTTGAGCTGGGAGGAAACACTGTGACCATGGGCGGCATGTGCAAGGGTTCCGGCATGATTCATCCCAATATGTGCACCATGCTGAGCTTTGTGACCACGGATGCGGCTATAAGCAAGGAGCTGCTCCAGGAAGCCCTCAGCCAGGATATCCGGGATACATACAACATGATTTCAGTGGATGGGGACACATCCACCAATGACACAGTCCTCCTTCTGGCAAACGGCCTGGCCGGCAATCAGGAAATCACAGAGAAGGGTGAGGATTACCATACCTTTTGCCGGGCCTTAAAGATTGTAAATGAAACATTGGCAAAAAAAATGGCAGGCGACGGCGAGGGCTGCACCGCGCTGTTTGAGGTGAAGATAGTGGGGGCAGAGACAAAGGAACAGGCCAGGGTTCTGGCCAAGTCGGTCATCTGTTCCAGCCTTACCAAGGCAGCCATCTTCGGCCACGACGCCAACTGGGGAAGGATACTCTGTGCCATGGGTTACTCCGGGGCGCAGTTCGATCCGGAAAAGGTGGACCTGTATTTTGAGAGCGCAGCAGGAAAGATGCAGATCATTAAGGACGGCGTGGCCGTGGACTACAGCGAGGAACAGGCCACCCGGATTCTGTCAGAGCCTGCGGTGACGGCTGTGGCTGACATCAAGATGGGGGATGCCAAGGCCACTGCGTGGGGCTGCGACCTGACCTTTGACTATGTAAAGATTAATGCGGATTACCGTTCATAATATGAGCGCTAAGTGCTCATAACGAGAGGAGTGGGAGGATGAATTTGGAACCGATGCAGAAGGCGGCCGTGCTCATTGAGGCACTGCCCTATATCCAGCGTTTTAACAGGAAAATCGTGGTGGTGAAATACGGCGGAAGCGCCATGGTGGATGAGGAGTTAAAGAAAAAGGTCATTCAGGATGTGGTGCTCCTTAAGCTGGTAGGCTTTAAGCCCATCATTGTGCACGGAGGCGGGAAGGAGATCAGCCGCTGGGTTGGCAAGGTGGGGATGGAGGCCCGGTTTAAGAACGGACTCAGAGTTACGGATGAACCCACCATGGAGATTGCCGAGATGGTCCTTAATAAAGTGAATAAGAGCCTGGTACAGCTGGTCAGTGAGCTGGGCATCAATGCGGTGGGAATCAGCGGCAAGGACGGCATGATGCTTAAATGCCATAAGAAATACGCCGGCGGCGAGGACATCGGGTTTGTGGGAGATGTGGAGGAGGTGAATCCCAAAATCATATATGATTTGCTGGAAAAGGATTTTCTGCCCATCATCTGCCCCATTGGTTTTGACGAGGACTTCCTGAGCTATAACATCAATGCGGATGACGCGGCCTGCGCCATTGCCACGGCGGTGGAGGCAGAAAAGCTGGCCTTCCTCACGGATGTGGAGGGCGTTTATAAGGACTACGAGGATAAGTCCTCCCTCATATCCGAGATGACGGTGGAGGAGGCCCAGAACTTTGTGGACAGCGGAATGCTGGGAGGCGGCATGCTTCCCAAGCTTCAGAACTGCATTAACGCCATAAAGAACGGCGTATCCAGGGTACATATCCTGGACGGACGCATTCCGCATTGCCTGCTGCTGGAAATCTTTACTGACAAGGGTATTGGAACCGCTATCTATAATTCCGAAGAAGACGAGAGGTATTATCATGGCTGAGAAACAGTTGATGGAACGGGCGGAACAGGCCCTTTATAAGGTGTATAACCGTTTCCCTGTGGTATTTGACCATGGGGAGGGAGTGAAGCTCTACGATACAGAGGGAAATGAGTATCTGGATTTTGGCGCGGGCATTGCGGTCATGGCGCTGGGCTATGGGGATGAGGAGTATACAAAGGCCGTGGAGGACCAGCTTCACAAGCTGACCCATATCTCCAATCTGTTCTACAATCAGCCCTCCATTGAGGCGGGCGAGAAGCTGCTTAAGGCATCCCATATGGATAAGGTGTTCTTTACCAACAGCGGCACCGAGGCCATTGAGGGCGCTCTTAAGATTGCAAAGCGCTTTCACTATAATAAACTTCACGAGACCATGGGAGACGGCTGCTGCGGCTGTGAGGACACGGAGCCGGACATGACCGGGGAAATCATTGCCATGAATCATTCCTTTCATGGAAGGAGCCTGGGCGCCCTGTCCGTCACAGGCAATGCCCATTACCAGGAGCCCTTTAAGCCCCTTGTACCGGGAATCCGCTTCGCTGATTTCAACGACCTGGACAGTGTGAAGAAGCTGATTAACAGCAGGACATGTGCGGTAATCATGGAGACCATCCAGGGAGAGGGAGGTATCTATCCTGCCACGGAGGAATTCTTAAAAGGAGTCAGGGCCCTGTGCGATGAGCACGACCTGCTCCTTATACTGGATGAAATCCAGTGCGGGATGGGCCGTTCCGGGGAAATGTTTGCCTGGCAGCATTACGGTGTGAAGCCGGACGTGATGACAGTGGCCAAGGCGCTGGGAAACGGGCTTCCCATAGGTGCATTCCTGGCATGCGGCAAGGCGGCCGGTGCCATGGTTCCGGGCGACCACGGCACCACCTATGGCGGCAATCCACTGGTGACGGCGGGAGCCAGCGCAGTGTTTGATATTTTTGAGAAACGCCGTATCACGGACCATGTAAAGGAGATTGGCGCCTATCTCTACGAGAAGCTGGAGGAGCTGTCAAAGGAATTTGACTGCGTCAGGGGACACCGTGGAATGGGATTGATTCAGGGGCTGGAGTTCTCTGTACCGGCAGGACCTATTGTGTCAAAGGCGCTGCTGGAACAGAGGCTGGTGTTAATCAGCGCCGGGACCAATATTATCCGTTTTGTTCCGCCTCTGGTGATTGAAAAGGCGGATGTGGATGAGATGATGAAACGCCTTAGAACGTGTCTGAAAATTGCTTTCTGACAGCGTAAGGAATAGGTTTAAGGTAAGAATAAGCCATAGGGCAAAGGAAGATGGCACGCCAAAGGCGGCAGGAAATACCTGTGATACAGGATCCTGCCGCCTTTTTATATGGTTTGCCCGGTTCCTTAAGCAAATCTTTCGTTTTCATTTATGAAATGTTATGAAAATACTAGATGAAATATTTATGGCAAACCTATATAATAGCCTTATTAAATGAACAACAATAGCGCGAGTGTTTATTTTTGTTGTATAAGTATACCATATGTGATATAATTGTATTAATATAAATAATACACTATCCGCTGGTATTAAGGAGGGAGTCATGGGAACAGAGAAAAAAGCCGGTGATTCAGAGGAAATCCAGGTTTTGGAAGGCATTTCAGAGTCAGAGGAGATTGACCGCCGCGTGGAGGAGCTGATGGCTCCGGAAGAGGATGGAAACGGAAAGAAAAAGAAAAAAAGCATAAGACCGGACACCGGACACCGTACGCCGGAGGGAGGATTCCACCCTGTCCGGCGCTTTAAGGGATTCAGCCGGAAACGTAAGATAATCACGGTCCTGCTACTGGCGGCAGTGGTTTTGTTTGGATTCTCCCGCATGTCAGGAGGAAAAAAGGATATGGGAATCCCTGTTGCCGTGATGCCTCTGGCAAAACAGGACGTTCAGGAAAAGCTCACGGTAAGCGGTCCTGTATCAGGAACAGACAGCGTGGACGTGGTGTCCAATATTCACGCGGAAATCACCGCCATGAATGTGAAGGAAGGCGATACCGTGACAAAGGGACAGGTACTGGCCGTGGTGGACAGCACGGACCTGGAGCGGGAAGTGCAGATTGCCCAGAACGCCTACGACCTGGCGGTGGCTAATAAGCAGGAAAAGGATAAGGAAGCAGCTCTTGGATACGAAAAGGCAGTCCAGGATTTCCAGAAGGCCAGCCTGGATCACAGCAGGAACAGCCAGCTCTTTGCCACCGGCGACATTTCCCAGATGGAACTGGAAACCAGCGCCAATGCCCTGAATGATGCCAGAAGGCAGATGGAAGGCTACACGGTTGAGAACGGAAGAGGTGTTGCGGATTCATCCTACGGCATTCAGATACAGAATGCGGCCTTTGATTTGGAGAAGAAAAGGGAAGAACTGGATAATACCCAGATAAGGAGCACCATTGACGGCACCGTGGTCCGTGTCAATTCCAAGGTGGGTCAGTTTGCGGATAAGGTGGAGGATGATAAACCCATTCTCAGCATTGAGAACCTGGAGCAGCTGGAGCTGGAAATCAAGGTGAGCGAGTTTTCCATCGGCAAGGTAAAGGTAGGACAGATGGCGACCATCACAGCGGATATCCTGGGCGGTGAGACCGCGGAAGGAGAAGTCATAAAGATATCGCCCACAGGCGAGGAAAAGGGCGGCGGTTCCACGGAGAGGGTCATCCCCACTACCATACGGGTGGACGGCGGGAGCTCGAAGCTTATTGCGGGAATCACGGCAAAAGCAGAACTGTTAATCAGGGAGGCAAAGGATGTTTTCGTAGTTCCCACATCGGCGCTTTTTGACGACGGGGAAGTGACATACATAGCCATTGTGCAGGATATGAAGGTGAAACGCATACCTGTGACCATGGGCGTGGACGGAGACGTGGTGGTGGAGGTCATTCCCGCTGACGGCACTGTGCTGGAGGAGGGAATGCAGGTCATCACCAATCCGGGCCCTCATCTGGCTGACGGTGCTGCCGTGCTGATCACCAAGTAGCAGGAGGCGCTGTATGAATAAGTGGATGAAGTTTTTGCACAGGGACAGCATAATGCAGGAAGATGTCCATGACGGCCCCCTGATTAAGCTGGAGAATCTGGTCAAGATATATGATACCGGAGCCATCAAGGTACTGGGACTTAAAAAGATAAACCTTACCATCGAAAGAGGAGAGTTTGTGGCCATTATGGGACACTCCGGTTCCGGAAAGTCCACCCTGATGAATATACTTGGGTGCCTGGACCGGCCCACCCTGGGCCACTATTACCTGGACGGCATTGACGTGGCGGACATGACGCCGGACCAGCTCTCCGATATCAGAAACCGGAAAATCGGGTTTGTATTCCAGTCCTTTAACCTGATATCCAGGACATCGGCCCTTAAGAATGTGGAGCTGCCCATGACCTATGCCAGGGTGCCAAAGGCCAAACGGGCGGTCAGGGCCCGGCTGCTTTTGGAGCGGGTAGGGCTGGGAGCCAGAAAGGAACATATGCCCAATGAGCTCTCCGGTGGCCAGAGGCAGAGGGTTGCCATAGCCAGGGCCCTGGCCAATGAACCGCCGTTGATTCTGGCAGACGAGCCCACAGGAAACCTGGATACCGCCTCCTCAGTGGAAATCATGGAGCTGTTTACAAAGCTTCACCAGGAAGGGGCCACCGTGGTGCTGGTTACCCATGAGGAGGATATAGCGGCCTTTGCCCACCGCGTTATTCGGTTCAGCGACGGACAGATACAGAGTGACAAGCTGAATGTGGCCCGGGTGGTTTCAGGGAATGGAAAGGGAGGAGAGCAGGATGCTGATTGAAAACATGAAGATGGCGTTTTCAGCCATCCGGTCCAATAAGATGCGCTCCGCCCTGACCATGCTGGGAATCATAATCGGCATTGGTTCCGTCATAGCCATCGTGTCCATCGGAGATACCATGCGGGGACTTTTCTCGGATTTGTACAAGGACGTGGGTATTACCCAGGCATATGTTTCCATTGGTTACTGGGTGGATGATGTGCGGCAGAGCGATTACTTTAACCTGGACGAGATGGAGCGGGCCAGGGAGGCGTTTAAGGACCAGGTGGCTTATATAGACAGCAGCGCCTTTACCAGCAGTGATGCAGAGTATAAGCGGACTAAGATTAAATTTGGTTATCAGGGAATTGATTACAATTACCAGGACGTCCAGCCGGTGAATGTGGTGTACGGCCGTTATCTCAACGAGGGAGACATCCTGGGAAGAAGGAAGAATGTGGTCATGGATACCAAGAGCGCCCAGATGCTGTTCGGCACTGAGAATGCGGTTGGACGGTCTTTCAGGACCACCTTATATGGCTCTACCGACGACTTTACGGTGGTGGGAGTGTACCGCAAGGAGACCAACGCCCTCCAGGCCCTGATGATGGGCGGCAGCAATGACAAGGGTTCGGCATTCATGCCTTACACCCTGCTGACCTGGCCCAATGATAATTTTTACCAGCTCCATGTGTACGCAAAGGAAGATGTGAACCTGGACCAGTTCTTCAGCCAGTTCAAGGCATATGCTGCCAAGATGCACGGCAGGCAGCCGGAGGATATGTACATGTACACGGCCATGCAGGAAATGACCTCGGTGGACAGCATGATGGGAAACCTGTCCATGGCAGTGGGCGGTATCGCGGCCATTTCACTGCTGGTAGGCGGCATCGGCATCATGAATATCATGCTGGTGTCCGTGACGGAGCGCACCAGGGAAATCGGCATCAGGAAAGCCCTGGGCGCAAGGACCAGAGATGTGCTGATTCAGTTTTTAACGGAGTCAGCCATATTGTCAGCCTGCGGCGGCATTATCGGAGTCATACTGGGAGTGGGAACCGTATCCCTGGGGGGATTCCTGCTGGGATTTGCGGTGGTCATAAAACCGGGGGTCATCATAGTTGCGGTGTCATTCTCGGCAGTGGTGGGTATCTTCTTTGGACTGTATCCGGCTTCCAAGGCAGCCCAGGCAGACCCCATAGACGCGCTGCGTTACGAATAGACGGTCAAGAAGCATCGACGAGAAAATCATAAATCGGGACAGGAGGAAGGCAAGTGAGACGGATGAACGGTACATGGAAGAGAGCAGGAGCCATTGGATTGGCCCTGATGCTGGTCCCGGCCCAGGGTATGCTGCGGCCGGTGACTGCGTGGGCCAGCCCGGAATTTGCCTATTCTGCGGAAAAATGGGCGGCGTTGAGGGATGATGTGCTGGAATACGGGGAGCTGGCTGACCTGATCCATGAATACAATGCCACGGTCATCAATAACCGTCTGGAATACGATGAATACAGAGGCAAGGACCACGATGAAATGAAGAATGCCTACCAGGACATTGCTGACAGGCTTTACGATTCCAGCGACAAGATGATGGATTCCGTCAATGAGGACCAGCCGGGATACGCGGGGACAGCGGTGGGGGCCATAAGCGCCCGTCTTCAGGCTGAACAGAACCAGGAGCTGGCTGATTCCCAGAATGAGGACGGACGGGTAAAGAAACTGGAGTACGACAGACAGGAGGCCGTCCTTGTAAAGGATGCCCAGACAAAGATGATATCCTACTGGCAGAAGGCCAAGGCGCGTCCTGCCCTGGAAGAAGATGTGAACCAGGCCAGGTCAAGGTATGAAGCCATGGCAGTGAAAGCCGGCCAGGGCATGGCCACTCAGGCTGAGCTGCTTGGGGCCCGGGAAAAGATGGAGGCAGCCCAGGCAGCCCTGGAGACCAACGGCAGGGAACGGGACGGACTTCGCAGAGAGCTCTGCGTCATGACCGGATGGGATCACGATGCCCGGCCGGATATCAGGGAAGTGCCGGTGCCGGACGCCGGGGAGATGGATCAGATTGACCTGGAGCTGGATAAGGAAAGGGCCCTGGAGCAGAACTTTACCCAGTCAGCCAATGAGCGCCGTCTAACCTTTACAGGCAACGGGTCCCAGTGGGATGTGATGAATCAGAAGGTGGAGACAGGCCGCAGGCAGATTGCGGCGGATGTGGAAGCCAAGTATAAGCTTTTGGAGCAGGCTAGGGCTGATTATGAACAGGCCGCGGGCGAGTTTGAGCTGGCCCGTACCGGGGCTCAGACAGCCGAGCGCAAATACAGCCTGGGCATGATTTCCAAAAATGAATATACACAGCAGCAGGGAACCATGGTCTCCAGCCAGTCCGCATGCGACACAGCGGGCCTGAAATACAGGCAGGCCCTGGAGGATTACAGATGGGCGGTCAATGGCCTTGCACAGACAGAGGGGGCATAGGATATGGTGAAAAAATGTTTACTGCTCTGCATCGGCATCCTCTTTGCCTGCCAGCATCCTCTGGAGGTCCATGCAGACGCAATGCCCGACGTCATTCGCTATGAGGAACTGGAGACTCTGGTGAAAGCCTACAGCCCCCAGATACAGATGGAACAGGCGCAGTATGACAGCCGCCTGGCACGGTATGAAAATGCCAGAGAGGAAATCATGGAAACCAGACGGCTTCTCAGGGAGGAGGCCGAGGATCTGGAGAAGGACGGCGACAAAGACAGTGCCAGCCAGTACCGGGCCCAGGCCAAGACACTGGAGGATGCGGCCAAGGATATGGATAAGCAGATACGGTCGGCCCAGGGCAGCCAGGCATCCATGTCCCTTCGCAGGATGGAGGATACCGTGCTCTGGACCGCCCAGAATCTCATGGGCACCTATAATACCCTTAAAGCGGAACAGGAGGCTGCTCTGGCTCAGGCAGAGTGGAAACAGAGCCAGTATGAGAAGCTGCTGCGCCAGGTCCAGACAGGAAGCGCTTCTGCCGCCCAGGCGGACCAGGCGGGAAAGGAAGCCGATGGGGCTGCCGCCAGGGCAAAGGCTGCCCGGGACGAGATGGAACGGGTGAAGAAGGAATTACTCATTCTAACCGGATATCCGGAAGGATCCCAGACGGAAATCGGTCCCATGCCCGCGCCCCGGCCGGAGCGTGTCCGTGAGATGGGAGGCAGCGTCGACAAATGGCGGGCACTGGGAAACAATTATTCCCTGAGGGAACAAAGGAGCGGGGGAGCCAGCTCCAATAAAGAACTTCATGCCCGCCAGCGTGATATCCGCCAGAGCGAGGAGGCAATGTACGGTCAGCTGGATACCCTGTATCAGGATGTCCTGGCCAGCCAGACTCTCTGGACCAGCGCCTTAACGTCCATGGAATCACAGGAAGCCGCGTTTCAGGCCGCGTCCAACAAGCTGGCCCTGGGAATGCTGTCGCGCCAGGAATATCTGGAGGCAAAAGCGGCCTACATGGACGCCGCTGCTGCCAAAGAAAGGGCAGACGCAGGTTTCCAGCAGGCCATGGATACATATGACTGGGCTCTGAAAGGTTTCATGACATAATCATTCATTATTTGTTTCATCCCTTACCGCTTCATCATCCGGTACCCCACTCCCACGTGGGTCTGGATGTACTGGGGCTGTGAGGGATTTTTTTCAATCTTTTTGCGCAGGGAGGCCATAAAGACACGGAGGGAGGCCACGTCTCCTTCCCAGGCAGCGCCCCATATCTCCCGGGTTATATAGGAGTGGGTCAGGACCTTTCCCACGTTGTGGGCCAGGAGACAGAGGAGCTTGTATTCATAAGGGGTCAGGTGCAGTTCTTCCCCGTCCAGGCAGGCGCATCCCGCCGCATAGTCAATGGTGAGCCCGCCGTTGGTAAACAGGGAGGACTGGACTTCCTCCAGGGACTGCATATAGCGCAACCGCCTCTGGGTGGAGCGGAGTCTGGCCAGAAGCTCATCCACGGAAAAAGGCTTGGTCAGATAGTCGTCCGCCCCGGCGTCCAGGGCGGCTATCTTATCGTTGTCCTCGCTTCTGGCGCTGATGACAATCATGGGGGTATTGGTCCAGGAACGGACTTTGAGAATCACGTCCACTCCGTCCATGTCCGGAAGCCCCAGGTCCAGCAAGATGATGTCAGGCCGCTGGGAAGCAGCGGACAGGATACCCTGTTCTCCCTTATCCGCCCATGTATAATGGTAATCGTGCATCTCCAGGGTAGTGGCGATGAGATTTTTCACTGCTTTGTCATCCTCTATAATCAGGATGGATGGCTTATTCATGTAAGGATACCTCCTTGGCTGGTAATGTAAGCCGGAAAATACTTCCGGCAGGTTTGTTGTCCAAAACTTCGATGGTGCCCCTGTGGGCGCTCAGTATTGCCCTGCAAAGGGGCAGCCCCAGTCCCATGCCCCGCTTTCCGTCCGCGGATTTATGACCGGTGGTATAGAACATTTCAAAAATCTTTTCCTTGGACTCATCGGGGATTCCGGGTCCGTTGTCGCTGACATCAATGACAGCAGAGGAGCCCTCCTGGCGGCTGTTTACCATAATGGTGGAGCCTTCCGGCGTGTACTTCACCGCATTGTCCACCAGGTTGGTTATGACCTGCATGATCAGCCTGGCATCCATGTCAGCCAGGATATAGTCACCTATCTGATTCACTTTGATGGTGTGGTGTTCATGACGCCGGTTAATATGGCGCATGGCCTCATCTATGACTTCCTCCAGCAGTTCGGTTTCCATGTGCAGATGGACGCCCTGCCCTTCCATACGGGTGATGGACAGAAGGTTTTCCACCAGATTGATAAGCCACATGGAATCATCGTATATATCCCTGTATATCCGGTTCCTGTGTTCGGCTGTCAGGCTCCCTCCATCGCTCATCAGGACGCCTGCATTGCCGGATATGCTGGTGAGAGGGGTGCGCAGGTCATGGGAGATGGAGCGCAGCAAATTGCTTCTGAGCTGTTCAGCCCGGGCCATGGCAGCCTCCTCCTCCCGCTTTCTGGATATATATTCTTTTTCCAGCGCCATGGAACACTGGGCTATGATTGCTACTGCAAGGCTGTTTTCAAAGTCGCCGGGAGGTGTATTGCCCACAAGGATTCCCATGACGCCATAGACAGCACCGGAGCTTTGAAGGGGCAGGAAATGGTAAGCCGCCGCGGGAAACACTTCTGTGGCAGCCCCTGTTTCCTTTCCTTCCCGGAAGCATTTCCGGGCAGCAGTCAGTTCCTCCAGGGTATCCGGGGACGGGCCCCGCCCTGTTGCGGGGGACGAGTACTCACGGAAACAAAGAGGGGACTTAAGGCCGGCACCATCCTGTTCAAAGCAGGTAATGTCCCTTTTGAGCAGCTTGTTCAGCTGTCTGGCGGTACAGGAAAGGATGTCCGCCGGGGCAGCGGCCTTTTGGAGCATCTGGCTGGTGTCCAGGATGACGCCGGAGCGGTAGGCGTCCTGTTGGGAAAGCCGCGCCTTTTCTTTCATCTGTACGGTGTAGGAGCTGGTGAATACGGCTGCCAGGAACGTAATCAGAAGGGTAAGCTGGGTGCCTGCGTCCTCTGCCTTCAGAACGAACATGGGCTCTGTGAATATGTAGTTGAACAGCAGTACGCTGGCCAGGGATGCGCTGATGCTGTACCAGCGGCTGGCCGTGACTGCCGCCACCACCAGGACTCCCAGAATATATACGGTAATGATATTGGCCTGGGACAGGCCAATGGTTTCTAACAGGAATCCAACGGCAGTGGCTGCGGCCAGAACTGCCATGGTCTTTAGGGTGTCAAGGATTCGGGTACGGGCCATGGAATGAAAAACCTCCTTCATTGTTTACCTGGACAGTATATCATATCTTTGAGTTAAATGACTGTATCTTTATAGAATATTTACATAATCTTTATACCGGAGACGGTTCCGTTATACCTGCTTTATGCCCTTAGTGGTAAGCTTGAAGGCACTGGGAGGTGATTATATGAAGTATCTGGAAAGGCAGTCTCCTGCCAGAATCATTGCCATTGGTTTTCTGGCCGTCATCCTTACAGGTTTTTCTTTGCTGATGCTGCCGGTGTGTGTGAAGCCGGGAGTCAGGCTTCATTATGTGGACGCGCTGTTTACATCCACCAGCGCTGTGTGTGTTACCGGCCTCATTGCCGTGGACACGGCCGATACCTATACGGCCCTGGGCCAGACCGTGGTGGCCCTTCTGATTCAGATTGGCGGACTGGGTGTACCATCAAAGGAGCTGCCTGCAATGAGGAGCCCCACGCCTTCCATTACCGGATTCCCCAGGAGGCATTTTACAAGGCAGCCATTGTGACGGCTCTGTCGGCCCTGGTGGTGTGTCTGGGAACATTTTTCATGTGTATCCTGGAGCCGGCTGTTCCCTTTGAGGATATTTTGTTTGAAATCACTTCGGCTTTCGGAATCGTGGGTCTGTCTACCGGCATTACGCCGGGGCTCAGCTCCCTCAGCAAGCTTCTGGAGGTGCTGGTAATGTATATCGGCAGACTGGGGCCGTTGACCATCGTGACGATTTGGGTATTCAAACCCACTAAATCCGTATCCTATGCGGAGGGAAGCATTTCCATCGGATAGGATAGGAGTATTGATATGGCTGTAAACACATTTTAAATGGATAGAGGAGGTTTTTTATATGGTACGAAAACAGACAGAGGCAATGTCTTATGGAATCATAGGTCTGGGAAGGTTTGGAAGCGCACTGGCCGCAACCCTGGCCGAGGCGGATAAAGAGCTTATGGTGTTGGACAGAAGTGAGGAAAAAATCAGGCAGGCCAGAAACTATACGGAACATGCGTATGTGGTAAAGGATTTGCAGAAGGAGACGCTGCGGGAGACGGGAATACAAAACTGTGATGTGGTAGTGGTCTGTATCGGTGACAAGGTGGATGTAAGCATTCTAACCACCCTCAATGTAATCAATCTGGGCGTGCCCCAGGTGGTGGCCAAGGCCAACAGTCCGGAACAGGGCGAGATTCTGGAGAAAATCGGGGCCCAGGTGGTGTATCCTGAGAGGGATATGGCAGTCCGCCTGGCCAGAAGGCTTATCTCAAAGCGCATATTCAATCTCTTTGAGCCGGACCAGAACGTGGATATATCTGAAATAAAAACCACCAGAAAGCTTACAGGCCAGTCTGTCAGGGACGCCCAGCTGAGGAACCGGTACGGCATTAACATAATCGCCATCACCAGAGGCAGATGGCTGACCACAGATGTCAGCCCGGATTATGTGTTTCAGGATGAGGATACGGTGCTTGTGATTGGGGAGAGGGAGAAGATCAAGCGTCTGGCGGACGATTTGGTGCGGTGATGAGAAATTCCGGTTGAGAGCTCTGCGTCAAATCACATCGTTGTATTTTTAAAAGAATATTGGTTTCGCACAAAGAAAAGGGAAGGATTTCATATATCTGCCAATTATTTTATACAAAATGTAGAAAATGCACAAAAAATACGAGATATATTGACACAGAGTTGTCTATTGTGATAGACTCAAGGTGTCAGAAGATGACGCAATTGAATAGAAGTATAAGTATTCAAAACTTATATATGCTCAAGATAGGTTGAGCGTTTCTACCAACTACCGTAATAGTTGACTATAAGTTTTCACATCAGGTACTGCCCGGGGCGCCGGAGACAGGCTGATGTGGAGCCTTAGGAACAGCGGTGGTTTTTTTGTTTGCAAAAAATGCAGATGGACGCCCGGGCCCGCCGCTGTACGGGTGAATACAAGGGTGCGCCGGTCAACGGCGTATCACGGAAAAGGAGGAGCATATGGCAGAGAATTTTGTATTAAAGGGCAATATCTGCTACAGCCAGGATTCCCGCGCACTGATATGTGTGGAACAGGGATATCTGGTATGTACAGATGGCATATCAGCCGGCGTGTACAAAGAACTTCCGCAGATGTATGCAGGCTTTCCTCTGACGGATTATGGAGACAGGCTGATTGTGCCGGGTCTTACGGACCTTCATCTCCATGCCCCGCAGTATTCATTCAGAGGTCTGGGTATGGACCTTGAACTATTGGAATGGCTGAACACGCGGACGTTTCCTGAAGAAGCCAAGTACAGCGATATGGAGTATGCCAAAAGGGCGTATACCATATTTGCGGAAAACATGAAACACAGCGCAACCACAAGGGCTTGTATATTTGCAACCATGCACAGGGAGGCCACGGAGCTTCTCATGGATTTAATGGAGGAAACCGGACTTAAGACCATGGTAGGCAAGGTCAACATGGACAGGAACAGTCCGGATATTCTGGTGGAGGAGACAGAGGAATCCCTGAGGGAAACCAGACAGTGGCTGGCGGACATAAAGGGACGGTACAGGAACACGGTTCCCATTCTCACGCCAAGGTTCATTCCCACCTGCACCGACACACTGATGGAAGAGCTCAAGAAGCTTCAGATGGAGTATGAACTTCCGGTCCAGTCCCATTTGTCGGAAAACAAGGGAGAGATTGACTGGGTGAAGGAACTGTGCCCGTGGTCTGAGTTTTACGGAGATGCGTATGACCATTTCGGCATGTTCGGCAACGGCGTAAAAACCATCATGGCCCACTGTGTGTGGCCTCCGGAAAAGGAAATACAGAGAATGAAGGAAAACGGCGTATACGTGGCCCATTGTCCGCAGTCCAACACCAACCTGTCCTCCGGCATTGCGCCCGTAAGGACATATCTGGAACAGGGAATCCACACAGGACTTGGCACGGATGTGGCCGGAGGTGCGGGAGAGTCCGTATTCAGGGCCATGGCTGACGCCATCCAGGTGTCAAAGCTGCGCTGGAGACTGGTGGATGAGACACTGAAGCCCCTTACGGCGGAGGAGGCATTCTACCTGGGAACAAAGGGCGGCGGCGGGTTCTTCGGAAAGGCCGGTAGCTTTGAGGAAGGCTATGAGCTAGACGCACTGGTGCTGAACGACGAGAGCCTTAAGCATCCTCAGCCTCTGAGCTTAAAGGAGCGGCTGGAGCGGTTCATCTACATTTCGGATGAGCGCCATATTGACGCCAAGTATGTGGCGGGCAGCAAGATATTTTAGCTGAAAACTGAATAGGTATAAAAAGGACGGAATGGGGTATCGTTCTTTTATATAGAAACAGCGGAAAACTATAGGCATGAATTCAAGGAGGTATGAAGTATGGAGAACAAATCAAATCAGGGATTCCTGGAAAAGGTATTTCACCTATCGGAAAACCACACAGACGTTAAGACAGAGGTAATTGCCGGCATCACCACGTTCATGACAATGGCCTACATCCTTGCAGTGAATCCGAACATCCTGAGCGTCGCGGGAATGGACAGAGGCGCTGTCTTTACAGCCACTGCCCTTGCATCCCTGGTCGCCACCCTGCTGATGGCTGCATTTGCCAATTATCCTTTTGTGCTGGCGCCCGGCATGGGACTGAATGCTTATTTTGCATATACCGTAGTACTCCAGATGGGTTATACCTGGCAGATGGCTCTGGCAGCCGTATTCGTGGAAGGTCTTATCTTCATCGCACTGTCTCTTACCAATGTGCGTGAAGCTATTTTCAATGCCATTCCCATGAATCTGAAACACGCAGTATCCGCAGGTATCGGACTTTTTATCGCCTTCATTGGTTTGCAGAATGCTAAAATCGTGGTGGAGAGCGCCACACTTGTATCCGTATTTTCATTCAAAGGATCTCTGGAGGCAGGAACATTTAATTCCGTTGGAATCACCGTACTGCTGGCTCTCGTGGGCGTACTTATCACCGGTATCCTGGTTGTTAAGAACATAAAGGGAAATATTCTCTGGGGAATTCTCATCACATGGATTTTAGGTATTATCTGTGAAGTGACCGGACTGTACCAGCCAAATGCAGAGCTGGGAATGTTCAGCGTACTGCCAGATTTCTCCGGTGGCTTTGGTATTCAGAGCATGGCTCCCACCTTCTTTAAGATGGATTTCAGCGGTATCCTGTCCCTGAACTTTGTGACCATTATGTTTGCGTTCCTGTTTGTGGATATGTTCGATACACTGGGAACACTGATTGGCGTGGCATCCAAGGCCGATATGCTGGATAAGGACGGAAAGCTTCCAAAGATTAGAGGCGCCCTTCTGTCTGATGCCATCGGTACCTCTCTGGGCGCTGTATTCGGTACCTCCACCACAACCACATTCGTTGAGAGCGCTTCCGGTGTTGCGGAAGGCGGAAGAACCGGACTCACATCCGTAGTGGCAGCTATTTTCTTCGGTCTGTCCCTGTTCCTGTCACCGGTTTTCTTAGCCATCCCGTCCTTTGCAACGGCCCCGGCGCTGATTATCGTAGGCTTCCTGATGATAAGCTCTGTTTTAAAGATTGATTTCAACGACTTTACAGAGGCAATCCCGAGCTACATCGCCATCATCGCCATGCCTTTCATGTACAGCATTTCCGAAGGTATTGCAATGGGCGTTATCTCCTACGTGGTTATCAACGTGGCAACCGGCCATGCAAAGGGTAAGAAAATCAGCCTTCTGATGTATGTATTGGCGGTATTATTTGTACTTAAATATGTATTAATTTAAAATATGCGGCATATAATGCAGACGCCTGGAATACAGGCGTTTGCGCATTCAAGATAAGGAGGTAGAGCACACCATGGGAATTGGCAATAACATGACCCGCGTTGACGCATTTGATAAAGTCACAGGCAGTGCCAAGTATACAGCCGATTTAGAGCCCCAGGGACTTCTGGCGGCAAAGGTAATACGCAGCACCATCGCCAACGGCGTGGTAAAAAGCTTTGATTTGGAAGAAGCACTGAAGGTGCCGGGGGTAGTGAAGATTGTCACGTGCTTCGATGTGCCGGACATCCAGTTCCCCACCCCCGGCCATCCATGGTCCGTGGAAACGGCCCATCAGGATATTGCGGACAGGAAACTTCTCAATACCAGGGTGCGGGTCTATGGAGACGATATTGCAGCCGTTATAGCGGAGGACGATATAGCGGCAGCCAGGGCAGCCAGACTTGTGAAGGTGGAGTATGAGGAGTATGCTCCCCTCCTGACCGTGAAGGATGCCATGGCAGAGGGCGCCACCCGGCTTCACGATGAAAAACCGGGAAATGTCATCGCCCATTCCTCCTTTGTGGTGGGCGAAGGGACTTACGGGGAAGCAGTGAAGGAGGAGGGACTGGTGGAGATAGAGAAGGACTACCGGACCCAGAGCGTGCAGCACTGCCACATAGAGACGCCCATCTCCTTTGCCTATATGGAAAAGGGAAGAATCATCGTCACTACATCCACACAGATACCCCATATTGTGCGCCGGGTCATCAGCCAGGCGCTGGGACTGCCCATGGGCCGTATCCGCGTCATCAAGCCTTACATCGGCGGAGGTTTCGGCAACAAGCAGGATGTGCTCTATGAGCCCTTAAATGCTTTCCTTACCACCCAGGTGGGAGGAAGGGGCGTGAGGATGGAGATATCCAGAGAAGAGACTCTGGGCTGTACCAGGGTGCGCCACGCCATTGAGTTTAAGGTAAAGGCAGCCGCCAGGAAGGACGGCACTCTGGTTGCCAGGAAGTTGGAGGCCTATTCCAACCAGGGCGGATATGCGTCCCATGCCCATGCCATCGTAGCCAACTCCTCCAATGAGTTCAAGCAGATTTACAAGGATGAGAAAGTGCTGGAGTCAGATGCCTGGACCGTGTACACCAACCTGGCCACAGGAGGAGCCATGAGGGGATACGGGATTCCCCAGGCCGCGTTTGCGGCGGAATGCATGGCAGACGACCTGGCCCTGGCCCTTCACATGGACCCATTGGAATTCAGGAAAAAGAACTGCATGAGGCCGGGATACGTTGATCCCCACACCCATGTAAAATGCAATACATACGGCCTGGCGGAATGTATGGAAAAGGGCCGTGAATTTATCCGCTGGGACGAAAAACGCAGGGAATATGAAAACCAGACAGGACCCGTGCGAAAGGGAATCGGAATGGCTATCTTCTGTTATAAGACAGGCGTATACCCCATATCCCTGGAAACAGCGTCCTGCCGTATGATACTTAACCAGGACGGTTCCATGCAGCTTCAGATGGGGGCAACGGAAATCGGCCAGGGCGCCGACACCGTGTTCACCCAGATGGCGGCAGAGGTGACCGGAATCACGGAAGACAAGGTAAATGTGCTGTCCACCCAGGACACGGACGTAAGTCCCTTTGACACAGGTGCATACGCTTCCAGACAGACCTATGTCAGCGGAATGGCAGTGAAGAAAACCGGCGCTATATTTAAGGAAAAGATACTGGATTATGCTGCTTATATGCTGGAGAAGCCACAGGATACCCTGGATGTAAGGGATAACCACATCGTGGATAAGGAGACCGGAAAGCAGCTGCTTCCCATGGAGGATCTGGCTACCACGGCATTTTACAGCCTGGACCGCTCCGTACATATCACGGCAGAGGCCACCAGCCATTGCAAGACCAATACATTTGCCACCGGTGTCTGCTTCGCGGAGGTAGAGGTGGATATGCCTTTGGGCAAGGTGAAGGTGACTAATATCGTCAATGTACATGACAGCGGAAAACTGATTAACCCCAAGCTGGCCGCCGCCCAGGTACACGGCGGCATGAGCATGGGACTGGGCTACGGCCTCAGCGAGGAGCTGCTCTTTGACGCGAAGGGGAGACCGTTAAACGATAATTTGCTGGACTACAAGCTTCCAACAGCCATGGATACCCCGGACTTAAACGCACTTTTTGTGGAGTTGGATGACCCCACAGGCCCCTTTGGAAATAAGGCCCTTGGGGAGCCGCCGGCCATACCGGTTGCCCCGGCAGTGCGCAACGCGGTGCTTAACGCCACAGGTGTTGCCGTGGACAGTCTGCCCATGGATCCCCAGAAGATGGTGAAGCATTTCAAGGAAGCAGGATTAATATAGAAAGGGCGGTGAAACAGCATGTATGATATCGGGAAATTTTATCAGGCAGCAGATGTGGAAGATGCGGTGCGCGCCCTAGTGAAAGACCCTGAGGCAGTAGTCATTTCCGGAGGAAGCGACGTGCTGATTAAAATCAGGGAGGGAAAGCTGGCCGGCTGCTCCCTGGTAAGCATTCACGGGATTAAGGAACTGGAGGGCATAGGAATGGAGGAGGACGGGACCATTGTCATAGGTCCGGCCACCACATTTTCCCATATTGCCAATAATGACATGATTCAGAAGCACATTCCCATGCTGGGGGACGCGGTGGACATGGCGGGCGGTCCCCAGCTGCGCAACATCGGAACCATAGGCGGCAATGTGTGCAACGGCGTGACCAGCGCGGACAGCGCCAGCAGCCTGTGCTGTCTGGACGCGGTCCTGGTCCTTAAGGGGCCTGACAGCGTTAGGGAGGTGCCCATCAGCCAGTGGTACACCGGGCCGGGAAGGACTGTGAGGAATCACGATGAGGTGCTGACGGCTATCAGGATTAAGAAAGAGAATTACCAGGGATACGGCGGTCATTATATCAAATATGGCAAGAGGAATGCCATGGAGATTGCCACCCTGGGATGCGCTGTGAGCGTGAAGCTGACAGAGGATAAGAGACATATCCAGGACCTTCGTCTGGGATACGGCGTGGCTGCGCCTACTCCTATTCGCTGTCATAAGACAGAAGAGGCTGTAAAGGGAATGGAAACAGGGGAGGCCCTGGCCCAGGCTGTGGGAAAAGGCGCTCTGGAGGAAGTAAATCCGCGTTCCAGCTGGAGGGCTTCCAGGGAGTTTAGGCTGCAGCTGGTGGAGGAGCTGGGCAGGCGTGCCGTAAAGCAGGCCGTAATCAATGCAGGAGGTGAGTGGGATGCTTAATATAGTGCATATGACTGTTAATGGAAAAGAAGTGGAGTTGGCAGTGGACCCAAGAGAATCCCTTCTGGAGACATTGCGGAACCGTCTGGGACTGACCAGTGTGAAAAAGGGCTGTGAAGTAGGGGAGTGCGGCGCCTGCACGGTGCTGGTGGATGGAGAGGCCATAGACAGCTGCATTTACCTGACCATGTGGGCAGAAGGCCGCAGTATCATGACAGTGGAAGGACTGAAGGGGCCAAACGGCGAACTGAGCCCCATTCAGAAGGCATTTATCGAGGAAGCGGCTGTGCAGTGCGGCTTCTGTACGCCGGGACTGATTATGACAGCGGTGGAAATCGTAGGTACGGGAAAGAGGTATAACCGCGACGAGCTGCGCAAACTGATATCCGGCCACCTGTGCAGGTGCACCGGGTATGAAAACATCCTTAACGCCATGGAGCGTATTGTGGAGGAAACGTATAAGGTGGTGGGAAAATAGAAGAGGTATGCAGGTGTGGTGAAGGCGGCAGCCCTGAGGAAGCTGCGGCTGACACCTGGATATACAGGATTTTAGGATAAGAAACGAAGGACCATAGTGAAAAAGAAGGGCGCCGCGGATTGGAAGCGGCGCCTTTCTTTTTTTAACCACTCTTTTTTACTCTTTTTTTACTCTTTTTTTCACTCGTTTTTTACCGCAGATGGTTACAAACATTGTGGAGGCAGATTAAAATTACAAATAAAATAAACCAGTTGAAAAAATACATATTTTATGTAAAATATGGAGGGGGATTATATGTATTTTAATGGATATACAACTGGTCTTACAATGACATTTATGTTAACATATAAATAGGCCCTGATGGTTGAGGAGGACACAAAGAGGAGGACACAAAGAGAAACAGATTCTCTTTGAATACGGGATGATAGGTGAGCATGAATCATGTTTGATATAACATCAGATAAGGTATATGTAAAAACATTTGGTGGTTTTGACTTGTATTATCAAGGTGAGCTGATATACTTTTCCAGCAGCAAAGCCAAAGAACTTCTCGCAATACTTGTGGACTGGAGCGGAAAGGAAGTAACATTATCTCACCTGGCTGAAATTTTAAATGAAGGAGAACGGGACGAAACCGCAGCCAAACAGGCTGTCCATTTAGCGTGGCACAGACTGAAGCAGACATTGAAGAAATATGGGATTGAGAAAATCGTTATAAAAGGCAGGGGAACCTATGCCATTAATAAAGAAGCGGTTGTCTGCGACAGCTACGATATGGTCCGCCAGGTCAAGGGGGCTTCTAACTTTTTTGTGGGGGAGTATATGCCGGAGTATAGCTGGGCGGAGGTTACTTTGTCGAATTTGATAAGGGATTATTTTGATGAGGGGGAGTCGTAGGGAGCATATAGTACAGGTGCAATGGAGTTTAGAGAACAGAATGGCCGGATTTTAACAGGTAAGTTTTAAACGTGTGGAGCGCTCTTATGTGAGCGTTCCTTTTTTTAAAAAGATTCCCCAACCCCCCAGATTGGCAAGAGATAGGAACAATGGTATGATAGGTCAACGCAGATGGTTAAGACTGGCTGCGAAAATTAAAGGGAGAAGAAAGATACAATAAATGGAAAAGAGCACAATAAAATAATATCTAAATTATGACTTGTCTATGGATAATTTACATAAGCATTTTCATGTGATTTTTAATCTTCTATGAACTATAAATCCAAACAAAATAAAATAGAACCTATATACATAAATTGAAAAACAATTGACAGGTAAACAGTGATATAGAATCATTGCTGTTTTTACGCAAGCCCCATCGCTTACTAAAAGTTTATTTCTACAATTTTGGTTTTGTGCCCAGTGGGTTGTCTTTTACGGTTTATACCCATTTGGAATTAACAAATAGTAATAAATATTTCCAGAATACTACAAAAATTGTTATTATATGCCATTTGAAACGGTTTTGTAACGATATTGAAAGCAACTGAGTGGTATATCCTTACAAAGAACGGTGGCATGCGGCCTGAAATAACGGGAGAAATAACGCTAATGGCAGATACGGAAAATGTAAATATATTTATAAAGACATTCGATGGATTCGATGTCTATGTCAATGGTAAAATGTTGTATTTTCCCAGCAGCAAGGCAAAGGAAATGCTCGCTATCATGGTTGAAAAACGCGGAAGCAGTGTCTCCCTATCCCAAATGACGTATCTACTGTATGAAAATATAGAAGAACGTACAGCAAAAAATAATTTAAGGGTTGTATACTATCGCCTCCGTATGAATTTAATGGAACATGGGATTGAACGGATACTGATTAAAAAGAGAGGGAGTTATGCAGTAGACACGGAGCAGTTTATCTGTGATTTTTACGAATTCATCAAGGGAAATCCTGATTATATTACTCTTTTTTCAGGAAGTTATATGCCTGAATACGCGTGGGCAGACGACATGCTTCCTTACCTTCGGAATTTATATCGGAAATATAATGGGGGACTCATATGACTGGAGTTATTGATGTTCATGCCCATATTCTTCCGGGAATTGACGACGGTTCCAGGGATTGGGATGAGAGCAGGAGATTGCTGGAGGAGTCCTACCGGCAGGGAATCAGATATATTATAGCAACACCGCATTATTCAAGACGAGGACTGCCTTCTGACATATATGATTTGTCGGAAAAGCTGAAGGAGGAAGCACGAAAGATCGCACCTGATTTCCAGATTGGATTGGGACAGGAAACTTATTATCACGAGGGACTGATTGAGAATCTTAAGAACGGGAGAGCACTTACGCTGGATGGAAGCCAATATGTTCTGGTGGAATTTGAACCTCAGGTGCCTTACATGAAGATGTACCAGGCGGTCAGAAAACTGACTATGGCCAGATATATTCCAATCATAGCGCACGTGGAACGATATGCATGCCTGAGAGAGGATAGCAATATGTCTGAGTTAGTCCAGTGTGACTGCAGACTGCAGATGAACTTCAGCAGCCTGAAGAGAAACAGCATATTGGATAAAGAGGTCCGATGGTGCCGGAAACAGGTTATGCAGGACAGAGTTTATTGCCTGGGAACCGACATGCATCGAATGGATTATAGAAAGCCGGATATTGAGGAGAGTTTTCAATGGTTAGTTAAGCACTTGGATGGACTTAAACTGCATGGTCTGCTGCGGGGAAATGCGAAAAAGGTAATACAAAAAAGACAATACAAAAAAGAAAAACAGGAGAATACAAAGACGTATGGAAAAGACTTATGATGACGACGAGATTGAAATCGATCTTTTGGAACTGCTGGGGGAGTTTCGACGTAAGATATGGATTATATTGGGAATCATTATATTGTTTGGGGGTGTATCAGGTGCATTCAGTGCATTCGTGCTCACTCCCCAGTATAAATCTACTGCAATGGTTTATATTCTTTCAAAGGAGACGACATTGACATCACTGGCCGACTTGCAGATAGGAAGCCAGCTGACTAAGGACTATAAAATCATTGTGACAAGCAGAAGGGTCCTCAATCAGGTAATTGAAGATATGGAACTAAATCTTACATACAAAGAGTTAGTGGAGAAGGTTACCATTGATAATCCCCAGGATACACGAATCCTCTCCATCTCTGTGGAGGATCCGGATCCCAACATGGCAAAATTGATTGCAGACAAGATTGCAGTCACATCTTCAGACTATATTGGTGACATCATGGAAATGGTACCGCCCAAATTAATTGAGGAGGGTGAGGTTCCAATCCTTAAATCTAGTCCGAGCAATACAAAGAATGCATTAATAGGTGGTTTTCTGGGGGCCGTGCTGGTATGCGGCTTTATTACAGTGCATGTAATCCTGAACGATACAATACGTACCGAGGAAGATGTTACAAAGTATCTTGGATTATCCGTACTTGCATCCGTGCCGGAACGTGAGGGAGAGAAGCCGGAAGATAAAGAGGCCATGATTTCCTCTAAATCAGGGAACAAGCCAGTGGTAGGAAAATCCAGAAAGAAGAAAAGGGGAGGCCGTGATCATGAGTCAATTTGTTACACTAAACAGGATAATGAAGGATGACTATCATTATAACGAAGCTATCAAGACTTTGAGAACCAATATACAATTCTGTGGAAGCGGGATTAAGACAATCATGCTGACCAGTTCCCTTCCTGACGAGGGAAAAAGCGATATAACATTTGCCATGGCATCGTCCCTCGCCCAAATCGGTAAAAAGGTAGTGATGATAGATGCTGATATCCGTAAATCTGTACTGGTTTCCCGTTACCAACTGGAGCGGGAGGTGTCCGGATTGTCACAATATTTAAGCGGACAAAGGTCGCTGGAGAATGTTCTCTATGATACAAATATAGAAAATCTCAGCATTATATTTGCAGGCCCGTATTCACCGAATCCGGCAGATCTTTTGGAGGAGAGCCTGTTTGGAGACATGATTTCCAAATTGAAGGAAAAGTATGATTATATCATTGTCGATACGCCTCCCATGGGCAATTTGATAGACGGAGCGATTGTGGCCCGTCAATGTGATGGAGCAGTGATGGTGATTGAAAGCGGCTCCATAAGCTACCGGCTGGAACAGCGGGTTAAGGGACAGCTGGAAAAAAGTGGGTGCCGCATTTTGGGGGTTGTCCTCAATAAGGTGAATATGAAGAGAAATGGATACTACAGTAAGTACTATGGAAAATACGGGAAATATTCCAAATATGGTCATTATGGAAAATATGACAGATACGGGAAGGCAGAGGCATGAGCTGGCTCCGAAACCATAAGAATTTGGTATGCCGGCTGGCTGTGGGTGCTGCGGCCCTTTCACTTACCTGTTTTATATGGACAGGTGTGAAACTGTATCGGGACAGGAAGGTCCTGGAGGCAGAGATTGCAGCCAGGAATCACGGGAAACAGTATGAGGTACAGGAAGACAGTATGTGCAGTTTTAGCGGAGATGTTGTGGAATATAAGGGAAAACAGTACAGACGCAACAGCTATGTCAAGGCTATTTTGTGTATGGGGATAGACCGGTCGGGAAATATGACGGAGAAGACCACCACTGGTTTCGGAGGACAGGCGGACGGTTTATTTTTGATAGCCCAGGATACAGTAAGGAATACCATAAAGATATTGATGATACCCCGGGATACCATGACCGACATCATGCTCACTGATTTAAGCGGAAATGAGTTGGGAAAAGACATGCAGCATCTGAACCTGGCTTATGCGTATGGGGATGGACGGGAGAGAAGCTGTGAATATATGGTGGAAGCAGTATCTGAGCTTTTTGGAGGATTGAAAATAGAGTGGTACATGGCAGCTGATACAAATGCCATCCCTGTGTTGAATGATGAAGTCGGCGGGGTTACCGTAACCATTGGAACAGAAGGAATGGAATCCAGGGACCCAGCGCTGGTGAAAGGGGAAACCGTAACTCTGCAAGGAAAACAGGCGGAGATATTCGTTCGATACCGTGATATTCGTGTTGATCACTCGGCATTGTACCGGATGGACCAGCAGCAGCAATACATAAAAGGTTTTTTTGAGGCAGTCCAGAAGCATTCGGTTAAAGACAGCGGGCTTGTGGTCAGATTGTTTGACCGGGTTCAGGAATACATGGTTACTAATATGGCCAAGGACCAATATCTTAAAGTAGCCATGGACGCGGTGGGCAGTGGAAAACTGAGTGATGAAGATTTTTACACAGTGCCTGGTGAAGGCGTGGTGACCCCCAGATATGATGAATTTTATGCTGACAAAGAAGCATTGACGCCTATACTGCTGGAGCTGTTTTATCGGGAGATTGAATAGGCTGGCAGTACAGAGAAACGCAATACCGGCTGGGACAGTAAAATACCGCAATATTCAGCATGGTATCATGCTGTTTATTGAATATAACTACTCTGAGGAGAGAAAGGAGAGGTGAAGGATATGAAAAAGAAATGCATAGCAGCTTTAGTGCTGGCAGCAGCTTTGGCATCACAGCCTGCATGGGCTTTTGCAGCAGGCAGTGCATCCAGCAGCGGCAGTGATGGCAGCGGTTCTATTAGCTCATCCAGCAGCAGTAGCAATAAAGGCACTACAAGCTCTAAGTCCAACACCACAGTATCTGTATCAGCTACTGGTGTCAAGACTACAGGCGCCACAACCAGTTCAAGCCCAACAGGCAGCACGATTGGCGTTGCAGTAGACACAGTAACGACTACAGGACAGCAGGTAACAACCAATTCCAAGGGAGAGGCTGTTATCGGCGACACCGCTGTTTCATTTGCAGACAGCGCAGCAGCAACAGCAGGACTTCCTTCTGATGTGGTATCAGCTATCAACGATATCAATGCGGGAAGACCACTGAACCAGGTTGTACAGGGTGTTGATCTGACAGGCTATAATGCTTTGACAGGAACACACGCAATCATTACCAAGGATGCGGCTACCGGCGCTGTTAAGACTGGTGCAGTAGAGGTATCCCTGTATGTGCCTAACCTGGTTTCCAATGTAAACAACGTGCAGGTATTGTTCTATGACAATGCTACTGGCCAGTGGCAGCTGATTCCGGCTGTTAAGGTGGATCCGGTAACAAAAACAGTAGCTGTCAATGTTCCTGGGTCTGGTACATTATCCGTAGTGTATAAGAACTAGAGCATTGAGAAGATGCTGGCCGGGGGGCAGAAAATGGCTGATGCCGGGCCCCCCGGTTTTACAGAAGTACTTAGGAGAAAAGAGTGGTGGAAGAAAGATGTATCGAAAAACAGATAAAGGCTGGCTGAAGCATTGTGACTTTACCTTAATAGATGCAGTATGCCTTCAGGTCGCATATATTGCTGCATATTTTATACGCCAGGGGATCCGTTGGCCTTATGCTAGCCGGTTGTACCGAAATATGGCATTTGTATTTCTGTTCATACAAGTATTCGTAACTTTTTTTGGCGAGAGCTTTAAAAATGTGTTAAAGAGGGGAAAATTTAAAGAGTTTACGGAAACATTGAAGCACGTATGCCTGGTTATACTGATTGCGGCTTTTTATCTGTTTGCGACTCAAAAGGGGGAAGAGTATTCCAGAATAACCTTAGTAACAACAGGTATTTTATATGTTGTTATTAGTTACATAGCCAGGATTTATTGGAAGAAGTATTTATTAACAAGAGGTTTGGAAGGAAAAGGAAAGCGTTCTTTACTTATTCTTACATCCAAGGGAATGGTGGAAGAAGTGGTACAGAATATTCTAAATAAAAATTATGAATGTTTTCATATCATAGGTGTATCTTTGTTGGACGCGGATTGGGCTGGGAGAACTATAAATGGAGTAACCATAGTGACAGACAAAAATGGGATTGCAGAGTATGTGTGCCACGAATGGGTGGATGAAGTGTTTATAAATCTGCCAAAGGACATGCCTTTGCCCCAGGAGCTTATGGATGATTTCATTGACATGGGTGTCACCGTACATCTGAAGCTGATTGAGATGGGAAGGTTAAAGGGACAGATACAGCATGTGGAGCGTTTGGGAAATTATACGGTTCTTACCAGCTGCATTAATATGGCGTCGTGGAGACAGGCATTTGTTAAGAGGACCATGGATATTGCAGGCGGGATGTTAGGTTGTATATTGGCAGGAATATTGTTCTTGTTCGTGGCACCTTGTATCTATATTCAGTCACCGGGACCGATTTTCTTTTCGCAGGTGCGTATTGGAAAGAATGGCAAGAGATTTAAATTATATAAGTTCCGCAGTATGTATATGGATGCGGAAGAACGTAAAAAGGAATTAATGAATCAGAACCGTGTAAAAGACGGGATGATGTTTAAGATAGAGAATGACCCCAGAATTATAGGCGGAAAAAAGGGAATTGGAAATTTCATCAGGAATTATTCCATTGACGAGTTCCCTCAGTTCTGGAATGTGCTTAAAGGAGATATGAGCCTGGTGGGCACCAGGCCGCCTACTGTGGATGAGTGGGAGAAATATGATTTACGCCATAGGGTCAGGCTGAGCGTAAAACCAGGAATTACAGGTATGTGGCAGGTTAGCGGGAGAAGTGAGATTACGGATTTTGAAGAGGTCGTGAAACTGGATAAAAAATACATAACTGAGTGGAGGATGGGATTGGATATTAAGATTCTGCTTCAGACAGTGCAGGCTGTGTTGGGGAGAGACGGGGCGATGTAGGGATGGTGAGGGAAACAAACGTAATAGGTCACTTTTGTGGTGAGAATGTAGAACTATATTAATAGCATTATGAACAACATTTCACTTGAGAGAAGATATGATAAGGACAAACCAAGAAATTCCTTGATTTCCCCCGATTTTGGCGCAGTTTTATCAAGCTTTCAAATCAAAATTTTTTGAGTCAGCTAATAAAAGGGACGATTAAGTGGCATAAAGATGGCGAATAAGTGAACTGAAAACACATGCCCTCATGGGGTATACGAGAAAGCGACAGATGTTGTTTCACATGAAATTTAGCGTAGACCTATGTTGATGATGTTATCAAGAGGGGTATGCACACGGCGTTGAAAATAAAGAAAGAAAAGATATTGAGGGATTAACTCTGAAGAAAAAGGATGCTATGGGCAGGGATAATACAGGCAATAAAAAACTGAAAATAGCAATGCTTGGGGCTGGTGAAATAATAGGGACAACACGTAAAAATCCTTGATTTATGTGGGTTTTCGAGGACTGCGCAAAAAATATTTCCTCTGAAAAGGTATTGTTGAAGTACTTGAAAGCATCGAAAGGATTGGTTCGCCACTGTGGATAAATGAGATTTGTTGCAGTGTTTATAAATAGTTTAACAAGATTGGAGTAACAGTTATGAGTTGTGTGGATTTAAAAGGCAAAACAATATTGGTTACAGGAGCTGCCGGTTTTATTGGTAGTAATCTTGTGAAGCGCCTGTACAGCGATGTGGAGGATGTGACAGTTATCGGCATCGATAATATGAACGACTATTATGATGTCCGACTGAAGGAGGCACGACTTAAAGAACTGTCTGTTCATCCTTCTTTTGTTTTTGTGAAAGGCAGCATCGCTGATAAAGAAACTATTATTGAAATTTTTGATAAATACAAGCCGCAGATAGTTGCGAATCTGGCTGCGCAGGCTGGTGTGCGGTATTCCATCACGAACCCGGATGCCTATGTCGAATCTAACCTGATTGGCTTTTATAACATCTTGGAGGCTTGCCGTCATTCCTATGATGATGGAGCAACAGGTGTGGAGCATTTGGTATATGCTTCAAGCTCTTCGGTCTACGGTTCTAATAAGAAGGTTCCGTACAGCACGGATGATAAGGTAGATAATCCGGTAAGCCTATATGCGGCAACGAAGAAGAGCAACGAGCTTTTAGCCCACGCTTATTCCAAGCTCTACAACATTCCATCCACGGGATTGCGGTTCTTTACAGTTTATGGTCCCGCTGGTCGTCCAGATATGGCGTACTTTGGTTTCACCAATAAGCTGGTGAATGGCAAAACGATCAAGATTTTCAATTATGGCAACTGCAAGCGTGATTTTACATATATAGATGACATTGTCGAGGGTGTTGTACGTGTGATGCAAAAAGCGCCGGATAAGGTAAATGGCGAAGATGGTCTACCGTTACCGCCATATGCGGTTTATAACATCGGCAACAACAATCCGGAGAACCTGCTGGATTTCGTGCAGATTTTGAGCGAAGAATTGGTGCGGGCTGGTGTACTGTCGGAAGATTATGACTTTGAAGCTCATAAGGAGCTTGTGCCGATGCAGCCAGGAGATGTGCCAGTGACTTATGCGGATACAAGTGCTTTGGAGCGAGATTTTGGATTTAAACCGAGTACGAGCCTGAGAGACGGTCTGAGGAAATTCGCTGAGTGGTACAAAGAGTTTTATATGAATGAAAATAAATAATTCCCACAGTGATGTGGAAAATGATACCCCACAGCGTGGGAGAGGAGAAGAAAGATTATGAGAGATTTTAAGGATTTGAAGATTGCAGTTGCTGGTACTGGATACGTTGGCCTTTCGATTGCTACGCTTCTGGCACAGCATCATAAAGTTACCGCCGTTGATATCATCCCGGAAAAAGTGGAGTTAATTAATAATAAAAAGTCCCCGATTCAGGACGAGTATATTGAAAAATATCTGGCTGAGAAGGAACTTGATCTGACCGCTACGCTGGATGCGAAAGAGGCATATAGTGATGCTGATTTCGTGGTAATAGCTGCGCCTACAAATGTCTACTCAACAAACCGTATTGACGTAGCATCGTCGAAAAGAGCCTGTTTTGCACACTATATGGGGCACTGAAATTGGTTATATTTCACAGCTGCATGAACTGAAAACGCCGAATGTTTATACAAAACGCTGAACTTTTGGCCCGTGCGGCACAAAATTGGCACATCTTTTTCAGAAGTTATGAGGAAATGGCGGAAAACAGGAGAAAACAACAAAAATCCATGAGTTTATCATTAACGTCTGAAACTGCTGTTGAGTACACTATCTGACCCACTAATGACACCTACATCATTACGGTTTGTTGAGTCATGAAAATTACGGAAAAACAGATGATTTCTACTTCATAAAACAGCTGTTGAGTAGAGCATGTATGGTGATGACAAATACATGTTTTGTGCAGTGAGAGTGAATGATTTGTTCATAACGAACAATGAATGGTGAGAGGTGGATTGAATGATATGTACAGTTTTAACAAAACTCATGCGCCGACAGGGTTCGATTCAACAATCCAACACTTAGAAAAAACGTCATTGCAGGGTATACGGGGTTCGACTGTATAAAACAGCACTTCGGTTATAGAGAAATAGAGACGAGTGTACTCAACGGATGTTTTATGGAGTAGAAAACAAGAGAAATACGATTGCTGGTGTAATTGGATATGACAGCATAAGAAAACACTTAGCCGAGTGTGGTTATCACACAGCGGAAATTAGAGAGAAATACTATCTGTGAAGAGCAGATGTGTACATAGATGAAGAAATGAGATGTTAACCCGTGAAGGGGTGGAGGAGTACATAATGGAAAAATTTGATTATTTAGTAGTGGGTTCTGGTCTTTACGGGGCGATTTTTGCCCATGAGGCGAAGGCTCATGGAAAATCTGTTTTGGTAGTGGACAAGCGTCCGAATATTGCGGGTAACATTTATACAGAAAGTGTTGAGGGCATCAACGTTCACAAGTACGGCGCTCACATTTTCCATACCAACAATAAAAAGGTTTGGAGTTATATCACACAATTTGCAGAATTCAACCGCTTTACCAACAGCCCCGTGGCTAATTACAAGGGCGAATTGTACTCGTTACCGTTCAACATGTATACCTTTAACAAGATGTGGGGTGTTGTGACACCGGAAGAGGCTGCCGCCAAGATTGAGGAGCAGCGCAAGGAGATTACTGGCGAGCCGCAGAATCTTGAAGAGCAGGCCATCTCCCTCGTCGGGCGCGACATCTACGAGAAGCTTATCAAGGGCTACACCAAGAAGCAGTGGGGACGCGACTGCAAGGACCTGCCCGCCTTCATCATCAAGCGCCTGCCTGTGCGGCTGACATTTGATAACAACTATTTCAATGCACTTTATCAGGGTATTCCTGTTGGTGGTTATACCAAGATGGTTGCAAATCTGCTGGATGGTGTTGAGGTTCGTTTGAACACAGACTATCTGGAGAACAAGGCCGAGTTGGATGCATTGGCTGATAAGGTTGTGTACACTGGACCGATTGATGCTTACTTTAATTATAAGTTGGGTACGTTGGAATATCGTTCGGTTCGCTTTGAAACGGAAACATTGGACAAGCCTAATTTCCAGGGCAACGCAGCAGTGAACTATACCGACCGCGAAACTCCGTGGACTCGAATTATTGAACACAAATGGTTTGAATTTGGCAAGGATGAAAATGGAAACAATCTGCCAAAAACAATCATCAGCCGTGAGTATAGTAGCGAGTGGAAACCGGGAGATGAGCCGTATTATCCGGTTAATGATGCTAAGAATGGCTTGCTTTATTCTGAATATAAGAAGCTGGCAGACGCAGAAGAAAAAGTAATCTTCGGCGGTCGTCTTGGCGAGTATAAGTACTATGATATGGATCAGGTAATTGCAGCTGTATTGGATAAATGTGAGAAGGAACTGGGAGAGTAAAAATGGCAAAGAAAAAGATTTTGATGGTATGTGAAGCTTTTGGAGGTGGCGTATTCACTTACGTATCTCAGCTCTGCAACGATATGGTGGATGATTTTGATGTCTATCTTGCGTATTCGCTCAGACCGCAGACCCCTAAGAATTATAAAGACTTTCTGGATCAGAGAGTGCATTTGATCGAAATGAAAAATGTTGGCGTAAAGGGATTGGCAAATTTAAAAAGTGATGTTGCGGCAATCAAGGAATTACGTCAAATTGAAAAAGATGTTCAGCCAGATGTGATTCACCTGCATTCTTCGGTTGCAGGTGGTTTAGGTAGACTTGCATATAACGGAAAAAATAATACTGTTGTGTATACACCTCATGGATATGCACATATTCTTATGGGTCCGGGGAAGAAGAGCAAAGTCTATAAGTTTGCAGAAAAGGTTCTTGGAAATCGAGCACTTACACTTACCTGTTGTGAAAGTGAAGACGAAGAGGCAAAGAAATTTTCTAAGAGAACAGCTTATGTTGAGACTGGTGTGAACCTTGCAGATCTTTCAGCATCCCTTGACGGTATAAAGCCAGTAAAAAATGATAAGTTTACAGTATTTACACTTGGTCGAGCCTGCGTCCAGAAACAACCACAGCTTTTTAACAGAATCGCTGAATTGGTGCCAGATGCTAGATTTGTTTGGATTGGCAATGGTGAACTTGAAAATGAGTTGACTGCCCCCAATATTGAAGTTACAGGATGGAAACCTCGAAAGGAAGCTTTGGCAATGGCTAAAGGTGCTGACGCTTTTATTTTGTGTAGTCTTGGCGAAGCAATTGCAATGAGCCTTATTGAGAATATGTACATTAAAAAGTTGATTCTCGTCAGCAATACAATGGGAAATAAGAGTGTTATCAATAATGGCGTTAATGGCTATGTGTGTGATAAAGCAGAGGAGTATGCTGAACATATAAAGGCGGCCATGAAGAAATTTCCTAAAGAACTTCCTGAAAGAGCCTATCAGGATGTCCTTGAGATTTATAACACAGATACCATGAAGAAGAAGTATATTGAGTTTTATAAAAAATGTTAAATTAGAGGATTTAGAGAATGAAAGTGCTGATATTAACAGCAGACTCAAATGGTGCTTATCCTGTACCAGCAACTAAAGGTGGTGCAGTGGCGACACTAATTGAGTACTTGGTTGAAGGAAATAATGAGAGAGAGCAGTGTAAGTTAGAAGTAGTGTCTTATTATGAGGAAAGGGCATATGAAAAGTCAAAACAGTATCCTCATGTTAGATTTACTTGGGTGAGAATTCCGAAAATCGTAACACTGTTGGACCGAATGGCATTTAATTTTATTAGGATTATGAAGAAAGATGAAAAGGCGGTTTCCTTCAAGACACCATTTTCACTTCTGTATTATATCCATAATTCTAGAAAAATAATTAAATTTACAGATGCAGATAAAATAGTAATAGAAAACAATATACCCTTGGCATTGTGCTTTAAGAACACAAAGTATAAGGGACAGTGGTACTACCATTTACATAATGTGCCTAGAATAGACGCTAAGAGCAGAGACGTGATGCAAAGGACGACAAAGTTTCTGTGCGTGAGTCAATTTGTTGCAAACGAGATATGTAGTGAAAAAAGCGCAATAGGAAAGGTGCCGAGTAATAAAGTTGAAATACTTTATAATTGTATAGACACGGATTTGTTTAGACCTATAAAAAAAGATAATCAGAGAATTATAGAATTAAGAACAAGGTACGGCCTTCAAGAAGAAGATAGGGTTTTGATATTTACTGGACGTTTGACAGAAGAAAAGGGTGCAGATGTTCTTCTTACAGCGATGAAAAAACTTCCCAACAATGTGAAAGCCTTAATTGTCGGCAGCTTTCACTACAATGCAGAGGTAAAAAGCGATTATCAGAATAAGTTACATAAGATGGCTGAAGATCTTGGAAAGAGAGTGAATTTTACTGGGTACGTTCAGCATGATGATTTACCCTATCTGTATAATCTAGCTGATATAGCAATACTGCCTTCGATATGGGATGAACCGGCTGGACTAACAAATCTTGAAGCAATGGCGTGTGGAACTCCGATTATCACGACTAATGCTGGTGGAATTCCAGAGTACATTGGAGAAGGAACAGCCTATAAACGAGATGACAACTTAGTCAATAATGTTGTTAAAGAGGTAAATAGGTTACTTGAAGATTCTCAGTATTATCAGAATAAATCTTACAGCGGTCGCCAGTTGGTGGAGCAAAAATTCAACAAAAATATTTATATAGATAATCTTGTTAAGTGTCTAAACTAAAAAGCAATTAATGAAGGGGTGTGTAATGATTGATAGCCAATCGTTACACGGGTGAGTATTATGGAGCAAAGGCAAATCAGTAAAAGAAAAAATTATATCGATATTGCAAAAGGACTGGGCATAATTTGCATCGTTATAGGTCATGCGTTGACTAAAGGCACACTATTGAGAAGATGGGTGTTTGCGTTTCATGTCCCTTTGTTTTTTATTGTGGCTGGATTAACCTTTGTACCAAAGAATAGTAGAGGTTATATAAAAACTAGATTTAAAAGGCTGATGGTTCCTTATTATCTAGTATAACTCGATTTAAATAAGCTTACAATTTAAGCATTGGTAGTAATCTGATTTCTTGGCTTACGTGTCCATGCTTTGGGCGCACGTTTCCCTTGGTTTTCAGGATAATAATGTAAACTTATTAAAATTGAGTTATACTAGTATCAATTTTAAGCATAGTTATCTATTTGGTTCTTGGTAAGTATGTAGGTGTTTCAGATCATAACCAGATGAGCTTTGTCAATAATATCGCAAGTATGTTTTATGGAAGCTCAAAACTTGGCTATATGAAATGGAATCTTCCATTATGGTTTGTACCGTGCTTCTTTGCTACTATGTGCATATTTAATGTAATAGTAAATTTTCTGGGAAATCGGAAGTGGAATGATTGTAAACTGTTACTGGTTTCAGTGGCTTTACTAATAATAGGATACGTCATTTCTAATGTTTGTTATATATATTTGCCGTTTCAGCTAGAAACATCAATGAACCTTCTCTTTTTTGTGGTGTGCGGTTATCTATGCAGTAAAGCAATTGGGGGGGGGGGGGGGGGGGGGGGGGGCAGAGCGTACCGTATGTTTCGCGGAGTAAGAAGGCAATTGTAGGAGTAGCAGCTATATTAATTGGCTGTATCTTAAGTTTCTTTAATGATGGAATAGGTGTAAGAACAGATACCTATGGAATGCTCCCGCTTTATATATTTATTGCATTATTGATGAGCGTGGGAGTGATAGGTGTTTCGGTAGCAATTGAACAAAATAAGTGTTTAGAATACATAGGAAGACATAGCTTCTTTATAATGCTTTTTCACCGTTTTGTTCTGATGTTTTTCTCTGAGGTCTTTCCATTAACAAGAAAAATACTGTCGGATACTAATAATGTAAAAGGGACCTTGGTAGCTGTTTGTATATCACTAACGAGCGTTATAATCTGTCTTGTGGGTGAGCATATATTATGTTGGAGCTACAATAAATCAAAAAGGATATTAAGGAAAAAAGCATGAAAAAAGTAGGAATATTGACTTTTCATTCTGGATTGAATTATGGAGCTTCACTTCAGGCATACGCACTGAAGTGTGTATTGAACATTAAAGATTTGGAAACGTCAGTAATTGATTTTAGAAAAGAAAAATCATATGGAGACAATTTTTGGAAGAATTTTTTTTCCTGTGCTAGACTGGCAAGATGTATCTATGAAATACCTTATAGCAAACAAATTGGACAGAAAAAAAAACAATTTGAAAAGTTTGTCAGCGAAAAATTGACGGAAAATAAGACATGTTTAGTTAAAGAAGATACGATTGAAAATGCAACGCAGTCGTATCAGGCTTTGATATTTGGAAGTGATCAGATTTGGAATCTTGATCCAAGAATATACGATAGAAGTAAAGTCTTTTTTGCGGATTTTAATTATTCAGGAAAAAAATACGCTTATTCGGCATCGTTTGGGGAAGATATTTCTTTTGCAAAGGAACATAAAGAGTATATTATTAAGCAATTGACAGACTTCAGAAGCATTTCTGTTCGCGAGAAGAGCGGGCAAGAGTTTTTGATGGCAAATGGTATAAATGCAGTACACACGGTAGATCCGACACTGTTGTTAAAAAAAGAAGAATGGGAAAAATTGATAAAAGATACAGCGACAATAAAAGGAAAATACATTTTATATTATTCCGTGAACTGTAGACGCTATTCTTGGGAAATTGCAAAAAAGCTTTCGGAGTTAACTCATATGCCGGTGATAAATCTGGTGGAGCACCCCAAAGTTTTTATGGCTGGTTTTAAGAACTGCTATGATAAAGGGCCATTGGAATTCTTAAACATAATAAAAAATGCAGAGTATGTCGTAACCAATTCTTTTCATGGAGTTGCTTTTTCAATTAACTTTAAGAAAAAATTTGCGCCCGTATTTCAAATGATAGATGGGAAAATACAGCTTGAAGAGAGAAAGTATGATTTGCTAAAGAGGGTAGGACTTGAAAGTCTGATTATCACAGATATGAATGAAGAAGTTCTAAAAAAAATCAGCACAATCGATTATTCGGCTGTTGAGAAAAAACTAGATATGATTCGGAAAGAGTCGTTAAGCTATATCGATGGCGTAGTGAATGATTTAAATAATTGAGGTATTGGAACATGCTAAAAGAAAAGATTAAAAGTAATAAGAGTGCATATCGAATAGCACGCTTTGCAAAATATGGATTGGTTAGGCCAGTTCATTTGAAAATATATACTGCTGAAAGAAAATTTGCAAGAAAGGTTTTGCCAAAGACAGATAAAGACTTAGCATTAGAAAAAATGCATAACAGATATAAAGGCAAGACGGCATTTATTATCGGCAATGGTCCGAGTCTAAAGGCATCTGATCTTGAAATGATAAAGAAAAGTGGTGGTTATTGTTTTGCCACGAATAGAATTTTTTTGATTTTTGATCAGACTGATTGGCGACCTGATTTCTATGTTGCAGTCGATGGTGCAATTGTGGGCGATAAAACAAACACGATTGAAAGGATATTCAAGGAGAATATCAAGTATTATTTCTTTGCACCAGATGTGTTTGATCATCTACCTATAGATTTAAAGAAAAAGGATAATGTTATTCGCTTTCACAAGAAAAGAAATAACGTGATAAGAAGTGTTGATGAGTTTTCACCTGATCCATTGGAGTATTTAGTTGATGGGTATACAGCAACATATCCTTCGATCCAATTGGCTTATTATTTGGGTTTTGAAAGAATTGTCTTTTTAGGGGTCGATTGTAATTATTCCAATGTTATTAATTCTGATGGAAGTATTTCAAAGACGAGTGAAAAGCAACAGTATTTTTCTAAGGACTATGATAGCGCGACAACTAATGCGGGAAATGTAGTTGGAATGATAGAAGCATACGGGTGTGCAAGAAGATTCTTAGAATCGCATGGTGTTAAATGTATAAACGCTACGAGAGGCGGAGAACTTAAGGCCTTTGAAAGAATGAGCTTGGAAGATGTTTGTTTAGAGGTGAAATGATGGCTAAAAGAAAAGTTGCAATTTGCGCATACAGAATGAATAAAGGTGCAACAGGCGGTGCTGGAGGAGTGCTTTTCATGCTTCAAGATGCTCTTGGAAAGCAGTTTGAGGATGTTGAATTTCAATATATCTTTAAAGAGAATGAAGGCAAGACAGCACTAGCTCAATATTTCAGAACCCTTATGGATTGTAATCCAGATATGTATATCTGCCATGATGTTGTAAGTGCTTTTTTACTGTCTATGGTCAGGAAAAAGTACATATTGATATACCATCAGCAGGGACCTTTGATTCAAGAACGAATCAATTTAGGCGTAAAAATCGGAAAAACTAAGCAAATTAAAACTAATTTTTACGAGGGAAGGGCATTAAAGAGCGCAGAATCTGTTCATTTTCCGAGCAATGGTGCTAAGAAAATGTATTTCAATAGTGAATTCAGAAGTGCAGATGAAAATCAAGTTAGAATTGGAGAACCAATGTACAATACGATATATGTTGATTCGGACTTGAATGACTCGATAGACTCGTATGGTTTGGAAAGAGACAATAGCTACACGACATTCTATTCTGTTGGAACACTTACAGAGGCAAAGGGACAGGACAGAGCAGTTATTTTTCTGGATAAATACTGCGAAAACAGTAGCAGGAAAGTTAGATATATTTTGATTGGACAAGGGGTCTTAAAAGATGCTTTGCTGAATGAACTGGAAGTACTAAAGAAAAAGCATGATAATTTTTCTTACGTGTATGTTCCGAGATTAGAGCATAAAGATATTTTATCTGTGGGAATGATTTCAGATGTGTATTTGATGCTTCATCGAATTTCAATTTTTGATTTGTCGACGTTGGAGGCAATGTATACTAATAATGCGGTTGTTTTAAGTGATATTGGAGGAAACCTAGACTTTAATAAGAATGAAAATATAGTTTTTTGCAATTGCACGGACTATCAAAGCGCAGCAAAGAATCTTGACTCTATTGGAATAGAAAATTTGAAACGAAAAAATAAGGAGTGCTTTGAGAAGTATTTCTCGCGTGCTGCATTTAAGGAAAGGTACTATGAATTGGCCCTAAATGGAGGCACTAAATGATTTCCATAAGCAGACTATGTGAAAAAAAATGGTTCATTATATTGGGAATAATATGTGCAGTACGACCCGAATATTATGCGAACCAATTACCAATAGTGGATAGCATACTAAGTAATGTATCCTACATGTTTTTTCCGTTTCTGATTTTTTTATATTATTATGGGGCCGGAAAAGGAAAAATAAAGACATCGCCTGTTGTTAATTTGGTGCTGATTTTGCATTTGTCGTATTTGTTTTCAACTGCGTTGAATCATGGAAATTTTTATACCATACAGCGAACAACAGTATATGTCGTAGGTTTTTGCGTATTTACGGATTTAGTATGTAGACATAACCCACGAGGCTTTATTGAAGCGTATTATTGGATAATGTTGATCTATGTCACAATTAACTTTATTACGATTATTAAATATCCAGATGGAATTTGGTATTCTGCTTCATTGACAGGCAATCTGAAATATTTGACACATTGGTTCTTTAGTACAGAAAATAATTTTATTGTTTATATTTTGCCAGCTTTATGTATTACGGTAATGCGTTGCTATATAGTTAATAAGGTATCACTATTATCAATTTGGATGTTTATTGCATCGGCATTATCTATTCTCATTACGTTTTCAGGAACCTGTGTTGTTGGTCTTTCTGTTTTTGCTATTTATATGGTATTAATGTATAAAAACAAGTTGTTGGAATGGATTCATTTTCCGCAATATATGCTTGCCAGTTTAGGAACATTCTTATTCATTGTTATTTTCAGATTGCAAGAGTTTTTTGCATTCATTATAGAAAATTTGCTTGGAAAAAGTTTAACTCTAACGGGACGTACAGGTGCATGGGACTGGGCTATGTATTGGATAAGAGTCAAACCTATTTTCGGAAGTGGCTATGAAACGAATGAAGTTATCACTTCAAAGTTGCATGACACAGCGGCAACGCATTGTCATAATATGTTTTTGGATATAACATATCGTGGCGGATTTGTTGCATTGATAATATTTATTTTGATTCTCTATTTTTGTGGCAAAGCAGAAAAACATTACAAGTATAATTCACTGACTAGGATTTTAACATTTTCGATATTTGTATTCACCGGTATTCTATTTTTGACGGAAGCATACTTTAATCAAAGAACATTTTTTATGCTTTTGACAATGCTATATCAGATTAGTTATATAGTGAAATGTTACTGACCTCCTGATATGACGCTGACCAGATTTGTTCATTTTTCAGCAGGCTGCTCTAACTCATGTCAGTCATTGCGGTGGCTTCTGGGTGGATTTCTCCACCCTTAAAACCATCGTTTTGATAGAGAGTGCTCCTGCATAGGCTTTTCAGTCAAATGGAAGCACGCCCTCGATCTTTGACAACTTCATACTGCTTTGCATGCGGCGATTTGAACCTGCGCAGTTTACTGCTGACGTTATCCATATGCTCCTGAAGATCTTCAAGCTGTCCGCTGATGTCATCCATGGCGATCCTGATATCCCCATGGAGCAGTTCTATGGAATTGAGGGCTACCTCCAGTTCGTCCCGGATGTCCATGTATTCCTCCAGCAGATCCAATACGCCGGACTGGCGCATGCGGTCAGCAAAGGTCTCTGCCGGGCGATGTTTTTTTCTGAACCATCAGGCCTCACCTCCCAGCATCTCATGTTCGAGGACAAACCTTACCTGATGTTCGTCCGTAAGACGCTTTCCCTGCTGGCTGGCGTACATCAGGCAGCCGTCACAGATCCGGTTGATGCGCTTTAGGATCCCCGTGGACTCGCGGAAGCTCTCGTCCATGGCCTTATCGGTAAAGATATCCTGCCTGCCTCCGGCATACGCAAGGTGGGAACGGATATATCTTTCCGTCTGCGCACGGTCAAGATGGGGCAGGATGCAGCTTAAATCAATCCGCTGCCTGACGGCCGCATACCGCTGGAGCCGGAGTTTATCCCACAGCTCCGTCTGCCCGACGAGCGCGAGTGCCATAGGGCTCATAGAATCGAATTTATAATTCAGCAGGAAGCGGAATTCCTCAATGGTCTCTTTTTCCAGAAGGTGTGCTTCATCCAGGATGCAGACGACTTTCCTGCCCTGCACGCCGCGGATGATCTCCACCTCCTTCTGAAGCTGCCTCTTGGCATCGCCGCGGTAGAACTTTGATTCCACGCCCAGCTGGTCGAGCATGCCTTTGCAGAACCATCTTGGGGTCAGTTTGGAGTCCGACAGGTAGAGGAAGATATATTCCTCTTTGGGGAGCGTCTCCACAAAACGGCGCACCAGCGTTGACTTGCCGCACCCGGCATCCGCCGTCACCACGGCGAACAGCTGGCGGTCCGCCGCATAAGACAGGCGCCCAAGGGTGTCCGCCATCGCCGGTGACTCATACAGCATCCCCGACGGGATATCGCGCACGAAAGGGAGACGCTGCAATTCGTAAAAAGCTTTATACATTGCTGCCACCATCCTTCCTGTACTGTCCGAAAGAGATGGCATCTGCCATGTGCTTTTTGGATGCTGCGCTCTTCTTTTTCAGCGCCTCCAGCATACGGGAATTATCCGGCTCCGTTTCCTGCATGGAAATCGGCAGGGGGTCTTTTTTATCACAAAACGGCCTCATTTCGAGCGGCTTTGCGGTAAACGCTTCAATCCGATAAGGGACGGTTTTGTCTCATATTTGCGGCCCTGAAAGCTGATACAGCCGCCCTTGTCAACAAGGCGTTCTTCATGGTGGAGGAACGCTTCCGCCACTACGGATGTATCCAGGAACTTTAAAGGCCGGCAGTCCCGGTTCCACTCCTGGAGAGGGGTGATCCCTTCCGGTGGGACGGGCATGCCAAGGCTCTCATAATACTCCCGGATGCCCTCGTGCGGCTGCTTATGGCAGTATTCCTCCAGGTAGTTTTTCCAGTGGCGGTTAAGCTCTTCCAGTGTTTTGACCTTATGGATCCGGGCCTCCCTGAGAAAAGCATCGGCCACCTGATGGAATTTTTCTATTTTCCCCTTTGATTTTCCGCTGCGGACTTTTGCGTGCCGAACCGTAATCCCAAGTCTGGCAAGGGAGAATTTCAGCTGTTTTGCCACATACTGCGAACCGTTGTCAAAGTATACGGCATCACAAGCCCCGGCCTTCAAGAGGACGTTCCGGAAGGTATCCTCCACGATGCTTTCCTCCTGGTTGTCATAAAACCGGGAATGGACCAGGTATCTGGAGTGGTCATCGATGGCGGAGGACAGATATGTCTGCACCATCGCCCCGTTTTTCCCTATGGGGAGCTTACACCCATACTTGACATCCTGTTGGGCTTGCAGAAACGTTTGGACGAGCTTTCGCGTGCGCTTGCGTATGTCTGCATCTGTCTCGTGCCGAAACCGGCTTTATAAAGGTGACGCTGCAGGGTAGGGCGCTTGAGTACGCCCGGCTCCGCCCAGCCCTCCTGCTCCAGGATGAAGATGAGCTGCTCCACGCTCCGCCTGGGTACTTCCTTCCTCAGTTGGATTGCCTGCTCCACAATCTTCCGGTAATTATCCGGCAGCCTCCCGGAGACAAGCGCCTGAGCCGGCACGACGGGTTTGAGACCCTCGAAGCCTTTTTCTTCATAGGCGGCAAGGTACCGGAAGATGGTACGCTCGGATAAGCCTGACTTTGAGGCTGCTTCTTCCCGCAGCTGGCTGCGTTTGGCGGGATCCAGGCTCTCATCAAGCAGTGGCGCGATCAAGGTGTAGCGTGAGAGCGCCTCGTTATCCCTCCAGTTTAAATCTTTTTTGATTGTCTGCATGGTATGCACCTCCTTTTTGGACAGCATACCGCAGAAAGCGCTGACAGCCAAAACAAAGTGGGTGCATATAAGATGTCCTCGGACGGATACCAGGAAACCGCCTGAGTTATAGACCATGCGCAGGACAGCGGGAAGCCACCTGTCACAGGATTTCCTAATTGTTTCCAAAATGGCCGCGCCGGCCAGTCCGGGATTCCTTAAGAGGCTCATAGCCTGCCGACAGTAACCTTCTGTCCGGGAAAAGTTTGCCATAAGCCAGTGGTGCCGCCGCCGTATGGTTTCATCACAAGGATAATCCTCGTTCATGGTATCCTCCGGCAGCCCTCATTGTCACACCGTCTCCGCTCAATCATCAGCCACACTACCTGTCCGCCATCCAGCTTCATGATTCGCGGTTTCCAGTCACGGTGGCTGACAGGGGACCGGCATATGGGGCATATACAATTTTCGTTACAATGGATAGTAATTACGCCATCCCCCTTGTCAGATTCCGTGTACTCTGATACAATAATCATGGTTTTATCATGAGTCTCAGAGGACACAACTTAGCGGGAGGGTCTTCTGGGACTTTCTCTTTCTGTAGAATGTTCATTGACATTATACAGAGCAAGTCCCTGACATTCAAGCAGAGCAGTATGGATGACAAATCAGCTTAGCAACAACAGTGAAAAAATGTACAGAAACTGAGGTGTCGCAATTATGAAGAAGAGCGTTATAAAAAACTATTTTTATAATTCGGGCTATCAGCTGCTTGCATTATTAGTTCCTCTAATTACTACACCATATGTTTCCAGAGTTCTTGGTGCAGATAATATTGGAATATACGAATATATATACTCTATTGGGCAGTATTTTGTTCTGTTTGGATGTTTAGGACTTAACTTGTATGGTCAGAGAGAGATAGCATATTGCGGAGATAATTATGAGAAGAGATCGACAGTATATTCTGAATTGTTGATTATTCGTGCAGTTACAATGGGGTGTGCTATAGCACTGTATCTCATTACAGCGCAGTTTAGTCAGTATAAAATTTATTATTACTATTCGTTGTTTACACTGTTGGCCTCTTTAATTGATATATCATGGTTATATCAAGGACTTGAAGATTTTAAAGTAACAGTACTAAGAAATGCAACAGTAAAAATTCTAGGTGTTATTGTTATATTAACCTGTGTTAAATCGAAAAATGATCTGTGGATTTATTTCTTGTCTCATAGCCTGACTTTATTAGTTGGCAATGCGACTATGTGGTTCCATAAGAGAAAATATGTTTCGTTTCACTGGGCAATTTCCCTCAATATTATAAAGCATGTAAAGGGAACGGTTTCACTATTTATTCCTCAAATTGCTGCATCGGTTTATACAGTGCTTGATAAAACAATGTTGGGCTATTTCGCAAGCACGACGCAGGTTGGTTATTATAGTCAGTCTGAGAAAATAGTCAAAGTAGCAATGACTATCGTTACCTCTATGGGAGTTGTTATGCTACCTAGGGTTTCGAGACTTTTTGCTGAGAAAAATGAAAAGGCAATAGAAGATAGCATATATAAATCGGCGAGATTTGTGTACTTTATAGCCAGTCCCATTGTTTTTGGGTTGATTGCAATTGTGAACATCTTTGTACCGTGGTTTTATGGCTTTGGATACGATGCGGTTAAAATTTTGATTCCAATTATTTCGCCTATAATTATGATTATTGGATTGAGTAATGTTGTAGGAACACAATATTTGGTGCCGGCAAAGAAACAAAAAGAATACACAATTTCCATATGTTGCGGGTCAGCAGTTAATTTGGTTTTAAACGCGTTACTTATTGGTAGGTATCAGGCGATAGGTGTTTCTATAGCAACGGTGTGTTCCGAATGCACTGTCACAGGTATTCAGTTGTATTTTGTTAGAAAAGATTTTTCGATAAAAAAGATGTTTGCGCCAATTTGGCGATATCTTGTATCTGCTTCCGCTATGTTCGTCATACTTAGGTTTGTTCAGACAGCATTACCGAATGGAGTAGTTGGTATTATGATTTCGTGCATCATGGGAGCAGTTATTTATGCGTTGATACTTTTGGCACTAAAGGATGCCTTTCTTATAGAACAGTTGAATGCAGTTTTTAAGAGGAGTAAATGATGTGTCAGAGTAAAATGTTTCTGAGGAAGTGATGAGAATTCAATTACTTTTCAGTTGTATTAAATATCAGAAATATATTTTAAAGGCTATAAGCCAAGGAGGAAATTATTATGTATAAGAAACCTTTCGTTATCGCTGAAGCTGGTTGCAACCACATGGGGCAGATGGAAATTGCCAAAGACCTCATTGAAACCGCAGCCCATTTTTGCAAGGCTGATGCAAATGAACTACCCCGCAGCAAGCTGCGGGGTATCGAAGGTTGCAACCTCTACATATAATCCCATATGCTATACTGCTTTGTTTTCTCTACGTTTTTATAGATTGTTTTATAATTTTTTTCCTGTCCCTGTTCTTTCACATATCTACTTATGATTTGCTCATTCCCATGTTCACTCACCGTTGCTACGTAATAGCCATCTGTCCAGAATTCTCCTCCCCACAATTTTTTCTTCACTTGTGGACATTTCGCGAACACCTCCCGGGCTATGATGCTCTTCACTATTTGGATGATTTTTTTTGGACTATATGTAGGCACTGACTGGATAAGAAAATGTATATGGTCTTTATCTGTACCTACTTCCAAAAATCTTATTTCATACCTTTCCTGAATTCCCTCACACGTTTCTTTGATTACCCTATCTACATCTTCATCTATTACTACTCTTCTATATTTTGTTGGACATACGAAATGATACATGAGTACTGATACATTGTGTGACTTGCGTATTGTTTCACTCATCACACAATTTCTCCTTTCCTTTTTCCTCTAGTATATCACTTCCTCCATGTCTTGAAAAAGTTTGTTACGCAGCAAGCTGCGGGGAATTAAACCCTCTTTTTGATTAAATTTCAGAAGCGTTGCCCGAAGGAGCTTTTGACTCCGGAGCAGTACAATGCTCCGCATCCGCATCCGGAAAATTCCTATGGTAAGACCTACGGTGAGCATCGTGAATTTCTGGAGTTTACAGTAGATCAGCACGCACAACTGAAGGAATGGTGCGAGCAGGCAGGTATTATTTATTCTACATCTGTTTGGGATATGACTAGCGCGAAGGAAATCGCTTCTCTGAACCCTGTTTTTATCAAAATCCCTTCTGCCTGCAATACCCATTATGAAATGCTGCAGTGGCTCTGTGACAATTATAAGGGAGAAATTCAGTTGTCTTTTGGTATGACTACTCACGAAGAAGAAGAGAAGATTGTACAGCTGTTTGAGGCAAATGGACGTGCAATGGATCTAGTTCTCTTTAACTGCACTTCTGGCTATCCGGTACCTTTTAAGGATGTGTGCCTGCTTGAAATCAATCGTATGCGTGCAACTTATGAAGACCGTGTGAAGGCAATTGGTTTTTCTGGCCATCATCTCGGTATTGCTGTTGATGTTGCAGCATATACGCTGGGGGCTGATGTGATCGAGCGTCATTATACTCTTGATAGAACTTGGAAAGGCACGGATCATGCCGCATCTTTGGAGCCGGATGGAATCCGTAAGCTGGTAAGAAACCTCAACGCGGTACATGAAGCACTTACTTATAAGGAAGCAGAAATTCTTCCGATTGAGAAGGTTCAGAGAGATAAACTGAAGTATCGCAAGCACTAATTTAAGCAATATTATTTTATAGGGCAGGTGGTGCCGATGGTGGATTTAAAGTCAATCTGGCATCGGCACTTGTCTTTTATGGAGAAAAATATATGAGTGGAATTGATTTATATACAATTGAGTCAACTGCTAGTGTTATCCATGCTTTGAAAAAAATAGATGATAACAAAAAAGGATTTTTGGTTGTGTTAACAAGTGGCAGAGTTGTCGGAACGCTTACAGACGGAGATATAAGACGTGCATTTATAGCAGGCCATGCATTAGAAGACAGTATTACAGAGATTTACGCACAAAATTGTACGGTATTGCACAGCAATGAGGGAATTTCCAAAGCAATTGATCTGTTTAAAAATGTGGCAATTAAATTTCTTCCCATTGTAGATGAAAACGGCAGTCTAGTGAATATTATTACAAAAACCCAAATGCATGTAGTACTGCTACAGGATTTACATGCCGATCTTACATACGATTTTGGGGCTTTAGACGAAGGAATCGTTGATTATGAGATTTATCAGCGCCCCTGGGGTTTTTATAAGACGACGGTTATGAATGACTATTTCCAATCCAAAGTGATCAGCGTAAACCCTAAATCACAGCTGAGTCTACAATCTCATAATCATAGGGAAGAACATTGGATTGTTGCACATGGAAATGGAACGGTTCAGCTTGACAACTCCATTTTGAATGTGACATGTGGTAGCTCTATTTTTATTCCTAAGGGCTGTAAGCATAGGCTTACCAACACAGATGACAAGGAATCACTTATCATTACAGAGGTTCAGATTGGAGATTATTTTGGCGAAGACGACATTATAAGATATGAAGATATATACGGGAGGATCTGATGAAATTTGAAAAAGTGTTCCATAAAGGGCGTGAACATTTTCTAAAAAATCATAAAATCCGCAGTAAAATTTATAGTCTTTTTTGCCGCATGTTTTTTCATTGTGATATACCGTTCAAAACGGATATTGATAAATCCGTTTATTTCTGCCATGATGCATTTGGTGTTGTAATTAATCCTAATGCAAGAATTATGGGGGGGGGGGGGTAATACAGAACGGTGTGCTCATTGGTGAGATAGATGATTCCCATCGGGCACCTATTATTAAAGAGGGAGCTTTTATTGGTGCAAGAGCTATAATACTTGGTCCCGTTGTAGTTGGTAAGAATTCCAAAATTGGTGCTGGTTCAGTTGTGCTGCAGGATGTTCCTGATGGTTGTACAGCTGTTGGAAATCCAGCAAGGATTATATATAAATAAGGAGATACTAAAATGAATGTAGCATTTATCCCGGTAAGAGGTGGCAGTAAATCAATTCCTCTTAAGAACATTAAACCTATTTCAGGCAGGCCTCTTGTGTATTGGACAGTTAAGGCCGCTTGTGGATGCAAGTATATTGATAAAGTATTTGTTGCAACAGATAGTGATAAGATTAAGGAAACTGTTGAAGGCTTTAAAGAAGGTTCAGAAGCTGAGCTTTTCAAAAAAGCAGAGGTAATTGGTCGTTCTGCGGAGTCTGCATCTGATACGGCTTCAACCGAATTTGCAATGTTGGAATTTGCAGATAAGATGGAATTTGACAATATTGTACTGGTTCAAGCTACATCGCCTCTTCTTGTAAGCTCAGATTTGGATAGAGGATTTGAAGCTTTTGGGGAAGAGAATGTAGATAGCGTCTTGTCTGTTGTACGTCAAAAACGATTCCATTGGGGAAATGATGAAAACGGATTTGCGCATCCTACAAACTATGATGTATTTCATAGACCGCGTAGACAGGAATTTGATGGCTATTTGGTGGAAAATGGTGCATTTTATATTTCTTCTAAAGAAGATCTTTTGAAATCGAAGAACCGCGTCTCTGGAAATATCAAGGCTGTCGAAATGAATGAGGACACATTCTTTGAAATTGATGAGCCGAGTGACTGGGTTATCATTGAAGCACTCATGAAAAAGAATGACATTACAGCTCCAAAGGAAATCCCGGAAATTAAAATGTTTCTTACCGATTGTGACGGCTGTTTGACAGACGGAGGAATGTATTACTCTGAACATGGAGATGAACAGAAGAAATTTAATACAAGAGATGGCATGGGATTTGCCTTACTGCGCAATAAGGGTATTGTTACTGGAATTGTAACCAGCGAAAATGTGGACTTGAATAGAAGAAGAGCTCAAAAGTTAAAACTTGATGTGTTAGAAGCAGGATGTAAGGATAAAGTAGCAGCAGTAAAAACTCTGTGCGAAAAGTATAATGTTTCTTTGGAAAATGTCGCTTATATCGGTGACGACATTAATGATTTGGATGTTATTAAAATGGTGGGATATGGATGCTGTCCAGCTGACGCCATGCCTCAAGTAAGAGATGCTGCTAGGTATGTTACTAAGGCAAAAGGCGGCGAAGGTGTCATCAGAGAGATTGTGGAGGCGATTATTAATGATACCAACTAATATGAATCGGGGGGGGGGGGGTACACCTCTTGCGGTTTATGCAATAAAAAATAGAGATGAATTTATAAGAAAAGAAAGCCGCTCTGGAGGAGTATTTCCAGCAATTGCAAATTGGATAATTTCAAAAAATGGAGCCGTTTATGGTTGTGTGACTGATTCTGACTTTCGGGCCGTACATATTAGAGTGGATTCAAAAAGTAATGTACACAGATTTTCTGGAAGCAAATATGTTCAATCGGATTTAGGAGATGTTTGCAGAGAGGTTCAATCAGACCTGCTAAATGACAAATATGTCTTATTTTCGGGAACTAGTTGCCAAATAGCAGGTTTGAAAGCCTTTCTGCACAAAGTCAACTGTGATATGTCTAAACTATATACAGTGGATATTGTTTGCCATGGAGTTCCGAGTCCACGTATATGGGAAGAATATATACGTTATATTGAAGAAACCTATAAATCGAATGTAGAACATGCGGACTTTAGGAATAAAAGGGACTTTGGTTGGGCAGATCATGTAGAATCTTTTAGGCTGAAAAACGGGAAATGTATTAATACTAGCTCATATACAGCTTTGTTTTATAGGCATTTTACTTTACGGCCAGCATGTCATCAATGTCCATATAAAAGCACACAAAGAATCAGTGATATTTCGCTTGCAGACTTTTGGGGTGTAAATAAGGTAATAAGATTATTTAATGACAACAAGGGTGTTTCGGCAGTCTTAATTAATTCTGAAAATGGTAAGAGTGTTTTTGAAATGATTAAAGACAATCTGATCTGGAAAGAAGTTGGTATTGAGAACTGCATGCAAACAGCGTTGAGAGTGCCTTTTGCCCCTAATAAGGAAAGAAATAATTTTTGGAATCAGTATTATTTAAAAGGCTTTTCGGCTGCGCTTTTCAGCGTAGAGAATGTTAAGAAAGATTATTTAATTCATAACTTGTTACCGAAAAAGATATATTTATTGATTAAAAAATTTACTCTCCGAAATAAGATGTAAGCTGTTTCCTTGCCATTTGTGAGGAATATCAAAATACACATTAATTAACCAACAACGGATGAAAATACAAAACTGGAGTATCTTTCAATAAACTATGTATTTGAAAGAACACGAGAATAATTATTTTCAAACTAAAACGTATCAGTTGGACGTTTTTGGCTTTTACTATGTGTATGATGATATGAGGAGCATAAATGGCAATGGAGATATATGCTATAAAACACAAGAATGAAGAGATTAGAAGTAAATCACGTAGCGGTGGAATATTCACAGCATTGACTGATTATATACTTGATGACATGGGAGGAATAGTATGTGGGTGCAAGATGGAAGGCGTTCGAGTTGCAGTACATGATTGCACAAATACAAAAGAGAGTAGAAATCTTTTTAGAGGGTCTAAATATATTGAAAGTAATCTTGCATGGAATGATTGTTTCGCCAATATTGAAAACTATTTGAAGCAAGGAAAAAAAGTATTGTTTTCTGGGACTTCTTGTCAGGTACAGGGACTCCTCGGCGTAATTCCGCAGAACTTGAAAAATAATTTGTATACGGTTGATATCTTATGCCATAATATTCCTTCAGGTAAAGTGTGGGATGACTATCTTACATGGTTTGAGAAAAAAGTGAATGCGAAGATTATTGCTGTTGATTTTAGAAATAAAGAAAAATTTGGGTGGGCTGATCATACGGAATCATTATGGACAACGAAGAAAGTATACCATAATAAGTATTATCGTGATTTGTATGCTCTTGGCTATATTTCAAGACCATGCTGTTCGCAATGTCCTTATAAAACTGTAACGCATCAGTCAGATTTTACGATTGGCGATTTTTGGGGACTCGATAGAGTGGAAAAAGGAAAAGAATTTGGAGATAACAAGGGCATATCTTTAGTACTTGTCAACACGAATAAAGGAGCAGAACTTTTTAATTTAATCAAAAATGAAGTTGAGTATATTCCAGCTAATGAAGCAGATTGTTTGCAAGGGGCACTGGTAAAACCGTATTCATACGACGTGGAGAATAGAACGAAGTTTTGGTCAGATTATTATTCAAGAGATTTTTCTTTTGTTGTAAAAAAGTATACTACAAATGAGATTCTTGCGAGAATAAAAATGCTGCTTCCCGGTGATTTGAAAAAAAGATTAAGAGGAAAATAATCATGGAAGAAATGCGATATCAATATAAAGATGGTTCGTATTTGCCAGAATCATCTTGGAGTTTTTTCAAAATTAAGAAATATACTCCTCATAAATCAACACGCTATATTAATGTTGATAAGAGCGATAATGGAACTTTGCCAGAATTATATGATAAAAGAGAAAATTGCTGTGGATGCACGGCATGTTTTTCTATTTGTCCTAAAGATGCTATACTTATGGAACCGGATGAAGAGGGTTTTCTATATCCGGTGGTAGACGCTTCAAAATGTATTAAATGCCACAAATGTGAAAGCGTTTGTTCATTTAAGCAAGACCAAAGAAATAAGGACTTGTTTTGATCATATTTGTAGCAAGAAAAGAAGAGAGAGAAGAAAAAATGAATACAACATTACTTATCATGGCGGCCGGAATCGGCAGCCGATTTGGAACAGGAATAAAACAGTTGGAGCCGGTCGATGATGCTGGTCATATCATCATGGATTACTCGATCCACGATGCAATCGAGGCTGGTTTCAATCATGTGGTCTTTATAATCCGTAAGGATATCGAGAAAGAGTTCAAAGAGGTCATCGGTGATCGCATTGCCTCCATTTGCTCTTCTCATAATGTAACTGTTGACTATGCTTTCCAAGATATCAATGATATCCCGGGAACTCTGCCGGAAGGACGTACAAAGCCGTGGGGAACCGGTCAGGCTGTGCTTGCAGCGAAAAATGTGATTGATACTCCGTTCATCGTCATCAATGCAGACGATTACTATGGCAAGGAAGGCTTCAAGGCTGTTCATGAGTATTTGGTAAACGGCGGCAAGTCCTGCATGGCAGGCTTTGTGCTGAAGAATACTCTGTCCGATAACGGTGGCGTGACTCGTGGTATCTGCAAGATGGATAAGCAGAACAACCTGACCGAGGTTGTGGAAACCAAGAACATCGTCAAGACTGAAGCTGGAGCAGAGGCAGACGGTGTGGCTGTTGATGTGAATTCTCTGGTATCTATGAATATGTGGGGACTGACGCCTGATTTTCTGGATGTACTGGAGGAAGGCTTCAAAGAGTTCTTCGAGAAAGAAGTACCCAGCAATCCTCTGAAAGCAGAGTATCTGATTCCTATCTTCATTGGTGAACTGCTAGAGCAGGGAATGATGTCTGTCAAAGTATTGAAAACAAACGATACCTGGTACGGCATGACCTATCACGAGGATGTAGCAGCAGTAAAGGATAGCTTTAAAAAGATGCTGGAGAACGGTGTGTACAAGGCTAATCTGTTTAGTGATCTGTAAACGACGATGAAAGAAACGATTGATTTACTCGGGAAGATTCTCACAAACGTTCTGACAGCTCTCTATGAGCCGTTTGGATTCTCACTTCTTCTTTCATTCCTAGCTATGTTTTTCTATCTTTATGCTTATGAGCCAATACATGCAGGCAAAGGCTGGAAGAATGCCATAGTGACCTGGTATCAGAAGTTCAAAGAGAGCGTGTTCTTCCAAAGGTTGTTTTTCTTAGCTTTTGTGACCTCACTTATTCTGTTCCGAACCCTGTTAAACCGTCAGCTGTGGATGAATCCTTTATCCGATGTCATGGGTGGCTGGGGCATCTGGGAGACAGTGAACGGTGAACAGAAGCTGACCACCGAGTGCATCGAGAACGTAATCATGATGGTGCCGTTTAGTTCGGTAGTGATGTGGACATTCGGAGAGAAGATAGGAAATGGCTGGAAGAAGATACTGTGGGAAAGCTGGAAGATAGCATTTATCTTTTCGATAAGCATAGAGATGTTGCAGTTATTGATGCGGCTAGGAACGTTCCAGCTATCGGACATCTTCTATAACACAGTCGGTGGAATGCTAGGCGGATTGATGTACTGTGGGACCATGAAGGCAAGAAAGTGTCTGTAAAACTGGATGAAATTGTGATATACTGGGAGCGGTAGCTCCCTACGCTGCTCGTAATAATCACACACCTCTCTGTGGTGAGCAGCAGGCAACGATCTTATGGTCGGCTGAGATGTGAGAAAAGAAACGCCGCAATGAGGGAAAAAAGAATGCCAATAAAATTTGAGATTGATAGGTATCTTGAAAGATTCAGATGGGGCGTGCCAGAGCCTCACGTGTCGGATACCACACGACAGTGTGTTCAAGAATTTCTGGATTGTTGGGATGAAGAAGTTCGAGAGAACAGTTTATTGAATACACCAGAAAGTACGTGCCGAGGCTTTAGAATTTTGTTGGAGAAGTTTCCAGAGTTAAAGGAAAGCTATTTCGGCTTGAAAATTCAGGATTATCTAGCGACGAATGATTCTGCGGTTTTAGGTGAAATACTTGATGGGCGTATGAAGTTACGGATGCTGAAAGAGAGCAAGAAGTGATATTGCCCTCACCCTAACACAGTGCTATACTTAAACAACTATAAAAGGAAAGAGGTTATCACCTATGCCCAGAACGAAAGGCAGCAAAAACCGTCCCAAAATCAATACCACCAACGACTACGCATCTCAGATTGCGGAGAAGCAGGAGACTATTGCGTCTCTGAATACCGAGATCGCATCCATCCAGAAAGCGATTGAAGAGCAGAAGAACACCCTGAAAGAGAAGAAGACTGCCCTGAAGAAGGCCGAAAAAGAAGTGGCATCCCTGGAATCGAAGAAGGCAAAGGCAGATGCTAAGGCCGCTGAAGAAGCGAAGAAGACCGAAGCAGAGGCTGTGCTGAAGAAGCTGCTGGCCAGCGGCATGAGTGCGGATGAAATCCTCGAAAAACTGAAATGAGATCGGCCGTGTGGACAAACTGAACCCCAGAAGTTCACACGATTTTTTTGAAGGTCGTTATATAGTTTATAACGGAAATAAAAGAAATGGAGTGTGACATAAAATGAATTTATCAAAAATACATCATATTGCAATCATCGTATCTGACTATGAAGCAGCTAAGGATTTCTATGTGAACAAGCTGGGCTTCTTTGTTATCAGAGAAAACTACCGTCCAGAGCGTAAAGATTGGAAGCTAGATCTGCGTGTTAACGAACACACAGAGCTGGAGATTTTTGCAGAAGAAAACCCGCCGAAGCGTGTGAACCGCCCGGAGGCCTGTGGGCTGCGTCACCTTGCATTTTGTGTGGAGAGCGTGGAGCAGACAGTGAATGAGTTGACAGAGGTAGGAATTGAATGTGAGCCAATTCGTGTGGATGATTACACCGGCAAGAAGATGACATTCTTCCATGACCCGGACGGACTGCCGTTGGAGCTGCATGAGTAAAATGAAGAAAACAAGAAAACCAGGCGGTGGTCGGAAGAAGCTGAAGCCGGAGTACGATGCCGGGAAGAATCTGAAAGAGCAGATGGAAAGTGCTGTGGCACTTTATGATTCTGAGATGTCCTTGCAGGCCATCGGCGAAGAACTGGGATTAAATCCAATCAAAGTAAGAAAGCTGCTCATCACGGCCGATGTGTATGAATCTGAAGTGGCGGAGAAGGTGCAAGCTACCTTTCAAGAATACCGTGAAACACAAGACTACAAAACCTCCATACTCTCAACTGCAAACACTCTGAAACTTTCCAAAGCCTCCGTCACCTCGTACCTGCCATATCGGAAAGGTGTGTACTTCCCAAGCACAGCAGAAAAAGGGAAGATCAGTGTCGGAGCAGAGCGGCAGCGGAGATACAGAGCAATGAAGCGGTGGAGGGTTGATCCGACAGAAGAAAACTTCTGGGGCATGGTTGTGTCCTATGCCGGGGTAGGATTTAAAACCTACTCTGGATTGCCATTCTCTTACGAAATTAAAAAAGGCAGGAACGGTGAGTACACAAAAGAGCTGTGGATCGACCGCCGGGAGAAGAGTAAAAGTCTAGCGTGGAGTTCAGTGCTGCTGGCGCTGAAGAATATTAAAGGAGAAGTGGTAGACCGCCCGAAAGCTCTGGGCGATATCCGGGGAGTGACTTACATCTACGGAATGTTCTATCGGTTCGGGCTGATCGATGTGCCGGACAAAGTAAAGGAGAAGATGGGGCATCCGAAAACCCGCAAAAAATAGGTTGCTATGTACAGAAGTGTGCGGTAATATGTGCCGTAACTGAGGATGTGAATCTCGGTTGGGAAGGATGGTAGCATTATAGAAAAATTGAAGGAAATGCTGGAGGAGTATTTGAAGAAAACAGAGCCGGAGTATTACCCGCCAGTGGAGAATCTGCTGGATCTGATCTACGAGCATTACACGGAGAACAACCCAGTAGAGAAAAACACAGTTGCCGGGAAAGCAGCAAAGGCCAAGGAAAAGGAACTAGAAGAGTGGCTGCGTGGCTTGGAAGGTATGGATAGGCTGGTAGATGACTACATCGGCGATAAGATTCCACTTTGGGAGAAGATCATGGACCGGCAGGGAACAGTGTGCTGTGCATGGGAGAAGACCGCTTTTGAGGAAGGCCTGAAAGTCGGAATTCGGCTCATAATGGAAGTATATAGTTTGTGACGGAAATAAAGTGAACTCCTGGAGTTCAAAAAAAGCCCTCGCTTGTTGCGGCGAGGGCGTGTGTTCTTATTTTTCAGGCTTTTCAGCTTTTTTCTTCTTCGGTGCAATTTTATGACCAGAGTAGATTGCCATGCCCATGCAGACCAGAGAGCCACAAGCGAAATACTTGTGAGCCTTCATCAGTTTCTTGCAGCCGGTGTAGAAGCATCCTGCCATACAGGCAAGTGCTCCGAGTGACCAATACTTATGTGTTTTCATTTTGTATGTCCTCCTTATCTTCTTTCCGTATTCTAAGCAATTCTGCTATTTCATTGTTACTCGCTAAGCGTACCGCTGACTTCTCTTTATAGGTTTGTGCTCCGCAATCAGGACAACGATCAGGTAGTTCCTCAGTAGAGAAGCAGTAGCGGCAGGCATCGCAAAAGTAGTAGTTCAATTCAGTGAATTCCTTTCAAGATTTCAAAGTTCATCCACCAGCCACTGCATTCTGTTCAAAAAATCTACTGGAAACAGCATATAATTACCTCGCAACCGACCACTAGGTCGGTTTTCTTGTTTATCGGGCTTTTCGTGTCATCATATTAAAGTGCTGTTCCTGATGCATGACCTTAAAGATCCGTTCAAAGACAGAACGCAACTGTTCAACACTGGTGGCAGATGAGTCATAGTATAGTCCATCATTAAAGCCAGTAGCCCCAACATTCAGCATGGCAATCATGGCGGCAGCAGCGACATAGTCAGATCGATCTTCGCTGCCATCATCTAAAATTCTTACGAATTCCCTTTCATTTTTATCCAGTAAGTCTGAACGCAGATTTCCATTTTGATAACCAACCATCTGGATGAAGTAGTATTCAAGAATCTGCCGGATGACAATCAGGAGAGTATCCGGGTCACTCGTTGTGGCGTATTCATGCCAAAGGGTATCGTAAGTATTTCTTACTGGAGAACGGTTGATAAGACCGCCGCCGGCTATGGTGTCTTCATCTTGGCATTCTATAATGCTGGTCTGATTTTTTGTGTCTTTCTTTATCTCAAAGAAGGATACACATTCATAATCAGGCAAGCGGTTATAAGAAATTTCCCGGAAGAAGTAAGGGTTGTGTGTCATACAGAAGAACTGTCGAATATGGTCATCCACAACTTCTTCATGAAATGCATAATTATTATAGCAGACAGCAATCATTTCACGAGTTAGGGAAGCAACCACAAATAGAGAACCACTGTCCATAGAGGAAACAGGATCATCGATTACAACAATCTTATCCTCGACTTTTCCAGCATCGGACTGACTGCCCATTACCATGTGATAGAAGTACAGGAAAGCAATAAAATGCCGTTCACCTTCACTAAGATCCTTATCAACAACGACCTTTTTGCCGTTCTGATTTCGTACAAGCTGATAGACATATTTGGCACCAGGTTTTTCCTGAAGCTCAAACCCTTTAAAACCGGCACTGGCGATGGCACGGTTAATATCTTGCATCGTTTTAGTGGTGTTGACAGTTTCACTGTTCAATTTTGCGATCTCTTTGCTAAGAGCCTGGGATTTTGCATTCAATTTGCTGCTTTCAGCCTTGATATAATTCATGGCTTCAATCACAGAATCTGTGTTGCGTCGGAAGGTATTTGTAAGTACCTGAGTCCGCTGAACGATTGCAGACCATGCCATATCAGTACATTTTTTCTTTTGAGTCGGAATATCAGCGAGAACAGCATTTCTGGCTTTAATATCTTCGTTGATCTTGCGTGAAATTTGGTCGAGCTCAACAAGAAGGTCAGACAAATCTTCCAATACTATCACATCTGCCGGGCTGTCTGATTTCTGCTCCAGCAGGGTCACATTGGTACGTGCCTTCTCCATAAACAGCTCGAAAGCAGCCTTGTAATCAGCCTGCAATGGCGAAGGAAAATTGTTCCCTTCGTTTGCATGAGCTGTTTTGTATACATTGTTTAGTGCGTCTTTATACTGTTGAACAAACGAAGACAGTTTTTTCAGATCAGCTTTGTATTCGGCATCATAGCAGGCAGCAAGGTCATCCTCAAAAGTGGCTGGAATAGTTTGCTGACAGTAAGGACACTTCCCTTCAGAAGAGTGATACTTCGTATGTCCCTGAGTAATCCAGTCCAGGTTGCCAAGTGCACGTATGAATCGTGCGAATTCCGTATCGCTGCGGCTGAGAATCGGTGTGGACAGAAGATCAGATGCAGGAAGAGAAGTGGATGACAGCAAATGATAGGCACTATAGTCTGGCTTCTTTTCACTATGAATGGTTTGATAAAGCGCCTCGATATCTGCAATTTCAATCATCGGCTCCGCTTCGGAATGATCTTCACCTGCGGACATGCTCATATCTTCTTCATCAAAAGATGGAATGTCTGGAGCTGTTTTAGCCGCTTTAGGAGTCATGCTTTGAATCTTATCAGCAAATTTCTTTTTGTCGCGCAGATAGGCTAATGCGAGAGGAAATTTATCCCGGAATTCCTTGGTGGCTTCCCAAATGGCTTCGACATAATCTCCATGCAGTTTATCCAATTCACCTTGCTTTGCTACCGCCTCTTTTCCCCTTGCGACAATAGTGTCATCTACGGACTTTTTCTCGATGGCCTTTTCGTCAGCTTCTTTTTTCTTCTGTGCATTGACTTCTGAGATAGTAAAGACGCCTGGAATGTTACCATAACTCTGAACATTTTTGCGGATAAAATCCTCATTGTAAACAAGAACACGTTCTTCCGGGAATGGCTGACCATCCCATGTCAGTGCAGCGTTCCCATCTTTGAAAGAACGGGCAAGCGTAGATTTTCCGGTTCCGTTTTTTCCATAAAAGAAATTGATCAATGTCGGTTCAAAGGTCACGTTACTGTAGGTCGGGGCATTGACGGTTGTTTTTGTGATGTGTACTCGTACCTTTTTCATATCCGTTCTACTCCTTTATTTTTCCCTCTCGTACCCATTCATCCACTTCGCTGAGCTTGAATTTATATCGCTTTCCCACTTTATAAGCAGGTAGCTTTCCATCTCTTACCCATGTCCGGGCTGTATCCTGCGTGATGCTCAGGTACTCGGCAATATCTTCAATGTTAAACCATTTATCTTTTAATTCTTCCATAGGATTCTCCTTATCTGATTTTGATTCCCACATTTGCAGCAATCTGGAGCAGGTTACCCTGTCGAATGCACCAGTGCTCTTCATCGAGCTGATTTCTGACACTGGTAGAAAGAAGGCTAAATGTATGGATGTTTTCGTTAATAAATTGTTGGTAAAATTGACCGCATGTAATAAATTTAAATTTGATCATTTTTCCTTGACAGACGATTTCTGTCAGTTTCCCTACGAAAGCAGGGTAGTATGGCAAGGCTGTCTTGAAGTTCTGATTACGGCTGGCAAACAGGCAAGGCATGGATAGAAGCTCCGAAATAAGCGCAGGAGTCAATGGCTTAAAATGGTCACGGTATCGGGCACTGGTGTTTTTTTGCAGTGCAGTTTTCCGGTCAATGCAAAAAGCTCCACAGTCGTATCGCTCATTTTCAATAACAAACACATTAAAAATGTCAGTGTTGAGCAACGCCCATTCTGCTGCATGGGATTCCATTTTAGGCCCGGCCATTTTTGCAATCAGGGCTAGAGCTTGTTGCGCTGTAAGGTCGAGATGCGCTTCCTGTATATTGATGCCGCCCTGAACAATGCCTGCGGCCACACCGTTGCCGCTTGCAGTTACTGTCATTTGAGATGTCTGAACTGGCAGGTTGTGATCGGTAGTAATTAAATTATCGGCCATCTTTCGCTACCTCCCCGGAAAGGCTCCGGCATCTTGTAGAACCTCAATCAAATCAACATTTTTAATGGTCCAATGTGTACGTGTGTATTCAAACAGATGGAGTGCCAGTTCCTGCTGGTAAGTGCGGAGAACGGAATAAGGAAACGGAAAATACTTCTGAAAGTAGACTTTGATTCCGTTTTCCTGAATCCGAATATCTTTAATGAATGCGAACACGGCCTGCTGCGATTCGGTGCCATCCGCTTCACAGCTTATGACAGCTGGAATTTCCTTGATAGCGGCAATCGTCTCTGGGGTCAAATCACTAAACTTCGTTTTGACATCATTTTGTATGTATTCTGTAAGTGCGCGGTCTTTTGAAACCAGCACATAGTCTTTCTCAAAGGGGTCATATCCCATCAATAAAGCATAGTAGTCTTTACTGAGGGGGCTCTTTTTCCCATCGACCAGCACCACATTTAAGGTTGTGTTTACAGAATCTGTATATCCTATGGCAACACCTTCATGATCGGCATGAACATTGATGGATGGCAAACCATGTGATTGCTTTGCAATTTCATTGTCACTCATCGTTTTTCTTCCTCCGATCTCCAATATTGATGCCACCGTACACGATGCCAGCTGCAATACCGCCGTCTTTTGCTTCAACATGGAACTGTGCAAGGATACGCTCACCAGTCAGCGGATTTGTAACAGGAGCCTCATAGACTTCAACAGTCGGTTCGCTATAGTCAGTATGCTTCGCAGAATTGCCGCTGTTTTCTTCATGCATTTCCTCTGATTTAACAGAGAACAGATCAAATGTAATCTGTCGCGGATAGGTTTTTCCGATTGGACTGATAAATTTCCAACGGGCACCTACTTCATCTGCACGTTCGTGAAACTGTTCAAAAGTTGCACGTCCCTTTTCATTATCTGGACGATTCACAACAATATAGTGCCATACAGCAAGAAGAAGCGAAGAAAGGCAGTATTGGTCGAGGGCCAGAAGCTCTTTCTTAGAAATCGGAGATTCAGAAAGATAAAAAAGAGTGCCATCAGTGACAGAGTGATCTTCCGAAAGCAGAGAGAGAATTGCCTGGATAAGCCAACGCATTCTCTCATCGGACTCAGTATGCAGAAAATTGTCAACGAGTGTATCCATTTGGTGTACCACGCTTTGATATTGTGATTTGACCCGATTGTCAAATCCATCAATTTCTGTGGTGTCATCAAAAGGGAGATTTAATCCGTGTGAAACCTTACATGCACGATAGTCTGATGTATCGCCACCAAAAGTCTTTCCGACTGAAGGCTGATGGAAGGATGGTACGATAAGTTGAATAAGTGCTTCAAGTATATTTTTATTTGAAACACGGTCTTTTAACCCGCTTTGCAGTTGTCTGCGAGAAGCGGGTTTTTCTTTTGCCTCTGTCAGCAATAAGAAAAACACACCACCGCAGAGATAAGGTGAATATTGTTTTTCCATGATTGTCCTCAATTTTCAAAATGGCTAACTCTGCTAACTCTGCTAACACTTGCAGCGTAGCAAGAGGAACACCAAGATTATTCTTGTAAAGAGAAAAGAAGTGATCCCAAGCACTAAGCAAATTGGTGTGTAACACATACAAACCAATATAAACACTTCTGAAATTATCATATCATATCCTACCATAAAAAACCAGAGCCATAGAGAACTGGAGATATGGAAAATAAAAAACTTTTTTCCCAGATGGTTATAAAACCACCCCAAAAATCTGGCTGGTTAGAAAGGAGGAGCAGCAGATGCAGAGAACAAGAGCTCCTTAGTGGAGAAGTACATAGTAGAGGGCAGTCAGCGAAAGCCCGTGGGTGGCAAGCCAGTCATCCCAAAGAAAGCTGGATGAAAAACAAAATAAACTGAGCCTGAAATTTAAAGCGCAAATGGCGAAGGATGATTTTCATACGGAAGACGCAAAGATGGACAAGCCATCCGAGCATCTCCGTGGAGACCACCCTTAATTCGCCATGCCATCAATCAGACAGGCTCCGTGGACGGATTGGGTAAAGTCTCTACCTAGTCCGTTTTTTCTTGGAATCTCCTTCGCCGCGCTTCAGCGAAAAAGGAGATTCCGTTATGACAATCAATAATAAGACAACTTTTAAGGAACTGAAGAAACTGGTCGGCAGCACAAAGGAACTGGCAAAGCTCCCGACTGCCAAGGAGTTGCGTAACTCCGATGAGGAGATCGTGTTCGATGGCGATGTGGCCGGCGCACACTTCATTATTTATAAGAACGGCCTGTTTATCTACAGCCGCAGTGGACATGCCACGGTTTATGCAGTGGATCGCTGCACGGAGATCGAATACCCGTGTGTTTACGCCGATGAGGGCGGTCTGAATGTTACGGCCGGATGCAAGCACAGAGTTAAGACGGACCGCGACGGACAGAAGCACCTCATCGTGATCGTGCCGGAAACGGAGTACATGAATGGCCCGTGGGCAATGCCGCTGGATGTTGTTGGCACACACCGGCTGGATCACAACAGTGACAGCCGCGAACAGAGCCACAGCGATTTCAGCCTGAGCAACGATGGTACAGACTGGGAAAACAAAGCAATTACACCGGATTTCACGGATGTGCAGGAGGCAGAAGAACGGGAAGAGGAGCTGTGCAGAAAGCTGGAAGAAGCAAAAAAGAAGCTGACAGATAAGCAGAGAGAAGTGATCCAGCATGCTTTCTATGAAGATCCGGATCAGACACAGGCAGAGATGGCAAAGAAGATGAACTGTTCCCAGCCGATGATCCATAAGCATCTGGATGCGGCACTCAAAAATCTTCGTAAGGATATGGGGTTATAATTTCACCCTCAAACCTGACTAAGTGTAAGGGGGCAACAAGCCCCCGGAAAGGAGTTACACAGATGAAAAAAGTATATATCTGTTCACCGTATCGGCCGACTGGACAGAACCCGGAGGCAGAGCGAAAGCGGAATGTAGAAAAGGCACAGACAGCCTGCAGGCTTGCAATCGATGCCGGGTATCTGCCGCTTGCACCACACCTCTATTTTACCCAGATGCTCAATGATGACGAGCTGTTCGAGCGTTTTCTCGGTATGGCTTACGGCAGCCTGTGGCTGGACGAGGCAGATGAGATGTGGGTGATTGGTACGGAACTTTCGGATGGTATGAAGCAGGAGCTGGAATATGCCCGGAAGAAAAACATCCCGGTCACGATGAAAAAAGTCTGATGCCGATGGTTATAAAAGCACCTGAAAATCTGGCTATGTGAAAGGGGTGGTAAAGCCCCGGAAAACAAATAAAGGAGATAAAAAATATGTGTAAGAACGAGTACGAAGTGAAGATGCAGGCAATGGAGCTCATGAGTGCAGCTGTCAATGATGTGGTGTGTGCCATGGATGCAATCGACAAGTTTGCTGAGGCGTTTGGCCTTTGCGAAGACCAGGAAGCAGAGCGCGAGAAGGATCTGAAGATTCTGATCGATGCGGTGTGCGAACAGGAACCGGGCATTCCAAAGTGTACGGTGGACCGTGTCATCCGTACTGCTTTTGACCTGCTGGAAGATGACGAAGAGGAGGATGAGGATGATGAGTAAGGAACTGCTTTTGAAGCTGGCTGAGGATTATTCCGTTCTGGCGGAGGATCTAAAGAAGCTGGCGGGTGAGGAAACCCCGGCGGAGAGCGAGAAGGAAGAAAAGGTGGATGTGCCTTTCGAGGTCGAGGAGAAGAAAAAGCCGCCGAAGCAGGAAAAGAAACCGGAGAAGAAGTACACGATGGCAGATGTCCGCAAGAAGCTCTCCAGCCTTTCTTCCGGCGGCAAGACCGCAGAGGTGCGTGAGCTTCTGGTCAAGCACGGAGCAAACCGCCTTTCCGAGATCAAGCCGGAGGACTACGCCGTGTTGATGGAGGAGGCAGAGAATCTGTGAGTGCGCATTCTGAAAAAGGACCATCCAGCTCGGAACGCTGGATAAACTGCACACCGAGTGCAAAGCTCTGTGCCGATATGCCGGATGTATCGACCAGCTTTGCACAGGAGGGCACCGATGCCCATGAGGTATGCGAGTATGAGCTGAAGAAGGCTCTGGGGCAGAAGATGGCCTGCCCGGTCGAGAACCTTACTTATTATAATCCGGAAATGCAGGAGTGTGCAGACGGTTACCGGGATTATGTCATGGAACTGGTGGAGGAAGCAAGGCAGCGGACAAAGGATGTGGTTGTGCTGGTGGAGCAGAAGATCCAGTACGAACGCTTTGTCAAAGGCGGCTTCGGCACAGCAGATTGCATCATCATCGCAGATGGTGTCCTGAATGTAGTCGATTTTAAGTACGGGCTTGGAGTGGAAGTTTCTGCGATCGGGAATACCCAGATGCGCATTTATGCATTGGGCGCATTGGAAATCTTCGACCCGCTGTACGACATCGACACGGTGCAGATGACTATCTACCAGCCCCGGAAGGCAAACATCTCTGTGGATTCCATTTCCCGTGACGACCTGTATGACTGGGCGGAGCATGTGCTGAAGCCGGCTGCGTTGGAAGCGGACGAGGGCAACGGAGAGTTCCATGCCGGCCACTGGTGCCGTTTCTGCAAGGCGCGTCATATCTGCCGGGAACGGGCAAAGAAGAATCTGGAGCTGGCTGCCTATGAGTTTGCCGCACCGCCTCTGCTTTCGGATGAGGAGATCGTGGAAATCCTGGAAAAGGTAGACGGTCTCCTGCGCTGGGCAAACGATGTGAAAGAGTATGCCCTACAGGAAGCAGTCGCCGGTAAGAAGTGGGACGGCTATAAGCTGGTGGAAGGCCGCTCCATCCGCAAGTACACCAGCGAGAAGTCTGTCGCAGAAGCAGCGGTTGCCGCTGGGTATGATCCGTATGAGAAACGGGTGCTGGGCGTGACTGAGATGCAGAAGATGATGGGCAAAAAGAAATTTGAAGAAATTCTGGGGGCAATGGTTATAAAACCCCAGGGAAAACCTGTCTTAGTGTCAAGGGATGATAAGCGTCCTGAGATGAATACGATAAACGATGATTTCAAGGAGGAAAATTAATCATGGCAAACAAAATGACAAATCCGATGAAGGTGATCACTGGTCCGAAGACCCGCTGGAGCTACGCAAATGTGTGGGAGCCGAAGAGCATCAACGGCGGCACAGCGAAATACTCCGTGTGCCTGCTGATCCCGAAAGAGGATACGGTGACGGTCGAGAAGATCAAGAAGGCAATCGAAGCCGCCTATAAGGAAGGCGAGGCAAAGCTGAAGGGCAATGGCAAGAGTGTACCTCCGCTGGCTGCGCTGAAGACGCCGCTGCGTGATGGCGATGTGGAGAAGCCGGATGATGAGTCCTATGCAGGGCATTACTTCCTGAACGCCAACAACACGACTGCTCCGGGCATCGTGGATGCCGACCGCCAGCCGATCCTGCAGCGTTCCGAGGTGTATTCCGGTGTGTATGGCCGTGCATCCATCTCGTTCTATGCGTTCAACAGCTCTGGCAACAAGGGCATCGCGTGTTCGCTGAACAACCTGCAGAAGATCGCCGATGGTGAGCATCTGGGCGGCAAGGCAAGTGCAGAGGATGACTTTGCAACGGAAGAGGACGACGATTTCCTCAGCTGATGATGGGAGGGGCGGTCCGCTGCCCCTCTTTTCTTTTAACCTTTTTCTGCCGGGACACGGCAGAAGTACATAAATTCTGGAGGGAAAATTATGCCACATGTATTGGAAATCAAGGGCGGTGAGCTGCTCACCCCATTTAATGTGTTTGATGTGATGGATGCGGTCGAGGATTATATGGGGACCGACATCCGGCAGTATCTGGAGGAGTATCTGGAAGGTGTGGAGAGCGATGCAGAGGAGATCACGGATGATGAGATCACCGACCACTACAAGCAGGTGCTCCTGAACATCCGGGATGAGACCGAGGAGGTGCTCAGGCTGATGGAAAAGCCCCGTATGGACCGGAAAGCGATCCGGGAAACACTGAACCTGATTGTAAAGATGATCGGAAGGGAGAAATAAGATGAAGGCAGGAAGAAGTTTGCAGGAAGTGCTGATGGAACTTCAGCGGCAGAACCAGGCAAAGAAAGACTATATCGCTCCGGCGCAGAGCATGAAGCTGGAAAAGGATGGACGGACTTTTCAGATGGGGCAGGAGAAAATATTCTCCACAACGGAATTGTTCCATCGTCAGTTGGCATCCACGCTGGCGATCCCGGCAAAGTATTATGATCTGATGCAGAAAGAAAAGCCGGAACTGCTGGCAGAGAATGCGAATGCCTGGCTGGATACCAGACAGAGCAATTACATGATCCGGTCGATGGATTACGGCACTGGTCCTGTAGCGAGAGCACTTCTCTCGGAAAGATACAGAAGGATCGACAACATGGAGATCGCCTCTGCGGTGCTGCCGCTGTTTGCAGGCAATGACGGATACAGCGTGGAGAGCTGTGAGGTGACAGAGAACAGACTGTATCTGAAGATTTTGAACAAGAGGCTGGAGATGGAAGTCCGGAAAGGCGATATCGTACAGGCAGGAGTCATAATCTCCAATTCCGAAGTCGGCCTTGGTGCAGTGTCCGTACAGCCACTGGTATATCGCTTGGTTTGTACCAATGGCCTTATTATTAACGATTTCGGGGAGCGCAGGAACCATGTCGGCCGGCAGGCAAAGATGGCAGAAGATTTCACGCTGTACTCGGATGAAACTTTGGAGGCAGAGGATAAGGCCTTTATGCTGAAATTACGCGACACCACAATGGCAGCCATCGAGGAGAGTCGTTTTGCACAGGTAGTCGATAAGCTGAAGGAAGCGGCCGGTATCCCAATCAAGGGCAATGTGCAGGAAGTCGTGGAACTGACTGGCAGGGAGTTTGGTATCACGCAGGACGAGCAGAACGGTATCTTCAAGTATCTGGTGGAGGGCGGAGACCTTTCCCTTTATGGACTGACCAATGCGGTCACCCGTGCCTCTCAGGATGTGGAGTCCTATGACCGTGCGACTGCGTTGGAAGGAATTGGCTGGCAGATCATGCAAAGGAGAGAACTGTATGTATAAAAAGAAGCAGGAGAAGGAACAGAAGAAAAAGAAGCAGATCAAGCAGACACCCAAAAAACAGTATACAGACCAGCGAAAGAGCATCGGCAGGATGATGCACAGACGGACTGGGTAAGGAGGTAGCCATGAAGGAATTACACATTGATATAGAAACGTATTCCTCTGCCGACCTTGCAAAGTGCGGTGTCTATAAATACACAGAATCCCCGGATTTTGAGATCCTGCTGTTTGGCTATTCCTGTGACGGCGGTGAGGTCAGGGTCGTGGATCTGGCCTGCGGAGAGAAGCTGCCAAAGGAGATACTGGCTGCGCTGGAGGATGAGAGCGTAACGAAGCTGGCACACAATGCCTCATTCGAGCGTGTCTGCCTGTCCCGGTATCTGGGCTATCCGACCGGGGAATATCTGAACCCAGAGGAATGGAAGTGTACGATGGTCTGGTCGGCATATATGGGTCTGCCGTTGTCACTGGCCGGAGTCGGTGCTGTGCTGGGGCTGGATAAGCAGAAGATGGGAGAAGGCAAAGACCTGATCCGTTATTTCTGCGTACCCTGTGCGCCAACCAAGACCAACGGCGGCCGGACAAGAAATCTTCCGTCCGATGCACCGGATAAGTGGGATGTCTTCAAAAAGTATAATGTGCGGGATGTTGAGGTCGAGATGCAGATCCAGCAGAAGCTGGAGCGTTTCCCTGTGCCGGATTCCGTATGGGAGGAATACGCTATCGATCAGGAAATCAACGACCGGGGCGTAAGGATTGACGGTGTGCTGGTACAGAATGCCATTGCAATGGACACCGAGATCAAGGAAGAACTGAAGACAAAGATGCAGGAGCTGACTGCACTGGAAAATCCGAACTCGGTATCCCAGCTGTCAGGGTGGCTTGCTGATAACGGGGTGGAGACGGACAGTCTTGGAAAGAAGCAGGTCAAAGCTCTTATGGAAGAAGTGCCGGAGGAGATTCGGGAAGTGTTGCGCCTGCGTCAGCAGCTTGCAAAGAGCAGTGTGAAAAAGTATCAGGCCATGAAGAATGCTGCCTGCTCGGACGGCCGGGCAAGAGGGATGTTCATGTTTTACGGAGCCAACCGCACCGGCAGGTTTTCAGGCCGCCTCATTCAGATGCAAAACCTTCCGCAGAACCATCTGCCGGATCTGGCAGAGGCGAGGGCACTGGTACGGCAGGGAAATCTGGAAGCAGTAAAGATGCTGTATGAGGATGTGCCGGACACATTGTCCCAGCTCATCCGTACCGCATTCATCCCCAGAGAGGGCGCGAGGTTCTATGTGGCAGACTTTTCCGCCATCGAAGCCAGAGTGCTTTCCTGGATCGCAGGGGAAGAATGGCGCATGGAGGTCTTTGCTTCCGGTGGCGACATTTACTGTGCAACGGCTTCCCGTATGTTCGGAGTGCCGGTCGTAAAGCATGGTGAGAATGGTGAGCTGCGACAAAAAGGAAAACAGGCCGAGTTAAGCTGTATTGCAGAGGGCAGTTTGGTGCTGACGGATAGAGGTCTGGTGCCTATAGAAAAAGTAAAACAGGAAGATAAAGTCTGGGACGGAGAGGAGTGGGTGTCCCATGATGGTGTCATATACAGAGGAGAAAGGGAAGTCATCACCTACGAAGGACTCACAGCAACTCCAGACCATTTCGTCTGGGTTGAAGGGAAATCGGAGCCGGTACAGCTTGGATTCGCCGCCACCTGCGGCGCGCATCTCGTACAAACCGGAGATGGTGGGAGAGCATTACGGCTGGGTAAAAATTATCAGTCCGGAGAAGCGATGGAACGAAAAGCAGAATCACTGCTATGTTCTGACACAGTGCATGGGTTGCGGTGCGATACAGTGGCAGCTCAGGACAAATCTGACCAGTGGAAAATCGAAAGGGTGCCAGAACTGTACTCAGAAACGTCCCATTCCGAGCTGGCTGGAAAAGAGACTGGCAGCAGCCAAGCAGAGATGCGAGAATCCAAACGATGCAGGGTATGCCAATTACGGTGCGAGAGGGATAAAGTTCGAGTTTCCCAGTGTGATAGAAGCCGGACTCTATCTGATCAGGCAGTACGGACATCTAAAACGGGAGATGGAACTGGACCGGATAGACAACAACGGCAACTATGCCCCTGGGAATATTCGTCTGGTAACAAGACAGGAGAATTCTGCAAATCGAAGGACAACGGTACTCGGCAGATTCGAGCAGAAGTATTGGCCGTACTGCCAGAATGTTGTTGTCCGGAAACTGAGCAGTGGGATGAACCGGGACGAAATCATTCAGGATGCACAGACTGCGGTATTCGAGAAAAGGAAGAACTGGCGAATTATAAGCGCACGGCTCGACTTTATGATATACGAAATGCCGGACGACATCACCGTTTTACCGTATCGGGACATCTCGTCCACAACTGCGGCTATGGCGGCTCCGTTGGTGCATTGAAAGCGATGGGGGCGCTGGAGCTTGGCATGAAAGAGGAAGAACTGAAACCGCTGGTGGATTCCTGGCGGTCAGCAAATCCGAATATCGTCCGACTCTGGGGTGAGATCGAGAGGGCGGCCATCCATGTCATCAAGACCAAAGAGCCACAGCAGGTGAAGTGCCTGCGGTTCACTTACCAGTCTGGCTTTCTCTTTATTTATCTTCCCTCTGGCAGAAAGCTGGCATATGTGAAACCGAGACTGGGAGAAAACCAGTTCGGCGGAACTTCCATTACCTATGAAGGTGTTGGCGGTACAAAGAAGTGGGAGAGGCTGGAGAGCTTTGGCGGCAAGCTGACCGAGAACGTGATCCAGGCAATCAGCCGGGACATCCTCTGCTATGCCATGCGCACACTCCGTTGTTGTTCCATTGTGATGCATGTGCATGACGAGCTGATCATCGAAGCAGACCCACGGGTCAGCCTGGAAGCAATTTGTGAGCAGATGGGACGAACCCCGCCTTGGACACCGGGGCTGGTTTTGCGAGCAGATGGCTTTACCTCGGATTTTTATATGAAGGATTAAGGGACGAGAGAAAAAGGAACAAGAAAAAAATTTAAGAGAAACAGGTTATAAAAGACCTCCGAAAATCTGGCGTGGTAGAGGGGAACGCTCCCTTACTCTATAGATTTTCGGAGGTTATTTTATTATGTTTGAAGTTTTTGATTATCAGGGTCAGCAGGTCAGAACGGATTACAAGGACGAAGCTGTGTGGTTTGTTGCAGCGGATGTGTGCCGTGTGCTGGAACTCGGAAATCCCACCAGAACAGTAGAACGCCTGGACGATGACGAAAAGGGTCTTACTACTATTAAGACCCTTGGCGGAGATCAGCAGATGGTAGTGGTGAATGAAGCCGGGCTTTATTCTCTGATCCTCACGAGCCGTAAACCGCAGGCAAAGGAATTCAAGCGTTGGGTCACGCATGACGTATTGCCGTCCATCCGCAAGCATGGTCTGTATGCTGTGGATGAAGTGCTGAATAACCCGGATCTTTTGATCAGCGCGTTGATGGAGCTGAAGAAGGAGCGCGAGGAGAAAAAACGTCTGGAACTGGAGAATGCAGTCAAGGCACAGCAGATCGCCGAGATGCAGCCGAAAGTTTCTTACTACGATATCGTCCTTGCCTGCCCGGATCTCGTTACCATTACCCAGATCGCAAAGGATTTCGGGTTGTCAGCGAAAAAGCTCAATAAGATTTTGAAGGAAAAGAAGATCCAGTTCAAGCAGGGCAGGACATGGTTTTTGTATCAGAAGTATGCCGAGCAGGGCTACACCCAGAGCAGGACTTACCTCTATGACGAGGATAACCATACAGCCATGCATACGCTCTGGACGCAGAAAGGCCGGCTGTTTATTTATGAACTTCTGAAGGCAGACGGGATTTTGCCGGTTATGGAGCGTGAGTAAGGAAATGGAAAGAAAAGCAGGAGGAAAGCGATGAGAGACTTGAATATTGCCTACGGCAACAGCTGCATGGCGAAGAAATGGTCGAATAAGACGATCACCTTTGGGGAGCTGTGCGGCCGGCTGGAAAATACGATAAGAACCACGGAGACAGTCGAGGAATACCAGAAGATGAAGCGCGCCGAGCGTGAAGCTGCCAAGGATAAGGGCGGCTTTGTCGGCGGTCAGCTGAAGGGCGGCAGAAGAAAGAGAGAAAACGTGGTCAGCCGTTCTATGCTGACGATGGATGTGGATAAGGGTGAAAAAGGCTTCATCGAAAGCTATGAGATGCTGGCCTCGTATACCTCTGTCCTCTATACCACCCACGGACACACCCCGGAAGCACCTCGTTTCCGCATCATCATCCCGCTGACCCGTGATGTGACACCGGATGAATACCAGGCCATTGCCCGGTACTTCGCAGCCGAATGGGGCATCGACCAGTTTGATGAATGCTCGTACCGTCCGCATCAGCTGATGTACTGGCCGACTACGCCATCGAATGGAGAGTATATCTGCGAAAAGGTGGAGGGCGAATGGCTTGACCCGGATGTTTTTCTCTCTTTTCACCCTAACTGGCAGGACTGTTCTTTACTTCCGACCAGCAGTAGAGAGAGCGAGGTAAAGGAAAGCAGCGGCAAGAAGATGGAAGACCCGGAGGCGAAAGGCGGCGTGGTTGGACTGTTCTGCCGTGCTTATCCGATTCGTGAAGCCATCGACACCTTCCTTTCCAATGTCTATGAGCCGTCTGCCAACATTCCCGGCCGCTATTCCTATATCCCGGCGGATTCCTCTGCCGGTGTGCAGATTTTTGAGGAGAAGTTCGCACATTCCTTCCATGCATCCGACCCTGCCTGCGGTCGTTCCTTGAATTCCTTTGACCTTGTGCGTGTACACAAGTTTGGGGACGAAGATGAGAAAAAGAGCTTCCAGGCAATGTGCGATTTTGCGATGAGTCTGGATAAGGTCAGGGTGCTGGCGGCAGAGGAGAAGAAAGCGGAAGCCGACATGGACTTTGATGACGGTGAGGACTGGAGAGAGAAGTTAAGGTATATGCCCAGAAGCAAGGTGCTGGAGAACAGTGTCTTTAACGAGGTGCTGATCCTTAATAATGACCCGGACTTCCAGAATTTTGCGTTCAATGAGATGGCAAACCGCATCCAGATCACAGGAAAAGTGCCGTGGAACCGCCCGGACGATAACAAGTTCTGGCGCGATGCAGATACCGCACAGCTGAAAGCCATTCTTGATACCCGCTATACTTCATTCTCTACCCGTAATCACGATGTGAGTTTTTTGAAGGTGGCGGACGACCGCAGCTTTCACCCGGTTAGAGATTATTTGGACGGCCTGCCGTCTTGGGACGGTAAGGAACGGGTGGATACCCTGTTGATTGATTATTTTGATGCGGACGATACCCCATACGTCCGTGCGGTGACCCGGAAGATGCTGGTGGCAGCAGTCACCCGTATCTACCATCCCGGCACGAAGTTTGACTCTGTTCCGGTACTGGATGGTGAGCAGGGAATTGGAAAAAGTACGTTCTTGAAGGATCTGTGCGGAGAGGAATACTACGCCGACAACCTGAGCCTGACGGATATGAACGATAAGGCTGCCGCGGAGAAACTGCAGGGATTCTGGATCGTGGAGATCCCGGAGCTGGCCGGCATGAAGAAAGCGGACATTGAAAAGGTGAAAGCATTCATTACGACCACCGATGATAAGTATCGCCCTTCTTATGGCCGTACTGTCGAATCTCACCCACGGCAGTGTGTGGTGATTGCAAGTGTCAACGGCGAGAGAGGATACCTGCGCGATATTACGGGTAACCGCCGCTTCTGGGTTGTTAAGCTGAAGCAGACGGAGCAGAAGCGTAAGTGGCATTTTACGAAAGAAGAAAAGGACCAGATCTGGGCGGAAACCAAGAAATACTACGAGGACGGCGAGAAGCTGTACTTGGAAGGTGATTTATTGGAGAGCGCACAGGAGGCCCAGAAGAGTGCAATGGAAATGGATGAGCGCCAGGGCATGGTCGAACAGTATCTGAATATGCTGCTGCCGGAACGCTGGGATATGATGGATCTCTATGAGAGAAGAAATTATATCAGCGAGAAAGACAGCCCGACGGTAGAAAAAGGTGTGAGAATGCGGAGTGTGGTCTGCAATGCCGAAATCTGGTGTGAATGCTTTGGCCGTTCTCTGTCTGATATGAAGCCTGCTGATTCCTATGCTATCGCTGCCCTTATGACACAGGTTTACGGCTGGACGAGGACAAAGGAGAGCATTCGCTTTGGCATTTACGGCAAACAGAGAATCTACAAGAAAACAACGGAACAGGAAAAATAAGAAAATAAATAGGAACAATAGAACAAGGCAGATAAACAGGAAAAGAAAAACAGTGGAACAACGGAACAGGGCAATTAAGGAAAAAACGGAAGAAAAGCAGAGGGTGGGAGGGCGGTAGCTTAGGTCAAAAGTAATCAACTATATGGAACAGGAACAACTTTTTCTATATAGAGTGTTTTGGTAAAAAGAGAAAATAGAAGCCTGTGTAATACGCATATAAGCGCATATAGGGTATATAGAAAAAGTTGTTGTAGTTGTGTTTCTGTTCCAGATGAAATAAAAAATGACGAAAGTACGAGAAATGCGAAAAATAGAGAAAGGAACGAGAAAAATGCGGGAGGACACTTATCAGAATCGTTGTACCAAGCAGTTAAAAGAGTGGGGTGCTCCATTGGAAGGCTGGTACTGTGAGAGTGTAGTGGATGTAAAGGGAGATGAGGATGACTGGGATGATGGGGCTGGTTTGGCAACCTGCGAGCTTTGCGGCTGCGAGCGCGTCCGATTCCTGCACGTCATGGGCAATCCGGACTATTTTGAGGAAGTGAATGTCGGCTGTATCTGTGCCGGCATTATGGAGGGTAATATTCCGGCAGCAGTGGAGCGTGATCGGGAGATGCGAAACCGTGCTGGAAGAAAGAGAAGTTTTCTGAAGAGGGAGTGGAGACAGGATGAATGGGGAGTGAAGTACAAAAGTTGCGGAGGAAAAAAAGTTTATTTCCATAATGGCTGCGTAATCTGTGGTGGAAGGAAGATGAGTGAATACAAAGGAAAAAAGATAGTGGACGAAGTCACAGCAGATCATGCCGGATTCATTCTGGCTGAGAAGGCGAGAAAGGAGAAAAAAGCAAATGAGGGAAAGGGAGATTGAACAGAAATTAAAAAAAGAAACAGAAAAGCAAAGAGGAATGTGTTTTAAGTTCTTGTCATCTGTTTCTGGTGTGCCAGACCGCATCCTTTTACTCCCTGGTGGTCTGGTGATTTTCGTGGAGCTGAAGAAAGAGGGCGAGAAGCCAAGGAAGCTGCAGGAGGTACAGATGCGGAAAATAAGGGAATTGGGGTTCCGTGTCCGGGTTGTGGACAGCGAACAGGGAATTCAGGAATTGATGAGGGAGATAGAAGATTGGAAAAGTTAAAGAGGGAGAATATGCACGAGTACCAGAGGTACTGTGTGGATTTCATAGAGACCCACGAAGAGGCAGCTGTATTGTTGGATATGGGACTTGGCAAAACAGCAATTGCACTGACGGCGATTTTCGATTTGGTCTATGACTTCTTTCTGGTGAGAAAGGTGCTGGTGGTGGCACCGCTTAGAGTGGCGCGAGATCAGTGGATCGCGGAGGTCGGAAAGTGGGAGCATTTGTCGGATTTGAGGGTAAGCGTGGTTGTCGGGACCGAGCAGGAGAGGAAGATCGCGCTTATGAGAAGTGCGGACGTGTATGTGATAAACCGTGAGAATGTGGCATGGCTGGTAGAAAAAAGCGGAGCCGTTCTGGATTTTGACATGCTCGTGGTGGATGAGCTGAGTTCTTTTAAGAATTCAGACAGTAAGAGGTTTAAGGGGTTGATGAAATTAAGACCGAAGATAAAAAGAACAGTAGGTCTGACAGGCACACCTGCATCCAACGGCTTAATGGATCTCTTTGCTGAGTATAAGCTGCTGGATAAGGGAAAGCGGCTGGGAAGATTCATTACGAGGTATAGAAGCGACTACTTCAAGCCGGACAAGATGAACGGAGCAGTGGTCTATTCCTACAAGCCACTCCCGTTTGCTGAGGAGGAAATCTATAAAAAGATTTCTGACATGACCATTTCCATGAAGTCTACGGATTACTTACTGATGCCGGAAAAGATCATGACTGAGTGCATGGTCACGATGGATGAAAAGGAAAAGAAAAAATATGATGAGCTGAGAAAAGAATTGGTGCTGAACATGGGGGAAGAAAACGAGATCACCGCAGCAAATGCAGCTGCTCTCTGCGGAAAACTTTCCCAGCTGGCGAATGGTGCAATCTATACCGATGACAAAAAGGTGATGCAGTTTCATGAGAAGAAGCTGGATGCACTGGAAGACCTGATCGAGGCAGCCAATGGAAAACCGGTTCTGGTAGCGTACTGGTACCAGCATGATCTGGAACGGATCAGGAAAAGACTGGATGAGAAGAAGATCGAGTATGACAAGATAGACAGCGGCGAGAGCATTAAACGGTGGAACTCCGGTCAGCTCCCCGTTGGTCTGATCCACCCGGCTTCTGCCGGCCATGGTCTGAATCTTCAGAGCGGCGGAAACTGCATCATCTGGTTTGGAATTACATGGTCGCTGGAACTTTACCAGCAGACCAACGGAAGATTATGGCGGCAGGGACAAAATTCTCAGACAGTGGTTATAAATCATATCATCACATCTGGCACTATAGATGAGAGGATTCTCCGAGTGCTCAAAGGTAAGGATGCGACACAGGAGGAGCTGATCGATGCAGTAAAAGCAAATTTAGGAGGATAAGAAGATGGCAAGTGAATTTGAATCATATGAGAATCTGGCCAATGCGATTATTATTTCGGCAGCGAAGGACTACCGGGTCGCACTCCGCAGACAGATGCGGCATCCCGGCGGACAAGAGACAAAACACACAGTTGACCGTTTGGAGAGCTTTTTCCGGTCAGCATGGTTTGGGGTGTTGACGGATGTTGACGGTGAGTATCTGATGGCCCGTATCAGAAAAGAAGTTGAAGCAGCATAAAACGGGAAACGATGACAAACAAAGACAAAACATGCCAATCCGAGTGGAATAAAAAATCGGAGGTATGCAAGATGAGCATTATGTGGAAGTATCTGGATAAGAGAGCGGCAGCAATTAAGGCTATCGGTGATTACGATAATATGCAGTTCATTATCCGTAATACAAAAGATGAGATTACGGTTGAGAGTGACCGAATGGTGGGTGTGGGAAGTCCGAACATGGATGGTATGCCGCACGCCCACAATCCGCAGGCGGGAGAGGAGAGGATTCTGGATGGCATTGAGAAAATTGATATTCTGAAAGAACGGTATCGGCAGGCGGTCGAGTACATGGACTGGTTCCAGCCAGCGTGGGATGGTCTGACGGAAGATGACAAGTATGTTCTGGAATGTTTCTATCAGACGGAAAGTAGCGATGTGAATCTGATCTGCGACCACTTTGGTATTGAGCGTTCCTCAGCTTATAACAAAAAGAACCGTGCGCTGGACAAGCTGGTTACACGGCTCTATGGCAAGGATTGATTCACGGGGCTCCGAAAGGAGCCTCGATTTTTTTGTTTGGCGGTTCTGTTTTTGTATTTTATGGATTTGGGAGATGAGTAAAATCGTGGACGACTTTATGGCAGGAGTGTGTTATGATGGGAGCATGAAAAAAGGCCAGACGAGAATGGCCGGAGCGAATGAGTAAAATCGTGGACGACATGGCGGACAAAGTGTGCTATGCTAGTACCATGAAAATAGGCCCGGAGGAAATCCGGGAGAGCAGAAGCCTTGGAGGATCAATTCCCCCAGGGCTATTTTTATGCCCGGAAGGGGGAGGATAAGATGGGCAGAAAGAACCGACCTGTAAAAATACGTAAGAAGTCGCTTCCTGATGTCACCAGAATTCAGCCGCCAAAGCGGATGGATATCTGGTACGCACATTTGAGGGAGAATACAGGCACTTCGGTGCAGGAGGGCAGTCGTCCGGTACTGGTCATCAGCAATGATATGGCAAATAAGAATTCCGATGTGGTCACTGTGATCCCGCTGACCAGTCAGATGAAGAGAATCGAACTGCCGACGCACTGCATTATTCGTGATCTGCTGGATGAGGATTCTGTTGTTCTGGCAGAACAGATCACAGCAATTCCGAAGTGGAGACTGCACAGGAAACTGTGCAGCTGCACGGATGAAGTGCAGGTAAATGAAATAGAAAGAGCTGTAAAGGTACAGCTTGGATTGGAGGATATCTAAAATGATGAGCAATTTTAGAATCGATTTGGGACAGCGAGCAAATGACAAGGACCTCTTTGAAAATGTTGAGAAACACTTCGAGGGTGCGGAGATCCAGCAGGTGATGCCGATCCCGGAGAACATGGCAGTTATGCTGGTGGAAGTGAATGCAGACGATGAGCCTGTCTGCTGCGACAGCCGCGACACGAACTGGCCTACTGGGCTGGCTGTGGTGAAACTCAAGGATGGCGTGGGCTGTTACCCGATCGACCTTGTGGAAGGCGATTTGAAAATCGAAGCCCAGCTGGTGAACCGTCATAAGTGCGGCAAATGCGGCAGGGAGATGAAGATCCTCCTCAAACCTGGTCAGGAAGGCTTTGAGGCAAAGTACCGCTGTGAATGCTGTGACCGGACGGTCAAGCTGAATCCTGATGGAAGTGAGGAGGACGAAACCCATGAGTAAGATTATCACCTGTGAACAGGTCAGCAATGGCCATCCCGATAAAATCTGTGACCAGATCGCAGATGCCATCGTGACCGATATTCTTCAGCATGACAAGAACGCCCGTGTGGCAATCGAGTGTCTGCTGAAAAAGAGCCAGCTTTTTATTGCCGGTGAGGTCACCACCGACTACCGGCCAAACTACAATCAGATCGTCCACGATGTGTTCAACCGCATCGGCACCGAAAAGCTGGGGTGGAACCTGACCGAGCTTCTCCGCATAGGCATTCTGGTGGACAAGCAGTCCCCGGATATTGCGCTCGGTGTGGACAAAGGCGGTGCCGGTGACCAGGGAATCATGTATGGCTACGCCACCAACGAAACGGCAGAGCAGATGCCGATCCCGTACATGGTCGCTACCAAGTTCCTACAGCTTCTCAAGGCACATCCGTCTAAGATGTTCCGTGCAGATGCCAAGGCGCAGGTAAGCTACGATTACGACACTGGTCGTATCACCACCTTCCTCTGTTCAGTGCAGCACAGCCTGGATGTGGAGGTCAGCGATTTCCGCCACATCATCGAATCCATGATGGTGCTGGCCGCCTGCGAGTACGGTCTGGACGGTGACTTTACGAAGCTGGTCAATCCTACCGGCCGTTTTGTGCTGGGCGGCAGTTACGCTGACTGTGGTGTGACCGGACGCAAGCTGGCATGTGATACCTACGGCGGCATTGGACGAATGGGTGGCGGTGCATTGAGTGGCAAAGACCCTACCAAGGTGGACCGCTCCGCAGCATACATGGCTCGGAAGATCGCCAAAGACATCGTGCAGGCGGGCTACGCAGACAAGTGCGAAGTCCAGCTGGCTTACGCCATCGGCGTGGTACAGCCAGTCGGTGTGTCGGTGGAGTGTTTCGGTACGGCGCACCAGTCCCTTGACTTCATCGAAGCCTACGTCCATGACAGCTATGACCTGACCCCGCAGGGTATCATCAAGCGGCTGGGACTGCTGGATGTAGATTACAACAAGGTCAGTGCTTACGGTCACTTCGGCAAGGCTGGTCTTCCGTGGGAGGACTGACCCATGCCGTACAGACCAAAGACACCGTGCCGTCATCCCGGCTGCCCGGAGCTGGTGGAAGTCGGCCGGCTCTACTGTGAGAAGCACCTGGCTCTCCATCCAGAAGTCACCCGCCCGGCAGCGAAGCGTGGATACAACAGACGGTGGCAGAAAGCAAGAAAGTCGTACCTGGAAGCGCATCCGCTCTGTGTGCAGTGTGCCAAGCAGGGCAAGTACGTCCGGGCAACGGTGGTGGATCACATCGTTCCGCACCGTGGTGACCAGAAACTTTTCTGGGATCAGAACAACTGGCAGTCGCTGTGCAAGAGCTGTCACGATAAGAAGACGCTGACCGAAGACATCAACCCGACCTACACCTACTGACAGCCCCACCGGGGCCGGGGTCACTTCTCTACGGTGAAGTCACACGGAGACCGGTGGCCCCTTTTCTGTGAAAAAGCGCAAAATTGATAGGCCGGGGGTCAGAGGATTAACGGCGCAAAATGAAACAGGAAAATGTACAGGCATCGAAGCTTTCGTTCCGGTGCTATTCTTTTTCCCCGAAATGAACCAAAGTGTGTGAAACCTCTCGTAAACAGGGAGCTTTCGCACATTTTAGCTTGTTCCGGGAGGAGCAGGGGCGAGCGGGAATCGGCCGCCGCAACAACGATCCAACTTGGCGGGGCAGTGCCGATTTCCACTTCGCCGCTTTTCGCATGAATTATGAGATTTTTCTAAGAAACCGCCGAAGAAACGGCGAAAAATGAGAGTGAGGTGAGGGCAGATGGAAGATTACACGGCTGAGATGATCAGGGACATGGCTTTTTCCTTCTGCCCTCAGTGCGGTACGGCAATCGTACCAAACCATAAAGGCAGACCACGGAAGTTCTGCTCACCGGAATGCCGGTCACGGTGGAACAACACCCACCCGAAACCAGAGAACTGGAAGACCGTGCGGTCAAAGATCTGTCCGGTGTGCGGCAGGGAGTTTTCCTACCGGCACCAGTATGGTCTGGAACGAAAATATTGCAGCCGTGCCTGTGCAAACAAAGGACGCTGGAAGGAGGGCGATACAGATGGAAGGACCGCTGAACATAGAGCGTGATGTGGTAAAGAACGGTGTCCGGCTGGACTGTGTATTTGAGGGCTATGAGTATCGCCCGGAAAGAGAAGAAGTCCGAAGCCAGCGGCTTGCCGGGTTTGAGTGTTCAGAGATCACAGAAAACACCGGGCTGTCTTTGGAGCAGGTCACGGATTACTGCCGGGAGCTGGGGCTGCCGGAAACGGGAAGCTGCCAGCTGCAGCCGCCGGATGGTTCAGGCGAACGCCGATGCCCGGTGTGTGGACGGATTCTCGTGCAGAGAGGAAACAGCGGCTTGAGACGGTTCTGTTCTCAGGATTGCCGGGAGGAATTTTACAGGAAACATAAGCCGTTCCGGTTAGAGGTCTGTAAAAACTGTGGGCGGGAGTTCCGTGCCGTAGATGAAGGCAAACGGCAGCGGAAGTTTTGCAGTCTGAATTGTTACTGGGATTATCGATATGGGATGAAAGGGGAGAAGCAGGATGAGTAAGATTATCGGTGTGTATCCGTTGTTCAACACCGGGGGTATCTGTGTACATGCGATTGACGATGCGGAAGAAAAGGTGCTGGCATCTGTGAACGGGGAAAACCCGGAATGGTGTGAGATGGCTGAACGGCCGCAGGAAGATGGAGATGAGATGGAGTCGGGCTTTTTGTTCGGCTCCTTTTTCGTGCCATTCTCCGGGGTCATACGCATGGGAATCTGAATTAGGAGGAGTCTACATGAAAGCGACTGCTAAACTGAAGATGCTGCCGGTGTCCGTACTCAAGCCGGCCGCATACAATCCCCGGAAGAAGCTGAAGCCGGGGGATAAAGAGTACGAGAAGATCAAGAACTCCATTACGGAGTTCGGTTTCGCAGATCCTTTGGTAGTCAATGCCGACATGACGATCATCGGCGGCCACCAGAGATTGACCGTAGCGATGGAGCTGGGCTACACCGAAGTGCCTTGCGCGGTGGTGGACATCGACAAGACCAGGGAGAAAGCCCTGAACATTGCGCTCAATAAGATCACGGGTGCGTGGGATGATTCCCTGCTGGCTGACCTGCTCAAAGACATCGAAGATTCCAACTTTGACCTTGGCAAGACAGGTTTTGATCCGCCTGAGATCGAGACGCTGTTCAACAAGGTACACAGCAAAGAGGTCAAGGAAGATGACTTCGATGTGGAATCCGAGCTGAAGCAGCCGTGCTTTTCCAAGACCGGGGATATCTGGCATCTTGGTAAGCACACGGTTATCTGCGGAGATTCCACTGACCCGGAAGCATACAAGAATCTGCTGGGCGATACCAAGGTCAATCTGGTTTGTACGGATGCACCTTACTTCGTGAAGTTGGAGAATGCTTCTGGCAGTATCAAGAATGATGATCTGGATGACAAGTCCGCTTATGAGTTTTTGATGAAGGTCTACGCCAACTTCAAAAATGCGATGGCACTGGACGCTTCCATCTATGAATTCTACGCCACGATGAAAGCCCGTGTGTTTTACGATGCTTTCGAGGATGCGGGCTTCAAGGTGGGAGCCGGACTGATTTGGAAGAAGCCACGTGCGCCGCTGATGCGTACTGACTGGAAGTTCAACTCCGAACCGATCATCTTTGGATGGCGCAAGGATGGCCGTCACCGCTGGTACGGCGACCAGAAGCAGACCAATGTGTTTGAATTTGATGGCATCAAGAATTCAAAAGAGGACGGTTTCGGTCATCCCTCTAGTAAGCCGGTTCCATTGATTGCCTATCTGATCAAGCAGTCCACCATGACCAATGGCATTGTGCTGGATGGCTTCCTCGGCAGTGCATCTACCCTGATTGCCTGTGAACAGATTGATCGAATCTGCTATGGTGTGGAGCTGGAACCGAAGTTTGTAGATGTGGCGGTTAAGCGGTACGTCCAATTTAAGGAAGGTCACTACGATGATGTGTATGTCATCCGAGATGGTCAGAAGTTGAAGTTCGATGAGGTGGCAACCTTTGAGCCGGAAAGTGAGGTTGCCAATGAGTAATGTGAAATACACATTTTCCGATGATGGAAAAACGGGATATGGCTGGCTTCATGATGGAACTCGGTTTCTGTTTGATGCAGAAGACTTCGAGAAAATTAGAGACACGAACTGGTATCGTAATCTAAATGAAGATGATAGCCATCGACTTTATATCACTACCCATAACGGAACCTACCTGCACCGGTATATTTTTCCAAATGTACCTGCGGGTTACGAGGTCGATCATATCAGTCTGGACACGCTGGATAATCGGAAGTGCAATCTTCGTGTATGTACTCACCAGCAGAACCAGTGCAATCAGCCCTTGCAGAGAAACAATACTTCAGGTGTATCGGGCGTGAGCTTTTATCCTCCAAGAAATAAATACCGTGCAAGAATCAAAGCAAGTCAGCATGATATCCATCTTGGATATTACCTGACTTTTGAGGAAGCGGTACAAGCTCGAAATGTTGGTATGCGGTGTATGTTTGGAGATTATGGTCGGTATAACGATGTGGCCGATGCTCCAGAGTGGATAAGAAAACAGGTTACGGAAAAATGTATGCGCTTTGCAGACTTTGCGGTTTGTGGCACATTTTGTTTTTCTGGGGAGGTCGCCAATGAGTAATGTGAAATGCGTCCTCATCCACGACAACTTCCAGAACTTCAAGTCCTACAACATCCCCAAGGCGCAGCTGGTAATCGCAGACATTCCGTACAACATCGGTACGGATTTCTACGCCAGCCGGCCGGACTGGTATGTGGATGGCGACAACAAAAACGGGGAGAGCAGCAAGGCAAGGAAAGCGGCATTCAATACCGACTTCACCTTCAACATTGCAGAGTATTTCCATTTCTGCAACCGACTGCTGAAGAAAGAACCCGGCACGGGCGAGAAGGATGCGCCGTGCATGATCGTGTTCTGTGCGTTCCAGCAGATCCCGAAGGTGCTCACCGAAGCAGAGAAATACGGCTTCAAGAATTATATCCCTCTGGTGTTCTGCAAGGACTACAGTCCGCAGGTCTTAAAAGCCAACATGAAGATCGTGGGTGCAACGGAGTACGCTCTGGTACTGTACCGGGGAAAGCTCCCGAAGTTCCGTAATCTCGGTGAGGATGGAAAGCCCCACATGATCTTCAACTGGTTTGGCTGGAAGCGGGATGGCAAGGAATATCCGAAGATCCATCCCTCCCAGAAACCGATCTCTGTGCTGAAACGACTGATCGAGACCTTTACAGATGAGGGCGATGTGGTCATTGACCCCTGCGCCGGCAGCGGCTCCACGCTGAGAGCAGCAAGAGAACTTGGGCGCAACAGTTACGGATTTGAAGTATCCAGAGATTTTTACCGGAAAGCAAATGAGCAGATGCTCGGAGAGGAGGCTTCCGCATGAGCACAGAACAGAATAAGACCTTGACCCTCGGCAGCCTCTTTGATGGCTCCGGGGGTTTTCCATTGGGTGGGCTTTTGACCGGGCAGATCACTCCGGTGTGGAGCAGCGAGATCGAGCCGTTTGCCATCCGGGTCACGACGAAGCGTCTGCCGCAGGTGAAGCATTACGGAGATGTATCCGCCATCAGCGGTGCAGACCTGCCTCCTGTAGACATCATCACCTTTGGCAGTCCCTGTCAGGATATGTCCATCGCCGGTAAGAGAGATGGTCTGGATGGTTCACGGTCCAGCCTGTTTTATGAAGCAATCCGAATCGTGAAGGAAATGAGGTGTAAGACCAATGGAGAAAAACCAAGATTTATCGTCTGGGAGAATGTGCCAGGGGCCTTCTCCTCAAACAAAGGACAGGACTTCAAAGCAGTCCTCGAAGCTGTCATCGGTGTTAAAGAACCGGCCGCCTCGGTGCCTGCGCCTGAGAAGAAAGGATGGCCCGACGCTGACTACTACGTGGGAGACGGATGGAGCGTCGCGTATCGAGTTCTTGATGCACAATGGTGGGGCGTTCCCCAAAGAAGAAAACGTATCTACCTTGTCGCAGATTTTGCAGACCAGAGTGCCCCAAAGGTACTATTTGAGTCCGAAGGCGTGTCTCGGTATTCTGCGGAGGGCTTCCGTGCGTGGCAAAGAGCTGCCGCCGGTGCTGAAAGCGGCACTGGAGAGGCAGGCTTCAGCGGAGCAGGAGGACGGATCTGTCTGAACGACCAGGGCGGTAAGCAGATGGATGTTTCCCAGGATGTGACCGGAACCCTCCGGGCAGAGGAGCATGGGCATCAGCCGTGTGTTCTGGAAGCTGCCGGTTTCTGTACCGAGCATTCGGCAGATGCCAGAAGCATCGGATACGAGGAGGAACGCTCACCGACCCTCCGGGCTGGTGTTGTGCCTGCCGCCATCGCACTGGAAAATCATCCTGCTGACAGCCGGGTGAAGATTTCCGAGGACGGTAAGGTGCAGACACTGACAAGCCGGTGTGGTACGGGCGGCGGTAATGTCCCGATGGTCATGGACGCTGTTGAAAATTCAGTGGAAAGTCCGGTGAAAGAAGTTGAAAACTCCCCGGCAGTCACACTGAAGATCCGCTCCGGTTGCGAGGGTGGCGGCAAGGGAGCCATCTGGCAGGAAGAAAAGTCAGCCACCCTCGGCTGCAACAACGACCAGACACTGTTCGTTCCGAAATGCTATGGTGTCTGCTCCAAAGCCAGCCACTCCATGATGTCCGATAATCCGCACAGCGGTTTTTATGAGGCCGAAACTTCCCGGACACTGGACCGCAGCGGTGGTGACCCGACCTGCAATCAGGGAGGACTGTGTATCTGCGAACCTGTAGTTTGTGTGGATCAGGGTGGCGGTAAGTCGAACTGTACGGTGGACGAGCAGGTGGCACCGACACTGTCGTGTACACACGGCGGTGCGCCAGCTGTCGCCTTTACCCAGAACCAGAGGGATGAAGTCCGGGATCTGGGAGAGAAGTCAGCGGCACTGGCAGCAGAGCCGGGGATGAAGCAGCAGACCTTTGTGGCACAGCCGGAAGATGTGACTGCGTTCCATGTGAACCAGCGCAATGAGCTGATCGACCTGCATGGCAAGTCCGGAGCTTTGATGGCGACCCGGAGTGATCAGATGCAGACCTTCGTTCTGCAGGGCAACATGATCGGCCGCAAGGATGAGAACGGTCCGCAGGGGGATGGCGTCAATGAGGATGTCTGCTTTACACTGGATGCCACTGACCGCCATGCAGTCTGCGCACCGGAGGATGTGTATGCCATGACCACCGGCTCTTATATGCAGGTGGCAAAAGAAGTCGCACCGACCTTGATGGCACGGGATTACAAAGACCCGACCACCATCGCACCGGTGCCGCATCTGAACGAGGGTGTCATGGGAACGGTAGCAGCCGGGGCGCATCCCAGCGGCTTCAACGGGCAGGATGCTTTCAATGACCGTCTGGTCATCGACAATCCGGAAGCACAGCCGACACCTGTGACCTATACCGTCCGCCGTCTGACACCGACCGAGTGTGCCAGACTGCAGGGCTTCCCGGACTGGTGGTGCAGGGATCTTGGAACGGAAAACCCGACCGAAGAAGAGCTGGCGTTCTGGGCGGATGTGTTTGAAACGCACCGCAAGATCGTGACCCATGCCAAGAAGCCGAAAACGGAGAAGCAGATCCGGAAATGGCTGGCTGACCCTTACACGGATTCGGCAGAGTACCGTATCTGGGGTAATGGCATATGCTTAGCCAACGCATTCTTTGTTCTGGCCGGCATCGCATGGTGCGCAGGTCTGGAAGAATAAACTGGCCCGCTATATTACTAGTATAACTCGATTTAAATAAGCTTACAATTTAAGCATTGGTAGTAATCTGATTTCTTGGCTTACGTGTCCGTGCTTTGGGCGCACGTTTCCCTTGGTTTTCAGGATAATAATGTAAACTTATTAAAATCGAGTTATACTAGGTAGAAAGCGACCTGGTGATATGGTGGGCTTACATATTGGTCCTATTTACACAACAGGTTTCGCAGTCCCTTGTGTAAATGGTCGAACATGAAGAATATCGGGAAATGGCCTTGCTATTCATCCGGTTTAGAGTGATATATGTGCTACCGAAAAGAACATCGGGACGCAAAAAATGAACGAGAAGGAGCGATGAATCATGTTGAAATTTAAACTGAACGTAGCCGAGCGCAAGACCCTCGCAAAACGCATGGAGGAACTGACCGGCATTCACCCTTACTATACCAAAGCACCTCTGTACTCCTACGACATTGGGAGCTACACAATCGACCGGAATGGCAACCTTCTGGTCGAGCCTGAGAATGCAGATGCCGAACTGTTGACGACCCTGCTGAATGAGGGACTGATCCGCGGCGGCGAGAGCATTGAGAGCATGGATGACCAGTTGGAGGACACAGAGCCGACCGACCATTTGGAAGAGGAGCCTGTGACTGAGGATACCGAAGCAGAGCCGGAAGCTCCGGACGAGCAGGAATCCGAAGATGCAGATACCGCAGAGGAAAACGAGCTTGCGGAAGCCGAATCCGAGGAAGCATCGGAGCCGGATAATGCGGCAGAGGATGAGCCGGATGCAGAGGGGCCGGAAAGCGAGGAGCAATCAGAAGCAGAAGACCAGCCGGGAGAAGTGCCGCTGGACTTGGAACTTGCATTCCCGGTCAGCCAGCACAATGGTGTGACTCTCCGCAACCTGGTCAACCTTCTTTACAGCCGCGGCAAGCTCATCGGCAAGGCGACTGGCGGACACTTCCATGTGGAAGAGGGGCTGGTCGAGAAGCTGAAGGACGATAGCTGCACCTTTGCCATCATGAACTTCATCAACGCGGTCAGCGACTATGAGACTGAACATGGTGCTGCACTGGAAGGCTTGAAGATCACCACCGAGAAGGTTACCTTCACCGGCTTCCCGACTGCACCGGACCACGAACATCTGACGGCTTTTGCACAGCTGGCGGTGCTGATGAACCAGCAGGCTATCAGCCAGAAGCGCATCCAGGCAAAGGATGTCAACGATGAGAATGAGAAATACGCACTCCGCACATGGCTCCTACGGCTGGGCATGAACGGTCCGGATTTCAAGGAAACACGCAAGATCCTCATGGAGAACCTTTCCGGCCATGCGGCTTTCCGCACGGATGAGGAAGCACAGAAGTTCCTTGCAAGGGAAAAGGCAAAGCGGGATGCCCTGAAAGCCGCGAAACAAGCCGCACAGAACGGCAATCCTGCCACAGGGGAAACGGTCGCACCGGATGCAGCCCAGCCGACACAGCCCGACTGTGGGGCAGACACGGCGCAGATGCTGGAGGCGGGAGCGTAAGCTCCCAAGCCCCCAATGGGGGCCGGAAAATATGCGACACCCTCTTCCATTGTACCGATATTAACTCTGAAAATGTACATTATCAAGCGGATAAACTGCAGAAATGTACACGATCATTCCACCTCATATTTGTCGAATATATGTTCTTTTATATCCTTGCTATTATCCGCACCTGACGGTAATATGCACATACCGAAAGGGAAAACAAGGAAAAAGCCAAAGGAGAACATACCATGAACGATAAGACAAGAGAGCAGATTGAAGCCATGAAGAAGCAGACCATCGGGGTCGAGATCGAGATGAACAACATCACCAGAGAAAAAGCTGCCAAGAAGGTAGCCGAATACTTCGGAACCAGAGCATGGTACGCGGACAGAGAATACGGATATTCCAGCTGGGCTTGTAAAGACCCGCAGGGCAGAGTTTGGAAATTCCAGAAGGATGTGAGCATCTACGGACCGGATGCAGAGAAATGCGAACTGGTCACTCCGATCCTTATCTACGAAGACATCGAAACCCTGCAGGACATCATCCGGCTGCTCCGCAAGGCAGGCGGGAAAAGCGGACCGAGCCGCGGCTGCGGTGTTCACATTCACATAGGTGTGGGCGACCACACCGCAAAGACCCTGCGGAATCTGGTCAACATCATGGCGGCACATGAGCGGCAGATTGGCAGAGCCATCCGCATCGATGCCGGACGCACCGGACACTATTGTCAGGTGGTCAACCACCGCTTCCTTGAACGGCTGAACCGAGAGAAGCCGACCACCATGAACCGGCTGGCAGACATCTGGTACGAAGGCAACGGTTCCAGCTGGGAAAACCGGAATGCCCACTACAATTCAAGCCGATACCATATGCTGAACCTGCATGCCACCTTCACAAAGGGGACCATTGAATTCCGGCTTTTCCAATTCGCAGACCCTGCGGACGGCAAGCGCAACGGACTGCATGCCGGTGAGATGAAAGCCTACATCCAGCTTTGCCTTGCGATGAGCCAGCTTGCCAAGATGGTCAGAACGGCAAGCCCAAGAGCCCAGCAGACCGACAACGACAAATACGCAATGCGGTGCTGGATGCTGAGGCTGGGATTCATCGGTGAGGAATTTGCAACGGCAAGGGAAATCCTTCTGCGGAACATGGAGGGCAACGCATCCTGGCGGAACAAATAAGCCGGAATGCACGGGCACCTTTTGGGCGGGCAACCGCCCTTGAGGTGGTAGAAGGAGGTGCAGGATTATGAAAAAAAGCACGGTAAAAAATGAAATCACCCAGATGGGAAGGGCATTCAAGGTGACCATCACCGAAACCTACCAGAGAACCATCACGGTGTATGAATCCGAAATGAAAGAGCCGACCGTCCAGGAAGCCGAGCGCATGGCGGAGGACTGGTGGCAGGACAGCCAGATTGAACTTGAAAAGGAAGATTTTCAGGGTGTGGAATTTATGGGCAGGGAGGACGGTGCTTCGGATGAATGAGCGGTTTGAACTCATCAGTCGGACACCATCGAAGTTCTACCTTGCCTACGGAAGCAACCTCGACATGGAACGGATGGGACGGAGATGCCCATACGCAGTACCGGTCGGTGTGACTGAGATCTACGGCTACCGGCTCCTGTTCAAAAAGAGCAAGACCGGAAGCTACGCTACCATCGAGCAGGATGCCAACGAAAGCGTACCGGCTGTGGTCTGGAAACTCTCGGAATACGATGAGCTTCTGCTGGATCGGTATGAGGGTTTCCCACGGTACTACTACAAGAAGCAGTTCCAGCTTCCAGTCTGGAACATGAGCGGCAACCGCATGAAGAAGCCGAAGACCTGCATGGCCTATGTGATGCACGAGGAGCGGCAGCTTGGTTGCCCGGATATCGAGTATTTCGATTTGCTTTGTGGCGGCTACAGCGACTGGGAGTTCCCGCTGGACACACTGAAGCGAGGGCTTTCCGCCAGCATCGGAAGAACGGAAGCAATCCGGTATCTGAGGAAACTGCGGATGGTGTAAAAGTACACGGTCAAAAGCAAAAAACATTGTGCAGTATATGATGCTCATCGGCCTTGATAAATCAGGGCAAAAGAGTGATATATACCATACCGCCAGACAAGAGCGGAGAAAACCGAAGGGAGAGATTCAAATGAAGAACAAGAAATATTACATCGCCTACGGCAGCAACCTGTCGGTGGAGCAGATGGCAGACCGATGCCCGGATGCAAAAATTGCAGGGCAGGCGGTGCTGGCCGGCTGGGAGCTTTTGTTCCGCGGCTGCGCCACCATCGCACCGAACCCGAAGAAGAACACACCGGTTCTGGTGTGGGAGATTTCCGAGAGGGACGAAGGAAACCTCGACCTCTATGAGGGCTACCCGAACTACTACCGCAAGGAAGACCTGAACATTGAACTGCTCCGGGAAGGGGCAGAGCCGGAGATGGTGACCGCAATGGTCTACATCATGGAGAACGACTTCGGACACCGCGCACCGAGCCGGTATTACTACAAAGTTCTGCATGACGGCTACAAGGCATTCCACTTCCCGATGCACATCCTCGAAGGTGCGCTGAAGGAATGCATGGATAAGGATGCCGCCCAGCGGATGATCGAGGAGGTGCAGGCATGAATTTCGCAGATAAGAAAACGGTCGAGAAGCTGAGAAAAGAGTTTCCGGTTGGATGCAGGATCGTCCTCGATGAGATGGATGACAGGCAGGCACCGCCCATCGGAACACAGGGAATCTGCAACGGGGTCGATGATGCTGGAAACGTCTTAGTGAGCTGGGATACCGGAAGCCATCTGAACGTTGCCTACGGCGCGGACAGTTGCCACCGTGTGGCAACGGATGCCGAGGTCAAGGTGTCGCTCGACCGCCTTGGTAAAACGCGACAGACCGGCCCACGTTGCCCCAGGTGCGGAGCAAAGCCTGACTGCTACGACCATCAGCAACAGGCACTCAGCCGAAGGGCGGACATCCAGATTTGCAACCGCTGCGGAACTGAGGAAGCGTTGGAAAGTATCGCATGGGGCAGACAGCAGAAGATGCATCTTGCAGACTGGGCAATCGTGAAAGGGGGCTGGGTCGAATGAAGGTTCTTCTGATCAAGCCGATGGAGCATCCGCAGGTGGTGGACATTGAAAACTCCCTGAAAGAGTTCTACCGCATCCTCGACTGCGACTGCATCACAGCCACGTACCCTTGGGAAGCGGATGCCGTGGCACTGGTAACGGACGACAATGGGATGTTCACTGAGAAGCCGTTCAGCCGGTACATTCCGGAGCTGGAGCAGCCCATCAAGGGGAACTTCTTCATCTGCGGGTTGGGCGAGGAAGATTTCGCAGAGCTGCCCCAAGACCTGATCCGGAAATTCAGGGAACGCTTCTGGGTGCCGGAGGCATTCGTCAGCATGTTCGGGCAGATGGCAGTTATCCAGATGGATGACGGAACGAAGCCGGAATAAGATACCACAATTAGAAAAAATACCCTCTCGGCCAGAAAAGACCGGGAGGGCTTGGTTTAACAGGAGGAGCCTATGGGACACAGAAAGATGCCTGCTTATGGCGAGAGGGAACACGGCGGCAGATACATTCTGGATGAATACGAATGGTCAAGAAACCACTGCAGGGCGGTGACCATCCGCAGATGGAAAAGGGACCTGAAAAAGAAAGCCAGAGCGCATAACCGCAGGTTGATGCATCTGACAATACAGGGCGAAGCCGATTAGACGGAAAATGGGGGCCTCAAAAGAATGAGAACCCCCTTCCAGTTTACTGTATATTAGCTCTGGAAAGCAACAATAGCAAGGAGAACCGCCGCCATAATGTACACAAACATCTGGCAGCGGTTTTGTGTATCATACCAAACCCAAACAGGGGATACGAGGCAGAGCCCCAGCCTCTGCTGGGGAGCCTCTGGGGGATTCCTTAGAAGAAATCCCTCCTGCTCATGCCGACCTCGTTCAGTCGTTCCTCCATGCTGTGGTAGTGCCAATCCTCTTCCTCTTCTTCGTCCTCTTCCTCAAGCTCCTCTGGGAAAGGGTCGTGCCGCCATCCGGCTTTCTGGTATTCTTCTTCCCGGATGTCGTTGCGGTCGTAAATGTCCAGCTCGTATTCTTCTTCAAGCTCTGCGATGCGGTTTTCGATTGCGGTTTCAACTTCTGTAATGGTCTTTTTCATGGTTTTTGTCCTCCGTTTTTGGTTTGGCTTTCTTTGCTTTCGTTGTGTGTATAATGCCGCAGAAACACATATATAGCAAGTCAATCAGGGGTCATATATGTACCAAACATGAGGGGCGAAGATCGTTGATAATATGACGTTTTATGGCCTTGCTATCACAGGGCAGTGACGGTAATATACAGCTACCAAAACGAAAGGGGCAAAGAACATGGAACGCTACACTTACGAGATCACCTTTACACGGCTGGATGGACAGCCGGATGAAATCCAGCAGCACACCAGCGAGGAGCTGGCAAGAGAATGCTTCCGGCTTTTCGATGAGCCGGACAGCGCAGAGATGTACAGCAAAATTGAACTTAGCCGCCATGACTGGGAGACAGGCATGGATGAGATTCTGGAAACGATGACATTCTGAGAGGAGGAAAATACGATGACCTACACAAAAATCAACCTTTACCTTGCAAACGGAATTCCGGAGGCACTCAGTAACCTCTGGTACGGAAGCGACAGCGCGGTGGTCGAGATCAGGGATGCTGTTGAGGATGCGAAGAACGGCAAAGACCTTCTGAACCGCATCCAGAAGATGAAGCTCCTGCGGAAATTCACCCTCGACAGGGAGACCGACAAGCGAATCCGCTTCAAGGGAACGGACTGCTGGGGCAATGTAAGCTACCTCGAAATCATCCGCTAAAGGCAAGACCGACAGGCGCAAGGGGCTGGAAATGACCAGCCTTTTGCTCGTGTCTGTCTTCCGAAAGCCGGCATGAAAAGCACATAAATATGACAATTACAGGGCTTGATGATCGTGTAGTTTAGCCGCTTGATAGTGCTCCGAGGTGACGGTAATATACAGTCACCGAAAGGGGAAAACAACAAAAATGGAGGATACGACAATGACGAAGAACGAAGAACGCATCAATAAACTTTTCAGGGAACTGGTACCGGAGACGGGCAAGGCAGACAGCCTCGCAGGGGAGCTGGTAAGGGCAATGAGCCGCATCGGATACCGCTTTTACAACGACGGCGACCAGCTGGGCATCGGCTACGGCAAGGAAACCTGCAACCCTGCAGGGCGGTTCCTTGGAGTCAAGGGCAACGACAAAATCGCAAAGCTGACTGCAGATGCCTGGGCAGTCTACAGCGAGGAAGCCTACGAAAAGGTTCTGGACATCCTTTGCGGAGCGGTTGCCGACTATGTCGAGCAGAACCCAGACCTTAGAAACCAGCCGACCGAAGACATGTGGGACTTCAAGGATGAGGAAGAAGACCAGGATGATGACTGGGATGAGGAAGAAGATGACTGGGACGAAGAGGACTACGACGAAGAGGACTATGACGAGGAAGAAGACTACTAAGCCAGAGAAACACATGGGGCTTGCCGGAAAACGGCAGCCCTTTTCTTCTACCGTAATACTCACAGTTCTGATTTCCAATCTTTGTGTAGTATAGCCGCTTGATAGTGTGTGGAAGTGACGGTAATATGCACATACCGAAACGGAAAACCAAGAAAAACGGAGGAAAATACCATGAAGAAGAACATCACCAAGGAAGAGGAAAAAGCCCTGCTGGAGATCGCCAAGCGCCTGATGGCAGCGGTAGACAGCCGGGGCGACCTCGAAGCCCGCGACAATGACAGCGAGGACTTCATCGAGGTTCCGGTCTGGGGCATCCAGAAAGCAATGGAAGAAGCCTACCTGCTGGGACGGATGAGCAGATAAACCGGCAGCCCCCGACACAGCCCCACGAAGGGGCTTGTGCCACGGGTGGCAAAACAATCCGAGTGAACCGACAACGCCCCAGACAGGGGCAGATGTGGCGGCGTGGATGCGCCAGGAAGGAGAAGCACATGGAAGAACGGATGATGGATGTCATCGTGGAAATCTACAACCACATGGACGACAGCGATAAGGATGCCTTCACGCTGGAGGATGCCGAGGATATGGTGGAAGACCAGATCAGGATGGATAAGGAAGCCGGACGGGAACCGCTGGCATATGACCCGCAGTTCTTCTACGATACCATTGTGGAACGCATGGAACAGGATGCAGAGTGATGTACATTCTGCTTGGTATTCCGGGCGGAAGATCGTGTACTTTAGCCGCTTGCTATCCTTTGCACCTGACGGTAATATGCACATACCGAAAGGGGAAAGCCCCAAGGGAAAAACGAAAACACGGAGGATTTTACCATGAAAAAGCATTTGATTGACTTCCCGGAAAACAACATCAGCATCGAGAACTTCTACGACAGGCTCAGACCTTGCTACGACAGCATCATGCAGTTCGGTGACAGGGTTCTGGTTGCCCAGATGAACTGGAACGGTATGCTGGAGGGAGCGGTATACGGCTTTGTGGAAGACCCAGAGGAAGGCTGGTCACCGATTGAGTGCCGACTGGAGCTTCTGAAGATTTCCGATGAGACCTACACCGATGCAGGACACGCAATTGAATGGTGCATCAAGAACGCACATTGAAAAAGGGCAGAGCTCCTTCGGGGGCTTTTGCTCGTAGTGGCGGATTCTTCCAGTGTGGAAATACACATAAATCCGACAAAAAGAGGTGTGTATGATCGTGCAGCATAGCCGCTTGATAGTATCCGGCAGTGACGGTAATATACAGTCACAACGAAGGGAAAAGCCCTACGGAAAACAAAACACACGGAGGATACAGACCATGACGAACAAAGCAAAAACCTACCTTAAGAACATTCAGGAAGCCGACACCGAGAAGAAGCTGATCGGCATCGAGATCGCCTTCAAGCAGGATATGACCCTCAGCTGCAACGACCTCGGAAGCCTTTGCAGGGCGGCAGAGGACAGGCGGTACAGCCTGCGGAACAACGAGGAAACGCTGAAGCTGAAGCAGATCCTTTTCTTCCGGACGAAAGCGGAGATGGATGCCTACCACGACATGAGCCGCAAGCCGGAAGACTGGACAGCAGCGGAGATCGAGCAGCAAAGAAGCCGCTGCTGCAGCGTCTGGCAGGTCATCGAGGAAGCGGAGCTGGTCGATGAATACGAGGCTTGGAAGGAAGCCAACCCCAACGCATAACAGCACCCAAAAGGTACACGCCCCGAAAAGGGGATGTGCCTCGTATCCGATGTGTTTTATATAGATTTCAAGGACTTCTTCGGAGGTCCTTTTTCTTTACCCATTTTTGCAGAAAGGAGGAGATGCCAATGGCTACCAGAGGCAGAAAACCAAAGCCGACCGCCATGAAGGAACTGGAAGGCAATCCGGGCAAGCATCCGCTGAACACCAGCGAACCGAAGCCCAACAAGAAAGCGCCGGCCTGTCCGAAGTGGCTGGAGCCGGAAGCAAAGAAAGAGTGGCGCAGACTGGCCAAACAGATGGAAGCCATCGGCATCCTGACCGAAGTGGATATGGCTGCCTTTGCCGGTTACTGTCAGGCGTATGCCCGATGGAAAGAGGCGGAGGAGTTTAGCACCCAGCACGGCACCATCGTCAAGACCCCGTCCGGGTACTGGCAGACAATTCCGCAGGTGTCCATCGCCCAGACTTATCTAAAGATCATGAACAAGTTCGCAGAGCAGTTCGGTCTGACCCCGTCCTCTCGAAGCCGGATCATTGCTTCGGACAGCGGCTCTGCGGATGCAGCCGATGAAATGGAGAACCTGCTGGGAGGTGGTAAATGATGATGACAAACAGGATTGAGTTGGGTGAGCATTTCTGCAGATATCGATGTGCAAACGGTCGGGAATTTCTCTTTGATAAATGTGATTGAAACAATCTCAAACCCCCAGCAGAGCTGGGGAGACTCGTGGACGCAAGGGGCGATAAATGTAGTATCAAATTAAAAACCTCCGTTGTACAATGAATGTGGGTCTAGCAAACCACATAAAAAACAACGGAGGTATCCATGGATAATCAAAGTTTAGCACATAGTAGATATAATTGCACGTACCATATTGTATTTATTCCAAAATATAGAAGGAAAGTGATGTTTGGAAAGTTACGAAAAGATGTAGGAGAGATATTAGGAAAAGTATGTAAAATGGAAGGAGTAACAATATTAAAAGCAGCGACCCTTCCAGAACATGTACATATGTATGTATCAATTCCGCCTAAGTTAAATGTATCAAAAACAATAGGTCGAATCAAAGGAAAGAGTGCATTAATGATATTCGACAGACATCCAGAATATAGAGATAGAAATAATCGTCACTTTTGGGCAAGAGGATACTATTGCGAAACGGTAGGTAACGTTAATGAAGAAACAATAAAACAATATATACAAGAACAATACGAAAGAGATCGCTTAGAAGGGGACTCAGAAAAGTAAAAAAGAGCCGCTTTTAAGCGGCCACCAGTAACTAAAGGAATGGTTTGTTAGACCGCCTTCAGGCGGAAATGCAATGCGCCCTGGAAGGGCAAACCCAAACCACCAGCAGAGCTGGTGGTACTGACTTTGACGTTCTTCCAAGATAAAATCTGCACGGTTGATGAGCGGGGATATGTAACTACCAATAGAAAAAAAGATATGGTATCTCATTTGCTGCTCAATGTGGGAAACGAAGTTGTAGTGGATCATATCAACGGCAATCCGTTTGACAACCGCCGTTGTAATCTGCGAGTGGCTACCAATGTGCAGAATCACTGGAATTATAGGCTGTCAGACAGAAACACAACTGGCTACAAAGGGATTTACAAGGATAAACGCACTGAAAAATATCATGCCCGCATCTGTGAGCATGGTAGAAGACATTATCTTGGGGCGTATGCCACAGCTGAGGAAGCTGCGGTGGCTTATGACAAAGCAGCGAGAAAGTTCTTCGGTGATTTTGCAACACTAAATTTTCCTGAGAAAGACGAACAGGGATGCAATCTGGAAAGAGAGGCGGTGTAACAGTGGCAGAAACAAGACCCAAAAACTATCCGAAACTGAAAGACTACAGGCCTAGTCGGTTCATGCTTCCGACCTGCCACTATGATGCTGCAAAAGCAGACCGGGCAGTGACCTTTATTGAAAACCTGCGTCATACCAAAGGCAAGTGGGCGGGCAAGCGGTTCTGGCTGCTTCCTTGGCAGGAGCAGATCATCCGGGATGTGTTTGGCATTGTGGATGAGCGTGGCAACCGTCAGTTTCGCACGGCTTATGTCGAAATCGGTAAGAAGAACGGCAAGTCCGAACTTGCCGCTGCGGTGGCTCTGTATCTGCTTTTTGCCGATAACGAACCCTCTGCCGAAGTCTATGGTGCTGCGGCTGACCGCCAGCAGGCGTCCATCGTTTTTGATGTAGCCCACCAGATGGTGCAGATGACCCCGGCACTTTTGAAACGGTGCAAGATCATGGCGGCAACGAAGCGTATCGTGAATTACGGCAATGCAGGATTCTATCAAGTCCTGTCGGCCGAAGTCGGCACGAAGCACGGTTTGAACGTGTCGGGTCTGGTGCTGGATGAGGTTCATGCCCAGCCCAACCGAAAGCTCTATGATGTCCTTACCAAAGGTTCCGGTGATGCCCGTGAACAGCCGTTGTTCTTCCTGATCACCACGGCCGGTACGGACAAGGAGAGCATCTGTTACGAGCTCCACATGAAGGCACTTGACCTGTTGGCCGGACGTAAGATCGACCACACCTTTTACCCCGTGGTCTATGGTCTGACAGATGAAGATGACTGGCACGATGAAGCCAACTGGTATAAGGCAAATCCCTCATTGGGGCAGACCATTCAGATCCAGCGTGTCCGGGATGCGTATCAGGAAGCACTGGATAACCCCGCAGAGGAGAACGTATTTAAGCAGCTCCGTCTGAACATGTGGGTGTCCTCGCTGACCCGGTTCATTCCCGAACACATCTACAACCTCGGCAATCAGCCAATCGACCTGGAAGCCCTCAAGGGCCGTGACTGCTATGGCGGACTGGACTTGTCCAGCACCGGAGACATCACGGCTTTTGTGCTGATGTTCCCTCCAAGAACCTCGGAGGAGAAATACATCATGCTCCCGTTTTTCTGGATTCCGGAGGATACGATCCCCCAGCGTGTGCGCAGGGCATCCGTTCCGTATGATGTCTGGTACCAGCAGGGCTACCTGATGGCGACAGAAGGCAATGTCATCCACTACGGATTTATCGAAAAGGTCATCGAGGAGCTGGGCAAGACCTATCACATTCTGGAGATTGCCTTTGACCGATGGGGAGCGGTGCAGATGACCCAGAACCTTGAGGGGATGGGATTCACGGTCGTACCTTTCGGACAGGGCTTCAAAGATATGAGCCCTCCCACCAAGGAGTTCTACAAGCTCCTGATGGAGGGCAACATCGTCCACGGCGGCAACCCGGTCATGGCATGGATGGCCGGCAACGTAGTTGTGGACACCGACCCGGCAGGCAACATCAAGCCGACCAAGGCAAAGTCGCCGGAGAAGATTGACGGTATCGTCGCTGCGATCATGGCACTGGACCGCTGCATCCGAAACGAAGGACAGCAGCAGGGAAGCGTCTACGATGAGCGTGACATGATCGTTTTTTGATAGGAAGATTTGGAGGAAAAAGCTATGAAGTATCTGATGAGTGCAGAATGGTGGAAGGCAGCCGGCATCCGTGCGGTGAAGACCATGTGTCAGACCGGCGCGGCTCTGGTCGTGACACAACTTCCCGGCGGCAGTGTGGACTGGGTCGCTGTTGGCAGTGCCGCTATCGTGGCTGGCGTTGCTTCGCTCGGTACCAGCCTTGCCGGTCTGCCGGAGCTGGAGAAAGGGGATAATGCCTAATGGGATTCTGGGAATGGATGGGATTTGAGAATCCGAGAGATTCTCCCAAAACAGAACAGCCGAAAGAGGGTCTGCCGCAGATCACGGATAATGTCCGCGATTCCGGGCAGACCTTTGTGTTTGGCCGTTCCAATGCCGGGGAGCAGGTGGATGAAAAAGCCGCCATGCAAATTCCGACCGTGTACGCCTGTGTCCGTCTGCTGGCAGAGTCCATTGCGGCACTTCCGCTGCATCTGTACCGGGTGACAGACAAAAACGGCAATAAGGAGAAGGCGCGAGATCATCCGCTGTACAAGATTTTGTATCGGCAGCCCAACCCGGAAATGACATCCTTTGTCTTCTGGGAAACGATGATGACCCACCTGCTTCTCTGGGGAAACGCTTATGCGCAGATCGTCCGGGATGGCAAGAATACGGTGCTGGGTCTGTATCCGCTGATGCCGGAAAATGTCGAAGTGGACCGTGACGAGAGCGGAGAACTTTACTATATCTATCACGCTTACACAGATGAAGTTCCGGGTGAGCAGAACAAAGACCTCTACTTTCGCCGGGATGAGATCTTCCATGTACCGGGTCTGGGCTTTAATGGTCTGATCGGCTTCTCGCCAATCGCCATGATGAAGAACAGCCTCGGTACTTCCATTGCGGTGGATAAGTACGGCTCGTCCTTCTTCAAAAACGGCGCACAGCCCAGCGGTGTGCTGGAACATCCCGGCGTTGTGAAAGACCCGAACCGTATTCGGGATAGCTGGGAAGCGGCTTATGGCGGTGCTTCCAATGCGCATCGTGTGGCAGTTCTGGAAGAGGGGATGTCCTACAAACCAATCTCTCTGCCGCCAGAGGACAGCCAGTTTTTGGAGACGAAGCAGTTTTCCGTGACGGAGATCTGCCGCATTTTCCGTGTGCCTCCGCATCTGGTGGCTGACCTGTCGAGAGCTACTTTTTCCAACATCGAATACCAGTCGCTGAACTTCGTGATGCATTCCCTGACCCCGTGGCTTGTCCGCATCGAGCAGGGCATCATCAAGGACCTGCTGCTGGAGGAGGAGCAGGATACCTACTTCCCGAAATTCAATGTGGACGGTCTGCTCCGAGGGGATTACCAGAGCCGGATGAACGGTTATGCGACCGGCATCAGCAACGGCTTCCTCTCTCCGAATGATGTGCATCGGCTCGAAAACATGGACCTGATCCCGGCAGAGGAGGGCGGTGACGACTACTATCTGAACGGCGGCTATGTGAAGCTGAGAGATGCAGGTGTGGCGCAGCAGAACAAAGCGGCCGCAGTCCAGCAGAATCAGCCCAAACAGACACAGCCGGAGGAGGAAGACCCGGAAGAAGAACCTGACAGCGATAACCGGCTGAGTGAGAGTAAGCCACGAAAAACAGGAAGGAGAACCCGATGAAGAAATTCTGGAACTGGATCAAAAACAGTGATGACACCAGAATCCTCCGGCTGGAAGGGCCCATCGACGAGGAATCTTTCTGGGGCGATGAAATTACGCCGCAGATGTTCCGGGATGAGCTGGAATCCGGTGAGGGGGATGTGACCGTCTGGATCAACTCTCCGGGCGGCAATGTGTTCGCCGCTGCTGAGATCTATACCATGCTTAAGGACTACAAAGGTAGCATTACGGTCAAGATCGATGCGATTGCAGCTTCGGCGGCATCCGTTGTGGCAATGGCCGGTGATACCGTCCAGATGAGTCCTGTTGCCATGCTGATGATCCACGACCCCAGCACCGTTGCGATGGGCAACACCAAGGATATGGAGAAAGCCATCGAGGTGCTGAACGAAGTCAAGGAGAGCATCATCAATGCCTATGCTGCAAAGAGCGGTCTCAGCCATGCCCGTATTGCCAACCTCATGAGCAATGAGACATGGATGAATGCGAAGAAGGCGGTGGAGCTGGGCTTTGCAGACGAGATCCTCTTTGCAAAGAAAGAGGACGAGCCGGACAGTGACCCGGCAGACCCGGAGGATCCGGAAGAAGACCCCGACAGTGAACCGGGCGAGGGCGGAGAAAAGAAGCCGTTCCAGAAGGATACGGCAGGGCACCTTTTCTCCAGCCGTCAGATGGATCTAATCGTCCTGAACCGTCTGGGTGTGAAACCGGAAGATGTGGGCCAGAAACACACTGAGCCGAAGGAGCCACCTGCTGACCCGAAACCGTCCGCAGAGCCTACCCCTCCGGCAGAGCCGTCCGCTAATCCGGGACCTGTCCTTGACATGGACGGTAAGACCGAGGATGGCAGCATCCCCTACAATATCCTGATGAAACAGCTTGAGTGCATGAAGTGATGTGCATTCAGGCTGTTTTTATATCCAATCAACCATCACAAATTTATGGAGGAAAAACACTATGAGTAAGATTCTGGAACTGCGCACCAAGCGCAACACTCTCTGGGAGCAGACCAAGGACTTTCTGGAGAAGAACCGCGGCGAGAACGGTCTGGTAAAGGCTGAGGCCGTGGAGCAGTACAACAAGATGGCACAGGAGGTCAAGGACCTGGGTGCAGAGATCGAGCGTCTGGAGCAGCAGGCACAGATCGAGGCACAGCTGTCCGCACCGACTTCCAGCCCTGTCCACGCTGACCCGAAGAACGGTGCCAAGAAGGATGTCAAGCCGACCGCCACTGCCGAGTATGCCGAGAACTTCTGGAACATGATCCGCAACCGTGGCCATTACGGCGAGGTTCGCAATGCCCTGTCTGTGGGCGAGGACACCGAGGGCGGCTTTACCGTTCCCGATGAGTTCGAGAAGAAGCTGGTGGAGGCACTGGAGGAGAACAACATCTTCCGTGGCATGGCGACCGTCATCCGCACTAGCTCCGGCACCCGTAAGATCCCTATCGCAGAGGATACCGGTGAAGCCAGCTGGAACGATGAGGGCGAGGAGATCCCGGAGAGCGATACCACCTTCGGCCAGACCATGCTGTCTGCGTACAAGCTGGGCACTATGATCAAGATCTCCAATGAGCTTCTGAACGATTCCGCTTTCGACCTCGCCACCTATATTGCCCGCCGTTTCGGTGTGCGTATGGGCAACGCAGAGGAGCGCGCCTTTATCACCGGTGACGGTGTGGGCAAGCCTCTGGGTCTGCTGGCTGAGACCGGCGGCGCCAAGGTCGGTGTGACCGCTGCCCAGAAGGATGCTGTGTCCTTTGATGAGATCTTCAAGCTCTACTATGCACTGAAGGCTCCGTACCGCAAGAAGGCACAGTTCCTCTGCAACGAAGCCCTGGTGCTGCAGCTGATGACCATCAAGGACAACAACGGCAACTATATCTGGAAGCCGGGTCTGGAGATCGGAAAGCCTGATACCCTGCTGAACCGTCCGCTGAAGACTTCCGCCTTCATGCCGGAGATCAAGGGTGGCAGCAAGGTCATGGCCTTTGGCGATTACAGCTACTACTGGGTGGCTGACCGCCAGAACCGCACCTTCCGCCGTCTGAACGAGCTGTATGCCCGTACTGATCAGGTCGGTTTCCTGACCACCCAGCGTGTGGATGGCAAGCTGATCCTGCCGGAAGCTGTACAGCTTCTGCAGATGGCACCGCAGGGCTAAAAAGCCCGGAAAGGAGGAGCCGGTTATGGCACTGATCCCGCTTTACGAAGCGAAGACCTATCTCCGCGTGGACAGCAGTGATGAGGATGCCCTGATCGGCATCCTTTTATCTTCTGCGGAGCAGATGTGCAAGGACGTGGGCCGTCTATCGGAAGACCAGTGGGAGGCAGTCAATGCCGCTGACCGGGATGCCGAGAACGGAGTACAGCCCACAAGGGAACTGGAAGCCCTGCGCAGCACCTGCCGTGTGGCGATTCTGTATGCATTGGGATATCTCTATGAGCACCGGGACGAAGCTGACCATCACCAGCTGATGTTGACGCTTCGTTCCATTTTGTTTGCTGTGAGGGAGGGTGTGTTCTGATGATCGAGAAACTGAATGAGCGGATCACGATCGAGAAAAGTACGGTCGTGACCGATAAGGTCGGAAACCATCGGAACACATGTGAGGAATATTTCACCTGCTTTGCCTACGCTTCGACCTATCAGGCGCAGGAAGAAGAGGGTGAGATCACAGCCGAACAGAAGAGCGTGGTGTTTACGGTGCGCTGGTGCAGTGAGACGAGAGGCCTTACTTCCACGGGCTATCGCATTCGTTTCCGGGAGCAGCTCTACGACATTGAGAGCATCGACCCGATGAATTTCCAGAAGAAAACGCTGAAGATTCATTGCCGTTTGGAAAGGAGGCAGCCGGATGAGCAGAACCGTCAGTATCGATGAGATGGCAGATGTCATCAATGAGGGCTTGAAAGAGTATGCGACCCTTGCCTCCACCGAGGTCAAGAAAGCTGTCCGTAAATCTGCGAAAACGGTCAAAGACCAGATTTCAGCTAATGCACCGTCCAGAACAGGTGCGTACAAAGGGAGCTGGGTGGCTACCAAACAGTCGGAGTCCAGCCAGAGCCTTCAGATGGTGGTGCATTCCAAGAACCGCTACCAGCTGGCGCATCTGCTGGAAAAAGGTCACGCCAAGCGCGGCGGTGGCCGGGTGGCAGGAAGACCGCATATTGCTCCGGCGGAGCAGGCTGGTATCGAGCAGCTCCAATCCCTGATCGAAAAGGCATTGAAATAAGAGGAGAACCCCATGACCCACGAAGAAGTAAAAGCTCTGGTGGAGGAGATGGGGCTTCCCTATGCGTATGACCATTTCGCAGAAGGGGAGAGCCCTGATCCACCGTTTATCTGCTTCCTGTATCCCAAGGCTGAGAACTTCGGTGCGGACAACCTTGTGTACCACCATTTCAACCGGCTGGACATCGAGGTGTACACCGATTATAAAGACCCGGATATGGAAGCAACTATTGAAGAAGTCCTGACCGCACACGAACTCTACTATGAGAAAAGCGAGGTCTGGATCGAAACCGAAAAAATGTATGAAGTCCTGTATGAGCTGACCGTGTGATGCTCATGCAGGGTATTTTTATGGGAGGAACACTATGTCGAAGAAAAGCAATAAGGTCAAATTTGGCCTGAAAAACTGCCACTATGCAAAGGCAACCTTTGACGAAGATGGCAGTGTCACCTATGCGAAGCCGGTCCGCATCCCCGGTGCAGTCAGTCTTTCTATGGATGCCAATGGCGAGATCGAGCCGTTCTATGCGGACAATATCGCCTACTATGTCGTGAATAACAACTCCGGCTACGAGGGTGATCTGGAGATTGCGCTGATCCCGGAGAGTTTCCTCACGGACATCATGCACGAGGAACTGGATGGCAATGGCGTGCTTGCTGAGAACGCCAATGTGGAATTGGAGCATTTTGCTTTCCTGTTCGAGTTCGATGGCGACCAGCGCCACATCCGTCATGTGCTGTACAACTGTGTGGCAAGCCGTCCGTCCATCGAGGGTGAGACCAATGAGGACAGCAAGGAAGTCAAGACGGACACCCTGAACCTGCAGGCAACCCCTCTGGCAAATGGTTATGTCAAGGCAAAGACCGGTACCAACACCACCGATGATGTCTATAACAAGTGGTACGATGCGGTCTATGAGCCGCAGGCGGAAGCTGTGGACACCGAAGACACCAGTCAAACTGAGGAGCCGCAGGGCTAAGTGACCGACACACACTGCAGGGCTTCGGCTCTGCTTACATTATTATAAAGAGGTATATGATTATGAAGAGGATTTTTCCCGTGTTTGCAGTGATCATCGTTCTGGTGCTGTCTGTCTGCTCGTTCCACATCATCCCCACCGGATACACGGGCGTGAAGACCAGCTTTGGCCAGATCCAGGAGACCACCATCCAGAGTGGCAAGCTCAATTTCTGCATTCCTTTTGTGCAGAGCATCCACAAGGTCAACAACAAGCAGCAGGATAAGCATATCGAGGCACAGGTCTGGGGCGAAGCCTCCGACAAGACGCCTGTGTATGCCGCTGATGTGATCGTGACCTATCAGGTGCTTCCTGAGAAGAGTGCATGGCTGTATGCGAATGTGTCTGACATCAAGAATCTGGTCGGTGACGAGCTGGTGGCATCTGCCATCAAGTCTGCAATGGCTGAACTTGGTCCCAAAGAGGTAACCAACCGCACCAAGATCGAACCTCTGGCACAGCAGAAGCTGGCAGAGTCCCTTGTGCAGAAATATGGTGAGGATGTTGTGTTCGTAAACAAGGTCGTCGTCAACGACATGAATTTCGAGGATGCCTACAACGAAGCCATCCAGCAGAAGTCCATTGCACAGCAGAACGCAGATAAGCAGAAGATCGAGAATGAAGCGGCCATTGCCAAGGCAGAAGCGGATAAGCAGGTGGCGATCACCAATGCAGAGGCGGAAGCACAGAAAACTTCCATCGCTGCAGACGCACAGGCGGATGCAAACCGCAAACTGGCAGAAAGCCTGTCCGATACGCTGATCGAGTACCAGAAGATACAGAAGTGGGATGGAAAGCTGCCGACTGTGAGCGGCGGTAATGCACTGGTCAGCATTGACCCGGCAGAGTAAGAAACACGATATACGGCAGGGCTTCGGCTCTGCCAATTTTACATGAAATTTTGGAGGATTACGATTATGGCAGTTACAAAGAAAATCGAGATCGATGGCAAGGAAGTCACCTTTAAGGCAAGTGCCGCTGTACCCCGCCTGTACCGCATCAAGTTCGGCCGTGACATTTACAAAGACTTGCGCCAGCTGGAAAAGAGCGTAGGGAAGAACGATGAGGACAATTCCAACCTCGACCTTTTCAGTCTGGAGATGTTCGAGGACCTGGCATGGTTGATGGCCCGTCATGCTGACCCTGCGAATGTGCCAGACAGCCCGGAGGAGTTCCTGGACCAGTTCAACACCTTCTCCATCTACCAGATCCTGCCCCAGCTGATCGAACTGTGGGGCCTGAATGTGCAGACGGAGGTGGAATCCAGAAAAAACCTCGAAAAAGTGAGCGGGAAATGACCACCCCGCTCTTTCTGCTGCGCTGTGTACAGCTCGGTATCAGCATTGCCGACCTCGACCTGCTGACCATCGGGTTGGTCAATGATATGTTCACGGAGCGGCAGAATGACGACTATTCGTACAAAGAGCTGGCAAGTCAGTCGGACTTCGATCGATTCTAAAGGTTCGACTTATTTTACTTGACTTTGCAGACTATCTGATTTATTATACTCGTAAAGAAGTAACTTACGAGTTACTAACTCACGAGTATAATTATTGGAGGTGAGCAGATGAGTCAATTCTATTGCCGTGAGGATGAGCTGCGGAAACTGAATAAACGGTATGCAGGTGATAAGTTTGAGTGCATTGTCATCTACGGCAGACGGCGTGTTGGTAAAACGGCACTGATCAACGAGTTCTGCAAAGATAAGCCTACCATTTTCTTTTCTGCATTGAACACGACAGGAAAGGAAAATCTGGAAGCTCTCTCAAAGTCGATTATGAGTTTTGAGCGGCCGGATATGGAGTCTGCACCGGAGTTCAGGTCCTATGATGCAGCTTTGGATGAGCTGACAGCACTTTCAAAGGAAAAGAGGATTGTCTTTGTCATTGATGAGTATCCTTATCTTGCAAAAGCAAAACCAGCTATTTCAGCGATGCTGCAGCACATCATCGACCACAAATGGACAGAGTCCAAGATGTACCTGATTCTTTGCGGCTCCTCTATGAGCTTCATGGAGAGTCAGGTGCTTGGAAAGGAAAGTCCGTTGTATGGCAGACGTACTGGCCAGTTTAAGATTGAGCCGCTAGACTATAAAGAAACCGCTGTGTTCCACCCAAATCTGTCTGCAGAAGACAATTCCCTGATTTATGGAATCACGGGAGGAGTTCCCCACTATATCAATAAGTTGGATGTGCGAGATAGTGTGGATGAAGCTCTGTTGGATAATTTCTTTGACCGCTCCAGCTATCTGTATGAGGAACCGGGGAACTTACTGAAGCAGGAACTCCGGGAGCCGGCCATTTATAATGCAATCATTAAAGCGATTGCAGAAGGTGCTTCCCGAATGAACGATATCAAGATGAAGGTTGGCGAGGAAAACTCGGTCGTATCGAAGTACCTGAAAACGCTGATCGACCTTGGCATTGCGAAGAAAGAAACACCGATTACAGAAAAACCGGGTAAGAAAACCATCTATCTGCTGGCTGATAACTTCTTCCGTTTCTGGTATCGGTTTGTGCCAATCAATATGAGTGCCATTGACTCTGGCAGAATTGCAAAGACCTATCCACACGCTGTAAAGCAGTATCTTCCTGATTACATGGGTCTAATTTATGAGAAGATGTGTCAGGATTACCTGCTCTATTATTCGGATAGCCTTCCTATTGAGCTGAGTGAAATCGGCCAGTGGTGGGGGACAGACCCGAAGAAGAAAAAGCAGATACAGATTGATATCGTCGGAACTCCTGTTGAGGGCAAAGACTATATCATCGGTTCATGCAAATACCGGAATGAGAAAATCGGTGTGGATGAACTCGATTTGATTCGGGATTATGCCTCAGTTTTTGGAAAGGGCAACAACTATCACTACTATATCTTCTCGAAAGGCGGATTCACAGATGGACTTCTTCAGGCACAAGAGCGAGGTGAAGTTCGGCTGATAACGCTGGAAGACCTTTACAAGTAAAAATTCTAATCAACCCTGCTGGTGAAAGCTGGCAGGGTATTTTTATACCCATTTTTAGCCTGTCTGCTCCGTGCAGATGGGCTTTTTTCATGCCGGCAAGGAGGTGGTTACACAAATGGCATCCAGAATCCAGGGCATCACCGTTGAGATCGGCGGCGATACCACAAAGCTCTCCAAAGCACTGGAAAGTGTAAACAAGTCAATCAAGGGGACGCAGTCCGGACTGAAGGATGTCAACAAACTCCTGAAACTGGACCCTTCCAATACAGAACTGGTCGTCCAGAAGCAGAAGATGCTGAAGGATGCCATTGAAGCTACCAAGGAAAAGCTGGCAACTCTGAAAACTGCCGCACAGCAGGCCAATGAGCAGCTTGCCAACGGTGAAATCACCCAGCAGCAGTACGATGCCCTTCAGCGTGAGATCGTGGAGACCGAACAGAATCTGCGATCCTTACAGGACCAAGCGGCGACCACGAATGCGACGCTTGCCAAGATCGATGAAGCCGGAGAAAAGCTCCAGAACATAGGATCTTCTGTGGAAAATGTCGGCAAGAAGTTCCTGCCGGTGACTACCGCCGTAACGGGTCTTGGCACTGCCGCAGTGAAGACGGCAGCAGATTTCGATTCCGAGATGAGCAAGGTCTCTGCCATTTCCGGTGCGACCGGGGATGACTTTGACCAGCTCCGTGCGAAAGCCCGTGAGATGGGTGCGAAGACCAAGTTCTCTGCATCTGAGGCAGCTTCGGCGATGGAATACATGGCCATGGCTGGATGGAAGACCTCCGACATGCTGAACGGCATCGAGGGTATCATGAACCTCGCGGCGGCTTCGGGTGAAGACCTCGCCACGACTTCGGATATTGTCACTGATGCCCTCACAGCTTTCGGCTTATCTGCTGCGGATTCCGGGCATTTTGCAGATATCCTTGCAGCTGCTTCTTCCAATGCGAACACCAATGTCTCCATGATGGGCGAGACGTTCAAGTACTGTGCGCCTATTGCTGGTGCGCTGGGGTTTTCGGCAGAAGATACCGCAGAAGCCATCGGACTTATGGCAAACAGTGGTATCAAGGCTTCGCAGGCTGGTACTTCCCTTCGTACCATCATGAACAACCTTTCCGGCGAAGTGACCTTTGTTGGTAAAAACATCGGTGAGGTCACGATTGCGACCAGCAACGCAGATGGCAGTATGAGGAGCCTGAACGATATCCTTGCGGACTGCCGTGTGGCATTCTCCGGACTGTCGGAATCTGAGAAGGCAGCCAATGCGGAGGCACTGGTCGGCAAGAATGCGATGTCCGGCTTCCTTGCCCTGATGAATTCCAGCCAGCCGGATATCGATAAATTAAGCAGTGCCATTGAAAACTGCGATGGCGCATCCGAGAGCATGGCAGAGACCATGCAGGACAATTTAAATGGTCAGCTCACCATACTGAAATCTCAGCTGGAGGAGCTGGCTATTTCTTTTGGCGATATCCTGATGCCGACCATCCGCAAGATCGTATCTGCCGTGCAACAGTTCGTGGACAAGCTCAACAGCATGGATGAAAGCACCAGGGAAACGATCATCAAGATCGGGCTCCTAGCGGCATCCATCGGTCCACTGCTCATTGTGCTTGGCAAGACCATATCGACTGTCGGCACAGTGATGCGAGGGTTCAGTTCTCTTGCAAAGGGTGTCCGGCTTCTTATCACCCATGTGGGCAGTGCCAGCGGTGTGTTCAGCAAGCTGGGTGTGGTTCTGGGTGGCCTGTCCGGACCGGTCGTAGCAGTAGTGGCGGTCATCGGCACGCTGGTGGCAGCATTCATGAACCTTTGGAACACAAATGAAGAGTTCCGTACTGCCATTACCGGCATCTGGAACGACATTGTTTCCAAGGTGAAAGGATTCTGCGACCAGCTGACACAGCGGATCAATGGGCTTGGCTTTGACTTTAAGGATGTCACTGAGGTACTGAAAGCAGTCTGGGATGGCTTCTGTCAGGTGCTTGCACCGCTGTTTGAGGGAGCATTCCAGAATATTGCCACCATCCTAGGTGTCGTTCTGGATACACTGCTCGGTCTATTCGACGTCTTTTCCAATGTGTTCTCCGGCAACTGGAGCGGTGCATGGGAAGCAGTGAAAGGCATCTTCTCCAGCATCTGGGAAGGTGTGAAGTCCGTATTCTCCACGACTCTTACCGCACTAAAGAGCGCACTGGATATGTTCCTTGGTCTGTTTGGTACGGACTGGCAGACGGTCTGGGGCAGTATCAAGAGCTTCTTCGAGACCGTGTGGAGTGGAATCAGCAGCTTCTTTTCAAATACAGTTTCTGCTATCCAGAGTGTGGCAACGACTGTATTTACAGCAGTGTCTGGATTTTTTACTACCGTCCTTACGAGTATTCAGACGACCTTCAGCACCATCTGGACTGCCATTTCCACAGCAGTTTCTTCTGTGCTGAATACGATCCATACCACGGTGACAACTGTGTGGACGGCGATCTCGACCGCAATCTCTACGGTCATGAACACCATCAGCACCACGATCACTACAGTGTGGAACGGAATCTACAACACCATCAAGCCTTTGCTGGATGCGTTCAAATATCTGTTTGAGACCATCTGGCAGGCAATACAGATCCTGATCGGCGCAGCACTGACCGCGATCCAGACGAAGATCACTTCCATCTGGAACGCTATCGTTGCATTTGTGACTCCGATCCTGACTGGATTGCAGACGACTTTCTCTACGGTTTGGTCGGCAATCAAGACGGCTATCTCTACTGTACTGACTGCGATCCAGACTGCAGTGACGACGGTGTGGAATGCCATTGTATCCTTCCTGTCTCCGCTGCTGACTGGCATCCAGACCCGAATGAGTATGGCATGGAATGCGGTCAAGACGGTCATCTCGACGGTCCTTTCTGCGATCCAGTCCACGGTTTCTTCCATCTGGAGCGCCATCGGCAGCAAGATATCCGGTGTGATAAATGGCATCAAATCGGTGGTTTCTTCCGGCTGGAATGCCATGAAATCCACGGTATCGTCCCTCAGTAACAGCATCAAGAGTGCGGCGACGACAGCTTTTAACTCGATGAAATCTGGGATTTCCTCTACGATTTCCGGTATCAAAAACACCATCACGAACGGCTTTAACAGTGCAGTCTCCTTTATCAAGGGGCTGGCTGGACAGGCATTTTCGTGGGGCTCTGACATGATCGGCAACATTGTGTCCGGTATCCAGTCGAGAATTCAGGATGTGGCAAGTGCCGTATCGGGAGTGGCGGACCGTATCCGTTCCTTCCTGCACTTCTCCGTGCCGGACGAAGGACCGTTGGCGGATATGGAAAGCTGGATGCCGGACTTCATGCAGGGATTGGCAAACGGCATCACGACCAACACCGGTCTTGTGACTGCGGCGGCAGAGAACCTGTCCACCACGCTGTCTACCTCCATTACCAACTCCATGAGGGGAGTAGAGCAGGCATACAGTAAGAGCTGGGCAGCCATCAGCCAGACGGTGAAAACCGGAACGGTAGGTGTAAGTGCCGCGATGAGATCCGCATGGAGTTCCATTACGACCAGTACCACAAGCACATGGAACAGTATCAAGACCACCATCCAGAACAGCTTCTCGGCGGTGAAATCCAATGTGACCTCTGCGACAGCAGCAGTGAAAACATCCATGACCAGTGCATGGAATGCGGTGAAGTCGTTGACAACGACCAGCTGGAACGGAATTAAAACGGTCATTACCACAGCGTGGAACGGAATCAAGTCCCTTACCACTTCGGCGACCGCATCTGTAAAATCTTCCATGACCAGCGCATGGAACGCAGTGAAAACTCTGACAAGCACCAGCTGGAATGGTATCAAAACAGTCATCACGACTGCATGGAACAGCATCAAGAGTCTTACAACTTCCTCTGTATCCGCAGTTCGCAGTACGGTCACGAGCGGCTGGAACACACTGAAATCCACTACGACCTCTGCTTTCAACAGCATCAAGTCCACGGTGTCTTCGGCAATGTCCAGCCTGCGCAGCACGGTTTCTTCCGGTGTCGCAAGTATCAGGAGCAGCTTTAACTCGCTCGGTTCGATTGCTTCTTCAGCATACCGCTGGGGCGCAGATATCTGTTCCCAGATGGCGGCAGGTGTCCGGGCAGCAGCCGGTTCCGTGATCGCAGCGGCAGAAAATGTCGCAAGCAGGGTCAGAAGTCTGCTGCATTTCTCTGTGCCGGACGAAGGACCTCTGTCCGATGCAGACACCTATATGCCGGACTTCATGAAGCTGCTGGCAACCGGCATTAAGAAAAATGTCAAGTCAGTGGTGAAAGCCGTGCAGGGACTTGCCGGGTCTATGAGCAGCAACCTCACGACCCCGGTAGATTCTCTGGGCGACTGGATGGATTCCGTGGTCGGCAGTTTTGCTACCACGATCAAGAGAAGCCAGAGCGGTATCGGCAGTGCTGCAAAGGATGTGGGCAGCGGTATCCAGTCCCAGCTGATGTCCGGACTTTCCGGGCTGAAGACACAGTTCCAGCAGCTCTGGACAGACCTGCAGGGCATCACCAAAACTGCAGTCGGCGGCATGAGCGATGAGGTGAAGCAGGGCTTTGCGGATATGAAGGATTCCATTGGTGAACTGAGTTCTCAGACCAGTTCCCTTGGAAATGCGATCCGCAGCCTTGGCGATACCTTCAACTCGGATTTTCTAAAGAGTCTGGGCAATGGCATCAGTAAAGTCGGTGACACGGTCAATACGGTCACCGGTCTTGTGGACAAGCTCGGCTCCATGAAGAATACCATCGGAAACCTCGGAAGTACGTTGCAGAACCTCGGCAATGTTCTTGGCTCCGAAAACGGAGGCGGTCTGCTGTCCAACCTCGGCAGTTTCCTGTCGAAGATCGGCAGCGCAGATGGCGGTCAGATTGTGTCGAACTTTGGCAACCTGATCTCCGGGCTGACCTCCAAAATGGGTGGTCTGGGAGAGGGAATCTCCGGCATCATCTCGAAGCTGGGAAGCCTTGGTTCCAGCGGTGGGGGAATCCTGTCGAATCTGGACGGGCTGCTTTCCAGTGTAGTGTCGAAGATCGGTGGCTTAGGCGGCAGTCTTTCCGGCATCGTATCGTCTATTGGTTCTTCGCTGGGCGGTATTGCCGGGACAGTCGGCACAACGCTTTCCGGTCTGCTCGGTTCTGTGGGTACGACCGTATCCGGTCTGGCTGCTGGCGCAGGTACAGCCCTTGCAGGGGTAGCAAGCTCCGCAGGTGGTTTCCTCGCATCCGCAGGTACAGCACTTGCTGGCCTGGCGGGTCCTGCAGGTATCGCAGTGGCAGCCGTTGGCGGCATCGGTCTTGGACTGACCGCTCTCTGGAAAAACTGCGATGGATTCCGGGAAGGAGTCACGAATATCTGGAACAAGGTCACTTCGGTATTCTCGAATGGAGTAAACGCCATTAAGAATGGTATTTCCAATGCGGCTTCTGCCATCGGCAACGTGGCATCGTCCATCTGGGGCGGTATCAAGAACGTGGCTTCCTCGGCAGTCAGCTGGGGCAAGGACATCGTTGGCGGCATTGCAGGAGGCATCAAAAAGGGTGTGAGCTGGGTCGGCAGTGCGGTCAAGAGTGTGGCAAGTGGTATCCGTTCGTTCCTGCACTTCTCGGTGCCGGATGAGGGGCCGTTGGCAGATGCGGACACCTATATGCCCGACTTCATGAAGCTGCTTTCCGGCGGCATCAAGAAAGGCGAGGGTGGACTGATCAGCCAGATCAGGTCGATGGCAGCAAAGGTGCAGCAGGGTATGGAGGGTATCAGTTCCTTCATCCTGCCAGAACTGACCTTGCCGCACTTCGATGGCTCTAGCTGGAACTTCCCGCAGGCAGCTCTGGCCGGAGGCGGTACCACCCGGACGACCAACCTTGGCGGTGTGTATATCACGGTCAATGGCTATAACGCTCGGAACGACGATGAACTCGCACAGACCGTTGCCGATAAGATCAACGGCATGATCCACGAGGATGATTCAGTCTTCAAGTAAAGGAGGAGATGCGTATGGGCTACAACACCCCAAAGCAGACAGTATCACAGTTTCAGTTAAAAGGCAGATACGCCAGACAGTATCTGTCCTTTGCAGGGAAGTCCAGCAAAGATTTCCTTTTATATTTGTCTGGTCCCGGTGTGTATGATTCCCCGGCTGCGGATGTGGAGAGTACCTCCGTACCCGGCAGGAACGGGGACATCATCACCGAGAATGCAAGGACAGGAAGACGCAGATATCAGAACGTGGATATCAAGTATAAGGCATTTTTCTTCAACGGTCTGCCAGCCAAGACAGCAGCGGTCAAGGCATGGCTGTTATCTCCGATCGGGTATCAGAAATTGCAGGACACCTACGACCCGGATTTCTTCCGGATGGCAGTCTGCAAGGACGCCCTGGAATTCGATGTGACAGCCCAGAAAGCCGCTGAGATGGAGCTGACCTTCAACTGTAAGCCCCAGCGGTGGAGCGTGGACGGGCAGAGGGCGATTCGGCTGGACAGCAGATCAACTTTGAAGAACCCATTTGCATTTCCGGCGCAGCCTATCTTCAAGGTCTACGGAGATTCTGGCGGTGAGCTGTATGTGGGTGAGGAGAAGATCACCATCCACAGCATCAAGGACTATGTGCTGCTCAATTGTGAGACGCACAATGCTTACAACGCTTCTGGTTTTTGCAATGAGACCATTCTTTCGGATGATTTCCCGGAACTGCCAGAGGGCAAGACACAGATCACTTGGACAGGCGGTATCACAGCGGTGGAGGTGACTCCACGTTGGTGGACGCTTTAAGAGGGAGGTGCAGCCAGTGATCCCATGTTTATATGATTCTAGAGAAATGAAATTCGGCCATAACGGCATCGGAAAGCTGGCAGATGCACAGTCCTGTACGGTGACCGAAAAGAGAAACGGAAGCTATGAACTGAAACTCATCTGCCCGGCAGATGGCATCCATGCAGAGATGCTGGAAGAGGGGAACATCATCCTTGCCAAGCCATCGGACACGATGCAGAGCCAGCCATTCCGCATTTATAAGATCACGACCCCGATAGATGGAAAGCTGGAAGTGCAGGCTCGGCACATTTCCTACCAGCTGAACTTCATCACAGTTTCCCCGTTCTCAGTGACTGGGTGTGTGGGAGCAATGCAGGGGCTGAAAAGCCACGCTGCTTCTGACTGCCCTTTCGATGTCTGGACGGATGTGGAATCCAGTGCAACCTTTACGCTGGGAGTTCCATCCTCCTTCCGAAACTGCCTTGGAGGTATGGCCGGGTCAGTTCTGGACGTTTTTGGCGGTGAATTCGAGTGGAACCGGTATACGGTCAAGTTCTATAAGACAAGAGGTGCTGACCATAACGTCCACATCATCTACGGTAAGAACCTGACGGATTTCAAGATGGAAAAATCCATCGAGAACACGATCACAGGTGTGCATCCGTACTGGGTAGACAACGAAACGCAGGCGGTCATGGAACTGCCGGAGAAGGTGGTGTTGCAAAGCAAACGGTCAGTTCCTTACCAGAAGATTACCGCGCTGGACTGTACCAGTAATTTTCAGGAAAAGCCGAGCGAAGCGGCACTCCGGGAATACGCACAGAACTATATCGACACCACGGACTTAACGGAGCCGGAAATCGACATCAAGATCGACTTTTTGCAGCTTTGGAATACGCCGGGATATGAAGACATCGTGGAAGCAGAGCGAGTCTCCCTTTGCGATACGGTCCATGTGTTTATCTCAAAGCTGGGAATCGAAGTCAGTTCCAAAGTCACGGAAACCGAGTATGATGCGCTGCTGGAACGCTATAACAGCATTACGCTGTCGAACTCCACAGTCAGCAGCCGGAATTCTTCTCTGACCGGTTCGCTCAATAGCATCCGGAATACAGCAACGATTGCCTATGATACGGCAGTCCGTGCGGAGACAGCAGTGGGAGAGCAGGTCGGTGGGATTACAGCATCCATTATTTATGACGGTGCGCTTTTTGCTGCGCTGTTTGGACTGCATTATAAAAATGAAACTGACAGTAAGGGAAATACGACCCGGTATGCATTCAATGCGGCGACTTTGAAACAGTCAACGGTCGCATGGAAGAACAGCGCTGCCGGGTTGTTTGTATCCACGGATGGCGGTAAGACGTGGGGATATGGCTGGGAGGCGGATGACACCGCAGTCAGGACAGCGATCCTACTGGAACAGACCCTCAAAGAACTGGATGACCGCTATAAGAAAGCCACGGAGCTTTCCGAGGAGTTGCTGAAAGAACTGGATGAGAGGTACAAAACAGCGGCTGCTATCTCTGCCGAACTTCAGAAAACACTCGACCAGCGGTACGAAACTGCCAAAAAGCTTTCCAAAGAGTTGTATGAGGAACTGGATAAGCGGTATGGCACCTTTACGGAAATCCCAGAAGATCTGCAGAAGGAGTTGGATGAGAGATACAGCGTGGCGAAGAAGCTGTCGGAAGATGTCGAAAAAGAACTGGATAAAAAGTACCAGCCGAGTATCCCGGTATCGGAAAACGCACCGGAGACCCCGGCAGCAGATACGCTCTGGGTCGATAAGAAAAACCGGCGGTTCAAGCTCTGGGATGGAGAACAGTGGCAAACCATCGGCTATGAGCCGGAGCAGCCAACGGAACCGACTACGCCGACAGAGCCGGAAAACCCGGACACCGAAGAAAAAGATAATGGGGGCAAAGAAGAAACAGATGACAAGAAGACCGATCCGGAAGGAGGGAGCGCGTAATGATCACAAGCATTTATCAGGAAGTGGAACTGTCGCTGACGGAAAATCTCATTCCAGTGACAGTTCCGGTCAAGCAGTATGACAACAGGGCACGGAAGGTCAGATGTGTCTTGTATAACAACTCGGTGCAGTATTCCGTGCCGCAGGACTGCATTGTTGCCTGCTCCGGCACCAGACCGGACGGCACGATCTTTCATTACACCAGCGAGACGGCGTCCGACCTTGTGTTTGTTGAAAATGGGGCGGTCGTCTTTACGATCACGACCTTCATGACCGCACAGGCCGGGTGGTTTCCGCTGGATGTTGTTATGCTCAGCACAGCGGGGGATGTCCTTGGTTCGTTTTCCCTCACATTGAAGGTGGAGCGGGCAGCCATCAACAACGGCAAGATCGCCACTTATACCTACGCCGGTGTTGTGGAAGCCATCCGCAAGGGACTGCTGGAAGTGTATATCACGGACGATGGCTATTTTGCCGTTGTGTCGGAGGATGGATTGGGATTTAGTGACAAGTCGGAATCCAGCACCATCCAGAAATTCATCGAGAATCTTTTGAACTGTACGGTTACGGATGACGGCTATCTTGCTTTCACCACCGAAGACGGTCTGAAGCTCATCTTTTCAATGGATGGTGACGGGCGGCTGATCGTAGAATTTGCAAACGGCTGATACAGCCGGGAAAGGGGAAATTATGTCGGAATATATCGGAAACCGAATCGTCCCTCGCCATGATGGTGTCTGGGACAAAGTAAAAGAGTACGAGCCTCTTACGATTGTGTATGAGGAATCCACAGGCGACAGCTATATGAGCCGGAAACCTGTGCCGGCCGGAACGCTTTTGTCCCAGGAGGAATACTGGGCGATGTGTTCCCGGTTCTCTGAGCAGATGGCTCTGTACCGTCAGAATACGGCAGAAGAAGTGGAGCAGTTCCGTAAGGATACTGCGGCAGATGTAGAGCAGCTTCGTACAGATACTGCATCAGATGTGGCAGCCCTGCGCAAGATGACCGCGCAGGATGTGGCGGATATCACCCAGAAGGTCGATGCCGCAAACAGTGCGGTTGCGGCCAGTAAGTCCGAGATGGATAAGACTGCAGAAACGCTGAAAGCCCAGATCAATGCCAATGTCAAGGCATCTACAGACAAAAATGCCAACTATGCACAGGAGCTGGTAGATGCCCGTGTGGATGATGAGGGAAAGACTTATCCCACAGCCGGTGACAATATCCGTGCCATCGGCAGGGTGCGTTCCATGCAGAATATCATGAAGAACTGGGTGATCAAAAATGGTTACGCAAACCAGAACGGCAACCTTGTAGCTTCGGAAAGCTGGCGCGTGGCGCACATGGTCCCGGTCAGCGGTGATGCGATTCTGGTGGACGGTCAGTTCGGCTATATGAGCGGCCGGGATGACTACAGCAACGTGGTCTGCTATGACATGGACCGCAAATTCCTCGGCGGCTGTTTCCGGGCAGAGAGCGGCAAGGTCTATGACAACTATGTGATCACATTGCTTCCGAATACCCGATTTATCTCTGTCACCACCAATGAAAAGCTGTTCTCGAAGCTCTCTGTTTACCTTTATGACAACATGCTCCCGCTGAGATTGCTGTCAAATTACGCAACAGGCTGGCAGTGGATGAACGGCAGCGTGGATATCAGGTTCACGGGCAGCAAGGTGACGGTCACATTCCCGGCGGGAAAGAGTGTATATGTCTGCCGCCGTACAAACGGTGCACAGTATGAGCAGACGAAACTGGTGGCGGAAAACAGTATTTCGGCTGACTTTGCAGTGGTGGGAAAATGGTGGGCGATCTATTATGATGGCGCGGAGGCATCCGCAGACGAGACGGGAGAAAAGACAGAAGTCCCTGTCATTAAGGTGGAAAATACAAGCGGCGATAGCTGGGGCGATCTATTCACAAAGGGCCGCTTTGTGTTTGCGGTCTTTTTTGACTGGAATGTGGTGTATGCAGCTCCTTCAAGCAGCGGTACAGTCATCAATGGGATCGATTATGGCAATCCAGCCAAGATTGCGAATACTGCGATGACATGGCATAAGTACCGTTCAGCAAAGATGTTCCTTGCTACAGGCCAGTTTGCGATCGATAGGGTCAACCGCACCATTCAGGTCACGAAGCGTATCCTGGCGGTGGTTGATAACGGTGCTTACCTCTGGATCAGTGTCAGCGAGGAGCCGGTGCCGATGTTGGATAGTACGGAAGCGGAAAAGCATCACATGCTGATCCTTGCCTATGACTCGTCCATAGATCAGATCAATCTTTACAACACTGCACAGTTCCGGGCATTGGGAGTAAATGGCTACTATATCGCCGCATGGTATGAAAACCATTTCTGGTATCCGCACATGGGTTCCTCTTTCAGCATTGTGCTGGATGGGACGACTTATAAGGCTGGTGAGCTGTTCGATGAAGAGCGGCGTGATTCTTATATCGAGAAGAAGTATGAGAGCCGCTTCCAGCAGCTCCGCACGGATCTTGCCGGTAAGGATTCCCGCCATATGTATCTGGCAAGCGGCGGTATTACCATTGACCAGGATGCTGGTACGATCCAGGTCAGTACCAAGTGTCTGGGTGTTCCGGATACGTTCAACTTTGAATGGATCACTGCAGGCGATCCGGTAGAGATGGCATTCAATACGCCGAGTCCGTCTTTCGGCATGCCGATGCGCATTCTCGCTTATGACTCTGGTACGAAAACCATCAATCTGTACGACACCAGCCTGTTCCGAAAGCTGGGCACGGATGGGTTCTATATTGCAAGCTGGTATCTGAACAAGCTGTATAATCCGCACATCCACCCGGATGTGAAGTTCATTGTGGGCGGTAAGGAATACAAAGCGGGTGATCTCTTCGCAGATAACGCGGCATCTTTCATCCCGAAGCGTATCACGGATTATGTGCAGAAAGCCATTACTCCGGCTGTAGAGGATGACATCGTGACCCCGTCCCACTGGGACTGCATGGAGGGCCGCCAGCTTTCCATCTTCTTTGACTGTCTTTCCCGACACGATGGCAAGGAAAATCTGTATGTGCTCGCCAGAGGCACGAATGCACCGAGCCTGACCCGGAACGAGTATTGCATGAACTACACGCCGACGAAGGACAGTACGGATTTTGCACTGACCGTCCGCCGTCTGGATGAAGATGACTGCCATACGGTATCGTCCAAACCTGTCCAGGTCAGGGTCCACCATAAGCTGAAGGACAAGCTCACGAAGAATATCTGCATCTGTGGAGACTCTCTCGTGGACAATGGTTCTGTGGCAACGGAAGTGTATCGTCTGCTGGCAGAGGATAATGACTGCGTGATCCACCAGCTGGGAACGAGAGGACCATCTGGCGGCAAGCACGAAGGACGCGGTAGCTGGACCTTTGCCCGGTATCTGGCAGACACGGATTACGCCGGCAAAACGAATGCGTTCTGGGACAAGATCAAAGGCCGTCTGGATTTCCAGAAATACTGCGAGACCAACGGCTACGAGGGTATCGACTACTTCCTGATCGCACTTGGCACCAATGATGTGTCGCAGGGCACTACTCTGTACCGCACGGAAGCAGAGGTGCAGAAGTTCGTGGATCAGGCAAAACAGTTCATTGATGCGCTGTTGGATAAGGAGACGGGCTTCCCGAACTGCAAGATCGGTATCGGTCTTTGTGGTCCCGGCTCGGATTATTCTTTTCAGTGCGGTTCCAGCATGGGTATCTTCCATATGAGTATCAACACGCTGAATCTTGCACTGATCAAGGCATTTGATGCTGGCAAGTACCACAAGAACGTGACCTGTTTTGCCCACGGACTTCGCACTGACCGCCGTCTGGCATTTCCGTATTCGGACAAGCCGGTGACGAACCGGTTCACGGAAACCAGCCGGACGCTGACCAACAGCATCCATCCGTCCGGAAGAGGTTATCAGGCATGGGCAGACGGCTATTACTGCCAGATCCGTGCGTGGCTGACGGAAGACAGCAAATAAATTTCCACCGTCCCTGACAGACATACCTCCCAAATGCCTGTGAAACGGTGTTCATTATAGAAGGAGTATACACAAGGCGGCATCGACCGTCTATTTTTATGCCCGGATTGGGCAGGAAAGGACAAGATTATGCAGAATGTGATCGACAAGATTGAATGGATGTTCGCAGGTCTGGGTGGTTTCCTGGGCTGGTTCTTTGGCGGGTTTGACGGCTTCCTGTATGCACTGGTGGTGTTCGTGGTCTGTGACTACTTCACCGGGGTGCTGGCAGCAGCCATCAAGCATGAACTTTCTTCTGAAGTTGGTTTTAAGGGCATCGCCAAGAAGGTGTGCATCTTTGTGCTGGTTGGGATCGCCAACATCATTGACACACAGATCCTCCAGAATGGAGCCGCCATCCGTACAGCGGTGGTGTTTTTCTATTTGGCGAATGAAGGCCTGAGCTGCCTCGAAAACGCAGCCGTTATCAGTCTTCCGGTGCCGGAGAAGCTCAAGGAGATGCTGGCACAGCTGAAGGCAGAAAAAGAGAATAAGGACGATTGATCAATGGGGAGAGGTGTAACAGCCTCTCCCTCAAATTTTAGGAGGAATGAACCATGAGTAAGAAAGAGTATCCCGCAAAACTGACGACCGGTTATTACCGTGTGCGAGAAGTCTGGGAAGATGAGGCATCCCAGTTTGGCGCATACCGTCTGCTTGCGAATGCAAAAGCCAAGTGTGATGAGAACCCCGGCAGCCGTGTGTTCGACAATGACGGTAACGTGATCTATCCGGAAGAGGCTGTACCGGATACTGGCGCAGATGAGAGTGAAGAGAAAGCAGTCGTGGATGATATCCCGGAAGAAAAGCCGGAAACCACAGCCCCTGTGGAAGATACCCCGGCGGAGAAAGAAGCTGAAGTGGATGAGAACGAGTTCCCGACTGCGGAGGAGCTTCCGGCGACCATTGCCTATGGCAAGCTCAAGACCCTCATGAACATCCGCAAGAAGCCGAGTCTGGAGGCGGAGGTCGTAGCGGTCTATAAGAAGAACGCCCTTGTGGAAGTGGTGCAGTTCTGTGATGGCTGGCTGAAGATCAAGTGTGCCGAAGCAGAGGCCGGTGTGGCTTATGTCCTGAACAGTGCGGACACCTATGCGTTCACAGCAGGCAGGATCTATACCGTTGTTCCCGGTGATAATCTCTGGAAGATCGCGGATAAGGAACTGGGGAGCGGCAGCCGCTGCGCAGATATCCGTGTGATGAATGGCCTGACTTCCAACGCCATCCGGGTCGGCATGAAACTGCTGATCCCGTAACAACAGAATAACCACAGCACGAGGTTCAGAGTGATCTGGGTCTCGATTTTTTTAGAAGGAGGAAATCATTATGGGATATACCAATAGTCCACTCGTTGTTTACACCAAGCTCTCCCCGAACCATTCCGGGCAGAGGACACACAGCATCGACCGTATCACACCGCATTGTGTGGTCGGCCAGCTTTCTGCGGAGAGCATCTGCGGATGCTTCACCAGCACAAGCCGTCAGGCAAGCTGCAACTACGGCATTGGTACGGACGGTCGTGTGTCGCTTTGTGTCGAGGAAAAGAACCGCAGCTGGTGTTCGTCCAGCAATGCCAATGACCAGAGGGCTGTCACCATCGAATGTGCCAGCGACATGAATGAGCCGTATGCCATGAACAGTGCGGTATATAACTCGCTTATCAAACTCTGTACCGACATCTGTCAGCGTAATGGTAAGAAGAAGCTCCTCTGGCTTGGGGATAAGAACAAAACGCTCAATTACACCCCGGCAGCGGATGAGATGGTACTGACCGTTCACCGCTGGTTTGCCGTTAAGTCGTGTCCAGGAGACTGGCTGTATGCCCGTCTGGGTGATCTGGCCGCAAAAGTAACTGCCGCACTGGGCGGTTCATCCTCATCCGGTATGCAGGCGACTTCGCTGAAGAATCTCACCGAAGCAGAAGCAGTTGCAAAGATTGGTCCGCTGTTTACTGCGAACCAGAAAACCAGTGGCATCCTTGCCTGTGTGTCGATGGCGCAGTTCATTCTGGAGTCCGGATACGGTAAGAGCGAATTGGCGCAGAATGCCAACAACTGCTTTGGCATGAAGACCTCGCTGTCCGGGAACAGCTGGAGCGGCAGCAGTTGGGACGGCAAGTCCGTCTACACCAAGAAAACGCAGGAGCAGAATGCGGATGGCTCGATGGTTACGATTACCGCTGACTTCCGCAAGTACGCTTGTGTGGAGGACTCCATTGCCGACCATGCGGCGTATCTGCTTGGTGCGATGAACGGCAACAAGAAACGCTACGAAGGTCTGGCTGGCTGCACCGATTACAAGAAGGCTGCTCAGATCATCAAGGATGGCGGGTATGCGACCAGTCACACCTATGTGCAGAACCTCTGCAATATCATCGAGCGTTGGAATCTGACACAGTACAATGCCGCCGCTTCCAGCACTACGATTTCCGGCTGGTACCGTGTGCGTAAGAGCTGGCAGAGTGCGGCTTCCCAGAAAGGTGCATTCCGCGACCTTGCCTATGCAAAGCAGTGTGCGGATCAGAATCCGGGCTACTTTGTGTTCGACCCTGATGGCAAGGCAGTCTATCCGGAGCAGAAGTCTTCTGTGCCGTATGCAGTCCGTGTGTCCATCAACGACCTTAATATCCGCAAAGGTCCGGGTACGAACTATGCGAAGACCGGTTATTACACCGGCAAGGGCGTGTTCACCATCGTGGCAGAATCCGCTGGTGCTGGTTCCACGAAAGGTTGGGGCAAGCTGAAATCCGGCGCAGGCTGGGTCGCACTTGATTATTGCACCCGTATCTAAAGCAGTCCCCGTCCTCCTTGGGCGGGGCGTACATATGGTGCAGATAAGACAATAATCCACCAGATTATTCTCCGTCTTTCTGCGCCGAAATTACTTGATAATATCACGAAACAGAGGGAATATGTGACTGCCCAAAGAGAAGAAAAAGGGCAGGAAAGGAGCGAAAACTATGAGTGCTGGTACGGATTTCCTTGCAAATTTGCAGAAAGCGACTGTGAAGAATACAGTGCAGCAGAAACAGCAAAAGAGAGTGAATGCATCCGCTGTGGATGTATCGGCTTTACTGGAAGCCGCTCTCAGGCAGAAGAAACCTACAGAAGCTGTGGCAGATGTTCGTCAAAGTGCGGATGTCGTCACAGCTTCTTTTTTACCACCAACTGACACGCATCAAGGCAAGTCTACTCAACAAAAGCCGAAAAGCGTATCAGATAAAAAACAATCGACCTCAAAATCAAAAGACATCGTGGATGCTGGTATTACAGCACTTATCCAGAAAGCTCTGGATGCTAAAAAGGTCATGGAAGAGCCAGACATTGCAGAGCGACTGCAGGCCAGCAGGGAGAGCGAGTTTTCAAGACTCTTCATACCGGAAGAACCACAGGAGAACAAATTTATTTCGACGGCGGCATTCCGCGCTACGAAAAAGAAAGTGGGAACCCTGAATGTGGCGGCTTACATCCGCGTCTCTACGGACATGAGTGATCAGGAAAACTCCTACGAAACGCAGGAAAAATATTTTAACCAGCTGATTGAAAGCAATCCAGAATGGAATGCGGTTGGTGTGTATTCCGATTATGGCATCTCTGGTACTTCCAAGGAAAAGAGAACCGGATTCCGCAGACTGATGCGTCATTGTAAAGACGGGAAAATCGACCGCATTGTTTGTAAGTCCATTTCTCGATTTGCTCGAAACACGGCCGACTTCATGAGTGCACTGGATACCCTGCATGACTGCGGAGTGACGATTCTGTTTGAGAAAGAAAATCTGGATACGGCAGACCCGACCAGCGACTTCATTCTTACGACACTGGCCGCTATTGCGCAGGAAGAAAGCCGCAGCATTTCCGGTAATATCCGGCTGGGTCAGAAGATGCGATTCCCGAAAGGGGAAGTTCCAAACAAGATCATGTATGGATACCGCTACAACGGGAAGAAGGTCACCTCCGAGAGTGGATATGAATATAAGGACATCGAGATTGTGGAGGAAGAAGCTAAGGTCGTCCGGCGCATTTTCAATGAAGTCGTGGAAGGCAAAGCCTATACGGAAATCGCAAGAGGACTGAATCTGGATAAGATTCCTGCTCCGGAAACAGATGCGGTGAGGGCCAGAAAGCGCAATTCCAAGAAAGGACAGCTCAACAGTGACTTACAGGATGGATGGACGGGAGGGCATATTACAAGAATCGTCCGTGCCGAGCGGTACATGGGAGCAGTCCTCATCCAAAAGAAGTTTACTCCGGATTACCTGACCCATGAAGTTCGGGATAACAAAGGGGAAGTCCCACAGTATTTTGTCCGGAACCATCATCCGGCAATCATTGATGAGGAATTGTTTCAGAAAGCGCAGGAGGTCGTAAAGATAAACAGCGAACTGTATAACAGGACAAGATTTCCCAAGAAGCCGAGAGCGTTTTCCCAAAGGCTCATCTGTGGGGAATGCGGTCGGTTCTTCCATGTGACGAATGCGAACAACAATCCGATTTGGAGATGTCCTACGAGCAGCCAGACCACAGGAAAGTGCATCTGCCATGCGGAAAAAGTGTACGAGGAACAGGTTGTCCGCGCATTCCGCAAGGCGATTCTGGAGAGATTCCGGCTGACCATAAAGCCCATCCACGACAATGTGGCTGTGGCAGATATCATGAGCGGCCGCTTCAAAGAGCAGTATGACAATTTCACGCCGGAAGCGGATTCCTTTGTGAGCCAGATGATTGCGAGATTGGAAAGCATCCAGAAGCTGGACTTCATGGAACGTGACCGTGCTTTTTATAAGAAACAGATTGCCGCTGTCCACGCCAGCATGGAAAGTGCCAATAAAAAGATTCGGCTTCTGAAGAGTCAGGTGGATGTGATGCAGACCCGTTTGGAAATTCTCGGAGATGAGATGATTGATCCCGCGTCTATTGAGGAAAAGAAAAAGCTCATTGGGAAGCTGGAGCAGGATGTTCAGAAAGACACGGACACGGAGCAGAAGCTAACTGAACAGCTCGACTACATGGAAAACTACTGGGAAGAACTGGAGAGTGACTATGAACGCAGGGAGAAAGCAATTGAGTGGATGAAGAATCTCCCGGCGGGTCGGGATGGTACGGTGGATTTCTTAAATGAAGTGACCGAAGAACACTGCAAGGCGTTCATCCTTTCTATCACCATCCATTCGCCGTTGAAGTTTACGGTCCACTGGTTCGACGACACCAAGACCGAGGTACAGATGGATTCCAATATTGAAGATTACCGCAATACCGCCAGCTACTACGACGGTCATACCATGCGAGATGGCAGCCAGCGGAAACGGTATGTGAAAAAATAAGAGCCAGTCATAAGACTGGCAGAAAGGGGTAAGATTATGACAAGACAAAAAGTGGATGTGATTCCGGCCAGTGTGCGGTCGGTGCAGAACGGTGGGCAGTTGAAAAGCCAGACCAACATCCGTGTGGCGGCCTACTGCCGTGTTTCCACGGGAGATGAAAGCCAGCAGACTTCTTACACGACCCAGAAGGCATTTTATAAAGACCTCATTACTCGGAAGCCTGGTTGGATTTTTGCAGGCATTTATGCGGATGAGGCAAAGTCTGGTACCAACCGAGAGCATCGTGAGGAATTCAACCGCATGATGAAGGATGCGATGGATGGCAAGCTGGACTACATTGTTACGAAGTCCATTTCCCGATTCGCCCGAAACACCATTGATTCCCTGACCTGTACCCGTGAGCTTCGACAGCTGAAGCCGCCTGTGGGTATCTATTTCGAGAAGGAGAACATCGACACGCTGGATGCCAAAGGTGAGCTTATCCTGACAATTCTTTCTGCCCTGGCACAGGATGAGAGCCGTTCCATTTCGGACAACATCCGTTGGAGTATTCAGAAGAATTTCCAGGCAGGCATCCCGCATATCAATTTGAAACGGATGTTGGGGTATGAACTGGGACCTAACCAGCAGTGGGTTATTGTGCCGGAGCAGGCAGAGATCGTCCGGTACATTTTCGACCGCTTTGTGAAAGGGCAAACGGCGAATAAAATCGCACGGGAACTGAATCAGATGGAGAAGTTTACGGTCAATGGAAAGAAGTGGAGTGCAAGCACGATTATGATTGTACTGCGGAATGAGAAATATGTGGGCGACCTTGAGATGCAGAAGACCATCACCAAAGACTTCCTGACCCACCGTTCCAGTATCAACAAGGGTGAAGCACCCCGTTACTATGTAAAGAACCATCATGTCGGTATCATTGACCGCGTGACGTGGGATAAGGTACAGACGATGCTGTTCGAGAAGCCTAGGACGGACATGACCAAAGGTCCAGGCAGGAAGAAAATAAAGACGATCAAGGGTTCTCCTTTTGGGAATCTGCGCTGCGGTGCGATTCTGGAGAATGGACCGGATGCAGGAAAGCCCTGCAGTGAGGGATTCTTCCGAGTGACCTACACGGGTGTGGCAAACGGTTATACCGATGAGCGGAGCCTTAAAGCAACCGGGGATGATACCGGAGAGTATCTGGAAAAGTATACTTATTCCTACCCAGTCTGGCGGTGCAAGCGGAAAGTCGGAGAACGGGACGGTGAGCCGCCGAAAAATGGCACTCCCGATCAGAAAATGTACAGCCGAAGCAAGAAAGGCTGTATGTCGGATGAGGAAAAGGAAGCCGCGGACAAGCGTTGCCCATCAGAACTTTATCACGAGTGTGCATTGGAGCAGAGCTTTATGGAACTGCTCTACAGCATGAAGCGGGATTACGAACAGCACGGTGACGCTTCCATGATCGTGACCATGTTCGATAATGCCTATGAGCAGGCCGTCCGGCTGGCAAACAACAGCAGCATCTCGGTGCAGAGGATGGCAACGGTGGAGAATCAAATTAAAGAGATGGAAGAACGCTTGCAGGATGCTATCAGCCATCAGGTGGCGGCACTTCGGGAAGCCGCGCTGGAACAGAGTGCGGAACTGAATGAAGCTCTTTCCAACGGCGAGGTGACCATTGATGATATCGATTTGGACATCCGAAGCGGACTGACACCGGGCAGTATTGGAGTGAGCTTCTATGGGACAGAAACGGAGGAAGGCTCGGAAGCACAGATTTATACAGAACTTGTGAATGACCTGCAGGAACACTTGCAGACACTCCGGCAGGAACAGCAGACTATCGAGCAGGAGCAGGGCGTTCTAGCCATTATGAAAAAGAACTTTGAATACTTCATCGCCTGCCTGAAAGAACTGCCGGATGCCAATGCCAGCGGAATGCCGCTGAAAGTTAATGGGTTGGATGTGCAGGGAAGCCTGATGCGAGATGCCGATGGCAACACCATCGAAGGGCGGAAGTACGCCATCACCAGAGGAAAGCTCAAGGTGACGCCGGAGCGAATCGCAGAAGCACCGGATATGCTCCACTTTGAAAAGGGCATTTACTGCGCCTTTATCGAGAGCGGAGTTTTGCAGGGGGATGTGGCAACTTACAAGACGAACTTCGGTGTGACACTGACCTCAAAAGGCAACCGCAGGACGCTCACCAGCTTTATGGGCTATAAGCGGAGCGACCTGAACGGCAATGTGGTTTTTATTGACGCCCCTTACAAAGTGTATGGATTCAGCGTTCAGTATAGGCGGTATCTGACGACTGCAGCAAAGCGTGAGAGAGAAGAAGCAGTATGATGTAATAGGAAAGAGTACCCTGTCGGATGTGGCTTTTGTGACTGCATCTGGCAGGGCTTTTTTTGTTTGTGGGGGTAGTATTGTTTTTTGTCTGGTCTTTTTATCTGTCTGGTCTTTTTTACCTGTGGGGATTGCTATGTGCAGAGTTCTGTTATATGTTGTGGGTGGCGAGAAATACACATAGCAGAAGAAAAAACATAACAGAAAACATAGCAAGGGAGAACCGAGAATGAAAAATATAGCAGAGATGCAGGCAGAAGAATATGGAACGACAGCGGCGGAAATCGTGGTGGCAGGAGCTATGAAGCTGTACCTACAGAACATGGAACCGAGAGAAGCAGTGAGAAAGGTGGCTGCTGTGTACGAGCCGAAGGTGATCCGGCTTGACAGCGGCGAAGCTGTGCCAGTGCAAAGCATTATTGATGGTGCAAAGTACGCGGCTTTCATCGACGAGGCGGTGACGTTTGCTGCGCAGGAGATGAGGGAGCGCGGGGATGATGTAGCAGGTAGAGTTGTAGAGGGACTGAAAACTGTGGACGGAAAACACATGGCCGAGACTGCCAGTGTGGAGCTTATGAGTTTTATCGAAGATGCGTACCTGTGTCTGAAAAGGCGGTAAAAATTGCCGGAAAGATCACAGAAGAACGCTTGATAAACGGGCGGCTTTATGGTAACATGAAAATAGAATAGGAGCAGTGTATGCTCCTACGAGAAAGGCGGTGAGACCGATGGGCTTGATAGATGGCGTTACAAAGGACTATATACGAGATAATACCGTATTTGCAGATGCATTTAACTACTTCCTGTATGGTGGCGAAGCTATTATTGACCCAGAAAGTCTTGTTGAGATGGATTCAACGGAACTTGCAGTACCGTACTATTTCGATGAGAAAAAGGGAATGCAGACCGAATCAGCACAGAAATACAGGGATGCACTAAAATCTACAACGGTCATGTATAACGATAAAGCAACATATATGATTTTGGGTGTAGAGAACCAGACCGATATCAACTATGCGATGCCGGTGAAGAACATTGTGTATGATGTACTTCAGTACGGAAGGCAGGTAACGGATCTTGCAAGGAAACACAAAAAAGAGCATCCGGGAAAACAATCAAAAGAGGAGTTTTTATCTGGTATATATAAAGAAGACAGATTAACACCGGTGATCACGTTGGTAATTCATTTCGGTGATAGCGAGTGGGATGGGCCGATGTCTTTAAGAGAGATGATGGCTACAACCGATGAGAAAATTCTTTCCTATGTGCCAGATTATAAAATCAACCTGCTTGAACCAGCGCGAATGACCCCAGAGGAGATGGGAAAGTTCCAATCTACGCTGAGAGAGGTCTTCAGATTTATCAAATTCTCTAAGGATGGCGAAAAGTTAGATGAATACCTGCAATCTGAGGAGCGTTTGAAGCATCTCGATGTTAGCGCAGCAAAGGTGATTAAGGTAAGCACAAATTCTAAATTTGACATTCCAGAAGGAGCGGAGGTGGTTGATGTGTGCCAGGCAGAACGAGAATTGCTTAAGGGAGCAGAGGACAAGGGCATTGACATTGGTGAACTTAGAGCGACAGTGAAGTATTATAAGAAGGGCAAGATTTCCATTGAGGAAGCGGCTCAGGATTTGCACATGACTGTGGAAGAGTTCACAGAAAAAATGAACCAAATTCCGGCAGAGGCAGTATAAAAACACACTAAACAGCCTGCTTACGCACTATGTAAAATCTTACATGGTTCGTAGGCGGGCTTCTTTTTTTGCCTTATTTCCGCATCATCTTGCGATGCCTCTCTCGCACATGTATAATGGAATAAAAAGGCAGGTGAAACCCATTGGGAAATAAAAAGAAACGTGTCAACACAGACCCGACACTGAGCGCGATCCGGGACATCTTCCACGAGAACCTGCAGCTGGCGAATAAGGTGCAGCGCAAGACCAGGACGGACATCATCACGAAGCTCGACCTGACAGAGAAGTTCTGCAATCGTCGGATCAAAGCCGTAGCGCATCTGATGCCAGAGATGAAAGCGCGGTATTCTGATACCTACCCGGAAATCGACATCATGAACGAGTTTGCGGATATCGCATCGCTTCCGATCCTCACCTATGATATTATCGATGCCGAATCCTACTTATGTCTTGGCGCGGCAATATGGATGCTCGACCAGATATGGGAAGAACATGAGATGCAGGAACTCTGTGACCTGCTGCCGGCCGACTGTGACTATGTGGAAATGCCCGATATCTACGACACACGGTTCTCCTATGATTTTATCGAAAGAATGCTGTATGTGATACAGAACCGGTATGGTGAAACAAACCGGCATGTCGTGCCACCGGACATATTCTCAAAAAAGGATGATTCCATTTTCCATGCGGTCCTTGACCTGGTCCCGGACATTGCAAAAGAGATGGCGGCCGCACAGCTAAAGACAAAGTTCTGGGAATGGGCGGACCTTTACTTCAAAGCCCTGAATCCGTTGATGTATGAGATGCGCAAACGGGATAAAGCTCTCGACCGCCTGACGAAGCAGATCGATGGATTTAAGGGAAAGGTTGCATCGAAGAAACCGACACTTCCGTTGACTACTCCATTGCCGCTTCTTGGAAATCCGCCAGTAAACAGCACCAAGAGGGAAGCAGAGATGCTGCTGAATCAGATCAATAAGGCGGAGGACGAGCATAACGAGATTAGCAAAAAGATCGGCGACTTTCGTTTTTCGAGCCTGCAGGCCGGCAGCATGAGAAAGTACCATCTGGAGCAGTTTATGGGTGCGGATTTTGCAGAGGCGATGTGCAATTTTCCGATTGAAGACCCATACGAACTGTGCTTTGCGATCCTTTACTTATTTGATCAGGATGATGATTACGCATGGGTCTACTCCTTCATGACCGGAGTTATCTGCCGGGCAGCTACGATGCTGCCGTGGGGGTTTGAGCGGTACGATGAGGAGAATGATGGCTTCTGGTTCGATGACGGAGATTGGATACCGTCTATGCCACTGAATCCGGAATGGTATGAGACAAAGTACACAGGCCGGAGATATGAGGACGATGAGGATGATCCCCACGAAGTGAGCATTGCACAGATCATCTATGAACATACAGGTGCGATCCTTCCCCGGAATATGCACCGTTTCGATGATGCGTTTCGGCCATTGAAGAAGAGAGGCATGAAACCCTCTGAAGCCAATATGGTATGCGCACTTATGAATGTGCTGGGCGAAGCATCCAGACAACGGCAGTATGTTCCTGATATTGAGGAAGACTTTGACTGGGATGACTTTGTTCAGGAAGAAGAGCCGGAAGAAAACTCTATCGCAGAAGAAAATGAGCGGCTGAAAAAGGAACTCGCCCAGCTGAAAGAACAGGCCAAGAAAGCCAACTACAGTCTGAGCCGGGAGAACCGGGAGCTGAAAGAGAAGCTGGAAAAGGCAGAGTCCGCAGCAGGGGAGATGACACAGGAACTCGCCGACCTCCGGGAGATTGTGTTTAACCAGCAGAATGTGGTAGAAGATAAGAAAGAAGAAACAAAGACCACATTCCCGTACCACACAACGAGAAGGCTGGTTGCTTTCGGCGGCCATGATTCGTGGCTGCGTGAGATCAAGTTCAAAGTGCCAGATGTCCGCTTCATGGGCGAGGATATTTCCAGCCCGGAAATCATACGGAGAGCAGATGTGGTTTGGATTCAGACCAACTGTATCGGCCATAAGTCTTATTACGGCATCATCGACCTTGCACGGAAGTATGGCCGCAAGGTGCGGTACTTCAAGTATGCCAGCGCAACAAAGTGTGCGGAGCAGGTCGTTGAAGAAGAAAACACAGATAAATGAAAACAGGGGTCTCTGGCGTTGTGCTGGCCGGCCCCTGTTTTTTGCTGTCTTTTGTACGAGTTCCTACCTTATTATAATATGTACATTTCCTCGCACTTCCGGGTGCGGGGATTTTGTTTGCCCAGCATGGGCGTTTTCTAATGGGTGAAAGTCCCAAGTGCGCGTAGGCAACAACGAAGCACATAGCCGAACAGCAAGGGTGTCCGCCGTGAGACGGAATCTGAAAGAAGCTGTAAGCAAACCTCTGACCTGACGGACAGGAACCGCATATAAGGCTCGGAAATACGGATAAGGTGGCAAAAGGCACTGAAGTCCAAAAGGTTGCCGGAAGTACGAGTAAATGCGGCAGGTACATGGAGGAAAAGAACACGCACCTTAACTGGGGAGGTCTCACAGGCGGTCTCATTAGCCGTAGTAACAACGAATTGTGAGAAGTCAGCAGAAGCCATAGTAGTGAGGAAGTTCCTGTAATGGGGACGGAGCGAAGGGCTGAACAATCAATCAGTTGAAGTACGTTCCACTTCGTAGCCGGAGCATACGCCTGTCGATGACTTCAAAGGCGGCAAAGGCAAAAGGGGCAGAAAGGAAACAACGCATGGACACAAGCAGTCTCATGGAGCAGATATTAAGCAGGGATAATCTAAATGCGGCGTATCTGCAAGTCGTAAGGAATAAAGGAGCGGCAGGCGTGGACGGGATGACCGTTGAAGAACTTGGCGCATATCTTTCGGAAAACGGCGAAAACATTAAGGAACAGTTGCGGACGAGGAAGTATAAGCCGAAGCCAGTCCGCAGGGTGGAGATACCCAAACCCGATGGTGGTACAAGAAATCTTGGAGTGCCAACAGCAGTAGACCGCTTTGTACAGCAGGCGGTGGCACAGGTGCTTACCCCGATATTTGAGGAGCAGTTTCACGACCACAGCTATGGATTCAGACCCAAGCGGTGTGCACAGCAGGCAGTCCTTAAAGCATTGGAAATGATGAATGACGGACACAACTGGATAGTGGATATCGACCTAGCGAAATTCTTTGACACAGTAGACCATGACAAGCTGATGACGATTTTCGGACGGACAATAAAGGACGGAGATGTCATATCGGTGGTAAGAAAGATTCTGGTCAGCGGCGTAATGATTGATGATGAGTATGAAGATACGGTAGTCGGCACACCGCAGGGTGGAAATATCTCGCCGCTGTTAGCAAATATCATGTTAAATGAGCTGGACAAAGAACTGGAAGCAAGGAGGCTGGATTTCGTCCGGTATGCAGATGACCTTATTATAATGGTCGGGAGCAGACAGGCGGCAGAGCGGGTAATGAAGAGCGTGGCTCGGTTTATAGAGGAAAAGCTTGGACTGAAAGTGAACGCGGAAAAGAGCAGGGTTGATAAACCAAAGGGCATTAAGTATCTGGGGTTTGGATTTTACTATGACTCATTTGCCAAAGGGTACAAAGCCAGACCACACCCGAAAGCGGCAGCAAAGTTCAAGGCGCAGATGAAGAAATATACAAGCAGGAGCTGGGGAGTGGGCAATGGTTATAAAATTGGGAAACTCAACCGGCTTATCCGAGGGTGGATAAATTATTTCAAAATCGGAAGCATGAAAAGGCTGTGCGCAAAAATGGACGGACAGATTCGGTATCGACTGCGCATGTGCATATGGAAACACTGGAAAACGCCAAAGAACAGGGAAAAGAATCTTATCAAACTTGGTCTGCCGCCAAATGCGGCACATGGCATTTCATATGCCAAAGGATATGCCAGAGTGTGCAGAAGCTGGAATCTCCACATTTGTATCAGTAAAGAGAGACTAGCTAAGTTTGGTCTTGTATCCATGGAAGACTACTACGCCGAAAAGGCTGTTACATGTTAAGTTGATTGAACCGCCGTATACCGAACGGTACGTACGGTGGTGTGAGAGGTCGGAAGGCGAAATAATCGCCTTCCTCCTACTCGATTTGCTTTCTGACCCTTTCCCCACGTTCGCCCCACAAAGCCCCTGTGTCGCGTTTATCCTTCAGCAGCGGAAAACAACGCAAGGGGAATCGTAAAACGCGACGGTGGGGCAGACAGGGGAAGCTGTGGGGGGAGCCAGAAGAAAATTGAAGATTGAAGTAGAGTGGTAGCCCACTCGGTTACTTTCCAAGGTGCTGATGATCAGCCTGTGGGAAAGATACCGGGTGGGCTACTTTTTATGTTCGCCGAGAGTATGAAAGTTTTTCTGTAAATAGCTATTAAGCATTAGGTCTTCTATGATAAAATCTATTATCATAAGGAGGCCTATTATTATGGCAAGAAGAGAAAAACAGCCCGTACACAAAGTAGTCATGACGGAGGGGAAAAGGAACATCGTCCATCAGCTCCTGGAAGAGTATGACATCCAGACTGCGGAGGATATCCAGGAAGCCCTCAAAGACCTGCTGGGGAGCACCCTGAAGGAGATGATGGAAGCGGAGATGGATGAGCATCTCGGCTATGGGAGGTCAGAACGGTCGGATTCGGATGATTACCGCAATGGCTACAAGCCCAAGCGGATCAACAGCAGCTTCGGGAGCATGGACATCCAGGTGCCCCAGGACAGGAAGTCCACGTTTGAACCCCAGGTGGTAAGAAAGCGCCAGAAGGACATTTCCGGCATTGACCAGAAGATCATATCCATGTATGCAAAAGGCATGACAACCCGCCAAATCTCGGATACCTTGATGGACATTTATGGTTTTGAGGCTTCGGAAGGGTTCATCTCGGACGTGACGGACAAGATACTGCCGCAGATTGAAGACTGGCAGAACCGCCCGCTGGAGGAAGTCTATCCCGTGGTCTACATCGACGCAATCCATTATTCCGTGCGGGAGGACGGGGTAATCCGCAAGCTTGCCGCCTATGTCATCCTCGGCCTTACGCTGGAAGGTAAAAAGGAAGTCCTGAGCATACAGATCGGGGAGAATGAAAGCTCCAAGTACTGGCTCTGCGTTCTGAACGAGTTGAAGAACCGCGGTGTGAAGGATATCCTCATTCTCTGCTCGGACGGGCTCACGGGCATTAAGGAAGCCATAACGGCGGCATTCCCGAAGACGGAGCAGCAGCGCTGCATCGTACATATGGTACGGAACACGCTGAAATACGTCTCCGACAAGGACCGGAAAGCATTTGCCACGGACCTGAAAACCATCTACCATGCCGCAAACGAGGAAAAGGCGCTGGAGGCGCTGGAGAAGGTGACGGAAAAGTGGACGCCAAAGTACCCCAACTCAATGAAACGCTGGCATGACAACTGGGATGTGGTATCCCCCATCTTCAAGTTTTCCATGGAGGTCAGGAAGGTGATCTATACTACCAACGCGATCGAGAGCCTCAACTCTACCTACCGGAAGCTCAACCGCCAGCGGAGCGTGTTCCCGGGCAGCACGGCGCTCTTAAAGGCTCTGTACCTGGCCACGTTCGAGGCGACGAAGAAGTGGACCATGCCCATCCGCAACTGGGGGCAGGTCTATGGGGAACTGTCCATTATGTACGAAGGCAGACTGCCGGAATAAGAGCGCACAGGCATAGGTGTACACCTATCCGGAAAGGAGCTTTCCATGTATGGATTTTCAAAATACGATGCTCAGGACAGGTACGACAGCTATAATACTGTACAGGTGAAGTTAAAACTGAATATGAAGACAGATGCAGATATCCTGGCCTGGGTCAGACAGCACAAATATGGCAGGGACACTTCCGTCCAAGGGGCCATCAAGGCCCTGATACGGGAAGACATCGCCAGAGGCCAGGCCGATGGGACACAAGGTTAATCCCTCTGCATTTTACATTCGTTGGCTGTCTGCAGCTCTGACAGGGATTCCATGATAGACAGGTAATCGATCCCCTCCACAACAGTCCCTGTGCCAGGGTCAAACAGTTCATCGTCTGCGGTGGCTTTCGGGTCATAGGATTTCAGTTCACTGTCATACCAGCTATAGATATCACTGTATAAGTCGGCTGCATGATCCAGCAGGGACTGCAGTCCATTGATCTTTGCCCTGATATCTTCAGGTACAAAGGGATCGTCTGTTTTTAGCTTCATGGCACACCTCCTGATGTTTTCCTGTAAGAAGTGTACCATAATTTGATGGGATTTTCCAATACATCTTGACAGAATCCAAAAGCATCCGTATAGTAAAGGTAGGTGGTCACGACATCCACCTACCTTTCTCATTAACTTATCATAGAAGATCTCAATTTACAGACTTTTTTTCATACTCTCTGTTCGCCGGAGTCTACTCAACAGCATCCAGCCCCAAAAGTGATTTTAATCACTGACAAGTCTACTCAACAAAAAAGTGATTTTAATCACAAAAACGAGTCTACTCAACAAAACAGCCGCCTAGCCGGATGGCTGAATAAAATCACTTATTTCAAGGAAAATCTACTGTGAAATGTAGAAAAATAAGTGATTATGCTCACTTATGCCAGTTCTCAGCCCATCGGTGATTATAATCACGCAAGTCTGTTCAACATATCCCACACGTCCGACCACCACAATCATCATTTATCCATGCACATTTTCGGCAGAAATGTGGATTACAGTGGCGGTTCGGCTATGAAAAATAGGTGATTAAGCTCACTTTTTTCTGAAAAAGCGCATCCGAGCAGCAAGTGATTTTGTTCACTTATAAAAAGTGAACTTTTTACGCCATCTGTCGTTTTTGAATGAGCCTGTCATGTGGTCAAAATAAGTGAGTTTAATCACTTTATACCGTTAAAAAATAGAATAAGTGAGCTTAATCACTTATGGAGCATAAGTGAGCTTTTTACGCCAGAAGCGGTAAAATGCGGCGTAAAAGTCCATGAAAAAGCAAGGATTTCGGAGTCCTGTTTTATGTACCAAATAGCCTATATGTAGCGACATAACGCAATAAGTGAGCTTTATAGGTCGCTTTCAACCAACTGCTTCAATGAGCGTTTAGTCCAAAAATTACGACAGCAAGAAGAATTTCTTTGATACAAGCGCGGTTGAGGCTGTGATTAAGCTGGCCATTGAGTACAACCCAGAAGCCATCATGGTTATCAAGAGCACGATTCCGGTTGGATATACTTCTTCTGTCCGTGAGAAATTCCACTGTGACAATATCATCTTCAGTCCTGAATTTTTACGTGAATCGAAGGCATTGTACGACAATTTGTGGCCATCACGGATAATCGTCGGCACGGATGTAGAGAATGCTCGTTTGGTAAAAGCGGCGCATACCTTTGCAGAACTTCTCCAGGAAGGTGCCATTAAAGAAAATATCGACACGCTGTTCATGGGATTTACTGAAGCAGAAGCTGTTAAGCTGTTCGCCAATACATATCTGGCATTAAGAGTAAGTTATTTCAATGAGCTTGATACTTATGCGGAAATGAAGGGACTGAACACTCAGCAGATCATTGACGGAGTTTGCCTTGACCCTCGTATTGGCACCCATTACAATAATCCGTCCTTTGGATATGGAGGATACTGTCTGCCGAAAGATACGAAGCAGTTGCTGGCGAATTATGCAGATGTACCAGAGAACCTGATCGAAGCAATCGTGGAAAGCAATAGAACTCGCAAAGACTTCATTGCTGACCGTGTGCTGGAAATCGCTGGTGCTTATGAGGCAAGTGAGGAATGGAATAGCGAGAAGGAAAAAGAGGTTGTGGTTGGCGTATATCGCTTGACGATGAAGATCAATAGTGACAACTTCCGGCAGAGCTCCATCCAGGGCGTCATGAAGCGCATTAAAGCGAAAGGCGCTACGGTTATTATCTATGAACCAACGTTGAAAGATGGAGAGAAATTCTTCGGATCAGTTGTGATTAACGATTTGGAGAAATTCAAGGAAATGAGTCAGGCCATTATTGCTAATAGGTACGATAGCTGTCTGGATGATGTGAAGGCGAAGGTCTATACGAGGGATATTTTCCAGAGGGACTAAGAAAAAACGGGGAGGAAAAAGATGAAACATGATAGGAGGCCAAGGCTGTGTTTTGTATCATCTTCGGGTGGTCATTGGGAGCAGCTTCAAAAGCTGGAGCCGCTTGCTGAAAAATATGAAGGCTTTTTTGTGACAGAAAAAACACAGTTTGATGAAACGCTCGGGAAATATTTCATGATTCAAACGGATTTGAAAGATAAACTGATGCCTTTAAAAATGTTGTGGAATGGACTTTATTCGGTGTTTATCTGGATTAAGGAACGCCCGGATTTTATCATTACAACTGGAACGATGGTGGCATATCCATTTTATTTGATGGCAGTTCTTTTCCACAAGAAATTTATATTTATTGAAACTTTTGGAAGAGCGAATATGCCCACGGTAGCAGGGAAGAAAATGGAGAAACATACAGATTTATTTATAGTGCAGTGGGAAACACAGAAGAAATTTTATAAAAAAGCAATTTATGGAGGATGTCTGTACTAATGATATTTGTGACAGTCGGGTCGAGAAATTATCCTTTTGACCGTTTATTTAAAAAATTAGATGAGCTATATGAAAAGGGTGTGTTAACGGATCCGATGTTTGCACAGATTGGCACATCTACATATAAACCAAAGAATTATGAATATAAAGATTTTATTTCGCCGGATGAGTTCAACGAGAATATAAGTAAGGCTGATATTGTTGTGTCACACGGTGCATCTGGATCAATCATGAAAGCACTAAATGCTGGTAAAAAGGTAATAACGGTAACGAGGCTTGAAAAGTATGGTGAGCATATCAATGATCACCAGATTCAGAACAATGAAGCATTTAGCAGCAACGGGTATGTGTTGATGGCAGATTTAGAGTTAACTAATTTGGAAGAATGCTTTAAGAAAATTTATGATGGTACAGATGAACTGGTTTCGTGGGTAAATAAAGATCCAATGGCAATTGTAAATCTGATTGACAAATTTATACAGGAGAATTGGTGAGGAAAAAGGAATGTCGAGTAGTAGATTATTTAAGAAGATAAAGTATGCAATGCGTTTTATTCCAGATAAGATATATATTCAGATTTACTATTTCGCACATTTTAAGAAGTTCTGTGATCTGAAGAATCCGAAAACCTATAATGAGAAGTTGAACTGGCTGAAACTGCATGACCACAATCCGCTGTACACTACTTTGGTGGATAAGTATGAAGTTAAGGAATATGTAGCGAAACTCATTGGCGAGCAGTACATCATTCCGACTCTGGGCGTGTGGGACTCCTTTGATGAGATTGATTTTGACATGCTGCCAGAGCAATTCGTGTTGAAGTGCACTCATGACTCCGAAGGCCTTGTAATCATTCGGGAAAAGTCTAAGCTGGACAAGGTTGCTGCAAGGGTGAAAATCGAAGCAGCCTTGAAGCAGAACTTTTACCATATCGGGCGGGAATGGCCTTATAGGGATGTACCCCCCAGAATCATTGCCGAACAGTATATGGAGGACCATGTGGATGGGGAACTGAGGGATTATAAGTTCTTCTGTTTTGATGGAGAACCCAAGGCGATGTTTGTAGCATCCGACCGCGCATCCGACCATGTAAAGTTTGACTATTTTGATTTGGATTATCAGCATCTGGACATCAAGCAGAAGTATCCCCATGCGGAAACTCCACTTCGGAAGCCGAAGACTTTTGATCAGATGATTGAACTCTCGAAGATGCTTTCCGAGGGCTTTCCCCATGTACGGGTGGATTTCTACGAAGTGGACGGACACCTTTATTTTGGCGAGCTGACTTTCTACCATTTCAGTGGGTTTATGCCTTTTGAACCTGCAAAGTGGGATAGGACGTTTGGTGATTGGCTGAATCTTTCGGGATGCAATTGAGAATTGAGTCCGATTATCAATGGGTGCAATGTTATAAAATAATCAATTAAGCGGAGAAAACAATGAAAATATTGATGCTTATTACCGGAATGCAGTCGGGTGGAGCAGAGCGTGTGATGGCAACTTTGTGTAACAATCTGTCGCAGAGTCATACGATTCGTCTGGCTATTGTGAAAACGGCTCAGTCGGATTATCAACTAGTGGAGAGAGTACAAGTTGTAGCTGGAAACATCCGAAACCAGAGCCTACTTCAGTCGGTGCTGTTCAGTAAAAAGGAAATCGACACATGGAAGCCAGATATTGTGCTGTCTTTTATGACAAAGACGAATGTCATTGCATTATTGGCAAAAAAAATATCCAGATGGAAACCTCCAATTGTGATTGCAGAAAGAGCTAATCCTTATCATACAAAGGGTGTACTTGGAAAAGTCAGAAACATTCTGTGTTGCCATGCTGACGGCGCTGTATTTCAGACGGAGCAGGCTCAGTCGTATTATAAAAATATCATCAAATGTCCCAGTGTTGTTCTGCGGAATCCATTGAATCCAGATTTTAAGGTAGAACCGTTCCGGGGTACAAGAACAAACCGAATTGTATGTGTCGGAAGACTGTCTGAGGAAAAGAATCAGCGACTGCTGGTGGAAGCTTTTGCCGAGATTGCTCAGGACTTCCCCGATTATACGGTGGAATTCTACGGCGATGGTCCCCTAAAAGAAACGATTGCACAGCATATTGAAGAACTGAGTATGCAGGGCAAAATCCAACTTATGGGTCGCAAGGAGCGTGTTCAGGATCTCATTAAGGATGCAGCGTGCTTTGTACTTCCTTCTAATTCTGAAGGAATGCCCAACGCACTACTGGAGGCTATGGCACTTGGCATTCCTAGCATTGCAACGGATTGCCCAATCGGTGGCTCAGCATTTATCATTAACAATAATGAGAATGGCATTCTGATTCCGATGAATGACAAAAAGGCTCTAATGGCAGCACTCAAAAGGTGCCTTACAGAGAAAGACTTTGCAGCAAAAATCAGCAAGAACGCAGGGCAGATTATCACAGATTATGATGCAGAAAAAGTGTGCAGAGAATGGGAGAATTACTTGCAGAAAGTTTACAGGGGGAGGGATAAGAAATGATAAAGAAATTGCTAAGAGATCCTATATATTATGGGATTATCGGACTCGGAAAAATCCTTCCTGATACCATTGCGGCAGATGCGTTTTATTTGAAAATGCTTTTCCACAACCGCATGGGAAAGGAACTGAATTTGAAAAATCCTACTACATATAATGAGAAACTGCAGTGGATGAAGTTGTATAACCGAAATCCAGAATATACAACACTTGTTGATAAAGAAGCAGTCAAGCAGAAAGTAGCTGCAAGAGTGGGGTGGGAGTACATAATTCCTACTCTTGGAGTTTGGGATCGATTTGATGATATTGATTTTAATGAACTTCCAGATCAGTTTGTACTGAAGTGCACCCATGATTCTGGTGGGCTTGTTATATGTACAGATAAGAAAAAGTTGGATATTGATGAAGCAAGAAAAAAAATAAATCATGCGCTTAAGCGTAAATATTATTTGAATACAAGGGAATGGCCATATAGAGATGTAAAGCCGCGAATCATTGCAGAAGAATACATGGTTGATGAATCTGGCTATGAATTGAAAGACTACAAGTTTTTTGTTTTTGACGGAGAGATGAAGGCAATGTTTATAGCAACAGATCGCAATGCTGTTACGGATACTTGCTTTGATTTTTTTGATCGAGAGTTTAATCATTTGCCATTTACTAATGGTCATCCAAACGCCAATCACATTATGAGGAAACCGGATAATTATGATGAAATGATTCGAATAGCGGAAAAACTTGGGAAGGGAATACCTCAGGCGAGAATCGACTTATACAATATAAATGGCAGGATTTATTTTGGTGAGATTACCTTTTTTCATTGGAGTGGATTGAAACCGTTTGAACCTGAAGAGTGGGATTATACATTCGGAAGCTGGATTAAAATACAATAAAATCCTGAGATGGGAGAAAATTAAGATGTCAGAATTGGTTAGTATCATTATTCCTACGTATAAGGGACATCGCTATGTAGGAAGAGCTATAAAGAGTGTACAGAACCAAACTTACAGTAATATAGAAATTATTGTTGTTGATGATAATGGAATGGGCTCTGAGGAGCAGATAAAGACCCAAAAGGTTCTTGAACCGTTTCTTACGGATGAACGTATTCATTATGTCGTACATAATGTAAACAAAAATGGGTCAGCAGCTAGAAACACCGGGGTTAGAAATTCAAAAGGGAAATACATTGCATTATTAGATGACGATGATGAGTATTTGCCTGAAAAAATACAGATGGAAGTGAATGCCTTTTCTGAAATGGATGATAGTTGGGGGATGGTATATTGTAGTAGTGATAAAAACGCTTGTATTCAGAAAAAAAGTGGCGATCTATTATATGACTTATTACTGCATACTGTCGTGATTGGCTCAAATTCTTTTTTGGTTAGAAGACAGATATGGGAAACACTTGATGGTTTTGATGAGTCATTCAAAAGACATCAGGATTTTGAATTTACGGCGCGGGTTGCAGCAATATGCAAAATTAAAGGTTTAAATGAATGCGGATTTATTTACAATGCGGATATTGGTAGGAATAAGGCGAAAAATATTGAACAGTTAAAGGAACATAGGGCGCACTACATCAATAAAATGCTTCCGTTAATCAGGAGATTCCAAGAAGACGAACAAAAAATAATCATATGCAGTAATTCTATGCAGGCAACATCACGGTATTTAAAAGAAGGGCATCCCGTGAAGTTTATTGTGGAGCTGAAGCGATATATGAGCCAATGGGAACCCCGATGTGGTTATTTAACCATCTTTCGAGTTGCTCTTATGAAATTAGGACGGCGTATTTAAGGATGATTAGGAGATTTTAAATGAATGAGACAACAAAACATTCGATAGGGATTATCAGATATAATTATCTGTCATTAACATTGATTTTTTTCTATTGCAGAGATTTTTTTTATCTGGTTTTTCAAAGAGTTGTACACAATGAAATGATAAGTCGAGAGTATGAAAAAAAGTCTGTAAATTGAGATCTTCTATGATAAGTTAATGAGAAAGGTAGGTGGATGTCGTGACCACCTACCTTTACTATACGGATGCTTTTGGATTCTGTCAAGATGTATTGGAAAATCCCATCAAATTATGGTACACTTCTTACAGGAAAACATCAGGAGGTGTGCCATGAAGCTAAAAACAGACGATCCCTTTGTACCTGAAGATATCAGGGCAAAGATCAATGGACTGCAGTCCCTGCTGGATCATGCAGCCGACTTATACAGTGATATCTATAGCTGGTATGACAGTGAACTGAAATCCTATGACCCGAAAGCCACCGCAGACGATGAACTGTTTGACCCTGGCACAGGGACTGTTGTGGAGGGGATCGATTACCTGTCTATCATGGAATCCCTGTCAGAGCTGCAGACAGCCAACGAATGTAAAATGCAGAGGGATTAACCTTGTGTCCCATCGGCCTGGCCTCTGGCGATGTCTTCCCGTATCAGGGCCTTGATGGCCCCTTGGACGGAAGTGTCCCTGCCATATTTGTGCTGTCTGACCCAGGCCAGGATATCTGCATCTGTCTTCATATTCAGTTTTAACTTCACCTGTACAGTATTATAGCTGTCGTACCTGTCCTGAGCATCGTATTTTGAAAATCCATACATGGAAAGCTCCTTTCCGGATAGGTGTACACCTATGCCTGTGCGCTCTTATTCCGGCAGTCTGCCTTCGTACATAATGGACAGTTCCCCATAGACCTGCCCCCAGTTGCGGATGGGCATGGTCCACTTCTTCGTCGCCTCGAACGTGGCCAGGTACAGAGCCTTTAAGAGCGCCGTGCTGCCCGGGAACACGCTCCGCTGGCGGTTGAGCTTCCGGTAGGTAGAGTTGAGGCTCTCGATCGCGTTGGTAGTATAGATCACCTTCCTGACCTCCATGGAAAACTTGAAGATGGGGGATACCACATCCCAGTTGTCATGCCAGCGTTTCATTGAGTTGGGGTACTTTGGCGTCCACTTTTCCGTCACCTTCTCCAGCGCCTCCAGCGCCTTTTCCTCGTTTGCGGCATGGTAGATGGTTTTCAGGTCCGTGGCAAATGCTTTCCGGTCCTTGTCGGAGACGTATTTCAGCGTGTTCCGTACCATATGTACGATGCAGCGCTGCTGCTCCGTCTTCGGGAATGCCGCCGTTATGGCTTCCTTAATGCCCGTGAGCCCGTCCGAGCAGAGAATGAGGATATCCTTCACACCGCGGTTCTTCAACTCGTTCAGAACGCAGAGCCAGTACTTGGAGCTTTCATTCTCCCCGATCTGTATGCTCAGGACTTCCTTTTTACCTTCCAGCGTAAGGCCGAGGATGACATAGGCGGCAAGCTTGCGGATTACCCCGTCCTCCCGCACGGAATAATGGATTGCGTCGATGTAGACCACGGGATAGACTTCCTCCAGCGGGCGGTTCTGCCAGTCTTCAATCTGCGGCAGTATCTTGTCCGTCACGTCCGAGATGAACCCTTCCGAAGCCTCAAAACCATAAATGTCCATCAAGGTATCCGAGATTTGGCGGGTTGTCATGCCTTTTGCATACATGGATATGATCTTCTGGTCAATGCCGGAAATGTCCTTCTGGCGCTTTCTTACCACCTGGGGTTCAAACGTGGACTTCCTGTCCTGGGGCACCTGGATGTCCATGCTCCCGAAGCTGCTGTTGATCCGCTTGGGCTTGTAGCCATTGCGGTAATCATCCGAATCCGACCGTTCTGACCTCCCATAGCCGAGATGCTCATCCATCTCCGCTTCCATCATCTCCTTCAGGGTGCTCCCCAGCAGGTCTTTGAGGGCTTCCTGGATATCCTCCGCAGTCTGGATGTCATACTCTTCCAGGAGCTGATGGACGATGTTCCTTTTCCCCTCCGTCATGACTACTTTGTGTACGGGCTGTTTTTCTCTTCTTGCCATAATAATAGGCCTCCTTATGATAATAGATTTTATCATAGAAGACCTAATGCTTAATAGCTATTTACAGAAAAACTTTCATACTCTCGATAAGTCAAGTGTTTTGCCTATTACTTATATATGGCTGCTTCTTGATTTGTGTTTCAAGAAATAGGAAAAGAATCAAAGCTGATGCAATCATACTGCTTTTATTAATTGCTATGCTGTTTATTTTCTCATATATTTTAAATCCTAGTTATAGGATAGCAATCCTTGAACTAGAAAGTTGGAATGCTATTGATTCTGTGTTCACGTTTTCAAGTGGAATATTTGCGTACTTGTTTTTTAGGTCATTTGACGATGACGAGCAATTGCTGAAATCATTGAAACCGTGCGCATATATTCTTCTTATATGGGCGTTATTTAGAATTAACTCTTCAATTACTAGCGGTGGTTTTTCGAGAGTTATGCAAAATGGTATCTTAAGTCAAAACAATTATGATATGTCCACTGGATATAGATTATTATTTGTTTCCTTGGTTTTTGGGTTGGAATTTCTCAAGCGGTCAGGGATTAAAAAGGTATGGTATGCAATTCTTGCTGCGGGCTCTGCTGTAGGTATGCTTATATATGGCTCTAGGACGGCAGCGGTTTCATGGGTTTTATTTTGGGTTTTGAGAATGCTTTTTTGTACTTCTAAAAGGCACGATCCTAAAAAAGTGATTACTTTGATAGCAATATTTGTAATGTCAATCCTTGTGACAAATGTGACATTCTTGAGCATGGTAAGTGATGTATTAGCTGGTTTTGGCCTCCAATCAAGAATGTTAAATACATTGGTTCAACAAGAAGTTACTTTGGATACGGGACGTTTTACGATATGGAACTCTTGCCTGGAAATGATAAAAAGTCATCCATTTGTGGGATGCGGTATCTTTGCCGATAGAGCTACGTTTGGAATATATTGTCATCAGTTTTTTCTTGAAATTTTAATTGATTTTGGTTGTATAATAGGTGGTTTGCTTATTGTGGCTTTAATTTGGTTTTGCATTAAATCTGTTTTAACAAAGGATAATAGTGAATGGAAATTACTGATTGTATTGTTTCTATCTTTGTGTATTGTACGTTTGGCTTTATCCTCATCTTTCTGGATGGACACAAATTATTGGGCAATGTTAGCATTAATTGTCAATCAAAAGGAATACCTAAAAAAACAAAGTAAATTTTTATTATGCTGCTGAGAGGGGAATATTTTATATTGAGAATGAATTTCTTTGGAGCTGTATTATTTTGGAAGGAACGATTATGATAGCGTATTGGTTACATCTCCTTTTCCAAAAACTTATTAGGACATACCTCAAGGTATTGGTGCACTAAATTCTCAGAAGCATATTGCAAACTATTTAAAACATGGAATAACAAGGGGATGATAGAATTGAAAAGAGTAGATTGTTTGGATGTAGCTAAAGGGATTGCCATTATACTAGTGGTATTTGGTCATGCGATAAGCAAGGATATGGCTTCGAAAAGTATAGTTGTATCTGTTATAAGAACAAACATCTATTGGATACATATGCCAGCGTTTTTTGCTGTTGCCGGTATTTTGTTCGGCTATAATAAAAAACGATATAAAGAAAATTCTGTAAGCGCATACATTAAGAAAAAGTCGATTACATATTTGATACCGTACTGCACTTTTTCACTATTCTCTTTTTTGGTATTTTCTTTTATAGAGAGTGTCCCAGCACTGGCTTTCATTTCGGAAAAAACAGGATATACAACACATTCGATTAGCCAGTTTATTTTTTCGGTAATAACATATATCAATCCTGTTGACGATCATTTGTGGTTTGTTTATGTAATGTTTCTGGTGTGCTGTCTTTCCAGGCTGCTAATTGATGTGGATAGCAGACTGATGATTTTTGTTATGCTTGTACTAAACTCACTAATGTGTTTTTTAGATACACCAGAAATAGTATGGAAAACAATCCGATATGCTATGGTTTTTTATATAGGGGTTTATTGGCAAGATAAAGATATATTAAATAATATTAGGACAAATAAGTTTTTGGTCGCTTTAGCTGGATTTGTAATGTCTGTAATTATAAACACTTATTTTCGATATAGTGTTTTTCTTTGGTATAAATGCATTACATATCCAATCGCTTTGATATATGGCGCGTATATTCTTCTGGTACTTGCCAGCATACTTCAGAATAAGAAAAAAATAGCTAATGTGTTAAAATACATGGGAAACAATTCCTATCCCATATATTTGATGCATCAACCTTTCATTGTAAATGGGTTAGCATTCATTTTGGGAAGAATGCATCTGTATGGCGTATTAGTGGTTTCAATATCTGGAACAATTGGTACGGTTGTGCCGCTAATTCTAAATCGTTTTATAGTGAGAAAAAATCCAATCACAAAATTGCTGTTACTGGGAAATCATTAACTAACAAATGTGAGGAATCGGCTATGTCCAGTGTAAAGAAAAATTTTTTCTATCAGTCAATTTATGGAGTTTTGATTATCATTTTGCCTTTGCTCACATCACCGTATATTGCGAGGATATTAGGCGCAGAAAAAATAGGTATATACTCATATACATATTCTGTAGCATATTATTTTATGCTAATTGCAATGTTAGGCATCAAAAACTATGGCAATCGTGTAATTGCAACTGTTCGGGATAATCAGGATTCTTTAAATAAGGAATTCTCTAATATTTTTGCATTACATGCAGTGCTTTCAATTATTGCTATTGCTGCATATATAGTATATTGCTTTGCTTTTGTGAGAGAAAATAGAATATATGCACTAATCCAGATTTTTTGGGTAGTTGGTGCACTATCTGATATAAATTGGTTCTTTTTTGGTATAGAAAAGTTTAAACTAACTGTTACTCGAAACACGGTTATTAAGTTAATTACGGTTGCATCAATCTTCATTTTTGTTCATAGCAAAGAGGATCTTTGGAAATATATTTTTATCATGGCTTTTGGCAATTTTGTTAGTCAATCGGTTGTTTGGTTTTTTTTGAAGAACTACGTTCGGTTTGTGAAACCTTCTATTACAGAGATGAGGAAACATTTTAAGCCAATGGTTGTTCTTTTTATTCCTGTAATTGCGGTAAGCCTGTATAAATATATGGATAAAATTATGCTTGGAGCAATGTGTGAAAAGGCACAGGTGGGGTTTTACGAGAATGCGGAAAAAGCAATTAATATTCCAACAAGTGTTATATCTGCATTTGGCACTGTGATGATGCCTAAGATGTCAAATCTTTTTGCAAAGGGTGATCAGAAGTCGGGTAACCGATATATGCTTCTCTCTATGGAGTTGGTTATGTGTTTGGCAATTGGTATGAGTCTGGGATTAGGAGCGGTTGCTCGTCCTTTTTCGGTTATTATGTGGGGGAGTGAATTTACAGAATGCGGTGTTTTGATTTTTATATTGTGTGTGTGCACGATTTTTATGGCATTTGCAAATATACTAAGGACTCAATATATTATTCCTCAAAAGAAAGATAACATTTATATTGTGGCTGTTTGTATTGGAGCAGTGACAAATATTATCGTAAATACCATTTTGATTCCAAATTTGCAGGCACGTGGTGCAGCGATTGGTACAGTGTGTGCTGAAGGGATTGTCTGTATTACTCAGGCGGTATTGCTGAGAAAGGATTTACCAATTTTTACTTATGTGAAAAACTGTGTGTTTTTTATATTTTCCGGTATCGTAATGTATGGATTTCTTCAATTAATAGAAAATATAGCAGGAATTCATTTCTACTCATTGATTTTTGAGATTGTAGTGGGTGCATTTATCTATTTGACGATGTGTTTGATTTATTTCATTATGAGAAAAAATGAAGTGGTTATAGCTTCATTAAAACAGATAAGGACAAAGATGTTTAAACAAAGATTATTTTGAGAGTTTTAAGAAACTGATTTGCGATGGCATGTATAGGGAAGAACTGTATGGAGATTTGATATTGTGTCTTATGACGAATGCTCCTGAAATTAAAACCTCGTTCCATGATAATATAGGAGTCTGCCTATGAAAAAGAAACAGCAATACAAAGCAGTATTTAGAACACGAATAGATTTCCGCCAAGATGAGGAACCTTCCCGTTCCCTTCGTCCCGGACAAGTCTTTTATCTTGGAAATGAGCAGCGAGTCTCCTATAATGATATTGCGAATGAAGTGGAACGGATTATAAATAATGACCTCAAGCCAGAGTTGCAGAAGTACACAGATTTATCTATTCAAGAAGTGCAGACGCAGTCTGTATATGAAGGCAGCGTAGAAATCATTTTCACAGTGATACTTAGCTTTCTGGAGTTGGTGGGCGGCATGAAGGACTTGTATGATGCGGTTCACTTGATAAAAGAGATAGCGGAAAGACATATCAACAGAAAGCTGAGTGATAAGTTTGGAAACCATTTTAGAGTAGATACATATGCGATTGCACCGAGAGAGGAAGATTACTGGCGTTTTGAGGAAGGATGCATGGTGAAGCAAGGGAATAACGAGGAACCACGGCGGGATGCGTTTTTTAATTATTTGCTTGTGGCGAATATTGTTTTGCTGCTGATTGTGGGGGGTCTTGTGTTTGGGGCAGTTAAGACGGTGTATTTTTAGGGAAAAGGTGGTAACAATGACAATGTACAACCCGGATGAATGCATTGCAAATTCCGATAAGGGAACTATTTGAGAAAGAGAAATTTGTGCATATGGATTGTGAAGATGAGGAGCAGACTGTCAGCGCCAATAAAACCATGTCGCTGGCGAAACAACGGATACTGCGCATCTACATGGAGTTAAATATATCTATTGTGCGAATCATTGCATATCCCCTCACGGTGAGTAACAGGTAACGAACAATGAAGAAATACATGGAGAAGAATTATGCCGCAAGATGCAACAACATACGATTGAACAAAATCGCTACGCGATGGCCTGCCAAGGCTGTGGCGCAGTTTTTACGTTCCTCTAAATAAAAAGCAGTGGAAAAATCTTCCGCAATACGGTATTGTTAAGTTACCACACAAAACAACCAAATACGGAAACCTCCACTGCCTATGAATACAATAGCATTTTTTGGTGTCTTCCGCAAGCGGAATTATGATGCCAATGCCCCTCCTGACAGGCAGCTGCCACGATCAACGCTGCTTATTTCAGGAGGTTTTATTATGTACGATGATATTTTTGAATCTATCCGCTATGAAGCGGAAAAACGGAACCTGCGGGAAAGTACCATAAACTTGTACTGTGCCAATGTCAATTACTTTCTCCGCTGTATTGGGAAAACCGCCTCTGAGCTTACACTTGACGATGCGGAAAGTTTCCTCTCTGCCAAACGTTTGGAAGGCAGGTCTCCCGAAACTCACAACCACTATCGGTCGTAAGCGTCAAATAAGATGGTGGATAGAAAAATAACCACTAACCCTCTATACTAAAAGGGCAGTGGTTATCGGCAACGTTCCTGTACCATGGGATCCCATGGCAGATAGTCATCCAGATATTCCGGATTTTCGAGAAATCTACTCCCCGGCATATCTGCCAGGATATACTTGATGTATTTCATTGCATCCAGGCCGTTGGCTTTGGCTGTTTCTACCAGGGTGTAGATTCCCGCACTTGCGGCAGCACCCTTCGGACTTCCGGCAAACAGCCAGTTCTTCCGGCCGATCACAAAGGGGCGGATACAGTTCTCCGCAAGGGAATTGCTGATGGAGCAGTTTCCATCCCCAAGATAGTTGAAGAACTCCTGCCGGTTGTTCAGGGCATACTGGAAAGCGGTATGGAGCTTCGACTTTGGCAATTCCCCGGCAGAGCTTATCTCTGCCCACGACCAGAAAGCCTCGAGAAGCGGCTTCTCGCGGTCAAGTCGTTCTTTTTTCTTTTGTTCCGGGGGAAGGCCGTCCAGTTCCTTTTCTATCTCAAACAGTTTATTCAGACGAATGACTGCTTCCGCAGGTTTTGAGGCTTCCGGGCCATGGATGTCTTTTGGCAGCGCGTCCACAAAAGCGCGGCGCAGATGTGTGTAACACAGACATCTCGTAACCCCTTTCACCCCATTATACCCGGAATAAGCATCCGTATGGATATATCCGGTATAGCCTTTTAAAAATGTTTCCGGATATTTCCCACCCCTCCCCGGCTGGTACTCAAAATACCGGACCGGCCGTTTGCTGTCCCTGGTGCTGCAGTACACCCACATATAGGAATCCGAAGTGTTCTTCCTCCCTGGTTCCTTCAGCACCTGCACATGGGTCTCGTCGATATGCAGATATCCCTGCTTTAGAAGTTCCCGTCTGAGATGGGAGACCACATGGGAAAGCCAGTCCCGGCAGACGGCCAGGAGCCAGTTTGACATCGTTGCCCTGCTTAAAGACAGCCCCATGGCTTCCCATTCCTTTTCCTGACGGTATAAGGGGATGCCCAGTTCAAACTTCTGATGGACAAGCCATGCGATCGTGGAAGCAGATGCAAGGGAGTGCATGACCGGAGGATGGGGCACCGGGGATTTCTCCATATAAGGCGTCCCGTTTTTGCGGCATGCCCTGCATTCATAGGTTTCCCGGTAATGGTCAACCACTTTGAGGCTGGCAGGGATGAACTGTACCTCGGTACGCACAAACTCCTCACCAACTTTAACCATGGTACCTCCGCATCTCTCACAGATCTGTTCACTTTCATCGATCGTGTGGAGCACTTTGCTGCGGGGAATGTCTTTTATCAGTTTTTCCCGCTGGCCGGCACATTTCCTTTTACGCAGATATTTTTCGACCTCCACCAGATCCGGCTCATGGGCATCCGGCTCAGCACAGGATTCCATTTCATTAAAAAGAGACATCTGTCCCTCTATTTCAAGGGCAGACGTCTTCTCTGATTTTGTTCCATAAAGTTTACGGGTAAGGAAATCAACCTGCTCCCTAAGGAGCCGGACCTGCTGTTCCAGTTCTTTGATCTGCTTTTGGTACTCCTGCGCTGTATCCTGCATGGGCTGAAAACCTTCCTGTTCTGATAAATTCATTATACCATAAAACAGCAGGATTTTCCAGCATTTATAAGGAATTCCCGGGGTTTTCAGGCTTCGGGGGAACCCAGCTGCGGACCGCTTTTGGCTGCTCCGGGTTCAGGCCCTCCAGCAGCCAGCGGAGCTGCTGGTGGGAGATCTGTCTGGCTTCTTCGCCCGTCCGCGGCCATTGGAGGCGGCCGTTTTCGTAGCGCTTATAGAACAGGCAGAAGCCGTCCCCTTCATAATGGACTGCCTTGATCCGGTCCGCCCGTTTCCCGCAGAAAAGGAACAGGGAATTGCTGTAAGGGTCAAGCTGAAAGCTGTACTGGATGATATCCACCAGACCGTCCAGCTGTTTTCTCATATCTGTGTACCCGGTGCGCAGATAGATCTTTTCCACCCGGGAGAGGTCACCTAACATGATCTCACCGCTTTCAGAATGGTCTCCAGCAACTCGCGGGGCGTATCTTCAAAGAGGTCAACAGTCACCGTACCGGCACGGAGTACTGCTGCAGGAGCGGCACAGGGATCCTGCCTGCCGTGAAGGGATACCTCCGTAAATTCCGGAGCCGCATCCGGAATCAACGCAGTCTGCTCCATGACCGGCCTGCATCCATGACTCTTTCGGGGCAGTTCTTCAAGCGCCAGTTTCCGGATCTTTGCGATCCAGTAGTAATAGCTTTTTAGGGAGATATGATGTTGTTCGCACCATGCCTGGTTTGTTAGACCGGAGGCTCTGCATTGCCGGATCACGTCCAGCCAGTACTGAAGTTTTACCTGTTTATCCGGAGTTAAAGCGGAAATGTCCATTGGTATTCTCCTTTATCTGGATTTAGAGTTTTGGGAGGGAACTCTAAAAACTCTAACCCCAAGTTTACAAGAGAACGCCAAATATTTCACTACACGTTCTTATTTGACGCTTACTATCGGTCAGCAATTAAGTTCTTCTACAAAAAAGTGCTCTGGATCCTTTGGGATGATGACATAGTTCCTGCCATGAAAAGGGAACGGAACCTTCCCGCCGTCCTGAGCCGTAATGAGATAAACGCGATCATTGAGGCCACCCAAAACCTGAAGCATAAAGCTATCATTGCGACGATGTACTCTTCCGGATTACGCGTCTCAGAGGCTGTCCATCTCCATTACGATGACATTTCCCGTACCAACATGACCATCCATGTCCGTGAAACCAAAGGCAGGATTGACAGGTATACCATCCTCTCCCGGAAGAATCTTGACCTTCTTACCGAGTATTGGTACAAATGCGGCCGGCCCAGGGGGATACTTTTCCCAAGCTCCTGGACTGGTGGATACCTGGATATAACCAGTGTGAACCAGTTCTTTAAAAAAAGCGCCAGGCTTGCCGGTATTACCCGCCGTGTCTCTTCCCATGCGTGCCGACACAGTTTTGCCAGCCACCTGTTTGAAAGCGGGACCGATATCAAATATATCCAGTCCCTTCTCGGGCATGTGGATCCCCGCTCTACCGATGTCTACCTCCATGTAAGCAACAAGACCCTCCTCGGCATCCGCAGCCCGTTCGATGGTCCGCAAGGCGGTGAGGAATGAACACTGACTGCACAATCCAGGATGTTTTTAACCGTTTTTATCCTTCCTATGCATCTTCCCATGATGTTTCCCCTGCCAAGAGAAAGGCGGCTTACCACATCATGAACTGCAAGACCGGTGCTTTTGGCGTAAATGTGAGCGTCTGTGAGGATTGCGGCTGTATTTCCATCCACTATAATTCCTGCCGTGACAGATGCTGCCCTATGTGTCAGGAATTCCCGAAAGAAAAATGGGTTGACGCGCGCAGGGAGGATCTGCTGGACGCGCCATACTTCCATATGGTATTCACTGTGCCGGAAAATCTGAACCCTGTTATCTACAGCAATCAGAAACTTTTATATACAGCGCTTTACCATGCCGCGTCCGATACCCTGCGTGAACTTGCGGCTGACCCGAAATACCTTGGCGCTGACATCGGCTATATCTGCATTCTGCATACCTGGGGGAGCGCCATGAACTTCCATCCCCATATCCATGCCATTGTTCTGGGAGGCGGGCTGGATGCAGGAAATCACTGGAAAGGCAGCGGGGAGGACTTCTTCCTTCCGGTCAGGGTGGTCTCCCGGCTGTTCCGCGGAAAATATCTTGCTGAACTGAAACAGCTATGGAAAGATGGAAAACTCGAATTCCACGGTACGGCAGAGCCTTACAGGAACCATTATGCCTTACAGGAATTATTGGATACCTGTTACAAAAAAGAATGGATACCCTACTGTAAGAAGCCGTTCCATGGCGCGGAATCCGTCATCAGGTACCTTGGAAGGTACACACACCGGATTGCCATCAGCAATTATCGTATCAAATGCATGACGGATTCTATGGTCACATTTACTGCAAAAGATTATAAAAACCAGGGCCAGTGGGAGGAGATTACGGTTTCCGGTGAGGAGTTTATCCGCAGATTTCTGATGCATGTCCCGCCGAAGCGTTTTGTCCGGATACGCCACTATGGCCTGCTGTCATCCCGGAACAAGAATAAGAAGATCACCTTGTGCCGGAATCTCCTCGGCTGTAGAAAGTATATCGCAAGGCTGAAAGATCTGGATGCCCCTGCCATGATCCGGCTGCTTTACAATAAGGATATCTGCAGGTGTTCTTCCTGCGGCGGAAGGATCATTCCTTTACCGGCAGGGCAGCCTTGTACAATGCCAGAACCGCATCTTCTATGTTAAAAAAGGCAACTGAATATTTTTTAAGCTTCCTTTGGAGGCTTATTTCTGATGCCATAAACATGACACCGGACGCCGAATCTGGCTGCCATGCATCCATATGCAGTATACTTCGCTAAAAGGCTGGGGAAATTGAAAGTCCATATATAACGGCTACCCGGACGCGCCTTTGTTCAACCAGGAAAAATCGAAACTGATGCAAACGAAAGGGCAGTTATCGAAATATCAAAGCTGCTTTTTCGTTTGCACCACCTTCGATTCTTTCCTTAACGATTTGTTGATTATAGGTCCGTCTGATACAACAAAATATTTTAAGTACATAAAGCATGCGATTGAACGTTTTAATACGGGTGTTGGAAAAGAAAAAAGAATTACAATAATAGTACAAAGTCTTGATGAGCTAATCTTTGCTGAATCAGGTGGGGAACCTGACACTCTGGCTCGGAATCAGATTACTGGGAAGTTTGATATGGTGACAGCTGTTTTTTGGAAATGTTATGATTATTTGGCAATTGCGCCATATTTAAGTACCGTCGAAGTGGTTAAGCTGGCATTAAAATCGAGCAAGCAGGTATTTACATATTTTCTTGATAAAGAAGTATCTGTGTCAGAATATAATCCGGAAGACTTAAAAAAAATAATAGATTTTCAGAAACAATATCGTGAAATAGGGGGGATTTCTAAAAGAGTAAAGGATGAACATGAACTTGAAGAAGAATTTTTGACTGATTTACAGCGATTTTTTACTAAATTTGATGGGAGTCGAGAGAGCATTTCGCAGTCAAATATTATGAATAATGAATCACTGTTTTCACAGAAGGGTTTGTATTTTCTCCCATATGGGTGTATTGGGCGGGATGCTAAGATGCAAGAGCTTGAAAGGCTTTTTACTGAATGTGCGCAGCCAGTTGTTATAAAAGGTGTGGCCGGTGTTGGCAAGACTGCGTTTTGCAGTTATTATTATCACTTGCATAATGTAGACGATCATAAATTTTCGATGCCTTTTATAAATTTAGAAAACTGCGTGTCAAAAGCTGATTTTATACATTCTGTCTGCGAGGCATTACAAATCAAAGAGGCATTTATGAATCTAAATAATATCCTGGAGCAAATACATAGTGCGGAGAGGCACTACGATGCGTTCTTTTTCGATAACTGGGAGGATTTTCAGTGCAAAACTCTGGGCAGTGAAGAATTTCAGTGTGTTTATAAATTCGTTAATACACTTGCATATAATGGATATAATGTTTTGGTTTCAAGCCAGGCAAAAACACCGTCTGGATGGCGTGAGATCAGAATGGACGTTTTGGAACCAGATGATGGGAGAAAGTTGTTTACAGAGTTGTTGAAAGGGAGAGGAAAGTACATAAATCAGATGTCTGCGAGAGAAAGGGGTGCGTTTGAAACTTTGCTGGTGTGTATGGAAAACCATCCACTGACAATGGTGCTGACAGCTTCTCTAATTGAAGAACCAAATGATACAATAGAACGAATTAAGAATAAATGGAGTGAGGTGTGTGATCAATCAGAATCCAAAAGGCATCAATCAATGGAAGTTGCATTAAAAATGTCATATGATGCGGTTTCAATGACTCCAGGTGCGGTAACTCTATGGGGGTTGATTGCGGAATTGAGTGTGGATTTTCCATTTTATTTTATCGATGCTCTGAAGCAGATATTTTCGAAAACTGCATGGGATAACGCGCGAAGTGCGCTTGCAAACAGAAGTCTTGTCCAATTTTCTGAAAATGCATCAAGTTTACATATGTTGATGCCTGTGAAAGCCCAATGGGAACATTTGGCCGGGAAAAAGGAAAAAAAGAAATGCTTTGCATTGTGGGCAAGACTAATCGAACATGTAGCAATGCAATCAGATACATCCGAGCATACGCAAGATCCCGAATTAAGTAATTCCATCAGAGGTATTGTACTTGATTGTATGCGAAACTTTATGATGATCACAGAATTACTTATCCAAGATGGTCAGATTAAAGCTGCGGAGAAATGTATCAATGCTATGCAGGATTATTATGAATCACTGTCAGATAGCGCTTTTGAATTTCTTGATAACTTGCCTCTGGATAAATTTTCGTTGGTCACAAAAGGAATGGTAATTAAATGTAAGGGAGACATTTGCAGACTAGGTAGAAAAGAGGAGCCAGATATTGCGGATGGATATTACCAAGAGGCGCTTGCTTGTTTTGAGGAAAGTGGAGAGGATGTATGGCGTGCACAGGTCATGAATGTGATTGGAAAAAATATGTTCTGGAGTTTCCATGATGCGTCAACAGCTGTAGACTGGCTAAAAAAATCCGAAAAATTATCTCGTGATGTGTCGTATAGCCGAGGAATTGCTGAGGCGAAAAAGGATCAGGCGATTATATTAACGGAAGAATACAACCAATGTGATGAAGCTGATAGATGTTTGGATGAAGCTTATTCCTTGTACAAAGAGTTGGGGGATTACCGGGGAATGGCCCATACTTTGAAAAGACAGGGCGTTATTATGTGGAGGTCAGGAGATGTTCATGGCGCTGTAGTAAAATATGAAGAAGCGCTGGGATTTTATGAACGTGCACATTATATTCAGGGACAGGGAGATACTTTATCGCGTATATGCACCGGATATATTGAGCTAGGAGAAATGGTTAAGCTGCAGGAAGCCATTGCATCCAGTGAAAAACTTATGGATAAGATCCCATATCAGATGACTAAAAGCGAATTAGCAGACAGTATCAAAAAAGGTAGAAACTGGCTGCTTGGATGGGAGTTGAATCAGGATAATGAAGAAAGTGGAACTTTTAGCACCAGTTAAGGATAGCGAGTGCCTGCGGGCAGTTATTGAAAATGGGACTGACAGCGTTTACATGGGGTATCAACAGTTTAATGCCCGCATGTTTGGTAAAAATTTTAATGAATCGGAACTTCGAGAGCATATTAAATATGCACATAAAAACAATGTCAAAGTATATCTTACATTAAATACATTGATTTGGGAAGATGAAATGCGTCTGGCGTTACAGATGGCGATTCAGGCGGTAAAAGACCGTATAGATGGGATTTTAGTACAGGACATAGGACTGGCTGCGGAGATTCAGAAAAACATTTCCAATGCTAATTTGCATGCCAGTACGCAAATGTCCGTGTCCAACCATTATGGCGTCCAAGTATTACATGAAATGGGATTTCGAAGGGTAGTCTTGGCTCGTGAATTAAATTATAAGGAGATTACTGCAATTAAGCAAGTGTGTCTTGACGGTCATGATATGAACCAGATGGAAATAGAAGCGTTTATACACGGAGGACTTTGCATTGCTTATTCCGGACAGTGCTTTTCCTCATCCTATTGTTTTGGCTCATCTGCGAACAGAGGCAAGTGTCTGATGACCTGTTGGAAAGGATACGAACTTAAATTGGGTGAGAAAGTCTTAGAAAGAGGAAGTTTGCTAAGACCACGAGATTTGGAGGGGCTGTATGGACTAAAGTATCTCATGGAAGGTGGCATTGACTGCCTTAAGATTCAAGGAAGACTCCGAAACAGCGATTATATCGGTGAAATAGTAAACGTTTATCGACACGCCATTGATGATGTTTTTGAAAACCGTGAAAATGAAAACAGGGAAAAAATTTATAACAAGCGATTATGGGACGTCAGTCCAAGAGGCTTGACAGGAGGGAATTTATTGCCGGAATCTGACAAAAATCTAATTATGGATGCTGGTGTTGATATTTTGATTGATAAAGGCAAAAAAATGGACAGCAGAAAGGTTTCTGGCACACCACAAAATAAAAAAACAGCTGTTTTTCTGAGAGATATTACATTTGGTAAGGACTATTCTCTGCTCCGGGAGGATATCGATTGGATATATATAAAATATGAAAGCTTTTTGCAAGATGAATTGAAAAATATGATTCATGAATTGTGCGGACGGTATCGTATCTGCATTTATATGCCACCAATGATTTATGAAAGAAACTGTGAAATGGTATACGCTAGAGTGGATTGCATTGTGAAAGATTATGCCATAAAGGGCATTGTTTTATCAAATGTGAGCGATCTTATGCTGATAAAAAGATATGGGGAAAAGAACTTAGAGTATATATCCGGGAATCACCTGCATATTTATAATCATTTTACTGCAGATAGGTTGATGGAGTTGGGTGTCGGTATAGGTACATATTCATTGGAGTTGCCATTTAATGGTTGTGCTGCTTTGAAAGAGAATACAAACCTCCCCATGCAACAGATTGTCTTTGGACACCCAGATTTGATGCATATGAAGTATTGTCTGCTTTCTCATAGTAATGAATGCATTAATTGTGGTCGATGTAGTGATAAGAAATATAGAAATATAGAATTAAAGGGAGAGGCTGAATTTCTTGTGAAATTTGATAAACTTCAAACTGAAACTGTACTATACAGTAAAAAAACTTATTCTGCAGATACAACTCGTGTTATAGGAGATTCCTTGCGAGTTGATTTTTTGAATGAATCAGTTACAGAGATGAATGCGATTATAGGCGATATCAAATGTGGCTGTTTTTATACAGGCGGAGAATACACAAATGAAATTCTAAAAGGAGAATAATAAAATGAGCGCGTTAAGCCAGATGGATAATTTTGTCCCACCGAAATGGATTAAACATAAAATACTCACTATTTGGAATTTGCGTGATGAGAATGACTTAAAATCTACGATACATCGATACAGTATCAATGAATATGAGAAGTGTCTTCAAAAAATTGATGAAGAACTGAGGTCTTCTGGTGGGAACTTCGTATATATTATTAAATTGGTATACAGAAACTCTGTTTATAAACTTCCGAATTTCCTGATTCATAGTCGAGAGGATCTTCTGACATGTAGAGATAAACTGAAAGATGTAAAAAAGGAGCAGTTTATAGAAATCTGGTATTGTAAAAATATAACGCTGAAAGAAACAATATTTGGAAGAGTGCTGTTTTCTCTGGATGAATTATTTCCGAGAATAGTGAAACGAAAAATGGAAATTGTATGGGGAAATTCAGCTCGACTGATAGAGCAATATCCAAATTTGGAGTGTGCATTTGCTTCAGTGGAGATTGATGGATGGGAAAAGAATTTTCGAATTGTTGATGTCATTCAAGCAGACAAGTCTAAAGCTGAGATTCAAGAAGCAGTTGTTATGTTATTAGATTTGTTGATCATTTATCAGAGAAGAATTATTGATTTTGGAAAATTTGTAAATGAATGTGGGTGTTCATCGTTATGTATTGAATTTTTGTGTGAAAATGACAGAAAATTTACAATCATCGATTGGGACTGCGATAATGATATGAAAGTTATAAATAGAATCTCCCGTGGAGCAGGTACGATTGCTGAACTGTTTGTTGTAAAATAAACAGCTGAACATAATTTAAGATGAGTTTTGTGGAGATAACTCGTGGTCTTAATCTATAGTAGTTTAAGTAGTCGAAGTAGGTATTTTTCACATGGACTACATGTAGTCAATGTAAAAATACCGTAGTTTCGGGGCTTTGAGCCCCGTGACCACGAGTTTTGAAAAGGAGGTGCGAAATATGTGCTGTAATTGCTTTTTTTGTGGCGATGGACGATTCTCTGTGAACAAAAAAATAGGCTTAAATGGAACAAATTGGACTGTATATGAAGACGAAAATGTGTTTATAACCCCAGATATCTCACCGGTTTTAAAGGGGCACTTCCTTATAGTTTCCAAGGAACATATAAATAGTTTCGGTAATGGCAGTAGGGAAGTGTTTCTGTCACTGCAAAAGGCCATGGAAATTTTAGTAGAAAAAGTTTACTGCCAGGAGCAGGTTTTGTTTTTTGAACATGGTGCGGTGATAAGCCATACAGCAGGAGGTTGTATTGACCATGCACATTTACATGCAATTCCCTTAGAAAAATCTATTGATGTAGATGCATATATAGACAAACACAAGCTCTTAGACACGCCGAAATTAAAAATGACCTATAAAACTATGCATGGATTTGCGAAAGAAAGAAAGTCATACATAGCGTATGGGTATAGTAAGAACGACATTTGGATACGTAATGCAGACTGGCTGCCAACTCAGTTTTTCCGTTTATTGATTTCTAATTATTATCCGGGAGAATATAATTGGAGGATTGCCTGTAAATCAGAGTACTCGAAAGAATTGTTTAGAGAAACAATGGAATTGGCGGCACCTTTGTTGATATATAGGAAGGAGCGTGAAGATAATGCCTAAAAGAATAACCGTGTATGATGTTTTGATTTCCTGCCCGTCTGATGTTGGAGAGTATATTGATAGCATAAAGCGTGGTGTTTATCGGTTTAATAGCACTCATGGAGAATATCGAGGTATTATATTACGTACGAAATATTGGAAGGATGATTCTTTTGCACAATCTGGTGGAAAAGCACAGGAACTTCTGAATCAACAGATTGTTGAAACGTCAGATCTGGCTATTGCGGTTTTTTGGACGAAATTTGGAGAGCCAACAGCGCACTTTGCTTCAGGCACTGAGGAAGAAATTGAAACTATGATATTAAAAGGAAAGCAGGTGTTTTTGTACTTTTTGGACAAACCGGTTTCACCTTCTATGATGAACAGCAGAGAATATAAAAAAATTGCCAATTTCAAAAAGAAATATCGTGACAAAGGAATTTACTCTATTGTCAAAGATGAACGTGAATTGGAATCACGGATCGAGGATGGATTAATACGCTATTTTTTTGCTTAAAAATCCTTCAAAAAGAAAATCAGAGCTCTTTCTTGATTTTTTAGGGTATTCCGCATATAATCTGTCCGAAAGATGCCATTTCTATGGTAGAGGACGAAGAAGGCTTCGAGTATCCGCAGATAGATGAAAGCAAGTGTGTTCGCTGTTACCAATGTGTTAGGGTATGCCCGATTAAAGCAGCAAGAGCACAGTAAGGAGAGATATGAAAACAACATTACTTATCATGGCCGCCGGCATCGGTTCCCGATTCGGTGGTGGAATTAAACAGTTGGAGCCCGTTGATAGCAGTAATCATATCATCATGGACTACTCAATCGATGATGCGTTTGAGGCTGGCTTCAACCATGTAGTGTTTATTATCCGTAAGGATATTGAGAATGAGTTCAAAGAGGTCATCGGTGATCGGAACGCTGATATCTGCAAGGCTCATAATGTAACTGTGGACTATGCTTTCCAGGATATCAACGATATCCCCGGCGCCCTGCCGGAAGGCCGGACGAAGCCGTGGGGAACCAGTCAGGCGGTGCTTGCAGACAAGGATATGCTGACTACTCCCTTCATTGTGATCAATGCGGACGATTACTATGGCAAAGAAGGCTTTAAGGCTATCCATGAGTATCTGGTGAACGGCGGCAAGTCCTGCATGGCTGGCTTTGTGCTGAAGAACACATTGTCCGACAATGGCGGCGTAACCCGCGGCATCTGCAAGATGGACGAGGAGAGTAACCTGACTGAGGTTGTGGAAACCAAGAACATCGTGAAAAGCGGAATCGGCGCTGAGGCGGACGGTGTGGCCATTGACACAGACTCTCTCGTTTCTATGAATATGTGGGGTCTGACTCCTGAGTTTCTGGATGTGCTGGAGATTGGGTTTAAGGAGTTCTTCGAGAAAGAAGTTCCGGGCAATCCTCTAAAAGCAGAGTACCTGATTCCGATCTTCATCGGCGAGCTGCTGGAGCAGGGCAGGATGTCTGTGAAGGTGCTTAGAAGTAATGACACCTGGTACGGCATGACCTATAAGGAAGATGTCGCAGCCGTAAAGGACAGTTTCGGGAAGATGCTGGAGAAGGGCGTGTATCAGAAAGAGCTGTATGGGGATCTGCTGTAAAGCAGAGTTGCTGGCGTAAATATAGTTGGCAGCAAACGAAAACGGGCGAAATTGAAAAGTAGGTTTGTAAGTGCTTCAAAAGAAGGCGTAGTGTAAAATAGATATTTTCTGTTATACTTACTACAACTTCTTTTGAAGCACTTACAGTAGGTTTCGCCTTTTTCAATACCCTACAAAGTAGATTAACATGGAAATTCTACGCATAACAGTGCGGAAAACAGAAATACAACCGTTTGAAAAACAAAGGAAGTAGATTGACATGGAAAACAATAAAATAGGCCGTCCGCCTAAAAAGTGCTATGATCCAGAATCTCTCATGCAGGAACTGATCGTAAGTGCCTCAAAAGATGGCGTAGTGAAAATGACACGTTCTTTCTGCTATACTGATTAAAATCAGATATAGTGAAGGAGGTAGTTTTCATGAGTGAAACGAATCAAGAAGCTGTAACCAAGTTTGCGGAAGTCCTGCCGCAATCCCTTAATAAAAAACCGTACCGGCAGGCCCCATCCCAGAACCAGGACCGTCAGGTCATGGTCGTCTGCCAGGATATGAAATTCTTTTTTCCAGAGGGGATCCGTCCAGAATCACTGCGGACGTTCCTTAGTATTCTGAAACAGTTATGATGAGGCATATGGCTGAAAAAGCCGAGCATATCTATCTTGCATGTGGAGCTACGGATTTCCGCAAACAGATACAGGGTCTGACTGCCCTGGTCAGTATGCAGTTCCAACTCGATCCATATCAGGGCACGAATGTTTTTATCTTTTGTAATAAAAGAAGGGATACCATCAAAGTGCTCAGATATGATAAAAATGGTTTTATCCTGGCCTCCAAACAACTTCTGGATGGTATGAGATTCCAAGGCCCCGCACTCCTGCTGAGGTAAGAGAGATATCTTTTCAGCAGATAGAATGGCTGCTGCAGGGGCTTGAGATCGAGCAGAAACACGCACATCATCAGGTAAAGATCGATCACAGGAATTCCTGTTTTTAAAAAATGGTAGAAAAAACGAACCTTCGGTGGTAAAATGAACCCAGTAAAAAATACGAGGAAAAACATATGACCGAACATGAAGAACTCCTGATGCTGTGTGCAATGGTGGAGAAGCAGAAAGCCGAACTGGAAGCCAAAGACCAGCTCATCCAAAAACAGAATATCCAGATTGAAAATATGATCCAGGCGCTCCTTCACGCCCGTAAAAAGCTATTCGGTCCGTCCACTGAGATGAGAAAACAGACAGAAGGACAACTCTCGTTGTTTGATACCGCACAGGGGATTGCAAAAGAACTGGGTGTGGAGCAGAAAAAGGTCACGGTAAGACCATATGAACGTAAGAACAGACAGCCGGGGATCCGTGCGGAGATGCTGGCAGGGCTTCCAACGGAGATTGAGGAATATGAGATTCCTGCGGAAGACACCTGCAGTATCTGCGGGAACGTACTGAACGTGATCGGAAAACAGTTTGTCCGGACCGAGGTGGAATATGTACCGGCGAAGCTGAAAGTAAAGCATATCGTCAGGCAGGTTGCAAAATGCACGGTATGCGGGACCCCTTCCGGTTCTAACCCGAGCAGCCACTTTCAAAAAGCTGCGGTTCCGGCTGCTCCGCTTCCACATTCCATCTCAACGCCATCCCTGCTTGCCCAGATCATGTACCAGAAGTTCTGCATGGGTATCCCACTGAACAGACAGGAATCCGACTGGTACCGCCTGGGTCTGGTACTTCCAAGGAGCAACATGGCCCATTGGTGTATCCGATGCAGCCGGGAATGGTTCGAACCAGTTTATTGGAGGATCCATGAAAAGCTGAAGTTATGTGAGATCCTGCACATGGACGAGACCCGTATCCAATGCAATAAAGAGGCAGGCAAGAAAGCCAGCAGTGAGTCTTTTATGTGGGTCATGCAGAGTGCCGCATCCGAAAGCCTGAAAGGGATCTTCTTTTATTATGCAAGTACCCGGAGCGGATCGATCGCAAGAGAGCTGTTAAAGGGTTTTGATGGCTATCTTGTGACCGATGCTTATGCCGGTTATGAAAAGGCAGAAGGTATCCGCCGTGCATTGTGCTGGTCACACTGCCGCCGATACTTTATAGAAAGCATCCCACTTGACAGCAGGGTAAAGGAGATCCCGGGATCAAAAGGTGCCGAAGGGCGTGGGTATATCGATCTGCTGTTTAAGATCGAGTCCGAGATCAGGGACCTGTCATATGAAGAACGAAAAGAAAAACGTCGGGAAGCGTCAAGACCAGTTCTTGATGCCTTTTGGTCGTGGGTAAAAGACACTTCTGTGCTTTATACTACAAATGAGAAACTAACATCGGCATTAACGTATGCCACAAACCAAAGAAAATATCTGGAGACCTTTATGGAAGATGGGCGCCTCCCGATCTCCAATAATCTGGTGGAGGCAAATATCAAGCCATTTGCTACCGCAAGGCGTGCATGGCTATTTGCAGACACTCCAAAAGGTGCCATGACAAACGCAGTTCTGTATACGTTGGTACAAAGCGCCAAGGCAAATGAACTGGATGTATATGAGTATTTGAAATATCTGCTGGAAGAGATGCCGAACAACCGCCATCTGGAACATCCAGAGATCATAGACCGATATCTGCCCTGGTCATCCGAACTGCCAGAACGGTGTCGACTAAAAAAGCAGATAAAAAGGTGCCTCAAATGGTAACAGTTACAGTATAGCAGTTTAAGTTGCTATATGCACTGCAAGCGCGCAATAAAATAATGGCTATCTTTTTGTAAAGCATCCAGCTATAGTTAAAGCAAACTGTTCCAACTTCAACTTTTTGATTTGATCCGGCATCTCTGCTGTATCATTTCTGACCAGGGCATCAGATCTTCTATACCTTCGGGCTCATCTTTGTAGTCCGGCATATAGAGCAGTACGGTCTCCAGATACGCGTAGATGTTCAGATTGTTAAGTTTTCCATTGACGGACTCTGCGCCATTATCGAAGAACAGCTTAAGATGGATCCGTCGTCCAGTGCTCTCTTCCTTTTCTGTGGAAGAAGACGGGACAGGATCAAAGCCCTGTTCCGCGAGGCGGACGGCTTCGTCCTGATCTATAAGCGGTTGTCTGTCCGCGGCGGCTATCAATGGCCCAGGAAGCAGTCGGAAGTCCGGAATCTTTCCTGGCGGGAGTTTGACTGGCTGATGTCGGGGATTGATATTGACCAGCCAAAAGCCCTCAAAGCAGAGTAAAAAATCATCTGGATTTCAGCAGAAATCCTGCACAGAAAAATCCGAAAATCTCCTGTAGATTCGGCATTTTTCAGGAGCCATTTTCCTTTAGTAAAAGTCCTGTTTCTGGTATAATAAGGGTATCAAATCCGAGGAGAAAACAATGGCTTCCAGTGCGAAATATATCCAGCTGCGAGAGCTGAGGCTTATTATTGACGAAAAATCCAGTCATGAGAAAGCGCTCCAGGAACAGGTGGACTATCTTACCAAAAAGCTTTTCGGTTCTTCCAGCGAAAGAAGATCCGATGACATTCCGGGACAACACAATCTCTTTGATGAAGCGGAAATGGAACAGGATCCATCCCTGCTGGAAGAAGAAACGATAATCCGGGAGCATACCCGTAAAAAGAAGGCAGCGCATGAGGATCTCTTCAAAGGCCTGAAAATTGAAAAAGTAGTAATTCCTCTTCCGGAAGAAGAGCAGATCTGTCCGGTATGCGGTACGCAGATGGTCCTGATCGGCGAGGAGTATGTCCGCCGGGAACTGGAATTCATTCCTGCCACCTGTAAGGTGATCGAATACTACAGCCAGAGTTACGGATGTCCATCCTGTAAGGAAGGACTCGGCGATACAGAGAAACCTGTGATCATAAAGTCTCAGGCTCCGGCGTCCCTGGTAGGGAAAGGCCCTGCCTCGGCATCCACCGTTGCGTGGACCATGTATCAGAAGTATGCCAATGGACTTTCCCTTTACCGGCAGGAGAAGGACTGGAAACAGTATGGGGCCCAAATCAGCCGCACCACCCTTGCTAACTGGATCATCTATTGTTCGCAGAACTATTTCCAGCCAATATATGATTACTTTCATCGGGAGCTGCTGAAACGTAAGTTTGCGATGGCGGATGAGACCCGGATCCAGGTGCTGAATGAGGAAGGGCGAAGACCTCAGACCCAGTCCTTCATGTGGCTGTTCCGAAGCGGAGAGGATGGGCTTCCGGAGATCATCCTGTATGGCTATTCCCCGACCAGGGGCGGCAGCCATGCGAAGGAATTCCTGGAAGGCTACAGCGGATATCTGGAGACTGACGGCTATCAGGGGTATAACAATCTGCCGGGGATCAAACGCTGCTCCTGCTGGGCACATATCCGCCGATACTTTATCGACGCTGTCCCCAAAGGCAAGCAGTATGACTACAGTCAGCCGGCAGTGCAGGGAGTCCGGTACTGTAACCGGTTATTCGCTATTGAAGACTCCATTAATAAAAAATATCCCGGTGATTATGAAAAGCGGAAGCAGCTGCGTCTCGAGAAGGAAAAACCTGTTCTGGAGGCTTTTTGGTTGTGGCTTGATCAGCAGAAGCCTGTCCGGAATACCCGGATGGATAAAGCGGTGAATTATGTTTTGAACCGTCGGGATACAGCACAGACCTATCTGGAAGACGGCCGCTGCAGCTTTACCAATAATCTCAGCGAGAATGCGATCCGTCCATTCGCAGTGGGCCGCAAGAGTTGGCTGTTCAGCAGTTCCGTGGACGGAGCGAATGCCAGCGCAGTGGTCTACACAATGGTTGAGATGGCAAAAGCGCACGGCTTGAAAATTTACGGATACTTGAAATTCCTTCTGGAACATCGGCCGAATAAAGAGATGTCCGATGAACAGCTGGCTGAACTTGCACCCTGGAGTGAAAAACTCCAATCTATCAAAAATCGCATGTGAATTATAGTGAATTACTCCAACTCGCAAAGGGCTGGGGTAATTTTGCATCTGACCGCATTAATATTTGGCGCTTACTTACTATGTATGAAGAAACGGGTCATGGAGGTTCTTGCATTCCAGATAGAATACAGGATATTTTGGCGTTAGATGTAGCGTGTGTTGGACCGGAAAATAATTCTGATGAGATGAAAGTATCAATATTTGTCAAAGAGCCGCGTTTTTCTTATCATAGAGAAATGATAAAAGAATTGGTGGAAACTGCAAAAAAGCATGACATAAACTATGTTATTGATACGTTTGCACCTACATATGGAACGGACTGTGAGGATACTATGATAGCAGGATATGATGTTCGACATGGAGCGGTGGGACCGGGCACATTTGCCACACATGGGTACGAAAGGACGCATACTTTGGCTGTGCAAAATACATATGATTTAATTAAGTACTTTATTTTGTGAATAGTAAATTGCGCCGGATAGCTCATGTTATCGTATTTGCGGTTCTGACAATTCTGCTTGGAATCACGCTGCAGACAGGAGACCTTCCGATGTGGTTCATGATATTTCCGATGGCTTGGAGTTATGCGGATGAGGCAATAAAACCATTGATTCAAGGTAGACACTTCTCTTGGTTTGATGAGGGATTAAACCTGCTTGGAACAGTAATTGGCGGCCTTGTGGTAGCGGTGATTGTGTAAGTTTTGGAATTATTGTATCGCACAAAGAACAATGCCTTCCCTCTCATTACCTTGCTATGTATCTTTTTCAGAGCTAATATCACCACTACAAGTTCAATGAAGAAGGAGAAGTGGTGACAACTATGGAGAAAACAAAGACACCCCGCACGTTCGGTTCCAGACCCGGCCACACAGCCGAAATCGTAAATCAGATAAAATCGTATCTGCGGGAACATCCAGTGGAGTACCATGGTCAGGTAGACCATTACGGTCAGGAGAACTACTATGATCAGATGAATTCCTTGCTGGAGATGCTCTACTAGTACAGCATTGCCAAAATAATAATGAATAGACGTTGCTTTTTTATTGTAGTCGGTGCATAATAATTCTATCACTAAAGAATGGATGGGTTATTATGCGAAGGAAAACAATTGATACTATCCCGGTTTTATCTGATGCCATGAAAAACATATTATCTGCTTTTTCAAAAAGCCGCTCCCTTCCGTCAGGACTGGTCAAAAGAGCCAGCATTGTCCTGCTTGCGTCACAGGGGGAACTCAACCAGAATATTGCACCACAGGTCGGGCTTCATTATAATAATGTTGCCACCTGGCGCAGTCGGTTCCTCGCGGCGCTCCCAGCCTTGCGGAGGATTGAAATGGACGACCCGAAAAAGCTTGAAGATGAGATACGGGCAGTCCTGTCCGATAAAAAACGCCCCGGTGCCCCGTCTGTTTTTACGCCGGACCAGATCATGCGGATCATCGACCTTGCCTGCAGCAGCCCAAATGATTTTGGGTACGAAGTAAGCCAGTGGAGTCTCCCGCTGTTAGTGGCAGAAATTAAAAAGCAGGGGATCGCTGAACAGATTTCTGAGAAATCTGTCAGCCGTTTTTTAAAAATGAGGTAGATTTACATCCCCACAAAATCCGTTACTGGCTTCATTCTTCGGAAAAGACGGAAGCCCCGGAATCTTTTGCGCGGAAAGTAAACGAAATCTGCGGCCTGTACCAGAGTGCCCAGGAACAAAGCCGGGAAGGTGCACACATTGTTTCCACGGATGAAATGACCGGGGTACAAGCGCTGGAACATAAATATCCTGACAAGCTCCCATTACCCGGCCAGTGCGCCAAAATGGAGTTTGAGTATATCCGCCATGGCACGACCAGCCTCATCGGGTTCTTTGATGTTGCAACGGGCCGTATGGAAATGCCGTATTTAAACTCCACACGCACAGAAGAGGATTTTGTGGAAGCCGTGAAAGCATTGGTAGGGACAGACCCGCAAGCCCCATGGACATTTATATGCGATGGCCTAAACACCCATAAATCGGAAGCCCTTGTCCGCTTTGTGGCAGAAGCCTGTGCCCTTGGCGTGGAACTGGGCAAAAAAGGGAAAACAGGGATCCTTAAAAGTATGGAAAGCCGAGCGGATTTCCTGCATGACCCTTCCCACCGGATCCGCTTTGTCTATACTCCGAAACACAGTTCCTGGATGAACCAGATTGAGATATGGTTTGGCATCATTAACCGGAAGCTGCTGAAGCGGAAAAGCTACCTATCAATAGAAGAACTGGAAGCAAGCATCCTGCGCTTTATTGAACAATACAATCTTACAGCACACCCATTTAAGTGGACATATGCCGGGATACCATTAGTAATTTAATCACTGATATTTAAGCAATGCTGTACTAGTCATACACAGAGTTTAATTCTGTGGAGACGCCGGAGTTTAAAGCAATCGTGAATCCGCTGGATGAGAAGCTTCGGTCGATAGTGGATACGGATGGGAAAACTGAGGCGGAAGTGGACGAGGAAGCGGATGCCTATATGAACATCGTATTTCACTTGTGCTGTGAGTACGAGCGCCAGAGCTATATTGAAGGCATAAAGGTCGGGGCGAGATTGATGATGGAGCTGTGGGAATGATATTGAAGGGTGCTGAGATAGAATTGCTGGGACTGTGAGAAAATGCGGAAACCCCTCTGTGGAAAAGCCAGGATTGATGGCTCTCCTGCAGAGGGGGATTTTTATGCTTGTGTGATCACTCACGCTTTAATATATTTTTGAAGCCTGCTGTTTGGCTTGTCTGGAATTGTCATTTTGAGCTTTCCAGACTCCAAGAGCGGAATAAGATATTTTTTGGTAAAATATGTGAGGTTCTTATAGCCTAAATAAGAACAAATTTCTTTTTTACTGCGGGCTACTTGGCAATAATTAAGAATCTTTGTTTCGATATCTTGGTCAGCGACTTGGTCAGTGACTAAGTCGACTTGGTCACTTGTGACTAAGTTCTGTGGTGGCGGTCCGACAGTAACAGTCGAGTTCGCTTCGCTTAGAGGAATCACAGTACGGAATATATCACCTTCTACAAATTGCGGTTTTCCGCCAGAGTAGAGCTGGGTATATTTGTATGTGTTCCTCATGCCGGAGCCGAGTTCATCAGCCAGGCCAATTTCACGGAAAACCTTTGAAATAGCTGGATTCTTGGGAAACGGCGCAAAAGTGGCTAATTCTAAGTTGCCAAATCCATGTGAGAGGTTTGCGTTTTCGGTGTAAATCTGTTCTTTTTCGATGACAATTTTGGCAACATAGGCATTCGAAAAATCTCTGTGGGCCAACAGATTCGAGATTATTTCACGAAGGATTTTATCCCTGGCGCTGACGCTGATGATGCCGTCCAAAACAAAATTGTCGTTTAGATGCAGTCGGCCAAATTCCAACAGTCTGTCATAGCTTTCCAGCAGATTGGTGGTAATAACATCTCTGTCATCGTAGCGGTCCATGTTGAACATCCGATAGATGGCATCCGTCTTATGGTGAGCTAGGACAGAGAAAATCAAATCGTCAGGACCGAATAAGAGGATAGATGCGAGGGTAATCCCTTCTTTGCCAGTGCTGCTGTCCCGGAGGATTAGTCCGGCATTGCGGAGCATCTCTTCATCTGTCATGGCTCGCCAGGGATGATCCTGTCTGCGGCTTTTGGTCATTTCTCTGGCCCTGTCCATAAGGTCATGCCGCAGGTCGTTGACTGTAAAAACAGGGTAGACCCGATTTACAAAGTAGGAACTTTGCTTTCGGGAATAAAGCCTGTAAACGGATTCCTGATTGTCCGTAATATCAATATCCGATTCATGGTTGCGGTCATAGATTCGCCCGTTGCATCGGCATACATTGGGATTGACAGGAACGCGAATATATAGAATAAGCTTCCCGTCATGCTCATAATCTATCGGGGTAAGATAGAGGGGCGGGTACATTTTGTTTTCGTTATTGATGCAAGTGACAAAATTTTTCTTGATCTGGTCGATACAGTCAGGCTGGATACCAAGAATTGTCCCGTTATCCTTGACTCCGAGAAATATATGACCGCCATCTCTGTTTGAAAAGGAGCAAACTGTATCGTACACATCTTTGGTTATATCTGTAGTGGATTTTTTGAACTCCACTTCTGTATTTTCACCATTTTGAATCAGGATTAAAAGTTCTTTTGGCAGTTGCATGGGTAGTTCACCTTCCTTCTGAATATGTGGGCGATTCCCACACTCGTATTGTAACCGCTGTGGAGAGCTATATCAAGGAGTTTCCGAAATTTTATTTTCTTCAGCAAGCTCTCTCTGTATCTGTCGATATTCTGCCATCTCCGTTTCATTTGCCGGCCGGACGGCTGGATCGGCTCCGCATACAGTTTTTCCGCAGTCCGGGTAGCGGTCGGGCAGTGTGGCAGCAGGAAATATATAGTGGCAGGCACGGCAGTAGTATAAAGTTTCTATAACATTCATCTCCTCATCTCTGCCATAGACTGGCATGAACTTCTATTTCTTAAGATAATCATTTCTTAGTTCCGGGCTGACTGGAAGCTCAAAGCCTTTTTCAAGCAGGGCCTTATATTTGAATTCAATCAGCACGGGATCAACGCCCTGTTCATGGGCAATGTCGTCGGTGGTGCAGAAATCATCGTGCAAAGTCTGAAATTCCCACACCGTATGTTGCCGGATATCATCTTCCGGGCAGTCTGGATGCTGTTTCCGTTCTTTCTCCAATAATTCCTTAAAATCATAATACCCGATGGACTCCAGGACAGCTTGAACGGTTATCATCAGTTCGGCTGAAAAAAGGTTAGCGCGCCGTTCCTGTCTGGCTGAGGAAAGGCTGTAGAACCATGTGTCCTGCAAAGGGCCGTTCGTCCTGGCTTCCTCGCGGTCAAAAAAATCATGCCCCAGCTCATGCCCAGCCGCCATAAGCTGTTCGACCTCAGTTGCGTATTCACTCAGCCGTATGAAGCGGCGGTTATTTACAACTGCGTAAAAGCCGAGTGTGTCAACCAGCCGGGGGGTTGTCTTAAAGTTGATCGCCCGCTGTTCGATGATATCGAAGGGATTGCGGGTTCCATATATTCTTGCGGCGTAGGCCGCCATCCGTAGTGCAAACTGGCTCAAATTGAGTCTCCCTTCTCCTGGTGAGGCATATCTTTCCTAAGATTCTGTCAGAATCCCACCTGTGGGCAAGATGGAGCGGTAAAGTTTGGGATAAAAAAATGATTCAGTGGGTGAAGAAATCTTTGAAGAGTGTAAGGCAAAAGACGACCATAGGGTTTTTGTCTCATCATTTACATTTGGATTGAGAAAGAATGTGAGAGGATATCTTCCAGTAAAAACAGAGGTATTTATAAGGAGAATCCCTTTTTACTATTACCGTGCGGATAGGGGATATTCGTTTAGAAGTTGGATAGCCGATCTTATTCGTGACACGGAAGAATATGAGGAGGAGCTGGAAAAGATATATCAAGTATTGGAGTACCTGTATTATGAAGGTGGGGTTTCTATTGATGAAATAATGTCATATATCAAAATACAATTATATGGAAAAGAAGAGGAAAGTGAGAAGCAGCATGATATTGAAACCGCTATTTCAAAAAGTTTACTGTACGCTTCTTCATGGATTACAGAAGAAAAACTTTTGTATGATTGGGCAGAGTATATCAAGATATGTAAAAAAATAGGCTGGAACGATTATTTCCCGGAAAGGTTCATTACAAAATATAATGAGGCCTTGGAAATGGCAGGATTATCCCCGATTATATATGGTTTCCATTCAAAATCGTGGCTTCTCCATCTGGACAGAGAAAGAAATAAAATTTCGTGCATGGGGAATTTCCCATGTGACGGGCTTGGAAGGCCGATAATGAAATGGATTGGTATAAGAACTGAAAAAGTAGAAGGAGTGTCCTGTACCTGTGTAAATTCACGCTATGGAGAGTTGATAATTCAAATTAATCCGGAAAGTATGATTTATGTTTTGAATTATGTAGATGGGAATGGCGAATTGGCGGAACCGGGTGAAGCAGGGACAGTTATATCTTGGGAACAGCAATATGCGGGACCTTTGAATATGGTGTTTGATAATGAAGCACTAAAGGAGGCACGGAAGGCTTTTAAGATGACACAAAAAGAGCTTGCAGATGCTATAGGGACATCTGTTAGGACCTATCAGAAGTGGGAAAATGGTGATACAAAGCCGGATTGTCAATCTCTTTTAAGATTGATGAACTGGTTAGAAATAGAAGATGTGCAATACTTGATTGCTTATAAAAGTTATCCGGCAGAGGAGGAAAAGGGATGAGAAGTGGAGTGCTAGGCAAGGACATCAGGCTTTCGGGTAAAAATAAGGAACAGGACGCATGGAAATTATACACGGCGACTATGAAGATATTGGATCAAGGTTGTGATGTGGAAGTAAAGAAAACAAAAGACCATATAAAAGTCAGCCGGGTTACCAGGCAAACAGAGACAGAAATGATGTTCTAATCAATAAAATATCGTGCCGTTAATGAAGTGGCATTAACGAAGGACCAAGCGGGGTCAGTAAGTATGGAGTGATTACTCTATTACTTTCTGATCCTGCTTTTTTATTTCGGAAATATGGTGGCAGATCGGAAAGAGGATTTGTTGGGAGCAAAAATAGTCGAGTTTGGAGAAAAGAAAAGCGGGAAGATTTTGGAATAGCTTCAAATCTGACATATTATATACGAAAGAGTAAAACGTGGATAGATGTGATTGGGTTTTACGCGACTCTTAAGCATGAGCGATTTGTAATTTATCGAAGTCCACACGGGAATCGACAGCATTAGAGGTCAGATATTGAAAAAATACAGGAAAAGGAGAGACGAAAAGAAGAATATAAGTGTGAGGAAATAAGTGAATGAAGAAATTAAATGGAGAAATAGGTAGCGTGGAAACCTATGTGAAATCGCAAAAAAAATTTAGGAAAAAGTGACGGGTATAGTTTGACTGTGAATATAGTAGAAATATAGGGAGGTCAATCATATTCTGTCGATGGTAAAGGAGAAGGTGGATCTTACAAATATTATTCATAGAAAAGCCAATACGAACTGGTGGCTGTGATTTACAATCCAAATAGCGAGAAAAAATGTGGACAAGTAAGGAAAAAACTTCCATATGTTACTTTACACGAAGGGACGATAGGGGTATAATCTAAAATAACTCATCATTCGACACTGATGAGGGACGATTATATTTTGTTGTGAATATTTATTTAAAATATTTATTTAAAATATTTATTTCCAAAAGATAAGTAAAACATGTCAGGAAAGGAGTGACAATAAAGATCGCATTATAGGCGATTGCTAAGGGCTGAAATAAATAGGCGATAGCACGTAGACATAGTTATTTGGATTGTACATTTTAATTTAGAATTACTAGAAGACAGGAAAATACTACATAGTTTGTGTCGAATTCTATATTGTTACATTCAAAATACGTGGTCGAAGTGCGCTTGTTTATGGAATTGAGCCATAAAAAATTGAAAAAATCTTCCGGATATTAACATACTGAAGTAAAAATAAATGTATGCCGGAGCAGTAAATGATAACGCACAGAGACTTTTCCATGAAAGTGGAAATCTGTAACGTAGGTCATTGACTGCTCCGGCTTTTTTTGATTTTCGGGGTGCAGATTCGAAGGAGAAAGGGGGGTGTTGGTATGGTCGATATCCACAGTGATGAATACATATTGGGGCAAAATATAAGAAAATATCGAAAACAGAAAGGCTGGTCGCAAAAGGATCTCAGTGACGCTGTGGATATGGACCGTGCCAACATTTCTGGAATAGAAAACGGCGAAAGAGGTGTGATGAGTTGTGTAACGCTAAGGAAATTTGCTCAAGCGTTAGGCGTGACAATGGATGCCTTAATGGAAGAAAACGAGATATCTTTTGATGAAATAATCTCAATTCAAGAAAAATATAAGATGCTCAATCCTTTACACAAGGCAATGGTAGAGGAAACAATAGATGCATATCTGGTTAAAGAAAATAGAGTTTCAATCTGAGGGACCGTACAGTTTTTAAACAAGCTGTATGGTCTTTTTTGATTTAGGGCTGCTTTGAGTGAAAATGTATCAAATTTGACCCATTTATGTGTCAAGCTTGAAATCTGCAAAATCATCCTGTTTTGTTATCATATAGACAGTTCAAGGGACAGGCCCTACAGAATGTATCTGGCAGCGTTGCCCTGAACAAATAAAATATCGTAAGCCCGATTCTAGAGAAGGCGAAGGATACCATAGCGGAGTTCACAGAACAGCGAATTATTTGCTGGCTGTGGAGGCGCTTATATGGGATTACTCTGACTATCTCTGGAACCGGGCTTTCTCTGTTTTATTGCCCTGTCCACAGCGATGTGTGGAATTCCCCACAGATGTTTGCTCCTATTGTGACAGACCTGCTCCGGTATCCTTCCCTCCCAGAGTCCGAGGGAAAGGACAGAACAATGATGAAGAACATGATGGGTATGGAAATTGGAGCAATGGCAATCAATGGCGGGATTGGCGTGATGGAGATCCGTCAGCCGACAGTGGAACTGCCCAGCGCAGATGACGTGGTAAAAATGGTGGCACAGGCTGCCGCAGATTTGGCGGGAGAGATTGCAGAAAATGCGCACATCACTCTTCGGGAACTGAAAAGGAAGGTGGCTGCGGTTACAGAGAAGAAGCTGCCGTCATTCAAGCAGCTTATGGAACAGAACCCTGTGGCGGTAGCAAAGAGTATCGTGAACGGTGCGACGCTGACTGCCTATGAGAACGGATATGCCGTGTATGAGATGGACGGCGCGCATACGGTCATGGCTGTGGATCGGTGTGGCGATTACCGGTACGACTTCAGCGACGGTACATACCATGTGGTTCCCGCAGAGGTATTTGAAGAGGCGGAATGGAGTCTTCGCCTGGTCATGGAAGGAGAACGGCGGATGGAGCACAACCGGAGCAAGCGTGCATCAAATAATGAGTGCGTGTCTCTGGAATGTGATGGCTCGGACTGGTCGGACGCTGTTATGGTGGATTTCCTGCTGGAGGATAACGCGGAGATGCTGGCGGATAAGGAACTGCATCGCCTATATGCTGCGATGGGGAAGCTGACAGAGCGCCAGTTGGAGATTGTGCAGCTGTACTTCTATAAGGGGCTGACTCAGCAGGAGATTGCGGAGGAGTTGGGGATTGCGCGTAGATCGGTAGGTAACTGTATCGATGGTGCTTTGAAAAAAATTAAAAAGAATTTCTGAAAAAATACCTCCCAAACAGCTCAAAATGGTGTGCTTTATGAGAGGGTTACTTCTCAACAACAGGAAGGAGGGCAAGAGCCATGAATGCAGTAAACAAGGCTCCCATGGTTGCAACAGAGACCGAAGCTGAAGCACAGGTCACACAGGAGGCACGCCCACCCGGCAACAGATCAGAGGAGTCTACATCAACCGGGACAGCAAAGAAAATCTTTGTCTGTTCCCCATACCGGCCAATGTCTGAGACGGAGGAAAGCCGGAAAACAGAGCTGGAGGCAAATCTGCATCGGGCCAGAACAGCCTGCCGTATCCTCTCCACCCTTGGTTTCATGCCGTTAGCGCCGCATCTGTATTTCACCACATTCCTGAATGATGGAGACAAGAAAGAACGTGCAGACGGCATCCGGTTCGGGATGCGGTGGCTGGAGGAGGCCGATGAGGTCTGGGTGTTCGGCGGCACGATTTCAGAGGGGATGGCGGCGGAGATTGCAAAGGCGAAGGAACTGGGTAAGACGGTACGCAGCTTGCCGGAACCTGGGCGTATGGTGGAACTGCTGCTGAAGATGATTACAGAGAACTATCATGTGCCGAAAAACAAGAAAACGGAAGGGCAGCATAAAGCTGCGGAAAGTGAGGACAACGATGGAAATGAAGAATGAGAAGAACGGTATTCTGGAGGAACTGCTCAAGGAGATGCAGGAGGCTGGGATTATCCGGGCAGTTGCCTGTGGCACAGGCGGGAACTGTGCGGCGGCACAGGAGGCAGAGAAAGCGCCGGAAGCCGGCCATGAGGCGGATAAGTCCCAGATGGAGAATCAGGCGGACAAACAGAAGCAGGAAGTTCTGGACAAGCACAGCGTTCCGGCGGTTACGCTGAACATCAAGAACCTGCACATCCACATGGACGAGCGCATGACATCGTACAATTACGGTTTCGGTCAGGAAACCTCCCATGCCGCTGTACCTGACGGCGGAGAGCATGGCTTAGAGCTTCCCGAGGACGATTCCGATGATATTGATTTCGAGGCTATGTCGGAAGCTATCCGTAAGGAAACCGGGCTGTGCGAGACAGTTATCCTGACAGTGCTTCTGGCACAGATGCACTACCTGGATACGGTGTTTGGGGAAGAGGAGGGCAAGGCATGATGGATGAGCAGATGAACGTGCTGGGCGCGCCAAAGAAGATTGTAGATGGGCTGGTTGAGGTTTTTAAGGCTTCGCCCGGATGTTTGAAGGAGTATCGGAGCAGTTGGAACTGCTGGCGGAGGATGCAGTGGAGACATTGGAGGACAAGCCTGCATTCCCGGCAAAGGAACTGCTTCCCGCAAAAGTATCCGGGAAGAAAGGCGCGGCAGTTACCCGCCCCCGGAAGAACCCGGAAAAGAAGAACCGTAAAGGTGATACGGCTCCGGTGGCTGATGATGCAGCTCCCGCAGATGCTGATACGGCAGAGGATACCGTGAAGTACACAAAAACCGCAGCAGAGGAAACTCCTCCTGACAGTACAGACAGTAATCTTCAGGCAGATACAGAGGATGGACTGCCGTGGGAGGAAGATACCGGCCAGAAGGAAGCGGCTGCACTAACTGCTGATAATCAATTAAAATCGGCTCCCACAGACCAGTCAGCTACAACGATCCCATTGTATGAAGCAAAGAATTATCTCCGTGTGGATTCCAGTGATGAGGACGCCCTGGTCGGCGTCCTTTTATTGTCTGCGGAGCAGCTGTGCGTGGATGTGGCGAGGCTGAGTAACGAACAGTGGAAAGTTATCGACGCTCTGGCCTGTGATGGGGAGGGCAGCATCCTCCCCACGGACACAGACCTGTATACGGAGGAGGAACTGTCGCAGGTCAGGAGCATCATGCGTGTGGCAATCCTGTACGCATTTGGTTATCTGTATGAGCACCGGGAGGAAGCGGACCACCACGCGCTTCTTCTGACGCTTCGCAGCCTCCTTTTTGCCGTGCGGGAAGGGGTGAACTTCTGATATGGAGAGGGAGATTGCCCGCTTCAACGAACGGCTGGCTATTCAGAAAAACAGCGTGTCTGTCGATAAGGTGGGGAACCATGTGAACCGCTGGGAGGATTATTATTCCTGCTACTGTTATGCTGGGACTTACCAGTATGACGCTGAACGGGAGAGCGCCGTAACCACGCAGGAGCAGAGCATCAAGTTTGAAGTGCGCTATTGCAGTGAACTGAAGAATCTGGATTCGACACACTACCGTGTGGTTTTCCATGGGAGCGTTTACGATATCCAGTCCGTAGACATGATGAACTACCAGAAACGCACCATCCGCATTATCTGCAAACTGGAGGAGGGGTGATGATGGCAAAAAGCTGCAGTATTGACGAGCTTGCCGATGTGATCAACGAGGGCTTACAGGAGTACGCCACACTGACGGCAACCGGCGTAAAGAAAGCGGTCCGTAAATCCGCAAAAACGGTGAAGGAACAGATTTCCGCCAATGCGCCGGTGAAGTCCGGACGGTATGCCAAAAGCTGGGTGGCGAAGACCACGGAGGAGAACAGCCAGAAGTTAGTGCAGACGGTGTGTTCCCCGACAAGATATATGCTGGCGCACCTGCTGGAAAAAGGCCGCGCCAAGCGGAGCGGCGGCCGTGTGGCTGGTAAGCCCCATATCGCCCCGGCGGAGGCAGCCGGTATCGAGCTGCTGACCAGCCTGATCGAAAAGGAATTGAGGTGAGGAGATGACGCACGATGATGTGCTGGCACTGATGGAGGCAATTAAGGCCGCTACTGGCTGCCCCTACGCCTACCACCATTTTGCCGAGGGGGAATCCCCGGACCCGCCGTTCCTCTGCTTTTTGTACCCGGATGAGGCGGAGTTCGGCGCGGACAATACCGTCTACCATGCTTTCAACCATCTGGATATTGAGGTGTATACCGACCTCAAAGCCCCGGAACTGGAACAGAAAGTGGAGGCGGTGTTATCCGATTATGAACTTTTCTACCATAAATCCGAAGTATGGATCGAGGAAGAGAAGATGTACGAGGTTTTGTATGAACTGACCGTCTGAGAGGACGGTTTTATTTTGAAGAAGCGGCAGAGGCCACGGGAGATACGGAGGAAAATAGCCGCATCCATGTGGAAAAGTGTACGGAGTGGCAGCGGCTCTTTACAAAAGACCGTTTTGCGCTGGCGGTATTCTACGATGCACTGGCTGTCTATGCGGCACCGGCCAATGGCGGCATGAAGATCAACGGCGTGGATTACGGGAACGTGGCGGTGGTGGCAAACCGTGCGGAGGGCTATGGCAGATACCTAGTATAACTCGATTTTAATAAGTTTACATTATTATCCTGAAAACCAAGGGAAACGTGCGCCCAAAGCACGGACACGTAAGCCAAGAAATCAGATTACTACCAATGCTTAAATTGTAAGCTTATTTAAATCGAGTTATACTAGGCCAGAACCTGTTCCTGGAATACGGACAGATCACCCTGGACACGGCAGCAAAGACCATCCAGGTCACGCAGAAGATCCTGGCAACCTCCAACACGCACCAGTACTTCTGGCTGGAGGCCAATGAGGAGCCAGCGCCACTCCTGGAGTCGCCGGAACTGGAAGCCGGCCATATGCTGATCCTGGGCTATGACCGTGGTGCAGATACGCTCAATCTCTATAATACAAAGGCGTTCCAGGCGCTGGGGGTGAACGGCTCCTATATCGCCGCATGGTACCAGAACCAGCTGTGGTATCCGCATATGAACCCCAGCCTGTCATTTGTTGTGGACGGCACTGAGTATAAGGCGGGCCAGCTGTTCGCGTCGGAGCAGAAAAACAATTATATCGAAAAACGCTACCAGGCGAAGTTTACGGAGCTGGACAATAAATTCAGCCGTTTAGTCACTAATACTGTGTACCTTGCCAGCGGCGCTTTCACGATTGACCAGGAAGCTGGTAAGTTGCAGATCACAAAAAGGACGCTGGGCGCACCGGAGAATTTTCATTATTTCTGGCTAGAAGCACAGAAAGCGCCTGTGGCGATGGCAGACAATACGCCGTTGGCTCCCGGCGGCTCCAATTACCCCATGCGTATCCTCGCCATGGACAGGAGGGATTCCTCCAGCTTACCGCCAGCCCAGATGGAGATGCCTTGGGCGATATCGTTTCGCCGTCCCATTGGGACTGTATGGAGGGACGTCAGTTCTCCATGTTTTTCGATTGCCTATCCAGATATGAAGGTAGGGAGAACTTGTACCGTGTGACGAACAGCAAGGGCCTGACGAGGAATGAATACTGCCTGAATTACACACCGGCTGCTGACGATACGGATTTCAAAGTCAATGTGATCCGGCTGGATGGGGAAACGATGGCAGCCGCAGAGAGCAAACCTGTCACAGTACGTGTGCATCATCCGCTGCCGAAGAAGCTGGTGAAAAATATCTGCATCTGCGGCGATTCCCTGGTGGACTGCAACAAGGTGGCGACGGAGGTTTACCGGCTGCTGGCAGAGGACGGAGACTGTGAGGTCAACCAGCTCGGTACCAGGGGTTCGGCAGACGGCAGGCATGAGGGGCGCGGCAGCTGGAGATGGAAGGATTACCTGCAGGGCGAGGATTATGCGGGGAAGAACAACGCCTTCTGGGATGTGGAGAAGGGGCGGTTGGATTTCCAGAAATACTGCGCCACCAATGGGTATGACGGCATCGGTTTATGCGGCCCCGGTGCGGATTATTCGTATCTTGTGAACAGCAGCATGGGCATCTTCCGCAAGAGCATGAGCACACTGAACCTTGCGCTCATTAAGGCGTTTGACGAAGGCGCATACAAAGAGAATGCGACCTGCTTTGCGCATGGGCTGCGGACGGACCGCAGGCTGGCATTCCCTTATACAGATAAAGCTGTGACAGACCGGTATGAGGAAACCAGCCGGACGCTGACCAACAGCATCCATCCCAGCACCAGAGGGTATCAGGCATGGGCAGCCGGCTATTATTGCCAGATTCGGGCATCTACATCGCTTTTATCAAAAATGCTGTGGTCAAAGGCGACGAGGTGGAATACACAACAAACTTTGGTGTGAAGCTGATAAGCAGCGGCAACGGCCGGACGCTGGGAAGTTTCCTGGGCTTCCGAAGGGCGAACCCGGACGGCACTGTGGAATTCCTGGACGAGAACTGGAAGGTCAGCGGCAGGGGCGTGTGCTATACGAGGAAGGAAATCAAGACTGGGGTGAAGGAGAAGAGTGTGAGTAAGGTGAGCATGGAACCTGACGAGAAACGGAAGAAGGCGCAGGAGCTTATTCGGCAGGTCAGGGAGGGAAGCGTAAAATAGAAGAACAGTGTGCCCCACTGGGCCGGTGCATTGGAATGTAGAAATGACAATCTGATGAGCCTGCATGGTGGGGCGCTTTTTGTGTCTTCTGATAGCTTTTTGCTGTCTTTATGGGATTTCCACAAAGGGGCGCTGCCTGTTTTTAGTGGTTCCGTAGAATAATCTGGAGTGGCATTGATTCCGGTTGCTATGTGCGGTTTTTTCGTATATCTTGTGGTGCTAAAGAACCTGACAAGTTGAATTTAAAGAGTTTGATGGTTCTGAAAAAAATAGCAGGAGGAGATGCACATGAGCGCACAGGAGAGATTAAGGAATATCGATGTTTTGAGTTATGAGCTGGAAACAGATGAGATGATTACAGCCCAGCTGGTGAAAACTTATCTGAGTGGCTTGCCCGAAGAAAATGCTTTGGAGATCATGCGAGGTGTGATGAAGGGGTCTGTGATTCATCTGGCGGCAGAAGAGGCAGAGGATGAGGGACAGCAGGATACAGAAGAATCCCGGCTCGTTGAAGGCAAACAGCTGGCGGCACTGATCGATACAGCGGTGGCAAGCATACACAGATGCTTGGAGGAGCATATGTTCTCTGCAAATACGGAAGAAGCGAAGGAAGCGCGGGCTATGGCCATTCGGGCGGTTGGTAGTATCAGAGGGAAGCTGACTGTGGAAAATATATCGCCGGAGCTGCTGATATTCTTGACGGACTGCTATAGGGCACTGAGGAACCAATGAGATAATGTGAATAAAAAGTTAATTTCAGTATCTTATTTTGGGAAAACGACTTTTCTGTTGACTTTTTCTGATATTTTAGGTATCATTAACGGACAGAGAGGCATACTATGTTTCGAGAGGAGGCTTATCAATGAAACATTTATCTCAAGAATTGCTTGCTGAAGTTGTAAAAAGACAACGCAATAGCAAAAGTTTGACACAGGAACAGGTGAGCGAAAAAACGGGAATTAATAGAGCTATGATTGGCCGAATTGAGAGAAAGGAATACATTCCATCTATCCCTCAGTTGGAAAGTCTGGCTACGACATTGGATTTTGATATCGACGGTTTATTCGTTGATGAAATGAAGCCGACTGTTTATACAGCATTTCGCGGTTCTCACCTGACAGAACAAGAACAAGATGGGGTGAATCATTTATTTGAAATGATGCTGGCAGTTAAGAAGCAGATCGTGTTAAGAAGGGCGTTGCATCATGAGTAAAGAGATTGAGCTTACTGCGCTGCAGATTGAGAATGTTCGAAAAAAAGCGGATGAAACCAGAAAGCTTTTTGGTATTTTTGGCGATGTTCCCATCGCTAATGATATTTTTATGCTTTTGGAAAAGAATAATATTATTCTTTGTGAATATCCCTTTGAGGCATCTGAAGGTTCGCATACCGACGCTACCCTTACCCGCTTTGAAACAAGAGATGAACCCATTGTGTTTATTGGATTAAACACATCCCTGTATTATGACCAACAGATATTTGCCCTTGCACATGAGCTATATCATTTTAAGACGAAAACAGGCAAATCATATACAGAAGAAGAAAATGAAGATCCATTGCTGGAAAAACAGGCTGACAGATTTGCAGCAGAGTTATTGTTGCCAAGTGGGACTTTACATTCACGTGTAGTTTCTGAGTTTAAATCGGAAATGATTAATGAGGCGCTTTATTTGCGGACATTAAGATTTATTGCAAAATTACAGTGTGAATGGTGGTTGCCATATCATGCGATAGTCAATCGTCTATACGAAGAGAAATACATCAATAAGTCTTTTTATGAGCATTTATACGCGATGAATGATCGGGATGACAAAAGTGTCTATTGTCGGATATTTAAAACACTTGATCCGGAGAAATATGCTTTGTTAAATAGCAGGACTCTTCGAAAAGGAGTGTCAAATGCTGCGCTTGAAACAATTCTGTTGAACTATGAGGATGGGGAAGTTCCAGATGAAGAATTAGTTGAACTTCTTATGTTGTTTGGAAAGTCACCTGAAGATTTAGGATATGAATTGACAGTATCGCCGGATGATCTGGACGATTTAAATGATCTGTTTGAAGGCGGTGAGCAGGATGAATGTTAATACAAAAGATATCAATCCTGCATTAGCCAGTCTTTTTAAGGATTGTGAGCAGGTGGTGTTCCTTGATGCAAATTTATTTATAGTTCCGGATAGGAGTAAAATTGGTGCGAGGCCGATTGCATTTCAAAAATATCAGGAGTATTGGCTTGAACCACTTTTTGATGCTTTTCCGAATCTGGCAGTACATGAATCAGTTTATGCGGAATTAGTCGAAGGAGCAGTAAAAGCTTTTGCTGATGAAAAGAAAGAAGAAGTTCCTACAAAGTTAAGAGTTTTTAAAGACTCGGAGCTAACTGGTTGTGAGAAAAATCTTTTTGAAATGCAGATTCACAAAATGGCACCTTTTTCTGGATATATTCCAGAGCGGGATAATGCAAAAGATAGAGGAGAAATTCATTCCCTTGCGTATATGGCTGTCAAAAGGTACTTATATTTTGCAGCTAACGATAACCTGCCAATGCAATTGATTTGTAAAGCCGAAGAGCTGGAAACTGGTTTGGATAACATGAGTCTGCTTCAGTCTTATGAGATACTATATTATCTTTACAAGACAGGAAGGTATGATAACAAAGGGCTTAGAATGTTGTATAAGTATCAGTATTATTTAACCAGCCGAGAGAAAAAGCAGAACCCTGACTGGGGCAATTTCATTACTGCTATGGATGATTTGTATGGAAAAATAGAATAAACGGTAAAGTTGGCCCCGGTGGTTATTTTCCAATTTCACTACGACTTGTGAAGCAGGAGAGTGACCATCGGGGCTTCTTTTTTGCCTGTTTCTACCACAGTCTTTTTAAATACGGATGATATTATCATTCACATTTTTACAACGAAAATAATGAGAACATCATCCGCATTTTTATAACGAAATTCCCCCGAATGAACATTTTAGGATATGTTCCCATTACGACCGCTGATTTTTACATCGGCGGTCTTTTCTTTTTGCGCTCAGAAAATCATATCCAGACCGCAATATGCTCATAGTCAGCTCATGACCTACCAGAATGTAGCTACATACCGCTATATCCAAGTAGGTTATGAGCTTTTTATGTGTTGATTAGCCTATTATTACACGAAATTGAGGGAAGGCAAATTTGTGGCCATCACGGATAATCGTAGGTACGGATGTGGAGAATGCTCGTCTGGCGAAAGCGGCACACACTTTCGCTGAGCTCCTGCAGGAAGGTGCAATTAAAGAGAATATTGATACACTGTTTATGGGATTTACTGAGGCAGAGGCTGTGAAGCTGTTTGCCAATACATATCTGGCATTAAGAGTAAGTTATTTCAATGAGCTGGACACCTACGCAGAGATGAAAGGTCTGAACACACAGCAGATTATCAACGGCGTTTGCCTTGATCCTCGTATTGGTACTCATTACAATAACCCATCCTTTGGTTACGGCGGATACTGTCTGCCGAAAGATACCAAGCAGCTGCTGGCAAACTATGCTGACGTGCCGGAAAATCTCATAGAAGCAATTGTGGAAAGCAATCGGACGAGAAAAGATTTCATCGCTGACCGGGTACTGGAGATCGCTGGTGGATACAGCACAAACGATGGCTGGGATGAAAATAAGGAAAATGAGATTGTAGTTGGCGTATATCGCCTGACTATGAAGAGTAATTCAGATAATTTCCGGCAGAGCAGCATCCAGGGCGTTATGAAGCGAATAAAGGCAAAGGGCGCTACTGTAGTGATTTACGAGCCGACACTGAAGGATGGAGAGAGGTTCTTTGGGTCAGTCGTAGTTAATGATCTGGAGAAGTTCAAGGGAATGAGTCAGGCGATTATCGCTAATCGGTATGATAAGTGCTTGGATGACGTGAAAGAGAAAGTGTATACGCGCGACATTTTCCGGCGTGATTAGGAATCCCTATCTTAAATTAATTGGCGGATGGAGGAAGTAATATGTATGAGAGAATAAAAATTATTGTTTGTGCCCATAAGAAATGTAATATGCCGAAAGATCCAATGTATCTACCGCTCCATGTAGGTGCTGCTGGAAAGAAGAATAAGGATGGGAGTCCATTAGATTTTGGTTATGTAAGAGACGATATAGGAGATAATATTTCTGATCGGAATTGTAACTTTGGGACACAGACCGGATTATATTGGGCATGGAAAAACCTTGATGCTGATTACAAGGGATGAAATCGAGCCGATGCTTGATAAATATAAAGTTTTCGTCCCTAAGAAGAGGCGATACTATATAGAATCCCTGTATTCCCACTATGCACATACCCATGATGAAACACATTTTCAAATAGTTGAGAAAATTATTAGCAGTGATTGTCCTGAATACCTAGTATAACTCGATTTAAATAAGCTTACAATTTAAGCATTGGTAGTAATCTGATTTCTTGGCTTACGTGTCCGTGCTTTGGGCGCACGTTTCCCTTGGTTTTCAGGATAATAATGTAAACTTATTAAAATCGAGTTATACTAGTACAGCATTGCCAAAATAATAATGAATAGACGTTGCTTTTTTATTGTAGTCGGTGCATAATAATTCTATCACTAAAGAATGGATGTGTTATTATGCGAAGGAAAACAATTGATACTATCCCGGTTTTATCTGATGCCATGAAAAACATATTATCTGCTTTTTCAAAAAGCCGCTCCCTTCCGTCAGGACTGGTCAAAAGAGCCAGCATTGTCCTGCTTGCGTCACAGGGGGAACTCAACCAGAATATTGCACCACAGGTCGGGCTTCATTATAATAATGTTGCCACCTGGCGCAGTCGGTTCCTCGCGGCGCTCCCAGCCTTGCGGAGGATTGAAATGGACGACCCGAAAAAGCTTGAAGATGAGATACGGGCAGTCCTGTCCGATAAAAAACGCCCCGGTGCCCCGTCTGTTTTTACGCCGGACCAGATCATGCGGATCATCGACCTTGCCTGCAGCAACCCAAATGATTTTGGGTACGAAGTAAGCCAGTGGAGTCTCCCGCTGTTAGTGGCAGAAATTAAAAAGCAGGGGATCGCTGAACAGATTTCTGAGAAATCTGTCAGCCGTTTTTTAAAAATGAGGTAGATTTACATCCCCACAAAATCCGTTACTGGCTTCATTCTTCGGAAAAGACGGAAGCCCCGGAATCTTTTGCGCGGAAAGTAAACGAAATCTGCGGCCTGTACCAGAGTGCCCAGGAACAAAGCCGGGAAGGTGCACACATTGTTTCCACGGATGAAATGACCGGGGTACAAGCGCTGGAACATAAATATCCTGACAAGCTCCCATTACCCGGCCAGTGCGCCAAAATGGAGTTTGAGTATATCCGCCATGGCACGACCAGCCTCATCGGGTTCTTTGATGTTGCAACGGGCCGTATGGAAATGCCGTATTTAAACTCCACACGCACAGAAGAGGATTTTGTGGAAGCCGTGAAAGCATTGGTAGGGACAGACCCGCAAGCCCCATGGACATTTATATGCGATGGCCTAAACACCCATAAATCGGAAGCCCTTGTCCGCTTTGTGGCAGAAGCCTGTGCCCTTGGCGTGGAGCTGGGCAAAAAAGGGAAAACAGGGATCCTTAAAAGTATGGAAAGCCGAGCGGATTTCCTGCATGACCCTTCCCACCGGATCCGCTTTGTCTATACTCCGAAACACAGTTCCTGGATGAACCAGATTGAGATATGGTTTGGCATCATTAACCGGAAGCTGCTGAAGCGGAAAAGCTACCTATCAATAGAAGAACTGGAAGCAAGCATCCTGCGCTTTATTGAACAATACAATCTTACAGCACACCCATTTAAGTGGACATATGCCGGGATACCATTAGTAATTTAATCACTGATATTTAAGCAATGCTGTACTAGATGCCTTTAAAAAGGTGATGAAAAGAAAATGGGGATATATGTTCAATATGATGATCCTGGAGAGAAATATGATGGATGATTATTGTTCATGGCTTTTCAATATTCTTTTTCAGGTAGTTGAACGTATAGATAAGTCCAATTTGTCAGCTTTTGATAGCCGTTTCTGTGGAAGGATAAGCGAAATTTTGTTTGATGTTTGGCTGGAATACAAATTACAGACTGGAGAAATCAGCAAATCAGAGGTGAAGGAACTTCCATATATGGAAGATGTTAATTGGGCTTTTAAAGTAAAGGTTTTTCTTTCGGCAAAATTTCTCCACAAGAAATATGGAGTAAGTTCATAATTGATTACATAAGGAGAGCAGAATTATGAAGTTTAAATACGTTGTAGTAGGAGCTGGTCTTGCGGGAATTACGATAGCTGAGAGGATTGCCACGCAGCTCCATGAAAAAGTGTTAATTATTGAAAAAAGACCGCAGATAGGTGGCAATGTTTATGATGAATATAACGACGCAGGTATCCTCATTCAAAAATATGGGCCACACACATTTCACACAAACGACAAAGAAGTGTTTGACTATGTGTGCCAATATTGTGACTGGCATGAATATCAGCACCGCGTTATGTCATATGTTAATGGTAATTTCGTACCGATGCCGATTTCTTTGGAAACCATCAATCAGCTCTACAATATGAACCTTTCTGAAGATGGGATGGACGCATTCATTGAAAGTCGGAAGATTAAGATTGATGAGATTAAAACCAGCGAAGATGTGGTGTTGAGTCAGGGAGGGCAGGATATTTATGAGAAGTTCTTTAAGTACTTCACAATCAAACAATGGGGTGTATCTCCTGCTGAATTAGAAAGTATCAAGTTCATTTTTGAAACACATGATTGTGAGTCCTATCAGCCTGTCGCCAGCACCCGTTGGCCGATGGACTATGATTATACCCGGATTACGGAGTTCAAAAAGCTCACTGACCAAAAGAACGATAAGACTACTATCCTCAAGGAAATCCCTTGCGATGGGGAAGAACCGTTCTATACCTTTCCTACAGCAGAATGGAAAGCTCTTGCGCAGCAGTATAGGGATTTAGCAACGCAGGAAGAGAATGTGATTTTCCTAGTAGGAGATTGGCAGAGTACAAGTACTATGACATGGATGATGTTATTCGGCGTTCATTAGATGTGTTTTCAGAGATTGCTAAGGTGAATTAATGAGAAACAAGAAGAAAAAAATTGGCCTGATCGGATATCTGGGTTATGCAACGTCAACTCCAATTATCGGGGGTCAGATGAGCAAAACGAGAGGCATCATCAAGCAACTTGAGCAGGAGTATCCAGGCCAGATCATGAGTGTAGACACTTCTAATTGGAAAAAGGAGGTGTTTTCACTGATTTTGCAGTGTTTTGAAGTCGCCAACCAGTGTGATGTTGTAATTGTTATGCCGAATAAGAATGGTATTAAGTTTGTTTTGCCTTTCTTTGCACTTTTAAAGGGTATCAAACGATATAAAATGGCGTATCCAATTGTTGGAGGTTGGCTGACGGGATTGCTGAAAAAGCATAGATATCTGGCTTGGGCCTTTAAAAAAGTTAATTATCTCTTGCCGGAAACTAAGCAGTTGATGGAAGAACTTAAGAAGTTTACAGATGCGCCCATAGATGTTATGTCTATTTTCTCAACAAGGAAACCGTTGAAATTAGAAAGTCTAGATTTTGATGCGCAGATACCGTTCAAGTTCTGTACATTCTCCAGAGTGACTCCAACAAAAGGTATTGACGATGCAATAGAGGCAATTGCAAATGTCAATCAAAGCGTAGACGGTCTTCTATGCAAATTAGATGTTTGGGGACCTATAGAAGAAAAGTACTCTGATCATTACAAAAAGATTTTTGAAAAGAATAAGGAGTTTGCTACATATAAGGGTTTAATAACCAGTGATGAAGGCCTCGAAAAACTTTCAGAATACTACATGATGCTATTTCCGACTTATTATCCGGGCGAAGGGTTCCCTACAGCAATTTGCGAGAGCTTTATGGCAGGTTTGCCTGTTATAGCATCAGACTGGCGTTTCAATAATGAACTTGTAGAGAATAAAGAAACAAGCTTTCTGATTCCTGTTCATGATGTCGACGGGATTGCGAGATGCATTGATTACGCCATTAATCATCGAGAAGATATCAACAAGATGAAAACAAAGTGTTTAATGATTAGTGAACAATTTAAGCCTGTTGAGGTTATGAGAAATTTGGATTTCTGGATAAGGAAGGAACATAATTTTGGCAAGTGAAGCTGATTTATGTCGAACTGTAAAATGAGGAGAATGTAGTATGAAAAAATTGTTGATATATTTCCCTGAAGAGAAACTGTTTCCTAAAGGGGGGCAGGCGGGGTATTTGTTTAATTTAAAAAAAGGATTGGACGCAATAGGTGAATCTGAGTATCTTCCTATTGATATTTCTTTTTATAATAATGGACCATCACGTTTTGAGGATAATTCAAAACTCCGGAATATGATGCCTGAGCGTATTTTGGAGATAAGAAGGGCTATTAACGATGCCTATTTTCTACGCAAGAAGCTTCCTGTAGATAGAGAACTGTATAATTACGATATGATACATTTTCACTGGACAGAGGAAATGTATCTGAATCGTGATTTCCTTTCAGATTATAAAGGGAAAGTAATATTAACGTAAGTAAGTAATAATCCGTATCTTGACAAAAGTAAGCGCCAAATATACCTGCGGATTTTCTAATCCGCCTTCTTCCGCTATAATTGTAGCTGTTAGATACTTAGACTATTTCACTACAATTATGGAGGATAGGTTATGGCAGCTACTCGCAAAGCCCGTGTTCCTATGGCAGAACAGATCAGGCTTATCAATGAATGCCGCCAGAGCGGCATGACAGATGCTGAATGGTGCCGTGAAAATGACATCGCAGTAAGCACCTTTTATAACTGGGTCAGCCGATGCCGGAAAGCGGCAGCGGAACAGATCCCTGCACCGAATTACGGTCATCATGCAGATCCACTTCCAAAACAGGATGTGGTTCCCATTGATATTGTTCCGGATCATCTTCCGGAGCAGCATGCGGCATCACAGATGCAGCAAATGTACCTTGACAATTCACATACGATTGAAGTGACCATGAAAGATGTGATCATTCGGATCAGCAATGATGCCGACCCTGTCCTTCTTACAAGGACACTCCGTCTGATCCGGGAGACTTCATGTTAGGCGATATCTCCGGACTTGAAAAGATCTACATCGTCTGTGGCTTATCCTCTCGATATTTTTATCCTCATCTTTTTGAGAAGGCATTGATTTTAAGGCATTTTTTCAGAAAAATATGAGGATAAAAAGTCATATGCGATAATGAAATCACAATAAAATCGGAAGGATGTGATTTCATGAATTACGACGAAACCGTAAACAAAGTAATGATACTGCTGAAAGAAAAGGAGATATGTTCAAGTAGCCGAAAGTCACACAGAGATTGCTATGAGTCCCTCAGGCTTTTTATAAAGCAGAGAAATGAGGAGTATTCAGATTGTATTCGTGAAGGTTGGATATCTGAGATCAAAACTGAATTACCACGGCAAAGATGTGCCATATGGATACAGTATGTTTACCAGTTGGAGGAGATGGACTCCACAGGGACTGTTTCCGACCGCAGACTTTATCTTAATCAGTCAAACTATGACAAGCTGCCTTTATTATGGAGAAAAGATCTTGACATATATCTGGATGATTGTAGTAAACGCTATACAACTCGTACATTAGAATTAACCCGTATTTACTGTTCTTCAGGCTTATTCTTTCTGGATGATATCGGGGTTCATGCTATTACGGAGGTCACCTATGACTCGATTATAAAACTGACAAAGACAAAAATGTATTGTTCTGATGATACAAGAGCCGTGATACTGAATAATACTGCGCGAATGATCAGGTTTTATGGTGAAAAGGGACTTTGCCCTATGAGCTATGTTCTTGTTTTTGACTGCCAGATATTTCCTCATATCGGATTACTGTCGGATTTCTCTGATGAAAGTCTTACAGTGCTCCGGAATATAACGAGTGTAGCCATGTCGGTGGACAGTTTCTATAATTCAATCGTACCTTTTATTGAACTTTTAGAAACTCATGGATATGTTGGGACAACTTTGAAACTTGCTAAACATGCATTGACTGCATTGTATCTTTTTCTTGATATGAATCAATTAGGATTTCATCAAGATATCATGTGGATCTGGTTCGCAGAAATCAGAAAAACAATGGGGACTTCATGGCTCCACTGGAGGCGTGTTCTGAAATTTTATGAAGATTATACCCTTACTGGTGATATCCATCCGAATGGTAAGTACAGATACCAGCCTATCAGTTTCGATAAACTGCCATTATGGTGCAGAGAGCCAATAGAAGGTCTTTTGGAACAGAAAAGACGTGAGTTTCGAGAGCCAGGTACAATCGATAGTTACATGTATTCCTGTACCCGTTTTTGTATGTTTTTGCTTGATCATGGCTATGAAAGTTTCAAGAATCTTTCATTCGCTGTTGTAAAAGATTTTTCATTACATGATGAGCATGCCACTTTTGCGGGAAGAGCAGGACGCTTTGTCATTGTAAGGGCATTTCTTCGTTTTCTTGATGAAAACGGATATACAGATGTACACAAGCTGGATCTATGTTTGATGACCGGTACCGCTCCGTGCGATAAGATCATTGATGTATTATCTGATGAGCAGATTCAAAGAATTCATACATTCCGTACAGAACATAATACCCCTGTAGAACTTCGTGATATTGCGATAGTATTACTTGGTCTGCGGATGGGAATGAGGGCGTATGATGTTCTTTCTCTCCGTTTTCAGGACATAGACTGGAAAAAACGACAGATTTCAATAATCATGAAAAAAACCAGGACTCAGATCACCCTTCCCATGCCTGTTGAAGTGGGCAATGCGTTATATCTGTATATAACCAAAGGAAGACCCCGGAATAATAGCGGATACATTTTCATAAGGTCAAAAGCTCCTTATGGAAAACTTACAGGTAAGATATGTACCAAAGCGCTTTGGCGTATCCTTCCTGAACGAAAAGATGTAAAAGGCGGCGGTTTTCATGTGACCCGTAGGACATCTGCCACGAATCTCTTGCGGAACCATGCAGGGATTGATGATGTAATGGATGCACTTGGACACCGTGATTCCACAAGTGTCATGAAGTATCTGCTTCTGGATGATGAAAGAAGCAGGAAATGTGGATTATCCCTGGAGAGTACAGGGCTCCTTTTGAGAGGAGGGCTGGCATGAAGATGGGTGAATACCAGTTCAAAAGCTGTTTCGCACCATATCTTGAAAAGTTTATAAGCGAAAAACGGGCTGTAGGTTTTATATATGAAAGCGAAGAATGGAAACTGAAACGCTTTGATGCCTTTTGCATAGAAAGCGCAGTTACAGAACCTTGCTTAAGCAGGGATCTTGTAAAGGAATGGGGGACATTGCGTGATGGCGAAGCTCTTGCCACATGCTCTTCCAGGACATCTGTACTACGGCAGTTTGCGCTGTTTCTGACTTCACTGGGTATGGAAGCATATATTCCATCAAATTTCTACAAGGCAGAGAAAAACGTAGTTCACATCCTGTCAGAAGCTGAAATAAAAGCGTTCTTTGAAGCAGTTGACGATTGTGTTCCTGCTATAAAAGCGACAGGATTTCATAGATTAGTTACCGAGTATAAAGTGATCTTTCGGCTTATCTATTGCTGTGGTCTGCGTATTTCAGAAGCCAGGAAGCTGTATTGGAAGGATGTGGATCTTCAATACGGAACAATCCATATATATCAGTCGAAAGGTCACAAAGACCGATTGATCTACATGGCCACAGATCTGACTGAACTGTTACAGGCATACGCTAAAGTGCTGCGCGATAAATACCATTGTCTGTCAGACTGGGTTTTCCCAGCGCGGGAGACAGATAAGTGCCTCAGTGTTGGTACAATCGATAAAAAGTTTCGTGATTTCTGGGCATTAACACCTTTTGCAGAATCATGTGACAAGGCTCCGACAGTCCATTGTCTTCGCCATGCTTTTGTAGTTAAAAGAATGAATCTGTGGATGGAAGAAGGGGTTCCTTTAAAAGAAATGCTCCCCTTCCTCAGCCGGTACCTGGGTCATCAGAGCCCGGATGAAACATTCTATTATTATCATCAGGTTGCTGAAGCATTCCGTATCATCAGGGATAAAGATGAAACTGGAAGATATGTGATCCCAGAGGTAAATGCTTATGAATAGAAAAAAATCTCAGAAAAAACTGTTTTTTTCGAAGACCCTCGAATTTCTTGAGCATTATCTCCCGGATCAAGTATTAAAAAGTAGAAACACGGTTGAAACATATCGGGATGCATTGACAGTTTTCAGGCGATATGTAACAGATATCAGGCACCTGTCGATACGGTCATTCGGGTTTGAAGACTGTACACATGATTTTTTATTGTCATACATAGAGTTCCTAAAACAAAGTGGTAATGCTGAAACAACATGCAACAACAGGTTAGCTGCAATCAGAGCATACCTATGGTATGCTGCAGACAGTGATATTTCCCTGCAGACAGTAGCTTTGACAGCATCGAGAGTTCCTTTTCTCAAAGTACCTAAGCTGACACGGGAGGTGATATCGGAAGAAGCTCTTAAAGCATTACTTACAGCACCACCCCACACAAAGATTGGTCAACGGGATCAGCTGATTCTGATACTGCTTTATGATTCTGCCATTAGAGTCTCCGAATTATTATCCCTGGATGTATCTTCTGTAAATCTCAATGCGGAAATACCATATCTGAGGATATATGGAAAGGGTGATAAAGAAAGAATCGTTGCTATCACAGAAAAAACAGTCCGTCATTTAAAGAATTATCTGAACCTCTATCATCCAACAATCATTCCTGACCTGCCCTTGATCTATACAATGATCAAAGGCCGAAAAGACAGGATGTCTGTAGGAAATGTAGAACGCATCATAAAAAAGTATGCGTCTCAGATACGGTCACAGTACCCAGATTTTCCAGAACACTGCTATCCACACATGCTGCGTAGGACGCGTGCAACAAATCTATATCAGGATGGAACAGAACTAGAGCTTGTTTCCAGGATACTGGGACATTCTTCGACAGAAACAACACGAATCTATGCTGTCCCTTCTATAGAAATGATGCGAAAAGCAATGGAGACAGGAAGTTTATCAACGGATGAGAAACCATTGTGGCCAGATGATGAAGAAGAAATGGCACGTATCTGTGGGTTAAGATGAAAAATGTTATCCTCATCATTTATGATGTAAAAACGCTCAAATACAGCTATTCTCAGAAATGATGAGGATAAAAATATCATAAGAATAACCCCGTTTATCCTATTGTTAGGGAAAACGGGGTATACGGATATGCGCAAATCGATTGATGGCTTGTGTGCCATTATCGAAGACCAGCTTAAGATGGATCCGTCGTCCAGTGCACTCTTCCTTTTCTGCGGGAGAAGACGGGACAGAATCAAAGCGCTGTTCCGTGAGCCGGATGGCTTCGTATTGATTTATAAAAGGCTGTCTGTTCCCGGCGGCTATCAATGGCCGCGGAAGCAGTCAGAAGTCAGGAACCTTTCCTGGCGGGAGTTTGACTGGCTGATGTCAGGGATCGATATCGACCAGCCCAAAGCTCTCAAAGCAGAGTAAAACGCTGCTGATTTTCATGGAAAATCCTGCACAGAAAAATGGCAGATTTCCTTATAAATTCGGCACTTTTCAGTCCGCGTTTTCCTTTAGTGGAAGCGACATTTCTGGTATAATAAGGATATCAATTCCAAGGAGAGAACGATGGCTTCCAGTGCAAAAGATATCCAGCTGCGAGAGCTGAAAGATACCATATTACAATTGAAAACAATGGTCTCTGAGCAGACAGAGCTGATCAAATCTCTCCGTCTTATCATTGACGAAAAATCCAACCATGAAAAAGCTCTTCAGGAACAGGTAGACTATCTGACAAAAAAGCTCTTCGGTTCCTCCAGTGAGAGGCGGTCTGATGACATCCCCGGACAGCAGAACCTGTTCGATGAAGCGGAAATGGAACAGGATCCTTCCCAGCTGGAAGAAGAAACCGTGATCCGGGAGCATACCCGTAAGAAAAAAGCAACACATGAGGAACTTTTCAAAGGGCTGCCGGTTGAAAAGGTAGTCATTCCTCTTCCGGAGGAAGACCAGATCTGCCCGGTCTGCAGCACACGGATGGTTCTCATCGGCGAGGAGTATATCCGCCGCGAACTGGAATTCATTCCTGCTACATGCAAGGTGATCGAATACTACAGCCAGAGTTACGGCTGCCCGTCCTGTAAAGATGGGCTTGGCGCTACGGAAAAGCCTGTGATCGTAAAGTCTCAGGTTCCGGAAGCATTGGTAGGAAAAGGTCCGGCATCCGCCTCCACTGTCGCATGGACGATGTATCAGAAGTACGCGAATGGGTTGCCTCTCTACCGTCAGGAGAAAGACTGGAAACAGTATGGGGCTCAGATCAGCCGGACGACACTTGCCAACTGGATCATCTACTGCTCGCAACATTACTTTCAGCCGATGTATGATTACTTCCATCGGGAACTACTGAAGCGAAGCTTTGCAATGGCAGACGAAACCAGGATCCAGGTACTGAAGGAAGAAGACCGCAGAGCTCAGACACAGTCCTTCATGTGGCTGTTCCGAAGCGGGGAGGACGGTCTTCCGGCGATCATCCTGTATGGATATTCTCCTACCAGAAGCGGAAGCCATGCGAGGGAGTTCCTGAAAGGATACCATGGATATCTGGAAACGGATGGCTATCAGGGGTATAACGGTCTGCCAGATATCAAACGCTGCGCTTGCTGGGCACACATACGTCGATATTTTATCGATGCCGTCCCCAAAGGGAAGCAGTATGATTACAGCCAGCCGACGGTACAGGGAGTCCAGTATTGCAACCGTCTGTTCGCGATCGAAGACTCCATTAACAAAAAATATCCCGGCGATTATGAAAAGCGGAAACAGCTGCGTCTCGAGAAGGAAAAACCCATTCTGGAGGCTTTCTGGTCGTGGCTGGATCAGCAGAAACCAGTGCGGAATACCCGCATGGACAAGGCGGTGAATTATGTCCAGAACCGCCGGGATACGGCGGAGACCTATCTGGAAGATGGACGCTGCAGCTTTACCAACAATCTCAGCGAGAATGCGATCCGACCGTTTGCGGTTGGCCGGAAGAACTGGCTGTTCAGTAATTCTGTAGACGGTGCCAATGCCAGCGCAGTGGTCTACACAATGGTTGAGATGGCAAAAGCACACGACCTGAATATTTACAGTTACCTAAAATTTCTACTGGAGCATCGGCCAACGAAAGAGATGACCGACGATCAGCTCGCAGAGCTGGCGCCTTGGAGTGAAAAACTCCAATCTATCAAAAATCGCATGTGAATTATAGTAAATTACTCCAACTCGCAAAGGGCTGGGGTAATTCTATATCTGACCGTATTATTATTTGACGGTTACTGACAAAATAAGAAATCCCCCAGCACTTACCGGGGGAAGATCTGTTTTTTACTTTTTAAGTTTGCTGCGGCAATCATCAGGCAGATTGGAGGACCATGGGAGAAGCTCCAGCATTTCTTCCTTTGCCGGAAACGCACCGAGTTCTTTCATCTTTTCCATCACATATGTGAGATAGTTGTATGGCTTCAGTCCATTCAGAAGCGCAGTTTCTGTGATGCTGTACACATTCGCACTGGCCTGTGCCCCGCGGATGCTTTTGGCAAACAGCCAGTTGCGTCTCCCTATGGCAAAATTTTTCAGTGCCCGCTCTGCAGCTAGATTGTCAATACTCAGATGGCCATCTTCCAGATACCTTTTCAGATAGGTTTCCTGGTTCAGCGTATACAGGACCGCCTCTCCGATCTTAGAAGATCTGTCCACAGCATCCTCCAGGGTATGAAGCCACTCGAAGAAAGCCTCTAAAAGCGGCTTTGCCTGCTTTTGACGCTCTTCATACCTTTCTTCCGGTGACTTGTCACGGATCATCTCTTCGATCTTATAGAACATCCCGATCCGTTCCATTGCCTGATATGCGGTTGTTTCCTTCAGCTGCTCTTTGGTAAAGTCCTTTTTCAAAACGGTCAGGGATTCATCAAATCTGCGCCTCGCATGGGCCATGCATCCTGTCACGGTGATCCTTTCCGGAAGGCTGTGATATGCCTGGTATCCATCGCAGGTGAAATATCCCTGGTACTGATCCCCAAGGAATTCCACCGGATGATATCCCGCCCGGGTTCTTTCGTATTGGAAGAGGACCATCCGGGGTGAGCCGCTGTATTCATCAGTGAGATAGACCCACATCCAGTTCTGGGTGGAACCTTTCTGTTCCGGCTCATCGATCACCTGAACACGGGTTTCATCCCCATGAGCGTATCGGCTCCGGAGGAATTCTTCCTTCATCAGTTCATAAAGCGGCTGCAGATACCGGTCCGCACACTGGATGATCCAATTCGCCATGGTCTTTGTGGAAAGGTTCAGGCCGTAACGGGCGAATTCCCGTTCCTGACGCGCAAGGGGCATGCCGCCCACATACTTTGCGTTCATGATGCCTGCCACCAGGGATGGTGTTGCCACACTGCCTTTGAGAAGGGAAGGCGCCTTTTCCGGACGTTTCATCGCCCCGCATTTTGGGCAGCTGTAAACATAGGTGACCTCCTCCACCACTTCAAACCGTGCAGGGACAAACTTCAGGCGCTTCACCGTCTCTTTTGTCACGACTTTATATTTGGTATTGCAGTCCGGACAGTTTCGGTCCGCGCCGGTCAGCTTATACTCAATTACTTCCGTTGTCTCAAAGGCGGAAAGATCTTCCTCCTTTTTGCCGGAACGTTTCTTTCTTTTATAGGAAGACGGATGGATCTCCTCCATTTCCGGCTCCGGCGCATCAGGCTCTGCTTCCTGCTCTGCCTCGTTAAAAAGGTTCAGCTGCGTATAGCCATCCGCATATTTTTCGCTGGATGGGCCAAACTGTTTCCGCTGCGCAAGAGTCAGACGGTCAGAAAGCATCGCATTCAGGAATTCCAGTTCCTTTGTTTTTTCTTCGAGGATCTGGATCTTTGTTTCCTGTTTCTGATAATGCTCCCGCATGGTTTTCATCAGGGAGATGATATCCTCCCTGCTCATCTTGTTCAGTTGTTCCTCTGTAAAAAGCGGATCCATAACACAGCCTCAACTTTCTGAAATCTCTACCAGAAAGTATACCAGAAAAAGCATTCCGTTCCTATAGGAAACTGCATTCCGGGACGGAGGAAAATCCGCCCAAAACAAAGTGATTTTCGGCTTTTTGCGAATTGACAGGATCCGGGCTCATATGACGATCTTCGGGTGACGTTCTTCAAATGCGCCGCTGGGGTTCAGGGATAAACCATCGCACAGCCAATGGATCTCTTTCAGCGTAACTTTCTGCAGTTCATCCGGTGTGTCAGGCCAATGGAAGGAATCGCGGTCCAGCCGTTTCATCAGGATCCAAAACCCTGACCCGTCCCACTGAAGGATCTTGAGCAATGTGCGCCTGCGATTGCAGAACGCGAACATACAGCGGGAGTACGGATCGAGATGGAATTTCAGTTTGATGATGGCCGCTAAACCAGTGTAGCTCTTCCGGAGGTCCGTGCAGCCACATGCCAGATAGACTGTAGTACTTCCGTAAAAATCAAGCATAGTTCTTTAAGGCCTGAAGCAGGGCAGTCAACAGTCTGGCTGGACAGTCCGCAGCAACTTCAATCCGGATATTTTCCGGGAGACAGAGCATCACAGGAGGTTTTCCTGTACCTGCTGTACTGAAATGGAGTTCATGTTCCGAAGGGAGCTTTGCAAACACCGGATCAGAAGCACTTTCTGTCTCAGCTGCTTCTGACTGGAGCTTTCGGATCCAGTAACCCAGTGTAGACTGTGGGATTCCATTCTGCTGACACCATTCTTTGCGGGATAAACCGCTTTCCTGGAAAGCATGGAACCGGTCTGCCCAAAGGTCAGCCTTTGAGGTTACATTGTCATTCGTATTTATTGGTATCACCTCCATCATTTGAACTTATCTTATCAAATGTGGATGGAAATTTGCAGATACTGATTATTACCTACTTACATATTAACATCGCATTCTCCATGCGTTATGTACAAGGAAAAGATTGGAAAGCTGAAACCCAAAGACTATAGATTATTAAAACCTAATCTCCCGAAAAAATTATACACTACCAGCTCCCTGATGTTGTGAATCCATTGAAAATACTAGGTTTTTAGGCAATCTCTCTTTACAAATATGTGTATAAATTATATAATATAAGAAGAAATATTATACACATATTTGAAGGAGCCGCGCCATGTCGTCATTGGTTTATGTCAAAAATCCAAATAGTAAAATCTATGTATATAGCAACGTTTCTGTTTATGATAAGGAAACCAAAAAGGTCAAACATATTCGCAAGAGCATTGGGCATCTGGATCCGGCAACAGGCGAAGTGGTTCCCAACCGCAGGAAAGGCGATATTGCCCGCAAAAAGGCTGAAACGAAAGAACCTGCTGGCCGCTGTGTTGTTGAAAACACCGGCATACAGTCCCTTTTGGATAAAGCTGTTTCAGACATAGGACTGACAGTACCGCTCACCGCAGGTTTTCCAGACGACTGGAAACGCATATTGACGTGCGCGTATTACCTTGTCAGCGAAGGCGGGGCATTATGTCATATTGAACAGTGGCAGCGGATGTATCCGCCACCATGCCGTTCTCTGCTTGCAAGCCGGCGGGTGAGTGAACTCCTTGTAAGGATCACGCCTGCGCTGCAGCAGAACTTTTTCAGCAGGTGGATTGATGTAAACCGCCAGAAAGATGTCTATGCAATGGACATCACCAGTGTATCCTCCTACAGCGAATTGATTGACTTTGTCCGTTGGGGATACAACCGTGATGGGGAAAAACTGCCCCAGATCAACCTCCTTATGCTCACCGGCGTCACTTCCCATATGCCGCTGTATTACAGGATTATTCCCGGCAGCATAAAGGATGTGAACACCCTGGAGGACAGCATAGCGAATATATCCGTTTTGGACAGTCCGGCCTGTCATTTTATCATGGATAAAGGCTTTTATAGTGAACCGAACCTTGACGCAATGTATGCCAGTCATAAGAAGTTCCTGGTCGGAGTGCCTTTTACGGTCGGTTTCGCTTGCAAGGCAGTAGAACGCTACAGGGATAGCATCCGTTCACATCACAATTACTGTGCAGTCTTTGGGGACGAACTGTATGCGGTCACGGAATCTTCCACGTGGAAAGGGCAACGATTCTATATCCACGTCTACCATGATAGTTTCAAGGCGGCGACAGACGAACGGAATTTTGACCATATCCTGCACTGCTGTTATGAAGAACTTATGGCTGGCAGACACGTAAAGGAGCATGCCTCGTATTACGATAAGTTTTTTCAGGTTCACAAAACACCTGTAAGGGGCATCAGGGTGGATTACAACGAGGAAGCCATCAGCAGGCATAAAAGGAACCATATCGGCTGGTTCGTGCTTGTAAGCAATCACATCAAGGATAAGACGAAAGCTCTTGAGGTGTATCGCGACAAGGATGCTGTTGAAAAATGTTTCTATGACCTCAAAAATGATCTTGACATGAAGCGTTTACGTATCCATTCGGCGGCAGCCATGGAAGGCAGGATTTTCATACAGTTTATAGCACTCCTGATCACAACCCGGTTAAAGCAGGTGATGAATGCGGCTGGATGGTTTAAAAATCATGACCTTCAAAAAGTAATAAGCGAAATGAAAACTGTCCGCAGTGTTAGTATAAATGGAACACGAAAAAAATACACCACTGAGCTTACCCCATTTCAAAAAGACATTTATGAGCTATATGGGTTGACCCCCTAAATATGTGTATATCTTGCTTTACAGAGGACCCAGTCTCATTTCAAAATTTTTTGTGAACTCCCCTCCGGTAGCCTTGCAATCTGCTTGTTTTGATGGTAAGATGAAGATGGGAGAGAAGGATAGCTGTGAGGCAGCACTTTCCCGGATAAGAATATCTGCTGTGGGAGATTTCCACAGTTGCGGAAAAAGATTTAACTTAGCTAAGACGGCGGAAGGGAGGCGGTTGCCGGTGGCGAGTGTAAATGTAACTCTTTCGGATATTAATATACAGTGGCATCCGGCGTTTTGCGCTGCGGCAGAGCTTGAACTTTCGGCAAACCGTGCGGAACTGGATTTCCAGCGTGAGTATAATTTAAGCAAGAAGCCTTTGCAGATTGACCTGCTTGTGGTTGAGAAGCTGGATGAAGTGAGCATCCAGAATGAAATCGGGCGCATTTTCAGGCGGTATAACGTGATTGAGTATAAGTCGCCCGGTGATGGGATGACGATAGATGATTTCTTTAAGACGGTCGGATACGCCTGTATCTACAAGGGTCTTGGAGAGACGGTTGACCAGATTCCTATTGACCAGTTGACGGTTTCGTTGTTCCGGGAAGGCTATCCGGAAGAACTGTTTAGCAGCTTGGAGAGATATGGGCTTGCGGTTAAAAAGGAATTTGACGGCGTATATTATGTAGAAGGGCTTCTGATCCCGGCGCAGGTTGTGGTGACGAGGGAACTTGAAAGCGGAAAGCATCTGTGGTTAAAGGTACTTTCCAGAAATCCATTGGAAGAAGATGTCCTTGGTTTTGTCGAGGACGCGCAAAAGCTCACAGAGGAGGGAGAACGCGCAAATATGGATGCGGTTTTGCAGGTGAGTTTATCGGCAAACTATAAGCTGTATGAAGAATTGAAAAGGAGGTATCCTGAGATGTGTGAAGCGATGAAAATATTAATGCATGATGAGCTAAGTGAAGCGCAGAGAGATGGCATTGCACAGGGCGAGATGAAGAAGGCTAAGGAGACTGCCATCAACATGAAGAAAAAAGGTTACTCGGATAATACTATTGCTGAATTGTTAGAAGTAGGTGTGAACATTGTACAGCAGTGGGTGGCTGGCACTGTGAGCTTGGCAAAATAAGAGAATTTTAGCCCTCTGTGTAAAGATAGGTTTGACCTATGTTTCTCACAGAGGGCTTTGTTTTATCCTAATCTCCCGAAAAAATTATACACAACCAGCTCCCTGATGTTGTGAATCCATTGAAAATACTAGGTTTTTAAGCATTCTCTCTTTACAAATATGTGTATAAATTATATAATATAAGAAGAAATATTATACACATATTTGAAGGAGCCGCGCCATGTCGTCATTGGTTTATGTCAAAAATCCAAATGGTAAAATCTATGTATATAGCAACGTTTCTGTTTATGATAAGGAAACCAAAAAGGTCAAACATATTCGCAAGAGCATCGGGCATCTGGATCCGGCAACAGGCGAAGTGGTTCCCAACCGCAGGAAAGGCGATATTGCCCGCAAAAAGGCTGAAACGAAAGAACCTGCTGGCCGCTGTGTTGTTGAAAACACCGGCATACAGTCCCTTTTGGATAAAGCTGTTTCAGACATAGGACTGACAGTACCGCTCACCGCAGGTTTTCCAGACGACTGGAAACGCATATTGACGTGCGCGTATTACCTTGTCAGCGAAGGCGGGGCATTATGTCATATTGAACAGTGGCAGCGGATGTATCCGCCACCATGCCGTTCTCTGCTTGCAAGCCGGCGGGTGAGTGAACTCCTTGTAAGGATCACGCCTGCGCTGCAGCAGAACTTTTTCAGCAGGTGGATTGATGTAAACCGCCAGAAAGATGTCTATGCAATGGACATCACCAGTGTATCCTCCTACAGCGAATTGATTGACTTTGTCCGTTGGGGATACAACCGTGATGGGGAAAAACTGCCCCAGATCAACCTCCTTATGCTCACCGGCGTCACTTCCCATATGCCGCTGTATTACAGGATTATTCCCGGCAGCATAAAGGATGTGAACACCCTGGAGGACAGCATAGCGAATATATCCGTTTTGGACAGTCCGGCCTGTCATTTTGTCATGGATAAAGGCTTTTATAGTGAACCGAACCTTGACGCAATGTATGCCAGTCATAAGAAGTTCCTGGTCGGAGTGCCTTTTACGGTCGGTTTCGCTTGCAAGGCAGTAGAACGCTACAGGGATAGCATCCGTTCACATCACAATTACTGTGCAGTTTTTGGGGACGAACTGTATGCGGTCACGGAATCTTCCACGTGGAAAGGGCAACGATTCTATATCCACGTCTACCATGATAGTTTTAAGGCGGCGACAGACGAACGGAATTTTGACCATATCCTGCACTGCTGTTATGAAGAACTTATGGCTGGCAGACACGTAAAGGAGCATGCCTCGTATTACGATAAGTTTTTTCAGGTTCACAAAACACCTGTAAGGGGCATCAGGGTGGATTACAACGAGGAAGCCATCAGCAGGCATAAAAGGAACCATATCGGCTGGTTCGTGCTTGTAAGCAATCACATCAAGGATAAGACGAAAGCTCTTGAGGTGTATCGCGACAAGGATGCTGTTGAAAAATGTTTCTATGACCTCAAAAATGATCTTGACATGAAGCGTTTACGTATCCATTCGGCGGCAGCCATGGAAGGCAGGATTTTCATACAGTTTATAGCACTCCTGATCACAACCCGGTTAAAGCAGGTGATGAATGCGGCTGGATGGTTTAAAAATCATGACCTTCAAAAAGTAATAAGCGAAATGAAAACTGTCCGCAGTGTTAGTATAAATGGAACACGAAAAAAATACACCACTGAGCTTACCCCATTTCAAAAAGACATTTATGAGCTATATGGGTTGACCCCCTAAATATGTGTATAATTTGGACGGGATTTTAGGGTCTGATTTAATGATCAATTTAATGTCCCTATGGCATTTTCTAGACAATTGTATATACTTTTCGTAATCACCAGATCGATTCATTTTTACCTTGTTCCCGGAAACTAACAAACTATGAGCCATTAACCGTCCCATCTCAGGATATTGTCTCACCAATTCAGGATGCTTGTTCATGATTAAAATGCATGTCTCATATAATTTTTCTGGGTTTCCGCTTATCGAGTCATCTCCAATTGAATACTCAACTAGCCCTTCGTCTAGACAATAAAGTGAGTATTCCTTAGTACTACAGCGAACTCCCTGAGTGGCGTGTTTCCCCTTTCTTTGGTATAATAAAGAAAAAGGGGCTGATACTATGATGAATCCTGCGATGTTCGATCCGATTGCATTAGATGCTTGGTATTCCGATGAAAATAATGATTCCTTACTCCAAACGGAACTGGAACACTATCTTCAAAATTATTTTTCCTGTTTTTCCCAGCAGCCACAACGAAGGTTGTTCCAAACTTTTATACAAGGGCTTTTGAGCCCGTTGGAACGCAAATCGATTGAGCCAATTGCCCTTCACTTTTCCGGTGAAAAGTATGTCAGACCCTTGCAGCAGTTCTTTACCCGTTCCCCTTTTGATGAGCAGCCCCTTCTGGATACCTACCAGGAGCTCCTGTCCAGGCAGATTGGGGCAGGCTGCGGCATGTTGTCCGTGGATGACACAAGCTTTGTAAAAAAAGGGAAGCATTCCGCCGGGGTAAAACGGCAGTACTGTGGCTGCCTGGGGAAAACGGAAAGCTGCCAGTCCGGGGTGTTCCTTGCCTACGCCGGGGACAAAGGATATGGGCTTGTGGATTATGAACTGTACATCCCAAAGGAATGGTTCAGCGGGGATTATTCCAAGCTGCGTGAGGAATGCCATATCCCGGAAGAAAAGACATTTGCCACCAAAAACCAGATAGCCCAGCGCATGCTCAACCAGGTAATTAAGAGCGGCCGGTTCCAGGTCCAGTGGGTGGGGTGTGATGCAGCCTATGGAAATGACCACGGTTTCCTGGACGGATTGAAGCTGCCGGAAGGTGTATGGTATTTTGCGGCAACCAATGCAAAAGAGCAGGTATTCCTGGAGTATCCGCAGCAGTCCTTCCCCGAAACGAAAAGGGGCCGTCCCCGTAAGCACCCGGTACTATCTAATGGCCCGACATCCGTGCGTGATATTGCAGAGGATCCATCCCTGCCATGGGAAACGGTGGTGCTGGCAGAAGGGACAAAAGGCCCAATCATTGCAGAACGGAAATTCCTGCGTTGTTTTTCCTGCCGTGCAGACGGAAGCCGGAATTATGTGAAGCCAGGGGATGAAATATGGCTTTATCTGAGGAAATATGCAGGTGATGAAATAAAATATTTCGTCAGTAACGCCCCCGCGGACCTCCCGGTAGGGGAACTGGACAGGGCAGCAACGTTAAGGTGGCCGATTGAACAATGCTTTGAGGAATGCAAGAGCAATCTGGGGATGGGGGATTATGAGTGCCGCAGCTACCAAGGCTGGAACCGCCATATGCTGTTTGTAATGATAACCCATCTGTTTGCCACCCAGATACGGGAAATCTTTAAAAAAAAGCAATCCCGTTGACAATGCAGATGGTAATCAAACTCATGCATGGGATAATTGTATATACAGTAACTGATATGAAAAAAATAGTAAGTTACCATATACGCAGGAACCATAATGCCTATCTATCACACAGAAAAACCAAACTTTTAAAAAGTTCGCTGTAGTACTACTACATGGCCGATATTCAACTGCTGATCGGTCAGTCCTCTACCGAGGGGGGAACGGAAAAAGAAAGAGCGTATGCGTTTACAGCGCCAGAAACTTCTCCCATCCGGCGATGGGCCAGCGAGGATGCGAAAAAACGGCCACGCCCACACGCGAGCGGGATTACAGCGTAAAGGAGGACGAAACCGTATGATTGAGATTACCGCAGAAATCCGGGCGCTGATTGATAAGGCCGCCGCCGGCGCGGAGCTGGCCGGGAATGAATACATAGACCCGGCAGACGGCCTTATCCACTGTAAGAAGTGCAAGGGCCAGCGCCAGACCATTGTGCCAAATTTCGGGAAACCCGGCTATTTCATGCCACGCTGTATCTGCCAGTGCCAGAGGGAGGCCGAGGAACGGCAGCGCCGCATGGAGCGTATCAAGCGGCGGAAGGCGCAGGGCCTACAAGACCGCTATTTGTGTGACTACACATTTGCCAATGATAACGGACAAAACCCGCTGATGGATAAGGCCCGCGCCTATGTGGAGAACTGGAAGGAGGCATACGGGAACAACACCGGCCCGCTGCTGTTCGGGGATGTGGGAACCGGCAAGTCTTTTTTCGCCGGATGTATTGCCAATGCCCTGCTTGACCGAGATGTGCCGGTGCTGATGACGAACTTTCCCACTATCCTGAACCGACTGACGGGGATGTTCTCCGAGGACAGGGCCGCTTTTATCGCCAGTCTGGACGAATATGACCTGCTTATCATTGACGATTTAGGCGTGGAGCGCAGCACCGACTACGCGATGGAGCAGATGTTTTTCGTCATTGACAGCCGCTACCACAGCCGCAGGCCCATGATAATCACCACCAACCTGAAACTGTCCGAGTTGAAAAAACCGCCCGCTCTGGCCCATGCCCGTATCTATGACCGCATATTGGAACGGTGCGCCCCATCCTCTTTGCCGGGAAGAACTTCCGGGAGGAAAACGCCGATGCCGCCAAAGCTGCGGCCAAAGACCTTGTGAACCGTAAGAATGATTGAGCGGGCGGCCCCGCCCCGCCCGGAGAAAGGAGCGCCATGAGCGAAGACACCCGTGCCATGCAGACCGCAGCCACCACATCGGCCAGAGCGCCGGAGGACGCCCCCACGCTGGTGAAGAAAATCGGCAAGACCACTTATAAGGTGCGTGTCCATTTCAGCAAGGCCAGCACCGAAACCATGAGTGATAAAATCAAGCGTATGCTGAAAAACGAAATTAAAAAATAAAACATTATAAACAATCGCATATCAAGAGACAGGGAAAGAAAAACAATTTGCGTTTTCCTGCCCCTGTCTCTTGAAAGGTTTTTCAGCTATTTGTATGTAATCGTAAAAAAGTCTTTTTGCACCTTTTCGTTATTAATCCAAAACTGTATTTTATACTTTCCTTCTTTTAGTTGAGATAAGGATTCTTCACGCACATAAAAATCTTGACCGTAGGGAAGCGGTATACCAGACGCGTCCCCGGAGCGGGAGCGAGTTTGCGTTTGGAATGACCGCTCCCGGTTGACGTAAGGAGCTAAAAAAGCATGGGCAAATCTGATATGAAAAAAATTGCCGACGATTACTTGACAGTTACAAGTCCAAAATTTCACCGATATAAAGAATACACTTCTGTAATAATGTGATAAAATATATTTATATAAAGGCAAAGGAACATATCTTCCAAAATTCCCCAGACCATGCCTAAAAGGAGCCGACCACTTGAATTCGCCATTTTCCAAAACCATTCAATACATCTTGCAGGATATACTTAAAGAAATACAATACCTTCCCTTAGCTTTTTTATTGGGTATTCTGTTATATCTGATAACCATCATATGTTTACGCCGTCACAAAAAGCCTATATGCATCACCCTATTCACTAGTATAACTCGATTTTAATAAGTTTACATTATTATCCTGAAAACCAAGGGAAACGTGCGCCCAAAGCACGGACACGTAAGCCAAGAAATCAGATTACTACCAATGCTTAAATTGTAAACTTATTTAAATCGAGTTATACTAGCTACTTTATAATGCTTTTTATCATAACCATATTTGAGCGTGAACCAGGGTCGCGTACGGGAATAAGTCTTAAATTCTTTGAGGCATTAGGAGGACCCAGAGCAAATGCATATGTGATTGAGAATGTACTTCTTTTTATCCCTTTTGGAATCTTTATTCCACTAAAATGGAAACAGTTGAGGAATCCGTTTGTATGCTCCTTTCTGGGATTCTGTCTGAGCTGTATCATTGAAATGATACAGTTGATTACAGAATGAGGTCATTTCCAGATTGATGATATTGTAACTAATACGTTAGGAACGCTAATAGGGGCTCTTATTTTTCGTATGTATTCATTTATAATGTTAAAATGCAGACAGTTTTATGCCTGAATATGTGCGTTTGTTGTGGCAGGCTGGGCTGCTGCAAGCGGGTGGGTATTGATAGGATATTTTCCGCTCCTTTGCCTACGGGGAAATAAAATCTCCGAGGTTCAGGCCAGGGGCTGACCGTCAGGGATTTAAGACTTTCTCGCTTGAATATTGCGTTTTAAGGTATTTCCAATCAACGGTATTTTGCCATTTACAATACCGCCAGTTAACGGGATTCCGGATTTCTTCAGGAATGCCAGAGATTCCTCCACGGCGCTGCGTAATACCCAACCAGGACGAACAACTAAAACAACACTGTCCATTAGCCCGCGCATCAGCTGCACATCAGACAGAGTACCTATTGGAGGCGTATCAATCAGAATATAGTTATATGTATCTTTCATGGATTGAATGGCTGGAAAAATCTGATTATCAACCTGAAAGATATTTTTTTTGAGAGAACCCCTGTATGGTGTAAATACCATTATACATCTGTTCCACTTGCTGTCTTAGATTTTCACCTATGCGGGGCTCATTGCGTTTTTCTCCATCTAAATGCAGTGTCATCTTCAGCTGTTACAGAAATGTCCTGTTTTATTTCCTCCAGAGGAATACTGCTGTATTCATCCGTATCCAATACCAACTCCAGAACACGATTGCTTGTTGCTAAAAGCTGCACTGTTTTTACAAGATTTTTCGCTGTTTGGATATCTTCATTTCTGGGAATATCCGACCCATTTTGATAAAGGTCATTAATATTTCTGGCATTTACTATCATCGAAGCTCTTGCTTCGTAAGAGGGGCTGCTGTCCCAGGACAGAATAGCGCCGGCTATACCTCCCAGCATAATAAGGAATAATACAATCCAGCGAAGCTCCCAGATGGAATGCAGCAGGTCCGGGATGCAGATCTCTATTTCATCATTGGTTTCTGACATTGACATACCTCACATTTTGTTTTTATATATCGGCCGACTGCTCCCCTCCCTTATTATTTTACCAGAATATACAAAAACATCAAGTGCACTGTGGCGTATAGCTGCTATTGCTTCTGCCCGGGCAGCATTGATACCTTTTGCCTGGTACACAGGATGAACACTTGTATCTGTACGCGTTTCCGGCGGTAAATATACGAACAACAGGGCCCCCACTTCACCCAATCATCCCCTCATGAATCCTCCTAAACGCCGCCGGCGACACCTCATACTCCTTCTTAAACGCCCTGAAAAAGCTGGAGTAGTCATTAAACCCGCAGGCGAAACAAGCCTTATTGGCAGGCATGCCCTCCAGAATCAGATTCTTGCCAGTCAAAAGCCGCTGCTGAATCACATATTGGTAGTAAGAGATTCCCATTTTATCCTTAAACATATGGGACAGGTTGTATTTATCCATGATGAAGGCATCTGAAATGGTGTCCATGGACAAATCCTCCGTGAGATGGTTCTGTATATAGTGCAGGATATCTGTCAGCGGGTTATCTTTTACCCCGCTTTGGGCCGTGCCGGAATCTTCCATGAGGGCCAGGTTATATTCTACCAGCAGGTGCAGGATGAATGCCTTGACCTGTGCATGTCTCAGAGGCTTCTGTTCTCCAAGGGCCTCTTCTAATGAGGTGAAGATGGTGCGGAAGTTGCCCCAGGCAGTGGTGTGGCGTCTGAGAAGATAGTTTTTCATCCCCTTTGCGATAAGAAAGTAGTTCAGGTCCTCATCGATGGAAGCCAGCTGCCGCAGGGCCGGCAGCGATATCCACAGGACGTACCGCTCGTATGGTACGCGGAAATCTGCAAAGATGGGATTATGCATGATATTGGGCGGTATGATTAGCAGGTCATCGTTTTGCAGATGGTAAATCTCATCTCCTATAATGTAATCCACGTGGCCGCTTATAAAGTACAGCAGTTCATAAAATTCATGATAATGGGGTTCTACCGCGGGATAGGTGACGTCCCGGTGGTGGTCCAGCTCAAAATCACTGCTGCGCATATAATGCTTCAGCATTTTTTCGCGGTTGGATGATGTAACCATAAGTCTCCTGCCTCTCAATTCAATATCTTATCTCAACTATTCTTCGGCGCATTGCATAAAATGCATCTGGCTAATTTAGCACATCCGCACAAAGCCTTTCGATTTTCAATTTCAATCTTCCAAGATTTGCAATGTTTTTACCAAATAACTCAATTTTCTTTGAAAGAGTTTGCAATTATAATAGAACTATAACATGGGAAGTGAAAAATGTAAACACTTCATACGGTACCGTACCAGAGTGCGTCCCAGACGCGCACCAGAGCAGGCTCTATGTTAATTCCAGTAAATAACAGGAGACAGGAACATGAAAAAGAGGAGAGGAATTCTATACTGCCTTTTGGCGGCATCCATGCTGGTCTCGTTGACCGGCTGCAGTAAAGGGGGCAGCGGAACCCATCTGCTGGTGGCCCATTCCCACAACGAAAACCACCCCGTCCATGTGGGGCTGACTTATATGAAGGATGAGATGGAAAAGAATACGGGGTATACATTTTCCATATATCCCAACGGCCAGCTGGGCGGCAACAGTGATATGATTCAGATGGTGAAAGCCGGCGTACTGGATGTTGCCAAGGTCAGCGCCAGCTCATTGGAACAGTTTAACCCGGCCTATTCCATATTTTCACTGCCTTATGTATTTCAGTCCACGGAACACTATTTTAAGGTGATGGAGGAGAGCCGGGCAGTACAGGAAATTTTCAAATCCACATATGACCAGGGATTTTTTGCCGTTGGATGGTATGATTCAGGAGCCCGTTCCGTCTATACAACCAAGGAGGGGCCGGTGGAGAGTCCGGCGGATCTGAAGGGACTTAAAATCAGAACCCAGGACAGCCCTACTTCCATTGAAATGATACGCAATATGGGAGGGGCGGCCACGCCCATGTCATCCGGAGAAGTTTATACCTCCCTCCAGCAGGGGATTATCGATGGCGCTGAGAATAATGAGACAGTGCTGGTGGACGACGGGCATGGGGAGGTGGCAAAGTCCTATACCTACACCCAGCATCAGTACACGCCGGATATCGTCATCATTTCCACTAAGACCTGGGAATCTATGTCAGAGCAGGACCAGGAGGCGCTGCTCAGGGCCATGGATGAGAGTTTCTGGAAACATGAGGAGAAATGGCAGGAAATTGTGGAGCGCAATATCCAGGGGGCAAAGGAACTCGGGGTCCAATTTTATGAAATCCATAAGACGCCGTTTATCCAGGCGGTAAAGTCCCAGCATGATGCATTCTGCGCTGAGAGTGGGGACAATGCCAGATATCTGGCGGATTTTCTGAGCTATGCTGAATAGGGGGTAAGGAAATGAGAAATGTAGTTGACAGTATCATCCGGGTTCTGTGCACAGCCATCATGGGCATCATGGCAGCGGCTGTATGCTGGCAGGTCATCACCCGGTATATTTTAAATAATCCAAGTACAGTGACAGAGGAGGCTCTCCGCTATCTTCTGGTGTGGACCACCATGGTGGGAGCAGCCTATGCCTACGGAAAGAGGAAGCACCTTTCCATTAATATACTTTTGAAAAAAGTCAGTCCGTCCATGCAGAAAATCGTGGATATAGGCGTGCAGTGCCTCGTCATTGTCTTCTGCATCGTGGTAATGGTAATGGGAGGTCTCAGACTTTGCGCCACTGCCGCGGATCAGTCTTCCGCGGCTCTGGGGATTCCCATGCCTTATATCTACAGCTGCCTGCTGGTGGGTGCGGTACTCTTTATCTTCTATGCCCTTATTTTTATCGGGGAGGATGTGAAGGAACTGAGGGATAACCGGGGGCAATTCACAGCAGAACATCCTATTGCGGAACAAAAAAACTCATCACACCTGGCGGATACCCCAAAAAATGAGAATGGGAGGAACGATATATCATGACAATGTCTGTGGTACAAGTTGGTTTAATTTTAATCGGGACATTTTTTCTGCTGCTGGCCCTCAGTGTTCCCGTATCCATAAGTCTTATTGTTTCGTCTGTCCTGACAACGGCCTGTGTCATGGACCTGGATTTGGCTACTTTTGTGGCGAGCCAGAAAATGATTACGGGCGTGGACAGTTTTTCTTTAATTGCCGTTCCTTTCTTTATTTTATGCGGCGTCCTTATGAACTCAGGCGGTATTGCCCAAAAGCTGATTAATTTTGCCAAGCTGTTCGTGGGCTTTATTCCAGGCGGCCTTGCCCACACCAATATCCTGGGCAGCACACTGTTCGGATCCATATCAGGCTCCTCTGTGGCAGCCTCCATTGCAGTGGGAGGCGTAATGATTCCCCTGGAGGAAAAGGAGGGATATGACCGCAAGTTCGCGGCGGCGGCCAATATTGCTTCTGCTCCTACCGGACTCATTATCCCACCCTCAGGAATCCTTATTATCTACGCGGTGCTTTCGGGCTGTTCCGTGGTGGGAATGATTATGAGCGGATATATTCCCGGATTTATGTGGTGTATTGCCTGTATGATGGTGGCCTTTGTTATTGCAAAGAAGAATAAGTATCCGACTACCAAGGCTGTTCCGGCCAGGGTATTCATACATACGTTTATTGATGCGGTGCCCAGCCTTCTGCTGATTGTAATTATAGTAGGCGGCGTATGTTCCGGTATATTTACGGCCACGGAATCTGCCGCGGTGGCAGTGGCCTACACCCTGTTCCTGTCCATCGTGTGCTACCGCACCATTAAGATAAAGGACCTGCCGGCCATTTTGTGCGATGCATGTGAGACGACTGCTGTTATCATGTTCCTTATTGCAGCTTCCTCCATCATGTCCTTTGTCATGTCCTTTACAGGACTGCCGGCAGCCATCGGCAAAGCCATGCTAAGCATTTCATCCAATCCGTACGTGGTGCTTCTGATGATTAATATTATCTTCCTGGTTGTGGGCACCTTTATGGATATTACTCCGGCCGTGCTGATTTTCGCGCCTATTTTCCTGCCGGTGGTAAAGAGTTTTGGCATGCATCCCATTCATTTTGGTATCATGATGATCATGAACCTGGGTATCGGCAATATTACCCCGCCGGTGGGTTCTGCCCTCTTTTCCGGCTGTTCCGTGGCTGGCATTGACATGGAGGATATGATAAAGCCTATTTTACCATTTTATGGGGCTATCTTTGCCGCACTGATGCTGGTGGCCTATGTGCCCTGGTTCTCCATGGTGATTCCGACCCTGGTCGGCGCTGTGTAGGACAGAGGAAAGGAGTGTTTGACTATGACTTTTAATGTGCTTGATTTTGGCGCAAAGGCGGACCGCGTCACAGATGACGCGCCTGCTATCCAGGCAGCGATTGACGCCTGCAGTAAGGCCGGAGGCGGAAGGGTGGTTCTGGAGGGCGGAAAGCATTTTTATTCCGGCTCCATTATCTTAAAGGAAAACGTGGATCTGCACCTGGAACGGGGGGCAGTATTACAGGCCCATAAGGATCTGGAGCATTACTTCCATCCCAACGCCGGACAAAGAGACGACGGCGTGGAACGGGTGGGAACTCCGGTGACCCTGAAACCTACCTATGTGTTTATTTACGCAAAGGATGCGGACAACATAGCCATTTCCGGAGAAGGAGCCATCGACGGAAATGCCTATGCTTTTGTGCGGCAGGTGAGCCCATATTATGTGACGGGCGACTTTTATCCGCGCCCTACTCTGGTCTATGTGGAGCATTGCAATCACATCTCATTTAAGGATGTAATTATGAGAAATGCCCCCTTCTGGACCCTGCATCCGGCTGGCTGTGACGATGTGCTCATATCGGGCCTTCGGATTTTAAATGATTTGAATGTGGCTAATTCTGACGGCATTGACCCGGACCATTCTACCAATGTGCGCATCATTGGCTGCCACGTCACATGCGCGGATGACTGTATATGTCTGAAGAGCTCTTCCGGAAATATGGAATACGGGCCTCTTAAAAATGTAATTATCTCAGGCTGTACCCTCACGTCCACCTCCGCTGCATTGAAAATCGGCACAGAGGGAGCAGGGGATTTCGAGAATGTGGTTGTGGATAACTGCATCATCAGTGACAGCAACCGCGGTATATCCATCCAGATCCGGGACGGGGGAAATGTGAGGAATGTTTCATTTTCAAATATTATCATAGAGACAAGGCGGTTTGCGGAATGCTGGTGGGGATGCGCGGAACCAATTACCATATCCACCCATGACAGGGATGAACACACCAAATCCGGACACATATCCAATGTGCGGTTTTCCAACATAACCTGCGACTCTGAAAACGGCGTATTCCTGTCAGGAAGCCGGGGAAACCATATTGAGGATATTCTTTTTGAGAATGTGCGTGTGGTTGTCAGAGCCAAGAGCAAATGGCCAAAAGGAATGTACGATTTGCGTCCGGGATACGGACAGAGGATCGAGGAGATCAAGACCTCCGGATTTTATATGCGCAGAGCCGACCATGTTATCCTGCGGAACTGCCAGGTGAAATTCGAGGGGGAGGAGAAAAATGATTTCAGCCATGCTTTGTATGCGGAAGAATGCCGGGATATGACGCTTAAGAATTTCAGGGGACAGGCGGCCCGCAGCAGTCTGGAGAATGTTGTGATAAGGCAGGACGAATCATGAATCTGAGAAAGTGGAAATTCATGACACCCGGAGAATGGGCCTGCAATCTGGCGCTTTATGCCATCGGCGTGGGAATCATGCCCATGGGCGTGGTGTTGACCATCAACGCCCACCTGGGCGCCGGCGGCTACGACGCCCTGAACTTTGCCCTGGCAGAACGGCTCCATATCAATACATCCCTTGCCATTTATGCCACCGCCTTTCTGGTGGTGCTTCTGGCTGCTTTTATCAGAAAGGGATATCCGAGACTGGAGACATTTATTTCGTCCTTTTTTCTGGGAATATTTACGGATATGTGGAAGACAATTCTGGCGCCTGTACAGGGTACAGGGCTGGCAGCTTCCCTGCTCATTATGGCGGCAGGCGCGGCGGCGGTTGCATTTGCAGTGGCCTGCTATATCATCAGCGTATTCCCCACCAATCCCACCGATGACCTGGTGGTGGCTCTCCATGAAAGGGGGATGAGGCTGGGAACCGCCAAGGTGTCCCTGGATGCGGTGTGCGTGGTTCTGGCGTTTTTTTTAGGCGGGGAGATTGGCATTGGAACCATCGTGTGCACCTTTGGACTGGGTCCGGTAATCGACATGTTCCACGAGAGAATCCGCGGGAAAGTATGCGGCTGGCTGGGAAAAGGGAAAGTGGTTTGAAGATAGAAGGGATTCTGTTCACCTGTTTTTTGATTCCCTGTATTTGCGCAGAAATTCCAGCTGCGCTTCATCGTCGGCCTCCCTGTCATAGGGCGTTGAGCCTGCCACAAAACAGCAGACCAGGATGGATAGAACAGTCAGTATCAGAAATATAATGAGTATAATCATGTCCGCTCCTTTCTGTGAAATGCACAGCTATAAGTGTGCAGCCATAAATTTGCCGTTATAAACCTACAGCCATAAACCTACAGCCGTAAATCTTCAGCCGCATACATACAGTGACGCATCCTTTTATCATATCATCTCACTTATAGCTTATCCGTTTATCCTGCCGTTTGTTCATGGAAAATAAAAGAAAAAAATCCCCGAGATACCGACAATGGCGTACATTGCATCTCATACCGGTATTCAGGGCTTTTTTTATTTTTAGACCTATTTCTCGTCACACACCTGGAAAATATAAAATTTCAAATAATAAGACTCATCCGCTGCCCACAAAATGGGATGGTCCGCCGCCTGGGTCCTGTACTCCACCTGTCTGAGCCGTTTGTGTACATTGCCGGCGGCTTCACGTATGGTTTTGGTAAACAGTTCCGGGTCCATGAAATGGGAGCAGGAGCAGGTGGCCAGATAGCCCCCGTCCTTTACCAGCTTCATGCCTCTCAGGTTGATTTCGCGGTAGCCCTTGACCGCGTTTTTAATGGAATTTCTGGACTTCGTAAACGCCGGCGGGTCCAGGATGACCACATCGTATTTACGGCCTTCCTGCTCCAGCCTGGGAAGAAGGTCGAAAACATCGGCACACTCAAACTGTACCTGTTCCGTCAGGCCGTTGAGGGCAGCGTTTTCCCTGGCCTGGTTTACCGCCAGCTCCGAGGCATCCACGCCCAGCACATGTGCGGACCCTGCCAGACCGGCGTTGAGGGCAAAGGAACCGGTGTGGGTAAAGCAGTCCAGCACCTGTTCCGGTTTGATGCGGCGGCAGAGATTCTGAACAGCCAGCCTGTTGTACTTCTGGTCCAGGAAGAAGCCTGTTTTCTGACCGTCCTCCACATCCACCATATAACGGACCCCATTTTCCAGGATTTCCACCTTGGTGTCAAAGGCATCTCCTATGAATCCCTTATGGCGCTCCATTCCCTCCTGCAGACGGACCTTGGCATCGCTGCGCTCATATACGCCCCGGATGGCAATTCCGTCCTCCGCCATGACCTTTCTGAGCTTGTCCACAATGACCGGCTTCAGACGGTCGATTCCCAGAGCCAGGGATTCCACCACCAGCACATCTGAAAATTTGTCTATGACAATACCGGGCAGAAAGTCGGCTTCCCCGAATATGACGCGGCAGCTGGAGGTGTCTGTCACCGCTTTCCTGTAATCCCAGGCATTGCGTACCCGCATTTCCAGAAAATCGCTGTCAATGACCGTATCCTTCCTGCGGGACATCATGCGGACCGTCAGCCTGGACCGGGTATTGATGTAGCCGGTACCAAGGGGATATCCGTCAAAGTCCTCCACGGTCACCATGTCGCCGTTTTCAAAGGCTCCATTGATACTCTCTATCTCATTATCGTAAATCCATGCGCCTCCGGCCTTTAGGGAACGTCCCTGTCCTTTTCGGATGCGGACAATTGCCTTTGGGCTGTATTCATTTCGTGTTTCCATCGTATTCTCCTGTTTTCTGTTGTGGTTTATTTCCCATCATATCATAACATGGAGAAAAATTCATCCGGTTTATGGATATACATGACACTACGCATACATGACATTAATATAGGAAATGGAAACCGTTCAGACGATATTATACGTAGGGGTCGATTTCCAGGACACCGATTCCCTTGGTGATGATGTGTTCTGTCAGCTTTGCCATTTGTTCCGGCGTTTCCTTGAGGCCTGTCTGGAGCCAGTACTGTACCAGGCCGATGCATCCTGACACAATGAAGGAAAAGAAAGCGTCAAAAGCAGCCGCATTGCCGGATCGGAACACCTCCATCCAGTCCTTCAGGCATTTCTCACGTATGAGCTGCTTCAGACGGTTCACAAAACTCAAATCCCCGTTTTCACCCAGAAGAATCTCAATCAGGTCCGCGTTATCATATACTAAGTAATATATTTCATTGAATATGACAGAAGGGCGCTGTTTCAGATCCACAGCGTCATGCTTACGGACCAATTGGTTGAAATCTTCCTGGAGCTCTGCTTCTGTCTTTTCCAGAAGATCAAACACATCCTTATAGTGGAGATAAAAGGTGCCCCGGTTTAAGTCCGCCATGTCGGTCAGCTCCCGGACCGTGATATCCTGGACCTTTTTCTCCTTGAGCAATGTTATAAGACATTCACGAAGCTGTCTGCGGGTTTTACGTACCCGGCGGTCCACAGGTTCAATGCCCATCATCTGTTCCTCCTTTTGGTTATATAGGTTTGCGTGTATTTACAAATATTTAACAATTGCATTCTGCACAAAAATGGAAAAAGTGTTGATTAACCGTCAAAACTAAGAAAATTAATCATTGTATTTTTGCCATAATTTATTATAATCCATTATAGTCAATAAATAAACAAAAGTCAATTAACAAAACGGAAGTTGTTTAACGATATAAAAGATGTATAATAGATATATATAAGGAACGGGGGCAAAGGGTATGAGATATAGAAGATGTGCGGTCATTCTGGCTATGGCGGGAGCTCTATGGGCCCTTGAGGGGGCCGGACCTGTGACGGCTCTGGCGGATGAGCAGGCACAGGTGATGACCGCCTCATTTATTCCTGGCTGGAACCAGGCAGAGGGAAGATGGTATTGGCTGGAACAGGACGGAAATTTACATAGGGGATGGCTCCGGACAGAGGGAAGGTCCTATTATATGGATGAAAACGGGGCCATGGTTACGGGCTGGAGGGAAGTGGACGGCGAATGGTACTACTTCCACGGGGATGGAGGCATGAACCTGGGAGAGCTGATACTGGATAACGGGAAATATGAGTTTTCATCGCAGGGAGCCCTGGTTTCTGCCGGCTGGGTGGAGAATACGGGCGGAGGTGCCTATGATGCGGGATGCTACGACGATATGGCCCAGGATTTATTTGATCAGCTGAATGAGGAAAAGAAGGATTTATACTTTGAGGAATACCCGGACCGTGAGGATGAGTATGACGGCGATATGCACCGTGTCTATGACCGGTATGCGGGCTTCCAAATGGATATGACACTCAACAAGGCGGCGGGCCACAGACTGGACGGAGCCATGGCAGGGGGATATGCGGATGACAGGATTCCCGGCGAAGGTACTGTTAATGATTACCTGTCCGTTATCAACTACAGAAGGAGTGCTTCCTGTCTGGAGCTGTACGTGAGGGACTGTGATGACGCGTCAGAGGCATTTGACAAAATAAAGGAAAAGCTGGATAAGCGTTTCCAGTCAAAGACAGACCGGAAGTATTCCCTGGAATATTACCGCCGCCTGGGGATGGCTCACAGGGAAAAGGACGGAAAACAGTATTTTATGGTGATTCTGATGCGGTAAGCGTAAGGACTTTGCAGCGGAATGCGGAAGCGGAATGCGGAAGCAGAATGCCGGAGCGGAAATGCGCGGCACGGGGCATAAGGCCCGCAGGGCATGGCCGCCGTGGGGCGGAAACATAAGGAGCATGGAGTATGGGACAGAAGCTGTTTGGCAGGATAAAGGACAGAATGCACAGGGTAAAAGGACAGGAGATGCAGGAGGGGGATAAGTTTTCCTTCCGCATGGCCAGGTTTATCATACATAAAAAAGGATGGATTGAGAGTGTCTTTGCGGCAGGGTGTGTTTTCTCCCTGATAGCGATGCTCTTTGTAAATGTGAATTATGACCTGACGGAGTACCTGCCTGCATCGGCCAGGTCCTGTATCGGACTGGACCTGATGGAGGATGAATTCGGCTACCCGGGCACTGCCAGGCTTATGATCAAGGATGTGAGCCTGTATGAGGCAAAGCAGTATAAGGATAAGCTGGAAGCCGTGGATGGGGTGGATCAGATTCTATGGTGCGACAGTACGGTGAATATCTATTCGGGCGAGGATTTTATACGCCAGGAGGATATTAAGGATTACTACAAGGACGGCTGCGCTGTAATGGATATCACCTTTGACCAGGGGGATACGGCAAAGAAGACATCCCAGGCCATTGACGAGATGAAGGCCATTACAGGGGATAAGGGATACTATGTGGGAATGGCGGTACAGAATAAATCCCTGACGGAAAATGTGGAGAGCGAGATGAACCTCATCCTCACGGTTGCCGTCATCATGATATTTGCGGTGCTTTGCATCAGTACCGCCGCCTGGTCCGAACCGTTCCTTTTCCTGCTGGTTATGGGAGTGGCTATTTTGCTGAACAGGGGCACGAATATTTTTATCGGGACAGTCTCGTTCCTGACCAATAATGTGGCTATGGTGCTGCAGCTGGCAACCTCCATGGACTACTCCATTTTCCTGCTGGATGCATTTTCCAGGGAAAAGCAGAAGGGTCTTTCAGAAGAACAGGCCATGATCAATGCCATTGAAGCTGCCATCAATTCCATATTTGCCAGCAGCCTGACTACGGTGGTAGGCTTTCTGGCCCTGGTATCCATGAAGTTCACCATCGGGTTTGATATGGGACTGGTGCTGGCAAAGGGAATTGTGTTCAGCCTTATAACCGTGCTGTTTTTTATGCCGGCCATGATTCTCAAATTTTCCAAGTGGAATGATAAGACCAGGCACCGCCCCTTCCTGCCCTCCTTTCGGAAATTCAGCGAATGGGTCTACAGGGTGCGTTATGCCTCCCTTATCATTATGCTGTTTCTGGCGCCGCCCGCTTATGTGGCCCAGGGAATGAATGATTTCCTGTACGGCAACAGCGCGGTGGGAGCCAGCGAGGGAACTCAGGTCTATAGGGACGACCAGGTAATCTCCCAGGAATTTGGAAGAAGCAATATGATGCTGGCCATGTATCCCAATACTTCAGCCGTAACGGAGAAAGCGATGTCAGATGAGATAGAGGATCTTCCCTATGTAAAAAGTGTGACGTCCATGTCCAATACCCTTCCGGAGGGAATACCTGAGGAATTCCTGCCGTATTCCATTACCAGCGAGCTCCACACAAAGGATTACTGCAGGATGCTCATTTACATACGGACCAAGACAGAGAGCGAACAGGCATTTAAGGGCGCGGATGAAATCCGGGATATTCTGGAGCGGTATTATCCGGAGAATTCCTATCTGGTGGGGGAAACACCCTCAACACAGGATATCAAGACCACTATCACGGCGGATAATTCCAGGGTAAATTTATTGTCCATGCTGGGCGTGTTCCTGGTGGTAATGTTCAGTTTCCGGTCCTTTGCCATACCCATGATTGTAATGGTGCCCATTGAGGCTGCAATTTTTCTCAATATGGCCATGCCGTACCTGGCAGGGGATACCATGGTGTTTATGGGATATATCATAGTGAGCAGCATACAGTTGGGAGCCACAGTGGATTATTCCATCCTGCTGACCAATAATTATGTGTCATGCAGAAAGTCCCTGGAGAAGAAGGAAGCATGTATCCAGGCTTTAATGCTCTCCTGTCCTTCTATTTTTACTTCGGGAACCATTATCATATTGGCGGGATATATCATACATTTCATATCAACGACAGCAGCCATAGGGGACCTGGGCCACCTGATTGGACGGGGGGCGCTGTTCAGCGTGATTCTGGTGCTGACCGTGCTGCCGGCCCTTCTGGTGCTGTTTGACCGCATCATTACCAGCAATGAGTGGGACCGCCTGCAGAAATATCTGAAACAGCGCCATGAAAAGCGCAAAGCCCTGATAAAGGCAGGTTTAGGCGCCATTGTCAACAAGGCGTCCGCATTAAAGCGGACTGATTTAGAACCAGCGGAGGTGGAAAGTGATGAAAATGAAATATAATAGAATCATGGCAGCGGGAATGGTCTTTGTCATGCTTTGCACCGGCACTGGCAGCTTACCCGCGTACGGAGCGGAGGCCTCCGTGGACGTGGATGAAACCATGTATGTGAACCTGGATTATTATGGCAGGGTAGATAAGATTAATGTGGTAAAGGGAGTGGGGCTCAATGGCCGGACCGAGTTTACGGATTACGGGACCTATGAAAATGTGATTAACATGTCTAACAGCATTGAACCTGTGCTGGGGGACGGGACGGTTACATGGCAGCTTCCACAGGCCCAGAGGGGAAGATTTTATTATAAATGCGCTGTGGATAAAGACATAATGGTACTGCCCTGGGACTTTGACGTATCTTATAAGCTGAACGGTGTACCCACGGACGCCGATAAGCTGGCAGGGGCTTCGGGCCTGATTGAAATCAATGTGAAGGCAGAGCCCAATGACAATGCCGGAGCGTATTACCGCAACAACATGATGCTTATGGTGGCTGTGCCTGTGGATATGAGCAAGTGCTACAGTGTGGAGGCGGAGGGTTCCCAGACCCAGAACCTGGGGGATACCACGGCAGTGGTATTTACCGCCCTTCCGGGGGAGGATGGAGATTATACAGTGCGCATCGGCACGGACAGCTTTGAGACCATAGGCGTGATTATGGCCATGGTGCCGGGAACGGTCGAGGATCTGGAACATATCAAGGACCTGAAGGAAGCCAAGGATACATGGCAGGACGCGGGAGATGAGCTTTACGACAGCCTGGAACAGATGGCAAAGTCTGTGGAGAACATGAGGCAGGGCGTGAATCAGGTCCGCCAGGGCATGGATTCAGCGGAGAGCGCCAGACAGAAGTGGAGTAATTCCAAGGACAGCATACTGGCGGGAAATGACCAGACGCTGGCAGCACTTACATCGGTGTCTCAGCAGATGGATACTATGATTCCTCATCTTCAGACAGCCAAGGACTGTGCTGAGGTGGTTCACAGCAGCATGAATGACATTGTCAGCACACTGGGAGACATGCAGGACCCATTAAGAAAACTGCAGACCAGACTTAAGAACATTGAAAACAGCGCAGGCGGTATCAGCAGCGATTTGCCGGAGCTTAAGAAGACCATGGAATCCATTATTGCGCTGGACACCCAGCTTCAGGCATCCCAGGACACACTGCTTACGTATCTCAGCTTGTATAAGAGTTCCAGCGCCAAGGCCAGAAGGCTCTACGACGAGGAACTGGATGAGGAAGAGCTGGAGGACATGGAGGATGTGGATTACGGGGTATCAAATGGCGGAAGCCACTCATCTTCCGGCGGAAGCGGCAGCCAGGAAAATACCCAGAATAATAATCAGGGAAATGACCAGGAAAGCGGAAATTCCGGCAGCAGTACGGATGGAAAAGATAATCCGGATGGGGGTGCCGGCGGAAGCGGAACCGAAGAAGGCAGCGGAGGCGGAAGTACAGACGGAAGCGGAGGCACCAGCGGGACCGGAAGCGGGACCGGGAGCGGAAGTACGGACGGAAGCGGTGGCGTCAGCGGAAGCGAAACCGGGAGCGGAAACGGAAGCGGAAGCACAGCCGGAGGCGGAGGCGCCAGCGGAAGCGGGACCGGGAACGGAAGTGAAAGTGGAAGCGGGACCGGAGGCGCCAGCGGAAGCGAAACCGGGAACGGAAGCGGAAGCATAGCCGGAGGCGGAGGCGTCAGCGGAAGCGGGACCGGGAACGGAAGTGAAAGCGGAAGCACAGCCGGAGAAGGAAATACCGGCGGAAGCCCTGCTGAAAACAGCACTGCCAGCGGAGATACCGGCAGCAGCACCCCGGATACCGGCACTGTCATTAGTTCTGCGAAAAATGCAGGAAATACTGGAAACACCGGCCTGGCAGGAATCTCGGTAACCGCATCCATAGAAAGGAAAAATATTCCTCTGGTAAGCAGTCCCGATCCGCAGGGAGCCGCAAAAGCCATTGAACAGGCTCTGTATGAAAAGGTGGCAGTCCTTCAGGATCTGTCTGCACAGAGCAAATCCCTGACAGACAGGATGTCGAACCTGATGGATGATACGTCTGATTCCGCGAAATACAGCGCCGAGATAGTTGACAATATGGATTATCTGATTGAGGATTTAAAGGCTCTCAATGATTCTCTGGATGTATATTATCCGGACCTCCAGACTGCCCTGGATGACTCCCGGGAGCTGGTGCGGCGCACCACAGATGCCCTCAACAATGGAATCAGTACACTGACCATTATCCAGAACACCCTGAAAGACAGCAGTGACGATTTTGACGCAGCAGCCAGAGACAGCCTGCGCGGCAGCATGGAGCTTCTGGATAAAAGCCTGAATATCCTGGACAGCACTACTGCCATGCGCCAGGCCGGACGTACAATGAAGGATACCATTGACAATGAGCTGGATAAGTTTGATACGGATAACCGCTTCCTGTTTATGGATCCGTCCGCAGACAAGGTATCCTTTACCTCGGACCGGAACAAGCCGCCTAAGACATTGCAGATTGTCATGCGTACCGATGAGATCAGCGTGGATGACGACACGGCCAAGACCGCGGATGCGGAAGTGGCCAAGGCCAAGGAAAGCCCCTTAAAGCGGATGTGGAATGTTCTGGTGCAGATGTGGAAGGCAATGGTAAGCATTTTCAAAAACAGGTAGAAGCGGGACTGAAAATTTGATATACTGTCCATAGAAGCAGCGGGCAGTGCGGCGCGACCATGGCTGCACTGCCTGCCGCCGTGTGGGGATAAGTTACAAAATGACACAGGTACCGGGGCGTTTTTATCCAGTACCTGCCGCAGGAGGAATACCATGGCCGTTACAGGAAAGCAGGAGAAAACAAAATACAGGCTGGCGGAATCCGTCAAGGAGTGCATGAAGGCAGCGCCGGTGGATAAGATTACGGTCAAAAATATTGTGGAGGGGTGCGGCGTGACCCGGCAGACCTTTTACAGGAATTTTCTGGACAAATACGACCTGATAAACTGGTATTTTGACAAGCTGGTGCTTCAGTCCTTTGAACAGATTGGCATGGGGCACACGGTGGGGGAGAGCCTGACCCGGAAGTTTGAGTTCATCCTCAATGAAAAGGTGTTTTTTACAGAGGCGTTCCGGTCCGATGACAGGAATTCATTGAAGGAACATGACTTTGAACTGATTCTCCAGTTTTATACGGACCTGATTGCAAGAAAGACCAGCCAGCCTTTGGGCCAGGAGCTCCAGTTCCTTTTGGAGATGTACTGCCAGGGATCCGTATACATGACTGTGAAGTGGGTTCTGGGAGGCATGAAGGACTCGCCCCGTGAAATGTCTGATAAGCTGGTGGAAGCCATGCCGCCAAAGCTGGCAGAGGTGTTCGGTAAACTGAAGCTTCTCTAAAAGTTCCGGATACCTGCAGCCGCAGCAGAGACTGAAAATGGTGATTATGCATAATTATAAATGGTGAAACTGCACAAACCTTAAAAGAAAGTGACAGACAGGGATGTTTGTCACTTTTATTTTAAAACAGGAGTTGTTATAATATTAACAAAAGCAACTGAGCAAAAGCAACCAAGTAAAAGCAACCAAGCAAATCCACGGACAGTTAAGATGGGTCCGGCGGCGTACAGTCAAAGTAAAGGAGAAGAGAATCATGGCAAACAGAATCGTATTAAACGAGACATCCTATCACGGCGCAGGCGCAATCCAGGAGATTGCAAATGAGGCAAAGGCAAGGGGGTTTAAGAAGGCTTTTGTATGTTCCGACCCTGACCTGATTAAGTTCAATGTAACCTGCAGGGTGATAAAGGTACTGGAGGATGCGGGACTGGCCTACGAGATTTATTCCGATATCAAGCCTAACCCAACCATCGAGAACGTGCAGACCGGAGTTGCGGCTTTCAAGGCATCCGGAGCTGACTATATCATCGCCATTGGCGGCGGTTCCTCCATGGATACCTCCAAGGCAATCGGCGTTATCATTACCAACCCTGAATTCGAGGATGTGAGAAGTCTGGAAGGCGTTGCTCCTACCAAAAATCCGTGTGTGCCGATTATTGCAGTTCCCACCACGGCAGGCACCGCTGCGGAAGTTACCATCAACTATGTTATCACGGATGTGGAGAAAAAGCGTAAATTCGTATGCGTGGATACCCATGATATCCCGGCAGTGGCAGTGGTTGATCCGGAGATGATGTCCTCCATGCCTAAGGGACTGACAGCAGCCACCGGCATGGATGCCCTGACCCATGCAATCGAGGGATATACCACAAAGGGCGCCTGGGAGATGACCGACATGTTTAACTTAAAAGCCATTGAAGTCATTGCCCGCAGCCTGAGGGATGCGGTGGAGAACAAGCCTGAGGGCAGGGAAGGCATGGCTCTGGGCCAGTATCTGACAGGAATGGGATTCTCCAACTGCGGTCTGGGCATTGTACACTCCATGGCTCACGGCCTGGGCGCATTATATGATACCCCACACGGCGTTGCCAATGCCATTATCCTTCCAACCGTCATGGAATACAATGCACCCTGCACAGGAACCAAGTTCAAGGACATTGCTGCTGCCATGGGCGTGGAGGGTGTTGAGAACATGACACAGGAGGAGTACCGTAAGGCAGCAGTGGACGCGGTAAAGAAGCTGTCCGCTGACGTAGGTATCCCGGCCGACTTAAAGGAAATCGTAAAGCCTGAGGACGTGGATTTCCTGTCACAGTCCGCTATGGATGATGCCTGCCGCCCGGGCAATCCAAAGGACCCATCCTTTGAGGATATCAAGAACCTGTATCTGTCACTGATGTAATTACATAGACAGCTGCCCATGGCAGAAGAAAAGCCGCAGGACATGCCCTTATCAGGGGAGTGTCCCGCGGCTTGAAATTTGTCTGAGGTATGGTCAATCCCGCTCTACAGCCACGCCTGTCCCGGTGCCAATGCCTCACTGAATATGCGTCCCAGATCCTTTTCGTATTTTGCCTGATGATATTTAAAAAGCATTTTTCCGCCGGACACAGGGCCCAGTATTTCTATTTTGCCGGTGACATGGGACATGGCGTAGCGGATGCATTTGCCCTGGCCGTTCTGCATGTTCTTAGCCCCTTCCACGATGCGGCAGCCCTCTGTCAGAGGAATCTGGAACTGGCCCTTTACCCCGGATACGGGGCGGCACTGAAAAATGTAATAGGGAATGACGCCGTATCTGGTCAGATCCTTTAACAGGGTTCCGAGTATAGGGATGTCATCGTTGATTCCCTTTAACAGCACAGTCTGGTTCTTTACAATGACACCTGCGTCAATCAGGCACCGGATAGCTCTTACTGCTTCCGGAGTCAGTTCTTTGGAATGGTTGAACTGGGTCACCACGTAGATTTGTTTGATTTTTGTATAGGAGGCCAATATATCCAGAAGTTCCGGGTCATCATAAATCCGCATGGGGAGCACCACAGGGGTGCGGGTGCCGAAACGGATTAAATCCAGATGGCTGATGGAGCTGAATGCTTCCAGATACCGGCGTATGGTTTGGTTGCTGTTCAGAAAGGAATCCCCGCCGGATATGAGCACATTGGTGATTTCAGGGTGGGAACCGATGTAGGCAGTCATCTCGTCCACATTTCCGGCTGTCTCGTCATCGGAGATTCCCACCAGCCGTTTTCTGAAACAGTGCCTGCAATACATGGCGCACCGGTGGGTGGACAGGATGAGTGCTGTCTGGGCGTATTTGTGCTGCAGGCCGGGAAGCACGGTGTTGTCCGCTTCTCCGCTGGTATCAAAGTCGCCTGACAGGTCGGTTTCACGAACAGAGGGTATGGACATCCTGAACACAGGGTCCTGTTCCGGATTGTCCCAGTCAATGAGGGACAGATAGTATTTGGTGACTGTCATGGGAAACCGTTCCAGGATCCGGGTCATGTGTTCCTCCTCCTGGCTGGTAAGTCTCATATACGTTCTCAGTTCCTCGGCGCGTGTTATGTTGTTTCTCAGTGTTTCATTCCAATTCATCTAATCATCCCCTTCATTCATTTTTTTCTATTATAACATCAGGAACAGCAGCCGCTGATGAATAAAAAGTAAAAGTTTTGTAAATATTAGAATATTCGGTAATGCTTTAAAATACTTAAAATAGTATAAAATTTAATCTTTTTTGTATATGGTATTCCCAGGGACTCCATGGTAGAATGAAAGAACCCAAAAGTATTGATGTAAAAAGGAGGAGTGTGTAATATATATGGAAATGCAGATTACAGTGAAGGATAAAAACGATGCGGTAAAGGCAGAGGCCGCGGGCAGGGAACAGGCCGTACTGGCATGGAAGGGCGAATATGAGGAGGGGGATAAGATTATATTTTCCTTTCCGGAAAAGAACCGCTTCTATATCATACGGGTGGATGATACCATGGATGAGGCGTTCATCTATGGGGCCGGGGATGTGCTGGTCTATGAGGTCCCCTTTGGGGAGGGCAAGACATCCTATAATCCCAAGTCTTTAGGGCTGACTTCCCTCACGACAACTGGTGGAAAAAGGTGACATTTACTTTTTCCGACGGAACCTCTGAGACAGTGGAGCTTGAAAAGAGCGTTGAACCCCATATCATCCGTCTGGAGCGCAGGGGTATCACATGGCTTACCTTCGGGCAGCTTATCAAGGCAGACGACCCTTCTCCTTTCCCCGCTCTGACACAGATCGAGGTCTACGGCCGCGAGCATGAGTCCGCGCTTTAAAGTGCGGCCGGGTCATGGGATGTGCGGGCATTGTATAATAACAGGAAAAATATATGCTCAATAATTGGATAATATTGCGGTTCCGTCCCGGAGATATTTGTAAATATATGTATTTCCGGGAGAGATTTTACACATAATTTACATAGACTTTACATTACTGGCGGGAAAGAATATTGACGACATATGAAATATCCCGTATAATGAGTATGTGTAAAGAAGTTGTAAAAAAATCGTAAATAATCAGGAAAAGAGGCTATAGATATCATGGGAAACGCCCTGTGTGACGGATGCCGCAAGAATATGATAAAGGAGGCATAACCTGCGATCGTTTGTTTGGGATGGCGGGCTATGCCATATTTTTGCCCATTTTTACCCGGAATCATTACGGGACACACGGGATTATCCATAAAGTGATAATATGGTAAGAGCTTATTTCCTCGGACAAAAGGAGAAAACACATGGGAGTAGAATTGGTTTTAAGCCTGCTGGGGGGCCTGGCCCTGTTCATGTACGGCATGCAGATGATGAGCACCAATCTGGAGGCTGTGGCTGGAAACCGTATGAAGCAGATACTGGAGCGCCTTACGGCAAACCGTTTTCTGGGAGTGCTGGTTGGCGCCGGAATAACGGCCCTGATTCAGTCGTCTTCAGCAACAACCGTCATGACCGTTGGATTTGTCAACTCAGGTCTAATGACACTTAAGCAGGCTGTATGGATTATCATGGGTGCCAATGTGGGCACCACCATTACGGGACAGCTTATTGCCCTGGACATAGGAGTCCTGGCCCCGCTCATCGCCTTTGTGGGCGTCATGTCCCTGATTTTCTCGAAAAATAAAAAGGTACAGCATGTGGGAGGTATTATCGCCGGTATCGGTGTCCTGTTCATCGGCATGGGCATGATGAGCGATGCCATGGTTCCACTGAGGGATTCTGAGACCTTCATCCATATGGTGACCAAATTTTCCAATCCTCTTCTGGGAATCCTGGTGGGAGCGGTATTCACAGCCATCATCCAGTCCTCGTCCGCGTCTGTGGGTATTCTTCAGGCCCTGGCCATGGGCGGCGTCATCAACCTTCACAGTGCGGTGTTCGTGCTGTTCGGCCAGAATATCGGCACCTGTATCACGGCGCTTCTGGCTTCCGTGGGAACCAGCCGCAATGCAAAGCGCACCACGCTGATTCACCTGATGTTCAACGTGATTGGTACGGCGCTGTTTGTGACCCTGTGCATCCTGACTCCGTTTACGGACTTCGTGGTAAGCCTGACTCCGGATAATCCGGTGGCGCAGATTGCAAATGTCCATACCATTTTCAATATCAGCACGACCATCATTCTCCTGCCCTTTGGAGCGCTTCTGGAGAAGATTGCCATTGCAATTCTTCCGGATAAGGCAGTGCCTGTAATGGATGCGGACCAGTGGTTTGAGGGACTTATGGCCTCCAAGCACCACCTTGGTATCTCCACCATCGCTATTAACCAGATTCATGATGAGATTAAGGGGATGCTGGCAACAGCGGCAGAGAACGTATCCCAGAGCTTCAAGGCAGTGGAGGATGGTGCTTCGGAGGGAATCCAGGCCATAGCAGACCGGGAAGAGGAGATTGATTTAAGCAATATGAGGCTGTCCCGGAAGATTTCCAAGATCCTTGTGCTGGACCAGACGCCCAAGGATATTGACACTCTGAACAGGATGTATACCATTCTGGGGAATATTGAGCGAATCGGTGACCATGCCATGAACCTGGCGGAGTATGCCGAAACCATAGAGGAAAAAGGACTTAAGTTTTCCAATTACGCAAAGAAGGAATTCGCTGTTATGGAGGAAACCTGCCGGGAAGGCATGGAGCTTCTGATGGCGGCAGCTGCCGGGGACACCCAGTCTCCCTTACTTAAGGTGGCTGAGATTGAACAGCGGATTGACGATATAACCCGTAAGTTCCGTCAGAACCAGATTGACCGCATGCGGGAGGGAAACTGCAACGTGGAGTCCTCCATCCTGTATTCGGAAATGCTGACTGACTACGAGCGAATCGGCGACCATATGCTGAACATCGCCCAGGCATATGATGCCATAGAGTGGTCCGGGGACAGGGGACAGACAGCGGCGGCAATCGCGTGAGCTGTGTGATTGAAGCATGGAATCCGCATGTACCATTTGAATATGTATGTACCGGTTAAATAAATGGTTTACCAGGCCCTGGGGGCGCTGTGAATATCACGGCCCTCAGGGCCTTTTTTGTGTTGTGCAATATGTACATGACAAATGTCACATTAAATATTACCTATGTAATAATTGCACACAAACCATTGGATTTATTTTTAAAAACTGCTATGATTGGGTGCGGAAGGGGGAAGTAAGATGGGAGAAGGAAATAAAAAGATAGCAGTGGCCGGGCATATTTCCCTGGACATTACGCCGGTTTTCCAAAACAGCGGGAGGCAGAAGCTCTCTGAACTGTTTCAGCCGGGAAAGCTGCTTAAAGTGGGAAAGGCCATGATGTGTACAGGAGGCGCTGTTTCCAACACTGGTCTGGGGCTCAAACGTCTGGGAGCGGACGTGGTCCTGATGGCCAAAATAGGCGATGATTATTTCGGAAATGCTCTGAAGGACATGATAAGCGCACACGGCTGTGAGTCCTGCATCAGCCAGGTTCCGGGAGAGAATACGTCCTATACCATTGTTCTGGCGCCTAAGGGACTGGACCGGTTTTTTCTTCACGATCCGGGCTGCAATGATACCTTTGGCTACGCAGACGTGGACTTTGGGAAAGTGGGGGAAGCGGCGCATTTTCATTTTGGTTATCCTCCAATCATGCGCAGGTTCTATCTGGATGACGGGGAGGAACTGGTAAGGCTTTTTAAGAAGGTAAAATCCATGGGGCTTACCACATCCCTGGACCTGGTGGCGGTGGACCCGGATTCCGAAGCAGCGGACATGGACTGGGCAAAGATACTGGAACGGGTGCTGCCCTATGTGGATTTCTTTGCGCCGAGTATTGAGGAGCTGGGATACATGCTGGACCGCCCTTTGTACTGTAAATGGCAGGAGACGGCAGGAGACGGGGATGTCACGGGCATATTGTCCTTTAAGGAGGATGTGAAGCCGTTGGCTGCCAGAGCGCTGTCCATGGGGACCCGGTGCGTTCTTCTGAAATGCGGGGCAGCGGGCATGTACCTGAAGACAGCACCTGAGCCGGTGTGGAAGGAGGTCCTGCCGGGATTTACAGGATGGAATGACATCAGCCATTTTGAGGACAGCTATGTGCCGGACTGCATCCTGTCGGGGACTGGAGCAGGGGATACCAGTATAGCCGCCTTCATAAAGGCCATGCTGGACGGCTGTGAGCCACTTGAATGCGCGCGGCTGGCAGCTGCCACGGGAGCCTCCTGCGTCACGGCCTACGACGCCCTGAGCGGCCTGCTGCCCTTTGAGGAGCTGAGGCAGAAGATGGAGGCGGGATGGGAGAAGCAGAGCATCATCCGTCCGTGACATAGAAAATAACGCCTCTGTGACGAAAAAGGGAATGTTCACCAGGGCAAAGCCAAGGATGCTTCCGTAAGAGACAGTAAAACCACGTATGTCCCGGCGCAGGCCGGAGGAAAGGAGAATATATAATATGTTAGTTTCAATGAAAGCGGTCTTAGACCTGGCAGATGCAAAAAAGATAGCAGTGGGCGCCTTCAACATCACATCCCTGGAGGGAATTCAGGCCGTATTAGGGGCGGCCGAGGAGCTGGGCCAGCCGGTCATCCTGCAGTTTGCGCCGGTCCACGAGTCCGTTATCCCTCTTAAGGTCATCGGGCCCGTGATGGTGATGATGGCAGAGAAATCCTCTGTGCCCGTATGCGTCCATCTGGACCACGGCGATAAGCTGGAAATCCTACAGGAAGCTCTGGAAATGGGATTTACCTCAGTGATGTACGACGGTTCCGTTCTGCCATTTGAGGAAAATGCGGCAAACACAAAGATTGCGGTGGAAATGGCCGGAAACTGGGGCGCTTCCGTGGAGGCTGAGATTGGAGCCATGGGAAGGCAGGAATTCTCAAGCGTGGGAGAAGGCGAAGAGGGGGAGGCTGTGGAGAGCTGCTATACGGACCCGGAACAGGCCCGGGCTTTTACCGCGCTTACCGGGATAGATGCCCTGGCCTGCTCATTCGGCACCGTGCACGGGCTGTATCTGACCACTCCCAAGCTGGATTTTGACAGGATACACAGGATTCGGGAAAGCATTGGTATTCCCATTGTGATGCACGGCGGCTCCGGGGTCAGCGACGAAGATTTTAAGAAATGCATTGCCAACGGGGTCAGGAAAATCAATTACTACACCTACCTGGCCAAGGCGGGCGGCATGTATGTAAAAGAAAAATGCGCGGATGCGGGGGAATATGTATTTTTCCACGATGTGACCCAGTGGGCGGTCCAGGCCATGAAGGAGGATGTGCTCCACACAATCAAGGTGTTCTCGCATCTGGAGTAAGGCGGCAAAGGAGGAAAGGCCATGAAACGTTCGGAAATCAACAGGGCACTGAGGGACATGGAAAAAATGATTGACAGATGCTCCTTTAAACTGCCCCCATTCTGCTATTTTACACCGGAAGAGTGGAAGGAGAAGGGACGCGAATACGATGAGGTCCGGGATAACATGCTGGGGTGGGATATCACGGATTTTGGAATGGGGGATTTTGACAGGGTGGGCTTCTCCCTTATCACCCTGAGAAACGGCAATGTGTCCATGGATAAGTACACAAAACCCTATGCGGAAAAGCTGCTGTACATGAAGGAAGGGCAGTCTGCCGCCATGCATTTCCACTGGAATAAGATGGAGGACATCATCAACAGGGGAGGGGGAAATGTGCTCATAGGCGTATATAATGCCGGCAAAGAGGAAGGTCTGGCCGATACGGATGTGCTGATACACAGTGACGGACGGGAGTATACGGTTCCCGCGGGAACGCAGATACGTCTGCGCCCCGGGGAGAGCATTACCATCCAGCCCTACTTGTATCACGATTTCCATTTGGAGCCGGGCACGGGGCCCGTGCTGTTGGGAGAGGTATCCATGTGCAATGACGATAACCGGGACAACCGGTTCTATCTGCCGGCAGGCCGTTTTCCGGTCATAGAGGAGGATGAGCCGCCTATCCGTTTGCTGTGCAATGAGTATCCCCCCGCGGACAGTTGTGCAAAACGATGAAAATTTACGGCGTCAGAATGGAAAACAGCAAAAGTGATGATGAAAGATATGACAAATGTCATATAAAAATGATTACATTGTGCACATGTGTTAAAAAGAAAAGAATGGTAAGATTTGATTACGGCAAAAACAACAAAACATTTTGTAAAAGGAGGTAACTTATGAAAAAAAGTACTAAGAAGCTGTTGGCAGTCATGATGTGCGCGGCAATGGCAGGTTCTGCCCTGGCAGGGTGCAGCAGCGGGGACTCCCAGACAACGGCCGCCGCCGCAGAGGCGCCAACCCAGGCCCAGACCACAGAGGAAGCCAAGGAGGCGGCCGCTGAACCTGAGAAGGCAGAGGAGAGCAAGGAAGGCACAGAGGCGGCAGCGCCGGCAGCGGCCGATATGGCGTCTGCTGATGTGAAGAAGAAGGACCCGGACAAGCATTACAAATTCGGCTATACCTGTATGGACGGAACCAACCCGTTCTTTGTCACCATTGAGAAAAGAATGAGGGAAATGGCTGAGGCCAACGGCGATGAGCTGATTGCGGTGGATCCTGCCAATGATGTTACGCTTCAGATTACCCAGGTAGAGGACCTGATTTCCCAGAACATTGATGCCATGTTCATGAATCCGGCGGAGGCGGAAGGAATCCTTCCGGCCCTGGACCAGCTTAAGGAAGCAGGAATCCCCATCGTTGGATTTGACACGGAGGTGGCGGATATGTCCTACCTGATTTCCTATACCGGATCCGATAACTATAACGCAGGCAAGGTTTGCGGCGAGGACCTTGTAAAGAAATGCCCGGACGGCGGGGACATCATTGTACTGGATTCTCCTACCATGAATTCCGTTACGGACAGAACCAACGGATTTTTAGACGCAATTGAAGGAAAAGGCTTTAATATCGTTGCACAGCAGGATGCCAAAGGCAATCTGGAAGTATCCATGGGTATTGCGGAGGATCTGCTGCAGGCTCACGGCGATGTGGTCGCTATTTTCGGCGGCAATGACCCCACCGCACTGGGAGCACTGGCAGCAGCCAACGCGGCCGGTCTTACAGACTGTATGATTTACGGTGTGGACGGCTCTCCTGACATCAAGGCAGAGATGGCTTCCGGGGAATCCCTGATTGAAGGAAGCGGCGCACAGTCTCCCGTTAAGATTGCACAGTCCGCGGTGAATATTATGTATACATACTTAAACGGCGATAAGGTCGAATCAAGATATCCGGTAGAAACCTTCCTTATTACATCAGAAAATGTAGATAAGTATGGCACAGATGGATGGCAGTAAGAGATTAGTCTGAAAAAGTGCTGGGCCCCTGCGGGGGCCAGGCACTTTTTATCTGGCAGGACAAAAACAGAAAAGTACGGCAGGAAACTCTGTCAGGAACCATATGAATAGAAGAACAGGCAGGTGAGATTATGAGTGAAACAGTTCTGCTTCAAATGAAGAACATCCACAAATCATTTCCGGGAGTCAAGGCGCTTCAGGGGGTGGACCTGGAACTGAGGGCCGGCGAGGTCCACGCATTGCTCGGTGAAAACGGGGCAGGTAAATCCACGCTGATTAAGGTTCTGGGCGGCATCTACACCGCAGAAGAGGGCGAGATTTTTATTGACGGAAAAAAGGTAACCATTGACGGGGTAAATGCATCTCACAGCAACGGAATTTCCATTATCCATCAGGAATTGGTACTGGTGCCTCACATGACTGTGGCGGAAAATATCTTTCTTGGCAGGGAGCCGTCAAAGGGGCTTTGGGTCAGCCATGAGACCATGGAAAAGGAAGCCCAGCAGCTTCTGGACACATATCACATGAGCATTGACGCGGGGGCGCTGGTCAAGGACCTTACCATTGCCCAGCAGCAGATGGTGGAAATCGTCAAGGCTATTTCCTATCATTCCAGGATTCTCGTGATGGACGAGCCCACTTCATCCATATCCGACAAGGAAGTGGAATTTCTGTTCAGCACCATGCGGGAGCTCACAAAAAAGGGCGTGGGAATCATATATATATCCCATAAGATGGACGAGCTGGAGCAGATCTGCGACCGGGTAACCGTGCTGAGAGACGGAACCTATGTGGGAACCGAGAGGGTAAAGGATACCACAAGGGACCATCTCATTGCCATGATGGTGGGCCGGGAGCTGACCAAGTATTACACCAGGGATTACATGGAGCCCGGCAGGGTTGTTTTAAAATGTGAAAACATTGCAGACGGAAAGATGGTCAAAGGTGCCAGCTTTGAACTGCGTGAAGGGGAAATCATTGGTTTTGCGGGGCTGGTAGGCGCCGGAAGAAGCGAGACCATGAAGTGTATCTTCGGACTGACGTCCGGCTGCACGGGCGACATCAGTGTGGAAGGAAAGAAGGCGGCTATTAAATCGCCCATTGATGCCATGAAGTTCGGTATTGCCCTGGTGCCTGAGGACCGGAAGCAGGAGGGACTGTATAAGGTTCAGAGCGTCCGGTTCAACTCCACCATCGAGGTGCTGAAAAGCTTTATAAAGGGCATATGGGTGGATGCAGACAAGGAGGAGGAGATTACCAGGCAGTATATCGAGATGATGGATACCAAGACTCCCTCCCAGGAACAGCTTATCGGGAATCTGTCCGGCGGCAACCAGCAGAAGGTAATGATTGGAAGATGGCTGGCCACGGCCCCTAAGATACTGATTCTGGACGAGCCCACCAGAGGCGTGGACGTGGGCGCCAAATCTGAGATATACGCAATTATGAATGAGCTGGTGAAGAAAGGCGTGTCCATCATCATGATATCGTCAGAACTGCCTGAAATTCTCAACATGAGCGACCGGGTTTATGTCATGTGCGACGGCCGGATAACCGGGTGCTTCAGCCATGAGGAATGCGTCACCCAGGAACAAATCATGAAGCTGGCAGCAAAGTAAGAAAAGGGGGAAAGTCAAATGACAACCAGATTGCAGAAAAATGTAAAACAATATTTCAAGGATAATATCGGCATCATCGGGGCCCTGCTTATTTTGTGTATTTTCTTATCCGTGTTCCCAAAAACCAGCGGCTCCTTTCTGACCCAGAAAAATATATTCAACGTACTGAGACAGATATCGTCCAACCTGTTCCTGGCCTGCGGCATGACCATGGTCATCATCCTGGGGGGAATTGATTTGTCCGTGGGATCCATCATCGCCCTTTCAGGCTGCTTTGCAGCCGGCTGCGTGTCGCGTTACGGCCTTCCCATAGCAGTGGGCGTTCTGGGCGGCGTACTGGTGGGCACCGTGGTGGGCATGATTAACGGCGTGGTCATATCAAAGACAACCATACCGCCGTTTATCGTGACCCTGGCCACCATGAATGTCGCAAAGGGACTGGCCTATGTATATACAGGCGGCTCACCCGTGCGGGTGGTAACAAAGGAATGGCAGTTTTTAGGAGCCGGGTACGTGGGCGGAGTCCCCACTCCAGTCATACTTCTGGCAGTGGTGCTGATTATCACGGCCATTATCATGAATAAGACAAAGCTGGGGCGCCATATCTACGCGGTGGGCGGCAATTCCCAGGCAGCCAGATTCTCAGGCATCAGTACGGCAAAGGTAAAATTCCTGGTACATACCTATTCGGGAATCATGGCAGGACTTGCGGGCGTGGTGCTGGCATCCCGTATGTATTCCGGCCAGCCCACGGCAGGAGACGGAGCCGAAATGGACGCCATTGCGGCCGTTGTGGTGGGCGGTACCTCCATGGCAGGCGGCTCCGGCAAAATCGGCGGCACCATCATAGGCGGCCTGATTATCGGCGTGCTGAACAACGGCCTGAATCTGCTGAATGTCAATTCCTTCTGGCAGTACGTTGTAAAGGGAACCGTTATTCTCCTGGCTGTTTTTGTGGATTACCTAAGAAACAAAAAGGCGGAATAAAGCCTGGTTTACGGCAAAAGCGTTTCACGGCAGTGGGGCGCTTTTTGTCGAAGTCAAAGTTTTGCAAAAAGTTCCTATGAAATATTACAGATGCGCCTGTTTGCGGTATAATGGGAAAGGACCGGGCCGGGGATATGACCAGGCAGCCGGGAAATGAAGGCAAGGAAATGAAGGCAAGGAAATGAAGGCAAGGAAATGAAGGCAAGGATAGAGAGGCGGGAACCAGATGAAGATAGGGACAGGTTTGTTAATCCTGACAGCGGGCATTATGCTCCTGCTGGAGGGCTGCGGCCATGCGGACGGGAGCGGGCGCCAGCATGAGGCCAGGCTGTTCGGGGCCACCTATATGACCAGGAATAATCCGTATTTTGATGTACTCAATGAGGGGATTGAAGAGGTGGTGGAAGCCAACGGCGATATCCTTCTCACCCGGGACCCCCTTCAGGACCAGGAAAAGCAGAACGAGCAGATTCAGGAGATGATAGACGAGGGCATCCAGATGCTGTTTTTAAATCCCGTGGACTGGGAAAAGGTACAGCCGGCCCTGGATGCATGCAGAGAGGCAGGAGTCGGCATCATCAATGTGGATACGGTGGTGAAGGACAGGGATTCCGTGATTTCCATTATTGAGACGGATAACTACCAGGCAGGCCAGCTCTGCGCCCTGGATATGATGAAACGAAAGGACAAGGCTAAAATCGTCATCCTCAACAATCCCATACAGACCTCCATTACCAATAGGGAACAGGGCTTTCTGGACACCATAGCGGACAATGACAATTACCAGGTGGTATACAGGGAAGCTGCGGCAGGCGAGATTGAGGTGTCCTCCCATGTGATGGCCGACCTCCTGCGCCGGGACATCAGCTTTGACGTGATTTTGGGAGGCAATGACCCCACGGCCCTGGGCGCTCTGGCAGCCCTGCAGCAGGCCAGGAGGGAGGAGGGCGTCCTGATTTACGGAATTGACGGCTCTCCGGATTTCAAGGCAATTCTGGATGTGGGCTATGTGACAGGAACCAGCGCCCAGAGCCCAAGGTCCATAGGCAGGAAGGCGGCTGAGACCGCGTACCGATACCTGGACGGGGATCCGGTGGAGAAATACATAAGCCTGCCCAGCACCATGATTACGAGGGACAATCTCCATGAGTTTGAGATAGACGGGTGGCAGTGAGTAGATGGATACGAATATGGATAACAGGCGGGTACGCATCCTGCAGCTGGGAATTCTGGCGCTTAATGTGGTATCCGTAATGGGACTCAGCATATTTATATATGCCACAATTGAAAATATACGGCGCAGCTATGTTGCCAGGGAGTTTTTAAGCGGCATCCAGGCCATTGTCTGGTACCCTTACCGGAACATCTGGATCTGCGCCCTTCTTCTGGCTCTTTTGGCAGGCAGCATGTTTGTGCGGGACCGGCTGTTTCCGGACAACAGCAAGGTGATTCTTTTTAGCCTTGTGGCTGATTTTGCCATTTGTTTTGCCATCATCATACTTTTGAATTTTAATTACAACGGAATTCTGCTGCTGGTGTTTTCCAATGTAATTCTCTATGCCAAGAACGGGAAATCCAGGTATTTTCTGGCGGCAGTGGCAATCGGCAGCTTCATCCTGGCTGATTACGAACTGCTTTCCATTTCCTACCGCCTGTATTCCATACAGGATTATATCTCATTTTACAATGCATCCACCCAGCAGTATCTGCTCAGCTGCTATAATATCCTGGTATCCCTGAATGTAATCATGTTCGTGGTGTACTGTGTGAACATCATCAACCAGCAGCAGGGAAATCTGGACGAGATACACGCCCTCAACGAGCAGCTTCAGGACGTGAATGAGCAGCTTCAGGAGTATTCCGTGATGGCGGAGAAGATGGCAGAGACACGGGAGAGGAACCGTCTGGCCAGGGAAATTCATGATACCCTGGGCCATACCCTGACCGGAATCGCCGCGGGTATAGACGCCTGTCTGGCCACCATAGGCACATCGCCCCAGCAGACAAAGGACCAGCTGGAGCTTATTTCCAAGGTCACAAGGGACGGCATTAAGGAGATACGGCGATCGGTCAGCCAGCTGCGCCCGGACGCCCTGGAGCGATTCAGCCTGGAATACGCCATCAGCAAGATGGTATCGGACATGAACGCTGTGTCCGGCGCAAGGGTGTATTTTGACTGCCAGGTAAAGAACCTGAAATTTGACGAGGACGAGGAAAACGCCATTTACCGGGTGATTCAGGAGGGAATCACAAACGCCCTGCGCCATGGCCATGCCAGTCAGATCTGGATTACCATAAAGAAGGAGGATACGGACATCCTTCTGCAGATAAGGGACAACGGAATCGGATGTAAGGAGATAAAGAGCGGATTCGGAACAAAGCATATGAAGGAGAGGATTAAGATGCTGAGCGGCGTTGTTACATTTGACGGAAGCGACGGATTTACTGTAAATGCAAGAATACCAATCCGGTGGGGGGAGACTTATGATTAAAGTATTGATTGCCGACGATCAGGAATTGATTCGCCAGAGCCTGCAGATTGTGCTCAACAGCAGGCCGGATATAATGGTTACGGATGTGGCCTCCAACGGGCAGGAGGTCATCCGCAGTGTGAGGAAGAACAAACCCGATGTCATACTGATGGACATACGGATGCCAAAGCTGGACGGCGTGCAGTGCACGAAAATTATCAAGGAAAATTATCCTCAGATTAAAATTATTATACTTACCACGTTTGACGATGACGAGTACGTCTACAATGCCCTGAAATATGGCGCCAGCGGATATCTGTTAAAGGGTGTGTCCATGGATGAACTGGCCAATGCCATCACCACGGTGTACAATGGATGGGCTATGATCAACCCGGATATTGCCACCAAGGTGCTGAGGCTGTTTTCGCAGATGGCCCAGGCGGATTACACCATACTTGTGGGTGATAAGAATGTGGACGAGCTCACAAAGACAGAATGGAAAATCATAGCCCAGGTGGAAAAGGGGGCCAGCAACAGGGAGATAGCGGAAGCCCTTAAGCTGTCAGAGGGAACGGTGCGCAATTATCTCAGCACCATACTGAACAAGCTGGATTTGAGGGACCGCACCCAGCTGGCAATCTGGGCTGTCCAGACCAACGTAAGAAAGCGGCTGGGCACCTGAGATTTGACCGTGCCGAAGTACGCGGGCAGGGGGATGACAAGATGTTGGCAGAAGGAAGGATGAAATTGGGATGAAAGGATGGAAATGGACACTGGGGGCGGGAGCTTTCGTGCTCCTTCTTGTGGGCTTACTTGGATGTGTATATAAGTACCATGAGAAGGAGATTGTCCTGGAATTCGGCATGTTTACGGGAAGCAACTGGGATGTGGCCAGCGCCAGCAGCTTTGTCATCATGGACAAGGCTATCGCAAGGTTCGAGGAGGAGCATCCCGGGGTGAAGATACATTACTACAGCGGAATCAGCAAGGAGGATTACTCGGAGTGGTGCGCCAGAAAGCTTTTAGAGGGAAAGATGCCGGACGTGTTTATGGTGCCTGATTCGGATTTCAACCTGTATTCGTCCCTGGGAGTCCTGAAAAACCTGGACGAGCTCATTGAGCATGACGCCGGGGTTGACCGGAATGATTTTTTCACCACTGCCCTGGATGCGGGAAAGTACGAAGGACACCAGTGCGCCCTTCCGTATGAAACAGTTCCCGTTCTTTTGTTTGTCAATAAGTCTCTTCTGGCCAAAGAGCAGATTGAGGTGCCGGGGGAGGACTGGACCTGGGACGACATGTATGAAATCTGCCGGAAGATAACAAAGGATGTAAACGGAGATGGACTGCTGGACCAGTTCGGGACCTATAATTACAGCTGGAGAAACGCGGTTTACACCAGCGGGGGAAGATTTTATGACGGGGACCAGCAGCAACTGCCCTTTACAGACTCCCATGTCCTGGATGCCATCAAATACATGAAGCGCCTCAACGACCTTAATCAGGGACAGAGTGTGACTCAGGAGGATTTCAACAAGGGGAACGTGGCTTTCATGCCGCTGACCTTTGCGGAGTACAGGACCTATAAGACATATCCTTACAGAATTAAGAAATACACCAAGTTCCAGTGGGACTGCATCACATTTCCCGCGGGCAAGGAAGGGGAGAACCGTTCCAGGGTCGATTCCCTTCTCATGGGAATCAACAGCAATACAAAGCATGAAAAGCTGGCATGGGAGTTTCTGAAACAGCTGACCGGAAATGAGGAGATGCAGATGGATATATTCCGGTATTCCCAGGGGGTGTCTGTGCTCAAAAGCGTTACCGGCTCCGCCCGGGCGGCTGCCATCATACAGGAGGACATGGATGAGGGAGAGCAGGTCATCAACAGCAGCCTGCTTTACAATGTAATTGAAAATGGAGTCATAGAGCCCAAATTCCAGCAGTATGAGCAGGTCATGAGCCTGGCGGACGGGGAAGTATCAAAGATACTCATGGAAAACAGGAATGTGGACAGCAGCATGAAGATATTCCAAAGAAGCATTACGAAGTATTTACAGCAGCAGAGGTGAGCCGCACAAGCGCGTGACAAAAGAGTCCAGGCCGTAATCATCCGTACATTGGTTCGTACAATGATTGGGCCTGGGCCTTTTTCATTTATTTGTTTCTGGTATGGTATGCTGTGGGAAGGTTCCAGTTGTACTTCGTCGCCAGAAGGCGGATGAGCACCACCAGAATTGCGCTTAATATCATGGAGGCGTCCCTGGAGAGCCAGCCGTTAAGGCAGACATAGCACACGGCCCCGGCAATGGAGGCAGAAGCGTATACATGCTTGCGCAGGATATAAGGGGACTGGCCTGCCAGTATATCCCGCAGGATACCGCCGCCCACGCCTGTAAGGACGCCCAGAAAGATGGAAAGGAAATGATATTCCCCGTAACCTGCTGTCCCCGCGGTGTTGATGCCTGTCACTGTGAATGCTCCCAGTCCGACCGCATCAAACAGGTTCATCATCTTCTCATAGGCCGAGATATACCGGCTTTCCAGTATCTGCTGGTTCAGCCAGACCAGGATAAAGAGCACCATGGCCGTGAGAAAGGCCGTGTACACGTAAACCGGGTTCATGAACAGGCTGGGCGGTACGATCCCCAGTATGATGTCACGAAGCATTCCGCCGCCAACGGCAGTGGTGACGCCAAGGACCACCACTCCCAACAAATCCAGCCGCTGTTTGATGGCTACCAGGGCACCGGATGACGCAAAGGCCACGGTACCGATTATTTCGATGATAAAAAAGATTGAGATATTCGATTCCATAATACGCTCCCAGCCAATGGCTACAGCAGATAAATCTTGTTTTCTGCGCAGATATCGCGCATTTTTCCGGGCCAGATACTGGCCTGTACTTCACCGATATGGGCGCGGTCCAAAAGCAGCATGCACAGACGTGACTGTCCGATACCGCCGCCAATGGTGTAGGGAAGTTCACCGTTTAAAAGCATTTTATGATAGGGCAGGCTGCGGCGGTCTTCACATCCTGCCTTCTTCAGCTGGTCTTCCAGGGCAGCCTCATCCACACGGATACCCATGCTGGAGATTTCCAGGGCGCACTGCAAATGCTCAAACCAGAACAGGATATCGCCGTTCAGCTTCCAGTCGTCATAGTCGGGCGCACGTCCGTCATGAGGCCTGCCGCTGGCCAGTTTGTCGCCTATCTGCATCAGGAACACGCAGCCGTGCTCCCTGGTAATCAGGTTTTCCCTTTCCTTAGGAGTATTATCAGGATACAGGTCCTCCAGCTCCTGGCTGGTGATAAAGTAGATATCCTTTGGCAGGTGTTTAACAGCCTCCGGGTATTTATACCACACCTCATGCTGCATGTGCTTGATGATCTTGAAGATCTCCCGCACCGTATCCTTTAAGGTGTCCAGGCTGCGCTGTTCCTTAGTAATGACACGCTCCCAGTCCCACTGGTCCACATAACAGGAGTGAAGGTTATCCAGTTGCTCATCCCTGCGGATGGCGTTCATGTTGGTGTAGAGGCCCTCGCCGGGTTTAAAGCCGTATTCCTTTAAGGCCATACGTTTCCATTTTGCCAGTGAGTGCACCACCTCCAGGGTTTCACCGGGAAGCCCCGGCATGTCAAAGGAAACAGGGCGTTCGGTGCCGTTCAAGTTATCATTAAGTCCGCTGCTCTTTTCCACGAACAGGGGAGCGGAGATACGTTCAAGGTGCATCTCCCTGCCCATTTCCTTCTGGAAGGTGTCGCGTATGTATTTGATTGCGTCCTGCGTCTCCCGTATGGAGAGATGGGGATCGTAATCCTTAGGTATGATTAGTTCCATCTTAAAAACCTCCAAACTATTTGAATTCATTACATATGTTTCTTATGGTATCATCATTGGGAAAAACGTGCAAGTGCTTCCATCACTTTTTTATGCCGGAAACGGACTGAAAATGAGAAAATCCTCTGGAAAGATGCTGAAATATGATGTTACACACAGACGGAAACATGGTAAAATAGAGTTAAAATTGAAATCGGGAGGTAATGAGATGAAACGGACAGTGAGGGTATGGCTTGCAGTGGTCATGAGTGGAGTGCTTCTGGCCGGAGGCGCCGGAATGACGGGACAGGCCCCGTGGGTAATGGAGGCCCAGGCCCATTCAGGCAGAACAGATGCCAGCGGAGGCCACCGGGATAATAAGAATGCCAGCGGGCTGGGAAGCTATCATTACCACTGCGGAGGTTATCCGGCACACCTGCATCCCAATGGAGTGTGTCCCTATGCAGGAGGCGGGGAAAGTACCCGGACCAAGACTCAGACACAGACCAAAACACAGACACAGGCTCAAACACAGGACCAGACACAGGCTCAGGCTGCAATCCGGGAAATTTCCGGGGCAGGGGAAGCTTCCGGCACTTCGGGCTGGTGCCGGAATGGGGCACAGTGGAACTATATCTGTGAGGACGGAACCCGGCTGATTGGATGCTGGAAGCAGATTGACGGCGTATGGTACTGTTTTGACGGTGACGGAAACATGCGGACCGGATGGTATGGGGAAAATGGTTCTCTCTACTATCTGGGAACAGACGGGAAGATGGCCGTCGGGACCTGCGTAATCGATGGAAAGGAATATCAGTTTGACCAGGACGGGAAGATGATATAGCCGGATAACAGGTAAGGGCAGGATGAACCGGCAGAAGTATGACAGGAAAAATGACAGGAAAAGCGGATCCGCATTGGCACAGTCAACGCGGGTCCGCAGCCGTTTATCATTTTTTGATTTTACTCAAATAAATCCATAAGCTTCTTCTTCATTTCACGCCGTCTTTTATCTGTTTCTTCAGAATCCAGGGAAAACCTGCCTTCCTCTTCTCTTAACACGTCGCCTTCCTTAATACCCTTTGGAAGATGGCTGACGGGAACGGAGATGCGTTTCCTTAATTCGGTTTCACATATGGCCAGACCCTCTTCCAGCCGGTCGATGATATATTTCATATAGGGAATCCTTTCTGTGGGGGTGGGGTAAGAGACAGTATTTACAGAATGTCTCATATTGCGTTTGGTTTAAGGTTTGCACTGTTTACAGGGTTCATATCCCTCCTGCACCAGTTCATCCCTGGATGCTGTTACATCCTTTCGGTTCTCAGGCTTCATCTGGGTGGCAGAGGCACAGTCGGGGCGGTGGAACCTGCCTGTGTTTGTATTAATAACATAGCTTGAGAGAGCGGAGCTATTGCCGGCATTATTGCTGCCGCTGAACGTTCCGCTGCCGGTGCTCCATGTAATTGTCTTGCCGTCACTGAATGCGGTAATGGTCCCCTCCTCATCCGTGCGCAGTATCTGGCAGCCCGCCTTCTTAAGCTTTTCCATGGTTTCCTTATGGGGATGGCCGTAAGAGTTGCCTTTCCCGCACTGGATTACCACCCAGGAGGGAGACACTTTTTTCAGAAATGCGTCACTGGTGGAGGTGCTGCTGCCGTGATGACCTGCCTTCAGAACATCTGCTTTCAGCACGGCGCCGCTGTTTACAATATCTTCTTCAGCCTGGTTCTCCGCGTCACCGCACATGACAAAGCTATTATCGCCATAGGTAAGGCGGATTCCCACGGACCAGTTGTTCAGGTCGTTGCCGTAGTCTTTTACCGGGGAAAGTATGGTGAAGGACGCGTTTCCCAAATCATAGGAATCTCCGGGAGCGGGTTTGGTGATTTTAAGTCCTCTGGAGGCAATGGAGTCCAGTACGTCCTCAAAGGTCCTGGTGGTATGTTCCACAGGGGGCAGGAGGACCTTGTCCACGGGAAAGGTATCAATAATCTTGTCCAGGCCGCCGATATGGTCGGAATGAGGATGGGTGCCAATCACATAATCCAGTTTTGTCACTCCCTCTGCTTTTAGATAAGAGACTACGGTGCCGGCCTGGTCATTTTCACCTGCGTCAATAAGCATGTAGTGTCCGTCTGATTCGGCCAGTATACTATCGCCCTGGCCCACATCAATAAAATGCACAGCCAGTCCGGACCCGGATGGCATCGTTACGGAGAAATCCTTGTCAGGTGAAGGAGAGGGGGATGAATCCGCGCATCCTCCCAGCAAAAGAGATATTGCACATAAAATGGATATTACCAATATTCGGATATTATTTGGTTTTGTCATAAACTAGTCAGCCTTCCTGTCTTTGTAATAATCATATATTCAGATGGGGATCATCCGTTCACATAACCGCAGTGTTTATGGTTGTTATCATTGCCGGGCATTCTGTGCCCGGACCGCATTGCGGAATGCGGTGTCCCACTGGGGGTAGGAACGTTTTAGGGATACGGGTCTGCCTTCCGTATCCAGGAAACAATGCCTGCTCTCACCTGTGGTTTTGAGTTCACCGGTGGCCGTATCGCGCATCTCATACGCAAGGGTCATGCGTATGGCGTTATATTCCTTTACCCATACATGTATTTTCACATGGTCATCAAAACGTACCATGGACCTGTACTGGCAGTGTACCTCCAGAACCGGGCTCATGATGCCGGATGCTTCCATGGCCTTATATCCGCAGCCCATTTGTTCCATAAGGTTTACCCTTGCTTCCTCCATCCAGCGGATGTAGTTGGAATGGTGCACACAGCCCATCTGGTCTGTCTCGTAATACTGTGCGTGATGTTCGTAGTCTTTAAACATAGTGACCTCCTGGTGCTATTTACTGGTTTTATTTTAAATCCATCTGGTCCTGATACCATAATGCGAATCCCTCATCTGTCATATCCCTGGTATCGGCTGGTAGTAACTTCCTTTCCGGCAGTATAGCGGCACATGGAGCTATTATACCACAAATATTTCCAAAAGACGAGTAGTTGGAAGCAGAGTCTTACCCAGAGTCTTACCTGCCCCTGCCACGGGCCGGCTGGCTTGATCCCACTGAGGAATTTAAACAGCTTATGTATATTTTGAAATTTGGTTACATATACTGGTAATAAATGGACCTGTCCTCCGATCTGATACCCGGAAGCAGATTCAGACCAGATTTTATCAAAAAGAAAAGGAGCGCATGATATGGCACGGGGAGTAAGAAAGTCACCGGTTGAAAAACTGCAGGGAGAGCTGGCGGATGTACAAGCATCCATAGCACAGTATGAAAGCTGTCTGGAAACCATGAGAGAAAAGGAAAAGGTACTTATGGAACATATCCAGCTGGAGGAATTTAAGGTGGTCAGCGATATGTTAAAGGAACGTGACATGACCATGGATGATTTAAAAGAAATGCTGGCAGGAGGGGACGTGACTCTCAGTGCATGAGACACGTAATCCTGTATACACGGTAATTCCATGCAAAGATAAGAACGCCTGTAAAATACGCGTTCTTATTTTTTTCTTAGTTTTTATGCTTGTTTGAGTCCTCATGTTGTAGATGGCAGCTGTTTTATGGTAGAATGATAAAAAACAGCAGGCTTGAAGGAGGTACATAAGATGGCGGAAGTCACTTTGGGGAAAACAGGTATAACTGTGAACAAGAATGGGTTTGGGGCCCTTCCTATCCAGAGGATACCGGTGGAGGATGCGGTATATCTGATAAAAAAGGCGTATGAAGGCGGTATCACATTTTTTGACACAGCCAGGAACTATACGGACAGCGAGGAAAAGTTGGGAGCCGCGCTTGAGGGAATACGTGATAAGGTGTTCATCGCAACCAAGACAGCAGCAAAGACAGCAGAGAAATTCCGGGAGGACCTGGAGATTTCCCTGAAAAACCTGAGGACAGACCATGTGGACCTCTATCAATTCCATAATCCTTCCTTCTGTCCAAAGCCAGGAGACGGCACAGGACTGTATGAAGCCGTGCTGGAGGCTAAGGAGCAGGGCAAGGTACGCCACATAGGAATCACCAACCACAGGCTGTCAGTGGCCATGGAGGCAATTGATTCAGGCATTTATGAGACGCTGCAGTTTCCATTCTGTTATCTGGCCACGGATAAGGACCTGGAACTGGTGGAACAGTGCAGGGAAGCAGGCATGGGGTTCATTGCCATGAAGGCATTATCCGGCGGTCTTATCAATAATTCACGGGCAGCCTACGCATATTTAGCCCAGTTTGACAATGTGCTTCCAATCTGGGGTGTTCAGAGAGAACGGGAGCTGGATGAATTCCTGTCTTATGTGGGAAATCCGCCTGAGATGACAGATGAGATAAGGGCGCTGATTGATAAGGACAGGAAAGAACTCCTGGGAGAATTCTGCAGAGGCTGCGGATACTGTATGCCATGTCCCGTGGGCATTGAAATCAATAACTGTGCCAGGATGTCCCTTATGATACGCAGGGCTCCTTCCGCGGCCTGGCTGACGCCGGACGCGCAGGAGAAAATGAAGAAGATTGAACAGTGCCTCCACTGCAACCAGTGCAAGGGAAAATGTCCATATAACCTGGACACGCCCTCACTGTTGGAGAAGAACCTGAAGGACTATCTGGAGATTCTGAATGGAAAGGAATATTAGAGGAAACAGACGAAGAAAATAGAAACAGTAGCGAAGGAAAGGAAACAGCGCCCGCTGCCATTACAGGCAGAGGAAGCGCTGTTTTTAATAAAACCAAGGTATTGATTTTTCCGGGGATTAATTGCGGTAGCGGTTGATGCAGGCGTATATCTCCTGGATCCTCGGCATAGAGAGGCCGCAGGCTGTGTAGGAGCTGTCGCCCACGGCGGCCAGCCCGCCCTTCTGTATCTCCTTAAGCAGCATGGAGACCGTATCCCTTACCGTATACCGTTCAAGCAGCTGGTGTTCCACACAGTAGCGCAGCATCTGTGCCAGAGTGCTGGTCTGTTCAGCGTCAATGAGCTGCTCCACGAACCGCAGGTCCACAGGGGATTTGCCGATTTGCAGGGAATCTTTTCCATATACCTTAACCTTAATGCGTTCGTCACGGCCTCCGCCGAGGGTCCCCCTGCCTCTGTAATTACCCCTGTTTGCGGCAGCAAAATTTCCCGATACAGCCTGGGAACCGACTTTATTGCTTATCAGCCTGCGTTCCCCGGACGGAAGAAGAAAGCCGGGGGCAGAGGTGATGGGCTCAACGCCGTAGGCGGAACAGAAGGTCTTGGTCTTATCCGTGATGTCCAGCGGTTCATAGCAGTCCATCTGGAGGATGGTATCTGCAATATAGAAATAAGCGCCTGAACTTCCTGCCACCATAACAGTTGAAATGCCTGATTTTTCATACAAATCCCTGGCCCTCTCAATGAATGGGGTAATGGGCTCCTGGGCCCGGCTGATGATTTTCTGCATCAGATCATCCCTGACCATGAAGTTGGTGGCGGAGGTATCCTCGTCAATCAGAAAGACACGGCTTCCGGCCTCAATCCCTTCGATGACAGCGGCTGCCTGGGAGGTGCTGCCGCTGGCATCCTCAGTGGAGAAGCAGTGAGTGTCTTTTTTGTTGGGCAGGTCGTTGATAAACAGGGAAATGTCTACATTCTGAACGCTTCTGCCGTCCTCTGCCCGCAGCTTCATGGCAGTGGAATCAGTAATAACATATTCCCGCCCATCTCCGGCCACATGGTTGTAGACGCCGGACTCCAGTGCCTTTAACAGGGTGGATTTGCCATGATATCCGCCGCCCACAATTAGGGTAATGCCCCGGTGAAGTCCCATGCCGGTGATTCTGCCGTGATGGGGAAGGTTTAATTCCATTTTGAGGGAATCCGGTGACTGGAAGGGCACGCTGCCTTTCATGGGCCGGCTGGAAATGCCGCTTTCCCTGGGAAGGATGGCGCCGTCTGCCACAAAGGAGACCAGTCCCAGGCGTTCCAGTTCACATCGGATAAAATGCTGGTCTTCCGCCAGGTCTGACACGGCCTTTACCTCCCGGGCAGGCCTGTTTTTATAATAGAATACGGTTTTGACACACCGCGGCAGGAAGTCAAACAGGATCTTAATCAGTTCGCCGGAATTAATGGTCCTGCCATTGGCAGGAAAACCTGCCTCAAAGCGTGCCGTTATACCCTTAGTGCTGCATTCGCAGGCTGTCCGGCTCAGAATCTCAGGCCCAGGATTGCTGGTGGCAATCAGGCCGCTTTTGCCGGAACCTTTTGCTTTAAAATTGTACTTGGCGATTTCCTGGCAGAACTGCCTGACCAGATAATCTTCCAGGGCAGTCTGCTTGTGGGGGGCGTCAAAATATCCGCTGGGGTAGGCGGCCCTCTGAAGCGGAATAAATACACTTAATTTGGAAGGGGATGCAAAGGGGTCCCCCTGTACATGGTCGATGGAAAGTACATAATCCGTAAAGTCATAGGAACCCCGCGTATCTTTATAGGCCGGATACCCCTTCCGGTCAATGGATTCCAGTAATCTTCTCAGGTCTTGTGCTGATTTCATGATGATGCTTCACCTCTTCGCCTGCGCTGCCAGGCCGGAGTCCAGGTCCGGTCTGCCGTTTGGCAGGCTCCTTTTTCTGTATTTGCTTTCTATATTTTATAGCAGGTCCGGCGAAAATGCAACCGGGAAGAGCAGTCTGCCGGGAGGACATATGGCGGTCAAGGCATCATCCGGCCATCCGGGATTAGGCAGCGTTGAAGCAAGCCATGTTTTATGGTATGATAGCATAAGACGGCGCCGGGCCCGAAGTGGAATGTCAGAGACACTTGGGTTCATGGGCAGCCTTACGAAAGACAGGAGTGAAGAGCGGATATGGACCAGCAGAAGAAGGAGTTGTCAGAGGCGCTGTCCGGCGCGGAAAAGGTACTTATAGGCATCGGAGGGGAATGGAAATTAAGGGACGACGGTAGAGATGTGCGCCAGCGCTGTCTGGGAGACCAGGCTCAGGAGGAGCTTCGGGAAGCTTACGCGGCCCTGTGGAGTCTGGTCAGGGACAAGGATTATTACGTGGTTACCACTGTGACGGATGGAGCTGTCTATGACACGGATTTTGACAGCGGGCGGGTGGTCGCTCCCTGCGGAAATATTCATTGGAGGCAGTGTTCCAAGGCCTGTACCAAGGATATATGGGAAGAGGGGGAGGTGCCGGATGATATCTGCCCTCACTGCAAGGCTCCCCTGACAGGCAATACGGTTGATGCAGAGACTTATATAGAGGAAGGCTACCTGCCCAGGTGGGAGGCATACAAGAAATGGCAGACAGGGACTCTGAACCGCAGACTGGTTATCCTGGAACTGGGAGAGGGGTTTAAGACGCCTACCGTCATGCGCTGGCCATTTGAGAAGATTGGTTTTTTCAATCAGAAATCCGTGTTTTACAGGATACATGAAACGTTTTACCAAATGCCCAAAGAAATGGGAGAGCGGGCCGCGGGAATCCAGGCAGATTCCGTTGCCTTTATCCGCGGCCTGGCAGAGGACTGAGAAGAATATCAGAATTACTTTATCACTACCATGCCTTGTTAATATCAGCCGGTCAATTACATTCCAAGAGGTCCCGTTGGCAATCATCTGATATTCAAGCGATTATAAAAAAAAGTTGCCTTTATCACGTTACAATGCTAAAATATTAAATCATAGGAACGAGGTTGAATGTATGATTGCTATTATTGATTATGACGCAGGAAACCTGCGCAGTGTGGAAAAAGCCCTGCTTTCACTGGGAGAAACGCCTGTCATAACCAGGGACAGGAAAACGATACTCAAAGCGGACAAGGTCATTCTGCCCGGGGTGGGATCCTTTGGCGATGCCATGGGAAAGCTGAAGCAGTATGATCTTGTGGATGTGATTTGCGAGACAGTGGACCAGGGAACTCCATTTCTGGGTATATGCCTGGGGCTGCAGCTTTTATTTGCCGGCAGTGAGGAGCGCCATGGGGCTGCCGGTCTGGGCATTCTTCCGGGAAAGATACTTAAGATACCGGAACATCCCGGACTTAAAATTCCGCATATGGGCTGGAATTCACTGAAGATAAGGCCGGAGGCAAAGCTGTTTCATGGGATTGAAGACGGAGCCTATGTTTACTTTGTCCATTCCTATTATTTGAAAGCAGAGGACGAGTCCGTTGTGGCGGCTTCCACAGAGTACAGCACCATAATCCACGCTTCTGTTGAACGGGGAAATGTGTTTGCATGCCAGTTCCACCCGGAGAAAAGCGGGAAGGTGGGCCTTGCCATTCTTAAGAATTTTATCGGACTGTAAAAGTCCCGCGCTGTCTGAAAAAATGTTGCCAGGACAGCGCCATGCCATTTAAAACAAGAGATAGGAGAGGCGATATGTTTACCAAAAGAATCATGCCATGTCTGGACGTGAACAACGGACGCGTGGTAAAAGGCGTAAATTTTGTGAACCTGCGGGACGCAGGGGACCCGGTGGAGATAGCCGCGGCTTATGACAAGGCAGGGGCAGATGAACTGGTATTTCTGGATATCACGGCATCCTCAGACAACCGCCGCACTGTGGTGGATATGGTGCGCAAGGTGGCGGAGACTGTTTTCATCCCGTTTACTGTGGGCGGCGGCATACGCACGGTGGAAGATTTCCGCATGCTTCTCCGGGAGGGCGCGGATAAGATATCCATTAATTCCTCAGCCATCGACAATCCGCGTCTTATCAGCGACGCGGCGGACAAGTTCGGCCGCCAATGTGTGGTGGTAGCCATAGATGCCAGGCACAGGGCTGATGGAAAAGGCTGGAACATCTATAAGCACGGCGGGCGCGTGGATGTGGGTATAGATGCCCTGGAGTGGGCCATGGAGGCAGACCGTCTGGGAGCGGGTGAGATACTGCTCACCAGCATGGACTGCGACGGAACCAGGAACGGATATGACAACGAACTGACTTCTCTCATAGCCTCCCACGTATCCGTGCCTGTCATTGCCTCGGGAGGCGCCGGGAATAAGGAACATTTCTATGATGCGCTGACAAAGGGCGGCGCGGACGCTGTCCTGGCCGCATCTTTGTTTCATTATAAGGAACTGGAAATAAGGGACCTTAAGGAGTACCTGTCGGAGAGAGGGATTGCCGTAAGGATATAGCGGAAGGGCTGGAACGCGGGGGCCGGAGGCTTTGACGGCGGAAGCAGAACGGGTAGCATGGTAAATAGAGTGAAACATGTGCCTGTTTTTCATGGGTGGAGACATATGGGGCGATCCGGCTGACGTATGAAGCCGAAAGCCCCCATCCGAAAGCCCCCATCCGAAAGCCCCCATCCGCAAGCCCCGTCCGCAGGTTACAGCAGCAAGCCCCATCCTCCATTCCTCCATCCTCCTGTCTCATGCCCTCTGTCCCATATCTCGATACCGTTGCCCTCCTATATCCATCCTCACCAGGCTGCGCTCCCGGCCCTCTTTCTTAATTATTTTGTCGATATCCGTTGTTTCCTGCGGTTTCCTATGCTAAAATATGAAAATGTGAATTTATATCGTGAAAGAAAAGGAGAAGCAGGATATGGCCGCTATTACCAATGACTGGCTGGGGCCCATGAGCAGCGAGTTTAAGAAGCCCTATTATAAAGAACTGTACAAGACAGTAAAGCATGAATATGAGACCAAAAGGGTGTTTCCCGAACCCGATGATATCTTCAACGCGTTTGCCTTTACACCGCTGGCAGACGTGAAGGCAGTGATTCTGGGGCAGGACCCTTACCACAATTATGGCCAGGCCCATGGCCTGTGTTTTTCGGTAAAGCCGGACGTGGATATTCCTCCCTCATTGGTGAATATTTACCAGGAGCTTCACGACGATTTGGGGTGTTATATACCGAATAACGGTTACCTGAAAAAATGGGCTGACCAGGGTGTCATGCTGTTAAATACAGTGCTCACGGTGAGAGCCCACCAGGCTAATTCCCACCGGGACATTGGGTGGGAGAAGTTTACGGATGCAGCCATAAGCATTCTTAACCAGCAGGACAGGCCCATGGTGTTTATTTTATGGGGACGTCCGGCCCAGGCTAAGAAGGCAATGCTGAATAATCCCAGGCATTTAATCCTGGAGGCGCCCCACCCAAGTCCCTTGTCAGCGTCCAGGGGATTTTTCGGCAGCAGGCCTTTCAGCAAGACCAATGCATTTTTAGCAGAGCACGGCCTTACGCCTGTTGACTGGCAGATTGAGAATGTATAAAACAGGTATAGGGATAGATAAGAATACATAAAATGTACAGCAGGCAGGGGCCCTTGCAGCAGGATGGCTGCACGGGCGGGATGCCGAGGGCGTCAGGGAATGGAGCCTGTCTGCGGTAAGGAGAATTTATGAGTTTAGTTGAAGTGTTAAAGATCATTGTACTGGGAATTGTGGAGGGATTCACGGAGTGGCTTCCCATCAGCAGCACGGGCCATATGATTCTGGTGGATGAAATCATACGTCTGAACCAGCCGGATGCGTTTAAGGACGTATTCCTGGTGGTGATCCAGTTAGGGGCCATCCTGGCCGTGGTGGTTATGTATTTTCATAAGCTGAATCCCTTCAGCCCCACCAAGACCAGCCGGCAGAAGGATGCCACCTGGGCTCTGTGGATTAAAATTATCATTGCCTGTGTTCCGGCAGCCATTCTGGGGCTTTTGCTGGATGACTGGATGGAGGCCCATCTGTTCAATGCCTATGTGGTGGCAGCGGCTCTGATTGTGTACGGCGTACTTTTTATTGTACTTGAGAACAGCAGCGTGTGCACCAATCCCAGGTTTAACAAGGCGGGACAGATTTCAGCCAAGACAGCGTTCCTCATTGGCATGGTACAGCTTCTGGCTTTGATACCGGGAACCTCCCGCTCCGGTTCCACCATTCTGGGCGCCATGGTCTTGGGCTGTTCCAGGGCTGCCGCGGCAGAGTTTTCATTTTTCCTGGGAATTCCGGTTATGTTTGGAGCCAGTTTGTTGAAAATCGTAAAGTATTTCCTGGCGGGGAATGCATTTACAGGACCGCAGATTTTCTACACCATACTGGGAATGCTGATTGCCTTTGTGGTCTCCATTTATTCCATCCGGTTTCTTATGAGCTATGTGCGCAAGCATGATTTTAAGTTCTTTGGATACTACAGAATTATCCTGGGCGTGATTGTGCTGGCATATTTTGGGATTACGGCGCTGGCCAGCTAGGAACGAAAGCCTGAAGCTTAATCATAAATAAAAGAGTGATTGCCAGAACAGAAATACGGAATAGAAAAGGGCTCTGCCATGCTGACGGATTGTGCATGGCAGAGCCCTTTTTGCTGTTCGTTTTTGTTTGTTTGAATCATGTTATTGTGCTAATCCAGATTATCCGCAATCTCGTACAGCAGCCGCTCCGTATCATCCCATCCCAGACAGGGATCGGTGATGGATTTGCCGTAGCAGTGTTCCCCGATTTTCTGGCTGCCGGGCTCAATATAGCTCTCAATCATGAGGCCCTTTACCAGATTCCTTATATCTCCGGAGTGACGGCGGCTGTGGAGCACTTCTTTGGCAATGCGAATTTGTTCCTGATACTGCTTGTTAGAGTTGGCGTGGTTTGTGTCCACGATACAGGCCGGATTCTGCAGTCCCCGCTTGTTATACAGGTCAAATAAAAGCTTCAAGTCTTCGTAGTGGTAGTTGGGGGTGCACTGGCCCCTCTTGTTCACGGCTCCGCGCAGGATGGTGTGGGTCAGCGGATTGCCGGGGCACTGTACTTCAAAGCCGCGGAAGATGAAGTCGTGGGGAAGCTGTGCAGCCACCACGGAATTCAGCATAACGGTCAGGTCTCCGCTGGTGGGGTTCTTCATGCCTACGGGCACATCGCAGCCGCTGGCCACCAGCCGGTGGAACTGATTTTCCACGGAACGGGCGCCTACCGCCACATAGGACATCATGTCGGAGAGATAGTTCATGTTTTCAGGATAGAGCATTTCATCTGCGGTGGAAAAACCTGTCTCCCGCAGCACCCTCATGTGCATATGGCGGATGGCCAGTATTCCCTCGGACATATCAGGCCGTTTCTCAGGATCGGGCTGATGAATCATTCCCATATATCCCTCGCCGGTGGTTCTGGGCTTGTTGGTGTAGACCCGGGGAATGATGATTAGCTTGTCCTTTGTCTTTTCCTGGACTTTCACAAGGCGTCCGGCGTAATCACATACAGATTCCTCGTTGTCAGCTGAGCAGGGGCCGATGATGACAACAAACTTGCCGCTCTCACCGGTAAATACCTTTTTTATTTCCTCGTCCCGTGCATGTTTGATTTCCGCCAGATCAGGGGCCAGCGGGAATTGTTCCCGGATTTCTGCCGGCGTAGGCAGCTTATTGATGAATGTGAATCCCATTTCTTCGTCCTCCCATTATGTAAACACCGGACTGCGGTGTAAGATACATTTCAATGCTTCATTATAGTATAGAAAACCGGATTCGTAAATAGTGAATCCCACGAAAATATTGACAATAAGGCATTTTCCAAGTATAAATAGAGACATGACTGGTGCGGGAGATTAACGTGTGAGATGAAGAATGATAAGAGACAGACAGCAGGAACCATAATGGCCCTGGCAGGCGGAACCTGCTGGGGATTTTCAGGCTGCTGCGGGCAGTATTTATTTGAACAGAAGGGAATCGAGGCCCCGTGGCTGGTGGCTGTGAGGCTGTTTTTTGCGGGTATTATACTGGTTCTGGCCGGGTTTAAGCTTCACGGCAGGGATAACCTGAGGGTGTTCCGGAAGAAGAGTGATACCATCCATTTGCTGGCATTTGCTATTTTCGGCATAACCTTCTGCCAGTTTACCTATTTTATGGCAATCCAGGCATCCAACGCGGGAACGGCAACCGTGCTCCAGTACCTGTCGCCCATCCTGATTCTGGCAGTGGTGTGCATGCGGGAGCTGCGCCTTCCAAAGGGGCTTGAGCTGGCAGCCATTGGTCTGTCTCTGTTTGGCACCTTTGTTATTGGCACCCACGGGGACATTCACTCCTTCCACATCACAGGGGAGGCCCTGTTCTGGGGTCTATTGGCAGCTGTGAGCTCCATGATTTATACCATCATACCGGGAGGACTGATACTTAAGTATGATATATACCAGGTGCTGGGATTCGGCATGTTTTTTGGCGGGATTGCCATGGGAGCTGTGGTGCGGCCGTGGAACTATGGGGTGGCATGGGACGCGGGCATAGTGGGAGCCCTGGCAGGCGTGGTGGTGGTGGGCACTGCCATTGCATTTGGCCTGTACCTTCAGGGCGTCAGCATGATTGGACCCTTAAAGGGAAGCATCATGGGAAGCGTGGAGCCGGTATCCGCGGTGGTCATATCCGTGTTCTGGCTGGGAACCCGGTTTACGCTGCCTGATTTTCTGGGATTTGCCCTGATACTGGGAGCCGTGTTTGTGCTTACCTTTGCACACCGCCCGGGAGGGGAAACGGCAAAAGGAGCCGATTTCTCCGCGGATTCCTAAAAGATTCCTAAAAGTCCGATTCCCGGGATTGTATAGGTTTCCGGGATTGACTCTTGACAAACCGGGAGAGTCTGTCTATAATGGTCATAATTTCATGAATTGGCTATGACGGGAACAAGTAGTAGCCTGCAGGAACAGACAGAAAGCAGCCGGATGATGAGAGGCGCGTGGAATGCAGGCCATGAATACATCCCTGAGCTTCGCACCCAACGGCGCTGTTGCAGACAACAGCCTTAGTAGGCTGCGACGGGTCCTGCATCCGTTATCGTGCTAGAGTATATGGGCGTTGGCTTTAGAGCCTGACGCGGTACTCGAAGAGGCGGGCAGCGCGAGCTGTCTGTGAACATCAGGTGGTAACACGGGGCTTAAGGGCTTCGTCCTTTTGGATAAGGGCGGGGCTTTTTTTAGTTCGTTAAGGGGAATCCGCGGCTGCGGTACGCCCTGCGCCTCTGCTGCCTCTGTATTAAAAATGTAAGAATCAAGCCCTTGCATGAAAGCAGAAGTATGGTAAAATAAAGAAAGTAAGAAGAGGAGAGAATCACCATGCAGATTTACGAAGAACTGGTTGCCAGGGGCCTTATTGCCCAGGTGACCAACGAAGAAGAAATTAAGAAAATGGTCAACGAGGGAAAGGCCGTATTCTATATCGGCTTCGATCCCACAGCTGACAGCCTCCATGTAGGCCACTTCATGGCGCTCTGTCTGATGAAGCGCCTTCAGATGGCAGGCAACAAGCCTATTGCCCTGATTGGCGGAGGCACGGGTATGATTGGCGACCCATCCGGACGTTCTGATATGCGCACCATGATGACCCCTGAAATCATCCGGCATAACTGTGACTGCTTCAAAAAGCAGATGAGCCGTTTCATTGATTTCTCAGAGGGAAAGGCCATGATGGTCAACAATGCGGAGTGGCTCATGGGCCTTAACTATATTGAATTCCTCAGGGAAGTGGGACCTCATTTTTCCGTTAACAACATGCTGCGGGCAGAGTGCTACAAGCAGAGGATGGAGAAGGGCTTAAGCTTCCTGGAATTCAACTACATGATTATGCAGAGCTATGACTTCTATGAGCTGTTTAAACGGTACGGCTGCAACATGCAGTTTGGCGGTGACGACCAGTGGAGCAACATGCTGGGCGGAACGGAACTGATCCGCCGTAAGCTGGGCAAGGATGCCCATGCAATGACCATTACCCTGCTCCTTAACTCCGAGGGCAAGAAGATGGGCAAGACACAGTCCGGCGCCGTGTGGCTGGATCCTGAGAAGACATCCCCCTTTGATTTCTACCAGTACTGGAGAAATGTAGGGGATTCGGATGTGCTTAAGTGCCTGCGCATGCTTACCTTCCTTCCTCTGGAGCAGATTGACGAGATGGATAAGTGGGAAGGCAGCCAGTTAAACCAGGCAAAGGAGATACTGGCATTCGAGCTTACAAAGCTGGTGCACGGCGAGGAAGAGGCATCAAAGGCGCAGGAAGGCGCCAGGGCTCTGTTTGCAGCAGGGGCAAGCACCGAAAATATGCCTGCTTTTGAACTGACAGAAGAGGACTTCTCAGAGGGAACCATTGATATTTTAAGCATCCTTAACAAGTCCGGCCTGGCAGCGTCCCGTTCTGAGGCCAGAAGGAACGTGGAACAGGGCGGTGTGTCCGTGGACGGAAATCCTGTAAAGGATATCAAGGCCGTATACTCCAGGGAACAGTTTGGAGATGGCATGATCGTTAAGCGCGGCAAGAAGAATTTCAAGAAGATTGTATTAAAATAATGGTTGTCGGATGCGCCGGGAATTCACCCTGGATGTCATCATGAGTAGTCCAAAGGTTTGAGAGGAGGGTACTGGATGAGACGGTATATGTCTGTTAAGCGGTTAGGCGCGCTGGTCCTGGCGGCAGTGCTCAGTGTGTCGGCTGCGTTTGTCTCAGAGGCAGCGGCTTCGTTTAAGGCTGAGGTGCCTGTTACCCTGCATTTGGATGTTAACAGCAGAAGGACCACGATTTACGATGGATATTCGTCCTATCTGCTTGGGTACAGGGTATCGGAATACGATACGTTCACAGTTACAAAGGACAAAAGTGATGTGGACCTGAATGAAGTGACACTGAATTATTATCTTGTCACCTATAGGGGCGAGACCCAGAAGTATCTGGAATGTACGGTGTACGGCTTAAAGGAAGGAACCCATTACCCTGTAATCCGGCCGGAGACCGTTGAAAAAGAACGGTCCGTTGCGGGGGATTACAACTACCTGGATCAATGTTATATTGTAGAGTTCTGCTATCAGGATAAAAAGGAAAGCAGGTATTACATGCTCCTTCCCGAGGAGGACATGGGCAACTACCGGAACATCCTGCTGGGCAAGTGGAACAAGGACATGGGCGGCTGGAGGTACCTGTATCAGGATGAATACCTTACATCCTGGGCCATGATTAATGACAAGTGGTATTTTTTCGGAACGAACGGTTATATGAAGACCGGCTGGCTGGAATACAAGGGACAGTGGTATTATATGGACCCTGAAAACGGAGTGATGCAGACAAACCGCATCATTGACGGTTACCAGCTGGACAGCAGCGGCGTCAGAATCTGAGACCGGGAAGATTTACGTTTCTGAGCCCGGAAGCAGGATTTCAGACAGGAAAATGATAAAATAAAAGACGGTGGGGCAGCGTGTTCAGAGAGCGCTGTCCCGCTGTCTTTATGAGGGGATGAGAGGGGATTTCCGTATTCTTATTTATGCCTTACCGGAACAAAATTCCCAGGTGTTCCAGCAGTATCTTGAATCCCATAAGGATGAGGATGGCACCGCCTGCCAGCTCGGCTCTGGATTTATAGCGGCATCCAAATGCGTTGCCGGCCTTTACGCCTGCCACGGACAGAAGGAAGGTGACGCTTCCGATAAAGAATACAGCGGGGAGAATGTCAACATTCAGGAAGGCAAAGGTCACGCCCACTGCCAGGGCATCAATGCTGGTGGCAATGGCCAGAAGCACCATGTTTTTAATATCCAGGTCCGCGTCGGGACATTCATCTTCCTTGCTGAAGGATTCTTTTACCATGTTTGCGCCGATAACAGACAGCAGGATGAAGGCCACCCAGTGGTCGTAAGCCCGTATGGCCAGGCTGAAGCTGGAGCCCAGGAAATATCCGAAAAGGGGCATGGCGGCCTGGAAACCGCCGAAGTACAGCCCTACCAAAAGGGCGCCCTTCCAGTTCATTTTAGGCATGGCCAGGCCCTTACAGACAGATACCGCAAACGCGTCCATGGACAGCCCCACGGCGATGACAAACAGTTCAGCTAATGACATAATGATTCCTCCCTGGTGATGTTTTAATATATGGATTGTGGTATAAAAAAAGACCCACCTACAGCCTTGGAATGCTGTAGATAAGTCTCATTGTTTCAAATAAAGCCAGATAGAAACTATCAGTATGTTGACCTTATTACATGCCCGGCAGGGCGGGGCATGCCAATTACTCCCTTATCACTTGCTCCATTTTAAAGGACGGGACTGGAAATGTCAAGAATATTCGCGGGCTTTCATGGCCTTTTAACCCATTGTAAAAAGCACAGCCCTGTGATATAACTGATAAGAACGTATTCCATGGATTTGGCATGGAGAAAGAATGACACAGGGAGTTAACAGAAGATGAAAAAGTCTTATGAGATTGACATGACAAGCGGCCCGCTTCTGGGCAAAATCCTTTTATTTTCCATTCCTTTGATGCTGTCGGGCATATTGCAGCTGCTGTTTAATGCAGCGGACATCATCGTGGTGGGCCGTTTTGCCGGCAGCGGGGCTCTGGCGGCGGTGGGCTCCACATCTTCGCTCATCAACCTATTAATTAATGTATTCGTGGGACTCTCAGTTGGTGTCAATGTGCTGGTGGCCCGGTATTACGGGGCCCAGAATGACAGGGATGTCAGTGAGACCGTCCACACGGCGGTGACCACCAGCATTGTGAGCGGCCTTATTCTGGTGGTGCTGGGAATCCTTCTGGCAAACCCGCTGCTGCGCCTTATGGGAACCCCTGAGGACGTTCTGGGCCAGTCGGTCCTCTATATGAGGATATACTTCCTGGGCATGCCGGTACTTATGGTCTACAATTTCGGCGCGGCCATCCTGAGGGCCATCGGGGATACCAGAAGGCCCCTGTATTTCCTCTTTGCATCCGGCGTGGTGAATGTGTGCCTGAATCTGTTCTTTGTGGTGGTGCTGGGAATGGGGGTGGACGGCGTGGCCTGGGCCACGGTCATATCAGAGCACATCTCCGCCTTTCTGGTCCTGAAGAGCCTGATGGGGGCTCCGGGAGCCCTGAAGCTGGATTTGAAGCAGCTTCGGATTCACACCAGGAAGCTGAAACGAATCGTAAAAATCGGACTTCCCGCAGGCATGCAGGGAGCCATATTTTCCATTTCCAATGTACTGATTCAATCCTCGGTTAACTCCTTCGGCTCCATTGCCATGGCCGGGAACACAGCCTCCTCCAACATCGAGGGTTTTGTCTATACGGCTATGAACGCGGTGTACCAGACCAACTTAAGCTTTACCAGCCAGAATCTGGGCGGCAGGAAGTACAGCAGGATTAATAAAATAATGTACATATGCCTGGGAGTGGTGACGGCTGTGGGCGTGATCCTGGGATTCACGGCCGTGGCCGCGGGAGACGGGCTTTTGCATATCTATTCCTCAGATCCTGAGGTTCTGCACTACGGGATGCTGAGGCTGGAGATCATCTGCGGAACCTATTTTCTGTGCGGAATCATGGACTGCATGGTGGGAAGCCTGAGAGGGCTGGGGTATTCCATCATCCCCATGTTTGTATCCCTCACTGGGGCATGCGGATTCAGGGTGCTCTGGGTATTCACTGTATTTGCGGCGTACCGTTCCCTGGACGTGCTGTACCTGTCCTATCCTGTCTCCTGGGCCATAACAGCCCTTGCCCATATGGTGACATTCCATAAGATACGGCGCAAGCTCCCGAGGCAGGACGCTGCCTCCATGTAGCCTGCACTTCTGTGATACAAGATTGATAAACATTGATAGAAAGGGAATTTTCCTAAATATGCTGTTTAGTTCACTTACGTTTGTATGGTTTTTCCTTCCGGCCCTGGCTCTGATATACTATATATCGCCGGGGAGGAAGCTTAAGAATGGGGTTCTGCTCATAGCCAGCCTGGTGTTTTACAGCTGGGGCGAGCCGCGGTATGTGGTCCTGGTGATTCTGTCCATCCTGCTCAACTATGGGTTTGGCCTGGCACTGGATGGCTGCGGGGAAAGGAGAGGTCTTAAGAAGGCGGTATTTGTCCTGAGCATCCTGGCTGATTTGGGGCTTTTGGGGTATTTTAAATATTTCAACTTCTTCCTGGAACTGGCCATGTCCCTTCTGGGGCGCCAGGGCTTTACGCCAAGGGATATCGCGCTGCCCATAGGCATATCATTTTACACCTTCCAGTCCATCTCCTACCTGGCGGATACCTTCCGGGGAGAGAATCCCGCCCAGAGAAATGTGTTTCGTCTGGCGCTGTATATCTCTTTGTTTCCCCAGATACTTTCCGGTCCCATTGTCAAGTATCATGAGCTGGAACCGCAGATAGGGGACCGGCAGGAGAGCCTGTCCATGCATGCCTACGGCATCAAGCGTTTTGTGTACGGACTGGTGAAGAAAATGGTATTTGCCAATATGTTCGGCCAGGTGGTGGACCGTATGTTTGACCTGCCCTTGGAACAGCTGGGCACGGCTACGGTATGGCTGGCTGTGATTCTGTACAGCTTTCAGATTTACTATGATTTCTCCGGTTATTCCGACATGGCCATCGGCCTGGGCAGGATGTTCGGCTTTACCTACAAGGAGAACTTCAATTATCCGTATCTGTCGGCTTCTGTCAGCGAGTTCTGGAGGCGCTGGCATATCTCCCTTTCCACCTGGTTCAGACAGTATCTGTACATTCCCCTGGGAGGAAACAGGAAGGGACTGGCGCGTACCTGCGTGAATCTTTTCCTGGTATTCCTGGCAACGGGACTGTGGCACGGGGCCAGCATGAACTTCATATGCTGGGGCGCGTATTACGGCATTCTTATTGTGGCGGAACGGTTGTGGCTTGGAAGGATTCTGGAAAAAAATCCTCTGAAATTCCTGAATCATCTGTATACCCTGGGTGCAGTGGCAGTGGGCTGGCTGCTGTTTCGGGTGGATACCCTGCACAATGGGAAAATACTGTTAAAGGCAATGCTGATTCCCGGCAGGGGACTGTGGAATCCGCGGATTTTCGCGGATAACCGCATACTGTTTCTGCTGGTGCTGGCAGTGGTATTCTGCGGGCCCATCCAGCAGCTTATGCCCCGTCTCAAGGCGCGTCTGTTCGACGAGGAGAACATCACCGCAGCGGATGTGGCTGTGATGGCAGCGCTTTTACTGCTGGGGACACTTCTCATGGTCAGCAGCACCTATCAGGCTTTTATTTATTTCAGATTTTAGTCCATATGGAAAGTGAGCAGTACCTATGATGAAAAAGATTATGATTGCGGGGTTCTGGGCCCTGCTTCTGATACCAAATCTGCTGTTTCCCTTTGTGAAGGGAAGCAGCCAGACAGGCACCGGGGAAAACAGGAATCTGGCAGAGTTTCCCGTGTTTTCACCGGATACATACGAGGCGTATCCGGCTGCGGTCAACAGTTATATCAATGACCATGCGGCATTCAGAAACCTGTTTCTGAGCATGAATTCCATGATTAACTTAAAGCTGTTCGGCTATGCGGATTCCCAGGACGTGATTGTGGGAAAGGATGGCTGGTACTTTTTCGCAGGGGGCATGAGCCTGTATGACGCCCTGGGAACCCAGCCCTTTTATCCGGACGACGCTGCCTGGATTGGCGGCCAGATCATAAAGGCGGCCGGATATTATGAGAGCCAGGGCATACCCTTCCTCATGATGATTGCTCCCAACAAGGAGGGAATCTACAGGGAATATATGCCGGATGCATATAAGCGGATCTGGGATGGAAACCGGCCCGGGCAGCTGGAGGATTACATACGGGAGCACTCGGATGTGGCGGTTCTGGACCCCAGGGAGTACTTTAACACGAACCGGGATTATGTGTGGTATTATAAGACGGATACGTACTGGAACAGCGCGGGAGGATATGCGGCAGGGCAGATGCTCATAGAGGCATTGGGAGGGACGCCTGTGCCCATAGAGGATGTGCAGGTGGATTATATCAAAGGAGCCCCCGGGGACCTGGCAAATCTGTTCCACCTGCCTGAGAAATACTGCGATGACCAGATTGCCCTTGTAAGCGGGTATCACGAAGACCTTGAGGCCACGGTGCAGGATGTGAACGGTGATAAGAATATTGTCCATACAAGTACACCCGGGGCGCCGGATAAGCGCCGGATTGCCGTAATACGGGATTCCTTTGGGACAGCCCTCATGGATTTCCTTCCCAGGTATTTTGCCAATGTGGACTTTTATCACTGGCAGGCCTTTGACCGGTCGCTTCTGGAGGAGAACCCTCCGGATGCAGTGGTATATCTGATTGTGGAGCGGGACCTGACCCGGATTCCCCAGGATGTGGGGAAGATGGTGCCGGAAGAATAAAGAATCCAAATGAATGGAAAAACAGGAAAAAAGATACCTGTATCCGGTGGGAATAGGTATCTTTTTTTAGAAAAAATCAGAATATTTAAACAATTAACACAAATAAAAGGTTAAGGTGTGCGTTAAAATGGAAACAATTGTAATAAAGTGGATTCAAGTATTAATAAACTAAAAAAATATTAAAATAATCAAAAAAGTATTGACAAATTCGGGGGCATTTACTATAATGAAGACAACAAAAGAACAGAGAACAAAAGATTTCAAGGAACTGTAGACAATCAGTTCACAAGTAATAAAATCCAAGCAAAGGAGGTACGGACCGCCAAAGACTTAAATTTTGTTTCATTTATAACTTAAAGAAATTTAATTATAAATGAGACCAGGAAAAACCAATCTGCTAAAGTGAAACGCTCAAACAGATAAGTAATTTTAAGAAGTTGATTTAAAGAAACAAGAATCCAATCGGTTGGTAAAAAATTCAAGAAGTAGCAGGTTTTCATGAGTTAAAGATATATGTGAATGGGTAAGTTCACAGACAGATAATTTAATAAACGAAATACAAGTTATATAGATTGAATGTTTTAAGAGCAATTGCGGTTATTTAAAGATATGAATTAAAGATACAGACTGTTGAGTGAAGCATTTATAAACAAGTGAATGATTGAATTTGTAACACTATCTCAAGAGTATCAGAAAAATTAAATTCGGTTTAATGGTATGACGAGAAAGTATTATTAGAACGAAGGATGATACCGGATAGTAAAGAAAAAGCAATAAAAGAAATGAATCAGACATAAGTGAAGAAATGCAGAAGTAGGAGCGAAGTAACAGAACGTAGAATGGTGTAACAACTTAATATAGAAAAGCCAGAAATAATTAAAAGAATTGTTTTGGAAAAGAGAGGTTTAGTCCAATGGACGAAATAGTTAGAAGACGGATATCGTAATCTGCGAACGTGGTTAGTCAAAGATTCGATATCCGTCTTCATGTTTTTATCCGGATTCATGAAAGGCTATGGGGAGTTTTGGGGAGAGCAAGACGGAATGGCGCAGCCAGATGAGGCAGGCGCTTTTTTTGTCCTGAAACCCGCTTTCCCTCCCTCATACCTTAAAGTCCCTCCAAATCAAAGGGAGGAGTGTATTCTTCCCTGGCACTGCTTTTTTCGTAAGTAAGTAATAATCCGTATCTTGACAAAATAAGAAATCCCCCAGCACTTACCGGGGGAAGATCTGTCTTTTACTTTTTAAGTTTGCTGCGGCAATCATCAGGCAGATTGGAGGACCATGGGAGAAGCTCCAGCATTTCTTCCTTTGCCGGAAACGCACCGAGTTCTTTCATCTTTTCCATCACATATGTGAGATAGTTGTATGGCTTCAGTCCATTCAGAAGCGCAGTTTCTGTGATGCTGTACACAGTCGCACTGGCCTGTGCCCCGCGGATGCTTTTGGCAAACAGCCAGTTGCGTCTCCCTATGGCAAAATTTTTCAGTGCCCGCTCTGCAGCTAGATTGTCAATACTCAGATGGCCATCTTCCAGATACCTTTTCAGATAGGTTTCCTGGTTCAGCGTATACAGGACCGCCTCTCCGATCTTAGAAGATCTGTCCACAGCATCCTCCAGGGTATGAAGCCACTCGAAAAAAGCCTCTAAAAGCGGCTTTGCCTGCTTTTGACGCTCTTCATACCTTTCTTCCGGTGACTTGTCACGGATCATCTCTTCGATCTTATAGAACATCCCGATCCGTGCCATTGCCTGATATGCGGTTGTTTCCTTCAGCTGCTCTTTGGTAAAGTCCTTTTTCAAAACGGTCAGGGATTCATCAAATCTGCGCCTCGCATGGGCCATGCATCCTGTCACGGTGATCCTTTCCGGAAGGCTGTGGTATGCCTGGTATCCATCGCAGGTGAAATATCCCTGGTACTGATCCCCAAGGAATTCCACCGGATGATATCCCGCCCGGGTTCTTTCGTATTGGAAGAGGACCATCCGGGGTGCGCCGCTGTATTCATCAGTGAGATAGACCCACATCCAGTTCTGGGTGGAACCTTTCTGTTCCGGCTCATCGATTACCTGAACACGGGTTTCATCCCCATGAGCGTACCGGCTCCGGAGGAATTCTTCCTTCATCAGTTCATAAAGCGGCTGCAGATACCGGTCCGCACACTGGATGATCCAATTCGCCATGGTCTTTGTGGAAAGGTTCAGGTCGTAACGGGCGAATTCCCGTTCCTGACGCGCAAGGGGCATGCCGCCCACATACTTTGCGTTCATGATGCCTGCCACCAGGGATGGTGTTGCCACACTGCCTTTGAGAAGGGAAGGCGCCTTTTCCGGACGTTTCATCGCCCCGCATTTCGGGCAGCTGTAAACATAGGTGACCTCCTCCACCACTTCAAACCGTGCAGGCACAAACTTCAGGCGCTTCACCGTCTCTTTTGTCACGACTTTATATTTGGTATTGCAGTCCGGACAGTTTCGGTCCGCGCCGGTCAGCTTATACTCAATTACTTCCGTTGTCTCAAAGGCGGAAAGATCTTCCTCCTTTTTGCCGGAACGTTTCTTTCTTTTATAGGAAGACGGATGGATCTCCTCCATTTCCGGCTCCGGCGCATCAGGCTCTGCTTCCTGCTCTGCCTCGTTAAAAAGGTTCAGCTGCGTATAGCCATCCGCATATTTTTCGCTGGATGGGCCAAACTGTTTCCGCTGCGCAAGAGTCAGACGGTCAGAAAGCATCGCGTTCAGGAATTCCAGTTCCTTTGTTTTTTCTTCGAGGATCTGGATCTTTGTTTCCTGTTTCTGATAATGCTCCCGCATGGTTTTCATCAGGGAGATGATATCCTCCCTGCTCATCTTGTTCAGTTGTTCCTCTGTAAAAAGCGGATCCATAACACAGCCTCAACTTTCTGAAATCTCTACCAGAAAGTATACCAGAAAAAGCATTCCGTTCCTATAGGAAACTGCATTCCGGGACGGAGGAAAATCCGCCCAAAACAAAGTGATTTTCGGCTTTTTGCGAATTGACAGGATCCGGGCTCATATGACGATCTTCGGGTGACGTTCTTCAAATGCGCCGCTGGGGTTCAGGGATAAACCATCGCACAGCCAATGGATCTCTTTCAGCGTAACTTTCTGCAGTTCATCCGGTGTGTCAGGCCAATGGAAGGAATCGCGGTCCAGCCGTTTCATCAGGATCCAAAACCCTGACCCGTCCCACTGAAGGATCTTGAGCAATGTGCGCCTGCGATTGCAGAACGCGAACATACAGCGGGAGTACGGATCGAGATGGAATTTCAGTTTGATGATGGCCGCTAAACCAGTGTAGCTCTTCCGGAGGTCCGTGCAGCCACATGCCAGATAGACTGTAGTACTTCCGTAAAAATCAAGCATAGTTCTTTAAGGCCTGAAGCAGGGCAGTCAACAGTCTGGCTGGACAGTCCGCAGCAACTTCAATCCGGATATTTTCCGGGAGACAGAGCATCACAGGAGGTTTTCCTGTATCTGCTGTACTGAAATGGAGTTCATGTTCCGAAGGGAGCTTTGCAAACACCGGATCAGAAGCACTTTCTGTCTCAGCTGCTTCTGACTGGAGCTTTCGGATCCAGTAACCCAGTGTAGACTGTGGGATTCCATTCTGCTGACACCATTCTTTGCGGGATAAACCGCTTTCCTGAAAAGCATGGAACCGGTCTGCCCAAAGGTCAGCCTTTGAGGTTACATTGTCATTCGTATTTATTGGTATCACCTCCATCATTTGAACTTATCTTATCAAATGTGGATGGAAATTTGCAGATACTGATTATTACCTACTTACCTTTTTTCCTGCATGAAGCCCTGTGTGAGTCCCAGACGGATGGCAGCATCCACCACCTTGCCGTATTCGTATGATGTGATACGGCGGTTTAGTTCCGGGAATTCCCGGTTTCTGATGTAGGGAGTGTACTGGCTCATAAGGCTAATCATATAGCGGCCGCGGGGCAGACTGCCGCTTATCCATTCCAACAGGGCAATGGAGTCATGGCGTTGTCCCGGCAGGACCATGTGACGGATGATGACGCCCTTTGCCAGCAGCCCGGGAGACGCGGACTGGTAAACCGGGGCGCCGGTCTGGTCAATCATCTGCCGGATGGCGGCGGCAGTCTCAAAATAGTCCTTTGCCCGGGAATATCTCCAGGCCAGACGGTTATCATAGTACTTGAAGTCAGGCAGCCATATGTCCACATAATCCTTTAATGCCTTTACCGTCTCCACTCGCTCATAGCCGCCGCAGTTATAGACTACGGGTATGGTCAGCTTAAAGCGTACCTGGTCCAGGGCGGAGATAATATGAGGCAGGTACTGGGTGGGCGTCACCAGGTTTATGTTATATGCCCCCTGGTCCTGGAGACGGAGGAATGCCTGGCCCAGCTCCTTTGCTGTCATCTCCCGGCCGAAATGTCCGCTGCTGATTTGGTGATTCTGGCAGAAGCAGCAGCCCAGGGTACAGCCGGAGAAGAATACAGTGCCGCTTCCGCCGGAGGCCGATGCTCCGCTGATGCAGGGCTCCTCCCAGTGGTGGAGGGCGGCTCTGGCAGCCGTAAGGACGTCGCCGCAGCCGCAAAAGCCTGTGGCGAGGCCGCGGTCGGCTTTGCACATCCTGGGGCAGAGGCTGCAGTTTCTGTACGTGTCAAAGGAAAGGATATCAGGTGTATTCATGTCAGTTAAATCCCCTATATGGTGTAATCCTGCTGTTCAGGCAGGCGGTGCTGCTCCCGGTACTCCTTGGGGGAGACACCGTACTCCTTTTTGAATGCCCTGAAAAAGCTGGTGTAGTCCTTGAAGCCGTACTGGAGATACACATGGCTGATGGGGTGGTCGGACAATATGGCGTTCTTGCTGGCGTGAAGCCGCTTTTTCAGGATGTACTGGTGGAGCGGAATGCCCATGTTGTCCTTGAATATGTGGGAAATATGGTATTTGCTCACATAGAAAAAGGACGACAGGCTGTCCAGGCTCAGATCCTCCTCCAGATGCCGGTTGATGTAGTCACAGATGTTCAGGTACAGGACATTTTCATAGACAGCTGATTTTTGGTGCAGGCTGTCATAGAGAAGGCGGTTCACGTACACCAGGAAGGAGACCGCCATGAGCTCTGAGACAAGCCGGTGGAAGGAGCGCCCTCCCGCAAGCTCCTCCATCAGGTCGGTCAGCTTTCCCTGAATCTCCTGGGTGGTAATGGTGTCTGTGTGGAACCGGTAGGTCTGGTGGCTCTGGGCATAGTCAAAGCAGTATGTCAGTTCTTCGTCGGTCTGCCGCAGCTTCTTATGGTAATCCTGATTCAGCCAGAATACAAACCTGCGGTAGGGTTTATCATAGGAATGGAACCGGGGATAATGGGGGGTATCAGGGGGAATCAGCAGACAGTCCCCGTATTCCAGCTGATAGCTTTTATCACCGATGTGGTATTCCACATCGCCTTCCAGGAAAAAATAGAACTCGCAGTAGTCATGTTCATGGGCATCGACGGATTTAAGCGCGGTATCATTATAATAGAAGAGTTCAAAGTCTCCGGACTGCATGTATTGCCGTGTGTTAAAGTCCATGGACAGCTGTTTTTTCACGGGAGTCCCTCCTCTCGGGAAACATGGTTTGTCATGCTTTTATCCCCATATTAGCATGAAACAACAACATTTGCAATATGGACGGCAAGTATCACTATGGACGGAAAATGGGTTTCTGTTATAATAAAACCATAGGTTAGGGAACGTAAAACAACACTTATTAGGAGGAGTTTACACATGAAATTATCATTCAGATGGTACGGGGAAGACGACAAGGTAACACTGGAAAACATCCGCCAGATTCCGGGCATGCAGTCCATCGTTACGGCTGTATACGATGTTCCTGTAGGCGAAGTGTGGAGCAGGGAGAGCATTGCAAAGCTTAAGAAGCAGGTAGAGGATGCGGGCCTGGGCTTTGACGTCATTGAGAGCATTCCTGTCCATGAGGATATAAAGCTGGGGAAGGCTTCCAGGGACAAGTACATCGAAAACTACTGTGAGAACATCCGCCGTGTTGCGGAGGCAGGCGTAAAATGTATCTGCTACAATTTCATGCCTGTATTTGACTGGACCAGGACCCAGTTAGACCATGAGCTGGCTGACGGCTCCACTTCCCTGGTATACTATCAGGAGCAGGTGGATGCGGTGAATCCGCTTAACAGCGACAGCGACCTGACACTTCCGGGATGGGATTCCAGCTATACCAAGGACGGCCTTAAGGCTGTAGTGGAGGAATACCACAACCTGACAGAGGAGAATCTGTGGGATAACTTAAAATATTTTCTGGAGCGCATTATTCCGGTTGCGGCTGAGTGCGACGTGAATATGGCAATTCATGAGGACGACCCATGCTGGAGCATCTTCGGCCTTCCAAGAATCATTACCTGCGAGGAGAACCTGGATAAGTTCTTAAAGCTGGTGGATGACAGGCACAACGGAATCACACTGTGCACAGGTTCCCTGGGCTGCTCCGCCAAGAACGACGTGGTAAGACTGGCCGGCAAGTACGCCGCCATGGGAAGAATCCACTTCGCCCATCTGAGAAATGTGGCTGTGCTGGACAATGGCTTTGAGGAAAGAGCTCATCTGTCCTGCTGCGGTTCCCTGGATATGTTCGGCATCGTAAAGGCCCTGGTGGAGAATGGCTTTGACGGCTATGTAAGACCTGACCACGGGCGTATGATCTGGGGAGAGACAGGAAGAGCCGGATACGGCCTGTATGACAGAGCTTTAGGCGCTACCTACCTCAATGGTCTGTTTGAGGCTGTGGAGAAAATGAGCAGATAATGCCCCGGCCGCAGGTCCGTACAGCATAAAATCAGACAAAACACAAAATGAATCAGGAAAGGGCCGGGAAGAAATTTCTCAGGCCCTTTTTGTCCATCACCGGCGAGGATGAATGGGAAGAGAATGAGAGGAGGAAGAAAAAGGTGGTATTGGGGACGGATTTGACGGGAAAGATGGCGGTGGTGACCGGCGCGGGGGGAATCCTCTGCGGCATGTTTGCCAGGACGCTGGCCCGGGCCGGCGCGGCGGTTGCCCTTCTGGATATTAATTTGGAGGCGGCTGAGGAGACAGCCAGGGACATACGGGAGGCTGGGGGTACGGCTGCTGCCTACGGAGTGGATGTGATGGATAAGGAAATGCTGGAGAGCGTTCATGCCAGGGTGCTGGCCCGGTTGGGACCCTGCGACATCCTGATCAACGGCGCGGGAGGCAATCAGGCCAGGGCCAATACGTCTAAGGAATATTTTGAGATGGGGGATATCGAAGCCGATGTGGCTACGTTCTTTGATATGGAGTATAAGGGCGTACAGGGCGTGCTGGATCTGAATTTTTTAGGAGGGTTTCTGACCTGCCAGGTCTTTGCCAAGGATATGGTGGGACGGGAGGGATGCAATATCATCAACATCTCCTCTGCCAGCGCAGCCAGGCCCCTGACCAGAATACCTGTATACAGCGGGGCTGTGGCTGCTCTCAGCAATTTTACCCAGTGGCTGGCCGTGCATTTTGCAAAAGCCGGAATCCGGGTCAACGCCATTGCTCCGGGCTTCTTTGTGACCAGACAGAATGAGGGGCTTCTCTATGATGAGGACGGAAAACCGGCGGCCAGGACAGCCAAGGTGCTGGCCGCTACTCCCATGGGGCGGTTCGGTAAGCCTGAGGAGCTGGGCGGGGCCCTCATGTTCCTGCTCAACAATGAGGCTGCCGGTTTCATCACAGGAATCATACTTCCGGTGGACGGCGGGTTTTCGGCATATTCCGGGGTGTGACGGCTGAGGCGGTTACTTCCTGTAGAGATATTTTGGCAGTCCGTTCTCCATGATGTGGTCCGGCTGCCCCTGAATCAGGGGAAGGGCATAGTCCAGGAATTCCGGTCCGATGTCGGAGCCTTCCGCCGTGATCCATTCCACGGGAAAGGATTTTTCGCGGTTGCATACATTGCCTACCTCTGTAAGTCCATACTCAAGTTCATATCCGGGCCCTGACAGGCGGGAACAGGTAACCATTTTGCCGGTTTCTCCCTGCAGGGCCTTTTCTGCTGCCCTTCTGCCGGAGCACTCTGCTTCCTCCACATCGGCGGCAGAGGCCAAAAGGCTGCTGCAGCGCTGGTTTACGTTCAGCTCCACAGAGCGGACCTTTACGCGGAAACGGTTGCGGACGTAGCTTTCCAGTATCTTGGCGCAGCCGGTGAGCATCTTGTGGCCGAAGGTGTCAATCTGGGCATCGTTGGTGTATTCGCAGATAAAACGGCCTTTTTTGTCGCGTATGCCTTCGGATACGCAGATTACCACATTGGGCTGGCGGGACAGGGCCTGCTCCACGTCCTTAAAAAACTGTTCCATGGAGAACGGCACTTCCGGCATATAGATGAGAAGGGGATTGTCGCCGGGATATTTTCTGGCCAGGGCGCTTGCAGCCGTCACCCAGCCTGCATGGCGCCCCATCAGCTCCACGATGGTGACAGCCGGCTGCTGGTACACGGAGGCGTCCAGGGAAATTTCACGGACCGTAGAGGCCACATACTTGGCGGCGCTTCCGTATCCGGGGGTATGGTCTGTAACAGGCAGGTCGTTGTCTATGGTCTTTGGCACTCCTATGAAGGAGATGGTTTCGCGGCGGATCCGGGCGTATCGGGAGAGCTTGTCAACCGTGTCCATGGAATCATTTCCGCCGATATAGAAACAGGCGCCTATGTTCATGGCTGTGAATTTTTCAAATAAAAGGCTGTAAACCGGCGCATCCAGGTTTTCAGGCAGCTTGAACCGGCAGGAGCCAAGATAAGCGGCCGGAGTCTGCTTAAGCAGGCTGAGGTCCTCACGGGTAAGAAGAGACAGGTCCGTGACGTGGCCTGAAAGAAAGCCTTCGATACCGTTTACCATGCCGTATACATGGTCTACCTCTTCCGGCCGGGCCATGCCCTCTGCAATGACTCCATATAAGCTGGCGTTAATGACGGCTGTGGGGCCGCCGGACTGGCCCACCAGGATGTTTTTTTTCATAATCATTCTCCTCGCTGTAATGTTTCATGGTCAAACACGGTCAAGTATATAATAAACAGACACACAACGCAAGCCTTACTGTTGTGAACATGCATAGAAAATCACTGCAATTTTGTAGAATATGCCCATTGAAAAAGATATACGACTGTGTTAATCTGTATACAGATTTAAAAAGTTGTATACAAGTAGTAAAGAACAAATACAAACTAAAATGAAAGAAAGTCAAGTTTAAAGGAGGAAGCAAGATAATGGATATTCGCTATTCTGCAAATCAGAGGGATGTAAAGCGTTACACCACCCAGGAGCTGAGGGATGAGTTCCTGATTCAGAACCTGTATGCGGCCAATGAGGTAGTGGCTGTGTATTCACATGTGGACCGCATGGTGACATTGGGATGTATGCCTACCACAGAGACTGTTTCCATAGATAAGGGAATTGACTGCTGGAAGAATTTCGGCACGCACTATTTCCTGGAGCGCCGTGAGATTGGCATTTTCAATATCGGCGGCAGCGGCAGGATTGTGGCTGACGGACAGGAGTTCCAGATGGGATATAAGGATTGCCTGTACATCACGAAGGGAACAAAGGAAGTATATTTTTCCAGTGACGACGCATCTGCACCGGCTAAGTTCTACATGGTAAGCGCGCCGGCTCATACTTCCTACACCACCACCTACATTCCCATTGCAAAGGCAGCCAAGAGGCCCTGCGGAGCATCTGAGACAGCTAATAAGCGCGTTATCAACCAGTTTATCCATCCGGATGTACTTAAAACCTGCCAGCTGTCCATGGGCATGACTGTGCTGGAGGACGGAAGCGTATGGAATACCATGCCGGCCCACACCCATGAGCGCCGCATGGAGGTTTATATGTACTTTGAGGTGCCCGGTGATAACGTGGTATTCCACATGATGGGAGAGCCCACTGAGACCAGACATATTGTGATGAAGAACGAGGAAGCTGTCATCAGTCCTTCCTGGAGCATACACAGCGGCGCGGGCACGTCCAATTATACATTTATCTGGGCCATGGGCGGAGAGAACATGGAGTTTGACGACATGGACACCATGATGCCCAACCAGATGAAATAAGCAAAACAAGGAGGAAAAAGAAATGGCAGATTATTTAAATAACTTTTCACTGGAGGGCAAGGTAGCCCTGATTACAGGCGCGTCCTACGGAATCGGCTTTGCCATTGCCAAGGCCATGGCGGGCGCGGGCGCCACCATCGTGTTCAATGATATCAAGCAGGAGCTGGTTGACAAAGGACTGGCAGCTTACAAGGAAGAGGGAATTGAAGCACACGGCTATGTATGCGACGTGACCAATGAGGACGCTGTCAATGAGATGGTCGGAAAGATTGAGAAGGAAGTAGGCGTGGTAGACATTCTGGTGAACAATGCCGGCATCATCAAGAGGATTCCCATGTGCGATATGACGGCTGCCGAGTTCAGACAGGTCATTGACGTGGATCTGAACGCGCCATTCATCGTGTCCAAGGCAGTCATTCCCAGCATGATTAAGAAGGGCCACGGAAAGATCATTAACATCTGCTCTATGATGAGCGAGCTTGGCCGTGAGACCGTATCCGCATATGCCGCAGCCAAGGGCGGACTTAAGATGCTGACCAAAAACATTGCTTCCGAGTACGGCGAGTACAACATCCAGTGCAACGGCATCGGGCCCGGCTACATTGCTACCCCTCAGACCGCTCCGCTGCGTGAGATTCAGCCTGACGGATCCAGGCACCCATTTGACCAGTTTATTGTGAGCAAGACTCCGGCAGGGCGCTGGGGCGAGGCCGAGGACCTGGGCGGACCTGCCGTATTCCTGGCTTCCGACGCATCCAATTTCGTCAATGGACTGGTGCTGTATGTGGACGGAGGAATCCTGGCTTACATCGGCAAGCAGCCTAAATAATCCGGCTTGAATTTTCCGGGGGAATCATTTATAATATAGACCAGTTGACAGTCCGGCAGCTTTTGATGCGGCCGGACTGTTTGATAAGAAGAACGTATTTTACGCCTGTGCTGTATGCGGGTATTGATAAGGGGGTCCAGCCATGGGAGAGATGAACTTCAAGAACCGGGGAGAGCTTGTATATGAGACACTGAAGCAGGAAATTCTGGATTTAAGGCTTAAGCCAGGCCAGATGATTAGTGAGAATGATATATGCGAGCGCTTTGGGGTGTCCAGGACGCCGGTGCGTGACGCACTCCGGCTTTTGCAGGAGCAGGGGTTTGCTGAAACCATTCCCTACCGCGGCACCTATGTGACCCTTCTGAGCCTGGATAACATCAAACAGATGATATATATGCGCGTGGCCGTGGAGACCATGGTGCTCAGGGATTTCCTGGAAGTCCAGACCCCCATGGTTATTGAGGACATCCGCCACAGCATTGCGCAGCAGAGGGCTGTTATCAGGGAACCGGGATTTGAGCCGGAGCAGTTTTACCGTATGGACGCTCAGATGCACTCCATCTGGTTTGCGGCCGTCAGGCGTCAGAAGCTGTGGGAGATGCTCCAGGCACAGCAGCTCCACTATACCAGGTTCAGGATGCTGGACTTCATCACGGAAACTGATTTCATGCGCATTATCGGTGAACATGAGGATTTATTCAGCATGATTGTGGATAAAAATGAAAAAGGGCTGGAGGAAGCCTTGAAGGAACACCTCTATTACAGTATGAAGCGCATGCGCCGTTCCATTGAGGTGGACTATAAGGATTACTTTGAGGAAGAAGATGAAGAAGGGCGGTTTGTCATTTGACAGGCCGCTCTTTTACGTGATGGATATACCGGATGGATACCTACTTTTTCAGATAGATTCTCTCATCCGGATTCTCATCCAGATATTCTTCCAGCTCCTCAGGGGACAGATGGGAGCGCACCTCCTCGAAATAGGCCGCACCATCCATGGCCATGAATTCCGTCAAACGGCGGACTACCTCTTCATCCTCCAGAAGCTTTTCCATGCCTTCTTTTGTGAAATAATCCATTTGTTTTGCCCTGCCTTTCAGTTATGTAAATAACAGCATTTACATATGTATAGTATATTCGCAATTACGAAGATATTCAAGATGTGAAATCTAACTTATGCTTAATCTATCTAAGAAACCAGCCCTTCGGCGGCTTGAGCGTATACAGGAGATAAAGATGATAGATTATTCACCATTCTGGAAGACACTGGAGCAATCTGAGGAAAATTGGTACACACTTACAAAGAAGCACCGCGTGTCGGACAGTACCCTTCACAGGCTGAAACACAACATGGACATATCCATGAAGACTGTGAACGATCTTTGCAGGATACTGGACTGCGATATTGAGGATATTGCAGTGTATGTGCCTTCCGAAAAGGACCAGCTGCTGTGATGGTCCGCGGCTTATGACCGGCGGCCGCAGAAAAACGCCTGTGTCAGTAAATGGCAGATTGCCTTACTGGCCGCAGGCGTTTTTTGCTGTGGAAAAATACAAAGTTCCGCCATGTTTTTGGTTTGTCTCTTCCAAAATGGTAAAATCTATTATAGAATAAGCTATGAACGATGGAGGTAGACCGGATGGAAGGAAGGCAAGGAAGAAAACTGCATGGTATTTGGATGTCCTGCTCCCTGGAGCGGAAGGTCAGATGGATTACCATTTCCACGGCTGCCGTGGTCATCCTGTCCATAACAGCGGTGATGCTGGTTGCCGGCTATGGGATGAAGGGATTCGGGGATTTGCTCATGGGCAATTCGCGGAGCCTGGCCTTCTGGTCGGCCATGGACGCCGAGAGCAGTTCCTTCCAGTATTACGCAGGGGACAGGACGCCTGAAAACAGGGAGAAATATGAGATGTCCTGTGCCAGGACCCGATCGGCACTTAAGTCCCTGCCCTTTGACTATGAGGAAATCGGAGCGGACCGTTATGGGGTCACCTGGTCCATTTTAAATATGTATGAGAATTACGCCGCTGCCAGGGATGCGTTTCTGGAGATGGAGGAAGGGGCGCCGGATTACCTGGACCGCCTCTATACCATTTACCGGGTCCAGGGATATCTGGCAACCCATGCGGGCCGTCTGGAACAGATGACCGTGGAATCGGGCAATGAGCGGTATGAGATGCAGCGGCCGCTGTTCATTATTGTGCCGGCGGTCAGCATCCTGTGGGGCGCGGCAGCCCTTTTGATGGTAAGATGGCTGAACCGGTCGGTACAGAGAAACATTGTCCGCCCCATGGTGGAGCTGGCGGAGGACTCCAGACGGATAGGGGAAAATGATTTCACAGGCCCGGACACCCATGCGGAGGGCGGTGATGAGATTGCCAGCCTGGTCAGGGCTTTTTGCACCATGAAAGCCAGCACCAGGGGGTATATTGAAGCCCTGACGGAAAAGCACAAGATGGAGAAGCAGCTGGACGAGGTGCGGCTTCAGATGCTGAAAAACCAGATAAATCCCCATTTTCTGTTTAATACCCTGAATATGATTGCCAGCACGGCCCAGATAGAGGACGCGGCCACCACAGAGAAGATGATTCATGCCCTGAGCCGGCTGTTCCGCTATAACCTGAAATCCACGGACTCCGTGATGCCCCTGGAGCGGGAGCTTAAGGTGGTGCAGGACTACATGTATTTACAGCAGATGCGGTTCGGACAGAGAATACGCTATGACACTGACTGTAACCAGGATACCCTGGAGGTGCTGGTGCCCTCCTTTGCCCTGCAGCCCCTGGTGGAAAATGCCATCATCCACGGTATTTCCCCCAAAGGGCAGGGGGGAAGGATACATGTCCGTTCCTGGATGGAGGGAAGGCGGATCTGGATATCGGTGGCTGATACAGGGCGGGGAATGGCCCGGGAACGGCTGGAGGAAATACGCCGCGCCCTGGCAAGGGGTGAAGAGAAGGCCACTGGCGTGGGTGTAGGCAATATTTACCGCAGGGTCCATGGAATGTACCAGGACGGCGAGATTTTCATATACAGCAGTGAGGGACGGGGGACGGTCGTGCAGATGGCCTTTACACCCTGATGACAGGACGAAAGGATGAGGCATATGTATCGTGTATTGCTGGCGGATGACGAGCAGATTGAACGGATGGCGCTGGCCAAGCGCCTTAAGAGGCATTTTGGCGGCAGCCTGGATATCAGCGAGGCAGTGAACGGGGCAGAGGCCCTGGAGACATTCAGGAGAGAAAAAAGCCAGATCGTGGTCATGGATATATCCATGCCGGAGATGAACGGAGTGGAGGCGGCGGAACACATCCGCAGCCTGGATGAGGACTGTATTATCATTTTCCTGACAGCCTATGATGAGTTTTCCTATGCCAAGAGGGCCATTGTCATCCGGGCCCTGGATTATCTGCTGAAGCCGTGCGAGGAGGAAGAGCTGGTGGCTGTCATGGAGGAGGCCATGCGGCTGACCGATAAACGGCTGGCCGGTCAGGACGCCTCAGGCCCGGATAGCCCCGGCCCGGATAGCCCCGGCCCATATATCACTGGCCCGGACGTCCGCGCGGGGGAACCTGCGCAGGACATGTCCAGAGATGACGGGGACGGGCGTCTGGCCCAGGTGGCGGAAACCATACGGGAATATATAAGGAATAATTATATGAAGGAAATATCCATGCAGGATGCGGCCAGGATGATGAATTATTCAGACGCTTATTTCTGCAAGCTGTTCAAACAGTGCTTTGACCAGAATTTTACGTCCTACCTCACCGGTTTCAGGGTCAACGAGGCCAAGAAGCTGCTGAGGGACAGGAGTATCAGCGTCAAGGATGTGAGTATGCAGGTAGGGTATTATGATTCCAATTATTTTGCAAAAGTGTTCAAGCGCATCACGGGAATGATACCATCCGAGTATAGGGATAGTGAGACTGCACAAAAATAAAGAAAGGTTTTTGTGCATTTGTGCGAAGGTAGCTAGAAAAAAATGGGGGAGGACAAAATTTTCTTCCTGTATGACAAACTTTTACGGTACAAAATAAAAGCCCCTGGCTATATAATTAAGAAAGTGTTAAGAAGGCGCCAAAAAATCTTAACGTTTTCTGGTTGATAGCCAAGGGGCTTTTGTTGTGGAGAAAAGGGCCGGGACTCTTACAGAGCTGGGCAGCGGGCAGCAAAAGGCCGCCGTTTTGCGGTATGGGAAACAGTATTTCAGTCCAGAATAAACAGGAACGCAGGTTTCTGGGATGTATTGAAACAAAAGAATTTGCCGTGTAAAGGGAAAGGAATGAAAAAAGTGAGAAAATTCATAAAGAGAGTGGCTGCAGCCGCCCTTGCGGCTGCTGTGGCAGCAGGTCTTACAGGCTGTGGCTCAGTGACTTCCGGAAAACGGATTATCCGTGTATCCCATGCCCAGTCAGAGACACATCCGGAGCATATAGGGCTTCTGGCTTTTAAGGAATATGTGGAGGAACGGCTGGGGGACAAGTACGAGGTTCAGATATTCCCCAATGAAATCCTGGGTTCTGCCCAGAAAGCCATTGAGCTGACCCAGACAGGGGCCATTGACTTTGTTGTGGCCGGAACTGCCAATCTTGAGACGTTTGCAGGCGTATACGAGATTTTCAGTATGCCCTATCTTTTTGACTCAGAGGATGTGTACAAGTCCGTTATGCAGGATACGGATTATATGGAAAAGGTTTATGAGTCCACGGATGAAGCCGGATTCAGGGTAGTTACCTGGTACAATGCGGGCGTCAGGAATTTTTATGCCAAGACTCCTATCCATACCCCGGATGACTTAAAGGGAAAGAAGATAAGGGTTCAGCAGAGCCCGGCCAGCGTGGCCATGGTCAATGCCTTTGGAGCAGCGGCAGCCCCCATGGGATTCGGTGAGGTATATACGGCCATCCAGCAGGGCGTTATCGACGGTGCGGAGAACAATGAGCTGGCGCTTACCAACAACAAGCACGGCGAGGTTGCCAAGTATTATGCCTATAATAAGCACCAGATGGTGCCGGATATGCTGGTCGCCAACCTGAAATTCTTAAACGGTTTAAGCCCTGAGGAATACCAGGTATTCAAGGACGCGGCAGCCCTGTCCACAGAGGTGGAGCTCAAGGAGTGGGATAAGAGCATTGAGGCAGCCAAGGACATTGCACAGAATAAAATGGGCGTGGAATTTATTGATGTGGACGTGGATGCCTTCAAACAGAAGGTGCTGCCTCTTCACGAGACCATGTTAAACGATAATCCTAAGATTGTGGACCTGTACAATCATATCCAGGAAATAAATGAAAAAGCGAAGGGAGGAAAGCAGGATGGAGACAATGCATAAAGTGAGAGCAAGAATCATGCAGATGCTGGGAATTTTCATCATCTGCCTGTTTATGCTGATGACCATAATCGGAACCTATCAGATTGTTACCCGCTACTTCTTCAATAAGCCAAGTACTGTTTCCGAGGAGCTTTTAACCTACAGCTTCACATGGATGGCCCTGCTGGCTTCCGCTTATGTGTTCGGCAAAAGGGACCATATGAGGATGGGATTTCTGGCAGACAAGATTAGCGGTTCCGTCAAGAAATACCTGGAAGTAACCATCGACCTGCTGACCTTTGCCTTTGCCGGTGTGGTCATGGTGTACGGCGGCATCTCCATCACAAAGCTGACCATGATCCAGACCACCGCATCCCTCAGGGTGCCCATGGGATATATCTATGTGGTTGTGCCTGTGACAGGCATCATTATCATGATGTTCAGTCTGATGAACGCGGCAGACATGCTGCACACGGATTTCAGCAAAAAGGAGGATGCGGGAGTATGAATATAGCAGTAGTCTGCGGACTGATTATTTTGGTGCTTTTAGTTGTGATGCTCTTAGCGGGGGTTCCCATTGCGGTTGCCTTGGCAGTGTCATCCATCTGTGCCATTCTTCCGGTGCTCAATACGGGAGCTGCCGTGCTTACCGGCGCACAGAGAATTTTTTCCGGCATATCCGTATTCAGCCTCCTTGCCATTCCATTTTTCATTCTGGCGGGAAATATTATGAATAAGGGCGGTATTGCCGTCCGTCTCATTAACTTTGCAAAGCTTTTTACGGGAAGCATTCCGGGTGCGCTGGCCCATACCAATGCAGTGGCAAACATGCTGTTCGGCGCCATATCCGGTTCCGGTACAGCGGCTGCCTCCGCCATGGGATCCATTATCGGACCCATTGAGGAAGAGGAAGGGTATGACAGGGATTTCTCTGCGGCGGCTAATATTGCCACGGCGCCTACCGGCCTTCTGATTCCTCCAAGCAATGTAATGATTACCTACTCCCTGGTCAGCGGCGGAACCTCGGTGGCAGCCCTGTTCATGGCGGGATACATTCCGGGCATCCTCTGGGGCCTTGCCTGTATGGCGGTTATCTTTTATTTCGCCAAGAAAAAGGGATACCGCAGCACAAAGAAATACTCGAACAGTGAAAAGGTAAAGGTATTTTTCCAGGCCATTCCCTGTCTGCTGATGATTGTCATTGTTATCGGAGGAATCATCAGCGGCATTTTTACCGCAACGGAGGGAAGCGTGGTGGCAGTGGTGTACAGCCTGATTCTTTCCCTGTTCTTCTATAAGTCCATCAAGTTCTCTGAGCTGCCTAAGATTTTCCTGGACAGCGCGGAGATGACAGGCATCATTATTTTCCTGATTGGTGTGTCCAGCATCATGAGCTGGGTCATGGCCTTTACAGGAATCCCCACAGCCGTATCAGAGGCAATGTTAGGAATCAGCAACAACCGGTATGTGATTCTTTTCATCATCAATATCCTTCTGCTGATTATCGGTACATTCATGGACATGACGCCTGCCTGCCTTATCTTCACACCTATCTTCCTGCCAATTTGCCAGGCCCTGGGTATGAATACCGTGCATTTTGGTATCATGATGATATTCAACCTGTGTATCGGTACCATCACGCCTCCGGTAGGAACCACGCTGTTTGTGGGTGTAAAGGTGGGTAAGACAAAGATTGAAAATGTAATTAAACCGCTTCTATTGTATTTTGCAGCCATATTCGTTGTGCTGTTGCTTGTATCCTATGTTCCGATTCTGTCCATGTGGCTGCCGGGATTGCTGGGATATGTATAGGCCATACGGGAATTCGTAGTACGAATCTGCCTACACAGGAGGCAGAGGATTGGGACGTATGTAAATATACGTGTGTTGTTTCATGAAGGGTTGTTTCATGAAGGATTTGGAGAGACCGGCGCCGGGGTGGGCGGCCGGTCTTTCTTTCTGCCTTTGGGCTATGACGGATATTGTTTTGTTATTGCAGTATGCCGTTGTTTTTGATATTATAACTAGGGTGTGCAGTTGGCGGAAATGAATTTTCAAGGGTGTGCAGAATGAATTTTCAAATCAAAAGCCGGGGCGGGAAGAATAAACGGATGGGAGAAATGATAAAATGGCAGAAGTGTTGACGAAGGCCGGGGCTTTTGTGGCCGTCATAATAATGGGAAATCTGCTGAGAAGAGCCGGTTTTTTTAAGGAGGAAGATTTTTATGTCTTATCGAAAATCGTACTTAAGATAACCCTTCCCGCAGCGATTATATCGAATTTTTCAGGGATTGACCTGAAGCCGTCCATGCTGGTGATGACACTGCTGGGATTTGGCGGGGGAATCCTGTATATCACCATGGCCTTTTTCATGAGTATTGGTAAGGAACGGGAGGAACGGGCATTCAATGTACTGAATTTGCCGGGATACAATATAGGCAATTTTACCATGCCCTTTGCCCAGAGCTTCCTGGGCCCCGTGGGTGTGGTGGCGACCAGTCTGTTTGATACGGGAAACGCGTTTGTCTGTCTGGGCGGGGCCTACAGCGTGGCAGTGGTGACAAAGGAGAAAAACGCCAGGTTCAGCCTTTTGCCGGTTGTAAAGACGTTGCTTAAATCCCTTCCCTTTGACGCATATCTCATCATGACTGTGTTGTCGTTTCTCCATGTGGCACTGCCTGCCCCCATTACCTCATTTACCGGAGTCATTGGAAATGCAAATGCATTTATGGCCATGCTCATGATTGGGGTTGGATTTAAGTTAAACGGGGACAGCAGCCAGCCCGGGAAAATCGTGAGGATACTTGCGGCACGGTATTCATTGGCCATTATACTGGCACTGGTCTTTTACTTCCTGCTGCCTTTTGGGATAGAATACAGGCAGGCACTGACCATACTTGCCCTTAGCCCCATGTCATCTGCGGCTCCTGCATTTACAGGCAACCTGGGTTCGGATGTGGGACTGGCAAGCGCGGTCAACTCCATATCCGTAGTAATCAGCACCGTGCTGATTACCGGGACACTGATGATGATATTGTAGGAGTTTGGCGGAATAAAACTGGATACAGGGGAGTGGGGATGACAGGAAGAAGCGGGGAGGAGAAAATAAATTAAAAAATTTATCGGATGTGTATAATTCTATGGGATGGGGCCATAATAGGAGTATACACGAAAGAGAAAATAATTAATACTTATCCTCCCCTTTTTAAATCAGCTCCGGCGCCAGTGGCGTGCCGGGGCTGAATTTGTTGTGGCTTTAGCCAGTTGAAGGCATTGGAGTTTTTCGTGTTCCGAAAAATGGAAGAGAGTTAGGCATATAATCGGGATTGTTAAGAGGGTTCGGGATATATTCGGACGCGCCGTGAATGGAGAAGACGCAGATGAAATCTGATTAAGTAAATCCGAAATTTAATGAGGTACAGAATATTCACGGAAGGAACAGATTGCTTGACAATACATAGAGAGGGAAGAAATTGAAATATGTAAAAGAAAATCAGAGAATCTGGGATGAACGCTCTGAAAAAAATGATATCTGGTCGATACCGGTAACAGAAGAGGATATCGAACTCGCCCGAAAAGGGGTTTGGAGTATTAAGATAAAGATTAAAATATAACAGGGCCGTTGCTCCATAGATGCTCTGCCCATCTATAAAGCAGTGGCCCGTAAAAAATTATATATTATTAAGAACGAATTGGTACTTTTAGTATTTTAAATTTAAATCAATTCCAACAAAGAGGGCAGCCCCAGAGAAAGTACAGGGATATAGGTAACTAAAAGCAGACCGACTATGATGATACCGAAATACGGCAGCAGGTGCTTGATAACACTTTCAATGGTTACACCGCCTACTTTACAGCCAGTAAACAGGATCGTTCCCACAGGAGGAGTGATGGTTCCTACAGAAAGGTTATAGCATAGAACAATACCGAACTGTACCGCGCTCATTCCTAAACTGGTGCAGATAGGAAGGAAGATTGGTGTAAAAATAAGGATTGCCGGGGTTGGGTCCATAAAAGTACCGACAAACAGTAAGATCACATTGATAAGAAGGAAAATTAAAAACTTATTGCTTGTAACACTGAGGACAGCGGCTGCTACCATATCCGGGATTCCCGTAAAAGCCATCGCCCAGGACATGATAGAGGATAAGCCGATCATGAATGTGATGGTACCAGTGATCTTAGCAGAATCCAGAACGATCCTTGGGATATCTTTTACTTTAATAGAACCATAGATAAGAGACAGCACAGTAGCGTATACAACAGCAACGGCAGAACCTTCGGTAGCAGTAAAGATACCACCTAAAATACCGCCGATAACGATGACGATCATCAAAAGACTTGGTACTGCCTGCCAAAATGTTTTTAAAGCGATCTTAAGGGTCAGCTCGCTGGAGCTGCGGTATCCTAATCGTTTTGCTGCAGTAGTTGCTAAGATAATGACGCCGGCACCCCAGATGATACCAGGAATATAGCCTGCCATGAACAGGGCAGCAATGGAAACACTGCCGGCTACCGTAGAGTATACGATCATGGTATTGCTTGGGGGAATGAGCATTCCTACAGGAGCGGAGGCAACATTGACAGCAACGGAATAATTTTTGCCGTAACCTTCTTTTTCCTCCAGAGGGCCCATGGTACTTCCGATAGCCGCCGCAGCAGCAGCGCCAGAACCGCTGATAGCGCCAAAGAGCATGTTTGCGATAACGTTGGCCTGTGCCAGGGAACCAGGCATTTTTCCGCCTAATACTTTGGCACAATTGACAAGACGCAGAGCAATGCCGCCGTTATTCATGATATTTCCTGCAAGGATAAAAAACGGGATGGCGATCAGTGAAAAGGAGTTAGAGCCTGCAAAAATTCTCTGGGCGGATGTGGCAAAAGCAACATTGCCTGGCAGCATACAGATCATAGAAACAGCAGAGGAAAGACCGATTCCTACTCCAATGGGTATGCCCGCTGCAAGCATAACGACCAGTAATATGACCATGACAATGGCTACCTGAACTGCAATAGACATAATTTATACTCCCCCTTCTTTTTTGGTAAAAATCTCGCGCAGGTTGTACAGACTGTAAAAGATGATCAGTACACCGCAGACGGGAATGATGCTGTATACGGTTCCGGTAGGGATTTTTAAGATAGAATCGTATTGAAGCATATTCATGGTAGTGATGACCATGCCGCCATATACCAGAATGGTGCCGGAAAAGATGATGATCACGATTTCATTGATGATATCTAATGTTCTTCTTGCACTTCCCGTCAGCTTATCTTTTAAAAAGGTGATGCAGATATGGTCTCTCTGACCGAATACGCAGGTAGCGGACAGAAGGATGAGCCACACGAAGCAATAGCGGGCAAGCACCTCACTGACACTGCTGGGGCTTTTGAACACATAGCGCATGATAACCTGATATACAGTCAGCAGCACCATACCAATAAAGTCAATGATGCAGACTGTAGCCAGAAAACGATCCAGTCCCTGTTTTAATGTTTTCATGATTGCTCCCCCCCTCTCAGTGCGGTTACATCTGCATAGATCTTTTTCGTTACATCAGATTGTTCTGCAATCCTTTGAAGCAACGGCATGCAGCGTTCTCTTAATTCTTCTGTATCAGGATAGCAGAACTGTGCGCCGGCAGCTTCCGTATCTTTCTTTGCCTGTTCAATGGCTTCCTTAAAAAGCGTAAATTCTTTTTCGGTAGATTCCTTTATCAGCTGATCAAAGATCGCTCTGTCTCCGTCACTCATGGAATTTAAGAAATCTGTGCTGGCAAGGACGACATCCGGGTGAACAATGTGGCGGGTGTAGGCATAGTAAGGCGCTACCTCATAGTTCTTAAAGTCACGGTAAACCAGCTCACTGTTTTCCGCAGCATCGATAACGCCCTGCTGCAGTGCGGTGTAAACTTCTGACTGTGCCATAACGGCTCCGTTTCCGCCCATTAGCTTGGTCATTTCTACATAGGTAGGGCTGTCATTGACACGAATGATCATACCCTTTAGATCATCGGCGGAATTGATAGGCTTTTTCGCGTATACATTTCTTTCGCCAGCGGTGTACACCGTGAGGACGCGGAATTTGTACTTATCCGTAGAGGAAAACAGCTCATCAAATACTCCGCCCATAACTGCATGCTCCAGATGGTCAATGTTATCATAAAGATACGGCGCGCCTACGATCGCAAAGTCTGCATCATATCCTTCAGGAACGCTGCCGGGAACGATGGCCATCTGCAGGGCGCCGGTACGGATAAATTCTGCCATAGCGCCCTGTTCTCCCAGAACACCGTTTGGATAAATGGTCATATGGTAACGGCCATTGGTTGCTTTTTCAAACTTTTCACCAAAATCCTTCATAGCAAGATACTGAGGGTGATTTTCATTTTGGTTAAAAGCTACTCGGATCTCGGTCACTTTCTGCTCTGTTTGTCCACCGCAGGCAGATAACATTCCTGTAAGACATAAAAGTCCTGCAGCCAATAGGATTTTTTTAAACATATCGGAATACCTCCTGCCGCTTTCTACAAAAGAGCTGCGCTTACTTTAACGACTACTTTACGCAGTTTCATGGATTCGCCGGAAATACACTCCGGACGGTGAATGTCGGAAGGAAAGAAGATGCAAAAACAACCTGGACGGGATTCAATCCATCCTTCATCTTCTACAGACTGATAGAAGATAAGGTCACGTTCCTTGATATGCTCAGCAATCTGATAATCTCCAGTGTTTTTTGTAAAGCCAAGACGCTCCTTACCGGAAACAAGATACTGCACATCCAGATATTTTTCATGGGATTCCGCTTTTTTGGTATCCGGCTCTACGGTGACAGCGTCAAACACCTGAGCATAGATCTCTTTCCCCTGGATTTCATATACGCCAGGTTCCATAGCTGCAAAATCGTGGCTTGCCAGATAATCCAGAGCTTTTTTGATGGCGTCTGGATAGGTTTCAAATACGTCGTGGTTTTTGATAGATGAAAAGATCATAGTTTATTTCCCCTCTTTTGTTAGTTTCTTCCTTCCATAGCATGTATCATGGTCACTACAAATTCATGTCCAGGCACTGCCACATGATATTTTTTTGCTGTGCGGACAACGGCGCCGCTGATGGTGTCTACTTCTGTACGTCTGCCATCCCGCAGGTCAGCCCGGATAGAAGTACAACCATTTGGATTCTGGATAGAAGTGTTCTTTACTTTTTCGATCACCGCTGCTTCGTCAAAAACAAGACCGGCAGCAGCTGCAGCTTCAATGGTTTCGTGGATAAGCTGGCAGCAGAGCTTCCATGCGTAGGCATCAGCAGCAATATATCCCATATCTACCTGAAGGATTCCGGTCAGTGCGCTTAAGGACACATTGGTAAAAAGCTTATCCCATATCAGTTTTTGGATATTATCATGTATTTTTATCTGAAAACCGCAGGAATCAAATACTTCTTTCAGATGGTTTAAGAACTGGCCGGCATTCTCTGTCAACATTCCGAGATTGGTAACGCCGGTTCCTCCGCGTCTGACATGTCCCGGACCAAGGACTGCTCCATTATCTTCGGTAGTTCCGATGACAATGTGGTCTTCACTGACAAATTCTTTTAAAAGGTCCTCGTGTCCTGCTCCATTTTGGAGGGTCATCAGACGGGTATCCGATCCGATCAAAGAACGATTCTGTTCAAGGGCATTTCTGGAAAAAAGCGCTTTTACGAAAACAATGACCAGATCAGCAGGCTGTTCTTTTTCTGTATGGCAGACTGCATGGGGATGATAGCGGCCTGTGGTACCATTTTCATCAATCAACAGGCCGTTTTTATTGATATGCTCTACGATATCCTGGTTTGTATCTACTAAGATCACTTCGTTGTGCTGTGAGAGGCGTCCGCCATAAATGGACCCCATAGCCCCTGCACCGATTACGGCAATTCTCATAAAGTCTCCTTTGCTAAAAAGGGCAGCCCTCAACGAAAGGTTGCCCAATCTGTCGTCAGGTATTTATTCAGAAAACTCGGTAAGTCCCTCGATCGCGTATGCACGCACAGGGCTGGAATCGAGTCCCTTGATAGGAAGCGGAGAATAGCTCATGAAAAATACATCTGTTTTTAACTCTTCCAGATTCTTTAACACTTCCAGGAATACGATATTCTCAGCCATCAGGATATCGTGGAACGGCTTTACATCTTCATTACAGTTTTCAATAGAAACGCCGTCACCGAAACCAACTGCTTTTACCTTGTGCTCCCTAAACCACTGAGCGCTCTCTGCATTGATCAAAAGACGCTGATCCTTCTCGGTGTTGGTATCCGCGGTAAATGGTGCCAGCTTGTAAGAAGAGTCGATGATGACAATGTCGCCTTCCTTTACTTTCTTTGCCTCACGGTCTAAGTCAGCAGCGGTAATGTGGCCTCTTTTTGCAACCGTTTCCCTGAAATCCACATATACGGCACGGCCCATAAAAGTAGTTAAAGGCAGATCAGCTGCGGATGGCCAGTTATCATCATGATGGTAAGGACACTCGCAGTGTGTTCCCAGATGGCTCATCAGGTCCATATTAGTATGGAAATCCGGGATAGCACCACCTGTATTAAAGCGGAACAGATGACACCTTCTGGTCTCGGTCGCAGGATCGATGATCTTAGATAAATCAACCACTCTTAACTTGCCTATTTCATAAACGCACATTTGTTTTCCTCCTTGACTTTGCTTGTGTTGTTTTGTTAGATTCTATCTCTTGACAGTATACCGGGATACCGGGATACTGTCAAGAGATACTTAAGATGCATAATAGACAAATTTTTAACGAGATTTTTGTGCAATTTTTATGGCCCTTGATGCGTCCGTCAGATATATATTTGGCATGAGTTTTTTTAGACGGGCCTATCAGGAACAGGGGATATTTTCTTGACAGAATCCTGAATTTGATTTAATATAAAATGGTTATTTACTATGAGAAATATGCAAAGAAAGTATGGTTACTTTATGAAAGAAAAGAGTCTGCTGCAGCTACATGCCTACGATTCCATAAAAAATAGTATTCTTTCCGGGGAACTGGAACCAAGGGTGCTTTACTCTGAGACAAAACTGTCTGCTCAAATCGGCATTTCCAGGACACCGATGAGAGAGGCGTTGCAGTCTTTGAGCCAGGACGGTTATATCACCATTATTCCCAGCAAGGGATTTATGATACGGCAGTTAAATGAGAAGGATATGAAAGACAGTATAGAGATACGATGCGCCATAGAGGGATTTTGTACCAATATGATCGCGTCGCAGATTTATACAGAACGAGGAAGGCAGCTTTTAAAAGATTTGGAAGCTGTGCTTAAAAATATGGAAGAAGTGTTTGATAAAGAGGACTGTTTGGAGGATTTTATTGACTACGACCATCAGTTTCATCTGCTTCTCGTAAACTATATGCAAAATGATGAGTTCGACCATATTTTCCAGCGGCTCCTGTATCTGATACGCCTGACTTCTCTGGATGCACTGGCCGTGAAGGGACGTATTACTGGGACTATGAATGAACACCGGGAATATCTGAAGGCATTAAAAGCAGGCAATAAGGCAAAGGCTTATGAGATCATGCTCCACCACTTGATGATGCCGCTTAAGATGCATGAAAAAAATAAAAATGTTTTGTCTTCCTGAAAAAAGGGCCATACTAGTATAACTCGATTTAAATAAGCTTACAATTTAAGCATTGGTAGTAATCTGATTTCTTGGCTTACGTGTCCGTGCTTTGGGCGCACGTTTCCCTTGGTTTTCAGGACTTGCTGCTTTCGCATTTACAACTTCATAGACGATTGTGCCCACATCCTCTTCCGAAAGATCAATCGTGTCCAAGCGGTATTTCCATTTGTAGGGGACGGGAACCTCATTGATTTCTTCAAAGTATTTCAAAATCCGTTCCTTTAGTTCCTCTTTCGGGCCTACACGAATCCCGGACAACATCTGGCGGGTCATTTTGCTGAAAAAGCCTTCCACCATATTCAGCCAGGAGCCATGTGTGGGTGTGAACACAAATTCAAACCTTCCAGGAACTGTATTCAGATATTCCTGTGTCTCCCTGGATGTATGGGCGGAGTGGTTATCCAGTATAAGCCGTATTTTGTCCCCTTTTGGGTATTTCTCATCCAATATTTTAAGGAATGTTACAAAATCGCTGCTTTTATGAGTATTGCTTACCAGTGGGATAGCTTCCCCGGTCAACAGGTCAATCGCTGCCAATAGGGAGAGCGTCCCCAGACGTTTATACTCATAATCACGCTGTACGGTGGACATTTTTTCCGTACTGGCAGCCGGGGGCCTGTCCCCGGTTGTGGTGGCAATCGCTTGGATCCCGGGCTTTTCATCATAGGATAATGTATGTACCGGCTCTTCATCACCGGCAAACGGAATCAAACTTCCATTTTCATCAAAGCGGAGTTCAACCTGTTTGTAAATGACCAGCACATCATGCATCTTCTTTTCAAAGTCAGGATCCCGTTTTTCACAATAATAGGTGACCTTATGGGGATTAAGCATTGCTTTCCTAAGTATCTTCCGGATAGAAAACTCAGATGCTGTCGCCATACGGGGATATCCTTCCTGTTCAGCAACGGAATTGATGTAGCGGGTAAGGCTCAATGGATACCATAACTCTGCCGGGAGGCCGAATGCGGAAGGCTTTTGGCAGGCAATATTGATTACCCATGCCTTTGCATCATCGGTAATTTCAATCCTGCGGCCACGGCCTTTACTGTCTTCCATGGCAGCTTTTACGCCTGATTCCATATATTTTTTCAGGCAGAGCTTTACCGTCGGTCTCGAAATATCGAGTTTGTCAGCAATGGCTTCATCTGCCATGCCATCTGATTTTAATAAGAGGATTTTGGCTCTCCTGTGGACTCTGGCTTCAACAGTCCCCTTCTGTAGAATGGACTTTAAATATGACTTATCATCATTGGAAAGAAAAATAGGCGTAGCACTCTTTGGCATCATTTTACCTCCTGAAATGGTCTATAAGTATTATACCATTTCAGGATAATAATGTAAACTTATTAAAATAGAGTCATACTAGGAATATCATAAAAGAGAAAGTAGGAAATACTTATCCTTCCGTTTAATACCTGGTTTATTTTCCAAGCCTAAGGTATAAACCACCGCCTTTAGGCGGTAGAGCTTCAGCAGCATTTCTTTTTCCGATTCTTACGGACGTCAGCGGAGGGGATTTCGGAGGACACGGTCCGGCCAGACAAATTGATACTAGTACAGTATTGCTTAAATATCAGTGATTAAATTACTAATGGTATCCCGGCATATGTCCACTTAAATGGGTGTGCTGTAAGATTGTATTGTTCAATAAAGCGCAGGATGCTTGCTTCCAGTTCTTCTATTGATAGGCAGCTTTTCCGCTTCAGCAGCTTCCGGTTAATGATGCCAAACCATATCTCAATCTGGTTCATCCAGGAACTGTGTTTCGGAGTATAGACAAAGCGGATCCGGTGGGAAGGGTCATGCAGGAAATCCGCCCGGCTTTCCATACTTTTAAGGATCCCTGTTTTCCCTTTTTTGCCCAGTTCCACGCCAAGGGCACAGGCTTCTGCCACAAAGCGGACAAGGGTTTCCGACTTATGGGTGTTTAGGCCATCGCATATAAATGTCCATGGGGCTTGCGGGTCTGTCCTTACCAATGCTTTCACGGCTTCCACAAAATCCTCTTCTGTGCGTGTGGAGTTTAAATACGGCATTTCCATACGGCCCGTTGCAACATCAAAGAACCCGATGAGGCTGGTCGTGCCATGGCGGATATACTCAAACTCCATTTTGGCGCACTGGCCGGGTAATGGGAGCTTGTCAGGATATTTATGTTCCAGCGCCTGTACCCCGGTCATTTCATCCGTGGAAACAATGTGTGCACCTTCCCGGCTTTGTTCCTGGGCACTCTGGTACAGGCCGCAGATTTCGTTTACTTTCCGCGCAAAAGATTCCGGGGCTTCCGTCTTTTCCGAAGAATGAAGCCAGTAACGGATTCTGTGGGGATGTAAATCTACCTCATTTTTAAAAAACGGCTGACAGATTTCTCAGAAATCTGTTCAGCGATCCCCTGCTTTTTAATTTCTGCCACTAACAGCGGGAGGCTCCACTGGCTTACTTCGTACCCAAAATCATTTGGGTTGCTGCAAGCAAGGTCGATGATCCGCATGATCTGGTCCGGCGTAAAAACAGACGGGGCACCGGGGCGTTTTTTATCGGACAGGACTGCCCGTATCTCATCTTCAAGCTTTTCCGGGGCGTCCATTTCAATCCTCCGCAAGGCTGGGAGCGCCGCGAGGAACCGACTGCGCCAGGTGGCAACATTATTATAATGAAGCCCGACCTGTGGTGCAATATTCTGGTTGAGTTCCCCCTGTGACGCAAGCAGGACAATGCTGGCTCTTTTGACCAGTCCTGACGGAAGGGAGCGGCTTTTTGAAAAAGCAGATAATATGTTTTTCATGGCATCAGATAAAACCGGGATAGTATCAATTGTTTTCCTTCGCATAATAACCCATCCATTCTTTAGTGATAGAATTATTATGCACCGACTACAATAAAAAAGCAACGTCTATTCATTATTATTTTGGCAATGCTGTACTAGCTATCAAGAGTTTTGACGGTGTCCGCCAGAAAGGCAAAGAGATAAAAAAGCAGCAGTCCCGTTATGGTTCCGCTGCAATGTGGATGGTATCAAAGGTTTAATTGGCTAAAGTCGATGGAAAAATCCTTATATATGCTGACTTTAACAGAATCGGTAAATCGGTAAATGGTAGGCGGTGTTTCATTTGGAAAATCAAAAAACACAATAATTTCCCTGGCCGGGTCTACAATCCAGCATTCACGTACCCCTGCCTCCTGATAGAGGGCCGGTTTTTTATAATAGTTTATTCTTTTCATTCTCTGCCTGGAGGAACACGGCAAACAGAGCTGGGAATACCTCGCAGAAACCATTATTGTTCAGGCATATATTCTATTATATCACCGGGCTGGCAGTTTAGAAGCTGACATACTGTCGCAATGTTATCCCCGGGGCCGGGCTTTTTGGGACTGTATATTCGATACATGTTTCGGACTGTCATGGTACATACTATCCCAGAGGTGATGATAATGAAGCAGGGAGAGCAGAAATCCACAAAAGAACTGGAGGAGCAGGCAAAGAATGTAGAGACATTCAATCCCAGGTGGCACGATGGCGAGTATCTGGGGCCTAACACGCTGAGACAGAAAGCAGATACTGAGGTTTATGGGAAAATGGAAGAGGAGCCGTAGGGCTTCTCTTTTTTGTGCTTCGGACTGTCAAATCCTGTTCTGTTTAATATACTAATAGTAAGAAAAGTAACGGAAGGAGAATGTATATGCAGATAACGGATTATATAAAACCGGAATTAATTGTGGTAGCTCTTGTGCTGTATTTCGTGGGCATGTGGATTAAACAGAGTGAGGCGGTTAAGGACAGATATATCCCATTGATCAACGGGGGCCTGGGAATTGTCATATGCGGGATTTATGTGCTTGCCACAAGTACATGCCGGTCGGGCCAGGAAATTTTTATGGCAATATTTACCGCCATAACCCAGGGAATTCTGCTGGCAGGGCTGAGCACATATGTCAATCAAATCATAAAGCAGGCAGGCAGGGAGGAATAAAATACAGTATATTTGTTCTTAATCTGTTTTAAGATATGTGGACCTGCAATGAATGCGGTATGTAAGATATTGTAAAAGGCTGCGGACGAGGAGTACGGTTCCACAGGAATCTATGTCACCGGGACCGTGACAACACACAGCCTGATATGCGGTGAGATACGCGGCTGCCAACTGGGGAAAATAGGGCATTGTGTCTCGGCTGTCAGGAACCCGGTGGAGGTGGCTGATGGTGGAACATATAAGAAGTCGCTCATAAATGTCATAAACAGGACAAGAAGTTTGCTGGATAATCCAAATATGAGTATTATCATAAATGAGGTGGAATATTTTTATTTTTGTCAGATTTAATCTGGAGGAGGCGTCAGATATTATTTGAATCTGAAGTCCTCATCCACGGATGGACAAGGTGTGGAAGATTGAATACAGGTCAAAAGCAGCCTGTAAAAAGGGAGGAGCCGGTCAGGATTTCTCCTGCCGGCTGTATTATGAAAAAAAGTATGATTAGCAATATCAACTTACAAAATATAGTATATGGGCTAAATATGAGCATCCTGTAGCGAAAATATGAACGATTTGTAAGAAGATTGTGAATATCAGTGACAGGATATTAAAAGGAGCAAAAAAGGAACCTACTGGGCTCCTGTCATGACCTCTTTCATTTGCTGGGTTACGGGACGATATCCGTCATTGTTGAAAAGACCATTAAATATGCTGTCGCCTAATGCCAATATAAGGAGGATAACCGCCAGGATGATGAGTGCTTTGGTGAAGAATTTCATTTTAATACCTCCCGTGATGTATTGGTAGTGTCAAGTTTACTACCTCATTTTTTGTTACGAGAGTATGAAAAAAAGTCTGTAAATTGAGATCTTCTATGATAAGTTAATGAGAAAGGTAGGTGGATGTCGTGACCACCTACCTTTACTATACGGATGCTTTTGGATTCTGTCAAGATGTATTGGAAAATCCCATCAAATTATGGTACACTTCTTACAGGAAAACATCAGGAGGTGTGCCATGAAGCTAAAAACAGACGATCCCTTTGTACCTGAAGATATCAGGGCAAAGATCAATGGACTGCAGTCCCTGCTGGATCATGCAGCCGACTTATACAGTGATATCTATAGCTGGTATGACAGTGAACTGAAATCCTATGACCCGAAAGCCACCGCAGACGATGAACTGTTTGACCCTGGCACAGGGACTGTTGTGGAGGGGATCGATTACCTGTCTATCATGGAATCCCTGTCAGAGCTGCAGACAGCCAACGAATGTAAAATGCAGAGGGATTAACCTTGTGTCCCATCGGCCTGGCCTCTGGCGATGTCTTCCCGTATCAGGGCCTTGATGGCCCCTTGGACGGAAGTGTCCCTGCCATATTTGTGCTGTCTGACCCAGGCCAGGATATCTGCATCTGTCTTCATATTCAGTTTTAACTTCACCTGTACAGTATTATAGCTGTCGTACCTGTCCTGAGCATCGTATTTTGAAAATCCATACATGGAAAGCTCCTTTCCGGATAGGTGTACACCTATGCCTGTGCGCTCTTATTCCGGCAGTCTGCCTTCGTACATAATGGACAGTTCCCCATAGACCTGCCCCCAGTTGCGGATGGGCATGGTCCACTTCTTCGTCGCCTCGAACGTGGCCAGGTACAGAGCCTTTAAGAGCGCCGTGCTGCCCGGGAACACGCTCCGCTGGCGGTTGAGCTTCCGGTAGGTAGAGTTGAGGCTCTCGATCGCGTTGGTAGTATAGATCACCTTCCTGACCTCCATGGAAAACTTGAAGATGGGGGATACCACATCCCAGTTGTCATGCCAGCGTTTCATTGAGTTGGGGTACTTTGGCGTCCACTTTTCCGTCACCTTCTCCAGCGCCTCCAGCGCCTTTTCCTCGTTTGCGGCATGGTAGATGGTTTTCAGGTCCGTGGCAAATGCTTTCCGGTCCTTGTCGGAGACGTATTTCAGCGTGTTCCGTACCATATGTACGATGCAGCGCTGCTGCTCCGTCTTCGGGAATGCCGCCGTTATGGCTTCCTTAATGCCCGTGAGCCCGTCCGAGCAGAGAATGAGGATATCCTTCACACCGCGGTTCTTCAACTCGTTCAGAACGCAGAGCCAGTACTTGGAGCTTTCATTCTCCCCGATCTGTATGCTCAGGACTTCCTTTTTACCTTCCAGCGTAAGGCCGAGGATGACATAGGCGGCAAGCTTGCGGATTACCCCGTCCTCCCGCACGGAATAATGGATTGCGTCGATGTAGACCACGGGATAGACTTCCTCCAGCGGGCGGTTCTGCCAGTCTTCAATCTGCGGCAGTATCTTGTCCGTCACGTCCGAGATGAACCCTTCCGAAGCCTCAAAACCATAAATGTCCATCAAGGTATCCGAGATTTGGCGGGTTGTCATGCCTTTTGCATACATGGATATGATCTTCTGGTCAATGCCGGAAATGTCCTTCTGGCGCTTTCTTACCACCTGGGGTTCAAACGTGGACTTCCTGTCCTGGGGCACCTGGATGTCCATGCTCCCGAAGCTGCTGTTGATCCGCTTGGGCTTGTAGCCATTGCGGTAATCATCCGAATCCGACCGTTCTGACCTCCCATAGCCGAGATGCTCATCCATCTCCGCTTCCATCATCTCCTTCAGGGTGCTCCCCAGCAGGTCTTTGAGGGCTTCCTGGATATCCTCCGCAGTCTGGATGTCATACTCTTCCAGGAGCTGATGGACGATGTTCCTTTTCCCCTCCGTCATGACTACTTTGTGTACGGGCTGTTTTTCTCTTCTTGCCATAATAATAGGCCTCCTTATGATAATAGATTTTATCATAGAAGACCTAATGCTTAATAGCTATTTACAGAAAAACTTTCATACTCTCTTTGTTACAAACCTTGTATTTTTAGGGATTACACCACTTTTTCAAAGAAAAAAGCAATGACCTCCCTTTTTGTGTCAATACTTTAGGTAAACCAATCCCACAAACACAGAAAGGAATTTCATTGCTTATGAATAGTATTACCTATTTATTGTCACTCATTCAATTTCTTTACCAGCAGAACTGCTGGCTCATTACTTTTATCTGCAAATATATCCCTCTCAAACAATGGGCTTTTGATGATTCCCATTCCCCTAAATACCAAAAATTCAGAACCGATGAACTCCCTATGCTTCAGTTTCATCAAAACGATTGGGACTGGCAGCTCCTCATCCCTTACTTCGAATATAAATACCATAAGAAGATTCGGCCTGTTGCACGGCGCAAGGAATGCGATATCTCTCCTGACTGTACCTGTCCCTCCTGCCATGCTCCTCAGCCTTTTCTTTATCGTAATAATGGTTCCAAAGGACAGTTAAAATGCAAAGTATGTGATACCAACTTCTCTACTGATGATAACCGCTTCTCCAAGCACTATACCCTGCGCTGTCCCCACTGCGGACATGCCCTTGTCCACAAAAAGGACCGGAAACACTTCATCCTCCACAAATGCGTCAACCAGAAATGTCCCTACTATCTCCATAACCTCAAAAACGTCGATAAAGAACACCTGGAGAAAGACTATGGCAAAAATGAATACAAGCTTCACTACCTCTACCGCGAATTCACGATAGATTTCTTTCGCATGGACTTAAACTCCCTGCCAAAGAATGCCTCCTCCCTCAAATTCAATAAGTTCGATTCCCATGTCATGTCCCTGTGCCTCACCCTTCATGTAAACCTTTCCCTTTCTCTGCGTAAGACTTCCCAGGCCCTGAAAGACCTCTACAACATCCAAATCTCTCATCAGCAGATCGCTAACTACTGCAAGAGCGCCGCCATCTGTATCAAGCCCTTTGTTGATAACTATGATTACGGCGCTGGCACTACCTTTACCGCCGACGAGACCTACATCAAAGTTCGCGGCATCAAATCTTATATCTGGTTTATCATGGATGCCGCCAAACGCTCCATCATCGGCTACAGGGTCTCAGATAACCGGGGCGTCGGCCCCTGTATCATGGCCATGCGCATGGCATTCCGCCACTTTAAGGAGCTTCCCAAAAACTTCCGCTTTATTGCCGATGGCTATAGTGCGTATCCTCTTGCCGCCCAGCAGTTCTTTCATGAATTCGGCGATGCTTTTAAGTTCCACATCACCCAGGTCATCGGGCTTACCAATGATGACGCCGTCTCCAAAGAATTCCGGCCTTTTAAGCAGATGATCGAACGGCTTAACCGCACCTACAAGGCTTCCTATCGAAAGACCAACGGCTTTGACACCATCGATGGAGCCAACTATGACCTTGCCCTGTGGGTCGCTTATTACAACTTTCTACGCCCTCATAAACACAACAACTACCATGTGCTCAATGATGTGGAAATCCTGCGGGGAGCAGACAACATGCCGGGCAAATGGCAGCTTCTCATCTTTCTGGGCCAGCAGACCATCCTAAATCTCCGGAAAACAGCCGCAGTCTAAAAGGAGCGGAACTGTTGTCAGGAGGACCGTGGAATACCGGAGCACAAAGTGCGAGGATATGCCGCGAAAGCCTCTTGACATAAGGTTCACGGATAATCCTGTAAAACAGAAAAGGGGGCAGGTGCGCCCTTTTCCTGCCTTCCGGCGAGGACGGGTTCGGGCAGAGCCCGATATTGGGTCAAGGGACAGGTCCCTTGCAAGTTCTTAGGGCGGCGCCCTAAGCTCCCGGAGGGCCTGGCTCTTGGTATATCTGCAGTTTTCAAGGTTCATTTGAGCCGATTTTTTCCGGCTTAGTTTTCATAGATTACTTGACACTACCGATGTATTGGTAGACCCATTTACCAGATAATATATCCTAATCATACTACATTATAAATCATGGGACAATATTTTGTGGTGATAGGTGATAAATAAAATGCAGATAAATTAAGTATGGATGGAGAAATATAGGAAAGGAAACAGTCTGCATCCACATTTAATCCACGGGTTATCAACAAACTTATCCACAGTATCCACTGCGAACACAAGATAATCAGGATTGATATTGTGTTTATCTATATATGGTGGTATTATGATTGTGGATAAGTGGCAGAACAATCATATGGCTCTGTTGTAGGTGAGCAATAAGATTTTTTGAATCAGGATACTGTTACTCCGGGATGGTAATAATATTTGGCTTTAAAGCCCGGGGATGAAGTTAAAAAGGAATGTTTTGCAATCAAAAGATGAGTAAATGTACAGTGATGTATCAGATATGAGGCGGACTGTTTTCTTGCCGGAGGACGGTTCTTTATTCGTTTCAAAAATGCGATTATTCCGAGGTAAATACAATGCTAATTATATCATTAAAAATCAAGCTCCATGCGCCCTGGGTTCATTCATTGAAAGAAAAACGTATGGTTGTTAAAAGCTTGCTGTCTAAGGTGCGGAACAAATTTAACGTGGCCGTGGCAGAGGTGGGAGAGCAGGATATACACCAGACAATTGTCATTGGCGTGGCATCTATCGTACCGAATAGCGCTCAAGCGGATAGTGTTATGGAAGCAATACGGTATTTTATAGAAGAGAATACGGAAGCAGAGATTACAGATATTGAAAGAGAGATATTTTAATCCCATATTTAGGACTAAAGGCAAATAGGAATGGCTAAATTTGTTAACTGGATACAAATGATTGTGATTAAAGAAGGCGTAAGGGATGAAAGTAAAAAAATGGATGGCCGCGATTGCATTTGTAATGTTTATTTCGGGCACTTTTATACAAGAAGCATTCGCAGAAACGTGGAAACAGGGAATGAACGGGGATTTATCCGTATGCTGAATGATACATTTACACCAGTCGGCTATACGATTGATGAAAATGGTGCATGGAAGCTTGAGGATGCACGTCATATGTATAGGCCTGAATCCTGAAAACATACCGCAGTCAGAGGAGGGAGAATTGAAAGGAACTCCTGCCAGAAGTGGGAACAGATATAGGATTGCTGGCTGTGAACAGAGTTCGGATGGAACTTTTTTGTATATGAAACTGAAATATGAAAAAACGGATGTTGTGACAAATAAGAGATTGCGTACAGGCACTTTCTAAATAGTGGAGACAACAGGACTCGAACCTGCGACCCTCTACACGTCAAGCAGATGCTCTCCCAGCTGAGCTATGTCTCCAACGAGATTAATTATACCATATAGGCGGGGAAGATGGCAAGCAGTTCTTGCAATAAACTATAAAGAGCACTCTGAGACCAAAATTATAAGCTGCTTCGGAGCCTTTTTTCATATTGTGTATTGTTCTATTGTAATTATTGTAATAGTTCTCGTGACATTATGAATGTCGGAAATATATCAAAAAATACAAGCATACTGACCGAACAAAGGGAATTATTATACACTTCTCCGTTCTATAAGTAATGGAGGGGGAGGAATGAAAAAAATATGGAAATATCTGGCCGCGGCAGGCCTGATGACAGTATTGGCACTGACGGCCTGTTATATTCGGCTGCCTGATTACAGAATCTATAAGGTATTCTCCTATAGCGGTTCGGATTTCAGAGAAACGGACCTGTATGTCATCGTATACAAACCTTGGCAGATTGACCATAAGGTTCAGGGAATTGTTTCCCGGCATAATGCGATGAATGGAACGCCTGACAAATTAACTGTGCGGCTTTATTACAATAAATATAATCTGGACAAGGGGAAGGATTTTTACAAGGCGATATTCGAGTACGGCAAAAGTCAGGTGACGGAGCCGCCTGGAGCATGGTAGAGAATTGGAGTGTACCGGGTTTTGGAATACAACAGCCAGACAATGACGTCTGATTTTTTTGCATTTCATAAAGTCTGTTTTTAAATAAGTGTGTAACTATAGTCGGCTGGGTATTGTGGGCCTGTCTATTAAATTGCCCTTTGTGGCTGCCGCTATCCGCAGGGTTAAGTGGTAAAGAATTTTGGCATTTGGAAAGCAGCAGGATAAAAATTAATCAGTAAAATAACGGGTACCGGATGCAGCCGGACCCGCTGTTTTCGTGTGATACCGTGCGCTATATTTGCATATTTTCATACCCATATAAGGATAATACAATGATTTTAGACAATCAAAAACCCACGCTGTTACGTTGTTTCCCGCAATTACGTGGATTTAAAAACAATGGAGACAACGGGATTCGAACCCGCGGTCTCTGCGTTGCGAACGCAGCGCTCTCCCAGCTGAGCTATGTCCCCATAGATTTGATTATAGCACGGCTGGGAAAAAATACAAGTTAAGTTTGAATTTTTTTTACATATTTTTCTTCCATTACTGAAAAGGTGAAGCCGGAGAACCAGAACCAGACCCATAATTCCAGGCGGGAAGGAATGGGGCCAAATACAAAGAGAAAACCATGTTAATATATAAAGCATCCGCTGTGATTGATGGTATCATATCACTGCGGATGTTTTTCTTTTTGATTTTTTTGTCGGATTTGCGGATGAATCACCGAATTTGTCTGTTTATCCGCAATGTTGTGGAAAAAGCTGTGGATAATGTGCTATCATCTGATAAATGAAAGAAAAAAGGGACTGTGCCAGACAGCGGTATTTCCTGTCTGGACGCAGTCCCCGGGATTGGAATTACTGGGCCTTATTTACAAAAGACTCGCAGTCTGTACATTCCTTCTTGGTTGGGTTCATTTCATGAGTTCCGACCTTGATGGCGTCAAGGGTGCAGTAATCCTCAGACTGTGCATTGTAAGCACAATTCTTGATGGTACATTTGATGCTCTCGTTTTTTCCATTTACTTTCATGGTAAAACCTCCTTTTGAATTGAATTGGATTCAGGTATATTATTTGCAGAAAAACAGAAAAAATACCCTTTATCTGCAGGTGAAACAAAAACAGAGGATTGGGATATAAGGGAAATGATTTAAGATTAGGGTGTATTTACCTGTATAAAAGTTGTATAAAAATAAAATATGTTTGAAAAATCTTATGTTTTGTTATATACTAAGGGTTATGGGCGGCCATGGACAGGCAGCGGAGCGGTCCGGCAGACAGGATGAGGCATGGCGCCCGGAACAGGAAGCCCCTGGAACATAAATAATACAAAAAGGATGGTTTTACTATGGCACTGTTAGAGACATGGAGAAATCTGGCTTACGGCGACGGCCTGGATGATAAAAAGAAAGAAGAATTGTGGGCTGGATATTTTCAGATTGAGAAGGGAATCTATGAGCAGATTCTCTCTAACCCAACAGAGGTTATCACAGGCACTGTAAAGGGCCTGGCAGAGAAGTACAATACGGAAATCCTCATTATGACCGGTTTCCTGGATGGAATCAATGAGAGCCTGAAGGGGTATGAGAACCCCATTGATACCATGGAAGAGGATACCGAGGTTAAGATTGAGATTGATCCGGAGAAGCTGTACTACAATATGGTAGAGGCAAAGGCTAACTGGCTGTATGAGCTTCCACAGTGGGATGAGATTCTTACTCCGGACAAGCGCAAGGAACTGTACAAATCCCAGAAGGCTTCCGGTACAGTACGCAAGGGTAAGAAGATTTTCCCAAATGAACCCTGCCCATGCGGAAGCGGCAAGAAATATAAGAAGTGCTGCGGAAAGAACACATAAAGCCCATGATTTTACCCGCCTGCCCGGAACTGTTCCGGACAGGCGCTTTTGTAGGTGCGCCCGGCGGGCGCACGTTCTAACGGGTGAAAGTCCCTGACCCGCCCGGCAGTGGGAAGGGTGCAGCCAATGGCAAGGGCGTCATCGTGAGGTGGGGTCTGAAGGAAGCCGGAGGCAAACCACTGGCCTGTAAAAGTTGTCCGGATAGGCTGTGAAGCGTGGATGAGGTTGCCTAACAAACTAAAGTCCAATAACTGCACGGAACGCCAGCAGTAAACGGGGCAGGTATAAGTGGGAAAGAACGTGTGAGTACCCGGGGAGGTCTCACGGACGTGAAAGTGGCGATAAAACATTCGCTGTCACGGAGTAAAGCTTGCCGTGAGAAGTCAGCAGAGGTCATAGTACCGGGCGGTCGCAAACGCACCGGGAAGGACTGAACAGTAGGAGGTGTCGTTACCAAATGGAAACCGGACATGGAATTAAGTACAGACAACTTCATATTGAGGACTACCTGCGAGAGATACCTGCGGAACAGGGAAGGGAAACAGGAGAGTACGCCCATGAAAGGATTACCGGGAACCCCGACACCAACACGGACTTTCGGACGGACAACCTGCTAGATACGATTCTTAGAAGCGACAATCTAAATGCCGCCTATAAGAAGGTCAAAACGAACAAAGGCGTTGGTGGGATTGACGGAATGCAGGTGGATGAACTTCTACCCTACCTGAGAGAACACCAGTCCGAATTGGTCGAGCAGGTGAGGGAAGGCAAATACAAGCCAAACCCAGTCCGAAGGGTAGAAATACCCAAAGAGGAGAAAGGAAAAACAAGGAAACTGGGGATACCCACAGTGGTAGACAGGGTAATCCAACAGGCAATCGCACAGGAACTGACGCCCTTATATGAAGAACAGTTCTCTGACAACAGCATCGGATTCCGTCCCGGCAGAGGGGCGCATGACGCACTGGAAAGATGTAGGAAATATATCAACGAAGGATATGTCTACGTGGTCAGCATGGATTTACAATCCTACTTTGACACGGTGAACCACAGCAAGCTGATAGAGGTGCTGTCGAGGACGGTGAAGGACGGGAGGGTAATCTCGCTGATACACAAGTACCTGAAAGCCGGAGTAATGGAGGACGGAGGATTTCACGCAACGACCGAGGGCGTGCCGCAGGGAGGCCCGCTAAGTCCCTTATGTGGAAATGTCATGCTGAATGAGTTGGACAAGGAACTGGAGCGCAGGGGACACAAGTATGTGAGGTATGCGGATGACTGCCTGATTCTGTGCAAAAGCAGGAAAAGCGCAGAGAGGACAATGGAAAACATTGTGCCATTCATCACAGGAAAAGTGTTTCTGAAAGTCAATCTTCAGAAAACGACAGTGAGCCACGTCAGCAAGATAAAATACCTGGGCTACGGCTTTTACCGGCATAAAGGGAAATGCCGCATGAGGATACACCCGAAGTCGGTGGCAAAAATGAAGAACCGGATACGGGAGCTGACAACCAGAGGGAACAAATGGAGCAATCAGGAGAGGGAAGAAAAACTCCGAAGCTATGCAAGGGGATGGATTAACTATTATCGATATGCAGACATGAAAAGCCTGATGGAACAGACGGATGAGTGGCTGCGCCACAGAATCCGAGCGGTGTACTGGAAACAATGGAAGAAGGTACGCACAAGATATAAAATGTTGCGGGCGTTACATTTACCAGAGTGGAAGGTGCATGAGATGGCGAACTGCCGAAAGGGAGTGTGGAGAGCGGCGGGAATGCTCAACTCGGCACTCACCAAAAGAATCATAGTGGACAGACTTGGTTATCCCGATATGACTGCCCACTATCTGAAAGTCCGAGTAAACTATTGAACCGCGTAGTACCGAACGGTACGCTACGTGGTGTGGAAGGGGAGGTTAAAATCTCCCCTATCCGATTTGTGCGCCTGGCGGCGCACGTTTCTAACGGGTGAAAGTCCTGAATCCACCTGGTAGCGGGAAGGATATAGCCGAAGGCAAGGGTGTTGCAGGTGACTGCAAATCTGAAGGAAGCCGGATGTGGGGAACGAACCCATGGGCAAACCTCTGGTCTGACGGACAGAAACCGTATAGAAGGCTGTACATGAGGGTAAGTCTGCAACACAAGATGAAGCCCGATAGCTACACGGAATCGTGTACAGTAAATGCGGCAGATAGATGGAGGGAAAGAAACGTGTGGTACCCAGGGAGGTCTGTACGGAATGCTCTGAAAGGAGTAACCATTGCCGAGAGGTAATGCTGAGCGTACAGAAGTCAGCAGAGGTCATAGTAGCTGTTTTCAGTGAAGGACCGAATCAATAGGAGTCTTTAGTACGACAGGGAAAGGAGGAATGGGCAGATGGGTACAGAAAACAGAGAAAGCTGCTCGCAAAGAGATAGCGCGGAACGCAAAGGGTATGTGAGAGCGCACCGCTCATTCAACCGGATATGGAAGGAAAGAGACAGTGCAGAGCCAGACATCTTAAGTAAGATACTGAACAAGGAAAATCTGAACAGGGCTTACAAAAGAGTGAAGGCAAACAAGGGAGCGCCGGGAGTGGATGGAATGACCATTGAAGCGGCGTTACCATGGCTGAGGGAGAATAACTATGAACTGGTAGAGAGAATCAGGAAGGGGAAGTATACCCCATCTCCAGTCAGGCGTGTGGAGATTCCGAAGCCGGAGGGAGGGATACGAAAGCTTGGTATCCCCACCGTAATAGACCGTATCATCCAGCAGGCAATGCTTCAACAGCTCATGCCAATCTACGAACCATTGTTCTCGAAAGACAGCTTCGGCTATCGTCCGGGACGAGGAGCAAAAGACGCCATTCTCAGGATAAAGGAGTATATCGAACAGGGATACACGAGGGCAGTTGTTCTCGTACTGCTGGCAAAGAGCGAACGGGCGGCAGAACGACTGCTGGAATCCAGCACGAAATATCTGGAGGCAAGGCTGAAACTGAGAGTGAATCGGGAAAAGAGCCGAACGGTCAGTGTGTTCGCAATCCAAAATTTTAAGTTCCTTGGTTTTTGTTTTGGGAAGAACGGAACAGGGACCTATATCCGTGTCCATGGAACGTCATGGAAGAAAGCCAAGGAGAAACTGCGCAGGCTTACTTCCCGGAGCAGGTGCGGGAGTATCATCCGAACCATGGAAAAGATAAAAGTCTACATGAGAGGATGGCTGAACTACTATGGGATAGCGGACATGAAGAAAAACATCGAAAGCCTGAATGGATGGTTGTACCGCCGGATACGGATGTGTATCTGGAAACAGTGGAAACTGCCCAAAACCAGAATGAGGAAACTCATAGGACTGGGAGTAGACAGCCATTATGCGGCAACAATAGCCTACGACCGCAAGGGATACTGGTTCAATGCCGGAAACAAGGCGGTCAACTGGGCATTAAGTAAAGAAAGACTGATAAACTGGGGCTTTTATGACTTAGCCGCAGCCTATCAGTCTCTGCACACCAACTATTGAAAGCGCCGTATACGAGAACCGTACGTACGGTGCTGTGAGAGGACGGCGGTTAATCACCGCCTCCTACTCGATTGATGATTCGGTGATGGCTGCGGGAATGAGACGCAGCGCCATTGGGAAGGATGAGGACATGGAAGCATACAGCAGTTTTGCGGAGGTCTACGACATTTTTCAGGACAATGTGCCGTATGAGGAGTGGTGTTCCTATGTAATCGGACTGCTCCGGGAGCAGGGGGTGGAAAACGGCCTGGTGCTGGACCTGGGCTGCGGCACGGGAAGCCTTACCGGGCTCCTTGCAGAAGCCGGGTATGATATGATTGGAATTGATAATTCCGGGGAAATGCTTCAGATGGCAATGGATAAACGGGCGGTCTCGGGACAGGACATTCTTTATCTCCTTCAGGACATGCGGGAGTTTGAGCTTTACGGCACGGTGCGGGCGGTTGTCAGCATATGTGATTCCATGAACTATATTATGGAGTACCAGGATCTGGTGCAGGTGTTCCGGCTGGTCAATAATTATCTGGACCCCAGAGGGGTATTTATATTTGACCTGAACACGGAGTATAAATACCGGGAATTGCTGGCAGATAATACCTTTGCGGAGGCCAGGGAGGAGAGCAGCTTTATCTGGGACAATTTTTACGATGAAGGTTCCGGAATCAATGAGTACGACCTTACCCTGTTTATCCGTGAGGGCGAGTTGTACCGCAAGTATGAAGAGACGCATTTCCAGAGGGCCTACAGCCTGGATGAGGTGAAGAGGGCAGCCAGGGAGGCCGGCATGGAGTTTGTTGCCGCTTTCGACGCATGCACCTCCAATCCTGTGCGGGAGGACAGCGAACGCATCTATATAATCATGAGGGAACATGGAAAGACAATGAGAGACGAGGAGTAAATCGTATGGCAGATTATGTAATCAGAGCAACTGCGGCAGAAGGACAGATCAGGGCCTTTGCCGCCACCACCAGGGACCTGGTGGAACAGGCCAGAATATCCCATAACACCAGCCCGGTGGCAACGGCTGCCCTGGGCAGGCTGCTGACGGCCGGTGTGATGATGGGATGTGACATGAAGGGGGAAGATGACCTTCTCACCCTTAAGATACAGGGGGACGGACCCATCGGCGGCCTGACCGTGACAGCGGATTCCAGGGGAAATGTGAAGGGATATGCAGTTAATCCCATGGTGATGCTTCCTCCCAATGAAAAGGGGAAACTGGACGTGGGCGGAGCGTTGGGCGTGGGCGTCTTAAGTGTTATCAAGGACATCGGACTAAAAGAGCCATATGTGGGACAGACCATTCTGGTGACCGGAGAGATTGCGGAGGACCTGACGTATTATTACGCCACCTCTGAGCAGACGCCGTCCTCCGTGGCGCTGGGGGTTCTGATGAATAAGGACAACACGGTGCGCCAGTCCGGCGGTTTCATCATCCAGCTGATGCCGGGAGCTTCCGAGGATATTATCGGCAGACTGGAAAACAAGCTGAAGGAGATTTCGTCCATCACAACCCTGCTGGACGCGGGCAACACGCCGGAGATGATACTGGAGTATGTGCTGGGCGAATTCGGCCTGGAAACCGGCGGAAGGCTTCCCGCTGTATTTTACTGCAACTGCACAAAGGACCGGGTGGAGAAGGCATTGATCAGTGTGGGCAGAAAGGATATCCAGGAAATGATAGAGGATGGCAAGCCCATTGAGGTGAACTGCCATTTCTGCAATAAGAATTACACATTTTCCGTGGATGAGCTGAAGGATATGCTGAAGAAAGCCAGATAGGGCGCCAGGGCAGGAATATCGTGCGGATATAACCGGTTTTTTAAAGAGATAACAATAAGAGCCAGTCGCAGGACTGGCTCTCACTTGTAATCATTTGAAATCAGATATAACTTACTTCAACCTCTATCAGTGATGATATATGTTTGAAAAAGGTACACTGTTGTTCATTGATTATAATTTGGTTACGTTTGTAGCCTGAGGACCCTTAGCTCCGTTTACTACATCGAACTCAACTTCTGCGCCCTCGTCTAAGGACTTGAAGCCATCCATGTTCAGACCTGAGTAGTGAACGAATACATCGTTTCCCTGCTCGTCGGAAATAAATCCGTAACCCTTCTGGTTGTTGAACCACTTAACTGTACCTTTCATTACGATACCTCCAAAAAATATAAAAAATAAAAAAATGTGATATGTTGCAAGCTATTTCGCAACTGTCCTAAGGATATCATAAATGTTGAAAAGTGTCAAACGTTTTTGGGCATTAAGTATAAACAATTTATATAAACCTCAGATTCTGTTGTTCAAAGGTTAAAATATGAAGAAATACAGGCAAAAAGGTGAGTTTTATGATATACTAAAGCATATTTCAATACAATGCGCTATGAGTATTAATGTGTAAAGAAGGGATTTGAATGAAAATCTGTAATATATGGAACCATTTTTCTACCATTACAAGGCACAGAAACCTGGTCAGGAAGCATTGCTTCCAGATTGGCCTGTATTGGCAGGGGCTTACCCATGATCTTTCCAAGTACAGCCTGGAAGAGTTCTGGACCGGGGTCAGGTATTATCAGGGAAACCGCAGCCCCAATGCGGCTGAGCGTGAGACCGTGGGGTATTCCAGGGCCTGGCTCCACCATAAGGGCAGGAATAAGCATCATTATGAGTATTGGATTGATATTTCCAGCCATAAGGAGGAGGGCCTGGTGGGCAATAAGATGCCGCTGCGGTATGTGGCCGAGATGGTCTGCGACCGGATAGCTGCATGTGAGGTGTATAAGGGAAAAGCCTATACCAGCGCGGCTCCGCTGGAATACTACGAGTATACAAAGAATTACATCACCATCCATCCCCAGACCAGAGCGCTTTTGGAAAAGCTTCTCCATATGCTGAAGGACCAGGGGGAGGAGACTGCCTTTGCCTATCTGCGCAAACTTTTGAAAAAGGGAACGTATTGAGGAATGGTAAGAGGGCATGGCAGAAGCCGCCTTCCGTCTGGCTGGAACAGCCGGCCCGGTTGGGGGAACAGCCGGCCCGGTTACCGGGAACAGCCGGCCCGGTTGGGGAACAGCCGGCCCGGTTACCGGGAACAGCCGGCCCGGTTGGGGAACAGCCGGCCCGGTTGGGGAACAGCCGGCCCGGTTGGGGAAACAGCCGGCCCGGTTGGGGAAACAGCCGGCCCGGTTGGGGAAACAGTCAGCCCGGTTACCGGGGAAACAGCCGCCTCAGGGACAGGTGGCAGATAAAGCCTCCCAGAACCATGGCTGCCAGATACAGAAGGTTTCCGGCGGCAGTACCTATGGTGAGGGCAATCTGGTGGAAAACAATCTGTCCGTTTGGATAATAGGGGCTGATATAAAACATATCAGCGTTGCCGTAGGGGTGGGAAACCACGTTTATGAACGTGGCTATACACACGCAGGCCAAAAACAGGGGCAGCATGGATACAAAGTCGCCTGGGGTCCTGCCTCCCAGGCCGGTCATGGCGCAGTACAGGCCGATGAAGATGAGCATAAAATGCCACAGGAACCCGTGGAGCGTCAAAAGCAGATAGGGATGCATGAGGCCGCTGGGTTCCGCCAGTGCCATGACGCCTCCCAAAAGGGCAAAATCCTGCATGAAGGTGCATATGCGCTTTTCCGTGGAGCGATGGGACGGGTGCCTGAATAACGGAAGAATCAGGCACAGGTACATGGGGACGCTGCACAGCTGGAAGGGAAAATACCACCAGTTGTACTGGCCCTGGCTGACGATAAAATATAGGAAGCTCTGCTTATACAGTTCGCTGACAGCTAAAATCAGGCCGCAGATAAACAGCACACCGCGGGGGTGCAGGCATATGCGTGCCAGGCGCCGGGCCAGAAAGACGGCAAGCGGTATGCCGGCAGCGCAGAGCAGGATGTGAAAGGCGGAGTATGGTTCAGGTGCCTGGATGGGCCATGCGGCAGCCTGTAGTAATGTTTTTATGAATGATAGCATAGCTGAGCCTCCTGACGGAACGATTATACATCATATGCGGAAAGAATGCCAGAATAAAATAGAAACCTGTGGGAATGCTAAGATAACGGTAAAATAAGTGGAAGGGCAGGAAAATAATACATGGGATTTATCATAGCATTGCTGTCAGGCGCCTTAATGAGCATACAGGGCGTATTTAACACGGAAGTGACAAAGCAGACCAGCGTCTGGGTGGCCGCGGGATGGGTACAGCTCACGGCCTTTATTACCTGCGTGGTCATATGGATGTTTACAGGAAGGGAGCCCGTGGCCGGCATTATGCAGGTTACGCCCAAATATGTGCTTGTGGGCGGTATCATGGGAGCCCTCATCACCTATACGGTCATCCGAAGCATGGGAAGCCTGGGACCGGCCAAGGCGGCTCTTCTGATTGTGGTCTCGCAGATTATCATTGCGTATGCCATTGAGCTGTTCGGGCTGTTCGGCGTGGAGAAGGCTCCCTTTGCATGGAACAAGATAATCGGGGCAGTCATTGCCATAGGCGGAATTGTAATTTTTGAAAGATAAAATTTGGAAACTAACGCTTGTAATTGCAGGGGGTTTCCGATAGAATAGGAGTACAGGCTGGGACGGTGCTCTCTGGAAGGAGGGATACCGCCCAAGATGAAACTTACATCTTTCAAAGCATTGAAACTGGCAGTGATTGTCATATGTATGTTGGCTGCAGGCATATGCTATAGCTGCAGTGTGAAGAACCGGGATATTGGACTGGAAAATATGGTCATGGCATTGGAACCTGACGGTGGTACTGCTGCTGAGGAACGTACGGGGATGGAAAGCCCCCGGCAGCGGGATGAACCGGAGGGCGGGGCCGGGACCATGTCCGCGGGCGCAGATGGAGAGCATCTGCGGGGACAAGATTGTATGCCGGGACAGGAGGACGTGCCGTCCCAGGCAGGCAGGCTGTCCGAAGGCGATATGCCGCCCCGGGAAGATATGCCTCTGGTATATATCCATGTATGCGGTCTGGTGTGTACGCCGGGCGTATATGGACTTCCCGCAGGCAGCAGGGTATATGAGGCCATTGAGGCAGCGGGAGGATTCTCGGAAGCAGCGGTGCCGGATTATCTGAATCTGGCCCAGGTGTTAGAGGACGGCATGAAGATACAGGTGCCGGACCGTGAGCAGGCAGAGGAATGGAAGGCCCGGGGGCTGACCCAATCAGGCATATCCGCGGGTGCTGTGTCAGCGGGCGTTCAGACGCCCGGCAGGACGGGGACCGGCGAAGGCGGCGCTAAGGCCATGGTGAACCTTAACACGGCTTCTAAGGAGGATCTGATGACCCTCAGGGGAATCGGAGAATCCAGGGCAGAGGACATCATCCATTACCGCGAAGCGTTTGGCGGGTTTAAGTCCATTGAGGATATCATGAATGTATCCGGTATCAAGGACGCTGCATTTGAAAAGATTAAGGACAGTATTACAGTGTAAATGATGGCAGGCGGCCTTGGTTATCAGGCCGCCGTTTAATGATAGATAAGGGGAATGGAACATGGCAAGAGTATTAGTGGTTGACGATGAGAAATTGATTGTAAAAGGAATCCGCTTCAGTCTGGAACAGGACGGGATGGAAGTGGACTGTGCATATGACGGCGAGGAGGCCATTGAACTGGCAAAAAAGACAGAGTACGATATCGTGCTTCTGGACGTGATGCTGCCCAAGTATGACGGCTATGAGGTGTGTCAGGCCATACGTGAGTTTTCGGATATGCCCATAATTATGCTGACGGCCAAGGGCGGCGATATGGATAAGATTCTGGGACTGGAGTACGGCGCCGATGATTATATCAGCAAGCCCTTCAACATACTGGAGGTCAAGGCCAGAATCAAAGCCATCATACGAAGAAGCGGGAAGAGCAAACGTCAGAAGCGGGAAGAGCCGCAGTCCGGCGTCATTGGCGCAGGTGACCTTAAGATGGATACGGAGAGCCGCCGGGTGTTTATCGGTGAGCGGGAAATCAATCTCACGGCCAAGGAATTTGACTTGTTGGAGCTGCTGGTGCGCAATCCCAATAAGGTATACAGCAGGGAAGCGCTTCTGACCTATGTATGGGGAAATAAGGCCATGGACAGCGGGGATGTGCGTACCGTGGATGTCCATGTGAGAAGGCTCCGTGAGAAAATCGAACCCAGTCCCAGCGACCCAAGGTATGTACATACGAAGTGGGGCGTGGGATACTATTTCAGGGTAAAGGCTTAAGAACAGCGAAGGATGCGAAAAGAGGACAGAAGATGGATGCCATTACCATAAGGACAGCGGTGCCGGCAGATTTGGACGCAGTGGCACAGGTGGAGGCAGCCTGTTTCCCGGCAGCGGAGGCAGCAGACAGAAAGAGTTTAAAGGAACGTCTGGATGTATTTCCTCAGAGCTTTTTGGTGGCTGAGGATGGAAACCGAATCATCGGGTTTATCAATGGCGCTGTCACAAATGGGAGGACCATTGGAGACGAGATGTTTGAGGATACTTCGCTCCATGAGCCGGAGGGCGCTTACCAGAGCATATTCGGCCTGGATGTGATTGAGGAATACCGGCATCAGGGGGTGGCCTCCCGTCTGATGGAGGCCATGATTGAACGGGCCAGGAGCCAGGGGCGCAGGGGGCTTATTCTTACCTGTAAGGACCGGCTGATTGGGTATTATGAAACCTTCGGATATGTGAATATGGGCATTTCCCAATCCGTTCACGGCGGGGCTGTGTGGTACGATATGATACTGGAGTTTTAGCAGATGAAGATTACCCTTGTTACGGTTGGAAAGATTAAGGAACGGTATTTTGAGGATGCCATCAGGGAGTATGCCAAGCGCCTGAGCCGCTACTGCAAGCTGGACATTATCCAGGTGGCGGATGAGAAAACACCGGATGGGGCCGGCGAGGCCATTGTAAGGCAGATCAAGGAAAAGGAAGGACAGCGCATTCTTTCTAATATTAAAGATGGGGCTTACGTCATTGCCCTGGCCATTGAAGGCAAGATGCTGACCAGCGAGGAACTGGCCGGCAGGATTCAGAGGCTGGGAGTGGATGGGGTAGGCCATATTGTGTTTGTCATAGGGGGGTCGCTGGGATTATCCGGGGACGTCATGAAGCGGGCGGACTATGCCCTCAGCTTCTCTAAGATGACATTTCCCCATCAGCTGATGAGGGTGGTGCTGTTGGAGCAGATCTACAGGAGTTACAGGATTATTTCGGGGGAGCCGTATCATAAGTAGCGCCTCTGATCATTTAAAACTATAAAATATAGCCCTTCCATACTATCAATATCTTGCGGTCATGTCTTATTTCTTATAGGATATGGCCCATTTTTTGTAGTTCAATCTGAAGCGGAAAAGCTTATAATCTTCCTGTAAAGAAAACGTTAAGAATCCCAAAGGGGAGAACAGGAGAAAAGATTATGATGAAAAAGGCATTAACATTGGTATTGGCCGGAGTAACCGCATTGTCATTGACTGCATGTGGGGGAGGTGCATCCGCATCCGCGACCACAGCCCCGGCACCGGCCGCAGGCGGAGAGACTAAGGATGACGAGGCCAAGGCGCCTGAAAAGGATGTGAAGACAACTACATTAAAGCTGGCTTTTAACCAGTCGGAAAAGCATCCCCAGTATCTGGCCCTGTCCGAGATGAGCGATGCTTTCTATGAGGCTACCGGCGGAGCATATAGAATCGAAATCAGCCCCAACGAGCTTCTGGGCTCACAGAAGGATGCGTTTGAGCTGGTTCAAAGCGGTACCATCCAGATGGCAATGGTGGCAAACTCTATTGTGGAAAATGTAAATCCCGATTTTGCCGTGCTGGGTCTTCCCTATGCGTATGACAGCGTGGAGCATCAGAAAAAGGTATTTACTAGCGGTGCTCTGGACGATATCTTTGCTAGTACAGAAGCCAATAATTTCAGCGTTATGGCGGCCTTTACAGCGGGAGCGCGCTGCATTTATACAGACAAGCCGGTTCAGACCCCGGCGGATTTAAAGGGATACAAGATTCGTGTCATGGAATCCCAGACCTGTATCGCCATGCTGGATGCAATGGGCGGAGTGGGAACACCCATGGCCCAGGGAGAGGTTTACACCGCGATTCAGCAGGGTGTAATCAACGGCGGTGAGAACAATGAAATTACCTATGCGGATTTAAAGCATTATGAAGTGGCTCCTTACTTCTCTTACACACGTCATCTGATGATTCCTGATCTTCTGGTTATGAATACAGCCACCTTAAAGGGAATGAGCGAAGAGGACCAGCAGACCTTAAAGGATCTCTGCAAGGAGTACACGGAACGTGAATTCCAGCTGTGGGATGAGAACCTTGAGGGTGCAAAGAAGACGGCAGAGGAAGCCGGCGCCCAGTTTATCGATGTGGACATCGCTCCTTTCCAGGAAGCATGCCAGCCTGTTATCGACAATGTGACAAGCAAGAGCGAGGGAGCAAAGGCATTATACGAGGAAATTCGCAGCCTTGCCAACTAACAGGGATTTGTAGAAAGCGGGGTCATGACTCATGGAATCAGCAAAGAAAATCCTGGACAGGATTATCGAATGGGTATGTGTGGTACTATTGGCTGTCATGACAATCCTGGTGACCTTCCAGGTTGTTGTGAGATACTTCTTTAACAGTCCCAACGCGTATACGGAATCACTTTCCAAGTATATGTTTGTATGGATGGTTATGTATGGATCCGCCTATGTGTTTGGACTGCGGGAGCATATGAATATCGGCTTTGTCCGTGACCATATGCCTTCAAAGACAAGAGTGGTTGTTGAAATGCTGGGTGAACTGATGGTTGCCTTATTCGCGGCAGGCGTCATGATATTCGGGGGCTATAAGCAGGTTACAAGCCAAATGATCCAGATGGATGCGGCGCTTCAGATTCCCATGGGAATTATCTATTCGGCAGTGCCTGTAAGCGCATGTTTCATCCTCTTCTATTTTATCTACAACGAGATGAAGCTGGCAAAAAAACTGAGAGAAATCTAAGAACAAAGGAGATAGAATTATGGATCAGGCAATACTTGTAGCACTGGTTATGCTGGTCTGCGTGCTGACCATGCTGGTTTTGGGCATTCCCATCAGTATCAGCATCGGTCTGGCCTCCACCATCGCCATGCTGTTCGTGCTTCCCTTTGAGAATGCCATGGGAACAGCGGCACAGAAGGTATTTACAGGCGTCAATTCCTTCTCATTGCTGGCAATACCCTTTTTCATACTGGCGGGGAATATCATGAATAACGGCGGTATCGCCATACGGCTGGTGAACTGCGCGAAAATTTTAAGCGGCAGGATGCCGGGAGCCCTGGCAGAGACCAATGTGGTGGCCAATATGCTGTTCGGCGCCATCAGCGGTTCAGGCGTGGCGGCAGCGGCAGCTATCGGCGGAACCATCGGACCTCTGGAGGAAAAAGAGGGTTACTCAAAGGATTATATGGCGGCTGTCAATATTGCGTCCGCCCCCACAGGAATGCTGATTCCTCCCAGCAATACCCTGATTGTGTACTCCACGGTTGCGGGCAGCGTGTCAATCTCCGCGCTGTTCATGGCAGGATATCTTCCCGGCCTTTTGTGGGGAATCGGAGTAATGGTGATTGCGGGTATTATGGCGTCCAGACGCGGATACAGAAACCGGGATGAAATCACCCTGGCCATTGTGTTAAAAACCGTGTGGGCGGCCATACCCAGCCTGCTTTTGATCGTAATTGTTATTGGCGGTATTTTAATAGGGGCTTTTACGGCCACGGAAGGTTCCGCTATCGCAGTGGTATATTCCCTGCTGCTGAGCTTTATCTACCGCAGCATTAAGATAAGGGATTTAAGGAGGATTCTGCTGGACAGCGTAAAGATGACTGCTATCGTAATATTCATGATTGGCGTGTCGTCCATCATGAGCTGGATTATGAGCTTTACCAATATACCTGCTATTATCGCGGATGTACTTTTGGGACTGACCAACAGCAAAATTGCCATTCTTCTGATTATGAACCTGCTGCTTCTGGTGGTGGGAACCTTCATGGACCCTACCCCGGCAATCCTGATATTTACACCTATATTCCTTCCGATTTGCGCCAGCTTCGGCATGCACCCCATCCATTTCGGAATCATGATTGTATTCAACCTCTGTATCGGTACAATCACGCCGCCGGTAGGACCTATTCTGTTTACCGGCTGCAAGGTGGCGAATGTGAAAATCGAGGAAGTATTTAAGACGCTTCTTCCGTATTTTGCAGTGACAGCGGCCATACTGTTACTGGTGACTTATGTACCGGCCATCTCCATGACCATCCCTAATGTACTGGGGCTTGTAAAATAAAATCATACGGCATCCAAAATCCCTCAGCTTCGGTTGAGGGTATTTGGTGTTGTGGAAAGGAGGGAGTTATGATACAATGTCCGCAAAATTTAGTTTCCAGAAAGGAAAGCCTCACGTGACTTTAAACATTCATCCACGTATTCCCATGCAGAAAGCCTCAGCCCTGACAAAGGCCCTGGCAGCGGTTCTTATGGCAGCGTCGGTCCTTCTTACCGGCTGCGCGCCTGCCTGCGGATCGGATAGTCCGTCCCTTCCCCAGAGCCAGGCCGTAATCCTGAGGCTGGCTGAGACCATGCCGGAGAATCATCCCTCCGCCCGGGCCATGGCTTATTTTGCGGAGATGGTGAGCCGGGAAACCCAAGGACGGGTAACGGTCAAGATTTATTATAACGGCAGCCTGGGAACCCCCACGGAAATCATTGAACAGGTAAAATTCGGCGGTATTGCCATGGCCCGCGTCAATGTCCTGGAGCTGTCGGAGGAGGTGGAATCCATCCGCAAATTCTTTGTCCCTTCCAACTTTGCAGGCGGAGACGCACAGATAGAGTGGGTACGCAACAATGAGGAAACCCTGAGGGACGAATGCCAGATGGACCGTATCACGCCCCTGGTCTGGTATTACCCTGATTTTCGGTGCTTCTACGGTACGGACTGCACTTTTTTGGACAAAAAGGATCTGGAGGGAAAGAAGATTGAGAGCAGCGAGTCCGCCCTTATGGCGGAGATTTTCCGGGAGATGGGAATTGAGCTGGCAGGCTCAGTCAATACCAATACCTACAAATCACTGATATCAGGCAATATCGACGGGGCTGAGTCTTCATTTTCCGAGTTTATATGCAATAACTACGACCAGTATATTCATTTTGTCACTAAAAATGATGCATGGTGCCTTCCGGATGTGATGATTATTAATACGGAAAACCTGACCTCCCTCTCCAAAGAGGACAGGGAGGCCGTGGAAAAGTGTGCACAAAGCACATACCAATACCAGAAACAGAGCATGGAGCAATTCCATAAGATTTGGGTGGAAACGCTTACCGAGGAACCGGAGGTTAGATTCAGCGAAGGAGCGTTCAGATGAAGAAACTAAAATTCTGGTGGAAACAGTTCTGTTTTTCAGTGGGTGCCCAAATCAATGCAGTGCTGCTTCTGATGCTGATACTGTTCCTCTCATTTTCCATATACAACCACTCTCTGTTTAACCAGTTTAATGCCAGATATCAAAAGGAGATCAATCAGTACTACTCCATACTGGAGCTGAAAAACCATTTCCTCCAGAGCGGCATCCTGTTTGAGGAATATATGAAAACGGGAAACCGCACCACCCTGGCAGAGTTTAATGATACCTATGAAATAGCCAGGTCTGTCATAGATATCCTGTATACAGAGAGCACCAATGAGGAATCCTGGTATCTTTTGCGGGGAATTGACCAGTCCTTTGAATCCTATTACAGTGAATGCTGCAATGCCTCCTTTCTGTTTAACGGCAATGATTACCGGTACTATGACAGCTTTTACTACAGCCAGACCATCGGAGAATATCTGGAGAAATACACCAATGAACTGCTCCAGTATGCGCTGGAGTCCAGTGTGGACAGCAACCGGGAGCTGACCCACAGACGGAAGGTGATGACCGCATTCAACATGGGAGCCGTGGCAGCTGCCTGTGTCCTCATTGCAGCGTCAGCCAGCTATATTTTTGTGAGGGTGACACGGCCCTTAAATGAGCTGAAAAAACAGGTGGAGGAGATAGCCAGGGGAAATTTGGACGCACATGTTAAGGAGAGCTTCGGGGAAAATACTGTGAGCATGCTCTCGCGGGCATTTAACCATATGGCCTTCAGCCTGAAGGAAAAAATAGAGAGCGAAAAGCAGCTGCTGGTGGAACAGCGCAAAAACGAGGAGTATGAAAAGCTGCTGAGCCAGGCCCGCTTCCTTGCGCTTCAAAGCCAGATTAATCCACACTTCCTCTTTAATACCTTAAACAGCATTAACAGGACCGTCATGCTGGGGCGCCAGGAACAAGCGCTGACCATGCTGGATTCATTGGCAGTGCTGCTGCGCTATAATCTGGCGGACGCACAGACACCGGCCCTTTTAGGAGAGGAGCTGGGGATTACGGAGGAATATCTGAAGATTCAGAAAATGCGTTTTTCATCCAGGCTGAACGTGGATGTCAGGCATGACCGGAAGCTGGAACAGGCTGTGATGCTTCCAAGGTTTACCCTGCAGCCCCTTGTGGAAAATGCGGTAATCCATGGGCTGGAACCCAAGGAAGAGGGGGGAACCCTTATTCTGGATGTCAGGAGGGCGGGAGATTATATACGGATACGGATTTGTGACAATGGAATGGGCATGGAAAGGGAGCGCCTGGAGAAGATCAGAAGGCGTCTTTCGGAGAAACAGCCGGAACGGATTGGAGTCTGGAATATATGGCAGAGGCTTTCCTTATATACGGGCAGGGATGACAGCCTTAAAATCATGAGCAAAAAAGGTGCAGGCACCATTGTCAGTATTTACCTGCACAGGGGAGAAGAAGATGTATAAAATATTGATTGCAGATGACGAGGAACTGGAGCGGGAGGCACTGCGCTTCTTTATAAATGAATCCTCCCTGGATATAGACCAGGTCATAGAATGTGCTTCGGGAACAGAAGTTATCAAGCGGGTGATGCTCGACAGGCCGGATATAATCGTGCTTGATATCAACATGCCCGGCCTGAACGGGCTTCAGGCATTGGAAAAAATCAAAAGTCCGGATTACAGGTTCCGCGCTGTCTTTTCCACAGCATATGACTATTTTGAATATGCGGTGGAGGCCCTGCGCCTTGGGGCAGTGGATTTTATGGTAAAGCCTGTGAAAAAGGAGGCGTTTATCAATGTAATTATGCGGGCCATTGACGAGCTGGACGCGGAGGCGGAGAAGGAGTACCGTGAAACAAAGCTGTTAAAGACTCTGGACATGATGGAGAGCAAGATGGTGAATGACCTGGTTCTGGGCAATATGCCGGAGGAGGTTCTCTACTATCTGGATTTGAAAAACATTTCAACTGAGTGCAGCGGAAACTGTTTCTGCATCCGCATTCAGAGCTCTCTGGATAAATGCGGCAGACAGAAGCTGTATCAGGCTGTCAGGAAGGAGTTTGATTATCTGGACCTGACTGTTATGTTCAGCGAGACAAACCACATGGTTACGGCTGTTGTTTTCTGCCGTGAGCCGGATGTGCTGCCGGGAATTTTCCGGAAGATGGAAGAATTCCTGGCTTCGATATTAAGACAGCAGCAGATTGCCTTCATGATGGGAAGCGGAACCCCCTTTGTGGATGTAAGCCAGATAGAGGAGAGCTATGAGAAAGCCCGGGAGCGTGTGGGAGACATGGTGGCCCAGACCGAGTGCGGGGAAGAAGGCACGGAACATGACAGAGACATGCCCAGGGAGGTGGAGGGCATCTGTTCCTTCATACAGGAAAATTATCAAAAACGCCTGACGCTGGATGCCATCGCGTCGGAAGCCGGGTTCAGCAAATACTATGTAAACCGCCTTTTCAAGCAATATATGGGGACTACGGTGGTGGATTACCTGATTCGGATCCGGATGAAAAAGGCAAAGGAACTGCTGCGAAACGAGACCTACAGTATCAAGCAGATAAGCGGTATGGTGGGATATTCGGAGCCAAATTACTTTACATGGACATTTAAGAAGATGGAAGGAATGTCTCCGTTAAAGTTCCGCTATGAGCAGGCGGAAGGCATCAGAGAGGAGAAGGACGGGGAATGAGAGTAGTGTACAGGGCATGGATTCTGATGGCGGCTCTGATGGTGCTGGTACTGGGAGGATGCGGCGGTTTTGAGAAACCGAAAGAGGGGACGGCGTCTGCCACAGGACAGGGGAAGGGCGTACCGGCAAAAAAACCTGAAAGGATATACTCCATGCAGATTGGCCACTCCCAGCCTGTGGACAACCCGCGCCACCAGTCATTCCTGCTGTTTAAGAAGCTGCTGGAGGAGAAAACAGATGGAGGAATCCAGGTGGACATCTACCCTGCCGGTCAGCTGGGCAGCGAGGCATCTATGCTGGAGCAGGTCTGTGACGGAACCATACAGGGATTTCGCGGGGGGCAGCTGGAGATAGTTCCCAAGATGCTTGTGTTTTCCCTCCCCTTTCTCTGCGAAGACAGAACGCAGGCAGAGAGGCTGGTAAACTCTGAATTTGCCAGGGAAATAAGCATGGATTCCCTGAAAAGCGGCGCAACCATATTGGGAATCGGTGATGCAGGCGGATTCAGGCAGTTTTCCAACAGCGTGCGGATGATCCGCAGGCCGGAGGATTTAAGAGGGCTTAAGATGCGCTCCAACGGCATGGACACCATCAATAAAACATTGGAAGCCCTGGGAGCCGAGGTCATGACTGTTCCTTACAACGACCTGTATATGGCTTTGAAGGCAGGTACCATTGACGGTCAGGAAAATCCCTGGGTCAATTCCTCCGGGATGCGGTTTTATGAGGTCCAGAAGTATTTTACAGAGGTGAATTACCAGTTTCACCCGGAACCCTTCTACGTAAATACAAGATGGTATGAGTCTCTGCCCCGTGAGTATCAGGAGATTTTGGAGGAATGTACGCAAGAGATGATGAAGGAGAATAACCGTCTCATTGATGAGAATGAAGTGCAGGCAATGGAAAATATCCGGGCCAACGCTGAAATATACACCCTTTCCAGTGAGGAACGGCAGGCCTTTGTGGAGGCCACACAGGTGGTATATGAGGAATACATGGAGAATGGACTTCTGACCAGGGATGAGCTGGCCCGTATGAAACGAATCATCAGAGGGGAAGAAGAGCAGGATTACCCATACAGGTGATGGCCTGTATGGGTTATTGGACAGGAATATAAATGTCAGTCTGGCTGTCAGGATGATAAAATCCCAGAAACCGTTCATCGTACAGCTCAAAATCCTCTCTGCCGTCCAACTTTTCCTGGGTGGTGAGGGACCATGTGCCCCAGATATACTGATAGGTCAGCGGCAGGCTCTTTAGGGAACCTGTGTGGGTGAACACGGCATACTTTCCGCCGGGAATGGTCTTATACACCAGGGGAGGAGGAAGGACAGACATGGAGCTGACTTCCACGGACACCACCTCGGAGAACGGCAGATCGTCGCTCATGGTGTACAGGGTGTTTCCCTCACCGCAGGATTCACATATGCCAAAGCCCCGGCCGTGAGGAAGCTGGCCGGGAATCTGCGGCACCAGGTCAAGAAAACGGGTCCAGAGCTGGGGAATCTGGTTGTTCCTCAGGGTAGTGCGGTCTCTCAGGCCGGCGGTGAGGATATCGGGAATCTCCACGATCCGGGGGCGGACCGTTAAGGAGTCTGTCAGATGGGCCAGCAGGTGCTGGTCCGCTTTTGGTTTCTGGCTTATGATGACATCCAGCCGTTTTTTCCGGTAGCAGGCCGGACTTGTATGGTAGACGGCCTTAAAGGCCCTGCTGAAGGCTTCGCCGGATTCAAACCCATGGTCCAGCGCAATGTCAATGACGCGTCTCTCCGTGTAGACCAGTTCCCTGGCAGCATGGGACAGGCGCCGCTTTTTTATATAGCTGCCCACGCTCTCCCCGAGGACGGCGGAGAACTGGCGGTTTAAGTGGTAATAAGAATATCCTGCCTCCCTGGCGGCATCCTCCACGGTGAAGGTTGTATGCCACAGGCATGTCTTTCAGCATGGACAATGCCTCCTTTACATCGCGGCAGTTTTCCAGCAGGGTACGGACCACGGCCCAGAACTGAAGTCCGGCGACCGCGGGCCTGCGCATCTCGGGCAGGGGGCCGACAGGAAAACCGCTGGAGCTCAGCGTGACGGTCAGTCCCATTTCATTGATGCCGTCGTCCCGGCCGATTCCCAGCACGCTGGTGCCTATGTGTGTATATTTTCCGGTGATGCGGGTTTTTATGACAGTAAAGTCCTCCGCCTCATCGTTGAATTCATAATTCCGGGCAGCCATGGGATGGCCGGAGGCTGTCATGGAGGGCAGAAGGGCCAGATGGCTGCAGCGAGGCGTAAGCCAGGTCATGCCGTAATAGAGAACCTGCTCCGGCGCGCAGCCCAGGGCATCGGCAAATCCGGCCAGCTCCTGCGTAAGTCCGGGACACCAGCGGCGGAAACACTGGCTGGCCTGGTTAAACTGTGTCAGGCCGAAGCCGGGGAAACCGCTTGAGAACCGTTTTTTGAGGCCGGGGACGGACGCCAGACGGCTGCCCAACAGGCGGCCGGCCTCGTAGCTGCTTCCTGAGAGCTCCAGGGCATGTGTATGTATGGTTTTCATAGGGATACCTCCTCTTGTTGTTATATCTCTATTTTAGGTGAAATAAAGGAGGAATCATGATATTTCCTGCGGAATTTGATAGCAGATTCCCGCTGTCCGGGTTTATGGGTCCAATATATCATATCCGGGGCAAAAACAAAAGACGCCGGGAAAAGGTCCAAAGGTCAAAGCAGATGAGTGAAAACAAAGTTTAAGTATAATATAGTTGTGATTGCAGGATGATAGAGATATAATGGCAGAAAATACAGTTTGCGCCGGACCCGCGAAAAATCTGCGGGACGGCCGGCAGAAAGGGGCGCTATGAAGAAGAATCCCCAGGGAAAACGGTGGCACAGGCTGGATAACACAGGTAAAATATTCCCTATGATAGCCAATGAAAACCTGAGCAACGTATTCCGTATTTCCGTAACATTAAAAGAAGAGATAGATCCTGGTCTGCTGGACCGGGCGCTGGAAGAAGTCCTGCCCCGGTTTGGCGGGTTCAAGGTGAAGCTAAAGAGGGGCTTTTTCTGGTATTACTTCGAGGAGAACAAACGCCAGCCCTTTGTTGAGCAGGAGAGCAGCTGGCCCTGCCGCTATATCGACCCCAAGAGCAACCAGCTCTACCTGTTCCGCGTAAGCTATTATGGGGCCAGAATTAATTTGGAGGTATTCCATGCGGTGACGGATGGCATGGGAGCAGTGAATTTTCTGAAGGAACTGACCGCAGGCTACCTGGAGTTAAAGCGGGGAGGCCGAAGCAGGGATGTGGGGCCGGGGGAAGGCGAGTCCGCCCAGACAGAGGACAGCTACCTGAAGCATTACCGGAAAATGCGGACCAGACGCTACAGCTCCCGTCCTGCGCTGCGCCTTACAGGGAGATATATACCCTTTGGGGGACAGAGCGTGGTTCACGGTTACGCGGACACAGGAGAGCTGAAGGCAGTGAGCCGTAAAATGGGGGTCAGTATCACGAAGTACCTGACGGCCTGCCTGATCTGGTCCATTTCCAGGGTATACCAGGAGGAAGAACAGGAGGGACGCCACATCGGTGTGAACCTTCCCATTAACCTGAGGGCCTTCTTTGGCTCCAACACAGCCTCCAACTTTTTCGCGGTGACAGCCATTGACCATGAACCCGGACAGGGCAGGGATGAATTTGAGGAGATTCTCGCATCCGTATGCAGACAGATGGACGAGAAGATTGTGAAGGAAAAGCTGGAGGAGACCATATCCTACAACGTCTCAAATGAGAAAAAATGGTATGTCCGCATCCTTCCGCTGTTTGTCAAGTGGCTGGCTCTTGGCTTCATTTTCCGCCGCAATGACAGGGCCCATACCATTACCTTATCCAATATCGGACTTATCTCCATGGACCGGGAGTATCAGGAGGATATTGAAGGGTTTTGCATGCTGATTGGCGTGTCTGAGCGCCAGCCCGCCAAATGCGGCGTGTGTTCCTTTGGTGACAGGACAGTCATTACCTTCACCAAGGTATTCCAGGATTCCAGGCTGGAGGAATGTTTTTTCGGCCGCCTGAGGTCAGACGGAATTCCGGTGGAGCTGGAGAGCAACGGCGTTATCATGCCGGAGTCGGATAAGGGGAATTATCCGGTGATTCAGCATGGCGAGAGCATATGGAAAAAACTGGTACTGGTATGCTACGGGGTATTGGCTGTGGTGGCCCTGTTTCTGGGATTGGTGAATATCGCTACCTATGACGGACTCTGGTGGTCCGGGATTGCCATACCGGGAATCGCCTATGTGGGGCTGACCCTCCGGTATTCCATCCTGCGCCATGCCAACCTGGGAAAATCACTGCTGATACAAACGGTCGGCATGCAGATTCTGCTTGTGATGATAGACCGGGTCCTGGGATTTGAGGGCTGGTCCGTCAACTATGCTGTGCCGGGAACCATACTGTTTGCGGATGCGGCCGTGGTGCTGCTCATTGTTGTAAACCGTTTGAACTGGCAGAGCTATTTCATGTACCAGATCGCTATTACGGTTTTCAGCTTTATCCCCCTGATTTTATGGGCCGCAGGGCTGGTCACGCATCCGGCCATGGCAATCATAACAGTAATACTGACCGTGGGAATCCTGGCTTTGACCATATTTCTGGGGGACAGGAGATTTAAGAACGAACTCATCAGACGGTTTCATCTGTGATAACGGAGGGACCCTGCATTTACAGAGAGGATACAGATAAGTATGCGTAATAAAAATGTGAGTATACGGGGGGCGCTGGTGCGTGATATGATTCACGACATCATGGAAACGTCCCTGGGAAAACCCATCCAGACAGGGGAGTTCAGGAAAAATCCCGTGGAACCGGCCTGGGTATGCCCATCTGGCTACGAGTATGAAATCATTGACAGGGAACCCTTTAAAATGGAGTATCTTAAGCCGGAGGGAGTGGTCACCGGCAGGGTGGTGCTTCAGCTTCACGGAGGCGGATATATAGGCCCCATGAAGAATATTTACAGGAAGTTTTCCGTGCGCTACAGCCGGCTCAGCTATGGCGGGGACGTGCTGACCGTGGATTACAGGGTGGCGCCGGAGCACCCTTATCCGGCGGCCCTGGAGGATGTAATTCACGCCTACCAGTGGCTGATTAAGGAAAAACACTACAGGCCGGGACAGGTGGTGGTGGCCGGTGATTCGGCGGGAGGCGGCCTGGCTCTGGCCCTGTGCCTTTACCTCAGGGACCATGGAATGCCTCAGCCCGCAGGCCTGGTACTCATGTCCCCATGGGCTGATTTGACATGCAGCGGGGACAGTTATGAGTTTAACTTTGAACATGATCCTCTCTTTGGCAATTCGCGGGAGAGCATGCTTTATAATTCCTCATACATCGGCGGGTCTGATCCCAGGGACCCTTATATATCGCCGGTATTCGGGGATTTCAGGGGCCTGCCGCCCATGCTTTTTCAGGCGGGCAGCCATGAGATGCTTTTAAGTGATACGCTGGAGGCGGCCCAAAATGCCCGGAGGGCCGGAGTGAAGCGCCGGGTGTCCGTGTATGAGGGGATGTTTCATGTGTTCCAGATGAGTATGGACCTGGTTCCGGAGAGCCGGGAGGCCTGGGATGAGGTGGCCCGGTTCATGCAGATTGTATACAAGATTGACAGGAGGCCCGCGGGGCAGATTGTAAAGAAGGTAAAGAGAAGATGATAGAAGCTAAATCAGTATTGGCAGCACAGCCCCCGACGGGCCGGTGCTGCCTTTTTTTCGGCTCCAGTCATATTTTTGGACACGTTTCATATATTGAGGTAAAAGGGGTGAAGATTATGGCTGGCAGGGAAGAAGTCCTGAAAATATTTCCAAGGGACCTGCGGACAATACTTGGACAGGTTACCGTGGATTTCGACAGGGTGCAGGAGATACGGATGAGAACCCAGAAACCGCTGCTGCTTATCTGCGGCGGCCGGGAATATGCGGTTAAAACAGATGGAAGCCTGGCAGTGGGGATTCCCGATCCGCCGGTAAGGGATATCCGGGGAAGCGGCCGCTGCCAGGAACAGGAACCGTACTGGGCCAGGGCAGGAATCGTCACGGTCAGTCAGGCTCAGATGAAGGAGACCGTGGAATATATGTGCAGTTTTTCCCTCTATGCAGCGGAAGAAGAGCTGCGTCAGGGATTCATCACCATACAGGGCGGACACCGGATTGGGGTGGCAGGCAGAACCATGGCTCTTGGACAGGATATACGGCTCATGAAATCCATTTCCTTCATCAATATACGGGTAGCCCATCAGATTCAGGGCTGTGCCAACCAGGTGATGGAGTATCTGTATTCGGATGACGGCCGCTTCCTGAATACATTGGTAATATCGCCGCCCAGGTGCGGCAAGACGACTCTGCTCCGGGACATTATCCGCCAGGTCTCGGACGGACCCAGGACCCAGCGCGCCGGCAGAAGGATACCGGGGGTGTCCGTGGGGGTGGTGGATGAGCGGTCTGAGTTAGGGGCCTGCTATCAGGGGGTGCCTCAGAACGATCTGGGCATGAGAACCGATGTACTGGACTGCTGTCCAAAAAGCCAGGGCATGATGATGTTAGTAAGGTCCATGGCGCCTCAGGTCATAGCTGTGGATGAGATTGGAAGCAGGGAGGATGTACAGGCCATTGAATATGTGAGAAACTGCGGCTGTTCTCTGGCAGCCACCATCCACGGCAGTTCGCTGGAGGACATCATGCAGAAGCCGGCTGTGGGGGAACTGATTCACCAGGGAGCCTTTGAGCGGATGATACTGCTGGACTGCCGGGGAGCGGCAGGCCATGTGGCGTCTATATGGGACGGCGGTGGAAATGTCCTATATGCGGATGGGAGCGTAAAGGAGGCGGAACATGGCAGCATTTAAGTGGACAGGGGCAATTCTGGTGCTGTTTTCCGCAGGCGGACTGGGAATCTGGTCTGCCATGCAGTGGAAAGGGCGGCTGAGGATGCTGGAGATCCTCAGACAGATGATATATTTCTTAAAAGGCGAGATTACATACAGCCGGGCACCGCTGGCAGAAGCCCTGGAGCGGGTGGGGAAACGGGAGCCGGGACCACTGGGGGGCCTGTTTGAGGCCGCGGCGGAGGGAATATATATGCAGGAGGGAGAATCCCTTCAGGAGATATGGAGGCGCCAGGTGATGGACCTGAATACAGACGGGGGCCGGATTCCCCTGGTACAGGAGGATTTGGAACAGCTGGCCCATCTGGGGGAACATCTGGGATATCTGGATGTGGACATGCAGGAGCGGACCCTTAAGCTGTATCTGGAACAGCTGGATTTGACCATTGATTATCTCAGACAGAACCAGAGGGAGAAATGCAGGCTGTATACAAGCCTGGGAATCATGGGAGGGATGTTTCTTGTGATTGTAATGTTCTGAGACAAGTCAGGGACACATGCATTGTGATTGTGATGTGCCTGTGAAACACAGGAACCATTTATAAATATATATTTAAGAAGATTGAGGAGACGGCAATGGGTGTAAATCTGATATTTCGCATAGCGGCAGTAGGAATCCTGGTATCTGTCATCTGCCAGGTATTAAAGCACAGCGGCCGGGATGAGCAGGCTTTCCTTACGAGTCTGGCCGGACTGGTGCTGGTATTATTCTGGATGATACCTTACATATACGACCTGTTTGAGACAATGAAGAATCTGTTTGCGCTGTAAAAGGCGTCTTTTTAGGGAGGAAACCATATGACAATTATTACCATTGCGGCCGCGGGGATTGCCACGGTCCTGCTGGCGGTGCAGTTAAAGGGCTTAAAGGGAGAATACGCCGCCTACATGGTCATGGCGGCAGGCGCCTTTATCTTCTTTTACGGAACCGGAAAGTTAAAGGATATACTGGAGGCCCTGGAACGGATTCAGGGCTATATCAAGGTGAACAGCGTATATCTGGTGACGCTGCTTAAGATGGTGGGCATCACCTATGTGGCCGAATTTGCGTCAGGAATCTGCAAGGACGCGGGGTACGGTTCCCTGGGAAACCAGATTGAAATATTCGGAAAGCTGTCTATTCTGGGTATCAGTATGCCCATTCTGCTGGCACTTTTTGGGACATTGGAGACATTTTTGGGATGAAGAGATGGATGAAATGGGGAGTCAGGAGCGCGGTTCTATGGGGGCTTGCGGTGCTGTTTGCCGGTGTCCCGGGATGGACAGGCAGCCCTGTTTACGGAGCTTCGGCGGGAGGGCAGCTGGAGGGACAGCCGGAAGAACAGCGGCAGGAGCAGCGGCAGGGACAATGGCGGGGACAGCCGGAAGAGCAGTGGCGGGGACAGCCGGAAGTTCAGGGCACAGAGACAGGCGTGGACCAGGCATTGCAGGATATGGGGCTTCAGGATGAGATGGAGGGGCTTCAGCAGTTTCTGGACGATGTTATGGGGCAGCAGGACGGGGAAATGGAAGGACTTTCCTTCTGGGGACTGATGAAGGAGCTGATGAAAGGAAACCTGAAGGGTATCCTGGGACAGACCGGAATGGGACTTAAGAATGCTCTGTTCTCGCAGGTGGACAGGGGCGGCCAGATGCTGTTTCAGGTGGCTGCCATTGGTCTGATTGGAGCTGTGTTTACCAATGTTTCTTCCGTATTTAAGGGCGGCCAGATTTCAGACACGGGTTTTTTCGTTACATATCTCCTGCTGTTTACATGTCTGGCAGCCAGTTTTTCCGCCAGCCTGCAGGTGGCTGCCCAGGTGATGGAACAGATACTGGAATTCATGAAGCTGCTCATGCCGGCCTACTATATGGCAGTGGCGTTTTCCGGCGGCAGCATGAGCGCCTTGGCACTGTATGAGTGTATGCTGGGCGCGGTGACAGGGGTACAATGGCTGTGCAGTACCGTCCTGCTGTCCATGGTCAGGATTTATGTGCTCATGGTACTGGGCAGCCATGTGGCGAAGGAGGCGCTGCTGTCAAAGCTGACTGAGCTGCTGGAGCAGGCCGTGGTGTGGAGTCTGCGGACCTTAACCGGGCTGGTGGTGGGATTTCATCTCATACAGGCCATGATACTTCCCTATGCCGACGCGGCAGGCCAGGCGGGAATGAAACGGCTCATGGAAATGATTCCGGGGCTGGGCCAGGGGGCGGGAGCCATGGCCCAGATGGTTCTGGGGTCAGGGGTGCTGATTAAGAATACAATGGGAGCCGCGGCTGTGGTGGTACTGGCTGTTATATCCGCTGTTCCGGTGATGAAACTGACGGTCCTCATGGTTATGTACCAGTGCGTGGCCGCCGTGATGCAGCCTGTGTGCGACAAACGGGTGGTGTCCTGCGTGGCGGGCGTGTCCAAAGGACATAAGCTGCTGCTACAGATTGTGCTTTACTCCATGTTTCTGTTCATGATAGCCATAGCTGTCACATGCGCGTCCACCAATGTAAATTATTTTGCCTCGTAACGGAGCGGACTGCAAAATGCCGGAACCTATGGTGCTTTATAAAAGGAGATGCCTATGGAAGCTGTCTATGGATGGGTAAAAAACATCATATACTACATGATTTTTCTTTCAGTGGTAAATAATCTTCTGGCGGACTCCAAATATGGCAAATACATCCGCTTTTTTTCAGGAATGGTCCTGATTCTTCTGGTGGTGAGCCCATTTACAGGGGGACTGCACCTGGATGAGCAGATATCGTCCATGTTTAAATCCATTTCCTTTCAGAATGACACGGATGACTTGAAACAGGATCTTTGGGGGATGGAAGAACGGCGTCTGGACCAGGTTATCCGCAAGTATGAGCAGGCGGTGGCAGCTGATGTGGAGGCCATGGCCAGGGCGGAGGGGTTTACATGTACCGGAGCCAGCGTACAGATTGACGGTGACAGGAACAGCAGCCGTTATGGTCAGATTGAAGGTATCGGTATGGTCATCAGCGGGGAGAAGGAGAAGGAGAAGGAGAAGGAGAAGGAGAAGGCGGAGCCCGACAGCTGGGATTATACGGGGAGCAGGCCCGTGAATGTGGACGCAGGGAGGATTGACAGTGTGAAGGTCGAGGATGTGGAACTGGAGGAGCCGCCAAAAGACGGAGGAATGGAGAAAACAGGGGATATAACGGAACGGGAGGAGACCGGCGATTCCGGGGAAACGGAGCGTCCGGAAAAGACGGCGGAGGCGAAAGGCGCGGTGGCAGATAAAAAATTAAACCATTTAACAGGAAAGGTGGCGCAGTACTATGGACTGGAAGAATCGGATATCGAAATTCAGTGGAAAAATGACTAAGGAAAAGTGGCTGTTATTGCTTCTTATAGGTGTTCTTCTTATGATTCTCTCCTTTCCCCTGCCCGGAGGAAGCAAAAAGAACAAGAATGCCGGTGAGCAGACCGTGGGGGCCGGGACAGACGGCACCGGGGCGGTTCCGCTGTGGACAAAGGACAATGCCAATGGCAGCAAAGAGGGCAGCGGCTTTGACCAGGGCGCCTCCAAAACCGGGATGGCCCAGGGGCCGGACGGAAATGGGGCAGGCGCGTCAGAGGGGAAGGAGGATTCCTATCCGGCGGCAGCCCGCACATCAGAGGACGGGTCCTATGAAGCCCAGATGGAAAACAGAATCAGGAATATATTAAAGTCCGTGGACGGCGTGGGAAAGGTGGATGTCATGGTGGTGCTTAAATCCTCCAGCGAAAAGGTGCTTCGTGTGGATCGCTCCACCAATACCAGCACCACCCAGGAAAAGGATTCAGGGGGCGGCACCAGGGATGTGACAAACAATCAGATACAGGAGAGTACCATACTATCGGGAGGCGGTTCAGGCGGCAGCACAAACGCGCCCATTGTTGAAAAAGAACTGAGTCCGGAGATATCGGGAATCATTATCAGCGCGGAGGGCGGAGGCAGCCCAACCGTAAAAGCTGAAATTTCTGAGGCCATGGAAGCATTATTTGGCCTGCCGGCACATAAAATAAAAGTATTAAAGAGGGTGGAATAAATAAAGGAGTGCAGGATATGAAAATCAAGAATATGAAACAGGTAAAAGAGCACATGAAGGACATGAACATGAAACGTCTCTTCCGCAGGAACCAGATCATCATCACGACACTGGCTGTCATGATTGCGGCAGCCGGATATCTGAACTATGCGGGAAAGAAGGATCTGGCAAGCGGCAACCGGGTGTATGAGGCAGGCGCCATGGACATTTCAGATGAAGATATCCTGGCGGAGAACCAGGCAGCCTCCTTAAACGGCCAGGCCGGACTACAGGAGATTCCCAGTCTGGACCAGGACCCTTCTGACCTGGATGCGGTAAGCGGCGCAGACGGCGCCCAGGCAGCGGCAGACACCGGAACAGACCAGGGACAGCTGGCCCAGGCAGGAGACGGCACAGGAGTGGAGGAGGCTACCCAGGCAGCCGATCCGGGGCAGATGGCAGCGGCAGATACGGACAGCTCCGCCCGGGCAGGATTGGAGAATCCCGGGGAAGCCGTACTGACCAGCGGCATGAACGTGGCTGATTACATAGCAAACGTACAGCTCAGCAGGGAGCAGGTGCGCGCCAAGAACAAAGAGACACTGATGAGCCTGATAAACAGTGACAGCATTGACGAAGCGGCCAAACAGAAGGCCATACAGGATATGATTGACCTGACTGAGGTTTCCGAGAAAGAAAATGCCGCAGAAACCCTCCTGATGGCAAAAGGCTTTTCAGACCCGGTTGTCAGCATTACCAAGGATAAGGTGGATGTGGTCATCAATGCGCCTTCCATTACGGATCCGCAGCGGGCCCAGATTGAGGATATCGTGAAACGCAAGGCAGAGGTGGGAGCAGATCAGATTATCATTACGCTGCTCAATATGGCAGAATAGGCCGGATATATAAAGAAGGCCGGGCTGCCGCTTTAACGGTTGAGGAACCGTAAAGGCGGCAGCCTTTTTGACGCTTTGCTGTAAATTACTGCAGTCAGCCCTCTGCCTTGTCCGTTTGATTGCAATGGTTTCGGGGTGACAGAATAATTGGTTCATTATGGGCCTTCTTGTTATGATTCGTTATGGTTGGAAAAATATGTTTCAAATGCATCATTCAGCAGCCGGATCAGGTCCTTTACAAAGGCCGGGAGGTTGCGTCCCGGGTGATGGACCAGCAGCAGATAGTAATTCTGAGGTTCCTCAAAGGATCTGCACCGGGATAAGGCTTCCTGATTCAGGGAACGGGCGGGAAGTATGGTGCTGGCAGCCCCGCACATGGACAGGGTCCGCAGGATATCCGGCCGGGCCTCGCATACAACCGCGGCAGGCAGTCCGGGCCATTCCCCCAGAAGACGGTCCTGCTCCAGGCGCAGGGCGCTGCTTTGAGGAGCGAGCATGATACGGCGGGGATGCATGGCTGTGGAGACCGGAACGGGAATACGGATATCCTGCTCCGGGTCCGGGCAATCCTCTGTCCCAAAGCAGTACACCAGCTCATCCTCATCCAGGATGCGGCTGTCCAGGATTGGATGCTCCTCCTCGCAGGAAAAGTAAAGGCCGAAGTCCGCCGATGCATTGAGCATGGCTTCCTGGGCGGTTTCGCGGCCGCTTTCTATTATATACAGGTTGACATCCGGGTGGAGCCGGCTGAAACCGCCCGTGACCTGCCCATGCAGGATACCGGACAGCCCTGGGTCGCAGTGCAGGTAAATACCGCCTCCATGTCCGGTCTGATATGCATGGATATGGGCAGTCATCTCAGCTTCAATCTGAAGGATGTTGCGGGCGAAGTTGACAAACACCTTACCTGCATTGGTGGGCTTAAGACGGTTATGTACCCGGGTGAATAACTGGGCGCACAGCATGCCCTCCACGTTGTGCAGATGGCGGGACAGGGCTGGCTGGGTAAGGAAATATTTTTCCGCTGCCTTTGTCAGGCTCTTCTCGTCCACAATGGCGATGACGTATTTTAGCAGCTGGGTATTCAGGTTGAGTTCAGGGGCCGTATAGTGGGCTGCGTGGGCACGTATGGCTGCTTGGGATGGGGAAATGGCATCGGCCGCGGGCTGGCTGTCTTGGTCCACAATCCTAAGCAGCTCCTCTGTTTCGGCAGAGGGGATGGCCTTGTAGCGGGAATCGGATAAACGCTCATGAATCAGAAGACCTGCAAGATAGCGTTCCGGTTCTGTCAGGGTATGCCCCAGGGGATAGCGGATATGAAGGGTCTGGTGGATGGGAGGGTCCAGGGAGCGGTAAACCAGCTCCTCACAGGGAAACACATGGGCCTGGGACACCAGTCCCACCCCCACGGCCTGGTGCAGCATGGAGTCCACCAGGATGACGTCGTTGGATTCAAAGGTTACCACCGGATTAAATCCGGCTTCCTGAAAAAGCTCCTCTGCCAGAATCCGGATACTGTGCCTGGGTCCCTGGAGTACAAAAGGGGTATCCCTGAGATCGGACAGACGGATTTTCTCCGCTGTTGCCAGGGGATGGGAGACTGGAAGGGATACCAGCAGCTCCTCATAGGCAATGGGCAGGTCAGTTACCTTGTCGGAATTCCTGCCTGAACCGATGGCCAGGTCAATCTGTCCATGGAGGATGGCGCCCGGCTGGTCCCGGGCATAAAGCTCGGTCAGCGTAAGGGAGATGTCCGGATAGCGGTGTGAGAACTGGTTATAGATACGGCTGTAGATAATGGCTCCCCGGTTGGGCGCGGTGGCCAGACGTATGCGGGCGTGATTGCTGTCCGTCACGGCCCGCAGAATCTGCAGCATGCGGGTCTGCTCGTCCAGGATTTTCTGGGCGCAGTCAATCACGTACCTGCCCACGGAAGTAGGGGTCAGCTGGCGGTGATACCGGAGGAATATAAGAAAGCCCAGGGATGCTTCATACCCGGTCAGGAACTTGCTCAGCGCAGGCTGTGAGATTCCCAGCACCTGGGCTGCGCTTGAAAGACTGCCCAGGTCGGAAATGGTAACAAGGTAATAAAGCTGGCGTGTGGTCATGGCTGCCTCCTATCGGTCCATAACTGCAGGCATTTGCAGTTCAGGATTTATTTCCATCATATATGATTTTGGCGGACTGTCAAGAAGAAAGTCTTTTACTATAACTAAAGTGGTATGAAAGCTATAATTAAATCTGCTTTGTAAATTCTTTATAAATACTATATAATACAAAATGTAAACACACGAAGGGTTAAAATTAGACAGATTATACAATATTTCCCTATATATCCAGTCTCTTCTAGGTGGTGTGTTGAGAATCAGTTCTTAAAATCAGGCAGAATAAGTCTGCCTAAAAAGTGGAATAAAAGGAGAAAAACGTTATGAAAAAGAGTATGTATCGTTTCTTAATGACAGGGGTTATGGCAGCAGCAGTACTGGGAATGACTGCCTGCGGCAGCAAAACCGGGACAGGTGATACCACAGCGGCAGCCACCGCAGCAGACGGCGGCTCTGCAGATGAAGCAGCATCAGGAGATGACATCGGATTTCCTAAAAAGGAGACCATTACCCTTGTGGTGCCTGGCAAGGCAGGCGGCGGCTCCGATCTGGGCATCCGTTATTACAGTGAAGGGCTGAACCGGATTTACGGCCTGAAGACAACCGTTACCAACTATGACAGCAATACCATCGGCCATCAGACCGTTTCCACGGCTAAACCGGATGGCACTACCCTTACCGTTGCCACCTCAGCCCTGAACATCCAGTACATAACGGGCAATGCAGAGGTCAACCCGATGAAGGACTTCACCCTGATTGCCTGCCTGCAGGACAATGGCTTCTCAACCCTGGCAGTACCGGCCGATGCTCCATATGATGACTTCGCGGGATTTGTTGAGTATGCAAAGGCCCATCCGGGCGAGCTGAACGCAGGTATGCCTGCGGCTGGCGCCAACACCTTCCTCTTTGGTATGCTGACCTCCACAACTGGCATTGAGCTCAACTCGGTTGAGTGTGCATCCGAGTCCGACCGTCTGACCAACCTGGCAGGAGGATTCATTGATATCGGTGTTGTAGGCGTTGGTAATGCCCAGGAATATGAAAAAGCGGGCAAGTTGAAGGTAATCGGCACCGTATCCTCTGACGGGACTACCATTTCCAAGTATCCGGAAGCGCTGCCGGACAACTACAAGACCCTTCAGGAACAGGGCTTTGATGACTGCGTAATGTCCATTTACCACTACCTCCTGGGACCGGCCGGCATGGACGAGACCATGGTTGCAAACATGAACGCTGCCATGAAGGCTGTTTGTGAGGATGAGACTGTAAGCGCTGGTATTGCTGGTATTGGTAATATACCAGGCTGGCATGACCTTGCTGAATCCAAGGAAATCCACGATGAGGAGTATGCCCAGTTTGCGGAGATTGCCAAGGAGCTGGATATGTTTGTTCAGGAGTAAGCCTGTCATATTCAGGCAATACATATACACGTACCGATGTACCGGATGTCCTGGGAGAAATCTCCCGGGACATTTTAAAAGAAAGGGGAATTATTTATGAAAATGCGCAGAGATACAGTTACCGGCATTGCGGGCCTTCTGGGGTGTGCGTTCTTCCTGTCTGCAGCCCAGTCCATCAAGCAGCCAGCCAAGCTTCTGGAGCCGGGCCCGCGCCTTCTGCCCTATGTGGCAATCGCACTGATTTCAATGAGTTCAATTGCACTAATCATCAAGGGCATTAAGGAACGCGCAAAAGAAGAGAAACCGTATTTTCCAAAAGGCGGCGCCCTTAAGATTACCAAGAGCTACCTGCTGCTGATTGTCTATGCCTTTGCCATGACCTGGCTTGGATTCCTTATGACAACGCCCTTTGCCGCCTTTGCCCTGATTTATGATTTAAAGGGTGTCAGCAAGGTGAAACCCGTTGCCGCAGTCATCATTTCCGTGCTGGTAACCGCAGGCCTTTATGCCATGTTCGTGTTTGGCTTTCAGGTAAAGCTTCCGGCCGGTCGGCTGTTTGAATAAGGATAAGGAGGAACAGGATAAATGTCAGAATATGTAAGTGCGTTAATGGTCTGCCTGCAGCCAGTCAATCTGCTGCTGATTGTTGCTATGGTTTCCCTGGGAATCGTGTTCGGGGCCATTCCGGGACTTTCCGCAACCCTGGGCATTGCCCTTTTGCTGCCGGTTACCTTTGGCCTTTCCACTGAGACATCCTTTGTGCTGCTGCTTGCCATCTGGATTGGCGGTGTGTCCGGCACATTCATTTCCGCTGTGCTCATTGGTATTCCAGGGTCGTCTTCCGCAATCGCCACCTGCTTTGACGGCTTTCCCATGACCAAGAACGGACAGGCCAGCAAAGCACTGGGAATCGGTATGACGGCTTCCTTTATCGGAACGGTGGGGTCCGTGGCCCTGGCTACCGTGCTTTCTCCGGTGATTGCCGAATTTGCCCTGCACCTTGGGCCGTGGGAATATTTCTCCCTGTGTTTCTGCGCCATCACCCTGGTTGCCTCCTTGTCCAAGGGAAATATCTTCAAGGGCATCATGGCAGCAGGTATCGGTCTTCTGATGGGATGTATCGGCATGGACCCAATTAATGGTTCCAACCGTTTTACCTTTGGCAATGTATACTTAAGCTCCGGCATCAGTACGGTTGCCCAGATGTTAGGAATGTTTGCAATGTGCCAGATCATCCGTGACTCCGCCAGGGGCGAGGCAATGATGCCGGAAGCCGACATGGTGAATATGAAGGGGCTGGGAATCGGCATAAGGGATATCCTGCAGAATATCAAGACCATTGCCTTTGCATTTGTATCCGGCCTGTGGATTGGATTCCTTCCGGGTATGGGCTCCGGTATCTCCAACATGGTTGCCTATGGTTATGCAAAAAGCATCAGCAAGGAGCCGGAGAGTTTTGGAAAAGGAAATCCGGCCGGTGTGTGGGCTTCTGAGACAGCTAACAACGCCTCCCTGGGTGGTGCCCTTATCCCCATGATGGCCCTGGGAATCCCCGGCGACGGCATTACCGCAATGCTGATTGCGGGACTTACCATCCACGGACTTCAGGCAGGCCCCCTGTTCATGACCGAACAGCCTGACCTGACGATGCTTATCTTTGCCTGCGTCATGGTGGCTGCAATCGTGACTTACATCGTACAGATTATTGGAAAACGCTGGTTCCCTTATATACTGAAGGTTCCTTACCATTACCTGTACACGGTGATTCTGGTCATCTGTTACATCGGCGGATACGGGATTTCCAATACCATGTTTAACATCTACGTGATGCTTGCCCTGTGCCTGCTGGCAATTTTCATGAGCATTTCAGGACTTCCCACCTCCCCTCTGGTGCTGGCCTTCATCCTGTCCAGCAAGCTGGAGCGTTATTTCCGTCAGGGTATCAGCTATGCCCATGGCAGCTATAAGGAGTTTTTCACCCGTCCGCTTTCCTGCGCCCTGCTGCTGGTTTCCGTATTCTGCGTTGTCTGGCCGCTTTTGTCAGAGCATCTGAAGAAGAAAAAAGCAGAGGCCGCGGTGCCTGCTGCCGGCGGGAGCGAAGCAAAGGATGACTGATTCAAATAACAGCCTGCCCAGGATGGAACAATGCTATGGCATCCTTCCCTCCATGCTCAGGAAGTTTGACCGGTATGCACGCAGGGATTCCTTCCGGGGAGACACTAGAGGAGAGTTTGAGCAGTGGCGGTCAGAGACAAGGTCCCTTCTTCACGGGCTTTTGGGGCTTGATAAGATGGAGGACTGCGGTCTGTCCCCGGTTCTGGAGGATGTCCTCCTGCTGCCCGGAGGAATCAGGAGGGAACACATAAGAATCCAGGTGGAACCGGATGTATGGATGCCTATGTTCGTGCTGGTTCCTCCGGGAGCCGGATGCTCCTCCCGCCCCTTCATATGCCCGCCCGGACATAATGGGGCTGGAAAATATTCAGTGGCCGGACTGGATGGTTATGGGCCGGTCCGGGATAAAATCCGGCAGTACCACTATGACTACGGCTATCAGCTTGCCAAGCTTGGGTATGTGGCGGTCTGCCCGGACTGCCGTGGCTTCGGGGAGCGGCGTGAGGACCTGGAGGACACTAAGGATGCGGCAACCGCCATGAAGGGTGACTGTTACCGCCTGGCCCATATGGGGGAGCCCCTGGGCATCCCTGTGGCCGGAATGCTGGCCTGGGATTTGATGCGCGTTGTGGATTACCTTATGGAACGTGGGGAATGGGATATGGGGGATATTGCCAGCCTGATTGCCCCAAGGCCCCTTCTTATCCAGTCCTGCCGGGGCGACAGGCTGAACGGGCCGCGCGGGATTGTCAATGCCGCGGAGCAGGTGGACATTATCCGGAATGCATACAGGCTGACAGATGCGCCCGGCCTTGTGATTCATGAAATATGCGAAGGGCCCCACCAATGGCATGGGGAGAATCTGGCTGTCCATCTTGGACAGTTAATAGACAGTTATGAAGAAATCAAAACCAATCAGGAGGTTTTCCATGGATAAATTACAGTTGAGGGAGACAATCCTGAAACAGATAGAAAGACCGGATATTCCTGACCGGGAGTTCCCTGCCTGTTTGTTTGGCGTGGTTCCTGACAGCGGGGCTGTCCAGACACAGGCCCTGCAGCAGGCCATAGATGCAATCAGCAGGGAAGGCGGAGGCAGGCTCATGCTTCCCGGAGGCATAATCCGCACCGGCGCATTGGAACTGAAAAGCAGGGTGGAGCTTCATCTTCAGGACAGGGAGTCCGTGCTGTCATTTGTCAATGAAAATCCGCAGCTTCACTATCCGGTGGTTTTCTCACACTGGGAGGCCGCGCCCTGTTATAACTTCAGCCCATTGATTTATGCCTGCGATGCCCATGATATCGCTGTTACCGGGGAAGGAACCCTGGACGGGGGAGCGGATTCCGGCCACTGGTGGAACTGGCACCATCAGGTGGAGGACGCTTGGTCCGATGATGAGCCGGACCTTCAGCTGGAGGACCGCAAGGCCCTGCGCCGGATGAATATGGACGGCGTGCCTGTTGAGCAGAGGGTCTTTGGCCCGGGCCATTACCTGAGGCCAAATTTCATACAGCCCATCCGCTGCAGCCGGGTGCTCCTTCAGGGATTTACCCTGAAAAACAGCCCCATGTGGCAGCTGAACCCGGTGATGTGCCGCAGCCTGCTGGTGGACGGCGTCACATTGTATAGCCATGGCGCCAACAATGACGGCTGCGACCCGGAGAGCTGCAATGGCGTACATATCTGCAATTGCCGGTTCGACACAGGAGACGACTGTATCAGCCTGAAATCCGGCCGGGACAGGGACGGCCGCATGGCCAACATACCCTGTGAGAATGTACTAATAGAAAATAATGAGTTTGCAGACGGCCATGGCGGGATTGCCCTTGGCAGTGAGATGAGCGGCGGGATCCGCCGTGTGCTGGCTGTCAATAACCGGTTCAGCAGCCCTAACCTGACCTATGCGCTCCGCTTAAAGACCAATGCCCGCCGTGGAGGCAGGGTGGAGGACATCATACTGGCGGACAGTGTGATGGACCATGTCCACGGGGCGGCGGTCCACGGCACCATGCTTTATGAAGATGGGAGAAATGGCAGTGACCTGCCGGTATTCCACAATATAACCATTGAAAACATCATTGCCCACGGAGGCGATTACGGGATTTTCCTGGAGGCATTTGACGAAGTTCCTGTTACCGGCCTGACCTTGAGGAACATCCGCATAGACGGGGTGGTCCGGCCCATGCGCAGCATGAACTGGAAGGAGCCTGTGGTTGACGATGTGATAATCAACGGAAAAAGCTTTCCGCGTCCTGGCGGTGTCCGTATCCTTGGCGTTCCCGTAAACGGGGAAACCGTAAAGGCCGAAGCAAGGGCCTGCGGCGGGGATATGGACTTTATGTATAGCTGGCAGACAGCCACTGACGGCGCTGCCTGGAAGCAGGCCGGGCAAGGGGAGCAGTTCCCTGTTCCTGGGACAGCAGATTTCATACGGGTGACGGTCACAGACCATAAGGGAAATACCGAAACCAGCCATGAGTACCGGGTTTTTCCCAAGGGGCTGTCCGGCAGTGATTGGGGTTATGAGTGGCAGCGGCTGTACTGCCGGGGAATGTGGGAGTTCCCGGGAGCCATACCGGCAGACGCAGCCATAACCCGGGAACAGCTTGCAGGGATGCTGCTGCCACTGGCAGACCCGGCGCTGCGCTGGGGAGGAGAGGACGGTGAGTCGTGCAGTGAGGCGCTGAGAATTGCGGTGGGGAATGGGTTCCTTGCACTGGAGAGGCGGCCTTGGCCGGACGGTCATGCGTCTCTGCTTCGGCCGGATGGCCATATCACCCGCCAGGAGATGGCCACGGTAGCCATGCAGGCCTGCGGCGTGAATTACCGCAATGCCTCCTGTACCATGCCTGTCTGTGCCGATGCGGCATTGGTAAACAATAATTACGGCACCAATGTGGCCCGCGCTTTGTATTTTGGCTTCATGAGCCTGGAACCGGACGGATGTTTTAAGCCCCGGCGCCCTGTTACCATTGGAGAGGCCGCCGGGATTTTAAACCGGGTCGCTGATTTTGCTGGTATCTGAGCGGCCGTTTGACGGTCCAGTGAATTTTATAGAGTGTGAAGGAGATTGAAGCGATATGTGGTTAGAGTATTTTTCACAGTACATGGAAACGGCATTTCCCCGTTTCCTCAGTGAAAGGCCCTGGAATTATAAGAATGACCTCTGTGTAACCGGAGCAGCCTTCCTGGCGGATGTTACCGGCAACCCGCGCTGGAACCGTTACATCCTTGATGCCGGTAAGTGGCTGGTGGATGAGGACGGCGGGGTTGCCAACTGGAAAGAGGATGAAAATAATATTGATAAGGTCAGTTTTGGCAAATCCCTGCGGATCCTCCGGGACCTGACCGGGGATGGGCGGTATGGCCGCGGGGTTGAGAAGGCATATGCTTTTCTTGAACATTATCCCCGGACAGCCACCGGCAACTTCTGGCATAAGGACATTTACCCCAACCAGGTGTGGCTGGACGGCCTTTACATGGCTATGCCTTTTTACGCAAAATGCCTGGCGGAAAACGGTGAGGACCGGTGGGATGATATCATGGACCAGTTTCAAAGCACCCACTGCCTGCTGTGGAACGAAAAGACAGGGCTGTACCTGCATGGATGCGATGTAAGCCGTAAGGCGGACTGGGCGGATCCGGTAACCGGCCGCAGCCCCGGGGTATGGCTCAGGGCAGAAGGATGGTTCCTTATGGCGCTGGCGGATGTATACGGGCTGGCAAAGGATTATACGCCCCGGGCAGAGGAACTGGTGTTGCTTCTTAAAAACGGTCTGGATGGCCTTTTGCAGTATCAGGACAGGGAATCCCATATGTTCCTCCAGGTTGTGGACCATGCTGACCTTCCAGGCAATTATCCCGAGACATCGGGAAGCGCCATGACATCCTATGCCCTGATGAAGGGCGCCCGCCTTGGGATGCTTGGCGATTCCTATTGGGATAAAGGAATTGAGGTCCTTGAAGGCATCCGCCGTACCCGGCTTAAAAAAGAGGAGGATGGCTGGCACCTCCACGGAATCTGCGCAAGCGCGGGCCTGGGCGCCGGACCGGACCCCCATAACCGGAAGGACCGCAACGGAACCCCGGAGTACTACATCAGTGAGGCACAGATGACCGACAACCAGCATGGCGCTGCTGCCTGCATGATGGCGGTAAGTGAACAGCTGAGAAGAAAGGGGAATCATTCATGCTCCCATTAGGACTGCGCCTCCATGACGCGGAAAAGCTGCCCATTGAAGAACTTATCCCCATTGTGCGGGAAAAAGCTGAAAAAAGCTGAAAGAAAAAGCCGAGAAAGGGCGTCAAAATTAATCCTATACATATACTCCCGAATTTGTTATAATACTAATAAACAACTCAAACTTCCCGTAGCTAAAATGGGATTGTTCTTTGAAAACTCAATACTTTAGCGTACAAAATAGCTTTTAGGCAACCGCCTGCCCCTTGGGAAGTGCATCCTGCAGGTATTTTGGCAGATGGCAGACAAAACTGGATGTGAATTCTTCCGGCTGTACTTCTGTGATATGGAAAATTTCTGTGATATGGAAAAATTCCATTACCGTACGAAAGTATTGAGTTTTCAAGGTTCTCCACACTATCGGGTGTGAGAAGTTTGAGTAATTAAGTCTTGACAGGAGGTAAGTTGTGATGTCTGAGGAAAATCGCAGTACCCATAAATTATACGAGAAAGAGAAGATAGGCGAGGTGCAGATTGCGGACGAGGTAGTGGCCATTATTGCCGGGCTGGCTGCCACAGAGGTGGAGGGCGTGGATTCCATGGCCGGCAACATCACCAATGAGCTGGTAGGCAAGCTGGGCATGAAGAATCTGAGCAAGGGCGTCAAGGTGGATGTGACGGAGGAGCATGTGTCGGCAGACCTGTCCCTCAATATCCGCTACGGATACAACATCCCGTCCGTAAGCGAGCAGGTCCAGGAAAAGGTAAGCACGGCCATTGAGAATATGACAGGCCTGACAGTGCTGGATGTAAATGTAAAGATTGCCGGAGTCAATATGGATGAAGGCAGATAAAACCACGGTTTAATATAATATCTGTAAGCACTCCCCGGAGCGTTGCCTGGGGAGTGTTTTATACATTTTTTATTGTTTTTATGCACTGGGTTTGCTATAATATCTAGAGCGGCTTCATCCCCGGGCTATTTAGGACATGCCCGGGCCAGGGAAGGAGCGGACATCACGAAGAAAGGAAAATGTACGGAAAGCCACCGCTTTTTAGTACAAGCAGAGAAAATGACCAGAAGAGAATTGCGGGAGCATTGCTTTAAGATGCTGTTCTCGGCTGACTTCTACCCGACGCAGGAAGAGGCCATAGCCCAGCTGGGCCAATATTTCCAGTCCCCGGAAGAAGACGATGTAGATGAGTCGGGTATTCTCCAGGTATTGCATAAAGTAGAATTAAAAGAGGCAGACAGTGAATATCTTCAGGCAAGAACAGCAAACATAATGGAGAAGATTCCTGAGATAGATGGGAAGCTGAACCAGGCAGCTGCCGGATGGAAGACCAAGCGCATGGGAAAGGTGGAACTGACCATTCTGCGCCTGGCCCTGTATGAAATGCTCTACGATGACGCCATTCCTGAGAAGGTATCCATCAACGAGGCAGTGGAGCTGGCTAAAAAGTTTGGAGGAAATGATTCACCGTCCTTTGTAAACGGAATACTGGCCAAGTTTGTAGTCAAGGGAGCCAGGGCTGCCGGAGAGGCCAAGGCGCCGGAAGAAAACAGGGCTTCCGGGGAAAATCAGGATTCCCAGGAAACCAGGGGTTCCCAGGAAATTCAGGCATCCCAGGAAACTCATGTTTCCCAGGAGCCCCAGGATACACCGGGGAATAAGGAAAGCGAAGCGTAGGCAGGACTTATGGCAAGTGTTTACACCGTATCTCAGGTAACTGCATATATCCGGAACATGTTTACACAGGACTTTGCCCTGAACCGGATTTCAATTCGGGGGGAAGTGTCCAACTGTAAGTACCACACATCAGGCCATATCTATTTTACATTGAAGGACGGCGGCGCGCAGATTGCTGCCGTCATGTTTGCAGGACAGAGGAAGGGGCTGGACTTTGAGCTCAGGGAGGGCCAGGAGGTTACGGTGTCAGGCACCGTGGATGTATACGAGAGGGACGGAAGATACCAGCTCTATGCAAAGGAGATTACCAGGGAAGGAAAGGGAGACCTGTTCCGCCAGTTTGAAAAGCTGCGGAATGAGCTGGAGGAGATGGGAATGTTTGACAGCAGTTACAAGCAGCCCATTCCCAAGTATGCCAGAAAGGTGGGAATCGTCACGGCCGGCACAGGAGCGGTCATCCGTGACATCATGAATATATCCGCCAGAAGGAATCCCTATGTCCAGCTCATATTATACCCGGCCCTGGTCCAGGGAGAGCAGGCAAAGTACAGCATCGCAAAGGGCATTGAGACTCTGGACCGTATGGGGTTAGATGTCCTGATTGTGGGAAGAGGAGGAGGTTCCATCGAAGACCTCTGGGCTTTTAACGAGGAAATGGTGGCCAGGGCCATCTTTAACTGCACTACTCCGGTTATCTCAGCCGTGGGGCATGAGACGGACGTGACCATAGCGGATTACGTGGCGGATTTAAGGGCGCCCACGCCGTCGGCGGCAGCGGAACTGGCTGTGTTTGATTATGGTCAGTTTGTGGAGCAGGTGAATCTGTACAGACAGGTGTTAGAGCGCTCCATGGAGCGCAGGCTGGAAAAGCTGCATTTCCGGCTGGACCAGTGCGGTATGCGCTTAAAACTTTTAAGTCCGGAACGGCAGCTCAACGACAGGCGGCAGCGCCTTGCGGATATGGAGAGCCGCCTGGAACGGATGATGGAGGAGGAGCTAGGAGCATCCCGGCTTAAGCTGGAGGACAGGAAACGGCGCCTTGAGGCGCAGATGGCTGCCGGACTGACAGAGGGAAAGCACAGGCTGGCCCTGCTGTCCGGAAGGCTGGACGGTTTGTCGCCCCTTAAAAAGCTGGGGGGCGGATACGGATTTGTGACAGACGCCAGAGGCAGGGCGTTTACCTCCATTGCACAGGCGGAGCCTGGGGACATAATACGTATCAGCGTAAAGGACGGGCGTGCGGACGCCCGGGTCGTGGAGACAGAATCCATGAAACTGCCGGGAAGTGAGGGATAGAGGATGCCGCGTAAAAAGACGGATATACAGGAAAAAGAAGAGAATAAAGCCAGCATTGAGGAGAATTTCGCCCGGCTGGAAGATATTATAAAGAAACTGGAAGCCGGGGACAGTACGCTGGAGGAATCATTCACCTGCTATGAAGCGGGGATGAAGCTGGTGAAGTCCCTGAGCGGTCAGATAGACAATGTAGAAAAACAGATTCAGATATTGAGTGAGGGTGATGAAAATGAGTGATAAGGAAACATTTAAACAGGAACTTGATGCGCGTACGGCAGAGATTGAGCAGTTAATTGGAACTTATCTTCCGGAGGAAACAGGCCATCAAAAGACAATCTTCGAGGCAATGAATTACAGCATGAAGGCAGGCGGAAAGCGCCTGCGCCCCATGCTCATGCAGGAGATGTGCCGGCTTTTTACAGGCACCCTTCTGGAAGCCGTGATTCCCTTTATGGCGGCAGTGGAGATGATACACACATCCTCTCTGGTGCACGACGATCTTCCCTGCATGGACGATGACATGATGCGCAGGGGCAAGGCCAGCACATGGGCTGAGTACGGCGAGGACATCGGTGTGCTTACCGGGGATGCCCTTATGATGTTCGCCTTTGAGACTGCCGCCAATGCCTTTGAGACAAGCATTGACCCGGACGAATTGTCCAGGATTGGGCGGGCTATGGGGATTCTTGCCCATAAGACCGGCGTGTACGGCATGATAGGAGGCCAGACCGTGGATGTGGAGCTGGCCGGAGGTCCTATACCGGGGGACAAGCTGGATTTTATCTACCGTCTGAAGACAGGAGCGCTGATTGAGGCTTCCATGCTGATTGGCGCTGTTCTGGGCGGCGCCGCTGAGGAGGACTGCAAAATTGTGGAGTCCCTTGCATCCAAAATCGGCATGGCATTCCAGATTCAGGATGATATCCTGGATGTGACGGGAAGCCAGGATGTGACCGGCAAACCTTCAGGAAGCGATGAAAAGAATAAGAAGACGACCTATGTGACCCTGGAAGGCCTGGAGAAGGCAAAGAAGGATGTGGAACAGATTTCTACAGAAGCCATTGAGGAGTTAAACAAGCTGCCGGGAAACAATGAATTCCTGGAGCACTTAATCCGTGCGTTGGTGGGTCGTCAGAAGTAAGACTGGAGATACCGTTATTATGATACTGGAACAAATTAATGGGCCGGAGGAGCTGAAAGCTCTCCCGCCCGAGGATTTAAAGATACTGGCCCAGGAGATACGGACCTTCCTGATTGAGAAAATCAGCCATACCGGAGGCCATCTGGCCTCCAATCTGGGCGTGGTGGAACTGACCATCGCCCTTTTTAAGACCTTAAATCTTCCGGAGGACAAGGTTATCTGGGATGTGGGACACCAGTCCTATACCCATAAGATATTAAGCGGGCGCATGGCGGAATTTGACGAGCTCCGCCAGTACGGGGGCCTGAGCGGATTTCCCAAGCGCAAGGAGAGTCCCTACGATTCCTTTGACACAGGCCACAGCTCCACCTCCATATCCGCTGGACTGGGCATTGCCCTGGGGCGCGATATCAGGGGGGAGGACTACCGTGTGGTATCCGTCATTGGAGACGGGGCCCTTACCGGCGGCATGGCGTACGAGGCTCTGAACAATGCCGCCAGGATGAAGAAGAATTTTATCATTGTGCTGAATGACAATAAGATGTCTATTTCGGAAAATGTAGGGGGCATGTCCCGCTACTTGAACGGCCTGCGCACAGGCAGCGGCTACAACGACCTGAAAAAGAGCGTGGCAGACGCTCTGGACCGGATCCCGGTGGTGGGCACTGCCATGATAGACAAAATCAAACGCACCAAGAACAGCATAAAACAGCTGTTTATACCCGGCATGCTGTTTGAAAATATGGGCATTACCTATCTGGGCCCGGTGGACGGCCATAATATCCAGGCTCTCTGCAAGGTGCTGAGGGAGGCCCAAAAGCTGGATCACGCGGTTCTGGTCCATGTGATGACGAAAAAGGGTAAGGGATACCGTCCCGCGGAGAAGAATCCGTCCTATTTTCATGGAGTGGGTCCCTTTGACATAAAGACGGGAAAATCCCTGTCAGCCCAGACCAATCCTTCCTATACGGACGTGTTCTCCAGAAAGCTGTGTCAGCTGGGGGAGGAGCATCCGGAATTGGTGGCGGTTACTGCCGCCATGCCGGACGGTACGGGGCTGGCTGCCTTCGGAAAGAAGTTTCCGGACCGGTTTTTTGACGTGGGAATCGCGGAGGCCCATGCAGTCACGTCTGCCGCAGGCATGGCGGCGGCGGGGCTCAGGCCCGTGGTGGCGGTCTACTCCTCCTTCCTGCAGAGGGCCTATGATCAGGTCCTGCACGATGTATGTATCCAGAACCTGCCGGTGCTCTTTGCGGTGGACCGGGCAGGGCTTGTGGGAAGCGACGGGGAGACCCATCAGGGAATCTTTGATTATTCCTTCCTGACCTCCATACCCAATATGAGCGTCATGGCTCCCAAGAATCTGTGGGAGCTGCGGGCCATGCTGGACTTTGCCATGGATTATGGCAGTCCTCTGGCCATACGTTATCCAAGGGGCGAGGCGTACCGCGGGCTAAAGGAATTCAGACAGCCCATATCATACGGTGTGGGAGAAATGCTTTACGAGGAAGAGGATATTGCCCTTCTCGCCGTGGGCAGCATGGTCAGCACAGGAGAACATGTGCGGCAGAAGCTGAAAGCAGAGGGATACAGATGCAGCCTTGCCAACGGCAGGTTTGTGAAGCCCTTTGACCGGAAAATGGTATCCCGTCTGGCAGAGAGGCACCGCCTGATTGTAACCATGGAGGAAAATGTGCTTCAGGGCGGTTACGGACTGGCGGTCACCGCATTCATACATGAAAACTATCCGGAAGTAAAGGTACTTAATATTGCCATTCCTGACGCATATGTGGAGCACGGAAATGTGTCCATATTAAGGGAAGGATTGAGAATCGACAGTGATTCCATCATACGGACCATGAAAGCCGGCGGCTATATCGGCCAGGAAACATTAGGAATCCGCCCTGTTCCGGACAGGAAGGAAGCGTGAATTTACGCTCACGGACAGATGACAGCCGGACAAAATGGCGGCAGAAAAGGTTTGACAGGCATTAGATAACACAGGCGGCATTGCACCCTTAAGCCGGAAGGCAGCGGGGAAATGCCGCTTCGGTATAAGGAGAACGGTAATGAAGAAAGAGCGGTTGGACGTGCTTATGGTCCGGAGAAACCTGGCTGAGTCCAGGGAAAAGGCCAAGGCCCTGATTATGTCAGGGATAGTCTATGTCAATGGACAGAAGGAAGATAAGGCGGGCACGTCCTTTGAGGAGACAGTACAGATTGAGGTCAGGGGAAGCACCCTTAAATATGTCAGCCGGGGAGGGCTTAAGCTGGAAAAGGCCATGAACCGCTTCGGCGTGGAGCTGGCCGGTAAGGTATGTATGGATGTAGGGGCTTCCACCGGCGGATTTACGGACTGTATGCTCCAGAACGGTGCGGTGAAAGTGTATGCCGTGGACGTGGGCCATGGACAGCTTGCCTGGAAACTGCGCAATGACGACCGGGTCATCTGTATGGAGAAAACCAACATTCGGTACGTGACCCCGGAGGATATCGGGGAACGCATTGAATTCGCCAGCATTGATGTTTCATTCATATCCCTGACCAAAGTGCTGGGACCGGTAAAACAGCTTCTGACCGATGACGGCCAGGTGGTGTGCCTGATAAAGCCCCAGTTTGAGGCCGGACGGGAAAAGGTGGGAAAGAAGGGCGTTGTCAGGGAAAAGAGCGTTCATCTTGAGGTCATAGAGATGGTCATGGATTATGCCCGGAGCATTGGTTTGGGCATACGGGGACTGGAATTCTCGCCCATCAAGGGGCCTGAGGGAAACATCGAATATCTTCTGTACCTCCAGAATAAACCGCAGGAAGAGACGGGGCAGGAGGAAAACGAATTATCGGCCCGGGCCATTGTGGAGCAGGCCCACGAGTGTTTGGATTAAGCGGCCAGCGGTTTGCACAAATGGATAAATAACGTATAAAAACGTCAGGAGCCCCATAACCATGAAACATTTTTATATTATTGCCAATCTTGACAAAGAATATGTACAGGAGGCCCAGGTATTCATTAAGGCGTACCTGGAGGCAAAGGGAGCAGAGTGTCTCCTGCACCATACACCTGAGAGAACCAGGGGGGGAGCCCATATAGACGGGGCCCAGGTGCCGGGGGATACGGAGTGCGTCATAACAATCGGAGGGGACGGTACCCTCATACAGGCTGCCAGAGATTTGGCGGGCCGCAACATTCCCATGCTGGGGGTGAACCGGGGCCATCTGGGATATCTCAATCAGGTGAGCCGTCAGGAGGACATTGCTCCGGTCCTGGAGTCCCTGTTAAATGAGCGCTACCAGCTGGAACGGCGGATGATGATACACGGGACAGCGCGGCGGAAGGAAGAGACCCTTTTAAAGGATATTGCACTCAATGAGATTGCCATTACCAGAAAGGATCCTCTGAAGGTGCTTCGCTACAGCGTCTATGTAAATGACGAGTATCTCAATGAATACGCGGCAGACGGTGTCCTGGTAGCCACGCCTACCGGTTCCACGGCGTATAATCTTTCGGCGGGAGGCCCGGTCATAGCGCCGGGAGCCAGGATGATGGTGCTGACACCTATCTGTTCCCACTCCCTCAATGCCAGGAGCATTGTGCTGGCACCGGAGGACAAGGTTCGGATTAAGGTCCTTAACAGCGGTCAGGTCGTATCCTTTGACGGGGATACGTCCATGGAATTAAAGGCAGGAGACTGTATAGACATACGGTGTTCCGAACTGCAGACAGTGATGATAAAGTTAAAGCAGATATCATTTATGCAGAACCTCAGCAACCATCTGGGAGGAATATAGACAGCAGGGTCCGCAGTTCATTATAAATCAACAAGGAGGGAAGCGTCTCACATGAAGGTAGAGCGCCACAGCAAGATTGTCGAATTAATTGGAAAATATGAGATAGAGACACAGGAGGAGCTGGCTGAAAGGCTGAATGAGGCTGGTTTCAATGTGACCCAGGCAACTGTTTCCAGGGATATCCGCGAGCTGAAGCTGACCAAGATGCAGTCAGAGAGCGGCAGACAGCGCTACATGGTATTGGAGAGCCCCAGAGGGACATCCGCCATCAAATATATCCGCATCCTTAAGGACGGATACATGTCCATGGACATGGCGCAGAATATCCTGGTAATCAAGACCGTATCCGGCATGGCCATGGCTGTGGCTGCTGCCCTGGACGCCATCCAATTCCACGAAATCGTGGGTTGTATTGCGGGTGATGACACCATCATGTGCGCCATACGCAGTGTGGACGACACCATCATTGTCATGGAGAAAATCAAGAAAATGGTGGAAGACTAATGGAAAAGGGGTGTAATATGTTACTGGAACTGCATGTAAAGAACCTGGCCCTTATTGAGAAAGCGGATGTGGAATTCGGTGAGGGTCTCAATATCCTCACCGGTGAAACCGGAGCCGGAAAATCCATCATCATCGGTTCCGTAACCATGGCCCTGGGCGGCAAGGCGCCCAAAGGCAGTATACGTCCAGGGGCTGACTACGCCTATATTGAGCTGGTGTTTTCCGCCACAGGGGAAGAGAAGCGGAAGGCTCTCAGGGAGCTGGAGGTGGAACCCACGGAGGACGGACTGGTAATCATATCCAGGAAGCTGACCCCTGCCAGGAGTATCAGCCGTATCAACGATGAGACAGTGACCATGGCCAGACTGAGCCAGATTACAGGCCTGCTGCTGGACATACACGGGCAGCATGAGCATCAGTCCCTTCTTTACAAATCCAAGCATCTTGAAATTCTGGACGCCTATGTCAAGGCCGCGACCCAGCCTGTAAAACAGACAATAGCAGACAGGTACCGTATATACCGCTCCCTTGAAGAAAAGCTGAGGGGGTTTGATATGGATGCTGAAAGCCGTATCCGCGAGGCTGACTTCCTTCGGTTTGAGATAGAGGAGATAGAGGCATCAGCCCTGAAGGAAGGGGAGGAGGAGGAGCTCACCTCAATTTACCGCCGTTATTCCCATTCCAGGCGCATTGCAGAGTGTCTGGGAGCCGCCTGCGAGGCAGTGGAGGGAGAATGGCTTTCAAGGGCCTTAAAAGAGGTGGAGCAGGCGGCAGAGTACGATGAGACCCTGGGCGGCATCCGGGACCAGCTCTATGATGCGGATTCCATACTGAGGGACGCGGGAAGAGAGATGTCCACCTACCTGGATTCCATGGAGATGGACGAGGAAACATTCAGGAAAACCGAGGAACGCCTGGACCTGATACATAACCTTCAGGCAAAATACGGGGCAACCGTGGAAGCCATCCGCCAGAAGCTGGAACAAAAAAAGAAAAGGCTGGAAGAATTGGAAGATTATGACGCCCACAGAAAGCGTATGGAGCAGGAATTAGAGGAATGCAGGAATGGTTTGGAGAAACTCTGCACACAATTAACAGGGATACGTAAAAAGGCGTCCGGGACGCTTGTAAAAAAAATCAGGCAGGGTTTGGTGGATTTGAATTTCCTGGACGTGGAATTTGACATGGAATTTGAAAAACTGGATCATTTTACACCATCCGGATGGGACGGGGCGCAGTTTCTTATTTCAACCAATCCAGGACAGCCTATGCGCCCTCTTAAGGATGTGGCGTCAGGAGGAGAGCTTTCCAGAATCATGCTGGCCATCAAGACCGTGCTGGCGGATTCAGATGATATACCCACTCTGATTTTTGACGAGATAGACACTGGTATCAGCGGCCGTACCGCCCAAAAGGTATCAGAGAAGCTCATGCTCATAGCAAGGAGCCACCAGATCATCTGCATCACCCACCTGCCGCAGATAGCGGCCATGGCGGATTCACATTTTGAAATTGCAAAATCTGCCAGCCAGGGCAGGACCATTACCACCATCCGTCTGCTGGACCGAAAGGCTTCCGTAGAAGAGCTGGCCAGGCTGTTAGGCGGCGCCAGGATTACGGAGGCAGTGCTTAAAAACGCAGGTGAAATGAAGGAATTGGCAGACAGAACAAAATAAAACAGATTGAAATCCTAAGGATGGATAATACTAAGAAAGAGGCAGTGAACATTGCTTCTTTCTTTTTTTGTTGTGGTTCGGCCGTAACCGGAGGAACCAAGGCAGTGTATTGACCCATTTAAAATGAATGACTATATAAGGAGGCAGGGCGATGAAGGGGAAATCAATCTTTTACCGGTGGCTGGGGCGCATCTTCTGGCTGTCCGCTGTGGCTGTTACGGGGTACACATGGTATTACATGGACCAGGCAGTGCCGGACCGGGTGAGTATTATAGAAAATGAAGAGGAGGAATTTTCCTTCGGCCTGCCTTTAAAGGCAACCATATCCAGCGACAGCCAGGAGGTGGCCCTGGCAAATGAGAGCAATATACCGGCGGATCAGATTACCATAAGCGGCAGGGACCATTTTTCCATGTTCGGGGGAGAAAAGGGAAGCTACCAGGTAGGTCTTAAGCTGTTTGGAGTGATAAAATTAAAGGACATACAGGTGGATGTGGTGGACACCAGATATGCTGTTCCCTGCGGTTCTCCCATCGGAATCTACCTGAAATCAGACGGCGTCATGGTCATCGGAACCGGACGCATAACGGGAAGCGACGGCATGGAGGTGGAACCGGCATACGGAATACTGAAATCAGGTGACTATATCGAGGCATTCAACGGAAAGCCCATGAACACAAAGGAGGATCTGATACGGGCTGTCAGCGAGTCAGGCGGCCAGGAATGCGTGCTCCAGGTGCGCAGGGAAGGCGAGGACGTGGATGTAAGTCTGAAGCCGGTCCAGGGCGCTGACGGGCAGTACAAGCTGGGAGCATGGGTTAGGGACGATACCCAGGGTATCGGTACTATTACTTATGTGGATATGAACGGCAGGTTCGGCGCGCTGGGCCATGGAATCAGCGACAGCGATACAGGGGATTTGGTGGAATCCTCGGAGGGAGCACTGTATTCCACGGAAATCATGGGAATCGAAAAGGGATCCATGGGAAAACCCGGACTGCTGTCCGGCGTAATTTACTACGGTCCCCAGTCCCATATGGGAGATATTGAAAAGAATACAAATGAGGGTATATTCGGCACCGTCAACCAGCAGTTTAAAAAGCAGATTTCAGGAGAGCCCATGGAAATCGCCTGCCGCCAGGATGTAAAGCAGGGACCGGCCTATATCCGCAGCAATATTTCAGGTGAGCTAAAGGATTATGCCATCGAGATTCAAAAGGTGGATTACAATTCCGGACATAAAAACAAAAGCATGGTCATCAAGGTAACGGACCCGGAACTGCTGGAGCTGACAGGTGGAATTGTTCAGGGAATGAGCGGAAGCCCGATTATACAGGATGGGAAGCTGGCCGGGGCGGTGACCCATGTGTTTGTGCAGGATGCCAGCAGGGGGTATGGGATATTGATTGAGAATATGATGGAGCAATGAGTTTCGGAGAAAATGTCAGGAAAGATAGCGTTGTAAGGCTGCTTACATCTGCTATCTTTACCGGCTTGGTCCGCGATGGCGCGGTAGCTGGCTGCATTAAAATAAAGGTACTCTTTTGGGCAGAATATGGTATAATTCTTAAGGAAAGTATCAGATTCAGAGCGACAAAAAAATGAACAGCTTATGCAAAAGATAAACTGCTCTGAATGTGATTCTTTCCAATTGTACCAAGTCGCGGAACTTTAGCCATAGGCTGTATGGGGATAGTATTTCCCCAGGGAAGCTTAAAATAGTGGATTATGGTGGTCTGCAATGCAGAAGCAGGACGATTTTAGCTGTATCCCATATTTTTGGGTATGCTTCGCAGACCTCCCGATGGCAGGTCTTAAAAAATATATAGGAAAGCAGCCTGTCAGGAAGAAGGAACATGACACCTTCCCAGCTGTTTCATGGCTGTATGACCACATTCAGGACACACACAGATATCGAAATTCCAGACTGCTTTTAAAAGCTCTGCCAGGGACATTCCGGCGTAACGCTGCTTGAAACGCTGTCCATTCTGAAGCTTAAAGATAACCTTCAGATTCTTATATTTCATCCGATTGTTCAGAAAACCATAATAGCGTATTTTCTGAAAGCCGGAAGGCAGCACATGCATCAGGTAACGGCGTATAAACTCCGTGTTGCCAAGAGTAATCTGACGTTTTGGTTCACCCGGCTTTTTTCCACGGGCAGAGAATGTTACCGTATCTTCCGTAACAGAAAGGATCCTGCTGTTAGAGATGGCGATTTTGTGGATGTAGCGTCCAAGGTATTCAATGACATTGCCGAAGCCGTTGAAGGTTTTCTTGATGTAGGGGCACCAGTCCATTTCATAAAGCTTATTTTTAAATTCCTTCCAGTGGTAAGAATTACGCAGGTTTTCACAGGAGGATGAAAAGTTAAGGGAGCCGCTTTCATAAAGGGAGACAAGGTGTGCCATATATTTCCCCTTAAACTTATCCCGCAGGACCTCCGTACGGATAAAAAACTTAGATGAGGATTTACGGATTTTTCCATCTCCGGTAAGCCCGCCGCCGGAAACAATGCAGTGCATATGTACATGGTAATCCAGCTCCTGATTCCAAGTATGAAGTACTTGGATAATCCCGGGTGTTGCCCCGAGCCACTTCTTATCAGCAGATAATTCCAGAAGTGTTTCGGCGCAGCATCTGTGAAGAAGTCCATACAGAAGCTTCTGGTTGCAGTAAATGAGGGGATTTAATTCATGTGGAAGTGTAAACACTACATGAAAATAGGGTGAATCAATGACCTCAGCACTGCGTTTATCTACCCAGATTTCTTTCTTCACAGCCTGACAGTTGGGGCAGTTGCGGTTGCGGCAGGAATTATTGTGGACTTCCACATGCCCACAGTCGGTACACTGACTTAAGTTGACACCAAGCCTTCCGGATTTGCAGTTTAAGATGGCTCGGGCGGCTTTGCGTTGGACATCCGACTGATAGTGCCCCGGTGCTGAGAAAGCTTCATAGGACTGCTCAAATATCTGCCTGATTTTGTAATCACTCATGGTATTCACCTGCCAATCGGTCAAAAGGGCTGACGGCATTGCGGATGGCATTACCGGAAAGATGGACATAAATAGTGGTGGAAGACAAAGATTTATGTCCCATAAGCGCTTTTATGGTAAGCAGGTCGGTTCCGTTTTCATACAGATGGGTACCAAAAGCATGACGAAAGGAATGACAGGTAAGCCTGCGTTCCCATCCGAGCCTGTCCTCATGGGCATGGATGTGTCTTGAAAGGAAGAATGTGTCGATGGGTCTGTCCTCGCCACTTTGCTTTGGAAAAAGAAAGCCTTTTGGTCTGCCGTATTCAAACCAGTAGCGTGTCAGCAGGTCAAGTGCCGCTTTAGAAAGAATGGCATAGCGGTCATTCCTGTTTTTGGAGTGTGTGATGTGAAGCCGCATGTTTTTGCGGTCAACATCCTCGTAACGCAGACGGCATACTTCACCGATACGAAGCCCTGAGGAATACATGAGTGTAACCATAGTCTTCTGCTTTAAATCAGGTATGGAAGAAATAAACTGCCATGTTTCCTGTTTCGAGGGAACATAGGGAAGGTACTCGTCAAACTTACGCATGGGAAGCTGTGTGTCATCCCATGTTTTGTGAAGAACATACATGGTGAAAAAGCGCAGTTGTGAAATGGCACAGTTGATGGTGCGGTCAGAAAGGTCTCTGGATTTCTGTAGCCATTTGATGTAGTCACGAAGTTCATCCCAGGAAACATCTTCTGGCGATTTGTGAAGAACATTTGCGAGGTAATCCAGATACGCCCGGATGTAAGTACAGTAATTTTTAAGGGTATGGTCGGTAAGACCGCGAAGGGAAATCATTTCCCTGAAAGAATTTAAATATTTGTCCATAGTAAAATCTCCTTTGAAATGCAATAAAAACAGTAGTTACATTTCAAAAAGAGGTGGTGGACGAGTAAAAAAATAAGATATATAGTTGTTGAGTTTAGAAATCCATGATAACATAAGCATAGCAGTTCTTAAAGTTATGAAGTTGTTTGGTGTGGTAACTTAACAATACATCATAAATTTAAAAACTGCTATTTTTTATAAAAAAAGTGGTGGTTTTATGTACCTTGGGCTAGCCGTCGCACTAGCGACTTGGTACAATATAGACAAACCGTTTTTTTTTTTTTTTGGGGGGGGGGGTGGTATATAGACAGAAAGCAACACAAAGGATAGGGCAGGTGTAAATTATGATAAGTGAAGTATGCCATCAAAATAATATTTTAAGATTTGCTAAGATAAAAACACGGGTAGATGTGGAGAAGGTGATATATCAGCACAAAGTGGACTATATAGTAGTGCGAATGTCAAGTGAACATGAAAAGCAGGAGAGATTTGCAACTGTTTTCTGGCAGCTTTTAGGGACAATCTGGGGGAATATGGATAAAAACTGTAAAATAGTGGAATATGATTATGAAATACATACAAAAAATCAATGATATATGAAGCGGTATTGGATGTATTTGCGTCGGCTTCTGCGAAGAAGCTGTGGATTGATATTTCATACGCTTCGGCTTGCAGATACCACCTCAAAATCAGTTTCTGCAAATTTCTTACAAAATCCGTTCCCCATCTGTCATATCTTATCAAATTCATAAATATCATCCCTGTTTTTTTTTCGGCCCTTATCTCTGCTCTCACCTCTGTCCCAACCTCCCCACCTCCGTCAACCTACCCTCTCCAACAAATTTCGACAAATCCCGTCTCGCCCCCTCCCGCGGTTTTGCCAAAGTTTTAAATATCAGGAGGAAAAACAGAGATGTTTGCGTTCTATAATCAAGCCTGTGAGAATATAATGGATTAGAACCTCAACGTGCTGAAATTACAAAAAAGGTGTCGAATTAAAGTAAAATATTGTAAAAAAACCAATTATTTGTTACAAAAATGTTAATCGATATAATTAATAATTGCAAAATGACACCAAAAATGATACAATTTAATCTCGATGCGTGTCTAAAATTGCGACCACGAATCGTTGCTATATGGTATGGGGACCATATATAATTAATTTCGCCAGGAGTTATATTGACGAAGGAGATGGATTTGATGTTAAGATGGTCGAATAGCAGCTACCGATTGATTGGCAGGTAGTTCAGCACAGGCAAACAATTTTAGGAGGTAAAAGGAAGTGGAAAAGCTGAATGTTGCGATTGTCGATGACAATCCGCTGATTCTGAATACGCTGGATGAACTGATTAACGCAGAAGACGGATTATCTGTAATTGGAAAGGCAGACAATGGCGCTGATGCCATTAACATGATTGTTGACACCACGCCGGACATTGTACTGCTGGATTTGGTAATGCCGAAAATTGACGGTATATCCGTAGTGGAAAAAGTGAAAAGCGAGCATACTTTCCTGAAAAATCCTGCATTCATTATACTTAGTGCAGTGGGTGGAGAACAGATGACAGAAGATGCCTTTAAGGCGGGAGCTAATTACTATCTGATGAAACCCTTCGACAAGGAAATCCTGGTAAACAAGATTCGTCATATTGGAAAACTGCCCGATAAACAGCCGGCAGGAAAAGTATTAACGGCTCCTTTTGAGCCGGGGGAAGAATCCCATATCACCAGGGAGGAGTACATGAAGGAGCATCTGGAAACAGACATTACAAAGATGCTTCATGAGCTGGGCATACCGGCCCACATTAAAGGATATCAGTATCTGAGAGATGCTATCGCCATGTCGGTGGAAGACCAGGAAATGATGAGCAGCGTGACGAAAATCCTCTATCCGGCCATAGCCAAACGCAACCAGACAACGGCCAGCCGGGTGGAACGTGCCATACGTCATGCCATCGAGGTGGCCTGGGGCAGAGGCAAGATGGAAACCATCGATGAAGTTTTCGGTTATACAATCAGTACCGGAAAGGGTAAGCCTACCAATTCTGAATTCATTGCGCTGATATCGGATAAAATACTCTTGGAATACAAAAAAATTTAAGACAAATTCATCAGAAAGAACTTCCTAATTTCGGAAAAGTAAGGTATACTATTAAGAAAGGCATATGGAACCTGTTCGTCAGGAGAGGGAGGTTTTGATGAAGAAAATATTATTTGCAGCTTCAGAAGCAGTGCCGTTTATTAAAACAGGAGGACTGGCAGACGTAGTGGGCTCCCTGCCAAAATGCTTTGATAAAGAGTATTTTGATGTCAGGGTCATCATTCCCAAGTACCTTTGCATCAAACAGGAGTGGCGTGACAAGATGGAATATGTAAACCACTTCTATATGGATTATCTGGGACAGAGCCGCTATGTGGGCATCCTGCAGTACGTACACGAGGGTATAACCTTTTACTTTATTGATAATGAGAGTTATTTTAACGGGGCAAAGCCATACGGGGATTGGTATTGGGATTTGGAGAAGTTCTGCTTCTTCTGCCGGGCAGCCTTATCAGCTCTGCCTGTGATTGGATTCCGGCCCGATGTGGTGCACTGTCATGACTGGCAGACAGGACTGATTCCTGTTCTTCTCAAGGATAAGTTCCACGAGGGAGAATTTTTCTGCAATATGAAGTCTGTAATCACCATCCACAACCTGAAGTTCCAGGGTGTGTGGGATGTGAAAACCATCAAGCGCTTTACAGAACTGCCGGATTATTATTTCGCGCCGGATAAGCTTGAAGCCTACAAGGACGGAAACCTGTTAAAAGGCGGTATCGTATATGCAGATGCCATCACCACGGTCAGCAACACTTATGCAGAAGAGATTAAGCTGCCATTCTACGGCGAGGGACTGGACGGCCTTATGCGTTCCAGGGCCGGAAGCCTCAGGGGAATTGTAAACGGCATTGACTACGATGAGTTTAATCCGGAGACAGATACGTATATTGCCCAGACCTATAATGCTAAGAATTTCCGCAAGGAAAAGGTAAAGGACAAGAAGGCGCTTCAGCAGGAGTTAGGCCTTCCGGTGGATGAGAAGACGTTTATGGTCGGCATCGTCTCCCGTCTTACGGACCAGAAGGGCTTTGACCTGATTCAGTGCGTCATGGATGAGCTGTGCAACGATGATTTGCAGCTGGTGGTACTGGGAACAGGTGAGGAGCGCTATGAGAACATGTTCCGCCACTATGACTGGAAGTATCATGACCGGGTATCGGCCCAGATCTACTACTCAGAGGCCATGTCCCATAAGATTTACGCAGCAAGCGACGCATTCCTTATGCCTTCCCTGTTTGAGCCATGCGGCTTGAGCCAGCTGATGGCTCTGCGTTACGGCACGGTTCCCATTGTCAGGGAGACAGGCGGTCTTAAGGATACAGTGGAGCCTTATAATGAATACGAGAGCACGGGCACAGGATTCTCCTTTGCCAATTACAATGCTCATGAGATGCTGGGAAGCGTGCGCTATGCCAAGTATGTCTACAGCAGCAAACGCCGGGAGTGGAATAAGATTATCGACAGGGCTATGGCCAAGGATTATTCCTGGTGGACCTCTGCCGCCAAGTACCAGGAACTTTATGACTGGCTGATTGGATATTGACAACAGACCTGTAATGTCGGATAATATGCTGATGAATTAAGAAAGGTGTGATGCCCATATGGAGCCGTCAGTGGTTTCAGAGATAACAGAAGACGAGGAATACATGGAGTGCGTAAGAGACATACTGTGCCATCCTGTATTCCAGTCCATGGACCAGTACATACAGCACGGGACTACCACATGCAAGACCCACTGTATGCAGGTTTCATACCTTGGATATAAGCTGTGCAAACAGCTGGGAGGAAACTGGAGAAGCGCTGCTCGGGCAGGGCTTCTCCATGATTTGTTTTTATACGATTGGCATACCCATGCTAAGGAGACGGGCCAGTATTTTCATGGATTTACCCACCCGAAAGCAGCCCTGGCGAATGCAGACCGGTATTTCCGGCTGACCGGGGAGGAACGGATGATAATCCTGAGGCATATGTGGCCCCTGACCCTTGTCCCTCCCGCATCCAAGGCAGGATATGCAGTTACTTGCGCGGATAAATATTGCAGTACAGTGGAAGCCACGGCCCGGTTTAAGCACTGGATTCGGATGTGCCTGTTTGCGCAGCCGGCCAGACGGTAATCATACGTTTTGCTAAAACCGTCCCGGAGCCCGTTTGAAAGGGGAAAGAATAATCCGATTATGAATGTATGGACACAGATGCTTGGCAATCAGCTTCTTATGAGTGCCGTTACAGGATGGGTGGTTGCCCAGTTCTTAAAGACACTGATTGACTTTGCTTTGAATAAGAATTTTAACGCGGAGCGCCTGGTGGGGTCAGGCGGCATGCCCAGTTCCCACTCTGCCACGGTCTGCGGCCTGACCACAGCGGCCCTGCTTAAATACGGGGCCGGCTCCTTTGAATTTGCCGTGTCCTTCGTGCTCTCCATGATTGTCATGTATGATGCCATCGGAGTGAGGCGTGAGACCGGAAAACAGGCCAAGCTGCTGAATTCCATCCTTTCAGAGAATCCCCTTAAGCTCAATGCGGAAGTGCTTCAGGAGAAGCTTAAGGAGTACGTGGGACACACGCCTTTGCAGGTTCTGGCAGGGGCTATATTGGGAATCGGGCTGGCTCTGGCCCTGAATTCCTGCTATTAACACGGCGGGGGGTATCATGTTAGACAGGAAGGACAGAAGATACCATGAATGTTTATGATTTCATCAACTGGTTTTTTATGTATAGTTTTCTTGGTTACCTGCTGGAATGTATTGTGCTGAGTGCAGAATATAAGCGGCCTGTAGTGGACCGTGGCTTTGGCCATGGCCCCTTTTGCGTCATATATGGGTTCGGCGCCCTGGGCGCCTGCATGCTGCTGCGGCCCGTTTCGGGCAGCCCCATGGAGCTCTACACGGCGTCCATGGCCATGGCTACTACCATGGAACTGGTCACAGCCAATATTATGGTCCGGCTGTTCGGTTCCTTCTGGTGGGACTACAGCCGCAAACCCTTTAATTACAAAGGAATGATCTGTCTGGAAAGCAGCCTCGGGTGGGGACTTTTGGGTCTGTTTTTCTTTTATTTTCTGGATATAAGGGTTCGTGCTGCCGTGTTCAGCCTGCCCGGCCATGTAGGGCCCGTTTTGGCGGTAGGACTTACCATGTTCTATCTGGTGGATTTCATCCGCTGTTTTCGCCTGCGCCTGGGCGGTATGGAAGATGAAGATGCGCCGGCAGTGGGCCGGCTGAAGATATATTAATTGGATGAAAGGCTGCTGCAGGTGGCTGTTACCATTGGTCTACATGCAGCAGTCTTTTCGTCGTTTTGAGCCGCCCCTGTTTTACGGCGGGTTGAATAAAGGAGAAAGACATGGATATGAGACATACTTGGGGAGGATATCAGGTCGTGCTGGCCTCGGCATCCCCCAGACGGAAGGAACTGCTGGCACAGATTGGCCTGGAGCCTGAAATCAGGCCCAGCCGGATGGAGGAGGAAACCAGGGAGAAGAAGCCGGATATGGTGGTCATGGAGCTGTCCAGACAGAAGGCGGAGGACGTTGCGTCGGGATGTCCCGTGGGCACCATGGTGATCGGGGCTGATACAGTGGTTTCCGTGGGAAATGAGATACTGGGAAAGCCGGGAACTCCCATGAGGGCTTATGAGATGCTGGAGAAGATTCAGGGCAGGACCCATCAGGTATACACCGGTGTGACGGTGTTGCTGTGCCAGGGGAAGGACAGGTGCCATGGGATTACATTTGCGGAGCGCACGGATGTCCATGTATACCCTATGACCTGTGGGGAAATGAAGGAGTATGCCCAGTGCGGTGAGCCCCTGGATAAGGCGGGGGCCTACGGAATTCAGGGCAGGTTTGCCGCCTATATAAAAGGAATTGACGGGGACTACGCCAACGTGGTGGGACTGCCCGTGGGACGTCTCTATCAGGAGATAAAAAGACTTTTGGAGGACAGGGAAGATGATTAAGCTGATTGTATCGGATGTGGATGGAACCCTTGTACCGGACGGATCCCCGGATTTGGATCCGGAGGTATTTGACATTATTCTCAGGCTTCGTGAAAAGGGAATGCAGTTTGTGGTTGCCAGCGGACGCCCCTGGGCCAGTGTGGAAAGCGCGTTTGAGCCGGTAAAGAAGAAGATATTCTATGTTGCCAACAATGGGGCGTACGTGGGCTGCCACGGCAGATGCCTGTATGCCTACACCATGGACCGCCAGCTGGCCCACCGTATCATCCGGAAGGTACGTATGCATCCGGAGCTGGAGATGGTTTATGCCGGTGTGAACGGGGATTATCTGGATTCTAAGAACGATGCCCTGTACGACTGGCTGACCAATGGCTATAAGTTTAATGTTATCCGGGTAAGGGACGTGCTGGAGCTGGAGGAGCCATGTGTGAAGATTTCCATTTATAAGAAGGAGGGAATCGAGGCAGCCACCAGGGACATATATGAGGAGTTTAGGGACCAGGCCAAGATGGCCTGCGCCGGTGACATGTGGATGGACTGTATGGCCAGGGATGTGAACAAGGGCAGGGCCGTGCGCACCATACAGGAGAGCCTGGGCATTAAGGTGGAGGAGACCATGGCCTTCGGGGACCAGCTCAACGATATAGAGATGCTGAACCAGGCCTATTACAGCTTTGCGGTTGCCAATGCCAGGGAAGAGGTCCGCAGGGCAGCCAGATTCCAGGCGGACAGCAATGTGCGGGGCGGAGTCCTCAAGATACTGAAAGGGCTGCTGTGAGAGGAGCGTGACAGTGGACAGAAGCAGGATATACAAGGGACGGGGGAAGAGATGGAAAAGGACCTTGACACTGTGCCTGGCAGCGGTCCTGGCACTGACTGTTTTTACCGGGTGTTCCAGGAAGACAGCTGCAGCAACCGGCTCCAGAACCGTGGATAAGGAGTACACCAGGGGGCAGATGATGGTTATTGCCATCACAGAGCGCAACCGGTACCAGAACATATATACCAGCGAACTGTGGTCTGTGAAGGCGGACGAGAGCGGCAATACATTTGAGGATAAGCTGATGGGCCAGGTGGAGCAGTTCCTGATTGAGCTGGCAACCACCAATCTGATGGCGGATGAACAGGGAATTGAACTTACAAGCCAGGAAAGGGATGCCCTTAAGTCCCTTGCCCAGGAATATTACAGAAATTTATCGGAGCAGGATCGCAGGTTTATGGATGTATCCCAGGACGAGGTGTATGACCTGTACTGCGAATACTACCGCGCGGATAAGCTGGTGGCGGAGCTGACAAAAAACGAGAACCTGGAGGTCAGTGACGCGGAGGCAAAGGTAATAGGCATCCAGCAGATTGAACTGGATTCCAGGGAGGAAGCAGAGAACGTGCTGGCCCTTACCCAGGCAGAAAAAGCGGATTTTGGAGCCATTGCCGCAAAATATTCAAAGAACAGCCGGACAGACAGGACACTGGAATGGCAGAAGGACATGGATGGCCTTGACAGTGCTGCATTTGAGCTGGAGCAGGACCAGGTCAGCGGGATACTGGAGCAGGGCGGAAGATATTATATCCAGAAGTGTGTCAATGCCTATGACCAGGAGGCCACGGCTGCCAGAAAGAGCAGGCTGGCCCAGGAGAAGAAGACAAAGGCGTTCCTGGGAATCTATGAGCCCTACGTAAAGGAACACACGGTGAAGCTTAAGAAGCTGCCCGGTGACGTGGTGGAGTTCTCCGGCGGTGAGGGCTGCACGGCGGACAACTTTTTCCAGCTGTATCACGGATATTTCAGCAAATAGTGTTCACGGAACTACCCATATGAATATTTCTTTTGACTCAGGGTGCTGCAACAGCAATTGAAGGATTTCGATGGCTTTGCAGCACTTTTTACGGGATTTGCATTTTTACAGATATAATTTAGGAAAGCATGGGTTTATGGTGTACGGGATAAATTGACGGAATATGTAATTTGATGTAATATATTAAAGAGATGTTAAGGAAGACAGCAAATAATAATAACCAGGAGGGGATACAATGTTTGATTTAGGTAAATGTATTCTGGTCACCAATAATGACCGGGCAGCAGAAAAATGGGGAGACAAGGTAGACCAGGTTGTTCCGGTGGAGACCTACGAGGAGGTACTGTTAAAGACCAGGGATTTGATTCATACAAACCACAAGCTTCTGACCCACCCCCAGGCCTCCAGTTTAAAGCCCAATCAGACGCCCTACAGGACCATCCTTTTATACAGTGAAACCGGAAAGAGTGACGCGGGGGATATCCGTCTGATTGAGGAAGCCATAGAGGCGTTCAATAAGTGGACCGCCATTAAGAAGGTGCCTAAGTATGATGAGAAGATTGCCTACGATTACAAGACCATTGATTTGTCAATGATAGAGAATGTAATCCCTAAATTATAGGGATAATAAGGAACCGAATGTGAGGAAGTCATGAAAAAGAATGTGGGAACATCCTACTTTAAAGATTTGAGCAGGAAGGATTATGTGGTTCAGGCCAGCAGAATTATAAAGAAGGAGGGAGTGGAGGCCATCAGCATCCGGCGTATTGCGGCAGAGCTGGGATGTTCATCCGCCAGTATGTACCGGTATTTTCAGAACCTGGATGAGCTTTTGTTTTATGCCCAGCTGGATGCGCTCAACGAGTATATCCTGGATTTGTCAAAATGTGAGAAGGATTGGAATGATATCTGGGACGTGCATTTCGGCATATGGCGTTCCTATGCAAAGGAAGCATTTAAAAAGCCCCAGGCTTTTGAGGCTGTATTCTACCGGAACATCAACCGGGACCTGGGAGAGGCCCTTAAGGAATACTATGAGATGTTTCCGGATGCCATCATACAGGTTAGCCCCTTCATCAAGGAGATGCTTGAGATACCCAGCTATTACCAGAGGGATTATTATATATGCAGGCTTCTGGTGGCTGAGGGCAAAATTTCAGAGGAAAATGCAAAAAAGCTGAATCATATCATATGCACCCTGTTTCTGGGATATTTTAAGTTTGTCCAGGAGCACGGCGTCAGTCAGGAAGAGATTCCGGAGCTGGTAAACCAGTTCATTCAGGAGAGCAAGGAAATCACACAGTGCTATGCCTATGATTTCACACCCAAGTAGTGAATATACACAAAAAACATGACAAATTTATAACAAATTGACGAAAAAAACTATTCCTACAGAAAATAACAATAGGCGTCAAGAGTTCCATTGATTATCGCGATAACTTATGTTATATTATAGACATAAGTTATCGCGATTACTATTTTTAAATATCATTTTTGCACAATCCCCAAATTTTGTAACCGAAAGAGTACTGCTGTGGCTGCCAGGTTAGATATATGGAAATATCATGGACAATCAGGCAGTAAAATATAAAGAAGTGGAGGTATTTCATATGAAGCTTGAATTGGGAAAAATCTTTATCAAAGATATCCGATTCGATGACAAGACTCACGTGAAAGACGGAGTGCTCTATGTCAACAAAGAGGAAGTTGAAAAGCTTGTGCTGGAAGACGATAAGCTGACCGGCTGCCACGTTGACATTGCAAAGCCAGGTGAGTCCGTTAGGATTACACCGGTTAAGGACGTGATTGAGCCAAGGGTTAAGGTCAGCGGCGGAGAGATTTTCCCAGGCGTGATCGGAAAGGTAAGCCCGCAGGTGGGAACCGGAAGAACACACGCACTGGAAGGCTGCTGTGTGGTGACTGTTGGTAAAATCGTAGGATTCCAGGAGGGCGTTATCGACATGAGCGGCCCTGCTGCGGATTACTGCCCATTCTCACAGACCTATAACCTCTGCGTTGTAGTGGAGCCGGCCGACGGCCTGGAGACTCATGTATATGAGAAGGCTGCCCGTATGGCAGGCTTAAAAGTAGCTGCTTATGTAGGCGAGGCAGCAAGAGAGCTGGAGCCTGATGAAATCATTACTTATGAGACAAAGCCCATTTTCGAGCAGGCTGCCATGTATCCGGACCTTCCAAAGGTAGGCTACATTCACATGCTGCAGTCACAGGGCCTTCTGCATGATACATATTATTACGGCGTGGATGCAAAGCAGTTCATCCCCACCTTTATGTATCCAACGGAAATCATGGACGGCGCTATTGTTTCCGGTAACTGTGTTGCCCCGTGTGACAAGGTTACCACTTACCATCATTTCCACAATCCGGTTATTGAGGACTGCTATAAGCACCATGGCAAGGATATCAACTTCATGGGTGTTATCCTGACCAATGAGAACGTATTCCTGGCAGACAAAGAGCGTCATTCCGACATGGTTGCCAAGCTGTGCAACTGGATGGGATTAGACGGTGTGCTGATTACCGAGGAGGGATACGGCAATCCTGATACCGACCTGATGATGAACTGCCGCAAGGTAGAGCGCGCAGGAACCAAGGTGGTTCTGATAACCGACGAGTTCCCGGGCAAGGACGGAAAGTCCCAGTCCCTGGCAGACGTTTGCGAGGAAGCCGACGCACTGGCATCCTGTGGACAGGGTAATGCCACACTCCAGTTCCCGGCCATGGATAAGGTCATCGGAACACAGGACTTCATCGAGATGCAGATTGGCGGCTGGGACGGCTGTAAGAACCCGGACGGCAGCTTTGAGGCAGAGCTTCAGATTATCATCGCCTCCACCATTGCCAATGGTTTCAACAAGCTGGCAGCTAGAGGCTATTAATCGAAAATAAAGGAGATGGAAAGATGGCTAAATATAAAATAGTACATTATATTAACCAGTTCTTTGCCGGAATCGGCGGTGAAGAAAAAGCCGATTATACCCCTGAGCTTCGGGAAGGGGTCGTAGGACCAGGTAAGGGACTTAAGGCTGCACTGGGAGAGGATTATGAAATCGTATCAACCGTTATCTGCGGTGACAACTATTTCGGAGAGAATCTGGACGCTGCAACCGATACCATCATTGAGATGGTAAAGAAATGTGAGCCTGATGTATTCGTGGCAGGCCCCGCATTCAATGCTGGACGTTACGGCGTTGCCTGCGGTACCATCTGTAAGGCAGTGGAAGAGCGTCTGGGCATCCCGGTTATCACCGGTATGTATATCGAGAATCCAGGCGTGGATATGTTCCGCAAGGACCTTATCATTGTGGAAACACCTAACTCCGCAGCAGGTATGCCAAAGGTACTTCCTGTTATGTCAGCCCTCATTAAGAAGATGGCGGCAGGCGCTAAAATCCTTGGACCGAAGGAAGAAGGATACATCGAGAGAGGAATCCGCGTGAACTACTTCGCTGAGAAGAGAGGTTCTGAGCGTGCCCTTGAGATGCTGGTTAAGAAGTTAAAGGGCGAGGAATACGGCACAGACCTTCCTATGCCTAAGTTTGACAGAGTTGCGCCCGCTGAGCCTGTTAAGGATATTAAGCACGCAAAAATTGCAGTGGTTACCTCCGGCGGTATCGTGCCAACCGGCAACCCTGACCATATCGAGTCCTCCAACGCCACCAAGTGGGGCAAATACGACATCACCGGCATGGACCGTCTGTCGCCGGATGAGTTTACCACCATCCACGGCGGATATGACCGTCAGTTTGCCATGGCCAACCCCAACGTGGTAGTTCCGTTGGACGCATTAAGAGAACTGGAAAAAGCAGGCGAGTTCGGCGAGCTTGTGAACTACTTCTGCACTACTACCGGTACCGGAACAGCGACTGCTTCTGCAGCCAAGTTCGGCAGCGAGATTGGACAGATGTTTATTGATGAGCATGTGGATGCTGTTATCCTCGTCTCTACATGAGGTACCTGTACTCGTTGCGGTGCAACGATGGTTAAGGGTATCGAGAAGTACGGCATTCCGGTAGTTCACATGGCTACTGTAGTTCCGATTTCACTGACAATAGGCGCTAACCGTATTATTCCCGGTATAGGCATTCCTTATCCTCTGGGCGATCCGCCACAGGGCGAGAAGGACAGCTATAAGCTACGCTTATCCATGGTCAGAAGAGCTCTCAAAGCACTTCAGACACCAGTTGATGGCCAGACTGTGTTTGAGAAATAATCACAGAAATGACAAATCCGGCGCAGCAGGCAGCCTGCCCGCTGCGCCGGCATAAATCAGGACAGCGTTGCGGCGCTGTATCAGACCATGGATAGGAGAAGGCGTATGGATAGTGATAAGAAAGTTAACTGGGGACGGGTAGTTATACTTGCCGGAGCAATCATCGCGTTTACCATTGGTTCCGGGTTTGCAACAGGGCATGAGATTGTCCAGTACTACACTGCATATGGCGTGCAGGGAATTTTTACGGTATTACTGTTTGCGGTCTGCTTCATCTACTACAATTACAATTTTGCCAAGGCCGGAGCGGAAGAGCACTTTGAAAAAGGAAATGGACGTATACAAGTTTTACTGCGGTAAATACGTCGGGACCTTCAGGATTATTATTCTACTGTATTCTGTTACATGTCATTTTTCGTTATGGTTGGAGGTGCTGCCTCTACACTGAACCAGCAGTACGGTCTTCCTTCCTGGGCAGGCGGCGTGCTTCTGACAGCACTGGCAATCTTTACCGTGGTAGGGGGACTTAACTCA